>OZ242351.1:0-4892038 GCA_965208675.1 Candidatus Poribacteria bacterium | reverse complement strand
ACGCCGCGCCGTTCGTGAAGCGCGGCAATCGGTAATGAGAGCACATTTTCAACGCCCGTAATCTGTGCTATCGGCAACGCCGACGGGGTCATCAACAATTTGTACGGCTCGCCGTGTGCGATGATACGGCCGTCCGACATCAAAAGCACCTCATCCGCCAACGCCATCGCCTCCGAAACGGAGTGAGTCACGTAAAGAATAGGTATGTCAAAAGCCTGTTTGATATGGTATAAATAAGGCAGGATGCGGTTTTTTAAGCTGGAATCAAGGGAAGCTAACGGTTCATCCATCAATAACATTTTCGGACGCATAGCCAAGGCGCGCGCGGTTGCAACCCGCTGACGCTCACCGCCGGAAAGCTGATGAGGATAGCGCGGTATCTTGCGTTCACTGCGTAATTCACGGCGGCATCCATAGAAGATATTTCGGCGGACGGTCAAATGCGGGAAGAGATGTCCGTCTTGAAAAATGTACCCGAAACGTCGTTTCTCTGGAGGAAGCCGTATCTTACGCTTCAAATCAAACAGCGTCTGGCCCCGGAAGGAGATGCCCCCTTCATCCGGATGCAAGATTCCGCTGATACAGTTGAGCAGTGTACTTTTTCCGCTGCCCGAGGCCCCAAAAAATGTGCTGACTTTTTCCGTAATTGTGTAATCTACTTCGAGCCTAAAACTGCCAAGTTGCTTGCGAAAACTGAGTTTTAACATCGTGTGGACAATAACATCGAGTCGATAGTGAGCGCCCTATAGTGCACAATGTAATGCCCCGTGCAGAATTGAAGAACCTTGAGTCATTGAACGGGATTATTCAAAACTCCGGCGATTCTTCCGCAATGTCTTGTAATTCTTCCGTTGGCGATTCATCTGACATTTCTTCCGTTATAGATTCTGTCTGCGCTTCAACTGCCCCTTCTTTTTCTTCAGCGCTTACCGTTTTTTCGATGCGCTTGCCATTTTTCGCAGCCAATCCGTACAGTTCAATTTCATGAATTACCGTATTCGCGCGCTTTACTTGGCGTCCTCTCATCGTACCGCTCTTTGTAGGAATTCCCGGCAACCGCTTATCGTCGAATGTCCCGCCAACCTGTAGTCGAATTCTATCCGTAACAGCCCGCACTCGCACATCTAGCGTCGGTTCGCGGTTATTTTTCAGCCGTTTAACCACCTTCCAATGTCCTTGGCCGCCTAGTCCGCCCAGCCCCTCGTATACAATTACATCCTCAATATTTGTGCCTCTGAGGACAACGCGGTGGATCGCCTTGCGCGTTGGCAGTTTGACAATAATGCGGTGACCGGCTTTGTTGCCGGTTTCTAAATCTCCGTCAATCATCTCATTCACCGGATACTCAGAATTTTGGAATACGTAAGTACACGTTGTTCCGTCAAGTGCGGCATAGTTTTCACTCCATCCCTGCGGCGTAACCAAGTTGCTTACCAAACCCGAACAGCCCATAGCCAAACAACCCAATATGGAGGCAAATATGCAAAGAAAATACCTCATTGAAATTTTTCCCAATACTAAGCGGAAGTGCGATTTACCACAGAATTGAGCAAGCGGCTGTTATACATTGACATCCTGATCAGCGCGTGATAACATATAGATAAATCAGCGGTGCACGGTGGAAGCCGGTCAGGTGTGTGCAAACGAATTCTGAAATCAATAAAATTCAATCCCTTATTTTCTTTCAGTTTCTCTATTTCCCTTGTTCCTTAAAAGAATTGTCCATCCCGTGGCGCTGATGATGGCGTGTCGCATAACCACACATTTTCCGGGGATGGAATGGCGTCCTTCCTGAAGTTGGTTGAAGTTTAGCAAACATTGGCGTCCGTTGCAAGGGCAAAATTACCGGTTAGAATCTACTGGCTAGACGGCTAAGTTCCATCAAAGCATTTGTTTGAACCGCTGCCATAATGGACTTTGTACCGCAGTTCTTTACGGTACAATTCGGAATTTCCGCAACCCCCAGACGGGATCTTCCATCATCAAATCGAAGATAGTTTTTTCAGTATAATACAAACATCGATTTTCACTACATCAATAGCCCCAGAGGGGCGGCGCGTGTACAGTAGTCACCGTAATTCCTGAACTAAAACCCCGGAAAAGCTCCAGCCGTAGAAACAATGCCGTATAGAATATGTCCAACCGCCGCGTCAGACGCATCGACGGCCTTTCAGATTGAGTTGGATTCACGCGCCATTGCAGCAATGGACGAGATTGCAAACTGTGAAGCGCAGGGTGCCGCGCGTGAAACAATATTGCGCAAACATCTCGGTACAGATTACGACGACGGGTATCGCGGTACCGCATGGGAGCGTTACGGAATATCGGAAGGCCTGACACCCGCGAAACTAGCTGAAATGCTCGACACACATGGAGAGTCGTTCGATCCATGCGCTGAACGCGAAACGTTCGATTACAGCATGATGATTAACGTCGAGTCGGAGTTAAAATCGCAGTTGGAATTTGTACCTGACCGCATATTAAACACCATTGCGGCGGCTTACAAGCAGCAGATAGTCGGACAGCTAAATCGTTAACGACGGCATACACATGCTGAATACACCACGCTTGAAGGAACCATATCATTATGGGTGAATCAACAAACATCGCCTTGATCGGCGTCACGCACCCGCACTCAACCGCACATCTGAAGACATTTAACTGGATTGACGCCATCGCCAACGTTCCAATCTATGATTCAGACGTGAACGCGTTGCAGAAATTTAAGGAGAACCCGGAAGGCAAGAAAGTCGAAAAGTGTTATACCAATCTTGATGCACTGCTAGAACGGGATGATGTGCCGGTGGCATTCGTCTGTCTTCGAAATGACGAAGCACCCGATGCCCTCGTCCGTGCAGCCGAAGCCGGTAAACATATTATCGCCGAAAAGCCTATCGCCCGGTGTGGTAAAGAACTTGAACCGGCACTGCAAGCTGTAGAGAAGGCGGGCGTCAAATTGACGGTGTGTTTCCAAAACCGTTATCACCCAGTCTCGCAGGAGATCCATAAACTTGTTGGGGAAGGTATCTTGGGGCAGCCGATGGGCGTTGAGATTCGAATGGTTACATCTCAGGTAAAGCATCGCAACCCGGGGCATTGGCTGTTCAAAAAAGAGCTTGCCGGAGGCGGCATACTCTCGTGGCTTGGTTGCCACTACCTAGACTTAATCTGCTACTTCATGAGAGAAGAAATTACGGAAGTCAGCGCCGCCCTAGCCACGCGCAGCGGTGAAGCCATTGATGTTGAAGATTCGGCATCGCTCACCCTCCGTTTTGAAAGCGGGGCGATTGGGACCTTCCAGGCAGGCTATATGTTACCGTTCAGCGGACAGGGTTACTTGGGACCTTCGTACGATACCTACATTGCTATCCGCGGCACAGCGGGTAATATCGTTTGGGACCCGACGCAGGCGGGTGCACCCTCCTTTTCCGCCGAGAGCGCCGTTCCGGCGTGGGAAACCGCTCACCATCGGACGTTCCGATACGAGCTCCCCCACTCCGATGCTTATGGCGGCGCACACGGCGTGCAATTTGTTCAGGAATTTTTATGTGCAATCCAAAGCGATTCGGATCCGAGAATTTCTGGCAGCGACATGCTGCGCGTTTTGCGAATTCTCGACGCTGCTTATGAGTCCAACGCAACTGGCCGCCATGTGAAAATTGAAAGCGTTATTGGGAAACATCCATAAAGCCATTTCATTTACGCGGTTGTGTGTGGTTAAAAAGTGAGTAGTAACCGCCGCTCGCCGCCAAAGATGGCTTACCAACTGCATTCATCATGACAAAATTCAATTACACCTGTTTTAAATCTCCGTTCGGATGGGTCGTCGTCGCAGGTTCATATCAAGGCATCGCGCGAATCATGTTTGGCGCATCATCGGAAGCCGAAGCCGAAGGGCTGCTGCTTAATGAAATGCAGGCAGTCGCATCGCCCTCGGGGTTATCCGAAGCTGTAAACCTGCTCACCCGGTATTTTAACGGCATGCACGTGAATTTCAACCTTGATTTAGACTTGAGCGCGGGAACCAAATTCCAAATCGACGCATGGCGGAAAGCCCGTCAGATTCCCTACGGAACGGTTCAAAGTTATGGTTGGATTGCACGGGAAATCGGAAAGCCGAAAGCGGCTAGAGCCGTCGGCCAAGCAATGGGAGCTAACCCCCTGTCAATCATTGTTCCTTGCCATCGTGTCGTCCGCAGCGATGGGGAACTTGGCGGATTTGCCCGCGGGTTAATCTGCAAACGTCAATTGCTTGCACTAGAGCGCAATACTCAGGACGTTCATAAAAATTTTGCGAGATGATAGTGCCTCACTCACTAGCCTTGTCAACACTCGGCATAAACTCGTATCGTGTAAACCTATTCGCATTAAATAAGGCACAAGGCAGATAAGATCGGCTGCCGTAGTCTGTATTTTTTGGTGATTTCTAATTGCAATTCCATAAACAAAAATACATTGGAGTGAAATGAAAAAACACTTTCTATTCACCCCGGGTCCCACGCCCATCCCTCCGGAATCGTTGCTATCAATGGCGAACCAGATAGATTACCATAGATCGGCGGAAGCTGCATTGCAGATTAAGGACGTTTCTGAAAAACTCAAACTCGTGTTTCAAACCCGGAATGACGTCCTAATTTTGACTTCATCCGGCACCGGCGCAATGGAAAGTGTGGTGGCGAATATTCTGTCGTGCGGCGATCGGGTGATTGTCATCCGAAGCGGAAAATTCGGCGAGCGGTGGGGTGAAATCTGTTCGGCGTTTGGAGTCGAGTTCGTTCCTATCGATCTTGAGTGGGGTGAATCAGTCGAACCGCAGATGGTCGCCGACCTGTTAGATGAACACGCAGGCATTAAGGCGGTATTCTCAACCCTCTGTGAAACCTCAACTGGTGCGTTGCACGACATCAAGAGTTTGGGAGAGATTACCAAGCACAGGCCAACGTTACTCGTGGTTGATGCCGTCAGCGCGCTAGGCGCCGATGATCTGCAGATGGACAGTTGGGGGGTTGATGTCGTTGTCTCATGCTCCCATAAGGGACTAATGACGCCGCCCGGACTTGCATTTGCCGCACTGAACCAAGCGGCTTGGCAAGCCTCGGAAAACGCATCACTTCCCAAATACTATTTCGACCTCCGCAAGGCACAACAGGCAGGCTGGGACGGCTCGGCGCCATACACGCCGGCGATTACTTTCATCGCCGCGCTGCAACTCGCCTTAAATCGGATTTGTACTGAGGGAATACGGAATGTCCTCGCGCGCCATGCACGGCTCGCTAAAGCCGCGCGAAGCGCTGCAAAATCAATGGGTCTGCAACTCTTCGCGTCAAACCCGGCGAACACCTTGACCTCTATTCGGCTTCCCAAACAAGTCGACGGAACGCGGTTTGTGAGAATGATGCGAGAAAAACACGGGATTACTATCGCCGGTGGACAGGGAAAACTGCGCGGGAATATCATCCGAATCGCTCACCTCGGATGGATGGGGGAAAACGATATCGTCCTGGCAATTGCGGCGCTAGAGAGAGGATTGTCGGAGATTGGGCAAGCTGTCCAACTCGGCGCCGGCGTTGCTGCAGCACAAGAGGTGTTTCATCGCCAATCTTGTAGTGATCAGTTGCCTATAAATCCCTAGGAATGGCGTGTCATGCGAATTGTCCAACCCAATACGAAACGCCGGGCGCGAAAAGAGAAATCCCCCCATTCATAAGCAATAAGGAGTATGCCATTATGCGGAAAGGCTCACAAGAGGTTCCGCCGCAAAGCATCGAACAGTTCAAAAAATATCTAAAAAGCAACACTCTAAAACTCACGTCTGAACGGCTAGCGATTCTTGAACAAGTCTTTGCATACGACGACCACTTTCGCGCAGAAGATCTATTGGTTCGCATGCGCCAAAACGGATATCAGGTTTCTAGGGCTACAATCTATCGGACGCTGCCCCTGCTTGTAAAAAGCGGTCTTCTGACTGAAGTTATTGATGCGCAAAAGCAATCTCACTATGAACACATCAATTCTCTTCAACAACAACATGCCCACCTAATCTGCCTGCGGTGTGGGAAACTAATCGAGTTTAAAAACGTCGATATTGACAGGCTTCAAGAATCAGTTTGCAAGGCGTATGCATTTAAACCCATTAAATACAGAAATGAAATTTTGGGATACTGTTTTGAATGCCAAGCAGAAGGGTTATGATCGACAATATCGCACAAAAAAAAAGATTTAGAAGTTCCTTTTGCTTGTCGTCATGACGGGTCCCGAAAATGCGTCGAGAACAAACCAAGGAATTTGAACGAATAACTCGTCAATTATCTGTGCGAAGCCTTAATAACTATCACCACATGCAAACCTGAGGAAGGAACAAATTTAAATGACAAACGCTGAAATTAAAGCGATGGCAACGGAGTACGTAATTAACACTTACGGCGAACGCAAACTCGCTTTTGTAAAAGGGGAGGGGCCCTACGTTTGGGATGCGGATGGCGTAAAATATCTCGATTTCCTGGGTGGATTAGCCGTCAACGGTTTAGGGCACTGCCATCCGGAGGTCGTTGCTGCGATTCGTGAACAAGCCGGTACCCTGATTCACGTCTCTAATCTTTACTATATCGAACCGCAGGTTCAGTTGGCGAAGCTGCTAATCGACAACTGCGATATGCACCAGTGCTTTTTTTGCAACAGCGGCGCGGAGGCAAACGAAGCCGCTATTAAATTGGCGCGGAAGCACGCGAAAGATCAGGCGCGGACTGATGCATACGAAATCATCACCATGGAGAATTCGTTCCATGGGCGGACTATGGCGACCGTTACTGCAACTGCGCAGACGAGATACCACGCCGGATTTGAACCCATGCTCGAAGGTTTTAAATATGTACCGTATGACGATCTCGGCGCAACTGAAGCTGCAATTAGTGGAAAAACATGCGCCATATTGGTGGAACCCATCCAGTCGGAAGGCGGCGTGAACGTCCCAAGTGAGGGATACCTTCTAGGTTTACGCGAATTATGTGACACCTATAATCTACTGCTAGTCTTCGACGAAGTCCAAACAGCTATGGGACGTTTGGGGACACTGTTTGGATATCAGAGTTATGGTGTGACTCCGGACATTATTACGATGGCAAAATTCCTCGGCGGCGGTGTTGCCATCGGTGCCATGCTTACAACAAAATACATCGCTGAGAGCTTTTCACCCGGCACACACGCTGCAACCTTTGGCGGAAATCCATTAGCAAGCGCCGCCGCATATGCAACGCTAAAAACCGTTATTGGTGAGAAACTGGGGGACAATGCAGTCGATATGGGCGCGTATTTGACCGATCAGTTGATGCGGCTTAAAGCGAAGTATCCTATTCAAGAAGTTCGAGGAAGAGGCTTGTTGCTTGGATTGGTGATGTCGGTTGATGCGGCCGCGCTTGCCGCCAAATGTATTGAAAACGGCTTAATCACAATCTGCACAAACAATAATGTCCTCCGTTTTCTGCCGCCGATTAACATTAACAGAGCACACGTTGACGAAGCGGTTTCCATTGTCGAAAAATCGCTCGCCGCGACCATTTAAGTTGGCCTTAGCGGTTTTGCTGCACAGTCGAAATACTAATGAGAACCTGTTAGAAAATTCAATTTATGCAGCCCTAGAGGGGCGGCAGGTGTATGGCACCCCAATACCTTCCGTAGGCGGGAATCAAGCGATTGAATAGGATCAATTGAACGTATAGCGAAGGCGATAGCAAATCCCGCACGATAGAGATCTTCCTTGCCCCGTATGCAACTAACCAGAGCACAGGAGCGAAAGCGCTAAATTGAGTTCACGGCTTACGAATTGCGTAATGCGTTTAAACTTCCGTGTGTTGTTAATCGTACCTTTCATTGTCTCGCTGGTTTTACTCTGCATCCTTCCCGTCGGAGGCTGCAGCAGCCCAAATGCAAAATTTCAGTTGTCCCCTTTAGATAAAGATAAGCTGACACCGATCCTCGATGCATTGAGGGTAAAGTACGATCTCATTTCTACCTTGCAAATGGCGATGAAAGTAACAATCGAGGAAGGTGGGCAAAAGGAGGAAATCCGAGAATACCTCTGGTACAAGAAATCGGAGACAGATGGAGATTTGCTGCACATTCAAGCCATGGGGCCGTATAACGAACCCCGCGTGATTGCGATTGCCGCACGTGAGACGTTTTTCCTGCGATACCATAATGAAAATGAGGTCGTTATTGGGCCTTTGGCTGATGGAGTGCTCCAGGAAATTTTTGGGATGGATTTGCGCGTCTCCGACATTCGTAATACAATTTTCGCCAACCCTTTCCTCGACGGCTCCACAACGGAATTATCCCTCGCGCATTCCGGCGCGAAATATGTAGTAAGGCGGCCGGGTGCGAAAGCCGGACATATTGAAATCATCACAATTTATATACGAGATTCACATCCGGCAGTGCAAGATTGGAACATCGTGAATGAATCGGGGAAAGTTATTCAAAAAACCAAGTTCTCGGACTATCGGGATGTCGGCGGGATTATGCGCCCGCACAAAGTCGAAGTTGAACGCCCGAATGAAAAGACGCGCGTCGTGCTTAATGTTATCAAACCGGAAATCAATTCGGAGATTAGCGGCACGAAGTTTGAATATGACCGTTTCTTGGATGAAAACACAAAAGTTCGTGCCTTGAGTGAATAGTGGCTAACCCTGAAATTCGCATACATGCACACGCCAAAATTAACCTATACCTTGATGTAATAAGCAAACGCCCCGATGGGTATCACGAAATAGAAACCGTTTTTCACTCAATCGCGCTGCACGACGACGTGAAACTTCGTCAGCGCAGCCATGGGACGATTACGGTACACTGCGATAACCCGCGAGTGCCGACTGATGCGCGCAACCTCGCCTATCGTGCCGCAAAGTTACTAACCGACCTACGCCCGGATATTCCCGGCGTCGAGATTCATATTCGGAAAAGGATACCGGTGGCGAGCGGACTCGGCGGTGGAAGCGCCAACGCAGCCGCGGTACTCTGGGGCATGAATCAACTGTTTGATTTGAATCTGACACAACCGGAGTTGATGTGTTTAAGTGCGCGCATCGGAGCCGACGTACCATTTTGCCTATTGGGAGGCTCAGCCATCGGACGTGGAATAGGAGAGGTTCTGACGCCTTTGCCGCCTCTAGACAATGCTTCGATTGTGCTAGCCAATCCTGGATTCGGAGTACCTACTGCCTGGGCATATGACAATATCAATTTTCCGTTGACGAAATCGCCGAAAAGTGTTAGAATTTTAGTTTGCCATTTGCAAAACGGCGAGCTTGAATCGGTAGCCGCACAGCTTTATAACAGGCTAGAACCGACGGTTAATTCAAAATACCCGTCGGTTGCCAAGTTAAAAACGCAACTCGCAGCATGCCCCGGAAGTTTCGGCGCATTGATGTCAGGCAGCGGCGCAACCGTATTTGCACTCGTGGAAAACCAACAACAAGCCAACGCGGCTGTCTCAATTATCGGAGCCCCGGCAGCATTTCGGGTTGTAACATCTGCAAGTCCGGTTGGGCTGAGTCTTGATTGATGGGCGGTGGCCAAGCGGTAAGGCACGGGTCTTTGGAACCCGTATTCGTAGGTTCGAATCCTACCCGCCCAGCTTTTTCGAGCAATTTTCGAAGCAGTGGAGAAAAAATCAGTGGGCACGCGGTATTAGAATCCTATCTTGAGCGGAAAAATCGCCGTTCCAGCCCACAGTCCTCTTTCGTAACGGCATGAGTTTAGTCAAAAACCGTAGCTAGGGGTACAAAAGCTACGGTTTATTATTTTAATCGGAAAAATTTCGAAGAGAAATTCAGGTGATTAAGCCAGATATTGCATCTCAGAATTAGGAGATTATTATGCGGTTAGCCAAACTTGAAGCGCAAAAGCGCAGTGATTTTGGAAAAAGCGCGGGGAAAGCCCTACGGCGAAATGGGGCAATGCCGGCAATTTTGTACGGGCGTCACGAGGATGTTATCCCGCTCCAGCTTGACACGCGGACCTTTCAACGGTTTCTTCAATCAAATGGAGAGAATGTGTTAATTGATTTGGAAATCACCGATCACGGTCACGAAACCATAATGATTAGAGAAATCCAACGAGATCCCGTTAAACAGAACTTGCTTCATACCGATTTTATCCGCATTTCACTTGATGAACCGGTAACTTCGGCAGTCCCTATCGTTCTAGTCGGATCGGCTATCGGCCTCCAATCAGGTGGTATCGTTGAGTTTGCCCATCGGCAGCTTCATGTCCGTTGTCTGCCAACACTTCTCCCTGACACCATTGAAGTGGACGTGAGCGGATTGGATATTGATGATTTTATTCGGATTGAAGATATGTCTCTTGATGAAACCGTTGAAGTGTTAGATGACCTTCAAACCATAGTAGTTCTCCTTAATCGGCCTAGAGTTGAGGCGGAAGCAGAACCAGAAGAGGAAATTGAAGGCGATGTGGAAGAAGCTGCCATTGAAGAACCGGAACTCATCACCCGGAAACGCGGCGAAGACACGGACGAGTGACATAGCCTGCCTGCGGCTAATCGCGTTCTTGATTTGCGCCGGCATCTGTGCTGCGCAAACGCCGTTGATACGCTTCGTTGACGAGAGCGGCAATTCTGTTGCTGAAGTGCAGTCGAAGATGCACAACGGAAGCCTATATCTTCCGGTTGAAGTCGTGAGAAGTGCTTTCGACCCAAATTTGAAGCAACAGTATACGTCCCTAACACAAACCCTTGTTCTGAACCTTAAGGGACAACTGATACATTTACGCATTGGCAATCCATCGGTAACGACATCGGTAACGACAGATGACGATGACGACGCAATCACGCTCTCCAATCCCCCTCGAATTATTGAGGGGAAGCGGATGTTGCCGCTCGACTTCTTCACCGAACTTCTCCCCAAACTATTCAACGTTGAAGTTTTCTATAACGCTCCCCTCCAAACGGTACACATTACAGAAAAGTCGGCGCACTCGATGAATTTTCCAACTGCACCGTCAGCAGTGGAACTTGAAGAATTCCTTCTTGTCCTTGACCCAGGGCATGGCGGGTCAGATACAGGGTGTCAAGGAGCTTCAGGTGTGCTTGAAAAAAATGTGGTACTCGACCTCGCCAAGCGGATTCGCGCACTCTGCCTGCAAAACGGCATGCGTATCCAACTGACACGGGAATCGGACGTTGGGCGGAGACCAATCGAGCGTATTCGAATTGCAAACCGAAATCGAGGTCAGCTCTTTTTGAGCTTGCACTGTAACGCCTCATTTTCACCAAATGCCGCGGGAATCCGAATCTATATCAACAATCTTATGGGGGAGTTCAGGTCAGAAACCGTTTTACCGACGCCTAACCACAATTCAGGGCGCGGCTCTATCAAAATCCTTACGCAAGACGACTATCTGCTGCAGAGCCGCGAGTTCGCAGCCGTGCTAAAGGACCAATTCACTGCAATCTTTCCCGCTTCTCCGGTCTCTCAATCGGAAATGCCGCTCGTAACCCTTTCAGGTGTTTACATGCCCGCTATCCTAGTCGAGATTGGATTTTTGTCCAACACGGACGATGCAGCTCGCCTTAATGACGACGAACGTCTCGCGTCGGCATCCATGGCGGTATTCCTCGCGGTTCAGCGGTTTATTTCAGCGTTTGAATCGGAGAACGCCGCCGTGAAAGGAAATTGAAACCATGGGTGAAAAAAGAAATTTCAAGGTGCTTACCGGAATCGCAATTGGAGCCGTAGTCATAATCGTTACGGCTATTTCGATTGCCGTGTTGCATCCTAAAGACCCTGAATTGATACCGATGGTTCTTCAACAGACGCGGGTACAAGATCCTTCCGGCGCTGAACTTCCCCGTCAGGAAGTCAGTCTTTTTTTCCTAGATGTTGAATCTCTCAAACTTGTCCGCGAAAAAAGGGCGTTGCATCTGTCTACCGAACTCCCCGATCGGCTGAAGCAAATCATCAGCGCATTAATCAGCGGCTCCGGCCACGGCTTGAAGAACACCATTCCTTCCGGTGCAATTCTTCATGAAGTTTATATTGATGCCGAATCCATTGCCTATCTAGATTTCTCCCGCCATCTGACAGACGCGCACATCGGCGGCACAACAGCAGAAATAGCGACCATAAAAACCATTTTACAAACGGTTTTCGCCAATTTCCCTAATGAGATTCAATACGTGCAAATCCTCATTGAAGGGCAACAGGTGGTTACGATTGCCGGACACATAGATATATCACATCCCCTCGCCCTTGCTCCACCGCGCCAATTGCCGTCGGAAGATTTGACCGCGGATTCGCGCTAGAAAACCCTTCGACTGTACCGCGGCAGCACGTGACGATGCAATCTTCTCAAACTGAAATTCCGGCAAATTTTTCTCCGCTGCATCACGGCGTATTAAGAACCTGTTTGAAAAGTATGTAGCATAGCCGTTGTTTGGTCATTTCCGGGCAATAATCATCGGAATTTCAACGCATTTACCCCAAAATGGCTCGTCCGGAAGACGGTTTTGGATTTTTCAAACAGGTTCTAACGGAATTTCAAATCGTTATCCACCATAAGATGACATATTAGCATAATTTCGCCGCGGCCTGCCGCACCGCCGCCCTTGGCTGAATTGAAGACTGCCGAAAAAAATAGGCTATCCGAGCATGAAGTTAATTGTTGGACTAGGGAATCCCGGTCAACGCTACAAAAACACCCGCCATAATATCGGGTTTCGAGTCATTGATGAACTGTTACAGCGGACGCGAACGACCAATTTGCAAAATATGTGTCAATCTCTCGTAGCGAAAACTGAATTACAGGGAAGTGAGGCCCTCCTTGCCAAACCGCTGACCTACATGAACCATAGCGGACGCGCCGTTAGCGAGATGGTTCACCAATTTGGCATCGCTTTGGAGGATTTGTGTGTAGTTTTTGATGACCTCCATTTAAACATCGGCGTGCTTCGCATTCGCCGCTCTGGCAGCGACGGTGGACACAAGGGAATCAAATCAATTCAAAACCTGCTAAACACGCAGGAAGTTGCACTCATGCGAATAGGCATCGGCAAGCCCGAAAATGACCACTGGGTCGATTACGTTCTCAGTGAATTCTTGCCGGCGGAGAGGCAGGAAATAGATCATATGCTTCACCGTGCTGCGGACGCGGTCGAAACACTAATCTCCTGCGGCATCCAGACGGCGATGAACCAATTTAACGGCAGTGCTGACCAATATTCAATTAATAAACGAACAACATAAGCCGGGGCGAGACTTCTGAGCGAATGAAATCAGATGACCAAATTGGAAGTTCGATAGAAATCTACAGCGATAGATTTGTCCTTAACCCAACGCTTCTCAAGATTGCGAGGGTTCGAACATACGTTCGAACATACATAGATTGGTTAAATGCCTAATCCGGCGGAAGAGTCGATTTACCCTCATACTCGCTCGCACTTCAGTATCGCAAACTGTTAATTTGCTACTTCCACAATCTGAATGAAGTTTAACAAAAGGTTTCGGCAATTCTACAACGCACGATTCTCAATCATTACTTACCCCCATCCTTTAGACAGCAACTAACGAGATTTAAGTAATAAAATCCGACTAATTCTGGTCAAACTTAAACGCCTGAAGTTAGTGAAAATACACCTCGTAAGGTGTACGGTATTCGAGCGATTGATGTGACCGCTCTCGGTTGTAATAGTTGAAATAATCTCTCAAGCGGCGCCGAGCCGTGTTCATTGAATCATATTAATCACAGTTCAGACAATCTTTGTAGGATGGTTGAGTGGACTCGTGAAATCCAACGATAAAGCTATTACAAATGCACCTTAGGTAAATGTTTCAAAAACGAGAGCGGTTATGTAATGTTTAATTTCGATTCTGTAAAAATTTCATAGTTTTCCGATGTATCTTGAGAGTTTGATTAAATCCAAAAACGGAGTGAATTCAGTCTAAAACCGATCTCCGGTTAGTTAGCGTGCAAGTGGACAGAGGAGTTAACTATGAAAATTTAGTGTTAGTCGCATTGGCGGAAGGCAATGGCGGCAGGTGAAACATAAACCCCAATTCAGGCGGTGGTACTTGGGGATGTCGATTAAGAAGAATTCTTGTATGTTGGGTCAAGCGCAGAATCCTATCGTCTGGAATGTAGAAATCACCCCCTGTAAGAGCGATTTCCGAGTCGCGACATTTATTTGAAACCGAGTTTTTTATAGTTTGTATCAAATGACCCCATGAGCTAAACTGATAACAGATGGTATTTCCATCAATCACCATGAATCCATGGAGGTCATTATGAAACCACAACGTCATTCAAACTACGGTATCAATCGTCTGGAATCAAAGACGGCGAGAGCGGCAATTATTCAGAAGATTGCGTCAGACTTCAATCTGATGCCTATTCTTGCCGAAGCCTACTATAATCAGATTTCTTCCTACTTTGCCCAACACGCCGATATCAAACTCACATCAGGCCAAATCTGCTATGAAGCCGTAGCCGCCGACGAACCCGCAGGTAAACACATCGCCTTAGCCAAAAAGGTCTCCTGCCAACTCACCCTCAATGATGTGCACACCGACCTTGAGGTGTTAGCCAACAATGGACTTGCAGCACTCAGACGACATCGAATCTTACGGTTAACCAAACAAGCCTATGAACAAGACGCTTTGCTCAGCTATGAAGATTTAGCCGTGCTATTAACCTCCAGCCCGGCGACCGTCAAACGCGATATCCGACAGTTGAAACAGCAAGGGTTCTTTGTAATGACTCGCGGCGCCAAGCACGACATGGGCCCCGGCATTTCTCATAAAACCCAAATCCTAGAACTGTACTTTAAAGGCTATCAATTCACTGACATTGAGCGAAAGACGAACCATACCGAACGCGCCGTGTTGCGATACTTGCGTAATTTCACTCAGGTAGCAACGCTCCATCATCAAGACTTTCCAAAGGAACAGATACGGCTCATCACCCATCTCTCTGACCGATTGATTCGTGAGTACCTAGCCCTGTATGATGAATACAAACATACAGAGCGAATGACGACTTTACTTCGTCCTGAACCCGTTGATGAAAAAAAGGGGGAGCACTCATGAGTAAATCATTGACGCGAACCCAAATCAACGAGAAGAAAATCAGACGTATCAATGATAAATCGTTGCGGCAGTTGCTGATTCATCGCTTTATCAATTCCTATGGGTATGACAAAGGCGAAGTGACTGCCAAAGCCATTGTCGATGACATCGTCAAAACCATTGAGGACTATTTCCTGATTCGCTTGCCACTTGATAAACTAGCCTCCGGCGAACAACTCCCTAACGAACGACTGCTTAGCTATGGTCAACTGGTTTGGATGGCTGTACCGATTGACGAATATCCACAGAAAGCCAAGTCAATCGTTAAAACCCGCATGAAACCTGTGGTTTTAAGCTTTCTCGCCCCCGAGGACATTGAACACTATTACAGCGGCTTCAGCTCTCGTGAACTCAGAATTCATCGATTGGTGCGATGGTGTTATCAAGCCTATGACCAAGGGGCATTGTTGACTCAACTAGACCTGGCTGTGTTGCTCAACGTCCGAGACCCGGTGGTCAGTGCGTATGTCAATGAGTGGCAAAGCACCAGTGGAAAAATCTTGCCCACCCGCGGCAACATTCACGATTTGTCAGCAGCAATTACCCACAAGAAAGAGATTATCACCCTTTATCTACAAGGGTATCTGACGCCAACCATTGCGGCTAAGACCAAGCACTCCAAAGAAGCTGTTGACCGATACATCCGTGATTATGAGTCGGTTAAGATTGTTCGCACCGCTACTGATGATATTGACAAAATCTCTCAGATTACCAAACTTTCCAAGCGCGTCATTTCTCAATATCTCGACCTTATTCCTCAACATTCGCTCAATGACATCAACGCAAACTTGGACGACGACAAAGATAACAACGTGCCGTCCAGTTCCAAACCTACAGGAGACTTGCAATGACAGAATACGCCTATTATTGCTTAGACTTGGGAAAACAACGTCTCTTTCTTTGGCATCGGCTTGGCACGCGATAGCCTTTTTGATATACTTTGTCATGCTTCTAGCCAAACCGAATGAATTTCTTGAAGGATAGGCTAGTTAAGCCAACCTAACTCGCTCATTTGATGATGGCTCGAAGTCAATAACCACGCGCATTCCAACTATCATCAGGTCATTTGATACTATTTCTTCAAAACCCGGTTTCTTAATCGCACATAACTACGATAAACCACCACCACCCAATCATAGCCCATCATTCATTCATTCACACAAATCACACCCCAGACCCCCGCAAATGCTATTACCACCCTCCTCTGACCAATAATCAACTTTTTTTGCAAACCCATGCATTTTTTCTTGACAACCTGAATAACCTTTGCGCATAATCTTGGAAATTCCCGAAACATGGAGGATTTGAACTAACGGTTATCAATCTCAACACTCTACGGCGGGTGTGCGAGAAGCGGTAACGAGTCAGTATTAGTTGCTCATTACTGTTTCAACTGGAATACTAAAATATGTTTAACGGCGAGGCGAGGGCGCTGTACGGCGTCCACCCTCGCTTTTTTTTTGATCGGTGGTCGTTGCAACCACAATTTTACTCACTCGATTGTGGGAGAGGCTTCCTAGCCTCGATTCTCAATCCTACCACTGAATTTCAAGGAGCACACCATGGCTGCAAAAATTAAACTGACCGACGAAGAACGAACCGACGTTGTCGATTTGTACGCAATCGGCTACTCTACGACCCGCGTCATCGATTATCTACTTTCAACCCACCCGCACTGGAATGTTGCGCCGAGGCATCAAATAAAAAACGCAATCCGGACGTGCAACCCGTACCATGTAAAGTGTTCAAAAAAATGGAAACTCCGGTTTGAGGACACAAAAGGGCACTTTAGGACACACCGAGACCAACTCATTGAAGCCGGTGCCGGACATGCCACGGAGCTAATGTTTGACGGGTTTTTGAAGCTATCGGAAATTGTAAAATCAACCAAAATTTTGCCGATGGAATTGAGTGCCCCCAAAGACATAATCGCATTCATGAGGACACTATCGGACATGCACAAAGCCTTGCAATCAATCGCCGTTCCGGCCGAAAACAACAAAGACTCAACAGCCGCCGACGACCGCAACCATCTCGAGCAGCGCCGCGATGAGTGGCGGCTGCTTTACCCCGAAAACAGCCCCAGCATTCCGCTGCCGGCAGCCGAGAAAAACACGTCGCTCGATGCGGATTCTGATCGAATTGAAGGCGAACATCATGGACATAAAAACGGCGCTTGACGGCTTGACCGTCAAGGAGGAAATCGATTTAATCGTTAAAGTGAATTTCAGCGGCGGCGATATCGAAGTAGCCTGCTTCTGGTCGCTCGGTGTGTTCACCTATTTCGAGTTTCCCGAAATCGTGCGGAAACGGTTCGGTAAACACCACGACAAGTTCTTTAACGCAATCCCGTTTGGCGCGAGAGGGAAAAAAGTCAATATTATCGCACCGCGCGGATCTGCCAAAAGCACCATCCTAGCGGTCATCTACCCGCTGCACTGTATTGTGTACAAAGAGCTTTACGAATCAATCGGCGTGACGAGCGATCGATTCATTCTTATCGTCAGCCGCAACTATTCGACTGCAGCCGATCGTGTTCAGGATATCCGCTACTACATCGAACAAAAATTCCCAGAGCTGAAGGGCAAGTGTTGGGGCATGGACGGTACCGAGACGGCGAACGGCGTACGCCTGATGGCGCAGGGACGCGGCGGAAAAATCCGCGGCGCACTTTATAAAGGCTGGCGCCCCTCCCTCGTCGTCGCAGACGACATCGACGACTTTGAAGCGCTGATGAATCCCAACATTGTAATCAAAGATAGTAGGTGGTGGAATAGCGATCTCATGCAATGCGGCGATGACTACACCAATTTCATCAACGTCGATACCGTTAAATCTTCGGACGCTATCTCAATGCAATTGAAAGCCAGTGCAAGCTGGGAAACTATATTCATACGTGCAATCGAAGAACCGGCAACTTTAATCCATCCGACTTATGAGAATCTGTGGGAAGACTTCCGCAAAATCTTTATCGATAAGTCTATAGAACCACTCCAGCGAGCGCAAAAACTCGACGATTTCTACGGTAAGCGCGAAAAACAAATGACCCAGGGCGTCGTTGAGACCTGGCCCGAAAAATGGCCTTATCGTGCCCTTCGCGAGAAAGCGTTCGATGAAGGTAATGCAAATGTGCTTCGCGAATATCAAAACTTTCCGGCAGACCGTTCGCTAGCAATCTTCAACATGGACGAAGCTATACGATTTGATGTCACCGAGGCTGGATTCCGCCGTTCCGACGGAAGGTTGGTTGGCTGGGGCGAGCTAAGCGGTGCCACGGTCTTCCTCGACTGGGCGGGCGTGAATGACAAGAAAATTGACAACGCATTCGCCGCCGTGGTTACTATTGTCTGGGAACCGGTGCCCGATGGTGGATATCAAGACGATTACGGCACCGGCAACGCATACGGATATGTGTTCAGCGACTGGCTGGATCGAGGCAATCGCCAAATGCAAATCGAAGCTTTGCTAGAGGCGTATATCTCAATTCAATCCTTCATGAGCACCAGAGTCAGAAATCCCGAATTTCACATCTGTTGCGAAGTTTTAGTAGATACGCACGGCGACATGCGAGAAAATTTCGTGCGGCACTACGATGCGGTATCCATAGCCAAAAAAGTCACCAAACCCCTTCAATTTGTCACGCGTACCAAAAACAAGTATTATCGAATCGAAGCACTGGAAGCCCCAATCCAAAACGGTTGGCTCGCCTTCAACAGAGAATTGTCTGAAGAACTCTGGGATCGGTTCTGTGCCTTCCCCGCCAGCAAATACCTCGACGCGCCCGACGCTACCGAAGGCGCTTGGGCGCAGCAAATCACCCAAACCGCAGCAGTTACTGAGGTATACAAACGGAAAATTGAATACTTAGCGGCGACATCCAAAAATGCGTCATACGACGCGGTGCATGGGTGAAATTAACCCCCTCCGTCTGTACATTAAACAAGCAGAGGCGGCTGTCGGGGAGATGTTGAAATCAACTTACCGCTGTGCTATAATACAGGCTGTTTATGCCGATACCCAAAAACCTATCAAGGCGGGATAATTTGACAACAAAACATCATATTTTTGGCGATGCATACTGGACGAAATGGGCATTGCTCCTCGCAATCTGCCTATCGATTTCACAACATGGTTGGAGCCAATCGACACCTGACCTACAGAATAGTGTTTCAAACTCCCGCAGAAGTGCAATCGTCAACGCCGTGGAAAACGCAAGTCCTGCAGTCGTTAACATTAGCACGGTTAGAGAAGTCGTTGAGTATGTCCGTAGGGACGGTTTCTGGTCGCCATTTTTTTCTGATTCCCCATTTCTGTACCGCCAGCGGACGCCGCGCCGCGGGCTTGGGTCCGGTGTAATCTTTAATCAAGCCGGCTATGTGTTGACTAACCAACATGTGATTGAGGACGCCGATACAACCAAAGTAATCCTTTCAGACGGACGGGAATATGAAGCTAGGATTGTCGGTGAAGATTTTCTTTCCGATCTTGCCGTCCTAGAAATCGATGCGGCACAGCTGTCAGAGATTAAGCAGGGGAATTCGGATGATTTGATGATTGGCGAATGGGCGATTGCCATTGGACACCCGTTTGCTTTAGCCGTCGGCAATCCCAAACCGACAGTAACCATCGGCGTCATTAGTGCGACAGACCGCGTCCTGAAAACCGAGAATCGGCATTACCATAATCTCATACAGACTGACGCTTCAATCAACCCCGGAAACAGCGGCGGCCCGCTCGTTAATCTCTACGGCGAACTAATTGGCATCAACACGGCAATCTTTTCAACCAGCGGAGGTTCGCAGGGCATCGGGTTCGCAATTCCGGCGAATGACGCCAAACAGATAGTCAGTCATCTCGTTGCGTACGGTTCGGTCGTCCCGCCATACATTGGAATCAGCGTACAAAACTTACCGCAGGAAATCGCGGAAGACCTGAAATTGGACGGCAGTATCGGCGTGCTGGTCAGCGCAGTGGATGATAAAAGCCCCGCCAAAAAAGCCGGGATGCGCCGCGGCGATGTCATCCAAGTAATCAACCAACAGCCAATCCTAAATTCGGAGGAGGCATTCCGGTCAATCACGCGCTTGCTAAACAAAGACCAGACAGTCACTTTTCAGGTTTTTCGCAGAGGTAAACGAGAAAATCTTAATCTGAAAATTGAGGAACTTCAGTGGAGATTCGAGTTGCCAGGATGGGGGATTACCGTTGAACAACTAGATCTGGAATCTGGACGGAAATATCGACAGCTGGGGGTTGTTGTTGCAAAGATAAATCGGCGGAGCACTTTAGCGAGACGCGGATTGAAACGGGGCGACCTCATTTTCCAAATCAGTAATAACCCCGTCAGGTCGGTTGAAGACTTTAAACTCATGATCAGCGAATTGAGGCAAAACCAGCGGATTTCAATCCACTTTGAAAGAGACGGTAAGCGTGACGCCTTGTATGACTTAATAATCCAACGCTAAAACCCGCAGGCGGTGGTAAAACCCGATATTTCGAAACTGAAATTCCTATTAGGTGTTTGTAGAGATAACCGAACACCAATTCAATAGAAGTGAGGGGAAAGAAAATGCGCTTACAGCTCCCAACAGTCATCTGCGTGTGTGTATCACTCATCATCATGATAACGCTTATTGTCTTTATGAACGCCAATGAGGAGGGCGTGAATCGCGAAGCCGTAAACGTGGAAAGTGAAGAGTTTAAAACGGCGCGTGAATTCGCCGCTGTCGCATTCAACGCAAAAAGATATACACAAGCAATCGAACATTATAAGGTGGCTTTGCGGATGCGTCCTGAAAATGCATACGTGCATAATGATCTCGGCGCAACCTATTACGAATTTGGTCTTGCTCATGCAGGACCCAATTGGCCGTCTTGGGACACTGATTTGTCAGGTAGGACCGTGGCCGAAGCGCTTCGGGAACTGCAGACCGCAATTGCACAAACCGGCTCCGGTTACATTGTTTTTACATCTGATAACCCCGAAGTCACCAAAGAAATTCAAGAAAAAGCCAGAGCCGAAGGGGCGCGTATACATTCCGATACATTCCAAAATAACGCGAAAATCCACATTCTCATTGGAAAAACAAAAGAATTTTTTATGAAAGCGGAGTCAGCCTATCTTCAGGCAAAGGATATTAAACCGAGTTATCCCAAACCTTATATGAACCTTGGTGCCTTGTACATGAAAATTGGAAAACGCAACGCCGCTGTGGATCTTCTTGAAAATGCATATCGCTTGGATTCGAGGGATAAGGAACTTGAGGAATATCTCAATCAGCTTCGATGATTGCGCATGACAGTGGGGGTTAATGAATTCAGACCGGAACGTTAAGCTCCAACCGATGACACCTATTGAGATTATTACTTGGAGCCTCCGTTATTATCGGCAGAATTTCCACGAGCTGTTCGTCCTTGTTATCCCGGGCTTTGCTGTATGGCTGATTATTTTCTTATTTGTATTTCGATACGATGCGTCAGGTCCGCCGACTGAACCCCTTCAAGAAGCAGGGGCGCACGAATTATATGTGGCGTTGGCGCTCTGTGTTTTCCTTTTTATATCGGCTGTTGTTACTGCGGTGGGAACCATTGCCATATCCGGGCAATTTGTAGAGAAAGAATTAAACGTTAGAAAAGCTTTCATGCGCGCGTTGGATATCGGTTTCCCGCTGCTCGGCACATTAACGCTATCCACAGTCGCAATCACGGTTGGCTTAAGGCTTTTCCTGATACCGGGCATCATCATTTTTGTATGGTTCTGCATGGCGCCGCCCGTTGTAACGATTGAGGGAGAAGGCGGCTTGGGCGCGCTTAAGCGGAGCCGGACCGTTGTCAAAGACTACTTCAATAAAACCTTCCTTATAGTTATTCCAGCAGCCATTCTTGAGATTGTCTTGGCATTGTGCGTCCTTTTCTTGCCGAATCTCTTTGGTAAACTCTTCTTTCTTCATCATCTATTTCTATCCGCTGTTTTCGCCATTCTGCTAATGCTGTCCTCCCCTTTCAAAATCGTCGCAACCACGATGCTCTACTACGACCTGAGAATTCGCAAAGAAGGATTCGATCTGCAGTCCTTAACCGAAGAGCTCGCCGCATCACCCTAACCGAATCTACCCCAGACCAAACTGATCGCAATGTCTAGCGCATGACCTCGTTCTGATACCATTCCCACAACTTGGCTAACCCATCCGCCGCCGCAGTGCGGGGACTGTAATCCAACAAACGGCGTGCGCGGCCAATATCGGCAAAGGTGATTTTCGGCTCGCTCGCTGGCGCGGCGGGGTTGGACAACATGGCTTTGCGCCCCACGAGCGATTCGATAATCTCCACGAAATCTGACATAAGCACGGGTTCGCCGCGCCCGAGATTGATGATTTCGTAGCCAAGCGGTTTATCCAGCGCAGACACCACTCCGGCAACAACGTCGTCTATATATGTCCAATCCCGCCGCATTTGACCCCCATCGAAAAGTGCAATCTCACGTTGGTGCACAATGTTATCCGTGACCAAGTAGGGCATCATGTCCGGGCGTCCGCGGGGGCCGTAGACGCTAAAGAAGCGCAGCGCTGTAAAATTGAGTTGGTGCAGGTGGTGGTAGGTGTAGCCCATGACCTCGACCGCTTTTTTGCTAGCCGGATAGGGCGCCAGCGGGCGGTTGCAGGGATCGGTCTCAATGAACGGCAACTGTTCCGTTTCACCGTATACGGAAGACGTAGAGGCAAATGTGAAGTTTCCAACGTCATTTTGTCGGGCAGCCTCCAACAGATTGGTAGACCCTACTATGTTTACTTCGGTATATAGGTATGCTCGCCCTATTGAGTACCGCACAGCCCCGTAGCCAGCGAGGTGTGCAACTGCTTCCGGTTTGTGCTCGGCAAAGATACCGTCGATGGCATCCCGATTTCGGATATCTTCCTCGTACATGATGCAGCGCGGGTACGTCCGTATACCGGCGGCATTCTTACGTTTGCGGTGAGAAGTATAATAATCATTAAAGCTGTCCAAAGCGATAACCTCGTCGCCGCGCGCCAGCAACGCATCGCAGAGATGAGAACCGATGAATCCGGCAGCTCCGGTGACGAGGATTTTCAAGGGAGTCCTCCAGGTTAATCACGGCAAAGGATAGCATACCTGTTGAACCGCAAAGCGGCTATTCTACAATTTCAGCACGAACGGTGTGATACCCAACTGCACCCGCGGGTTCGGCATCATAGCCGCTTTCGCGCTGGATTAACCCGTCGTTAGCAATTGCTCTAGCGTAAATCTCAGTTTCTCCCGAATTCTTCGGTACGTGCCACGTGTATTTCCAAAGGTACCACGCGAGTGGGGAGTCACTCGCCCAGAATTCCGCCGCTTCCCACGTGTTGCCGGCATCATGGCTAACTTCAACGCTCTTTATGCCGTCGTGATTTCCACTGTCAAATGCGGCGCCGCTAATCGTATACACCGTCCCGCCTTGGATTTTTTCGCTATCGCTAGGTGTACCGATGAGGGTTGCCAATTTGACGCGCGCGATCGGGTCCCATCCCCGCTTTTCCCAATACCCCTCGTGCTTTTCCGCAAGCATGATATCCACAATCCATTTCGGGTTTTTTGTGCCGTAGTGGCCGGGATTGAGTAAGCGAACGGGAAATCCGTGATCTTGAGGCAAGGCTTCTCCGTTCATCTTGTACACCAAAAGTGTTTCCTCCCGCAGCGCGCGGTCCAGGGGAATAGCCGTATGGTAACCGTCTGCACAACGGAACACAACTACCCTTGCCTCCTTCTTTGCGCCTGCTTTCTGAAGAACGTCAGCAAGCGGTACGCCAGTCCACATCGCATTGCTCATCTGTTCGACACCGATTAAATCGCCGATACACTTCAGTGTCCGCATCGTAGTTACGGATGGCATTTGCGTTATATCTGCATACCTAAATATATGTTCCTTTTCCACCAAACCTGAAACCCGCAACCGCCAGTGCGCCGACTTGATGTGCGGCGGACGCCTAATTTGAAGCACGTAAAATTCGCCGGTCGGCGTGATCATCGAAGACGGTATAAGGCTGTTTGTTCTCGACGTTGCCTCTGAACCTTCCGCAAAATATTCGGGCAAGGCGGAATCGACATTTACCGCATCAAGATAACGCAGCGGCAGCGTTGTCCCAGCGGCGCCCATAACAGTCATCTTGATAAATTTTCTGCGTTCCATAGTTTATTCCATAAAGTAGCAGGCATACTCGCTATGCCGTATCTCTTCAATTTAATGCACACGAAGTGTGTCTACTACAATGCCTCCAGTGTTCAACCGCGTCACCAACCAATAAGTTTCAGATACCATAACCAAATCGTCCTTCCCCAAAGAAGGTCTAGCACCGCACCGAGCGCAAGAAATGGACCATAGGGTATCGGACTTTGGGGCCCGTCTTTCGCGCCGCAAATGATTAGAGTCACGCCTACGATTGAACCGATTAGCGCTGAAGACGTAATTACAAGAAGCAGGTGTGGCCATGCCCCCAGAAACAGGCCAATCAATCCCATTAAATGGACATCTCCCCTCCCCATCGCCTGTTTGCGAAATACGATGCCTCCCAATACGCCTATCATCGCTGTCGCGGCGCTGCCCGCTATGGCTCCAATCAGACGCTCAATGAAAAAGTTCACATCTTGCCGAAGGTGCGACATGGCAATTATAATTGACAAACCCGCAATAAGGCCGAGGACTATTATTGCGTTCGGAATAATATACCACCGTGCATCAATCCAAGCAACCGGTATTAGCAGTGCGACGAGTAGACAACCGTGTAGCAATTCAAGCGAAATACCGAAGCGAAATAACATCAAGAGGTAAAGTCCGCCCGTAACCAGTTCAACTATGGGGTAGGTGATTGAAATTTTCGAATTGCAAGCCCTGCAATGTCCCCACAGGAGAAGAAAACTCACCACCGGAATATTGTCAAATATTCGAATCGGGGTCTGGCATTGAGGGCAAAACGATCTCTGTGGGACGTTAATGGAAAGCCCTTCGCGCGGAATCCGATAGATACACACGTTCAGGAAACTCCCAATAGCTAACCCAAGCACGAAGACTAAAGCAGCAACCATATAATTCTCTCATGCCAATTCGTGGCACGACGGCTTCAGGCGGGGCATCTTGCCCCGCACTTGAAACGAATCATCGAAATACAACACCTCCTACAATTCTCACAGATTATACCATTTAAAAACATGGAAATGGAAACTTCTTTCACCCCTCTCCGATATTGTCCATATCGGCAGGCACATCACTCCCAAAAACCTTTACGGTTTTCTACGTTTACAATTTTTTCTTGACAGTCGTTATGATGAATGCTAATATTTATAAACATTTTGTGGTATTTTGTCGGGGCGTGGCGCAGCCCGGAAGCGCGCTTGAATGGGGTTCAAGAGGTCGCTGGTTCAAATCCAGTCGCCCCGATTTTTTGCTTGTCGTTATTTTGATTCGATGGTCGTAGCCTGCCGCATTGATGTGACATGAATCTCTTTCCCGACAGACTAAGTTCTCCACGGTTATCGTGTTAAAACTCCTCCTCTGCCGCATTAATACAGATAAAGGTTTTTATGGGCTAAACTTGCTATCGGACAGTTAATTCCACCGAATGCGGGGCAGCGCGCCCCGCATTTGCAATGTTGCGTCGAAATACAATACCTCGTCGGTCAAGTGTGTGAATCCCATATTGCAAAAGATTTAACTACTAGAACTTAGATGTTTCTGAATCAGATAAAATTGGATAGCTTATGACACCCATTGTAGGAAAAAGAGGGAGCTGTGGATAGTTCAAGCGTGAGCGTAGGACTTCTAGGCTGGGGCACCGTCGGAAAAGGGGTCTCAAAAATTTTGGTCAATCAATATGAGCTAATTTCTCAGAACACGGGAGTTCACCTTCGATTGGCCAGAATTGCAAAACGCACACTACCGGCATCAAGTGACGGCTTTCAGTTGCCCTCAGAATGCTTCACTACAGATCCTGCTGAAGTCGTAGATAATCCCGATATAGACATTGTGGTAGAATTGATTGGCGGAGTCACAGATGCTCGGCGCTTTATAGTTCGGGCTATCCAAAATGGAAAGCATGTCGTGACCGCCAACAAAGCGCTGTTAGCAGAACACGGTTTTGAACTCTTTCAGCTTGCTTCCAAGATGAGGGTCAGCCTCAACTTTGAGGCCAGCACAGCTGGCGGCATACCAATTATAAAAACATTGAAGGAGAGTTTTGCGGCGAATCGTATTCAATCAATCTACGGCATCATCAACGGCACATGCAACTACATTCTGACACAAATGCATGAAGAGGGTGCTGATTTCGATGAGGTGTTGCAGGAAGCACAGGCGCTAGGATACGCAGAAGCCGACCCGATGCTCGACATTGAAGGCATTGATGCGGCTCAGAAACTGACGCTACTTACGGCGCTTGCTTACGGTTTTAACATACCCTTAAAAGAAATTTACACCGAGGGTGTTACGAAAATTACGCAAAAGGAGATTCAGCACGCACACGAACTAGGGTACGTCATTAAGCTGCTTGCCATTGCCAAACGGAATAAAGGCAAAATCGAGGCTAGGGTGCACCCGACAATGGTGCCGGTACGAAGTATACTGGCAAATGTTGGCGGAGCCTTCAATACAGTCTGCGTCATTGGCGACGCAGTTGGACCAACCCTTTTCTACGGACAGGGCGCAGGTGAAATGCCCACGGCGAGCGCTGTTGTAGCAGACATAATAGACTCGGCAAAATCTATCTGTGGACACACTGACGCTCATGTCCCGCCCGGCTGGCTTTCCGAATCACAATCCGATGTTTCAGCTTGTCCTATAGATGCAATTGAAACGCGATACTATGTTCGCCTGATGGCCTTGGATCAGCCGGGGGTCTTAGCTCAGGTCAGCAGTATTTTTAGCGCCCATCATATCAGTATTGCGTCGCTGATTCAAAAAGAACGCCACGAAACCGATGGCACCGCCTCCATTGTTATGGTGACTCACGAAGCTGTCGAGAAAGATATGCAAGCAGCCATGCAGAAGATTGACAAACTTGATACCATCAAGCGTACCAGTCAACTGATTCGTATCGAAGACGAAGTCGCATTTTAACGCCGCAATACCGTAGAGAGGCGCACGTGTGGGAATCATAGTCCAAAAATTTGGTGGCACTTCTGTTGCGGACGCAACAAAAATCAAAAATGTCGCCAAACGAATAGTGCAGACGCGTGATGAAGGGCATCGTGTTGCGGTCGTTGTTTCCGCGATGGGCGACACGACTGACCGATTGGAAAACTTAGCTTATGAAATCTCTGCAAATCCTCCCGAACGCGAACTCGCCATGCTTATGTCCACAGGGGAGCAGGTTTCGATCGCCTTGCTTGCCATGGCAGTTTCAGAACTCGGACACCGTGCAATTTCTCTCACGGGAACGCAGGTCGGCATCATGACCGGCGGCTTTTATAGTGAGGCGCGAATTCAGAGTATCAATCGAGGGCGTATCCTTTCGGAGTTGGAACAGGGAAAGATTGTTATCTTGGCGGGTTATCAAGGCGTTACGATTGACAACGAAATCACTACGCTCGGACGCGGTGCCTCGGACACCACCGCGGTCGCTGTCGCGGCAACATTGGATGCCAATCGCTGTGACATTTATACGGATGTGGATGGAGTATACACGGCAGATCCGCGCATCGTTTCAAACGCCCGGAAACTGGACCAGATTACACACGATGAAATGCTTGAAATGGCGCGCCTCGGTGCAAAAGTCCTACACTCCCGATCGGTTGAACTTGCGAAGAAATTTGACGTCAATCTTTGTGTTCGGTCTAGCTTCACCGAAACTGAAGGTACAATTGTTGTAAAGGAAGGTGAGATGATAGAGGAAGTTGTTGTTAGCGGCGTTACCTCGGACAAAGACCAGGCCAAGGTTTCATTGCTTGGTGTGCCGGACACCCCAGGCGTTGCCGCGCGTATTTTCCAAGAAATTGCCGACTCACACATCAATATTGATATGATAATTCAGAACATAAGTCATGAAGGTACAACCGATATATCCTTCACGGTTTCCAAAAAAGATTTAGACGCAACTCTGAAAATCGCTGAAATACTTAAAGCCAAAATCGGATGTCAAAACATCAGTACAGATAAGAATATCGCCAAAGTGTCGGCAATCGGAATCGGGATGAAAAGCCATGTCGGTATTGCCGCGCGTATGTTTCGCGCACTTGCCGACGAAGGCATCAACATACAGATGATTAGCACATCGGAAATCAAAATCTCTTGTGTCATTGATGACAGGGAGGCTGAACACGCTGTGCGTGTAATCCACGATAGGTTTGAGTTGGGGAATACTTCCGATGAAAACGTTGGAATTCAGGGTTAAGGATATTCATGAGAACTCCTATGATGTACACGAACTTCCCGTGTCTCCAACGGAAATTGGCTTGGCCGTAGAAGAGGCACAGTTTGTACAGCCGATTAACGGAATTATCCAATTGGCGCGCCGTGTGAATGACGTTTATGTTAAAGCCGACATCGCGGCATCAATTGAGGCTGCGTGTCGTCGCTGCACCCAAAGGTTTGGATCGGATGTCGAGGCAAAGATTGAGTTACAATTTTATCCCGCGGAAAAATCCAAGCACGTCGAACCCTTTCTTCTTGATGTCGGCGAACGGTATTATTCAGGAGAATCCATTGACTTATCTGATGAAGTGCGTCAAACCCTTTTGCTCGAAATTCCAATTTGGCCGCTATGTTCAGAATCATGCGAAGGATTATGCCCACACTGCGGCGAAGACCGAAATTCAGTGCCTTGTAGCTGTAATACCCCTGACGGCGTCGCCTCGCCATTTGCAGCATTGGGGAATCTTCTGAACGACTCAAAGCGCGCCGTTGGTAAATAGCCTAATATTCAGAAGCATAATACTAGAACAGTAAGGAGGTGAAATTCTGATTTTTCTAACAAATCGGAGAATACAGTGGCACATCCAAAACGTCGAACATCAAAGTCAAAAAAACGAATGAGAAGAAGCCATCATGCACTTCGCGACAAATTCCTTGCAATATGCCCGAACTGTTCGGTGGCAATTTTGTCCCACCGCGTTTGTCCAAGTTGTGGGTATTACCGAGGCAGAAAAATTCTAAAAACTGTCGAAGAGATATAGCTCTGTATACTCAACAATAAAACATTAATTCATGTGCTCCAAATGATGAGTTTCAATGGAAAATAGAACTATCAATTGAAAAAGGGATTCTGTTATAATGGTCCGATATGCGGCTATGACTGGGACAGGCTCGTACATCCCGGAAAAAGTTCTGACCAATGTCAATCTAGAAAATATTGTTGATACCAACGATGAATGGATTCGGCAACGCACTGGTATCGTCAAACGCCATATCGCCGAACCCGATATGGCGGTCTCTGATTTATGCCTTCGAGCCGCTCGTCGAGCTATTAAGCATGCTGAAATAGATCCGCTCGACATTGATTTAATCATTGTTGGCACGGTGACATCTGATACGCTGTTCCCCTCTACGGCGTGCTATGTACAGCGGGGGCTTGGTGCAAAAAAGGCGTATGCCTTCGATTTAGCAGCGGCATGCGCAGGGTTTGTCTACGGTTTGGATCTTGCGGACGGACTGATTAAATCTGGGCGTTATGACACGATTTTGGTCATTGGAGGAGAAGTTCTCAGTAGAATTGTTGATTGGACAGATCGAAACACCTGCGTGTTGTTTGGCGATGCCGCCGGTGCAGCAATTTTACAAGCAACAGATGAGGAAAAAGGTATTTTAGCCTCTTACTGCGGCTCTGATGGAGACTACTCCGATACAGATTTGCTGGGCGTGCCGGCTGGAGGGTCGCGTATGCCGGCAACATGTGAGACCGTCAATCAAAAGCTCCACACTATTAAAATGCGCGGCAGGGAAGTATTCAAACTTGGCGTCCGAATTATGCCCGAAGCTGCCCTGAAAGCATTAACTCTCGCAGGAATCACAATTGACGAGGTCGATCTGTTTATTCCACACCAAGCGAATATCCGAATCATTGAAGCCGTCGGCGATCGGTTGGGGATTCCGCGTGAAAAAGTGTACATCAATGTTGACAGATACGGTAATACTTCCGCCGCAACCACAATCGTTGCGCTCGACGAAGCGATTCGTGAAAGGCGAGTGAACTTCGGTGACATGATTCTCATGGTTACATTTGGTGCAGGGCTGACATGGGGAAGTACCTTGATTAAACTTTGATTCCCTTTACCAAATTGATATGCACATGAACCAGGGTCGGTTTTAAGCCTTCAAAATTATGGGCTCCAATGCGGATTAATTGTCTGTGATATGGATGTTGCATTTATTTTTCCCGGACAGGGTTCCCAAAAAGTCGGAATGGGATTGGAGTTCGCGCAAGCGTACACTGTTGCTCGCGATACCTTTGATGAAGCAGACTCTTTTTTGGGGCGGCGTCTAAGTCAACTCTGTTTTGACGGCCCCGATGAACTGCTGAGGCAGACTGAGAATACGCAATTAGCCATATTGACGTGTAGTGTTGCCGTTTTGCGTGTGCTGCGGCAACTCAATATTGCATCAACCATTGTCGCAGGACATAGTTTAGGAGAACACTCTGCGCTCGTGGCTGCGGGCGTGTTCAGCTTTACGGACGCACTTAAATTGATTGAATATCGTGCGCGGTTTATGGCTGAAGCCTCGCTGCAGCAAGATTGCATGATGGCAGCGGTTTTGGGGCTTGAAGAAAAGCAGTTAGAAACGCTCTGCGAAGAAGTTAAATCCGTGGGCATCGTAGAAATTGCGAATTACAACTGCCCCGGACAACTGGTTGTATCCGGTGAAACAGACGCCGTTCAAAGGTTAATTTCAACCGCGAAGGCAAACGGCGCTAAGCGTTGTCGGCCGCTTGCAGTAAGCGGAGCATTTCATTCATCTCTGATGGAATCCGCAAGGGCGCAACTTGAATCTGTCATTGCGGAATTCTCATTTGACAACCCGCAAATTGGTTTCGTTGCCAATGTCACAGGGGAGTGCGTGCAAACGCCGGATGAAATCCGCCAATTGTTGATAGCCCAAGTAACGAGTCCGGTTCTATGGGAAAAATCGATACGAACCATGGGAGTCGCTGGGATATCTCATTTTGTAGAAGTTGGCCCCGGAAATGTCCTTTCCGGTATGGTTCGCCGCACACTGCCCCAGTCGGTTTGCTTGAATGTTGAGGACATCAACAGCCTCGGAAAAACAGTTGATGCCATTGGCAAACCCTGAAACCATAACAGAAGGCAACCGCCGATTTTGAACTGTGCCTGCCGTTCTGGGACATCTTTCAATGAAACTTAAAGGTAAAGTTGCAATTGTAACTGGTGCATCCCGCGGGATTGGTGAAGCCATTGCGCGAAAATTCTGTGAAGAAGGTGCGAGCGTGATGCTCTGTTCTCGGTCCGCCGCATCGTCTGCTACGGCTGACGCATTAGCGTGTGAAGGGTGGAACACCAAATCGATACAAGCGGATATTTCTCGGAAGTCGGATGTGGAAGGGCTTGTAGATGCCACGCTCAAAGCATTCTCGCGTGTCGATATTCTGGTGAATAACGCCGGAATCACGCGGGATGCCTTACTCATGCGCATGAGAGATGAAGACTGGGATGCAGTCCTGCAAACAAATCTCACAGGAACTGCTTATTGTACGCGCGCCGTTATCCGCTCAATGATGCGCCAAAAAAGCGGAAAAATTATCAATATTACATCAGTAATCGGCTTAATGGGAAATGCAGGACAGGCGAATTATGCCGCATCCAAAGCCGGTATAATCGGTTTGACCAAGTCAATTGCGCGAGAAGTCGCTAAGCGCGGTATTACTGTGAACGCAATTGCACCCGGTTTCATTCAAACGGAAATGACGGCAAATCTTGCGGAACAAGACCAACAGAAAATTTTGGAGATGATTCCTATAGGCAGATTTGGCCTACCTGAAGATGTGTCACAAGTCGCCTTATTTTTGGCATCTGATGAAGCTCAATACATCACCGGGCAAGTCGTCCAAGTTGACGGCGGGATGGTGATGTAATTTACCAAATGTTGTTTGTGTATCGTATTTTTCGTAACGCCCAAAATCTAAACTTTGTGAAATAGGAGGTTCTTTAATTCGATGGCAATCGATCATAACCAGCTTATAAAGATAATTGCAAACCAGTTACAAATTGATGAGGGTCAGGTAACGGCTGATGCCTCTTTCATGGATGATTTAGGTGCAGATTCACTAGACACGGTCGAACTAATCATGGCACTTGAGGAAGAATTCGACATTGAAATTCCAGACAGTGACGCCGAGAAGATTCGGACCGTACAAGATGCAATTGACTACATGAATTCGCATGTCTAGTTCCGAATCATAGCAGAAACAAGTTGCGGCAGACACCAATAATTTAGAGGTAAATCTCGTGAAGCGAGTTGTTATTACCGGCATGGGAGTTATCAGCCCGGTGGGCTCTTCCATTCCGGAATTTTGGGAATCGATCGCGTCCGGTAAAAGCGGGATTGACAGGGTGACGTACTTTGATCCGACAGATTTTCGAACACAGGTGGCTGGAGAAGTCAAAGGATTTGAACCCGAGGCATTTCTACCGCCGAAAGCCGTATCTCGCCTCCCTCTGTTTATTCAATACGCACTTGTCGCTTCAATAATGGCACAGCAGGATTCAGGGCTGGATCTGTCTCAAGTCAATCCATACCGCGCTGGTGTTGGCGTCGGGTCCGGGATTGGCGGTCTTAGTGTGATTGAAGAGAACCACCGAATCTTGCTAGAGAGGGGGCCCAAGCGGGTAAGCCCGTTCTTTGTACCTCACGAGATTATCAACATGGCTGCCGGGCAGGTCTCAATCCATTTAAACCTCAAGGGACCAAACTTCGCCTCAGTTACCGCTTGCGCGACCGCGAACAACGCGATTGGGGAATCCTACCGCATAATCCAACGTGGGGATGCCGATGTGATGTTCACAGGCGGCACCGAAGCCGCAATTACGCCATTAAGTTTTGCGGGATTTTGTTCAATGCGTGCGATGTCGACGCGTAACGACGAACTACAGCGTGCATGCCGTCCATTTGATAAAGACCGAGATGGATTCGTAATGGGAGAAGGCGCGGGGATTTTGGTGCTGGAGTCCCTTTCCCACGCCTTAAAGCGAAATGCTTCCATTTATGCAGAGATTGTCGGTTATGGAATGAGTTCGGACGCATGCGACATGGTGCATCCTTCAGAGGGCGGCGAAGGTGCAGCTAAGGCGATGCAATTCGCGCTGCAAGATTCCAAGATCGACTCAAAGAGCGTTGACTATATTAATGCTCACGGCACCTCAACGCCCGCAGGCGATGTAGCTGAAACACTAGCCATTAAAACGCTTTTCGGTACGCATGCTAATCAGCTTGCCGTAAGTTCGACCAAATCAATGACGGGGCACTTACTCGGCGCCGCCGGTGCAATTGAGCTCATTGCCAGTGTTTGCGCCATCGAAAATGGCTTTATTCCTCCTACGATAAATTACGAGACTCCGGATCCGGAATGCGATCTCGATTATGTCCCCAACCAAGGCCGTACTGCAGAAATTCAGGTTGCCATATCAAACGCTTTTGGATTTGGCGGGCACAACACGTCCATCGTAATTCAAAAATTCGTAAGCGCTTAACCCGTACAAGTGGAGCGTAAATTTCATCTAGCTCTTGACTTTTTGCGCTTCACTGTCATTTTCTACATTTTTTGGCGCAGCGGTTTCCCAAACTCTCCTTCCTTTTAAGAATTTCCCATTATTAGCACAAAACAAGTTGGAAATCAGGCTAGACATTTCCGTGATATCATAGAGCGCGAAAGCAAGCAAAGCATTCTCGCTTCATTGCAATTTGGATGGATCCTTTTATTCATTCTCGACTTCTGATTTCCGCGGCAAGCTGTTTGTTCATTGCTGCAATCCATAAAATAGTCTCGATTCATTACTGAAACTCACGCCATTTATCAATCGGGATATAACTGCTAAATCGTGTCTTTACCGCTTGACACCTTCTGGTCAGTTCAATATAATACCCCAATTTAACCGTTTCACTTTTCCGGCAGATAAGGGGAGATTACAATGATGAGAAATGGGAACTCTAGGTTCGGCGTTGCCTTGATGCTCTTCACCCTCGCTTCGGTTGGCTTCGCCGGCATAGACGACGGACTCGTCCTCTTTTACGAATTTGAAGGAGATGGCGATGTCCTAATTGATTCAAGTGGGAATGGATTCGACGGTAAGCTTAGCACCGCCTCGCGAACGAGCGAGGGGCTAATCGGAAAAGGAATTGAATTCACCGCCCCGGATCAGTTCGCCGACGCCGCGGTGGATGAGGGATTGGTTGCTAAAGACGCCTTCACCATCAGTGTTTGGGTGAAACCATTCGCGCTCGATCCGGAAGGAGAAAATCGAGTGACCTATAAACACGACCAGTTCAACCTCGACCTCCAGTATGGACGGGGTCGACTGGAGGTGCGTTCCGGTAAGCGATGGTGGGGTACAGATGCGAAAGAGCAACCGCCGGTCGAATTAAACGAGTGGCTCCATATGGCTTTGACTTTTTCGACGGCATCAGGCGCCGCAATGTACCACAACGGGGTGCGCGTTGCCGAGAATTTGGAAGTTCCTTCGCTCGACCAGACAAACGACTACTGGCGACTCGGGAATCTTGGACATGCCGCGTTCGTGGGTATAATGGACCAGCACAGGTGGTATCATCGTGCGATGACTGACAGCGAGGTGTTGGACTTATTTGAAGAACCGATTGCTGTCTCACCCATCGGCGCCCTGACTACAGCCTGGGGGAAAATCAAACGAATGCGTTAAATCGGTGCCTGCGCAAAGTGAATTTCGCAAAAAGGGATACTTCACGAAGCCGGCACTTCAGCGCGGCGAAGCGGTCAGAATGTCAATCCGCCTTTCAGTGAAAGGACTAAATCATGAAACGACAAAAATGTTGCGCTGTACTGACAACACTTATTGGGCTTTCTATCCACACCAGCATTTTCGCCGCTGACATCATGGATGGACTCGTTGGTTACTGGCCATTTGATGCAGGAGAGGGAGATGTGGCTCACGATATAGTTGGCGGACATGATGGATCAATCAAGCGTGCCGCTTGGACTGACAGAGCGAAGTCTGGAAAGTGGGCGCTTCAATTCTCGCCTGAAGAGGATACGAAAATTGTAGTTCCGGATGCCGAAGCGCTCGATAATCTACCGGATGGCCATACGGTGGCGAACTGGATCTGGCCGGTGAGTCGAGGCGCAATGATGGATAAGTCAGGAGGCAACCATTTACGCATACAGTGGTTCTTCTTTGACGATGGGCGCCTTCATTGGGGTAGCGGGCCTAATTTTGCCTTTAGCGAAAATCCCGTGTCCTTTCGAAAGTGGTCCCACGTCGCATGGTCACATTCGGACGAAGTGAGCGTCGTGTATGTTAACGGTGAGATATTTCATGAAGAGTTGAACATGGGGGCGCCTATTCCAACCGGCGAGCCGATGATCTTCGGAAGAAGTGGGATTATAGCCGCCGGAAATCCAAAACAACAAAATTTCGAGGGGATCATGGACGACTTCGGCTTTTGGAATCGTCCCTTATCTGAAAAGGAAATCAGCGAGGTCTTCGAGAAGGGGATTGGCACAATTCTTGCCGTTTCCCCCCGCAGTAAAGTGACTATGACATGGGCGGCGGTGAAGGTGCACAATTAACAATCCTTGAGTGGAGCAAAGCTCTCAAAAAACTGATGTTTAGCTTCGTCCAGGGCAACAACTCTTAATTTTGAGAAAGGAGAAAGTCATGAATCGATGTGTACGCTGTGCTACAGTAGTCGCCCTACTTGTGCTTGCTATTCAGCCCTTCGTGTTCGCTGATGTCTTAGATGGTTTGATTGGCTATTGGTCCTTTGACGAAGGCGAAGGCAAGGTAGCCGCCGATGTAATCGGCGGCCATGATGGAACGGTCGAGGGTGCCGCTTGGACCGATAACGCAATTAAGGGCAAGGCGTTAAAATTCGTGCCGCAAGATGATACAAAAGTACGTGTTGAAGATGACAAGAATCTTGATGAACTCCCGGACGGATTAACCGTTGCGAACTGGATAAGGCCGCTTAGCCGCGGCGCAATGATGGATAAGTCCGGCCGGGCAGACAGAATCCAGTGGTTTCTCATGGAAGATGGACGGCTTCATTGGGGTGCCGGTCCAAACTTCACCTTTACCGACGGTCCCGTAGTCGAGTTTGGAGATTGGTCCCACGTCGTATGGTCACACGATCCGGTTGATGAAAGTGTTGCCTATGTCAACGGAGAAGAAGTTCACAGCCAGAAGGGATTGGGACAATTTGTACCCACCGGTGAGCCGATGTACTTCGGAGACATGGGAGTCCTCCCCGGCAACAATCCCAAGCAACAGAACTTCGAAGGCATTATTGACGAGATTGGCTTCTGGAACCGCCCATTATCTGCCAATGAAGTCGCGGAGGTATACGACAGGGGCATCGATCAGATTCTCGCTGTCGCTGCCCGCAATAAGCTGGCGATGACGTGGGCAGCCTTGAAAGTGAGTAATTAATACGAGCGATTCTGTAGTGTTCTATCCCGTCCTGCGGCGCGGGCTCTTGAATCGCAACACCAAGCGAAAGAGCAATTTGACGATTCATGAATAAATTTACATTTAAGTTAAATTCGGTTAAAATGACTTGGAATGGTTGAGTTCAGCCATTTCTTCCTCCCCCCTTCACCCCTCAAAGTCTGAGTGATGGAGAGAAAGTGGGGATATACTCACCGCAATAGCTAGCATCACAGTGTTAACAGTCAGTGTTGTTTTTATTGTCGAGGTTGCCCAATCATAACCATTGTTGTGTCTCTTCTGCGCTAACACTGGCAAATCTTGAAAAAGTGTGAAAGATACAGTTGATTCGCACATAACTTACGTTACCATCTGGTTTCGTTTCGAGAAAGGAAAAAATAATGCAACATCAGAAATGGTGCGCTACGTTGATGGTACTTGTTGCGATCGCGTTTTTGCATTCCAATGCGTTCTCTGCTGTTACTGACGGGTTGGTGGGCAAATGGTCATTTGACGAAGGACAGGGCGATGTTGCCCATGATGAAATCGGCGGGCATGATGGTACGGTTGAGCGCGCTGCTTGGACAACTGATGCCCAAGGTGGCGGATACGCGTTGGAATTCTCCCCTGCGGACGATACGAAAGTGACTGTCGCTCATTCCAACGACTTCTTCGGCGCCGACGGTTCGTTCACTGTGGCGAACTGGGCGAAACCGCTTAGCCGCGGTGCAATGATGGACAAGTCCGATGAAGTCAACCGAATTCAGTGGTACATCCTTGAAGAAGATCCGGGCTGGCGGTTCCACTGGGGCGGCGGACCGGGGTTTACTTTTTCTCCTTTTGCCGCAAATTGGGGAGAATGGCATCACTGCGCGTGGGTACACTCTCCAACGGCAAGCACCTCGTATCTTGATGGCGTAGCAATTCACACAGAGCCGGATATGGGACCCATTGTCCTCACTACGGAACCGATGTACTTCGGAGACATGGGGATTTTAGCGGCAGGTAATCCTAAGCAACAGAACTTCGAGGGCGTGTTGGACGAATTCCACATCTGGAATCGAGCTTTATCAGCGGACGAGATTATGCAATTTTTTCAGGGAGGAGGTACTGCCGTCTCTCCGAAAAGTAAACTTGCCATTACCTGGGCCGCCTTGAAGACTTCGGATTGACACTGTTCACTGTACGTATTAAACGCTTTTCACGGAGCCTGTGATGCACCTCCATTGTTGGTTTGAGGCTGGGAATGCATCTCGGGCTCCATCTTCCATTCATGACTTTTCCTTAATCGGTTTTGGATGGCTATTCCTAATCCTGCACGACAACAAAAACCCTGCTATTCCCGAGTACGATGCGTTGTCGAGGAGCCCAACTAGATCGCAGTTCAGGATGACACCTGGAATTTACCATTGGCTCGTTTGATGTCAGGCAAATTTGCTACGGTTACGAAACGCCCACCGAAAAATGGTTCCATTTGAAAGCCCGTCACCGCCCTTTACCAATCCTTTGTCCGGCGCCTTAATTGTCCTCATCAACTCGTACTGCTCCCCGTATGGAGAAACGAACCTCCCAAATCAAGCCCATCTGCGCCATATTCCTCGGTTCCCTGCTAATACCGGTGAACCAATATTGGCTGATGCGCGCCGAAACCGTTTACCCAGGCACATTTTCCACGCTTCTGACCATCTTTTACAACGTGACTTTCACGTTATTTGTGCTTGTTGCGGCTAACAGTTTACTCCGGCGAGTAGCACCGCGCGCCGCCTTTGGCCCGAGCGAACTCTTAATTGTTTTCGTGATGCTCACCGTCGCTACGGGAATCTTTGGGCACGATTTAATGCTCGTGTTGGTCCAATCTCTCGCCGGAACCGGCTGGTACACGACACCGGAAAATGACTGGGAAAATCTATTTCTCCGCCACTTGCCCTCATGGCTCCGAATTGACGATGCGGCTGCACAAGGCTATTTCCTTGGAGAGTCCGCCTTTTACTATGGGGCGCACATAAGCGCATGGTACCGGCCTGTGCTTTACTGGAGTGCGTTTTTAATTACTCTACTCTTCGTTACGCTCTGCTTGACTGCCATTGTTCGACGGCAGTGGACTGAGCACGAGAAATTAGCTTATCCGATCATTCAGTTGCCAATAGCGCTCGCAACGGGCAGCTCAATTTTGAGGAATCGAATGTTGTGGTTGGGATTCGCACTGGCGGGGACACTGGACCTGATTAATGGCTTGCACGCCTACATTCCGGTCATTCCCGTGTTCACACTTAGCATGGATATCGGGGTCTACCTGACGGAGAAGCCTTGGACTGCAGCCAAGCCGCTAGTGGCATGGATTTACCCTTTTGTCGTGGGGTTAGGTTACTTCCTCCCCGTAAATCTGTCGCTGTCAGCTTGGTTTTTCTACTTGATATGGAAGGCGGAGCTAGTTTTCCGTGCGGCAATCGGCATATGGGAAACGCCAGGCCCATTTCGGGGTTATCAGACAGCCGGTTCGTGGATGATTCTTACCGCAATTGTTGCGTGGACAGGCCGTCGACACTTGAGGAGTGTGCTTCGGACAGCACTTCGCGGCAATCTGGATACAAGCGATGAAAAAGAACCAATGCGGTATCGAAGCGCCGTTTTTGGTCTAGTAGGCGGCGTGGTATTGCTTGTGGTGATGCTAATGGCGGCGGGACTGTCGGTTTGGGTGGGCACGCTCTTCTTACTGATTTATCTCGCATATATGATTGCGATTAGCCGCATTCGAGCCGAGGCGGGGCCTCCATCCCACGGCGCGGAATTTATGGGGCCCGAACAGGTCTTACTAAACATCTTCGGCCCGAGGAGCATTGGAACGAAAAATGTTGCACTGTTCAGCGGGTTTTACTGGATGAGTCGTGCTTATCGAAGCGTTCCCATCGGTCATCAACTTGAGGGTTTTAAGACAGCTCAGGTTGCCGGAGGGCCGGTGCGGGCGTTCCTGACGGCAATGGTCATCGCCTCGGTCATCGGGACAATCAGCGGGTTTTGGATATTCCTTGAAGCGATGTATCAATTTGGAGCGGTGAACGTCCAGCATCAAATCGGAATGGAACCCTTTCGCCGGCTTCAGCCGTGGCTCTTGGCGCCTGGCCACCGGAACTACGAGCTCCTGCGGGAGATGGGAATTGGCGCGGTGGTTACAGGTATCTTAATGGTGTTCCATCATCGATATGTAGGATTTCCCTTTCATCCGGTAGGTTATGCTGTCGCAGGTGGATCTGTGATGGAGAAGCGAGCATGGTTTTCAATTCTTATCGCATGGGCTTTGAAGACCACCATCCTGACGGTTGGAGGACCGCGGCTGTATCGTCAATTCGTGCCGTTCTTCGCAGGGCTAATCCTAGGACAACACATGGTCGGCGGATTGTGGACGATTGTGGGCATCGCGCAAGGGGAGGTGGTCTACCGCTTTTTCCGTTGAGATGTACTGAAATCCAAACGGCGGGCGACTCACAAACGCGCGAGCAAAGGAAAGCGCTAAGCGCTAAAAGCAACCGAGATTTTGCGAAATCATTCGTTTGCTCTTGCACCACTTAATAATTAAGTCGGGTAAATTTGAGGAAGCACCCGCGTCCGCTGGAAATACATGCTTGTCAAAACAAGGGATTCAAAATCAGGCACCGCCGTTGTGGGTGGTTATGAAGTCCATGCCTTCGGAAACATTGACGTTCCGTTAGTAGGTCCGGCGTACTTTCTGAGCCAAGCCGTACTGGACAACGACGCGTACTCAGTGAGAATAACACACGCAAAAAAATCTTGGGAATTCGCTCATCACATCATCATGATGATGTCGAGGCGTACACCTAACCAGATGCAGCGGCGTTCAACTTTACAATCACACATATTTCATCGGTGGTGATGTGGACACGTCGGGTTTGCCGGAACACATCAACACGGACGGGACACACAATCACCAACATGGTTGCGTATTCAACTTCCGTCAACGATGCGCATTCAGTCGGTAAAGCTTGGTTAAGCGAAGGAAGCACTTGCCTTTCTGGTTCACTTCGAAATTCGCGCATGTTAATGGCATACATTTTCACACAAACGGCGGTGTAAAACGGTACACCGTGTCGTAGATTGTAAAGTTCTAATGATCCACACAATGAATACCCTCGTTGCCTTACTTAATTCCCTCCGTGTAGAGACGGGAACAAAATGGCGGCGGGGAGGTTGCCGCATTCTTACAGAATTAAGGGAGGAATTGTCAGATGATTATTGATATGCGGCTGCGGCCGCCGTGGAAGAGCATTCCTAGTCTGGCTGTTTATAATTTTCCGCCGGGCAGTTATGCGCCAGAGATTAAAGGAGCCGAGCGTCCGCGTTCAGCCACAGAACGATCAATGGACCTGCTCATCCAAGAGATGGATGAGGCGGGAATTCGGTGGGGAGTCGTCATGGGTCGGTTGGCAGATGAACAGTACGGCACAATTGCAAACGAGGACATTTATGAACTCGTCGATGCATATCCGAATCGCTTTGTGGGATTCCCTGGGGTAAATAGTGTCCGTCCGCGAGAGTCTCTTGATGAACTGCGTCAGGTTGCTCAACACCCCAAGATGCCGGGAATTCACCTGGAACCCATGGGATCAGCCCCAGCACGTGCAGCGGATGACCGTGTGTATTACCCGCTCTATGCAGAGGCGGAACGTCTGGGAATCATTGCGGCCATATCCGGAGGAGGTCTCATGGGCCCTGACTATACATACGTCAATCCTATCGCCATCCAACGCGTCGCCAGGGACTTTCCCGGGCTTACACTGATCATGTGCCACGGCGGATGGCCGTGGGTACATCAAGCAATTGCAGTTGCTTACTCTTGCCCCAACGTATATGTGTCCCCGGATATGTATATGATATATCCTGAGATGCCTGGCGGCCTCGAATATGTCCGTGCAGCAAACTTGCTGCTGGAAGATCGAATCGTTTTTGGAACTGCTTACCCGACACGACCACTACCAGAAAGTGTGAATGACTTCCACAGACTGCCCTTTCGCGACGACCACGTAAAGCACAAAGTTTTGTATGCCACCGCAGCGCGCCTCCTTGGATTGGAAAAATAGAACCCTGAAAAATATACCAGGATTAATCGCAAATTCTGAACTGCACAATTCTCAATTGAAATATGGCAGATGTCTATATCGGTTTTGGAGCGAACATCGGAGATCGATTTGCTCACATCAATCGCGCATTACACCTGCTGCTAGAAGCGGAAGGCGTTGCGCCGATGCAAATATCCTCTCTCTATGAGACTGAACCTGTCGGGTATGAGAACCAGCATTGGTTTATTAACGGCGTCATCGCCATTGAAACCAAGGTTTTACCTCGCCCGCTTTTGGCTTTGTTAAAGACATTTGAAAATCAAATTGGACGGGAGCAGCGGTCCCGCTGGGGACCCAGAGAGATCGATCTAGACCTCTTAATCTTTGGCGACCAATGTGTTGACACGCCCGAATTGTCAGTGCCGCATCCTGAAATGCAGCGTCGCCGTTTTGTGCTCCTTCCTTTCGCCGAAATCGCACCGGATGTAGTTCACCCTATCCTTGGTAAAAACGTCCATACCTTACTATCGGAACTGACGGGCCCGGAAGTGGTGCGTCGTGTTGCACCGCCGCCCATCAAAATTTCCAAACAGGAAGATTGCAACTAAATTCTCCTTACCCCTCCCAAAAAAAACAAAATCTACTAATTGTCCTGAGCCATTGACAGCTCCCCCGAATGTTGAAAACACACCTCATCAATCGGCCGGAGACGAATTGGTATGTGTCCAGAGTTCCAAAAGAACTTCCAATCTGTCCACTCCAATCACATCAAGAATCGGATTGACGAACCAAATTATTGTTACGAATACGAAATCACCTCGGAGTGGACAAAAAAAAACCTGTATTATACGAGATTTTCGTACAATACAGGCTGAATAATTCTCCCGGCAACGACCTACTTTTCCACAAGGTTACCCTCGAAGTATCATCAGCGCTGGAGGACTTAACTGCCGTGTTCGGAATGAGTACGGGTGTTTCCCCTCCGCCATTGTCACCGGAAGATAAACTAATAAGATTTTAACGCTAAGTCTGTATCCCGCAATTGTTTCGTTTACTGATATTTGACAACTCTATAGATTTGAAGATTTACTTCAACAAGAATGTATCAAGCCCTCGGCTTATTAGTACCAGTTAGCTAAACAGCTCGCACTGCTTATACATCTGGCCTATTAACCTCTTAATCTCAAAGGAGCCTTACCAGATTAACTCTGTGGGATATCTTATCTTGAGGGAGGCTTCACACTTAGATGCTTTCAGCGTTTATCCTTTCCGAACATAGCTACCCAGCGGTGCCACTGGCGTGACAACTGGTACACTAGAGGTTCGTCCACCACGGTCTTCTCATACTAGCAGCAGTTCCTCTCAAATATCCTACGCCCGTAACGGATAGGGACCGAACTGTCTTGCGACGTTCTAAACCCAGCTCGCGTGCCACTTTAATGGGAGAACAGCCCAACCCTTGGGACCTTCTACAGCCCCAGGATGTGACGAGCCGACATCGAGGTGCCGAACAGCGCCGTCGCTATGAGCGCTTGGGCGCTACCAGCCTGTTATCCCCGGAGTACCTTTTATCCGTTAAGTCACGGCCTTTCCACACAGAACCGCGAGATCACTAAGCCCTGCTTTCGCACCTGCTCGACATGTCTGTCTCGCAGTCAAGTTCCCTTATGCCTTTACACTCTACGCGCGGTTTCCAATCGCGCTGAAGGAACCATAGGGCGCCTCCGTTACTTTTTGGGAGGCGACCGCCCCAGTCAAACTACCCACCTGACACTGTCCTCAATTCGGATTGACGAATTCCAGTTAGAATCCCAATGAGACAAAAGTGGTATTTCAAGGACGACTCCACTGAGGCTAGCGCCCCAGCTTCACAGTCTCCCACCTATCCTACATATGCCACATCAAAACCCAATATCAGGCTGTAGTAAAGGTTCACGGGGTCTTTCCGTCCTGTTACGGGTAACCGGCATCTTCACCGGTATTACAATTTCACCGAGTCTCCCGCCGAGACAGTGCCCATGTCGTTGCGCCATTCGTGCAGGTCGGATCTTACCCGACGAGGAATTTCGCTACCTTAGGACGATTATAGTTATCGCCGCCGTTTACCGAAGCTTCAGTTCAGGGCTTCCAGGATAAACCCTTGACCCCTTCCTTTAACTTTACGGCACCGGGCAGGCGTCAGTCCCTATACATCATCTTGCGATTTTGCAGAGACCTGTGTTTTTAGTAAACAGTCGCACGGGCCATTTCACTGCGGCTTCTTTCGGATTCGCATGCAAGATGCTTCACCTACTGAAAGCACCCCTTCTCCCGAAGTTACGGGGTAATTTTGCCGAGTTCCTTAGCGGGAGTTCTCTCGAGCGCCTGAGGATTCTCTCCTCGCCTACCTGTGTTGGTTTGCGGTACGGGCACCTTTCAGATTCGCTTAGAGGCTTTTCTTGGTAGATAACCAGCCCGGTTTGCGGCCTAAAGGCCTTCCCATCACCTCTTGGAGTTACGATGTTCCGGATTTTCCTAGAACATCCTCCATCGGGCTTAGCCCGGCACATCCATCCGCCGGTGGGACCTTATACCTACGTTCCCCCATCGCTCAAACACCTGAAAGGTGGTGCAGGAATATTAAACCTGCTTTCCATCGCCTACGCCTTTCGGCCTCGGCTTAGGGTCCGACTAACCCTGGGAGGATTTACCTTGCCCAGGAACCCTTAGGCTTTCGGCGAACAAGTTTCTAACTTGTTTTATCGCTACTCATGCCGGCATAATCACTTCTAATTGGTCCAAAAAATCTTACGATTCTCCTTCATCCTACTATAGAACGCTCCCCTACCACTGCCGTTAACTGAAATCAGTCAACAGCAATCCGCAGCTTCGGTAACAAGCTTGAGCCCCGAGAATTTTCGGTGCAAAGTCACTTGACCAGTGAGCTGTTACGCACTCTTTCAATGAATGGCTGCTTCTAAGCCAACATCCTGGCTGTCTAAGTAACAAAACATCCTTTACCACTTAGCTTGTATTTGGGGACCTTAGCTGGCGATCTGGGCTTTCATCCCTTTCGTCAATAGAGCTTATCCCCTACTGACTGACTCCCATGCTTAAGACAATGGCATTTGAAGTTTAACTGGAGTTGCTAACCTGGTGGGGCCGCTAGTCCAATCAGAGCTCTACCACCATTGCCAAACGCATAAGGCTAGCCCTAAAGCTATTTCGGGGAGAACCAGCTATCACTGGGTTTGATTAGCCTTTCACTCCGATCCACAGGTCATCCCCCAAGTTTTCAGCCTTGGTGGGTTCAGGCCTCCACACACTTTTACGTATGCTTCACCTTGCCCATGGATAGATCACCCAGTTTCGGGTCTACTCCGCGCAACTGAACGCCCTATTCAGACTCGCTTTCGCTACGACTACGCATAAAATACGCTTAATCTTGCTGCACAGTGTAAGTCACCGGCTCATTATGCAAAAGGCACGCAGTCATGCATGTCAGGTAAAACCTGACTTAGCACTTCCACAGCTTGTAGGCAATACGGTTTCAGGGTCTATTTCACTTCCCTCTCGGGGAACTTTTCACCTTTCCTTCACAGTACTTTGTTCACTATCGGTCGCCAGGGAGTATTTAGCCTTAGGAGGTGGTCCTCCCGGATTCCTACAAGTTCGGCTATCTCGTAGTACTTGGGAATAACGTCCAAGAAGCCAAATAACTTTCGCCTACGGGGCTGTTACCCTCTATGGCAACTCTATTCCAAAGGCTTTCAGCTAGTAATTTGGTTTGTAACTTCCCGGCTTAACCATATTTAAGCCCGACATTATCCCGCAACCCCAAATATACAACGCACATGGACTTTAACATATATTTGGTTTAGGCTGTTCCCTTTTCGCTCGCCGCTACTCAGGGAATCGAATTTTCTTTCTTTTCCTCGGGTTACTGAGATGTTTCACTTCTCCCGGTTCACCTTCCGACGTAATGCCGGAACGACAGGTATTAAATTACCTGTCCGGTTGCCCGATTCGGGAATCTCCGGATCAATGCGTATAAGCCGCTACCCGAAGCTTTTCGCAGCTTGTCACGCCCTTCATCGCCACCTGGCACCAAGGCATCCACCGTATGCCCTTAGTAGCTTGATAAACAGTTATGAAGTAAATCAATCAAATCTATACAATTGTCAAAGACCGAAGCCTGCAATAGATGCAGGCAAATGGAGATGAGCGGAGTCGAACCGCTGACCTTCTGCGTGCAAAGCAGACGCTCTCCCAAACTGAGCTACACCCCCACACGAGAGTGGTGGGCTTATCTGGAATCGAACCAGAGACCTCGCGCTTATCAGGCGCGCGCTCTAACCGCCTGAGCTATAAGCCCTTACAAAAACAACAAGCGCTTTAAGAAAGCTAAATAGCATCTCGAACGTGCCCACTGAAACGAGCTAAGCATACCACGTGTCATCCAACAAGTGATAGCCTATATAGGCTCCTTAGAAAGGAGGTGATCCAGCCGCAGGTTCCCCTACGGCTACCTTGTTACGACTTCGCCCCAGTCGCCAGTCCCATTTTCGACGGCTGCCCCCCTTACGGGTTAGCTTACCGGCTTCGAATGTTACCGACTCCCATGGCGTGACGGGCGGTGTGTACAAGGGCCGGGAACGTATTCACCGCGACCTGCTGATTCGCGATTACTAGCGATTCCAAATTCATGCAGTCGAGTTGCAGACTGCAATCCTAACTGGGGCCGGCTTTTAGGGATTCGCTCCACCTCGCGGATTGGCAACCCTCTGTACCGACCATTGTAGCACGTGTGCAGCCCAGGGCATAAGGGCCATGCGGACTTGACGTCATCCCCACCTTCCTCTGGCTCGTCACCAGCGGTCTCTTTAGAGTCCCCAGCATTACCTGATGGCAACTAAAGACAAGGGTTGCGCTCGTTGCGGGACTTAACCCAACATCTCACGACACGAGCTGACGACAGCCATGCAGCACCTGTCATAGTGTCCCGAAGGAAAACCATATTTCTATGGCGGTCACTAAGATGTCAAGCCCTGGATAAGGTTCTTCGCGTTGCTTCGAATTAAGCGACATGCTCCACCGCTTGTGCGGCCCCCCGTCAATTACCTTGAGTTTTAACCTTGCGGCCGTACTCCCCAGGCGAGGTACTTAATGCGTTAGCTACAGCACAGAGGATATAAACATCCCCTACACTTAGTACCCATCGTTTACGGTCTGGACTACCGGGGTATCTAATCCCGTTTGCTCCCCAGACTTTCGCACCTCAGCGTCAGTATCGGACTAGAAAGCCGCCTTCGCCACTGGTGTTCTACACGATATCTACGCATTTCACCGCTACACCGTGTATTCCACTTTCCTCTTCCGTACTCAAGCCATACAGTATCAAGCACAACTGCTTGGTTGAGCCAAGCAATTTCACACATGACTGATATGGCCGCCTACGCGCGCTTTACGCCCAGTAATTCCGGACAACGCTAGCCCCCCACGTATTACCGCGGCTGCTGGCACGTGAGTTAGCCGGGGCTTTCTACTATGGTACCGTCAAGCTAACTGGCTTATCACCAACTAGCGATTCTTCCCATAACACAGCGGTTTACAACCCGAAGGCCTTCATCCCGCACGCGGCGTCGCATCGTCAGGGTTTCCCCCATTGCGAAATATTCTCGACTGCAGCCTCCCGTAGGAGTTTGGGCAGTATCTCAGTCCCAATGTGGCTGACCACCCTCTCAGGCCAGCTACCCATCGTTGCCTTGGTGAGCCGTTACCTCACCAACTAGCTAATAGGACGCGGGCTCATCTTTGAGTGGCAGACTCATAAATGAATCCACCTTTCATTGCAAACTCCGAAGAATTCACAATCGTATCCGGTATTAGCAACTCTTTCGGGTTGTTATCCCTGTCTCAAAGGTAAATTACCCACGCGTTACTCACCCGTTCGCCACTCTCCTCGTAGCCGAAGCTACGATTCTCGTACGACTTGCATGCCTAATCCACGCCGCTAGCGTTCGTCCTGAGCCGGTATCATACTCTCCAATTAAAACGTGTACTGATCCTTTTGAACCAGCAATGACTCTACGAGCCTTAACAAGCTCTTAATTCTGATGTTTGTATTAACATCATGGACATGTCACGAGAAACTATTCAGCTTTCAAAGAGCGCATGTTGCCTACTCTGACGTACAGAGTAGCGCAAATTATAACACGCATGGTATTCGCTGTCAAGGCAAAATCAAATTATTTTTGAGATTTTCTCAAGCGCCTCGAAATCCCAATAACAGCCGACTGTCGTCCATGTCCATGATGGTAAAACCAATTTCCGCGGACACGCGGCTTTCGGATTTAGCGTGGCGTGTAGAGCACAGAAGTTTGCCTTGACAAAATATTGCCGCTGTGAGATTATAGGAAAATACAAATTACACCGATGAAATTCTTCTACAGACAGCTAGTTTAGTAAAGACTAAAGAAAGTCATTCATAATCCAGATGCATATTCCAAACTACTATCGTATATTGGAAGTCCATCGCAAAGCGACAGCAGCGGAAATCAAAAGGGCATTCCGTAAGCTGGCGAAGCGATATCATCCTGATAAGAACCCGGGGCGCGAGGAATTTGCCGAGCGGATGTTCCATCAAATCTGTACGGCTTACGATACACTATGCTATTCCCAGCAGAGATTGAAATACGACATGACATTAGACGCCTTGGACGATGAGGAACAATTGAAGGTTGCCTATCTTAAGAACCTTAGAAGGGCAAAACAAAAACGGCAAAAATACGAACTGATGTTTCAGGAGTTGCTTAACCGAAATGATGAGGCTGGCATCCGGATTTATGAACAGCTACTGCGTGAGGATAAAAATTTTCATATTGATGATTTTCTAAGCTACGCGGACAGTCGAGACTGCGAATTCCTTATAGCAGAAGCCTACTATGCCCTCGGCAACTACCGAACGGCGATGCGAATTTATGAATCGTTAATTTCACATGAAAAGCGCCGCTTGTTTTTTCGCCATTTTACAGATGAAATTAAAGCGCGGCTTAAACAGGTCTATTTTTACAATCTTACCCATCCGCAGTGTCTAGAAGATATTCCCATCGACCTAGAAAAAGTCCATGCCCTCGACCTGTCAAAACGTGAAACAGCGTGGATTTATAAAAAGCTCGCGGAATTTTATTTCGATATTAACCGGCATATCCAGGCAGAACGGATGCTAAAAACGGCGTTCGAGCTTTATCCGCGGCTAACAGGCGTGAAAAGAATTTGTCAAAAGTTGGGTATGGAACCCCTATCGTCTTCATAGGTTTAGCATTTGTGAGTGGATTCAAAATCACTTTTACCACGCAGCCCTCAATCTTAACTGTTAACCAATCAATCAGGTCAGCGGCCCCAGGAAATACAACGCCTACTACAATCCCAAACCCCACGTACAGAAATTGCAGAGTGCATCAACGGGAAGAACGGCTATCGGGGTGCGAATACAGTCTTTATGTATAATTCATCCAACGAACTTGAACACCTACTGACCAATCAAATTGAAGGTGAAGTGCGCTTCGATCTTTATTCTAAAGTATTATACAGTACAGACGCAAGCATTTATCAAATTAATCCAATAGGCGTTGTCGTCCCCCGTCATAAGAAGGATGTGCTAACAACTATTCAAATCGCCCATGACCGGAATGTGCCAATCCTCGCACGCGGAGGCGGCACGAGTCTGGCAGGGCAAGCGATCGGTGAAGCGATAATCATGGATATGTCCAAATACATGGACACCATTATTGAGGTAAATATTGAAAATCAGTGGGCACGTGTCCAACCGGGGGTTGTTCTGGACGAATTGAATCACAATCTGAAACCGTATAACCTGATGTTTGCACCGGATGTGTCGACTAGCAGTCAAGCGACCGTCGGGGGCATGATAGGAAACAACTCAGCGGGGGCCCACTCTTTAATTTACGGTAAAACGATTGATCATGTAATATCTTTAGAACTGGTTCTTCCCGACGGCGAAGAGATTACGGCTGAACCCGTCTCGCTCGACGAGCTCGCGGTTAAAAAGCAGGGAAACTCTCGTGAAAGCCATTTATATCGTGAAATATGCCGTATAACTGCGGAAAACTCCCAAGAAATTCGAGAGCGGTTTCCACGCATTTTGCGCCGCGTCTCCGGATATAACCTTGATGAGTTCATTCCGAATGCCGGTTCAAAAGAGGTAACGCCGTACAGGCGGTCTAGCTGGGACGTTGAACGTCCGTTCAACTTAGCCAAAATCGTCGTTGGATCTGAAGGAACACTTGCCACTACGGTCGAAGCTAAGATTAACCTTGTGCCGCGTCCCACGAAGACATCCGTCGTCGCAATCCATTTCGATACACTAATGGAATCGATGGAAGCTGTGAATACAATTCTCGAGTGTCACCCCTCCGCTGTAGAGCTAGTAGATAAAACCATCCTTGATATGACAAAAGGATCGCTAGAATATTCACGCCTACGAACTTTCATACAAGGCGATCCAGCGGCAATTCTTGCTGTAGAGTTTTATGGTGAGTCCGATAACGAGTTGGTAGACAAACTCGATACGCTCGAACGTAAACTAAATTCGATTGGATTAGGTTATGCGTTTGTCCGATGCATGACTACCTTTGAGCAATCGCAAGTATGGAATATTCGCAAGGCGGGGCTTGGGTTGATGATGGGTATGAAAGGAGATTACAAACCGATACCCTTTGTAGAAGACGCCGCAATCCCCGTAGATAGTTTACCCGAATATGTCCGTCTCTTTGAAAAACTCCTCGCCGATCACAACACAACAGCGGTCTATTATGCCCATGCGAGTGTTGGACTTTTGCACATCCGACCGGTAATTAATCTAAAGCAAAAGGTCGAAATTCAAAAAATGCGCAGCATCGCATGCCGCGTTCTGGATTTAACGTTGGAGTTTGGTGGTACGATGAGCGGCGAACATGGTGACGGGCTTGTGCGAAGCGAATGGATTGAAACTACATTTGGGGCGCAAATCTACAATGCGTTTCGCCAAGTCAAAACCGCATTTGATCCAAAGGGCATTATGAACCCGGGTAAAATAATAGACTCGCCGCCGATGACGGAAAACCTGCGCTACGGTGAAAATTACCGGACAATTCAGATTGACAGCTACTTTGACTTTTCCAGTCAAGGTGGGTTTTCCGGTGCAATTGAGATGTGTAACGGTGTTGGAGCGTGCCGCAAGAAACTCGGCGGCACAATGTGCCCCTCCTTTATGGTGACGATGGAGGAAGAGCATTCCACACGCGGCCGGGCAAACGTGCTTCGGGCTGTGCTGTCCGGAAAATTACCAGCGGAACAATTCAAAGACAGGCGGTTGTACGACGTGCTAAGTCTTTGTTTGGAGTGTAAAGGATGTAAGGCAGAATGCGCGTCAAACGTGGACATGGCGAAACTCAAATACGAATTTTTGGCTCACTATCACAATGCAAACGGTCTACCTCTCCGCAACAGGATATTTGGAAATATCGCCACGCTAAGTGCAATTGGATCAGCGACGGCTCCAGTATCAAACTGGTTAGCGAATAACCGCGCCTCGAAATGGGCGATGGAAAGAACCATTGGCATTGACCGGCGACGAACGCTACCGGCCTTCGCTCGGGAATCCTTTCAAAAGTGGTATGCAAAACGAATGCCGGGAAATTACGCGGTAAACCGTAAGCAGGTCGTGTTATTTCATGACACCTTCATGAATTTTAACGAACCCCAAATTGGAAAAGCCGCAGTAACAGTGCTTGAAGCCGCGGGATTTGAAGTCGTATTGCCTGACAAGCGTTGTTGCGGCCGGCCTATGATATCCAAAGGCATGCTCGATCATGCAATCGAGAATGCACAATACAATATTGAGAATCTCCTCCCTTATGCCAACGAAGGCACGCCCATTATCGGTTGTGAACCGAGTTGTGTCTCAGCCCTGCGTGATGATTACGTGGACCTCATCCCGGGCAGCGATGCCGAGATTGTTGCACAACACACGTTCATGATTGAGGAATTTTTACTCGCATGCCACGAGAATGGAGAATTTCCTGTTCAATTTAAAGATACGCAGAAAAATGTTGTTTTGCACGGTCACTGTCACCAAAAGGCGTTGATTGGTATTTCACCGTCTGTGCAAGTTCTAAGTTTGCCCACCGGACACGATGTGAAGGTTATTGATTCTGGATGTTGCGGCATGGCAGGGTCGTTCGGATATGAAGCTGAGCACTACCAGGTCTCAATGGAGTGTGGTCGCCGCGAACTTTTCAAAGCTGTCGAGGAAAAAAAAGGCGACTTTGAAATTGTCGCCGCGGGATTCTCCTGCCGGCACCAGATTGAACACGGGACGGGAAAATCGGCGAAACATCTAATTGAAGTTTTCCGTGATGCTATTCAAGAATCACGGGCATAAGGCTTAATAAAAAACTTACGCGATCGAAATGAAAAAATTGAACGCTGGCGTAATCGGATGCGGGTTCTTCGCGCAAAATCACCTTTCCGCTTGGAATGCAATCGAAGATGTAACGCTTGCGGCGGTCTGCGATTTACAGGCAGATCGCGCAAACGCGGCGGCGGCAAAGTTCAACGCCGGGAATGCATACGAGCATGCTGAAGAGATGCTTGCAAACGAACCGCTCGACTTCGTTGACATCGTCACGGCGCCACCGACCCACCGTGAACTCGTGGAAATGGCTGCCCTTTATGGCAGGCATGTAATCTGCCAAAAGCCGATGGCCATGTCGTTGGAAGATGCGACCGCGATGGTCGACGTTTGCCAATCTGCAGGCCTATCCTTTATGGTGCACGAGAATATCCGATGGCAAGGCATCATCCAACATGCGAAACAGATTATTGACGCGGGCGAAATTGGCATCCCGTTCTTCGCTCAAATGTCTTTCCGTACCGGGTACGATGTTTACCCTAATCAACCTTACCTTGCTACGGAAGAACGGATGGTTCTTTTGGATATGGGGGTGCATATGTTCGATCTCGTGAGGTTCTTTATGGGAGAAGTCACCAGCTTTTCCGCACAAATCCATCGTATCAACCCGGACATTCGCGGCGAAGATGTCGCTGTCGCCCTGCTTCGACATGAGAACCGAACCAGCGTCGCAAATATGCACTACGTATCAGCCGTAGAGCATGATGAAATCATACATATACCGGTGCGAATCGAAGGAGATTGCGGGTCACTGGAAATTCGGCGCGACTATCAACTCAGTGTTGTATCGCGAAAGCGACTTAACCACTACCATTTGCCGCCTTCCCAATATTCTTGGGATAGCCCGTTGGGCGGGGCACTTGCTGAAAGTGTCATGAATACCCAGAAACATTGGGTAGACTGCTTACACCGCGGACTCGAGCCGTGTACATCTGGCGCTGATAACTTGAAAACGCTTGAGCTCGTGTTTGGCGGCTACGAGTCGGCAAACCAGAACAAGGTTTTTCATATTAAATGGTGAGGTAAAAACTCTATGGGAAAACATGGCATCAAAACTTGTAATATAGTCTTATTCACTGCGCTTCTCTGGGCACTCGCCCTACCAATATGTACGGAGGGTGCACGACCGATAGTCGGCGGTACGCTTATCTTTGGTCGCGGAGGCGACTCTGTCGGGTTGGACCCTGCGCATGAAGAAGATGGAGAGTCCTTCAAGGTATGCGGCGCCATCTACGACACACTAATACAATACAAGGATGAGAGCACCGAAGTCGAACCGGCGTTGGCAAGTTCGTGGGAAGCCTCTTCTGATGGACTGTCCTGGACGTTCCATCTTAGAAAAGATGTCAAGTTTCATGACGGAACACCGTTCGACGCCGCGGCTGTGCTTTTTTCCCTCAACCGGCAGCACAATTCCGCTCACCCTTTCCATAATGTCGGGGGACCTTATATCTACTGGTCTGACACCGGACTTGCTGAAATCGTAGATAAAGTCACCGCGGTGGATCGTTTCACGGTCCAGATAACCCTCACACGCCCATACGCACCTTTCATTTATACTATTGCGATGACGCCCTTTTCGATCGTTAGTCCAGCCTCAGCACGCGAATCCCTGGAAAATTTTACCAACCGTCCCGTCGGCACGGGACCGTTCAAATTCGTACGCTGGGATCGTGGCGATAAGGTTGTCCTCGAAGTAAACCACGACTATTGGGGCGGCCGCCCGCCGCTTGACCGAATTATTTTCCGATCGATTCCTGACAATTCGGTGCGACTCATAGAACTGCAAAATGGGAGTATTGACGCGATGGAGTTTCCCAACCCCGATGACCTACCACAGATTCGCGAGGATACTCAACTTGAAATCGTTGAGCAGCCCGGGATGAACGTCGGTTATTTAGCAATGAACATGGATAGAAAGCCGTTCGACAACCTTAAGATACGCCGCGCCGTCAATCATGCTATAAACAAGCACGAAATTATCAAGCAATTGTATCAAGGGATGGGAATTCCCGCCAAAAACCCTATCCCGCCGACGATGTGGAGTTACGATGATTCGATTGAGGAATACACGTATAATCCCGAAAAAGCAAAACAATTACTCAAAGAAGCGGGTTATCCAGAAGGTTTTGAAACTACACTATGGGCATTGCCGGTGCCGCGGCCGTACATTCCCGCCGGACGACTCCTCGCAGCGGTTATCCAATCGGATTTACGCCGCGTCGGAATCATAGGAAAGATTGTGACGTATGATTGGGGGACGTATCTGGAGAAGACAAAATACGGAGAACACGATATGGCAATGCTCGGGTGGTCCGCCGACATCGGCGATCCGGACAACTTCTTCTACTACCTCTTGAGCAAAGAGGCTGCACAAAAGCCGGCGGGCAATATCTCCTTCTATCGCAGTGATGAAATGCAGGACATCCTCGTCCAAGCGCAATCAGCCACCAATCAAGCGGAACGCATCGAACTTTACAAAGAAGCCCAGCGAATCTTTCACCGAGACATCCCTTGGGTGCCACTCGCACACGCCAAACAGATTGTTATCATCAACAAAAGAGTCAAAAATCTCAAGCTACACCCGACGACGTGGAAATATTTCCGGCAAATTTGGCTTGAGCAATAAAACGAACACCAGTATAATCCATTCAATCCAACCTCCCCGATTGAATATTACGTAACAACTTACTCGATGAAAACCCACCTACGTCGTCTTATCCTTTATTTGATTGCGGTGTATCTGGGATACTACGATTCAGCAGCGATTGCCGCTTTCCCATTATTGCCGAGTAACGAAATCCATTTGTGCGGTTATTCTGAACTCCAGGGGTTCACACAGAAACCTGTCCGCACCTTTGCAAATCGTGACATCGGTGCGCCGCGCACGGTGCGGTTAATCTACTTTCTTCCCGCTGACCGTCAACCGAGGGAAGACATTGAGAGTAAAATGGACACGCTGATTAAAGGTGTCCGCGAATTCTATGCCGACCAGATGGAAAACCACGGCTTCGGCAGAAGGACCTTCAACATCGAAACTGATTACAGTGGGAAGGCGGTGGTACATCGAGTCTACGGGCAGTTCTTCGATTCCTATTACCGCGATTCTCCTCACAGTTCTAGGCTAGAAACTTTTTACCAGGTCTGGAATGAAGTCCACAAACGGTTTGATACCTCGCAGAACATCTACTTGGCAGCCGTGGATGTCAGCAACGAACAGATTGGTAATGCGGCAGGTGTTGGTTCTACTTACCGGGATTGGGGCGGTTTCGCAGCTATCCCCGCCTCCGGTAAGTTTTTTAGCCATCCACTCGCGGCACACGAACTAGGCCATACCTTCGGATTAAAACACGATTTCCGCGCCAATGAACACGTAATGTCCTACGGACCGTGGGTATGGGGGCAAACCACGAGATTGTCCCGGTGTGCTGTCAAATGGCTGCAAATCCAGAGGTATTTCAATCCCGCCATTTCTTCCGGGTTTAGAAATCCACCGGCTATCGACCTCGTTTCGCCGCGTAGGTACGCGGCAGGTTCGGAAACTATCTCAATCCAACTCAGGGTTTCCGATTACGAGGGGCTTCATCAAGTGCTCGTGTTCGGCGTTGACAGACTAAGGAACAACAGGCTGAGAAACGACAGGCTGAGGATGTGCCGTGAATTTCGAGGAGAAAAACAAGGATCCGTTGAATTCGATTATGACGGCGATTTTACCCTCTAGGAATTCGAAAGTCTTTCCGACCGCGCTGTTCACCCAATCCGTGCTGTCGTAGTGGACATAAACGGAAATAAGAGCGAAACCGATTTTAACCTTTTTCCGGAAACACTTCATGCACTGACAAAAATCTCCGGCGATAATCAGCCGGCGGGCTTACCCAGTACACCGTTGCCACTCCCTTTTATCGTCGAATTGCGCGATGTAAACACCGGTTTGGCGCGGCCTGGCGTTTGGGTTTCATTTTCCGTGACTGCCGGAGGCGGCAATCTCAGCACAACAGGCGTATCGACACTTGACAACGGGAGTGCAATGAGCACACTAACACTCGGTCCCAACCTAGGACCAAACACCGTCAATGCCTCTGCCTTGGGTTTTACGGTGACCTTTAACGCTTCGGCGGGACAGCCTGTAGAGATTCCCGACCCAAAACTCCGCATCGTTGTTGAGAAATCCCTTGAGAAGGTAGCAGGGGAACCGATATCCCAAGCTGAGATGGCGACGCTAGTCTTCACTGAAGAGGGAACCTGGAGCCTCGGCATTAGTGATTTGACTGGGATGGAGTTCGCTGTGAACTTCACGCACCTAGACCTAAGGCACAACTCAATCGAAGACATTTACCCGCTTGCCGGTTTAGTCAACTTAATACAACTTGCGCTTAGCGGCAACTCTATATCTGACCTATCTCCATTGTCAGGTTTAACCAAGCTGACATGGCTCGTCGTTGACGACAACTCAGTTTCGGAAATCTCGGATGTCGAGGAATTGACCGGTCTTACGCTGTTGGCGCTTAGACACAATTCAATAGAAGACATCTCACCGCTGGCGGGGTTGACCAACTTGGAATCTCTTCTTCTCGACGCCAATAAGGTATCGGATATCTCGTCGCTAGAGGGATTGACGACCCTGCGGAATCTCCAACTTTCCGACAACAAAATATCAGACCTTGCGAATTTAGTATCAAATATGGGATTGGGAAACGGAGACGAGATAAACCTTCGCGAAAACCTCCTTAGCTACGAATCTATTAAATCGCACATACCAACCCTAAAAGCACGCGGCGTAGACATCATGTTCGACGACCGTAATCCAACAGAACTAAGCCAGGTTTCTGGCAATAACCAAAGCAGTGCACCCGGCGCAGCGCTTCCCAATCCGTTCGTCGTCGAAGTAAAGGATGAGAACAGTCTTGCATTTGAAGGGGTTCCCGTAGCGTTTTCGGTAACGGAAGGCGGGGGCTCGCTCAATACGCCTAACGCAACGACCGACTCCAACGGCAGGGCAGAGTGTACTCTTACATTGGGGCAGGTTTCGGTAAGGAACACCGTACGTGTTAAAGTCGAAGGGATTTCGCAGCCGCTGACCTTTACCGCAAAGGGAATTCGAGTGGCTAACGAACTGTCGAAAATCTCGGGCGATAACCAAGAAGGTTTCCCCGGCGAGACACTTCCAAATCCGCTAATTGTTGAGGTGAGAGACCAGTCGGATAAACCCTTATCTGAGGTTCAGGTAACCTTCGAGGCAACTGCTGGAGGAGGATCATTGTCCACCACAAGCACTAAAACCGATAGTAACGGAAGGGCAGTAAGCAGACTTACCCTTGGACCGAACGCTGGAACTAATACGGTCGCTGTGTCTGCGTCTGGGATCGACAGTTCAATAATTTTCAATGCTGAAGGCGTCCGATTTCCCAACAAAATTGTGATAATTTCAGGTGATTTGCAGGAGGGACTACCAGGTGCGATGCTTGGCGACCCGTTCGTAGTTGAAGTACAAGACAAGAAAGGTGCGCCGCTTGAAGGCGTGGTTCTGACCTTTACAGTAACCGCGGGGCATGGGACACTCAGCATTACTAGCACACAAACTGGCGCTAACGGCAGATCGGAAAGTTGGTTAACCTTAGGGACAAATCCGGGAATACACACGGCCGAAGTGTCCGCCGCGGGAGTAGAGACGCCGGTAATCTTTAATGCCGTTGCAAAAAGACGCGAGTTTGCTCTCTCGGTACCAAGGGGTACTAGTTTGATACACATTCCATTGCGGGTTACTTCAGTTGACGGGGAGACAGGTACAATCGAATCTGTTAGCGACCTCTACGACGCCCTCGGTGGAGCGGCGACGGTGAATTTGATCACGACTAGAGATCGCCAAAGGCAGCAGTGGCACAGTTACCTCGGAGACTCCAGCCGAGGCAAAACCGAAGACCCTCAATTGACAGATGACGAAGGCATAATTGCAAGTATGAGGGCGCCGGTGGAACTTCTTCTGACAGGCCACCCACTCGGCGAAGAGGGGAGCAGTACAATTTCGTTGATGCAAGGAACAAACCTCGTGGCGGTGCCTCTCCGCGATTCACGAATCGAACGAGTAAGCGACCTGCTCGCTCTCGAAGGAATTCGTGACAATGTATCTTCTGTCACAGTGTCAGTTGACGGAATTTTCAAGGTCGTTGAACATGCAGGAGATGACGGAGATGTCCACATAACTGGCGGTCAGTCGTTTATCATGGATGCACAATCCGCAGCGTCAATTGCAATCTCCGGCGATGGTTGGGGTGGATTCACGGGCACGGGTGCCGCAGCGCCATTATCACGCAACGGTATCAATTTTACGAAAACTACGCCCCTATTGTGCATAATCGGATCGATCATTTACGAGAATGGAACTCCGGAGAGCGATTTATCGATTACGCCGCTAAAATTGAGGGTAACGTTGACAAATTTGGCTTCCGGCATGAAGTCGACGGTTCACACAACGGACGGTGGCAGTCTGCACACAGACGGGATTGGCTATCAACTGACCTTAGTTGAAACTGCAGCTAGTCATGCGGCACAGGTCGGAGATGCCATTGAAATCTCTGCCGAATTCTCACGTCCGCTAATTGGTGTTCAGCCGTTGCACTACACGGTAACAGACAGCGATGTGATTAACAATAAAATCCAGTTGCCGGCAATATCCGCATACGAAATACCTATCAAGACGGCACTGTTGCCAAACTACCCGAACCCGTTCAATCCGGAGACGTGGATGCCATATCAGTTGGCGGACGATGCGAACGTCACGTTGACGATATTTGATATTAAGGGTGCAGCGGTTCGTAGTCTGGAACTAGGGCATCGGTTGGCAGGCTATTATACCGCGCAGGAAAAAGCTGCCTACTGGGATGGCCGTAATAAACTCGGCGAAATGGTTGCCAGCGGTCTTTACTTTTACCAGCTACGGACGCCGTCATTCCGTCAATTGCGGCCAATGGTAATCTTGAAATAGGTCTTGCTGCTCGAAGTGAAATTCAAGTCAGATAAACTTCGTTTCACTAGCTAGAAGCAGCCAACCATTTACACATTACGCATTACGCATGACTACATACATCTCGCAACGGCTGCTCTCTATGGCGTTGTCTCTCTTCGGTGTGTCGGTTCTCGTCTTCTTTATGGTTCATCTAATTCCCGGTGATGCGGCGCTAACGATTTTAGGAGAACGCGCCACGGCGGACGCGCTGGCTAAACTTCGTCAACAGATGGGACTGAATCAGCCGCTCTATCGGCAGTATGGAGTGTTTCTTTGGGATCTGATTCACTTAGATTTGGGGCGGTCGTTTAAGACAAATGCGCGCGTAGTTGATGAAATTTTACACTATTTCCCGGCAACGGTTGAACTGACAGTCGCGGCGATGGGATTCTCGATTGTTTTCGGCGTCGGTACGGGGATTTTAGCCGCGGTCAATCACGGCAAGTTTTGGGACTATTCCACAATGTTCGGATCGTTGGCGGGAATTTCGATGCCAATATTCTGGCTCGGGTTAATGTTAATTCTGCTGTTCGCCTACACATTTCCGATTTTCCCAAGTTCCCAACGATTAGATACTCTTTTAGATGCAAACCTAAAAATACAACATCGCACAAACTTTTTGTTGATAGATACGCTGCTTGCCGGAAACTTTGCCGCGTTTCGGAATGCAATCTGGCACCTGATTCTTCCCGCAGTGACGCTTGGCACAATTCCGTTGGCAATCATTGCGCGCATGACTCGTTCTAGCCTACTTGAAGTATTGAATCAACAATACATCATGACCGCGCATGCGAAAGGGCTTTCAAAATCGAAAATTGTGCTTAAGCACGCGCTGAAAAATAGCGTCAATCCTGTGTTGACTGTTATTGGTTTGAATTTCGGATACTTACTGGGCGGTGCTATTCTAACCGAACACATCTTTTCTTGGCCAGGACTCGGTTCATGGCTGCGCGCCGCTGTCGAAGCCAGAGATATTCGACCGGTTCAAGGAGGTGTGCTATTTGTGGCTACCGTTTTCATGGCCGTCAATCTGATTGTTGACCTGCTTTACATCTATTTCGATCCACGAATCAGGATTGGAGGAAACACATGAGCGGGAACAGCCGCAGGATTCATCAAAATCTTTTGCGTCACACATCCGGCATGATTGGCTTTTCAATTATCCTCATTTTTGTCCTCATCGCAATCCTAGCTCCATTCATTGCCACACACGACCCGCGCGAAGCTGATGTCATCGCTGGACTCAAGGGTTGGTCGTCCGAACATTACTTCGGCACCGACAAGGCAGGGAGGGATATCTTTAGCCGGATCGTTTACGGATCGCAAATCTCTATAAAAATAGGGCTGGTTGCAATGTCGTTTTCAATCTCCATTGGCGCGCTGGTGGGAATTATCGCAGGCTATTACGGCGGTTGGATGGATAACACGTTTATGCGCATAATGGATATGATGCTTGCTATGCCAAGCATCCTGCTTGCGATGGTGATAATCACCATTTTAGGACAGAGCCTGACCAATGCAATTATCGCTGTTTCGATAGTTTATATTCCGCAATATGCCCGAATACTACGGGCGTCAGTGCTCAAAATTCGCGAAGAAGAATATGTAATGGCAGCAAGAGTTGTTGGTGCAAGCGACATTCGAATAATGACGACAGCAGTTATCCCAAATTGCCTTGCCCCATTGATTGTACAAGCTACGCTCGGCATGGGAGCTGCAATCCTAGACGCTGCGGGCCTAAGTTTTTTAGGACTTGGGGCCGAAATTGGCGAGCCGGAGTGGGGCGCAATGTTGAACGAAAATCGCTCGCTCATCCGCCGCGCGCCTTGGACGGTGATGACGCCGGGAACTGCCATTTTCCTGATGGTGTTAGGGTTCAACTTGCTAGGCGATGCGCTGCGCGATGTCTTGGATCCACAAGTAAAGACTTAATTGCTACTAAATTTAAATCAAGAGGATTAAGCCCTGCTAACGTATGAAGGTATGAACATGACTTTACGATCCGTAAAACTCCCAATAAAAAAACATCAAAACTTCGCTACAGTCGCTGCTGTAATCGGTTTCCTATTGGGTGCGCTCATTCCACTCTCTGCCTTTGCTTTGGGAATCTGGTCATGCCCGTTTGGATCCGGCGTAGTAGCCACCGGCGGATTCGTGTTCCTCATGGGCATTCTGAGCGCGGTCCTAATTGGAAATGGGTCTGCGTTACTGTTAATTTTAGCGGCGAAACGCCGTCAGGCATCAAAATCTAGCCACAAAGAAAGGACTAAAAACTGACATGCAACTGGTTTGGCAAATTCCCTTAATCTTAATTTCTGGAGTCGCTGCAGGTTTCCTAAATGTGGTTGCGGGCGGCGGTTCATTACTAACCCTTCCGGTGCTAATCTTCCTCGGTTTACCCGCCGCGACAGCGAACGGCACAAATCGAGTAGCGGTCGCCATACAGTGTGCAACCGGCGTTGCAGGATTTCGTGCCAAAGGATTTTCTGACTTTCGCTTTAGCGCTTTCCTGACCATTCCAGCAATTCCAGGAGCTATCATTGGGGCTATCATTGCAGTATTCATGGGTGAGGTTGCTTTCAAGAGAGTGTTAGCGGCTATCATGGTAGGAGTACTGGCATTGACTTATCTCAGTCCGACAAGGAAAAGTGAAGGAACAAGAATTGAGCAGAATCTTGCACGAAAGATTGTCGCAATAATTGCCTTCTTTTTTATTGGTATTTATGGCGGGTTTATTCAAGCCGGAGTGGGTTTCATTATCATTGGCGCATTGACATCAATAAATGGTTATGACCTCGTTCGTGCAAACGCGATCAAGCTGTTTGTCAGCTTCTTTTTCACCATCGTCGCGCTGGGAATCTTCATTTACAATGGCAATGTCGACCCCTTTTTGGGGTTAACACTTGCACTTGGAAATGCGACCGGTGCGTGGTTCGGAAGCAATTGGGCGGTTGACAGAGGAGAAAAATGGATTAAAATCGTACTCGTTGTCACCTCATTGGCTTTCGCAATTCGGCTCGTCTGGCAAACACTTGTTTAAGCGAAACATAGCAATTTTAGGTCCAAAACACCAAAGATCCCATGTCAACGGACGCAACCAACATCAGCCAGTTTTCATCGAGTAAACGCATTAACTAATGGTTTGATTTCAATATATACTTAATATACGTTGACATTACATGGGGTTTGTGGTAGAATTACCACAGTGCACAGAGTCAAACGCTAATCACTAAAACTTAGATAGGTGCACCGAATTCGAAAATGAGTGCTAATATCTCAAACTTTACATGGGGGTGTGTCAACGTCGTTTTAACCGTATATCCGTGTCTTTTGGATATTAAAGGTTCTAATTAATAACTTGATGAATGGGGGGTTGTTTGTAAATGCGTTGCTGCGATTTGTTTTTATATTTTTGTTGCATCGCTCATCAAGTCTGCGCGCAACCCATCCATCTGCATCCACCTTATGGCGGACATTGGCGCTGCGGAACGCCGGAACTCACCCAGCATACGCACTCGGCTCTTCAATTGCCGGAAATTTCTGCCGCTCCGGCACCTGAAATACACCTCGGGCAGATTGAACGGTTTTATACACATATCCCCGAACAATTAGTGAAAGGCACTTGCATTGCCATCGGCGAGCATATCTACATCTACGTCGAAAATTCGGTGCTCGGTATAGTAAACGAAATACAAGCACAGGATATTGCAGCTGAATTTGATTCGCGAATCTACCCGCAAGTTCACCGGTGGATTGGCAGCGAATGGAAGCCGGGCTTAGACCGGGATGCCCGAGTAACACTATTAATACACGATGTGGGATTGAATGGTTCAGCTCAAGACATCGGCGGTTATTTCTCACCGACCGATCAACGTCCGACTGATTTCAATAGCAACCGGCGCGAGATTATCTTTGCCGATGTGTACCTGCTCAAGGAGCGGGGGCGTTTTATCCTCCTCGCCCTGCTCGCCCACGAATTTGCCCACCTCGCCAATTGGTATCAGAATGGTGGAACAACCGATGAGAATTGGTTGGAAGAGGGGATAGCGTCGTTCGCAGAATGGGCAATCTACGGAAATGTCCACAACATCTTTGTCGATGGTTATTTAAGAGATCCAAGCGTTTCGTTGACGTCTGGAAATACCCGCGATGTCTATTACGGGGCTGCTTTCATGCTGCTGCTATACGCATTCGAGAATTACGGCGGCGCGGCGTTCATTCGTGAACTTGCACGACAAGATCTGCTCGGTATAGACGGAATTAATTCGGCTTTAGGGTCGATAGGTAGGTCAGCACGGTTTGCCGATATTTTTCAAAACTGGGCGATTGCTAACTTCGTCAACGACATCAGGCGCGGCGCCAATTACGGATATGAAAACCTGCCAAATAAGCGCGTCAATAGAGGCGTTGAACGTCGTGTTAACAGCTATCCCACGATTCGATTGGACAACCTAGATGATTGGGGAGTTCGTTATGTATCCTATCAGAATCTATCACCTAAACTTGAAATTGCCCTAGATGGAGCCGGCAATGGGGAAATGTATGCACAAGTTGTGCATATACCGCAACGCGGCTCGCCAATGATTCATCGGCTTCAATTTGATGAATACGACAATGCCCGCCTTGAGCTGAACAATTTGAATCCGTCGGATCAGGTCATGCTAGTGGCAACTACTGCAACCTCGCAATCTTTTCGGTATGCAGGAACATCTGATGGGAATTCCGGGATTGTTGTTGGTGCGCCGCGTCCGGTTAATTTGCCAATCGTTGCGCCGGGCAAAATTACGCGAACCGTTGGCAATCGTTCGCAGCCAATCGAGAAACTGCCAACTATTTCCTATAAGCTGGAACCGATGCGTCAGGTACACCTATCTAGCAGCTATCAGAATGTAGTCGTTGTCGAGAATTACGCGTTTGCCGCGAGCGACTGGGGACTGGAAATCTTCAATTTCGAAAACCCAACAGAACCAGTGCGAACCGGGGAAATTGCTACACCGGGTAACGCACAAGATGCCGCCGTTGACGACGGGACAGCCTACATCGCAGATGGAGTGGAAGGCATTCAACTTGTTGATGTTCGGCGACCAGCGGCACCGCAGCTCGTGAAGTCCGTCAAGGGTTTCACCTTCGCTCATCGAATTCAGGTAACTAATGGGCATGCTTACATAGTTGATAGTGAAGAGGGACTCTTGATATATAACTTACACGAATTGCACAGTTCAATCGAACCGAAACCGATTAGCGCGTTTCAGACGCTCGGTGAAGCCCTGAATGTCTGGGTTGAAGGTCCTACCGTGTATTTGAGTGATCGAAATCAAGGGTTTCAAATTCTTGATTTTGAACGAATCGACATCCCCGCAATCGTTGGTAAAATAGACATTGTCGGCTTCGATTTTCATTTCGAAGACGGATACGTTTATGTTGCATCGGGGGACTTTCGAGTTGTCGATGTACGCGATCGATTCAACCCAAAAATAATCTCGACGCTGCGCACACCCGGAACTTCAAATGGCATAAAATTCCAAGATGGGTTCGTCTATTTGACCGACGTGCAGGCGGGATTTTATCTCATTGACGTTCGTAATCCACTCCGCCCTAAATTCGTCGCCCGTCAATCCATAACCGGAAGTGCAGTGGGAGTGGACCTATACACACCCAACGACGGAACTACCATTGCATACATCGCGGATGGAAGCGGGAGTTTGCATGCCGTTGATGTCAGCCGACCGAGTAGTCCGCAGTGGTTGCATCGCCATGTCGCTTCAGGTGAAGCTTATGGTCTTGACATCGTTCAGGGCGAAAACGGGAGACGGAAGGCCTTCATCGCTGATGGGCGCGGCGGATTGAAGGTTGTTGACATAAAGGACACGTTTGATGCGGCCTTAACACAATTCATACCGATTGATGGAACCGCTGCGGATGTTCAAGTTTTTAACGGGCATGCCTACATCGCGGGCGGTGAACGGGGAGTATTCGTCATGAATGTGCGGAATGTCATCCGTCCCATCACAATTGCGCGAATTTCAACGTCTGAACCGGCGGTGGGCATTGAGATTGACAACGGATACGCTTACGTCAGCGCAGGCGATTTCGTCGTCATTGATGTGCGAGACCTCAACCGAATTCGTGTCGTTGCGCGCCAACGTATGCCTGGGAACGCCTATCGATCGGCAATTGACGGTGTGTACGCTTACGTCGCCGCCCTTGATGGGGGCTTACGAATATTCGACATAGAGAATCCAGCCGCGCCCCGCGCCGTTGCGAGTTACGAAACGAACGGCAATGCAACACATGTGACTGTCGCTGAGAACCGGGCGTATGTGCTTGACAGCCGCTCCGGCGTGCAGATTCTGGACGTTAGCGATCCGCGGCGGCCGTTTCGCATCGCGCAATATGAAACGGATGGGTTGCCGATTGATGCCAAAGTAAGTGGAGATTATCTATTCTTGCTAGATGGAACAACCCTTAAAATCGTGGATATACGCAATCTTGAGTTGGTTTCACGTTACAAAAACTTGCGCTTCCCGTCGGAATTGGCGGTCATCCACGACGCGGTTTATGTTGCAGATCTCTACTCACTCCAAATATTCAAGGTTAACGAACATCTGTTTGAACTTTCGGTCAACGATCCAACGGTGTTTGGAGAACTAACCCATCTTGAAAACGCCAATCCGCAAACGGTGCGGTTCATGAATGAACTCGGTCAGAATTTTCCAAATCCGTTCAACCCGGAAACGTGGATACCGTATCGCTTGGCGCAGGATGCAAAAGTCACCGTTAACATCTTTAATCGGAGTGGAAACCTGGTGAGAACTATCGAATCCGGCAACAAAAAGGCTGACGTGTACGAAAGCCCAAGCAAGGCGGTCTATTGGGATGGGCGGAATGACCTAGGGGAGCGTGTGGGGAGCGGAATTTATTTCTATACGCTAAGCGCGAACCGCTTCTCTGCGACTCGAAAGATGGCGATCCTCAGATAAGCAAATATCGGTTGGGAGGTTGCAAAGTAAAATAAAGGATTACACAGGTAAGCAAAATGACACCAGACGAAGCATTGCGTATTTTGGGATTGGAATCTAACGCGACACTCGCCGACGCCAAGAAAGCCTATCGTGACCTTGTGAAAGTCATACATCCAGACAAAGACCCTTCCCCTGGCGCAAAACAACGCTTTTTACTTGTCCAAGACGCATATGAGGTGATTACAAACGCCTACCAACAAGTGCAATACGATTCCTCAAGAGCGGAAGAAGCACGGCGAGAAAGAGAGCACGAAAAACGAGAAGCGAGAGCACGTGCGAAAAGGAAACGCCAAGAACAAAAGGCGAGGGAACAAAAGAAAAGAAAACGTCGGGAAAAGGAGCGCGAGGAACGAGAACGTCAGGAAAAAGCACGGAAGGAGCAACAGGATAGAGAAGCCCATGCTGTTAGCTACTTTGCGCGTGGTGTGGAGAAAGTAAAGTTAGGGCAATATGCCGAAGCAATCAAGGATTTCGACGCTGCCATTGGACTTAAGCTAGACTATGCTGAAGCCTATTGCTGGCGTGGTCGGGTAAAAGCCCATTTAGACGGAGGCGCTACCGCTATTCAGGATTTAGACGAAGCAATACGGCTAAATCCGAACTGGGCGGAAGGCTACTACTGGCGTGGTAAGGTGAAGAATTTGTTGAAACAATACTCCACAGCGATAACGGACTTCGACGAAGCAATTCAACTGAAATCTGATTATGCGGATGCCTATTATTGGCGTGGTATGACGAAGTGGAGGTTAAAACAAGACAGCACAGCAATAGCAGATTTTGAGGAAGCCATACAGCTGAATCCGAATCATACAGATGCCTATGACAAGTGCCGTAGGATCTACTACGATCGTGGTATAGAAAGGTATTGGTCAGAACAATACTCCGCAGCGATAACGGACTTTGACGAGGTGATAAGGCTTAGTAAGGATTATGCTGATGCTTACTACTGGCGTGGCAGGACGAGATATTGTTTAAAACAATACTTCGCAGCGATTGCGGACTTTGATCACGCAATACAATTGAAGTCTGTTTATTCGGGTGGTTCGGGTTATTCGGATTATGCAGATGTCCTCTATTGGCGTGGTATAGCAAAGGTTGAGTACGGACATTTTGAAGCTGCCATTCAGGATTTAGACGAAACAATACCACTCTTACTCTATAACCATACTGACGAAGCACTTGCCATTGCCTTCTACTTTCGTGGTTATTCAAATTTTGGGTTAGGACAATATGCAACTGCTATTCAGGACTTTGATGAATCAATACGCCTGAATCCCGATTGTTTGAATGCCTACCGTTGGCGTAATTCCGCGAAGGAATGTGTAGGACGATACGATAACACATGTCGTCAGGCGAAAGCCTTAGACGAATCAATACGCTTGAGTCCGGATGCCAATGGTTACTTCTTGCGTGGTCGGGAAAGGTATCGTTTAAAACAATACTCCGCAGCGATTTCAGACTTCGACGAGGTGCTAAGGCTCAGTAAGGATTTTGCTGATGCTTACTACTGGCGCGGAAGGACAAGATATTGGTTAAAACAATACACCGCAGCGATAGCGGACTTTGACGAAGCAGTACGGCTAAAGTCGGATTATGCAGATGTTCACCATTGGCGTGGTAGGGCGATGGGCTTCCAATCGCGCAATCTCTACATGGGATAAACATAAAAACCATCAGTAAAAGTAAAAGGAATACCTTATGCAATTCACAGCGAAACAAGCGGACCTTCTGAAAGCAATTAAGTCTCTCCAGTCGCAGGCGGCCCGGGATAATCAGCTAGAGTCTATCTCCGATGTGCGTGTGCGTAGCATCGGGAACGATAAGCTAGAACTTTCAACCGCAGACACAAAATTTACAATTGACGCGGAGGTTACGCAAGCGGGGGCGGTAATCCTGCCCGTCAGACGGCTGAGTGAGGTAATCCGTGCCGGAGCACGCGCCGAGTTCCGCATGCTCCCGGAGGGTCAAATGCAAGTGGATTGCGGCGGACAGACCTATTACCTGAGCGCACCTACCTACGAGACACAATCTCCAGCGGCGGAAACAGCGATCGCGGTAGTAACCCCAAAAAGTCGCACTGCGCGCAATTCTATGGTAATCTCTGTGGTCTCGCACGTTATCTTGGCGTTCGCTATTTTCCTGTTTGCAAGGGACGACGCGGATGAAATTGAAGATGCGATTGCGGTCGAGATGGTGAAGCCGCAGCCGAAGGTTAGACGGTTGAAAAAGATCAAGCCCAAACCGCCTGAACCGGTGCGCCAACCCGCGCAACAGATTTCCCAACCTGTTCGAGTGTCGTCTGCTCCGCGAGTTGCTAGACCTGTCGCGGCTGCCCCAAGCCGCGTGTCGATGGACGTGTCCCCATTAGTTCCGGATACGATTGTAGATAGTCCTGTAAAGACGGTGGCAGACATCCAACCCAAGCGTAACGAGGAGGTCATCGCTCCCGCGGTCGGCGGGCGTCGCGGTCCCGATAAGGGGCGCGGGTCAGGTACAGAGGCAATAAACGGACGCGGTCGAAGCGGAACGGGCGGTATTGACTCGCTTGTGGGCGCAGTTGGGGCAACCGACGCTGGTGCCGGTGGCGCTGGAGACGACCCGTTGGCTAAAATCACTACGGTGCCTGATGATAAGTTAGGCGCTATTCTAGAGGGTGAGGGCGCAGACATACAGGGTCACATCCGTTTCACACGGTTAATACATTCACTAGCAGATTGGTGGCAAGACCCTTCTGCGCTGCCGAGTTTCATGCGGTGGTTATCGGACAACACTCGCCTGCGTGCGGATATGAAACTGGAGGGCGGCGCCATGCGAATGACAGATCCGCGAATCCTTGATGCACCCATCATTGTTATGACCGGACACGATAAAGAACTGACCACAACGCGTAATCTAATGCGGGGCGAGCCGTGGATGGTAGGTTTTACTCCTGCAGAACGGTCGGCGATGAGAAAATACCTCGTGGAACGCGGCGGGCTGCTATTTTTCGATGATTGCGGGTTCAAGGGATTGTTCGCTGCGCGTGTCGCTGATGAATTGAAAAAAATCCTGCCAGAATATCCGCTTCAGTCTATACCTCATAGCCATGAGATATATTCCATCTATTACAAGCTATCCGTCCCGCCGAATGGATCCGACGAGTACTGGGGATCCGAAAATAACCCTAAAGTTACAAAGTTTAAGTTTCACAAGGCGATTACGATTGGGCGTCGTGTCGCAGTGCTGTACAATCGGAAGGATTATCTCTGTGCGATGGAGACAGCGGAAATCCCGAGTCGGACGATGTTAAGGATGCGCCGTTCCGCTGATGTACACCGGTTTATGGTCAATCTGTTTGTGTATGCGATGAAATATGGTGGAAATACCGATCGATCCGCTTATAAAAAATAAGCGTGTGTTCCGAATTTCATTTGATTCGCTGAGTCCTTCGCAACGCTCTGATGAGAGCGTTGCAAAGGAAATTTTGGCATTGTTAGGTCACAGCTTAAGAAAAAACGTGTTAAAACTCAAAAAAGCTAAGAAAAACCTTGACATCTAACAATCGGGTTTGGTATAATCTGATCCTTAGTGCGCTTTTTCAAGTTGATAAGGCATGAAGGAGGGATTCTAAGCCCAGAACGCTTCAATAGTGTTTTTACGGTTTACTCATGATAGGAATTAGTTATGAGCCCCTTGAGTCCCCATGGGGCTTTATTTATGCCTAGCGGAAATTCGAAGCATGTGCCCAAAACCGCGTATTCAACGACCAAATAAACGAGGGAAAAATGCCAACAATAAATCAGTTAATCAAAAAGCCGCGTAAAAAGAGCCGCAAAAAGAGTAAGGCGCCTGTCCTTCAAAACTGCCCGCAACGACGAGGAATCTGTGTACAGGTCAGAGCCATAACGCCAAAAAAACCAAATTCCGCGTTGCGAAAAGTGGCTCGGGTTCGTTTCACAACAGGTTACGAAGCGACCTGTTATATTCCGGGCATTGACCATAACCTGCAGGAACACTCGGTTGTCCTTGTTCGCGGAGGAAGGGTTAAAGATTTGCCAAATGTCAGATATCATATCGTTCGCGGTGCTTTAGATACTGCAGGGGTTGAAAATCGACGGCAGGCTCGCTCCAAATATGGAGCGAAGAGGTAAATAAGGAGGAAGGCATGCCGCGACGCAAAGTCGGTGAGAAGCGAGAAATACTCCCGGATCCGAAGTACAACAGTAAGCTTGTCGCAAAATTTGTCAATTGCCTGATGACCCGTGGGAAAAGGAGCCTTGCCAGGCGAATGTTGTATGAAAGCCTGGACATTATCGAACATAAAACAAAAGAAGATGGGTTCGCAGTTTTCCGTCAGGCGATTAATAATGTCAAACCTGTCCTTGAAATTAGATCGAGGCGTGTTGGCGGGCAAACGTATCAAGTGCCGGTTGATGTCAAAGCTGAACGGCGAACCACGTTAGCAATTCGATGGATTGTCAAATCCACCCGACGGGAGCGAGGCTACGCTACGACAAGCCAACGCCCCGAAAAAACTATGCAAGAGCGGCTAGCTGGGGAATTGTTAGATGCTTATCGAAATGACGGATCCGCATTCCGCAGGAAACTCGATCAACATAGAATGGCAGAAGCAAACCGGGCATTTGCACACTACCGCTGGTAGAAAGATGGTTAAAGCCATCCGTGCACGTTCGGAAGGTAAATTTAGAAAATGACGCTCACACATAATGACCGATCCTCATCCGCTAAACGGAAATCTATAGATCCACGTCGATTCCCTGTGGCTAATACGCGCAACATTGGCATTATGGCGCATATTGATGCTGGAAAGACAACTATAACCGAACGAATATTATACTATACAGGTCGAGTCCATCGGATGGGTATAGTCGATGATGGCACTACCACGATGGATTGGATGGTCCAAGAACAAGAACGGGGGATAACTATAACTGCCGCGGCAACAGCCTGCCGATGGAAAGATCATCGTATCAACATTATCGATACGCCCGGTCATATCGATTTTACGGTTGAAGTCGAACGTTCACTCCGCGTTCTTGATGGTGCGGTTGCGGTGTTTTGTGCGGTTGGCGGTGTCGAGCCGCAATCCGAAACTGTATGGAGGCAAGCGGATAAATATCAAATACCTCGCATCGCATTAATAAATAAGATGGATCGGACGGGCGCAGACTTTTTTCGAACCGTTGAAATGATGGTTGAACGGCTCGGCGCACGCGCTATACCAATTCAGTTGCCCATCGGTTCGGCCGAGCGGTTTAACGGTGTCGTTGATTTGATTACACGCAAAGGTTTAACCTGGAATGAAGCAAGCCTCGGAACTGTGTTTGACGAAACAGCAATCCCTGAAGAAATGACAGAGATAGTTGAGGAATACCGAGGGCAGATGTTGGAGGCGATTGCGGAATGGGATAATGAGTTGCTAATTAAATACCTTGATGGTGTTGAGTTTTCCGAGGCGGAAATCAAATCCGGCTTGAGAAAAGCTACATTGAACGGTCACGTTGTCCCGGTGATATGCGGCGCCGCATTAAGAAACAGAGGAATTCAACCGTTGTTAGATGCCATCACTGATTTTTTGCCCTCCCCCGTAGATGTTCCCCCAATGACCGGTTTTCATCCCCAAACCCATAACGAAGAAAGGCGTTCAGCCAGCGATGATGAACCTTTTTCGGCATTAGCCTTCAAAATTATGACGGATGAGCACGTTGGAAAATTAACGTTTCTTCGTGTCTATTCTGGCGTTTTAACAAAAGGTGCAGCCGTATATAACAGTACGCGTCAAAAGCACGAGAGAGCTGGAAGGTTGATGCAAATGCACGCGAATAAACGTGAAGAACGCCATGCAGTTTATGCCGGAGACATAGCGGCAGTAATTGGGTTGAAGGATATCTCCACCGGCGACACTATCTGTGTACAGGATTTACCCATACAGTTTGAATCGATAACCTTTCCATCGCCGGTCATGTCAATTGCAATTGAACCACAGACGCAATCCGACGTTGACAAAATGAACCTAGCTCTCTTGAAACTCGCAGAAGAAGATCCAACCTTCAAGATTCATCAAAACACCGAAACAGGTCAAACGCTCCTGTCAGGAATGGGAGAGTTGCACCTTGAAATCATCGTCGATCGCCTAATTAGAGAGTTTAATGTAAGCGCAAATATTGGACAGCCCCAAGTGGCTTATCGGGAAACCATCCGGCGCCATGCGATGGCGGAGGGACGATTTGTCAGACAATCTGGCGGACGTGGGCAATACGGACATGTGGTTCTCGAAATTTATCCCATTGAAAAGGGATCTGGATATGAATTCGTTGATGAAATAAAGAGCGGTGATATTCCAAAAGACTATATACCTGCTGTTAATAAGGGGATTCAGGAAGCAATGAACGTAGGGATTGTATGCGGCTATCCAATAGTTGATGTCGGTGTACGTCTCTACGACGGTTCTTACCATGCCGTTGATTCATCAGAATTAGCGTTTTCTATTGCTGCTTCGATTGCCTTCAAAGACGCAATGAAGCAAGCACAGCCAATCTTGCTTGAACCCATCATGGATGTAGAAGTGATTGTACCTGATAGCTACTTAGGCAAAGTTATGGGAGACTTGAATGCACGTCGAGCACAAATTCTCCGCACGGACACACAATCGAAATCACACATACAGTTGATTCAAGCATATTGCCCACTTGCTGAGATGTTTGGTTATGTCAAAACGCTTCGCTCCCTAACTCAAGGTCGAGCGACGTATTCAATGGAATTCTCGCACTACAGTGATGTTCCACAAGGCATTGTACAGGAGATTCTTTCGTCAAAAAGGCTATCTTAACTCTATCATTCTAATCAGTTACCGCTTTATGAATGATAACCAACCCTGATCGCCAGAGTCTGGCAAGTATGTACACGCTTTAAAATTCTTATGAATGTGAGGAGATTTACACATGGCTAAAGCAAAATTTGAAAGGACTAAACCACACATCAATATCGGTACAATTGGGCACGTTGATCACGGTAAGACAACGTTAACGGCGGCAATTACAATGATCTTTTCAAAGCTTTCCGGAGTAGATTATGTTAAGACTTACGAAGAGATTGACGCCGCGCCGGAAGAGAAAGAGCGCGGAATTACAATCAATACAGCCCACGTGGAATATGAAACCGAGATTCGACACTATGCTCATGTGGATTGTCCCGGACACGCGGACTACATCAAAAATATGATTACAGGTGCGGCGCAAATGGATGGAGCAATCTTGGTGGTGTCTGCTGCCGATGGTCCAATGCCCCAAACCCGTGAGCACGTTCTATTAGCGCGGCAAGTAAATGTGCCTTCAATCGTAGTTTTTCTAAATAAGGCCGACATGGTTGATGACCCCGAACTTTTGGAATTGGTTGAGCTTGAAGTTCGAGAACTTTTAACCGAATATGAATTTCCGGGGGATGATATCCCTGTAATTGCGGGTTCCGCACTAGAGGCGATGGAAAGCGGCGAACCAGACAATGAAGCATGTAAGCCAATTTTGGACTTGATGGAAGCCATTGACGCGTATATTCCTGAACCCGTAAGAGATATTGACAGGCCGTTTTTAATGCCAATAGAAGATATTTTTTCAATTACGGGACGAGGAACTGTTGTGACAGGGCGTGTGGAACGTGGAATAGTAAAGGTCGGCGAAACTGTTGAAATTGTTGGCCTTCGACCAACCCATGACACTGTTGTCACCGGGGTGGAGATGTTCCGAAAGTTGTTAGATGAAGGGCGCGCCGGTGATAACATCGGGTTATTGTTGCGTGGTATTGAGCGCCAGAATGTTGAGCGGGGGCAAGTGGTAGCGGCGCCTAGTTCAATTACACCCCACACGAAATTTGAAGCGGAAACCTATATTTTGAATAAAGAGGAAGGCGGTCGTTGGACACCATTCTTTACCGGGTACCGACCCCAGTTTTACTTCCGTACGACGGACGTAACAGGCGTAATGCACCTTCCCGATGGGGTCGAAATGGTAATGCCAGGCGATCACATCCATATTAGCGTAGAACTGACAAAGCCAATTGCCTTAGAAGAAGAATTGAGGTTCGCCATACGTGAAGGTGGACATACTGTTGGAGCAGGTGTTGTTTCTAAAGTTATTGAGTGAACGCTCCTACGTTGTAAGTTGCAATGAAGAAGGGTAATCGTCGCGAAAAGACGCCTCACAACAAACCGTGATAAAATTAATCGGGTCATCTTTTTGCAACACTCGAGGTCTAATGGGGTTATTGGATTTGCACTGTATCGCCCAGTTGATTTGAAAAATATCGTGCATACGTCCTTTTGTCCGATTCGTGCTGTGTAGTGCACCGCTCCATGGACTCAATTGGAAAGGTTGATGGACAACCAAAAAATTCGTATTCGCCTGAAAGCGTTCGATCATCGATTATTAGACCAGTCCGCATCACAAATCGCAGATACTGCGAAGCGGTCAGGGGCAGTTGTGTCTGGTCCAATCCCGCTGCCCACAAAGAAACATACCTATACAGTTCAACGGTCTACATTCATAGATAAAAAGTCTCGTGAGCAGTTTGAAATGCGTATCCATAAGAGGGTTTTGGATATCGTGGAAATAACCCCAAAGACTGTAGACGCCTTAATGCGCTTAGATTTGCCTGCCGGTGTTGATGTTAAAATCATGCTTTTGTAGGTAATCTGTAATACCGGCTTTGGAGATGTGTAAATGAGCGATGGAATTTTGGGTAAAAAGATAGGAATGACCCAAGTCTTTGACGAATCTGGTACAGCCATTCCGGTAACGGTCGTGGAAGCCGGCCCTTGTCCAATCGTGCAAATTAAGACCGAGAAACGAGACGGATATAATGCGGTTCAACTGGGATTTGTCGATCGAAACGAAAATAAGATTAACCGCCCGATACATGGCCATTTCAAAAAGGCAGATGTTGCGCCTCGCCGGTATTTGAAAGAGGTGCGCGTAGACACAACCGAAGGGTTGTCGGTTGGATCGGTTATTGATGCAGGAATTTTTTCAGCCGGCGACACCGTTGATGTATCCGGGATTTCAAAAGGAAGAGGTTTTACCGGCGTCGTTAAACGTTGGGGGTTCGCGGGTGGTAGAAAATCCCATGGAGGCGAACAAGATTTGAGACGCCCGGGTTCGATTGGAGCAGGTTCCGATCCCTCACGGGTCTTCAAGGGAAAGCGTATGTCAGGCCGGCATGGCGGAAAACGAGTTACCATCCAAAACTTAGAAGTCATTGAAGCCGATATGGATAGGAATCTTTTGGTCATTAAAGGTGCAGTCGCTGGTCCGCCAAATGGATTGCTAGTCATCAGAAAAGCGGTCAAATGAGAGATTATCCTCCGCGAAAACGAATAATGTCAAAAATAAAATCAAGCGATTCCGTCCATCTTTGTAAGGGTGATTGACCATGGCAACTTTCGATGTGTATGACCGGTCGGGTTCTATTCTTCGGTCGAAGGAATTATCGGACATATTTGTTAATGAAACTGTTAACACGGCTGTTGTACATCAATGTGTCGTTGCATACCTTGCCAATCAACGAAGAGGAACAGCTTCCACCAAATCACGCTCAGAGGTTCGCGGCAGCAAGAAAAAGCTCTATCGCCAAAAAGGTACGGGACGGGCTCGTGCCGGGGATAAAAAATCACCGACACGTGTACACGGGGGTGTGGCATTTGGTCCAAAACCGCGGAGCTATCGTCAATATACCCCCAAAAAAATCCGTAGACGTGGGCTTCACTCGGCTTTAGCGGACAAATTTCAAAGTAGCAATTGTTTAATAGTAGAGGATTTCACATTAGAACTGCCCAAAACTAAAACATTCGTTGAGTTTTTAGATTCCTTTGGCCTTGAAGGTAAAACACTTTTTGTCGTTGGATCCCATGATCCCAACATTTTTTTATCTGTGCGGAATATTCCTCGGGCGAATAGTTGCACGTGGGATAGGTTAAATATTCATGATGTACTTTGGCATGACAAAATCGTCTTCACTGAAAGCGCGGTAGAAAAGCTTGAGTGTAAATTCGTAGAAAATCAAGTAGTCGAATAACAAGAACTTCTTCAAATAAGGCATAAGCCAGTCAATGAAAGAACCGTACCAAGTTATATTAAAGCCTCTAGTTACCGAAAAAAGCACAATTCTTCGGGAATCCAATAAGTATTCATTCGTTGTTGATTCAAAATCCACGAAATCAGAAATTCGTCAGGCTGCTGAAGAGATATTTGATTTAAAGGGTAAAATTACGCACGTAAATACCATTCGGGTTCATGGGAAGCCAAAAGGGAAGTTGTTTCGGTATCGGATTGGCAGACGCCCTAGCTGGAAAAAAGCAATTATCACTATCGAAGAAGGGGCAACCATACAGATTTTCGAAGGAATTTAAACCTGTGAGTTGATGGGTTTACGCCTGTGTTACCGTGTCGTGCGGTATGCCCATTTCAATTTGCAAAAGGAATTGAGCATGGCAGTTAAGACCTATTCGCCAGTGACACCTAGTCGCCGAACGATGACGGGACATACTTTTGAAGAAATTACTCGTCGTCAACCAGAAAAATCCTTAGTTAAAGGGAAAAAGAACAATGCCGGGCGGAACGCATTAGGACGCATTACCGTCCGAAGGCGCGGAGGTGGACACAAACGGCGATACAGAAACATTGATTTCAGGCGTGATAAATTTGGAATTCCAGCAAAAGTTGCCTCAATTGAGTACGATCCCAACCGGTCCGCCCGTGTCGCGCTTCTTCACTATTCTGATGGTGAAAAGCGGTATATTCTTGCGCCCTTAGGCCTGCAGGTCGGCGAAATGTTGAGTTCAGGCACAGATGCGGAGATTAAGGTAGGGAACGCTTTACCGCTTGAGAAAATACCCCTCGGGACCTCGGTACACAACGTAGAAATGATGCCGGGTAAAGGAGCGCAGTTAGTACGAAGTGCCGGTGCCGCTGCGCAGTTGATTGATCGAGAAGGCAAATATGCACGGATTCGGCTGCCATCCAGTGAGGTTCGGTTAATTTTGGTGACCTGCATGGCTACTATTGGCCAGGTTGGCAATGTTGAATATGCCAATATCTCTATCGGTAAGGCTGGGCGTTCTCGATGGATGGGACATCGCCCTAAAGTCCGTGGCGTTGCAATGAATCCAATCGATCATCCTCATGGCGGCGGCGAAGGGAAAAGTTCGGGTGGTAGGCACCCCGTAACACCTTCGGGAGTTCCGACGAAGGGTTATAAAACACGAAATCCTAAGAAGAAATCGAGTCAATATATTTCTATTCGTCGCAAGTAGTCATTTTATTAGACTCAATTTCGATTGCATGGGAATAAAACGTACCATACCTCAACCGAATAGAAGAGGAATGGCTGATGCCACGCTCTGTGAAAAAAGGGGCTTACATTGAGCCCAAGCTGCAGAAAAAGATTGAAACCATGAATCGATCCGGTACCAAGCGTGTTATTCGTACGTGGTCGCGCCGTTCGATGATTACGCCGGAATTGGTGGGGCATACCCTCGCTATCCACAACGGGAAGAAGTTTTTCCCAGTTTATATTTCGGAGAACATGGTAGGACACAAATTAGGCGAATTCGCACCAACAAGGACGTTTCGATCACATACTGGCGGTAGAAAAGCGTAATTGACGTTCGACGAGGTGAGGAGTTTTGTAAGATGGAAGCGCAAGCGCGAATCCGAAATGTTCCAGTTGCACCGCGCAAGGCACGTTTAGTTGCCGATTTGGTGAGAGGGCTGTATGTGGACGATGCGTTAAATCTATTAACGGTTACACACAAAGCCATTTCTCCGGTAATCCGCAAGCTAATTCAATCTGCGGTAGCGAATGCACAATATCGAGATGCCAACATTGACCAAAACAATCTTTTTATCAAGACGATTTTCGTCGATGAGGGGATGACCCGCAAGTGGTTTCGACCAAGATCGCGAGGTATAGCAAATCGGATATTACATCGAAGATCGCATATTACGATTATGTTGGACGAGGAAAAAGATGGTAATGAGGATTAAGGAATTGTTTAACTCTATACATGAATTGAATAATGTTCTTGCGCCTCGTCTATGTAGACGTTTCTGCACGAATAAACTCGGTGAGGAGGTCTGATTGGGACAGAAAACGCATCCACGCGGCCTACGATTGGGCATCACTGAAACTTGGGATTCTAAATGGTACAATGAAAAAGAGTATGCCCAGTGGCTCCATGAAGATTTAAAGATTCAAAACTTCGTTAAGGAGAGATTGTCACGCGCGGGAATTTCGCGTATTGAAATCGAGAGAGTAGGAGATAAGTGCAGCATAAATGTCCACACAGCACGTCCTGGTATCGTGATTGGGCGGCGCGGGGCGGAAGCTGAGAAATTGCAAGTGGACGTGGCAAAACTCATCGGACGAACCATCCGAATCAATGTGACAGAAATTAAACAGCCTGAACTTGATGCGCAACTCGTAGCTGAAGGCGTCGCACTTCAGATTGAGCGGAGAACGAATTTCAGGCAGGCAATGAAAAAAACGATCGCTTCCTCAATGAGGGCTGGTGCTCAGGGAGTGAAAATAGTTATTGGCGGCCGCCTCGGCGGACATGAGATGGCGCGATCGGAATCAAATATTGATGGGCGCGTTCCCCTCCATACACTAAGAGCGAATATTGACTATGGGTTCACCGAAGCAAATACAACCTACGGAAAGATTGGTGTAAAGACATGGATTTTCAAAGGGGAAGTAATTGGTAAACCTGGCATTCCGGAGATTACATCGCCCCCAGGGCGTGTGGCGAAAGTTCCTCCTGAACAGACCACATCAAGACAGCCTTCACGGCGCTCTCAAGATAGGTGGGAAGGCCAATCTCGCCAGCGTGGCTCTCGTCGTAGCAGAACAAGTTAGCCGCCGATAAAATCGTGATGAATTCAGTCACGAATCATCGTAATCCAATTGTATTTCTCATTGCAGGTTGCCCTATGTTAGTGTGAGGTAAAGGGGGCCAAAGTATAGGGAGTTACATGAAATGTTGATGCCAAAGCGTGTATTACACAGGAAGGTGCAACGAGGGAAGCGGCGCGGCAAGCCCCACCGCGGTTCTCGGATAAATTTTGGTGAATTTGGCTTGCAGGCAGTTGAATGTGGTTGGATTACAAGTCGTCAAATTGAGGCTGCTCGTGTCGCGATGACCCGGTATGTACGGCGCGGCGGGAAGGTTTGGATTAAAATCTTTCCGCATAAACCAATCAGTAAGAAACCCGCTGAAACTAGAATGGGAAGTGGGAAAGGTCCGCCCGAATTTTGGGTGGCAGTTGTAAAATCCGGGCGAATCCTGTACGAATTAAGTGGAGTCGCTGAGGCAGAAGCTCGGGAGGCGATGCGAAGAGCCGCCCACAAATTACCCGTGAAGACAAAGTTTGTCAGCCGATCCGGAGTATAACAGGGCAATGACTACCGTCGAACTTCGAAGCAAATCAATAGAAGAACTAAAAAGCGAACTAGGCAATCTCAAAGAAGCACTATTTAATCTGAAATTTCGCGCGATGCTTGGCCAACTTGAAGATACTTCTCAATTTAAAAAAATCAAGGTAGATATCGCGCGGATTCACACAATTTTAGGGGCACGTGAACTCGAAATTGATAATGCACAATAGGTTTGAGAGAGGGCAATCTTGAGTCAAAAGGACCGAGGCAGACGAAAACTTCGCACGGGTGTTGTAACTAGCGATTCAATGGATAAAACTGTTGCGGTCACAATTACCCGCACTTATCAACATCCGTTTTATAAAAAGATTTTAAGAAAAACAACAAGAATACTTGCCCACGATGAGCAGAATGTGTGTAAAGTAGGTGACTTTGTTCAGGTGGTTGAAACGCGCCCGATTAGTCGCAGAAAAAAATGGAAAGTTCGTCAGGTTGTTTCAAATATTGAGCCTGACAATGATTGAGCTAATCGCACAGATGCCAGAAGTATCAGAAAGGGACCGATAAATGATCCAATCCTACAGCCGTTTAATCTGTGCTGATAACACCGGTGCGAAACGGCTGATGTGTATTCGAGTGCTTGGTGGAAGCCGAAAACGGTATGGGCGAGTGGGCGATGTAATTGTTGCAAGTGTGAAGGAAGCGAGTCCAAACAGCCAGGTAAAAAAGGGGGAGATTGTCCGAGCCGTAATTGTTCGTACCGTCAAGGAGTACCGTCGATTGGATGGGTCTTACATCAAGTTCGATAAGAATGCGGCCGTGTTAATCGATGCTCAAAATCAGCCTAGGGGAACACGAATATTTGGTCCCGTCGCCCGTGAACTCAGAGATAAAGCGTTCACCCGGATTATCTCTTTAGCCCCTGAAGTCATTTAGAAAGGCATTTCTGTTCCTTAAGGAGGTATTCGTGGCGCTGCGGAAATTTCATATCAGAAAAGACGATTTTGTATTAGTGTTGAGCGGGAAAGATGCGGGCAAGAGAGGAACCGTGCTTGAGACGCTATACAGTAAAAATCGTGCAGTTGTCGAAGGCATCCACATGGCGACGATGCACCTTCGTCCCAATCCGCAAGGGCAAGGCGGGATTGTAGAGAAAGAAGGTACTATTCACATTTCTAACCTGAAATTAATTTGCCCTAAGTGTAATCAGCCAGCGCGTACAAAACGCCAAGTGTTTGAGAAAGAAATCGGAGACCGAACAAAAAAACGCCGATTGCGCATATGTAAAAAATGCGGGGAAGTAGCCGAAAACGAATAATTCTTAGATACACATAAATTGCCATATCTGCGCAAAATTTTCTCCGCGTGAGGAAAAACTGATGAGTCCATTTAGATCGTTTTATAAAGAAGAGGTCGCGCCCGCGCTCCAACGGCGCTTTGATTATTCAAACATCATGCAAGTTCCAAAACTTGAAAAAATTGCGTTGAATATTGGGGTTGGCGCTGCAACACAGAATCCTAAATTGCTGGAGAATGCTGTCGAAGAACTGACGCTAATAGCCGGTCAACGCGCAATTATCACGCGAGCCAAAAAATCAGTGTCCGCTTTCAAGATACGCGATGGTATGGCTATCGGTTGTAAGGTCACTCTACGGCGGGACACGATGTATGAGTTTTTCAATCGGCTCGTAAACGCTGTGTTACCGCAAATTCGAGATTTTAGAGGGCTCTCCCCAAATTCATTCGATGGACGCGGAAATTATTCGCTAGGTCTTCATGAACAGGTTATTTTTCCGGAGATAGACTACGATCGCGTGAGTGAAGTCCGAGGTTTAAATATTTCCATAGTTACTACGGCCTCAACAGACGAAGAGGGCCATGAATTCTTGCGTCTCATGGGCATGCCATTTAGAGGATGATTGCATGCTTTGTCCCGGGCATAGCTGAAGAAAGGAGGTTGGGGTTGGCAACTAAAGCACTCATTGCAAAGCAGAAAAGAACTCCCAAGTTTAGGACGCGCAAATACAATCGATGCCGAATATGTGGACGCTCTCGAGGCTTCCTGCGCCGGTTTGAATGTTGCCGAATTTGCTTCCGATTGTTAGCCAGGGCCGGCAAGATACCCGGTGTGAGAAAGGCGAGTTGGTAAAGGAGAAGAATACTAATGTCAATGACAGATCCTATCGCGGATATGTTAACTCGCATTCGCAATGCGAATATAGTCCGGCACGATCGCGTTGAAATACCCGCGTCAAATCTAAAGTTGGAAATCGCCCGTATCCTCCACGAGGAAGGGTTTCTTCGAAACTATCGCTTGATCGATGACAGAAAACAGGGCATTTTGAGGATTTACCTTAAGTATGGAGACAATCAAGAGAAGGTCATTACAGGCATTAAGCGAATCAGCAAACCGGGGCGGCGTGTTTATGTAAAAGCGACAGACTTACCTCGGGTGTACGGAGATTTAGGGATCGCGATACTTTCGACCTCCCAAGGTGTGAAGACCGCATTTGAATGCAGGAAGGTCAGCATCGGCGGTGAAGTCCTCTGTTTTGTTTGGTAATTTTTAGGTTTTGGACATAGGAGATGAATGTAATGTCTCGAATAGGACGTATGGCCATTGCGGTACCATCGAATGTGAAAGTAGCTGTGGAGCGAAGGGATATCACTGTTGAAGGACCAAAAGGTAACCTAAGTTGGAAGATACCTGAAAACATAGAAGTGGATTTAGTCGATGGTGTAATTGCGGTTAGCCGGCCGAGCAACCAAAAGATACATCGGTCTCTACATGGGTTAACTCGAAGCCTCATTGCGAATATGGTAGCTGGTGTAAGCAAAGGATTTGAAAAGAGACTTCGTGCCGTAGGAACAGGGTACCGGGCGGAAATAGATCGGCAAAAGCGTCTGGTTTTAAATGTTGGATATTCTCACCCGGTTATTTATTCTCCCCCTGATGGTGTTACCTTGAGTGTGGGTACCCTAGAAAACGTGGATGGGCAACCTCATATACCCATCACGGTAAACGGCATTGATAAACAACTTGTAGGACAGGTTGCTGCATCAATTCGACAGATAAAAAAACCTGAAGTTTACGAGCCGTGTAAAGGTATCCGCTATGAAGGCGAACGTGTCCGAATGAAAGAAGGGAAAGCGAGGGCGTAACCCCGAACATATCGTGGAGGATAGTCTTGGATCGGATAAAGAGGAAATATATCGCTAGAAAGATGCGTAAACAACGAGTCAGAAAGAAAATTGTCGGTTCCAGCAAAAGACCAAGGCTTGCCGTATTTAAAAGTCTTAAGCACATTTATACACAGATAATTGATGATGAGAAAGGGATTACGCTCGTTGCAGCATCAACCCTTTCACCGGAGTTAAAAAATAACTTGTCTACAGCAGGTAATATTGATGCGGCTCGGAAAGTTGGACAGTTGATTGCGAACAAAGCGATAGAACGGAAGATTGATTCCGTTGTGTTCGACCGGGGAGGAAATCCTTATCATGGAAGGGTCCAAGGGCTCGCAGACGCTGCTAGGGAAGGCGGATTGAAGTTTTAAAGATTTCAACGTGGAGGCAAACTTTTTTGTTGAAGGAAAAGATCAACCCGGATGAATTTGAATTTGAGGAACGCCCAATTGACATTAATCGCGTAATGCGCGTGCGCAAAGGCGGACGAACACCGAGTTTCAATGCGCTTTCAGCCGTGGGGAACCGCGATGGCATTGTTGGCATCGGATTTGGCAGCGCGAATGAAATACCTTCCGCTATCAGCAAGAGTATTGCTGATGCCAAGAAAAATCTAATCCGCGTACCGTTGTCAGGAAGTACGATACCACACGAAATTGTAGGTCAATTTAAAGCTGCTAAAGTCCTTCTGAAACCGGCAAGCCCCGGTACAGGGATTATCGCCGGTCTTGCAACACGGATAATTCTGGAATTTGCCGGCGTTCAGGATATATTGACCAAGCGGTTAGGATCTAGAAATGCAAAAAATATTGCAGAAGCAACTATGCAAGCGCTGCGCGCTTTGAAGGATATTGATGAAGTTACTCACCTCCGTGGTAAAGCCATTGAAGAACTTCGAAATAAAATGGACGCCCACTAGGACAAAATTCCAATGAATTTGAACACTCTCAAACCAGCTAAGAACTCAAAACGTCCAAGAAAACGGGTTGGGCGCGGAAACGCTTCAGGTTGGGGAAAAACCTGTGGTAGAGGGCACAAAGGGCAAAAGTCGAGGTCCGGCGGGTCTATCCCGGACTGGTTCGAAGGGGGGCAAATGCCCTTCGTTAGGCGGCTTCCCAAGCGTGGTCCTAGTAAAGTGGGGCATAAACACATTACGTATGACGTCGTTAATGTAGAAACGCTAAATCGTTTTGAAAATGGGAGGACAATTACGCTAGAGGTTCTGCGAGAAGCCAGAATTATTCACGGCGGGAATGCCAGAGTAAAAATCCTAGGATCCGGAAATCTTGAAAAGCAATTAACTGTACAGAGCCATAAATTTTCAAAGTCTGCCATTGAGAAAATAGAATCCGCAGGCGGTAAAATTGAGGTAATGCAATAATGATTAAGGCTTTTCAAAATGCTTTGAAAATTCCGGAATTACGCAAACGGCTGTTCTTCACGGCGATGTTGTTAATTGTATATCGATTGGGCGCTCACATTACCTTGCCGGGGATTGATGATGCGGCGTTGAAAGAATTCTTTGAGGCGTTAAAGGAACGCACGGGCGGAATGATTGGGCTAGTAGATCTGTTTTCCGGAGGTGCGTTCGCCCAGATGACCATATTTGCGCTTGGTATTCAGCCTTACATCAGCGCCATGATCATCATGCAGCTTCTCACCGTTGTTATTCCCTCACTTGAAAAACTATCAAAAGAACCTGATGGACGCAAAAAAATTACGCAATATACGCGCTACGGAACCGTCATTCTTAGCGTTGTTCAAGGAATCACAATAAGTTTCATTTTGCTCAACCCCGGTGCAATTGTTGGTCTGGATAGGACAATCGTAACGAATCCGGGTTGGATGTTCCATTTCGTCACCGTCATCACTCTGATGGCAGGTACCTCGTTTGTGATGTGGCTTGGCGAGCAGATTACAGAGCGGGGAATTGGGCAAGGCATTTCGTTGATCATTACCATTGGAATCCTTGCAGGCATGCCGGGCGGCGCTAGTACACTTTTTGGTCGTCTGTTTAGCGATCCAAAATTTGGACTTCCTCAACTTGCTTTATTTTTGGTACTGGCTGTAATAGCCATCATGGGAACGGTCTATATTCAATTGGCCGTTCGTAAGATTCCCGTTCAGTATGCGCGGCGAGTAGTTGGGCGCAAGGTATTCGGCGGTCAAACTACCCATCTGCCCCTTCGTGTAAACGCTGCAGGTATGATTCCCATCATTTTCGCGGTGACGCTAATCCAATTTCCTTCCACAGCTTTGGGTTTCTTGCCGCAAACCTGGGGTTGGGTCGATGGCGCACGGGGAATTTTCAGTTCGGGAACTCCCTTATATATGATAACTTATGCGCTTCTCATTGTTGGTTTCACGTTTTTCTACACTGCTGTCCAGATTAACCCGGTTCAGATGGCTGATGATTTGAAAAAATACGGCGGATTCATTCCGGGGATTCGTCCCGGTAAACGGACAGCGGAGTATATTAATGATACTTTAACCAGGATTACTTTACCCGGCGCACTCTTTCTCGCCGCCATCGCAGTAATTCCTATTATTTTGCAAGCAGGTCTCGGTGTCGGAACATTAATAGAAGGGGCTTCAATCTTGATTGTTGTAGGTGTTGTATTGGATACAATGTCCCAAATCGAGTCCTACCTGACCATGAGACATTATGAGGGATTTCTGCAAGATAGACGTATGAGAGGACGACGGTCCAGATAGCAACCATAGGCAATACCCTTTTTTCACACATTGCTCGCTTACAAAACCCGAACGTCCAAATGAGAAGAGGAAGTATTATGAAAGTTCGCGCTTCAGTAAAGAAAATATGTAATAAGTGTATAGTTATAAAGAGAAAAGGGATTGTCCGGGTAATTTGCCCCGCAAATCCAAAACACAAACAGAGACAAGGATAGTCTTTTGGGGTTAGCGAAATAAGGTCAAGTTATAAGGCAATTGGAAAGTTTGATTTTGGCATCTCATTGCGTGCCAGTCTAGGGCAAATGCAACAAGAACCTTCAATCCATTGGGGAGGGCAACTGTGGCAAGAATTGCCGGTGTCGATTTACCTCGGAACAAAAGAATAGATATTGCACTCACGCACATTTTTGGAATTGGTCGTCGTACCGCATCAAACATGGTGGAGGAGTTGCAAATAAATCCTGAGACAAAATCTCAAGATCTCACTGAAGACGAAATTAGCCGGTTGAGAAACAACATAGGCCAGGAATACAAGGTGGAAGGCGATCTCAGGCGTGAGATTGAGCTAAACATAAAACGACTGGTAGACATCAATAGTTATCGTGGGTTACGTCATCGTAGACAACTGCCTGTTCGAGGTCAACGTACGAGTACAAATGCACGCACGCGCAAAGGAAGAGCAAGGACTATTTCAGTTGGCAGAAAAGCAAAAGAATCTGCGCGAAGAGGTGGCTGATATCCGTATGAAACTCACCCGTTTGAATAGATGGCATTCTTAATGTGATATTGTAGCCCAAAAAGGTTTTTATAAGGAGTTTACGTTTGAGAAAAAGGAAAGAAAAAAAATTCGTTCCTGAAGGAATTGCCCACATACAGGCAACATTCAACAATACGATTGTTACGATTACAGATCCAAACGGTCATACAGTCGCTTGGGCAAGCGCTGGGATGAACTTTCGAGGCTCCAGAAAATCTACTCCGTTTGCGGCTCAACAGACAGCGGAGGCTGTTGCAAGAAAAGCAATGGAGCAAGGTATGAAACGCGTTGAGGTTCGTGTAAAAGGACCAGGCGCCGGCAGAGAATCTACGATTCGAGCACTGTCAGCGGCCGGATTGGAAATTACTTCGCTGAAAGATGTCACGCCAATTCCACATAATGGGTGCCGTCCTCCTAAGCGTCGCCGCGTTTGATTGAAATTTGGATTTCAGTAACCTAATTTTAGAGAGTAAAAATGAGCAGATATTTAGATTCGGTCTGTAAGTTGTGTCGAAGAGAAGGGGAAAAACTTTTTTTGAAAGGGTCACGTTGCCATTCCCCAAAGTGTGCCATTGAACGTCGTGCCTACCCGCCCGGTGAGCATGGTCAGAAGTCAAGCAAAGTAAAAGAGTATGGGCGGCAATTACGCGAAAAACAGAAAGCTAAACGAATTTACGGTGTCTTAGAAAAACAATTTAGAAGATACTATTTGAAAGCGGCACGTCAAAAAGGCATTGTCGGCCAAAATCTAGTTGTACTCTTGGAACGTCGGTTAGACAATTTAGTTTTTCGGCTAGGTTTTGCAAGTTCACGTTCGCAGGCACGCCAACTCGTTAAGCACAACCACTTCCTTGTGAACGGGAAACGGGCGAATATACCCTCTTACTCCGTACCCGTTGGAGGAGTCATTCAGGTCCGCGAAAAGAGTCGCAATGTAGCGATTATTAGCGAATCTTTAGAACTTGCTCAACACAAAGGGACACCGGATTGGTTAGAACTAGATGTGGACAAACAGGAGGGAGTTGTACGGGCATTTCCCCAAGCGGATCAAGTTGCTGCCAACCTCCAAACACAACTGATTGTTGAGTTTTATTCCAAGTAATGATGCAGGGAGATTAAATTGATGACGGGTTGGGAAATTACTAAGCCGCAGCGTCTTGTCGCAGATTTGGACACTTTAAGGGCTGATTATGGGAAATTCATTGCTGAACCACTCGCTAGAGGATTTGGGATTACACTTGGTAATGCTCTGAGACGGGTTTTGTTGTCATCGATTGAAGGCGCAGCAATTATTACTGTTGCTATTGAAAATGTAAGGCATGAATATTCGACAATTGAAGGAGTGCGTGAAGATATCGTTCAGATTCTTCTTAACCTCAAAGAAATAAGATTCCATGTCTATACCGATGAAATTGTTTCATTGCGATTGTTTGCAGAAGGCTCATCTGAGGTTACTGCAGCGGATATTCAACCAAATAGTCAGATTGATATTATCAACCCGGATCAACACATTGCAACGCTTGATAAGTGTAACGGTTTGAATATGGAAATGCAAGTGTGTAAAGGGCGTGGTTATGCACTTTCTGAAGAACATTTGAGTCCTGAACAACCAATTGGCGTAATCCCGCTTGACGCCCAATTCTCCCCCGTCAAGAAAGCGAATTTTCATGTTGAAGAAACACGAGTTGGACACATGACAAATTTTGATCGTCTCATCTTGGAGGTATGGACAGATGCGAGCCTCACCGCAAAAGAGGCGGTGACGCGGGCAGCGGAAATTTTGCTTGATCAGCTACGGCTGTTTAGCGATTTTGATGAAACTTATGTTGAACCAGAAGTTGTAATTGATGAAGAAAAGGTTCAACGCGATAAATTTTTATCCAAACCCGTCGCAGAGCTAGAACTGTCAGTGCGATCGGCGAATTGTTTGGAGGCTGCCAAGATTGTAACCATAAGAGACTTGGTGCAAAAAACCGAGCAAGAAATGCTCAAATTCCGCAATTTTGGCAGGAAATCTTTAAATGAGATTAAAGATATTCTTGCGGGTATGGGACTCTCCTTAGGAATGATCCTGGATGATGCAAACGAAGAGAAGGATGAATAATTATGCGTCATAGAAAGAGCGGACGGAAACTGGGGAGAACAAGTAGCCATCGTAAGGCTTTATTCAGTAACCAAGCAACCGCGCTGCTTGAACATGAGCAGATTCGGACCACGCTACCCAAGTGTAAGGAACTCAGGCGAATTGCAGAAAAACTGATTACGTTAGCCAAACGAGGTGACCTGCACGCACGCCGGCAAGCTGCTCGAATCATTCACGATCATTTCATTTTGCAGAAGTTGTTCGATGAGATTGGTCCTCGTTATGAGAACCGAAATGGCGGGTATACTCGCATCATTCGCGGGGAGGTACGAGGCGGTGATGATGCTCAGATGGCTTACATTAGTTTAGTTGATGAGTAAGGAGACAAGCAAGGCTAGTGTCTCCCAATACCTACCCACTTGTCAAATGTCCAACCTACTCATTTCCTTCCATGATTTCTTAAAAGCCGTGCGTAACTGATTCTCTTCCCTCTCCAACGCAATCCCCGAAATTTTGGCGCTATCAATAATTCAAGATTTTTCGATTTCCTAAGCACGGAGATTTGGTGTTTTGATTCGCATTAAACGAATACGGGTTAAAACGTCCGGCGAACTTGGAATTTCACGTCTTTAACTTAAATAAAAACTCCGTGCTTCCATCCTAGTTATGCCGCCAATTTCTACAATCCTCTCTGTGTTTCCCGAGATAATGCCTTAAAATACCGTTCAATCAACCCGCGGTACTGAAGAGGAAACCCGTCTCTTCCGCCAGATTTTAGGTCAGACTCAAGCTGGCGGACAGTCTCTAGCAATTTGGAATCGAGTGCAGGTGCATCTATTGTGGAATCCACCGGATTTTTAGCGACCTTACCTTTGCGCCTTTTGTTAACTTCTCGTTTCTGTAACGATTTTGAACTTTCGAGCATTCGGGTTAGAATCCGTCGCTGCTTTTCTAACACGCGTTGATTCAGGTTGCCTTGTTGGAGTTCTGCTTCTACTTCTTTCATTTCCGCGGACACACTATTCAGATCGCCGAGTACTTGTGGCATCATTCCCATCATTTCTGCTAGCCGTTCGGTCGCTTCACGTATCATCTCCTGCTCATAAGCCAAACGATCGAGCAACTGTTTCATCTCCGGTGTCCGTCCTTGCTGCCGCATCTGTTCATGTAGGTTTTCAGCCATTTCATTCAGATTTTGTTGATTCTGTGCCATTTCCTGGAGCTGTTCCAGCATACTCTGCAATCCGCCCATACCCATCTGTTGGTTCATTTGGTTCATTTGGTTCATTGCCTTGATGATATCAAAAATTGCTTTATTGAGATCAGCCAATCCCTGCTTTTGTATAGGCATTGCCAGACTTGGTTTTCGATCTTCTAAAGCGCGCGCCGATCTCTCAAAGGCATCGCTTGCAGCGCGCAGCCTCAATACGATTTTCAGATCGATTTGCATCTGTTCCTTGCCTAAATCCCAAAGTCCGCTGGCAAGATTCTCGATACCCGATGAAATGCTCAATTCACTCGCTGACAATCGCTGTAACCGTTTAATTTCACTTTCGATATAACGTCCATGCCCCGAATTCAAGAGTGCTTCAGTCCCATCAATTACTCCTTCTTGCAGATGGGAGAGAAATAGGCCATCGCGTACGGCTTCTCGCATTGCCGCTAAAGCTTCATCAGCGTTCGCCCCCATGAATTCCATCGCGTTTGCTAATCCTTGTGCCAGGTCATTCAGTCCTTCCTGCGCCTGCTGACCTGGTACGATTGCAGCATGCATGCGAGACCGCTGAATTGCTGAACCTGCGGATTGCAGTTTTTGAGCGATTTCCCGTTCTCGTGCGGCCTGGTTTAACCGCTTTATTTCATCAGCGACACGTTGCAGATTTACTCGTGTCGACATTTTTTCCACTAGTTCATCAAGCTTTTCGTGGAGTGACGCTAGGCCTTCCATAATTCGGTTTTCTTGTTCGGCAAGATTCTCTCGTCCCTTTTCTTTCCCCTCATTTAATTGCTCGGCCTGACTAATCAGATTCTTTACCGTGTCCATCAAGCGTTCCTGACGTTTAGCGAGATCTATAGCCTGCGTAGCCGCCGCTTCCAATTTTTGTTCAAGAATTAACTGTTGATAGAGCTCTTTCAATCGATCCAACTGCTGAAGAAACTGTTCTTGGTCGAAATTCGTCTCCATCAATTTTCTTTCTTGTTCGGACAGTTGCCGCTGCTGCAACGCCTCGGACAATTTTCGCAGAAGTTCTTTATGCGTTTCTGACAGCGCCTGCTCCATCAGTTCTTGCAATTCCTGATACTTCTGGATAGTCTGCAAATCAAACAACTGATTCCTCTCCATCCGCTCGGCAGTTTGCTTCATATCTTCGATAATATTCTTTGAGGTTTGCTCAATTTGTTTCTGCGTTTCAAGCACCTGTTTTACTAACTTTTCGTCTTTGAGCGTAAACTGCTGACTCTTGCGAATTTTGCTTAGCAGGTCATCAATTGTTGCTTTCACTTCAGCTTGCCTCCTAAATAAGGCTTCCACCCCGTGTTGCTCTAATTCCTGCTCAGCCTCAATTGCTTCATATAGTTCTGCCACAGATGGAAAACGGATTGAGTAGGTGATAGATTTGCCTACGTTTGGTCCAGTAACATTATCTGAGTCAATTGCTTCCGCATGATATGTAACAATGTCTTCCGGAAATAGCCCTATTGAATCAATATCCCAACCAAACGCGGTGTAGGCGGTAGTTTGGGGTGGATTGAATGCGTTAAGCGAGACAATCTTATCGCCTTCATTGTGCCCTTCAACTCGATAAACCAACCGAATCTCTTGTACACCATAGTCATCCTCAACATCGATCTGGAGGTTTACAGTCATAGATTCATCAAGCGTAACATCTTTCCCAGGCTCAACAATTTCAATTTTCGGTTCGGCATCCTTAATGGTGTGAATCGTATAGACAATCGGCTGTGAATTCGAAATGCCATCGGCGTCGATCAGTTCAACATGGTATTTTTCGCTGCGTTGAACAATAAATTTCCCGACTAGTTGGTTATCGTCTAAAACTTTGAGCTTGACAGCCGGTGATTCTTCAAAGATTAGCGTAGCTGAAGCAAGGGGCTTATTGCTTTCGCCATCGAACTGTACCCCGGTGCCAATTAGCGCACTGATGTCGCCGATATTCTCTTCCAAGACGTGCTGAGAGAGCTGGGTGTATCTGGGAAAGCTAAGTTTAAGCTGGAAATGCCTAACGATTGGACGGTGCGCAACAGTAATACGGTAGTGTGCTGACTCGGCTTCATTCACCCTGATATAATAATCCATTGACTGCGTAACATTTTTCAATTCAACGTGATAGCTAGTCTCCATGTGGTTCTGCTCCATTAAAATCGACCGCCATTTGTCGGAAGACGACGCAGGGTGCTCAGTTCGCTGATTCGCCGGATTCATAGCCTGTACCGCACGATAGTTTAGATGTACTGGGGCGTCAAAATGTCCAAACACTTTAGCGGAGATAGAGATGTTTTCTCCGGATTGAACAAGGGTATTTTCGGGCTCGATTTCATCAATTTGCACGGCAATATCTTCTTGGGGGGACGTTGGAAGTTCATTGAATGCTTGCACGAAATTTTGCAATGCCGCAGGGAAAATAAGGTTTACCAGAATCAATAAAACCAATGCGCCCGCGGCTAATCCGCCGTTTTTCTTGAGTTCAATCAACTCCTTCGCGAAAACTCGCTTTGATTCGATTCGGTCGATACATTGATGCGCCTGTTGGGTGAGTTTCTCAATGAAGCCTATGGCATACCCAAAATCGTTAGCTTTCAACTCTGGTTCAAGTTGGACCGCACTCGATAAACGGTTTTCAAAATCGGAGTTGCTGGCATCAACATATGCCGCTACACGATTATCGCTAAGCCTTTTTAAAATCGGGCGAAATAGATAAAGAAACGCTGTACACACGGTAAGTCCTAACCACAGCAACAGCAGCCCCATTCGTAGAAAGCTAGGTAGTTGCATTAACGAATCGGCGATGAGCACCGCAGCAAGACTTAGTGCGAGTAAGGCAAGCCATCGCAAAAAATTATGAGAAAACAGCAACAATCTCCACTGAGTTCGCAGCAGTCGGAGGCGGTTTTTTATTACGCTATAGCGCGCATCAGGCGTTGGATTTGACATGTTATAGCCTCTGTTCTTCCCCCTCATCTCCAGCGGTATTAGTGGTCAGCGATACGTAGTTAGAATAATTTTTGCTGGCACTAGCGGCCATTAATGTGTTAGCGCATAAACTGCGATATTAACCGCCATATTCGCGGCGAGTTGACGAACTTCATTAGAGTCATCGGGATGCACTTCCGAATCTTCCAACCCATCCCCAATGTCTGAGCTATAGGCGTAATAAACCACCATCCGCCCCTCGTGAAACAGCCCAAAGCCTTGCGCCGGTTCAGCATCATGCTCATGAATTTTCGGCAGGCCATGCGGAAAATCATAAAAACAGTGATAGATTAGATGTGAATTATGTATTGGCTGAAGTTCTTGATTCGGGAACACACGACTCATTTCACGTCGAAAACTCTTATCAAGCCCATAGTCGTCGTTCGCGAAGAGAAAGCCACCGCGCATTAGATAAAAACGCAATGCCTCGACCTCTTTCTCAGTAAGGCGGACATTACCGTGCCCGACAATGTACAACATCGGATATTGATATAGGTTACGATCCGTTAGCTTTGTGATTACGCGATCGTCGGCAGTCTCAATATTGGCGGCGCTGCGAAGCTTCTTAAGCCAGTTGGCGATAACTGTCTGATCGCCGTACCAATCTCCGCCGCCGCCGTATTGAACTTGGGCTATCACGAATTTATCGCCCGCCGCTTGGACGGATACGATTAGGGCGGCTAATCCCCAGATAAATGAAAAGAACACCTTTTTTCGATTTTTAATCATGTCACGGCAACATCAGTATTGCGGCCGTCAATCATGTGTACCTCAGCTTAACCGGCATTATTCCCGTGAGGTACAAATGCGCCGACTGGCTAGATGTTTTCAGCTAACTACAATTTTACTGCATTCAGAAAACTTCTCATTGCTTTTACACAAGGCCTCTTCGCTTTCGCAGAAACCATTCTGCTCCCAGCAAACCCACCGCAAGAATCAAAATGATAGGCGTGTTCCACAAATCTCGTTCTTGGTTAGTAAAAACTCGCTCTTCAATATCTTTAATCTTTTTGGGCAGAGATTCCACATCACCAATCCGAGTGTAAAATCCGCCCGTCTTTTCAGCTAATTGTTGTAGCAGCGGCTCATTAAGATGTGGATTTTCAAACTCCGCAAGTGGAGGCTGAACGAAAATTTCTGTCGAATCCTCGCCTAATGAAGAATAGTCTTTGACACCCAGGGCGCGAATCTGATAATTTCCCTTCTGATTGACCTCAAACTGAGCTGTGTAGACACCCGCAATTTGTGAACTCGTAGCATCACTAACTTGGAACGAATGCCCGTCCGGAGGAATGACGTCAATATTGAACGCCGCATTCGCCAGAGGACGATAGCTCTCATCATAAGCGTAAACGGTAATTTGAACCGTGTCTCCAACCAGATAGGTTGTCAAATCAGTCGTTAGATTAATGGGTTTTCCATACGGTTGTGATGCCATCCAGCGAACAGCCCCTCCCCAAAAACGAGGATAGGTGTCATCTTCCTCCTTGAACCCCCACACCCCGAATCCCCAATTCCACAGCCCCTCAGCTGCAATAAGGAGGCTTTTACCTAAACCGGATCTCTGAAAAACGACGATTGGCATTGCATTTTCGTCCCGAGATTGCCCGTGAACCGCAAGGGTGGTTGCCCCACCCCTGAGACGGAAGTTACCGAACCATCGTGGCAGCGTCGGCATGTCCCTCCAAATGGCTTCAACTTTTGCTCGCGATTCTCCCACGCGCATAATTGGATGGTAGATTCCTTGTTGGGTTAGTTCCAGACTGAAGTCCTCATCGCGAACAGCACACCCGTTCGCTGGCATTACAATCGGCAGCAAGCGTTCCAAAGCAGTTTCCCTCAAGCCCTTGGCGCCAAGCGAGTTTCGTCCACCGAGAAAGATAACCGCCTTACCGTGATTTTCGACGAAATCGACAATTGCGTCGTGCTGTGATTTATTCAACGTAGCTGATCGCAAATCCCCTATTATTAGCACATCGTACGTTAGTAATTTGGCAATCGTATCCGGAAAATACGGCAGTCGGTCCAAAGCGGTTGTTTGCGGGTAGTGCTGGTTGGTGTGTTCCAGCAGCGTTCCGCGAAGTTGGCGGTTTGTGCGATTCGATATTATCATACAGGTTGATTCAATGTTAGCATCCCGTTCCAATATGCGTTTGAGAAATGTATATTCCCAACGAGGCCGCCCATCAACGTACAATACACGAAACTTCGTTTTGACAACTTTTAAGGAAAAGATCGTCTCGTTATTCATGTGCGTGAGTTCATCGGGAAGAGTCGGCACTGTAATGGAATATTGAAAAACACCCTCTTTTTGGGGATCCAAAGTGAATTCGATTTCCTGAGTTGGTCGCTCGTTCAATGTAATCAAGGCTGCGTCGGCTAAACGATCGTCCTGCATCAATGAAACACGAATCGTGCTCCCCGCGTAACCTGTATGTTCAACTGTGAAACGGATGGGCGCATCATGTCCCACGTAAACGACTGGACTCACTTCAAGTCTTGAAATTTTCAGGTCTTTGCGGGGCTTAGGATTACCAACGCCGACGGTGTAAAGGGGCACCTGCATATCGGCGATACCGTCGTATCGAAACGCTGATGCGTTATGGGCGCCGTCAGTAATCAACATTACGCCAGCGATCCGCTGACCACGCCACTCTTTGAATACTTCCTGAATTGAGGCAGCAATATCTGTTAATCGTCCTTTTGCTTCAAGCGGCGCAGGCGGGTTGGCGATTTTCTGCGCTTGCGTATCAAACTGGTATAGATGCACCTCAAATTGATTCGTAAGAACCTCTAGAAGTTGGCTGGACAGATTGAATAATAGCTGATTCACAAGGGTCAAACGGTCAGTTTGTTGACCGTCTAACTCCACATCGTCAAACTTCATGCTTTGGGAAGTGTCTGACAGAATCAGGAAATTAGTCTTTGGGGTAACGTTTATTCTCTCAGACACCACCGGCGCTAACAAACATAACAACAATACCGATGCGGCTGCAACCCTTAACCCGATTAGGATATATCTAAGTCCATGGCCGAGAGATCGTTGTAAACGGAAGTAAGCAAAAATCGTAACGCCCGCCACAATTGCCATCGCTAGAGCAACTGCCCAGCCTGGCAAAAAATACGTAAATTGCATCATACTCCCTTTTCTACAAGCGTTGATGAATTATAACTTACTCATTGAAAGCCCGTCAACTCAAATACTGAGGCACTATTTTTCATTTCGATTGCACCTCGATTTGTAGACTACCACACTCAGTCAGGACTTACGAACAAAATGTGTTATGCTTAATGGACTGGACAGAATTGTGCCCGGATTGAATGACTGCCTTCTCGGAGTCTTTTCAAAGCCAATTGACAATGCAAATGAGGCGAGACAATAATTCTTGATGGATGGAGACCGGATTTCGGCTAGTAAAAAATTCCTGACTTCTCCATGCGGATCGCGAAGAGAACAATACTGGAGCCGCTATACTCTTCGGTAATGCGTGTGTAAGCTAATCTTCAGCTTCCTTACAGAGCAATCCCACGCCAACTAGTGCGCCCAACACGCCGGCAATATTGATGGACTCATTCTAATAGTCTAGAATACAGGTTTATCCGCCTCGTGAAATTGCACATTTGGCCGGATTGGTAGCTAAAGGAATATTCAGATGTGGGAATTTGGATCAAAGATTGGTAGGTTGGGAGGTATTTGTTGGTATTCAAAATCACATTAAATTTCTGATAAACCGCGTCCTTAACGTTATCATGCTACCCCCAAGCATAACTTTGATTTCGACTGGTGTCACATCTCCCTTAAATCCAATGTAGCTCGTCTTTTCGTTAGATTCCTTGATGAATTCTCAATGCGTAGCGGCTTCTCCCTCGACGATTATGAGCCGCTGATTTGCCTTGATATTTCTGAATTTTGCTGTCGTACCGTTCAACCAGGCTACCTCAAGCGAATCGATTATTTTTCTCGAACCTAACCCCAACTCCGCAGTTAAGCTGTTGCACGATAGGAAACTGGAACCGGCATGGATTTCGCGGAACTGCGTTAAATCACTAGTCTTCATCCAGATTTTTGCTCCGATGGCATCACGGTTCCCGGATGTGCCGACCAGTTTAACATGCAGCCAGTTATTTCGATTTCCGCCCTCATTCCGCAATAAAACCCCTAGATCATGATTGTTAACAATGAAGACATCAACATCCCCATCGTTATCGTAATCGCCAAAGGCTGCGCCGCGACCTACCTGCCGCGGCACGCTGGTGATGCCTGCGCTCTCGGTCACATCAGCAAAAACGCCATCTCCATGGTTGCGAAAGAGTTGGTCTTCTTGTGGAATTAGCCTCTCACGCTGATTCAGATATGGGAAGGTGTGTCCATTGACGACGAAAATGTCAAGATAGCCGTCAAGATCGTAATCAAATAAATCTGTTCCCCAACCGACGTAATCGAGACTCTCCTCACCCAGCGATGCGCTATACGCTTCATCAACGAAGCGAATAGTCCTTGTGCTCTGTCCATCGGAAACAGAAGGTAAGAAATCCCTTCCCAATTGAGACTTTCCCTCTTCTTTCCAATCTGGTGGATTAGTATCCTTGGACATCCGCCCTGAGTCAGGAACCGGGATTAACTGTGAAGACGAGGTCCGGCTGATTTCGCCTTCCTCCCGCCACAGATTCCTGTAAATTGCGTTTTCCTGATCCATCCAATGGCTCATAAAGAGATCTAAATCGCCGTCGTTGTCGTAATCTCCTGCTGCCAACCCCATTGAACCGCGTACATCTGCCGCCCATGATTGGTGGCTTACATCTGTGAAAGTTCCATTCCCGTCGTTTCGATACAAAGTGTTGGCTGACAAATCGTTTGCAATGTATAAATCTATATCGCCATCCAAATCTAAGTCGGTAAAGAGAGCTTGAAAACTCCGTCCGCCATGAGCTTCGACGCCCAACTCGCGGGTTACATCCGTAAACGTGCCGTCGCCGTTGTTTCGGTAAAGTACATTATCTTGAGGATTGAAGACAACTGGGTTTAACGCGCTTGGAACATATTGCCCATATTGAAGTGATTTTTGCTTCGCCGCTTCTAGTTTGCTGAGATCGTAGTCCAGATAGTTAGGCACATAGAGATCCAAATCGCCGTCGTTATCATAATCTCCGAAAGTTGCGCCGGTACTCCATCGTGAATCCCCAACACCAGCCGCTGTAGTCACATCGGCAAACGCGCCATTTCCATCGTTCCGGTACAGAATGTTTGGACCGTAGTTAGTGATGTAGAAATCCAAATCTCCATCGTTATCGTAATCTCCAGAGACGACCCCCATTCCGAAGCTCTGATCGCCAACTCCGGCCGCCGTAGTAACATCGGAAAACGTACCATCCCCGTTGTTGCGATAGAGAACATTCCCTGGAGAAAATTTTGTAATCTCAGTGTTGAAGGGGCCGGGGTTATTGACGATGTAAAGATCCAGATCGCCATCATTATCGTAGTCAGCAAAGGACGCTCCTGAACCTACATCTTCCGGATATAATCCGTGGGACGTTTCATCTAATGATCGGGTGCCGTGCGAGTGGACGAAGTGAATGCCTGCTATGGCGGTAACATCCTTGAACATAACTGGCTTGTGGTGATTACCTTTGGGACTTTCGGAGGGGGTTTGAGCGAAGATAGCTCCGCCGCAAACTAAAATAACAATTAAAATCAGTATTTGGACGCAACCAGCAGAATTTAACTGAAAAGTCCGAGTGGATACTTGCATCAGTGCCTTTGGACCGTAAAGTTAATCCTTGATGATTCCGGCGGCATTGGTTAAAGCACACCGGTACTCATTGGTGAAATCCCGTATGTCAACGATGTCAAATATCCGCCAAAGTAGAGTTGTCATTTTTTGAATCCCACCCAAATGCGTGCTATCGCCATGATTTAAAATTTAAAACGGGCAATACGGCGGCCGTCGGGCATGGCGTTTTTTTCAGAGACTAGCAACAATTATACGTTCTCGACCTGAATAGTCTACTATCATTTGACACTCATTATACGCCGGATTCGAATGGACAAGATTTTGAACTTGGCCGCTTTGATTATCGCCAATTTCCAAGATTAGCCGGCCGTTGGGATTCAAAAACTGCGGTGCGCCGGCTATTATCCGGCGAATGATGCTGAGTCCATCGCATCCGGCCGTAAGCGCAGGTTTTGGTTCATAATCGCGTATTTCAGGAGGGAGCGTCGGAAAATCTATCGCGCTGATGTACGGGGGGTTGGACGCGATCCAGTCAAAACGACAATTATCTAACGGTTCTACAGGGGCAAAAAGATCGCCGTGTAAGAAGGCAATGCGCTCAGTGCAGCCATGGATGCACGCGTTTTTTCGAGCAACGTCGAGTGCGTCCGCAAACATATCGGTCGCCACAATTTCCCAATCGGGGTGGTGGAAAGCTAGACTGACCGCGATGGCTCCACTGCCCGTACCCATGTCAATGACCCGACATTTTCCACGCTGTTGTCGCAAAATCGTTTCGACTAGAATTTCTGTTTCAGGACGGGGGATTAGCACTCGAGAATCGACATAAAAGGCTAAAGACATGAATTCCTTCTCGTTCGTGAGGTAGCTCACCGGCGTATGCGCCGCCCGCCGTTTGATTAATCCTCGGAATTCCGATAACCTCTCTTCAAATACGGGCATGTCAAAACTCAAGTAAAGCTGTAATCTGCTCTTTTCTAGGACGTGCCCTAGTAGGAGTTCGGCATCTAGCCGAGAGTTGGGAATATTCTGATGCTTAAAGTATTTGGTTGTCCATTCAATTAGGTCGATGACCCGCCAGGTTTTCACAGCTACAAATGCTTTAACCTCTCTGCCTGATCTGCAGCTATCAATGCATCAATAAAAGGATTTAGTTCTCCATCTAAAACCGAATCCAGTTGATAAACACTCAGTCCAATTCGATGGTCTGTTACGCGGTTCTGGGAATAATTATAGGTACGTATTTTTTCGCTTCGATCCCCACTGCCGACCATCGATTTCCGTGTTTGCGCGCGTTCCGCCTCCTGTTCAGACTGCATCTTCTCCAACAGTCGCGAACGCAATATTTTCATTGCCTTTGCCTTATTTTTGTGCTGTGACTTTTCATCCTGGCAAGTGACAACAAGTCCGGACGGCAAGTGAGTAATGCGTACTGCGGAATCGGTTGTATTTACGCTCTGGCCGCCTGGACCCGACGATCGGTACACATCGACCTGCAAGTCTTCCGAACTGATGCTCAAATCAACATCTTCAGCTTCTGGCAATACCGCAACGGTAACAGCCGACGTATGGATGCGGCCGCTCGCCTCCGTCGCAGGAATACGTTGCACCCGATGGATTCCTCCCTCGTATTTGAGTTTACTGTAAGCACCTCGTCCTTGTGCTGTGAAAATAACCTCCTTAAATCCTTTCAATCCGGTGTTGTGCGAACTAAGCAAATCTATTTTACAACCCTGATTTTCAGCATATCTTGCATACATTCTGAAGAGTTCGGCTGCAAACAAGCTCGCTTCCTCACCGCCCGTGCCTGCACGAATCTCCATGATTACATTTTTTTCATCGTTTGGATCTTTGGGAAGCATTAGAATTCTGAGTTGGGCTTCTAAACGAGCTTTCTGACTATTCAGAGAATCGAGTTCACTCTTGGCAAACTCGATAAATTCTTCTTCGGTTTCTTGCTCAATGAGCGACAATGTGTTCTGAATATCTTTCTCTGTTATTTGGTATTCTTTATAGGCGGAGACAATCGGCGCTAACTCCGCGTGCGCCTTGCTGAGCTGCTGCAACCTTTGGTGATTAGCTATTTGTCCCGGATCAGCTAATGCCTTTTCAATATCTTGATATTTGGATTCAAAATCTTTTAGCTTTTCTAACATTTGGCAAATACAATGGTGAGAGTGAATATTTCACGATGGCGGTGTTGCATATATCTTGGAACACATTAATCTTCTCATTAATCCATTACGCAATACAGATTACTCCTAACAAATGGGGGCATGCATCATCGCTTTAAGATGGACGCTTGCCCCCGGCAATTCACGGTGTTAAATTGCATGGTCGATATAATTTAATAATTTACTGCGTTAGTCATCCTCGGTTTCCGCGGAAATCCCGTATTTTCGCCGGAAGTTTTCCACGCGGCCAGCCGTATCAATCATTGTCTGCTGTCCGGTGTAATAGGGATGGCATTTCGCACAAACTTCAATTCGTATCTGAGGCTTGGTCGAAGTAGTTTCAAATGTTGCGCCGCAAACGCAATTGATGACACACTTCATCGTCTGCGGATGAATTTCTGTTTTCACGTTGATATTCTCCCCCAAAAACTAGAAAATTGACTACAAAATGAACTACCATTGGTAACGCCCTCGCGAAGGTGGGTTTTTCGGCTTGTTATCAACCATCATCTCCAAAAACGCCTCATTGGAATCTGTTTTGCCTAGCTGTTCCACAAAGAGTTCCATTGATTCAGCGGTGCTCATCTGGCCCATGAACTTTCGCAAAAGCCATACTTTGCTAAGTACTTCTGGTTTAAGTAATAGCTCTTCTCGTCGCGTCTTCGATTTGTTGATGTTAATTGATGGAAAAATTCGTCGATCTAACAGCGATCGTTCTAAGTGTATTTCCATGTTTGCCGTACCTTTGAATTCTTCATAAATGTGTTCGTCAGCACGGCTTTCCGTATCAATCAGGGCCGTGGACATAATGGTCAAGCTACCCCCTTCTTCAATCTTCCGTCCAGCACCAAATAGTTTTCGAGGTTTAATGAAAGCAAGTGCATCCAATCCGCCTGTTAACGTTTTGCCGCTGTGGGGCGCTACAACATTATATGCACGCGCCAGCCGCGTCATGCTATCCAACAAAATCACTACATCTTTGCCAAATTCCACCGACCTTTGAGCCTTTTCAATAACAATTTCTGCAACTTGCACATGGCGCTCAGGATGCTCGTCGAAAGTCGAACTGATGACCTCTCCTTTAACCGAACGCGCAACATCGGTAACTTCCTCCGGGCGTTCATCAATCAATAGCACAATCAGCATCACCTCTGGATGATTCGCGGTGATGCCGCTAGCAATATTTTTCAACAGCGTGGTTTTACCGCTGTACGGAGGTGCAATTATAAGACCGCGTTGACCCTTGCCGATGGGCGACATCAAATCGACGATTCGCGTCGAGAATTCGAGCGGATCATGTTCAAGCTTTAACTGTTCATAGGGATAGACAGGCGTTAAATTATCAAAAAGAATTTTGTCCTTTGCAAATTCAGGATTCTCACCATTGACTTCTTGAATCTTCAATAACGCAAAGTAATATTCTTCTTTGTTGCCATCCTTTTTCGGCGGACGGATTTGCCCCTGAACCTCATGTCCCGTCCGCAGACCAAACTTTCGAATCTGAGAGGGAGACACATAAATGTCATCATTGCTCTGCAAATAGTTATATCGAGATGAACGAAGGAATCCATACCCTTGATCTCGATCCGTTAAAATCTCAAGAATACCTCCTCCAAACAACGAACCACTGCTCGCTGCTTTGGCCTCTAGAATCCGAGTTATCAAATCTTGTTTTCGGAGGCCGCTATAACCGCTCAAGCCAAGTTTCCCAGCCGTAGCATTGAGTTCGGAGATCGTCGATTCTTGGAGTTTAGTAATGTCCACATTCTCCATATTATTAGTTACTCCTCATTAACAACCGACACATAAAGTAAGTTGCTCATAGTTAGCTTACGCACGGCTTCACAACTTCAAAGATGAAAAGTAAGCATTTTTAACATGCTATTTTCCACTTACCCCATTGGATGAAACGCAAAGATAAGGCAAACCATTGCAAAAGAATTAGATCGGATAATTGGGCATGAAGACACAAAACTATTTTTGGTTGGATTCTAAATCAAAGGCATAAACCACTTCGGAAACATTGCAGAATTTGCGAATTTTCCATCCAATTCCAGAAGTCTTTCACAAAACCCTTGCCGATTATTGCTCAATTAATATTTTCAAGGATTGGATAGGTTTTACTACGCTATGCAGGGTATTTGGGCGGTCGAGACTTAAATCACTGACATAAACTTCCGAAATTTAGGGCGCAGATTCCGCCATCACTGAAAAAGTCCAATAGAAGAGGCTTCAAATTTACTTTGAAGTAGCAAAGCAGGTTCAGACGAAGCAAATCTGTGCGGTGGATAATAGGTGATTACTGGGGGGAAATTTCCGTCATGAATGCGCTATTATACAATAGTTAGTGGTGCATCGTCAAGTATTTGTTGCATAAAACGCAGAAAAAAATGAATTGTTTCCGAATTGTGCTTCAATTCGCCCATTTAAACCGCTGTGCATGCCGGAAAAGACTGATATTTTCGGTTAAGATTAAATTCTGATTCTACCAAGTATTCCTTCACGCGGCGCGGTTGTTCGATAGGTCATGTAGGCATTCGATGGATTTGACCAATCCCAATCCTGATTGGGACGATTTCAAAACACCCTTTACACCTGAGGCGGCGTGCGTAGATTGTAGCGTTCGAAAAACCAGGGAAAACGAAGCGTTAGCAATTTCTAATCAACTTTCGCGTTCGACATCTGCTCTAGAGCTAACATGAGTGCTTGCGTGCCAAGGCGCCCATGACCTTGGGCTTTAACGGCGAGATAAAGCTGATGTACAAGCGCGAGTCCGGGAAGACTCATGTTCAGCTTCTCGGCTTCATCAAGCGCGATCCCCATATCTTTAATGAAGTGCTCAACGAAAAAGCCCGGATCAAAATCACGCTGAAGAATGCGGGGCGCAAGATTGCTCAACGCCCAACATGCTGCCGCACCGCCGCTAATTGATGAGAGCATTGTCTCCAAATCTAAACCCGCCCTATATCCGTAGAACAACCCTTCACAGACTCCAATCATTGTTCCGGCAATTGTAATCTGATTGCACATCTTGGTGTGCTGTCCGGCTCCCGCAGCACCCTGATGCACGATGTTTTTTCCCATGGCTTCGAAAAGCGGCATGATGGTTTCAACAACGTCGGAATCCCCGCCCACCATTATGGAAAGCCGCGCATCGCGCGCACCGACATCTCCTCCTGAGACCGGTGCATCAACGGACGAAATTCCCTGCGAACTTGCTTGTTCATATATTTCTTGTGCAAGTGACGGTTCCGTCGTCGTCATGTCAACGATGATGTTACCCGCTTTTGCGCCCTTTAAGATGCCGTTATCACCAAGATAAACTTCCCTCACATCCGGCGGGAACCCTACAATTGTGAAGATTACATCGGACGCTGCGGCAACTTTACTCGGGTCATCTGCCCAAATTGCCCCGCTGTCAAGTAACGGTTGTGCTTTTTCTTTCGTCCGGCTGTAGACAGTTGCAGAATATCCGAGATTAATGATATGCTGGCACATCCAGCGTCCCATTACCCCAGTCCCAACCCAGCCGATTTTTGTCTTTTCTGGATGGATCGTTATTCCCATTAATCGCCTCCATGTTCTTGAGTAGAAAATATTCATACGAAATCAATTTATGTACCTATGCAGCCTTTATCTTCCTGTCAAATGTACTCTATTCCATTATCTTCTCTCCCTCCTGAGTTTAAAGCCAATTACTTAAGCGATACCATTCTGCGGTCTCCTGAATTCCCTTTTCAAGCGGATACACTGGGGCAAAACCAAACTGTTGCTGCGCTTTTGTACTGTCACATATCCAAAATCGCTGTTTGAGTTCACGTATCTTTTGTCGATTTAAGGTCGGGGCCTGACGAGTTATTCTGGCTGCAATTTCAGTACACATCGCAATCATGTCCAATATTACGAAAGGTACGGTAAGTCTGAGAGGGCATTTTTTTAACGCGTAAGCAATTGTACTTCCGATATCATTCCATGAATGCAGAGCACCATCCGTGAGGAAATAAGCTTCTCCGATAGCAAGATTGGAGGCAGCGGCGGCGTAGATTCCAGCTACCAAGTCCTTGACATGAACCAAACTCAAGAGCCTTTCCTCATTGCCAAGGGTTGGCATCAGCCCTCTTTCAACGAACTGAAAATAGAGAAAAACATCAGTATCCCGTGGACCATAGACTGCGGGCGGGCGAATAATGGTAATCGGCAATCGATTGGCATATTCGTATGTTACATATTCGCCTTTTAGCTTGCTTCTACCATAGTCTGTCAAAGGTTGCGGAGAAGCGTCTTCAGTCATTGGTGTCGCGGAAGAACACGGTCCCATTGCCGCAAGGCTGCTGCAATATACGAACCGGTCCAAGTCGGAATTTTTTCGTAAACAGGCTTTGATTAGGTTCTTGGTTCCCTGTACATTGACTCGATCGTAAGTCGCAGCGTCAGGCGCCTTCGTTAATCCTGCAAGATGGAAAACAAGGTTTGTATCTTTGACCAATTGGGCGAGAGTATCATAATCGCCAATATCCGCTGTAACCAGTTCAATCGGTTCAGAATCCGCATTCAGCAGATGTTTGAGCCAGCGTAAATCGCTCGTTTTTCGCACTAGGCAGGTTACGTGAATACCTTGGCGGACGAGAAACTCGACGAGGTGGCTACCAATGAAACCCGTGCTGCCAGTGACGAATGCCTTCATACTTAGATGTCCAAATCGCGTGCAACTCTCAAAACACGAACTATTCGACTTTTCCCTGCTTCAAGTCCTTCGCCAATTGTGGGACTAAAACGGTTCCTCCAATGGCGACAGCAAAATAAGTTGTGAAAAAACGTGTCATTAGTGCGTACAGCGCAACCACGTCGGGTTTAATCAAATCCTCCATTAGAACAACAGTAAAAAATTCGGCGATTCCGCTTGCGCCCGGGCTTGGTGCGAACAGTGTTGTAAAGTGTAGTATTGCTTGTGCTGCAATAACGTCCCAAAACGGCGCGTTTCCGCCTAACACCTGCACAATAACATATCCGCCCACGAATCGGCTCATGTATATGCCGCCCGAAAAGAGAAGACTCAAAGCAAAGACTCCCTTGTGGTGTGCGATGAACATGTGGGTAAACGCCTTGTGCTCCCCAATTAATTTCTCAACCGATAACACCAAACGATTCAAAACCTTGGTGGGGAATGGAAAACCGCGGCGGTTCATGAGGCGAATCTTCGTCAACGGAAACAGGAGAACGCCGGGCTTGATGACCATGACGAACAAGAACAAGAGCACAAGGGCAAACATCGCTAAACTATATTGGCCGAATATGGCAAACCCTTTGGGTAAAAAACTGGGAGATTTCCAGACAGCGTAGCCCGCTGAACAGATAAGAAACATCAGCGTACCGATAAAACTGATGATGCCTAGCGTCATACAACCCGATAGTGGTACTCCGCTCCGGTTGAAAATGTAGATGTATCCGACTCCTCCCATCTGAAACGGCGTGATTCCACCCACGCAAAGTGTTGCTAAAGTGGCGCGGATGCTATCAAAAAAGGTGACCTGCGGTGTCATCTTTCGCACAAAAATGTAGAAGCGTGCGGCGCCACATGCCCAATCCGATAGCATGCAAAACAGCGCAATAATTAAGAACTTGCCGCGTATCGAACTCAACGCGCTGCCTAGATTTTTCGTGCCTCCCCACAAAAAACTGACATACAAGCCAATTAGTGTACAGAGTACAAAAAATAGAAACCCACGAATAATATTCTTTCGGTTCAGCGACTGACTCAAGAACGCTTGCATCGGTTTTTATTTCAAAGCCATGCTTACTCGTGCTTTAATCCCATTACTTCAGTTTAACGTTAAATCCAAACTCATGTCTAAGGGAATCGCCGAATGCGTCAATGCCCCGACAGAGATTAAATCTACTCCCGTTGCCGCAACGGCGTCTACTTTGTCAATCGTTACATTTCCCGATGCTTCTATAAGGACTCGACCAGCGACTTTTTCGACGGTAGTTCTCATAAGCTCCACTGGCATGTTATCCAGTAATAGAATGTCTGCTCCTTCACTCATGGCTTCTTCAACTTGATCGGGTGTTTCGACTTCAACCTCAATCTTCATGGTGTGTGGGGCTGTAAATTTAGCCTTCTTCACAGCTCTGGAAACACTGCCGGCTGCTATAATGTGATTATCTTTGATAAGGATGCCATCAAAAAGTCCAAAACGATGATTATTCCCGCCGCCCATACTGACGGCGTACTTCTGAACAGCTCGCCAACCAGCGGTGGACTTACGTGTATCCGTGATCTGCACATCATATTTCTCAGCTAGCTCAACAAACTGCGCGGTCATCGTTGCAGTTCCCGACAGACGCTGCAGAAAATTGAGCGCAGTGCGTTCACCGGTGAGGATGGGTTTCACGCTGCCCCTTACTTCAGCGATTGGAGTCATCTTCCTAACCCTATCGCTATCCGCGACAAACTTCCGAAATTCAAGTGACGGGTCAATCTTTTGAAAAACACGTTCAACCACCGGAAGTCCAGCAATCACACCATCGTCCTCGACAACAATAACGCCGATTCCTTTTTGCGTAGTGGAAACTGTGGCCTCGGTAGTTATGTCGCCGGTTCCAATGTCCTCCGCGAGCGCAAGTTCAATGAGTGACTCTATCGAACGAAAATCTAGCATTTTGGCTGTTTGATTTAAGCCTGCAATCTAGGTATCACGCGGTTAATGAAGAATCCGTTTCAACCGCCCTAATGTTCGCCAAACCGTGATAACCTATTTGGAGGTTCAACAGTCTTCCCCTAATTGCCTACTCTTTTTTCTTCTGTAAAAGTCCAAAGTCTGTTTAGATGATGGCACATGCTCATGAAAGAGAGAAAGTATCAAATTGTGTTAATTTGCCATATCTTTAGCTAATTTTGTCGAAAAGCAGCAGAACTCGCCGACACTACTGCCATGATGGCCATCACAATACGAATCCAATTTACATGGCTGGTTGTGGAGGCATCCTTCGACCAAATACGGACATGTGTGCCGTGCGCACCATAGCACAACGTAATCCAGTTAGGCATTAATCGATCTTTCAACACGCAACATTCTCCATGATTACCCTCCGATTCCTTTTCTACCCATGCACAATTATCAGTCGTTAGACCTCAGACCCAAGATCATGGATCTGACTATGCGGCAATAATATGGGCACAATGGGAGAAAGGCGTTGGGCAAGAATACATCAACATCTACTTCACGGGATTTTGCGAAACAAAGCATAGCACCTGATCGAATGCTTGTCAAGAGTTTTTGAAGATTGATAGAATAGCAGCCATTCAGGTACAGAAACCGGGCAAAATGCTGTTCCAGGATTTCAGAAACTCATGTAAAAAAGAGTGCAACGGTTTGGGAAATGTGTTACCCTAATGGGTACGGTCTTCCCAATAATAACTCTAATTCATAAGGGTTAACGAGACGTTATCTAGATCAGGGTAACCTACCTGCCTGATGTATCCATTAGCCATTGCAAAAGTTCTTGGCGTTATACCTAATCGTTACTAAAAAGTCTGAATTCCTAAATGAGCGGGCGTATGCTGGTTTTTTCTTTGGTTTCACTCTGGCATTTTCGCACATCTGATGGTCGGTGACAATGAATTTGGTGTTACGCCTATTGTGCTTTTAATTTTGATTTGCCCCATGAATTCGGTAGAAGACCCGGGGAATTTTACAAGTAACTCCAGAGAACTTTTAATTCAGTGCCCCACACAATTTCTCACGCTTATGGTCAAGTCTAAGCCCCCAATGACATTTTGTATTCCGTTGCAACGCAACATACATTACAGAGGAAGTACATGAATCACAAGATGATTCGCAGCGCTTTTATTGGATTCCATTTCACCTTGGCTATCGTCGTATTGCTTCAAAGTGTCTCGGGGGTGAAACACGCTCTTAGTACAGACAATCAAGCCTTACTTATTTTAGCCATCGTCGAGTCAATAGCCGTAATGGTCTTTATGATTCCAAAGACCATTCGTTTAGGTGGTTTGGTCCTGATTTTAGTTTTCGCCGTGGCCTTTTCGGTTCACCTTCTTCATGGTGAACTCGACTTAAGACTGTTGGTCTACGCGGCGGGAACCCTGTATGTCGTTATTCACGGGAGTGCCTTCGAAGGGAAGCGTACTCAACTATCTGATTGACGAAAAGAATTGTTAGAATTCCAAACTTGACTTTGTACGAATGGCTCCGGGCTTCGGTTGGTGTCATGTTGAGAACGGTGCATGACGTTAATAGCAAGATAAAGTTAAAGGAGATACCTCCGAGCATTATTAAACACTTACACACCATTATATAAGCGCTCAATTACTTCTTGCGAACCACGCGTAAGGAGCGGCGAAAGTTGCGGGCGTTTGTTCACAAGCCTTTGTGCAAACATTTCAAGCCGTGGGAGTGGAAGTGATTGAGCGATTAGTCGATTACAAGGTCATCATCAACTAAATCGAGAATTGGAAAATTCATTCCCGAGAGTATAGCAGATTTCTTGGATGTCCGCACTCACATTTTACATGAGCCGCTTTTCGAGAAAGGAATAGACGTTTTTCGTAACCTGACCATATAATATGTTCAAAATCGCGCACAAGCAAATGTAGGAGAGAACGCGATTTCAGCGCGAAATCGTAGCTGACACCTTTGCACAGAGGAGAAATTTCCCCATAGTTAATTTTGATTCAAACCACTGGTAATACGTATTACCGTTGGCCAAGGTTTACGCCGTGATGAAAATGATGCCAAAACAGAGGTCGGGCAAGACGGCGAACTTACATTAAATCAAAGTTAGTTGACTCGCTCGCCGCATACATGCTAACGCAATGTGCCATCGTCCGTGACACAGTTACGCAACCGATGCCGTCACGGCGTTTCCGGTTCGCTGCCGTCAACTAATTCCATAGAAATCATAAAATGCCTGAATATTCAACTCAGGCATCAACGATTGGTACGGAAAGCAGAACCTTAGGTTTGCCAAACTGTTCAGCGCATCTATTCGGTTGAGTAATTCGTTTGCGAGCAAGTTTTTGACCTGCCAATTTCTATCAAAAAACTGGCCCCACAACGACAAGAATTGGAATTCGCGCGATTCATTCGCTACCATCTGTGCCGTGTATTCTGGCGGAAAAAGCCTTTTGTATGCCTCCAAATTGTATAACCAGGTGTTGCCTTTAACCGTTTTTGCCCCACTGACATTGTCCTTGATATATTGGAACATACTCGTCAAATTCGCTAGACTTTCAGCTAATCTCTCCTTGCTGATGGGGCTATTCGGAGATGTATCATCTCCCAACTTTATGAAATGCGGCCTGACAACTCGATTGTCACGGAGAACGAAATAGAAAGAACCAAATAACATGTTACCATTGAACGCCTCGTCCGTGGATGTCGGGTCTTTGGCGCAATGGTTCGAGTAATAATAGTGCGTCCATTCTGCGTCGTCTACCGCTCTACGTAGTCCTTCAATATAGCCTTTCCAAACAGGATTCGACTGATCGTACGGTCTTTCGGGTGTTAACTCAATACTTCTGGCAAATGTGGTGTAATCGTACAGAATATCATCCAAATTTCGCCGAAATCTGTTAGCGAGCTTGTGCGCACAGGATAGTTGAAGCGCGAAGAATTCTTTGGAATAGGGCACGGGATTCTTTCGAAAGTTAAATGAATACTACACACGCACTCCACTCAATTAAAGGATGAAATGACGGTGGAAAAAGTATATCGGACAATTGAACAAAGTCGCACGAGGTTAGGCAATCTTCTGAAAGAGTTAGTTGCAGTGGACACCACTAATCCACCGGGCAGAAATTATGTGGAAATGGTCAATCTGCTCAAAAAGCGGTGTGAAGGGCTTGGTCTTCACACAATGGTTATTCCAGTACCAGAATCAGAAACGCTTAGTGTATTGCCCCATGCAGACGCTTATCCGCGTCTCAACTTAATCGCCCGATGGGATGTTGGCGCAAATAAAACGATTCATTTCAACGCCCACTACGATGTCGTTCCAGTTGCTGGGAATTGGCGGTTTCCGCCGTTTGCACCTGAAATCGAAGATGAATGGCTCTATGGCAGAGGTGCCGACGACATGAAGGATTCAGTTGCTGCTTTGTTATTTGCGATTTCGTCCATTCGGGAGAACAACCTTCGACCTGTCTTCAACATTGAATGTTCCTTCACCTGCGATGAGGAAATCGGAGGGGAACTCGGCGCAGGTTATTTAGTTCAAAATCGGATGATTCAGGCGGATTATGTCGTCAACTGCGAAGGGGGTTCCCTCTTGAATGTGGGTGTCGGCCACAACGGCGTCATTTGGATAAACGTGACAGTTCACGGTGTGGCAGCACACGCGTCTCAGCCGGAAAAGGGTTTGAATGCGTTCGAGAAAATGGTATCACTCGTTTCGGCGCTTCAACTCCAAAAAGAGCGTTTAGCGCCGCCCGAGCGCGTTTTTGAAACAGACTCGGGACAGCATCGGCGTCCGACGATTAGTATCGGTGGCGTCTTTCACGGCACCGATGGAGATAAAGTGAATACGGTTCCGGCGCAAGCCACCTTCTCTATTGACCGGCGCGTCATTCCTTCGGAAAACCTTGAAGAAGTTGAACAAGAAATTCGGGAAATCATTAAGGAAATTTGCACCTCGGATTCGGAGTTAAGAGTAGATGTCAACACAATCCTCTCTATTGCACCTTGCATCGTAGACGTGGGGCACCCATTCGTGCAAGCCTTCGGCGAAGCCGTGCGAGTCGTTCGCGAACGGCCCCCTAGCTTTAGTGCTACAAGCGGATTCACAGATCTTCACTTTTTCGTGGTCGATGGTGGTCTACCAGGAGTAGGATACGGCGTTGACGGTAAAAGTGCTCATGGCGTAGATGAACGGGTGAGTATCACCGATCTTGTCACAGTTGCAAAAATTTATGCGACCCTCATGATGATGCCGCACGCGTCGGCGCGCACGCTATCAGGCTCATAAGATTAACCATCAATCTGGGAGCATTGCGCACGACTGCTTGGGTGGCAGTCGCATAAACCAATCTTCAATGAAACATCTCGTCCCGAGCGAACCACGACAAAATATCCTAAAGATGGCTGCCTATCCTGTAAAAAGTATTATCGATCCGATTTGGCCTTGGACTGAATGCCGATTCTGCTTGCGTCAATAGGTTGGAATCCGAGTTTCAATGCCGGTGAGTCCGGATGTAAGTTGAAGTTTTCGTCTTCAGGGTCTATCAGCATCGGATCGGCAATCTCCGAAGTAGTGTCGTAACCCATTTTTTGCCATTCATCGAAGGTGTACACTACCATGGGTCTTTCCATCCAAGTTTCCCCTATCTGGTAATTCTCATGCGTCATGTAGTACACATTTCCCTCTGACTCGGCGATGCGTTTATCGTCGAGTAGACCGAACTCTTTGTCGTCGGTATACAGCCACCACAAATTTCCTTTCCCCGAGTGATATACGTTGTTCCGTGCGCGATTTCCTACACAGAAGCCCCACATCTCTTTTGCGCTTTCCTCAGGACGATGAGTCAAATCATTGGCTATGTAGACCATGCACGCACTATCATAGAAGATATTATTTTCTATCAGATTATTTTTTCCGCCGTGGATGGTCACGCCATTCCACACGTGGGCAAAAATGTTTCCGTACACCAGGCAGTTGCTCGCCCAGTCATCCAAGTAAAACCCTTGCACGGTATCCGTGATGTAATTGTACCGTAGAATGTGCCCCGCGCGATCGGTCCTGTTGAGCACATAAACTCGTCCATCATCGCCGATTTCATAGGGATCCATCCACATATTGACAGCGCCAGTGTCGTGCAGGACTAAGCATGTGCGGCGAATGTCGTTGTATTCTAACAGATTGCGGCCATGGCCATTCGTGGCAAGATTTACTCCGTGATGCGGAACGTCATGGATTTCATTATGGGCAATCCAGTTTCCATTGCTTAACCCCGCAAAAACGGCGGCTGTGTAATGTAGTATACATCCCGTTCGGTCGAAGTGGTTATTGACGACCTTGTTGGAAATGGGATGCGACTCGGCAGTTCCTAAAAGAGCTACACCATTGGCTCCGATATAGTTGAATTCGTTGTGTCCAATCTGGTTCTTTAGGTTGTCGCCTTCTAAGTAAACTGCGTTGCCGCCCAAGGCATAAAAACGGCAGTCTTCAATAACACAATACGATGCGTCCTTCAAATGAATCGCCTCACCACAGTAGTCCCAACCTTTGACCGGAAACATGGCTCCGTAACCGTCGAGGCCCGATCGATGATAATTGTCGCCGCTGGTGGTCTCGGTAAATGTAAAGCCGGATAACGAAACGTACGAAGCACCCTGATTATCGACTAAATTGTCAAGGCGCGGCAGCACAACATCACTCTCCGGCGACAACGGTGTAGGCGGCCGGAAATAGACAACCCTATCTTCAGTATCGAGGCACCATTCGCCAGGAGTATCTAACTCCTCTAAGATATTCTCCATCACGAACGGCGCGTCACCTTCCCCTCGATTTCGAAATGGCATGTGACGGTATCGCACGAAATTGTCGTTCTCGCTATGCCATGTCCGCCGTTGCAATCGTATGATGCTATTTTCACGGTCCACCGATTCAACAGGTACGACGTTCGTACTCCATCCGCCCGCAACCGTAACAAGCGCTTCCGCCAGTTGAGGTTTCTTCCACCCACGGGGAAGCGCGCCCTGCGCAAATCTGAAAGAAGTGTCGCTGCCCGGTTCTGCTGCATCCTCGATGTTCAAATATGCACCAATGACTGGGTTTGTATTCGCGTCGAAATTGGGCCAACGCGCTCGGACCTGCAATTCACCATTATACGTTAACTGCCGGCTTTTACTCACGCTCCAACTGCCCGGCGGGAGTTTCGCCTTAAAAATACTATCCTGATGTTTCTCCCAGCCGGTGAGTTTCACGCCTCCGCTAATAACTGCCTCTTCGCCCGCGTGGCTGGTGTAGATAACCGGAAACTCTCGACTGCCGCTGTCCTGTTCGGTTAAAACCAATGGGCTGTCCAGATAATACTTGCCTCCGCGCACCACCACAGTCACAGCCGTGGTCAAGCCGCAATCCTGTTTGAACTCACGCACCGCATCACGTGCGCGGTGCAGTGTCGCAAAAGGCTTTTCCCGCGTACCCGGATTAGTATTATCGCCATCCACAGCGACGTGGAACTCCTTATTGCTCAATTCCTGCATTGACCCCAACCTTTCATGATGGTATTGAGTAATTGTCGGCGTTATTGTGCCGCCAGTTTGGAATAAAACCCTCCGGTTCGCCGAATCCATAGGTTTTCCCAATCTGGTTCATGCTTGAACCTGAATACGGCCACGCCTGACCTCCAATTATCCGAAATTCGTCGGCTTTTCCGCAAAGCCAATAGAACATGTGCGCAATGTATCTGGCAATACCATGGCTCCCATAGTCGGCAGTATGAAAGTTAAAGTCCGGTTCAACAATCCAATCTCTGTGCGGCGGCACTGTACGCCAATAGTTATATTTCAGCATATGCCGAACCCCTTCGCCAGTGGCTTCGGCGCGGCGATGAAGGATCTGAAAAAAGTGGATGACAAACGAACCGGCGGGGGCGCTAGTTGAAAGGCCTTTCTCTCCCGCCTCACGGTGGGTAGGGCGAATGTGCGATCCCGGTACAATCTCCGTAGGGCCCATCTCCAATGGCGTGTCCTGCGGGTAGTAAAATGCCTGAATAAAACGAACCTCAGGCCCAAATACGTGGTCTGCATCATGATGCCACCCCTGCGCTGGACCTGGACATTCAGCACGATGAAGACTCATCAGCACGGGCAACCCGACGTTCCTTCCGAGGAGCGACCGTACAACCCCCGCGACCTGAAGATTGAGCACAACATGCTCGACAAACCAGTCTTCAAGGAAGATTGTGCTGGGTTCATGCGAATTACGAATTCGCTCTAAATCCTCATGCGTGAGTCCTTCGGGAATATAACTGGGTTCAGCCGGAATTTTTCCGTCCAGGTAATCGCAAGTACGCTGATTTATGTCATCTTGGACAACACCCTCCAAAATTAAAAACCCATTTTTGCAAAATTCCAAAACTTGCGTGTCGTTAAGGGTGGGTTCGCAGTCAAACGTCCTATTGGTTTTATCGTATTTCATCGTGGAGGCCCTCCATCTTTCTCACATACATGTGCGGCGATCTGTCAACAATTTGTTGTATTAAGGTAGGCATCTGGCAATCCTATCATTTCCCAAACTTTAAGCCGATGCGCTATCACTCAATAAAACGTTTTATCAGGCTCCTCGCCAATAGTTTGAACAGAAATTGGTTAAAAACTTTCCACCTGCTCGATGGGGGTAATACTTGATGCAATTCGTTAATCCCCAATCGTAACATCCTCGTTTTCCAGTGCCGGCACGCCTTTGAAGCGAAGCAAGAGCTGCGCAACCGCGAGCACGTCCTTCTGGCAGTACCGGGTGATTCGATCCACATCATCTTCGTGCCAAAAGACCGCTCCTACCTCGCTCCCATCAATATCATCTTTAGGGGTGGGTAGACCAAATAGGGAAGTGAGCAAGGCGAGAGAAGTGTAGTTCTTATAGTCCCCGAACTTCCACAGGTTCATGGTATCTACAAGGTTGGTCTCCCAAGGCTTTCGCCCTGAAATATCCAAAATCTTGGGAAGCATTAATCCATTTACCAAAGCCCTGCGGCAGATATAGGGAACATCAAACTCTTTGATGTTATGGCCAGCCAAACGGATTTCCGGTTTATTAAAATGCGGATGGTTAAGTAGCTCCGTGAATCCATCCAATATCGGTCTTTCTTCGCGGCCTGAGAACGATTTAATACGAAAGTTTAACTTATCAGCACTTTCGTTGTCCTTTAAGAAATAACCGACTGAAATACACACAATTCTCCCAAATTCCGCAAATATGGCTGCTCGTTCGAAGAAGTAATCTTGCGGCGCCACATCATCCTTGCGGTGTTTACTCGCCTTCGACTCCCATGCAACCTGCATTGCCTTCGGCAAAGATTCCAATTTTGGTTCAACCGGAGCAGTCTCAACGTCTATTAAGAGTAGATTCTCTAATACTACATGATCAAGCATCTGACACGGCCTTGTGTTTTCGACCTACGATGGTTTAAACCGGTTGATAATAGAACAGGAAATTGAAAATGGACGCATGGAATGGCAGCATTCCGCATGCCGCCAAGACCCCAAAAGAAGAATGGCATCTCACGTATTCGGGCCGTAGACGGGATTCGGACGCCCGGTGGCTTCGAAATTCAGGATAGACGGATATTTGCCCGGGTAATTACTAATTTAGACAGGTTTGGGCTTTCCAGTCGCACGGTTAAGTTTCAAACCAATGATCTACATCCTAGACTCATCACTATGCAGAATGCGCAATTTATCCTGTTTGTTCTTATATTACAAGGGATTGGCGGATACGTGTTTCAAGGTAAAACCACGTGCAAGGATTTGGTCGTATTTGGAAATTCAGCGAAATGGACGATTGGAAAAAATCACCATATGAGGCAAGGATTAACTCAATTACGGAACGAACGGTTTGTCTTTAAGCCGCCCCACGCTACCGCCAACTTCGCGCCAGGTTCAACTGGCAATATGCCCTGAATGCCGCCATTGTAATGCTTCAGCACGTCCGGGTGGGTCCACGCCTGGTGCGCAACGACCGCTTCATCGATAAGTCCGTCGAAAAATAGGTAGTGCTCTGTCATGCCGATGGTGAGTGGGTTGTTGATTCCCTCGGGAATTTCCTCCTTTGCCGTCTGTTCACCAAACAGTTCACCGTCGAGATAATGTGTGTACTGTTTTCCCTTCCTGACAAGTGCGGCGTGGTACCACCGGTTAAGCTCAGGAGTCCCAATAAACTCAGAACGCAGCCAGTCGACATTATTGTCCGCTCGATTGATGTGGAACACGAGCGTACCGCCTAAAAATTCCCAGACTGCCTTCTTCGACTGCGCTGCACCGCCATCATCGTGTCCGATTAAACCAAACACGCCGGGTTCGTTGGAAAAATTCATCCACATTGCCAACGTAAAGTCAGTGCCATGCAAGTGGAAGCTTTCACTGTTCGCGACCTCTGCGCGAGCGGGTTCTTTCACCTTCAGGCACTTTCCGAACTTCCCGTTACCCCATCTGGCGCCTTCCACTAGGACCGCGTGGTTCCCATGCGGCGAAACGTCTTTAGCCTCATCGCCCACACCTTCGTCAAATGGCAGCGCAACTACAAGGGCGTCTCGGTCAATTAACGCCGCAGCGCCAAGAGAAAAAGCCCACATCGAAACGGTCAACAGCGCCGTGTAGATTAAAACTCTTTTTATGTGTTCAGCGAGCCTCAGAATTTTTCCCTTATAGTCATTTGCATCGACACCGATGAATACTCGGTGCACTTGACAATTCTCGCTAGGTTAGCCTTGCTCGCCGTGCTTCTGGCACCAATACAAAGGCCATACCATGACTAGTCCGACCAGTCTGCGCGTTTCCTAGTTTGGAGCGTCCGCGTAGCCGTCACCGTTATTGTAACGCCAGTTCGGAATATAACCTTCCGACTTCCCATATCCATAGGACGGGCCGATTTGGTTATTCGTTGACCACGGCCACCCTTGTCCGCCGATTACCCGAAATTCATCTCCTTTGCCGCACAACCAGTAGAACATATGGGCAACATATCTAGCCGTAGTGTGTCCGCCGTAATAGGTAGTGTGTAAGTCAAATTCGGGTTCAACAATCCAATCCCTATCTGGTGCAGAGGTGCGCCAACAGTTGTATTTTAGCATGTGGCGCGTTCCTGTAGCGGTGGACGGGCCTTTACGGTGAAGAATACATTGATGGTGGATGATAAGTGAACCAGCAGGACCAGAGGATAGAACCCCTCTGTCTTCAGGCCCTCTATGCGTGGGTTGAATGTGCGACCCAGGCACAATTTCAGTTGGTCCTAATTCTTCTGGGGTGTCCTGAGGATAATAGAACACTTCAACAAAATTTAGTTCTGGTCCAAACACATGGTCGGCATCATGATGCCACCCTTGTGGAGGCGAGGGGCATTGAGCGCGGTGATGACTAACCAATACCGGAAGCCCGACGTTTTTACCGAGCAATGATCGGAGGGCGCCGCAGACTTCACGGTTGAGAAGGGTGTTTTCAACGAACCAATCCTCAAGAAAAATTGTGCTGGGTTCGTGAGAGTTACGAATCCGTTCTAAATCTGCAGTTGTAAGTCCTTTCGGAATGTAACTGGGGTTAGCAGGCAGCCTTCCTTCCAAGTAATCACATGTTCGTTGGTTCGTTTCTTCATCGACAACACCTTCCAAGATGATGTAACCATTCTTACAAAAGTCTAGAATTTGTGTGTCGGTGAGGGTGGGTTCGCAATCAAATGTTCGATTCGCTTTATCGTATTGCATCGCTTGATTACCTCACGTGTGAATTTCTGTGGCGTTTAGCTGAGAGGGACTAAGGAGGCCAATAAACATCATAGCGATTTCTGACCTCAAGATGGTTTGAAATTATAGCACAACAGCGAGAAAAAAGCAAAATATCTGTCGTATTGTCACGAGGAAGTAACTTCGGCCCATTCCGAGATGCATGCCGTGTCGAAAGAACAACGAATTGTCGTTGACGGTTAGCGGAAATTCTACTAGACTTTGAGAAAAAGTAATCTTCGTCGCGATTGTTCGCAAAAGAAGAAGCCTGTGACCAGTGCAGTTTGAGCGGCTAAACCAAGACTATACCATTAAAGTCACAGGTGTAATGTATCGCCCACAATACGCGGCACTTTGCAGTTACGAGCGTCGCGAGACTCAGAAACGCCTACAATCCAAATCGTTAATACCTAATCTGGCACTGCATTGATGAAAATCGCAATACTGGGTGATAGGTTTACCTCGACCCAATCTGGCAACCAAACTAACTGCGCGGCAAATAAGCATCTACCCCAATGACTCGTTACTTCATTTCAATTTCACTGATATCCGGTTCTATTATCGCGTACGAAATTACCCTGATGCGCCTTTTCTCTATCGGCCAGTGGGGTCATTTCGCTTACATGATTATCAGCCTTGCGTTGCTCGGATTTGGTGCAAGCGGGAGCGTGATTTTCCTCGCTCAGGATTGGCTGATGAAGCGTTTTCAATGGTCCTACAGTATTTCCGGGATAATATTCTCAATCAGCGTCCCCGTTTGTTTTGCCTTGAACCAGAATGTGCCATTTAATCCGTTTATGCTAATCTGGCAGCCGGGCCAAATGCTGTCCCTTCTCGCGCAATACCTCATACTATCCGTCCCATTTTTTTTCGGAGCAGCGTGTATTGGCACGGCGCTGCTGCAATTCAACCGCCGCGTTGATCGGCTCTATTTTTTCGATCTCATCGGGTCGGGAATCGGTGCGTTCGGGATTGTTTTTTGCATGTACGTGGTTCCCCCCGCTGCCATTCTCATCGTAATTTCAGCAATTGGGATATTTGGAGTCTTAATCTCTAATTTGGGTGCACTAAAAACCCATTGGCGCGGGATAGGTCTAATTACAGTCGGCGGCGTTTTATTTATCGGCTTTCTGTTTCTCAAGCCTATCTCAATAAAAGTTTCGCCGTACAAAGGTCTGAATGCTGCACGGAACTTTCCTGATGCAGAAATTCTGAGCGAGGCTAACAGTCCACTTGGCGCATTACACGTTGTTCGGAGCGAGTCGATTCGATTGGCGCCAGGCTTAAGCTTGACATCACAACACCCGATACCGCGGCAATTGGGTGTATTCACAGACGCAGACGCCATGACAGCAATCACCAATTTCGACGGGGACCTATCGAAACTGGCTTATCTGGACGACACAACTTCGGCATTGGCGTACCACCTGCTCAAAAGGCCGCGGGTACTAGTGTTAGGTGCAGGCGGCGGGAGCGACGTTCTCAACGCCTTGTACCACAGCGCAGGTGCCGTTGACGCTGTTGAATTGAATCCCCAAGTCGTCAGTTTGGTGGAGAAAGTGCACGGGGATTTCGCAGGGAATATTTACGCATCGAATTCGGCTTATCCGGTTCGAGTTTACAACGCTGAAGCGCGGGGATTTGTGAGATCGATGGCGGGGAAATACGACCTCATCCAAATCGCACTGCTGGATTCTGTGAATGCGTCCGCTGCAGGCACACACGCCCTGAGTGAAAGCTATCTTTACACCGTAGAGGCAATTACGGAACTCTTGCAGCATCTGAATCCCAACGGTATCGTGTCAATTACGCGCTGGTTGAAAACGCCGCCGCGAGATATGATTAAGCTGTTTGGTACAGCGGTCGAGGCTTTCGAGCGGAGTGGTGAGCAAAATCCCGCTGAAAAATTAGTCATGATTCGTGGCTGGCGCACAGGAACGCTCCTGATTAAAAATAGTCGTTTCCAACCGCATGAACGGGCGATTATTCGCAACTTTTGCGGCGAGCGTTCTTTCGACACCGCCTACTATCCCGACATGGGTGAATCAGAGGCAAACCGGTATAACCAACTGACCGAACCAATCTATTTCCGCGTAGCACAGTCGATTCTGTTCGAGAATCGAAAGAGTTTCTACAAACAGTATCCATTTAACATACGTCCCGCGACCGACGATCGCCCATATTTTTTTCGTTTTCTTCGGTTAGATTCGCTATTTCAAATGATTCGCACAGCCGGCAGGAGTTCCATCCCGTTCATTGAGTGGGGTTATCTACTTCTGATTGCAACCCTGCTGCAAGCCGTTTTGGTAGGATTCATCCTAATCTTCGCGCCGCTCATCTTTTCGAAGCGCCCATCCGCGGGTGCTACACATCAGGGTAGGGATCCAACTTCTCGAACACCAACAAATGGGCAACCGCGTAGAATTGAGTATTGGAGTATACTCGGTTATTTCTTCAGCTTGGGCACCGCCTTCATGTTTATTGAGATGGCATTCATCCAGAAATTCCTTCTCCTGCTCTCCCACCCGACTTATGCCGTCGCGGTTGTGCTCAGTGCATTTCTTGTTTTTGCAGGGTTAGGCAGTTTTTTCTCGATGCGATTCAGAGACACAATCCTAAACTTCAAAGTAAAACTTCCGCTGCGGTATCCCATTCCCGTTGCAATTGGCGCGTTATCGGCAATTGCGCTGCTCTATCTCCTCTTGTTTAACCCAATCTTCCATCGTTTCCTCGCAAGCCCGGACCCGATAAAAATAATAATCTCAATTTCACTCATTGCGCCGCTGGCGTTTTTTATGGGAATGCCGTTTCCGCTCGGGATAGACCTGCTGAGAAGGCGCAATCCACACCTAATCGCGTGGGCATGGGCAATAAACGGTTATGCCTCAGTGGTGAGCGCAATTCTGGCAACCTGCCTTGCAATTTCATTTGGGTTTAGTGCTGTAATCCTGGCGGCAATTGGCACTTATATTGCCGGAGCAGTGATAGTTTCGCGTTTAGATTCAAAGGAATAGCACCTTAACCATGCTCGTGAAACGGTAATCCTGTTTACCTAGTCTGTGGTGTGTGATATAATTGACGGAATTTATACCGTGTAGTTTTACAACTCTTCCTACGGCATCATTGAGCGGCGATGCAACACACTCACGCTCGCAAGTTTCCAGTGCTTGGGGACTTTTGCACTTGGCAGCACGACGGTGGGATGCACTGCCGTAACTTGGTATTCACTCGGGAGGACATAGATGCGAATCTTTATAATCGGCTGCGAGTATGCTGGCAAAACGACGCTAGTTAACGGAATCACCGATTGGATTGCGCAAACCATGGGAAGCTATACCGGCTGCCACGACCACTGCACGCTCCCAAATGTGGGTCAAGGAGAAGCTACGGACGAAATCGAAGAGACCGTTATGGAACTCCTTGAGAAAGTCCCGTCGTTTGTCGAACAGTTTCAGCGATTCCAATTCGTTTATCATCTGCAGCCTGTGCTCTACCATCGCGATGATTTCCTGATTGTAAACTGGTACTACGGCGACGCTGTATATGTACCGCTGTATTATCCGAATCTCGGCGGACACGACCGCCAATACCTAGCGCGGTTCATCGAAAGCGATCTAAAAGTTTTGGCGCCGGATATGGTATTGGTACTCGTGAAAGCGTCACCGGATGTTATACGTAATCGCATGCGTCAGCAACCGCATCCCCGGTGCCCCCTCAAGAATTCGCAGGATATCGAAACCGTGTTAGACCGCTTTCAAGAAGTCTATACAAACTCAATAATCGATGCAAAAATCACTATAGATACAACTAGCACCTCAGCCTCGGAGACGCTACAGGATTTTGTGCGGCAAGTGGAACCTCATTTGCGGCCTGTGGACCGGCAGCGAATTCTCAGCCATCAGACGCTGGAACAGGCGAAATCCACCACGCGATAAATTGCGATTCCGGGACAGCCTGCGAGCGATAGTTTGCCCAAGGAGATAACAACAATGAAGGTTAATCCCCAACAAATCCTTGATGATGGCTTCATCATTCTACGCAATGTCATTCCCCCTGAACGGTTAAATCAGCTGCGCGACAGTTTTGAACTCACGGTTGAACGGCAAAAGGCAAACTGGGCGCAAAACCGCAAACCCGATGCGCCGCCCAGCGGTGAATGGGAGACCAGTCCACAGCCGCGGGTAATGTTTTCCAACGTAGCAGACAAAGCAACCGCTGACACAATTGAGTTTTGCTTGCACGAAAATACACGAGGTGTTAGCTGCCAACTAATGCGGTCGAAGGAAGCAACCGTGACGTTAATGGCGCTCATGTGCAATCCCGTGCGAGACCATGGGCCGTCGCACTGGCATCGAGACATTCACCCCATCGATCAAGCCCCTTTGGGCGGTTTACAGTCTGACATGCTAGAAAATGCCCCGGGCTATGTGCAATGGAATATCCCGCTATATGATGACGACGTGCTGTGGGTTGTACCGGGAAGCCACCGCCGATCCAATACGGACGAGGAGAACCGCCAGTTGATTGAGAACAGCCGCGTTCCGCTTCCGAACGGCATTCCAGTGGAACTCAAAGCCGGGGACGCCGTTGCCTATACCAATACAATCTTTCATTGGGGCAGCAACTACAGTCCCAAACTCAGGCGAACAATTCATCTCGGCTACCGCGCGTTCGGAGGTCCAATCTTTCCGTATGTCGCTCACCCGTATTGGAGATTAGATTTTGGCGAGTATCTTTCGCCCCGGGGACTAGAAATCTTCGAGGGATATTGCAACCTACTCGACGAAGAGTGCGATCGTATCGTGTCGGTGTTTCACGCAATGATTGACAAAGATGCTGACACATTTCGTGAGGGAATTGCCGCACTCCATCCGGGCGAGAGTGGACGGATGGTGTGTGTCACCCTGTTATCCAAATTTGCGTATAAGATTCGATTTAAGCCGCCAGGATACGGTGGGGATATTACGAGGTCTCAAGAGATAGGCAACCGCTTTTCGCCGGAGCAGATTGAAACGCTCTGGAATCGGTTCGCGCCATTAGACGCAAAACTCCAGTCGGATACTGAGCAGTACCTCCCCGGTTTTCAGTCCGGTCCGATGCGCTATCATTTCTACGAAATGCCGTCTGATTTTGGAATAGAAGAATTTATCGCAAGTTGGGATGCTTGTTGGGGCGTGTAATTGCAAGCACAACGTAGAAATTCTTTTGCACAGTGCTTCATTTTTCTCCCGTCTTCTATAGCCCCCGTAATATTATTTAGGAGTGCGACACCACGCCTTGTAGGCGGAGAATCAAGCGACTGAATAGAATCAACTGAGCGAATAGCGACGGCGAGCGTAAATCTCATGCGATAGAATTTCTTTAAGATTTAGCGCCTCAAACTCCCAAGAATGGCTTTGCCTCCTATTACTCAAAAATGCTCTTAGGAGCAACAACATTAGTGGGAAAAGTGTTCAAAGACAAAAGCAAAAATTCCCAAAATAACCAGAAGCGCGCCGGTAATTCCCCGCTCATGGTGTTCTAAGAAATGAGAATGGAACCGTTCAACGCCCCTCCGACCCAAATCGACCAACAGTAACATGCCAAGCACAGTCACGACCAAGTAGATAATTGAAACCGCGCTAATACCAAACCAGCCCAAGGCACTTGCCGAAAAATAGTAAACCTCAATCTCGATACACGGAGAAAAGAACATCGCAGCGGCTAACGAGGTAACAATCGCGAACTTCGATTTCCGCGAAATGTTTTCGTTGTTCACGTGGTGGTGCGCGTGGTTGGCTTTTGAATCCAACACTAAATAAATCACACCCAAAATAAACAAAATCAACGGCGCCACAATGTGGGCAAACAGCTCATAGGATTCGGAGATTTTGAAACCGATAAATCCGACAACAATCCCGATAAGAATTGTGCTCAACGAATGGGCAATTCCGGTAATTGCCGTAATGCCCAGTGTTTCGCGGCGTGACCACTGTTCAGTCTTCCCGATTGCAACCAAAGGAATCCAATGATTGGGAATTAAAGCGTGAACAACGCTTAACAAAAGGCTGCCTGCGAGAACCTGTATTGCGCCTCCCATCTCTGTTCTTCTCCGTGTTCCATTGACGTGATAAAGAATTAGGAATGTTCGTACGACCGTCCTGAAAGCCGCTTGTGGTATGCCTTGCGTTTACCGATATGCCCTTGGGGAATTGTTGCATTAATCGTTCCGGCACGGGTTTTACATGCGTATCGAACTGACTTGCACATATTTTCCGCCGAGCGGTCGGACGTTGACCTAAGTTCGCTTGAGTGCTATAGTATATCTAATCCGAAGTTATTCAGCAACCCTTTTCGCACCATACGCAAAACCAGAATTCCAGCAAACTATCGGGTGAAAAAACAACCGGCGGCATTTTGCTTTTCATGATAAAGGAGGAATCTGTCAATGAAAACGGTGCAATTGAACCGAATCGTGTTTTTGCGCAGCCTAATTGTGGTAATGGGCTTTGTCCTCATGTCGGTCAATCAAGCCCAATCCCTAGACTCAATGATTGCCTTTTCATCAGACCGTGACAACCCCGGTGGAAATCGTGACATCTTTGTAATGAAACCGAATGGGTCACAGGTACGCAATCTTTCGAATAATCCATTGTCACACGATCAGGCCCCTGCTTGGTCTCCAGATAGGACGAGAATCGCATTTCAGGCGGAACGCGACGGGAACAATCCTGAAATCTACGTAATGAATGCTGACGGCAACAATCCTGTTCGGCTTACGTTTAACCGGTTTTTGGACGTCGATCCCAGTTGGTCTCCGGACGGGCGGAAAATCGCCTTTGAGTATGGGGTTGGGGGGCTTGGAGGTTTAGAATTATACGTTATGCACCCTGACGGAAAGAACCGCTTCCGGTTTCCGCTAAACCGTGGGTTCGACCGCGATCCTAGCTGGTCTCCGGATGGACGGAAAATCGCCTTCACGTCATGGCGCGCTGGATTCAGAGATCTTGAGATATTTACTATGGACGCAAGTGGCAAACATCCGCCCGTGGTTCAACTTACGGAATCCCGCGGCTGGGATGTCAGTCCTAGCTGGTCGCCAAACGGGCGTAAAATTGCATTTTCGTCAAAGCGCGATGGAAACGGGGAGATTTATGTCATGGACGCTGACGGAAAAAATCCTGACCGGCTCACTAGAGACCCTGCAAAAGATAGTGCACCCTGCTGGTCTCCGGACGGGCGTAAAATTGCATTTGCGTCAGTGCGTGATGGGAACTGGGAGATTTATGTTATGGACGATGACGGCGGTAATCCCACCAATCTCACCCAACACCCGGCGGTCGATAATAGCCCTGCATGGCCGCCGAATCCATTGGCGGTTTCTCCAAAGAAGCAATTATTGATGCTATGGGCGGCAATAAAAAATACCCATTGATCGACGCGGAATTGTAAGGCGCTTACAAAATCCCATAGCGATGCATAGGAACAATTCTATAACTTATACCTACCGGGTTTCCTCATTATGATTCTCGCGTTATTTCTTCGAGTGTCTCATCCCCACGGATTCGATTAGAAGAGTTTAATTCGTATTCATTCGGCGAGAATTGCACCAAGTGCCAGGTTTTGAAATAGTCTTGGTTGCGTTATGTCCACTTCATTTCGGACAAGGGTTCACGTCTACAGCGTTCAATTGGCCCGTTTCAGTCTGCTCAATACTCAACCGTTGCTCAATCAATTTCCCCGCAGTTGAAGGCAACTGGTTTCCATTACTAGTGCGCCAATTTTAATCTTCGCCGGTTTTATTTCGCAGTCGGCAATTCTTGTGAATATGTGAACAACGGTGTAGCGTAATTGACACGGTGCTGTCAGCATTTCGCTACATTGCCAATTCCGATTCTTCATCTCTAGTAATGGCCTACGCTTAAACCGCCTGAAAAGTTCTCTTTTTGCACAAATGGCACAGAATTTGCTAATTTATTCACAAAGATGTTCTTGATGACTGCAGCCATTGAGGATTTGGCGAATCGCAAAAATGATGTTTTATGTACACATTTTCTCTTTATCCTTTGGTTAAGAATTAGCTGTCCGAATGAGATGGCGCAATCAAAAAACGTTCGCATAATTTTCTCATTTTCCAACAATCACTAAACTCAAAGTCGTGCCCCAAATTTAAAGTTTAGGAAATTAGCTGCCGAACGCGAATATGGAGGATTATCCGATGAAAAAAGCGAAGGTGCTGAAGCTTAGCCTATTATTCGTCTCCGCTCTATGTCTACCGCACAGCTTTGCCCAAGATTCACCGCAATGGGGTCTGCCCGAGGGCGCAAAAACGCGCATCGGTAAGGGGAGCATAGGGGAAATACAGTATTCACCCGACGGCACTCGACTTGCGGTGGCTAGCAGTATTGGTATTTGGCTTTACGATACGGCGACTCATCAGGAAATCGCCCTGCTCACCGGTCATACAGGTTTTGTCACTAGCCTCGCCTTCAGTCCGAATGGTGAGATCCTTGCCAGCGCGAGTCGAGACTATACCATCCGCCTGTGGGACGCCGATTCGGGAAATCACATGCAAACACTCACCGGGCATGGGGATTGGGTCTTTAGCGTTGCGTTCAGCCCCGATGGCAACACCATCGCTAGCGCGAGCGGTGGAGACCGCACCGTCCGAATATGGGACGCCGATACAGGAAATCCCCTGCGAAGGCTTGAGGGGCATATGGGTGAAAACTGGAGCGTTGGTGCAGGAAGCGTTGCGTTCAGCCCCGATGGCAGCACCATCGCTGGTGCAACCGGGCACGATTACGTCCGTATATGGGAGGCTGGTACGGGGAAACACCTGCGAACCCTGAAGGGACATACGGAATGGATAGAAAGTGTAGCGTTCAACCCCAATGGCAAAACCATCGCTAGTGGTAGCGGAGACAACACCATTCGACTGTGGAACGCCGATACCGGAAAACACCTGCATACACTAAAAGGGCATACGTCTTTGGTCAAAAGTGTTGTGTTCAGTCATAATGGCGGCATTATCGCCAGCGGGAGTCGGGACAATTCCATCCGGCTGTGGGACGCCGATACCGGAAATCACCTGCATACACTTGAAGGGCATTTGGATGGCGTACAGAGCGTCGCGTTCAGTCCCGACGATGCCACAATCGCTAGTGGGAGTTGGGACAATTCCATCCGATTGTGGGTCGCCAATTCGGGAAAACACCTGCAAACAATAACCGGCTATACGACTCAGGTTTATAGTGTTGCGTTCAGTCCAGACAGCGACATCATGGCGAGCGGTGGTAACTACAATACCATTCGTTTGACGGACGCGGATACGGGAAAACATCTGCGAACCCTCAACGGACACCAGTTCTCGGTCAATAGCATTGCTTTCAGTCCCGATGGCAGCACCATTGCCAGTGGAAACGGCGACAATTCCATCCGTCTGTGGCACACCGATACGGGAAGGCACCTGCGAATGCTCAAAGGGCATACGAAAACGGTAACCAGCGTTGCGTTTAGTCCTGACGGGAGCACAATCGTCAGTGGGAGTTGGGACCAAACCATCCGATTGTGGGACGCCGACACGGGAAAACACGTGCGAACTCTCAACGGGCATATTAAACAAGTCAATAGTGTTGCGTTCAGCCCAGATGGCAGCATCATCGCTAGTGGGAGTGGGGACCATACCATCCGATTGTGGGACGCCGATACGGGAAAACATCTGCGAACCCTCAACGGACATACTAATCACGTCAATAGCGTTGCGTTTAGCCCCGATGGCAGCATCATCGCTAGTGGAGGTTCGGACAGAACCATCCGTCTGTGGCATACCAACACAGGAGTATTTATGCGAAAACTCCTCGGGCATATCGAATCAATCAATAGCCTCGCCTTCAGCGCCGATGGACGCACGCTCGCAAGTGCGGGTGGAGGCTGGAGTTTGGATTACGCCATTCGGCTGTGGGACATTAAAACCGGAAAACACTTACAAATGCCCGTCGCGCATACCTGGGTAGTTTCTAGCGTAGGTTTCAGTCCCGATGGACGCAAACTTGCAAGTGGGAGTAGGGACGGTACGGTCGTGCTGTGGGAAGTGGACTTTTCAATCGAATTAGGCGTAAAGCCGCTGACAATACGGACTACTACACTTGGACGCATCAAACGCACAGCCCTACTGCAGAATTATCCGAATCCGTTCAACCCCGAAACTTGGATACCGTATCAGTTGGCGAACGATGCGCTCGTGACCTTGAGCATCTATGACCAGGGCGGTCATATCGTCCGTATCCTCGACATTGGACGTAAAAAGTCGGGAGGATACCGAGACAGAGCAAGCGCCGCATATTGGGACGGCCGCAACCAAAACGGAGAACCCGTCACAAGCGGCACCTATTACTATCAACTCAGTGCGGGAGATTACACCGCGTCACGCCGGATGGTGATTGTCAAGTAGCATCGCACGATTGGGGTGAGAAACCGAGTGTGCAAATCAACTAACCTAATCTCAGAATGAATCCTAACTAGGAGGCTCAACTCATGAATTTCATACGAAAGAACCGAATCGCGCATCTGCGCAGTTACTGTTTGATACTGGGCATTGCCCTCATTCCGGTTAATCAAGCCCGGTCGCTCGAAACAGTTATTGCTTTTTCTTCAAGCCGCGATAGCCACGGTGTGAATCGCGACATTTTTTTGATGAAAGATGATGGGACCGAGGTGCGAAACATTTTGAATAACCCGGTCTCCATGGATTCGGCCCCAGACTGGTCGAAAGATGGTCAATTGATCGCTTTTGAGTCAATTGGTCTTAATGGCAATTCGGACATTTACGTTATGGACGCCAATGGCAAAAACTTTGTCCGGCTTACTATTGACCCGGGAGTGGACCGCGTTCCCAAATGGTCGCCGGATGGTCGAAGAATTGCCTTCGCGTCATTGCGTAATAGGAACATGGATATTTACGCAATGGATGCTGACGGAAAAAACCTTGACCGGCTTACCAGACACGCCTCGACAGACACGGGTCCTAGCTGGTCTCCGGACGGACGGAAAATCGCCTTTATGACAGACCGGGATGGGAATGATGAGATATATGTTATGAGTGCTAAGGGAAAAAACTTTGACAGGCTTACTAGACACGCCTCGGCGGACTCCGTACCAAGTTGGTCTCCAGACGGGCGGAAAATCGCCTTTACGACAAATAGAAATGGAATATCGGAGGTTTATGTTATGGATGCTGACGGTGACAATCCGACCAATCTCACACAACATCCGGCTTCTGATGTCAAACCGGTGTGGTCTCCTGTTCCATTGGCGGTCGCTCCAAAGGCAAAACTCCTGTCGCTATGGGCTTTAATTAAAACTCCCCAGCAATAAAGACGGGAGATTTGCAACTCCGCAGAATCTCATGCCGACAATTGGCTGGACCAAGAAGCTGATTGTCGCAATGAACCCGCTTCATCTGTTGGTGTAGGAAATGGCGCAAGATTTCGTTTAAACTGCACAGTTTGGTATAAGCGACGACTCTCCAGATTGATGACCCCGAACTCTTTGTTGCCGTGATACAACAGTCTTCAATGCCCAAAATTGAAGTATGATATTGAAACGACGTGCTCTGCCTGCACTGGTTTTGCCCGCGGCGAATTCGATACATACTTGGACAAGCCAAAATCTGAAACTCCCCCAAGGAAATGTTCCTTGAATGCATCAGTGTTGGAAGCATCACGGTGGCCTTATCAAAAACTGCCATGCCGAATCGAAAAAAGTGGTAGAAAAAGTCGTAAAACCGTGTTTTGATAAGGTGAAGTGGAGGACGAAGAACAGTGACAGATGTCAAGACCCTCATCTTCCGTGCCCGTGCAGGAGATGAACAGGCGTTTACAGACCTATTGCGGGCGCATTACGCCTTTGTTTATGCGATTGTCATGGCAATTGTGGGCAATCCCGAAGACGCCGAGGAAGTTGTGCAGGACGTCTTCGTCAACGCCTATCGCGGTTTGCCCCGGTATGAAGAACGCACCAAATTCAAACCTTGGCTGGCAAAAATTGCACGAAATCGAGCCTTAAACTGGATGCGAGACAAAAAAAGCGAAAACGTGTCCATCAACAATGTAGGCGAACACAAACTCCAAACACCGGACGCGCTTGCCGAGCAGTTGATAATCGCAGAGCATAGGGAACTAATTCGCGGTGCACTGGGGACGCTCTCGCCAAAGGATAGGAAGATTGCTCGTTCGTATTACCTCGATGGCGCAAGCTACGACGAACTGATACGGACGCACGGATTGTCATACAAGGCGATTTCAGTTCGGCTGTCGCGTGCGAAGCGGAAACTCGCCAAACGGTTGCGGCATCTGCTAACTGGGGTGTTTGTTACTCCGTCCATGACATTCAAACAGATAGGCACAGGAGGACTTACGGTCATGAAAATTGGAACAGCTTCTAAAATCACTGTCGGTACAGCAGCCATCATTGGGATTGCCTTCATTGGGATTCACCAGTTTATATCCTTAAAAGAAGATTCGTCCCCATTGGTTGAGATTGTAACGTCAGCATCAAGTGAAGCTACCCACTCGGCCCCCCAAACAAATGCTACTCGTAAAAAGACGGTCACTGCACCCCGGCGTGTAGAAGAACCCCAAATTTCCCCTGAGGAGATGGAACAGATAGAGAATTTTTTCGCGCAACTCGATGAAGCAGGCACACAACAGGATGCAGATTTGGCAGAAATAGCAGAAGCAGAGGGAATTTTTCCTGGTGGCACTAATGATAATTCTGATGATGAGCCGGAAACTTCAAAGTCGGATTCGGGGCTAACCCCTGAGCGACAGAACGAAGTTGATTCTATAGTTGAACGGCTTTATGACGGAACTGACGAGTATAAAAGACTGATGGAAATTCGCATGGCCGATGTGCCCTGGACGCCGGAAGTTCATGAACAGAAGATTCAAGCCGTACGAAGGATAGACACTCTTGACAGTGAATTGCCAAACCTATTGTCAAAGTATTATTTAATAACACGGGACATGGATGGCTTTGAACAACTTCTGCCTCTTTTCGAGGGAGTCATGGAAATAGAGTTGATTCCAGTGACACAAGAAGGGTCAATACTTAATATGCGAATTACACCCATCCGGTTTTTAATGGGGGATACGTGATGATAAGCAGTTGTGTGAAAGAAAAACAGCGAGAGACATGGATTTTCATCTCAATTTCCTTGTTACACCTAATGATGTTTCCGCTTTTTCTGGTTTGTGTTAATAGTTGCGGTTCAAATCTGCAATCACCTATTTCCGATACTGGAGCATGGTTAGCAGTTGCCGATTTTAACACTGTTTTGGAGATTGTGGATGTCTCGGACCCCACCAAGCCTATCAGGGTGTCCTCAGTCTATCTGCCTTCAAAACCCGAATATTATAGCAGTATAACCGTCTGGAAACAGTTCGTATTGGCAACCACAGCATATGGCGTTCATTTGCTGGATGTAATGAATCCGGCAGCGCCAACGCTGCTTTGGAATCTCCCGCTTGAAACGGTCTCGGGCAAAGCGGCGGTTTACGATGATTATGCCTTTTTCCCAACTCGGAACGGCTTGTATGTGCTCCATCTCAAGAATCCACTGAAACCAAATTGGGTGTTTCACGCAGGAAAAAAAGGACATATCCGTAGCCATCTCATTGATTTGGAAATACGCGGAAACCACGCCTACGCACATGACGCACACAAATACCTGCATGTGTTTGATCTCTCACAACCTAAACTGCCCAGATTAGTTAAGTCCTACGCGGTTGATTTTCCCTCCTCTTTACTCTTGTTCCGGGTCTTGCGTGGAAAGGCGGAATTAATTCAGCCTACCTCAGAAATTAACTTCTTATCTTTGGTGGATTTGCACCGCCTTCCTCATATGAGGCAACTCGACCTGCCGCCCGATTTTTCAAGGCAACTTGCCGATTGGAATAACTTACTTGAGTTCAGCGTAAACTGGGTGGTTAAAGCCCAAATGTCCTCGCAATATCTCTGCTGGGTGTATCTTTACGATGATGTCCCTCAATTATGGTTTTTGCCATCGGAAGGAAATCGAATTTTTTTGGTGGAGGTCGTACCAGAATACATTCGGTGCCAGTATAACTCGGGAGTAAAACGCCCGCCCAAGGCAGGACATGTAACTGATGTCATCACAGAGCGTGGAGAATTTTATATAATCTCCCGCGACAATTGGATGGAAAAGGTAAAAATTGCCCCAGATGAAGGAGGACGAATAACAGACTTTCAACTCTCGGCAAATTTTGTCTATATCCTCATGGAACATGGGGGCTTGTTTATTTCAGAGTTCTCCCCGAAAATAAACTACTTGAGAGGACTGGGTCTCCTTGAAAACCTTTCCCAGACGTCGCAATGTCTCACTGTAGATAAAAACATTCTCTACATATTGGGAACGAAAAAGATTTGCGCCCCGCACGCAGCCGAATTGGAAACGCGCCATTAGTCCAGACTTAGGACTAACAAGCGGAAGCAAAAAAGTGGTAGAAAAAACCGAAAAATTACGTCTTGGTTAAGTGCAAAGGAGAATTGGAAAACAGTGGCGGACGACACAACAATCATTTCTCGTGCGCAGAATGGCGATGAACAGGCATTTGCAGACGTAGTCAGGAGATATCACACCTTCGTCTATGCGATAGTCATCGGAATCATGAAGGATTCCCACGATGCAGAGGAGGTTGTGCAAGATGTCTTTGTCAATGCTTATCGCGGTTTGCCGCAACTTGAGAATGCAGCCCGATTCAATAGCTGGTTGGCGGAGATTGCTCGAAACTGTGTACGAGACCGACTGCGGGGACATAGAGTCGATATCGTATCCATCAATGAAGTGAGCGAACACTCGTTTCAGGCTCCTGGTTCCCTAGATGCGCAGTTAATTCGCGACGAACAGAGGGCGCTGATTCGCAGCGCAATGGAGTCGCTGTCGACAAAAGACAAGGAGCTAGTTAAAGGCTACTATCTTGACGGTGCAAGCTACGAGGAACTGATTCGGACGCACGGATTGTCATACAAGGCGATTTCAGTTCGGCTGTCGCGTGCGAAGCGGAAACTCGCCAAACGGTTGCGGCATCTGCTCACTGGGGTGTTTGTTACTCCGTCCATGACATTCAAACAGATAGGCACAGGAGGACTTACGGTCATGAAAATTGGAACAGCTTCTAAAATCACTGTCGGTACAGCAGCCATCATTGGGCTCGGTTTCATCGGGACTCACCATTTCATATTGTCGAAGGCAGGTTCGTCCCCAACGGTAGAAATTATCGCACCAACCTCGAGACCACGAACAGATTTTTCTCGACAGAGAGTCGTCACCGCGTCCCAACCTGCCAATGAACCTCACATTTCTGCGGAGGAAATGGCACAAATCGAAAATTTTTTCCAGCAACTCGGAGAAACCAACCCGCAAGATTTGCAGAAATCGAAAGACACTTTCCTATCTGAAATGGACGGCGAGGTAGCTCTGGACACTTTTGAGACGGAAGCCGATTCAAAGCCTCGGGAAGACCGTTTTATCGGGTTGACACGGCCTGCGATTGAAGCTAATACCGTTGAGCTCCGCAACAGAATCCATCAAGCCCTTGAAGAACGCCTCGACTTGCTGGACTTGGTTGATGAGTTCGCCGAATTTTCCCGGGAAGACAAAGAAATTTATTTGCTAAGGCGTCAAGCCTTCGAAGAAACTCGTGAACTCAGAAAGGCAATCTTTACTTTGTGCAATCTATATATTCACTATACGCAGAATGACTCGCAATTTCAGCCCGGAGGCGATTTTTACGACTTAATGGTACAAAACCACATCGGCGTTTCCATCGAAAGATAACGCGCAATCTAAGGCGGAGCCCTGGCAATGCCCAACCTCGCATTGAATGCTGCATACCGTAGGAGTTTGACATGAAAAAACCAACTTTTATTCTACTGCTTCTGGCAACATTATTCGCAGCAACGCCATATCTCTCCGCTGCCGCACCTGATTTCGACTTACAAACGCTCATCGCAGGCATCAAGCATTTTGATGCAGCGGTGACTTCGGGAAAGGGAAAGTTTGTTTACGAACACAATCTAGGAGGAGAAGATAAAAGGGCATACGTTTACACATTTGAAGGCACCACTTTTAAAACTGCACAAGTCAGAGTGGACTATTCAAACGACACCACCTTAACGGAGATTTACGATGGCGAAAGACAATGGGAAATCTATGCAGAGAAGGCGAATCTCTTCAGTGTCGATATCTCGTCCACCGACCACAAACGGCTCAACAAAGGGAAACCTGAACTTCCGCCCGCCGTCAAACAGCGGTTCAAAACCCACGGCATCAGCTTCTCTGACGATTTTCGCATCGAAACCATCGAAGAAAGTTCCTATCTCAAAATGATTGACAATGTAACGGGGCTCAGCTACTACATCTACTATACGGAGGAATACTTCTCGGTTTATACCCCTCGCCTCGAGCATGGGGTTCGCCCGGGATGTGTGATACATGCGCACTTAGATCCGAGGTTCTGGATGACATACGGAAAGGCAACACCGAACAGTTACCTGATGACTCCGCTTTGGAAAGTCCTTGAAACCTATGAAAGCGAAATCCTGCAAACAGAAATGTTGAACGGTGAAGAGGCATACCTCGTCGGTGTAAAGCACCCACACACTGAAAGTCTTAAATTATGGATCTCCACTGAGAGAGGGTTCCGCTTGGTAAAACTGAAGAATATATGGCAGTCTCATAATGAATCCGAACTGATTCCTTTTGAAAAGGGTGTGCGCTATCTTAAGGAACGCGTCCTTCAGTATCGGGAATATCTACCTGGTATTTGGTTCCCTGAAAAAGTTGAGGAAACTATTCATCAATTGCTCGCAACGGATCCGCAAAAAAAGGGAGACCGCATCGGGAAGACGACACTTCAAACCACCACGTGTGAGTTGAATACTAATGTATCCGGGCAATTTCATTTAGACGTTCCTGAAGAAACACCCGTTTATGATTATGGACTCGCCACGGAACGCCCTTTTCGCGAATTGAAACAAACTTCTCAATAAATCGGATGAAATCAGTGCATTTTAAAAATCTAGTTTGGTAATCTACTGTGTCCAAGGTCCCCAATCGTTTACGTGACGCTTAATTTCATCTAAAATGGATTAAATTAAGTTGCAATAACGTCTTCTGGCAGAACTAGCCAATCTTCAGATGTCCGTAATTGCATTGGTCCCATCGAAAAAAGCTTACATTTCAAATTTAACAGGTCGCCTGCGCTCATTTCAACTGGGTGACCCGATGCCTGTTTTTCGTTCTACCGCCGAGATGTAAATGATAATGAAATTTGTTATGGTTGTTTGTCTCCCGGTAGTGTTTCTCAACACACATGTGTTACCGATGCTACAAGGCAAGCTTGTGTTTTCTTCTTACCGTGAAAGTCGCAATCGACAGATTTATGTTATGAACCCAGATGGCAGTCAGATTCGCCGGTTGACGCACAGTCTGGAGAATGAGGGTGACACTTAACCAGTCTGGTCGCCGGATGCGACTCATTTTGCCTTCACTGGACGAGAAGAAAAGGGTGAATTTAGCGAAGATAACTAGGATATATATTTCTACGATTTGAAGGCGGATCGGATTCTCAATCTCACCAACGACCCTAAAGGCGATTTTAGACCTGAGTGGCCGACGAGCACTTTAGCGGTCAAACCTTAAGCATATGCAGTTGTTCACCGTCTGGAGACGAATCTAATTAGCGGAAGGTAAGAACCGAGACGTGACCCGTGAATTGCGTGTGTGGAAACACCCCTCAGATCACACAAGGCGTATTCAGTCTACGTGCATTATTTGAATATCAAACCGCTGCCTCGACAGTAAACCCGCCGACTAAGGAATAGCTTGCGGCATAGTGATATAGCTTGGCGTTGACTTCCAAAATATCCTCTGGCGTGTGGTGTGTTCCGGCCCTTGACCAGATGGCGTTGTTCGCTTCTACACTCTCCCAAAGTGTCACCCAGGCATAATCATGTTTTGACGGCGCGACCCCCACGAAATCCCCCTTGTACCCTTTGAGAAATTCTACCCGCAAGCACCCCGGCAGCGAACGCGTAGCAGGCAAATATTCGCGTGACATAAAATCTTCAAAGACTTCGGCATCTACATTCTGCTTTAACTCGATGGTATGAATTGCACGGAATTGAGGCATGTTTCTCTCCTATCTCTAAATAAAGAATTTGACCCAGTTTCGAAAAAAAACCAATCGGCGGGAAACGGCTGTATCGTGACGGTTGGTGCCGCTTAAACGGTAAAATAAAAATGGGAAAGCAGAAGATATCCCTGCTTTCCCTTGTAAACGCCGAATGGCTTTTTCTAAATCTATCGACCCGCAATGAACGCTTCCAACATCTCGCGTGCTTCGGTGTCGGCGTACTGAACTGGCGGCGACTTCATGAAATATGCGCTGGGACCATAAAGTGCGCCGGCGATGCCGCGATCTTGCGCAATTTTGCAGCACCGAATCGCGTCGATGGCGATGCCTGCGGAGTTTGGCGAATCCCAGACCTCTAATTTAACTTCACACCGCACCGGAATATCCCCAAATTCTGTGCCTTCCAGATATAGATAACACCATTTCCGATCGGCTAACCAAGGAATGTAGTCACTGGGTCCAATATGCACGTTGTCCGGCGAAATGTCATGGTCCAATTGTGAAACCACGGCGTTCGTCTTGGAGATGCGCTTGGATTCCAAACGCTCCTTTTCCAACATGTTCTTAAAGTCCATATTGCCGCCAACGTTCAACTGGGAGGTCCGATCCATTTTCAATCCGCGGTCACTCATCAGTTTGGCTAACGCCCGGTGCACAATTGTCGCCCCGAACTGTGCCTTAATGTCGTCCCCAACGATGGGCAAGCCCGCGGCTTCAAACTTCGCCCGCCACTGGTCGTTTCTCGCAATAAAAACGGGCATGCAATTTACCACAGCGCACCCGGCGTCCAGCGCCTGAGCCACATACCATTTCGTCGCCTCTTCGCTGCCAACAGGAAGATAATTGATAAGAATGTCCGTTTGAGTTTCGCGCAGCACGGAAACGACATCCACTACGTCAGCGGTAGATTCCTCCACAGTCTCGCGGTAGTATTTCGCGAACCCGTCCATCGTCTGTCCGCGTTGGACAGTTACCCCCGTCGCGGGCACGTCCGAGAATTTTATCGTGTTGTTGGGATCAACGAAAATGGCGTCAGCCACATCGCGTCCCACCTTGTTGCTATCAACATCAAAGGCCGCCACCACTTTGATGTCGCTGATATGGTAGTCGCCCACCCTCACATGCATGAGGCCGGGAACGAATTCATCCTCTTGTGCGTCCCGGTAGTATTGAATCCCTTGAATCAGTGAGGAAGCGCAATTCCCCACGCCGACAATCGCGGTTCGTATTTCAGGCATTTCTTTAGTCTCCTGTTATTTCATCTAGTTTGAAAATTTTTGTATGAATTATAGCATCGTGTCACAGATATTCGCTGACTTCAAAACGGAATTCTGATTCCCGCAAATAAGAACTGGTGAACTGGGCAATGCGGTTAGCGTCCCATTGGGTCAGTTCGTAGTTTGCCGTTATTTTCGACGGTCAGTTTCCAACGCTTGCCATTGGGAGAACGCAAGATTACGCCGCTGCCAATGGATGAAAGCTCCACATCGCCGCTGTCGGTAATCTCCACCCGCTTTCTGTAATTGGCGCCGTCAAATCCGCTCTCGACCACAAGGTTGGAATCACCATTCTTGTTTTTTACATCGACGTTCATGCGCCAGTTGACCTGATGAGCCATCTCCCCGTCGTGTGATTTTCCAATCCACCTCAAGTAATCGGAATCGTAGGCGCCAACTTTATCCGGATCGGGCTGATGGATAGTGAGGCTGTCGAGCGGGCGCTTCAGTTTTCCGCCAACTCGGTTGACCCCAAGTGCAATGGTGCCGTCTTCATTCATACGCATGGCTTCTGCCGCGAAGTTTTCTTCTCCCTCATTCAACCCTCCTTGCACTGTCATAAACACCAGCGGTCGCAGCCTCCCCCGTCCGTGAGCTTCGACAATAATTCCAAACACGCCGTTCTTTGTGCCCATCCCGCTGTAGCTAATCATCTCCGCATCCGTACGCGCGTCAACAGTTTTGGGGTGAATTCGGTGAATCGTTAGCTCTGTGGTGGCGTCCAAATCTGGTAGCTTGCCCGACGTCGGGAGCAGGTCGATGGCGCACCGCATATAGTCGCCTTGCGGTTCAAGAAAAATGTTGCCGCCCCTTTGTGCGCGGACTGAATCGCAGATGGGAGGAAAACCAGGACCTACCCCGCCATAGCCCATCCTCAGATTATTCGACCACTCCAGTAGTCCGCCCGGAAGGATTTCAAAATCTCGAAGAGCGATGCTATCATCTAGCGAAGCTGTCGGGTTGTTAGCCGCATCTTCCATGGAATCAGCGTTTTGTCTTGGCGTTGGGGGCTCTTTTGGTTTTATGGCATCCGTAGAATCGCTCGTAGCGGCAATACCTGCATCACCAACCAACAAAAATAATATAACCGTTACGGCCGTTATTGTCGCCCACCACGCTGAACGATCCTCTGTTACTCTCGGTATCAATTGCTCCCTTCTCCTTGTCGCTTTAATTTCTTAATCCTTATAATTTTGATTATTATATCATTCATCTCATGCAATTTTCCATATTATCTAAAACCGCTCACTCACCGTATCAAACAGACCAAAAGTACAAATTGAATCTCAGTACACATCAGACTAAAAATCGGGCAACTTGTGCCCTACCCGACGCGTGTTGTATTCCAGTTGATAACGCACATGTTCTAAATTGTCGGGGTAATTCTCGCCTTCAGGATATGGATAGGCGGACATGCCGTGAAATGGCAGCGGGCCGGCGGTCTGCGAGAAGAGCGTATTGATGTCGCCATCCTTGTCCCAGCCATCGCTGAAAAGAATAAAATCTCGCACCCACCCATCTTTCAACGGCGGCAGCTTCGCCGCGTCAAATTCAACCGTCATTTCGTCGCCAGCATTCATAATCACATACATATCGTCAATCCGCTGGAGCAGCGGCGTGACATCTCCATAACGCGTATAATTTCCCGCAAGATCCCGCCACTGCGCCTCCTTGACGACGCTCTCATAATTGAACAGGTGCGGCGCATGCGCTGTCGGACGATACATTTCGGAGAAGCCGCGATAGTGAAGATCCGCGCTATGGGGAGGTAATTCCGTAATTTGCATGGGCACAACCGGTGCGCCAATTGAAAAAAACGCCGAATCCCAGTATATCTGCATATCGGTTGAAATCTTCACACGCCGATCTTCAGAAAGGAATATTCCCGTCAAATCTACGGCGATTGTTTTGTTCTTCCCTGCCGGTATCCCAATCACGTCTATCACCGTTTGCCATTCGCCCTCACTGTTTAGCACTTGTAAATAAGGGAATCTCGGGCTGAGCGACGGATTTTGCGAGAGTGAAACATTGATACTCGTGTCTGTTGGAAATATCCAACCGGAGAGAAACAACGTTAACAGCTGGTCATTTGGAACATCACCGAGGTCGAGTATAACAGAATGCGGTTCAACCACGCCTTGAAACTTACCGGGTTCATGTTCGACAGCATAACGGTAGTCGAATTCCATCAGTGCATCGGCGACATCGTTACCATGGGAATCGAACGCAGCGCGCGGCCGATGAATCTCTTGAGTTGCATAGATTTTGAAGTCCGGAAACGGCGGTGGGCTGTATTTTTCATCGACGAATATCTGCGTCCCGTCTGGGTGGTCCACGACGATTAGCTTGACCTCATCAACATAGACAGTCTCCCAGAGTTCTTCTGTGACTTGTATCGAATAGACGCCGGATTTGGGCTTCATGAGGTCGCCCGATATTTTGACGTAATCTGCAGTCTGGGCGGGGGCGAGGAACCCCATCGGCGTTGCCATCCCGAGCGGGCTGCGCCACAAAAGATCTGTCACAAATTGATATTTCTCCCCGTCATAAACGTACAAAAACGGACAAGAGCCTTTCAGAATCTGTTTCTCAACAATGCGCTGATTCGCCTTCGGATGTATAAGGTTCTGGGGAACGCCGTTCGTCCAGACCACACGCAACACATCACCTTGCTCGGCAGCTCCTAGCCCGAAATGCGTAATCGGATCGGTGACATTCCTCATCTGGTAGAGGTCGCCAGCCTTGAGTTCAACCCTCGAAGCGATACCGTCGATATTGACCTTATTATTGCCCGCAGTGACTCCCTCTAGCCGAACTTGCAGCCATCCGTTCTTGTTGCCGCCATCATTTCGTAACGCGAAAACTTGTCCCTCACCGTCAATCAAAACCAAATCTAAATCGCCGTCGTTGTCGTAGTCGCCCACCGCTCCGTCAATCCCACCGGCGGCACCGTCCGGCAACAGTCTTGAAACATCGTCAAATTTTGCGGTGCCGTCATTCCGAAATAGCAAAATTCCATCTCCGCCCTCTCGTTGGCCGACAACCCAAAGATCCAAAAAACCGTCGTTGTCAAAATCCAGGAAATGCGCATCCCATCCGCGCACACCATTTGTCGAAGATAATCCCGCCATCGATCGGTTATCGTGAACAAACGCGGCGTTCCCCCTGTTGAGATAGAGCTGATGAGGGGTATCACCGTCCGTCGCCAAAAAGAGGTCGAGATCGCCGTCATTATCATAATCGCCCACGGCAACCGATGTAAAAAACACATCCTGTGAAATTCCCAGTCCATCGGTCACCGCGCGTAGCTTGCCCTGCCGCAGATTGGTGTATAGGGTGGTTCCGCTCGCACCATTCACGGTAAATATATCAACATCGCCGTCATCATCAAAATCGCCGAACGCGGCGTCAAGACCGCCCTGCGTCTCAGGAGGCAAAAAGGTCTGAAGCGTCACATCGGTGAATGAGCCGTCACCGTTATTCCGCTGCATGCTGGTTTCGCCATCGCTGACTGTCATCCTGTCCAGGTCGCCGTCGTGATCGTAATCGACAAATAGCACCGCTGAACCACCTCTCGGCGGCGATTGAAGCTCAAAAGCGTCGCCCGAATTCACGAGTAACCGCTCCCGTTTCTCCACTAGCACGTACAAATCTTGGTCGCCGTCCTTGTCAATGTCGACGAACGCGGCGGCATCACCGTATTCGCTGGGTGGATGAGCTACAAACTTCCCATCGTGGTTTAGGAAAAAACTGCCGGTTGTTTCCTCGCCGCTGCTCGCGTAGAGCGCAAATAGGTCTAAATCGCCGTCGCTGTCCGTATCTGACAGTATGACCCTCGATCTTTTGCCTGACAAATTGCTAAGTCCGAGTCCCTGCGTTTCATCGACGTAGCGCATATCAACCGCAGGGCTAAGTTTAGCAACAACGCGAGATTTGAAACCGGGGCTGAATTCCTCAATCGGGTGTCCAATAATGTCAGTAACAAGTTCGCCAATTCCCTGTTGGTAGCGGGGGGTGTTTCGCTGGACGTTGCTAAATATCCGAACGTTACGAGATGCCCCCTTGATGTCACCTTGGTCGAGCAGGAGCAATCCCTGTTTTAAGAACTTGAGGAACTTTTCATCGACATCCCACAACAGCGCATGTAATTCCGTACAAATCCGTTTCGCCTCTTCAGTCTGTTCTCGTTGCAGAAGCGCTTGCGCCAACTGGAGTAGCACCACGATATTGGTTGGCGCGCCCTCCCGCAGTATCCATAAGTGGTCAATCGCCTGTAAATTCGCTTGTGGGTCGTTCCGTTGACCCAAATAGTGGCGCGCCAGCTTATACCGCATCTCCAAGTTTTCCGGTGCGAGCTTTACAGCTTCCTGAATTTCCGCGACCATCTCCTCTGTCTTACCCTGCCATTGATTAACCTCTGCGAGGATAAAACGCAACTGGCTGTCCATCGGCGCAATTTCGAGGCCGCGTGTCACCCACGTTTCGGCTTCATCGCTTTTTTGCAGGCGAAGATACGCAACTGCAAGATTTCCGTAACCAATCGGTTCTTGGGGAATTATCTCCACTAAAGCCTCAAATTCCAAAATGGCTTTGCTCGGTTGAGACTCTTCCAGGTAAGCAAGTCCGAGGCTTTGGTGGCGGATGGCGGTTTCAATGACGTCCGAAGGCCTCGTCGCCTTCTCAGCCCAAGTCAATGCGTGAAAAGAAAAGAGCGCGCACGCCAAGAAAATCTGGAGGCTAACGCGAAATATTTTTCCCTTAGTCATAGCGGCAGTTTCTTGTTGGACGGGTTTTATGATCTCCATAACCGGGTGTTCTCCGCTACGCTGATACATCGCACATGAAAATTGGCGGGTAGTGATAGTAGGTAATCTCCGGCGTTGAACCACCTACGAAACTCTGCGCCATTTCGATCGCTTCCGTGAGGTTTTTCGCGTAGTCAAAACCCATACGGCGTACCGCTTCAACGCTCCTCGGTTTGACGAATATCACCTTCCCCAAATAGTCAAGTGCATAACAGCCCCAATACCACATGTAAAAGGGATGTACACCGTGATAGGCGTAGGAGTTTCGGTAGAGGTCAATGTACCTAGGATTATTGGCAAACGACTCTTCGTACCGCTTTTCGATTTCGGCAGGTTCAGTAGTCTCTGTAAGGACCTCTTCGAAAAAGTCAATGTATGACGGATGATGGATTTTATGAAAATCGTAATCGACAGGGTGAGTGAAAATCGCCGCGCCCCCTTGGCGTATCAAAGGCAGGTTATGGTAAAAATTAAAGGCGTACCCTAGCGTCATGCACATGACCAGAATTGGATTCATGATTGAATCGACGTTGTAAGGGCCAATATACGGAACGCCCGTAACCAAAATATCCGCCTGGCCTTTGACAGGCACCAACTGCTGTTTATAGACATTTTCAAGCGTCTTCTCGTGCACCGGTTCGGTGTGCCCCGCGTGCACCCCGGTTAACCCGTAAGGCGCGCGCATGCTCTGCATCACGGCGCGAGCCATAGCACGCGGCATAATATCCAAGCTAGTTTTATTGATATGGAAATTGAGTCCATCGAACAGATTGAAGTTCTTCTCCCGCTTTTCGAGGTAAGGAAACAGTTTCGGGAAGGTAGCGCTGTTAAGCGTGGTTTCAATCGTAAAGAAGTTGATATGTTCCGTTATCACCTTCCAAATCCGTTGGCAGGAGTGATGCAATGCAGATTTTGGAGGGTGCATATACGACAGAGAATGCATCAACGTGTGCGTGTTGTGGTGGTGGCGAATGCTTCGATAACTGCAAATGCCGGTCGGCAACGATTTGTAACCGCCATCCATGGCAACGAGGTTAATATTTACATAGATCAAGAGGTCGGATTCCGCAATCCGTCGATTGATTTCGACCTCTTCTCCCATCTCCGTTTTTCCAAGGAAAGACAGGTTATCATTGTCCTCAGCATCGTGATTATATAATCGATCTGGATGGAACTGATTAAAAACCCTTGCGCCAACGCACCGCTTGAGTTCAGCGGGCGTCATTCGCCTGTGAAGACCCAATGCAGCTATCAAATGAATATCGTCAATGCCGGCGTCAGCGAGTTCCTCAAGGACGATTTCAATGATGCGTTGCCGCACATCCGGCGTCTCCATCGGCGGCAGCGGCAGCGAAAGATCGTCGAACGCAATCGTGACCTTCATGCCGGGGCGAAGCTGGGCTGACAGCGGCGGCGCACCCAAGGGATTCTCAATAGCGTTTTTAATTGCAGTTGTGTCATCAGCAATCGGCGTGAGAGGTTTCGGCGGATAGATTACGCGAGTTCCCTTCGGAAGGCGGTCATAGAGGAAACCATCCCCATAGTGGAACAGATATTTTTGGTCGGGGTCCTCTACGTGTGTGATAAGGTCACTTCTGTCATTTTCGTTTCCCATAAATTTACCCTTCTGCCCCCAATTCCTTAGAAATTGCTCTTTACGATGAACGCAGATCGAAGACTGTTTTCACGGAACCGAATTTTCCGGTGTGCAGCGCGGTTTGAACGGCTTTCCGATAATTATCCAAAGAAAATAACCCCCCGACTAACGGTAACAGTTCGCTTCCCATCTGTTGCAAAAGTTGAATTCCTAACGAAAAGGTGCGAATCCGCTTGCCTTCGTAGCTTTCCAAGCCATAGGCGTACACACCCCGAACATTCAGCGCCTTGTGCCAGAGCGCCGTCCAATCAATGTTTTTCGGAATAGCGGGCATACCGACAAGCATCACTTGCCCGCCCGAACGGGTCATGCGGAGTGAATCGTCGATTGTGTCGGCGGACGCCACACAATCGAAGGTGACATCCACACCGCCAAGAATAACCGGTTTGCCAAGTTCCGGCTGATAACTTTCTGCCTGAGTCAATTGGCAAAAATCACGGTATGTCGCTTTACTAGGGGCAAAAACCACATCGGCGCCGAGTTCACGGGCGAGTTTCTGCTGATGCTGGTGCTTCCCGATGACGTAGATTCGGTTCCCTCTTCCGAGATGCCGAATCGCCGCGAGCGTGAGCAGCCCAATCGTACCCGCGCCAAGTATCAGAATTTCATCCGCGTCTTTCAGGTTAGCTTGCAGCACCCCATGTAACGCACACGCGAACGGTTCAATCAACACGGCGATTTCGTCAGGGACATCATCCGGCACACGATGTAACTGATTCTTGTGTGCCGCAAAATACTTACTCCACCCGCCGCCGGTGTCCCGGCAATACCCGGTTTGAACGCCCGCGGAAATTTCACCCCGTGCAACATTTTCGCAACCGGCATAATGGCCTTGTTGGCATTGACGGCATTTTTGTACGATGCCCCTAATCTCGCACGGCAAAACCGGTTCGATGACGACGCGGTCGCCAACATCATACCCTTCAACCTGCGGTCCAATCTCCGCAATTTCTCCCGCAACTTCGTGGCCAAACACGAACGGGCAGGAGGTAAACGGCGAAAAATATGGGCTCCCCTTGGCAGTGATTGTTGCGAGATCAGAGCCGCAAATACCGCTCAAGCGCGTTCTAATTTTTACCCAATCGGGCGAGGGGAGTTGCGGACTTTCAATATTGACCAAACGAGCGCACGACAGCCATGACGTATAAAGCCAGTTCCACCGCTTCCCCAAGAATCTCGCAATCAAATAGCGCGGCACACTTTTCCTGTATTGAATGGCTTGCATTATTATGCGTCAACCAATACGACGGCTGTCTAATCCCTTCTCCTGAGGCACCAACTCCTCCCGGGAAGGTCAGTGCGGAAATACTCGACGTTCCCCCGATCCGCGACAGTGACGTAACACAAACAGCCGTCGGCGCCGCCGAATGCCAGATTCGTGCAATTTTTCCCCGCGAGCTCGATTTCCAGAAGCACTTCGCCCTGTGGAGAAATTTTGGCAACCGTGCCTTTCCCCCAGCGCGTTACATATAAATTGCCCCGAATATCGCAGCGCATACCGTCCATTCCATAATCCGTGAACTGGATAAAGAGGCGTTTATGACTAATTTCGCCATCTGAAGAGAGGTCATATGCCCAAATGTTGCGTTGGTCGCTTTCATTGACGTATAACATCCGCTCATCAGCACTGACCTCAATCCCATTGGTAGTTCCCATTCCGGATTCAAGACAGGAAACCGCACCATCCGGACCAATCCGCCAAATCCGTCCTGTGGAGTCCGCCCAGTTCGGATCGCTGGCGTAGATAATGTCGTTCGCACCGATGGCAAGGTCATTCGGTTGGTTCATCGCCAGCGAATGTGCATGGACGCTGACTTCTCGCGTGTCCATGTCGACTTTGAGGATATTGTGGTTCACATAATCAGCGATAAACATGAAACCGGCGCGATTAAAACGAATGCCGTTGCCGATGCTGCCGTTCGGCAATTCGAGGAATACGCTGCACTCACCTTCGGGAGTCACTTTCCCGATTGTACCTTGACGGGCATAGTTGACGGCATACAGGTTGCCTTCGTCGTCGCAAGCGGGCCCCTCAATGCCCGCAGTGAAACCACCGGGGGCTGTCAAGGGGCGACTCATGAAGAGATTATCGCTCGTGGTAGCGGCAGGCATTTTAAAGTTTTCAGTCTTCCAAACTGACAGAAAGTCATCAACCTTTATCGACTAGATAATTAACTCGATTCAGAACGGTTATCCGTTATCTGCGCCTGTTTTTTCAGCGTATTGTACCAGCTATTGAATACCTGGCTCTTCTTCGATTGTAGCAATGATCGGCGGATTTTGGTCTTCTCGGCGGGATCGTTTTCAAATTTTTCCATATCTGGTTCCTGACGCTCAACAAGTTGAATAAGGTATTCGCTGTCATTGCCCGCAAAAGGCCCGCCAACGGCATCAATGTCCATATTAAATGCGGCAAACATAACCTCCCGAGACGCGCCTAGCCCTGAAACAAAATCGCTGGTTGGAGAGATGGCAAACAATCTGCTCTCTTCTACCGACTGTTCTTTCTTGGTTACCCCTTGCGGCGCCTCATACTTTTTAAGTAGATCTTCGAGCGATTCGCCGCCGCTTCGAAGACCGAACAATCTCTGCGCGTCCTCGCGCGCCATCTGTTGTGCTCTCTCTTTTTTTATGTCCTCAACCACCTGTTCTTTAACGGTACGCTTCGGGCTCGCTGTCCAGGTGTCCTCAAGCGCGGGGACGCCGCCAACCTTTTTCTCAAGCACCCGCGCGACAAAATAAGCCTCTATGTCCCCGTTCCCCTTCTTCGCTTCAATGATATCGCTTACGCCCACTTCCATGTTGAACACCTGGTCAATTAAACCGCGGTACGTCCATTTCGATCCAACTTGAGGGATGTTGGTAGCATCTTGAGAAAACCATCCCGTGTCTTGCACCAAAACTGATAAGTCACTATATCTTTCCCCTTTGGCGGCCGCTTCAAAATCTTGATATTCCACGTCGAAAAGCAGAAATTCCGCGACAGTCTTCGCTTCATCGACACCATCAATTTGGATTAACTTATCACGAATCTCGCGCTCCGCAGCATCGAACGTCTGAATCTCCTCCGGTTTTCTCTCTTCCAATTTGATAATGTGATACCCGAATCGGGACTCAACAAGGCCGCTCACCTCACCCGGCTGCAATTCCTCAAAACACGCCTTTTCAAATGGGGCAACCATATCGCCGCGCGCAAAATAATCTCCCGGCGGTAGTTTCGGGTGGCGTCCCCTCAACGCCCCTCCTAATGGAGCCGAACCGGCGTCTTCCGAATGCTCCTTCGCCAGGTCGGCAAAATCCGTCCCCGCTTCGACTTCAGTCTTCACTTTTTCAAGGAGTTCTTCCGCTCTGGCTTTGACTTCAGCTTTCTGTTCATCCGATGCGCTATCCGGAAATTTTGCGAGAATATGGCGCGCCTTAACCGCTTCAGGCGTTGTAAACTCACCTTTACGTTCATCATAGTACGCCCGTACCGATTCGTCTGTCACAAAATCCCTTGGATCAAGCTTGATGACCCGTAAATCAATCCGATCGTCAATTTTATAATCATCTTTGTGTTCTTCAAAATACGAGGCGATGTCGGCGTCTTCAACGTTTACAGCGCTGGTATATGACGTATGTTGGAATTGGATGTATTTCAACTTCGCCTTGTCATTCTGGAGACGATACTCATTTTCAATCTCTGTATCCGTGATTAAGTTAAGCCCCTCAAACTGGTTGCGCAAGGCTTCAAAACTCATTTGCAAACGGACAAATTGGCGGATGTAGTTCCGCTCTTGCGGGTTAGACGCGTTGTATGCCCCCAACAAGTGCGAATAATTCCTGCGAATACCATCCTCAATTTCAGCATCGCTAAACTGGGCGCCGTTCAGATAAATCTGCTCTTGAATTATCTGATCAATCACCTGCTGTTCAATCTCATCGCGTTCAGTTGTTAAACCAGCTTGTCCCTGCTGTTGTTGTCTCTGCAGGTGGTTACTAACGAGCCGTTCAAATTCACCGCGCCGCACCTTCGCGCCATTAATCTTGAGGACAACGTCATCATCACCGGGCCCAGCACTCGAATTGCCCGACATCGTGGTATACAGTAAAAAAGAACCAATCACAAAAACAATCGCAATAATCCACATAAATATCTGTGCAATAAATTTTTCCCGCAGAAAAACAATCATAGCTTAATTTCTCCTAACAAATCCGTTTCGGCGTGCGTCAATGTTTTTAGAACGCCAAAATAATACTTGATCGGTATTGAATTTTCAAGCAGATTTTCATGGAAACCTTGATCGTCCGCTGTCCCCGTTCGGAAGATAATAAGACCGGTACAAACGTCGGGTTTTTTGGATCGCTCTCAAAATTTTTCCCTCTTGCCAAGCTGACACCTCTACCCAACATTTACCAAGTCACCACATATGTCCTTCCCTTTGAGAAGTCACCACCGACGTTTTCCCCATTAGCAAATTTTCCCGATTATCCAACCTCTTAAACAGTCGCCGCAAGTTTCTTCCTCTTTAACAAGTCGCCACAATTGTCCTCCCCCTTAACAAGGGGGAGCGAGAGGGGGTAGAGTAAAAAAAACCTCCTTCATCCCTTCACACTTGAGAGTTCCTCTTTCGCCGAATCCTAACGCCGGCATAGTTAAGTTGATGTTCAATCGGGGGCGACAGCTTTTTGGCGTGTATCTGCACTTCATCGACTGGAAACTCATCCAAAATCGCTGACGCAACGGTTTCGGCGAGCGCCTCAATGAGTTGAAATGATTGCCGCGTGCCAATTTCAACAATCAGACTTACGACTGCTCCATAGTCAATTGTGTGGGCAAGTTCATCGGTCGCTCCCGCCAGGGACAAATCACACGTCAATTCCGCGTCAATTTCATACTCCTGGCCAACCTGGCGTTCTGATTCCGATACCCCGTGATATCCGTGAAACCGAACACCCTTGATTACAAGTCTATCCATATTTCCTGAACTTGCGGTAGGTTTTCAAAACTCCATAAAGAGCATTCACCGTTTCCACAACCTCTAGGCGATTAAGGCTGTTATTATAGCATAGGTTCATCGCGCAATTCTATGATATAATTTGCGGATGCAATGTGTGCCTTTCGCTATCACGCAAAGCCCTGGAAAAATTACGGTTCTTCCTTAATTTGAAATGTCGAATAGTAAGAAGATTCATGCTACCCGTGGAGACTCAAATCGCTTGCGTATTTCTTGACATTTTCCGCATTTTCATAGCATGTCTCTGAGGTTTGGGTTTTGCATTGACACAAACCCACTTTTTCCTTTATACTAAAGCTAACGCGTGTAACTCACCGAACGTCACTCATCTATGCTGTCGCGCACCTCTCCTTTCCGTGACGTTGGTCGATGGACTATCTTTTTTTGAAAACACCAATGCGAAATGAACACAATTCCAGAATTTTTCCGCGATAAAGTAATCCTGATCACGGGCGCCACAGGTTTCCTCGGAAAGCCGTTGGTTGCCAAAATTCTTACGGACATTCCCGACATCCATAAGATTTACCTGCTAATCCGCGCCCGTGCAGAACCCAACGGCAACGTCTATTCAGCCGAAACTCGCCTACAGGAAGAAATATTCACGTCCAGCGTCTTCACCAAATTGAAGGGTATTCACGGTTCAAGCTTTGACGAATGGATTCGTGAAAAAGTTTCCGCAGTAGACGGCGACCTCTCGTTAAAACGGCTCGGTCTATCGGATAGCGATTATGAACGCCTGACGAGTGAAGTGAGGGTATTCATCAACAGCGGAGGCCTTGTAAAATTCGATCCCGCCATTGATGCGTCCCTAAGAAGCAACACGCTCGGTGCAAAATATGCCGTAGAGTTCGCTAAGAGTTGCAATGACGCCGTGTTAATCCACGTATCGACGGCTTACGTCTGTGGAATGCGTCCTGGGAAGGTTGCAGAAGCGCTCCATCAGCCCTATGAGTCTTACGCCGACGGACATCGCGAACAAACCGGTGAAACCATGCCTAGCAACCTCGACACGGAAATTGAGGACATTTTCCACTTGAGCGAGAAGGTGCGCACCGAAGCACATCATTCCTCGCGGACGGTTCAATTCCGCAAACAAGCCCAACGCCAGTTGGGAGGAGGGAAAAGGAAGAGTCAGAAACTCGAAGCACAGATCGAAACGGTTCGGAATAGGTGGATTGAAGCCCGGTTGGTAGAAGAGGGCTTAAATCGGGCAAAGTCGCGTGGATGGAACGATACGTACACTTACACAAAATCACTCGGCGAACAGATGATTGCCGCGGTAAAAGGCGATTTACCGATCGCTATTGTCCGCCCCTCAATAATCGAGAGTAGCCTTGAGGAACCGGAACCCGGTTGGCTTGACGGTTTCCGTATGGCGGACCCGATTATTATCGGGTTTGCGAAAGGACGTCTGCCGGACTTTCCCGGAAAACCGGAAGCCATTACCGACATTATTCCCGTTGACTTCGTTGTAAATGCTATCCTGGCGATTTCGTTCCAGACATACCGCAAACGCGGAATCGAGGTCTATCATGTCGCTACTGGATCTCGGAACCCGTTGACCTTCCACGGTATCGTAACAGCAACCCACGACTACTTCGTCCAATCCCCCATGTTTGACAAAGGGAAGCCGATTCCTGTGCCTGTGTGGAAATATCCTAGCCTCAAGAAATTCCAACGTCAACTACGACTTAAATATCTCATGCTAGGTTTGGGCGGTTCCATCCTCAGCCGGTTGCCGCTGAAATCGGCGGCGGCTGCAAACCGCCGCATTGGCGTGATGCAGAATGCAATTGAAGGCTTACAGAATTATATTCGGCTCTACGGCACATACACCCGCTTGAGTTTTGAGTTTGAAACCGGTAAAACTGAAGCGCTGTTTCGTGCTCTCGACCCGTCCGATCAACGGCGGTTCAACTTTGATGTCTTAAAATTTAACTGGAGGCACTATCTTCAGGAGGTTCATATTCCCGGCATCAAGCGTCACATCCTCAAACTCGAAAGCGGCAATGGAAAAAATCCCGTGCCGGAACAAAGTGAAGAGGGGGTCAGCAGCCGAGTTGACGGTGCCGGCGGTAATTCGCAATTGCCTTATCGTACCATTCCAGACCTGATTGCCGAACGTGTCAAATCCAATCCGAATAAAACCGCGCTTCAGATGAAAGCCGGAGACAATTGGGTACGGTATTCCTACCGCCAACTCTATGACATTTCCCGGCAAATCGCTTGTTCTCTCTGGAATCGAGGCTACCGTCCAGGCGACCGCCTGATTCTCTTTGCTGAGAACTGCCCGGAATGGGCTATCGCTTATTTGGGCGCCGTACACATTGGCATCACGGTTGTTCCAGTCGACCGGCAAACCTCGGAGCGCGAAATCTTTGCACTCGCAAAGTTTACCGAGGCGAAAGCCATTCTAACCTCAGATTCACTGGCTGGGCAATTACACCGTGCACTAACCCAGTCCGACGACGGCACACCTACGGTAGACCTCTTGAACATCGTTCGTTTCTGCAAACCGTTTGAGTTCGACCATTCGCCGGAACCCCAATCTGCGTCAATCGAAGAGAGTAATGCGTCCGACGTAACCAACGGCTTCCCCAAAGTGGATATCCAACCAGACACAATCGCCTCAATAATCTTCACTGCGGGCACCACGGTCGAGGCGAAAGGGGTAATGCTCTCGCACAAGAATTTCATTGCTAACGTCCACGCTGTTGCACACGCGCTGCCGCCCCACGATACAGACCAGTTCTTGTCGATATTGCCATTGCATCACGCGCTGGAGTTTACCTGCTGTTTTCTGATGTCAATTTACGGCGGTGCCACGGTCACTTATCCCAACACGCTTAAGCCGAACATGGTCCTGGATACCATGCAGGAAACACAGACAACTGTCGTCATAGGCGTGCCGCGAATGTTTAAGTTAATTTATGACACTATCATGCGCTACGTTTTAAAATCTACCGCCGCGGAGGACGCCCCGCCTGACCGAGCGGCGATTGAAGCGTTACACGCCGCCTTAGGTGGCAACATGCGTGTCCTAGTGAGCGGCGGTGCGGCGTTGTCCAACGAAATTTATGACGCATACCAGCGTTTCGGGTTAACAATTTATCAGGGCTACGGGCTGACCGAAACGGCTCCCGTGCTTACCGTGAATCCTCATCACAAAAGTAAGCGGGCGGCTGTCGGCGTTCCCGTACAAGGCACACAAGTTCAAATCCATCATCCCAACCCAGACGGGATTGGCGAAATCGTAGCGCAAGGTCCTAGCCTAATGGCAGGTTACTATCGGAACCCGGGGGCAACCGAACACATGATGCGGAGTGGAACCTTGCATACAGGGGATCTCGGGTACATTGATGCAGATGGTTATCTCTATATCACCGGACGTCTCAAGGATGTCATCGTATCGAGCGCGGGGAAAAATATATATCCAGTCGAACTTGAAGAGCTGTATCAGCACAGCCCAAACATCGCAGAAATCTGTGTTGTCGGTGTGAACATCGGCGATTCGCACGGGGAGGAAGTTCACGCTGTCATAGTTCCCAATCGAAGGGGTAAACCCAATCCGGCGGAGGTTGAATCTACAATTCGCCAACATCTTCAAAACTGCGCGCGCGATCTCCCCAGCTATCAACATCTTCACAAATTGCATTTTTGGGAATCGGAACTGCCCAAACTACCAACCTTTGAGATTCACCGCCGGCGCGTCAAAGAGATGCTATTGGATCGGCTGTCTGGCGTGACACAGGACGATAATTCAACGGGAGAGAGCGCCGACGACGCGTCTGATGAAACGGCTTCCTCAGCGCAACCGGATTGGATTTCTGGCGGTTGGGAAGGTGCCATTGCTTCTGAATTGAGCCGCCTGTCACGGCTGCCGCTTGAAAAGATACGTTTGGAAGATCACTTGGACGCCGATCTCGGATTGGATTCCCTTGCGCGAGTTGAACTATTGCTATTGCTGGAAGCCAAAATCCAACATCCCATACCTGACGAGATGGTCATGCAAATTCGCACCGTTGGCGACGTAATTCAATCCGTCAAAACGCTGCAAGTCCAACCTGAAATTCACATGGTTGAGAGCAGTGTGTCGATTTCTGCCCGCGCTGAACCGCCGACCTACACTGACATGGGTCTGCCGCACTTATCAATCAAAACACGCCTTTTGCGGCTCGGCATGCGAATCGCCTATCACGGGTATTTCTCCATCAAGACTTACGGTAAAGCACACATCCCGGACGGCAAACCGTGCATCTTTGTCGCTAATCACACAAGTCACCTTGATACCGGCGCCGTAGTTACTGCGCTCGGTAAATCAGCGAGGGGCATCAAAATTCTAGCCGCACGCGACTACTTCTTCAATACCCGCTTCAAAGCATGGTTCTTTGGCAAACTTTTTAAGTTTCTGCCTTTCGAACGGAAAGACAATTTTTCGCAGTTTCTGCAGGATGTACGGACTTCTCACGAAATTATGCTTGAAAACCGCTGCTTACTCATCTATCCGGAAGGTACACGATCAGTCACAGGCGAACTCCAACCATTCAAAGCCGGGCTGGGATTGCTCGCCTACGAAACCGGGGCGCCGGTTGTCCCAACATATATTGACGGCGCATACCAAGCGCTGCCCAAAGGCAAAAACTTGCCGCGCAGGAAGCAAATTAAGGTGGTTTTCGGTGAGCCAATGACCCTCCGTGCTTCCGAGGACGGCGCGGCAATCAATCATGAAGTCTATAGAGCCTTTGTTGATGAGGTGCGAGAAAAAATCGAACTGTTGCGGGAAAGCGCGCATATCGTGTAAGTATTCCGTTTGTTACCTAGGACATTTCAAATTGGAGTTCAAAATCGATGTCAAAAACTCAGCCGCCTGAACGAAAAACGGCTGCATTCTTCGATGTCGATGGCACCATAGTCAAGAGCACCATTGTACACTACTATGTTTGGCTTCGCGTTCCGCTGCTTCCTCCCGTGCTGCGTCCGTTCTGGATGATTCAATTCGCCCCTAAAGTGATTTACTACCTCATTCTTGATAAAGCCAGCCGCACAAAATTCAATCGTGTGTTCTACCGAAACTACAAAGGTCTGGATGTTGAGACGCTTCGACATCATTCATACGAAAAATTCGATACGCATCTCCGCCCGAAAATCTTTCCCGCCGCATTAAATCGCATAAGTGAACACCGAAGCCGCGGCGATTTGGTCGTTCTCGTGAGCGGTTCTCTCAATTTTATCATCCAGCCGCTCGCCGATTTTCTCGAATGCGACCATGCTTTGACCGTGCAGATACATGAGCAGGGCGGAAAATTCACAGGTGAACTCACAACACCACCATTGAGCGGAGAGGAAAAGGCTCGCGCCGTCACAGAATTCGCCGAACATCACGGCATCGATCTCACTGCTAGCTACGCATACGGCGATAGCAGTGCAGATCTGCCGATGCTGCAATGCGTAAATCATCCCGTTGCAGTCAATCCCGGCAAGAAATTTCGGCGAATTGCGCTTGAGTCAAATTGGGAAATCCAAAATTGGACGCTAAATCCCGATCCATAAATCCGCCGTTTCATAATCTGGAAACTGTTATCAGGAGGAAAAACGTATTGAAAGTCACTCGTTACTTTGAATCGCTGTCTCAACCTAATGACACCATGTTTGTCGAAATTGACGGTCCCCATCGTTTCACGAGGCGCGGACAAGATTGGATGAAATTCCGCGAAGATCTCATCAGTCTCATTAAGGACACCATCGCCGATGACCTCGCCGACACCTTCGCAACCGAGACGGAAAATTGGAGTTCTGAAGAAGTCTCGTAGCTCGCAGGTTGATGGAGCATCTTACATTCTCCCCCGTACCAAGTACGTTCTCCCCCTTGCCAAGGGATCAACTGAGCGAATAGCGAAGGCGATAGTCTTCTCGATTTGCAACATTACATTGCGAATTCGACAAAATACGTTGCGTTACGCTTCATCAGCCCAAAATTTGAAGGCAATCAAAACACGTACATTCACGCGGCATACGGGCGTTGGCTCGTTAACACCGCTCAACCCAACCTACACACTAGCTTAGAACCAACACCATGTCGTCGGTGACACATACGTGATAATAGGAGGTGTTTAAATGGGAATAAATTGGCAGAAGGGATTCAACCGCCTTTGGTTGTTTTTCTCTATTGTCCTTGGTGTTTTGATATTGGCTGTTTTTACTGTTCTAGAAGCGTTCAGTGAAGGCATCTGGGTGGCAACTGTATTCTTTGGCGTTACATTCGTCGTCGGGCACATCGTCTTCAGAGCAGTTCTATGGATAATAAAGGGATTCCGAAGCCCGTAGTCACTCCGGGTAGGGTAGAGAGATTGACCGACCGAATAGTACCCTGTAGGTAGGGCAGAGCGATCAACTGAGCGAATAGCGATGGCGATAGTCTTCCCGATTCCCAACCATACACCACCGACCCCCTCTAGCTCCCCCTTAGCAAGGGGGAGGATTATTAGGACGCACACAGACGAGTGGTTAAATGAGAATCAAACACATACATCATTCCCCTCCTTACTAAGGAGGGATCAACTGAGCGAACAGCGAAGGCGATAGTCTTCTCTAGTAGTGGTGTTTCACACCACTTTCAAATCGGATTTACATGCGAAGTTTTTGCTTTAAAAAACATCATTAATCATAACAAAATTTAATCACCCCCCCCCACCCCCATGCAAAATCACGTTTTACCCACACAGAATCAGGTTCGCTCGGACATTAACAAATTTGTTGAATACGCCCCATCCTTGGAAAAACAGGACGACATTCCGAAAGCCATCCAGTTGTGGGAGACCATTTTGTCCGTCGAGGCTGAACCCGATATCCGCGCCCAAGCCAACTTCCATCTCGCTAAAATCTACGAAACTTGGAACGAAGTGTTTGCCGCCCACCGGTTTCTCGGACGTGCGATTCAGTTGAATCCCGCAGATACGAAAATTCGGACGGAATACGACAATCTCAATCGCCGCATCGCAGAAAATCAGGACGTGATGATTGCGGAGCGGGAACGAAAAAACAGTGACCAAATTATCTCGCTTTTCCGAATCGCCACAGGACTAAAACTGCTCCAGATGGACAAACCCGTTCAAGCTTATCCCTTGATGAGTAGCCGCACAAGAATCTACCCAAACGCCGCTGTTGCGATGCACTTATTGACCGGCATCATCATTACAGAAGATGACAAAAACTCCGCCATAGAATTTCTAGAGGACAGGGGTTGGCTTGCGAACACCGCGCATAACAGGTACACCATTACCCATGACGGACTGCATGCGTTTTATAGCGAATTGGCGAAGCTGCACCAGGACAATGAGGTCTACGGCGAAGCGGCAGAATGCTGCGAACAGGCGTACTGGTTAAACAACGCCGCCCTAAAACCGCTATACTTAAAGGTCGTCTGCGAAGCGAATTCTGAAGCGTGGGACGCGGGTTTAGCCGCGTTAGACCGTATCGCCAGCCACCTCGGCGAATCTCCCCAGACTCAGTCCAGCGAGTACCCAGACGGTATCGATCCGGTCGAATACCACACCGCCGCGGCAAAGATCTGCGCAGCCCTATATCGTACCACACAGGATAACGCCATAGGACTACGCGCAATCGCGGCGTGCGAGGCGGCCCTCGCAATCAAAAAGAAAAACAGACCCGTCTCCAAACTTCTCAAATCCCTACGCTCAGCTGGTATCGCTACTGCCTGACGTGGACTAATCCCCTTCAAAAGAATTCCCAAGATCCCCGGTCGCGCACCAAACTCAAAATCAATGAAAACCTACCACCTAAAAACCGTACAACTAATCGAGAAGCCGCAGGACGAACTATTCAGCTTCTTTTCAGATGCGCACAACCTCGCGAAAATTACGCCCCCTTGGCTGCATTTCCACGTATTGTCACCCCCGCCGATTGACATGAAGGTCGGAACGCTAATCGACTACCGCCTGAAGCTGCGTGGCATCCCCATCCGCTGGCAGAGCGAGATTACCGCATGGGATCCGCCGCACTCCTTCGTCGATGAACAGCGCCGCGGCCCCTACCGCCGCTGGATACACAAGCATACCTTCGTCGCAAACCCAGACGGCACACTGATCAAAGACGAGGTCGAATACGCGGTATTCGGTGGCTGGCTCGTCCAAAAACTCTTCGTCGCCCCGGACATAGCGAAAATCTTTGCCTACCGGTCCGAAAAATTGCGCGAACTGCTCGCCCTCTCATCTAAAACCGTTTGAACAAAGACCTATTGCCGATATCTCGACAATATCTGTAGGAGGGGCTTCCCAGCCCCGACTATCGGGACGTTGACACCCCTCCCACTCCGCTCACCGCGCCCTAATTCGGTCTTGACAATGTCAAATTCATGATGTATACTCATTGTATCTACGACATAGAGGAGAAATATAATGGAAACCCGTGTACAGAAATGGGGCAATAGCCTTGCACTGCGGATTCCCAAGCCGCTGGCAAACCAAATTGGACTCGAACCCAACTCAACCGTAGACTTATCGCTTAGCGGGACAAATCTGGTCATCGTTCCAGTGAGCCCCGCCAGTCTTGCGCTAGATGACCTTTTGGCTAAGGTAACCGACAAAAACCTGCACAGTGAAGTAGACACCGGCGGCAGCGTAGGCAGCGAATCATGGTAGCCCCATCCGAGTACGTTCCACAGCGCGGCGATGCAGTATGGCTTGACCCAAATCCCCGCGCCGGCAGCGAGCAGAGCGGACGCCGTCCCGCCGTTGTGATTTCACCGAAGGCTTATAACGGCAAGGTCAGCTTGGCGATTCTGTGTCCAATTACCAATCGTGAAAAAGGTTATCCCTTTGAGGTCGCCATCCCCGCCGGGCTGGATGTGTCGGGCGTTATTCTGGCGGATCAGGTCAAGAGCGTCGATTGGCGGACGCGCAACGCCGAGTTGATTTGTCCTTTGCCCGCAACAACGGTAGACGCCGTTCTACAGAGAGTCGAAACACTCCTGGGGCGGGAAGAAAGAACTTGACGAATTTCCAAGATTCAACGGTCAATTCGAGCATAATCAACCAAAAAAGTCATCAATAGGAAAATATTCATGGCATCACATACCGGGTTGTAGTGGAAAGCACAGTCGGTAAACTTTATCGAAAATGAACGGAAATTGATATGCCGAATCTTACAGAAAAGGAATTGCTGCAAATTATAGAAGACGACGAAGCCGACCGGGTTGAGTTCAAAGAGTCACTATCCGGCAGTGCCCCGAAAGAAATCAGGGAAGCCATCTGTGCATTTGCCAACGATTTGCCGCGCCATGAAAAACCAGGCTTTGTTTTCGTCGGGGTACGGAACGACAAATCTATCGCGGGGTTAACTGACACGAACGAATTGCTCCGCCAATTGGCTGACATGAAAACCGACGGGAATATCGTACCGCCGCCTTCACTGGCCGTTGAAAAGTATGTGCTGGGCGCAAGGCAAATTGCATTGGTCACGGTGCAACCATCTAACTCGCCGCCGGTTCGGTACAAGGGTGTTATCCATATCCGTATTGGTCCGCGCCGCGGCATCGCGACAGCGCAGGAGGAAAGCATTCTCAACGAAAAGCGGCGATATGGAGACATCCCCTTCGACATAAATCCTATCCCCACAGCCGGCATCTCTGACCTAAATCTTGCGAAGTTCGAGAATGAATATCTGCCGCGGGTTGTCCCTACCGAAATATTGGAAGCCAATGAACGCACTCCTGACGAACGATTGGCTGCAACTAAAATGATCGCTCCAGGCGATGAACGAATCGCAACAGTGCTCGGAATCCTGGTGCTTGGTAAGAATACACAAGATTTTCTTCCCGGCGCATACGTCCAGTTCCTCAAAATTGATGGCGGCGCGCTAACCGACGATATAATTGACAGTGAGGAGATTCGCGGCGCAATTCCGGACCTGCTTCGCCGTCTTCACGATAAACTAAACGCTCACAACCGCATCGCAGTTGATATTACGACGAGTGACGTCGAACAACGAAGATCGCTTTATCCCATGATGGCGGTGCAACAGATTACTCGGAATGCGGTGATGCATAGGAGCTACGAAGCAACCAATGCGCCGATTCGTGTGTCGTGGTTCAATGACCGCATTGAGGTGTTGAGCCCCGGCGGCGCCTTCGGGGCTGTGACCACCGAGAATTTCGGTCACACCGGTTTTACCGACTATCGTAACCCCAATTTAGCGGAAGCCATGAAAAACCTCGGTTTTGTGCAGCGGTACGGCATGGGAATACCGATTGCTAGAATGTCGCTCAAAGCAGCCGGACACCCGGAACCCGAATTTAAGGTAAATGGCAGTTACGTGCTAACTACAATCAAGATCGCCAGAAATCCTATGAGAACATGACAATGCCCGTTCCAGTTTTGACATTTTTCAACAATAAGAGTGGTGTTGGCAAGACCTCCCTTGTTTATCACCTGGCGTGGATGCTTTCCGACATCGGTCACCGCGTCCTTGCCTGTGATCTCGACCCGCAGGCAAACCTTACGAGCATGTTTATCAATGGAGACCAACTAGAAATACTCTGGCCCGACAATGGACCCCGAAAGTCCATCTATAGTGCACTTGAACCGCTTTTAGACGGAACTGGCGACATTGAAAAACCTCATTTGGAGATTATAACGCCGGAATTGAGTCTCATCGTGGGGGACCTCACTTTATCAGCCACAGAAGATGAACTTTCCAGCCAATGGCAAGAATGCCTCGATAAGCGCCCTCGTGCTTTCCGGGTAATTTCGGCGTTATGGCGTATTGTGCAAAACGCGGCGAAAAGCAATCAGGTCGAGATAGTTTTGGTAGATGCCGGCCCAAATTTGGGCGCTTTGAATAGGGCAGTGCTAGTGGCGACAGATTACGTTATCGTTCCACTTGGATCAGATCTACTCTCGCTTCAAGGGTTGCGCAACCTCGGTCCAACGCTGCACGATTGGCGCAATGGGTGGTTGGATAGATACGACCGCAACCCTGTCTCTGACCTACCTATACCCAGCGGATTAATTCAACCGATTGGTTATGTGGTACAGCAGCACGGCGTCCGCTTGGAGCGTCCTGTTAAAGCGTATAACAAATGGGTCAACCGCATGCCGGAGGAATATGCACGAAACCTGCTCAATGACAACGACGGACCTTACCCTCAGACGCCGGAACAAGACAAAGCGCACGCCCTCGCCACTGTTAAGCACTACTGGAGCTTGGTGCCAATGGCACAGGAAGCGCGAAAACCAATTTTTCACCTTACTTCAGCCGACGGAGCTATCGGCAGTCACGCCGCTGCTGCCAACGCCGCTCGTCGTGATTTCAAAGAATTAGCAGAAAAGATAATGGTGCGGGTGACATTAGCGTAGTTTTGTAGCCGCAGAATCAATCACGCTCCACCAACCAACACAGTATCATGGCAAAAATCGAAGGCTTCAGAGTAAAAAACTTCAAGGTACTCAAAGATGTGACGTTGGGGCGCCTTTGGAACCAACGGGAAATACAACCGCTCACGCTCATGACCGCGGTCATTGGCAAGAACGGCGTCGGCAAAAGCGCGCTTTTCGATGCGTTCGGATTCCTTGCAGACGCCCTCAAGTCCGGCGTAGCGGAGGCGTGCGGTACACGCGCACGCGGCGGGTTCGAGCAGATCCGTACCCAAGGCGAGTTGGAGCCCATCGAGTTTGAGGTATACTATAGAGAGCACGGAAACGCCCGGCCCATGACCTACGAGATCGCCATCGCGGTAGAGGAGACCGGGCGCCCGTATGTGTTGAAAGAGCGCCTCAGACAGAGGCGCAAAGGCCAGAAATACGGCCGCCCATTCTCGTTCTTGTTCCTGAACGGCGGCAAAGGCGTCGCGTGGAAGGGCGAACAGGCGGGTCATCAGATTGACGAAAAGATGGAGCAACTCGACTTCCCGGAACTCATCAAACTGATTATTGCGGATGAATCCAGCCAGACCGAAATCATCGAATTGGAAGATCGGAGCAAGCTCGGCATCGCCACGCTCGGCGCGCTGAAACAACACCCGCGAATCTCGGCTTTCCGGCAATTCATTGAAGGCTGGTATCTCAGCTACTTTACTCCGGACGCGGCGCGCAGCCTGCCGCGCGCCGGTCCCCAGCAGCATCTCAACATTCACGGCGATAACCTCGGCAACGTCGTCCAATTCATGGAACGCGAACATCCGCGCCGATTCGGTGCCATACTCAAAGAGATTGCCGACAAGATTCCGGGGGTAGACCAAATCGACACGGAAAGAACCAGTGACGGGCGTCTGCTGCTCAGGTTCAACGACAAAGGCTTTCAGGCGCCGTTTTACGCCCAGCAGATGTCCGACGGAACACTTAAGCTATTCGCCTATTTGCTGCTGCTAAAAGACCCGGCGCCGCCTCCGTTCCTCTGTATCGAAGAACCGGAAAACGGCTTGTACCACAAACTCTTGGAATCGCTCGCCAAACAGTTTCGTGAATACGTCACCGGACGCAGAGGCGGATCCCAAGTCTTCATTACGACCCATCAACCGTATTTTGTCGATCTGTTAGAACCGCAAGAGGTCTGGATCCTAGACAAGGGCGAGGACGGCTACTCCACAATCCGCCGAGCCAGCGACGATCCCGCAGTACGCAACCGTGATTCAGAGGAGATTCCAACAGGCAGCCTCTGGTACACCACCCATCTCGACACGAGGTGATTATGCAACCGAATTAACCTACAATTCCATCCTAATCCTAACAAAATGGGAGGTTGAATAAGAACTGAACACAAGCCTCATTCCCCTCCTTAGCAAGGAGGGATCAACTGAGCGAATAGCGAAGGCGATAGTCTTCCCGATTCCCAACCATACGCAACCAACCCCCTCTAGCTCCCCCTTAGTAAAGGGGAGGATTATCAAGACACGCACAGCCGAACGGTTGAATGAGAACCGAAAAAACGTATCATTCCCCTCCTTACCAAGGAGGGGTTAGGGGAGGTTCATATACAGACGGATTCTGTCGAACGGGAAGAATTAACAATCTGTGTCGCGATTCGGAAATCGCTCCTACAGAGCTGTATTGGTAGGAGGGATCAACTGAGCGAATAGCGAAGACGATAGTCTTGTCTTTAACCCAACATTTTTTTTCGTGCGAACATGTCGAAAAATGAGCATTCTCAACTTATTTTTTCAAATGCTCACAAATGCTCAACGCCCGAAACCCGCACCCTGTCTAGCGTTAAGCCCTATTTGGCACTTTTTTGCATAACCAAATGCTCACATAATGAGCAAATTTGTTTTGCTTTCGTAGGTTGGGTAGAGCCGAAGGCGAAACCCAACGCTTTTCATGTTTATTCTTGTAATGATGTTGAGAGTTGTGAACATGCGTGAACTGTAAAGAGGACTACGCCCTCGCTATTCGCTCGGTTGATTTCGTAGTTAAGGGAGAACCAGGCGGGGCGTATTAACTCAACGTTTTTTATCAGTGGGAAGATGTCGAAAAATGAGTATTCTCAACTTATTTTTTCAAATGCTCAACGCCCTAAACCCGCACCCTGTCTAGGTTTAGGCGGTATTTGGTGCTTTTTTGCATATACCAAATGCTCACAAAATAAGTAAATCAGTTTTTTTGGTTTTTGTAGGTTGGGTTGAGCGGGTTTTGTGAAATATAGCTCAAATACCCCATCGGTTTCGCCAAATAAATGAATTTCAAAATTTATCAAAAGCTAGCGTAACCCAACGCTTTTCATGTTTATTCTTGTAAAGATGTTGAGAGTTGTCAGCTTGCGTGAGCTTTAGAGAGGACCATAGCCCTCGTTATTCACTCGGTTGATCCCATTGCCAACGGGATCAACTGAGCGAATAGCGAAGGCGATAGTCTTCCCGATTCCCGACGATTCGCCACCAACCAGTCTAACTCCCGTTTAGTAACGGGGAGGATTATTACGATACACATACAGGCGAGTGGTTGAATGAGAACCGAACGCAAACACCATTCCCCTCCTTACCAAGGAGGGGCTAGGGGAGGTTCATATACAGACAGATTCTGTCGAACGGGAAGAATTAACAATCCGTGTCGCGATTCAGAATTCGCTCCTACAGGATCGTCTCGGTAGGACGAAATTCCGATTCCCGACGACAAAAGGGCAACCACAAGGATTGCCCCTACAGGAATTGACAAAATCCATTTGTAGGGGCAGGTCTCGTGCCTGCCCTTAGAATCATGATTTCCTTGCGGAGAACCTAAAGAATGACCACATCCAAACAAGAAATCAAAACAGCCCTACAACGCTTCACGAACGTCGACCACGCCGACAACGCCCGAAATCTTCTCAACATCCTCGGCTACCGAAGCCAACGGACGCTATCCCTTGAACCGAATACCGCCGACAACTTTGTTGAGCACTTCGACTCAGATAACACGATGAACCGGGAACGTGGTCTAGTAAGCGAGTGGGAATCAATCGACTTCCTCTTCCAACTGACTGAGGAGGAAATCGTCCAGAGCACCCAAACTACATTTGGCTTCGAAGGCAACGTTGTAGATAAAATCCGTATTGAATCCTACCTCTTCTTCGCCCTAAAACTACAAAAGTGCGAATACACCCGCACCCAACTGTCGGATATCACTCGCGAAATCAACAGACTGTTTATGATACCCGCCCTGGTCCTTTTCCAGCACGGTGATACGCTCACCTTCGCTGTAATCGACCGCCGGTTGCACAAACGCGACCTATCCAAAGATGTCCTCGAAAAGGTGACCCTCATTAAAGACATCGAATTCCCTAACCCCCACCGCGCACACATTGAGATCTAATTCGATCTGTCACTAAGTCAACTGCAGCGCCAGCACGGTTTCACGGACTTCGCGGCGTTGCATGAAGCGTGGAAAAAGACGCTCGACACTGAGGTACTCAACAAACGCTTCTTCAAAGAGATTGCGAACTGGTATTTTTGGGCGGTTAATCAAGTAACTTTCCCTGAAGATGCAGGGAAAGATTTCGAGGTGCGTAACGCCACCAGCGTGATCCGGCTGATAACACGGCTGATTTTCGTCTGGTTCATCAAGGAAAAAGGGTTAATTTCGGATGCGCTCTTTTACCCAAGGGAAATTGCAAAAATCCTTGATAACACGGAACCCGAGCAGAGTACCTACTACAAGGCTATCCTACAGAACCTGTTCTTCGCTACACTGAATCAGGAAATGAACACCGAAGAAAAACCCAATAACCGCAAATTCAGGATTCAGGCGAAGCAATCAGGCGATAGAGATCAAAACTACATGGCGCATTCCCTATACCGGTACGAAAATTGTTTCAAGGATAAGCAAAGCGCGTTCAAACATTTTGGTGACATTCCTTTCCTTAACGGCGGTTTGTTTGAATGTCTGGACAAGGAAGACAAAGATGTCCCTAAAAAAATTCTACGCGTTGATGGCTTTTCCGACCATAAAAAAAACCCGTTAATTGTCCCAAATTTCCTATTCTTCTCCGATGAACAAAGCGTTGACCTCAACGCCGCTTACGGCACACGCGGCAAGGATTACAAAGTACGCGGCCTGATCAATATTCTCGATAGGTACAAATTCACGGTTGCCGAGAATACGCCAATCGAAGAGGAGGTTGCACTTGACCCGGAACTGCTCGGCAAAGTGTTTGAGAACCTGCTCGCCGCCTATAACCCCGAAACCGGTACTTCTGCCCGTAAGCAGAGTGGCTCCTACTACACCCCCCGTGAAATCGTCAACTACATGACCGATGAATCACTCATTGCCTACCTAAAGCATAAATGCATCGCCTATCACGAATCCCGTAACGCCCTTGCCCCGACTGCCCCGTCCGCGCAACTGGATTTGGATGGGCGTGTAGAACCTGTCCAAACGCAATTTGATGCTCGTGGAGTAAAACTCTCTGATGAGCAAAAAGACCAAATAGAAGCTAACCTCCGGCATCTTCTCGCCTATAATGACGAACCGCACCGTTTTAACGACGACGAAACTGAAGCGTTGATAAACGCAGTTGACTCCCTCAGAATACTTGACCCCGCTTGCGGTTCCGGTGCCTTTCCGATGGGTGTGCTGCACAAACTGGTGTTTATCTTGGGGAAACTTGACCCGGGCAACGAGCAGTGGCGACAGCGGCAGATTGACAAAGTGAATCGCACCATCAAAATCGCAGAACAGATTGACGATAGCACGGTACGTGAGAATACTGTCCACGACCTAGAGCGCGAAATTGACAACATCAACGAGGCGTTTGAACGGAATGAACTGGATTACGGACGGAAACTCTACCTCATCGAAAACTGCATCTATGGTGTGGATATACAGCCTATCGCCGTGCAAATTGCAAAACTCCGATTCTTTATATCGCTAGTGGTGAATCAGAAGATGGACGACTCTCAGGAAAATCGTGGGGTACGTCCGCTACCAAATCTAGAAACCAAGTTTGTGGCAGCAAACACATTGATTGATATTACAGGTCAACGGACGCTCCGAGATTCAGAGATTCGAAAAAGAGAAGATGAACTGCAAGAGGTTCGCCGGAGACACTTCACGGCACGCACTCCCGCCACAAAAAAGCGCTATCGCGAACGCGATGCAGAACTCCGTACAGAAATTAGTGGAATACTAAGTGATTTAGGACTGTCAAGCGAGGCCGCGCGTGAAATTGCAGATTGGGACCCTTATGACCAGAATTCCGTAGCTCGCTTTTTTAATCCCGAATGGATGTTCAGTATCAAGGACGGATTTGACGTCGTAATCGGCAATCCACCGTACGTACGCCAGGAGAAAATTAAAGCACTGAAACCGACGCTAAAAACCCTATACGACTGTTATTCAGGTGTAGCAGATCTCTACGTCTATTTCTATGAACAGGGCTGCCGGCTGCTCCGAAACAACGGAGTCTTGACCTACATCTCTTCTAATAAATATTTCCGTTCTGCCTACGGCAAGAAACTTCGTGGATTTCTCACTCGTAATTGTACATTTTCCAATATCATTGACTTTGGCGCGGGTCGCGTATTTTCGGCCGGTGTAGATGCTAGCATTATTACTATGTCCAAGACCCTCTCTGACGCGAACCATCTTAGCGCTCTGAATTGGCAACCGGGACCGCCCATTGACGAACTTGGGACAGTTTTTCGGAGGCAGAGATTTAAAATGCCACAAAATGCCTTAACCGCTGACGGATGGCAGCTCGCACCTCCCGCCGTATTGAATCTGTTGGATATACTCCGCAAAGTGGGTATACCATTGGGAGAATATGTGAAAGAAAGGTTCTATCGCGGTGTTGTAACAGGTTTGAACGAAGCGTTTGTTGTGGACCAACCGGTGCAGAATCAACTCATTGCGGATCATCCATCATCCATCCAAGTGTTAAAACCATTTTTGCGTGGACGCGACGTGAAACGCTGGACAATTGAAGATAAAGGACATTACCTGTGTTACGTTGGATGGGATTTACCAATTGAAGAGTATCCCGCAATTTTTGCCTATCTGAAAAAGTATGAGAGAAAATTAAAGAAACGCCCAGAAGTAAAACAAGGGCGTGTTCCGTGGTATGCTCTAAGTCGATATGCATCAGATTATTGGCGTGATTTCCTGCTACCGAAAGTTGTTTATCCTGATATATTCCAACACCAAAGTTTCACAGTTGATACGACTGGTTTCTTCTGTAGTAATTCCTGTTATTTTATCCCTACAGAGGAAACTTGGCTATGTGGATTACTTAATTCTAAATCTGTGGAGTGGTTTTATTCGCTGGTGTCGAATAGATTGGGAGGGGCGGCACTTCGCGCATTTAGCGACTACATGAGACAGATTCCAATCCCTGCTGCCAATTCGGCGCAGAAATCATTTATCAGTAACCTAGTTAATAAAATCCTCGCTGCCAAACGCGCCGACCCAGACGCCGATGTATCCGAACTTGAAAATGAGATTGATCAGGTTGTATACTCATTGTACGATCTAACCCCTGAAGAAATTGCGATTGTGGAGGAAAATACCGTTTAAATCAAGGATTGATGGATGAAGCTGACAGCGGACATATAAATCCATGTAATCCTTTAATCCGCGGCAATCTGCGATTCGGACAATAAGGAAATCAGCATCCTGCAGGAGGATGAATAGAAATGTCAAATCGATCCAATACCTCCAATGATATGCCCCGCACAGTTCAGGACATCGTCCACGCTATAGAGGAAAAATCTGCAGACGGTTCTTACATCTTCCGCGGTGAACCTGAATGCTATGAGAAAATATCTTCGAACCTATACCGCGAGCTAGAAAATGTTAATGCTAGATACTCTAACTTAAAGGAAATCCAGGACTCCATTGTAGCGGAGGCAAAAGAGTATACAGACAAAACAGAATATTTTGACATCCTCACTGAAATCCAGCACTATGGCGGTAAAACCAACTTAATTGATTTTACAACTGACTATACCGTTGCCCTCTTCTTTGCTTGTTATGGAACGCCGGCTGAATGTGGCAGAGTAATTATATTGCAGGAAACGGATGAATTAGAGAAAATCCGCCACAAGCCCCAAACACCAGAAGTTCGCGTCCGTGCCCAAAAGAGCGTATTCGTTGAACCACCGAAGGGTTATATTGAGTTGGAATATAAGGAAATCTGTATTCCATCAGTCGTGAAACTACTCATATTGAAATATCTACGGGAGGTGCTGGAAGACGAAGTATCTGCCAAGACCATTTACAAAGATATCCATGGATTTATTAGAAGCCAGAGCGATAATGGAATAGCATACAGAGAGTATTATAGAGGGCTTAGATTACAGCGTGAAGCGGCCAAAGCAAAGACCTCTAAAGAAGCACGAAAGGCATGCAAAGAAGCCATTAGTCATTACACCAATGTCCTAAGACTGAATTTGGAACTGTCCCCAGTTTATAACAATCGCGGCGTTGCCTTCAATCATCTGGGGGAGCATAGCGCCGATATTGAAGATTTCAAAATTGCGATACAACTCTACCCCGCTTTTGTTGAGGCGTATAGCAATCGCGGAGCGGCTTACAGTAGTATTGGAGAACTTAACCACGCCATCGAAGACTATAACAAAGCGTTGGAACTCAACCCTAATAGTGCCGAAACTTATAACAATCGCGGCACTGTTTATAATGACAGAAACGAACATGACTCGGCCATTGCCGATTTCAACACCTCAATAAAACTTAACCCAAATTGTGCCAAGGCTTACAACAATCGCGGAGTTGCTAAGGCCAAGAAAAATCAGTATAATGCGGCTATTTCAGACTTTAGTTGGGCGATCCACCTCAAATCCGATTATGCAAACGCCTATTACAATCGCGGTAATGCCTACAGTGCCAAGGGCGAACTTAACCGCGCCATTGAAGACTATAACACTGCGATAGAGTTGGAACACGATTACGGGGAAGCCTATTTCAGGCGTGGTGTTGCTTTCGACGATAACGGCGCTTCAGACCGTGCCATTCAAGACTATACTAAAACTCTCCAACTGAATCCCAAAGATGAGGAAGCCTTTTTCAGGAGTGGCATGGTTCACGCCAGAGAGCACCATTTCGAATTGGCAATTTCGAACTTTAGCAGCGCGATACAACTCAACCCCTACAACGCGAACTCTTTTTTCTACCGTGGATCTACTTACAATGATATGAACAATTTTGACTCGGCCGTAGCCGACTTCGGAAAAGCCTTACAACTAAAATCCGATTATACTGAGGCTTATTTTTGTCGAGGCATGGCTTATTATAATATCGGCGATTATAATTGCGCTGTTGCAGACTATACTCAAGTGATAGACATGGAACCAAGGGAAGCCTTAGCATATTATTATCGAGGCAGGGCACATTTCAACAAGGGCGATAATGACCGTGCCATCGCAGACTACGACAAAGCGATACAACTCAAACCCGATTATCCCGAAGCCTATTTCAATCGCGGCAATGCCTACGATCAGAAGGATAATCATGACCGCGCTATCACAGACTACACCAAAGCAATAGAACTCGATCCCAATTATACTATAGCTTATTACAATCGTGGCAATGCTTACAGGAACAAAAGTGATTCTAAGCATGCCGTCACAGACTATGCCAAAGCGATACAACTCAAACCCGACCTTGCCCTGGCCTATAACAGTCGCGGTGTTGTTTTCGCCAGCAGAGGCCAATTGGACTGCGCGATTGTTGACTTTAATGTAGCAATAGAATTGAAACCTGATGAGGCCCATTATTATTGTAATCGCGGCGTCGCTTACCGTAAAGTCGGAGAGAATGACAGTGCCATCGTAGACTTCACCAAAGCCATAGAACTGAATCCCAATGATTCGAATGCCTATAATTATCGAGGTGAGGCGTGGTTACACGTAGGAGAATGGGAGAAAGCGAAATCAGATCTGATGATTGCCAGAGACATGGGGAAAAATATTATCGCTTCATTTCATAGCGACTACGTAAGTGTCCCGGACTTCGAGCGGAGAAATGGGGTGAAGCTACCGGCGGACATCGCTGCGATGCTGACGCCATCGCAGGAGTGAACGATGACAGACTAACGTACCTCCTTGGCGATGAATAAGAGAAGTTGCCGCAATGAAAAACGTAATTCCCATTTTTGCGAAACGAAGCCAAACGAACCAAATATGATGAATTTATTCAATCTGTGTTTTCCGTAAAATCCGTGGCTATCCGCGATTCAGACAATAAATGGATTATAAATGAGGCGCCAATTGTCTGAATCACAGATTAAACGGATTAAGGGGATAACGCGGATTCTTCAATCCGTGTTTTTCCTCAATCCGCAATTCAGACAAGAAAGCACACACATTTGTGGAAGAAATTATCCTCACCATGTCATCGTGCAGCATCCCGATGATTTCTAATCTCAACGCAATTCTACAATAATTTGGTAAAATACATGGACTCCATCACATGGATATCGGATTTTTATGGGATGCAGACAAATTTAAAGAAGTGGAAAGAAAACACGGTGTCCAATTTCATGAGGTAGTCTCTGCATTTGATGATCCAAATGGATACGAAATCCCCGCTCCCACCGGGCACGACGACCGGTGGATGCTTGTAGGAAAGACCGTCGATAATCGACTGTTGGCAGTGGTTTATTCCGACGAAGAATTGCCAGTTTACCGTTTAATCACTGCTTTTGATGCGGAAAGGAGATTGGTCGATGAATACTATAAAGGAAGCGGAATTTGATTATCAAGCTTATATGAAGGAACACGCACCAGAACTCGGCGAAATTCATCGCGGACCAGAAGCGCGCCAAAAGCGGCGCGACGCCGCAATCTTAAACAATCTCGGCCTTGATTATCTCAACGCACGAGACTATGACCATGCCATTGAACATTTTACCAAGGCAATAGAGATTAATCCTAATTATGCAATAGCCTACAACAATCGTGGCGTTGTTCGGCACGAGATAGCCAAGTATGACCGGGCTATCGAAGACTATAATATGGCGATTCAACTGAAGCCGGTGTATGCACAAGCCTATAATAATCGTGGCAGCACTTACCGCGACAAGAAGGATTATGACCGAGCCATTGATGACTTTAACAAGGCACTTGCGTTGAAACCGGATTATGCGGAACCTTATTACAATCGGGGGACAGCCTACCTCCGTACAGGAGAATATGACCGCGCTATCGTAGATTTTAACAAGGCATTAGCGCTAAATACCAAGTTAACGGAAGCCTATAGCAATCGCGGCGTAACCTATGTAAAAAAGAGGGAGGTTGAGCGTGCCATCGTAGATTATACTAAAGCCGTGCAACTGAAACCAGACTATGCCGATGCCTATTACAATCGTGGTGAAGCGTGGTTAATCCTGGCGGAATGGGAAAAAGCCAAAGCAGACCTGATTACCGCTGAGAATTTGGGATTAAATGTTATTGCCGCGTTCCAAAACGACTACGAAAGCGTCCCGGACTTCGAGCAGAAACATGAGGTGAAGCTGCCGCCAGACATCACCGCCATGCTGTCGCCGCCGCAGGCGTGACAAATTACAGACCGCTGTGACACATTGACGATGAAAACCTGACACCCCTTGTTGCGAAACGAACCCAAATGCGATGGTTTTCTTCTATCTGTGTTATCCGCAAAATCCGCGCCAATCCGCGATTCAGACAATTGCGGCTCTACGGCGATGAATGAGTGCATTGCGGAGAAAAAACAAAATCTGTCAAATTTTGTCAAGTTTTGTCAAATTTCGACTTCGGAGATGTGTCTGACAGTTATGTATCTCTGTTGGAATATCAACAATGAAATCGCAATACCGAGTTTTGCGGAACAAACCCCAAAATCGTGGTTTTCTTCTATCTGTGTTATCCGCAAAATCCGCGCCAATCCGCGATTCAGACAAAGAAGAATACATACCAACACCCCATACGAATGACGAACGCCAATCTAAAATACAGCGATATTACCGAAAAGATTATCGGGGCTGCGTTTGAAGTGCACAAGTTTTTGGGAAACGGCTTTCTAGAGGTGATATATCAGCGAGGATTAGCGATTGAGTTGGCACGGGCGGGTTTGGTATTTGTGCGCGAAATGGAGCGGGATATTTTCTACAAAGATGTGCAGGAACCCATCGGTACTCGTCGGGCAGATTTCGTGGTCGAAGAAAAGGTGTTGGTGGAATTAAAAGCGATAACCGAGTTGGAAGACGTGCACATCGCCCAAGCGTTAAATTACTTGAGAACATATCGGTTGGAAGTCGGATTATTGATTAATTTCGGATCGAAAAAATTAACATTCAAAAGGTTAATTCTCACGCAACCGAATCGCCGCTGATTCAAATAACGCCTTTAATCCGTGTAATCCTTTAATCCGCGGCAATCCGTGATTCAGACTGTTCTGCGTTATCCGTAAAACCCGCGGCTATCCGCGATTCAGACAAACAAAATCTTTGTCAGCTTCTCGTTTTCCCGTTTTCTCCATATCTTCTCTCAAACAAATTCTGAACGTTGCCGATAAAAAACTCGGAGGTTATCTGATTGATGACGACGCAATTCCAAGTCTATTTACTACTAACATGGCTCGATTTCCAGAGTCCTTGTATTGCGAAGAGATTTATCTTCGTTATCTGATTTATTATGTGTATAACAGGTTGTGATAGGACAAAAAAATTTCCCGCCCATACTCACAAGGCGGAATGGGGTTATGCAGCAGAGAATGGGCCGGATGTTTGGGGGCACCTTAATCAGGAATATATCCTTTGCGGCGAGGGTACGCACCAATCACCTATCGACATTGTGAACCCAATGCCAACCCAACTTTCGCCAATCTTCTATGAGTATTACACTGCAACGAGTGTGAACGTCCACCATAATGGACACACGATTGAAGTGGCGTATCCTGAAGGCAGCCGAATCCAGATCGATGGCACCGACTATCAACTGCTCCAATTCCATTTCCATGCACCTAGCGAACATACGGTAGAAGGTAAATCGTTTGACATGGAAATGCACCTCGTTCACGAAAGTGAAGCGGGCGATTTAGCAGTCGTGGGTTTGTTAATCGAGAGTGGTCGTCACCACCCTGCATTCGACCCAATCTGGGCTTCCTTACCGTCCTCGCCGCTCGAAAAACAGCGCATTGAGAATGTCGTTATCGATCTTGATTTGATGCTCTCGTCCAATGGACAGATGCGAGATCCGGCAATACAGACTTTTCCTAGCACCTACCGCTACGACGGTTCACTGACGACCCCGCCATGTACAGAGGGTGTCAAATGGATTGTGCTCACAACACCCGCTGAGATGTCTGAATCGCAAATTGCGGCATTTAAAGCGATTATCCACGGCAACAACCGGCCGGTACAGCCGTTAAATGGTCGTAAACTGTTCCTCGATGTCACATGAGTGCCCTAAATTATGGTGAACACCAAAAAAATAGACGCTTTCGTCCTCCGCGGTAGGCGCGGTTTCCGAACGGCACCGGTTCGGAGCGTCTCATTAAATCTATAGTCACTGCAACTAAAAATTACACATTACCTTCACTCCGATCAAAAAGAGGTGTCAACCCCCCTAGCCCCCCTTATCAGGGGGGTATCTGAATGTGTGTAAATATGAATGTAAACGGCTATAAGATTCACCACATTTCGCCTCATGTAAAAGAAGGTGTAAAGCGATGTGATCCATCTCTGCAAATGGTTAATTTTTGTCGGGGTAACCCCCTATAAATCGGGATTAAGATACTTGTGGTTTCCCTGCTCATGATTGCTGTTGGGCATTATTGTCTTTGGGCAGGCACCAATACCCCGATGCGATTGAGGGCAGTCCCGATTCATCGCTAATCCAATCGGGGGAGGTCCCCTCCCACGGTTAGCAGGTTGATAGTGTGGTCTTCTCAATCCGTGTAATCCCTTAATCCGCGCCAATCCGCGATTCAGACAAAGAAGAATACATACCAACACCCCATACGCATGACGAGCGGCAATCTAAAACACAGGGATATCACCGAAAAGATTATTGGGGCTGCGTTTGAAGTGCACAAGTTTTTAGGAAACGGCTTTCAAGAGGTGATAAATTAGCGAGGATTAGCAATTGAGTTGGCGCGGGCAGGCTTGGCATTTGCGCGCGAAATGGAGCGAGATATTTTCTACAAAGATGTGCCGGAACCAATCGGTACTCGTCGAGCAGATTTCGTGGTCGAAGAAAAGGTATTGGTGGAATTAAAAGCGATAACCGACCTGGAAGACGTGCACATCGCCCAAGCGTTAAATTACTTGAGAACATACCGGTTGAAAGTCGGATTATTGATTAATTTCGGATCGAAAAAATTGACATTCAAAAGGTTAATACTCACGCAATCCGATAAAAATTGACGCAGATTACGACGTTTTAATCTGCGTAATCCGCAAAATCCGCGCCAATCCGCGATTCAGACAGTTCAAAGCCCCAAAATAGCAGACACCGACCCATAGGAGAAGAATATGCCAGAAAACACGACGCTATTCCCGTCCGGCATCCGCGATAACCGCGAGCGGGGTACGGTTGGCGAGTTTCTGAAGTCACAAATCGAAAACGGTTCGTCACTCTCGGTTGTATCCGCTTACTTTACAATTTACGCCTTCGAGGCGTTGAAATCATCCCTGTATCAAATCAGGGACCTTCGCTTTCTATTCGGCGAACCCCGATTCATTAATCGGCTAGACTCCGAGAAATCTGAAAAGAAATCTTTCATCATAAATAGCGACGGATTGCGTTTGAGGAACCAACTTCAACTCAAGCAGGTGGCACGGGAATGCGCTGACTGGATTGAGGAGAAAGTAGAGGTGCGGTCAATCCGTGAATCAAATTTGCTGCACGGCAAGATGTACCACATCGCTAAGAACGGCGTTGAAAACGCCATCCTCGGCAGTTCAAATTTTACCGTTCGGGGTTTAGGGTTAAGTCAAACAGCGGGTAACATTGAACTCAATCTGACGGTGGAAGACAAGCGCGACCTGAACGACTTGAAATTGTGGTTTGATGAACTCTGGAACGACAAGAATCGGGTTGATGACGTTAAGGAACAGGTGTTGACCTACTTAAAACAGCTCTATGAGAATCACGACCCGGAATTCATATACTACAAAACACTTTTTCACGTTTTTGAAAAATTTTTGGGCGATCAGGAGGGGTGGGGGCTGCTGGACGAACCGCCGCAACTGGTTGATACCCAAATCTGGAAAGTTCTCTATGAATTCCAGAAGGACGGCGTGAAAGGCGCCATCAATAAAATCTTGACGCACAACGGCTGCATCATCGCTGACAGCGTCGGTTTGGGCAAGACGTTCGAGGCGCTGGCGGTGATAAAGTACTTTGAACTCCGCAACGAAAACGTGCTGGTGCTGTGCCCCAAGAAATTGCGCGAGAACTGGACGCTCTACCAAGCCCACACCGGAAACACGTTTAATCCGTTTCCCAACGACCGCTTCGGTTACACTGTTCTGTCGCACACCGACCTGAGCCGGAGCAGCGGTAAGTCGGGCGATATTAACCTTGCATCGTTTAACTGGGGAAACTACGGGCTGGTGGTTATCGACGAGTCGCACAACTTCCGAAACAACACCCGCGGAAAACGGGACGAGGACGGGGTTCCAATTAGCCGATCCCGCTACGAGCGGCTGATGGAAGACATCGTCAAGAGCGGCGTAAAAACCAAGATGCTGCTGCTGTCCGCGACGCCCGTCAACAACGACCTAAGGGATCTACGGAACCAACTCTACTTTCTCACGGAGGAGCGTGACGACGCTTTCGAGGAATCGCTTGGCGTCGCCAACCTGAGAGAAACCATCTCAGCCGCCCAAACCGACTTTAACAGGTGGGCAAAACAGGATGGAGTACGCCGCAGTCAACGGTTGCTTGAAATTCTAAGCACCTCCTTCTTCAGGTTGCTAGACGGGTTGACAATCGCCCGTTCCCGGAAACAAATTGAAAAATACTATCCTAGCTCACTGAAGGAATTGGGCGGGTTCCCGGAGCGTAGTAAACCCGAACCCGTTTATCCGGATATTGATACACGCGGTGAGTTCATGTCTTACGACGAGCTAAACGCGGAGATTTCGCAGTATCAGCTCTCCCTCTACAATCCGACCAAATATCTCCGCCCCGAATACGAGTCCAAATACGACCTAGTAATGGTCAATAACTTTACACAGCGCGACCGCGAGCACTACCTAATCGGCATGATGAAGGTAAACTTCCTTAAACGGTTGGAAAGTTCCGTACATTCATTCAGGATTACGTTGAAGCGGACGCTCGATAAGATTGAGGATTTGGAGAAGCGAATTCGACTGTTTCAAAAGTCTCAAGCCGAAGACCTTGAACTAGATCCGGCGGAGATGAATATTGGCGCAGATGATGACGAAGAACGGCAGGATGCATTCGAAGTTGGTAAAAGCCTAAAGTTCAAGATGGCGCACCTTGACGTTGAGCGGTGGCTGGAGGATTTACAACATGACCGAGACCAGCTTGAAGGCCCCTTCCGTTCGGCAAAAGAAATTAACATAGACCGTGATGCTAAACTCGCTAAACTTAAAGAACTAGTTGAGACGAAGGTAAATAATCCGACAACCACGAAGGAAAATACACCGAATCGCAAGGTGCTTGTATTCACTGCATTTGCCGACACCGCCGACTACCTCTACGGCGCGCTGCACGAATGGGCGCGGACTGAACTGAAAATTCACGTCGGCATGGTGACAGGCGGAGGCGCGAACAAAACCACGCTCGGCAGGACCAACTTCATCGACATTCTCACCAACTTCTCCCCGATTGCGAAGAACCGTGCCAGCGACGAATCCATGCCCCAGAACGAGGAGATTGATTTGCTCATCGGCACCGACTGTATCTCCGAAGGACAAAACCTCCAAGACTGCGACTACGTGATAAATTACGACATTCACTGGAACCCGGTGCGCATCATACAGCGTTTCGGGCGGATTGATCGGATCGGAAGCGTCAACCAGCGTGTGCATCTTGTCAACTTCTGGCCCACGGACGATCTAAATCGTTACATAAACCTTAAAAACCGGGTTGAAGCCCGGATGGCGCTCGTGGACGTTACCGCTACGCAAGGAGATAACCTGCTCGATCCCGATGCACTTCACGATGTGATTGAAGGCGATCTCCGATACCGTGATCAACAACTGCTTCGGCTCAAGGATGAAGTCCTTGACCTTGAAGACTTTGACGAAAACGTCAACCTTAACGAATTCACGCTTGACGATTTTCGCATAGAACTCATAAAATACATTGAAAGTAACCGGAAAAAACTTGAGGAATCGCCTTTTGGGCTCTATGCTGTCGTGCCGCCGCCTCCAAATGACCCGATAATTCAACCCGGAGTCATCTTCTGCCTCCGCCAGAAAACCGAGTCGGACGAAAACGTGAAATTGAATCCGACCCAACCCTACTTCCTCGTCTATATTCGAAATGATGGCATGGTGCGCTTTTCATTTGCCTATCCCAAACAGGTTCTGGAAATGTACCGCCAACTCTGCTCTGGCAAAAACAGACCGTATGACGAACTCTGTGCGCTGTTCGACGAATACACAGCTAACGGGGCAGAAATGTCCCAATACGACGACCTTCTTGAAAAGACCGTAAAATCTATAGCCCAGACCTACAAAAAACGCGCCTTCGACAACCTCACGTCAGGCCGCGGCGGCGCCCTGCCGCTTTTAACCGATCAGATTAGCGGAGCAACTGACTTCGAACTCGTCACATGGCTGGTGATTGAAAATCCAGAAACCGAACAAAATCATCATTCCCCGCCTTGATAAGGAGGGATCGACTGAGCGAATAGCGAAGGATCAACTGAGTGAATAGCGAAGGCGATAGTCTTCCTTGTTCTCAACGATACGCTACCAACCCCCTCAATCTCCCCCTTAGAAAGGGGGAGGATTATTAGGACGCTCACAAGCGAGGGGTTAAATGAGAACCGAACACATGCATCATCCCCCTCCTTACCAAGGAGGGGTAAGGGGAGGTTAAAAATCACACAGGTTAGGTCGCACGGAATGAACAATGTCGCGATTAGGAAATCGCTCCTACAGGGTCGTAGGTTGGGTATGATCAACCGACCGAACAGGGAGGGATCAACTGAGTGAATAGCGAAGGCGATAGTCTCTTCCATATTCTCAACCCCCACGCTAAAACCCTGGACTGAAAGGACTTCATTAAATGAACACCCCTTCCAATCGGCGGCACGACCTCGATGCCTTGCGTGCCGCCGCCATGCTGCTCGGCATCGTATTGCACGCTTCAATGGCATATTTTTATATGCCAATCTGGCCCGTTCAAGACACGCAACGAACCGACGGACTCGGTGTCGTTTTTGCGCTGATTCACGGATTTCGAATGCCGGTATTCTTTGTCATGAGCGGTTTCTTCACGGCGATGTTGTGGCGCAAACGAGGTTTGGCGTCGCTCTTGCAGCATCGGTTTCGCCGCATTTTGCTCCCGTTTATATTGGGGCTGTTTACCATCGTCCCTATTACCCATGTTAGCTACTTCGCTGCAGCGACGAATTTCACTTTTTCAATCACGCCCGACAAGGGCGAACCTAGTTCACCGTCAGAAACTCGGCGACGTGATTTCTACTCGGCAGTAAAAACTGGAGACGTTGAAGCGCTCAAGCTTCACTTGTCGGATGGCGCCGACCCCAACGCCGCGGATTCTGAATTCGGCGTTACGGCTCTGTCATGGGCAGCCCTTGAGGGAAAGGAAGCAACAGCGGAACTTCTCATTGAGGCAGGGGCTGACATTGACGCTAAAAATAGAGACGGGGCGACCCCATTGCACGCCGCGGCATTCATGGGACAGCTGGAGATTGTAAAACTGCTTCTGGACAACGGTGCAGATGTCGCCGCCAAGACCCTAAACGGTGAAACACCGTTGGATACCGCACAGGCGAATTGGACGTACACACGGGCAATCGCAAATTATTTACAGATTTCATTTGACTCGAAAAATGTGAAAGCCGGCAGGGCGGAGGTAATTGAGATACTCCGTGATCGCATGGCACAACAAGGGCATCACGAGTTAATAACGGATAGCAAAGAAGCGTCCGCCGGTTACGAGATTCTGAGCCGCATTTGGAATTTCCTTACCGCAGGCGAGATACTCACACACCTCTGGTTCCTCTGGTATCTATGTTGGTTTGTGGCTGCCTTCGCATTATATGCCGCCATCGACGATCGAACCGGTTGGTCGCGTCGTCTTCATAGGTTCATACTCCCGTGGAGCCGCTACCTGTGGCTCATTCCGCTCACGATGCTGCCGCAATGGTTTATGGGCGCCCAAGGCAAAATCCCGAATTTTGGTCCGGACCTTTCAGCCAATTTTTTACCTATGCCGCACATGCTCTTTTATTATGCCATCTTCTTTTTCTTCGGCGCGCTCTACTACGATTGCAATGACGAGACCGGAAAAATCGGCAAACGGTGGTTCTTCACCCTGCCCGTAGCCTTGCTAATTGTCTCCCCCATCGGTTTAACGCTCGGCTGGTCGGCTGATCCGGAAGTGCCAAATCATATCGCCTCGGTCGCCGCACAGGCACTGTTCGCTTGGATGATGGTGTTTTCCTTGATGGGGGCGTTTCGCCGGCTGGTAGTTAAAGGCAGCAGAGTGTGGCGGTATGTCTCGGATGCATCCTACTGGATTTATCTCGCGCACCTCCCGTTAATCGTCATCGCGCAATGGCTAATTAAGCCTTGGCAACTTCCGGCGCTGCTAAAGTTCAGTCTGATATGTGTCGCAACCACAGCGGTGCTATTGGTGACTTACGAATACTTGGTGCGCTATACACCGGTTGGCACGCTGCTAAATGGACCGCGGCATCGACATCAGAAGGTTGCAAATTGAATCGTTGGCACACAAAGAAACCGAGTTTTTCCAAAAAACTCGGTTTCTCCCGACTAAATACCAACATCGTTGAAAAGAGGCGTTATGACTCCGTCGGTATGGATTTGCCAGATTCTCCCCCTGCCAAGGGAGATCAATTGAGCGAATAGCGAAGGATCAACCGACCGAACAGGGAGGGCGATAGTCTTCCTTATTCCCAATGATTCGCCGCCAACCCCCTCGATCTTCCCCTTAGCAAGGGGACGGAAACATTATTCCCCTCCTTAACAAGGAGGGATCAACTGAGCGAATAGCGAAGGATCAACCGACCGAATAGGGAGGACGATAGTTTTCACCATACCCAACGATACGCTACCAACCCCCTCTATCTTCCCCCTAGTAAAGGGACGGAAACATTATCCCCCTCCTTAACAAGGAAGGATCAATTGAGCGAATAGCGAAGGATCAACCGACCGAACAAGGAAGGATCAACTGAGCGAATAGCGAAGGCGATAGTCTTCCTTGTTCTCAACGATACGCTACCAACCCCCTCTATCTTCCCCTTAGCAAGGGGACGGAAACATTTACTTACCCCCAATGTTTAGACAGTAATGCTCGTCTATTAAGGTGTAATTGCTAGACAATCCGGCTATGCTTCAACACCTAGGATTTTTGAAAATACACCTCATGAGGTGTTCTAGTATTGAGCGACGTATGAAGCCGCTCCTCATTATAAAACTTGAAATAGTTGTTCAAGCCACACCAAACCGCGTGAACTGAGTCATAAGCGTGAAGATACACATGTTCATACTTGACGGTCCGCCAGAGCCGCTCAATTAAAATGTTGTCAAACACGCTGCCAGCACCAGTCCAACTGATGGCAATGTTAGCCGATTCAAGCCGAGTCGTAAAGGCATCTGACGTGAACTGCGCGCCCTGGTCGCTATTGAATATCAAAGGGCTAGAACAACTCAATGCCCGTTCCAGTGCCGATAGACAAAAGTAAACGTCTAGTGTATTTGACAATTCCCATGATAACACATATCGAGAGTACCAATCCATAATCGCCACTAGATACACAAAGCCGGTGTTCAAACGGATATAGGTGATATCAGTTGCCCATACCTGGTCCGGTCGAGTGATAATTGAATCCTTCAGTAGATAAGCATACTTTTTCGACGGCCTGCCGTGCTTGGAGAGACGGGGCTTGGGATAGATGGCAACTAAGTCCATCTTTCGCATCAACCGAGCAATCCGTTTCCGGTTGACAGCGTGGCCATTATCACATAGCCAGTCCGTCATTCGAGGGACACCGTAGCACGGCGTTTTAATGTACTGTTCATCAATCAGACGCATATAAAGCAGGTTTTCCGGCGATTCTTCCGCTGCGGGTTGATAATAATACGAAGCGCGCGGCAACCCTAACAGTTCGCACTGTCTCGAAACCGATGGAGCACCGCGCTCTTGCTTGACAAGCCGCCGCTTCTGTGCTAATGGAGCATTCGAGTTTTTTTTTGAAGCCAGTCTAGTTCTACCTTCAACTGACCGATTTGCCGGTAGAGTTCAGCTATAAGGCGGTCGTTGTCGGAAGTTGATTGCGTGTGTCCGTTCGCAAATAGCTGGGGTGATTGTTCCAGAATCTGTCTTTTCCACTGCCTGACCTGATTCGGGTGGACTTCGTAGTCACTGGCAATCTGCGCCATGGTGCGTTCATTTTTAATGGCTTCAATCGCCACCTGCGCTTTGAATCGATTATCGTACTGTTTTCTACGAGCCATGTTAAACAAACTCCTTTCGCAATTCTTGGCATTGCTGAGCCTTATTATGGCTCATAACATGGCCGTTTTGACAGCAACAATTCCACCTTAAGACACTGTCTAGTTTTTGGGGGTAATTATAACATTATCCCCCTCCTTACCAAGGAGGGGTTAGGGGAGGTCAAAACGCTTGACGGTTGGATCATGAGTATTCTTCGAAAGGTTAACCAATTTTGGCGGATGACACACTAATAAAACTCAAATTGCCGGACGGCGCTATACAGGATGACTTCGATCAGCACAGAAAAACGCTCGCTGAATGTGACAATCCGGCGGCATTGGACCTCCTCATTAAGCGGTATTGGCAGTGGCATTTTGATGCGTCACAGTCCAACGCGGTTCGGACGCTTTTGGCGGCGGATTTGGGCTGGGATAAAAACCGGGAACTCACAACCCCGCCCGTCGGAGAGGTTATTTCGCCGTTGGGAATAGCGCTCGATTCGAGTGACGAACTTATACGCCAATCGGCGCTTCAAGTGTTGGACGCAATCGCCGAGGTACCCGCCGGATGTGTCCTCATCGGCGATGAATTGACGCCGTTACGGGTGGAGGCATTTCAGATTGGCCGTTACCCCGTCACGAACGCCCAATACCAGCGGTTTATTCGGGACACTGGACATCCCTCGCCGCAATCGTGGGAAGGTGATGCCTATCCGGAGAAGAAGGGCGATCATCCGGTAGTCTGGGTAAATTCAGACGATGCGGCGGCTTATGCCGAATGGAATGGCTGTCGGTTGCTGACGTTCGAGGAGTGGACACGAGCCGCACGCGGAGACGACGGGCGCCGCTTTCCGTGGGGAAACGAGATTGATAAGCCGCGTTGTAACACCGCGGAGCTCGGTGCAGGCGGCACAACGCCTGTTGGCGCGTTCCCCGGCGGTGTTAGCCCCGTAGGGTGCTATGATATGACCGGCAACGTCTGGGAATGGACGAACACTTGGTACGACGAGCAAGACCCGCAATTTCGAGTCGTGTGCGGCGGTGCCTGGTACTACAACCACGACGCAAGTACCTGCACCAGTTTCGACTATTTCAGCCCCGACTACACCGAGTTCATTATCGGATTTCGCGTTGCGCGTTGAAGAATAATTGGGATTTTTACGGGAACCATTTCGTGCGTCCGCCGGCACTTAGAACTTAGAAAGTGGTTCCCAGGTTCACATGAATCTTCCCTTGCAGCGCCGAACTTCCCTCAGCCAGTCCGTAGTCCATACGCAGTGCGCCGCCTTTTGATTCGAGCCGCATGCCGAAACCGTAGCCGACGCGAAGCGGGTCCAGCCGCGACGGCTGGTCGATTGCCGTCACCGATCCGAGATCAACAAACGCGAAGATTTGCGAGGTTCGCCCGGTCAGAAATCGATACTCGATATTACCGTGTACGCGTCGAGGACCGGAGAACCAATCCTCATCGTAACCCCGCAGCGTGTTTGCGCCGCCCAAATAGAAAAGTTCTGTCGGCGGGATATTCGCCCCCCACGCCGCCGCCCCGTGCACGCCGATAGCGATGACCTGCTTCCGCCACGTCGGAAAATACTGTTGAAAATCTAACCACAATTTGCGAAGCTTGAAATCGCCGCGCGCAAATTCAAAAGCGATGTGATCGCGGCGGCCGCGGGTCGGATTCAGAAAGTAATCCCTGCTGTCGCGCGCCAGGCTCAAAGTTATCCCGTACTTTACGCCGTTCTCACCGATAAACGCGCCCGCCCCATCTGAATCCGAGATGTCACGCGGCTGGCGCTGCGAACCCCCTCGAAGAAATGGATCGGTTGCGTCCAAAGAAGTGAAGGGTGCGGCAATGGTTGGCAGTTCAATCCGTTTGTACGAGAGCGCCAGAGACCCTTCAAATAAACTGCGAAAGCGCGTCCCCACGATGAAGCGGGTGGATTGTTCTTTAGATTCTGCGTCCGTAAATTGGTTCCGCTGCGTCAACCGGCTGTATTCGACGCCGATTTTGAGCGGTTTACCGAAGGGCCAAGGTTCTTCATACCCGACCTGCAGCGTCGAAATCAAACCGGATTTCCAAAAAAAGTTTGCCTGCCGGCCCGTGCCGAGCAGATTTGATTCGCTGGCTTCAATCACTCCGGTGAGTTGGGGGGCGTTTTCAAGGCCGGAGGTCGGCGGGGCGTAACCAATCACTCCGCTAAATCTGCCTGTCCGCGCTTCTGTGACCAGTGCGTTAAATATGACCTCGTCCGGCGCGTTCCCCGGCTCCAGCACATTAGGATTCACCTCATAAAAGTAGCCGAGATTTACCAGCCGGTGAAAACTCTGATCGATTTTGCGCTGATTAAACACGTCGCCGGATTGAATCGGCAACTCGCGGGAGACGACATCTGCTTTTGTTTTCTTCAAACCGGTCAATTTCACCCCGCCAATGCGGGTCAGATTGCCTTCATCGATTTGGAGGTGAAAATCGACCAAATCCTTTTCGGGCGATAGTCGAAAATCGACCGGTTGAATCTCTACTTTCGGATAACCGCGTTCGCTGTACAGGGCGAGAATGCGCGCAATTCCGCGCTCTAGCGCCGTGTGGCTAAACGGTGCGCCTTTACGCAGACGAAGTTCTCGCCTCAGTTCGCGTACAGAAAACAGTTGGACGCCGTCAATCGTAATTTTACCCGTCAGAACTCGCTTTCCTTCGTCAATGTGAACGCGGACACGCACCTGATCGGCCGAAATCACAGTAACCTCCGGGCGAAGCACCACGGAGATAAACCCGTTTTTTCTGTATTCTTCCGTAATGCGGTTTAGTCCCTCAAGAATCTCTCCTTTGTCATATGGTTGTCCGGCGCCAACACCGATGTGCTGCGCCAACGCTTTGCGATTGAGAAAGTCGTTGCCTTCAAACGTAATTTGCCGAATCAGGTACGTCAGATCGGGATCGATTGGAGTGGGGATAGCTGTATCATCCGCATCGCTGAGCGCGATAAGTGGGATGGTCAAAAGCGATAAAATGAGGATAAGCGCGAATAGAAACCGAGTTTTTGGCAAAAACTCGGTTTCTGTATTGAAATGGATTGTCATGCGCCGGCGCATTTTTGTCTGCATTGGGTTTCGCGTGCTAATGAAGTCGAGGTTTGTCGTTGTTTAGGGGTTCTTCGCGGTCTTCGAGTCTTCGTTTCCATCTACGGTTGGGTGTGCCATACGGTGAGGTTGCGCGGTAATTCTAACACTTCGGATGAACACCCGCAAGAAAAAGGTTGAGATTATTCATAAAGTTGTGATATAATCCCTCTCACCACATTGCTGCAAATGATTAGTTGGAGGAATATTGTGCCGAATGCGTTGTTAGTTTACCCAGAATTTCCCCCATCCTACTGGGGTTATCAATTCGCCTTAGAGTTTATTGGAAAAAAAGCCTCAATGCCGCCGCTTGGCTTGCTAACGGTTGCAGGTTTGTTCCCAAAAGATTACCACCTCAAAGTAGTTGACATGAATGTGGATACTTTATCGGACGCAGATCTCAAGTGGGCTGATCTCGTCTTAACCTCCACAATGATTGTTCAGAAAGAGTCGCTATACGACGTTGTGCGGCGATGCAACCGTGCAGACGTACCCATTATCGCTGGCGGTCCGCATCCGACCTCTTATCACGACAATATCAAAGAGGAAGCTGATGGAACGGTCAACCACTTTCTTTATGGAGAGGTCGAGGAGGTCTTTGGCGATTTTCTCACCGATCTCAAGAGCGGTGTCGCCAAAGAGGTGTATGCAGAGACGAGAAAACCCGATGTAACGCAGACCCCAATACCGCGGTTCGATCTAATCAATCTTCAAAATTACGGTTCCATGGCGCTTCAGTTCTCTCGAGGTTGCCCGTTCGACTGCGAGTTTTGCGATATCACCAAGCTGTTCGGGCGCGTACCCCGCACCAAGTCCAATGAACAGATGTTAAGTGAGTTTCAATTGTTGCACGATCTCGGTTGGCGCGGATCGCTCTTCCTCGTCGATGATAACTTCATCGGAAATAAACGGGACGCCATGCGCCTATTGCCGGAAGTTACTAAGTGGCAAAACGACAGAGACTATCCGTTCGACCTGTACACCGAGGCGAGCGTGAACCTCGCCGACATGGAACCGCTAATGGATGCCATGGTTGCAGCCGGACTGAGTGAGGTGTTTTTAGGAATTGAAACGCCTAATCCTGATGCGTTAGTAAAGATGAAGAAGAAACAGAACACGAAAAAAGGCGAAGATAACTATCTGGTAAAAGCGGTTCGGAGTATTCAGGAAAAAGGCATGGAAGTGATGGCTGGATTTATCTTGGGATTGGACGACGATACCGAAGACGCATTTGATACACAAATTGACTTCATCCAAACTGTCGGTATCCCGCGGGCAATGGTCGGGCTTTTAACTGTCCTGAAAAACACAGACCTCTTCTTCCGCTTACAGAAAGAAGGCAGGCTGTTGGGAGAGTCTGATGGCAACAATGTCGGTCTCGACAGCTTGAATTTTAAGACGGAGATGGATCGGCAGGTACTCATTGATGGATACAAGCGCGTACTTTCAACGCTCTATGATCCGACGCTGAAGAACTATTTTGAGCGGTGCCTATCAATGTTCAAGCACCTAAAACCGGTGCAACACGGTACCCGCAGCCTCGGTTTAAAAGAGTTGTTGGCTTTAGTCAAGTCTATAAAGAGGCAGCTCTTTTCAAAACAGGGCCCTGCGTATTTCCGGTATCTGATGAAAGTGATTGCAGATCACCCGAAAATGTTTGTACCCGCGGTTACGCTGGCAATTCATGGGTATCATTTCGAGAAGATAACGAGTCAAACAGTTGCGGTCGACAACTTCAAACAGTCCCTCGAATCCGAATCTGAAGCCTTCAAAGAAACGGTGTCGCGCAGAACCCAAGGCGACCGAATCGCAGCCGTTGGCACCTATGCACAAGCGCTTTTTGCGCGTGTACAGGTTCAGTATGAGCAGATTCACCACGATTTCAGACACAGCGTTCATGACACGCTTGTTTCCTTCCAAACATCGGTTTTCAGGCAGTATCTTGACGCTGAAATGCGCGTGTTTAAGGAAACCGTTTCTCGATTTGCGAAAACACAAAGCAATCGAATCGAGACAATCGGAGCCCGTACACAGGAACTGCTCGCACGGGTAGAGGCGCAATATGACCGCGTACACCACGATTTCAGAGACCATTTAGAAGACACGCTTGAAACCTTCAAACTGTCTGTGAAATCGCATTTGGACCAGGTTGGAGTACCGATCGCAATAAAGGCCTAATGTACCATCCCCCTTGGACATCCATGCCCTAATACCATCGTTTATCCAGGCCGCGGTTTACATACCCCCGATGTCAGATTATCAATTATCATATCAAAAAGGCATAAATCCCTCTCCGATCGTATAGCGCCAGGCACTCAGGGTATCACCTTTTCGAGCCGTTAATGTCACAAAATATTGCGATCGAATCTCTCAGTTTTACCTACCCGGGTCGCAGCGAACCGACACTGCGGAATATCAATGCACGCGTCAATTCTGGAGAGTTCGTTCTGTTGTTAGGCCCCACGGGGTGCGGTAAGTCTACGCTGCTGCGAACCATAAACGGCTTAATTCCTCACACGTCGGGCGGGTCGATTTCCGGCCGCGTACTCATCAACGAGGCAAACGTCGCTGAACAGCCGCTGAACGTCACGTCAAAACAGGTTGGGTTTTTATTCCAAAATCCCGAAGATCAACTTTTTTCCGTCGTTGTAGAAGATGAAGTCGCATTTGGGTTGGAAAACCTCGCCGTGCCGCCGAATGAGGTAAATCGGCGAATTGACACCGCTCTATCGCAGGTTGGACTATCCGGATTCCGGGAATGTGCAATCGCTTCACTTTCCAGCGGACAAAAACAGCGGATCGCCCTTGCCAGTCTGTTAACCATGCAGCCGCGGATTCTTCTGCTCGATGAGCCAACCAGTTATCTGGATTCAAAGGGAGCGTCCAAGCTGCTCGAACTCCTCCGCCAACTTAACGAATCCGCAGGCACCACCGTGATTATCGCTGGGCATCAGGTCGATGAAGTTGCCCCGTTGTGCAATCGCGTTTGGTTGATGCATAGTGGCGAAATTGTGTCTGATCTGCCAAGAGACCGAGCTTTCCAGCGACTGGATCGGTTTCGGCAACTGGGGATTCCTGCGCCTGCACTCGCACAGATCGCGGAGGAGCGCGGGCTCGATGATCGGCCGCTAACGCTTGAAGATGCCCTGCGCTGTTTTCGCAGCGATACGGTTGGAATGCCGCCGACGCCCACCACGGAGGTTGAAAAGCGGGCAGCGGCGGACGAAATGCGAAATGGACCGTGCTCAAATATACCAGACGAGTACCCAACTGGACGCAGGTCTAATTTCGATGGCAATCCGCTGATTGACGTAAAAAATCTTACGTTTCGTTATCACCGGGCATCGCCGGACGTACTGATGCGAATCTCTTTTCAAGTCGGTCGCGGTGAAACCATAGCAATTATGGGGGAAAATGGATGCGGTAAAACAACCTTGCTCATGCTCATGATTGGGCTTTTGACTCCGTCCGAAGGGAGTGTGATTCTCGACGGACGAAATGCTGTGCGTTACAAACCTCATCAGCTTGCAGGGTTGGCGGGATTAGCTTTTCAAAATCCGGACCTGCTCCTGCAAGCCGCGACGGTGTCCGATGAGGTCGCCTTCGGACCGAAAAATCTGAAGCTAACCTCTCAAACGGTCGTAGATCGACTGGAGAACACGCTGCAGATGTTCAATCTCACGAATTTTAGTTCGGAAACGCCGTATGCACTCTCGCAAGGTCAGCGTCAACGCACGGCGGTCGCTGCCGTATTTTCGCTCCATCCGCAACTCCTCCTTCTCGACGAGCCTACAACCGGTCAGGATCGCTATCATCTGCAAAAACTCATGAGTGTGCTGAATGACGCAATGGCAAAGATGAACAGAACCGTAATATTCTCGACCCACGATGCTCATCTCACGCTAAAATACGCTAATCGAGTGCTGCTGCTTGACCACGGTGAATTAATCTTTGATGGATCTCCCGTCGCCGCATTCGCCGACCCGGATTGCGTAGAACGGGCATCGCTCATTCCGCCGCTGGCAATGCAATTGGGGTATGCACTAAACAGCCGGGAAGGCGGTATAAGCAGTAGTCGACAAGATGAGCCGGCAAGCGTATGACCGAGTTCGACAGTGTAGCGTGAGGTAGGAGTGGACGTGCAAAAACCAAAGATTTTTGTCGATGGGCAATCGGGGACTACGGGGCTTCAAATTTACGAAAGAATTAAGGCGAGAAGCGATGTCGAAGTTATTCACATTCCCGAGGCGAAACGAAAGGACAATACCGCAAAGCTAGATTGCATCCGCCAATCTGACCTCGTTTTCTTGTGTCTGCCAGACGATTCTGCAAAGGAAACAGTGTCGCTCATCGAAGCCGAAAACATAACCGCGAAAATCATCGACGCAAGTACGGCCCATCGAACCGCACCGGGATGGACATACGGCTTTCCTGAATTGAGACCCGATTTTCGAGAGAGAATCGCCGCAAGCTGCCGAGTCGCCAATGTGGGCTGTTATGCGTCAGGATTTATCGCACCGGTAAAGCCGTTAATCGACTCGAGTCTTTTCCCGCGAGACCACGCTTTTGTTGTAAATGCCGTATCCGGCCATTCGGGCGGCGGCAGGAAAATGATGGAAGTGTTCTCGCAAAAGGGGTTCGGCGGACCGAATGAATTATACCATTTCTTGCAGTACGGGCTAAATCTAAATCATAAACACCTCGAAGAAATGACGGTGATATCCGGGTTGACGCAACCGCCGTTGTTGCTGCCCGCGGTCAATTATTCGAAACAGGGAATGCTCGTCAATATTCCCATCCATCGAAAATACCTGAAGGCATACCAGACCGGTTTCGATGACGTTTTCCAATGTTTGAACGACTATTATCGTGGAGAAAAATTTGTTTCCGTGTCCAAATGGACAGAGACGCCGCTGCGCAATCATCCCCAACTTCCTTACACCTATCTAGACGCCGTTAGCTGCAATGATAGCAACCGGTTGGAAATTATTGTGTGTGGCGGTAATGACACGCACGTGAACCTGTGTTCGCGGCTGGACAACTTGGGAAAGGGTGCGTCCGGCGCCGCGATTCAGAATATGAACCTAATGCTGGGATTTTCAGAAGATACAAGTCTCAACTGACCAATTGAGGTGGTGTGTCAATCATACATCTCCATCCTCGCACGAAAATCGTTGTCCTCGCTGTCGTCGGATGTCTGGTGGTTTTGCTCGACAGCCCAATTTCACTTGCTGTCTGTTTTCTTGCTAGTATCTGTTTGGTTGCAAGCTCCAGAGCATCGTGGCATCAAATTCGTCTGCTGATACTGTTTGTGCTACTCGGGACATGGGGCTTGGTGTACAGCCAAGCAATTTTCTACAATGAATTCCCGCGTACTCCGATTTTCACGCTTATTGACCGGGATTTCCCGGTAATCGGCGAAGTTACGGGCGGCATCCGGTTTTACCGCGAGGGGTTATTGTATGGCGCAGTTCAATCCCTGCGGTTCAACACAACGCTGGCAATCGGCTGTTTTATTGTGTGGACAACACCGCCGCGCGATCTGCTTGTTGCTTTGGTTCAACTAGGTGTCCCCTATAGCTTGGCGTTTATGGTAACCACCGCCTTGCGTTACATCCCACTCATCGGCTCAGAAGCCGTGACGGTCGTCAGATTGCAGCGGCTGCGCGGGTTTCGTTATTTTCGGCTGAATCCGATTCGCACCTTTAGCGGAATCTTAAACAGTCTGCGTCCGATTTTGATGAATAATGTTCGCCGCGCAACGCAACTTGGCGAAGCCGTTGAAAGCCGTGGGTTTTCTCCGGAAGTTGCCGCGGGAAATCGCACTTCCCTGCGCGCCTTAAAGATGGGTCGGTGCGATGGCAGCTTAATGGCACTCCTTTTGGCATGTTTGTTGAGCGTTATCTGTTTGAAATCGCTGTATTTCCTGTATGCCAACGGACTCTATTACGCATCCTGGTTGAGGGGGGCATACACTTTTGCACGAGAAATGTTGTAGTCGTTTTTGAGTCGCCTAAATCGGCTTCGGGTTGAATTCGACGACCGAACTATACCCGCAAGGAGTCAAATATGCTCAGTGAAGCTCAGAAACACCATTTTGAAACGCTCGGATTCATTATTTTGAGAGATTTCTTGCCACGCGATGAGGTAAAATTGTACGCCGACGCGTTTGAAGATACGCTTGTCAAAGCCAACGGTGGAGAGCCGTGGTCGCGGGCGCCTGTGCGCCATCAGGTATTGCCATTCTTCAGACATAATCCCGAAATCTATAACCGCCTGCTCGACGATAACCGCATAAACGAAGTGCTTGAGGACCTAATCGGTGAAGGATTTGTGTTTACGGTCTCCGAAGCAATTAAACACTGGTCCGGAACTGCGTGGCACCACGACGCCGTCTCAGCCGAAACCCATACGCACCTGAAGGTATTGCTGTTTCTGGATCCGACAACAGTGGACACCGGTTGCCTCTACCTCTTGCCCGGCAGTCAATTCATCCCATATCGAGAGCGTATGCAGACCTACGGCAACGAAATTTTGCCGCTAGGCAAAGATGTTCCCGGCGCCCACCCGTGCGAGACGGAACCCGGCGATGTAATCGTCTTTAATGTAAAGGCGTACCACGGTGCATTTCCCGATGGACCCCGCCGCGGGTTGTATCTAAACTTCATGCAGAAACCGCAAACGGAGGCTGACATACGGTACGTCTGGGACGTCGGCGGTCAGGGCGGCTGGTATACGCCGGAACTCTACCTAGATGCCCCGCCGCAGCGGCAAAATATGCTGGCATTTTGGGCAGAGAGGGTTTAACATAACCTGTAAAGTGTTTCACAAACAGTGCATTCCGTAAATCCATGACCAACGCCGCGTCGTTTGTATTGCAAAATCACTGCAAAGGAGGGTAGGAACCATGAAAATCGGCAATTTGACGCTGTCAACCGCATTTGCGGCAATAACGGTGTTAATTTCAGTCGCGCTGACCATGAATTCAGAGGCAAGACCGCCTAACAAGGGGACGTTTGTCCTCTCCGCCGATGGAGGTGAATCAAACATCTGGTTGACCGATGATAACGGACACGACCCGCGCCCGTTATTGTTTGTTGATGCGAATCCGCTGCCGCTCGGACTGGTCTGGTCCCCGGACGGAAACCGCATCGCCTTTCACACGGAAGCAAAAGGAAATGTTGACATCTATATGGTAGATTCAGAAGGTAAGAACCTGCAGAGACTCACCGACAGTGAGTCGGAGGATAGCTATCCTAGTTGGCACCCGAACGGCCAACGCCTCGCGTTCGGGACAGATCGCGACGGCAATTTTGAAATCTATGAGATGATAGTGTTAGGCAGAGCCTTGAGAAACATCACTAACGATCCAGCTAAGGACGTCCAACCGGATTGGTCTCACGACGGAAGAACAATCGCCTTTTCTTCTAAACGCGGCCGCACGATTTCTGACGTCTATTTGATGGACCCGAACGGCGGTAATCTCGTGAACCTGACGAACCATAAGGGCGGAGACTTCGAACCTACATGGTCCCCCGATGATTCCAAAATTGCTTGGTCCTCGTCCCGGCACGGAAACGGGGATATCTTCGTGATGGATGCGAACGGAGAAAACGTGATTCAACTCACTGGCTTCGCAGCCGGACTAGAGGGACAGTGGGAAGAAAGCGATCTCACTTGGGCGCCGAGCGGCAAGAAACTCGCCCACATCGCATTTATGGGTGGGGTCAGCTCTTTGTACATCACCGATCCCGACGGAAAGAAGCGCGTTGAAGCGCCCGACGTGGGGGCTGTCAACCGCGCGCCGTCCTGGTTCGATCCTAAATTTGTCGTGGCGTTCTCGGTCGCGCCCGACAACAAAAAAACCTTGACTTGGGGTTGGTTAAAGCAGATCGAACGTGACCGATAATGGCATCCCCAGAATTGCCAACTCTTTCATGGGAGCGGCGCAGGGTGGATTCCAAACATCACTGATGATTCCGTTCTTCACCAATCGTGGGGGGAATTTGAGACGTTGCGAAATCCGGCGGCGCCGTCTAAGATCCTGTTCGGAAATTCATTTTTTGCAGCGCCAGTTGTCTTCAGTCAAAACCCCCAGCGTGGGATTAAGCGAACGATTAGCGAGTGTTATAGAGTTTATCAGGTGTGTAATATCATTAATTCACATTAAATCGAAAGCCCCAGCGGGGCGGCAGATTATGGAAACTAAACGCCCAAGATTGGTTTGGGCGCCTATTATTCACACAGGCTTAAAACTGTTATTCCGCAGTTGCAGCAATTCTGAAAAGCTAGCTAATTTTGGAAATTGGAGTTTGTCCAATGCAAACATATGACTGCGAACCCACGCTGACAGATGCACAGGTGCTGGAATTCTGCAAACGAGGCTACCTAATGCTGGAAGGCGTAGTTCCGGATTCAATTAACCGGCGAACGTGCGAATACATAGATGTGAATAAGTTTCGGACGTTCCAAGCGACTATCAACAACCCGCTCGGTCAAGAGGACTGGTTTGTCGAGAACGTACTTCTTAACCCACAAGCCGCGGGCGCGGTGCGGTCATTGCTGGGCAAAAATTTCGGTCTGCCCATCAGGCCAAGCAACCATTGGGTTCAGTGTCCCGCTCCGGCGCAACAGTGGCACCGGGACGGCGGTTCCCACTACGGTTCAGCACTGAATCATCTGCAGGTGTTCTACTATCCCCAAGACACGCCGGTGGAGCTCGGTCCAACGGAAGTGTTGCCCGGGTCGCATTTCCTTTTCGCCTTGCAGAGCTGGATGTCCCACTACAATGGCATCCGCGGCGGCGTCAAAACTGCGGCGCCCGCGGGCACTATATTCATTACCGTCTATTCGATTTGGCATCGGCGCACTGCGTCTACTGTCCCCGGCATCCGAAGTCTGTTAAAATACTGCTACTGGAGAACGGTGCCTCCGCAGCGGGATTGGATCTGCGAACCCGATTTTAATTTCGGTTCTGCCCCGTACGGTTGGGATGGGTGGCCCTCTCCGCCACCTCGGCAACAACATCGCGACTGGTATGATGCCGCCCAGATGTTCTTCTGGGTTTGTGGGAAGGCAAAAGAGTTCCCCGCTTTCGTAGGCGGCGGCGGATGGCCAATGGCTTATTCCCCGTCCCGAAAACCCGAAGGTTTCCACAAATTCCCAGCCGACGGATAGCCTGCAAGCGAATCGTACCTTAGCCCATAGACATGTGATGTTAAAAGAGATTGTTGTTTATAGTCATTCCCACCAAAAATCATACATTTATGTTTTGATTTGTGGGAGAGGCTTCCTAGGGCGTGTTGACATTTGGCATCCCGTAGGTTGAATTGAACGGTTAAACGGCAGTCCCTATCAAGTACAAAGGAATCTTTTGTAACACAATCTGTTAGATTGTGATCCGAGCCCGCAAACTAACAGTTTGCGCTTCTTATATCAGATTATCCAATGGTGACAACGTTTGCCGAATCAGTAGCCTCAAAATGGCAACAGAACCTAGCCTCGATTGTCAATCAGCTTGGTGATGAACCATCAAACTACAACACCCAATCGTTCAACCGCGTAACTCCTATACTTATTCATTGGTAGGAGAGGCTTCCTAGCCTCGATTTTCAATCAGTCAGTTTCTCAAGAGGAAACATACCCCGTCATGTCATATTTCACAGCGAACACAGTAACACAACACGCAAATACTGAAAGCATGTCAGGATATACATCCAGACTTTTTATCCACAATCCAAAATCAATTTAACAAATGGAGTCTAGCTATAATGAAACGAACTTTTGATTGCGAACCAACGATGACAGACACCCAGGTGTACAACTTTTGCCAAAAAGGGTTTCTAATGCTGGAGGCAGTTGTGCCGGACGAGATAAACCGAAAAACAATAGATTTTCTTGCAGACATTCAGCCCGATGACGCAGACGGTATACTTCAGCATGATTGGTTTGTAGACAATGTGATTCTCAATCCCCAAGCGGCGGGAACCATTCGGACGTTATTGGGTCGAAATTTCCAACTGCCGATTTTCATGAGCAACCATCGCGCGAATTGCCCTGCACCGCCGCAGCATTGGCACCGTGATGGCGGCTCAATTTACGGTCCTAAAATAGACGCGCTACAAGTTTTTTATTATCCGCACGATACCCCTGTTGAAATGGGGCCGACCGATGTGGTGCCCGGTTCGCACTATTTCTTCGCTTTGCAGAGCTACATGGCGCACTACACGGGGATTCGCGGCGTCATTTCAACCGCGGCGCCCGCAGGGTCTATCTTCGTTACTATCTATCAGTTGTGGCACCGAAAGGGAGCGTCCACTGCAACTGGTGTTCGCAATATGTTAAAATATTGGTACGTACGTACCGTGCCGCCGGAACGTGACTGGATTGTCGAACCGGATTTTAACATGGACGACCTCTATAATATGCGGTCAGGCCATTTCCCATACGGACGCGAGGCGCACCGGTCTTTCAATGATTCCGCCGAAGTTTTCTTATGGCTGTCCGGCAGGCATGAAGATTACCGCGGCGCCGACAGCAGCTTGCCCATTTATTTGGCTTGATTGAACTGGGGACAAAGTTGAACTAACGTACCTAAAGGAGGGATGTGCGTCCACAACTTGGGGAGGTTTCAATCCAATACCTTCTACTCCATTGCTTCTAGTTCCGCCCGCCTTTCCTCGACGGCTTTGCACATACGCAAATGAAAGCGTTGCGGCGGCGCCTCGTAACCCTTCCACGCATACGGATCAACTCCCGCAACCGGCACGATACAGCGCCGATCTGCATTTGCGGGGTGTTCACCATCTCGCAAACCCCACGGAAGCAGCGACCACGCATTGCAGTAGTGATTCACCAGAACACGCCGATAGTCGTCGCCGCGGTTCTTTCGGGAACGGTGTAACAGATAACCGTTGAAGAATACGACTGTTCCGGTTTTGACCTCGACCGGAATCTCGGCAGAATCTTCGAAACCGTAACTCTCTTGAGAAAAATCGAACTCGTCGGGGTTGTTGTGGTTCCGCTGCGGGTATAGGTAACCCGATCGGTGCGAGCCCGGAAGCACCCACAAGCATCCGTTTTCGACGGTCGCGTCATCCATCGCAATCCATGCGCCAATCAAGGAACGGTCGCGCGTCGGAATGTAAATCTCGTCCTGATGCCACGCCTGTCCTTGAAACCCCGCCGGTTTGACGAATAGCATCGACTGCATGCACTTCACGCTCCCGTCCCAATACGGCAGATGCGCCGCCGCAAGTTGGCTTAACGCGCCGCAAATCCTTGGATGCTTCACGTACCTCTGCATGACGGGACTGACAAAGTGCGGCTGATGGATACACAGGATGTTTTGCAACGCCTCTTCATCACTGTTTCCAGCCGGTAAGGATTCTGAACCTTCGTTTGGATAACCGCCGCGAGCTAGTTTGGCAGCATCACGGCGCAACTCCTCGATTTCATCGGGGCAAACCAACTCCGGAACGGCGAGATAGCCCATCTCAACGAACGAATTGACCATCCGCTCGGCAAGAACCTTCGGGACATCGATTTTCGATTCGAGTTCCGGCGCCATATCGCCCCCCTTTCGTCGCGTTAGAACCCAGTGATTGCCCGCTCACGGCGCGCACCGTTTCCCATCCACTATCAACGGCTCCGCGTTTCCCCACAGTTTCGCGCCGTCCGCAGTAAGAATCGGCTCGGCGGAATATTGCGCCAAATATGTGCGGCGCAATCGGCTAGTCCGATTCGGCCCGCTGCGGTGAAAGTTAATACTGGTAAATACCGCAATGCTCCCTGCCGGCGCAATCACCGGAATTCCGGGATCGTCCCCGAAATACCCGATTCGGTCATTGCTGCCTTCTTCATGAAAATGTTTAACCCACGAGCGGATCCCGATCCGAGAAAAGGGCATGATGTAAGCAGTGCCGTTTTCCTCCGTCATATCGTCCAACGCACACCAGCAGGTCAAATACGGCTTGTGGTCCGGGTAGCCAACATACCCTGAATCCTGGTGCCAGCCAAACTTCATGCCGCCGTCTGCGCCTTTCACGACATACTGTTCCCAGAAAAGGTATGCCGTATCCCCAAGCGTCGCACGGCAGATTTCCGCCGTCAAATCGCTGAACAGGAATGTACGAAGTTTCGGCTGCTGTCTAAAGCAGTTGGCGACAAAATAGCGTTTGTTCCGGTGGTTGAGGCCCAGGCTGTCCGTGTTTTGCTTATCCATTTCGGCGTTCGCCTGATCAATGAATGTCTGGCATTCGCCTCGAAGCAATTCCAGAAAATGAGTCGGAATAACGCTATTTAGAATGAAATAGCCGTCTTCCTCAAACTGCTGTTTTTGCGCATCGGTAATGTGTATGGAGGATGCCATCACAATCTCCAGTTAATCAGAAATACTCGTACCTTGTCCATTAGCGAAGGTGCCGCATCGCGATACCGTAGAGCATATGCGGTCAAATCGTAATCGTACCGGGGGCGCGTTGTTTCACCAATGCGACCAGGCGGCCACACATTGAGACGCCCAAGTCTCAATCCAGGGGCGACTCTTCGTGTGATTCAAGCGCCGCCAACGCTTCGGGGGTGCCAATCCGCTTCAACGCCGCAGCAGCCGTAATCCGTGTTTCCGCATATTTTGCATGCAAGCTGTTTTTCAATGTCTCAACCTGTTCGGGCACCGATTCCGTATGCCTAGGTTTGATAGCGTTAATATGGATACACCGGCGGTAGGGTCTGTCGCTCAAGGCAGAATGGTGCGTTTTATGATTCAGAAAAATAACATCCCTCGGCCCGTTCACGAGCGCGAACCGGCCCGGCACATCCTTTGCACCTACCCCCAACCCGCCAATATTCTCGGCAAGCGCTTCCCGGAACTCACTGAAATGGCTGCCCGGTATAACATTGAGGCAGCCATCCTCCGGACCAAGGTGATCCAAATAGATATGAGCCCGCATCGTAAAATAAGGCGGTTCGGCAACGTTGTCGTGGTGCCAGTCGGATCCGGCGGTATGGAGAATCCCCTCGCTGATGGGAAGGATAAAGTCGTCGCCAAGCAAGTTTCGGAACACATCAACGAACCGGTCATCGACCAATAGCGGATAAAACACCTCAGGGTTGAGGTCGAAGAATGAGATATGGGGCGGAATGCTATTATTTATCTGTTGCCTCGGCTCATTCGGCTTCGGCGGCGGTGCGCCGTTGCGTCCTTTCAACATGGCTTCGTCAAAAGCCTCCGACAGCGTTTCTACCTCTTCCGGCTCAAGAAAATCTTTGAATTGGATAAACCCAAATGTCCGAAAATAGTTGACCTGTTCTTCTGTCATGAGGTTACTCCCCTAGGTTTTTTGGAGAATCGGCCTAGCTTGATATTGTCGCCGCCTATCTTACCGCGTGCTCAATTAAACCTACTGAACTAGCGCTGTGCGGCGCTATTCCTCGCTCAAATCCTTCGCGTTGGTAAGGCTTCAAATTTCTATGAATGCTCCACGCCTGAGTATATTACGCCTCGAGTGCCATACTATCCTAGTGTAGCTGTAACACTGTATTTCTCTGCGTATTCCAGCAATTCTTGGCAAATCTTCTCAGGCAGATCAATCCCTTCGCGCAACTGTTCCGCTTCCTTGTTCCGTTCCGGGTCACCCGGCACCATTACTTCCGAGAATCCCGGCGCCGGCGGGATAGCTCGGAAATCATTGAGGAATGACTGTACTGCCGATTGATAATCCTCAAGCGGCTGGAAAGCGCCGATGTCAATCGCTTGAAAATAGGTTCCCCCAACATCGCCTGAATTCGGAACCACGCCGGCTAAACCGCCGAGCAGGCATGTCACCAAGGATATCGCATACCCCTTGTAACCGCCGAAGACGAGAAGCCGTCCGCCGGCGAAAAAGTCTTCGGGATCAACACTCGGATGCCCATGCTTGTCAATGATTGACCCGGGTGGAAGTTCTGTCCCTTTAATACGTGCAATGTGGATTTTTGCACCCGCGATTTCGGTAGTCGCAAAATCCGAGACGAAATGCCTCCCATCTGCACTTGGAAAACCGAACGCAATGGGATTCGTGCCTAATGCGCCTTCAGCGCCGCCAAACGGACTTGCGCCGCCTGCTGATTTCCCGCCGGTCACAAGGAGGGAGGCAAAGCCCGCTGCGGCGGCTTGCTCAGCGTATTCACCCAATCTACCGATATGATGAGAATTTGTGATACTCACTGACCCCATGCCTGTAGCACGCGCTTTCTCAATCGCGAGGTTCATACACCATTCGCCGGCGTAGTGCCCCCAACACAGTTTAGAATCCACAAAAGCTGTGCTCGCTGTCTGTCGTACAATCTCGGGAGTGCCGGCAGGCACTAACCCCTTATTTTCTATTGACTGAATATAACCGGGAATCTGAAAGACACCGTGGGAGAGATGTCCTTTGAGGTCAGAATTGACTAGAATTCGAGCCTCTACCGCCGCAATGTTTGGCGGTGTCCCCACAGCCTTAAAGAGTTGAGTGCAAAAGTCCCTAAGTCTATCTGCATGAATCCGCCGCGATGTTGCCATCCGTTCGTCCCCTTTGAATTATATGCGCCAATTTCCAGCAGATTTCGCTCGGAGTACGCTGCTGGACGATATTGTAATTATAGCACAGATTGATTCCGAGTTCTATGCCATAGTAAAATCAATGTTGATTCGTACACGGCGGTAGGTTCGTCGTCCTAACCAAGTATATGACTTTCGGTTGTTTCATTCGCTTCACCTGTGGGAGCGGCTTCCAGCCGCGTTAAGGTTGTACGCACACGCCGCCTGCCGTAACATTCCTGTGAAAACGTACTACCCCCAACTGAAATCACTCCTAAATAAACCGCCATAACTGTCTAAACATTGGAGGCAAGCAATCCCTGTGGGAGCGCCTTACAGCCGCGATAAAGTAGTAGGTACACTCCGTGTGCCGTAACCTTCCTGTGAAATCGTGCTACCCCCAACTCAAATTTCCCATTAACAGACCGCCATAGCTGTCTAAACTTTGGGGGCAAGTAATCCCTGGGGGAGCGGCTTCCAGCCGCGATAACGTTGTAAGCACACGCCGTGTGCCGTAACCTTACATTGGGAGTAAGTAAAATCCACCATAAATACATAATGATGGTATAATATTGAGGTTAACCTTGAACACCCCCACACATCCAGAAAGGCAGATTACCCGGTTGAACGCAAAAATTAAAACCATTCGAGCACGAGAGATTCTGAGCAGCGGCGCATACCCCACGATTGAGACTATTGTGACGCTAGAAAGCGGAATCACTGGTATCGCATCCGTCCCGTTCGGTTCTTCAGCAGGGAGATACGAAGCCCTTACCTTGTTAGACGGCGATCCGGCGCGGTACGGCGGCCGCGGAATGCTCAAGTCAACCCACAATGTAAATAACGTGATTGCGCCAGAAATTGCCGGTACGGACGTGTTCGACCAGAAAGACATTGATGGCCGGTTAATTGCTTTGGATAAAACGCCGCGAAGGGAAAATATTGGGGGTAACTCTATTCTCAGCGTTTCACTCGCATGCGCCCGGGCCGCGTGCACCGCGCGGGCTTTACCGCTTTATCAGTATATCCGGGAAACATACAGTTTGGCAGGCGAAAACCCGTCTCTGCCGAAACCCATGATGGTCGTCATTGAAGGCGGGTGTCACGCGGACGATTCTACAGATTTGCAGGAATATATGGTAGGCATTCGCGCAGATATGGATTCCCGTGACGCGGTGCGAGCCGGTATCGAAATCTACCATACGCTCGGAAAAGTGCTCAAAGCCCACGGGTACCCCATAAATGTAGGATTGGAAGGTGCCTACGCCCCTGCCGGCATCCCGTCGAATAAGGAGCCCTTAATCTACATCCAAAAGGCGATTGTCGATGCCGGTTATGAGCCGATGGATGAGGTCGCCATAGCGCTCGACCCTGCTGCGTCAGAATTCTACAGCGACGGTTCTTACCGCCTCGAACGGGATAACAGAAACCTCTCCGCTGAACAGCTCATCCGCTATTATGAAGAATGCGTGCGCGAATTTCCGGTATTTTCGATTGAAGACGGCCTTGGAGAGGACGATTGGGATTCATGGACGCTGCTTAACGAACGCGTAGGGCAGAGCGTGATAAACGTCGGTGATGATCTCACCACAACTAACGTGACTCGCCTGCAAAAAGCCATCGACCTAAAGGCGATCAACGCCATCCTGATTAAGCCAAACCAGGTTGGGACACTCACTGAGACCGTCGAAGCGGTAACACTAGCAAAGGAGCACGGACTGAAAGTTATTGTATCCCATCGAGGCGGCGGTGAAACCACTGACACGTTTATTATCGACCTCGCTGCAGCCGTGGGCGCAGATTTTGTTAAGGTAGGTCCATCACGGGGCGAACGCGTTGTAAAATACAATCGCCTGATGGATATTGATGAAGAGGTTACATCTTCATCGGAGTGATTGCCATTAATCAATTCCGGTCAATACTCCGCTCTATAGACCAGTGGCGATCCGAACTTTGAACCACAACGGCATCGGGCAAATTCACTTGCGCGTGCATCGCTTCAACCTCAGGAATTGTGAACGCGGCGCGGAAGGAGTTATAAAGCAGGTTTTTCTGGTAAGGTGTATCATCTGCTGCATATTGGTCTACTAATGTTTGAGCCGCTTCTGGGGTTTCTGGACGTATCAAATCTCGAATCATAATTAACCCGCCGCAGCGGACAGTCCGGCTAATTTCCCGTAGCGCCGGCATCGGATCAGGAATGTGGTGGATAATGCTATTGGAGATGACACCGTCGAACGATTGGTCGGGATACGGGAGGGATTTTGCATCAACACACTCCAACGCGATTCGATCGGCTAACCCGGCTTTGGCAACGTGCGCCTCCCCCAACTTCAACATGTTCAGCGAAAGGTCAATCCCAACAATCTGAATCTTCGGCAGGCGTTGGGCTAACAAGATGGGAATGTCCGCCGTTCCCGTCCCAAGATCCAGGAAATTCCCATCACATGCGCCAAGTTCAATGATACGCCCTACAAATAAGTCATTAACTTCACCGTGATCCATCGCATCATACGCCTCGGCTTCTTCACGTGTGTCCATTACCTCCGGTTCTAATATGCGCTTCATATTCTCATGTTCTGCTGAACTTCTCGTTCAGCAAAACTCCCTTTCCTGTTGTCGAAATGTTGAAATTAGACTCTTTTAGACTAGTCCTCACCCAGTTCGAATTTCATAGCGTCTGCCTCTGCCAAAAACGAACTTTTTCAATTCGCGGTTTCGATTCATGTCGAATGTTTCATTTCTTGTTTGCCCTTTCCCCGCCCAATCGGGTACAATTTCAACGTTCCCTTGTCGGCGTAACCAAATTTTTTCTCGAAAAATCGGTTGCTCTCTTACGCACGAACAACTCATGAACTCAATAGGAGACTAAATCATGAAGTTTCTAGGCGTGGTTTTAACGGTTACACTGTGCTGTAGTATCGTGATAGCAGAGGAAGACCTCTACACCGTCCAGAAAGGCGATACACTCGAAAAAATAGCAAAAGAGAAACTACAGGATGCCTCGTTATGGCCGCAACTCGCCAAGTATAACAGCATCTCTAATCCTGACGTAATTAAGGCACAACAAAAGATAGTCATCCCCGAGAAAACGCAGTTACTGGTAAAAGTCCAGCAAAAGGAAAAACTTGAAGCGAGGGTCGATACGCTCGAAAAGAAACTATCTCAACTACGCGGTATTCGCCGCGAAACACTGTTTGAGGACAACTTTGAAAGCAAGACAAATGTGGAGGATCAGAACGACTGGAACTTCCCTTCCGGCGGGAGATGGGGCATTTCTACCTCGGGCAGCCGTGTATTGGAACAGTCGAATAGAAACGCACCAAATAGCGCCGCGCTAGTCGGGGAAAAGGATTGGACCAGTTACGTCGTTCAGGCGGAGCTCCGCATTAATCATTCCGGCGATGCCGGCGTGTTTGCCTATTGGAACTCAACCGTTGAGAACTACAGGCTCCGAACGTCCGATGTTCACAGAAAACTCCAAATTGCCAAACGCGTACCCATTGAGCAGGGTAGGTACGGAAATATCTATTTGAACGAGATAGACCTACATCTCGAAGATAACCGTTGGTATATTTTTCAGTTTGAGGTTACGACCCACGATGCGTACACCTATCTGAAGGGCAAAGTCTGGCCGAAAGGCGAATCCGAACCGGGCACATGGTTGTTGGAAGCCTCAGATCACTCCCCGGAGCGCTACCAAAGTGGTCAAGCGGGTGTCTGGACAATAAAAGGAGGAGCATCGTACAAAGGCACAAAATTCGATAATTTCAAAGTGTTTAAGAATCATAGAGTCATTGACCAGCCATGAACGCCATTTGGTCGTTTGCTACTACTTGAGAATTATCATTCGCCGTAACGATGTAAAATCGCCTGCACGAAGTTGGTAGAAATATGCGCCGCTTGTGACCATTTCCCCAGCCTCGTTGCGTCCGTCCCAATACGCCGCCTTATCTCGACTCTCGTAGCTGCCTGATATCTGATATCCAAGATTAAGCGTACGCACGACTCGCCCGCTCTGGTCATAGATGGTTAATGCCGCCGGAGAACCTTCCGCCAACTGGTACGGTATCCACGTCTCGGGGTTAAATGGATTGGGAAAATTCTGTAGCAAAGCGGTTCGTTTGATGTTCCCTAGCGTGGTTGCACGTCGTGCGGACAATTCCACCCCAACCCCTATACCGGTTGAAGAGGCAAGTTTCCACAGCAACACGGTGCCGTCCGTACTCGCGCTAGCGAGTGTGTCCCCATTGGGACTGAACGCAATGCTCCAGACGCCGTACGCATGTCCGGTGAACGATTGTAGGTGGTTTCCGGAATCGGTCCGCCATAGTCGGATAGTATTGTCCCGACTCGCACTCCCGCTAGCGATGGTACCGCCATCGGGACTGAACGCTACACTCAAAACCGAACTCGTATGTCCGGCGAGCGTACGCAGGAGTTTACCCGTACCGGCGTTCCACAGACGGACGGTACTGTCCCTACTTCCGCTAGCGATGATACCGCCGTCAGGACTGAATGCAACACTATTGACTGAATCCGCATGCCCTGTGAGCGTGCGTTGGTGTTTTCCCGTATCAGCTTGCCACAGGCGAACCGTGGCGTCCTGACTCCCACTGGCAAGCGTGCCGCCGTCGGGACTGAATGCAACACTTAAAACCTCAGACGCATGACCGGTGAACGTACGCAGGTGTCTTCCCGTATCGGCTTGCCACAGACGGACGGCGTGGTCCCAACCCCCGCTAGCAATCGTGCTGCCATCCGGACTGAACGCAACGCACCAGACCTGACTCGTATCTCCTCCAAGCGTGAGCACATGCTCTCCCGATTCTGTCTGCCACAGACGGATGGTATGGTCCCAACTCCCGCTAGCAATCATACTGCCATCTGGACTGAACGCAACACTCCAAACCTCAGTCGTATGGCCGGTGAGCGTGCGCAGGTGTCTTCCCGTATCGGCTTGCCACAGTCTGACCGCGGCGTCCCGACTCCCACTGGCGAGCGTGCCGCCGTCAGGACTAAACGCAACGCTGAAGACCAAATCCGTGTATCCGGTAAGTTCGCCGACGGGATTTCCTGTATTGCTGTCCCAAAGCAAAATGGCAGAGTCCCAAGTCTCACTTGCGATTGTGCGTCCATCGGGACCGAACGCAACGCTTTCCACCCCAGATGAATGCCCGGTGACCGTGCCCAGGTGCGCTCCCGTACCGGCGTTCCACAAACCGATTGTACCGTCCCAATGCCCACTTACAAGCCTGCGTCCGTCGGGACTGAACGTAACGCTTCCGTACCCAGAAGGCCCCTTTAGCTTTCGTAGGTGTTTACCCGTATTGGCGTCCCACACCCGGATGGTTTTGTCCCAACCCCAACTGGTGATCGTCTGTGAATCGTAACTGAACACGACACTATTGACCGAATCCGAATGCCCGGTAAGCGTGCGTAGGTGTTCGCCCGTATTTGTATCCCACAGTCGGATGGTAGCGTCCCAACTCCCACTAGCGACGCTGCGCCCATCGGGACTGAACGTAACGCACCAAACCGATTTTGTATGCCCGCTGAGCGTGCGCACATGTTCCCCCGTAATGGCATTCCACATCCGAATTGTAGAATCCCAACTGCCGCTAGCTATGGTGGCCCCATCCGGGCTAAAAGCAACACTGCTAATCCCAGATGTATGCCCAGTAAGCGTACGCTGGAGTTTTCCGGTATCTGCTTCCCGTAGACGGATGGTGCCGTCACCGTAACCACTGGCAATGATACCACCATTGGGACTGAATGCAACGCTATGAACCCCGGACGTATGTCCGGTGAACAGTGCGGACTCCTGATGCGTCACCGTATCGTAAACCCAAATGCCGATACTACCAGCCACCGCGAGACGAGTGCCGTCGGGCGAATACTGTATATCGCTTATACTACCTTTACCCAAGCGCGCTATGGCACCTTCGGGCAAACCCCATCGCGTGTATTCTTGAGCGAAACTGTTCTGCAAAAATAAGACTGAAATGAACACGAGAGTGAAATTGAATGCCAGCGCTTTTTTCATGAGATTCATACTTCCATTTGGGTTCCCCCGTGCGGGGTGCGGTCTAATGGAACAGACCAGATTTAAGTCGGCTTACCACACGATTTTCAAGAGTAACCTATCCATGTCATGACGGTGAATGAATGCGTATGCTGAAGCTTCTACAAAGGTAAAGCCGCTTCACAGAAACCTCGTCCTCTATAAACTCGCCTTCTTTGGAATCTTCCCGTAAACTTCAACCTCTGTTATGTGCGCTTCAGCTTCCAGCGCAAATTCGAGTGATCGCCACATTGACTGCCTTGACGGAACCGGCTTTCGAGGTCTCACATCGATAAGTATGGCATTGGTCACGGCGTGTTCACGGATAACGACGGGACTTTTTGGGTTTTGACGAAAACCCGCCAATAGCTGCCATTTGGACTCATTATCCCGCCAATAGACATCCAATGTGTTGACATTCGTCGCATGAATGATAATTTTGTCAATCGGCAACTTTTCTCGGAATTGAATATCGACCTGCGGGAAAACCTCGGCTTCCTCAAATGAGTAGCTTCTGCCGAACGTTCTTAACTCCAGGGGTGATTGAGTTGCCGTGTTTCTGCTCCTTGCCCTATTGAGTGTTCCTACAGCTTTTACGCCGAGCCGCCCAAACGTGTCCAAATTCCCGTCGTTTACTTTTGGGATAGAACTGCGTCCGCCGTTTTTGTCCAGCGCGTAGTTCTCACTCCAGATGTAGTCAGATTGCGGCATGATAATGCCGCAGCCGCTCCACAACAAACACATCCACAGGCAAAAAATGTGTGGTAAATAGTGTATCACGGTGTACTCCTTTCATCTGTCCTTGGTGAATCGATAGGATTAATCATTTTACCCACCAATGTAACGTTATCGCTGATGAGCTCCGGCCGCCCATTCGTATCCATGCCAACCGCTATGGCATCAATCGGCTTGATGCGGTCGAGCGTAAATCGGAACGCAGAAACAGGTTCGGTGCGCCCGGCGGCGAGCACTTTGATGGCAATCACCGGTAGATGTACCGCCTGAATCGCCGTAATTGCAGCATCTCGATCAGCGGGCAGGTACATTTCAGGACGGCGTGAGTGATTGTAAAGCGCGCAGACGTAGAAATCGACATCGAATCCTTCGTGGTAACAATACTTCAGTATGTGCGGGTCATGAGTTCCGATGCCCGCTGCGTAGCCCAGTTCTCGAATCAGCGCCAAAGCGTCCTGCAGAGATTCGAGCTTTCCTTCATCGTAGAGCTGATCGGTCGTTCCGCCGTGCTGATAGATAGCTATCGGTTGATAACGCGCAATCAAGCGAATATGATCCATGAGATCCGCGTATTCGTTTCGCTTAGCCGTCTGCGCAATCCACTGGATCTTTCCGCCTGCACCGCGGTACTCATTCAATACCCGCATGATATGCCGGTCAGCACGGGCAAGCACAGTGTTAATTCCGCACCGCTCCGCCTCCCGCAAATCCCGCATGATCTGCGCGGCAGTGTAGTAATTCTCCATCTCTTTCGATTTCGCTGGGGAATGGTGTGAAATTCCGCTGTACGGGTTGCCGCCAATAATCAACTTGCTGACACGGTGCGGTCCAATCGAAATCCTGGGCAATTTCATTACGGGCGCTCGCCTTCCTTTCCGAAAATCTCCATCCAACTGCGTGAATTTCAGGCAGGAAACACGCAATTTGTATGCCAGAGCGCTAAAATTGGAAAATGCAAGCGGTGAGCGTTTATCTGCCAATTCGACGCTTCGTCAACTCCCGCCGTATCTGCCCCAAACAGTGCAAGATTGCCTTTCTTGTGAACAATTTGGTGCAGTTTCGTGCGGTGGAGGTTGCGTTCAGGTAAAACTCATATGCTATCCTGCGTCGATTGGGCGTAAGGCGGGTCGGTAGGCAAATACGGCTTGGACTGCGAGTCTGTGGAGGAAGGTGATATTTAGACTTTCGTTCCAGCGGCTATGTTTTCAAGACCTTTGAACCTCTTTCACGGGTCATATTTCACTCGAGTCAGGCACAAGCCGTGCGCCGGTGCTGAGGGGCCTGCCGCCGACCTGTCGTGCGCTTCAAGAATCTTGCGAAACTGATCAACCGGCGACGCTGCCTCATGTAACTTCAGAATGGTGCCGATAATCGCGCGAACCATGCCGCGCAAAAACGCATCTGCCTCAATCTCGAAGTGCACCAGGTCTTCTTCCTTCCAGCAGCGGGATTCGTAGATGTCGCATACCGGGTTTGCGCGGCCCCCGCCTGTCCGCTGGAATGAAGAACAGTCATGGTTGCCGATTAACGCCCGGCAAACCGCATTCGCTGCGTCCACGTTAATCATTGGACGAGGCAAAAAATGTGCCCGATTGCGTAAGAAAGCAGAGGGATAGACACGATTGAGGATGGTGTATCGGTAGGTGCGGCTCGATGCGCTGAAACGGGCGTGAAAATCCGAAAAGACCTCTTCCGCGGCAATGATTACGATGTCACTCGGAAGCAGCGCGTTAACTGCTTTCTGGAGCGCAGCCGGGGTCATCTGGGCGTGCGTGCGAAAATTTGCAACTTGGCCCGAAGCGTGTACGCCTGTGTCTGTTCGGCCCGCGCCGACAATCTGCGTCTCGGTCTGTGTAATTTTTGTGAGCGCGTTCTGGACGACTTCCTGAATCGTCACCGCATTCCGCTGAATCTGCCAGCCGTGATAGTGCGTACCGTCGTATTCTATCGTGAGTTTGATATTTCGATCGCTCATGGTTCACGCCTATCATCTCATCTTCTGGCATCTTCTTGAGGTTGGATGTCATCGTTAAAGCGGCTTACTACATGAAAATTGGCGGGAACGTCTTTGGGTATTTTACGGAAAACTTCACCATATAGCACAAGGTTTTGCCCCATGAATAGGGGCTAGCTAGGCGCCAGGTTAAGCTGCTAACGATTGTCCAGCTCGAGCTGGATCGTATCCGTTGAAGGCGGTAGGCAACGCTGATCATCGCACGCCTGATACTCAAGGTTCAGATTCACGGGAAACGCCTCCTCGCGGGAAACACCGGGTTTCATTTGCAGTTGCATCTGAATCGTCAGCACGCCTTCATAAACAGACACGGGTTCGTCGTTGAAGCTAAAAGTTAATGGCTTCCCTTTCGGATATACCGCCGAGATGACTTCAAACGCCGCGTCCGGACTAACCGATACAGTGGTGGGAATGAGGAAATCGTCAGACGCTGGATTGGCGTTAATGTGCCAGCCGTCGCCAATCTCTAGTTGAACTTCGATATCGAACGGGCGTCGTTGGGAAATTTGCTTTTTCGACAATTCTGGTACCGAGATTTTCACAACGTCGTCTCCCGCAGGCAAACCGATTCCGCTTAGGCTTTCCAGCGGAGAATTGGCGTTAATACCACGCTCTCCCTTCAACTTGGTCGCTAATTGAGGGTGCTGTTTTTCTTGCGCGACCGCAGCCTCTGTCCAATCTGTCGAGAGAAAGTTGTTGGCGCCCAGGAGCATGTGCATAAAGCCGCCGGGCGATTGCGCCATCACGCTAGCGAAGCTGCGAAGGCTTTTCTCGGCTTTGTCGAGATAATCCGTTTCACCCGTAAGGCGCGTGAGAGTGAGTAAGTTGTTGATAGCTACGGCATTTCCCGATGGAAGTGCAGAATCATAAGGATTTTTGGTGCGAACCACCAAATATTCCTGAACGGCGAGTGTGAAGTAAAACCCGCCGCCTTCGTTGTCCCAGAACAGTCTAATCATGGTGTCATTTAGAGACTTTGCCTCCTTTAGCCATCGACCTTCGCCGGTTGCCCGGTACAACCCGAGCAACCCCCGAGTGACGAAGGTGTAATCATCGAGGTAACCGTCATATTTGGCAATGTCGTCTTTGTAGGTCCGCATCAACTGCCCATCCGTTCTCGTCAAGTGCTCCAGGATGAATTCCGCCGCCTTCTGCGCCGCGTCGCGGTAACGCGTATCTCCCAAAACCTCATAACCGTAGGCGAGCGCATCAATCATTAATCCGTTCCAGCTCGTTATCACTTTCGTGTCGAGCAGTGGACGCTTCCGTTTCTCTCGTGCAGCCAACAGCTTAGTCTTGAGCGGTTCAAGCTGCCTAAGAATTTTGTCCTCAGACTTCCCTTCAGCCTTTGAAACGCTCGCTATCGGAGCAGGCAGATACAGGATATTGGTCTCACCCTCAAAATTAGGCCCTTTGTCTACACCGTAAACCCTATTGAACAACTTCGCCTTCCGCTTCCCTAAAATCTTTCTAATCTCCGCCTTCGTCCAAACGTAGAATTTACCTTCTTCCGCATCCACCTCCGCATCAATCGCAGAATAAAAACCGCCTTCGGGTGATGTCATCTCGCGGAAAACGAACTCGAAAATCTCTTCGGCGATTGACCGGTAAAGCGGCGCCTTCGTCAGACGATATGCGTGCAAGTAAACGTTTGCCAGTTGTGCGTTGTCATAGAGCATCTTTTCGAAGTGAGGCACAAGCCATTTCGCATCAACGGAATACCGGTGGAAACCGCCGCCTATCTGATCGTAAAGCCCGCCGTATGCCATCATGTCGAGCGTATGGGAAATCATCTTGAGTAACGCCTCAGCAGGCTGAAAAATTGTTAACCCCGCCCGATCCGCATTTACAGGGTAAGTCTGTTTGTTCGCCACATCACTGATTACCCATTCGGCGCCGTTCTCTTTAACCGAAACGAGGACATCTTCAGAAAGTGAGAAGCCTGCATGTTCAAGCGCGTGACGTAAGGAAGTCGAAAATCGCCCCTCATCCAAATCCCCCGCGAATTGCGAATCAATCTGAATCGGCGTCTCAGTCCGGCGCTGATATTCACCCAGCAAAAATTCAAGATTGGTTGGGCTAGGAAATTTCGGCGCATCGCCGAAGCCGCCGTAGTCCGCGCTGTACATTCCAGTGAGATAATCTACGCCAGATTCTATCAACTGCCGATCTACCGGCGTTTCACCGGTATCGACAATGCCCTCGCTCGTTGCTTGTCTGATGACTGCGGTAATCTGCTTCGCCCGGTCAAGGACTAATTCCCGTTGATTCACCCACGCGTCATGAACACCTCGTAAAATGCGTGGAAAACCGGGGCGTCCGACGCTGTCCTCCGGCGGAAAGTAGGTGCCCGCAAAAAACGGCAGCAAATCCGGCGTCAAAAAGACAGAGTTCGGCCAACCGCCGTGCTGCGTCATAATCTGGGTGGCTGTCATGTAGATTTCGTCAATGTCCGGACGTTCCTCTCGATCGACCTTGATGTTGATAAACCACCGATTCATTAGTTCGGCAATTTCCGGATTTGAGAAGACCTTCCTTTCCATAACATGACACCAATAACATGTGGAGTAGCCGACCGAGAGAAAAATCGGCTTATTTTCCGCTTTCGCCCGCTCCAGCGCTTCCGGACCCCACGGATACCATTCCACCGGGTTGTGAACGTGCAAGAGCAGGTAGGGGCTAGTCTCGTGGATTAAGGCGTTCGTCCATTTCCACGTTCCGTCCGGGTTTTTGAGTTGGTGTTGGGATGCGTGCTCTTCTGTAGCGTGTAGGACACCGCCAATTCCATCAATCGCCGTGATTCCAAGAATCAAGGCGAATAAAACTCGAATCGGAATGCGGCGAAATTCACTCATTCGGAGTAAATTCAGAATCATACCAACTCCTCCGCTTTTTCACGCGGCAGCGCAATTAACGCCGCATCGCCTCAAGGCGGCGGATGCGTTCTTCCATTGGCGGATGCGTGCTGAAGAGCTTCGCGAACCCGCCGCGCAGTGGATTCGCAATGAATAGGTGGGAAGTGGCGGCGTTAGTTTCCATCGGCGACATTTCGGCGCCTAGCTCAAGTTTCCGAAGGGCGCGAGCGAGCGCATTCGGATTCCCGCAAATCTCCGCGCCGCCTCGATCGGCAGCAAATTCGCGAGAACGGGAGATAGCGAGTTGGATAATCATCGCGGCAAACGGCGCCACAATAATCATGAATAGAAAACCAAAGATGCCGCCGCCGCCGTCCTCCTCGTCATCGCCCCTGAAGCCGCCGAATATCGCAGCCCACTGCGCCATGGAAGCAAGCATCATAATCGCCCCGGCCATGGTAGCAACGATGCTGCAAATCAGGATGTCGCGGTGTTTAATGTGCGCAAGTTCGTGCCCAATGACGCCGGCGAGCTCTTCTCGCGACAACAGCCGCATAATTCCTTGCGTTGCAGCCACCGCCGAATTATTCGGATTTTTACCTGTCGCAAAGGCGTTAGGCGAATCAGTTGGAATCACATAGACGCGCGGCATCGGCAATCCAGCTCGCTGCGCCTGTTCCTCTACCATTCGGTACAGTTCGCTGTTGGAGTCGACCTCCTGCGCCTTGTACATCTTCAGGACAATTCTATCGCTAAACCAGTAGGAACCGATGTTCATGACAACTGCGATCATGAGCGCAATAATCATTCCGCCCTCACCAAACATACTCCCAATCAACATCACTAGCACGGTTAAAGCAGTCAGCAGGAAACCGGTTTTCAGCGTGTTCATAGTAGTGCAGCCTCCTCATAAAGTCATCAAATCTGTGGATTCCCCATTAAATCTTTGTACAATCTTCAAATTTCGTTCAAGAAGTTAAGCAATTATAATAACTTGCCTAACATACAGATTCAAGTCATATCGAATCAAATTCATCCAGGGACGGTCCAACTTCTTCTCTACGCTCCAACTTTTTCACACCAACATCGGAGTTGCGGATGAATAAAATTCAGTACGGATGTTGAGAAATGGTGCGTTCAGATGAAACCGTGCATACAAATAAAGAGTGCAAAACACCGAAAGCAACCAAAATTCTTCAAATCTCGATTCAACTGCGGGAAGAAAAATTCCCCTCCTCACCAAGAAGGATCAACTGACCGAATAGGAAGTGCGATAGATTTTATGGTTCTTCCTAGTTCTTGTGCCTTGAGTTTTGCGAACCCGCTCGCCCCATCTTCAATCGGTTCGATGAATTTTAATCCCCCTCCTTACTAAGGAGGGGTTAGCGGAGGTTGTGGGCTAAGCTTCGCCAGCACCCCCAACCCTACCTATCGTGAATATTGACTTCACCTAAACGCCAAAATTCTCTACCATCTTCATATCACAGAAAAAATGGACCATCGCCGCGCTAAAATATCCCATGTTTAAACTGTCAACTTTTTCGTAACCGTGATATAATAGCGTGGGAGAGTGATTATATATGAAACTGCATCACCACGCAATCATCGTCACCGATATGGACAAGGCTATCGAAACCTTCTGCGAGTTCCTGGGGATGAAGTTCGTCCTTCGCCATCCGGGCGTTGGAGAGATTCAAGAGGTCGCTTTTGTTGAGGACGTCCATACCGGCCACCGGTTGGAGCTAATCTTAAAACCCGACGGCAATTCCGGAGAACTGGATCACATCACTTTTGAAGTGGACGATGTGGATGCGGAATTCGATAGACTCAAGTCGCAGGGGCTGCAAGTCGGCGACGAGCCAACTGATGTCGGTGAAGGGAATTTCCAATTCAAAAAAATCCACTCTAGCGGTTGCCGGTTGGCGCATCTGTTTACACCGAACAAGCTCAAAATTCAACTCATTAAATACGAATAAGAAATTCACAATTAAGGAAACCATCCTTGAATCAAGCGCTTATCAACCAGTTTCAGACGTTCGGCTATATCCATTGCAAGGAGTTTTTCTCACCGCACGAGACCCAAGTGCTTTCAGACGCCTTCGACGCGGCGATGAAAGCGGCGCGTGATGGTGCGCCGGCGCCCGAACACGGTGAAAAGAGGCAGCAGGTCAATTACCTGATTGATCCGTTTGTCCCGTTCTTCGACCTCAATCCTGACGTGTTCTATCCGCTATTGACCGATCAGAGATTTGTCGACATCTTCAGGCATCTACTCGGTGACGATTTCATCCTGCCCGCAAGCGAAGGCATCCTGCATACGGGAGATACCGCCTGGCACCACGACAACATCGCCCCGGACGGCTTTTTCACAATGAGAGCCCATATCTATCTGGATCATCTCGGAAGTGAAGACGGATGCCTTAACGTCATTCCGGGCAGCCATTTTGCCGCGTACCGCCAGGCGCTCGCGCGCGACCGGGACGGACAGATTTTAAACGCTATCCGAGCATTGAACATGCGCCCGGAGGACGTGCCGGGCAGGTATCCGATTGTGAACACGCCGGGAGATGTAATCTTCATGAACCACAAGCTCTTTCACGCCGCGTTAGGCAGCAAGGGCTATCGGCGCTGCATCCACATCAACGCCACGAAAGCCGCGCATACGAATTCCGAGCCGGAATTGGTTGAGTCACTAAAAACCCACCTCCATCACAAATGCGCCGAAGTGCGCATTACAACGGCTGCCGCGCTGCGGAGGATTGGCACCCCCGAATCGTTGGAAGCCCTCGATCAGAACGGGCAGGACTCCTCGGACACCAGAAAATCAGCGAGTGCGCAGAAAGTCATAAAGTTGCTTCAGTCGAATTAAGTCGGCACTTGCTCGAATTGAATACACAATAGGAGTTACGCAGTTGAACGTCCAAAGGCTCGTAGTAGGGCAATTCATTGCCCGTTTTTACTTAAAAAATAGTTAGGTCAAGGAAGTGAACGACCTGCCGGACGCGCAATAAATTGCGCTACTACAAACTGAACTGCCTAAGTCCTAACACAATTAAAAACGCGCTTGAAAATTCATATTTCCAATACCAGTTGCCTAAAGCCAAAGCCCCAGCGTGGGATCAAGCGACTGAATAGGATCAACTGAGCGAATAGCGAAGGCGATAGTCTTCATGGTTTTTCCTAGTTCTTGTACCTTGACTTTCGCCAGCCCGCAGAGCCGTACGGCGCCGCACTGTGAGAGAATCAACTGAGCCAAGAGCGATGGCGATAGTAAATCCCGCACAATAAACGTTCCGCGGATTACGGTATTAAATGAAGAAAATTGCAGAGGAGCGTGTGAACACAATTTCGACCGATACTACCCAACCCACCGACTTCATTCGGCAGATTATAAATGAAGACGTGCGGACAAACAAGTACAGCGGACGGGTTCATACACGATTCCCGCCGGAACCCAACGGCTATATACATCTGGGCAGCGCCAAAGCCATCTGTATCAACTTCGGTATCGCCGAAGATTACGGCGGTCTTTACAATCTGCGGTTCGATGACACCAATCCCACCAAAGAAGATGTCGAATTTGTGGAATCCATTAAAGATGACATTCGATGGCTCGGTTTCGACTGGGAAGATCGGGAATATAATGCATCGGACTACTTTGAGCAACTCTATGGATATGCCGTTCAGCTAATCAAAAAAGGCGCGGCATTTGTCTGCGACCTGAGTCCGGAGGAGATTCGATACGGAAAGTACCGCGGCACTTTGACCGAGCCGGGGTTGGAAAGCCCTAACCGCAACCGTTCCGTCGAAGAGAACCTCGACCTATTTGCCCGTATGCGTGCGGGCGAATTTGGGGAAGGCTCTCGCACACTTCGTGCTAAAATTGACATGTCATCTCCGAATTTGGTCATGCGCGATCCGGTGATGTACCGCATTCTATACGCGTCCCACCACGAGACGGGCGATACGTGGTGCATCTATCCGATGTACGACTTTACGCATTGCATCTCGGATTCTATCGAAGGCATCACGCATTCGCTCTGCTCACTAGAATTTGAAAACAACCGCCCCTTATACGACTGGTTCCTCGACCAGCTCGACATCTATCACCCGCAGCAGATTGAGTTTGCCCGCCTCAATGTCAGCTACACCGTGCTCGGCAAGCGAAAGTTAATCCAACTGGTCGAAGAGGGGCATGTCAACGGGTGGGACGATCCGCGGATGCCGACGTTGTCCGGACTGCGCCGGCGCGGCTACACGCCGGAGTCGATTCGAGACTTCTGTAATCGAATCGGTATCGCCAAAGCCGATAATTTGGTTGATATTGCGCTGCTTGAGTATTGCGTTCGCCAAGACTTGAACCAACGCGCGCCGCGTGTGATGGCGGTGTTGTCGCCGCTTAAAGTGGTTATCGACAACTATACCGAGGGAAAAGTGGAGGCGTTAGATGCGGACAACAATCCGGAGGACCCCAACGCCGGAACGCGAAAGATTCATTTTTCACGCGAACTCTACATCGAACGGGGCGATTTCATGGAAGACCCGCCGAGGAAATACTTCCGTTTAGCGCCGGGGCGCGAGGTGCGGCTGAAACATGCGTATTACATTACGTGCGCGCGGGTGGTCAAGGACGAGCATGGCGAAGTGGTCGAACTGCATTGCACGTACGATCCCGAGACTCGCGGCGGCTGGTCCGAAGACGGGCGAAAGGTTAGAGGCACGTTGCACTGGGTGTCGGCGCCCCATTCGCACCCAGCCGAGGTGCGTCTGTACGACCATCTTTTTGTGAAACCAGACCCGGACGATGCGGCGGAGGGAACCGATTTCAAAGCCAATCTGAATCCGGATTCGTTGAAGGTATTGAGTTCATGCCGCGTCGAATCCAGCCTTGCGGGCGCGGCGCCGGGAAACCGCTACCAGTTTCTCAGACAGGGTTATTTCTCCGTGGACGATGACGCGTCCAGCGGCAAACTCGTTTTCAATCGCACAGTATCGTTGCGCGACACGTGGGCAAAAATCCAAAAAGCACAGAAAGCCTCTTAATTTTGTAAAGCATACCAGTAATCCACCCTGCCTCCAACCCCGCCAAACCACGCTGCCGCATTGCATGTGCGCATTGGCCATCTGAGAAATGCGACTAGCACCATAATGCCTCCCCTGTCTATTGGGTGATAAGCCTACCGATCCATGAAATTTTCCACCCTTCTGTCTCGGCGAATCTAAGCCGGCTAATCCCTCTTTCCCCCTGACAGAATTGGTGTAGCGTAACCCGACCAAAAAAAACTCAGTCGATGGTTGCGATTCCTCGGCGGAGCAACGCAGCCAACAAGTATTTGGACATAAGCGTTGCAAAACACGGCAATGAGTGGTAAATTTTAACATTAAGGAAATTGCAGTTCACAGATTCAAAAATTTTCATAGTTTTCATAGTTTTTCAATCAACAGTGAAGATTTGAATGTGGTGATAAAAAAGGCGAAAAGGCAGCCCGGGGCTGATCTTGGCGTAGTTCACGCAAAGAGGACATGCGAGTTTACTATGAAACTTTTCTGTTTTTCGGAAGGGAGAAAAATTCTTATAGGCGAGTTTATGACAAAACGCTCCACTCAACGCATAAGTGCCGAAACTAGATTTTGATTCAATCTCGTCTCGCCGTAGCAAACCCAACGCTTTTCGGTCGTCCGGACGTTTCAAAAGCGTTGGGTTTCGCCATTGGCTCAACCCGCCCTACAAGAACTGACCGCTGCTTTTAAATTTAGAGTTGACACCTAGCGAATTTCATTGTATTATGTTAAGTAAAAATTAGTAAAGTATCCAGTAGTCATTAACTAACAGGTCACTAGCCACTGGCTACCGGTCACTGTTTCTATATCTAAGGAGAATTTGCAATGAACACGAAATATTATCTGGCAATAAGCGGTATTGTTGGCGGGGTCATAGGGAGTTTGTTAACGGCGTTATTGGTTTCACCAGTTACAGCCCAAAGGGATAAGTTTGACACGATTCAGTGTTCTAGGCTGGAGGTCGTGGATGCGGAAGGTAAGACGATGGGAGTCTTTGCTATCACTGAACACGGCGGTTTTGTCTCAGCCTTTGGTAAAGATGGGAAATCGGCGGCTCGTCTCGGTATTGATGAACACGGCGGGCGTGTCACTGCCTCTGGCAAAGACGGTGAATCAGCGGTGTTGCTCACCATTAATGAACGCGGCGGGCTTGTCCATGCCCTTGGCAAAGACAGAAAATCAGCGGCGTGGCTCGATATTGATGAACATGGGGGATCAGTCAACACCCTTGGCAAAGATGGGAAACTGGGTGCGGTGCTCCGTATCACTGAGCATGGCGGACGTGTCGCTGTCTCTGGTAAAGATTGGAAATCGAAGGTGTCACTCGGTATCAACGAACATGGCGGACTTGTCCATACCTTTGGTAAAGACGGGAAATTAGGGACGTTGCTCGGAATCACTGAGCACGGTGGGCATGTCGTTGTCTCTGGTAAAGATGGGGGATTGGCAGCTCTCAGTACCGGAGACCATGGCGGTTATATTGATGCCGTTGGCAAAGACGGAAAATCAGCGGCGTCGCTCACCACTAATGAACACGGCGGACGTGTCCAAGTAAACGGCAAAGACGGGAAACCTCGAGGAACTCTCACTGTACTTGAACATGAGGGATCGGTCACTGTCATTGGCAAAGATGGTAAGAGTAATTTCCTGCTGCCGCAATAACTAGGTCAACAATGTATGTTGGGTTTCACTCCACCCAACAAGACACGAACATTTGCAGCCGAAGGAATTCCATTCGCTATAATTCACGTGTTGCATCAACACCCTTCAAACCAACCTACGATCAAAAACAGTAGTCAGGTCACTGACCTCCGGCCGACACCCTATAATTCAGGGTTGACATATAGCAAACCCATTGTATTATGTTAAGTAAAGATTAATAGAGTATTCAGTGGTTAGTCTAAAGTCTTTACTTATCACTATTCATTAACCACATCTTTTTCACTACAAGGAGGTAACGCGATGTTTTCGCTGCAAAATTGGAAAACCAAGTTGATCTATATCGGGTTCGGTAGTTTTTTCGGGTGTCTTTGCACGATAATCGGGATGTTAGCGTCACCAGTCACAGCGCAACGCGATAAGTTCGGTCACATCGAGTGTACTGGGATAACGGTCGTTGATGCGGACGGCGTGTCGAGGGTGATTCTCAGTACCAACATGGTAGATGCCACGAGCTTTATCCTTGATGACAAATCGGGGGTATTTATTGGTATCGGAGACCATGGCGGGACGGTTGATGTCTTTAGCAAAAACGGGGAATCGGCGGCGCATCTCCATATCACTGAATATGGCGGGCGCGTTGATGCTCGGGGAAAGGATGGCAAACATGTAGTGCTCGGTAACGGGCGCGTCGAAGTCTATTACAAGGACAGGAACTCGCGGGCGAGTCTCAGTATCACTGAGTATGGCGGGATTGTCAATGCTTGGGGCAAGGACGGGGGGTTAGCACTGCTCACAGTCAATGAACATGGCGGGCGGGTTGCTGTCTCTGGCAAAGATTACGGCGGGGTGCTAAAGGGATTGGTGTCGATGGCGGCGCTCAGTATTGACGAACTCGGCGGGCGCGTCCAAGTAAACGGCAAAGGTGAGGGTGCGGCTGCCATAGGAATCAACGAATACGGCAATGGCGCCGTATCCACATGGGACAAAAACGGCTATCTGCAAAAGTGAAAGGAGCTTCAAAATGTCGATAATTCGAAAACCCGCTGTTTATGTGGTCCTCAAATCAACAGAAAGAGAGTCACAGCCTTTTGTGTTACCAACAAGTTACCACAACTATTATTATCCTAACGTTGTGCTACCGGACGACCTAGATTCTCAACCCAACGAGATTATAATCGCCTATCGAGAGAAAGACAAACAAAATGAGTGGGCTGAAGATTTGGCGATGCGTCGAGATCAACGCTCATGGCTATTTTTCAAAAGAGGTGCACCAACTCGCCAGTCTACTGATGAAACTATAACTCCTAGCGTATTGAACGAATATCGAATTACTGTTGATAAGGTAGGGGCAATTGTTTACTTTACGACTCAAAATGTGAATGCAGGCGTAAGAGATGCTATTGATGTTGCTTGCCGTGCGATGGATTCTATAGATAAACTTAAGACCGAGAATGCCCAACTTAAAAGCAAAGTAAAAACTCTTGAGAGAGCCGTTTACGACGAAAACTAAAGACGCCCCAATGAAACGCCTTACAATCTTCATCCTCGCTCTCTGCTTGCTGTACGGAGCTTGCGGCGATGATGATGGTATTGTTTACCGTCAACCGAAGATCGATTGTGGTAGGTACGCAAATACAGTTGCGAAGGATGCGTGGGAGGCGCGCTTTGATCAAAACTTCCCCAAACACTCGGCGATTTCAAGGGAAGATCTATTTTGCAAACCCGCATTGTCAGATTGCAAGCTAGAAAAAATATTGAGGGGTATTGAACGATGGATACTAGAATATCTCACACAACCGTAAAACTGTGGGAAGAGGCAACAGAGGCTGGTATAATATTCAGATCTCGACCGACTTTTAGGTTACAAGGTCGGCAGGCTTCGGAAATGGGGTATAATTACCCCTAAAACCTAGACAGTTGAATTAGAGATCTTTTCGACTAGAAAAATGGTCATCATCTGAGCGAAAATAGGACTCGGAAACGCCAAGAAAAAGAAAGGAGTTTCTCCACGATGTCCCGTAGAATACAGCGTGATGGCCGATTCAAAGCGCAAGTGGCTCTTGAAGCTATCAAGAATCAGCAGACTATCAGTCAGATTGCCAGTGAATACGGTGTCAATCCGGCTCAAGTCAGCCAATGGAAAAAACAGGTGCTTGAGGAATTACCTCAACTCTTTGCGAAGGGACGTTCAAAAACGGCGTCCGACCACGACAAGCTAGTGTCTGAACTGTATCGCCAGATTGGTCAGTTGAAGGTAGAACTGGACTGGCTTCAAAAAAAAACGTCGCGCTTCCGTTGAACAGAAGCGGCAGCTTGTTGAACCGGAGTGCCGTTCAGTGTCGATTGTAAGACAGTGTGAGCTCTTAGGCTTGTCTCGAGCATCGTTCTATTACACTCCTGTAGGGGAGTCACCACAAAATCTGCTGTACATGCGTCTGTTAGATGAACAGTACACCAAGAGGCCGTGGTGTGGGGTGCCTAAGTTAACGAAATGGCTTCGTCGTCAAGGATATGTTGTCAATCCGAAACGGGTAGCACGGTTAATGCGGAAGATGGGATTAGTTGCCATCTATCCCAAGATCTCCAGAATGGGCAAACCGTCGAAAGTGTACCCCTATCTGCTGAAAGGATTAAGCATCACCAGACCGAACCACGTCTGGGCAACTGACATCACCTATATTCGCTTGAACAATGGCTTCGTTTATCTGGTAGCCATTATGGATTGGTTTTCCCGTTATGTGTTGTCATGGGAACTGTCAAACTCCCTCGACGTGTTCTTTTGCCTATCGGCTCTGGAACGGGCGCTTGGTAAAGCGAGTCCATTAATATTCAACAACGACCAAGGAAGTCAATTTACTTCGGAGGCGTTTACTGCTAGACTTGAATCTTCAGACATAGCCATTAGTTGGAACGGCAGAGGCCGCTACTTTGACAACATCTTCGTTGAACGACTTTGGCGCAGTGTTAAGTATGAGGAGGTTTACCTCAACGATTATGATTCAATGAACACGGCTCGGCGCCGCTTGAGAGATTATTTCAACTTTTACAACCGAGAGCGACTTCATCAATCGCTCGATTACTGTACACCTTACGAGGTGTATTTTCACTAACTTCAGGCGTTTAAGTTTGACCAGAATTAGTCAGGTTTTATTTCTTAAATCTCCTCATTTTCTGTCTAAAGGATGGGGGTAGCTTAACAGCTTACAGATTTTTTTGAGGAATAAACTTACCCCCATCACTTGGGCAGCGAAAAAAAGTTTCATGGTGGAATCCCGTGGGAATTTAGTCATGTTGAAACGCCTATTATAATTGGTCAAACACTTCCTGCGGAGCGAGGTTTTGAATTTCGAGAAAACTGGTGAAGACTGAAGGAAGACTATTGCCCTCCCTGTTCGGTAGGTTGATCGCTCCACTGGTTATTTCATAGTTTTCGTAAAGGAATTTGGACGAGGTAAGAGTGCCGTAACTTTTTCGGAAATGTCCGCTCAACCCAGACTACAAAAACTTCATCATAAATGCGGGGCTAGATGCCCCGCCTACAACAATAAATTGACCCGCTCTAGCTCCCTCTTGTCAAGGGGGAGGATTTTACGAGAGAAGACTATCACGGCAGCCAGAAAACTATCGCCTACGCTACCGCTCAGTTGATCCTATTCGGTCGGTTGGCCGCTCAATCCAACCTACAGAAACTATGTTGGGGCGGGGATGTTAATTCGAACTGACTAATCAAATTTCGCGGACAATACATGACAGTTCAGCCGTTCGTAAGCATATCCACGATGTCATCGGGGAGTTTTACACCATTTTTCTCCTCGAAGTCAGGGACGCATTCGACATCGTTATGAAATGCGGCGATAAGGTCTACACCCTTGGCTCTAGCGGCCTTCAAATCTACTCTGGATTGGTCCCATTCCTTCTGACGTAACCAGACCTCAGCGCGGTTGTAGTAGGCGTCTCCATCATCGGGGTCCAGCTGGATTGCTTTGTTATAGTCTTCAATGGCAAGTTTCACTTCCCCTATGTGTGAGTACGCAACGCCACGATTGCTATACGGCTTGGCAAGTTTTGGATCGATATCTATCGCCATTGTATAGTTTTTTATAGCACATTCATATTTGCCCTTATCAATGTAGGCATTTCCACGATTGTTGTATGGCTCGGCATAATCCGGCTTTAGTTCAATTGCCTTGCTATAGTCCGAGAAAGCAAGATCATGCTTCCCTATTCTACGGTACGCATTACCACGATTGTTATATGCTTGAGAGAGTTTTGAATCAAGTTCAATTGCTTTGTTGTAGTCTTTAATTGCGCGATCGTATTGCTCTTTATCATAGTACGCCACTCCACGATTTGCATACGCGGGAGCATAATTGTCATTAAGTTCAATTGCCGTGCTATGGTCTTGAATTGCCTTATCTCTCTCATGATTTTTATTGAAAGAAATTCCGCGATTGGTATATGCCTCGTAAAAGTTAGGTTTTAATTCTATGGCTTTCGTATAGTCTTGAATTGCCCTGTCAGTCTGGTCTTTGTGGTCGTAGACAACCGCCCTACTGTTATATCCTTCGGCAAACTTAGGTTGTAGTTCTATCGCTTTATTAAAGTCCAGAACAGCAGAATCATAGTCCTTCATAGCGGCATAAGCGAGGCCGCGATTGTAATAAGCCTCGGCATATTTGGAATTAAGATGTATTGCTTTCGAATAGTCCCTGAACGCCTGATTGTGCGCACCTTTAGCATCGTAGGCAACGCCGCGATTGCAATAAGCCTCAAAAAAATTAGGATCAAGCTGAATCGCATTGGTAAAGTCCTCGATCGCATGGTCCAAATCGCCTTGTTGATAGAATAAAAGACCACGACCGTTGTGAGGGGTGGGATAAAATGGTTTAAGTTCAATCGTCTTATTAAAGTCCTTAAGAGCTTCATCGTCGTTGCGATTGATACGATGAGCAACTCCTCGATTATGATAGACCTCTGCATAGTCCGGCTTTTGTTTTAGCGCTTCGGTGTAATCATCAATCGCAAGGTCAAATTCGCGGTTATGGAAATGAGCGATGCCACGGTCAAAATAGATCTCCGCGTTATTGGGACTAAGTTCAAGCGCTTTGGTGTAGTCTTCAAGAGCACGATCATAATCGCCATGTCGGAAGTAAGCAAAGCCGCGGTTATGGTGCGCAGTAACGAGAGTGGGATCATCCGGTTTTAAAAGAGCGATCGCTTCATCGAAATGGGCTATACTTTGCGAATTCATTTTTTGTCTCCTCCTGGCTTCGAACTTTCGACCGAGGTAGATTCAGCTGTCAGGGGCTTACCCAACGCACCTACATCAGGGGACGGGGTACTCTCATCCTGTTTTTCTCCTTGGACCGTTCGCATTCCTTCTTGCAATTTGTTTAATGCATCCGGCGCGCGATACGGCTTATTCCAAGCATGTTGGCTGACAAAACCGTCAAAGTCAGGATAAATGCTTGCCTCGTAGATTCCCGATATTCGATATAGATCTGTTAAAAGTTTTTGCTTAGAACTTGGAAAAATGGTGCACTCTGCTTCTACCGGAACATCTGCACCACCAAATATAAAGCCAGACTCCTGAGCTATAATGCGATTATTCTGGTAATTGGGTTGCCATTGATACAGCGGATACCTTTTGTTTTCTTGCTCAAAAAAATCCCTAATTTTCGCACAACGTTGTTGTTCGTCAGTAACAACTCTGAACTGGGAAAGATTGTCGCTTCGCACCGCAAACACTTTACCTTTAGCCTTTTTCATTTTTTTGTCTTTTTCTGTTGTGCTCTGTTGACATGCCATCCAGAGTGCGACCATTACATCGCGCGTGAAGTCTATTAGGCAAGTAGCCGCACCGTAGTGCTGAAGGTGGGCGAGTAACTCTAGTTCTGAACGGGGTTGGCCTTCGTTTTGATCATGTCCTAAAGACCTCGCGCTGTCTATTAACTCTTGAGTAATCTTGAGGAGTTTCACCGGGTCTCGTCTGTCTTCTTTTGGCAATCGTCGGTATGCAGATGCTTCTATTTTGTAAGTATCGTTTGAGACGCCTCGAAAAAGATATTGTCCATCCGTGAATTGTAATGCCCAATTCATAAAACTGCTCAAGGATCTAACACGTGCGCCTTTCTTTTCTGCCATACTTTACTTCTTCTATCCAACGAACGATGTCTTGCAGTTGAAACCGTAAAACTTAACCGGAATTATTTCGCTTACGCCCGGCGCTTCTAATGTGAGTACGAACACTTTGAATTCGGAAATTCTGGCACACGGATTGAGGCAATACGGAAAAGATTCAAGGTTCAAAATCTTTGTTATTCGGCAAAATTCAAATCATGTACCAGTATGATATTATAGCGACAATAACAACGAATTTCTAGTGGGAAATGAATTTTGTTCGACCGTCTAGTTTTGGGTAACTGCAAGGTTCGATTCGGTGAGGCGGTACTCACGCACACCTTTACCCCCTCCTCGCAGACCCCGCTTGGACTGGTTAATCTGCTTGATGAGTATCAAAAAGGGATCTCGCCATGGTCCCAAATGTTCCGATTCTGAATATCCGTAGGTTGGGTAGAGCGACAATTCCAAAGTCGTTCTTGCGAAGATAACCACTCCGAATGCCCTGCAATCGCCTCAGCAGAATACATGGAGCGAAACCCAACGGTTTTGAAAGGTCCGGAACGCCTAAAAAGCGTTGGGTTTCGCGGAAGACTATCACCTTCGATCATCGCTCAATTAATCGCTCTACCCAACCTACAAGAGCTGCTTACGTGATTGTGCGATAAGGCGGTGTAATCTGACGCTTCTTCACAATGCGGGGCAAGATGTCCCGTCTACTCTTAGACCTTGATTGGGCAGTTGATCGTTGAGTTACACTCTGTCTATATTGTATCGTCATGCCAAATGTATTGGGGCGATACATGGGGGCGTAACGGTGATGGCATCACCCGATTAACCCAACCTACAAAAACTGACCCCATTTGTTTATGTGTATGGAATCTGCAGTGCGGTGGCAATCTAATCAGTACCCTAAGGGCAATCAATTGCGGAGTTGGTTATAGGTTAAACTTGCAGAAAAGACAATGGTACCATACTGCATCGGAACCATTACTTTGGGACTATCTTTACCCAAATTTCAATTCCTGCTTGACGGGCTATCTCCTCTAAAAGCTCGCATTTCTTTTCAGTTCTTGTGTTTGTGTGTATCCAATACGTGCCATCTTCGTGGGGTTTGTAATACTTTCGGTATCGTTCTTCAATGTCCTCCAATTCCGCGCGCGTCTGTATAAGTGGCAAAACATCTTTCACATACGGCGCATCGACTACATTGATTTCAAGATCTCGCACAACTTCAATTCCAATTCTGTCAATCGTCGCTACAAAGGTATCGACCGCGTGAGGATGGTCAAAATTCGACTCAATCTCTTGGAGCATACTCACCTGAAGGCGGGTTTGCGGATTTTTGCTCATTAAGGGTTCCTTCCAATGTGTGCGGATTTAGCCGCATGTTATTCTACATAACCTACCTTGAAACTAGCATATAGCTAATACAAGGTATTTATACACGATTCTCAACGAAATTGTCAATGCGTTATCTGGATGCGATAATATCTTCATAGTCTTTTGACCACGCAGAATTTAGGCGCGAGTACGTGCACTGACGCAACGAGCCTCGAATTATGGCTCTAAGACTGGACAAATGGCGCCGCCGGCACCTAGTTTTGGAAGTAATTCAGATTACATTGAGTTCGGTCTCATTGAAGGAAGGAGATATACGATGTGCGGACGATTCACCCTTGCCGCAACCGCAATCACCTCAAAGCGTATCGTAGTTTAGGTAGAGCGGTATTTTGAGCAAATTTCAAAATCGGTCTCGCTGCTCTCGTGAGTGAAGGCGGATTCGACACCGCCATGACGGAGCGAAACCCAACCTACAAAAGCAGCGCGAATAATTGAAGCGTAGCCGAGGGAAATTCGTTATAAAATCCATAAAGTTCGTTTTTTGGTGGGATGATTCACAGAATTATGCCGTAAAACCCGCACCACGTATGGGTTTACAGTACGCCACAATCGCTAATTCAGGCAAACCAGTTTCTTATAAAATTGTAACATTTTTTGGTTTTTCGGAGGTTTTAAAAGCGTTGGGTTACGCAGAAGACTTGTGAAGACTATCGCCCTCCCTGTTCGATCGGTTGATCCTTCCCTATTCAGTCAGTTGATCGCTCAACCCAACCTACAAAAACTGTGGGAGGGACATCTCTGTCCCGATAATCAGGGCTAGGAAGCCCTTCCCACGAGTGCTTCACAGCATGGTTACGTCAAGAATGAGGGTAGCAACCTCGTACGCTATGCGAATTTGCGGACTTGCGGGCAATTGTGAGCTTTCTCAAGGGCGCGAGAATTTCACTTGGCAAGACAATCGCCCTGACTATTCGCTCGCTTGATTGCGCATTGTTCTGCCGTTAAAATCAACCCACCTGCCGCGAGGATGAAAATCTCTCGTTGCCAAAAATTTTTAGGGCAATCCTCCGCCCTTCAAGCAAGGATGAATTTTCGCAACGCCCTTTTACATTTTTGCGTTCACATCGACACCTTATCAGTTCCTGACTAAATTCCCGCCCATTTCGCCTCTCGATTGCGATAACATTCTTTCCGATTCACTGCCTGTGGAAGCCGTAAATCTCCCCTATTAACTATGCTGAATTATTAGCATAACAATCCGCTCAAAAGACTTACAGATCTTTTTTCTTGGTTACCTTCTGGTTACCTCACGATTTCAATGAACCCGCACCACAAGCGGGCCGGTGCAATTCTATAAAAGGTAACCACCAACCTCGGCTCACCGGTAAATCGCCCATTTTCCATTGTCTTCCTGATTTTACCCCCATAAAAAAAGGGAGAGACACCGTGCGGTGCCGCTCCCTTTAAAAACTGACTTGTCGGCAGCGTTATCATTCCAATTCGCCCAACCGAATCCTACCGGATTGCGGAATCTAGTGTTTGTAGGTTGGGTTGAGCGACAAATCGCAAAAACGTCACGGAGCTCGTATTTCGTCCAAAATCCGCAGCGATGAAGTTGAAGAAAAATGCAGAGCGTAACCCAACGCTTTTTGGTTTTATCGATGAGTCACGACTTTAGTATGCGTGTGAATTATTCGAAAAGCGTTGGGTTACGCAGAAGACTAAAGAAGAACTATCGCACTCCTTGTTCAGTCGCTTGATCCTTCCCTATTCAGGCAGTTGATCGCTCAACTCAAACTACAAGAACTTTCGTGGTACCTTCAAGGTCGTGGTACCTGCACCTGACAAAAGGACGATACATTATAGAGAAACTTGAAAACTACGATTCAGCATGATATGCTGTTTTTGCCCAGTTCTGGGTGGCGCTGTGAGCTTTGCCGCACGTCTTTTCTGCCGCCCTCCTACCTCCAAAGGAGGTTAAAAGGCGTGGTAATGGAAATTTTGGTATGGTACTAATTGAGACAGTAACATTCACAGGAGCTTCTGGAAAAAATAACAACTTTACCGCTTATGAATCGGACACGGAGTTCATAACGGCCGGGGCGGTTTATATCTTTCACAAAGCAAGACAACAGAAGTTACATACGCTTATATATAGGACAAACTGATAACTTGGCAGAGAGGATTCAAAATCCCGAAATGTCCGCAGAGCTATATTTGGATAAACCGACTGGGCTAACACAATTCCATTTAACAGAAGCACCTGAATCCGATTCTTCATAAAGACTCTTAACATTTCCGCTACTTGTTTAAGTCCGCTACTTGTTTAAGGCAGTGAGAATTTCTAAGAAATGCGTATAAGTAAGATTTTTTTAGTTCAGTTAGTACACGTTTAGGAAAACGAACATTATGTATTCCTTTCAGGCACCAGTATAGCATAGGCATGCAATCGTGATAGTAAGCCTTCGTCATTATTTCTTCCCATTTTATCCTACTTTGTGTAAGAGCGATTGGTAGGAATTCTACATCGTTTGCAGACAAATGAACTTTGCCTGCGGTAAAGACGAATTTGGCTTCAAGTGTATGTAGCATCATTTTACGATTGCCCTGAACACTCAGCCTACAGTTAATTGAATCAATTCAGAGTATGATTGCTTCTACAGGTTCTTCACTGGGATTCTCCAAGATATTTGTTAAACCAGGTCAGGACGCGATGACATACGTCCCGAAAATTATGTTCAGACCATGCACCTGGCCAATGTTCTTCGCCATGGTATAACCGCAACTCTACCGGGTTCCCGAGGCGACGCAACGCACCGAATGCCTCTTTGGATTGATCTGTCCCCCCTATATCTTCTGTCCCCTGAACTAATAGTAGCGGTGTTTTAGATCGGTTGAAGTAAAACAAGGGTGAATTCTCTATGTAAGCATCCCGTTTTTCCCATAACGTCCCGCCCATTTCGCTTCCAAGTTCATAGCCATGGGAACTATCACCCTTGTCAGTCAATGTACCGTAATCGCTCGTAATATTGACCACACCTGCAGAACAGACAGCCGCTCGAAAACAATCAGTTTGCGCCAGAAGTGCTAGCACACAATACCCACCGTCGCTATGCCCCATCAGCCCAATTCGATCAGGATCGGCAATACCTAAATCAATCAACCGATTTACGGCGGGTAAGACGAATTTGGGTATTTGCTGCATGTTACGTCTGTCAATCGGGAGATTTGGCCACAGCACAGCGTAGCCTTGACTCGCTAGCAATTGTGCATTATCGTAGTGGCCTCCACCAAAGCCAAAGTCGTGAATACAGTTCGAGAAATTTCCGGGATATACATGAACAATCACCGGAATACGTTCGCCTTCGCAATAGTTCGGAGGCAAGAGCAACGCACCGCGGTGTATTTTTTTGTCCAATGCCCGCCACTCAATCAAGCGAGGTTTACCTAACGAAACGCCGTCTAAATCCGAATTGAGTGAAACGAGACGGTTTGGAACGTGCGTATCAAGAGGGATGCGCCAAATTTCTGCGGGGTGTTCAGCCGCCTCAGCCGCAACATAACATGCCGAAAAATCTGGGGCAACTTCGGTCTGAAATGGATCCCAACACGACTTGGCAAATTCTGTCAGGATTGTCCCTTCGCCACTTTCAAGAGAAACGCGAGCCACGGCTTCGTCCCAGACGTCATTTCGAACAACAGCGAATAGTGCTCTGTCCGGCGATGTGCACAATAGTGGACTCATCGGCGGGTGTATCCAGAATACTACGCGCCACCCAGGAAGAACGACTTTCATTTGACGTGTATTGCTCCCATCAGCATTGAATATCCATACCTGATCTCGCGTTAAACAAAATATGGAAGTACTATTTTCACTCCAGTGCGGTCCAAGATAATCATCCATCTTAATCGTCATCTCGTCTATTAGAGCTCTGGGACTCTCAGACCCATCTGCGGGTACAATAAAGAGTTGTTTGGGGGATCCGTCGTCGTCCCCATCGTCAATTGTAAAGGCAATTAGCTGACTGTCAGGAGACCAATTAAATCCACCCCCGCCGTGATATATCTTGCTAGCAATTGTCCGCGGAGGTGTTCCGTCTAGTGGAACAACGACCAAATCGTAGGTCATCCGGTAGCATTGCGAATCATATTCTGCCAACTTGATTGCGGCGACTGTTTTACCATCGGGCGCAACCCGCCAGTTCCACACAGGCCAATCACAGACCAATCTTGTTACCTCACCTGTGACTACATCTATACATCCAAGATCGCAGCATGTGCTATCATATAGCCAAGCACCTGTCGGGCGAGTATCAACCTCGTGAGTGGGATCAAACGAGAAGACGCTGACGGGAAGAGGGTGATTGGGAGGCGCTGCTTGGTCTGGTGCGGGCGGTTTGAACGCGCCACTGGCAGGCCATAATTTCGCGATAACCTTTCTGCTATCCGGGGTCCACCTAGGGATTTCAAATCCGTAGTGGGTACGTATCAATGCTTGCTGAAACAACTGGAAAGTATCGGTCTCCGGAGACCAAACTCCTAAACAGACTAATCCGTTGTGTCGAACGTATGCCGCTAAACGGCTTCCATCAGGTGACCACTGTCCGCCCCAACTAACGCTTCCAGCCGGAAATGGTTCTTGAGTTTTTCCAGTAATGGTATCTACGATGAAAATACGGCTCCCGTCCATTTCTTGGGGAACACCATCTACTCCATAGCCGTCTTCCCGTTTATTTACCGCTTTTCGACGAATCCCCTGTACGCTCACAGCTAGTAAACGTCCGTCTGGCGATAGATTCATCGGTACATAATTGGTTGTGCGTTGGAGGTTTATCAAATGCTCTACGCCAAAAGCCTGCTTCATTAGAATGCTCCTAAACAACTTCATCTAATTTTTCGAAAATCTAAATTTATGTACCAACTCTTCTCGACATGCAATGAACCATGATTCAAGTTCTGGTTTAACATAGTTTGGTGATTGACTGATTGAAATTACATTAGCATCCTGGGGAAGACTAGTGTGCTTTTCAGTACAAACCGCTATTGGAATAATCCGGTCAAAAACTGAAAGTATAGACCAATTTCCATAGTAGCTACGAACACGTAAATTCCTCATATGATCTAATTGATGTATCATCTTATTCGTATTGGCATCATTTGGGCTCATTTTGAAAGGTGGAAAAAGGCAGTGACCCCAATTGTTTGGACACGAAATTGTTGATGTTAAGAAGGTATTTTGAAGTTTTGGACTTACCTATAACTGTGTTAGTGCTGCGTTGTTAATTCAAGATGAAATACAGATTTGTGTTCTAGTGCGCATTATACGCTGCCTCGAATTCAGCAGGTGTCCGATAGCCTAGCGCTGAATGAGGCCTTTTCTGATTATACACGACATCCAATACTGGACTAAGTTGGTTGTATGCGTCGTGGAAATTCTGATACTCGGAGTCAACGATATATTCGTCTTTGATTCTGCCAATCGTACTCTCTACGTATGGATTCTGCCACGGTTTGCCACGGTCCGTCATGGAAATGCGGCACGCTATCGCTCTCAATTGCTGGCAATACTTCTCAGCAATGTATTGTCCACCTCGGTCTGAATGATGGATTTGCGGACGATGCTGTCTTGCTAATGCTTTTCTCAGTGCTCCAGACAGCAGGTTAACTGACATGTTTCTCGATAACTCCCAGCCTCTTATGGTTCGAGTAAAAACATCAAACAATAGTGCCAGATAAGCCATTTGACCACTAGCCAGTGGAATGAACTTACCCCCACGCTTTGGACAGCGATTAATGAAATTTAAGGGCGAAATTATGTCACGCAGGTTGCCTTGGTTGGCGACCTTGACAAGTTCGATAGATGTGGTACATTTTAAATTACCAGATCTCAATTCGACTGTCAACGGTTCATTTTTCATCGCAATTCTTGAAGATTCGAGCTGGACGACTGTGGATGTCGGAGGCTATAAAAAGAGGAGGGTTACGATCGGAGAGTTTTTCCAAGGTCATTTCAAGGGAAATTGGACGACGTTCGGGCGGAGTGACGTTTTTGGGATTAGTCACTAAACCTACCCTACAAAAGTTCAATTGGTTTTACGGAATATGTTGCGGAGTGTTTCGGACGGGACGGGTTTGGATATCCGGAAGTATCAAAAGCGTTGGGTTACGCTTCACGGGTTATTTCATAGTCATCGTAATGTTATTGGAACGAGGCACAAGCACCGTGTCGTTTTTGGGATTTGTCGCTTAACCCAACCTACAAAAACTGGTGAAGACTATTTAAGACTATCGCACTCCTTATTCAGTATTCAGTCGCTTGATCATTCGCTATCCGCTCAGTTGATCCTATTCGGTCGGTTGATCTTAACCCAATCTACAAGAACTTGTGGACAACTTGCTCTCTGAAAACCATGGCGTTATATTGGGTTCACAAGTCATTCGTTAGGCGGAAGGTCAAAACGGCGATGAGTTACGAAGAAGACTGACGCCGAGAAGAGTTGGGGTTCAGGGAATGCAAGAAAAGACTATCGCCTTCGCTATTCGCTCAGTTGATCCTACAAGAACTTGTTATTTACCGTTTTCCGATTCATCTTGGGTGGTTTCACCCGATTCCGGTAGGGATTTCTCCAAATAGTCGTAGGACTCGTCCTTCTGTTTTCTTCCCTTGTCTCCGGATTGCATTTCGATCTTGTAGTCCACACGGAATTTGCGGATGGACATCACCGGGTAGGGGCCGTCGAATCCCACAATCTTGCCCTCGACCTCAACAGCCGGATCGCGTTTACCTTCATCTACGCCTTCACTCACTTCACGCCTTAACTCATCGAACTTGTCGTTACGGCTAAATACAACCTTCTCATTTGCACGGTCCGTATACAACGCATGACCGATCTCTGATGTGTGTTCACGCCAACGCCGCCAATTCGGGACTTCTCGAATATGGCTGCGTGACCATCCATGATAGGTGATGAGATCTCCCGACACCGTAGCTTCGGTTTTGGCAACCCTCGGACGCGGCCCAATCTGGCTCCCTCGGAAACGCTGGTCGTTCAGTTGCCGCATGATATTGTAAATATCAAAAGTGTGACTCTCGCTATAACTGTTCTTGCCCCAACGCGGTGTAATTTCGACCACTGTTGAGAAATAGCGTTTACGTTGCTTTTTGTCGTACGCAGGTTTAAACACCACATTTTCCGGATCCGCCCACGGCTTTAACAATCGCCGAATCTGCCGCGCATCGTCATTAGTGACGTATCCCGACAGCTCAATTTGAATCGCTCCGACGTTTGCATAGCCGGATGCAATGAATACTAAAAACAGGAAAACGGCGAGACAAAGACTGACGACTTGTAACCCGATAAATTTCATTGTAGGTTCCTCCTTTTACTCTGGGTCAATCAACAGTAACTTAAAAATTAATGAGTCATGAGTAATGAGTAATGCGTAATGAGAAAGTGAATGAAATCTGGTCAAAATAGTTATAGCAAGTGATATGCCAAAATTCTTCCCGTATTATTTTGCGGCGGCACCTGCTCGCGGTTGAATCTAACAGACATTGCCGCAACGGTCCGACCCGTTGTAAAATTATACCCTATATTTTGCAACAAGTTTCAATAAAAATTGTTAAAATACGTCCTTAAATTCGGGTCGCCTGCGATTTGCTGCATACACTTGAAGATCCCCGCTGGGGCTCCAAGGCAACGCTTTTCGAAATAATTCAAGCCATTACCATAAACGAACCACGTCGAAATAGCGAAAAAGCGTTGGGTTACGCTCTGCATTTTCTTCAACGTCATCGCAGCGGAATTTGCACGACGTACGAGCACCGTGACGTTTTTTGCGATTGGTCGCTCAACCCAACCTACAAGAGCCGGTGAAGACTAGTTAAGACTATAAAAAAAACTATCGCACTCCTTATTCAGTCGCTTGATCCCTCCCTAATCGGTCAGTTGATCCCACCTTGTCAAGGGGGAGGATTTTGTTTTAGAAGACCATAGGAAAACTATCGCACTCCTTATTCAGTCGCTTGATCATTCGCTATTCGGTCAGTTGATCGCTCAACCCAACCTACGAAAACAATTGTGGCAATGATGCTATGACCTGTGGCAAAAGTGATACGCAACTTTAGCTCATGTTCTCAGAACAGATAAGACTCGCTTTTCATCTCAATTGTGTTATACTCTTGGAAAACTGACCGCGTTGAGCGTAGAAGGGCACTTTATGGACAAATTTGGAGTTGGTGTGATCGGTTGCGGTATTATGGGAAGAAGCCTTGCACATAGCGCGCAGGCGCTTGAGCACGTCGAGGTGCTGCGAGTCAGCGATCTGGATGAGCCTCGCGCCAAGAAACTGGCGGCGGCGGTTAATGCAGAACACAATCTCGATTACCACGACCTGCTGGCAGATGAACGCATACACGGCGTGTTTATTGCATCGCCGCCGTTCATGCACCGCCAAATGGCTGTGGACGCCGCAAATGCAGGCAAGCACGTGTTCTCCGAAAAACCGATGGCGCCCACGCTGGAAGACTGCGATGCGATGATTCAAGCAGCGCACCGGAACGGCGTGAAGTTGACGATTGGGTTGGTCTGCCGATACCACGCCACACACTCAAAGGTACGCGAAATCGTCCATAGCGGGCAACTGGGTGTGCCGGTTTGCATGATGGTACATCGGATTGGCGGTCCCTGGAAACTCGGAAGCTATGCGGCAGACTGGCGGTTGCAGCGCGAAAAGTCGGGCGGAAGCCTCATGGAAATTAGCACGCACGAGATTGATTTCATGCGGTGGACATGCGGCGAAGTCAAAACCGTCTACGCCATAGGCGGAACATACGTTCAGCGTGAAGCCGACTACCCCGATGTCGTGCTCGCCTCATTGACATTCGAGAACGGGTGCGTGGGGCTGCTTCATTCAAGCCAAGTCTCCGCTATCGGGGGATACGGCGGGCGCGTCGATTGCGAAAAGGGCTCAATCTATTTTCCGCATATTTGGGGCAAAGATGTGTCCATCCGTGTAAAGACTTTCGACGGCGAGGAAATACGCACTCCAATTTCCGAAATTGACGTTGAAGAGCCGGTACGCCACGAGATTCGAGCCTTTGTCGACGCGGTACTCAACGATTCAACGCCGCCAATCACCGGTGCGGACGGCCGCGCGGCTGTGGAAATTGCACTAGCGGCGTACCAGTCGGTTGAATCCGGACAACCCGTTACCTGCGGCTAGCTCGAGCGCGTCTGCCGTTCGTCCAATCACAGAATGAGGGTCGAAAAACGGAAATTCCGCTCCAAAATCCCCCCTTGCGGGCATCGCGTCTTAGCCGTGAACATAGTGAAATAAGGATTTTACCTTGCATTTGTTAACTGCGATGTGCTAAAATAAACGCCATATTTTACCTAGATGATACCGGCATCTATTGAACTCAATAATCATGCACATCCATAATATTGCCGTAAATTGCGAAGCGGCTGGTAGCGGCGTTTCAAAGAACGCGGAGTTTAACACGTGATTTTTTCGAAGGTTCATTCATACCATACCTCTGGGGGTGTATAAAATTCAGAAAAGAGGGAACCGTTGGCGAGGGAAGCAGCGGGAACCACAAAATAGAGTGAATGAGCGAATCCGAGCCAGGCAGGTTTTTGTCATTGACTCGGACAACACGCAGCTCAGCACGATGTTGCCTCGCGAGGCGTTGCAAATTGCTCGAGAACAGGGTCTTGATTTGGTTGAAGTTTCCCCCAACGCAGATCCGCCCGTGTGCAAGATTATGGATTACGGGAAATTTCAGTACGAGAAGAGCAAACGCGCGAAAGAAGCGAAGAAGAAACAAGCCAAAGTTGTCCTGAAAGAGATAAAATTTAACTCCGTAAGGACCGGCGAGCACGACTTGGATTTTAAGTCGCGGCACGCCCGGGAATTTTTGACCAACGGCTGGAAGGTTAAAACCACAGTCCGATTCAAAGGGCGCGAAATGATGCACACCGGCCTTGGCCGCACAATGCTGCTACAGTTCGCGGACGGACTTGCAGACGTTGGGGAGGTCGAGCAGTCTCCCCGAATGGAAACGAGGACGATGTTTATAATTATAGCGCCAAAATCGTCGTAGCGGGAGTACGGACGTTTAGTAGTTTAGTTGAACATTCATCCGAGGAATCTGAGAAATGCCAAAGATAAAAACCCATAAAGGCGCGGCAAAACGCTTTAAGCGTACAGGAAGCGGTAAAATTCGGAGATTCAAAGCCTTTTCTAACCACCTCTTCCTAACGAAATCGGGTAAGCGCAAACGCAGGCTCAGAAAGGGCAGCCTCGTAGATTCAACCAATTTGAAAAGGGCAAACCGTTTACTAGGCAAGTAGTACCAATGTCCGTTGCGGGTTTCAAAAAAACATCGTTACAGCTCGCGCATTATCAGTTGATAACAGCGGCACTTTTAAACCCGCGTACACACAGTTTAATTTTTAAAAGAGGTCGAGAATGCCAAGAGTTGAAACAGGCAACGTGCGTGTAAAACGCCGCAAAAGAATCTTAAAACACTCAAAAGGGTATCGCGGCGGACGGAACAATTTGAAGCGAACCGCTATGGAAGCGGTCGAAAAGGGTTGGAATCACGCGTATGCGCATAGGCGAACCCGCAAACGGGAATTCAGAAGGCTTTGGATTGTGCGAATCAATGCCGCCGCAAGAATGCACGGTTTATCATACAACCGATTCATGAACGGCTTAAAAAAAGCGGGGATTGAACTCAATCGTAAGGTTCTCGCAGACTTAGCGGTGCATGATGAGGCTGGATTTGCTCAAATTGCCGCGCTGGCGAAGGCGTCAAGCTGACGCAGTGCGCGATGCCGCTCCGGGTCTGTCCATCACATTGAGGCAATTAGGACAGATTTCCAATAAACTGAATACGGTAATGTAAAGGCGATGAAGGGACAAAGTAAGCGGTTGGAATCTTCCAATCAGAGAGGAAGCGCCACTGGCTGAAAGCGCATCTTGGGAACCGACCGCCGAATTTCATCTTGGAGCTGCCAAACTGAACGTTCAACCCCATTGTGCGGAGGACAAGTAGGTTTGTGCCGGGGGTTTCACCGTTATTGATTCGACCAATGAAGAGGGCAGGAATTTTTTCTGTCAACTAGGGTGGTACCGCGGAAGTTGACGCCTGTTGCTTTCGTCCCTAATGGGCTAAAGTGACAGGCGTTTTTTGTTGGCTGGAGAAAGCATGCAGGAGCAGTTGAATCAAATTGAGGCTGATGCGCTTGCAAGCCTGAAAAACGTAGATAATTTAGCCGAGCTGGAGTCGCTTCGGATTAGGTATTTTGGACGCAAAGGCGCGTTCACCGCATTGATGAAAGGCATGGGGGCACTCTCCCAAGAAGAGCGTCCAATCGTCGGCAAGCACGCAAATACAGTCAGGACACGGCTTTCGCAGGCTTTTGATCGGCTTGCCGAATCGCTTTCCCGCCAAGAACGCCAACAAAAGCTTGCTCTGGAAAAAATAGACATTACCCTTCCCGGGCGGCGTCCAAAAATCGGCAAAAAACACCCGGTAACCCAGTCGCTCGAACGGATTCAGGAAATCTTTCGCGGCATGGGTTTCCAAGTCGCGGAAGGTCCTGAGATTGAGCACGAATATTACAACTTTGATGCGCTGAATACCCCACAGGACCATCCAGCGCGGGATCTTCACGATACCCTTTATATCACGGACAGCTTATTGCTGCGCACCCATACCTCCCCGGTTCAAGTACGCGTCATGGAAAAACAGCAGCCGCCAGTGCGCATCATTGTGCCGGGTAAGGCATACCGGCGCGATTACGATATATCGCACACACCGATGTTTCACCAAGTTGAAGGATTGCTGGTTGATTACCGCGTCACCTTCAGCGAGCTGAAAGGCGTACTCCATTCCTTTGCGCGGCAGATGTTTGGAGACAGGACACGTGTACGTTTCCGGCCCCACTTCTTCCCGTTCACTGAGCCGAGCGCCGAAGTCGATATCTCCTGCACAGTTTGCGGCGGAAAGGGTTGCCGCACCTGTTCATGGACGGGTTGGCTCGAAATCTTGGGCGCCGGATCTGTCGATCCAAACGTTTTCAGCTACGTAAATTACGATCCGAATCAAGTCACCGGCTTCGCGTTTGGCATGGGGGTAGACCGCATCGCGATGCTGCGTTTTGGCATCCCGGATTTACGGCTGCTATTTGAAAATGACATGCGTTTCCTCCGTCAGTTTTAATCTTAGGCGGTTACGGAATTCCAATCCTCCCCCTTACCAAGGGGGAGTTAGAGGGGGTTATACATACATTTTGTTGTACGCCACTCTACGGAGCAGAGTTAGAAAATGAACGTAAGCGTGAATTGGCTAAAGGAATACGTGGATTTCGACCTTTCCCCTGAAGATCTCGCCGACCGTTTGATGATGCTCGGCATTGAAGTCGAATCCATTAAGCGGCTTGGCGAAGGGCTGGACCGAGTCACGGTTGGCAGGATTAACGCGGTCAGGGAGCACGCGAGGGCGAATAATCTCGTTTTATGCGATGTCGACGTTGGATCGGACGAAGACCTACAAATCGTTTGCGGGGCGCCGAACGCACGGGCGGGCTTGGTCGCACCCGTCGCTTTAGTCGGGGCAGAATTGCCGAGCGGGGTGACAGTCGGTACCGCGAACATCCGCGGCGAGCGTTCACACGGCATGCTCTGCGCTGAAAGTGAGTTAAATGTCTCGGATGACGCGTCAGGTCTGATGGAGCTCCCGGACAATCTAAAGGCAGGAACGCCGCTCGTGGAAGCACTGGGATTGGACGATGTTATGATGGAGCTTGAAATTACACCCAATCGTCCGGACTGCCTGAGTATGATAGGCGTTGCACGGGAAATTAGCGTCATAACAAGCAATTCGCTGAAAATGCCGCAATCCGAAGTGCGAGAATCCGCTGCGGATATTCGGGATTTAACCTCGGTCACAATAGAAGCGCCGGATCTTTGTCCGCGTTACGCGACGCGGATGATTCAGGGGGTTAAAGTTGCCCCCTCACCCACCTGGTTACAGCGCCGGCTTGAAGCTGTTGGCATGGGACCGATTAACAACGTCGTAGATATTACAAACTTCGCCTTAATGGAATTTGGGCAGCCGCTGCATGCCTTTGATTTTCATCGGCTTGGCGAAAACAGAATCGTCGTTCGCCGCGTAAAACCCGGCGAAATCTTAAAGACGCTTGATGAAGAGGAACGCAACCTCACTTCTGACATGCTTGTTATTGCGGATGCCGAGAAGCCCGTGGCGCTCGCCGGGGTGATGGGCGGTTTCGATTCGGAAATTACCGAGCATACGGTGGATGTGCTGCTCGAAAGTGCGTATTTTAATCCGTCAAGCATCCGCAAAACCTCGAAAACTTTAGGCATGCACACCGAAGCTTCGCATCGATTTGAACGCGGTGTCGATCCTGAAGGCGTCATTCCCGCGATTAATCGCGCCGCACAACTTATCGCAGAGATTGCCGGAGGTGAAGTCGGTGTAAGAATCATTGATGTCTATCCCGGGGTACGAACGCCTAAGCGGATTACGTTACGCCCGGAGCGTGTCAATTTCGTTCTGGGCACGGAAATTACGCCAAACCTGATGCGTGATATACTCACTCGACTCGGTTTTACTGTGTCCGGTGGTTTCGAAGTCACGGTGCCGACGTTCCGTCCCGATGTAGACCGAGAAATCGACCTAATCGAAGAAATCGCCCGTGTCTACGGCTATGACAATATCCCAATCGCGCTGCCGCAAGGCAACCTTCCGGCGTCGAGTGTCGATCCGAAATCAATGCTGCGCCAGCAGGTGAAAACATACCTCCTTGACTGCGGCATGATGGAAGCAATAAATTACTCATTCTACCACCCGGACGTTTTCGACCGCATACGGCTTGACGCTGACGATCCGCTTCGGGGTGCGCTCCAGATTCGAAATCCGCTCGTCGAAGATTTCTCAACCATGCGAACAACGCTGATTCCCAGTTTGCTGGAGAATGCGAAACGCAACGCAAACCATCAGGTGAACGATGTACAGCTTTTTGAAATTGCCAAAGTTTTTATGCCGAGCGATCTTGGCGAGAGTGTCGAAACGAATGGTGAGTATCCGAATGAGTTGGAACGTGTGGCTGGCATTGTTGCCGGCAGCGTAGGTACCGGTGTATACGGCGATTTGCAGCGCCCGGCAGACTTCTTCGACATCAAGGGGATTGTCGAGGGCATGCTGGATGTTTGCGGCGTTTCCGGTGAGACTATCGTTCAAACCGAACACCCCGCCTTCCATCCCGGACGGAGCGCAGAAATACGTGTATGCGGGCAGAAAATTTGTGTTTTGGGCGAAATCCACCCCGAAGTCATTGAGCGCTACGATTTGCCCAACAAAGCCTATCTGTTTGAACTCGATTTTGAAGAACTCGTTGAAGCCTCCAATCTGAATAACGAATTTCAGCCGATTTCAATCTATCCCAGCGTCAATCGAGATCTTGCTATCGTGCTTGATGCGGAGATTCCTTCCAGCCGCCCGACCAGCGTGATTAAGTCCGCCGCCGGCAAATACGTTAATTCTATCCGCCTGTTTGATTTGTACACAGGCGAGCAAGTGCCCGAAGGAAAGAAAAGCCTGGCTTATGCCATCGAATACCACTCTAATACGCAAACCCTTACTGATGAAATTGTGGATCAGGTTCATGACAGAATTGTAAGGACGCTAGAAGACGAGTTAGATGCGGAACTTCGTAGCTGATATGCTTGTCAAATGAGCGTATGAAAAAGACGGAAACGGGAGGCCCAAATGGAGTACGTAATCGCCTTCGTGACTACTCCGAGCGTTGAAGAAGCCAAGCGGATTGCGGAATCTTTGGTCGAGCGCAAGCTCGCTGCTTGTGTTAACGTCATCCCGCAAGTAGTTTCATACTACTGGTGGAACGGGAAAATTGAGTCAGATCAGGAAGCCAAGCTTGTCATCAAGACAAAATCCGAACTAATGGAAGAACTCATCGAAAGCGTAAGGAAATTACACAGCTACGAGATATGCGAGGTGACATCTGTTCCAATCGTAGGAGGGAACGCAGATTACCTTAAATGGATCGATGAAAATGTCAAATAGAATTATCAACTTAACGAAAATTCAACCCTTGGCTTTTTTGAGCCTTTGAAGCGTGTGTTTCCTTTCACGTACCGCAAATGCTGGACCGAATCGCCGTCGCAATATCAGTCATCTTTAGCCCGTTTCTCATACCAGTCCCGACAATCCTGTTGCTCGCCTGGACCTACGCGAATTCGCTTCAGCAGGTTATGTTATGGATGCTAGTTGTTTCGGTGTTCGCCTCTGTATTACCTTCCGTTTTCATTCTTGCCCTTGTGCGGTCAGGCCGCTTGAGCGACGTTCATCTTGCGGTGAGGAAGCAGCGCTTGGCGCCGTTGTACTTGTCGCTTGTAAGCACGCTGGTTGGCATTATCGTCCTGCAATCAATTGATGCGCCGTCGCAGATTGTCTTGCCTTGCATCGCTTATGCTATAAATGGAGTTGTGTTTACTGCGATTACGCACTGGTGGAAAATCAGTTTCCATTGCGGTAGTGCAGCAGGGTCGATTATCGTTCTAATGCTCTTGGTGGATGCGAAAATTGCGTGGCTATCGCTGTTGTTACCGTTGATTGCTTGGGCAAGAGTGCATCGGAAAAGACACACGATTTTACAAACTGTTGCGGCAGCGCTAATTGCCGCTGCAGGCACCGTTTTAGTGCTTCAGATTTCACTTTAGTATATTGTCTGAAATTTCCGGCGCGCACTGAAGAGTTTCTCTGACTCAAACACCGCCGTTATAGACAGAAAAAGGAGGCAACATGAGGTTTGAAGGAAAGCTTGCGCTAGTCACAGGCGCGAGCCGTGGTATCGGGAAGGCAACAGCGCTGAAGCTAGCCGCTCAAGGTGCAAATGTCGCCGTGCATTATGTCGCGGCAGCGGACCAGGCGGAAGATGTATACCGGCAAATTCGCGCGATGGGACGTGAGGCGATAGTCGTTCAGGCGGATATATCGGATCGCGAATCTGTCAACAAAATGGTCGGGAAGATCGCAGGAAACGTGGGTGCAATAGATTTGCTAGTGAACAACGCTGGCGCAGTGGTAGATTCAAACTTTGACGAATTGACGCCTGAACAGTGGGATCGAACCATTGCAATCAACCTGACGGGCGCCTTCAATGTTATATGGGCGGTCAAGGCCGGAATGATTGAACGGAAGTTTGGACGAATCGTCAACGTTTCATCTATTGCTGCTTTGGCAGTCCGTCCGAATCAACTCGCCTATGCCGCCGCGAAAGCGGGCGTAATTGCCTTAACGAAATCCTGTTGTGAACCCCTCGCGCAACACAACATTCGAATCAATTCGGTTGCGCCGGGCTTGATTGCAACGGACATGGTAAGTGAGGTTTCGCCCGCCATGATTGAAAACCTGTCCGCCGCAACGCCGTTGGGACGTATGGGAGAGCCCGAGGAGATGGCGAACGTGATTGCATTTCTGTTGAGCGAAGAATCTAGCTATATGACAGGCTCCACAGTAGTTGCGAGCGGCGGACGTATATTGATTCCTTGACAGTAATGCGAATGCGGAATGTCTTGCTTGCGAAGTCGATTTCAATGCAAAAGCAAACCCTGCACCGCCTAAACACATAGTCTTGACGCCAATCCTGCTGTATGTTATCATTTGCCATCAAACCTCGCCGCATCTCCGGCTCTCAAGTGGAGAGGCCGCTCATCCCTCAATGCCGCAACCGGATGAATAAATCTATGAACGAATAAAACGAAGATGTTTAGCATTTGTCAAATTGCCCTTAAGACCTTGTTTGAAAATTCATCTTTTTACAGTTACACCCATCGTAGGCGGGACATCTTACCCCGTTAAATCCATCGAATGCGGGGCATCTTGCCCCGCATTCGTGATGCGAAAACGAACAAAGGAGCGTAACAGTCAATGACCAAGAAAAAGGTCCAACTGACCAAAACCGTCAAATGCGCTGGGTGAGCATCCAAACTGGATCCGGGGGATCTCGCGCAAGTTCTGCATAATTTACCAGAGATGGACGATCCAAATCTGCTCGTCGGTACAGAGACATCCGACGATGCAGGTGTCTATAAACTCACCGAAGATCTGGCAATTATTAATACCACCGACTATTTTACGCCTATCGTCGATGACCCATACACATTCGGACAGATCGCCGCAACCAATGCGTTGAGCGATGTCTATAGCATGGGCGGCATCCCCAAAACCGCGCTCAATGTCCTATACTGGCCCAAAGACCGGTTGGACTTGGAAATTCTCGGTGACATCATGAGGGGCGGTGCGGATAAAGTCAAAGAATCAGGAGCCGTACTTGTCGGTGGTCATACAGTTGATGCCCCCGAGTTGATGTATGGATTGGCAGTAACCGGCATAATCCACCCAGAGCGGGTAGTAAGGAATTTTGGTGCAAAGCCCGGCGATGTTCTGATTCTTACAAAACGGCTCGGTGTCGGCATTCTCACGACGGGATTAAAATTCAATAAACTCGGTACCAGCGCCCTGCCCCGAGTCGTAGAATCAATGACTCGTTTGAACCGGTCTGCATCAGAAGTTATGCAGAAATTCAGCGTAAATGCCTGTACAGATGTAACTGGATACGGCCTGCTTGGGCACGGCTCGGAGATGGCAAGCGGGAACGGCGTCACACTGGAAATCTTTTCCAAGAATGTCCCATACTTCGACGAAGCGCCCATGCTCGTGAAGAAAAAAATTCAAACCCGTGCTTACAAATCGAATACGAAGTTCCTCGATCGGATGGTAACGTTTGATCCGGGCGTCTCGGAGGAAATGCGTCATATTTTGATGGAAGCGGAAACCTCCGGCGGGTTGCTTTTTGCATTGCCAGAGGCTGACGCAGATTCGGCGCTGGCAGTATTGCATGAGCGAGATTGCCCTGAAGCGGCTGTAATTGGACGCGTCACCGATTCGTCACATGCCCGGATTCATGTGGCGGCATAAGCATCGATACCAAGTAGGTTGAAAAGGATCATAATCCTATGGGGTTGACCAATCTCTCCTTGACCGGCAAGGTCGTTCTTGTCACTGGCGGGGGGCGGGGGATCGGAAAATCGATCGCGCTCGCTTGTGGGGGAGCCGGTGCGGACGTAGTTTTGGGGAGCCGTACATTGTGCGAGGTTGAGGTAACAGCGGAGCAGATTCGCCAAGCCGGGCAACGCGCTGCGGCATGGCAGCTTGACGTTACACAGATGTCGAGCATACGGGAATTCGTGCAAAAAACACTTGATGTCTTTGGGCGTGTTGATGTGCTGGTAAACAACGCGGGATTCAACAAAATCCAACCCGCCCTTGAAGTAACCGAAGATGATTTCGACTACATCGTCGATGTCAACTTTAAGGGTACTTTCTTTATGAGTCAAGTTGCGGCGAAGTCGATGATAGACCACGGCGTTGAGGGAAGGGTTATCAACATCAGTTCACAGGTCGGCATCGTGGGAGGCCCCCTGCGCGCCCCTTACTGTGGCGCGAAAGGGGCGGTGTGTCAAGTTACGAAGGCTTTGGCGGCAGAGTGGGCGCCGCACAAAATTACCGTGAATGCCGTCGCGCCCACCGTTACCCGAACGCCGCTTGCGGAAGAAGCAATGCAAAACCCGAAGTTTCGCAAGATGACGCTTGAAAAAATTCTGATCGGGCGCCTCGCTGAACCGGAGGAAATTGCCGCTGCGGTGCTGTATCTCGCCAGCGATGCCGCTAGGATGATTACCGGACACACACTCGTTGTCGATGGCGGTTGGACGGCAATCTAACCGCAAACCGCATCGCTTTTTCGATCCTTCCGTCAACTAAATACGTAAAGAACAGGACAATAATTGAAAATCCTATTCATTGGCGATATTGTTGGGCGTCCTGGGCGGGAAGCCGCCCTGGCGCTCATGCCTAGTCTATCTCAAAGTCATGGCCCATTCGACGCTGTAATAGCCAACGCTGAAAACGCCGCCGGAGGTAAAGGAGTAACTCGAGCAATTGTTGATGAACTATTGGAGTGGGGCGTTGACGTGATTACAACTGGAAATCACGTTTGGGCGCAGCGGGAAGTTTTTGAGTTTATTGATACCGTGCCAAATCTCATTCGCCCGGCGAATTTCCCGAAAAACACGCCCGGCCGCGGTAGCATCGTCGCCGCCACTAATGCGGGGGTGGAAATCGGTGTAATCAATATCGCCGGGCAAGTTTATATGGAGAATTACGAGAATCCTTTTCACACGCTGGATTCCATCCTTCCGACAATTTGTGCACTGACAAAATTAGTTATTTTGGATTTCCACGCGGAAGCAACATCTGAGAAAATCGCAATGGGATGGTATGCCGATGGGAAGGTAAGTGCCATTATTGGCACACATACGCATGTGCAGACCGCCGACGAGCGAGTTCTGCCCCAAGGTACCGCTTATATCACAGATGTCGGTATGACAGGTCCCCACGACTCAGTTATCGGTATGAAAAAAGACATTGTCCTCCGCCGTTTTCTGACCATGCTGCCAGTTCGCCATAAGGTCGCTGATGACGATGTACTTCTTTGCGCCGTTGTAGTCGAGCTTGATGAAAAAACCGGAAAGGCAATCTCGATCCAACGGATTCGCCGCCCGTTTAACAAAATCGCTTAGAAACTGTTTGAAAATACAGTTTTACAGTGTGTCGCCTCACCTTGTAGGCGGGGATCAAGCGACTGAATAGAATCAACTGAGCAAACAACGAAGGCGACAGTAAATCCCGTGGCATAGAAGATCCGCCGGTTGTTGCAATTCAAACGCCCAAGAATGGCTTTGTCACCTATAAATCCAAACAGGCTTTTAGAAATAGGGGTTATGTTTCAAGCGAACCTCACAATGATAGTCACGGTACATGAATACTATGAAAACCGTCTCTATGGATCCCACAACTAAAGTTTACAGCGTACACGAAATAACACGGGTCTTCCGCCAACTTTTGGAATCCGAACCGAGATTGCAGGACCTTTGGATTGAGGGTGAAATTTCAAACCTAGCCTGCCCCGCTTCCGGGCATATCTACTTTACGCTCAAGGACGACCACAGCCAAATTCGATGTGCTATCTTTCGCTCCGCCGCATCGCGCTTAAAATTCTCGATGAAAGATGGAGACGCCGTGCGCCTGCACGGAAAACTAAGCATTTATGATGTGCGCAGCGAATATCAAATCATCGCAGATTGGGCGGAACCCGCTGGAGTCGGCGCATTGCAGTTGGCTTTCGAGCGCCTCAAGGAAGCACTCGCCGCGGAAGGTCTATTTGATGCGGCGCACAAAAAACCGCTGCCGAGATTCCCTAAAAAAATTGGCATCATCACATCCGCAACAGGAGCGGCAATCCGCGATATGTTTCGTATGCTGCAAAAACGTTACCCGTTAGTGAATGTACTCCTATTTCCAACACTGGTTCAAGGCGAAGATGCCGCAGGCGAGATTGCCCACGCCATTGATTGTATGAATCGCTTGCCTGATATCGATCTCCTAATCGTCGGGCGCGGCGGCGGATCCATTGAGGATTTGTGGGCTTTCAACGAAGAAATTGTCGCTCGTGCCATTTTTGCCTCGCGTATCCCGATAGTATCTGCTATAGGGCATGAAACCGACTTTACGATTGCGGATTTTGTCTCAGACGAGCGCGCGCCAACACCGTCCGCCGCAATTGAACTTACCGTCCCGGACGCACAGGAACTTCGGGGACGGATGGCTGAATTTGAATCGCGCTTAAAGCGGAGCATCGCCGTACGCATCGAGTCGGCAAAAGCCGGGTGGCTTGCCGCCAGAAACCGCATTTCACCGGTACGCCAAGTTGACAGGCTCAACCGTCATCAGCAGATGATTGATCAGCTTGAACTCCGCGCCCAACGAGCATCGACGCAGCGCTTGGGGTATTCGCGCCAGCAACTTGATACGCTAAATACTAAACTGATGCATCTGAATCCGATGTCCGAAATCCAAACGCTGAGCAATCGGCTAGATCAATTGAGTCAGAGTCATCAGATGCATATACGGCAAAATTTATTTGCAAAAAAACAGAACTGGCAGATGGCATCAACCCGACTGAATTCACTGAGTCCACTGGGCACCCTGGCGCGAGGCTATAGTGTTTGCAAGGATTTAAGCGGAAAGGCAATCACGGATGCCGCCGCAGTTAACGCCGGTGAGGAGGTCGAAGTCCAACTATTGCGCGGGTGGTTGGCATGTGAAATTTTAAAAGGAGAGATTGATGGCTGAAGAGTTGAGCTTTGAGGAAACTTTGGCGAAATTGGAGCAAGTGGTTACCCAATTGGAACGCGGAGATTCATTAACGCTGGACGAATCCCTGCAAGCCTTTGAGGAGGGCATCCGGCTAACACGCATTTGTCGCCAAAAACTTGACAACGCAGAACTTCGCGTTCAACAGTTAGTTGAGCTAGACGATAAAAATCTTTCGACAGAGCCGTTTGACACAGAGGACGACGATACATAAAGTCAAGGGCTTTTTTATGGCAAATAGTCGTTCTGCGTTAAGGAAAATTCAGAGAGGGTAAATCATCGGTTCGCCGAATCTACAGGGAGTTGAGCGATGCGGTTAGAAAGCATTGATAGTCCGGCTGATTTGAAATCCTTAAATCTTCATGAACTGAAAGAGCTAGCCGAAGACATGCGCCAATATCTTCTGTCGGTTCTATCGGAACATCCGGGGCATTTTGCGCCGAATTTTGGCACCATTGAGCTTGCAATCGCGCTGCACTATGTCTTCGACACCCCGCACGATAAAGTAATTTGGGATATTGGACACCAAGCCTATCCACACAAGCTGTTGACCGGACGCCGCAATCGGTTCCCTACCCTTCGGCAGTATGGCGGCATTAGCGGCTTCCTCAGCCGTGCCGAGAGTCAGTACGATGTCTTCGGCGCCGGACATTCCAGCACGTCGCTTGCGGCTGCGTTAGGTGTCGCCACAGCGCGTGAAGTTCACAATGAAGATTACAAGGTTGTCGCGGTAGTCGGAGATGGAGGGCTGACAGGTGGTTTGGCATTTGAAGGTCTAAATGCGATTGGTGATTTCAAAAAAGACATCATCGTCGTACTCAACGATAATCAAATGTCGATTTCCGAGACAGTCGGAGCGTTTTCGAAATATTTCAATCGCATCGTGGCGAGTCCGACCTACAACGTGTTTCGAGAAAGGGCAAAGGAACTCATCAATCTCATCTCGCCGGAAGCCAAACAAGTTGCCAGCAAAATCGAGGCAGCGCTTAAACCCGGCACGCTATTCGAGGAATTCGGTTTCCGCTATTTCGGGCCCATTGATGGACATAATCTCGAATCGTTGCTGGAAATGCTTGGACGTGTCAAGGATATGCAAGAGCCGATATTCGTCCATGCGGTCACCAAAAAGGGCAAGGGTTATCGTCCCGCCGAGGCCGATCCGGTCTCATTCTATAGCGTAAGCGGCAAATTTGATCTCGAAACCGGAAAGTCGTTAGGCTCGAAATCTTTGCACCCGAAATATACCGATGTTTTCAGCAACACGCTAATAAAGCTCGCTTGTGACGATTCGAGAATTGTGGGAATAACCGCAGCAATGCCAACCGGTACCGGTCTGGAAAAATTTCAGGAAGTTTTCCCAAAGCGTTTCTTCGATGTTGGATTGGCTGAACAGTGTGCTGTTACCTTCGCCGCGGGGTTAGCAACCCAAGATGTAAAACCGGTCGTGGCTATCTACTCAACATTCCTGCAGCGAGGCTATGACCAGCTAGTTCACGATGTTTGTGTGCAGAATCTTCCCGTCATATTCGCATTGGATCGTGCCGGACTTGTCGGTGCCGACGGTCCGACCCACCACGGCGTTTTTGACTTCGCATATCTCCGCCACCTTCCCAATATGGTCGTCATGGCGCCGAAAGATGAGGACGAGTTGCAGCACATGGTCAAAACCGCAATCGAATATGAAAAAGGCCCCATTGCATTGCGCTATCCGCGTGGAACGGGGGTCGGCGTACCAATGGCTAACCAACCGCAGCCCATCCCCGTCGGCAAAGGGGAAATCCTTCGTCATGGGGACAATCTACTCATTTTGGCAATTGGTAATCGCGTCCATCCCGCTTTGGAGGCGGCTGATACTATGGAAGATGCGGGAATATCTGCGGCTGTCGTAAACGCCCGATTCGTCAGGCCTCTGGACGAAGGACTAATCCTGCCGTTAGCCGAGCGAATCGGAAAGGTCATCACGGTTGAAGACGGGGTGTTGGTGGGCGGGTTCGGAAGTGCAATATTAGAGATGTTCGCTGACAGCGGTTTAACGAAAGTTCAGGTAAAACGGCTCGGGATTCCAGATCAGTTCATCGATCACGGCGATGTGAATGCGCTATATCACCTCTGCGGCTGCGACGCGGATGCCATCGTCCGTGAAGGATCAAAACTTGTCAAAGCCCGGTAGAACAGGCATTGCACCGGATGTCGTGGATTGCAGTAAAAGCGGGCACACGCTGAACCGTACAAATTCAAACCTTCAAATCCGCCGCGCACCATGATACACTTGCAATTCGGCGAATGAGTTTACGTGTTACTTTCAGGAGTGGGTCGGATGGTGGAAACGCCGCAATCTTCAACAAGCTGGGGTCCTCGGAAAAAGCGCCTTGATATGTCAGTTGTTGAACGGGGACTAGCTGAAAGTAGAGAGCGGGCAAAACAGCTAATACTTGCAGGACAAGTGCTCGTCCAAGGTGAACCGCAGCACAAACCGGGGCGCCTAATACCCGTCGGAGCAACCATTGATGTCAAACAAAAGTTGCGGTACGTGAGTCGGGGCGGGTTAAAGTTGGAAAAAGCGTTGCAAGTGTTCCGGGCGAATGTACATGACAAAATAGCCGTCGATGTCGGGGCATCAACCGGCGGTTTTACGGACTGTCTGCTCCAGCACGGAGCAAAATTTGTGTACGCGGTAGATGTGGGTTACGGCGAACTGGCGTGGCGTCTTCGTACAAATTCACGCGTTCGTCCCATAGAGCGAACCAATATCCGTACCATAGACCTGAATCTATTCGATCAACCGGTCGAAATTGGCGTCATAGATGTCGCATTTATTTCACTCCGGAAAGTGTTGCCGGTTGTTAGCCGGATTGTCGAACCCGCAGGGGACATTATTGCACTCGTAAAACCGCAGTTCGAAGCCGGACGCAAACATGTGGGCAAGGGAGGCGTTGTGCGCCATCCCCATATTCATGAGCAGGTGCTACAGGAGATTACCAAATTTGCGCATGAGATAAATTGGTCCGTTATGGGTCTCACCTATTCGCCAATTCAAGGTCCCGCAGGTAATATCGAATACCTTATTCATATGAATCGGAATTTCGGAGAACACCCTTCCGGCGCACGTGATGACATCGCACACATTGTCCAACAGTCCCACGAGGCTTTTCAGCAATTACCTAAAAAGAACCACCGCCAATCTCCATTCGAATAAGCGCACATCTAAATTGGAGTAATTTCATGACCGATTTTACTAAGTTTATCCGCGATATTCCCGATTTCCCCGAACCGGGTATCGTCTTCAAAGATATCACGCCGCTGCTTAACAACAGTATTGTGTTTCGTGATGCAATTCATGCGATGGCTTCTAATTACCAACCGGCCGGGGTTGACGTTGTTGTTGGTATTGACGCACGTGGATTTATTCTCGGCGGCGCATTAGCAATTCAATTGGGCGTCGGTTTCGTCCCCATCCGCAAGAAGGGCAAACTACCTTTTGATACCTACGAGGCTGATTACGACTTAGAGTACGGCACTGATACGCTGACAATTCACCAAGATGCACTTCCGGCTGGGAGCCGTGTGTTAGTTTGCGATGACGTTATTGCAACGGGCGGTACAATAGCGGCTTCCATTGAACTCGTTGAAAAACTAGAGGGGCGCGTAATTGGGATTCCCGTATTAATTGAACTTACCTTTCTAAAAGGTCGTGAGAAATTCTCAGATTACAATATTTTTTCTCTAATTGAATTTTAACATCCGATATGCTATACTTATACGCTTAAATGGATTTTTTGGGTGCGACGCAGCAAGTCCGCGCCTGTAGCTCAGGGGATAGAGCAGAGGCTTCCTAAGCCTCGTGTCGGGGGTTCGAATCCTCCCAGGCGCACCATCTTTAGTCTAGGAGAAATGGATGTACAGGTTTAATGTATGGAAGCTCGTTTTAATAATGGCTGTATTTGTGTTTTCAGCGTTGTATCTTATTCCCACCCCAGATTCCCTTTACCACCCGCTATACGGAAATCTTTCCCTCTGGATGCAAGAGAAATTCCCCGACTTTGAAACAACCGAAGATGGTGCGTTAAAAGTTAATCTGCAAGATATTCAATACCCTGAAGGAATCAATTTCAACGATGCCGTGACTGAACTTTCGGATATATTGCGGGCACAATTGGGCAATCAAGGCTTGGAGGAAGGTGCTGGATATGAATTTGATACCACGGGAAATCGCGAGTTTTTGGTCAGATTCACCGAGGAAAAGAACGAATCAGAACTGGCGGCAATCTTGGCGAATCTACACCTTTACGGCCGTATCCCGACAATCGTGCGCCGACTGATACCGGACAATCGCCTAAAACTCGGGTTGGACCTGAAAGGCGGTGTCCACCTCGTTCTCGAAGTGGATCTCGAAGAATCGAAAAACGAACTGCTCAGAGAACGCATCACCTCGATTCCTGAGCGCATGCGAGAGCAAGACAAAAACATCTTATGCAGAAGTGAGGATTTAAGGGTAGTGGAGCAGGAGGATGGATCAAAGGGATTGGAAGTGATTGTTGGAATTCCATCTAGATACAGATCTGACGCGAGTCAAAAGCAAGAATATATGGAAAAGGTAGAGACGATACTTAACGAAGAAGAGTTTTTCGATGACGCGATAGAAGTTTCCCAAACTGATACGCAGGGCATTTATCGAATTTACCTAAGTGATTCCGGCATCGAAAAGTACAGTGAACAAGCTATCGAACAGGTATTAATCGTCTTGCGAAACCGCGTCGATGCGTTCGGCGTCGCTGAACCTTCCATCCGGCCGGAAGCCAACCGGCCGCGAATAATTGTTGAATTGCCGGGTGCAAAAGATTCCTCCAGACCCCTGCGGATCGTAAAAACCATGGGACGCTTAGAATTCAAACTGGTCGCGAAGAATCCGGCTGGCGGCAACTTTTGGTCAGGTCCGCCGCATGTCCCGCCGCCGGACAATCTCACTGAAAACACCGAAATTCGATACCACTACGAGACGGGGGACTGGTATGTTTTAGAACGTCCAATATTGCTGACTGGAGATAGAATCACCAGTGCTGACCCGTCGCCAGGGCAAACACAATTTGATATTGTGGTGTCTATGAATTTCGATTCCCAAGGCCGACGCAGATTCGCTGAAATTACTGGAGAACATATCGGGGAACATCTAGCTATCCTGCTTGACGGAAAAATTCAATCTGCGCCGGTCATTAAGGACAAAATTGTGGGGGGAGCGCAGATTCAAGGTAATTTTACTTTTGAGGAAGCGAATTACCTGGCAAATATCCTCAAAGCCGGAGCCTTTCCAACCGGTGTAAAAATTGCCGAAGAACGTACCGTGGGGCCAACGCTCGGAAGGGAAGCCATTGAAAACGGGATTAAAGCCGCAGTCATCGGTATGGCATGTGTCCTTGTCTTCATGGTGATTTATTATAAACTGTCAGGTTTAATTGCAATTGTCGCGCTTGTGTTTAACATGATAGTCATTTTGGGCGCGCTTGCGGGATTCGGTGCGGCTTTAACACTGCCCGGGCTTGCCGGACTTGTCCTGACAATCGGTATAGCTGTTGACGCGAATGTCCTCATTTTCGAACGCATCCGCGAGGAGTTGCGTACCGGCAAAACCGTATGGTCAGCAATTGTGAGTGGATACCAACGGGCTTTTTGGACAATACTTGACGCAAATGTTACCACGTTGGCTGTCGCGTTGGTGCTGTACCATTTTGGAACAGGCCCAATCAGGGGATTTGCGGTCACATTAGGGATTGGAATCCTCGCGAGTATGTTTACGGCTATTATCTTAACGCGCGAAATTTACGGTTGGACCATCGGGCGCCGCGATGTAAAGAAATTGAGCATTTGAGCCATTGCGCCGAACCGCCTTTCACTACTTATACCTTAACACCTGACACCAAATTAGCAAGGAGACAATGGGTTGGAACTAATCAGAAATACAAATATCAATTTTCTTGGAAAAAGAAAGATGGGTTTCTTTTTATCCGCGGCCCTCATTATAGTCGGATTGATATCACTAGGAATTCACAAAGGCCCCAATTTTGGAATTGACTTCCGCGGTGGTGTCAAAATTCGTGCGAAATTTAACCGCCCCGTTACGGAGAAGGAACTCAAACCTAAATTGGCGCAACTTGGCTATGACCGCCCCAAGATTCAGGAGGATCCAGCCAAACAGGAAGCTTCAATAGACATTAGATACCAGCCAGAATTTGAAGACCAAAAAATTAGTGCAGGTTTGGCTTCAGATCCTGGCGATGCTACAGCGGCAAGCCTTCCAATCCGCCCTGCGGCGCAATATGTTCATCTTTTTCAACCCGGCGATGTTATACAAATCGTTGAGGGTGATGAACGTACGAAAAATGAAATTCGTGAAATTGTAGAGCAAGATGGTACGATTACGTTTGAACTCGTAAAGCCGGCAAGTGTGGACTTTACCTCGGCTGCTATTGTGCAGATGCAATCAAGCGCCGGACGCACACTCTCGGATGCTTTGTTGCGGGGAGATTCCGATTGGCACGCACTGCCGCAAGGTGTCAACGTCTCTGAGGTGGGGCCGAGCGTCGGGAAAGATCTCAAATGGGCGGCTTTGTGGTCAATCTTATCGTCAATTGTAATTCTGCTATTGTACATCTCATGGCGGTTTGAATTTCGGTTTGCTGTCGGTGCGATTGCGGCTCTCATCCACGATGTATTGATTACATTAGGAATCTTTTCGTTGTTGGTGAAAGAAATAAATTTGCCGACGGTGGCGGCATTTCTGACAATCATCGGTTACTCTCTTAATGATACAATCGTCGTCTTTGACCGCATCCGTGAGAACACGAACTTGTTTAAAGGCGTGGACTACGTTGATATTATCAACCAAAGCATAAACCAATCCTTGAGCCGTACCATTATTACTTCATTGACGACGTTCTTTGTCGTCCTTACAATTTTTACCCTATCAAGTCCTGGTGAGGAAATCAATACGTTTGCGTTCGCCCTGATTGTTGGGGTCCTTGTTGGTACTTATTCATCAATCTTTGTCGCGAGTCCGATTTTACATGCCTGGCATGTAAGAAATCAAAGACAGGCAGCATAATCTTTGTTGCTTGACCTTCTTCTCCTAAGCCCTTCCACGTTTGCCCTTATCGGCTTGACAACCGACTTGCCCCGATTCCACGATTCATCCCCATAGTTAAAACGGGTATTTTTGTCGCAAGGCCTCCGGCGAGTGAAATAACATCAGATTTCATTGGAATAGTTGGCAGATTCCACGAATGCCGCCTTTCCTTATAGGTGGAATCCTATAAAATTTTATGAATAGTTTCTGGTGGGTAATTCTGAGTGGAATCATCTTCGTCTTCATCGTTTGTTTCGTCATCGCGGCTGTTCGGGGTAGGAAGTCCATTCATAGCGGCAAAACAGCGAACGGCAAAAACAGTGAACAGATGCACGCGCTTGCGAGAGAATTGGTTCATGAGTTGCGCAATCCACTGAACAGTATGAACTTGAACCTTCAACTCCTAGAGGAAGATTTTTCCGATTCGAAAAGCGATCCGAGCCATTTGCAGAAGCGTATTCGCCGAGTTCGAGATGAGGTTAAACATTTAGACCGGATATTGACCGATTTTGGCCGTTACTCTCGACTGCCTCCCTTAACGCTTGAAGCTGTGAACCTCGCTACGCTAATTGAGGAAGTGCTGGATTTTAACGAACCAGAAGCACAAAGACAAAACATTCAGGTCTTTCGTGAAATTCAGGAACTTCCTCTCGTCCAACTCGATCGCGCACAGTTCAAACAGGCACTGCTGAATTTGGTGATTAACGCCCATCAGGCCATGGAAGACGGCGGAAAGCTGATCGTGCGCGCAAATACTTTGAACGGGCAAATCCAAATCGAAGTGGAGGATACGGGCGAGGGTATTGACACGGCTATTCGCGGCAAGGTGTTCGACCTGTTCGTTTCAACCAAAGAAGATGGGACAGGGGTCGGTCTAGCCATTGTCAAACAAATTGTCGAAAACCACGGCGGTAGCGTAACAGTAAGGTGCGAAGCCAATAAGAACACAACCTTTTCAATCCTAATACCGATAATATAAGGCCTTACTCTTTGCTCTTCACGCATTACTCTTCCCTCTTCACCCCCATCGGTGATGCAATGAACCCGAAAATCCTTGTCGTAGATGACGATCTGGCAAGCGTAGAAACAACCATTGAAGTCTTAGAACGTGAAGGGTACGAACTCCATTCAGCGTCAGGGGGGCGTCAGGCGCTCAACATCCTCGGCAAAGAAGACATCAATGTCGTAATCACCGATCTCAAAATGCCCGATCTGAGTGGCATCGATCTGCTCAAATATCTTCAAGAGAGTAACCCTTACACCCAGGTAATTGTCTTAACCGGTTATGGCACGATTGACAGCGCGGTTGAAGCCATGAGAGAAGGTGCGTTTTATTACCTCAAAAAGCCAATAGAGATTAATACCTTGCGCCAGACGGTGAAAAATGCACTGGAAAAGCAGTTGCTCTTCCTCCAAACCGCCAACCTCAGAGAGCAGCTTGATGATAAGTTCGGGTTTGACAATATCATCGGCAAATCTAAAAACATGCTCGACCTCTTTCGCAAGATTCGGCAGGTCGCTCCGACAAAGGCGACGGTGCTCATCACGGGTGAAAGCGGAGTCGGTAAGGAGCTTATTGCCAAGGCAATTCACAATCACAGCCCTCGGAGAGACAGTTCGTACAAACCAATCAACTGCGGTGCGCTCCACCGCGAACTTCTCGAAAGTGAACTCTTTGGCCACGAGCGGGGGGCATTTACTGGCGCGGCAGCGACCAAACGAGGAGTGTTCGAACAAGCAGACGGCGGGACACTGTTCCTCGACGAAATCGGGGAAATGAGTCTTGAAACACAGGTTAAATTCTTGAGGGTGTTGGAGGAGCACGAATTCACCAGGCTTGGGGGGGATAAGACTTTCCACGTTGACGTCCGAGTCATTGCAGCAACAAACAAGGACCTCGAAACTGCTGTGCTAAACGGCGCTTTTCGAGCCGATCTCTATTATCGAATCAATCGATTTCCGCTGCCGGTGCCCCCGTTGAGAGAGCGCCGTGAAGACATACCGCTTCTCGTTACGGCGTTTATTAGAGAATTTAGCAAGGAACACAACAAATCGCTCACCAATATTACGCATGAAGCCATGGATTACTTAAAAAACACGGACTGGCCCGGTAACATTCGTGAACTGCGAAACGCACTCGAAACTGCGGTCATCTTGGCGGCATCTCATACTATCGACCTCAAGGATCTTGCGCCGGGTACCCAAGATGAAATCCCGATTCTCGTGCCAACATCAGATGACGGTTTTGCGCAAGTTGGAATGACAATGGATGAAATTGAAAAGGAGGCGATTAGCAAAACCTTAACAGAAACCGGCGGAAATAAAAAACGTGCGGCTGAGATGTTGGGCATCGGATTGCGAACGCTATACAGAAAGTTGGAATCCTACGGTTGGCTGAACAAAAGCGGTGGGGATTCGCATGGCCGTGACTCTGATTGATGCATTAAAATTTGTCGGTCTAGTTTTTGTCGTGATTTGAACTGAATGACATTTTCCAAAATAACCGGCTGGCTTAAGGTGGGCTCTCGATTTCAATTTGCGTGGAGGACAATCTTGTGGATGTAGAATGCTGGATTCGTGCAGAACTGAATCGCCTTCATCAGGCGGGGCGCCGGAGATTCCTGCGAACCGTCATGTCAGCCCCAACAGGTCGCGTTGTCCTTGATGGACGGGAAGTCATCACCCTTGGTTCGAATAACTACCTCGGTTTGAGTACCCACCCGAAAGTCATTGAAGCTGCCGCTAATGCAGTGCGGGAATACGGCACGGGGGCAAGCGGCTCGCGATTACTGACGGGAAATTGCCAGCTTTACACCAATCTTGAGTCGAAGATCGCCGAAGTGAAGGGAACTGAAGCCGCCTTAGTCTTTAGTTCCGGTTATCTGGCAAATATCGGCACAATCCCTGCGTTGGCGGGCGATGGAGATCTCATCCTTAGCGACGCGCTTAATCACGCCAGCATTATCGATGGTTGCCGCCTGAGCAAAGCCAATACGCAAATCTACCGTCATCATGATATCGTCCATCTAGAATCGCTGCTGTCGCAATCGGCAACTTTCAGGCGAAAGCTGATCGTGACCGATGGCGTCTTTAGTATGGATGGCAACATTGCCCCGCTGCCTGAAATTTGCCGCTTGGCTGAGACGTACAACGCAGTCGTAATTGTAGATGAAGCACATAGCTTTGGCGTTTTAGGCAAAACAGGAGGAGGCGCTGTTGAGCACTTCGGACTGGAAAACCGGGACATTATCCAGATCGGAACGCTGAGCAAAGCCATTGGTGGATTGGGGGGATATGTCGCGGGGGGACGCACGTTGATCGACCTTCTGATAAACCGCGCACGCAGTTTTATCTTCTCGACAGGCCTGCCGCCGGCAACATTGGCATCAGCTTCGGCTGCAATTGATGTGATGCGTTCAACGCCTGAATTGCGCCGCCGTCTGTTCTCCAACACGCGGCAATTGGCAACCGCGCTATCCGAAGCGGGATTCCAATTACTGTCGACCCAAACCCAAATTCTCCCGCTAATTCTCGGCTCCGCAAAAGTCACCGCAAAGTTTGCCGATATGTTGCTTAATTACGGCGTTTACGCGCCGGCTATTCGCCCTCCTACCGTGCCTGAAGGCACAGGGCGATTGCGGATCGCTGTCATGGCGGCGCATACGACCGAAGATTTAAATGCAGCCATTGACGCTTTTAACGCCGTGCAATTAACCGATAGTTGCCAATCGTCATCTTCATAGTTCGGAGCTAAACGGTAAACGGCCCTATTCACCCAAGAATTTTTGAGCATTGAGACCCAATATCTTTTCAGCGTCGCTCGCCGTCAAGAATGGCGCTTCCCGAATTGCCCGAACCAATTCTGAATAAGGCTGCGCTCTCAGGTACGGCCAATCGGTGCCCCAATGGATGCGTTCTGCTCCCAACTCGTCCACCAGAATCTTTAACACCCGCAACACGCTCCAATATGGAAACGGTTCATTCTTTGGAATGAGGTGTTGGCACGCAGATAGATCGCAGCGGAGATTGGAATGCGCTCGCATGAGTTCAATCGGTTCTTGCAAGCGGTCATAATGAATGGTGTGTGCCGGATCGCCTCGATCTTGAAGACGCGGTGTACCGTAATGCGCTAATTGGATTTTGACATCCGGAAATTCCGCCGCCAATTCCCTCAGTCCCTGAACATAGTCGGTGTAGGTTTCATACTTCCCGTAGACGCTCGGAGAAAACCAAGGCTGGTCGGCATACCACCACGACAGATCGACAATGCACGGCTTGCCGTGTTTGTGAAGCAGTTCAAAGATAGGCCGCCAGCGCGGATCGCCCAATTCGGTGTCCACAAACAGCGGCAGCAGCTTTAGTCCGGCGGCGCCGCGGTTCAAATCTTGCTCCGCGCGTTCTACGTAACCGGGGACACGCGGATCAATCGAATCCGCAAACCAGACAAAGCGGTGGGGGTTCTCTTCCCACACCCGGATGAAATAGTCCTTGGTCAGATAGTGCTGAAAGACGGAAACCAGATGGTCTCGTTTGTCAGGGTGATAATGCGCCATAACATCCACGGCGGTGTAACTGATGAGAAAAGCCTTGTCGACGCCCGAACCGTCCATCTGGCGGAGCAGATCAGGCCCGCTGGCGCCGTGGGTTACCCCGGGCCAAAGAGGGAAATTTTCTTCCGCGCCTCCGACACTGCGGTCAAATACATGCGTGTGAGAGTCAATAATCATTCTCCGAACACCTCCTGGCATACCCTGAGAAAATTGCCTCCAAGCACCTTGTGTATATCTACCTCCGAGTAACCGTGTTCGACGAGGCATTCTGTAATCTTGGGCATTTCACTCATATCCTTTACCGCCCAGCGAAGGTCTAACGCTCCCTGTGCAACTTGCAAATCTCGCCATGCGCCCTCGGTGGGAAAAAAATCTACGCCGAGCGCAACGTGATCAATTCCTATCAACTCGGCGACATAATCTATTTGCCCAAAAATGTCCTCTGGCGTCGGTGTAGGGTTGAGATACGTAATGTAAAAATGGACGCCGAGCAGCCCGCCCGTTGAGGCGAGTGCGCGGAGTTGATGGTCATCCAAATCCTTTGTGAGTGTCTTCGCCGTTCCGTGAGACACGATGACAGGACGTTGTGCGCGGCGAATCACGTCGTAAAACGCATCTTTCGGTATGTGCGTCACGTCTACAAGTATCCCCAGTTTTTCGCATTCGGAGACAACCTCTTCTCCAAAACGGCTGAGGCGGCCGTCAGGCACGAGCGGGTTGGGAAAAGCCCAAGTGAGTTGAAGTTCACGAAGCCCCAGGCGATGGAATAATCGAAGCGGTTCGAGAGTACCTTCGAGCCACCGCGCCCCTTCCGCGCCAAGCATAATCGCGGCGCGCCTCTCCGCCTTGGCTTGTCGGATGTCGCAGGGCTTTTTTACGAGGACGCAGTCGGGGTAATGGCGTTCAATTTCGCTCAACGCGTTTTCCAGTCCGCACGCCGCCAACCGCAGCCATCCCTCTGTCTGATATCTGGACGCCTGATAACCCGCATCTACATCCACGTCTAGCGTAATCTGAAAAACTTTTGCGGTAACGCCGCCTTCAGCCATCAGCGGCAAATCTTCACCAATCGGACGGTGGTCATGAGCCACAACCACGGTTGCACGTCGGTGAATTGCGTCAGCAATAGACTCCACTGTTCTAATGCTCCATGACTGGGTATTCTTGTCCTTCCCATCTGAAGATGGGTGGTGCGGAAGTTAAGAAAGAATATCACATCGAAATGCCAAGCAGCCCGCGCGTAAATTGAAAGTCCGTGTTTCCTCTGCCATAGAGTTTTGGGGTATAGCGCCGCGAGGCAACTTCCAAGATGATCTGAAGCATTTGAAACGAAAATTCGTCGGGAGTCCAATCCTCATCTGCAGGCGATAGATCCAGATCGTCGTGATAAATCAATTCGGTTGTCTCGTCAGTCGTAGCTTGGATCAGCGGAATCATACGGTGAGATTGCAGCGGGTGCCCCGCAACATGCGCAAACATCACGTCCACACCTGTTCCGCCCAAACCCGTCAAAGTTTCGACAACGTGGCTTGTGGGCGTGTCCATAATATGAAAGCCTGGTTTAGCAACCCTTTGACCGTAAGCCAGCGTAGGCTTGAGGATTTGATCGCCTAACACACGATTCAGGTACGCATGCGAAACCAAACCTGTTGCATTGGCGGGGACAACAACTGTGCCGCCTTCGCCGACGACGGTTTGGATAACGTTAACCACGCTCTGCGCTGCATTATTGGAGACTTTACCGATTGAGGTCAACCCAAGGCATAAATGCTCCAGCCCTACATCGGAATAGTATGGCGCGCCCATCCCTGCTAAACGGGTGTCAAACCAATTTTCGACCTTGTGAATTGCCGCATCAATACCCCCATCGAGTTGCACGCTCGCCCAGCCGTATCGATCGATCGGTATGCCGTCATTACCGATCGCGTCCGCGATGTAGTCGTTGTGTGTTTTTTCACACCCATGTTCTAAAAGTACACCCAACGCTACAATTGGATGGATTAGATGCCCGATCAGAGTTCTTGCGTAAATGTCCTCGGAATTGCCCCCTGACACGCCGCAACCCTCCGTATGGGGCAGCGCCGCGTATCGAGAGATTCCTTGAGATTCACCGGCTCTGCGCCGATTTAAGCGGTCAGCAATCATCTGGGCAATCTGGCCGGAACACAGACTCGTCGGCAGCACCAAGCCAATCTGATCGCTCCGGTATCCATCCTTGGTTTGAATGGCGTTAAACTTTAAATTAGTTGTTGCCTCGTCCTCCGCGGCGCAAGGCGGGGCGGCTGGACGCTGCGCTGTACGGATGGGAAGCGGTTTACCATCGGGAACTTCTCTCGGCAACACTGATTTTAAATCGGCTGTACGAGCTTGGCGCCAATTTCGCCAGATTGAGACCTGAGAATGGCCCGCCTTTTCACCAACTGACTGCTCACCGCCCGCAATGCTGAGGGTTAGTTCGAACATGTCTTGACCCAATACCCCCATCGGCATCCCATCCAGATACGCCCCTGCATTCACATCCATCTCATTTTGCAACAAATCGTACCGCCCGGTCGTAGTAACAATCTTTATCGTCGGAACAAAAGGGAAGTTTGTAATCGAACCGTTGCCGGTCACAAAGAATATCAGATTTGACCCTGAAGCGACCTGTCCGGCAATGCTCTCAAGGTCGTTGCCCGGGCTGTCCATGAAATAGTAACCCGATGTTAACATGCGCTCGCCATAGGCGATAACGTCATCTAGACGAACGTCCGGGTGCCGCTTCATAGCCGCGCCAATCGATTTGATTACAATGTTGTACAATCCGCGAAACTTATTGCCGCCTGAGGGATTGGCTTCTACAGTATGCCCATGCCATGCCGCCCGTTCCTTGAATCGCGCAATCGTGTCGAGGAACTTCTGGGCGGTCTTTAAATCCTTAACGTTCTGCAGGACGTATGCTTCTGCGCCGATTAACTCATCCGTTTCTGCTAGGTTAGCACATCCGCCATGGCGAATTATCTCCTTCGCAACATAAGCTGCCAGCGGATTGCCGGAGATTCCTGAAAATGCATCTGAACCGCCGCACTGGAGCGCAATCTTCAAATCTGAGACAGGTTGCTCGGTGCGCTTGTCCGCCGCGTTTATCTCTTCCAACCAGCCGTTGACAATCGCTTCACCCTTATCCAGACTGGCGTTGAAGCTGCCTCGTAAGGTCAAAAATCGATGGCGTACGTCATGTATCGGGTAGCTATGCTGCGCGGCATACCGCTCAAGCATCTTGTTGGTGACCGATTCTGTACCGTAGTCAACTACGAGTATTGCCCCAACATTTGGATGCACCATAAACCCTGCGAGCGTGCGGAGCAATATATCTAGATTGTTCGGTTCATTCTCTTCTCCGCCTTCGGTGTGCCCTACCGCGGCGATTCCATCTAAGTTTTCGTAGCTTGCTGCGGCGTCATTGAACCGAGCCGCTAACTTGTTGGCAAAGCTGGAAGTCCGGGAGGTTGTGCCCATCACGACGATATAATTTCGCGTTCCTACGCCCCGGTTTCCCGCCCTTCGGTATCCGGCAAAAAAACGCTGATGGTCATATGGGTATAATTTTGCTCCCGGCTGGAAAGCATTTGTTTCGAGAACATATGGGACAATATCATCCCTAAAATTTGGCCACGTCGGAAGTTCGAAATCCAAACTTCTAAGAGAAAGCGCATCAAGAATACCCGCGTTGCAGATGTAGTCTCCAGGGCTAATCTGAGTCGTTGAAATGCCAAACGTCAAGCCCCACGAAAGCAGACTTTCCCCTAGACGAATCGTCTTGACTGCGAACCGGTGACCCTCTAAAACAGTGTGGGATAGCGTGTAGCGTTCGCCTTCACCGTTGATTTCCGATCCCGCATTGACTGTCCTTGTCGCAATTGCCACGTTATCCACAGGGGACGCTAGCATTGCAATTTTGTCAAAATTATATGTCAATTGATTCTCCGAGGCGAAGCCTAGAATATTCTGCTTTGCGATTATTTAATGCCTGCCGCGCACCTGGAACGAAATTCGGCGTGTTTTTGACTATGCGAGCTAGGGTAGCCGAATTTAGCCGATTATCCCGTCAACTTGCATCCGTAAGTTAAAAACGCACCGCAAAAAACAGGAATGCATCTGTTCAACATATTGTAGCAATCTTACCCCAAATTACGGCGTCCTTCAACGAAAATCGGCGGGGATTCTAGCGAGTTTCGGAGTATCCTAGGGTTTATACCGTCAAAGGCAAATCGCGCCTACACTGATTACTACTCAAAAATCGTTCAAGATTTGTGTCGAATACGTCGGTCTATTTCAGAAGTAACTTCTGCCATTGAAAAGCACAAAATATAAAACTCCCAATGTCAAGTGTGGTTTTTAAACGAAATAAGCGGCGAGCGGTCACCATAGCTAAAACTAGTAGAAACATGACGTGACGCGGCCTTATTTTTAACGGTAAACGATACCAACTCCGCAACGATAAAATGTGCTAAGCTAGTTTAAACACTAGCTACGATTCATTAATTTTTCCTTGACTTAAAATATGGTGCATAGTAACCTTGGACATTAAAGGCGGCGATGACGACGCCCTTGCTGCGTCGATGAGCGGTACAGTGCCCGTTTGTTCTCTCATGCCTTCAGGCATGCCGGCGGCTGGCATGATGCGCAAACCCAAATGAGAAAAACGATTATGTTCGTAAAACTTTTAGCCAAATATGTAAAATTTATCGTCGTTTTAACGATTCTCGGAATTGTGGGCGTTCTCGCTTATCTGATGATGAGCGCGAGATTCGACACACTCGAGCAGAGGTTGTCTCAACTACGCGACGTCCGGCGCGAAACGCTGTTTGAGGATAACTTTGAGAACCGAACACAAATGGAGGAGCAGAAGGAATGGATTTTCCCTTCCGGCGGGAGATGGGTTATATCTACCTTGGGCAGCCGTGTGTTGGAACAGGCGGATAGAAACGCCCCAAACAGCGCTGCACTAGTTGGGCAAAAGGATTGGTCGAGCTACGTCGTTCAGGTGGAACTCCGGATTGAGCATAGCGGCGATGCGGGAGTGTTTGCCTATTGGAACTCCGCTCTGGAGAATTACAGGCTCCGAACGTCCGATTTCCACAGAAAGCTTCAGATTGCCAAACGCGTGCCCATTGGTCAAGGAAAGCATGGTAATATCTACTTGAACGAAAAAACCCTTCATCTCAAAGATAGCCGATGGTACGTTTTTCAGCTCGAGGTAACGTCCCATGACACCTACACCTATCTGAGAGGAAAGGTGTGGCCCAAGGGTGAAACAGAACCGGGAACATGGTTGTTGGAAGCCTCAGACCACGCCCCGGAGCGCTATCAAAGCGGTCAAGCGGGTGTCTGGACAATAAAAAGTGGAGCATCGTACAGAGGCGCGAAATTTGATAACTTTCAAGTGTTTAGGAACACTCGTGTTTATTGACTAGCCCTGAACACCATCTGGTAAATTGATACTATTTGAGTATTACCATCTGCCGTAACGCGGTGTAATCGCCCGCACGGAATTGGTAGAAATAGGTGCCGCTTGTGACACGTTCTCCGTCTTGATTCCGACCGTCCCAATACACGGCGTTAGCTACGTCTTGATAGACGCCCGATTTTTGAGGTCCAACGTCGAGTGTGCGAACGATACGGCCGCTCTGGTCATAGATGCGCAAGGTCACGTGCGCATCGTCTGCCAACTGATACGGTATCCAAGTTTCAGGGTTGAACGGATTCGGATAATTTTGTAGCAACGCTGTCCGTTTGATGTTGCCCAGTGTCGTCGTCAAGTGTCTTGCCAACGGTTTCACCCCAAATGCTGTCGACGACCAAAGTTCCCACAGCAACACGGTACCGTCCGCACTCCCACTAGCGAGGATACGGCCATCATCGGGACTGAACGCTACGCTCTGGACGCTACCCGTATGCCCGTTGAGCGTTTGCAGGCGTAATACCGTATCGGCGTCCCACAATCGGATGATTCTCCTCCAACCCCCACTTGCGATGCGTCCATTGGGACTGAACGCTACGCTATTGACCACATTAGCGTGTGCCTGGCGCGTTTGCAGTTGTTCTCCCGTATCGACGTCCCACAGACGCATGTTAGACGGGATGTTGGCGTCCAGACTCAGACCTCCACTAGCGATGGTGCGTCCATCGAGACTGAACACTACGCTATTGACCGAAGTATGTCCCTTGAACGTTCGCAGGCGTTTTCCGGCATCAGCGTCCCATAGACAGATGGTCTTATCCTCACTCCCGCTAGCAATGGTACCGCCATCGGGACTGTACGCTACGCTATTGACCGCAAGTGTATGCCCCTTGAGCGTTCGCAGATGTCTTCCCCTATGGATGTCCCACAGACGGACGGTAGTGTCCCGGCTCCCACTGGCGAGGGTGTCGCCATCGGGACTGAACGCTACGCTCTCGACCCCAGATGTATGCCCCCTTAGCGTTCGTTGGCGTCTTCCTGTATGGGCGTTCCACAGACGGATGGTATTGTCATTACTCGCACTAGCGACAGTGCTGCCATCGGGACTAAACGCTACGCTATTGACCGCAAATGTATGCCCGACGAGTGTTCGCAAGTGGTTTCCGGTATCGGTGTCCCAAAGTCGGACGGTAGCATCCCAACCCCCACTGGCGAGGGTGTCGCCATCGGGACTGAACGCTACGCTTTCGACCCTAGATGTATACCCCTTGAGCGTCCGTAGGTGTTTTCCCGTATGGGCGTTCCACAGACGGATGGTATTGTCCGAACTTCCACTAGCGATACTGCGTCCATCGGGACTAAACGCTACGCTAATGACCCCAAATGTATGCCCGACGAGCGTTCGTTGGTGTCTTTCTGTATGGGCGTTCCACAGACGGATGGTACCGTTAAAACTCCCGCTGGCGATGGTACGTCCATCGGGACTGTACGTAACACTTCTGATCTTAGACGTATGCCCCCTTAGCGTTCGTTGGCGTCTTCCTGTATGGGCGTTCCACAGACGGATGGTATTGTCCCAACTCCCACTGGCGAGGGTGTGACCATCAGGACTGAACACAACACTCTCGACCCGGTCCTTATGTCCCTTAAGTGTTCGCAGGTATTCTCCCGTTTCGGCGTCCCACAGACGGATGAAATTTGCATTGTTGAGAATATCATTATCAAAGTCGGGATCAAATGTCCCGCTGGCGATTGTGCGTCCATCGGGACTGTACGCTATGCTAGTGGCCCAAACAGACAAACCATCCTCAATATTCCCCTTGAGTGTTCGCAGGTGTTCTCCTGTTTCAGCGTCCCACAGACGGATGGTACGGTCTCCACCCCCACTAGCGATGGTGCGCCCATCGGGACTGTACGCTATGCCAGCGACCGCAGACACATTCCCCTTGAGCGTTCGCAGGTGTTTTCCGGTTTCGGCATCCCACAGACGAATGGTATAGTCTCCACTCACACTAGCGATGGTGCGCCCATCGGGACTGTACGCAACGCTTTCCACCGGACCCGTATGCCCGGTGAGCAGGGCGACCTCTTGATGGGTCGCCGTATCGTAGAGCCAAATACCGATAGTGCTGGCAACCGCAAGTCGAGTGCCGTCGGGCGAATACTGTATTTCATATACCCCACCTTTTCCGAGGCGCGCTTTAACACGCTCGGGCAGCCCCCATTGCGGAGAATCTTGGGCGAAACTATTCGTTTGACATAGAGCGCTAACCAACAGTAAGCTAAGCTTGAAAACAATTGCTTTCTTCATTGGAATAATCCTCCATGTTTGACTTAGAATGTACAAACTAATGCTCCTGTTGCAATTCCTTCAACTCCCGCTTCAATTCGTATTTTTCTTTGCCAAGTTCCGCCCGTTCTAATCGTAGTTCCCGACGGCGAGTGTCATTTTCTCTGTCTCTCTCCATCTCTTCGGGTGTCTGTTCCGTTGGTTCCTGACCAGGTGGATAAGGCGGCGGTAGAGTTTCTTCTTCTTCTTCAACCAGCTTTATCTGTTCAGAAAGCCACTCAATGCGTCGCTTTATTTCGGCGATCCGCTCTTGATGTTCTGAAGACCCGGTCGCATCGGTTTCTGAGATTTCTTGTTCTGATTCAATGTCGATTTTAGAAATAGCTTCTTCAGAAGGAGTTGCATCGTCACCTGGTAGTTCTATATCTTGTGCATCGGCTGCGCCGAGTTGAGAAAAAAACCTCTCAATCTGTTCCATCTCTTCAGCGGAAATTTGTTGCGAGTTTGCATTTCGAGTGGAAACCAACACTTTTGGTGTGGAATCTGTTCTTGGGATTGAGTCTATAGAGTGATTTGGCGTGGATGTTACAATCTCTACCGATGGAGACTCATCTTCCTTCGACAATATGAACTGGTGAGTCCCGACGACACCGAGCCCAATAATAGCTGCTGCACTGACAGTGATTTTGGGAATTGTTCCGATTTTCATTATCGTAAGCCCTCCTGTGCAAAACTGTTTGAAAGTTGTTGCGGGAGAGATGAACACCCCAGTGAGTATGTACTGCAACCGTATGGAGAGTTTCCGCTTCGCGCGAGAAAGTCGAAACGAGATTGCCTTGTATGACAATCCGTGGGTACGGATTAGTTCGTCGTAACTCTCGCCATCAAGATAGTAGGCTTGAGCAATCTCCTTATCCTTTTCTGACAGCGACTCCATTGCGCTGCGAATCAGTGCTCTCTGTTCGTCCCGTATCAACCGCGCATCTAAGGAGTCCGAGGTTTGTAGCACGTGTTCGCTCACTTCATCAATTGACACGGTGTCGACGCGTTGTTTTCGCATCTGATCTCGCGCGCAATTGCGAGCAATCTCCGCCAGCCAGCCCTTGAATTTGGTCGTGTCCTCAAGCTGCGGCAAACCGCGATAGGTGTTGAGGAAAACATCTTGCACAATCTCCTCGGCGTCGTTGACATTCTTAATGATTCCGATGACAACTCCATAAACGAAGGCATGATATCTCCCCACTAGGTCTGAAAATGCCTGTTCATCGCCTGCGCGGGCCCGGAAAATGAGTGTTTTGTCATCTGCCACTGTTCGCCGACCCTCCTTCGTACTAATCAAGACGTTGATTTCCGATTTTTTCTAGCACTTTTTCACGTCCATCTGTAAATATAGAAAAAATTCCGCCAAAAGTTATAGAAGTGTTTCTACACATCGGTATGAGAATTTTGCGGTGTGTTTAATCTCCCGTCTTTTCACCTAGAGGTTTTCATTGTGCCCAAGGCAGCAGTGACCGTGTCCTTTGAGAAACCATCAATCGCCCCGGCAATCACGAGCTTCAGAGATGTTTTTTCACCTACGATTGTGCGCCTCAAACTTTCGGTTAATCTCTGCGGCGCCTAAACTCAAGTCATTCGTAATCAGAATAGCATCCAATTCAGTGCCCGTCTCCCGGACATAGAGACGGATTTCGTGTTTGCCTTGCGAGAAGTAGAAAGCCGGTATCGTCTGCACCGATATTCGTTGAATTGCCGGTGCCGCGCCCCACTTGAAGTAACTGTCCACATCACACGCACGAGGCGTTTCAAGGTCTGTTCCGACAAAAAAGGAGTCGCTCCTGCCGGTGTACCCCCGTCCATATAGCCAGATTGCGTAGTCGCCATCCGCTGGAATCTCAATCTCATACGTCAGCCACGTATCCGGTATTTCGTATTGGTGGTCCAACGCCTTATTCGCAACAATGTACGCGTTATCAGATGTCGTTGCGTCCTCGACTGTCAAGAACAATCTCTCATTCGGTCGAGCCCCATCTTGCCGCGTAAACTCCTCCGCCTCAAATATCAACTCAAAATCCTTCATCGGTTTTTCGATCCTGCGTTCAATCAGGTGGAGGACATTCATTCGCGCAAGTGCTGCTCGAATCTCGTCGATTGGTATCAAGTCCGCACTGGGTCCCCATTTGTCGTACCGCACACTATCTTCAACCGAGACTGCAAGCAACCGGCCGTCGTAATGCACAAGTGCGTCCCCTTTAATGATTTCACCATGCCCCTCATAATGTATAAGCACGTCGTGCCTGTCGTAACGAATCATTAGATCGTCTCTAATCCTTTCTCCCGAAGGGCCAGGGCATGCCGTTTTCAGCGTGGTCACTTTACCGCTGTCGTCAATTTCGAGTTGCATTATGCTAGCAATTTGTACGGTGGGGTGTCCAACCGCCTGTCGACGAGGTCGAAATGGTAGATTGAGGCCGCGCGCGCAGATAGCTCTTATACTCCGGTACAGGTAACCGACCGTCGGATTGGTAAGCGGAACCGGCGCGTATTCCCGCAGGTCTCCGGCAGATCCGAGTACAATAGGTTGAAGGTACCTTTGCCCTTTAACCTGCACCACTCCTAAACCGCTCTCCGCATCGGCGGCGATTACTGTCAACGGGTGATAATCGACAATATTCAGGCGAATGAAATCAGCTTCTGTCGCCCTTGCCGGCACGAGAATATGACCAACTTCGCTCAAAATAATCCTAGTGAAAATCTCACCGCCCGCATCCACCGCCGTAAACGATTTGAACAATGCGAACAAATCCTCCGGATATACTTTGCGTTTTCGGATGGCTTCGTTCTGAATCTCCACATACAATGCGCCTTCTTGGTCAACCGCCTCTGCCAACCGCATCGCACCCATCGGCACACCGAAACCAATCACGGCAAGCAGTCCTATCACCACTGCCGCCATTGTCAACGGTTGCCGATTTCGATCCTCGGCGAGAACCGTTCGCAGCCGCCATTCCATCTTCGACCGTCGCGCCATCGCTACAGCGGTGCGCGAAGCCGCGCCAAATGCTTTGAGGTCTCGCACCACTTCAATCAGATGTTGCGCGTATTCGGTCGAACGATACCCCGTATTCAGCACATGGTCATCGCATGCTATCTCCGCCTCCGCTCGCATTTGACGCGCAACAATCCATACCAGTGGATTAAACCAATACACTGCGCAGGTTAACTGTACAACTGTTTGCATTAGCCAATCCCGACGTTGGATGTGTGCCGTTTCGTGCAGCAAAACAGCTCGCAGCCGTTGCCGCCCCCAACCGTCAGCATCAGCGGGCAACAAAATCACGGGACGAAAGAAACCCCACATCATCGGCACTGTAACCGCATCGCTTCGACGGACGCGGCAGCTTTGCTTTATATCGAGGTTTAAATGCTTAATCGCGTCGTTGAAGTCATCGCTGCGAGCCGAGATGTGCCGCACAGCGCAGATACCGGCAATTAAACGAACCATCAGGAATAGTGCCGCCAACGCCCAACCCGCCGCTACCCAATCAGTCCAGTGAAGATCCCGGACGATTTTTGCTTGCGTAACGTCGCTTTCACTAGCCGCAAATTGGGGTGGAAACAGCGTCGGTGTAGCTTGCGTAGGCGGCACCGCGTTTGATGCAGGCGAATGAGTTGAGATTGAAACCGGCGCCGCGGTCGGCGGGTTGGTCTTGAGCAACACGTCCGTTTCATATCCGCCCGATGCCCCCGGAAGCACACCCACATCCCACTTCGGAAGCGCGAGTGAGCACAACAGGACAATAAGGCACCCGACCATAGCCGCGCTCCAAACCAAACCTCGCAACGCCGCCGATTGATGGCGAAGAACGAATGCGAATACGCCCGCAAAAGCCAAAATCAATACGCTCTTCAGCGTGGCGTCTACCAAAAAACTCAACCAAAAGTTGGATTCGATAGTTTCAAAGATTGGCATCAATGCCCTCCTAATTGCCGCTTTTCGATTCCTCAATGAGACGGCTTAAACGGTCAAGTTCTTCATCCGACACATCAGTATCGGCAACCAAAGCCGCAACCGTCTTCTCAATGGATTTATCGAAGAAGGTCTGTACAATCTGCTTGAGCGCAAAGTGTCCGGCTTGATGCCGCGGTTGTGTCGGATAATAGATGTAGCGCGGTCCATCTTTTTCGTGCCTGGCATGACCTTTCTCTTCCAAGATTCGCAACAGCGCGCGGACCGTGGAATACGTTGGCGGGTCTGGAAGATCTGAGAGGACATCAGCCACAGAAGCTTGCCCGCGTTGATAGATGATATTCATAATCTGCCGTTCACGCCGGCTGAGTTTGACGATTCGATAATCTTGCATGATATCACCTCCTTTGTCGTACAATATGCGATTATATTAGCATATCAGTAAGTCTATGTCAAGAAGAAAATGGGAAAAATTCAGCATGCACGAGAAAAATGGTCACACCGAAGCACAGCGGTTATGTCAAACTAGGATTCCGGATAACATTCAAAGATTAAAAATTGCACAGGTAGCGCCGACACATACAACTAGGCACTGCTATAAAAATCGTCCGCCACACGCCCTTTATGGCGCTCACCATTCCTTTCAGCCTATCATGCCGAATGTGGATTCGGTTCCTGTCGGCCATTGCATCCCCAGCCATTTTTGACCAAAAATGACTACAGCACTTAGTACCCTCCGTTACGGGGCATTGCATTACCTCAATGTTACAGTATCTTTGCGTCTGTATGGCAATTTTACGGCGTCTTGCACCAAGCTTGCGAATCGTTTATGAGGCAGTCCGCATCGTTATATTCACCACTTGATATCTATGTTATGTTGTCGTAAAATAAACTCAACTCATTCCGTTTGATTGTTCGGTGCTTATCAATTGGAAAATTGAATCTGATTTTTGTGTGCTTCGGCATACGTTATGCCACTGTGAAAAGGACGAAACGACATGCGCTTGTCGTGGAATGAAATCCGTGTCCGTGCCGCTGCATTCGCTCAAGATTGGGCAGATGAAGGCTACGAAAAAGGGCAAACCCAACTATTCTACCGTGACTTTTTCGACATTTTTGGAATGCCGGTGCGTAGAGTTGCCGCGTTTGAAGAACCTGTTCAACTGCTCGGTGATAAGCGCGGCTTTATTGACCTGTTTTGGAAGGGCGTGCTACTCGTCGAACAGAAAAGTGTAGGACGCGACTTAACACAAGCCAGAGACCAAGCGTTTTCGTATTTTCCCGGTCTCACAGACGCTGACCTGCCGCGATATATCCTATTGAGCGATTTTCAGACGTTTGATTTGTGCGATCTTGACGAAGATGATCGTGTTGCCTTTACCCTCGCTGACTTGCCGCAACATGTCGAAAAGTTCGGCTTTATCTTGGGTGTGCAGAAGCGCTCCTTCAGAGATCAGGATCCGGTCAACATCGAAGCTTCCGAGCGTGTTGGTCAACTCCACGATGCCCTAGCCGACTCCGGCTACACAGGTCATAATCTAGAACGATTTCTGGTTCGCATCGTCTTCTGCTTCTTCGCCGACGATACCGGCATATTTGAGCCGCGTGACATTTTTCTCGATCTGTTGGAAAACCGGACGCGAGAAGATGGCTCAGACCTCGGTGGCTGGTTAGCGCAACTATTTCAAGTGCTCAACATGCCCGTAGAACTTCGCTCCACAATTCTAGACGAAGATCTTGCCCGCTTCCCCTACGTCAACGGCGACCTGTTCCGTGAACAATTGCCCATCCCGTCATTCAATTCCGGTATGCGTCAACGGCTCATTGACGCTTGCCATTTCAACTGGTCGGAAATTTCCCCAGCAATCTTCGGATCGCTCTTCCAATCGGTAATGGACAAAGACGAACGCCGCGCCCAAGGCGCGCACTACACAACCGAAAAGAACATCCTCAAGGTGATTGAGCCGCTGTTCCTCGACGAGTTGCGTGCTGAATTCCAACGCCTAAAAGCCCGCAGGGACAACCGCCGCCTTCCTGAACTGATTGCCTTTCAGCACAGACTCGGTCGGTTGCGAATTTTTGATCCAGCGTGTGGGTGCGGCAACTTCCTCATCATCGCTTACCGCGAACTTCGGGTGTTGGAAATGGAGGTGTTAAAAGAGATTCGTCCTCTCGGTCAACTTGACATAATTGCGCAAACGCTTTCGGTGGTTGATGTAGACGGGTTCTACGGGATTGAGTTGGGGGAGTTTCCAGTGCGAATCGCGGAGGTTGCCATGTGGATGATGGACCACATCATGAACAACCGTCTAAGCTTGGAGTTTGGTCAGACGTATGCGCGCATCCCGTTGGAAAAGTCTCCGCATATCAGACACGGCGACGCGCTGGAAACGGATTGGACGATGCTGTTGCCATCAGAAGAATGCTCCTATGTACTCGGCAATCCGCCGTTTGCGTGTGCGAAATTCCAGTCGCCACATCAACGCGAACAGGTACGTAGCATCGCCGCACTAGGCAAGAGCGGCGGCACCCTCGACTATGTGGCCGCCTGGTTTATCAAAGCCGGCGAATACATCCAACCTAGCGCGGCGCAAATTGGGTTTGTCGCGACGAATTCCATCACCCAAGGCGAACAGGTGGCACAGCTTTGGCCCCTCTTGTTTAATCGTTGCGCCCTTGAGATTGTATTTGCCCACCGCACTTTTGCATGGGGTTCAGACGCACGCGGCATGGCGCATGTTCACGTGGTCATCCTTGGACTGACAAAACGGGACGCCGCATCACGGGAGAAGCGTTTATTTTCCTACGATACTCCCAACGGTGAGCCGCACGAGAGCCAGCATATTGCTCTTTCGCCTTACCTGTTCGACGCAAGCGGATTGACTGATTCGCGGATTGTGGTAAAGGAGGAATCTCAGCAGTTCAACGGTCTACCAAAGTTGATTATTGGCTCCAAACCCATTGATGGCAGACACTACATTTTCAACACTGACGAACGCACCGCTTTTTTGAAAGAAGAACCTAATGCCGAGCCGTATCTGCGCCCGTTTGTTGGAAGTCGAGAGTTTTTACAGGGGGGAGAAAGGTGGATACTGTATTTGGCTGATATAGCACCCCAAGTGTTGAGGAGGCTGCCAAAGGTCCGTGAGCGTATTGCCGCTGTCCGAGCCTATCGGTTGGCGAGTAAGAGCAAGCCCACGCAAGCACTCGCCGAGACACCGACCCTCTATCACGTCAACGTTGTTCCCGACGCACCATTTTTAGTTATACCTGAAGTAAGTTCCGAGCGGCGAGAATATGTGCCGATTGGGTGGCTGGAGCCGCCGGTAATCCCGAGCAATCTTGTCCGAATTATCGAAAACGCCAATAAACCCCATTTTGCACTGCTCACTTCTGCTATGCACATGGTTTGGCTGAGGCACATTGGAGGACGCCTAGAGAGCCGCTATCGCTACTCCATCGGTCTCGTGTTCAACACCTTTCCGGTGCCTCCGGTTCCCGTCAACCGGCTGCAACGCCTTGAACCTTTTGCGAACGCCGTACTTACCGCACGTGCCGCGCATCTCAACGCCACCTTGTCGGATCTCTACGATCCTGATTTGATGCCGGTCGATCTTCGCAGGGCACACCTCGACTTGGACAGCGCTGTCGATAAGCTCTACCGGCGTTCTCCATTTTCTTCAGACCGCGAGCGGGTTGAACACCTGCTTGGCTTATATGAAAAAATGGTGGTTCCGCTGGCAGCAAACGTCAGACGTAAGCGGAGGCGACGGGGGAAATAGTGGGACAATATGCCTATCACCTTTTTAAGATAATCGAAAAAACGAAGGCACCTTATGGACTTCAGTTACGGTTGGTAAGCTTTAGCGCGGAGGCTTTAAACTAAAGAGCAAAGGAGAATTTCAATGATTGATAAAGTGTATGTGATTAACTTAAAGCATCGCACAGATAAATGGCTAGCTCAGCAATGTGCGTTTCGTCTGATGGAAGTACCGTCGAATCGAGTGGAGCGATTTCCTGCAGCTGATGGACGCTCTTGTGATTTGAAATCAATATCTGAAGCCATGCAATCAGATGGTTTTTCTTGTTACACATTTCCGCCGTTATGGAAAAATTGGGGTGAACCTACTCAGTTGGCATGTCATTGGTCTCACCTCAGGGTTTTACGGAAAGTAGTTGAAAACGGTGAGACGGCGCTCATACTAGAAGATGATGTATTGCTGTCCGTGAATTTCAGAGAACTAGAAAATAAGTTGAGACAACTTCAGGACTTTATCGAAATCCCATTAGATCTCCTCTTTTTGGATTGGTGGTTTCCCTGTCCAACGAAATTTCCTGAACACAGGGAGATTCCGTGTCATGAATATAGTGAACGTCAAAAATCAAAAATGTGTCAAACGAGTGTGGACAGAATATATGCAGATTTTCTTGGCGCAGGCGATCGCGCGCGGATCATAACCCCTCGTGGTGCAGCACGTCTGCTAAAGTTGCACAATGCATATCCGTGGGGTTTTGGTGAAATGTTACCATGGAACATCGGTTTGCATCAAAGGGAACTACATACGGAAACGAAGGGAGATTTTGCATTGCGGAAGCAGTTTTGGGCAGCATGCGTTCAACTATCACCGTTTGGATTCTATGCCATGAATCCTCAAGGGGTTCGACACGTGAAGGATTTATTTTTCAAAAAGAGCGACGTACACGAAAATTAAAACTAGCGTTCACGGACATTCAATTACCGACAGCTTCATGTTATCGGAGGGGATAGCATAGCATTAATTTAATTTTTCAATCATTCGCCGATTCATGGTGTCTTTGAAATTCAGACCGAGTGCGAAACGATACGCCTCTTTCCCACTATAAATTCAAGTATCAATTTTAATCTGGTATGGACCTTCGAATGGACGGGGTTCAATCCGTATAGTCGGACTAAGCATCTCTGATTCAGAGATTGGGTCGGAAAAATAACGAGGCATCACGTTATGAAGAACACTTATGACTGTCAACCGACGCTGAACGACACGCAGGTTCTAGACTTCTGCAAAAAGGGTTTCCTGTTGCTGAAAGGTGTTGTCCCGGACAGTGTGAATCGGCGGGCGTTCGCGTTTCTCGACGAACATCCTTCGGATACGCCGAGCGCAATTCTTCAAGAGAGATGGTTTTTTGAGAATGTTATATGCTGCCCAAAAGCAGTTGGGGCGATTCGATCACTTCTAGGTAGGGAGTTCCGACTGCCGGGCGGGATGAACAACCATCGTGTAGAATGTCCTGCATCTGTGGGCGGCTGGCATATCGACAGCGGCGGCGATGGTGCCGCCGTATACGGCCCCGAGTTCGACATGCTTCAGGTGTTCTACTATCCCCAAGACGCCCCCTTGGAGATGGGACCAACTGAGGTGCTGCCAGGATCCCACTGCCTCTTTTGCTCTCAATCCCATATGCAGCATTACAAGAAAATCCGTGGCGCAGTGTCGACAGCCGCGCCTGCAGGCTCAATATTCATCACAATTTGGGGAATTTGGCACCGCCGCACCGCCTCCACTGCGAGCGGGACTCGCAACCTACTGAAGTATGAGTATTCGAGGACGGTGCCACCAACGCGAGACTGGATTCAGCAACCGAAGTTCGAGGTGAGTCATGCAAAATCCTCTCCGCCCGGTCTAAAATTTCACCGTGAACACCATCGAACCATAAACGACGCCGCTGAGATGTTCTATTGGCTGTGCGGACAGAAATCCGAATACCATGCCGGAAAAAAACCGATGGAAATTCGAAAATCTGGATTTTTGCTGCGTTAGCCAATTGCTGATTACGGCATCGGCGACTGTACGAGATTAGCGGATAGGCTATTGGCGAGAACCGTCCACTGGAAGGATACGTTGTTCTTCGCCTGCATTCTCACGTCTATTTTTCGATGGCACAGTCACTGCCGGGAAGTGGTAAGTAGAGTCGATATTAAATGGAAATCTCAAGCTCGCTAGCAATCTGAACCACCCTATCCCAAGTGGAGTCCTCTATCGTTATCCCGTTTGCTAACCTTACCGATTTCTCTCTGGACTCTATCTCGTAAGGAACGAGCACTTCAGCATCGGGAGTGGTCGGCGGTGAACTTTTCATGTGTTTTAACATTTCATCGACATCGTCCGTAAACTCGGTTAGCGAACGAAATGATTCAACTTCGATCGCCATCATTGTAAACGTGCTGCCATGCGTAAACCAAGCCTCCGCTACTGCCGGTCGAGCATGCCCGCCGCCGCTGAGTACACCTGAAAGTGCCTCTATCGCCAACATCAATCCGTAACCCTTGTGTTCCCCGAACGGAAGAATCGCCCCGACAGGCGGCCCATAAAGGTCTGCCGGGTTCGACGTCGATTGCCCTTGAGAGTCAAGCACCCAGCCATGCGGAATCTCTTCCTCTCTCCGCATCATGACGCGAATCTTGCCTTCGGGAACGATGCTCGTAGCCATGTCCAATACCATGCCTCCTGACGCCCTGCCGCTGGGAATCCCCCACGCCATTGGATTCGTACCGATTCGCGCTGCCTTGCCGCCCCATGGAGCGACGAGTTGACCTGCTCCTTCCGCGTTGCAACAGAGAAAACCGATAAATCCCTGCGACGCTATATCCTCAACATATTCTCCCAGTCGGCCGATGTGGGAAGCATTCTTCACCGAAACCAAGCCGATTCCGTACACCTGCGCTTTTTGTACGGCGATGTCCGCAGATTGCGATGCCGCGACCTGCCCGAACGACATGTGGGCGTCAATTAAACAAGTTGCGGCTTTGTCCCTGACGACTTCAATACGGTTGTCGCCGGCAATCTTCCCCTCCTGTAGCCAGGTGGCATAGTCAGCTAGACGGATGATTCCGTGGGAATCCAGACCCACTAAGTTGGATCCGACAAGGTGGCGCGCAACTCTGTCGGCAACGTCGTCGGTCGCACCTGCAGACCTCAGAACCCGCGATCCGATTTCACTCAATTCTTCATGTGACTTTATGGGCACGCTTCTAATCCTTCATAATTTTTGGGGCTTACGCACTTCAGATTGAATTTTCCGGATTCGTTGGGTGTCGACCCGTATGTTCAGCCGATGCCCCCATTGTAGGCGGTAAATCCTCCACCCATCGTAGGCGGGGATCAACTGACCGAATAGGGAAGGCGATAGTTTTCCGCTTGCCCCGCGTTGGTTACTGCGAAAGTCCCGCTTCATTAAATCCACCGTTAAGGAAACGGGGTTCTCCATGAAAACACTACATCCTAATGTCGTTTAAAACGTTCAATTGAAATTATTCTAGCAATAAAGAACACCAATTTCAATCCCATTTTTCCATTAGACTCTCGCCGCGGTTGCCGCTTGACCGCCCCAATCATCGTGTGCTAAAATGAGAAACCGATTTATCATCCGAATGAGATCTTAACGCGGCGATTCCAAATGTAAAGACTGGCACTGTACCGCCAGGTTTCTTGTAAATTTTCTAAGATTCCTAAAATTTAACGTTCCCGTTTTGGATTGCTTATTTTTCGGTTCTGTGTTATAAATACATGCGAACCATCATTTTTCGGAATACCGATTTTAAAGGATTGGGCAGCAACTAAATTTAGCCAATTTCATATTTCACACGGGTTGAAAATCCGCCGCATCTCCGTAATAGGCGGAAAATCCTATTGCGTTACTCCTCACAAACATTTGCGCTATTCCTTATGAATCCAAATAGATGTTAGCTAGCCATCTACCAACTACGCAAAGCAAAAGGAGGCAACTAGAAAATGTCACAATCACCCGGAACCATCCGATTAACCATGGCGCAGGCGCTCGTCAAATACCTGCAAGTTCAATACAGTGAGCGAGACGGAAAGACGCGCCGCCTTATCCCATCCATCTTCGGCATTTTTGGGCACGGGAATGTCGCCGGTCTCGGACAAGCGCTCTTCGAATATGGTCAAGAATTGCCATATCGGCAACCTCGAAATGAGCAGTCGATGGTACACGCCGCGCTTGGCTATGCCAAAGCAAATAATCGGCTGGCGGCGCTCGCATGCACCTCGTCAATCGGACCAGGGGCTACCAATATGGTGACTGGTGCCGCAACTGCCGTTACCAACAGGTTGCCCGTCTTGTTACTGCCGTCGGACTACTACGCCACACGATACCAGGGACCAGTGCTGCAGCAACTTGAACACCCCGTATCGGCGGATGTCAGCGTCAACGACTGCTTCCGCCCCGTCAGCCGCTTTTTCGATCGCATCACCCGGCCGGAGCAATTGCTTACGGCGCTGCCCGAAGCCATGCGTGTGCTCACCGATCCCGCCGACACAGGTCCCGTGACCCTGTCGCTCCCACAGGATGTACAGGCGCACGCCTACGAGTATCCCGCCCACTTTTTTGAAAGGCGCGAGTGGCGAGTTGAACGGCGGCCTCCGGATTCACAGCGTATTTCGGAAGCGGTGGAACTGCTGAAGGCGTCTAATCGCCCCATGATTATCGCCGGCGGCGGTGTGCATTATTCCGAAGCCTGGAACGAACTGCAGTCCTTCTCAGATAAATTTGGCGTTCCGGTGAGCGAAACGTCCGCCGGCAAAGGCGCGATGCGAAACGCGTCGCCGCTGCTTTTGGGTGGACAGGGCGTCAACGGCACTCCCGCCGCCGCCAAAATATCAAGCCAAGCGGATTTGGTCATTAGCATTGGCGGACGCATGATGGACTTCACCACCGGTTCGCAATCCGCCTTCAACAACCCGGACGTGAAATTCATAAACATCAACGTCGCCAACCACGATGCCTACAAGCAAGGAGGCGTGCCAATCACCGCGGACGCCCGAGAAGCCCTTGCCGCTTTGACCAAAGCAGCCGACACAGCGGGAATTCAACCGAACGCTGCTTATGTGCAAGAAATCGCAGCGTTGAATCGCGAATGGCGCGAGCAGTTGGACAACGAAGTCGCCCAAGAGACGCCCGGCGAGGCGATGAGCCAAGGACAACTTATTAGTGTGCTCAACGACGCGGCACAACCCGGTGATACTATCATCGGTGCGGCAGGGACGCCGCCCGGAGACCTTCTTAAAATGTGGGATGCAACCGGCGGCCGTTCGTGTCATCTCGAGTTCGGCTTTTCGTGCATGAGCTATGAAATTCCCGCGGGTTTGGGGGTTCGCATGACGCAGCCGGACGGTGAGGTCTACGTCTTTATAGGTGACGGAACCTACCTAATGAATCCAACCGAGTTGGTGACCGCAATGCAGGAAAACCTGAAACTCACGCTCGTCATCTCGGAGAATCACGGCTTTCAATCCATTCGTTCACTTCAGATGCTACGCGCTGGTAGGAGTTTCGGCAACGAGTTCCGTTCTCGCGATATGGAGAAAAACCGCCTTGAAGGCGCATATATGAAGATAGACTTCGCCCAGAATGCGGAAAGTTTCGGCGCTAAATCTTGGCATGTGACCACGCCGGAGGGTGTTCGGCATGCGTTGCGTGAAGCCCGCAATGAAAGTGGAACCTGCGTGATTGTTGTCGATGTCGAGCCGCACCGCTATCTGCCGGATGCTGGCGTGTGGTGGGATATCCCTGCAGCCGAATCTAGCGGCGATCCGGAGACCCAAGCCCGGCGCCAACAGTATGAGGAAGGGCTCCCGTTGCAGCGTTTCCATTATTAGACCGGACGCCGTTGCGGTGGCAAACAATTTTCAAAATCGGACACGGTACGATGGTCTAACCTCGGTTTTCCCATTCTCAAGACGGTAATTTCCAGGGAGCATTTGATACCCGGGTTCGACATTGTCGTTGGAGCGCTATGGATGCCGACCTCATGCAGTTGTTAGAAGAATGTATACAGCAACTCAATTGTGGGGTTCTGACGGAAACCCAGCTCCGTAATTTGGGCTACGCCATAGCGGCAAAGCATACCAAAAGCCAGAGTCTGCTCTACTTGCAGACGGCAACCACCGCTGTCACTGCAGACGTGATAGGTATGCTGCTAGTCGAATCCGGAGTAGTCTCCAACGGCCCGTTCGATCCGGCAGACTGGCCCTATAAGACCGCGTTGGAGGCAATCAGTGACGGCTGGCGGGTGATTCGCTTTCCGGTTCAGTTGCCGGTTGGACATACCCAAGATACGCACATCGTCTGTGAATTTATCCTCGAAAAATGGGAGTAGGCAGATGTCACATGAATTGCGGCGGGCACCCGGCGATATAAAGCCAACGATGACCGATCACGATGTGCTCGACTTTTGCAAGAAAGGGCTTTTCGTACTTGAGGGCGTAATTCCAGACCGGACGAATCATTGGGTATCCGAGTATCTCGATCAGGAAGGCAACGACGCCCAGACGCTGCTTGAAGAGGAGCGTTTCATCGAAGACGTACTGCTCCATCCCGAGGTCGCCGGCGCCGCAAGATCGCTGCTCGGAGAGCGTTTTCAACTGCCGGATTGGATGGCAAACCACCGCTTAGCCGGGCCGCAAAAAACGAAAAATTGGCACATGGACGCCGGTTCAAAGTTTGAGCGAACTTGTAACCTGCTTCAAGTCTTCTATATTCCGCAGGCAAACACCAAAGAGATGGGACCCACTCTATTTCTACCGGGCTCCCACCTCGTGCCGATTCCTAGGGAGGAGTTGGAGCACTTTGGACATCTCGCCGGTCAAGTGGCAACTGTTGGCCCCGCAGGCTCGGTGTTTTTTACAGCCTATTCGATTTGGCACCGGCAATCGGAAAAGACCGATTCATCCACGCGCAATGTGTTGAAATGGGTCTCATGGCGCACCGTGCCTCCAAAGCGGGACTGGATTATAGACGACGACTTCGAATTCACGCGCGTCGACTATTCATATACGAACGATTACTTTTGTGGTCCTGCCCGTAAATGGCAGTCTGTTCTTCGGGTATCTGAGATGTTTTACTGGCTCTGTGGAAAATCGGAAGAATTTCACGTTGTTGGTGGAGCCGGCTGGCCATTTTCTGCATCCGACCCGCGCGGTTGGGCGCCGCAGCGATAAAATTCACTAGCAGCGCCTCTGTAGGAGCAATCCACGAATCGTGGCGTTTTCGCTCACTCTTATACAAGACCTGAAACAAACGCCGCTATCTGTAGCAACTTTCATTTCCACACACAATCCTGAAGGCCAATATACGGAAATCGGAGAAATACGATGGGGAGAACAATTGGTATTGGCGTGATCGGATTAGGCTGGATGGGTACGGCACATAGCCGATGCTACCGGCAAATCCCGCATCGCTTCGAAGACAGCGGAATCCAACCGCGTTTGGTTGTCTGCGCAGATGAGGTGGAAGTTCGTGCACGTCGTGCCGAATCTCTTTACGGGTTCGAGCGTTACACTACAGACTGGGGTAAGGTCATCTCCGACGCAGACGTTGAGGTTGTAAATATCGCCGCCCCCAACTTCATGCATTTGGAAATCGTGCGTGCGGCAGCCGACGCGGGCAAGCATATTTTCTGTGAGAAGCCCGTCGGCCGCAATCCACAGGAAACCTCGGACATTGAAGACGCGGCGCGCCAGGCGGGTGTTCTAAGTTTTGTGGGTTACAATTACAGGTGGGCGCCGCTTGTACAGTATGCCCACCAACTAATTCAACAAGGCCGGCTTGGTGAGTTGACTCACTATCGAGGCCGCTTCTTTCCGGGTTACGCTAAAAATCCCTACGGCGTGTTGTCGTGGCGATTTCAACGCGAGTTTGCCGGTTTGGGAACCTTGGGCGATCTCATGTCACACGTCGTGGACATGGCGCATCTCATCGCAGGACCTATCAAACGCGTCGTCGGCAGCCGCGAGACGTTCATTCCACAACGGCCGCTTGCGACGCCTGGAGAAGGCACGCATTTTTCCGTCCGCAAAGATGGGCCAATGGGTGATGTCAGCAACGAAGACTATGTTGGAGCGTTGGCGCAGTTTGCCAATGGAGCACACGGTTCACTTGAAGCGTGTCGTATCATCAGCGGTCCAAAGTGTCAGATGGCATTTGAGGTAAATGGAACGCTCGGCGCGCTAAGCTGGGATTTCGAACGGATGAATGAACTCGACTTATATCTCCCCGATGAAGATGGCACCCACGACGGCTATACCCGCATCGTGGGCGGTCCCGAGCACCCATTCCACGCGCGGTTTAATCCAGGACCCGGTATCGGACTCGGATATGAAGATCTCAAAGTCATTGAACTTCACCAATTTCTGAAGTCCGTCGCAGATGGTGTGCAAGGCGCGCCCGGATTCGCCGAAGCCTTAGCGGTCGCAAATGTGCAGGCGGCAATTGAACAATCTTGGGATACAAAGTGTTGGGAAGGCGTATTTCAATCCTAATACGGCACCTCGGAATTGGAGCATACGCCGGGTTATGAACGTGTTCACACAGGCAATCTAAGGTGCAACTTCGCTGCAGGCAGTAGGAGGACGGATTTGGACAGCCGCCGTCGGTCGGTTTCGCCAAAAAGAATAGAAACCCTAAACACCATTCAACAACGTGTGTTGTGGCTTGCAACGCTTATCGTTCATCATGCGAACGAGGTGCGCACGAATCCTGACGGGATGAAGGTCGGCGGCCATCAGGCATCATCGGCATCAGTTGTTTCAATCATGACCGCGCTCTATTTTCACTTCTTGAAATCGGGCGACCGGGTCTCTGTCAAACCGCATGCATCGCCTGTCTTTCACGCTATTCAATACCTTTTGGGTCAATTGCCGAGGGAGTACCTGTCTCAATTCAGATCGTACGGCGGTTTGCAAGCTTACCCGAGCCGAACGAAAGATCCGGACATTGTTGATTTTTCGACGGGTTCGGTTGGACTCGGGGCAGTTGCACCTGCGTTTGGTGCCTTAGCCCATCACTATGCAATGTCCCACTTCGGGCAGGCGAATTCGCGGCGTTTTGTTGGACTCATAGGCGATGCCGAACTGGACGAAGGCAACGTGTGGGAGGCAATCCTAGAGCAATCGCTGACAGGGTTGGGAAACCTGTTGTGGATTGTCGATCTCAACCGTCAAAGTCTTGACCGCGTCGTACCCGGTATTAGAGCCGGTCAGCTTCAACGTCTCTTTGAAGAGAGCGGCTGGCAGGTACTTGAAACCAAATACGGTCGTACGCTGCAGAACCTGTTCGAGCAGCCCGGCGGGGACGCATTACGCCAACGCATTGATGAAATGAGCAATGAAGAATACCAGGCGGTCATTCGTTTGCCGGGCGATCAAATCCGTCGCCATCTCCTTCACGGTAATGCCGAGAAATACCCTGAACTGGCCTCGGTGATTCAAAGTGTTCCTGATACCACCTTACCGACTGTACTGAGCAACCTCGGCGGTCACGACATGGAAGAGTTGCTGAGCGTGTTCTCACAAGTAGACGAAGAGCCCGATCAACCGTCAATTATTTTCGCTTACACCATCAAAGGTTGGGGCTTGCCCATTGCCGGTCACCCGCTCAATCATTCCATGCTGCTGAATGAAAAGCAAATTGACGAACTGCGGCAAGTATTGGACGTTCCCCCTGACGATGATTGGGCGCGGTTTGATTCTAATTCTTCGTCCGGTCAACTCTGCGATGAAATCGCTTCTGAGCTTTATCCCGCGTATACCGCACCGCCTGTAGCGCTCTCTCCCAATGAAATTCCGGAAAAGCTCTCTATTCCAGCCAAAGGCGTATTGAGTACCCAACAAGCGTTTGGACGGCTGCTCCTCCAACTCACGCGGGTGCCAAACTTGTCTAATCGCATCATCACCGCGTCGCCCGATGTGACCTCTTCTACGGGTATGTCGAGTTGGGTTAACAAAATGGGCGTATTTGCACTGGAGGAATTGCCGGACTACGAGACCGAAGCCAATGAACTCCGAAAATGGAAGTACAGCCCGCAGGGGCAGCATATTGAATTGGGCATCTCCGAGATGAACTTCTTCATGATGCTAGGCATGTTCGGGCTGTCGGCAGAGCTTTGTGGACAGCATCTGATTCCCATCGGCACGGTTTACGACCCGTTTATTTGTCGCGGTCTTGACGCGCTGATTTATGCGCAGTATTCAGGCGCAAAGTTCATTTTTGCCGGCACACCGTCAGGGATAACGTTGTCCCCGGAAGGCGGAGCGCACCAGTCCACCGTTACCCCATCATTGGGCGCAGAGTTGCCCGGGCTGAATGCGTACGAACCGTGCTTCGCCAAGGAGTTAGAGTGGATATTGCTTGACGCACTTCGTCAATGCTGCGACCGGTCACATGGACGCTCAACCTATTTGCGCCTATCTACTAAACCCATTGACAATCAACTTTTTGCATCAGCCATGGCGCGGTTGGGAGAGGAAGAATTGCGGCGGCAGGTACTCGCCGGCGGCTACAGGCTTGTCGATTGGCGTACGGCAGAACCGGTACGCCCCAAAGAGCGCTTAATTCACATTGCAACAACAGGCACCATGATTCCGGAGGTGGCAGCCGCCGTGAACGCGCTGCATCGGAAGGGAATCGCCGTAAACGTGCTGAACTTGACGAGCGCCCGCCGCCTGTTCGAAGCTTGGCAAACCATGCATTGGGAGGATACACACGGCCCCTTTGATTGGCTTATTCCACAAAGCGAAAGGCATGCACCCATTATCACCGTTCATGACGGCGCATCTCATGCCCTAGCATGGTTAGGCAGTGTGTACGGATCACTGGTCGTACCGCTCGGCGTGGACGAGTTTGGACAATCTGGCGCGCGCACCGATCTCTATAAACACTTTGGGATTGACCCCGACGGTATCGTTGAAGCCACGCTGATAGCGCTAAATCGTTGCGGGTTGTTTGTCTGAATTCACTGCGCAAAGTTAAGGATGGTAAAATATGGATGCAAGCTTATGGAACATTGGCGTCAAAGTCGAGGACCTTGAAAAAGAGATGGAATTTTTTGAAGCGCTTGGGGCAGAAGTGTTGATGCACGAACGTGGAACCGCATTTCTTGGGTTTGGTGGGACGCGCCTCTTTTTGACGCCACATCTGGCTTTCGAAGACAAACTCGACCATCAGCCTAGGCCGGGATTGACTCATGCCGTGTTTGAGGTAGACGATTTCGAAGCGGCATTCGAGGAGTTCATGGACCTGGGTACTGAAGTACTCGTTGATCCTAAAACCATCAGCGGTACCTTCGGATCGCGCCGCCTCGCATTTTTCCGGTCGCCCAATGGTCTCGTCTTCGAGATAATGCAGATTTTTGAATCGACGATAAAATAAATCAGAGGAGATTTTGATATGAGATTTGGAACACAGGGAACAATGGGCGTTGACTACGAAGAGCGAATCAACTTCGACCGTCTGCGCAAAGACCGTCTCGACCGAGTCAAAGCCGAACTAGAGAAAACCGATTTCGGCTGCTTGCTGCTCTTTGACAACCACAATAAGCGCTACGCTACATCAACCGCCGTGTGTTCTCCTGAAATTGATAACATGGGCCGTTACGCCATTGTACCTCGCAACGGTGAACCATACATCTTCGGGTTTGGGTCGGAGGTTGCCGCTGAAAAATTGCATTGCCCATGGATTGCCGATCGCGCATATCCTGCGCATACTACCCTGTTCGGCGCCTTGCCTAGCAACTGGGATGCACACAAAAAGTTTATCAGGGATTTGCGGATGGTACTTGATCAGAACGGCATCAGCCCCAAAGAACCTATCGGCATCGACGTGCTTGACTCTCAATTAATCTTGGCGCTGCAGAAGGAAGGCGTTCGATTTGTCGACGGTCAAGATGTCATGATGAAAGCCAGGTTAATCAAGACTGACGACGAGATCCAGATTATGCGCAATGCCGCTGCTACCGTCGATGCCGCGTTTGACCGTGTCGCGCGAACACTCAGGCCGGGTATACGTGAAAACGACATTCAAGCGGAAGCCTCACACGAACTCCACAGACTCGGCAGCCAATGGGTGTTAAACGTGCAAGTCACTAGCGGTTCGCGTACACATCCACACCCGCATCTGAGTTCCGATCGGCTTGTACAACCGGGCGATCTTGTTTTCCTCGACATACAGATGATGTATAACGGCTACCAGACTTGCTACTACCGGACACTCTGCTGCGGTAAGCCGACCCAGCGGCAAAAGGCGGTCTACAAACGCACCTACGACATGTTGCGAGAGGGAATGGAGGTCATCCGTCCTGGCGCAACCACAGCCGATCTTGCACGCGCATGGCCCTCCGCTGACTACTGGGGTTTCGAAAACGAATCCCAGGCATTCGGTCTGGCATACGCACACGGACTCGGTGTCGGTTTGTGGGAACGTCCCATCGTTTCGAGGTTGTATAGCCTCGACCATCCCGTCGAATTCCAAGAGGGTATGGTAATCGCCGTCGAAACATATGATGCTGAAGGAATGGACGGGGCTAGGATAGAAGAGGAAGTCGTTGTCACTTCGACAGGAATTGATGTCATCACCAAATTCCCGTGTGAAGAACTGATAGGGTGCGGTGTGAACTATTGATGGCGGTATCCCAACCGCTGGACGCAGCTATTGTGCAATTGCTTCAAGGAGGTGGACAGTGAGCGGACTTTTGGAGGATCAGGTAGCTATCGTTACGGGAGCCGCCCAAGGGCTGGGAAGGGGTACAGCGCTCCGGCTGGCGGCTGAGGGTGCCGAAGTCGTACCCGCTGATATACAACCCCAAGTCGAAGACACATGGACGGCAGTCCGGGAACGTTTCCCCGAAAATGGCGGTTTCCCGATTAACGTTGACGTTACAACGGCATCATCCGTGGATGCAATGATTGATCAGGTCGTCGAGCGGCTGGGCGGGCTGGATCTCATTGTCAACAACGCTGGCGTCGTGCAGCCGATGGTACCGGTAGCAGATACGTCGGACGAAATCTTTGACCGCGTGATTGGCGTCAACGTGCGCGGCGTGTTCAACGGGTGTCGATCTGCAGCACGCGTAATGCGCGAGCAAGGTAACGGCTGCATCATTAACCTCGGTTCTTGGTATGGCAAACAAGGCTTCGCTAATTTTGGAGTCTATTGTGCATCCAAGTCGGCGGTAATCCGCATGACAGAAACCCTTGCGCTAGAACTCGCGCCGTACGGCGTACGTGCCAACAGCATCTGCCCCGGAAACATGGCGACTGAAATGCACTGGCAAGCACTGCGCGATGAGTCGGAGATACGCGGAATCACCTTTGACGAGATGAATCAGCTCGTAAAAGACAGTATCCCGTTGGGCAAACAGGGTACACCCGAAGACATCGGCGCCGCGGTCGTATACTTGGCTTCATCCGAGGGCGCATACCTTACCGGTCAAGCGCTTAACATTAACGGGGGCTGCTTGTTCCATTAGAATACATAGGAGACTTGTGCAAAAACGCGCCGGGTTAACCGCTCGACGGCTGGTATGGCAAGTTGAATCCCATAAATACCAATCAGGAGGCAATACGAATATGGCAGAACAGCGGCTTGAAGGAAAGGTATGCGTTGTTACTGGCGGTGGACAAGGTATCGGACGCGGAATTGCTATGCGAATGGCTGCCGAAGGCGCGAAGGTGTGCATCGCAGACATCAACGAGGACAACGCTAAAAACACTGCGTCTGAAATTGGTGGTAACGCAATCGGGTGCCGGTGTGACGTCGCGGATCGCACCAGCGTTAAAGCCATGGTTCAGAGTACCGTCGACGCGTTTGGACGCTTGGATGTCATCTTTAACAACGCTGCCGTCGCGGAAATCAAACCTTTTATGGATGTGACTGAGAGCGATTGGGAACGGTTGATGCGAGTTAACGCGCTAGGGGTGATGATCTGCATGCAGGAGGCAGCACGGCGAATGATCGCCCAAGGCGAAGGCGGGAAGATAATCAACACCGCCTCTATTGCTGGCAAGGAGGGGTATGAAATTCAGCCGCACTACTGTGCGAGCAAATTCTCGGTCGTAGCGCTTACACAAGCTGGTGCGCGCGCCTTCGCCGAAAACGGAATCTGCGTCAACGCCTTCTGTCCGGGTGTCGTGCAAACCACGCTCTGGGATCAGCTCGACAAAGAGTTCTTGGATCACGGACTGTTTGAGCAGCCCGGAGACGCCATGGCTGAGTTTGGCAGACGCATCCTGCTGGGACGTCCATCAACGCCCAATGACATTGCTGGACTCGCAGCATTCTTGGCATCAGACGATTCCAACTACATCACAGGTCAGTCAATTATGGTAGATGGCGGGATGGTGCTGCTGTAGCTTGCTGGGTTGGATTTACGCTATGTTAACGATTCTGCACTCAGGACGTGGTCTCCTTTTGCGCATAACAATCTTAAAATAACCTGCATCTGCGGATTCCTCAACCGGTTGCGCGCAAATTGGTAACGGTGATAATGAAAACACATATTTTTTCCCTTATAAACCTGCTTCTGTCCATTTCGATGTGCGGTTGCGCATCGGTCCAGAATAACGCTACAACAGACAATCTCCCAGTATCCAACGTGCAGGTCCCTGTCGCCGCTCCCAAAAACGCGGACGAACCAGACGCAAAGAACACAACCGCCCAAGACGTGTTTGCCCTAAATCACGAACGAAAGCAACCAAAAGAGATCACATCCGAAAAGGACGGTGCAAAGATGCGCCTCATTCCCGCCGGTGAGTTTGAGATGGGCAATTCCCTCGGCGGCGGCGGGGATGATGAACGCCCGGTCCACACCGTTTACGTCGGCAGTTTCTATATGGACGTGCACGAGGTGACAAACGCACAATACAAGCAGTTCATGCACGAAACAGGACACGCGGCTCCCGCATTCTGGGAAGACCCCGATCTCAATGCGCCGAATCACCCAGTGGTCGGCGTGAGTTGGTACGATGCCGTGGCATATTGCCAATGGGCCGGAAAGCGGCTTCCCACCGAAGCAGAGTGGGAAAAAGCGGCGCGCGGCGGTCTCGTCGGAAAACGGCACTCGTGGTGCGATGAAAGTCCTGAAGCATTCCAGTGTAACTTTGCAGACAAACAGGCGCCAGACTGGGCTAATTGGGCGGACAGAAGTCTTGACGACGGTAATCAATTTACCGCGCCTGTCGGCGCATATCCAGGGAACGGGTACGGGTTGCATGATATGGCGGGCAACGTGTGGGAGTGGTGCATGGATGCATACGACCCGCGCGCATACGCGAGCAGTCCGAAAGATAACCCTGTCGCCGGCGGCTTGATCGCCTTTGACAACAACGACTATACGAATGTTACGACGCATCGTGTACATCGGGGCGGCAGTTGGTTGCATCCGCCGGGGAATCTTCGCGTCTCGAATCGCAACAGCCTGCATCCGGCGAACGCCAGCATCTACCTCGGTTTTCGCTGCGCTGTGCGCCCTCAATAGCAATGGCCTCCCACCGCTAAATGCGGTCTTAGCTGTCGCAATCCAGCATGATGCGCCAATCGTGCAAACTCACCGCAAAATTGCGATTCTGACAAACCAATAGTGCTTGTAGCGTACAATTATTTTTATTGCCATTTTTCCCCACTTCTGTTATAATGTGCCTAGCTGAGAGTGATTTTCGGGACAACGGACGCCTGTCTAACAATTACGCCGATAAGGGCGAGTCAATGCGAGGACGGGTATCCCGCTGTGTTTTGACGGGATTTTCTATTCTGATGGACGCTCGTAGTAGGCTGAAATTCCTGCCGTAGTTGGCTGCGCAACTTATAACAATGTTTCCAACTCGAAATGCAGAAACCGTATAATCAGGAGGTAAGGACAATGTTTAACAAAAACATCGCTATAATTTTCATTGTGATGAGTGTCGCTGTGGTTGTTTGCCATACAGCGGCAGCTCAAATCGTCGAAGACGGGCTTGTTAGCTACTGGCATCTGGACAACCTTGATGTCGAAGATGCGGTTGGCCCGAATGACGGAAAAGTTATCGGCAAGCCAAAGCTGGTCGAGGGTAAACACGGTATGGCACTGGAGTTCAGCGGGCAAATAGACAGTGTCTCTTTCGACAATGAAGGTTTCCCAACAGGTAATTCTGCCATGACCTGGTCGGCTTGGTTTATGCGAGAGACCGGCGACAACAACTCCGTTCAATATATTGCGGCGTTTGGCATTGCGGGTTGTTGCGGTCAATTCTTTGGAATCGGGACTCGGAATAACGAGCAACTTTTCATGACCCAATGGGGTGCCCACTTTGACGTTTTTGGCCCTGTTATTTCATTCGACAAATGGCACTATATTGCTGCAATCTATGATGGCGATCAGAATGATATCCTCTATCTAAACGGGGAATTGGTGAAAGAAATGGCGCTAGCTGAAGAGCCAAACGCCGTAAATGATAGAAAGGGAGCCATCGGCAGCAATTCGGAGGGAGGCGAAAATTTTGAGGGTTTCATTGATGAAGTCGGGCTTTATGACCGTGCGTTGAATGCGGATGAAGTCCTGCAGAATTATGAGGCGAAACTAATTTTTGCTGTAAACCCGGCTGATAAAATAACGACTACATGGGGGAACATCAAGGATAAAAAATAGCTGTAACCAACCTTCGGATGACTCACTACCGTCCGAAGCCAATGCATAACTCACTAAACAGGAGGCTTTTTTCAATGTTAAACAAGAGCATCATGCTGTTCTTTGTCATCGCTGGATTTGTTGCATTCGCTTGTATTTCAGAAGCACAAGTCGTCCAAGATGGTCTCGTTAGCTACTGGTCCTTCGATGGCGGGGATGTCTCAGACCAAGTTGGAGATAACGACGGAACCATTAACGGAGATCCGGAAGTCGTCGCCGGCAAAATCGGTGATGCCCTAAAGTTCGATAAAGATGGTGATAATGTTACATTTCCGACAAACGGCGTGCCAACAGGCAATTCGCCAATGACATGGTCGGCTTGGTTTAAACGAGAGGTATCTGACGCAGGCGGGGTTCAGTATATCGCTACATTCGGTGTGCCGCAGTGCTGCGGTATATTCTTCGGTATCGGGACTCGTAATGGCGATCAGGTCTTCATGACCCAATGGGGCGCCGGGTCTGATACTTATGGACCTGTCGTGTCTCTTGGTGACTGGCACCACGTTGTTGCTGTTTACAACGGCAGTCAGAACAATACCATCTACCTGAACGGAGAAATGGTCGCTGAGCATGTTCTTCCTGAAGCGATGAAGGTGGTCGGTACCAATGCTGGAGCCATTGGAAGCAATCCCGGCATCAATCCCGGTCCCCATGTAGACCTTCATGGTCATGAACCCGGTGACCCGGGTGAGTTCTTTGAGGGCTTAATTGACGATGTCGGACTTTACAACCGCGCACTTAGCGCCGACGAAGTTGTACAAAACTTCGCGGCGACCGTCGCGGTTGAGCCCGTTGGAAAACTCGCAAGTACATGGGCACACATAAAGTCTACAAAGTAGACGGTTTAATTAACCCCGATCTTCGGATCGGGGTTTTTTTTATCTATCGGTTAAAATAGAACGCTCAACGCGGATTCACCAAGTGCCTCGTCTGTTCTTGACCTCGTCGCCGGAAAAAATGAAGCGTTAGTCAACTGTTGAGCGTGAGACCTGCATTAAACAATACCCCAAATGAAGATAAAGGAGGCACAAGAAATATGTTTAACAAAGTTTTGGCGGCTGTTTCTGCGCTAGCCATCTTGACAACCGGGCTAATTATCGGCACTGCGAACGCTGGTGTCGTTAAGGAAGGGTTAATCGGATACTGGTCTTTCGATGACGTTCAAGCCAGCGTTGCACCAGATCTGGTTGGGAATAACGATGTTGCACTCATGCACGGGGATTCCCCGGAACTGTTCGGCGACGGACCTAGCGATCCGCAAATTACGTCGGGTAAAATCGGTATGGGCGTAGAGTTTGATGGAGATGGTGACTATGCAGAATCCATAGCTAACATCCCCATTACAGGGTCTGCACCGCGGACATTGAGCGCCTGGATTAAATTCAACGGGTTTGTCTCGCAGAAACAGGTGCCGGTCGGATGGGGCTGGGAAGGCGAAACCGAACAAATATGTCAGGGCGAGTTGTACGCCATCACCGCTTGGGACGGTCCCCGGATTGCCCTGTGGGGAGTCTGTAATGACCATGTATCCACAGAGAGATTTGAACAGGACCTATGGGCGCACGTTACAGCAACCTACGAGAACGACACCGACCTTAAAATCTACGTCAACGCGGAAGAAGTCTACAACAAAATGGATGTAACGCCGCTTCAGACGGGCGATTCAAAGATGACCTTGGGAAAGCAAATTTTCACTTTCGGCGATAGAGCGTGGACAAACGGCGTTGTCGATGAAGTCGCCATTTATGATAGGGCGCTCAACCCGGATGAAGTCATGCAGAACTACATGGCAGACGAATTTGGGGCAGTAGCAGTGGATACTGCTGGTACGATCGCCGCGGTCTGGGGTGTGATAAAACACGCATCACGGTAATCATCATAAAGGCCTACGCAATGTGCAGTTTGCCGTACGGCAACATTTCGGTGCCCAAAGGGGACGATTTATCGATTTGTGCCAAACAGCATTTCATTAAGAATCCATGAGGAGGACGATTATGCCTCGCACTGCAATGAATTTGACCTCGTTTCTGGCGGTTGTCTTCATTGTGATGGTGACCGCGAAAGCCGTGGAAGCAAAAATCGTCGCGAACGGACTCGTCCACTACTGGTCGTTTGATAATGCCGATAATGACACCGTGCCGGACCTCGCTGGAAACAATGATGTCGAACTCGTCCGCGGCAAATCGCCGCCGCTGCTTGGAGGAGGACAAAGCCAGCCCAAGATTGTAGAAGGTAGAATTGGAGGTGCAGTGGAGTTTGACGGAGACGGCGATTACGCACAGTCAAAACAGGAAATCGAAATCACCGGCTCCGATCCCCGCACCTTGAGCGCGTGGGTGCGGTTTAACAAGTTTGCTCTTAAACAGGTGCCGGTTGCTTGGGGATGGGAAGGAGAATCTGCGCAAATTTGTCAAGGGGAGCTGTACGGTATCACCGCGTGGGACGGCGCGGGAATTGCCTTGTGGGGAATTTGCAATGACCATGTAGCCCCGAGACGTTTTGAGCCCGACACATGGACCCACGTGACAGCAACATACGACAAGAAGACGGAGTTAAAAATCTATGTAGACGGCGAACTCGTCTACGATAACCAGACTATAAATCCGCTCCAAACCGGAGAGGACACCAGAGCCACCTTTGGAAAAAAGATTTTCACATTCGCAGATAGAGCCTGGATGGATGGCGCCGTGGATGAAGTGGCTATATATGATCGGCCGCTCAACGCGGGGGAAGTCAAGCAAAATTTCCTGTCCGGAGGATTTAGTGTCAATCCCGCTGGGAGACTCGCAGTGTCGTGGGGGGAAATCAAAGCTTTCAAGTAAATCGCCACGCACCTTAGGCGGGGATTAAGCGACTGAAAAAGATCGACTGAGGGATTAGCGAAGGCGATAGAAAAACCCGTGCGATAGGGGTTCCAACTGTTATCGCAACTCAAACGCCAAAGAATCGGTTTGCCGCCTAATATTCAAACAGGCTCTAAGGAATTAGCATGAACGCTCACACTGCGAAGCGGGTTGCGCTCGCTGCGGCAATCGCCGTCTCTCTGTTCTTGTCCGCCAGCGTGATGGCGAAATTCCAGGACGCTTTAGTTGTATACTATCCATTTGAAGGGAACGGCAACTTAATCACCGACAAGAGCGGAGAAGAGAACCACGGAGACCTACACACTGCAAAACGCGAGGCGGAAGGAAAGTTCGGCAAAGCCATCCGCTTTGACGCGGTCACTGATGGCGCGGAAACAACGGATTCGGCGAGTTACCTGATTACCAAGCAGGATGAAGGTTTTACGTGTTCCTTTTGGGTGTATCCGGAGAAACTGGACTTCGCCGGCGAGAACCGCGCCGTGTTTCGCCGTAAGCAGTTCAATCTCGATCTACTTAAAGGTAACGGTAGATTGGAAGTCCAAGTCGCTGGCAGTTGGCTGCAGAGCGGCGAAGGGCCGGCGCTAAAACAGGGTGAGTGGCATTTCGTCGCGGGCACGTGGTCGCCGAAGAACGGTTCTAAGCTTTACCGGGACGGACTGCTGGTTAAAGCGAATCCGGGGGCGATTGGCAAAATTGGGGAGCAGGGCGACGCCCTGTATCTGGGAGGCATTCCCAAGTTCCAACTGAACGGGTTCGTCGGGCGTCTGGACGAAGTGCGCATCTACAAACGCGTGTTGGACGGGGATGAAGTCTTCGCGTTGTCTGAGTCCGAACCCCGCGCGCAGGCCGTCGCTTCCAAAGGTTCACTGGTGACCCTTTGGGCGGCAATCAAGAGTCGTTTGTAGATTTCAGGCGGCGCTGCACCTCCCCTGGCAACGCGAACCCCTTCACACGGCACTTGTTTCTCCCGCGCCATCATGGTATGTAAACCCTCAACTGAGCCCTAGCCCCGCCAGTGTACTACTCATCATCTCGTATGCAATCCTGTCCTTATCGTCTCGCATATGCGGGAAAGTCTCGACCGAGATGTAACCGTCGTATCCCACCGTTGCAAGTGCGCTCGCCAACGCTTCAAAGTCCATCTCATCGCCTTCCTCGCCGGGAACTAAAAAGTGCGTAAATGGGTATTTACCCTTTATACCCTTGAGATGGCAGTGGTTGAGATGCGGCCCAAGGTACACCGCGGCTTGTGGGACATCTACGTTGAGCAGATAGCAGTTTGTCGCGTCGAACGTGACTTTCAGATTCGGCGAGCCAACGTGCTCGATCATTAGCGTACATTTCTCAACCGTGTCCAAGATATTTGCCTCGTGGTTGTGAATTGACAGGCAGATGCCGATCGATTCTGCGTGCCGGGTTAGCTCTTTGAAAAAATCAATTAGAATCTTCCACCCCTCCCTATCTCCATCGGCGAAAAAGCCGCTCAGACAATTCACGGTGGGCGTCCCCAAATCCACAGCAAGCTCCATTATGGCGCCGTAAAAGTCTCTCGCTATCCCTTCTTTTGCCATGTTGACCATCGACTCTCTATACGGATTCAGAACAGGAATTGTCATACCGTGTTCCGTGAGGAGTGACCCCAGTTCGCGTCTGTCGCTGTCCTTGAGTTCCGATGGTTTCAACTGTCCTTCGGGACCGGCTAACGGCTCAACACCGTCATATCCGACCTTCGCAAGCCGCGGAACAATTTTCTCGAACGGCGTATCAGCGTAGGCTTGAGTCATAAATGAAATTTTCATAAAGCACACCACCACGCCCCGTAGGCGGGAATCAAGCGACTGAATAGGATCGACTGAGCGAATACCGAGGGCGATAGAAGTTCCAACGGTCATAGCGGCTCAGAAATCCAAGAATGGCTTTGCCGCCAATTATTCAAACATGCTCTAAAACTAACTAAAATTCAGCGCGTTTCCAGTCGCCGCCTTCAATAATCATAATGGACTGGTTAACCGCAATATTTTCAATCTGCTGTTTTGCGCCCCCCGGCCATTGCACTTCGACTGAAACTGTGGTTGAGCTGTCCCCAAGCCCGTAGAGCAGTTTGAGTTCGTTTTGGGATAAATAACCAGTACCACTTCGCACCTCCCTGGTTTGGGATATATCCCCGGCGTGAACTGTTACACGCGCACCGATGGCATCGGTTGACCCCGTGGTACCATTCAACTTGATTGACAGCCAATGGCGTTTGTTGCCGCCGTCATTCCGAAGCAGCCGCGGCGGACTATTGGAGTTGGTCACCACAATATCAATGTCGCCATCCAAATCGTAATCGGCAAACGCACCACCGCGGCTGACATCTTCGTGGAGCATACCCGCGCCCAGTTGATTGGAAATTTCCGTGAATGTGTTGTCGCAGGCATTACGGAAAATTAAGTTCCGCTGGCCGTAAGTCCCCGCCTGTCCAATCTCCTCAAGATTATCGTGGACATGGCCGTTGGCGACAAAAAGGTCCTGCCAGCCATCGTTATCGTAATCAATGAATTCTGTCGCCCAACCAAGAAAGGGGAAACTGATTGCTCCGGTTTTTGAGGCGGTTGACACATCAGTAAAAAATCCGTCCTGGTCGTTGTGGTAAAGCGTGTTAGCCTGATCCTGATAGTTCGTCACAATTAAATCCAACCACCCGTCATTATCCATGTCCCCAAATGCCGTGCCCATCCCGTTTTCTTCCGCTCCAGTTTCGCTCATTGCAACGCCAAGCATGAATCCCACTTCCTCAAAAGTGCCGTCCCCTTTATTCAAAAAGAAAAAATTTTCGGTCGAGTCGTTGGCAACGTAGATGTCCGGATGCCCGTCGTTGTTGTAGTCCCCCCACACCACGCCGAGCCCCTTTCCGGTTGGAATGTAAATTCCGGACTCACGGGTGACATCCGTAAATGTCCCGTCTCCGTTGTTCCGATACAAGGTATCCGGCAGACCCGGAAAATTGTTCGGCTCGCAGTACGCTCGAATCCCTTTCTCCTTAGGGCCGCACCACGGGTTGTCCTCTAGACTGTACTCAATATAATTGACGACATAGAGGTCGAGATCGCCGTCACGGTCGTAGTCTGCGAACGCGCAGCTACTGCTCCATTGGGGGTCGCCGACACCCGCATCGGCTGTGACGTCGGTAAAAGTCAAATCTCCGTTGTTCAAATAGAGTACATTAGGTCCGTAGTTGGTCACGTACAAATCAAGGTAGCCGTCGTTATTGTAGTCGCCAACCGCGCATCCGTGCCCATAGCCGGTGTCCCCAACGCCCGCTTGCACCGTCACGTCGCTGAAAGTGCCGTCGCCGTTGTTTTGGTATAGTCTGTTGGTCGGCGATACGGCCGCCTGATAGCCCGGAAGCGCCGCCCCGTTTACGAAGTATAGGTCTGGGTCGCCGTCGCCGTCATAGTCGAAAAATGCAGCACCGGACCCAAGTGATTCCACAAAATACCGCTGGCCGCTGCGCCCGTCGACGTGATTGAATCGGATGCCTGCCGCTTCGGTGACATCAACGAATTGAATCGCTGAATCCGCGAACGCAATTTGGACAGGCAAAAGAAATGCCAAACAGTAAGTTCTTAAGCAACGCGAATCGGAATGCAAATGACCGTCCCCAATCTGTATTGAAAGGCAGTAGTGCGGCGAATCACACCGGACACACTGGCACCGTCGCGGATTATTGAATAAGACGCCGCCAACACCGGTATTATACGGACTAACGCCGCCCTTTGCAATACAAATCTGTCAATCGTGCACGCGATGCGGCGCCTATACAAAATGGGTATCAAATACTCTGATCTTGACACGCTCGGCGTATTCATGTACAATACCGATACTGTTTAATTTTCTGATGACCCCATGTGAGGGCGTAAATATTGATACGAATTAAATTCCCTTCCCGATATGGTTCAAGTTGTAGAACTATACTTTCTACATCAGTCATATTACTGACGGTAACGCTGTGCGGAAAAATTTGTGCGCAAATGGTTTCGTCCACGGATATGGTCGCAACTGTCGAAGCGTATCGGAAGATTCTCGAAGAAGATCCGACATCTGCAGAGGCGCACTTAAATCTCGGACTAGCGTATCTTTCGCTTGGCGCAGCCGATCTTGCCGTCGAATCGTTCGAGAAGGCATTAACCCTCGATGACACCCATCCTGTTGCCTACTACTGTCTAGGCGGCGGATTTCTCATACAGAAACTCTACGATAAATCCCGAGAAGTGTTCGAGAATACCGTGCGCCGCTTCCCCGATTGGGGTCAAGCGTATGCACAGTTAGGCGTCGTTCATTTTCGGCAGCAAAACTATGATGCAGCCGACGAAGCATTAAAAAAGGGTTTTGCGCTGATGAAAGCGTTGAACGCACAAGATGCTCGGCTAGCAAAAACGCCCATATTACAGGGGGGTAGCCAAACCTACAAACTTACCCCGCTATCGTTAGCAGGTGTAAGTTACTTCCTTGGGCGCGCCGCCTTCGAGCGAAACTTAGTTGACTCGGCTATCGAATACTTTGAGCAGGCGATTCGTCTGGGGCCTCCGCTCGCAGAGGCGCATTTCTGGCTTGGAGTGGCGCGTCTTCGAATCGGGGGTGAAGAAAATGCGGAAAGGTCGTTTCGAAATGCAATCCGCGTGAATCCGCAACTCGCTAGCACCCACTACCGATTGGCACTGCTGTATTTCAGGCAAGGGAAAAACACCGAGGCAAAAAAGGCGATGGAAAAATTTCGGCGCCTCAAAGCAGAACTAGCCGACGAAGTCGACATGTTGCGGGCGCCTCAAGGAACTGGAAAAGCCGTCACATTGTCAAACCTCGGTTGGAAATTCATCAAGGATAAGAAGTATGAAGCAGCGATACAGCAATTCAATAAATCGCTCTGGCACGATTCGAATAACGCAGAAGCCTACAGCGGACTTAGCCACATCTATACCATGCTGGAGCGGTTCGACGATGCACTGGAAGCCCAAAACCGCGCCGTCGAACTAAGACCGAATTCCGCCGCCTCATATATCGACCTCGGGTCTGTTTGGTTTGCCAAGGCGCAAAAATCTGAAAACAACGTGGATTACCAAAACGCCCTCTCAGCCTTTCGCAGAGCCGTTGAGTTTGAACCGGATAACGGCGAAGTGTGGCTGAACATCGGTACCATTTCGTTTAAACTCTCCCTCCTGCACGATGCGCTTGCTGTGTACGAAAAATTGCTTGGTCTCATGCCTGATGATGCGCGTGTCCACCACGGTATGGCACGAGTCTACTTAGGTCAGAATAAACCTGAACAGGCGGCAAACCACTATCGGGAGGCAATCAATCGAAACCCGGAGCTCGCCGAACCTCATCACATGTTAGGGTTAATCGCCCTGTGGCAGGAGCGTCTGGATGAAGCCGCCGACTATCTGAGCACCGCCGTAAAACTTCAACCCGACATGGCTGAGACGTACTACTTCCTCGGCACAATCCATATTAAACGCAACCAATTCGACGCGGCGGAGGGTGCGTTTCAGAAGTGTATATCTCTGAATCCAGCCTATGACAAGGCGTACGAACGGTTAGCGCAACTCTATGCGGCGCAGAATTCCCGCCTCGACGAGGCACTCGAGTTGGTTCAAAAGGCGGTCGAAATCCAACCCAACTCGGCGAGCTACCTCAACACGTTATCTTGGTTGTATTTCCGAAACAATGACTATGCGAATGCGGAGGAAGCCATCCAAAAGGCGCTAGAATTAATGCCTGATAACCCCAAGCTCCTAAAGGGGCTTGAATCGATTCAAGCAGCTAGGCAGAAACAAGTCCAAGCGGAAGGGAAAATGCAATGATTATTCCATGGTTGAAGTACGTAGCTGTTGTCATGTTTGCCCTAGTGCTTGGTGGATGCGCCTTTTTCTCGCGGAACCGGTCGTCTGAAGTGGAAATTGTCGATCCAATCGTCGATCGGAATCGACAATGGCAGAAACAGATTGACAGTGGAAACTGGGCGTTCCAAAATCGAGACTTCGATCGCGCAATCGAAGCCTATCGCGCGGCGATGGCAATCAAACCGAGGTCGAGCGCGCCGCAGCTTAAAATTGCAGAAATCCACTTTCAACGTCAGGAATACGAAAAAGCGCGCGACGCCTTTGTGACGCTGTTAAAACTCGACCCGAAAAACGTCATCGCGCGAAATTATCTCGGATATGTCCACGAGAATCTTAACAACTACAAAGCTGCCGCAAAAGCGTATGAAGCTGCATTGAAACTTGACCCCCGCAATTTGTACACGCTTAACCACCTAGGATTGGCTTATAAACAACTTCATCGCCTAGATGAGGCAGAAACCGTTCTACGCCGTGCGTTGGAAATCGACCCGAAATCTGAGCGGTCAGAGAGCAAAAATACACATAACTACCTTGCGTTGATTTACCTCGAACAGGGCGAGATCGGTGAAGCCATCGCCGAGTTTCGAGAGTCAATTCGCCTTTTTCCCGGCGACGTGTGGGCGCGCCAACAACTCGCTTCAATCTATGAGGACGAAGCGCGTTACTACGAGGCAGAACTCCAATATTACGAAATTCTGCGCGTCGAACCGGACAATCTACTCGCGCCAGCGCGGCTCCAAGCCCTATCCCAGCTTAATTCACCTGCTTATACGACGACTGACGTACCCCCGGTGGAACTCATCCACACCGACATTGACGCAATCATCGCGGGTGCTCCGGACGCAGCAGTTTACCCCGCCGCTGACGTAATCCTCTTGCTCAACCAGTTCAGCCATGACGTGTTACCTACGGGTAAATCCCGATACACTTCGCATCAAGTGGTCAAAATCCTGACGGAAAGAGGCAGGCAGGAATATGATGACATCGCTATCCCTTACAACCCGTTGGCGCAGTACATCTCCATCAATATTGCACGCACAATTTTACCGGATGGATCGGTGGTTGAACCGCTCGATGAAGCTTACAACGATGTGACCCCGCCGGGGTTGCTCTCCTACAATCTCTATTCGGATGCCATGTGGAAAGTAATCTCGATGCCCGCACTCAAACCCGGCGTGTGCATCGAATTTCAGGTCACGCTTGAAGACACCGGCACACAAACAGCGGAAAACGAAACATGGTTTTGGGGGGATTTCAATTTTCAAGCGTCGCACGTAACGCTACGGTCCACCTATGCGCTGCGTATCCCTAACGATACCCACTTTCGGTGGAAAGCCGTAAATTGCCAACTCGATCCGCAAGTGGCTCATGAAGATGAAGCAAGCACCTACATCTGGAACTATGGCGAAACGCCGGGGCTTGTGGAAGAAGTGGGTATGCCGCCAACAAAAGATATCGTGCCGCGTCTCACCTACTCTTCGGTGAAGTCGTGGGACGTCGTCTACAATTGGTACAAAGACCTCGCAAAGGATCGGTACGATGCCGATGGCAACATCGTAAAAGCCGTGCACGCTGTTACAGCCGGTCTTACAGCACCATCAGAAAAAATCCAGGCGCTATATCATCTGGTCGCGTCGCAGATTCGGTACGTCGGTATCGAGTTGGGGCAAGGCGCCTATCAGCCGTCACCCGCGAGTCAAGTGTTTCAAATGCGGTACGGAGATTGCAAGGATAAAACCACACTGTTAATTTCCATGCTCAATATCATCGGCATGAAGGCGTTTCCGGTGCTGCTTAATCCGACGCCCTATGAGCGGATTGATGATGAAATCCCGTCGCTCGGCCAGTTCAGTCACGTCATCGCCGCAGTTCCGGAAGATGGCGGCAGCTATATCTGGCTGGACGCAACATCGGAAGTCTGTAGTTTCGGAGATTTACCTGCGAGCGATCAAGGGCGCAAAGGCTTCATAATCGGAGAAACCAGAGGCGAATTCGTTGATATTCCCACTTTTCCCCCCGAATCCAACAAACTCATTGTAAATACGGAACTCAGTTTAAGTGAAAATGGCGAACTTCACGGCAAGATGCACGTCGAAACTAGCGGTCAATACAACATCGAAAACCGCTTGCACTATAGCCCCGTCCACCCTAACGCCTTGAAGGATACCTTTGCGGGGGAACTCAGCACGCAGTTTCCCGGTGTCGTGGTTAATCGTGTGGCAATGTCCGATCTCAACAATCTCAACCTGCCGGTTGAGGTCGAAATCGATTTTGCCGTCGAAGAATATGTTAAGCAGATCAACGGAACGCTGCTCTTTCCGTTGCCGAGCGGCGAGTTCACGGATTATGCTGAACTCTTTGCGGCGAGTAAACGAAGCCATCCGCTCGAGTTTAGCTATCCGTTTGAAATGCAGAAGACCGTGCGTATTGCCTTGCCGCAGGGATGGTCAGCTATCCTCCCGGAAAACCTCCGGGTGGAGCATAGCTTTGCTAGTATGGATCGACGTTACGAGTTGGAAGGGCGTGAGATTCGCTATATCCTCCAGTTCACGCTCGTGAATCGAGTCATTTCCCCCGAAGATTATCCTGCCGCCAAACGGTTCTTCGAAATTCTGGCGCGCGAAGATAGCACGCAGTTAATCCTTCATAAACCCGCTAAACGCAAAGCGTGAGCCGTACGAAAATTCGGCTGGAAAAGAGCAACACCGCCCCGGAATAATCATCTAATATCGATTCCGATTTGACGGAGTTAACTGTGAGTCTCGCGCAATACGCAGATTACGCCTATGAATACAACCGTCTTAAAAAACTCCTCGGCCAACTCCAACATCACGGCGAACCGCAAGTGCGCTGGGTGCACCGCGCCTCAAAACGCATCGTGGCGGGCGGGAGCAAACTCGGCATCTTTTCAGGCTCATTTAATCCGCTCACTGTAGCCCACGCCAAAATGATCGCAACCGCCGCCGCCAATTTCAATCTGCAGGAAACGGTCTTGCTCTTAGCGAAGGCGAACGTCGATAAAAATGTGTTTGGGCTGTCTCTGGCGGATCGCCTGTTGATGCTCAAGCTGTATGCCGTCAGCCGAGAAGATGTTTCGGTGGCTGCCTGTAGCCACGGTCGGTTCATTGAGAAACTTCGTGTGTTGGAGGCTGTCTATCCGCCCAACACTTATTTCTCGTTCATCGTCGGTTACGACACGTTCGTACGAATCTTCGACCCCAAATATTACACCGATATGAGTACAGCGCTGGAGTTCCTCTTCGATCGATGCCGCCTAATTGTCGCCAACCGTGAGAGTGAGAATGCGGACGCAGTGAACAAATTCCTAGAGCAGCCGGAAATTCGTGCCTTCGCTGAGAATATAGACATGATTGAGTTGCCCTGTTTCTATGCCGAACTATCTTCGACCCAAATCCGTACACAAATTGCACGGGGTGATTCAATCGATAGCCTCGTCCCGCCGAGCGTGCGTGACTTCCTTAGCACAACAAATGCGTATCGGTCATAGTAACAGACGGACATAGAGCGCATCCGCTGCGGGACTAACGCGCCCTGCGCCTACTCTTTTCTACCGCGTTTGGCGTTGTGATCGCGAAGAATATCAACCACCCTCTCCCTGCCGCGCTCAACCGCTTCGCGATCAACCTCAATCTCCAACAGGCTGGCAATAAACTGGGTAGTTCCCCAGTCGACGTTCGCGCTATCCATCGGTGTGTCGCCGCTCTCATGCTTGGCATGTGTGTCAGCACCATTCTGAATCAATAGTGCTGCGACCTCAGCTTTTCCGAGAAATGCGGCGCCGTGTAGCGCAGTTCCGGCATCTCGATTCTTGGCGTTCACATCGGCGCCGTTCTCAATAAGGAGTTCAATTATTTCTGTGTGGCCGCTAAATGCCGCCCAGCACAACGGTGTCACCCCGTATTTGGTATCTCCCGCGTTGATATCTACGCTATCGGCCAAATATCTCTTAACAGCATCAATGTTCCCGTTCCTAGCCGCGCCGTATAGTTCGTCAATAGTGCGGTTTGCGCTGCCAGCCCCGTGCTGTCGGAGTAACGCCTCAACCTGAGCCCTGCCGCGCTCAACGCTTTCCCGGTCTATCTCAACACTTAACAGGCCAGCGAGAAATTGCGTAGTCTCCCAATCGGTATTCAAACCGTTCATCGGTGTCTCGCCTCGGTGATTTCGTGCATCCGGTTCCGCTCCACTTTTGAGTAATAGTTCCGCTGCCTTGATCCGCCCCAGAAAAGCCGCGCCGTGCAACGCCGTTGCTCCGTCTCGATTTCTGACATCCACGGACGCCCCGTGCTGAATGAGAAGTTCAACGATTCCCGTGTGGCCGCCCAGTGCCGCCCAACACAAAGGTGTCACCCCAAATTTTCTGTCTCCGGCATCAGGATTCGCACCCCCTTCAGCTAAATGCGCCTCAATCTTTTCCATGTTTCCAGTCCTAGCCGCATCGCAGATGGCATCACGATTCGGGTTAGCGGCTCGGGCACCGTGCTGCCTTAACAGTGCTGCGATTCTAGTCCTGCCCCGTCCAACACTCGCGCGGTCAACTTCAATTTGTATCCATTCGGCAATAGCTTCGGTTGTTTCCCAATCCAGTTCCAAGCTGTCCATCGGTGCATCGCCATCTTCATTCGTGGCGTTGACGTCAGCGCCGTTATTTACTAATAATTGAGCAATTTCGTATTCACCGAGAAATGCAGCCGTATGCAATGGTGTGAAGCTGTCGTTATTTTTTGCATTGATATCGGCGCCTTTCAGGATGAGCAATTCGACCGCGTCAATCTGCCGCCCAAGTACCGCCCACGCCAACGGTGTCACCCCAAATTTGCCATCTTTAGTATTAACATCTACGCCGTCAGCTAGGTACCGCTTAATGGCTGCCGTGTTTCCGGTGTGCACCGCATGCCAAATCGAATCGGGTTTCGGTTTGAACATGTCGTCGTCATCAATGACAAATAGTTCCTTTGGCGCTGCGCGCCACTCCGGCATTCCGTCCGCAGTCTCCTCGCCTATCTCCGTACGGCGGCGGCGGATGAAATCTCGCGTTTCGTCCAATGCTTGAGCGTATGTGTAGACTCCCTCCTCTTGTTTGTCGTCATCGTAAAAGAAGCGCTGGGACTCAATCAGATGCGGCGTGACCATGGTTTCAATCCGATCCAGTTCCGCAAGCAACTCCGCTTCATTCCAATGTTTGTCCATAATTGCCGTAAGCGTTTCGGCGTAACGTTTTCGCGCAGACTCGAGTTGATACAGCTTGTGGGTCATCAACCCCTGTGTCTTGACAGAAATTGGGGCGCGTCGGTCATGCTCTAGCTTGCTGTGTTTGACGAATAGTGAATCTGCACCCCACGGTATAAAGTGAAACCTGTCGGTCGCGGGGTTCAGATAAATGAAATAGTTGTTGCTGTTGCCGGAGTATCCGTCCCAAAAACCGAGCAACCCTTCCAATGCCCAATACGTGAAGAACGAATCGAGATGGACGTACTCGCCAATCGCCCGGTCAATACCTTCGTCATCGCCCATTAGTACCCTGATGAGGTTGCCGATACGCGCTCGTCCGACCGAATCATCCCCCGTCTTGTGCTCGAAACTGCCTTCCCATCCTTCGTAAAAATCCACGTAAGGGCCTTCATAAAGCGTCCCGTCGCTGTTGCCGAACGCCCGATCCAGCAGCGATCTCCGAATCGTTTCAACATGGGAATAAACCCCCAAGTTTTTGCCGTTCACGTTCACACTCGCAAAAGCACACCGCGGCGCGGGCGAGCCGGCGGCGTTAAACAGCGCGTACCCGATAAACTGGCTCACCAAACCCGCGTCTTGTTGGTTGTTGTTCAACGTCAGGTTGGTCAAGCCCTCAATGCCGCCGTTTTTGTCAACGTGATTGAGTCTAATCTTGAGCGAAGGGCGTTCCGAGTTTAGCGATCCAAGGAACCCTTTTTTGCGAAGGCCAACCTCGGGGAAAGTTACTCCGTCAATTGTCACGCTGGCGTCGACATAGGTGTAGGGCGAATCAATCGGCGCCTCTCTGCGGCTTTCGTGCAATGTCGATCGAAAATCACGCCGCTGATGGCGAATAGTATCCCAATCCTTATCCGCAACGGTAATCTGCACGTCCAACACCCGGTCGGTCGGGAACAGATCGTCCAACGTCAACCCCCCGAATGCGGCACTGTTTATCGCAAGCCAAAAAGAAAGCGATGTTGAAATTCCAATAATGCATTGCAATTGCATCAAATTCATCTATACTCTATCCCTTTCTGAATGCAGTTGTAATCTTCCTCGGTTGGGCTAAATTCCTGTAGGTTGGGTAGAGCGGGTTCGTGAAACATGTTACATATGCCGCGTGACCGTCAAACCCGTATTCTGTTACAAAATCTCCACGGCGTAGCGAAACCCGACGATCAAAGGAGCGAATAGTGAGTGCGATAGACTTCACTAGTTTTCTAGCGACTGCGATCTATACATGCGATTCAATTAGATTATCACATCCCCATTCGACTGTCAACCGCCCGAATCCCACCGCGCACGCGGGCAATCATACAAAAAAACCCGGGTAGGTTTCCCTCGTCCCAAATTACTCGTAGCGATAGTCCTGTAAAAAAAACAGGTCGATGTGTGGCAAAAATGTACGTATTGTTGCAAAAACGATACAGAAATGCCATGGTTATGTTCCCTGGCCAGAATTTTCTCGCGGCCGGCTACCCGTGATACTTACGAATTTCGGTAATTGCATTCAACCCACTATTCAAGGTCTTTTTGCGCTGGCATATAGTTTGCACTACTTTCCCAACCGAAGTGACTTGTTTTCGCTGTCGGGGTTAACGCAATTGACGATGGGGTCAAAATCCCCTACAATTGTAGGTGGTGCGGCATGAAATACCTAACGTTGATGCCAGTTTAGGTGTGCAGCGAGTTAGGAACTCCGTTGACTATTGAGAAGCCATTTGACAATAAGTCAAAAAACTGCACGTGACGTGCGGAGTTCAACATCACTCACCAAGCCAATACGCGGTAACGCACCTAATAGGGAGGAATTCCAATGAAAACGGCGCGGGTAGTAATAGCATTGTTATTGTTGGTATTACCGGTCATAGCGGCACACGCCGGCGTGTTTCGGGAAGATTTCAACAATGGAAACCTGGACCAATGGCAAATTGAAACTGCTCCGGGGCCGCCATGGCACCCCGTTAACGATTTTTTGACAATCGAAAATGGATATTTGGTTATCAACACTGTTCGCAATGGACAGCGGCATTCGGTAATTCTGAAATTAAACACGGGCAATTCGGAACGTTGGGATTCTTATACGCTGGCCTGTCGAATTAGGTTTAAATCACACGTCAATCTAGAGCCGCCGTCAATTTTCTCAATTCAAGTCCGATACAGCGAGGGCGATGTGGTTGAAGTAGACCCCCGCCGGTCAATCCGCCTGGAAAACTTACAAGTCATGTTGATACACAACGACCGCCTCCAGAGGTTAAGTGTCTCGACTATCCAACCAGTTGAACCCCCTGCAGGATTCCCCCAACAGATGGGCCTTGTTCACCGTGCAGAAATACGCCGGAAAAATCTCGAACGACCCATATGGGATCGATGGATCCCAATCAAAATCGTGGCTCATGAGGAGTCATTTGAATTTTATTTCGACGACCAATTCGTAACGCAATATAGCGATGTAAAGGCCGGCCCGGGCACAGTAAGGTTTTGGTCGCAAAGTCACCTGACCGTTCATCTTGACGACATTGCCATTACTGGTCCGCAGATTCCAAACATTGGCCCGCGACGTGTTGATCTTGAAAAGCATTTGACCACGACGTGGGGTGAAATAAAAAATTCGCCGCAAAGGTAAATTCCGCTTTGCTCTACATCGAGAATGCCTTGAATAGAACACGAATATCCCAGGTCAATGTTCACACCTAAACGTACTTAACAATTTGACGATGCAACACGATTCGAGTTACGACACGCCGGACAAATTCGCACACCTGTACTTTTGCCTCGACGGGCGAATTGGCAGAGGTCATTTCTGGTTGGGATGGATTGCGATAATTCTAGTTTCGCTTATCGTGCAATTTATTGATTCCGTTCTGCTTTTTGGAATAATTGGGTTTATTGCGTGCGTCTTGATGTTGTGGTCCATGATTGCTGTGTCGGTCAAGCGATGCCACGACCATGACAAATCGGGGTGGTGGTGTTTAACGGTGCTTATCCCAGTCTACGGCATTTTCTTCCTAGTTGTGTTCCTAGGATTCATGCGGGGCACGGACGACGCAAATCGATTCGGGCTGCCGGTTATTCCGCTTAGAGCGTCTTAATGATGAAACACAACATCCATGAAACGAAATGGTTGGCTTTCCGCATTTCGCCATTCCGCATAGTTGATTTGCTCGATTCGTAAGAGGATACGCTCAGTCCTATATTGGCAAGTGTATCTAGCTCGCTTGCCGTGCTAATTTAACCTTATGAATCGTGTTCATCATCGGGCGAATGCCGTTTCGAAACGTCTCGAAATCTGAGGACAGCTTAAAAATTCTGCGATTAGAACCGCCATTCCAACAACTTAGCACGATGACTCGAGATGAGTGCTCCGATTGCGGTGCCTAACGCTGCACCTGCAAAAACATCGGAAACATAGTGCCTGCCCAGATATACCCGAGTGAGCCCGACCAAACCCGCGCCAAGGTAAAGCGGAATACGGAGTTTGGGATGGCGCGCCCCGATGAGCGTCGCCCCCGCGAACGCGTATGCGGTGTGCCCCGACGGAAACGCCGGATTACCGACCACATCGTCTAGAGGCCGCTTTCGTCCGATAATCTCCTTCAACCCCCATACGGTTACGCCCGTGCCGATGAATGCGGAAGTCATCAGCCTACCAGTCTCACGATGTTCATCATTTCCATAAGCCATTAGAAGGAGAGAAACCCCCATCATAAGTCTACTATCACCAAGATAGGTGGCAACCTCCATGGTGGTGCCGATCGGCTCGCTCCGGGGCGGTTCATCGTAGATTGCGTCGAATATATCCCGATCCAGCCGCTGAAAAAAATTGCCTTCATCCGCGTATCCCGCAACGGCGATAAGAAAAAAAAGACCTGCGCACAGCGTAAATTGGAGGACATGTGTTCTCATTGATTTACCGCCCTAGTCGATAACGATTCAAGTTTTTGTGGGTTGGGTTAAGCGGGTTCGGGCAACATGACTGATTCATTCTAATACGTCCTAAGACTATATTATGTTCCATAATCTCCACGGCGCAGCGAACTCAACGATTTAAAATCGCCTCCAACCAAATATTTCGTTTTTACGCAGGCACAAACTTACCTAGAATCTTTGGCTGCGAAGCGCCCGTGGTTCGCGGTAAATTCCCGCAATGCCCATGCACCGCTTCATTTGCAAGCACCGCAAAAGCAACCGCCTCTTTTGCATCGCTTGAGAATCCGTATGCATCTACCGATTGAACGTCAATCGGATGGAACAGCGTATTCAATCGTTGCATAAGCGTCGCATTATGCACCCCTCCGCCGCTCACAGCGATTTCATCGATTGCATGATGCGGCGTCAGAAAACGGTTGTAGTGGTCAAAGATTGTCCGCGCAGTAAACTCCGTCACCGTCGCAACTATGTCCGAATTGGACATTTTCTTCGCGCGCGACGCCTCGATTGCCCGGCGGGCGAACTCCACGCCAAACACCTCACGCCCGGTCGTTTTTGGCGGCGCTTGGCGGATGAATGGGTGATCCAACCATTCCGCTACCAACGCCTCGCACGGTTGTCCGAGCGCCGCACGCTGTCCGCCGAAATCATACTTCTCTTTGCCGCTCGTCGTTATCTCTACGACCGCGTCAATAATCATGTTGCCGGGTCCGGTATCGGATGCCAAGACATCAGCTAGACCTGTGCCGGCAGGAATGAGCGTCACATTGGAGATGCCGCCGATGTTTTGGAGTGCGATTGTCCTATCACTTCGCCGAAAGAGTAGAAAATCGACGTAAGGCACAAGCGGAGCGCCCTGCCCGCCCGCTGCGAGGTCCGCGACTCTAAAATCCCCAATCGTCGGGACGCCTGTACGATGCGCAATCACAGCAGGCTCGCCAAGCTGTAAAGTCGATGGTATATATGCTGCGTCAATCTGAGGCGGAAGGTGATAGACCGTCTGTCCGTGTGAACCGATTAAGTCAATTTCGTCTATATCGAGTGCCGCGTGCCGAACTACCGAGTGCACCGCGTCCGCAAATATCTCCCCGATAAGGAAATTCATCTGGCAGATTTCGTCGACGCCGCTAGTTTCCGGCTGAAAAAGATTAAAGACGCGGCTTCGGACGTTCTCCCCATAGGGCAAAGCCTGGAATGCGAGGAGTTCGACCTGTGTGGCTAAACCGTCGCCCCGGATTTCTACGAGCGCCGCATCTACCCCATCGGCAGACGTGCCCGACATCAAGCCAATAACCTTTTTCGTCCTTTTCCAGGATAGGTGGTAAAGAGATTTCACTGCCGTAAAATTCCGTATGTCTGCGTCAATATATCGAATCGAACTATTGACGCGTCTCAGTTGTAGAGCAGATACGGCTGGCGCCGCTCTCTGAACGCCGCCGCATCTTTCTCCCAAGCGAGAATTATCTCGCCGGGCGGTTCGCCATCTATGAGCCGCAACCGTAGTTCATCAGTGCCAGCCAAAAGGTCAATGAAGAATCGGCCCTCGTTTTGCAAAAACGCAAACCTATCCGGATAGCCGCGCCGCGCCGTTGCAATAAGATGAATGCCAACCTCAACCGGTCTCAATTTGTCTCGATTCGTTACATGCACCTGTACGCCGCGGCACTGTTTCCCCGCGAATTTGGAAAAGGTTGGGGCGAATTCAATCGGGCGAAAGTAAACGCCCTGCAAACCGGAACTATTGAGCGTCTCCGCCCAACCTTCCGATTCGATCCACGGCGCGCCAATCCACTCAAACGGCATGGTTGTGCCGCGCCCCTCGGATAGGTTCGTGCCTTCAATAAGGCATGTGCCGGGATACAAGGTCGCTGTTGCCACTGTAGGCATATTCGGCGAAGGCGGCACCCACGGCAAACCGGTCTCATCGTACCACATGGCGCGGCGCCAACCCTGCATCGGCACCACTTCCAACTGCACGCTGCACTGCTGCGGTTGCGCTGTTATTTCGAGTTCTGCCCGGAAAAGCCGCGCGAGTTCACCAGTCGTCATACCGTGACGAATCGGCAAACCGGCTGCCCCAACGAACGATTGGAAAGCCGGTTGAAGCAGGTTGCCCTCAACGCAATCCCCGCGGATTGGATTCGGCCGGTCAAGCACCATGAAGTCCACGTCGTTCGACATAGCCGCCTGCATCGCATTACGCAGCGTCGAAATATACGTGAAAAACCGCGAACCAACATCCTGTATATCGAATACCAATGCGTCAATGTCCGCAAGCATCTCCGATGTCGGCGCGCGCTTCTCCCCGTACAAGCTGTGGACAGGAATCTGAAACTGTGCGTTAATCGTGGAGGGGATTCGGACCCCGTGCGACGCGCTTCCCTGAATCCCGTGCTCCGGGCTAAACAGTGCCGAGAGCCGAACCGCCGGGTGTCCGGCGAACAAACTCGCGCTGCTCTGAAACTGTTCATCAATTCCGGTTTGGTTGGTGATTAGCCCGACCCGCCGGCTCGTAATCAGAGAAATGCAATCCTTGAATAGAATGTCCAAACCGACTTGCGTTTTCGCGCGCTGCCGCTCACGATTCATCGAAATCCTCGTCCGTGCCGACATTCATCGGCACGGCGCTTCGGAGGTGCAAATCACGCTGCGGGAACGGAATCGTAATGTCTCGTTCGCGAAACACCTTCACGATAGCGAAATTTAAATCGCTTCTCACAAAATATTGGCGCGACGCATCCCTAAGCCACACTAGCAAATCGAAATTCAACGAGCTGTCGCCAAATTCCAAAAACTGTATCTGCGGCTCTGGATTTTCCAATACTTCCGGGTGTGCGCGTCCCGCCTCCAACAGGGTTTCCGCCACCAAGTCGACATCTGAACCGTACGACACACCGACAGATACGTGGATGCGGACTTTCATATCTCGAAAACTCCAGTTGGTAACGTTCTCTGATATAAAGTTAGTATTCGGCACAATAATCGACACATTGTCCAACGTGTCCACGGTGGTGCTGCGTCCTCTAATCGTACGCACCTTACCTTGGACACCGGCGACCTCCACAAAATCTCCCACCTGCACCGGCCGCTCAATCAGCAGTATTAACCCACTGATGAAATTACTGGTGACACTTTGCAACCCGAGACTGATGCCCACCATTAGCACCGCGGTAATGGCGGCTAGTCCCGTCAAATTAATGCCCGCTACGGTCACCGCAATGAAGACACCCAAGCACATTATCGAATAGTGCAAGATGCGGAAGATGGTAGCCTGTGTACCCTCTCTTAAACCGATCCGCACGAACAAGTTTCGCCGCAGCACGCGCTGCAGCAACCGTGAAATCCAGAACGTCCCCGCAATGATTAACAGAACCGTCACCAGGCGGGCAGGGGTAATGTTCACCTCTCCTATAGCGCCAAGATTTTTCCCTAGGATTTCACGAATGTCTTCCAAGATCTGCATGTTCTAATCTCTATCTACCGGATTGATATCTTCTCGCTCGAATGCACTAACAGTACCTCGTTCGCGCGTTCATAATGCCGTAATGCATCAGCCACCGGGCGCGGTTCGGCGCTGTCCGCTTTTAGGCCCGCTATGACGAGGTCAGCTTGGGAAGATCGGTGGAACACCTCTTCCTCCAGCTCGTCGACGCTGCAAGATACGGACGTCACGTTATGCGTCGAGATTGGCAGCCGTCCTTCCGTCATGAGCGTTGAGAGTTTGTTTACCTCGCGCCCGGCTTCAGTCGAATCGAAGCAGCCAAAAAGCTTAATCTCGGCGCGTTTCCATTCCGGATGGCCGACAATGATATATGCAAACATCAGCATCATCGGCGCGTTTGCCAAGGTCTCCTCAGTTACCCAGACATGAATCGACGACCGGTAGCCGAAACGGTATTTAGTCGATCGCAAAATCAACACGTTGAACATCGCATTCGCCGCCAGGCGCGCACCCTGTTCGACCTCCTTAATCTCTTCAGGATTATCTTGATGGAACTCCAGCAAAACACAGTTGTTGGGCAAACCGGAGACGCCCGGCATCTGCAGGGTTTGTGCTATCGCAAGCTGAAACGACGGGCAAATCAGCGAATCGACAAAGATGCCAGCGCGGCTTACTTCTGTTCGCTGAATCAGCTCGTCGACGCCGAGGCGCGCGGCAACCTCGCTTGAGAATGAATATTCGCCCTCCGAGAACTGTATGAATTGGCCGAATCCGTGCCGGTGGCAAATCCATCGGAGCAGGTCGAAATGACCAAGGCGTCGTTCGCCGAATCGGGTCACCGCGACAATTGACGGCCGCCATCCGTCTTTTGTGGAGATAGCGCGGCTCTTCTGCAGGAAAATCTGCAACCGCCGGGTGAGCTGGAACATCGTCCCTTGAAAAATCGCTGTTAAGTCGCGCTGCCCGTGTCGGCTGCGCCGGAGTCCGATATATACCGCTATCATCAGAAGCAGTGCGAGAAGCGTGTAGAGAATGTCAATCCGAATCATCATCAAGCCGCACATCACCGCGCCCAGCAGCGATAAATACCATCGAGTGTGGAATGTCGGCCGGTACGACGGGTTGCCCGAAAAGTATTCGAGGAACGACACCGCGCAAAGTGCGCCGTACGTCACCATGAAGAACATCGTGAGAATCCGGGCGATGGAATCCACACCGCCTAGCACCACAAACACGATGGCAATCGCGCCTGACACGCAGGTCGCATAAAACGGTTCCTGTGCTTTGCCCCACCCCTTTTCTAGCAGTCGGTTCAGTTTGGGAATCGGCAACACGTTGTCGCGTGCCAACGCTTGCAGTGTTCTCGGCGCCACCATGATTGAACCGAGGGCGGACGACAGCGCTGCGGCGGCTAACCCAATATAAATTATCGGCGGCCAGATTGCAATCTTAGCCATGATGAAATAATCCTCCGCGAGGTCTTTGGGCGTCGCGCTTAGTGCAAGTTTTACAGCGACCAAAGTGTAAATTACCATTCCAGCAAACGTAGCCCCGATGGTACCGAGCGGTATGCTCCGCTGGGGGTTTTTCAGGTCGCCGGATAGCCCCAAACCTGCAATCATCCCAGTGAACGCGGGGAAACATGTCGCAAAAACTGTACCGAAGCCGTCATTGTTATCAATGCGTGCCGTAACGTTTAAGCCGTTTAGCTCCGTGCCTTCCGGCGGCTTCCCAATTAAAAACGCCGCAATTGCGGCGGCGAGGAGGCAGCACACAGCCCACAGTGCGCGTACACCCAAATTTGCGCCTTTTGTCAACATCAATGCAATGAGCAAACCGGTAAACGGGAGGCTAATCCAGCGTGCATCCGGCGGTTGCTTAATCCAGTCTATATTTTCAACAGCCAATGCTTTGAGCGGCTCAAACGACTCCGCGAACGCCACCATGTAGAACGCGACCGAAATCGCTTGAGAGAGATAAAGCGCAATGCCGATGGCGCCGCCAATACTCATGCCGAAAGATCGGCTTACAATAAAATACGCACCGCCGCCCGCTACCCGCCGGTTTGTGGCAATTTCCGACACCGCGAGAACCGTGGGAATAGTCACGAAATGACCGAGTACAATAATTACGAGCGTGAGCCCAAGCCCGACGTGCGCCACAGCGTAACCGAACCGCAAAAAGAGAATCGCCCCGAGTATGGTGCTTACTGACGCGAGGAATACCGGCGCCGTGCCGAAGCCGTGACCCGAACCTGAATCCGAAGCCGAACCGCCGAGTTTTGATCGGGCGAGTTCTGCCGCCTTTGAGAACATTATAAATTCTCCTTCAATTATTCAAGGATTTGCTTTGAACCTGTTTGAAAATTCTAATTTTACAGTAGCCAGTTGTCATAAGCCAAAGCCCCAGCGCAGGATCGAGCGAGTGATTTGCGAGTACGATAGAGATTCTCAGGTTTATAAAATCATTAATTCACCTAAATCGAAAGCCCCAGAGGGGCGACAGATTAAGGAAACTCTTCTTTACTTAAAACGATAGTTGTAGCCGCAATATCAAAAAATTTCCTGATGAAATTTGGCGCGAAATTCGACCATGCTAGGACCGAATGCGCTCGGGTGAACGCGGTTCGTCAACAAAACGGCAAATGACCTGCTTTTCAAGTTGATTAAGATGGAAGTGCCGGTGAAACCGGTGTGGTAGAGCGAGCCGTCCTCCAAGATAATCCAACCCACGCTGCGCGATTCGTTTAACCCCTTCGTTTGATTAGCCGCCATCTGCGCCACGTCATTCTCCGTCAACACCCCGTCTCCGCCGCCAATCATCATGCGGCAATATTTCGAAACGTCCTCAGCGGTAGAAAATAAGCCCGCGTTTCCCGACACGCCGCCGAGATAATGGGCATTCTCGTCGTGCACCGCGCCAACGTTCACCCCTTCCCGCCAATCGTAGCGGCGATGGTCGGCCATGCGTTTTTCGAAGCTGTTCGAATCCTCCGTTGCGGCGATACTGTCCCTCCACGATTCCGGCGGATTATACCGCGTTTTGGACATTTGCAGCGGCTGAAAAATCTGTTCGCCAGCCAGGCGGTCGAGCGGTTTTCCCACGGCGCGTTCAATGAGCACGCCGAGCAGGATATAGCCGAGGCAACTGTATTCGACTCTTTCGCCGGGCGGCTGCTCCAGCGGCATCTGCCCCAGATGTTCAACGACGCCCTCTTTCGATTCGGTTTCCAGATACAGCGACCGCCACGCCGGCAGCCCGGAGGAGTGGGTCAGCAGGTGGTGAACCGTCACCTCCGGATGCGAAAATTCGGGGAGGCAGTCTCGGACGGGGGCGCGCAGATGGATATCGCCGGACTCGACGAGGCGCAGGGCGAGCGACGAGATGACGATGGGTTTTGTGAGCGACGCGATATCGAAGATTGTGCCGCGGTGCATCGGTTTAACATCCGGTTCGATCATACGGTTCCCGAAGGCTTCATAATAGGATAGGTTTCCGCCTTCGACGATGTAAGCCACCGCGCCGGGGAAAACGCCGCCCGATACGCCCTGGCGAATAGTGCTTGAGATGTGGGTTGGGTTCATCGGCGGTAAGACTCGATTCAGAGATAGGCTTCAGCCGCCAACTTATTTCAACGGCAACGGTATGGTTGCGGCGCCCGTCATTTCAATCAGGATCGCCTGCCCCGTTTCTAATCTCCTATCGGACTGGGTGCTTTTAATAATGCCGCTTGGCGCATTCGCAAAAAATTTACCATCTTCGAATACGGCAATTTGGGAGGCGTTGCCTTGAATAACATCTATTCCCGCGACGTCGCTGAGAAGTAAAATACCGCTGTCGTAATGCGGCACACCGACGATATTCCAACCCGGATTGAGGGGAAGCGGCGCATTGAGCAGCGTTCCGACAAGGTGCAGCGTTCTCGGCTCTCGCAGTGCGGCGAGGACGCCGGTTTCGGCTTCAATAATTGAATCGTTGGCACCGCCGAAATACGGTTTCAACTCATTCACCCCGCCCGGCACATCCGGGGAACTGGTTACCAGCCAGTGGACATTTTCCGATCCGCCGAGCACGTCGTAGAGTTCGCTGATTCGGGTGATAGTTCCCGGTGCGCCATTAACGATGTTCACGCCGATTGGAAGGTGAATCAGGTTTAACCCGCCGCGGACGACCAAGCGAATCGTTTTCTGAAAATTCGGCGCCGGGATGACCGTGACGAACAGCGATTGCGAATCCATGTCACCGCCGGAATCAAAAAGCCTCAATGTAATGCTTCTCTCACCGTATTCGTCCGGGAACGGCGTGATTGTGAGCTGATGGCCGTTGATTTCAGCGGTAAAATATTCGGTTTTCGTTGGCTCCACTTCCCAGCGCAGGCTGCCCTGCGAGTCCTCCTTATCGTACGCGAATTCGGACAGATCGAAGTCTTCTGGCTGTTGATCGGATTGTACATAGAGATCCGGAATCGTTCCGAATATCTCGGGCGGCGTGTTCGGCGGTTCGCTGAGGTCTTCGAGAACGGGGAGAATTTCCTGAGCAAATGCGCGGTCATCCTTGTGTGTTCCGACGTCGTGCCATTGAATAATTCCATCCCTATCGACAACGAAAGTAGCCGGTCTGGCGAATGGCGAGATTCTATCCTTCACGCCATATTTTTTTATGGTCGCCAGAACTGGATTTGAATCTGATAGGATAGGAAACGTCACTTTAGTATTGTGTCTGTTATTCCCTTGCACGAGCACGCGTATCGAGTCGGCGTGTTTGTCCACGCTGATGGCATACATCTCGGCGCCGAGTTCGCGAACGCGGGTGTAATGCGGCTGCAGCTCGACGAGCTGGTCAATACAGGACGGTCACCACTGCCCTCGGTAAAAGACTAGGACGACGTTCTCCCTCCCCTCATGCTCGCTTAGGGTCACGTTTCGATTATTCGTGTCCGGCAGGGTAAAATCCGGCGCTTCCTTGTCGTTATCAACTACTGCATCATGATCTGCGCTGGCGAATTCGATGCCTATCAATGCGCTGCAAATAAAGGCTACGATAATTGCAAAAGAAATCCGACAGTGCGTTTTCATTTCCATCCTCCTTCGTTCAGTTGAAGAGTCGGCAATATTATCCTTATGACACAAATTCAGTGCGGTTGCCGTTCCAAAGTTTTCAGTCTATTCACTAATCCATCTCCGCCTCTTGCGGGATGCCGCTTTCGCCGCCGCGCCGACTCTTGAACACGACGACCGCCTCCAGAATCAGCCAGATTTCGAGCGCCAGAATAATGGCAGAAAGGACGAGCAGCAGCGGGTTATGCCAAAACGACTTAAAGTTTAAAATCATGGCTCCCGTCGTCATGCATATCAAGAAGAACATCGGTATCAACGTATAGATGATGGGACGCCCCGATTTCCAGAGGAAAATCGTCGCAACGAGCAAGGTCAACCCGCCGACGAGTTGGTTGCTTGCGCCGAAGAGCGGCCAGAGCAGAAAACCGCCGGAACCGGGTCCGAGGTTCGGGGCTTCGACCAGCAGCGCCAGCAGCAGACTGGGCACGACCGCCAACGCCGCGCCGACGTAGCGGTTTTGAAATCCTTTTATCTTATACGCCGCGCCGAGTTCGCCGACGATGAGTCGCTGTATTCGCGTGCCGGTGTCGAGCGAGGTCGCGGCGAAGCTGATGACGATGACGCTGATAAAGGTATTCGCCAACAGTTCGGGAATTTTCAGCGCCTGCAAGAACGTCGACGCGCCGAGCACGAAATTGGTGATGCCGCCGCTGCTCGCCGCATGCCAATCGTGGTAGTGGGTAAGCCATTCGCTTTGGCTCAACCCGGCGGCGACCGCGAGCGTGGCGAACATCGCCAAGGTTCCCTCGCCCAGCATCCCGCCGTAACCGACGTGCCGCGCGTGCGTCATTTTTTCCAACTGTTTGGATGTCGTGCCGCTCGAAACCAAACCATGGAAACCGCTGATCGCGCCGCAGGCAATGGTTACGAAGATGAACGGAAACATGGGGACGGCGCCCACGGGGTTGGGGTTGATTGCGGGCGCATGCATCGACGGATGCGCGACCATCAGCCCCAAGAACATCACCGCCAAACCGACAAAGAGTTGGTGGGAGTTGATATAGTCGCGCGGCTGCAGCAGCAGCCACACCGGCAGCACCGACGCAACGAATGAGTAACCCAGCAGCAGGATAATCCACGTCACCTTTTGGCTGCCCATAATCTCGGGCAGCGGTATCGGCACACGCGTGCCGACCCAGACCATGACGTAAAGCATGAGCAGCGCAATTATAGACGGCCAGAGCAGCGGAATCCCTTTTCGATAGAGCAGAAACCCGATCCCGAGCGCGACTACAATCTCGAAATTGATGGGCAGCACGCTTGTCGGATATTTGACGAACAGGGTGGCGATGGCGTAGGCGAAGACCGCGAGGACGAAAAATATGAGGAAGTAGACGATTATCAGAAACAGCGTTCTGGCACGGGAATTCACCAGAATCCCGGCGAGATCCCCGACGGACCGCCCCTTCCGCCGCGCCGAAACCACGAGCGCACTGAAATCGTGCACGGCACCCATAAAGATTGTGCCGAGCACCACCCAGATAATCGCGGGCAGCCAACCCCAAAACACGGCAATCGCGGGCCCGATAATCGGCGCCGCGCCGGCAATGGATGAGAAGTGGTGTCCGAACAGCACGTGCTTGTTCGTCGGAACATAATCCACGCCATCTTCCAGCACATGCGAGGGCATCGGCTCATCGTCGGACAACCGAAAAATCTTCTCGGAAAGAAATTTCGAGTAGTAGCGGTACCCCAAGAAATACAGAATCAACACGACAACCGCAATTACCGCAGCGTTCATAGGCGACCCGCCTCCTTGTGCACTCGGCAAACCAGATATTTACCGCATTTCCATTGTGTTTCTATTTTCATGTCTTTGTAGGTTGGGTTAAGCGGTGTTAATCGAAACAGTTAGCTTCACCGCAGGCGTTTCGTGTTTTAATGAATTATTAATTCCCTACAATCTAGCGTAACCCAACGCTCGTAACCCAACACTTTTCGCGTATTGAAATGTGTCCAGAATACCGAAAAGCGTTGGGTTACGCTCCACGCGTATTGCCCACGACATCTTTCCTAAATCGCCACCGTTAATAATCTGATTAACATATTAAGGTATGTTCCGCTCAACCCAACCTACAAGAACTCTCTTTATCATAGCCAATCATTTAATCACACAAATCACAGTTCAGACAAACCCTCCTAACAAATCCTAATCCCCAACCATCGTTATGATGTTTAGTATACCAAAAAGCCACCTCACCCGTCAATAGCGGATGAATTTCGCCGCGCTTCCACAACACGTGTTGAAATGTGTGAAACCGCACCCAACCCCATTGTCGTTTTCATTTATGCACGCCGAAACGATGCGTCAATTTATCTGGCACGGAGACCTATAATGAAAACGAAGCGCGCCCCAAAAACTATTGCGGAAGACATTAGCCGGAAACTGAACCGCAAAAACCAGCTCGATGCTATGAAACGGCAGCTCGCCCGAAAAGCGCGGGCGCGCCGCAAAGCCGTCGAAAAATCGTCCGCCGAAAAATAAACCACATTCCGTTTTTTCAAAATCCCCTCCGAAAAAAAACTTGACACGCTCCCAGAAATGTGAGACAATACGTGTTTGCGTGATGAAAGTGCGCGTAATACATTTTTTTTTGGCTTGAGTTTGTGAAAAATTTCACAAACTTCATGGCGTTTTTGTACATTTCTTTTTTGGAAGCGAACTTGTCAAAGATTCAATCGGTTCATGACAAGTCAATCTTTCGTGCGACGCCGCCGAAGGTTGCAGCACCGACCTTTGTTAGCGGCGATGAGGCGATTCAGTTAAGGTGAAGATTAGCCGCAGTTTTCTACCATTTGTCCTTTTAGGCACATCGTTACATCTGTTTGCACCTTTAGGTTTTTCGGCGGAAGGCGATCGCCATACCCATACCAGCCACGGCGTTGAATCCCACCACGCAGACGCCCCGCACCATGCGGAGCACCACGGCGTTGACGGCGCCGTATTGCCGGTTTGGAGCGTAATCCCGTTTATCGGCATTCTGCTTTCGATTGCGTTTTGGCAGCTTGCCGCGCCGCATTTCTGGCATCAGCATTACGGCAAGATTTCGTTAGCGTGGGCGTTAATTTTCGCGCTGCCGTATCTCGCAATCTTTCGAGTCGCTGCGTTTTACGACATACTCCATATCTATCTGATCGACTATATCCCATTTATCATACTGCTCTGGGGACTGTTCACGGTCGCGGGCGGAATTGTGGTTCGCGGCACGCTGCGCGGCACGCCGGTTGTCAACCTAGTGCTGCTGCTGATTGGAACGGCAATTGCTTCGTGGATTGGCACAACCGGCGCGTCAATGCTGCTGATTCGCCCGCTGATTCGCGCCAACGCATACCGCAAGAACAAGACGCACTTGGTAATCTTTTTTATCTTTTTGGTAAGCAACATCGGCGGCTCGCTGACGCCGTTGGGCGACCCGCCCCTGTTTTTGGGATTTCTGCACGGCGTCCCGTTTTTCTGGACGACAACCGCGCTTTTCCCGCAAATGGTGTTTATCAGCGTGCTGCTGCTGGGCATCTTCTTCGTTTTGGACACGATTCTATTTAAACGCGAGGGCGGCCAGGCGCCGGACGACGGCGAGCGCGCGCCGATTCGCATTGCGGGGCTTTACAACCTGATTTTCCTCGCCGGCATTGTCGGGGCAGTTTTGATGAGCGGCACCGCCAGTCTGGGCGAGGTGAACATTCTGGGCGTCCACGTGGCGTGGCAGAACCTGCTTCGGGATCTGCTCATCGTTGGTATGGGGCTGATGTCGTTGAAGTTCACACCCTTCGAAGGCGCGCTGCGGCGCGAGAACCACTTTGAATGGGAACCGATCGCCGAAGTCGCCAAGCTGTTTGCCGGCATTTTCATGACGATTATCCCCGCGTTGGCGATTCTCAAAGCTGGGGAACACGGCGCGCTAAGCGGATTAATTCGGTCGGTTACCGAACCGCTCCACTATTTTTGGGTGACGGGCATACTATCGAGTTTCTTGGACAACGCACCGACCTATTTGACGTTCTTCAACACGGCGCTCGGGAAGCTGGAGTTGACGGAAGCCGTGGTGCCGCAAATCCTGAACGGATCGCTCACCGGAGCACAACATCTCGAGTTTGTCAGGATTCTGACGGCGATTTCCGTCGGCGCCGTTTTTATGGGAGCGAACACCTATATCGGGAACGCCCCGAACTTTATGGTGAAGTCGATTGCGGAAGGCAGCGGCATCAAGATGCCGAGTTTTTTCGGATTCATGCTCTGGTCGGTCGTCATACTCTTCCCGCTGTTTGTGGCGGTGACCTTCGTTTTTCTGCGTTAATCGAAATACATTAAGCCCCGGGGTTGAATTTACGGGGCGGGCGAGTTCAAGATGTTTTGGTCCAAGAAGAGAGGCAGCGATTGGATCAGCGCGGGCGATTTGGGCACCATCGGTTTAACGCTCGCGCTCGCCATAGTCATCGGGTTTTTCGCCGGCAGGTGGATTGGCGGGAAGCTGGGAAACCCGACCGCCGGATCGATTATCGGATTTTTATTCGGCACAGCGGCGGGTTTTATTGAGATGTTTCGAGCCGTGTCTCGTTGGAACAGACGCATGGAGCGCAGTGAGCGCAAAGAAGTAGAGGATTCGGAGGAAGGTTCGTAAAGTGAATCCCCGTGGGCCGATTGAAGTGGACGATGGATTCCTCCAACAGGTTTACCGCTGGTCGACCATACTTGCGTTGCTCGGGACGGCGGTGCTATGGGGAATATACGGGTTTCCGACTGGCTTAAGTTTTGCCATCGGCAGCCTGTTCAGTTTGGGCGCTGTATTGGCGCTGGAACTTGTCGTACGCCGTATGGTAGTACCCGGTAGTTCGCCCAAAGCGAAGCGGTGGCTTGGATTCATCGCGATCGGCAAATTTACAGTTATCTTCGGCGGCTTCTATTTCTTGATGAAAGCGAACTGGTTGAACATCTACACCCTCGCGGCAGGTGTCGGGCTTGTGCAGGTTGTCATAATTCTCAAAGCCTTCGGGCTGATGGCGGGGATTCTGTTCAGAGGCGGCGCAACAAAGCGTTAACGAACGATACACTATGAAAAAATTGGTTTTCACGCTGTTATTCACAATCTTAATCTCCGCTACGGCTGCGGTTCCCGCCGCCTTTGCGGGCGAAGATGCGCACCGTTCTTGGTTAAGCCCTATCTCGAAACTGCTGCCGAACGAAGTTGTTCCGGAACCCCAACGATGGCATCAGCCGGATCTCATTCCCAATGCCTATTTCGTGGTGTTGTTTATCGCAATCCTATTCATCGTTGCCACGCGGAATTTAAGGCGCCTCCCGCGAGGTAAAGGACAGACTTTTCTGGAACTGTTCGTCGGCGGGTTAATAAACTTCTTCGGCGGAATCTTGGGCGACCACGGAAAGAAATATGTTCCGTTTGTCGGCTCTTATTTCATCTTTATCCTGTTTTTGAACTACCTCGGCCTCATACCCGGTTTTCAAGCTCCGACGGCAGATTTGAACACGACGCTCGCGCTCGGCATTAGTGCGCTGATTGGTGTTCATATCATTGCGATTAAGGAGAACGGGCTGGTCGGCTATCTGCGGCACTTCATCGGCGATCCGTGGTGGTTGGGGCCATTGATGTTTCCGCTGCACATCATCGGCGAAACCGCACGCGCCGGCTCTTTGGCGATTCGGCTTTTCGGCAATATCTTCGGCGAGGAGTCCGTCGTCATAAATTTGACGCTGTTGGGGCTTGCAATTCCGGCGATCGCGGGCATGATCCCTTGGGCTCCTATCCAGGTGCCGATGCTGTTTTTCGGGTTGTTTGGCGGCTTCCTGCAAGCACTGGTCTTCTCGATGTTGACCTCAATCTACATCGTGACATTTCTTTCCCACGATGATGATGCACACGGCGCGGAGGCGCATCCTTGAACAATGGGCGGCTCACGCCGTCCGCAAATTATCGTTTTTTCGGTTTCAAAACTCTATTTCGGCATAAAATTCAAAGGAGGAACATTCATGATTTATCTCGCGGTTTTAGCTTTTGGGGTGGCGCTTGGGCTGCCCATCGCCGTGATCGCGGCATCAACTGCACAAGGAAAGGCGACGAGCACCGCTCTCGAAGGCATTGCGCGTCAACCCGAGGCGGCGCCTCGGATTCAGACGGCGATGATTATCGGCTTGGCGCTCATCGAATCGCTGGTCATCTACTCGCTGTTGATCTTTTTCTTGCTGATGGGAAAACTGCCGGACGTAACGCCGGCTGAAGGCGAAAAGGTCAGCGCGCTTGAAAAGATAATGCAGGTAGGGTCGTCCGAGGAACACCCCGACGCAGACCACAGCCACTAGAAGGGCCATGAAACATAATGCGCGATCGTTTCGGTCGCGCACTATGTTTCAGCAACAATGAGACGGCGAAACATTATGAAAAAAATTTCAGTTATAATCTTAGCGTTCTGTGCGTTCACTATAGCGGCGATTCCGTTCGCATTTGCCGCGGAAGCCGGCGGCGGCGGCGGATTATTGGGCGCCATTGGAATCGATCCGCAGACAATAATCCTTCAAGTAATCGGTTTTCTGGTTGTTCTGTTGGTGCTTTGGAAATTCGTCTTCGGCCGCATCGGCGGGCTATTGGATGACCGCCAGCAGGAGATTACCTCGCGTATGGAGAAGTTCGAGGCGGAGCAGCACGAGTTGGACCGGTTGAACGCTGAAACACGTCAGCGGCTCAGCGAGATTGAATCCGAGGGGCAGGCGAAGATTCAGGCGGCAATTGACGAAGGGAACGCGGAGCGGCAGCGCATACTTGATGCAGCGCGCCAAGACGCAGCATTGGAACTCGAAAAGGCGCGTGCCGCGATTCAGCGCGAAAAAGAGGAAGCCATTCTCGAATTGCGCGGGACTGTCGCAGAAATCGCTATCGACGCCGCCGGCAAAATCATAGATCAGACGCTCGACGCCGAGAAACATCGGCATATTATTGACGAGTCAATCAGCCGCCTACCGGCGCAGAACACACAATAATTTAAAGCATTCAATTTGAAGAAACTATCCAATGAGAGAGATTCGCATTGCCAAACCCTACGCGCAAGCGCTGTATGATGCAGCCATAGAGCAGGATGCCTTGGACCGAATCGTTGCGGATGCCAACCGGCTTATCGAGTTGACTGGTGAATCGGAAGATTTCGAAAACTTCTTGAGCAACCCGATTCTATCCCCGCGGTTCAAGGGCGAGATGTTTCAGCAGCTATTATCCGCAACGGTAGCGCCGCTAACGCTCAATTTCCTGCTGCTGCTTGCGTCGAAACAGCGTGATCGGTTCTTGGAAGCAATATTGAGGGCATTTTTGGAGATAGTGGATCGGAAAGCGGGGCGGGTGGTCGCCCAAGTGACTTCAGCGGTGCCGCTAAACGATGCGCAGCAGGCGGACCTCACGCAGCGGCTGATGGAATATTCGGGCGCGGCGGAGGTGCGGCTCGAGTTGGGCATAGACGCGGATATCCGAGGCGGTACCGTTGTTCGGTTGGGGGACACCGTATTCGACGGCAGCGTTGTCACACAGCTTCAGCGAATGAGAACATTACTTGCGAGGGGATAAGGGAGAAAACAGTTCATGGCAAGAGAAGTTAGACCCGATGAGGTTTCAAACATATTAAAGCAACAACTGCTGCAATACAGCCAGCAGGTCGACGTATACGATTCCGGGACGGTGTTGGATGTCGGCGACGGTATCGCCCGCGTGCACGGGCTCGCCAATGTCATGGCGAGCGAAATGGTCGAGTTCCCAAACGAGGTGTTCGGCATGGCGTTCAACCTGGAAGAGGACAACGTGGGCTGCGTCCTCTTCGGCGAGGATAAGCTCATCCATGAAGGCGATATCGCCAAGCGGACGAACAGGCTACTTGAAGTGCCCGTCGGCGAAGCGCTGCTTGGGCGCGCAGTGAACGCGCTTGGACAACCGATTGACGGCAAAGGAGAGATTAAGACCGAACAGACTCTCCCCGTCGAGCGGAAAGGGCTGGGAATCGTGCAACGCCAGCCGGTGAACGAGCCGCTTTACACCGGTTTAAAGGCGATTGACAGCATGACGCCGATCGGCCGAGGACAGCGCGAGCTAATTATCGGCGACCGTCAAACGGGCAAAACAGCTATCCCGATTGACACCATCATCAACCAAAAAAATACCGACGTCTTTTGCATCTATGTAGCCATCGGACAGAAGGGTTCGACGGTTGCGCAGGTCGTGGATATCCTTGAAGAGCACGGCGCGATGGATTACACCATTGTCGTTTCCGCGCCGGCGAGCGAGCCTTCTCCGCTCCAATATCTTGCGCCCTATACGGGCACTTCGATGGGCGAATATTTCCGCGACAAGGGGCAGCACGCACTTGTCATTTACGACGACTTGACCAAACATGCGTGGGCATACCGCCAAATGTCGCTGCTCTCACGCCGCCCGCCGGGGCGCGAAGCATATCCGGGCGACGTATTCTATCTGCACTCCCGCCTGTTGGAACGCGCCGCCAAACTCAGCGACGACTTGGGCGCGGGTTCTTTAACCTCGTTGCCGATTATTGAGATTTTCGAGGGCGACCTCACGACTTACATCCCGACAAATGTGATTTCAATTACTGACGGGCAGATTTACTTGACATCCGAACTCTTCAACCAAGGCGTGCGACCGGCGATCGATGTCGGCACCTCGGTGTCTCGCGTCGGCGGTGATGCCCAGACCAAAGCGATGAAATCCGACGAAGTTGCGGGCACGCTCAAACTTGATTTGGCGAGTTTCCGCGAAGTTGCCGCCTTCGCGCAGTTCGGTTCCGACTTGGACACTTCGACCCAGGGCCAGCTTCGGCGCGGTGAGCGGTTGGTTGAGTTGCTGAAACAGCCGCAATACGAGCCGATGCCGGTCGAGAAACAGATTGCCTCTATTTTCTGCGGCTCGAACGGGTATCTAGACGACATTGAGACAGATTTGGCGGCGCGGTTTGAATCCGAATTCTTGGCATACATGGAGAGAAATCACGCGGACGTCCTAACGGAAATTGCCGACACGGGGCAACTCAGTGATGAGTTGATTGGGAAGCTGCATGAGGCGGCTAAAAGCTTTAAGGATGGGTTTGGCGATCAGTAACTCATTACGCCTTACTCTATTACTCATCTGAGGTTTTACCATGGCAACACTACGTGAAATTAGGCGCCGAATCGCAAGTATCGAAAATATTGCACAGGTGACGGATGCGATGCGAGTGGTCGCCGCGGCGAAGCTGCGGCGCGCACAGGAAAATATCCTCGCGACGCGCCCGTTCGCGGAAAAATTCAACACTATATTGGGCCACCTCATTTCGCAGATTGAAAATCCTACCCATCCCCTGTTGGAGTCGCGCGAACTCAAGCGGGTGTGCCTTATCTCCGTTTCCGCGGACCGCGGGCTGTGCGGCAGCTTTAACAGCAACGTCATCCGAACAACAACACAGCGGCGGGCTCACTATGAAGCGCAGGGCGCGGACGTGTCGGTCATTTGCGTCGGCAGGCGCACGCGCGACCATTTCGCGCGGCGGAATTATAATGTGATCGCGGAATACGTGAACATATTTCGGCAACTCGCATTTGAGACGGCGGTCGCCATAGTGTCAGAGTTTGAACATCTTTACAGGGATAAAACGGTCGATAAGGTGGAGGTCATCTACAACGATTTCAAATCTGCAATTCTACAGACTGTCTTGGTCGAGCAGTTGCTGCCGCTTACGCCCGAGATTCCGACCGGCGACGACCTGTTCCTCGATTATGTCTATGAGCCGGGGCAAGACGCAATATTTCAGTCGGTACTGGCGAAACATCTGAACATGCAGATGTGGAAGGTGCTTTTGGACTCCAACGCCGCCGAGCAAGCGGCGCGGATGACGGCGATGGAGAATGCCACTCGAAACGCCAAGGAACTCATTGACGATTTAGTCCTACAGCGGAACCGGGCACGCCAGACGCAGATTACTACGGAGATTTCGGAGATTGTGAGCGGCGCCGCGGCGCTCGAGGGTTAAAATCCTGATGCGGCAACCTTGACCAATGCCGGAAATACAAGAGAGCTATGAGCGGCCAGAAACCCATAATCATCAATCAAGCAGAGTTAGCTTGGGAGGGTTGGGATGATCCCGCCATTGCCGCCAAAAGCCAGATTCGCTGGAAAATTCTGGTTTCCGGAGAACTGGGACCGAGCAGCGGGCTGGTCACGGGCGTGGCGGAGTTTCCGGCAGGTACACGGCTTCCGCTTCACCACCACGAGCCTGCGGAGACGTATTACGTAGCCAGCGGCACCGGCATTATGACAATCGAGGGTCACGAAGCGGATATAGGCCCCGGGTCAGCGGTCTATATCCCGTCTAATGCGAAACACGCCGTGCAGTGCATCGGCGGCGAGCCGTTGATTTTCGTGTTCTCATTCGCGTGCGACCGCTTCGACCAAATCATCTACCATTTCGACGAGTAAACGCCGGTACTTCACGGTGTGTTCAGGTGTGAAACGTGCCTTACACCGTCAGTAAACAGAATCAGGATGCAAAGGGAAATTCGGTTTCACGAAACCGATGTGAACGGACGGCCAAAACTTAACTGTTCATAATTTGTTACACCAAAGGAGGCAAACTGATGACATTTCAGATAAGGAGCATTTTAGTTGTTGCTGTCTTGGCTGTGGCTGCTTTGACCGGTTGCGATCTGTCCCAAGACATGATGATGGATGTGATGATCCCAAAGGATGACGAGCCGGACACGACGCCTCCGATCGACATCATGCCGCCCATGGACACCGACATGGTTGAGCTGGAAACCTTACCGGTGAAAGTAGTCTGGTTAGTCGACTATCCGGTCGGCGGAAAAGCCGCGTATCTCGCTTGGATAGCGGAAGTCGCGCCGACGTTGCTGGCGCCCGAAGAGCTTAATCGAGTCGCATCTTACGATAATGTGCGGGGCGAGAATCCGCACCGGCTGGTAGAGTTTGAATTTGATAATTTATCGGACGCGGCAACTTATCTACGCCGACCTGATGTGGCTGCGGTTTTCCGGGATCTCCCAAACCGCAGCAGCCAGGTTAGTACGCACGTGTTCGCGCAACGCTCTGCGGAATATACAAAGGACGAAAACCCAACCCGGACGGTCAAACTAGTTTATTTAGTCGACTACCCACTTGGCGGAAAAGAGGCGTATCTGGATTGGATTGCGACTGTTGCACCCGGTTTGCAAGAACCCGAAGAGGTTAAGCGGATAGCCTCATACGACAATATTCACGGCGCAACTCCTCACCGGTTAGTTGAGTTTGAGTTCGATAGCATCGCGGAAGCCAATAGGTACATGGAAAACGAAGCGGCACTGGCTGTTAGTATTGAACTGCCGAACCGCACAAGCCGGTCATCCCAGCTTCTGTACGCACAGCGTTTGGACTACGCCGAGGAGTAGCCGTTGAGATTGGCACGGCTTCACAAAACGAGAGTTTTGGAGACCGTACCTCAATTCGTGGAGCCTTGAAGGTTCGCTGTATAACGCATTTTCGCCAAAGCAGACCAAGAGACTTTTTATTTCCGGATAAAATCCGGCGAGCATATTGAATCGCCTCATTTACTGAAAACATTCGCAAAATAGATAATTGACGGAAAGAGAGAAATTATGAACGAAGGCAAAGTTTTAGAAATCGTAGGTGCGCGCGTTGACCTCGATTTTTCGGAAGGGAAATTGCCCGATATTCTCAACGCGATCGAAGTGCAGCGCGAAGACGGAACGACGCTGTCGCTCGAAGTGCAGCAGCATTTAGGCGAAAATCGAGTTCGCGCAATCGCGATGGACACGACCGACGGGCTGGTGCGCGGTACACGTGCGATTGACCGCGGAGAGCCGATTTCGGTCCCCGTCGGCGACGAAGTGTTAGGGCGCGTATTCGACGTAACCGGCCAGCCAATTGACGAAGGGGGACCGGTAGACGCTAAACAACGGTATCCCATTCACCGCCATCCACCACCCCCGGAAGAATTGAGTACAGTGTCCGAGATGTTGGAAACCGGCATCAAGGTGATTGACCTGATACAACCGGTTGCGAGAGGCGGAAAGGTCGGTTTCCTCGGCGGCGCCGGCGTCGGGAAAACCGTGTTGGTCGCCGAACTCATCTATAATATTGCAACGCAGCACGGCGGATATTCCGTTTTCTGCGGGATTGGCGAACGGACGCGCGAAGGCAACCAGTTTTGGCTGGAGATGGACGAATACGGCGTAATCGACAAGACCGCCATGGTCTTCGGGCAGATGAACGAACCGCCCGGCGCCCGGCTCCGCGTCGGTCTGGCAGGCCTCTCGATTGCCGAATATTTCCGCGACGAGGGCGGGCAGGATGTGTTGATTTTTATCGACAACGTTTTCCGGTTTACGCTGGCAGGCGGCGAGGTGTCCGCGCTTCTGGGTCGAATGCCGTCAGCGGTGGGATACCAGCCGACACTCGCCACAGAGATGGGCGAACTGCAGGAGCGGATTACGTCAACCAACAAGGGCTCGATTACTTCGTTCCAAGCCGTGTATGTTCCCGCGGACGACTACACCGACCCGGCAGTCGTCGCGGTTTTCGGGCACCTAGACGCCGTGACGCGCCTCGAACGCTCCATCCAGCAGATGGGGCGATTCCCGGCGGTCGATCCGTTGACCTCGACCTCGCGAATTTTGAACCCGGACGTTATCGGACAGGAACACTATGACACGACCCGCCAGGTGAAAGCCGTTCTGCAGGAATACGAGAGTTTAAAGGACATCATCGCAATTTTGGGTGTGGACGAACTCTCGGACGACCAAAAACTGACTGTTTCTCGCGCGAGAAAATTGGAGAAATATCTGACGCAACCGATGTTCGTCGCACAGCGCTTTACGGGCAAACCCGGCAAATACGTGAAGATTGAGGATACCGTTCAAGGGTGCCAGGCGATTCTCAAGGGCGATTGCGACGAGGTGCCGGAACAAGCACTGGCTTACATCGGCACGATTGACGAGGCATTTGACCAGGCAAAATCCGAAGAATTGCAAGAAGCCGCCGATTAACTACCCCGAAAAAAATGCTTGAAAAACGACTACTCTTGGAAATCAGAACGCCCCAGCAGTTAATTTATGAAGGGGAAGTTACGAGCGTGAGAGCCCCCGGTGAACTCGGCTTGTTTGAGATACTCTCGGGGCACATTCCTTTTCTGACGGTCTTAGAGGCTGGAGAGATTCGAATCCGCGAATCCGAGGCGGTGAAATCTCTTGCTACGAGCGGAGGCGTTTTTGAAGTGCTGCGCACCGGCGTTACCGTGTTGGCAGACACCGCAGAGTGGGCGTCCGACATTGACATTGAGCGCGCCGAAGCCTCGCGCCAGCGCGCCAAGGAACTTCTGGAGTCGCGTGATCGGGGGATTAACCGCCGGCGCGCCGAAGCCGCGCTAGCTAGAGCGGAAAACCGCTTGAGGGTTGCAAGGCAATCCTAGCGCACTCACGCGCTCATTCAGGCTGATCGGCGGTCGGGCCGCTTACCGCCTCCACGTCGGAGTCCGGAAAATTATTTCCCTCTTCGTAGGACCTCTTGTCCGCTTGCGTCGTCAATTTCAGGAAGAGTTCTTCAAGCGTCATTTCTACCGAACGCATTTCAAGCAGCCCCCAACCGTTTTGTATAATTCGCGATGATAATTGCGCGCGAATATCAACGTCGGCATCGCAACCGACATGGAAAGTCGGGTTGTTTCCCGGACTCAAACCCCGGCTTTCAACTCGGTTGACCTCCGGAATTTCGCTTAACGCCGGGTGAATGGCGCCAGCCGGCGCTGCCACTTCAAGATAAATTTCATTCTCACCGCCTAGTTGGTTGTTCTCGCCCTCACCCGCCTCAACCGAGACGGCGCGTCCTTCCGCCAGCTTTACATTCCCGGTAATCCGCCCTTCATTGATTACAATCAACCGTTCGCAGGTCATGCTTGCTTCCGGCAGTATGTGTGTGCTGAGGATGATTGTGCGCTCCTTGCCCAAGTTTTTGATGAGTTCGCGAATCTCGACAATTTGGCGCGGGTCCAGCCCCGACGTGGGTTCATCAAGTATTAGGACATCCGGATCATGGATAAGCGCTTGGGCTAATCCGACGCGTTGCCGAAACCCTTTGGACAGATGACCGACTATCTGGTTGCGGCGGTCGCTCAATCCGCAGGCGTCAATGGCTAGGTTCAACCGCTCCGCGCGTACCCCGCGGGGCGTCCCTTTGATTTTAGCGACGAATTTGAGATACCCCGTGACAGTCATCTCCGGGTACAACGGCACACTCTCGGGAAGATAGCCGATGTGTTTGCGGACTTCGAGGGATTCCTTGAAGACATCGTGCCCCGCAACCGCGGCACTCCCGCCGCTCGCGGGCATGAAACAGGTCAATATGCGCATTGCCGTTGTTTTGCCCGCGCCGTTTGGGCCGAGGAAGCCTACCACTTCGCCTTTATCTACCTTAAAGGAAACGCCCCTCAAAGCTTCTGTGGTACCGTAATTTTTCGTGAGATTATCAACTTCAATCACAACAATGTCTCCGTAGAATCATTCAGAATTGTCGTTCGCGGGCGGTATTCCCCTTTTGAGTGACCGTGAAACTCTTATGCAAAAGACGCCTTAAGGGCATTTTTGGTTTATCTGATAAAGCATATTCAGCTAACTGCCAAGCGTCCGCAGTTATATGAGCGGGTTGTCGAGGTGGCGGTTCTGCAGGGGAATCAGGATTTCAAGTATCCTATGCAAGACTTCGGCGGGGCTGCCGATGCCGTTCACGTTAGCGATAATTGACTCCGGATAATGTTCGAGCAGCGGCGATGTCTCCTCTCGATAAACTTCCCATCTCCGTCGGATAACCGATTCCTGCGCGTCGTCGGTTCGGTTCTCTTTGATGGCACGGCCGCGAAGCCGTTCGATGAGCGTTTCCAAGTCTTCGCACACGAGGTGGACGATTTTGAGCACGTCGACGTGCTCAGCCATCAGGCGTGCTTGATTGACATTCCGCGGGAGACCGTCAAGGATAAGCAAACTTGTGCCGGATTCATAGCCGTTTTCGGGAGTTAGGCCGGAGATGTACGCTGTACAGATTTGTATCGTAATATCATCCGGAACAAGTTCGCCGCGCGATGAGTATTCATGAAAAAGTTTGCCAAGCCTGGAATTTGCGTCAAGCGCACGAAATATATCGCCGCTCGAGACATGGAAAAATCCCGGCATGGATCCAAGCATCTTCCCTTGCGTGCCTTTGCCTACGCCGGGTGCGCCAAATAGTAGTAGAGATTTGTGGCGTTGCGTATCGCTCATTAGCTAAAAACCTTCCTCCTCTTAAATGTCCGCAATTTCGGGTTCATATAACGATGTTCATATATTTAGTAATCCTGCCGTCTATTAATGCAAAATACCGCCTCAAACAGGCTCGCCGAACCCACAGAAAAAAATGGCATATTATCTCATTTTTTGTCCTTGGTGAGTACAAGACTCCCCTCTTGACAAGGTGTTTTTCGGCGTGATACGATATTGGATGGGTTCGAATTAATTCCGGAATGCTGAATTCAATAACGGCATTAAGGCCTGTATGTAATTCGTTTCCATTTTAGAGCAATCGCCGCAAATTGTCCAATAAAAAATGTCCGCAATTTGCGGTCAATTAGAAACAATCTATTCAATTATTAGCCGTCGGTTCGGTTGGCGAGAAGCGTCGCAATCTGTGGCGATAATCAACAGGATGAATGGTGTTCGATAACACGCTCAACTCAACAATACTATACGGGAAGTTCGCCGGTGTAAATTTTGGGTTGCATGAAACTGTTAATTCTATCTGATTTAGCGGGTGATTAGGCATGCAAAAGGATGCTATGCTGTTAGTTCTCTTGTCAGTCTTACTGTTTTTCGGCAAAATAGCTGGTATTTCGGCTGATATTGAATTTGCGGTTTCAACATCCGAGGTGTCATCGAATACCGAACCCACGGCGCCAAAAGAAACGACAGGACACCAGCGGATGCTTGTGCTGCTTAAATCAATTGCCGATGAAACTTCTAAGAACAACGCTTATTTGGGAAATTCGGATTTACACTTTCTTCGCAAGCACCTATCTAGCTTGCCCGATGAAGCGTCCAATCGGACGAGATGGATGGCGAATATGCAGTTGGGACACGCACTGCTTCGATTGGGAGATGAAGAAGACGGAATCTCTTGCCTCGAGCGTGCCCTAGAATTAACCGAAATCATGAAAAGTACGGTACCAGCGGAGATTGTGAATCATACGCTATTTCGGCTTGGAGTTGCATACATGCGGCGCGGCGAAACGGAAAACTGCTGTCTTCGCAATACTGCGGATAGTTGTGTTCTCCCGATTCGAGGCGGCGGGATTCATGTCCAGCAGGGGCCGTCAAAACAAGCAATCTCTTATTTCAGCCGCGTACTGGAAAATACGACAACGTATGAATCGCTGCATCTAGCGGTACGTTGGCTTTTAAACATCGCGTACATGACAATCGGCGGTTACCCCGAGCAGGTACCCAAGGCATACCTCATTCCGCGCACAGCCTTCGAATCTGACGAGAATATTCCGCGTTTCATGAATATCGCACCAAAGTTAGGGCTTGATACCTTTGACCTGTCGGGCGGAGCAATTGTGGACGATTTTGATAATGACGATTACCTCGACATCGTAACGTCGACATGGGACACCCGAGGACAGATGCACTTCTTTAAAAATAACCGGGACGGCACGTTTTCGGACGTTACACACGAGGTGGGACTGACGGGTGTCTACGGCGGATTGAATATGGTACAAGCGGACTATGACAACGATGGAGACACTGATATACTAGTATTGCGCGGCGCCTGGCTAATTGCGCAGGGACAGCACCCAAACTCACTCCTGCGCAATAACGGCGACGGTACGTTCACAGACGTCACTTTCGATGCCGGATTGGCTGAAGTGCACTATCCTACAGGCACCGCGGCTTGGGGGGACTACGACAACGACGGCGACCTTGATGTGTACATTGGCAACGAAACCTCTAAAGGGCGTAATGGTAAGAACTTGCGCGCACCTTGCCAACTGTTCCGCAATAACGGAGACGGGACATTCACAGATGTCGCCGCCCAGGCGGGCGTGCAGAATAATCGATTCGCGAAGGCGGTTGTCTGGGGCGACTACAACGGGGACCGCTGGCAAGATTTATACGTTTCGAATTTCAAGGGTGGAAACCGCTTGTATCACAACAATGGTGACGGAACGTTCACGCCTATGGCTAGAAAACTCAACGTTGACCTTCCAGAGGTAAGCTTCCCGGCTTGGTTTTGGGATTTTGACAACGACGGAACCTTGGATTTGTATGTCTCGGCTTATTCTGCAAAACTCGAACACCTCACAGCGAGTTGGATTGGACTGCATACCGAACAAGTGAACGCTGTTATGGCTCGTCTGTACCGCGGAGATGGGAACGGGGGCTTTGAAGAGGTTTCAACACAATATAACCTGATTCGCCCTACAGCGCCCATGGGATCCAACTTTGGCGACTTGGACAACGACGGCTATCTCGATTTTTACCTCGGTACCGGTTACCCGGACTACGAAAATATCATGCCTAACGTCATGTACCGCAATGACCGTGGGCTACGCTTCGCGGACGTGAGCGTTGCGGGCGGGTTCAGCAATTTGCAGAAGGGGCACGGCGTGGCTTTCGCTGATCTCGACAACGATGGCGACCAGGACATCTTTGAGCAGATGGGCGGTGCGCTCCCCGGAGACGCGTACGGCAACATCTTATATGAGAATCCCGGCTTTGGCAATCACTGGATTACCGTTAAACTCGTCGGACATCAATCCAATCGTTCTGCTATCGGCGCGCGCATCCATGCCCAAGTCATCGAAAACGGTTCCCCGCGCTCAATTTACAAGCACGTCAACAGCGGCGGCACCTTTGGCGGCAATCCGCTGCGGCAAACCATCGGGTTGGGGGGCGCTTCAAAAATTGAAAAATTAGAAGTCTTCTGGCCAACCACCAATATCACACAGACATTCCGCGATGTTTCATGCAACCAGTTTATCCAGATTGTTGAAGGCGAAGAACAATACACGAAATTTACGCTCAGAAGATTGAATCTCTCAACAGGCGGCTGAAGCGGGACAGGGGTAGCAGATGTACCCCCGCGATTTGATTTCCTAAAGCGAGGTTGAAATACGGCACCTGTGCGGCAACGTCGCGGTGTTGAGGATGTCAATCCGATTCCAATTCCGCTTCAGGGCAATCCGAGATCTTTGCGGTAAAATAACTGAGCAGCAAATCGACGAATGGAGATACCATTCTAGCAAATCGAACCATGCAACGCTACATTCTCATTCACGGCAGAGTGCAAGGCGTAAATTTCCGTTATTTTACGCAACAGGCTGCACAAAGGCTCGGCATTCGTGGTTACGTGCGGAACTTGCGCAGCGGAGGGGTCGAGATTGCCGCCGAAGGAGAAGAAGCCGTGCTTGATAAGTTTGAAACGCTCCTTCGGGGTGGTCCGCCGGCCGCCGTGGTTGAGTCTGTCGAGGTCGAAGAACGCCGATTGGGCGGGGAATATACCTCCTTTAGAATCGAGTATTGATGTGTCGTTGTCCAAAAATGGTGAAGTGGTGAACGAGGAATATGTCCGATTTATCCGTCGGCTCGCCGATGAAAGCGCAAAGGTAATTAAACCCTACTTCGCCGCTTTGAATTTTGAGGTTGAAATCAAAGAAGATGAAACACCGGTAACTTTAGCGGATCGCCAAGCTGAGGCATTGATGCGCGATTTGATACGGCGGGAATTTCCCAACCACGGTATCATCGGCGAGGAGTATGGCAACGAAAACGAGCGTGCGGAGTTTGTTTGGATACTTGATCCGATAGACGGCACAATCTCGTTCGCCAGCGGCTGTCCGCTCTTTGGGACGCTCATATGTCTGCTTCACGAAGACAGGCCAATATTAGGCGCGATCAATCAGCCAATTTTGGACATATTGTGCCTCGGCGACAACCATCGAACAAGTGTTAACGGCAGCCGCGTTCAAATGAGAAGGGTTGCCAAACTCGCCGAAGCAACTTTGCTGACGACGGACGTTCTGAGCATTTCCGAATACCAAGACGAGTCGTCGGGTTTTGAGCGATTGTCTCAAAAGGTGAAGTATTTGCGCACCTGGGGAGACTGCTACGGATATTTGCTCCTCGCGTGCGGCGGAGCTGACGTCATGCTCGACCCTATCATGAACCCGTGGGACGTCCTCCCTGTAATTCCCATCGTTCGCGGCGCCGGCGGCGTCATTACGACTTGGGCTGGCGGCGACGCAGTGCGAGGGACATCTTGCGTAGCCGCAAATAGGGAATTGCACCCGATTGTCATGAAAATCCTGAATCGGTAACGGTTTCCAAAAAGTACGCATCGGGGATCATTGGTCAATGCATGGAGAGGCAATACTGTTAGTGCAAAAAATCAGTTTTTTAAAAACTTCCAATGAAATTAAGTGGTCATTATATTCATTTTTTTGTTGCAATAATGTTACAAAATATAGTATACTATCGCTAAATATAGTAGCATTACTGTATTTTTGCCCGGAAACGGGCATGTACGGAGTTTTGGTCGTTCCATTTCTTAATAAGAATAAGGCCCCGTGCAATTTGAATGGTGCGCATAGCAATCCGCTCCCGCAAGGGGTACGGTGGCCGATGCGTTCCTGAACAGGTGATTGGGCGGTAATTGCCCAGACACCATTCCAAAAATGTTGGCGAATCCGCCAACTAAAAAGGAGGAAATGCTAATGAAACCGACGCTAAAAATACTGGCATTTGTCAGCGCTGTTGCATTGAGCGGGCTATTGGTTGCGGTCCCAACCAATGCGGCACTTGACCCCGCTGACATTGTCGCTATTTGGCTGTTTGACGAAGGTGAGGGCAATAAGACCGTAGATTCGTCGGACAACCCCAAGAGCATGGACGGCACGCTTGAAGGCGGCGCCAACGACAGCGATAACCTGAGACCTCAATGGGTTGACGGCAAGTTCGGCAAAGCCTTGAAATGCGAAGGTGCAGGCAGTGTAATCAATATCCCGAATTTCAACAAGGACGAGCGTTTAGGTCCTGATGAAGAGGATGAAGCTGCCGGAAATCTTCCCGATGAAACAACCATTACCATTACGGCTTGGGTGCAGCGGCTGGATAAACTCGGCAGCGCGGCGCAAAAAGACCTGTTTTCATATGAGCCCGGCGGTCCATGGGATAACCGAATTTTGGTCCACTTCCCCTGGGATGACGGAGCAGGCGAGTTTATTATGTGGCAGTATGGTAAACCGTTCCAAGGCACCAACTGGGAATTTCCCGGGAACGGCGGCGAAATGAACCACTACGCCTTTACCGGCAACGGTGAAGAGACTGTCATATACCAGAATGGCGAATTTGTCCATCTGGGCGCCGGTGCAAAACCGTTTGTTCGAACCGTCGAACACGGTCCTTGGCACATCGGCGGAAGGTTCGGTTCCTCGGCTCAAGTTATAGTCGATGACGTTGGGGTGTTCAGCCGAGTTCTTAGCGATGACGAAATCGCGTCCATTCAGCAGAAAGGACTCGCAATTGCAGCCCTCGGTGTTGAACCGGCTGAAAAATTATCGACAACATGGGGAGAAATTAAGTCGTCTCCCAAATAGCTTTGCGTTGTCGTGTCTAAAACTCAAGCACTGTGAGTAATGAACGTGAATACGCTTAGCAGCTCGCGGCGCTTCAGCAAAGGTGATTTCCAAAACAACCCGTCCTGCACGTGTGTAGGGCGGGTTTTTCTTTAGTGGACGTGATTAAGGCCGCAATTTATTCTATATATACATTCTCTTAGAACCTGTGTGAAAATTCATTTTATACAGTACCATAGGTGCGGCAGGTGTATAGTACCTCACTACCCTCCGTAGGTGGGGCATCTTGCCCCGCCCAATGCCGGAGTAAGGTATTTGATGGAATCGAGCGACCAAATTGGATTAACTGAGCGAATAGCGAAGGCGATAGAAAATCCCGCGCGATAGAAGTTCCACCGGTTATAGCAACTCAAACCCCCAAGAATGGCATTGCCGCCCATTATTCAAACAGGCTTTTAACCAAAACGGTGCAAGTAATGTTTTGCTCGCGGTTTAGCAATTTGCGTCGTTTCACGTAGATTTGGTTTTCGAAAAACTCGCCGTGTACAGGTATACGTGATGGGTTTTTCTATAGCGGCAGCATTCGGCCATCCTATACCGTGCCGGCTGTAGATGGAGGTAATGCAAAATGAAGTCTATGCTAAAGGCACTGGCATGCGCCGCCACTGTTTCATTGTTCGGGTTTATCGTTATAATCCCGGTTTTCGCCGTCCTAGACCCCGCCGACATCATTGCAATTTGGCTATTCGATGAGGGCGCAGGCGGCACTGCCAACGACGCTTCGGGAAACCCGCTCGACATGGACGGTAGGTTGGAAGTCACCAAGCGGGCGCACAACGCCGGCGAAAAACCGAAGTGGGTAGACGGAAAATTCGGCACGGCCCTGAAATGTGAAGGTATGGGCAGCGTTATCGTCATCCCGAATTTCATCAAGGATGAGCGATTGGGACGCCACGAACACGATGCGTCTGCCGGCAATATTCCCGACGAGACGGAGATTACCATAACCGCATGGGTGCAGCGCAACGATGAAATCGGCACGGCGGCTCAGAGAGACCTCTTTTCGTTCCAACCCGGCGGGCCGTGGGACAACCGGATTCTGGTGCACTTTCCGTGGGATGACGGAGAGGGCGAGTTTATAATGTGGCAATACGGCAGACCTGACTTCGACAATCCGTGGGAGTTTCCCGCAAACGGCGGCGAGATGAACCACTACGCATTTACCGGCAATAGCGAAGCCACAGTGATTTACCAGAATGGTAAAATGGTGCATCACGGTCCCGGATCGAGGCCGTTTATTCGGACCGATGAACACGGTCCATGGCATATTTGCGGCAGGTTTGGCTCTTCCGCTCAGGTTACAGTGGACGACATCGGCGTATTTAGCCGGGTATTGACCCAAGGTGAAATTGCATCTATCATGCTCGACGGGCTTGCCGCCGCGGCGGCTCTTGATGTTCAACCGGATGAAAAAATATCAACAACATGGGGGGTGATAAAAACCAAAAATTAGCTAAGAGATTGCTACGCATAACCACAACGGCGCGAGTGGTGTTTTGCTTGCAGTTTAGCAACTGGCGCCGTTGTATGTAGATTCAATATTTGAAAAACTCGCCGCGTACAGGTATACGGGATGGGTTTTTCTACAGCGGCAGCATTCGGCCATCCTATACCGTACCGGCTGTAGATGGAGGAAATGCAAATTGAAACTCATGCTAAAAACGCTGGTATGCGTCAGCGCCGTTTCATTGTTTGGGATTATGGTGACAGCCCCGACTCATGCCGCACTCGACCCCGACGACATTATTGCCGTTTGGCTATTTGATGAGGGGGAAGGAGTCACTGCCAATGACGCGTCGGGCAACCCCCACGACATGGACGGCAGACTGCAAGGTAATCGTCCTGACAGCGATGCGCTAAGGCCGTCGTGGGTTGACGGCAAATTCGGCACGGCTCTGAAATGTGAAGGCGAGGGCAGCGTTATCATAGTCCCAAACTTCATCAAGGATGAGCGGTTAGGGCCTGACGAAGACGATGCGAATGCCGGCAATCTTCCCGACGAGACAGAGATTTCAATAACCGCATGGGTGCAGCGAAACGACAAAATCGACAGCTTTGCCCAAAAAGATCTCTTCTCATTTGAGCCCGGCGGGCCGTGGGACAACCGAATTCTGGTTCACTTTCCGTGGGATGACGGCGAGGGCGAGTTTATGATGTGGCAATACGGCAAGCCTCCCCAGGACCATCATTGGCGGTTTCCCGCAAACGGCGCCGAGATGAACCACTACGCCTTTACGGGAAATGGCAAAGAGACAGTGATATACCAGAATGGTCAAATTGTCAATCGCGGTCCCGGAACGGAACCGTTTGTTCGGACCGATGAACACGGTCCTTGGCATATTTGCGGCAGGTATGGCTCTTCCGCACAGGTTACAGTGGACGATATCGGGGTATTCAGCCGGGTATTGAGCGGGGCGGAAATCGCGGCGATCATGAATGATGGGCTTGGCGTTACGACTGCGCTCGGTTTTGCACCGGTTGAAAAACTGTCCACAACATGGGGGGATATAAAAACCCGCAGATAGCTAATTTAAACTCAACTGCAGCGACGCTAGTATTGTTGGCCGTTAGCAATTCGCGGCGCTCTGATTGAATTTGAATTCGGGAAAATCCCGTCGTGTGCACTTACGCATGGCGGGTTTTCCCCTATCTATTCGCATTTTGCGATGTTATGAAAAGTGGTCTAATTACGCTGAACACACCAATTCTGGTTGGCGTGTTTTTTTTAGCGCTGACCTTCCGCGCTATAGCAGCGTCACATGCGAAATCCGATGCCCACCAGGCGCTTCGCGCCTACGACGAAGGGCAGCGGGCTATATTTCATCGAGATTATGATAAGGCGGAGGCAGCGTTTCAACGCGCCGTAGAACTGGATTCGTCGCTCGCTGACGCACACTATTACTTGGGGATGGTCTACGGGTCGCAACAGAAGTGGCAAAGCGCAACGCGTGCATTTCAACAAGCCGCAATAACCGACCCGGACTACATCGAAGCCCATTACAAATTAGGCGATACTTACCTAAAGGTGTTGGCGCAGGTGTCGAAGGCAATTCCGCCGCTGCAGAAAGCGGTCGAGATGGATCCGCATCATGCAGAGAGCCGACGGCTTTTAGGTTTAGCCTACTTCCGGCAGCAACGCCTGGATAAATCGATTCACGAACTCCGGCGCGCCGCAGAACTCGACCCTTCGCGATTGGAATCGTACTATACGCTCGGGTTGGCTTATTTCCAGCGCGGCGAATTTGAGGCGGCGAGCACAAACTTCCAACGGATAATCGAACAAGATCCGTTCAATGCCAAAGCATACTTGAACCTTGGCAACTGCTACCGCCGTATGGGCATGTTGGAACAGGCGGCGGAGGCGTTAGAAACCTTTCACCGGTTGACGCGAGAGGGGGAAGAGATTGAGCGTTTGCAGCGCATCGTAGGCAGCGATGCAGCGAACCTGGATGCCTGGTATTCGTTGGGCCGCGTTCAGATGGGACGGGAGCAATGGGGCGCTGCCGTCTTCGCCTTTGAAAAGTGTATAGCGCTCGACCCTGAATCTGTGCGGAGCTATGAAGCTTTAGGATTCGTCTATTTTCGATTGAAAGCTTACGGACGAGCTTTGAAGGCATACCAGGAGGTTGTAAAGCGCCGTCCTGATGTTGCGGCATATTATAACGGCCTCGGCGGTGTATATTTGATGATGACGGAATACCGCCATGCCATTGAAGCGTATGAAAATGCGATTCATTTAGATTCGTCCGAACCAAGATTTCATTTGAATCTATCGAAAGCTTATGAGTTAGCAGGGGACACGGCAAAGGCTCAAGAAGAATACCGTGTCTATCAGCGCCTCACGACTAAAAATTAAACGGTAAAACGATGTTAGCGAACTGTTGTTTATCCCTCAATCTATTTTGTTTCTTCTGGATTGTCCTGCATCTCCCGATTACCGATGGGCACGCCGAGGTAACTGCAACGCCGCATCCGTTGACACCGCCCGACGGGATGGTGTTGATTCCGGGCGGTGAATTTACCATGGGCGGCGATTCCGGGGGAATCGGCGCGAAACCGGCGCACCAGATTTCGCTTGACGCTTATTACATCGACAAACACGAGGTCACGAACGCCGAGTATTTTGCCTTCTGGATGGCAGATGGCGGAGAGCGCAGTAAGCACACACCAGTCAGTTACGGCGAGGAGGTTGGACTGGGGGATTGGCCCGAGATTGCGCAGTCCAAGCCGAACTATCCCGTTGTGGGTATTTCTTGGGCCGCAGCGGACGCGTATGCCAAATGGGCGAATAAGCGGCTGCCCACCGAAGCGGAGTGGGAGAAAGCGTCTCGGGGAACCGACCAACGTGTTTGGCCGTGGGGGAATGCCTTCTTCGTTTCGATACGCGGCGCAAATGTCCACGCAAATGTGTGGAATGGGCGAGACGGATATGACAACGTCTTGGCGCCTGTCGGGAAATTTCCGACTGGCGCAAGCCCGTACGGCGTATACGATATGGGCGGAAATGTCTGGGAGTGGGTTGCAGATTGGTTTTCTGAATCTTATTACTATCGCAGCCCTACCGAAAACCCGGCGGGTCCTGATGTGGGCAGTCGGCGCGTGGTGCGGGGCGGGTCATGGGCAAATGGGCCGCAGTTAGCTCGGTGCATTACACGCATGGGACACCACCCGGCGGTCGGAACTAGTTTTATCGGATTTAGGCTGGCAAAGGACATCGACAATCAACCATAGTCAATCGGAGTTTTTCGGCTCGAATCTAAAGCGTTTATCGGTGGCGTTGGCGTTCATGATGATATGCCTCAACGCCTTTGCCGTTGGGGAACAGATTAAGTTCATTGATGCTACCGCGGAGGCGGGGATTCATTTTCGGCATCAAAACGGGGCGAAAGGCGGTTACCATCTGCCCGAACAACTCGGTGCCGGCGGAGCGTTTTTTGACTATGACAACGACGGCGACCTCGACCTGTATCTCGTGAACAGCGGAGATTTACCGGACGAAGGGCACGAAAGTACGGTCACAAGCGCTCTCTACCGCAATAACGGGGATTGTACATTTACGGACATCACTAGTGAGGCGGGCGCGGACAATAAGGGGAATTACGGAGTCGGCGCTGCCTGCGGCGACTACGATAATGACGGAGATCCCGATTTATACGTAACAAATTTCGGCGCCAATGTGCTCTATCGGAATAACGGGGACGGCAGCTTTACCAATGTCACGGAAACCGCTGGGGTAGGGGACCCGATGTGGGGCAGCAGCGCTACATTTCTTGATTACGACCGCGACGGCAACCTCGACCTGTACGTTGTAAATTACTTGCGGTATTCGTTGGATGTGCCGCATGCACCTTGTGAAGTTGACGGGATCCGCATTTTGTGCCACCCAAAGAACTTCGACGGGGCGCCCGATCAGTTTTACCGCAACAACGGAGACGGCACATTCACGAACGTCACCGAAGCGGCAGGTTTCAAAGTAGCCGAGGGACCGCACAGCGGGAAGGGTTTGGGCGTCGTCGCAGCAGATTTCAACAACGACGGTGAAGCAGATATCTATGTAGCCAACGACGATACGCCGAACTATCTTTACTACAACAACGGGGACGGTACGTTTACCGAGACGGGGCTATTGGCGGGTTGCGCGTATAGCTTCAACGGCGTGGCGCAGGCGGGAATGGGCGTTGATGCCGGCGACTATAACGGCGACGGATATTTGGACATCTTTGTCACCAACCTTTCCTATGAAACGAACGCGCTTTACCAGAACAACGGGGATGGTACGTTTTCCGATGTAATCTACGGCGCACATCTCGGTGATGAAAGTTTTCTATTTGTCGGATTTGGTACGCGCTTTTTCGACTATGATAACGATGGATATCTGGATATTTTTATCGCGAACGGACATATTATCGACAATATAGCGCAGGTAACGGACATTCTAACTTACGCGCAGCGAAATCAACTGTTTCATAACAAAGGCGACGGGACGTTCAGGGAAGTTTCATTCAGTTCGGGAAAATATTTTCATGAACCGAGCGTCAGCCGCGGCGCGATATTTGGAGATTATGACAACGACGGCGATTGCGATATCGTCACGACCCAGGTGAATCAGGCAGCGCAGTTACTCCGCAACGAAGGCGGCAATCAAAAAAACTGGTTGCGGGTAAAACTCGCGGGCGTCCTTAGCAATCGCGGCGGCATCGGCGCGCGGCTGACTTTGACGGCGGGTACCCAGTCTTGGGTTCAAGAGGTGCGTGCGGGGTCAAGTATAATGTGCAGCAATGATCCGCGCTGCCACTTTGGTCTCGGCGATAATTCCATTGTGGATCGTCTTGAAATTCATTGGCCGAGCGGCATTGTGCAAATCCTAGAAAAAGTAACGGTTAATCAGGAGATTGTCGTTACCGAGTCGAGTCGTGAGTAATATTTAACCGCCTTCACCGCGTGTTTCAACAGGCTAAAAACCGGTCGAGTTTTCACAGGCAATACCGAGCGTAAATGCGCCGAGGAATTCGTCTTCCCGGATTCACTTAGCGATTGTCCATAAACCTTAACCAACACGATGAGGTGATAACCATGCAAATCCGACAAAACCTTCAGATTCGGGACATATTCATGCCGGTCGTGTTCATCGGCGTGCTTCTCATTAACTGTTTTGCTACGCTCCAGAGCGGGCAGGCTCAAGCACCAATCGTGCCAACGATAGTCGTGGGCACCGACGGTGTGGCGGGCGAAGTAGGCATCTGGTCAATGGATCCGGCAGGTGTAAACCCTCCTTTCTTGGTATTAGAAATTGACGGCGAGCCGGTGCCGGCGGGCTTGGTATGGTCCCCAACCGGTGAAATGTTGGCTTTCCATACTAACTTGAAGGACAACATTGACGTATATTCCGTGAACGCCGACGGGAAAAATTTGCGGAGGCTTACCGAGCATGAGGCGGAAGACAGCTCGCCCACGTGGCATCCGAGCGGTCAAAAACTGGCGTTCGCCACCAACCGTGACGGGAATTTTGAAATCTACACCATGACGGCGCAAGGCAATGTCGGCGGAAACCTCACAGCAGACGCTGCGCCCGATATTGACCCGTCTTGGTCGCCTGACGGTCGAAAGATTGCGTTTTCGACCAAGCGAGGCCGCACGATTGCAGATATCTATGTGATGGATTCGAAAGGCGAAAATCTGCAGAATATCACCAATCATAAAGGCCAGGATATTCAACCGAGGTGGTCGCCTGACGGTGAAACATTGGCGTGGGTATCCCGGCGAGACGGCACGGGTGACGTCTACATCATTGATTCGGATGGCGAAAATCAGCGGTGGGTAAAGAGCACCGAGGAGAAGAAGGATGCTACATGGTCTCCAGACGGCAAAAGCATCGCCTCCCTGTCATTCCCGCAAGGCATCTTCCTTTACCACGCAGTAGACGAGCTTGGCGTTGGAGAAACGCTCGAAGCGGACCTCAAGGCGGCGAAAAATTTCATACAGATTCTTGTGCTAGATAAAGGCAGGCGCGCCCGGTCTCCAGCTTGGTTCGACCCCGCATTTCCAGCGCCGCCATTCGATGTTGAGCCTGCTGACAAGCGCCCGCTTACGTGGGGATGGATAAAAAATTTAGGGCCGCGCGACTGAAAATTCCTAGCCCCTACGCTATTTATCCATAGTGATTTAATTCATCCACAAAAATGAGGTTAGTTCTTGATTACCTGCTTCCTTCCGCGAACAAGCCGGAGTTTCGCTTTTGCGGGTTTTATTTCGGTCATGCTAATTGGACTGTGCACGGTTTCACAGCCCCAAGATGCGGCATTCGGGTTGTCGCAAGCGGTCGCTCCGTACAAAAAGGCGGTCGATGAAAACCCCGACTCGGCCGAAGCCCATTTGAATCTGGGATTGGCGTACCTGTCGCTTGATGCGACAGACGAAGCGGAAGCGGCTTTTTCAAACGCGCTTCGGTTAGATTCAGAAGATGCCAGTATCTACCACCGCTTGGGCGGCATCTACTACCTGCGAGAAGAATATGAGCGGGCGATACCCGTGCTTGAGCGAGCTATTCAGCTCTTCCCAGATTGGGACCAGGCTCACGCGCAGCTGGGAATGGTTCACTTTCAGCGCCATGATTATGATCGCGCAATCGCCGAATTCGAAAAGGCCTTCGCACTGATGGTGTCGCCGGACGCGCCGAAATACCGTACTGCACCGTCCTCGCCTCAAGCGGGATTAGGCGCGTATGGCGTGGATGCGCTGCTGCCCGCGCATGTGATTTACTTTCTTGGGCGAATCGCATTTGAACAGGGCAGGGTTGACCAAGCTGCCGAAAATTTCGGACGCGCGATAAATTTGGGGCCGCCGCTCGCCAAAGTCTATTTCCAACTTGGTATGGTAAATCTCTCAAAGGAACAGGAGAATGGCGCGGAGGCTGCTTTCCGCGAAGCTATTCGCATTGACGCTCAGATGGAAAGCGCGTACTATCAGTTGGGACTGTTGTATTTTAAGCAAGGGAGAACAGCGGAAGCCGAATCCGAGATGCAGCGGTATCGGCGGATAAAAGGGCAGTTGACAGCAAATGATGCTATAGACGCAGGCCTCAAGAGCATGGCACAAGCCGATGCACTCGCCGCGCAGCCTGGGTGGGAACCCAATCGGGACAAAATTTATGCAGAAGCAATAAAACAGTTCCAAAAAGCCGTGGCGCACTATCCAAACTCGACGGAAGCACATAAGGGGTTGGCGCATGTTTATACGATGCGCGGCAAACTTGACGACGCGATTACGGCGCAGCAACGCGCAGTTGAATTGGAACCGGAGTCGGCTGCCGTGCACCGGGGTTTGGGATTAATCTGGTTTAAGAAAGCGCAGGCATCCAAAGATGCTGCGGCTTACGGCCGCGCCCTTTCGGCGTATCGAAAAGCGCTGGAATTTGAACCCGACTCTGTAGAATCGTGGCAGAACGTGGGCAATATCGCCTTTCAACTATCCCGTTTTAAAGAAGCTCAAACGGCATTTGAAAAACTGCTGTCGTTCGGGTTAAGCGACCCAAAGGTTTTTCTGGGGCTCGCCCGCGTCTACTTGCGCCAAGGACTGGTTCAACAAGCGGTTCACCACTATAAACTGGTCACTGCCAGCGACCCCGAGCTTGCTGAACCGCATTACATCCTCGGTGTCATCGCTGTCCGGGAAGGACGGTTAGATGACGGGGCAAATAACTTGAATGCGGCGCTGAGGCGTCAACCGGACATGGCAGATGCATACTACTTTTTGGGCACAATCCATGCGGCGCAAAGTCGGAACGACGAAGCTGTGCGGGCATTTGAACGGGCAGTTGCTCTAGGTACCTCATTTGCGCACGCCTACGAACGGCTGGCGCATCTATACGGCGCCCAGGACATCCACCTTGACAGAGCGGTTGAACTCGCGCAAGAAGCTGTCAAACTTCAACCCCACGCGGCGGATTATCTGAATACGCTGTCTTGGTTATTATACCGCACGAAAGACTACGGGAGGGCGGAAGACGCAATTCTGAAAGCGCTGGCACTGCATCCCGAGAACGAAACGTATCAGCAAGGCCTTGATGCCATTCGGGAAGCTATCCAAAGGTTAAGCAAGTAGTGCAAGAGTTACCAATTATCCGCGGGCCGTGGTATTAATGCAGTCTGACGCAGGCACCGAAACGCCGGGGTCATGCGTGCATACCCTTCCTCTTACCTAACGAGCGGTTTCGAAATCACGCTCTAAATCGATTGACATTTGAAGAAGTTAGTTATAAAATATCTCTAACCGGCAACTCCGAAACAGCGAGAGGAGATAACACGAATGCAACATAGATTACCATTCACAACACGGTTTGTATTTTCAGTGATTACGTTCCTTTTTGGCAGCATGATTTTTGCGGCAGGCGCTGACGCACAGCGGGCACCCGAGGATCCGACCATTGTGTTTTCGAGCAGCCAACCGGAAGGCGACCTTTGGCTGATGGACCCCGACAGTGCAAATCTTCGTCCGTTAATTGATTTACGGCTTAAAGCGGACGAACAGCCGTTAGGGGTTAGGTGGTCGCCAGATGGACAAAAGGTGGCGTTCCATACCAAGTTGGACGGCAACATTGATATCTACGTGGTTAACGCCGATGGCGAGAAGCTCAAGAGACTGACCAACCATGAAGCCGAGGATAGTTGGCCCACGTGGCATCCTAGCGGACAACGGCTTGTGTTCACCACCAATCGGGATGGCAATTACGAAATCTACACATTGACAGCTAACGGGAACGTCGGGGTGAACCTGACTAACGACGCTGCTCCCGACAGGCAACCTGATTGGTCATCCGACGGTCGAATGATTGCCTTCGCTTCCAAGCGGGGTAGAACTATTTCAGACGTATACACGATGAATGCGAGTGGTGAAAACCCCTTGAATTTGACTAACCACCGCGGCGATGACAGCTATCCCCGTTGGTCGCCGAACAGCCAAAAGATTGTCTGGACATCTAGGCGCAATGGGACGGGCGATCTGCACACCATGGACGCCAACGGTGAAAACGTGAAAAACCTCACGCCTGGGCCGCGATGTAACTTTGACCCGGCGTGGTCTCCCGATGGAACAATGCTCGTCCTGTCAGATGCTCCGTTTGTGGAAATTGCCGTGATGGATTCAGATAAGGTTGTCGACGATGTACGTGCAGATGGAAAAGTCTTGCCGCTTGGCGCAGAATGGCAAGGCAGCCGTTCTCCGGATTGGTTTGACCCGGACTTTGTTGTGCCGTATGCAGTATCGCCCGGCAAAAAGCGCCCCTTGACCTGGAGTTGGATTAAACAGCTAGGCACAGGGATTTACAGGCCAGAATAAAGGCTTTGTACTGGCGGCGCAGTTGAATTATAGGTCCCATGCTGCGCTTACTAATACGAATCGGAGGCGACACGGAAGATGAGTGCCAAGAAGATTTCAGGTGCCTTGATGACATCGTTGATTCTTCACGGCGTCGCTGTGCTGATTCTAGGTGTTTATCTCGTCACACAAACCCCGCAATTCAAAGACTTAGTCGGTGCACAAGTGCTTGAACCGCCTGAGCCGCCAAAACCCCAAGTACGTAAGCCGGTTATTAAACAGATTAAACCGACTATTCCAACGGATAACACCGTTGTCGTTGAACAAGTTCAGGTTCAACCCAGAGTCACAACCGCTGCGGTCGTTCGTACGTCTACTATCGAGCCACAAACCGTGCTCGAATTTTCGAATAAAGTCGTCAAACTAGACCAACCCATCAATCCTAATGTTCCCAAAGTCGTTAATCCGAACGCCCGGGTTCCTCAAGTAACGACTCATGCCGATTTGCCGGTATCAGATGCGCCGGGCGCATCGGCGTGGTCTGGATCTGTTGCGTCTGCACCAAGCGCCGGCCCGTCGAATTTTGGACGCGGGATTGCGGGCGGGATAGTTCAGGTGAAGGTTGCATTTGAACGTTCACCGGAGCTGACGATGGTTGAGCAGGTTGGTGCTGCACGAGATGCATTAGGAGATGTAGTAGAAAGCATCACGCTCGGCAATGTAGTCGTTCCGCCGCTGCCGAGGGGTGAGCCTGGGGGCCGCGTCATTGGTAAAGGACGCGACATTCAAGGCGTCTTCCGATTTGCACGAATCCGGCACAATCTTGCCGATTGGTGGGCAGATGCGTCATCGCTGAATGCGCTGACTAAATGGCTCAATGAACGGACGAACATTAAGGCGGACATGAATGTTGAAGGCGGCGCGGTGAAATTAACGGACGCCAACTTGCAAAAAACGCCAATTGCGTTTTTCACAGGCCATGCCCCTGTTATCGTGCGTAGATTTTTGAACAAGGGCCGTTTAGGCACGGCACTGAATAGCAGGTTCACTGAACCGGAGGCGGCTGGGTTGCGGCGATACCTCGTGGATAGGGGTGGATTCCTAGTCTTTGACGATTGCGGTATGCAATGGGGTGGGCAAACCTTTTTTCGCATATTCGTGGCTCAAATGCGCTATGTGATACCGGAATACCAGTTCGAACGGATTCCCAACGACCACGAGGTGTATAACAACTTCTACGAGATGGGCGGCCCGCCGATCGGGTTCGATGTATTTTGGTTTGGCACAAAAGCACCAAAACGCAATTTCCTCGAAGGTATCTCCGTCGGCGAAAATCTTTCGGTGCTGTTGGTCCGCCGCGATTACATGTGCGCGATGGAGGCGGTAAGCCTGCCATCGCGGGCCGTGCACTATTCTCCCGGCGTATATCGGTTTATGACCAACGTAGCAATTTACTCATTGACCCACGGAAAGATTTCAGATTACTCTCGCTACGTTCCGGAGGATCCGCTTGCAACACAGAGTTTGCCGACACGCGCGCCCGAGGCGGCGAAAATTGGCATGGTTGAGTAGGCACTACGGCTCGTCCAGAGATTGCGCGGCTGTACATATAAGTTACATGAGAGCGCAGCGTACAAGCGAAATTAAGCTGCAGCACAACACTGGATACAAATTAATTTACTATTCCAATTGGTTCTCGGGAAGTTTTTAGATAAACGGCGTTTGCCGTGAATTTTCAAATTGTAAAGAGGAGGCAAGACTTATGCAAAACAGAACGCTATTCACTTTGAGAATCTTGGCATTCTCCAACTTGGTAATCCTAATCAACCTCGTTTTTCCTATGGGCGGGCAGGCGCTCGCACCCAACGATGCGACAATAGCTGTAGCCGGCGAGGAAACAATTTTTTTGACTAATCCTGAAGGGAAAGGCGGCGGTGCTGTGAATGCATTGTTCGACATTGCAACAGATAATGACGACCCGCGGCCGCTTGGACTTGAATGGTCGCCGGATGGCCGAAAACTTGCGTTCCATGCGACGTCGCAGAAAAATACCGATATCTATATCGTTGACGCCAACGGCAAGAACCTGCGGCGAATCACCGATCATGAAGGGGTAGATAGCTGGCCCGACTGGCACCCTGGCGGCAGAAAGCTCGCCATCGCTTCCGATCGGGACGGGGACCTCGAAATTTATGTAATGTCGGATGGCGGCAATATTATTGCCAATCTCACAAACGACCCCGCCCCTGACAAAATGCCCTCTTGGTCGCCGGACGGACGGCGGATTACGTTCTCATCCAAACGTGGACGCACGCTCGGAGACATCTACGTGATGAATTCCGATGGCGGAAACCAGGTCAACTATACAAATCATAAGGGCGAGGACATTCAACCGGAATTTTCGTTCGAAGGAGACCGGATTGCATGGATTACGCGGCGAGACGGAACCGGAAATGTGTGGGTAATGGACGCCGAAGCTGGCGAAGACGGAGCCCAAAACATTTTTGAAATCTTTAGCCAAGAAGAAAAACAAGATATAACCTGGAATCCGAACGACAAACAAGTGGCAACGATTATGTTCGCGGGCGGTTCCGCTTGGATAGTCATCTACGATGTGAAGAATGCAGCGGGAAAGGGAAATCACGAAAATCGGTTTAACCTGCCGGTTATTGGAGAAGCTGGATCGATTAACCGTGGACCCGCTTGGTTCGATCCCGATTTTGTGGTCGAATTTGCCGTATCTCCCGCGGGCAAGCAGCCGCTGAGTTGGGGATGGGTTAAGCAGTTGGGCAGTTCAGCGGCAAGATAACGTTGCGACAGCGGCGGTTACAAGAGACCGCACAGCACAGCCGCGATATGACACTACGCTGAACAGCAGGTTTACTGAACCGGAAGCGGCAGGATTGCGGCGATACCTTGTGGACAGGGGGGGAGTCCTCATATTCGATGATTGCGGCGTAAATCGGGCGGCTCAAGCCACCGTTCGCATATTCATGGCTCAAATGCGCTATGTGATGCCGGAATATCAGTTGGAACGGATTCCCAATGACCATGAGGTCTATAACAACTTCTACGAGATGGGCGGACCGCCGGTCGGGTTCGATATCTTCTGGTTTGGCACACAGCCGCCGAAGCGGAATTTCCTTGAAGGAATCTCCGTCGGCGAAAAGCTTTCGGTGCTGCTGGTCCGCCGTGATTATATGTGCGCGATGGAGGCGGTCAGCCTACCGACGCGGTCCGTGCACTACTCTCCAGGCGTATATCGGTTTATGACAAACGTTGTTGTTTACTCATTGACCCACGGTAAAATTTCTGATTACTCCAACTATATCCCGGAAGATCAGCTGGCTAAGCAGAATTTGCCGACGCGGGCGCCAGAAGCCGCCAAAATTGGCAGGGTTAAGTAGGCGTTCCGGTTCGTTCGCCAATCACACGGATAATTCAACCTGCTGCATGCCTCACCAGAAATGGTGCGGCGTACAAGTGAAATTGAGCTACAGCACAACACTCGACTCTAGTTAATTTCCTATTCCAATTGGTTCTCAGTAGTTTTCTAGGTAAACGGCGACTGCCGTGAAATTTAAATTGTAAAGCGGAGGCAAGGCTTATGCAAAAAAGAACGCTATTCACTTTGAGAATCTTGGCATTATCCAACTTGGTAATCCTAATCAACCTCGTTTTTCCTATGGGCGGGAAGGCGGTCGCACCCAACGAACCGACAATAGCTGTATCCGGCGAGGAGTCAATTTTTTTGACAAATCCCGAAGGGAAAGGCGCTGTGAATGCATTGCTCAACATTGCAACAGATAATGACGACCCGCGTCCGCTTGGACTTGAATGGTCGCCGGATGGCCGAAAACTTGCGTTCCATGCGACGTCGCAGAAAAATACCGATATCTATATCGTAGACGCCGACGGCAAGAACCTGAAGCGAATCACCGATCATGAAGGGGTAGATAGCTGGCCCGACTGGCACCCTGGCGGCAGAAAGCTCGCCATCGCTTCTGATCGGGACGGGAACCTCGAAATTTACGTAATGTCGGTCGGCGGCAATATTATTGCCAACCTCACAAACGACCCAGCCCCAGACAAAATGCCATCCTGGGCGCCGGATGGTCGGCGGATTGCGTTCTCCTCCAAACGGGGTCGGACGCTCGGAGACATCTACGTGATGAATTCAGACGGCGGAAACCAGGTGAATTACACAAATCATAAGGGCGAGGATATTCAGCCGGAATTTTCGTTCGAAGGAGACCGGATTACATGGATTACGCGGCGAGACGGAACGGGCAATGTGTGGGTAATGGACGCCGAAGCTGGCGAAGACGGAGCGCAAAACATATTTGAAATATTCAGCCAGGAAGAAAAGCAGGATATAACCTGGAATCCGATCGGAAAGCAGGTGGCGACGATTATATTCGGGGGCGGTTCTGCGAAGATTATCATATACGAAGTGAAGGCGGCGGCAGGAAAAGGGAATCACGAAAATGGGTTTATCCTGCCGGTTATTGGAGAAGCTGGATCGATTAACCGTGGACCCGCTTGGTTCGATCCCGATTTTGTGGTCGAATTTGCCGTTTCTCCCGCGGGCAAGCAGCCGCTGAGCTGGGGGTGGATTAAGCAGTTGGGGAGTCCATCGTCAAGATAGCAGTGCGACTGCGGCGGTTACAAGAGACCGCACAGCTCAACCTCAATGACACCCCAAAACCATGTTGGCGGGGCATCTTGCCCCGCGTACGACACCGCACCTTGTATGCAGGCCATCTTGCCCGCTCAATGCCAGGGTAAGGAATTTCGTGGAATCAAGCGACCGAATAAGATCGACTGAGCGAATAGCGATGGCGAAAGTAAATCCCGCACCATAGAAGTTCCACCGGTTATAGCAACTCAAACGCCAAAGAATGGCTCTGTTGCCTAATACTTAAACAGACTCTTAGATGTCTGTCAACGCTGGCTAAAACTGGTTAAGTATGCCGCTCCTCACTACCATTCTCGCCGCAGTTTTCCGAATGTTTTCTCTCACCAATTCGATGTGAAGGTTTTGCGCAAAGCCAATTTGAATAGCGCAGCGAGTATTGTCCTATTCGACAGATTTGGAAAGTTCATTGGAACTCTGAATCCCTACTTCAATTTGAATTTAACCTCACCACATAGTGGCCGCATTGTACGACTCCATCTGCACATTACCTTACCGACACTGCTCACATTTCCCGCAAAAGAGAGAATGTAATTTGAATCTTTCGATTTTAACTCCTACTGAGATTCGATATTCAGCGTGCGGAACGCGTTCAAAAAAGTCTACAGTGGTGTAGCGAAATTGACACAGTGACGTCGGAATATCGCTGCATTTTCAATCCGCAACCTATATCTCTTTCAACGCCCGCCCTTAGGTCAATCTAAAAACCTCTGATTTTGTACCAGTGGCACGGTAATTGCGTATACAATCGCCAAGATTAATAGCCTAGTTCACTTTGCACCGCCGGCAAATCTCAGGGATAACTCAATAGAGATTGAGAAGACACACCCCTTACGCTTGCATGGAGGATTATTCCAATGAACAACGCGATTGTTTTCAAGCTGTGCCCGCTGTTGATTGGAGTTTTGTTTCTTCTACCGATTACGATTGGTGTCGCCCAAGATTCACCGCAATGGGGGCTGCCCGACGGTGTTAAAGCGCGCTTCGGTAAAGGGGAAATAAGTGAACTTCAGTATTCGCCTGACGGGACTAAGCTTGCGGTGGCAAGCAGCATCGGCATTTGGCTCTACGATACGGAGACCTATCAAGAGGTCGCCCTAATCAGCGGGCACTCATACTATGTCAAATGCGTTGCGTTCAGTCCGGATGGGCGCACAATTGCTAGCGGGAGTTGGGACTATACCATCCGTCTGTGGGACACCGATACGGGAAGACCCTTTCGAACGCTCAACCACAGCAATTGGATTTCTAGTATTGCGTTCAGTCCAGATGGACGCACCATCGCTAGTGCGGGTTTGGGCAGTATCCGTCTGTGGAACGCCCGCACCGGAGGACTCCTGCATATACTCAGGGAAGGAATAGGTGGGGGTTTGCGTGCTAGTGTTACGTTCAGTCTGGATGGACGTACCATCGCTAGTGCGATTGGGGATAAGTCTATTCAACTGTGGGACGTCGATACCGGAAAACTCTTGCGAACGCTCAGGGGGCATGAAGATGGGATCTTAAAGGTTGTGTACAGCCCCGATGGACTTACCATCGCAAGCGGGAGTTGGGACAAGACTATTCGTCTGTGGGACTCCGATACCGGAAAACACCGCCGAACGCTTACGGGACATGAATCTGCCGTCTATAGTGTGGCGTTCAGTCCAGATGGTCGCACCATCGCAAGTGGGAGTAGGGACGATACCATCGGCCTATGGGACGTTAATACCGGAAAACACCGCCGAACCCTCATAGGTCATAAGGATGAAATTGATACCGTAGCGTTCAGTCCGGATGGCGGCACCATCGCAAGTGGGAGCGACGACGCTACGATCCGTCTATGGGACGCCAATACCGGAAAACACCGACAAACCCTCACAGGGTATACGTTAGGGGTCTATAGCGTGGCGTTTAGTCCTGATAGCGGCATCATCGCTTACAGCGGTGAAATCCCTACAATTCGACTGCGGGATGCCGATACGGGAAAACACCTGCGAACGCTGAAGGGGCATTCATTAAGCGTTTATAGCGTTGCATTTAGTCCCGATGGACGCACTATCGCAAGTGGAGGTGCGGACGATACCATAAGTCTCTGGCACACCAATACCGGAAGAAACCTGCGAACCCACGACGGGCAAGGGATAGGGTTCAATTGCGTTGCGGTCAGTCCGGATGGACGCACAACTGCCAGCGGGAGACGCGACGGTACAGTGCGGCTCCGGGACACCGATACCGGAAAACTGCTGATGACCTTCATAGGGCATAAGAGCGAGATTGAAGTTGTTGCGTTTAGCCCCGACGGAGGGACGATTGCTAGCGGCAGCCGCGACACTACAGTGCGTCTATGGGACCCAGATACGGGAGAACACCTGCGAACGCTCAACGGACATTCAAATTCGGTTATGAGCGTAGCATTCAGTCCCGATAGCAGGACGCTCGCTAGCGGAAGTGGGGACCTTACCATCCGTCTGTGGGACACTGATACCGGAATGCGTCTGCGAACGCTGAAAGGGCATACGAATTGGGTCTTAAGCCTCGCGTTCAGCCCAAACGGGCGAATACTCGCCAGCAGCGGTGTGGACTGTACCATTCGCTTGTGGGACATCAATACGGGAATTAATCTGCAAGTGCGTGCAGGGCATTCAGGTGAAATCTTAAGCCTTGCGTTCAGTCCCAATGGACGCACACTTGCCAGCGGGAGTGGGGACGGGACGGTGTTGCTGTGGGAACTCTCCTCTTCAACCGCTTTCCAGGTGGAACTGTCGGAAAAACACACCACGACGCTGGGGAAAATCAAACGGACAGCGCTGCTGCAAAATTTTCCGAATCCGTTCAACCCCGAAACCTGGATACCGTATCAGTTGGGGGACGATGCACTCGTGACGTTGAACATCTACAACCAGAGCGGCCATATTGTCCGCACACTCGACATTGGACATAAAAACTTGGGAGTCTACCGAGACAAAGCAAGCGCAGCGTATTGGGATGGACGCAACCAAAACGGAGAACCCGTCACAAGCGGCTCGTATTATTATCAATTTCGCGCGGGTGATTACACGTCGTTAAGGCAAATGGTGATTGTGAAATAGCGCCATACAGTTTAGGTGAGAAAAGTAGTGACTCCATGATCTGGCTGCTGACGGAGGATCGTTGGAATGAAGAAAGCAACAGTTTTTAAGTTTAGCTTACTGATGATTAGCGCTCTATGCCTACCGCACAGCCTCGCCCAAGATTTTGCACAATGGGATTTACCAGACGGTGCTAGATCGCGGCTCGGCAAAGGCTGGATAAGTGAAATTCGGTATTCTCCTGACAGGACTAAGCTCGCCGTTGCCAGCACTATTGGCATCTGGCTTTACGATACCGCGACCCATCAGGAGGCTGCCCTGTTTACCGGGCATGAGTTTAGGGTCGAGAGTATTGCGTTCAGTCCGGATGGACGTACCATCGCAAGTGGCAGTGGGGACACAACAATCCGGCTATGGGACGCTGATACGGGAAAACACCTTCGCAAGCTCGAGGGGCATACGGATTCTGTTGAAAGCGTTGCGTTCAGTCCGGATGGCCGCATCATCGCAAGTGGGAGTTGGGACGGCACTATCCGACTGTGGGAGTCGGACTCCGGCAAAACCCTTCGCAAACTAAAGGGGCATACGGATTCAGTCGAAAGCGTTGCATTCAGTCCGGATGGACGCACCCTCGCTACCGGAAGTAGAGATAACACCATCCGTCTGTGGGATTCGAAAACGGGAGAGCATCTGAGAGTTCTCAAGCGGCATGCCGAGCCGGTCATTTGCGTAGCGTACAGCCCCGATGGCCGTACCATTGCAAGCGGAAGTTTTGATGGTACCATCCGTCTATGGGAACCGAACACGGGAAAACACCTTCGCAAGCTCAGCGGGGAGGGGAGTTCTGTCCTCAGCGTAGCGTTTAGTATTGATGGCAGCACTATCACAGGTACGGGCGGAGTAATAATCCGAGCTTGGGACGGTAATACGGGGGAACTCCTGCAAACGCTTGAAGGACATACCGATTCTGTCATCAGTGTAGCGTACCCTCCTGATGGCGGCGCCATCGCAAGCGGGAGCCGGGACGGTTCCATCAGTCTGTGGAACGCCGATTCAGGCGAACACCTACGAACGCTCACTGGTCACACGGCATCGGTCTTTTGCGTTATATTCAGCCCTGATGGGGGCACTATCGCTAGTGGCACTGATAATAACGCCATCCTATTGCGGGATGCCGATACGGGTGAACTCCTGCGCACGCTCACCGGTCAAGAGGGCGATATTTATAGTGTGGCGTACAGCCCGGACGGCGGCACGATCGCAAGTGGAAGTTATGGCTGGGAGAATACCGTCCGCCTGTGGGACACCGATACGGGGGAACACTTGCGCACGCTCACCGGACATGAGTCTGCGATTTGGAGCGTTGCGTTTAGTCCGGGCGGCGATACGATTGCAAGCGGCAGTGAGGACAATACCATTCGACTATGGAACGCTAATACGGGAAAACACTTACGAACGCTCACCGGTCACACTGGTCCGGTCCGCAGCGTGTCGTTCAGTCCTGACGGGCGCACGTTCGCCAGCGGTAGTGTGGACTCTACAATCCGCGTGTGGAACGCGGATAGAGTAAAACTTGTGCGCACAATCAGGGGACATACGTCTGCGGTCTTGAGCGTTGCTTTCAGTCCGGATGGGCACACCATCGCGAGCGGGGGTGGGGACAAAACTATCCGTCTGTGGGATGCTAATACGGGCAAACAGCTTCGAAAGATTAACGGACATCCGTATCCGGTCTTTAGCGTAAAATACAGTCCCGGCGGTGGTACGCTCGCCAGCGGCAGTTGGGGTTGGGACCATACCGTCCGTCTATGGGACGCTGAAACAGGCGACCACCTGCGAAAGCTCAAAGGACATTTGTCGTTGGTCTATAGCGTTGCTTTCAGTCCGGATGGCCTCACAATGGCCAGCGGGAGTGAGGATGGCACCGTGCTGTTGTGGGATTTTACTGGTACAAGTGCATATCAGGTGGAACCGATTGGAAGACGCATCACGGCGTTGGGCAACATCAAACGGACGGCGTTGCTGCAAAATTATCCGAATCCGTTCAACCCCGAAACCTGGATACCTTACCAGTTGGCGGACGATGCGCTCGTGACCTTGAATATCTACGACCAAAGCGGCCGAATCGTGCGCCCCCTCGACATTGGACATCAAAAATCGGGAGTCTACCGCGACAGAGAGAGCGCAGCGTATTGGGACGGCCGCAATCTAAACGGAGAACCCGTCACAAGCGGCGCCTATTACTATCAACTCCGTGCAGGCGATTACACCGCGGCGCGGCGGATGTTAATTGTGAAGTAGCGTCATACAGTTTAGGTGAGAAAAGTAGTGACGCTATGATCGGGCTGCTGACGGAGGATTGTTGCAATGAAGAAAGCGTTGTTTTTCAAATTAAGTGCATATTTTTTCGCTTCCGCTTTTTGTCTATCACACAGCGTCGCGCATGATTTTCCCCAATGGGGCTTGCCTGAAGGTGCTAAAACGCGGCTGGGTAAAGGCAGGATAAATGAAATACAATTTTACCCCAACGGCACGCGCCTTGCGGTGGCTAGCAGCATCGGTATTTGGATCTACAACCCGGCGACGCGTCAAGAGGTCGCCTTGTTGACCGGGCATACGGGTCGAGTCTGGAGCGTAGTGTTCAGCCCCGATGGCAGTAGGCTTGTCAGCGGGAGTCAAGACCGTTCGGTCCGTATGTGGGATGCCAATACTGGCGATCACCTGCAAACGCTCACAGGGCATACGGGTCCGGTGAATAGTGTTGCCTTCAGCCCTAATGGGGATATTATCGCAAGCGGAAGCGGAGACCGTACCATCCGACTGTGGGACGCCGATACCGGCGATTATTCGAGAATGCTTACTGGGAACACGTCCTGGGTTCATAGTGTCGCGTTCAGCCCCGATGGCAGCATGCTCGTGAGCGGAGGTGCGGATAATTCAATTCGCCTGTGGGACGTAGACACCGGGGAACGCCTTTGGAGGGTAAAAGGACATGAGGATTCGGTGCGGAGTATAGCGTTTAGTCCGGACGGCGGGACTATTGCCAGCGGAGGCGGCGACAATGCCATTCGCCTGTGGAGCACCGATACCGGTGACCACCTGCGAACCCTCCTAGGACATGATGCTATGGTCGATTGCGTAGAATTCAGTCCCGATGGACTCATGATTGCCAGCGGCAGCTTGGACGACACAATTCGGCTGTGGGCAGTGGATACGGGGAAACCCATTCGATCGCTCGTCAGGCATACGCATTGGGTCGACAGCGTCGCATTCAGTTCCGACGGCGGCATGTTCGCCAGCGGGAGTTTGGACGGGACAATTTGTCTGTGGGACGCCGATACCTGGGAACTCCGGAGAACAATCGCCGGGCATACAAGGCCGGTGACTAGCGTAGCGTTCAATCCCATTAGCAATACGCTTGCGAGTGGGAGTAATGACCGATACATTCGTTTGTGGAACCCCGATTCGGGAAACCACTTGCGAACCCTAGAAGGGCACAAATCGGTGGTTCCTAGTGTAGCGTTTAGTCCCAACGGCGGCACCATCGCCAGTGGAAGTTGGGACCATACCATTCAACTGTGGTCCACCGATACTGGAAAACCCCTACGGACGCTTAAGGGCAATGCGTTGGCGGTGATAAGCGTTGCATTCAGCGAGGATGGACAGAAAATCGCGAGCGGGAACGCGGACACTTCTATACACCTCTGGGACGCTAATAACGGAAAACGGCTGCGCACCTTCAATGGACACACATCGCCAGTGGAAAGCGTTGCGTTCAGTCCAAATGGACACAGTATCGCCAGCGGAGGTGGGGACCATACAGTCCGTCTGTGGGCAACAGCTACGGGAAGACTTCTGCGAACACTTGAAGGACATACGGATTGGGTTTGGAGCGTTGCGTTTAGCCCCGATGGACGCACCGTCGCCAGTGGGAGTGCAGACGCTACCATCCGTCTTTGGGACACTAATAGTGGAAAACACCTGCGAACGCTAACCGGGCACGAGGCTAGGGTAAATAGTGTTGCGTTCAGTCCGGATGGCAAAACTATCGCTAGTGGAAGCGGTGACTATACTGTCCGGCTGTGGGAAGCCAATTCTGGACAACACCTGGTTACCTTAATCGGACATACGGACGATGTCCGGAGCGTTGCGTTCAATTCCAATGGACGCGCGCTCGTCAGTGGAAGTTTGGACGGGACCGTGTTGCTGTGGGACCTTACCTCCTTAATTGCGTTGGGGGTAGAACCATTGGAAAGTCAAATCACTACGCTAGGAAACATCAAGAGGACAGCGCTGCTGCAAAATTTTCCGAATCCGTTCAACCCGGAAACCTGGATACCGTATCAGTTGGCAAACGATTCGCTCGTGACGCTGAACATCTATGACCATAGCGGTCATGTTGTCCGCACACTCGACATTGGGCATCAGAAATCGGGAGTCTACCGAGACAGAGCAAGCGCAGCGTTTTGGGATGGACGCAATCATAGCGGAGAACGGGTCACAAGCGGCACGTATTATTATCAATTTCGCGCCGGTGATTACACGTCGTTAAGGCAAATGGTGATTGTGAAATAGCAAACGACGATTGGAGGTGATAATCCGGGTATTTATAAAAAAATTGTTGTCTGAAGTTACACACAACGAGTGTTTTTTGGATGCACAACGCAAAATCTGAGGAGGACTCCAGTGAAAAAATCCATAATTTCCAAGCTTAACTATTTCTTCGCTGCCGCGCTATGTGTACCATTCAGCTACGCCCAAGATTCTCTTCAATGGCATCTACCCGAAACCGCCATAGCGCGGCTGGGTAGAGGTTCGATAGGCGAAATACAGTATTCACCAGACGGCAAACGACTTGCAGTTTCCAGCAGCATCGGAATATGGCTTTACGATGCAGAAACCCATAAAGAAGCCGCATTCCTTTCCGGGGATACAGGAGGAATTAGCGGTTTTTCGTTCAGTCCCGACGGGGGTACAATTGCCAGTGCGAGTGACGGTGTGGACATCCTCAGTATGTGGGATGTGGAAACGGGAGAGCGCCTAAGAGCACTGAACGGCTATGGGGATTGGGTGATTAACGTTTCGTTCAGTCCCAACGGCGATACTTTAGCAGGCGGGACTTACGACAATACCATCCATTTGTGGGACTCGGAAACGGGAAAGAGTCTGCATACGCTCCGCGGGCATACAGACAACGTCATTATCGTCTCGTACAGTCCCGATGGCGGCACCATCGCAAGCGGGAGTAGAGATACCACCATCCGCCTATGGGACACGTCTACGGGAAAACACCTGCTAACGCTAGACGATCACACGAATCCGGTCCACAGTGTTTCGTTCAGTCCCGACGGTGATACGATTGTTAGCGGTAGTGACGATAATTCCATCCTACTGTGGGACGCGAACACGGGAAAACGGATGCGAACACTAAGCGGTCATACGCATTCGGTCAATAGTGCCTTGTTCAGCCCCGACGGCGGCACCATTGCGAGCGGAAGCTGGGACCATTCAATCCGCCTGTGGGACGCAATAACAGGCGAACACCTGCGAACGCTAAACGGACACACGGATTGGGTTGGCACTGTTGCGTACAGTCCCGATGGACGCACACTGGCAAGCGGGAGTTGGGACGGTACCGTCCGCGTGTGGGATGCCGCTACTGGCAAACACTTAGGAACGCTGACAGGGTATACGGGCTCCGTCAGAAGTGTCGCGTTTAGTCCTGACGGGGGAACAGTTGCCAGCGGGAGTTGGGGAGATGAAACCGTTCGCTTATGGGCCGCCGATACCGGCGAGCACTTGCGCACACTTACCGGGCATGAGAAGCACGTCACGAACGTCGTGTTCAGTCCGGATGGACGCCGCATCGCAAGCGGAAGTCGGGACCTAACTATCCGTCTGTGGGATACGGCTACTGGCGAACACATTCGGACGCTCATGGGGCACACGGATTCGATTTATGGCGTGGCGTTCAGCCCCGATGGACGTCACATTGCCGGCGGGAGTTTGGACAATACCGTCCGTATTTGGGATGCCGATACCGGTGAACTCTTACGAACGCGGAGGAGCGTACATACCCCTAGGTTTGGGGTTTCAAGCCTTGCGTACAGCCCGGACGGTAAAATCCTCGCTAGCGGGGGTAAAACTACTATCGTACTGTGGGACATCGATAACGGTGAACGGCTGCGAGTCCTTATGGGACACACTCAGTCAATTCAGAGCATTGCGTTCAGTCCCGACGGAGGCACAATTGCAAGTGGAAGTTGGGACGATTCCATTCGCCTGTGGAATGTCGATACCGGCGAATATCTCCGTACGCTTACCGGGCACGGCTTTTGGGTCAATAGCGTTGATTTTAGCCCCGATGGCAGCACTCTCGTTAGCGGAAGCGGAGACAGTACCATCCGCCTGTGGGATGTCGATACCGGCAAACACCTCCGAACGCTCGACGGCCATACCAATATGGTCTATGGTGTGGAATTCGGTCCCGACGGACGCACGCTCGCCAGCGGGAGTTGGGACGGCACCGTACTGTTATGGGACCTTGGTACTTCAATCGGAGTTGGAGTCGAACCGAGGGGAAATCGCTTGACAACGATTGGCAACATCAAACGAACCGCGTTGCTGCAAAATTATCCGAATCCGTTCAACCCCGAAACCTGGATACCTTACCAGTTGGCGGACGATGCGCTCGTGACTTTGAACATCTACGACCAGAGCGGCCGAATCGTACGCAGGTTGGAAATTGGACATCAAAAATTGGGTGTCTACCAAGACACAGAGAACGCTGCGTATTGGGACGGTCGCAACCAAAATGGCGAACGAGTCACAAGCGGCACGTATTACTATCAACTCCGTGCGGGTGATTACTCCTCGCTTAAGCGAATGGCGATTGTTAAGTAACGCCTAACAGAACGGTACGACGCACGGTTATTCTTCAAAGGATTTGTTCAATCAGCGCACCTTGGTGCGAAACCCAACACTCTAGATGACGAATTTCAAACTGTCGCGTGACTTGATACATTAGGTTTTTCGCGTCACAGTTGAAGTAAATCACCTAATGGTGTATAATTTACGTGTAAATGGTACTATCGCACCAGATACAGGTTTGCATGATTGCCTTCGTTGTAATGGAACTAGTGCGTGGAGTCGGATGTTCCAACTGAACATCTCGCAACTTGCGGGCATTCCTCTAGCAGATTAAATTTCCTTCTTCAATTCGTTTAGAATCAACTTCTGAAATGAATAGTCGCGAACTCCAACCGTTCATGTAACTTTTTCTTCGTCTTCAGCCAGGCTTTAAAACAAGGGATGTACGCCGGAAGTAGAAATCACGGGGATGCCCCCGCGAACTCAACAAGGAGGAAAATTCCAATGAAGAAGGTACTGGTTTTCAAATTCAGCTTGTTGTTCGTTGCCGCTCTGTGTTTACCTCAAAGTGACGCCCAGCATTCTCTGCAATGGGGGCTTCCCGAAGGCGCCAAATTGCGCATTGGGCAAGGCCGGATACACGAAATTGCTTATACGCCCGATGGTACCGGACTCGCGCTCGCCAGTGGAATCGGTGTTTGGCTCTACGATACGGCGACTCATAAGGAAACCAATCTGTTTGTCGGGAATACGGACGTCGACAGCATTGCTATTAGCCCCGATGGCAGCACAATCGCCGGGGCAAGTTGGAACGATGACATTCGATTGTGGGACGCCGCAACGGGAAAACATCTGCAAACGATTAAAGGATCGGGCGCAGCCAACAGCCTTGCGTACAGCCCCGATGGACGCACAATAGCAAGCGAAACTGGGAACCGAGATATTGAACTTTGGGATGCGGAAACGGGAAGACACCTTCGCACGCTCAACGGGTACGGGAGTTGGGTCAACGCCTTAGCGTTCAGCCCGGATAGCGGCATTATCGCTAGCGCGGGCGCAGACCGAACCATCGGCCTGTGGGACGCCGATACTGGAGACCTCTTAAGCACGTTCGAGGGGCATACGGCGTACGTGTATAGTGTTGCGTTCAGCCCGGATGGCAACATCCTCGCTAGCGGCAGCAATGACAGAACTGTCCGTTTATGGGACGCATCAACCGGACAACATCTGCGTACACTTTCCGCTTCGGGTTCGGTCGATTCAGTCGCATTCAGTCCGGATGGGAGCATCCTTGCTAGCGCGGAAGGGCAAGTTGTCCGATTGTGGAACTCCGCAACCGGAGAAGAGTTGCGGCGCCTTAACGAATCGCATTGGTGCTATACCTTTACATTTAGTCCCGACGGACGCACGATTGCCGGTTTGAGCCATGACCAGACTTTCCGACTGTGGGACGCCGAATCGGGTAAACTGCTACGCACTATCACCGGACACTACCCCCAAGTTCACAGAGTCGCGTTCAGCCCGGACGGCGGCACAGTCGCAAGTGCGAGTGGGGACGCTGTCCGGCTTTGGGACTCCGAAACGGGAGAACACAGACACTCGTTTGGCGATGGCGATTTTGGTGGTAGCGTCAGCGTTGCGTACAGCCCCGGCGGCGAAACCATTGCCAGCGAGAGTTGGGGCAACACGGTCCGTGTGCGGGACGCCGATACCGGAGAAGAGCAGCTAAAGCTTGAGGGTCATACGGCTCCGATTAAAGACATTGCGTTCAGTCCGGACGGCAGTATTATCGCAAGCGCAAGTTGGGACAACACCGTACGTTTGTGGGACGCCGATGCTGGGAACGCTAGGCATACACTCACCGTGGATATGCACGATCTGAATAGCGTGGCGTTCAGTCCCGACGGCGGAACGCTGGCAAGCGCGGGTTGGGAGGCGCTTATTCTGTGGGACGTAGATACAGGAGAACAACTGCGCAAGCTGCATGAGCATAAAGGCCCTTTCTATAGCGTTGCGTTCAGCCCAGGAGGCAGCACCCTCGCAAGCGGGGGTAGGGAATCAATTTTATTGTGGAATGTTGATAAGGGAGAACTGCTGCGAACCCTTAATATCCCGAATGCGTATTCCGTCAATAGCCTTGCGTTCAGTCCCGACGGACGCACACTCGCCAGTGGAGGTATCGACGGTAAGGTTCGTCTCTGGGACACCGATTCGTGGGAACTCCTAGCTTCGCTCCCTGGGCATTCCTTGTGGGTCCATAGCCTTGCATTCAGCCCTGACGGAGGCACCCTGGCTAGCTCGGGTTACGATGGAATCGTGTTGCTTTGGGAACTTGACGCTTATACCGGCATTGGGGTCAGCGTGGAACCGTTGGGAAATTTCTTGACTACGTTGGGAGACATTAAACGGACAGCGTTGCTTCAAAATTTTCCGAATCCGTTCAACCCCGAAACCTGGATACCGTATCAGTTGGCAAACGATGCGCTCGTGACCTTAAACATCTACGACCAGAGCGGCCAAATCGTGCGAACACTGGACATGGGACATCAAAAGTCCGGAATCTACCGCGACAAAACGAACGCAGCGTATTGGGACGGGCGGAACCAAAACGGCGAACGCGTCACAAGCGGTGCCTATTTCTATCAATTCCGCGCCGGTGATTACAGCGCGTTGCGGCAGATGGTGATTGTGAAGTAGCACCGCACAATTGCGGAGTGAATCCGAGTTTCTCCGCGCGCGCCGCCACTGCGGCGATATTGCATTGAAGCAAGGAGGGGAGAAATACTCTAACAGATGAAACAATCGCTCTTGTTTTTTTTGCTGACAGCACTCATGGTAGCCGTAGGATTAATCTCATTTAATAGTCTGCAAGCGGGCGAAGCGGGGCATTCAACGCCAACGCACGGTGGAGTTGACACACATGAAGATTCTCCTTTCCGTGAAAAGTGCTACACATGCCATGGAAGCGAAGCTGCTTACGCTGAATGGAAGATGGCTGGACACGCGAAGGCGTTAATCAACCTCGATCACGGCGACCATCCCGTACGCGTCTCTTGCCTTAGCTGTCATTCGGCTGGCTATGAGATACATTCCAGAATCGGCAGATCGAAAGACCATCCTTACAATCTAGAGACTGCTGTGAACGCTGTCAGTTGTTCGTCGTGCCATTTGCATAGCAGTAACCGCGAGCATTTGTTGGTAAAATCGACTCGGAAACTCTGTGTATCCTGCCACAAAATGGATTGCGGCTGCGCCGGAGATGGGATCATCCACAAATCTCAAACAGAGATGTTCTTAGGCCGCGACGGGAAGGGCGTCAGGCGAAAACCTTCACCGCACGTTAGAGTGATGAAGAAGCGATGCGTACACTGCCACATGGCGAAAAAGGAATCAAATGATGAGATTGCGCAGCGCGGCGGGCATACCTTTAAAGCAGACTTTTCGATTTGCGGGGATTGCCACGATGATATGGAAGCTAGGCTAAAAAGGTATCGTGAGGAGATTGGCGGCAAAATGGACGCGGTAAAGGCTATGCTGGACGGTGCGGCCGATCCAAACAGCGAAGCGTACAAAGCGGCAAAGTGGAACTATGACATGGTTAAAGGCGACAGCGGTTATGGCCTCCACAATATTCCGTACGCAAGGATGCTGCTTGATTACAGTCTCTCTTTGAAATCGACGCTCGTGGAATCAGAATCCGGGAAGGAAGCAGCCTCCGGCGAGGAGTAATACCGTCCAATATTGAGTTTGAATTAACGGGAAAGATTAGACATCTTCGCATAATGATTACAAATACCGCTGGCACTTATAGTCATTTAAATTTATATTTACACATGTTAATTTGTATGTTAATTTATGGGTTATTGTGAGTTATAGCGTAGATTTAAGAAAGCGAGTTGTTAGTTTCGTTGAGTCCGGTGGCAGCAAGAGCGAAGCCGCTCGCCGGTTTGAAGTCAGTCGTAAGACAGTATACAACTGGTTGGCACTAGATGACCTGACGCCCAAACCACACCCGGATCACAACCGTAAGGTCGACAAACACCTCCTCAAACGCCATGTCCAAGTGTATCCTGATGCAATGCTATCAGAACGCGCTCAACTGTTTGGGGTATCCGCAAGTGCAATTTGTTATCACCTCAAGAAAATGAAATTCAGCCGGAAAAAAAACATCAAAGTATCAAGAAAGGAACCATTTCAATCGAGGAAAGTATCTGCGCCAATACCGTCAACTGATTAAAGATAACGGCAAGCAGCATATTGTGCACGTAGATGAATGCGGGTTTGAGCCTACCACTTGCAGGCAGTACAAAAGGTTCATGGAGAAGTCAGTGGGAACAGCAGACCCCGTACCACTCTGATTGCCGCAAGACACAAAAACAGACTCATCGCTCCTATCTTGTTTGAAGGGAGTACGAATGCGAATGTGTTCAATTATTGGTTACAGTATCATCTGTTTAGAGAACTACCCAAACAGACCACTATCATCGTGGATAATGCCTCATTTCATAAAACAGCAGCCACCAGAGACATCATCCATGATTCGGGGAATAGCTTGCTTTATCTCCCTGCTTATTCACCTGACCTTAACCCGATTGAACAAGATTTTGCGATTATCAAGAAGCGGTGGCAATATGCACCTAAAAACACGACCGTTGATTACATTATCAAAATGTATAATTCTTAGTTGAAATGACTATAGATCCTGTCCACAACATCGAGTCAATTCGAAATGTCGCCCCAAAAAAAACAAATCTTACCCGATAGCCCCGCATACGCCGCCAACCCCTGCAAGCGCGGCATCTTGCCCCGCACAAAGTAGTAGGCACACTCCGTATGCCGTAATCTTCCGCGAAATTCCACTACCCACTCACCGTAACCGCTCCTCGCCGCACCGCATCTTCCCCCTGTAGCCGGAGAATCCTGACCCGCGTGCGCTAGGAATGATGTCCATCTCAAATCATGCCGTTTTTGCAAAGAACTGCCCGCTATACCCATATCTGATACATCTGCCGCTTTAAAACCCACCCGATGATGCCCCATAAGCACGCCATGGAATAATCTCCGAGAATTAAACCCGCAAAAAACGGAATCGCCCGGCGATAGGCTTGCAGCCCGCCATAGCGTAGAATTCCCAGCTTGAGCGCCCAACAGAGAAGCATGGGAAACCAGATGAAGGAGAGGTCCCCCCACCGGCCTGTTCCAATTACATACCCAATCGGGTGGAAGGGCCACCATAGAAAACGCAGTTTCAACGCTGATAGAATAAGGGTGACGCCGAAGCCGGTGCCCATGGCGATTATTGCGGGATAGTTATATTCTGTCGGCGAATTTAGCCAGCGCTGCAGACGATTGAAACATTCCCAAGCAATTCCCCCACCAGCCAGACCGGCACCGCGCTCATACGCGTGGGAAAAATAGACCGTCCAAGTGGTAACGATGCTCACCGCGAGTGCGGCGAGCATGACAACGGTGAGTCTTCGACTGTTTAACTGTGCTTGTTCGCTTATTCGAAAGGCTTCAAGCTGGTTAGGCATCGGGTGCGACGTATTAACTCGGTTCAGCCAGTATAGGAACGACATAAGCGTTAGATTCTTAGCGCCGATTGTACGAGTCCCCAGCGCCGAAACCATCGTTGTTGCCGGATCTTTGAAAATGACCTCGTGCATCGGCGGGCCAAGGCCAGCCCTGACCTTTGTCAGGCTGATTGCCATCAAGAAGTAGATGCCGATAAACAGAAGAAAAACCCAAAGTGAAAAACCCGCTTTAATCGCGAATATTATCAGGAAAATCATCCCCCCGACGATTCCCCATATCGCCCATTTATATGCCATAGGTTCCTTCGAGTCGTCTAGATGCCCTTTCCCTCTCCCGGCTGCGGAGAACACCTGTTTCAGGTGTCTTCGCCCCACCCACAATGCGAGAAGGCCTAACCCGATCCACGCCCCTTCCGACTGTTCGTCGAGATAAAGGTCTATTTGCAAACCCAAAGCGCTTCTGAGCACTAGGACCGCTTTTCCAAAGAAAAAGAAAAAAAGCGACGAAAACGCCAAGTCCAAGGGCATAAAGAAGGAGAGGCCGATAGCAAACGGGTGAAGCGCAATCAGCATTGTTCCGACCGCATTCCATGGGCGTTCGAGGAAAAGGTGTGTGATGCGGTTGTCGAGCGCTCGGATGGGCAGAGATGGAAGCGCCGGATATAGATGGCTCAGACCGTTGAGCAACCCGCCGCCTGCAGCGATACCGAACCCTATCCACATCAACTTGTTCGCAAAAAAGCGAGATGGGTTTTTGCCCATTTCCAGCGGCAGCCACGTAATTGGATATGTCAGTCGTTCATAGTCCGTGAACTGTTTTCTCAGTATGGTGTTCATACACATCAATACAAAAAATAGAACCAGCATAAACACAGACCATGTCAGCAGCGGGACTATCCAACTGTTAAAGACTTGTGACATCCAAAACGACGAATCGCCCTCATAAAACCCGCGCAACACCTGCGGATTTTTTACCGTCATCCAGTCGGGAACGTGCCCAAGGAATAGGCTTGACCAGTCATTTTCTGAGGAGGCAAACCAAAACGGATGGGGCAGCATATAAGCCAGATAGCTCAGGTGCGGTGCCCCGCCTACAGTGGAGACCATGATTAGCATGATGTAAATTGCTAACGCCTCCGATCCATGCAGGGCATAGTGAGGGTGCATACGTGCCAGGAGTGGATTTAGCAGAAGAATAACTAGCAGGGTAAAGACGGTGTTCGAGAAGAGCGACATGTAACTGTGAAGGATGCCGCCGTAGAAGGGGATGAACAGATTAATCCAGTAGGAGTTGATGATAACGAGTATCAGCCCGATGAATATTACACGAAATGTAAGGCCGCTGGCGCTTTTCGTCTCGAACTCATGAGCGTTATTCATGTTGTCACCTTAATTTAAGCCATTAATGTGAGCGGGCAACAACAATACGGAATCAACGGGGCCATCCTATCCTAAAACCTCTGGGTTTACAACGTGCCGCGGCGGCTTTCCATCTAATATTGCTGCCATGTCGGTAGCCATGCTCTCGAATATTTTCGTCATCGCTTGCGGCGTCAATCCTAGAGCGTGGGGCGACGTAATGCAGTGGGGCAATTGAAAAATTGGATGACTGACGTCCGGCGGCTCGGGTTGGAATACATCTAGTCCAACGCCTCCTAATCTGCCTGATTTCAACGATTCATATAGTACGTCAAGACTTTCGATTAGGCCGCCCCGCGCCAGATTAACGATGTAAGCCCCCGGCTTTACATGTTGCAAACGGTCGCGGTTGATGAGTCCCTGTGTTTCAGGCGTCAAGGCTGCATGAATAGAAATGAAATCTGAGCGCTGTAATAATGATTCAAGATCGACTAGTTCTGTTTCTAGCTCGTTCGCCCGTTCGTGTGACACGTAGGGGTCATAGGCTAGAATTGTTACATTAAATGGACGGATTAACTGTGCAAGCATCTGTCCGATTCGTCCGAAACCGATGATACCCAACGTGGCGCCGTCCAAATCCCCTGGTTGGTTTTGAAAACGGCTGCTCCAGTTGCCCAGTTTTAGCTGAGCGTCCCAAAAGACTACCTTCTTACACAAGGTGAAAATAAGTGCCATCGCTGCCTCTGCTATCGCTCGGGCGTTAACTCCGGGTGTGTAAACCACCGGAATATTTCGTGCTGTGGCAGCACTAATGTCCACGTTGTCATATCCTACGCCGGAGCGGCCGATTACCCTTAGGTCTGCGGCCGCATTGATTACCCGAGCGTTTACGCTTCCTTCAGCACCCCGCACTACCAAGCCAATGGCGCCATCAATGAGCGAAAGCAACGCCTCCTCCTCGAAAACTGGAGCAATGACGATTTCACCGTATGGCTGCAGGATTTCAATGGCGGCGTTATCGATGGGACCTGTACATACAATTTTTGGGTTTTCCATAGTAATTTTCCGTAAAGTTTGACTTCCGTCATGTGAGTTTAATACATTTACGTTTCACCGGCGGCGCAGCGTAAAATTTCAGCTTGCGTTGTATTGTCATTAACAAATTCCCCCGAAATTTCACCCTCATGCAGAACTATAATTCGATCGCTCATGTTCAAAATTTCGGGGAGTTCCGACGAGACCATCACGATTGCAACACCTTGGCGGGCAAGTTGAGCAATCAACCTGTGAATCTCCACTTTGGCAGCCACATCAATGCCGCGGGTAGGTTCGTCAAGGAGAAGAATCCTCGGTAGGGTCATCAAGCATTTCCCCAAAACTACCTTCTGTTGGTTGCCGCCGCTAAGATGGTTTACTGGTGCATCAAGTGACGGAGTTTTAATTTGCAGAGATTCAACATAGTGGCGACTCTGGCGAAACTCCTCGTTCCGATTGATAATCCCATGAGGCGCAAGCTGCGTTCCTGGTTCGGTACACCGAGCGTCAAGGCTGGCTAACGTCATGTTCGAAGGCACATTAGCGCCAAGAATTAACCCGTACCGCTGGCGATCCTCGCTGACAAGCCCTATCCCGTATCTAATCGCGTCACGGGGAGAATCGATTATAACTTGAACGCCGTCGACAACGATATCTCCGGTGGACTTGCCCGGATATGCTCCAAAAACGGCATTGATTAGTTCCGTCCGCCCCGATCCCATCAGTCCCGCGATACCTAGAATTTCCCCGTACCGCACAGTAAAACATATATCTTTCAGGAACTGCCGATCGGGTCTATCTGAATCATATGCATTGAGATTCCGCACTTCCAATGCGGTCTCTCCTATTCTCGTTTCGCTCTTCGCGTAGAAATCCGTCAATTCACGTCCAACCATCCGAGCAATCAGTTCACTTTCACTGCACTCATTTATCCGGAACGTACCCACTGTTTTTCCGTCGCGTAGGACAGTTACACGATTTGCAATCTCGAAGATTTCCTTGAGCTTGTGCGTGATGTAAATGCATGACACACCTTGTTCACGCAGCTGGCGCAGAATGTACATCAACTTTTCTATTTCACTTTCTGTTAGCGCTGCGGTTGGCTCATCTAATACAAGCAAGCGAGCGTCGCGTGACAGAGCTTTGGCGATTTCCACCAACTGCTGCCCTCCGATACCTAACTGATTCACTACGGTTTGAGGTTCTAGAGGAAGGCCAAAATCTGACAGCAAACGAGCTGCTCGATGATACAACCGATTCCAATCAATGAACCCGATCCGTTTGGGTTCTCGGCCCAGATAGATATTTTCGCCGACAGTCATATCTGGAACTAATGCGAGCTCCTGATAGATTATGGCTACGCCCGCGCATTCAGAGTCGCCGACAGAGCTAAAATCATGAACGCTACCGTTGATGCATAACGTACCCTCGTAAGTGCCACGAGGGTACACACCGCCAAGCACCTTAATCAGTGTCGACTTACCCGCGCCGTTCTCACCGCACAACGCGTGAATCTCGCCGCGCTGCACATCGAATGAAACATCATCAACCGCGCGGACGCCCGGGAAGTCTTTTGTTATGGATTGCATTTCGAGAAGCGGGTGTGTCATAGTAAAACAATAGTGAATCGCCTTCGATTAACCGCAGATTGCTTCTATTGAGTTTAATTTCTATGTTACTCTTAGACGCACCGCAAAAGCGCCGTCAGTGCCGTGTTCATGCGGAAAGGTTTGTAGAAACCCTTCGGGCGTGATAGCGTCCGGAGGCGCAGCCGGTAGAAATTCTACTGCGTCTTCGATTACAAATTTCGGATGGTTTTTGAGGAAACGGCGAATAATTATCTCGTTCTCTTCCGGTTCTATGCTGCATGTACTATAAACTAATACGGCGCCGGGTTTAATCTTGCGCGCTGCGTTTTCCAAAAGGTTTAGCTGCAGTTGAGCAAGCTCGTTAATCTGATTAGGGGATTTTTTCCACCGTATGTCCGGATGGCGCCGAAGGGTTCCGAATCCCGAACACGGTGCATCAATTAGGACATAATCCGCATCCCTGACAAATTCGAGCGAGTCGTTTGCGGAATTTGCAATCCGTGGCAGGACATTTGTTATACCGAGTCGCTGGCAGTTCTCCTCAACGCTTCGAACCCTGTCCTGCGAAATATCTGCAGCAACAATCTGTCCCGTGTTTCCCATGAGTTGCGCAATGTGGCTAGTCTTCCCGCCGGGTGCGGCACATAGATCCACGACCTTCTTCTCCGGTTGCGGACTAAGCAAGTGCGCCGCTAACATCGCACTTTCGTCCTGTACGTAGAACCAGCCATTGCGGTAAGCTTGCAGCGACTGTAACGAACGCGAATCCGCCAAAATCAATCCGTCGGGCGAAATCTGGCTTTCCTTAACCGAAACGCTGTCCGCCGTGAGCGATTCGATTAATTCTTCGCGGTTAGTTTTCAGGGAATTAAGCCGGATAGATAGCGGTGCAATCTGATTACTTGCGCGGCAGAACGCCAGTGTCCACGCGGCATCGTAGTGAATTAGCCACCGTTTCACCAACCACTGTGGATAGGAAAGAGAAATTGAGATATGCTGAAGCGGATCGGCTTGTAGTGAAGAAAACTCAAGGCGATTTGCGTCTCGCTGTACCGAACGTAGTACCGCGTTGATGAATTGCGCCTGTTTCCGTTTAGGTTTCGCTAGTTCGACTGTTTCATAAATAGCCGCATGCGGTGGAACCCTATTCAAGTGAAGCAACTGATATGCCCCTAGCCTCAAGATGTTGCGGCTTTTCAAATCCAAATGAAAGCGGGAATCCACAAATTGGCGGAGAATCCAATCAAGTTTCTTCCTCCACCGAACCACACCATAAACAAGCTCATTTAGCAACCCGCAATCTAAAGCATCCAAACGGCTTTGAAGAATTGTACAATTAACTAGCGGAGCAATAGTTGTGCTGTCTTCTTCCAATCGGATTAAACAGTCCAACGCAAGTTGGCGAACAGAAGCAACTTTTTTCATTATGCATGGGAGACAATTCAACTATGCGGGATGTAGGAAGACAAGTATTGAGGAAATTTTATCCTGTAAACGTGTGTGATATTTACGGCAACTGAATTCACGCCGATTTTCGAATACGACTAGCTCGGCGAAAATCAATCGGATGCTAAATCTTCGAGACTGAAAGGGTTACCGCGGAAAAGCGGGAAGTTCCAAACCTGCAATGTACTGGAGAATGCGAATCACTTGGTGGCTGTAACCAAATTCGTTGTCATACCATACGTACAACACACACCGATTGCCTGACACTATGGTTGCTAGCGAGTCAACTATTCCCGTCTTCAAAGTCCCGATAAAGTCGCTCGAAACCGCATCCGGCGAACTGGTGTAATCTATCTGTCCTTGCAACGGCGAGTCGAGCGAAATGGCGCGCAGATAGTTGTTTACTTCCCTTACCGTACTCACTTCGTTTAGCGTTAAATGCAGGATAGCGAGTGATACATTCGGCGTTGGAACCCGAATCGCATTAGCTGTTAGCCTGCCTGACAATTCCGGCAATACTTTGCCTACCGCTTCAGCAGCGCCTGTTTCTGTAATAACCATGTTCAGCGGCGCGCCACGCCCTCTTCGACTCTTTTTGTGGTAATTGTCAATCAGGTTTTGGTCATTGGTGTAAGCGTGGCAAGTTTCAATGTGCCCCTCTTCAATTTGGAATCGGTCGTGCATCACCTTAAGAACCGGAACAATTGCGTTAGTAGTACAGCTAGCAGCGGAGACAATCTTCTCGCCATCCAAAATGGCGTGGTTATTTACGCCGTAAACAACATTTGGAACTTCTTCTTTGCCCGGTGCAGTGAGGATAATTTTTGCGGCGCCTTCGGCTTTGAGATGCCGTTCAAGCCCGCGCCGATCCCGCCAAACGCCGGTGTTGTCAAGGACAATCGCATTTTGAATGCCATATCGGCTGTAGTCGGCATGTTCCGGGCGGTCTGCGTACAGGAGACGAATCATGTTTCCATTTGCAATGAAGGCGTTTTCTGCCTCGTTGACTATGATGGTCCCTTTGAACGAACCATGGACGGAATCACGTCGTAGGAGGCTAGCCCGCTTTGGCAGGTCGCCTCTGATTTCGTTCCGCACTACGACTGCCCGTAACCTCAACCTGCCGCCGCCGCCGCTTCTTTGAATGAGAATCCGAGCGAGAGTTCGCCCGATCCGTCCAAATCCATAAAGAACGACATCTTGAGGGGCAGCCAAGGTCGTCTTTTTACCATTGTTGATATCAGCCAGTTCCGTTCTGACAAAGGTTTCTAGGGACGCGCCTGTCTCGTTGCGCAGATACATAGTAGTTAACTTGCCAATGTCAATGCGGGCTGGTGAAAGGTTCAATTGGCTCATCGCTTTAAGAATGGGTAAGCTTGTGAAAGCAGAAAGTTCGTCTTGGACAATCTGCCGAGAAAAACGATGAGCCTTTAGAATATCAATGGTCGAGCCATGAACTAGAGAATGGCCGTAAACGGTAGTAACCACGCCATGATTCCGATACAGCTCTCCAATCAGTGGAATCATTGACTCGGCGGCTTCTTCCCGTTGTCTCCAGTCGTTAGAATAAGATTCCATTTTCAAATCTCTCATCTGTTCCTCATTTCTTTTTACCTGGTTTGACTACCGTTAACATGATGTATACCGTGCTGTCCTAGTGTGGACGCGTATTCCAATTTACATCTTTGTGTAATAATCCTGAAGCGGCGTAACAGTTAACGTTTCACGGCGAAGCGCCTCAATGCCGTTGATAGCGGCGGATGCACCGGGGATAGTGGAAAACAGTGGTACACCATAATCAATTGTTATCTTTCTTATCAACTGTTCCGCGGGATGATGGTCGTAACCTGTGGGAGTATTGATAATAAGGTCTACGTCTTGATTTTTCACATAGTCGTGAATTGTGGGGCGTCCTTTTCCTATACTATGGACTAACGAAACCTCCAACCCATTCCTTCGCAACACCTTCGCAGTCCCGTGCGTTGCTATCAATTGAAATCCGATGTCGGAGAGCTTCTTGGCGATAAAAATGATAGCGCGCTTATCTTTGTTTTTTACGCTGATGAACGCCCGCCCATTGACGGGCAACGTGTAGCCGCACGCCTTTTGTGCTTTGGCAAAGGCTTGAGAAAGATCTTCGTCGATGCCCATCACCTCGCCTGTCGATTTCATCTCGGGCCCAAGTTGCGAATTTGCTCCGGGAAAGCGATTGAACGGAAATACGGGGGCTTTCACACAGAAATAGTTCCTTTCGATTTCTTTGGTAAATCCGATTTTCTCAAGGGTTTTTCCCGCCATAATCCGCGCCGCATGTTTTGCCAACGGTACCCCAATCGCTTTGCTGACAAACGGTATAGTCCGCGAGGCGCGCGGGTTGACCTCCAGCACATAGATTTCGTTGTTCTTGATAGCATACTGAACGTTCATCAGTCCTCGAACGTTGAGTGCCTTTGCCAGTGCGTATGTATACCTTTTGAGTTCGTCAAGTTGCTCTTCCACAAGAGTATAAGGGGGGAGCACGCAATCACTGTCTCCGGAATGGATTCCAGCTTCTTCAATGTGCTCCATGATACCCCCGACCAGGGTTGTTCTGCCGTCTGAAATTGCATCGACATCCACCTCGATTGCATCTTCCAAATACTTGTCAATCAAAACCGGATGTTCGGGTGAAGCGGCAACTGCGGAGTCCATGTATTCCTGCAACAGAGTTTGGTCGTAGACAATCTGCATTGCGCGCCCGCCGAGAACATACGAGGGGCGAACAATCACGGGATAGCCAAGCGACGCGGCAATCGGTTTGGCTTCTTCAATCGATGTTGCAGTTCCGTTTGGCGGTTGCACTAGACCTATTTCATCCAGTACAGCTTTGAACAATTTTCGGTCTTCCGACCGCGCAATGTCATCGGGACTGGTTCCGATAATGCGTACGCCTGCGTCTTTGAGTGCAAGCGCAAGATTCAAGGGGGTTTGCCCGCCGAATTGAACGATAACGCCGTCAGGTTGCTCACGGTCTATTATGTTCAACACATCTTCAAGTGTGAGCGGTTCAAAATACAGACGGTCCGAGGTATCATAGTCTGTACTCACCGTTTCAGGATTGCTATTGACCATAATAGTCTCAAATCCATCTTCCTTGAGCGCCATGGCTGCGTGAACGCAACAATAATCAAACTCAATTCCCTGGCCAATCCGATTTGGCCCCCCGCCCAAAATGATTATCTTGCTTTTTGAAGTTGGGCGAACTTCATCCTCGCTGCTGTAAGTTGAATAGTAGTAGGGTGTTACCGCCTCAAATTCAGCGGCGCATGTATCAACCGTCTTATATGTTGCTTCGATTCCAGCTTTCTTCCGCAACAACCTGACGTCTGATTCAGAAACATCCCACAGCTCGGCAACCTGGCGGTCCGAAAATCCATACTGTTTCGACCTGCAGAGCAGGGACATCAACTCGCGAGGCAGCGGGGCAATACGCGATTCTGATGTCGATTTTTTCATTTCCTCCCTTCCCTGTTTCGTCAGGTGGGTTTCAAAATCTACTAGCTCCTTGACGTTATACAAAAAGAAGGGATCTATTTTTGTATGGCCGTACACCTGATCTACACTCATACCGCCTTGGAACGCCTGTTTGATATAAAATAGCCGCTCAACGTTCGGAAAAGTTAGTTTTTCGGGCAATTCAGAAACTGGAAGATTTTGCACGTGCCGATCTCCAAGCCCATACCACCCTGTTTCCAACGATCGTAAGCCTTTCTGCAATGCTTCTTTGAAAGTCCGCCCGATCGCCATCGCTTCTCCGACCGATTTCATCTGAGTGGTCAGGGTTCCATCGGCATCCGGAAATTTTTCGAACGCCCAACGCGGGATTTTGACGACAACGTAATCAATTGTAGGTTCAAAGGAAGCCGGGGTTTGGCGGGTGATGTCATTGCGAATTTCATCAAGCGTATAGCCAACTGCAAGTTTTGCCGCAATCTTGGCGATTGGAAATCCTGTGGCTTTTGATGCGAGTGCAGAACTCCTTGATACGCGCGGATTCATTTCGATGACGACCTGTTCTCCCGTCTGAGGGTGGACGGCGAATTGGACATTTGATCCGCCCGTATCTACGCCTATTTCTCGGATTATCCTGATGGCTGCATCTCGCATCTTCTGATATTCTTTGTCTGTCAACGTCTGTACAGGCGCAACTGTAATGCTATCACCCGTATGGATGCCCATTGGATCGACATTTTCAATTGAGCAGATAATCACGACATTATCCGCATGATCGCGCATCACCTCTAGTTCAAATTCTTTCCACCCAATAACTGACTCTTCGATTAAAACCTCATTGACTGGACTCAATGCCAAGCCATGTTCGACCATCACCTGAAACTCTTCGATGTTATACGCAATGCCGCCGCCTGTTCCGCCCAGCGTGAACGCCGGACGGATAATTGCGGGGTATCCAATTGAAGAAACTACACTTACGGCGTCTTCAACGGAATGCACAACGCCGCTATTTGGCACCGACAATCCGATTCGCTGCATTGAACGCTTAAAGAGTTCGCGATCTTCCGCCTTTTTGATAGCCTCAAGCTTCGCGCCAATCAGTTCAACATCATACGTGTCTAGCACCCCGGCTTCGGCAAGTTCAACTGAGACGTTTAGCCCGGTTTGGCCTCCCAACGTTGGCAGCAAGGCGTCAGGACGTTCGCAAGCGATAATCCGTTCGACCACATCCGCTGTAATCGGCTCAATATAAGTTCGGTCTGCAAATTCCGGATCAGTCATAATCGTCGCCGGATTACTGTTCACCAGAACAATCTCAAATCCTTCTTCTTGCAAGGCTTTGCAGGCTTGCGCCCCGGAATAGTCAAATTCACAGGCCTGCCCAATAATAATGGGTCCGGAGCCGATGATTAAAATCTTCTCAATGTCGGTTCGCTTTGGCATGGTCTTCGTCGCATCAATTGAGCAACTGGCAATAGTCATCCGAAGACCATCGCACCCGCTTGTCGTTCGATTGATCGCTTTTCATTTCATAAGGTCCGTAAATTGCCCGAAAAGATAACTTGCATCATGAGGGCCGGGCGACGCTTCCGGATGATACTGTACGGCGAAAACGGGATGTTCCAAATGCCGAATTCCTTCGAGGGTATTGTCATTCAGATTGACGTGTGTAATCGCTATGGTGTTTGGCAATGAGTCGATGTCCACACAGAAACCGTGGTTTTGGGCGGTAATTTCCACCTTGTTAGTTTCAAGCCGTTTGACCGGCTGATTTGCGCCTCGATGTCCAAATTTGAGTTTGAATCTCTTTCCCCCAACCGCAAGCCCTAATAGTTGATGGCCTAAACAGATACCGAAGATTGGCTTTCTGCCAATAAGTTTCTTGATTGTCTCAAGTGCATAATCAACTGCGTCCGGATCGCCCGGACCGTTTGATAAAAAGATTCCATCAGGGTCGGCCGAAAGAATCTCTTCCGCCTTGGTTTGGGCTGGAACAACCTGCACTTGGCAACCGTGTTGAGTGAGTTGACGCAAAATATTGTACTTTATCCCGAAGTCCATTGCGATAACACGAAACTGCGGCTCCGGTACGGCTCCAACCGGCGATGAATCGAAATCAATTGTCATTTGCTGACTGCTCTGGGGCTTGGTTAAATCTGAATGAGGCAAAGAATTCGGATGCGGATTAGCATCCTTCCACAAGTACGGATTTGGGCAGGTCACACGTTTAACTAGGTCTGCGCCTATCAACCCCTGCCACGCCCGCGCTTTTGCAATAAGTTGCTGGGTGTCACAACCTTCCGACGATAGAACCCCATTCATAACGCCGTGAACTCTAAGCCTTTTGGTTAAGGCGCGAGTATCGACACCGTGGATTCCGATAACTCCATTCTCTTCTAGGTACGTACCTAGGCTGCGGCGGGAGCGCCAATTACTATATTGCGCACTATATTCACGCACAACAAATCCTTCGACCTGTGGGACAATTGATTCAACATCAACATCATTGCAACCGTAATTTCCGATTAACGGATATGTCATCGCCACAATCTGTCCTTTATAGGATGGATCGGTGAGGATTTCTTGATAACCTGTCATACTAGTATTGAAGACAACCTCGCCTACAGATTCCCCAGCCGCGCCGAAATGTTCGCCTTCGTAGATTGTGCCGTCTGCTAATGCTAATATTGCTTTCATTATTTTGAATCACCTCAACACTGGGAGCGTAAGTCTTTGTACGTGTTGCGCATTAGACGGAGTAGTGTGCGCCTGCTTATGAAATTTACCTGATTCTTTGGCATTAGCCGTCATTGAGGACTGAATGGGTCACTTCTCCGTCTCGAATGGTCATCACGGGGCAACCCCTCAACGCCCAGCCCCTGAAAGGCGTATTACGGCCTTTGGACTCGAATTGTGCCGGATTAACTTCAACCTCTCGTTTTGGATCAATTAGTGTTACGTCGGCGGCCGCGCCGATGGAGAGGGTACCGCGGTCGATATTCAAAATTTTCGCTGGGGTACACGTCATCTTTGCAATGGCTTCCGATAACGTAAGCCGCCCAGAATTAATGAGTTTAGTGAAAACTAGCGGAACGCAGGTTTCCGACCCGACGATGCCGGGGGGGGCGTCGTTCATCCCCTGCGCTTTCTCAAACGGAGCGTGAGGGGCGTGATCAGTAGCAATCGCATCAAGCGTTCCATCAATCAGACCATCAACCACTGCGCGAACGTCAGCCTCGGTTCGCAAGGGCGGGTGCATTTTTGCGTTTGCACCGTGCTCTTCGACAGCGGCTTCGGTGAGCGTGAAATGGTGCGGTGTGGCTTCGGCTGTCACATGGACGCCCCTGCGCTTTCCCCACCGAACCAGCTCGACAGTTCCAGCCGTGCTGACGTGTAAAACGTGGAGGCGGCCGCCTGTTAACTCGGCAAGCATAATGTCACGGGCGGCTATAATGTCTTCTGCTACGTTGGGACTGCCGGCTAGATTCAGCTTGTGAGAGGTTTCACCGAGGTTCATCACTGTTCCCGCGTTCAGATTGTGTTCTTCGCAATGGACCGCAACGGGAAAGCCGCGTTGCGCGCTCCAGGTTAGCACCTCGCGCATATGCGCGGCGTTCATGACGGTTTTGCCGTCATCGGACAATGCAACCGCTCCGGCTTCTAACAGTGCAGGAACATCGGTAACAACTTCGCCCGCGAGGTTTTTTGTGATGCTGCCGATGGGCAACACTTTAGCAACACCGCTTTTCTCCGCTTGCGACCGGATAAATCGAATGACGTCCGGGGAATCGGCAACCGGTTGCGTATTCGCCATACAGGCAACCGATGTAAATCCACCCGCGGCAGCTGCACGGGTGCCCGATTTGATGGTTTCTTTGTGTTCGAATCCGGGTTCGCGCAGATGGACATGCATGTCAATCAATCCCGGTGCAACAATCAATCCCCTCGCATCTACAATTCTATCCGCTTCAACTCCAATTCGTTCCCCAATTTGGGCGATTTTTCCGCCGCAGATGAGTAAATCTTGAATCGAATCAACCTGATTGGCGGGATCAACGATGTGTCCGTTGCCGATGAGAATCCGATTCATTCGCCGCCCTCATAAATCGCCGCTCGATCCGACCCGTGCTCTTCGACCAATTGGACACGCACAATTTCCTTTCGCGAAGTCGGGATATTTTTGCCAACATAATTCGCGGAGATTGGCAGCTCACGATGTCCCCTATCTATGAGCACTGCAAGTCGAATTGCCCCAGGACGTCCAAAATCCATGACGGCATCCATCGCGGCCCGGATTGTGCGTCCGGTGTAGATAACTTCATCTACTAGAATCACGCATTTACCTTCAACGCTAAATGGGATGTCCGTCCGGTTAATTTTTATCTCTTCTTCGTACAGATTGACATCATCTCGATACAATCGCACGTCAACTACGCCCACGGGGACTTCAATATTTTCAATAGTTTCCAAGTTTTTCGCAATGCGGTGGGCAAGGTAATCTCCACGGCTCTTAATCCCTATCAGCGCAAGATCGTCAATGTCTCGATGATTGTGTTCCAAAATCTCATGTGAAATTCGGGTTAACGCACGTCGAATATCCTCGAATGTCATAACCTGTGTTTTTTCGTGCATTTTGATTACACCTCTTCCCAGAATCAAACGTCACAGTTCAATCTCTCGGCAAAAAAAAGGGGTTTTATTTCTCATAAGGCTATTGATTACTTGGAGACTATAGCGGTTCCTGTTCCGTCGGTTGATTCTTCTCTATTCATTCAGTTGGTGTCTTCTTTCGACAAGTAAATCCATGATTTCCCGCACTAGGGCATAGTCATCAAATCCTCTAAGGTTCCAAGCGTTCGTCCAAAACTTGTCGAGCGAGCGATAACCCAATTGTTCATATTCTAACACTTGAATCATCAGTTCAAGCTTATCTGCCGCCCGCACTAATTTTCCTTCCAGCGATGTGCCTTTCTCAAACTCCTCCCATAAGTCGGTGTATTTCGGTAAGAGCGTGTCAAAGCCCTCAAACATTGACTGAAATGCGGCTTTTTCGCCGGCCTCTTTGACATCTTCAGGAATATATTCCAAAGCTGGAAATGGCACGTCGCCAATCCTTGCCTCGGCGACTTCGTGCAGCAAGGCGATTCGCATCACCTTTTCAACGTTGAGCTGAACGCCCTGTTGCGCCAACACATCAGCCAACAACATTGCCAAAAAAGATACGCGATAGCAGTGATCTGCGACACTCTCGGCGTCTTTAATCCCGCGAAACCGCCAACCAGTACGCGGAAGATTCTTTAGCACTCCAATCTCTTCTACCAAATCTAACACCGCTTGTGCATTCATAATCGTACGGGTATTCCGGCGCATAAAAAAACCTCCCTCAATAAAGGGAGGTCATCTGACAATAGAATATGAACAATAAATATAATCGCGTGAAACGTATTGCACCCTTTTCCAACCTCACCGGATCAGATTAAAAAGGAAAATTTGTTGAACTACCGATAGCTGAACTCTGGTTTTAAGTATAGCATATTCGATTCCCTTTTGCAAGAAAATATTCTATAAGCATCGCGCAATTAATCCGACGATGCGGAAATTGAAAATCGCCGGATCGTCAGAAATAAATTCGAAACGAAAGAAAATAGACGTTAGAATATCCGCCAAACTCCGATCTGAATTGTGATTCTTCCCCCTCAGTTACAGGGCGTTTGCCAATCCCGATGAATCCGCCAACCGAGAGATAAACATCTTGTGCGAGATTGTATTCAATTTGCACAGAAGGAAATACGGAAGGATCAGAGACTTTCGATAGTACGACGCTGCTCAACGAGATGAGCGGCGTTATGTGGCAGGTCAATCCGGGAACAATATAGTGTCTGCCCATGAGGTAGACTGCGCCGTCGGTGTTCGCCGGTTTGGCAAGGTTGGCGAGATAATCTGCCGGTTTACCTGCACCTGCACCGCTGAAATGATATTCAATGAATCCGTAAATCACCCCGCGGAAACTGTAGTCCAACCCTATTGACGCGCGGAGGTAGTTTTCCTCCTCCCCATTTTCATCTTCGAACGCGTCAGCGTAAACGTAAGCACCTTCAAACCAGAATCCGGCGCCGCCTATACCCCGCGCTATGTCAAAGCCTGTCATCAAATGTTCACGAAACCCCAATAATAAAATTGAGAAATCAGTCGCTGCCGCATTCAACTGGCTCCGAAAGTAAAAGGCACTCTTTTCAAAAGCTACATCCTGCCCGAAAACATAACCGGTATCAAACTCTCCCAACACGCCAATCGGAATCTGTACCCGTACCGCATCCACACCGATTCGGTCCTCCGTATCCAGCTGATCGTAGGCGTAAGGGGCAAGAACGTCCGTTGGGTTCACGATCCGCGCACTCCCCCATGCGATGGCTTGGCGGCCGATTGTGATGTCGCCGAAACCGCCGCTGTATGCAATTGAAGCCCGGTCTAAGTTCTGAAATAGACCGAAACTTCCCACTGTGTTGATTGCGCCCGGATAGATTTCGGAATCAAGATCCACAACGCGGTAGCGGAGTGAATTGGCAGCACCCTCGATTGGCGGTTCAGAAAACAGTGACGGGTCTTGAATACGTGACCCGATATCGTAAGAGAGGTCAAACGAGAGTGCATCGGCGGGAACATAAGCCCAATTAAACCGCACTCGGTTGTTCACCGCGCCGATAATTGGTTCGTCCGGTAAGCGAGAATCCAAGCCTATGGAAAAGTTTTTGTAATATCCACCAATTTGAAATTTTTCACTGGAAAAGGCGATGGTTGAGAGCAAAATCATAGTCCACCACAGGTACATTCGGCAGATGATGCCTAAGCTACCCATTGCTCTCGTCGCTCTCAACTTTTCCGTCCTTCAGCGTTATCAAACGCCTCGCCCGCTCCATCACCATTGGATCGTGCGTCGAAAACACGAACGTCATATTTGTCTGCGCATTGAGGTGGCTCATCATATCAAGCAGATCTGCACCTGTTTTGGAGTCAAGGTTCGCAGTCGGCTCATCCGCAAGGATAATCGCAGGTTCAGAAACCATCGCCCGTGCAATGGCGACGCGCTGTTGCTGTCCGCCTGAGAGCTGCGGCGGGTTTCGATCCGCATATCCCGCTAATCCAACCTCTGCAAGCATTGCGGCAACGCGCCTATGCCGCTCCGGTTTGGACACGCGCTGCAAGAGCATAATGTACTCCACGTTCTCCTCCACTGTTAGCACGGGAATAAGGTTGTATGCCTGAAAGATGAAGCCGATGTTGTCACGGCGAAAATCGGACAAGTCATTGCCGCTCATGCCTGACAGCAACTTGCCCGACAACCAGACCTTCCCCGCTGTCGGCGCATCCAGCCCGGAAATAATGTTGAGAAGCGTAGTCTTCCCCGACCCCGACGGTCCCACGAACGCCGTGAGCTCGCCCGACCGAATCGTCAAATCCACGCCCCGAAGGGCTTCGACAGGCACACCATTTTCCGCATACACCTTTGTAATGCTTTCTGTGACAATGACATCAATATTCGTCAACCTTCGCTCCCAACGAATTCCGCGGTGCATTTTGTTCCAAACTCTCATCCGAGCAATTACACCGCGTCAAAAACTCCTTCGCATCGCGGCCGCTGGGGCTATCTTCGCCGCATATCTCGCCGGATACAGCCCTGTGATAATGGTGAAGATAAATACCCAGATGGAATATAAAATGAACGGCTGAATCGTCACGACGGGATAGATGAGGTCTCGTATCGTCACACCCATCATTTCAATGCCGGTGTAATCGATCCCGACCATCGCGAATATCCACGTCAAGGCGATACCGAGGATAGTGCCGAGGACGATACTCACAATTGCTAACGCTCCGGCTTCAAACAATATCAGTCGCGCCATACCAAAAGGGCGGGTGCCAACGGCACGTAAGACACCGAACTCGAACATCCGCTCATACAGCGACATAAAAAGCGTGTTGATAATCCCAAACACAACAACACCAAAGAGGATAACGCCCATGATGTATTTGCTGTACTTGGACATCTCAAATGCGGCTTGTAGTTGGGGCAAAATTTCCGTCCAACTTACCGCTTCGTTGCCGTGCTGGGAATACCGCTCCCAAAATGTCGAAGCTGTATCCTGTCCGTATTTTGTATCCGTAAATTTGATAGCAATCTCATGCACTTCGGAACCGATGGCAAGCATCTCTTGGGCTTTCGCCAAGCCTACAAACGCCATGCCGCTCTCCATTGCTTCATCCCCAAAACGGTAGATCCCTGAAATCCGAAACATCTCTTGTGACAAATCGCCGCTCTCCGACTGAGCCAAGGTAACGACTACCCGATTGCCAAGCGTAACCTCAAGCAGTTCCGCCAGCTTCGCACCAATCACTATATCGCGGTTTTGGTCTCCTTCAAAGTACGCCCCTTCCGTGATGGCGTCATCAATTTGGGATAAGTGCCGTTCTGTCTGCGGTTGGACCCCCACAAGGCTAATTGCGCTGACATTTGCTGCGGAGGTAATCATCCCAAAGGCGAACGTTCGGAGTGAGAAACGTCCAACAATTGCTTCCTGCGAGAGATCGCCCACCACTTTTCCAAGTTCATTGATAGTCATTTCGGCTGCCTGCGCTTCGCGGAAGCCTGCCCGATGAATCTGTCCGTCGCCGAGAAACGAGGCAGTGGCAGTTTCGACCATGTTCCGCTCCATCCCAACCCACAATGCATCGGTAAAGATTAGCGCGGCCAGTCCAATACCAATCGCTATCGAAGCTATGATGGTGCGCCGTTTATTTCGAAACAGATTTCTCCAAGCCAATTTAACGAGTATTAGCCACATGATTTTACGCCGTGAAATTTGATGAACGTGATAAGAGAAACCGAGTTTTCGGCAAAAACTCGGTTGCTGATTACTGGCTTCAATTCGCTCGCATCGCCCTCGCCGGCAGAATGCGCGCCGCCGTCAGCGCCGGAAACAGACTGACAACCGCTGCCGCGAGAACAACGGTAATTGCAGGAATAATGAGGCTTCTTGCATTAACCTCGGCGTACATCGTCTGAAATTTGATACCGCCGTAAGTAAACTCCTGGGGCATGGTAATACCGTATATCGAAAGTAGATGGTTGATTGAAGCACCGAGTAAAGCGCCGACAGCGATGCTGCCGAGGGCAATGATGAGCACTTCACAAATCACCAACCAAAAGATTTGCGCCGATTTCGTTCCGACCGCCCTTAACACACCGTATTCGCTTGTCCTCTCCAGCACCGACATCAGCACCGTATTCAACACACCGATAGCGACGATGAGCATGATGATAATCCGTCCGATGGCATCTCCCTGCTTGTCCGCCTGCATCGCCCGATAGAAAGCTTTGGCGACCACCTGCCAAGGGGAAACATCGAGCATCGAATCATTAAGATTGGCTTCAATTGCTTTCGTGATTTTGTGGACTCGACTGATGTTGGACACAATCACGACAATTTCGTGGCAGCGCCCTTCAAGCACAAGTAACCCCTGCGCGTCTCCGATGTGCAGATAACACGCCGTCCGATCCGTAATGTCGTCGACGCTTTCTGCAATCCCAACAATCTCATACAGTTCATTGGCGATTGAACCGTCGGCGCCCTGCGAAACAATCACGATTTCGCCGCCGACCGTTGCAGAAAGCACCCGTGCAAGCCCTTTGCCCAATACCGCTTCACGCGCAGGCTGCACCGAGAATTTTCTGCCATCAATAATTTTCTTGTCAAATCGGGTTGCTTCGACTTCACGCGCCGCATCAACCCCGATAATTTGCACAGCGGTGCTTTTTTCGCCGACCGAACCAAGCCCCGCTGAATACACCCGCGGCGTCCACGCCGCTACGCCCTTCACACGCCCGATGGTTTCTCCGACTGATTCGTAGTCGTCCATCGTTTTGTAGAGCGAGGGTTTATCAAGATAACCACGTTGATGCACCTGAATATGCCCGATGCGGTTCTTCGTAAACATCTCGATTATATCGGAATACGCGCCATCGGACCATCCTATGAACACGGACGAGAGTGCAAATCCGACAATCATCGCAAGTGCGGTTAATATGGTGCGTCGTTTTTGACGGAAGATATTGCGGAATGCAATCTTGAGTGTCATCATAACGCAAAATAATAATGCGTAAAAAGTAATGCGTAAGCGGTATAAAAGCCAGTTTAGCAATGAAACATAAAAACTCGCATGTTGATTTATACATATATGCCCGCAAGCTATCTCTGCTTCTGGAGGTTTCGGCGGGTGAAGATTTTTTCGTCAATCTCCGTGTCAAATGCGGCATCTACAAATCTTACAACGGTTTTGTGTCCCTCTCTGTTCTGTGGTATCATCTCCATCACTGAAGGTATGGTCTTTCCGTTGAATGATTCGACCTCTTTAAAGTTCAGAACTCGTGTCAGACGGTCCGTTTCGTCATAAAAATGCTGCCAAATCGGAATCTTATCGCTCTCTCGGATTGCGACGATAAGTTTGCCCCAGACAATCGGTGAATCTTCCTTTGGCAGCAACTGAATGTAGAGATGGTTAGGTTGGGCATCCCTCGGTGTGATGAGTTCGTAGGTGTAGTCATTGAGCATCGATGACTCTTTGACAAGGTCGTCATTCGTGAAGTCAGAACCCATCCAAGATCCCATCATCATTGACGGCGGCACTTTCATCACCTTGTTGGTTTTGGGAAGATAATTCCACATTTCATTTCCAATCCGCAAGGTGGCAACGCCCTTCTCTTTTTTGGGTGATGTAATCAAGATGAACGTCCGATCCATCCCCTTTGTCCAAACTTTCAAAGCCAAAGCTCTTTCCCAATGGGGCGTAACAATCTGCATCTCAATATCCGCACGGCTGGTCTGACTCCGATAGAGTTCATCGACCGCACGGATGATAACTTTGACATCAATGTCTGCACTCTGTTCATTCGCCGGCGATGGCGATTGCGTCGCAACTAGAAACATCAAAGCCAACTGGCAAAGGATGAAAAAATTCAAATTTAGTCTCACGGTGTAATTTACAGCCATTAAACAGACCTCTTTTCTGTTTACGATGCGGTGGGAATTGACATCTTGCCTATTGATGCCAGAATCCTACGTCTTCCAACCCCAAATCCTGTGCCAACCCTTTGAGATTGGCCATTGCACCGTCATCAAGAACGAATCCCTCTGTTTTTGCTTTTTCTTCCCGTTCATATTCCATTTCACCCGGGAGACAAATGCGGTCCACCCCCTGCGCTTTGGGCGACGAGCTAATTCCAGTTATCAAACTATCCATGCGGACTTTGAATTCCTCAATCGGCATGATGGGCCCAGTGTCGATAGCCATAAAGAAGTGCCCTATATCGCTTGGGCTTTCGGGATGTTGGGCGTAAGATTTCAATTCCGTCCGTATCCCGCCGCCCGTCATGACGCCGGCGAGAATTTCGATCAGCAGCGCCAGTCCAAAACCCTTATGCCCCGCCAAGGGAACCGTTGCGCCGCCTTCCTCCTCATACTTTTTGGGGTCGGTCGTAGGCACCCCTTGACGGTCTATTGCCCATCCCAACGGAATACTTTTGCCCTCTCTTGCGGCGGCGTGTACCTTGCCGCCGGCGACCACACCCATCGCAATATCCAGATTGACCGGGGGCGCCGCTCCCGCCGGCGCTCCGTAAGCAAACGCGTTATTTCCGATGACCCGGCCCGCGGAACCCGGAGCGCTGAGCGAAATGTCTGCGTTTGTCATCGCCAATCCAATCATGTCCGCTTCAGCGCACATCTTGGCGTAATACCCGGCTGCCGCGAAGTGGTTGCTGTTTTTGACCCAAACCATGCCAACAGTATTTGATTTTGCTTTGGCTATTGCGAGCTGCGTCGCCTTGAACGATGTCACCACGCCCAATCCAGCGTGTCCGTCTATAACCGCCCATGTCGGCCCACCGCGAACAATTTCGATAACGGCTTTGGGGTTCATTCCGCCTTCCCGTATCTGCCTGATATACCCTCTTAATCCGATGGTGCCGTGCGTTGTGGTTCCCCTCATGTCCGCGGTTACAAGCACCTCTGCAGCGATGCGAGAGTCGTCGGATGCCATCCCGGCCTTTTCTAAGGCGCACACGCAGAAGTCTTTTACACACTGGGGCTTTACTTTCATCTCTGCCACGCGATTTTCTCCTCATCAAATTACATTTTTTTTATTTCCAAAATTTATCATACATTTTTCAAACTCAAAAATGGGCATACTGGTTGTTTAGTTAGAATTTTATCAAGGTAGGATTTCAATAGCGAATTCCTGGATCACCGCCTAGAAAATAAATCCGGATGCCTGAAACCGCGGATTGGTGCAGCCATGGCAGTAGCGCTTGTTGGTCTGGGTATGAGGGCGGTAGGAGGGACGTGCACAAGGGGAAAAATTCCCGCCGGTTATTTCTAAAATCCGAGCTGTTTATCTACGACGTTTTTCAACGGTTCACCGTTTAAATACCGCCTCAGATTCTCGCAAAACAACGCGGCGAACCGATGCGGCGACTGCTGCGAAATGCCAGCCCAGTGAGGAGAAAGGACGACATTATCCATATTTCGAAGCGGGCTGTCTTCAGCTAGCGGCTCAATTTCAACAACGTCTAGCCCCGCACCGGCAATCTTACCCTCTTTAAGGGCTTCAATAAGGGCAGACTCGTCGATTACCCCGCCGCGAGTGACATTGATTACATAGGCCGTTGGTTTCATCAGCGCTAAATTGTCAGCATTAATCAGATGGTGAGTCTCCGCTGTTAACGGGCAAGCAGTCATCACTACATCGGCGCTGCGCATCAAGTCTGAAAGCCCGTCCAACGGGGTTAGTTCATCGACGGCGTCTGGTTTATCGGTGCGGTATGCATCTACGGCAATGACGCGCATATTAAAACCTTTGCCGATTCTTGCCATGTTTAGCCCAAACCCGCCTATACCAATAACCCCAAGCGTCCAGCCGTTAATTTCCGTCCCCCAAACTCTGCCGCATTGAATTGATGGATTGTCAGCGGGGGGATTGGTCTGATTACGCGCGCAGTGATGAATGCCCCTCGTCAAACTGAGCAGCAGCGCGAACGCGTGTTCTGCGCCTTCTGGTCCGTACAGCCCCGCGCCATTTGTCACGATCACATCGCTGTTCCGGAGTGCGGGATACAAAAAGGCATCCATCCCCGCACTGCCGAACTGCATCCACTTCACATTGGGCAGATGTTGAAATTCCGCTTCACTGCAATTCCCGCAATAAACTTCCGCGTCAACGCCTTCGATATGGAGCGAGTCTGCGTCTGAATTTGCAAACACAACAGTATTATCGCCAGCAGCGTCCCGAACCAAGTGCCGGAAATTACCAACAAGAGACAAGCGGACTAAAATTTTCATAGCGTTATCGTTCTAACCTCACGTCCCACGCTTGTTTTTGATATAATCTTGCACCCGCTGCAAAAACTTGCTGTACCGGTGGTTTTTGTAAAGTGAAGGCTACAGTAGCCATTTTAGACCGTTTCATGATTCTCACTACTCACCCACTCAAGAATTTGCATTATAGCAATGCGCCAATCCGCTGTCAATCCATTTTTGTCTAATGAAAGACAATTGACAAAGGACGAATCAAAGTGATACCATTGCAATTCACTGATTGATGGTGTACGACTGACAACGGGCAACTGCGGCGTGGAGTCAACAAGTGTAAAACCCAGAAGACAGAGAGGCGAAATGCAAAAACGCTAAGGCGCGCGAAAGTCCAAGCTATGGCAAACCGTTTTTACGAAATTCAGGATTCGCGGATTTTAGGACTAATTACATCTGTTGTGTATATCCTCATTGGAAATGCTGTCGGTGCGGATGACTATTTTGATCGAATTACCACCGCTTCCAATGGGCGTCTGACGCGGTTTGACCAGGAAATAATATCAGTCTATACGGAAGCGATTCCACTTGCGCCGGATTTAGCAGAGGTCTACCGTCATGCGCTGAATCAATCTCTAGACTTATGGCGTGCGGCAACCAAAGGGCATCTACAATTTCGGATTTTGCCAACCCCGGCGGCGGCAGATATTCGTATCAAGTGGGTTCATCAGCGAGGTCGAGCCGGGATGTATAAGAATATCGGTGAGGCGGTATTAATCCGAAACGCGGACGGATTTCATGTCGAAATTGAGATATTTCTACAGAACGACACGAAACTGGAATTACTCTCGCCGAATGTGGTGCAGGCCGTGATGCTGCATGAGATTGGGCACGCCATTGGATTGTGGGGACACAGTGATAACCCAAATGATGTGATGTATTTCGCTGCGACCGCTCAAGAGCCGACAGCACGAGATACGGCGACATGGATGAAGGTGCGAGAAACACCTCTAAACACATCTTTTCACGGCAAGGCTATCAGCGTACTTCAAGAAGAAATAAAAACTTCGCCATCCACAGCCCACACCTACTACGCGCTTGGAATGGTTCAGGCCGATCTCGGCGATTATCACGCAGCCATTGATGCATTTCAAAAAGCCCTTGAGATTAATCCATCCTTCCATATTTCTGCAGTTCAACTCGCTCAAATCTTCCAATCGAAGGGGATGTATGACTTGGCTATTGCGCATTATAAAATTGCGTCACGCACAAAACCCACCGCTGAAGTGTTTGGAGCTCTCGGCAGCATTTCGGTGCTTCAAGGCGAATTCAGTCAGGCAGTGAACTTCTTTCAGCGTGCGTTACGGCTTGCTCCCGATTCGTCCGAGCTGAACAATAACCTCTTGGCAACTTACCACCGGTGGGGAATTCAACTACTGCAGGCAAAGCAGTTTTCACCGGCAATCAACCGCCTGAATGACGGGCTTACGCGGTATCCGTACTCCAATATTCTGCTGCAGGATCTCGCCGTTACTTACGATGCGGCAGGAGATTATCGAAAGGCTTTGGAAATTTTTCTCCGTGCATTGGAGATTGATTCCCATGACGCAGCCGTGCGAGCGGGCATTGCATCGACATTGAATAATTTAGGCGCACAACAGGCGCGCGACGAAGATTGGACGAGTGCGATACGTTGCTATGAACGGTCGTTGGAGTACCACCCGGATAGTTGGCATGCCAGCCAAAATCTGGAAGCAGCCTTGTCGCAAGCTGGCTGGCAAAAACGCTTAGCCGAAGACTTAGACGGCGCAATTCTAACATATCAAAAACTGCTAGAGATGAACCCGAAAAACGCTCAAGCGCATAACAGCTTAGGGCACGTCTACCTCAAGAATCGGAATTACAAGAAATCAGCAATACATCTTAAAGCCGCGCTAACCTTAGACGCCAATAATGAAGAGGCGCAAGCTACCTTGGAATATGTCAAAAAGCAAAAAGCCTTTGCATTCGTGAAAGGAATCACCGGGGTCCTGCTAATCGTCCTAATAATCTCTTTTGTTCTCATTAAAGCGGCTGTCAAGCGGACGAAAAATCCAAACACAGCGATAAAATAGGAAGTATCGGGTACAATTGCAAGACGGCGATTTAGCACCCCAAAGAGGAGACTCAAAATATGTCGATCAGAAAAAGTCGATTGGCAAACAGAACTTGGAAAGCGCTGCATCTTACTCTTCATAAACTAGGGTTGCGGCAGCATATGCGCGCGCACAGGTCAATTCTTGAGAGACATTTGTTAGAAGTGCTTGACAGTACACCTCACCCGGTAATTATTGAAACTGGTTGTATTCGGGATGCCGATGAAGGCACCGAGAGCACTTTAGCCATCGCTTCGGTGTTAATGGGGCGGGGTGATTTCTACACGTTCGAGATTAGCAGCGAGCACATTGCGGTTTGTCAAGAATTGTGTGTGGACTACAACCAGCACATTAACTACGTTGAAGGCGATTCGGTTGAAAACTTGACAGAGATGGTTGAAGCGCATGCCTTCGAGGCAATTCACTTTGCCTTATTTGATTCTGTCAATGATGGCAATCATATCTGGAAGGAGTTCAAGGCTGTCGAAAATCTCTTCGGCGAGAACGCCATAATTATAGTTGATGATGTATTATGGGGGGACAAGGGAAGATTACTAAAACCGTATCTGGAGGCTTCATCGGCGTGGAAAACAAAGGTGTACAATGTAGAATACGGAATACTCGCAGCCAAAAAAATTAGTTGAATCTCGCGGCCGTGCGGCTGCCGGTATATCCTCAAGAACTTACATCTCGACTACGGCTACCCCCTTTGCAACTATCAGCATCATGAAATGAACAAGCAGATTATTCGATTGGCTGTACCCAATATCATCAGCAACCTGTCCGTTCCAATCTTGGGCGCCGTTGACATAGCGTTGATGGGGCGGCTAGAATCAGAGCGGCATTTGGGCGCGGTTGCCATCGGGGCAGCCATTTTTAACATGCTGTACTGGGGATTTGGATTCCTCAGAATGAGCACAACTGGACTTACAGCACAAGCCCACGGCGCGAATAACCATAGAGAAAGCATCCTGATTCTTACGAGAGGCTTGTTCGTTGCGCTTGCCGTGAGCGTTTCACTAATCCTAACTCAGCCGTTCATCGCAAATATCAGTTTCTATCTCATTAATGCCAGCACCGAAGTTGAACAATTAGCCCGCCAATATTTTTATATCCGAATCTACGCCGCCCCGGCGGCTTTGAGTATTTTTGTGTTTCACGGATGGTTTTTAGGTGTCCAGAATGCCGGTTATCCGATGATACTCACGGTGCTGATGAACGTGCTGAATATTGGACTCAACCTGTTCTTCGTGAAGGCGATGGGGATGAGTTCACCCGGCGTCGCCTTGGGGACGGTTATCGCTCAGTACCTTGGCCTGGCGTGTGCCGTACTTCTATTCGTTATAAAACATGGGAATCTGTTGAAAGGATGGAATCTAAAAGAGGCATTGTACCTACCCGATCTGAAACGGTTCTTCGCGATTAGCGGCGATATATTCGTCCGCACGATATGTCTGGTCTTCTCCCATACGTTTTTCACCGCAAAATCGGCTGCCGTGAGCGATATCATTCTAGCGGTAAATACTATCCTTCTACAGTACATTTATTTTCTGGCTTATGCCATTGATGGTTTCGCGTTTGCGGCGGAAAGTCTTATCGGAAAATACAAGGGCGCTGTCGAATTCCGCAACCTGAGAATAGCGGTGCGACATGTATTTATCTGGGGAATAGGCCTGGCGGGGGTATTCAGCCTAATTTACGGATTGCTCGGGCAGCCGCTGCTGTATGTCTTCACAAACAAAGCTGATATTGTGAAACGTGCGTTCCCATATTTGATTTGGGTCGCCCTTACGCCAATCATTAATGCCGCGGCATACCTCTGGGATGGGATCTTCATTGGCGCGACCGCTTCAAAACCGTTGCGAAACGCAATGCTCGCTTCAACATTCGTCGTCTTCTTGCCAGCATATTACTTGCTCAAACCGCTCGGAAACCATGGCCTCTGGTTGGCGCTGACGCTGTATTCTGTCGCGCGCGGCTTGACGCTAACCGCCCTAGCTCCCAAATACATTCTGAAAGACGCACCCGCCAATTCTCGTTGAGGCCTGGCATATATGGAAGGTTATTCAATCAACAGCGGCGTGGACGTTTTTCCCAATACCCGCGGCAGCCACAAGCTCAACTCGGGGACGTAGGTGACGATTACCAGCGCGAATAGGAGCAACCCGATAAACAACAAAACAGATCGATACAGTGAAATAACGGATTTTTCAAACTTGAGGCTTGAGATGAAAAGGTTCATGCCAACGGGCGGTGTGAGGTAACCAATCTCCAGATTCGTCAGCACGATAATACCAAGGTGCGCTTTGTCTATCCCGAACCCCTCCGCAATCGGAATCAGCAGGGGAACAATAATAACAATTGCGGAGAAAATGTCCATCAAGCATCCGACAGCTAACAGAAAAAGATTGAGCCCAATCAGCGTGACAATCTTGTTTTGTGTCTGCCCTTGAATCCAGTCTAGCGCGATACTCGGCAATTCGATTGTGACCAGATAGTTTGTCAGTCCCAGCGCGATGCCGAGAATAATCAAAATGGCGCCGACGAGCAGCATACTCTCCCGCACAATTTTCGGTAACTGCCTTATACTAATGTCGCGGTGGATAACCATCTCGACAATCAACAGATAAATTGCCGTTAGTGCAGCAGCTTCATCAATTGTGACAATACCCGATATAATGCAACCGAGTACAATGAACGGTAGAAGTACCTCACCCAAGGCATTCCGAAGCGCCCTTCCAAATGTGCGCAAATCGAATGGCGTATGTTCGACCCTTTTGAAGAGACTCCATCCAGAACAGTAGCCGCCAAGAATCAGTATTAGGAGAAATCCCGGGATAATCCCCGCGCAGAACATCAAATCAATCGGAACCTGGGCGATGATTGCATAGAGGATAAGCGGGATACTCGGCGGGAAAAGCAGTCCGAGGCTGCCCGAGGTTGTAATTATGCCAAGTGAAAATTGTTCAGTGTAATGTTGCCGAAGGATTGGAAAAAGCAGTCCGCCAAGCGCGACGATTGTCACCCCTGATGCCCCAGTGAACGTGGTAAAAAACGCGCATGTCACCAACACAACCATGGCAACACCGCCGGGCAGCCAGCCGACACTTGTTTGCGCCAGTGCAATGAGGCGTTTGGGTGCGTTACTCTCCGCCATCACGTAGCCGGCGAAAGTGAACAGCGGGATTGTCATGATGGTCGGATTTCGCGCCAGGCGATTGAGATCAATAATGATGCTGCTGATTGGATCGCCCGACACAGCATATCCGAGAATCGCCAACCCGCCGAGCAGGACAAACAACGCGCCGCCCAAGAGCGCAAACAAGCCCAAGCCGGACCCAATCAACGCTCCCATGATGAGACTTCCCCTTTTGTCTTGCTCAAAATCGCCATGACGGTGTGGAGAGCAAAGTGCAGTGCTATCAATACAAACCCTATAGGGATGATGAGCTTCGCCCACCAAATTGGAATGACGCCGGCGAGCGTTGCGCCGCTCGCCTGCTCATCACGGATGAATTCAAAGCCGGTATAAGCGAGGATGGAGACGATAACAAAGCTGACAATATGAACGAGGATGTTGGTAAATTGTACGAGGCGCTTCGGAAGGTAGCGGGTGAGGACATCAATACTGATGTGGCGGTTTTCGCACGTGGCGAGCGACGCGCCCAAGAACGCTAACCACAATATGAAATGCTGCAAGACAACTTGGTTCCACAGGAGGCTAATCTGAAAAAAGTACCGCAGAACAATCTTGAGAATCCCCAATCCAACGATTGACAGGATAATCAGGCATAGCAATGCAGTTTCAATGTTTCCGAGGAGGGTATTGATTCGTTTGACGACGTTCAATCTGAAAATCTCAGCCGCTTGGCTAGTGTTGAACCTGTTAATGGCTTGAGCGATACGCTTCCAATAATGCGTCCACCTGTTCAAGCAGCGCCTGCGGATATATATTTCCCGCAAGTTCATCGCGCATTTGGGCGCATCGGCTGTTCCACTCCGCCCGCTCCGCCTCGCTGACTTTCACTATCTGGATTCCCGCCTTCTTTGTCAACGCCTCGACCGATTTATCGTTGTCTTCCCGGACGCGCCGGATGAGTTTCTGGTGATATTGCAGCGCCGTATCGCGGAGTATCTTCTGTGCTTCAGCAGGCAATTGATTGTATCTCTCTTTTGTGATTAGCGTAGCGCCGATTCCTATCCTGATTGGCATATCGGACATGTACTTCAGTTTTGGGTACCACTGCAGCGCAACGCACGCCAACGGAGAGACAAGCAGCGCGTTGATTTGCCCGGTTTGCAACGATAACAACACCTGCGGCACTGATACTGGAACGCCGATGAAATCAATAGTCTTGTAGAAGTGTTCCGAGACCGGATCGCCTGTGCGTACCCACACCTTGACGTTTGGATGGCGGAGATCCTCGGTAGTTTTTATCGGATGATTGCTGAAAATATAGTAGTAACCGATATCCCCCCATCCCAACAGGACATAACCCGCCTCATCGAACGCCTGTTCAAGTCCGTCCCGCAGTTGATCGCGCACGTAGTCGAGTTCGGCATAACTATTAAACATGCGGAATGTCTGAAAAATAAGCACAGGTTTATGAATCTCACCTAACCCGACATCGGTCATCGCACCGGCATGAAGCAGTCCCGCACGCATTTTACGAATCACATCAATCTCATCGCCCTGCACCCCATCAGGATAAAATCGAATCTTTACTTTTCTACCGCTTTTTTCCTCGATTTCCTTCCCCATGGCATAAAAAATTTTCATCCACGACGAGTTTTTGGGGGCGAGTGTTGCCAATTTAATGGTTTCTTCACCGCTAGCGGCGGGTAAAATGAGAAGGTTGGCATATATACAAATAATAAGGCAAATTGGTGTGAAGCGAGTCATACGTATCTCCAATCTCAAAAACCTAATATATATAGCAGGTGCCGCTAAACATGCGTGAATCGTAAAATGTGCGTCAACGCTCTCAACTCGACACTATTCACTCTCCACTGAAATTCACTGAATGTTACTCATCGTGGTCAACTGCTTCACCGAACACATCGTCTGTCTGGGCAAGCCAACGCTTGGCGCGCGCTTTAGCAATCGCGGTAGAAATTCGATGTTCTGGGAACACGTCAACCGGCGCATCAATAATCTCTTGCAGCGTCCGTTCGTAAAGTGCCCTATCCTGAAGGGGATAGGCGTAATAGCGGGCGAGAAACAACTTGCTAAACTGAAACTTGCCATTATTGATTTCGTCCACCTGTTGCAGATGTTGCTTCACTTTCTCCGGGTTTCCGCCCAACTGCGGTGAACGGCTGCCGTAGTAAGCGCTGAAAAACAGATGCGCGCCGCCGAAATAAAAGGATTCATCAAGTTCGATGACGCGGCGCATCATCATCTCTACGTTGGCAAGATCGACTAGCAGCATCGGATTGTCCTGCTGTAGATTTATGGACCTACCCCACGCATACGCCGTCCAGAAAAGCGCCGGCACGTGTTTTTTCTTGAAGCCCTTTAACGCGCGTTCCAACTTCTCCGGCGCACCGTCCAATGCTTCCGGAAATTTTGAATTCACTTTCGACAAAGCCTTTAAACCGGAGCGTTTGCTGCGCCCATAATAATCGATTGCGCGCGCACGCATTTCAGATTCAGTTTGAAAGTCGCCAACTGCCGCTGCAGCTTCCATCTTGTCTTCAACAAAGCCAAACGCATACGAGGCAAACGATCTCGCGGTAAGCGTCATCAGCCGCTGATTTTCAGGCACAATCTCCCGCAGTCCCTCGAACGTCTTGAGGTTTGACCTGATGCCGGCATCCGCAAGCATTAGGTCGGCCTCCTTGTCGTAGGTTTTGGACGCTTTCGCAAAAACCTTCACTGTTTGGTTGACAGTTAATTTGGTTGTGCTGCAACCGACAATCACTATTGAGGACATGAAAACAATAAAAACATACAGATAATTTACTCTAAAGTTTGTCATCTTGAATTCCGTAGGCGATTAACATTATGAAGCGCTTGAAAAAACCTCGGTGCGAATTGAAATACCACCATTGCTCGTGCATTATATTATATTCGTATCGGGTTTGAGTGTCAACCGCAAATCGTTTAAAGATTCGTGTCCCCACTACCGCTATTAGGTAGTCGAGGACACTTTCCTACACCGGCAAAATGTTTGTCGATTTCGGCGTCTCCGATGGCTTGAGAAACTCGTTAAACACTAGCTTCGCGGCGTGTCGAGCGCTCGTCTAAATTGCCGGCCGCAATGTGTCCTTTTGTGCCCTTTTGTGCCCTAAAACCGGGGATCCCATTTCTGGGACGCATTTCACCGATCGGGTTGTACACATGTTGAGTTTTTTCAAGCAAAAAAAAACGAGGGTGGACACTATACAGCGCCCTCGCCTCGCCGTTATATAATTTCATGAATTTTAGCAGAATCTTGTCAGATCATACATAATGGTAAGTTGGCGTGTCAAGGGAAAAATGGCGGTAAGTTTTTTGCTCCCCTTGTAGGAGCGATTTCCGAATCGCGGCATTCGCGGCACATATTCGGCCAATCGTTCTACCCAACGATTGATTGAGCATTTGTAGGTTGGGTAGAGCGGGTACATCGAAAGTTGTTCATTATATGAGACCGTTTAGTTAGGCAAACTGCCCGCAAAATACGATGGACGCAGCGAAACCCAACCTACAAGAAATTGATTCGCGTCTCATTCTAGTGCCGCTTCTGTATCAAGATTACCACAGGATTCCCTTTATATGTTTCTGATAGATGACAGTTTTTCGTTCATTTTCTAGCACAATCTGGAAAAGTGTAGCGTATACTTCCTTATGGCACATTAATTGCTATATTCAATTGTATTGATGATGCCCAGCTAGATTCAAGAGTTTCTTTGATGGATTCGCCCGATGAATTGAGGAGGCTACCATGACAACGTTACAATCGACAACCTTGGCTGCCAGACAAGAGCAGATTGAGCGCAGCAAAACTCGGAGACGTTCGGCGCTGCTCCTGTCGTTAATCTTCCACGTCATCGCTGTAATCATCTATCTTTTTGTCCTTCAGCAGAAACCTGTCAAAGACGAGGATAGCATCGCCGTGGAATGGGTCAAGGACGTACCTAAACCGAAGCTGCGGCAGCCTAAGACCAAACCGCCGTTAAAAAAGACTGTCCGCAGACCCGATGAACTGCTTGCACGCGAGGCAAAAAACAAACTCGCCGAATCCTCACCCAACAAGATTCGAGAAGTCATGCGTCTCAGTGAACGGATTGTATACAAAAATATCGAAGTCAACACGGCAGCGCCAAGTGAGAAGATTCCTGAATTCATGACGGACGCACAACTCCGTGACGCTGAAGCATCAAATCTTGAACGGCTGGTTTCCCACAGTGGACCGGTGGACGGGCAGGGCAAGGTCACGGGACGTGTGCGCGTACCCGGGCAGCGCAACGGGATGTTCGGAGTTGATTCTTACGGCGACTCGGAAGATGGACTGCTTGGCGGGGGTGGGAATTCGGGAATCGGCGATAAATTGGGAATCATTGACTTTCTTGACGAGTTTGAAGGCCCGCAAAACATCGTCTATTGCCTTGATGTCTCTGCAAGCATGCAAGCGGCAGGATTGAAGAAGCTTGAGCTCGCACTCGAATCGATTAAAGAATCGATGTTTTCGCTTGGCAGCGACGACTATTTCAACATTGTTACGTTTTCGGCGAATGCGACGCTGATGAGCAATTCGCTGCTGCCCGCGACGATTGAGAATATTGAAATAGCGTCAAAATACCTCAATCGATTTACTCCTGAACGCATCGTGAATTACCAAGGCACAAATCTCCTCGCAGCCGTTGAAAAAGCCCTTGAAATCGACACCTCTGTCATCGTATTGGTCACCGATGGAGTGCCGACGGCAGGCCAAAACACGCAAGTTTATATTGAAACAGATTCTAGGATAATCCTTGAGACCATCCGAGCGAAGAATGTGAACGATGCGAGCATTTACGTCATCGGGCTTGAAATTAACTTACACCGTCCGATGGGAGCTCAACTGTTAGTCTCGTTGACGGATCAAAACAACGGTAAATTCAAGATGATAGATTCAGAACAGCTTGCGAAGCACTCAAAAGCGAATCATAACCCACTAGATAATTAACTCTGTTTTCCCGGATTCTTTTGCGCCGCTCGTATGTCACGACACGGAGAGACGTTACATTGCGAATCTAGAACTCACCCTCCCCTTGTAGGAGCGATTTCCGAATCGCGGCATTCGGTTATTCGAACGCTCCAAAAGCGTTGTGTTTCGCTACGCTGTAAACGTTACCACACAATCTTTACATAACGAACCGCCTGCAGATTTCTTCGCCTGTTCCACCATCCTGTTCTACCCAACCTACAAGAACTCTAATTGCACATGAGAATCCTGCTTTTTGCCGGGAGACAATTCCGTTTTTTCACCAAAAACGTGTTTGGAAATTGTCTCCGCGGCGCCGTCTGGATCGAGGCGTTCACCGCCTAGGTCAATTAGGTTTGCGTTACCAATCGGGGGATTGTCAAAGCATTCCGGATTTATAACGAACAGCGGCAATTCCATACGTTGAGCCATTTGTGCGGTATTGAAAGTTCCTGACATCTTACCTTGGGCGTCTCGTTCAGGTCCCGATTCAATCACGACAACAGCTTTGGAAAGTGCACAAATGAGGATATTTCGAGCCATCGCATTCCGCGCTAGCCACTTGGCGTCCGGTGCAAATTGCGAAACTGCCAGCACATCTCGCCGCCAGTCAAACTCTTTCAGCGCTTTTTTCTGACGCAGTTCCTTGATGCCGTAGGGAAGCACTATAGTAGTAGTTCCCTCCGCGGCTAACGCACTTAAGTGGGCTTTCGCGTCTACACCCTTTGCGTATCCGGATACGACGTTTAATGCTTCGTTCGCGAGTTCAGCGGCAATCTTCCCCGCAATGCAAATCCCCGTATTTGACACATTCCGAGATCCTACGATTGCAACCCCATCGGCGGAGAGCAGCGTTCGTTTTCCCTTTATGAATTGTATTGGTGCAATTTCAAGGGAAATTGGCGGAAAATCGGGGTGCGACGGGTAGATAATTTCAACACTATTGCTTTTGAGTTCCTCATACTCTTCACGCACCTCGTTCTCATCTTCTTCAGAGATTTTAGAAAAGAATTCCGCTAAGTCCGGATATTGCATCAAGAGGTCGCTACGGTTCCACGAAGAGATTTCAGCAGTGCGTTTTTTTTCTTCGAGAATTTTGTCTATCTTGATTAATGACTTGGTACCGATACCGCGCGTCTTAAAGAGCCGATACCAGAAATAATCTCTCTCGACGTTCATTTTTTGGTCCGTGTTTTGGTAAGCGTTAGGACAAGCACGCGGGATATACCGCCCTGCGTACGGAGTGTATGGGTCGCTTCGGATAATGTTACCCCAGATCGATAGATATCGTCAAACAACAGAACACAGCGATATTCCGATGACGTAAATCCAACCTTATATGCACCTTTGAGTTGTTCCTGCCTGTTTTCTTCCTCTTCAAGATTCTTAACAGGAATAATGTCTTTTATCGTGATTAAATAATCTGAGATCACTGATATGTCCAAAATTCGCCCTATTTCCGCCGCAATTTCAGTTACGGGTTGAAATTTGCGTGTTGTATCTGAAGGTGGCGTAGGAATGACTGCATTGAGGTAGGGGAGAATAGGGTAGCCATTAACAGCAAATTCTTCTTTGACAAATTTAGCGGCAATTTCTGCAATAGGTTGAATCTTGCTCCGATCAGCACAATATTTTACTTGGTAGACCAATTCACCAATTTCAGTGCATTCTGTGTCATATGTCCCATCGGACAAGAAACGACTTGATACCGTGTGATAATCCAAGGCGTATCCTGCCCGCCAATTTCCATGAACTTCCTGTGGGTTGAGGCTTACTTGCGAATCCATGTTTCAATACGACCAATTGAGCATATAGCGAAGGGGGTAGTTTTCAGCTTTTTAGGTTGGGTAGAGCGCGTACATTGGAAATTGTTCATTATATCAAACCGTTTTGCTAGGCAAACTGCCCGCAAAATACGATGGACGCAGCGAAACTCAACAATCAACTGAGCTAATAGCGAAGGCGAGAGTCTTCGGTCTTTAAATACTCATGAATTCCATACAACGCCTTGTTTTATTCCACACGGCCCAATAAACTGAAGACTATCGCCTTCGCTATTAGCTCAGTTGGTCGCTCTACCCAACCTACAAAAACTAGCTATCCTCGCTTTGGTGCGGGTTGAGTCTTTCGTCAAGGCTATATTTTCCTGCCCCAATCAGGATTAAACTCAGAAAAACGATGCCAACTTCAATGGGGTGGGCGGCTCCCGAAAAACCATCGCCTCGGCCTAGATGAAAGATGACAGCGACCAACATGGTAATCGTCAAAAGGATACACGCCGGCCTGAAAAATAAACCGAGGATTAGACAGGCGCCCCCAACGAACTCTGAAATCGCAGCCATGAACCCCCAAAACACCGGTATGAACCCAATGCCAAGGTAATTCATTGCCATACCGATTTTTTCCCATTTCTCAGGTCCGCCAAACAGTTTGGGACCGCCGTGAATGAGGAACATGCACCCAAGTCCGATACGTAGAATTAGAAGCCCAATGTGTCTATGTTTATTCAAAAACGTCAAAATCATGGTATTGATTTTCCTTTCACGTTATGGGTTAATAGACGTTTACAGCGAAGCACAACATAAATCTACAAGCTTCGAAAACCTAAGTTTACAAATTTAGGAATGAATCCGTCATTTACTAGCCAAACCAACATGCTGGAACGAAGGATTTGAGTTGAGTTCACACGCCTCAGATTAAGGCTCTGGTTGGTATTCGGTTGTGTGTATATGTGCCAGTTCGGGATCTAAGATACGAATATCCCCAGTTTCCCACTGCGGCTTTAACCACGCGTCAACTAGCGTTCTCTCTTCCTTCTGAATCATCGTAATTTTTATATCTTCAATAGCCGCTTCATCTGTTTTCCAATATGGCGACGTTTCGTCCATCAATTTGCAGATTAAGTAGCCTTCCGGGGTTAAAATGGGGTGGCTCAGTTCATTGTTCCCTAGTTTTGCAATGGTTCGCCCCAACTTCGTGTCAGCGGCAATGATTTGGGGTTCGTATTCCACCTTAACATTGGGCGCAGATTCGTAGGATTGCTGAATGTCGTCAAACGCCGCGCCCGCTTGCAACCGCGCGTAAATTTTCTCCGCGATTTGCTTCGTTTGGGCTTGCCGGTCAAGCGAATCTTCAGGACTTGAGAATACTATGATATATTGGAATTGAAAGAACTGGTTTTGCTTGAAATTTTGAATCGCACCTTGTTCAATAGCCTCCTTATCAATCTTGCTATGGAATCGGCGGACTATCAGCTCATTCAAGATTAACCGCGATTTAATCCACTCCTCCAAATCTTTGTACTCCAGCCCGCTTTCGTCAAGTTCGTGAAAGAACAGTGATTCCGAGTCGTATTTGGATTTGATATCCTCGACCTCTGCATTGACCTTATCTTTCCAACGTGCTAGTGGAATTCCCCATCGTTCCGCCTCCTGCAACAACAGATTTTGTTCGATGAGATTTTTCAATAACCGCGCTCGATTCACCTTGTCCGATGACTCTCGAATCTGTCTAATGATCAGTTCATTTTCCAGTGCACTCAACGTGATTGCCCAATCATTTACCACGGCAACAACATAATCAATTGGTTTTTGGCTTTGTGGAGATCTGGTATCTGCGGAACTGCGTGCCACAGAATCGAGACTAACGGCGAGGAATAAACTGGCAAGCGCGTAAAACATGAAACGCGACGCGTAACACGCATGGCGCGTCACGTGGGCGCCCCTTGGAGGGATTAACCTAACGTAGAAAGTGAGGTATTGGAACGGGCGTTTTTCGCCAAAGTACGCATCTCCCATGTCGTAATCCTTCAACGGCTTATCGGTTTTTCGAAAGATAAAGGAAGGCGCGGCATTTGCCATGCATTAGCAACCTCGGCCGTTCCATCAACGTTCAATGCGTTAGGGCGGGGATTTTGACTGAAATTCGCTACGCCGGCTCAAGGTCACGGTAAACCCCATAAGTCTCCTGAGCAACGGTTTCCCACATGAATCTCTTAACACGCTCTAATCCGCGCTGGACACACTGCGCACGAATCGACTCGTCCGATGCAATCACGGTGATTTGATTCGCCAATGCCTGTGCATCTCCCTCTTGGAAGATTAGACCGGCATCACCGATGACGTTGGGGATTTCGCCGGAATCGGACCCAATCACCGGTACTTCACACGCCATCCCCTCAATGAGCACCCGGCCGAAAAACTCAACCCAGCCCGGCGTCGTTCGTGAAGGTAAAACAAGTGCATCCATACAGTTAATATATTCCGGGACATTTTCAGGCGGCACGCCGTCTACCCAAACCACCCGATCCGCTATGCCGAGTGAATCGGCTAACGAAACTAAATCCGGCTTGTATTCACCTTGCCCGACAATCAATAGTTGGTAATCCGTCTCAAGAGCCGCGGCCGCCTGAAGAAGTGTATCAAGACCCTTCATATACAATAGACGGCCAATGTAGCCGATTACCAAACCACTTTTTAGTTCGAGCTGCGCTTGGAGATGACTCATCTCCATTTTGCGAAAAAGGCGAAGGTCTACACCGTTTGATATAGGAATTAATTTTCCACCGTAACCGCGTTGCCTCAAGATTTGTGCAGCATTTTGGCTTAATGGCAATGCGGCGACAGCCTCCCGAAAACTGCGCCGTTCAATCCAGATTGGTAGGAATCCAAACCGCTGTTTGGTCGGAATACTTAATGAAGACCGAAAAATGAAGCGGCTCTGCGGGCAATATTTCTGTCTGAGATGTAAGGTTTGGAGTGCGTTCAGGCTCCAAGCTTCTTCTTCAAGGTGAATAATGTGGGGTTGAAACTCTTGGAAATGTCTTTTTAAGCCGTGGCGATAGAAAAAACGACTGCTGTAACCTGAAAACCGGACGGGGTGCGAAAATTCGCCGCAACACGTTTTTGAATCGGGTTGGAATACAATTTCTTGGAAACTTTCGTACCAGCGGCTAGGCGTGACCACGCGTATTTCAACGTCCGGGTTCTCGCCAATTAAAGCGAATTTCCGGCGATACGGCTTCATGATATAAGAATGGGATAGGACTAAAATCCGCAGCGGACTCATTCCCATGGCGGATGAATTACATGACGATTTGTCTCAGTTTGCACGTCCTCTTCCGTCGCCGGCGCGTCAGAATCCGGAGCTGATTCAGATGTAGCGATTGATTCCTCGATTGGCGATTCAGGTGGTTCAGTGGTTTCGTCCTCGGTGAACGATAATTCAGGCGACTCGGCTTTTGGATTGTTAGCGCCGGCAGCCGCCTCCAGTGCTTCCGCCGCGGGTATGTCAGATTCTAGCGGCAATTCAGGTATTTCGTCTGTCTCCTCATCTGCGATTGATTCAGTCATCTCTGTCAATTCGTCTATTCCTTGGTCATCGCCGGCACTAACCTCTACTTCTTCCGCTGCGGCGGTGTCAGAATCTAGTGAAGATTCAGTGGGTTTACATGCCTCCACATCTTCGGCTGATTCAGACGATTCGGTTATTGGTTCATCATCTCCAGCAGCGGACTCTGCTTCTTCAAGTGTGTCCGCGTCGGTATCTAGCGGCGATTCAGGTACTTCATTATCAGTCAGTTCCACACCTGCGGTTGGTTCTGGTGCCGCTGCGGGTTCGTCTTCTGCGGCGGCCGGCTGTTCCAAGGATGAATCTAGTCTGTCGTCAGTCCCGTTGAGTAGATTCATGACACCTTCGATCCGATCGCGAAGTTCAGCTTTTTCTAAATCAATTTCTTCGCGCTCTTGCTCATGTTTGGCTCTGAGCGTCCCTAACTCCGACTCAGCGTATTGTAGTTCGGCATTCCGTTTTTCAAGCGATTCGATATATTCATCTTTCGCCTGAATTTGCTCGTGGAGTTCGCTAATCTGCGACTCTAGTGTCCGCTTATCTTGCCTCAGTTGCTCAATCAGGTCAATCGCACGTTCAACACGCTGTTCTAAATCGGTGAGTACGGTCTCGCGTAATTCTTCGAGCATGTAAGATTCTCCTTAATTGATTTCGATGCTGTTGAAAAGTTGTTAAGGATTGCAGCTGCCGTAATTCATTCCTATGATACGGTTTAGCCTTCATATTAAGCGTATTATGCGGCGGAACTAATTTCGGATTGAACGCTCCGCATGATTTGTAACGCCGCCCTCAGATTGAATAGTTTAAAGGACAATCGGTAATTGCATCATCCACCACCCGGGTTCGCAGTTTAGGATTGATCAAATCCAACCGTCCGGCCGTAGTGAAAAAGGTATTGCTGTGCGTAGCCGAGAAATTCACCGAAATAGTCTTGGGCGAACTCGCGAATCTCCCGAATCGAGGCTCTGCGCCGCAAGTAGACATGCTCTATAATGCGTTTCATCCACACATCAATCGGGATTGCTTCTATATGCCCTAACGAAAACACGCACACGCAATCGGCGACCTTCTCGCCAATTCCTTTAAATTCCATCAATTCTGATTTCGCTTCAGCGTATGGCAAGTTCTTTAGCGCCTGGAGGCCGAATTTCCCTGCGGCGATTACTGATGCAGCCTCCCAGAGGTAAGGGGCGCGATAACCCATACGGCAATCAAACAGGGCGTCAACCCCGGCTTGGGCGAGGGAGTGTGGGGTCGGGAAGGTATAGTCAACCCTATGTGCAAGGGTAAGTTTCTCCCCGAATCGTGCGGAAATCGTTTTAATAATTCCCTTGGTTCTAGGTACGTTGTTATTTTGGGACAAGATGAACGAGGCAATGCATTCCCACACGTCTTGGTTTAGAATTCGCATCCCCCAAAACGTGTCAATCGCTTTATGAATCGTTGCATCAATGTCCACAGCCTGAAGAACTAACGGCAGATTACGATTCAGATCGAGGTAGTAATTAAGAAAATTTTCAAGCTGATTGTGGTCTTCTTCGGCGGAACTCCTGATAACAAGCGCTTCCCCGTCTTGGAAAATGCTGAGCAGCCTGCCATCAACCACACCGTAATACCAATCGTCCACTCGCTTCCATCGGAACGATTGCCCACACTCAAGCGTATGCGCCAGATTGAAATCGGTCACATTTTCGATTCGAATGAAATTTCCCCCACACCATTTTTTGACCAATCTGGCATACGTCTAGCTTAAGGATTCATGCATTGATGAAATTCCCCTACCAAATCGCTGGCGTCAAGGCTTATTATACAACGAATCTTTGAATGATACAAGTGTTTTGGAAACGCAGGATGCGGCAAGAAAAAACCAGTTTAGCTCAAGCTGATTGAGGTGCTGCGCTCCGGTAAAAAGCCGCTAATCAGACTAGTTAGCTCTAATACAGCGACGGGCGCACGTTCGCCGCGTGCCCAACGGGACTTTACTCTTCAATCCAACTCATCATACTGCGCAAGTCTTTACCAACCTTCTCAATCGGTAACTCTGATTCGGTGCGGCGCAAGGCTTGCAGTACCGGCTGATTGGCTTGGTTTTCCAGCACCCACTCCCGTGCGAACTTCCCGCTCTGTACCTCTTTGAGAAGCTCCCGCATACGCACCCGTACGCTGTCATCAACAACGCGCGGCCCGCGGGTGAGGTCGCCAAACTCTGCTGTATTGCTGACAACGCGGCGCATCTTGTTTAGCCCTCCGGTGTAGATAAGATCAACGATGAGCTTCAATTCGTGTAGGCATTCAAAGTACGCCATTTCCGGTTGATATCCCGCTTCGACCAGCGTATCGAATGCGGCTTTAATGAGCGCCGAGGTACCGCCGCAAAGCACCGCCTGTTCACCAAATAGATCGGTTTCTGTTTCTTCACGAAAAGTTGTTTCAATTACACCCGCCCGCGTGCCGCCAATTCCTTTCGCATAGGCGAGCGCAACATCTCTCGCATGGCCGGTGATGTCTTGATGGATGGCGATCAGACATGGCGTCCCGCCGCCAGCCACAAATTCATCCCTTACTAGGTCGCCCGGTGCTTTCGGCGCAATCATCGTCACGTCAATATTTTCCAACGGAAGTATCTGTCCAAAGTGGATGCTGAAGCCGTGTGAAACCATTAGCATATTCCCGGTTTGCATGTTCGGCTCGATTTCCTTTTTATACACCGTAGCGTGCAACTCATCCGGTATGAGAATCTGGACAATTTCACCTGCACTAGCAGCTTCTTCAACGCTGCTGACAGTCAGCCCATCCGCTTCCGCCTGTTCGCACGACCGGCTCGTTGGGCGCAACCCCACGTGGACATCCGCACCGCTATCTTTGAGGTTCAACGCTTGCGCCCGTCCTTGAGCCCCATAGCCGATAATGGCAATCGTCTTCCCTTTGAGTAGTTCAAAATTCGCATCCGTATCGTAATAAATTGTTGCCATAATACGCTCCTTTCAACTGACAATTGAAAATCGACAATGCCGACGGCCTATCAGCAATTACTTCGCTGCGCCGCGCATGATTGCGATTTTACCCGTGCGGACCAATTCTTGAATTCCATATGGGCGCAGCATGTCAATCACAGCCTTTAGCTTACCTTCGTCACCGGTGACCTCAATCGTCAATGTTGCAGGGCTAACATCAACCGCACGTGCGCGGAATATCTCCATGATTTGAAGAATCTCCCCGCGCCGATTGGGTGGTGCATTCATCTTAATCAATACAAGCTCCCGCTCAACGTGGTTTTCAGTGGTGAGATCCGTCACCTTTATCACATCAATCAGCTTATTCAAATGTTTGTAAATCTGTTCGATAATTTGCGTATCGCCATGCGTTACGATTGTCATGTGGGAAACGCCTGGATCGTCCGTCTCGGCGACATTTAGACTATCGATGTTGTAGCCTCGACCGCTAAACAACCCTGCAATCCGCGCGAGCACACCGAATCGATTTTCAACGAGAACAGAAAAGATGTGTCTCTCTTCAACCATTATGCTAAACCTCGTATGACATCGCCGAGTCCCGCACCTGCCGGGACCATTGGGAACACGTTCTCTTCTTCATCAACAATGAAGTCAATAACAACGGGCCCCTCATCAATGTGTTTTGACTTTTCCAACGCCGGTCGAACATCTTCAATCCGATCGACACGCAGGCCTGTTGCACCGAACGCTTGAGCAAGCAGCGCAAAATCGGGATTATCGTGGTAATCGACCGCCGCATACCGTTTTTGATGGAAGAGTTCTTGCCACTGCCGCACCATACCGAGATACATATTGTTAATGATGAAAATCTTGAGCGGAAGTTTCAACGTGACAGCAGGAACAAGTTCCTGAATTGTCATGATGTAAGAACCGTCCCCATTAATGTTTACAACCGTTTTGTCCGGACATCCGAGTTGCGCACCAATCGCGGCGGGCAAACTGAAACCCATAGTTCCGAGACCGCCCGAGTTCAACCACTGCCGCGGTTGGGTAAATTTGAAATATTGCGCCGCCCACATCTGATGTTGTCCCACATCCCCGACGACAACCGCATCGGGAAAGACATCATAGATTTGCTCAATCACAAACTGCGGCATAATTTTATCCCCTCTTTGTTGATACTCGAAGGGGTATTTTTCCTTCCACTCATCAGTTTGGCGTCTCCACGGCTCAATGTCTACGTGATGCACGAGCTGATTCATTTTCGCCAATACGCGCTTGGCATCACCCACAATCGGAACATCAATAGGGACATTTTTGCCGATACAAGAAGGATCGATGTCAATTTGAATTTTCCTCGCCTTCTGAGCAAATTTGTTCAAGTCTCCAGTGACCCGATCGTCAAACCGCGCCCCCACAGCGATGAGGAGGTCGGCGTCGGTAAACGCATAGTTTGCACAGCAAGAGCCGTGCATACCCGGCATTTCCATTGCTAGCGGGTGAGTTTCGGGAAATGCCCCTAGCCCCATGAGCGTTACCGTGATTGGAATTCCGGTTTTGATTGCCAATTCGCGCAATTCTTCGCTAGCTTCGGAGAGAACAACGCCGCCTCCAGCGTAGATTATGGGTCGCTCCGCGTAGTGGATCAGGTCAACAGCTTTGGCAATCTGCCGTGGATGTCCTTCAACGCTGGGTTTGTAGCCTCGAATATTGACTGACTCCGGATAGCGGAATATGGACTCGCTGATTTGCGCATCCTTTGCAAAATCAACGACAACAGGCCCCGGTCTCCCGGTGTTAGCAATGTGGAAGGCTTCCGCAACAATTTCTGCGACTTCGTCGCTTGATTTAATTAAGAAACTGTGCTTACAAACCGGACGTGTTACCCCAATGATATCACATTCTTGGAAGGCGTCATTGCCCATCAAGTGGGTAAATACCTGACCAGTAATTGCCACCATTGGAATAGAATCCATATAAGCCGTAGCAATGCCAGTGACAAGGTTTGTCGCTCCGGGGCCCGAAGTGGCAAGCACAACACCCGCGATTCCCGTTGCGCGCGCATAGCCGTCAGCGGCGTGCACTGCGCCCTGTTCGTGCCGCATCGGGATGAGCTTGATACCCTGCGCATCGTAGAGCGCATCAAAAATCGGCATCGCTGCGCCCCCGTTAAGCCCAAAAATGTACTCGACGCCTTCTCGCCTAAGACTTTCGATAAGGAGTTGTGCACCTCGCATCTGTTCCATCGTTTCCTCGCCCTCTTCTAGAATTGAAATTTCATTGAGTTCGCCCAACACGGCTTTCCCGAGGCCATTCAAAACAGAATCGGAACTAAATGCTCCATCGTTCCAGAAATATCGATTGAGTGACCAGAATTAAAAAAGCCCTTCTCGTTCCAACTTGGAGACGAAAAGGGCTTCTTTCGAAGATCTTACCGTGGTACCACTCCAATTCCCTCTCTGTTAAGCTTAGCTATCAAAAAGGGCACTCATTGGGATGCGGTGACGGGCATCAACCGTCTAACCCTACTTGGTGTTTTCAGGCTAGCAACTCCAGGGCGACGTTCAGCCGCAGCGTTTGAGGAAATCTCTCAGCCGGTGGACTTCCCGCTCTGTCAAGGCTTGGCGGCCTACTCCTCCCCTTCACTGTTTTTGCCGAATGAAATTCAAGTATTTGTATTAAGTATACATAAGGCGATGAGAGATGTCAAGTTATTTGCGAACAATCAAGAATTGTTCTATCCATCTCTCTATTGACGAATCGACTAGCCTTTCGCAGCCGCATATCGCCTTGCAACCTCATCCCAGTTGATAACGTTAGCAAAGGCTGCCACATAGTCCGGCCGTCTATTCTGATAATTAAGATAGTAAGCATGTTCCCAAACATCGACGCCAAGTATCGGAGTATGGCCTTGCATGAGCGGACTATCTTGATTGGCGGTTGAGTAAATTTGCAGTCCTCCAGTCTCATCAACGACGAACCAAGCCCACCCGGATCCGAAACGGGTAGCTGCTGCCTTTGCAAATGCGCCGTACGCCTCACTGCTCGATCCAAATGCGGATTCAATGGCGGCAGCAAGGTCGCCGCTCGGATTGCCCCCGCCGTTGGGGCCCATTATCGTCCAGAAGAGTGAGTGGTTAGCATGCCCGCCGCCATTGTTAATGACGGCCTGCCGTTTTGACTCCGGTACGCTGTCGATATTGCGAAGCAAGTCCTCAATGGACAACCCCGCAAGGTCATCTAGCCCTTCGAGGGCATCATTGACATTGTTGACATAGGTTTGATGATGCTTGCCGTGATGGATTTCCATGGTTCGCGCGTCTATATGAGGTTCTAACGCTTCGTGAGCATACGGCAACGCGGGTAATTCATGCGCCATTATTAATGCCTCCTTGAAAATGGATATTTTTTTATTTGGGGTTAAATCTCTTCAGTCCAAACGCAGATACATATTGAAATCAACTGCGCCGTAATGATTGAAATTATAACACATCGAACAATTTAATCCAAGCGTTTTTGCAGGGGCGGCTAGATATGAGACAAGCTGCTATCGCCCAATTGACTTCAATGGCTGCAAAATCTATTTTGCAGCGGCAAGTGACCTACAGAACATTTTCCTGATTTTCCATCAACTTTCGACTGAATTGTTGGAACTGTTCAATCAAAACTGTTAGGCGCCGTTTGTTGGCATTTATTTTTTGCTGCAAGTCCCTAACCAGACGCGCCAAGAGATCCGCACCGCTTTCACGGGACCGTTTAACTTCCTGTTTGAAATGATAGGTCTTGCTCGATTTAATTTTATTGATTTCTAGTCGCAATTCGCCTAGGACGCGCATCAACCGATTCATTTCCTGTGACAGCCGTTTCCTGCGTTGTTGTGTTGTCTCCTCAACTGATTCGACTTCGGGTTCAATCTTAATGTTTATCCGCTTGAGCGTCTGAATATCTCGATCCTCGTAAGCACGATTAATCAGCAGCATCATCTGCTTCCGTTCATCTTGTTCGCCTTCACAGTTCGCCTTGTCCGGGTGGTATGTCTTTGCGAGCCTAAGATAAAGCCCGCGAAGCTGCTTCATCTGTTCCGGTGGAATCGACTGGGATTTTGACTGGTTGAAGGCATCTTCATTCGAACCTATCTCCCGCTCATAGTCTGCCAACCGCAGGCGTTCCGAACGGAAACAGGATTCAATCCGTTTTTCCATATCCGGACTATCGGGGGATACCCCCTCTTTCAATAAGCGCAACCGCAGCCTCTGTTCCTTGGTTAAGAGGTCGACTTTGTCTAGCTCAATATAATATCGTCCAACGCGCGCATTATATTCGCTCTCAAACCGGCGAACATCCAGCTTGAGCTCCTCTAACTCAAGGGTCATGTCGGCGACCTGATCCCGCTTCGCTTGAATCGTTGTCAATAGCTCGTCAATTTCGATTTCATCGCGGGTTCTGATGGGAATGAGGGTAGATTGGGACATGTGCAGATTTGGGATTTTATCAGGTTATGGATAATTTAAGCTTTACTCATTATTTGTTTCTAAAATCTTCAGCATCAGGGCTTTCATACTATGAAGCCGGTTCTCCGCTTGCTCAAACACAATTGACCGTGGATCGTCCATGATGTCGTCAGAAATTTCGTAGCCGCGATGGGCAGCGAGGCAGTGCATAATCAAAACATCGTGTCCATCCAGCAAATCCCGATTCAACTGATAGGGCATAAATAATTGGATACGCCGCTCTTTTTCCGCTTTGAACCCCGAATCCAGAAAAAACTCCATATCGATCCACGTATCCGTATAAACAACGTCACTTTTTGCGATTGCAGCCTGGAGTTGATCTGACACTGTGAAGCAACCTGCTTTTCGCGCATCCTCAAACAGCTGCTCATCGACTGCCGCCGGATTGATTTCGGGCGTAACTGCGGTTACTTCCATGCCTACGTTAAGGCCTGCGGCAATCAAAGAATTGCAAACGTTATTATGTACGCCGACATACGTGAGTTTAACGCCTTCTAGGCGGCCTAGGTTTTCCTGTATCGTCATGAGATCGCCCAATGCTTGCGTCGGGTGGTATCGATCGCAGCACCCGTTTATGATGGGAACGGTTGCGCACTCGGCAGCACGCAGGACATCTGCATGCTTTAAGAAACGGCCAAGGATTATATCCACATAAGTCGACAGCACCCGAATTTCATCTCCTAAATCGGCGAGGGTGAAATTCGTGGTTTGCCAGTCGAGGTACATGCCGTGTCCACCCAATTGCGTCATGCCCACCTCTCCGGCGCAACGTGTCCGCGTAGAGGTTTTCTGAAAGAGCAAGGCAAGGCTTCGCCCGTCCATGGCGTCCGAGTATTGTCCTGGGTGTTTTTTGATAGCGATGCTGTTTTCTACAACTTCCATTACATCTGCATTAGACCAGTCTTTAAGCGTAATTAGATGCATGATAGCCTCCAGTGCAGATAACCCAACGCATCGCCGCGTGAGTTCCGGCGGTTAGAACCTGTCCTTGAGGGGCGCCCGCCGCGTTTTCAATCCTAGCTCTTGTGCAACAAATGAATTCTCGAAGCGCCTCTATTTGCGGGGGTGCAGAAACGCCTATTTAGCACATAGTTCTTGCCAAATCCAACAGTTTTTCCGTGCGCAAAGATACCGTTGATTATACTGTATTTGCCCACCCCTGTCAAGTGAAGGGGGAATTTTGTATGAAGTTCAACTTCCGGCTTTTTATTATTTGGTGCAAGGTTCATTTATGGTATAATCGAGATACACACAAATCATTAAGAAGGTTAGAATCATCGGAAACATGGCTAACAATTGGGAAACGGTTATTTCTCGACTGGAGCGGCTCATTGACAAAGCGGAGTCGCTATTGGCTAATACTGCGGAGTCTTCGCAAAATCCCACCGATTCCCTTGACAATTACATCGCGTTTAGGTGGAGAAACCACGATGGGTGGGGGCATTTGATTCCCGTCAAACGTCCAGACCTCGTTGACATCGCCGATCTGATTGACATTGAACGGCAGATTGAAACCTTGAATCGAAATACGCTGCAATTCCTTCGCGGTCTACCAGCGAACCATGTCTTGCTCTGGGGCGATCGCGGTACGGGTAAATCATCGCTCGTTAAGGGTATACTCCATCGCTACGCGCCGGACGGTTTGCGGCTCATTGAAGTGAACAAGGAGGGCTTACTTCACCTGCAGGAGATTTCCGACCTGCTGTGGGGGCGTTCTGAAAGATACATCCTCTTTTGCGATGACCTTTCCTTCAGCGAAGGAGAGGCGGCATACAGAGAGCTGAAAGCCATGCTGGAAGGCGGCATCGCCGCCCGACCTAAAAACACCATTATCTATGCAACATCAAATCGACGGCATCTGATGCCGCGGCAGGTCCGCGAAAATCAGTTCCCGAGTAGCGATGAAGACGAGCTATATCCACGCGAATCAACCGAAGAGAAGGTATCCTTGAGCGATCGGTTTGGGTTAAGGCTGGTTTTCTATCGCATCCCGCAAGACACTTATTTGAAAATCGTTTCACATTATGCCCAAAAAGAAGGGTTGTCCATGCCGATGGACGACCTCCATCGCGCCGCTTTGGAATGGGAAACTGCATCAAGCGGACGTTCGGGCCGCGTTGCCCGGCAATTTGTTGACGATTTGGCGGGGCAATTGGGATTGGACAGCAAAAAACAATCCGGCACGATTTTATAACCTACAGCGTGCAGGTATCCTAAATAAAAACCGCATCGCCTGCTTATCTTCTTGGAGAAACCCCAGCCTTTTTTGCCGGCCGCTTAAGAGGTATGCACCATGTCGTTCGACAGCTTAGCTTTACATCTTGTGGTTCATGAACTACGCGGTACAATTCTCAACGGGCAGATTCGCCATATTGAGCAGTTGGATCGCCAGAGCATCGCGTTGAAGATTTCTCAGAAAGCCGAAACCTACCGCCTGCTCATTTCAGCACATCCCGTTCAGGCGCGAACGCATCTGATTGAACGGCCCTCGAACGTACATGAAGATTCGCATTTTGCGGATTTCTTGATGAAGCACATCGCCCGTGGAAAAATCACCGCCATCGAACAGATGGGCTGGGATCGCGTGCTAAAAATCACTATCGAACCTAAATCCGACGTTATCGATCTGTCTCGCCGGTCAATCGTTGCAGAGTTTATGGGCAAACATAGTAACATCATTTTGGTTGACGAAGCCACCGGCAAAATCCTTGAGAGCATCAAGCATATTGACGGAACAGTCAGCCGATATCGTGAAATTCTGCCGGGTTTAAATTACACGCCCCCGCCGAGGCAGGAGAAGTTGCACCCGCTAACTCTGAATTATGGGACGTTTGCTGCCTTGATTGAAAATCAGAGCGAACTTAACTGGAAATTTTTATTCAATCGGATTGATGGTTTAAGCCCGGCACTCGCTAAAGAGATAATTGTGCGCGCCGGCGATAGTCCGACTCCCCATCAGTTGTGGGAGGCATACCAGCAGATTATTGTACCGTTCAATCCAGTGCACAGCCAGCCGCAGATATTAATCGCGAACTTTGATGAAGACACCGGACCCAATGAAGCCGTAATGCCGGAAACTAAATCGGCGCTGGAACTACTGAACGATAGCAGTCACCTGATTGCCGTATCTGCGATGCCGTTGCGTCAATTCCCGCATACCGAAAGCATTCCATTCGAAACCATGAATGAGGCAATCCGCGCTTACTACGACACGATAAGCCGTGTTGAGGCAATTAAGCTGGAACGGCACGCACTGAACCAAGTTTTAGACAAACTGAGCACTGTAATCGATCGGAAGCTGGTCTCGCTGCATCAGGATTTGGCGGATTCAGACAAGGCTGATGACTATCGGATAAAGGGCGAACTTCTGACGGCAAATCTTCATAGTATCAAACGCGGGCAAACGTGCGTCGAAGTACAGAATTATTACAGTCCGGGAATGGATCCCGTTAAAATCGAACTCGATCCGCAACGCAGTTCATCTGAAAATGTGCAACAATACTTCAAACGCTACACAAAGGCGAAACGCGGGCGTTCCGTCATTATTCAGTTAATCGCTGACAACACCGCGGAGCAGGAGGTATTACGGGCTTATGCGTTGGAAGTTGAGAAGGCGAGCACGATGGAAGAACTTCTCGCAATACGCACAGAGTTTGTGGCAAAGAGATGGATAAAGTCGAGAAAAGGGGGCAAGAAGAAGGCGATAAGCGAGACTACATTTCGCAAGTTTACCTCGCCTAACGGCTTTCAAATGTACGTTGGACGGAATAGCAAGGAGAATGACCTCCTTCTCCGCCAGATTGCCACCGCTCGGGATATGTGGCTTCACGCAAAACAGATTCACGGCTCACACGTGATTATCCGAAACCCTGAAAACAGACCCGATATTCCAATGCCAACACTACTACAAGCCGCCCAAATAGCAGCATTTTTCAGCAAGGCGCGCCATACAAGTTATGCTCCAGTCGATTATACGTGGGCGCGGTATGTCGTTAAACCCAAAGGCAGCGCCCCCGGTTTTGTGACATACACCCGCGAAAAGACGTTGTTTGTCGAGCCGGGGCTTCCGCAAACGCCGAACGTTAATCCGGATATGGATACGCAAATACTGAATTAAGCCGCTGACATCTCAATTTGAGAAAACATAACTAAAAGGAGAAGCATGTGGTCAAAAACCCACATTTCAGTCAGGAAAGTTGGGGACGTGGCGATAGTTGACGTGACAGGTTCCCTAACAGAAGGATCGGAAAAGGAGATGGACACCGCATATCAGCAGGTGCAGAACGAAGGACTAACCAAAATCCTGATTAACTTCGATCAGCAGAGTTTTATAACAAGCGGCGGCTTTGGGCTCATCGTCAAGTTGATTTGGCAAGCGCGAAACACTGGCCGTGTTTTGCGCGTAGCGCATACTTCTGATCAAACACGTGAGCTCTTCGACGTGATTGGCCTGTCCCAGAGTATTGACGTATTCGATTCCGAAGAAGCAGCACTGGGAGAGTTTTGATTGGCAATGACTGTTCAGGGTGGAATCTGCTTATGTTTGAGTTTTAGGCGTACGGATTATGTCCAAATCTACCATCCATGCGATTGTCTTGAGTGACGGTAAACCGGGTCATTACAACCAGTCGCTAGGCGTGATACAACAGCTCCCTGAGTGCAGCTTTCAGTTGCTAGACATTGCCTTCCGCAGCAAAGGGCGGGATAACCTCCTGCGTGTGCTGATGCGCATATTTGGAAGATTTAGACTACGGCGCGGGTTCATCAGGCGTGCCCTGCGCATGGGGCTGGAACGAAACGTGTTAAACCAACTCGACGCGATTGAACACGCAGATTTTATCCTCTCAACAGGGTCGTCCGTTGCCGCCGTCAACTTGCTTCTCGGACAGCTTTTCCACGCAAAGACTGTTACCTGCCGCCGCCCGTCGCCGCTCGGCATTTTGCATTTTAATCTTGCTATCCTTCCCAGAATGCACTGGCCCCGCCGTGACAGAAACAATGTATGTAAGACCATCGGCGTGCCGAACGGAATCTCGCCCGCAGATTTAGACGCTTGGCGTACCCAATATCTTGAAAACTCCAACATTGGCGCGACGGTTATCCATGCCCCAAACCACCGGCGGATTGGCGTGCTCATCGGCGGTGAGGACCGCTATGCGGGAATCAGCGGTGATACAGCAACTCATCTGATTGAAGTTTTATGCCGAAGCGCTGAAACACGCAACTGTCAAATTCTGTTGACAACGTCCCGCCGCACTCCGATCGACATTGAAAATCTGATTGGTGTGCGGATGTCGAACACAGCGCTTTGCCCAATCCTCGTATTGGCGCACCGTGGGAATAGCCTGGCCAATCCGGTTAATCAGATTCTCGCATTGTCCGATCTTGTGGTTGTCACCGAAGACAGCTTTTCGATGGTCTGCGAAGCCGCAAGCAGCGGCCGTCGGGTGATTATTCTGGAGGTTGACCGCAAGACACGCCGGCATCCCAAGCGCAACCGAGTTTATCAAGAAATCATGCGTCGTGCATCTGTCAGGTGGAGCAACATAAAGAATCTGGAGGAAGACATTGCGCGCGCGCTGGCAGATTCTTCGCCAGTTGAACCGCTCCGAGACACTCAGACTGCCGCTGCCGCAATTCTGCGGCTATTTGGCGAAACAACGACAAAATAAAGTAATCATACCCCCACACGTTTTCACACGTCTTAAAGGCTAGACCTCGATCGGTTCGAGATTAGATATTCAAACCACCTCCGAAATCCAAACTGTCTGGTGAATTTCCCACGATTATTCGCGAGCACTCCTGATTTTCTTCTGTAGTTCTGTATCACCTTGTTCTTGGGCAAGTTCCATTGCTCTATCGAAATCTTTGTTGGATTCGACTTCCTGCCCCAATTCCATATAAGACAAGGCGCGGCGATAATATGCCGCCGCGCTGTCGGGTTTGAGTTCTATCGCCTCATTGTAATCCTCAATTGCACCAGCATGTTGCCCAAGCTGAGCCTTGCAGAGCCCGCGATCACTATACGCATCCCAGACATATTCAGATTTCAGGTGTATAACTTCGTTGTAGTCGTATATTGCCGCCCGATAATAACCTAGGTTATATTTTGCCCAACCACGATACGTATACGTAATAGTTGTATACCTTTTACTAAAATCCAATCGTATTGATTGGTCGAAGTCTTTAATGGCATCTTGATATTGTTCTAATTTGATTTTTGCATATCCACGCAGCGCATAGGTAAAGTCATGCCTCATGTGTTTTGGACTTAGCCGTATTGCTTCGTCATAGTCCTTAATGGCCTCAGAATATTGCTCTAGGTTATTTTTTGCATAGCCTCGATCGATATAAATACTAGCATTATCAGAATCCAATCGAATCGCTTCATCATAATCCTTAATAGCATGGTTGTACTGCTGTAATTTAGCTTTAGCTTTGCCGCGGCGGGCATATGCGTCCGCATCTGTAGCGTCTTGCCGTATTGCCTCATCAAAATCTTCGATGGCATCGGCATATTGCTCAGAAATAACGTGTTTAATTGCACGCGCCTTCGGCGTTCTTTCATCGCATGAATCTTGTATCCCACCAATTATGGCAGATATAATGCCGAAAATAATCAAGCAACCACATCCTCCGCCTATGTAATCGCCAATTTTGTTGTCATCCTTTTTCCTCTGACTTTCTTGTTCTTGGCGTTCTTTTTCTGCCCTTTCACGTTCCTGATGTTCTCGTCCTGCTCTCGCCCGTGCTTCCCGCTCTACTCTTTCTCTGTCTTCCCGTTCTTGTCGTTCCCGCTCAGCCCGCTCCCGCGCGGCGCGTTCTCGTCTCGCCTGTTCTTGTTCATACCGAGATTGTTGGTATGGATCGGATAAAATCTCATATGCGGTTTGTACAAGTATAAAGCGTTGTTGTGCACCGGGGGAACTATCTCTATCCGGATGTGTAATTTTGACGAGGTTCCGGTATGCCTTTTTAATATCGTTGGGATTTGCCGTGCTAGCCAATCCCAAGATGCGCAGTGCTTCATCGCGTGTCATTCAATACTCCCCGATTGCGGCTGCGGCTTTGTGTACAAGTTGCGTCTGCTTACGGATGAGAATCCGGGAAATGCCCCTTTTCCTTCTGTGGTATTGACGCGCAGACTCTACCTTCAATTGTATGTTTCCGAGGGAATTAGAGGCATGTGGTTGTATTCTCACACACAAAAAATGGGGCGATGGTTTTAGTGATCGGTTGCATCGGAAACTTCAGTTGCGGCTTAACGCTTTGAATCTTGTGCAACCGTTTGGGCGCGCTTATGAATCTCATCAAATCGGACGTGCACTAAGCATCCGAAAAGCGGATGTCTCGACATTTTAGACTGCGTTAATCGTGGAGAGGTAATTCCACACGCGAATCGGGCTATTGAACGGGCGTCGTCAATTGGCTCATCCTGGCCATGCCACGCATCAAGTAGTTGCTTCCACAGTCCTTCTTCAATTGCCCTCGGTTTGGCGGGTAGAAGGCTCGTAGGTTGATGGCCGTTTAAACACCAGGCACAATGTCCGCAGTGGCGAGGGAGTCTTTCACCGAAGTGCCCCGCTAAGTGTGCGACTTGGCACCCGTCGTGCGATGCCAATTCAATAACTTGTCCAATCCGTTCTACCTCACGCTTTTCAAGTTCCAGTGCGTTTTGAAACAGCGCATCGGTTAGCTGATCTAGGTCATCGGGCTGCTTAACGATGACAAATCGATTACGAACTCCTTCGGGTTGCACTTTCAACAATCCCTGCGCTTCTAGGTAGTCCAAAGCCCGCACTATTCGATCGCGTGAGCAATCAATCGCTGCTGCCGCTTCATCAAGATTGATGTGACACCAAATCTTGGCTATTTGAGTTTTGTTGAATACCGATGTCAGGAATTGACGGCGTTCACCTTCAAACCTCGATAAAATTTCGGACGACGAAACAAGCGGTTGAAATTTGTAACGGCTGTAGAACGGGGTCAGTACCTGTAGATAACCGTAAAGTTCCAATTTCACGCACAGTGTCCGTATCACTAAATGACGAATGTCATGGCGCCTCGAAAGTTCATATAGACTAACGTCGAACTGGCCGGAAAAGGCGAAAATTTCCTCGACTAAACCCCTGATTGCGTTTCGGCTTGGTGTGTCCCCATAGGCAAAGTTTTCAAGTGTACAAACATCATCAAGACAGACAAACATCTGGCAAATCGAATTCTCTCCATCCCGCCCGGCACGCCCAATCTCCTGCGAAAAATTCTCAAGGCTCTTTGGCAGATTATAATGGTAGATATAGCGAATGTTTGACTTATCGATACCCATGCCGAATGCAATGGTAGCCACCACAATGCCTTGGTCTGCGCCCATGAACCACTCTTGCACCTCATTCCGGTGCTCATCTTTCAATCCAGCGTGATAGGCTCGTGCCGGAAGTCCTGCCGAGGCGAGGTTGTCTGCCACCTGCTCCGCTGTCTTTTGCAGGGTGACGTAGACGATTGTGGGGCCTCTGGGAAGTCCGTTCAACCTTTCGACCAACGCCTTTTCGCGGCCGGCAGCGGTTATTGGGGTGATTAACACTTTGAGGTTCTTTCGGTAAAAACCGGTCCTAACAACGCATGCACCCGGTATGCCGAATCTTGCGCAGATGTCTTTCGCCACCTTAGGCGTCGCCGTCGCTGTCAATGCAAACAATCGCTCCGCACCACATTCCTTTGCGAATCGAGCGAGTTTCAGGTAATCCGGTCGAAAGTTGTGACCCCATTCCGAGATGCAATGTGCTTCATCAACGGCAAACATTGACACTTTCGTGCGCTTAATTGCGTACAAAAAGCGTTCGTTGCTAAATCGCTCCGGTGCGGCGTACAGGAGGCGCAATTCTCCAGACGATAATGCTGACATGACAGACCTTGACTCTTCGGTAGACAAGGTTGAGTCGAGCCGATCGGCTGGAATGCCGCGGCTTTTAAGGAAATCAATCTGATCTTTCATCAAGGCAATCAACGGCGAAATAACAACCGTTATACCGTCGAAGGTGAGCGCTGGCAATTGGTAGCAGAGCGATTTCCCGCCGCCGGTGGGAAAGATTGCCAGCGCTGAACGTTTGGCGAGCAAGTGTTGGATGACTTCCGTTTGTCCGGGCAGAAATTGGTCGAAGCCAAAAGTCTCGGTAAGCAGTTGTTGAGCACGTTCCATGCGATACTATTCCCTCCTCCGTTGTATGGTTTATCGCCGTTCCCAAGGGAAAGTAAGTCCGTATGAATGCATCAAGTCCACGAAATCTTCCATTGGTACTTTAACGAACTCCTTTCGTTGCCCCTCAGTTAGGCCGTCAAAGAACGCGTCAACTTCAGCATCCCAAGCGCCGCCATCATAGCCGTTTCGATTCAAGGCTTCAATCATGGCGATGCGGTTGGCTTTAAAAATAGACATTTTCAGTTCAACTAAAGTAATTCGCTCCTCAAGATTTGCAATCCTCTGTTCCAGCACTTCGCTGTGCGCTTCAAGTTTATCCAGGAGCATGTCCAAACTAACTTCAGGCGTGTCGGGTTGGCAACTGAATACACTCAGGGAAATCGTGAAGACAATAAGAAATTTCATATTACGGCTCCTAATTGTGAGATGCGATTGTTACGTCTCCGACGATGCTATGGAATCATCGGCTTACGCCTGCTCACGGGCGTTGAATAGTAGCGTTGAATAGTAATAGATGATAGAATTTTACCCCCAGATAACAGCATTTCAATTTCCTTTTATGTTTACTTAACTTATTATAACCTATTTTGCCGGAAATGTCAAGCGCAAATCCGTTAACTCGGTTCTTTTTCGACGTGAACGATAGAAGAAACGCTATCTGTTAGCTGGCGTGGCATACCGTAAATGATTCCAAACGCAAAAAGCCGCACTCGGCGGACCCATTGCTTGGAACTATGTCCGTCCGAATGCGGCTATGGGTATTCAAGTAAATTTTCGGAGATAGCGCTACGGGGAATCGAACCCCGGTTTGATGGCTGAGAACCACCCGTCCTAACCCCTAGACGATAGCGCCGTGGTAAATTGGCTGCCGGGGAAGGACTCGAACCCTCGCGACATGGTCCAGAGCCATGCGTCCTACCATTAGACGACCCGGCAAAGCCAAGTAGAATTATAACAGTAACTCAGTTGATTGTCAAGGTTTAGCCCAGAATTTTTCCGAGCGACGCCTTGGACAACTGGTACACTGGCGCCCAATAAAGCCCTAACAGGATCGTCGGAACAACAAACACCACTAGCAATGCGCGGCTGCCTATGGAAAAGGATACGGGGTTAGGTTCGTCCGACGAATCCAGAAACATGGCTTTTACAATTCGCACATAGTAATACAGAGATACAACGCTGTTAAGCAAGCCAACAATCGCCAACCAGTAGAATTCTTCCGTAAGCACAGCCTTAAAAAGCAGCCATTTACCAATAAATCCAGAAAGCGGCGGGATGCCGGTCAGAGAAAAGAGGAAAATCCCCATGGATATCGCCACCAAGGGCGCACGGGTAACGAGCCCGCGGTACCCGTCGATGGTCTCACTGCCAATCCGTTCCGCGATAAGAATAACAACGAAGAAAGCGCCCAAGTTCATAAAGAGATAAATAATCAGATAAAATAGAATTGCCTGAACGCCTTCAGCCGTTAGCAAGACTCCGCCCATAAGCACGTACCCGCCGTGCGCAATGCTGGAGTACGCAAGCAGGCGCTTGACATTCTGCTGCGGAAGCGCTGCTAGATTACCAACCGTCATGGTTAAGGCGGCAACGACGGCTAACAGTAACGACCAATCAACGGACTCGATGACATTTGCGGACCCAAACCCAGAATAAAACAGGCGGATGAACAGTGCAAAACCGGCAGATTTGGAAGCAACCGACAGAAACGCCGTTATCGGAATCGGCGCCCCTTCGTACACATCGGGCGACCACATGTGAAACGGAACAGAGGCGATTTTGTAACCGACACCCGCTAGGACAAATATTATCGACACCAATACCGCTAACTGATAGTCGCCCCCGCCTGAACTGAACAACTCCGACAACACATTACTGACCTGCACGACATCTCCCGTGCCAGTCAAGCCGAATATCAGCGAAATACCGAACAGCATGGTTCCCGAAGCAACCGCGCCGTAGATGATATACTTGAACGCGGCTTCACTCGACCGCGGACTGTGCGTCAAAAAGCCGGCTAATATGTATGATGCCAAACTGACGGTTTCAATCGAGAGATAGATCATGAGTAGGTGCGTCGATGACGCCATGAGGAACATCCCTAGCGTAACCGCCAGCAGAAGGGCGTAGTATTCCCCCTTTGTGCGCGGGTCGAGTTCCTCGGAACCCATAGAAAACAGGATAGTGACGGCGGTCGTAATCAAGATGATGACTTTAAAGAACACCGCAAAACTATCAAGCTGAATCATCCCAAGGAATAGGGAGCGGTCCGCGGCGCCGACTAGGAGCACTGCTATGAGCGCCGCCGCAAGCCCCGCAAGCGACAGATGGGCTGCTCTTCTGCCGCCTTCCTGCCGACCAATCAGATCGTATATGATTACCCCTGCTACAAACACAACTAAAATCAATTCGGGGATAAAATAGCGAATGCTTTGGACGTTGTTCAATGTATCCAAATTTGCGTACCTCCGGCTCCGGCTGTTACCGTCCGAAAGCCTTTCTAACCTAATGGCGCAATCAAACCCTTAACTGCTTCATTAAACATATCCATGGCGAAGGATGGCCAAATGCCGAGTACAATTGTTAAAATACCTAGCGGTACCAGCGTTACGATTTCGCGTCGATTTATTTCGGGCATATCTGCGTATTTCGGATTGAGCTGCCCCAAGAAGACCCGCTGCAAGGTCCAAAGGAAATAAGCAGCACCAATCACAATTCCAATTGTCGAGAGAATCGTCAGTTTCGGGAATTTGTCATACGCTCCCAACAAAGACAGCGCTTCGCCAACGAAACCGCTGAGTCCAGGCAATCCCAGCGACGCCATAAACGCTACGGTTGTAATGCCGGTATATATTGGCATCTGGCTTCCTAATCCGCCAAAACCGCCTATTTCACGATGATGCGCGCGGTCATAAACGACGCCTACCAAAAGGAACAACATGGCGCTAATCACGCCGTGGTTGAACATCTGGAGAATTGCGCCGTTCATCCCGCTCTCGTTGCGCGCCGCAAGCCCCAAAATCACGAATCCCATGTGCGCAATACTGGAGTACGCCACCAGTTTCTTGAAGTCCTTTTGTGCTAACGCACACAGGGATCCATAGACAATGTTGACAAAGCCAAGTACCGCTAAGGCGTTTCCCCACCTGCCCTCGCCGTTGCAGAAGAGTTCCATGCCCTTTGGCAACATGGCAAAATTGATAAGCACCAACCCATAGGTGCCCATCTTCAGTAGAATACCTGCAAGGATGACGCTAATTGCGGTTGGCGCTTCCACGTGTGCGTCAGGAAGCCAGGTGTGGAACGGAAAGATGGGAACCTTCACCGCAAAGCCGATGAAGAAACCTAAGAACGCCCAAATCTGAAATGTGCGGTCAGCGAGTGGATGTCCTTCCTGCCCAGCAAGCGCGATTAGTTTCGGAATATCAAAAGTACCGCCTTTAATGTAGACAGCAATGATGGCAATTAGCATCAACACTCCGCCGAAAAGCGTATACAAAAAGAACTTTATTGCCGCATATTCTCGGCGGGGACCGCCCCAAATCCCAATCAGAAAATACATCGGCAGCAGTGTCACTTCGAAGAAAACGTAGAACAGAAATAGGTCTTGAGCGCAGAAGAAGCCGATCATCCCCGTCTCTAGCAGCAGGAACAGCGCCAGATAGGCTTTGACTCCCTTCTCAATATTCCGCCACGACGCCAAGACGCAGATTGGCCCCAACAACGCCGTCAAGAGCAGCAAAGTGACGCTAATGCCGTTTATGCCGATATGGTAGTGAATATCGAACGCTTCGATCCAAACCGTGTCAAAGTCAAACTGCAGATTTGAAGCTGATCGGTCGTATTGTATAAAAAGAATTACCGCCAGTATCAAGGGGATCAGTGTAAAACCTAGCGTCACCCGTCTCGCTAACTCTTCTTGATCGCGCGGGAGGAGCAAAACCACAACCATCCCCACGAGCGGAATAAAAATCATCAATGAAAGGAACATCCAGTGAAACCCTCCTGTCAATAGCCCCGAATGTATTTATATGCTACAGTTTTATTGCTTCGTTTCCCGTGAAATTTACTTCTAAATCTGAATTGTTCGCCTTAGAATAACGCTGCCCAATCAAATGCGCCGTTTAATGCCGGCATCTTAATTGCTGTCCGTACCGCAACGATGCCAACAGGCGCGCTATAAACTTCGGAAAATTAAAATCAACAGCACTGACCCGCCCAAAATAATCAGTAGGTAGTTTTGAATCATTCCCGTTTGAACTCGCCTGATTCTGCCTCCCACTGACAACGTAATTTGCGCCACCCAATTGACAAGTCCATCGACGAAAGTGTTGTCGACCCAGCCGATTAACCGGGAAAACAACTCACGCACGGTAAATCCGATGCCGTTGACAATGCCATCAATGACGCGCAAATCGAAAAGCCCTAAAAACCTTGAACCTGCGACGGTCAACGCAACAATCGCGCCGTTGTAAAATTCGTCAAAATAATATTTGTTCCAGAAAAGATTATAGATTGGGCGGAATTTGGCAGCGACAGCTTCCGCGGAAATCTTTTTCCAGTAGTAGAATAGTGCGGACAGCCCAATGCCCAAAATCACAATTACGAACGATAAAGGTATGACAATATTGTGCGCCTTGTCATGGATTGGATTGTGATGTTCTCCTGCTGCATGGTCATCATGATGTTGGTGCGCGTCTTCGGCAGCATACGCGACTGAAAGCCCCGCCTGCGCATACAGGACGTCTTGGCTTTGACTGTCGTGTGCATGTTTTGGCGAACGAACGTGAGGTTGTTCCGGCGATTTCACATAGTGTTCAAAAAACCCTTTGTTGACAATTGTATTGAAAATTGGAAAACTGAGTACCGCCAAAATAATAAGAGGAACTGTCATAACCTTGGGAGATTCATGGACATGGTCATACATCTCTCGATTGCGCGGTTCACCAAAAAAGGTCATGAAAATAAGGCGGAACATGTAAAATGCCGTAATGACAGCGGCAAGTGCCGCGGTGCAAAACAGAATATAGTGGTGAACGGAATGCCACAACATCGCTCTGTAGAGAACCTCAACCAGAATTGCATCTTTACTCCAGAATCCCGAGAAGAGAAACGGCACACCTGAGATTGACAACGTTGCAATGAGCATTGTGACGAATGTGACAGGCATTTTGCGCCGCAACCCGCCCATATGACGCATATCCTGCGCCGGGTCGATACCAAAACTCGCGAACGGCGCCTCGGATCCGTGCAAATTCCCATTTTCACCATTGTGGCTGTGTGCGTGGTGGCTGGCGTGAAACGCATGGATAACGCTCCCCGATCCGAGGAACAACAGTGCTTTGAAGAATGCATGCGTAGTCAAGTGAAAGAGCCCCGCGACGTAGCTGCCCGCGCCGATTGCCAACATCATATACCCAAGTTGGCTGATGGTTGAATAAGCTAACACGCGCTTGATATCAAATCGAACGATAGCAATGGTCGCTGCTACCAACGCCGTAATGCCACCGATGTAAGCAATGACCAACGACGAATCCGGCGTTAGGAGCGGGAACATGCGCGCGGCAAGATAGACGCCGGCGGCGACCATGGTTGCAGCGTGAATTAATGCGCTGACCGGCGTGGGACCTTCCATCGCATCCGGCAGCCATGTGTGCAGCGGCACTTGCGCGGACTTCCCAACAGCACCGCAGAAGATAAGCACTCCAGCAATAGACAGCCATGTCAAGTCCCCAGCGCCCAAATCCGATACCGCTGCGAAAATGCCGTCTTCTCCATAGAGCGCCAGCGTTTGGAATTTGGCGAACAGCATCATCATCCCGATGAACATCCCAACGTCGCCCACGCGGGTTGTTAAAAAGGCTTTTTTGCACGCATCCGCCGCGGAGTTTTTTTCAAACCAGAATCCAATAAGCAGGTATGAACACAACCCGACTAGCTCCCAGCCTATATAGATGCCGAGCAGATTGTCCGATACCACTAAGAACAACATCGAAAAAGAAAATAACGAAAGAAAGGCGAAGAATCTAGGATAGCGCGGGTCGCCGTGCATATAACCGATAGAAAAGATGTGCACGAGGCTGCTGACAATTGTGACAACCAGCAACATGACGGCTGTTACACTGTCAAAGTAAAACCCCATCGAAAAATCGACCGATTCGAGCGGCAGCCAGGTGAGCGTTTGGTGGTCTAGATTTTCAGGGTTGGCGGTAGCAAATAGCAGCAGAGAGCAGACAAATGCAATAAGCATTGCCGCGGTTGAGATGAAATCTTGGCGGGGTGAATTGCGCCCGGCTAGCAACAGCAAGCTAAAAATCGAGAAGGCTGCGAGCGGACAAAGCAGAATTATACTAAAAAGAACAACAACCGACATGCCACCCTTCCTGAATGGTCAAATGCCGCAACTTTAGGTTAACGGACTGAGTTCCGAAGCAAAATAACTTAGATCGCGCAGAGCAGAGCGCCCCTTACCATCACCGGCTGCAACATCACTAGCACTGTTAAAGGCATCCAACACGCGCCGCCCGATAAAACGCGGAGACACCTATCCTTTCAACGTATCAGTTTCATCCGGGCTAATTGTACTAAACTCTCTATAAATCGCCAGGATAATCGCCAAAAACACGGCCGCTTCGGCAGCGGCTAACACAATTCCGAAAATGGAGATGATTTGTCCGCTGATGTCATCGGGGGGCGTCACAAACCGAGAAAAAGCGGCAAAATTCAGATTACAGGCGTTGAGAATCAGCTCAATCCCCATCAATATGCTAATGGCGTTGCGCCGCGTCAAAACCGCGAATATGCCAAGGCAGAATAGGGTTGTACTTATAACAAGGTATGGTGTGAGGTCATTCATCTTCGCGGACTTCCTTGCGTGAAATTAACACCGCTCCGATTAACGCAATTAGCAGAATCACGGACGCAACCTCAAAGGGGAGCAGGAACTCTTCCTGCAATATGGCCTTTCCTATCTGAGAGGTCGTTCCCTCCACAGTACCCAGTTCTTCTTGAACGTTCCACGGCGTCCGTCTAATCACACCCAAGAGCAGCGCAAAGATTAATATGGTAACCAGTCCGCCCCAGAAAAGCTGCCCGCGCTCCATCTTAAGTTTCATGTCCAAACGCCCGCTGGTCATCATCACGCCAAACAGAATAAGCACAAGGATGCCGCCGACATAGACGATGACTTGGGTAGCGGCGAGAAAATCTGCCTGCAAAAACACATAAAGCCCTGCAATGCTAAAGAGCGTTACCATCAGCGAAAAAGCGGCATGAACGATGTTGCGTACCGTCACAACGATTACCGCAGATCCGATGGTGAGCAGGGCAAAAACATAAAAAACTAACGGTTTAAGTTCCATATACTTTAATCGGCAGCCTCAGCATCGGTAGCTTCATCAAGCTGTTTTTCGTACATCTCCGGCTTGGCGAATTTGAAGATTAGGTTTGTCCGGTCAAACGTTGAATACTCTATGCCTTCAAGTGTATCGATCATTATCAGGCATTCTGTCGGACAGACTTCGGTGCAGAGACCGCAATACATACAGAGCGACATGTCAATGTCGAACTTGTCTAGGTAAAAAATTACCGGCTTCCGTTCGACAACACGGGCGACCTGTTCACTTGGAATTTCCACAGCCCCGCGCTCCCGCGTCTGAATCGAAACCGTCGCGTCCGCCTTAATCTTTTCGTCGCCTTCAATCATTCCGACGATTTCCGTCCTATCCTTGAGGTGGACGACGTTCATGCTGTCCCAAAGCCTTTCCCCCTTGGGCAATTTTTCGGTGGTGATGTAGATACAGTCAACCGGACAAATCATCTCGCATTTTTTGCATCCGATGCAGTCCTCAATTCGATTGAACAGCTGCCCTCGATAGCCTTGGGGGATATCGCGTACGTTTTTCTTCTGCTCAAACGAATGCTCGTACGGATATTGGTGAGTCACAGAAGGTTTAAACAACTGCCTAAACGTAATTGCCATACCAACGAAAACCGAATAAACGCCGAGGTAGATATTTGAGAAATATTGACGCATGTCCAATCCTCCTTGTCCTACGCAGAACTCGCCCGTGGTGCGGGGCTTTGCGATGAACGCCTTCCTAACACCAAATATGCACCGATGATTCCTAGAATGATAATCAACAAGCTAATGCCAATATGGGCTGGATTTTTGTCGTTCTGAAAAATGAGCACCCAAATCCCGATACCAAGAATGTTGAAGAATGAGATTGGGATAAGGTATTTCCAACACAGATTCATGAGTTGATCGACGCGAAGCCGAGGCAGCGTCCATCGTATCCACATCATGACGAAGACGAGTAACATCGTCTTGATAACAAAGCCGGGTGTGCCGCCCAAGAATTCGTAGCCGGGGATTATGCCTTTCCAACCGCCTAAAAATAACGTTGACGCAATTGCGCTCACGGCAAACATATTCGCATATTCCGCAATGAAGAACAACGCGAATCGCATGCCACTGTATTCCGTGTGAAATCCCGCTACCAGTTCGGACTCCGCCTCCGGCAAATCAAAGGGGGTTCGGTTTACCTCCGCAATCGCCGATATAAAGAATACAAAAAAAGCGATAAAGGTGAACGGGGTACGAAACACGATCCAACTCAATATCCCTAGGCCGCCCTGATTCATCACAATATCCTGCATCTTCAAGCTCTCCACAAGCATCACGACCGCCAAAATTGAAAGGCCGATCGGGATTTCATAGCTGACAATCTGCGCCGCGGAACGCAACGCACCCAACAACGACCATTTGCTATTCGACGCCCAACCCGCCATAATTACGCCAATCACAACGACAGAGGAGATTGCCATGATGTAAAAGATGCCAATATTCAGGTTACTCACCAAGATTGATTTGCCAAACGGGATTGCCGCAAACACCGCAAAAGAGCATGCAAAGATGATATACGGCGCAACGATGAAGAGAATTTTGTCGCCTTGCCGGGGAATATGGTCCTCTTTGAAAATGAGTTTAACGCCGTCTGCTAATGTCTGAAGTACGCCGTGGGGCCCCACCCGCATCGGTCCGACACGATCCTGGATATGGGCGGACACCTTTCTTTCCGCCAAGACCAAGAACAGCGGAAGCAACGGCACGACCGCAACGAAGATAACGCATACGGCGAGCATCGCAATCAGTTGCAACACGGGTACTGGAAGCGACGCCAGAAACGGGACGTGCGACTCCAAAAATTTTAGAACCAACTGCGACAAATTTTCATTGCCCGTTTGGGTGAAGAATGCTGGGAATGTGTCTTGAATAAATTGCTGTAGAATAGGTAACATCCGGATTTCCTATGTCGGGTACTCGAACGCCGCAATCACGGTAACAGAAACAGAAACTCGGCGTTTCCAAAATCTAGCGGTCTACTTCTCCCATCACAATATCTATACTGCCGATAATCGCGATAATATCGGCAACCATTAATCCTCTACTGAGCTCCTGCAACGCACTTAAAGCCGTGAAACACGGCGATTTGGCTCTGACTCGCACCGGTTTAGGCGTGCCGTCGCTTACGATATAAAACCCAAGCTCGCCGCGCGGCGCTTCACTCCGGTAGAAAATCTCGCCCTTTGGCGGGCGAACCGCTTTCATCTCCGCCATAATCGGTCCATCAGGGATATCGCCCTCAAGAATTTGGCGAATTATACGCACGGACTCTTTCATTTCGTCCATTCGCACCTTGTACCGATTCCAACAATCACCTAAGACCGCCCCAATTTCCGGAATTTCTTTTCCGTACGCAACGTCAAAGTCGAACCGGTCATAAATTGAGTACGGTTCATCCTTGCGCAAGTCCCATTGAGACCCCGCGCCCCTAAGATTTGGGCCAGTGATGCCGTAGTTAATCGCCATCGCATTATCCATCACGGCGACGCCTGTCGTGCGTTCAATAAAAATCTCGTTATCTGTTAGCAGCGAGTTGTATTGGTCAATCTTCGGCTCAAAATAGTCAATAAATTCCTTGACCTCGTCAAGAAATTGTGGCGGCATATCCCTCGAAACGCCGCCGATGCGCACATAATTATATGTCAGTCGCGCACCGCAGATTTTCTCAAAAAGCAGGAGGATTTTTTCGCGGTCTCGAAAAGCGTAAAGAAACGGAGTGAACGCGCCGATGTCCATGCCGTAGGTGCCAAAAGATAGGAGGTGGCTCCCAATCCGATTCAGTTCGCAGATGAGCACCCGCAGATATTCGGCGCGTTCAGGCACCTCGAATCCCCTTTTTTCATCAGCCGCCATCAGCTTTTCAACAGCCAGGCAAAACCCCCAATTCTGGTTCATGGCAGCGATATAGTCCATGCGGTCAGTGAACGGAATTATCTGGGGGTAAGACAGATTTTCGGAATGTTTTTCAAAGCAGCGGTGCAGATATCCGATATGCGGGATTGCCTCCCGGACGACCTCGCCATCTAGCTTCAGTTCAAGCCGCAATACACCGTGCGTGCTTGGATGTTGAGGCCCCATATTGACAACCATCTCGTCCGTAAACGGCTTGAGTTCAATGAATTTGCTTTCCGGTTTTGGCACTGCCATAGTAAATTCCCCCGCGATTCAACTGCGTTCCCCGGCTCAACGTTAACGCAACGGTTTGGGTGGATTTCCTAATTTCTGCAAAAATAGTCCCTGCGTACGCCGAAGCATGTTCTGCAGAAACTGCCTTCAAACGCACTTACCCCCAACCTTGTCCACAAATCAATACGGCACCCGCATACTCCGATAAAAATCAGGCTCTTTATAATCTTTGCGCAGCGGGTGTCCCTCCCAATCGTCCGGAAGCAGAATGCGGTTTAAATCGCTGTGGCCGTCAAAGACTATGCCGTACAGATCGAACGTCTCACGCTCATGCCAGTTGGCGGTCTTCCAGATGTTTTCGACGGTGGGTACGTGGGGATTTTCTTTGTGGACGACGACTTTGAGGACAACGTTGTGGCGGTGGGTCATTGAGTTGAGGTGATATACAACCTCAAGGTCTTCAGCTTTAACGCTCAAATCAACCCCACTGAGGCACATTAAAAAATCGAAAGCCAACGCCTCATCTTCCGCTAGGTATCGTCCGACATCGGCTATCGATTCGGGGGCAACGACTATAAAGGGATCGACAACAGTTTCTTCAAATGAGAGAATTGATTCTCCAAATTCACCTTTTAACCGAGTGTAAATCTCTTGCGGCGTCACAGAAAAGAATCTCTCCTAATTACTTTAGTCCGCAGCCTCTTCGCGTTCAGATTCCTCATGTTCAGCGAGATGTGCTTTTGCTTCTTCCATCGCTGCCTCGTTGTTCGCCAACTCTGTCTTGGTAAAGAGTTTCCTCAAGAAAGGCATATTGCGGCGTTTTGCTACCGTCTGCGTTTTAATTTTCTCTTGCAGCTTCATCAACCCTTCGAGCACCGCTTCAGGCCGCGGCGGACATCCCGGCACATAAACGTCAACCGGTATAATGCGGTCTACCCCCTTCAGGACATGGTAACCGTGCTGCCAATACGGACCGCCGCTCGTGGCACAACTCCCCATAGAAATGACGTATTTCGGTTCTGGCATCTGCTCATAGAGGCGTTTGATTCGTGTCGCCATTTTTAACGTAACTGTGCCTGAAACAATCATGAGATCGGATTGACGGGGCGTCGCACGAGGCACACCGGCGCCAAAGCGATCCAAATCGTAGTTGGAAGCAGCGGTCGCCATAAACTCGATTGCGCAGCAGGCAAGCCCGAACGTCATGGGCCAGAGTGACGACGCCCGCGCCCAATTCGCAACTGCATCAACCGACGTTACAATTGCATTCTTGTCGAGTCTCTCTTCGATAATCATTGTACTTCACTCTCCTTACTTCCCGACTGAATCGACCGTATCCACTCTAGATCACCCTTGACCCACACGTAAGCCAGCCCAATCAACAAAATGGCAATGAATATTACCATTTCGACAAATGCCAGGACACCGATTTCACGAAACACAACCCCCCACGGAAATAGAAACACAATTTCAACGTCAAATATTAGGAATATGAGAGCGATGATGTAGAATCGAGCGTTAAATTTTATTCGAGTATCGCCTACCGGATCCTCGCCGCATTCGTATGGAATATATTTCTCTTCGGTGAAAATCCGGGTCTGAAGCAGGCGGGAAACGGTCAGGTTAAGAAGCACAAACACGCACCCGACAACCAAGAAAATCAATACATTCGCAAAATCGAGATCCATGTATTTCCGAGCCTTTCAAACGGAGTTTGTGAAAAATATCACAAGCCGTAAGCAAAAAAAATTTACATCCTCAATTCGCACTCGCTACCATAAATTATATATCAGAACCCAATCCTTTGCAACAAAAAATACACAGTCCGAAAACTTCAAATGCGTAATTCCAAATTGTAATTTAATCAAATTCGCCGCCGCATTTACGGCACAGAATATAAAACTGAATATCGTCCGACTGCGCATGTTCTTTCATCAAATCGACTGCAGGCTCCGGCAAATCCTCGCCGCACTTCGGACATTTGTACAGTGATCCCTCCATCTCCGGCACATTAGAGAGGTCGCCCACAATGCTTCGCCAATATTCGAATTCCCACGGAATTTCAGTTTTAATTTCTGTCGCCATATCCAGCGCATAACGGATAAGCGCTTGGCATTCAGCAAACCGAACCGGCTCAAATGGATAAACGGTTGCCGGCACCGGAATCGTCGCTCCGTCGGACGCCTCCTCCGGGTTAAACTTCTCGTCCATCGTCAACAATATCTGATCCAATATAGAACCGGGTTCGCGTCCCTTAGACCACAATCTATATTTCCCGCGCTTCTTTACATCAAAAAACGCATTGGAGAAAGATTCGCTTTTCACTCCGGAATCCCAGTACCAGACACCCCAAGCTGAATCCGTTTTACTGTCTGAATCGCCCTGTTCGGCGTAAATCTTAATTGCGCCAGGTCCCCCAGCGCTATCCCACGGATGAGGTTCGGCATCGTCCATCCCAATCCAATACGAATCCTTGCTGCGTTCCGGAAAGAATGCACGAATCCATACATACCACTTACCCGCTTTCGGTATGTTAATTTCATGCACCGCCCGCGCACCGGTCGCGCTATCAATTGCTTTTCCATCGGACGCGCCGTCCACCTCAATAATATTTACTCCATCGTCAATCTGCATAGCGGATTCGGCTTCGACCACGATGGTGTTGTGAGGCATTTCAATTAAATTCCCCTCGGCTTCGACCTCGTTTTCCGGTAGGTGGTCGGCAAGATCGTAAGATTTACCCAATTTCTCACAATATCGGTCGAGATGGGCTTTGGGCAGATTGGCATCAACAAAACAGTCGCGGATGCCCCTTTTCCAGAGATCGAGCAGCAGAAACATCGCCTTCAAATTACCGTCAGGCCGCTCCCGCGCAACAATAACGCTTAGCATGCCGGTGCGTTTTGAGTTACTAATCAAGCATTTATAGATGGGATAGTCGGGCGGGGGGTGTATTTTGCTCGCTCGAATCAGAGGCATATAATAACGGCAACGCTCATCGCAGCCTGGAATTTTAGCGCGTTTCGCTTGGCAGCACGCCGGACATATTAAAACGCCGCTTAACGCCGGACACACACGCTTGCCATTATCCGTGCGGCAGGTACGGCAGCGATTCTTTTTGAGCCGTCTCCATGGTAGTCCAAATGGATTAAACCGCGCCATCCAAGCACCTCATCTTCTTAAGTCTCGACTCGGACCGTAACTTGAAATGCTATTTTGAGAGACTATTCTGCAGCCGCTGCCTGGAGTTAAATAATTGACAGGAAAACGCACGTTCCAGCGGCGCAAAGTCCCGTTACGATTCTCTCGGGCGGTTCACCAAATCGGCAAGATATTGAGCGATTTTATCAGCGACTTGTTGCGCGTCAACATCGGCAAAATTGAACAATTCCTTCAACATGGGCGAAATAGCACCAGTGTCAAGCAGCGTGTTTGCAAGGCGTCCCATGTTGCTGCGGTTGACGCCGCCCTGATTGTCGCCGCCCATGTCGAGAATTTTAATGCTGTCAATCTGCTCGACCGGCTTCATGAGTCTCTCAACAAGTTCAGGCGATGTATCGATGAGATCCAGAATCGCTTCCTGAACCAGGACACGTTGCTCGGCAACATTTCGCGCCTCTAAATGCGCCATTTCACCCTGCGCCTTCGCTCTTGCTTCGGCGAGCACAGCATCAGCAAGGCGTTCAATCGGCTGCGCCTGCGCCTCTGCACCAATCACGGCAACATCACGCTGCCATTCAGCCTCTCCAACCTCCTGGGTCGCTGTAACCGTAACTTGTGCGCCCACTTCCTCTGCTTGCGCCAACAACTTGTCGCGTTCCGCCAATGCTGTGACCTGCTGTTTATGGGCGACCTCGATTTTCCGATCTTCGTCCCTCAACGCGACTGTCAGTTCCTGACTAATACGCGCCTGCTCAACCGTCAAGATTTTTTGTATCTCGGCAAGTTCGACTTGGCGCATCTGGCCAATCTGTGCGGTTTCAACTACCAAGTTCTTCTCAATTTCACGCTGCTGTACTTGTTGCTCTTGCGCGAATCGGGAGGTCTCCACCGCCAATAGCCGCTCAATATCTCTCAACTCAACGCCTTCCTCTTGAGCGATGCGCGCCCTCTCGACGAAGAGGGTCTTCTCCATCTCGCGCACTTCCACGACCTGCATCTTGTCAATCTCGGCAAGTTCGACCTGACGGGACTGGCTTATCTGTCCGGTTTCAATAACAAGGTTTTTCTCAATATCACGCAGTTGTACCTGCTGCTCTTGTGCAATCCTAGAGGTCTCTACCGCCAACGTCCGCTCAATGTCCCTCAACTCAACGCCCTCTTCCTGGGCGATGCGCGCCTTCTCGATTGCTAATGTCTTCTCAAACTCTCGGATTGCTACGGTTTCTTCTTGTTCAATCCGCCGCGTTTCGACCGTCAAAATTCGCTCAATCTCAGCCAGTTCCACTGCCTTGGACTGCTCAATCTGCTTCGTTTCAACCACGAGGTTCATCTGGATTTCTCGCTCTGCGACCGCCTGCTCCTGTTCAACGCGGGCAAGTTCTACTTCCCTGTTCATCTCGATTTCCCGCTCTTGAACCACCTGCTCCTGAATAATCCGCGCCCTCTCCACCTCCTGCTTCATTACGTACTCGCGCTCTTGCACACCCTGCTCCATTTCGAATTGGAATTTTAGGGTATCGGCTTCTCTTTCCGCTGCATAGATGGCGATGTTCCGCTGTTGATCGGATTCCGCCAAAGCCTGTGCCTGCTCCGCTTCGAGTTTTTGGATGCGTGCATCAACATCAATGCGGACAATCGCAACCTCTTTTTCCTGAACAATCCGTTCCTTTTCCCTTGCCTGGTCCGCAGTAATCTCGGTAATTGTACGAATACCCACCGCATCAAATCGGTTCTCCGTATCCAGCGTTGCGACGGGGGTTTGGTCGATACGGATAATTGAGACGGTTTCAAGCGTAAGTCCGTTTTGATTTTTTAAATCCAATCCTACCGCTTTTTGGACGTTGTCAGCGAACTCCTGCCGCTTCTGCAACAAATCTTGGATTTCGGTCTCGGCAGCCACGCTTCTTAATGCGCCTTCGAGTTTTGGCTCAATGAGTTCACGCACAGTCTCCGGCGTCATCGATTTATCTCCGAGCGCTTGAGCCGCTCTCAAAATTTCATCCGTAATCGGTTCAACTTTGAGATAGAACACCGCTTCGGTATCCGCCCGGTTTAAGTCGACGGTAATCAACGCCTCTTGCGCTTCCCGAACAACTTCAATGCGCATAGTATTCAGTGAGATTTCCTTGACTTCGTGGATAATCGTGTTGATCCACATACCGCCGGTGATGGTTATCTTCTCGCGGCGGCCGCCAGTTCGAACCAGTGCGATATCAGATTTCGGCTTCCTGTAACGAATGACAGAACCAATAAAGGCAACGAGGATTGCAAGGACTATGACGCCTGTAATCATTAACCAGCGAATCAACCCTTCAACAGCATCAGCTAGCTGCTCGTTAGCCAAGATTCCAACCACTATCGCAACCACCACGGTGATTACGATGACACCGATCAAACGCATTGACTACTCCTATAACGTGGAGGGTTCAAATGTGTGAACTTAAAACTCACAAAAACAGATATCGGGAAAACGGCAAAGTTGGACGAATGCTCCTTCCAATTGGTGTCACAATTTATGATTACGATTAAATAATTTGTCCGTGCCACTCATTACTCGAAGGGGTGCGGTGCCGCCCTTTGAGCGGTTGTCGAGGTGAGGTTTGCCAGGCTAGGCTCGCCAGATAGCAAAGGGCGTTTTCAATCAAGGTTTTGGCGAGGGATGCTCTACGTGCATCGCGCGTATCTATCGCAAAAGTAACATAATAACCATCACCCCACCGTAATTGAAAACTCACAATTTCGTTATTGTCGCTGCGCACTCCCAATCGCGTATATGCGGGATCATCTGTAACCCAGTGATCATCGGTCACCAACGCATTCACATCAACTTGGTGGGGCCACGTGAACAACCCTGTTTTCTGCCCTTCGGGTGTAATGTTGATATTCACATCGTCCGAGTTGACGATACGAATCGGATGCCGTTCCACAGGCAGCCAGTCGCCGCGCCACATCGGTTCGTGCGTATACACGCCGTCAGGGGGAATAATGTTGTTATCCATGGATGACGCCCAAACAATCCCGCCCCTCCTTACAAAATCTTTAATAGCCTCGTCGGCGTCCTCAACAAAGTATTCTTGGTCGTGCGCCGCCGCAAACCATGTAAACCAGATAATGTCGTATTCCGAGAGGACTTCGCTAGAAAGTTTTACGGCGGTTTTCGAATCTCCAAAGTTGTCGGGGTTAGGATTAATATTGATTGTTTTAAACTGGAATTCGTGACCCTCAATTTTCGTGAGAGATTCCAATATAGACGGTTCCGGGGTAGTGCGGTAGCCAACCACAACCAGGACGCGAAAGGCGCCGAGCGGCACTATTTTCACAGAGGAGATTATGTCCGAAAATGATTGAGGCACCTCGTGGAGATTCCGAAGACTCACCCTGAACTCGCGTGAGGTTAACTGTATGTTCATCCGCCGCCCTTCAAAATTCGGCTGGTCGTAAAAAACCACATGACATCCACTAAAAGGAAAGTTAGGGCCGCGCTGAATGCGCAAAGACGAGATTGCATCGTCCATTCCAATATCTCGCAGATTGCTGACATCCCGCATAATTATGCTCGTTTGACCATGAAAGTCGAGATCTTGGAACGCCTCAATAATGACAGGAATCGCACCATAGTCCGGCGGGGTCGGGTTGGCAGCAGGACTAAAACTAATGGAAGAAATTATATCGCCAAAGTTGTATGGAATATCGTGGATGTTTGGATAGAATCCCGGTCCAAGAACCAATCTTCGCCCTTGGTAATTGGCAGTCTCATGGAAAATCGCTTTGTAATTGGGGGAAGCATTGAAACCCGGCCCTTTATAAATTCGGATCGAGGAAATGACATCTTGGACACCAACGCCTTCCGTATTTGATACGGAATCAATAATTGTGGCTTTGCGTCCCTGATAGTTTACATGCTCAAAAACTTCAACAACTAATCGGGGCGTGAGTGCCATTTCGTATCCTCCAAATCGCTTGCGCTCAATGTTTCGTGTTGCGAATCAGATGATTGTTAATGAATGAAATTCTTCGCTTCGGACATATCAACCGTGCGTTGCACACTTGTGTTCATCCCCCAGCATTGCGACGTTGCAGGAGCTAACACGCGTGCCGCACGATTTCACATTAAAATTGAAAAAATCAATTTCAGATTTAACGTATTATCTTATCACTTAACCACGCTTCCTGTCAAACCAAAAAGATATTCGCAATCACACCCCCGTTTTTTCATTGATCTCCCCATCGATTTGTGCTATAGTGGCACAATCGCACCGATGTAGTGCAGTAGCATGATGCCTATTTGATATTTATGATTACTATCACGAATAGCTGCATGGCAGCCGCGAGAGACCTCAATGGCGTGGGTTTGAAGTATTCGGTGGAGTGGCAAAAATGCCAAACCGCTGGACTGTCCGCCGTGTTTAAAGCGCTGGAGCCAATTTATGCCGTAACCAAATTTTCTTGACATCAGTATCGTTCTGATGTATCATTTAAGTCGTATGTATGCGATAATTACACGAAAACAAGAATCAGTGATTAGTTTGCAGTACCCCCGTAAGATGGTCTTCCCTTCCTGCGAGATGGACTCCCCTTTCGCCCTAGCCTTCATGCACCGCAGGAAACACTTCCCCCAGGGGATTGTGAGACATGCGGTTCCCTTAGCTCAAGACTAAATTAACGGCGCCGAAGTCCAATTCTGGGTTTAATCGGCATGCGTATAAGCATGCCATCCTGAGCCTCAACTCAAGCATTGGGATTAAATTTGCGAAGAATCTTTGATGTCCACGGTTCTTCCTTGCGGCTTAGAATGGCATGCGGAAACACAATTAAATTTTGATTCCCTTTTTCAGTATAATCGGACATTGGTCACATAAAACTCGGCTTAATGCAAAAGGGATAATAGCAATTGGCTCACAAAACCTTCATCTACTTAACAGATAAAGAGACATCAATTAAAACACGTGCAATACATAAAAAATTTGTCAACCTTTGCATCACTAGCAGCGAAAATGTTCCAACATGAAACCGAATCCGGCAAACTAGGCGGTGTTGGATGAGAGATACTTATAATGGGTTGTACCATCCCCGGTTTGAGCACGATTCCTGCGGCGTTGGATTTGTCGCTGAAATCTCAGGCAACCGCAGCCGCGAAATCCTCAAACTAGCGATTCAATCAGTCATAAATCTTACCCACCGCGGCGCGGTTGACGCTGATGCCAAGACTGGCGATGGTGCTGGAGTCCTGACGCAAATACCGGAAAAACTTTTCTGGAGAGAAGCAGAAAAACTTGGCGTACATCTTTCGTCTAGCAGCGACTTGGCTGTCGGTATGATTTTTCTGCCGCGCCATGACCTTCCCGCTCAAGAACGCTGCCGTACAGTGATTGAGGAATTGTTGTCCTACTATGAGTTTCCCCTATTGGGATGGCGTCCTGTACCGATAGACGCCTCAATACTCGGCGAAAAAGCCTTAACAACCATGCCAGAGATTCAACAAATCTTGGTCGGCCGCCCGAGTAGCTTCACGGATGAGATGTTCGAACAACGCCTGTATCTGGTACGCAAAGAAATCGAACACCATGTAGCGAACAAGGGGATTCAAGATTTTTATATTCCATCGTTCTCCCACCGCACCATTGTCTACAAAGGGTTGTTTGTTGCGCCTCAACTCGATCGGTTTTACCACGATTTACGCGACCCCGAATATGAAACAGCGCTGGCGCTTTTTCACCAACGTTACAGCACCAACACTTTCCCTGACTGGTTTCTAGCACAGCCTTTCCGCATGCTGGGCCACAATGGGGAGATTAACACCCTGCTAGGAAATCGCAATTGGATGCGTGCTCGAGAATCGGAACTTCGCTCCCCGATTTGGGGCAATCTTTTGGAAAAGCTCAAACCAATCATTGATCCCGATGGCAGTGATTCCATGAGCCTTGATAATGCTTTAGAACTCTTGGCACTCTCCGGACGAAATCCACTTCATGCCATGATGTGTCTAATTCCGGATTCTTACGAGAACATGCCCGGGATTGATGAAACGCTGCGCGGCTGTTACGAATACCTATCTTGCCTCAGCGAACCGTGGGATGGTCCTGCATCCGTGGCTTTCAGTAACGGAGTGATTGTCGGTGCCGCCTTAGATCGCAACGGGTTACGCCCTGCGCGCTACAAAGTCACCGAAGACGGCATCGTTATTATGGGGTCGGAAGTAGGGTTAATAGAGCTTGACGATAGTCGAGTGATTGAAAAAGGGCGTCTCGGCCCCGGACAGATGATTGCCGTAGATACGGCGCAGGGCAGGCTTCTGAAGGATGCGGAGATTAAAATGGTGGTCGCAGGGAAAAAACCGTACGCGGAATGGGTATCGCGCAATCTGATAAAGCCAAGGGCTATTGAAAGGCATGATCGTGAGACAGCCACTGAAGATCCCGTAACGCTCCTACGTCAACAAAAATCATTCGGATACGCCATTGAAGATGTGAAGCGATTTTTGATACCGATGGTTATCGAAGTCAAGGAAGCGGTCGGCTCCCTTGGCGATGACACACCGCCTGCAGTAATCTCTCGAAAGTCTCGTCTGCTTTACAGCTATTTCAAGCAGTTGTTTGCTCAAGTCACGAATCCGCCGATTGATTCTCTTCGTGAGCGGCTCGTCATGTCTCTCTCAACCTATCTAGGGCGGAGGCGAAGTTTACTTGAGGAGACTGAGGCTCACGCCCGATTAATTCAACTGCCCTCCCCTATCCTGACGCGTGAACAGTTGCAGTGGCTAAAAAACTTTGACGCCCCCGACTTCCAAACCGCAACACTTTCCACGCTCTTCCCCGTCGCGAACGGAAAGGAAGGCCTGGAGAAGACGCTTACGGAGTTGTGTCAATCAGCCGCGGCTACGGTTGATAGCGGGATTACCATCCTGATATTGAGCGACCGCGACGTAAACGCCGAGAATGCACCTATTCCCATGCTCCTAGCGGTCGGGGCAGTCCATCATCACCTTATTCGCGAAGGCAAGCGGATGCAGGTTAGCTTGGTCGTGGAAACCGGAGAACCGCGGGAGGAACATCACTATGCCCTTTTGCTCGGTTACGGCGCGAACGCAATTAATCCCTACGTGGCTTTCGAAACAATTGCTCATCTTGTGAATACGGGTGAAATTCAAGGCATCCCATTGGAGAACGCACTGGTCAATTACTGCCAAACGGTAGAGAAAGGCATCCTCAAGATTATGTCGAAGATGGGAATCTCGACGGTTTCGAGCTACCGCGGCGCACAAATATTTCAAGCAATCGGCCTAAACAGTACCGTCATCGACACCTGTTTCACTGGCACTGCATCGCCATTGGGCGGTATCGGCTTCACGGATATCGCCATGGAAGTACTCCATTTTCACACGAAGGCATTCGGTCTGGATAGCAAAGGCGGGCTTGAGGAATCCGGCGACTTTCGCTTTCGCAGAACAGGAGAATTTCACGCATTTAATCCTTCGGTCTTTAAGTCGCTCCATCGGCTAGCCAAGAGCGGCGACTACGAAGACTACAAAACTTACGCAGAAGCTGTAGAGAAGGGTGAGCAATCAAGTCTTCGTGAGCTGCTATCGTTCAAGGCAGGGAAACCCATCCCCATTGAAGAGGTCGAGCCTATCGAATTGATTATTCAGCGTTTTTCAACTGGAAGTATGTCCTTCGGCGCCCTAAGCCGAGAAGCGCATGAGACTATTGCCATCGGCATGAACCGAATCGGTGCCAAGTCAGGCAGCGGCGAGGGAGGCGAAGATCCGGCGCGGTATCATCGCCGTTCAAACGGAGATTTAGCTTCCAGCGCAATCAAGCAGGTGGCTTCAGGACGGTTTGGAGTCACGCCCGAATATCTAACTTCAGCCAAAGAATTAGAGATTAAAATGGCGCAGGGGTCCAAACCCGGTGAAGGCGGTCAGATTCCTGGACACAAAGTCACGACAGAAATCGCTGCAATTCGGCATTCTACACCGGGGATTCCCCTGATTTCTCCGCCGCCGCATCACGACATCTATTCGATAGAAGATCTCGCACAACTCATTTACGACCTCAAGCACGCTAATCCGCGCGCCAAAATAGCCGTAAAACTTGTGTCGGAGGCCGGTGTGGGGACAATTGCCGCCGGGGTCGCCAAAGGATACGCTGATGTCATACAGATAAGCGGCCACGAAGGAGGAACGGGCGCTTCCCCGCTCAGTTCAATTAAAAACGCAGGAGTCCCATGGGAACTTGGACTTGCAGAAACACAAGAAACGCTCGTGCGCAACGACCTTAGGGGCCGGGTCGTGCTCCGGGTAGACGGCGGGTTCCGTACCGGACGCGATGTAGTCGTCGCGGCAATGCTCGGCGCTGAAGAGTTCGGATTCGGCACAACAGCCATGGTCGCAACCGGGTGTATTGTCGCACGTCAATGCCACCTTAACACGTGCCCAGTAGGCGTTGCTACACAAGACCCTGCGCTCAGGGCAAAATTTCGCGGCACACCTGAGATGGTGATTAACTTTATGGTTGGTGTCGCCCAAGAGGTGCGCGAAATCCTTGCCCAACTCGGATTCCGCAGCTTAAACGATGTGACAGGTTGTCCGGAACTCTTAGAGCAAGAAGACTTGTCCGAACATCCGAAAGCAGCCTCCCTCAACCTAAGCCCTATTGTAGCGCAATGCGATCCGACCGGAAATCGACCGCGCCGCCGCCTGAGGGAACGCAATAATCGGCTAGAAGATTCACATCTCGACGATATAATCTTGCAGGACGCCAAGGACGCTTTGACAGGGGAAAATCCCATTAACCTCTCTTATGAGATACGCAACATCCACCGGACGGTCGGGGCAACGGTGGCAGGTGAAATTGCGTTCCGGTATGGCGATCAAGGCTTGCCCGACGGGACCATTGAGTGCCATTTCCGAGGCAGTGCAGGCCAGAGTTTTGGCGCATTTTGCATCAAAGGCATGCGCCTCGTCCTAATTGGTGAAGCCAACGACTATGTCGGTAAAGGCATGGCCGGTGCCGAGCTCATCATTAAACCTCCGGCAAACGCCCAATTCCGTTCCCATGAGAATGTTATAATCGGAAACACCGTAATGTATGGCGCCACAAGCGGCTACCTCTATGCCGCCGGTCGTGCTGGCGAGCGGTTCTGCGTCCGTAACAGCGGCGGCTTCGCTGTCGTAGAGGGTGTTGGCGACCACGCCTGCGAATACATGACCGGGGGAATGGTTGTCATCCTCGGCGAGACCGGCCGCAACCTTGGAGCAGGAATGACAGGTGGAACTGCTTATGTCCTTGACGAAAAGCAGAATCTCTCCAAAAATTATAATTCACAATCCGTGAAATTAGAACCTGTCACTGACAACCGAGATATTACGGTGATATTGACCGAAATTGAGCGTCACTCCGAACTTACCGGCAGCGGCCGGGCTAAAGAAATCTTATCTAACTGGGATCATTACTTGCCGATTTTTCGGAAGGTTTCTCCCTTGTAGCCACCGTAAATGTCCGTACGAAACCCGCCAGAGATGTTGTGAACGCTGCCCCATGATGTCTTGCTGAAGCCGGTAATCAATTGATGTTGCCGGCTTTTTTTAATGAAACCAACACGAAGTACATCAATCGGCAATCGGTTAGGTGGTGATACCATGTATTTAGAATTCAACCTAATCCGATTAAATCATGGCGCGCCGCATCGGCAGCATACACAACTATATTCGCCCTGTATGACTTGCACACCATATCTATCGAAACCGTTGAAAACCCACACAGTCAAATTCGCTCCGGTAGAACCGCCAATCCCCCAAAGGCAGATAAAAGATGATATCCCTTTTCTTCCTTGTTTTACCTTGACTTTCAATGATGCCTTTGCTAAAATACAACTGATTTTAAAGACGCTGGAATCGCTCAGGTTTTGGGGTTTACATTGAGATATAGGATTGGCGTTCCGATATTGCGGTCAATCTGATTTCGCCGGTCCTCTCTTCCCTATTTTTTTTAATGTTCCACACTCCGAATCGCAATCTTTTGTATGATTCCCTTCGATATGCACTCGCCCCGTATTGCGCCATTGGGTGGGGGAAAGTGGAGGACCTCCGGTTGTTTTCCTTTTTCACTATCCCCTTTCGCCCTTTTCCTTTCCCAAAATTCGAATCCTTTTTGCAGCGAATCCACGGTTAAACGCCGAAATGTGTCATAACAGGTATGGAATTTTGGATAACACAAAGTAAAGTTATAGAAATCACATTATTCTTTATATGAACGACGGTTTTTCTACGAATTGTACCAAGGACGGGTTTTGCAAAATCGGAGATTGGCGAGAATGCACACCCACTCAAATTGAATGAGGTTTTAAGGAGACGCTAAATGGCGGAAAAGAGATTATGGACTGAAACCGCAGCATCAATACGGAGGACGCTTTCAGAGAACCCTAAGTCCTCGGCGTACGGCCCTGTGACGGATGCGATTCAAAAAGCGGCAAAATTGGACGAAAAAGGCATCGGCGGAAGTCTAAGGAATTTTAGCTCAATGCCGCAATCAACAATGGTGTTCGCAAATCCGGTCTTGTACCAAACACCCGTTGACTGCGATGGCGCGGAAATGATATTGAATATTCGAAGTTTCGGAATTCGCGGCGTCCTACAGGAAGGAGAAATTGTCGCCGGGCGTATTAGCCCCGCTCACCTGATTTTCGTTGGCTTATTCGGTCGAAAACCCGAAAACATTGAGGACGGTTTGGACGAAGAAGCCATGCTTCAAACACTCATCGATCGGAAGTTCTACAGATCGAGAAGGGTGGTCCGAGATTGTGTATCGGGGCAAAGCCGGTTAATCAATCAACTCGCAGAATTTGTGAAAACATTTCCAACTTCAGGTCCCGAAGTAGTCATTCAATATTTTTCGACGCTTAGAAAAGCACATATCACTAAAAACCGATTGCCCGATCACGGGGTGGACGATGACCGGCACCCCAGCACGCTGCTAGTCGAGATGATTAGCACACATATGGAGAATGTTGCGATAGGGGCAATGTCCGTCTACATGCGCCGTCTCTTGAGGCAGAACACCACACTAGCTGCGCAAGCACTCGCGCAACAGGTGGACGACTTTGTTTCACAAGAGGAAAATTCAGGAAAATCCGCTTTCCAGGTGGCTTATAGCCTACTCATCGGTCATCATGCCAACGACACTGAAAGCACAATCTTGGAGAAGATGGGGTTGATTCAAACGCACCACGGCTCTGCCGGATCGAACATGGTTGCCCGATACGCAGCAACGCTGCATACAGAGCACGTATCCGATTTCTTGAGTGCAGCCCATATGACTTTGGACGGCGCCCGGCACTTTGGCGCCATTCACGACATGACCCATTTCATTAACGAACTAGAACATGTGCCCGAGGACGAACGCGAAGAATTCATCAAGACCAGGTTGCTGGGCGGTGGACTGCCAACGTTCGGACACCCGGAAATTGCTGCCGCTGGAAGATCTAACGAAATCCAACAGGATCCACGTGCGGCAATATACCTTGAATCCTTCTTCCATGCAATAGATAACGGACAGATTGTACTGAACGCACACCAGAGAGAAAGACTCAACATGATTCAACGGATTTATCAAATCGCTTTCGTTGAAGGCGTAATTAAGCCAGGAAGAGAAGACAGTCCGCCGCTCCGCCTAACGCCAAACACCGATTTCGGCGGCTGGTCTGTCCAAGAAGGTATGGGAATCGAGGAAGAAGACAGAACGCTCTTGACTTACATATTCAGGGGGTTCGGCTGGATGATGGACGCCAGAGAACAACTGCAGCAGAGAATTATACGGCCCGTCATTCCGCCCGATCCTAGCGTTATTCCTGCACCTGGCGAAGACACAACGGTGCCCGATGTAGTCGCCGCTATACATGACCGGCTCGCTCACGGAGATGCGTTCGCGCCGCAATGATATACGCCGCTTTTCTTAAGAGAACACCGAAACTATCCTGAACAAAAATTCTCCAAGTCCATAAACACGTAAAATGAGGAGGACAAGTGATCGAATTTGATAATCTCACACCACCGACGAATGGTGAGCGGATCGAAAAAGAAAATGGCGCGCTGGTTGTGCCAAATTATCCAATCACTCCGGTAATCGAAGGGGATGGCATTGGCCGCGACATCATGAAAGCCACACGCCGGGTCATTGATGCTGCCGTAGAAGCATCTTACGGGAGTGATAGAAGGTTTGTATGGTTTGATGTTTACGCCGGCGAAATCGCCAATGAGAAATATGGGGAATGGTTACCTGCGGATACCTTTAAAGCTATAGATTATTTCCGCGTTGCATTGAAAGGTCCCCTGACTACACCAGTTGGTGGTGGTTTTCGGAGCTTAAATGTGACGCTCCGCCAAAAGTTGGATTTGTATGCCTGCGTGCGACCCGTACGCTATTTTCAAGGCGTGCCCGCACCGGTAACTCACCCTGAAAAAATGGACGTTGTCATCTTTCGTGAGAACACGGAAGATGTCTACGCTGGAATCGAGTGGGCGCAAGGCACGCCGGAGGCGGGCAACGTCATTGAATTTCTCCGATCGCAGATGGATACAGACGTTCGCACCGATTCAGGCATCGGCATTAAGCCAATCAGTATTTTCGGAACTAAGCGTTTGGTGCGAATGGCAATTCAATACGCGATTCAACACAACCGCCGCAACGTCACTTTGGTTCATAAAGGTAACATCATGAAATTCACTGAAGGGGCTTTCCGAGATTGGGGCTATGAAGTGGCCAACGAAGAGTTTCCGGATGAGACAATTACGGAAGATGAGGTCTACAGTCAACACAACGGACACGCGCCCGAAGGAAAGGTTGTTATTAAAGACCGAATTGCGGATAGTATGCTGCAACAGATTCTGACGCGCACCGACGAGTACGATGTCATCGCTACACCGAATCTGAATGGGGATTACCTCTCAGATGCTTGTGCAGCCCAAGTCGGCGGCATTGGAATGGCGCCGGGCGGCAATATCGGTGCAGACGCCGCGCTTTTTGAAGCGACGCACGGTACTGCCCCCAAATATACGGATAAAGATGTCGTAAATCCGAGTTCACTCATCCTCTCCGCGGTGATGATGCTTGAGCACATCGGATGGCAGGAAGCTGCAAATCTCGCTATTCAAGGAATTGAAAAGACAATCATCCAAAAGCGCGTGACTTATGACCTCGCGCGTTTAATGGACAGCGCGACATCAATTCGCACCTCCGCCTTCGCATCTGCGATAATCGAGAATTTTTCAAATTAGGACGATTGGCGTTGTCAGGCAAAAGCACGTCCTAGACTCGTTTGCCGCAACAGGAAGTCCATCGGTGAAAGCACGCTTCAGAACAGAGGAGTAAAAAATGTCTAGAAAAAAAATCAGTGTCATAGGTGCAGGAAATGTCGGAGCGACGGCAGCATTTCTCATCGCCCAGAAGGAGCTCGGCGATGTCGTCATGGTTGATATCGTTGACGGCCTTCCCCAGGGAAAAGGCTTGGACATGGCAGAAGCCTCGCCAGTCGAAAATTTTGACGCCAACGTAACGGGGTCGTTGGATTACGAACCGACCGCGGGTTCAGATCTAGTCATCATTACCTCCGGCTCGCCGCGTAAGCCCGGCATGAGCCGCGAAGATCTTTTGCATATTAACGCAAACATCGTTAAAACAGCGACTGAAAACGCGGTGAAGCATTCTCCCAACTGCACAATTGTAATTTTAACGAACCCACTGGACATCATGACTTATCACGCGTGGAAGGTTTCCGGCTTTCCGTCCGACCGTGTCGTTGGACAAGCGGGCGTGCTTGACTCTGCAAGATTTCACTATTTTATTGCGATCGAGCTCGGCGTTTCTGTCGAAGATATTTCCGGATTTGTACTGGGTGGACATGGCGATACCATGGTACCCCTGCCGCGTTACACAACGGTTGCGGGGATACCAATAACACAGCTTATGTCCGCTGATCGGATTGAAGCGCTTGCACAACGCACGCGTGACGGCGGTGCAGAAGTAGTCCAACTCCTCAAAACGAGCGGTTACTATGCCGCGGGCGCCTCCCTCGCTCAAATGGCAGAAGCGATTGTGCGCGACAAAAAGCGAATCTTAGCCTGCTCGGCTCATCTCACCGGGCAGTACGGCATCAACGACCTGTATATCGGTGTTCCAATTAAATTAGGTGCTGGCGGCGTTGAAGAAATCATCGAAATCAAACTGACTGACGACGAACTTCAGGCTTTGCATAAATCCGCTCAAACTTACCGCGATGGCATCAGTCTGCTCGGTTATTGAACGGGCGGGGTCAGCGCCGCTGTATTTAGCACATTGAGCTGGTGCGGAATCCGCGGCATAATGCTGCCCGCGGCAGGCGTTTCTATTTTAGGTAGCGGCGTAGGGAATGCAGGTGGTAATTTAACAGATTTCCAGTTGCGCTTAGCCGAGAACTACTATCATCGCCCCGATTGTGCGAAACCCGAATCGCACAACAATAAAAACTTGTTTGAAAATTCATTTTATACAGCACCAGAGGGCCGGCAGGCGTATAGTACGCCACTACCCTCCGTAGGCGGGGCATCTTGCCCCGCCCAATGCTGGAGAAAGGTATTTGGCGGAATCAAGCGCCCCAATAGGATCAACTTTTCGAATAGCGAAGGCGATAGTGAATCCCGTGCTCGCGTTATAGAATTTCCACCAGTGAAACTAACCGAAACGCCCAAGAATGGCGTTGTTACCTATTATTCAAACAGGCTCTAAGTAGAGCAGCGTATTAATGCGTTTATCTCTTCTTTTCAGTAACTAACTTTTCCAGAAACGCCACAATATCAGAGATGTCTCGGTCGGACAACCGATCTTCACCGTAGAATGGCATAATAAAGCCGCCGCCGCGGACCTTTGCAGCGATGTTGACCTTCCATTTTTTCATGTTGGAAGGCGGTCTTCTCCGCACAAGCTGCGTGCCGATGCCCGCTTTTTTAGCCGTTGGATGGCAATCGTTACAAGCTCTGCTGAAGAGTTTCCAACCCTCCTTCGGGTCACCCTTCATCGCCAGAATCTTCTCGGCCGCCTCGGCTGCAGCCTCTCTGTCAAGCATCTTTATTTCGAATTCCGGCCCCTTGTTATCCCCGGAAACATGTTCAAAATAAGCCATCAAGGCTTCTGCTTGTTCCTCCGGGATGGCAATAGGATCGACCTTATCTTCGGGAATCCGCTGTAAGAAATGCTGATAGCAGAACCCGCCGCCGCCCGCAGCGCGCCGGAATATATCCGCCTTAATCATCCCGCCTTTCGCCTCGCCGCGGTGCGGCACGCCTATTATGCTGTGTCCCGCCCGAATTTTTCCGTCAGGGTTCGCGTCTTCATCAAAATCAGCGTGGCAATGTGCGCAAGCTAGGCCGCTAACTTTTTGAGGTTCGAGTGTGCCGCCGAACGAGGGGTCGTAAAATAGTTCACGGCCCATTTGAGCTTTTTCGGACATCTCCGCGCTTGCCACCGCTACGAGCGGGAGAATCAAGATTGTAACTATTACAACACCTTTAACATTACGCATTAGCATCTCCTCTTGACATTTTGGAAGTTTATGAATGCAAAATAACGGTCAGTATATTATCAGTAGGTTTATGCGCTGTCAACGAAAAACTAATCCGATTGCCGCTGATTAGCCATTCTGAAATCACCGGCAAGATGGTTGTAAATGAGCAGTCTCGGAGCACTATTTTCAATCATCGCACACCGCAACGTACGGAAGATTGCGGTACTGCTGATTATAATCCAAACCGTAACCGATTACAAAAACATCATCAATTTCAAATCCCACATAGTCAATGGAAGCCGGAACCACCCGCCGCCCGGGCTTGTCGAGCAAACTACACACCCTTATGCTCGCTGGTTGCAGCGTACTGACATATTTCATGAGAAAGTTCAATGAATGTCCGGTATCAACAATGTCCTCCACCACGAGAACATCTGCTTTGCGAAGATCTCCTTTAATGCTGTGGATGACTTGGACATTCTCCGATGAAACACTGTTAGCACCGTAACTCTCAATTTGGACAAATTCACACCGGACGGGAATAGAAATGGCACGCATGAGATCGGAAAAGAACACAACGCCGCCTTTGAGTACGCCGAGAAGCACAAGGTCGCAATTGGCGTAATCGCCGGAAATTTCCCTCCCTAATTCACGGACTCGTCCGCGAATTTGTGATTCGGTGATTAAAATTGATTGCGTCTGAGATTTTTTTGCTGTTGGCATTTCTTTTGTTCGGACATACATTTGTGCAGACATCTCGGTCGGCAATTGTTCAATCCGCCAACTTATCGTACGGCGTATAAGCTAGATAGACGCAACGCTTTGTCCCATCTCCGACCTTAAACCGCTCACTCGTCCGATGTCCCACAACCCACGCGATTTCCTCGCCGCTCACAAGAATTGGAACTCGGTATCGCTCTTGGCGGGGAACTTTCGAATCAATAAGAAAATCCTTAACCTTTTTGGTGCCCTGCATACCAAATGGTTGAAATCGATCGCCTGCCCGTCGGTTGCGTAGTTTAAGCGGAGATTGGAGAGAATCGAACACCGCCCGTAATTTGCCATCAGGTAATTTCGCAGGTTGGGACGCCCCAACGGTAGCAATCATTCGTGCCTTTAACAGCGGCAAATCTGTCGAACCCGGCACAGCCACCTCATATTCAAACTCGTTAGGAGCATATACTGATTTTTGAAAAATTAGCTGATTATATGCGCGTTGCAGTCGCAGATTACCGGGTAAATCCAATGAAGCATTGGGCGATTCCCCCTCAATCAATTTTAACATCGCCGCAAAGTGATTAAAATAAAATCGCCTCAAATTACCCGAAATTTCCCCGATAGCACAGCGCAAGATGCGTTGACGCACGGCGAGATGGTATCTAAGGAAGGTCTGGCGATTCAACACAACAACATCAGTCACATCAGGGCTTTCGCGGCACGTTTGAAAAGCATCTCGAGCAATCCCCTCTAAGTAGTTTGACTCAACGCGCAGCAACTCCGCAGTTTGGTTTACCGTGTTTTGAAGATTCGGATTATAGGACTGTTCTAACAACGGAATCAACTCTAAACGGATGCGGTTACGAAGGTTATTCGGATCATAGTTTGTCGAATCCCGCCGCGGTTGCAGGCCGAGTTCCGCTGCGAACGCTTCAATCTCTTCCCGCGAAAAATTGAGAAACGGGCGGATGAACTTTCCGTCTCGAACCGGAAGCATGCCTCTGAGGCCAATCGAACCGGCGCCGCGCAATAAGCGCATTAGAACAGTTTCCGATTGATCGCCGCGATGATGCCCCAGTGCAACCTTCGTCGCGCCAATCTGTTCAGAAACACCTTCGTAGAAACTGAACCGTGCGTTTCGAGCTGCCGTCTCTACTGAGAGTTTTTGATGCCTCATCATTTGCGGCACGTCCACGCTTTCGACGGAAATTTCCAAATTCAGCCGATTCGCATGTTTGCAAACAAACGCCGCGTCCGCAGCCGAATCAGGACGAATGCCGTGGTCTAAATGTGCGACGTGGAGAAAACAGTTGATTTCATGCCGTAATTCGTGCAAGCAATACAGCAGTGAAAGCGAATCTACGCCGCCGGAGACGCCCACCAATACAATTTCCCCCGGTTGAATCATTTGATGTTCTCGGATATAGCAGGTTACACGTTGAACAAAACAATCGGACATGACAAGTATTTTTATGCGGAGGTTTTATGTTACCTAATCCAAGCCACCTAACTTGTAGACAAACATGTTACGTCACGCTGCCTGACCTCGCACGTCGTTTTGCCGCTAGCAAACGTCCCGTCCCGCCGCCTTCAACCCGTGAGTGAACACTCGCACCTGCAGATGCCTGTTGCGTTAAAGCTACATCTGCCGAAACCTGCCCTTGTTGAAATGCGCCCGTTTTAGTTGGCTGGCGTAGAACGGACTTTGTCTCACTCAGACGGGAGAGTGTTGGTGACAACGAATCGCGGTCTCGCCGGCGAAACACATGCAACTGCGCCCGAAGTTCAGATAAGTAGCCGCTTGCAATTGTCAAGCGGCGGAGTATCATCTCAACGACAAACAACACAACGCTCGCCGCCAGCAAAACGCCCGATAGCGGCTTCAGATGTTCTATCCCTTTATCGGAACGCTCCAGAATCTGGTCTGGCGACGGGTCGAAAATTCCGTCAGTTCGCCCGGATATTTCAGCGAGCAACTGTCGATTGGTCTTGAATTCAGCGAATTCTGCCGGGTACGAAACAATCAGATTTGCGCGCCGCGAACTTTTGAGCGCGCCGTTCAACTTTTCCTGCACGGTAACGTGGTATGCGCCGAGTTCTCGAATCGTGAAACTGCCTTCGTACCGTGTCGGCGAAACGCGTTGCAACTCAATTGATTCTCCGCCGGCGCGCGGTCGGGCAACATGCCCGACAAACCCATCTGAGTTGCTTAACACGCCCCCAACTCTTCTTTCATGATTCGGCACCGAGCGCGTCACGTCGAAGTCATCAACTACAACCTTTCCCTCGCCGTCGCGGTGGGAAACGTGGAGGTCGAACTCACCGCCGCCATGGTTGGGCGGCAACACCCAACTGACCACTTGACCCCAAAACTTCCCAAAATTTTTCCACTCAATCCAATCTCTGCCCCAACCCGGTTTCAAATCGGAAGTAAAGGCGGCTGCTCTCCCCAAGCCGTAATTCCATGCAGCCAAGATTGGGTGTTCTTCGTGAGAGCGGATGTAAACCTGGGCACGCTCCTTTCCCGAGGTCGCAATATACCCGTAGAGCTTCGGAGGCCGGCCGATTTCCGCCAAAATTTGACCGCCGAACTCGCTGATGGTTGGTTGAAACGATCGCTGGATCGTGTACTTCTGAGTCTGCCTCACCGCGTTCACGAACACCTTCGGTAGTTGACTCACGTTTCGTACGTATTTGTAATTCCCCTGTCCCTCGCGAGCAATTGATTGCATTAACTGTTGTCCGGCGGCGTCGCCAATGGCGATTGTTGTTACGGATATCTGATCGGCGGCTATCCGCCTCGCTAAAGGGGTGAATGCACCATCCGATTTACCGTCAGACAACAGGATGATGTGTTTCTGCTTCGCGTCAATTTGCTTGAGAATTTCATGTGCTCTTTCGAGCGCGGGATATATTTCCGTACCGCCGCTTGGGTATAACTTTCCAACACCTCGGTTGATTCGTTCGTGTTCATCCGTGGGAGGGATGAACGTCTTAATCGGCGGTTTCTCCGCAAACCCGATTAGCCCAACGCGGTCTTCTTCATCAAGCACACGAACAGCGGCGCGAACCCCTTCAATAGCCAACTCAATCTTTTGGTCGGCGCCCACATAGTCTTCCATGCTGCCAGACGCATCAACCACGAGCATGAGTGCGACCGATTCTTTACGCTGCTTTGGCGTCATGTCGACAGGCAATACGCGCTCCAGCGGTGTATCGTGATAGCCGCCCACGCCGAATGCGCGATCGCCGCCTATTACCACCAACCCTTTGCCCATATCACGGACGTAGCTTTCGATTAGAGCCATTTGCGGTTGTGGAATTTCATCCGCAGAGACATTGCTCAGGATGACTGCGTCATAACCTTGAAGGAGAGCCAAATCAGTTGGAAACCCGGAAGGCGCGGTAACGTCAACGTTGAAATGGTCTTTTTCAAGCACCGTTTTAAGCCTGGCGGCATGTACTGCTTTACTTTCAACATACAAAATGCGCGGGCGCCCGTACACACCAACTAAACCGTAAGCCGAGTTGTTTTCAGAAATTGGATCGATAGGCGAAGAGATGTCGACACGATACACGTGGTTCCGCGTTTCCCTGATTCGCTGTGGTAAAAAACTGTCGATAACCTGTTTTCCGCCTTCAAGTTGAACCGTATGCGCCGCTGAAACGGGGACGTCGTTATGATACAGCCGCACCGTCGCCTGGGTGTCTCTCGTGCTCTCGACAATGGCACGGACTGGGAAGTGTGCATCGGCTTTGGCTCGCGGCGGCACCTGTAAATCTCGCACCCAAACTTCATTCTCCCGCTCAGCGTTCAGAGGAATTGTGAATATTTCTATCCCGCTTGCTTCCACGAGATCCAAAATTTCATTTGCGTCATTAACATTCTGTAAACCGTCGCTAAGCAAGACAAATCGGGTTTGCCGCGCCTCCGGTAAGTTTACCATACCCAACTGAATAGCGCTGGCAATATCGGTTGCGTTACCGTCGATACCTGTGTCCGATAGAAATTCCGATGTTAAAGTCGGCGCAGTCAATCGACGTTGCATTGGTGTACCAATGGTAGCTTGCGCTGCGAAACGAATCACACTGAACTCATCTTCGGGATTCAACGCATTTACGGCATCGTTTATCCGAGCTATCCCCTCTGCCTGTTTTGAAGACGGGATGCTGCCAGATACATCAAGGAGAAACGTCACAGAAAGTATATCCGATCGGCTTTTCTGTTGTAACCCGACGGCTGCCAGAATCAGACACACTAATCCTCCGACTCGAAGCACAAGTAGCGTAAATCGCCGCCATGGTGCGGCTTCAACCCGTGTGTAACCGTTGATAATTAAGACTAGCGGAACAGAAACTAAGAACAAGAAAAAGAGAGGATGATCAATCTGAATCATTGCGAGAGGAGGATTATATTCACTGTTTTGCAGTCAAAATAACTATTGTAGGAGACATCTCCTTATTACAGCCTCTGCCCTTGCGCCGTAGGAACAATCTCCGAATCGCGACCTCTACGTATCGCGGCATCTAAATCCGTAGTCACAAACGCAGAAGCTATAATATACCACCACGCCAAACATATCAAGTAGAATGGCCGCCAGATATGCGTTGAAAATGCCAATAAGGGCGGTGTTCTCAACCCGGAAACAAAACCCCGCTTCGAAATATTTCTGTTGACCGAGAAACAATAAACGAATAAAATATTTGGGCTGGTCCAGTAGTTGCTTGACATTTTGCATAATGAAACTTGAAACCGAGTATTTAGCTTCAAAACTCGGTTTCTTTAATGGTATCTGCATTCATCAAAGCCCAAGAGTGGCGGCAGGCGTATATTACCCCACTACCCTCGATAGGCGGGGATCAAGCGACTGAATAGAATCAACCGAACGAATAGCGAGGGCGATAGTAAATCCCGCGCGATAGATGTTACACCGGTTATACGAACTCAAACGCACAAGAATGGCTTTGTCACCCATTTTTCAAACAAGCTTGAAATTACCTCCTCTAAATCGCATAAATTTCTTTGTCTGAAAGGGAATAAAATAAAATGCTCAATCACAATCCAATGGCGAAATGTACGCTGGGTGAACGCTACGAAGTTGAGGTGCCGGACACACTCGATCTAGCTGACAGAATGGGCTTAGCCATTACCGCATTGACTAACGTTTGGGACCCTCAAGCAAAATGGGGGTTGAAGTTTATCGTGGATTTCTCCCGTAAACCAGCCGTCCTGTTCGTCAATCACCTGATTGATGTCTATCTGAATATACCGCCAAAATTCATCGAAGCGTTGGCGTTGTGCCGGCTAGCATCTGGCAACAAACAAAACCTTGAAGTCGATAAAGGTGTACTTGGAGCACAGCTGAGCTTCGTCGGCGAGGATGGGCTGACCTACTGCCCAACCGATATTTTCGACACCGTTTCCATGGGAATCCCCAGTTTCGCAGAGGCCGAAAGTGGAGAAATGACGCCGTTCTCAGAGATTTGGGGTGAAGGAAGGCAACTCATCGCACTATCGACACTCGCGCAAATTGACGACGACCCGCGATGGATTGAGATTGGCAAACGCAAAGTCGACCGCCTCCTTTCGCTCACACGGGAAAAAGGTGATTTTCGATTCCTGTGGAGAGCGCAATTCGTACCAGGTCAATCGCCGCCAACCGATGCAGATGAACCTGGCTTGATGGGTAGCGAAGGCGGCGGCTTATACAGTAAGGACAATCTGTTCACCATATATTATTGCATAGGATCGACAGGCCATGGCGCCGGGCTTTTCTACCGCGTAACCGGATATGAACCAGCGCTCGAATTATCGCGCGGATTAGCTCGGTGGGCATTAGCTCGCCTCTTTAACAGTGCGGACGGTGAATACAAATTCTGGCACTTTCACCACGGGCTTTACGCATTGATGGCAGTATGTGAATACGGTGTTGCCGCCGGCGATCGGGAGGTTTTAGAACGTGTAGATGCGTGTTATCGCTTCGCGCGCGAAATGGGAGATTCGCTCATCGGTTTCTTCCCTGAAGCCCAACCCGGTACAGATTGGTATTTGGACCGGCGCGGAAACTCGGTCGAAATATGCGAAGTCGCGGACATGGTCTGGTTGGCGCTCTACCTGACCGAGGCAGGTTTAGGCGATTATTGGGACGATGTAGACCGGTGGGTACGCAATGTGTATGCGAACGGGCAACTCTGCGATGTGAGTCTGTTCGATCGAATCCCGGAGAGTTACTACAATGCCGAACCCGACAATCACCAATACCGGAACGACGATAACATTCGCGAGCGTTCCGTCGGCTCCTTTTTTGGTTGGATGCGCGCAAACGAAGCGCTGACAGTCCACCAGACGCCCGACGGCCCGAAATTAGACGCATCAAGCATCATGCACTGCTGCACCGCTAACGGCGCTCGCACGTTTTACTCTGTGTGGGACAAAATGGTGACAAAAACGGACGGGCTTGTCAAAATCAATCTACTGCTGAACCGCGCCTCTCAGTGGCTTGATGTGGATAGCTACCTGCCTGTAGAGGGGAAGGTGGTGCTGCACATTAAGGATGCGCCTACTGTAGCCGTGCGAATTCCCGAATGGTGCAATCCAAACGATGTCCACGCCGCCGTCGGAGGCGAAGAACGACGAACGCTCATAGATGGGCGCTATATACAAGTCGGTTGGTTGAATCGCGGCGACCAAGTTACCCTCAAGTTCCCAGTACCAGAACGCGTTGTACATCGAGTTCTTGGCGAAATCCCCTATAAATTGGTTATTCGCGGTTCGGATGTCGTGTCCATCGATCCGAAAGGTGTCGCATACCCGCTCTATGAAAACACCCCAACCGGAAAACTAGTTAAGAAAACACGTTTCGTCCCCGACACGAAAGCGGTTATCTGGTAACCAGCCGAATCAATTTGGAATCCCTGCGCGGCTCCGCCAATATTCGTCACCGCTCTGCAAGCTGATACACTTCGACTTCTCGAATTTTCGCGGGCGCCTGGTCGATAACGCGGTAATGGGGAATATAGAGCCGTCCCACCGTCAGCTTTCTATTCACTACCTTGTCCCCCGGTTCCGCGATCGGTTTCGGAACAATATCATCATCGACTGTGCGGGACACATCAATCCGAATCATGTTTGTTTCGACATTCAACCGATCGACGAGATATTGCGTTTGTGTTCGTCCAGTACCAATATTCCTCCGTTGGCGCATCGAGTAGCACGTTTCCCATTCTGAAGTCTTCATATCTAAATAGTCCACATGAAACCAAAACAGATTTTCATTGTGGATAACAATTCTTCGCACTTTCTTAGCTTCGGGAAATTTAAGCATAAAGATTCGCGGTTTGTTGCTGCCGCCTACCGACGCTACCGTGTCGAGTTTTCCATCATTGATGGACGGATGGTTTGCCTCCGTACCAAAACTTTTGAGCGCAAAATTCTCGCTCCACTGGGTTGACAAGGCTGACAGCCAAACGCAACCCGGCAACCCGATACACATCACTAAAACAAAGCAGAATCCGGACCGTCTACCGTACATTTTCAACCTCGTGAGTCATTGTCACGTTCAACCCATCCAGACTAGAAGAGTCTCAGGTTGGGATAATCAACTCGTTTTTCGAGCACGTCTATTCTTCTTCGTTCTGAATTTGCCTGTCCATGACGGGGTTGTTTCTGTCCAGCTTGGCAAGTCCGTTAGATGTACCAATCCAGACAACGCCGTCGCCGACCGCAATGCAATTCACAATCGGATCTCCAAGCTGAATGGCAGGATATTCAAACCATTCCCAATTACCCGCACTTTTTAAGTACACTACATCATTCTTTGCAATCCACAGCGGCGGCTGTCTGTTCATTTCCCCAGTGTTCTCGCCCGAAATTTCCCCCACGGCAATGTAGATATCTCGAAGCGATACCAAATCTCCTACAGAATCCACCGGTTGTACAGAACTGTTCGATCCCTGCGGGTCTATCTCGACGTAGCCGTTGTTCTCATCATTGTACCACGTGGCGAAAGGACGATCTCGCCACACATCAAAGCTGGTTATTGTACTCCCCTGACTGAGATTCAGCCCATCACTCGACCCAATACTCTGCCAGAAATTGATTCCCCGGTTGTATTTTGCGATACCGTGCCCAGAGGTCCCTATCCAAACAGCTTTCGGCGTTGCCGCTAGGGCGGTGACATCATCCGCGGGTAATCCGTCATTTTTTTTATTGAAAAACACCCACCCACCGCTGGTTCGATTGAAACGCGCTACACCTGAGAAAGTCGCAATCCACACCTCATCCTTGAGGATATTGATGTCGTTCACCTGATTATGCGGAATTTCAGTGCTTTCGTCGTAGATTTCTGGATATATTTTGTACAAATCGTATCGAATCACACCGTGATTCAACGTCCCAATCCACACGTCCGCGTCATCAGCCGCGATCGCCCGAACGTTGATGGCTTCATCGAACAAGTCGTTGATTTTATCGACTCTCTCCGAAATCAACTGCCACCCACCCGCATTGGTGCTGACATCGGCGCGAGCCACCCCTTTCGGCGTACCGATCCACAATGTATTTCCGTCAACTTCAAGCGCCTGAATCTGATTGCTCGGCAGTCCATCCGAAATCCTGTAAACCGTCCATACGCACGCATCGCGCCGCTTCCGAGCATCTCGCCGAAGTTTCCCATTCTGTGCGATTTCAATCGCATGGTCGAAGTCCGCAATGGCTGCGCGATTTTGCCTCAATAGCAGGTAAGACTCACCCCGCGCCAGATAGGCGTCATCAAGCCATTCGCTCTCTCCATAATTACTAATGAATTCGGTTAGTGTGGCAATCGCCGTTTCGTATCGGTTCAACTTGGCGTGCAGCACCCCAATTAGGTAATCTGTCTTTTCCATGTAAAGGCTAACCGGATAACGATTCTTCGCCTCCTGTAGCACGTGCAAGGCTTCTTTATAGGATTCTAGCTTCTCTGCCAATAGAAATCCTGCCGTATATCCCGCATATTCACCATCGCTGTGGCTCGGATAATGGTTGAAAATCAACAGATACGCTCGGCTCGCCTTACGATATGCTTCAGTTTTAAGATAAGCATCGCCCGCACCCTTTAGCTGCATCGCCAAGTTGTAAGCATCGGGATTTATCTTTGCGACAAAACCGAAATATTTCACGGCTTCATCGATTTCTCCGTCTTCCTGTAGAAGCATACCGAGCTTATAGTGCGCATCGGCAAATCTCGGAAACGCCTCAATCGCCGCTCGAAACTTCTGTTTCGCCTCTTCGCGCAGCCCTAAATCCAATAAAGCCTGACCATTGCTGAAGTGTTTTTCGGCAACCTCATCTGGGATGAGGCGGAGATCGTCCCCAAACCGAATAGAGTTCACGTCGTTAAGCGGGATGGATAACTCTTGGGCTTGAAAAATAAGCCGAGCGGATTGGTCATTTGCGCCCAGCCAGCGTCCTGTAATGCGGTCTCCGCTCTTCAGGTAAATTGAGGCGTACTCCTGGCTGTAAGCCCCGGCTGTGCATGAAACCAACAGTACCACAATGGCCAATCGCCTTAATCGAAACGGGTTTACCATGAATTCCTCTGTCAGAGATTCAAGAATTTAACGCTTGCTGCTTCAAGGATAACGGGATTTCCAATGAGCCTGGCTTACGGCTTACTATGGAGGTTTAAATCGGTGTTTCCTAATTTCGCGTGCTCAACCCAATTCCTGCCGTACGATTGCTGCCCCTTTCACCATCGCTTGAATTTTGCGATAGGCAATGTGGCGAGGGCAATGGTTGAAGCCGCAGTCCGGGATGATGACAAGATTCTCCGCGGCGGTGTGTTCTAATGCGGTACGTATCGACGCAGCCACTTCGTCAGGGGTCTCCACGAAGTACGATTTGATGTCGATTACGCCTATGCCAATCTGTTGGTCGGAACGGAAGTGGGACAGCAACTCGATTTGTGCAAACTCCCGGTTGGCGAATTCAAGATTAAACTGGTCGCAACGCGCCTCTAGCAACGCAGGAAACAGGGCAGCGTAGTCACGCCGATCGCGGGATCTACCCTTGAAATTCCCAAAGCAGAGGTGCAGTCCAACTCGCGCGGAAACACCCTCGCGGGTCGCATTAAAAAGCTCTACCAACCGCTGCGCATCTTTTTGAGAAGTTGCGTAGCGCGGCTCGTCAACTTGCAGATTTTCAACCCCGGCTGCAACCAACGCCTTCATCTCCGTATTGATGATAGTCACCATGGCTTCAATCAAACTTTCCTTGGACGTAACGCCCCCCTTAATAATCAAGGGCAGCGCGAGCGTCATAGGACCGGGAACACAAACTTTAATCGGCTTGGAAGTAATGCGCCTGAGATACTCAACCTCCGGCAAAATGCCCAGCCCATTAGGCGCCGTGACTTCGCCATTCACCTCATATCGCGGGTTCTGATCGTATCCCGCCGCCCCGAAGCGCCGGGCAGGCGCGATTTCCTTCAAGCCTGTCATGAGGCCGTAAAAATTTTGAATAAAGTCCCGACGCCGCATCTCGCCATCCGTGATTACATCCAACCCGGCGCGCTCCTGGTCTAACACGGCGAGACTCACCGAATCGTCCAGTGTCTCGTTAATATCAGTTTCCCCAAGATCGCCTTGGTGCTCTATACGCTCTATTGCAATATGCAGCCAACTCGGGAGCGCATAGCTGCCCACTAGTTCAGTGGGAAGGAGTCTTGCCATGACACACTCCATATTCTCAAATTTGCCAGATTAAAAATTACATTATATTTTCAGATTATATCAGATTGCATAATAATTGTCAATCGCCGCCAGAAACGCGGAGTTCAACCAGAACGGATTGCGCAGTGAATCCTCCCCCTTGCCAAGGAGGATAAACTGACTGATTAGGGAAGGCGATAGTTTTGACTTTCAGTCCCGATCTGCCGCCTAACCGTATCACACCTGCTCCCCGATACAGTAACAGAGCCCATCCGGAGCAATCACAAAGAACAACTTGAACGATTTGGCACCGTGCTTGTCTACCCGATACTCCGGATCCTCCTTGTCGAAGCCGTTCGTTTTCAACTCATTAAAAGCCGCTTCGGCATTATCCACTTCAAAGAAGCACCCGTCTTGCGACGGATCCCCGCCGTTCTCAGCCAATCCTATCTGAATTCTGTCTCTAGATAATACAACCGACTCATGAGGAGTTTCACTTTTGGATATGACCTCGAACCCCATGATCGTCTCATAGAACGGTATTGCCTCATCCACATTCTCGACGGGTAAATTCATCTCATCGTCCAAATAAGGACTAACGCTTTTGAAGACTGCTTTTGTTTCCATGTTATCCTCCGGTCATGAGTAGATTCATGGGCTTTATGTGGGCATACACGCATGAATTTGGCGTTGCGCGAGTTGGGACTATCTGTTAAAGTATACGATATCCCACGCGGCGATGTAAAGGCAATCAGGATTCGGATTTCACTGTATTTCGTCATGCGTCTAAACTGTCGCATGCCGCGGCGGGCAACGAGAAACATCAGATGATAATCGTAGAGAACATCATTTCGGAAGAGTTAGATGATAAAGTCTTGGCGAAAGACGCTGTGCGGCTGACTTGGGAAGGGCGCCGCAAATGCAGGAAGCGTGTGACGACCACGGAAGGGCGGGAAATCGGCTTGGCGCTCCCCACGGGGACAATCCTGCATCCGGGCGATGTCCTCTATCGCAATGGACAATTTGAAATTGTCGTTGAAGGCATACCGGAAACGGTACTCGTTTTACGTCCACAGACCAGCAGGGCGTTTGGCATAGCGTGCTATCAGATCGGCAACCTCCATCGTCCCATAGGATTTCACGGGGGCGCAATACTCATTCCATACGAACCGGTTTTGGAAAATCAACTGGATCGGCTCGGATTCCAATATTCGATTGAAGAACTGGTATTCACTCACGCCGCTGCGCGTTGCCATTAAGAATACTGTACCATGACTTTACCGCAGAAGCCGCACCAAATGCAAACCAATAATCACAACCATAGTGCGCTGCTCACACTGCTTCAACTTGTAGATAGCTTCTTCCCGACGGGTGCATTCGCGCACTCCTATGGGCTAGAAACCTACGTTCAAATCGGATTGGTTGCGGATCAGCCCTCCTGTGAGGAATTATTGCGGAACGCCTTACTGGAAGGGATACGGAACACTGATGCCATTGCGCTGGCGTTGGCGTACAAATCTGCTCAAACCTACGCGAATGCGCCCGACGCTAGCATCAGCCGAATCGCCGACTTAGACATGCGTCTCACCGCGCTCAAGCTGCCGCGTGAATCTCGGAACGGCAGTGTACACATTGGAAAACAGTTTCTTAGAAACGCACGGCAACTTGTGCCGCACGCAACGCTGGACGCTTACGAGAAGCGAATACGCTCTAAGGATTGCGCCGGTCACCATGCAATAGCGTTCGGATTGGTTGCCGCCGCAGCTTCAATTGAATTGCCAATTGCATTGCTCGGTTTTCTACACGCCTACGTCGTTGGTCATGTCTCCGCAGCCGTGCGGCTTATCCCGCTCGGCGCGACCGATGGACTACTGACTATCCACGCGCTCCATCCCCATCTCCCGGAAATTGCAGAATTCGCTCAAAACGCAAACTTCGACGATTTCGCGGCTTTTACGCCGGGGCTAGACATTCGGAGCATGCAGCACGAACGGCTCTATTCAAGGCTTTTCATCTCCTAAACCGTTAATATCGGGTTACATAACGGCATTCGCATACGTACGGCGAAATCTTTGCCTTATCGAGAAAGGATTTTCAGCCATGAAACTCTTGAAAATCGGGATTGGCGGTCCAGTAGGCTCCGGTAAAACTGCGCTAATCGAACGCTTGTGCAAGGCAATGCGCCGTGACTATGAACTCGCCGCCATCACCAACGACATTTATACGCGCGAAGATGCGGAGATTCTACTCCGCGCCGAAGCGCTTCCCGCCAATCGAATCCTCGGTGTTGAGACCGGCGGCTGCCCGCACACCGCTATTCGAGAGGACATCTCCAGCAACCTAGAAGCCCTTGAGCAGATGATTGAACGCTTTCCCGATTTGGATATCTTGTTCTTGGAAAGCGGCGGCGATAATTTAGCGGCATTTTTTAGTCCGGAGCTAGTCGATGCCGCCATATACGTAATTGACGTCGCCGGCGGCGACAAAATTCCCCGCAAAGGCGGTCCAGGCATTACCCGCTCCGATCTGCTCGTCATCAACAAAATCGATCTCGCGCCCCACGTCGGAGCCGACCTCGGCATAATGGAACGCGACACTAAACGTATGCGCGGCGAAAAACCGTTTGTATTCACAGACCTGCGGCGCGGGATGCGCGTGGAATCTATAATCACATGGATTCAACAGGAGTTGCTTTTTGAAGAAATATCCCCCAATTAAAAATGGTACGTTTGTTAGTTTACGACGCAATAATTAGTTGCTTGAGGTAGCACCAACTTTTCCGAGGATATGAAAACCGAGCCATGAGTCGCTGCAAAAGACTCATGGCTTTTTTTGTTTCAATGTGTTTATTGTTTAAATGTTCTATTTCTCATATTTTTAAAATTTGTACCGGTTTTCACGAAATATTGTATTTTTTCTTGACATTTTTTTATAACTGTGGTATATTTTAATCACCTTAATTCATTAATTCTAAAATCACACCAATCTGAAATGGGGATTGACCTTGCGAAAGATATTGGAAAAATGTCCAACGTGCAGTGGAGAATTAACAATCACACAGTTGCAATGCTTCACCTGCGATACTAAAATCGAAAGCCAGTATGAAACCTGCCGTTTCTGCCGGCTGTCAAAGGAAAGCCTCGAGTTTTTGGAAAACTTCGTCAGGAATCGCGGCAATGTCAAAGAGATGGAACGCGAACTCGGAATCTCCTATCCGACCGTCCGAAGCCGTCTGAACGCGGTCATCGCCGAACTCGGCTTTGAGGTCGGCGCGCAGCAGACTGATGACATTCCTGAACAACGACGCGCAATCCTAAAGCGGCTCGATGCAGGCGAAATTTCAGCGGCGGAAGCCGCAGAACTCATTCACCAACTTAACATAACCTAAAGGAGACAATCATGAAAAAGCAAAATGCGGCAATCCTCAAAATGGTATCTGAGGTAAAAATCACAGTGAAAGCGGCGGAGCCGCTGTTACAAGCGCTCAAAGGCCCACGTGCGCGGCTGCCTCAACTCCCGGTCCGAGATGCTCTGAATGCCTTCACCGAGTCCATGCATAAGCGCCTAGAAGCCACCAAAGGGGACAGTCTCAAGAACTTAAAGCGGCTACTGCGTGGACAAAAGCGAATTCTCAACCGAAACTTCCGGGAAACGGCCCGCGAGTGCAAACAGCTCTTTCACCGTTAGCACGCAGCAACTCTCGGTCTTAGCGGCTCGTTCCCGCAAATCGTAGTTATTCTTGTGTTTTTCTCCATTACCGATACATTCAAATACATCAAAAAGGAGTTACGACTATGGGTGAATTGTACGGAATCGCATTGGTGATATTTGCCGTTTCGATTGGAATTATGGGTTGCAGATTTGTAAAATTCAAATACGGTCCAGGCAGTAAACACGTAGAACAAAATCAAGAGTTGGTCCGAATCCATTCAGATCTCCGCGCACTCAAAGAGCACGTTGTGAAAATACAGGAATACGTGACGGATATCTATATCCATTACTACAATACCGAACGCACGTCGAAACGGATGAATCCAGTGCTAAACCAAGAGCCTGGAAAAGAATCTGAGTAATCATTAACTCGACTGTCGTTAAAATAGTGGCACCTAGATTAAGTAGGGAGGAAAATCATGAGCGATGAAAGGCGCGAAATTCTCAGAATGCTCGAAGAAGGCACAATCAACGCGGACGAAGCGGACATGCTCATCCGCACCATCAGCGATACGTCCAAAGCGGACGTTCAACATAGTGCAAAACACCGCAAATCCAAGGAGGTCGCAGAAATATTTCAGGAGATTAGGCATGAGATTAAGCAAGGCGTCAATAAAGCCGTTGAATCCGTGCATCGAACGGCTGATGTCGGGAAGGTCGTAGGCGGCGCTGTCGGCGATGTTGTGGATCAGGTGAAAACGTCAGTCTCAGACGCAATCAATGCGATTGAGAAAACCAGCGGCAAACGAAAGTTCGAAGAAAGAATTCAGTGGCAGTTTGATAGTGCCGACGTTGCAACCGTCGCCGCGCAAACCGTAAACGGTTCAATTTCGCTTGACGGCGCCGACGTCAATCACGTCGCTGTCACCGCCCTAAAAGAAGTACGTGCACCCAGTGCTGAAGAAGCCGATGAGTTTGCCCAAAACGTCCAAGTCCACGCCGAACTGCACGACGGCGAAATTCGCATTTACAGAGACTTTCCCAATCCGCCAAAGGGCGTCAATGTGACGGTCAGTTATGAAATTCAAACCCCTCACCAAATGGGCGTTAATCTCGCCGCCGTAAACAGTGCCATTCGAGTCAGCGGAATCGAGGGCGCCATCGCCGCAAAAACCGTCAACGGCACAATAAAGGTACAAGGCGATAACGGTCCCATTGACATCGACACCACCAACGGCAATATTGAGACATCCATCGGGCAAATCGCGGACGCTGCGGAGTTCTCGACGACCAACGGGTCGATTGACGTAACGATTGCCGCCGGCGGCGCCCCAATCGACGCACAGACGACAAACGGTTCAATTCATTTGACTCTTCCCGCAGATTTCGCCGGACAATTGAACGCCAAAACTAGTAATGGCAATGTAAAATCCGATTTGCCAATCTCTCATACCGAGAAAAAATACAATCGGCTTGAAGGCCAAATTGGCGAAGGCGGAGATACAGCGGTCAAGCTGCGCAGTTCAAACGGAAACATCCACCTGACGGCACAGCCGGAATAGCCCGCACCGCTGCACTCGGAATCATCTGAAACAACAATAATTCTCCGCCGCTAAGTCCGTGCGTTAGCCAGCATAATCCGGATAGGTTAGCATCACTCACAAATCTGCACGCCCACCCAAATATGCTTAGCGATTTTTCTTGTATTCAGACGTGACTTGTGCTAAAATACCGTACAAACTTATGCGCGTATCAGATGCTCAAAGTCTGTATTCCTAATGTTAACGCATTTAATTCTTGGGAGGGAACAATGAAAATCTTAGCCTTAGTGGCTAGTGTCGCCATTTTTGCTCTGGGTATCGGTCTCAGCGGGTGCGGCAAACTGAGCAAGATGGAGTTTGATGCAGAGATGGAGAAATACAACGCGGAATCTGCAGCGGAACATTCAAAGTTGCGGGAAGAGGTCGCTATGATTGGCGGCAAGGTTGACGAGCAAGGGAATTCTTTAAGATCGGAAATCTCTACGGCAAAGAATGACGCTGTCGCTGCCGCTGAACAGGGCGATGCGGACACAATCAGCGCCGCCAAGGGTTTCGCAAAGGAGCAGCATGCCAAATTGCATGAAGACCTCACGAACGCCGTCAATATGGCGCGTGAAAAGGCTCAAGCCTTTGCTATGGACGAAGATGAAAAGTTGCGCATGATGATCGGCAGCTTAGACAACAAGTCCAAGGAACAAGCGGCGGATCATATGGAAATGCAAGCGGCGATCGCCGAGGTAAAAGCAGAGACCAAAACCCTAAAAGCCATGGTTGCCGCAAAGCCGACATTGATTGCAACCGTGCACTTCCCCAGCGGCGGAACCCGTTTGAATCAGGAAGCGAAACAAAACCTCAATAATGCGGTTAAAGCGATCATGGAGGCGCACCCGGATTCGATGGTCAAGGTAATCGGTCACACTGACGGAAAACCGGTATTGAGTGGAAAATACCGCAGCAACTGGCACCTTTCTCAAGCACGCGCGGATTCCGCTGTGAAGTATCTCAAAACGCAGGGCGTGCAAAACGACATCGAATCTGTTGGACGTGCCCACACGGACCCGATTGCATCAGTGAGAACAAAAGCCGGGGCTGCAAAAAACCGTCGCGTCGAGGTCTTCATTACGCCACCGAGTCCGATGATGTAACCCATCATCGCCTACCTTTCTAGGGGAATTGGGAATATCCCGATTCCCCTTTTTTTGTATCTACCTACGCTATCAGCCCGGGCTCTCGGTCATTTCCGTTAGTATTGTCGGATGTCTAGGTAGGTGGGTAGGTGGGTAGGTACGGTAGGCGCAACAGGCGCGGTAGGTACGGTTTCCAACCGCACCTGCGAGACTTAATAAATACCGGTTCGGTTAGGAAGCCGAACCTTCCGGCGTGTTAAAATGACTACCAGTTTTACAAAATGGAATTTACATAAACGCCGCACGCGCCCCGGCTAAAACCGTTTGCTCAAGACAAGTTGAGTTTCCGCAGCATGTGGCGAGACTGATGTCCGCACATCGAATTCAAAAGATCGCCGCGGCGTGGCGTCCGACATGTACCGTCGATTGCTCCGTAATGCGGAAATTCGCGCTTCAACTGCGCTAACCACATGGTTCAAGATGACAACGCCCAAAAAGGTGCGCGCCCGCTCAAATTTGTCATTGGCTTCATACCGTAACGTTTTTGCAATTTCACGCTGCGGAGAATCATGATTACCCTCACCCCGCTCCTCATCCTTGAATGCCTGCCGATCCTTCCAATACCACGCCCCGACTCTTTCAAGCGGTTCACCGTTCCGCTCCGTATAAACGTTGCGCCAATTGTCGAACAGCGTGGCATGCTCATAATCTTCGATTGGATCCCACTTTTCAAATTGCTCCGCCGCCTGGTATGGCCATTCGAAAGCCACGTGCTCCCTTACATGTTCTCTATACTGCTCCCGTGTATTCTCCGCATCGCTGCGCGTAAGGAAATACGCCGCCAACATGCCGACTTCTGCCAGAATGTATAAGTAACCCCGTTTCGCGCCGAGATACAACTGGCCGGAGCCCGGTACAATCAGTGACGACAAAAACGCCCGGTTCGGCGATTTCAACGTCGTCGTCCATTCATCACCCGTTATGCCGCCAATCTGTTCAACATCTAGGTGCCTCGCCCCCAACGCCGACACAAACCGAAACGACACACCTCCATTTTCTCCCGAGTCACTAGCGGTTGTGTCTACCGAGTTAGCATTCACAGGCAAGACAACCAACCCAATCAAGTTAAACAATAGAATAATTTCACCTATCTTTTTCAAGTCTAATCCTTATCACAAAAGTTCTTTTAGCTTCTGTAGGTTGGGTAGAGCGGATAACCCTAATGCCGTTACTACACCCACGCAACGTTAAAACTCCGGCATGCCGCATTCGTAAAATCCATGTAGCGAAACCCAACGCTTTTAAGACCTCCCGCATTCAAAACAACCATTGAAAATTTTGAATGGTCCCAAATCTCAACCCGCTCCGTCGCCTTTCCTGATTTCAGTTCTTGTAGGTTGGGTTAAGCGGGTAACTGCTAATAACTACCGTGCGAAAATTACGTGCCAGATTTACCACAACGCGCATCACGAGTTAACCGCAGCTCCTGTAGGTTGGGTAGAGCGAATTCACCCAAAAACCGCGCAATAAAACGAAACGCCACCGTCAACCTAACCGCGCACAAATCCCGATGAATCGAGCGAAACCCAACTCTTTTGAAACCTCTCCCATCCCAAATGACTACCAAACACCCACACCGCCGCCAACACCAAATGCCTCCCTCAATCATACCCCATCATTTAATCACAAAAATCACAGTTCAGACAGTCTTCTCCGAAACCCAAAGATAAACTACAATCCCTAAAACCGCAATACCAACGCGAACACATTGAGGCGCTGATTGTTCGGCCCCCCGCCGGGCACGCGGGCATAATCAAACTGATAATTCAACAAACGCACCCCCAAGCCGTACGTGATATGATCTGAGAAATCCGGGCGGTTTATGCCGGGTTCCGTTTTGTAACCGACTCGCAGCGCAAGCAGGTTACTCAACCAATATTCGATACCGATGCTCTTCTGCATGTGCCGCCACTCAAACGCATGCCTGCCAACGCCGCGGTCGGCGAGAAGCTGATCGCGTGTGACCTCCGGGTTCGCCTCAAGAAACGCCTCTACCCCCTCCTCGTCGTCCTCTTTCAGTTTATCGATAAACGCGGTCAGATCCCCGATGAGCCGTAGGTCATGGTACCCCGCTCCATAGAGTGTCACTGCCGTTCCCAGCCGGAACTTTCGAGGCAGCGGGTCGCTCTGATTGGCGTCGATGAACGCAATCTCGGTGCCCCAATTCTGAACAGCGGCGCCAATTCGCACCGGCGGCATAAAATCGGGAAGCTGGAGATTGTACTGTGCGCCGAAGTCAATGGCGTAAGCGCGCCCAGCGTAACGTCCTAATTTCATCTGAATAATCTTGCCGCTGATGCCCGCCGACAATCCGTTTGCCAACATGTCCGCGTACGACACTGTCCATGCCCAATTCGTTCCAAGGTTCTCATACCGCTCTATTAGCGGCGAATCCGTCGTAATTGCAACCTCGCCTTGCCCCTGTATTTGAAGCGTTGTACCGAGCGTACCCGACGCACCGAGCGGCATTGCACCGGCGAAAAAAGCGTAGTATAACCCCTCACTCGCTTCACCAAAAAGTTGACTGTAGTCCATATACGAAATCGCAGCCTGTGTGTCTTGAATGATTCCCAACCCGCTCGGATTCCAAAACGCTGCGGTGACATCGCCGTCAACCGCAGAAAATGCGTCGCCCAGCGCCGCCGCACGCGTTCCGCCGCCAAGGTCGAGAATTTGCGCGCCGGTTCGCCCAGCCCCGGCGAACACAGGCGAGCACAATACTGCTGCCATGCACAAGCTGACTCCTGCGTAAACAAGTTGTTTGATCCGTTTCATTACGTCGTTCTCCTCATTACTTTCAGATTCTCAAACCCGTAAAACGTGAGAAATTCCAGCAGAGTTTACCGCATCCAAAATCATTTTCGTTCCTTCTGTAGCTCCTGTATGTTGGGTTGCATCGAAAATCGCATTTCCTTCCTACCTTCCAATAACCATCTCTTCTGGGAGCGGCTTCCAGCCGCGATAAAGTAGCAGGCAGACTGCGGTCTGTAAAGTAACAGCAGCTCTTGTAGGTTGGGTAGAGCGGATTCACCCAAAAACCGCACAATAAAACGAACCGCCCCGGTCAATCTAACCGCGCACAAAACCCGATGAATCGAGCGAAACCCAACTCTTTTAAAACCTCTCCCATCCCAATTGACTCCCCTCAAACACAGCCCATCATTTAATCACACAAACCACATTTCAGACCGTAACCCAACCCATTCCAAACCTACCAACCCTATCACGACGTCACCGGATGCCAGCCCATATTATACACCGGAACCCTGAACACCGCTCCGACAATACTCCAAAAGCATCCCAATGTATAATCCCCCAATATCAAACCCACAAAAAACGGCAATGCGCTGCGATACGCCCGCAGCCCGCCGTACCGAAGGATGGCAAACTTCAGGCACCAACTAATCAGCACCGGTACCCAGATATATATCATCTCCGCCGGGCTCGATCCCAACACATAACCCACGGGGTGAAACGGCCACCACAGAAACCGCATCTTCATGACTAACAGAATCCCCGTCATAGCGAAGCCAAACCCCATGAAACCCGCCGCTGCATAATCATGCCCCGTCGGATTCGTTAGCCAAATCTGCAGCCGCTGGGTAAACCCCTCTCTCCCTATGGGCATGAAAATCGTACCCGTCGAATTTTCAGCCCCCTGTTGATACAGATGGTTGAAAAATATCATAAAGGTCACCGGTATCCCGATGGCGCACGTCAAAATTATTGCCCAGGCCAGTTTTCTCGGATGGATGTTCGCCTGCTCGCCGATCCGAAACGCTTCCAGTTGGTTCGGCATCGGGTGGCCCGGCTGATCCCGATTCAGCACAAATAGAAATGAAAGCACCGTCAGATTTCGTGCGCCAAACGTCCGGGTTCCCATCGAGCTCACCATCGTCTCACCTGGGTCGACCCACAGCAACTCATGCACCGCTACACCAAGCCCGGCTCTAATCTTGTTCACACCAAGGGCGCTGCATACATAAATTACAAAAAACACCAAAATAATCCACAACGAAAGCCCGGCTTTGTATGCGAAAAACAGGAGAAAAATTATGCCGGCGACGATGCCAAATACCGCGGTCCGATACGACATCGGTTCTTTAGCGTCGTCAATAACCCGCTTTCGCGTGAATACTTGTGTGAAAACCCGCTTTAGGTGCCTGCGTCCGACCCACAGCGCCAAAATCCCCAACCCGCTCCATGCGCCTTGAGCCTGTTCGGGGAAGTAAAGGTTGCGCCAACCCATGGTCGCCCCAAGAGTCAACTGAGTAAATTTCTTCAAGAAGTAGAAAAACCAGGCAGAGAAAGCGAGGTCCAGCGGCATGAAATACGAAAGACCAATCACAAACGGCTGGAACGAAATTCGGGTGCCGCCCATATAGCTCCACGGTTTCTCCCGGAAGTGAATCGATGTCCACCCGACCGGAATATCCGGCAGTGACGGAATTAACACGCTCAGTCCATTCAGAATGCCAATTGCCGCCGCAATGCCGAAACCCGCCCACATTAGCCTATTCTTCAGGAAAAACGTTATGTCCTTCGCCATCTCCAGCGGCAGCCACGTAACGGGGTAGGTCAGCCTTTCATGTTCCGTAAATTGCTTGCGTATCAGCGTATTGATGCAGATCAGGACGACGTACAACACAATCAGAAACGCCGACCAATAGACAATCGGCCCCAACCAAGGCATAAAGTTTGCGCGGCTAAAAAACGTCGTGTCGCCGTGATAAAGGGCGCTCAGCGCGTGCTCATCCTTGACCGTAAACCAAGGCGGGATATATCGCCAGAACAGGTTTCGCCAGTCATTTTCGGGCGTGGCAAACCAGTAAGGGTGGGAGAGCAGTCCGACAAACCGGTTCATCCGATTCCCCGCAAAGGTCGTAACCATTACGGTCATCACATAAATCACTAGTAGGTCGGCGGCTCTAAATGCAAGCCTCGGAAGGTACTTCTTTAGAAGGGCATTCAGCAACACCAGTAGAAACAGCGTAAAAACCGCGTTGCTGAACAGCGACATATAGTTGTGAACGAGGCCAATCAGCAAATCATTTGTCGAAACCCAATACGCATTAACCAGAGCGAAGAAGATGCCAATCACCAAGATTCGGAGTGGAATGTCGTTCGACTTCTGCTTTTCGATTGGAGTGAACTTACTCAAAAATCATACCTCGTTTCGGCAACTGCAAACCCATCCCTCCCTGTAGGAGTGATCTCCGAATCACAACACACCATCTTTAACCTCCCCTAACCCCTCCTTCGTAAGGAGGGGAATGATTCGATGCCGCGCACACTCCTCCCCCTTTACCAAGCCACTCACATAATCCTCCCCCCTTACCAAGGGGGGACTGAGGGGGGTTAGCTCTTGTAGGTTGGGTTGCATCGAAATTCGCATTTCTTTCCTACGTTCCAATGACAATCCCTTGTGGGAGCGGCTTCCAGCCGCGATATCGTAGTAAGCACACTCCGGTCTGCAAAGTAGCAGTAGCTCTTGTAGGTTGGGTAGAGCGGATTCACCCAAAAACCGCACAATAAAACGAACCGCCCCGTTCAATCTAACCGCGTACAAAACCCGATGAATCGAGCGAAACCCAACTCTTTTAAAACCTCGCCCATCCCAATTGACTCCCAAATACCCACACTGCCGCCAGCACCAATTAATTCCCTCAATCACAGCCCACCATTTAATCACACAGATCACCGTTCAGACAGCATCGCCAACCTCCCCTAACCCCTCCTTCGTAAGGAGGGGAATGATACGATACCGCGCACACACTCCTCCCCCTTTACCAAGCCACTCACATAATCCTCCCCCCTTACCAAGGGGGGACTGAGGGGGATCAACTGAGCGAATAGCGAAGGCGATAGTCTTCACTATCAATCACCTGCATCTGTATGACCAACCTCCGAATCGCGATCTTTATTTGAAACCCAGTTCCTGTAGGTTGGGTTAAGCGGGTACCTGCTACTACGCTCCATGCGAAAAGCACCTGCCAGATTTGCGGTAATACACATAATATATTTGCCGCAGCAAACCCAACGCTTTTCATATGTTCGTACCGCTTCCGATAACCTAAATGCCTTCAGATTAACCAAAACCGTCGGGTAACGCTGCACCAACCATAAAACCTAACCCGTTCAATTCTCCCACCACACCATCTTTAACCTCCCCTAACCCCTCCTTCGAAGGAGGGGAGTGATTCGATACCGCGCACACACTCCTCCCTTTACCGTCAACCCCGTGTAGGAGCGATCTGCGAATCGCGACGCCCTCCACACGTACTCCGTCAATCCCTCAGCCCAACATACGAAAACTCGACATTTTGGGCGGCATTGTGGTATAATATCATGAAATGGAGGTTATCGGGATGAGTTGGATCGACGTTGTCAAAATCATCGCGGCAATTGCGGTGCCGATTGTTGCGGGCGGCGGGTTGGTTATCGGCGTACTAAACTTCTTTTTCGGACGCCTCGATAAACGGTTTGAACAGTTTGAAAACTCCTTAAATGATCGCTTGGAAATATTCGAAAACTCCATAAACGCTCGATTTGAGCATGTTGACAAATCTATAAATGATCGCTTGAAAATATTTGAAAATTCATTAAATGCGCGATTTGAAATATTCGAAAACTCCATAAATGATCGGCTTGAAATATTCGAAAATTCCATAAATGCTCGTTTCGAGCATGTCGACAAATCTATAAATGATCGCTTGGAAATATTCGAAATTTCCATAAATGCTCGTTTCGAGCATTTCGACAAATCCATAAATGATCGCTTTGAACTGCTCGTAAATTCCTTAAATGCCCGCTACGAGCAACTCGACAAATCTATAAATGATCGCATTGAACACTATGAAGAAACGTCAAACAATCTCATTGCGCATCTCGATAAATCCTTAAATGATCGGATTGCACACTCTGAAGAAGCGACAAACAAACTCATTGCCCAGCTCGAAAAATCTTCAGTTGATCGCGTTGAACAACTCGATAAATCATCAATTGCGAGATCCGAGCAATTTGAAAAGCTGCTTGATGCGAAGTTTGCGAATGTGCCAACCAAGGAAGAAATGTATGCGGCGTCGACAGTCATGCGAGATTTCCTTGACAAACGCATTGATGGTATTGACAGTCGGATAAACGACCTACGCGAAGAAATGAGTGCGGCACACCGTAAACTCGCCGAACAGGTGAATGTAATTGACCAGAAAATTTCGGATCACATCAACGACCCGGAAATACACACATTAAGCGGTTAACACCTTCAGCCCCGCCAAAAAAACAACCCCGCTCCCTTGCTTAGCCAAATCAATCAACACTGCCAACGACCAATCTCCGAATCGCAACACCATCCTCAACCTCCCCTAACCCCTCCTTCGTAAGGAGGGGAATGATACGATAGCGCTTGTAGGTTGGGTTAAGCGGGTAACTGCTAATACGTACCATGCGAAAAATCACTTTCCAGATTTTCGGCAACGCTCATCACGTGTTTACAGCAGCGAACCCAACGCTTTTCATATATCTGTACCGCTTCCGATAACCCAAATGCCTTCCGATTAACCAAATAACCATGCACCCCCTAATCATAGCCCATCATTTAATCATATAAATCACAGTTCAGACAGTCTCTGAGGGTTGGATAGGATTGATCTCCGAATCGCGAATCACTCATCCCGGACATCGCATCAATTCATCGATCACTTAATTCACAAAGAGAAAAAACAAGCCGATGGACGGCAGTGATGTGGGAGGTAACGGCGAGAATTGCAATTACAGCGATGAGAATCAGCCCGCTTGACTGGACGACTTCGAAGTGGTTTCCAACAATCCCCTGTATCAACGTACCGAACGCCAAAACCGCGATTCGTTCCGGACGTTGCATAAATCCAACCTTGCATTCGATTCGCAGCCCTTCCGCTCGTGCGCGGACGTAGCTCACAAGGATAGATCCTATCATTGCGGCGAAAACCAGGATTACTCCGTAAAGTTTGTCGTTAAGGTAGAAATAGATGAGCGCTCCGAGAAAGACCGCCCCCTCCGAATACCGGTCAACCACCGAATCCAACAACGCCCCCGAATCGCTGGACTTGGGCGCCGCGCGAGCCGCCGCGCCATCCAACATATCGAAAGTGCCGCCGAACAATATCAATACACCCGCAAGCACCAACCGCCCGGTCGCCAGAAAGAATGCCGCAAGTACATTAACGCAGAAGCCGATCAAGGTAATCATGTTCGCCGTCACGCCGATTGATACCAACTTCCTCGCAACGAGCGAAAGAAACACGCTGATTTTGCCTCGGAATATACGTTCTAGCATGAGAGGAATCTAACACTTTCCCCGGTGGAACACGGAAATACGGCTGTGAATCGTTGGATTACCACAAGCCGTTGCGCACGCTTGCCGCAGTCCGCTTCGGCTCCCCGCGGTTGTAGGGGCAGCCCTCTTTGACACCCTAGCCGCGCCACCTATGGTAACACAAACGCACCCGTAATTCAATCTCTTTGCATCGTGATTTTTCGAATCTGCTCGACGCGCCGCCGCTCCAATTCCTCCCCGCAGATTTTCGATACTCTTTCAAAAAGCGCCAAAATCTCCTGCGTCAGGTTATGTTTCCCATTGCCAGCCATGGTGATAGCCGGCAAATCTTCGCCTATTGAGGCGAGCAACTCCGGATGATCCGACACAATCACCGCGCCATCGACCATGGCAATCTCCGGCGTCAACACAACCGGAAAGCGTTCCTTGAAAACGCTAATGACCGGAACACGCATTCTTAAAAGCGCCAATTTACAATCCTGAATCGCCTCGTTAATCACCAGCGGCTGCTTCTGCAACGCGGTCGCAACGACCTGCAGCGGCATATCCCACAGAAGCACCGGACGCCGAAGGTGTTGCGCCAGCGCTGCCAGCCGAGACATTCGCCGCCAATCCGCCGCATCGGCGGCGCCTTCCCTGCCGGATGCGAGCAGCACGAATTTCTCGCCGCCTATCCACGCCACCCCGCCGTGGACGCCATCGCCCTTCTGCCCGGTACGGTCGCCGTAAAGTTCAATGAATTTTGTGATTGTACAGTCTAATCCTTCCGAATGCATTCCGTCCCAATACCTAGCTGTCCGCTGCCTTCCGTGCGGTTGGAAACCACGACTACCGTTATAGTCACTACAACTAAAAATTATACATTTTAATCCGAATAAAACGTGACGGCAACCCCCCTAGCGCCCCTTATCAGGCTTACTATTACCCACAAGTCAAGATTCTTGTAGGTTGGGTTGAGCGAATTTCACGGAATGATGTATAATTTTTCGTTTCGCTCTCGGAGCCGAACGACGTCCAAGACCCGATTCGGGGAGCGTAACCCAACGCTTTTTGTATTTACAAACGGTTTCCGATAAACCAAACGCCCAGCAATATTCAAAAGCGTTGGGTTCGCTACATCTAAAACAATTCCAAACGAATTCAAATACCGATATTCCTTCGACATTTTTCACGTCTCTCATTTACTCCGCTTAACCCAACCTACAAATACTAATTCCGCCGGCGAACAGCCTCCCACCGTAGGCGGGGCATCTTGCCCCGCTTGCGTCATGTAGCGGTGTCTCCGGTTAACAGGTAAAAAAAAGCAGGGACAACGCACCCGGGCACATCCTGTTGCCTCGGGCGCCGCCCCTGCAAATTTTTACTGGTGTAATACTTCGCCTTAATCGAAACTTTCACCGAGCGAATTCAGCGTAAACACAGCAATCCCGCCAAGCAAGATTGCTAGTTTACCCAATTTCCGTTCCGTGTTGTTCGAATCTCTGTATTCACCTCTCCAGTGATGAAGTTCCGAATGAATCTCATCAACGCCGGCTTGCAGCTTGTCAACCCGCTCCGCATTTTTGGCGAATTCGCTGTTCATGGCTTCAGTCGTTTCGCCGAGCATCTTCATGGTCTTTGCCTGCTTCTCGCCCAGCTTCTCAGCCTTTGCGTTCAGGTCGTTATTCAAGTCTTTAATCTTGCCCTTAACCTTCGACAACCCCTTCTTGGTCTCTTCAGCGTGCGACATGGCGGCTTTACTGAGCCCCTCTAACGCTTTGTCGTGCGCTTTAAGCATACCCTTGATTTTGCCGACATCGCCGCTAAGCTTCTTGTGATGTTCGTCGAATTCCCCCGCCTTGTGTTTGAGCTTCATTATCGCCTTCGACACAGCATCCAATTTCTCATCCATGCTCATCTTGAGCATGTCCATCTCGGACGGGCCTTCTTCCATCATTGGCGGCTCTTCCATCATTACCGGCTCATCGCCGGGGAATCCCCAACCGTTTTTGACCTGCAGCATTTCCTTCGGATAAATCAGATTCGGGTTCGTAAAGATATTATATTTCTTAAACTCCATCCACAACAGCGCATCTTTTCGGTATTTTTTCGCGAGATGCCAGAGCGTATCGCCCTTCTGAATCTCGTAAAAGTGTGTCGGTTCATCCACATCTATCGGCGTAATCTTTGCGGAAGCAGTGAGTACGAACGGCGCACCCGTCAGATAGACACAAAGATAAAGAATAATCGCCAAGCTAAAGGTGGATTTCATCATCTTCATCGGGCATTCTCCTTTGTACGTTAAAATTGTATCGGTATAAGAACGTAAGCACACCTTTCACGCCGAGTTGCGATGAAATTCGCTTGCGTCTAAGTATAATTTAATAACCGTAAGACAGTGAAACGTAATGGGTTTCGCCAGCGTCTTGCAAACTGCGGCTCGCGCGCTCCAGAGCTTTCAGTGCATAATCGAGTTGGAGCCCGCCTACGTCAACGCCAAACCCGACAAAGAGCGCTTGACGGTCTTTGGACGCCTGTGTACCGCCGCGTACCGCGAAGGTCCGCGCTATGCGGTATTCCGTACCCATTCGAACGCTTGTCGGGCTTTCGTCCAAAATGCCGATTTCGTGCTCCACATCGCATGCGAACGTCGCACGGTGCCCTTCCAGTATATGGAAGGCTACGCCGCCGCCAACGAGTATTGGCACACTCTCGTCTCCGACCACTCCGCCCAAGTTCCGAATTGCCAAGCCGTAGCTGAACGACGTGCCGGGGCGCGCCAACATACCCACATCAACACCCCCGAAACTCGTGACGCCGTCGAACGCATCAAGACCGACCGCATCGGAAAGTACGCGCACGCTCGCGCCGAGATTAAAACTCTCCAACGCATGCCCGAACGACAACGCGAGGGCATTCGAATCGTAGTTAAAGCGATTCCCGGTAATTTCGTTGTTCGCGCTGACTTCCATGATATCGTCAACGCCGACATTCATCCACGAAAAACCGATTGAGCTGTTCTCGCCCAGCCCTTTTACGATTGCCATGAAGTTCTTTGTGCTATCGAACGCCATCGGTACACGGGACAACGTAAAATCGAGCGTCTCAGTCGCCGGCAAGCCCGCAGGATTCCAAATTGTGGAGGTGGCGTCGTCGGCGATGGCTGTGAACGCGCCGCCCAGCCCGATTGACCGTGCGCCGACGCCGTCCCGAAGATACGGGGCAGCATTGCCGCTCGCAAGACAAATCGGTGCCAAGGCGAGTAAGAGCGCCATAGACCCTACTGCGCTAATAATCAACTTCTGCTTCATTTGAAACATGTTTTCCTCCTTAACGTATTGCGTATCTACTTTTCATGATTGCAATTGCAGGAGCGAGGTTCAACCCGCTCCCGCAATCACAAAGGAATCCTTTCGGATCACTAGCGCAACAGCGCCATTCTCAGGACAATTACCTCTGGCTCCGGTTCGCTTGTCACCATAATCTGAGCGAAGTACACACCGCGTGCCAGCACGTCGCCTGCCGATGTCTTACCATCCCACGGGAATTCATTATGACCGGCTTCCCGAACCTCGTCTTGCGCCAAGACTCGAACTAGCCGCCCCGTGATATCGTAAACTTCAATCGTCAGTGTCGCTTCACGCGCCAGTGTGAAGGAAACGGTCGTACTATCCTTGAACGGATTCGGGTAATTCCGCAGCACGCCGCGGAAGATTGGCCCCTTGCCGTCCTCAAGCACGAAATTCCATTCGTGCACCGCCGTGTTTGCGGACGGCTGTGCAATGTCGGAGACTTCCAACCGAACCGTGTGCCGACCGAAATCGAGGTCCGCCGGCGGCATGTAAACCGCCTGAGTCGTCGATACTGAAGTTGGGACGATTGGGTTCCCGTTAAGCATCATCACCACGGAACTCATATCAATCCCCGCCCCGCTGTCGGTGTAGCTCGCTGTAATCATCGGTCTGCGTTCTTCGGATACCCGCGCTTCGCCCTCAGGCGTTACACCCGTGACGCTCGGCGGCGTCGTATCGATAAGTACCGAGAAACTCCAGTTCGCGGAAGACTCGTTCCCGCTCTCGTCTTTGACGGTCGCATTGACGGAGTACGTCCCGGTGGATAGCCCTGCCGACGGGACAAAGGTCGATGACCTTCCGTCATCGCTCGCCTCGGCATTGCCGCCGACCTGAACCCCTGCGCTGTCTTCGACGGAAATCCGAATCGTTAGCGGTCCGCCGCGGTTATCGCTCGCCGCAACTGAAATCTCCGGCATCTCGACAAGCACTGTGCCGTGCGGAGATGTCGCCGAAACTTCAGGCGGTGTGGTGTCCAAATCAACCGTAAACGCCCAGCTATGCGTCGAAGTACCGCCGGCGCTCGTCGCCGTCACCGTCACAGTATGCGTACCCGATTCCAGGCCTCTGGCTGTGCGGCTCGCACGCCCTTCCTTCACCGTCACGGTTCCAGCGGAACCGTCGTCAATCGCAATCGTGGCGTTCGTGATATCCGACTGCTCATCGCCGATTGCGGCTGAAATCCGCGCCGAATCCACTCGAATAATCCCTTGCGGAGAAACCGCCGAGATAACGGGCGGTGTCGTATCCAGTTCAACCGTGAATTTCCACGTGTGCCTCGACGTGCCGCCAGCGCTCTCTGCCGTAACCGTCACAGTGTGCGTTCCCGGAGTAAGCCCGCTCACCACGCGGCTCGCACGGCCTTCTCGTACTGAAACAGCCCTAGCGCCGGTGCCGTCTACGTCAATGTTGACACGCGTGACGGGTGACTGTTCATCGCCGACTGCCACCGAAATCGTCGTAGACGCCTCTTTGATGACGCCCTGCGGCGCTACCTCGGAAATGACCGGCGGTGTCGTATCCAACTCGACCGTGAACGTCCACGTATGCGTCGAAGAACCGCCGCCGCTCGTTGCGACGACCGTCACCGAATGCGTGCCCGGCGTCAGTCCGCTGACGCTGCGGCTCACACCGCCGCCGTCAACTGGGACAGACTCCGCACTGCCGCCGTCAAGCGCAATCGTCACGTTTGAGACATCCGACTGTTCGTCGGTCACCGTCGCCGACAAGGTCGCTTCGGCAGATTTAACAATGCCCTGCGGCGCAACTTCGGAAATTACCGGCGGTGTCGTATCCAATTCGACTGTGAACGTCCAACTGAACGTGCTTTGCAGACCGGCGCCGTTCGTGGCAACCGCCATAACCGTGTGCGTCCCAGATTCCAAGCCGCTAACCTCGCGGGTCATGCCGTCAACGGCGTCGCCGCCGTCAATGGCGTATGATACGTTGGCAATTCCGGATTCCGGGTCGGAGGCTGCAACCGACAACATAGCGGACGCAGACTTCACAACGCCTTGCGGACTCGCTTCCGTTATCAACGGCGGCGTCGTATCCGCAGTCTTGACCGTGAACGTCACGCTGTCGTCAGCCGTATTGCCTTCGCCATCCGTAACCATAATCGCAACCGTGTGGTCGCCGTCCGGTAAAACGTCGGGGGTATATTCCAACCGGTTTCCGCTAATCGCCGCATCTGTGATTTCCTCGCCGGCGTCAATCGTGAACGATGTCACACTCGCGCCGATGCCCGAGAATTCCGCGCTGATGAGCGGCTGTGACACGCCAACGATTTCGCCCGAATTCGGCGATCGGATTGCCACCGACGGCAACGTCGTCACCACCGTAAAGTCAGCCGATGCTTCGCTCGTATTGTCAACGATATCAGTCACCGTGACCATCACGCGGTATACACCAGCCGGCAGCATATCAGCGCGGCGTGTATACACAAGGTCGGTCAGGTCTGTCAGAACCTCGCTCATGTTGATTTCGACCGGCATCATATCCGGCGGCGTCAACCTCATCAAGCTAATGGTAACGAACGACAGTTCAATCCCCGCGCCTGCGCCGTCATTATACGCCGCGCGCGTCGTCGGCAACGCACTGACCTCGTCGTTCGCAATCGGCGAATTAACCGCCAACTGCGGCGCTTCATTGTCAATAAACAGCGGCGCCAACGGGAAGCTGATGCTGCCGTTCCGCTTCGTAATCTGTAACGCCAACTCGTGATAACCCAACTCATACATGGTCGTGTCAAGCGTCAACATAAACGTGCTAGACGCGCCCTCTTCAATCGCCGTTACCGTGAGCGCCCCCATTGCATTCGCGGAAGCCCCATCAACTAGGACGTCGATATCACCGGCGTTCAACGCAATGCCGCCTGCCATGAATACGTAATCCCCGGATATTGGAAATCCGCCCGGATATGCTTCAGTAACCGCCTCAACCGTACTTTCCTCAACCGGCTGCCGACTCAGCATTTGCCCGCTCAGATCGATAACCGGCGGCGGTATGAAGTTGGCTACATCAATCATAGCCGCAAATGCGATGTCTCGCACCTCTTGATTCCCGACTTCGTCCATCGCCAAGGCTTGGAAGAAATACATACCGTTCTCTAGGGCTGATACATCAACCGTCGCGGTGTAATTCTCCTCTCCCATCTCCGCCTGCATCTCGCTGACCATGTCGCCTAGACTGCCGTCTTCATTGCGGCGGTTAATCAGGAGATCGACGCGGTCATACGTAATCGGATCGGCTATCGGCATGGACATCACCATTGCGAACGGTGAGTCAACGCTCTCGTCAACGATACCGCCAACCGTAAATACGCCGTCCATCATCTCAATCGCGCCCGCGGCATCCGAAATCTGGACTATCGCGGTACCCGTGAGCGGCGGCACATCGTCAATGTTGTCCACCGAGAAACTCTGTGACATGTCTTCGGACGATGCATACCGGGCGCCAGTGTCGTCTACCGCCACCGCGCGCAGCACGTACGGATTTTCATCCAACGTCATATCGCGTTCAGCGGCGTCGCCCACCATTATCGTATCGTCCAGTTCATTGCTGTCCAATTCAACCGACCATACACGGCGAGTCGGTACGAATACCGCGCTCTCCTCGCCCTCGACGACCTCTTCTAACGCCTCTTCTATGGCTTCAAGAATGGCTTCTTCGACAACGCTGTCCGCTATTTCCACTTCGCGGACTGCCTGCCACTCCTCGCTTTGCATCCGGCGCACTTCAAAAACCACGCTCGCCGTGTGCGGCGATGTCAGTTCGCGCGTTACCGCCATAAGCGAAATCATGCCGCGCGGTGCGTTGCTGTCGGGGTTGCGGTCATTAACCGTGTGGTTAAGCGCATGAATCTCCGCCTCGATTGGGCACGGATGGTCTTTCACATTCAGCGCCGCTTCCGCAGCTTCATCGTCCGATATGGTGAGCGCATTCGTGACGACCGCGCGCAGCATGACCGGCATACCCGCCTGAATCATGGCGCCCAAGTTGTCTATGCTCCACGCCACATCGTACTGCGAACCCTCGGCAGCGCCAGCCACCATCTCGCCCTCAAGCATGCCGATATCTTGCCATTCGCCCTCGCCCTGCCTGTACTGGAACATGATTGACGTTATGGGGTGAACCTGCTTCGTCACCTCCGCCGTCAACATCACGTTCGGCGTATCCGAGAACAGAATCATGTCCGCAGGTGCGCCGGTCTCATACAGGTCGTCCGTATCGCCGTCGCCGTTGCAATCGCCGAGCGATATCCGCACCACCATCGCCTGATCCGGATCCGGCGGCACAATGTTCAGCCGTATCGGCGCCGTGTCCGTCGACATGTTAAACACCGTATCCCGCGCCACAACGCGCACGCCGTATTCACCGACAATCAAAGCCGGATCGCCGTTCGCGCCGCGAATCAGCATCTCCATCATATCTGCAACTCCGACGTTCATCGCGGGTGCATTCAACGACAGCAGATTCGGGAACATGGTCAGGAACGCCGTGAAATCGTCGAGCGTCAACCCTTGGAACACCGGCGCCATGTCGCTCGAAAGGATGTTTACCCAAGTCTGCGACCCCTGCACAGCCGGGACGTCGCTGTACTTGATAATCTGGTACAGCCCGTCCGCAACATCGCTCACGTCGCCGTTCGGGCTCGCCGATAACATCAACGTCGCCATCGGGCTGCCCTCGCCGACCGGCGGCAAGCCTGTCGAAACCGCCACGCCGTCGCTGGTCATGTACATCGACGAATTTTGACCCGGTGCAGCCGACACACTGTAAGCCGGCGCCGCCCTATCCAGCATGAACGTCTTGCCGAAAACCGGGCGGTTATCTATCTGAATCCCTTCAGAATCGAACGCGTTCGCATCAATCGTGTGCATGCCGTCCGCGTAACCCGACAAATCGACACTTGTGTGCCAGAGCGACTGCGCTTCGTTCACCAACGGAACCGTAAACACGGAAATCATCTGCGGATCCATCGTCGCTGAAATCTGCTCAATCAAAGGCGCCGCTGCGTTGATTATGGCCCCCAAAATTTCGAACAGCGACTCCGGCGTAAGACCCTCCACCACATCGTCTATTGTCGCAGGCTGCCCGCTCAAAATTCCCGCAATGACAGGGTTCAGCAATGGTGCAATGGCTGCCTGAAGTTCCGGCGTGAACAACGCCTCGACCAGACCGCGATCCTGAATCTGTAGGTTGCGCGGATCAGCTATCGCGTACTGCATCAAGTCAACGCTGCCCCCATCTGCGCCCAATTGCGCTTGTACCGGATAAGTCAGTTCAACAGCGTAATAGTAGTAGTAGATTTTTCCGGGTTCGATATCCACTTGGACATCCCATACCCGCTTGCCGTTAATCATCCGCGGACTCATGGCTGCCTGTTGGTAATCGCTCGTATCCCGGTAAGACCACGCATTTCTCGAAATCAGATTGTGGTATGCCGGCGGAAGTTCTTCAGACGCCAACATCAGCGTCACCGCCGCGAACGCACCGTCGGAACCCGATCCTGCCCAGGAGGGAACCAGCAGTATGGCTTGCTCCTCTTCTAACTGGAAGGTGTGCGTCAAGCTGTCGATAACCTCTTCCGCATCGCGCGTAACGCCGTCAATCCTGAAGGTCGCGCTGCCGACATCCGCGCGCGGCGTGGCGAGGTACAGATCCAACTTGTCGCCCGTGACGACCCGGGTGAATCCGGGAGTCGCGGACCCCAAGATGCCGCCTTCCGCGCCGACCCGCGCCGTTATGGCGTTACCGAAGTTCTCCAAATCGGTGTTTTCGTACTGTTCAAATATCAGCGGCAAATCGTCGTCAAGCAACTGCGCCGGTATGAAGCCCTCCGGCAGCACGTCGCCAATCGCCGCCATCACAGCCCCCTGAAGCGCAGGATTCCCGCGTATCATATCCAGAACCGCGTCAGAGCCGCCCTTCGCTATCGCAACATCGGTACCCGCGATTGCCATGCCGAGGATTTTGTCAATCACTTCCCGTGCGTGCCGCGTGTTTATCGAAATACCGCCCAGCCGTACGGTGCTCACAAAGATTTCACGCTCCGCCGTGCCGGCGTTGCCGGCAAGGTCGGTAACCGTCAGCGTCACAACATAGCGCCCGGGTTTCGCATAGGCGTGCGTGGTGACCATACCGCTGCCGCTCATGCCGTCGCCGAAATCCCATACGTAGGTGTCAATCAGTTGGCTGTCCAACGGGCTGTCCGTCGATTTACTGGCATCGAAGGTCGAGACCTCATCCGGGTCAAGGAACCGCTGGCTCACGTCCGCCACCGCTACCGGATTCTCGTTGTCCGGAACCAGATTCACGGTAATCATGATGCGCTGCGCAATGACGTGGTGCGAAGCCAATTGCATCGACATATACGCCGAATCGCCGTTGCTGCGGTTGACCGCCTGAATGACCACGTCGTCGTATACGCTCACTACGGGGCCTGCCGAGTCAAAATATGTGGCGCTAAACCGACCGTTCGCGTAGGTTTCCAATTCCTTCGTTGGGTGATCGTTCAAAGTTAAGCGCACATTAACACCCGCGCCGACAGCGTTACCGGAAGGATCCATGACCATGCCGTCTACCACAAATGCGTTCGTCGGGTCAGCCGTCAGGCTGGTCGTGATATCGACGCCGTCTCTTCTGTTCCCAACTACGTCGGCGGATGTTAATGTTATTGTCGTCTGACCGACTGACGTATCATCGGCAGCCATTACGTACACGTCGAGCACCAACACGTCCGCGGTCTTCACCGCCGCCGCCTCGGTCTCCAAGAAGGTTACATTGTATCCGCCGCCCGCTACTGTGATTCCGCTGGCGTTAATTCCCCGCGTTTCGTTCACGACTTTAACGGTCAATCCAGCCGGGGCGCCGCTCATGCCGTCTTCCAAGTAAACGACCCCCGTCACAAGGAACGTCGGCGAAGTCGCCTTGATGTTCGTCGGCACATTCACTATAGCGCGCTGTGCGTCAATCTCCATTGCCGTCAGCGTATGGTCGGCGCTGCCGCTGCCATCCTCGCCGGCATCCACCGTAACGGTCAGCATGTCGCCGGTTTCCGCGACCGCACCCTCCGCACTGAAGAACGTGACGTTATACATCCCGCTCGCGTCCGTCATGCCGGACATTTCCATGCCGTTCGCGGTGTTCATTATCGTGACCGTGTTACCGGCGCCGACAGGAATCGTGCTGCCTTCGTAGTACGCCGCACCCGTCACCACCAATGTCGACGTGTACGCCTTCACGCTGGTCGTTACATTTACCGTAGCGCGCTGCGCGTCCACTTCAGCCGATGTGAGGGAATGCTCCGCCGTGCCGTCTCCTAGGTCGCCGTGCACTGCTGTCACCGTTATAATATCTGCGGTTTCTGCAACCAGTCCATCCGCGTTGAAGAAGGTCACGCTGTAATTTCCGTTCCCGTCGGTCTCGCCGGTGGCTTCCTGCCCTTTCCCGGCATTCATTGATGTGACCGTCACGCCGGCGCCAACTGCAACTGTTCCGTCCTCAAAGTAAACCGTACCGCTCACCACCAGCGCGTTCGTCGACGCCTTGATGTCGGTCGGCACGTTCACGGTGGCTCTGCCTGCTTCTACCTCGTCCGATGACAGCGCATGCGCCGGGCTGCTCCATTCGCCTCCGTCTCTCGAAGCCGTCGCAACTAATTCGTCTCCCGTTTCCGCAACCACCGACGTACCGAAGAAGGTCAAGTTATACGCACCGTTGGCGTCCGTCATGCCGGACATTTCCGTCCCGCGGGTGGTGTTCATCACCGTAATCGCGAACACGTCGTCAATCGGAACCGCGCTTTCTTCGCGGAATACCGAACCGGTGACCACCAACGCGTTGGTTCGCGCCAAGATATCGGTAGTTACATCTCGAACGACATTGGCGGAGGTATCGTCGCCGAGTTCATCGCTCGTCAACGGCATCGAATCGTTCCGTCCGCGTTCCATGCCGGCGTCGTCTGTGACAACAACCGAGACCATATCGCCGGTGCGTCCCGCAACGCCGCCCGGATTAACGAAAGTGACGCTGTAGTGTCCGTTGCTGCCCGACCGCGACGTCTGCGGCGCCATATCGCCGACCATAACCTCGACGTTCACGCCGCTGACAGGTCCTGTGCCGTCTTTTTTGTATACCGTGCCGGAGACCGCAAGAATTGATACCTCTTTCGGCGGTTCCGGTGTGAGGCTAATCGACACCTGACCGGACAAATCGCCGACGATAACGGTAACAGTATCCACCCCAGCCGCTTCAACCATGCCCGCAGTATACGTTGCGCGGTAGCTTCCGAACGCAGCGCCGGCGCTGAACTCGCCGACCGTGCCGCTCTCCGCCGAGCCGCTGGGAGCCAATCCGCCGACGCCGTTCCCCGACGCATCCATGACCATGGCGGTAATCATAGCGCTGCCGCCGCTCGAAACCGTCATCGGCGCCGCAGTCACCGAAACCGACGCCGCTGCGCCCGCATTCACGGTAACCGACGCCATCCCGCTCTCACCGGAAACCGCGTCCGACGCGGTAATGTTAATCTGCCCCGCGGTATTCGGCGGCGTGTATGTCGCGCTGTATGTGCCATCCCCGTTCCTCGTCACGCCCGTGACTGTTCCGGTATCAGATCCGCCGTCGGCGCGTCTGAGACCCAATGAAATGTCCGCGTCCGCTACGGGGTTCGTTCCTCGATTGGCGGTGATTTGAACCGCGCCAGCCGCCCCGGCACCGGCGATGAATACATTCGGATCGACCGACACCGAGATGACCGTTGGAACCACATCCAATGTTACCACCGTCGTCGTCGTGTCGCCTGTCGTACCCGAGGTAACCGTAATCGTGTCCATTACCGACTCGGTGAGCACCAACGCCGGCGCCGTATATTCTGCCGTATACGTGCCGTCCTCGTTATTCGTCACCTCGCCGACGCTGCCCTGTTCCGCCGTAATTGTCACTGTGTCGTCCGTCACCGGCGCGCCGCCAGAGTCAACCGAAACGGTTATCGTCGTCGTCGAAACGCCATCCGCCGGCAACTGGCTTGGCTCCAGTTCAGCGTTCAAGCCCGACAACTGGATATTAATTTCTACGCCAGAGAGCGGCTCTCTATCTATATCCGCCAGTGTGACGGTATACGATTTTCTCGCTACAACCTGCTCATCAGGGTCTTTGACCGTTATCTCGATTGCGTCGCCAACGCCGATTACCGCCGAAGCAAAGATGGCGTTATATACAATCCTGTATTCCCCTGATGGGTCCGTTTTCGCCACAGTTGCAAGGTCGGAAGCGTCGTTCGGCGCTTCCACGGTGTACCCTTCGAGCACGCCGCCGTCATTATCCGTGACCGTACCGTGCAGGATAAACGTCCGCGTCGTCTGGGCTTCGACCGACCCTGCTACGCCCACCATCAATCCGCTTGTGAGCGCAACCAAAAACAAATACCATACGAGTCTTCCCCTACTCATGATGTTTAACACTATTCAACCTCCCAAAAATTTCGCTCATCACTAAATTCTGCTCACATGCGGGCTTCGGAAAGTGAGCCCGACCCATGACCAACCACACCACTTCATCAAACACAACAAAATTTCCAAACATTAAAATACACCAGATCGAATGTATGTTTTATAAAGCCGTCGAAACATATCTATTATAGCACAGCCAACAACGGTTTTCAAAGTTGTTTATTCGATTTTAACGAAAAATTTGGCGATTTAATTTGCGCGGTTAGGAAACCGTGCCTACCGTATGGGGCGCCAATTTCACGTTTTTGATGCCAAACAATAGATTTTTGTAGTTACAAATTCCAGCCGCGATAAAGTAGCAGGCACACTCCGTGTGCCGTCCGCCTTTTCAATTCTCCCACCTGTGGCAACAGCTTCCAGCCGTGATACAATTAAATTAACCACCCGTAGGAGCGGCTTCCCAGCCGCGATATTCCGAACCGGTCAGCACGGTTGGGAAACCGCGCCTACCAAAAATTCCCTTGAAACCGCGCCTACCGAATTTGGAATTCACACTAAAACAAAAAATTAGCTGCTAGGCGGCACACAAGCCCGCCTAGCAGCTAATAGGGTTATTCTGAGGTGAACACTTACTTCAGAATCACCATCCGGCGCGTCGAAGCATAATCTTCGCCCGCCGTCAAGTGGTAGAAGTACGTGCCACTGGCAACGCGTTCACCGTAGTTGTTGCGGCCATCCCAGTATATCGCCGATGCACGAGATTCGTACACAGCGGCTGGTTTGAAGCCGACATCTATGGACCGTACCAAGGCGCCGTTGGTGTCATAGATACTCAACGTCACTTCGGCAGCTTTCGCTAACCGGTACGGAATCCAGGTTTCAGGGTTAAACGGATTCGGGTAGTTAGCCAACAGCTCGGTCTCCGACGGAATCTCATAGAGTTCCAGATCGGGGAGGCTGATACGGCTGGTCAACACCTCTTCCGCGCTAACGACAATCTGCGGTACCGGCCGTACGCCGACGAACGGGCTTGGCGAGTGCGCTACGATTTCCAGCACATCCCCAGCCTTCGCTGCGTGGCGGCTGAATTCGACAAACGTACCGCTGTACGCTGCCGCCGACTCTTCCGTTCCGAGAACCGTGTCGAGCGATGCGCCTGTGGACAGATTCTTCACGGTGACACTGATTTCGGGAATCTGTGACAACATGTCGAACTCATCTATCAGACCGCCGCTAACATGCAGCACAGGCGTCTGCGAACCGCTGAAAGCGATTCCCGGCGCCGCCATTGGAGCGCCATCGTTCTCCCACGCTGTACCGACAATCGGGATACTTCCCGCCGCGCTTGCGACAACGATGTATCCGACGCCGCCCATGAGCGGTCCGTCGCCTTCGTCGCCGGCTGCGTAAATCGTGTGGAAATCATCGCCAGCGGCGTTGGAGACAGCGATTGCCTCGACACCTGGTATTATCGCGTCGCTAATCATCATGTCGACGGCCGGATCCAGCGGGACGCCGACGAGGTTGTTCCCGACAGCAATGCTAATGCTGGAAGTGCCGCCGGTACCTAACGCTTGACCCGTTAATTCTAGCGTCGCAGCGCTCTTCATCACGGCAATTAGACCGGTATCGTCGCCGATAGCCGCGTCCGCCATGCTGCCCGCGCTCTCGTCGCCGAGGTAACTTACGGGGTTGCCGTCGATGAACGTGATGATGAAGTTGACCGAGTCGCCGAGCATGTCGTAGACATCGCCGACCGTGTCAATCCCGTCAACATCCAACGGAATATGAATCGCATGCGTACCCGCACCGATTGACAGGGTGAAATGTTTCTCGTGGTCGATGGTGAGCGAACCGTCAGCCGTCATAGCATCGGCTGTGCCTATGCTGGCAGACACCCAATACTCACCGGCGGGATGCATATCAACAACAACCGTGAAACTGCCCATATAGCTGCCGTCAACATCGGACTCGTCCATGGATTTCCCATCGACGATTTTCATACCGTCGGCATCGAACACGTTGAACATAGCCGTCAAACCAGCCGAGCCCATCGCGGTGACCGTAACATCTTCGCCCGTGCTAACTTTAGCCGGCGCGAAGGTCACGCTTGTCACCTCGTGCACCTCGACCGTAACGGTTACGTCCATGGAGGCGTCATTGCCGGAGCCGTCAACGGCTTTGATGGAGACGGTATAATCGCCGCCTGCGCTAACGGAAACCGTAATTGGCATGCTGCTATACATGCCCGTGCCAGCCATATTTTCGTCCATGCCCTCGGTCAGGTCCGCTGCGGCGTCGCCGCCGATTGCGGAAGCATCTGCCGTGACCGTAAGTCCGGATTCGCCGCCATTAACGGAGATAGTAACGTCCATACCGTTCACAACTGGTGAAGGCATTGCAGCCGCGTCGCTTAACACCGGCGGTGTAACGTCGTTCTTCAACGACGTGGTCGCCGTCATTTCGCTCATGCCGCCAATCCTGTCAGTTGCCTTGAACGTGATGGTCTTCATGCCGTCGTCCGCAGGGTCGCTGTTTTGGACCACGTAGATGCTGGCATAGGTGCTCTCCGACGCGGGCAGTTTCATCAGTTGAACTGCAGCCGCATCGGCGTCAATCTCGCTGACATCCGCCATCACCGACAACGTGGGATTAGGCACATTCGAACTCACGTCAACGCTAAGCGTCAACACGCTGCCGCTCGCAACCACGTCGGGCAATACCTTCTGGTTGCTCAACGCCGGCGGCGATTGGTCGTTTATGACTTCGATTTCAATGTCAGCCGTCGAGCCGGCAATGGCAACCGTAACTGTGTACATGCCGTCGACAAGATCAGCCGGCAGGTCAATGTCGCGCGTGTAGGCGATGTTGCCGTCTTCGTCGGGCTCTTCATCGAGTCCCGTAAGCCCTTTCGCCGGCACCTCCGCATCACCATCCGAATTAGTTACCATTACGGTGGCTTTGCCCTCTTTACCGGTGGCGGTTATAGTTAACGTTACGCCAGCCGTCAACGGGCCTGGATCGTCCATGCCGTTAATCTGATAATTGAAAATCGTGGGTTTGACCTCGACGATGACCTCAGCGCTTAAATCACCAGATGTGGCAGTGATTGTCACCATGCCACCCGACGTATCGCTGAAGGTCGTCATTACCCCGTTCTCGCCATCGGCAATCGTGACCGAATCGGCAAGGACGCTGGTATCGGACGAACTTGTCAGCATCACAACCATATCGCCCACGGCGTTCGCGGCATCGGCGCCGCTCCACAACGTTATATTTAGGCTAACCTCTTCGCCGACAAACACGCTAGTGGGATCAGCCGAAATAGCGATGGCATCAACCTCCGCTGGCGGGGTTTCAATACTGAAATAAACTGTAGCCGATTCGCTGCCGATGGTCACGGTAATCATGTAGGTGCCGTCAGCCAGATCAGCCGGCAACTCAACGTCACGCATGTAAGCAACGCTGCCTTCGGGAACGTCCTCGGCATCGGCATCGACATTAAGCCCAAGCCCGGTTAGAGACCCGACTACGTCGCCTGCAGCGTCGGTAACCATTACGGTACCGCCGCCGGCTTTACCCATCGCCGTCACAGCAAGCGTGTCACCAGCCTGCACGCCCTCCGGGGCGTCCATGCCGTTAACCTGAACGGTAATCGTGGGATTGACCATAACCTCAACAGAAGCCGAAAGGTCGTCGCCCGCCGCAGCCATCAGGGTAACAGCGCCTGACGCAGCGTTGGTGTAATAAACCATTGCAGACATTGTTTCCGCGGAATCCGGAATCATCACCATTGTGACGGCGTCGCCGCCTTCGGTCATGGAGAACATACCCGAATCTGCGGGATCGGTCGACAATGTCACCTCAAGACCGCCAACCGGTGCGCGAGCATCCGCTGCAACCGTGACAGTGATTGACCCGCCCGCGAAGAAACTCATTTCGGACGTGGTGAGCGTCAATTCGGTAACCGCTGCTCTCGCAGCCACGACATTGATATCGATTGACTGTGACTCGCCGGCAATGGTCAAAGTAATAGTGTACATGCCTTCGGGAAGATCGTCCGGCAAATTAATTTCACGCATGTGACCTACGTTTCCTGCCGGTACGTCAGTAGCACTGGCGTCGGGATCGAGTCCAAGATCTACTAGACCTTCGACTTCCGCGCCGTCAGCGTCGGTCACCGTAACGGATCCATCTGCATCTTCACCGATAGCTGTCACCGTAATCGTGGCGCCAACCTCCACCGGATCGGGATCATCCATGCCGTTAACCTGCAGCATGCTAATCTTGGATCTGACCTCAACAGCCACGGGTTCAGATGCAACGGCTTCGCCATCCACCATAGCCGTCGCCGTCAGCATGACATCGACAGATTCCATGTCAATGGAGCTTGGGGCTATGTAATAAAACGTGGTGGACATCGAATCCGGCGAATCCGCAATCATCACCGAAGTGGCGGCTGCCCCGTCTTCGGTCAGGGAGAACATCCCTGTATCAGCCGGATCGGTCGCTAACGATACCGAAAGGCCGCCAACGGGAGCGCGCGCATCTGACATTACTGTGAGTGTGACAGACTCGCCCACGAATACGCTCGTCGCCGAATCGGCGGTAAGCGTCAATGCGGCAACCTTACTTCTGACGACCACGCTCGTTTGCTGATTTGCAACCGAGAGTAATCCCCCGCCTTCGACAATTGACGCCACGGTTTCGAAATTCGATGTTGTTGGGTCTGCAGGCGCCATCGGCATATGGTAGGTGAACGTCACGGTTTCGCCAGCGTTAATCTGAGCGTTCGCCTTAGCGACTAGCACGTCGCCTTGGACATCAAGATCAGCCTTCCCTTCAAGCGTAACCTCGCCGCTCGTGCGCGGCATACCGTTGTCCTCGAAAGGCCTTTGCATCCAGCCATCCGGAATCGTGACCTTAACTTCCGCACCGGGTTGCATCGCCACGCCAGCCGTGAAAACGATTTTGGCAGATTCAAACGAATCCATGGGTTCGACAGAATCCGCTGTCGAACCGTCATCCCTCAACAGCGTAAGCACGGCGGAACCGGAAGCCCGTTCGCTAACAGTGACGACTGCGTCGGTAATCTGCGCAGCGGTAAGAGACTGCAGCCCTCCGTGAGATTTTGATTGCGCCGTGAACTGGTAACCCCCGCCGACAGCCGGCGCCACAACTCCCGCCACGTTGAGCACGAGTATGGAATCCGCATTCATCTGATCAGCGGTGGTAGCGGTAATCGCCCTCGTCCCTACACTTAAGGTTGCCGCGATGCCTTCGACGCCAACTCCGACCGATGACGCAACGAGATCGGGCCAACCATTGGGAACGGTAACCTCAACAATTGATCCGTCATCCATCGTGCCCGCGGCTTTGTAAGTTATCTTCAAATCAATCGTCTCGCTGGCATTCGCTGTCCGCGGCTCAATTGCGAGCGTACCGCTGCCGTCTGCCGCGCGATTGGGACCAATCGTATGCTCAAGATAGACATCTTCATTAGCGTCATTCTGTGGCCAGTTAGGCACGGCAGGATCGCCCGAATTAAACGACGATGCTCTCGCCCTAAACTTGTATGTCTGCGGAGTAGAGTCCCCAGCGCCCGGCACCTTGCCCCTGTATGTAACTATTATTTGGGCGCCTGGTCCCCACGATCCTGTCGCGGTGATAACCCCGTCGGTACCGACAGTAAACGTCGCGTTATTGCTAAACGTCACCTCGCCTTCTTCAAACGGGGCAACGCCGTTGTCGCGGCGCGGCAGTTTCCACGGCAGCGCCGGGTCACTCACCGGATCCGAATTCGCCGGAACCACAAACTGAACCGTTCCTTGAGGCATGCGGCCAGAGGCGGTGTAGACTAACTGGAGGGTATGCTCGGCTGCCGGTTTTGACTGCGCTAACGGCACGCCATTCTCCAAAACAGCAAACGTACCGCTGCCGTGCTTCGCCGTGACTTCAATATACCGGCGGTAACCGCCACCGGTTCTCTCTACCAAGGAACCGCCGTCGGCGCTTGGGTGGCCGGAACTTGTCAAAAGCCTGAACTCATGCTTGCCATGTTCCGATATTGCCCCGACTCGGTAGGTAATCCCACCCCCAGCATTGGTCAATTCTGTATTAGCCACGGGAGGATTTGCGTTTGTTGTAAGGCTTCCGCTGATTGTGCGAGCCCCGGTGTTAACATCGCCGTTGATAACGTGTCCAGCGGTATCCGCGCTGCCGGGGACACCAATCTTGTCAGGCGCTTTAATCGGCGCGGGCCAAGGCGCGCCCGGAACCACAATTTGAAATTTGGCATTCGGTCCCATACCGGTCGTGCCGGTTATGTCAAACCGCAACGTGCCTAAATCAAACCCTTCCTCGACGCGCGTGTTTTGACGGGCGTCCGTACCTTGCATAATTGCGAGTTCGCCGGTGCCGGGGACTGCGGTCGTAAAGAAGTCGAATCTCCCTCTAACTGCGTCTGCCGCATCTGCTGCTTGCCCTGTCTTGAGGACATTCACAGCAGGAGTTTCAAGCACAACCGCAGTACGAGCAGAATCTGCAGTCGTATTACCTGACACGGAACTTACCGTAATGGTATTGTCAATATCTAGCGCCGTAGTAACCTCCGGTGCCGCAAGCCCTGTAATGGTTACGGTAAACGACTGGTTGGGTCCCAGTCCGCCTTTTGATTTTACCGTGGCGCGCAACGTGGTCGCAGTCTCAGTAACTAAAGTGGCTTCATCCGGAAATGAAATTTCCGGCGAACCGGATCCGGTCACGGACACTACCGACTTTGGTTTATCTCGAAGCGTGAATCCATTAGCCATAGCTATGGTAATGTATGCATTCTCTGGCAAAGAACCCGCCGCCGTGTAAGTAAACCTCAACGGACTTATTGGATCTTTGCTTTTGAAAACGTACGCGCCGTTATAGGCGTGATCAGCTGCCGGATCGCCAACCTTGACTGACAACGGGCTGAACGGCCCCATCGAGACTCTACCCGACCCGCTCACTGCGTAATCAACGACATACGGCAACTCGGTGACATCTGCGTTTCTGACGAAAAATCTGTACTGGTTGCCCCTGCGGGTAGGTATAGTCGCATTTGCGTATTCGGCGGTATATTCTCCGTTACCGGCGTTTCCCTCGGCAATTTTGATATTCAAGGTTCGTCCGCCATTGGAAATCCACGCGTCGGCATTGTTGGTAATAGTAGTGCCACCCTTTTGGAACCTCACCTCGCCCGCTTCATCTGCATCAGCGCCGGATAACGCTTTTGCAGGCGGGGACCAATTTGCCGGAATGTCAATCTGGACCGTCCGCGCCGCCGTAGGAGTTTTGGGCCGATTGGTGCCGCCCTCATCCTTATTTTCGCGACCGGCGACAGTGAGGGTAAACGTTACCGTAGCTGTGCCCGCTGCGCGCAGATTTGTGATCGCTGTTCCGTCTAGATCATATGCCACGCTTATCGCATAAGTTCCAGCAGCCGGAGCCTCTTGTGCCAACGCATCGTCCGCCGTCAGCCCGAGCACGAGCATGAGCGCAACGATACCGAAAACACTCATTTTCGAAATTCTACTCAACATGACTTTATGTTTCCTCCTTGCTTGTTTGTATGTTGAAGAATTGAATTTTAGTCTGTTTCGCTTGCTGGATTCGCAAGCCCTAGTTGAACTATCCATAATCGGTTAGTCTCCCTTTCCAATAAATCATAACAACAGAATCAACAAAACCCCGAAACCCGCACGTCCGGTTTTCGGGACTCACTCATGAGGGTTGAAACACCCTCCACACACTGACTGAAATGTTGTCCTCACTCAAAACGTGTCTCCGGAGGGTGCCGCTTGTTGATCCTCTAGAGAGTAGCTGTCTAGAATGAAGCCCGTAATTCTCGTGCCGCTCCCGGGCACTCGGCAAACTCGCCGCGCAGCCCTGACGCAACACATAACTATAATATAACAGATCCCGCAAGTTGTCAAGACTTTTCTTGGGACTTTTTTGGTGTTTTTCGCCCCTTTTTGCCCCAGCCGAAACCGCCCCGACACATGCCTTCAGAATCTGCTACATAGTACAACAGATTTTAACATCTGTCAATACTTTTCTGCCAAGTTCCGCAGGATATCAGTAATGCCAAAATCCGAGTTTTGGCTGCTAGAAACCGAGTTTTGAAGAATAAACTCGGTTTCATTTTATTCAGTTAGATCTTGAACCTGACATTGTACAAATAAAATACGCTTTGCCCCAAATCGCGGTTTCATAAAAATGTGGATTTATTGTTGTCGTTGCGCCGGGCATCGCAATCCCGCTCCTGTGGGAGGGGCTTCCAGCCGCGATTCGACTTTCCCAGTTCTTGTAGGAGCGGCTTCCCAGCCGCGATACTATACAATCGATGGGTGTCGGAGAAGACAAGACTATCGCCTTCGCTATTCGCTCAGTTGATCCCTCCCTATTCGGTCGGTTGATCCCCTACGACCACGGACAGCTTTTGTAGGTTGGTGTAGAGCGGATTTCATCGAATGATGTACAATTTCACGTGGCGCGCTGGGAAACCTTACGACATCCAATATTCGATTATTCGTAGGGGTTGGGTTCCCCAACCCTTTGTTCCCATATTAAATGTGTATGGTCGGGAATTCGCCGCCTCCAGCCGCTCAATGGGCGGGGGAACCCCGCCCCTACGACCACGGACAGCTTTTGTAGGTTGGGTTGAGCGGATTTCACCGAATGATGTACAAGTCCACGTGACGCTCTGGGAAACCTAACGACATCCAATATCCGATCCACGGAGCGTAACCCAACGCTTTTCATAATTACGAACGTCGCCCGATGACCAGAACACCACCCAATTAACGAAAAGCGTTGGGTTCGCTACCCCTAACAATTACCGCACATGTTCAAATACCGATATCCATTCGGCATCTTTCGCGTCTCTCATTTATTCCGCTTAACCCAACCTACAAAAGCTAGGAGTGCTCACGGCGTCGAGAGGCTATTATCACCAGAACGAAAATCAAACCCGCACATTTCAAGCAAAATTACAGTTTTTACAGTCCATAAAAAAAAGGGGGAGGATTTTTTGGGGCTCTTGTAGGTTGGGTTGAGGGGTGGTACATTTTGGGGAATTATATCGGATAGTGACATGCCTTGGCGGCGGGCTACCTCGCAACAAACGGGAATCTTTGCGTCAACAAAAAAGCCGGGAACATTGCCCCCGGCTTAATTCGATATGAAAATCCGTTTGGCTACTCAGGCTTGTGCCCATGCTGGTGAATAAGATGGTCAGTAAAAGCCTTCAGCAACATGGCATGTTCGTTTTTCATGTCAGAACGCATCTCTTTCATTTGTTCTGATAGATTGTCGACTTTTTCAGACAACAAATCAACTTTAGTTTCCAACGGGCCCGTTACCCAGACCCGAAACCGCGTATTAAATTTCGGAACAAATGCTATGCCAAATGAGACAATAGCAATGATAGGTACAACCCAAGGTCGAATAGTTTCAAGGACTTCCATTGTATGAGACCTCTTTTGGCTAGGAGGAAAGTTTCGCGATTTACCAGAATTGCTAAATTATACTTGCTATGTAAACAAGAAATCAAGACAAAACAGCGGGTAGCAAGTTAATTATCTATCATTGCGTTTGAGGTTCTCGCTTTTGGCAGCGAGGGACAGGCTATGGAGGTTGCCATGAGCATCAACATGGCACAAACCTCGGCGATGGAAGCCGAGTTTTGAAGAAAAACTCGGTTTCAAATGAATTCGGTCGGCTGATTCCAACCTACAAAAAATGCCAAAATTACAGTTTTTACAGTCCATAAAAAAAGGGGGAAATTTTTGCGGAATGTGTTGTCCTGCGCCACCCCTGTAGGAGCGATCTCCGAATCGCGACCCACAACTCGTATACCTGTGGGAGCGGCTTCCTAGCCGCGATAAAGTAGTAGGCATTCTCCGGCAAACAACCGTCGCATTAAAGAAACCGAGTTTTGAAGAAAAACTCGGTTTCAAATGAATTCGGTCGGCCGCTCTCAATCCACAAAAAAAAGCCGTTGGCATATACCAACGGCTGGCGGTGCGATACAGGGCATTTCTTGCACAAGCGGATTAACTCGGTTTCACGGGTTTCACGTTGTGCTCTGTTATTAGGTGGTTTATATACGATTGTTGAAGCGTATTGACATCCCGTTTCAAATCGCTGATTTCACCTCTAATTTCGGCGAATTGTTGAGTCACATGGTTTTCAAAACGATTCATGCGGGCGTCCAGAGCTTTAATGTCGCTTCTCATGTCCTTGATTTCATCTCTCAAATCCTTAATATCTTCTCGAGTCGCCATATTCATCGTTATATGTCCAAACTGTACGGTCGTTCGCCAATTAGCCGCAAATATGGCTAGCACTATTAGAACGACGGGTATGTAGCTGGCAAAAACTTCCAATTGTCACTCCTCCACTCCGAGAAATCCTTCTGCCCCTCGACTTTGTGGACGCGATTATACCATTCGATTTAATACAATGTCAACTCAATTTCCAGTATTGTTTGTAGGTTGGGTAGAGCGGATTCGCGCAATTCAACTTTCAATAACTATAAGGGTTCAGGGCGGCGAGCGGCGAATATCAACAGCGCGGCATTCAATCGCACAATTTTCAAGGAAAATTACAGTTTTTACAGTCCATAAAAAAAGGGGGAAATTTTTGCGGTATGTGTTGTCCTCCTCCACCCCTGTAGGAGCGATCTCCGAATCGCAACTCTCCCGTCGCGTACTCGACCCAATCCCTCACCCAAACCTACGCGACCGCAGGGTGTAGCAAAGCGTTAAAAGAAACCGAGTTTTGAAGACTAGTTAAGACTATCGCGCTCCCTATTCAGTCGCTTGATCCCCCTTGGAAAGGGGGAGGATTTTTTGAGGCTCTTGTAGGTCGGTGGGGCTCTTGTAGGTCGGGTTGAGGGATAGTAAATTTGGGTTTTGGTTTTGAGCATTATGTGAGCATTTGAAACATGCGAAAATAAGCGAAAATGGGCTTTAGGCTAGTCAGGGCGCGGGTTTGCGGGGTTGAGCATTTGTGAGCATTTAAAAAAATAAGTTGAGAATGCTCATTTTTGAAGCGGATGCCGGGTGTGTTGATTCCGCCATCCTAGGTAGCTCCGTACACCGTGGAGCATGGGACCGGCGTCAACCTCGCCCGCGCCTTGCCGGCATTCCGTTCGGAAGCCGTTCGGCGGGGACGCGGGTAATGGGCAACTCGACCGCGCTTTGAAGGGCGTCGGGGCGCCGCATATGATGATAAAATTATACCATAAAATTCAACAGTTTTCAAGTCAGCGTGCGGCGTTACCGGAGTTTTGGCGGTGCGTTAAAGAAACTGAGTTTTGAAGAAAAAACTCGGTTTCAAATGCATTCGGTCGGTTGATCCCAATCCACAAAAAAAGCCGCTGGCATATTACCAACGGCTGGCGGTTCAATAGAGGTCATTCCATGTAACGGTAACGGCTGATTAACTCGGCTGTGCGGGTTTGATGTTATGCTCTGTAATTAGGTGATTTACATACGATTGTTGAAGCGTATTGACATCCCGTTTCAAATCGCTGATTTCCCCCTTAATCTCGGCGAACTGTTGAGTCACATGCGTTTCAAAACGATTCATTCGGTCGTCCAGCGCCCTGATGTCATTTCTTATGTCCTTCATTTCATCTCTCATGTACCTGAATTCCTCTTTTATCTCCCGAATGTCTTCTTTTATATCCCGAAGTTCTTCTTTTGTCGCCATGTTCGCCACTATATTATTCAGATTCCGAATGTCTTCTTTTGTCGCCATATTCGCCACTATATTATTCAGATTCCGAATGTCTTCTTTTGTCGCCATATTCGCCACTATATTTTTCAGATCCCTAATGTCTTCTTGCGTCGCCATATTTGCCATCATACCGCCAATTTGCATGTTCATACCGCCAATTTGGATGTTTGTTCGCCAATAACCGGCAATTATGGCTAGCACGATAAGAACGACGGGTATGTAGCTGGCAAAAACTTCCATTTGTCACTCCTCCAATCCGAAGAATCCTTCTGCCCCTCGACTTGTGGACGCGATTATACCATTCGATTTGATACCATGTCAACTCAAATTCCAATATTGTTTGTAGGTTGGGTTGAGGGGAATTCTTAGTGTCTGAACTGTGATTTGTATGATTAAATGATGGGCTATGATTAAGAGGCAAACTTCTCTGTAGGAGCGATTTCCGAATCGCGAGCCATTCCTTGTGGGAGCGGCTTCCAGCCGCGATAAAGTAGCAGGCATATTCCGGCAAACAACCGTTGCGTTAAAGAAACCGAGTTTTGAAGAAAAACTCGGTTTCAAATACAAGATGGAAGACTATCGCCCTCCCTATTCGGTCGGTTGATCCTTCGCTATTCGCTCAGTTGATCCCTCCTATCCAATCCACAAAAAAAGCCGCTGGCATATACCAACGGCTGGCGGTTCAATAGAGGTCATTCCATGTAACGGTAACGGCTGATTAACTCGGCTGCGCGGGTTCTACATTGTCCTCAGTTACTAGATGTCATTTTTCATGTCCTTCATCTCATTTCTTAAATCCCTGAATTCATCTTTCAGATCCCTAATGTCGTCTTTAGTCACCATATTCATCATTATTACTCTCAACTGTGTGCTCGTTCGCCAATAACTGGCAATTATGGCTAGCACGATAAGAACGACGGGTATGTAGCTGGCAAAAACCTCCATTTTTCACTCCTCCAAACCAAAAGCGGCCCTACTGCAACTCCCCTAATGGTTGCGATTATACCACTGGATTTGTTACAATGTCAACTCAAACCCCAAACCTCACATCCTTCTTCAAACGCCAATGAACCACTCCGTACACCGCCACCTCGGCATTGAAATCCGCACTTACGACGAAAGTATTCGCCGCTTCATTCCGGGTTACGAGACGATGATCGCCGTCGCCGCGCGTGAAATTGTCCGCGCAAAACCGGGCTTGACGCTCGACCTCGGCGGGGGCACCGGCGCCTTGTCGGAGGCGATTCTCTCGGCGAACGCTTCCGGGACGGTGGAACTCATCGACATCGACGGTGGCATGCTGGCGCAAGCCCGGTCGCGGCTCGCGCGATTCGACGGGCGCGCCCGATTCACCGAGTCGTCGTTCCATGCGCCGTTGCCGCCCTGCGATGCCGCCGCAGCGTCGTTGGCGCTCCACCATATACCGGCAATCGGCGAGAAGCGCGCCCTGTACCGGCGGATTTACGGTGCGCTCCGAGCCGGCGGCGTCTTCGTCAACGCCGACGCGACGATGCCAGCCGCGCCCCCGGAACGCGAGGCGACTTGGCGAAGCTGGATGGATCACATGGCAGCTTCCGGCATTGCGGAGCCGCGGGCGCGCGAATATTTCGCACAATGGGCGGAGGAGGACACCTATTTCCCGCTGGAGGCTGAACTCGACGCCGTCCGCACCGCCGGATTCGACGCCGAATGCGTTTGGCGCCGAGGCCCCATCGCCGTCGTCGTCGCCCGTAAGTTCTTGTAGGTTGGGTAGAGCGGTTTTCACCGAGTGACCTTCGATTTTACGCCGCGTTCTGAGAAACCTAAACGACGTACAAATCCCAATCCACGGAGAACCCGAAGACGGGAGAAGAAAAGACTATCGCCCTCCCTATTCGGTCGGTTGATCCTTCGCTGTTCGCTCAGTTGATCTCCTGATTGCCGGCTTTTTCGCAATTGGTTTTCGTTGATGTATGTCCTTCAAATATGGCATAATATTATCCTGAATTTTATGACCAAAGGGATTTAACAGATAAACTGAGCAAATCATGAGCTTACCCAAAAACTATAATGATAATGTCTTTCTAAATTGTCCCTTTGATTCACAATTCAAGGAGGTGATTACGTGGCAAGACCAAGAATCGTCAAGTATCCACCCAAAAAAGGTAAGCTCAAAAGAAGCGAAATCAAACGAGCCGTACGGGAGGTCGTTTTCGGCAAAAACGGCGGCGGCAAGTCTTCGGCGAATCATGATGTAACGACCATTAAGGTCGGTCGCGACGCAGCAACGGGCAGGTTTATCAGTTGTCAGGAAGCCGAACGCCGGAAGGATACGGCGGTGGTTGAGACCATCACGAGGCCGAATAAACGAGGATAGCAGCCCTTGTAAGTTGGGTGGAGCGGGGTCATCGGAGTCCATAGCGATGGCGTTAGTCTTCCCCGAAATCCATCTTACGGCAAACGGACATATTTTACCCCCATTGAGCCCAACCGTCGGTTGTTTAAAACATAATTCAAAAAGGTGATAATAGTGGGACGAGAAAGAACCGTTAAGAACCCGCCCAAACGCGGCAAACTCACAAAAAGACAAGCTCAACGGGCTGTAGAAAAGGTTGTTGGCAGCAAGCCGGGCGGTCGCGATGCATAAACTGGCAGGTTCATCAGTCGGAAGGAAGCCGAACGCCGTAAGTAAACGGCAGTGGTCGAAACCATCGCCGGGAATCGCAATCGCTTACCCCTTAGGACCAATCTCCGAATCACGACCCTCCCCTGTGGGAGAGGCTTCCTAGCCTCGATATTACACAATCGTTGGGTTTCGGAAAAGACAAGAAAAGACTGGAAAGGAGAAGACTAGGAAAGACTATCGCCCTCCCTATTCGGTCGGTTGATCCTTCGCTATTCGCTCAGTTGATCGCTCCCACAGGACGTGTGTCGCGATTCGGAGATCGCTCCTACAGCGAGATGTGTTCTCTATAATCACAACCCATCATTCAATCACAAAAATCACAGTCCAGGCAGCTTGATTTACGCCGCCACCCCCAAAAAATTGTAACCCAATTGTGGATAAAATGTGGATAACTAATAACCGCCTCTCCGTAGGCTCCATCACCGCAAAACCGGGCGAACGCGTTGAAGACTACATCACCGTCGGATCGCTGCCGGACGGCACGCCCGTGCGGCTGCCCGTCGTGCTCATCAACGGAAAACAGGGGGCTAAAACGCTCTATCTCCAATCCATAAGCGACGGCGACGAACTCAACGGCATCGCAGTTATCCACGAGGTTATCCGCAAAATTTCCCCAGCGCATTTGCGGGGCCGCATTATCGCTGTGCCCATCGTCAATTTCCACGCATTCCACGCCCAACAAGCCCACAGCCCCGTCGATCAGATGAAAATGAACCGGTGCTTCCCCGGCAAATCTGACGGCACGTCGAGCGAACGCATCGCCCACCGTCTCTTTAACGGACTCGTCCAACAATCGGACTACTGCATCGACCTCCACCAAGGCGGGATCGACCCCATGATTGACGAAGTCCGCGTCCGCGTTTCGCGGAACCACCCGCAGCACGATGCTTGTCTGGCACTGGCTCGAATCTTCGGCATCGGCTACATCTTCGATAAAAAAGGACCCAAGGGGCAACTGGCGCAAGCCGCGCCGGAGGTCGGTATCCCAACCATCGATCCCGAACTCGGCGGCTGCCGCGGATGGAACCCGGCGAGCATCGCAAAAGGCGTGCGCGGCGTGCTCAATGTTCTCAAACATTTCGGGTTCGTCGACGGCGACCCCGAAATTCCTGATCAGCAGGTGGTCATCGACCGGTTCGTCACCCTCCTGAGCAACTGCGGCGGATTCGTCCACTATAAAGCCAACCTATACGACTGCGTCGAGGCATACCAGCCCATCGCCGAAATTTGCGACGCCTTCGGTCATCCGCAAGAGACTATCCGCGCGCCGGAGAGCGGCATCTTCTGGTCGCACCCGGGCTACCCGATGGTCGCCACCGGCGCGTCCGTCGGAAAAATCGGTATTCCAATTCAGCACATTTGAGGTATAATGGGGGCAACAGGCGTTAACGCGCCGCGGCGTTAATCACACCCACTTGGCGAGTTATCCACAAATTATCCACAAAGAATTGCACAGGCAATCTGGACGCACCATAGCCGGAAGGAGCAGAGAAATACCATGCAAAAAATTAACGTTGGCATCGTTGGCGTCGGCAGCATCGGGAAAGCGAAACATCTGGTGAGCCACCGAGAAGTCGAAGGCGTTTCCGTCATCGCAGTATGCGACACAGATGAAGAGCGGGCGAGGTATTGCGCCCATGATTACGACATTGAACATGTTTTCACAGACTACCATCAACTGATTGCGATGCCTGAAATTGATGCAGTCAGCGTTTGCACCCCGAACAACTTTCACGCCGCGCCGACTATCGCCGCGCTGAACGCAGGCAAACATGTAATTTGCGAGAAGCCGCTCGCCGGCAATGCTGAAGATGGACAAGCCATGGTCAACGCCGCACGCGCATCGGGCAAAATCCTGCAGATTGGGCTGCAATCCCGTTTCGGGAAGGGCGCCAGAACCCTGCGCAAACTGTGGGAGGAGGGGCTTTTCGGCGATGTCTATTACGCCCGCGCCGTCACCATGCGCCGCCGCGGCATGGGCCTTTCGCCGACGTTCATGGTGAAGTCCATTTCCGGGGGCGGGCCGCTCATCGACATCGGTGTGCACGAACTTGATGTGCTGTTGTGGATGATCGGCTGCCCCAAGCCGGTTGAAGTCTTTGGATCGGTCGCCCAGCGATTCGGGCACCGGCACGATATCGTAAACCCCGTCGATTGGGACCGCGCCAAATACGATGTCGAAGATTTCGCCATGGGCACCATCCGATTCGAAGACGGGTTAACCGTGACATTGGAATCCGCGTGGGCGGCTCACATCGAAAATACCGGTACGACATTCTTCATGGGCGACCTAGCAGGCGCGACCTACCGCCCATTGTGCATCTATACCGACAAAGACGGACACCTGGTCGAATACAAACCCGAATTCGCTCCCGACACGCCCGGCGAATTCGAATCTTTTCACAAAGCCATCCGCGAAGGATTGCCGTCGCCGGTGCCGGCGGAAGAGGTGCTGCTCACCACCAAAATTTTCGACGCCATCTACGAGTCGGCTCGGATTGGCAGGTCGGTTCCAATCACGTACGAATAACGCCAAGCGCGGTTAGGAAACCGCGCCTACCGTTAGAGTTGGAGCCGCTGTGGGAGCGGCTTCCAGCCGCGATAAAGTAGTAGGTACACTCCGGTAACCAACCGGGACAGAAACTCCCAAACCTCAATACGCCCGGAATCTAACCCCCCCCTCGCCCCCCCTTGGTAAGGGGGGGGGAATTAGGAGACCACAACCTAACCCTTACCTACCAAGGAGGGCATCTCTTTCACCTCCCCCCTTACCAAGGGGGGACTGAGGGGGGTTACTGCCGTCTTCACCTCAACCACCACCTGTGGGAGCGGCTTCCAGCCGCGACATAGTAACTCTTGTAGTTCTTGTAGGTTGGGTTGAGCGGTTTCCACCAAATGACGTACAAATTCACGTTGCGCTCTGGGAAACCTAACGATATACAAAACCCGATTCACGGAGTACCCGAAGACGGGAGAAGAAAAGACTATCGCCCTCGCTGTTCGCTCAGTTGATCCCAACGCTTTTCGTATTTACGAACGTCGCGCGGTGACCTGAACGCCTCGCAATTAAAACAAGACTATCGTAGTTGAAAACTATCGCCCTCGTTATTCACTCGGTTGATCCTATTCGGTCGGTTGATCGTTGGGTTCGCTACCCTTTAACAATTACCGCACATATTCGAATACCGATATCCATTCGACATTTTTCGCGCCTCTCATTTACACCGCTTAACCCAACCTACAAAAACTACAAAAACTAGGAGGCACAATCATGGTCAACGTCGCAATGTTGAGTTTCGCCCACACGCACGCCAGAGGATACGCTAACGATGTTCAAAACAACCCGGACGCCCAAATCGTTGCGGTGTGGGACGAGGAGGAATACGGCGGGCGTGAAGCTGCGAGCGACTTTAACGCACCCTTTTACGCCGACCTCGACGCCATCCTCGAGTTGGACGACGTGGATGCCGTCGTCGTCAACGCGCCGACATCGGAACATCCGCGCGTCATGATTGCCGCGGCGGAGGCTGGCAAACACATCTTCACCGAAAAAGCCTTGGCAATCACGGTCGACGAATGCGACGAGATTATCGCCGCCGTCGAAAAGGCGGGCGTCAAATTCATGATTTCGCTGCCATCGCGTTGCAACGCCGGCCTCCTATTCGCCAAAAGAGCCGTCAATGACGGGCTGCTGGGCGATTTAACCTTCGGCAGAGGACGTATCGCACATCCCGCCGCGGTCGATGGATGGCTCAGAGACACCAGTATCTGGTTCGCGGACGCAAAACGAGCCGGCGGCGGTGCGCTGTTTGACCTCGGCTGCCACCGAATGGACGTTGTCCCGTGGCTGATGGGCACGCCCAAGAGCGTTATCGCAAAGATTAACAACCACCGTGGCACCTACCCCATCGACGACAACAGCGCGTCCGTGATTGAATTTGAGAACAGTGCGCTCGGCGTCGTTGATGTATCTTGGGTGCACCGGCACGGGCCCAACATGCTCGAACTCTACGGCACCGACGGCGCCATCGTCAGCGGTTACGGCGATAAACACTTCGAAACGCTTCACTCCATCGCCGTCGGTCAAGAGAATATCCACTTCGAGACGCGCAACCTGTCCGACGAAGAAAAAGCGGAATACGCCGCCTGCAGCCCGCCGCCGCCGCCCCCGCCGATGCAGCAGTGGTTTAACGCCATCCTGCACGGCGAACCCACCACTATCACCATACAGGATGGACGCAACCTGACTGAACTCATGCAAGCCTGTTACCTGTCGGCTGAACAGGGCAGATCGGTCGACCTGCCGTTGTAAAATGGAATCCGGGCGGAGCGTATGCAAGCGCAGTATGCGGGGCGACGCTATTCCCGTTCATAGGGTACGGCTAACGCGGCTGGCTGTCTCGCCTGCCCGACAAACCCCGTGAGCACCAGAAGCGTCAAGATGTAGGGCAGCATAAGGAAAAACTGGTAGGGGATAAAACCGAGATCGGGTATTGCCTGAAACCGATTCAGCACGGCGTTGCACAGGCTAAACAAGAGCGCCGCGCCGCAAGCCTTGACTGGGTGCCACTTGCCGAACACCACGATTGCAAGCGCGATAAAGCCGCGCCCGGCGGTCATCTCCGGGCTGAAGTACGGCACGTCGACCAGCGAGAGGTAACCGCCGGCAATCCCCGCCATAAACCCGCCAAATAGCACACATTTCGCTTGCAGCCCGGGCACGCTGACACCGGCGGCATCCGCTGCCATCGGGTGTTCGCCGCACGCCTGAATCGACAATCCGGGATAGGTGTGAAACAGGTAAAAGTAAGCCGCAGGCACCGCCAGAAAAGCGCCGTAGACGAGAATATTGTGCTGAAACAAGATGCCGCCCAGAAACGGTATGTCCGACAACAGCGGGATATGCAGCGGCTCAAAAATAGGCACCTTGAGCGACCTGCCGGTCGCGCCGAAGATGCGGCGGTACAGCACCTCCACCAGTCCGAACGCCAACAGGTTAATGCCGGTGCCGGTCACAATCTGATCGGTTTTCAAGCGCAGCGCGAAAAAACCGAAAAACGCGGCGAGCAGCAAGCCGCTGGCGCCGCCGAACAGAATACCCGCCCACGGCGCAAGTTCCGGCGATGCGCTCTGAATGGCGTAAGAACCCAGCCACCCGATAAATGCGCTGAAAATCATGATGCCTTCAAGCCCGATATTGATGACACCCGACCGCTGAACAATAACCTCGCCGAGCGCCACAATCAGCAGCGGCGTCGCCTGCCGCACAGTCGCCTCAAAAATATCTTGAACCATACCAATCCCCTACCGCTCGTGGGAGCGGCTTCCAGCCGCGATAAAGTAGTAGGCACACTCCGGTAAACAACCGTGACAGAAACTCCCAAACCTCAATACGCCCAGGATCTAACCCCCCCTTGGTAAGGGGGGGAATTAGGAGTCCTCAACCTCACTCTTACCAAGGGGGGACTGAGGGCGGTTACTGCCGTCCTAACCACAACCTCCACCTGTAGCAGAGGCTTCCTAGCCTCGATACTACACAATCGCTGGGTTTGGGAGAAGATTAGAATAGGCCGGAAAGGAGAAGACTATCGCCCTCCCTATTCGGTCGGTTGATCCCTCGCTATTCACTCGGTTGAACGCCTCATCTTCTCCCGCCTCGCCTCATAAATACTAACCCCCAACACCAGCAGCAACACCGTGGCTTGAATCACCCACGTCAATTTTGTGGGAACCTGCGCCTCCAACTTCATCGTCTCCGACCCGGCTTGCAAAACCCCAAAAAGCAGCGCCGAAAAAACCACCCCAATCGGGTGCAAACGCCCAAGCAACGCCACGGCGATTGCCGTATAACCGTAACCCGGAGCGCTCTGGTCGAGCCGATGCGGGCTTAACCCCGTCAACTCAATGGCGCCCGCCAACCCCGCCAGCCCGCCGCTAATCAACATCGCAATGATAATATTCTTGGAAACCTGAATCCCCGCCGCCCGCGCCGCGACTTGGTTTTTCCCGACCGCACGAATCTGATAACCCAGCGAAGTCTGAAACAGCACGACATACAAGCACAATGCGGACATTAACGCGATCAGAATGCCCAAATGGAAGCGGTTGCCGGGAATCAAAGATTTCGGCAGGAGATGCGGCAGCAGCGCGTTAGAGACAATCCGATCGCTCCACTGGTACGATTTCGACGCCTCCTGCAGCGGCCCGCCGTCAACGGAATAGCTAACCAGTTGGATGGCAATGAAATTGAGCATGATGGTGCTAATCACTTCGCCGACGCCGCGGTACGCCTTGAGTATCCCGGCAATCGCAGCCCAAAACCCGCCCGCGGCAAACCCTGCAGCCAGCACCAGCGGAATCAGCAAAATTGACGGCAGGTATGTAATCGATGTCCCAATCCACGTCGCAACCAAGGCGGCGGCAAGGTACTGCCCCTCGGCGCCAATGTTCCACACGCCGCACCGAAACGCAAACGCAACCGCTAACCCGGTCAGCAGCAACGGGCACGTTTTGACAAACGTCTCTGTGACCTGTTTCGGTCCGCCCAACGCCCCCTGAAACAGCGCGGCAAATGCCGCCGCCGGTTGGTAACCGCACGCGAGCATGATGAGGGCGTTAATGAGCAGCGCTATGACTATGATGAGGATTGGAATGAGAATCTGGGATGGTTTGATGTGCAAATTGACAATTTACCGGTTCAGGGTGGGAGCAAATGGCCCGCGCAGTCATGTGTGTATCTTGAGGGCAAATGAATACGGTGCGGTTCCGTGCCGCGTCCTATTCAACGCGCCAGGTATCGGCTTCGTTGAGCAGCGCCTCAAGATCGCCTTCGCCGCGCTGCCGCTTCGCCGTCTCAACCTGCTGTGCCATCAAATCTTCATAGCAGGCGTGCTGGATGCTCCGAAACACGCCAATCGGATGCGGCAAATCCGGTATCACGCTCATCCGCGCAAGGAAGTACGCAAGCGTTGGATTCTCGGCGTACTGGTTGTGTTTGATGAGTTCATCGGGCGAATAGTTGCCCTCGGTGAGTGAAAAAACCTCCGGTTGAAACTCGTTCAGGCGGATACCCTTGTCGCGGTCCTTGCCAAAAACAAGCGGCTCTCCATGTTCCAAAAACACCGTGTTCTCGGCTTTTGTCTCCTTTTCCGTAAAGGAGAAAAACGCGCCGTCGTTATAAACATTGCAGTTCTGGTAAATCTCCACAAACGACGTGCCCTTGTGTTCAAACGCCGCCTTGATGACGCCCCGTAGATGTTCCGGGTCCCTATCCAGCGAACGGGCAACAAATGTCGCGCCCGATGCCAATGCGAGGCTGATCGGATTGAACGGGTTATCAAGCGACCCCATCGGCGTGGAGAAGGTCTTTTTACCCTGTTCCGACGTGGGCGAATACTGCCCCTTCGTCAACCCATAAATTTGGTTGTTGAACAACAGCACGTTGATGTCGAAATTGCGCCGCATCAGGTGGATAAAGTGGTTGCCGCCAATCGACAGCGCATCGCCGTCGCCCGTAATCACCCATACCGAAAGTTCCGGGTGGGCGACTTTTACGCCAGCCGCAACCGTCGGCGCGCGACCGTGAATCGTATGAAAACCGTACGCGTTCATGTAATACGGAAACCGGCTCGAACAGCCAATCCCGGAGATGAAAACAAAATCCTCCTTCGGGACGCCGAGATCCGGGAGAATTCGCTGCGTTTGAGACAGTATCGAATAATCTCCGCAACCCGGGCACCACCGGACGTCCTGATCCGATTCAAAATTCTTTTTGGTTAACGTGGGCACCGCTACCGGTATCTCAGTGGAAGTACGCTTTCTCATGCATCGCCCCTTAGCAACTCATCGATTTTAGTTTCAACCTCAAAAACATAGAACGGCAAGCCTTGCACTTTATTCAATCCAACCGCGTCTATCAAAAATTCCGCACGAATCAGTTTGAGCAGTTGCCCGAAATTCAGTTCGGGTATAAGCACCTTGTCAAACTGCTTGAGAATACCGCCGAGATCGCTCGGCAGCGGATTGAGATAACGCAGGTGCACGTGCGACACCGACGCGCCCTCTCCTAGCTTGTGTTCGACCGCGGTTCTAACCGCGCCGTAGGTTCCGCCCCACGCCAATACAAGTAGTTCGCCCTCTGGTTCGCCAAATATCTCGGTCGGCGGGATGTCATCCGCAATTCGAGCCACCTTTTCCGCCCTGAGCAGCGACATTTGCTCATGGTTCTCGGGGTCATAACTCACGTTTCCGGAAATGTCCGCCTTTTCCAAGCCGCCAATCCGATGTTCCAAACCGGGCGTGCCGGGGATAGCCCAGGGGCGGGCAAGCGTCTTTTCGTCGCGCATGTACGGCTGAAACCCGTCGGCGGTGGTTTCGTAATTTACCTTGATCGACGGCAAATCCGAAACCTTCGGGATACGCCACGGCTCGGCGCCGAAGGCGATATAAAGCTCGGACATGAAAATCACGGGCGTCATGTATTTAACGGCGATTCGAGCGGCTTCATAGATGGTTTCAAAGCAATCCGCCGGGCGCGACGCCGCAATAATCGGTACGGGCGACTCGCCGTTGCGTCCGTAAAACATCTGGAGCAAATCCGTCTGTTCCGTCTTCGTCGGCATACCCGTCGAAGGGCCCGACCGCTGGATGTTGCAGATGACCAGCGGCAACTCCGCCATCACCGCTAGGTTAATCGACTCCGACTTGAGCGCAAGCCCGGGCCCGCTGCTGCCGGTCGCACCCAATGCGCCGCTAAACGCCGCACCAATCGCAGCGCCAATGGCTGCGATTTCGTCTTCCATCTGCATCGTGATAACGCCAAAGTTCTTATATTTCGCGAGTTCGTGGAGTATCGAGCTCGCAGGCGTAATGGGGTAACTCCCGTATACAAGCGGCAGCCCCGACTGTTGCGCGGCGGCAATCAGCCCAAAGGCTGCCGCCATGTTGCCTTCAATATTGCGGTACGTACCCGGCTCAAAATGCGCCGGCTTGACCTCATAAGAGGTCGCGAACTGCTCGGTCGCTTCACAATAGACGTTTCCCGCCTTCAATGCAATCGTATTGGCTTCAACATACTGCGGTTTACTGCGGTACTTCTCTCTGATGAACTTGACGGTGTTATCCATCGGCCGGTTGTACAGCCAGCACACCATTCCGAGCGCAAAAAAATTCTTGCACCGGTCAGCCTCTCTTTGCATAAGGCTTGTGCCTTTAAGCGAATCTCGTGTTAATCGCGTTAACGGCACAGGAAAAATTTGGTATTTTACCAGCGACCCGTCCTCTAAGGGGTTGTCGGTGTATCCAGCCAGCTTGAGATTCCGCGCTGCAAAATTGTCCGTGTTGACAATCAGAATGCCGTTGGGCTTGAGCTTATCGAGATTAACTCTCAACGCCGCAGGATTCATTGCGACCAAAACATCGCACGTATCGCCGGGGGTGTGGATGGTTTCGCTGGAGAAGTGCAGTTGGAATCCGGATACGCCGGCTAGCGAACCGGCAGGTGCGCGTATCTCCGCAGGGTAGTCCGGAAGCGTCGCTACATCGTTCCCTGCAATCGCCGACGCTTCTGTCATTTGCGTGCCAATCGTCTGCGAGCCATCGCCGGAGTCACCGGCGAACAGGAGCGTAGCCGACTCAATAGATTGCACGTCCTTTCTCATTACATGTGTCCTTCTCTCTGTTCATTCAACCGCAATCTGCGTATATGGATTCCATGATTAACACGTATATTACCAAGCATCAGTTTCATCTAAATTTCAACGTACCCGCGCTATCTCGCCACACCTCGGAAATACGCGCGGCAAGATGCCGCGCCTACGGGCGGAGGGGGTGTAGGCGCCGTATCTCGACCCTCATTTAAAACCGAGTTTTTTCTTCAAAACTCGGTTTCTTCAACATTGGCACACCCCTCACATATATCCTCCACACTACGCCCCTTCGCGCGCCTGCATCGCCTTCCGAACCGGTTCGCGCGGCAGCGTCAACACCTCTTGCGGATAATGATCAATGATGTTGGAGACAACATGGCGAGTCGAAACCATCCCAACGGGTTGATTCAGCTCATTTACGACCGGGATATGGCGGAATCCGCCCTGCGCCATATGCAATATCGCCGCGCCAAGCGAATCCTCAACCCGCGCCGTATGTGGATCGACTTTCATAAAATTTTCGACCGGAATCTCCGAGATATCGCCCACCGGCTTGTTCAATATTTTCAAAAGCACATCGCGCTCACCGAAAATGCCCTTGAGCACGCCATCGGATACGACGAGGATAGCGCCGACCCGATTCTCAATCATCAGATTGACTGCCTCCTGTACACTTGCCCCCATTTCAATTGTAACCGGTACACGCATCAGAGAACGAAGCGGCGCCTGAATGTCAGGTTGGCTCCGGGTTTTTGAGGGTTCCTCGGGCTCTTCATCCATAATCGCCAGCTCTTCGTCAACCATTTCTTCGTAAAGCATATTTTATTCCTCCTTACCCGTCTCCAAAAATGCGGCAAAATGATTCAGGATGTCCTTAATCGAGACTACACCTACAGGATATCTGTCTATCTCATCGCGTATCACTAAAGGAATATTACGGTAGTGCCCCAACTGCATGAGGTTCAAAGCAAATGCAACGGTATCGGTCGGACGCAAACACTCCGGCGACGGCGTCATAATCTCATCGACAATCACATCCTCCGGATCAATCTGCACTCCCATGATTTTGACAAGAAAATCACGCTCGGTGACGATGCCGACAAGTCGGTCGCGGCTATCTATGACCAGCGCACACCCAAATTGACCCTTCTGCATGAGGTTGATTACCTCCAGTACAGGAGTGCCGAGGTCCACATAGCAAGGTTCATTCAGATTCAGCGTATGAATGGGTGACGACAGCGTTCGTGCGTCCATTTACTGCCTCCCTTCATCGGCTGGTAGGACGGAAAATTTATCGTGTACGCGCATAATTATCCGTAGAAAATCAATTAGATGTTCGAGAATCCAATTCGCAAACACCACGATTGTAACAGATTATCATTCGAGAATCAAACAAAAAATCAAAGTAATAGGCACACGCCGTGTGCCTATTACTTTATGCGCCGTTTACTCCAAAACTCCAACAAAAAAAGCCGAGTAGAGAAAACCGCGCTCCCTCGGCTCAATATCCGCAAATCCCAACCGAAAATATTTTTTTTCATCCCGGCAGGTTCGGCTTCCGAACCCGTACTTATCCAACTACCCGCTACGCCTTAAGCTTTCGGTATAGGTAAACAAGCGCAACGCCAATCGCGACGAGCAGCACCAGCGTAATAACGATGTTAATGACCCAAGTGATTAACGGGAAGACAAACGTCGTAATTATTTCTAGCGCAATATAGACAAGTACCAAAATTAACGCTAATAGTGCGACATTTCTGAGGACTTTCATCGGATTTTCCACCTTGCCAAAAATAGGGGTTTTACATATATTTGCCGTCGGCGCACGACACGGCGGCGGCTAACCTCAAACCATACCAGAGGTTGAATAGCTGCATGATACGTAACTGATTAATTCGATTAACGCGTAAAATTCCAGCGATTCCGTTTACCAAACGCAACGACTACACACTGTATCGCCCCAATGCGTCCTCGTCCAAGTTCTCCAGGGTGTTCTTCGCGGCTTCCTTGCCCGACTCTTTTATTTCGTCTTCGGAAAATCCGTTCTCGTCCAAAATCTTTTCCGCAACATGAATGGGCGCTTCGAGCCTTAATGCGAGTGCGATTGCGTCGCTTGGACGGGAATCAACCTCGATTTTCTTACCATCCACCTCAAGGTTAATCTGGCCCAAGTATGTGCCGCCTTCGCCCTCCGATGCAATCACTGAATGAACAAAAATGGAATCAACCTGAGCATCAAGGCTTTCAATGAGGTTCTTCATCAAATCGTGCGTCATTGGGCGGGGGGTACTGGGCGCGTTCTTCAGTTTTAATTGGATCGCCGTTGCTTCCGCCTGTCCAATCCAGATGGGCAATACCCGCTTCGGACTGCCTTCCTTCTCTTTCAGAAGAACTATCGGCATATTTACTCTCGTATCAACAGTAATGAGTGCAACTTCTACCTCTACCATGGTTGCTCCTCCATGTTATTTTAATATGTCCACCAATAATGCGCTCTGTATTATAAGCCTTTTACTATGCACAAGGCAAGAGGTATTTCAGTATTTGAAACCGATTTTTTTCTTGAATGAGCCGTTTCTTTAACACAGCACTGTATCCCGTAGGAGCGATCTGCGAATCGCGACATAATATTTCGGCAAACTGAAGAAGACAGGCCTATAAACTAGGTTCTGTTGACATTTTGAGGCTACTGATTCGGCAAACGTTGTCACCATTGGATAATCTGATATAAGTAGCGCAAACTGTTAGTTTGCGGGCTCGGATCACAATCTAACAGATTGTGTTACAAAAGATTCCTTTGTACTTGATAAAGACTGCCGTTTAACCGTTCAATTCAACCTACGGGATGCCAAATGTCAACACGCCCTAGAGAAAACCAAGAAAGACTATCGCCTTCGCTGTTCGCTCAGTTGATCCCTCCCTATTCGGTCGGTTGATCCTCGTTAAATTCCTGCACCTTATAGCAATTCATCTGCGGGTCATAATCCCACAATACGACTCGCTGGCCCTGTTTAATGCGCGCCTCCCCTTCGTCAATCCGGCAGAATATCGTCACATTGAACGGAACGTCTTCCGTGCGCGCCATACCAAAATCCGCATTCACGTCAATGCTCGTCACCGTCGCAACCGTTCCCACCAAGTCGGCTCGCTGAATTTCATCCGCTAGAGCGGTCGGGAATACGTAGGCGATGACTTGCGACAACAACCGCGTAACCAGGCTGCTGAGGACGAATGCCGTCAAGGCTGAAACCAGTACGGCTAGCAATATCATGCCCTCGAACAACGGGACGAACCAGTGATTACATACAAACCCGATAAATCCCCAGCAAAGAAAAAAGGGCGCAACAACCATTAATGGAGGGAGACGGCCCGCATTCAGAAACGTGAAGAAGCGAACCAATACAGTGCGTTCTTGCGCCGCGGGCAGCCGATCTGCCGCTATGACGCTCAAATCCCCGAATCCTGCTTCTAAACCGCCGATGTCCGACGCTGTCATTGTGTGCAAGAATAGATAAATGAGCGCGACGAGGACGGGTAGGACGAAAAACAGGTTATACCAACGGGTGAGTTCAACGAGAAATTCCAACATGATTAATATCTCAGACTTGAAATGCAGTGCGCATCTCGGGCGGCAATCAGCCCCATTCTCAACCCGGCTGAATCTGTGTGGAAATCAATTCAAGCGCCAGCTTGGCTTCACGCAGACTCACGCGATTGATGAGATATCTATCGCTATTACGTTTATCAATTTCGACGCAGGCTTGGCGTAACAGGCGGTGTTTCCAATCGCGGCTCAGCTTTACCGCCGAAATTTCAGAAAACAGAAGGTTGCACCGAATGTTGGTGTAGGATGCACCCAAGCTCCCCATACTGCGTTCTTCCAGCACCAGCAACCGATGTGAAGTGATGATAACAAAATCTGGGCTTAGGAAATTGGATCTACCGAGAAAGCATAATTCGATCTGCTCATTTGCGCCCAGTTGCGACGTGACCGTATCACGAATTCGAGATGGCAAGCGTTGAAACTCAGCCATCTTGCCCAAAACTCCTTAACTCAATGAAACATCCAAAACACGGTAGGAACAATCTTCAAATCGCGACACATTATTCCGGCAAGCTGAAGAAGACAAGATAGGAGAGGACTATCGCGCTCCCTATTCAGTCGCTTGATCCCTCGTTATTCACTCTGTTGATCGCCCAAGATTTACTGAAACGTGTAGCGGATGCGCGCACCCACTCGCCGCGGGGTGAGCACGTTGGCGAAGTAGCGGCGTGCACGGAAACCGTCCTCCGTGGTACCAATCTGATCAGGCGTCTGGCGCACGCCGGTTACGGCGTACTTGTCGAACAAGTTTTCGGCGTAGAACGTAAGCGCCCAGCCGTCCATCAAGACTGCCGCCGAGAAGTTGTGGAGGTCGTATGCCGGCAGCACTTCGCCGCCCGCGCGCAAGCCGATTCGTGTAAACACGTCGCCAACGTAGGTGTAGCCGTACAGCAGGTCCAGCGTAGTTCTGCCGCCGAGCCGCACGCCGTAGGACGCAAGCAGGCTGCCTTGCTGCCGCGGCGCGCCCGGCAGGCGGTCGCCTTTGAAGGTGTCCGCGCCGGCATCAAGCAGACCTGGCGAGTCCTGACTCAGCTCCGCGTGCGTGTACGACCAAGTCCCGCGCAGGTGCAGCGCACTCGACAGCCCGGCGGCGCCGGAGACCTCCACGCCGCGGCTTATAGCCGCGGCGCCGTTCAGAATGATCGGCTGCGCGCTGAAAGGCGTCTCACCCGCGACTTGAATGTCCGTCCAGTCCACGTGGAACAACGAACCGCTGGCAAGGAAACGCCTGTTGCTCCACGAGCGGCGCAAGCCCACCTCGTAGTTGGTCGTCCTGTCGGGCTTAATCAGAGCCTGGTCCTCGTAGATACAGCCGGATTGCGGCGGGTCGTTGCCGGGATCCGCGTCGCTGAGCAGCGCAATCTCCTCGTCCGTGCAGATTCGGAAGTTGTTGCCGCCGCCGATGCGGTAGCCTTCCGAACGGGTAAAGTAGGCGCTCGTCTGGTCATCGAAACGGTGGCTGGCGCTTGCCTTGAGCAGCACGCCCCGGTCGTCGGACTCGAAGGCGGTGAACGGCGAATTGTACAGCGGCGTATAGGGAAACTCGGTCAGGCTGCCGGTGTCGATGAGGTAGCCAAACCAGCGGCCGCCGACCGTCACGTGCCAGTGGTCACCCAGGCCGCGGGAGATTTCCCCGAACAGGGCGCGTTCGTCTACTGACTGGCTGTCGACGCTGTAATACTCGACCGGCTCGGATACCGGCACACCTCCCCGGACGGGCGTGATGCCCGAAAATTCCGTCAGACCGGGTGTGAATTCGAAGCTCGTCCCGCTACTGTCGTAGTTGTTGAAAAAGACGCCGCCGACCCAGCGCCACGGTCCATCGCCCGTCGAGACTAGCCGCGTCTCCCAGTTGAAACGCTCCTCCCAGGAGTCTTCATGCGTGTAAGCCGAGAAAGACCGGAACTGCGCCGTCAGGTCGGCGGCGGAGACGTTCGGATCCAACGCCTGAGCTTGCGCTAACGCCGGGAACTCCGCCGGCAGCAGCCCCTTGATGCCGAAGGCTTGGATCAGCAGGTCGGTTTGGTCGCGCTGACCCTCCGCCGTAAAACGGGAGTAGCCGACGGCGGTGGTCAACTCCGCCCAATCCGGCGTCCAGGTCAGTTCCAGGCTCCATAACTGGTTCTTGCGATCGTTTGGCTCAAGGTAGCGATGCGCCGCGGCGTAGCGGCCGGTGTCGAACGACTTGACATGGTTGATCTGGCGCGCGCCGACCCGCTGATCCTGTAGATGGTAGGTGAAAAGAGCCGACAGCTCCGCGGTCGCCTCCCACAGCAACGAGAGACGCGACGAAACCGTCTCCTCGGTGTTGGCGTCCGGCTCGCTGCGCAGGTTTGCCTCCACCGTGGAGGGGTCGCTCACGTCCGGCTCCGGCTCGGAAACGCCTGGCGTGCGCAGCAGATAGTCGTAGTCTATGAACCCGGGGTCGACGTAGTAGTCGATCGAGCCGCGTAGTGCTAACTTGCGCGAAACCAGCGGCAGGTTGAACGTGACACCGGCATCCGAACCGGGCACGCCGCCGTGCGCTAGGGCGAACAGGTCGCCGCGTCCCTCGAACGTGCGCCGCCCAGTGTCGGGCCGGCGCGGCAGGTAGCGAACCGCTCCCGCTAGCGTGCCGGCGCCGTACAGTGTCCCTTGCGGTCCGAGTAGCACTTCGACCCGCTCAATGTCGTACAGCCGCAGGTCAACCGCTAGGGGGATGTCCCCGAGATATGTGGCGACGCTATTGTTGTAGTTGTTGCCATTGAACTCCGATCCGCTCAACGAATCCGTGTTGAGTCCGCGGGCAATGACGGCGTTGCTGCCGCGCGCACCCTGGTCGACCACGGTGAAACCGGGCATCCAGCGCGCCAACTCCGTGAGGTTCCCGATTGCGCGCTGCTCAAGGTCTGCACCGGTCACCGCCGAGATGCTAAGCGGCACTTGCTGCAGCGGCTCCCCGACGCGGGTTGCTGTCACGACCACAGTATCGAAGGTGACGACCGGTATGTCGACCGGATCGCGGGCAACGGATACCCTCCCGATCGTGCAGACGATCAAGGCCAGCGCAATTGCACTCTTGATTGCCGCACCCGTCATGCTCCAGCATTTAATCAAGAAACTGTTGTTTCCTAATTCACGCACAACAATCTTTCAGATGGTAAATCCAAAACTAGGCTGCACAGTTGCCAAGCCTATCAAAGAACGAGTGAGCTAAATGAGAACGCAAATCCTAATCGTTTTCGATTTTCATAAAATAACCGCGGCTTGCATCCTCCTTTTCGGTATGGATATAGTAAATCATACGCCAAAAAGGAGTGTTAGACCTAAATCCTGTTACTGCGCTTAAAAATGGGCACGGCACAAGCCGCAACGCGTGTAATCACGCGCGGCGCATGATGATTGTGCTTCAACCAAACTAGCGAACCAAATAACGTGATGGAGGTGGCGGGAATCGAACCCGCGTCCGGAGGCATTTCAACAAAGGCTACTACATGCTTAGCATAAGTTTTAATGCTTCACCGCAGCGGCTCCCTTATGCCGGATTCGCATTAGCTATCCCCAGTAAATCTCGCGGGTTGCCCCTGAAGAAAAAGCAAATCGCACAGCCCGTATCTCGACGCCCGGTTAACCCGACGGGCCGCAAGCAAACCGAACGTAGCCGCTTTAAGCGGCTAGAGCCAATTCTTCGTAATCGGCAGTTGTGTTTGTTCCGCCTGTTTAACGAGGCCTGCGGAGACCTCGGCATGCAACCTTCATCTCATCTACTTCCGTCGAAACCTTTTCACCCCCTAATCGGTGCGCAAGAACCCGGCGGTCAAAACCCGTTCTTGCACTGCTACCGCGCTGAATACCGCTGTTTGTATAATTGGATCGCGCGCCTATCCGCATCCTTTTTCATATCTTCGCGCTTGTCGTAGTCTTGTTTGCCGCGCGCCACCGCGATTTCGACCTTGACGTTACTGTCGCTAAAATAGGCCCTGGTCGGCACAATTGTCATCCCGGACGAATTCGTCTTTTCCGAGATTTTCTTAATTTCCCGCCGATGCAGCAGCAACTTGCGCGCCCGCTTGGGTTCGTGATTTTCGCGGTTTCCGTGCGTGTAAGCGGGAATGTGCGCATCAATCAGGAACGTCTCACCGTCTTGAACCCGCACGTAACTATCGGTCAGGCTAAAGTTGCCGGCGCGGATGGATTTTACCTCCGTGCCCTGAAGCACAACCCCCGCTTCAAACCGATCCTGCAAGTGATACTCGTGGCGTGCTTTCCGATTAACAGTGATTATTTTGATTGGTGCAGCCACGTTTTTCACCCGCTTAAATTATAGCACAATACCCACCCCGCCGCAAGGAAAAGAACCTTGACCTTACACGAACCGGCGCGTTTCCTTGAAACGGAATTTTTCTTCAAAACTCCGTTTCTTTAACCCTACACTGTATCCTGTAGGAGCGATCTCCGAATCGCGACCCGCCCCTGTGGGTGCGGCTTTCAGCCGCGATAAAGCTTCTTGTAGGTTGGGTTGAGCGGGTATTACCAAATAACGTACAATTTTACATAGCGCTACGGAAACCTAACCGCGTACAAACCCGATACACAGAGCGTAACCCAACGCTTTTCGTAATTCCGAACGTCGCCCAATGACCTGAACACCTCGCAATTACCGAAAAGCGTTGGGTTCGCTACATCTTATCAAAATTTCAAACGCTTTCTAACTTCGAAACGCACGCAGAGTATGTTCTTCCTTGCGTCACCACCGCTTAACCCAACCTACAAAAACTGTGGGAGCGGCTTCCAGCCGCGATAAAGCTTCTTGTAGGTTGGGTTGAGCGGGTATTACCAAATAACGTACAATTTTACATAGCGCTACGGAAACCTAACCGCGTACAAACCCGATACACAGAGCGTAACCCAACGCTTTTCGTAATTCCGAACGTCGCCCAATGACCTGAACACCTCGCAATTACCGAAAAGCGTTGGGTTCGCTACATCTTATCAAAATTTCAAACGCTTTCTAACTTCGAAACGCACGCAGAGTATGTTCTTCCTTTCGTCATCACCGCTTAACCCAACCTACAAAAACTATCGCCCTCGTTATTCACTCGGTTGATCCCAAACCTACAAGAGCTTAATCACATCCCATCATTTAATCAAAAGATTACTCGCCGCATCCGACTCACTGCGGCCAAATCGCCCCCATCTGCCAAGCATCAACCGACTTTACTACAGCGTCCCCGCCGCGAGCGAAAACTTCCACCCCAACGCTGTCCTGCCCCGACGGATAGATCCGTTTTGTGAGGCACACCCGCTTATTGGCGAAGACCTCAACGATAGAACGGTCTACGAAAATTCGCAACTTCAACAGTTCGCCCGCATCCAACGCAAACGGCGTGCGCTGCACGCCGCGGTTAACCGCGTCAGGATTTACGCTCGATCGCTCCGCATCCAAAATGAGGCGTTTCTCCGTACGGTTATAAGCGATTATCGTCTGTTCGCCGCCGTCGGGCGCGCAGCGCACCTTGACGCCGAATTCCTCCGCGCCGCCCGGATCCAGTTCAACGTCGAGCTCAAGGCAATCCCCGGAAATACCGGCTAGCCGTACCGATCGGCCGCCGTTAATGCGGAGACTGGTAGTCCGGTGATGATTGCCGCGCAGCTTTTCTATTTCCGGCACAGGCTCGATGCGCAGCGAATCGTCGTCAAACAGCGACAACACCCGCGGGATACACATCACCCCCGCCCAACCGGAGGCGCGCTGCGCCGTTTCGCTGCGGCCCTCTGAAACCCAGCCGAAGAAAATTCGCCTTCCCCCGCCGTCTCTCAACGTGATGCCTGCACACAGGTGCCCGCTGTTGCCGCCGAATTCCCCGAAATTCAGCCTGCCGTGGCGCTCAGGATAAAACCTCTGATCTGCATATCTGCCGATATAGTATTGTACGCCGCGCTCGTGGCTGGCGAACAACAGCATGTGCTTCTCGCCGAGCGGAAAGAAATCGGGGACGGCACAATCCGATTCCGATTCCTTGTCCAATTCACTGGCGTAAAATGGGTGCAAGAATTCCCAATTTATCATGTCCGGCGACCGGAATAGAAACGCCGTGTCTCCAATGTCGTCGAGCCGCCCGCCGGCGAGCGAGTACCAGGTGTCGCCTTCCCGCCACGCACACGGATCAAACGCCCGCCACTCCGCGCCCGGCGCAGACTGCGGAATAACCGGATTTTCGGGCGGTTTTTGCCATGTCAGCAGATCGTCTGTACTGGTCGCAATGCAATTACCGTCAGGATTGCCGAAGTAAATTAGCGTCGGAACGCCGTCATTAACGACTGCGCCTCCGCTATAGCAACCCTCCCGGTCAGCGCCGCCCGGCGTCGGCGCCAGTGCGATTGGCAGATCGGTCCAATGCACCAAATTCTTGCTCACCGTGTGCCCCCAGTGAATCGTGCCGTGGAATGCGCCGTTGGGGTTGTATTGGTAAAACAGATGGTATTTCCCTTTCCAAAAGATTGCGCCGTTCGGGTCGTTCATCCAGTTCGCCGGCGGTAGGAAGTGATATAGCGGGCGGTATGGGTCGCCAGCCATCTGCTGCCGCTTTAGATGCGCCTGATTGGAATCGTTGGTCATCGGAATAACCTCGCGTTGGCTCGATACCAGTATCGAACACAGAACCATCAAGTATATCATGTTAAATGTTTCGCATATCCCAATGCAATCTGTCTCGCCGGAACGTCTGTCCGCATCGTGGGTTGAGAGAAGAACGCGAATTGGCGTGAGAGATTGGGCATGGCGGCGCGCACGGCACGGCGACTACGTTCATCCAACGTTCAGCTACTTCGCCAACGTCGCGCACACCAGTTCCTCGTCATTGCGGGCAAAAACATGCTTATACGCGAATGCCGGATGCGACCAGCAAACGCCGCCGCGGCTGTTGAGTTGGCCGCGTGTCGGCTCGATGAGATTGGCGCGGCTGATGATGTTAAGCCCCGCCGGAGACAGCGTGGTGACAAGCAATTCGCCGCGTTCGTTGAACATCCAGACCCTATCGCCGTTGCGTACACAGTGAATCGTACCCCAGCGCGCTCTAGGAACCGCGGTGACATCTTCCCAGATTCGGTCGCCCGTGTCGGCTTCAAGGCACCGCAGCTCGCCGTAGCTGTCAACGCCGTAAATGTAGTCGCCAATCAGAAGCGGCGTCGACATGATGGCGTGTAGGCTGTCGGTATTTTTCTCATCAACGCCTTTTCGCCGCCAAATCTTCTCAACCGACAATCGGTCGGGGTGAACCCTGAGCATGAGCGAACCTTCGAAAAAGTTGGAGACGAAAAGACGTCCGCCGTGAAATACCGGCGTCGCTATGGATATGACGCTTTTGTCGGGTGCAAACGGGTGTTTCCAATGTAGTTCGCCCGTTTGCGGGTTAAGTCCGGCAACGTTGTCGCCGGTCCAACAGACCAGCACCCGCTCGCCTGACTGACTGATAATAATCGGCGCAGCGTAGGAGGCGCGGTCGTCGAGCGCTGTCCACCGCTCTTCGCCGTTTTTGCGGTCGAAGGCAACGAGGCATGCGCCGGGAGAACCGCCGATCTGCACGATGATTAAATCCTTGTCGATAATCGGCGCGCTCGTAATCCCCCATGTCGGCATGCGAATATTGTATTCGCCGTTGAGGTCTTTTTTCCAGACGACCTCGCCATCCGCCGCGTTAAAGCAGTGCAGATGCCCCATGGCGCCGAGCGCATACGCCAGACCCTCGTGCACAGTCACGTTGGCGCGCGGTCCTGCGGTGTAACCGACATTTCGGTATTCGCAGACGTAAGCGTAAGTCCAGATCTCGTTTCCGGTTTCCCAGTCAAAACAGTGGACGCGCTCCATCTGCTGCGGTTTCGTGATGCGGTCGGTCACGTACACACGTCCCTCGGCGACGGTGGGCCCGCTGTATCCGGCGCCAATCTCTGCCCGCCACCGAATCGAAAGTTCGTCGAATTTCTCGACAATGCCGGTTTCCAGCCATACGCCGTCGCGGTTAACGCCTCGCCACTGCGGCCAGTCGTCGGCAACGGCGTGTCCAAACAACACGGTGCTTATCACCGCCAACACAAAAATTCTCATTGCCCGAACTGTAATATTTTCCCTCCCCCGAAAGCGCGCCATCTCACCACGCCTCCGCAGTAGGCACGGCGTCTCGCCGCTCATAACGGCACACTCCGCGTGCTGTGATATTTTGCAAAATCGTATTGCATCCACACCGCACGTCATAACCCCCACCCCTATTCTGCCCATGATGGCAATGTTTTTTAACGCAAAAACTGTTCCAACGCTGCTTACCCCAAAATCTCTTTACGCAGCGCCTCCCCGTTTTCCTTCATCCACCTGTGCAGCACCATAATGTCTGTACCTATGGAAAAATGGCGCACGCCTAAATCTAGGTAATATTTTGCGTCGTCCACACTGTCAATTTCCGCTCGCGGCGGAACGTTCATTTTAAGACCCGTTTCTATTACGGTCCGCTCAATGGCTCTGATGTCCGGTTTGTAACGCTCTCCGGGGCGTCCAATACTCATAGAAAAGTCCGCCCCGCCCCACTGGAGCATATCTACGCCATCCACTGACAGGATGTCCGCTAGGGCATCTATTGTAGGCTTTTTTTCTATCATAAACGCAATTACGATGTCATTTAGTGCGTTTACATAGTCTTTTGTGCCGCCATATCCCATATATGTGGCGCGCCGCGTGGCAACTCCGTGATATCCGCCGGCTTCGGGCGTTTCGGGGCGTACCGCTCGAACACACTCGTGTGCATCCTCGACCGTCCGGACATCCGCAAATAAAACACTCTGGAAGCCGGATCCGATCGCGCGCTGCGCCAGAAAGTTTCGAGGTTCCTGATCGATTTTAATCATGGCGGACATGTCAAAAAGTTCAACCGCGCGGCAGAAGTTGTCGAGCGCATACAGGTCGAAAGGCGCATATTCCGCGACGAATTCGACGTAGTCGTACATGCCGGTATGCCCGATAGCTTCGACAACACTCGGCCAAGTGCTGTGCACGTGCGTGCTAATGCTCGGTTGGCCCGTGTTCAGTATTTCGCGCAATTTGTTGTGTCGCATAATCTCTTCCTCCAAAACTCGCGTCGCCTGTTTATCTGAATTTTCACGCGCTATATTGTACAGGTGTTTGAGGGAAAATCAACATAAATTTGCCGGCGCTACCATGAGGCCGCCGTATCGGTTTTCGATTCAAATAGATACGTGAATCGTGTTAAAATACGTGTCACCACGGACAGAAAGGAAAATACATGCAAGGCCCATTAAAAGGCATACGAGTCTTGGATCTCACCCGCATTTTGGCAGGACCCTACGCAGCCATGATCTTGCGAGATCTCGGCGCCGAAGTCATAAAAATTGAGCAGCCTATTGTCGGAGACGAAGCCAGAGGCATCGGCCCATTTAAAAACGACTTTAGCCTGTACTTTATGAGCATAAACCGGGGCAAAAAAAGCCTGACACTGAACCTCAAATCCCAGCCTGGCAAGGATATCTTCGTGGAGTTGGTGAAAAAGTCGGATGTACTCCTCGAAAATTTTCGACCGGGCGCCATGAAAAAACTCGGCTTGGACTACGAATCTCTAAAGAAACACCACCCGCCGCTGCTTTATGCAGCCTGTTCGGGATTTGGCCAGACTGGACCCTATGCCGGTCGAGGCGCTTACGACATGATTATCCAAGGGATGGGCGGTATGATTAGCATCACCGGCGAACCGGATCGTCCGCCAGTTCGCGTCGGTACGTCGATTAGCGACATCACCGCCGCACTGTTTACGGCGATCGGGATCCTCTCGGCGCTGCGGCACCGCGACAAGACTGGCGAAGGGCAATTCATTGATGTCGGTATGTTGGACTGCCAAGTAGCAATCCTGGAAAACGCCATGGTGCGCTACCTCTCTACCGGCGAGGTGCCGCAGCCGTTGGGCAGGCGCCATCCAACAATAACGCCGTTTGAGGCGTTTGAATCCGCAGACGGCTATGTGGTCATAGCCATGGGAAACAATGTGCTGTGGAAGAAGTTTTGCGAGCATGTCAACCAGCGTGAGCTAATCAACGACAGTAGGTTCTGCACGAATGCGCTGCGCACCGAGAATCATGAGGAACTATTCCCAATCCTTGCGGAGATTATGCGCCAACGTTCAACCGAGCAGTGGGAGACTGCGCTTGAAGAGATTGGTGTGCCCTGCGGTCCCGTCAACACAGTGGACAAGGTAGCCAGCGATCCGCAAGTCCTGGCGAGGGAGATGATTGTCGAAGTCGAACACCAAATGACGGGCGCCGTTGGAATTCCGGGTGTTCCGATTAAGCTATCGGAAACACCCGGAAGTGTTGATGCGCCCGCACCCAATCTCGGTGAGCATACCGGCGAGATTCTAACCGGATTGTTGGGAATGGCCCCCGATGAAGTCGCCCGATTGAAGGGTCAAGGTGTCGTGTGAGTTTTTTTGAAGGAATCCGCAGCTTCATCTAATCATGCACTATTTCGCACCGGTTAAACATCGGCGAACGCTCGCTCGCGTCACCTAGCGTTCTCGGCGTTGGTCATGAATTCGGCTGCGCCGTCAGCAAGCCACGGTTTAACTTGTGTCAATAAGAATCGCACCCCCGCCTGAACGTATTTGGCGACGTTTCGGTTATTGACAAGCGTGCCGGCTACCCGTCCCGCCGTCTGAATGCGCGCGAGTGCGTCATCAATTGTAGCTTGAACTTCCGGGTGTTGAATATTCGCGAGATGCCCCATCGAAGCCGCCAAATCTGTCGGGGCAACCATGAACACGTCAATTCCGTCCACACTCAGAATTTCATCAAGATTCCCGATAGCAGCAATGTCCTCAATCAGTACGATTAGCAGCGTCTCATCGTTCGCGACATCGTAATAATCGGGCACTGCGTAGCCCTGGCGGCTCGTGAACATGCCGCGGTGCCCCATCGGCGCGAACTTGCCGCCGTCGACGACGTTCTGGGCTTCCTCCTTGGTGTTCACGTGCGGGACGACGATGCCCTGCGCGCCGCGGTCGAGTGTGCGATAAATGAGTGCCTGGTCGTTGCGGTTGACGCGAACCACCGAAGTCAAATTCCAAATGTCGCAGGCGCGGGTGAGGTTGCCGAGATCCGCCGCGTCCACTGCCCCGTGCTCGGCTTCCAGCCACACACCGTCAAATCCGTTCGGGCCGAATGCGTCAATGTCGTCCGCGTGGGTGATGCCGCTGATTGTGTAAGATAGTTCCCCCGCTGCAAGTTTCTGCTTCACCCGGTTTGGCCTGATTTTCATAATCTTATCCTCCATGTTGTTCGATTTGATCGTATCCGGTCAATCCAGTACGTTCTTGTAAATCGTCTATAACTTGGATAATTTCTCCATAACTATCGCTCGTCACTAGCTTTGAGCGGTAAGGTTTCATGTTCGGTATGCCCTTGAGATAGTTCTTATAATGCCTTCTCATCTCTAGGATGCCCAACCGCATCCCCTTCCATTTGACGGAGAGATTCAGATGTTGTTCCATGACGTGTAGGCACTCTTTCAGGGTTGGCGGAGGCAGTTTTTGTCCCGTGGCAAGGTAGTGTTTGATTTCGTTGAAAATCCACGGATAACCAATCGCAGCCCGCCCAATCATTATGCCATCCACGCCGTACGTTTGGCGTAATTCAAACGCCTTTTGGGGGCTGTCGACATCGCCGTTTCCAAAAACGGGAATTTTCATGCGAGGATTATTTTTTATTTCCCCTATCAAAGTCCAGTCGGCGTCACCTTTGTACATCTGCACCCGCGTTCTGCCGTGAACAGTAATTGCCTGAATCCCTACATCCTGCAATCTTTCCGCGATATCCACAATGAATTTCGTCTTTTCATCCCAACCAAGCCGGGTTTTGACCGTTACCGGCAATGCCGTGGACTTTACAATCTCGTCCGTCATTTTAATCATCTTCGGAAGATCCAGTAAAATCCCGGCGCCCGCCCCCTTGCACGCCACCTTTTTCACAGGGCAGCCGTAGTTGATGTCAATCAGATCGGGATCAGCCTTCTCGGCAATTCCAACCGCCTCTCTCATTGATGAAATTTCGCTGCCGAAAATCTGAATGCCGATAGGACGCTCATACTCGAAGATATCTAGCTTCGATACGCTCTTAGCAGCGTTCCTGATGAGTCCCTCCGAAGAGATGAATTCCGTAAACATCAGGTCCGCGCCGTTATCGTGGCAAACCTTGCGAAAAGGCGGATCGCTGACATCTTCCATGGGCGCCAACAGAATCGGAAAATCGCCTAGTTCTAAATTATCAATCTTTATCATTTGTACTGTTAGAACGCGTTAATTACTGCTATTACCGAAAACTTGCAGCATCACCGTTAAAATACAGTGACATCTCATCAGCGTAAAATTTCTTGATACTCTTGGTAAAGGCCACTCGCCCTGCATTATAGCAAATCTCGATAACATCTACGACCAAAAAACCATTGATTGCTACGGTCGTTTGCCCGCAATCAAAAAAAAGGCTCCCAAAAACTTGGGAGCCTTTCGGTACAAAATTTTGAGAATCGTGAATCAGGTTTTGTGCTTTACCACATTAAACCTTCATCACTTCTTCTGCCTGAAAGCCCTTGGGGCCGCTTACAATTTTGAACTCGACCTCTTGTCCCTCTTGAAGAGATTTGAAGCCGGATCCTTCAATGGCGGAATAATGCACAAACACATCTTCCCCCTCATCAGTGGTTATGAATCCATAACCTTTTTGGTCATTGAACCATTTCACTTGACCTCTTGCCATCGAGTTGCACCTCCTTTCTTCTGTAAGATTCTATACTGCAAATGTCGCATGAAGCTGAAGAAGCATAGAGGTACAAAAAGACAGCGAATCTGGGGAAGATGCTTCAGTTTTGCCCCTCATACTACTTACTTACTTACAATGCTAAGTTTAACCATTCAACAGTTAGCGCGCACATTATACACTATTTTCCCAGTGAATGCAAGAATAAATACGAATGCCGCACTGCAACGGTTTCCACAAAGGCGTGCTGGGAAGCCTTAATACGCCGTCTTGGAAGAAGGATTGCACCCGTTGACATCAATTTTGAATCGTGATAAAATCTGAATTAGGTTCGATTTTGCAGCGAGATGAATCTAGCAGGTTTAAAACCGGGAGCGGCTGACTAAACCGCAATCGGCAAAGGAGAACGTGTGCCTCACGACGATTCACTCTTCAGTACAGTCGATTGGGTCGAAATCTATCGCACGACCGATGAGTGGGAATCCAATTTGGTTCAGACTACACTTAAGAATCAGCACATCCAGTGCCGACCCACACGCGAGAGAGACGCGGACGGAAAACGCCAAATTATACTTTCCGTTTCTCGTGGTGATCAAGTCGAAGCATTAGAAATTGTAAGCGAAATCAACTTGGCAATCGCTAATGAGGAACACGCTGAACGTGAAACAGCGAAGGTTCCCCCACTTAACCATCCTAACCCTCCGACTTTGAACGAGCCGCCAAAAGCCGCACCAGCCGTGTTTGAAGAGGTTACCATTGCCGAACGTGAAGGCATTGGCAGGATTATTCATTACCCGGGCCGGGGATACGAGTTGCAAGTCGGTCCAGAACCCTATGGGGTAATAGAGGAGAGCCGATGGGACGAGTTTATCGATCTCAGTGCCCAACGTCAAGAATTCTCAATGCTCCTTCGGCACGAATATTTCCAACTTTTTCAGTGGCTGAAAGCGCGAAAATTAATGGCTGAGTTCATCCGTCTGGCCGAATCAACCTATCGCGAAGTGCCTCCCCCTCGCCGCCGCAATCAACAACCGGACGCCGCGGCGGCTTCAAATACGAGCAGTCAGGAGGAGTCGGCAGTCCGAATCAGCGTATTTGCCAAAGTCAGCTTGGGTTTTGCGTTAATTTCTCTGTTGGCCGCCAACTTCCAACTCCAATGGAATGTCGGGTATGGGTTGTCTCTGCTCGCCATCGTCACCGGAATCGGGGCAAAATTTCATATTAATTCCCGCGGCGGCGCGTTGAAGGGAGGCCGCATCGCCATGCTCGCTGTTATCATAGCCTGCGTTGCGATGGTTTTGAGAACCACTTTTTCTTTTTTGGGCGGCTGATTCACTTCGTTGCACCCGCTAACTTTTGAACCATCTCGCGTAGAGACGAATTTTGGCAAATTGTATAATTGTCTTCGCCAAAAATCCAGTTCCCAACGAAGTAAAAACTCGTCTGATTCCCTTCCTGCCGCCAGAACGAGCAGCATCATTATACCGTGCATTTCTTGTCGATTGGTGCAATGCGCTCCACAAAATTGCTGCCGCGCAGCTTGTTATCGCCTACACTCCGCCTGACAGCCTGATTCCTATGAAAAATCTGATTGGCTTAGAGGCAATTTATGTCTCCCAAGTTGGATCGAATCTTGGCGAACGCCTAATCTCCGCTGTTCAATGGGCGTCCAGTCAAAACTATTCAAAATTGCTGTTGGTGGGTACCGACAGTCCAACGTTGCCGCTCCAGTATGTAGAGCGCGCGTTCAAGTTGTTGGATTCCTGCGATGTGGTTATTGGACCGAGTATGGATGGTGGGTACTACCTGATTGGGTTTTCCGCCCACGGAGCATCGTTGGCGATCCCCAAAGTCTTTCAGGATGTTTCATGGAGTACGGACGTAGTTTTCCGACAGACTCTAGAAAGGACCAAAGCCGTCAATGCGCGCTTGGAACTGCTGCCGCCGTGGTATGACGTGGATAATCCAGAAGGATTGCAACGCTTATGCGACCACCTTTTTGCTATGCAGCTTGCTGGAGAAGAAATTTCGGCACCGCAGACTGTCCTCGAACTATCCAAAATTGTGGAATTATCGGGGCTGTTGAAGAGTGGGTGAACCAATGCTTTACATGCCGGAATTTCGGTAAATTCGCCTCGGTCAGAACGGCGCCCATACTGCCAACGATTAAACAATACTCACGAGTCCTCTTCAACTCGCTCTAACCGAGAACGCCAAACTGGTTCAGGAATCCCGCTGCGGTGGTTTACGAGGCGGGCAAGCACAAACAGAAAATCTGAAAGCCGGTTCAAGTACCGCAAGATTTCCGGGTTAACTGATTCCGTTTTTGCAAGGTTGACAACGCAGCGCTCACCGCGCCGGCACACCGTTCGAGCGAGGTGCAGCACGGCGGCGCCCTCGGTCCCGCCCGGTAAAATAAAATGCCTCATAGGCGGAAGTATTTCTTGAAATCTATCTATCATTTGCTCCAATGAAACCGTCAAATCTGAAGTAATTCTCAGACCTTCCGCTCTTCGGTGTGCATTCGGCGTCGCGAGATCTGCGCCGAGATCGAAGAGATCATTCTGGATGCCAGCCAGGATTGTACAGGTTTCCTCGTCTTCAATCTGCGATTCCGCGAACCCTATGCAAGCATTGATTTCATCAATCGTGCCGAACGCCTCTACCCGCTTGGCGTCCTTGGAGATCCGCTGGCCGCCATAAAGTCCTGTATCGCCTGTGTCACCGGTTTTTGTGTAGATTTTCATTCAACCTCTTACCTACCTGTCCTTTACTCGATGTGCGGCGTTTAATCGGAAAATAACGCCGAAAGCTGTGTCAATAATTTATATTTTGGCATATCCAAATAGATACTGTCAATGCTAAGCATCCCGGACTACGTTCCCGCCCGGTTAGGTCTTGACACAAATGTCTCCGTCTGCTATAATCAGCCCGGATTTTCGAACGTTAACGTCACGAATATTACGAAATTTCCTGACTTTCTGGAGTTTAATCGGAGAAGACATGCAGCAAACTGAAAAAATTCGAATTGGTCACAGCCCTGATTCCGATGATGCCTTCATGTTTTATGCCCTCGCCGAAGGACTTATCCCTACCAACAATCTTGAGATTGTGCACGTTATTGAAGACATTGAGAGCTTAAACCGCCGTGCGCTCAATGCGGAATTGGAGGTTACGGCGATTTCTGTTCACGCTTACGCTTACGTCGCAGAACACTACGTTTTGACGCCCTGCGGCGCAAGCATCGGCGACCAGTACGGTCCGCTAGTCGTCTCTAGAGAACCCATGTCGAGAGGTGAACTTGCCGGCAAAAAAGTCGCGATTCCCGGCAAGATGACAACAGCCTATCTGACGATGCGTCTTTTCCAACCGGACTTCCAACCCGAAGTAGTCCGATTCGACCAAATATTGGAATTTGTCCAAGACGGACGTGCCGATGCCGGTTTGATCATACACGAGGGCCAACTGACGTATTCACGCGAAGGATTGTGCAAAGTTGCAGATCTGGGGGAATGGTGGTTCGAGGAAACCGGGTTGCCGCTTCCGCTGGGCGCTAATGCAATCCGCCGAAATATCGGGGACGAGGACATCCAACAGATTACATCGCTCCTTAAGCAGAGCATCCAATACGCGCTGGAACATCGCGAACAGGGATTGGCGTATGCAATGACCTTTGCACGTGATATGGAAACTAAACTTACGGATCGATTTGTCGGTATGTATGTCAACGACTACACCCTTGACTACGGCGAGAAGGGCAGAGCCGGCGTCAAAGAATTGCTGCGCCGCGGCTATAAATCTGGAATCATCAAAAATTCCGTGGAAGCCGAATTCGTAGACATTTGATGTCAGCCTCGCAGGGGCAGATGCAAGAGAACGCACGACCTTTCCCTTAAAATACACTTCGACATGCCGTGAAGTTTTATTTTGCAAAAAATCCGGCGTATTAATTGTCAAAAGCAAGTAAAATCGGCAAAAAAAACATTTCATAACACCAAATTCAACAAACGTCTGGGAGAAAATATGCAGATTGCGAACCGTTTAAAGAGGATTCCGCCTTATCTGTTCATGGAATTGCGCAACAAAATCAACAAGGCAAAAGCCGAGGGAATTGATGTCATCAGCCTCGCGGTCGGGGATCCGGTTGAACCAACGCCCCAACCGGTCATTGACGCACTCAATCGATCGGCTGCAGAAGCAGCTAACCACCGTTATCCAACGGACGAAGAAAAAGGAATGTTTGCGTATCGGGAAGCCGTCGCAGATTGGTATACGGCCAGATACAACACTGATTTAGACCCGGAACGCGAAGTGTTGGGCTTAATCGGCTCTAAGGAGGGATGCCATCATTTTATTTTGGCTGTTGTTAATCCCGGCGATACGGTGTTGATGACAGATCCAGGGTATCCGGCTTACCGCGCGAGCATTTTGATGGCGGAAGCCGAGCCGTATAATGTGCCTATTACCGTAGACAACGGGTTTCTTCCAAGGCTAGCAGAAATCCCGCCAGATGCAGCTAAACGCTCGACGGCGATGTTCCTGAATTACCCGAACAATCCTACCGGCGCAATCGCAACGCCAGAATTCTTCGCCGAGGTCGTCGAATTTGCAAAAACATACGAAATTGCAATTTGCCACGATAATCCGTACAGCGAAATCGTGTTTGACGATGCTGAGCCGCTGAGTTTTCTATCGACTCCGGGCGCAATAGATGTGGGGGTTGAACTCAACTCACTGTCGAAACCGTTCAACATGACCGGCTGGCGAATCGGTATGGCGATGGGCAACGAAGAACTCATTTCTGGAATTGCCAAGGTCAAGGAAAATACCGATTCTGGGGTCTTTAACGCTATTCAATATGCTGGAATTGCGGCGTTGTCCCAATGCCAGGATAACATCGGGCAAATGTTGCAAATATATGCGCGGCGCCGTGAGAAAATCCTGCATACCTTCAAGGATATTGTCCCGGATAGCTACGCGCCGCCAAAGGGGACATTTTACCTCTGGTTGCCGACTCCAAAGGAGATGAATTCGATCGACTTTGCGACGTTTATCTTTGAGAAAGCCGCAGTTGTCATTACGGCTGGTTCAGCCTACGGTGAGTTTGGTGAAGGCTATTTTCGGGTCGCACTGACGGTTCCCGATTTACGATTGGAAGAGGCGCTTGCTCGGATTCGCAAAGCGCTGGGGTAAGAGAATAATCCTTGGAAGATTGGAGTGTGGACGGAGCGATGTATAGTTTGTAGTTTTCACGCACGCTATGCGTTGCCCACTTTGGAAATCTTATAGCTGCAGAGGTGATCGCCCGTAACCATGTGGCATTGCCGTTCAACCGGAACACTGAGTAACCTTTCGAAAAGAGACAGTTCTTGCTGACAGAGCTGATTGTACTTTTCAACCACCGAACCGAGCGCACAATTATGCTCTTTCATGATGAAAGCCGTTGGCGTTTCTTCAACCTCAACCATGTAGCCCTCCTCATTCAAGAAATCCACGAGCATTTCGACCCTTCGTTCTAAACTCTTTTCCTCAATGTTTTTAAAGTGTGTTGAAATCTTTGCTTCCATGTCGTAAGCAAGAATCTGGTCGACCTTCTCTGCACCATCCACCATAACTAATGCATCCAAGATACCCATCGTGAATCGCGGATAGTTGCTAGGAAATAACCTTTCAGCCCCTTCTGCTAAGCGATATACATACGTCGGCCTACCCCGCCCGATTTTCTCTCGGTTGTATTGGATATAACCCTCGCGCTCCAGAACGGTTAGATGCTGACGAACCGTCATTGAATGGAGGTCTAATTTCGTAGCGATTTCGCCCGCAGTCATACCATCGCTCTTTTTCAATAGAGAAACAATCTCTCCCCGTGTTTCCTTCGGTAGCGATTTCACCATGGCACCTCCTTCAATTTACGTATTTAGATTATATCAACAAAAGTCAAAATTTACAAGTTAAAATGATTTTTTAAGTTATTTACTTGACTAAACTTAGATAAGATGATATTATTCCTGCGTTTAGGTGAGAAGCAGATCATGGAAAATACTCAAATGGAGCGGAAATCGGATTGAGGGGAATAAAGGAAATGACCGAAAATAATGTCCGGGGAAAGACCTTGGTTGAGGAGGCAGAAGAAGCGTATGTGGAGGGCGACGAGGAATGGATAACCGCGTTAGCAGACGATGAATCGAGCAGCACTCAGGTTGATGCGCTAAGTAGCTGGTTGCGCGAAGCGTCGCATCATGAACTTTTATCCCGGGAAGAAGAAATAGAGCTTGCCAAACGAATTGAAGAAGCGGATGAGTCAGCTCGTAGTGAATTGATTCAGGCAAACTTGCGGTTAGTAATTTCCGTAGCGCTAAAATACCAAGGGCACAATGTTCCCTTGGAAGATCTCATTCAAGAGGGTAATATTGGATTAATGAAAGCGGTAAATAAATTCGATTACCGTAAAGGCTTTAAGTTTAGTACATATGCCATTTGGTGGATTAGACAAGCCATAATGAGAACGCTAGATAATTGTTCTCGTTCAATTCGGCTGCCTTCCTATATCGTTGCGAAAGTCAATAAAATTGACTCGACTTATGCGAACCTGAGTCAGGATTTGCAACGGGAGCCAACAGTTGAAGAATTATCCAAATCACTTGAATTTACCGATAAACAGATCGAAGAAATTCTCGAATTCAACTCGGAGATTCTGTCGTTAGAGTTGCCTCTGACCGATGAAAGAGACGCGAATAGTTTGGGAGATTTGATCGAAGACTCGGAGGCAAACCCGGAGGTTGGGTTGATTTCAGAACTGATTGATCGAGATTTAGTGGATTCGCTGCTTGGCAAATTAAAGGCAAGAGAGCGAGCCGTTCTACGAATGAGGTTCGGCCTTGAAGATGGTGAGGAGAGGACCTTACTTGAAATCGGAGAGAAACTAAACGTTACACGAGAGCGCATTCGCCAATTGGAAGCGGAAGCTATCGCCCGGCTTCAGCGTTTGTATGACGAAAACGGCGAACTTCGTTTGCTGGCCAAACCCCTGTGTAGATCTGCAGCGTAGCAATTCAGCCATCGAAAACCACTGGTTTACCGGGAAGGAATTCGCTTTCGCGCCGCGGCATGTTTTAAATTTGACTTCCCATACTACGAAAGGAGAGAGCATTCTCTACGGAATGTTTCAAAGACAATGAAAAATCTGCTGAATAAGCTAAGGATGAAACAGCCCGACGCAGGGGACGGGGGTTTTTCCATCTCGGTTACCGACGCTGCAAGGCAAAAGGTAAATTCGATTATTGATGGACAAGAGGCAAAAGTTGAAGGTCTCCGAATTTCCATTGAAGGACGTACAGCGTCTGCCTTCCAATACGGGCTAGGGCTTGAAGAAGAGGCAGCTCCGGACGATGTCGTCGTTGACTGCGGCGACTTCAAGGTTTTAATTGATCCGGAGAGCGCTGAAAATCTGAAGGGCGCGACCATTGACTATGTGGAAAACCTGAATTCGAGCGGTTTTAATGTTGAGAATCCAAACACGCCAACTTGGGATAACGCCAAAGCTCAAAAGATTCAGGAACTCATTGACGAACAGATTAATCCCGCGGTGGCAGCGCACGGCGGGCATATTGACCTTTTGGACGTCAAGGATGATTCAATCTACATACACATGGGAGGCGGATGTCAGGGTTGCGGCATGGCGAATGTCACATTGAAGCACGGGATTGAATCAATGATTAAGGATGTATTCCCGGAGATTACTCAAATCGTAGATACCACGGATCACGCCGCAGGTACAAATCCCTACTACCAACCGAGTAAAGGGTAAACTTGTTGAAGTGAAAATTTCACGACAAGGCAACACCCAATCATCACTACCAAATTTTCCCCATCGTTTCAATTTTTCGTCCAACCGGCCATTATCATCGCAGTTGTCTTGAAATAGCTCCGGCAATGCCTTATTGAGGTCTGATGTCACTTTGAAGTTTACGTAGAAAGGCAAACCGCTATCGCAGGTTAAGTCAAACCTCTTTGTGTCCTACCCCTATTCAATCGCTCACAGCCGTAATCAGACGTTTTCTAACCGCGGCTTTGTCTAAGTTACCAAGCCGCAAAAATCGCGTCCTCACCTACACCAAGTGTTATAAGATAGACAGCATGCACCAGACGTTTACTTGACATTCCAAAGTACCTATATTAATATTCCAACACTGTTTTGTTGAGATAACCGCTTCGGCGATCCAATATCAGGGAGGCTTGGCATGAAAAGCCTATACGCTTTGGTTAGGATTTGGATTGTGTTTTTGGTATCTGTTGGTGGGATTGGCTGCCTCTCGCAAGTGATACCGGAAGTTGCATGGGACAAAAAGCTACTCGACTATGCAACCGCAGAAAACGGCGCCACAGTTATTGCTTCAATGGGAACACCCGGACATAGGGTTCAATCCATGATCGATTCCACTCACGACGGCATCGAATACTCCATAACTTCAACCTCTACCCCAGGACATGACGCCGCAACGGCTATTAACGGTATTTCTTCCTCAGAAAATTGGGACAAGGGGGACGGTTGGGAATTTCAATTTGAACGGATTCACGGCTACAACCCCTTCCTAAATCCGTTCGATGACAACATACCCGGGGAATCACAAGGTTGCGCTTGGATTGAAGTGCATTTTCCTGAACCAAAACGGGTCAATCGGATTGTGATTTACACACTGGATTCATCCGAGTATCCAGCTTCGAAATTTGGCATTTATTCGGGACTTCTCAGAGTTTGGCGCGAAAAACGGTGGGAAACCTTAGGTCGAATTAAAACCGGAAAGATTGAGTATAGGACTCAGGCCTCCTATGGAAAACCGGCTGGCGGCAAAATTGAGTTCAGGTTTTCCCCAATGAAAATCACTAAGGTTCAATTTGTCGTGTATCGCAGCAATGACCGAAAGGTAGTGAATCGCACGTTTGGTAGCGTGATAGAAAAGAGTACCGCCCGAATCGTCGAAATTGAAGTAACTGGAAATGAATCGGCGGACATAATTTCTCAACCACCGGAGTCTCCTGAATTGGACACAGAAGGATATCCAGAATTCTAAGGCGGTACCTTTTCATTCAATTTACAAATTCTCAAACGTTTGCGGATAAATTGTTCTATTGATGGGCGTAGTTAAAGGAGTTCCTTTATCTTCTGCTCTATGGCTATCTCGCCGCCGGGTCCAAAGCCAACCTCACGGTAGCGCACAATGCCCTCTTTATCAATATAATAGGTGGATGGGACACCCTGCACACTGTATGCCTGAAATTGAGCCTGCCCGTTCAACAGGATGGTATAAGCGATTGGTGTCCGTTGCACAAAACTTTTCACTCTAGAATCTGGTTCACTGCTCACACCAATGACCACTAGCCCTTGATCTTTGTATTTCTGGTATAGCCTGTTCAAGTGTGGAACCTCCACACGACATGGCCCTCACGAAGTCGTCCAGAAGTTTAAAATAACTGGCTTGCCTTTGAAATCTGCCAGACTCACCTGATTACCGTTTAAATCCTGCAACGTGAAGGATGGCGCGGGTTGATTGGTGAGCGAAGTTGTTGCGCTTTGAACACTTGAAGGCGGATTCTGTTGGGTAAAGTTCGGATTAAGTCGTTTATTCCGCCGTTGCTGCGCCTGTTCCAGGGCGTCGCAGCCAATGAGTGAAAGTATAAACAAGAACACAACAGATTCATAAATCCAATGCTTGTGCGGCCAGTTTCGCATTTCCATTGTTTCATTCTCCTTATTCTTTTTGGAAAACATGGTCAATAAATTAGCATCATGTCAATTTGACGCTTTAGCTGAAAAATCGTTTAACGTGAAACCTTTTTTATGGATAAGCAATGCTAAAACAGTTGAGGATATGTCTTTATAAACTGGTTACACGTATTCCTCGCTACAATTCCTGCACAAAATAGCCGAAGCAAACATTTTGAGAGTGGAAAGTATCTCACGCGGTTAACAAATTTTATCAGAAGATTGCCGAATCAAATCCTTTGAAAGGGGGTCAGCAGTATGCATACTTCATCAACCTTACCTATCCCCGAGGGGCTTTACGAGCTTCGGGTTGTTCCCGATACACTCGATTTAGCGTACCGCGCTGAACTTGCGCTACACGCCATCACGCGCAGCGTCAATCCGCGGCGGAATTACGACACCTACTTTCGCGGCAATATCATCGTGAACCCGCCGCGAATCAGTCACACATGGGAATCAGCACAGGGGAAGCTCTCCGAGCCGCTCCTGCTTAACCGATTGATGACAGGCAATCTAGCCAACATGGATGTCGATGCGGCTTGGATTAAATGGCTTCATGCACGTCGCGATGGTATTGGACATCTTCATCCGGTGTACATGGGCCGCAGCCTATGTGCTATTGCCCTCCATTACCGACTCACAAGCGATCCAGCATGGTTGGAAACTGGACAGCGCGTGGTTGAACGCCTTGACGCGATTTGTCCTAAGATAGATGACTACGCTTATATCCCGGCGAAATATGACTTGAACTACCGTCCGGCGACGCAGTCGGGGAGACGCCCGGAGTACATGGGCATCGAGCATGCGAAAGGGTGGCCGGCGCGTCACAGCGTCTATCTGCTCCAGGGGCTATGTGCGTTCGTTCGGGAAACGGGCGACGAAGTTGCAGCGAATCTTGCCGGACAACTTGCCCGATTCATACGTTACCATGCAGAGTATTTCGACGAGGATGGCCGATTTTTGGCGCGCCATGAGGGTTATTTGGGGCCAAAATCTGCCATACATTTCTACTGTCACGCGAATGGACTTCTCGTGCTTTCTGAATATACCCTCGTTTCGGGCGATCGAGAGTTTGCGGAGTTCGCCAGAAAGGGCTACAAATTTGCCAGGACACACGGCGCTCCAGAGATTGGCTTTTTCCCGGAATATCTCGAGTGGCCCCAAGACCGCGGCGGCGTTATCAACTGCGAGGCGTGCGATACCGCCGCAATGACTGGAACCGCGCTTAAGCTGACTGAAGCGGGAATCGGGGACTATTGGGAACACGTAGATTGTTACGTGAGAAATATGCTGACCGAATGCCAGTTGACGAGTTCTCGGTGGATAGAGGAATCACTCTTATCCGTACCAAAGACGCCGATTGATCCGGAGATGGATGAGATTCAGCAGGTTCCCGAACGGCTCGTGGGTAATTTTGCGGCTTGGGCAAGCCCCAATGAGTTCCGTGTATGGAATCCGGGCATCACCCAGTGCTGTGTCGCGAATTCGTCGCGAGCCCTCTACTTCGTTTGGTGTCGCATGCTAAACGAGGAACCGGAGCGTGTAACGGTCGAACTGCTGATGAATCGAGCGTCCAAATTTGCGGACGTAACCAGCGACCTACCGTATGCGGGTAGGGTGAGTATCCAGATGAAGAAGCGGGCAAACCTACGGGTTCGTATGCCCTCATGGCTAAACCCCAGATCGCTAGCCATCACGTCCAGACCATCTGGAGAATCGGTAGCATTCAACATTGACGGGCCGTACGCGACAATATCGCAGCGTTCGGTTGGAGAGGAACTTCTTTTGACCTTTGATTTACCGGAGCACACGGTGCGGATGCAGGTGGGGCACATTGAGGCAACCGTCACCTTGCGTGGAAACGAAGTCGTCGACTTCGACCCGCCCGGAAATATTGGGCCGATGTGGCAAGGCAAGCCGGTACAAATCGGCGTATCGGAAATCGCCCGGACCTATTTCATTCCCAATGAAGTTGTCCGCTGGTAGACCAGTTTTGTGGAGAAACTTATGTCAGACAAGCTCAGAGTCGGAATAATTGGAACAGGACTAGTCGGCAAACGCCACATTCAAAACTACCAATCAATGCGCCAGGAGGTTGAGATTGTCGCGGTAGCGGATGTCAATGTCGCTGCCGCACAGCGTGTCGGTCATGAACACGGCATCGCACGCGTATTTTCCGATTATCGTGACCTGCTCAACATTGACGAGATTGACAGTGTTGATGTCTGTCTCCCCAATTTCTTGCATGCCCCGGTTACAATCGCAGCATTGGAAGCTGGCAAGCATGTCTACTGTGAGAAACCAATGGCGACCACGTATGCAGAAGCGCGGGCGATGTATGACACTGCACAGCGGACGGGGAAAAGACTGGCGGTGCAGATGAGAACGCTCTTTAGCAAAGAGACACGAACGGCTAAATACTTAATCCAAGAGGGCGCACTCGGGCGAACCTACTATGCTAAGACGAGTCGCTATCTCCGCCGTGCACGGGTGTATGTGGATGGCTACGCGACGCCCCATTTTGTGCAGAAGCAGAAATCCGGCGGCGGTGCTCTGATAGACGTAGGGGTCTATCAGATGGCGAGAATGGTTTACCTGCTAAACAATCCGGAGGTTGAATCCGTAACCGCGTCAACATTTCAGTCGCTGGATATGGACGAAATCCGCTGTCGAGAGAGCGGCTACAACGTGGAAGAAATCGGCACCGGCTTTATTCGATTCAAAGGCGACATCACGATGTTTGTCGAGACCGCATGGGCTGTAAATCTGGACGGCGGCGATGGAGATTGCATCATGGGATCCAAAGGAGGGCTGCGGCTAGAACCGTTGGCGTTCCACGTCGATACAAAGTCGAATGAAACTGCACAACAGCCGTTCACGCTATACACAGATGTCTATGGCATCGAGGCTGATGTCCACTTCAATATCGACGCTTATGAAAGACGGATGCGATTGCTCGGATTGATGGCGGAAGGCTGCGACGACCCACAGCAGCACTTCGTTTGGGGGGCGTTAGGCCGGGTTAAAATGATTGATACGGCGTCTATCGGTTTGACCGTGGCCCGTCTCATTGAGGAGATGTACCGCTCCGCAAATGAGCGAAGAGAAATCAATTTAAGTTAAGCCTTCACTTTTTGAGTTGCACGAACTCAATGAGGATTCCATCGGGGGCTTTAACACAAGCCACTACAGCTTCCGGCGCATCGACTGGCTCAGATACAAACTCCACTCCCTTCCCCTTCAATTCCCTCACGGTTTCGGCTATGTTTTCAATGAGAATAGTGAACCATCCCAATCCCGTGTCAAAGCCGTGATTAGCGGACGGCGGCGGGGATTCAATATCCATCAATTTAATCAGCGTGTTCCCCGCCTTTAAGCGGATTTGATGAAACCCGCGGGGTGCGAGCCCAATCGCTTCTGCCAATTCGTCTGAAGTGTCAACCTGCATCACTATCTCAAATCCCAAGAGTTCATGGTAGAATCGAAGCGATTCTTTGAAGTTGCTGCACGTAATTGCAATATCAACGATAGGGCGCGTCATTTTCAACATCGTCATTATTGCCAATCTACACTTCGACAGTATTCAAGTATTGGCTTCCTCGATTTTCGTGTGATCGCCCGAGGGTTTTGCATTCTCTTCGCGGCGCGAAGAGTGATGTTAAAGACCACAAACTAGCAATTTTGTTGCACCTTGGGGGATCATCAGATACACTCTCACAGTTGGGTTTTCAGGCTTGCCCACTTTGTCGCCAATTTGGCTTTCGGCGAAACAGCTAGAATTTGCTGTATTCCCTTCTCGGTGACTTCTTCAATTTCCTTGACTGACAACGGGCGGATCCAAAAAGCCACTTCGTCCAGAATGCCGTCGAACCGCTGCTCCTTACCAAATTGCTGCCAAGGCATCCGGGTCCCAAAATACATGGGGCGGCCGGTTACTGGAACAGGGCCTTCTGGCCCGCCGCCGACTTTTTCGCCGTTGATGTACACCTGACTGTCGCCTGGCTCGTGTGACCATGTTAGATACATCCACTGCCTAACCTCACCAAGTCCGGGGGCGAACCCAAAGGAATTACCGATTCCCCAATGCAGGCGTGTGTCATCGAGCAAGAACCATTGAATCCTCGCGCCATCGTTCTCGGATTTATCCATCATCGCACCCCGTCCGCGCTGTTTTGCCCAATGCGATATCGTAAACCCGCTCGGCAACTCGTCAATGCCCTCTATGTGTTCGATATTTACAGATGAGTCTTTCTTCGGAGAAAAATCCAACGCTGTGCCTTCCATGGCATCCTCTGTCCAAGTAGCGCCGTCGATTTCTCCATGATGTTCCCCGATGGAATCTCCAGCCGTATCACCTTCGCCTTCATCAAAACTCCAGAAAGCCACAAGCCCATCTAGAATGTCAGCAGGAGCACTCAGATGAAAGACAAGTACACAAATAGCAATTGCCGTAAAATAAAACATCGTTCTCATCGTGAATAACCTCCTTCTCAAATTAGACGTTCGGCAGATTAACGATGGTGTGCCTTTAGTGCGCCCCAAGTAACGGCGAGCTTGCTCTTCGGTTCAACCGCTACAAGTTCGCCCCGCATGACCTGATTGACCTCACCTTCTGAGAGAGCACGGTCCCATAGCATCACCTCATCAACGAATCCGTCAAGATAAGTTTTCGTGTCTAGGTTGTTATTTAACCCTTGGCTCATTCCCATCCGAATCGGTTGATCTGGAAAGAGCGCATAGGGTGCGGAGAGTGGCTGTGGAATTTTACCGACTCCGGCCGCCCCAAGCCAAGTTTCGCCAGCATGGGGTACTTCCACAAGTTCGCCGTTAAAGTAAGAACGGAGTTCTTTGCCGTCCGCGATTTGCGCCACGTGAAACCAAGTTTGCAGATGCGGGTGTAGAGAATGATACCAACCTTCAGTATCCGCAGTACAAGCACCCCATCCCATCAATTCTGGATTCCTGTTTGCTAGGCTTACAATTTCAAACGTGAAACCGGCTGCCCAGCCAACTTGTCTTCCTTTCCAAACAATACCAACAAAATTGCCGTGCTCCCGGAAGAATGCCCATGCAGAGACGCTGAATGCATTCTCGAGGCCGTTCATGGAATCGCTGTGAGGAACTTCTACAAAAGCATCAACTCCGTTGAGATCAACCGCCTTGCCGCTCTGGCCGTCCGAGAACGCCGCACCGCCCCTAAGTATGCCATCGTTGCGGCCAAGTGCGTCACTTGCGGTTTCATCGTCAAAGTTCCAAACTGATATTAAGCCATCGGTCAGCGCTCCTGAAGCGAGGCTCGGCATGGCAAGAAAGGAAATTATCATTAGAAGTGAGAAAGAACGAAACATTAAAACCCTCCTTTTTTGACAACTAGATTCAACCGCAATGAGAACCCACAATGAAAACCGAATTCTAAACCCCGTTGAGAATCCCATAAATTAAGTACCGTGGCATCAACCTCAATCTTAGCGAAATTAGAATTTCATGTCAAGCAATCTTTACTGAGTTCTTTTGTTCAACGGCTAATTGACAATGCAGCTTGTTCTCCCGCATGGTAGGAACTCCGCACCAGCGGCCCCGACTCCACATGGCGGTATCCCATGTCCATGCCCGCCGTTTTCAACGCATTGAATTCCTCTGGAGTGTAATACTTTTGAATTGGCAGGTGTCGTGAGGTTGGCGCGAGGTACTGCCCAATTGTCAGAATGTCACAGTAGGAATGGCGAATATCCTGCATAGTCTGCAACAACTCGGAATCTGTTTCACCTAAGCCAACCATCAATCCCGATTTGGTCAGGATTGTACCGTCAACCTCCTTGCTAATGCGCAAGAGGTCTAAAGAGCGGTGATAGTCGGCCTGGGGACGGGCTCGCCGATAAAGCCGCGGTACCGTTTCAGTGTTATGATTGAGCACATCCGGTTTTGCGTGTAGGATTACTGTTAATGCATCCCAATTTCCTTCAAGGTCCGGGATAAGCACTTCAACGGTGCAATCGGGGTTATTGGCGCGCGCTTCTTGGATGCATGCAGCAAAGATACTGGCGCCGCCGTCAACTTGATCATCACGGTTGACCGAGGTAATGACGACATGTTTGAGTTTCAGATAGGCTACTGCCTCCCCAATCCGCCGGGGTTCATCACGGTCTACTTCTGTCGGTTTCCCTTTGGTGACTGCGCAAAACATGCAGCGGCGTGTGCACACATCCCCCAAAATCATAAAGGTCGCCGTTCGATTTCCCCAACACTCACCGATATTGGGGCAGCGTGCCTCCTCGCAAACTGAATGGAGCTCTAAGTCACGCATCATTGCCTTGAGATCTGCATAGTTTGGTCCTGCTGGTATTCGAGCTCGAATCCAGGGCGGATGGCGCCGCCCGGACGAATACCGGGCGGATTCTTTGCCCGCCGCGCATGCAGATCCTTTGTCAGTTTCATATAGTGGAAGGGAACGAATCATACTTCATCACCCTCAATTGTCAGTCGTGATACGTAATCTTAAGACAACAAATGGACGCAACGAAAATTTGGGGCACGTCCCTCCAAGACGCGACCGGAAAATCCCCTTTTCAACACTGAGGATTTTGCCGCTCCCGGCAGTGGAATTAAAGGACGAATCGCCGTTTATTCAAGTTGCTACACAAACATTATCGACGATTCAGAATGCCGCTTTTTTTCAGATATCGGTAGAGATCGCTATCCGTCGATAAAATCAGCTTCGTGTTTTCAGTCGTTGTTGCCCGGTAAGTCTGCAAGGTCTGGAGAAAGGCGTAAAATTCCGAATCTCTGCCGTGCGCCTGCGCATAAATTTTTATCGCTTCGGCATCCGCATTTCCTCTAATCTGCTCTGCCTGTTTATAGGCTTCAGACTGAATGCGCTCCAGTTCTTTCTGTTTTTGCCCCTTAATATCCGCGGCTTCGCCTTCGCCCTCCGATCGGTATTTTGCCGCGATTCGCTGCCGTTCGGAAATCATGCGGGCAAACACTTTCTGTTGGACTTCTTTTACATAGTTAATGCGCTTAATCCGCACATCGATGAGTTCGATTCCGAATCTGTCGGGCAAGCTCTGCTGCGCTTTCTCAAGGATCATTTGCGCAACTTGCCCTCTTCCGACATTAATCCGTTCCAACGGTTCAGCGCTGCCGCCCCCTTCTTCTGCTTCCAGTCCTTCGAGGTTCAGGTCGATGATACGATTTGAATCGCGCACCACCTCGACCAAAAGCTGTCCTGTCACCAAATCACGGGCAGCCGAGTCGATTATGTCGTCCAGACGCGACTGAGCGGAGGTCTCCGTACCGAGGGCTTGGTAGAATTTAAGCGCGTCTTTAATGCGCCACCGCGCGCTCGTATCCAACCAGATGAAACGTTTGTCCTTCGTCGTGATCTGATTTGGTGAGGCGTCCCATTCGAGGATTCGCTTCTCAAATCGATGGACTTTCTGAATAAACGGAGTTTTAATCTTTAAACCGGCACTGTCAATTGGTTCACCAATCGGTCGGCCAAATTCGGTAATCACCGCCTGCTTGCCTTCGTGGACAATATAGAGCATTGAAGGACCAATCACTATGGCGATTACAACGATTATGATTAACGGTATCAAAATTTTTGCGTTCAATGCGAATCTCCTTTATTGTCCGAGTTGCAAAATTGGAATGGGACTGTTCGATTCATCGTCAATTATATAAATCTCTTTTACTTTCGGTAGAATCTCACTCATCGTTTCAAGGTAAAGCCTGCGCCGGGTTACATCCTTGGCGCCTTGGTATTCTTTCCGAATCGAATTGAATCGATCGGCATCTCCCGTTGCCTCGTTCACGCGTTTCAGGGCGTACCCCTCCGCCTCGGAAATCTGTTGCAACGCGAGCCCTTTGGCTTTCGGAACGGACTCGTTGTAATCACGCAAGGCTTCGTTGATTAACCGCTCCTTCTCTTGCTTCGCTTCATTTACCTCATTAAAAGCGGACTTCACGGCCTCCGGCGGATTAATATCTTGCAACGTAACGTTTTCAATGTGTAATCCCGCATTGTACAAATCCAACAACTGTTGCAGCCCTTGTTTGACGTCCATGGCAATCTCTTCGCGCCCGACGGTAAGCACCTCTGTGACAGTGCGGTCACCGACAACAATGCTCATAACGGCTTCGGAGAGATCCCGCAAGGCTTGATTCGCACTACGGATTTCATACAGAAATTTTCGGGGTTCGTCAATGCGGTATTGTACAACCCACTCCACATCGGCAATGTTGAGATCTCCCGATAACAGAAGTGACTCCTCCGGAAAATCTCGAGCATCGTATTGAGTACGGACGCCAGCTCGAAGCGTGCGAAAACCGAATTCTTCTTTCAAAACTTTACGGACAGGGACGCCCGTTGCTTTTTCAATTCCGAACGGCGCCTTGAAGTGCAGCCCCGGCGGGACAGATCTGACGTATTCTCCAAACCGGAGCACGACGCCCTCCTCATCGGCTTCAACGGTGTAGAAACTCGTTGCGGCTGCTGCCACGCCTATTACAATGAGTATCACCCAAAATACACGTTTTGCGGTGATGAACCGAATATACGGCTGCAAATCATCCCACGATTGCTGTTGCATTTAAATTACTCCTTTCAGTGAACCGAATAAAATCCTCGGTCTAATTTGGGGTTAATTGAGGCTATAATAAAAACAACGAAATTCCGATATTTGTGCGTTTTTCCGCGCCGCCGATGGGTTCAATAAAGCTTTGAATGATATAGTCGGAAGCAATCAAGAGCCCCATCTTCTGACCGAAGACATCGCCCTGTAACACGAGCTCTAAGAAGCCGACCGTACGGTTGAAATTGTTCTGTGAATCGTTGAAGTCACGCCATGTGAGAAACTGCCCGCCGGCGCTTAATTGCAATTGTGCCGCAACTTGATGCGTCAAGGTCAAGATGTAGGCATTTCGGATGAAATCAACTGACATCAGTTTATCTAACGGGACGATATAACCGATTGTACGGTCGCTCCTAAAGGCGGGTGCGACCGTGAGATCGTCGCGCACTTTATAGTCATATCGAATCTGGTTAATCAACGCAGTATCAATAACGTGCTGGCGAGTGTGAAACAGCGCATCGCGCTGATATTTGAACTTACTGACGATTGTGAGGTTCTCAATGTTCTCGTAATCGACAATCATCGTGAAGATATTGCTCAGATAATCTTGAAGTGCCAAATTGTCCTCAATCTGTTCCCCAGTGCTGCGAATAACAACGTCATCAGGGATAATGTCGTGCGAACGGCGAAGCGTATGGCGGAATTTGACCGTTCCAAAGTGACGAATCCGATTTGGCGCGTACGCAAATATATTATACCATCCTCTTGCGCTTTTATGTTCAAGAATCAAGTGTTTCGAATAATATCCAGGTATAACCGAAAGTCCTTCGGTGAATGGTAAATCCAGCTTAAAATAGGTGTGATGACCGTAAGAACCTCTGTCGTAATCGTAGCGGTAGTTGGGTTTGTCATCATCTTCTAGATTATCCGGCTCCCCATTGTTGTTAAAATCAATTGATTCTCGATTGAGTCCCAAGCGAAATCTCGGCGGGTCTGCAAAGAAAAGTAGAAAATCGTCATCCCAATCTTTAATGCGGTCGCCATCCAGATCATCCTTTGTATTTCCTGATATCAAAATCTCTGGTTCACGCGAATCTGCGTATGGATCGTCATCATCGTTGTCGTCGACGAAGTTGTCCGCCGTATAAAAGGGATCGATTCGCGTATATTCGCTGCGCCAAGTAAGGGGGCCAAAATTTCGATTCACATCAACGAACCATGCGCCGGTGGTTCGCTGTGTGCTTCGCCCGTTCAGAATAGGATACTGCCTCGTCTGTGAATACCATGCACGTTCCGCCTCAATCGAAAAACCGAACAGCGTCGTATGGAAATCGAGACCCATTGTGGTTTCATCTGTCAATTCCCCGTAGTAGAATCTGTGTAGCTGGCGGTTCGACTCGTCTTTGACGTTGCCTGCGGCGCTGAGTTCCAATTGAAAGTCCCGATTGTTCGGCGACAATTCAACCCGATAATCATTGGCAATATCGACTTCAAACCGTACGCTTCTGATTTCCTGTGGGTTGAAAAGAAGAAATCGATACGTGAATGCCCCTTCGCCATCCACCCAGCGTGACTGATAATCCCGGCGGCTCTGATGCGGCAGAAGCAGAACGCCCGGTGGCTCTTTCCCGCCGACTATCTCGTGTTCAAGGGCGCCGTCAACGTAAACGCGCACATGGAAAACTTTCCCGCCGCCGGGGTTTTCCGGTGAAGCGTCACTGAAGCGGAGAAATAGCTCAGGCGGCGGATTGGCGACGGTGACCCCTCGAAATGGATTCGTTTTACGAGTTAGGTCGTAGTTTGTAAAAAAACGATTCACATAGTTGATGCCGAGCCGAGGCAATGGCAACGTGAGCTCTGGTAACGTCCCCAGTCGGATATCGTGTGCGCCAAGATTTGCCTCCGCTCGGAACCCGACCATGAACCAATCTGCGGTACTCGTAATATCAACGTTTTCGATGGGGGTAGCACGCTCTCCTAAAATGTCAAAAGTATTGTTGGTCACCCGCCCGACAAACGCCGATATTCCTCCACGCGCTTTCGGAATCGAAATATTCCAGCGTGCTGCATCAAACAGCTCCTTGTTTAACGTAAAGCTGGAAAATTTCGTCGAAAAATTGCCGACAGTTAACTGATGACGGACATTTTCGCTGGGGATGTTGAAAGTGAAAAAGTTTCGATTACTTGTCTTTTTCCGAAATTCCTCATCACGGCGCAACGTCGAATCGCCTCCTAATACGCCAAACGTTGCCTGAATCCTATAGAGTTCTTTTCCGCTCTTATCAAATACAGGATTTCCCAGTGGATCTACACGCTGTGCATACGCCGAACTCAAAAAGTGGGCACAGACTAACAACCATAGCATCGGGTGCAATGCGTAACGGATTATGTGTGAGACGTGACGCATGATTGCTCCCATACCCATATTCCGTCCTTCTTAGACTATTCCAACCACGCATTCCACTCGTCTTCCGCTGCTCGATTGTATCATAAAATATATACAAGGCTAACTCGATGGCTGCCGTACGTGTCTACAATGCCACCAATCGGAAAAGCGGATCCGTAATCCATTCGAACACTACTGTTCAAGTGATACCCTCCCCCGAGCGTCATATTTGCTCCCCAAGCGAGGTTTTCCAACCGAAATCCGCCGCGCAGCAACACCCTACCATCATAAAATTGTTGCTCAATCCCAATCTTGACATCAGTCTGGCTGCGGTTGAATACCAAATCCATCCCCCATGTAGACCGCCGCCCCAATATTCCGATGCCAAGCGTCACCTGCGCCGGCAACTCCTCCGTAATCTTCGACGACTTCGAAGCAATGTTGGGGGTATTGATGTTCTGGACAGACAACGCAAGCGGAATATTCTCGGACGGGCGAAAAACCACGCCTGCGTCTAAGCTAAACCGTCTTGAGCCCGGCAAATCCTCTACAATACTACCGCTTGTCCCAATTGTAGGCGCCGTGTCCCAATGTAACAGCTTTAACGCCGCTCCGATTGACAGACGGCGTTCTTCATTCGTTCCAAACGCTAAACCCTTGCTCAATCCCATGACCAAATAATTCTCCGAATAAAGTTCGCTGACGTTCAACCGCTTCCAAAGCAATCCAATTGAACCTCTGAGAGGAACTGGATTCGTATAGCTGATTAGGTTTTGCGAGATTGAAGTCTCGTCGGTCAAGCCTACGTGGAGTCTCGCCATTGTCGCAGACAACTGCCGCGGCGCGGAATGATTCGAGATTGACGCCGGATTTACGAGTAGACCGTCTGATTCATTCGCTGTGGCCGCGAACGCGCCTCCCATCGCATAAGCACGCGCCCCCACGAACTGATCGTCGAATGCAGCATGCGCCCAATGAGATAGACTGACTATCCCCACGCAAAATAAGAATATTAGGAGTGTCAATCGATGGGTTGGCGGGCGGTTTAAGCGATGAAGCGGTAAGAAAAAGGGATTACTCCAATTCGATGGTCTCTCACTCTTCCATTTTAACACCTTCGGTTTAGCCCCCTTTCTCTGCCTCCTTCCACTATGACGGTTACACGTCTCCGACGAGTTCAACAATAATTGACCGGCGTAATTCTAAGGCAATTAGTCTTCATTTTCCCACAACAATCACGCCGTTTCGGACGTCTGTCTGCGTATCAGATTGGATCTGAATCTGATAGATATACGGCCCAATATTTACAATTCGCCCCGTTCCGTCCCGACCGTCCCATTCGACACTCATTGCGTTTGAATGCATGACATTTCGATTTACCAGCGTCCGCACGAGTCTGTTGTTGAGATCAAAGATTTCAACGATAAGTTCATTCCGTCGGAACGGCGAGGTGTCCGCGTTAATAATTGTTAGACGTGTTACATCTGCGATTCCGTTTCCGTCAGGCGAAAACGGGTTCAAACTCCACGCCGTCTGTATTTTCGAAGTGACAGCTTGGAACAACGCAAATTCGGAAATATAGTTGAGTTCTAAACTGACCGTCTGACGATCCAGGTCAATTTCTCCTCCTACTAATTGCCATTCCTTGCCAAGGTCATCCCATGCAAAAATTCTAAGGTCCGATTTTCGGCGGATATTCGCCGCAAGCAAATCGGACGCGGTATAACTCAATTCTAGATGCGCCGGACGTTGGAGCAAAATCCGATCAACCGCTAAAAGCGGAACAAGTTTTGAGTCAGACATGTCAAATAATTCGACCTCGTTAATTTGAACATTATTTGCCTGTTTGCTCTCCGTGATTTTGAGTCGGACATACCGAGCCGACGGATGAGATGGCAACTGAATTGCTGTCGACCGATCATCAAACTCCGAATACTCAAATAACTCTGTGAAGTTTACATTATCATTGGAGGTGAATATTATTGCGCTTTGCGGTCCAAAAGAACCGTTCTCGGTAACGTTCGCGTGCACGACAATTCGGCTGATTGCACGGACCTCACCCAAATCGGCAGTAAGCGAGATAGGCAACGGCACTAACCCTGCGACCCATGTCGAAGGGAAATCCAATATGCCGTCAAACGCGAGCGTGGGTGGTTGATCGCGTAAGGAATTCGACGCCTCTGCAGCGAACACGCCCTGCTTCAGCGGTTCAAATCGGTACACCACGGCAGGAGCCGTCCCTTCAACAATTTGTTCGTTTTCCGAATAGGACAAAGAATCAAACTGCTCGCGTGGAACGGAATAGAACTGTAATTTTTTAATTTTCTCATCAAAAGCATCAACTGCCAATACAATCTGCGCCCGATGGCCATCGCTCAACGTGTAATATCCCGCATCGGCGGCATCTGGTCGCAATTCAGAAAGATAAAACGGCGAAATTGTCACCCAATCGGCGGTTTCAATCTGATTGGCGCCTGGCAGCACGAGTGTGCGGGCGAACAACGTAAGTCGGTTCTCTCCCGTCTTGAGCAAAACCTGAACGGAAAATGGCGCCCGATTCTCCACTGATAGATCTAGCAAGATAGAAATGGACTGGATACCGGCCTGTATAATCTGATTGGTTGAATCTAGAAATTCAATGGATTCGATGGCAATTCTCTCTCGCTGCCAGCCTTCTAGCATCACAATCTGGACGAACTGCGCAGAAATGATGCTCGGAAAGTCAACCACGGTCTTGTTGAAAGACGTACCTATGGTGGAGGGAACGTTCAGGCGATGACCTTCTGGAAAATTTGTGTCGTCTTGCGCGAATGCCATCTGTACCATTCTGGGTCCGAACGATAAATCTAGGTCAGCATCGGGACTTATTATAGCTGCCTTAAGCTGGCGTGAACTTCCAAGGTCAAGAACAATTGCGTGGAGAGAATGTGCCAACTGCTCCAAATCGGGAACCCCGGCCGGTGTGTTGGTCGTGACAACAACTTTTGTCGGAATTGAGGATTCAACAATTCCTTCAATCGACAACGCCTGGTTGTTTGTGGTAAAGTCTGTCCTAGGACGCACAATCGACAGGTCTATTACAGCAAACAACCCGGTTGGACTAAATACGAAAAAGGTGATGGCGATCGATATTGCGATACTGAACAACATGAATCGCCGCAGGGCAAGTTTGGCAAAGCGGTACATCTTTACTAGATGGGAAAGTTTAGCACATGCGTGCATGAGGCTGCAAGCGAAACCACCGCTAGTCCCCTGACATTGACCGGTGTGATTCACTCTGCACCGAGATGGAATCCATAGGTAGTAGGTTGGGAAAGGCATTCAAACTGATTAGTCGTGACTCGTGCGCACTACCGTCTTCAGTCCGCCGCGAATGTTAAAATCCCCTTCCACCTGAACACGGCGCGGTTTGCAAGCAGCCACAAAATCGTCCATGACCTTGTTGACAAGATGCTCGTGAAAAATTCCTACCTCGCGAAAAGACAGGAAATACTCTTTTAAGGACTTGAGCTCAACACAGTACCTGTCCGGAACATACGTAATTCGGATGGACGCAAAATCGGGATGGCCGGTCTTGGGGCAGATAGTCGTAAATTCTAGGTTGGTAATTTCGATAGTGTAATCTCTGTCGTAGTACTCGTTTTTCCAAGTTTCGATTCCCGGCGTTTCCATCTGCCGGATATGATTCTGCAATCCATCATACGCGGAACCGTTGCTCATGTTGAAGTCCTTCCGAAAGGTTTAAAAGGTGGTTCCAAATTGGTGAGCGGCGCGCATTTTCTCCTGCATGGCTACTTTGGACGATGTTTTGAGTCGTGAGGAAGCCCAATTTCCCGCATTGAATTTCTGTTGATACCGCATCACTTAAAGCAGTTCTTTGAGGGATTTTGAATAGATTGGATGGCGGAATTTTCGGAGGACCTCCTCCTGAATCTGGCGAACGCGCTCGCGGCTAATTCCCAATTCTCGTCCAATTTCAGCCAAAGTATATTCTGTGCCGTCAGTCAAGCCGAAACGTAGCTGCATTACAACCTTTTCACGCCATGTTAGCGTGTTAAGCGCCTTTTCTAACGACTCCTTCCTTGACCGCGTAAGTACTTCCTTATCGGGAGCAAGGCTTGATTCGTCCTCCAGTGTGTCAGAAACGGTCGCGTCGTTTGAGTCGAACAGCGGCGAATCGAGTGAAATGGTGCTTTGTCCGCTTTGAAGTATTTCGACGACACGATTCTCATCCAAACCCATTGCCTTCGCAACCTCTCTGTAAGTAGGTTCGCGGTTAAGTTCATTGGTTAGTCGAGTCTGAGTGTCGAAAATCGATTGTCGTAAAGTTCCAATGTAGCAGGGCAACCGAACGGTGCGGCTATGTTGTGCTAAAGCTCGTTGAACCGCTTGCATAATCCACCAATAGGCGTAAGTGCTAAACTTGCACCCTTTTCGAAGATCGAACTTTTCGACGGCTTTCATCAAACCGATATTCCCCTCTTGCATCAAATCTTGCAACGTCATTGATGCTGAATAAGCGCGATACTGCATCACGACGCTGGCGACGAGCAACAGGTTTGCGCGTATAATCTTCTCTCGTACGGCCGTCATCTCGTCGACTGCAATACTAATCTTTTCCCGGAGTGTTTCGATGGCATTTTTCTGGTATGGATAATCCGCGGTTTGCCCGTTTTGATACGCCCCAATCTCGGCAGAAATTAAATCTATTATTGCGCCAACCTCCATCGGCGACCACCAACGGCGTACGGACTTCCGCTTTGCCTTTCTACTGCGCCGCAGATTAGTCTGCACAGACTCCAGCATCGAAGGCGGGAGTTGCTTGAACAATTCGTCAATCCGCTGTATCTTGACTGAAAACTGTTCAAAGAGTTGGGTCTCTTCGATAGGTGTTAGCAGCGGTGTTTTCGAAATCTGCTGAAGGTAAGGAACCATACCATCCTCAAAATTGAATACCGCGTCGCTACTCGCATTTGAGGCGGGGATGAGTTCATCAAGGTCTGAAACCGGCAACTGCTCCCCTCTTTCATCGGTTAGATTCTTACTGGGCGGCATTTTCAAACCTTCTTTTTCCGGCACTTCAAAGTCACCTGCAAATTCCGTATCGACCAGATGATTTAGCATTTGAGATCCATTTTTCACGGCTTTGATTACCTCAATTCTTAGCGATGAAGTAAATCACATAGGAGTTTGCGGCGGACGTGAAAATTTTCCTCTCGGCGCTTTTTTTCAACACCTAACCTACCTGTATCATAAAAAAGCACCGATTCATCACACGGAACCGGTGCTTACGATGATATCCCATGGTATAAACCGCGCGCGCTACCATCTATCAGATCCGCCCCCTCGGTAATCTCTTGATTGATTTCGTCTAGATTTTGGGCGCGCCTCGTTCACTTTCAAATTTCGTCCCATAAACTCGCTGCCATCTAACGCTTCTATGGCTGATTTCGCTTCTGCATCTTCTGGCATTTCGACAAACCCGAATCCTCTAGATCGACCGTCATATGAATCTCGAATTACATTCACCGTTTCCACTTTCCCAAATTCTTGAAAAGCTTCAAGCACGTCATCATCGGTGGCACTAAAGGACAAATTTCCGACGTAGATATTCATTAAAATCTCCTCCTAAAAATGAACCGTTTCGCATATCGCAGCCTACGTTGTTCTAGCGTATGGCAGTCGAACCATTCTTGCGCGTCCAATGCGTGGAATGATTGTCTCCCGACGGCCCGCTGCGGAACCGGTACATGCTCCACACCTTGAATCCATCCAACACATGCAACCGATTTAACGCAATTGTTCGACGCATACACCCTTTCATAATATAATACCATAAATCCGCAGATTCTGCCACAATCGGTCGTAAAATCAGCGAGGGACGCCGATTCTTTATGCGAAAATAGAGTATCCATTATGACCATATGTTAAGAGAGAACCGCCGCGGTCTGAACCCTGAGTATCACGCGCAATTTGGTGTGGCAAAATCAAATCAAACATTTTGTATTGACTCGCGGTTGTGATATAATTTCCGTGCTTGGTTGGCAACCTCTACAGTCAAATTCACATGCAGTACACAACATGGACATCCCTCAAATCGCCTCATCCCCGTGCCAACAGAATTCAACCTCGCCTTCGCCCTGGGGCCGTCCGCCTCTTGATTATCTCGCGGCTGTGGTTGTTGAGCTGCCGTTATCGGTACGTAGTGTTCGATGCGGTACCGCTGCGGCTCAATCTGAACATAATCGCCTCGCAGAACACCTATCCGTGGGGAATATGCTTTATTTGCCGCAGCAAGCGGCGAACGTTCAAAACACGGCACGGTCACAATCCAAGTTAGTCATGGCGTCCCAGTACATTTGAAGCTCGGTGAGAACAGAAAAAAATCACACTATCAGGACACCGGATACAACAGCCCGCCGCCACGGCGTAAACACAATTGCGCCTACGGCATGGATAAATTGTTGTAGAAACAATCTACCTGCAAGGCGTTCGTGTCCTTCGTTGAAAAAACCCGTCGGAGTTTCAGCTCTCTACCCAATAATTGAGCGTTCTACAAGTTAAAACGCACGGGATTTTCGCCCGATCTAATAAACCCTTGGCTGAAACAAACGGCAAGATTTTCGATCAAATAATTCGATTCTATCCGATTAGATGGAAAAACGTGCACCGAGGTTTAATTGGAGTGAGCGATACGCTGCAAGCAGACACCTATCCGCTCTTGTTGCAGGCCAAAGATTTGGTTGGACATAGTGTCTTGACAAGCTTTAATTATCTCAACGAAATCGGCTTAAACGTTGGTGACACGGTAGAAAAAGGGTGGCGAATCGGTTTGATGGAGGAAACGGGTCAGGTCCCCGGCTCGCATCTTCACTTGGGTATGGTTGTACACGGGGTTACAGTGGATCCAGAGAAGTGGACGGCATGGAATTTCTCCGCCACAAAAGGATGCGGAAATCCAAGACTATCACTGTGAGATGATTTGTGAATGAAGCGACCGCAATCCAGAACCGAATTCGAGGCGGTGTTCGAATCAGAGTCGTTGTCATCGGTCTAATATTGATGGCGCTTAATGCATATTGGGTCGCAATCAATGACATTATCGTCGGTCCCTTGCACAACTATATGTCGTTGTTCAGCAACGCGGTCTTCACCCTATTTGCGCTCATTCTACTGAATTTGCTTCTGAAAAGACTCCTGCCGCGGTTTATGCTCAGCAGATCCGACCTGTTCGTTATCTACGTTATGGTTGTCACCGTGACAACGGTATCTGGCCATCCGAGCATGAGCCATGTGATCGGAATTCTCGCGCACCCATACTGGTTTGCCACGCCGGAAAATGACTGGCGCAATCTGTTCTGGCAGTATATTCCCGACTGGTTCACCACCCGAGACACACATGCCCTCAGCAGCTTTTTTCACGGCGAGACCTCGTTCTTTGACCGAAAATACGTCGAACCGTGGCTGGCACCGATGCTCTATTGGTCAGCTTTCATGTTTGTCCTTTACTTCGTACTAATCTGCATCAACGTGATTCTGCGAAAGCAATTCACCGAGCATGAACGGCTCACCTATCCGATTACTTGGATGCCCTTGGAGATGGGGAGAGATATCTCGGGGTTTCTGAGGAACAAGCTAATGTGGTTAGGCTTTGGAATCGCGGCAGGCATCAGTCTGCTAAACGGCTTGCACACCTTATTCCCATTCGTCCCCGCCGTGCCCGTCTGGTGGCAACGGGTTAGTTTCGTGGAAAAACCGTGGAGTTACGCCGGTGGAGTGCTGGTCTCTTTCCAGCCATTTGTGATTGGACTTTCGTATTTCATGCCGTTGGATCTCGCGTTTTCCGCGTGGTTTTTCTTCATCTTACAGCTTCTGATTCGAGTGGTGTTGGGTGCGGCGATGGGAATACGCAACCCGTACTTCGATGAACAAGCACAGGGTGGTTGGATTGGATTGGGTATTCTGGCTTTATGGGTTGGGCGCAGACACCTCAAGCGCGTCTTCTTTCAGACGTTCAGCGGCAATAACCGGTTCCATGACACGAACGAGCCGATGCGGTATCGCACCGCTGTATTTGGCATTATTGCAGGATTACTGTTTCTAATTGCATTTGCGTACAAAGCAGGGCTGTCGGCATGGGTAATGATTATGTTTTTGGTTTTGTACTGTTCCATCGCCATCGGAGTAACCAAACTCAGGGCGAGCTTGGGCGTGTCGATCCATCACATCATCTGGGTAGATCCGCAGCGCACGATGGTGACCGCGTTTGGGACACGCACATTCGGGGCGCGGAACCTGACGGTGCTGACCTTCCTTTTTTGGCTGAACCGAGAGCTGGTCGCTCACCCGATGCCGAATCAGCTCGAAGCATTCCGCATCGCCGAGCAAACGGGCACGAGTTTTCGAAGAGTGTTATGGGCAATACTTATTACCCTCATCATCGGTATACCCGCGACCTTCGTTATATACCTCGGCCTCACATACCACCACGGGGCGGGAAATTCCGCATCACACATTGTTGGGATGGGTACAGACTATTTTACGAGACGGCTTCAGCCGTGGTTGAGCGTTCCCCTCGAACCGGACTACCTGACTATGAGCATGATTAGCCTCGGTTTTGGCATAACAACGGTTCTGCTAGCCATGAAGATGCGGTTTCTGTGGTGGCCATTTCATCCAGTGGGATATGTCATGGGGGTAAGCCCGTCGGAGATGAGTTACATCTGGTGTCCGGTGCTAGTTAGTTGGTTTCTTAAATTCACCATCCTACGGTATGGCGGCTTGAAGGGGTATCGCCGCGCCATCCCGTTTTTCGCGGGATTGGTCCTCGGCGATTACACGATGGGTTGCATTTGGAGCATTATCAGCGCATCCTTAAATATCGTCACGTATAACATGGCATGGCACGGACGCCCAAGTATGATTCCATAACCCTTCCGCACCCTGAACGAAGCAGCCCCAGGACACAAAAGGCGAGACGTGAAAACGCTTGATTCGACAGTGTAGATATGTTATGCTATCTTCTCTTTTAGGAGGCAATCACAGCGGTCTTAGGTTGGGTTGAGGCCGCGCGATCGAACAGCACCAACGGGAGGAATATTTTGGGTGAAAGAGATTTTAGGCGGTAGTCTTCTCCGTAACCCAACTCCTTTTGGCTATTGAGAGTCATCTCGTTGAACGGAGTTGGTACTGTCTTACGAACCGCGCTGAATATCGCTTCGCGGATTGTGTTATCAACCTCGATTTTGCCCGCCGCGTTTTTTCGAAAGTATGAATCTGCCAAATCCGTTCAACCCAACCAACGGCGTGTTAGGTGTTAATGTGTTAAATTACAAAGTAACATCTGCTTTCGTCCGTCAGGTGGTCGGAAATGCAGCATAAGCTCTCCATTGTAATTCCCGTTTATAATGAGGTCGACACATTGGAGGAATTGCTCCGGCAGGTACAAGCGGTCGACATCGGGATTGAAAAAGAGATTGTTTTGGTGGACGATTGCTCAACCGATGGGGCGCGTGAACTTCTCCGGGAGATTGAATCGTCTAGCGACTCATCCATCCGCGTCTTTTACCACGATGTAAATTTTGGCAAAGGAGCAGCCTTACGCACCGGATTCCAGCACGTTGAGGGTGACATAACTCTCATTCAGGACGCCGATCTGGAGTATAATCCACAAGACTATCCGGAACTAATCCAGCCAATTTTGGACGGTGCGGCGGACGCGGTCTATGGTTCGCGCTTCCAAACGGGACGTGGACATGCGCTGTTATCGAGTTACGCCGCAAATAGATTTTTGACCGCTTTCTCCAATCTGTGCACCGGCTTTAATCTGACGGATATGGAGACCTGCTACAAGGCAATAAAATCCTCAATTTTGTTGAATATTCCGCTGCGGTCGGATCGATTCGGATTTGAACCGGAGATCACCGCGAAACTCGCAAAACGCAAATGCCGAATCTGTGAGGTGCCGATAACCTATCGTGGACGCGACTATCACGAGGGGAAAAAAGTGAGTTGGAAGGATGGGATTGCAGCAATGTACCATATTATCCGTTTTCGATTCAAGGACTAATCCGAGCTTGAACATCGGGGACATTTGGACACTTGGGGTGGATCGACGGGTCTCAAATCGCAATTCACCCGGATCATCACATGAAGAATTTACAGAATCTACTTGAAAATATCGATCAACTCATTAACCTACAGCCTTCCTCGGCGCCGCCGGCACTGCCCGTCAATACTTCAGACGAGTTGCTTGCTGCGCTCAAACAATATTTCGGACTTTCCACGTTCCGAGGCGGGCAGCGCGAAATAATTGAAGCAATCCTTAACGGCGGCAATGTGCTCGCTGCGTTTCCGACCGGTTACGGCAAATCACTCTGTTATCAGTTGCCTGCGCTCATTCAGCCCGGCGTCGCCATCATCGTTTCGCCGCTAATCTCCCTGATGAAAGATCAGGTGGACGCATTGCGTAGGCGTGGTATCCATTCGGTTGGGTTAATCAACAGCAGCCTAAATTTGGAGGAGTATCAGGCGGAGTTGGACCGTTTGAAACGCGGTGAAATTAAATTGCTCTATGCTGCACCGGAACGGTTTCGGAGCCGTCGGTTTTTGGCGCGTCTCGACGCGTTCCCTATCTCGCTTTTCGTCATAGATGAAGCGCACTGCATATCCCAGTGGGGGCACGACTTTCGACCCGCGTACCTGGCGTTGCGCGACGCCATCCGGGTACTGCACCCGCGTTCAATCGCCCTTTTCACAGCGACCGCGACCCCGGAAGTGCGTGCGGACGTCTTGCGTGAGTTGGACGTTGATCGCTGTGAAACCTTTTTACGAAGTATTGTGCGCCGCAATCTGAAATTTAGCGTCTGTGCCGTCTCCGGCCAGTCCGAAAAATTCTCGATGCTGCACGCCTGCCTGCAAGAACTCGACGGCAAAGGAATTATTTACGCGGGACGCCGACGCGACACGGAGGAAATTGCGGCCGTTTTGGGATCGCGCGGCCGGCGCGTCGATTATTACCATGCCGGGCGCGATGCGCCAGAGCGAAAACGGGTACAGGATGGATTCTTTGAAGATGGGCCTGACGGCATAGACCTCATCGCGGCGACCAACGCATTCGGAATGGGGATTGATAAACCAAATATCCGATACATCATCCATTGGGCGATGACGGGATCACTGGAGGAATATTATCAGGAATCTGGACGTGCTGGCCGCGATGGCGAAGACTCCACTTGTGTGCTATTTTATTGTCCCGACGATCGGCGGCTGCGCGAATGGTTTATCAAGGAAGACGCGCCAAACAAGCGCAATCTGCTTAAACTCCTCAAGTTGATTGAAACATTTCCCGCCCTGCACCAATTCCGCATGATTCCTGCAGAAGAACTGGAGTGGTTGAGCGGCTTTAGCGCCGGAAAAATCAGAGTCGGCATCAGCTACCTGCAAAAACTTGGGTTTCTGCGAAGGTTGTATGACATCCCTTCAAGACTGTCAATCCGGACGCCGTTCGTCCCAAATTACAGGTTAGAAGGTGTCGACCAACGTGCGCTCCTAGAGCAACTGCGAACGCAATCCGAGTTGAACACGATGGAATTTTGTAGGGACTTAGATATCCGACCGGACGATTTGATGGAACAACTAATTGACTTGCAGAACGATGGGTATCTGCGGTATTGGGGGACAGAGGATTCGATGCTCATTGAGCTGCTGCGTGAGAGCAACCTCTTCGGTTCGATTTCTGAGGATCAGATGGGATTTGAGGATTACATTCTAGGCAAGCGGCGGCAGCTTGATCAGGTGGTACATTATGCGCTCGCAGAGCATTGCCGCGGGCGCGCCGCGCGGAGGTATTTCGGCGAATCAGTTCCGGAGGATTACAGATGCGGTAATTGCGATTTGTGCAATCCGGATTACAGGGTCGTAGGGGATTGACATAGCGTAACCCAACGTTTTTTGGTTTCACAATGCGATTGGTCTATTTGAGGCGATTCAAAATCCTAAATGCGTTGGGTTACGTTCGGGGTATATGCCAATGGCGCCGATTCAAGTTCGCGGCGTAGTTTCTCTTTGCTATGTATTTGGCAAACCCCACCTTAACCCAACCTACAGGAGACATGGAAACTAAAATCATTGTACTGAAATTGGAGGAAGGAAATCTAAATGTCAAAGACAGCGGTAATCGCCGGTGTCGGCGCCGGATTGGGAGCGTCCTTAGCGAAAAAATTCGCGCGCGAAGGATGCCGCGTAGCGCTGTTCGCACGTTCTCCGGGTTACATTGATACGCTGGCTGCGGAACTTCGGGAAGCGGGGACGATTAGCCTCGCGTTGCCGACGGACATTACAGACCCACTTCAAATTGCGGGCAGCTTTTCGGCGGTGCGAGAAGCGTTGGGACCGGTCGATATCTTGGTCAACCACGCCGGAAATGCCGCGTGGGGCAATTTTTCTGAGTTGACGCCCGATGCATTTGAGCATTCTTGGCGCGTGTGCGCACTAGGGGCGTTTTTGTGCGCTCAGGAAGCCGTGCCCGATATGGTGGAGCGGGGAGGCGGGACCATCCTCTTTACCGGTGCAACCTCAGCCATTCGCGGACGAGCGGGCGCAATAGCGTTTAGCAGCGCGAAATTTGCCGTGCGCGGTCTAGCGTGGGCTTTGGCACGCGAGATCGGGCCTCAAGGGATTCATGTTGCTCACATTATCGTGGACGGAATCATTGATACGCCCGACGTGCGCACCCGATACCAACTAGACGATGATGAACCGACGCTAGATCCGGACGAGATTGCCGAGACTTATTGGAGTCTTGCCCAGCAGCCGCGGAGTTCATGGACGTTTGAGCTGGATTTGCGCCCGTATAACGAGGAATTCTTCACGTAGCCAGTTAGGTTGGGTAGAATGGTGCGATGAAATATTTGAATTATTGCGTCTGGTGTTTACCCAAGCGCTGGGGTTCGCTTGGGTTAATCTAGCAATCTCGACGTGCGGCATAAGGCACGGCGTTTGCCGCAAGAACAGGTTTGTAAATATCCGCTCTACTCATACTGCGTGTGCTGCGCTCAGAGGCGCCCAAAAGGGAACGTACCGGGCATTGCGTCTAAACCGCGGTAGTGATTGGGTTTAATCATTGTCGGTAGTTTCAGATCCGGCATCTTTAGTTCGTCGAACCGAGTCAGCTGTTCCGGCGTGAGTGCGGCTTTAATTTCGTTCAGGAGCCCGCCAATCTCCTTGAGGTACGCATTGCGTTGAACTATGAACTCCCTAATCTTAGCTCTCAACGCGTGTCGTGCCCTTACCGACTGCCGATACATTCTCCGGTCACCTTCGTACGGGCTCAATCGATCCATCCGTGCTTCGCTGCGATAGCCGTGATAGTGCGACTCTAACACGTCTTTTTCAAATTTGTAGTCTTCGACTATGTCCGTAATGAGCGAAATTTTGGGCGTAATGACATTTAGCTGTTCCGATGACAGGTTCAGCGCAGATGAGGATTTTGTGATGTCGACTAACTTCACCCCGCCGCAAGCGGAGGTGAATGAGATGTAGACGAGGATAATGAATGGTTTCATTTTCACGCTTATCTACCCAACCAACATCAATTTGATGCACCTGCCTTCAGGTTTCCCCACGTCGTGCTAATCTTTCCGTGCGGGCGAACGGCGAGAAATCCTTTCAATCCGCCATCGAAGTGCGATTCAACCTCATCTTCGCTCAAGGCGCGTTTAACGATGAGGACTTCGTCGAGCATACCGTTGAAAAAGAACGGGCCTTCCGACCAGCCGATGTTTAGCGCGTGGTCAATCTCTTCGGGGATTTGAACGCTGTCATTCACTCTGCCGAACGGTTTGCCATCCAGATAATAAGTGTAATTTCTTCCCTCCTTGGTGAGCACCATCTGATACCACTGCTTTAGCTTCGGATCCCACGGCTCGGAATCGACCCAAGCGACGCCCGCGCCGCCGGCGGTATTGATGTGAAAGTCGATTCCGTTTCCGGAATACCACCAAATCCACTTGTTTGTGGGACCGCCGCCCTCGTCATGTCCGAGCAGCGTAAAGCCCGCAGAACCCCGGTTCCCTTTCGGCGGGTCTTCCTCAAAGTAGAGCCATAACCCGATGGTGAAATCGGATTTGTGTAGACTGAGGCTGTCGTCGTTCTCAACGTCAACTTGGTTCGTACCGTCCAGTCGTATCGCCTGCCCAAACTTTCCTTTTTCCCGTTTTGCCTTCTGTTGCAACGTGCCGTCGTTGCCGTGCGGCGACAGGTCTTTGGCGACATCACCCTTTCCTTCGTCAAACGTGATAGCGAGGACTACTTCCTTGTCAACTTCGAGCGCCGCCGAGTCTCCAAGCTTGAACGCGAGAGTCAAACAGAGCATTAATGCAATGAAAATCGTGTGTTTCATTTTTTCTCCTTATTGGGTTTTAAGTTTGTACCGTATTATTATATACGATTATATAATGGTTTGAAAAGAGCGAAAATAATCATCTCTTCTAAACACACACCAAAAAACCTCCGCATTCCTTAAAACTCTGATTTTTGCGTATTTTCTCTACGGAATGTAAGACTGAGTATGACCACTGCAACACCAATGTCCTCAGGCAGAGATCGCCGTTCGTTTCTACCCCATAGAATCAGGAGCTAACGCAACTCATCTTCCCCTGCGATATATTCACAGGAATTTAATTCTGCGAGTTCTTCATCGCGCCCCAAGTGACAGCCAGCTTTCCCGCGGCATCAACCGCCAGTGCGTTGTTTCTATACTCAAAATTTTGCTGCACTTCCTCTACCGTTAAGGCTCTATCATAGATGCGAACTTCGTCGAGAAGGCCCGGAAAAAATCTGCCCGTCCGCTCACTTCCGATTCTAAGACTAGTCATGTTGATTGGCGACGCTTCAACTCTTGGTAATTCCGGGTTGGGCTGAAATGCCAATTCAAGATCTATTGGCCCTCCATTTCCATTAAAATACGACACGAGTTCATGCCCCGGCTTCATTACGTCACAAGAATAGGCAAAGTGATACCACCTAAATGGCTTCACTGGACCGCCTCGCCTACTCCAATTGCTCGACTCATCATCTCTGCTGAGGTGAATTTGATCGAATTCGACATTGAACCTAACACTGAAGGTTACAACGCTTCCCGGCATCTGATGTGGAACACCAAAGGTGGAAACCAACTCATACACTTCTCGAGGTCGAATCGGCCGATCTATTCTCGCCCAGACTTCCACCGTTACTTCGCGATTATGCCCTAAATCCGGGAGGGCTACATAATCATCAACGCCATCAAAATCGAGGGCTTCCCCGATTTTACCAGGTACGATTTGAGGAGTGCCTCCAATTTTACCATGGTTTGCCTCTCCCGATACATCTTTCACGATGTCCCCTTCGATATCAGCTCTATCCATCGTCCAGTAACCAATGAGACCCTCCGCAACAAATCCCTCGGATTCTGCTTCGACGGAGTAGACTACCGATACTATAACCATAAGTACGATTGTGGTTACAACAGTCCTGTAAATCATTTTTGCCCTCCTTTTCCTTGGTAAATGTATATCAGTTAACCCGTGAATCTACCGGCTTTTTTCACTCCACTTGATAACCGTCGCAATGAATATGCCAAATCTAATCGTAATCGAATGATGTTAATCAGTGAATACATTTTAAATCCCGTTTCGTCCAGTAAAATGCCTCGCCCTACCCTCATCTATGCCGTAGACGGCGATGACGTAAACCCTTTCAAAATTGCGATGACCTAGCAAATGTTTCCATTCGGCATTTGCACCGGCTTCGATAATGCCAACTGCCATTCCTTTCACGATTACGCTCCACTCCCCAGAACTCTAAATTTTACTTATTTCCTCGACTGAAAGTAAGCGTTAGCTTGACCAATGCGGCACCAATGTTTGCAAGCGGGGATCTCTTCTTCGGTTCAACCCGATAGAATCGAAACCCAATGCAATTTGTCGTCCGCGATAGGGGCGAAATGGAATCTAATGTCTCGATTTCTTCAACTCACCCCAAGAAACAGCTAACTCCCCTCTCGAATCAACCGCCAGCGCATTGTTTTTGTATTCAAAATTTTGCTGAATCTCTTCCCGCGTTAATGCGCGATTATAGATGCGGACTTCATCAAGGATACCAGGAAAGTACCTGCCCTTGAGTTCGCTTCCGATTCTGAGGCGGGTGAGATTGATTGGCGGCGTTTCAACGACTGGAAACTCCCTCACGCCGTGAATTCCCCTGTCCCTTTCTCTTCCATTAATGTACACCGCGAGCCGTTCCTCACCCGGTTCAATCAAATTGGAAGTATAGGCGAGGTGATACCACTTGTACGGCTTCACTGTACCGCCTTGGTATGATATGTAGCCGTCCCTGTCCTTTAAGTTGAGGTCAATTCGATTGAATCTAACACTGAAGGTCACAACACTTCCCGGCATCTGTTCCGGGATAACGGACGAAGAAACCAACCCATTAACCCGGAAAGCCGAATCGCCCCTCGCCCAGACCTCTACCGTCACTTCGGATTCATGCCCCAAATCCGGGAGGGCAATAAAATCATCCACTCCGTCAAAATCGAGAGCTTCGCCGATTATTCCACGGGCGGTTTGGGGATTTCCGATAATTACTCCATGATTGTTATTTCCCGAAATATCTTTGACGATTTGCCCATCGATATTTGCCTTGTCCATCGTCCAATAACCCATGAGGTCCTTTGTCACGTATTCCTGAGCTTCTACTTCACTGACAGGGAAAACCGCCAATGCGATAACCGTTAATACGAAAGCGGTGACAACAGTCTTAGAGAACATTTTAATCCTCCTTAGTCTCTGTAATGGTGCTCTTCAGTAATCTAGCATGTGGACCGTTTCCTCTCAAACTGCCATGTGTTATTGCAATAAATGTGCCAATCCTTTATGTTTTTATACACCGAGATTTGGCGTGCTTTCGCTCTTGGCTGTTATCAGGTGCTGACGTTTGCTTTGTCATTTTTGTAGCGGTGCGGAGTAACTTTTCTTCCTTCAAATCCAAAAAGCGCGGCTGCACCATTTGGTGCAAGATGCGAAGAGGCCTGAACCGTTTCGGGCAAATAAACCACTTCACGCTATGTGCAAATTTCCAGATATGGCTTAACCTATTCCGCTTACTATCGTCGCCTAACTTAACATCTGCGCGTTTGACATGCGCCCAATGGACTCCGTCAATTCAATTGTCACGCGCATCCTGTATGTTTTGATTGCCATCTCTTGTCCTCATTATAATAGGCACAGACTACGGACGCATCTGGCTGAAAAGCCTTGTAAGCGATACCTACCCATGAAGTATATTTTGATTTGCCAATTGCACGGGGAAACAAATTGAAACTCATCGGCATGTTAGAAGGAGCCAGAAAAGAACATCACGCCAACCGCTAGGAGAAGAACCGCCAGGATTACATGCAAAACAAACGGCGTCAAATTTGTGCGCACAGTAGACGTGCGGAAATATTCGTCCATTGTATCAACTATTTCTCTGAGCAAGGGATAATGCAGTCTGTGATTCACCTGGAGATGAACAGCGAGGGCTCCCATCCACATCCGCAGCTCGACCTCCCCCAATTTCAGTTTTGTCACACGACCCGATAGAGGAGATTTAAGCCTTCTTAAGGAGAAGGGCTCTTCGTACGATAACTGAAGTTTTTCGAGCGTTGTCATCAGCACCTGGCGAAACGGAGTATATGTCACACCGAATGCCAGGTAACCCTTCATTGAGTAACATAGCATCAAAAGGCTGCACGCTGATAGCAAAAGGGGTGTCCATCTCACAACAAGTATAGGATTGGAAATCGAAAAGAAGAGTAACAGCAAGAGCAGCGATATGCAATACACAAGCATCATCAATAATGGCAACCTCATTGAGGTTAGAAAAGGCCGGCGAGCCTTGAGACCGCGAATACCAACGGCAAGGAGAGGGATAGCTAGCATACCAAACAGGACGGAAAACATCACGTTTGCAACGAAATTCGGTTTCACGGTTATGTGCTCCTTATTGAGACGTTATCCCCAGGATGGTGTATCTTCAAATTGTTCAGTGCAGAACGAGGCTACAATTTCCGGCAGTTAGCGCGCGCTATTTGTTAATAACCTGCACAAACTCCAACCTTGTGCCCCTCGTTTTGTCTTTTGGCAGAAAAAAGTACCGATTTCCAAACTTTGATTCAATGAATTTGTCTTCTATCGAATCGCCTGCAAGGTCTTGCGGTATAATCTCTCTAGCGTCCATCTCGTCGTGAAGGTCCGCTAAATCATCCACCTGAAAACCGACTTCGAATAACGTTCCTTCCCCGCCACGCTCTAATTCCGCCACGCCCGGCCCCTCCGAAGGCTCAATGAGCTGAAGATACGTATCTCCGGTCGGTCCGATTGGGAGCATTGCGGACTTCAGCTTTACGCCGGGGCGGTCCACCTCTGCAATTCTTGGAGACTGGCAGCCAAGCAAATTCGCGTAATATTCTATGGCGTCTTCAATGTTTGACGTGAGGATTGCAACATGGTGCAAATTGGTTATCATCTAAAAGTCTCCTTGCCGAAAAAAGGCACCTACCAGACTCGTTTGTTCTTTAGTCGATTAAAGGATTTGCCCAACATACGCACGATTGCATAATCCACTCCGAGGACAAATGCTATGCTAAACATCCCACTTCTTTTGCCAATCTGGGGGGAACTTGGCGCTGTAAAGAACCGTTGTCAGCGTTTCAATACAGTCGCGCTGTCGGTCCTCCAACTCAGGTAGACCGTATTACCGACTCGGATGCGGTCTCCATTCGCCAACCCCGTATTTTGTTGATTTACTACAACCGGAATCTGATGGGAAACGAGCACTGTATATTGGATGGTGGTGCCCATGTAATTCTCATCTTGTAAAACTCCTTCCATCTGATTGACATTGTTCCGGACGGGCTGTAGCGCCATATCAATTCGTTCAGGGCGCACAACCACTGTGACGGCATCCCCCTGAGCGAGGTTACCATTTGGTCGTCCGACGCATCGAGCCCGCGAGTCTATGTCTAATTTGACCTCCGCCCGCTCATCTTCAATTCCCGACAGTGTGCCGTCAAAGCAATTAGACAATCCGATAAATTCCGCCACAAAACGGTTATTCGGTAAATCATATATTTCAGTGGGTTTACCGACCTGAAGAATTTTCCCCCGATTCATTACAGCGATTCGGTCAGACAATGCCAGCGCTTCGCCCTGATCGTGAGTGACATATACAAACGTGATTCCTATCTCGCACTTTAGCGATTTGAGTTCGGATTGCATCTGTTTCCGCAACTGGAGATCTAACGCTGCCAAAGGTTCATCAAGCAACAGTATCGACGGACGGTTGATGAGTGCACGCGCCAAAGCCACGCGTTGTTTTTCCCCGCCTGAAAGTTGATCGGGTTTGCGGCTCCCATGCTCCGGCAGCCGCACCATCTTCAAAAATTGATTTACTTGCTCTTTAATCTCCTGCTTAGCAAATCCCTTCATCTGAATACCGAATGCGATGTTTTGGGCAACCGATTTATGGGGGAACAAGGCATAATTTTGGAACACCGTATTGACATCCCGCTGAAATGGCGGCGTCTGTTCCATTAACTGATTGTTAATGAAAATATCGCCTGTATTCGGATGTTCAAACCCGCCAATCATGCGGAGTGTCGTCGTCTTTCCACAGCCGCTTGGCCCTAGCAGCGAGAAAAATTCGCCGCTTTGGATGTCGAGCGACACGTTGTCAACGGCGAGGGTATTGCCAAAATACTTCGTTACATTTTTGAGGGAAATTTCCCCTTTAGCCATTTCCTTGTTCAAACGGAATACACTGCGTTGTATTCGAGTTCAGTTTAGTCTAATCACACCCCACGCTTAAATTCCAATGGCGTATCCATCGCGGCGCGGATCGGCTCCGCCCATGAATGCACCCTCATCCAAGTCAATTACAATGCCTTGCGCTCCCCCGACGAGCGCCGTCCAGTCCGGCAACAAACGGACATTATGACCGCGCCCTGAAAGGTCGTTCCTGACTTCAGACGGAATTCGGCTTTCTATACCGACATCCGTACCCGGGTGTTCAAGGCGGACACGCGGCGCTTCGATAGCGGCTTGGATGTTCATACCGTGCTCAAGAAGGTTGAGGTTGACTTGCGCAGTCGTTTGCAAAATGCCGTGACTTCCCGGCGTCCCGAGCACTGCGAACACCCTTCCGTCTTTCCAGATTTGGCAGGGGGACATGCACATCTCAATCCTTTTGTGCGGCGCGATGACATTAGGGCTCTCCGGCAGAAAATCGAACCAGTTGATGAAATTATTTAGGAACATCCCGGTTTCGCCGAGAATCGTTCCAGAGCCGAAGGGGTGTCCGATGCTCTGCGTCACCGCAACCGCGTTGCCCAAGCTGTCAACCACATCGAAGTGCGTTGTGCATTCACGCATCCATTCACTGGGGTCGCCTGCTATCACCTCGCCGGGTAATTTCTCTTTCGTATAACGCTCGCCGCCGCTTACTGATGCCCGGCTGCCAATCCGTTCCCGCAGTGCGGCAGCATAACCTTTGGAGAGCAGTCCGGTAATTGGCGAATCGGGCACACAGGCGTACTCCGCTCGGTCCGCGCTCGCAAGCCGAATGGCTTCAATCAGCAGATGGAGAGATTCCGTTGAGTTGTGCCCCAAATCTTTGAGTTCGTCGTTCTCCAGAATATTGAGTGTTTCTAAATATTGGAAGCCTGAACACGGCGGCGGCGGGCAGTATATCTCATATCCCTTGTAGGAAGCCGAAATCGGTTCCTGCCATTCGACGCGAAAATCGGCTAAATCCTGCTCGGTAATTAACCCATCGTTTTCGCGGCAAAATTGAGCAATCTGCTGGGCAATTTCGCCGCGATAAAAGACTTCCGCCCCACCCTCAACGACCTTTCGGAGGGTTCGGGCGAGGTCTTTCTGTACCAGAAGCTCACCGGGCAACGGCGTCCGTCCGCGCGCCATGATGACCTTCTCGGCGGTGGGCGATAAACGCGGCGCTACTTCCGCCATAAAATAGGCGTTTTTGACGGTGACTGCATAACCATTTTCCGCGAGTTCAATCGCCGGCGCAAAGATTTCTTCCCGGCTCATGCTGCCGTATCGATCGAGTGCCGCCATCCAACCGCCGCATGCCCCGGGAACCATCCCTGACCGTATGCCGACATCCATAACCTCCGGAGTTCTAAAGGCGCCGCGCGATGCATTGTACGGACTTGTGCCCACGTAGTCGAGCACTCGGATAGTCTGCTCTTCGGCACTATAGAGCAGCATGTACCCGTTTCCCGCGATGCCAGACATGTATGGCTCAACAACGTTGAGCGTCGATGCGACAGTGATCGCCGCATCAAAAGCGTTGCCGCCCTGAAGCAGAATACGCGCGCCCGCCAAACTCGCGAGGGGGTGCGCACTCGCAATCATGCCGCGCGTGCCGGTTACGGTTGAACGATGGGTGTCACCGTATGATGGAAATGCCATAATTTTTCACCTCATGGTTATCTGCCGCAAGTCATCTTCGGTATCCATGTAATGCGGCGTTCGGAAATGCCTCGTAATGCGTCGTGCATAATCTGTAAGGTGCGAGTTTCTGAGTTACAACCCTCCGTAATTTGGCAATGTAGATTGACTCTGAAGCCATTCCGGGAGCTTAAGTTATTTCTCGCGCTGCATTGCATCTGTTCATTCGATGGTTTATGCCGCCCTTAAGGTTTCGATAGCACAGAGCACCTGCTCAACGGATAAAGCCTCAATGACTTCACAACTATTTTTCCCGCAACTACCGGGGTGTTTACCGGGGTGGCACGGATTACAACCCAGATTAAGTCGGCTTTGCACAACTGTATGTTCCTTTCCATAAGGTCCGCTGCGGCGGTAATTTGTTGATCCGAAAATGGCGGCAACACGAATCCCAACAGCGGCGGCGATGTGCATCGGCCCCGTATCGTTTCCGACATAAAGGTTGCACGCTTCTATCAAAGCTGCAACTCGGCGCAAATCTTGAGTTTTTACGACGATTGGCTGGTAGTTCATTGTGGAAACCACATCCGATAGCAATGGCTGTTCGTCCGGTCCCGCGAACAACAGAATCTGAGCGTTCCATCTTTCATGCAGCGTGTCCGACATCCGCGCATAATTCTTCGGTGACCACAATTTGTAAATCCAATTTCCGCCGGGATGAACCCCAATCAGCAAACGACTACGATCAACACCGCATTCCTCCAGAAACTTGTCCCGTTTCGAAAGCTCCACATCGGTGAATTCTAGTTTTGGCTGCGCCCCAGCGGTGTCCACTCCATGCCGATGCAGTATGTCGAGATAGCGCGTCACAGCGTGCATATCCGCACCTCTCAGTTTTATGCCCCAACGCTTTTTGCCAACGAACCTCGACCAGATGCTATCCCGAAGATCTATCACTAAATCAAATTTCTCGCGGCGCAGCATTTCGATGAGACGAACTTTCCCACGCCAGCCGGAATGTACGCCGTGATTATCGTAAACAAACACCTGATCAATCTGTGGGGCGCCCGAAAATAGATTTGCCGCACGCACACCGACAAGAAATGCAATCTGCGCATCGGGAAAGCGCTGGCGCAGTGGCTGGATTACTGCCGTTGATAGAACCGCATCGCCGATAAAGCTGAAACTAAAGACCAAAACCTTTTGAATTCGAGTGCCGGCCATGAAGGACTCCAATCTTTGGTGAGCCTCATCTCGACACAGCGCAAGAGGCAGCCGTTAGATGCTGCTGCTTCTCACTCTGTTACTACGAAAAATTTAAACCTTACCCTAATGGACGGCTAAATTCCGATTTGCAGCAAATTCCTGAATCAACCCTACCGCAGTCCTCAATCCGTCTTCAGCCTCAACTTTCCTTCCTAGTGTTTTAGCTCTGTCCGCCATGAAATTTGAAGACTTCACCGCCTCAATTCGTTTCGACAACCGCTTAGCGGTCATGTCATAACGATGCAGCGGTTTAGGGGCAACCCCCAAATTGTACAACGTTAATCCCCAATAGGACTGATCCGTGGCGAGATGTGGAACAATAATTGAAGGCACGCCGGCTCGGCAGGCTGATGCTGTGGTGCCTGCCCCGCCATGATGAATGACACAGCACCCTCGGTGAAAAAGCGCGGCGTGCGGCACAAATCCGACAAAATGGATTGTTTCCGGTGCTTTATCGAGTCCAAGGTTTCCCCACCCAGCTTGGATGATGGCGCGTTCGCCGGCACGCTGAACGGCTTCTACGAGTAGCTTCGTAGTTTCGACGCTTTTAGTTCCGCCCATGGAACCGAAGGTAATTATAACGGGCGGCGAGCCTCGATCCAAAAAATTCAACAGGTCCGGAGGAAGTTCATAATCCGGCTCATCAAAAAACCACGGCCCCGTGAATTTATGCTTTATCGGAAAATCGCGAGGCGGGTTGCTGATATGGGGCGACGCAGCGATGAGATTCAGCTCTGGCGCATACATACCGTCCAAACCGAATAGCCGGCGCGGCTTTCCGCCTATCGACGTGATAAATTCATTGAATAGTGGATCGATCTGTTTTAGCATCAGCCATTCAACTAACTTCCAAGCCAGCGCATTGAACGGTTTCCCAAGATTCGGCATTGGGTGCGGCGCATTCTCGGTCGTCTTGACAAATCCGGGGCAGTAGCTGACACTAATCCACGGCAAGTTCCGTTTAATCGCCGCTTCCTGGCCTCCGATATCGGCAGAATGGCAGATTGCTAAATCTTGCCCTGTCATTGCTTCGAAACAGTCTTGGTACCACTTTTCCGCTTTGTACAGGATACCGTCTTTTACAAGTAAGATTGCCGACCTGAGCGGGTCTTTAATTTTTACGGCCTTATCCATTACGCGGTGCATACGATAGAAGTCGAAGGGAACGCCAACCGCGTGGAAGTCAACCGAGTGCACGATAAAGCGATCACGGTAAATCTCTGAAGTACAAACTCGAATTTCATTGCCAGCATTGCGCAGCTTCCGCGCCAGCGCCAAAAATGGCTGGACATCGCCGATTGAACCCCAGGTCGTCAATGCAATTCTCACTGTTTACCTCAAGGATTCCGCAGCGGAGCGTGGAATGATTTGGTGGGTGCCCTGACCATTTCCAACACCATTTCAACAGGCAGTTTCTTGGTGCATTCCCATCCGATTTTGCACTTATGCGCGCTGCACGGCCAACACGGCATGTCACGCCTAACAACCGCCGCGTTTTTGGAGTGCGGCTTCCAAACAACGTGATCCGTGGGACCAAAAACCGCAACAGTCGGCACATCCAGCGCCGCAGCAATATGCATGGGACCAGAGTCATTACACACAACTAGATTACAGCATCGGATCAGCGCACCAAGCTCGCGAATTGATTGGGGAGCATAGGTAATAGAATCGGCCTGCATAGCATTTTGAATATTCCGTGCCAATGCGGATTCCGTAGGGCCTCGGAGAATCAAAACCTTCGCCCCACGTTCGCGTACAAGCGCATCTGCAATCCCGGCATAATTCTCTTCTGGCCAACGTTTATCGAACGAACTTGCGCCGGGGTGGATACCGAGCAAATAATCGTTGGTAGAGACCCCCCAACTTGCTAATTTCCTCTTCGCGTAGGCAATCTCCTCATCCAGAACATTCAGGACAAGCCGCTGGTCGCCCGTACCATTGCAAATTAGCCCAACCAGGTCGAAATTTCGATCGATTTCGTGGACGTGTCCTTTCTGGTATTGTGCACGCCATACGTGCGTCAACGTGCTCTTGAACCGTTTCTGATGTCGTCCCAGCCGATACTTTGCTCCTGATAGAAACGCCACAAAATTGGACCACGACGCCGTCCGCATTGCTACAACGAGATTGTATTTTGTTTGCCGCAAACCGAGATAGAACTTCAGCCGATTTATCAACCGTCGATGGGCGCCCCGCCGATCTAATATCAAAACACGGTCCACATCAGTATTGCCAATCAATATTGGGGCGGTTGTCGATTGGACAAGTACGGTAATTTCCGCACCCGGATAATTTTGGCGCAAAAGTGAGATTGCGGGCGTAGAATTTAGTAGATCCCCAATGCCATCGTTGCGAATAATTAAGATTTTGCGGATGTCGGGAAGACGGCAATCAGGCTCCATTTTGCTAACTCCAATAGTCAATTGAACGCAGTTTAATCATAGCACAATCCAATCTCCGCAATCTAGCAAAAAGCAAATACTAACGCGCCGCTTTTAGTGACCCAATCTTTATATTGATGCTCCTTGCCGTTTCTGGTAGAATTAACATCGGTTCTTTAACGAATGGCAGGCTGGTTCTTTGTTTGAAAATGACGCAATATACGTGGATTCTAGCGTGAGAGCACGAGAGCGAATTCTCATTGTCGATGATGAACCCGACACCATAATGATTTTACAAGATCGACTTGAGATGGACAACTTTGCTGTCGCAACCGCCTCAGATGGTTATGAAGCCCTCGCGTTAATTGAGAAGGAACTGCCAGATCTCGTGTTGTTGGACATCCAAATGCCGGGTATTAATGGCACAGAAACCCTCAAACAGATTCGTAAAGCGTATCCGGGTTTACTCGTAATTATGTTGACAGCTCATGGAACAATCCAACGCGCCGTAGAAGCCATCAAACATGGCGCACACGATTTTTTAGAGAAACCTTTCCTACCGGAACACATACAGCAAAAGGTCAATCAAGCCTTGGACCATCATCGCGCGACGGAGCACAGCGTCAGAGACGAGCTCATCGGCAGCTACGAAGAAATTCTCGGTGAAAGCCCCCAGATTATCGAAGTATTGAAGATTATTGAGAAGGTTGCGGATACAAACTCTACGGTGTTCATTCAAGGCGAGAGTGGCACTGGAAAAGAATTGGTTGCGCACGCAATTCACGAAAATAGTTCACGCACCGATAAAGACATGGTCGTCGTAAACTGTACCGCAATCCCAGAGAATCTTCTCGAAAGTGAGCTCTTTGGCCATGAGCGCGGTGCATTTACCGACGCAACTTACCAAAAAATTGGAAAATTTGAACGTGCACATGCGAGCACGCTTTTTCTAGACGAAGTCGGAGATACTCCCATTTCATTGCAAGCAAAGCTGTTACGTTCCATACAAGAAGGCGAAATCGAGCGTCTCGGCGGAGAAAAAGTCATTAGCGTTGATGTCCGCATCATTGCCGCGACCAATAAGGATTTACGCCTGGCAGTTGAAAAGGCGGCATTTCGTCAAGATCTCTATTATCGGCTGAATGTCATTCCGATTTACCTGCCGCCTTTAAGGGAGCGCCGTGACGATATTATGGTTTTAGCCGAATACTTCCTAAAGAAACACAGCATTTCACACAACCAACCCATACGGTTAATCAGTCAAAAAGCAAGGGATTGTCTATCAAAGTATCATTGGCCCGGCAACGTACGGGAATTAGAATATTCCATTTTGAGAGCCGTTCTTTTCGCCGAAGGCGACGTGATTCTCCCCAAACATCTTCCCGAAGAAGTTCAATCTCCCGCAAATGTTGAAGGCACGCCGCACAATACACTGAATTTCCCTTCAGTCAACGTGACAATGAAGGAGATGGAGAAGGAGTTAATCCTCAAAACACTTGAAAGATTGGGAAACAACCGTACCTTAACTGCGCAGTCCTTGGGAATCAGCCTGCGCTCTTTACAGTATAAACTCAAGAGTTACGTCTAAGAGCCGGCAGGCAAAACGAAAAAAGAGCAAAACCTTAATTGACACGCACGGTTTTTGTTTTGCCGCTTGGTGGGTGGAGATGTAATCGCGTAATGCCCAATTTTAAATCTTAAATACCATGAATGCTGACATTGCGATTGCCCAAATTTTGATTGGATTGGTCATTGGCTTGAGCACGCTAACCGCAGGTGTATTTGTGTTCAGGCGAGCCAAGCGTACGCAGAATCCGGGATTGCTGATAAAAGCCTACGGCACGTGGATAGCGGGATTGTTGCTGACGGTCGTGCTGCTTTGGCCGGCGCTGGTATACCTATACCTAGAACATCTCTGGTTTGTGAGCGTCGGTTATGCCAATATTTTTTGGGGCGTTCTGCAAGCGCGATGGGGACTCTTTGCCAAATTCGCCTTAGTAGCGGTGGGGTTTTTGGGGCTGAATCTCTTCATTGGAGACAAACTGTGTCCTATTGCGAGCGACGGCACACGTTGGCCTCGCGACCAAACAAGGCGATTCTACTGGACCATGCTAATCTCGATTGTCTTGGTTGCTTGTATTCTGGCGATACCCATGATGTTTTTCTGGGATGATTTTATCCGTTATGAAAACCGTGGATTGACTGATGTAATCACCTTTGTCTCTCATAATGCGCTCCAAAAAGAACTCGGTTTTTATCTGTTTAATTTTCCTGTCTATCGCTGGGTTAGCCTATGGCTAAAAATTTTGCTGTGGGTTACGATAGTGATTGTGGCAATCTTGTATCATTTCTACCGCCGGCGGGACGTGAGGGCAACCGTCCGCGTTGAACGGCGGTTTGCCGTGCACGTTTCTACCCTCTGGCTGGCGTTACTCGGTGTCTCGTTATGCCGGAGTCAGGTTAGTATCTGGAATGTACTATACACCCGTCGAACACCTTGGGGACTCGGCCGGGTCGACGGGATGGGTTACGTTGACGAGGCGTTGATTGGCACGACTCAAATTTATATGGTCTGCATCGCCGGGATTGGCGTCCTTGTCCTGATTAACATGTTTTGGCGGAAACGGCTCGTGTGGTATTCCGCCCTAGCAATCTGGGGCTTGAGCTATCTGGTGTTGATTCAAGTCTACCCAATCTTTGTTCATTGGACGGAAGTTCGCCCGAATCGAGCGTCCGCGGAAGTGTCTTATCTAAAAAGCCATATTGAATCGACTCGGCAGGCATTTCGGCTAGAACGGATTGTAGAGAGCAGCCACATCCAAGGCGCCGCAACTGTAGAGATGATTCAGCGCAACCCTGAAATCAGAGAGAACATCCAGTTGTGGGATCGGCGTGTCCTCTACGAAGTATTAAGAGACAAACAAAACATTAAACCGTATTACGAATTCCACCCATACACAGATGTCGATCGGTATTGGATAAATGGGAAGTATCGGCAGGTATTGATTGCCGCTAGAGAAATCGATATTGATCCAAAAGAATTGCCCGAAGCCCAATACTGGGATAGCCGGAAGATGGTCTATACCCACGGCTACGGCGTTTGTGTTGTTCCGGTAAATGAATTCAAAATTGAGGGCGGCGATCCTAACTTCTGGGTGCATGGAATTCCTTTGGACTACCCTGAGGAAATCGGCAGCCAACTCCGCGTGGCAAAACCTCAAATCTACTTTGGCGAACTGACTAACGATTATATTATCGTCAATACAAAGAAACAGTTGCTTTTTGGAATTGAGTCGGAAATACTAACGGCTCTAGACAATGGCAGTCTCTCACAAGACCTGAGACAAGAGTTTGAAGCGCGCGAAATGCCGCTGTCTGAAAATGTCACGATTTCGATTAAAGCCACAGGCCGCAAATGGTTAATAACGGATAAAGCTGATGAACAGGAGTACGTTGTCAGCAAAGAGGAGGGGGAACTGAGAATTTATGAACAGGAGCCGTGGTCGCTGTTTAATTTCAAACGCGAGCAGTGGTTGCGATTTAGCATCGAATTGAGTTCGCACATCGAAATAAAGTTCCAAGTTGACTTAGACAATGGGGTTCTCTCAAACGACCTGCGGCAAAGGTTTGAAACACAACAAACTACGCTTTCCGAGGACGTCGCTGTTTCAATAAAGGAAGAAGGCAAACAATGGCTAATTATTGATAAAGATAATGAGCGGGGATATATCGCCAGTAAGGAGGCGGGTGAACTAAAGATTTACAAGCAGAAGGAGATAGATCCTGAAGGCGAGGGATTCAGCGGAGAAAGCGGCGTTGAAATTGGCGGTTGGTTCAGGCGGCTCTGTTTTGCGACGCGTTTCGACTTCTGGCGTATAATGTTATCCAAAAGCCTTACGCCCGAAAGCAGAATGCTATTTTGGCGAAAAATTGGAACGCATGACCCTATCACTGCCGCGACGATTTCAGATCGCCTCTCACACATTGCTCCATTTCTGAAATTCGATCCGGACCCCTATATCGTCATCGGCGATGATGGACAACTCTGGTGGATGGTCGACATCTACGTCACCAGCCGGAACTACCCGAACGCGAAAGTTTATGTCGATACGACAAAGCTCGTTGAAAATCCGCCGCTCTATTCTGAACCCGCGTTTGACCGCTTTAACTACATTCGAAACCCTGCCGTTGCGATTGTCAATGCGTATAGCGGGGAGGTTAATTTTTACCTAACCAAGGATGAAGAGCCCATTACGGCTGCTTATCAGAGCGCTTTCCCGAATCTTTTTCAACCCAAACATCTAATCCCGGCGGGTTTGCAGAACCACCTTCGATACCCGGACTATCTCACCCGCACGCAAGCGGAAGTGTATACCGACTATCATGTAGCGGACGCGCACACATTTTTCCACGGTTCTGACCGGTGGAACATTCCGGACGAAACATACTATACGGAAAAACAAAGGATGGTGCCGTATTATGCGACGTTTAAATTGCCGGGCGAAAAGAAACCGGAATTCGTGAACATGGTGCCCTTTACTCCGCCGAAACGGGTCAAGCTCATGAACGCATGGCTTGTCGCGCGCAGCGACGGGGCGGCATACGGTCAGTTGGTCATCTATCGGCTGCCGACGGAGGCAACTGTCGACGGGCCTAGGCAGGTCGAAGAAGACATTGAAAATGCGCTCGCAAACGAGGTTTGGTTCAGGCAATCAGATGAAAAAGGCGCTCAGGTAATTCGCGGCAATTTGCTTGTAATACCCGTGGAAGATACGCTATTTTATGTCGAGCCCATCTATCTCAAGCCCAAAGACAGCAATCGCGCGCAATTAAAGACGGTCGTTGTAAAAGCTGGCGATCAGTTTGCGTACGCTGACAGATTCGATAAGGCGCTGCAGGAGATTTTCGGTATCGGTATCGGTGTTGAGCCCGCGGCGGAGAACGTGGAGGGGACTGCAGGCGAACTGCCGACTTTGGCAGACGTGATTCGGTTAGCCAATGAAAAGTTCGATCAGTACCTGAAGTTAACCGGAGAGGGAAAACTCACGGAAGCCGCTCAAGAATTTAAAGAGCTTGAGAGGTTGTTGAGGGTATTGCAAGCACAGCAGTATCAGTAGGAAATCGAGAAATCGCCAGTTTATTGCAGTTCATGCGCCGTGAGCCACGTAATACAGGTGAGAGTGTTTTTGTTTCTCAATAAACCTCACAGAGAAATGCAGCAGATTCGCCATCATGGCTTGATTGATTTGCACGTCCGTTTCGGTTTCGTTTTTCAAGCTGGTTACAATGTACATTCCCGACTGAAACGGTAGAAGGAGTATAGCATCTTCATCGCCGCCATTCGCTTTAGCAAGGGACGTGTATTTATTTAGTTGGTCTATCCACATGTCGTCCAATTTTATCTCACCGGACTTAATCCTGTAGGGATGGTGGAAGATTTTCCCCCGTTTGCCGGCGCGCGTTGGCGTAAATTCCTGCGTTTCATCGTATTCAACACCAATCAACGGCTCCGGTACCCAACCAACGCTTTGTCTACGGCGCTGCATATTGCTTATATCCTGACCGGATACAATGGCAATGCCGCCTCTGCCGACAAAATTTTTGATTCGGTGTTCGGCATCAATACTGAGACGGTATCCCTCTTTGTAGATTTCCCCATGTCCAATCCAAAGGATATGCGCTTTTGCCATGTAGGCGGTACGTAGGTCTGTCACCGGTTCATAGATGATATGATGTTTGTTGACATGCTCAAGCTGCTGTAGAGCGGGGAATTCCGCTTGCGTGACGTTACCTGTCAATGCCATCACTTTTAAGGGAAGCTCGGGCTTCGTGTACCGTTTCCTACGAGACGCAACGGGCGTAAAAAGAAAGGGGGACAGGATTTCGCGCCTGCCTCTACTCTCGCCCAATTCCTCTACAAGCAGCGACTGCGCTGCCATTCGTGAGCGATAGGGCGGTAAAATTTTTACATGAGGAGGCCCCACCTTCCTTAACTTATCATCAAACCGCCCAAACGCGCTCTCCACGGACCACCGCCTGTCGTAACACTGATCGATTTCTTTGACATCGATTCTATCTTCGTTGATGTTCGTGATATAACCGTGAATGACGTTTAAGCCGTGAATGGATTCGCCGGATTCATCCGTAATCGCAACATCCTCCACCTTCTCGGATGCAAGCAGCGCGGTTGTCAACCCAACGAGGTCAAGCGACTCACGCTCATATTTCTCCGCGCTTTCTATTATTTTACATGCTCGCGTAAAAACAATATCCGCATCTCGAAACGATCTGAACTTGAGTTTGAGTTCGTGAAAGTATCTGTATGTTCGTGGTTCCTGAACCACAACTCGTTGAAACGGGCCTACATTATGATGCTTCGGATTTGGCTGCAGATGGATTCGCTGCACGCTGAACGGCGGAATGGTATACCCCCATTTCCAGTCATGGGCATCCGATTCCTTAGAATCGGGTTTTTCATATCTAAGTCCCCAAAGCTGTATTTCATACGGTGCATTATTTTCCAAAACCAGGTCGTCGCCCTCAATCTTAGTTCGAAGACCGCGCTCGTCTCTTTTATTAATCTTGCCATTTTTAATGTCCAAGGTGACATCCCATTCATCCTTGTAGCCCCCACCCAATTTATATCCTACGTCATTGGCCGGCGGCTCTACGGCCGAACACTTGACATCCATTAGGTAGATATGTTTGTCGGTATATTCTTTCAACACAGCCGTGTAATAATCTTTCTTAGCGGTCTCCACCTTGACTCGCGTCCCGACGAGCCGTTCGATGAGCCGTTCGTACCTCTCCTCCATTGCATATTCCCACAGTTCTTTTCGTATCTCCTCGATGTCGCCTTCTGCACTCACTCCTCCCTGTTGCGGCGCTTGAGTAACGGGTTTGAAAGCTGTGGTTTTTTTAATCTGTCCCCAAATCATCTCCACTGTTTTGTTAATGGAGGACCTAAGGGCGACGCCGAGGTTTCGGATTTTTCGCTGGAGGCGTGTTGCAAAGCGAGGGTGGTAAATACGATCGAAATCCCAATCCCGCTCTAGTAATTCCCGCCCGTTCATCGAATCGAGATAGCGAATGTACGCGACAATCCCCTCTCTCTCCGGACCACGGAAAATGTAGCTCGGTGCATGTCCACGCTGCCGCGATTCTTCGGATATGATTTCAATCCCGTTTTGTTCGAGACGCATCGTTCCACGATAACGCTTTCCGTCATTCATCTCAAAAACGACGTACTTTTTCAGCAGCTTCTTTAAGATTTTGTCTTTTCTGAACAGGTCAAAAGCGTAGTTTATCGTGGCAAATAAGAATAGCAACGCAATCGGGAGGACAAATGTGCTCCATCTCTCCCAAAACGGCTTCTCTTCGCTAGCTTGCGCGAACGCCTGGGGAAGGGCAATCGCAACAATGAGTTGCAAAATTAAAACCGCACTGAAAATTGCTCGTGTCGTTTTCTGCACCATCTTAAATCCCGCGGACGAAACACAAAAATTGATTATACCACGTTCCTGTTTCCAGTGTTATTAGCTTTCTATCTGATGAGTTTGGAATAGATTGAATACTGCTTCGAGTTTTGCTTGAGCATCGGTTTCAGCTTCAAGTTGGCGAGACAGACGTTTATAAAAATTTAGGAATAACCGATTGAATTCTTGCGATTTTTCGGCCTGGATTTTTGACTGAACTAATTCCGTCAAACCCTTCCAGCTACTTTCCTGAGCGTGCTGGTCATCTTCGGTTTCCGGTGCGATTGAGAAAACTTGTTCGAACGCCTTTAACGCTCTATCGTGCTCCGAGTTCCGCAAATATGCCCAGGCTAAGGTATCCAGAAATACGGTGTTTTTCGGGGCTTGCATAACAGCTTGCCGCGCGAATTTAACAGCGCTTTGCGTCATCACCTGTCGTTCAACGTAAAACCACGCTAGGTTATTATTCCACATAGCATTATCAGAATCTTTGCCGATGGCTTTGTCATACAGCTTTTCAAGCTTGCGATTCCAAGTAGAAGACTTTTCTTCAGGCACTAAGTGCCTAGCGCGCATGTAGAAATACTCTAGATTCTCATAAAGCCTTAAATGATATCCATGCCGCCCTGCAACTTTTTCACACAACTCGATATAACCCTTAAGCTCCTCCATCTCATTATTGTCTTCAAGAGTTGTCTTCGCATAAAATGCACGCAGATTCCTATTCCACTCAGTTTTATTGGGATCGGCAAGAAGCGACTGTTCGTAGAATTGCATGAGTTTTTTTGTCCATGAAGTATCTTCAGGCGAATTCTCATGCGCCCACCAATACAGTCCTTCAAGAACTTTGTATTCTTCAGGATTGTAACGCTTTTGGCGAATCACCTTCTCATATTGCCGGATATAATCGGGAAGGCTCTCTACAGTCAACCGTGGGAAAGCGGTATTCATCCGTCTCTCAATCGTCTGTTCAGAGTCGGCAAAAAAGTGCCAGATTGCTAACGCGCTGCATGCGAGGACCATGCCTGTCAACCCGGACGCAAGTGCTTGAATCGCCTTGGGATTACGTTCACGATTGGTGTTGATTCCGGGCGTTAATATTAAGCCCGCCGTGAATCCGACCGCCAATCCCCCGATGTGAGCAGCGTTGTTGATGTGCGGAATGACAAATCCCAGAAAAATATCGAATGCAATAAACGGAAGAAGTCCCAAGGCGAAGACCTGATTTCGCCGGCGCGGCAATTGATCTTTATGCCGCAGCCCAAGCGCAACAAGAGCACCCATCAGTCCAAAGATTGCGCCCGAAGCGCCCACGCTGGGAGCATCCCTGACAAAATACAACGTTGCGAGACTGCCGCCAATCGCCGAAATCAGATAGAGAATTAAAAATCGCGAGCCGCCATACAGTCTTTCAAGCAAACTGCCAACTATGAAGAGCACACCCATGTTTAGGAGAAGATGGAGGCTGCCGCCATGCAAAAAGGTATGCGTAATGAGACGCCAATATTCACCGTCGTAAACAACCAAGCGGTGAGAATATGCGCCAAACTGAATCAGGGTCAATGCATTCCTTGAACCTCTGATCCCCTCCCAATCTAACAACAGGAAAACGATGGTGTTTACAGCAATTAGGGCCAACGTAACGGTCGCACGATTCCGCCGAGAGGCGAAAAATCCCTTCTCCGCGGGCGAATCCATTTCAGACACTTCGCCCTGCGCGCCCCTAGTGTCCGGTTGATTTTCAGCCTCGCCTGACTGCTGATAACCTTCCAATTCGCCGACCACCAGCCACTGATCGTTGACAAGTATGGACGCATCCGGGGGGATACGCCTTGCCCCCAACCATTCCGAAAATGTGTTTTCGTCTATATCAAAGATTTGATTTTCAATACGGATTTTCATGGTATTCTTGAATCCGATTTAGTGTAGGATTCAACGGAAATTTATCATGTATGCCTGGGAATGTCAAAGAAAAAGCCCCGAAGAGCGTATAACTGGGGAGTAATGGAGGAGTTTTCCGGATGACCCTTCTATCGGGGAATAATCTTTTGCAATGACGCCAACGGAAAAGTGTTAATCACATCTTTCTTTTCTAGCCAACCCCGCCGTGCAACGTTGACGCCGAACCCGATGTGTTCGATTTGTTTGGTCGAATGCGCATCCGTGTTAATCGCTAGTAAAACCCCGTTTCTCCGCGCATGTCGGGCAACACACGGCTCCAAATCCAACCGGCTGGGAGATGCGTTAATTTCTAACACGACATTATTCGCCGCGGCAGCGCTGATTACCTCATCAAGGTCAATTGCGTATCCAGGGCGTTGACCCAGTAACCGCCCTGTTGGGTGGCCGATAATTGTGACATACGGATTCTCGATGGCGCGTACCACGCGCTTCGTCATCGCTGATTTGCTCAGCGTAAAGCCAGAATGAACACTTGCGATAACGATGTCGAGCTGATCCAGAATCTCATCGGAAAAATCAAGGCTCCCATCTATGCGAATGTCGACCTCCGAACCGGCTAACACTTCAATACCGCCGATCGCCGCATTCGCTTCGCGGATGTGTTTAATCTGTTCCAGCAGCCGTTCAGGAGTCAGTCCGTTTGCCACCCGCGAGGATTCCGAGTGATCGGTAATGGCGATGTATTCATGTCCGAACGCTTTGGCGGCTTCTATCATTTCCCTGATTGAATGCCGCCCATCACTCCAGTCGGTGTGGGCATGGAGATCGCAACGCAAATCATCAAGCTCAACTAGAGTCGGCAACTCACCTGCCAAGGCGGAATCTACCGCGTCTGCACTCCGCCTTAATTCAGGAACGATGTAAGGTAATCCAAGCTTATCATAGATGCCAGCTTCAGTCTTATTGTTGCACCAGACGGGTGACGGCGTGCATATCTCATCCAGGTGTCGAGTTTTAGCAATCTGATTGAGTTTAGCTATGTGCTCACCCGTACCTGTGGTCAACAACAATCCTTCCCCATACGCCTCGGGCTGGAAACAGTGAATACGCAGCGGAAACCCGCCATCTACAGATGCAGTAATTAAAACACCATTCTCTATATCCGGTGATTCAACGCCTTTTATCGCTGACAAGATTTCAGCAATCGCAACCGGGTTTTCGCATTCAGCCATCAGTTCAACGCTTTGTAACACTTCTTCGCACCTACGGAGGTCTCCGGTGAAATCGGCTCTTCCGATTTCATCGCAGCGCTCTAACGCACCAAGAACGGCATGCGCAATCGGTAAAACCTGCCAGAGCGCACGCGTTTGGCTTTGTGATTCAAAATATTTCAAACCCCGATCGATCGCGGCGATTGTCTTGGCACCCATCCGATCCATCTCTTTGAGTTTACCGCTATCAATTGCTTCCCGGAGATTGCTGGCACTCTTCACGCCTAACTCGTGATAGAAGCGGCTGGCTGTTTTCGCCCCAACCCCCCGCACGCGCAGCAATTCCAACACTTCCGAGCCCATCTCCTGAATTAAGTTTTCATAAAATCGACATCGCCCGGTCTCTAGCATTTCGATAATTTTCTGCTCAATTGCTTTGCCGATCCCAGGTATCGAACGAACCTGTCCTTGTTCAACTAACTGATGCAGGTCAACGGTGAGCGACTCAATAGACTCCGCCGACCTCTCATAAATCCTGGCGCGGAAGGAGTCTTCACCTTGAATCTGAAGGAGATTGCTGATGTTCCTAAAAACGTCGCTAATTTCGTCATTTGTCATCTGGTAATTCCTTCCAATGGTCCACCGACGTATAGGCTGGCGCAATTAGTGGTAGCGCCGGCAAAATTGCATGACTTCAGGGAGTAACCCAGAAACCATACAATTAAGTAAAAAACGCAGGCAGATCGTTTTTCTGTGAAGGATATCAAACGTGCATCCTAGGATAGGACATTATATTCAAAAAGCCCACGACCAATCCGGCTGGCAGCCCCGGATTCAGACATGGGCTTTTCTTCGATAGGTGTTTAACGTCTCTGATTGAGACAGGTAAGGAATATTGAGCTCTTTGCCGCTACATCAATACATCGTTCCGATCTGTCTTCTGATTCTGATGACTTTAGGAGATTGTCCTGACGCATGTATAGTTGAATGAGATTCTCGGATTGCCGGCGCGATTTCTTTACACTGCTAATCACGCCTTCTACACGATTGGAAATCCGATCCCGCTCAGATTGTGAAAATATACCATATACCAGCCGTCAAGGTCAACGTTCATTACGGACGTAAGGAGTCAATACGAGGACGTAAAGGTTCTATTATTTTTTGGAAGCGTCAACCGATTTTGGGAAAAACGACACGAATTGTGGAAGGGAATTGGTTCGGCTGGCAGGATTGGCTTATCCGAACGTCGCCGATGGCGCTCATCAACAGATAGGCGTCGTCGAACGAAACGGAGAGTTTCTGCTGGAGAAGATTTGCCATTTCTTCGCAGGCAATAGTGATGGCATCGGCAAGTTTGGGCGCGGTGCCAATGACGCCAATCATCGGGCGAACCGGAAAACGTATGCGGTCGTCATAGTGCACGATGCCGTCCTCGATCTGAACGAGGCGAGTCACATACTTTTCGGCGAGATGCCCCAAGTTTCCCAACCCCGCCTTTATCGCAATGAAACCCTGCGATGCAAGTTGGACCTCTAGAATCTCAACACGGAGGGTATCACCCGGATCGGCACCTCGCACGAATACAGGTCCGGTAGCGGGATTTGCGCCAAGCGGATGCGGGCGGTCGAGAAGATTATCTTCGCCCCGAATCGTACCGGTTCTCGCATCATAGGTTTCAAAGCAGATTTTGTCGCCTGGATCGATTTTTCGAACCGGGTTATGCTCTCGGTCGAAACTATAAACGATGTGGTCACGGGTAATGATGTGTGTTTGCATTTAATTTTGCCTGGTATCTACGTTCTAAACCGTGCGATTTCAGTTCTTGTAGGTTGGGTTGAGCGGATTTCACCGTATGCTGTACAATTTTACGTTGCGCGGAAGAAGCGGTTCAAGATTCGATGCGCGGGGAAGCCGGAGACGGGAGAGGAAAAGACAATCGCCATCGCTAATCGCTCAGTTGATCCTGTTCCATAACCTCCCCTAGCCCCTCCTTGGTAAGGAGGGGAATTAAGATTGCAATGTCGCTATAGCATTCCTCATGCAGTCGCTTGATTTATTCATTCAGTTGACCGTTGCGTTCGCTACACATTTTTCAAATTCCAAACAAATTCAAATTCCGGTATCCATTCGTCGAGTTTTGCATCCCTTATTTGCCCGCTTAACCCAACCTACAAAAGCTTTGGCGCTCGCCACTGGTTCATCTGATCTTTTCGTTCAGTTGATCTTTACCCAACCTTAAAAAATTTAGGCAAGTGCATAGTTAAGCCGAGCCAGATCCAGTGTCAAGTAAATGCGACATGCCCTCGTCAAATTTTGATAGTAGGGAGCGATAAGCGTCCTTTAATTCTTGAAGGGCGGCGTCGGGGTCTTCACGCATTTGGTCATAGCAAAAGTCCTGTAATTCCGTATTTCGATCCCATGCTTTCTGAGCCATTGCAAATCGGACGTCAAAATTTAGAGGTAGCATCAAATGGACAATGCTATCGCATTGCACACCCGCGGCTTCACGAAGGGCATCCCTAATCGAATCATTGTATTTCTGAACGCGAGTAACGACATTGATGCATACTTCTTCCTCTAGTCGTTCTTCGACAATAGCGAATGCTAAAAACCACTGGTCCATTTCTTCGTTAAGTCGGATTATTTGCTCGCCTTTAGTGATTGAAATTTCCCCTTCGTCAATCTTCCATCGAATGCCCTTGGGAAGTCGAAATATGCGATGTCGTCCCGACAAGGTTTTTTCGCTCAATGGGTAATCGCGCGCCATTTCTTTATAGGAGTGATAATCTGAACGTAAAACTGCCACAGCTTCACCAATTTCCGAAGGTTTCCGGCCCTTCGGATGTGTTAAATACGCTCGCGCGGTATCCTTATCCATCTCGCAGAGTCTCCGCAATCATGAGATTTATGATGATAGATTTGTCTTCCACGCCTCGACGCTCGCCCCATTTTAATAAATCATCATACAACTGTGTCGGTATGACAATGTCCACCTTTCGTTTTATATCCTCGAATTTATCCATTACATATCCATTTAATTCTTTGATAGCAGCGTCGTGTGTCAATTCGTTCAATGCCTCTACAGCAAATGTTCTGCCTTCTCGGGATGGTTGTTGTTGAAGCCAGCTCGCACGTTCTATCATCTTTTGCTGTGATTCGTCAAATGACGAAGGGTCATGGGTATTTTTCATAATAGCCTCCGCCTGATCTTTTGTGATGAGTTTTGAATCTGCCATTTTTATCACTTCTTCCGGAAGGAGGGCCAAACCTAAATAATCGCGCACAGTGTCAACGGTCACATTTAGAAACTTTGCGGCAAGCTCAATAGCTTCTCTTGTCTCATGCATATCGCCTCTATAGCGGTTGTAGAAATAATTTGCCCAGTAAGTTTTATCGGACATTAATAACTCTCCGCGATGCTCGTTTTCTCCCCAGGAGCGCTGAATAGCTTCTTCATCACTAATGTCTTCGACAACAGCGGGGATTTCCAACATTCCCAGTTCTAAACACGCCTTTAACCTACATTGACCAGTAATGTGCTGAAATTCGAATCCAGATGCGGGGTCCGGGTGCGGTCGAACTACGATTGGCTGGTCACGCCAATAACCATGCTTTTGAATGGAGGATTTAACTTGCTCTACATTGTCTTCAATACCGAGGCGACGTACGTTGACTTCACTTTTTGGGTCAATTTTACTGACAAGAATTTCCGTGATTCCGCTCATCGTAAATCTCCTTTGTGTTTATGTCGGCGTATACTGTTAATCAACGCGCTGGAATTGTAGGTTGAATTGGACAGCAAAAATCGTATCTTCATCAACGACAATAGAACTTCTGACATTTAACAATGCCGGCGTACATTGAAACCCAAAGTTCGCATGTGCTAATGGCGATTTTTGGATTATATCAGACACCATAAATGGCGTCAAGATTGTTGTGTCAGCGCCCATTACGGAAAAGCAAATTTGGGATTTTTGATTTGAGCATTCTGTGAGCATTTGGAATATGCGAAAATTAGTAAAAATAGGCACAACGCTAGACAGGGAGCGGGTTTGTGGGGTTGAGCATTTGAAAAGATAAGTTGAGAATGCTCATTTTTGAAGCCTTTATCGGGTTAGTTAATTCAGCAATTATTGATAATTCAGTCATGATGGATAGCTCCTTACAATGTTCATCATTTGGCCGGATTTTTCCTCTTCCGGCATTCCGTTCGGAAGCCGTTCGACGAGGAAACGGGTAGTGGGCGACTCGATTGCGCCTTGTAGGGCGTCGGGACCGTCGCAGAAGTTTCTGTAGGTTGGGTAGAGCGGATAATTGCAAAACGGTTCAGGTGGCAGGTTACCGTTGCGAATCTCTGATGATACGGCTGACAATTTACGCATAGCGAAACCCAACGCTTTTTAACCTCCGGCAACCCTAGCAAATTCCGATTACAATACGCCACTCCGAATTTCAAACATTCTCATCGTATATTCCTGTCACAATCGTTCTGGTGTTGGGGTGCGCAGTTCTGCGGTCGGAACGTTTCAAAAACGTTGGGTTTCGCTCCACCGTTACATTTACCAAACAATCTCAAGGTATGTATTTCTTACAAAATACTACGTATGTATCACCATATCCGATCTACCCAACCTACATAAACTGGGCAGACAGCTGTTTGAAGACGATTTGGGTGTGATTGGAAAGCTGTCAATCACGTTCGCCTGAGTTGCCGGTAGCTATGTAGCGTCCATGTCCCTTTACTCTTGATTTCCAATCACTATCATGGTACAATCCGAAACCCACTGGGAGTTCTATAGGGTTCTCAATTTGGTCACTAGATGCCCGGCAGCCGCCCTTGTCACGTCTTAGCACGGCAAATCGGTGATATAGCGACGCCAGCGATTAAAACTTAACAGCACGGCGACTCCACTCTGATTCCGAAGGAATATTGATTACTAATTCGCCATCCATGTGCTGTCCCCTAATCTCCATAAATTTCAGCAATATGATATCACATTTACCTCCGTCAGAAACTCCCATACACCGTGATCCCGAAAAAGGCTCGGTAAAAATCACCTTTTCAGCAGATAACCCTCTCTAGCGAGAACATTTAGACATTCAGGAAGGCGTAAAGCAGAAGGAATAGTTTACGTGACAAATGGAAACTGTTGCTTAACGAACCAGACGAAATGTCCGCAGTTCTGGCGGAAGTGGTTGCGACGAAAGCCGAAAAAGCATTCTGGGCACAAACCGCCGCACTCACACGTCTTGGATTTCCTAAGGACGCTGAAAGGCACCCCATCGAAACCGCGACTGAAATCCACACCGCAACCAAAGAGCGGAAGGAAAGGATACTATGAATCCCAAACGAATCTTGATGTCAGAATGGCGAATGCGGAACACATACATCACGATAACGGAACAGATACATTCCGGCAGGTTATTAGCAAGCTAGGCGGGGAGCCTTGTGCACCGTACGATCCTAACATAGTCAAACACCGCAGGGACCTTCCAAAATCCGTAAGAAAACCGATACTAATTGATGGACATTATGTGGAATGCGGCGGCCCCACCAAACAGCGAAAAGAACGCTTAGAACACATTGCCCGCGGGCTTCGGATTCAAATCACTGTCAATACGCCTCGAAAATGAAATACTAAACTCAAGCGTAAGGGAACGTCTATCAACATATGTAGAGAATCTACGTTGTCAATGCGAAGGGGATTCAATGCTTCTAAGCGGCACATCTAAAGCCACAAACGGCTTCGAGGGATATTGTTCAACTTACGCTGATTCTCTACAGATAGACGCGGTACGTTTGCTAAACTCTCAGTAAGTACCATGACCAACAATCGTAAGGAGGTCTTGACCAGACAAAATGAGCGAATTCAAACAGCGAGAACTTTGGGACGATAGAAGAACTCAAATTAAACAGTTCTGCGTCGAGCGGGGAATACAAACCCTTGCGCATTTCACACGAATCGAAAATCTCGGTAGCATTCTCCGGGAAGGATTGCTGAGTCGAGAACGGCTGGACACCCAAGGAATCAGTTGCCAAATAAATGATGTTGATCGCATTGACGGGCACAAAGACCGAATTTGCCTAAGTCTAAGTTTTCCAAACTACAGAATGTTTTTCTCAATTAGGGAGCAGAAAAAGACAACTGATGACGTGTATGATTCCCAATGGGTTGTTCTAATCCTTGACGCCGAATTGTTATGGGAATTGGATTGTGCGTTTTGCCAAGAAAACGCTTCTTCTAACAGGGTACGCCAAATTCCATTGGAAGACCGAAAACACCCTAAAGAGTTTCGGGCATTATTTGGCGATGAATCTGACTACGACACCAGAGAGATTCGTTGCAAATCATTGGGAATCCCCCGAAATTTTCCCACGAATCCTCAAGCGGAGATTTTAGTGTTTGACCGAATATCATCACGGTATATTAAGGAGGTAATTTTTTTCGATTTTCCTGCTATGCGACAATGGGAATGCGGCAATGTCGGCAACTTCACTCAAAAATGTCGCTACGACATGGAATACTTCTACCCAAGAGTCGACCATGAGTTCTGGTCGCGTGCTGTTTCGGAAAGCAAGGAAGGGCCTTCTCCTGAAAAGATTCCTCCAGAAGACGACATACCACTTTAGGAGTTGTAAATAATGGCAAAGCGCCCCCTTTTTTTACCGGATTCAAGCGATGTCTCTTTTGTTCAAACCATTGACGTAGAATTCAGATGGTTTCCGGGTTTTGCAAAATCACAGCGACAGAAATCTATTGATTCATTGCACCAAGCCGCTAATAGGTTGGGAATTGAGCCAATCTTGGAGATTTCAGGAAAGTCGAAATCCACACTTGGAGTATTATTGAGTGCATTCAATCTAAAATTACGAACACCACGCGGGCAGGAGATGAGCGTGGAATGCGCATATCAAGGGAGCAAGGTTTTTGAAAAAGGCGGACCATACATCGATTTGTACGATGTGTCAAGCCGAGAGGCAAAAACCGACGAACGCCATCGAACATCTGGCGAATTACGCAGTTATCACTTTGACGGTAAGAAATTTCCGACTGAGCCAAGGACTTTCTTCTACAATTTACTATACTTACAGGCGCTAGAGCAGAATCCGAATCTCGCGGAGCAACTAAAAGAGTACGAAGCGTTTTCAGACATTGTTTTCAATCCGAAACGATCCTTCAGCTGTCAGGCGTATTCAGCTGCGCTGTACGTCGCGTTGTCTCGCCAAAGTTTGATTAAGTCAAATATTTTACAGCAGTCTAGTTACTATAAAGATCTGTTGAACGGTAATCAACCGGAGATTCCTTTTCCGGAATGAATTGCGGTGTGCATCCTTTCCGTCCACGATACGACTACACAACACTGTGTAGCAAGCGATTCAAGAATATTGATTAATCCGGCCGCGATTTTTTGCTTGATAAACGCCGGCTGGCATTCCCCATTCATTCCGACTGTGTGATGCGAAGAGATCGCGTATTTGACCAACCCATTGTAAGCCTTGCATTCCGCCTCGGTCTCATTATTGAAGACCGGATTTTCGCCGGTATCCCCGGTAATTACGCCGGATTCCAAACTGACCGACTATTGTAATGACTGATGCACACGGCGTGCTCCAGACGACTAGCGCTTCCTGGCTCGGTACAGAGATCACATACTACCGATAGATGCGTACAACAACGATTCCCTAGGGCAAACGGAAAGAAATAATCTAACTGCTTAACAAAAGCACGATCAGTGTTCATCTTACGGGATCATCAAATCTCTCGCGCACGATTTTAAAACCCTTGCTTGGAAGAACACGTGTTGAATAGGTTAAATTTTTTGCATTATCGTGCGTTTTGGAAGCACCGCATTGAAGGAAAGAAGGCATGATTGAGGAAATAAACAGGAGCTAAGACAACTACTAAAGGAAGCAAAGGAGAGTTTTAAGATACGAGACGAATATGGTGTGCCGTTATCTCTCCCTGAAAACCTTTACCGCGAATACTTACAAGAATCCTAGCAATATTATGGTGTAGATTGCTTTTCCCCGTATTGGATTAGACAATCGCTTGGCATAGAATGCGCGACCACAAAATCAAGACTTCTTGACTAACGCTCCCCCCTGAACGTACCCCCATCGTTTGGATAAGGATGAAAAAGTCTTAAGGTGGAAAACCCATGGCGATCTGGTCGAGTTGGAAATCCTGAAATTGTTGGTAATGTACCAGATGTGGGGTGTGGCAGTCAAGCGATAGGCAGAGCACTTGTGGGTTGGGAGATCGGTTTTGACGAACGAACGCGAGTATGCGGCGAGCGGTAGCTGCTTTGATTGCGTACATGATTAAATCTGATGAAGCTTAACCCGGCGTTTTTTGGGAGTTGGAACGTGTATCGTTGACCGGTGGTAGTTTCGGAGAACACGGGAGAGGAGAGGACTATCGCCCTCCCTATTCGGCCGGTTAATCCTTCGCTGTTCGCTCAGTTGATCCTCCTTGGTAAGGGGGAGGACTACTATAGCTTTTGGTGGTCGGGAGGTTTCAAAAGCGTTGGGTTTCGCTACAGCAATTTTGCCAATAGTGTCGTATGGTTATTAAGAGTGGGAAATTGCCATTGATGCGGATATGGGATTATCCGCTCTACCCAACCTACAAGAACTGACGATTTAGTGGTCGGATCCACACAATCTACGAAGATGTTGCATTCTATACACCTGTCGCCCCGCTGGGGCTTTGGGGTGGGGGTTACTGTGTTTTCTATATACCGGCCGCCCCGCTGGGGCTAAATACAGGTTTTGCTGCGATTAAGAAACCGAGTTTTGAAGAAAAAACGCGGTTTCACATAAAGGCCGCGATTTGGAGATTGGTCCTACAGTAGGTTGTCGGCAGGAGGGAATTCCGATTCCTGACGAAGCGTGTATGACCCCCTCTAGCTCCCCCTTAGTAAGGGGGAGGACTACTATAGCTTTTGGTGGTCGGGAGGTTTCAAAAGCGTTGGGTTTCGCTACAGCAATTTTGCCAATGGTGTCGTATGGTTATTAAGAGTGGGAACTTACCATTGATGCGGATATGGGATTATCCGCTCTACCCAACCTACAAGAACCTAACCCCCCCCTCGCCCCCCTTAGTAGGCTTACTATTACCCACAAGTCCAGAAATTCGCACGAAGCCACGGTGTGGGCGGGAAATCCTTCTCCCGATTGTCGAGGCAGGGATGCCTCTCCTACAGTGAGAACGCCCTGTCGGCTCCTTCCAATAATCATTCCCCTCCTTACTAAGGAGCGGTTAGGGGAGGTTATAGGTTGGGTTGAGCGGGAAAGCGAATACGTACCGCCATTCGACGATCGCTCCTACAGGGGTCGGATTCTTGTAGGGGGGAATTTCGATTGCCGCTCTCATAAATGAAAGAGGTCGAGGCTTAAGAATATGGATAAGACAGGCAATTCGTGCGATTCCGCAATAAAATTCGGCTGTTCGTGCGGAACAAAAATGCGTAGGCGCGGAATCGCAATTACGGGTCGTAAGAACGCAAAAAGTGCGCATTCGCCGCCTGATTTTCCATTGACAACGACTGTTTAATTTTGGTACAATTACCTACCGTTTTTAGGTGGGATGGCAGAGTGGTCGAATGCGGCGGTCTTGAAAACCGTTGTGGCGAAAGTCACCGTGGGTTCAAATCCTACTCCCACCGCCATTCAGTATACTTCTGGAGAGGTGCGAGAGCGGTTGAATCGGGCTGCCTGCTAAGCAGTTGTGGCGCAAGCCACCATGGGTTCGAATCCCATCCTCTCCGCCATGATTATGCGCCTGTAGCTCAGTGGATCAGAGCATCTGACTACGGATCAGAAGGTCGGGGGTTCGAATCCTCTCAGGCGCTTATTTCTCTTTGCGCGGCAGGTAGGGATTTTCCGTGAACGGCACAAATTGTCGGAATCGAGAAGCTACCATCTGGCTTGCGGGGTTTTATGTCGGATCTGCTCTGGATGCGTGAAGCGCTTGAGACCGCGCGCCAAGGGGCTGCGCGCGGCGAAGTGCCCGTCGGAGCGATCATTATCAGAAATGACGTGGAACTTGCCCGCGCACACAATCTCCGAGAACAGACCAACGACCCAACAGCCCACGCCGAATTGATCGCTATACGAGAGGCTTCTCGGAAGATTGGCGATTGGCGGTTAATTGACACCACCCTGTACGTGACGTTGGAGCCATGTCCGATGTGCGCGGGCGCAATTGTTTTGGCTCGCATACCGCGCCTTGTTTATGCCGCTCCCGATCCCAAATCGGGAGCGGCTGGGACGCTGTTCAACTTGTTACAACATAGACGTTTGAATCACCAAGTAGATGTTACATCCGGTGTCTTAGAAGAAGCGAGCAGCAGGCTTCTCAAATCATTTTTTCAGAATCGCCGGAATTGAAATTGCGGAGAGATGCGAGAGCTGGCTGAATCGGGCAGTCTCGAAAACTGCTGTGCGGGAAACCGTACCGTGGGTTCAAATCCCACTCTCTCCGCCTAAAGGGGCAGTAGCTCAGAGGGAGAGCGCATCCCTCGCACGGATGAGGTCACGGGTTCAAATCCCGTCTGCTCCATTACTTTCCTTCAATGTTTTTTGGGTAATCAGACTGTTTGATTTTCCCTGCTTGCATCAGCTTACCGGAGAGATGCGAGAGCTGGCTGAATCGGCATGACTGGAAATCATGTGTACGGGAAACCGTACCGTGGGTTCAAATCCCACTCTCTCCGCCTAATATTATTTGGCGCGTTGACGGCGCCGAATGGCGCGGCATTCGCGCTTTGTACCCGACTCGCGCGGCAAACCCAATTATTTCCATCAGGACTTACGCAAATTTAGCAGAAAAAGGAAATATTGGACTTAAATAGTCGTTATTTCAGTGTTTTTAACCCCCTAAATCCCCCTTATCAGGGGGACTTTTGAACTTATTGCGTAAGTTCTATCCATATTAATTTTCCCTCTAGCAAGGACAGTTTGAGCAGCGCCGCATAATAAAGTGGAGTGGAAATATTTGGGTTGCTCCGCCATTTGCCATGGGTACGTTGAATTTAATGCTAGGACTTACACAGTTGAACGTCCAAAGGTTCGTAGTAGGGCAATTTATTGCCCGTTTTTACAATAAACAATGTGTCAGGCGGCGTACTAGGAAGTGAACAACCTGCGGGACGCGCAATAAATTGCGCTACTACAAACTGAACTGCGTAAGTCCTAAAATGTATCGTTTTCGCTGGCTTTATGAAGGCAGGCAAGGGATGAAAAAGCGAGTCGCTATTTGTACCCACCGGATAAATGGAGTTTGATTGCTGTTTTAATATATGGGCAAATCTACAGTTACAGGACGCATCAACGCGATAGCAATTGATTTGCTTGAAAACCACCCGGAGGGGCTCCGTTGGTCAGAACTTCTGTCCAAAATTAAGGAATCAGACCCAACCTTTCATCCAAAAACGGTTAACGGCTGCGTGTGGAAACTTGTCGAAAAATACCCTGAAAAGGTTTACAAACCGTCGAAGGGCGTTTTCCGTTTGGTGAGATATAAATCTACCGTTTCACAATCTTGAACGAAGCCGTACAGCCAATATGAATCATCACCACACCGCCGTCGTGAAACGAAAGTGCCATGCTAGCGAAGTGTAAGCGGACTTCCGAATTCCCAGAATACTTCACACGGCGTGAAAAGGATGCGACATCCCTGTCCCGATAATCAGGGCTAGGAAGCCCTTCCCACAGGGGATTCACAGCACGATTACGTCAGGATTGAGGGGAGAAAACCCGTACACTATCCGACCTTGCGGACTTGTGGGTAATAGTAAGCCCTCTGGGGCGGTATAGAATGAATTTTCAAACAGGTTTTTAAGCTGCACGAATCTTGGTAGGCCTGTGGAAGATTGAAACTGCGCAGTAAACCAAGAACTTTTATTGATTGTATTTGCCGCCATTTTGTCCTCATTAAGACCTTGGCTATGCTATGCGGGGAGGTAGCGGTGCCCTGAATCTGCAATCCGCTATAGCAGGGCTGAATTCCTAGGGTGCGGCGTGTTTCTTTTGAGGTCCGGCCCATGTAAGTGGTGTTGAAGATTAGGTCCTGAGCAACTTGAATTTATCAAACCCCGTCAGGTCTGGAAAGAAGCAGCGGCAGATAAATCTTCAGGTGTGACGCAGGACAGCCTAATCGGAGCCAACTGCTCGGGTAACGCTTGGGAGAGCGCGTCAAACCTCGGGTGCATAGCCAAGATATTCCACGTCTTCTCTCCTCTTTCTTCTATCATCGGATTTGATGCCGAATCAGAGCAATCTATACCGTACGTTGAGGTCTCTCTCGAAGGTTTTCTCCACCCCGATTATTTGAAGGGCGAATTCATGTCCTATGAGGTACTAGCGCAGAAGTGGCGCCCCCGGTTATTTGAAGATGTCGTTGGTCAAACGCATGTCATACAGACCCTGAAAAACCAGATTCTCTCCGATAGGGTTGGACATGCCTATCTATTTTGGGGGCCGCGGGGCACCGGCAAAACGACGGTTGCACGCATTTTGGCAAAGGCTGTGAATTGCCCCAACCGCCGCAAAGAGACTGATTCCCAACAGGGAGCCACTGCTGAACCTTGTAATGAATGCCAGTTTTGTGTGGAAATCTCTCAAGACAGATCGTTCGATGTAATCGAAATGGATGCCGCATCCAATCGAGGGATTGATCCAATCCGCGAACTTCGAGAAAATGTAAAATTAGCGCCGGCTTCCAATCTCTACAAAATCTATATCATTGACGAAGCACACATGCTTACCCAGGAAGCATTCAACGCCCTGTTGAAAACGCTTGAAGAACCTCCCCCGCATGTCATTTTCATTCTCGCAACAACGGAACACCACAAAATTCCCAAGACAATTATATCCCGTTGCCAAGATTTCGACTTTCGCTACATGGAATTGGAACAGATTTCCGACCGTCTGCGCAGCATTTGCACCGCTGAAGATATTAGCATTGACGACGAAGGCCTTTCTTCGATTGCGGAACAATCGGAAGGCTGTCTCAGGGACGCCGAAAACCTGTTGGAACGTCTTATTGCATCAGTTGGCGATACGTTGGAGGCGGAGAAGATTAACCAAATTTTGGGATTTGGATCGTCGCACCTCATCCATGAGCTGGTTCAAGCAGTTCTGGAGTGCAAATTATCTGAATCCCTTCAAACCCTCACCAGACTAGCAAAGCAGGGTGTGGATTTAATCCAATGCTTGCACCAACTCATTACACACTTTAGACAGATAAGAATTTTAGCTATTAACAAAAATTTGGACAATTTGATCCAAGGTTCGAAATCGGAACTCAATCGCATGCGGGAACAAGCAGACCAAACTACCACTGAGCGCTTATCCCGGATAATTAAAATTTTGACTAAAACACATAGCGAGATTAAGCGCCACGGGTATGCTCAAGTCCACCTTGAATCTGCGGTGATTGATATGTGCTCCATTCAAGAGGGTATTCAACTCGCAGAGATTGCCGGCAGGCTTTCGGAGATTGAAGACAAAATCGCCGTGCACAGCGCTTCCCAAAATCAAACCAATCCTTCACCGCGTGAAATTGATCCCCAATTGACTGGCGACCAATCCAATAGGTCTGAATTCGAGCGTCCGTCTGCTCCCTTATCTTTGGGGGAAGACTCGAATTTGGATCCACAGTCCACGTATCACCATGACACGATTGAGCCTGACACAAACGACAAATCCAGCCGCACGCATGACTACGCTATGCTTGGCGATTCAAAGCAACTTGAGAATGTTTGGGGACAGGTTTTGCAATCATTGCGGGCCGAAAATATGGCGCTATTTTCGCTCCTTAAAGCGACCACGCTTCTACCCTATCAAGAAAACAACGGTCCTGCACCCGAAACCGTTCCAAATCTGAAAATTGCTTGTAACTCCGCTTTGGCGAACGAATCCATTATCAATGAGGATGATAAAACTCTTGTTGTAAAACATTTGAGGGGTTTAATTGGACATCCCGTCCAAATCGAGTTCGTTGCTACCGGCGGGCCCTCTGATACGAATTCGATGGAGACCTCGAAAACCACACAGAAACCAACCGGAATTATGTTTCATGCTGAAGTTGAACGAGACTCACAATTAGCCCCGACACTCAATCTTTTTGACGCAAGGATACTTAAAATTGAACCCAAATAGTCGTTTGAGCGCATAAGGTTAGAGGAAAGTTTTTTGGGCAGGCACAAGACCTGCCCCTACAGCGTATTAGCCCAATGTGAGGGTAGCCGTTTTACACCTGCCGCCCCGCTGGGGCTAGATGTTGATGTGTAACGGCGAATTCTATTTGTCTGAAAAAACTATCTTCGATTTGACGATCGAAGATCCCGTCTGGGGCTATCGGGCGGTGGAATTATTTTGGAAAGGTGTCTATTGTAGACTTCGCGCAAGTTGGTAAGTAAACAAAATTATTGAAAGGTAATCAAAATGAAGATGAATAATCTTATGAAACAAGCGCAACAACTGCAAAAACGCATGCTTGAAATCCAAGAAGAACTTGCCAATCGTACTGTCGAGGCAACGGTCGGAGGCGGCATGGTAACAGCCGTCGTCAATGGCCAGCAGGAGTTGGTATCGATAAAAATCTCACCCGATGTAGTTGACCCGGATGATGTGGAAATCCTTGAAGACCTGATTGTCGCTGCCGCAAATGAAGCTCGAAACGAAGCGCAAGAACTAATGAACCAGGAAATGGGAAAGTTGACTGGAGGGCTAAAAATTCCAGGACTCATGTAAATGAACAATACAAATTCAATACCAATATGCTACATTACCCTGAACCTCTGGCTAGATTAATTAACGAACTGCAGAAGTTGCCTACGATTGGTCCGAAAACCGCCCAACGCCTGGCGTTTTACATGACTAAATTGCCGGATGGGGAAACAACAAAGTTGGCGCGCGCCATTACTGATGTCCAAACCCGCCTATTCCATTGTACAGCTTGCGGCAACATAACGGATCGAAACCCGTGCTACATTTGCACAGATGCCGAACGCGACCGCCAAGTAATTTGTGTTATAGAGGAACCTGACGATCTCTTGGCGATTGAACGTACAAAAGAGTACAAAGGCTTATACCATACCCTCATGGGCGTTCTTTCGCCTTTGGATGGCGTTGGGCCTAAAGACATCAAAATTGATGCGCTACTCAAGCGAATTCAAAATGAGGATATCAAAGAGGTAATCGTGGCAACGAATTACACGACTCAAGGGCAAGCAACTGCGCTTTATTTGAAAAACCTTCTCGAAGACCTAGGTATCTCAATTACTCGAATTGCCTACGGAATACCTGCAGGCGGCGACCTCGAGTATATAGACGAAGTCACACTTGCCAGAGCCTTAGAAGGCCGTCGACAGATATGAGGATAAACCCTATGATTCCATTGGTTCAGCAACTTAGGCAACTGTTGCTATGGAGTGTGTTGTGTTTGCTCCTGCTCGGCGTAATTCGGTGGGAGTTAACACCTATTTCAAGATTGGAAGCTTCCGCTGAAGCCTCGCCGAACAGTATAGCAGAAGGCCAAATTAACGAAAAGGAGTTCAGTGGAAAACGCGCCTTTGCATATCTGGAAAAGCAGTGCGAGTTTGGCGCGCGATTCCCCGGATCCGCCGCGCACCAAAAAACCCAGGCTTATCTCCTCGCTGAACTTGAAAAATTTGCCGAAGAGGCTGTGCTCCAGCCATTTGAGTACCGCCAACAAAACCAATCTATAAAAATGAACAACATTCTTGCCCGGTTCGGAGGCAACGGGGGCGGAACAATGCTCCTCGCCGCTCATTGGGATACGCGTCCATTTGCGGACTTGGATCCAAATCCGGCGAACCGTAACACACCGATTCTTGGCGCTAACGACGGGGCATCGGGAGTTGCTGTTCTTCTTGAGGTTGCCCGCATATTAAAATCCAATCCACCTGCGACTCCAGTCATCATCGTTTTGTTTGACGGCGAAGATTATGGGAAAACGGTCTCGGACATGTTTCTTGGATCTCGATATTTCGCACAAAATATGGGAAGGTGGTCAGCGGATTTTGGTATACTCTTGGACATGGTTGGCGACCGCGATTTAGAGTTGCCCATGGAACTCTACTCTTGGAATGCGGACCGCCAGTTGACAGAGGCAATTTGGAGACGCGCCGAGGAAATCGGACTCTCCGAGTTTCAACGTCGGTTAGGCGAGGCGGTAATGGATGATCATCTACAACTCATTGAGGCGGGCGTTCCAACTGTAAATATTATCGACTTCAGCTACCCTTATTGGCATACAATTGAAGATACACCGGATAAATGCAGCCCTCACAGCTTGGAAGTCGTCGGACGTTTAGTGTTAGATATTGTCTATCGGGGGTTGTAAAGAACCGTTCAACATATAGCGCAATGTTGTGGGGCTACGAATCAGGTGAAGCTGTGAATCAACAAAATCTAGCACTCCATGAAAATTGGCACAGGCAAGTTCTTCAGAAACTCAAAAATCTCTCGCCGCGGCGTCTTCTTCAACTGGAGACTTGGTATCAAATTGGACGTTGGCTGCTCTGGAATATTTCTTTGAAACGCCGCGCAATTAAGGATCTCGCCAAGCACTTAATTCCGTTGGATCAGCGCGTCATGAGTTTGCGTAATGAGGTTTTTGCACAAATCTGCCTGAAACTCAAGACGGAAGATCGAAAAACATTGCTGGAACTCCTCAACCGCGCGAAGCAGCCCTCTGGTTATGATCAGATATTTCTAAGCGCAATATATCCGCAGGTTCTAAATCGAAACTTTGCGCTAATATCTCTGCCCACAGAAACTGATAACCGCCTCGATGTGGAGATGGGTTATCTCGGATATAACGAGGATTATTTTTTCTGGGTCCTTGAAATTGACGGTGCAGTTGACGCCGAACCGGATAGAACGCTTGTACCTGAACAACATACTCGCGATGACAAACGGTATCTCGTTTACCGCCTCGGGGCGGCAAATCTTGTACGAGATAATCAGAACCCCAGGGACGCGAAGCAATGGATTATTAACGCTCGGACATATTTTAACAGGGTGTTAGCCGATCTAAAAAGACACAATTACAAAGTTACAGCAGTGACAATACCTCATTTTGAACTGGGGCGGTTGTCACTATTACGCCGCCTTGCTCTGGACGAGCTAAAAAAACGTCAATTTCGCTCCTAATCCCAAATTCGGGGAGGTAAATTCCCGGTTCAATGGAAAAACAGATACCCGGGACTAGGGGCCGTTCATCCCGCGTTTCGAAGTTGTCAATATTGACGCCGTTCCCGTGTAATTCTGTCCCGATGTTGTGTCCCACACGGTGGATAAAAAATTCGCCGTATCCCTTCTCTGCAATATAATTCCGTGCAACCTCATCAACTTCATATCCGCAAATCTGATTCCCCGCCGTGGTCATGCCGCAAATGAATGCGACGGCTAGATCGCGGGCGTCACGAACAATCTCAAATATCTTCACGTATTTGTCCGGAACCTGCTTTCCAGCATAGCCAACCCAAGTCGTGTCCCCATAAACCGCGTTCGGCACATCCATTTTTGCCCACAGATCGATTAGGATAAAATCGTCCGCCGCAATCGGCTGGTGTTCGGCAGCGGTTGGAAAATAGTGCGGGGCGCTGCTGTTTGAATTGACCGCCACGATCGGCGGATGCCCCACAATTAGATGCATGGCTTCAAAGCGTTCCATTATTAGACATTGAACATCATATTCCGAGATGGCATTGCCCATTTTGACTTGTTCGCCAATCCAAGCAAAAGCGAGATCTTTCACCTCCAATATCAGACGCGCCGCTTCCCGATGCGTCTCAAACTGTTCATGTGTCAAACACGCCTCAACGTGCTGGACTAAATTGCCAGAAGATACAACTTCCACGCCGCAGGATTGAATCAATTCCAGTGTACCCGCATCTACCCTTGAGACATAGGGAATCGCGGCGTTAGGAGAATATTCCATCGCTACTTTGCCGCAATCGAAGAGTATTGCCGCGATCTCATCGTGCAGTTCACGCCAACTCACGTAGGTTTTCACCCTGCCGGACACTTGGGAAAAATGGGACAGTTCAATGCGGTGAATCAGCCAAGTCGGCTCGCCGCTTGACGGAATATAGCACAACCAACGCCGCGTAATCGCGCTTTCTGCCACGCCGGAGACACGTTGCGCGATTGGGTTGCTGCCGCGGAAGTCATACAACAGCCAACCATCAATCTCGTATGATTTGAGAATGCGCTGGATTTCGTCAAGGTTCATTTTCATTGCGGTGTTGAGTTCGCAAGGTACCACATTACCGGTGGGTTTTATTCTATACTAGATTTCGTCCGATTAATTCAGTGTGACTCGAAGAGCCAACGAAACAGCCTGTATCTCATATATCAGTCGAATAACAGTTTCGGGTTGTTCTTATGCCGATTTCCATCTCGCTCGGTCTTTTTCTCAATTGTCTTCCTGAACGCATCTTCGAGGTTCACTCCCGTCTGATTTGCCAGGCAAATCAGCACAAAAAGCACGTCCGCCATCTCCTCTCCCAGATCTATGTCTTTTTCCGACGCTTTAAAACTCTGGTCGCCGTATTTGCGCGCCATAATCCGAGCTATCTCTCCAACTTCTTCCATTAGAATTGCGGTATTTGTCAACTCGGAAAAATAGCGCACGCCAACAGATTGAATCCAGTTGTCAACAAGTTCTTGGCAGCTATTGAGGGTGTATTCCATTCTTTCCTCCGATGGTTCGCAGCTATCGCAGAGGCTATCATAGCATGCAAGCGTTGAGGCGTCAACGGTTTAACCCGATACAACCCTCTCGTCTGCGCTGACTAAAATTACGCACGGCGAAACATATCTGATTTTTCAATACCACAGATTGGGGAATTAGAAATGGAGTGGAAAAGCGGAAGGGGAGCGTACGCGATTTTTCAAGCAGGACAGGGAGTTGCGCAGGGATTTTAATCAGAGTCGGGGGAAAATCCATGAAAATACGGGTGGCGCATTGAGTTATGGCATCCGTTTTCACTCAACGCGCCACGCCGCATTTAAGTATGAATCATCCAACCATAAAAGTTGGAATTAGAAGTAATTAAGTTGTTTCATTCCATTAGGTCATCAGCCTTCCGAAACATTCTATTGCGGCAACACAGTTGCCCCCTCAAAAGGCTGTCGAATGGAATGTATTGAACATGACGCGGGATTTAGTCGCGGCCTTTAATGTTTGCCCATGTCGTGGCGAGTTTGCCCGACGATTCAACCGCACCAAGCGCTTCTACGCCGCCCATTACCATGTTAATCTGATCTTGGGTCAACGCGATATCGAAGAATCCAAGTTCGTCAACATCACCGTTCAGAGGACAGCACCCCCGCGGTGACCCGAGTATCCAACCGTTGGCGGTTGGAAGCATTGGATTTTCGTCTACCCACGTCGCCGTTTGTTCGCCGTTTCCGTAGAGCGTGTATTCATTTCCAACTCGTGTCAATGCGACGTGAGTCCACTCGCCTATGGTAAGGGTCACATTAAATACGCCCCAGTCCGTAGGGTGGTGCGTACCATCGTCTTCTCTATAGTCGAAGCTGAATACGGTACCGTCACCGTTGTGAATATTAAATCGACCGGCGTCCGCGTCATCGCCTCGTGTCCACACCCACGAGCCGTGTCTAAGAGGTTCAACAGAGCGTACCCACAATACAAGCGTTGCATCTGAATCGCCGTGCAGAATAAATGCGCCTGCCGGATCCTCGTCGGCGTTGAATAGAGCATGTTGGGAATCTGGATCATGAAATGAGATTGCAGACCCTCTTACGCCATCGGTCCAACCGGCGCCATTCATTAACATGCCATCACTACCAACTATTCCTTTAGCAACGTCGCCCGAGCCTTCATCGAACAGCCATGCGCCAACAAGCCCGGCATCGCTCTGACCAACAATCATCAGCCCAAACGCCATAAAAAACGCTAAACCTAATGTTGCGATTCTGGTAATCATTAAACTGATTTCCTCCATAAAACAAATTTGGGACGCAATTGCACACTATCCAAATACATTGCTACAACTGTGCAACGCACGTCCCGTTATTATTTTGATAGTTAACAGACACAAAATTTCAGCGAAATGCATCCGCTATGACACCGCCCTAGGTCATTGATATTTTTGCCTAAGGCTCAATCAATGATGTTCCGCAAACGAGACGCTACGGAAAAACTTGAATCATACGACTTTAAACCTCGGAAAATCTCCAAATTTAAACCTTAACTTCCGCTAAGCTGTCAGGTTTCCGAAACACCATCGTGACAAAACATTGAACTTCCAGCCGGTAATGGAATGGAAATTATTGGACTAGACGCGGGAATTAGTCGAAATCCTTAATGTCTGCCCACGTCGTGGCGAGTTTGCCTGACGATTCAACCGCGCCAAGTGCCTCAACACCGCCCATGACGGCGCTAATCTGATCACCGGACAACGCAATGTTAAAGAACCCAAGTTCATCAATGTCGGCTTTAAGCGGACAGCATCCGCGCGGCGACCCGACTATCCAACCGTTGGCGCTTGGAAGTACCGGATTCTCATCCACCCAGGTTTCCACCATATTGCCGTTACCCCAGAACGTGTATTCATTTCCGACTCGCGTTATTGCAACATGAGTCCACTCTCCTATTGGAGTCGGGATCCCGGCTGCCCCGCCGTGCGGCGGATCTGGGCTCTTGTCCGCGTCTTCCCTGTAGTCGAAGTTGAAAATGTCGCCAGGTCCGTTGTGGACATTAAATCGACCGGCATCCGCGTCATCGCCTCTAGACCACATCCATGAGCCGTGCCCGCCTTCGGTAGGACGAACCCACAGTACCATGCTTACATCTGAATCACTATGCAGAATGAAGGCTTTTGCCGGATCTTCGTCCGCGTTAAATAGGATGAATTGCGGATCGCCGCCGCCCACAAATGAAACTGCAGACCCTCTTACACCAGCCGTCCAACCGGCGCCATTCATTAACATACCGTCATTACCGTAGCCGCTAGCGTCTCCGGCTACATCGCCCGAACCTTCATCGAACAGCCATGCGCCAACAAGCCCGGCATCGCTCTGACCAACAATCATCAGCCCAAATGCCATAAAAAAGGCTAAACCTAATGTTGCAATTCTAGTAATCATAAAAGTGAGTCCCTCCATTTAAATTTTTGAATGAGGAGCTGTGCAACGCACCGCCCCCCTGTATTTAAAAACATCAGCAATCCGGCGTAAAATCCGGAAATTTATATCCAGCGACACATTTCGCTTTGAACATCCCCTAGGTCGTTTTCACATTACCCTAGGGTATATGGATCGCGTCCCCGCAACACCCCCTTTCAGTTCTCTATTAGAATTGTGCGGTTCGCTATGTCAACACGCCCTAATAGTTGCGGTTCGATTTGAGGCCGCCCCATGTGCTTGCCAGCTTATCACTGGGCTCAACCGCCAACACACCTTGGATACCTCTTTCAAAATACCGTTGCACATCTTGCTGCACCCACGGCGTGTGCCCGACAACGACTTCGTCAATAAGGCCGGGGAAATAGAAAGTGTGTTCCGCCATGCCAATCGTCAGCGGATTATCGATTTCGCGGGGAATCGGTTCCTTTTCCTCCACCACACCGAACACTTCACCGTCAAGATAATGCGTGTACGTAATCCCTTTCTTAACTAATACCACGCTATACCATCGATTGATTTCGGGTGTACCCAGAAAATCCGATCGAATCCAAGCGACGTTGTTCCCACCGTTATTTATGTGGAACGTAAACACTCCGCCCAATAATTCCCATACAGCCTTAAAAGCCTCTGCGCCAAGTCCGTTATCGTGCGCAATTAAACCGGTGGTACCGGGTTCCTTCGAAAAATTAATCGTAATGGCTAGGGTGAAATCCTTTTCGTGTAACCAGAAACTTTCGTTATTCTCAACTTCGGCGCGGGCGGGCTCCTTTACGCGGAGGCATTTCCCAAACTTTCCGTCTCCCCATTTGGCGCCCTCCACGAGTTGACCATCATTCCCGTGCGGCGAGAGATCCTCCGCTGTGTTACCGTTTCCCTCATCAAACGGCAACGCAACCACAAGCGATTCGAGTTTGATAATCGCTTCCGCAACAGGTGAAAACACCCACACACAAGCATTTATTAACAGTGCAATTGTAAATGCCGCCAGCAATTTTCCTTTCACACTCATAGATATCCTTCCTAGCGTGCTATTGTGACGCCTTAAGTCCCCCCCAAATCGCAGCCAATTTAGCCGCGCTGTTCACACCCTGAAATAGAGCTGCGCGCTCAAGTCCCCTGTCAACTATCATTTTTATGTCATCCTCGGACAAAGTCGTATTAAAAATCCCGAAATCGTCAATCGCGCCCGAAAAGGAGGCTTCTGGCCGTCCGCCGATGTGAAAGTCGCCGCCGCGTTGTTCGTACACGCCGGATATGCCCCCAATCCTCGCTGCTTTTTCACCGTCAATGTATCCCGCCATGAAGTTATCTTCAGCGTTATTGATGAATGTCCAATGCTTCCATTGGCCGACCCATTCCTCGTCAATGAAGCGGATAACTATCCATTTCCCCCCAACGCCAAAATGCCAGAATATTTGCTTGTCCCAAATGGCAACCGCGATACGGCCCGGCTCCCACGGGTTCAGGCTGAATACATCCGGATTTTTACCGTGGTCTCCAATTTTGACCCAAAGTGTAATTGTCACTACTTTCGTGGGCAGGATTTCGGCTAAGTCTGCAATCTTGACGGATTCGCCTTCCCCGGAAAAATCCAGCGCCGTCCCAAACTTCCCTTCGACCACTTTGGGTTTGCCGGTAAGTCTGCCGTGCCGTTCATTTTCGGACGCATCATCCGCCTCACCTTCATCAAGCAGCCAAATCCCTACTATAGTGTTCGGATCAATCCTCGCGGCGCACTGCGATCCAACGATTAATCCGAGAGCGAGAACGCTTACTCCCAATAAAACACGCTTACTCATAGCCATTAGATAAACCCTTCGTGGCTAACCGAGGATATCATTAAGGTGTGTAAAAAACCTGCCGTACAAGAAAAGCCCAAGGCGAGAGTTTGAAGCGTGCTTCTAGCAATTCAATAACTAGAAGCACGCTTGTGGTTTCAACTGCTTAAAATTTCGGTTTGGGAAATTTGCGCGAAACAAATTTTACCCAAAACCTCAAAATCGAAATTATTGGCTGGTTTTTATCCGCGCCCACGCTGTGGCGAGCTTGGCTGAAGGCTCGACGGAAAGTGCGGCTATTTCGAGTCCATTATCCATGATGTTGGTAATGTCGTTTTTACTCAGGACGGCGTCGAAAAACGCAACTTCATCCAACATTCCGTTAAAAATGAAACCGGGTCTTCCAGACATCATCCAGCTTGCAGTCTCAGGCAGTTTTGGACTGGGATCTTTCGCCTGCGAGACCTGTTTGCCGTTGTGGAAAAGATTGTAAGTATTACCTTCTCTCGTTACGGCAAGGTGGGTCCATTTTTTGTTGGGAAGCTCGATGCCTTGGATGAGGCCATGGATATTCCCGCCGGCTTCCCGGTAATCGAAACCGAAGGTTTCACCGGGACCAGAATAGATGTTAAATCTATCTGCATCATCACCCTTGGGATTGCCTCGTGTCCAGAAAATGCCGTCATGGGTGACATCAAAAGGCTGCACCCAAAACATGAATGTAACATCCTTTTCACGATGAAGGGCAAATGCGTGGTTCGGATCTTCATTTTCGAAGAGAACGAGCGTGTTTTCGCCGTTAAATTCCATCGCGTTGCCGAACTGACCCTTAGGGAACTTGGCGTCGCCCTCAATTTCTCCGTCAATGCCGTTACCGGAAGCGTCTTCAATCTTACCTCCGCTTTCTTCGTCCAAAAGCCATGCACCGGAGGATTCAATCTTGGCATCGCTATCCACAGTGAACATCAATCCGAACACAACGAGACCGAACATCACAGATAAAAACGTTATTGAAACTTTCATTTTTATTACCTCCTGTTAATGTTAGGGGACAATAAATACATGTCCCGTTTTTGAAAAGGCCATCAATAAAAATTGGCGGGTTGTTTGGAAACTACCCAAACACTGTTGCGCTATGATATTTTACCATGTTCTATTTTTGTGCGTCAACCATTTTTCTGTACACCCCATGTTTTGAATCCAGCGTAACGAAGAACTGTTCAATAAGCGGCTTATTTAAGACCATTTTCCTAGATATTGGTGATGTCTTCCCTACTCAAATCAGACTCGAAGAACGCGGCTTCATCGAGTTGGCGCTTAACCAAATCTGTTCAAGTACCTTCAAGAGTCTAGCACGCCTAATTTGGTGTGTCAATCATTTTCAAAATGTACGGTTATGCTCCGAATCCCGCGAGAATGGATTAGTCTGACTTCCATCTTGACAAACATCCGTCAAAGGATATAATGATAATCTAGTTGGAATCGAACCTAATTGCCGCAGGTTGCATTGGATGTATGTTTCGTTCAATAATGTACGGCAGTTAGGTATCAAGGTTACACCTAATTCAGGAGAGTTCCTACACATAATGCACAAAGAACTGTTTGACAAGCTCGTACAGGTGGTTGCCGCGTTGCGGAGCGAGAACGGTTGTCCGTGGGACAAAGCCCAGACTCACGAAACATTAAAACCGGACCTAATCGAGGAAACTTATGAAGTGATCGAAGCGATTGATGCCGAAGATTCATGCAAATTGTCAGAAGAACTCGGGGACCTCCTCATGCAGGTGATGCTGCATGCCCAAATAGCCAAGGACAGCGGGGCTTTCAGCATCAACGAGGTTATCCAATCAATTACGGATAAGCTGGTCCGCCGGCATCCGCATGTTTTTGGCGGCACCACTGTCAGGAATACGGATGAAGTTCTAAAAAACTGGGAGGAGATTAAACGAAGCGAAGCAGGATACGAAGACCGCCACTCCGTTCTCGACGGAATTCCTGACCGCCTTCCAAGCCTAATGCGAGCGCAAACCATTCAGCGAAAAGCCGCCCGCGTCGGTTTCGATTGGGAGCAGGTTACAGATGTGTTGCCAAAGCTGGAGGAAGAAATTCAAGAAGTTAATGCGAGTATTTCATCGGAGGATAAAGAAGCAGTCGAAATGGAGATTGGAGATTTGCTGTTTTCAATCGTCAATCTGTGCCGCTTCGTTGGAGTTGAGGCGGAAGAGGCGCTGCGGAAATCTAACCGCAAGTTTGTCAATCGCTTTCATCACGTCGAGGCCGAACTTGACAGGCGGGGTAAATCTTTTGTGGATTACGACTTGGCGGGGCTGGACAAAATTTGGGACGAAGCCAAAGCGAAAGAGAAATGAGCAGGTTGTTAAAACTCACATTCTATTCATTGACGCGCACCCACAAATCGTGTGTGCCCAAGATGTCCGGCGCAAAACTCGCCAATGAAAAACTAGGCAACTGTAATTAAAAAAAACGCAGTGATTCACTATGAACTAAAGTCTTAATATGCGAGATGCCATCCGTAAAACCTTCCACTGTGCGCGGCACCCGAGCAACCAACCGTATACGGCGATAGTTGCCGTGTGCAGTTTCATCTTCGCTTTGGCGCTCAGTTTTGCCTTCAAAGAACATCTGCACTTTTTGGGGGAAAAGAGAGTCGATGAATTGACAGAGGTTGTCGGCTGGGTTTCAGTACACAATTATCCAAAGCGTCAGGAGATTGTGAACTACGTCGCGGCGGCGGTTTTCGTACCGTTATTTACGATATCAGCATGCGGCTTTTGGATTCTGGTTTCTACGTTCTGTTCGGTCTGGACGAAACAGCCTCAAGAACTAATTCTGAGACAACACGCTTTCCCATTTCTTCTCTTGCTGCTAACGCTGGAAAAAGGGTATTTGCCCGAAACACATCTGGGAACCGTGGGAATACCTTTCCTCCTTTGCCTATTTGCCCAAGGCGTGCTTCTGGCTTTTAATCTGATAGTCATCAAAAGAAAACCTGCCGAAAATGGCGCCGGATTCGCGATCTGGGCGAGAGGAAATTTGAGGTTTCACGGTATTCCAATCGCAAGCGGTGCGTGTTTGGCGGTGTTTCTACTCATTCGCGGCAGTCCAAAAGATCTTACACCGCTCCAATGTTGGGATCTATTGCTGTTTTCAGTCATAGGCACATGGATTCTCTGGATAGGTTATTCCGCATTGTTAAGTGGATTGGCAGGTTACCGCTTCGCTGATGTGCTCAGGCGGGATGCGCTGACTTTCTTTCCGACCTTCCTGCTTCTATTGCTCGCTGTGCTCTTTGAAGTCGAGAACGCGGCAACCATCTTGGCGACAATTGTCGTTGTCACGATTGTCATTTTGAAAATTCTCGTATTTTTTCAACTTCGCTCCTCTTCCAGCACCTTTAACCCGCACGCTGCAGTCTCCGTGTTGACTGTTATCATGATTTCAGGCCTCATCTATGTCTTTATGTATGATAGCAATGTCCGTCTCAATCATGCATGGCATACGGGCGGCATTGACCTGTTCCACGAAGGAGAGCGCGTAGGGGTTGTCAACGAACTGATTCGAGGTGAAATTGCGTATCGAGACATACGCATATTGCATGGGCTTTTTCACAATGCTTACAAATCGTTGCTTGGGATGAAACTTTTTGGGGAGACGATTGAAGCTGATAGAAGAATTTACCACCTAGTATATCCTCTGGGATACGTAGCTTTTTATCTGCTCGCACTACAATTTTTCCGGCGGCGAATCGCTGCCCATTTTTTCACTTTGGTTTTCATTTTTATTGCGATTGCGACGGAAGTGTTCGCAGGTGTTACGCGTGCCTACCTACCAGCGTCAGACAGGCAAATCTTCGGTTTTCTCGCAATGGCGCTGCTGTGTTGTTGGTTGAATAAAGGCGTCAAGTCTGGAAGACCATTTCTCATTGCGGCGGGAATCTGTACATCGCTGGCGGTGTTCAACAGCCTGGACATCGGTTTATACACATGGGCGGCGTCCAGCCTATTTCTGTTTCTTTACGGCTTTATTGCCGTCCGGCGCGAGCTGCCTGAAACCGTTTCCTCAAACAAAATCCTGAAAATGGGACGGTTATTTTACCTGTCTCCGCTGCTCAGGTACAAGTTTGGCGTGTTAATCGGTTTTCTCCCGTTCCTCATCTATTTTGGCGCGCACGGCGCAATTGACGACGTAATTGAAGGGTCATGGATACAAACTGTCTATCACATCCCAATTTTTGGAACGCCATTCATTCCCATATCCCCCGAACTTTCAAAAGTGACGTCCCTCGTTACATTTTCGGAGTTCATTTTGAGCCGCCCGTTCATGTGGTATTTCCCAATTCTTATTTACTTGATGACCTTAACCTACCTTCTGTTTCATGCCATAGCCAACCGAGGACAAATTAAGGAGTGGAAGCTGCTGCTGATTCTGTTGGCTGGCATTATCTGTTTCCGTACTGCCTTGGGCCGTTCGGACTGGCACCATATCACGTTCAGTTTGGCATATTTGTGGCTCATCTGTTTCTATTTTATTGAGCGGTTCTTGCACACAACAAAACCCCACCGGTTAGAACCGCAAGAAGACGATACCAAAGAAATCGCTGCGCCCAGTATGCATCGTTCCCGAACAGGTGCTCACCGGTTTGCATTTTTGTTGGTTATCCTTGCCGGAGTGCTTTCCTATATTAAAGCCGATGTGTACAAGCCGCTCGCAATCGCCGAACGGACATTGATACGTCTGCCGAGATTCGGATCTATCTCGCCGCCGTATGAAGCGTACGTTCAACCTAACATCGAACGTGCGGGGAGAATTCTTACCCCTCGCGCCCAAGCAAAGGAGATTGAGAAGGTTGTCGCATACATACAGGAAAACACCGCACCATCCGAACCGATTTTTGACCTATCAAACCAGGCCGCATATTACTTCCTTGCGGATAGGCCTAATCCAACGCGGTACCCATTAGTTGTCTATGCTTCGCCTGAACCGCTGCAGAAGGAGGTGATTGCAGATCTTGAACGGGCTAGGCCGAAGTATGTGATCTTCACCACGGGAAGTGGATGGGGTAACGCTCCGGATGGAATCCAAACTGTAGATAGGGTGCCGCTCGTCACCGCGTATATTCGATCGAAATATGAAACAGATGTAAAGATTGAAAGTGTGTCGATATGGAAACGACGCAGCGGATAGTGCAATTAAAACTGGCCGCTCATCCTGGTGTGTGGGTTGGAACCGGAACTTATGGTTGTGACACAAGGACAGTCAGAGCGAAGGCGATAGAAAATCTCGTGCGACAGAAGTTCCAACGGTTCTAGCGACTCAATCGCCAAGGAATGGATATTTCACCTATTGTTTAAACAGGATTTAAAGTGTAGTGAGTTGCGCGGCCGCCAAAAAAAGAGCCTTTCGGCTCTTTGAATTATAAATGGATACTATGTTAATGGGCGGTATAGGATTTGAACCTATGACCCCTTGCGTGTCGAGCAAGTACTCTAACCAACTGAGCTAACCGCCCAGAATTGGAGGCGGCGGTCGGAATCGAACCGACGTATAAGAGTTTTGCAGACTCTCGCCTTACCACTTGGCTACGCCGCCATGAAAGCGGGAGACGGGACTTGAACCCGCGACCTCTACCTTGGCAAGGTAGAGCTCTACCGCTGAGCTACTCCCGCATAATCACGGTTAATTCTACCAAGCTAGACTACATTTGTCAATGAAAAAGTATGGCCATGACTTTCCGATAAACGTCGTTACGACGCTGCATTTACAGACTTTCATTGTGACAGCGCCCCCCGTAATCTCATCATTGCAGGCAAATTTTGGTGGACAATACCCCATACCAACAGCCTAACCGTGACAATATGACACTCGCCCCAACATCAAGAGAAATAACGACAATTTGTCTCGATATTTGTCGTGTCAAAATGTCCCCTCTAGCCCAAGTATCCTTTTATAACGGGTTGGCACATTTCTTGCCTTATAAACTGCATGGGTAAATTTACATTTATCCATCAATAAAGTATCATCTATTTTAAATGTTAACGAGAGGAGAACACCTAATGGCGCTTACACCCCTTGGCGATCGAATTCTCATCAAACGGCTTGAAGACGATGAGGAAACAACAAGTGGAGGGATTATTATCCCTGACACAGCCAAAGAGAAGCCTCAAGAAGGCGAAGTGATGGCAGTCGGCAAAGGCCGTTTACTCGACAATGGCAGCCGCCAACCCATCGATGTGGAAGTGGGAAACAAAATTTTGTTTGGTAAATATTCCGGCACCGAAGTCAAATATGAAGGTGTCGAATATCTAATCTTGCGTGAAGATGACATTTTAGCTAAAATGAGCTAATGAGCTTGTAAAGAAGGGAGAAATTGATATGGCAGCCAAACAACTGTCTTTTGATCAAGAAGCGCGAAATGCCATCAAACGCGGCGTTGACACCCTAGCGGAGGCTGTAAAGGTCACGTTGGGGCCTAAGGGCAGGAACGTTGTCCTCGATAAGAAATTCGGCGCCCCGACTATTACCAAGGATGGCGTTACCGTAGCAAAAGAGATTGAACTCGAAGAGCCGTATGAGAATATGGGGGCGCAGATGGTAAAGGAAGTTGCTTCCAAAACTAGCGATGTCGCTGGTGATGGAACAACAACCGCAACCATTTTAGCCCAATCAATTTACCGTGAAGGCTTGAAAAATGTAGCCGCCGGACACAATCCAATGGCTCTCAAGCGCGGCATTGAGAAAGCGGTTGAGTCGGTCGTCGGCGAGTTAAAGAATCTCAGCGGCGAAATTTCCGAAAAAACGGAAATTGCACAGGTAGCCGCCATCTCTGCGAATAACGACCCTACCATCGGAGACCTGATTGCCGACGCCATGGAAAAAGTTGGCAAAGACGGCGTGATTACCGTTGAGGAAGCGAAAAGCCTCGAAACAACTCTCGACGTTGTCGAAGGCATGCAGTTCGATCGCGGATACCTGTCGCCTTACTTCGTCACCGATGCGGATCGGATGGACGCGGTACTTGAAGATGTCTATATACTCATTCACGAGAAGAAGATTAGCGCCCTCAAAGACCTCGTTCCGTTGCTTGAAAAAGTAGCTCAACAAGGCAGGCCGATTCTCGTCATCGCCGAGGATGTTGAAGGCGAGGCGCTGGCAACTTTGGTCGTCAACAAGATTCGCGGAACTATCCGCAGCGCAGCCGTGAAAGCGCCCGGATATGGCGATCGGCGGAAAGCCATGCTTGAAGACATCGCCGTTCTTACCGAGGGACGCGTATTATCCGAAGACCTCGGCATCAAGCTTGAGAACGTAACCATGAACGATCTCGGGCGGGCGAAACGCGTGGTTATTGATAAAGACAATACCACGATTATCGAAGGCGCCGGCAGTTCAGAAACTATCCAAGGGCGAATCAGTCAAATCCGAAGACAAATCGAGGATACCACTTCTGATTATGACCGGGAGAAACTTCAAGAGCGTCTCGCAAAACTCGCCGGCGGCGTTGCCGTAATCAACGTCGGTGCCGCAACCGAGGTCGAGATGAAAGAAAAGAAGGCGCGCGTTGAAGATGCGATGCACGCAACCCGTGCGGCGGTTGAGGAAGGAATTGTCACGGGCGGCGGGGTAGCGCTTGTGCGCACGATGGCTTCGCTCGACAACCTAGCGCTCGAAGATGCTACCGAAAAAGTCGGTGCCGAGATTGTTCTTCGCGCACTTGAAGATCCGCTCCGTCAAATCGCACGCAATGCGGGTCAAGAGGATTCGGTTATCATCGCAAAGGTGAAGGACGAAGGCGGAAACGTCGGCTACGATGCCCTACGGGATGAATTTAACGACATGTTCCAAGCAGGCGTCATTGACCCGACAAAGGTTGTCCGCGTCGCTCTACAGAACGCGTCCAGCATTGCAGCGTTGATGATTACGACGGAGGCATTGGTTGCAGAAATTCCTGAGAAGGAAGCTCCTGCGCCGCCAATGCCGCCCGGCGGTGACATGTACTAGATTCGCATAGTGCACACGCAAAACAGTAAGGGGAGTGAGACACAATTCGTGTCCCGCTCCCCTTTTTTATTTTAAGGCTTCCCCATTTTGCCGATTCTTTGTTAAGGCAGGCCAATATTCGAACGGCTTTACCAAGGATTTTACTGCTTGTCCATTTGACAAATCGGTATCAAAGAACTTGATGAACTTGATAAATTGTGCGTTTTGTGGCATCATAAGATGGAATAAGCAGCGCGCCGATGACCATTCCGGATACGCGATGATTTGACCGGGGCAAGATGCAAAGATGTTTAGCCCTCGTTGCAACAGATTAATCCATTTCAATTGCCGATACCTGAAATATTCCCTTTTGAAACGCACAATGCGCAAACTGGATTGGAACTCAATCCAATCGGTTCCAAAAAGCGATGACAAATAGTCGACTTAAAGACAAACTCGCAAATCTCCCTACCAATTCCGGTGTCTACCTGATGAAGGACATCGAGGAGAAAATCCTATACGTCGGCAAGGCGTCGTCACTAAACCATCGCGTAAGATCGTACTTTCAAAGCAGCGCCTCACCGCATGCCCTGACCGAGCCGATGCTGCGATACGTCCATGATGTTGATTTTGTCCTCACCAAGACCTACGTTGAAGCGTTAATCTTGGAGAATAACCTTATCAAGGAACACCAACCTCGCTACAATGTGAAACTCAAGGATGACAAACGGTATCCCTACTTGAAACTAACGGTCAAAGAACCTTATGCAGGCCTCTACATCACACGCCAAATCGAAAATGACGGCGCAAAGTATTTCGGTCCCTTCGTGCATACCCGTGCTACGCGCCTTACAGTTAAGCAACTCACAAAGGCATTTCCTGTACGCACCTGTAGCTTGAACTTGAAAGAAGCAGGCAATGCGTATCGTGTTTGCCTAGATTATCATATCAAGCGCTGTCCCGGACCGTGCGCCGACCTCATCAGCACTGATGACTATGCCGAGATTGTGAACAACGTCCGCCGATTCCTTAGTGGAAATACACAACACATTATCCAAGAACTTGCGGAGAAGATGCAGAACGCTGCCTCCAATCTTGACTTTGAAGGCGCGGCAAAGTACCGAGACCAGATTGAAACCGTAAACCAAGGTATTGTTAAACAGCATATTGACAATACGTCTGCCGAGGATGAGGACGTGATTGGCATCGCCTGCAAAGGTGATGAGGCATGCGTACAGGTGCTGATGGTACGCGATGGAAAGCTAATCGAGCGCGAACATTACTTTCTGACCGGCGTTCAGAGCGAATCGAAGCGTGAATCATTGACGGCTTTTGTGCAGCAATATTATCAGGACGCTTCCTTCATCCCCAAAACCGTCGTATTGCCGGGCGAAATCGAAACGCTCGAAACCATTCAAAACTGGCTTTCCCAGAAACGGGAAAGTCGTGTGACGCTGCAAATTCCCCAGAAAGGGCGTAAACGCCAGTTAGTGGAGATGGCGTCGAAGAACGCGAACTTGATTCTTGAACAAAAAGACCAATTGGTCGTGCTCAAAGCTGGGGATAATCCAGCACTAGTTGAACTACAAGAGCTGTTAAACCTAAACCGGCCGCCTCAACGAATCGACGCGTTCGACATCTCCAATCTCGGAGATCGATTCGCTGTGGGGTCAATGGTTGTCATGGAAGATGGCGAACCGGCGAAATCCGAGTACCGGCGTTTCAAGATTCGCACCGTTGAAGGACAGAATGACTTTGCAATGATGAAGGAGGTGGTCACTCGCCGATTTCGCCGCGCAATTGAGGAAAACCGATTCCCTGACCTCATTTTAATTGATGGCGGCAAAGGGCAGCTAAGCGCAGCTTGCGAGGCGTTGAATTCTCTTGAGCTGGCTCATCTTCCAATTATCGGGCTTGCGAAGCGATTCGAGCATATTTTTCTGCCAGATCGCCAAGATGCAATTGTCCTCCGGCGGGACAACCCAACACTTCACCTTATTCAGCGTCTACGTGACGAAGCCCACCGCTTTGCCATCTCCTACCATCACAAGCTTCGCAGCCGCGCAATCAACCACTCAATCCTTGACGAAATTCCCAACATCGGATCCAAACGGAAACAGAGATTACTCCAGCACTTTGGATCCGTCGCAAACGTCCGCCAAGCCAGTTTGGATGAATTGCTCGCTGTCAAAGGAATTCCCCGTAACGTAGCGAATAGCATCCGGAAACACCTGAGCCAACGCGAACCTGAGACGCATTAGTATAGGCATTCACAACGCTCGCCTTAGTAATCACCCGAGCCGTGCAGATTAGGTATGTCCATAATTCCGACGCATCAACCGCAGCAAACCAGAGTCTGGTTTCGAAAAAGTAATCTGGCAATTTTTTTGTAGTTTGTAGTGTAGTAACTCGACTACCATATCCGATTTAATTCCCTTATATTAAACCCAAATTGCACCATTTGGTGCAATTTGATGATGAGATTGAACCGTTTTGTGCAAATCTGCACAAAGAAATTCATAATATCTTGTAGCATCCATAGTTCGTCCCATGAATTCACACATTTTTTTGCAGCCACCTCGGCAGCAGGAAAACTAGGATTCACGCAAACAAAACATAGTCGTGAAGCACAACCGACAAAAAAACGGGTTCTAATGTTCGCCGCGAAATCTCGACATGCGCTTAAGTTTAAGTATCATCATCTACGGAATAATTGAACTATGGCATATAAATTGCTCTCTATATAAAATTGAATTACTCCGTGTAACATGGTAGATGATTGTAGAATTGCGCCGTGGAGTTTTTCGATAGGTTTGGGTATTAAACATTGCGGCGCTATGAATTTTTAAAGAAATTACGAATGTCGTGAAACCTTCACGTGCCTTGTCGTTAGAATTAGTTTTAGTCGATTCCAACTGTTAACACATTTACAGTATAAACTTAATTTGGAGGTTAAAATGAGTGCTAAGAAAACATCAGGTGCCTTGATGACATCGTTGATTCTTCACGGCGTCGCCGTGCTGATTCTAGGTGTTTATCTCGTCACACAAACCCCGCAATTCAAAGACTTAGTCGGTGCACAAGTGCTTGAACCGCCTGAGCCGCCAAAACCCCAAGTACGTAAACCGGTTATCAAACAGATTAAACCGACTATTCCAACGGATAACACCGTTGTCGTTGAACAAGTTCAGGTTCAACCCAGAGTCACAACCGCTGCAGTCGTTCGTACGTCTACTATTGAGCCCCAAACGGTGCTCGAATTCTCGAATAAAGTCGTCAAATTAGACCAACCCATTAATCCTAACGTTCCCAAAGTCGTTAACCCGAATGCGCCGGTTCCGCAAATCACGACTCATGCCGATTTGCCGGTATCAGATGCGCCGGGCGCATTGGCGTTTTCCGGGCCTGTTGCGTCTGCACCAAGCGCCGGCCCGTCGAATATTGGACGCGGGATTGCCGGCGGGATAGTTCAGGTGAAGGTTGCATTTGAACGTCCACCGGGTCTGACGATGGTTGAGCAGGTTGGTGCTGCACGTGATGCGCTAGGGGATGTAGTAGAAAGCATCACGCTCGGCAATGTAGATGTTCCGCCCCTGCCGAGAGGTGAGCCAGGAGGTCGAGTCATTGGCAAAGGGCGCGACATACAAGGCGTCTTCCGCTTTACCCGGATCCGACACACCCTTTCTGATTGGTGGGCAGATGCGTCATCGCTGAATGCGCTGACCAAATGGCTGAATGAGCGGACGAAAATTAAGGCGGACATGAATGTTGAAGGCGGCGCGCTGAAATTAACGGACGCCAACTTGCAAAAGACTCCAATGGCATTCATGACTGGGCATGACCCCGCGGTAGTTCGGTCGCACGGACTCGCTCAGAAGGGCGGTTTTGGCGCGACGTTGAACAGCAGATTTACTGAGCCGGAAGCGGCTGGGTTGCGGAGATACCTTGTCGACAGGGGCGGCGTCCTCGTCTTTGACGATTGCGGCGTCAACGCCGCTGGCCAGGCGATGGTCCGCATATTCCTTGCCCAAATGCGCTACGTGATGCCAGAATATCAAATAGAGCGGATTCCCAACGATCACGAGGTTTATAACAACTTCTACGAGATGGGCGGTCCGCCCGTTGGGTTCGATATCTTCTGGTTTGGCACAAAAGCACCAAAACGTAATTTCCTTGAAGGCATCTCCGTTGGCGAGAAACTTTCGGTGCTGCTGGTTCGCCGTGATTACATGTGCGCGATGGAGGCGGTAAGCCTGCCGACACGTTCCGTGCACTATTCTCCCGGCGTATACCGGTTTATGACCAATGTCGTCGTTTACTCATTGACCCACGGTAAAATTTCTGATTACTCCAACTATATCCCGGAAGATCAGCTGGCTAAGCAGAATTTGCCGACACGGGCGCCAGAAGCCGCAAAGATCGGCATGGTTGAGTAGAATCAGACAATTTTCGTCAACCCCTAACATAAAAAAAGGCAGCTAAAGCTAGCTGCCTTTTTTTATTGGTTATTAGGGCATGTTGACATTTGGCATCCCGTAGGTTGAAATGAACGGTTAAACGGCAGTCGCTATCAAGTACCAAGGAATCTTTTGTAACACAATCTGTTAGATTGTGATTCGAGCCCGCAAACTAACAGTTTGCGCTACTTATATCAGATTATCCAATGGTGACAACGTTTGCCGAATCAGTAGCCTCAAAATGTCAACAGAACCTAGTGTTTCTGAAACTTCATGAAACCGTGAAATGGTACACCTCAATCACAATTACGGACCAAGTTCAAGAGTTTAGTTAATCGTCCTCCTAAAGCATCTGAATTAAAAACGCCGGCGTCCCAAAATACGCCCAAATTTCCTCTTCTCGTCCCTCAACGATAGCCTTCCGCCTTTCACGCTGATATACTGGTGTTTGCGTATTACACCCCTCATACCTGTCCATGATTTCAAAATCCCTATCCGTCAAATCACGCCAGACAATTCCGTCAACGCTACATCCTTCAGCCGGTACCATGACAGGATATCCCGACTTTGACATTACAGTTGTAAACCCTGGAAAAATGGCTTTTGATGGCTCATCAAGGCGACGATTTAGAAGCGTCTGGATAAACTCGCGATCTTTTAAAGTGCCGTAGACGAACAGATTCATGGTTTTACCACCGTTCTAAGCAAAAATCTAGCGATTCAGTTTAATATAAAAACGGCTGCCCTTACCCAATTCGCTTTCAACCTTGACATCCCCGCCGTGTAACTCAACGAGATTTTTTACAATGGGCAACCCTAAGCCGATTCCGCTGGTGTTGTTACTTCTCGGTCCAGCCACGCGGTGGAAGCGGTCAAAAATGAAATCGAGGTCTGTTTCGGCAATACCTATTCCGCTGTCTTCGACGCAAATCTGTACCTCCCGATTCGATACAGCGGTGACCACTACTCTAACATACCCTCCCCTTTCAGTATATTTGTGGGCGTTATCCAATAAATCTGTCATAATCTGCCTAATCTTGTCTGCGTCTACCAATGCGGTAAGGGTTTTCTCACAGTTCAATTCAATGTGAATCTCTTTTTTATCAAGTAGAGGCTGAATTCCAGCAACTGTTTCTTCGAGGATTGGGTAAAGCAACCGTTGTTGAAGCTGTAATGAAATTTTGCCGGATTCTGTTCGTGAAAGATCTAGAAGATTGTTGATTAATCGAATAAGCCGGTCGCAGTTGTCCTTCACGCGAAACAAGTATCTCTTCTGTCTCTCCGCAAGTTCTCCGCCGACGCCGTCGAGCAGGTTGTCCACGAACCCTTTGATATGCGTCAACGGTGTTCGCAGCTCATGGGACACGTTGTCCAAGAACTGAGATTTAAGGCCGTCTAACTGCTTTAGTTTATCATGGCTATCCTTGAGTGCGGCGGCAATATTGTCGAATTCTGCGACCAAACCGCTGTCCCCCTCATTAGGCTGGAATTTCACCTCGCTTGAAGGTTTCGGAATTGTCCCGCCATACGTGTCCAGATAAGTCGCCATCAGTTGCTGCCGCGCATTTTCCATTGCCTCCGTTCGTGCACTTAATTGTGCGTAAAGCGTTGCATTTTCAATTGCCGTAGCACCTTGGTGCGCAAGCGTTCCGAGTAGTGCGAGATCGGTCTGTGTATACGGTTCCTCAGACAGCTTCTGTCCAAGCACCAGTAATCCGACTAGGTTTTCTTGTTCCTTCGTTCGCGTCACAAAGGGAATCCATATTGCCGATCGAAGAAAGTTACTGAAACCTTCCGCATCCTGTGAAAGCGCCTCAGCCTCTAGTAATTTAATGCTATTTGGAGCCAGCGGTTGATTGGAAAAATCTAGCGGCTTATCGGCTTCATTCAAAAGGTCTACTAACGATGGCGATAACCTAACTTGTATTCTATCCTGGATGGAATCCATGCCAACAGTTGCCTCGGTAACAAACGTTGGATCGGCGGCCGTAACGCGATACATCACGACACCTCGACTGATGTGCATCGCTTCAGTTACTTGGCGAAGCAGGGTATCAACGAGGATTTCCAAGTCGAGGATTGAGTGAAGAGTTTGGCTCAATGCCAATAGTGTTTGACGGTAATTGTAAGCTTCTCGATTAAACGCCCGATCAATCAAATTTTGTATCCGTGTCTTGGCAGGCGCAAAAAGCACAGCGGCGATAAATATTGATACAGCCGTCACCGCCCACGAGCGTTCTTCTGTGTGGAAAAACCTCGCTAATCCGTGAATGCTTAGCAAATACATCCCCAACGCAAATCCACTAACAAGGGCGTACACCACGCTGCGATTGATAATTAACTCGATGTTCATCAATCGATGACGAACAATGGCAACAACATAGCAAATAGGGATGAAACATAGCGCGTAAGCTGAAAGGTGAACATACGGGATAGAAACATCCCAGACCCTCGGTATCGCCGTCAAAACCGCCTGCGGCAGTGTTCCGGCGGTTATCCCCAGCAGCAGCCATCGTGCCTGACGGCGTTGTGAGGACGAATGCGCTGCAAAACTTGAATGTAACAGGAGCAATTGTCCCGTAACTGAATAGGCACAGAGAAACCCGCTAATGGCAAATTCCAGCAATGGAAATTGTAAAAAATGCACGAGGAAAAACTCGCGAGAATAGTCATTGCCGCTCAAGTAGAGGAACGACATTGTAGAAAACAATACGATTCCCGGAGCATATAACAACTTTAACAACCATTCGCGGCGTTGGATAATTCTCTTCTCTACGGGAAAGATTAGGAAGCAGTGAAGAAAAAGGCAAGGTAAGATGGTTGCCGACAAAAACTGGAAAATCGGTAATACTCGGCTGCTCAACGTCCGTTCATCAATCGAGAACGAAGCATCAATGGAGCAGATGCTCATGAAACCGATACTCATTAGATAGGAAATGCGCGCTGCACGGTTGTCTGTCTGTTGCATCCACACAAGCGTGGCAAGCAGCCATGTTACTAATCCAAGCAGGTAAAAGAAGCTGGTTTCAAGCGTATCAGGCGCTCTAGCAAAACTCCGCGCCCCAATGATTAGATATATTCCGGACGAAAAAATATAGAAAACCGTCGTAAGATCCCGTTGGACTTTCATTGCGCGATTCTCACTTTGACCGCAAGCGCTCGTTATTAGACATCTTTCCTAATCGACTCAATACGGTTGACAAAACTGCAGCGATATCGGGCTCTGGAATTATTTTGGAGAGTTGACAAATGTGTTTTCTGAACACGCCTGAAAACACTATCTTCGATTTGACGATCGAAGATTCGCTCTGGGGCTTTGGTTTATGACTGCTAGTGCGGTGTGTTAAGGGCAACCACAACGGTTGACCCTACAACGAATTAGCCCAATGGAAGGGTAGACGCTATACACCTGCCGCCCCGCTAGGGCTAAATGTGATGTGTCGCTACGATATCTATATACCTTTCGCCCCTCCGGGGCTAGATGTTGATGTCGTATTATGAGTTCTTTAATCTGAAAAACTATCATCAATTTAACAAACGAAGATTCGCTCTGGGGCTATCGGGCGGCGGAATTATTTTGGAAAGATGTCTAATATTAATATGGAAGACATAAGTTAACCCAAGGTTTTAACCCAAGCAGGTTAATCCGAAATTTCTGCCCAATTTTAAACACAGATTCACGTTGCTTCAACAGATACTCAAGTGTTGACTGCTGGGTAGTGAGGAGCACCATCCGCCCGGTCGGTTTCAAGACACGCTCGCATTCCTTGAGGAACAGTCGATACAGACTCTTTATTTCGGCATCGTTGCGCTGTTCGCCAAAAGGCAGGTTACATACAATTTTATCGACACTCCACTGTGCCAGTGGAAGGGATCGGGAATCCCATAAGAAGAGTTGACGCGGGCGATGCTTCCGGCTGATGTTTTGCTGCGCCGCGCGAATCGCTTCGGGCAAGACATCACCGCCAAGTAGATAGCGATAACGGCCGGAATAGGCTCGTTCAATTAAAATAGTTCCGGCGCCGCACATTGCGTCCAAGAACACATCGTCGCGCTGTGGATTGGAGAGACGGACGAGACCGTAAGCGACCGTTGGTTTTAAAGAGGCGGGGATATGAGCTTGCTTATAATCTCTTTGCGCCATATGCATCGGAGAAATCCTTATAGCCACGTGCGCTTCGTCCCCGTGAATTTCCACCCATACATCGAGTGCGGGATTCTCATTAGTCAGATACCATCCGCAACTTGCAAGCGCCTCCTCAACAGCTCGCTGCAAATCAATTCGCCGAAAATTATGGCGAGTAGACATCCGGCTTGTTACGCGAAAAGTAATCCGATTTCGAAATCGAACTCCGGCGTTTCGGCAAATCTCAAGATACGGACGAAAATCAAACCTTCTGAACGATTTTTTCAGCGTTGTTAAGGAGCGGCGGGATCGCGTCATATCCCTAAAAACTCTGATTATTAGGAAAACATTTTCGGCGGCACGAAGCGATAACAATTGCTCCGCATCACCAGAGTAGCGAAAGAGTATGCGTTTCGGCCTTCGTTCAACGACCTTCAAACCGCCTGTGCGATGAAATCGGGCTTGAATCTCTTCAAGCGCAATCTTTTCAAGTCCGCCACATACCGATATGGAATAGAGCGGCGCCATTATTTCCTCCTAAAACAAATTTCCGCGGCGCATCAGTGGTACTCCCTGATTCCAACCCACCCTTGCCGCGAATTGAATTGATACAATACTAGGTTCTGTTGACATTTTGAGGCTACTGATTCGGCAAAGGTTGTCACCATTGGATAATCTGATATAAGTAGCGCAAACTGTTAGTTTGCGGGCTCGGATCACAATCTAACAGATTGTGTTACAAAAGATTCCTTTGCACTTGATAGGGGCTGCCGTTTAACCGTTCAATTCAACCTACGGGATGCCAAATGTCAACACGCCCTAATCAGTAAATCGGTATCTAATTGCTATATGCCATGAAACTCCTTAATTTTAGTGTTGGCATAATTTCGATGTACGTTCAGGTAAACGAAAACTTTTTGGACGCGTTCGATTTGTTTCTGGATGGCACTCGCTCGTTCAAATAGCAATTCGTCTACGGCTTGATTACGTTGATCAGTCAGTTCTTTGACGACCTCCTGATGTTCTCCATCCAGTAAACGACTGGCATTTTCAATCATGGCGTGGTACGCATTCTGGCTGACTCGCGCAGCGCATGGCGCCCCGCAACGCCCTACATGGTAACTAAAGCAAGGGCGAAACGCAGGTTGGGGCGTAATTTCATCCTCGCACGACCGAATCGGGAAAATCTTGTGCAATACTTTGATGGCTTCCTCCGTCCAGCGGCGGCTAGAAAATGGCCCCCAATATCTCGCGCCATCTGGAGCAATTTTCAATACAAGGTCTACTTTGGGGAAACAATCGTTGGGATTGATCCGAATAAACCAGGAGGGACGGTTGAATTTCAGGGTAGTATTGTATGGCGGTTGATGTTCTTTTATTAGGTGCGATTCAAGCAATAGGGCTTCCATTTCTGATTCACACACCGCATAATCAATTTGCGCGGCGCGGCGCACCAACCGTTTAACTTTCGCGTGATGCCGCCGGTTATGCAGGTAGGATCCGACTCGTTTACGTAACGATTTCGCTTTGCCGATGTAGAGGATGTTCCCCGATTTACAAAGGAAAAAATATACCCCTGGAAGCGATGGAAGATTTGCAACCATATTCTTGTCAAGCATAGGAAATACACCGTCCGAAACTGATTCTGGGCACCGTTCCGCACTTGAAAATCGTGCCGTGCATGCGAACTGCGTTAAAACACGCGTTGTAATTCTGAAGTGCTAATTGTATAATGTAGTCTGCTTATTGCAGTTAGGCGTGGATTTTAATGTCTAAATCCAGTCCGTCTTCGATCGTTTTTATCATATCACTAATCATGATTTCACGCAATAGCAAGTTAAATGGCGAAAAACATGTACAGCGGCACCTAAATGAAAAAGATAACAGACGAAGATATACAATACTTTGATGAGAACGGTTTCGTCATACTACGCGCAATTATCCAACCGGACGAACTTGGGGAGATCAAAAGGGAAAGTTTACGTTTAATTGATGAGGTCCTAGCGGGGGGACCGGCGGGTTCTTGGTGTTCTCGCGGACCTGAAGGTGTTCCTTATTATCTGCGGTATCTTCATTCCCACCCCAACTCTTTTTCGCTTCGACTACTTGCCCACCCTTTCATCGCCGATCTGCTGAATCGAATGGTCGGGTTTGATTTTATTCCGTGCTTCGAGTCACTGGTGTTCAAGTTACCGGAAAACGGCTCTTCTGTGCCGTGGCATCGTGACGATCAGCACTTTGCAAAAACGCCGCGAATTTTTAACGTGGACATCTACCCTGACGCATCGACCGTCGACAACGGTTGTGTCTGGGTCGTTCCGGGCAGCCATGTGTGGAGCGTTGAAGAAGCCGCGGCGATGATTGAACAAGGACGCAAAAAATTCGATCTCCCAAATGCAGTGCCTGCGGAAATGGGACCCGGTGACATCCTTCTCCACCATACGAAGGTGCTCCACGGCAGTCGGTCCAACACTAGCCGTCAGCTTCGCCGTGTAATTTACTTCGATCAGCGCACAATCGCATGGAATGAAAAACACCGCCGGTGGCGCCGCGGATTCATCGCACAACGATGCAAACTACTGCAACGCGCCTTCAATGAACGCGGCAAAGCACCCTACCCTTCTGATGAGGAACAGTTCAAGTATCAGGTGCCGCACGGAATGCCGGTGTGGGAGGAGCAGGACGACTTCGATCTGCGGATTGAGCACGACAAATACCCCAGCCAAGGTATGTAGTCGTGTGATTTCAACTGTTCGCGACCGCTGCAATGGAGGGAAAGAACCTGAAATGTGCTGGCTGATAGCGTCCGTTGTGTCCTTGAGAATCCAGACATTTCAGCCAATGATTGAGCAGCCGCGGCTTCAACGCCGTGCAACTCGCGTTGACACAGCGCCGTTTTAGAGGAAGCGAGTAGGAAAGAGCGTTAAGGGCAACCACAAGGGTTGCCCCAACAGCGAATTAGCCCAATGTGAGGGTAGCCGCTTTACACCTGCCGCCCCGCTGGGGCTAGATGTTTATGTGTAACAGTGATTTCTATTTGTCTGAAAAAACTATCTTCGATTTGACGATCGAATATCCCGTCTGGGGCTATCGGGCGGTGGAATTATTTTGGAAAGATGTCTAATGGATGCTCAACTTCTAGCCAGTGAGTCCTAATTCTCGAACCAAGCCGAGCATCCACATCTGAAATCTGGCCGATTAACCAGATACCCTCCTTGCCATATCTTATAATTCCAGTTTACTGCTTATGTCTCACTTGCTTCAGCCAACCCCAGGTCATCGGACGTTTGCCAGCAGGGGAGACAGAGAATTCCACCACAAATTCCGGATCAAACCAAGCAGGAGAACGATTGAATCCACCCGGTTGCGGTAGGATAAGCTGATTTTTGGGCTTATCAGGATCAATCACAATAATCTTGCAAACCCCGGCTCCACAGACTTCGTAAGCTACCTCCCCGCCGTCCGGAGACCACACGGGAGCCCCGTCGATACCAACAAACCCGGGATTCGGCTCAAAATTAATCTGTCTCTGATTTTCCCCGTTGATATCCATAAGGAAGATATCACCAGCTCCATTCCGTTCCGTCGTAAAGATGAATTGTTTTCCATCTGGAGCCCACTGGGGATCTAAATCCTTGGAGCGGTTATTTGTAATATTCTGAGGGTTGGCGCCATCTGAATCCATCACAAAGACATCTCCCAAGGTTTTGCCCCGCTTGCCGGAAAAGGCTATCTTTCGTGCATCTGGTGACCATGCAGGCGTAATGTCGTTACCGGGATCGTTCGTAAGATTCTCAATGACTTGCCCCGCCGCTGTCATTGTATAGATTTCAAAATTCCCGTCCCGCATGGATTGGAACGCTAGTTTTTGACCACTTGGATGCCAATCGGGATTGCTATCTTCCGCCTCATGATCGGTGAGACGCTTCAAATTCTTCCCATTCGCACCCACCAGGTAAATATCGACGTTATCTCCAATTTTGTTATGGAACGCTAACTTCGTGCCGTCCGGAGACCATACCAAACCAACGGGTTGTTGTCCGCCAGCATGTAGAAGCCCTCGCTCATTCGCGCCATCCGCGTCAATTAGCCAGATGTTGGAATCCGCGCCGTTCGTCGTAATCGCGATTGTCGAATCGGCCGGCGCTTGTGCTTCGACGCCCGCTACAAACATGACGCTAATTAGGACTAAACCGACAACCGAAAGAGCAAACATAGGCGTTATCCGTATTAACATAGATTGTCACCTCACTTTTGTACGTTAAATCGTCAGTTCATTTGGGAACCATTTTCGGTGCCGCATTTAACTCAGTGATTCGCTTGGAATGAACATGTGCAGCGCTGCCCACCTCTTGATTCGTGTCATGGTTGTATCTCGTCATAACGAAACCGACTTCGTTATTACCCCCAAATTCCGGATTCCATAAATTTTAACGGTATTGCCTTCTGATTAAATCGGGAATGGTTGGAGGTTAAACTATTCTACATAACTTCGCGGCGGATGTCAAGCAGCAAAACCCGCCGATTCGGACTACCCACCGTGCCATGCACATCAATTCTTCGATGTCCAAAAACCGCAGGTGCGCACACAGAGGTTCGTAAGGAATATGTGTAGTGAATCAAGCGTTCGGGATGTATAAATCAATTGAACAAATGCCCCATATCGAATACAATGAGTGACACATTTACTACCGATTCAACGGGTACTTGAAGCGAAGCATTTTCCGCTCTGTAAGACAGTTGAAACACTCTAAACCTAAAGGAGATTGAAATGAAAAATCAGGAGCTTTCAAAATCAAGCGGCCGTTCGTATTCACCGCCAGAAGAACCTGAACGCGGTTCATCAAAATGGGGCTGCGATGATGAGCGCGGCGCAGCCAACATGATGACATCGGAAAAAGTACTGGAATCCATCGGCTTAATCAAAGAGGGTAAAATCTATCAGCTCGGCCGCATTTACGATAAGGGCATGCCGTGGTCTTGGGAGTTGGAAATCCCGGTCTCACCAACATCGCCCCCGCAAGGCATCAACAAATCAACAGGATTTCATGAAAAGCTGGAAATCGCTAACATTCATGTCGGAACGCACATGGACGCTCTCGTTCATGTTGGAATTGGGGATTCATTCTACAACGGATTCGACCGGCAAGAATTATTCACCTCCGAGGGGGTAACGAAACTCGGCATCGAACAAGTGGGAGTGTTTTTCACCCGTGGAATCTTACTCGACATTCCGTGCCTCAAAGGGAAGCCCGCGCTCGAAAAAGAATACGAAATAACCGGTCAAGACTTGCTTCGTGCGTTGCAGAAACAAAACCTGGAAATCCATCCCGGCGACGTGGTCCTTATTCATACCGGCTGGGGAAAACGCTGGCGGGATAACGATTCGGAACACGGTTATCTGAGCGGTGAACCCGGACTTGGTGTTTCTGCCGCCCACTTCCTTGTTGAAAAGCAGATAGTGCTTGTAGGATCCGACAATTGGGGCATTGAGGTCTTGCCAACCAAAGAACATGACGCCTTTTGTCCTGTACATCAGATTTTTTTAACGGTTAATGGTATATACCTACTTGAAAACTTGAACACCACTGAAATGATTAGCGGTAATGTCTATGAATTCGCGTTCTTTTTCGCGCCGATACCGATAAAAGGGGCAACCGGCTCATTCGGAAATCCTGTCGCCATCTGTTAAATGCATCACCAGCCGCGCCAATCCGACGAATATTCGGAAATTCGCATTATGCGAAAAAATTTGACCGCGAACGCAACAAATTCCTCGCACGTAACATTACGTGCGACGCTGATTGGCGTTGCGCTCATCGTCGTGATCGCACTCTGGATTTACAACATGGAAATCGTCCGCTATTCTCCGGAACCCACAACAGTCGCGTTAATTCCGAACGCGGCAATCCGGCTAATCGCTCTAATCATACTCAACGTCTTCTTGCAACGATTCCTGCCCCGACACGCATTCAGCCGGGGAGAGTAGAAGTAGTCTCGGTTGGGTGTTCTATGGCACTCTGGAAGGTTGGCTGGCCTATCCCAGCGGCGGTTGGTGTAATCCTGGGTGATTACGTGTCGATGACAATTTGGAGTGTCATCGGCATTATTCTTGATATCCCCACCTATTCCCACTTTTGGCACCCGATTCACAGATGATTGACACGGCAGGATTATTATTGTATCTTTATATTCCGGCCTCGAAACGAAAATCTGCTATAGTCGTTTCGGCTTTAGAAGTGGCAGCGCCAAAATTGTATAGGGATTTATTGATGCCCCAACCTAAATTGAAATCGCCGTGCTTCGGCGTCCGAGCCACTCCAAATTTTATGGTTTTCGCATCATGCAAAATAATTTGACCACGAACGCAGAAAAATCCTCCCATGTAACATTACGTGCAACCCTGATTGGCGTCGTGCTCATCATCGTGAACGCTTTCTGGATTTACAACATGGAAATCGTTCGCTATTCACCGGAAACCACAACTGTCGCGCTAATTCTGAACGCAGTAATCTGGCTAATCGCTCTAATCATACTCAACGTCTTCTTGCAGCGATTCCTGCCTCGGCACGCATTCAGCCAGGGCGAGTTGATGGTGATATACGTGATGATGGCGATTGGAGCAGTGATTTGCGGGTTAGAGTTCATAGAAACCCTCGTTCATGTCATCGGGCATCCGGTAGCATATGCTACCCCTGAAAACGACTGGGCAAACCTCTTCATTTCACATCTTCCCAAATGGTTAATCCTTCACAGTGAGGGTGCAGTTAAGGACTATTATACAGGTGAATCTACCTTATACACCGCCGAACATATCCGCGCCGTAATCACTCCTGTCCTCGCTTGGGGATTCTTTGCCTTCGTTCTTGTTTCAACCCTTGCGGTTATTACCGTATTTTTCAGAAGCCAGTGGATTAACGCTGAAAGGCTTACATATCCGATTATTCAGATTCCGCTTGAGATGACACAGGATACATCACAATTCTTCAAGCGGCGCGCGATGTGGACCAGCTTCACCATTGTGCTGGGTTTCCAACTTTTCAACGGTCTCTACTTCTTTTTCCCGCAAGTACCGCACGTTCCCATCTGGTACGTCGACTTCGGCCATCTGTTTAGGGACAAACCGTGGACTGCGATGGGCATGACGCGTATCTCTTTCTACCCGTTTATGATTGGCTTAGTCTATTTCAGTCCGTTAGACCTTTCGCTGTCCGCTTGGTTTTTCTTTCTCGTTTGGAAAGCTGAATTAGTCGTCAGGTACATAATGGGATGGACGATACCGGCTGGTATGGCTTTCAATCACCAAGCCAGCGGCGGCGCTTATCTCGCCATCTGTTTGCTAGCAATCTGGGCAAGCCGAAAGCGGCTGAGTCAGATTTTGAAAAAGGTCTTTGTAGGAGGGACACAGGTGGATGAAAGCTCTGAACCAATCCCCTTTCGGATGGCTTTCCTTGGCGTCGTGTTCGGCTTAGTCATCCTAATCTGGTTCTGTTATATGGGCGGAATGTCTCTCTGGGTAGCTTTTCTATTCTTCGCGCTCTACGGCGCAGTTTCCATCTGCGTTACCAAGCTGCGCGCCGAGTTGGGTGCGCCGGTACACTACTACCCAGAAATCGGGCCAAGCAATCTCCTGTATTATTCACTCGGCACACGTAGACTCGGAACAAAGAATCTCGGAATGATGGCACTGCTTCGCTGGTTTTCCCTTGCAAACAGGAACAATCCTATGCCGCACCAGATGGAAGCATTTAAAGTCGCCGAACGCACCGGAATTGACAATACGAAGTTGTTTGCCGCCATCATCTTGGCGGTCGGCGTTGCGATCGCCGCTGCGTTATTGGCATCGCTTCATACACTATTCGAATTTGGAGCCGCAAAAGGTAGAACCTATCTCGGGTGGATTACCTTTGGCGCTCTAGAACGTTGGATGGTCTATCCCAGCGGAGTGAATTACCCGGTCATGGCAACCGTCGCACAGGGTTTCATTGTCGTACTGTTTCTTGCCTTTATGCGCTCGCGTTTTCTATGGTGGTCGCTGCACCCTGTCGGCTATCTTATGGCAAATGACCATACTATGAACTATCTGTGGACGCCGTTCCTCATTGGGTGGCTGGTAAAATCCATTGTCCTGAAATACGGCGGTTTGCGCGCTTATCGGAGGACCATCCCCGTGGCTGTCGGCGTTATCTTGGGTGATTTCGTGTCAATGACAATTTGGAGTGTCATCGGCATTATTTTCGATGTGCCCACTTATTCCCACTTTTGGCACCCGATTCGGAGGTGATTGACAAAACTAGATTACCCTCATATCTTAATTTTCTGGCCCCGAAATGAAATTCGGCTGCGGTTGTTTGGGTTTTAAAGGTAACCGCAATACTTAACCAATGTTTTTGTCCATTTTCAAGAAATGAAGACAATGAATTTCAACTTCAAACATTTTCCTACGAGGATATTACCATGGAACTTACAAACCGGGAGCGGTACAGCATACCGCAGAGAACTTACGACTGCGAGCCAACCCTGACAGACGGGCAAATTTTAGAGTTTTGTACAAAGGGCTTTCTCGTGTTAAACGGGGTCGTGCCTGATGAGATAAATCGCAAGGCAATCAAGTACCTCGACGCAAATACCTATTATGAACCAACCGAAATTTTAAGGGATGACTGGTTTGTTGAGAATGTAATTCTTAATACCCAAGCGGCAGGCGCCGTTCGGTCATTGCTTGGGATGAACTTTGGCTTGCCGATTCTTATGAGCCAACATCGTGGAGAATGCCCTTCATCGTCTCAGAGATGGCATCGGGATGGCGGTTCAAAGTGCGGTCCGGAGGTGAACTATCTTCAGGTCTTCTATTATCCGCAAGATACACCCCCTGAATTGGGCCCCACCGAGGTATTGCCCGGTTCGCATGTTAACAATTGGCCGGCGCGGTATATGCAACACTATGGCGGCATTCGAGATGGGGTCAAAACCGCTTCACCCGCGGGGTCAATTTTCATCACGGTCTATTCAATTTGGCACCGCCGTGCTGCCTCAACGGGGTCGGCGGTGCGCCATATGATGAAATACAACTACTGGCGCACCGAGCCGCCAGTTCGGGATTGGGTTCGTGAACCCGATTTTGACTTCCACTCGGCAACTTACGGACCGATAGAGACTGCGCGTATGTTCTACTGGCTTTCCGGGAAAATTGATGAGTTTAGGTATATAGGCGGACAGGCATGGCCATCAGGAAATAGGGATTGTAACTACAAACCTTACGGGTTTCCGTCTGGTCCGGCGCGCTGGTAGACATTTGGCTTTTTATAACCTAGGCTGTCTAATACCCAAAGGGCGGCGGCAGAAACGTCTTTCATCAACATCGCGGAAATGCTAAAATAGAGCAAATACTAATTTCGGAGAGTTGGACTAAGCCATGAAACCGATGATTTTACCACGGTTTCTTAATTTCCGAGTTCGCGGTTAACTCATGTCTTTCAAACGGAGGTACCGATTTTGAAGAACAGACCAACTGAACTGTATCTGGTCGGCGGCATCTCAGGGTTGCTCGGCGGCATTTTGATGTTCATGCCGAGCTATCTTTTCATGTTTCATGCGCACACGGCGCATCTTGGAAGCCCAGATTTGAAACTCGTTGGCGCCGCACACGGTTTTAGCGTTGCCAGCCTCATCTTAATCACGCCAGCAGTCTTCGCTCTATTTGCGGTGCTAAAATCGGGCGCGTCGGCGCGCAGTTACTTAGGGCTCGGTTTCGCTCTTCTGTGGATTGGCATTGGTATTGTGGGACACCTCTCTCAAACAGCACCGCTGCGTACGCTGAGCGAATTATACGACAAACCGCCATCACGTGAAACCGCAATGTTGATTTATCATTTTTCTGAAGAGTTCTGGGAAGCGCTTTCGCGGACAAGCGCGTTCTTTGCGGTTCTCATGTCCTTATGTTACGGCTTGGCGCTGATTAAGGGTTGGAATCAACCTTCAGGCTATCTGTTCCTGCTTGCAATTGCCGCTTTTCCGATTGGGTTTTTCATCCCCCAAATTGATGTTCAACTGCACATCATCCTACGCAGTCTAGGATTCATCCTTGCCGGCGGCGCATTAATCAAGATTACGATGTCAAAAGCTGAAACGGATGCCCCGGTATGATTTGGTTGCGTCTCAATTTTTATGCAAAATCTTTTCTCAACAATAATGCTGGACTCCGAGGATACGCGTTATAAGGCGTTATAATGCGGAAAAATGTGGACGTTTGAGCTGTCAATACCGCGAATTTTACAAATAGAGATTCGCAAGACTTTTTACGTGTGAGGCGACAGATATATGAATGCAACCTTTGAAGCCGCTGTCGAGGCTATTATCGCCGGCGATGTAACGAAGTTGTCGGAGTTGCTTGCCGCCAATTCAGATCTTGCTAAAACACGCTCCGCCAGAGTCCATCGCGCCACATTGCTGCACTACGTATCGGCAAACGGAGTCGAGGACGAACGCCAGAGGACGCCGATTAATGCCGCGGAGATTGCTAAGGCGTTGATTGCGGCGGGCAGCGAGATTGATGCGACTTTTCTGGATGGAAAGAGCGGAACAACGCCTTTGGTGTCCCTCGTCACCAGTGTTCATCCGCACAATGCCGGCGCCGCGGCGGATTTAGTCAAGATTTTCGTCGAGGCAGGCGCGAAGGTGGAAGGACTAAACGATGATGGAGAACCGCTGCGCCTTGCTATTGAGTTCGGCTATGCTGCGTCCGCTGAAGCGCTTATTAAAGCAGGTGCATCGATTGATCAGCTGCAAAATTTCCGTTCGGGGAGTCAAGCTGCGGAAGACGTAAAACAACGTTATATGAAAAAGTAAACGGCAACGTAAGTATGGACACCAATATCGGAACACTTATCCAGAAATCCTTCTTAAACCCACGCTGCTCCGGTTGCTCTTCGTGGACAGCGATTCTTTTCGTTAGGAGGCAAACATCAATGAAGGCGATTATTACACTATTGGTTATTTCGTTCGCAATATTGGCATGCGGCGAAGACGACACCGATCTCCAGAATAACCCGCCTGTCATCGATCATGTGGTTGCGCCTGAACCAGTCGAACCCGGTGCCACTGTCGAACTCCAGGTCGTCGCGCATGATGCAGACGGCGACGCGTTGAGCTACGTGTGGGAAGCAAAAGAAGGGAAACTTGATTCAACCATAGGGCGCGTCGTGAAATGGACAGCCCCTACCAATGCGAAATCCGCAGTTGTGGTCGTCCACGCACATGACGGTGTGAACGAATCGGCTGTCAAATCAAAAAAGATCGCCATCAATCTAAAAAATTCAGCGCCTGTTATCAAGCGAATCCTCGTACCGGACAAAGTTCATGCTGGCGCACGTATACAACTTGAAGCGATAACAGATGACTTAGATAGGGATTCACTGACCTACAAATGGGAAGCGGCGGGGTTGCTTAGTTCAGAGAATACACCGACAACGATATGGACTGCCCCATTTGATTCGAATTCAACAACCGTTACGTTAACCGTGGACGACGGTATAAACGAATCGGTGGAAAATTCGGCACAGGTCATTGTCAATAACTCCCTAATTGTGCCCGGGAAAGAAGCTGCTGGCATCCAGTTGGGCGATGAATCTGATCGGGTAAAAGCGCTGTACGGAAAACCGGACCAGAAAAAAGGTGGAATAGTTGGCGGTCTTGATTATTGGGATATTGGGTTATCCGTTTCCGGTGATGGAATCGGTCAGGTCCGGAGCATACATATCTACAGGCCATTTGAAGGGGATATCATAAGGCTCGTTCGCCACAAGCCAAGTTTAGCTAAAACGTTGGGCGGCAGCGGCATCGGAAGTACCCGCAAGCGTGTAGAAACCGAATTTGGGCCCGCTGAGGAGATCAAAGACGATGGCAAGAATCACTGGTATTGGAAAAAGGGAATTAACTTTCAATACGACGACGTTTCCAAAGTCGAGAGAATCTTCATCTTTAAGCCGCACTAGGAAATCGGTACAGGTCCTGTAAGATTCATTAGACATCTTTCCTAATTAACTCAATGTGGTTGACAAAACTGAAGCGACATCGGACTCTGGAAATATTTTGGAAAATTGTCAAATGTGTTTTCTAAACACATCTGAAAAGACTACCTTCGATTTGATGAACGAAGATTCGCTCTGGGGCTTTGGCTTATGACTACTCGTGCGGCGATAAGGGCAACCACAAGGGTTGCCCCTACAGCGTATGAACCCAATATAAGGGTGGTCTCTACACACCTGCCGCCCCTCTGGGGCTAGATGTTGACGTGTAACAGTGATTTATATTTGTCTGAAAAAACTATCTTCGATTTGACGATCGAAGATCCCGCCTGGGGCTATCGGGCGGTGGAATTATTTTGGAAAGATGTCTAATAGTGCCCATTTCTGAAACGCCCATGAGTTTTCGTCTTCTTTTTCTTTCCGTTTAATTCCGATCAACGCCCTTGCGATGTTATCCGGTGTATCCAAAATAGGTTATACACCCTTCACAAATTCCTTCCTTGTATTTCGTCCTTTTATACGTCGTTTCGCAACATTTCCCTTCTTTTTTCTTGCCATTTTATACTGTCCCTTTTGTTTGGGGTCATCTCTCTTGTTATTAGATGTGACTTGTGATATACTTTCCGTGAAAGGAGAGTATATTATGGAAACAACACTCACAACCTTACTATCATTAACTTTGTTGCCGCCAGCAGTCATCATTGGCGTAATCTTCTGGACAACCAATGCACTCCGCAATCAAATGCAACGCGAACACGACAAGCTCTGGCACAAAGTGGATTCGCTTGAAAAATTGCTCATTGAGCACATAAAAGACCGAAATCTTCATAATTAAATCGTCCATCCCTAAGCCTGCCGCCCCTACTTTTGCAGGGGCTTTTTTTGTTGCCTTCCTGAAACTTTTTCCTTGACATTTATTCGTCTGTAGGCGATCATATAGGGTCACTGTTCGGGACGTTGGGCCGCCGACAGTGTAACCATGAAAACCTATGCCACGACTGGATTCGTAATGAGGAGCGGCTTCATACGTCGCTCAATAAGAAAACACCTCACGAGGGGTATTTTCAAAAATCCTAGGTGTAAAGCATAGCCGGATTGCCTAGCATTTACACCTTAATCAACAAGCATAACTGTCTAAACATTGGGGGTAGGTAAAGACTTGTGCTATCCCGGTGTGTAACTCAATGACCTGACGAGCATGTTCACGCTCTACACCCGCCGAAGGCGGGGCGTCTTGCCCCGAATCCCTGACGAAGCATCCAATCACAACACCGCATCGTTTAACCGCGTAAGTCACTTAGTCTAACGAGAGTCTAGGAGATTGAGAATGTCCATTAGTCACAGAGGACACTTGGCATGCACGAAACGCAACGATACTTGGCAATAGATCTCGGCGCTGAAAGCGGACGCGGCGTGTTAGGGAAGTTCGACGGCAATTTGCTTCAATTGGAGGAAATACACCGTTTCCCCAACGGCGGGGTTCGTGTGATGGATAGCCTGCACTGGGATGTCTTACAGCTCTGGAGCGAAATCAAACGCGCCCTTTCTATATGCGCGCGCGATCGTGTAAATCTCACCAGCCTTGGTGTGGACACATGGGGAGTCGATTTTGCACTGCTTGGTAGAGATGATGCGTTGCTTGGGTACCCCTATCATTACCGGGACTCGCGCACAGATGGTATGCTGGACGAAGCCTTTCGCCGCGTGCCGCGCGAGGAAATCTTCAAGCGTAGCGGAGCACAATTCCTTCAGATTAATACGCTCTATCAGTTGCTGTCGATGGCGTTACGAAAATCACGGCTGCTTGATGCTGCAGACACGTTTTTGATGATGCCGGATATTTTCAACTTTTGGTTGACAGGGCGAAAAGCGTGCGAATTCACTGATGCAACAACGACACAGTTTTACGATCCGCGTCAATACGGCTGGTCGAAGGAGATTCTCGGCGCACTCGGCTTGCCAACCGAAATATTCCCCGAGATTGTGCCCCCAGGCACACATTTTGGCGCACTTCTGCCGAATGTTGCTAGCGAGGTCGGACTTCCCAAAATCCCCGTTATTGCGCCCGCATGCCACGATACTGGTTCGGCTGTGGCAGCCGTACCTGCACGGGGAGAAGACTGGGCATATATCAGCTCCGGCACATGGTCATTGATGGGAATAGAGGTTCCAAACCCGATTATTACCGATCAAGCACTTGAACTCAACTTCACAAATGAGGGCGGAATTGAAAACACCTTCCGTTTCCTCAAAAACATCATGGGTTTATGGCTGGTACAGGAGTGTCGGCGAACTTGGGCACAAGCGGGAGATGAAATGTCCTACCATCAGGTTACCCAGCTCGCTGTGAGCGCAGAGCCTTTCGCCGCGCTAATTGACCCGGACGACAGCAGTTTTCTGCCCGCCGGCGATATGCCGTCACGCATCGTGGACTATTGCAAACGGAGCGGGCAAACTATCCCATTGGACAAGGGACAAATCATCCGCTGTGCGTTGGAAAGCCTTGCCCTCAAATACCGGTGGGTTTTGGAAAAACTCGAATCCGTTACTGGCAAACCCATTAACGTCCTACACATCGTGGGCGGCGGGACACAGAATAAGGCGCTCTGCCAATTCACTGCAGATGCCACGGCGACGCCGGTAGTTGCGGGGCCAATCGAAGCAACCGCGATTGGCAACATCATGGTACAAGCAGTCGCTAGCGGTGCAATAATTTCGATTGCTGATGCGCGCGAGATTATCCGCCGGTCGTTTGAGGCCGCTGTCTACGAACCGAAAGATTCGACGCGTTGGGATGAGGCTTTTGGTAGGTTTCTTGCAATAACGGGGTTATCGTAAGTCTTGTGACCGCTAAACAGCACGCATTGCGGCTAGAACAATCATGTACCCTGGCTAACCCGCTTCTTTACATGCAGTGAAATTGATTCGATCAGAATGCCGGTTCCAGCGATTAAACGTATACATGTCGTACGCGCTGAGCATCTTGTACCCGTTCTGGTGCAGCAGTTTTTTAACCGTGTTGACCCCGAAGATTTTTTGGAGATGCACCTCTTCATATCGGCGAAAACTTTCCCCTTCTCGCAGGAAAAAGGTTAATGAAGTGCGACAGATATTATCCCGGTACGAGTAGAGATTCTTCCAGATATAGGCATAGTCATCGTTGTTCTCTGCAAAGGTTTGTGCATGAAAATGCCGCACGATATTGTGTTCGGTTGTCACATCGAAAATGAACAGCCCCGATGGAGCGAGATGCCTAAACACGGAGCGAAATACATTGGTTAATTCGCTTTCATTGATTGCATAATTAACGCTATCGTATATGCAAACAATCGCATCAAACTGTTGGTGCAGCTTGAAGTTACACATATCACCTTGGTAAAACTGAATACTCAAGCCGCGATCCTTCGCTTTCTGACGTGCAACTGTCAGCATCCCTTCCGCACGATCCAACCCCCAAACTTCATATCCTTGCTCCGCCATCAATACCGTCAAAGCCGCCGTTCCACACGCTAAATCCAAAATTTTTCGCGGGCGAAATTTGTAATGCCGGAAGAGATTCTGGATATAATTTGCCCAACGCACGTAATCCACGTTGCTCATCATGCGATCGTAGGCGTAGGCAAACTTTTCATAGGGATTTGTCAGCTCAACCATCCGCTAATTTTCCCCGCGCGCGTTTGAAACCCACAGCCGCATTCATCATGATTAACATCGTGTTGACCTCCTCTGAAGTCCATTCGCCATCCTTGTTAGCACTTTTCGCGTAATTCGCAGCTGCGTTAACCTTTCTCAGGCTTATCTTACCTGAAATGTAGCTCATCGGCATTTTCATTAGCGCTTCTCTCACATTTTCAAAAGTGCTTGAAATTTCCGATGCCTCCACACCTTCAGGCGCCTGCCGTATCAGTTCCTTCTCCACAAGGTCTAAGGTCAAATCCAACAGTTCGGTAATCAAGTACCATTGCGATAAAAAGAGGAGGAGCATCAACACGAGAGCGGCTGCAAGCAAGCCCCCGATGAATGGATTGCGAAAAACCCGGCGAAGAATGCCCGTTGAACGTCCTTCCATGTCTAAAATCCCTTAATCTGATTCTAAATTGTAGCCATTACAGCGGCAATCACGCGGTCAACGCTTCTATTAGCCAACAAATACGTTAGGCGCCGTTTATGCAAATCTATAGATTGAGAACGGCAACAGATTGCCCGAAGAGTCAAATTCAAGCGAACTCAACTTGCCGATGACATCCAAATCGCTGCGCAGTTTTGCCGCTTCAAGCAGCGATTCAGAGATATCTACTTCCGTCAATTTCAGTGTGTTCTCAATGCGAATAACACTCGCCAGTTCCGGCGGAGTTAATCCAATCGTCTGTAACGCTATCTCAATCGCTTCACGATCGTTGTCGTAGTGAAATGGAATTCGCGATTTCTGGGGCCCTAAACCGGTAATTCCATTCATGTACGTCGCGTGCCTGTCAATCTTATCCACAAGGCGTGTTGTCGTAAAATCTGCCAATCCAATTCCCGTCGCATTGCCGTCGCTGGCATCTGTTACATCTCGGACGAAGATTCGTATAATCTTGGGTTTCTCAGGTTCAACCCCTAAAGTTTGCAGCCGCCTGCCAATGATGTTTGTGTCCATACCTGTCCCGCTGATATTTTTCCCCATGTAGTCCACAATGAGGAAATCCAGCGTGTCAAAAGGAAGCCGCCCCATAAGCGCTTTGGACTCTATCAGAAGTTCGCGCTCTCCAGACACCAGTTCATTAGATCGCAACGCGGCAACTTTCGCTGTCTCCTCGTAAGCGTTTTCAATAATCCCAATTCCAAACGCGACTTTTCCGGTGCCTAATACTAAGCTTCCCACCGATGTAATTACATGTTCGAAACCGTGCTGGATCGATGCGCGATGATATGTATTCGCTCCCTTCTGTTTGCCCAGTCCGATCGCCATTATTTTCATTAGACCGCTTTCAATAGAACCGCTGAAGTCAGTATGGGCTTTAATTCGATTGAGGGGAAGGATATGATCGGCTTCAGCGGCATATCGATCTAAAAACACCGGCAACTTGTCCGCTGTCTGACCGATTTCCACCACCTCCATCGTAGCCTTGATGGGGACGCCCATACTCTCATCCGTTATGCCGTAATGCGCCAACACTTCGCGTTGTCCCGCCGCGGTGGCGCCACCGTGACTGCCCATCGCCGGCACGATAAACGGCTTTGCGCCAATCCGTTTGAGGTAATCTACCGCCGCCTTGATTATTACGCCGATGTCTGCAACGCCGCGGCTCCCCGCCGTCACGGCAACACTGCTGCCCTTACCCACAATTGCCCCGGCATCAATACGATCCAATTCGTCGGAAATAGCTTCCGGAAGATTGTCGACCACTGGCGATTCAAATCGTTGTTTCACTCGAACCATTCTCGGTAGTTTCATGATTCCTCCCCATTTCATTGTCGATGTTCAGGTTAAAGTATACTATCAAAATTTTCGGCGGCTTGCAAGCACGAAAAGCCGGCAGCGCATATCGCGTTGCAATTAAACCCAATTCGTGATAAGATTATTCCAACCGTCGTTCGGTACATTTTAGTTCACGGCTAATAGGTTTGGAAAAATGCTTACAGAAAAGCAAATACACCAGTTTGAAACCTTGGGATTTATTTTTCTGAAGAACTTCATCCCGCCGAATGAGATACGGACTTACATCAATGCCTTTGATGAGACGTTTCGGATAGCCGCGGGTGCAAGGTTGGCGGGAACATACGAGGACATAAAGAAGACAATAGCCGTGATGCGGTTCTTTGAGTATAATCCGGCGGTCTATCACCGTTTGCTTGACAGTGACGCGGTCTGTGAGGTGGTCGAGGATTTGCTTGGCAAGCACTTCGTATTTAGCACATCCGAAGGCGCGTATCGGTTCGGCAACACTTGGTGGCATCATGACGATGTATCGCCCGGGGACCATATCCACCTGAAAGTTGTGCTCTACTTAGACGCAGTCAGCGCAGACACCGGATGTCTCTCGGTGTTACCGGGAAGCCACCTTTTGCCTTACCGGCAGCGGATGGAACGATACGGCGGAAACATACTGCCGTTAGGAAGGGATGTTCCCGGCACATATTCAATCGTGTCCAATCCGGGCGACGCCGTAATTTTCAATGTAAAACTTTATCATGCCGCCTTTGGCGAAGCCGTAGGGCGGCGAGCAATCTACATCAACTACCTCCAGAAACCCAGGTCGCCAGAGGAAGAAGCGCATATAAAATGGCTCTACCACAAAGACGGAGGTTATTACACGCCTGAACTCTTTGAAGACGCGACACCGAAACGCATGCGGATGTTGGCTTTCCTAAAGGATACATGCTACGACACGCCGCTTTGATGCCTGACATTATTTGCGCTAAGGAGGACTACCGATGAAATACCACAGCCAATCTCGCAGCAGCATCGGCTACGCGTTGATTGTGCTCCTGGCTGTGCTCTTCTGTACAGGTTGCGCCACCTTAAACGAAGCGCAACAGCGAAGACAAGAGCGTGTCAAGAATGAACGAAAAGAACGGCACGTGTTGTATGAACGGCCTACTTCCGAATTTAACGCAACCCCCGATGGGCTAACGGTAAATAGCGAACACTTCACATTGACTTTTGACGAAACGCTGCTGCAGCATGAGGATTTCGATGAAGCCCAAGAACGGCAGGATACAGGGCGTGGGATTTTGGTGTCTCTGGAGAGTCTCTACAATTTCGTTTACGACATTTTGAAATTTGAACCACACTACCGGATTGCAGTGGTGCTTCATCCGCCCTCTCAAGGGCGCACGCATGCGGCGGTAACTTCCTCAGGCGCCCAGATTATGCTTGACGGCGGAGAACTGATTAAACAGGTCACTAGCGCTCGCATACACTTTCCGCTTAACATGATGCAACAAAAAGGAACACAAGCGCACGAATTAACCCACGCCTTTACCGAAATATATAACATTCCTTCGTGGTTCGCGGAAGGACTGTCTGTGTTGGTCGAAGTGGAATATGTTAAACAGGGGTATTTTAGAAACATCGACATTGAAAATGACATTAGGGTGAACGCGGACGGCGTAAACATGGTCCAAAACTGGAACTCCGGTACAATTAGCGTACCTGCGCTTACAAAATGGAGATATGACTACTCTTATTCGGTCGTTTCTAATCTGAAATCTCGCTTCGGTGAAGATTTTTACGCGAAGGTTTTCCGATTGTTTGAACAGGAAAAATTCCACGAAAAAACGCTCGAACGCATGAGCACCAGTGTTCTCGTTTATTTTTTAAGCCAAGTGTCCGGCGAAAATCTTACACCGTTCTTTGAAAAGCTCAAATTCAACGTACGCAGCCTGACGAAATCTGAAATCTTGTCCATAATCGGGTCATCACCGCAATAAAGATTCTCACTTAACTTCTATTCCAAAATATCGAGGCAAGGATGCCGCTAAAATTCGCCTTCTTGGGAGTCTGGCACAGTCACGCCGTAATGCACGTGCGCGAGGCAGCTCAACGCCCTAACGAGTTTCAGCTAATCGGGATGTTCGAGCCTGATGAAGACGTCCTTCAAAAAAGGAACGAGTGGTCTGAATTACTACCCGCTATCCCGGTTTTTCCCTCCCTCCAAGCCGTTTTGGATAGCGATGCCGAAGCCGTGGTTGTTGAAGGGCATGTTTACCAGAATTTAGATTATGCGGAACGCGCATTGGAAGCGGGCAAACATGTGTTGTTAGAAAAGCCGGCGGGCGTGGACTTGGAGCACCTAACACGTGTTCAAAAAATCGCGGCGTGCAAGGGATTGATGCTTCAGATGGCGTATATGTGGCGCTACAATCCAGCCATCCATGAAATCATCCGGTTGGTCAAATCTGGCGCATTGGGGGATATTTTTTACTATCGCGGCCATATACCCAAGCCCAAGTCGTGGCATCCAGAGTTGGATTCGGAATTCGGAATGTACCGCGCTGCTGTCTATTTCGAGATGGCGGGTCATCTCGTGGATTTGATGGTCGCAGCGATGGGAGAACCGAAGTATATCCATCCTGTTCTGGGAAAACACTACGGCGATAATCCAATTCACGTGGACAACGCCGTCGTGGTACATGAGTTCGAGAACGGCCTTGGAACAATTGACACCGCAGCCATGCATGTAGGGATGGATCGGACGCGGCGAATCGAGGTCTACGGAACAGAAGGCACCGCCATCCACGAACGGATTGGATCAGCCAATCTGAGTCTATGTTTAGAAAAACCCTTTGAGGATTACCAGGCAGGGTGGCAGCAACTCTCTATCAAACCGCCGAAGGAGTTTCCGTCGCTCTTGCGCGAATTATCCGCCTGCATTCGAGGCATCAAGGAACCTGACTACACGTTAGCGCACGACCTCGCCGTTCAACGCGTGCTAATGGCAGGTTGCGGCATAAAGGACGGCAAAGCACTAATATGAGGAATGGGGAGGCGCTCAACCGATGCGGATACACGTAAGTACCTCGCCCAATCGAAGACGCACCTAACCAGTGCGTAGTATGTCAATAGCCATAATCACAGCCCATTGCCCTTCTGCCGCCGCAAAAGAATGATGCTTTGGGGTTATCTATGCGATTCTGCAGAATCCTGTGGTTCATAGCCGATGACCTCACTAGCGTGTGAAAAATCGCGGTAACCCCATTTGTTGTTTGACACCGCATAAAAGATGTCAAACCGCACGCTGTCAGGCGCTTCAATACACTTCTCCACCATCTGGGCGATGTCGCGGTGGCTGCACCAGACCGCAAACTCGCGCGGCTGGCGCGGACGGTTTTCGGCCGTAACTGCGCCGATGCGAACACAGACAGTAGAAATACCACAATTGTCCGAGAAATGCCGCGCTAATGCTTCCCCCCATACCTTGCTTGCTCCATAAAGCCCATCCGGGCGTACCGGCGACTTGTGCGTTATTTTCTTCCACGTTTCGGGAGCTTCATCGTAACGCCCCTGGGCTAAAGCGCTGTACGGATAATCCAATTCCCACCGATTTATGGTTGAGCCGCTGCTAGCGTAAACGATGCGTTTTACACCTGCTTGGCGTGACGCCTCGAAGACGTTGTAGGTTCCAATGATATTCGGTTCAAGCACCTCTTCCCATGCCGCATCCCCTTGTGCCATCGCTGCTAGATGCACCACCACATCCACCCCTTCAAAAGCTGACCGGATTGCGTCTAAATCGGCGATATCTGCACGCCATAATTTCACTCCCGGCACATCGCGGCGGTTGAGCGCACTCAATGCATACTTGCCTACCGAGTTTAAGTGCTCGTACACTACCCCTCCAATCAATCCGCTCTTGCCGGTGATGAGCACGTTTCTGGCTGTCATCGCTTTCCTCCATATTGAATTGAAGTGAACATTTCCCTACTCCGTTTTTGTTCACCCGTTTGGGTTTTAAAGAGTATCTATTATACACTACAATTTTCAAATTTTACCAAACTTTCAAATCTTATCTGATTACCCAAATTTGTATTGACATGGTGTCCATTATGCTCTATACTGTGAGCTATATTCACGTAACCGCAACAATACTAACAACAGAAGAAAATCAAGAGTTTCAGCTGATGCCATTTAACGTAATCAATACACAGCACTATTTGACCAACGATGCTAGAACTTGCTTGGAGAAGAATGACTGTGAAATAATTGACGACTCCCTGAGTGACATAACGGAAGATGATTTCTGCCGGACAATACGAGGTATAGACGCGGTAATTGCTGGAAGTGAACGCTATACGGATAAGGTATTTAAGGCGGCTGACAAACTGAAGATAATCGCACGGACAGGGGCAGGCTATGACCAAGTCGACTTAAGAGCTGCGACAAAGAATGCCGTCTGGGTTACCACAACTCCAGGTGCAGGAAGCCATGCTGTCTCCGATTTTACTATCGGCCTCATCCTGTGCCTATTAAGAAACATTCCCGCTATGGCTCAGGAGATGAAAAACGGAGAGTGGAAGCAATTCGCAGGCAGAGAACTGTCAAGTATGACCGTAGGCGTTATCGGGGCTGGTGCGATAGGGCAAGAAGTCATTAAAAAAGCAAGAGGATTTGGCGCTAACATTCTCGCGTTTGATGTTTATCATGACCATGCTTTCGCAGAGAATTGGCAAATCCGATACGTCCCGCTGGATGAATTGATGGCTCAGTCCGACATTGTTACCCTGCACACCGCGCTCAACGAGCACACGCAAGGACTAATAGACGAGCGAAGGCTGAAGTTGATGAAAAAGGACGCATATCTGGTAAACACTAGTAGGCCGGACGTAGTGGATAAAAGCGCATTAATTTATGCACTAAAGGAAAAGCAGATTGCAGGCGCGGCAATAGATGTCCACGATCCTGCGCCTTGTCCGCCAGGTGATTCACTTGTAAAACTGGACAACGTAATCTCCACACCTTGGACAGCATACAAAACGGAAGAGGCTATTGACCGGATGTGCGACACGGCGGTAAACGACGTAGTAACAGTCTTGAAAGGTGGAGCGCCGCGTTTTCCAGTGAACGAATTATGAGTTTGAAAGGTTTTGGCTGCTCATTATCCTTCAAAGCTTATGCATAAGAGGATGTAGTTTCACGAATCATAGCGGATTGTAGCGCGTGTTCAGACTCGACACCTATTGTGCGCAGGATATCCTGACCCGCTTTCGTGATGACGCATCAAATTACAACACCTTTTTGTTCAACTACGTGAGCTATATTTTTTCAAGAGGTAAAGACAGATGGCATTCGGTTCAGGCGATTATACATATGAACTTGCAGAGGGTTGGGGGACGTTGCCCGAAGGTTGGACATGGGGCTGGATTCCGGCGGTCGCATGTGATTCGCAGGATCGCGTTTATGTCTACTCGCGCAGCGAACACCCGTTAGTAATCTTTGACCGCGAAGGGAACTTCCTGGCGTCATGGGGCGACGATATCTTGGAGGATGCACACGGTATATACATTGATGCCGAGGACAACGTTTACTGTACCGAGCGTAACACGCATTGCGTACGTAAGCTGAATCCAAACGGAGAACTGTTGATGACGCTCGGTGTGCCGGGTCAACCCGCACCAAGGGACGGCGACCCGTTTAACTTTCCGACCGACTTGGCAATTGCTTCAACAGGCGAGCTGTTCGTTTCGGATGGGTACGGAAATTCAAGAGTCCATAAGTATTCGCCTGACGGAGACCTGTTAATGTCTTGGGGCGAATCAGGAAGTGGACCAGGGCAGTTCCAACTATCCCATTGTGTGCGGATAGACAAGCATGACCGTGTTTGGATTTGCGACCGAGAGAACAATCGAATTCAAATCTTCGATACTGAGGGGCATTTCCTGTCAGAGTGGACCGATTTGCGGCGCCCAGACACCGTATATTTTGACCCAAATGACGATGTCGTTTACCTTGCCGAAGCAGAAGGCCAAGTTAGTATCTACACACTTGACGGCAAACAGATTACTAACTGGGGAGGTGCGAGAAAAAGCCGGGTGCCCGGTGAATTCCTTGGCGCGCCGCACGGCATCTGGATGGATTCCCATGGCGATCTTTACGTCGGCGAGGTAGCGGTAGAGGGACGGTTCCAGAAGTTCATCCGCCAATAGTTAGAGGCGAATGAAATTGTATTTTCAATGATTGAAGCCATTCTTTAATCCGTAAATTTAGAATCAACCCCTGAAAAATTTAGGAAGACATCATGAAAAACATAGCGAAACATCATTTGTACACGGTTAATTTCTTTGTTGTAATAATTATGTTTATTGGATGCAGCGCCCATAAAACAGTAGAACGCATTGAGACGGACACCACCGTTGATCTTTCCGGGCGGTGGAACGACACGGACTCTCGTCAGGTATCCGAAGCGATGATTCTAGATTGTCTAAATCACCCGTGGATTACGAATCACATGACGCAATCCAAGGCCGTGAAGCCCATCGTCATTGTTGGAGCGGTTCGTAACATGAGCATGGAACACATCGCAATTAATACATTTGTGAACGATATCGAACGTGCCTTCATCAATTCAGGCCGAGTTACCGTCGTCGCCAGTGCGGAAGAAAGGGGGGAACTTCGCGCAGAAAAAGAAGATCAGAGTGAGTTCGCACGTGCCGAAACTATCAAGAGAATGCGGCGCGAACACGGCGCAGACTATATGATGACCGGCGAAATCAACACCATTCAAGATCGCGAAGGTGGAACGCAAGTCACCTATTACCAAGTGGATCTAATCCTCACAAACATTGAGTCAAATGAGAAGGTTTGGTTGGGGCAAAAGAAAATTAAGAAACTTATCGAACGTAAAAAGGCTGTTTTCTAGTGCATGCCGACGCCATTCTTTCCCCACACAGTTCCTTCGCGCCGGCGAACTCGTGTTTCGCCTCAATCGCCGCATTCGCCGGATAATCCCCGCCAAAATAGTCCTTCTCTCTTTCGTCTGTTGACAATACACTTTTGCAGACAATTTGCCATATGGAGAGTGGGCTGTTCACTTATTCTGCCAATCCTCATCGGTTGCGGCGGTTACAGCATGCACGAAGTGCGCCTCGCAATTGAACGAGGAGAATTTGAAACCGCATTAACACATCTTGATAAAGAGGATTCGAAAAAAAGAAATCTCCCCTACCTTTTCGAACGAGGCCTCATTGCCCACTATGCAAATCGCTTTGAGGAAAGCAATCAGGAATTTGGACGCGCCGAGATTATCGCCGAGGATCTTTACACGAAAAGCATCTCCAGGGAGATTGCATCGCTTCTGACCTCAGATACTATTCGTCCGTATCCAGGTACACGTTACGAAAGGATGCTTATTCACTACTACCGCGCCCTTAACTACGCCTATCTGAATCTTCCGGACGACGCCTTGGTCGAATGTCGGCGTGCAGGTCAACTTCTCCAATACTACTCCGATGAAGATGAAACCTACAATTTTGCCGGTGCAGCATTCGTCGCTTATCTCTCGGGAATCTTCTATGAATGGGTCGAGGACTGGAACAACGCATATATTGCGTATCAATGGGCGGAGGCAGGGTATCAGCGTTATGCAGAGCAGCTTGGCGTTTCACCGCCAGACGACATCGGACATGCACTCGTACGGCTCGCACGCCATTTGGGCTTCGTTGAAGATCTGAATCGTTACACAGAACTATATGGAGAACCGGATCCGTTTCCGCCCAATTTTGGTGAACTCATCTTCATCTACGAAAGTGGCTTTGTCCCGCACAAAACTACGGAAAACCTCTATTTCCCAATCTTGAAAACCGACCCAATCGCCAGCGGAAAAAAGAGGCGCGAAGAAAACGAAGACGAACTCTGGGAATTCGCGGATACCGTCTCGCGGCGCCGCAACCTCCGTTATGAAGAGGTAGAACTCGAATATCTGTTGCGAGTAGCAATTCCGGTCTACACATCGAATCGCCCTCGGTTGGTGCAGGTCAATTTAGAAGTTGAGCCTATTTCTAATCGCGATAACCTTGATAGGATTGAGGCCGAAAGCCAACTTCCGGAAATCATCAATTTCGATTCGGGGAAATTGAACATCCAAGCGAATAGTGTCTTGGTCGAAGACGTTGAAGGCGCGGCGCTCGCCACGTTCGCTTCCGAGCAGAACACAATTCTAATCCGAACCGTCGTACGCGCAATTTTGAAGTACCTGGCTTTTCGCCGCGCGGAAAAGAAAGGTGAAATACTTGGCCGCCTCGTGAATTTGGTCAACGTTGCCACCGAGCGCGCAGACACCCGCTCCTGGGAAACACTTCCAAATCAGATATCTCTCGTGCGAATGCCGCTTCCAGAGGGAACACATAACGTATCACTCTTCTTTCTAGACGATGACGGGATACATCTGAGAACAGAAACCCTTTCAGACATAAAAATCGAAGCAAACGGGAAGACATTTCTAAATTACCGGACATTTGAGTGAATTGCGCGCGACGCCAAGTTCACTAGATTATTTAGATTATAAGGAAGAACAATCAGTGCAAACTGACATGAATTCACCCTCTGCCGATGGTGAAAATTGCATAACAGAGGCGCTTGATGTTACGGCGCTTCCAGCAGCACGCCGCTTCAAAGAAGGACAGTTCGTAATTACGGTAGAACTTCAAACGCCAAAAGAATTCGAGGACCCACACTTCCAAAAGCAGTTCAAGCGATACCAGCGTCTATTGCGGAAGGGATGGGTTGACGCGGTTACCGTCGTGGATTTTCCCCGATTTACTGGGAAAATGGATAATCTGGGAGTTCTGGGAGACACGCCTGAACCTATCTTCACGATTGCTGCCAATGCCCGAACGCGTAAAATAGTCATAGATCGAGTTAACCGCGCTATCGACAACGGAGCAAAGGGCGTTCTAGTCGTGTCGGGCGGCCACCCTATTCGAAGAGTGCCCGGCGCGTCTCGGTTACTACCGATGAACTCGTTCAGGATACTTTCTCTCCTCAACCGAATGCGGTGCGCCGGCACACTACCGTCCGATTTATCGATTTGGGCAGTGGAAAACCCTTTTGCGGGCAAATCCGTGACCGCGCGCGTGAATCGCTTACAGCAGAAACTAGACGCTGGCGCTGAAGCGATACTGACTCAGCCGCCCCTGCTCTGGGACGTTTTTTCAAAATGGTGGCACCTAGCTTTTGAACGCGGTTTAGTGCAACGGATTCCAATCGTCGTGGGCCTCCCAATAATCGCCTCGGTAAAGGCGCTTCGCTTCTGGTTCTTGCTTGTCGGCATTAGCCAACGCAATCCGGAAGCGCGCTCACTCTTGGAAAATTTTAAGGAGGCGGAAGCCGCCGGCAAAGAAGCTTTCCGCACATTCCGTTCGAATTGGACTGTCGAACTCATAAAGAAAATTTGTCAACTTCCCGATGTTGCTGGGATTCATCTCATGCCAATTCAGGCTTCCCGCGACATTGAGAAGATACTTACGGCGGCGAAATTGGCGCCAGCGGATCGGGCTAACGAAGACATTAAACAACTCATTCCCCGTTTGCACGGGATGGGCGCTGTAGTCGTTCACGAACCCGGGCTCGTAGATCCAGGTTACGTCGAAGAATTTCGCAATGCGTTGGAAGCCTTGAAATATTCGTTAGGCGAATTGCCACCCAAATGGCGGCCCGCCCGTTTTAGATCTTACTGGAACCGTATTACTTATAAGCACCATTTTCGAGCCCCCATTGCATTTCGCCCTTTTGTGCAGGATGAGGCGGATGAGGTCTCCGTCTCAAAGGATTGGGAACTGGCGGTCGATCTGCGGCAACACCCTTCAACACAAAGATTAACAAAGACAATTCGAAGAATGTTAGAACGGGCAGCACGCGGAGAGACAGAGAGCGCCAACGGTGTCGTGATTGGCGATTATGTTCCCTATACCAAGAGTCTTGTCTGGAAATTCAATGACGCTTTCTGGCAGCATAAAACACCCTTCATGACAGCGCATAATCGGGACTATCGAGATGCCGTGCACGGGTCGCCGGATATGAATGAGGCATTGACTCGTTACACTGTTGAGAAATTCTTGAATCAAATTCAAGCAATCGGCGATACCGGAGATGAGTACGTCTACGTCGAGATTGGTATTGCCAGCGTGGAACGCGCCCGCATCTTTATTGACATGTTGGTTGAGCTAGCGCGTTCACAAGGAATCGAACCTCTATTGAATCGGATGCAGTATGTTCTGGCTGATTTTTCAGAATCCGTGCTGTCAGAAGCACAGGCTGAATTAGGCACGGCGCGAAACGATATACCGCTTACGTATCTGCCCTTACACGCTGAAGCTCCTTTGCATGCACTGAGTTCCTTCGCCGGCCGCATTATGCGAATACACTCAACAAACGTCACGGATAACGTTCCGACGGATAAAGTAGCACAGATAGACGGACATCGCTACCTCATTGAGGCGCGTCTCTATCTACCGGCAGAAATTTTAAAGTCATTAGCGGAAAAATATAATCTCAATCGACATAGTTTGGAAGCGGATCTCCAGCAACTTTCAACGCATGATACGGAAGTGAAGGAGTTTCTGACTCGCTATCAGTCGGATTTTCTGAATATGCTCGGTGCGGAGGAAGGCGGCCGTCAATTCTATCATTTCTGGTTGGACCTCTGGAATGGTTTCAAGTTAGAGGAGCGCTACGTTGCTATCCCATCTTTGGCCGACCTGCGCTTCATTGAAACACCGGAAATTCCAGATCAAGGGAATGTTCTGCACGAAGTTTTGGCGGAATACCCCCATAATATATGGATACACCTTTCCAATCGCGCGATTGAAGGTGGATTACAGATGCTTAAACTGCTCCACCCACAAGGCGTATTAGAGATTATCGACCTGCTGGTAACACAGATTTCGGACTATCACCATGTTCCACCACGCCTGTCCGGAAAAACTGGACGTCCGCTTTATCGAAGCGGTTTCAAGGGACCAGCCAAGTATGAGGGGTCTGCTGTAGATTGGATAAATGCTCGTCTCCTTCGGGCAATGGCAGAGCGACTTTTTCCGAACGCCGTGACAACTTTCACAAGCTTAGAGCAGTTTGATCCCGCCAAGAAACACATGTCCATTATGGAGCTATGCCCCAATTCGGTTCAGATGGATTGCCCAACGAATTTGCAGTCATAAGCAGATGACTGACATTCGTAAAGACAATCGTTGCGCCTAGCAAGTGTGTTAACACCTTCCAGCAGCACCGAATTCGTCTTTTCGCTCACTGGTGTGAAAGATATTCTTGTAAGCACGAATGTAGATTATCTCAATCCATCTGACTTAATAGCCAATGCGATCCGGAAATCTCTCCGATTCACGGTTTCTTAACTCCGCGTTGAGCATTGGTTGAATGAAATTAGGCCCAATCCGCTCAGACTGGCATATAAATTGCGTGTATTAGATATTGAACTTGGCTGCAGATGTTAGGGGGGACAGATTTGCGTTTTCATCCGCAAGCCGGGCGGTAATGGTTATGCGGCTTGATTTATACATTGATATAGAAGCACAAAACCACGGCCATTGCGCCGCCTTCATTGACCAAACTCGACAGCCCCACAGCTAGATAGACCAATTTCTTTAACTAAACTGTTACAGGAGAATTAAATGGCAAGCTCAAAAATCCTTATTGTTGAAAATAACCCCCTCGTTGCTGAAGACTTAGCGGCACGACTCAAAGCTTCCGGATATACGGTACGCGCCTCGGTTGCGTCCGATGCACAAGCCGTAGAAAAGGTGGAAGAAATTTCGCCCGACATAGCCCTAATCAGTATGGACCTACAGGGAGCGGACATTCAATTCATAAAGAAGATAAATAGTCGGTTAAATATTCCAGTCGTATGCCTGATTGGGAAATTAACCGAAGAATTGATTGAGCAGTTATCTGACGCAATTCGGTTTGAGTGCGTCTTCCCTCCCTATGAAACAAACCAGTTGCGATTGAGCATCGAAAAGAGCTTGCGCCGTCACCGGAAACTTCAACAAATAGCAGAGAAAGAAACGGAGCTAGAATCGACAATTGAGCGGCTGGAAGAACGCGTCGGATTCATGAAGGAAATTTTTGATAATATCAGCGACGGAGTGATCGCGTCGAATGTAAATGGAGATTACTTCATGTTTAATCCGTCCGCTGAAGAATTGAACGGCCCCGGTATGCCAAGTGTTCCCTTTGCCGAGAGAAGTGGAACTTACGGTCTCTTCCACGCTGATGGCGAAACTCTCTTTAGGGAGGAGGAATTGCCGCTAGTGCGTGCCGTTCGCGGTGAGAAGACTGATAATATTGAGATGTACGTGCGGAATGAAAAGCGCCCGGACGGGGTTCGTGTCTATGTCAGCGGGCGGCCCCTGTACGACAAAAACGGAGAATTGAAAGGAGGCGTTGTAGTTACGCACGATGTAACACAACTCAAGAACATCGAAAACGAGCTGAGGGAAACAATCAGTAAACTCGAAAATCAAACCAAGATCATGGTAACCATCGTTAGCACAATAGCGGACGGCGTGATAGCAATGGATTTAGACGGCAATAACTTGCTCTATAATGCACCGACGGAGGAAGTCACTGGTTCTTTTCCTGCGCTCGAAGAGTTGAATGAATGGTCAGAGATGTATCATGTGTACCATCTTGACGGCAAAACTAAGTATACCGTGAATGAATTGCCGCTGGTGCGCGCGTTACGCGGCGAGGCGACAGACAACGCCTTGATGCAAGTGCGGCGCGAAAACAAGACCTATGTTCTTAACGTCACCGGCAGACCCATTTTTGATGGACGGGGAAACTTAAGCGGCGGCGTCGTTGTTTTCAATGATATAACGCAACTCAGGGCAACTGAAGCCAGGTTGGAATCTACCATTCACGAACTCAAACAGCAGACTCGACTTATGCAAATCGCCTTTGATAGTATCAGCGATGGTGTAGTGGTGATGGATGCCTCTGCCAGAATATTGCTCGCCAATCCCAGTTTGCAACGAATGAGCGGCGTGAAAGTGGAGGACGCACCGCCCGAAGAGTGGGCTGAAAAATACGGGTTGTTTCATATTGACGAAGAGACCCAAGTTCCCACTCAGGAAAACCTTCTCGTCAGAGCCCTCAACGGCGAAGAAACAGAGGAGATGGAGTTCATTCTGCAGAATGACAAAAAGCAGGGCAAAACCTACCTCCGCGCCAAGGCTTACACGCTGCACAGTCATGACAGCAGCGAAGTAACGGGCGCAATCGCAGTCATTCGTGACATTACAGCGGACAAATTGGCGATGACTAAGTTAGAACAAATGATGCAGAAGTATCAGCAGCAGGCGCAACTCATGGACACCGTGTTCAACAGCCTTAGCGAAGGCATCGTTGTAACCGACAAAAAGGGGAAATTTTTATTTGTTAATCCTAAGGCAGAGCAAATCGCCGGTATGGGCGCTACTGGGGCAACACCCGAGCAATGGAGCGAGGTATACGGCGTATTCTATCCGGATAAAGTGACACCGTATCCATCAAACGAACTGCCCCTCGTTCTAGCTATGCAAGGGAAAGACACAAACGATGTAGATCTTTTCTTGCGGAATTCGAAACGGCCGGAAGGAGTTCATTTTCGGGTCACCGGCCGCCCTCTGCTTGATGAAAATGGCGTCCTGAACGGAGGCGTTACTGTGTTGCGGGATGTCACCAAGTTGAAATCGGTAGAAAATCGATTGGCGAAAACAGTTGAGGAATTGCAAAGTCAGAGCCGCTTGCTGAATACCATCTTTAATAGCATCAGTGATGGCATTATCGTAGCCGATTCTGAAGGGAAAATCGTAATGCACAATAGTGCGGTGGAACAAACGGTCGGTCCCAACTTGGAGCAAACATACCTGAGCCAAGCACAGGAGAATTTCGGACTGTTCCAGCCCGAAAACAAAAGTCCTTTTCCTGTCGAACAACTTCCGCTCGTCCGTGCGCTGCAGGGTGAGAAGGTAACTAACATTGAAACGGTAGTGCAAAACTCAACGTTGCCGGATGGCCTCTATGTAAGTATCAGTGCTAGCCCACTCCTCAACGAGTCGGGCGCCATAGAAGGCGGGGTTGCAGTTGGTCGCGACATCACGGCAATCAAGCAAACAGAGCAGCAACTCAAAGACTCAATTGACAAACTTGAGCACCAAAGCCAACTCATGCAGTCCATATTTGATAGTATCAGCGATGGTGTCGTCGTAGCGGATGAAAATGGTCACTTCACCATATTTAACCCAAGCGCTGAACGAATAGTCGGTCAAGGGGCAACAAACACAGATCCCGATGAATGGTCGGACCAATACGGTCTCTTCTTTCCCGACAGAGAGACGCCGTTTCCACCTGATGAACTTCCGCTGGTTAAAGCCATACGCGGCGAAGAGACAGACAGTGTTGAGATGTTCGTGCGTAACCCTAAGTTGCCAGACGGTCTTTATATCAGTGTCAGCGGAAGACCCTTGCGTGATCGGAACGGAGATCGTAAAGGAGGCGTGGTCGTTTTCCGAGATGTGTCGGATAAAATCTTCGCCGAGGAAGCGTTGGCACAAGCCTTTTCGCAAGGCCGTCTGGAAATTGTGGATACTATTCTCCACAATATCGGTAACGCCGTCAACAGTGTCGCGACCGGCATTGGTACATTGAACAATCGGTTAACCGACAACCGGCTGATTCACCGTCTCAATGCCCTTGCAGACGCTATTAGGACGCATCAAGATGATTGGATTGATTACATCAAACATAATCCACAAGGACAGAAGGTGTTGCCCTTTGTGTTAGCGCTCGCTGAAGATTTCACCAAACAGAATCAAGACCTGATACATACCGTTGAGCGGGTTAGTAACAGGGCAACGCACATTGTCGATATTGTGCGAACACAAAAATCGTTTAGCGACACTAGCGCCGTCCGCAAGGACGTTGACCTAAAGAAAATTATCAATGATGGGGTTAAGTTACTACAAGACTCAATTGATAAAAGAGGGATTCAACTCCATATAGACTGCCAGAAAGCACCTAAAGAAATTCGAATTCAAGAAAGCCAATTTCATCAAATGATAGTTAATCTAATCAAGAATTCTGTTGAAGCTATTGATGAACTCGCGAATTCCGACGGCATCGGGCAGCCGCCGCGCATCGTGGTAAACGCCTACTTAAAGGAAAATCATCTCTGCATTGATGTGACTGATAACGGCATCGGCATTGAAAATTCTAAATATAAAACGATTTTTGCGGCGGGTTACACGACCAAGGCGTCAGGAAGCGGGCTAGGGCTTCATTCGACCGCGAACTTTGTTGTCGGTTCCGGCGGGAAAATCTACCCGTTAAGTGAGGGAATCGGTAAGGGCGCAACAATGCGGATTATGCTTCGACTCGATTCAATCACCCCGTAGACGCGAGAATTTTACCGCCATAGCGGCATTGTAGAGTGATTCACAAGCTTGGCACGCAATGATGGGAGTAAATTACCCGGATGTACTCGAAAGCGAATGGTCCACTTGGGGCTTGAATTCAAGGTAGGTCTTTCGAATCTACCGACAAATAAGGAGAGACCACTGTGCCGGAGAAAACGAAGATTCTTATTGTTGAGGACGATCCCGACCTCGCCGACGATATCGCGGAACGGCTAACTGATGTAGGATATAATGTCTGCGCTGCTATTCCAGCCGACTCACAAGTCGTTGAAACTGCGATGGAGATTACCCCCGATTTAGCCTTAATTAATGTGGGGCCTCAAGAAACCATGAATGGCATAGATATTGCCAAAAAGGTATATGAGCGCTTGGACATTCCAATCATTTATCTTACCGGTTATGTAAACGAGGCGCTACTTCAGCGCGTCAAGGTAACGCGAGCATTTGGTCATGTTTTCAAGCCTTATGACACTAACCAATTAATTCTTAGCATTGAGAACCATCTATTCTGGTATGAGGAAGATAAGAAATTCGTTGAGAAAGAACGCCGGCGCACGACCATTCTAAACAGTATCGGTGAAGGCGTGATCGCCACCAACAAAAACGGGTTGGTTACCTACATGAATTCAGTCGCCGAGCGTTTGACCGGGTGGAACCAGGAGGAAGCGAAGGACAGGTCGCTGGCGCAAGTATTCAAAACCAATGCCGACTTGGCTTCCCCAGAAGACGGCAGCGTAGACAACTACACCAACTTTGATACGATGCTCATACATGCAGATGGCAAGGAAACTCGCGTTGACTTTACGGTAGCACCTATTGTTGACGCACATGCAAATAACTACGGCGCCGTGATGGTCTTCCACGATATTTCAAAACTCAAAACCGCCGAGCGCAAACTGGATCAGACCATTGATGAACTCCAAAAACAAACCCAACTGATGGAAACCGTACTTGACAGTATGAGTGACGGAGTTGTCGCTACCGACGAAGTGGGCAATTTCCTGCTTGTTAATCCAAGCGCGGAACGGATTGTCGGTATGGGAGAAACCGACACCCAACCCGGCGAATGGTCCGATACGTACGGTACTTTTTACCCCGATAAAGTTACTCCCTATCCGTCAAACGAACTTCCGCTTGTACACGCGATGCAAGGCAAGGAAACAGATAGCGTCGATTTATTTCAAAGAAACGCGATGAAACCGGAGGGAATTTATATCAACGTCAGTGGAAGACCTTTGCTTGAAAAGGAAGGCGGCGTGCGCGGCGGCGTTATCATCTTCCGAGACGTCACAAAACTCAAGGAGACGGAGATCCAGTTAGAACAGACAATCGACAGCTTAACCAACCAGACGCAGTTCATGGAGTCCATCTTTGAAAGCATCAGTGACGGCGTTATAGTCGGCAATGAAAACGCTGAGATAAAAATCTTTAATCCTGGCGCCGATCGAATTCTTAGGCGCAAATTTTGGGATCAGCCGCCCGAGATGTGGACGCTTGATGCGTTGATTGCCGGGCAGGATTTCTATTTTCCCGACCGAGTCACGCCGTATCCACTAGATCAACTACCGCTGAGACTTGCAATCCAAGGCGAGGAAACCGACGAAGTCAATATGTTTGTTTCCAACAGTGAGATTTTTCCGGAGGGCGTCTTTATTAGTGCAAGTGGGAGGCCTATCCGCAATCAATGGGGTATTGAGAACGGCGGTGTCGTCGTTTTTCGCGATGTCACCCAACGAATGCTTGAAGAGGAAGCCTTGGCACAAGCATTTGCCCAAGGGCGGTTGGAGATTGTTGATACTATCCTCCACAATATAGGGAACGCAATCAACAGCGTTATGGTAGGCATAGGTACCCTTTATGATGAGCTAGTTGAAGATAAGCTTATCCAACGCTTTAATGCCTTGGCGAATGCTATTAAGATGCATCAAACGGACTGGATTGACTACATCAAAAACGATCCGCAGGGAAAAAAGGTGCTACCGTTTGTGCTTGGGCTCGCCGAAGATTTCTCCAATCAGAATGAGAAGTTGATTCGCACTGTGGAGCGCGTTAAAGGCAGGTCAACGCACATCGCCGAAATTATCCGGACGCAGAAATCGTATAGCAATGCAAGTGTGGTTCGCAAGGATGTCACTCTTCAGAAGGCTGTGGCGGATGCTGCCAAACTGCTCCAAGATTCAATTGACCAAAGAGGAATTCAGATTAGGATTGATTGTTCAAATGCGCCCATGGAGGTACGAATCCAGGAGAACCAATTCCATCAAATGATAGTCAACCTAATCAAAAATTCCATTGAAGCCATTGACGAACTCACGCAAACCGGTGGACAAAATGAAACCCCTAGCATAGAGATTAATGGGTATGTTAAGGACGGATTTCTTTTCATTGACGTAACGGACAACGGAATCGGGTTAGAACCGGAAAACTACAAGAAAGTCTTCGCCGCCGGTTACACCACCAAAAATTCCGGAAGCGGACTGGGTTTGCATTCAACAGCGAATTTTGTTATTGGCTGCGGCGGCAAAATCCACGCGTTGAGTGAGGGGATTGGCAAAGGCACAACCATGCGGATCATGCTCCGGTTGGTCTCTGTTACACCGTAGAAAAAATTCCGAATCACGATACGCGGCGTCGGTCGTTGAAGGCATAGGGCACTACCGAACATGACTCTTAAATCTAGCTCTTTTCGCAAAGCAGAAGTTTATATTGGAGGAAGAAAAGTGAACCCGAGAAATCAAAACCCAGAATGGAATAACCGCGTCCTGATTGTTGACGATCAAGAAAACATTCACGACGACTTCGATGATATGTTGTTCTCCGGTCCATCTTCAGAAACCTCGACTGATGATCTTGCGGAAGCGTTTCTTGAGGAAGCCGATGACACATTTTTACCGGATCTCGACCTGTTCCACGCTTCTAGCGGTGAACAAGCTTACGCCATGGTAGGGTCCGGGAAGGACTCTGACGAGCCCATAGCTGTTGCCTACGTGGATATCAGGATGCCGCCGGGAATAGATGGAATTGAAACTATCCGCCGAATCAGAAAAATTGATAAAAACATTGAAATAGTGATCATGACCGCCTACACGGACAAGCCGCTGCCTGAAATAGTGCGGGATATGGAATTGCTTCACAAGCTGCTTTATATCAGGAAACCTTTCGCGCGGGAAGAAGTGCAGCAAATCACTATGTCTCTGGTTCAGAAGTGGAACATTGAACAGGAATTGATAGAAAACCGCAGGCAACTTGCAACTAGCCATCGAAGGCTGGAAACCGTGATTGATGCCACAGGAGACGTTATTGGAATGTTTGATGACAATGGTAATCTACTATTTGCCAATCATGGGTATTGCCAGTTGTTCGACTTGACCAAGAGTCAACTTGACCAGATGTCGCCTGCTGACCTTGAGGCGCGCATTGCAGCGCGGCTGCAAGCGTTCGAGGTCCCCGATGAAGATCGAATCACACAGCTAGAAAATGTGGAAAGCATTATGGAAGAAATTGATGGCAAGGACAACTCAACGCAAAGACTCTTTTATCGTATGGCAATGCCTATCAAGAACACCGGGAGCGATGGAGGCGGTACCGTGTTCAGTTACCGCAACATTTCCAAGGAGGCGGAAATCCAACGGATGAAAGCGGAGGTTGTGCGTTTGAGGACAGCACTTGAGACCACCTACTCCTACGATGAAATCGTAGGCAAAAGCAAAGCAATGCGGGAATTATACTCGCTTATTCAGCGCGCTACCGAAGGCAATATCACTGTCCTTATTCACGGCGAGAGTGGTACGGGAAAGGAACTCGTGGCGAGGTCCATTCACTATAACAGCCAGCGTAAAGCCGGGCCGTTTATTACCATCAACTGCACGGCTATTCCTGAATCGCTGATCGAAAGCGAGCTGTTCGGTCATGAGCGCGGGGCTTTTACCGGGGCGTCTGCTAGACGAATCGGGAAATTTGAGCAAGCCGACAAAGGCACCATCTTTCTCGATGAAATCGGCGAGATGCAACTTAGCCTTCAAGCAAAGCTGTTGCGCGTTTTGCAAGAACGACACTTTCAACGCGTCGGCGGCGCCACGAATATTGTGACTGACATCCGAGTGTTGACGGCGACCAACCGTGATTTAGAGGCAGCCGTCAAGGCGGGTGGATTCCGGGAGGATTTATATTTCCGCATTGCCGCTTTTCCCATTCGCATCCCGCCGCTTAGAGAGCGTCTTGAGGATATCCCTGTCTTAGCAAATTACTTTCTAAAAAAATACGTCGAGGACAGCGGTAAGTCTATTCGCGCGATCTCTCCAGAAGCGCTGCAACTCTTGGTACAGTATGATTTTCCCGGCAACGTACGCGAACTGGAGAATGTCATTGAGCGAGCCGTTTTGTTTGAAACAACTGAATTCCTGCAACCCGACAGCTTATCTCTACAGATTCCGAGCGTTCGATCAGCGGAAGCTATCGATTCAACGGCGTCTGTTTCAAATGTTATTGTTCCGCTTGATGCCGTAGAACGGCGAGCCATCATCCACGCGCTCAAGGTTATGGGCAACAATGTTACCAAAGCCGCGGAAGCCCTGGGCATTGATCGCACCACGTTTCATCGGAAATTAAACAAATATAACCAACCCGGCGCGGATGAATGGGACTAGATCCTCAATAAACGCAGGAATGACGATTTTCCGCAGCAATTTTGTTTGCCCCTTGCTAGGATAGGCATTTCCTCCCAGTCTTGTAAAGCGAGACTGACAACTATCAACTCATCGAATTTTCCTCTTTCACGGCTGTTTTAGCCATTGCAACCATAAATCATTCATTTACTTATTGGCGGGTGGGAGAGCCTTCCTAGCCTCGATTATCAATTGGTCAATCACTCCGAGTTAAAATATGAACCCAAATGATTTTAATCTGCTTCGGTTAGGCAGACTATTTCACCCAATTGCACTGGTCCTATCTCCCTGTTATTTTTGATGTTGCAAAATGCCTCGCTGTTGCATGTTGCAACGAAAACTACATAAACCCTTATTACCACCGATTTTCCTGCCGCCCATCCCGTCAAAACTGTTGTATTTTGCAACAATCCGAACAAACACCCCAAAACGTCTCGCCCGCATTTCTCATCTCATGCCCGAAAAAAATATTCCTGTTGCATCGGATTGATCAAATCAAAATAGTACTCTTTAAGCAACCTACATACAAGAATACTACCGATATTCGTCCGATATAGCGCTTCGATACGTCGTCCTGTTATTTTTGATGTTGCGAAATGCCTCGCTGTTGCATGTTGCAACGAAACCTCCATAAACCCTTATTACTACCGGTTTTCCTGCCTCCCATCCCATCAAAACTGTTGCATTTTGCAACAATCCGAACATACGCCCCAAACCGTTAAACTCACATTTCGAATCTCATGCCCGAAAAAATTTTCACATCTGATTGAATAGAATTGTCTGCCGTGAAGCCGAGACTTTCCTTGAAAACTCTGTCTGTTTCGTTTGTCCTTCAAGGATAGCAGTATACCGCATTCATAAAATCAAGATAATACTCCTGTAGCAGTCCACACTCAAGTGTACGACTAATATCCCGCCGCGATAGCATTTGCATACTTCACCAGTCTTACCCTCACCTCATCTGCCGTGGAACTTCCTTTTGACCGCTGAACATTGGACATCAGCTGTTTCCCTAGATACTCACGGATGCCATGTGTGTGGCGAGATCAGACGTATTGGCACAGATTGTGCAAGGTCTCTACATAACGGATTCATAATTTACTTCAATTGAAATTCACGTAGTGATTCGAATTAGGAATTTCACCTCAACGATTAAAGGAAGGGCACTCGAATATGAACGTTGTTGTACCAAGAGTTGGGGCAAACATGCCCCGAACACAATCTTTGCTAAAGCTGTATTGCTTTTTCTATCTGATGGTTTTCTTCGCCGCACCGGTAGCGGATTCGTTGGCTAATACAGGCCCTTCAGTGCGTCCCGTTCAAGCTATGAGCATAACCAAAAGTGGTGGCGCAGTCACGAAGGACCCATCAAGCATTTTCAGCGACCCGGACGGAGATACGCTCTCGTATTCACTTGAATCCAGCAAAACATCTGTTGCAACGATCGGGCTGGGCCTCAAATTAGTGTTTCCCCCAGGGGGCGGGCCGCCGACACGCGTACGTGTATTCAAAATCACGCCTGTGGCACCGGGGAAGACGACGATAACCATTACAGCGACGGATCCCTCAGGCCGGTGGGCGAGGGTTGCCTTCTCGGTGACGGTGTTGAATACGGCACCGACGGGATCGCTTTCCAACGTTACGCTTACCGTAGCGGGCGGCGCACAGACGGTTGATTTGTCAAGCAGTTTCAGCGACGCCGACGGGGATACGCTCAGCTTCACGGCAAGTTCCTCTCATACGATGTATGCGACTGCGAGTGTTTCAAGTTCAACGCTGACGATTACTCCGGTGGCTAGGGGCGCTTCCGATATATCGGTAACGGCTAACGATGGGACAACGACCACAACCGTGTCATTCTTGGCTTCGATAGTCAATAGCCGGCCGCAGGGATCGCTTTCCAATGTTACGCTTACCGCAGGGGGCGGCGCAAAGACCATTAATTTGTCAAGCAGTTTCAGCGACCCCGATGGGGATCCGCTTACCTTTTCAGCAGGCTCCTCAAATACAAAAGTTGTTACTGCGAGCGTGTCCGGTTCTACCTTAACCCTTACTCCGGTGGCTGTTGGCTCAGCTACCATCAGCGTAACGGCTGACGATGGGCGAGTGGGCTGGATACCGCCGCACTTCACGGCTACGGTGGTCAATAACGCGCCCAGAGGATATGTACCGGATGTAACGCTCTCCAAGCACGCCAGCACGCGAACCATCAATTTGGCGCACCGTTTCACCGACTCCGATGGGGATACGCTCAGGTTCTCGGCATCCTCCTCGGATACGAGTCATGTGACTGTCAGCGTTTCAGGTTCAACGCTTACGATTTCGAAGGCTGGCGCTAAAGGCACTTCTACCATAACAGTGACGGCGAATGATGGGACAACAGGTACGACGGTGTCGTTCACTGCTAAGGTGCTCAACAGCGTGCCCGAAGGATGGATTTCCGACATGACGCTTACCGAGGGGGACAGCACACGAACCGTTGATCTGGCAAGCAGCTTCAGCGACCCCGATGGTGATACGATTAGCTTTTCAGCAAGTTCCTCAAATTCAGCTTCTGTTACCGCCAGCGTTTCAGGTTCAACGCTCACGCTCACGCCGGTGGCTGAAGGGACTTCCGCTGTAACGGTGACGGGTAACGATGGGGAAGGGACCGGGAGCATGACCTTTAACGTTACTGTTAGCGCGCCGTCCAGCGACCCGCCAGAGAACGGCGACGACCCGAACCGTTCACCCCAAGCAGTGGGAACTGTTGACCCCATCGTGCTGACTGTGGGAGACACTCAGCAAGTCTCCGCCGGATTCAACGACCCGGACGGCGATACGTTGAGCTATTCCGTCTCGGGCGGCAACAGCTCCGCGTCAGCGGGAATTTCAGGAAATACGGTGACAATCACGGCGGTCGCAACTGGGAGCGCAACCATCACTGTGACAGCAACCGATACACACGGCGCAACCGCTACTCAGACCATTGACGTGACGGTAGAATCCCCGCCCAGTATAGTGTCACCGATTCCCAACGCGCGGCGCACCATCGTCAACAACCGTGCACCCCAAGCTGTGGGGTCTATTGACCCCATTCTGCTGCCTGCGGGTGACACCCAGCAAGTTTCAGCCAGTTTTAGCGATCCGGACGGAGACGCGCTGAGCTATTCCGCCGCCGGTGGCAACGGCGCCGTGTCAGTCAGTTTGTCAGGGAACACGGTGACAATCACCGCGGTTGCAGAAGGGAGCGCAACTATCACTGTGACGGCAACCGATACACACGGCTCTACCGCCACTCAGACCATCAGCGTGGCAGTAGTAGAGTTACATGCCGCAGTGCCCAACACACCGGGCAACGCCATAAAGTTGCTCAAAGTGTCGGGCGACAATCAATCCGCTCAAGTTAACACTGCGCTGCCAAATCCGCTCGTGGTTGAAGTACGGGATGAAGAAGACCGCGTGGTAGAAGGCATTGCAATTCAATTCAACCTCGTCCCAATCGGGGCAACACTCGATGTTACGTCACTCACGAATGTCGCTGGACAGGTCTCTGCCACGCTCACGTTTGGCGAAAGTCCCGGCGAATTTGTCGTGGAAGTGTCCGCCGCCGGAGTAGATGAGACGGTTGTGTTTACTGCTACAGCGACACCGTTGTTTCCCGAACCCACATACATTGACGCCCTTGAAGTTTCAGCTATTTTGGGTGATACCCGGCCCCAGAAGGTGTTCGGCGTTGCTTTCAGTCCGGATGGTGAAATACTTGCCAGTGCGCATAACGATAACACCGTCCGGATGTGGGAGGTTGAAACACGAGAACTCAAACGGACGCTTGTCGGTCATCAAGCTGCGGTGCGCTCGGTTGCCTTCAGTCCGAATGGAAACATATTGGCGAGCGGCGGCATGGATGCCAGAGTGTTGTTATGGGACCTTGATACGGGGCGACTCAAACGAATTATCAGACCGGGCGGCACCGTCTGGGGCATAGCCTTCAGTCCTGACGGGAACACCCTGGCAACTGGGACAGAGTATGGGCATGTATCCATTTGGGACATTTCCAATTTGAGAAGAGTTGTGCGTAGGCATCGCATACGCGCCCACTCGGTTCGCGCGTGGAGCGTTTCCTTCAATCCGAACGGGGACATGCTTGCCAGTGCCGGCGGCGATGCGGTTGTCCGGCTGTGGAATCCTGAAACCGGTGAAATCGCAAAGGAACTCTCCGGACATGATGAACAGGTATTAAATGTTGCGTTCGGTAGTGACAACACTCTCGCTAGCGCCGGCGCGGACGGCAACGTCCGGTTATGGGATCTCGAAGCAGAATCTAGCCGTGTTCTTGCCGGGCATAGCGGTTGGGTGTTCAGCGCGGCATTCCACCCGAATGGTGAAATGCTTGCCAGTACGGGCAAGGATAATAGCGTCCGGATTTGGGACGCGGCAGCGGGCACGCCGCTCTACGTGCTGCAACGCCATTCAAACTGGGGCAGGAGTGTTGCAATTAGCCGGGGTGGAATTCTTGCGAGCGGCGGTTACCACAATATGATTCACTTGTGGGATTTGGGTGTGGCATTAGACGATTTAGAGGACATGGAAGACACGGACGAAGGCATCGAACGTGAAGATACGGCGCCGCAGCAGTCGGCTGAACTGCTGCCGAATTTCCCGAATCCGTTTAATCCTGAGACGTGGATACCGTACCATCTGTCGAACAATGCCGATGTGGGTATCTCGATATACGATTCCAAGGGTGAGTTAGTGCGCTGGTTGGATTTAGGGCATCAAGCAGCAGGCCATTATACGGATCGGACGAAAGCCGCGTATTGGGACGGCAGAAACGAATTCGGTGAGCACGTAGCGAGCGGTCTGTACTTCTACCGCCTGACTGCCGGAGATTATTCCGCTACGCGGAAGATGTTAATTCTGAAATAGTGTCAATTGACCAGTTTGTGGTTTGAATTCCAATCCCTGTTGTGTTCCATCCATCGACTTGCACGGTATGTTTGGGGCAACGATAGTTGCCCCAAACACCTACAATCTCCTACCCTCCTTGTCCCGCCCGAAGTAGTTTTCTGACTGTCACAATTTTCTCTGCATGTGTTCATTTACTCAACGCTAAACACCTTAACCTAAAGTCGAGACATGCAGAATCATCGCTGTCGTCAAAGAAGTGGCTAAGGTTCCGGACCGCGCCTCGTCAACATTGACGCATCAAAATACCGACCGTCGAATCAATCGAAAAAGCGCTGTTCTGTCTTCATTGCGAATGCCGATTACTTAGGTGAAAATACTAGACAACCGGGCTACTGACGTGTTAAAATAGATTAAACTGTTTGTCATGTAGTTTTCTCGGACTCAGTTTTACGACATTGCGCAATATATAGGTATTGAATTGAGATGACATTTTCGGGCAAGCAGATTGCCGTTTTTGGGTTGCAGCGAAGCGGCGCCGCGGTTGCCAAACTGCTGGACGATCTTGGCGCAAAGGTGCGTGTCACTGATCGTAAAACTGAACAGGAACTCCAATCATCCCTTGAGGCGCTTAAAGATCGGTCTATTGAATTCATACTCGGCCGCCATAGCATCCGCAGTATTGAACAGGTCGACATGGTTGTTGTTTCGCCGGGTGTGCCGCTAGATATCCCTATTCTAAAGAAAGCACGCTCAAACGGCATTCCTATTGTTGGGGAACTAGAAGTTGCCGCGAGCGTATGTCCTGCGCCAATCGTCGCTGTCACAGGAACAAAAGGCAAGACAACGACAACAGTGTTAACTGCCTCGATTTTAAAAGATGGGAACTTCCGAAACGTGTGTGTTGCCGGCAACATTGGCATACCCCTGTCGAGCAAAGTCCAAAATCTAACATCTGAGGATCTCGTCGTCGCGGAAACCAGCAGTTTTCAGCTTGAAACTACAACGACGTTTCGCCCGATGGTAAGCGTGATTCTGAATCTTTCTAGGGATCACTTGGATCAACACCCATCCATGGAAGCCTATCGAAACGCCAAGTTGATGATTTGCGCGAATCAAACGTCGGAGGATTGGATTGTTCTCAATGCGGAAGACCCCGCCGTTGCTACATTTGCATCGGAAACGCAGGCAAAACCTGTCTATTTTACCACAAATTCCTCGCCTGCCAGTTTGGGAACGTTTGTACGAAATGATGAAGTCTTTGCTCATTGGAACGGTGAGTCAAAACGCGTTCTGACTAAGCGAGACATTCCGCTAGCTGGCAACCACAATCTCCGAAACGTCCTCGCTGCAGCAGCTGTTGGGCAAATTTTAGGTATTACTTCAAATCAAATGCAGTCGGCGGTTCGTCAATTTTCGGCTGCTGAATATCCCGTTCTCGAACATGCGTTCGAGATGGTCAATACAATCAATGGCGTTCAATTTATCAACGATTCCAAAGCAACAAACGTTGCTGCGGCCGCGGCCGCGCTTGAATCGATATCCAAGCCGATTCTATTGATTATGGGTGGATACGATAAAGGCAATGATTATGCCCCGTTAATCCAGCCTATTCAGTCTAAAGTCAAGGGGTTAATTTTACTCGGATCGCACACCCAAATAATCCGAAACGCGTTTTCTTTACAAGTCGTTATGTGGAATGCTGCAACCATGGACGAAGCAGTTAAAACTGCATACTCGCACGCGGCGCCGGGTGACGTAGTGCTTTTGTCGCCTGCAAATGCTAGTTTTGACATGTACTCAGATTATAAAGAACGAGGACAAGCCTTTCGTGAGGCTGTGATTCAACTTGAAAAGGCATTCAGTAAAACTCCTTTCAAATCGTGATGACATTTACCCCCATAAAGGAGGTATCGATCACTTCCTACTTTTCATCACTTTTTGCTTGGTCGCAATTGGCTTGGTAATGGTCTATAGTTCCAGCAACAGGCCTGCTTATGAACTTTACAACGCAAACAGCCTCCGCTATTTGAAGACGCAGTTAATTGCCGGCGCACTTGGAGTGATTGGTTTGTTCATCGCTTCGTACATACCATTCAGGTATTACGAAAAGTACAATAAACACATTCTTATAATCTCCATTCTCGGATTAGTGCTCGTTTTTTCTCCACTTGGACACAACGTAAATTCGGAGTCGGGTAAGGAATTTAATCGGTGGGTGCGAATCAGCAGGTTCCAATTTCAGCCTGTTGAACTCGTCAAGTTAGCAATGGTGATCTATGTTGCACATTTTCTTAGCCGCAAACATGACAAAATTCGCAGTCTTACCCACGGTGTACTTCCTAGCATCTTCGTGCTTTCAATTGTGTTTCTGCTCCTATATAAACAACCTGATTTTGGATCCGCGGTGTTATTAGGTTTTGTGATTGTTACACTTCTGTTCGTAGGAGGAGCCCGTCTTTCGCAGATTATCTTACTAACGGGAACAGCCTGTTTTTTTGTTTACGCCTCGATTCAAGACGATTCGTATAAAATGGGGCGAATTAATGACTATTTACAATACCTGACATCGCCTGATGATACAAATTATCAGCTTTCTCAGTCGTTAGGTGCGTTAGCACATGGCAACTTACTCGGCGGCGGGATTGGCAAGAGTATTTACTTGCGGCATCTTCCAGAACCACACACAGATTTTATATTCACTATTATTGGCGAAGAACTCGGCTTCATTGGCGGCGTCTGTGTCATCGCCCTATTTATGCTGTTTATATGGCGCGGCATCCATATCGCGCTTCATGTTACAGATAGGTTCGCTAGTTTACTCGCATTTGGTATTACCATTCTCATTGGCGTCCAGACCATTGTCAATATTGGAGTGGTGACCGGAATGATGCCCACAAAAGGTCTCACTTTGCCATTTATTAGCTATGGGGGATCGTCGCTTTTGATCAGTTTAGTTAGCATTGGAATTTTGCTGAACATCTCACGCGGTATAGAGGGTGGAGAGGTAGAAAAGCAGGAAAATGTGGAGAAACAATGGACGGGCGGCGGAGAAGAGGTGAAGTGGAACAATTGGCAACATTGAGGTTTAGGAATGAGTAAATCGGGAATGAGAAGGATAGGCTGAACTGCCAGACAGAACGATAGTGTCCTGAAAATGACTTGGTTTCGCTTCGAAACCTCATGTTTTGGATATCAGGTGTTGAGTTTCTCGAATCGCCAGTTGTTTCAAATTGATTTTCATGGTTTCATCCCATGCATGAGGAAATCTGATGCCACTTATCACCATTTCAGGTGGTGGGACGGGCGGTCATATTTATCCCGCGATTGGCATTGCAAAAGAACTCATCTCTCTAAATGCAACGAATGAGATTGTGTTCATTGGAGGGGCGAATCGCCTAGAATCGAAAATCGTTCCGCAGCACGGATTTCGTTTCCTCTCAATTCCCGTGGCGGGATTGCCGCGAAAACTGACGTGGAGGTGGTTGCCAGTCATTGGCCAGGTCGGCACAGGTTTTGTAAACTCGCTGTACCTTCTTAAGCGGTTGAAACCCAGCATCGTCGTGGGAACGGGCGGCTATGTTAGCGGACCTGTGCTCTTTGCCGCTTCGCTGCTCGGTATCCCAACCATCGTCCAAGAACAAAATGCAATTCCCGGTGTCACAAACCGAATCTTGGGGCGTTTAGCAAAATCTGTCTATCTCGCGTTTGAATCGGCTGTAACCTATTTTCCAGTCAGAGTTGGGAAGGTAACCGGCAATCCCATACGCCGCTCGATTGGCGCCATTAAACGTTGTAATGCAACATATGAGAAATTTGCACTCGATGCAAATCTGAAGACCGTGATGGTCATGGGAGGGAGTCAAGGCGCGCATACAATTAACAAAATGGTTATAGACGCGTTGGATAGGCTAGCAGCGCTCGATCAGCAGTTACAAATCATTCACCAGACTGGAGAAAAAGATTACCAAGAAGTCACGGATGCCTACAAGCGTTCACCATTGCGGCATTTGGTTGAACCGTATTTTGATTCGATCGAGTCTGTATATAGTGTTGTAGATTTAATGATTTGCCGGGCTGGCGGCATGACAATTTCTGAAGTCACCGCTTGCGGGATTCCGGCGATTTTTATTCCCCTGCCTACCGCCGCCGCCAATCACCAGAAATTAAACGCGCAAGCCGTTGCAGACCGGGGTGCAGGGGTCGTGCTGAATGAGCAAACAACGACCGGCGCCGATATCGCCGATTGGATTATCCAGATCATTGCCGATTCAGCAAAACTTCAACAGATGGCAACCGCTGCACGTCAAATGGGAAATCCCAAGGCGGGTCAGGAAATCGCAGCATCAATCAATTCTCTCGTAAAACCCAAAAAGGTTTGAGGCCTCTATGTTTGGAGCAACTCGCCATATTCACATTATTGGCATCGGCGGCGCCGGACTCAGCGGGATTGCAGAAATCTTGCTAAGCCTTGACTTTTGGATTTCCGGATCGGACTTGTACCAAACCGAAACTACCGAGCATCTTGCGGCGCTAGGTGCAAAAGTATATTACGGGCATGCGGCTGAACAAATATCGGGCGCCGATGTTGTTGTCGTTTCACCCGCAGTGCCGCAAGAGAACCCAGAGGTAGTTGCTGCAAAAAACCGAAAAATTCCCGTTATTCGCGGTGCAGAAATGCTCGCAGAGATAATGCGGATGAAGTCCAGTGTTGCCATTAGCGGAACTCACGGCAAAACCACAACAACTGCAATGACAGCCGCCGTGTTAGAAAAACTTGACCCAACCGTTATCGTCGGCGGAAAACTGGTCAGCCTAGGAAGCCACGCACGGTTTGGACGCGGCGAGATTATGGTGGTTGAAGCAGATGAAGCTTATGGTTCCATTGAAAAATTCTTCCCAACAATCGCCGTTGTAACGTCGGTCGATGCAGATCATCTCGATTATTACAGCAGCGTGGAAGAAATCGGCGAGACGTTCCTGAATTTTGTCAATAAAGTGCCGTTTTACGGAACGGCGGTGTTGTGTTTAGACCAAGAGAACATCCAGCGTCTCGTCCCCAGACTTGAAAAACGCTACGTGACTTATGGCATTGAGACACGGGCAGATATAACGGCAGAACAAATCCGGATCGATGGGCCCACGTGCCAATACCAAGTTCGGGTCCGGGGAGACGTTTTAGGTGAAGTCCACTTAAAAATGCCAGGCCGCCACAACATTTCCAATGCACTAGCCGCCATCGCCGTTGGAATGGAGTTGGATGTGCCTTTCGATCAGCTACGAGATGCCTTGGAATCATTTCAGGGCGTACATCGACGTTTTGAAGTCATTGGTCAAACCAATGGTGTCATCGTGGTTGACGATTATGCCCACAATCCGGCTAAGCTTAAAGCTACGTTTCGCGCTGCGCGCGAGAGTTACAATCGCCGCATCGTCGCTGTCTTTCAACCACATCGATACCAGCGCGTTAAACATCTTGCAGAGGAGTTCTCGAAATCGTTTTATGAGACAGATGTGCTAATTGTCACCTCTATCTATGGAGCCGAGGAAACTCCTGTTGAAGGGGTCACTGCGGAAAACCTGACGCAGGCTATTCAGGCGCACGGACATCGCCACGCAATGTATATTCCAGATAAAGCGGAAGTGGCGAGCGTTTTGATGAATATTGTCCAGCCCAATGATATCGTAATCACAGTTGGCGCTGGGGACATCTGGTGTGTTGGCCGTGAACTAATGAATCAATTGGGCAATTAGATTGAACGACCGAAAAGAGATTAATCAATTGCGAAAAAAGCGAATGCGATTGATTTTGCAGCGAATTTATGCTTAGATGTATTACGCGGTAATTTTTACCGGTTAACAAAGGAAATAAACACATCATTGTCTTTCTGATTCTCGGATTTACCAAATTTCAACCCGAAAGCGTACATTTTCATGCCTAAAAAATCCTCGTTGAAAAAAAATTATATTAAAACCCGCGGTCGCGCCGATGTTTCACCGCGCGCATCAGGGAAACATTCGACGCAGCGGAAGGTGTGGCTGCCCCCTGAAAATGGAATTTCACGCTTTCAGGTTAAACGCAGGTTTGCTATCGGATTAACGTTTGTTACTGTTTTGGCATTCATATATTTTATCACCTCCGAACGCGATTTTTTCGACGTGAGAGCCAAAAATGTCTCTGTGCTTGGCGAACATTCAAATAACTCGAATGGCAGTGTCGCGGAACCAAACCGCAATGGGAAGAACGCCAAAGAAAAGCCGAGCGCGCTGTTAAAATATAATCTAAATCGTGAGCTTCGTTTTCTTCAGGTCGATGTGGATGGGTACGCAATGAAATATATCGATTCTCCGCAGGATGCAGATACATCTGTTACTATAGTTGCTCATCCTCAAGGACAATTGCCTGAACCCGATAGTCAGGTAATTTCAGAAGATGTACAATTGGCATTGCGCGTGCTGCGGACCGTGCTGATTTCAACCCCTGAGATTGCTGCCAGAATCCGCACGATTGACGCCATTCATCCTGAAAAAATCATCCTCCAACTCGATGGCGGCTTGCCTGTGATCTGGCTCTCATCGGATCTTGTAGAAACTGGACTCAAAAATATAGATTTATTCTTAAAAAATCGAACAACCGTTGTTAAGCAAAAGAAACGAAATCGTAGTAAGGCTTATTTGGATGCAAGATTCGCGGACGCGGTTTATTTGGGACGGATTAACTGAGCGTGAGCTAATGCAATAGTTTCAAGAGGGAGGTGAATTGCATGGATAGAGAAGATATCGTCGTCGGACTGGACATCGGGACGAGCAAAATCGCCGCAATTATTGGGAATACTTGGCAGGGCGATCCAGAAAAAATAGAGATAATTGGTGTTGGAACGGCTCCTTCGAAAGGATTGCGGAAGGGAGTTGTCGTCGATATCGATCTCACCAGCACCGCAATTCGAGAAGCAATTGCAAATGCCGAATTAATGGCAGGCGTCGAGATTGGATCGGTGTATGCCGGCATTGCGGGAGGCCATATCACGGGACAAACTCAGAATGGCGTTGTCGCTGTCGCGGGCGAAGGCCGCGAAATCACCCAGTCCGATGTAGATCGAGCCATTAGCGCTGCACAAGCTATTTCGATTCCAGTTGAACGAGAGGTGCTTCACGTTATTCCGCAAGGATTTGTGGTTGACAATCAAGATGGAATTAAAGAGCCGGTAGGCATGTCCGGTGTTCGTCTCGAAGCATACGTCCACATTATTACCGGCGCGGTCGCTTCAGCACAAAACCTTGTCAGAAGTGTTTATAACACCGGGATCTCCGTTGAAAACATCGTTATGGAACCAATCGCCTCCGCCGGCGCAGTTTTATCAAGTGAGGAAAAGAATCTTGGCGTCGTTCTTGCTGACATGGGAGGTGGAACTACTGATACCGTTGTTTATAAAGATGGTGCGCCGCATCATACCGCAGTGCTCTCGCTTGGCGGAGACCATGTAACCAGCGATATCGCTCAACTATTGAAGATGACCCATCAGGATGCAGAGAAACTTAAGGTCACTCGAGGCTGCGCATGTGTTGACATTATTGAGTCAGATGATACTATTCCAATCTCAACCGTCGGAGGCACACGAAGAACTCGCTTCGTCACTAAAAAGGACTTAACCGAGATTATTCAATGCCGTATGGGAGAAATGCTCGATTTAATCGGCCAAGAAATTGCCAATAGCCATCTTCACATTCCTTCCGGGGTGGTGCTTACTGGAGGTTCCTCGCTCCTTGATGGGCTCCTCGAACTTGCTGAACAGACTTTCCCGTATCCGGTGAGAATAGGCTATCCGCGTCCACTAAAAGGATTAACGGACAGGATTCACAATCCGATTTATGCAACTGGTGTCGGCCTGGTAATCTATGGCGCGTCGCAACGCCAAATTGAACCCAAACGTACGTTTATCAAGGGAAACCTGTTTGAACAAATCCTTAGGCGTATGAAAGAATGGTTTTAGATGCAATATAGAAGTCACGTTTTTGATACAGATAATGCGACTTGCTCAGCTAAATCAAATAACAAAGCAATCCCGCCTCTCATCACTCCGTGTCAAATCCCTCTCCGCAAATCGGCTTAGTTTACATTCGATTTCGTCTTGAATGCAGCCATAGTTAGTGACGCCTTCGACCGCAATGTTTAGGATCATTAGTGAGCAATGTGCATCCTTAGTTTTGCCGGTTTTCAGCGAAATTCTGGATCTTGGTTCCAAGTGCAATTCCTTCCATATTTGCCAACTGCCTTTACCCCCAAAACGAAAACTTCACCCGGCAAAATTTCTAACGTGTTTATTGTTGGCAACGGCTGGCTAACTAAATTCAAGAATGTTCTGTTCCACCGGTTTGCAGTCTGAATCGTTGTCAGCAGCGCACATTTCTGCGGTCTGCTTATATATTGCACTGTCTTCAATTATGTGTTATCCTTGCAATATTTACGGCTGTGAAAAAAAGCGACGACGGATTAACGTGTAATTCGGCATCCTTATTGTATATGCCGCAAGGTCCCCCCGCACCCCCGTTTCCCGTTTGATTTACCGCAGATAAACAGGAGAACCTGAATGACGGACTGGAAATTAAGGGTTCTTGGTGTTCTGACAATCCTCGTAATAATTTTGTTTTTGCATATTAAACTGTTTCAGTTTTCCGAGATTGTGCATCAAGGCGCATTGAAAACTCTCGTTTGCCTAGGTCGAGTCACAACCGTGGATACGAGTGATGAAGCCGACCAGATTTTGACCTTTCAGGTTATTTCAGGCGAATTTAGGGGGCAAAGCGTACAAATCGACAATATTTGGACAGGACGAGCGTTCGGCGATCGGGTACTCCGGAAAGGGGATGTGCTCTTCCTTGAAATCCCCCTCAGATACCAGAATCAAACCACAATCGAAGATGTAAGGATGCTCGAATTTTTCCGTGCCCCCTTTTTGCTCTACCTTGCAGGTTTATTGGGTTGCTTAATGATTTTGGTCGCTGGCATGAAGGGCCTACGGGCAATCCTAACGCTTTTCGTTACGGCATTCGTTGTTCTCTACGTCTTGGTTCCCCTGACTATTAAAGGCTTTAATCCTATCATTGTTACCTTGCTCGTATCAGCCTTTCTTACGCTCACGACTTTTGTCTTGATTACCGGGTTTAGCTTCAAGGTCATTTCCGGCGTGTTGGGAACGCTCGGCGGTTTGGTCGCCGTTGGAATTCTTTCCGTCATCAGCATGAAGGCTATGATTCTGACAGGATTAGCACAAGAGTTCGGATTTCTCGAACTCGGACTGGCACTCTGGCGAACCCCGGCTTCTCACAATTGGAACTTTGAAGGGATACTCGTATCAGGCATGATTTTAGGCGCTGTTGGCGCCATGATGGATGTGGGTATGTCCATCTCTTCATCAGTTTATGAAGTTAAGCAGGTCAACCCAAATGTCACCGTGCGCCAAGCAATCCGCGTTGGGCTTAATGTCGGGCGAGACATTATGGGGACTATGGCGGATACACTCATCTTTGCGTACCTCGGCGCACACATGATTACGATGCTCCTCCCGCGGATCGAGTTCCCGGAAGTTGGAATGCTATATCCGTTCATCCGTTTGATGAATGAAGAAGCAACCGCGGTGGCTGTAATACGAGCCATCGTCGGAACCATTGGGCTGGTCCTAACAGTGCCTATCGCCGCCGTAATCGCCGGCATATTAACTCGTTACACAAAGGTCAAACCGTCAGATATTCACGAAGACCTTCCATCAGCAGAAGAAATTGAAAAACGCTACGGCGGCGGTACGGGCGGTAAAGCGCGTTTCGCCGTTCCCATCGCATTGATAGTCGTGTTGGTTGGTATGCAATTCTTTCACAATCGCGTTAACAACGCTTCAGCAACAATTATCGAACAGGGCAACGACAACGGCGAGCTTACGTTCCGATCCGAATACGCAAAAGGGAAAGTCATTCGCCTGCTCGAATCCAACCCGATGAATGAGATTACCGAGCATCAAATCCTTGAAGTTGAAATGCTCTCGGGGCTATACAAAGGAGAACGCATCGTTTTGCGAAACATCCTCAACCACAGTATGCCGTTGCTGAGCATTCCCGCCAATCCGGGAGACACCATTCTTTGCCGCGTAGGCGGTTCGCCCGATCAATTCAGCCTGGTCAACATTATACAGGAGTACGGTCGGGATCGATTCCTGCTGTGGATGCTTGGATTAATGCTTGTTGCCATAATCGTGGTCGGGCGGAATGAAGGCGTACGTACTGTCTGCGCCATGGCTATTTCGGGGCTAATTCTCTACTTCTTCATGCTCCCCCTGATTTCACAGGGGAAAAACGCTGTGGTAATTGTTACTTTGACCTCCGGTTTAGTTGCCTTTGTGTCCCTCGTGTTTGTGATAGGTCCGAGCCGCAAGACCTTCTCAGCCGTGTTCGGAACAATGGGCGGTATTCTCGTCGCGGGGCTTATCGTCATGTACTCGCAGAACTATCTCCACTTCTCCGGTTTGGAGAACGCGGTATCAGCGGACATCATCGAAGCCATTCGTACGCCGCCATTTGATTTTCGGCAAGTTCTCATGGCGGGGATGTTAATGGGTGTGCTAGGGGTAGCGGTGGATGGCGCTATTGAAGTTTCCTCATCAATGGAAGAGATTCGACGCGCAAACCCGAATATGCCGACATGGCGATTGATTACATCTGGGATGAATGTCGGCACCGATATTCTCGGCACAATGGTGAACACATTAGTATTCGCTTATCTCGGTGTGGAGTTGCTGTTTGTCTTGGCGGCAACAGCGCCAAACTTAGATTTATTCCGATCCCCTGTCGTCGAACTTTTGAGCATCGGCACCGCCTCCGCTGAAGTCGTGCGTTTACTTGCCGGCACACTCGGTCTCGTCCTAACGATTCCCATTACGGCGTTGATTTCGGCATTCTGGCATCCGAAGAGCGAAGCAAGACGCATCGCATAGTTCTTGTAGGTTGGGTAGAGCGGGTACTTCCAAAACGGTTCAGGCAGCATTTAACGTTCCGAATTTCTAATAATGTTATTGTAAATACACGCGGAGCGAAACCCAACTCTTTTGTACCCTCACGCAACCCTATCAAGCTCGATTACCAGAAATAATCATTGACTCATCGCGCTGTGCGAGAGGCTTCCCAGCCTCGATTTTCAATCACTCCTTGTGTATATATGCACCTAAATGACTCAAATTAATCATAATCCATCATTTAATCACAAAAATCACAGTTCTTGTAGGTTGGCTTTTGCATCATTAATTGTGCGAACGGCTTGGTTACCAATTAAATGCCATTCAACCAAGTCATCTTGCTAAGGGTTGGTGCTGAGGTCGACTATGTGGTACAATTTCAGCAGTAATAAATCTGAAGCGTTTCGTGTGCGAAGGAGGATTGGATTATTGAGCACAATGTTACGTCACGCTTATTTCCAACTTTTCATTGGTGTCGTCACTCTATTTCTCGCGTTTGCTTCCGCAGAGGCCGAGATTAGCAGCCCAGAAGATGTGCTTGGCTTCCCTGTCGGCGACGACTACAAATTGGCACGTTGGGAGTCAATTACAGATTATCTGAAACAATTAGCCGAGGTTTCTGATCGGGTAATTCTGGAGAATCGCGGCAAAACCACGGAAGGACACGATTTTGCCCTCGTGTTAATATCGTCGCCAGAAAATTTGGCGAACCGGGAACACTTCAAAGCGATTCAGGGAAAACTCGCCGATCCGCGCGGACAGGACGCATCCAAATTGGACCAGCTTTGCCGTGAAGGCAAAGCTGTGGTTCTAATTAACTGCAATTTACACTCGACAGAGATTGCATCGTCACAGATGTCTATGGAACTCGCCTTTCGGCTCGCGACGGAAAATACGCAGCAGATCCAAGAAATTCTCGAAAATGTGATTATTCTGCTAATTCCTTCTTCGAATCCTGACGGGTTGAACATGGTCATCGATTGGTACAATCGCTGCGTCGGCACGCCGTACGAGGGTTCGCCCATGCCTTGGCTATACCACAAATACACCGGCCACGATAACAACCGTGATTGGTTCATGCTGACGCAGATTGAGACGCAAATCGTAACCCGAATCCTTTATGAGGAATGGTTTCCTGAAGTCGTCTACGATGTTCACGAGATGGGCAATAGAGGCGCACGGTTTGTCATCCCCCCATATTTCGATCCCGTAAATCCCAATATCCACCCGATTCTACAGCGCGAACTCTCCCTGATCGGTGCACAAATCGCGCTGGATCTCACTTCGCAGGGATTCACCGGTGTTCTCTCCAATGCGGTGTACGACATGTGGTGGCACGGAGGATTCCGTACCGTACCCTATCGCCACAACATGGTCGGAATTCTGAGCGAAGCTGCAAGGGTAAACATCGCTTCGCCAATCTTTCAACCTAGAAGCGCATTGAAGGGGCATCGACGCGGTCTCGGTAAGTATTCACTGCAGACCAACTTCCCCGAACCGTGGCCCGGCGGTTGGTGGCGGTTACGTAACATCATGGACTATGAACTGTCTGCGTCGTTTTCAATTCTATCGTGCGTTGCCAAACATAAGACGATGTTCCTCTCAAATTTCGTCAAAATGGGACGCATTGCGGTGGAAAAGGGGAACAGTGAACCGCCGCGCGCATTTCTTGTGCCGCTTAACCAACGCGATCCCAATAACGCGCTAAATATGCTAAGAATCTTGCAGCATGGCGGCGTAGAGATTCATCGGGCAAATGCAAACTTTTCTGCGGATGGCGTCGAATACCCTGCGGGCACCTACGTAATTTCGATGGCGCAGCCGTTTCGCGGACATGCCAAAGATTTGCTAGAAGTGCAGAAATATCCAGAACGCCGCGCGGGTCCCAACGCGCCGCCCGAACGTCCGTATGACATCGCTGGCTGGACGCTCCCGTTACAGATGGGCGTCAAAGTAATCACGGTCGTTGACGACTTCGACGCGAATCTCATTCGAGTGGAAGAAATTCCAAAATTGCAGGGACGATTACACACAGTATCTGACCCTGTGGGGTATCTTTTCAAAAACCACACAAACGCAGAGACTATTGCACTCAATCGATTGCTATCCTCGGAAGGATACACGCTCTACTGGTCGCCTAAAGCACATTCAATAGGCGGTCAAAATTTCTCACGCGGATCTATTTTAATCACGACGACAGAAATTCCACAGCTTGCGTCAACCAATCTTCAAGAACTCGCTCATTCCTTAGGAATTGAAATCCAGGCGTTGGCTGTTCTGCCTGACAAAGATCCGGATGTGAAATTAACGCAGCCGCGCATCGGGCTCTACAAACCTTGGGTCGCCAGTATGGATGAAGGTTGGACTCGCTGGGTGCTAGACCAGCACGAATTCCCCTATCGCAGCCTAACCGATGCTGAGATTCGATCCGGCGATTTAGAAAATCGATACGATGCAATTATCCTGCCCGATATGAACCCATCAAAAATGATTAACGGTCACGCTGAAGGCGCATTACCGCCAGAATATGTCGGCGGAATCGGGTTGGGGGGCGCCGCTAATCTTCGTACCTTCGTTGAAAACGGTGGCACCCTCATCTGTCTGAACCGCGCGTCGCAGCTTCCAGGGCGTTATTTCGGACTAGACATTAATGACGCTCTTGATCCGCCCAGCGAAGCCACTCAGCAGGCAACCAATCCTGATCCATTCTTCTGTCCCGGATCGCTGCTGCGTGTTTTCGTCGATACAACGCATCCGATTGGGTATGGACTAGATCGTGAAATGGCGGTATTTTTCAAGTCAGGACCAGCTCTTGAGGCGAGAGGCGGGAAGCCCGTTGCCTCCTATCCTGACTTTAATCCGCTCATGAGCGGCTGGATCCAGGGCGACAAACGCATCCGACGAAAAGGCGCGCTCTGGGATGTCAAACTTGGAGAAGGGCATATCATCTTATTCGGCTTCAAGCCTCAGCACCGCGCGCAATCCCAAGGGACGTTTAAGCTGTTGTTTAACGCCATTTACTATGCATCATGGGGCGAGCAGGACAGCGAGACAAATAAAAAATAAAAATAATAAAGTAGATTCGCCTCAACCAATAGTAAACCCCGGTGTCCCAATTACTCCATTGCTCGTTTATCATAAAAAATGTAATTTGAAACCGAGATTTTTCTTGAAATCACGGTTTCTTTAACCGAGCCTCATATCGAAACTGCTTCTCCAAGCCTGTCGGCTTGCATTACCAAAACCTAATTGATACAAGAGTAATGTGTAAACCATCTCCGCGGCTGGTGTAAATTAACGCAAAAACCTCCTGATGACAACAAACCCCAATTTTACCGATGAACCGCAGCCAACCGAATCTACCGCTCGTTACCGTGCCATAGATGTAAACGTGCCGAGCAATCTGAAAAACATTAGAATCATCCTGCTTGAGCCGAGAGAGCCGGGCAATATTGGATCCGTCGCTCGCGTGATAAAAGGAATGGGATTGTCGCAGTTCTATCTGGTAAACCCCGTACCATTTTTGGATGTCGACGCAACATGGTATATGGCACACGGCGCCGCCGAAATTGTCGAAAACTGCTGCGTCGTCGAAACGATTGAAGAGGCGCTCGGTGGAATTCACTTTGTAGTTGGCACAACCCATCGGCTCCGCGACCCCAAGTTGCCACCCGCCGCACCCGCAAGAGAAGCGGCACACGAGATTGCCGCAATTTCTCAAAACCAACCGGTCGCGCTGCTTTTCGGCCGTGAGGATTTTGGCTTATCCACCCATCACATTAGCCGTTGCCAATTGACGGCGAGCATACCGATGGCGACCAAAAACCCATCTTTGAACTTAGCGCAAGCTGTACAAATCTTCGCCTACGAAATCTTCCTCGCTAGTGCAGGCGATATTCCACCCGCCGAACTGAATTATGCTGAGATAGGTGAGGTTGAAGCGTTTTACAATCGCGTAATTGAACTACTGAATCTAATTGGCGTTTCGCCGTACAATCATGATTGGGAGACGTATCTGCGCTCGTTGAGGCGCGTATTTTCACGCACCCGTCTCGAAGCACGCGATATCGCAACGTTGGACATGGTCTTTTCAACGGCGAGGCGTTACGTAGAAAGGTTAAATCATCAGCTTGAAGAAACCGCCAATAATCAATCGACAGAGCCGTAGGCCGCATCTTTTCAATTGTCAATAATTTTGGAGTCACAATGAGAACATCTCATAAATACCTAGATCCGGTCGCGCTGTCTCGATTGGGCGACATGGAGTTAGTTGCTCGTCTTGTCGTGGAGGGTTTCATCACGGGTCTGCACAAAAGCCCCTATCAAGGCTTCAGTGTTGAATTTGCCGAACATCGCCAATACATGCCCGGCGACGAAATCCGTTATATTGATTGGAAAGTGTACGGAAAATCGGATCGCTACTATGTCAAAAAATTTGAAGAAGAAACAAACCTCCGTACCTATATATTGCTCGATGCGAGCGGCTCTATGAACTATAAATACGATGAGAAAACGCTAACCAAGTTTGAGTACGGTTGCTACCTCGCTGCGTCGCTTTCCTACCTAATGCTAAAACAACGAGATTCAGTCGGATTGGCGATTTTCGACTCAAATATCCGAAACTACATTCCGCCTCGAGGGGCAGCGCCCCATTTGCACGCTATCATGTCTGTCCTCGAAAAAGCGCAAGCGGGAAATGAGACGAATATCAGCGCTATCCTTCACGAACTCGCCAAGCGGATTGTTCGCCGCGGATTAGTGATTGTCATCTCCGACTTCCTTGACCAGCCGTCCGAGGTGCTTTCCGCGCTCAAGCATTTCCGCCATCGTAAGCACGAGGTCATCGTTTTTCACTTGCTTGATAGCGCAGAGATGACATTTCCGTTCGAAGGGCCCGTAGTCTTCCAAGATATGGAGACAGGCAAAACACTGCAAACGCAGTCGGAGGCGCTTAAAACCGGTTATCTAGAACAACTCAAATCATTCATTCAAGATTATCGGCGGGGATGCGGTTCCAGCTTAATTGACTACGTACAAATCGACACATCAACGCCATTCGATTACGCCCTGTCATCATATCTCTCGCGCCGAAAATAGGTTTAATTTAACATAACTTCCAACGGACAGCAAACTTCTTACTCCTACCCTCACCAACGTATTTGAAGTTTAAATGGCACACCACTATTCGTTATGGAAGCTTTCTAACCCGAATGAACAGCTCACTTCAACCCGCGAAATTCAGGGCTTAATATAACAAGTGCCAAAGGACTGATATGAATAAGCATAGACCAATCTCTCTTGATGATGTAGTGTCGTCCCCATATTCAAGGGTTGGGTCAAGCGATTTGTCATGCGACGGCAATCGTGTTGCTTACGTCTTTGAAGGCCGGATTCACCTCATTGAAGTTGCCATGGGCACCGATATAGCGCTTTTTGATGGGACTCTGCCAAAATGGTCACCGGTCAATCCACGGACGTTTGCCTTCCGAAAACCGGAGACCAACGGCATCTGGATTTACACCGCAGACCAATCAGACCGTCAAGTTAGTCCTCAGATTGGACATGTTAACTTGATTGAATGGTCGCACGATGGTCAAATTCTTGCTACTGTTAGTTCAAAACAGTTTCCGAAACCTGATACCGTAGAAATACCCGACTTTGATACAATCATCAACGTTCGCCCGGCGCCGCCATTGCACGGGAGCGTGTTGAACATAATAGATTATGTAACGGGCGATGTCATATTTTCAACGGAATCAGAACCTGGCGAACGGTTCGATTCTGTTGGGTGGCACCCGGACGGAAGGCTAATTACCGTCGCAAGTTGGTTTGAAAAAGAGGGAATCTACGACTATTTCTATCGCTTGTTTGACATTGACATTCAAACTAACCAACAACAGACCCGAATCGAACCGAGCAAACGGGAAATTTCCAATCCCGCATGGGCTCCTGATGGGAGAACACTGGCTTTTTCCTATTGCCCCTATCCTTATGGTAGTGCAGTCCGCCATCTGTGCGGTCTCATGGATAAAGATAAAAAAGAGATTCGCATGTTGGGCGATGAATTCTATGTGACGGATATTCGTTGGTTACCTAATAGCCAAACGCTGAACTGTAGCGGTGTAAATGGTATGACAAGAAGTATTTTCAGCATTGACATAATTACAGGAAAAACTGAACAAATCTCAGACCGACTCGGCACAAACAAAATCCACGGTGTCAGCAAGGACGGAAATGTGCTGCTGTACAGCCATGAAAGCCCTCAGACGCTGGCTGAGTTGTTTCTGCTTTCAAGAAATGACAACCAGCGAAAGAAACTCACACAATTCAGCGATATAATTGCTCAATATGAATTGTCGAACATTGAGGTTGTCTCCTGGAAGTCTTTTGATGGCTTAACCTTAGAGGGCTTGCTGCTGCCTCCAAAGGGACAATCTATTGGGAAAACCCATCCTACAATTGTCGATTTGCACAGTGGCCCCACCCTTGGCGGAGAATATGTTTTTGAGCCGGCATGGCACTGGTTAGCCGCTCAAGGATACCAGGTTTTCGCTCCGGTTATGCGTGGTAGCCAGCAATACAACTGGTGTCAGCCTCCGACCGACGAGCTCGATTATAAAGATTTTATGTCTGGCGTTGAGTGGTTAATTCAAGACCATCTTTGCGACCCGGAAAAAATTGGTGTTCATGGCTTTAGTAACGGCGCCTCGCTTGGCGCATACGCCATTGGCAATAGCAAGTGCTTCCGCGCCGCAGCGTTGATTGGAGGGACTTACGACTATCGGCTGTGGATAGGAATCCAGACGATGGCTCTTTCCGTCTGCGTTGAAGAGTTAAACGGGATGCCATGGGAAGTGCCTAACGTATATAAACAACTTTCCCCGATTACTTATGCTCAAAATGTGAGTGCACCGGTATTACTTCTAAATGGGGAATTAGACCACCAAGAAGACGCAGAACTCTATGCCACCTATCTTAGAAGCGCGGGCAAAAAAGTTGAGTACATCGTTTACAAAGGGGAAGAGCATTGTCTCCGCAAAAAGGAACATATTCGAGATCGATGGTCACGGACGCTCGATTGGTTTAATAAGCATCTTCGGTTTTGAACTACGCTAAGTTTTCACGTTGTCTGCCGCTTTAAAAATTTTGTAGGTTGCGTTATGCCGCGTTGACGAAAAATCTCGGTATTTCGCATGCGTTTCGTGCCTTGATTGCATAAAAACTTACAATTGATATAGCGTAACCCAACGATTAACTGAACGAATAGATCAAGCGACTGAATTGGGAGCACGATAGTCCTAACTGGTCTTCGGGTTCTCCGTGCATCAGATTTTGTTCGTCGTAAAGCTCTTAGAGCGGAACGTAAACATGTACATTATTTCGTGAATTCCGCTCAACCCAACCTACAATCCTGCAAATCCTGATTCAGACAGAATGCCGCATTGATTTTGGCGGAACCGATTTAACTCGCAGTTAAAAACACCTTGACAACGTAAACAAGTGTCGATATAATTACAGACACTAAGGCGCGCTATTTTCTCGTGGAGGGGGACGTACACCTTTGGTGTGGAGTTTCTGAATGAAAACGCTCAGGTTAGAAGGAATATCCGGATTATAAATTGAAACTAATTAATTCAGTCTTGTAAATCCAGATTCAGGCAAAATGTGTGGCATTTTGTGAGGTTTTGTGACATCCGATGATTTTTCAAAAATCAAAATATCATATAAACCCTTACCACAAGCGGGTTTAAGACGATCCCGCCGGACCAATTGTCGTATCACAACCTGCATCACAGATTGTGATATAATGTGACATTCCGCACCGCGAATTCATCTCATTCGATTTCCTTTAAACCCGTACCACAAGCGGGTTCACGTAGATCTCTAACCGAGAAAGAAAAATGTCACAACCTGCCTCACAAATTGTGACATGGTGTGAGGTTTTGTGACATTCGGTTGACGGTTGGACAATTCGCCCACCTTGCAAATCTCGCCAAAGAAGAAATATTAGAACCAATCGATACGTGCGCATCATAATTCTCCCCAATCACCACCGCCTTGATGCCTCGTTATAAAGTTCAATCTGTTGTGCGTTTCGGGGAATTTTAACCGGCACCGATTTTCGTTTACGATTCGCGTCCTTGATGACAATCGGAGCACGCAGTAAATTGCTTAACGTCACTGCCCGCGACTCATAATACGCCCACATTCGCTGCTCGCTGTACGGGTTGACGACGTATTCTTGTCCGGCGTAAAAATGGTCGTACTTAGGGTGTTCGAGTTCGATTGTTCTGTCATAGCCATTCAGTACAAACCGCGGCGGGTTGTCTCTGGGCGTATAGCCGCTCAACTTGCATTTCCACACATGGACGGGAGCCCCGGATTTGTTAATCAGATGAAGGGAGACAACAATCGCGAGTCTATGGTTATCGTCGCGGTTGATGAACCAAGAATCATCTTCAATCACTTTGACCGTGAAATCTTCAATCTGCCGCTTCTTATGGTAGAGCGTTGCGAAAGCAATAAAAGAACCCACGCCAAGCAGCGTCCAGTGTCCCGCAGATGTCGAAAGAAATTTGAGAAGTTCTTGTAGGAGAGATTGTAGCATGTCATCCTGTCTTCGCAGGCAAGTCTGATTGCGCCCTAGATAGCTATTCCGGTGGGCAGGTCATGGGAACAAACCGAACGTCGCTAATCTTTTTACGCTCAAATCCGTGAACTGTTTTGCTAACAATTACCAAATCTTGATTGAAGTCGCCGACGGGAACCACCATCCGCCCGCCCGCCGTTAACTGTTCGACGAGGTTGTCCGGCACTTTTTTTGGAGCAGCGGTAATGATTATCCGGTCAAAAGGCGCATGCTCTTCCCAACCGAAGTATCCGTTACCGATTTTCTTGTGAATATTTTGATAGCCAAGTTTCGTTAACCGCTTCCACGCAGCCTCCGCCAACTCAGGGATTATCTCAACAGTATATACCTCATCAATAATCTCCGCTAAAACCGCGGTCTGATAACCACAGCCGGTACCGATTTCAAGCACCTTTGATTCCGGATCTAGTCCGAGCTGGTCGGTCATGAGCGCAACAATGTACGGCTGAGACATTGTCTGTCCGCAGTCAATTGACAACGCATGATCTTCGTAAGCGCTGTCGATAGATTCGCGCTTCAGGAACAGATGCCGCGGTACTTTCCTCATCGCTTGCAAAACATTGTTGTTTCTAATTCCACGCCTTTCAATCTGTGCGCGCACCATCTCTTCACGCAAGTGCGTATAGGAATCCGCCGTGGAGTGGCTTGTATGCTTCTGCTGTTTGCCGCGGAAACGCATCGTAATCTCCTGCTTACATTCCGCTCTCGTAGGTGAATACGATTAACTGCACGAATAGATTAAGCGTCCGAATAAGGATCTTAGGCGATAGTCCTCAAAAATTATCGTACACACTATCCGTCCGATTTATCTAACCCTGTATTCAATCATTGGCGGTTATCTGGTACGGCATTAGCAAAAATGTCCGATGCTTTGCGATGAGATCTACGAGGGGAGAGAATTCCCAAAACATGTCCAGCGAGGCTGCCTCACGTAATTGAAGTGTTCTATAACCTGCATGAAAGGCGTGATAAAACTGCGACCACAGGCTCTGTTTTGGCAGTCGGACGAGCTGAACCTCTCTGTGCGCTAGTCCGGCATGCTTTCGCGCAATTGAGAGCGCGTGCGCTAATCCGCCAAGCTCGTCAACAAGCCCATGTTCTTTCGCTTGCCTGCCTGTCCAGATGCGGCCCCGCCCCAAATTATCGACCGCTTCTTTTGTCATATTCCGAGCGTTCGCCACTTTCTCTACGAACGCGTCGTAAATTTCTTGAATCTGACGCTGCACGATAATGCGTTCTTCGGCTGGATAATCGCTGTTGTCAGTATAAAAGTCGGCGTGTTTTCCACGCTTGATTATCTCTTTATGAAGCCCAATCTTGTTGTAAAACCCTTTGAGGCTGTATTTCCCGCCGATTACGCCGATTGATCCTGTGATTGTGCCCGGTTCAGCAACGATCACGTCAGCGGGAACAGCGATATAGTACCCTCCTGATCCGGCAACATCGCCCATTGAAACAATCAACGGCTTGACGGATTTCAGGCGAATTAGCTCCCGCCAAATTCTATCTGCGGCTATGACCAACCCGCCGCCGCTATCAATGCGCAGCACGACCGCTTTGATTGAGGAATCCTTGCGCGTAGCTTTGATAGCTCGGGCGATGGTAGCGGCGCCCATGGTCTTTGATCCAGTGATTGGATCCGTGAAACTCTCGCCCGTCACCATCATTCCTTTTGCTTCGACGATAGCAATCTTCGGCAGCGGCGATTCCCATTCGTAAGTGTACTCATCAGTATCCAAATACGATTTTGCCTTCACCAAGCGGTGGCGCTTTCCTGTCAACGCTTTGGCAATATCCTTCAATTCATCCCGGTAGGCAAGCTCATCTACAAGTCCATTTTCCAACGCCTGTTTCGCAGTAAACGGCCCTCTATCTATGAGTTGCTTCACCTCTTCTTGGGCAAAATTGCGCCCTTCCGCTACTAATTGGGTCAACTGATCGTATAGGTCATCTAATATGGATTCTAGCATTTCGCGATGCGATTCTGACATATCCGTACGCGTGAAGAGATCGGACGCCGATTTGAATTCGCCGATGTGTTCTAAATCCGCGCGAACTCCAAGTTTGTCCAATACGCCTTTGTAGAACGAAACCTCGGATCGCAACCCAATCAAACGCACCTCGCCCGACGGGTGAAGCACAATTTTATCCGATACCGACGCCAGCAAGTAATTTCCGGTCGAACCGTTAATCATGTAACAGATTACCTTCTTTCCCGCCGACTGGAAATCCAAGATTATATCCAGCATCTCTTGTAGTCGTGCCAACCCGTAGTCACCGCCCCCGACTCTGATTAACGCCCCGGCAACCTCGGAATCCCGTTTCGCCGCCTTGAGCGTTTTTTCGATTTGACTCATTCGCACGTCAAGGAATATGTCACGCCGCGTGTACCGCGTTGTGTGGAGTGCTTGGGAGATATGAAAATACCCCACCCCTTCTTGATGTTTTCCAACGTCGTCGAAACGGTTATACGTTCCCAACCCCATGTGCCCGATATTAAACCCGAAACGCAGATCAAAACTGCTGTCGTCGTTCAGGTTGCCCCGCAACGTTAACCCGTTGATAGGCCTCACCTCAAGCGCACAACTAAAATCAAGCCCGCTTACGTCCTCGACTTTTCGTGCATCAATAGAGAACGTAATTCGTGAGGTGTTTGGACGAAGTGCAATTCCGAAGTCGTAAATTCTACCGAGTTTATGACCTCGGAATCGGGGACGGTTGAGATCGCGTCCAATGGCGCCAACTGAAAGATGTTGGCGGCGAAGCATCAATCCCAGAGACCATGACGAGAGCTTATCGTAATCTTTATCCTCGGAATTCACCCAGCTATAACCAGTTCCCCAATATAAGGAACCGCTAAGGCGCCCTCCACTCGACAGCGTATACCGGTTGAAATCTATGTCATTCCCCGCGTTGGCAAATTCCATTCCGAAACCCGCTCTCGACGTAGAAATAAAAAAGGCATCATCGCCGACCGGATCACTTTGATAGGACCGCAGGTAGTAAAGGTTAAAACCACGCCCCGTTCCTAAACCCGCCGGATTAAAAAACGACGCCAGCGCATCGTCGCTCACAGCAACAGAACTAGAAGGTAAGCGCGTGTTCACTTTCGGTGAGGCATCTACGGCAAATTGAGAGAGAAGAAATATCGTTAGTGAAGCATATATGAGAGTTCTCGTTTTATTCAAATACAGCTCTTCCTGATGATTGACGATGTACACATCGTTTGCGTCCAAATCTTACCGACCCCGGCGTCTGGCCACTGTTTTTTGTGGCATTATATCACCAAAGCGTTCTCCAAGCAATCCAAAAAAAGTAGTATCCGCACGCCCTGTGCCGTAGTCATAAAGTAGTAAGCAAGCTCCTTGTGCCGTAAAAAACTCACAGCACGGGACGCGCATCCGCCACTATACGTTGAACCTTCAATTGTCACTATCCCTGTGGAAATCCAATTGACAATTCTCACACGACTCGCTATAATTTTGCGGGTTGACAATAAGAACGTCGAATGTCAACGCTTCGTAGCACCTATCGGAAGAGGGTCTTAATGAAACACATAGAAGGCGGAATCACAGCGGTGCCGGGAATTCGTGCAGCGGGGGTACACGCCGGACTGAAACCGGACAACGAAAAAGATGTTGCCTTAATTGCTGCCGACGCACCTACGGTTGCGGCGGGCGTTTTCACAAAGAATCGTGTCTGCGCGCCTGTCGTTTTGGCGTGCCGAGAACATCTCAATGACCACACAGCGCAAGCGATTATAATTAACAGCAAGAATGCTAATGCATGCACGGGCGACCTCGGATTAGCCAATGCGCGGCAGATGACCGCGTTGACAGGAAACGCGCTCGGCATCGATCCAAGCCTCGTGTTAGTCGCGTCAACGGGTGTCATCGGCGTGCAGTTGCCAATGGACAAAATCGACAACGGAATTCGTCTCGCAGCGGGGACACTGCGGCCTGATAGTGGACATGACGCCGCCCTCGCCATCATGACGACCGATACCGTCCCCAAGGAGTTTGCGGTTGAGATTGAGATTGCAGGAAAAAAGGCCAGGATTGGCGGAATGACGAAAGGCGCAGGGATGATTGCTCCGCACCTCGCCACCATGCTCGGTTTTCTAATGACGGATGTGAACATCTCCGCTGAACCGTTGCAGACTGCGCTGCGCGAAGCTGTTTCAAAATCTTTCAACCGAATTACAGTCGATTCGGATAGCAGCACGAACGATACTGTGCTCCTTTTGGCGACCGGATCCGCAGGAAATCCAATCATATCAAGAGTTGGCAGCGAAGATTATGACGAATTTCAAAAAGGATTGGAGTTCGCCTGTATAGAGTTAGCGAAAATGATCGCACGAGACGGGGAGGGTGCGACAAAATTAATTGAAGTAATTGTCAAAGGTGCGAAGGATGAAGTCGAGGGAGAGATGGCAGCCCGCGCAATCGCGGAGTCGCCGCTCGTAAAGACCGCGGTTTTTGGAGCGGACCCGAATTGGGGTAGGATTTTGATGGCGATTGGAAAATCGCAAGCGGAATTCGATCCGTATCAGGTTGACGTGCGGCTCAACGGCTACCAGCTTGTCAAGCACGGTATGGACGCGGGTTTTGATGAGGAAACCGCAACAAACCTCTTCTCCGAGGACACCGTGGCAATTGATGTCGATTTGAACGCTGGAGATGCGACCGTCACCATGTGGACGTGCGACTATTCATACGATTATATTAGCATTAACGCAGACTACCGAACGTGACAGACAGCGGGCAGCGCACGGCGGTAGGTATAAAAACACATCACTAAAAAATCATGAACTCACCATTGATTATCGATTTATAGCAACCGGGACACGGAGATGGATGAACTCGTAAAAAAAGCAGATATCTTGATTGAGGCTTTGCCGTACATCCGCCGATTTTCGGGAAAGACAATCGTGATTAAGTATGGCGGCTCTGCGATGGAACAGGAATCGCTCAAGCACAGCGTCATGCAGGACATCGTATTATTGAAATACATCGGCATGCAACCTGTGGTTGTCCATGGCGGCGGCGCCCAAATCAGCGGTTGGATGAAGCGAATCGGCAAAGAGGCTGAGTTTGTGCAGGGGCTGCGGGTAACAGATCGAGAGACGATCGAGATCGCTGAAATGGTGTTAGCTGGCGCAATTAACAAGGAAATCGTTTCACTAATTAATCAGCATGGCGGGAGTGCAGTCGGACTCTGTGGAAAAGATGCCAACCTTATCCGTGCATCAAAACATGTCGCCCTCATCGTCGATGAGCATGGCGGCACATCAACTGTCGATCTCGGCTTTGTAGGTGACATTGTAAAGGTAAACCCTGAAGTTATAATTGCCCTGGATCAGGCGGGGTATGTCCCCGTGATTGCGCCAAGCGGTATTGGGGAAGATGGCTGCACCTACAACATCAATGCTGATATCACCGCGGGGGAAATTGCGGCGGCGCTTCAGGCTGAAAAACTCATTCTGCTAACAAATCAGCGCGGCATCCTACGGCAGATGGACGATGAGGCGACGCTGATTTCGACCATTAAAGTTGATGATATTGAGCAGCTGATCGCTGCCGGTGTCATCAGCAGCGGTATGCTGCCAAAAGTCGAAGCATGCGTCACGGCGCTCGAACGCGGCGTCAAAAAGACACACATCATTGACGGCAGAATCAGCCACGCAATATTGCTGGAAGTCTTTACTTCAGAAGGAATCGGCACAGAAATTATCGCCAGTGACCACGAAACGACAGGCCATTAACCACAGGCCGCCCCGCTTCAGCAGCTAAACTGTTGTTCGAAAACGAGTATTTCCCCGACCTTACGCATTACGCATTACTCATTACTCATTACCTCCCTCCCACTCCCTCCTTGAAACTTCAGCGATAAAATAACAAGACCGATAGAATTCAACAGCAGCAGCGTTGATAAGGCATTGAGCTCCGGCGTGATTCCAAACTTTAGCGTCGAGTAAACACGAACGGGTAAGGTCGTGTAACCGACGCCTGCCGTAAAGAATGTAATCACAAAATCGTCAATTGACAGCGTAAACGCCAGCAGCGCGCCGCCAATGACGCCCGGTGCGATGAGCGGTAGGGTGATATGCCTGAACGTGTTCCATCTGTTCGCGCCGAGATCCAACGCGGCTTCCTCGAAGGACCTGTCAAATCCCTTCAGTCGTGCACGAACGACTATCAAAACATACGAGATACTGAACGCAACGTGCGCTACAACAATCGAAACGAGTCCTAGCGGAAGGTGAACCTGAACGTAAAACGTCAAGAGCGCAATTGCCATCACAATGTCCGGTATGATAATCGGCAGAAAGAGCGCTCTCGTCATGGCAAGTCGAAGTGGAAAACGGTACCTCTCAACGGCAAATGCAGCCATCGTTCCAATAATTGTTGCGATGGCGGTTGAACACCCCGCTACAATGAGGCTGATCCGGCAGGCGTGCCACAAGTCGCGGTTTTTAAACAGCTTCGCATACCAACTGAGCGGCCCCCAAGCAGCAGATGGCTCTGTAGTGTTGAACGAGAATACGATTAACGTCAAAATTGGCGCGTAAAGAAACAGAAAAATTAATACAACATTAAGTTCGAGCAGCCGTTTCATAATGTTGAACCAACGATTCCTTTAGCGGACCGCAAGCCGCAATAAAGTCACGGTGCTGCCGCAAAACCTTCCCGCTTATGGCACTTCCACTTCGCTAAAGATTTTCGAGACAATATCCTCGGAGGTTATCTCTTCTGCTTCCGCTTCGTAAGTGATGATAACTCGATGCCGCAGCACCTCCATTCCGATTGACTTGACATCTTGAGGCGTGACGTAACCTCTCCCCCGTATAAAAGCGTGCGCTTTGGCAGCTGTGGCCAAATAGATGGTCGCGCGCGGGGAAGCGCCGTATTCGATGAGTCGATCCAAGTCGCCAAGACTATCGTAGGATGCCGGTTCCCTAGTGGCAAATACCAGGTCTATGATGTAGTTCTTGATTTTCTCGTCCAAGTATATTTCGTCGACAACTTTCCTTGCGGCGTGGATATCCGCCGGCGATATAACCGCGTCAATGTCGAGGTTCGTGCTTGTGACAGCCATCCTCTCCATAATCTCCCGTTCCTCTTCCCGGGTGGGATAACCGATATTCAGCTTGAGCATAAATCGATCGACTTGGGCTTCGGGCAGTGGGTAAGTACCCTCTTGCTCAATAGGATTTTGCGTCGCCAATACCAAAAAGGGCTCGTCGAGTTGAAACGTCTTCTCACCAATCGTTACCTGCTTCTCCTGCATGGCTTCTAGGAGTGCGCTTTGGACTTTTGCGGGCGCCCTGTTGATTTCATCGGCTAATATAATATTGGCAAAGATAGGGCCTTTTTTAGTGATGAACGAGCTGTCTTGTGGGTCAAAAACAAGCGTGCCTATTACATCGGCAGGTAGGAGGTCTGGTGTAAATTGGATGCGCTGAAACTTTGTTTCGATCGCCCGCGACAGGGTCTTGACAGACAGTGTTTTCGCTAAACCCGGCACGCCTTCCAAAAGCACATGTCCGTCGGCTAACATCCCAATCAGCAACCGTTCTATTAAATACTTCTGTCCAACGATGGCTTTCCCGATTTCATCTTCAATGCGATGAACAAAAACACTCTCTCTTTCAACTTTCTCATTTATCACTGTACAATACCACCCCCAAAATCTGGCGCCCGTTAAGTTAGGTGACATATCGGACCGCCGGAACGCCAAAGAGATTTTACATCACTTCAATTTCATCATCTTGATATAATCAGTGAGATCTTTTTGACCGGACATCATGACACGGATTTTGCAGTAATAAACCCCGTTCGCTACTTCTTCGCCATCCTCATCAAGCCCATCCCAGTGTACCATCATGAATCCGGCGGGGGCTGCTTCTTCGAATTCGCGCACCAATCGCCCCGACACGCTGTAAATCTTCATGGTCACGTAATCTGCAGCGCTAGTAAGCTCACAAGTAATAGTCGTCTCATGGCGAAATGGATTCTCGAAATTCATTGCCCTGAGCAATTGAAGAATTTTGTGCACACGGAACTCAATCTCATCTACTGATTCATTTCCCTCAACATCACTTGCCGTAAGGCGAACTTGGTATGTACCGGGCTCTAATTCGGGAGATTGGTAATTCAAAACAACTTGGTTTGAACCTGGGCGATGACTCATGCGGTACTCCGTTTGTGGAATCAGCTTAAATTCTCGGTTGTCCTGGCTGATTTCTAACGAAATCGCACGCGTGATGTAATCAATACCGCTGTTGTCAGTCAGAGTGGCTTGAATCAAAGGTTCTTTTGAAACCGGATCGCCATCAATAAAGTTCTGCTTGCCGACGGTCAATTGAAGATCCGGCGGGATAGTATCGCTGCTTCGCATCAATGCCATCCTACCGAGTATCGGGACTTCCGCGCGGACCCGTCCGACCCCTTTCGTTTCGAACCGAAAACTGTCACCCGGCTCAAAATTCCCCTCGCCTGCCAAAAGCCTGAGTGTCAATCCATATTCAGCAAAAGAAAACTCTTCCCCGATTTTTCCCATGATGGGGCGGCCGTTCTCTGACAGTATACCGGTTTTTTCTCCTTCCACCCGAAAACGATTTGAATCCATAAACAGAATCACCCACCGATCTGAAGGTATGGACGAATTCGGATCGAGACGAATGTACTGGATTGTACCCGTGCCACTGTTTCGCTCCTTGAACGATGAGGCGTAAAGTCCGGGGGATCCACTGTCCGCATTATCGATTAACGCAATTTCGAAGGTTAATATATCACCAAATTCAAAATCAGTTTCGCCCGGGCTTACACCGATTTTAAGGTCATTTTCGTAATCCAAACTCGGCCGCCCAGGCGTTTCTACGAATTGTTCCAGATTGCGATTCGGATTGACCACCTCTAACGGCTCTTCGTTCTTGCTAACCATTAGGCGGTAGGTGCTAGGAGATGTGAAAGCCAATACCCATTTGCCCAGTTCGGCGCCCGTCGGCGCAATTTGAACGCCGTTGATTTCTCCATTTCCGCGATTGGATTCACTGACGCTGGATAGAACCTGTTGCAGCTCCATGGACGTATCGGAGGCAAGGACCAACTCCGAATTTAACCGAACCCATTTTTCCAAACCCTCTAACCAGAGGTACATGCCAATCTCCTTGGCTTGCTGCTCAGCCCCTTCGTTAATGGCATTTACCTGATCCAGTTCAAGATTGTAAATCTCTGTTAAGCCGAGTTCTTCCCTGACAGTCATCCGCAATGCTTCTAAATCAAAACGAAGTTCCGCTATAATGGGCGCCGCTAATTGAACGTCTCCCGACGGCGCAGGTTCTAGCGCCGCATTGTAGGCAACTGCATCGTTTCCGTTCGGCAACCCAATCGGCTTCAGATTTGGTTGCTGCGTGAAGGTAAGTTGTTCCTTGCCGGTGAGCGGGGCAATTGTCAGCACAGCGGGTTGAGGGATGTTGCGTGCCGGAACGCGAAAATCAATGATGCCGTCTTGACTAAAGATACGCCGATCCGCCTGGCCGACAACTATTCCTTGGACTGAAATGCGGCGCCCGTTGATGTTATCTGTCTCATCGCCTTCACGCAGCTTGCCTTGTTTGGACTCAATCTGAGATGATTCCACATCAGAATCAAATACCGGATCAACCCACGTAAATATTTCGTGGACGCCCATTTCCAGTTCGTGCTGGATTGCCGCTGTCGCTATCCAGTTCGTATTGAGCGGGGTTTCCGTAAACGCTAGCGGGGTTTTTTGGCTGTTGCCGTTGATTGTGGTCTTGTGTGGTTCAAGCGGATTTCTGCGCTGCCAACTGTTAGGGCGAATCAACACCTTGCCTATCAAACTAGCATGTGAATCGACAACATAATCTTCATCAAGATCCGGATTGCCTTCAAAGAAAGCAACTTCCACGCTTTCCTTCAGCTCAAGGTCTTCGACCTGTTCAATGTCTACGCTTAACGTCCATGCCTCGGTGTCGTATGAATAGCCGTAATAGATTAAACCGTCTGAATACGTTTGGCCTCTAACAACTCTTATGTTCGGGAACACGAACGGGCGGAATTCAAGTGTATCGGAAACTGTCGTGTGATTATCAATATCTGTCACAAAGATTTCATACCGAATCGGCGCACCGTCAGGGGACAAGGGTAAGGGCTTCGGTGTTGTATACCAACCCTTGCCGCGCGATGGCGCTCGGTGCATTGTAACCTCCATCCATTCCCGTGCAACGGGATTTCGCCAGTCTAAACGGATATTCTTTATTCCCCGGCTTTCAATCTCGTCGGAGACCTGTACTGAAATACGGAATGTCGTATCGCTGACGACCTCCGGTTGTATGTCAAGGATTTTCGGTACAAGCACTGTGAAAGAATCACCGCCAACAGCAATGTGAGAGGCGTTCTGAGCGTAATATTCAACATGGGCATTTCCCGCGCTGATTCCCTTAGGTATCGGAAGGGAAACCTCGGGGAATTTACCATTTCTGATGCTTGTGTCCTGCATAATAACCACATCGCCGGAGTAAGCCTCAACCACGCCTTCCTCTCGCTCAACAAGTTTATAAGTACCGGGGAACACGGCTTTAACTTGTAACGTCCCGTTAAAATCCGACAATGGAGTAAATTGTTTCTGTTTTCGTCCAGGATTGTATTCGACTTCAAAAATCTCACCCGGAGCGATTCTGAGTGTTTCACCCGGCGCTACCGTTTTGGTCTTAACCTCGGGTTGCATCTCATAATCCGCCATTGCTAGATTCATCGCCGGGTCGCCGAAGAGGGTATACTCCATCATCACGTCAATCTGGCCAATCCCATCACGGATTAGTAATTCCACTTTTGAATCGAAGCTGAGTTCGCCAAGTCCGCGCACATTGCGCTTAAAAAGATCATCGAAGATTATTCGGTTGAGGGTATCATTGCCGCTGCCGTACGTCAAACGAGTGGCGCTGAGCATACCGATTATGCCGCCCCTTTCCTTTCGAAGCAGCTTTTCCGCCATGCTCGGCTCGCCGGGCGCATCAAAGTAACCGTTATAACAGCTCAAAACAAGCATAAACGGAAGATGCTCTGTCTGATCAACCCGGTCGACTGACGCGTTATCGAATATAGCCTCGTGCGCCCAAACAATCCTTCCGCCATGACCAGCGTATTGGGCAATGACTGCACCTTTGCCCATTGTGTCGATAATCAAATCCTTCGCAACGTGCTTAGGCAGCTTGCTGCCGTATGCTTCGGGATTCGCATTAACCTCCTTAATAATGTCTTCGAGAAAGATCCGTTTTGTTTCATAACCCAGTAATGTGTGGCTCTGCGCAACTTCGGTCAAGCTTTTCTTGAAAATGAAATCACCAGAGTTATTGACTTCGTCATCCGCAACTGAGATAATCTGCCGCCGCCAGCTTCCGTTCGGTCTGGTTCCCTCGTAGTTGATGATTTTTTCGACTATCTCATTGGCGGATTCAGGCGTTTCTGCACTAAGCCGTCCAACGTAGAAATCCGCAAGTTCGTCAATCCCGCTCACCGTTGCATACCAATGATCGATTGAAGTTCGCCCAAATGAGCTTGTCCAAATGTAGTGAGTCGGGATATATCCCAGCAGTTCCGGAGCATCAGGATAAATCTCTTCGTCCGTGCCGCGGTAATCGAACGTCCCATCTCCCATGATAACAAGATAAGAGAGCGCTGGTTGTTCCCAGTGCTTATACGCGTAAGTCAGAAATGCCTTAATGGCTTTTGGGTCCACCATGCCGTTGCTAAAGGTGTTATAAATCTGGTTAACATCAACCACCTTCGCGCGGTGTCCGCCGCCTTTTGAAGCCGATCGCCATTCAGCTAATTTATGGGACGCTTCACTAAACACCGGATGGCTAATTATCAGATAGTCGGCACCGTTGGACGGTGACAGTAAATCAGTAGGAGGAACATACTCGACATCAACCGGCCTGCGCACGCCCGCAGACGAAACCGCTAAGAATTTGGCATCGTGAGAATCCGGTGCGTGAAAGGTTGCATTGTAAGCGGCGCGTGGAATATCCCCTAGAGATATAATCTGTTCCTGCCCTTCTCCTACATCACGGCTTTCTTGAGTGATTAGGCGTAAGCGATCACGGTCAGCTCGATTCAGATGCACTCTGTCTATTTTGGGGTTTTGCAGCTTTGCAGTTAAATTCTCGCTGTCGTATTCAAAAATCTCCACATCCGGCGAGAGGAAACTCTGAACTGTGTATTCCAGCGTGCGGTGTTTGCGAACAGCGTACGTATCTGTACTAGCTGGGGAGGAGAATGCAAGGTAATCGTTCACTGCTTTTAACAGGCGTGTGTACTCAACTTCAAAGGAATTAATGTACGCATGGTAGGGATACCGGGTCGTATCATCCTCCGTTGTCGTATCTACCCGCGTTATCGTGAGCACATTCCGTTCGTTCTTGGAGAAATCCCGCAAATTGTCCCAAGCACGTAGTGTGCGTTCGACCGCCGCAACATTTTGGTCAGACCACTTCGCATTGTCAATCCTTATCCCATTTACTGATACTAGAATCTCATGCCTTGTCGGGGCGCCCCCTTGCAGCAAAACCCGTATTTTAGGTTGGACAAAACTCTGGGTAAGGTCATAGAGCGGAAATTCTAAATTATCGTCATTGTAGTCCCCCGCGTTTTTGATTCCCGTCCAGTACCAGAAGTCAAGTGACTCGAACCAACCGTGCTTGTTCCCGGGTGATACAACTGCTGGTGAAACATGCTCCAGGTTGCTAGTTAGATGGTCTTCCTCGAAAACAACCTTAGATCGAAAAACGGGGACGGTCTTCGCGCGCGGATCGCCAGGGTGTGCGTTAATTTCTGCGACCCGCTTACCGCGTGTCCGCTCTACGGTTAACCAGTAAACATTCCAGCGCGTATATCTACTCGCGGCATCCAAGCCAAAAAATTCAAGGTAGTCACCGATGTCGAATCGCCCGTCCGTTTCGCCTTGAATGTACATTGGGATTTCTTGACCCGCGTTGCCGTGATCTGCGCCGTAACGCCGCAGATGAAGATATCGAGGATCAATATCCCTCAAATCTACATTCCACGACCGGAGCAATTCTTCACTTGTCAGGCGGTATATGCCGGTTTTGTCAATGAGAATCTTGTACCGGCCATCCACAGTTGGGTGTTGGAGTGAAGGAGCAGATGGTATCCGCTGTTCTCTTGGGACACGCCATCGCCTCGCTTCATCGTAATTCAATAACTGCCTTTGGAACATTCTCTCGAACACTACCGGTTCAACCGAGCTTCTCATTGAAAGGGACCGATTTGTAGGAGACCCGGAGAAACCTGAAGCACGCGGGCGATTGGGGGTATAATCAAAATGTACACGGACAGCTAGGCGTGGATAAATCCGTAGCGAACGCGTTCGTGGTTGATATTGGACAGGCCGAAGTTCGAGTAATATAACCCGCTGCGATCTGATGGCGCCTTCGTAAACAATTTCCGCTAGCGATTCAGGATAATGGGCGCCGCCGCTCTGATAGGCAACTCCATCTTCACGCCACTCATCGACAAGGTTTTGGATGCCTTTTGAACCTGTTTGTGGGACACGGCGGGGGACGGGAGAGATTCGAGAAATGCGTCGTGCCCGGTATGCCGCTTGAGTTACTTCAATATGAAAACTCGCGTTAGGCGGCACACCTAGCATAACACGTGTAACTGGCAGTCGCGGGTTGCCTGCTTCATTGGTAAACCCGCTTTCCTTGTAGCGAACTGACCGATATTGAACGCCAGCATGTTCTACAGTTGACACATCAAGTTCGGGCAGGTCAAACTCAACGGTTATCCCATTGGAATCAGATGCCGCTTGAACCGCCGAATGTCCCGTTGCGGCGAATATATCAGATACAAAACCACTAAATAAAATGAGTAGAATTAATACCCGTATACTCCCCCATTGCGAGATGCAAGATTGAACAAAGCGAACGTGTGTTTGGCAAACATCTGCGCTCATATATGCCCGGAAATGACACTGGTTCATCGAGTAATAGCTTCCTCCTCAAAATCGCAGATTGTGAATTTTGCGATTAGCAAGTCTTTCTCCGTTACTTAGTGAAAATATCAAATCGGATTCTTCACCCGCTAAAATGATTCCCAATTCAATACACGAATTCAATAACACGGCATCAAAATGTTAACCAAACTCAGACCAATCCTTATCCGTCAATTGGCAGTATTCGGCATTCATAGTATATCATAGCCGTCATTGTGTGTCACTGTTAGTTTACTGAAACCTCACTGCTGCATCACACGTATTGTCCGTTACGCGCATGAAACCTGGATAATAAAAGAGGTCGACCAAAACTGTAAATTTTGTGACGCAATTATTTTGAATTACAGGCTTGCTTTAATTTAGGATTTGTGCTATACTACCGCATTGTAACATGCATCGTAACATTCCAAAATTGCCTCAAAACTCGTCCTCATCAAAATCTAGGTTGCGCGACCGTAATATTAGGGGGGGAAAATTCGTGAAGGATATGTATACCATAGTTGTCATGTCATCCGACAACGGGCCAATACGCCAATTTGCAATTGAACGTCATATTTGCCGGAAGTTGATAATTCTGTCTTTTATTGTATTGGTTGGCGCTTTAGGAGGAGTTTTCTATGGCATTTATTCAAAGGGCAAGGTACACGCTATCCATAGTAAATTGCAATCTGCAAATTCGGAAAACGAACGGCTCAACACTGAACAACAGAGTTGGCGCAATACGCTAGACAACGAGATGCAGCAGATTCGGAACATGGCTGATGAAGTACGGCATGTTTTAGGGATTAGCACAGAGAAAGGTATTCTCGGACAAGGTGGCGCTGGATTTGACGCAGAAATACTTGACGATATTGAACAGGAATCTATACTTCAAACACAACCCCATGGCGCACATAGCATAGAAATTGAAGCCGGCTTTTCGGACGATACCCCCGCAAGCGATTCTAGACTCACTCAAATTCTCCGCTTGAAAAACGAAATTCAACCAATTTACGATCATGTTGCAAACGCTGTCCAAGCCGTCAATGAGATGCCCTCAATTTTGCCAATTGAAGTGCGCGACCAATTACTGTTTGCCGTCAATTTGGAAAACCCTACCGATCCGAGCGGTGAAAATATCTCAGACAAGTTACGTCGGGCGTTTAAATCTAATGGAATCGCACTTTCCCAAGACGTATCAATTTCGACTGAAAAGGAAAATAGCCATTGGTGGATAGCTGATAAAGCAAAAAACCGTACCTACGCAGTCTATAAGGCAAAAGGCAAACTTAGCATTTACCCTGAAGGAAACGAGGTGAAGCCGTATTGGTTTTCATCGCTATTCGGATGGCGTAACCACCCGATTACGAAAAAACGACAGTTTCATCGAGGACTGGATATTCGGGCGCGTAGAGGCACACCTGTGCTGGCGGCTGCTGATGGCGTCGTAGCAAGGGTCACCCGGGATCGGTATCTCGGAAGGGTGATTCGGATAGATCACAAGGCTAGCCAGATGGAAACCGTGTATGGACACCTGAACAAGTCTGCAAAGGGAATTCGCCGTGGAAAGGTTGTAAAACGCGGAGATATCATTGGCTACGTTGGAAACACTGGCGTAAGTACGGGTCCGCATTTGCACTACGGTGTCTATCATGCGAAAAAGAAAAGTTGGAAGAACCCGAAAAATTATATTTTGGATGAATAATTGCCGCACGCTTGTGCTATGTAGCAACGATGTACCTCCCAATATCCGATTTTGACGGACAATCCTTCAGATAAGCTGCCCTCCATCTCTATTAAAAATTTCAAATACAGCGTTGTTTCCTCTTCTAGTACACCAAGCGGCACCTGCCATTTCCACTCCCTTTAGTAAATTCCGTATTATCCATACCCGCCGGCTCGCATTTCCATGCGCTAATTGTAAATACCTGAGCAATGTGTAAACCTTCTCCGTGACTAACATAGTTTTAGTAATTTTTGGATTGCCAGCGCATTGATTTTTGGTATAATCATATAGAATCTGGATATTAAGATAAATCCCGTAAAGTTTCATGTTCCAAAACAGAAAGGGAATAGTTTTGTGACTGCCTCATCTTGCAAAAACCGCCCTGAACCCGACCCGATACCCGTCGATATCGCAGAGTATGTAACGGGCTACTCAATTGAAAGCCAACTCGCCTTCGAAACCGCCCGGCACTGTCTCATTGATTCACTCGGATGCGGCTTGCTAGCCCTGCGCTATCCCGAATGCACGAAACACCTGGGACCGGTAATTTCCGGCACACACGTTTCGAACGGCGCCCGCGTTCCGGGGCAACAGTTTGAGCTGGATCCGGTGCAGGCCGCGTTCAATATCGGCTCCCTAATTCGATGGCTGGATTACAACGACACATGGCTCGCGGCGGAGTGGGGACATCCCTCGGATAATCTAGGCAGCATCTTGGCAACCGCGGACTTTCTCAGCCGCAGAAACGTGGCTGAAGGCCGGCCGCCCCTAGTGATGCGCGACGTGCTAACGTTTATGATTAAAGCCTACGAGATTCAGGGTGTACTTGCACTGGAAAACAGCTTGAACCGTGTCGGATTAGACCACGTACTGTTCGTTAAAATTGCCTCGACTGCGGTCGTCACAAAGATGCTAGGCGGAGGTACCGACGAAATCATCAATGCGGTGTCCAACGCCTTTATCGACGGCGGAAATTTGCGGGTCTACCGCCATGCGCCCAACACCGGATCGCGAAAATCTTGGGCAGCGGGGGACGCGGCAAGCCGCGCGGTGTGGCTCGCCCTGACCGCCATGAAAGGCGAAATGGGGTATAATTCGGCGATGTCTGTGCCGAAGTGGGGGTTTTACGACGTACTCTTCAACGGACAGTCTTTTATCCGTAATCGTCCTTATGGGACGTATGTAATGGAAAATATCCTGTTCAAAATTTCATTCCCGGCAGAATTTCACGCCCAGACAGCCGTCGAATGCGCGTTTAAGCTGAATAGTAAAGTAAATGATCGGCTGGACGAAATCGAGACAATTACAATTACGACCCACGAATCCGCGATTCGTATAATCGACAAAACCGGCCCGTTAAACAATCCCGCGGATCGAGATCACTGCCTACAATATATGGTAGCGGTTGGGCTTATCTACGGAGAGTTGACCGCCGACCACTACGAAGATAAAATCGCGCGCGAACCCCTCATCGACATCTTACGGGAAAAGATGGTCGTGGAGGAATCGCCCGCATACAGCAAAGACTACCTCGATCCCCAGAAACGCTCCATCGCAAATGCCCTTCAAATCCGCTTCGTGGATGGCTCTACGACTGAAAAGGCCGCCATCGAATATCCAATAGGACACCGGCGGAGGCGAAACGAAGGCATTCCACTGTTGGAGGAAAAATTCATCGCCAACCTAGCGTCCCGTTTCCCTGCAAAGCGGGTGGAAGTTATCGCAAATCTCTGTTTAGACCAGAAACGGTTGGAAGCTGCAACAGTTAACGAATTCATGCAAATGTTTGTTATCTAAAGGTATGGAATAAGGTAACAGTAGAACTTCCGCGCGAATGCAGGTTTAAACAAGGAGAGCTCAATGAAACTTCAACCTCAACCTAATGTACACTATGTTTTTCTTGTCATTTGTAGCGTCTCTGTTATCGGTTGTTTGGGTGGGTCGTCCGAAACGCCGGTGCAGATTCAAACCACTTCGGCGGACAATCCGCCAACAATTTTGGAACTCAACTTATCGTCATCGAAACCCATTTATTCCGTCGATGAAACTATCCCTCTTGAGCTGCAAATTCATGTGGGGAAATTCGATTTGCTTGTGCCTTATGCTGCCGTTGAAGGGGAAAGCGTATTCACAAACTTGGTCGTAAAAAATGCGATGGGTGAAATTGTTAAACCTAAGCGTTCAATTGCCTTGGATGATAAACCAAAAACCTTGATGCGGGAGGGTAGCCATGTCAGTTGCATTCGAGGTGCGGATTTGAAGGCGGGTACAGTACGAAACGCTGTATTGGAGAATCTGAATACCCATTACAAACTGGATCGGGGCGATTATACGGTACAGGTAAGGATGATTCTGAAAGTCTATCGAGAATCTCTGCAAGATCAGTCGCCGCAAATCATTGAGTATGAACGTGAAATCGCAGCCATACAAAACTCACCCAAACTGCCCGCCTCCGAAAAACAGCAGGCTGTCGCTCAGTTGCGGGAAGAGATTGAATTCATGCGAAGTAAAATGGAGGGCAAACTTGACCAAATTTTCCTGCCCATGAATTCTCTCAGGGGCACGGCAGAACTCGAATCAAACGCCGCATCGTTGAAAATCCAGTGACTCGAATGACGCTCATTTCGACGCTGTTTCGTCTTCAATTCCCGCCTCTTGCCAGTCAAGCATTTGCTCATTCCATAAGAACACCTGTAGCGGACCGAATTTCAGATTTACGGTCACACTTTTGGGAGTCGGTGAGCTGTCAAACAGATTAAAATCACGGATGACCATGTACGTGTGTTGCCCATCCGAAATCTCCTTGCAAGCGTCTATAAAATCGTCCAAATCTCGAATTGGCCGCCCGTTGATTTCCAAAATCACCACTTTCGAATTCCCATTGCGCTCGCGCAGTCCGATGCGCGAAAGACTGCTGCCGGCAACCGCATGGGTCAAGTAAACGCCGTCGGCCTCAAAGTAGAGCATCCGTCTCAAGCTAGGTGTAATGTCGTGAACTATTGAACCTGCGAAGCGGACAAACCGGCGAATTTTTTTCGACTCGAGGTCTTCTACCGGCATCTCAACCGACATTGCCTCCCCGTTACGATAGATGTCCAGCATCACATTCTTTCCCACACTTTCATTTAAAATGGCGTCGAATGTATATAGCTCGTCGCGGATGAGTTTTCCATTGATTCGATAGACAATGTCCGACGCCCGTAGATGCATCTCTCCGGTTGTCCGCGGAATAATTGATTCAACCTGAATAACTTTAGGTGTCCCAGTCTCTGATGGTCCAATTTCATCACGCGAAGACTCCGGGAGTCTGAAATGCTTAATCGCCTCACCAATGGAGATAAGTTCCAAATCCACCCCGATTTCCCCGCGTTGGATCGGAATCTGATTCTGGATTTTCGTTAGGGCATCCGTCAAATAGTCGATCGGCAGCTCAAAACTTGAAGTGTCTGTCCCGCGCGCATGGATGGCAATGACCTCACCTTTGGTGTTCCAGACTGGACTCCCGCTAGCTCCGCCCGTTCGGTCAAACGTCGCGTGGATGTAGCTGGAGTGCCGATCGCCTTTGTTGACGTTAAGATTTGCAACTCTTCCAAACTTGATTGAATATTCTTCCTTCTCGTTGTTGCCAATCAATAGCAATTCATCGCCCAAAGACAGGCTGCGCCACGAGTTTGTTTTCACGGCTTGCAGCTCAAACTGTACCTCTTCAGAATTGATTCGGTAAAAACCGAAATCGTGGGTCGGATCATAGTAGAGTATCTCCGCCTCTGTAAAACTGCCGTCGAAAAAATTAATCTTCACGTAAGATGGGCTGCTGCCGGTGACATGCCGGTTAGTGGCGATTATGCCTCGCGCCGCATCAACGATGAAACCTGTGGCGAAGTTTGTACCCTTCGATTCCGCTTCAAATACAACTTCTGAAGAGGTTTCCACATTCACGACCATCGGCTTGAAGGCGGCAATCTGATCTGTCCAATCGTACGCCGCTAAACTCTCTGAGTTAAGGGTTGTTACTAACCAAAAGACGACAGAAATTAGAACCAAAATTTCTTGTGCTCGTCTGAATTTGCGGTTTTCATGACTAAAACACATCTTTATGACCTCCAATTATGATCCACTATGGATTTCAAATTAAGCAACAATACCAACAGCTATTGTTCAGTGCGTCAAAACCAATATCCAACAATTATTGTAACCAGAAAGCCGTTTCCCAATCACCGCCCCATCGCATAAGCTATCTGAGCACGGGGTGATGCACCCGCGGAAATCACGCCGGTCCTTGAATCAAAGGTAATCCCGAGCACTTTACCGTGGCTCCAATCTCCCGCAACCGTAATTTGATGTCCACGGTCTGCAAGTGCGACCCTTACCGGTTCAGGAATACGCCCCTCAAGCACTACGCTGCCGGGCTCGGCGTTGTGCGGATAAAAAGAATTGGGGAAATGGCGCGTGTGAAAATTCGGCGCATCAATGGCTTCTTGTAGATTCATGCCAAAATCGACGAAGTTGAGGAAAAACTGCAATGTCCACTGATCCTGGCAATCTCCGCCCGGTGTCCCGAAAACCATAAACGGCGCGCCGTCTTTCATTGTCAGAGAGGGCGTCAGTGTCGTGCGCGGTCTTTTGCGCGGTGCAAGTGCATTCGCATGGTTGGCATCCAGATAGAACATCTGCCCGCGTGTTCCTAGTGGAAAACCCAACCCATCTATAACTGGAGAGGACGGAATCCAACCACCGCTCGGGGTCGCAGCGATCATATTGCCCTCACAGTCGATCGCGTCCAGATGGGTCGTATCACCCGTATAGACATCCGGATGTGATTCCCCAGGTTCCAATTCAATCGGCGGCGAATCTCCGGCGCGAAGGTCCATTGACGCTTGTCCCGCTCGGATGAGCCCGCGCCGTTCAGCAGCATACGCTTTCGAGAGTAATCGATTCAGCGGGACCGCCACAAAATCGGGGTCGCCGTAATATTTCTCCCGGTCGGCGAAGGCTAGTTTCGCAGATTCAACCACGGTGTGGATGTAGTCGGGCGAATTGTGCCCCATTGATGAAAGGTCAAATCCTTCAAGCAACGACAACTGCTGCAAAAACACCGCACCTTGGCACCACGTGTCACACTTGAATACATCGTAACCGCGATAGCTCAATGTTACCGGAGTTTCGACTTTTGTCTGATACATGTGGAAGTCATCCGGCGCGAGCAATCCATAATTTTCTTGACCGCTAACATCGCGAATCTTCGTACGCTGTGTAAATTCGACAATTCGTTCGGCAATTTCTCCGTTGTAAAAGTAATCGCGCGCAGCCTCAATTGCCATTTCGCGTCCGAGATGCCGATTTCTTATCTCGACATCAATTGCAGCCTTGAACGTGTTCGCCCAGTCCACATTGCGGAAGATTTCGCCAACCATTGGTGGACGATCGTGGGGTAGATAGACCCTAGCGGAGCCGGGCCACTCATGCTGAAATTTATCTGCAAGATTGCCGATGGCATTTTGGAGCTCAGAATACATCGGGAACCCTTCCTCGGTCAATTCAATCGCTGGCGTCAACACGTCTTTTAGACCGAGGTTTCCAAAATGCTGCAAGGCCGTCAACCACGCACCAAACGCACCGGGGACTGTCGCTGACAATAATCCATCGCCCGGAATTAAACTTATCCCTTTGGATTTGAACCAATCAATAGTCGCAGCTTTTGGGGCGTATCCTTGTCCGTTGATTGCGTAGACCCGTTTTTGGCGGGACGAATAGATTAATATAGGGGCTTCTCCGCCTATTCCGTTTGACTGCGGTTCAAGCACGTTAACCGCAAAACCCGCAGCAACCCCTGCGTCAATCGCGTTGCCTCCCTTCTCAAGCATACGGAATCCCGCTGCCGCCGCCAGATAGTGCCCCGCCGTCACCACGCCGTGTGTACCCGTCAATACGGGGCGAGTCGTAAACGGCATACCTGTTCTCTCCTTGGGAATTAGTATCACTTCAATATTGGGTAGGTTCCAAACCAACAACCGTGGGTTTGCTTAGAATCTAACGCTGCGAAGAAGCTATTACCAACTTACTGTATCTGCTCGTAAACGAAATCCAACCACTTGTCCTGCGGCGGCACAATCCGCGGCTTCGGCGACAGCGGTGTCCAGTACACCTTGAAAATATGGTCTCTATCGCTTTTCACTTCCCATCCATCTGCTGTTTCTTCCTGTGTAGTAAGCTGGAAAAAATGTCTCGCTTTTTGCAGACTTAGGTTTCTACTCGGAACCCATCCTGTTATCTCGTAGTGGACGCATGTCGGATTGGGAATCCTATCGTATTCAATGTATGAAATGTGTGTAAAATCACCGTGCGTGGCGTTGTAATTTACGGTTAACCCTCTAGCCAATTCTTCTTTGCAGACGGACGAGTTTAAACGCGGCTTGTTATAAACTTGGGTTGTTTTCGAAACGACTCTCTCATTTTCTCCCAACTCGTTCCCAATATAACCGAGAAATTTCTCAATCCTGACTAGCTTCAGACCGGTTTCCTCATAGACTTCTCGCATTACACCAGTTTCCAAACTTTCACCGTCTTCTACAGTTCCAGCAGCGATTTGGATGCCCGCCGACGGATGCTTAAACACGAGCAACTCCTTCGCTCCACTGCGTTCCCGTGTGACAAATGCAGTGACTTTTTTTACAGCGATATCCACTTAAATGCCCTATGGTTTTTGTACGAATTCGCCCGCCAAAGTAGAGATTTGAGGTACAGTAAATCCTAAGTTGATGATGGCAAACCTTCCGATTAAGTTGAATGCGATTCTGTTTTCCATTTTTATCTCAGTGAGTTTGCGCAGACTTCCAATCTCTCTGGCCATCTTTGTCGAAAAACTTGTTCTCCACCGCCTCCTCAATGTCTATATCAAATTGATTTGCTAAAGCCGCAAGTATTACAAAGGCGTCGGCGATCTCCTCTTTAAGCCGGTCGGTGCGAATTCCGTCGTAATTCTTAGACCAATGCCGTTTGAGTTCCGAAGCAATTTCCCCAATCTCCTCAGTCAAAAGCACCCCCAGCTTGACAGGATCCGTAACAAATCCACGTTTCTTGCGTTCGTCAGCAATTCGTTTTTGGAGGTCAAGTAGTCTGTTCATTGAAGCCTTCCATTCTCCCGAATCCTAAAACAACTGAGACAGTAGTCTCGGCAATGTCTTTCTCCACAATATGTACTATGCCCATCCCGCTACCAATCCACCAAACTACCATCGGACTCATGATAAAATTCGCCGCCCAACTCTTCCGCGTATGTGTCGAGATTCTGTTCAGCCGCTTTTTCGTCAATCTCAATGCCAAGGCCGGGATTCGTTGGCAACTCGACGAAACCATCTTTAACTCGCCAATCTTCTTTCAAGAGGCCGGAGCCCATAACCCAATCTGTCTGTTCTTGAATCAAAAAGTTGGGCACTACTGCATCAACGTGCAACGACGCGGAAAACGCCACCGGTCCAATCGCACAGTGGGGTGCGATGTGCATATAATAGATTTCTGCCATGTTGGCAATCTTTTTGAGTTCCGTGATGCCGCCGGCATGGGAGGCATCCGGTTGGATATAAGCCACCGCTTGTTTCTCAAAGATTTCCCGAAATTCCCACCGCGACAATAAGCGCTCGCCCGTAGCAATCGGAAAGGTGACACGGTCCGATACTAGCTTCAGCGCATCAATGTTCTCTTGGGGTACCGGCTCCTCCACGAACATCGGGCGCATGCCTTTTAATTCGTGACAAATCTCAATTGCAAGTGCGGGGGTCATCATGCCGTGGAAATCAAAGGCGAGTTCTACGTCAGGCCCAACCCACTCTCGCATCAAATATGCCCGCTCGACGAATGCGTCAATCATTGCCGGCGGTTCATGGCCCCGCCACTTGCCGCCCGGACCTGATTTGAAAACGCTGTAGCCACCCTGCTTCTGTAGCGCTTCGAGACGGTCTCGCGCCTGAGCTTTGCCTTCGTCGGTCATACTGCCAATGCCCCAGTGGGCGTAGACCCGGACGCGGTCTCGCACGGCGTCGCCCAACAACTTGTAGGCCGGCACGCCGTAGTGTTTCCCGGCGATGTCCCATAATGCCTGATCGATACCGGACAAGGCGCTCATCAGCACGCTCCCGCCTCGATAGAACGCACCCCGGTAGATATATTGCCAATGTTGCTCAATCCGCAGCGGATCTTTACCGATTAGATAGTCCGCCAGTTCTTCAACAGCTGCCCTGGTGCTCTTGGGTTTGCCTTCAAGTGTCGCTTCGCCCCATCCCACTATGCCGTTATCGGTCGTGATTTTAACTAGACGCGCCCGCTGGCGCGGGAAAAAATGTTCAACCTTGACGATTTTCAATTCCAGAGCTCCTTCTTTGGTAAACTGTTCGGTGTATTCCCCATACCTCTACTAGGCGCCCCAACTACCAATAAACTCCTCTAAACCGAAATTAGACGGCATTTCTTCGAAAAAGTAGCGCATTGGCCCTGACTGAAAACCCGGTACGAAGCACTCCTGGTCCGCCTGGAGTTTTCCGTCCAAAGTCTCGAACCGCGTCCAAAGCGCATCAGACTCGACTTGCGAGAATCGATTGCTGAATTCTGGTCCCCAGTTGAGGGTAATCATGTGTTCCTCTCCCGCACGTCTACGAACTTCATCGGGCAGACTATCAAAGTCCGGACGTTTCAAGATATGAATGTGATACGCTGCTTTGCAGAGATATATTGTCAATACTAGCTTACCCATTTCCCCGGCACCCGGCTGAATTCCTTCGAGCGCTTCAACGTATGCGCCCGCATCTCTGTCGATAATGGCACGAAGCGCAGATTCCGTCAAGTTCTGTAGTGTTGCGCTTCTCCGCCCCCAACCTTCAAACGCTTCCCGCGCGACGGGCGAAAGCGACTCCGTAAATCCCAAATCTTGATAGTACATGAAAATTGAATGCCCCCCATGCAGTGTACGCCGCAGTTTCGTACTATAGTTGCTGCCCCAGTGCAGCAGAAAGTTGCTGTACACAACCCCATCGCCCGCTTTGAGGTCCACAGGTATGCTATCCGGTAAAGGGACACGTGGATTATCAAGTAACTGCTGGTTTTCAGCGTCCGTATTGAGGCGGCGGTGACTGCCGGGCACCACCCAAAAAACGTCATCGTCGTAGAGGGGGATGTTCCACTGAAGATACCTGGGCATATTCTCTACCATGTCCATCTGAAGTGCGCGCAGCGGCGCCATATCAATGGGGTGGACATCCCGATGCCAATTAGAAGGTCCGTGGTCGTGGGTGGGGCTGCACATCATCCACATTCTTGAGACTCCCGCTTCCGGATGGCACAGCAATTGTTGACTGACACCCAAGGTGTTTTCGTGCAACCAGATTTCAACTGTATCCGCAGTAGTTTTATCAACTAAGCGATTCGCCTCAAGCCGCGGTTGAGCACTCGCAGCTAACCAAGATTCACCGCCCTGGCGTTTCACTAGCGTCTCATAATTTTCGCGTAGCGAATCCAAGCGATCCCGCGGAACACACTCGCGAATAACGATATACCCGTCGTCCATTAATTGTTGTGGATTCACCTTCACATTTTTCTCCAAATGCCGACTTTCTAAATGAATGTGCTGTCGCGAACCTGGACAAATCACCAGAGCAAGGTTGGAAATAATGCCGCTCAATTCCCAACCTGCATCCCCTGGGAGGCGGAGTAAGTGCCGTTAACCGACAGAATGGCGCCCGTAATTAACGAGGCGCATGGATAATAGATAAGCTTCCATTGAAACATTTACAAGTCCGATAGGCGATTGCGCCCAGTTGTGAAAACCTCCAGCATTGCCGCCTCGAGTTTTAAGGAGGCCTTGTCGTCCTCGTCATAAACTGTCCATCTGACCCAAAAAAGCGTCCTCTCCGCTGACGCCAACCGTTTCCTTATCGCGCGTATCAGTCATCGCTAAATTCAATCGTCAACCGCGTTGTCAGACAACTCTTCATCAAATGTCCTCAAGATTTCGGTTCCGTAATCGTGAATGTAGCTTGAAATACTCTGCCGCCGCCCTCGATGTTGAGAATTTCTCGAATCAATCGCCCGATGTAACGCATCTTCAAGTTGCAGGGCTTTGCGTTGGCATGTTCCGGAACTTGTAAAGGTACCAGGATCCAATGCTGCGGTATGGCTTCCATTTCTGTGCTATCTTCTTGGCCGTTTCCAAATCACCGACCTTGAAATCGTAAATGGTAGACATGACATTTCTAAGCGCGAGATCGTGGACAGGAAACACGTCCAACCTAGCGAGACCAAAAAGCAAGTACATATCGACAGTCCAGTCGCCAATGCCATTTACTTCCTTGAGCAAGCGGCGGATTGTGGAGTCATCCTCACGATGTAATTGCGAAAACCGCAACTGCTTGCTGTCAGTCATCTGGGCTAATTCAAGCATGTAATCGTATTTCCGATTCGAGATTCCTGTATTGAGCACATCCTGTCTCGGCAGAGATATAAACTGTTTTGGCGTGGCGTGTCCCGATGTAAACAACATTCGAAATCGCCTAATTATTGCGTCTGCTGCTGTCTTTGACAGTTGTTGTCCAATTATAGCATCAATCAAGAAATCAAAACCGGCACGGTTCTCAGCCAAACCGCATGGTCCTACCAAATGAATCACTTTCGCGAGTTGCTTGTCTCTTGTGCACAATTGATTACATATATCCGCGTAATTTGCAGCGTCCGAAAAAGTTGGTACCGGCTCTTATCGGATTCTAGAGTCTAGGTTGTTTTTCCGTTGCCGTGTTGTTACGATAGAACGCACGGTAGGTAATGCCTCCTTGTCCACAAAAATTGTGAAGTCCTCAATAAGTGTGCGCGCCGAGTTCGCTCTGGCAGCCAGTGAGGTATTTGACCAATTCACTTGATGCGTACATTTCGAGGTCTGCCGCGCCTTTGCCAAGGACGATCGTTACAGCTTGCTCTGGTATCGACCATGCCGCAATTTTCTTTGTACTCATCTTGTCGGGTTGGCTATCGCAACCAAAATTAAAACTATGAGTGACTGGCCAATCGCGCCGTTATCCTCCTTCCTAGACAGCTGCCCGCTTCACAGAGGAAAAAACGCAGGTCTCTGTCTCAGCACAGCGTGTATGTCAGGGCTAACTGCGTTTGAGAGTTGCCCAAAGAATGGCGAGAGTTTCCGGCGACGATACCGACAGCGTTTGCCTGAGACCGTCCTCCATCAACGTGACGATATCCTTCTCAGCCAGTGCGATGTTTAGTATGATGACTTCGTCAATGAGGCCGTCAAAGAACAAACCGCCGTCCACCTCGTCGTACCCGATGTAAACATCGGAGTCATTCTGGTGAATCCCTCCCTTGCCAGCTATAAACGGTGGAGCCTTGCCCGCCGGAACGCCATCGACATAGATTAGCATGTTCTCGCCATCGTACGTACCGGCTAAATGATGCCACTCCATGTCGACTATCTCTTCAATCGACTCCATCACCGTGCGGTTACCCACCGTCCCATTGTGCGAGACCTCCATCTGAAACCTGTTTTGCCAGAACGCGAGGTAGTAAGTTCGCGACTGCGCAGTGTCCATTCTTCCGATAATCATGTAACCCGGAGATTCCTGGGCATCGCGGCGTTGGATCCACGCCGCAAGTGTAATCTGCGTATCGGGATTCAACTTGTCCCCGGCGCTGCTCGGTATTTGCACAGCATCGTCCACGCCATCGAACAAGAGCGCAGCCCCGAACTTACCTGCGTGCCACTTGGCGCCCTTCAGCAACCTGCCGTCATTGCCGCCGCCGGACGCGTCCTTAGCAACGCCACCTTCGTTCTCGTCCAGCAGCCAAGCGCCAACCACATGCGCTGTGTCAATCTCAGCGCCGCCTCCCACGACAAAGGTAACAGCAACCATAAGTGAACAAACACTTACCGACACCAATAGATTGTGTGCTTTTCTCACTGTTGTTCCTCCTTAGTTCGCAATCCGCGATTTCCCGGATAACGGATATTGAGTGACGTTGTTTGGATAATGAACGTGAAAACTCCAACGCTCACGGTACGAAATCGGCATAAGAATGTTGAACAGCACCACATTATCTGACGTCGAAAGCGGTGTATCTTTCTATAGACATCTTTCCTAATTAACTCAATGTCAAGATTGTTGTCTACATCCGGGCAACTCCGTTGAAGGTTGTCACGTAATCGTGCCGGTGTAAGGGGCAACATTCAGGTGTGTTAGCCGATAGGATTTACAGGTCAGTTTCACGCAGTGAACGCAGAAAGTCCGCGCTGACTTGTGCCGCTTCTGCTGGCGTCATGATTTCAGCGAGAGCTTGGTGGACGGTGACGTATCCGTCATAACCGACTGCATCCAGTGCGTCAAAGACCTCGCGCCAATCCACCCCGCGGGGGTCGTGAAGAGGAATGTGGTCAAAATAGAACATACCACGCACCCACGTTTCGATGTGCGCTTTACCGTCCGGATTGTCCAGATAATTCTGGAGGTAAACATTGAAAAGATAAGGTTTGAAAGCCGTGAGCGCATCTATTCCATACGTTTCACCGCACATTTTGAGGTTCGCCGGTTCATAAATAATCCCGAAATTTGGGCGGTCCACACGCTCCAGTACATCCAACGAGCCTTCAATCGTCTCGAACAAACTCGCAACGTGGCATTGATGGGCGAGGCGCATGCCGCGTTCCGCAGCTTCATCGGATGCACGCTGCGCCCAAGCGATGTCCTCTTCTCTTTTCATGCAAACCCGTAACAGGTCGCACGCAAACGCTTCAGCGAGATTAAGGTAAGGGGTAATGTCCCGTAGTACGCCAGGGCCAGGTTCGAGATTCTCTGGGATCGCGAAGTCACCCGTCACCATTGATACCCTAAGCCCTTGCTGGTCGAGTGTTTGACGGACTGATTTGACGCGGTCTGTTGACGACTGTATGCCAGCTACGGACGCCCGCATACAAATTGCAAGATAGCCGTTTTCCTTCGCCAGTTGCGCAACATCCTCAAATGGCAGGGCGGCTATCGTTTTGTCATAAAACGATTCTGCAATCCGTGCAGAAAGTGACAGCTTCATCGTGTGATACTCCTAAGTAATCTTCGTTATATTGGAAAAGCGGTGTGCAACACTTCGTCTGCGTTCTGAAGTTTCATAAGCTCGATAGACCGCGCCACCCCCGCCTTTACGCCATATTAAGGTCTGAATCCTAACACCGTTTCCACCGTGTCCGCCTTACAGTTCCAAGTGATATCGGTGCGTCCCGGTTTCAGGTGAATTTGAGCCGAAGGGATAAAGTCCTTTATGCAGTCTCTCATGTACTTCATGGATTGGTAATCGCCAGGAGTATTCACAGATTGACCTTCAAATCTGCCGGATTCAGCGGCAAGTGCCGTTAATTCCGCAACATCCTCCACATACTGCCATGTGAAAACCTCATCACCGCACGGCGCTTCGCACGGACGCCCCTGTAGCGACGATTCAATAACATCGCTCCAGAACATGCCGCTTCCCCGCTGTCTTCCCGCCCCATAAACAAACATATAACGCAACCCTACAGAATCCACCTGAAATTTCTCAAAGTAATGGCGGCCGAGAAATTCCGCGTAGGACTTAGAGGCACCGTAAAGGCTCTGTGGATGGTGAGTTGATGCATCTGAAACGGAGCCGGCATAGCATCCAACAGGTCCAAAAACTGCCACTGAACTAGCCCAAACCACCCGCTCAATCTCACACAACCGTGCCGCTTCGAGAACGTTCATCATGCCCAGGCAAATGTCTTTGACGGCTACGGACGGGAACGGTTCGGTCACTGGGCTGAGCGGCGAGGCGACGTGTATGATTTTCTGAACTTGGTTTTCTTTTAAGACAGTGAGAAGGTGGTGAAAATCGCGTGTCGAACCAGAGATGATTTGTTTCCCTGACAGTGTCCGTGATTCAAGCAGAAGAGACAGCGTATTTCCGCTCACGAGAGTGTCGTAAATAAATGGCTCATGCCTACGCTTGAGTAACTCATGGACGACGTAGGCCCCAATAAAACCACTGCCGCCCGTGACCAGATAACGCATCGGAGTGTTTACCCTTTTCCGTTAGCAGCAAGTCTGTGGTGAGCCCAATTATCGAACATGGAGCGGTTTCTATCTGTGAAAATTCATGGAGTAGTTTTAATCCACGCCCATGTCGTCGTGAGTTTGCTTGAAGGTTGAACGGCTAATATTTCCGCCAAACCTTTTAGGCTCAGTTTAATCTCCGCATCAGTCAAAGCCTTTTTCACGATAGCGAATTCGTCAATGGCGTCCTATACCTGTTCAATGGGATTAAGCGTTCTACCGCGAGCAATAAACGTATTTGTCCCTTTCAAATCATCAAAACTTGATTTGAACTTTTCATTGCTCGCTGCGAGTTCGCCATCAATGTAAAGTTCCCGCCCGGAAACACCACTGAACACCGCGGCGATATGATGCCAATCATCATCTTCTATGGCACCCTTTTGTACGATTGCCTCTTCACCAAATTTAGGAGGCTTAAAGCAAAAAGCGCGCACAGTTTTTGGCGGCCGCGCGGCAAATACACCGCAGGCGTTGCCATCTGCTTCTCTTACAACGAAATAAGTTGGGCAACAGTCGGCGCAAATCTGATTCGCCCAAAACAGTATAGTTTACTCATCAAATAAAAAGCGATTATCCCCCAAATCGACGAAGTCATCACCGCCGCACACCAGTGCTTTCCCGAACACGCCGTCAACCTGTTGCGGATCGCCGCCAAGGGCGCCGTCATAGCCGTTCCCCGATACGTCCTTGACTACGCCTCCTTGGATGATATATGTCGCTGACCTGATTTGAACACCGGAAACTCTCGATATACCGCCATGTCATCTCAAGCTCCCCGTTCGCACCGACTATCTGTCCGTACAAGCGGTATTTTCTGATTGCGGTTAATTCACTTCCATTAATATTCTACGGTGATCACCAGTTTCTGTCAACAAGGACTGTTTTTCATCCAGTTTGAGTAAATTGACAGAAAATCTTCAAAACGCTATTGTTGTACGTAACTAGTACGGAATACGCCAACTCGCATAAGAAGTAGCGAAACCCGCCATTATTCTAACAACAAAATTCCAATCGCCCAGCACGCCGTGAATTGGAACGATTGTATCGGCGATGAATGTTCCTAGAAGCCAGAGTATATAAGCGCATCCAACAAATATCCATATCCATGCAACTGTTTTCATAACGCGACTTTGCCAACCGATTGTTGTATAGTAAAATGCTATGTGATTAAATAGGAGCATCAACGCTACCACGACTCCCGCGTACTTAGGATGCGCGTATCGGTCATATGAAGTATCTTCCCAGAATAACGCGAGAATCAAATTTAAGGCGAGAAGGCAGAGAATAACCCCCAGAAAACCATATTTCCAGATAGAACCCAATACGGGCACAGTCCGGTTAAAAGAACCTAACGCGGTCGGAGTTCGGCTCACTACTCGGTTCTTTAACGCATCTTCTTTTATTCTTGCCGCAATCTCATTAACTGCCTGATCTCGCCGTTCCTGTTCGTCTTTAATCTTGGCTCGCAGCAACTATTTTTCAGCGTCGGTAAATTGCCGCATGGGAGATGACCTCCTTTAGCGCAGTAGAGAATTGTTGATTTGTAGTGGAACATGCGGACATCGTCTATCCTACGCCACGGTTGGTTAGGCAACGAATACGAGCCACATTACATAATGGATTGAACCACATATTCACGCATTCCGAGTTCATACAACTGTCCTGATTACCATTCCTGTTTCAACCATCGGCACCATTCATCGGTATCGCGAATTTTTACCGAAGATTGGCCGCCAAATTGAAATCCGACAAACGCTCAACAAGACAATCATAGCCGCCCAAATTGCCGTCAATGGGAACGACACCTTAGCAAGAATCCAAAGCCCGTACGCAAACATGAATATGAACCACATCCGAGCCGCGGTTTTCATCACGAGTCTCTGCCAACCCGTTTTCGTGAAGTAAACTGCGATGCAATCGAATAAAGCCCACAACACAAATATCAGACCGCCAAATTTGTCAAGACCGATATGCCGCACATTTAGCAGGATAAACACGTTGAACGCGAGCAGACACAGAACAAACCCCAAATATATATATTTACCCGCAGTTGAAGTCTTTTGCGGCGCTCCGTCTTTTTGTTGAGCAAGTTGTTCGGCTAACTGCTTTTGCCGTTCTTGCTCGTCTTTAATCTTGGCTTGCAACTCCTGTTTTTCAGCGTCGGTAAATTCCCTCATCGGAAATGACCTCCTAGGGCACCGTGGAATTCGGTTGACCGCTTTTTAAATTTTCGATAGTCTTCCACCTTCTTCGACGTGGGCGAGCAACGAATACCAGCCACAATACACAAACGGTGCAAGCGCAAGAATAACCCGAATCCATGCAACAGATTTGTTTATGATCCTCGTTTCAACCATCGACATTAATTCAGATTTAGCGAGAGTTTTTACCGCAAATCTTCCGCCAATGTGAATCCGGCCACACTAGAAATAGGATTATTATTAGAACCAAATAACCAACCATCAATGGAATGGAGACCTCAGAAAGAATCCAAACTCCGTAGACCAAAACCAATACAAGCCAAACCCGAGCAACCGTTGTCATCACACGTCTTTGCCAACCTGTTTTCGTGAAGTAATCTGCGATGTGATTAAATAAGAGCATCAAAGCGACCACGAGAGTACCAAATTGGTCAAAACCTAAAAGCCGCCGATTCAGTAGATGAATCACGTTGACAGCGAGTAGACAGAGGATGACTCCCAAGAAACCATATTTCCACGCGGGCGATTCCCGTTTTTTTCCATCGCGTCGCCGGGCAATTTCTCTGACCGTCTGATGACGCCGGTCTTGTTGGTCATAAATCTTGGCTTGCATTAACTGTTTTTCAGCGTCGGTAAATTGTCTCATGAGAGATGGACTCCTCTGTCGCCAGTGAGAGCAGTTGGCAAATTGTGGATATTACGACTGCGGCTCACTTATATCGGATTCACACTGAACCTACACGTCTTGAGTTTTCAATCTGCTAGCAGTGCTTCAACCAGCCAAATCAACGGCTGACCGCTTATGAGATGTGAACCTAAATGACTGTATTGCCAATCCCCCAAACATCCAAGTCCCTACGACTAGATTCCACTGCGCGTGCACTAATCTCTAAAGCCTTAACAAATTCACCTGCCTCATGGTAGCTTTTAATTTGTGCAGCCAAATCCTGTTGATGATTACTATCTGTCATTTATCGCCGCCCCTCTGGCGTTCACAGGAGATTCGCGTGGTGGGCTATTGAAACAATTTACAATGAAAACCGTGAATAGTTGGAGCATCGTTAAATCTTTGCGCTGCGCCGGGTAATTTTGAAAATTGCCGTTCCAAAACCTTTGGCACAAGCATCAAATCTATGCTATAATATAGCTAAATTAGCTAATATGGAAAAATTGGAGATTGGATATGACTACAAAAACGATTCCTTCTACTGAAGCTCAAAACAATTTTGGCAGCATCCTTGATGATGTCATCCAGAACAACACTAGATATGTGATAAAACGCCGAAACACGCCGCAGGTCATATTGCTCAGTTTGTCGGACATTCAAAAGTTATTGGGAGGAAATGAAATTGAGAGGCGAGAAATAGGAACTGTCATCCAAGAGCTTAGCCCTGTTTACAACCTCGGCGAAACAGTCAAGCAGTAGGAGCTAACCATGCCGACAAATCAACTACAGCAGCTTTATGCTTTAGACTACAAATCTTACTCATTTTCAAAATCTGTGATAATCTGTGCTAATTGTTTTGAATGGATGGCGAGAATTCCAAAAGAGAGTATCCATGCAATTGTAACAGATCCACCATATGGTGTAAAGGAATACCAACTCGACCAGCTAGAAAAGCGTGAAAATGGAAACGGTGGTGTTTGGCGTATTCCACCGTCTTTTGATGGGCATAAACGCTCGCCCTTGCCGCGCTTTACAGCACTCAACCAGAAAGAAATGGACCATCTGCAACAACACTTTCTCGATTGGGGGCGGCTCGTTTCCCAAATTTTGCGCCCTGGAGGTCACATCTTTCTTGCTTCAAACGCCTTACTTTCGCAGACAGTGTTTACATCTATTTTAGATGCAGGTTTTGAGTTTCGGGGCCAAGTAATCCGGTTGGTAAAAACTCTACGGGGCGGCGACAGACCCAAGAATGCAGAGAAAGAATTTTCTAATGTTTGCACGATGCCGCGCAGTTGTTACGAGCCTTGGGGGATTTTTCGAAAACCGCTCCTAAACGGAATGACGGTAAGCGAATGTCTAGAAAAGTTTCAAACCGGAGGGTTACGCCGAAAACCTGATGGAAACCCCTTTACAGATGTAATAGAAAGCGAACGCACCTCACAGAAGGAGCGCGGAATTGCCAATCATCCGAGTTTAAAACCACAGTCGTTTTTGCGGCAGGTGGTTTACTCCGCTCTACCACTTGGGGAAGGAATTGTAGTAGATCCGTTTATGGGCTCCGGCTCCACAGTCGCTGCCGCAGAAGCAATCAAATATTCCTGTATCGGTGTAGAATGCTACGACAAATACTATACAATGAGCCAGCAAGCGATACCCGCCTTGGAGAAACTAAACACCAGAGATGTACAACTTAGTCTGTCAATCTGTTAAGTCCTTATATACCCAGTTAGCCATCATTTTTTCTCTGCCGCTTGTGTTTACACTAGCGGTGATTGTCCGTCGGCTTGCACCCGAACGCCCCGAAAATGTCCAGTCCTCTTTTAAAATTCGGGCAATAAATACTCCCTTAAATCGAAATGGCTTAGGATCGATGCCCTTGATAGAATCGCGGGAAGTATTACTGTCAAAGTAAAACACCATTAGCCAAACGGATTCTGGGTTGTGCCCTTGCCACCCGCTTGCATGACGGGACGCTTTAACTTCGATGCCTTCTTGCGCATATTGCACCGCATTGTTCGGAAACATCGCTTTTGGAATCAAATCTGGATGTCCATTGTGATACTGGTTCTTCGCTAAGTCAAAGCAATGCATCGGTATGTTAGTGTTGATGAACTCACCAACGATGCTACTAAAGTTAGCGGGCATTAAGAAACTTTCAAGGCGCGGAATCTCCTTGGTGTAAAGTTGCGCGTTAATGAACCCTAGAAAATCAACAAAACCTTCCATTGCCTGTCGAATATGTTCTACTGCCAAACCATAAGGAAGCGTACAGTTTGGATTGAAGAAATTAGGATTTACAAGGATTGGGGTACAAGCCATCAATTCCTTGTCTAACGTGGTATTCGACAATTAAAAATGTTCCTTAACGAGTTCAAGATTCGGCGATAAATCAGACACACCTAATTTGCCGCGTTTGTCGGTATCGCCGATTTCCTCGACCTGCCCATCAAAAAGAGATAGGAGAATAGCAGAACACCGGTTGCGAATCCGAATCCGACCTTGACGATTGGCGGTAAACCGGAAGGTGAGACAAAACCCTCAATCACCCCGGCGATGACAAGCAGGACAACACAACCACCGATGAGTTTGACCGCAGTTTTCGCCGCATCGGTCAAAGCGCGTTTCCGGGTGAAAAGCGTCGGGCCAATCAGCGCATACCCCATTTTTAAGCCCGCACCGCCTGCGATAAAAATTGTCGTCAATTCGATATAACCGTGCGGCGACACAAACGTCCAGAGTGGATGGGCGAGCCCATGCACGTGGCACAGCCCCGCAATCGTGCCAATGTGCACACCATTGAAAGCTAGAATATAAACTGTTCCGACCATATACATGATACCGCTAGCGAACGCCAAAAACGCGACACGAATGTTATTGGTCATGATGAAAGAGGCGGCAAGATTTCGCTGTAACTCCGGAATGTTCGTCCACATCTCCTTTTCGTGTATCGTATCAACGATGTCTTCAGGCGCAATTTTCTCCGCGAATTGTGGGTTCGCCAGCGCCATCCAATATGTCGCGGCAAACCCGAGCGTAAACAGCAGAAACGCAGCCGAGATAAAACCGAGGTTGCTGCGAAACAGCGTCGGAAACCCGGCGCTAAAGAACTGGCGAATTGTGTTTCTTTTCAAGGGGGAGCTTTGGTAGATACCGCTGTGGGCGCGGGAGGCGAGCGTATTAAGGTATGGTACGCAGCGATCGTCTGGATAGTCGCGGCGGGCAACCGCCAAATCGGAGGTCACACGGCGATACAGATATCCCAACCGATTGAGTTGCGTTGGCGTAGCGCTGCCGATATGGCGCCGCGGGCCGCGCTTTAATAGCGTTTCCAACTCTGACCAGACCGGCTGTTTCTTGTCGATAAACTCTTCCAAAATCATCAATTATAACGTCGTCGGTTGGTTATGTTGTACGAATTGTGCAGGAGACCCCGTTCAGAGCATGTTAGCAGAAAATGATTATTTCTTAATAACAGCGCTGGAGATCGAATGCCTAAAAATAGAGAAGTAAACGAACATCTATCTGTTGAAACCCCCGAACAAATTAGAATTAACTATAGTGTCGCGGGCATCGGATCCCGTTTTTATGCGGCATTAGTTGATATCGCCGTACTGATCCCGCTAATTTGCATAGGTGCTTATGTTACCATACGTGCCCAACTTGATCTAGATGAAAATTTTGGCAATTGGCTAGTTGCAATTACCGGCATAGCCATATTCGCGCTCATCTGGGGTTACTACATGGTGTTCGAGATAACTACGAATGGCCAGTCGCCGGGCAAGCGCGCACTCGGATTGCGGGTCATCAAAGCGCAAGGATATCCAATCAGCTTTTCTGATTCAGCCATACGGAATTTGGTGCGTATTATCGATTTTCTTCCATTCTTCTACGGCACCGGGCTTGTCGTTATGCTATTCAACGAAAACTGGCAGCGGTTGGGCGATTTAGCTGCTGGCACACTCGTTGTTAAAGAGAACGCCGTGGCTTCTCCCAATCCAGTACATCCCCCAACCATCCAAAAGTCGAATTTTGTCTATGCCGACTGGATTCAACCGGCTCAGGTTACGGACGCTGAATTGGCGGCAATACGCGAGTATCTCGTACGCCGGCGGACCCTTCCGTTACCGAGGCGGTCGAAATTAGCTTATACCCTCGGAGACTCTATCGCGCAGAAAATGGGCGACCATAAACATATTGATTACGACGTATTCCTTGAGGAACTCTATGCCCTAAAGACAAACCCACGCAGCGCCGAATTGTAAATTGTCGGTATCATTGTAGGAGCGATCTCCGAATCGCGACGGTCGATTTCACATCGAAAACACGTGTTTCCGAATTAAGTTTAATCCCCACACTTATCCCTCGATCTCAAAACACCGTACCCACCGTAGAGCACCTGCCGGTATCACGTCAAATTCGACAGTGACAAATCCACTTTTTTGGACTAAAGACTGATGTGTTTAAAAAATCGCCATGGCAAACCTTCATTCCCTTCAATACGTGCATAGATTCTTCTCGTAAAATCCAAAAAAAATTCAGACCGATGTAATAATTCGAAGTCGGGCGGCGTCTATTTATGCGGGGCATTTTATTCGCAGTCTGATTCTCGGATTCAATTAATCCTAACTAGAATTCAGACCAATCAAGGCAACAAGTCTGGTACACGTTAAAGTCAGAAAATTTAAACCCGCTGAAAGCAAGCTCATTATCACTTCTGGACTTTACCACAGACATAGACCCGTGACACTTGCGCTACAAATTTGCATCACTACTACAACAGTTCACTCCAATACAATCTTGTCCGTTCTCGGGCCCAGGCGATGATGTTTGGAATTTTGGTCTTGGCACATGAATTGCTTAACGCAAATACACAGGAAATTTCGCTTCAGTCTTTGCTATTATGGGCGAAGGCAAGTTGAATAACTAAAGACACAGGACAAACCGAATCCTTTCAGCACGAGAGCCGAAATCGATGAAATGACCTCTCTCGAAAACGGATTTGGATTGTTCAAACAGGCAAATAAGACAGATTCTGAATCCAAGGTCGTGCACGGAAAAAAGAAATTGGAAGAAATTTTCCCCAATCCAAATATGGAGGGTTGTTTCAATGAAGAAAGCGGCAGTTTTCAATTTTGGCTTACTGTTGGTTGGCGTTATATGTTTACCGCACAGCATCGCACAAGATTTTGCACTATGGGGTCTACCAGAGGGCGCTAAAACCCGCCTGGGCAAAGGTAAAATAAGCGAGATTAAGTATTCGCCGGACGGCACTCGACTTGGTGTAGGAAGTAGTATTGGAGTATGGCTTTACGATACGGCGACTCATCAAGAGGTTACCCTGCGAGCAGCGCAAACGGATGTCGTCAGCTTTGCCTTTAGTCCTGATGGTCACATGATTGCTAGCGGTGGTTGGGATGCTGCTGTCCATGGGGGCTGGGAGGGGCCAATCCATGTGTGGGACGCCGATACGGGAGAACAACTGCGAACACTCAACGGGCATACAGATGTGATTCGAAGCGTGACGTTTAGTCCCGATGGACGCACGATTGCCAGTGGAAGCGAAGACGCTACCATACGACTTTGGGACGCCGATACGGGAGAACAACTGCGAAAGATGATTGGGCATAGATCTAGAGTCCACAGTATTGCGTTTAGTCCCGATGGACGCACGATCGCTAGTGGAAGCGGAGACGATACCGTTCGTTTATGGGATGCCAATACGGGGGAATTACTGCGAACACTCACTGGGCATACGAATTGGGTCGATAGCGTTGTATTCAGGCCAGATGGGCGTGCTTTAGCAAGCGGGAGTTGGGATGGTACCGTCCGTATCTGGAACGCCGATACGGGAGAGCACCTTCAAACGCTCGCCGCAAATACGAATTGGATTAGGAGCATAGCGTTTAGTCCCGATGGCGGTACTATCGCAAGCGTGGGATTAGACCTTACCCTCCGATTATGGAACGCCCATACGGGAGAACTCCTACGAATGTTCAACGGGCATACGAATTCGGTCAAAAGCGTTGTGTTTAGTCCCAATGGCGATACTATCGCTAGCGCGGGTTGGGACGATACCATCCGCCTGTGGAATCCCGATACGGGAGAACCCTCGCAAACACTCACCGGACACCCGAATGCGGTGACTAGCGTTGCGTTTAACCCCGGCGGCGGCACTATCGCAAGCGGAAATTGGGATGCTAACATCCGTCTGTGGGACACCAATAAGGGAAAACTCCTGCAGACGCTCAAGGGGCATAAATCTGCAATCTTTAGCGTGGCGTACAATCCCGATGGAGGTACCATCGCGAGCGGAAGTTCGGACGGTGTTATTCGTCTGTGGGACGCCAACAACGGAAATCACTTGCGAAAGATTACCACTCATACGGATTTTGTCAATTGCATTGCGTTCAGTCCCGATGGCGGCACCATCGCAAGTGGGAGTGAGGACGCTATCATTCGTCTATGGAACGCCGAAAACGGAAAACACCTGCGAACAATCAAGGGACATAGATTTGGTGTCTACAGCGTCGCCTTCAGTCCCGATGGAGGTACGCTTGCAAGTGGAAGCGGAGACAAGACCATTCGATTGTGGAACACTGATTCCGGAAAACATCTGCGAACGCTTAGGGGGCATATGGATGCGGTTCGGAGCGTCGCTTTCAGTCCCGACGGCCTGACGGTCGCTAGCGGAAGTTCGGACACTATCGTCCGTCTGTGGGACACCAGTACCGGAACACACCTGCATTTGCTTAACGGACATACCAGTGCGGTTCTAAGCGTGGTTTTCAGTCCCACCGGGCGTTCTCTCGTGAGCGGAAGTGAAGACACTACCATTCGACTGTGGGACACGGAAACCGGAAAACATCTCCAAATGCGCGCGGCGCACACAGGCAACGTCGGGAGTGTCGCGATCAGTCATGATGGACTCACACTCGCTAGCGGAAGTGGTGACGGGACGGTGTTGCTGTGGGAACTTTCGTCTTGGAATGCGTTTGGCGTGGAACCGTCATTGAGACGTTTGACAACACTGGGAAACATCAAACGGACAGCGTTGCTGCAGAATTATCCGAATCCGTTCAACCCCGAAACCTGGATACCGTATCAGTTGGCGGACGATTCACTCGTGACGTTGAAAATCTATGACCAGAGCGGTCAAATCGTACGCAGGCTAGACGTTGGACGCAAAAATGCGGGAATCTACCGAGGCAAAGCAACAGCCGCGTATTGGGACGGCCGCAATCAAAACGGAGAACCCGTCACAAGCGGTACCTATTTCTACCAACTCCGCGCGGGTGATTACACCGCGATACGGCGGATGGCTATCGTCAAGTAGAACCACACAATGTGGGTGAAGATCCGTGGAATTCTAGAAACCAGTTTCTGGAGTCACTGCTAACGAGATGATTTGATACAATTGAGCGTATCAATTACAATCTTTTTGTCTCTAGACGTGAAAGTTACAACGGGAGGTGAAGTTTGATGCCGATTAAAACCGTTCAATTCATGATTGTTCTCCTAGGGCTGGCTGTGTTTGGACGCATCTGTACCGCCGGTACGTGGATAGACGATTTCAGCGATAAAACCCTTCGGGATTGGGGAAGTGGTCGGGTTGATGACGAGCTTAGCGCAGCCGTCGTTGATGGTCACTTTAATTACAGAGGGAAAAAACAAAATGCTCAATATAGAATCTTAAATTGGGGACTAGGTAGAATCAAAGATTTCTCGATGGAATCGAAGTTTATGGTTAGGAACATCCGAGGCCCGGAGGACAGCTATTGGTGGATTGAATATATGTCATTTAACGAAGAAACAAGAAAATATGAAGGGCTTATAAAATTTATGTTCTGGCATTCCGCGGAAGAACCCAACGTTTTGATTGTTTCCATTGAGCGTTACGTGATAGAGGATCATCCAGAACTCTGGCAACTCCTGCACGAAAATACCGCTGCAATGGGCCGCTTTGCATTCGAAAAAGGGGTCTGGTACACGTTGAGCATTCAACGCGAAGGAAACGGTTACACTTTTTCGATCGGCGATGTTAGTTTATTCACAGAAGAAGATTCAGTCCCTATGGGGACGATTGGATTGTTATTTTATGGAAGGTGTAACATCCTGTTGGATGATTTTACGGTGACAGGTCCCGATGTGCCGGATGGCGGCCCTGGTTTTTTGGCAGTCAATCGCTTGGGAGAGAAATTGTCGACGACGTGGGGAAAGCTGAAAGCACAGAACTGACTGAAACCAACGTTGGGAACACGAACAGATGAAATTAATATTGACCTGGGCAACAATAATTGGAATTTTACTTGTTTTCATCGTAGGGTGTGGAAATACCGAAAATCCCGTTGGGGAAACCCCGACCGAGCCGCCAGCCCATATCGACTCCCCGATTTTGGGAGATTGGCGTCTTATGGATATAATTTGGTTAAAGGATGGAGTAGTGATGAACCAGATTGATTCTGAAGGGTCAATTGCTGGCGCAAACCCGAATATCCTGACACTGGCGGCAGATGGAATCTTTGAACTAGTACAAAGATATCCCATACAAGAGGATGAATTGCATTGGCTTGAATGGAAAGGCTGGGAACACATCCAAGAATTGGTAGTTACCTTCCGGGGAAAATATTACATAGGTGAAAATAAACTCCGATTAAATTTGATTGTAACCAGAGTGGAACCGAAGGAGGAAGCACCGGAAATCAGAAGAGACCTTGAAAACCCCGTATTTCTGTATGATTTTTGGTACAATGATGGAGGCCCGCTGGATTTTATCCACTCTGACGATGGGAATCACCTCGAATTGAGAAGGGAAGAAGGGGAATACATGGTCAAGTTTATCCACCAGCGACCTAAAACCGACTAACATTTCTGTATAGTTTGGCGAACACTAGCATTACTGAAATTTGCGGTACCGTCCTTAGTCGAACAAGCAACCCCACCTCGTTTTGAATCGCAAACTGCAACTTGCTCTTAAAATATGAAAGCATTCCTATGCACACGAGTGACAGGCAAATCGTTTATGAATGTCTTTCGGGCAACCCGGAGGCATTCGCCGAGTTAGTTGACAAATATAAAGTTCGAATTTTCGCGCTCGTGTATGCCAAAGTCGGTCAGTTTCAAGATGCAGAGGACCTCACTCAAGATGTGTTTTTCAACGCCTACAAAAAACTCTCCACGCTGAAACGATGGGACAATTTCTATGCGTGGCTTCATTCAAGCGCTGTGAACCGATGCAAGGATTTCCATCGTGCCCAATACAGACAGATTGATGCGGCGTACCTTGCCGACCAATCCGACAGCCATCGAGCAGATATGGACGCGCACGCAAAAAACCTGAGAAACCAACGAATCCATGAAGCACTGGCTTCCCTCCCTGAGATGCACCGTCAAGTTTTAGTGCTCCGTTACATGGCTGGGCTAAAGAGCAAAGAGATTGCCGAGACGCTGCGGGTGTCTCCGAATACCATCAATCAGCGGCTGATGCGAGCTAGAGCGAAGCTCAAAACTGTGCTGAGTGAAGATCTAGTTTCAATGATGCCCACCGCCCTTGCCGACCGTAAATTATCACCAGGATTTACGGCTCGCGTAGTGGAGTTTATCAGAGAGGCGAAGATTCAAACGGCGCCCCACAAGACCGGGTTACCCGTGGGGCTATCTGCTGCAGGTGGGTTAATTCTCCTAGTCTTAAGTTTGAGCCTGCCACAAAACCCGCTTCATCCGCTTCGCGACTGGTTCGGTGGGCCGCTGCCTTCCAAATCACAGGTTGTCAAAGATGGCGACCTCCTCGTAGATGCTGAAGTAACTAGGGTTACCATACTCGGTCCTGAAGGGAATGACGGCGAGTTTGGGCAGAAACGGGAGCCGTTTGAAGCGCCCGATGCCTTTGGCCAATCTGAGGAAATGAACGAAAATAAAAGTACGATCACGAGAGTTCATGTGCCCGACGATTTGGACATGTCGTGGGATATTGATTTTTCACCTGATGGAACGAAAATGGTATATGTTGGTCGCGATTTTACATCTTCAAGCAACTTGACTCAGCTTCAGATTCAGCCTCTAGTCGAGGCTACAACTAATGCGGCGCCTAAACCCTCGGTTATATTGGAGGAGGATATCGCGAATTACTATCAGCCGAAATGGTCTCCAGACGGTCAGTGGATTGCATTTTATCGTCATGTTTACACTGCATACGTTCCCGGTGTGGGAGAGACTATTGGTCCGTATGGAAAAGATATGGACGTGTATCTGGTTTCCGCATCAGGCGGGGCATTACGCTTCCTGGCGCACACCAATTCTACCAACCACCCAGGTTGGTTAAGTTGGTCTCCGGATAGCAAAGAACTAGCGTTTGTTAGGTCGAAAGGAAAGAAATCGGACATTTACATCGTCTCGCTCGAAACAGGCGCAGTGCGTCCATTCACGACGGATGGAAAAGAAAACACCGATCCCTCATGGTCGCCTGATGGTGAATGGATTGCCTATTCATCAAAACGAGGCCTCTTGATAAATAGCCTCCGCGTATGGCGGCAGCCTGTGCGGGATGGTGAAGCAACAGTAAATGAAGGGTTTCATCTCATCTACCCACCCATTCACTCACCCGACGGAAAGTGGGTTGCCTACACGAACTACTTACCCGATGGAAAAAGCGGTTTTATTGCATCGCGAGTCAACGAACAAGGTGAGCTAACAGGCGAACCAATTTTCCTCAAAGCGGCGAGACTCCAAGTGGGCGCAAAACCGTTGCGGTGGACGCCAGACGGAAGACTAATCGTACTGCAAGAAGCCTACACAGAAATGACCTATGCACTCAATATAAAGAATGGCGAACAACGACGTGTAAGTTCCAATCCCGACTTTTGGTTTGAAGGCGCACAGTGGCAATCAGACGGGAATCGGCTTTTTCTAGTTTCTAGCAAAGAGCGGCGCCCCGGTTTTTTGGACATCGAAACTGGTCGATTCACCGAGCTACCCATCGAACTCCCAGAGGGAACATGGCTCAGCGGGGCCACCCTTTCGCCCGATGAAAAGTGGGTTGCATATGTGCAGATTCATCGCAAAACGCCCCATAAACTTGTCGACGGAGTACCCCAAGTAAGTGCGCATCTTCTCATCATGCCCGTAACAGGTGGAACTTCCAAACAGATGGCACAAACCGAGTTTATTTGGATTAACCCCCGCTGGTCGCCCGACGGTAAAAAAATCGCGTTTATCAACGCTAATCTCGCAGCATCAGTTGGTTTCGAGTCAAAACTCTGCGTCGCTTCTGTATCAGATGGTCAGGTGAAAACATTCACAGATACCGAACGGTGCTCAGGAGCAGCTTGGTCGCCAGATGGAACGATGCTCGCGTTCCTCCGCTTGAAGGGTAAGAGACAGGTCTTAGATTTGGATTTCGATGAGACAGAGGTTGACATCTATCTTGTTCCGGCAACGGGCGGAGAATCCAAGCGAATCAGTGCTCCACCCGATAGTCCACCCGAAGGAGAGATACTCCTGCCTTGGACACCTGATGGGAGTCTTTGTTGGACACCCGACGGAAAACGGTTGACCTTCGAGATAAGCGGGCAAGCGTGGGTTATTTCAATCAATGGTGGGGAACCGAAGCCAATGCAAAGAAATTTTATCCCGTCGAGTTGGTCATCGGATGGAACATCTTATCTCGCATTTGGACGAAACGGCGAATTGCAGCGGGTATCTCTCGACGGCACGAAAATTGACGAATTACCGTTTCGTGTTCCGGTGGATGCACGTCCGCTCTCAATATCGCCCAACGGTGAAACCATTTTGTATCGGCTGATTGATTCAGAAACACAGTGCTGGAGCATTGATGTGAGTCATCTAGTCAGTCAATAGCTCGTCACTCAAAGTTCACTTCAAACCCGCCCACATTTTGGGCATTCAATAACGGCGTCTATTTGCCCCAGTTTCACGGCAGATGGACGCCTTTTTCTTTTCTACAGCCATGGGACTAAAAATTGTAAGACTTACGCACTTCCTCTTTAAGTCCCCCTGATAAGGGGGATTTAGGGGGTTAAAAACACCGCAATATCGACTTTTTCAGCAAAAAAACACATCTTTTCTTTTCAATTTGCGCAAGTCATGAATTATACATTTATTCATTGGTGTGTAGGAGAGGCTTCCTAGCCTCGATTTTCAAATAGTCCATTCCTCCTTGTGTAAATCTGAACTAAAACGACTATACTCTCTGTCCCTCAATATATTCACTAGTGGCATTTTCAATTGCCTGCGAGCCGATGCAACATCCTGCAAGTCCTAAAATCCTGTAAATCCTGGTTCAGACAGAGTACAATATTCACAGGTAAACCTTCAATACTGCTTAAGTAGTTGCAGCTATTCTCATAAAAAAAATTCCCCAAGTGTAATAATTCGGGGGTGGGCAGTTTCTATATAGATAAAAACAACCATCTTTTGCGAGAGGACGCCCATGTACACCACAGATGGTCAAATCGTTCATCAATGTCTTTCGGGTAACACGGAGGCATTTGCCCTGTTGGTTGATAAATATAAAGAGCGCATTTTCGCGCTCGTGTACGCAAAGGTTGGGCAGTTTCAGGACGCAGAGGACTTAACCCAAGATGTCTTTCTCAAAGCGTACAAGAAGTTATCAACCCTGCGTCGATGGGACAATTTCTATCCGTGGCTCTATTCGATTGCCGTAAACCGATGCAGGAATTTTCACCGAGATCAGAAAGGACTAGTTGGCGCTGCGTATCTTGCTGACTCGGATGAGAATCACCAGGCAGACATGGATGCGCACTCGGAAAAACTGAGAAATGAACGAGTCCACGACGCATTGGCTTCCCTCCCAGAGATGTACCGTCAAGTGTTAGTGCTCCGTTACATGGCAGGCATGAAAAGCAAGGAGATTGCAGAAACGTTGCGGGTGTCTCCGAATGCTATAAACCAGCGGCTCATGCGAGCCAGAGCAAAATTGAAAACTGCCTTAAGTGAGGAGATGATTCCAATGATACGCACTGCTTTTGCCGAAAGAAGATTACAGCCGGGATTTACCGCCCGTGTGGTCGAATTAATCAGCGACGCAAAGATTCAAACCGCGCCCCACAAGACTGCGTTGCCTTTGGGGCTGTCCGCAGTAGGTGGGGTAATTCTCTTGCTCTTGAGTTTGAGCCTGCCGCACAGCCCGCTTTATCCGTTGGGCGAATGGCTCGGCGGCTCTCTGCCGCTGAATACACAGGTTGTCGAAGACGGAGAGCTCCCCGTAGATGTAGAAGCGACTCGGGTAGCCATACTCGGTGCTGAAGGGAAAGACGGCGATTTTGGGCAGAAACCGGAGCCGCTCAAGACGCAGGCGGCCGTGGGGCAGCCAGATGAAATGGATAACCCCAATGAGAAAATAACGGTATCCGCCATATCCATGCCCGATGACTTGGGCTCTAACCTTTGGGATATTGACATCTCCCCCGATGGTGCACAATTTGTCTATGTGCCTCAATGGAAGCCGGTTCTCGCACTCTATCCTTTTACAGGATTAGCCCCCAGTGCACCGGCAGAACGGAAAGACATCTTTCTCGATGGTTCAAACAACGTACGGTTAGCGCGACCTCGATGGTCGCCTGATGGAGGATGGATTGCTTTTTATCGTAGCGAACTCAATCAAGAAGATAGTGAGCACTATGAAGTTTGCATTATTCCTGCGTCAGGGGACGAGATGCGCGTGCTTCCGCAATCCAATTCTGAACAGTCTGGCGGATTGAGTTGGTCACCTGACAGTTTGAATCTTGCGTTTGTCAAGTGGATTAACTGGAAGGAGAGGATAGCAGACATTTGGATTGTATCGCTCGACACCCAAGAGGTTCGCCCCTTCACAACAGATGGAAAGGAGAATATTCAACCATCCTGGTCGCCGGACGGTAAGTGGATTTCTTATTTATCGCGACGATCCACCTCGGACGATAGCCACCGCGTGCGGAAACAGCCGGTTCAGGGCGGTAAAGCGACGGTAATAGAAAATGATTATGTCACCATCGTTCAGTCTCCTATCTATTCACCAGATGGCAAGTGGGTTGTCTACACGGGCGTCTATCTGCCCGAGGCTAAATTCGGTTTTTTGACACGTCGCGTCAACGAACAGGGTGAGTTGTCGGGCGAACCGATGCTGCTCAAAGCGATGGGACTCGGGGCGAGCGCGAAACCGTTGCGGTGGGGACAGGACGCAAAAATAATCGTGGTGCAAGAAGATCGCAGAGAGATGACCTATGCCCTCAACGTAAAAAACGGGGAACAACGCCGCACGAGTTCCAATCCGGCGCTATTGTTTGAAGGAGGCGCACAGTGGCTATCCGACGGTAAACGTCTGTTACTGGCGTCTTTAAAAGATCTAGACATACGCCCCGGACTCTTCGACATCGAAACAAGTCAATATACCGAACTCCCCATTGAACTTCCGAAGGGGATGTTGCTACGTGCCCTTACCCTATCGCCGAACGAGAGGGAAGTTGCGTTCACACTGTTCGATCTCAAAAATGTAGAGCAAACCAGCGGCTTGCCCAAAGGAAACATTCATATCCACATTGCACCAATTAGTGGTGGAAAAATCCGTCAATTGACCAGCGGCCTGCTTTATGCGAACGAACTTCGCTGGTCGCCGGACGGCCAAAACATCGCATTCACCAACGCGATGATTGGCTCGCCAGAGAGTTACAAGTCGCAGCTCTGCGTCGTATCCGCGTCCGACGGTCAAATGAAAAAACTCACAGATTCGGAACGGTGCATGAGCCCTGCGTGGTCTCCGGATGGAATCACAATCGCCTATCTCAACTTAAAAGGAGACATGGAAGGTGATATCTACGTTGTACCGGCAGCGGGCGGAGACGCCAAGCAGATAACCAACACTCCTGGAAAGGAAATCAACATTTCTTGGACACCCGATGGAAAGCAGCTAATCTTCAATTTGATGATTCAAGGAGCGGTGAATCTAGAAGAGGTATGGGTTGCATCAATCAATGGCGGAGAAGCAAAGAAGTTGCCAAGAGGCTATATCCCGTCGAGTTGGTCATCAGACGGCATGTCTTATCTCGCCATTGGACGAAACGGCGAATTGCTGCGAGTATCTCTCGACGGCACGACAATCGACGAATTCCCGTTTCGTGTTCCGACGGATGCTCGCCCACTCTCAATGTCGCCCGACGGCGACACGATTCTGTTTCGGCGGACTGATTTAGGAACACAGTGCTGGAGCATTGATGTGAGTCATCTCGTCAATCAATAACCGGCCTCTCAAAGTACACAACAGACGCGCCCAGATTTTGGGCATTCAATAACGGCGTCCATTTGCCCCAGATTTACGGTAGATGGACGCCTTTTTCTTTTCTATACGCACGCGGGAACCTCCACCGCATGTGCATTCCCATATCCTACAAACCACAAAATTCCTGTCAATCCTGATTCAGGCGGGCTACAATATTCACAGGAACACAATCTGTTTCACTGTAGCGATTGTGACCATTCTCCTCAAAAAAAATCAACCCGATGTCAGAATTCGGGGTAAGCGGTTTCTATATAGGGAAGTAACAGTCATCTCATGACGAGAGAACGCTTATGCACACCAGAGACGGTATATCGTTCATCAATGTCTTTCGGGCAACACGGAGGCATTCGCCCTGTTGGTTGACAAATACAAGGAGCGTATCTTTGCACTCGTGTACGCGAAGGTCGGGCAATTTCAAGACGCTGAGGACTTAACACAAGATATCTTCCTCAACGCCTATAAGAAACTGTCGACACTGCGGCGATGGGACAATTTCTATCCGTGGCTCTATTCGATTGCCGCCAACAGGTGCAAGAATTTTTACCGCGCCCAAAAGGAGCAGGTTGAAACCATGAACGTTCTCGCTCGGAATCTCAATCACCAAGCGGCTGTTGATGCAGATTCGGAAGCGGTGAGAGTCGAACAACTTCATGAGGCATTGGCTTCTCTCCCTGAGATGCACCGTCAAGTGTTAATGCTCCGCTATATGGCTGGCATGAAAAGTAAAGAGATCGCCGAATCATTGCGGGTGTCTCCAAACACCATCGATCAGCGGCTCGTGCGAGCCAGAGCAAAATTGAAAACTGTCCTAAGCGAGGAGATGATTCCAATGATACGCACTGCTTTTGCCGAAAGAAGATTACAGCCGGGATTTACCGCCCGCGTGGTAGAGTTTATCAGCGACACCAAAATTCAAACGGCGCCCCACAAGACCGCGCTGCCTTTGGGGTTATCCGCTGTAGGTGGAATAATCCTCCTACTCTTAAGTGTGAGCCTTCCGCACAGCCCGCTTTATCCGTTTGGCGAATGGTTGGGCGGCTCTCTGCCTCTAAAAACACATGTTGTCGAAGATGGCGACCTCCCCGTAAATGCGCAAGCGACTCGGGTCGCTATACTCGGTGCTGAAGGGGAAGATGGCGATTTTGGACGGAGACCGAAATCACATAAGATGCCCAGCGCCATTGTACGGTCGGCTGAAACTGACCAGCCCAATGAGGAAATAACGGTAACCGCCATACACGTACCCGATGATTTGGATCTTGGCTGGGACATTGATATTTCGCCTGACGGCACACAATTCGCCTATGTGCCGTTTCCGGCGGAGCATGCTCTACGACAGCCGTCGATTGCAGTTTATCCACTAACCGAATTAGACTCCAATACACCGGTAGAGCGGAAAATTATCTATGTAGATGGTTCGGAGAGCGTACAGCCTGTACAACCTAAATGGTCACCTAATGGAAAGTTAATCGCCTTTTATCGTCTCGAATACGGCCTTAAAGACTACGGACATTATGATGTGTGTCTGATTCCTGCTTCGGGAGGTAAGATGCGCTTCCTTGCACATACCGATTCCGAAAAATATGACAGACTAAGTTGGTCCCCTGACAGCAAGGAACTCGCGTATGTCAAGATGAAAGGGAAAAAAACGGATATTTGGATAGTCGCGCTCAACAGCGGAGCAGCACGTCCTTTCACAACGGATGGGAAAGAGAACACTAACCCATCTTGGTCGCCTGATGGAGAATGGATCTTCTATTCATCAAAACGAGGGCTCTGGATTGATAGCCGCCGCGTGTGGAGACAGCCTGTTGCTGGAGGAAAAGCAGTAGTAAACGAGCGTGTTGGTCTTAGCCCTCCAATTCATTCACCTGATGGAAAGTGGATTGCCTATACAAAATACCTACCCGATGGACAGAGCGGTTTCATAGCAGCGCGCGTCAGTGAACATGGCGAGCTGGTAGGGAAGCCAATTCTACTCAAAGCGGCGAGACTCCAGGTGGGGGCAAAACCGTTGCGCTGGACACCGAATGGGAAAATCATCGTCCTGCAAGAGGATTATATTGAGAAGACCTATGCCTTCCGCATAAAAGGCGGTGAAAAACGCCACGTGAATTCAGATTCGAAGTTTGGGTTTAAAAATGCACAGTGGTTATCCGACGGGAATCGTCTGTTATTTGTGTCTGACAGAAACCGACGCCCCGGATTTTTCGACATCGAAACGGGTCAGTTTACGGAGCTACCCATAGAACTTCCAGATGAGACGTTCTTCGGTTTATCTAGCCTTTCGCCCGATGAAAAATGGGCGGCATACGTGCACTTGCAACCCAAGGAGACGGATCCGGCACTAGCGGGAATATCCCCTGACGTAAGTGCGCATCTTCACATCATGCCGGTGGGTGGCGGGACATCCAAAAAGGTGACACAAACTGAGTTTTATGGTATGAATCCGCGCTGGTCGCCCGACGGTCAAAAAATCGCGTTCATCAACGCGAAATTCGCTGCCTCAGTAGGTTTCAAGTCAAAACTCTGCGTCGCTTCTGTATCAGATGGTCAGGTGAAAACATTCATAGATACCGAACGGTGCATGGGAGCAGCTTGGTCGCCCGATGGAACAATGCTCGCGTATCTCCGCTTGAAGGGTAAGGGAAAGGTCTTAGATTTGGATTTCGATGAGACAGAGGTCGACATCTATCTTGTTCAGGCAACGGGCGGAAAATCCAAGCGAATAGCCGCTCCACCCAATAGTCCACCCGAAGGGGAAATATTGCTGTCTTGGACACCCTTCGGGAGACTCTCGTGGACTCCCGATGGAAAGCGGTTGACGTTCGAGATAGGCGGACAAGCGTGGGGCATGTCAATCGACGGTGGGAAACCGAAGCCAATGCGAAGAAATTATATCCCATCTAGTTGGTCATCGGATGGAAGGTCTTATCTCGCCATTGGACGAAACGGCGAACTGCAGCGCGTAACTCTCGACGGCACGACAATTGACGAATTGCCGTTTCGCGTTCCGGCGGACGCACGTCCGCTTTCAATGTCGCCCGACGGTGAAACCATTCTGTATCGGCTGATTGATTCAGGAACACAGTGCTGGAGCATTGATGTGAGTCATCTAGTCAGTCAGTAGCGAGACTCTCAAAGTACACAACTGCCACGCCCGTATTTTGGGAGTTCAATAACGGCGTCCATTTGCCCCAGATTTACGGCAGATGGACGCCTTTTTCTTTTCTGTATGGGTTAATGACTGAATGCGCATTCTCACATGCTTACCCCTAATGTTTTCATTGTTGCACAATTGATTCCCGTGTGAGAAGGCATAATATTCTGAAAATCCTTTAACCCTGTAAATCCTGATTCAGTCAGAGTACAATATTCACAGGAAACCCTTCAATTCTTCTGTAGCGGTTGCGACGTTTCTCCTCAAAAAAATCAACCCGATGTCAGAATTCGGGGTTAAGCGGCTTCTATATAGATAGTAACACCAATCTCATACGAGGGAACACCGATGCACACCGGAGATGGCAATATCGTTCATCAATGTCTTTCGGGCAACACGGAGGCATTTGCCCTGTTGGTTGACAAATACAAGGAGCGCATCTTCGCGCTCGTGTATGCAAAGGTTGGCCAGTTTCAAGACGCAGAGGATATCACTCAGGATGTCTTTCTCAGCGCCTATAAGAAGCTATCAACCCTGCGGCGATGGGACAATTTTTATCCGTGGCTCTATTCGATTGCTTCAAACCGATGTAAGGATTTTCACTATGCCCAAAAAAGAAAGGTTGACACGGCACACCTTGCCGACCAAGATGAGAGTGTCTCACAGCGACCAGACATGGAAGCACATTTGGAAAAATTGAGAGACGAACAACTCCATGAGGCATTGGCTTCTCTCCCTGAGATGCACCGTCAAGTGTTAATGCTCCGTTACATGGCTGGCATGAAAAGCAAGGAGATTGCACAGACGTTACGGGTGTCTCCCAATACCATCGATCAGCGACTCGTGCGAGCCAGAGCAAAATTGAAAACTGCCTTAAGTGAGGAGATGATTCCAATGATACGCACTGCTTTTGCCGAAAGAAAATTACAGCCGGGATTCACCGCCCATGTGGTAGAGTTAATCAGTAACGCAAAGATTCAAACCGCGCCCCACAAGACCGCTCTGCCTTTGGGACTGTCCGCAGCAGGCGGCGTAATTCTCCTACTCTTGAGTTTGAGCCTTCCGCACAGCCCGCTTTATTCGTTGGGCGAATGGCTCGGCGGCTCTCTGCCTCTGAATACACAGGTTGTCGAGGATGGCGACCTCCCCGTAGATGCAGAAGCGACTCGGGTTGCGATACTCGGCGCTGAAGGGGAAGATGGCGATTTTGGGCGGAGACCGGAGCCGTTAAAGGCAGCCACAGCCATCAACCAGTCTGAGGAAATGGACAATCCTAATGAGGAAATAACGACAACGGGCATATATCTCCCAAATGATGCTTCTTGGGATATGGACATTTCGCCCGATGGCACGAAGATGGTTTACCTCGGCAGAGGAGTTACATCCTTAGGGTATGAGTTCCAACTTATTGTGTCGCCTTTAGTAGACGCATCAAGCGATGTCTCGCCTAAAAAAACAGTTCTAGTGCAAGGAGAGGGTGCAACAACACAATATTTTCAACCTAAGTGGTCGCCTAACGGGAAGTGGGTCGCCTTTTATCGTCAGGAACATCAATATCCGAGGGCGGAAGGTTATGGAAGTGACATTGATTTATATCTTATTCCTGCGGCAGGCGGCAGAATGCGCTTCCTCGCCCGGACCGACTCTCAAAAGCACTCGCGTGGACTCAGTTGGTCACCTGATAGCAAAGAGATTGCGTTTGTCAAATGGACAGGAGAGAATACGGATATTAGCATCGTGTCGCTAGACACCGGAGTAGTACGCCCATTTACAACGGACGGAAAAGGGAATACCTCGCCATCGTGGTCGCCTGATGGAAACTGGATTTTCTATTTATCGCAACGCCCTTCATCTCGGGAAACATATCTCGGCAAGCCTGTCTGGAAACAACCTGTTGATGGCGGTGGGACAACACCGATAAACGTTGTTGCCATACAAGACGAGTTCGTTTATTCACCCAACGGAAAATGGGTTGCCCGCAACAACATTGCCGTTACGAACGGCAGTTTCTCGTTTCCCGGCATTGCTGTTGACCACTTCAACGAACATGGCGACTTAGCAGGAGATCCAATTTTAATTGAACCGGAGAAATTTCAATATGCACCGAAACTTTTGCGGTGGACACCGGGCGGAAAAATCATCATTCTACAAGAGGATCGCATAAAGGTTACCTACGCTGCTCTCAAAACAAAAAGCGGTACACTATGCTACCGCAGTGAAGCTGCCTATTTTAACGTCCAGACAAAACGTGGCGCACGACGCTACCTCAATACTGATACGAGCATTTACCACGTTCCGCGTTTTCCGACGAGTATTCCGCTTTTTCCGCTTACAGATCCGCAACTTATAGGTGTACAGTGGCTCTCTGGCGGGAATCGTCTGTTTTTCCCATCTAGCGTGAACTTGCCTGGCAGTGGTGCGAGATGCGGGATTTTAGACATTGAAACCAACCGTTTTACTCGCAGTCAACTTCTTGAATTTTTCAAAGAAATAAATTTTGACGAATCTACCCTTTCTCCTGATGAAAAACAAATCGCATTTGTGATTATGGTTAAACACCCCGACACTGAACGCCAATTGTACATCATACCAGTGCCAGGTGGAACACCCAGACAGTTGACGCATGGCGAATCGTGGCCCTCCCATCTACGCTGGTCGCCTGATGGTCAAACAATCGCTTTCATCAATGGGATAACGAGAAGAACTGAGATGCAAAGTGGCCCGGAGTCGCAACTTTGCGTCGTTTCCGTATCGGACGGTAAAGTGAAGATACTAATGGCAGATTCAGGCCGGTTCGGCGAACCAGCTTGGTCGCCCGATGGTACAATACTGGCGTACAAAAAATCGCCGCCTGACGACATCCACATTGTACCCGCAACCGGTGGGGAGTCAAGGCAAATTACCAACACTCGCAACGAAGGGGAATCGGAAATCCATTGGACGCCCAATGGCAAACAACTCACGTACAAAACAAACGACGGGGCTTGGTGGGTTATATCAATTAACGGCGGGCAACCGAAGAAGTTGCATAGGAATTATATTCCGTCGAGCTGGTCATCGGATGGGGCAACGTATCATGCATTCGGACCGCATGGGAAGTTGCAACGCGTATCGTCAAATGGCGCGATATCCTCCGAACTCTCGGCTCGTGCTCCGATGAATGCTCGACCACTCTCTATGTCTCCCGACGGCGAAACAATCCTACTAAGGCAGGTCGATTCGGTAAAGTCGTGTTGGAGCATTGATGTGAGTCATCTCGTCAATCAATAGCGGATTCCTCAAAGTATACAACAGACACGCCCATAATTTGAGAGTTTAATAACGGCGTCCATTTGCCCCAGTTTCACGGCAGATGGACGCCTTTTTCTTTTCTATACACGGCAAACATCCACTGCATGTGCATCCCCATTTCCTGTCCCCCAATGTTCACGTCTGTGCACAATCAGTTTCAGTATGAGCGGATGCAACATCCTGAATATCCTAAAATCCTGTCAATCCTGATTCAGACAAAGTAAAATATTCGCGGGAACGCTTTCAATTCCCCTGTAGCGGTTGCGACGTTTCTCCTCAAAAAAATCAACCCGATGTCAGAATTCGGGGTTGAGCGGTTACTATAAAGGCAGTAACAATCATCTCATTCGAGGGAGCGCCAATGCACACTAGAGATGGTCATATCGTTCATCAATGTCTTTCGGGAAACACGGAGACATTTGCCCTGTTGGTTGACAAATACAAAGAGCGCATCTTCGCGCTCGTGTACGCGAAGGTCGGACAGTTTCATGACGCTGAAGATTTAACTCAGGATGTCTTTCTTGAAGCGTATAAGAACCTGTCAACTCTGCGGCGATGGGACAACTTCTATCCGTGGCTCTATTCCATTGCTTCGAATCAGTGCAAGAATTATCACCGCGCCCAAAAAAGACAGGTCGTCACGGCGCACCTTGCCGAGCAAGACGAGAATCATCGAATGGACGTTGAGGCACACTCGGAAAAACTGAAAAATGAACGGGTTCACGACGCATTGGCTTCTCTCCCCGAGATGCACCGTCAAGTGTTAATGCTCCGTTACATGGCAGGCATGAAAAGCAAGGAGATTGCCCAAACTTTGCGAGTGTCTCCAAACACCATCGATCAGCGACTCGTGCGAGCCAGAGCAAAATTGAAAACTGCCTTAAGTGAGGAGATGATTCCAATGATACGCACTGCTTTTGCCGAAAGAAAATTACAGCCGGGATTCACCGCCCATGTGGTAGAGTTAATCAGTAACGCAAAGATTCAAACCGCACCCCACAAGACCGCGCTGCCTTTGGGGCTATCCGCAGCAGGCGGGGTAATTCTTTTGCTTTTGAGTTTGAGCCTTCCGCACAGCCCGCTTTATCCGTTGGGCGAATGGCTCGGCGGCTCTCTGCCTCTGAACACACAGGTTTTCGAGGATGGCGACCTTCCCGTAGATGTGGAAGCGACTCGGGTTGCGATACTCGGCGCTGAAGGGGAAAATGGTGATTTTGGGCAGAAACCGGCGCGACGGAAACTGCTAACCGGAGATGGACAACTCAGATCCTCGCAGAAAAATGGTGTATCATTAACGGGCGTATACCTTCCTGATGGTGTCAATCCTCATGGAAATCTGGATTTTTCGCCCGATGGAACAAAAATGGCTTACTTCAGTTGGGGGCCTTCTTCAACTCCACGTGGTCTTTTGGTTTTGCCCGTAACATCCGCATCGCAAGATATGCCGGTTAAACCGACGGTTTTGGTGGATGAGGGTATTCCAACGGTCTATTATGTACCGAAGTGGTCTCCGGACGGACGGTGGATTGCATTTTATCGTCACAGTCCTTCGACTGGGACGAGTCCCGGAACGGGTGAAGACATGGACGTATGTCTTATTCCCGTGTCTGGAGGCAAAATTCGTTTCCTAGCGGAAACCGGTTCCAACAGGGGGCCAGAAGGCCTAAGTTGGTCGCCCGGCGGGAAGGAACTCGCATTTGAAAGGGTTAACGGTGAAAACACAGATATCTTCATCGTATCAATCGCTACGGGGAAGATTCGTCCATTTACGACCGATGGCAAAGAGAATACCAACCCAATTTGGTCGGGAGATGGAAGATGGATTAATTATTTATCGCGACGAGGCGTTGGGGTTGGTAGCCGCAGGTGGATTCACGCGTTAGACGGTGATAAGCAAAGGATCGTAGTAGATGGTTCTGCACTAAAGCCGCTCGTATATTCACCCGATGGACGGTGGATGGCTTATTATTCCAACTTCACCCAAAGTTTAAACAGTCATAAAGGGTTTTACGCCTCTCGCGTCAATAAGGAAGGAAATTTTTCGGGAAAACCAATTCTTCTCAAGGCTGTTATGTCAGATTCGGATATGTTTGGCAGACCAATCAGGTGGACTTCCGGAGGAGAAATTATCATGGTGGAAACGTCTTTCAATGATAAAACCTATGCTCTTAGTCTCAAAAACGGTGAATACCGAACCATGAGCCTGGACCCGAGTTTAATGTGGCAGTCTGAACCCTTACAATGGCTAGCCGACGGCAAACATTTATGTCTCCCATCGTCGGGCAACCAAAAACCCGGCCTCCTGAATGTAGAAACCGGCGAGTTGACACCGGTGCCTATTTCACTCCCGAAGAGAATCGAGCTTGGTGAATCCACCTTTTCTCCTGATGGCAAGCGGATTGCGTTCGTACGGCGAAAGTTAAAAATGTCTGCTCAAGGTGAAAAGCTTTACGAGAATTCCACACTTCAAATCATGCCAGTGTCAGGAGGACGGTCCAAACAGTTAATCCAAGGGGATTTCTATGTCCGCAAGCCGCGCTGGTCGCCCGATGGACAACGAATCGCATTTCTTGATGCCAAGGGCATTAACCAGGTTCAACTCTGTATTGTTGTTGTTTCGAGTGGTCACGTAAAACGACTCACAGAGCCAGGAGTAGTCGGAGAAGTAGCTTGGTCACCCGATGGGAAAAGTATGGCATTTCTTCGATTGGAGAGGGAGAAGGGAGCATTTCATTATCCTGAAATGGAAGGCGATCTGTACGTTCTTTCTGCATCGGGTGGAGCACCCAAGCGAATTACCAACACTCCAGAACATGAGATGCAGATTGGCTGGACACCTGATGGAAAGCAACTGACGTTCGAAATACACAGAGAAACCTGGCTGGCGTCTTTAGATGGCGGAAAATCAACAAAGCTACGCAAGAATTGTGTCCGATTAAGTTGGTCTCCTGACGGTAAGACTTACCTTGCATATGCGTATCTCGGTAAATTCCAGCGTGTTTCGCTTGATGGCTCAATTTCCAAGGAGTTCTCGTTTAGCATACCGGTAAACGCTAATCCTATCTTTATGGCACCGAACGGCAAAACAATCTTATTTTCTCAGGGTGATTCAAACATTCAGTGTTGGAAGATAGATGTGAGTCATTTGGAAAACCAATGATGAGGGATTGACTTGAGGCCAGCGACGACATCTAAATCACAGCGGCGTCCATTTGCCCCAGTTTTACCGCGCGCGGACGTATTTCCGAGAGCGTAAATTTGTAGATAGGTTTACAATATCATTTTACAAACAGAAAAAGACCGGGAAAATTAGATCCGGTTGTGGTCTGCATTTCCAGCCATCTGAAAATGCTCCGCTATCAGCAAATGGCTTTATCTATCTTTACGTGAAAACTCTCAAAGATTATACAATTCTTGATTAACGGGAGGAAACCTAGACTCATGACCCCAATCCAAAAAAAGGGAAATATGGTAATATGGAGATGGTTTGATGATTCTTGCGTAGATTCTATTTTTCAATCTTTCACAGCGCACCAACCGAAAGGGGATATTCACTATGAATCGTTCAATATTCAAATTCAGCGTGACATCAATTACCGGGATTGTGGCGTTGTTGCTGACCTCCGTGTCGCTCGGCATCACGCCCAAAATCCCAAGCACACTCTCTGGGCGTGTAGTTGATGTAGAAGGGAACCCGGTCGCCGGGTTTCCTCTAACCATGAAGCCCATAAAACTTGTCAACGGCTATGCTGTTGCGGAAAATGGCGGCCTTCCGATAATATCTGTCGATAAAACCGATGAAGCGGGACACTTCTTTATCACCCACGTAATGTCCGGCCCGGTTCAACTGATTGGATCGTCTTCAACGCCGCAGGAATCTCAGAAAAGTTATGAATTGCTATCAATGAAAGTCGGCGCGATAACCGTCTATCCAACAATCCTGTCGCACCCAAAAGGGATTAAGTTTTTGGTTGAGCCGGGAACACATCTCGAAAACGTGAGAATCACGGCGCGGCCTCGTACTCGGTATCGGGGAAAGGTGGTTTCCAAGGATGGCACACAGTTTGCTAACGCACAGATCGACCTCCACGAGCAACGTGAGTATGACATTGGGAGGCTGGCCAGAAAAGAGTTTAAAGATTGGTCAACGCGAACGAACTCCGACGGTTACTTTGTGAGATACGTTGATGAGCCTAATTTCGAGGTCGCATCCTACAAGGTATCGGTGAAATGTCAAGGGCTTTCGGCAACGTCCGAGTTTACCCTAAAAGGTGGAGAGCAGCGGGAAGATCTGGTCTTCACGCTCCAAGAAACTTCCATGTCAATGCGGGGACGAATCGTATTTGAGGACGGCACCGCCCTTCCGAAAGCAATGTTCATGTTAGACGTACGCAGTGACGGTTCGGATAAAAATTCTCTCCACCATTCAAGTCGCCGGCCCGTGACCGATTATGCCGGTTATTTTATCGAATATTTACCACAACGTGGAGTCTATGTCGCTTCCGTAGAATATCAAGGACTCTCTGCGACATCGAAGTTTACGGTCAAATCTGGGGAAGAACGAAAAGACGTAGTTTTCACACTCAACGACACACCAATTCGGGATATGATGGGATTGATGGCACCCACCGAACCGAACATGCTTGGCGTGTGGATTGGGGCTCCCAATGAAAGCCTTTACAAAAGCATTCGTTGCAGCAGTTGGCAAGATGCCCAAACCAAAGCACGCACAGAAGGTGCACAACTCGTTTCAATAAATGACAGTACCGAGCAGGAATGGCTGGTCGAGCACTTTGGCTTTCATTCCTATTGGATTGGGTTGACCTATTCAGTTGAAGCGGGCGAATGGCAGTGGAACAGCGGGGAACCAGTTGTCTATACCAACTGGATGAGGAGTCAACCGGAGCATACAGAGGCTGATACTTATGGTAGCATGGGCGGGAATTTACGTGGACAGTGGCGTACACATGGGCAACTTGCAGGTGGAGACTTAAGTGCATCATTACCTAGAGTAGCCATCCTTGAAAAACGGATTGACGGTAAAGCACCGTTGGGGGATAGGTAATTAAACGTGGCACATAATTCAAAGAGTGTGTAAACATGTAGATAGATTTACAGTATAATTCTACTAACAGAAAGAAACCGGGAAAATTAAATTCTTTTGTGGTCTGCTGTTCCCGCCATATGAAAATGGTTTTATCTGTCTTTACGTGCAAACTCGCCTTTTTCTTTATCTATACGGTTTTCGGGTACGAATACAGAAGCGTGTATCCACACGTTGTCCCCCGATGTATTCATCGGTGCTGCGCAATTAGCTGATTCGCGAACCAGCTTCCGCTCTGCTCAGGATGCCGATAGGATACTTCCGTCATACGCCGACTACGAACTACCGTCACCCACGTTAGCAAGTTTCGCCGCGAGCGACGCCCACCACCGCTCCTCCGCGCGGACGAGCAACAGATGTGTGTTGCCTGGGACATCGTTCGCACCTACACCGCGTTCGATAACTTCCGTGTGTGAATCCCGCTCAAGGTGTTTGGCAAGCCTGCTTTCCAATCGTTTTCCTGACCGAATGGCGTAGACGCCCGCAATCTCCGCCGAACCCAAATCCAAGAGGAAGTCAATGTTCCAGAATAAGGTTTTACCGCGCTTTGGCAGCAAGTCGCCGTTTCCCAAACCGCATTCAACGCATCGGCGCATCATCTCTTCTCGAATACGGTGCGGTGCTTGACCCTCACTTCGAGTTGCGTGTCGTATCAGCCGCCGCGCCAGAGATGTCGAACCTTTCTCCGAGAGCGCGGAGCCGACATAGGCGTATTCACCGGCGGGCAGCGAAATCAATTTCCCACGCTTGAATCGCCCGAACCGTAATGAAGTGTCCGCATTGAGATGAATCCGCAGAACGTATGTTCCAGCCTGCGATTCATCGCCGATGATAACAATATTTGGATTATCCACGGAATCACCGAATTCCTGACTGGTTCACTGCGTCCTATGCCCTTCAAGCCAATCAACAGCGAAGTCAACGATGGCGCGTTGTGACATGAGTTGGCACGCTGCAAGACCAACTGTGCCGCGACGTACCAGTTTTCCCGCATCAGATTGAAGAAAGTCCTCACCGATACGCTCAAAATCGGAACTGTCAAGATCGATATTTTCAAAGATGGTCCATCTCCTTGAACCCGACGATGAAATCGGCGCCCCCTGTTGTACCGTGTGTTTGGTTCGGTAGGCCGCCCGATATTCTGCGAGGTGCATTGATTTATTGCGGTTATGACCGACACCTTGAAGCAATACAAAACCGTCCAAATCGTAGATTCTCGCAAGCGGCGAACCCTCTCCCATGCCAAACGCCAATGGATGGTTATCTGTAATGTGCGACGCTTGAGGGCCACGTGCACAAAACGAGTGGTGCGGATGTGCGCTGCGGAGAACGCCATTTTGCTTTCGGAACGTCTCTGCAATAACACCCATTGAGCGTGTGGGCGTCAGGTCCGGATGGTAGGCTGGCATGTACGCACGTATGACCTGCCACCACGACTCAGGTACAGAGGGATTTTGCCACTCGCTTGGCTCTGTCAAGTCCGTTGAATGGGCGGGCATCACAAGCGTCCCAGCGGCGCCTAAGACTTCCTGAAGTGCCAGTATGACCGCCACAGCTCCGCCGCACACCCATCCCATCGCGCTCAAGGATGAATGTACCATCAATACCAGCCCCGCCCTAACGCCAAGCGCACGAAAATCGGACTGCAACGATTCGACTGTAACGGGAATTTTTGTGTTTTGGAAAACATCACCTTCACGCATTGGTTTGCCGTTCTTGCCTACCTTTGGCATACGTTACGCCGGTCCGCGATCCCCAAGCTTGTCGAGCGTTGTCGGGGAAAAGGTGCGGTATCGCCGCAACGAAAACTGTGCGGTTACACAATAGCCGCCTTCCTGCAATCCATGGAGAACATGATGGGTAAGCTGTGATTCGGAATCTCCCAATAGCCATCGGAGCGTTGAACCATGCACGGGAACTTGCGAAAATGGCAATAGGGGTACTCCGCTAACGAATGGATTATGAGACCAGCGGATCCAACCGCGGTGGCATATTCACCAAGATGGTGGTACCACTGGTAGGTTGTGGAATTCACCAGACTACCGCCTTCACCAGTGTAAGACTCCTTTACAGTGCATAGTTCCGGGGTCTCCTCGTGGAAATAGTGTCCGTTGAACGAAAACCAGTCGTCCGCGGCATCATAGTTAAGCATGTCGAGTGCCGGATGTCCATCGATTACGAAAATTCTGCCATCAGGTTTCAACATTGCGCTCGCAACCGAAAACCATCGATAGAGATCCTGTATCCAGCAGAACACGCCGTAAGAGGCAAAGACGAGATCGAATGAACCACAATCCAGAACATCACACACAGAGTGGACATCAGCGCAATGGAACTCGGCATTCAGCTTGGTCATTTCGCTAAGATTCTTTGCTTTCCGAATTGCTGCCTCGGAAAAGTCTATACCCGTCACGATTCCGCCCATTCTGCTAAGTGAAAGCGTATCGAGACCAAAGTGGCATTGCAGATGGAGAATTCGCTTTCCGGTAACTTCACCAAGTGCTTTGAACTCGACCGGCTTTAACGTGCATCTGCCAGAGAGAAATCCTTGAACATCGTAATACTTCGTGCCGTAGTGGTGTTCGACCCGTTCATTCCAATTCTCCCGGTTGGCTCGAAGGTAGGTTTCATCGTGGAACGGACTGTTGGTCTTCATTTTGAAGCCTTTCGTGCGACACTTCTCAAATGACGCTCGCCGTAATCTGAAAGGCGGAAGCGCATATTTTCCGCAGCAAGAAACGTGCGTCAACAGAACACTAACCGCTACGCCACCGTAAGTAAAATAGGTTTACCTTCCCTAATCACTACGGTGTGTTCATAATGTGCAGATAGACCGCCATCGACTGTTCGAATTGTCCAGCCATCATCGTCCTCAAAGATTTTCCCCGAACGTTCAGCAATCAGCGGTTCAATCGCGATAACCAGACCGTCAGTCAACGGCTGCGTATCGGTTGGATGGAAAAAGTTGGCAACGAACGGATTTTCATGGATGTGTCTACCAACACCGTGACCTCCTAACTCCTTAATCACGGCGAACCCATCTTTGCCCGCCTCTCGTTCAACGGCTTTACCAATACAATGGATGGGGCTTCCGGCACGAGCAACCGCCGCCGCCTTCTCAAAGGCTGTTTCCGCACAACGGCACAACTTCGCGGCCTCTTTAGAATACGGTGGGAGCGGAATGGTTGTAGCCGCATCCGCGATGTATCCATCTAACTCTGCGGTAACGTCAAGGCTTACCAAATCCCCGGATCGCAAAAGCCGATCGCCGGGAATACCGTGAACGACCTCATCGTTGACGCTAATCAGATTGACTGCAGGGAAATCATAGAAATACTGTGGTGCTGACCGCGCCCCGTGCTGCCTGAGAACTTGCGCGCCAACGAAATCTACTTCTGCAGTCGAAACCCCCGGACGAACGTAGTCCGACATTGCCCTCAACGTTGCCGCAACAGCTTTTCCGACCCGCGACATGCCTTCAAAGTCGGCTAAAGATTCAATCGACATGACACCTCCCTGAGGGAATCTCTACTAAAATCGTGTGCCGCATACAGTCTTTGGAGCAACAGGAATGTTTGGCAACCCTATCATCCGAAACTGTTCAAGGAACACGCTGCTGAAAGAATTTCCGAAAGCCCGTATCACGTCGCACCTTGTGCTTCCAAAAAATCTAGACATAACCTAAATCGGCTGTCGGCGTCCGCATACTGTCTTAACCATTCACCAACTGTTTTTCCATCGCTAAGTCTAGCCCTTAAATCTGCGCCGTTTTCTACTAGATATCGGGTGGTTTCTAAGTGTCCATGTCCGGCTGCACAGTATAAAGGAAAATGCTCGTGATCTGATGTTGCATTAACATCTGCACCACAGGAGACCAACTGTTTTGCGATTTCAATGTCACCGTTTCGAGCGGCATGGTGCAAAGCGGTATCACCCCGTGCGTAGCGCTCCCGTACTAACGCTGGATTTTCGCCGAGCATGGATTTTACCCGCGTCACATTAGCTAAAAAAACGGCATATATAAACTGCCGAGCGGGCTCGGATGATGGTTTGGTGTGTGCATCCAACCCACCATAGGAAACGAGCAGCGACACGATATCCTTATTGTCCGGTACTTCACCCGCATAGTGCAAGGCATAGCCGTCATGAGCCGCCAAATCGGCACCCGAATCTATCAGATATTTGACAACATTATAATGGCGTCTTAGTCCGGCATGGAAAATCGGACGCCATTCATATTCGTCATCTTGATTGACCAACTGCGGGTCTCGTTCAACGAATCTCTTCACTGCGTCCAAATCGCCGCTTGCTGCCGCGTCATGAATTGAACCGATTTCCATTACTGTTCTCCATGTGTTCGGCTGACTGAGTTATTTTTGAGGGAAAAAAACAAGGTTTCAATCTGTAATCAAGGCGCTGTTGGTTTGCACGCTGCGGGTCAGCGATTTCAGAGGCTGTAGAGGGATCGTCCGAAGGAAACAACTGCCCCAATAACATAGCACTAAACCGCAATGTTAAGCGATGCCATTCTTAAGTGCTTCTATCAAAGGCACAGAAATCCTTCTCAGATTTTCTACCGGTTTGTTTCGCGGTCTGCCGGCGGTACCCCCAGGATACACCACAAGATGCCCATCGTTGGTGTATCGCGGAAAAACGTGCCAATGAACATGCGGTACCTCCTGATTTGCCGCGGCGCCGTTCGACTGCCAAATGGATATGCCTTCCGGTTCATAGACTTGGCGCACAGCACGTGCCACATTCCGCACCGTTTTGGCAAGCGCCGATGCGGTGTCGTCGTCTACGTCATAGATTTGTTCGTAATGACTTTTCGGAACAACCAAGACGTGCCCCTCGTTGCTTTGCCGGTGGTCCATGAATGCCAAAGTCGCATCGTCCTCAAATACCGTTGCAGAATCCGTCTCACCACCTACGATTCTACAAAAAACACAATCACGATTTTCAATTTTCAATTTCATGGCGTGAGAATTTCGGTGTCGTAGTAGAATATATCATGGCTTATTCAGGAAGCAGATGCAGTCTGTGGGATGGCAGGTGATTCTTCAACTCCTGTAGGTATTTTCTGCTGCGTTCCTCCAACTGAGCGTACAACGGAAAATCGGTGCCTTTTGCTCTAAACTCGATCACGAGAAGTCTACGTTCCCGATGCCCTGGCGTCACAGATCCGCCGTGGACAAGTGTCCCTGAAAGCGTGGAAACTTGCCCACTTTGCGCAAATACCGGAACCGCGGGCGCGTACTCAAGATTAGGCGGCGCTTGTTGGATCTCATGATTATTGTCGTCCGGATGATTGTCCATGTAGTGCATCACCTGTAAATGACTGCCGGGGCGGTAATACAAAGGGCAATTATCCGCCTGGACATCCGTCAGCCACACAAAAAAGCCACAGGGCATCGCAACGGGCGTGCTTTCGGAAGAGGCCGTTCCACATTTGAAATCAACGTGTTGCGGTTCAAATGCCGCTGAGGCGTTGGGCTTTGGTTTCGTCACTCGCAGAGACACAAGCGTCAATTCGACTGCGTCCGCACGCAAGACTCCCTTGGCAGCGTCCTCGAAGAATGGATCGTAGATAAGCCTCAATAACCCGGATTGCACGACGTCGCCCATATACCAACCGGCTAAACCTCTCCCGTCTTCGGGGTTGAAATCGGTATCGTCGAGCGCATCTATAGCTTCATTTGCAGCTTCGAGCCATCCACGAGGAAAATTCGGTGACAAAGTCACAAGGCCGTCGGTATGAAATCGCTCTAATTCGGCTTCATTGATGCTCATGCCTTACTCCTGCCGCGTCATCCGATGGGATATGTCCGTTCCTACTCATCTTATGTTCTCTCTGTTGCGAAACTCTTGCAGTTGGGCGGACGTACACATACACCAAACCGCGCGCCTGTCAGAACCTGTTTGAATAGTAGGTGACTAGGCAATTTAATCGCTAATAATAGGCTTTTCATGTTTTTGTTATCACCTGCTATCAATCCCTTTACCTGCGGCTTCTCTGTCGCACTGAAATCCCTAATGCGCTCGCCATTCACGCGCTCAATCCTATTCGGTCGTTTCATCCCAGCCGAAACTTTCAAAATACTTGCCCTTCCGATAGTTTTCGAGTGCCCGCCTAACATAAGGCACCATATTGGCGGGTAAATCGTGGACAGAATGCCAGGATAGATCGTCGCATTTTTCCGGTTCTGCATTGACGACGCGCCCGTCCCATCTGGCGGCAGCAAGAAAAAAGTCCACCCGTTCATCCTCTCCCTTCCTGTGCATAACCCCAACCACGTTGATATCCGATAGCTGAATCTCGATTCCTGCCTCTTCCTTCGCTTCTCGGATTGCCGCTGCCTTAATCTCCTCGTTACCGTTGATGTGCCCGGCAATCACGCTGTAATTGCCGTCCTCATACCCTGTATTGAAACGCCTCAAGAGCAAAATTTCACTGTCATTTTTCGTTAGAAATACATGGACGGTGGCAATAAGCTTAAGAACCTGTTTGAAAAGTCCAAATCCGTCTTCCGGAAAAGCTGTTTTGGGGTAAATGCCCTGAAATTCCGATGATTATTGCCCTGAAATGACCAAAAACCGGCTCCGCTACATACTTTTCAAACAGGTTCTAAATCTATCAGACATCTATGTGCCTCGTGAAGAAAGCACCTGTACAGGATACGCGCGAGGATTTCTTTTTCTGCTTACCTAAGAAACGTTAAACACAGGTGCAAAATCATCCCGTTGCAGGCTTCTCAACAAATGAAATCACGTGGGAATCGAAAAAGCGCTCTTGGAATTCCGTCAATGCCTTAATCGCATCTGCTCCATATCGGTCCACATATCTAGAGACAACTAACTTATTCTCGTCGTCATCATTGCGGACGATAAGCCCAATAACGTTACCCACGAACGAATCCAGCGGTTCAAACTCGCCTAGAATGTAGGCGTCGACCTCCTCTCCATCCCCAGCGAGTGTTCCGGGAACATACCCGTAGTTCACGGGATAGATAAAGCCGTGATTGGGATGCCGAGATCCCATCGGTCTGTCAATTATCACCTTTACTATCGAGTCTATACTATAGTCATTGCAACTAGAAATTGTGCATTTACTCATTGGTTTGTGGGAGAGGCTTCTTAGCCTCGATTATCAATCAGTCAATCCCTCCTTGTGTAAATACGAACCTAAGTGAGTATAATGCACATTACCAATCGTAACAGCCACGGTATCACTTGGTTATGCCCGAGCCGTGAGCCGTTGAACGAAGGGCTAATACATCCCGATGCAGGGAACATCGTTGCGAGTTAGATTTAGTCAATCGGTATTCCGCAAACTATTTTGCAAAATCCTTTGGCGTCTAGCTTTGAACGCACTATGCTGCGCCACGTTCGTGAAGAGTCATGGCAATTGCGGCATGTCCCTCTCTCTTCGCCCAAGCCGTTGGTGTCGCCCACGGCGCGTCGGCTAGATTGGGGTCCGCGCCGCGGTCAAGCAGGAACGCAGCCAACTTCTGGCATCCGAAACGGGCTGCCCAACCCAGCGGGGTTGACTTGAGTTTGTTTTCTATGGCATTGACATCGGCGCCGTAGTCAAGCAGCAGACGAGCGAATTCAACGACCTCGTCCTCCGTATGCCCGTATGTTCGGGAGTTGCAGCTTTTACCCGCAAGATGATGCAAAATCGTAAAATTGAACCGTTCATCTCGTGGGTTTCTCAGATTCGGGTTCACACCATGTTCAAGCAGCATACCTAGTATTGTGACGGCATTGCGGCGGTCGAATCCCTCGTTGCTGATTTTCAGGTCCCCTAGCCGCCAGCCGCGTACCGCCGCTTCTAACAGCTTGAATCCGTTTGCTTCATCATGCGGTGGGTTATCGCGCAGTGCCATCGCAACCACATCAACATTGCCCGCCAGAATTGCGTCCCACAGAATTCCGTTGCGTGCTGATGTGTCCCGATGAAGAATCTCCGAGATGGCAGGAAGATTGTTTGTCAGGCAATAACTCAACAGATCCGCGACCGCACCGTGCTGAAACATCAAATCGGCAACACGCTTGTGCCCGTATTGATATGCCCAACAAACAGCGTTACCGGCGGCATAGACCGCCGTGTTCGGGTTTGCGCCCCGTTCAAGGAGCAATTTTACAACATCGTAATGCCCACGGTTCGCCGCAATCCAGAGCGGATGGCCCCATTGCTTTACCTTCTCGCCGGCGACGTCGATTTCAAATGGCGAATCTGGATCCACACCAGCGTCGATGAGCAACTGGACGACTGCTGCATGTCCTTGAAAACAGGCAACGACAAGCGGGTTTTCATAGTCGGTCCAAAACGGCTGACGACTCTTGCACAATGAGCTTCTGTCCTCGCACGCGTCCAATATTCGTTTAACACCTTCAACATCGCCAATGCCGCAGGCGACCCAGAGGGTATACGCTGCGCCTCGGGCAATCAACGCACCCGCAATAAGCACATAGGTTTTGTACATCTCGTCAGGCACCTTCCAACTGTGCGCGAGGCAATGGTGAATAGGCCGGCTCCCATCCGCGGCACGATAGTCTACGTCGGCACCACGGTCTAGCAACTCAAGCAATAGCGGCAAATCAGCCCTATGTACCGCTCTGAAAAGCGTAGTTCCTCCGCCCATGTCAGTTGCATTGATTAGCTCGGCATCCTCGTCAAGCATTGAGCGGACACGTTCAATATCGCCGCGCGCCGCGGCCTGGGCAAAGGCTTCACCCTTTGGTGTCGTTCCATGCTGTTCATTGAGCCACGCCTCAATGACCGCAATGACGGAGGTGTGCCCGCGGTCTGTCGCCATGGTCAGCGCACTCGTCGCCTCACGGTGCGGATAAATACCATTGTGCGGATCGGCGCCAGCTTCCAGTAACTCACGCACGATTTCAGCGTGACCTTCTTCCGCCGCAAAATGGATGGGCTGGTGCTCATTATTTGAGCCGAGATCCTGCGTGGCTAATTCAGGTTTGACAGCGAGTATCTCCTTAACCCGCTGAAGGTCACCCGCCTGCGCTGCTTGGCAGATACTTTCCGCGTCCATCGGCGAATCGCCGCTGGAAGAATCTTTTCCCCGAAGAGTATCTTTCACAGTCGTTATCCCCCTTCTAATCCTATGCTTCTATGAATGGGCGAGCCATCCTCCAGCCACGGTTGGCAACCATCAATTCCGAGAATCAGCTTGATAGAATGCCGCATTCGAATGATTCATTCATTTAGCGAAAAAACTCCGCCAGTGCCACGGCCGTAGCAACTCCCGCATTCAAACTTTCTATGCCATGCTGTCCGCCCGGGATACGCACAAGTTCGTCGCAAAACTTCTTTGTTCGGAGACGAAGTCCTTCTCCCTCTGCGCCGACGACGAAAACTGTTTTTTCATCAAAATCCGTCTCTGCGAGAGTTTTCTGACCGCTTTCGTCCAAGCCGTACACCCAAAATCCGATTTTTTTTAGTGCGTCCAAACTTCTCGCTAAGTTTATTACCTTGAAAATCTTCACGAATTCCGCAGCGCCAACCGCGACTCGCGTTACGGTCGGAGTAATATCTGTTGAACGATTCCGCAATAAAATGACCGCGTCTGCACCGAAAAATGCCGCATTCCGTAGCATTGTGCCTAAGTTTTGAGGGTTGGAAACTTGGTCAAGAGCAAGAATAACCCGACCTTCTCGAAGGATTTCCAAATCTTTCTCGCCGTAAATCGTCCGCGGCTCGGCAAAAATGCAAATACCTTGATGTTTGTCGTCTTCAGTTAATTCTGTAGCGCGCAAGAATTTTTCCCGCGGCAATATCTCAGGTTGAATACTGTGGCGGTGTGCATGTTCTATATACTCTTCGTTGAGCGAGGACTTTCTACCGTCAAGAAGAATAATGCGTCGAACAGCGCGGGGGCGCGTATGGAAAACCGCATTTACTGAATGTTTGCCGTAGATTTTCTCCATAATAGCGTAAAATTAAAGCGCATGCACGTCAATCACGTGAAATAATCCCAAAAAAACCGTGTAAGATGCACCACTTAGCGCGACCCTCTTGTTTCCATGATCCTCAGAAATTCTCGCGAGGCAGCACCCGCTCTCTCAACCTTTTCAACTTCCAACTTCTCCCATGCGCCGTCATTTTCGATAAATTCATTGAACACCGCGTTAGCCGCTTGCGTGATTGGGGTTCCGTGACCAAAACACAATTTCTCGAAAGAATACTCATTCAACTTTCGAAGGGAGTTCCGTGCATCTTGAAGGTCCAAGATATACTCCGGCGCATTTATCCAAAGTTCACCGTCAGGAACACCTCTGTCTTTTCTTCCGCCGCAGAGCAAATCCCCGACAATCATGGTATTTCCATCACCCTTAATCAGAAACGCAACTTCCTCGACATAGTGAACATCCGGAACATGAATCACTTGTATCAGGTCCCACAACACATCCCTATCCTGCAATGTTTCATCTATTGGCACCTCTGAGTCCATCAATCCGTCTTCGTGCAGGTAAACTTCACAACCCCACTTTTGCCTGAATACATCCGATTCTCGATAGTGCCAGTTGCATGTAAGCAGAATGTGAGAGGGCGCACCGATTTCTTCAACTTCTCGAATTTCTTCATCGGAAAGTGGAAGCGGATCGACAAGGATTAAAACGCCCCGTTCCTTCACCTGAATGAGATAGCTGTTCCAAATATACGGTTCATTTCTAGCCGCCCCATGACCCTCGGACCACATATATACGGTAGTAGAAATCCGCTTTAACATCCGAAAATCCTCTTTGGCAGGAGTTATCATCTTAAAATAAGTAGAACTTACGCAGTTCAGTTTGTAGTCGCACAATTTATTGCGCGTCCGACAGGTCTTTCACTTCCTTGACCTGACAAATGTTTTATGTAAAAACGGGCAATAAATTGCCCTACTACAAACCTTCAGTCGTTCAACTGCGTAACTCCTAACAAGTTAAACTTAATGCAGGCGGCCCCCGCTTGCTTGGAATTAGAAACCATTGCGCGAATTGGATTATGAGCAGGAATAGAAATCATTACATCCCTATACCTTGCCTACTCCTTTCTCCCAACCACAATGATATGGGAGCCCATGCCTAGACAACCCTCTTCGCTGCTAGCGGCAATCTCCATTCTGAGGAGTTCCTGCCACTTTTCTCGATCTGCCTTTACGTCAATGAGTAGATTATCCCAACAGTTTGAAACACAGTTTGAAGCGGAAATTGCAACCAGCGCCAACTCCGCTTGGCGCACCATCCGCCGCACTTCATCTGGCCGAAACATGTGGCACCGATGGCGAACATCACCCCAATTCTCCGGCGTTAAGTCGCCGGTCTCAGTAATCTTCTGGTTATTTTCCGGCGGTACCGAAAGCACCATCTCCAAGTTCCGATGAGCCGCGCCCCAAAGAGACATGACGCTGGCTAGAACGTGGCCGCCTTTCCGGCAAACCCGAGCACATTCCGCCATTGCAGTTGACGCACGGTCGAAGACATAGCTCAAAGGGCCGCCGTAACAGATAACGGCATCAAAGGAATCGCTGGACAGACAACTCATATCGCAAATATCTAGTTGCAGGCGTTCCTCCACGGCACTTTCAAAGCCCAGCGCTTCCGCAGATTTTCGATGTAAATCGAGTTGTACCTGCGATATATCTGCTGCCACAACGCGGCAACCCATGTCAGCCATAATACCGGTGAAACGCCCAGGGCCGGCGCCTACATCCAAAACTCGCGAACCGGTTTTTACGAATTGTTTCAGATAATGCGTGTGGAGGAATAAACTAACCTCGTTCGCAGGTCTCCGATCATATCGTTCGCATTCCTGTTCGCCGTATTCATCGTAGTAATCGGCTACCCACGCCGGACTGTAGTAACTGTGCTTAGAACTCATCCGTCCACTCAAGCAAGTTCAGTTGATGGTTTCGTTAATTCATGCGGTGGGTACAGGCGTCAATTGCAGGTAGCCCGCTATCACCACTTGTCGAGAAAACTAGTCTGGCAGCTTCCCTTACAGAATCTCCATGACCGCTTTAAATCTGCTGTGAATCTCCCCCGTTTTTACAAGTTCGAGAGGCGCCTCCGCCCAAGAAGGGAATTTGTGACGGCGGAAGGCTACCGCGAGAGCATTCAAAAGCGCCATCAAGTCGTCCAAAACTTTCTCCCTCGGATCGGTCTCACCGAATTCAGAACGGAATGCAGCCGCAGCATTTTTCCCAAGAGAACTTAGCACGTTTCTGTAGTCCGAATACCGCAATCCTACACCCAAAAGATGATAGTCAAACACAATAGCCTCAATCGGTTTCACAGCGCGGGACAGTGCCAAATTGGTCCAATGAAAGTCATTGTAGGTCAACGTCTCGGCAGATGCCATCGCCGCGTTTTTAATTCTGTCAATGTTGTCAGCTAGATTATTCCACTCGGACTGATTTGAGCCGCCAATCTTCGAGGCTAAATTCAAAATCGACGTAGGAGTCAATTCCTCAATCTCACGCCGCAAGAATGTAGTCTCAGTCTGGCTTATCCGGAACCTTGAGCCTGCGTCGTGAAGAATACGATACCAGTGCGCTAGTGCAGCGCCAACTTCAGGCTTTTCGATATCATCCTCGCTCGCAAGTCTGAAATCGCTGCTGACTTTAAGATCTTCAAGCAGAAGCGCATCATCCGTTGCCGCAATGGTGTGAAGAGTAGGAACACCAAGATTTTTCAGGAGGTCATACGCCCCTATCTCCGCTGAGGTCGCCGGATTCCTGAATACCTTTAGTACGTAAGAGGCACTTCCAAGCGCAATTCTAAAGAGGCGATTACCATGTCTTTCCCGAATAAGCTCGACCGTCCCTAGATGAGAGGTGTCAAGCCCCATCTTCGTCAGGACAGTGCGTACATCATCCGCGCATTCCATCGCACCGCCGATAACCAAGTTGAAACGGTCGCTCATGTATAAACTTCGAATGTCGGAGGTCTACATTGCAACCATCGCTTTTGCTGTCTGCAATTCCGATCTTGTCGAGGTACTGCCGAAGACCAAACCGATGCAGCGTGGCTTTTCGGCAGGCGGACGCCGTATTCTTGCGATTGAATTGTTCAAATCCGTTAGACGCGTCGAACCACCGCAATTGGCCGATTAATCTCACCCGTTACCTGCGATAATGGTTGGTTCAAGTCCCAATTGTTCCACCATCCCACAAACTCGAACTCATTCATAGCATCAATTAACAGGTGAAATTCCTGCGGATAAATCACCCTACGTAGGTCGCAATTAGATATCGTTAAGGTTTGTCCGCGGTCTGACACATTTAAGGTCGTCTCTTCCTGAACAATCTGCTCAACAGGATCTACATCTCTCAATATGACGTTCACTTTGATTGCAATGCCATCCCTTTCCATCCGCCACAACTGGCTTTCCTTTGCAAAAGCAGGCGATTGTCCAAACTGCACACACCAGTCCAACAAGTAGAGTCCACCAGGTTCTCAAGGACGCGTGCCACTGATTTGAAATGAGTAGACAGTTCCTCTGTGTTCCGTGCGTATAGCGAGCCGAGCGCCACGAAAGCAAACTGGTATGTTGTGTTCAGGTTGAAGTCTATCATGGAGGCTTTGTGAAATTCGGTTGTCCATGCACCTTCAGTGACTTTGTGTCGACCGGCAGCAAGCATTCTTTCATTCAAATCTAGTCCGTGATACTCGTAACCTCGTTGGCACAATTCCTGAAGGTGTGGGCTCGGACCGCACGCCAACTCAAGCACTCGCAGCACTGGCGTCTTGGCGTACCGCTCAATCAGTTGCTCAATACATGTTACTTCCTGCGAGATGTCACGAAATGAAAATGCTAACTCGTAGTAATCTGGATAATCGTAGAGGGCGGTATTGCTGCTTTCAGACCGACTTTTGACACAGTCTTTCATAAATTTGAACCATTTTTTTGATAACGTAGTGCCGGCTTAAACTCCTCTGCGATTTTCGAGGTGTTCCCAAAGATTTAACGTCCGCAGACGGCATAACGCAAACCATGGACTAGGTGTGCCCTCCTGGGTTAGGAGTCAGGAGGGGTTATGTCGATTGCCTCCGTGATTGCAAGCTTCGGAAAGACATCCATTGGACCGCTACGATTCAAATACGACATGGGCGTTTCGTTCAAGAGCAACCCAACTTCAAAGAGAGATAGATGGTCCTCTGTTAAATGGAACTTTGCCTGCCATATGAAGTCGTTCATTGAGCCGATTACTGATCGGTTTAGCGCCTTCGAAAAACGGACGGTATCCATCGATGGGACGATGAAATTCTCAACTATCGATTCATGTCCGGCAGTGCGAATGAATTCACTCATATAGTCTGTAACCCGCTCCCGGAACGATTGCTCGTCCTTCAGTCCTCGTCCGAACATGACCATGGAATAGAGTGAGATTGTATTCGTGATGAGCACGTATTGAATCCGTTCGACAGTGAACAAATGAACCGACCAATCCGCAAATGGATTACGGTCAACTGGCAATGTCTGGTCCGGAGTCAGGTGTATCTTCTTACTTATTTTGGTTGAAATTCGAAAAATCACGCTATAGCTCCTTGAATTAATCATCCGTCACGCCCAATGTCACCGGGGCATAATTAAAAGCCGTCAGATTGTATCATTTGATTCATAGCAAATTCCCTTGATTGTAGAGGTCATAAAGATTTCCTCTCGCTCTGTATACAGCGGAGGTACGGTCCTTAGGTGCGCTTGCGCTGCAACTGAATCGGAATCATCGCGCACGGACTGCTGAATCTGTTCGTACGCCTCCATGCTATCGTATTCCCAAACTGCAACGACACGACAGTCTCGTGTTTCCCAACGCCCAACGAGCCTCGCACCGTGGCGTAGTTGTATTGGCATCAATCTCTCTAAAAAGAACCGATGAAACTGGGGCAGGTTCTCTGGAACTGCCCTGTAAATGCGCATCCGATAGATCAATTATCTGCAACAGCTCCTTTCCGGCGGAGTTTGAGATATACCTCGACATCCACTAGTGATTTGTATCCTTGAACTATGACTTGTAGAAGCATCGTAGACTGCCTCCGTTCAATATCCCATATGCCGCATATACGACCCATTCCCGTCGCCAAGTCGGTTGCCGTGCGTGGAGCAATGGAGCAGTCACGCTCCACGTAAACGACCAGTCATTTCCTGCCGCTTCAAATGCTATGAAAGTAGCTTTGACATCAAACATTTTCTACCAATCGTGATGAGTTGAATTTAGTTCTTTGCTGGTAAAGGTCGTGCGTTTTTTCCTCGTGTGTCCAAACAGTCGGCAATCCGAACTGCAATTGTAACCGCGCGGTCGGAGTGAAAACATGGTGTTAGCTGTTGTTGAGGAATTCTTCTTGCTGTCTCTGGACGGGCGAAGCCGAATGATTGGCGAGCCACTCCTGCTTTGTCAGTTGAAATGCGCGAGATGGCTCATCCTTGAACTTGGGTAAATTAGACGCAAAATCCCCGGTTTCCCGAAAACCATTCTTTTTGAGTACACGCGCGGATGCGGGGTTTCGCTTCAAGCAGTGTGCATAAACAATATCCACTCTGAGTTCGCAAAATGCGTTGCGGAGTGCGAGTGCAACGGCTTTGGTGGCAATTCCCTTGCCCCAGTGGGAGGCGGCAATCGCATAACCACATTCGACGGTACGCTTTTCGCTTTCAATTGAACGAAGGTCAATGGCTCCAATCAGTTCGCCGTCAGCAAGGATGCCAAAGTAGAACGCTTCCTCATTTGCGTGCGATTCCATTGCCTGCTTGACAAATGTTTCACCCCCATCTTCGGGATAGGGTTCGGGGATAGTCGTCGTACCGGCTACACGCTCATCCGAAGCGTAACGCTGGACTGCGTCGGCGTCGCTAAGCCGCAATGGACGTATCGTGACATCTGGCTCTGTTATCACGGTTTGTGTATCGTACACCGTCGGATTCTCCTGCCCACTGACTCATGTCGTTTACAATTCACATTTATGACACAAAACAGAGGGTCTATCAAAGGCCTACACATGTTGATCAACAAGAATGGGGTTGCCGTCCGGATCAACCACAACAAAACTTGCCGGGCCTGAAGTTTCTTCATCTGCTTCAGTCTCCACTTTGATGCCATTTGCCTTAAGCTGCCGTTGGAGCTCCCTTACGTCAGTAAATGAATCTAGTTCAGAGGCGTTTTCATCCCAACCGGGATTGAATGTGAGAATGTTCTTATCGAACATTCCTTGAAACAACCCAATTGTGCAACTACGATTTTTCATAATCAGCCAATTCTGGGATACATCGCCGCCAAAAACCTGAAATCCAAGATTCTCATAGAAAGACTTTGAAATTTGAATATCTTTGACATTCAGACTTACTGAAAATGCACCTAATTCCATATTTCTCCTTACGATTGACCGTCTCTAATGACAGTCGCTGTACGTATTTCACGAAGATGGACAACGGCTTGCAACGCATCGTAGGTGAGTCAACCTGCCCCGCCCGCTGAGGCAATTGATGTGAGTTGAGACGCCGCTGAAGACCAAGGCACGATATTGCTAAACTCTGACAGCACAATGTATTTTCCTGTTACAATCAATAGACAAACAGCTTATTTCCATCTAGATTTCAGGTCCGCCTCAATTTCTGCCCAGGGAATTTGTAGTTTTGCTGCTGCAACCATCAACGCATACACGACATCGTTAAACTCTTCGGGCATTCCCGCCTCCTGCGTAAATGCTCTCACAAACTCGGCGGATTCCTCACCTAATTTCTTACAAACCTCATTTTTGTCCCTTAAAAGCTTTGAAGTAGACGAACCCGTTGGGTTCTCAGCAACCGAGGTAATTCTACGGTACTCCTCCTCCCATGGATTGATGATTTTCCGTCCAATCAACGAGATATCGCTAAACCGCACAACTTCGGCTACTTTGAGACCTGCTCTAGACATCGCGCTATCTGGTGATTTATCGCCGCGATACACGACCTCAACACACCAGTCGTGAGTACCTTCTACCACAGTGTTCTCAGTGTCGCCAGCATATGCGGCAACACTGAACTGAATTCCTCTTGATTTTAGCCGCTGCGACAGGTATAAGCAAGATGAGCGTTCATATTTCCTGTTTACGGCAATGGACACAGGCGGCGAAGAATTAGGAATTAATCCTTCGCGATTCAACAGGCACAAGGCAGGCCGATTAAACTGAGCACTCGAATCGAACCAGTCATACGTATTTAGGACTCGAAGTGGGGAATTACTTGCGCCTAACATATATTCGTCAAACAGATCGTCTCCGGTGAGGCCATAGGCGATTTCTCCACGTCGGATGCAATCATCGACACGTTGGGGTACATCTTCTCCGCGGGCTGACACAATGTCGATGGCGCCTTTGGTCTGATCCGTCCGATTGAACCCACCTGCATCGCTGACGCCAATTTCTCTGAGAAGATTAATCACATATTCGTTCAGCCCCTTGTTTTTTGGTACATACAGCGTCGGTCGCTGTTCAGGAATGAATTGACCGATAGTCTCTCGAAACACTTACATCTCCTTATTTGGGAATAGCTGTTAAATCCATGCCAGCATAGGTAGTTCACATATCAATATCCGCCGAATACCAATGTGCCCCACCATTATTTGCTAAAGTCTTTATGGCAGATACACCCGCTGACGCGAACTAAATCTTAGACTTCGCCTTGAGTTCCAGGTATTTATTCACCACCGTCATCGTCAATTGATGTGCGGGAACATCAACCGCGATAATACCACCCCTGCGAAGGATTTGCAAGGTTGCATGTTTCTCCTGCAATAACTTCTCGGCAATCGCCCTTTGGTAGACGATTTTGGAATTTGTCAATTTCTGCGCGGCGAGAGCAAAAATGCTGGAGTCGGTCAAAGTTACACATGCGATAAGGTGATGTCTGGCTAGCTTCGCTGAATAACGGACAAACCCTTCGGCCGCGTACTTATCTAGGATGTCCGTAAAAAGGATAACTAAAGCCCGTTTACGCTGTTTTGATGCTAGGAATTTGAATGCAGTCTCAAAATCAGGTTCGACCGGATTAACTTGTAGGGCGTAGGTAGCTTCTAGCATTGCGAGGAACTGCTTTTTTCCTGGCTTCGGGTCTAGGTACCGGTGAACGCTGTCTGAAAAAGCGATTAAACCAACTTTGTCTCCTTTAAGTGTTGAGACGTACGTTGTCATAAGGGTAGTGTTTATAGCATAATCGAGCTTAATCATCGTCTGCTTCTGACTTGACTCTGGGCTGAACGCGTCCTCTTGGCGGTCTTCGATTGGTTCCGTTAAAATGGGTGAGGCCATCAATCTACCGGCGTCCATCATAATCACCAAGTCCTGGCTCCGTTCCGTTTCAAACTCCCTCACAATCGGTTTTTGGCGCCTCGAAGTCGCCTTCCAGTCAACGCGGCGGGTATCATCATCCGGAGCATAATCGCGCAGACGCTCAAATTCTGTTCCCTCGCCGAACTGTCTAGAATTTTTCAGTCCAAGTTGGCTGAGCATCCCGCGCCTTGCCAATAACTCGTACTGTCGGATGGCGTGGAGATTGGGATAAACCTTCACTTCCGCGGCTGCCGCGACCCGACGCTGCCGGATAATCAGCCCAAGAATCCCCCAACACTGTACATGGATGTCCGCAAAATGGAAAACCCCTCGGCGCAGTGGCGTGAGTTGGTAAGTTAGAACCTCTTGGGTTTCTGCACCGATGAAAACCTCGTGGATGACGCGATTAAACTGAAACGCCGGGGGAAAATCATCTTTCAGCCGCAACCTCAACCTGTAACGAGAACGGTTCACAACCCGCAGAGTCACCGCGTTCTCCGCCCCCAAAGAAAACTTGGAGTTCATTTCGCGGCTCACCTCAACCCTTGCAAATAGCGGTGTTTTGACGTAATCGATGACGCAGACGACCAATAGCAACACCAGATAAACGGCATCAACGAACAACAGGCTGGGAGAGACATTGTAAAGGACAATGGGAATCGCTGACGCGAGTAGTAAGCCGAGTAATTTGTTGCTCAATCGCACAGAGTAACCTCCCGCTTGCCTAAACCACGGCTTAAACCAGGAATATCAACTAACGTGGGATTTCCAATTCGGCGAGTAATCTATCTATCACATCGTCTGCGGATAGCCCTTCAATTTCGGCTTCCGGTTTCAAAAGAATTCGATGGCGATAGACGTGCGGGGCTAACCGCTTGACATCATCCGGCAAGATGTAATCTCGCCCCTGCATCGCCGCGTAAGTTTTGCTTCCCAACAACAGCGAGATGGACGCCCGCGGACTCCCGCCCAAAATGAGGTCATTAGAACTGCGCGACGCTTCGGCTATGCCGACAATATAATCGAAAATAGATTCTTCAACCGTTACCGCCTGAACGGCTGCTTGGCATTGTCCGAGTAGATCTTTGTCGATGACTCCTTCAACGCCAGCTTCAGCGAGTTGCGCAGCATTAAAGCCGTTGTGATAGTTAATCAAAACCTGTTGCTCCACCTCCCGTCCCGGGTAATCGACGCGAAGTTTGAATAAAAACCGGTCTAGTTGGGCTTCGGGGAGTGGATAGGTGCCTTCGTATTCCACGGGATTCTGTGTCGCCAATACTATAAAGGGTGCGGCCAGTTCGTGGCGGACGCCGTCAATGCTAACCTGCCGCTCCTCCATACATTCTAGGAGCGCCGATTGCGTCTTCGCCGGGGCGCGGTTGATTTCATCGGCGAGCAAAACGTTAGTGAAAACCGGTCCCCGCTTGAGGTTAAATTGATGCGTCGCTAAATCGTACACGCTAGTTCCGACAATGTCGGACGGCATTAGGTCGGGCGTGAATTGGACGCGGCTGAATTCGCCGGACACCACCATCGCCAATGTTTTCGCTACGAGCGTTTTTGCGGTGCCGGGAACGCCTTCCAGCATAACGTGCCCGCCGGATAGGAATCCGAGCACCACCAGTTCAAACAACTCCTCTTGCCCAACAATCACTTTTTGGGCTTCCTGTTTCAACTTTTCAAAGACGTTCTGAATTAAATTGGACATACCTCTCCTATTTTGAAACCGGATTAAATCAGCGGCAACCGTATTTCATCCACACCCTGCCGTTAGACCAAATTCCCGAAACGGGAAATCAATAATCCAAACTGTTGCCATCGGCAACGCCAATCTGCGGAAAAAGCCTTGATTCCCTGTTCCCCGACCGCTATTTGGATACGGATATCCCCTTCAAAACATCAGGAGTAGACTTGATATACTATCAACTTCCCACGTCGGTTTTGCGGTTGGATTCTCTACCTGATTGGGATGGAACTTTCCAGTCCTAACTAAAACGCTTCTCAGTCCCATTCTTTCAGCTCCTAAGATATCGGTGGCGATATCATCGCCTACAACAACGACTTCGCTTGGGGAAAGTTGTAGGTCATCAAGTGCGATTTTGAAAAATAGCTCACTCGGCTTGCCCATCAGTGTCGCTGTTTTATTTGAAGCATATTCGAGAAGTGCCGCAAATGCGCCGCAGTCCAAGAACATCCCTTCCGGCGAAATCCAATACGGTGATTTTTGAAGCGCAATGAGTTCGGCGCCGCCCATCAACAACCGAAACGCACGATTCAAAGAGTTAAAATCAAACCTGTGTCCATAGTCGCCAACGACGACAAAATCGGGAGAATCACTGTGTGTCGGTATCTCTTTGAAATACGCTTTAACGGCATCATCCACCATAAAGTAGCAACGGGCGCGGGGTTGTGACCGCAGATAAAGGAGGCAAGCGTAGCTCGCATTAAAAATTTCACGCTCATCGACATCAAACCCCATAGCGCACATCTGCCCATGCAGCATTTTCGGGGTCTTGGCGGTGATGTTGGTAAGAAATCGAATCTGATACCCTTCCTGACGCAAATACCTTACGGTTTGAACTGCCTTAGGGTAGGGTTCATTCTTGAAATAGAGCGTACCATCCAAATCGATCAAAAACGCCTTGGGACTCGTCGTCGCCATACTCTTCTCAACATTCTGTGCTAACAATCGTAATCTATCCTACTAGAGCAGTTAATACAGCCATCAGAAAGATAGATTCCCAGAGCCCACCCATTAACGCATCATGAAACCCAGCAACCCTCGGTGTACGCCTGGCGGGTAAACAGTTTCTTACGAGTCGCGTCGGCGCGCACCATCCATTCTGGTGGAATCTCTTGGGTATAACGGTGTGGAGGCCCAGCTTCCTTGAAGATGTCAATATTGAAGATTCGGTAAGGTTGAGGCGAATTTAACGGTTTCGCCTCAACTGCATGAAAAATCCGGGCGTTAATATAGACCATGCTTCCGGGCGGTAGCGATAGCCGTTTCTCGCCTAACCGGCGTCCGGCCTCGGCGTCGAACTCGCCCGCTAACATCCGTTCCGGTGTCGCGGTTTCAGTCGGCGCAACACGGTGACTACCAGGGATAACCTTCAGATTTCGGTCGCCGAGCATGAATCCATTGGGATAATACAAAATCTGCACATAATATTTGTCGCGTTCATCAAGGTTGATTGGGTTTTCATGCCTCCAATGGTGGTGATCTTGATGATACGGAATCGCGCCGGTGCCGCGTAGTGCGATATTTAGGGCAGAATGACAAAAATGATAATCATCACCGATTGTGAATCGTAACAACGACGTTATGAAGGGGTCATCAATCAACCGGCCGCTATACAAGCTGCGTTCGTTCCAGGGGCGAATGAAAAACGAGCTCGGTTCTACGAAATTTGGCGCCGTCGCATTGAGGTAATGCTGCACAGGCTCGTATCCCGTAATTTCCGATATTAGGTTTTCTCTCGCATCGTCAGAAAGGATGTTGGGGTACACAATGTAGCCGTCATTATGAAAGGAATCTATGTCCGCCTTGGTCGGGGCTGACAATCGAAATAGAGATTTTATCTCATTTGCCACGAGTTGTGATCCTTTCGTTCATATTTGCACACGCTCATGGAATTCTATAATGCCAAGGCTAAAAGCACAACGTATGTAATTACGCTCAAGCGAGAGATTACCCGACCATCGCTAAGCAGCCTTAACTGCTAATCATATAGACAAAATACATTCAACGCTGCATCAGACGTGTACGATCAATTTTCTCCTTATCATAAAAGGCTTCAACGCGTTTTGCGAGTGAGAGAAGATGTGCCTCGGATATGTCTTCATGCGGCTCAAGTCTTTTCAGAAGCTCTCGAAGTTCGTCCGTATTAATCGGCTTCCGTATGGCAATCTCCTCCACGAAGCTAACGGTCTCTAACTTCGGGTTAATATCCCACCGCGCAGCGAGGTCTGTTCGAAAAGCGTCGCGAATTTGCTTCAAAATCGCCGATCGGGTGTTGCTTTTTTGATAAAGGGCGGTCATGGCAAAGACATATTCTGAACTGAAACGCCTGTGTGTCTCCTCAACCGTCAGAGGCTTCCCGAATCTCTTCCCCCGGAGAACTAAAAACAGGAAGACGATTAGCCCGACATAAACAACACCCAAACCGATCGGTGTTTTGAACAGCAAGTGAATCGGTGGGTCGGCGGATTGTGTTGGCCGGAATGGATAGTATCGGTATTCAGCCAACGCAATACGTGCACGGCGGGGGAGTGTTGTCAGCAGGTTGTAAACGAATGTTGCGCTCCCACCATCTTTTAGTCCGAAATAGCTGAAAATATGCGGGCAGGATAGGAAAAAGGCGCGTCCGTTCCCCACACGAAATGTCACAACTGAATAGTCTTCTCCCCGCCCATAGAGCGGTGCTACATCCCGTTTTATTGGTCGAATGGAATAGGTGGTTCTGGAGTGAATTTCGCTGACCGGTCGAATCGGAAAGATGGGGAAATTCGTGAGTCGTTTTGAGGTCTCCAACGATTTTGATGCCGGGCGAATCTCTATTCCGTAATCGAGTAACAGTGAATCGAGGGCATGATGGTACCCTGCGACAATTAGTGTACCGCCGCCTTCGACAAAGTTGCGTATCTTCTCGATCTCTTCCCCATCTAAGGCCTCACGCAGCCGCCACAGAAATAGTACGTCCACCCTATCTAGCCGAGTGGGCTGCTCTGATTCGATGCTTGAAACGCGAAATTTTAACGCTCGCAAGACCCGGTAGAGCGTGCTGCCTTGATAGAGTAGACTACACGAAACCCCAATGAAGGAAAACGCAATCAGGGCAATGCTGAGGAGGCAAATTCTGGAAAATCTCATCGGTTGAAACTCTCCGGATAAAGAGTACGAGAGGACTCAGACGCTCATTAGATACACCTTTTGCAATAGTTCTCGGTAATTTTCGATAGTATCCGCGTTGCACGGTTTGTATCCGTACCAGACATCGTCAAAAACCTGAATCACCGGCCGCAGCGCGTCCTGCAATTCAACGCGCATCTGCAGCGCGTGAAGATACTCGAGATTCGTCAGGCTCTTATCGTAGGTGAGTATACCCCGCTCTTGAAGGTGCAAAATCGCTGATAAATAGAGATAACGGAGCGCATCCCGAAAGTCTTGCGATGCGGCAGCCGTTTCAGATTGGCTAAGCGCCGCCCGCTCTGTCACAACAGCACTCTTCGAAAATTCATCCGCCGAATCTTGCGCCTCGGTGATGAGATTCCTGCGGATTTGCCGCACAAAAAAGAAGGCAACACCCGCCAACACAAGGAATCCCAGCCAGAGCAGTGCGTTCCCTGGAGTATTACGTAAAAAATGCCGTAACAAACCAATACTCCGGTCATCTGGTTCGTCATCCCTGCTGTCCGGTCGTTTATCCGTTCTGCGCTTGTTAGGCGAGTCCAATTTAGATAAAATCTCGTGGTATTCCTCAAAAGAAACTACCATCTCGGTACGGTTCGCCTCCACTTCCCGCCTGAATCGTTCCTTCTCTGTCACTACAGCCGGTAGTAAAGAAGTGGTAGAGAAAAGGAGTATCGCGCACATCAGTATCCCTTTTTTCATGACTGTCCCGAAAATTCTAAGTCAAGGCAATCGTCACCATGAATATCCGATTGGAAACTCGCTCAATACGTTAGAACGTCATCGGATTGAACTATGCTATTTCCCCTGTACTCACGCCGCCGTGTCGGTCACGCGCATCTCGATATCGAACCCCTCTTTCCGGATACGTTGGTCGAAGTAAAGCAGCGTGGAACCAATCACCCCGATGGGGAGCATCAAACTCGCAACGAGATGGTTGATGAAGTTTTGAACCGCATAACTTACCAAGCCCGCCCAAGTCGTCAGTTCCGGAAGGAACATACGCTGTAATGTCGTCAACAAATCTCCGTCACCACCCGTCGACTGTGTTACTCCGAACACGAATAATAGTGAGAACTGAAGTATTGATTGAATTATGAGAACGAGCAGGAGAATCCCTAATATAATTCCAAACACACGCCACCACGAACCTTTGACCAATTCACTACTTCGCCTTAACGCTTTGACAGCCGAGTTTTCTTCCACCAGAACGGCTAGACTCCAAAAAACCCAGCGTGTACCAAAATAGAGGGCGAACGGGATACCGATGATGGTTACCGTCAAGGCACCGACTACCAACAACCAGAGTAAATTGCCTCTCAAAAAAGGCCAGAAACGGCGTTTGACGTGCCTGAATGCAGTGCTCGCTGTGATGTGTCTGCTCAAATAGCTCTGAGCACTGGCAAAGATAAGTCCCCCAACAGTGAAAAGCGTAGCTACAAGTATAGTCAATGTCCCTATCACCGATATGGCTATCATTACGCTCAATCCGCCGGCACCGCGCAACATAAACGGTAAAAAACCTATAATCAGGTTAAACCCGAAGTTGAAAACGAAATAGACGGTGTAGATGCATACAAATAGTCGGAAATGGTGGCGATAGAGGTTAAATATTGTATCCAGAATATCCGTAAAACCCATCGGTCGGAGCGATGTCGTTAGCGAGGTTTCACCGTTACCTGTACCGGATTGTGACATTTTTCCCCTCCGTGCAGAAGATAAGGTTGTGAGATGGTAATTCTATCGCATTGTGTGCCTTCAGGTCAATTCAAAAAAATCAAAACTGTCCCACCTCCTTGTTCTGTACCATCATCTCAATATCGAACCCTTCTTTACGAAATCGTCGGTCAAAGTAGAGCAGCGTGAAACCAATATATGCAATTGGCTTTGTAAGCGTTTCGATGGCTGAGGTCATGACGTGCCACACATGATAAACGCCCTCGACTGTGTGATTGTGCCACAGAACTTCCCGCATCTCCATAAGGTCCACCTCCCCAGCAATCCCCGACAACGCGAAGATCAATGCCGAAGAAATTTGAAGCACCAGTTCTATGACGTTCGAGAGCAATATTATGCCAAACATCATACCAAACACACGCCACCATGCGCCTTTGACCAATTCACTGCTTCGTCTCAGAGCGTCCCTCGCCGAAGTTTCCTCAACCAAAACAGTCTGTGCGTAGAAACCCCACCGTGCCATAAAAGAGACAGTAATAGGGAAAACGATGAGGAATTCTATTTCATCATTCAACAGTAACTTATCAATTCCTAACAACTCGAATCCGACGTATAATAGACCGTACAGTGCGAACAAGACTAACAAATAGAGGAATGTGCTTCCAAGGTAGGGCCACATCCGGTCTTTCACTCGCCTGAATGCGGCGCGGACAGAAATGCGTCGTCTTAAATATGCCTCAGCACTAGCGTATACCAGCCCACCGGAACAAATAATATCCACAAACATATCACATAACAGTTCCATCCAAATTGGGAAAGCAGAAAAAACAATATGCGGCAGGCAATAAACAGCGGATATGCCCAAAAACAGCCCGAAGTGATTCCGATAGAGGCTGAACGCTGCATCCAAGAGGTCAGTGAACCTCATCGGTTGAAGCGGTGTCGTTGTGGCGGATTCACCGCTGTCTGCGTTGGATTGTGCCATGTAGCCTCTCCACCCTGTATAGTTGATGTAGTGAGGTGGTAATTCTGTTGCATTTTGCGCATGTGCGCCAATTCAGGGGTTTCAATATTCTTTCACTTCGTCCTTCGCAATTTTCATCTCAATATCGAACCCCTCTTTACGAATACGTAAATCAAAATAGAGCAGCGTGAAACCGATTGCCGGAATTGGTAGTGTAAGGATGTTAATCGCCGTGTGGATGGCATACAACAAAGGGGAGATCTCAGAACTTCTGTGCCCAAGATCCAACACAATACGAATTATCTGGACTATTTGTACGTCAAGAATCATCTCCACAAGGTCGCCTTCGTCCACAATCCCCCATGTACCAAAGATGAGCGTTGAGGAAGTTATGAGTATCAACTCAATCATGAAATAGAGCAGAACAATTGCTGATACGCAAGCAAAGACACGCCGCCACGCACCCTTCACCAATTCGCCGCTGCGTCTCAGCGCTTTCCACACCGATTTTCCCTCAACTAAAACAGCTTGTGCACAGAATCCCCACAACGTTCCAAAATAGGGAGTCGAGAAACCGAGGCAGAAAATCGCCGATATCAGGCCATAGACGGAAACAGTGGCCCCAGCCACGCACAATATTAAAACGGCAATTCCATTTACACATGTTCCTCCGACAAACAAACACCAGAGCAACGCACAACCCATGTATGCCCAGAACCGGTGGTCGACCTGCATAAATGCGGCGAGGAGTGTGATTTCCTTGCCTAAATACGCTTGAGCGCTGGCGTACACAAGCAGCCCATAACATAAAACAGATAGCACGATACCACAGAAGACCTCTGTCCACATATCCGAGAATGCAGAAAAGGCAATGCGCAACAAAATAGGAAAAGCACAGATTCCCAAATACAATCTGAAATGGTTGCGATACAGACTGAACGTTGAGTCTAGAATGTCTGTGAACCCCATCGGTTGAAGCGATGTCGTTGCGATACTTTCACCATTGTTTTTTTGCGATGAATTATTCAAATGTAACATTTTCCCGTCCATGTGCTGGAATATCAACGCCAGTTTATTGATTGTGCAATAATAGCATAGCTGGATATTCTTTGTAAATAGGGCACACAAGTCTTTACTAGACCAAGTTTTCTGCTTGACCCAAATTTGAAATCGGCTTAGAATGCTCATGTTCGCAGAAGCTTTTTTACTCGACGCGGGAGAATCGAAAATGTTCAAGCTTCTGAAGCTGTTGAGTCTGCTAACAACTGTCTTTTTTGCCGCGTGCGGCGGTGACGAAGAAGATGTGCCTTCGCCATTGAAAACAGAACCGCCCGCCGTGGTTTACGGGCTTCACGGAGATACGTATCAGCATCAACGGTACGTATTCAGAGTGTCTAACCTCCCTGTTGATGATTGGACTGTCTTGGAAATATCCAATGCAGCACGGCGGGAGATAGACAAGATTTGGAAAGAGGCTTGGATCGCGGCGGTTGGTGAGCGTGGAAAATTTAACCCAATCGTCTCCCTTCTGCTCATGCAGCTAACTCCAGAGCAGAATTTTGCGAGTACGATTTTAGAAGCAGTTGAAAAACAGATCCCTTTAATTTACATTTTCATCGAAAAACAGCATACCATTGAGATTAGGTCACCGAGAGAGTACGTTGAAATCTTTTTAGAAATTAATGCCATTATTAATCCCCCGGACAGTTTCGAAGTGACTCAGCAGGGAAGCCACTTCTCTAAAGACGGCAGACCTGCTCACTATTTTGAGATGAGACTTGCCGATGACAGTCGAATCAAACGGACGGTATTCTTCAGAAATGTCAACAGCGTATCTAACATATACCAGATTAGTTTCTGGTGTCCGGGCGACCGGTATGAGGAATTGTTGCCGGTTTATGATAACATTGCCGCATCTGTCGAGTTTCGACTCCATTAAACTTTCCATTGATGTGAAACGAATATCCTGACAATCAATGCATGGCGCACTGTCCCTAATCTAGCTGACGGCGTTACAATTTCTCCCACCGCTTATTCCAAAATAATTACGTCAGCATCTGATCTCTTCCCCTCAACGTGCATCATAATATAGTAGAAGGCAATGAGGCTGATGTCATTGCCGCATTAAGCCGCACAACATCGGGAGGGATGAATATGGCTAACAGCGATGCCGAACTCATCCAACGCACTTTGGATGGCGATGATACTGCGTTCGGGTTCCTGGTCGATAAATATAAAGGCGCAGTCCACGCCCTCGCCTACCGAAAAACCGGGAACTTCCACACCGCAGAAGACATTACGCAGGACACATTCCTCCGAGCTTACCAAAAACTCCACACGCTCAAGGATTGGCGGCATTTCCCCGGCTGGCTCTACAGAATAGCGCACCGATTCTGCTTGATGTGGCATCGAAAACGGCGGGTGGTACCGCAACCGCTCGATAAAGTTGAGAGCGGTCACATGGATGCCTTGGCGTGGGTGAAGCACACTGACCAGCAAACCCGACAATCGGTACGTGACGGGTTGGAAGCCCTGCCGGAGAGCCAACGCACGGTCTTGACGCTGCACTATCTCGGCGGGATGACGTGCGAGGAGATTGCGCGGTTCATCGGCACGTCGCGCGGTGCGGTGCTCGATCGGCTCTATCGCGCCCGATTACAGTTAAAGAAGGAGATGATACCGATGATGGAGCATACACTGGGCGCATTCCAGTTGCCGCCTACATTCACGCAACAGATGATGAATCGAATGCCCCGTAAATCCCCAACAACGTCACCAGAAGGCAAACCAATTCTGCCGTGGATTGCTGCGACAGCAATGCTTGTCGTTGCGCTATGCATTGGATTGGGGCAGCGATCAATGATGCGGTTTCAGGAACCGTACAGCTTTGACGCACCTGAACCGGCACAAATGGTCGAACTTATTGACGCGCCGATAATCCATCTACAGAAAACGAACCCTGCGCTTGTCAATCGACCGGGCAATCTGAATCCGCGAGACGGCATGAAAGGCAATCAATCGAATGGAACCTCCTTCTCGACAGCGACGATTGCCGAAGCAGGTATAGGGCGCAATGACACCGATTGGACGCAGACAAACGGTCCATACGGAGGTAGAATCAAGATTCTATTTCGAGGGTTTGATGGCACACTCTACACAATCGTAGGGCCGTCCATCTTTCGCTCGCGTAACAACGGCGATTCATGGGCGCGAATCTACAACGAGGTGGATACCCGTTCTAACGTAGGTACTCCTATTAATCCGAGCAGCATTACAGAGGCAAACGGCTTGCTATACGCCAGCGGGTCTATGGGATTCTGTTATTCAAACAATCAAGGGGAATCCTGGCAATGGGGCAGTTATCCTAGATACAAGAATGACATCGCAATCGGCGCGTTCAGCGTCATTGGATCGCGAATCTACATCAGTCGTGAAAAAGATGGCGTCGCATACTCGGATGATTACGGCGAATCCTGGACGGCCATTCGAGACGGTTTACCGGTGGAACCGCCCGACAAACTTATGGCAGTTGGAATTACCCTCTTCGCGAAGGTGGGCGACGACCTCTTTCGGCTAAAAACGGATGAAACGTCGTGGACGAAAATCGCCAATCTTCCAGAATTCCGCTTTCTCGTCGCTGAACCTAAAGCCTTGGTCATCGGAAACAATACCGATCTGCGCCGTTCCACGGACGAAGGCGAAACTTGGACCCCGATGATACGGGAATTGGCGAACCAAGATTCCATAATCGTAGGCGTCACGGCGTTCAGAGACTCAGTTTACGTTTTGCTCAACGACGGCAAGTTACTGCGTTCTACGGATAATGGGCGGTCGTGGGTGACAGTCGAAACGTCCGGATTGAACAATTACTACATTTCCCCTGGCAACATCGTCGCACTGTCAAAACACGAGGTTTGTATCTACAACATCGCTGGGGTATTTCGCTGGGCGGGCAGCGGAACATCGTGGACGCCAATCAATGACGGGCTGATCGGTACGACGGTGGATAGTCTCGTATATTTTGAGAACGCACTCTATGCCTCGACCCACATTCGCGACGGAATTTTCAAATCCGTAGACGGCGGCAACCGATGGACTCCAATTCATCGGGGATTGCCTGCGGGACATGTCGGGGCGCTCGCCGTTTCTGGCGGCAAACTTTACCTCGCAGTCTGTGAAGATAACTTTATTGACACAAGTTTATATCGTTTGGCTGATAACCGGGATCTATGGATTCCGGTGCAAACAGCGATACGCGCACCTTTCATAGAAGACAATCAGCGCAAAAAGTATTACAGTATTTACGATGTTGCCAAGCTTGAAGTTTCAGATGATACCTTCTACGCATTTTTGGGGGCGGGAATGAACTACCTCCTTTTTCGATGGCAGATAGGAGAGCAGCATTGGACGCATATCAGTCCCGATATAGGGTTGGTCTCCGATGATTATGTTAATTTAACCGATCGCGGATTTGCAGTGTCAGGAGAAAACGTCTATGTTTATCACGAGGGAAAATTCATGCGGTCAGATGATAAGGGCAAGACATGGTCGAAAATCGAGGCTTTCCCACGGGGCGATGTGTACAGTCGTGAAATTAAAAGCATAGTCGTTTTGGGAAAATCTACTTACATCATAGATTCTGAGTCGGGAGTTTTACGGTCTGCAGACCACGGTGCGACGTGGAAATCTTTCAACCACGGGTTGCCGGGGTCATATTCTTGGGATCTCCACTTGGTTGGCAACACACTCTATGCAACAGGGTCAAAAGGCATTTTTCGGCCAAACGCCGGTCAGGATTCATGGGTGTTTGTTAAACCGTTTCCTCCGTATAGCACGTATATGACTACGCTGGCGGTTGCAGGCTCGGCGCTATACGTCGGCATTGGCGAGGGCGGTGTGCATCGAATCGCGCTGGATAAACCTGATGGAAATTAACTTACCAAATCAGACTCCGATACGCTTCCACGGCACTTCCTTTCAAATCATCAGATTCGCGCGAATATCCATTAAGTGAAATAAGCGAATCTACAATACATCATGCAGGATTCTCTCTTAATTACCCATCTTACGGAAATTTTAAAACTCACTTAGTAGAAGACGAATTGAAGCAATGTTGAACGCCTTCCGGTCAATTTTTTTGAGCCCCTGTCGGCGGTAAATTAACGTCGAATGGGCAATTTGATGGGAACGGCGTTCTTTTTTATTACTTCTTGGGTAAAAAAATCTAGAATTCGACAACACCATGTAAAATGCTTGGGTTATAATTTTCAGTGTTGAGGCACTCCTACAATTCCGATTTCTTTCACAGTTACGAGGATATGGACGTGATTTGCGAAAACGCCGCGTTTAAACTTAACTTTATCTACATCTGTGCGAAATTTTAGGTTACAATTAATTCAACATGACTAAAGGAAGAATCATTAATGTGTAGCAAGAGACGCCTCTTTTCACTATCTGTATTCATTGTTCTTATTATTTTAATTCTAGGCATCTTCAGGCCTGCCTTCTCTCAAAACTTCACACTTCAACTACTTCACGCGGCAGACATGGAAGGCGGCATTGAAGCGCTCGACAATGCCCCTCGGTTTTCATCAGTGCTCAACGCACTCAGCGCCGAGTTTGAAAACACTGTTATTATCGGAGCGGGCGATAGCTACATCCCCGGACCGTTTTTCGCAGCAGGCAACGATCGAAGCCTTCGCAATGTTTTGGGACGTGAAGGATCGGGACGCGCGGATATTTTAATTCTCAATGCCATGGGCTTTATGGCATCAGGCATCGGCAACCACGAATTTGATGCGGGCACCGGCGCACTGGCAGGATTGATTCGGAACGATGGCAGGGGATACGTCGGCACCGCATTCCCAATTCTGAGCGCGAACTTGGATTTCGGTCTTGATAGCAACCTTGCCAATCTTGTTGTTGATGCCGGGCAGGAGGCACACACTATTCCGAACAGTATCAGTAAAAGTGCAATTATCACGACGCATTCGGGCGAAAGGGTTGGCGTTGTGGGTGTAACTACGCCACGGATCGGCAGCATTTCTTCACCGGGAAACGTCGGGATTTCACCTGAAGATCCGGATAATGTTGCGGCATTGGCGGCAATCGTCCAAGAATCCGTTGATGAGTTAACGGAAACCGGAATAAACAAGGTCATTATCGCTAGCCATCTTCAGCAAATTCGCCTTGATGAGATGATGGCAGCCCAGCTGCGCGATGTTGACATCATCATCGCTGGCGGTTCTAACACACTTCTGGCAGATGATACAGATCGGCTGCGCGACGGCGATGTCCACGGCGGCGCCTATCCGATTCTGACCAGTTCCGCAGCAAATCAACCGGTCGCAATTGTCGGCACAGACGGCAATTATAGGTACGTCGGCCGGTTAGTTGTCGGTTTTGACGAGGCGGGCCTACTGTTACCAAACACAATTGACGTTGAGGTAAGCGGCGCCTTCGCTGCGGACGAACGTGGTGTCGTGGATACCGGTGACGCCGAACCAAACCCGCACGTCGTTGAAATCATCGAAGCCATCCGAAAGGTGGTTGTCGAAAAGGATGGCAACATTTTTGGACAAACGAGCGTTTATCTGAATGGGAACCGCGCTTCTGTTCGCACTGAAGAAACGAATCTCGGCAACTTAAGCGCTGACGCCAACTTGTACGCGGCACGGCAGGTTGACCCCACGGTGGTTGTCTCACTGAAAAACGGCGGAGGCATCCGAGCGCCTATCGGCGTCGCCGTAGGCGGCGTTACACTGCCGCCGCCGGGGAACCCGTTAGTCGGGAAAGCTGCCGGTCAGATTTCGCAGATTGATATCGAAAATACACTCCGCTTCAACAACGAATTGAGTCTATTAACACTCACGGCAGGGCAACTGCTAACGGTTATCGAACACGCTGTCGCTCGGTCCCAGCCGGGTTCGACGCCCGGGCAATTCGCCCAAATCGCTGGACTCGCCTTCAGTTTTGACGTATCGCAACCAGCAGGTTCAAGAGTCAGGTCGCTCGTGCTCACCGATGCCAATGGGAACCCCACAGACATCGTTGCACAATATGGTGAGTTGGTCGTCGATACCGAGCAATCCTTCCGCATCGTCACACTCAATTTCCTTGCGAGTGGCGGCGACGACTATCCCTTTCCGAATTTTCCAAATACGAGTCGTGTAGACCTTCCCGCGGTGATGACGGAAGAACAGTCAGGTGGACAAGCGTCCTTTGCCGCACCCGGTACGGAGCAGGATGCGCTCGCAGAATACCTTGCGGCGAACTTCTCGGAAACACCGTTTTCAATTACCGATGTTGGTGTTGAAAGTGATGAACGCATTCAGAATCTCGCATTTCGGACGGACAGCCTGATTTTAACACCGCCAACCGCCGCCACATTCGACACACACCTCAGCGCGGGTTTGAACATGATTAGTTTACCCTTGATGCCCGATAAACCTTACACAGCACGTTCCTTCATGGAAAAACTCGACGCGACAATCGTCATTGAGTACAATCCATCTGTTAGAGGGTTCATCGGATTCACCGCAAATTCCTCCGGCGTCGGCTTCCCCATTGAGGGTGGGAAAGGTTACATTGTCAATGTTAACAACTCGAAGATTTTTAGCTTCACCGGCCGCGCCTGGGAAAACTCTCAGGCAATGGCCGCAGCCGCGCCGACGCCGGCTCAGACTGCCGGCGTGTGGGCGTTTGTTTTTCACGCCCGGTTCGAAGGGGTCGAAGTTTTGTCACTCGCCGTTCATAACGGACGCACCGGCGTCACCCAATTGGTTGACGTGAACCAACCACACGCCGTCTGGGCAGACATGAACCTCCGCGCTGTGGCTGCCGTCGGCGATAGGATGACGGTCGAAGTATTTGACGCAAATGACGGGCTAATTCGCACGTTTCAGCACGAAATTGACGCCGCGGCTATACGGCGAGCGTTCGCAGAATTACAACTGACACCAGACGATATCATGCCGAGGCATACCGCGCTGCTCGCCAATTACCCGAACCCGTTCAATCCGGAAACGTGGATGCCGTACCAGCTGGCGAACGATGCTGATGCCGCAATTCATATCTACACCCCGACAGGGCATCTCGTTCGGCACCTTGACCTTGGATTTAAGAGCGCGGGATATTACATTGGACAGTCACGTGCCGCCTACTGGGATGGCCGCAACGATTTTGGCGAGCGGTTGGCTTCAGGTACTTATTTCTACCGGTTAATCACCCCGGAACCAACGCCGCCTCGGAGAATGGTTATCGTGAAATAGCGCGACAAGGAGCAAAGGATTGACGAGCATAGTGACAGCTGACTTTGCGGGAGCGAAATTTCCGCCGGGGACAATCGTGTCATTTACGAATAAGACGCACACTCTGCAAGGCACCGTACAAATACTGTTACGCCGCCAGGCACGGGTGGCAACGCGGCACGGAACGCTGTGGAACGTGCCATACAACGCCTTAACGGTTAAAAAACCTACAAAAATTTCTGGAATGACGCTACACGAAATTGAAACCTTGGGTGTGCGCCTTATCCGCGAACACGAAGTCAAAAGCGGTCTCAACTCGGGATGGCAGTTTGCATTTGACCTCGCGCCTGCACGCGGCGGTATATGCCGCCACAGGACAAAGCAGATAACGCTCTCGGTCACGTTCTGCCTGAAAGCACCAAAGGAAGGCATTGTCGATACGATTCTACACGAAATCGCACATGCCATTGTTGGACCGAATCACGGACACGATGATACATGGAAAACAGCGGCACGGCGGATTGGATGTACAGCCAAACGGTGCCACCAAGTCGATCACACTCCGCCGCGATGGCGCGGGAAGTGTGAGTGCGGTCAAAAATGGAAGCGGTTGCGCTTGAGTCGACGCGCAAGAACCGGACAGTGCCCGAAGTGCAACAGTAAGATAGAGTGGAAAAGAGAGGGGGAAAAATCGTGAAAAGCAGACATGCCCACGCCAGTTTCGGAACTCGATGGGGAATTTCGTCTAATGGTTGGTTAAAAAAGTAATGGATATGATTAAGCCCCAAATGCTGCGTCATGGCAGTCGCGTTGCCGGAATTTCACTGTCTTGGGGCGGGCCGGGATTATTCCGATACCGCTATGAAATGGGGAAACGGCAATTCGAGGAAGAATTTGGCGTAACCGTTATCGAAACCGAGCACGCGTTGCGCTACCCGGACTGGCTTTCCAAGAATCCAAAAGCGCGCGCAGACGATTTGACGGCTGCCTTCGCCGATGATTCAATTGACGGAATCTTCTCTACTATCGGCGGAGAAGATTCTATCCGCATCCTTCCACACTTGGATTTGGGCATCATTCGGGATAATCCAAAGATATTTATGGGCTTTTCGGACACAACCATATCGCACGCTGCCTGTTTTAAGGCGGGGCTTGTTTCATTCTACGGCCCCGCGTTAATGACTGGATTCGCCGAAAATGGGGGGATGTTTCCTTATACCATTGATTCTATCCGCAAGACGCTATTCTCCGCTCAGCCGATTGGGCTTATCGAACCGAACCAGACGGAATGGACTGTCGAGCATTTGGACTGGTCTGACCCGGAAAATCAGTCGATAAAACGAAAACTGAATCCACCCACAGGTTGGGTATTTCATCAAGATTACGGTGAGGTCAATGGGAGGTTATTTGGTGGGTGCCTTGAAGTCTTGGACTGGCTTCGCGGCTCGCCATATTGGCCGCCGTTAGAATCGCTTAACGGCGCAGTTCTTTTCCTCGAAACCTCCGAAGAAGCGCCGCCGCCATCACGAATTACTGAGTTTATTCGATCTCTTGCGGCGATGGGCGTTCTTGAAAGGCTCGGCGGTATCTTATTCGGAAGACCCGGTGGACAGATTCCACCAGAGACATTTCAAAGCTACGACGACGCGCTTTGCAATACAGTCAGAGTAGAACATGGGTTAAGCGATTTGCCAATTGTCACCAATATGGACTTTGGACATACCGACCCCGTGTTTGTTATACCTTACGGATTACAGGTTCGTATCAATTCTGCCTCGCGCCGCATCTCAGTTGACGAAGCCGCTGTTGTAAACCCGCAATGTCGTTGAGAGCAGTTATCAGTCATGGCGGCAAGAAACCGAGTTTTTGCCAAAATTTCGGTTTCTAGATGCTGTACCGGGATATTGCGACACCTGTGAAAGTCATGGATGAATCCGAATCGCGTTCTTTGCGGTATACACTCAATCTTTGATTCAGGCAACGCTCATCTACTCCCCGAAGTTGCCGCCTCCGGCACATATTTCTCCCCATTCCAAACATACGCTGTTTGACCGGTGAGCAGATCGTCCGGTTTGACGTTTCCCGCCAGAAGCTCCCTTGCCAGACGGCTTCGCTCGCGGTAATTTTCAAGTGCCCGTTCCGCCTCACGCTTTACCGCCTCCTCCGAACCCACCGCCCAATCCCTCAAAATTTCGGACGATTCCGGCGTGTCGATTTGGTCAAGTACCGAAATCGCAGCGAGGCGCGTGTCCGCATCCTCGATTTGCGAGATAGGCGTTATCCATCGATACAAATGAGGATAGTGGTTTGGTGCCTCCTGTTTTATCGCCTCAAGCAGCAAGATTTTGTTGCCGTCGTTGGAATTCCACATTCCTTCCAAAAAGGCGTGCATACGTGATGTATCAATGAGCAGCATCCCTCGAATCAGCTTGTTCAGGTTGCGTGGTTTACCGAGGTATTTCTGGGGAGTGGTGATTGGTGCAAATCCCCCGAATTTCACGTTCGCAGACTCGGCTTGGTATGCCTCAATGAGAAAGAGATCCAATGAGGGGTTTGGGTAGGTTATGAAAGTATACGCCAGATCACGTAGATAGGACGGATGGCGCAGGGCTATGTCCCGGACATAACGGTACACGCGTTTTGAATTTATGCGTGTTAAGAATTGAAATTTGTCGAATTCAGGGAGAGGTACTGTTTCAGCTATCCACTCGGCGAGTGAATCAGCCTCCACCGCCGTCAGGGGACGCTCCAATCGCGCATTGATAAAACTGCGTAAATAGTGCTCTGATGTCTCCGGGTCGTCCTGCGCCTGTTCAAGCACAAAACGGCGCAGTTCTGGCTCTAACGGCGAATTTCGCATCTCAGTCACAAGGTTCACGGCTCCCCACCGAGAGACGCTCTTCATCGAAGGACTAATGAAGTTACCAACTGGATTGGAGTGAACGAAGCTGTTGAGGTACTGTCTGACAAGCTGCAATGCTTCCAGGTGAGAATAGCTACCGACCATGTTTAGAAACCGCTCGCCTCGTCGAGATTCGTAAACGAGTCTTTTGAACAATGCCGGTGGGGAGCTTTTCAACACAGCGTATTCCAAGAGCCTAAATTCCAACTGTACCCGATGTGTTACGCCCCCATTCACCGATTCAACCCACGTGTCCTCAAAACCAAGAGGAGTCTGTGAAAATATTATTTTAGGGAGACCTTCAAGGAAACTGGTTTCAATGAGTTCCATGTTGTGCGCTCTCATAAAGTCCATCACCATAGTCTCTGGTGATAGTGTGTGAAATGCGGCATCATTTCTAACTCGCGACATTACCTTGTCCAAAACCATGTCCCAATCCTCAGCGGGCATTCCTTCGCGGATGCCAAACCCCGTTTTGACCGCCATCTCAAGAGCCCGCATCACCCGTGAATCCCGGCAACCTATATCATATATATGTTCGAATAGCATCCTTGAGGAACTGCCAACATGCGCCCTCCATTCCACGGACGGTCGGTAATTTGAGTGTTTCAAATCGTGTAGCAGATGCCTCAGATGCGGTTGAATGGACGGATACTGTAAATGTGGGCGGACCCAGATTTTAAGAGGTCGTTCATCGCTAAAATAACGCGAATCCATATTCTGAATTGACGCAAACCCCGTACAGCCATTTCTCTCGAAACGCCACCAGTAACCGGATGCAACTGCATTGTCGTAGTTAGAGAACCCCGGTTGGTCGAAATAATTGTAAGGCGTATAGAACCACCGGAGTTGTGAGCCCGCTATTTCGTCGCCATGATTTTTGATATCTTCAAGGAACCCCTGCCCAATAACTATCCTCTGACGGGGCGGCGTGTTCCACGGCTTCACTTTGCGATGAAACTCTGTATCCGAAATCTCAAGGAGCGTTTCGCCCAAATATACATCGTTGCAATACACCTTAACTCCTGATTCGAGTCGAATTCCAAGCTGACGCGGTCCCGAATCACCGCTCTTTTGGAGCATCGGGATGTAGATGCCCAAGGCAATCACAGTAAGCATCAAGGTTATACTCGCTAACAGCAAACGGCCTTTCCAGAGTACTAAGATAAAACTCGTCACATAGAGAACTATCGTTACGACTATTACTAGCAATCCAAACCAGTTTCCGATGTTGAACAGTAATCCAATGCCTATCCGCTGGTCGAGCAGTATCAACTACAAAGGCGCAAGTAGCAGAAGTATGAGGATAAGGGATGCCATGCCATTCAGAACCCACCGATTTGCCCGATTGTCATTCTTCATTGTATTCACCTCCGGGAAGCTAAACCTCGATTTCCAAGTGACGATAACAGTAGAGCGATGCCAACGTTCCCAATATTGTTACAAGCGCAGCGTAGACGACCAATACTTGATCTCGGAATCTGAACACATCCAGTGTATTCAAAGATTGAAGACAGAGTAAAACGACCAGCCCGGTTCCGAGGAGATTTCGCCACCTTCGTGGATGCGCACTTATAACGTACAGGCGCAGTTTTAAGAATACCGCAATCTGGTAGCTCAAAATCGAATAGAGTGCGATTGACTCTAGAACGGCCAGTTCATACCATTTGATCAGCGGTTGATACGGCGAATTCATCAGCACCTGTACCCCACTCCTTAATCCGATTGCAATGGTAACAAATACGGTAACGACCGTCAGCAACTGAAGTGAAATCCCAAACCCCCAGCGTATCAGAAACAACCGCTTTCGCGATAGCGGACGTGAGAAGATGAACGCACCGGTTCCCGCAGCATCGCTGAAAAGCATCCAAGCGACTACCATGCCCTGCAGACCGGCAATTAGGAATACTTTCCCATCTTCACTCTCCAACGGCGTTTTCCGAAAAAGAACGTAACCAACGGTTAGCAATAGAAAAGGCGCATAGTACGGCAAGACCTTTCTAACGTCAATTTTAAGTATTTCGATGGACATTTTTCTCCTCCTTCAGAACATGTTTGAAAAGCAGTTAGCATAACCACTTCCTGGCGTAATGAGGGTCAAAATCATCGGATATTCAAGGCATTTTCCCCAGAATGCCCTCCATCTAAGACAGATTAGGATGTTTCAAAAAGGGCTTTAAGCGCTGACGTTATCCGTCCTCGTCCGTTTCCACCTCCGGCACATAATCCTTTCCATCCCAAACATACGCTGTTTGACCGACAATCAGATCATCCGGTGTGATGTTACCCGCTAAGAGCGCTTTGGCCCGGCGACTTCGCTCGCGGTAATTTGCAAGTGCCAATACCGCCTCACGCTTGACCGCCGCATCTGAGCTCAACGCCCAATCTCCCAGGATTTCGGCTGATTCCGGCGTGTCGATTTGGTCGAGCACCGGAATCGCAGCGAGGCGTATGCCGGCATCCTCGATTTGCGAGATAGGCGCTGTCCACGGATGCAGTTGAGGATTGTAATTCGGTTCGTCGTACTTCATAGCCGATAACAGAGTAATCCTGTTGCTGTCGCCGGCATTCCACATTTCATCCAAGAATGCATGCATGCGCGGTGTACTGCAGAGTATCATGGCGCGAAGCAGTGCGGGTGGGACGTCAATCGGGGAAACTCCCGAAACAGACTGATATGTTTCGAGTAGAAAGCCATCCAACGATGGGTTTGGGTTTTCTGTCAGCGTCTGTAAAACTGTCTCTTGATATGTCGGATGGCGGCGGAGGATATCCCGGACATATCGGTGTGTGCAGGTTGAACTTAGACGAACCAAGAATTTTAGTCTTTCGTCTTCAGCAAGTGGGACCGCTTCAGCCACCCACTCGGCAAATGAATCAGCCTCCCCTTCGGTGAGGGGGCGTTTCAACCTCGCATCAATAAACATCCGGAGTTCGCGCTCGAACTCATTCGGATGTGCGTTCACAAGATTGAGAACAAAATCACGTAGTTCTGGTTCAACAAGCGGATTCTGCAACTGCGCGGCGGTGATTAGTGCCTCAGACCGGCGCTGACTGAGATTTGCAGTATCGGCGAAGCCCTCGGCCGATTGATAGATATTGACATCGCGGAGATACCGTCTGACAAGCCGCAAGGCTTCCGAACGCGAATAGTTGCCGGCCATGACCAGAAACTGCCCGCCGTTTCGGGATTCGTAAACGAATCGTTTGAACAGTGCCTGTGGCTGACTCTTCAAAGCAGCGTACTCCCACATACTCGGGGAAAGCCGTTCGAAAAAATGGGTTTCAATCAATTTCGTGTGGCCTTGTACGATTAAGTCCATCGCCATGGATTCTAGCGAGGGCGTCCGAAACGCATACCGCTGCCTAACTCGTAACACGATCTTATTCAAGACCTCCTCCCACTCGTGCGCGAGCATTCCGTCGTGGATGCCGAACTCCGCACGAACTACTGCGTCAAGCGCTTGCATTACACGTGAATCACGTTGACCCGCCTCGTACAGATGTTGGAAAAGTAGACCTGAAGATTCGGCGACGTGCCTTTTCCATTCGAGGGAAGGCTGGTAGTTTAACTTTACTAATTCGTGCAGCAGATGTTTCACATACGGATCGATGGAGGGGTATTGCAACGCCGGAGATGACCAGATGCTAAAATATTGTCTAAAGCTATGAGCAAACCAGACCATATCACCAATTTGCGCGAGTCCTGTACATCCATCTCTCTCGAAACGCCACCAGTAGTCGGATTTCACTGCATTGTTATAACTGAAGGACCTCGGACTACTGAATTCGTAAGGTCTGTCGAAATAGTCGTAAGGAATGTAGAACCATCCTAGCTCCGATTCGTAACGTTTTGATTTAATCTTATCAAGTAACGTCTCTCCAATAACCATCTTTTGGCGGGGAGGTGTATCCCACGGTTTCACCTTCGCGTGAAATCCTGATTCCGATAACTGGAGCGGTGTTTTTCCTAGAGACACATCGTTGCAGTAAACGTCTATTCCGGCTACACTATTAAATAATGCGAGTTGACGCGGGAAATCGGCGCCCTTTTCTAGTTGCACGAAGAACGGGGCCGCGAGCGCACAAAAAATGAAGAACGCCGTAAAAACCGCTAAGCGCAGACGACCTTTCCAGAGAACTAAGATGATTGTTGTGAAATAGAGTGTTATGATGACAGCAACGAACGACAAACCCATCCAATGACCGCCTTCAATTAGTACTTGAATGTAACCCGGTCTGATGACCAGGATCAATTCCGGATGTAGCAGCACCGGCAAAAATATTACAAACACCGCCGCATTCAGCACCCACCGATTTGCTCGATTGTCATTTCTCATCACGCTTACCTCGGCACGGCTTAAGACTCTATTTCAAGGTTTTTATAACAGTGGAGCGATGCCAATGTTCCCACGATTGTCACGAGCACAACGTAAATCAGTTGATTTTGAATCGGTCCCGAGATTGCAAAGAAACGCGTTAACACTAACTTTGTCATTAGCGCCCAGGACATCATCTGATATGGTATTGGGCCAATGTTTGAAAAGAGACCAGTTAAAATCATTCCGACGAGCACGCAGATTAACACAATCCAGATGAAATCGCGCCACGTTGGTAGACGAACACTTACAACGCGATGGCGCAGTTTTAGGAACATGACAATTACGTAGCTCAAAATTGAATACAGTGCAATTGAACCCAGTATAGACAGTTCATACCATTTGACCATCGGCTGATAAGGCGAGTTCATCAACACCTGAATTGCGCTTCGTAACCCTATGGCAACCGTGAGGAAAACCACGACAATCGTCAGCAACTGAAACGAAATCCCGAACATCCAGCGTGTGAAGAACAACCGCACGCGGGATAATGGGCGCGAAAAGACAAATACTTCAGTCCCTGCCGAATCGCTGAAAAGCACCCAAGCGATGACCATGCCCTGTAGGCAGGCTATCAAGTTCAATTTCCAATCGGCACTCGCTAACGGCGTTTCCTGAATGAGAACGTACCCAACGGTTAGTAACAGAACGGGTGCATAGTAGGGCAAGACTTTCCGTGCGTCCATTTTTAGTATTTCGATGGACATATACTTCTCTCGTTGATTCATCTGACAGCGAGACATAATGGATTCCTGAAATAGCGCAGGTCGGCCTTCCGACCTATTCCGTGGAAGCAACCTCCTCCACACTAAGCGATGGAGTGTTATGATTTGCGCTTTTGGCGATTCAGACGATTTCTGTTCCCTTTTGTGCCGACGAGCCTCACAAACAGGTCTTCCAGGTTGAAACCGTTAACTTGAGCGGTTTCGTCCACATTGAATTGCTGGCAAAATGCTTGAAAACGCGCTTCGTCGAAGTTTCGGACGATGACTACCGTCCCTTGTTCATTTGACTCATATTGTAAAATTTCGAAGTGGCAATCAAGCGATTCACGGGGTATTGCGTCCGGCAAGCGGATTTCTCGGACCTCCGTTTTTAAATCATCAAGCGTACCCGACAGATGCAATCGACCGCGATGGATAACCACTAGCCTGTCAACGATTCGTTCTAGGTCGCTCAACAGATGCGACGATAGGAAAACGGTTCGTCGTCCATCGTAAACCCGATCAAGGATGAGATCTAAGAATTTGTGCCGTGCAACCACATCTAGCCCCGACGCGGGTTCGTCAAGGATTAGGACATCGGCGTTCTGGCAAATTGCAAGTAGCAGGCAGAGCCGCCGTTTCTCGCCTTTCGAGAACAACCGGTATTTTTTCCATCGATTCAAATCGTGATCGAAAAGTAGACGCTCCGCGAGCGCGGCGTCCCAGCTAGGATAAAGAGACGCGTTGAGTCGTATCGCCTGCTTCGGCGTCATCCAGCCCGGCAGGTGCATGTTGTCTGAAACGTAAGCTACACGACGCCGTTCAACTTCGGTATGTTTCCACGGATTCTTACCGAGTAGCTCGACCTCTCCTTTGGTGGGATGCAGATGCCCCATTATCATCCGAACCGTCGTTGTTTTTCCGGCACCGTTGACCCCCAAGAATCCAAAGACCGAGCCCTGCGGCACCGTCAAACTCAGTGAATCCACGGCTCTTTCGCGCTCGAAGTCCTTTGTGAGATTGTGTGTTTGAATGACGTTCTCGCTCATTGCTCCCCTTTCTTGATACTTTGATACTCCGCATCAATAATTAAGTCAATCTCCTCGCGTGTCAATCCAAACCGCAGCCCTTCCACCAGCATTTTCTTCGCGTATTCCGAAACAATCCGTTGAATCTCTTCACTCGCAAGCGAAACCACCTTTGGGGCGACGAATGCCCCCTGGCCTTGACGCAGTACGAGCACCCCTTGGTGCGCCAACTCGTTGTAGATTTTCGCCGCGGTAGTTGGATTAATCTTCAACGTTTTCGCCAACTCGCGTATAGAGGGCATGCGCTCTCCGGGCTTTAACCCGCCATTGACAATGGTGAGCTTAATCTGCTCAATCACCTGCTGATAAATTGGCTGGCTGCTGTTATAATCAATGCGGAAAAACATCGGCACCTCATCTGTGCGGTCTGTATGATAATATATCATACAGTTTTTCCCTGTGTCAAGTAAATGCGAATAAAACTGATTTTTTCCATTCGCAGCAATTTTGTGATATACTAAACATCGTACTCTGACCTGCAGCGAGGCGGCGATTAACTGCCTATCAACCGCTGACCTTCAGATGAAGGCCTCGCCAATGAAAAGGAAAAAATCGAAAAATCACCTGCGGAATACCCTTGAAGTTACTGAATATCCGCCAAACGCGTATGTCAATCTACTTACCCGCGCACCGTCTTACAACCCCACGCTGAAGCCAAACACAACCATTTACATCAGGTCAAATGAAGGAATTTACCTACTCGGATAATCCTTATACGGTGATTAGCGAGCTTATCCCGCCATCTTTAATATCTTTCGACGAGGTAAAACATGGATGTCAGACCAAATCCTTCGCAAGAGTTCTCACCGGGTCAGATTGTCATCTTGAGATCAGATCCTTCCGTTCGCGGTGCAGTTGTTAGTGTGACGCCTGGAACGCCAGAAGACAGGATTGGCGTTTTTGTTGACAGGGACGTTCAGACCTTTTATGCATCTCAGTTGCAAGTCGAAACCGAGCGTGACGACGCCCCGCAACCTCTTACATGCGACCAGTTTCACGCCTACCTGACTGCCTTACAGATTCGCTATCCCGGTTTGTCGACTTTGTATTCGCTTAACGCGGCGCGTGTAGACTTCGTTCCCTACCAATACCGACCTGTCCTGAGATTCATCCGTTCCGACCGACCCAGATTGCTAATCGCCGACAGCGTCGGCGTCGGAAAAACCATTGAAGCCGGGTTGATTCTGCGCGAATTGCAAGCCCGTCGCGACATCAAATCTGTTCTCATTATTTGTCCTCGTCCCCTAGTTACCGAGCAAAAGTGGCTTAGGGAGATGAAACGGTTTGACGAAAATTTCACTCATCTTGACGGGCGACTCCTGCAACATTGCATCAAGGAGACAAATTTGGATGGGGAGTGGCCAGAGCAATATCATAAGGTCATTCTTCCTTATTCGTTGTTCGACAAAGAGCTTCTTAATGGTCGTGACGGGAATCAAAGACGACGGCGGACAAAAGGGTTATTGGATTTAGACCCGCCGCCGCGTTTCGATCTAGTGATTGTGGACGAGGCGCACCACATCCGAAACCAGAACACCGCCAATCACGATGCGGTCCGGTTTTTCTGTGACCATGCGGAAGCCGCTGTCTTTCTTACCGCTACCCCAATCCAACTCGGCAGCCATGACCTGTTTGTGCTGCTCAACGTACTTCGTCCGGATTTGATTCGAGATGAGGAAGCCTTCAATCACATGGCGGAGCCAAACCTATTTATCAACCAATCGATTGACGCCGCACGCTCGCAGGAACAGGGATGGTTGCGTCAGGCAAAGCTAGCCCTGAAGCAAGCCGCAGAAACCCCGTGGGGGCAATCCATCCTCAACGATAATCCCGAATTTAAGCTAATTCTAAGTAAAATTGCAGGCAGATCTGTCACCCACGCCGAACGCGTCCAACTTATCACAGACATAGAGGCGCTACATACTTTTTCAGGGATAATCAACAGAACTCGCCGCCGCGATATCGGTGAGTTCACAATACGCCGCCCGCAGACGGTAGAGGTTGAATTAACCGATGCCCAAGAACAGATCCATGAAATGGTGCTTGAGACGCAAGCGGAGATATTCCGGCGGTTGCACGGCGATCAGCATGTCAAATTCCTTATGACAACAATCCGCCGACAACTCGCGAGTTGTCTATACGGACTTGAACCACTGCTTGAAGAGATTCTGAGCCGCCATCTCGACGAGCTTGCTTGGGGAGAAGCGGATTCTACGGAATCCATACCACAAGAAGATACCGTGAATCGTATACAAGATCAGATTGAAGTAATTCATGAAAAAGTGCGAACCATAACCTCGCCAGATCGCAAACTAGAAGCACTTCGACAAATCATACGCGAAAGGCAAAACCGCCCCAATAATAAGTTGATGGTGTTTAGCAGTTTCCGTCATACGCTTGCCTATCTTTACAAACACTTGGGGTCGGATGGTTTTCGTGTAGGAATGGTGCACGGCGGGACACCGGATGACGAACGAATTGAACTGAGAGATCGTTTTGAGAAGTCGAAAGAAGAAACCAACGCTCTTGACATCATGCTGTTTTCAGAAATCGGGTGCGAAGGATTGGATTACCAGTTCTGCGACTGTATTGTCAACTATGACCTGCCGTGGAACCCGATGAAAATCGAACAACGGATAGGCCGGATTGATAGGAAAGGGCAAAAAAGCCATCACGTTACAATTATCAATCTGATTACGCCCGGGACCGTCGATGCCGACATCTATGAACGCTGCCTGCTCCGGATCGGTGTGTTCGAAAGCGCGCTGGGAGGCAGCGAAGAAATCCTCGGTGAAATCACGACGAAACTCCGGGAAATCGCCGAGAATTACACATTGACCGAGGCAGAACGAGGAACCAAGTTGCAGCAGTTGGCAGACAACCAAATTCGGCTGATACAGGAAAAAGAGCGGCTGGAGAATCAGCAGTTGGAACTATTCGGCATCCGATTCCCTGATAACAGAATAGAAAGAGAGGTTAAAGATGCTTCTAGTTTTTGGTTGTCCCCAGAATCAATACAGCGACTCGTCACACTCTATCTTAAATCGAGATTGGAGCCTGAGCGCGAATACATTCTTGGTGAAAGGTCGCTGAAAACGCTGCGGCTATCGGAAATCGCGAGAGGTACGTTATTGAGCGATTTGCAGCAACTTCCGAGAGAAAGGAGTCCGGTTTTTAGAGAGTGGGAGAATTGGCTAAAGGGCGACGATCAGCATCTACCCGTTGCGTTTGCGGCAGAAGGCGCGTCTCAACATCCCAAAGCCGCATTCATTATGCCAATACATCCCTTAGTGAAACAAGCGGCACTAACGCTAGAGAAGGAACACAACGTCGTCGCTACTCTTAAAGTGAAAACCGACGATGTTCCCGCGGGACGCTACGATTTTGCAATTTACCAGTGGCAGTTCCACGGTGTCAAGGAAGACATGATTCTGAAGCCGATTGCGTCATCCCGCGAGTTGACGCCGCATCTTAGCCGATTACTAGAGGAAGCGGTGGATAGTGATGTGCAGGAAACCAATCGACCTCCAATGCAGGATGTATTAGAAGCTTTGCACCAGCAACTATGGACGGCGGCGCGCGATGACCATCGACAACGCACTCAAGAACTTGCTGCTTACCGCAAAGAAAGTCTATCAACGAGTCATCAGGCGCAAGTTGCGCTGTTACGTGAACAACTACAACAGGCGACCTCGGAAAACATCCGTCGGATGAAGCAATCCCTGATTGACAGAGCTAAGGCAAATTACAATCGACGAATTCGGGAGCTAGAATCTGCAATGGAGAAAGCCGACATTACCGCGGAGCCAGTAGCGAATGGTATTTTGGAAGTGCAAAGAAACGCCTGAAAATTTAGATTTTTATTTGTAGAAGTGCAATGAATACGTCTATGACACCTGCAAGGAGATGATCACATTCCGAGTGATTACAAAGCAATAACAGCACATAACGAAAAACAATTGGGGGAAGATACCGCCTCTCGGAAAACACAGGTCTCTATGTACTCAGATTCTACACACTTTGTGTACGAGATTCTACAGAATGCAGATGACTACGGGGCGACGATAATATGCTTCAAACTTTCCAAAAATGCCATTGTGATTGAACACAATGGAGAACCTTTTACCGAGAAAAATGTTGAAGCAATCACTTACTTCGGTAAAAGCACGAGTCGAGACGTTCTCGTAAAAACAGGGCGTTTCGGTGTAGGCTTCAAGTCGGTTTTCGCATTCACAGCAATACCAACTATCATTTCAGGCAATGAACACTTCCAAATAGACGGTCTTTACCGTGTCAGAGAATATCCCTATCCCGATGGTTTTTCACGTTCCCGAACTCGCATTGTTCTTCCCTTCAATCACGAATCCGAACAACCGGATTTTGTCGAAAAACTAGTACGGCGTGAAGAAGCATACACGCAAATATCGGAATGTCTCACTACACTCGACCTGAACACATTGCTGTTCACGCGGAATATTCAGGAAATACGTTGGGAAATAGAAAATCACTCCGCGTGTTACCGACGCGAAGACGAGATGGATGCTAATGTACGATTCACTACAATTACAGATGGAAAACAGGAAAATCAATACGTAGCGTTATCGAAAGTTCCGAAATGGGAGAATCAACCGTATAAAGCCGTAGAGATTGCCTTTATGATCGATGCACAGGAACGACTCTCGCCAATAGAAGATGATTCACTCTACGTACTCTTCAAGACAAAAGAAAAAACGGGCTTAAAGTTCATGCTAAATGGCCCTTACCGCACAAACCCGGCCAGAGAAACAATATCAATAACTGATGATTTTAATCTCCATCTCATGAAGTTAACATGCGAATTGCTGAAGGAGTCACTCCCGTATCTGAGAGGAAGAAATTTTCTGACAATCGAGTTTCTGTCGGTTCTTCCAAATCAGGAGGATGTAATACCTGAGTTCTATACCCCCCTCCGTGATACCATAGTTCATGAATTTCAGAATGAAAAAATAACACCAACGAAACGGGGCGATTATGAGGCCGCGTCGAAACTCTACCAAGATCGAAGCGGAAGAGGATTATCCAGTTTGATCCAGGATGAAGATCTAGCCATACTTCTCGGAAAAGACAAAGCTACACCGCTATGGGTTGCCAATACATCACAACTAACGCAAAAGCGAGATGAAAGAAGTGGACGATTTGTCCAAGATACCAATGCTCAGCGACGAAATAAAAGAATCGAAGATTTCCTCTCCATGTTGCATATCCGCGAGTGGAAAATTGAAGACTTGATTAGGGTGCTAGAGCTTCAGTCTAACCTAGTAATGGAATGGCTTAAGGAAAAATCGGAGATTTGGCACCAAAGATTCTATGCCTTGCTTGATGATTTTATTTCCTCTATAAGGTGGAATTACATCGAAGGACAACAATATCGCACCAGTTTGGAAACACTTCGCATTGTTCGCTGCAGCGATGGTCGCCACAGATCCGGACGCGAATGTTACTTTCTAAACGGTGACGCGGAGCCTGAAGTAGATTTGTTCAATGATGTCGTAGCCCTTGAGGAGGAAACCCAGCTCCAGATTCAAGAGGAAGATGGGCACGAGGAATATTTTTTCTACGTTGCTAAAGGAGTTTATTCATCCGGACAAAATAAAGATCAGCAGAAAAAAGCCCACGAGTTTCTTGAAACTATCGGCGTTCGTGAAGTTGACGAAGTCGAACGGATTAAGGTGATTTTGAATCAGCGATACACGCGAAACACAAGTGGGTTAATCAAACCTCGAGAGGCCGACTTGGAGAGATTCATCAAACTCGTAGAAGCGGATTCAGCTAAAGCGAAGTTGTTCACATCTTACCCTATTCTTCAAATTGATAAGGATTCGGACAACAAAAGAATGTGGGCATCTCCAAAAAAAACCTTTCTGGATTCTCCCTATCTTGACACCGGTTTGAAATCGTATTTTGAAGCTATCGACGAGGTTTCGGAGGACAGAAAGTGGCCCCTTTCATTGAAATACAAAACCTCCGGTGTAGACCTAGCAAGGTTCGCGAAATTCGCGGAAGCTGTTGGGACCCAAACTAAACTGCAACCTACCGAGCAACGGATTCCCCGGCAACATCCCGAATACCACTATCTTGTTGAAAATGCTCTAGGGCAATGGAGGTCGGATACCGGGACAAATAAAGATTACACAATATCGGAATGCAAGATTTTAATTGAAAATCCTACGACTGAAAAATCAAGGTTGATCTGGTTAACGATGTGTTCCCTGCCAGAAAGCTACCTGAAAGCAGTGTACCAATGTAACCAATCCCATCGGCACAGAGGGGGACATAGTAGCCTTGTGCATGAGTTAAGAAAGGTAAAATGGGTTCCACAGAAAAATGGGGACTCTACCTCTTTTGAGCGTCCATGTAATGCATCAGTTGAACTCCTGCTTGAAGGCTTTCAATACGATAAGGGTCAAGCGTGGCTTGAAGCAGTTGAATTTGGCAAGACTGCTAGAGAACAAGAGACGGAATATATTCTGCTAAATGAACGTGCTCAGGAAATAGGGTTCGACTCCGCTGACGAAGCTGAGAAGATGGCAGAAATTGCTAATGAATTTAGGGCACAAGGAAAATCGCTTGACGAATTAGAAGGCATTGTTGACAATATCCGCCGCAAAGAGCGGCGGAAAGAACTACTCATTATCGGTCTTAGCCATGCCGAGGAAAGTCGATATGAGGACCGCGCGCGACGTATTCGAATTTCCCGTGCCAGCATTGACCCTAGAACTCGCTTGATAGGAGAGTATTCCACGGGAATAAACGAAATAGAATGCCAAATGTGTAGACAGGCCATGCCGTTCAAAAAGTATAACTCTCATGAAGATTACTTTGAGGCTGTGGAAGCTCTGAATAAAAAGTATTTCCCGAAAGAACACGAAGCTCAATATTTGGCGCTGTGTCCGGAGTGTGCGGCAAGGTACAAGGAATACGTAAAGCGCCGTAAGAAGGCTCGGAAAACGCTGTACAGAGTGCTGCGGGACTCAGATGACCCCGAAGTGTTGTTAGAAATTAACGACTCTACCATACGCATTCAATTTAAGGAGAAACACTGGCAGGATATAAAAACAGTAGTATTCTATTATGAGAACCTCTATGAAAGTGAAGATTGAGGTCGTCACGATAAATTTGAAGAAAAGGAGCAAGCATTTTACACATATTTGCAGCGAGGCGGCGATTTACTGTCTAACAACCGCTGTACATTCAGATGAAGGCCTAGCCAATGAAAAGGAAATGATCGAAAAATTATCTGCGGAATACCCTTGAAGTTCCTGAAAATCCGCCAAATGCGTTCGTTAATCTACTTACCCGCGCACCGTCTTACCACGCTACTCTAAAGCCAAACACAACGATTTACGTCTAATCAGATAGAACATGTTCGTGTTGATCAGTGGCATCCCCAATCCGGTCATGCCCAACCCTAGTATTGATACCACCGCACGGCGACAAAAAAGCTATCAATCAGTAGTTTGCACAAAATTTTTTATACTTAAGGCAACCTTTTTTCGTTTTAAGTGTAGAAATTTAAGTAGAGAACTTGACATTGGAAAAATCTTTCTGTATAATATTAGGTTTGCGTGGTTTACAATTTGAACATTGCGCCATCCCCCTTTAACCTTCTAAGTATAAAGGTGAAAGTATGCCCCACCGCATCGAATTTGGTAAGCGTGACCGACGTCCCTTCGCAAAAATCCCGGAGATTATGAATCTCCCCGACCTGATTGAGGTCCAAAAGTTCTCCTACGACAAGTTCCTACAGCGAAACGTCGCTCCCGATGAACGTGAAGATATTGGGTTGCAAGCCATCTTCAGCGAAATTTTCCCAATTATGGATTTTAGCGAAACTTCCAGCCTCGAATATGTTAATTACACCCTTAGTTCCCCCAAATACGATATTAACGAATGTCAATCTCGCGGATTTACCTACGCGGTGCCGCTCAAGGTTCGCGTCCGTTTGGTTTTTCGAGAGCAGGATAAAGACACTGGTGACAAGAACACGATTGACATCAAAGAAAACGAAGTCTATATGGGTGAACTTCCGTTAATGACGGAAAATGGCACATTCGTAATCAACGGTGCAGAACGGGTGATTGTCAGCCAACTTCACCGTTCGCCTGGAGCAACCTTTAGCGAAGATACCCATACCAGCGGGCAAAAACTGTTCACGGCAAGGATTATCCCGTATCGCGGCGAGTGGATAGAGTTTGAATGCGACATCAAAGATTTGATTCATGTCCGTTTGGCTCGGCGCAAAAAAATGCTCATTACCGTGCTGCTCCGCGCACTCGGTTGGGAAACCGATGAGCAGATTCTCAAGCTATTTGCGAATGTCAATAGCTACGAAATTGTGAATGACGCCGCTACGATTGGGGCGCTAGAAAGTCGAATCACAGCCAGCCCGGTAGTCAATCCGGATACCGGAGAGGTGCTGTTGGAAGCCAACACAGAGCTGACGAATGATTGCCTGACTGCATGCATAGAATCGGGAGTCGATAAGGTTGAAGTATTGGACGAAAAGGATGCGGAAGAAATCCGATTGTTAAGGAATACCCTAGAACGTGACCGCCAATCTGATTATAAAGCTGGGCATATTCAAGATCAGGCTTTGGTGGAAATTTTCCGCAAACTCCAGCCGGGCGATCCGCCGACAATAGAGAGCGCACGCAACCGTTTTGAAAAGATGGTCTTCGATCCAGTCCGATATGACCTATCTCGAGTCGGACGTTACAAGCTCAACGAAAAACTGGGTGGACTTCCCATTTACCATAATGGCAACGGAATGGTTGATGAAGGCGTGCGTACCCTGCGTAAAGAAGACATTGCAGCAGCGCTCAAATACCTGATTGACCTCCAAAACGGCGATGGAGTAACCGACGATATCGATCACCTGGGTAATCGACGCGTGCGAGCGGTCGGGGAGTTGCTGCAAAACCAGGTGCGGATGGGTATAATGCGTGTCACGCGGGCAACCCGTGAGCGCATGACAATCCAAGAGCTTGAAAACGTCACCGCGACGGATCTCATTAACCCCAAACCATTGGCGGCGGCAATTAAAGATTTCTTTGGATCCAGCCAACTCTCCCAATTTATGCAGCAGACTAACCCGCTAGACGAATTGACCCACAAACGTCGACTCAGCGCGCTTGGCCCGGGGGGATTGCACCGTGAACGTGCAACTTTTGAGGTGCGCGATGTTCACCGCACTCACTACGGCAGGGTGTGTCCGATCGAGACTCCAGAAGGGCCATCCGTCGGCTTGATTGTCTCGCTGAGCACATACGCACGGGTAAACGCCTACGGTTTTCTGGAAACTCCGTACCGCAAGGTGGTCAAAGGACGAGCCACGGATCAGATTGACTATCTGACAGCGGACAAAGAGGATGATTTTGCGATTGCACAAGCAAATACATTGCTTGATAAACGCGGCAAACTGGTTGGGGATGGGTTGGTCACCCGATATCAGGGGGATTTTCCTCGGAAATCTCCCAAAGAAATTGATTACATAGATGTGTCCCCCAAGCAGATTGTGGGGGTATCTGCGGCGCTCATTCCATTCCTTGAACATGACGATGCGAACCGGGCGTTAATGGGGAGTAACATGCAGCGCCAAGCTGTGCCTCTGATTAGCCCCGAAGCGCCCCGAATCGGGACTGGCATGGAATCCAAAGCTGCCCGAGATTCGGGCGCAGTGGTTTTGGCAAAGCGAGACGGGACTGTTGAAAGCGTTTCTGCATCTGAGATTATCATCCGCACGGAAGATGCCTTTAATGTTGACGGCGGGGAACAATCCTTTTCGGAAATGGGCTACGATGTTTACCGCCTAATGAACTTTAGGCGATCCAACAGCGGGACATGCATCCATCAACGTCCCTGTGTTGATGTCGGCGAAAAGGTCAATGCCAGGCAGGTAATCGCGGACGGCACAGCCACTGATAACGGCGAACTTGCACTAGGCAGCAATGTACTCGTAGCCTTTATGCCGTGGGAAGGCTATAACTTTGAAGACGCCATTTTAATCAGTGAATCACTGGTGACTGATGATACTTTTACCTCTATTCACATTGATGAGTTTGAAGTTGAAGCACGAGATACAAAGATGGGGCGAGAAGAAATCACCCGTGATATTCCTAACCTCCCTGAAGAAGCGCTTAGCCAGCTTGACGACGAGGGGATTATCCGAGTCGGATCGATTGTCAGACAAGGCAGTATACTTGTCGGGAAGGTAACTCCGAAAGGGGAAAGCGATCTCGGGCCTGAAGAGAAACTGCTGCGCGCGATCTTCGGAGAAAAAGTGGGAGAAGTGCGCGACGCCTCGACGTATGCCAGGACGGGTGTTGAAGGCGTAGTTATTGATGTCAGAGTCTTCTCTCGAAGAGATAGGGACAAGGATCGTCAAGCACAGCTTCGGGAAGCCGCCAAAGAGAAAGAAGTGGAAAAAGAGTGGGAGTCCAAATGTGCGCTAATTCAACAGCGAGAACATGCAGAGATTCGAAATGCACTATTGGGCGGGACGCTTGCTAACGAACTTCGGAAATCCGCAGCAGAAGATATGGAAGAAGAGATTGTGGCGCAGCGTGGGGATGTGGTTATTGAAGAAATTATTGACAGCGGTGTTCCTCTTGAGGATTTTCAAGTGACGGATTCTGAAGCCATGGAACGCATTGCCCGCATTCGTTATTTGGCGAAAGGTCGAGTCGAAGCCTTAACAACGGAAAAGGAGGCGAAGATTGAGAAGATTCGCAAAGGTGACGAACTCAAGCCGGGCGTAATTAAACTTGTCAAGGTCTATGTTGCCAATCGGCGAAAAATTGCTGTTGGCGATAAGATAGCTGGGCGGCATGGAAACAAGGGGGTAGTCGCAAAAATTCTTCCCCAGGAAGATATGCCTTATTTGGAAGATGGCACCCCTGTCGAGATTGTGTTAAACCCATTGGGCGTGCCCTCGCGCATGAATGTCGGACAGATTCTCGAAACACATCTCGGATGGGCGGTTGAAAAATTAGGGTTATACATCGCAACGCCTGTTTTCGACGGCGCCACAGAAAACGAGATACAGGAATTGCTGAATGATGCAGGACTCCCGCCAACCGGAAAAGCAAAACTCTTCGACGGTCGAACCGGTTCTCATTTCGAGCAGGAAACCACTGTCGGCTATGCCTACATTCTCAAGTTGAACCACTTGGTAGACGATAAGATTCATGCCCGCAGCACTGGACCTTACTCCTTGGTGACGCAGCAACCACTGGGTGGAAAAGCTCAACAAGGCGGACAACGATTTGGCGAGATGGAAGTTTGGGCTTTGGAAGCTTATGGCGCTGCCTACACCCTCCAAGAGTTGTTGACCATCAAATCGGATGATGTCGCCGGTAGAAGTAAGATATATGAGGCCATTGTCAAGGGCGAAAATGCCCCGGCACCCGGCACACCGGAGTCCTTTAACGTGCTAGTCAAGGAGCTTCAGAGTTTGTGCCTAGATGTTGACCTTGAGGAAATCGGAGATGTCCCCGAAGAACTTGAGTTTGATGCGGATGCGACGAACTGGGAGGATAAGAATTGAGCTAAGAAATTGACCCAGAAATTAAAGCATTGAGAAATTAGCAACTTTCCATATACCCCTATGTATAAGGAGAAGCACCTTGGATACAAAGAATTTGAATAATTTTGATGCAATCTCCATCCGAATTGCCTCGCCAGACCAGATTAAGAGTTGGGCAAAACAGGCTTCTTGCAAAAAACGAGCGAGCAAAGTCTGGCCTTGTCCGATGATGGGAGAGTGCAACTGCGCCGAGGTTCGCAAACCTGAAACCATTAACTATCGGACGTTTCGCCCGGAACGCGAGGGTTTATTTTGTGAGGCGATTTTTGGTCCTCAGAAGGACTGGGAATGTGCGTGCGGAAAGTACAAACGCATTAAGCATAAAGGGGTGATTTGTGATCGCTGCGGTGTTGAGGTAACTCAACAAAAGGTGCGCCGGGAAAGGATGGGATATATCCAGTTGGCGGCGCCAGTCTCACATGTATGGTACTTTAAAGGGCTGCCATCCCGAATCGGCCTCTTTTTGGATCTGTCGTTTCGTGACATTGAACGAATACTCTATTTTGAAGCGTACGTTGTGCTTGATGTCAATGATTCGGAATGCCCACTGGCGGTAAAGCAGTTGCTGTCAGAGGAGGAGTACAATAAACACAAAGCTCAGTATGATTTCCGAGCTGAAATGGGGGCGGAAGCAATTCGAGAACTGCTTGAACGGATTGATTTAGAGCAAGAAGCCCAAACGCTGCGCGCTGAATTGGACGAAACTGGGAGTAAACAGAAAGCGCGGAAACTTTCAAAACGGTTGAAATCGGTGCTCGGTTTTTTGAAATCGGGCAACAAACCGCATTGGATGATTCTTACCGAAATACCGGTGATTCCACCAGATTTACGCCCACTAGTCGCACTTGACGGCGGACGTTTCGCAACCAGCGACCTCAATGACTTGTACCGACGGGTAATCAACCGTAACAATCGGTTAAAACGATTGATGGAATTGCGTGCGCCAGAGGTAATCATTCGGAACGAAAAGCGAATGCTTCAAGAAGCTGTTGATGCGTTGTTGGACAATGGCCGGCATGGTCGGGTAGTACGCGGACCGGGGAATCGTCCGTTGAAGTCTTTGAGCGACATGCTCAAAGGTAAGGTGGGACGTTTTCGCCAAAACCTGCTCGGGAAACGGGTCGATTATTCGGGCAGATCTGTCATAGTTGTGGGGCCCGAACTTAAGCTACATCAATGCGGCTTGCCCAAGGCTATGGCACTGGAATTGTTCAAGCCGTTCATCATTCGAAAACTACAAGAAAAGGGATATGCTCACACTATCAAACGTGCCAAGAATATGGCAGAAAAGGTTTCTCCCGAGGTGTGGGAAGTCCTTGAAGAGGTGATTGACGAACATCCTGTATTGCTCAACCGCCCGCCGACACTCCACCGCCTTGGGATTCAGGCGTTTCAACCGTCACTGGTTGAAGGAAAGGCAATCCGAATCAACCCTCTGGTTTGCACTGCCTTCAACGCTGACTTTGATGGAGACCAGATGGCGGTGCATGTGCCTTTGAGTGTTGAAGCGCAGGTTGAATCGAAGCTACTCATGATGGCTACTCGAAACATCTTGAAGCCGGCTCACGGTGAGGCCACGGCAGTACCCAATCTTGATGTTGTACTCGGTTGCAGTTTCCTCACAAAATCTATTCCTCAAGCAAACCGAGATGGCGTATGTCAAATTGCAACACCACGCCACTATCAGAATCAACAGGAAGTGATTCTTGCTCATGAGTGTGGAATTTTGGGTCTGCACGATCCGGTGCTGCTTCACATTGATGATGCAATACCGCCGGTTGAGACAACGGTGGGTCGGGTAATTTTTAACCAAATTATTCCAAACGACCTGATGTTCACCAATCCCAAAGTTGAACGGCAAATCCCGTTTATCAATTGGGAAATGCAGGGAAAAGATCTTTCACGTCTAGTGTCACGTTGTTTTGAGGAACTCGGAAACCGCCGTACGGTGGAATTTATTGATGAACTCAAACAGCTCGGATTTCATTATGCGACTGTGGCTGGAATCTCGATTGGCATTGGAGATTTAATAGTTCCATCAAAAAAACAGGAATCTATCCAAGCAGCGCGAGCGCAAGTAACAGAGATTGACGAGGCATATGTGGGCGGCGGGATGAGCCCAGGAGAACGATATAATAAAGTCATTGATGTCTGGCATCAACTGATTGAAGACATCGAAACTGCATTGTTCGAAGAACTAGAACAGGGACGTGACGATGAGATAAAGGGATTTAATCCGGTTCATATCATGGTGGATTCCGGGGCCCGATCCAGAAAAGAATCGATTCGCCAGATAAGCGGCATGCGAGGACTAATGACCAAGCCATCCGGGGAAATCATCGAACAACCGATTGAATCGTCTTTCCGAGAGGGATTATCCGTGCTCGAATACTTCATCTCTACACACGGTGCACGAAAAGGGTTGGCAGACACAGCGATTAAGACCGCGAGCAGTGGTTATCTGACCCGCAAATTAGTCGACGTAGCGCAAGACATGATGATTACCACAAAGAACTGTGGGACATTAAATGGCATTACCAAGGTGGCTAGCGAGGATGAAGATGACACCTTCTCCGATCGCATCACTGGCCGAACAGTTGCAGAGGACATTTCAGATCCAAACACAAATGAAGTCATTATTGCTAGAGATATGCTTATCAGCCGTCAAATAGCGGATAAGATTGAAGCTGTCGGCGTAACGAGCCTCCGCATTCGGTCTGCACTTACTTGTGAGGCTGCGCATGGCGTGTGTGCGCTATGTTATGGTACAGACTTGACAACCGGACAGTTGGTCGATATGGGGGAAGCAATTGGCATTATTGCTGCGCAGTCAATCGGCGAGCCCGGAACCCAGTTGACGATGCGGACGTTTCACACCGGTGGAACTGTAAGCGGTGGTGGCTTCCAATCCCGAATTGAAGCGCGACATGACGGTGTGGTCAAGTACCACAGTGTCAGATTTGTTGAACATCCGGTTCAGGTTGATGATACGTCTTTGGACAAATCAACAACCAATGGCCAGCCGGAAATTGAGAAGATTGTGCTTTCTCGAAACGCTCAACTACGGATTGTTGATGAAAATGGACGGGTGATTGAGCGTCACGATGCGCAAATTGGTGCACGACTATGTGTCGATGAAGGACAGAGGGTGACCAAAGGCGACCCGCATGCCGAGGAGCAGACACCATCACTTCTTCTTGAATGGGATCCGTATCGAGTGCCGATTTTGACAGAATATCAAGGGAAAGCAGTGTTTCAAGATATTGTTGAAGGCAGGACCATGCGGGAAGATAAAGCCACTGGATTGGCAGAACGGGTGATAATCGAATATAAGGGAGAGGATCAACCACGAATTGAAATCTATTCTGACAATGAGGAACTTTTGGCCAGTTACCTTATGCCAACTGGAGCCCACCTCTCCGTGACAGATGAGGAAATGGTCACTCCTGGCACCGTTTTGGCGCGGCTTCCACGAGAAACAGCAAAAAGTCGGGACATTGTCACCGGTCTCCCTCGCGTGACTGAACTCTTTGAAGCCCGCCGTCCTAGGGATGCAGCAATAATCGCCGAAATCGAGGGGCATGTGAAGCTGGAAGGCATCAACCGTGGAATGCGGCAGTTACGGATTGTGCATACCGATGTATCAAGCAGGCCTTACCGCATTCCGATGGGAAAACACCTTATCGTTCACGATGGGGATTTAGTTGAAGCCGGCGAACGCGTGACAGACGGTCCGATTAACCCTCATGACATATTAGAGGTCAAAGGCGAAGAAGCTGTTCAATCCTATTTGGTGAATGAGGTGCAGGAAGTTTACCGCACACAAGGGGAACGGATAAATGATAAACATATTGAGGTCATTATTCGCCGCATGCTCAATAAGGTTCGGATTACGTCCCCTGGGAGTACGGAATTCCTTGAGGATGACGAGGTAGATCGTTCAACGTTCAACCGAGTCAATCGCCACGCCATGAGTGAAGATGGACAACCGGCGATGGCGGAACCAATTCTACAAGGAATTACTAAGGCGGCGTTGAGTACAGAAAGTTTCATTTCCGCCGCATCGTTTCAGCAGACTACAAATGTGCTGACAAAAGCTACTGTTGTAGGGAAACGGGATTATCTCAAGGGACTGAAGGAAAATGTAATCATGGGGCGTTTAATCCCAGCGGGAACAGGCGTATCGCAATTCAGGAAAATCGAGATTTTACCGCGAACAGAACCGGAATCTCCTATGCCGCCAACCGATTCGCCAATTCTGTCCCTTGATGAACAGGCCGCCGACTGAATGTTGGAAAAAACATGAGGCAAGCCGAAATCGTTTAGTAGCCATCCGCTTTTTCTGTGATTTGGTAGTTTTCTTTACTTTTTTACTTTCTAAATATACCCAATTCTTTGTAGTTCTTCATCGTAGTTGAACTTTCCTTTCAGAGGGCGTCCTTTTCTACAGCTCAATGAAATTGAAGAATTTTCAACGCCGATCCCTTCGAAAAATTTGCTTACATGGGTGGAATTTGGTAATGACCCCCATTTTAGCTAACGCCTAAGCCACCCGTGCACTCTAAAACCCGAAAAAAGGATTGGTAGCGCATGAGACCAATTATTTTGCTCAATTGCTTTCTGCTTGTTCTATTTGTTCAAATTAGCGAAGGGAAAGTCGTAAAGATTGACCCGATGGAGCCAGAAAAAATGGTACAGTTTCCTCAAGAGGATTGGTTAACCTTGACCGTGATGGGCGAAAAGATTGGATATGCTCACATCTACACTGAAAAATCACAGTATCGGGGCGAGGAAGCCATCCGCACTCGCATGGATGTAATGATGGAGTTTAAACGTTCCGGCACCGGGTTACAGCTGGAAACGACAAAAATCCACTATGTAGGTATGGATTTCGTTCCGCGGTACTTCATTTCGACATCAAAGGAATCCGGACATGAAAAACGTGTTGAAGGCGAAATTAAAGATGGCAGCATCTACTTGAAAACCACTCTCGCTGGAGAAACAACGCAGTCTCAGAAATTAATTCCGCCCGATACTATTTTTGAGGAAACGCTCGGTTATTTGATGCTTCAACGCGGCATCAGTGTCGGAGATGAATACACATTGTCTGTGTTCAATACGGAACTTATGCGACCCGTGGAGACGCAAGTCAAAGTTGTTCGGGGGGATACGGTCGAATTTGGAGGAGAATCTAAGCCCGCCATTGTCATTGATTACTTGATGGACATTTTCGGCGGCTTTAGAGCGACTGCCTGGTTAGGACTCGACGGTACAACGTATCGTATGGAAACCGGCATACCGGGAATGAAGATAGTTTTATCGAAAGTAGACATGGAGACAGCGCTCGGCAAACACGGTGAACTAGATGTCATCATCAATACGAAGATTTTCTCTCGGGGCATACAGCCGATTCAAAATGCCCGATATTTTAAGGCGCAGTTGCGACTCAATGGTGGAAATTTGGACGAAGTAATTGTAAAAAACGGCCGTCAGAAACTGCACCTTGATGAACACCCGGGCAGCGGAACCGTGGAAATCGAAGTGTCTGCCGTTAATCCTTCAAAAGTGCTAAACCTACCGATTCAAGCCGATGCAAGTCAAGATCTTGAAGAATTCCTAAAGTCTACGGTATACATTCAATCCAATCAGCCGACACTTAAAGCAAAGGCGATCGAGATTGTAAATGGAGAAATTGATGCTTGGAAAGCATCTAAAAAACTGTGCCGCTGGGTACACACCAATATTTACGACAAGAACCTCAGAATTGGATTTGGATCGGCGTTACAGACCCTAGAATCACTGGAAGGAGATTGCACAGAGCACACAGTTTTGCTAATCGCGTTGGCGCGTTCGGTTGACATTCCAGCCAGAGCGTGTATGGGGCTTGTATTCCAGCGTGATGCCTTCTACTACCATTTCTGGCCAGAGGTGTATGTGGGTGAATGGGTTGCGATGGAACCGACACTCGGACAGATTCAAGCCGATGCGAATCGTATTCAACTCTCAGGCGGTCAAATAGAATCAAACTCCATGATGGAATTCGGTGAAGGGGTTATGCGAACGTTGAATCAACTTGAGATTGAGGTAATTCAATAATCTGAGCTAGTAAAACAGAATCACAACAAAGTCCATTTTTCACAGCGCAGCGAGCCATTGGCGCATTTCGTGCGGATCTCCACCGAACATAAGCGAACCTGGTACGATATAGTCCGCACCAGCGGCATGAATCAAGGGTACTGTCTCGCGTCGAATCCCGCCGTCGGCTTCAATTTCTATCTTTCCCCCACACCCAGCAGCGATTTCTCTGCACCGTCGAATCTTACCTGGAATTGAGGCATCCATTGAGGCACCTTTGATTCCCATAGCTGTGCCGACAATAGTGACGAGGTCTAAGTCATCCCAATATGGTTCAAGCAAATCGACGGATTCTGTGATGAGCAGCGATATCCCCGCCTCTTTACCGTAAGATTTAATAGCTTCAATCACTTCGCCCGGATCGCTGGGAGCGTCTAAACAAAAAATTATGCTGTCCGCACCCGCTTCAACGAAAGGCTCAATCCATCCAATGGGGTCAGTGGCCATTAAATGTACTTCTAACGGTAGACTGGTAAGCTTCCGCAAAGCCTTGACCATGTCTGGGAAGAACAGCAGGTTTTTTACATAATGCCCGTCAGCCACATCTAGATGAAAACGCTCCGAGAATGGTTCAATTCGCTTAATCTCCGACCCTAGATTTGCCAAATCGGCCGACCAGAGAGATGTAGAACACTTTAGCATGTTGCGCTCCTTGCGTGGCAAAAGTGGTCGCACAAAAACGACTCTATAAATGTCTGGATTTCTGCTTCGTGTCGTTCCTGGCTTACAGATTTCGACGTTAATTCCTTGAACTCCGCTTTCGGAATCTCTCGCGCCAAAACCTCACCATAGTCGAAGGGATGGATAGGATCCCGTCGGTTGGCGAGCACCAGCGTAGGAACCGCGATAGCTGCTAATTCCCGCTGGTCATAAACCGGTGCGTCGCTTGAAATGCGTTCAAGCCTCGCCACAGTTTCCGACGCGCGTAATGTTTCAAACTGCCCTATCAGCGAATTGGCGGCGGCTGGCGATTCGCGCAGTGTTTCAATGTAGTATTCAGATTTCTTGAAGAGTTCCAAACCACGCTCCTGGCCGTGTTGGCGAATCAACTGTGCGATATGCGAATAGATTTCTGCATTTCGCTGCATGGGACCAATCAGCCAGGCCGGACGAGATAGGATTAGGCCAAGCACACGCTTCGAATACCATAGCGTGAAGTTGAGCGCGACTGCAGCTCCCATCGAGATGCCGCCAATTACAGCACGAGATATGCTCAGACTATCCATGAGTGCAGCTAAATCATCAGCAAAAACAGCTATTCCGATTTTCTCCACAGCGCCAAGTGGACGCGTTTCTCCGTGTCCGCGACAGTCGAAAGACAGCAATCGGACTCCTGTACGGGGTTTGAAAAGTCCAGTAGGTTGGTTGACATCACCACCGAGTCCATGCTGGAAAAAGAAGGGTACCCCTTCGCCTATGTCACGGTAATTAAAATTCAGACCATCGTGATCGAAAAAAGGCATCGGCGGCTTCTCTAATCTACATCAGCTATTGAGCGTTTTAAGGCTATCAAATTAAGAATGCGAGAAAGAAATTGTTTTTATCGAAATTTCGCTAGTGACATGATTAAGGGTTGCCAACGAATCTTGGATGCAGTTTATTTTTACTCGTCAAAAACGATAAGTTGCGCAAGCAGCGTACCTGCTTGGTTGTTATGGGACGGACTCTCGTTCATCGCCAGAAAAATTACTCCTTCAGCCGGAGCGGCATTATCGTAGCGCGAACCAACGGTAAAAACAACGTCACCAATCTTCGCAATCAATGCGCCAACGTTGGAACCGGGACACAGATAGTCTTCTCCTGCGATGGTATTTGCAACCCCATCCGCACCACACCAGCCGATACGATCCCGTAAATCTGGCGACCATGCGCCTTCGGCATCAATGACTAAACGCTGTCCTTTTTCTACATTAACATAAGTTTCCTGCCAAACAGGACTTGGGCGTGCTGTTCGAATAACTGTTAATGGCATCGTACCTCCTCGTATGAACTAAAATCACAATAAATTATTGTACTCGCCTACTTTCTACCCAACCGATTACTGAGATTGTCAAGACGTTTGATGACAGCCTTTGTATCCGATCCCTGAAATCCAAGATTATTGGCTTCGTCAATTACCATTTTCGCCTGGATTGTATTCTCGATTATCAGGCTCCTCGCTTGTTTATAGGTTTCAAATGCCTCGCCAGGCAATCCACGATCTTCGCTGATACGCGCGAGATAAACGTATGCAGCCGCACGGCGGGGGGAATGCAATCGGCTCGCAATAAATTCGTTGAATGCTGAGACAGCGTCATCATAACGTCCATCTTCGTAATGCACTCGTCCAATTCGAAACTGAGCACTATCAGCAAAACTATCTTTATAGCCATTGGCAAGGTACCGGTCTTGCTCGGGGAAAGCGATGGTTGTCTGATAAGCTTTCAAAGCTTTATCGTATTGGTTGAGCGAATGATAGATTTTTCCAAGCTGAAAATTTGCCATAATCGTATGTGTCGAAGTCTGGTATTGACGAATCAAGGTTGTGTAGTGTCCGATTGCATTCTGAAGGTCGTCAAGCTGATTGGCATAAATTAAACCGCTTCGGTACATAGCTTCAGCAGCCCAAGGCGAGTCGGGATGTTCATCAATTAACTGACGATATGCGATGATTGCCTTATCGTAGTTTTGTAGTCCACGTTCGTGGATTTTGCCAATTCGAAATAGAGTCTGAGCAACTGTATCTGACGCAGGATTCTCCCGCATCCGCATCCGCAATTGTTGGATGGCTGCTTGTTTCTGAATCGACCGGAGTTTCGACTGGGCACGTTGTAAGTATTCCGCATCGGGTGCATAGGCGATTAATTGTCGAACCAAGCGCAGTGCGGCTATGTAGTTCCCCTCCGAAAGATACTTCTCAATCTTAGCCCACTCGATTTTGGGTAGGTCGGATTCGAGTTGCCGGATCTTCGCATTCAATTCTGCTTCGATTTTCAAGGCGTTTTGATTGTATTTGCCAATAGCTCCAAAGTGGGCAGCATCCAAATTCGGCAAGTAAGCGAGCAGAAAGGTTCTATATGCATGAATTGAACGATGGTAATTTTGTAAATTTTCATAACCAACCCCCATCCAATAGTAGACGGCATGCATATTCCAAAAATCGGGATACCTCATCTCAAGTTGTGCAAAAACCTGCACGGCGTGTTCATACTGCTTTTGTTCATTATGGATTAACGCGGTCCGAAAGAGAGCATCCGCCGCAAAGTTGCTTGATGGATAGTTTTCAACCACTTTATTATACGCCTCAATTGCTTTTTCCGGTTGATTCAGTACATCTTTTAGCAATTTTCCAATACGCCACTGTGCTTCAGGAGAAAGTTTTGTGTCGCCATGCCGCTTAAGAAGGGTTTCATACTCGGAAATCGCTTTTTCCGGCTGGTTCAGTTGATATAGGTTGCGATACAGTTCCGCAATTTGAAACCGAGCTTCGACAGCCAGAGGCGTTCCCTCATAAGCACTGATTACGCGACGTTGATTTTGTAAGTCCTCACGCGCCGACCGAATGTTTCTTATCTTCTGTAAAGCGGTTTGATGGGCAAAATTGTTCGGCATTGATTGATTGACAACAATCTGATATGTCGAAATTGCGTCCTCGTATTCACCCAAGCGACAATACACATCCCCTTTCTTAATGTAGCTAAGCAACTGATCGTCCAGCCCTTTTTCGCTGAGTTGAACAACCCTGTCGTAAGCCTCTAGCGCTTTCAAATATTCATGAGTATAAGTGTAATAAATCTCACCCAATCGATAGAAAATGTCGCCAAGTTTTTCAACGTTTTTCGTGGATTCGGCGATATTTTGAAGCGCTGCAGCGGCTTCATCGTATTCCTTCGCTTCAATTAGCGAAGCGATTGTATTGGCGTGTGATTGAGTCGGCCTCAGGACGATAATGCTCGCCAAAACGGCGCAAACCAGCAACTTCAGGCGTAAGGCATAGTGCGTGAAATTCAAAACGCGGCGACCCACTTTATTTGCGGTGCCACTCATTCCGCTCAATTCCATTTTGGTTGAGAAAATCATTGATAATGCCCGGTAGTTTGATTGCAGCCGATAGGGGCACAGACGAAAATGTCGAAATTCTGATGCCCACTTACGCACCGTCAAAAGAGGTAAGTAACACCAGATCTACCTACTAAATGCCGTCGTTTGGCGTTAGGCCTCTAGGATGACGTCGTTCGTCCGAGAACGATTCCCAAAGAATGCCCTTCGCCTGTTCTTTCATTTTTTGAAACGCTCCTACCGAAGCCCAATCGTCGTCTCTCAGATACACGGTCTCCAGCGCATTATTCAAGTCAGCTTGACGCTGTTGTTGTTTATATTGTTCGACCCGTTCTTGCGGGGATTGAATGTCATTTGAACTTAGGGGCGCAACCACCGATCGACTTTGGTAATAGATTATGCTAGCGACAGGGACACTTAAAATCAGTATACAGCAGGCGGCCGCGATTCGCCAATTCCAAGTAGAACGAATTACGCCGAAGATCCGCGAAAAGAAAGATACCGGTGTGGATTGCGATGATTCTACCACAAGCCGTTTGTATACCTTTACCTCAAGATTATTGAGGATAGGCTCCGGAATTGATATCGTACCTGCTTCACCAGTCAAACACAGAACATTTTTCAATGCGTCGACCGCGTGTCCGCACGAAGGGCAATGCTGAAGATGTTCCTCCATGAGATTCATTCGTTCATCGTCGAGGAGGTCACAAACATAGTCGGTGTGTAATTCCTTCAGTTGTTTACACGTTGTCATTAAACAAGCTCCTTAGATTAAATTTCATTCTTTTCCCACAACGGTTCTAGCGCGGTTTTTAGCTTTTTCATCGCCCGATGGAGGTGGATTTTTACCGTGCCTTCCGCTATTCCAAGCACTTCCGCAATTTCGTTGAGTTGCAAACCGTCATATCGATTCAGCATAAAGACCGCTTTCTGGTTTGGCGAAAGTTGATCTACCGCGTCACGAATAATTCGATGCCGATCTTTTTCTTCAACTTGCCATTCGGGATTGCTTCTCAAATCATTCGCCACTGGCTCGTCAAGCGGCAGTTCTTCGTCATCAAGTGAGTATGTCATTCGTCGTGATTTTGAGCGGTGATGATCGATTGACTGGTTATAGGCGATTCGATAAAGCCAAGTAGAAAAGCGCGCTTGAGGCCGCCAGTCGTCAAGCGCACGGTAAACCTTGACAAACACCTCTATGGTCAATTCTTCAGCATCTTCAAAATTCTTGACAGACCTGAGTAGATAGGAGAAGATTTTGTGCTTGTACCGCTTCATTAGTTCATCGAATGCGTCTTGCCCACCAGCTTGAAAGTGTGCAACCAATATTTCATCTTCAACCATTGTGTCCATAAGGCGTTTATCATTTTGCCAAAAAATTGAAAATACCGTTAGGAAAGCAATTAGGAAAAGGGCATTTTCTCTAAACGTGTTACAACTTGTAGAGGTTTACGACTTTTCGTTCTGTCTTTAATGATAATGCTCCTCATCTTTGCGAGGTCAATCTAACACAATTGCCGCCAGTTGTCAATTGAAAGGCAACAAACCTGCTTTGGGTTAAAACTCCCACGTTAACAAAGTCGCCCGATGATGCATGATGCACACGCCCGCAACTATCCCAACGGCTGCACCGCCAAAAACATCCGAAGCATAATGACTCCCAAATGAATGCGAGAAAGGCCTGCCAATCCAGCACCAATGTAGAATGGAATTTGGGTTTAGGATATCGATCGCTCCGAACAGTTGCCGCCGCAAATGCATAAGCCTTATGCGCCGATGCAAAGGCAGGATTGCCAAGTCAATTATCTAGTGGGCGTTTACGGCGAACAATTTCCTTCACTCGGAAAATTACCACGCCAGTGCCAATGAAAGCTGACGATATCAACCTACCTGTCTAGCGATGTAATTCATCGCCGTAAACCGTGAGAACAATCGAAATTCCTTCATCATTCTAGCATCGCCGAGGTAGGTAATTCTCTCCATAACTGTACCGATGGGTTAGCGCCGGGAGGGGGTGCCGCAGATTGAAATAAAAATTTTTCAATCCACTCGTGTCAGAAAAATTTCCGCATCAGAGGTTTCCGTGATGGGCATGCAACAGGTAATCAGGAGGAAAAGCATACGAGGCGGTGGGATGGCGGGATTTTGTTTTCTCGTTTTCTCCCCTTGATGCTGCTTACGCCAGAGAGGTCCAATATCGATTCCTCGTTTCAACATTTTCAACAAATACCCTTCAGATTTTTAATTTACACTGGTGTTTTCTCGAATCATTTCGGCGGAGTTGGCAAATCCATCCAAACATTCTAAACTCTTGATTATTCGTACAGCACACTAATCCGACAATTGATAGACGGTTGTTTCAGGATGGTAACGTGCCCATGCAAACCAATAGATATTCATCGCCGGAATCTGGTCAAGAGTTTTACCCTTGAGTTTTCCTTCGGTCGCCTTGCCGGTGACCAAATTCCAGCGCGTTCCAGTCGCGGTATCTGTGGCAACATGTCCGCCACGCGGCTCAAAAGTGAGAATCTTCCCCTCCAGTGTACGCATGTACACGGCGGTCGCCTCGGACACATTGTCGTGAAATGCTAAGACCGGTACACCGCCAATGACATCGTTTATAAAGGACCTCCTCTTAAACGCGGTAAGAGGATAGGCACTGTAACGTGCATTGACTCGCACACCGATAACGACCGCTTTATTCGGTAAACGGTTATCGTTATATTGTGTAGAACTTATTCCTGCATTGGGGCCAACACGATAATTTGCATAACTATCGAACATCGGCTCCTCGATTTTCCGATCCGGACGACGGGAATCGAACTGAACAGAGAGTACCTTTGTGTTGGGATAGTTTAATCGCCACTCTTTCCAAGTGATATGCGGTATTGAAGCCAACATTGTTAACTGTTTTCCTTTGAGTTGCCCTGTTACTGCTTTCCCCGTGATATGTGACCAAAGGGAGCGCGTTTGATGGTCATACATCAGCAGTGCATCGTAAAGCAGTTTGCCTGAAACTCCGAACGTATACGTTTTCCCGGCGAGTTCGCGGCTATACACGATAGCCGTTCGACAGAGTGGTCACCAAGTGGCCGCTATTTTCACACTGCCAACAACATCGTTGACAATTTCGTGCCCATTAAGCAGGTAGATAGAGTAGGCATGGCTTTCACCGTTGAAACTGACTCCAATCATCGGTGAATCGTCTCGCAATTTTGCCTCACGTGCAGAGACAAACTGTGGATCCTTAATTGCAGGGATTGCATCGAAGGGCAATACTGTGATGATGTGATCTTGAGAGAATCCATTGTCCGCAGCAGGCGCACCGATTTTCTCCGAAGCTGACACATTACGAAACAGTAAAACTATCACGGTGGCTGATAATATAATGGATTGTTTAACCACATTTTTTCCTTTTTGCCAATTTGTTAACTAAAAGGTGAACATCTCCCTCGTACAAAGTGTACCACAGCAGCAAAAGGAGATGCAAATGAAGAGTAATCCCTGTGATAAAATTCATTAAGTCTTTCTTGGCCAACATCTACAGAACAAAAGCCAACGAAATTTTATCAACGTGAATCTCAAAGTCGGCGCTAAATTTCTTGAGTGCATGGAAAATTCTTCATCAATTTCAATCACAAGCAATGGGTGTGGAATAATACCTCTTTTCGGGCAAATCGCCTCCTGCAAATATGGGGAATCCACGTATTTTAGTCTATGGCCTAACCACGGACCATCGGCGCAACCATGTTTAAAATTGTAGGATTGATTGCAGCTTGGGATTTGGTTTATTGCCCAATGCCAATTTATCTGTTGATGGGCTGAGCGGATAAACTCATTGACGGTCAGCGTAACAATTTGATACAATTTCTGATGTGGTGTAGGATTGTTTGTGCAGGCATAGGCGAATCCGGACAACTATGGGTTAACACCGTTTCAAAGGGGAAATTAGTGGAAAAAGTTAAAATTGGCTTTATCGGTTGCGGCGGTAATGCGAATGGACACCTGCAACAGTTGTCCAACATGGAGAATGTCCGGATTGTTGCAACCTGCGACATTGAGACAGCTCGTGCTGTCAGTTCTGCTGCGAGCTATAACGCGAATCCTTATACCGACCATATAACAATGCTAGAAAGCGAAACTCTTGATGCTGTTTATGTGAGTCTACCCGTGTTTGCGCATGGTCAGCCTGAGCTAGATATCATCGAACGCAAACTTCCGTTTTTTGTCGAAAAACCTGTTGCAATCAACATGGAGATTGCGAAACAGATTGAGGAGGCAGTAGTTGCTGCCGGAGTAATTTCCTGCGTTGGCTATCAATTGAGGTACCTGGGATCGACACAGCTGGCGCGTCATATACTTGATGGCAAAATTGTAAATATGGTCGTTGGAAAATACTGGAGCGGCACCGGACGCGGTGCCCCAGGCAGTTGGCTTCATCAGATGAGTCGTTCGGGTGGACAGTTGGTCGAGCAAACAACACATACAATTGATATGATGCGCTATCTAGCCGGAGAAGTGGACGAAGTCTATGCCGTGCAGACAAATCGCATTTTGAAGGATATAGATTGCCCCGACAACAATTGTGTGATATTAAATTTCAAAAATGGCGCCATTGGATCGCTGACGGCTTCTTGGTCGTATGATCCGAACGACTGGTCACACGCCAACGTGCTAGACATACTGTATGACGACCGGATTGTCCATTGGGATGCCGACAGCGTGCAGGTGAAGGAAAATGGGCAAAGCGTCACCAAACAAGCACCTGGACCAAGGATTGATGAAGTGTTTGTTGATGCTGTTTTCCGATGCGATGGATCTCAAATTCTCAGCTCATATAGTGACGCTGTCAAAAGCCTTGCAATTTCGCTCGCTGCAAACCAGTCGGCACAAGAAGGTATTCCGATATCCGTATGAACGCATTATCCTAGAACGAATTGAGCCTTTAAAGTGTACTGGAATTTCACCTGATTCGAAACAATAGCGATTTTGCCTATATTTAATTTAGCGGTTAGGGATGTTTTGCAAGAGACAAAATCTTTCAGTCTAAAAGGATTTTAAAAGCCAAAAAACCTATGGAAGATTTATCACCAATTGGCAATCGAAAACCCACGCGGCAAGTACATGTTGGGGACGTATTAATCGGTAACGGGAATCCGATTTCGATACAAACGATGACGACTACCCTGACGTATGACAGAGACGCTACCTCACGCCAAGTCGAACGGTGTGTGGAAGCCGGGGCGCAAATTGTGCGAGTCGCGATTCCTGAAGAGAGAGATGCCAACGCACTCTCCACAATCGTCAAACGCGCTTCTGTACCGATTGTTGCAGATATTCACTTCAACTATAGGTACGCCCTCGCGGCTGTTGACGCGAATGTTGCCAAAGTTCGAATAAATCCTGGGAACATCGGAAATGAAACGCGAATCGCCCAAGTGCTCTCAGCAGCGAATGCCGCGCATATCCCAATCCGCATTGGAGTCAACGAAGGATCGTTGGAAAAAGACCTGCTTGACAAATATCCCTCGCCTACAGCAGAAGCACTTGTCGAAAGCGCGATGCGGCACGTTAAAATTTGCGAAGACCACGGTTTTACGAATATCGCTATTTCCGTTAAATCGAGTGATCCACGAAGAATGATAAAGGCGAACCGGCTGCTCTCCGGAAGGGTGGAGTATCCACTGCATCTCGGTGTGACAGAAGCTGGAACGCCTCGCCGCGCACATGTCAAATCCACGCTCGGCATCGGCACGCTGTTATTGGAGGGTATTGGCGATACAATTCGAATTTCGATAACGGGCGACCCCGTCGAAGAAGTTCTAACGGCGAAGGAGTTACTTCGCACATTGGGATTAGCGGATAATATTTTGGATGTTGTTTCGTGCCCGTTTTGTGGAAGAGGCGATCCACTCGCGGATTATGAAGGGATAGTCGCTGCTGCAGAGGCGTTATTAGAAACTCACGGGATCAAGATTCCGGTTGCGGTCATGGGATGTGAAGTCAATGGCCCCGGAGAGACGCGTAATGCAGAAGCTGGAATTCACTTAGGCGGTAAAGAACTCGCAGTACTTAAGGTGCGCGGCGAGAAAGTAAGGACATTCCGCGGAAAGGATGAGGTTAATCCCCAGTTTCTAGCTGCCGCGTTGTTAGAGGCTGCACAACAAATTCAGAACGAAAAGCGTGATGCTTAATGCACCGCAGCTACGCGAGCACAATGCGGACAGCCAATAGTCTAAATTTGAACCTGCGATGGAATACCTCTGCAACCGATGCGGTAAAACATATCCAATTGACGCTATTCTGTACAGATGCGATTGCGGGCAACCGCTTGAACTAAGAAATAGTGCAGTTTCATTCCCAATCAACAAAATTTCCCAGCGTGACAACACGCTCTGGCGTTATCGTGAGGCGATTCCAATCATTGATGATTCATCGGTCGTCTCATTCGGGGAAGGAATGACGCCACTTGTAGCGTTAAATCAATCCCCCTATAACCATCACCTAAAATTGGACTTCGTTTCTCCGACGGGTTCATACAAAGATAGAGGAGCGTCGGTCCTATTGTCTAAAATCAGAGAACTCGGCATAGGAAAAATCGTCGAGGATTCTTCGGGTAACGCCGGCGCTGCGATAGCCGCATACAGTGCGCGCGCCGGAATCGACTGTACCATCCACTGCCCCGCGTCGACATCAATAGGAAAGCTATCACAAATTGCACTGTACGGTGCAAAGTTGAAACTGATTGAAGGAAACCGATCGGCAACAACGAAAGCTGTGCTTCGAACCGCAGAAACAACTTACTATGCTTCGCATAACTGGAATCCCTTCTTCCTAGAAGGGACAAAGACGGTTGCTTTTGAGATCGTCGAACAACTTGGTTGGAAAGCGCCCAACCAGGTCATTTGTCCGGTGGGATATGGAAGCATTTACTTGGGCTTGTACATTGGGTTCCGAGAGCTATACGATCAGAAAATCATCCCCAGATTACCAAGTTTGCTCGGCGTACAATCTGCTGCCTGCCATCCGATTTACAAAGCTTATGCTGAAAATAAGAATCAAATTGAGCGGTTTCCGCAGACACAAGAGACACTAGCCGAAGGCATTACATCAGAGTTGCCAATTCGAACACAAAGGATTTTGAAGGCAATCAGTGAGACAAATGGCGCATTTACGATTGTCGACGACGAAGAGTTAGTTGATGGAATTAAAGTCCTTGCAGCATATGGCATCCTCGTTGAACCTACTTCGGCCGTCGTCGTCGGAGCATTCAACAAATTTGCGGCGGGTGGAATTATCAGCGAAGGTGACCTAACGGTATCAATTCTCACAGGTACAGGGTTGAAGGCAATTGACAAACTGATGTACCTGCGGTGATGCGGGGAATTATCTGGGGATTATGGAAATTACGACCAAATTCACCGAGGATGGATTAGAGATGATGGAGGCAATAGAGGATGATTAACTTGAGTGTAAACGTAAATAAATTTGCGACATTAAGAAATGCGAGAGGCGGGGATATCCCAAATTTGCCTAAAGCCGTCCAGACCTGCATCACTGCTGGTGCGCAAGGCATCACGGTTCACCCAAGAGCAGACAAGCGGCATATAACGCCGAATGATGTTTACGAGATTGCTGAGATGGTCACGATTGAATACAATATTGAAGGCGACCCAAGACCCGACTTGCTCAATATGGTCATGGAACTTCGCCCCGATCAATGCACACTCGTACCTGTCGTACCGGGAGAAGTTACAAGCCACCATGTCTGGGATTTGGCGAAAGATGGAGAGCAACTCAGGCCGGTGATTCAACGTCTGAAAGATGTAGGGATTCGCGTAAGTTTGTTCAGCGGTACAAATCTGAACCAGATTGAATTAGCGAAGGAAGTCGGCGCTGACCGAATCGAGTTGTACACCGCCCCTTACGCTTCGGCAGAGTCTGAGCAGGAGTTTGAAGCTGAGTTTAACTTGTTGGCTAAATCTGCGGAAAAGGCAGCCAGTTTGGGGTTAGGTATAAATGCCGGTCACGATCTCAATTTAGACAATCTGCCACGGATGCGGAAATTACCGGGCTTGTTGGAGGTTTCTATCGGCCACCATCTAATCTCTCATGCCCTTTACGTCGGCATCCGACAAGCAGTTAAAGACTATCGAGCAGCATTGGGACAGTTAGAAGCCTAATGCACTTTAGACTGATGGGTGCAACGCTGACACATCATCAGCATTAGAAATTTACGTATACACAATCATATAACGCCCAGCGTCTATTTTGCGAGTTATTTCCATGCGTACTTGCGCCATTTTCGATTTAGATGGGACTATCATCAATCACTCTTCTGAGAGAGTTTTCCTTAATTTCCTGTTGGCGAATGGTGAAATTCCGCTGGGTAACTTGTTGCGTTGGACTGCCCATTTTATCAAGTCTAGAAATTTGCGCGAATCGAAAGCCAACAAAGTCTATTTGCGCGGGCTAGACTACCAACACATTTGTGAAATGGCGCAGCTTTGCGTTGCTGAACGTCTCATCAATAGCATCTCTCCACGAGTTTTTGAGCGCATTGAATTTCATCGGGCGGAGGGGCGAAGGGTGATTATCCTATCAGGATCTCTAGAGATTTTAATCAGATTGTTTCACGATTACTTGCAGACGGATATGATGATTGGGAATGTGTTGGAAGTTGTAAACGGGAATTTCACCGGTCGTCGAATCGGAAGAAATTGTTATGGTGAAAACAAGGCGATTTTAGTCCAGCAAATTGCGAAGGAACACGGATTCGACTTGAGCCAATCCTATGCCTATGGGAACCACTACTCCGACGCACACAAGCTTCAACTGGTCGGTCATCCAGTCGCCGTCAATCCCGATGGGAAATTGCGCCGAATTGCTACTGCTAATGGCTGGCGAATTGAACAGTTTCACGATAAATTAGGCTTTACTCGGTAGGCAACATCTCCAATCCCTTAATTCATTCAATGGCATTTGTGCATATCCATGCGTCTTGAAAAATTCCTTGCTGAATGCGGCATTGCCTCTCGACGCAACTCGAAAAAGTACATTCAAGCGGGGCGGGTAACAGTCAACGATGAGTGTATCCGGGTTCCCGGTAGACATATAGTTGCGGGGCGGGACACAATTAAGTTTGATGGCAGCCGGGTAGAGGGAAACCCACAGAAGGTTTACTTGATGCTTAACAAACCCGCGGGGTACCTAACAACCCGCAGCGATGAGCGTGGCCGTGCAACTGTCATGGAACTTGTGCGCGGCATTTCGCAAGACATTTATCCGGTGGGACGGTTGGACTTAGATACAGCGGGGCTTCTACTCATGACCAATGACGGCGCGTTCGCATATCGGTTGACTCATCCTAGCCATGAAGTGAAGAAAACTTATATCGCACAAGTGGAGCGTCAACCAAGCCAACAAGCAATTCAGCAATTGCGCGATGGGATTGAGATTGTAGGCGGCTGCACCGCGCCTGCGATTGTAGTTCAAATTGGGTGTAAAGGAGAATCAACTCAATTCAAACTTGTCATTCATGAAGGCAAAAAACGGCAAATTCGCCGTATGTTCAAGGCAGTGGGGCACAAGGTGATTGAGCTGAAACGGGTGCAGGTAGGAAGCCTCAAGCTAGGGCAACTCACACTTGGAAAGTACCGAATGCTAACGCCAGCAGAAGTTCAAGCGCTGCAGAACGACAATACGCCCGCATCACAACTGACACGGGATCATCAGGGGTCTTAGGTTTGTGACGTTAGTACAGGCTACTCATTTATGAATGTTTTGATGCGATCTAACAAAACAGCAGCACTTGCCTTAATGTCTTCGTCCTCAGAATCGCTCAAAGTTACAAGAATTTCGATTGCTTGTTGATACCTTTGTTGAAGTGCATAGGTTAAGCTCAGGTGATACTTAGCCTGCTCAAAAACTGCGCTTTGTGCGTACTTTTCGATGACCGTTTGAAAGTGCGTCTCCGCATTTCGATAAAAATCTTCCGCGTTTTCACCATCAGCATGCGTTGCGTAATGTAATCCTAGGTTGAGGTGGATTTCCGGCAACAAACCGGTGGTGTTCTTTGAATCTAGCTTAAGAACCTTATCGGCGATAGGTTTGCCTTTCTCAAAGTTTCCCCGCTTGACATAGATGATTGCAATTTCAGCATTAATCATCGGGGCATCTGGTTTTTCTTTGATTTCAGTTTTCAGTTGCTGGAACCGTTCTTCCTCCTTGAGAGTTCCTTCCATAAGCTCGGCAAATTGCTTTGCATCTCGGTAACCAACGATAACACTGATGGGATTCCCTTCAGTGTCAACGAATGCAATAGTTGGTACGGCACCTGATCCATCTCCGTATGTCCTGTAAGCTTCAGCGTGCTCATCACTTGACTCCGGATTCAACTTCAAGGTAACAAACTTTTTTGACAGTTCAACAACTTTTGAATCGCTAAACGTAGTGGCATCCAGCCGCTTACAGGAACCTCACCATTCTGTGTAAAAATCCATCATAATGGGTTTACCTGATTCTTGGGCTTCCATCATTCCCTTTTCAATTGACTTTTCCCACTTAATCTCGGTTGATGCAAAGGCAAGCGGATAGGCAGCGGCGGTAAACATCAGGATAACCAACACCGATAGCTGATTCTGCTTCCAAGTACGATTTAACATCTGTAATCTCCTTTGATATTCGGATTGTTAATTATAGGATAAAACGTATCATTGTTTACCTCACCCAAACTATGTAAGCAAAGTTCCAAAATTGGCGTCGGCACGCGAAACTAGTTCCATGTTTAATTTATCTCAAATTCGACAGGACGAAATTTGAAAAGCATTCGGGTTAGGTTGCATCCTTCTTAGGTGCAAAATCGGCGTATTGCTGGAGTCAAATCGGGTATTGAATCGGGGTACGGATTGAATAAACCCCCAAACCTCCTCTGATACCTCCTAATCACATTTGGAATTCCAATTGCCTGTGGTCGATTGGTCAAGATTCATCCCCGTTTTTCTCAGTTTCTTCCCTTACTGAATCACTTGGCATTTGCTCTGTAACCGTTTTGGCTTGAATCTGTTCAACCACTTGAGTGCTAGTTGTCTTACTGCTTAAAGTTGTCCGACATCTTCCACAAGTCGTGACAATTTTCACTAATTTACCATGTCTCCCCGCTTTGTTTTGCTTTTGTTTAGTGTCCACGTACCGCTTGCAACGAGGACACCACAACTGCTGCGGTCCCAACATCTAAGCACCCTCCATATCATTTACCGATGCAGAATTGCGAAAAAATTCGGTCTAGAATGTCTTCGGTTGTTATTTTGCCAACAATCTCACCAAGGCAATCTAAACTAGTCCGCAAGTCTACCGCGATTAGATCATGTGACTGTGCCCGAACTAAGCTATCGCGCGCCTGTTCAAGTGTAATTTTTGCTCGGTGCAATGCCTCGTAGTGACGAAGATTTGTGACAATCAGCCCGTCGCTTATTGTTTCTCGTCCCTTGAGAATTTCCTTGACAATCGCTGTTTTCAAATCTTCAATACCGTCTCCATGCAAAACGGAAGTTTGAACTATCGAATACTGGGGAGCATAAGTCTGAAGATTTGCGATCGTCGTTACTAAGGGCAAATCTACTTTGTTTAATACGAAAATTGCATTACGGCGGTTGACAGCATCTAACAATTGCCCATCTGCTTCAGTTAGCGGTTGAGAAGCATCAAACATCACTAGAAGTAAATCTGCACCGTCCAAATAGGATTTGCTACGCACTATGCCTTGGCGTTCAACAACATCTTCAGTCTGATGTATACCTGCGGTATCAATCAACTTAAGCGGAATGCCGCGTAGGTTTAGCGGCTCTTCGATTGAATCCCGAGTCGTGCCGGGGATTTCCGTGACAATCGCCCGTTCTTGCGCCAACAAAGCGTTAAGTAAGCTTGATTTCCCAACATTTGGCTTGCCGAGAATCGCGACGCGGGCGCCTTCTCGCAAAATTTTACCATCCGACGCGGTCGCCATCAAGCGATTTAACCCTTTGAGGACGGCTTCAGCGGATTTCCGCACCGTCTCTAAATCAATAAAATCAAGGTCTTCATCAGGAAAATCAATTGACGCTTCGACTTCTGCGAGCAAGTCCGCAAGCCGGTCACTGAGCGTGTTTACTTCTTGGGATAGCTTGCCGCTCAGCAGATCCATAGCAACGCGGGCATTGAGTTCTGTTTGGGATCGAATTATATCAACAACTGCCTCTGCTTGAGCAAGATCCAACCTTTCATTGAGAAAGGCGCGTTTGGTGAATTCTCCCGGTTCTGCAAGACGCGCTCCCGCTTGCAGGGTCAATTCGAGGACTTGCTGTAATGGAATGACTCCTCCGTGGCAGTTAAACTCAACGACGTCCTCCGCCGTATAAGATTTGGGTGCCAACATAATTCCCAGCATCACTTCATCAATTACAGCTTTTGAAACGGGATGGACAACACGCCCATAGTTTAGCGTATGGGTTGAAAATTGGGCTGGCGAGGTATGTCGTGGTGACCGGAAAATCTTACAAGCGATAGGAACAGCAAGGGAGCCACTAACCCTAACAATCCCGATGCCGCCTTCGCCTCGCGGCGTTGCAATTGCAGCAATCGTATCTGATAGAATCATAACCCCATGTCATGGGTCGTGGTTTTCGTGTGGCGTGACGACGACGCACCGCAGCATGCCCTCTCCACGGCTATAAGTCCCAACGCCATTGTCCGACTGTAATGCGACGTGAACAATCCGACGATCCTGAGGTGTCATCGGATTTAGGACAATCTCCAAGTTTGTTTGCTTTACCTTGGCGGCAGTTCGATTAGCCAAATCAACAAGCAGAGTTTCACGACGTTCACGGTACCCCTCTGTATCAACAAAAACTCTCTTCTTAACTAGAGATGACTTGTTCAAAATACAGTTGACCAAGTATTCTATTGCATTAAGTGTCTGCCCATGTCTTCCAATTAATAAGCCAGGCGTATCAGCACTAACTATGAGATGAACGTTACCGTCAATGTTACGGGTTTCAATCTCTGCTTCGACTCCCATACGGGTTAACAGTTCATGCAGCACAGATTCCGGGGTTGGGGTAATACCGCCCTTTACGGTAGCACGAATTTTGGCTAATTTCGTGCCTAATCCTAAGATTCCCTTTGTGGCTTCATGGATAACTTTTACACTGACTTGTTCTCGGCTAACATCGAGTTTTTCAAGTGCGTGTTCCAAAGCCTCTTCTGTAGTTTTGCCTTCCGTTTCAACATATTGTTGCACGGTACCTTGTCTTCCCGAAACCCCAATATGAGACCCAATAATAATAGTAGATTAAATTAAGATCTTCGATTTTGGAGTTGAGATCTCCTTTTTGTTAGCTTTGATTGTTTCCCTGATGTTAAGGTTTTGACAGGTTCGGTTTCATCTGATTTCCGGCGCTGAGTTAAAAGGTGCCGTCCAATTTCAAAAAAGTTACTACATGTCCAATAAAGAATTAACCCCGATGACCAATTATAAAGAATAAACACAAATATAAAGGGAATAAACTGCATAATCTTTGCCTGAGTATTATCTGCGATAGGCGTAACCCCCGCGTTCATTTTTTGTTGTAACAAGGTAGTCACACCGTAGATGATGGGTAAAAATCGAATAGCATCAATCTGAGTTAAAATCAGCGGAATCGTAAAGGGTAACGGTAACAAGGTATCAGGTCCAGACAAATCGTCCATCCATAAGCAGAAAGGGGCGCCACGAAGCTCCACCGCGTTTCCAAAAACCGTGAATAACGCGAAAAGGATTGGCAACTGCGGTAACCAAGGAATACAACCTCCTAGCGGATTGACACCGTGTTCTTTGTATAATCGCATTGTGGCACGATTCAACTTCTGTGGGTCGTCTCTATACTTCTCCTTTAATTCTGCAAGTAAGGGCTGGAGTTCCTGCATCTCCTTCATCGACTTATAGCTCTTCCGGATGAGGGGGTAGGCAGCCAGTTTCGTAAATAAGGTCAAAAGAATGATTGAAATCCCATAATTTCCAATCATACTATTGAGTCCACGAAGCAACCAGAGCATCGCCCAAGCGACCGGCCACAAAAAGCCAAGGTCGATAATTTTGTTCAATCTAAGCGGCTCATCAGGCGCATTGGGATGCGTAACCTTGTTCAAGATGCTATCTTCCTTAGGTCCAACATAGATGCGAAAAACGTCGGTGCGCCGTCCATTGGCGGGAATGGTAAGTCGTGCCGCGTCTTTCCAGGCAGCAATCTCGGCCGATGGATTTTCTCCATTATCTATGAGTTCTTCGCGTTCATACAAAGCATTGAGCGATGGATCTGGAATCATAAGCGCGGCAAAATACTTGCTATTCATCCCCGCCCATTTGACGGGAGCGTTTTTCCCTGACTCGCTAAGATCTTGTTTTGGCTTGCCGTGTCCTATATATGCTACCGCCCCCTCATTTTTTAAAGCCCGTCTCCCTTTGCCGCTGTGCTTGCTCTCATGGAGCAAAAGGTCTGCATTAATTCCCGGTCCCCAATACAGTTTATAATTCTCTAACGGTTGATTTGATATGTTTTCTAAAGTCAGCGCTACGTCCACAAAATAGCGATCTTGATAAAAGGTAAATTCCTTGGATACCTTGAGTTTATCTCCAATTTGAGTTTTGAAGGTCAGCTTGTCTTGAGGCTGATTGTTGAGAATCACCTGCTGTTTGTCCGCCTTCCAGACAGCTGACACTGTGTCATTCTCCAAACCAGGAATATCAACTCGGAGGCAACTTTGGGCACTCTTTGGAATCAAGTTGATTGATTCGTCGTTGCCGGAGCGATCTGGATATTTTCTAAGTCTCCATTCTTGGACAATTGCGTGCTCGTCAATAAAGGAAATGTCATAGTTGTCGGTTTGCACAAGAGTTCTTGGACCTTCTTGAACCCTACTCAAATAAAGCGATGACTCATCCCTTTGTGTTGGTGTAGGCGTTTCAAATGTAGATTCAGACGGGGCGGTCGGCGAATCCTCCCGCTCCCGGTCGGGGGTTTGCTCAGGCGGCGGCGGACTAAAGAAGATGGTCCAGCTAACCATTACAATAATCATGAGCGCAATCGCTAGGATGTAACGCCTCTCCATTCAAGAAACTCCTCATAGATGAAATATTATAATCCTAAATAGTTATATTCACACTTACACGTTGTTAGCATTGCACGCGCATTCTATAGACGCTAGGGGGCAACGCATTACGCCGGCAGAGCTACAGATGGAAGATGGAGATTAGGAATTACGAGCTCCGTTAAACGTTATTACAGAATTCCGGTATTTAATGCTTGACCCAATTCAGCCGCATAAACCTATTGGCATTTTATTTGAGCGGATCATAGCCACCGGGGTGAAAAGGTTGGCACTTCGACAATCGTTTGAGCGTTAACCAACACGCTTTCAAAAGATTATGCTTCATTATTGCTTCTAAAGAATACTGGGAGCACGTAGGGTAGAAACGGCAAGTTGGCGGAAAGAGCGGGGAAATAAATTTTCGATAGAGGCGTATCAGATAAATCAGAATTATTTTCATGGACAAAAATAGTCACATTATGAGAATCTTGGCTTGGCGCAAAAGCTGCAAGAATGAAGACTTGGCTTGCTGGCATTTCATATCAAGCGCGGCCGTTCGTCCCACGACGATAAGATCGTAATTCGGACAAATTCGATGTTTTGATAATCTGAATGATTCTCTGATTAACCTTTTGACTCGATTCCGTTTGACACTGTTCCCTAACTTTTTACTGGTGGTAATGCCGAGACGTACCACATTTAGAGAATTCCGAGATACATATACAACAAAACTCCGATTCCAATATTTCTTCCCCTTCTTATACCCTCGCTGAAATTCCCATCTTCGTGTCAATCGCTCTGGATGAACTTTTTGCTCCATGTCAAAATTTTTTTAGTGTTACTTGAGTCTCCCACTCCGCATTGTCAATTTGTCCACGAAGATAATCAACATAATCTGTAACTTGAATTTCCACAATCATTTTCGGTGTACCGTCTTCTCCTTCAACAATACCCTTTATGACATCAACTGTATCCTCTTGCGTTTGGGTTCCATGTACAATAGCACATATCATCAGGAATTCTTTTTTTATTGCTATATCAGACAAAGTTTGTGGAATAAAGTGAATTTGAAAGATATTGTCCCCGCCATCAAGACGACCATCGTTTAGACGCCAGTGAACCGTGTGAATTTCCTGCGCTTGAAACATCTGACGCAGCACTTCTTGCTGGAGCGATATGGGAACTTTAGGTTTGATTGTATCAGTAGCGGGCTTGCTAGCAGGCTGGTCCTCCGCCATATTATAAGGTACAAACCCTAGCCACCCCGAAGCGGGATTTCCAACTTCAAATGCAACAACCAACGGTTCCGCATTTTCTGGATGGATAATGGATTCATTAGGCGCTCTCCCGGATTCTCGTCGATTATGTTTCCCCCACTCTTCCATCAAGGAGAATTGAAAATAATAATCTTCGGGCGCTTGAATTGCACAAGCTAACCCTAGAAGAGGGAAACTCAAAACAAAAAAGTGCGTTCTGATGATAGAAAAACGCATAGCTTTAAATATACAGATATTTGTTCCAGGACTCGTCATAACGCAAATGGCGGCTGAGATGCAAATAAGAGATAATCGAGGGAACTTTAGGGGAGCGCTTGGGAAACATGCTAGCTTCACGCGGTGTGCAATTCCCTTTTTTGATGTTACACTTTTTACACGCTGTCGCGACGTTTTCCCATACCGTAGCACCACCGCGAGATCTTGGGACAACATGGTCAAGCGTTAACATGGAATGAGGAAATTTCTCATGGCAATACTGGCATACGTATGCGTCCCGGACAAATACGTTTCTTCGTGAGAACTTTACAACACAGCGAGGGATTTGGACATAATTCACTAGCCGAATCACCAAAGGAATTTTCATTGAGGTGCTTGGCGAACGGATAACCTGATCTGAGACTTCTTCCATACACGCTACCCCTTTGATAATCATCTTCATCGCACGTTTTAAGTTACAAATATTAATCGCCTCGTAGCTTGCATTCAACACGAGTACCGGTGTTTTCATAAGCGAATCCTCTTATAAAAACTGAACCTTCTCAACCGACCTTATAGTGGTGTTATTGTAACACACTTGTATCTTTACTCGCAAGTGTATCTTAATCCGCACGCAAAATACCAATCGTTCGTTGCTTAAATGGCTTGATTTCAACGGTCTTTATAGGCAGGAGAGTTGACTTTTCTTAGCAGTGCTTGTGTGTGAAAAACACCTTTGACATATAGGACTATTTATGATAAATTTCCATTGTAACGAAGCCGGAATTTGACAATAGATAACCCCTCCGCGAAAAATTTGCGTGTTTTCCATGAAACCGAAACCATAAAGGTTTCTAAACACCCTATGTATGGAAAGGTAGATTGGGTATCAGGTAGATATTGGGCAGTTAATACCGAACCCACTATCGCTTTCTGGCGTTATCTTTCATGCCTTATTTTTGCGCACACGGAATCTGATATGTATAACCGAACACCATCCAAACAGCGAGTGCATAATTCATTCGTAATATCTATATTTTTGCACATAATTGTTACGTTGATGATGAATTTAAATTTGCCGAGATGGTTTCAATCCGCACCTCCGATACCGGAACCGATTGTTGCTGAACCAACTGTGGTCGAAATCCTTCAGCCTTCTTATGCACCGCGCTTGAAAAGCCGCATCTCAACTACGAACACACAAACCCCAAACTTAGCGATGCCGGTTCCTTCTGTTCCTCAATCGAATTCTCGGGTTAGAAGAGAACAGATAGTTCGGGGTGAACAAGCATATCTGACGGCGGCGCTACCAATTCAAACGAAAGTGGCATTGCCAAAATCAGATACTGATCTCACCAATCTACCGCGAGAGGAATCATATTTACGGGAACAGATTGTCAATCCTGTCAAAGTCTTGGCACGACAGCCAACGTCACACACCTTAGAGATTGAGAAGAATTTGCCTCATGACAACATTGCTCAATCGCCAAAGGATGTTCAGTACCATCCCACAAAACACATTAGCCGCGATGCTCAAATTGGAAGTGCGCTGCAGACGATTGCTGGAAACATTGCGAGTGGAACTACTACATCAACATCGGATATCGTGTTTTTACTGGATACGAGCGGCAGCATGGAAGAGAACATCCGAGCTGTGGGAAATCATCTTATAAGCATGGTGAAGATTTTTCGAGAAAAACACATTGACTTCAAGATGGGAATTGTCAAGTTCAAATATGATTCCCTGATATTTCCCCAGACGCGGGATTATCAGAAGTTTGAACGCTTACTCGAAAATGTCAAATGCGGCGGCGATGAGCGCGCTTACAATGCCATTGTCAAGTCAATTTCAAAGGTAAAATTCCGTTCGGCGGCTGAACGACGATTCATTCTCATTACCGATGAACCGTGTAAGGGAACTTACACTATCTCTGATGTATTGAATCGCTGCCGTGCGGCACAGATTAAGATGGACGTCATTGGCGTCGATGACAAATGGCAAAAATACTTGGTAAACCAGACAGGCGGGTTGTGGTTCCCAATACCGGGGGGATAGCAGAAGTCTTCGTCTATTCTTTTGGTGAGGCTTGCAAATATTGTTGCTGAAGTTTAGGCATACGAGACAATAGTCGGGGACAACATTGGTCCGGCGGAAAACACCTGGCAAGGGTCTGCCTCCGCCAAATCAACCTATAATGACGTTTCAACAAACCTAGCAAGCATACCGCGGATGGGCTCGTAGGTGAATGGACTATGTGACCGCTAAATCGGCAACCTTGTGACGTCAGAATTCTAACCCCGTCCATAACACATAAAGACATACTTCATCTAACGCTCAAAGCATTCCATACGTCTGAATTCGTCATTTCGAGAGAAACCGTTCCAGGTCTTGAACTTTAGCCAGTCGCACATCGACAATTGAAGGGTCAGGACATACCTTCTCTTCCTCACCAACCAACCACGCCGTCAACATCCCCACTCCCTTAGCGCCACTGACATCGTGCGAATACGAATCTCCAACATAGATTGCCTCGTGGGGCGAAACCTCCAGCGCAAACAATGCGGCGCGGAAAATTTCTGGTTCTGGTTTCCAAACTCCAACAACAGTTGAATCTATTACGACATCAAGCAGCGGAGAAAGACCAAATTCATTACACCAAGCCAGTGCATTTCCAAAGTTATTGCTGATAACGCCGAGTTGATATCTGCTTTTGAGGGTTGTGAGCCATCGCCGGTTTATATCGAGGCTTTCCGCTGCACCGAGACAGAAATGGTCGATATATCGATTTTTCTCCGCCAGCTTCAATCCGAGCCGTTCATAAATTCCTGTGGCAATCGCATCTGCAGACTCGCGGAGATTCAGCGTTGGCGCGTTGCCATCCGCGATGAATTGTTCAACGGAGGCGCGATCGGCGTGATCAAATTCCATTCGATTGATTTCGGGATGGCGACTACGGATGAATCGATAGGTTCGCTCACGCCAGTGAATTCCATTTCCGTCTAGCGTGCCTCCAAAATCAAATAGCACGGCGCGAATTTTTGACATTGATTTCGGCTCTGCGAAGTGTTTCCAATCCTGCTTCGCCTATTTCCGCAACAACGGTTGCGGCTGCATCCAACCAATTGAGCTGATGAGTTCTTCTTGCTTATCTTCCATAGGAACTTCGATTAAGGCAGGAGTATTCATTGCGAGTGCATCTTGTAGAACACTTTTGAAATCAGCTGGGTTATTCACCCTAACGGCATACGCGCCGAATGAGCTAGCAAACTGGGCAAAATCAGGATTCAACAAATCTGTATCAATTGTTCGTCCGTTGCAGCTCTGCCTCTGCGAACCCTTAATTGCCGTCAAAGCATTATCGTTCACAACAATCGCCACAACATTGATTCCGTACATCATTGCTGTTGCCAACTCACCAGCGCCCATCATGAACCCGCCATCTCCACTAAAGCACACGACGGGTTTATCCGGATGCGCGATTTTAGCCCCAATCGCCGCAGGAAATGCGTAACCCAACGCGATGCCGATACAGGGATATAGGAATTCATGGGGTTGGTAGATGGGATACTCGGCAAATGAAGCGTATCCTATCGAGTGGACATCGACTGAAAGGATTGCATCGTTTGGAAGTACGTTTCGGATTTCCGCCAGCAGGGGCATGGGCGGTTGAGCCGCAAATTTTTGACGAAGCCGATGCAGCGGCTTATTCCAATGGCCACTGCCAACCTCAACTTCCTCGATTAACGATTGCAACGTCAATTTGAGATCGCCGACGACGTTAACGTCGCAAGGATATTCTCGCCCTATTTCAGTGTCATCCGGATCAATCTGAATTAGCGGACGCGACGGTTCGAAACTCCAGTCCCTTGTATCAATCGAGGTAAAGCGCGGTCCAATTGCGAGGGTACAATCTGCGATTTGCATGCCTTGACGCGCGAGATAACCGTTACTATTCCTCAATGCCAGAGGGTGATCTTCGGGCAGTGCCCCCTTTGCACATCGCGTGACGATTACAGGAACATTGAGTTTCTCGGCGAGCTGCCGCAATTCCTTACGTGCATCAGCGTGAACAAGAGCGGACCCAACAAATAAGATGGGCATTTTTGCCCGATTGAGTGTTTTCGCTGCTAATTTGATGTCGGCGGCGTCTGGCGGGGGAACCGGGGGCGGTTTGACTCTCGGTGGGACAGTCACATTCCCCGTTCCGGTGATGATGTCCATGGGGAATTCCAGCACAGCGGGACCAGGACGACCGGATTGCATTGCCCGGAAAGCATTTTCGACGACAACGGGAACCTCTTCGACCGTCTTCGGGATTCCACAATACTTCGTTATAGGCTTGAAGAATTGCATCTGATCCAAGCCGTGAAACATCTTGCTTGGATGTTTTGTGTAAAATTTCGAGTCACTTTGGCCGGTGATGAGCAGCACAGGAACACAATCGGTAAATGCCTCTAATATGCCGGTTGAGGCGTTGCTCGCGCCTGGACCGGGTACTGTCAAAGCAACTCCAACTTCGCCGGTGGAGCGGGCAAAACCGTCCGCCATATGGGTTGCAGAATATTCGTGGCGTACGAGAAAGTGTTCAATGCCTGTACCACGGCGCAAAAGGGAATCATATATCTGTATGTTTTGGGTGCCCGGCATGCCGAAAATGCAGCGTACTCCCTGCGCTTTCAGACATTCAATGAGAATATCTCCACCCTTCATTCCTATCCTATAGCCAGCCTGAAATTTGGTTGATTATCGGGAGGTTTCATTCGGTATTCCATAATGCAGCACATTTTGCACACGGACATATTTCTCGCAGGGTCTCAAAGGAATAAATGCCGGTCGAATGACCGTCGCTCCACGCAAACTGGATTGCGTACCGACCAACTAGCTGAATGTCGACTGCACGAATATCATGTGGTACGACAAGCCGAGAAGTATCGCCGAATCCGCTTGGACCAAATATGGAGTGAACGTCTTGCCCGCCATGCCGTTTCATTGCGCAACCCGCACAAGGGCATAAACGCCTGAGATAAAGGATGGGATATTTGCTTTCGTGTCCATCTTTCCAAACGATCAGGAAAGTTGTATCACTGACTTTTCTAAGAGTTTTGGGTTGCTTTTGTTCGGCAGATGAACGGGAATTACACATTACGGTTTAACCTCTTAAGACTGCCGCTTCGCTATCCGCTAAGTCGATCCTCCCTGTTTGTTCGCTTGGTCCTAAAAAATCCCTAACTCATCTTTCGCTTCTTCGCTCATCATCTCAGGTGTCCAGCGAGGAGTCCAAACGACGTTGATGTTGGTATCGTCAATCCCATCAAGCTGCTCAACAAGATGCTGTGCGCCATTGATTATTTGACCACCGGCCGGACAACCGGGGCTTGTTAAGGTCATGGTGATGTTAGCAGTATTGTCTTGGATGTCAACACCGTAAATTAAGCCCATATCCACAATGTTTATGCCAATTTCTGGGTCAATGATTTCCTTTAAGGTGTCAAAAACCGTTTCTTCTGTGACCATCAGAATCTCCTTTCGAAGGCAGTGGAGAGCAAAAAGCAGTGCCAAGCGGTCCGTGAAAAACGGGACATCATCAACAAGTCACTGGTCACCGTCTTTTTAATCGACGCACACAAGGATATTGTCTCCTTCAATTTTGACTTTATAACATTCTATTGGTTCAACGGCCGGCATACAGAGGGCTTCTCCCGTCCGAACGCTAAAACGCGCCCCGTGCCTAGGACATTCCACCTCATCGCCTTTCAACTCACCCTCGGCGAGCGGACCTCCATCGTGGGTACAAACGTCCTCAATAGCATAAAAATCACCATCCACATTGAAAATCGCCACTGGAAGGCCATCTACTTCAACTAACTTCTTTCCACCTAGCGGCAGTTCACTGACCTCGGCCACCTTTAAATACTGGTTCATTAACCCATGTCCTCCCTACGTCTCGTCCTCCTCTCCCGGCCATCCTTTCAGCCCATAAGCGCCTGCTTTTAGCACCTTCAACGCTAACAGTCCACATTTGAGGCGGACGGGCCCTAGAGGAATGCCAAGCATATCCAATTGGTCGTCTTTGTTCAACTTTTTTATGTCTTCCAAACATTGTCCTTTGATTCGTTCGGTTAGCATCGAAGCTGCCGCCTGGCTAATCGTACAACCATGCCCCCGCCATCCAACATCCACGATAACACCGTCTTTGACGGTCAAATCCATCTGAATCCTGTCCCCGCATAACGGGTTGTCTTCTTCGTAAGAGATATCGGGATTCTCAAGAGTTCCGTAGTTGCTTGGATTCTCGTAGTGATCCAGAATATCTTCTTCGTAGATATTCATCCTCGTCTCCGTATCAGTATCTTTTGCGCTTTTAGAAGTCCTTCATAGAGGCTATCAACCTCCTCAAGTTTATTGTAGAGATAAAAACTCGCGCGAGCGGTTGCGATGACACCGAATTTTTGCATTAGGGGTTGAGTACAGTGATGGCCGGCTCGAATTGCAACTCCGTCCTGATCTAATATACCGGCTACATCGTGTGCATGGATGCGATCTAAATTAAAGGTGACCGCACCAGCTTTATGCCGCGGTTTAGGGCCATAGATTGTTATTCCCTCAATTTCGCTCAATTTCTGGTGTGCATACTCAAGAAGTTCTTGCTCGTGCGGGTGTATTGCATCAAGTCCAACGTCGTTGAGATAGTCTACGGCGGCGCCAAGTCCAATTGTTTGAGCAATGCTCGGTGTGCCCGCTTCAAATTTTTGAGGCAAATCAGCGTAAGTTGAGTGTTCACGTTGGACGGTGCGAATCATCGAACCGCCGCCCAAAAACGGCGGCATCTCTTCTAGCAGGTCCAATTTTCCAAAGAGTACACCAATTCCGGTGGGGCCGCACATTTTATGCCCTGAGAAAGCGAAGAAATCGCAATCGATAGCTTGCACATCAACTGGCAAATGCGGAACGCTTTGAGCTGCATCAATGATGACTTTTGCACCAACTGCATGTGCCGCGGCAGTGATTGATTGAACAGGATTGACCGTGCCGAGAACATTAGACACGTGAGTTACCGCAACAAGTTTGGTGCGTTCGGTCAACAACCGATCCAATTCCTCTAAATGCAAAAACCCGTCATCGGTAACATCAATGTACTGAAGCCTAGCTCCTGTCCGTTGAGCGAGCAGTTGCCATGGAACCAGGTTGCTATGATGTTCCATTACAGAGACAAGAATTTCATCCCCGGCCCGCAGGTTCGCGTTTCCCCAGCTATTGGCGACAAGATTTATCGATTCCGTTGTGTTCCGTGTAAAGATAATCTGGCAAGCGCGCGGTGAGTTAATAAAACGAGCAATCTTCTTCCGCGCCTCTTCGTACTGTTCGGTGGCTTTCTCAGAAATTCGATAGATGCCACGATGGATATTTGCGTTATAGGTGCGATAATAATCACTCAATACCTCAATAACACGATTCGGCTTCTGAGAAGAAGCAGCACTATCCAGATAAATTAACGGCGGATCGATTTCTTGTTTTAGAATGGGGAAGTCGCCGCGGATAGCTTCCACATCCAGCGGACGAAACGCACCATTCATGCACACCTCCAATTACGATAACCGATTGCGGTTGCCCGATTGTGTATATGGATTACGCACATTCCAACCTAACCTAAGTACATCGCTTTTCGCAGTTCCCAAACGTGTCCCCACCGAGCGACTAAATTTTTGGGGACACTTTTTCCCGGCGACAAGATTTCGCTTAATTTCAGAATCTCCTATGGCTTCAGAATCACGTCAAACACTAGGTCCGCGGCGTGTTTGGTGTTTTTCGCAACGAGTCGGCCGGAGTGTGTCTGAAAGTGCCCTTTTGTGCCCTAAAATCGGGCATTTCGTTTTTGGGACATTCCCCGTGATTAAGAAAAAAGTCGGGTTTTGCGAGCAGTCATAACCCAACCTACAAGTATCAACTATTGTGCAGCGTCCGCGCATGCCCAACGACGCCCTATCAATCGCACAACTACAATCCGCGGGGCAAGATGCCCCGCTTACGATAAGTGTCGTTCTACCGCGGGGAAGATGCCCTCCCTACGATAGGTGCAGACATCAGGACTTTGACAGAAAGTTGCTTGCCCACTTTGACAATCTACTTTGCGGCTGATCGATGTTTACCGTGACGTCACCGTGATCAGCGCACGCTTGATCCGTTGGCACACCGACGTCATCATCGCTCGGCTGTACAAATCCATTTTCAAGGAGATATGCTTCGACTTCATCGCCGCTCACATCGGCGATGATGGCACCATCAATCTCAATCGTTGGCTGTAGAGGCTGCCCGCTCTTCTCCACCATTTCTCTATAGTTGTCAGCGTTGTTGATGATGTCTCTGTCTTCGTACTCTAAACCGTATTTCTGGAAAATCGCACGAACGCCATTGCTCCAACCACAGACGGGTTTCATATAGGCGGTTATCTTCGGTTGACTCATTTTTTTGTTTCCTTTCTTTATTGAAAATTAGCTAATTGTATTTGGCGGCGGGTCAAATACCCAATGCCTAATCTCTAAACTGCGAGCTTGTCCGTCACAGATTGCTGCAATTGCTTACGGACAGATTCCAACGGGATTCTTCCGATTGCCGGCTCAAAAAAGCCAGCGACAATCATCTTTTCAGCCTGATCATACGATAACCCTCGGCTCATGAGGTAGAACACCTGTTCTCTATCAATGGAGCCAGCTGTTGCACCGTGGGTGCAACGCACCTCGTTAGCCTTAATCTCTAAGCCGGGAATCGTGTCCGCATGGGCGCGTTTGTTCAATACCAAATTATCATTCTTTTGATACGCATCAGTATGCTGCCCTTCCGGGTGTACGTAAATCATACCGCTCCATACTGTTTGCGATTGATTCTTGAGCACAGATTTGTAGAGCAAGTCGCTGGTAGTATGGGGGGCTTTATGCTCTTGATATGTATGAATATCAATGTGTTGGCGAGCATGGGTGAACGTGAGTCCGAGCATATCAACACGACAACCGGCACCCTCAAGCACGGAAACTTGGTTCAATTTGCTTAGGCGGCTGCCTAAAGCACCTGTAATCCAACGCAATTCAGCATCTCTATCGACAATTGCGCGTTGACTTGAAAAGTTCCAAACTTGGTGATTCCAGCGCTGTACCTGTGCGTAATTCACTTGTGCGTTTCGTCCGACAAAAATTTCAACTGCCCCGCAATGCAATCCGGGCGTTGCAGCGTCAGCTGATAGCTGCTCCTCCACAATTGTAATCTGACTTGAATCGTCAGCGACAATAATTGAATGCGCGAGATCCGCACGATGCGCCTCAGCCAACGTGATAAAAACACGCATCGGAATTTCGACGACAACGTCCTTGGGAACATGCAGCAGAAATCCGCCTTGCCAGAATGCTCCGTGCAGCGCATCGAAGCTATTCCAGTCTACCGTCACGGCTTTGGTCATGAAATATGAGCGGACGAAATCCGGACGTTCCTGCAACGCGGTATTAATGTCCGCAAAGTACACCTCTTTGCGTACGAGTTCTTCCGATAGCGCGTGTTCTACAACGCGGCCATCTTGTAAGGCTATTACTCCTGATGCCCCGTTCGATTTAACCTGCGCGGCGCGGGTGTTGGGCAAAACGGGGTCCGATGGCATCAATTTCCCGTTAGGGGCGAGTGAAACGGGTTGATACGCCTCTAACTTCAACGCCCGCATATTTCTCGCTGTTCGACGCCAATAATCTTGGGTGCTCATACCTGCTGTCCGGCGCCACACATCATCGGAGGTAGTATGAGGCATCGGCAGGCTTTGGTAGCGTTTATAAGCATCCAATCGACGCGCACGCATCCATTGCGGTTCGTCCTGCTCGCTGGATATTTTTTCGACAAATTCCCGTGAGAAATCCCCCTTGTGAACTTCATAAGCACGAGAGGGATTTTTGATAAACTCCGCCTCCAATTCCGTCTCCTATTTAAAGCGGCGGCCAGTTACCCGTAATTGTTTTAGACTGCTTCTATCCAACCGACCCTTCCATCTGAAGTTGGATTAGCCGGTTCATCTCCACCGCATATTCCATCGGAAGTTCCTTAACGAGCGGTTCGATAAACCCATTTACAATCATCGTCGAGGCCTCCTCTTCGGAAAGTCCGCGGCTCATGAGATAGAATAACTGCTCCTCTCCAATCTTGCTGACTCGCGCTTCATGTCCAATACTCACATCATTTTCGCCAATTTCGATGACCGGATAGGTGTCAGATTGAGACTCCTCATCAAGGATGAGGGCATCGCAAACAACGTTAGATTTACACTGGCTTGCGCCCTTAAGGACTTTGAGTTCGCCGCGATAGCTAGAACGCCCACCGTCCTTGCTTATCGATTTAGAGGTGATGCGCGAAGTCGTGTTAGGCGCGCAATGAATGACTTTCCCCCCTGCATCCTGATGCTGCCCCTTGCTCGCAAAAGCGATTGAGAGAATCTCGCCATGCGCGCCTTTGCCCTTCATATAAACGCTAGGGTACTTCATTGTCAGCTTGGAACCTAAGTTTCCATCGATCCATTCCATGTGGGCGTCTTCGTATGCGACAGCTCGCTTAGTAACAAGGTTATACACGTTATTTGCCCAGTTCTGGATTGTGGTGTAGCGGACACGCGACCCTTTCTTGCAGATAATCTCGACAACGGCGCTGTGCAGCGACTCGCTGGAGTATGTGGGGGCTGTGCAACCTTCTACGTAGTGAACTTGAGCACCTTCGTCTGCAATAATCAGCGTTCGTTCAAACTGCCCCATGTTTTCGGTGTTGATTCGGAAATATGCTTGCAGTGGATAATCGACCTTCACACCGGGCGGAACATAGATGAAGCTGCCGCCACTCCAGACAGCGCTGTTAAGTGCGGCAAACTGGTTATCCGCTGACGGGATAACAGTCCCGAAATATTCTTTAACAAGATCGGGATATTCGCGAACGGCCGTGTCAGTATCGACAAAGACCACACCAATCTTATCCAGTTCTTCCTCAATGTTGTGATAGACAACTTCCGAGTCATATTGCGCACCGACGCCGGCGAGGAACTTCCGCTCAGCTTCGGGGATACCGAGCCGATCAAAGGTTTTCTTGATGTCATCGGGAACGTCATCCCAACTGCGTTCACTGCGATCAGAAGCTTTGACGTAATAGTATATGTCATCGAAGTCGAGTTGAGAGAGATCGCCGCCCCACTTAATCATCGGCTTTTGTTTAAAGATTTCATAAGCATTCAGCCGATATTGGCGCATCCAGTCAGGTTCATCTTTGACATCGCACATCTGGTTTATGATTTCAGCATCTATGCCCTTGCGAGATTTGAAGACGGGTTTAATGTCATCATGAAACCCGTACTTATATTCGCTGTCCACGTTAAGATTTTCTTGAATTTGCGTATTGGGTGCTGCCATGTTTTGTCCTTTCGTTGGGGTAAGGAGTAAGGCGTAATGAGTAATGAGTAATGAGTAAAGCGTAATTAAATTTGTTACATATTACTGGTTATGGATTATTGCGGTGCGATTCCGTATTTCTCACGTATTGGGTCGTATCCTTCATCTTCCAAAAGTTGGGCGAGTTCCCATCCGCCTGATTCCACAATTTTGCCGTCCAGAAGAATATGTACGAATTCCGGACGGATATAGTTGAGGAGACGCGGATAGTGGGTAATGATTAAGACGCCTAACTCTGATCCGATCAATTGGCTTACGCTTTCACCAACGATACGCACGGCGTCAATATCTAATCCAGAATCCGTCTCGTCAAGAATTGCAATCTTTGGTTCAAGCATTGCCAGTTGCAAAACCTCAGCTCGTTTCTTCTCACCGCCTGAAAACCCGTCGTTGAGATAGCGGCGGGCGAACGATTCATCTATGCCGAGCCGTTTCATTTTATCGCGCAATTCCCGCCGAAATTCGCGCATTGGAATGAGTTCTGTCGTTTCGCCGCCGTTTGAATTTTCAGCTCGCACCGCGCTGACGGCCATGCGGAGGAAATTCGCCATACTCACACCGGGCACCGCGGTCGGATATTGAAATGCCAAAAAAAGACCAAGCCTTGCGCGTTCATTCGGTTCCAAGCCGAGAATGTCTTCACCATCAAAAGTGACTTCACCGGAATCTACTTCGTAGAATGGATGCCCCATGAGTGCGTTTGCAAGCGTACTTTTGCCGGAACCATTCGGTCCCATAAGTGCGTGAATCTCTCCCTGTTTGACCGCCAAATTTAGACCCTTGATAATGGGTTGACCTTCCACGCTGATGTGCAAATTTTCAATGACTAAATTGTTGCTCATTATCGTTCGTTAAACTCCTTAAATCAGTGGCTAGAGGCTTGTGAAAAGCAAGACCAGGTCACAGCACACCATTATTGAAACCGAGCGTTTAATAACATGGTTCCTTTCGTGCTGCCGCTACCCACCAATCATGGACATATTGCGCGAAGGTTTTACAAAGTCTGCTGAATTGATTTTATGTCCTGCTTCCTTCTGTTTTACGGCGTCAACAATGAGATTCGCGAGTTTCTTCTTGGGCAATCCTGCGCGCAACGGCGTCAACAGATCGGTTTCTGTAAGCGAAAAGAGGCAGGCACGGAATTTTCCGTCGGCGGTGAGACGGATGCGATTACACTGGTCACAAAATGGTTCGCTTACCGAAGCGATGACCCCGATTTCGCCGCCACCATCTACAAAACGATAGCGCGCCGCCGGCTCATGTTTCCCATCTCCATTAGTGTTAACAGGTGTTAGTGGATAGATTTCATTAATTTTACTAATTAGCGTTTTGCCCGGAATAAACTTGTTCCGCCCCCAAATGTCGTCTGCATCTAAAGGCATAAATTCAATAAACCGTAGTTGATAGGTATTTTCACGAGCAAATTTAGCGAGGTCAACAATTTCGTCATCGGTAAATCCCCGCATTGCAACAGCATTCACTTTTATGGGATTGAATCCGCAACGCTGCGCTTCTTTGAGTCCCTCAAGCGTCTTTGCAAGCATTTTGCGCCGCGTCATTTGCTCAAATTTCTCTTCGTTCAGTGTATCAAGGCTGACGTTGATACGGCGCAATCCGGCATCAAATAACTCCTTTGCTTGCTTGGCTAAACCGATGCCATTGGTTGTCAAGCTAACATCCTTTATGCCTTCAATTTTCTTCAGTTGCCTAATGAGTAATGGCACCCCAGGACGGACTAGCGGTTCACCGCCTGTAATCCGAATTTTATTAACTCCTAGTTCAACGAAAAGACGGGTCAAGTAGACAATTTCATCAAAACTCATAATGCCTTCATCTTCCATGAACTTCATGTCTTCTGGCATACAGTAGATGCAGCGCAAGTTACACTTATCTGTCACGGAAATGCGTAGGTTAGTATGAATTCTATCGAAACGGTCAATTAACTGGGTATTCATCATTATAAAAACGGCGATTTCAAGAAAACATCGTTTGTTTTAGATTGCGCAGGTATGATAACACAGGCAGGCGTATTTTTTCAAGTTTTTTATGGTAAATACCTTAAAAAAGCGTGGACGGCACTTTATGCCAAGAACGCACCATGCTTGCTATAGACGACTTATCCAGCCGTTAAGTTTGAAGCGAGAGTTTTGCGCCGAAACCAATCAATAGTTTTTTGCAATCCGGCTTTAATACTGACGCACGGTTGATAGCCCAGCAGCCGCTGGGCTTTGCTGATGTCCGCGCGCGAATGCCGAACATCGCCAACCCGCGGCGGTGCATATACGGGTTGGATTTCAAGCTCCATCAACTCACCGATGAGCGCGGCAAGCCGGTTGATTGATGTTTGCTCTCCGCACCCGATGTTAATGACGGTACCAACTGCGGCTTCAGCGTGACAAGCGAGGAGATTTGCATGAACGGCATTTGCAACATAAGTAAAATCTCTCGATTGTTCTCCGTCTCCATCAATCGTTGGGGGATTGCCGTTTAAACCGGCACTGATAAAGCGAGGAATGACAGCAGAATATGGGGAGTTTGGATTTTGGCGGGGACCAAAGATATTGAAATATCTCAATGCAACAGTTTCAAGACCGTAAATTTCGGTAAAGATTCGGCAATAACACTCTCCAACGTATTTGGAGAGCGCATATGGTGAAGCTGGTTGGGACGGAAGGTTTTCAGATCGGGGAAGTACAGTTATATTTCCATAAGAAGATGAGGATCCTGCATAAACAACACGCTTCACACCTGCATCCCTCGCAGCAACAAGGATATTCAATGTTCCACCGATGTTCACATCGTTGCTGCGGATAGGGTTTGCGACAGATCTCGCAACGGAGGGCAATGCCCCTTGGTGCATAATATAATCGACTCCGTCAACAGCCTTACGTACGGCTTCGCAATCCCTCAAATCTCCATTGATAAACTCAATCTGATTCTTTACCGCCTCTATGTTATCGGTTGCGCCGGTTGTACAGTTATCGAATACACGAACTTGTTCATTTCGTTTTACCAATGCCTCAACCAGATGAGAGGCGATGAAGCCACAACCGCCCGTGACCAAATAACACGCCATAAAATTCCTCTCCACACAGGAACACCAAATCCAGACATTTATGCTTCTGTAACGTGTATCCGTTCAATCTGATTTGATACGAGCCACGCCAAAAAATCCTCTTGCTCCGCTGTAATTTCAATTTCTGCGCGATTTCTATCGTCGAGCGGCGAAACGAGATAAAATACGCCCGTATCAAGCAGTTCTGCGGTGCGCTCGAGCGGGAAAAAATAGTCGTTGGGTTTTTCACTGTTCCGAATCTCACCCTCAGTAAAGTAGTGAAGTTGTCCTCGTAATGTTCGAGAAATTTCGAAAGGTTCGAAATTCTGTTTATCTGCCGCGAAAGCGAGATACATAACCGTTCCCATTTAAGACAGATTGGATTAGAATTAAAGAACGAAGATTGAGAGAATTTGCCTCATAATTATACTGCATCTAGAAGTGGAATTCAACCGTGTTTCAAAGACTAAGCCTGCAGTTTCATTTGCGTGCGATGCGGAATCTTTGCTATAATCAGCTTATTGCCAATCGGCTACGGTCCGACACCGTCGGGATAGATTGACACAGGGTGAGAATCATGTAGTTAGGATGTGTTACCGCTAGAAGCGATGCGGCAAATGGCGATCCCTATCTGATTTAGGACTTGCGGCAAAGAGGGCTTCACGGTATAATGTAACTATCTCGGTTGGCAATCTGCACAAATTTGCGTTTCAGCCACAATGGCAATTACTCAAACAGACAAGACTGTCATTATTGCGTCTACCACGACCTTTTTGACGTTTCTGATTAACGCCAAACTAGGGTCGATTTGGCTGCTCTATTTGAACGTGCTGATAATATCCGGTGTGTTCGGTTTTGCGCTCCGGAGGTGGGATGAATCGTCAAATTTGTCGCGCAGCATGGTTGCAAGTGCGATATCCTTAATTATATACCTGCCGTTAGACTGGTATATTTCACAGAAAGTTCACCAAGAACATCTGATTTTCTACCTGAGTCTGAACGATATTCGGGTGCCCACTGTTCCGTTGAGTTTGCTATTGACTTGTTTGATAGCTTTAAGCGTAACTATTTACGTTTATCACCGTCTCAGTTTGAAGTGGAGATACCCCTATATCGCGGCAGTGATTACAGCCGGTGCCGTTTTTCTTAGCAGCGTTGTTTTTGATCGGCTCGGGTCTGCCCGATTGTGGAACTGGAACGCGAGTTACCTTGAGAATTCTCCTTTTGTCGGCACCATTCCAGCCTTTGTCCCAATGGCGCTTTCGTTGACCTTTTTGCTATCCCCGTATTACTTCCGAGGACAAAACCTGATTGTGGCTGGACTCCGATGCGGGCTTTGTATGGGCGCATTGCAACTATTCGGTTTTTTACTGTTTTATTATTTCTAAGACTTATGCAAAAGATTAAATCAACAACCATTTTGAGTGTACGCCGTGGTAAACAGGTGGCAATCGGCGGCGATGGACAGGTGACCTTGGGGGATATTGCTGTTAAACACGGCGCGAAAAAAATTCGTAAAGTATATAACGACCGCGTCCTTTTGGGATTTGCCGGATCGGCATCCGATGCGCTTGCGCTTTATGAGAAGTTGGAGAATAAGTTGGAACAGTATCGCGGAAATCTGCGGAGAGCGGCTGTCGAGCTAGCGAGGGATTGGCGAAGCGATCGAGTTCTCAGACGCATTGATGCGTTGATGATTGCCGTGGACGCCGATGGGGCATTTCTACTTTCGGGCGGCGGGGACGTAATCTCACCCGACGATGGGACTTTAGCGATTGGATCGGGCGGGTCGATTGCAATAGCAGCCGCTAAAGCCTTATTGAACCACACTGATTTCACTGCCGCGCAGATTGTCGAGGAAGCTATGAAGATTACAAGCGATATCTGCATTTATACCAACAGCCAGATTGAGATTGAGTCAATTGACGTTTAGCGACTATTCACTAGTTTAACCTAAGCGCTCACATAGTTTCAGCGAGAAAACCCCCGACAACATTTGCGCTGGCACCCCAAAACTAAAGAAGAAACTGGAGGTTCACATTTGGAGACACCGTCACTTTCATCCAAGAAAACACTAGCAGATGCACTCACGCCAAAACAGATTGTAGAAGAGCTTGATAAATATATAATCGGGCAGTCCGAAGCGAAACGCGCGGTAGCAATTGCCCTCCGCAACCGGGCTCGACGACAGATGCTTGAAGAGGATATGCGGGATGAAGTTGCACCGAAAAACATCATCATGATTGGTTCCACCGGAATTGGTAAAACTGAAATTGCCCGACGCTTGGCGCGTTTGGTTGACGCCCCTTTCATTAAGGTCGAAGCCTCAAAATACACGGAAGTCGGCTACGTCGGACGAGATGTCGAGTCCATGATTCGGGACTTAACGGATTTGGCAATCAACATGGTCAGAGCTGAACAAACCGATGCTGTCAAGGAGAAGGCGTTGGAACTGGTAGAAGACCGGCTATTGGATTGTCTGTTGCCACCGCCTCGTGCGATAAAGAAGCAGAAGTCCGTTGAAGAAGATGCTGATTTAACTGATGAGGAAGGGGAAGACACTGAAACGTTGACATTCGACTTGGAACTTGCTGATAGCGAGGAGATTGAACCGGAGCAAGAAGAGGCCGTCAGTGAACAAGAGAAAACTAGGTACTTGCGGACGCGAGAGAAATTTCGAAAGATGCTTCGAGACGGCAAACTAGAAGATAAACCGGTAGAGATTAGCGTGAAGAACCAATCTGTTCCCTTTATTGAAATTTTTTCTCCATCGGGTATCGAAGAGATGGACATCAACTTTAAGGATATGTTCGGCAGCTTTCTACCCAAAAAGGTGAAGAAACGCCGCGTAACAGTCGATGAAGCGCGCCACATTCTTATGCAGGAGGAAGCGGAAAAGTTGATTGATATGGATAAGGTTGTGGGGGAAGCTATCGGGCGAGTCGAGAATTCGGGAATTGTGTTTCTGGATGAGATTGATAAAATTGCTGGACGCGAATCGAAATCTGGACCAGATGTTTCACGCGAAGGGGTTCAACGCGACATCCTACCGATAATTGAAGGAAGCACGATAGCGACAAAGTACGGCATGGTGCGCACTGATCACGTCTTATTCATCGCTGCGGGTGCCTTTCACGCATCCAAACCGTCGGATTTGATTCCGGAACTGCAGGGACGTTTCCCGATTCGGGTCGAGCTCAAAAGTTTGGATCAGCACGACTTTAAACGGATTCTCACCGAGCCGAAAAATGCACTGGAGAAACAATACATCGCAATGTTGAAAACGGAGGATGTTGAGGTTTGTATCACTGAAGACGCGATTGACGAAATCGCGGCACTAGCGTTTCAAGTCAATGAGTCGGTTGAGGACATTGGCGCACGCCGTTTACATACCATCATGGAAAGGCTGTTTGATGACCTGTCTTTCAACGCCCCCAGCATTGAAGAGAGAGATATTAAAATTGATGCGGATTATGTCAGCAACCAGTTAGCGGAAGTTGTTAAGGATCAGGATTTGAGTAAGTACATACTCTGAAGTCTAATCTGGTCTTACCTGTATCACAAACGAACCCGGATCGGGCAAAAGCGCGCCAATTCGCGACTGATTCAAATGAAACTCAATAACCTAAAACACATTAGGAGAAGGTCACGAAATCATCAAGGTTCAGAATTACACAGGCAGTCCCCCTATTCACCGTTGCGAATATGGAAAGATCAGTGGCATTCTACGTGGACGGCCTCGGGTTCGAAATGCGGCACAAGTGGGTAAAGGACGGCGAGTTGCGGTGGTGCTGGCTGCAGCGCGACGATAGCGCGATGATGCTGGAAAAACTTCAGGGCGAATCTCCCGCGAATCTTAGGGGTGGGTTTACGTTATACTTCATTTGTGATGATGCCAAGGCGGCGCACCGAGAATTCAAAGCGCGCGGTATTCAAGTAGGCGAAATTTTCGTTGGAAATAACATGGATGTCTTTTATTTCAAAGATCCCGATGGCTACCGGTTGTCTTTTGAAAGCCCAATCGATAAACAAAATGACGACTTATGAGATTGCCAAGCGTCTCAAGGTTTTTAAACGGGAAGAATGCCACTGTTCAAGGTCGGGTAACCAGCGGTGTCGTAATATTGGGAACGCTATTGTTACGATTGATCCGTCTTCAGCATCGTCGCCGTATCCTTCAGCCAACGGCAACGCCGTACAATATTTCGGGTGCGGTGCGGAGGTTTCCCAGACCGATTTCTTGAAGATCCTGAACACAATGGAAGAATCGAAAATTGAGCGATTCTTTTTTTGGGTTAGTCCAAATCCCCAGCGAGATGAAATTGTTACGTGGCTACTAGACAAAGGGTTTAAGCCATTTCAAGGTACGGAGTATCCCACGCTAGGTCGTCCTGTTGAGGTGGTAGCGCCGCACGCTACCAGTCTCAGAGTTGAGCGTGCCGCTGGGGTAGAAGTCGAAAACCGCGCGGATGCAATCAGACATATTTACAAGCCCTGGGATTGTTCATTCTTCTTTGATAGCGTTAATCTGCCTGGGTTTGAACACTTTCTGGCATATGAAAACCACGCTCCCGTAAGCGCTGCAATACTAGGGATACACGATGATACCGCTTACCTAGGCTGGGCAGCCACGTCTGAAGAACACCGAGGAAAGGGCGGGCAGAATGCGCTCATAAAGGCGCGCCTGAATCGAGCCGCTGAACTCGGATGCCGAATCGCCTGCAGTGAAACCCTCACCATGCTTAAAACATCGCTGAGGAATCTGGAGCGCAATGGATTTGAAATCATCTACGAGAAACAGGTTTTTGTCTGGGAATCATAAGCCAAAAGATTTTCGTATACCGAAACCGGCACGGCTAAACGATACACACCCCAATTAACAAAAAGCGTTGGGTTACGCTGCGGGTAATAAAATTTTCAACGCCATCAAACCACCAATCCTTCCAGACATACCGACACTGTTTCGTCAAGCCCGCTTAACCCAACCTACAATGATTTCGAAAGACTATCCTCCTCGTTTTTTCACTCGGTTGATCGCTCTACCCACCCTACAAAATCTATATTTAACCTTCGGTCCGCCAGCTATATTGCTGCCAATAGTCGGGATTGTCAAGTTCTTGAAGGTGCCGTTCTATCTCTGTTATGACATCTGTTTCCATAGTGAGTTTTAGAATGATCTGGAAATCTGATTTCGCTTCCTGCATGCGTCCTAAAAAGCCTTGTGTTTCGCCCCGGATCTTGAGGGTTCTGATGTCATCAGGATTCTGCTTAATCCTTCCATCCATACGAGCAATCCCACCCTCATAGAAATTTAGCGTGCCTTCCGCGTCCTTGCGTCCGTCGATACTTTCGGAATCGCTTGGGTCAAGACTGAGAGCTGCATCAAAATCGAGAATGGCGGCTTCATATTGGTCCAAATTGTATTTCGCTAGGCCTCGTCTGTAATAGGCGTGAGAGAGTAGGGAGAGTTCAAGGCCTAGTCGTATGGCTTCGTCAAAATCTGCAATCGCGCAACGGAATGACGCACGGCTAACCGCGAGAATAGACTCGCGTGGTGCTAGGAAGTCTTTCAGACAACCCCGATGGAAATAGGCTTCGGCGAAATTCGGGTTGAGACGGAGTGCCTCATCATAATCCAAAATTGCGGACGGATCTTGATCTTGGGTAGCCCTCGCTTTTCCCCTGTTAAAATAGGCTTCGGCAGAGTTTGGATTAAAACGGACAGCCTCGTCGTATTCGGCGGGTTCGGATGTGTCGGATCGTGTTCCAGTTTGCATGATTACTCTCCGTGCTCGATTTCGTTAGCACGGTTGGTTTTCGACGAGGAAGACGGGCGTCGGTGGGAGGCCTCCCCATTCTCGTGATCCGTCGGGAAACTTTTGGATGGTGAATCGATCGAACACTTCCCCGGCAAGATTCTTCGCTTCGGCATCCAGTCTGTCTCCAGTCAACTGAATTGTGAGGTAGTGCATCTGGTGTACGCTGATTACTGCGTCGAACCATTTGGGGACGGCATCTATTGCATCTATCGGGCGGTAATTGATGTTGCCGCCGCCGACGGTAATGAGAACAACGCCGCGGCGGTCGTCGCGCACTTTTTCGATTGGATTGACGGGGTATGTGCGCTCGTAGAGGTGTTGATGGCCTCGAAAGATGAGATCCACGCCTTCGCGGAATGCGAGTGGTTCCACCGATTCGGACACCTCCGCGAGTCCTAAGCCGTCATTGGGGGTACTGAGTCGGCAAAACGCTGCACCCGGCTCGTGGTGGAAGATGAAGCGCCAGCGCGCATGACGTGAGGATTCTAAATCGCCTTCGAACCATTGGAGTTGCGATATACGTCCTTCGGGCAGGTCGAACTCATGGATGAGCATCCCCTTCGTGACGCACAACCCCGTGAAGTGAGCGCGGCTGGAATCGAAGGAATAGAAGAACTGATTGTCCGGAAGGTCAAACCTTTTGATCCACTCGTGTTGAGCGGCGGCGATGTCTCCATCGAAATCGTGATTGCCGGGTACGGGAAAATACGTGATACCGGCGTCTAGCAGGGGACGGATGCCTGCGAAGAAGTGTTTCCAAGGGGCAGGATCGCCGCCTTTCGCATTAACTAGATCGCCGGGAACAAGGACAAATTCAGGCCGTTCTTCGATGAGACGATGCGCTAACTCGCCAAACGGTTCATGCGCGCCGTGCCAATCCGCAACGACACAGAATCGGAGTGTATCTGCATTCTTGCCGTTTGCACGCTCCGGCGAGGTGTCCGTTATCGATTGAGTTTTCCTCATAGGCCTTGTACAGCCGTTGAAATCAGAATTTTCACAAATTAACCCGAAAAAAACGTTTCGGCTCAAAAACTAGTGAAGACTGAAGGTCAACAATCGGCTAATCCTTCCCCGTACGGTCATTTGATCGCTGCGTTTTGACATGTTCATTTGCAAGCCGAGAACGTTTATGAGCAGATTCTCAATCGTCAACGGAGGCAGACGTGCAAACCTAACACTATCGCCTTCGCTATCCGCTCAGTTGATCCCCCTTGGTAAGGTGGGGAATTGATGCGACCTCCTCGACCCCACTTGGAAAGGAGGGGAATTTATGGGATCGCCCCACCGTGGGAAGAGTAGCACACATCAATAAACGATGCGAGACAAGCCCGTGCCGAAGGAAATCTTTATGAGGCTCCCTAAAAAACTAGCACTAAAGGCAATAAAATCTTAGATGCCACCGTTGTTTTAGAGAATTAAGCATCACTCGCCTGCTTCTTCTCGCGGATTCGCACCGATTTTCCGGTCCGATTGCGTAAGTAGTATAGCTTGGCTCGACGTACGGCGCCGAACCGTATGACCTCAATACTCTCAATGTTTGGCGAGTGAAGCGGAAACGTCCGTTCGGTTCCCTCGCCATACGCAACCCGGCGTACCGTAAAAGTTGAACTCAATCCGCCCTTAGTACACCGAATCACGGTCCCCTCATACGCTTGGGTGCGTTCCTTTTTCCCCTCGCGAATTCGGGTGTTCACTCTCACTGTATCTCCTGGACCAAAATTAGGAATGTCATCCTTAATATACTTACTTTCAACAGATTGTATCAGATTCATGGTTATTTCACTTCCTTAATTATTTTTTTTGTAGCAGGCAACCACAAGTGTTGCCCCTACAGAGAATGAATCCGTTGTAGGGACAGGTCTTGCGCCTGCCAAACTTCCTCACTCTCTTGGTTTATCGTTCAGGTTTTTGGCTATCCAAATACGCGATATCCTCTTCAGTGAGCTGATATTTCTCAAGCAGGTCTGGACGTTGTTCAGCCGTCCGTTTGAGCGATTGTTCATGCCGCCATTCCGTAATCTTTTCGTGATTCCCGCTCAAGAGTGCTTCAGGAACTGTCATACCCTCAAACTCCGCCGGCCGGGTGTAGTGCGGGTGATCGAGCAACTCTTGGCTAAAAGAATCTCCTTGCGCCGACTCATAATCTCCCAAGGCGCGCGGCAGGACTCGCCCGACTGCATCAATCAGTACAAGCGCCGGAATCTCGCCCCCGCTCAGCACATAGTCCCCAATGGATATCTCGTTTGTGACCAAACTCATTCGAACGCGTTCATCAATTCCCTTGTAACGCCCACATATCAGCAGAAGATGCGATTCAAGCGAGAGGGCTTCGGCAAGCGACTGCGTTAAAGGCGTGCCCTGCGGCGTCAAATAGATTACTCGGGCTGTCGAATCACGGCACAACGTTCTGACGGCGGCAAAAAGGGGTTCGGGTTTCATAATCATCCCCGCCCCGCCGCCGTACGGATAATCATCGACGGTTTGATGCCGATCCGCCGTAAAATCCCGGAGATTGTGAACATTGATTGTCAAAATCCCGGCATCTTGCGTCCGTTTTAAGACACCGACTTGCAGCGCAGGAAGTATGATTTCTGGGAATAGAGCGATGACATCAATTCTCATTCATTCAGTAATCCGAACAACAGTTCCGTCTTTAACAACTATTTCCGCCTGCGACAGCTTGGTGCGAATGTCATCGCCAACTTCGATTTTGACAGGCGCATCATACGTCCCGCTGACGAAAAGGCTGTCAATTTCAAGCTGCTGGACTTGTTCTAATTTCTGCTTGAGATTGTTCCTGACCTGTTCCTGTTTTTCCCGTTCCTGTCTTGCTTGCTCACGCAACTGACTGACGCGGCGCGCATCGTGCTTTTGCGCTTCTGCAATCATGCGGCGACTCTTGAATTCTTCCTGTTCGAGCCACTCCTCAATCTGTTGAATTGCTTGCGTTAATTCCGCGGTGAGTTGTTCTTTAAAAGCCTGGGTGACAATATTTTTCACAATAACAGGTCGTTTTACAATAACAGCCATTGTTTAATCTCAATTGATAATAGGCGCGAGGAAATCATTTTTGCGAATTAAGTAACTAATGCGACTCGATGATTTCCAGCACTGTTTTTTTATTGGCTTTAACGCCAGCCGTAAGCAATACAGCTCTCATGGCTTTCGCGGTACGCCCGCCCTTTCCAATTACCTTTCCCAAATCTTCGCCTGCGACGCTCAACTCTACGACCGTTACCATTTCCTCCTCAATCTCACGCACCTTAACTTGCTCCGGATGGTCTACTAGAGATTGCGCAATGAATTCAATCAAATCCTTTAACATGAAACATCCTTATGACGTACGGTTTTTCAGCTTCTCGTAATGACCGCCAGCCACTAAAATCAAAAGGTGAGTAACATACCGCTCCGCCGGAGCGGAAGAGAGTTGTGAATTCCGGTTCTATAGACATGCCGCTCCGCTGGAGCTAAAAACTTATAACCGCATTACGACCGCATACGCGAAGACTATCGCACTCACAATTCGTTCGCCCAATCGTTACCGACAATTGATGTTGTTTGGATAGTAAGCGATAGCACAGGGCGTGGAACCGAGTTTAGAACCACATCTTTGTCTTATGCCTCCGGTGATTCGGAAGATGTCTCCGAGGATGTGTTTTCCTCTACCTCTTCATCGGAAGTTGCATTCGGCTCATCGGCCGACGACGAAGGTTGGTCTTCGGAAGATGGTTCTGTTTCCGTGCTATGTCGGTCAGAACTATCCCCCTCGCTATTCGTCTGGACGATCCCTAATTTTTCGTTGATGTATTTCTCCCAGATTCCGGCTTTTGACAAAAGGCTCTTTGCCGTATCCGATGGGCGTGCGCCTTGTTTCAGCCATTTCAATGCCTTTTCTTCATTGACAACAATTTCCGCTGGATCGGTCAACGGATTATAGTAACCAAGCCTTTCAAGAAAGCGCCCATCCCGTTGGCTGCGCGAATCGGCAGCCACGAGCCGATAAAAAGGGCGTTTTTTTCTTCCATGGCGTTGCAGTCTAAGTCTAACTGGCAAATATTACCTCCTCATTCGTAAAGATTAACGATTAACTGATTCACTCAACGCCTCTTACGCTTTCTTCGCTTCTGCAAACCTTTGGGCCTTTTCCCAATTTGCTTCGCCGCGAGTTGAGGCATTTCTAGTCCGGTGTGTTGTTTAACCATGCGGTTCATGAGCTTCAGTTGCTCTACCAATTGGTTAACTTGGCGAACCGAGGTTCCGCTTCCGTTGGCAATCCGAAGGCGTCGGCTATGATTGAGAATGCGCGCATTTCGACGCTCCTGGGGTGTCATGGATTGTACGATTGCTTTGGCGTATTTCAATTGCGACTCGTCAGCTTGGATACCTTTCATTGGCAAATTATTTGCACCGGGAATCATCTCAATCAGCTGATCCAAGGGGCCCATTTTTTTAATCTGCTCTATCTGGATTAAGAGATCTTCAAAATCCAAGCCTTGCTTATCGGTCAGTTTACGTTCCAGTTCCTTCGCTTGATCTTCACTAAAAACGGATTCGGCTCTTTCGAGTAACGTACTGAAATCTCCCTGCCCCAAAATGCGTGAAGCCATTCGGTCGGGATGAAACTCTTCGAGCGTCGTCGGGCTAACCTTTTCGCCAACGCCGACGAATTTGATGGGTTTTTGGATTACAGCACGTATGGAGAGGGCGGCGCCGCCGCGGGCATCGCCATCGAGCTTGGACAGAATTACGCCGTCAATATTTAAATCGGTGTTAAAATTCTCGGCGATATTGACCGCGTCTTGACCTGTCATCGCATCGACGACAAGTAGAATTTCGGTGGGGTTAACAGCCGACTTAATCGAGCGCAGTTCTTCCATTAACTCTTCGTTCACATGTAAGCGTCCAGCAGTGTCAATGATGACAAAATTCTGGGCAAGACTTACAGCGCTCTTGACGGCGGCTTGAACAATATTGACCGGCGAAACCTCGGTGCCCATGGAAAAAACAGGCACATCAATCTCCTCGCCGAGCATTTGAAGCTGCTTAATGGCTGCCGGCCGATAAATGTCCGCAGCGACCAAGAGCGGTTGTCGCCCATCTGCGCGGTATTGGAGAGCGAGTTTCGCAGCCGCAGTAGTTTTCCCGGAACCTTGCAGCCCCACCATCATAATAATTGTCGGCCCGCTTGAAGCAATCTTGACTTTCTCAACTTCGGTTCCCATTAGCTTCGTGAGTTCATCGCCAAAAATCTTGGCGATTTGAAGCTCGGGTGTTAGGCTGCCGAGCACTTCCTGGCCTAGCGCCTTGTCCTTTACGTCATTGATAAAATCTCGGACAATCTTGTAATTTACATCCGCTTCCAATAACGCAAACCGGACCTCTCTGAGGGCGTCGGAAACATTTTTTTCGGTCAATTTTCCGCGCCCGCTAAGCTTCTTGAAGGTGCCCTGTAATTTTTCAGTCAAACTCTCAAACATGCGAAGCCTTTACGTTCTCTAGGATTCTGAAGAATCCATCAATGCGTAGACGCATTTTCTAATGTATTGAATTGTACAAATCTTTTCTCTATTATCAAGTCCGTATTCTAAACCCTCAAGACGCGTCAATATATCCGTAAACACTTCTCTTTGACGGTGAAAATCGGATAGCAGACCTAGCGCGTGCTCATAGCGTTCGAGGGCAGTTTCGGCTGACTTAATTGAATCACAGACGGCTTGACGTGTGACATCAAAGCACGCGGCAATCTCTCCGAACGACAAATCCTGTTCATAATGCAGTTTGAGGAATCCCCGCTGTTTTTCAGTTAGGAGATTTCCATAGAAATCGCACAAGTGGACAAACTTCAGTTTTTCAATTGGCAAAATGGGCGGCCCCAGCCACTGACTTCGTTTACAGGTGTCAAGACATTTGGCTTGACAGCTCTAAAAGATACCCCATTTAAGCCGCGGTTGTCAATGGAAAAAATCCTCCATACGCCTTAGGCTTACCTTTTTGGACTTCGCTTGCAACTGACCGACTTTGCCGGTCAACGCATTGCGAATTACATTACATCTTTCAAAGCATCTGCAAACCGCTCATTCTCCTCACGCTTGCCGATGGTCACGCGGATCGCATTCGGAAATCCGTATTCAGCGACAGGGCGGACAATTACACCTTTCCGCATTAGCGCGTCGGCGACGTTCTGACCGGATTCATTGAGGTGAACCAGAATGAAATTCCCGTCGGACTCGACGTACTCTATTCCGATTCGATTGAATACGCCGTACAGATAGGCTTTACCCGCGGCATTAGTCTGTCGGCTAAAGCGGACATGCGCATCATCCCTTAGCGCCGCCCTTGCCGCCTCTTGTGCGATTGAGTTGCTGTTAAACGGTGGACGGACACGATTCATCATTTGGATAATCTCCGGTTTAGCAATGCCGTATCCGATTCGCAAACCGGCTAATCCGTAAATCTTAGAAAATGTCCGCGTGATTACGACATTGTGCCCTTCTTGAATCAATGGCAGTGTGTGGGGATAGTCGGACCTATAAATATACTCAAAGTATGCTTCATCAAAGACAACGAGCACATCATCCGGCACACGCGCCATGAACCGATCCACCTGATTGCTCGTAACGATTGTACCGGTCGGGTTGTTTGGATTAGCAATGAAGATAACGCGAGTTTGATCGGTGATTGCGTCCGCCATCGCTTCGAGGTCATGTGTGTAGCTACGCATCGGTGTAACAATTGATTTAGCGCCACAGGTCTTCGATACCAGCATGTAAACGACGAACGCGCTTTCAGAATAGATTGCCTCGTCATGGGGCGACAGGTAAGTTTTCCCGATTATCTGAAGAACCTCGTCTGAACCGTTCCCCATGATTAGATTATCGGGCGCAACGCCGAGGTGTTTTGCTAATTCAGTTTTAAGGTAATACGCATCTCCGTCAGGATAAAAATGCACCTGATCGGCCGCCCGTTGGATGGCGTTTTTCGCTAAGGGGGAGGGGCCAAGCGGGTTTTCATTTGACGCCAATTTGATAATATCGGTGATTCCTAATTCGCGTTGGACCTCTTCAATCGGTTTACCGCCTTGATAAGGGTGGATAGTTTCAATTCCCGATTTCGGTTTCATGAGTCACCTCGCGATTGATGTATCTCTATTCGATATGCAGAAAATTACGTGTTTGTCATCTGAACAACCGGATTTCGCAGAACGCCGATTTTTTCGATCTCGATTTCAACAACATCACCGTCAGCAAGTTTTTCATCGGGGTGTCCAACGCCGGACGGGGTACCAGTTGAAATAATATCCCCGGGTTCGAGGGTGACCAGCGTAGAAATAAACTCGACCAACTCAGCCGTGTTGAAAATCATCTGCCCGGTGTTGGCATCCTGCTTGACCTCGCCGTTAAGCCGCAATGTAAGATGCAAATTATCCGGATTTGGAATGTCGTCCTTGGTTACCAAGCAGGGGCCAATCGGTGCGAAGGTGTCAAACCATTTTCCATTGAGCCAATCAAACCATCCATCGCCGTCCCGGGGAACCCGCGAGTCCTTGACTTTTAACCTACGCTCTGAGACATCGTTGACAATGGTATATCCCGCGACGTAGTCGTGAGCATCGCGGGCACTGATAAATTTTCCGCGTTTTCCGATGACGACGCCAAGTTCAGCTTCCCAGTCGATAAAAGCACCGTTAGCGGGAATAACAATGGGTTGTTCGGACGCGATCAGAGTTGTGCTTGGCGGTTTCATGAATACACGCGGCGTGGTCTCTACCTTACTCAAAGCTTTACCGCCGCCTTCTTCGATATGGGCGGCGTAGTTTCCGGCAAGCAGCAATATCTTGTTTGGGTTGGGAACAGGCGGCAAGACCGGAGCTTTCACCCAAACTGCTTTTTCAGGGGACGCCTCCGCAACGCGAATGGAATGAGTCGCAGCATCAAATGCACGTTGCCCGCTTTCGAGAAAATCGTCCATGCCGTTTAGGAGTTTGGGCAGAGCCGGATCTACGACGGCAGCTTTGTAAGTGGTCTGAAGATCTAAGATTCGATCGTCGATGATTGCACCCAGTTTGGCGCCATCAGAACTCTGAAAACTTACTAATTTCATTGCCTCTCCTACTCGTTGGGTTTTAGTTCAAGAACCTTATGGCGGTTAAGACTTCACGATGGTTGATTATAACGGCTGCACCGGCTGTCGTCAATATCAAAATTCTGGTTGAAAGGGTCATGCACCCCATGTATAATTGGACGGCGAACTGATAGCGATTATCTATTTAAACTATTTGCAAAGCGCACATCAATTTAACATAATGGTTTACATTACGGAGGATACTATATGGCACTGAATAACGGCATTCAACTCACATGGCTGGGACATGCGACGTTTAAGGTTGAATTTGATGGACAAACTACCTTAATTGATTCGTGGGTGATGAACAATCCGTCTTGCCCGGACGACCTCAAAACATTTGATAAAATTGACACCATGCTCATCACACACGCGCACGCTGATCACTTCGCAGACGCTGTCGAGTTAGCGAAGGAATATACGCCCACAGTTGTGGCGATTCTCGAAACCGGTAGTTGGCTTGAAGCGCAAGGCGTCGAGAACATCAGCGCCATGAATAAAGGCGGGACTCAAACTGTAAACGGGATAAACGTGACGATGGTTCATGCGAATCACAGCAACGGTATTACGGAAGCCGACGGATCAATCGTGTACGGCGGCGAACCGGCTGGGTATATCGTCGAATTTCCAAATGGATATAAGATTTACCACGCCGGGGACACAAACGTGTTTAGTGATATGCGAATCATCAGCGAAATTTACCAACCGAATCTCGCTCTCCTTCCGATCGGGGATTACTTTACCATGGGACCCAGGGAGGCGGCGTATGCAGCGAGATTGCTTAATGTTCCTGCCATCATTCCCATGCACTACGGGACATTTCCAGTGCTAACCGGAACACCGGATGCGCTGCGTGAACTGACCGCGGACCTTGCTTTGGAAATCATTGAACTCAAACCCGGTGAAACCTTGAGTTGAAATACCGGTTCACGTGACCTTCAATGGTACGGTGTATTATGCACACCAATTGTACGGAAGACACTTTGCTAACCCGACTCAAAACGGTCGTCGACTGTACAAGCGAGCAGATGCAATGGGGTAACCTGACGTTGTGGGAAGCCGTGGAACTAATTCACCAAACACGAGTTCAAGCCGAGAAACTTATACCAGACCAGATGGGCTTATATCAACTCATGTACGCGTCACGATTTCGACGGTTGACTGAGCAGTTTGTTATTCCGAGGCAAATGACTTCGCGGACCTGCCAGCACGAACCATTGAAATACTGAGTATGGAGCACTGGGGAAAAAATGAGTCTGGAGGGAGAAGGTCACTCATCTTTGGGATGAGAATATGGTGAGAATGGGGAGGTTGAACGTTGTCAATCCACTTACGAGGGTTATTGATAAGCCGCCTGCAGGGCGATCATTGATTTTCGGTATGCCTCCGGGACGCCGATGTCAAAACACTTGCCTTTGACAAGATAACCCGAAAATCCCTCCTCTTGGCGCAACTTGTCGAGACATGACGTCAACTGGAATTCTCCCCGCTCGCGTACGTTATGCGTGATATGTTCTTCCAAATAGTGGAAGATATTTGGTGTGATAACATACTGTCCGAATAGGGTTAGAAATTGATTGGCTTCCAGGCCTTCCACATGCAGATGTTCACGAGCATAATCGATATCAGGCTTTTCGTGGAACGCCGTCACTGAAAGCAGAGAACTGTGCTCTTGCCAAATTCCATTTACGCAACCGAACTTGTGGATTTCTGATGCCGGTGTAGTTTTCAATCCAACCACGCTGTGCCCTGCGCGATCGTATACGTCCAAAAGTTGCCGCGCGCACGGGGTCTCACTATCTGACGTGTACAAGTGATCCCCCAGCATGAGTAGAAAGGGTTCATTCCCAACCCATTCCCGTGCACAAAATACGGCATGCCCAAACCCTTCCTGAACATCTTGGGTCACCAGTGTAATGCGGTGTCCTAGATCGAGGAGATACTGGCAATACTTCTGATCCGCCCGCGACAGTTTATTGAAGTTTTCCACCCGCGGCGGTGCGGTGAAGAACTCTTCGAACAGCCTGCGGTCACCGTCTTGCACAATCAAGCAGACCTCTTCAATTCCGGCGCTGATTGCTTCCTCAATAATTGTCATTATCACGGGCTTGGCTCGCCCCTGTCGATCGATGATAGGAAAAAGCTCCTTCTTAACGGCTTTTGAGGCGGGGAATAGACGGGTGCCAAAACCTGCCGCGGGGATGACTGCCTTTTTTACCCTCCACCCCGACTGAATTGTCAACTTCAAACATGACATCTGAAAATCGCGTTCAAGGATATCCATGACCTTCCGCTGGCAAGCTTCATCTTTGACAATAAACTGTGCAGATCCATCACCTTGCGAGCCTACGCCTTTCCCACCAAAAATATACGGCTGTATGGGTTCGTAATTCAGCACTTTGTGTAGGACGGGAGCGGTTAATTGCGACGGACATGCGGGCTGAAGATGTTTGTCGAATTCCGCCTGCGCTCTGTTCATGAGGCTGCCGATTCGCGGCGCATCGCCTTTACGCAGGGCATCAGACGCTTCGCGGGTTATTTGGGCGTTAATTCGCCCTAAATATTTCTGGACATTCTTTTGGAGTTCGCCTTCAGCAAAAGGATAACAGTGATTTAGTCTGTTCAAAATTTCTTTTGTGTCTTTACTGGCGCCGAGGTCTACGATTACAAAGAACAAATCGTTCGAAATACTAAGGGGCTGGACATCAATCTGATCGCCGTCGAAGGTCATCATGATTGGGCGATTCCCGTAAGCACATCCTTGATCCATGCGACCGCAGCGGGAAGGCGTCGTAATCTCGCCGAGGTAAGCGCACTCCATTTCGCCGCGAACCGTCATTTTTAAATCATAAATACGGTTGAAGGCGCGGGCGACTAGCACGCAGGCTGCAGCGCTGGACGAAAGCCCTTTCTTCACCGGCAGATCTGTATGATAGTTATTGATTTCGAGGCCTCGCACGCGGTAGTGCGTAAGAACCTGATAAGCGACGCCGGCAGCATAACTGAAAAAACCGCCTTTTTCCGCCTCTTCTCGAAGTGCCCCACGCTCCATAGCCAACTCAAAGGGGCCTTCGCTCGTTCCATCGCTCAACGAGGTTGAAAGAATCAGCTTGGTTGGGTGCGGCTTAACTTCGGCGTACAGTCCTTGACTAGTGCCCGTGATTATTGTGTAACCTCTTTCCAAACTGGCATTGGTGCGGCGATAACCGCCTGCCCAATCGCTGTGCTCTCCAAATAGACAAATACGCCCCGGCACAAAAATTTTCAATCGTTTTACCCCCACTTCTAAACTTGCCTAGACGAATTCCATTAGTCCGCAAAAATCCCGTTAAATGGTAGTATATCTGCTATCCGTTGGTCAACATTTTTTCCGATACTCGCACGGAATCGGTTTACTATGACGTAAACACGTTTTCAAAACTGAGTTTGCGGCAGAGAAATCTGTGGATTTCGGTTTGAATATTGGTTGAGCGAAGAAGCCGCGATTCGGAGACCGCTTCTACATTCAAAGAGCCAGCGATTTATGGTTACGATTGATGGAGAAAACAGAAAAGTTCTGCCGCCGACTTGATTTTCAATTCACGGTGCGCTATAATGAGGATTCGTACCAGTATAAGAAGCACTTGTGAAAATTACCACCGACTGAACAGCGGGGAACTTCAAGGGATGAAAACAACGCCTCTGTATGAAACTCATCGCGCTCACGGGGCGGCGTTCAAAGAGATTCATGAAGGCTGGGAATTGGTTGACTATTACGCCGATCCGCTGGAAGAGCACCGTGCAGTTAGAACCGGGGTTGGCATAATGGATTTCTCGCATCGCGGCAGGATTCGCTTGACGGGGGCAGATCGCGCGAAATATTTGCATCGGATTATATCCAATGATGTTGAAGGGCTTAATGTCGGGGAAGGAAACTACGCAACAATCTTGACTAACCGCGGGAAACTCATAGCGGACATGAGCGTGTATGTTGTGGAGGAGGCTATCACCATTGAGACTAACGCTGACACGACGCAGATTCTCGCTCAAGAATTAGACAAGTATCTTATCGCGGACGATGTCGTTATAGAGGATGTCACAGCTAGGACGGGCATGATTGGGATACACGGCCCAAAATCGGCGGATTTGCTCCGAAACGCCTATGGACTAAATGTTGATGAACTTCATGAACATCATACCGCCGCTCATCGCGTGGAAGACAGATGGATGGTGTGTATCCGGCAAAACGAAACCGGCGAAATAGGGTATAACCTTTACGCAGCATCTGCATCCATGGAATGGCTATGGGATGCTGCCCTGACCAAAGGGCGTGAGTTTGGCGCTTACCCGGTGGGACTGACCGCCCTGAACTCACTGCGAATTGAAGCGGGCATCCCCCGATACGGATCGGAATTGACCGATGCAATCATACCTTTAGAAGCGGAGCTTAACGATGCTCTCGATTTTGAAAAAGGGTGCTATATTGGTCAGGAGATTGTTGCGCGCATGCACTATCGCGGCCACCCGAATCGGCTGTTGCGAGGATTCAAGATTGACCACGACACCCCACCGGCACAGGGCAGCCGCATTTTCAACGGTGAAAAGGAGGTCGGTTGGATAACGAGTGCGGTTACCTCCCCAACGCTCGGAGAAACCGTCGGTATGGGGTATGTGCGGACTGCTTTAACGGATGCCGGCAGTGACGTGGATGTCGAAACCCCGGGCGGCCGCGTGAAGGCTACGGTGGTGCTGCTACCGTTCATATAACATGGCAATGACAAGCGGTTCAAAATATACGCAATACACGCAGACCGAGACCTATGCTAACCCAAAGGAAGAGAATGAACGATGGAAACGAAAATCAACCGAACACTTCTTACAGCGGTTCAGGGTGATATCACCACCCAGGATGTTGATGCTATCGTCAACCCCGCCAACGCTAGCTTGTTAGGAGGCGGCGGTTTGGATGGCGCAATTCGACGCGCGGGCGGACAGGCGATTTTGGAGGAATGCAACGATATTCGCGCTTACCGGGGAGGTTGCCCGCCCGGACAAGCAGTCATCACAACGGGGGGAAATTTGCCGGCGAAGTATGTCATTCATACCGTTGGACCCGAGTGGCGCGGCGGGAATTCGGGTGAACCTGAAACGCTGGCAAGTTGCTACCGGGCGAGTTTAACTTCAGCCTTAAATTTTCACATCAAGACGATTGCCTTCCCTTCGATTGGCACGGGGACTTTCGGGTATCCGATTGAAAGAGCGGCAATTACCGCACTCAAGGCGATAAAGGCATTCGTTGAGGAGCACGAAGGTGTTGAAGAGGTCCGCTTTGTTTTGTTTGATGATGACACCTATGATTGTTATGACGGCGCCCTTCGGGAACTAAGCATTAAAACGTAATCATGTAATTCGGTTCAACAAAAAAGCCATATAGCATTATTTGCTATATGGCGAATTTTGCAGCCGTGTTGTCAACGATGCCGGAGGTCGGACTCGAACCGACATGAGCCGAGGCTCGCTGGATTTTGAGTCCAGTGCGTATACCGATTTCACCACTCCGGCGGATGCATTTTTATCTTAACATATCTCGGCACAAATTACAAGCGCAAAATCCGTCGGAGCTATACTACGAAACACTTGGAGAGGTGTGAGATAATTGATTGTCTATCCTAAACAATACGACGTAATCGTTGTCGGTGCGGGTCATGCCGGCTGTGAAGCCGCACTTGCGGCATCTAGAATGGGCTGCGAGACTTTGATTGCCACCATCAACTTGGATACTATCGCCAAAATGTCTTGCAACCCGGCAATTGGCGGACTTGCCAAAGGACATCTGGTAAAAGAGATTGATGCGCTTGGCGGCGAGATGGCAAAAAATATCGATAAAACGGGAATTCAATTCCGGCAGTTGAACACGAAGAAAGGGCCCGCCGTCCGTTCAAGCCGCGCCCAGGCTGACAAGGAGGCTTATCAGCATGAGATGAGGCGGGTGTTGGAGAAACAAGTACGTCTCGATATTGAACCGGTATTGGTGGAGGAGTTGTTGACTGAAAACGGAAAGTGCATCGGTATACTAAGCCATACCGACACTGCTTTTCTAGGTAAAACAGTTGTGCTGACCACAGGCACATTTCTCAAGGGATTGGTCCACGTCGGAGAAGTGACTTACAGTGCGGGCCGCGCCGGAGAATCCTCCGCGGAGAAGTTATCAGAGAGTTTCTTGAAACTCGGTTTTGAAATCAGTCGTCTAAAAACTGGAACGCCTCCCCGCGTCAAAAAAGATACCGTGAATTTCGATGTCATGGCGATTCAGCCGGGCGACGAACCGCCGCGTCCATTTTCGTTCTCAACTGAAAAGATCGCTCAGCCACAGATGCCTTGCCACTTGACCTATACGAATGAGAAAACACACCAAATCATTCGGGACAACATCAACAGTTCCGCGATGTACAGCGGGCGAATAGTCGGTATCGGACCGCGATACTGCCCTTCTATCGAAGATAAAGTGGTGCGTTTTTCGGACAAAGACCGCCATCAGATTTTTGTTGAACCCGAAGGCAGAAATACTGATGAAATCTACTTGAACGGAATTTCTGCCAGCTTGCCTGAAGCGGTTCAGGTTGAGATGGTGCACAGCATCAAAGGACTGGAAAATACAGAGATTTTGCGTTTTGCATACGCTGTGGAATACGATTTTGCCCCTGCAACGCAAATATATGCAAACCTCGAAACGAAGCGTGTGGAGAATCTTTTCTTTGCCGGACAACTGAATGGCACTACCGGATACGAAGAGGCCGCTGCACAGGGGCTGATGTCTGGAATCAATGCCGCCTTAAAAGTACGTGGCCAAGAACCGTTAGTCCTCGATCGCTCTCAAGCATATATTGGTGTACTCATTGATGACCTCGTTACTAGGGACATTCGTGAACCGTACCGCATGTTCACCTCCCGTGCGGAATACCGCCTAGCGCTACGTGAGGATAATGCCGACTTGCGGCTGACTGAAATCGGACATCGAATTGGGCTTGTCGATGACAGCACGTACAATCGATTCCAACAAAAAAAACTACTCATTCGAGAGGAGTTAGCACGCATAAACCAAACAGTTCTCAACCCAACCCTTCAGACGTTGGATAAATTGAAACAGTGCGGAATTGATGGGTTAGATAAACCCACGTCTCTGGCTAATTTGCTGAAGCGCCCTGAAATGAGTTATGAAGGGATAAAACAACTTTCGCTCCCGATCCGGCCGCTTCCACCTGCGGTAGAGAAACAGGTGGAGATTCAGATAAAATATGATGGTTACATTCGCCGTCAAACGCTTCAGATTGAACGGTTCAAGAAGCTGGAGCATCTTCCGATTCCAGACGAAATTGATTACGGAAACGTTCACGGAATAAAAACCGAAGCACGAGAAAAACTTGCTAAGATTCACCCGGCATCCATCGGGCAGGCGTCGCGCATTCCTGGTGTTTCACCGGCGGATATTTCCATCCTGATGGTGCGGATAAAGGAATACCAGCGGAGCCAAACGGCGAAAATCGCATAACGAGTGCCCCCAATACATTTTAACTAATACCCAGAAATTCATAAATCAGTGAATACTGATGATTTCCGAATCCTGCTAAAGCAAACCTTTCTCCAACACGGCTTCCCGCTAACAGAATTACAGATTAATCAATATATCACGTACTGGACTGAACTCAAACGCTGGAATTCGCGAATAAATCTGACATCGATTCGGGATGATTATGGAATTATTGTTAAACATTTCCTCGATTCGTTGAGTGTGCTTCACAATTTTCCTATCAAACCGCGCGATTCAGTGATTGATGTTGGGACAGGTGCGGGCTTCCCGGGCGTTCCGCTAAAAATTTTTTTGCCTGGGCTTCAGCTTGTCCTAGTTGAATCTTCACTGAGGAAGGTGAGTTTCCTGCATTACCTTATTGCTCAACTCCGCAGAGATGCGCAATCTGACGACGCCGCAACTTGGGAAGATATTTGTGTTATTGTGGCGCGTGCGGAAGAATGTGGTGAAATGAGCCAGCATGCTAACGCTTATGATTGGGTACTTACACGTTATGTCGCTTCGCTAGCCGACTCGTTAGTTTACTGCCTGCCGTTACTAAAACCAGACGGGACTTGGATTGCGTATAAGCTGCGTAACGTCGAAACCGAAATTCGGAGCGCCAAATCTAAGTTGCAGTCCTTCAACGGCGGCATCCAATCCATTGTGAACTGCCGAATTGACGAACTCAATCGTACATTCGTCGCTATACGAAGGATTAAGGAGTTTCATTAGATGTTTGAGACAACCATCAGTAAACACAACATTCCCATTCTTCGCGTGGAGGGCAAAATCCTTGGAAATGCTGCACATGCACTTCGCCGCGAAATGGATAAGCAGATTGAGAAGAGCGAAGGGCGATTGATTCTAGACCTGACGAACGTTCCTTTGCTTGATAGCTCCGCGCTTGGAATGATTATAGCCATCTTGCAGTTTCTCAAAAAGCAGGGCGGCATGCTTGTCTTACTGAACCCACAAAAAGCTGTTATGAATGTCTTGCAGGTTACACGGCTAAATACCATTCTCGAAATTTACATGGATGAAGAATCTGCAATAAACGCGTTTGATTCGGACGGATAGCAATCATCAACTGACCATGAAATCTCTTTATCTCAAAACGGGCTTGCGTGGACAGCTTGTACTACTTTTTCTGCTCGTTTCACTAGCACCTCTACTGTTATTTTCCTTTCTGGTGAATCGGGACGGTAAGATTGCGCTAAAGAATACAATTGCTGAAAGCTTAGTAAGATTTGCAAAGGGAAAACTTAATCATGCGCATTTAAGCATCCAGAGCCGCGTAGAAAACATAAAAAACCATATGCCGGCGATATGCGAAAAAGTCGCCCAAGCAAACGGAGACGCATTGTCAAAGCCTTCAAGACTCTCCACGCTACGCCGCGTTAATTCCACATTGCGGAATAGTATAACGCAGTTTGAAGGACACGCCGGGCCAGACAGCGAAATTACAATTACGAACCTGCATCGGCAAATAGTTATCTCGACAGCTGAGAAGCCATCGGGGCGGCAAATCAATGACGAGTGGTGGCACAAAGCTTATAATAATGGATTTGGCTATGATTACATTGAGGACCTTCAATTCGACGAGGTCGAAAAGCGCCACATTCTGACGGTGGCTTTGCCTATCCGCAGGTCTGAGAACCCAAGTTCAAAAATAGTTGGCGTCCTCAGAGCCAACATCACAATCCCTGTACTTTCAGAAATGGTTAAATCATCGTCCGAAGCAGATAAAATCTTTGAGGGAATCGAAACGTTCATCATAAATGAACATGGACGAGTAATTGCGGCTGCGCCGGAAAGTGGATATGGCTTCTCGGATCATATAGAATTTAGCAATGCCGTTTTCGATTTCATTAATGCCGGCGCAGAAGACCATGGTTATGAGATGGAGGGCGAACGGAACAGTCAAGGCGAAAAAAAAGTCTATGCTTGGGCGCGCACCCCACGGGAAGACACATCTGGCAGCGGCAGTTTAAAATTTATTGACTTGGCAATTTTGGTTTCACAACCCGAACGGCTAGCCTTTCCGGAAATCACAAAACTCACGCGCCGCATCTTGACTTTCACAATCGTTTCATGCATCGTGGTTGTGATTATAGCATTGATAGTCTCGCAACGTATAGTGACGCCAATTATGCGGGTAGCGAGGGCGGCGCGCGCCATGGGGCAGGGTGATTTTAATCAAAAGATACCCGTCACCAGCAGCAACGAGGTGGGAGTTCTAGCGCAGGAATTCAATTCAATGCGCAAGCATCTCGAAACTGCCGTCGGGAAATTGACAGAAGAGGAGAAAAAGATGTCCGCCATCGTGAACAGCCTGGCAGAAGGGCTGATTCTTGTAGATGGCGACAATCGTGTGCTTCATATCAATCCCGCTGCTGAATTTCTACTAAACGTGAGCGTGAATCAGATTGGTGAAGATTTCACCCAAATAATCAGGGATGTGGAACTTACACAAGTAATCAAGGACAGCCAGTCCCAGATTTCGCAGGATAACGCGGCCATTTCTGAAGTGAACGTGGGCCATGGCGGCGAGCAAAGGGTTGTTCGCGTGGTCGCCAGTCCGTTCCTGGACGAAAACGGTTTCTCGCTTGGCATTGTTTATGTTTTTGATGACATTACGCGAGAAAAGGAAATCGATCAGATGAAATCGGACTTTATCTCTCTGGTCTCCCATGAGCTGCGGACGCCGTTGACCTCTATCATCGGTTTCGTATCCTTTATTCTTGACGGTAAAACGGGGCCTATCAATGAAAAACAACAGAACAGCCTTATTCGCGTGCACCGCCAATCGAAGCGGCTGGCAGCACTCATTAACGACTTGCTTGATGTTTCTCGGATTGAATCCGGCCGTATCCAGATGAACCAAGAGCCAATCATGCTCTTTGAGATTGCCAATCATCGGATTGAAGAAATTCGACCGCAAGCTGATGCGAAGGCTATCCAATTGAATTTTGTCAGCCCCGATTCTCTTCCAGCAATTATAGGTGATGAGGCGCGGATGGGTCAGGCATTTACAAACCTCATTGGCAATGCTATCAAATTTACGCCCGACAACGGAGAAGTCACCGTCAAGATCGAAGTCGACGGCAACCTACTTCATGTTGAAGTTATTGATACAGGACCAGGCATTCCAGTTGAAGAACGCCAGAAAATATTCGAAAAGTTTTATCAGCGGAGCGATATTCACACACGCCAGAAAGGCGGGTCTGGTTTGGGGCTATCCATCACAAAATCCATTGTTGAAGCGCACGGCGGAAGGCTATGGGTTGATGCAGGTGATCAGGGGAAAGGCAGCAATTTTCAGTTTGTACTGCCTTTGTCGAGTCCCATCACGCATAAATTGACGGAAGTCGATGAGCAGGAGCATAAAGTTAATGGCTGAGACGATTTTAGCCGTAGATGATGATATAGACATCCTCGAATTGGTCGAGGCGAGCTTGACAGCCGACGGGTTCGACGTCATAACTGCGTCCGACGGACGCGGTGCGTTGGAAAGCGCAAAAGATCACGCGCCGGACCTCATTCTACTGGATCTCATGATGCCGGAGATTGACGGCTTTGAGGTAATCGAAAGACTCAAGTCGGATGCGGCAACCCGTACAATCCCTGTCATCATGCTCACTGCAAAGGCACAAACCCATGAAAAAATTCAAGGCTTACGATCCGGGGCGGACGATTATATCACCAAACCTTTTCAGCTTGATGAGCTCACGGCGCGAGTAGAAGCCGTTCTCGGCAGAACCCGCCCGACGAAATATATTAATCCTCTAATAGGCGCGATGGGCGATCAGTTTAGCGAATCCGGCGTGGAACAGTTGGCATTTCATCTCAAGACAGCAGCGATAATCCAACAAAAGTTGCTGCCGCAAAAATCTCCCGATTTACCGGGATATGATATCGCTGGCGTACTGCGGAGTTCGATGACAATATCGGGTGATTTTTACGACTTTATCCCTTTGACGGAAAATCACCTGGGTATCGCCATCGCGGATGTCCGCGGCAAGGGCATTCCGGCAGCTTTACTCATGGTTATGATTCGAACTGCTTTGCGGCTGGTATGCCGCGAAGAATCTTCGCCATCTGCGGCGCTAAAGCGAATTAACGATTTGCTTTTCGCGGATACCGATCCAGACCTATTTGCGACGATGATTTATGGGATTTTAGATACGGAATCTATGACGTTCACCTATTCAAATGCGGGGCACTGTTACCCCTTATATTTGAAAAATGAAGGCAGCACAATCACTTCGCTGAAAGCCGGCGGCATGATACTCGGCAGTTTCGATTTTGCGACTTTTCAATCTAAGACAATTCATTTCGCGCCGGGGGACGGAATGCTTCTATACACAGACGGCGCTACAGAAACAGAGCGAGAGGACGATGGTATACTGTACGGTGAAGAAAAACTCATTGAATGTATTGACACCAACAAGCATTTATCCGCTCAAATGCTTTGCGATGCAATCGAGGCGGATCTCTTGAGGTTCAGTGGAAAGCAGAATCATCGGAATGACGACCTTACGATTGTCGCCATAAAAGTCAAGCACGGGGAGAAGTAGGGAAGTGGACCGGACGCCCGAAGGGCACGTCATTAGCCTTGATATACCGAGTTCAATGCAGCTCGTATATGTTCTGGACTCGGTAATCTCTCAAATTCTCAAAGAGATGGGATTCGATGATGAATCGAGGGAACAGGTTAATTTGGCGGTGATTGAGGCAGGTACAAACGCGATTAAACATGGGAATAAGGAGGATGTAAACAAACGGGCTCGTTTTGAGTTCATCCTCAATCAAGACAAGCTCACGGTTGTTGTTCAGGATGGGGGCGCCGGGTTCGATCGGAATAGCGTAGAGAATCCGTTGAATCCGGAAAATTTGTTGAAGAGCAGCGGTAGAGGAATATTTCTGATGGAAACCTGTATGGACACAGTTACCTATGAGGCTCCAGGGACAACGGTAAGGATGGTGAAGTACAAGAAATCGCCGAGCAACAAACAGAAGTAGACCTAACGCCGGTTTGGCGTAAGACGTGTCAATCCGACTGCGAGCTTCAACGGCTAAACCTACGCTTTGGGCGCACAGCTAACCCGTACGGTTGCACCCACCTAAATTTGGTGCGTAATACGCAAATTTCGGATACCCGTTACTGAGATGGCACAACACGGAGGTTCGGATGGAGATTGTGGTTCGTAAGAGAGATGACGTTACTATTTTGGATATTGCGGGAAGAATCGCCGGATCCGACAGTCTGGACCTCAAGCGCGCAATTGATGAACACATCGAAATTGCCGCGGGCAACATAGCGAAAATTGTGTTGAATCTCGAACGCGTGCGTATTGTGGATAGCTTTGGTCTCGGCGTCATTGTTGCCGCCTATACATCAATTCAGCGGAACGGCGGACGAATTGCACTGCTCAATGTTGGCGGGAACATTAAGAATTTAATTGTCATGGCGAAACTGATGACAATCTTCGATCGGTACGACAATGAAGATGAGGCTGTAGCTAGTTTTTAATGAATTAGAATTTCCACACTCTCGCGGAGTAAGGTTGTGACTGACATAACGCACTACACAGAAAGACGCGATGCATTGTGGAAGAAGTGCCCGCAGTGTGATGAACCGGTGTTTAATCAGGTATTAAAGCGCAATTTCTACGCTTGCCCCCACTGCGACCATTATTCGCCGATGCCTGCGGAGGAGCGTCTGCGCCACCTATTTGATACGGAGCCGCTGATAAATCTCTACCCGCCATCGGCACCCGAAACGCTTTTGGAATCGCTTGAACTTATGGATTTCGTCTCGCATACGACATTTCCGGATGGGCATGGCCAGTTGATCGCTGCAGGTGAAGGCACAATTTCGGGGAAACCGGTTATTGTAACTGCCGTGCATCCGTATTCCATTCCTCAACGCTGCCACTTTGTCACGCTGCTCACGTGCATCCGCGCGTCATTGCAAAAAAATCTCCCACTTATAACCGTTTATCCAAGCGACGGTCTTTCTAAGCGGAAGTCAGATGAGCCGAAGCAATCCGAACTGACTCCCGCTGAAATTACACATCTGAAAATCGAGCTGGATGGCTTATCACAAGCACGTCTCCCACAGATTACAGCCTTAACAGATATAGATGTAACCGGCGGATTCTCAACACGATTCCCTCTCGGCGATCTCGTTGTATCGGAGCAGAAAAAGGTTTCGCACAGGGGCGACGGAATTCCCCATCTTTCAGACTCGCCGCAATCAGATGTGCTCATAGATTTGAACGCCCAGCGCCAAGAGTTACCTGCGTTATTGGGAAAATTGCTGTCCTTTTTCGCCGACAGGCAGACAGTTGGACGAAAAGCAACAGCAAAAATAATTCACTCGAATTCATAATTCGTCCTTGCGTATGTATTTCCAATTCCTTCAAAATTTGCCGGATCGAGAATCCAAAGGGTTTTTGAAATCTACGGAACTTATTGATGCATCAACCTTAACTTGCTAGTGCGTTACCCTATAGGAGCATGAATGAAAATGAACGGATTTCTCCAAATTTGCATCAAGATGATTTTCATCTTGACTTTATATATTCAACTGGGCTGTTCGGCACTTCAGACGGTCCGGATAATTCCCGTATTTGACCCTGAAGCAACTATCTTGCCTCAGTCGGGGACCGTTATTTATGAAAAGAACGGTATTACAGCGATGGCAGTACCGCTAAACGACGTAAAAGCCGTTGATGCTTTTGGCGTTTTAATCTATAACAATACGGACCACTTTATCTCGTTCAAGAAAAAGGATTGCTGGATGCTAGATCAGGCGGGCGATAAAACCCGACCGATTGATAAATCTCAGGAGACGTTTTACCTCGGCAAGAATTTTAGACCCAAGCTGCCGCCGGAATTTGGGGCTGATGTGTTTCGATGGAATCCGGCGCTCCAGATACAGGGCGATCACGCCGTTTTGCCGCGCGAGGATATTGAGAAAACAACGGTGATGCCGAAACGCCGCACGCAGTTCTTTCTGTATTTTCGCAAACGAAGCATCAAATCGTCGCACCTCCGCGTCATCGTTCCCAAAGTGCGAACCGAGTTCGACGATACAGAATCGACGTTTGTTTTCAAATTCCAAACACATAAAGGCTAGGCGATGTTGCACTTTGTAGGTCGAATCAACCGGGTGCAATCATCTAGAGCGACTCAAAACTGCACGCATTGGCTTTTCCTACTCACTGCATTTGCGCTCTCCTTCAATTTGGGCTGTTCTGCGGTTCGACACGATCCGCACGGTAAGACCGTTGAGCCAGGGAACAACAAGACGCCGCTGAAAGCCGCCCCCCCAAAGGTTATTTCCTCCATTCACAATCTCCCCGCACCAACCATCTTGGGCGTGAACTATGTTGAATCGATTGGACGTCCAGGACAGGGTGCTGGACAATTTCTGCGTCCCGTTGGATTAGATTTAGACCATCGCGGACAACTCTACGTTGCAGATTCAGGCAACAACCGCATTCAGGTAGTTGGCACAGACGGGAATTTCATTGCGGAATACGGCAGGCACGGCTGGCGAACCGGTGAATTTGATACACCTACGGATGTGGCTATTAACTTTCAGCGGACCGAACTGCTCTATGTTGCGGATACCGGTAATAGCCGTGTCCAGTATTGCAACCTAGTGGATCGAATTTTCCGTATCGTTGTTGGAAGCGGCTTGAATTATGACCTAAGGGAGGGTGAGGCAAATCGAGCAATCGAACTAGATTTGCCTGAAGGGGTTAGCATCGGACGAAACGGAGAAGTTTATACAACCGATACTGGAAATCACCGTTTTATCCAGTTCGACACAGACGGATTGCCCGCTATGATTCGCGGTGAGTTTGGCAGGGCAATGGAGCAATTCCGCGACCCAATCGATCTGGTTGTTGATACTCGCGGAAATGTATACATTGTGGATTCGGGCAATAATCGCATCAAAAAATATGACTTCAGCGGCAACCTTGTCCAGATGTGGGGAATTGAAGGCGATGCACTCGGCCAATTTCGAGAGCCGAGCCATATTGCACTTGACCGCTGGAACTACCTTTATGTGATTGACGGCGGTAATCGGCGGGTACAGATTTTCAAAGGAGATGGTCAACCCGTAATGGCGTTTACCAGTGATGAGCTTGTCGAACCCACGGGAATTGCAATCTCGCGGGACAGCCGCATTTTTGTCAGCGATATTGGGACAAACTCCATCCAAGTCTTTCAGGTTGTTTACCGCCCTATAGAAACCGCTGACAATGAAGAGGCAGCGCCACTGGAGAAATAGTGAGGCGGGAAACCGGCTGGCTTAATAGGTTTACAATTTGGAGAAAGGGAAACGAGATGTGGCGGCGTACAATCAGTTTTTTATAACCACTCAATCAGATACTCCAATCCCTTTTATACCGTCTCGAGCCACACAATTTTGCGTATATTTTCTCCGAAACCTTCTGCCGTTGATATGCCTGCTACTATCAAGTTATTTCAGCGCTACGGCTTCTGGCGCGGAAGAGGCAAACCCTACCAAACCCTTAACCAGCGACCTCCAACTTCCGACCATTTCTCTTCTGCAGAAGTCGGAGACAGGGAGGTTTAAAGACCTGTCCAATCCCTTTTCCTTAAAGCACCTTCCGATCGTCCGGGATAGCGAAACAGTTACCGTCAATGGCGAAAAAATCGCGAAAAACGAGGACTACCGAATTGATTATCACGCTGGAACTGTCGCCCTTCTGAACGACTACCCGCCGGATGCTATCGTCAACATAACCTACCACGCCCTGCCCTTTGAAATCAAGAAACGGTACAAACGCAATCTGTTTCGACCAAAACAACCGTTAACCGAGCAACCGCCCGCGGAAAGCAAATTTGGGTTTCAGCCCGATCTCGCACGGCAACCGTCCACAGAAACCGCGCAGCCTCCCCTGCAAGTCACGGGAACGCAGACGTTTGGAGTTTCAGTCGGCAGCGGACGAGCGTTGTCTCAAAACCAAGAATTGCGGATTAGCGTTGACGGCAAAGTCTCGGAAAACGTGAGCGTCATCGCGTTGCTTTCGGATCAAGACCTGCCAATCCAGCCGGAGGGCACGACAGAGGACATCCAAGACATCGACCAGAAACTGATTCGGATTACAAGCCCGAATGTGACAGCGACCTTGGGCGATTATGAGGGATCGCTCGGAAATTCCGAGTTCATTTTCTTTCCAAGGGCGCTAGAAGGCGTCCAGGTCGAAGGAAACTTCAAGTGGGGGTCATTCCATATAATTCCAAGCAGCATCCCGAAAGGGGAATCCGCGAGCAAGACCATACGGGCAGAGGAGGGGCGCAGCGAATATCGAATTGACGTGGATGGCGAATTTGTCATTGTGAAAGCGGGGACGGAAATTGTTTGGCTTAACGGCGAACGGATGCGGCGCGGTGAAAACCATGACTATATTATACGCGATTACGGCGACCCCATCATCGAATTCACGAGCAAACATCTGATTACCAGCAACGACAGCATCCGCATTGATTTTGAATTTATCCCTGAAGACCTTGCTTATCAGCGGAATCTACAGGGCGCGAGCGGGTTATTCAATCTGCTGCCGGACGGGCGGGCAGCAGTTGGCCTCGCATACGCCGTTGAATCGGATCTGAATGACCCCGAAAACGCGTTCATAATCCTCAACGAACAAGATATTGAGGATTTGAAAAAAAATGAGCTGGACTCCGATGGGAACTCGCTTACGGCGCCGCAGCGGCACACGGTATGGGGTATTGAGGGGCGCCTCAACCCGACAGATTGGACATCGGTAGAGGGACAGATGGCTTTTAGCGCACTCGATGAGAACACATTTTCCAATCGAGATGCGAAGGTGCTTAGTCGGGCGTGGAAAATTCTGGCAAATTCGTCGAGCAACAAACTGCAACTGAATTTAGATGCCCGATCGCTTGATGCCGAGTTTGTGCCAGTCGGCGCATCGAGCACAAACCGTACACGCTTCCGCTATGAGGAGCAGTATTCTGAAGAAAGATTTGATGATTTGTATTTGCTCAGCGCATCTGGCGGCGGGCAATCTCCTGACGAAAGATCGCTAGATTTCGATCTGCAGTTTAGACCGTTTGGTTGGTTGAATCTTGATTCAGGAATAGGACGAACGGAGGAGCGTTTTAAGATTCAATCTGCGATTGACGGCTTGACTGGAGCCGGAGTTTCCTCTGCTCTCGACCCTGGCGAGCGCGAGGGGAATGTGTCCGACGGCGTAACTATCCGCAACAATTTCAACGGGGGATTTGAATTCAAACCGCAGGGCGGCTTAGTGAAACGTCCAATCCTACCCCGCGTGAGAAGCGATTACCGAAGCAGCACGTCAAAGGTCAGAGGACAAGACCAATTTCGCAAGGACCGGACGATGTGGAGTATCTTCCAGCGGATTCGCCCATTTAATTTTAATGCCTCAATCGAACAGTTGGAGTCAACCGATCTGAATACAACTGATGCACAGAACCTGAACCGGAAGCGAAACATCTCCACCGGCCGGATTAATCTTGCCGATTTTCAGTGGGCATCCATCAATACGGAATACTCCATTGAGGAAGCATTTGACAAAGAGCCGCTGATTGTGGTTGATGAGGAGACTCTCGCCTTTTCGGACTGGAAGCAGATGACGAGCGCGAAAACGTGGACGATTGGATTCTTCTCACGGCCGCGAAAATGGACAAACTTTGCGGCGAATCTGTCTCGGCGTTTGTATGAGTCACAGCGAGCGGAAGGCGCTGATTCAACGACGCAATTGGCGGATATTAACCTGCGCCTGACACCATTCAACCGCGCGTTAGATGGCGAGATGGTCTATGAACTCGATAAGACACTCGCGACAGAGCGGCGGGAAATATACACAAATATTCACCCGCTGACGGGCAGAGAAATCCCGCCGGGTGAGGGTCATTACGTCAAAATTGATGAACTGCATTACCGCGAGGATTTTGAGGAGGGGAATTATATCAGATTTATCCAGAACGTTGATGACAAGCCTGTTTCTGCTATTGATGTAAAGTTTCGAGTTCGCGTTCAGCCGCGCCGGATGTTTGCGCGCCGGCGCCGAACACGAGACTCCGCTACCAGTATCCTCGATACATTTCGGAACGCTAGCGGGGAAACTTTATCGAAGCAGCCTGCAGAGCCGCCAGGCGGGGGCGGTGCACCGATTAACCCGATTCTACCCGATACCTTACCTAAGCCGCCAACAACGATGCGCGATCGGTTTGAATGGTTAGCAAATGCTATCCGCGGGGAGTTTCAAGTGCGCATCGCGGAAGAACAGGAAATTTCCGATCCATCTTCACTGCTCCTATTACGAAACCTACAGAATGAACAGACAATCTTTGGGCGAAGGGTTCAGCGGTACCGGCTTGACTTCTCTCCATCACCGGCGTTGAATTTAGATGTTGGGTTTAACACTAACCAGCTCCTCAACAAACGCATCAACAGCCGCGAACGCCGACGCCGCGGGAGAGATTGGGACATTCACATGACGATTAATCCAACGGCGAAGTTCTCATTGCGTGCGAGGTGGGAGGTTCGCCGCGAGCGAGATGAATTCACCCAATTGAATCTGGAAGGCAAGGCGACGGAGCAAATCTCAGATCTCATGCAATATGAACGACTTAATTCAATGGAACTCCGTTACGAACTCAGCCGTGCGGTGCGGTTTGGCGTGGTTGGCAGCCACGGAATTACTTCGGATTTGGAGCACCTTGATAACGAACCGGAGGCTCAGACACGGACTCTCTCGGTAGAAAATCAGTTAATTTACTCCTTTATCCGCAAGGGCCGGATTGATTTCAAATACCGAATCGGCCACGGCACCAGCGAAGGCGGCATCCCTTTTGCGCGATACAACTTCTACGAGGGAATCAGCCACGAAATCAGAGCCACCGCGAGTTACAAGGTTCACAAGGTGACAGACCTATTGTTGAGATTCAATTACAGGTTGCTCTCGACAAAACAGCGGAAGCCTGAACACCGTATGAATATGGAGGTTGTCGCGGAGTTGTAAGGCAGGAGGAGAACAGGACGGACGGGATTGGTTAGGAAACCGAACCCGCCGCAGTGCATAGATAGTCACGGCCTTACTATAGCTGGATTCACGCGGCTAGTTGTATAACTCCGTTAGAACTCGGTGGTAACCCCTAAGTACGGCAGAATGGGGAATTGGTAGATTTCGTCCTTTTCGGAGTAATCCTCGCTGTAGTTGAAGTCAAGCAGGTTCTTGCGATTATAGATGTTTAGGAGTTCGATAAAGAAGCCAATCTCCCAGCTTTCAAACCGAAATGCTTTGCTGAATTTCACATCCAATCGGTGATATGGCGGAAATCGCGCCGAATTTATCTCTGCGTAGACCGGGAAATAGATAGGCTCTCCGTTGCGCGGATCAGTGCCAAGATTGGCGTCGAGAATCGGCGTGTAAGGGTTTCCGGTTCGATATTGCCATTTTGCCCCAACCTCCCACGTAGCTGCCGGGCTGTAGGTCGCCGCAAACGTAGCAACGTGCGTTTGGTCAAACGAATAGAAGCGATACGGTTCATCAGGGCGGTCGCGCCGTTTGGAAAGTCCATAGGCGTAAGAGCCCCACCCCAAAAAGCGATCTCCTGCGCGATGCCGGAGGAACACCTCAGTGCCTTGCGCATAGCCAACACCTTGGTTAAGATACCTCGCATTGGCGTCAACTGTGGCAAGGTCGGCAAGGTTTTTGTAATAACCTGCGACTTTGAACTCCGTTGCCGGTGAAACTTGGCGCGTGAATTCCAACACATAGTGGCTGGCTTGGCTTGTGCTCAGGTTGGGGTTCCCAACGCTCCGGGTCAGTCTCGGCGGGCCTGGCACCTGATTGTAGTTTCCGTAAGCGAATTGGAGTTGCGATCCGTCCGATATGCCTAGCAGGAAGCTCCCCCGCGGTTGAAGGGACAGTTCGTCTATGCCGCTTAGGTAGTCGGCACGCAGACCAAACACGACTGTCAAATACGGCAGCACGCTATAGCGGTCTTGCAGATAGATTTCCATACGGCGTCTCGCGACCGATTCGTCGAAAGTTGTTTTCTCAACAAACCGAAAGTCGTAATCAACTTCACCTTCATCGGGCGGACGGGCGAACGTGCCGATGGCTTTACCGGGCTCAATGCCGAGTATCACGCCGGATTCGAGTTGATGCTTCGGTGTTAACGTGTAGGCGAGGTCTTCGCGGAGGTTGTATTGCGGGGCATCGATCTTGAGAGATAGTCCAGCACCGATGTTGATATCGAATTCGAAATAGGAACGGGTCAATGATAGAAAAGATGAGAGCCGATCGGTAAGACGGGAACGCAGGTGAACGCCTGCGCCCTCAAACCCGCTTCCGAAGTTGAGATTGCCTCTAAAGTCCGCATCGACATCTTCACCATCGAGTTTGAGCGCAAAGCTGTCGCCTGAAGCAAACACGTTCGCGGATAGTTGGTGTTTTTCAGAGAGGTCATAACCCGCCTTTACCTGATAATCCCAGAACCGCGGGAAGCTGGTGATTTGTCCTGTGTCAAACGACATCGAACTCAAGAAAAAATCGATGTAACTCCGCCGTCCGGCAGCATACCAGAACCCCTGGTCTCCGAGTTTTCCCTCCACCAGACCTTCCGAATAGAGCAGGTTGACGTTTAACTTTGACCGGAACCCATCCGTGTTCTCGTCCCGCGAGTAGATGTCAATTACCGCCTGGGAATCAACGCCGAATTCGGCGCCGTAGCCGCCGGCGTAAACGTCGATTCGCTCTATAATTTCGGAACTGAGTGAGGAGACAATCCCGCCGAAATGATAGGGATAACCGATCGGCACGCGGTCGAAGTAGTAGAGGTTGTCCTCGTCGGATCCGCCGCGAATATAGAGGGCGCCGCTAAAGTCGTTTGCGACACCGACGCTAGGCAGGGCTTGCAGCGCTCGCAGGGAATCGCCAATAGCGCCGGGGACGCGCTGAATCTCGGAACCACCCAGAGTCTCTCTACCGACGGTCGACGCCGGACGATCCGTCGTTACCTCAACCTCATCAAGCAGAACTGTCTCCGGCTCAAGATATATCTCAAGTTGGGAGGTTTCGTCAGGTTTGACCGTGACAGCAACGCCGTTGGAGGGAAGAAAACCGGATGCGGTTGCGGAAAGAGTGTAGTCTCCGGCGGGTAGGTTGCGGAATCGAAATTCGCCGGTTGAGTCGGACGTCGTGCGGGCGCCGGTTTCGACGATGCGGACTCGTGCCGATGGAACGGGCTGATTAATGCCTACTTGATAGATTGTACCGAAAATTTCCCCGGCAGGGGTTACGGTTTCCTGTCCAAGTGCGATGTAGGATTGGATGGATAAAATGAAAAGGAGGTATATGGAAAGTTGCTTCATTCAGAGTATTATGCCTTTTTCCTTTGAGTCCATACATATGACGAAAAATCTCAATCTGAGTTTACACCACGGTGAGAAAAATCCAGAAACCGAGTGTTTCAATAAACTCGGTTTCTTTGGTATGATTCGCTTCCATTGAGATGCGGGTAATGGTGAATTTTGTAAGGGGAAGGAGTATTCGACGAAAGCGATAATATGCGTAAATTATCTTTTTGCCTCATACAGAATTTCATAGTTTTCATAGTTTTCCGAGGACAAACGCAAATTCCCTACGGACAAAAAAGGCGTGAGAACTCAGGCTATGACTGAACTCTTTGCAATTTATACGGGAGGTTACATGAAACCTTACTATGAAATTTTGCACCTTGCTAGATTCAGGGGAAATGATAAAAAGAAAAGTTTCGGATTAACACTTTGGCACTTGTTTGGATATAGCTGATTAGTTATAATGAAATTTAGATTTGACGAAATTTTAGGCGAGCGAAGGAGGCAGAAATAGGCGCATGAGCAGTAGAATCAAGGTCGAACAAAGCAGCGGAAACTTTTTTAAGGATTTAGGTTTTCCTGATGAGGTTGCCGAAGAAGAACTGTTAAAAGCGGAGTTAGGAGCGGAAATCTTCCGTATTTTGGAGGAACGCCAGCTAACCCAAGTAGTGGCAGCTAAGTTGCTTGGTGTAAAACAGCCCGAGATTGCCCGCCTTAAAGCTGCCAAACTTTCTTACTATAGCGTTGAGCGGCTCATGCGGTTTCTGAAACGCTTGAACTGTGAGGTGGGAATTCGGAAATCGTCACGAGAAACTGCGAAAATATTGACATATTGATAAATTCATGGTCGAAATTGGTTATCAGATTTAGCATAGGTGATTAGTGCCAAACCCCCCTCTAACTCCCCCTTGGTAAGGGAGAAGGCTAATGACTTCCAGCCAATGCCAACCGCGTATTTGGTCATGGGGTTTCGAATAGCGGAACGTTCGGACATCATCGGCTCCGTGTGGGTTGGCGATTACTAGCTTTTCTTGCATTTTCGAGAGATTTTTTGAGCCTTTCAGGTGTTTCTCCAAAGGGCGACAGACCGTGTCTGCCAAGAAGAAATATAAAGGTGGTGCGCGGCACACCAGCGAGTTGAGTTGCGAGTCCGGTGCTGAGTTTGCCAGTTTCGTAATATTTCAACGCCAATAACAAACGGGCTTCTTTTTCAAATACTTCAGCCTCTTTTCCGAGGGCCGACAGAATTTCAGTTGGGTATTGAATAACTTGCGTCTCCAATTTTGAGTTCCTCCCTGAATTTGGCATTTCCAAATCAATCCGTGGTATAGTCAAGATTTTCCCAATCAGCAGCCAATGAAACAGTTCGTGGTTTTCTAGTTAAAATGGATAAATAAAATTTCCATCTATCCTCGCACGGGGGCGTTGGCGGAAAATCCTAGAAGATACCGCAAACCAGGTGAGAAGGTTTTCGCGATTGCCGGGTCTAGGCACGATGTAAAATCGGTAAACGGCTTTATCCATGAACGGGAGTAATAGCAGAGGATAGCCCAGCGGGGATTGCCGGTTGCGTTGGGCCCCGATCGGTGCCATGTGTTTGACAACCAGATTGCCACCGAGCCGGCAGGTCCCGTCAGAATCTTCCCGTCCTCCTGCTGCGCGCCCCATGCGGGCTTTCTGCGGGTGCGATGGCTTTTGGGAACAACCTGGGTTGCCCCGTTGCGCGTTGTAAACGCATCTAGCATCCAAGCGTTCTGGATGGTCAGCGGAAAGTCCGGCAGCGGTTCCGGCAACTGACCGAGCGGCACATCCACATGCCATGCCCCGCCTTCGCCGGTACGCGCTCCAATACTGGTGGCGCTGCAGTCGGCGAGCACGCAATCGTCCCCAAGAACCGCCCGCGCCAACGAAAGCACCGCCGGATGTTCTATCAGTTTTCCGAAATCCGGGGCTTTGTTGACCAAGTTCCAGATACGCTGCGACTTGTCATGATCGAACAGGGTCGGGAGGTGAAGGAAATTCTTAACCACGTCTGAGGGGGCGACGGGCCACGGCGTGCCGCGGTTTTGAGCGCGTGTATGGCGGATTCGCCGCATGAGCCGCGCCTGTTCCGCCGTGCTGATTAGGTAACTCTCCTTCAGATAAGCTTCAATCTCGGCATCTGCCGGCAACGCCGGACCGTCTTCCGGCTCGAAAGGATGCTCGCGTTCTCGTTCAAAGAGTTCCGCCGCAAAACTTCGGTAGTGCTGGATTTCATCGCCGCTAAGCACGCCTTCTATGACGGTGTATCCGTGTTCGGAAAGATGCGTGAGCGCGGATTCAAGGTCCCCGCTTGAAACGCCACAAGATTCCATAATCTGCTTCCCATAATTGGTGAGTGCGCTGCACATATTGCCGCAGTAGAGTCACCAATTATACGTCAGAAGCAATTTGGTGTCAATCACGCTCTATTTTGGACAGTTTTTGTAGGTTGGGTAGAGCGATCAACCGACCGAATAGGGAGGGCGATAGTTCTTACCGCCAGAAATGCAACATGGTTGGTGTTAACTCACGTCTAGCGAAACCCAACGCTTTTGGGACGCCCCGGGAGACGAGGGATAAGGTCACTACGATGACGACAGGAAAAATGAAAAACGACGGAGTGATTGGGTAAATGGGACGGGTTTTTCGTTTGGTCGTCGTTTTGGTTGCCGGAGTTTTCAAAAGAGTTGGGTTTCGCTTCACGTGAATTTCTACCAAACACCATTCGAAATTTGGAGCGGTAACTTGTTAATGACGCCGATTTGGATAAATCCGCTCTACCCAACCTACAAGAACTTGCTCTCAATCAGGTTTAATCCATATTCAGTCGCTGTCTGACGGGCACTGTGATGTTAATGTCAGTCACAAGCGGGAGTAGCATTGTCAAACCCCGCCATGGGTGATTGGGAGATCGATTATCACCTCATCACGGAGTGCCCGAGATGCATACGCGAGCACCAATTGAAGGTTTTCTTCATTCAACTCTGGGAAGGCTTCAAAGATCTCTGTGTGGGACATGCCGCTCGCGAGTAACCCTAACACATGCTCTACACTGAGGCGAGTGCTTTCGATAATTGGTTTCCCACCCAGAATTTCTGGATTTACGACAATTTGGCTCATTATTGCACCTTTCTATAACTGCGAAGGAATTCATCTTAATCTTTCGCGTATCCTCGAATATGAAGGGTGGACAGTTGCGACAGGCTTACCGGCTTTTTGATCGACCCAATCCAATCGGCAAAGACGAGAGAATCCCCGACCTTTTCCCAATTCAGAGCGATTAAACTTTCCACCTCATGAGATGGAGGTTAGTTCAACGCCAAGCGCTGCGGCGATTGTCTTCAAAGTTTTAATGGAACCGGCCTTGCGCCCGGTTTCAATCTCTGCTAAATATGCGCGCTGAATCCCGCACTTATCAGCGAGTTGCTGCTGCGTGAGTCCCCGATAGTCTCGATAAACCCGTATTGGACTCTCCTCATTTAGAATCAGCCGGTTAATCACTTCACTCGGGTAGGTTTCCTCGCCAGCGTCTTTTGCTTCACGGAACTCTCTAATGTCTCTCAGCATCTCCGCATCTTCTAAGAGCTGATTGTACTGTACTCTCGGTACAAGGACATATTCCACTCCTTGTCTTTCGACGGTCTCAACATTCATTGATACACGCCTCCTCTTGGTCCGATTTTGATAATTTCGATGACGAGGTTATTGTCCCGAATCTCATATAACACACGCCAATCACCTACTCTGAGCCGGTATCCTCGTTCACCCTTTAAACGCGTTACATTTTTGTTCGGCGCATAAGGCGACTCAGCAAGTTGGTCAATCTTACGTACAACGGTTTTAGCGACGTTCCGCGGCATACGCTGGAGCATCTTTGCTACGCCTGCTCGATAGCGAACCGTATACATGATTTCCTATATTGTAGCTTAAAGCAACACAATTATCAAGTGCCTTTTTGGGCAACCGTTGAACCGACAATTGGGTAAAGGTCTAGGTTGGACTTTAGGTGGGAAATTGAGCGGGAAAGGCGGACGTTGGTTAGGAGACACCGAGTTTTTGTAGGTTGGGTTAAGCGGATTAAATGAAAGACGCGAAAAATGGCCAATGAATATCGGTATTTGAATATGTGCTGAAATTGTTAAGGTGTAGCGAACCCAACGCTTTTGGGTATCGCGGAGCTTTTGGTTTATCGGAAGCGATACGGATAAGGCAAGAAAAGACTATCGCCCTCGTTATTCACTCAGTTGATCCCTCCCTATTCGGTCGGTTGATCGCTCTATCCAACCTACAAGAACTGTCAGTTCCGTGCTTTCAGCTTTCCCCACATCGTCGTTAATTGTTCTGCCAATGGATTGACTCCCAAAAAGCCAGGCCCGCCATTCGGCACATCGGGGCCGGTCACGGTAAAATCATCCAACCAGACGGTACACCTTCCAAAAAATAACAGGTCAATCGTACCCATCGACACTGAATCATCTTCTGCGAATAATATAACATCGCCCATCGAAAAAGTGTATTGGTTTCCTTCGCGAGCAATCCTCAACGTGTACCAGACCTTTTCTTCGAATGCAAAGCTGTCTATTGCAGCGGTCTGTGGAAAAAAGGCGTCCCCCTCCTGCTCGAAGCAATCAATTGTAACATCCATAATGTTAATTTTGGGTTCCCCTTGGGGATACCACGAAAATTGCATAATCCCGTCGGTATTCCACGTTTCTTCGTTAAATGAAGAATAATCAATAGTCAAAAAACCCTGCCGTAGGTCTCGGAGGTTTCTAACCATAAACTTCAACTGGAGCGAAAAGTCTTGGATTTTCCCTAATCCCCTATTCTCCATATGACAAAATGCTTGTTCAACTATCCCTCTATAATAGAAGTGTCCACCAACAACACCTGTGCTAAACTCGTGATTTCTTCGACCGCCCCCCCAATCTCTAAGGGTTCGGTCACTGAAATCGTCAATCCACGTCCCGGCGATACAAATTCGTCCAAACACAAAGACGGTTACGAAGAGAACAATCATGAATCGGAATATTCTGATTGGCATAGTATTTCAACTCCTGTCTAAAGGGTTACGATTTCGTCTGTGTCATTGTTCAGGCTGAATTCACGTTAGAATCTAATAAATCCGAGAATCGGGATGCAATTAGGATTAGGAGAAACCGAGTTTTGAAGAAAAAAACTCGGTTTCAAATAAGTGCCGCGATTCGGAGATCGCTCCTACAGGATACAGGAGCCGACAACTATTGCGCCCTTTTCGATCGCTTGATTGCGCGGTTGCGGTGAATGGGTAGTGTGATTTCACAGAAGATTACGGCACACGGAGTGTGCCTACTACTTTGCGGGGGAAGATGCCCCTCTTACAATGGGGTAGCGTCTGACAATGACCTTCGACGGCTTATGGATCGGGGAACTTCATTCTGAAGTACGATAAACGAATAAAAAAGAGTGGCAACCCCCCTAGCCCCCCTTATCAGGGAGGAATTTAAAAATTCGGTCGGTTGATCGCTCTACCCAACCTATAAGAACTCTTATAAAAATTGTTCCAGACCGCATTTCAATTCGTTTAAGTTTACGACTTCCTTGCAGGCAAGGCAAATCCCCGGACTAAATGCATCTCGGTTGATAAGATCACTTTTTATGGTTAGCAATTGGCCCGGTCCGCCAAAAAGAACCTCCTGATGCGCAACCAGACCGGGCAACCGTATCGAGTGTATTGAAATCCCCTGATAGAGCGCACCTCTCACCCCCGGAATCGTTGCTTCCTCCTCAATATCATCTCGTGAAGAAATATCCTCTGCCATCATCTCCGCGGTTCTTATGGCTGTGCCCGAAGGCGAATCTTTTTTCTCATCATGATGACGCTCAATTATTTCAACTCTGTCAAAGTAACGCGCCGCATGCTTTGCAAACTTCATCATCAACACAGCAGAAATAGAAAAGTTCGGCACGATTACGCCTCCTAGTCGCTGCTGTTCACACAACGCAACCAACTTTTCAACTTGGGCTTCCAACAAGCCACTTGTTCCGATTACGGGGTGCACGCCTGCTTTGATGATAGTTGCGGTGTTTTCAAAGACAACCGTTGCTGTTGTAAAGTCCAACACAACATCGGGATTAGTTATCTCAATCAGGGATAATAGGTCGTCTCCTCGATGTCCCGTTCCCGCCAGTTCCAGACCGCCATCAAGATTAACTGCCTCTATCGCAACCTGTCCCATTCTACCTGAGGCTCCATTCACTAAAACACGGGTGGGCATTGATGTACTTTCCATAAGTTTTTGTAGGTTGAGTTAAGCGGATTAAATGTAAGACGCAAAAATGTCCAATGGATTTCGGTATTGGAATATGTGCTGAAATTGTTAAGGTGTAGCGAACCCAACGCTTTTGGGTATTGCGGAGTTTTTGGTTTATCGGAAGCCATTCGGATAAAACTATCGCCTTCGCTATTCGCTCGGTTGATCGTTGGGTTACGCTCTGTCCATCGGATCTTGGACGTCGTTAGACTTCTAGAGCAAAACGTGAAATTGTACATCATTTGGTGAAGTCCGCTCAACCCAACCTACAAGAACTGTGAAGCTCCTGTGGGAAGGGCTTCCTAGCCCTGATTATCGGGACAGGGATGTCCTTCCCACAGTTTACACCATACCGAAATGAACAGTCGTTCTTAGCCCCAACATAGACGGCGTTTGACTCCAGAGACTTGTGGGTAATAGCAAGCTCGGAAGACGGGAAAACGGATTCGGTCAGTTCTGTGCTTTGAGCCTTCCCCACATCGTCGTTAATTGTTCTGCCAATGGATTGACTCCCAAATAGCCTGGACCGCCATTCGGCACATCGGGGCCGGTCACGATAAAATCATCCAACCAGATGGTATTCCGTCCATGAAAGGACAACTCAATCGTCCCCATAGGCACTGTATCATCTTCTGTGAATAAGCTAACATCGCCCATCGAAAAAGTGTATTGGTTTCCTTCGCGAGCAATCCTCAACGTGTACCAGACCTTTTCTTCGAATGCAAAGCTGTCTATTGCAGCGGTCTGTGGAAAAAAGGCGTCCCCCTCCTGCTCGAAGCAATCAATTGTAACATCCATAATGTTAATTTTGGGTTCCCCTTGGGGATACCACAAAAATTGCATAATCCCGTCGTAATTCCACGTTTCTTCGTTAAATGAAGAATATTCAATAGTCCAAAAACTATACTCTGGAACTCGGAGGTTTCTAATCATAAATTTCAACTCGAGCGAAAAATCTTGGATTTTCCCTAATGCAATATTCTCCATATCATTAACGTGTTGATTTGTTCCTCTATAATAGAAGTGTCCATCAACAACACCTGTGTTAAACCCGACATTTATTCGACTGCCCTCCCAATCTCGAAGGGTTGGGTCACTGAAATCGTCTATCCACGTACCGGCGATACACATTCGTCCAAACAAAACGACGGTTACAAAGAGAACAACCATGAATCGGAAAGTTTTGATTGGCATAGTATTTCAACTCCTATCGAAAAGATTACGATTTCGTCTGTGTCATTGTTCAGGTTGAATTCACGCTAGAATCTATTAAATCTGAGAATCGGACTGCAATTAGGATTAGGAGAAACCGAGTTTTCAAGAAAAAACTAGGTTTCAAATGAGTACCGCGATTCGGAGATCGCTCCTATAGGATACAGTTTTTGTAGGTTGGGTTAAGCGGATTAAATGAAAGACGCGAATAATGTCCAATGGATTTCGGTATTGGAATATGTGCTGAAATTGTTAAGGTGTAGCGAACCCAACGCTTTTGGGACGTTTGGATAGGCTAGTGATAGCGTCAATACGATGATAATTTAATCCATGATAAACGGCGGAGTTTTCGCGTAAATGGGACGGATTTTTCGTTTGGTAGTCGTTTTGGTTGCCGGTCAAGACTATCGCCTTCGCTATTCACTCAGTTGATCCCTCCCTATTCGGTCGGTTGATCGCTCTACCCAACCTACAAGAACTGCCAGTTCTGTGCTTTCAGCTTTCCCCACATCGTCGTTAATTGTTCTGCCAATGGATTGACTCCCAAAAAGCCAGGTCCGCCATTCGGAACATCGGGGCCGGTCACTGTAAAATCATCCAACCAGATGGTATTCCGTTCATAAAATCTCAGCTCAATCGTACCCATCTGCACTGTATCATCTTCTGCGAATAAAATCAAATCGCCCATCGAAAAAGTGTATTGGTTTCCTTCGCGTTCAATCCGCAATGTGTACCAGACCTTTTCTTCGAATGCGAAGCTGTCTATTGCAGCGGTCTGTGGAATCCAGGCGTGCCCCTCCCGCTCGAAGCGATCAATTGTAACATCCATAATGTTGGGTTTCTCAAAATTGGGATACCACAAAAAGCCCATCAGCCCGTTGCGATTCAGCGTTTCTACGTTAAATGAGTCATAATTAATAGTCCAAGAACACCGCTCTGGGACTCGGAGGTCTCTAACCATAAACTTCAACTCGAGCGAAAAATCTTGGATTTTCCCTAATGCCCAATTTTTCATATAATAACCTGCTCGTTCATTTTTTCCTCTATAATAGAAGTGTCCACCAACAACACCTGCGCTAACCTCGTCATTTATTAGACCGCCTTCCCAATCTCGAAGGGTTCGGTCACTGAAATCGTCTATCCACGTACCAGCGATACACATTCGCACAAACACAGCGACGGTTCCCAAGAGAACAATCACGAATCGGAAAGTTTTGATTGGCATAGTATTCAACTCCTGTCGGATAGATTACGATTTCGTCTGAGACATTGTTCAGGCCGAATTCACGTTAGAATCTATTAAATCTGAGATTCGGACTGCAATTAGGATTAGGAGAAACCGAGTTTTGAAGAAAAAAACTCGGTTTCAAATAAGTGCCGCGATTCGGAGATCGCTCCTACAGGATACAGGAGCCGACGACTATTGCGCCCTATTCAATCGCTAGATTGCGCGGTTATGGTGTATTGTATGGGTAGTGTGATTTCAAAGAAGATTACGGCACACGGAGTGTGCCTACTACTTTGCGGGGCAAGATTCACCGCCTACAATGGGGTAGAGGCTGACAATTCCCTTGGATGGCTTATGGATTGGCTAGCTTTAATCTGAAAAGCGCTATCCGAATAAAAAAGAGTGGCAACCCCCTAGCCCCCCTTATCAGGGGGGTATTTAGAAATTGGATCGTATGCATCAATTGTTTGGTAAGTAATGTGGTGGAGCGAAAGCCAACGCTTTTGGGTATTGCGGAGTTTTTGGTTTATCGCAAACCATTCGGATAAGACTATCGCCCTCGTTATTCACTCGGTTGATCCCTCCCTATTCGGTCGGTTGATCGCTCTACCCAACCGACAAGAACCGAAAAGTATTACTCTTCGATTTCCACTTGTATTCTGTTTGACGCGGTTGCGCCGAAGGCGCCCATGACGGGTTTTCCGTCTTGATCGCGAAGGTTGGATCTCTGCGCGTCGTTCAGCGGCAACGCCGAAAAGATGTAACGCCCATATTCCGGGCTTAGCCCGTCGACGATTATTGACAAGGTTTTGCCGGCATTAGCCTCCCGCCCCACAAAGAAACTCTCTTTGCCGATTGAGACTCCGTGCTGTTCTGTCAAATCTTTGTCCCTGGACAGTGAGAACGAATCGACAGATTCGACGAACCGTTCGTCCTCATGGAGTTGCGGGTCCTCAAGGAATAGCTCTTCTTCAAGAAATACGTTGTCCAATTCAAATACGGTGACAACGGTAACGAAGTATGAAGTCACCTCCAAGTCTGAACGCCAGTAGATAGTCTTTTCGACATTTCTATCCAGCGTTATGCGGCCGCCGTTAAGGATTGAGAGGGTATCAATGTCGATGAATTCAACCGGCGGATAGACTGTCGTCACGCCGGTAATTGTCTGGTCGAAGGCTTCGGAAAAGATTTCCAAACGATATTGGGCAAAGAGTTCCACCTGAAAACCGTCTGCACTTTTTGGTTTGTAGCCGCCATCGCCATAAACCCTTCTTCCAGCTAGGCGGGGGGAATCATCATGAAATTCCCGATAGAACAACTCCTCCGCCAGCGTAACGTACAGGAATTCGTATGCCTCCCCTGAATTTAAATTCGTCACAGTGACGGTTGCCGTTGTATCCTGAATAAGCGGGAGCGTCTCATCATACTCGTCAATTTCGCCGTCTCCGTCATTGTCAATTCCGTCGAACACATCAGATTCCGCAATCGCCTCGGTTCTGATAATCCGAATGACGGAATTTTCCGGAGCATCATAGTCAAGCAAACCCTCAACTTTTAGTTCCGGTTGGTAATTTCCGAAATCATCTTTGAAATCGGCGACCTCCAGTTCCCGCTCGCATGAGAGCGCGGCAACTAGCAAGAGCGCCGCGAGGCAGACTCTTAGAATATGCACGGTTTTCCTCTTAGAACTCAAATTCTATTCCGAATGTCGGGATAATTGGAAACATACTAATTGCTGTAACTTTTGACGGTGAACGGTCGTGATCCCAAATATAGAGTAGATAGTTGTAATGATTGGTAAAATTGATGACCTGCAGCTTGAATTTTCCGTTCGCCCCGAAGGGTGAGATGTCTCTGATCCAGGCAATATCTCCGCGTACGTAGGGTGGATACCGCGATGAATTCTTTCTGCCTTCTATACTAATAACGTCCCCATAGGGGTTATCCGGCGAGTCGCCGCCATAATAGACTTTGCCGACGACCGGTGTATAGGGTTGACCGCTTGACACGGTCCAGGAGAGTGAGAACCGGTTGTTCCGGCTCATCTGGTAACTGGTAACGAAGTTGAGCGAATGCGGCCTCGAATATTTGGGTGGATAGATTTCCGACGCACGATTCTCTGTCTTTTCGACCCTTCCATCTTGGTTGAAATCGAACCGCCTTTCAACATTCGAATATGAATAGCCGAGCCAGCCCGTAAATTTCCCGGCGGTTTTCTTCATGAAAAGTTCCAAACCCCAAACACGTCCTGTACCCGAGATGAAATCATCAAACGCACGGCCGGGATCGTTGCCGAGATTGCTAGTGAGGACGTTGCTGTAGGGTTTATAATATGCCTCAACTGATCCGGTAAATCCCGGGTTAAACCATCTTTCAAATCCAAGAATGAAATGTTGATTCTTTATGGCATCATATTCTTCAGGCACCGGCAGCCAAAAATCGACGATTTGCAGCACCTGATCTTCGTCGTTCACAGTAAAAAGGAATTGACTGAACCGCCCCCAACTTCCCTTGAACGTCAGATTGTCCGATAACAGGTATTTGAATCCGAAACGCGGATCGAGATAGATGTTATCGTGCAACTCATATTTGGTGCCGCGCAATCCGAACTGAAGCGAGAGCAGGTCGTTGAGTTTCCATTTATCTTGAATGAAGGCGTTAAAGATGTAGGCGTCTTGCGCGACGTCGAAGTAATTGACATTATCCACATGCAAATTAAATTCCATGTTCAGTTTTTTTGCCGTGGCTCCCATCTTAAGGGTATGCTGAGGCGAAAGATACCAAGTTAACCGTTCCGAGATCGAGTAGTCCTGAATCTGGTTGTTCGCCATAGCGACAGTTTGGTCTTCGCTAGCATCAATGTCGACTTCGGTGACTTCCAGATCCACGTCAAAATCGAAATTGGAGCGCGTTAATACAAGTTCTGAGAAGAATTTCGCGTTTGGAACGTACCGCCACTTCAAGCTGGGTGCATTATTCCCCCAATTCCAGTTGAAATCTGTGGTGTCGTCCGAATACTCATCTTCGCCAGTATAGAAAAACGTCAGAACATCACGTCCATCAAAGGTCGAGAAGGTCAACCTGTTTTCCGCATTCAGATCGCTAAAGATTTTGATTTGACCGTCCCAAAAGTAGTATCGCCAGTCCTGATCCTCTCCTCTTGCGCGGTTGAACCGTTCGGCAATGAGATCGAAGTAGGTTCTTCTACCGGAGATTATCCAAGCCCCCTTATAGAACGGCCCTTCCAGCATCATTTTGCTGCTGAGGAGCGAGACTTCTCCTTTTCCCTTAATCTGCTTCCCCTCTCTTGAGGTGATGTCCAAGATAGATGACAGTCTACCGGGGTACTCTGCGGGATAGCCGCCCGCTAGGAATTTAGCATCGGCAATAGTGTCCGCATTGAAAGTGGAGAACAACCCGCCAAGATGATAAGGGTTATAAATCTCCGCGCCATCCACCAGAACCAAGTTTTCATCGGGCCTTCCGCCGCGTACGATGAGCGCGGAGCTGAAGTCGCTCTGTGAAGTGACACTCGGGAGTTGTTGGATTGTGCGAAAGACATCGGCTTCAACAAATGACGGGGTATTTACTATGTCTTCAGAACTGATGTGCGTGCGGCTGATTTCTACATCTTCTTTAAACCGCGTTAATTCCCCTGTTACCGTCACTTCCTCAAGTTCAACCGCTTCCGGCGCGACCTCAATATCGAGCCTTAGCTCACCGTCCGGCTGAATTTCAATCTCCTTCTCGACGCGCTCATACCGCGCCTTTGAAACGATTAGCTTGTAGTTACCCGTGGGTATTCCGCTCAACACATAATAACCGTGTACATCGGACACGGCGGTGAATTGAGTGTCACCCAGTATGATTCTAGCGTATGGCAATGGGGATCCGGAAACTTTGTCGTGCAGATATCCGTTGATACGACCTGCGCCTTGCGCAAACAGGAGCGGCGGCAAGAACGCTAGCAAAATGAGCGTCAATACATTGAAATACCTGTTAAATTTTTGGCGCATTAATCTCTTTCTTATTGAACGATAATTTCTTGCATTGTAGCCTAAGGCGCACTTGCTGTCAAGTGTGTTGGAGAGTGCTCTCTAATACGACAAAGAGAAGCCTGAAAGACTAATTTTTTTTATGCACAAGTTACACAATTTTCGTAACAACCTGCCCCGGCAGTTCTTAGGATTGCAAGGGTAGAAACCGGCTTAAAGGTGAATGGGTCTGCTAGCGGGAACTTGCGCCGTATTGACAAATGCGATCAAATATGCTATTCTTCCCTAGCAAATTGCAATTTAAATGCCAAAATCAAACACCAGCCCGGACCAGGATTTACAAGGTTGAATTCAGAGAACCTGTTGCAGAAGTGATACAACAGCGTTGCGCAGATGTCACAATTACGCTGCGGTAAGTGGGGTTTGGAAACCGCACCTATCGAAACATGTGTGGAGAATAATGCGTAAGGAGTAAGGAGTAAAATTGAATGGAATTGACTATTAAGGTGAAATGCCAATTCGCATTTGGGGTTCGACACAGATTGAAATTCACCAGGGGTTAATCTACATCCCATGCCAAATTTGGATCTGAAAAACCTGCCTGCCGCTCTGGGCGGAACGCCGGTCTTTGAATCTGACCCAGCCTCGGCTTATCCAAAACTAGAACAGTGGCGGCAAATCACGGAGGCTGAAGCGCAGATTGCTTATGAGATGACGCTGCGGAACGAGCTATCCGGGGCATCTCCAGTGGTTCAGGAGTTTGAGGAGATGTGGCGTGAACGACATCACACCGAATTTGCGATTAGCCTTATCAACGGAACCGCGGCGATTCACAGCGCCATGTTCGGCCTCGGGGTTGGTCCCGGTGATGAAGTCATCTGCCCGACTTATACGTGGATCTGTTCGATTACGCCGGCGTTGATGCTGATGGCGAAACCGGTATTTTGCGAGATTGACCCGCGAACTTTGCTAATTGACGCGGCAGATGTGCGGCGGCGCATCACTGACCGGACGAAAGCGATTGTGGCGGTGCACCTGTGGGGGAATGTCTGCGATATGGATGCGCTGATGGCGTTGAGTGAGGAGACTGGGGTGCCGGTGATAGAGGATTGCTCTCACGCACACGGCGCAAGTTACAAAGGGAAGCCGTGCGGCAGCATCGGACACGCCGGTGCTTGGAGTTTACAAGGCAGCAAACCGGTGAGCGCCGGTGAAGGCGGGGTACTAGCAACCAACGACCCCGCGGTGTTTGAGCGCGCTTGTTTACTTGGCCAGGTGAACCGTTCGGTTAAAATTGAAGGGGGAAGTTCCAAATACAAGCATCTCCCCCCGATGGGGCTTGGCGTCAAATACCGCGCGCACCCGCTCGCAATCGGCATCGCATCGGTGCAGATGAAGAAACTGGATGCGCTGAACGCGAAGCGCCGCGCATACATTCAAGAGGTGTCAGGCGGATTGGAATCAATTCCGGGGGTAAGTCCTGTTGAAAGGTATGCGGGAACAGAACCGGCGGGATTCTTTGGTTTCCCGGTCCATTACGATCAGGCTGAGCTTAGCGGATTACCGGCGCCTGTCTTTGCAGATGCGCTCCGAAAAGAGGGGGTTCTCGCGAACAATAATCCGTACCCGCTTCTAGTCGGCGACGGGGTACCAATCTTCTCGGGCAGCTTGCCGACCAACGACAACCCGTATCCGCTTCTCCACAACCTACCGCTGTTTACGGAAGGGCTAGATATTTACACCGAGGGACGAGGTGCCTTGTGCACGCCCGAAATGGGCGGTGATTACCGCGGCACGGCTGCGGGCGATTTACCCATCAGTGAAAAAACCTGCTCGCGGTTGGTGTTTCTGCCGGTTTTGGCAGATCCGATCCCCGACGCAGCGGCGGGCGTGCTCGCCGCCATCCGCAAAGTTGCGCTTCATGCCGAAATGCTCGCGAAACAATATGCGGCTTGACATGTCGACCGAATTTTCAGCGCGAACTCGGGCTCACAATATCAAACGCTTAACAAGCGAGCCGTTTGATGTCTTGGTCATCGGCGGCGGCATCGTGGGGGCGGGTCTAATTCGCGACCTCGCCTTGAACGGGCATTTCAAGGCTGCGCTCATTGAAAAGAGCGACTTTTCGAACGGTACAAGCAGCGCAACTTCCCAACTGATCCACGGCGGTTTTAGATATCTTATCAAGCGCGACTTTTCGCTGATAAAGGAAGCGCGGCGTGAACGAGAGACACTGTTGCGTATCGCGCCGAACCTCGTCAAGCCGTTACCTATTGCCATACTCAACTATAAGGGCGATCCGTATCCGCTCTCCGGTATGCAGATTGCGGCGCGGTATTACAATCATCTATCTAAAACTGATGACGCTGAGCGGGCATGTTCCTACCGTGATGCGGCGCAGATTCAGCGTTTGGTCGGACCTATTGAGACTAATTCGTTGAAAGGGTGCGTCGTCGTTTGGGATAGCATGGTCGATGATGCGCGGTTGACACTGCTGACACTCAAGGATGCACATCAGCACGGTGCGGTTATCACCAACTACGTTCGCTTTCTCGAATCCGATGCTCAGTCCAATAGTTCTAGCGGCGGATATACCGTGCGAGTTGAGGATGCAATCTCCGGGGAACTGTTTGAGATTGCCGCTCGGAAAGTTGTGTCGGCAACGGGGCCTTGGACGGACCGGTTATGGGAAAAGGACTCTGCCTATAACGGTGTGCCGAGGTTGACAACCCGGAAGGCGAAAGGAATTCATATCCTATTGCCCCGATTGAACCCGAACCGCTACGGTATCGCTGCGTTTACACGATCGGAAAAGCGAAAGAATGAGAAACCGCGCATTGTGTTTACGCTTTCATACGATGCGGACTTGTCAGCGGTCGGCACCACTGAATCCGATCCTGGAGAGGATCTTGACGCAGTGCGCCCGTCTAGTGACGAGGTGGACTATCTCTTAGCAGAAACGGCGCGAATTTTTCCAACGGCGGCGGCAAACCGGCGGGACGTTGTTTCGGCATACGCTGGTGTGCGCCCTCTAATCGCCTCCAAAAACGGCGGTTTTGTTTCACGAGAACACTTGATTGCTGAGAGTGACAGCGGCGTGATGTATATCTACGGTGGAAAATTAACCACGCACCGACAGATTGCCGAGGAAGCTGTCAACTACATCGCGGAAGAACTTCAGCGTCCGCGTCACTGCAAGACCGGCACGAATCCGTTGCTAAATGCCGAGGGAGTGACTCGAAAGAACGACGCGCTGGCGGATGCCGATTGGGAACGGATTGTCCAACGGTACGGTGCGGGAGCGGACGCTATCTTGACGTTAATAGACCGCGATCCATCGCTCGCGGAACCGATGCCGGAAGCGTCAGCATTCTTGAAAGCGGAAGTGCTCTATGCCTTTTGGGGCGAAATGGCGATGACGCTCGACGACCTCCTCTGGCGCCGGATGCGCATCGGTTTGACGGCGGGGCAGGGCGTTGATACTGCACCGGAAATCGCACAGTTTCTCGTTGAGCGCGGACAATGGGACAAGGCTAGGGTTTCCGCCGAAGTAAACGCCTATAGGCAACACATTTTTGACTTGAATGCCGAATTAAAAGTTGGATTGCTGTAATGCCATCGGAGCGCACACGGGTTCAAATATCCTTGTCAGGTGAATTGCACTGTGGTATAATTTTGGCGAGATTTCGGAGGAATCGGTTTCGTTTTAGGAGAGACGGAAAATGGCGTATGTAATCTGTGAACCGTGTGTGGATGTGATGGACACTGCATGTGTTGACGTGTGTCCGGTGGACTGTATTCATACAACTGAAGGGGAAAAACAATTATTCATTAATCCTGCAGAGTGTATTGACTGCGCCGCATGTGAGCCCGCATGCCCTGTTGATGCGATTTTTATGATTGATGACGTGCCGGAAGAGTGGACTTCGTACAATGAAATAAACAGCAAATTTTTTGAGACATTTGTTAAACCGGGTGCGGGTGAAGGGACTGGACAAGGCGGAACAGCGCAAGGGGAAGAAGATGAAGCGTTTAGGGCTTCCGAAGTAGAAGAATTTGTCCAAATGCTCGAAGCGCCAAAATCTTCGATTCGCGGTTTTTTCCGCATGCACGTGATGTTTTCGCAACCATTGTTGGGAGCGTTATCGGCGAGATTCAAGAGCGACCTAGAGGAATTGGCGTCAGACGCAAAGGTGTTCAGCGCGTCGGTTTCGACGGGAATTAACAGTCTGATTAACTTGGCGGTTTACCCGCTGGCGTTTTTCATGATTGGCGCGGCGGTTTGGGGTGTTGACCTATTTACAAGCCGAGGAAACTTATTCATTTTGCTTGGCGTGGCTCTCGCAATTGGTGAAGGCATGTTTCGATTCAAGGATGTACTAGTTGCGACTGAAAGCGACGAGGAGCCGCGTTACGGCGCCGCGTGGTACGGTTGGCTGCCGTCGTTTATTGCGACTCCGCTGCTATCATGGCTGCGCCCCGTAATTGCCGTTGAGCCAGATGCACCGCGCTCAAGCCTCCCTGGGGCGGTTCTTGCGGATGGTCACATTTATGCCGAGGACACGCGGGAACGCTACCGCCGTTACGGCATGATGCATCGATTCAAAACCACAGCAGACCGCTATATTATCGAAGTTGAGTTCCCGCGGTGGGTACCTGATAGTGAATACAAGAAGGAGCACAACCTGCCAGATTTGATGCCTGACTATGCGTATCAGGTTCATCTGGAAGGGAATATTTTGACTGTTGAGTCGAAGCTAGAGGATCCTCGATTCAGCGATGTGCTCGGCCGGGCAAGTTCATTCCCCAACGGGTTCACGAACACATTCCATATTGAGGGGAATCCTGAAAATTTCCGGGATACGTATCGCGACAAGCTGCTTGAAATAATTGTTCCGAAGTCCGGCAAAGTTGAAGATTTGCCGACTGAGCATGAAGTTCATTATGCGAAATTAAAGGGGTAGTTCGTAACCAACTATAACCAAAAAGCGGAATCGGGGGCGCGCCCTAGATTCCGCTTTTTTATTTTAGGCGGTTGGCATTCAGCCGTAACTCAAATTGTGATGTTGGACAAGCAGACTCTGATAGATTGGGACAGGCGCTATCTTTGGCACCCTTTCACGCAAATGCAAGATTGGCTCGCGGAAGAGCCGGTTATTATTGAACGGGGAGAGGGGGTCTATTTAATTGACACGGCGGGCAACCGCTACATTGACGGGGTGGCTTCGATGTGGACAAACGTCCACGGCCACAACCGGTTAGAGATTAACGATGCCATCAAGGCGCAAATTGACAAGATTGCACACTCGACGTTGTTAGGGTATTCCAACGTCCCCGCAATTAAATTAGCGAAGAAACTCGTTGAGATTACGCCGGAGGGATTAGACAAGGTCTTTTATTCGGACAACGGCGCGACGTCTGTAGAGATTGCCTTAAAGATTGCGTACCAATACTGGCAGCACAAGGGCGAGTCTGAGCGCAAGATATTTGTGAATTTGGATAGCGCTTACCATGGCGACACCGTAGGCGCAATGAGTGTTGGCTGTATTGAGGTATTCCACCGCACGTTTGACGGCCTTCTTTTTGAAACCGTTCACGTTCCGGCGCCTTATGTCTACCGTTCTCCTGCCGGAGACCAGCCTGAAGCTGTCAGAGACTATTGCCTGCGTGAACTGGAGAAAACCTTACACAAATTTAATCGGCAGGTTGCCGGGATAATTATTGAGCCGTTGATTCAAGGCGCGGGCGGCATGATTACCGCCCCTGAAGGACTCTTGAAGGGAGTGGAAACGCTGGCGAGGAGATTCGACACACTTCTCATTTTGGATGAAGTGATGACCGGAATTGGACGCACGGGGCGGATGTGGGCGTGCGAGCATGAAGATGCCGTCCCAGATATACTGTGTACGGCGAAAGGGTTGTCGGCAGGATATCTCCCCTTGGCGGCGACGCTCACTTCCGATGAGATTTACAATGCCTTCTTGGGAGAGTACAAAGATTTCAAGACATTCTTTCACGGGCATACGTTCACGGGTAACCAGTTGGGGTGCACGGCTGCGTACGCAAACTTAGAGATTTTTGAAAAAGAGGGGCTTCTGGAAAAGATTCAGCCCACCATTGTACGTTTCCAGAGCCGTCTCAAGGATTTTTACAATCTTGACCATGTCGGAGATGTCCGCGTTTGCGGGTTGGCTGCCGGCATAGAGTTGGTGAGAGACAGAGAGACAAAGGAGGAATTTACATTTGAAGAAAAGGTTGGCGCTCAGGTTTGCAATGAGGCATTGAAGCGCGGGGTGATGCTTCGTCCAATCGTCAATACGATTGTGTTGATGCCCCCATTGCAAATCTCCACATCCGAACTGGATCAGCTTCTGGACATTGTGTACTCCTCGATTGAGTCTGTAACGAATGGGTCTCGCCTGAACGGTGGTTGAGTTTCTAGTGATAAAAATTCGAATATGTTTTGCTTCTATCGGCAAAAATAGGGAGGCACCTCCAATCCATAATGCCTCAGTTTTCCGATTTAGTTGCCGAACGCTTCGATGCTCTCCACAGCTACGGGTGCGGCCGGAATATTCCTTGTCACCCGAATAATATCAGTTTTCCTTCCAATTTTGACGTTAGTTGCACCACTTATAGGTCGCTTAAACTGCTTGACGTGATACCACAAGTCATTTCCGGTTGAGATATAGACACCGATACCCTTGACTGAGTATTTCGTATTTATTACAATTCGATTGACAAAATGGGGTTCGTTAAAAGTCAGGAAACATGCTGGCAAAGTACCCACAGCCCCAAAATCGAGGACGCCTTCCAATTTCTTTTCCGTCTGTGATAGTTGCGAAGAAGACGGAATGCAACCAGAACTCGCAACCACAACAACGGTTATGCACAGAAGGAAATATTTACGACTTTTAATCAGGGATTTCATTCCGTCTGCTGTAATTCTAAAAACAGCGGGCATTTTTGTTTTGTACACAATACCATCCTCCTGTTTTTCGGTGGTCTATTCCAAGAGCATTTGTGAAAGTCTTGCGCATTAGACCCCAAATGTCGGGCGTAAGGCTGAATGGAGCGCATAGCGGATACGATGGGGTTTTAGTTCATTTTTCAGTTCGACCAAAATTCGTATGTCAGGCGGGTAAAAAGCAAGTGAACGAATGCGACGTGCAACAAATTGCGCGGCAACATCCTGAACTGTGCAAGCTCTATTAAAGTTGGTTTAGCAGCATTAGCTCGTACGGGTGCGGGTCGAGATAAACCTGACTTTGGAGGTACGCTACGTTGTGCTTCCGCACATAGTGGCGGATGAGCGTTATCGGGACAATCAGCGGCAGGAGTTCCTGCCTGTATCGGAGGATTGTGTCGGCGAGTTCACGCCGGTCATCCGTCGTGAGATCCTTCGAGAAATATCCCGCCATGTGCTGCAGTACGTTTGTGTGATTGCGGATGGTGGGTGTACGCCGCATGACGTTGGAGAATTCTTGCATGTAATCGGCTGCGAGAGCGCAGTTGGCGGAGAATTGCTTTGGCGTTCCCAGCAAACGCCCTAACCGCCGCGTGCCGGTCTGGTTGTGAGCCATCAGCAGAAATTTGTGACGTTCGTGGAATCGTGTTAATGCGGCTCGGTTGACCCCGTTTTGCGTCGCGCGCTGCCACCGCTGGTAAGCGAAAACGCGGCTGATGAAATTTTCTCGTAGACGTGCGTCCCGCAGCCGCCCCTCCTCTTCTACGGGTAGGTTTGGGAACGATTTCATTAGCACGCCAGCAAACAGTCCTGTACCGGTCCGGTTGGCGCTGCCTGAAGGCTGATACACCCGCACCCGCTCCATGCCGCAGCTAGGGGAATTGGATTTGAGCACATAACCGGACAAGTTCTCCTTTCCCAATTCTGCGACCCGCCTTGCAGCATAATTCCGCATGGCTTCGGTGTGGTTAACGCCGCTCTTGGATATCAGGAACCGGATGTCCTTTTCTTGCTGGATAAGTCGAATCGGTTCGCGCGGCGTTCCTAACCCCATCTCCACTTCGGGGCATACCGGTACCCATTCCACATAACGCCCAAAGACATCTACAAGAAATGCATCGCGCTTGTGTCCACCATCGAACCGTACTCTTTCACCCAACAGACAGGTTGACACACCAATGCGGACGGGAAGGATTTTTTGGTCATTCACAATAAATGGATGCCCCGGTAAGCAGCAGATTCTGGAGAACCGAACGAGTCAGGGATTCACAAGTTTGAACTACTCCTCGGATTCTCGATCGGTCGAGATCATGCCTTTGGATGCGAAATTTCGGACGAGGGTTACGACAGACTGCCGGGCGGTGTCGGCGATTTGCGTCTGTTCAAAGGTCAACCGATTTGTTTCGTCTTCGACATTGGCTGTTAATTCTTCTGACATGCCCTCAAGGAACCTTTGACGCACCTCTTCAGGTGCATTGTGAAGGGCGAGCGCAATGGTACTGGGATCGAGCACTTGCAAAATTGTCTGTATCGCCGAATCATTCAGTGTTGCGAGATCGGCAAATGTGAAGAGCCGTTCATGAATGTCGTTGACTAGGTCTGGTTGCCTTGCGGCCAGTGAATCCAGCAGGCGGTTCTGATCGTCTGTCTTCATCCGTCCTAGAAGTTTAATCAGATTGGACTTGCCGTCCCCAAGAACCGTGGTCTGATTCGTCGCACTTACTATATTTTCAATTAAGCGCGTGTGGATTACCCGTACGCGTTCTGACTCAACAATATCTGTGGTTGTAATCTGCTCAGCGACAGCAATCTGCTTATCAGCCGGAAGATGGATGAGGATTTGGGAGGCGTGGTTAGCGAGGGTTGGAGAAGCCTGCTGAAGCGTCACCAAGAAAATGGCAACATCCGGATCGGGTTCATCAGCAACGGCGCGCAGGATTACCCGCAAGTCTGTCTTTTCAAGCAGGGCGGTTAATTCTTGGACAAGTGTTTGTTCGATAGGTGTTTCAGACAATGTGTACCTCCTTTTCTCCATGAAGTATTTTGCCGATAAGAAACGGCGACGTACTCATATCCTTGAGCGCGTCGAGCGCAGAATCGACTTGATCGAGCGGAATGACCAATACCAATCCGATGCCCATATTGAAAACGTGGTACATCTCAGCTTCATCGACCTTTCCGTATTCTTGGAGAAAGGCGAAGATTGGCGGGATTTCCCACGATCCCTTTTGGATTTCAGCTCGACAGTTTTTTGGTAGAATACGGGTGATGTTATCGGCTAAGCCGCCGCCGGTAATGTGGGCGATGCCTTTGACATTCCACCTCTTCCGCAGATTCAGAACCGGTTTTACATAGCTTATATGATGCTTGAGCAGTTCCTCGCCGAGTGTCACACCGAGTTCGGGGATGTATTGATCGAGGCCATACCCGCAAACATCGAACAGGATATGGCGAGCAAGTGAAAACCCATTGGTGTGCAATCCGAATGATTTCAAACCGATTAAGCAATCGCCCGGTTGAATCTCGCTACCCGTAATCAACTTGGAACGCTCGACGACCCCCACTATTGTGCCGACGAGATCGTATTCACCGTCAGCGTAGAAATCCGGCAACTCTGCCGTCTCTCCGCCAATTAGCGCGCAGCCGGTTTCTCGGCAACCTTTTGCGATTCCCTTTACGATTTGCTCGACGACTGCAGGACGGAGCGTGCTGGTACCGATATAGTCCAGAAAAAAGAGCGGTTCAGCGCCTTGTACGAGGATGTCGTTGGCACAGTGCGCCACAATATCGTACCCCACCGTATCGTGCACAGCCATCATAAAAGCGATTTTGAGTTTTGTGCCAACGCTATCAGTGCTTGACACAAGCACTGGTTTGTCAAATTCGGCGAGCGCAAAAAGCCCACCAAAACTCCCAATTTCGCTTAAAACTTCCGGACGGTAGGTTGAACGGCAAAGTGTTTTCAGACGATTGAACGCCTCTGCTTTTGCCTCAAATGATACCCCCGCGTCGGCATAGGTCAATCGCTGTTTAGTCATCGGAAATATTCGATTTCTTTCGTTTTTTCAATCGCCGATTAAATGCTAAGAGGCGCCGTGCTTCAATCGCTGAAGCGATCGACTGCATTTTTAGCAGCGAGACAATCAAAAGCACTGCGCATACTCCAAACGAAATGGCGCTTGCCAGGTTTGCGACATCGCGGGTGGGCGCGGCAGCGTAGATGTCCAACTTCTCCGCTTTCCTTACGATGTATTTCCGTTTGTTCTGAGGGTCGGCGATGACCCACGATTTATCTTTCTTCCTAATCGAAGCGGCAGCGTTATAGGACAGCAAAATACGGTTTTTCCTAAATTCCGACCGTAAATCCTTAATCTCCGCTCCTTTGTTCAATTCACTTTGAAAATTTAGATTCAAGCTAAACAGCGCGGCGGGCGGATTGAAATGTTGAATTAAGAAAATTACGGGTTTGTGCGAGATTATACCGATGAATGCACAGATAACAACCGCATAAAGTGTATACTTTCCTTGGAAAGTGGACACATTTTTAACGAACATCGCCTGTAATGGAAGGGACACACCGGCTTGGTTTTTGCTCGATCTACGTCTGTCTTGCATCAAGGATTTCCATGCGGGAACTCGGCTTTAAGCACTGCTCGCGAGATTGTTGAGGCTCAATACCTCATCTGATTCTACTGATTCTGTGCGGTTGGTTTGTGCGCAAGACTGAGTTGATTTGAGGCTTTTACACTGGCAAAATCAATGGGCAGTTGTTTAGTCGGTTGTTCGCCGAATTCCACTGGATAGCTACCATCAAAACAGGCCGTGCAAAAATCTTGAGGAGACTTCACACACTTGAGCATTCCTTCAATGCTGAGGTATCCCAAGCTGTCGGCGCGGATATATTTTCGAATATCATCAATGGTGTGTGAGCTTGCGATGAGTTCCCCTCGGGTAGGTGTATCGACGCCGTAGAAACATGGGAATTTATTTGGCGGGGACGATATACGAACGTGAACTTCAGCTGCCCCCCCTTGGCGGATTAGTTTCACAAATTTGCGACTCTCGGTACCGCGCATGATTGAATCATCAACCACCACAACCCGTTTTCCTTGGAGTACATCTCGAATCGGGTTGAGTTTCACCTTGACCATAAGCTCACGGATATCTTGAGAGGGGTTCATAAACGCGCGTCCGACATAAGAGTTTCGATGCAACCCTACATCAAACGGAATTCCCGATTCCTCTGAGTAACCGAGCGCGGCGAGCGTCGCTGAATCCGGCACACCGATTACGATGTCTGCTTCCGCCGGGCATTCACGCGCAAGTTGTCTCCCCAACTCACGCCGCGGACGGTTAACAAGCTCACCGAATACGACACTGTCGGGACGCGAGAGGTAAATATATTCAAAGATACATTGTGACAGGTTATTTAAATCCTGTCCAAAATGGAACGATTGGGGTTGCTGATTTGCCGCAGTGATAACAAGCATCTCACCAGGGATAAGCTCACGGATTGGTTCAGCTTCAATAACATCGAATGCGCAAGTTTCGGAAGAGAGGATATACGCATCGTCAATCCGCCCCAACCACAGCGGGCGAAAGCCGTAGGGATCGCGAACGCCAATGAGGCTGGATTTCCCCATAAAGGCGAGCGAATATGCGCCATCGATCCCTCCAATCGCATCTAGGATGCGGTCTTGCAATGTGCTTTGTTTCGATCGGGCGATGAGGTGAGCAATTACTTCCGTATCGGAAGTTGAACTGAAGATTGCGCCGCGGTTTTCCAGTTCTTTGCGTATCCTCTGTGCGTTTACGAGGTTGCCATTGTGTGCAATTGCGAGGGGGCCATGCTTATATTCGCAGGTGAGGGGTTGTGTGTTTCCAAGATGGCTTGCGCCCGCGGTTGAATAGCGGTTGTGCCCGACAGCGATGTGTCCGGTCAGCTTCGCCAATGTCTCGGCGTCAAAGACGTTCTCAACAAGCCCCATGTTACGGTAAGAAGAAAACGTGTAATTGTCTGAAGTGACAATTCCGGAGCTTTCCTGCCCGCGATGTTGAAGGGCGCGCAATCCCAAGTAGGTTAATTCGGCCGCTTTAGGATGCCCAAAAATTCCAAAAATGCCACACTCGTCCCTTGCTTTATCTTCATCAAAGGCGTCAATATGTTGCATACTTTGGCACACTCCAGCCCCATAACGGGGACTCAAATATTGAATCGTAACCAAACCGAATAGTTTATGTTGGTTCTGCTATTAACATCGTTGTTTATGTGCGTTTCAAATCGAGACGGTAACCTAGAATTGCCCCAATTGGCGGCGCTAAGATGTAAAGCAGTTCCGGGGGACATTTCACCCATTCGAGCAATATGTAAATCGGAAGGGATATTATGAACACAAGTACCCTTGCCACAGCGAAAAGGAGGGAGACAAGGAAATTGGGGGCGATTAACATATCCCAATGGATATCAAGCAACAACATTAACGCCACGATTGCAGGCGCCCCGAGGAACGCCCCTTGATAGGCGTTTTTGCGATCTATGAGAACATCAAACCAGCGGCCGGCTATCCGAACACCTTCAGTCACCCCGGCGATAGTGCACCCGTAAGTGAGCCCAAAGGAGATTAGCAGGAGCACACCGACCCAGAAACCGTGCTGCACGCCATCGCGAATCAGTCCTTCCCAGATTAATGATTCTACAATGAATCGGCAGACCCAACCGCTTGCTAAACCGATGGCACTACCCAACACAATTTGGCTTATGGTAAGAAAGATAGGTTTTTTTTGAGACATACCACCTCACGTAATTTGAAAGATGACTTCATCGGCTAACCGTCGAAGGATATTCCAAATTGACAAGAAAATTATATCACGGGGTTGAATTCCTGTCAACCTCCCGCCTTCTAAAATTCGATACGTTGATTGAAAAATCCCGAATTACTTATTGACTTGTATTTCGGTGTTATCTGCCTCTAGTGCTTCTTTCATCTGTAAAGCGTTCTTGATATTTTCTTCATAATCTGGCATTCCTACAGTATATTCTAAAAAGAGATTCAAATATTTTTTCATTTTTAGGATGTCTCCTTTTTTCTGATACACCGCCGCGAGTTGATAAAGAATGTCCGGATCATCCGGACTGAACGACAACACGTGCTCATACTCACGAATTGCCAAATTCAGTTGTCCGGTTTCGTGGTAAATTTCAGCGAGATTGTAGCGAGCATCCGAATCACCTGTATCCAACTTGATTGCGCCTTGATAATATCTTATTGCCTCGTCAAATTGCGCTTCGGCGTGGTAAGCCCATGCTAGGTTATAATAGGCATCTTGGAACTTCGGGTCCAACTCGATTGCCATTTTATACGCCTCAACCGCCTTTTCAAAGCGATTGTCGGCATCATGAGCGTAACCGAGGTTGTTGTAAAATGCGGGGTTATCCCCCTCCAATTCTATAGCTTTCTGAAACGCTTCGATAGCTGCCTCTGTCAAGAACATGTCCATGTAAACCAAGGCTAGATTATTCTGGGCTTGCGCGTTCTGCTCGTCAAACCGCAGCGCATTTTGGTATTCCTCAATGGCTTTCTCGTGTTCGCCCATCTTGTGATAGACAGCACCGAGCTGAAGGTGCCCGTGCACATCTTCCGGCGTAAGTTTCAGCCCTAACTGAATCTGTATCGCCTCACGCTTCAGTTTCTCTATTTTCTGACTACCCTCATCAGCGGGCTGGCAACCGAGGAAAATAATGCACACGGAGACTAGAATTAGCGACATAATGAAGTTCCCGTGAAGCCGGATAAGTTGTATTTTATCGCGGCGCGGATAACCATTGACGAAAGCGCCGGAACTGTAATCCGCGCGGTTCAAGAATTAAAGCCTATTTTTGCAAACTCTCTTTGTAAATTCGTTCGTTATGATTGTATGTAAAATTGTATGAGGATTCAATGAAAAATCATAAATGGTTCCCTTGGCATTATGGGAAAGATGTGACGTACCTTTTCAAACAGATTTTTTACCAGAGACACGGCTGAAGCCGATTCCCTGTTGCGAGTATCAACAGTTGCCGCTGTCATTGATACCTCGGCGTGTTGCCGTTCAGCGCGTGAACTATTTTATCATTGAATAAACGGTTGACCCGTTCCCGCGGCACGTGATAGACTTGCACTGCGCGCCACTATAGCGAGCGAGACCTCTGCGACCACAGTCGTCCACACTCCACCCTTTGATTGCGAATTTGAACTCCCGCCAATGACAACATGGGTTGAAGTAAATCTCACAGCGATTAAATCGAATGCACAGGCAATTCAAAAATTCATCCGGCGCAGCGGCGAAATCTCTTCCGCGGTAAAGTTAATTGCCGTCCTCAAAGCGGATGCGTATGGGCACGGGGCAATTCCTGTTGCTCAGACGCTACGGGACGAAACAGAGATGTTTGCCGTTGCAACGGTTGAAGAGGCGATTGAGTTGCGTGATGCCGGCATCGAGAAACCGATTCTCGTGCTTTTCAACGCTGCCGCCGATGAAGCTGAGGCAATTGTCCGGTATCAACTCATACCTTCCGTGTGTGAATCTACTCTTTGCAAAAAATTGTTTTATTTTGCACGAACATTGAACCAGAACGTTAGGGTGCATGTCGATGTGGACACGGGCATGAATCGCGGCGGGGTACGATATACGGACGCTGCTCGTTTTGTCCAATGGCTAACATCGCTAAGCGGCATTGTGGTTGAGGGACTCTTCACACATTTTGCGACAGCCGGCGAAACGGACATAAGCTATTCACACTTGCAATTGGACCGCTTTAAGTCCGTGATCTACGAACTCTCTCAGCTCAATCTTCGTCCCCCGATGGTACATGCCGCCAACAGCGCGGCTACACTGAAGCTTCCTGACGCTCATTTTGATGCTGTGCGCGTCGGCTTGAGTTTATATGGAATTTATCCCATACCTGACCACACCGTTACAGGTGCGCCGCGTGCGACTTGCCTGAGACCGTCGCTGACCTGGAAGTCGCGTGTCATGCACGTGCAGGAGGCGGGCCCCGGTGAAAGTGTAGGCTATGGACGTACTTACAAAACCAGCCGGCCGATGCGGCTCGCGACTTTACGAGTTGGATATGCCGATGGTTATACGCGGTCATTGTCCAACCTAGGAGAAGCCCTAATCGGCGGCATCCGCAGACGAAGTGCGGGGGAAATCTGCATGGATGAAACCGTATTTGAAATTGATTCGCCCGGTAACGTGTCTATCGGAGATGAAGCGGTACTGATTGGAATTCAAGGCACTGAAGAGATAACCGCCGACCAAGTCGCCGCGCGGGCTGGGACAATTTCTTATGAGATTTTAACGGGAATTGGCAACCGCGTGCGGCGTGTTTATGTCAGAGATCCTGAATGAATCCACCACACAGTCCGCCAGATTGAATTTAAACTTGGTATTATCCACCCCGACAGTTCCATTTAAATTCGCATATCTTCGTGAAAAAGACCCACAATTGTCGAGAGGTAAAACCAAAAATGTGTTAGGCTTTGACGCTTTAATGCTGGATGCGGCCACATTCAGGACACCGAATATTCAATGGTACCACAGAAAATAATCCTAACCCACATCAGCGTCGGGTTTTAGGTTGACATCGTCATCCACAGGGTGATATATTTATTGGTAGGGTCATCATTCTTGGGAAACTGAAAGTTGATAGAACCCTAACGAGGCAGAGAAATTTTAACGTGAAGCACGGCGACTAGGTTGGCTTCGATTTTACGGCATGCCCAGCTATTGTGAAAGATGACACTTCGCCAAAACCGTTTTGTCTGTTTCATGTTGCTCTGTACACGTTTTCCACCGCATGTTGGCGGCAAACCCAGCATCGGAATCTGGGGGAAGAGTTGGCCGTTTCACCCCACCAGCGGTGAAAACAAATCGGAAAGTGAATTGTGCAAATTGAAATGTTCACGCGCCGGCTAGCTGCGTATCATTCTCAAACGCGGCCATGCCGGCCATCCAACACCGAGAGGAGAGAATCATGAAATTTCGATTTGTTTATCTTACGTCAATTCTTACGTTAAGTATCTTACTAGCCGGGTGCGGCCCAGCACCGCAGAAAGGCGCCAGGTATATCCCGACCGCATCGCCTACGGCGTCGAAAACCCCCGTATCAAAAAGTTCACAGGCGTCGTCAAGTACATCATTGCCTCGGACGGCAGTAGTGGAACTTGTAAGGATGCCGTTGTTAAAAACTGTTTTCAGGAACCCACCTGCCACTTCCCGCATTGACGATCTGTTTGCGAGGGCAAAAAGCCAAGTTGATAATCTCAGTCTGGTATCCAATTGCGATTTGGATATTTTGAAGGGATTTGTTGCGGCTGGCTGGACACCGGTGGTGTTGTTACGAAGTGAACGACAGCCGTGGGTACTCATTGGTTACGACGATGATGTCGAGGAAATTCAACTGACAAATATAGCGAACGCGCCTTCACGGACAACGGATCCAAAGCGTCTCAGGCCAAGGCGGGAAGACTATTCTGATTTCGAAAGTAAGTGGGCATCTGGTAAATGTTTACTAGTTGCACCGGGGTTAGCGTATACCGACGTAAAGGTGCGTTCCGTTTTGTCAAAATACCTCACCGCAACTCACGCCTCCCAAGTTATGGTTAGAAGCCGGTAATCGAGGGTTTGCCACATCGGTTATTTCCGAGAAACGCGAGAAATGTACATTACTTTTGGTAGTTTTGCAATGAATTGTGATGGCTTGGTAGATGTAATCCGCCCATAGTTGCATCCCGTTTGCGTTGAATCACAAAACCTGCGCCCGTTTTTTGGTCCTATAATGAATTACATGCCGCAATATCGGAGGACTATTAGGAACGTTTTGTCGAGGTAGGAAATTCATTTCCAACTGTCTGCACGAATTTTTCTGAAGAAACTTCACATGCAACAGATGGCAGCCAACTTTCCAAATTGGAGAACTATCCATGAAAAACACCTTGACGTTGTTTATCGCTATAACCTTGTTTTCAACGAATGCCTCCGCCCAAGGTTTCCAGCAATTGAACTTGCCTGAGGGTGCCAAAGCACGCTTCGGTAAAGGGTGGATTTCTAATATCTCGTATTCTCCGGATGGAACCCGGTTTGCGGTTGTTAGCGGTCCCGGAATATGGCTCTACGATACGGCAACGTATCAAGAGACCGCTCTACTCGCTGGGCATAAATCCAGAGTTTTTGGTGCAGCGTTTAGTCCCGATGGCAACACTGTCGCTAGTGCGAGTCGGGACAAAACGGCCAGGTTGTGGAATGCCAACACAGGGCAACACATTGCTACTCTCGCGGGGCATACGGGTTGGGTCTTCAATGTCGCGTTCAGCCCTGATGGCAATACGCTGGCTACCGGAAGCAGGGACAAAACCGCGCGGCTGTGGGACACAAGAACGGGACAACACATTGCAACTCTCACAGGGCATAACGAGGCAGTGTCTGTTGCATTTAGTCCCAACGGGAACTCCCTCGTCACTAGCAGTTCCGATCACACAGTGCGGTTATGGAATGTAAACACAAGACAACCCATAGCAACTCTCGCGGGCCATACCGGCCGGGCATATTTCACGTTCAACCGCAATGGCAATACCCTTGCTACCAGAGGTGCCGATCCTACAGTGCGGCTGTGGAATGTAAACACAGGACAACACTTAGCAACGCTCACGGGGCACGCACAGCCAGTCCTTAGCGTGGTGTTCAGCCCCGATGGCAACACTCTCGCAACCGGAAGTGACGACGATACTGCACGGCTGTGGAACGTAAACACGGGTCAACACTTAGCAACGCTCACGGGGCATGCATACTCAGTCCTTGATGTTGCGTTCAGCCCCGATAGCAACACTCTAGCCACGGCAAGTAAGGACGATACCGCACGGCTGTGGAATATAAACACAGGGCAGCACTTAGGAACTCTGACAGGGCATGCACATACAGTCCGCCGCGTAGAATTCAGTCCGGATGGCAATACCCTCGCAACTGAAAGTAACGACGATACTGCGCGGCTGTGGAATGTAAACACAGGACAGCACATAGCAACATTGACGGGATTTAGCGGCCAGTCCTATAGAGTTAGGTTCAATCCAAACGGCAACACGCTTGCCGCAAAGAGTTCCGACCGCTCTGTGCGGCTGTTGGATGCAAGAACCGGCCATCACAAAGCTTCAATCACGGGTTTTACTGCTCCAATCTACAGTGTTACGTTCAGCCCCGATGGTAACACGCTCGCCACTGGGAGTTCCGACCGCTCCGTGCAGCTGTGGGATGTCAGGACAGGGCAACAGAAAACCATATACACGGGAGACACGCACGCGGTCTATATTGTTGCGTTTAGCCCCGATGGTAACACTCTGGCTACAGCGAGCTCAGACCGCTCTATACGGCTTTGGGATGTCAAGACAGGGCAGGACATAGCCACGCTCACGGAAGATTACGGCTCGGTCCATAGCGTCGTGTTCAGTCCCGACGGCAACACGCTCGCTGCAGGGGGTACCGGGAGTACGGCGCGGCTTTGGGACGTCAACACCAGGGAACACATAGCCACACTCGATGCACACAAGTCCGCAGTTTATGGCGTCGCGTTCAGTCCCGACGGCAACACGCTCGCCACAGGGAGTACAGACCGAACCGTGCGGCTTTGGGATGCGAAAACTGGGGAGTTCAAGCGCACGTTTACGAACCACACATCCGCAATTTATAGCATCGCCTTCAGCCCCGACGGCAACACGCTCGCCACGGGTAGTTGGAACGAGTCGGTTCGGCTTTGGGATGCAAGAACTGGGAATCAGAAACTCAAACTCGCGAAGCATACGACTTCAGTCTATAGTGTCGCGTTCAGTCCCGACGGCAACACGCTCGCTACTGCAAGCACAGACGAGTCGACAGTGCGGCTTTGGGACGCAAGAACTGGTGAGCAAAAAGCGATACTTGCAGGGCATGCGGGCGCGGTGCGTAGTATCGCTTTTAGTCGCGATGGCAATACACTCGCAAGTGGGAGTTCGGACGGCACAGTATTCCTGTGGGAACTCCCTTCAGCCATCATTCCCGAAGGTGTTGCGGTTGAACCATTGGGCCACCGCCTGACGACGCTAGGCGACATTAAGCGAACCGCCTTGCTTCAAAATTATCCCAATCCTTTCAACCCTGAAACATGGATACCGTACCAGTTGGAGGACGACGCTTTCGTCACGCTAACCATTTATGACCAAAGCGGCCGTGTAGTACGTACGATGGAAATTGGACACCAGATTTCGGGCAGTTACGACAGTCGAGAAAAGGCGGTATATTGGGACGGCCGCAACGAAGACGGTGAAATAGTCACAAGCGGCGTATATCCATACCAACTCGATGCCGGGGATTATACCGCGTTGAGGCGGATGATATTGCTCAAATAGCATCATAATGATTTCACAATTGAGTGGATTGGGTTAACGTGCACCGCCAGACCATCAGAAGCCTGCAATCACACAACTTGAATTTTGCCGTTCAGTTGTTCTTAAACTGTCCTGCGCTGACCGAATTTGAAAGCGGACAAGTCCATAATACCGCGCAGCCAACCGACTGCAGTTTGATCCCACCCTTGTTTGCTACCGTCGTATTTTCTTTTTGTTACGCAAGCACAGGAAATAGTGCCAACAGACTGAACACCCTTACAACAATTATTGTGCAGTGTTGATTGAAGATTCCCAGTTTGAAAGAGGAATTTAAATGACAAGAGTAGATGCGCGCAGCCCCAATCAAATGCGTCCTGTTACCATAACTCGTGATTTCATTAAACATCCGGAAGGATCGGTCTTAATCTCGATTGGAGATACAAAAGTGATTTGCACGGCGTCGGTGGACGAACGACAACCCCGCTTCATGCGCGAACAGCAGATGCAGGGGAAAGGCTGGGTCACGGCAGAATATGCAATGCTGCCGCGCTCGACGTCCGACCGTTCCCAGCGTGAGGTCACCCGCGGATCGGTCGGCGGCCGTACTCATGAGATTCAACGGCTGATTGGACGCTCCTTACGAGCAGTTGTAGATTTGCGCGCACTTGGCGAGCGGACAATCTGGGTTGATTGCGATGTGATTCAAGCCGATGGCGGGACGCGCACCGCCTCAATTACCGGCGCATTTATTGCGCTGTGGGATGCTTGCCAGAAACTGGTAAATCGAAAAATGATAAAGTCACTTCCAATCCGTGAAAATGTGGCCGCAATTAGTGTTGGAATTATCGATGGCACGCCGATGCTGGATCTTCGTTATACAGAGGACGCAACAGCTGCAGTTGATATGAACATTGTCATGACCGGGAAAGGGAAATTTGTCGAAATCCAAGGAACAGCAGAGGAAACGCCTTTCTCTAGGGAAGAATCGAATGAGATGTTGGATCTTGCTACGGATGGCATTCAAAAACTCATCCGGTTACAAAATCGGCTGATGGTAGAAAAGTTAAATGAAGTTAGTCTTGGCGACCCATAATCGCGGCAAAGTAAGAGAACTCCAAGCCATGTTTACCGACATGAATTCTCCCCGTGATGCGGCGGGAATAGTGTCGATTTTCGATTCAGATGTAAATCGAGCGATACAACGACCTCAGTTAGCGCAGGGTGGCCGTACTGGGTTGAACAATCAAAATGAGATTGATGTTCTGTCGCTCGATGATGTACCTGATACGCCCGAAGTGGTTGAGGATGGCGAAACGTATCAGGAAAATGCAGTTAAGAAAGCAACTGCGCTTGCTGAACATACGGGGTATTTTGCTCTAGCCGACGATTCGGGGCTGGAGGCAGACGCGCTCCACGGTGCGCCCGGCATCCATACCGCGCGATATGCCGGCGAATATGCGTCCGATGCAGCAAGAATCAAAAAGCTGCTCGACGCTCTTAAAGATGTGGCCGACAGTCATCGAACTGCGCGTTTTAAATGTGCAATCGCGCTCGCCGCACCGACCGGCCAGACACACGTTGTCATCGGCGTTTGTGAGGGAAGGCTTATTCGTTCTCCGCGTGGACTGCAGGGTTTTGGATATGACCCCATTTTTGTACCGGTTGGTTATGACAAAACCTTCGCCGAGTTGGGAGTGGATGTTAAAAATCGGATTAGCCACCGGGCAAAGGCGCTGGAAAAGTTGAAAAAACACCTACAAATGCGCATTGGTCAACCGTGAAACAGCATAAACAGAAGACGTACATTCCTCTCCTTCCATTCCCTGCAATCACAGATATTTGACTATTCCCTAAGAGGAAGCGCTATGGCATCGGACAAATTCATACCGTTATGCCGTCCATGGATTGATGAAGCCGAAATCGAAGCAGTGAGCGAGGTACTTGCTTCCAAATGGATCAGTACGGGACCAAAAACCGCGGAGTTTGAACAGCGGTTTGCTGAATACATCGGTGTAAAGCACGCGTTGGCGGTGAGTTCTTGCACTGCTGGATTACACCTTTCGCTAATTGCAGCAGACGTCGGAGAGGGGGATGAAGTGATTACAACGCCATACACCTTTACCGCGACGGCAGAAGCAATTGGCTATACACGTGCGAAACCCGTCTTTGTTGATATTGATCCGGAAACGTTGAACATTGATGTTGGCGCAATTGAGGCGTCTATCACGCGGCAGACGAAAGCAATTATTCCCGTGCATATTGCAGGATTGCCCTGCGACATGGACAGGCTTCTGCAAATTTGCCGAAAACACGACCTCGTGCTTATTGACGACGCGGCGCATGCAATCCCGGCAGATTATAATGGGCATCGCATCGGATCCATTGGTAATGTGTCAACCTTTAGTTTTTACGCCAATAAAAATTTAGCAACCGGCGAAGGCGGCATGATTACCACCAACAGCGATCGATTCGCGACAGCCATTAAGCGGAGTTTCTACCACGGAATGAGTAAAGATTCGTGGGCGCGACGGCGGGAACAGCGCACATGGTATTACGAAGTTGTCTCTCAAGGTTATAAATATAATATGACCGATATTCAGGCGGCGATGGGATTGTGCCAACTCCTAAAGATTGAGAAGCAACGTGAACTTCGCAGCCGGTACGCCGAAATTTATACTTCGGCACTTCGAGAACTTCCTAATATCATTACGCCCAAGGAACAGGCAGCAAGCCGCCATGCTTGGCATCTTTACATAATCCAGTTGCGTACATCAAGATTGAAGATTTGCCGTGATGAATTCATTGATGCAATGCACGAGGCTAAAATCGAATGCGGCGTCCATTACATCCCTCTACATCTTTTTCCATTTTACCAGCAAAGATACGGGTATCAGAAGGGTGATTTTCCCCACGCCGAGGCAGCCTTCAAGCGTGTCGTTAGTTTGCCGATGCATCCCGGATTGACGGAAGAGGACATCATAGCTGTTATTGACACAATCAAGGAAATCTTGGCTTGATAGCCGACCTTCGCAAGGTTGACACTCTGTCATACAAGATCGGATGTGAATTCATGCATTGCACCGCCGCCATCCGGTTAAAATTAGAGCCTTGACAGTTTTTAGGTAAGAAAATAGAGAAAGACTAAATAAACGCCTCGAGTGAACTAGCAAAAGGAAGATTGACATGAGACTTATTCAATTTTGGTTATCTGAAAAAGGAAGGCGGATTGGGTATATTGAAGATGATAAAATCGTTGACTTGACCAGCGTCAACAAGGAATGGAGGTACATTCATACGCTCTTCCAGGAAGCTCGCCGGAGACGCAGGACCATTAGTGCGTACCTCGCCGATGTTTCTACGCGCAAGGCTGATGTGGTGCCATACAGTGAGCTGCTAAAAGCCCGTAAAGGGGACGCAAATGGCTGGATTCTTCCACCGATTGACCATCCAGACCCAAGCCACTGTTTGATTTCGGGTACGGGTTTAACGCACATGGGAAGCATGGAAAAACGCGCCGAGATGCATATCGCTGACGATGAAGAAAATGAGTCCGTTAAGACCGATTCGGAAAAGATGTTCGAGATGGGATTAAAGGGCGGCAAGCCCGATGCAGGTGTCCGCGGCGTTCAGCCAGAATGGTTTTATAAAGGGACCGGCGTCTTCCTGCGGGGCCACAACGACTTTCTTGATATCCCAGACTTTACTGAGGATGGCGGCGAAGAACCTGAAATCGTCGGCTGCTATGTGATTGACGACGATGGCATTCCTTGTCGGATAGGGTTTGCGATCGGGAATGAATGGGCAGATCACCCAATGGAACGAGAGAATTACCTTTGGTTGGCGCCGTCTAAAATGCGCGTATGCGCTGTCGGACCTGAGTTAATCACGGATAAAGATTTCAATGACATCGAAGGCAGCTGCCGCATCACACGGGGTGAAGAAATACTTTACGATTCCGGCAAATTGCTTACGGGCGAGAGTCATATGAGCCATAGCCTTGCAAACCTAGAGGACCACCATTTCAAGTATTCGCATTTTCGCCGCCCATGGGATGTCCATGTCCATTTCTTCGGAACGATGAAACTCGCCTTCCCCAATCGGCCGACCTTCCAAACCGGTGATCGCATCGAAATCAGTTTTGACGGTATGGGCGCCCCTCTCGTCAATTATCCCCGGCAGATTCCCTTCTCCAAAACCCCCGTCATGGTAGAGACCGGATAAAAAGGACGGGGATGAAATTGTCGCTCGACTGGCGCGGCAGATTCAGACACAGATCCGATTACCGGTCGAGAGGTTTTATATTGTCCCACCCGCCGCGATGGACTGGAAAAATCGCCTTCAGGTTATTTCTGTAATGATTAGTGAATATCTACGAAACGATGATGGGAATCGGACGTTTAATTCAAAGCGGCTGACTAGTTTTCATTCGAAATATTACAGGCGGCGTCAAACGGAATATGACTTCAGTAGAATGCTTGGGCGCACCGACAGTGAGATTTTAACGCCTATAAAGGCAAGTGTAATGTAGATTGTAGATTTCGATTTAAGCACCGAGAGAACCACGTGAATTTTTGTGCGGCAGGAAAATAATTCCTGTTGACAATTTTTTCTTTTTCATTTATACTGTTTTTTGTATATTTCGAGTGGGTATGTCTAGAATTCCGTAGGGCACATTTCTTGTGCCGCTGCGAATAATTGCGAACAATATAGATTTTAACATTGTTGGTCTTAAGGTAATTTCCGTTTTCGGCCAGAACTGACTTACCAATGAGAGCGGAAAACGATGATGGAGGTAGTTTAGATGTATAACATCAAAGCAAAATTCGCCTTCGGGTGTATTTTCAGCTTCGTTGTTTTCGGATTGATACTAGTAGGGCAAAGTGATGCCCTCAAAGACCCAGAATCTGTTGTGGGGGCTTGGTTGCTTGATGGCGACGCCAACGATTCATCGGGGAATGATTATCACGGAGAATTAACCGGAGCACCCGAATGGATTTCCGGGAAGTTCGGAATGGCTGCCGGTCTTCCGGGCGATGGGGATACAATCCAGATTACCGGTTTTGGAAACGTTATGCCTACAGAGGAAATAACGATTATTTCGTGGGCGCGAATTGACAAGATAAGGAATCAAGACTTTTTCAGTTTTGAGCCGCTTCATGTTGGTGAGCAAGGCCGTGTAACAACGCACATGCCCTGGGATAACAAAGTCCATTGGCAATTCGGAACGCCATTTACAGGTATTTTCCCCACGGCTGACGTAAGTATCGACGATTCTGCTGTCGGCGAATGGAACCACTGGGCATTTATCCACAGCGTCGCTGGGAAATTCATGGCAGTTTATAAAAACGGCGAGGAAGCACTCAACCAACAGGCCTTTAAAGCCTTTATACCGGGTGAGGCAAATTTTCACATCGGCGGCAGGCTAGGTACGCATGGGGAAGAATATATCTCTTTCGCTGGCGCCATTGATGATTTCGCAATTTTTAGTGGCGTCCTCGACGGCGAAGAAATTAACGCGCTAATGAACGATGGACTCATGGCGCACATCGCAGGCGGAAATGGCGGTATTGCTGTCGAACCGTCTGGAAAGGCGGCTACAACATGGGCAAACCTGAAAGTTCTGGAATAGGTTTTGGCTCAAGGTAGGCCGCGATAGTTGTTACGAGGAATAAAGTTTCAACATTGTTGGATTTAAGTAGAATCTCTGTTATCGTCAGAACTAGCGTTCTGAAGTTAATGGAAAACAGATATGGAGGGTTTTACATATGTATAGCATCAAATCAAGACTCACCTTCGGGTGTATTATCAGTTTAGTCGTTTTTGGGCTGATAGTGGTTGGGCACGGTGATGCCCTTAAGAACCCCGATTCGCTAGTTGGCGCTTGGCTGCTTGATGGAGACACCAATGACGCATCGGGAAATGACCATCACGGCGAGCTATCCGGCGGTGCCGAATGGATTTCCGGTAAGCACGGCATGGCTGTCGATTTTCCAGGCCTCGGTGATACCGTCCAGATTACCGGATTTGGAAATATTATTCCTTCAGAGGAAATAACAATCTTAGGTTGGGCGCGCATAGACGAGCTGGTAAACCAAGACTACTTCAGTCTTGAGCCGCTTGAGGTAGGCAACCGCGGCCGCGTCACATCGCACATGCCGTGGGATAATGCGGTTCATTGGCAGTTTGGATCGCCTTTTACGGGGATTGCACCGGCTGGAATCGACGACTCTATAGTCGGCTCATGGGAACACTGGGCATTTACCCACAGCGTTGCTGAAAATCGAATGGCGATTTTTAGGAACGGTGAGGAAGCGAGCAGTGGAGACACTTCGGCCGCCTTTGAGAACGGAGAAGCGAATTTTCATATTGGCGGCAGACTAGGTAACTCGTTCGCTGGTGCCGTAGATGAGTTCGCAATATTCAATGCAGTTCTCGGCGCCGATGAAATCAGCGCACTGATGAACGATGGAATTATGGCGCACATCGGCGGTGCAACCGCTGTCGATCGGTCTGGAAAAGCGGCTACGACTTGGGGGCACCTTAAGGCTCTGAAATAGGCTGTAGCTTTGTAGGTATATCAGCAACGTCGCATTGTTGATGTTAGCATAAACCCGTTCCGTTCTCTTCAGAACGCGAGTTCTGAAGAGAACGGAAAACCGTAATGGAGGTTGTAATTAATGTATGACATCAAAGCAAAACTTGGCTTTGCGTTTGTTGTTAGTGTCGTGATTTTTGGGTTGATATTGGTTGGGCACGGTGATGCCCTTAAGAACCCCGATTCGCTAGTTGGCGCTTGGCTGCTTGATGGAGACACCAATGACGCATCGGGAAATGACCATCACGGCGAACTATCCGGCGGTGCCGAATGGATTTCCGGTAAGCACGGCATGGCTGTCGATTTTCCAGGCCTCGGTGATACCGTCCAGATTACCGGATTTGGAAATATTATTCCTTCAGAGGAAATAACAATCTTAGGTTGGGCGCGCATAGACGAGCTGGTAAACCAAGACTACTTCAGTCTTGAGCCGCTTGAGGTAGGCAACCGCGGCCGCGTCACATCGCACATGCCGTGGGATAATGCGGTTCATTGGCAGTTTGGATCGCCTTTTACGGGGATTGCACCGGCTGGAATCGACGACTCTATAGTCGGCTCATGGGAACACTGGGCATTTACCCACAGCGTTGCTGAAAATCGAATGGCGATTTTTAGGAACGGTGAGGAAGCGAGCAGTGGAGACACTTCGGCCGCCTTTGAGAACGGAGAAGCGAATTTTCATATTGGCGGCAGACTGGGTAACTCGTTCGCTGGTGCCGTAGATGAGTTCGCAATATTCAATGCGGTGCTCGGCGCGGATGAAATTAGCGCGCTGATGAACGATGGAATCATGGCGCACATCGGCGGTGCAACTGCTGTCGATCGATCTGGAAAAGCGGCTACGACTTGGGGGCACCTTAAGGCTCTGAAGTAGGTTGTAGTTCTAAGGTGTTTCAGCATTTTTGAAATTGAGGGGCACGGGTACATCGTGCCCCCTTAATTTCAAGCAACGAAAACCAAAAGCGTGCAGAGTAACGAGTTAGGCGGGCGTTGTCCAGCGTCCGAGAAGTACGCCAGCACTTTTCATAGCCATTTGCTACAAAAACCTCGTGATCCTGATGCTCCTACCGATTCCTCTGCTGGCAGCCGTTTCACCCCACCACTTTTTTCTCACGAGACCTAAGCAAACCGGATAGTTGCACTCTGTAATGGTTCTCAACAGGTAGGACCACATCCAAATCAGTTACCCACACAATTCTATTCGTTCCCTTTCCCAAATTGGGGAGAGAGGTCACTTGATTTTATAAATGGAGACTACATGAAAGCCGCAGTATTACACGAAATTGGAAAACCATTGCGAATCGAAGAAGTTCCAACACCGGAGATTGGTCCGGACGAAGTATTGGTGGAAACCAAATCTTGCGGGATTTGCCGCACAGACCTACACGTCTATGACGGATTGGCATATATCCCTGAACTCCCGCACATACCGGGCCATGAACCTGCAGGGACTGTGGCAGCAGTGGGTGAAAACGTAACCGGGTTGGAGGTGGGACAACGCGTCGTACCCCATCTATTTATCACCTGCGGGGAATGCTATTATTGCCGGATTGGTCAGGATGCCCAGTGCGCCGACTTGCAAGGGCTTGTAGGTGTGCTTGTGAACGGTGCCTTTGCGGAGTATTTTGTGGTGCCCGGAGAAAACCTGTTCACGTTGCCCGATAATGTACCTTTCGAAACAGGCGGCCTAATCAGTTGCGCTGTCATTACGGCAGTGCACGGATTTCGGCGTGCACGATTGGGACCCAATGACACCGCTGTGGTGATTGGCGCAGGCGGTGTTGCGCAGAGTTTAATCCCCATTCTTGTCAGGGCGGGCGTGAAAACTGTCGCAACGAGCCGTTCTCAAGGGAAACTCGACCTCGCTATGCAACTTGGCGCGCAACTTGCCCTCAAGGCTAACGCTCCAGACACAACGGACAAGATTCGGGAGTTTGCGGGCGGCACTGGCGCCCAGTGCGTATTCGATTGTGTTGGCACTGCTTCAACCATGAAACAGAGTGCGGACTACCTCATGCGGCAAGGACAAATTATCGTCATTGGAGAAGAGCCTGAATTTCCTGAGATTGACACGATTCAAATTGCGCAGCGAGAATTAGAGATTATTGGAAGCCGCAACGGTTCCAAACAAGACATTGCCGACTCCATAGAGATGCTTGCTGAAGGTATCATCGAACCGCCAATTACGAGAACCTTTCCGCTTGACGAAGCGAATGAAGCACTTGAATTTATGAGAAGCGGCGGTGCGGACGCGCGGATTGTTATTGATATTAAGGGCTAAATGCCTTGAGCATGTGACTTCCGCATTTGTAGAATGAACGAAGCAGCCGGAACATGCGGCGAGGAAATAGTCTCCGCGGCTGACGCCATCATAATTAATGACGGTCTATAAGATTTCAGATTTAATCCTGCTAACCAATTCCCCGCCTCAGTCTTCTTGCAGCAGTCGAGCGAATCCCCAATCCTTCACATTTCAGTTGCAACTCAGCCTATGCAGTGGATACGGGCTGTGCTCGATTGGAAATAATGTATTGTGATTCTGAAACTTGTTTGGTCTACCTTAAAACTTAACGTCAGTTTCCACGGCTTCATCGTATTTTACACCTTCGACATCAAAACCGAACAGGTTGCGTAAGCCGCGTTTAAACCCATCGTAGTCAGAGAGATTGCGGAAATTGTCTGTGTTTATCATCTCCCATCGACGCATTACCTCCTCGGTTACGTCCGGACGCAGTTCCCGATCATCGAGTCGGATTAGCCGATCGGCGTCGAGCGTCGGCGTCTGATTAGGACCTAGGTGTTGGTTGAAAAGCCGAGCCATCTGAGCAACCGGATCTTCGTTAATCCCCTTTGCATTCATGATATCGTAGAGCACGCTGATGTACAGCGGCACCACTGGAATTGCCGCTGATGCTTGGGTAACTACGGCTTTATTGACCGATATGTAGGCATGGCCGCCCAGTTTGTTACTGAGTTGACGATCCAGATTATTGATGGAGTTTGCGAGATCCTCTTTTGCCCTACCAATCGTTCCACTGCGATAGATTGGCCATGTGAGTTCGGGGCCAATGTAGGAATAAGCCACAACTGTAGATTCCGATGCAAGAAGATTCTCGGTGAGAAGTGCCTCAACCCATAACTCCAAATCCGCGCCGCCCATTACTGCAGTGGTATCTGAAATCTCCTGCTCATTTGCGGGTTCCACGGTGACTAGGGTGACGGTTTCACGCTGCAAATCTATAGTTTTACCCACGTAAGAACGACCGATTGGTTTTAGGACTGACCGATGTTCGGCACCTGTATGCGGGTGGATACGCCTCGGCGCCGCGATGCTATAAACCAGCAAATCAATTTTGCCCATATTGCGCTTGACGCGATTTATAGTGTCTCGTTTGATGTCATTGGAAAATGCATCGCCATTGATGCTATCGGCGAAGAGGCCGTTCTCCCGTGCCAGTTGATGGAAGGCGGCCGAGTCATAGTAGCCCGCGGTCGCAGTCCGCTTCTCATCAGGTGCACGCTCAAAAAAAACGCCAACTGTTTTTGCGCCGTAGCTCCATGTTAATGCAATGCGGGAGGCTAAACCATATCCACCCGTCGCGCCGACAATGAGTACGTTGAAATCCAATTGTTTTGGCGTAACGCTTTCTGTGATAAAGTCAATCTGATTCTGTACATTTTTTCTGCACCCGGTTGGGTGTGCGTTGGTACCAATAAAACCTCGAATTCGGGGTTTAACAACTTGAATTGTCATTGATGTCCTCTCTAATTTGCGTGAGATTTCACGGGGCAAAAACTCACTGGTAATAGTATTGCAGATGCGTCATAGCAGTTCGAAGGAGTTATTGCCCCATACCGACAAAAACCCAAAAGCCGTTAAAATGCGAGCGAATCCTGATATTTTCAAAGCGTATGATATCCGGGGAATTTACCCTGTTGACTTAAATGAAGACATCGCCTATTCAATTGGCCGCGCCTTTGTAAGTTACGTCAAAGTTGGCAAAGTTATCGTTGGGCGCGATATGCGTCTTTCAAGTCCGCAAATGTCTGAAGCATTAGCATGCGGTTTGATGGAGCAGGGGGCAGATGTTATAAACATTGGCATGGTCAGCACAGACCAATATTACCATGCCTGCGCAACACTAGGACTCCCAGGCATCGTGGTGACAGCATCTCATAACCCCGCCCAGTATAGCGGATTCAAAATGGTGAAAAAGATGCCCCAACTTCTGAGCGGCGATGAAGGGATTCAAGAAATACAGCGAATTATTGCAGCGGAGCAGTTTCCGAAACCGACTCACCGAGGCAGAATGACTTACGAGGACTTGAGAGAAGAATTCGTGGAAAAGGTTTTGAGTTTGATTGATGTGGATGCACTCTCACGGTTCAAGGTCATCGTTGATACCGGCAATGGTGTTGTGGGGCCGATTCTCAAGCAGATTTACCGATGTCTTCCTTCAATCAACTTAATTGGGATGTATCTGGAACCTGACGGCAGTTTGCCGAATCATGGGCTCGATCCGCTCCAACCCGAAAACCGCGCCGAATTGCAACAGCGTGTTGTTGCGGAAGGCGCTGACGTGGGATTTGCCTTTGATGGAGACGGCGACCGATTCTTCGCTATTGATGACCGAGGCGCATTTGTGTCCGGCGATTTCATAACCGCGCTAATGGGGCAATACCTTCTGGACAAATCCCCGGGATGCAAAATTCTGTACGATGTCCGCTCTTCATGGGCAGTACCCGACCTCATCACTGCAGCTGGGGGGACGCCCGTAATGGAGCGCGTAGGACACGCATTCATGAAAAACCGAATGGCAAAAGAAAACGCTGTCTTTGGCGGAGAGGTAACAGGCCATTATTACTTTAGAGATTTCTTTTGCGCCGATTCCGGAATTTTACCGTCTCTCGTAGTTTTAGAGATGCTTTCTAAAAAGGGAACGAAACTCTCCAAACTAATTAAACCTTTAGAATCAACCTATTTCATCTCTGGCGAAATCAATTCTCGCATTTCAAGCGATGCAAAGGAGAAATTAAAGGAGATTGTTCGGGTTTTTGGCAAGGGCGGAAAAGTCGAATGGTTGGACGGCGTTTCAATTACCTTTGACGACTGGCACTGTAACGTGCGCCCATCCAACACTGAACCACTGTTACGCCTTAACCTAGAAGCCAAATCAACGACGTTAATGGAGCAGAAGCGAGACGACGTACTCGCGATCATTCGGGCATAAAAATCGCGACGGCCACGGATACGCGTCCAATAAATTCCTATCTTTCAATCTCCACAACCATCTCGATTTCAACGGGGATGCCGCCAGGCAACTGTACCATTCCGACCGCTGAACGGGCATGTTTTCCCTTATCGCCAAATACTTCCACGAATAGATCTGATGCGCCGTTGATGACAGCGGGCTGATCGGTAAAAGTGCTCGCCGAATTGACAAATCCTAACACTTTCAAAATTCGTTTAACCCGATCCAGATCGCCGAGCGCGTGTTTGAGTGTGCTGATGATGCCTAACCCAACTTGCCTAGCAGATTGATAACCAAGCTCAACCGTCAAGTCAGTTCCAAGCTGGCCTTTATAAATTTTGCCTTCGCCTTCACCGGGACCGTGCCCTGACGTAAACATTATGTTTCCCGTCTGCGTAGCCATGATGTAATTTGCCACGGGTGTTGCAGGCGGCGGCAAGATAATTCCAAGTTCTTCAAGCCGTTTTTCGATTTTCATTATTTTTTTTCCTCTTGATTTTGGCGCGTTGAACCGTGTTCTGGTGCACAACCTTTGGACTTTAAAGGGTTAAAAAACGGTTTCTTATCATTAGGGTTGGAAAAACCAGTTTTTGTTTCAAATTTCTCCTTTCACCCCTTTTGCTAATTCTTCCGCAAATTCCCGCGCATTCGACACGATTTTCGCGTCATCGTCCAGATGGCTTTCAATGATGTTAATAATAGCGCTGGCAACGATGACCCCATCCGCCATTTGTGCAACTGTATGCGCTTGTTCACGCGTCGAAATGCCAAATCCGACGCAAACCGGTTTGTCGGTGTGTTTTCGCAGTTGCGTCAAAATGGGTCGAATTTCCTCTGAGAGTGCTTCCCGCGCGCCGGTTACGCCGGTCACTGAGACACAGTAGATGAAGCCTGTACTAACCGACGCAATGCGGCGAATCCGTTCCGGTGGACTGGTCGGTGTTACAAGGAGAATTGCGGCGAGATTGAATTTTGACGCCATTTCCAATAGGGATTCCGCCTCTTCCAGCGGAAGGTCTGGAATTATGACTCCATCTATCCCTGCCTCCGCGGCTTCAGCACAAAATCTTCCCTCTCCCATCCGAAAGATTGGGTTGTAGTAAGTCATGAGTGCGATTGGAATTTGTGATTCTGCACGGAGTTCGCGTACGAGGCCAAGGATTTGCCGAAGCGAGATTCGGTGGGTTAAAGCGCGTTCGCTCGCCTTCTGGATTGTCGGCCCGTCGGCGATAGGGTCAGAAAATGGCACGCCAAATTCGATGAGATCCGCTCCTGCTTCTTCGAGCGCTTTGAAGAGTTTACGACTTAATTCGGGTGTTGGATCTCCCGCACAAATATAAGGCATGAAGGCACTTTTGCCAATTTGGCGTAATTCCTCAAACTTCGCCGTAATTCGATTCAAAATTGAATTTTCCTTTAACGTGATTAGCCTACACAGTTGAACGACGTGATTTTTTTATTGACGTTTTATAGCGAATGCGGGGCAAGATGCCCTGCCTACATCGGGTTAGGAATAATGGTGTATACATCTTTATCACCACGTCCTGAAAGGCACAAAACGATAATTGCATCGCGATCCATTTTTGGCGCAAGTTCGCGGACGTAGGCGATGGCGTGGGCGGCTTCAAGCGCCGGAATGATGCCTTCCGATTCCGATAGCAGTTTAAAGCCTTCCACTGCCTCCTCATCCGAAATGGAGACATATTCGGCGCGTCCGGTGGCTCTGTAGTAGCTATGTTCGGGACCAACACCTGGATAATCTAGTCCAGCTGAAATTGAGTGTGCGGGGGTAATCTGACCGTCATCTTCCTGTAACAGATAGCATTTGGCGCCATGAAACACGCCTATGCTGCCCGCGCAGAGCGGAGCGGCGTGCTTTCCGCTGAGGATGCTTTCACCTGCGGCTTCAACACCGACTAGCTTCACGGATGAATCAGCGTAAAACGGATGAAACATGCCAATTGAGTTACTCCCGCCGCCGACGCAAGCGACTATACAATCTGGCAACCGCCCTTCTTTTTCAAGGATCTGGGCTCTGGTTTCTTTGCCAATTACAGATTGGAAATCTCGAACAATCATGGGGTATGGATGTGCACCCACAACAGAACCAATTAGGAGATGGGTTGTCCTTACATTGGTCACCCAATCTCGGAATGCGGCGTTGATGGCATCCTTGAGGGTGCGAGAACCGGAAGAAACAGGCGTAACGGTTGCTCCCAAAAGCTGCATACGAAAAACATTCAGGGCTTGCCGTTCGATGTCCTCTTCGCCCATGAAAATTTCGCATTCTATATTAAACTTGGCTGTAACAGTCGCCGTTGCAACGCCATGTTGTCCCGCCCCCGTCTCAGCGATAATCCGTTTCTTGCCCATGCGCCGCGCAAGCAAAATTTGCCCAATGGTGTTGTTAATCTTGTGTGCACCGGTGTGATTGAGATCTTCACGCTTAAGATAGATTTTGGCGCCGCCTAGTGCTTCCGTTAAACGCTCAGCGTAATAAAGCGGGTTTGGCCGACCGACATATTCACTGAGATGATATTCAAACTCCTTCTGAAAATCCTCATTTTCTTTCAAGTCTGCGTAAGCGTCCTCAAGTTCCAACAAAGCTGACATCAAAGTTTCAGGGACAAATCTGCCGCCAAATTCACCGAAATGCCCTGCGACATCAGGTAAGTTTTGAACCAATGTAATTTCTCCTTTACGATTAATTACCTTTAGAGGTCTATAAGCAAGCCTTCAAAACCATCCGACAAATAGGACTATTCCAATCGATACCCACCAATGCTAAGTCTGTTACCGTGTTTTTTTGTTACTGACCCAAAGCGGTATTATAACACCTTCTTGCCTCCGAGTCAAATACCTACAGTTCAATTCTACTAGATCTTTATGTCTAATTAGCGTATAATAAATTTCGTAGAGGAGTAAACTACTCGGTGAAATTTCATCATGATTTGAATCGGTCATAACGAAATCGTAGCTATCGAAGCATTGGCACCCATCTATGATTTTCAAATCCATTACTTATTGGATCTGGTTTGCGTTATTCGTTATCCTTGGGATGGTTTTAGCGCGAATACCGCTGGTGAACGTGTTGGCATTCGAGTTTTGCGCCATCCTCGCAATTGCCATCTCGTTTGCGGGGGCGCACATCGCCGCAACATGCGTGAAGCATCTCAGAAATGGATCGACAAATCTCAAGGCAACTTCCTTCCAAGCCGTAGTTAGGCTATTCGGCAAATCGTTCTTCGCTAATGTACTTTTGCTAATCCCTCCACTAATTATTATACTGCTGAATGCACTCAATATCAAAAATTGCGATTTTTTAGTCGGCGGTATTTTCTTTTTTCTCCTGCCGGTTATTAGTTGTGCGTATTCGACCGGAGCAGGCGTGTTTTTCGGATTGTGGTTAAAGAAGCGCTGGAGCGCTTATCTCATTTATCTCGTTTATATCTTCGCTACCCTCCTGCCACTGCTTCACAATCTCGTTTTTCACCCTCCTGTCTTTGGTTATCATTCGACCTTCGGTTATTTCCCGGGCCCAATCTACGATGAATACATTCCAACTTCCGGAACGCTCATTTTAGCCCGCGGCACAGCGCTTGTGTTGACTGGAATCTTTTTGCTATTGGCAGTTGGCATGTTACCGGTCAAGGAAGGATCTGAATCTCCGCTGAAGCTGCGCCTCCGAAATCTCTATCGTTTCGAGATTAAATTTAGCAGCCTGATGAGCCGCCTTTGTCTAGCTGCGATGATTGCGGCATTTGTGTCAATCTATCTACACCACAGTGAACTCGGTCTTCGTCCAACCCGGAGTTACATCGAAAAAAGGCTGGGCGGTATGAAAGAGACTGAACACTTCAAGCTGTATTACGAGAAAGGCTCTAGAGTTGAACAGGACATTGAGTGGATTGCACACGATCATGAGTTTCGCCATGCGCAACTGTCTGCATACTTCCAGATTCAACCCTCAAAGAAAATCCGATCTTATATATACACATCGCCTGACCAGAAAAAACAACTTATTGGCGCTCGGGAAACATCAATGCAAGACCCATATGGAGGCGGCTTCCACATTAACTACAAGGAATTCCCGCATCCCGTTATGAAACATGAATTGGCACACGCGTTTACAGCAGATTGGCATCCGCTGCTAAAAGTTAGCCTCAAGCCGGGTTTGCATGAGGGAATCGCCGTCGCAGCAGCTTGGAATACTGAGCAGCTTACGCCGCACCAGCGCAGCAAAGCCATGCACCAATTAAAAATTGCGCCAGAGATACAACAAATTATGGGACTGGGGTTCTGGAAAGAAGCATCATCACGAAGCTATATCTTGGCTGGTTCTTTCGTGCGTTTTCTTGCCGATACTTACGGTATGGAAAAATTCAAAGAGGTTTTTCCAACGGGCAATTTTGAGCAAACCTACGGAAAAACTTTGGACAATTTAGTTAAAGAATGGAAAAACTTTCTAGAGAGTGTACCTTTAACCGAAGACGATTTGGCGGCGGCGAAGGGACATTTCAAATTTCCGAGCATTTTCCAAAAAGTGTGTGCGCACAAGATTGCCGAACTATCTATACGTGCAAACACGGCAAGCGGCGAATCCAATTTTGCCGCTGCATTACCTTTGTCCAAGGAAATTTTTAAATTAGATCCCGATAACCTGTCAAATCTGCTGGCGTTGATGAATACACACTATCATATGGGCGATTACCGTGAGACGTTGGAATTAACAACGACGATCAGTACACATCCCGACGCGAGTGTCAAGCAGATTGCAGAAGCGAAAAATGTTGAGGGGAATGTTCATTGGCAGCAAGGAAGGCGTAATCAGGCAATTTCACATTACCAACAAGTGTTTGCGCTTGACGCTTCGCATTCCCGCGATTGGGATGTTCAAGCCAAGTTGGCTATACTAGCGTTGGATTTTGTTGGTGTTAGGAACAAACTGAAGCAGGTTCTAATCTCGCAGTCATCACCCCAACTCAAGGAGGCACTACTTCACGAAGTTATTAATGAACTACCGGAGTGGGGGCTGCCACACTATCTGATTGCAAGACAACTCGAATTAGTCCAAAAGTACGTTGCCTCAAACCGCTACCGTTTTAAAGCAATCACTTTGGGACTACCACACCAGAGTTTAGAAATCGAAAATGTGCGGTTGATTGGTGTAAACTCGTACCGCCTTGGACACTACGACTTAGCAATCGAACAATTTCAGCGGATTGCGGCGAAGGACAATGTGCCGCTTGGCATAATTTACAACGCAAGGGAATGGATTGAACGCTGTGATTGGGCGAAGGGTAAAATGAATGTTGGAATCTAATATTCCACTTATGCGAAATTTACAATTACCAATGGTTTTATCCGATTCACAATCGTGGCAATTCGATTGTGGTTTACTTGACTACAACGCAAAACCATATACTCAAATATCTACAATTTTCGCGAAATTTTTGGTGCAGACAGATGAGAATCGTTTTTTCTATCCGCGCGTCCTTCAATCTTCATTGTTCAATAGGTACGGTTTCATCAGCGCTTTGAGGTTATTGGATCTTGCGAGCCAACCGGGGAGGGCGCTCGCATAAAATGAATCCCGTTTTGCAAGAGTTTTTAGGAATTTGCGCTTACTGTCATCAAACTTTAGAAAAACCTTCCACGCATATTCCGGTTCCTCTTTCAATACCAGGTCAATGTTATCGTTGAATTTCCTGACTGCCAAGGTGGTATGTGTTTTCCAGATTCCATCCGGTTCCACATTCGCCAATTTCTGAATAACCCGTGTCGCATTTTTGCCTGCAAGCGTAGCAAAGTCAGCATATCCAGCTTGCAAGCATGGATGAACATCCCAGCAACGATATCGTTCAAAATAATCGTGGTAGAATCTCTTTATCACCACAATATTTGCATCGGGCGAAGTCAACGCATCTTGACTCGTGTTTGCGCCCCCTAAGCGGATTACATTAGCGGGCAGGTTCGCTTTATCGCCTTGTTTATTCCGCCATTCCGTCCACGCGACAGCCGTAATGCCCGCGTAAGAAACCCCTCCAACATGTGCGGGTTCATGGATATTCAGCCCGGCTTCATGTTTCAGGATAAATCTCAGAATATCATCGCGTTCAGGTCCATTTATTGGCGTTGTCTTGGCAATATCAGCGGTTCTTGGGCTCAATCCAACAAATTTCAGCAATATGAGCAATATCACACAACTCAGACCGATCCGAAAGACTGAAACGAGACCGTCAATTTTAGCAATCTTCATCAACGTGGACACCCTCCGTCGACATCGATCTTGAACAGTAACGATGATTAGTGAGTCAAGCGTTGGCTTAAATTAGATCTGCACGGGTTCGACACAAAGCGTTATCGTCAACATTTGGTATTCCATGAACGCATTATCCATTGCGGAAGTTCCGAAAATTTCAACATCCCAAGTTAAATTGCGGCGTTGAATTCCGGTGGGTGACTAAACGGACAAACACAGCAATATCACCTTTTTGGTCGAATTCCCGTCTTACCTGAGACCTAACACCTCAAACTAGTATCTAGCGCGTGCACCTCATTGGTACGTCGTGTAAATCAAAATTCGAACATCCATGATCGAGATTTAATTATCAAATTCAGGGGAAAATTAGGCTGATTGCCGTAAGGCAACGACCATAGAGCCGAGCACTACCAAGATGGTGCCTACGATACTCAAGAAATTGAGTGGTTCATGCTGTATGACATCTGGAAGCAGGCTCCCGCCGAACGCCATTGCGGCAACAGTAATTAGCGGAATCAAGGCCAAAATCATGCTAACTCTCGACGCTTCAAGGTGGTTAAGTGCTTCGGCAAAGCTGCACCACGAAATTAATGTACTTAACGCACAAAATGCAAGCAGCAACGCCGCTGTGCGATTCAGGTTGAACAGTTGAGCAGGGTGGGCAAATGGTAGAAAAACGATGGCGGCGGCGAGATAAATGAGAAGTGTAATTGTTGCCGACGGGAGAGATTTCAACAGCTGTTTTTGCGCAAGTGCGTACATCGTCCACGTTAACACGGCAGCGAGGATTAAAATGACGCCGCCCGTAAGATCGGTGAATCCAAACATCAGTTCATTAAGCCGACGGTTGAAGAACAGCAGTAAACCAACGACCAATACTGCAAATCCGATCCATTGCAAGCGGACAAGACGCTCATTAAAGAAAACTAGACTGCCTAACAGCATGAATATAGGCGCCAATTGGAAAACAATCTGTACCGTACTAGGAGAGACGTAACCCAGACCGAGGAGATACAGAATGTGGTTGGAGCATAAACTCAGAATCGTAACGAACAGCAGTAATCTACGTGTTCCTTGAAGTTTCAACGCAGAAAAGAGTTCATATCTGCGAACAACCGGAATCAATAATACTACGCCGGCGAAAAGGAAACGATACCAGGTAATAGTGTATACATCCATGCTGTCCAGCAGCCGCTTTAGTGCGATGGGCGCCAAACCCCAGAAAAATGCCGTGACAAATGACAGCGCCAGCCCAAGACGCCATCGGCCGGCGGACATATGGACAATCATGGGTGATTCCCAGAACACTGACACATTCGATACACGGTCGTTTGACCACATGCTACTAAAGGGAAAATGAACATATTTGTTTTCTCCGAGTTCGGCTAAAAGCATTGCCTAGCGTGTTTTGCCCTTAGTCTTTTGTGTTGCGGGCGGCTCCGATTCCAAGCGGCGAAATAGCTCGATTTAGTAAAGGACGGAAGCCATTTTACGCTTGAGAATATTTCCTACCTACATTATAATATGCCGAATAATTATAATTGTTTTCAGCGTTTTGTCAACCTTTCTGATATAATTTTGACTTTGACGCTCTTAATTGAATTCCACATCTATTTGACATTCCAGCTATAGAAATTTTGCTGCGCCGCATTTCAACTAAGCGAGACTAAAGGGGCAACTATGATTGTCTACTACCGTGTTTTAATTTCGAGCATCGCATGGTTGATGCCGGTACGAGTGTACTAATACATCGAGTTTTCGTTTAGAACGATGGACTCGGAAACAAACTTGTAGCTACTTAAATTCATGAAGATGAAAGACAAGGTAAGGTTTGGCGTCATCGGCTGCGGTGTAGCCGCTTGGATGGGACACCTAACTTGGATTTGGGAACACCCAAACGCCGAGCTAGTCGTCGTTTGCGATACAGACATTGAGCGTGCCATTCAGGCGCGACAGCGATATAACGTCCGCGTTGTTTCGACGAGCTACCAAGATGTTCTGAAGCGAGATGACATTGACGCCGTGTCGATATGTACGCCGCCTGCCTACCACCACGAAATGGCGGTGGCTGCCGCCGAACACAAAAAACATGTCTTGCTAGAGAAGCCGATGGCGCGCAATGTGCAGGAATGCGATAATATCATTGCGGCGGCTGAGCACAATGAAATTTGCCTGATGCTCGGGCATGAAAAACGCTTCAACTTTGCGCTCGAACGGATTAAGCAAATCATTGATAACGGCACGCTAGGCGAAGTGTTTTACCTCGTTGTGCACTGGGGTGCAGCGGTCAAGCTTGCGCCGGACGAGCTCATCCCGGAAGGCTATCGTGAAAACTATGACTGGCGGTGGAAGGATGAAGGGGTGGGCGGCGGAATCATTCTGGACCATTTGCCGCATTATGTTGATTTGTGGCGATGGTGGACTGAATCTGAAGTCGAGACGGTATCCGCCGAAATCCAAAATGTTACACGCGATTACTTGGGCAATCCGGAGATTGGCGTCTGGGAGGATTTCGGCGTTGTTCTAATGCGGTTCAAAAACGGCACCGTGGGCGTCTTTGACACCGGCACGGTAGGGCGCAGCTTATCTCCAATCTTGCACATTGGCTCTGGTTTAGGTGAATGGTCGGAATTTGGCTACATTCATGGCACACGGGGACATCTCGCATTCGATTTGCCGCCGTGGGATTCACCAGAACATGGCCGTATAATGATATGGTCGCTGGAGAACAAGCATCAAAGCGACCGCGGCTGGTATCAGGTGGAGATGCCCGAGCCAACTCGCGCCCCAGGCGGGCCATTGTCTCCTAGTACCAACGAACAGTACATGTTCCGACGCCAAATAGATAACTTTGTTCAATCTATTTTGAACGATACCCAGCCGTTAGTCGGAGGACGCGACGGTCGCGCTACCTTGGCTGTTGTCGAATCGGCGTACGAATCCCATCGAACCGGACAGAAATTGCAGATTAAACCGTAGTTTGGAGAATAGATAATTGACTGAGCCTATGTACGTGGAACGCGAAGTTCATTTCCAAAAAGCGGACAGATATTAATCAGAATCATCTAGCGTTGGGCGGTATTCGCATTACGTTAGTTGCCAACAGAAGGAGAATTTACCGTGGATACACCATATTTAACACCGTTGCTAAAAAAAGACCGTCCAATCTGGATTATGGGGGTACACGACGTGGTATCCGCTAAGATTGCTGAACGGGTAGGCTTCGACGCTGTGGGGGTACAGTCGCTGCAAATCGCTTTTGTGAATGGCCAACCGGACATCGGCGTAATTACGCCCGATGAGACTGTCGAGGTGTGCCGCAAAATTCGCCGTTCGGTTAATTTACCAATCGTCGTGGACTTCGAGCAGGGATTCGGTGAACCATATGCTTCAGTGTATTGGATGCACGAGTTTGAGCGCGCCGGCGTTGCGGGCGTACACATCGACGATTACGGTTTGCCGTATAAATGCCCGTTTATTCCACCACACGTCATGGCGATTGAGCCGATGGATCAGACCGCAGACAAGATTCGGGCAATGGCGGGTGAAAAACTCAACCCTGAATTCATGGTAATCGGACGACCGGGTACTTATGTCGCAAGAGTTCACCCTGACGAGGAATCGCGGCGCGAGGATTGGTTACGGCGTGCCTATGCCTACCAAGAGGCCGGATCGGATGCCCTCATGGCAATCTGTTGGTCGGTTGAACATGCCCGCTTTTTCCGCAGCCAAGTGGATGGCCCAATGATGACCATCCGTACCTTAGGTACCGAAATCGACGCGGACCGCGTCCAATATACGTCTGACATGATGCAATTGAGCGTGGATGAACTTTACGAGTTGGGCTATCAACTCCAAATTGAACCGACGACCATGCTAGGGGTTGCCGTTAACGCGATGGTCAAAGCCATGGAACTTGAAAAGCGGACCGGACGGATTAGTAGTGTGGCCGAACAACACGGCAACCTCTATAATTTACTAGAATCGTGGATGAACGTGTCCGAAGTGCGCAGGATTCGAGAGTCGTACGGGCAGGCAGAACTGCCGTCGGGTATGAAGCCGGAAGGGAAATGAAAAAACTGGCACAAGGAAATTTGTTTTGAGAAGGAAAATCAAAGTACGCTCATTGGCAACTTAGTTCATCCGCGTTAAGGTTCGTACTGTTCCTGAAGGAAACGAATCTAAACGCGTTGCGGAATCGTTGAGGCAATCAGAGATGATTCACACAATCGTGAGAGGGGGTTGATTATGTTAACCGGTCTGTGGACTATCGGTATCAAGGTTCCAGATCTTGAGCGAGAATTGGAATTTCACCGCCAAATCGGAACCGAAATTGTGCTGGACGAGACACTCGAAATAGATGGCGAATTTTTCCGTGTGCCGTTAGTCAAGATGGGCGACAAATATCTGCACTTGGCGGAGAAGATGGTCTACGAGGATTGGCTTGGGAAAACGTTGCCGTACGGTATGACACATTTGGTCTATATGTCGAGCAGCTTAGATGAGGATGTTGACAAAGCGCTAGGCGCCGGTGCCGTAATGATGCGGGATATAGCTGAGGTTTCCGCGGGCTTCGGCGAGCGAAGGGTAGCTTTCATGATTTCGCCCAGCGGCTGGATCGTGGAGTTTATCGAAATCAAGAAGAATCTTGTACCTGAAGTTTGATGCTAATACAGGAACAATCTTATTGTGAAATGCGTGTGCTACTCATCGCCGCAAAACGAGAAATACAAACAGACCGTCCCCAACGTTGTAGGAACACCTACCGGCAATAGGAAAATGTCGGCATATCGATTCGGCCGTAAATCAATAACTCGTCTACAAAACAATATTGGGAGTATTCAAAGAGATTAGAACTAACTTTTAAAAGACGTTAAGGCTAGCGAAGAATATACATCAAAGGAGTAACGGAGGTAAGTATCATGCGTATTAGTGACCATGTTTACATGGTAGGGAGTGACCAATTTGCGCTAAGTTATCCCCTTGACTGCAACTGTTTTCTAATTGACGGCGGAACGGCGTTAGGATTGGTGGATACGGGGTTGGGCATGGGCGTGGATGATATCATGGCAAATATTATCTCCGACGGTTTCGACCCGGAGCTATTAACGCACATACTAATCACCCACTCGCATTTAGGGCATTGGGGCGGCGCCGATGCACTTCGCCAACACACAGGCGCTCAAGTATGGGTGCATACGCTGGGTGCGAGTTTAATGGAAAGTGTTGACGGCGACCCTGCGATTGAACTCAATTTTAAATACGGCCGCTATCCGTCCGAGTTTAAGCCCCGCGCCTGCCCAAATGTTTCCACATTTGCCGATGGAGAACGGATACAGATCGGGGACATTGAGGTTGAAGTTATACTGGTGCAGGGCCATACGAAGGACGCCACCTGTTTTTCATTCAGCGATAATGGGAAGCGCGCACTATGCACGGGCGATACAGTTTTTTACGCCGGAAAGCTGGGTTTACTGAATCTGGATGGATTTAGCATGGCTGACTATCGACGCGATATCCACAAACTAGCCAATCTAGAAGTAGATGTGCTTTTGCCGGGGCACGGTGTATTTGTACTCAGGGGCGGGCAAAAACACATCAAACGGGCGATACATAAGCTCAGTGATTTCGTGATGCCGGAGACATTTTTTGAAGTCAACGAGTTTACATGGGAAAGCGATTACCTCGAAATCATGACCAATCAAGGGAGTGAATAGCGACCGCGATACCCTAATCTTCATGTTGAGGGTTGAGTTTCACCGTTGGCTCAACTCATCCTACAAGCAGTTCGATCCCGGCGCGGGAAAGCCCTGGATTTCAACGCCGAGACGGTAACAGTGAAGATTATGCACCCCAAAAAATGAAGGAGGAAAGTGTGGACAGCGGACTCAAAGGGAAGACCGCCCTTGTTACGGGCGGCGGTACGGGAATCGGACGCGCACTCGCGCTGGCACTGGCTCAGGAGGGCGTCGATGTAGCGATTGCCAGCCGAAACCCGCCATTGAAAACGCAAAAAGAAATTGAAGCGTGCGGTGTTCGGGGAATTTCCATCCGTGCAGACGTGAGCCAAGAAGATCAGGTAGTTGATACAGTGGCGCAGGTCATTGACACCTTCGGACATCTAGATCTCTACGTCAACAACGCCGCTTGGGCATGGCATCAACCGTTTACCAGAATTACCACGGAATCGTGGATGCAGACGATAAATACTAACCTTTCAGCCTGCATTTGGGCAACGCGGGAAGTCGGGAAACATATGATTGCCCGCCGACAAGGGTGCATTTTAATCGTTGGATCGACGGCTCAATTTAATCGATCGTTCACAGAAACATCCTACCATATCTCGAAGACTGGAATTCGAGTGTTGATGGAGAGCCTCGCCACCGAAATGGCTCCCTTCGGCATTCGCGTCAATCTTCTGGTGCCCGGCCACTATCCCACACGTCTCACGGCAGGAATTACCGAGACACAAGAGCGGGTTCTGAAACGTGAAATCCCGCTGCGCCGGTTCGGAAAACCGGAGGAGTTGGGACCTGCAGCGGTGTTGTTGCTCTCCGACAGATTGAGCGCCTACACCACCGGAAGTCAGTTGGTTGTTGACGGCGGGCTGCATCTGCGTCCGCTTCAGTTCAATAGTGATGAGGAGCTTCGCGCACTGAACGAGGTGTAATTGAAGCCTTCGCGTATCATGACTCGATTCGGCGCGCAAAATTCGGATTGATCGAACGAATGAGGAAAAGTTTCATTCCCCTCCTTACTAAGGAGGGGTTAGGGGAGGTTATAGGTTAGCTTCAACGGTGATGAACGATTGAAGCTACGGATAGCAACTATGATAGATTAAAGGAATCTATCGCGTTGGAAGTTCTATCGCCCTCTCTAATCGCCCGGTTAATCCATTGTCATTGGCTGGGTCATTCGATAGCCTTTACCAGGGAACCTCTTTGTCGGGTACGTGGTAGACAGCGCGCTTCAAGGGCGCACTTCTCTCGTGCTGCATGTCCCCGCGCTGGTAGGTGGGAGAGATGGCGCCGTTGGGAGAGATGTTCACAACTGTATCACCCCGCCAGGTAAGCGTGTAGGTGCGCCCCGCGAAGAACTTTTCTTCGACAATCTCTCGTTGCGGAAAGGTAATGGTTACCCTCTGGCCGGGATTTAAACCGCTAACCTGCACATAGCCGCCCTGCCAGTCTTCGGCTGACACGTCAACTTCCCGGTCATCGACAACAACGTGCACATCGTTTTGGCTCACCCAATCAGGTACGCGGACCGAGAGAGCCGGTGCATCGTGGACAAAGAGTTCCACTTTCCCTTCGTACGGCATGTGGCTGTTGACTCGAACCCACTTTGAATCCCGATTCAAAAGAAGGTTCACACTCACACCGCTCTCGTCTTGCGTCACGATATTGTGCCAAACGATGTAAAGGGCTTCAGCCCCTGAAATACAGCAGTGCATAATGTGTGCGCTGCCTTTGCGGCTCATGCGCTTCCCGACCCAGTCGTTTGGGTCGCTCCATCCAGCAAAACCGCCAAATACGCGTTCTGGAACGTCCCGATATGTCATTCTCGGCGTCTCAGCCGGGCTGGGTCCTCGGCGCTTTACCCAACTCGTGTCTCGCAACTGGCTTTCAACAAGGTGATTTCTTGCAGCGCGTTCCACGTTATTCCAATATGCTGGGTAGCCGGCCTTTGCCAGAAGTATTCCCATCAACAGCATACTTCTGATGCAACAGGTCTCACAACCCGAGACTCCCGAATATCCCCTAAAGAAGAGGCTTTCAGGGTACCAACCGATGCCGCCGCTGAAGCTTTCGACATAGTCAAATAACTTTTTGCACCATTCAATCAGTTCTAGATTTCCCGTCGCTATGGCAAACCTAAGAACGCCTGCCGCAGGCCTTATCTTCGATTCCACATGACCATTTGGATCCCATCCGGGTTCAAAACCCGGAGGGATTTCTCCTTGAGGGGTGGGGATGAAACTTCCATCGCTCCGAACCCGCGACGATTCGTTTACAAACCGGCTTGTCAAACGGTCGGCAAGGACTCGCGCAGAATCGCTTTCTGTTATCTCGTACCACCTGGCGAGCGGGTCTATTAGATAGTGGTCGTTCGAACCCTGAAGGGCTTCAATATCCTTTTCAATCATATCCTTGACAGTTTCATCTTCTGAAACTGCATACCAGGTGATGAAGCTATCCAAGGCATAAGCCGGATGTGTTCCATGAGCCACTATGGCTCCGTTCGGTTGGATAAACCCCATCATCAACTCCTTTAAGATGTTCTCCTCTTCAAGATACTCCTCAATACCGAGCATACTGCGAGCTTGTATGATGGCGCCCATGCCGATTGAAGCCACATCGTCCCCGACCACGTGCTCCATGAGAGGGTGGTCGGCATTAAGAATCACGTTGTGGTAAGGCTGTCCCTTGACAACGGGGAAAATCGCCCCGGGTGCACCCTTGTACCGCCCAAGCCCCCTGAGGTCCATGTTGCCTTTTAGATAGTTCAGAGCGAGTTTAGCGTGATCGGCTAAGTCGAGCGTATCGGCTGCTATGACCCCCTTTTCATGCGCTTCGTCAGTGTGTCTAATCTCCTCTTGCGCAATCAGTTCCTCTTTCTCAGTGGAGTCAGAATTCAACACAACTTGCTCGCCTATTCCATTAAATGCGAGTATGGCGGTGAGCACACCAACCCCCATCCACGTCAAAACACTATGCCGAGAAACTGGGAAATCGGATAGTCGGCCCTTTTTTACTAAGATTGTCATCTTTCATTCCTCTCGCGTTTGAATGGGCTTAATTCAATATGATTAGAAGTTACGCACTTCAGCATCAACGGCAACCACAAGGGCTGCCCCTACAGGGATTAAACCGAGTCAGGTCTTGCGTCTGCCCAATCCCCGGCCGGTGGAACGGAAATATAGCTTCCGTAGGTTGGCTTAAGCGGGTTTTCGCAAAGCTGTTCACACGGCAACTACCGTTCCGAATACCGAACCATGCAGTTCGCAATACACGCGCAGCGCAACCCGACGTTTTTCATGAATCCGATCCGGTTTCAATAAATTGACCACCTCGCGATAAACCAAAAGCGTTTGGGTTACGCAGCATCATTACCCTTATGAAACAATTTTAACATACGAATTGCTTACAATATTTTGCGCGCTCTTCATAATCTCCGCTCAACCCAACCTACAAAGACTTTACTATAGTTTATTGCTTCTGCCCAAAAATGCAAGATAATAATGCGGTGCAGTTGGTAAGCGTATCTTCAAGTTTTTGCTTGACACTGATGCGCATATACATAAAATAGGAGTGATTTCATTGACTCTGCCTCAGTAAACTAACTCTCGATTTAGGAGTGTGTCGGTGCAAACGAATCCCATCACAGCGAATCCATCTCAGATTATGATTGAACAGCTCGCGGCGTCAGGTGTGAAGTATGTGTTCAATAATTCCGGCTCGCGCGAGGCGCGCTTTTTCGATGCCTTACATGCGCACCCGGATATACACGGCATCTTAGCACTCCACGAGGGGGGCGTTGCGGCTATGGCTGGAGGTTACACCCAGGTCAAACTCAATGCGGCGGTCATGTTGGTTCATCTTGGCGCCGGGTTGGCGCAATGCTTGGGTCAGCTTATCAACATCTGGAGCGGTAAATTTCCGGTTGTCGTCATCACATTTGCGGGCGACACCGGCAGCTATTTGGATAAAATTGAACTGGATTTTGATCATAGCTTTGGGCCAACGTCCATCTCCGCACCTTTCACCAAAGCGAATTGGACGGTGATTGAGCCAGACGGCCTGCCGCAAGCCATCCACCGCGCCCTACGTGTGGCAAAAACGCCGCCGGTCGGTCCCGTACATCTCGCTGTTTACGATCGGCTGCTGCATGACCAACAGGTGACCACGAACATTATAGAAGGAGACATTCCCAATCTCCGCGCCGGCTATCCGGATGACAACGACGTAGAAGCGGTTGTGCGATCGCTGTGCGACGCGGAGCGTCCGCTGCTTTATATCGGGGACGGCGTATGGAAAAGCGGTGCAGGACTTCATGCCGCCGCAATTGCAGAGCATTTCGGCATTCCCATAGCCGGCGATATGCGAGGCGTTTCGATTAAGCATAAGCTGCATTGTGGACGGTTCGATCAAGCGGGAAAGCTGCTCAATCCGGATGTCATTGTTTGCATCGGTGTACGGCATACCGGGACAGGGCATCCCCGGGATTTCGTCACATTTTCCGCAGCGCAAGAGATTATCGCCATCGGCTCGGACAATGAACATCTGAAAAATACCCAAACGCTTGATTTGGCAATTTTGGCGGACGAGTGCCGAACGCTGGATTGTCTCAAAGAACTGGCGACGAAGGAATTCGCACCGAACCGCTTTGATGAACGCCGTAATATGGCGCATGAGCAAGCCACTGCACTCCGTGCACAACGGATGCAGGCTGCACAACGCGTAGCACCGCAGGCCGGTAAAGTTCGCCCATGGATACTAGCCGATGTACTGGATGCAGCGTTGGAACGCATGGGCGGCGGGCACGTCATGATTGAGCAGTTTGCTGTGCCCTTGGACAATATAGGCGCGGCGCATAAAGCCAATAACACCGTGTATATTCGGCCCGCGGGTGGTTCGGAGGGCTACGGCGTCGGCGGGACCATTGGCGTGAAACTCGCAGCGCCCGATAAGCCTGTAGTCGGGTTAGTCGGCGATGGATCGATGTTCTATGCGGATTCAGGGCTGTGGACAGCAGCGCATCACGGCATTCCTGTGCTTTACATAGTACCGAACAACCGATGCTATGGCGTTGTCGCTAACCTCTTTTCAAAAACGGATGGGACCACTATGCAGCGGTCCGGCGAATATGCCGGTGTAGTTTTGGATGGGGCGGATCCGGTAAAGCTGGCGGACGGATTTGGAATAGACGGCATGCACGTACAGGATGAATCCTACCTTCCTGATGCGATTGCCCATGGACTTGACGTCGTCGAAGGAGAGGGGCGTCCATTCCTCCTAAATGTCCATCTGCCGCTTGGGCTTCCAAAAGGCGGGCGAGGTGCAACGCCATTCCGTCTTGAAGATGCCATGACAGCTTCAGAATCTAGTTGACACTTTTTGAGGCGAATCACCCGGGCCACCGGGGCGGAAACGCCTCGCAAGGGATTGATTGAACGCGCGTCAAACGGCACGCTCTTCCTTGATGAAATCGGCGACCTGCACCTGGAGTCTCAGGTCAAACTGCTGCGTTTTTTGCAGGAAAGAACTTACTACCCGCTTGGCGACGATTTCCCGCGAACAAATAACGCAAGAATAGTTGTTGCTACGAATCGAGATATACAATTCCTGAGAGAGTCCGAAACTTTTCGCAGCGACCTCTACTTCCGCTTGAAAACTCATCATATTCACCTGCCGCCGCTTCGCGAGCGGGCGGGCGATATCCCGTTATTGGTATCGCATTTTCTGGAAATCGCCGCTAAGAAACTAGAAAAGGAAACGCCCACGGTTCCACCCGAACTCTACACCTTGCTTGGAACCTACCACTTCCCGGGCAATATCCGAGAACTTGAAGGCATGGTACTAGACGCTGTCAGCCGGCACAAAGGGGGTGTACTTTCCATAGCATCTTTCCAGCGAGCGATTGGCGAGCAGTCTATAGTTTCCCACGAGGATACGACGGTTAAAGGAAGCAATTTTGCGGAAGGATTGTCGGCGCTAGCCGCACTTCCCTATTTGAAAGAAGTAGAACAACTGATGATTACCGAAGCCCTTAAGCGCGCCGATGGCAACCAGACGCTTGCAGCTAAACTCTTGGGAATGTCGAGAAATGCGTTAAACAAGCGTCTAAACCGTTCCAAAACATCATCGGACGATGAGTAAATCGGCGTTTGCTTTTCCCCACCCCGCTCTCTAATCTGTACCAACCCTCTCTTTTAACGAAAACCAAGTCTTCAAAGGGGTGCGCCATTTGGCGCTATTGCACACTTTTGGCGCACAACCCCCCAAACCCTTGCCTGGCAAGGGTTTCCTCGCTTATTGACCCCAATTTTTCCGAATCGTGGGGACATTTGGCGCACCCCTTTCCAAATCTCGCCAGGACGTTGCCGTTCCAGTCTGAAAAAAACTTTAAAATGCCCGTATCCCTTGATACGTAAGGCTTTCCGAGTCAAAGCCGAGCCCAAATTGAAGCATGATTTTGTACTTGGCATAGAAATTGCGCATACAATGCCCAAAGTATCTTGATTTGGAACGCGGGGATTCATTTCAAAAGAGGCGGCGTTGATGAATTTTGGGGTCACGCGCATTTCACTTACCATCGGGTTCTCCGTTGTATTGGGTTGCTTGTTACTTTTTACGCAAGCCATCGCAGATGCCTCCGATGCCTTCACGCTCATCTATGCCGGTGACGAAGGCGGGCAGCTTGGGCTCCACGGATGCGGAACCGAACAGGTCGGCGGGCTTTCTCGACGCCAGACCGTTATACAATCCTTGCGTGAAAAATACCCTGTCTCGCTGAACCTTCACACCGGAAACTTCCTTGACCCTACCGACCCGAACAATGAACTCATCTGCCAAATCGCCCTCGAAGCCTTAAGCGCTATGCATTACGACGCGGTCTGTCTCGGACCGGGTGACCTGTGTCTTCCCGTTGATTCACTCTCCGCCCTTTACGCCAACCATCCGGATTTGCCCGTTATTTGCACGAATATCGTAGGCGCGCAGTTCCTGCGACCGTTTGAAGCCATCGAAGCGGGCAAGAGTAAAATTGCCGTGGTTGGGTTGATATCAAATTCGTATGAAACCGAGATTTCCGCCTATAATCCGGAAGTCACGCTTACCCATCCAGCGGAAGCGCTAGAGACTTTGGGGGAAGAAATCACGCCTCAAAGTGATTTTGTCGTGGGCGTATTTCACGGATCAGAGACGGAAGCGCGTGAACTCGCGGAGAGGTTTTCATGGTTATCCGTTCTCGTCCTCGCCCAGAATGAACCCACAGAAACACCTTCCGTGCCACCGATTGTCGTGGGCGATACAACCATTGTCACCAACCCTGCGAAAGGAGAAGCCGTTGGGGTTCTAGAAGTTGGGCTTGACGCTAATCTCCAACATGTGGTGTCGAGGGAGAATCAGCGCATTGCGGTCTCAGAAGGAATTTTACCTGACGCCGACCTTGAGACGTTATTGGGGCTTTATGATTTCCTCTCCGAAGATTTCGAATTTGGCGGTCAAGATCGTGTACCTGATGACCGTGCTGTCCATATCACCTACTTTCACAAACGTGGCTGCCAGAAGTGTGCTAGAGCCAGCGAGATTTTGAAACGCCTCGAAACCGAATACCCGCAGATTGTGGTTGAAAAACGCTACGCCAAAGCCGACCAACAACTGCTTGAGGCGATGGGGGCGTTGTACGACGTTCCGGAAGTCAAGCGGCTCACCACACCGGCGGTGTTTATCGGAGATGCGTATCTCTTGGATGAACTTGATGAAGCAAAACTGGAAGAGATTATCGGAACATACCTCGTAACAGGCGTTGCCTCTCGGTTATCGGACGCACAAGCCAAAACTGGTGAAGCGGAATCCGAAATCGTCAAACGCTTTAGCGCCTTCGGGACATTGGCTGTCGCGGGTGCGGGGTTGCTTGACGGAATTAACCCGTGCGCCTTCGCAACGATTGTGTTCTTCATCTCCTATCTTTCTCTCGTTGGACGCTCACGCAAAGAGATGCTCGTTGCCGGCGGGGCATTCGCTGCCGCGGTGTTTGTGACGTATCTGCTGTTGGGGATGGGACTGCTCAAATTCCTCTCGTTCCTCAACGAGTTCTCGGTCGTTGCCAAGTGTGTCTACCTAGTTGCTGCGATTGGGACGTTCACACTGGCGTTCTTGAGTCTATACGACGCTATCAAAGCCAAACAGGGGAAGGTAAAGGAGATTACGCTGCAGTTACCCAAGGCACTCAAGCAGCGTATCCACAAGGTCATCCGAGAACAGACTCGAACATCGAGCGTCATCATCGGCGCCTTGGTCATCGGGTTCGCAATTTCTGCTCTAGAGCTAGTCTGCACCGGTCAAGTGTACCTGCCGACGATTACGTTTGTGATGGGTGTCGAAGGGATGCGCGTGAATGCCTTATCGTACCTGATTTTGTACAATCTGATGTTTATCACGCCGCTGCTGATAGTGTTCGGGTTTGTGTATTGGGGCACGACTTCAATGCAGTTGGGCGGTGTGTTGCAACGGCATCTGATGCCGGTGAAGCTGGGTACAGGAGTTATGTTATTTGGATTAGGGTTTTGGTTACTCTCGGGGATATTATAACTCGGATTGAAAAGGAGGTGATGGCTTAACGAAGGTATCTAAGGGAAGTTTTTACTTCCATTGAGGCAGTAGTTGCCTCACCTTACTGTTAATTGGTTTTTAAATTTAAAGCGTTCGATGTTTAGGAGGTATACGTTATGTTAAGCAATTGTCGTACAAAAAAGACACTCGTGCTTGTATTCGTGGGCGCCGCCATGTCGGTTTATTTTCTCGGTGTATTCGCAATTGCACAGACAAGTGATAAAACCGAGAAGATATTGTTAACGCCGAATACGATGTCGCAAATTGTTGGTGGTGCATCATGTAAATACTGTGATGTAATACGCGGACGTTGGCAGGGTCAAGGCTGCTCACTTGCAAGTTGTAGCAGTTCAATTCCATGTAGTCCGAGTAGTGCGACATGGGAAAACCCGTCTGATGTCTGTAAGCCGAGTAGGAGTCAAGAGATTTGTAAGCAAACAGGCTATTCGGGTTATAGGGAATACTACTTTGACTGTACGTGCACAAGCAACAACTGCTTCCCTATCCCTAACGGTCAGCATTCCGGTGTAAGTGCGACTTGTACCGATCAGACGAGTACTTGTAGCTGACTCTAATCCTGCGAGTTTGAGAATCAATCTCAACTTGATTCTCAAACTCGCACCAATTTCATTTAATCAAATCTTTTCATTTGAGAGTGGCGAGTTTCGGATTCATTGGAGAGCCATAATTGCTTAATTGTAAGGGCATTTACTTCCAAATTTTCAATAAGCTTGGAGTAGGATTTGCTTGTTTTCAAACAAGCTCTTAACACAGTTATTGAGTTGAACGAGGTGTTTAAAATGATTGGATTAAAAGTGGTGTGTTATTGTATGATATTTTTGGTAGGATTAGCTGGTGACATATGTTGGTGCAAAGAAATGGAACCCACGGAAACCTCCATAATTTTGAACACATTACGTAAATCAATTGAGAGTGGCGAGTTTCGGATAATCTCCACCCGCCTAAATGTCCGTCCGATTGAATCCATAATGTCTATAGAAGAAATAAAAGCTGCTCTGAATGAAGTTTGGATTCCCAACGAATTGGGCTATGAAGATGAAATCCTCGATTACATGCGAAAGAAAGAGTGGGTAACCCAAACGGAAGAATTGATATGCTTTGAAGTTAATACGGGTTCATCCATTCTGAATTTTGACCGCTACAGAGTTATAAGTTTCGATCGAAGACCGTTAAACCCATTGAAAGGAGTTGGCCGTTACATGGGTGCTGGCGGGTGTCGAATTGATACATACGACGGACAGACCGGATCGCTTGAAACAGATTCGCAGTTTATGAAATCGGAAATCTATCTGAACGATTCACCGACAATTAATGTGTTATCCTACCATCTTTTTGGAAGATCGCAGAAATACATACCGCATGACGCTCAAGTAAATCTAACGCTGAAATCTGTCGATAATGACACCTTGTATGAAGTTAAGTTCTCCACACAAGATACGTCCGTTAAATTACTCATTGATCCGGACCTTGAGTTTGCAGTTCTTAGTGAGAAACACTTAATCGATAATCGACTCGTCTTTTCTGCAAGTTATAAAGACTTTAAAAAGGTAAATTCCATTTATTTCCCGACTAGTATCCAGATAGAATTATACAATTCGTTAGGTTTGAAGCACCGATACAAGCTTGAAGTTGAGGAGATGTCATTCAACGTTGCATTCCCATCTGACTTTTTCGAGGTACAACGGAGTATTTCGCCGGAACAAAGGCTTATGCCTTTTTCCCCCATAAAACCGAATTCGCGAACCGAACAACGTCAAAGACGCCAAACTCAAAAAGCGCCCCTGCCAATGTGCGGTCCTCTTTCTCTTCAGTTTGTGTGTAAAGCATTTAATGTCAATGCAAAATTGGATGAGTTACTGAATCTCACAGATTACAGAGAAGACATCGGAACTTCAATGAAAGGATTGTACGAGGCAGCATGGAGAAAAGGGTTGAATCCAGAAGGTATTTTACTAAAGTCAAAACGGCTCGATGACGTAAGGCTACCAGCTATCGCTCACGTTGACACGAATCACTTTGTCGTGATTACGGCGGCTTCAAGAAAGGATGTTCGTATTTTTGACCCCGCGTCTGATGATTATACCCTCCCAATTCAGGAGTTTCGGGAAAGATGGGACGGTTCTCTTCTTACTTTTACGCCTACACTAGAATCTACTCTTCCCTCTAATTCTGATGCATCAAGTCCACAACCTGATTCGTATTCCTCTGCACTACGACCGATTCAAGTAGACAAATCCATACATGACTTTGGACGAGTTCGGGGTGGGGAACAGGTAGAACATATCTTTACCATTACGAATGTTGGAAAAATGGCGTTAGAGGTTTCTGAAGTAGACAAAAGTTGTGCTTGTACAACCACTTTCCTGTCAAATCCGACAATACTCCCAGACGGAAAACTACAGTTAAAGGTTAGACTTGATGCGCCCAAACGAGACGGCACGGTAGAACAATTCGTCAGATTTCAAACAGATGACCCAAATCTGCAAACCTTTGAGTTGAAGGTCCGAGCAAATGTATATCTGTCGCTGAAAGCCATGCCAAGCCGTGTTTATTTAGGCAAGATTTCAGCCGACACGCCGGTTACGCGAACCATAGTATTGGAATATTCTCCTAAATCTGTGCAAATCTTAGGAATTCGCACGAGTTCAGATGTCATCCATGCCGTACTTCTTGAGGGAGAACAAATTCTGCAAATCCATGCAAAACTACAGACCGTCGGGTTAATTAGTGAGAAAATATTTGTTGATTACCGTGAGCAAGATGAAAAACTGTTTTTGGAAGTTCCTATTCACGGTCAAATCACTGGAGAATTCGAAGTATCATCAAAAAACATCTTTTTTGGGTTAGTTGACTCCCAAGCAAGTAATTTGTCAAGAGACATTGTAATTAAAGTTACAAAACCCAATATAAGAGTTTTGCATGCTGAGTCCCAATCTAATTATGTGTCAACATCATTAACTCAACTCAAAGATGGAAGAGCGTACAATGTAAGGATTGCTCTACAACCCAGTGGACACACGGGCGGTTTATTGAAGGATGTTATCACAATATCCACGAATAGTGACCGACAAAAAGAGTTGAAGGTTCCAGTATTTGCGCAGATTACAATAAGCGAATAGGTCCTGATTTGTCATGGGAGAATTTGAGTATTATATACAACACCAATTCGTTTCGTTTTAAGCTAATGCCAATACCTCGATACAGAAAATCATGCATCATAGCGCTGGAGGAATCCTCAAATGAATCGTAATCTATTGTTTAAATTAGCAATCGGCGGCATGTTTCTAACTGGAACCTTAGGGATAATATACTCGATTCTTTATTTTCTAGTTGATAAGCCTACAGAAGTGACAGTAGAAACTGCTGAAAACGGACTTCAACTAGACGAAGAGCATATACCCCTGTACGCTAATGAGAGAACTGTTCGTCATGAGGAGAAAAAAAATGAGGTTTCTTTCCATTCAACTCGTGAACCAACGGATGAATCTGCTCTTGTGTTGGGTGTAGGTGTAAGTGAGGGGCGGCAGAAATCGGGGGTCTTTCTACCTTCCAAGAGCAGTGTGAGCGAAGCGGAGGAAGCGAAGATAGAGCCGGAGACAAAAGAGATAATTCTACAGATTCGGGTGCTTGAAAGGGAGTATGAAGATTATACTCAGCAGCTGGAGGGAATTGAAGAGCAGCGGCAAGAGATTTTCGAACTTGGTCGAATTCATGACAAAACACCCGAGAAAATCGCTGAATTAGTGAATAGGCTTACAACTGATAAAACGCTGAGTGAAGATGAAAGGCTGGAAATTGTGGAACAGTTGAGACGATTGTCGTTAGGAGCCAATTCGAGAGCGGATGCACTTGACGAAATGGTAAGAGAAACTAGAGAGGAACGTAACACCATTTGGGCGCAAAGAGAATCAGTTCATGCAGAACTCAATTCCTTAAGGAGTCTAATGGAATGACCCCAAAAAACTGGACAGTGAGCTAAGAAGGATTTTATAATAATTAACCGTCCAGAAAGGGGCTATCATGTCGAAGACAAGACGTCAATTTACACCCGAATTTAAGCTCGAATGTGTACTAGATATCATCAGTGGGCGGAAACGCCCAGTCGAAATTTGTAACGAATATCAAATCAGCGATACCTTACTGTCCAAATGGCGCCAACACTTCATGGAAAACGCTGCGAATCTCTTTGTGGGTGAGCAGAACCACAAGAACGCCTCCAATGCGCGCATCGCTGAACTGGAGCGTCTCGTCGGGCAATTGACACTGGAGCTGTCTGCCTCAAAAAAAGTATTGAGTTACTTCGACTCTCGATAAAGCAGAAACGGGAATTGGCGAAACGCGGCAGCGAAGCATTTCCCATTAGCCTACTGTGTAATGTGCTCGGCTTGTCTCGAAGCAGTTTCTATTACGATTCCAAAGCCGATGGTGATGCTCAGCTTTGCCGGCATATCGAGCAAATACGTTTATCAAATCACCGCTATGGGTATCGCAGAATCACAAATGAACTGCATCGTCAAGGATTGGTTGTCAACCGAAAACGGGTGCAACGTCTGGTTGGCGCACTAGGGCTTCAGGTACGTCCTAGGCGAAAGCGGGTTATCACCACCAACAGTCAACCCGGACGATATGCGTATCCGAATTTGCTCAAAGATTTATCGGTCTCTTATCCTGACCAGATATGGTGTGCAGATATCACCTATGTTCCACTGGCTAGTGGTCAAATGGCTTATCTGGCGTTATTGTTTGATGTTTTTACTCGAACCATAAGAGGCTGGGAGTTGTCAAAAAACATGTCAGTTAACCTGCTGTCTGGGGCTTTGAGAAAAGCATTAGCAAGACAGCATCGTCCGCAAATCCATCATTCAGACCGAGGTGGACAGTACATTGCTGAGAAGTATTGTCAGCAATTGAGAGCGATAGCGTGCCGCATTTCCATGACGGACCGTGGGAAACCGTGGCAGAATCCATACGTTGAGAGTACGATTGGCAGAATCAAAGACGAGTATATCGTTGACTCCGAGTATCAGAATTTCCGGGATGCATACAACCAACTTAGTCTAGTATTAGATGTCGTGTATAATCAGAAAAGGCCTCATTCAGCGCTAGGCTATCGGACACCTGCTGAATTCGAGGCAGCGTATAATGCACACTAGAACACCAATCGATATTTAATCTTGAATTAACTACGCAGCACTAACACAGTTATAGGTTAAGTCCTAAACTTCAAAATACCTTCTTAACATCCGCAATTTCGTGTCCAAACAATTGGGGTCACTGCCTAATACCAGCGGAGGTGAGTCATGAAAAATAGACAATCCTTTCTTTTTCCAAGTTTTGTGTTAATGCTCATCTCTTTAATCATATCTGGTTGTAGTCGGTTGTCTTCAACGAACAGTATAGGCGAAACGGAGATAGAAAGGGTAATCGTACAGATTCGGGAGCTTGAAAGGGAATATCAAGATTATTCTCAGCAGCTAGAAGAAATTGAAGAGCGGCGGCAAGAGATTTTCGAACTTGGCCGAATCCATGACAAAACACCCGAGAGAATTGCTGAATTGGTGAATAAGATTACAACTGATAAAACGCTGAGTGAAGATGAGACACTGGCAATTGTGGAACAGATGAGAAGATTGTCACTGGGAGCTAATTCGAAAGCGGATGAACTTGACGAAATGGTAAGAGAAACTAGAGAGGAACGTAACGCCATTTGGGCACAAAGAGAATCAGTTCATGCAGAACTCAATTCCTTAAAGAGCCTAATGCCAGCGGAGGTTAGCTATGAAAAATAGACGATATGTCCTTTTCCCAATTTTCGCATTGATACTTTTTTCCTTCATCGTGTCTGCTTGTAATCAATCTGAAAGCGCCGAGACGGATATGGTTATGATTCCCGCAGGTCCATTTCTCATGGGAAGTGCGTCGGAGTCAGCACTTCCTGGACAAACTCCGGCGCGTGAGGTTTATCTTGATGCCTACCTCATTGATAAGTTTGAGGTGACAATTCAGGAGTACGAAAGATTTATCCAAGAAGGTGGATATCGCAAGAAGAAATTCTGGACAAAATCGGGCTGGAAATTCATCGAACAGAATCAGATTCACGGGTACTTAGCAATGGGTCAACCTCTTACTTTTCAATCTACATACGGACTATATAGCGCCCCGAATCAACCAATAATTGGCATCAGTTGGTATGAAGCGGATGCGTATTGTCGATGGGCTGGTAAACGATTGCCGACCGAGGCAGAATGGGAGAAAGCCGCAAGGGGAACAGAGGGATTTCTATATCCGTGGGGCAACAAAATTAACTTTGAGAACCTCTCTTATCGGGTTGCCAATGGCAGACGCACAGTTCCGGTTGGAAGTTTTCCGACCGGTGCAAGCCCTTACGGCATTGTGGATATGGCAGGAAATGTCTGGGAATGGTGTTCGGATTGGTACGATGAAGCTTACTACGTGAAAAGCCCGTCCAAAAATCCGAAAGGACCTAAAAATGGGAAGCATCGCGTCTTGCGAGGTGGAGGATGGGGAGCAACGCGTTTGCAGTTGCAGAGTACCTATCGTTACTATGACTTGCCAACCTACAGAGGGTTCAACGTCGGGTGTCGGTGCGTAAAAGATGCAAATTAAACCAACTATCAAAACACACACGCTTGGAATTAACGATTTCTTTCAAATGTCGCCGAATCGCGTAGGTACATTATGCATAGTGATAGGTATCGCGGTGATAGTAGTCTTTCCGCGTATTCTGTCGCTGCAGTCTCACTGTTTGGCAGATGAAGAGTTGTGGATGGGACGTTCCTATGTCTTTATTCAATCGCTTATTAATTGGGAACTAGATGGGACGGTCACGGTACCACACCCAGGTGTGACAACGATGTGGCTTGGCGGAATAGGTCTTTGGTTGAGATACCAGGACGGACTTTCAACAGCAACGAATCTTGCGACGAAGCCGTTTTTTTCAGCCGAGACGCTTGCGACTGCTAGAAGCGGTGTTGTTGTGATGACAATCGTTGCTATTTTCATTGCTTGGTATCTCCTCTTAAAACTCTTCGGGCCATGGAAAAGTTACATCGCTGCTCTACTAGTTGCTGTAGATCCTTTTTACCTTGCGCTCTCGCGGATGTTGCATACGGATGCACTTGCAACAAGCTTTACATTGCTATCGGTACTTTCAATTCTTGTCTATTTGGAACGGTCCAAAGGTTCAAGGTACGTCATCTTTTCAGGTATCTGCTTCGGTTTAGCTTGTCTATCAAAAGTTACAACATGCGTGCTTGCACTCTACTTACCTTTGCTCCTGGTGTTTTACCGTTTATTCAATACAAGTCGGGATAAATGCACGCGGAACTTTTCGATTTTTTCCCTGTATTTGACATGGTTGGGAACTACTTTCTTGACTGTCACTTGCCTATGGCCCCGTTTATGGACAACGTTTGCTGGGAAATCTTTACTCTTACTTTTCGTTTGCGTTCTGTCTATACTTGGAATCACTTACTGGGGTTACCGGCATATTCAAACATCAGAGGGAAAGCAGATAGGTCTTCGCAATTTAATCATTAGTTTCTTGATGATTGCAATTCTTGGCGCGGGTGTATGGTATGCCGCTCAACCTATTGCCTTTGGACTTGATTGGGCAACGAAACCCCACGAAGTCGCATATCTGTTTTTGGGAAAACCTGTCAACGACCCAGGGCCTCTCTATTATCCGCTGCTACTTTCATTCCGAAGCTTGCCGTTTACCGTACCGCTGTGTATATTGGGGTTCATATGGGTTGTTTGCTGCGGCGATCGCTGCGAGTATCGAGACAGGAGGATATTTCTTGCGTTATTGATGTTCATCCTAGTGTTTGTAATCCCTTTGTCCTTGATGGCAAAAAAAATCAGCCGATATATTCTGCCCGTTCTCCCATTCCTCGATATTTTAGCGGCAATTGGATTCTCTATCTTGGCAAAGGAGGTCATAAATTTGAAAATCTACGGCTCCATTAAAGAGACTATGTTGCATGTCAGAAAGCGCCCGCTTTCATATTTAGTGAAATCCTTCATCCTGATATTCATCATGCTCTTCCAAATTGCTCCCGTTCTGTCTGTACATCCTGACTACATCGCTTATCATAACCCGATATGGAAAGTTGCAGATGTTCCTAAACTTTTTGCGATCGGCGGGGAGGTTGGCTCAGATCGAGCAGCGCTTTATTTAAATCGGAAGCCAAATGCAAAGCATCTAACGGTACGTGCTTCTCCCATCGCTGCACAAGGAATGAATCTTTATTTTACTGGAAGGTTAATCCAATTTGATGAGAACAATACACTGTATCCAGACTATGAAGTTATTCATCTTTATGATGTCCAACTTGGTCGGGGCATTCATGATGTAAATCGGAGATTAGAGCATGTTGTCCGCATTAATGGGATTGATTTCGTTTGGATATATGGTGCGCCTAACGCTAGCTAGTAACATGTTAATAGAGAAGTCATAAATTGCTGGCTCTCCGTTAAGGGCAGCTGATTCGGTTCAAGATGGAATTTTCAGACGAGAGCACAAATCCTCCTTCGCTCACCCACAATTTTTCTGCGACATCAAGCGGTTAAATATCACTAGCGTAAACGTAAGTCACATTTTTTTATTGGTATGAAGATTTCAATTGAAGGGTCTTGATGGGAGTTTATGCGACTTCAAGTGATTGTAATGAGAATTAGAAGTTCGATAAACAACATTGAAGAATTATAGTTGCACAGCCGACACAGCGTAATCCACATGTTAAATCGTTGAACCAATTCAAATCTATTCGATAGCAGGCTGATATACCAGGTAGATTCATAACCGGTAAAAACGGAGGCGAAGTGGTTTTGCCCGCCCGATACGGATAAAAGAGTTGAAAAGGAAACCCGAATGAAACCAATCAAGACAGAAAACGAAAACAGTAGGATTTTGGCAATTTTTCTGGTGTGTCTAGTATCTTCTGTAGCGATACCGTTTGACTTAATGCTTCAAATCAACACTGCGCGTGCGGAAGACCATCAATCCAAGCGACGAAGAACCATTCCAGAAAGAACAAATTCACAAAATGACCGGAGTCGCGATTTCTATCGTGTTATCGTTGAGAATAATCTGTTTCGCCCGTTGGGTTGGAAGGCGCCGAAACAGCAACCTGAGTACATTCTAATTGCAACTTGGGTTGAATCCCATGGTAAAGCTGCTAAAGCCATTTTGGCGGAAAGAAGTTCTGCACGCACTTATTACGTGGGTCTAGGTCAAAACATTGGAATTGCAACGATTAAAAATATCAAATCAAAGCAGGTCGTATTGAAAATTTCGGGAGAGGATTTGACCCTCAAAATCCCATCAATACAATTTCTCAATGACCTCAGTTGGTTATCGAATGATAAACCCAACCAAACGGCTGATAGTACCGCGGAAGATAATGCATCAATCAGAAGTCGTCAGATGGGAGTAAATCGAGACCGACCTGATGTTGACGGTGCTCATGCGAGCTGGTCACAGCGATTACCGGGCAAATTTCGTAAAGCATCGCTGGAAGACCGACGCAAGAATATTGAAGTGATTCGACAGCAGTTAAAGTAAGCGTTGTGAAAGCACTGAGAGAATTCTCCATTATCATTCCAGTCTTTAACGAAGCATTGACCCTAAGGCCCCTTTACCAGCAAATTCGAGATGTGATGGGGATAATTGGGGCGCCGTATGAGATTATATTCGTGGACGACGGAAGCACGGATGGTTCCTTCGAGGTTATGCAGGAGATTTATCACCTCCATCAAGATAGGACGGATGCAATAGGTAGATCGAAACTCTCAATCCAAGAATTTGAGCGTAACGCGGGGGCGTCAGCATCCCAAGTCGTTGTCATTCAGTTTCGACGCAACATGGGCAAGGCAACTGCCCTAGCGGCAGGTTTCGCCCATGCAACGGGAGATGTCATAATCACGATGGATGCAGACTTGCAAGACGATCCGGACGAAATCCCGCGCCTCCTAGCGAAAATCGAGGAAGGATGTGATGTCGTGTCCGGTTGGAAAATGGATCGTCAGGATTCTTGGTCGAAAATCACTCTCTCACGAATCTTTAATCGAGTGGTCTGTTGGTTTACGCGTCTGAGTCTCCACGACATCAACTGTGGATTCAAAGCCTATAGACGCCAAGTGATTAGGAACTCTTGGTGTACGGAGATCGCCATCGCTATCTGCCGATTTTAGCTCACCAAAACGGCTTTCGGGTCGCAGAAGTGCCCGTGAAGCATCTGCCTTGACAATACGGCAAATCGAAATATGGCATTGAACGCATTCCCCGCGGCTTTATGGGTTTGTTGACTATCGATATTATTAGGGGGTCAAAGGAGGTCAAAAAGGGAGATAGCTTTTTTCAATCCATAAGTTCAATATTCAGGCGGTCAATTTGCTCATACAGGTTCGATTCTCTGTCATCGTGATCGCGTTGTTGCTTGTTTAGGGCAGGGGAGAATGTGCTGCTTTTCTGTTCAAGCAACAGTTTTTTCTTCAATGTTTTTCCAAAAAGCTGAGTCTGTCACGTTTAAAACTCTGACGACTATGTCCTTGTGCAGTTTAAGCTCCTCGAATTTTCCTGAAAATCTGCAGACTCTGTTGCGCTCCGATTTTGCATGCTGACAATCGCGTCAACCAATTTTTGCGGTCCGAAGCGGATGACATCTGTGGCTGGCAAGCCTGCTTCCCGCTCCGCCAATTCGATGGCTTCACGGGCTTGTTTTTCGGTGAGGTCAAAACAGTTGAGAGCGATTCCAATGACATTGGCGGGTTTGATGGGATTGGCAAGAATTTCGTACTGTGCAATCATCTCTCCCAATGACAGCAAAGGGATTGGGTAACGTGCGACACTTTTTCGAGAGGGCTGGTGGCAAAAAATCATCGCGTCAGGCATAGAACCGTGCAACAGGCTCAACGTGACACCGGAGTAGCCCGGATGAACTAGCGATCCCTGCCCCTCGACAATGAGGAGGTCGTGATTTTGGGCGCCTTCAATAACGATTTGCTCCACCGCGCCTGCGGTAAAGTCAGACACCACTGCGTCAACGGCGATTCCCCATCCGGAGACCATCATTCCATTTTGTCCGGTCGGACAAAATGCAGCATTCAAACCGCGGCTTCTTGCCGCATTCGCAAGCTCGATTCCGACAACCATTTTTCCAACGCGGCAATCTGATCCGACGGTTAAAACAACGGTTGCATCGACATCGGCTGCTTTGCAGGTTGCAATCGGGAGATTTCCCGGAGGTTTGCGCACATCCCATAGAATAACGTTACGGCGGTCTGCCAGTTCTGCTAGTTCCGGATCGACGCTCAGAAACCAATGAAGCCCACTCATAATGTGCAATCCAGATTCGATTGCTTCACGCAGCATGGATTTCCATTTCGGAGGCAACTCACCTCCGGGCGGGGCGATTCCGACTGCCAACATTGACGGATGTAGTTCCATTGCCTCTGAAAGGCAGCCGACGATAGGGATTCCGGTTCCAACACCTACGATTTCACCGGCATCTTTTCCCGCCTTCGTGCTGTCAATAACGGCGACGACGTTATCCCTCAGGTATCGCACCAAAACGGCGGCTGCTTTTGATTCCAGAATGCCGAATGAACCTTCAGCGAGTATGACGATTTCATGGGCTTTAGGATTTAATCGCCGTTCCATAGCATGTACCCGGGAGTGGATTTTCTGTCCTCCAAGAATGAAACCATTGAAATGCGTGAATAAGGTAGATACATCTGTGTTCGACTGCTGCAATGCCGTACACTTAGGACTCCATTGGCAACTACGTCTGAATTGAAGAAGATGGCAGGACCTGTCCGACTAAGCTGCTCAGCATCGACAGGCAACGCTGAACCGAACACCGGCAGTCATTGAATATGCTTCGCAATCTTGTCTATCTGAACAACGGCCGTCAGTATAGATTCCAATATTTCCAGATTTATCATGTTTTGCCCGTCGCAAAGCGCCTCATCGGGACGGTCGTGCACCTCCATGAACAGTGCGTCTATCCCGACTGCAGTAGCTGCGCGCGCTAAATGTGCCGCGAACTCTCTTCGTCCACCGGAGCTCATCCCCAAGCCGCCCGGCAACTGAGTGCTGTGCGTCGCGTCGAACACAACCGGACATCCGGAGGACTGCATGATAGGAATCGAACTCATATCAACGACCAAATTATTGTAACCGAAACAACTGCCTCTTTCGGTGAGCAGGATATTTTGGTTTCCTGTGGATTTTACCTTGTCAACGACATTGCTCATGTCCTGCGGCGACATGAACTGCGCCTTCTTTACGTTGATTGGTTTCCCGCTGCTTCCAGCCGAAACGAGCAGATCTGTTTGTCTACACAGGAATGCGGGGATTTGAATCGCGTCAAGCACGGACGAAGCGGGCTGAACCTGGTTGACGCAGTGTACATCTGAAAGCACCGGCACGCCAACCTCTTTTTGGACCTCCGCTAAGATGGAAAGCCCCTTCTCACGCCCGGGACCTCGATAGGAGCTTATGGCGGACCGGTTCGCCTTGTCATACGAGGATTTGAAGACAAACGGGACACCCAATTTTTCCGAAATGCCTTTAATTGCTTCAGCCATCTTGAGCGAGTGATCCCGGCTCTCAATAACGCAGGGGCCCGCAATAACCGCAATTGGGCGCCCTCCGCCAATCTGAACACCGTTTATCGCAACGACATTTGTATTGGGGTAACAGTCTTGGCGGTTGTCCATTGGCTTCACGACAGCATCTGGACTCTGTGGGCGTTCTTCTTTCTGAGAAATTATCATGTCGCATATCTCTCTTACGGCGCCGCCTCCACCGATGTTGCGCGTTACGTAATCGGCGCTGCGCTTCGCGGTATCGTGGGCGTCAGCGACCGCAACGGGCAACCCAACGAAGTTCAAAACGCCGATATCGCCGAGATCGTCTCCGATGTAAAGCGCCTCGTCCGACGGTATGTTATGCCTACGCAAAATGTCCTGCAGAACGGGAAGTTTGTCGCCCACGCCCAGACGAATCTCGTCCACATGCAGTTCCTCCACACGCCTCCAAACAGCCTCGCCTGTTCGCCCTGAGATGACAGCCAGCTTAATGCCAAGACTTTTGATGAGCTTCAGTCCCTGTCCGTCACGAACGTTGTAAGCCTTTATCTCCTCACGCGAATCTGAATAGTAGAGTTTTCCGTCTGTCAACACCCCGTCAACGTCCATAACCAGAATTTGGACATCTCTTAGTTTCTCAATAAAGTTCATTTGTTGTTACGATTATCCTTCCCCGATGCCCGGTGAAAATCATGACCACCCCTCAATTAAGCTACCCTTAAGCCGATTCATTGACTTTATTTCACTAGCCTCGCCAGAAACTGGGCGAATGATGACCTTCACAGGCGTACCCTTTGACGGCACGGCATCCGTATTGACGCGATAGGTTCGATCATCCTTGCCGCCGGGCAGGGGGTGATTAAAGATTGAATCCGGGTCGCGGTACACCGCAATAATATTGTGGTATTTCTGCGCGGTGAATTGATTATTTTCGATGCGTGCACCAGTGAATACCCAATGGGTCTGCTGCATCGGATGTGCGTTCATGGCGTTCCACACCAATTTTTCAGCGCGTTGGCGCAAAACTTCGGTTCCCCGCTCCCATTCTACCCAAACCTCGGCTGAATCACCCTGAGGTTGGCGGGGATCGCCTTCGATTGTGAGGTCCATCTCCGGAGACATGCCTAGTTGTACGAGTGCAAGTTGAATATGTATGGGTTCGGCGTGGACCATAATTAGACTTTCATGTGTCTTGCCAAATTTGCCAACGGCAAAAAATTCGAGGATGGTATCTCCGCTAATGATATTAATTTCCCCCGGCACGGAGACTTCGCGTTTGTTGAAATCAACCGTAACGTCTCCCATACGGTGGACGCCATCGCTAATCTCCTGAGGGACTGGCGTCATATCAATGGCAGCAGCGGACTGGGGGCGAATATCCAATGCCTGGGACACGGTATTATTCTCGCGATCTAAATCGTCAATCCGTTTATCCGGATCAACAAGAACGTAGATTTCACGGCTTCCCTCCTCCGTAGGCACCCAGTTAACCGTGGTGGTGGTTTCGTCGAGATTTCTATGAAAGATGACCTCCTGATCGGCAAATTTTTTGCCATCCCGTTCCGGATTTCCATCGTAGAAATTGACCTTCACGATAGATTCTTCAAGCTGAATTCCCGTATTTGTCAGGGTTACGCTAATTCGGACCGGTTCGCCAACACGCGGTGCAGGCGGAGAGAAGCGAAGGCTCCTATGAACAGCGCCGATGTCAGGCGAGGTAGGGCGCGGTAGGGCGCGCGTTAGAAACATCAACGCGAAACAGGTCGTTGGGAAATAGTCTTCGTGGTCAATCCAGCGCCCATCAGGTTGCTGCTCGGCGACGAGCATGTTCGATATTTCCTGGTACCAATCATGCCCGGCAAGCGACTCCAACTTGGGAGGGATGTCGCAGAATCGCTGCAGCGAGACAAGATAGTAATAATGCCATGAAATCGATCCGGGGTTTCGAGTCAGCGACCAATTCTCCTTAACCCACGCCTGCCCCTTCCGGATTTGCGGGTCTTCCGCAGGGACGCCGCAAGCACGAAGCGCCCACAGCCCTGTTCCAGTCATACTGCCGTAGACTCCCTCCGCCCAAGGCGATCCGCCATCAACGAGATTGTAGACCCAGCCGCCGCTTTCCATCTGATTGCGTCGAATCCACTTTTCGGCGCGCGCCCATGTATCCTTCGGGATGTCAAGACCCCACTGTTTTGCAGCGTAGAGTGCATAAATCACCATGTGCATATGCGCTCCATCCGCAGTAGTCCCATATCCCCAACCGCCATCGTCTCTTGGGTCTCTGAATTCATCACCTTTAACCGGCAATTGGTTTCTGACAAGCTGACTTACCGCAACCTGGGCGCGCTGACGGTATTTCGAATCGTTCGCCGCGACAAGCGCTGGCAGAATGATTGCTAGTTGATAAACTTGCAAATTGTTCATATCCTGATGCGTTAAAAATTCCAACCCTTCTTGTACCACAGGATCGGAGATGGGGACACCCGCCGAAAGCAGCGTAAGCAATGCAATTGCAGTTTCTTGCCGACTGTCTTCTCCAAAATCCCATGCAGGACCATCCAGAAGATTTTCGGGCAGACCTTTCAGGTTTGCACCGCAGATAATACAGATAGAGATTAGCTGATTCTCAGTTCCACATTGCACACAAGTTCGGCTGTGCTTTCCTTGTTGGGCTTTGACCCATTCCGCACCTTTTTGAATTGCGGTTTGAATCTGTGCCGGTGTTGCTTTAGGGAATGCGCGCGGCGTTCCGGTTATAGAAGTGTTGGCGGTGTTGTTCTCCCGGTTAACCTCTCTAATTTCTTTGTCATCTCCGGGTGGGTTAACGACAGCATAAACCTCAACCGTACCAGGCGGAGGCCGCCATTGTGTCTTCACGCTGTCAGATTTGCCGGGAGCTAGCCCAAAGATTGCATCTCTGCATAAAATACGAAGGGGCTTATTCGCCGGATTGTCCACATTGGGATTGCCTTCATAAAGATTTACCACCAGGTCTTCATTGCGCGTTGACGCTGCCTCTCCGATGTTCTTTACCGTGACGCGGATTGTTATCTCCTCGCCTTCGAGCGGCGACGGATTGGAAAATGTGATACTCGCCGCATCCACCGAAAAATCTGGCAGCGCTGCTGGCTGTGCTAGGGCACCAACAGCAAAGAGAAAGAGCGTAAAGGAGAGAAAACAGGAAAATACTTTACACACAATAGCCCTCAAATCTAGCCGGTAAAAGGTGTAAAACGACCACGTGAGAATTGATGTAGAAAATCCATGCGGGCTTTCTGTACAGGTTTGAACTCGTTATCTACACACTTGGAGTGCAACTCAAATAGTATATTGGGAGGATTTATCCTAAAGCAGCGCAAACATGGCGGGTCACGAACCTATTTCACCGGTTCAATAACTGAAATATGGACTCTTCGTCGCTCTGCGGCGTTATTATCTGCAGAACGAAATTGATTTATGCCTTATTCACCTGCCCAATAACCCACGGAAACGTAGGATGGCATTTGAATTTCGCTGGTTCCAAACAACTTCCGTCCGTCCGCCGAGTATTTACTGACTTCGCCTTGAAAGGTCGATCCAAGCTGATCCGCAATCCAAAGACTGCCGTCTTTCGGATCAAGACTAATTGCCAGGATTGCCAGCCCAACGTTTTGGATTTCCTTAATCCTCTGGCCGTTGGCGGAGAGCTTAATCAGCGAGGAGGAATCGGCGACAACCCAAAGGCTGCCATCTTGGGAATTAACCTGCGGTGAAGTCGGCAAAGGGATATCTGTAAGCCGCACAAGTTCGCGGCCATTCGCGTCTAGTTTAACAAGAATGTTCGCCTGCATATCCGCCACCCACGCATCGCCCGTTTTCGAATTAACAGTAACGTATTTGGGTTCCGTGAGTTTCGCCGGAGAGGTTACCACAAGCGCCCCGCTGGAATCATAACGAGCGACTTTCCCTCTGGAGTCGGTTACCCAGCAACTCCCATCGGTCAGATTGACAGCAACTTCCGGTTCGTACACGCCGGGGATGGTGGCGAGGACCTGACCAGCCGAGGACACCTTGACGACCACGTCAAGCCCGCCAATCCATACCGTGCCATCGACTGGGTTAATTGATACGGAATGCGGCCGTTTGATGTTCGGTATTGGAATGAACTCGCCGCTGGTAGGGTTAAACTTGTAGACCGTATTCGCAGCCGATACTGCAATCCACACAGTACCATCTCTGGGATTTACCTCCGCAGTTTGCGCCTGAGTAAGATTGGGAATTTCTCTTTGGTCTGCTTTTCCATCTGGATAGAGTTTGCGAACGGTATCACCATTACTGACCACCCAACATTCCCCGTTGTATTCGGCATGAAGGTTGTTAATCAACAAAACAGTGATTAACAATCCGATTGTAGTGGCAATCAACGAAGTCCTTAAGAAGTTCTTCTGCATTTTTGTTCTCCTATCAAAAAATCCACATTAGTTGTTGTAGGACGTATCTGTAATAAATGATAACAGCGATAGATTAGCATATTTCCGCTTCCGTGTACAAGCATTTTCGATGCTAACCCTAAAGGGCAAATCTAAGTTTAGCAATGCAAAACGGCGATGATTCTTGTTTGGGTACAGCTGCAATCTACGCTTCAAATTACCTCGAAAACTATTCTTCTTGACGACCGGCAATCAGAAAAAGTTTATGCGGTGTTTGAAGGGGGATATGTTATAATGCTGAAGATATTAAGTGTTACCGAGAGAACCCATACAATGATTGCACTCATTCTTAAGGAGTTGCGTTTTTATTTCCATCAGCCCAAATTTCGCCGCATTCAGTTCGTCATCTTATGCGTGCTTGCGCTTACGCTATTTGCAGCGGCATTCGAGCTATTCGCGGCAAGCCAAACTCAGCCCCAGACTCGCATGGGTGAAAGTGTATATGCAATATCTGTACCTGTCTTCTTCCTCACCATCATTGCTCTTGCGGTTCCGCTTCTAGCCATAGAGACGTTTCAATCCGAACGGTTATCCTCCAACTGGGACCTGCTCAAAATCACGCCGCTGCGCACATGGCGGATTCTGCTGGGGAAGTTAATTGGGGCAATTCTCGGAACGCTGTGGATCGTCTGGCTCACCATCCCGCTATTTTGGCTTTCGGTTTACACAGGCGGATTGGGGCTTTGGCAACTACTGCAATGCGCTCTTGTGTTTACGGCTGCAATTACCTTGTTCTTCTTGAACGGCGTTTTTTTTACCCTGTTCGGCACCGCCATGACCGCAATTTCTCGCAGTTACGCCGTGGTGTTATCGATTATCTTTGTGCCGTTGATTGTATCGCAGATGCCAATTACGGCTCCGCGCTTTGAGGAGGCACTGAAGTTGTTAAGCCCCCTGTGTGTCCTAATTGCGGTTGTAAAATCTGAAACGCACACTTCAATGGGAATCGCACCGATTTGGGTCTGGATGATAGGATGTTACACCGTACTGTCCGCCGTGTTATTCTGGATTTTGAACCGACTCATTGCAAAAAAGGATTCGCGGGGAGTCCTGTGAGCCTTGCTGGCGCGGCGAATCTAACGATAGGGAAGGAATTTCACACCGCACGCGCCACACTTTCAATCAATGCGAGCGGCTGCTTAAAATCAGGTGCGGTCATAATCCCCATTGCGTCGTGCACGTATTCTTCTCGTTTCATGCCGTTCAACACAACAGAGACGCCCGGCGATGAAGTCACAAAGTTCAATGCCTTTTGAGAAAGTGTGAGCATTTTCTCCTCATCTGAGAGATGTCTATCCACCGCGTGCTGAATGGGTTCAACCTTTCCTGCCTCCCCGCGATTAAAGATGTCCGTCAGAATCGCGAATAGCGCGTTGAGTGTCTCTACGTACTGTTGCAGCAAAATCTCCCACTCGGACTGTGCTTCAGCCGAACAATTTTGGGCGGTCTTTTGTAAGTATGCATTAATCTCGGGGATGAGATTTCCGTATAAGACCTGTTCCCAATGATCCCGGTTTTGGATATGCGGAAGAAATTTGGGAAGCTGCTGCGCAACGTCATAAAAAAGGTTGACATTTACTTGATTACGCACCGAATCGAAAATTCCCCAACTTTTTAACACATCTTCAAGCCTTGTTTCGATTTGACTGAACCGGTGTTCTGCGTTGGAAATCTCTTTGGGATGATCGAGGTTTGGATCGTAAGCGTATTGCGCCAAACGGGTCATGCGGTTATTCACAATTGCGTTGAGCGGACGATTCACGAGGACGCCAATCCCGAGAGACTTCGCCCTTTCAAGCACCGAGACATCTTTTCGGTCAATCTCATTGTTTACCGCCGTCAACGCTCCGTGTTCGAAAAGGTTATACGGGAGTTGAATCACTTTGAAATGATTTGCCCGGCTATTTCCATGCACGGTTGCACCCGCTTTGCAAGCAGCCTCATAGACACGGTCGAGCGAGGTATGCTCAAAATCCGTTTTCGGCGATGGAAAGGTGTTCGACGAAATCCCGTAGCAGCGAATTTTACCGTCGAGCGCGAGCTGCTCCATCTGCACGAAGGCACGGTAAACGCGATCGTAATACGCCTCTTGGCTATCGTTGAAGTCGGCGCGATTCCTGCTGCGTTTTTGGGCGTCCGATAGAAAATACTCCGGGTTATGCAGGAGATAAACATCAATTGATTCAAGCCCTAACCGCTTGGCGCTATGATTCCACTGATCTATCAAGAAATCCGGGTGGATACAGTGCCAGCAGCCTTCCATATACTTGACAACATCTGGGTAAGGTTGTCCCGTACGCTCGCGCTGCATGGCTTCATCCAAATTTTTCCCCTGCATATAACCGACCTTGGAAACGACAATGATTTCCTCGCGCCGTATTTTTTCAGCCGCGATAAGGTCGTGGATAACATTTCCAATCAATGTTTCGCTGCCGCCGTCAGTGTAGTTACTCGACGTATCAATCAGGTTACAACCTGCTTCGATCGCTTTCACGAGCGTCGCTGCATGTTCTTTAGATTGATTGTGAACGCGGTAGCAACCGTAGCCGACCTTAGACGCAATTAGATCGGTACCAGCGAGGGAACGGTAAGCACTTTTATCGAAAGATGGATATCGTGTTCGCATCCGGTCGGCGAACGTCAAGGTAGCTTCGCGGGACGCGTAGCCGGTGATTTTGGATTTCTTTGGCGGCACTGATTCTCCTTGGCACTGAACCGTTCAAATTCCGGGGCAATCTTGGGAAGATATGTTAATTGCACGATGCCGGACTAGGTAGTTGGGAATCCTTTTCTCCCATTTGTCCATCAGTGATGGGACAAATTACATAGGAGATTCCCTTGCTGTGCGCAGGCGATGCGCTCAATCTGAATGGTCGTATGGAAGATACCAAATTGAGTTTCGAGTTCACGGTTGATTTGCTGCCGGAGCTCATTTGCGGATTCTTCTGTGTGATCCTCAATAACGACGTGCGCGCTGAGTGCATAATAGTTGGAACACAAAGACCAGATGTGCATATCGTGTACATCTTTTATCGGATAGATACCGCAGATATGCTTGGCTACGGTTTGGGCGTCCGCGTGTTTCGGCGATGCCTCCAAAAGAATGTGAGTGGATTCTTTTGCGACCCGCCAAGCTCCAATAAGAATAACTAGAGCTATGATACAACTCAGTATTGGATCGACCACGTACCAGTTCGTCCAGTACATGAGCGTTCCGCCAGCGATTACTGCGAAAGAGGAGAGTGTATCTCCGATGACATGCAGCATGGCACTCCGTACATTTAGGTTTCTACGCCCTTCCCCGTGGAAGAGCCATACGATGAGCACATTGGCGGTAAAGCCAATACATGCAACCACAAGCATCGCCAGACTTTCAACAGGCTCCGGTTGTTTAAATCGCTGTACGGCTTCATAAATGATCCATCCTGAAATTACAAACAGCGAAATCCCATTGATGAATGCAGCGAAGACTTCTGTTCGGTGGAACCCATAAGTCCGAGAGTGCGTTGCGGGACGTGTTGACAGATAGATTGCCAGCCAGCTTATTGACAATGCGAGCACATCTGAAAACACATGCGCCGCATCGCTCAATAACGCTAGGCTGTTCGACAGAATCCCGCCAACCACTTCCACGAGAAACACAACACCCGTGAACATCAGCGCGAATCGGAATTTACGCTGAAGATAATGTTGATGGCCGTGGTCGTGTGTGTTCTCTTCAACAGTTTGAGGTTGATGCATGCCTTACCTCTTGACCTTCAAAAGAACGGTAAATCAATGGATAACCTAGTTTTGAACCAGAAGAATATCTCAGGATTCTGGTAGCTGTCAGACTTTTTCGGACGGGTATTATTTTTACAGTTTCAAGCCTCGTCTGAAGCTGTTTTAGCGGTGTCAGGACTTTTAGTGTCGCTGCTTTTTGTATCGGCGTTCTTGGTGTCACTGCTTTTCGTTTCGCTGCTCTTACTATCACTTTTCTTAGTATCGTTGCTCTTACTGTCGCCACTGCCGCTCGATGAAGCATCCCGATCTTTCTTTTCGGCCTCCTTGTAGCTTCCATCCCGGTAATCCGTCGAGTAGAACCCCGATCCCTTAAAAATCAATCCTGCTCCTGCGCCAATCAACCGTTTGACTTTGCCTTCGCACTCCGGGCAATCTTGAATTGCTTCTTCGGTCATGCTTTGAAAACGCTCAAATCGTGAGCCGCAATCAAAACATTTGTATTCGTATGTCGGCATACGCTAAATTCCTCCGTGCACTGCCTCTGCCGTGAATCTTGCAAAACTCCGGCAAGCCGATATATTTTAACTGTCGGTATTTTGCGTGTCAAGCAGATTTGCAATGGGCATAGCGATGTGTAGGAAGGGACATTTCCACCGGTTTGGAAAGCACGGCTTGTTGTTATCCCGGAAAGCGGCATTTTGAAGTTGTTCATCGTATCGTTTCGTGTTACACTACTTTTCCAAATTTTCAACGAAGGAGGAGAACACATTATGGCTTATGCACTTGAAGATGAATTTGGAGATATCATCGGCAAAGCGAGGCGAGGCCTAGGTTTAAGCACCGCTCAAATCGCCGACGCAACCGATCTCACCGAGGCACAATTGTCACAGATGGAAGACTACACCCTAAAGCCAACAGAAAATCAAACTCACAAAATCGCCCGAGCGCTAAACCTGGACGGCGCAAAATTGGTTGACATTGCGATGGAACGCTGGGTACCAGAACCTGTTCAACCGGGATATGACGATGCTTTGGAAGTGGTCACCGTCAGCGCAAATGTTGGCGGTTATCCGGTAAACGCTTATATTTTGGTTTGCAACGCAACTAATGACGCAGCAATAATCGATACGGCTGCGCATCCGGATGTCATCCTCCAAAAAATTCAGGACATTGGAGTTACCGCGACAGTAATCTTGTTGACGCACGCGCACAGCGATCACGCGGACGGGTTGCCGTCAATTGAAAACGCAACGGGTTGCCCAACTTATATCCACGCGAATGAGCCGATACCTCAAAGCAGCCAACAACTGAGATTGCTGAAGCATGGCGATGTAGTAAGCGTTGGCAATCTAACGGTGGAAACACTTGACACCCCCGGACACACGCCCGGCGGCTGCAGTTTTTACACACGCTCCACGGCGATTGTCGGCGACGCAATTTTTGCGGGTTCGGTGGGAGGTCCGAATATTTCGTACCGGCAAGAACTTTCAAGCGTTCAGAACCATCTTCTCTCGCTTCCCGATGATGTGAAACTCTTCCCCGGTCACGGCCCTCCAACAACAGTTGGAGAAGAAAAAAAACATAACCCTTTCTTCGTCAGCCAATGAACTTTGTTAGTATATTTGAACGTTGCGGATTTGAAACTCTAGAAAATGCCAAAATTCGTATGAAGGGTGGTTCATTTCCCAAAATGGGAGAAACGGCATGAACGTAGCTGATGCTATTGCTGAAATTCTAAAGCGGGAAGGTGTGAAGTATCTATTTGCCTACCCGGTCAACCCAATTATTGAAGCCGCGGCGAAGTTAGGAATCCGCCCGATCATTGTACGCCAAGAACGGGTTGGTCTGCACATGGCTGATGGCTTCAGCCGGGTAACCTCCGGTGAACAGATTGGCGTATTTTGCATGCAAAGCGGGCCAGGATCGGAGAATGCTTTTGGCGGAATTGCCCAGGCGTATGGGGATTCCGTCCCAATCGTCGTCATACCGATGGGCTACTCGCGTTCCCTGACTAACACACCACCCAACTTTAACTCCTTCATCAATTACCACCACATTACCAAAACCTGCGAACAGGTTACTCTGCCTCAGGCCGTACCGGAAGCATTGCGGCGAGCCTTTACCCAGGTGCGAAATGGGCGTCCTCGTCCAGCGGTGGTAGAAATTCCCAGCGATGTGTTTCAGGAAGGGCTCTCTGGCCCCTTACAATATTTTCCTACACCAAATTTGCGTTCTGGCCCAGACCCGCATATGATACGTGACGTAGCCAGCGCATTGCTGGATGCGAATCATCCGGTAATCTACGCAGGGCAAGGCGTCCATTACGCTAAAGGATGGGAGGCCTTACGAGCATTATCGGAAATCTTGGAAGCGCCGGTGACCACCAGCCTTGCCGGCAAGAGCGCCTTCCCAGAATCTCATCCTCTATCACTAGGTTCTGGCGGGCGTTCTATCCCAAAAACCGTGCATGACTTTTTGCATAACGCCGATGTAATTTTCGGTATCGGATGCAGCTTCGCCGCCACGAGTTATGGTGTGCGCATACCGACGGACAAAGCCATTATTCACGCAACGCTGGACCCTGCGGACATCAACAAAGATCTGGCTGTGAAACACGCTTTAGTGGGGGACGCCCGTCTGGTTCTGGAAGCATTGGTTGCCGAAATCCATGAGCGCTTGGGCGGTAAGCCCCGCGGCCATTTCAATCGAGTAGCGCAGCAGATAAATGCCATCAAAGCAGAATGGCTTGCGCAATGGAAACACAAGCTTACCGCTAACGAAATTCCACTTTCTCCTTATCGAGTAATCTGGGACTTGATGCACACCGTAGATGCGGCAAATACCATTATCACACACGACGCGGGAAGCCCCCGTGATCAGCTTTCCCCCTTCTGGAAATCGGTCACGCCGCTTTCCTACATCGGCTGGGGCAAAACCACGCAATTGGGTTACGGCCTCGGACTAGCAATGGGTGCCAAGCTAGCCAGCCCAGACAAACTGTGCATCAACGTCTGGGGCGATGCTGCCATCGGTTTTACAGGGATGGACTTCGAAACCGCAGTGAGGGAGCAGATTCCCATCCTTTCGCTGCTGTTCAATAACTTCTCAATGGCGATTGAATTGCCGGTGATGCCGGTTTCTACGGAGAAATTCCGCAGCACGGATATTTCCGGTCATTATGCAGATATGGCGAGGTGCTTCGGCGGTTATGGGGAACGGGTAACTACACCTGATGAAATCGTCCCCGCGATCAAACGAGGAATTCAGAAAACTAAGGAAGGTGTTCCAGCCTTGCTGGAATTCATAACCGCCAAAGAGATAGATTTTTCTATGTTTTAAGCGGTTTCGGGATATTCAGTAGCCGGAAAATCTCACTCCGATGCCGCTCGAGTGTCGGAGCGGACTATGTAAGGATGAGTCGGCATTACAGGCGTCGGTTCTATGCTACGTGTCCAATACTAGTTTTTTAACACTTGATTGATAACTCGCTGAATTGTATCAACGTCAAATCCACGCCTTAGTAGAAAATCGTGCATGCGTCGTTTGGCTACATGCGGTAAAAGGGACTTGTAATGCACCGCCTGCTTTCGTGCGGCTTTTAACGCCATCCCAGATTCGTCCTTATCATCTATCGTGTCAAGGACACAGTCAGCGGTAGTTTGGTCAATCCCCTTGCTTACCAATTCGCGCTTCAGTACCCTTTTGCCGCGCGGCTTAAAGCGCAGACGACGATTAACCCAGCTCCGTGCATAGTTCTCGCCCTTAACGACGCCCAGCTCCTCCAGTTCCGCCAGGGCGGTATCAATAGTTCTTTCGCTGCATTCCCTTCGCCCGAGCAAATCAATTAACTGTTGTTTGCTATAGGATTGGTTTCGCAGGAGATCAAGAATGAAGTTCTTGGTTTCTGTGACTCCAGCCGCTTCAATTAATTTTTGAAGCACTTGCGCCTCAATTTCCAGGCCTATTCGCAAACCGAGTGCTGTAATTAAACTTGAATCGACGACTCCAAACTGACGACGATCGAGAAACAGCGTGCATCGGTCAGGTTTTTTTGCATCAATCTGGATATCGGTAATCTGCTTTTTCATTTATTCGCTCCGTGCGGCTGCCCAGAGCGCGCCGCGCAGTAGAAGCGTTCCGAATATCTCTTGACCACAGGCTTTAGCGTCATGCCCCAGAGCAAGATAGAAGACACGTCCTTCCCCCCAGATTTTGGTCCAAACGACAGGCATCGTGCCGCCCTTACTCAACCCCGCGGCGAGTACATTAACGCGTGAATCGTAGTCTAAAATATACTGCTCATCCGTAACCATGAATTCTTCAATGCCCGATGTAATCGGGTGCGTAGTATCTGAGACGTTCACCTGGTACTCCCGGTAACGGGGATGCGTGACGAAATGCCCTCCAATCATCGCCCGATACTCCGGGCACTCTCTGAACGAATCGGCGGCACAATGCACACCCGCGAAGCCTTTTCCCGAAGCAATGTGGTTTAACAACCCGTTTTTCTGGGCGTCCGACATTTCGCCAAGAGTATAATAGAAAACGATGAGGTCGTAAGGGGCCAACCGAGGAGCGGTGAGGGCATCAAGATCCTCTTCGATTTTGGTGATTTTAAATTCATCACACCGGGATAAAATTTCAATGATTGCTTCACTACAACCTTGCCAGTCATGCAAAGACCCGCCGGCAAATACGAGTGTATTAATCATCGTTGATTTCTCCTCACTACATGAATCTGACTTGAATACGGTAGCTTGGTTTTACCGGGTGGGATTATATCACAAGTTCTAGGGTAACAACAAGTAGCCTTGACTGATTTGAAAATTCAAACAATAAAGACTAGTATGGTAAATTATGGGACGTGAGTAAGCACATGGAATAGAGGGTAAGAAGAAATTGTTGAGGTTCTTTGCCCTTAAAAATAAGAACGTCCAAGCGTCGTTCCAGCGCTAAAGGCATTATAGGGCACGCCTGCGGGCAGACTTCGGAAGCCCCACGTGTCCGTTGTCGCATCATACCCAAGTCCAACCGAAGCCGCAGATTCTTCGATTAGGTTAATCTGAAAGATGAAATCTTGACGGACATTGTCAGAATCTGTACCGCGCCTGATGCCGCGGCGATTCCACCGTATGGTCAGATTCCAGTCATGGAGATTCCGCCGAACCGCGATACTTTGCGAATAGAACTGTTGTTCAATCCAATCATAAATTAGGTTGAAGTCAAACTCCACGAGCCTATTTGGCCGGTAACTCCAACTCGCCGTGTAATCCCGTCTGGCACGTGTTGTCCTCTTATTGAACGAACTCCCCAATGAAAAATGCCACGTTGTTCGCCGGTATCTGAGATTTGTTCGAAAACCGACCATTTTGAATCGTTCCCCGCCAATCTCTGATTCATTAGGATTGTGGGTTGTGCGCATTGTAATTGTCATCTTACGGCTCGCCAGCGGAGTAATCCTTAAATCGCTTTCAATCAGGTCGAATTCTCGATTTCTCTCCTTGGCGCGTTCGGAAAAGTCTGCTCTTAGTCGAGTTGTGAAGTCCAGAAGTCGGAGCGCAGATTTGCTGCGGCGCGTCTTCACTTCAATGCTCGTACGGAAAACATAGGCAAGACTCTTTCTTTCAAAGAAGTGAGTACTGGGGCCAAACGGGTAAAGGTCATCTTCCTCCCTTTCAACAGGCGGTTGATAATTTAATTTGAGACTCGAATCAATTTGATGCCGCATGCGGCGTACGCCAGGAATAAAGCCGATGTCATAGATTCGAAAGAGCGTATTGCTCGCGGTGGCTCGTGTGCTGTAAACACCACGCAAGATATTTTGGTTGCCAGCTCGGTCTTTGGAGTGCCAAATCATGTTGCTTTGCAGCGTTACATCGAGCAATAACTCACGGTTAGGCATAATTTGTGATGTCGATTGTTTCCGCAAATCAAAGCCGAGATCCATCGTCTGCAAGAACACATCTTCCTCATCCCTATATCGTTCCCGGTAGAAGTTGCCCAAGGCGGTGTCGAAATCAAAGCTGGTGTTTTCAAGCGTAGGAAAAGAGACCATTGAAAGGATTGGACGGTCAGTGCGCAATTTATCAGCAATCCAGGTTAGACCAGAATTGAGCGATTTGAACAACGGCAACCGATTGAAGCGCATTCGCGACAGTGAGACTGTGAATGCAGGCAGTTTTTGCAGGGTTGTTGTCCCTTCTCCTGTGAGATCTAAGGTGTGATTCACCTGTAAACGCCCCAAGAACTCCCCGATGGTCTCCCGTGAAAATGTCAAATTGCCGTCCTCGTCATAATCTTTATTATCTACAGCAGACAAAGCGGAACCCCATGTCACCACAGAAAAGGAGTCAATGGTCGATTCGTTCTCTCCTAATCCTTCTTTGTAAGTTCGCGCGCCCCATAGCACGCGACTCACCCAACTCACAGGCCGCCGCCCTTTGGCTCGGCTATCCCAAGGGGTATAAATGACATGGTTATGCCCCCACCGCATGGTCCACTTTTGTCCGGTTCTGAAGGGTTTTTTGCGATTAGACGAATATTGGTCTTCGGCGAGAAATAGCAAATCGCCCCTGAAAGTGCGTTTCCTATCAACTTTGACGAGGCGGTACCCTTTTTTTGTTTTGATAACGCGGCTCGATTCGCCCCGATATAGCCGTTGGGTTTGTGAAGCGACATTCCGCGGCATTTCCCACTTGCCACGAAAGCCGTACTTCTCGTAGACTTTTGCTTCCTCTTCTCCGTTTTCCTCTTCCAAGTTTTCTGCTTCCGTCGAATCTACTGTGTTATCAGATTCCGTATACTGTATTGCGTCATGTGTGCTATCCGATTGAGGTTCGCCGTTCTCCTCTGGTTCTGCCCCATCTTGTTCCTCTGGGTCTTCCCGGGTTTCTATTACCTCTTTTTCCGCTTGCAGAGCAGCCCATTCTGCTTCAAATTGGCTAGCAATCTCTTCAAAACTAGGCGTCGGCTGCTTTTCAATTAATTGGAAGATATAAACCCCGAGGTTGGTTTTTACTGGCGGTGTGATTTCACCAGGGTGTTCCATCCGACGCACCGAATACCGCCAACGATTGTCCATTTCAATTAATGGCATCCACGCGCCTTGATTAACTCTGGCTGCTTCTGCTTCTTCGTATTCCGAAGCTAACTGATCGAACGTCTCGCCAGCACTTGCACGTTCCTGAATTTCATCCGCAGTCGCTTGAATAGATTCTCGAGTTTCGTCACTTGGTTCGACCACAATGTCAATTCGACGCACCTGAATCTCCCGTTCACCGTACACCTCAATGACACGTTCTACTTTTAAAATGTGAAACCCTGTTTCGGTCTGCAAAATCGGGCTAATGTCCCCGGGTTGCAGCTGGAAAGCAGCGTTTTCCAAAATTGGATTGAGCCTAAGTTCGCCGTCCTCGTCCCGCTCTCCGTGCACCAGAAAACCCATGTTTCCGCCTTGATAACGGGTATCTTGATGGTCAGAACTGCTTTGAGCTATCTCGGCAAAATCGCCGTCTTCCGCCTGGAGTTGTGTGTAGATTTCGTTTGCTTCCTCATGTGCCCGTGCGACGTCGTCGTCGCTAATCTTGTATTCCAAGAATATCTGGCGCATCTTAAAATTGTCATATTTGCCTTCCAATCGATCTGATAACTCTTCGGCTTTTTCTTCAAGATTCGCGCGTTCAGTTGGTGTTGCATCATCGGGAATGGGGACAAGAATCTCTTGAAATTTGACGTCATTGACACGATATTTTCCCTCGAATCCCCTACCGCCGCCTCGGCGTGCACTCTGATCGAACAGCAGCGCGCCATCATACCGCTGCCGGCGCGCGAGGGGCAAAATGATGCTGACAAACGGCCCCTGATAGCTATCAGTTCCAAGTTTTACAATCACCTTAGCGACTTTATCCTCGCGCAAATCACGGCGGTAGACCGGGAAATAAAAGAGCGGGATGCCGCCCACCTTCAGCACAATGTTTTTCGCTATTAATTCTTTGTTAATTTTGACGATGATTTTAGAGGCGCTAAAGTAGAAATGAGGGTGTTTGAGGGAACAGGTCGTGAGTGAACCGCCGCGGATGTAGGATTCATCCGCTTCGACCTTGAAGATTTCTGTACCACGGTAATACCAGGGATCGCTGTATGTAAATCCTTCCCGCACAACTCCTTTTTTGTTGTCAAGGTTGTAAACTAATTCGTTCGCATGCGTTTCCTCATTTTCAACAATGAGACGCACGTTGCCAGCCGCACGCATAATATTTTCGTCAAAATCCGCCCAAATATGGTCTGCGTGAAGCACGACGTCCTCAAATTTGATTAGCCCATTTCCGTGAATCTGGACAATATTCTCCTGGACGAAAATCTCATCGCCATCACCAATGACTTTACCTTCTTCAGGGGTAGTATTATCAGGATCCAGTTGGGACTTGCGCTTTTTCTCTTTTTCTAGGGAAGTTTCTTGGATATCGGGAGAAGGTTCGGATTGATTCTTTGCATCCGTTGCGGTATCAACGCCGCCAGCGGCAGGTGGGAGATTATCTTGGGCGGCCAAGGAACAAACAGATGCAAGCGAGAAACAGGCGAGAAAAGTAATTGATAATGCGTGAGATGTAAAACGTAATGCATAGCCAGTAACGCACAAAACGTAATGAGAATACAGCAAAGCGGGAGATTTAGGAAGTGAAATCCAATTTGCGTCTTGGCTATTTAGTCTTCCAGTTTTGGGTCTCTTTCTTTCCCTCCCTTCCATTCTGTGTCTTCTCTCTTCATTTAATCGGATTGATTTTTACGTATGCACCCTTCAAAATTGTATCCGTGTAAGCCTGCCAACCCTCTTGAAATTTTTGCTCACGCAACACGAGACGGATTTGTTCTTTTTCCGCTTCAGTAAGTTCGACAGCAGTTCGAGAATCAACCGTGAAGATGTGTAGTCCATGGGCGGTTTTGAGCGGTGCGCTATATTCTCCAACTGCAAGTGCCTCAATGACCTTCCGCGTATTGGGATTCAAATCGTTGAGTGAACGCACACCAAGATTGCCGCCATCTGATTTCGTTTCCAAATCGTCCGTATATTGATTAACGAGCGTCTTGAAATCCGCGCCCTGACGTAATTCTTGTAGAACAAGATTGGCGCGTTCATTTGCTTTTTCAATAGCTTCTTCACCTGGTTTTAGATGGATTACAAGATAACGGAACGAAATCGTTTGGTTAGTCTTACTTTCAATATTGAAGAGATAAATTCCATCATTCCCTTCAATAGGATCGCTAAGATCGCCGGCGTTTAGTGAAGAAAGTGCAATTCGGAATGGCTGGGAGAGATTCGAAATCTCTGCTATCGGCCACTGAATCAATTCGCCAACTTTCGATGAAGCTCGCTCCTGACCCTGTTCATCCTCCGTATAGCGTCGGGCAAGTTCGGCAAATGACTTGCCCATTTCAATTTCGTTAAGAATGGAGTCCATCTCTTTAAGCGCGGCTTGCCGCTTGGCGTCGCTAGCCTTGAAAGCGATGAAGATGTGTTTCAAATGCACCTCGTCAGTTTTCGTTGTAAATTGCTGCCGGTTTTCTTCAAAAAACTTCATGACATCCGCATCTCTGACCTGGAGTTTTGGCAGTACACGCTGCATTAAAAGCCGCTCCGCCATTAGGTTCCGCTTCGCTTGCTCTCGAAAGGCACTCAGGGTATATCCCTCTCTTTTCAGCTGTTCTATGAACTCCTCTTCTGTTTCAATTTTTGCATTTTTCTTAAAGTTTTGGATGTATTGTTCCACTTCCTCATCCGTCACCTCAATTTTCAAGCTCAATGCAGTTTCTACGAGGAGCATTTGGCGAATCAGACGGTCAAGCAGCTCTTGGCGTTCTTGTTCCGCTCTTTCCATAGCTTCGCGTGGACTGAATTGATGTGCGGTCTGTAGTTCCATTGCGCGTTGTTTCACGACGTTTTCGAGTTCCCATTTGGTTATTACGGAGTCGTTGACATAAGCGATAATTTCATCAAATGTCCGCGCAAACAGAGAGTTGTTCCCGACTGCCACATAAAACAATATAAGGAGAGCTTGGCGAATCAAGTTCGCAGTGCGCATATAGGATGTACCTCCGTAAAATCTAATTGGCAATTTGAGTTGGGCATAGGCGCTAAAGGTTTCGATCTCACCTAAAGCCAAATACCCGACTCACATTACTGTTCCTCAGACTTACTTTCCATGGAATCGTGGGCGGAAGAAGAATCATCCTCAGCAGCTTCAGTTTCCGTGTCGGCATCGTCTTCCTTTGGTGCCTCCGGAATTCGATCGATGTACGTCTTAACCTTCGCACGTTCGCGGAGCCGCTCTATCCATGCTTGCATCAGTTGTTTACGTTTGTCGCGTTCGACAGCTCTTTCCACGTTGCGGCGCACATATTCTTCCTCAAGTTCTTGTTGGCGTTCTTGTTTATGTTCATCTTTGCGGAAAATCATGTAATACGGCCGCCCAAATTCGATAACAATAATCTCATCGCTTGTTTGGCCGACCTCCAGATCGAACGCCACCTTAACAAAAGGCTGCGCCTCTTCGGGATAAGAGTGGCGCGAAAAGAATCCCGTTGCGCCGGGGTCCGCCGGGTTTGAACCTGGGCCTTCCATTTCGCCCCTGTCTATTAGTTCTTTAGAAACTTCAACGATATCTTTGCCGTCTTTTATCTGCTGAAGCACTTCCTCGGCGCGGGCTTTGTTTGCAACTGCTATGGCAATCCCCCGTACCTGTTCAGGTTCGACAAATCTGTCTTTATTCTCTTCAAAGTAAAGCCTAAAGTCCTCTTCAGTTGTTGTTAGCTGTTGGTCAACTTCGAGTTCGGTAAGCTTATCAACCATCAATTCATGCAGATAATCGTGGACTTTTTCCAGAATCTCCGCATCTTCATCGAGATTTTGATCTTTTGCGAGACAGAGTATCAACCGACTCTCTGCCATGAGGGTCATATATTCTTCGAGCTCCTGCTTCTCTTTGTACTGCCGTTTTTTGTAGTCCGGGAGTTCGTCAATCTCCGCCATCATCTCTTCAAGGGTAATATGATGTTTGCCATCCCATTCAAATTCTGCAATCACTGTACCGTCAGCACCGGTTGCTTTTCCGCCGCAGCCGATGAACACGATGTTGAGTACAAACCCGCTAAGCAAAATGCAACAAATACTTCCCAGTTTCTTCACAATAATTCCTCCATAATCATACTTTTTGTTGGCTTTCGCCGCCCATAATGAACAAACCCGCTTATGGCGACGAATTTTGTTCTTAGGATTTACATATCCTCAGATTTTTCTTCCGCAGCTTCTTCCGGCGCCGGCGAGGTTTCCTCTTCACTTTCTTCATCCGGTTGAGGCTCGGGAATACGTTCCGGAAAAGTCTTGAGTTTGCCTTCGGTTGTAAACGCTTTAACCCATTCTGTGATTCGTTGGCGTTTCTTTCCACGCTCTACTTGTCGTTCAACGCGATTTCTGACTTCATCTAACTCTTTTTGGCGTTCAGGCCTGTGGTCCCTTTTACTGAAAATCATGAAGTGAGTTTTATCACGGATGTCAGTTTCAAAGACCTCTTGAGTCATTTCACCAATTTCCATTTCAAAGAGGGTATCGATTAACTCTTTCCATTCATTGGCCTCATCTCGCGAGAAAAAGCGAGTACGTCCGGGTTCTTCTTCGTTGACTCCGGGCCCTTCTAATTCACCAACTTCCCAGAGCTCCTTCGCCGCTGCGACGATGTCTTTACCACCCTTAATCTCCTCCAATACTTCCTGCGCGCGGTCCTCATCCAGCAAGGCAATACAAGTTGCTTGAACCTCAGGTTCTTCAATATATTCGCTTTTATTCGTCTCGTAGTATTGCTTGATGTCTTCCTCAGTATAGGAGATTTTATTATCGACTTCATTTTCGGTTAGCCGCTCAACCATAAGCTGGTGTTTATAGTCCTCTGCCTTTTTTAGGAATTCCTCGTCTTTGTCAAATTCCCTTTCAATGGCGGCGAGGAGTTTCAGTTTTTCTGCAATCAATTCGTTCAAATACTCCGCCTTACTAGTTCTATCGTCGTATTTCTCTTGGCGGTGGGGCGGCAACTTATCAATCGCCGCCTTCAGATCGGCGAGTGAAATCTGCTTCGCAGAACCGTCCCAGTTGTATTCCGCTACTGTTATTTGACTTTCATCTACAGATTCTGTAGATGAATCCAAATCTTGCGATTGAACAACCCGCCAAGCGGTAAAACATATTGCTACAGTCACAGCTAACACACTCAAGGTATACTTCATTGTGTGCCACTCCTTTCTATATTGTATATGCTAAGTGTTGTGTACTTGGTGTTAGGTAAACTCGTAAATACTAAAGACCTGCCACGAACTTCATCGTCCCATTCATTGATGGAACTAGAAACTAGGCAAAAATGTATATCTGCCTTAAAACATAAAAAAACGGCATGCCGACTCAACACAAACGTGCTCACTGCTGAGTATCTATCGCGCTGCGGAACCATAAGCCGTGTGGCTCTTGATTCTATTGATGGTGATGGGGCAGGCTGTTTTATCCAGCAGTTCTTGCGACAGGACTGTGTTGACGGCTTTTAGCGGCTGTTTCCAATATCAACTAAACGCTCTGAAGAGGATTCGCTTGAGAGTGAGTAAGAGGGATTTTCCAACCAACCCTTTTGTATTGACCATCAGGCGGCCAGGCGGTGAAAGTGAGAGCCGTCTATCGCCTTGAATTACCTGAACAAACCTACTAGGGTCAACATTCGACTTCGCTTCAGCCAACGAAATCTTTACATTATCGCCCCCCGCAACAATCCCTTCAACGCCGCATGATTGACAAAGCTGTTTAAGCTCGGCAATTTCAAGCAACATCTCGACAGGTTCGGGGATTTTGCCATATCGATCGATGATTTCTTCTGAAAGACTTTTCCGATCCGCTTCCGTCTTCAATGCGGCAATTTTCTTATAGAGCGAAACCTTCTGGCGACTGTCGGGCACGTACTCGTCAGGCAAATATGCTTCCACTGGCAAGCTAATTCGCGTTTCGACTGATTCTTCAATCTTTTCGCCCTTAAGTTTGCGTACGGTTTCTTCAAGCAACCGACAATACATATCATAACCCACCACAGCGATATGGCCGTGTTGTTGGGGACCAAGGATGTTGCCGGTTCCACGGATTTCGAGGTCTCTAAGCGCAATTTTGAACCCTGACCCAAGATCAGTAAACTCCTCAATAACTCGAAGCCGTTTCTGTGCATTTTCAGTAATCGCACGCCCCTGCGGATAGAAAAGGTAACCGTATGCCTGATACTGAGCGCGTCCAACGCGCCCGCGCAATTGATAAAGTTGCGCCAATCCGAGCGCGTCCGCACGGTTAATCAGAATTGTGTTGACGTTAGGTATGTCTAGCCCTGATTCGATAATCATGGTGCACACCAAAACGTCGGATTCGTGGTTAATAAAGTCTATCATGACTTTTTCTAGTTGACGTTCGGCCATCTGTCCATGTGCGATGCTCACCCGGGCTTGCGGTACGAGTCTTTGAACTGACGCAGCAATACTGGCGATACTCTGCACACGATTGTGGACAAAATAGACCTGACCACCCCGCTCCATCTCACGCAAAATTGCGTCTTTCGCCACATCGGGGTTATATTCCATCACGTAGGTTTCAATTGGCAGACGGTTTTCAGGGGGTGTGTTAATCACACTAAAGTCGCGGATTCCGATTAGGGACATGTGTAGTGTACGCGGAATCGGCGTTGCTGTCAAGGTGATGACATCAACCACTTGCTTAATCTGCTTAATTTTCTCTTTATGTTTTACCCCGAAGCGATGCTCTTCATCAATTACTAACAGACCTAAATCGTGGAACTTGAGGCTATCCGACAACAGACTATGGGTACCGATGACAATGTCTACGGCACCTTTTTCTAAACCCGCTTTTACTAATTTCGCTTCATTAGTTGCTCGGAAGCGTGTCAGCATCTCTACACTGACAGGGAAGTGTTCGAATCGATTTTTAAACGTGTTAAAATGTTGCAGTGCGAGAACTGTCGTCGGCACAAGAACAGCGGCCTGTTTGCCATCCATCACCGCCTTAAACACCGATCGAAGCGCAACTTCTGTTTTTCCGTATCCCACATCTCCGCAGATTAACCGATCCATGGGGCGTACCCGCTCCATATCCTCTTTGACTTCATCAACTGCTTGTAGTTGATCGGGCGTCTCTTCATAAGGAAACATCGCTTCAAATTCACGCTGCCACGATGTGTCCGGCGAAAAAACAAATCCCTTTTGCGCTTCTCGAATTGCGTAGAGCTCAAGAAGTTCCTCCGCCATTTCTTCTATGGACGCTTTCACCTTGGATTTAACCCGCTGCCACGAGGTACCACCAAGTTTGTCCAATCGGGGGCCTTTTCCCTCGTTATCTCCTCCGACATACTTTTGTACGAAATCAATCTGGTGAGTGGGAACGTAAAGTATGTCTCCTCCCGCGTAGTTCAGAACCAAAAAATCTTGAGGCTTGCCGTCAATATCCAGACGGCGAATCCCTGTATAGACAGCGATTCCATGTGATACATGTACAACATAGTCCCCTTCTTTGAGATCGATCAAATTCAGAATCGGTGCGCCTTCTTTGAAGCCAGTGCGGCGGCGCCGGCGATACTCGCGGCCAAACACCTCATCTTCAGAAATAACAACAAACTTATGTTCTTTATTGAGATATCCCTGGCTGATGCTGCCGATTATTACAGCAGTTTGCGCGGTGAGCATGCTTCGGTCTGCAAGAATCTCATTCAATCGTTTGGTGCCCGCCGAATTATCACTGAAGATGTTTACAAGATAGCCTTCATCCGTCCATCCCTTTATCTGGTCCATGACGATCTGAAGGTTCCCGCGATGCACGCCCGGCGGACGCATACCAAAGTCAATTTCGGCAATCCGCTCTCCCGTTGCAGGTTCAGGTTGCGTCAAGGATATGTGAAGCGCGGGATACCGCTGTAAAACGGGGATTACCGATTCAACGGGTGCGAATGTCTCGTTTGATGGAACCATGAATTGATTTTGTTCCAGTTTTCTGGCGTAGAGTGCGTCCGCTTCCTCAATAGTTCGCTTTCCCTCTCTCATCGCCCATGCTGGTTCGACGAGTAAAACCGTTGTCGACGCGGAGAGATAATCGGTAAGAAGGCCAGGATTGGCGTATAACATTGGAAGAAGAGATTCAATACCGTCCAAATCTGTTCCGCCCTCGAAGCGTTGTGTAATCTCATGAATCACGTTTCTATATTCCGGGGAGGGATTTGATTCAATAAACCCCTCTACCCGTGCTTTCCACTGGGTAAGCGCATCGGGCGTCAAGAAGACCTCCCGCATAGGACTTAAGGACACCTGCCGCAGATTCGCTATAGAACGCTGTGAGGAGAGGTCGAACGTGCGAATAGCATCAATATTATCGCCCCAAAAATCAACTCTGACGGGGTTATCGGCAATTAACGGATAAACATCCAAAATATCACCGCGGCGCGCAAATTCTCCTTTTGCCTCCACGAGGTCAACTCTTTGGTAGCCGCCGCGTAGTAGGAATGCGACAATATCGTCGGGTGCGATTTCGTCACCAACTTGCAATGTTTCGAAAAATGCGGATAAAACCGATTTGGGAGCAATTCGGTGCAGTAACGCTTTGATTGATGTGACAATTGTCGCGCGATTCCCCTCCAGCAATTGGCGCAAACAGGTCATTCGCTCCGCAACAATCTTCTTGGTCGGGGAAACGCCTTCATAGAAAATGTTCTGCCACTCCGGGAAAAACAATGCCTGGTCAAAGCCGTAGGTAGGGAGGTCCTGCACAACCTTTTCAGCCTCATGATGTGAGGGGAGAATAACAAGGAAAGACGAATCGGAGAAATCTGATGAAAGTGTACTCAATAAGTGGGCGACCGATGCGCCATGCAACCCCCACAACCATGGAACGTCCGATGCGGAATTGTCCGAATTGCTGGTGCTAATTATCCCATCATTTAGCACGGAGTATTGTTCTGGCTGGGTAAGCGGGTCAGTTCGATGCGTGGAAGTTTTTTGGAGTTTAGATAGAATTTCAACGAGGGATTGATAGCTATCCGTCCGGCGAAAGAAATCTTTCATAATGTATTACGAATCTCAGGAATCCACCAGATCAAGAGTGGCGAATGCGAATTACTTCATGTTTTTGCTTGAATCAATCTTTTCAATCGTACCAATTAGCTTACCAATTCGAGTTGCTGCTTCGATCCGAACGGGAATACGGCGATCGTCATTCGTGAGCCATATCAAATAGCCGTGTGAGGTACGTATCGCTAACGTCTCTACACGCCCCAGCGCTTCCGTCTTCATCATTTCGCGCCGATAGACATTGACTGTGACATCCTGGGTTTTATCCTTAACCAGTACCGGAATATCGTAGGTCTGACCAACGATTAACTCCTTTGATCTCAGGAAGTAAACCATTGATAATTCATCCTGTACACCAATAGGCACTTCTAAAACTTTACCATTTTCATTTTTGGTATACTGGGCAACCCCTCTCTCAATGTCAAAATCAATTTCGACACGTGCTCGGTATTTTCGGTCCTCAAGGTCTTTCACATGCCGCAGCGGGTGTAGTTGATCGGTTGTAACGTAGCTCTCCTGCCGATCCCGAAAGTGATACAGTTTTCCAAATACACTATCCGTCTGAGATTCTGAAACGAGTCGGTAAACTTGGCGCCCATTCAACACTGTTTTATCTGTAACTTGGGTCACCTGTTTTCCAGCGGTCAATCCCGCAATTTTGACATTGTAGGTGAGAATCTCGCCAACTGTGAATGGACAGTGGTCAAGTTTTGCGGCATTAATCAACGAATGGGTGGGCAAGGCCATCAGGGACAGATTCAGACACATAAAAACCCACACAGAAATTAGGTTTTTCACTCGGTGCATCAACTAAATCTCCTAAAAGGCAGGATGTTCCAAAGGCGGGGAATCGATCCCTCAATATAGTTTTGTTGCCCCTGCGCTGGAATTCTTCGTCTGTTGTTCTGCGTAGTTATTCCAAAGATGTCAACGCGTACGACATAATCCACACGTTTTCTTTGCGGTCATTCACTCTGTTCTATTGTGCCGTAGATCTGTCCGAATTCTCGCAAGTTTAGCCATTATCAGTTAATGATATAAAGGCGGGGCAAGTTCCGGGTTATCCGGATCAATCTGGTATGCCCAATCAAAAGTTACCGAATTATCTGAAATTGCGACAACATGAATCTTAGCGTAGTTTCCGTCGGGCGTATAAAAGACATAAACGTGACCTTCAATCAACTCGACAAATTCGGTTGTGAAGCCTAAAAACGGTGAGACATTAACTTCGTCGGATCTTTCGTGGTAACCCATGTCTTGCATCTCAGTAAAATTATCAGAATAGAGATAGGGCACAGTGAACGAGACGTCAAATTCGGAATAGACTTCAGTCGGTCCGAAATAGACATCCGTCATGGGCAAATCCCACGGAATCGCGCCATTCTCAGGTTGAGAAAAATCAAAACCGCTCCGATTTGGATGTAGTGTAAAATCATTTAATGTGACATTTTTACCCGATGGACGCGGTGTATCAGAGATATTTTCTGGGCTTAACTCGCTTTCATTGCCTTCGAAATCCAAGGCAGAAACAGCGTAGAAATAGGTGACACCGTTTTGAACATCCCAATCGACGTATCGAAATTCATCTGCTGAAACCCTATCCAGCAAGTTGAAAGTCTCATTATCGCGGCTCCGCCACACTTTATACTCGGCGAGATCGATTTCACCGTTGGGGAACCATTCAATTTCCACCTTGCCATTCCCAGTAGTACTTTCCACACCTCGTGGAATAGCGGGGGGTTCGGTATCTGGCTCAATAGAATCGTCTGAAGATCCGCATCCGATATTCATCAGAAACGTAGACAACAGAAAAACTGGTATCAAGATTCGGTGTGCTTGCGTCAACATAGGTTATTCTCCTTTAAGCGAATTGAGTTTTACGACATTAATTGTTATAACTCCGTGCTGACGCAAGCTTCATGCCATCGGCTAAAGGACATTCCAGATTCAAATATATTCCGTGGGAAACGAAGGTGAACAATTGAGAAGAGACTTGATGTGTACACCGTTTCTGCGTTTCTACCTTCGCCAAGTTATAGCTGCGATTGGGATTTGGAACGTATTCGCCGCTGAGATTCTTTCGACACCATATGTGTTGTAATTCTGCAACACTTACCACAGCTTCTCCAAAACAAACAATGTGTTTCGTCGAAAGCCCCTTCCTCTTAAAAAAGATCCGCAAAATAATATCACATACTGCCTTGTTGTGCAAGGATCAATTATGAGATAAACCCAATCCAGAGCAGTGGTTGATCGCTGTAATTGCGCATTGGGGCGGCCAGATAAATTGGACAGAAGACGGCGCGGCCGATGTCTCGGACCATCCGCGGATTTTAATACCCCTGCGCTTACTTGAATTGCAACGGGATTCCATTGAACGCACCCACAATTCGGATGAAATACAGGGATATCTATGATAAGATATTCGATGATGTAAATCTTGCCATTCAACCGGCGGCAATCAGCTCAAGAGGCACACTAATCGACGTGTAGCAAATTCCCCACATGTCAATAGAAAGAAAAACTGCTGGTGTCCATTCTATATCTTTCTCGCTTATACCTGATTCCATTTCTCCTCATTGTGTCCGTTTCTGCAGCCTGCGCCGCAATTGAAATTGAATCCGTCGAACTCGGGTTAAACGGTACCCACAAGCGGGATCGATGGTCGCCGCTGCAAGTAACTGTCACGAGTCAAAACGAAGCCTTTAGCGGTGAAATCTCTGCCGATATCCACAACGCCGTTTCGGGGAAGTTGATTCAATCGTATTCCACGCCGCTTAGCCTAACTCGAACCGATCGTCAACTTAAAAGACTCTACATCTTCCTGCCCGGAATTTCCACCAATCTAATACTAAAATTGATTGACCAGAACGGACGCATTAGAACATCCCAAGAAATCTCCACTGCGCCTCCAAACCAAACGACAGACCTCATAGCGCTTGCACTGACGCCGAGCCGCGATTTGTTGAGCCGCTGGGATGGAAATCAGATTGCTGATATGGTGGAAGGGAATATTTTCGTCGCCTATGTTGGCAACCCAAAGTATCTGCCGACACATTGGAAAGGGTACGATTCTGTTGATCTCTTCATTCTTCGCGGCATTACGTTATCCGAACGCAATATTTCTGCGCCTCAACAGACCGCCATACTCGATTGGATTCAGCGGGGAGGCACGCTACTTACAGCGGGCGGGAGTAATTTCCATGCACTCCGAGGAGGATTTATTGAACCATTCATGCCTGTAAAGCTTGCTACACTCCAAACGAGGAAAAAACTTCCTGAATCAATGCGGAAATTCGGTTTCACGTCAAAGAATTCCGCTTTCGATCTCATTGATTTCAAACCTCGATCCGGCGGAAATGTCCTTATCGGGAACGAACAGCAAATTTATGTTGCAAAAAAACATTTGGGCAGCGGGAGCGTCATAAGCCTCGCTTTTGATTACACGGCGCCCCCTTTTTCTGATTCGCCCGGCGCGGAAAATTATTGGGAATGGCTATTCAGGGAAGCGGGCAGATCCCCGCGCCACAGTGAGGAAGCGCGCTATGGCACGTATCGCAGGCACAACCAAAAAATCCAGGCTTTACTCATAAACCGTCCTTCGACGCGCTCACCTTTAATCCTTTTGTTAGCTGGATTCTTAACTGTTTATCTGATGAGTCTCGGCGGATTATTATGGTTTACGGGACGCCGTCAAAATAAACCAAAGTTGTATTGGATTGGCGGTTTAGTGCTGCCGGTGTTTTTCTCGTGCGCCGTAATTTTCCCGCGCAACGCCGCGCCCGGCTGGGTATCCCTAAATAGCTTTTCGATATTATCCGTTTATGCCGAAAGGGAACGTGCACACTTGCAAAGCTACATCGGCATGATCGCCTCTACCAATTTAAAAACGCCAATAATGTTTGGAGTGGAGACTTTGATAAGGCCCCTAACGCCAACCGCTGCGCCTCCATTACAACTAATTGAGGCTAGAGAAGGTTTTCAACTACACGACACAACTGTAGATGCGTGGATGACACAGACTTATCTTGCAGAGTCGTTCGTAAATGTCCCTTCTTCCCGCGTCCAGCTAAACCCTAGTTACGTTCAGCAAAATTTGCCTGATGTGCTTCAAAACGCGTGGCTTATTGATAAAGGCAGATACACTTACCTTGGATCAGTTCTGCCAAATACGCCTATCGAAATAAAGGAAAATTCGGAGAAGTGGACATTCCCTCAAGAGTTGATTGGAACGCGGCGGGAAGAATTTGCGAGAATTCTTGCGGGCGAGGGCTTACTGCGCTATCTCGTGCAAGAGGAGGGGACTATTCTGCTCGGTTGGTTGGAAAGGTCGTATTTGCCAATGTCGCTTAACAATAACAACCCAGTTAATGCTGCGGATAACACTCTCGTTATACTACATATACAATAAATTCATACATCGCCCTTGAACATTAGGGCATTGAGTTAGGGCAATTCAATCCCAAACCGGTATAGATTGAGAACTAGCATTTTTCGGCGGATTGAAGCCCTTTTGCATCAATAATGCAATGAACGGCTCAATGTTTAGGGCGCTTCGGCGGTGTAGCTGACACACCTTCCAATCCCCCGCCAACCCTCAAAACCTCACCTGTAATCCACGAAGCTGCCGGACTACAAAGGAACACGACGCCTTGTGCAATGTCAACCGGTTCGCCCCACCTCCCTAACGGAATGGCGTTGCGTACGCGTTCAATCATCTCATCTTCGGTGATGTTCAAGGTTTGGCAGCGCTGCGCCATACCCTTTCGGTTAAACTCGGTGTATACGGGCCCCGGACTCACCGAGTTCACACGTACGCCGTAAGCTGCTAGCTCCAGAGCCAGTGTACGCGTCAAACTAATCACGCCTGCCTTTGCCGCGTTATACGCCCCAACTAGCGCGGCTGGATTTTGACCGTTGACTGACGCGATATTGACAATACTCCCCGACTCCTGACGCTCCATGATTGCGCCTGCCGCGCGGCAGCAGTAAAAGGTACCAGTTAAGGTGACGGTCAACACCCGTTCCCACTCCTCATCGCCCAGTTCGACAATGGGAGTCACATTCTGGCCAATACCGGCATTATTGACCAAAATGTCCAGTCGCCCGTATTCGCCAGCCGTTTGCTCAAAGAAAGTGGTCACACCGCTGCTGTCAGTAATGTCCAGATATGCTGCCTGTACAGTTAAGCCAATCTCTCGCAACTCGCCTGCAGTTGCTCGCGCCTTTTCTAATTGCAGGTCCGCCATAATCACCGCCGCGCCGTGGCGCGCGAGCTGGTTGGCGATTTTCAACCCCAACCCTTGCGCAGCGCCGGTAACTACCGCGACCAATCCATCAAGGCTATGTTGAGAAATTGCATTATCATTCATGTCCAACAATTCCAGTTTCGTGTTGTTACCCCGTTGTTCCTTGCACCGCGCTTTTGTAAATAATTACCGGCGTTTACAGGTTCACCCAAGTCGAGCCGTTGTTGCAAGACTCCACGGTCTTATAGATAAACTCCATGCCGCGTAAACCGTCATAAACGGTCGGGAAATTATACTCTTCAGTCTTCATGGGATTGCCATCAATGTACCGTTGGATTGCCTCAACAACGCCAACGTAAATTGTAGCGAATCCTTCCAGATATCCTTCCGGGTGCCCGGGCGGGATGCGCGTGCACGCGGCTGCGGATTCAGAAAGATAGCCTTGGCCGCGCCCCAGCGTCTGTCTCGGTTCACCGTAACGATAGAGTTCAAGATAATTCGGATTCTCATGAGCCCACTTGACAGCGCCCTCGGATGCATAGACGCGAAGAATCAGCCCATTCTCTTCCCCGGTAGCGACTTGGCTAACAGTCAATACGCCCTTTCCCCCGCCTTTGAAACGGAGCAGCGCGTTTACATCTTCATCAAGCGTCCGATCTGGAAGAAACGTGCTTTTGTCGGCACACAGTGCAGTTATCGAATCGCCGGTAACATATTCAACCAAATTCACAGAGTGCGTGCCAATATCACCCATAGTGCCGCCGATACCGGACTGTGCAGGGTCAACCCGCCAGGCAGCCTGTTTCTGGCCAAGTTTCTCGTGCGGTACCATGAGAAAATCTTGGAAGTATTCGACAACAACCTTGCGGACTACGCCCATTCCGCCGGAACGGAATAGATGGCGGGCGTGTCTTATCAGCGGGTGGCCCGTATAGTTGTAAGTGACCGCAAAGACAAGTCCCGACTTCTCCACAAAATCGGCGAGCGACTTCGCTTCATCGAGCGTGTAGGTCATCGGCTTATCGCAGATGATGTGAAACCCCGCATCTAGGAATGTCTTTGCGATAGGGAAGTGAGAGACATTGGGCGTCACGATGCTGACGAAGTCAATTCGCTCATCTTCGGGAAGATTGGCTTCAGCCGCCGCCATGTCTTCATAGGTCGCATAGCAACGCGCCGCGGAGAGGTGAAGTTGTTCGCCGGTAATCCGGGTGTTTTCAGTATCCCGTGAGAAACAGCCGGCGACAAGTTCGATCTGTTGATCGAGCGCGGCTGCGATACGGTGCACCCCACCGATAAAGGCGCCCTGGCCCCCGCCTATCATACCCATTCGTAATTTGCGTCTCCAAGAACTCATAACAATCTATTCTCCTCTTGAACGTCGGTACTCCCAGTTGAACTTACCCACAAAGTTTTTCCATGGTGGCGGAGGCACAGTTTACATAACGAATCTCCCGACGAAAATGTTGTTCGACGGTTCGCTGCGATTCCACGTTACAGCCAGAACTGTGTCCTTATACCGGTAGATATTGGATTTCCCGACAACGGCGGCGTCAATTGTTTCCAGGGGCTTGTACCAGACCTCATGCGGCTGGGTGCAATATTCGCAAGGATTGCGCAACGCGGATAGGGACAACACTTCGCCAACTCGAAGTTCATATTCCATATCCTGTTTGGTGAACTCGATGGGTTCAATTTTCGTGCTGGCGATTTCTCCTACAACCGCACTGCGTTTGGTGGTTATCAGATTAACCAACGCGGCGCGTTGTTCTATCGTGGTCTCCGTGTCGAGATATAGTACACTTCGTCGGCTCTCGGAATCCATTTCGAGGTTTTTCTTTGCAGTTACAACCGTGACAACGGTTAAATTATCGAGTGAGACACCGTTCCACTCCCCTTGGTGAATGTTCCAAACGAGCGTTGCCTCTCTCCCGCCTTCGACCAGCTCGGACTGTGCGTGACACGCGCCCACATAGACACTAACGGAACGCGCTTCCAGGTAATCGCCCCGCACGGTTGTTGATTGTATCGCAAACGCACCCGCAACCGTAATCAGAAGTGTTACTACTGTTAAAGTCCAAACTATTTTCATTGTATTTCCCTCCCAGTTTTATGACGTGTTAATCCTGAATCTCCCTCATTTGAAGACGCCCGGTTACATAACGAATCATGCCGCGGCGACGATAATTATACCTGATTTATCGTTAAAAAGTCAATCCTGTGGAATTCGGCGCACGTCCATAACGCACCACTTGTCAGGGATCGGCTTGACAGGGCTAGGAAGGTGTAATATACTAAATCGGAATTCTCAGAATACCGCACGCATCGCTCTGCTGGCAATCCTAGTCTTTTATGTCGCCCCAAAAACCCCCTCCATCAGACCGCATCGCCCAAATCAAACGCCGGTTACGTCAATCCCGCCTTCTATCGCTTTTCATGGGATGTCCGTATCCCGCGCCGCGTTGGGAAAAAGCCGTGAAACGGATTATCCGCCTGGTCGGACCCGAGGCAAAAATCCTCGATCTCGGTTCGGGAATGGATCGGCGTGCGCCCAACGTAATCAATCTTGAAATCGAAGCAACCCCTCATGTTGATATTTTGGCAGACGGACATTTCTTGCCGTTCAAGAATCAGGTCTTCGACGCGGTAATCACCGAAGCGGTACTAGAGCATGTTCGGGAGCCCATACAGGTTGCCGCCGAAATCCATCGGACGCTCAAAGACGGCGGCTATGTGTGCGCCGGCGTACCGTTTTTGCAAGCATTTCACGCTTCGCCGCACGATTACCAGCGATTTACTGTTCCCGGTTTTGACTATCTGTTTCGGGCATTCACGAAGATTGAAGGTGGCGACTGTGCGGGACCAACCGCGTCGCTGCACTGGATTTTTAGAGAATATGTGGGCCTCGCCTTATCCTTTGGCAATCTGTTGGCGGCGAAACTGATTTCCCTGATTGTGGGCTGGTTGACGTTCCCGTTGGTGTGGTTGGACTATCTATTGATGCACAATAAACATTCGCATATTCTGGCGTCAGCGGTGTATTTTGTCGGACAAAAACCGTCCCCTCACCCAAACCAATCGGTCAAAAAACAGGGCAATACTGAATTACTACCGAATACGAAATAAGATGCTTCGGCTCTACGCATCGCCATCTGACCGAACGCTATAGTCATTCAGGTTCATTTTTACACAAGGCGGGATTGGCTGATTGATAATCGAGGCTAGGAAGCCTCTCCCACAATCCAATGAGTAAATGTATAATTTTTATTGCAATGACTATAGTATGCGTTAGCGTCACCGGGCAGAGAATAACGATACGAGGCGTTCCGCGGATTGCATCAAATGCCTGATCTTATTGGCGAGCGTGATAAACGGCAATCATCGGCGCTCGTCACCCGTCACCTTGGATATGGTATACGCCATTTTCCCGGATGGCGGTTTAGGGATACTCTCGACAAAATCGGTTTCGATGTGCACATCCGCTCCAAGCGCGTCTTTGATTTTGCGAACGATCCATCCGAGCGTGTCATCCGTAAATGCGTCGTCTACGACAAGTTTCAGCTTGCACAAATCGTAACTCTCTTGGATCAATTGAAACTGACTGACCGTCTTTATTCCATAAAACTGTCGGGTAAAGTACCCGCCGTGTATCCACCGCCCGTCTTTGCTGCGGAAGGTTGCCGTCGTCCGCCCCAATAAATCCCCCAAAATTGGGGTGCGATTTCCACACGGGCAAACCTCGTTGGAAAGTACACCGACATCGCCAATTCGGTAGCGTACAAACGGCATGCCGAAATTGTTCAGGTGGGTGATGATGATTTCGCCGGGTTTCGTATACGGTTCATCGCTATCGATTTCTAGGTAAATGTCATTACAGTTGATATGCATCCGCCCAGCGCTGCACTCCATAGCGATGAGGCCAGTTTCCCGGCTCCCGTAGCGGTTATGAACCGGCGTTTGGAAAACCTGTTCGGCGAGTTCACGGTAGTGCGGGTACAACATCTCCGCGGAGGAGATGATGCCTTTAATCCCCCAGTCGGGTATGAGACCGTTACAATGAAGGCATTGCGCTAATTGATAGAGCGACGACGCGTAGGCGAGAATTGTTTGAGGACGCCACCGCTCCATCTCCTTGGAGAGATTCACCATCTTCGCTTCGGACGTGTTAAACCCATTGAACCGCCAGTGATTTCTCCAGTAGCTGTTCAGTTGTTCTTTCGCCCTGCCCGCTTTTGAGTGATTCGCCGGAAACCCCCAAATAATCAGTTGCCGCTCTCCGAAATCCCAACCTGCCCACCGGTCAAAGTAGTATACGCTCAGATTACGCCTGTTCCAATATCCGTTGTCCTGATAGAAGACTAGCGGAGTGCCCGATGATCCGCCTGTGGCGTTCCGCTTTAGCTGACTTTTTGGGTATGTGTTGGAGACAAGCTCGCCTAACCGCACCCGAACTGTTGATTTCTCCAGCGTCGGAATCTGTAAGTAATCTGATGGACGTTGAATGGCTTCAGGCCTGATTCTCAGCGAGTCAAATAGCTCGCGGTAATACGTCGTCGTTTCATACGCGTGCTTGAGCATCCTAATCACGCGCTTCCACTGAAATTGAAGGATTTCCTCGCGGCTGCCGTTCAACCGCCTTTCTGTTTCGGTGAGTTTTCGCCGGAAATGCGCGCCTTGGCGGTAGGCGTTATATGCACACCACGCCGATTTTGAGAAGGTGTTTTTGGCGTACCGGATGATTGACATACCGAGAGAATATCCGACGGAACCTAATGGCGCTCGCTGCTCCTACTGCCCGGGGTAGGTGCGGTTTTCCAACGCAGCGATAAATTTCTCTGCCGAGATTGCTGCGGCTGCCCCCGTTCCGGCGGCAGTAATCGCCTGACGGAAGACGTGATCGTGCACGTCACCTGCTGCAAAAACGCCTTCGATATTGGTCTGCTGGAGGTTATCGACGACGACGTATTCTTGGTCGTCCATGTCAATAATACCTTTGAACAAGTCTGTATTCGGGATATGCCCGATGAAGATAAACACACCATCAATAGGAAACACCTGTTTTTCATCGGTCTTTACGTTTCTGAGCAGCGCCCCTGTAACCTTCCTGCTATCGCCCTGAATCTCTTCAACGACCGTGTCCCAAATGAATTTCATCTTATCGTTCTTGAAGGCGCGTGCCTGCATGATTTGGCTTGCACGGAGTTGATCGCGGCGGTGAACTACATAAACCTCCGAGGCATACTTTGTCAAAAACAGCCCCTCCTCAAGCGCCGCATCGCCCCCGCCGACAACAATCAGACGCTGGTCCTGGAAGAAAAATCCGTCACAAGTTGCGCAGTACGAAACTCCGCGCCCGCCGTATTCTGCTTCACCGGAGATATTCAGTGTTCGCGGCGAGGCGCCGGTGCAGATGATGACCGCCTTGGCATGATACTCCTTTTCATACGTCTTCACATAGAACGGATGGCGATTGAAATCGACCGCTGTCACGGTGTCGAACCGCACTTCCGTACCAAAGCGTTCGGCTTGTTTCTGCATCCCTTGGATGAATTCCACGGCTTCCGTGCCGAAGAAGCCTGGATAGTTTTCCAGGTCTAACGTCAACGAGAGTTGTCCGCCGAGCGCATCGCCAGTAATGAGCAGCGGTTCAAGCATTGCCCGCGAGGTGTAAACGCCAGCGGCAAATCCAGCCGTACCGCCGCCGATAATGATGACGTTGCGTTCTTCCGAATCATTGAATGTATCTTGAAGGCCTTCCATTGGTTTGAGCACTCCTTATTCCAGCTTTTGGTCAGTTTTCTCCGTTTTTTTATGGTCATGTAGAATGTAGATACTCGCTAACGTTATGTCCTTGCCTCGCAGCGGCATAGACCGTGGCGCTTTAAACCGAGTGTTTTCTTCAAAACTCGGTTTCTTTAATTCCACTACGCCGGAGGCCGCAGCCGAGCAATTCTTTGAACAATGGGATAGTTGATATCACAGTGTCCGCAGCAGATTTGATGAGTCTCCCACGCTACCGATCCTTTACAAACCGGACACACGACAATCTCTTCCAGCGTTTTCTTCGGGGATTTGCGCCGCTTGGCTAAAAAAGTCTTTGTCCTAAACACAACCCGTTTTGGAATGGAACCTTTCGCAACTCGCAACCACCTTTGCCAAAGCGGGACGCGATTAGCCCGATTTAGCATGGTATCAATCGTCTCGATCGAATCTAAATCTAGCGGCGATGTGTCCGGCGGGAGAATTTTATAGTCGATTTTGCCCGCCCATTCATACTTCACGAGAAAGATTTCATGGTGAGCGATGTGAAATTTGGCGAAATTTCTATCGTGAGCCGCAAGCGTGTGGAAAAGCTGACCGAACGGATTTTTGGCCAGATTTTTTTGAATGATTAACTGACCGTCGATTAAATTGATAACCCAGTTATGATATTCCCAACCGTAAAGCCGCTCGGCAATCTCGGACGGTGTCTCTATGTAGCCCCGCGAGGCGACTCGCATTAGTTCAGAAATAAGTAAGTCAGGATTTTCAACATGCTCTAACACGTGCGAACAAATAACATAGTCAAATGATGCGTCGGCAAATGGTAGATACTGTCCATCGGCTTCAACCACCGGACGATCAGCGACAATCTTCCCTCCCCGCTGGGTGTCATCATCAATGAATTTGTCGCATAACACATCAGATCGAATTTTCGGATTGTGTCCGCTCCCAATTTCTAGGATAAAATCCGTGGGTTGGAGATTCATTGCCGAAACACCGTACAAACGTGAGAATCGAACGCAACATAATTGTTGAATGGGCAACCCTCGCGGTTGCCCTTTCGGATTCGCGGTCTCAAACAACCAGGGGTTTTGGCGGAATTATACTGCTTCACAGATGAATTGGTCAACCCAAAAGCGGTACCCGGTGAAAATACACAATGAACAGACATAATAAAAGGCACGGGTTGCACAACCCGTGCCTTTTTTACAAAAATGCTATAGCTAATGTTCGACGTCAATTTGTAAATGTGTTGATTCAATAACGCGAATACCCAGTTATCTATTCAAGTTTGGTTGAACCCTCCTTGGACTCTTCTTCAGTCCCAATGCGCTGTACGGTTGCCTTTATCGAACCTAACGGCACACCCACAATCTGTGCATCAGGGTGCAAAGACCTATTGGGTGTGCTCACCGGCGTCGGCTCTGTTGTGTCAAAAAAGGTCAATTTCGCCAGAAAAACTGTGAGCATCAGGTAGAAGAGCACGGCTGTGCAGTTGACAAAAGTCGGATGAGGATCCAACTTCAGTAACCTGAGGATACCGGCGAACGGGTTGGCGAAGAATGCCAATTGATTCCGCCGGTGTTCCTGGGTAATCCGTTCTTGAGTCCGCCCAAGGAGATCCGGCGGCGGAGCGAGAGCCGGAAGGCTTTCAAGAACTGCCGCCGTATGCAACATCTCTTCATATTCCTTCTGACAGGTTTGGCATTGAACGAGATGTTTTTTGAACTCAGCTCTCTCTTCGTGAGAAAGGTCCGGATTCGAATGTAGACTCAGGTTTTCAATAACGCGTTTGCAGTCGAGATCCATAGCCGTCCTCTCGTTTCGTAAAGATTATAGATGGTGCGGGTTTTGCAGTTTTGACTTGAGGGTCTTTATCGCCGTATTTAATCGCGATGCCACTGTCCCTTCCGGACAATCTAGCACTTCGGCAATCTCATGATATTTGAGATGCTGCATGTAAAATAGACTAACAACTATCCGCTGTTTAGGCGGCAACTGGCTGATTGCCTCCTGTACCATCCGATCGCTCTCCGATTTCACCAAAATCCGATCCGGACAATCACTGTCATATTGCGCGTCGTTTTCTGCAACGCTTTTTGTGTATGCCGAGAGCGTACGCGCCCGAGAATCGGATTTGCGGATGTATTGTTGGCACGTATTGATAGCGACTCGGTACAACCACGTCGAAAACTTTGATTGGAATTGGAACGATTTTATCGATTTATACGCTTCCAAAAACGCCTCTTGTGTTGCGTCCGCCGCATCTTCAGGATTGGACAGCATGCGGTAAGCTAACCCGTAGATTCTGGTATGATGACGCTGCACAAGCTCATTAAATGATTCCACATCCCCTTCGATAGTTTTTTGCACATAGACTTCATCAGGGATCATCGGCACGCCCGCTTCAAAAATAGGCTTGTTGAATGAAAACTATCAGTACGGCCCTTTCCCTATTTGCAATTTATCAATACTTGGAGAAGACCGTAAAAAAGCAACATCAGAACTTCAACAAACTATCACTCAAATTTTAGTGGATACAACCGAGCAATCTCTTCACAAAAAACCACAACTTCGCAATTCTCAACCCACACTTTCCAACCTCGCAGGTTCGCTGCCTCAAGTTTCCGTCTTCCTACCGGTTCGAGGGAATCCGCGTAAAAACTAGATTGAGTCCCCCCAACGCTCTTTCCGTGATCAAAATCATACCATAAATTGCCCTACAAGTCGATATCCTTGAAAAAAAAATTTCATTTTTAGTGATAGATTTTAGCCATATAGTCATACATGTTTACAATGGTAAGTTGTAAACACCCCAATCACTTTTGCAGATCTGGGGAGTGGGATGCGAGTTGGCGAAAAATCGAGCGACGCCGAATTGGTTCGTCAGATTTTGGAGGGCGACAAGAACGTTTTCTCCGTGCTCTGTAGTCGGCACGAAACGTCCCTACACGCGTTCGCTTTCAAGAAAATGCGCAACCATGAAGATGCTAAAGACATTGTCCAAGAGACCTTTGTTGCAATCTGGCAAAATCTTCAAGAACTTAAGGATCCACAAAAGTTCCCAAACTGGATGTTCCGCATAGCATCTCAACTCATAGCAAGAAAGTACCGAGAACGCCAAAAACTAATTGAGTGCCTTTCACTCTCTAGCGGCGCCAATGAAGCGGAGGTATCGAATGTCGCCGCAGTGCTTGCGCATCGGCGCGATGAACAACAGCAAGAACTCGTCGACATGCGAGACAGGCTTGCAAGGGCAATCGAACAACTTCCCGACTCAGAACGGCAGCCATTACTACTACGATTGAGCGGTATGAGCCATAAGGAGATAGCTCAAGAGTTGGGGCTCAGCGAGGCAGTCGTGAACAATCGACTGGCCCGCGGTCGAAAAAGGTTGAAGTCGCTCGTGCAAAAACTAACGGAATGAGGTTAAAGTAAAATGGACAGAACACAAATCATTCAGCTAATCATCGGTAGCGAGAAGGGAATTAACCGCAGAGAACCTGCGAACGTCGGCGGCATATCATGCGACGGTATCACGAAACAGAGCTGGGAGATCTGGCGTCCCAAAAACCTCGGCAGATTCCCCGAAGCGCCTGAGACCGTCGAAGGCCTCCTAAAACGGCAAGACATCGTTGAGGCGTTTTATGTCGATTATCTTGAACGGTATCATACATGGGAACTCCCCGAATTTCTTCCATATATCTATAGCGATTTCGTTGTAAATGCCGGCAAGGCTGCCGTCAAGATTATTCAGCGTATGGCGGGAACGGTTGACGACGGTGCATGGGGGCGCAACACTAGCCGTGCGGTCGCCGCATGGAGACAAACCGTTGAAATTGATTTGCAATCCGACCCGGGTATCGACAATGAGTTGATTACTCGATTCCATGAGGAGAAACTAGCCCATTATCAACGTCTTGTAGACCTCAATCCAGATAAATTCAAACAATGGCATGCTGGTTGGAAACGCCGGGCGAACCATGTGCTTGCTCAACTCGAGGAATACTTTGAAGTTGAGGCGGCGACCCCGTCGGCGATGCACGACGATGATGTCGACCAGAATGATTACAACGATGACCACACGGCATCGAGCCGTATATAACCAGCAGTTAATACAGACTATTGAAATGCCGTTTATGCCATCGCAATGACCTGTAAAAGACTTAACGCAAGCATTAAAAGAAAGGTGGGTGATTGAATGAATTGACGAATGGAAATTAATCCGTCGCAAATATAACCTAGTCGCGGTTAACTTGAATATTCTGATTTCTGCGACGTATTCATGGTTGGAGGAAATCAAATCAATTCACTGGAAAATGGTTATAGGTGCAAGCTTGAAAATGGTAAGTGCGATTAAACTTACGTTAGTTGGGGATTTGCAACCCCGCAATCAACTACACTGTGTGAAAGTGATGGGTAAGCGCGGTCGCCGAACTTGGCAACCGTCGTACTCCTTACCGATTGCGAATAATGCTATAATTGCAAAATATCTGGTGGCCGTAAAAAAACTAACGGTAGTTAAAATCTTAGGTCGTGCCGGCGCGATTTCGGCGTCGCTGGTACTGCAATTTTGGTATAATTATTGGGAAACAATTCTTTTGACTCGAACACAAGGGAGGGTTCAAATGAAGTATGTTTTTGTGGTGTTGGTGGTTTTGCTGTGTGCTGGTATTATTGAGGGAGCTGGGATGACATCTGAAGAAATTGGCTGGCATGGCGTGTTAGATATGACGGACAAGAGTGACATCATAGTTGTTGGCACTATCGAGTTAATGAACGCTTATTACACGGAAGAGGTGGGCAATGGTACGATATTGACAGATGTTCTTGTTAGAATCGATCAGCTTATAAAAGGCAAGCCGAATGTCGGCACCAACCACGTTAAATTTGCTATTAGGGGTGGGACTGCGTACATACCAAAACATGAACAGGTCAGGTCGCTTACGATGTTGCCAAATGTAGAATTTGACATTGGTGAGAGCGTGTTGTTGTTTTTGCGAGTCGGCGATTCTGTAGACTATCAGGATTGGCCGCACGGACGGCTTTGCGTTCACATGGAGGTTTTTGGGAAAAGGCCAATTCAGAATAATAAGGTGCAATTTCTATATGAATCCGAATCGAAGGCAAAGCGGACAATTATTCCGCTAGATTTGACAAAAGTATTGATCCAGTCTTACCTTACGGACAATAATGCGTCAAAGGCAATTGAAAACGAGATCAAGGGACTTGTCGGCAGGTCTAGTAGAACAGAGCATTCTATCGTACTGCCATCTGCGTCTGCGACTGAATTGAAGAGGAAAGCAGACAAAATACTTAAAAAGGAGGAAAAATAGTATGCGTATTAGTGCTTTTGTAATTAGCCTGTTTGTTGTGTTGTTTTTGCCTGTTATGGCTTATTCTCACTGCCATAATGATGCCTCTTATGAAAATCCGATGACAGTTCGAGGTAACAAGGTATGGGATCCTGCGATTATCAATGACGATGATATATATGAGGTTGAGTATCGGGTAAATAGCGATAGGGATGGTGAGCCAGGGTTGTTAACGGATACCAAGAAAGCGGCTAAAGCGTGGTCTAAAATATCCTTTCAGAATCGCACGATTGCATTTCAGTATACCTATGCTGGCCGGACTGACATTTCCGAAGATGATATTTTTTCTAGTGATGATAAGAATATCGTTGGGTGGTCGAGTAAATTAGGCGGTCGACAAGGAAAGGTCGCTAGTGCGGGGATATGGGCTGTCGGGAACAGGATAGTAGAAGTAGATATAGGATTGAACTATTATAAAGATTTCACCAGTCATGCAAATAGGGCGGCAAATCCTGGCTATTTTTGCCTTAGGGACGTTCTGGCACATGAGTTCGGTCACATGGCGGGTCTAATGGATGTTTACTACAATGCAGGCTGGCCTGATCAGTCACGATGGTGTGAGGATTACCAGTATTACACAATGAATGGCATTACAGCAGGCGGCGAACACTTTAGAGAAGATTTGCGTTGCGAAGATAAGTATGCGCTAGATCAAAAATACCGAGTACCATAATTTTAGGGAAACAATTCTTTTGACTCAAACAAAGGGAGGTTTCAAATGAAGTATGTATTTGTGGCGTTGCTGGTGGTTTTGTGTGCGGTAATGGCGTATGGTGCGACAGAACAGCCGGACTTGGATGATTATAGCCTGCTCAAATGTATCGACAAGAGCGAGGTTGTTTTTGTTGGGACAGTGCAACTGCTGAGTTATCATGCGCGCGACAACATTGTGTACGATGGCGGGTCTATGTTAACTACAGATGTCCTCGTAAGGGTTGACACGCTTATTAAAGGCACGCCCAATACGGGGTCACGATACGTCAAATTTATGATACAAGGCGGAACAGCCTTCATACCATCGGAAAATGAAGTGCTGACGCTGGACGTATCTAGTGAGCCTTCATTTGAAGTCGGCGAAAAGGTTATGTTGTTCATGACAACGAGTATAGCCGAAGACGATTACTATACTAACTATCTTTACGACCGACTCCACGTTATACTTTATAAGTATGGCAAGCGGGCTGTTAGCGACGAGAAAACAAATTTTGCTTACAAGCGGGATAGTGATAGTGTTGTTCCTGTTGAAATGCCTTTAGATTTAACAGTTGAGTTGGCTAAGGCGGCCGTGGCCAATAAAGATGCCGTAGTCCCATTAGAAAATCAAATCAAGGCGTTGGCGCGCGGGGCGACATCTCCTAAGATTGAACTGTCAAGCACACTGGTTACACAGTTGAAATCCAGTGCAAGAACAATAATTCAAAATGCGGAGGACGACTAGAATGAAAAAAACAGTTGCAATCATAATCGCAGTTATGATGGTGTTCGGCATTTCCATCTTGGTATATTCGCACTGCCATAACACGCTTCCATGTGAACAAGTAGTGCGAGATGTTTGTGAAGGCGGCCAGGGGAAGAACCGTAAATGGAGCATTGGCGGCGCCAACCACGAGATCGACTTTAAAGTTAATCCAACTTATTCAGGTCAGCCAAATATGTTGAACGATGCTAAAGAGGCGGCGAAAAAGTGGTACGATGTGTCTTATCAAGGCGGAACAATAGCATTTAGACCGACTTACGACGGAACGACGACTAAGAAGCCGGGCGGGCCCGGAACTCAGCCGACAATGGATGGTGAGAACGTTGTTGGGTGGCGCGGTTTGGGTGAAAATTCCCCCACTTACGGCATATACTATAGGTGGGTGTGGTCAGGCACAAATAACATTCGGGAATGCGATATTGCGCTTAATTATTATAAATCGTGGAAAGTGCATAGCGAGCCGCTGACGGGCAGCTATTATTGTATGCGCAATGTTCTGGTTCACGAATTTGGGCATTTCGCGGGAATGTGGGACGTGTATGATTCGTGTTCTGAGTATCGCCCATATACGATGTATGGCTATTGCTACCAGAATCACGCTTATGAAAGTTTGGAATGCGAAGATAAATTCGCTTTGCACCACAAATATGGTTATCAATAACGGCGGTTAGCAAACCGAGGACGGGCTGCCTTCGGGCAGCTTCATGAACTCTAACAAACGGAGAAATTCAAATGAAATATGTATTTGTGGCGTTGATTGCGCTTTTGTGCGCGAGTATGTGCGAGGCGGGAACGCCCGCCATAAGGCGAGACATTCCGTCTTACGGCTTGTTGAACTCCATCGAGAATTGCGATATAGTCGCAATTGGTACAGTTGAATTGCTAACGGGTGTTTGGCGGGAGGATGTGACTGAGAGCGGCACTGATTCGATTTGTACGGATATTACATTTCGCATTGAAACGCTTATTAAGGGCGAAGCCAATTTAGGCGATACGCATATCAAATTTATGCACGAAGACGGCACTGCGTATGTGCCGAGCGCAGGTGAGGTGCTTACGCAAGAAACCTCGCCCGGCATAAAATTCACTGTCGGTGAAAAAGCGATGTTGTTTTTGAAAAAAGGGGAGGACGACAAGTATAATACGACTTACGCTTATGGCGGACGGCGCCTTTACAAGCAGCGCTACGGCAAGCGGCTTGTGAAAGACGATTATGTCAAATTTAGATATGCCAAAAACAACAGGGCGAAGCCTATGAAGATGTCTTTGGATTTGGCAAGTAATCTGGCTAAAGCGTTTATAAAAAACCCCGACGCTGCACGCAGGCTGGAAAATGACATAAAACTAGAGGCGAACGGAACGAGCGGGGTGGTTTCTGATGCGCTATCCACGCGCTTAATCAACAGCGCAAAACAAGTTAAAAGGAGCGGCAAATGAAGAGATTAGTGACGGCAGTTGTCGTATTGGGGCTGGCTATCGGCATAGCCATTACCGTTTATCCGCATTGCCATGACACACTTACCTGCGAAGAGGTACAACTAAGGATAGTTCCGTTTTACAAATGATGTCAACACGGCAGCTAGTAGATGGTCAAATGTTGAACACGACGGTGATACATCCAGTTTCTATTATGAGTTCAAGGCACATACCACGACACATGTGCCAAACGTCCAGGATGGCAAAAACGTTGTCGGCTGGACCTGACTAGGCCAACCCGAAGATGAGGCTGATTTAGCTCACACCCGCCGGTGGCGGAGTGGAAATTATTTGACTGAAATCGATATAATGCTAAATAAGTATTATGATTGGGATTTGCACGGCTCTACGAGTAGTACTGAGGTTTGCCTTTTGAATGTGCTTATGCATGAAATGGGGCATGGCGCCGGCTTGGATCATGTCGAGTATGATCCCGACGACCCCAACCAAGGGCATGGCAATTGTTCGGAATGGGCGCATTACACAATGCGCGCGGGGTCTGCTGAAAACGAGCACGACAAAGAAACTCTATCATGCGAAGATAAGTGGGCTTTACTGTACACGTATTAGATTGCCCCTAAATACACTATGAACATTCTTGATGCGGTGTGCGTGATTCCCGGGCGGCGGTTAAGCCGTCTGAAAAATATGATTTGGCTGATGTGCCCAAGGTAACCGGTGATTGCACACAAAACTCTCAAATGAAGACATTACGATGCCCACTAACGCAACAAGGGTAGATGATTCACGTCATCGTCGACATGTATTCTACTACCCACGTCCACTGTTGGGAAAGATAGATAGATGGTCGGGAGCAAAGACTCATCCTGTGGACTATTTTCAGTTTTCGTAGGTTGGGTTAAACACCGTGCCCCAACGCTTTTCCGTCGTCTGGTGGTTTCAAAAGCCTTGGGTTTCGCCGTCGGCCAAACCCACTCTACAAGAGCTGAACCCGATTTAAATTGCATTTGCGATTAAGAAACCAAAGACGTGGGGAAAGTTGTCTGTTTATTGTGCCGTTTATTAAGGCACGGTGTGTGACATGTGCGGTGACGAGAATTGGCGACTTACTCTGACCGTGCACGCGCCAGACAATATCTCCAATTCGTTATATGATACCGGGTGCGGGGGTACCGTAGGTGGCTGACACCGTCGAGGCAAAGCTGGATAGAATTCTTGATGTTGTTTCAAGGATGGAAGTTCGCATGGATCACCATCATGAACGGCTTGAGAAACAGTGTGCAACGATTGGCGAACATGACGCTCGACTTAAAGCATCGGAAGCGCAGGGCGCCAAAGTTGAAACGCTCTTGAAAGCGATGCAGGAATCTACTGTTGACCAGGAAACACGCGTGAAGGTATTGGAGGCGGATGGCAATAGGCGCGACGGGCAACTTTCGCTGTTGACTTGGTTATTCACGGGCGTAGGTGGACTTGGCGGTATCGCAGCGGTTGTTGCGGTTATTGTCATGCTACTGAAATGAAACATTCGGAATGGTTTTCACAATACGTGAAATTTCGCTGGATTTGGTTTGGTTTCTTCCTTTGCTTTATTACTAAAGGAAGAGTAATTGACGTTTTTTACTTTACGCTTTCCGGTACTGGGTAGGAGAACCGACACATTCCTTAGCGGTGCCCTGTATAAATGGGATTTTGAGAACATTGTCGGGTTTGCCCGCCGCTTTCATATAGGATTTGCTAGTTGTACCATCCGAGTTGTAATGGACTTTATATCGCCGTCCATTTTCATCTACGCGATCAAATCTCAAATTGATATGTTATCATATTCAAATAGTGTTGCGTCAATGTTAAACGTAAATATATCCTGTTTTGTGAAGAACAACAACGAACCATAATTTCGTGGGTCGTTTGTTTTACTCGCACCTGGTTTGAAATTATGCCAAATGAGTTTGTTCAGGAACCCTGTTCTCCTAAAAAATGGCGTCGAGCGTGATTTTAAACCAGTGATCCATTGTCGGATCGCCGTGTAGATAAATACTGCCTGTCGGCTTAAGTAACCGGCGCATCTAGAGCAAACGGACCGACATATACACGACATACGCTTTTTCCGAATCAGACGGCACGGAGTCGCGCAGCCTGCTTAGCGCAGGCAGGTTCATCTGCTATCAAGCCATCCATTCAACGTCAATGTCAGTGAGTGTCCTCCCGTCTTTAAACGCTGCCCCGGCAACTTTAAAACCAGGCGGTCCAGCCTAGTTGTGCTTGGAATTGAACAGCTGGTCGAGATAGATTCGGTCTATGCAGGCGTTGTCAATACCAAGGAGGACTTCGAGGTTGTCGCGCGTGAACATTGTGCGGTTTTGGACGTTAATTTGGTCTTAATCTCGCCCTAGGTGCTGGCAACCCTACCCACCCGCTGAACGGCTAACGCTGATGCGAACCCATGTCTCATGATAAATTGGATTTCTGCTTGGGTTAGTGCGCGGTTGAACACACCGACATCATCAATGAGGCCTGATATAGGCCCGATCCTGCCCCATCCTTGTGTGGAGTTGAGTGCGCTGGAATCGGCCATCTCGGCAAATAGTTTGCCGTCCTGATATATCGCCATTCGGTTGTCGCGCACGCTATGCGTGAAAGCCCAATGTTGCCATACGTCTTCAACTGGCGTCCAATCCACTATCAAGCGTATAACCGGCGACCCGAATGCCCACTGTATCTTCTTTTTATTGTTCTCGGTGCGCATCTGTGCGCCGGCAAATGCATCTACCGTATTTGGATTGAGGTGATACCATCAAGATGAACCTACACGCGTGGCATCCAGTATTTTCGACCATGCTGTTATCGTTATTTCCTCATTCGGAGTATGCTCGCCGGAATCACCAATCGAAACGCCGGGATTGCCCAAAAAATCTAAGCATGTGCCAAACTTGCCGGGCACCCATTCGGCACGATGTCCGGGTTCACCAAGAATCCATGCATGCTTAAAGTTGCCGGTATGCTCATACGTTCTAAAGCCTTTACCTTCGTCCAAAAGCCATAGGCCGACAACCGAATCAGAATCATCACTGCATGTGCCGTGGGGACAAAAGAGCCAAACAACCCAATCATAATACCTAACGCAATGCCAAACAGTATCAACATTATTAGCATTCCTCCAAAGATATACCTTGCCATTCTGTCAAGCCTGTTACCCTCTCCTATGATAACAAGTGGCGGTAGGATTTACGTCCCAATTTCTAGATGATCGAGAACCCGATCGAATTTGCTGTTGATTTCATCAATCGCTATGCGCTTCGCACGAATTGCTTTGCGATTGCCGAGAATAGCTTCACGATTATCACGGATTGCATTGAAAATGGCCCGAATCCCAATAGCATCTGACTATTAGGTTCTGTTGACATTTGTTTATAAGGTTGTGGCATAATGTTAAGCATGATGGCTATAACCTTACCTGATGACTAATGGAGAAAGATATACCAGTTTCTTCTAGGTTGTTGCAACATCTATGTCCGCAACGAAGCCGGCACCCGACGATTCGTTGAAGCCGTCTTGTGGGTGGCTCGTAGCGGGGTGCAATGGAGATTATTACCAACTGCCTATGGCAATTGGAGCTCCGTCTACAAGCGGTTTAGTAACTGGTGTGACATAGGAATCTTCGAACATATGCACCGCCACTTTGCCTCCGACCCAGATATGGAGTCAATTATTATTGACTCGACCATTTGCCGGGCTCACCCATGCGCGGCTGGCGCCTCAAAAAAAACGGGGGTGCCGAAAACCAAGCACTAGGACGTTCTCGCGGCGGCTTCAGCACCAAGATTCACATCACAGTTGACGCACTAGGTAATCCGCTTAGACTCCAGCTAACCACCGGTCAGAGACACGACATAGCTGAAGCCGAATCGTTGATAGTTGGATATAACAGCCAGCATGTAATTGGAGGCAAAGGATATGACTCAGTTGAATTTATCAACGTTATTGAAGCCAATGGTGCCATTCCGGTGATACCGCCTCGACGGAATCGTGGTGCTCAAAGAAAATACGACCCCCATTTATACAAAGAGAGACATCTAGTCGAATGTTTCATCAACAAAATAAAATGGTACCGTCGTATCTTTTCTCGTTTCGAGAAACTAGCTGCCCGTTATTTTGGATTTCTGAGTTTCGTCTCCACGCTTATCTGGCTACGTTGAAATGTCAACATAACCTGGTGAATTAACCCCCCCTCACAAAAAACCACAGCTTGGCAATTCGCAACCCCCACTTCCCAACCTCGCAGGTTCATTGCCTCAAGTTTGCGTCTTCATAACCGCTTCGAGCACATCCACGCAAAAGCGGATTGTGCACGTCCAACGCTCTTTCCGTGATCAAAATCATACCATAAATTGCCCTACAAGTCGATATCCTTGAAAAAAAAATTTCATTTTTAGTGATAGATTTTAGCCATATAGTCATACATGTTTACAATGGTAAGTTGTAAACACCCCAATCACTTTTTGCAGATCTGGGGAGTGGGATGCGAGTTGGCGAAAAATCGAGCGACGCCGAATTGGTTCGTCAGGCTTTGAAGGGTGACAAGGACGCTTTCTCCTTGCTCTATAGTCGGTACGAATCGCCCTTACTGTCGTTCGCTTTCAAGAAGATGCACAAGACATTGTTCAAGAGACCTTTATTGAGGTCTCGCAAAATCTGCAAGAACTTAAGAATCCACAAAAGTTCCCAAACTGGATGTTCCGCATAGCATCTCAACTCATAGCAAGAAAGTACCGAGAACGCCAAAAACTAATTGAGTGCCTTTCACTCTCTCGCGACGCCAATGAAACGGAGGTATCGAATGTCGCCGCAGTGTTTGCACATCGGCGCGATGAACAGCGACAGGAACTCGTCGACATGCGGGACAGGCTTGCAAGGGCTATCGAACAACTTCCTGACTCACAACAACAGCCATTACTACTGCGCTTGAGCGGTATGAGCCATAAGGAGATAGCTCAAGAGTTGGGGCTCGGAGAGGCAGTCGTGAACAATCGACTAGCCCGTGGTCGAAAAAGGTTGAAGTCGCTCGTGCAAAAACTAACGGAATGAGGTTAAAATTAAATGGACAGAACAAAAATCATTCAGCTAATCATCGGTAGCGAAAAGGGAATCAACCGCAGAGAACCTGCGAACGTCGGCGGTATATCATGCGACGGCGTCACGAAACAAAGCTGGGATATCTGGCGTCCCAAAAACCTCGAACGCTTCCCGGAAGCGCCTGAATCCGTGGAAGGTCTCGCAAAACGACAAGACATCGTTGAGGCGTTTTATGTCGATTATCTTGAAAGGTATCATACGTGGGAGCTTCCCGAATTTCTTCAATATATCTATAGCGACTTCGTTGTAAACGCCGGCAAGGCTGCCGTCAAGATTGTCCAGCGTATGGCGGGCGCCGTTGACGATGGTGCATGGGGGCGCAACACCAGCGGGGCGGTCGCCGCATGGAGACAAACCGTTGAAATTGAATTGCAATCCGACCCGGGTATCGACAATGAGTTGATTACTCGATTCCATGAGGAGAAACTAGCGCATTATCAACGTCTTGTAGACCTCAATCCGGATAAATTCAAACAATGGCATGTCGGATGGAAACGCCGTGCGAACCATGTGCTTGCTCAACTCGAGGAATACTTTGAAGTTGAGAAGGCGACCCCGTCGGCGATGCACGACGATGATGTCGACCAGAATGATTAGAACAGATGTGATAAGCGACAACAGGTCTTTTGCTTATCAACGCGTTTTATAAAGGCTTTGGGACAAATAATGCTAACATGGGTTGGCATTACCCCAAAGGAAATGCGCATTTAGACGCATTTACACTGAACCACTAACATGAGGTGAAATTAATGAACGCATATTGCAACGCTGGAATTAATGGCAACAAAGTCTGGCTGAGTGCTTCAGCCAATAGCTCAGGACTCGTATCTGGTCGAGTAGAACTATTTCTCGACGGGACAAAACTCAACGGCGCGGATTGGAACGAAAACCCGTCATGGTCAATTCCAGAAACCGGGCCGCCCATTTCTGAAACTCGTAGCACTTCTAGTTACGGTGTAGAATTAACTAAAGACGAAGACGCGACTGTTTACGCTTACGTTGACGGCGCCGATGCTCAAGGCAACAATCACGGCCGAAAGCATCAGATTGAATGGAAATCTAACGACGGCATTTTCACATGCTTCATCGAAACCAGAGTAAACGGCGATTGGCAGCGGGCACCGTCCTGTACACCGCCATCAGCTCCATAACGACATTGTAACTCATGGAGCACGCCCTAAAGAACCAACACTTATGATGGACGAATACAAAGGCTATCTGCCTGTCAAGTCCATCATGAAGCATCAGGTAATTAAACACGCCGAGCACAAGCTAGCGGACAGCGAGGACAGTGAGAACAAAGAGATCGATAAGAACACCATCAATAGGTTCTGGAGCCCGCTGAAACGTGCGTGGAACGGAACACACCACCACTACTCAGAGAATTACGCTCCGCTCTATGTTGCTGAATCTTGCTTGAAATATAATCGCCGAAACCGGATAAACTTGTTCGATAAGTTTCTCAGTGGGTGCATTGCGTGAAACACCCCCTGATTACGCCTAAGACGCACGTCTCACGAGTCGTTCCACCGAATGTATAATAATGCTATATACTTGTTGGCATTTGAGGTACAGCTCAAAGACATGCCTCTCAGCGCCAGAGCGATTGCGTTCTCTTGCGGCGAGAATACGCTGTTTTTGCTCCGGTGTGAGTACATCAATCATCGTATAGTCCTCCTTTCTCACGTGACGTAAGATGATTGAGGCAGTGGGTGTTGGTAACACCCACTGCCAGTCATTTAGCTCAAGTATCTTCTCTGGACTTGACGGATAATGCAGCGCCAACCAGAAAACGGCGGCAATACTAGCAACAACCAATACCACGTTACATAATATGTAGAGTCCATGGGCGATGTTTTGTGCCCATTATAAACCGAGTAAGCAACCAATTATTACTACAATTAGGCTGAGTATAGGTATCCACATATCGCATTTAGTTTCCTTTGTATTGGTGGGATATTACGTTCAGGCGGGGAAGAGGCGCGCGGGCTTTAGGCGACCCATTTACCCTTTGCCCGCTTACCGGGCAAATAAGTTCCACCTGAACGCGCTATCCCATATTAGCTGAACAAGCTTATTCTGTAACTGGCAGTGACCCCAATTGTTTGGACACGAAATTGCGGATGTTAAGAAGGTATTTTGAAGTTTAGGACTTAACCTATAACTGTGTTAGTGCTGCGTTATTAATTCAAGATTAAATATCGATTGGTGTTCTAGTTTGCATTATACGCTGCCTCGAATTCAGCAGGTGTCCGATAGCCTAGCGCTGAATGAGGCCTTTTCTGATTATACACGACATCTAATACTGGACTAAGTTGGTTGTATGCATCCCGGAAATTCTGATACTCGGAGTCAACGATATACTCGTCTTTGATTCTGCCAATCGTACTCTCAACGTATGGATTCTGCCACGGTTTCCCACGGTCCGTCATGGAAATGCGGCACGCTATCGCTCTCAATTGCTGACAATACTTCTCAGCAATGTACTGTCCACCTCGGTCTGAATGATGGATTTGGGGACGATGCTGTCTTGCTAATGCTTTTCTCAAAGCCCCAGACAACAGGTTAACTGACATGTTTCGCGACAACTCCCAGCCTCTTATGGTTCGAGTAAAAACATCAAACAATAACGCCAGATAAGCCACTTGACCACTAGCCAGTGGAATATAGGTGATATCTGCACACCAAATCTGGTCAGGATAAGTGACTGATAAATCTTTGAGCAAATTCGGATACGCATATCGTCCGGGTTGACTGTTGGTGGTGATCACCCGCTTTCGCCTAGGACGTACCTGAAGCCCTAGTGCGCCAACCAGACGTTGCACCCGTTTTCGGTTGACAACCAATCCTTGACGATGCAGTTCATTTGTGATTCTGCGATACCCATAGCGGTGATTTGATAAACGTATTTGCTCGATATGCCGGCAAAGCTGAGCATCACCCTCGGTTTTGGAATCGTAATAGAAACTGCTTCGAGACAAGCCGAGCACATTACACAGTAGGCTAATGGGAAATGCTTTGCTGCCGCGTTTCGCCAATTCCCGTTTCTGCTTTATCGAGAGTCGAAGTAACTCAATACTTTTTTTGAGGCAGACAACTCCAATGTCAATTGCCCGACGAGACGCTCCAGTTCAGCGATGCGCGCATTGGAGGCGTTCTTGTGGTTCTGTTCACCCACAAAGAGATTCGCGGCGTTTTCCATGAAGTGTTGGCGCCATTTGGACAGTAAGGTATCGCTGATTTGATATTCGTTACAAATTTCGACTGGGCGTTTCCGCCCACTGATGATATCTAGCACACATTCGAGCTTAAATTCGGGTGTAAATTGACGTCTTGTCTTCGGCATGATAGCCCCTTTCTGGACGGTTAATTATTATAAAATCCTTCTTAGCTCACTGTCCAGTTTTTTGGGGTCATTCCAACTATGTAAAAATAATCGCTTACGACCGGCGAGATGTCAAGATAAACACACGCGATTAGTAGTTTGTGGCTTTTGTAATCATAACATGCTTTTTTTCTTGATAAATGCGGGGCGCATAGTCGATCATTTTAACCTAGATATAAACACGGGGGAGAATTCAAAATCCATTTTAAAATCTAAAATTTATGAGAGTTTGACGGCATCTATACTAAACGAAACACACAAGAGGTGATAGGCATCTCGCCTGTTACACGAGTTTGGCGAAAGCCTTCGCCTTCGCACTCTTTCGCATCCAATACAAGCCATCACTTCATTGTGGTGGCTTTTTTCATTTCTGTTGTTCCTACTAAGCAAAAAGAAAGGTGATTTCGATGATTATTGAGTTATTAGGGCATGGAATGCTTGTCATTATAGCCAGCATAGACCATATGTGTATTTAGACTGTTAAGCGTAAACACTGATTTTGCATAAACTTGTACTTTACCTAATGCAGAATCATGTCCATTCACAGAACGCAGACAGACGCATGTTTGTTGTAATGAAATCTCAAAATCGAATAAAAATCTGCAAGGTTTGGCGAAACATTATTGATAGACCTAACGATGTAGTAATTCAGATTGACACTCTTAAATTTTAAGGAGAATTGTTATGGCAACACCGACACACCTCAGGCGGTGTATTTCCAACAATATTAGGTGTCGAAACGTAGCAGGATAGCTTAGGACTTACACCTTAATGGACAAGCATGACTGTCTAAACATTGGGCGTAAGTTCAGAATCAAAACCCCGCAAGAAAAAATTCGAGACTTTGACTTAATTCCTACCACGTGGTACAATTCTACATAATTCCCCTACATTTGGGTAATAGTGTCCGATGGTCACGATGGAATGAATCACCAAGAACGATATGTTGATGGAGACATTTACGCAAACACAATTGATGAATTCCGGTGCCTCCTGAAAAGAGCTTAGTACGGTACACATCACCACGGAGCGTAAACACCGAATTGTTCCATTGTTAGCTCCTCTGCGAGATTTGGAGTTCAATTATTGGAGGCTATTGTTCAGATTTTGGACAGTTAAACTCATCCTACGCTACAAAATCGGTACTGAATCTGTGTGTAAATAGCGTTTTCTGTTTTTCTGTTGTGAATTCCTTTGGCATCAGAATTGCGTAACTACATTAACAGCGATTTGAAACTCGCGCAATTACAAAAAAGTTGGGTTGGTAAATGATGACCCCATTCTTGTGCAATGTACGAGTAACCAGCGATGCAAACGTATTTGCCTTTGTTGATGGGTCAAAACTAACGTCAAACCAGAAGGGAGAAAGTTCGATATGTACAGACGAACATTCGTAATGCTCATTGGCTGTTTAGTATGTCTCGGTTGCAGCGATGATGACGAACTGTCAACATCAGAAGATAACGGCATCATCGCATATGAAGATGACGGCGAAATTTATATCATTCATCCAGACGGGACTAATGACACGTTTGTCATTTCTGGACACGATCCAAATCTCTCACCTGACCGGCAGCGCATTGTGTACGTAGACGAGTATCTGAACACTGGAATTTCTACGCTTCATGTTGCTCGTGAAGGCGGCTGTATAACGAGGCTGTTGACGAGTCCTGATGTTGGCGGGTTGGATCCGGCGTGGTCGCCTGATGGCAAGCGTATCGCGTTTTCAAACGGAAGTATCAAATTAATAGATATTGATGGCACAAATCTCACTGAAATTGTTACGAATGGACACCAACCTTGTTGGTCGCCGGATGGACTTTCGATTGCGTTTTCGAGAGGGAAATCAGACGAAGACACCGGCAAAAATATTTACTCAATAAATGTTGACGGATCGGGGCTTAAACAATGGACGGATTCTCCCGGCGATGAAGAATCGCCTGATTGGTCGCCGGATGGCGGGAGTATCCTCTACATGCGTCATTTCGGAAATGCTTGGACCGTTTACGTTGTTAGCCGCAATCTTCATACTCAACGGTTGATACGTAAAGGCGCCCATTTTAAGTATCCAGTATGGTCACCAGATGGCAAGCGTATTGCCGTCTGGCAACATCTAGGCTCGCATTGGGGAATATTCACCGCGTTGCCGGATGTCGAACCATCGTTGGAGCAGATTAAACTCGGCGTAAACGCAAGAGCAATGGACTGGCGGTAGCGACGAAAGTGCCAAGGGAATTTTACCAAAGTTAAATATTGTTCTGTGCTTGCACCTAATTGGTGCAAGCACAGAACAAACAACTGCGAAACCAAAGACGAACGCCACCGAATGACGTCGAACTTTAATGGACAGAACAGAAATCCTTCAGCTAATGAGTGGTAGCGAGAAGGGAGTTAACCCCGGAGAACCCGCAAACGTCGGAGGCATAAAACGCGAAGGTATCATGAAACTAAGCTGAACTTACCCCCATCCTTTGGACCGCTTTAATATAGTTAGAAAAAGGTGATGGTGAATAGTGCGGCGCAAGGAAACGACGATGATATTCCATTTTGGTTCTTTTTGATAATTGAGTGCATGATTAACTGAGGACGGGTTTTTATATGTGACCCGTCCTTTTTTATTGATTGATACTATTGTATATAAGTCCCTTAATTTTCATGCGTTCCCGCCCAAAACCTGTGGGTAAGTTCAGGAAATTGGAAACACTAAACATTACGAAAACGCAGTTTCCAGATACCCAATTCCATTTCTGCTTGAATAGCCCGCGTGAATCTGTTACTATTTGAACAGCGGAGAAAAAACTTAAAACTGAATTTTTTTTCGATTCAGGCGCCAGCAATCAATTGCGATTGTGGAGAATAGGGAAGCGCGGTGAAAAGCCGCCACGGCCCCGCCACTGTGAACGACGAATAATCGTGTCTACAATGCCACTGTCCCGATACGTTGAGATGGGAAGGCGGACACGAAGTGTCGCCAGTCAGGAGACCTACCTGAATCGCGTTTCACACAGAGTTTTCGCGGGAAGGCTGTGAACCAGAAAACGCGTTCCTTTTACCGAAACGGCGGGTTTAGGAATAGCGAACTGTACCCCGGTTTTCTAAATGAAGACTGGGGTTTTTTGTTTTTAGACGGCGATGCTTAGAGCATGTTTGAATAATAGGTGACAAAGCCATTCTTGGGCTTTTGAGTTGCTATAACCGGTGGAATTTCTATAGCGCGGGATTTACAATCGCCTTCGCAATTCGGTCGCTTGATTCCAGCAAATACCTTACTCCAGCATTGGGCGGGGCAAGATGCCCCGCCTACGGAGGATAGTGGGGTACTATAAACCTGCCGTCCTTTGGGGCTGTATAAAATGAATTTTCAAATAGGTTCTTAAGATGAAACACGGAAACAGGTTTACGTTACATATTCTAGCACTCTTTATTCCATTGTGTGCTACGTATTGCGGCTGTTCCGAGCAGAACGAACAACCTCCACCTTCATGGAGTGCCGCCTTTATTCCGATGGGCGCAATAATCCACTTTGATGCCAATCGTCAAGAGTCGGTCAAATACATCCGAGCATTTGGTTCGGAAGGAGAAGTCGTTGCTCAACTCAATCTCGGCGGGTATCCGCGCAGCACAGAGCCGCTGTATTTTCGTTGGGACGCAGGGGAAAGGTATCGATTTGAGATTACCTACGACACGGGCGAATCGGCAGCCATAAGCGCCGAGGCGCCCGCAAACAATCCGCGCGGATCGATTGAGATTGCGATTCCATACGGGACGGTCAAGCCGAGTTCGCCATCCCCCCGGAATGCCCTAGCAGATCCGAAACAACGGAGCGCCAAATCGTTGGTCTTAGGCGGCAGTGAAATGACAGCGACGGTTTTGGTGCGGAACGGATTGGAAGCGCCCGTTAGGTTTAAGGTTGTGCTTTACATCCCTTCAGTCATCCAGGTGTTGCAAACCCAATCAATTTGGCATAGCGAACCCCGTGTCGGAAACTCATCCAACCTCCTCGGTCATGAGTTGGAACGAGAAGAGGCAACTGCATTTGCTGCGAGAGGGAATTTTACAGTTGAAGCGGAGATTTGGCACAGCCAATTCGAACTAAAAATTCCGAATGAAAAATTGCCCGATTCAGCGCAGATTGCCGCGAAGGTCTTCTTTGAGGATGAATCCGGCACGCAATGGAACCGGTCTGCGGCGCTGCCGCTGCGTTCAGCAACCGTGGACGAGATTGCCGCACAACTCTCGATTGAAGCCATTACGATGCCCACTGACGCAACAGGGGTTGTCGATTCACGCCGTCGTCCAGATGCAATCTACTACCATCGTCCGCTGTTGGGCAAGGCAGGCGGATGGTTCGGGGCAAAGGCTCATGCTGTGGACTATTTTCAACCCATTGCGTACCAAACTGTGTCTCTCCGCAACCACAGTCAGGACATCATACACGTTATTGTCGGCGCAATAAATCTCGACGCGAAAGGCGGAGAACCTGTTGCCTTTCTTGCACCGCCCGACGCCGTCAACGCCGGCACGAATCGCAGTGTTGCGTTCGCCAGCTTGGCAGGCGGGGTTACAACCGCTGTGCCGCTCCCAATCTACTTCAATCCCGATTCCGCCCGTGCGAAAGGCGCAGATTTTGCCCACACAGGGCGTTACGACCGCGACATCGAAATCAAAATCTGGGGCAGCGACAAAACTGTTCTGCGTGCTAAACGGCCGCTGCTCATCGAAACGCCTAATCTGCACGCTCTAATGGTTACCGGCGTTGCACTTGGCGCAACCGGACTTGGACTGTTTTTCCTGCTGCGCTTTCACCGGGGGTTTTTCAAGCGATTCTCGACGAGACAGCTCATCTTGATTACCCTGTTTGGAACAACCATTTTCATCGCGGTTAGCGTACCGGTGACGCTACTCGCCAATCTGACCGCCGCTTTACTGGGACCAATTTCATTCCTCATTAACGGGTTAATTAACGAAATATTGTATTACACCTTGCTCACATCTCTGTTGATGCTCATCCCCAAATCAGGAGTGATTACCTTAGTATCGGCGGTTCGCGTGCTGTTGGGCGGCGTCACGCTTGGGTTACTCACCCCGATTACGCTGCTCTACACGGGTACGATTGTGCTGTTGCTCGAATTCGGATTTTTAATTTCGCAGAGAGGCAAGAATGTCCTGGTATTGGCATTTGTATTCGGCATCTGCGATGCTCTCGGTGTATACACCGATTTTCAACTGAGCATGACACTTCATCGCCTTTTCTACGCAGATTGGTATATCCTCACGATGATTGTCGTTAGCGGATTTGCTTATACATTTATCGGCGTGCTTTTGGGAAGGCGGTTGAGCCGAGGGCTGCGGCGGGTTGTGGTTTAACAAGTTAGGACTTACGCAGTTTAACGCTCAAGGCAAAGTAGTAGGCACACTCCGTGTGCCGTATATTCCACATATTGCATTGGGTCCCGACGCCAGTAGCGGGACATGGGTAACGGCATACGGAGTATGCCTGCTACTTTTCGGGTGATGCATAGTCGTAGGCGCACGCGGTGTGCCGTAAATTCCACATATTGCGTTGAATCCCAATGCACGCAGCGGGACACGAATGACGGCATACGGAGTATGCCTGCTACTTTTCGGGTGATGCATGGTCGTAGGCACACTCCGTGTGCCGTAAATTCCACATATAACATTGAAATCCGGTGACGGCATCGGGACACGGATGACGGCATACGGAGTATGCCTACTACTTTTCCACGGAGGTGTTTAATGAACATGCAACTGCGGCGGCGTATATGTTTTGCCTCGTTGATGTTTCTATTCACGTCAATAGGTGCAGTACAGAGCGCGAAAACAATCGAGGGAAACGTTGTTTTTACACGGTTTGGTATGGCTGTTGAATTAGAAGAGAGTGTTTCAATTAACGAGTTGTCTCTTATTGAAGTGAGGGCAGCGTCAGCAGCGGAGCGTATTGAAAACAGACATTCGCTCATGCAAAGGGTGGAGGCATTTGATGACAAACGCTTTCTGATACAATTCGCGTGGGAGCCGCATAAGACTTACCGCATAAATGTACTATGGGGGGATGGCTGCAGATTTGATGCGAGTGTGACCGCGCCTCGCAAGCCGAGCGCATATCCTATTCGCACGATTGAACTGGACGATTTGCTATCACTATTTGAGAATTTGCAGAGGCCGGCGAAGGCGACGACCGTTGCCTTTTCCCCGGACGGCGAAAAATTAGCAATTGCCACGGATGCTGGTCACTTGGCACTCATCAATCCGCTCACAGGCGAGAAGATTTGGAAAACACGAATTTCAGAAAGCTACACGAAGCACGCGGCGTTTAGTCCTGATGGTAGGCGGCTATTCATCGGCGAGCAGTCCGCAGACGGATTCGTCTTTGCTTATGAACTGTCCGGCAAAAAACCTGCCCTGCTGTGGAAATACCGCATGGCGGATGACATTGATACTTCCACGCCATACCGTCCGAACGACGTGTACGCATGGGTACAGTATCCGGGCCCTTACCGCATCGCCGCCACAGGGAATGGGGATTTGCTCGCCGCCGGCGTACATTCGTGGACTCAAGACGGAGCCGCATTGAAAAAATCCCAACTGTACCGATTCGATGGAGAAACCGGCAAACTGAAATGGAAATGGCCGAGCCGCCAACCGCTGCCGATGATAATCAGATGGTTTGACTATTCCCGGGATGGAAAAAGCATCGCGCTTGTGTACGATACAATCAGCAGCGGTGCGTCCCCACAATTTCAACCGGGAACGTTATGCGTAATTGATGGTGTATCGGGAGCAAAACGGTGGGAATACGCCTTTGAACCGCTCAAACCACACTTTGAAGCAGTGAAGTTCTGGCGAGGCGTCGGCGTTTCGCCGGACGGAAAATTTATTAACGTTACGACGGAAGACGGGAGAGCGTTTATCTTCGATGCGGTGAATGCCGCGCATGAAAAAGTCGATCCGCTATGGCAAGCCGAACTCACGACGCCGCTTGAAGTCAGCGATATCCCAATCACCGCGACCTCGGGCACAATTGCAGCAACCAATTCGTTCGCACTCTTCGTAACAGGCGACACTTATATCCCGTATCACTTGCAGAAGGGCGCACAGCAGCCGCCTGCCGCCCACCCAAATGGGCTGACGTTGTTCGCTTACAAATGGACGGGGGAGAAAGCGTGGCGGTGGGCATTGCAAAACATGCCGCAAGGCTTACGCCTTGACGCCAGGAACCGCTACGCCGCCGTCAGCATCTCCAAAGCGAGCCGAAACGGCGAAGAACAACTCCATGGGGTTTCCCTCTTTGACCTCAATGCTACTGGGGGAGGGCTAGCCAAATACCTCTACACTTACCGTGTAGAAGGACTACTTCCTTACGACACTATCGACATCAGCGCGGATGGGCAATACATTGCCCTTATTGAAACACCAATCGTGATGTCGGACGAAACGACCCGCGGGAATAACCGTGTGCATATAATCCAATAATATGGTGCTAAATGCAGGATTTGAAAGGGGCATCGTACCCTTCCGCAGTGCAACCTTGATAACTACACTTCGCCATCCCAGTAGTCCACACACTCATCCTTTCGGTAAATGCGTTGTGTTACATAAGGGAAAACTTTGTTGGAATCCGGATATTCGCTGATATCATGTTCGATTGACATGCCAGCCGCAAGTAACGTACACGGCGCGTCTCCCGCATTTATGAATTTATGGGCGCCTGATGCGCCGGGCGGGAAGGCGATGAAATCACCCGCCGTTACGGTCAGGTCGCCACGCGGCGTTTTTAGGGTACAAGAGCCTTCAATCACATGGAACATCTCTTCTCCAAAATGATGTAGGTGCATTGGGTAACTCGCGTTGTTCGGCCGCAATCGGATTAACCGATACCCTAGATGTTTCCCCCCAATTAGCGGATCGATGTCCTTCTCCTCAAAATCGTAAGGCGTTGGCGCATTCCGCTTCACCCATTCAATCTCGTCAATGTTAATTCGGTTGATGTAAATATCTGTACGGCGCTGGAGGCATTCTACCAAGCGCTGGCGAGCATTTTGAAGCACTGAGTGGCCGTCTCCGACAAGCATCGCATCGAACGATAACGCTAAGATTTTCCGGAGTGCCAGCGCCGCCTTGGAAGGACTCTCCAACTTCTCATCGGTCAACAGTGACAGATGCCCAACCGGATCACCAACGATGATGTCTCCGGCTAGGATTGCCCGTTTCTCCGGAAAGTGAAGCGCGATTTCACCGGGGCTTTTTCCGAACGGCAAATGGATTGCCCGCAATCCAGGGACAACCTCCTCACCATCGGCAATTAGCCGGTCGGCTTTAACGGACAGTGCATCGGCATCAGCTTCATGCACGACAATTTTCGCACCTGTGCGATTCTTGAATACCGCTGCCTCCCGCTCGTGATCTCGATTCGTAATGATTATCCATGCCGCGCCGCCGAGTTTATTCATTTGTTCGTGGTCTGAGTCAATCATCGGCACCGGATCTATGAGGATATTTCCTTCAGACTGCACCCACAGGTGTCCATTAAAGTCGACCTGGCGCATCTCGCTGAACATTGACCAACAATATAAATCTTCGAAAATCGTGCGCTTCATTTGGTTACTCCTTTATGCCGCCTCACTACGATTTCGGTCTAGGAAGCCGGACTAGAAATTACAACCCGAGGTTGGTGAAATTAGCTTGCATACGGAATGATTTCGTATGGTTATGCGTAAGCGTTGATTACGACGGCGAGACTGGATCCTATCCATCATTGAGAATTCCCGCAATCTTAACTTTCCACATGCTCTCCATTTCTCAGCTTTTGTTGTTCGATTTCACTGCTGGCGTTGTATTACTGCCCGAAAAGACACGGGTGATTTCGAAAAAATCTGGCTCAACTTGCGAATTCCGCTCCATGTGTGGTAGAATATTCCCATTGATTAAAAATTTCCGTTAACATTTTTCTAGAGGTATAATCTTGATATGAGCACAAGTTACCGTGTGGCTATTGTCGGCGCGACTGGCGCTGTCGGTAATACCATAATGAGCATACTGGAAGAGCGGGCATTTCCCGTTGCCTCTCTTAAACCGCTGTCTTCTCATCGATCGGCAGGCGAGATTCTGACATTCAAAGATGAACCGATTGTGGCCGAAGAGTTGACGCATAATTCATTTGACGGCATAGACTTGGTGTTTGCCTCCGCAGGGGCATCGGTCAGCCGTGAATTTATTCCCACTGCGGTAGAAAAGGGTTGCCTCGTTATTGACAATACGAGCGCGTTTCGAATGGATCCTGATACTCCGCTTATTGTTTCTGAGGTGAACATGCACGCGGCAATCAAACATAAGGGGATTATCGCCAACCCAAATTGCTCAACCATGCAGATGGTTGTCGCACTTAAGCCAATTTACGATGCGGTTGGGATTAACCGCATCGTTGTCTCCACGTATCAAAGCGTTTCGGGCAAAAGCGGCGCTGCCATCGTAGAACTCATTGACCAAACAGTGTCCGCACTGGAAGGGCGTCCAATCAAACAAGAACTATTCCCGCACCAGATGGCATTCAATGTCGCGTTCGATTGGCCATTTTCCGACAGCGGTGACAGTGAAGAAGAGATAAAGATAGCCAATGAAACCCGGAAAATCCTCGCGGACGATTCCATCGGGATATCGGCTACAACAGTTCGTGTGCCAGTATTTTTCGCGCATGCCGAGTCTATTAACATTGAGACCGACCGTAAACTCGAGGCGGACGAAGCGAGAGAAATTCTTGCCGGGGCGCCGGGCGTGACCCTTGTTGATGAACCGCTAAATCGAGAATATCCGCTTCCAGTAGATGCTGCCGGAGAAGACGCCGTTTACGTCGGGCGAATTCGTGAGGATACCTCGATCGAAAACGGACTCAATCTGTGGGTTGTCGCTGACAATCTACGCAAAGGCGCCGCTTTAAATGCTATCCAAATCGCGGAGATTCTGGATCGTAGCCGTGTTTAGACCTCCCGCGCCGCAATGATAACTTATTCCGTTTTTACTGAGATGTCAATCGAAAAGCACAATATTGTTCGACAGTTACTGTATAGAGTAGCAACGCGGAAAAATTGAACGCACCATCTCTGATAGCCAGCTTGACATCTAAATTCGCGAATTCGTCCAACCTATTCGCATGAGGAGGAAGCGAGATGCCAGAAAAGGATTATTATGAAGTGCTTGGTGTCGGTAAGAAGGCTTCCCCTGAAGACATTAAACGCGCATATCGTAAATTGGCAGTAAAATATCATCCGGACAAAAATCCAGGTGATAAAAATGCCGAGGACAAATTCAAGGAAGCCTCCAATGCGTATCAGGTACTGTCAGATCCGGAAAAACGGAAAATTTATGATATACGCGGGCATGCTGGCGTGCACGATTCAGGATTTCAAGGGTTCACGAATTTCGACGACATTTTTTCTCAATTTGGAGATATTTTCGGCCAAGAAATTTTTGGCAATTTTGGCGATGTTTTCGGCGATGTGTTTACGCGGCGCGGTTCGCGCATCCATACGCGTTCCGGTGGTGACCTTCAAACCAAACTAACAATTTCTTTTGAGGAGTCCGTATTCGGTGCCGAGAAGCAGATTCGAGTTGATAATCGCACTATCACACTAAAGATCCCCGCGGGAATTAAAGATGGGCAAACGCTTCGCCTCACTGGTCAAGGAAAATCCGTAAACGGCGGAAATCGCGGTTCTCTGCACGCAAAAATCTCGGTCCAACCCCACTCAAATTTCAAGCGGGAAGACCTGAATCTGGTCACTCAGATAACAGTGCCTTTCACCCTTGCCGCTTTAGGAGGAAAAATTCGCCTCCCAATGCTGAGAGAACAGGTAGAACTGAAGATTCCCCCGGGAACACAACCCGACCAACAGTTGAGATTGCGCGGGCGAGGCATTAACGATGCTTCAGGGCGTAAAGGCGATCTTCGGGTGGAGATTAAAGTTGAAATTCCCCGATCTCTGACGAAAAAACAGAAGGAATTGTTGAGAGAATTCGAAAAGAAGATGTAGCAATATAGTGAATGGTGAAGGATTGAGTGAGCGAGGCTTATACTCACCATTTCAGAACGGACGATGAGAAATCGCTCCGCCAATCACCAGTTATCAAATTTCAGGAGGGTACTGTTAATGCTATCATTCGCTCAACGGGGCGAAAAAGTCGCACCATCATCAACGCTGGCAATTACTGCGAAAATCAACGCTATGTTGGCAGAAGGCATTGATATTGTCAAATTTGGAGCCGGAGAGCCGGACTTCGATACGCCAGACTATATTAAAGATGCAGCGATTGCTGCAATTCACGACGGTTTTACCAAATATACCCCCGCGGCCGGCACCCCGCAACTAAAGGCAGCCATCGTCGAGAAATTCAAAAAGGACAACGGGTTAACGTATAAACCGTCGCAGATTATCGTTTCCTGCGGTGCAAAGCATTCAATCTATAACATTCTACAAGCAATTTGCAACCCTGGTGATGAAGTCATTTTCGCCGCACCATACTGGGTTAGCTACCCTGAAATCGTGACGCTAGCCGATGGAAGTCCCGTTGTTATTGAGACCTCCGCCGCGCAAAACTTCTGTATGAGCCCGGAACAGATTGAAAAGGCAATCACGAATAACACAAAAGCGATAATTATCAACAGCCCCAGCAACCCTACGGGTACCATCTACGATACAGAAACGCTCCGACAGATTGCTGAGATTGCGGTTAAACACCGCAGTTACGTTATCTCCGATGAAATCTACGAATCCCTGTTATACGACAATCTGAAGCATCAAAGTATAGCGTCACTTAGCGATGAAATTCAGGAAATTACCTTTGTTGTCAACGGGGTATCCAAAGCATATTCGATGACAGGGTGGCGGATTGGGTATACAGCCGGACCCGAAAAAGCCATTAGCGCAATGTCACGCATCCAGTCTCATAGCACCTCAAATCCGACCTCAATTGCGCAGAAAGCCGCCTACGCGGCAATTACTGGATCGCAAAAGGCGGTGGAGGAGATGCGGCAGGCTTTCGAGGAGCGGCGGGATGTGATTTCTCAACGCTTCGATGAAATTGAAGGCATTACCTACGTCAAGCCGCAAGGCGCGTTTTATATCTTCCCGGATTTCTCCGCGCATTACGGGCGCACAATTCACGGAAAAACTATCCACGGTTCTATGGACATGGCAGCATATCTGCTTGAGGATGCGAAGGTGGGTGTCGTGCCGGGAAACGGATTTGGCGCGGACAAACACCTACGTTTTTCATTCGCGGCATCGCTCGAAGATATCAATCGCGGCCTAGATCGAATTAGGAGCGGTCTAGGAAGATAATATAGACATGAATTACGCAGATAGAAGGTCAAATGGAGCAAGAAAAAACACTGGTACTGATTAAACCCGATGGCGTTCAGCGAGGTTTAATCGGCGAAATTATTGGTAGATTTGAACGCAAAGGTCTTAAATTAGTCGGTCTGAAATTACTTCAACTCCCCTTTCACAAAGCAGAAGAACTCTATTTCCCGCATCAGGGGAAGGCGTTTTATAGCTATCTAATCCAATTCATGACTTCAACGCCGATTGTTGCCATCGCTCTCCAAGGAAGAAACGCAATTGAGCTTGTCCGTTTGCTCAACGGTGCAACCGACCCTACCGAATCCGAGCCAGGCAGCATCCGAGGCGATTTCTCAATTGATGTCACCCATAATATCGTGCACGCCTCTGATTCACCGAAAAATGCTCAGCGGGAGTTGGAGGTTCTATTCGATTCAAGCGAACTCTTTGAATATCAGCGTATAGAGGAGCCAATTCTCCATAGATTGACAACATAATTTCCCAATGTCAACGATTCTCGCCAAAGAAAAGTGATAATCGGCACTGGGTTTAAAACTCCGTTCACAAAATCAAACCGGTTTTGTGCAGATTCTGTAAGAAGAATTCCTCAATCGGCACACGATTGTCAATCTTAATATACGTAATTCCCTGGTTCAGACAGAAACCTTTCAAGCCATCGCAAAATGCGTCCACCCGCTCCCTGTAGTTAGCTAGCGCTCGATCGCTGACTGTAAGTCCTTTTTTCTTACCAGATTCTGCATCTTCTAGCCGCAATTCACCTGAAAGCCTTGGGCGCAACTCCTCATCACTCAGCAGTTGAATGACGGTCAAATCGAATTTTCGAGATTTGAGCTGCTTGAGTCCTAGTTCATAACCATCTGTGTCCAAAAAATCTGAGATGACGATCGCCGCGCCAGATTGTCTTGCACTAGCGGCAAAGTGTGTCAAACAGGACCCCAAATGGGTTTCATGCGCTGCGGTTATTGCTCCAATCGATCTGGAAACCTTCGGGAATTGGCTTTTCCCGTATGTGAGTGGTACAATTGGAATCACCTGATCAGAGAGAGTAATGATGGAAACTCTATCAAAATTTGCCAAACCGATATAACTAAAAGCGGCTGCAATGCGTTTAGCACATTCCAATTTTGCCGGAGTCCCAAAACTCATTGACTTACTATTATCAACAAATATGAAGATTGAAAGGTCTTCGTCAGCGCTGAACAATTTTATAAAGGGCAGATTCAACCGAGCATAAACATTCCAGTCAATATGCCGCAAATCGTCGCCAAGTTCATAGGGACGGTAATCCGAAAACTCTATGCCGACACCACGATTGAGGCTTCGCCGTTCACCTTTAAACCTACCCCGGAATATCTCGTTACAGCGAAATTGTAGACGATCAAGTTGTTTGAGGAATTTATTATCTAAAAGTGGCATAATCTTAAATTTCTACAGAACGACCAAAAATTTGCCATTCACTGCGGTAGGTTCGGTTTCCTAAACGAACCGGTATTTATCTAGTCAGAAGGTACGGCGGGAAACCAAACTTGCCGCAATAGGCGTAAATATGAACCGAATTGACTATAGATTGGGGTGTTGTAGTCTGTCGTGTAGCCGAAAGCGTACATAGAAACCTTCGTGCTAGCGACACAATTTGGATTCAACGATTGTCACGACTTTTCGATGCCCGCCCTTCAAAAGTTGCATTTTAACAAACTTTTTCTCAAACCGCCATCTGAATCTAATACTAACCCTGTCACTGTGCCGGCAGCATTCCGCGGAGATATTGAACATCACTGCCATGCTGAATTTTGGCTTGCAACTACCTACAAAATGTGGTATATTTAGTCTGCTTTTGGCATCGGGGCGTAGCGCAGCCCGGCAAGCGCGTCTGCTTTGGGAGCAGAAGGTCGGAGGTTCAAATCCTCTCGCCCCGATTAATAAATCGAAAATAAATGCGGGGCATTTGAATTTTCGGGCTGGTGCGCTTAACGGCAAACACGTTTGAAAAGCGTGCTCAAACCTACCCATCTATAGTGTTAACGTTTTTGCGCCCGTAGCTCAGTTGGATAGAGCAACTGACTTCTAATCAGTAGGTCGCGGGTTCGAATCCTGCCGGGCGTGCCATGATGATGGTGGATGTAGCTCAGTCGGTAGAGCACTTGACTGTGGATCAAGTGGTCGTGGGTTCAAATCCCATCATCCACCCCAATTTTTTCTTTTGAAAATTGAAAATAGAACGCAGTCTGCTGATTTTCAATTTAGTGAAAAGCGTCCGTAGTTCAATTTGGATAGAGCGATAGACTTCGGATCTATAGGTTGGGGGTTCGAGTCCCTCTGGGCGCATTGTCGTCTTTGCGCCGTTAGCTCAATTGGCAGAGCATCTGACTCTTAATCAGGCGGTTGAAGGTTCGATTCCTTCACGGCGCACCACGAGTATGGGCGGGTGTTGAAATTGGCAGACAAGATAGACTTAGGATCTATTGGGATTTTTCCCGTGAGGGTTCGAGTCCCTCCTCGCCCATCGCTCACATCTTTAAGGATATAGGCTGGAGATTTAGTTGAAGGTTGCCGCAGAAAAGCTGGGAAATAATCAAATGTGCCTGCGGATAGAAATTTCCGCTGAAGAGGTCAATGAAGAACTTGAGCGCACTTATCGAGCGTTACGGACGAGAGTTTCTGTTCCCGGTTTTCGGAAAGGAAGGGTACCCTCTAGCATCCTAAAAGCGCGTTTTGCCGAATATATAAAATCTGAATCCCTTCAAAATCTTGTCCCGCCCGCCTACGAACATGCGTTAGACTCTGAGAAGCTTATCCCTCTTAACAACCCCGAAATTTCCCCGCCGCTAGATCAAATAGAGATTGAGGAGGGTAAGCCGATTGTTTTTGAAGCCACGATTGAAATTCAACCCGATCTCGCCCTTCCTAAATACGAAGAGTTAGCGATAGATAAAACTCCCGCGAATGTCCCGCGAGATGAAGTTGAGGAGTATATCCAAACATTACAAGCGCAGCACGCTACCTTTGTGCCGCTAGAGGAAAATCGGCCCGCGCAGCAAGGGGATTCTGTCAGGATTGACTGGGAATGTTTTGTTGACAATCAACTTATTAAAGATGGTAGCAAGCAAGATGTGGATGTTGAAATTGGACAGGGAACCCTCCTGCCGAAAATAGAAGAAGCACTCATCGGAATGTCTATTGGAAGTTCCAAGAAAATCGAGGTTGACTTTGAGCAAACTGCGGCAAATTCGGAACTCGCTGGCAAACGAGCCGTGTTTCATTTGACGTTGCATGCACTTACAGAAAAGCAGCTTCCCGCGCTTGATGACGAATTCGCGAAAGATTTGGAGTATGAAAATTATGACCAACTCTATGGCGCGATATGGAACAACCTTGTAGAAGAACAGAAAGGTATAATAAACCAAAGCCAACGGGAGGAGGTGCTTCAGCAGTTAATTGAGAAAACTGAGATTAATCCCCCTGAATCATTAATCGATCGGCACGTACAGCAGATGACACAGAACATTCAAGGGCAATTGGAAACTCAAGGTAAAACACCAGAGCAGGCGGGCGTAGATTTGGAAAAACTGCCATCGGAGCTTCGTGCGGATGCGATTCGGCAAATAAAACAGGCGTGGATTTTTGACACTATTGCTGAAGAAGAAAATATCAGTGTGACGGACGATGAATTAGACATAGAAATACGGCGTATTGCGGAAAGCCAAAACCGCGACCCTCAAAAATACGCTAGCTTGCTGAAGGCGAGCAATCGATTGGAAGAATTCAGAGAACATCTCCGGAATGAAAAAATATATACATTCCTTATTCAGAAGGCTGCCGAGAAGCAGTCCTTGATTATCCCTTCATAGTATTATTCGAGTGCTATTCCGTATCCTGTATTATGGGGAGTTTTGATGAACCTTGTCCCGATTGTGGTGGAACAAACCAGTCGTGGTGAACGATCCTATGATATTTACTCACGGTTGCTTAAAGACCGCATTATAATGGTTGGATCGGCGATTGATGACGCCGTTGCAAATAGCATCATTGCCCAGATGCTATTTTTGGAGAGTGACAATCCGGATGCGGACATCGTACTTTATGTGAACACGATTGGGGGCTCTGTTTCATCGGGATTAGCTATTTACGACACCATGCAATATATCAAACCTGATATTCAGACATGGTGCGTGGGTCAAGCCTACAGCATGGGAGCTATTCTCCTAGCTGGCGGTGCGGCAGGTAAACGGTATGCGCTTCCTCATTCCACAGTTTTAATTCACCAACCCATTATAAGCGGCGTCGGTGGACAGGCTTCCGATATTGATATTCACGCGAAAGAAATACTGCGCATTCGGAAAGAGTTGTACGCTATTTTAGCGGAACATACGGGGCAATCCGACGACAAGATTCAAGCAGATGCGGACCGTGATTTTTTCATGACCGCCGAATATGCGTTAAAATACGGTATCGTAGACAACGTCGTTTCTCGCCGAATACCTGAGGCACAGAAAGGTGAAGAGTGAGATGTGACAGCGGTTTCGCTGCTTGACCTGACTCTGTTGGTTACTGAAGTTGTTTTCTATAATTTCTTGACTCATGTTAAAAACGTGTGCTATGTCAGTGAAGGATTGGGGTCTCCGCCTGGTACAATTTCTGTAGGTTGGGCAGGAAACTTACCCGCTCAACCGCACCAAACCTCTCCTATTTTTAATGTTTGACGTGAGTCGTCCCCTTTTGTACAAGTTACCACCTCTTGGAGAAACTTATGTCCGGTAATCGTGAAGACAATTTACGGTGTTCTTTTTGCAACAAAAGTAAAGATGAGGTAAGGCGGCTGATTGTAGGCTTAAACACAGTATACATTTGTGACGAATGTGTCGAGGTATGTCATGATATTATCAGAGATGACGGTGAAGAAGAACATACGGATGAATTTTCAGCGCTTTCCGATGGATTTTCTCTCCCTCACCCGTCTGAAATTAAATCAAAACTTGACGAATATGTAATCGGTCAAGAAACGGCAAAAAAAATCTTAGCTGTTGCTGTTTATAATCACTACAAAAGATTGAAATTTGAAAAAAATCCAGTTGGCGTCGATTTAGACAAAAGCAATATTTTACTGATGGGGCCTACTGGAACGGGGAAGACTCTCCTAGCCCGAACGTTAGCTCGAATTTTGAATGTGCCTTTCGCCATTACTGACGCAACAACCTTGACCGAGGCGGGTTACGTCGGAGAGGATGTTGAGAACATTGTCTTGAAACTGCTTCAGGCATCCGACGGCGATGTTGAGCGAGCAGAAACTGGAATAATTTACATCGACGAGATTGATAAGATAAGTCGAAAATTTGAAAATCCTTCCATTACGCGAGATGTTTCAGGCGAAGGAGTCCAACAAGCATTATTGAAAATCTTGGAAGGCAAAACAGCAAATGTGCCGCCACAAGGAGGGCGAAAACATCCGCACCAAGAATATATTGAAGTGGATACTTCGAAAATCCTATTTATATGCGGCGGCACGTTCATTGGACTCGACAAAATAGTCCAAGAGCGTATCGGTAAGCAAATGATGGGCTTTGGGTCAGAAGTCCAAGCGAAGAACGATTGCAAAATTCATGTACTGCTTGAGCAAGCGAACTCCAAGGATCTGATAAAATTTGGTTTTATTCCAGAGTTCATCGGGCGCCTACCCATAACTGCAACACTTCACGAGTTAGACGAAACTGCATTGATTCAAATATTAACTGAACCCCAAAATGCCGTCGTAAAACAGTACAGTCATCTATTTAGCTATGAAGACGTAAACCTTCAGGTAACCGAGGAAGGGCTTGCCGCCATCGCTCAAGAGGTAATTAAGCGGGAGACGGGCGCAAGGGGATTGAGGGCAATAATGGAAAATATTATGTTAGATACGATGTATGAAATTCCAGCCCTGAAAGGTGTTCGAGAATGTATTATCACAGCAGATTCTGTCTTGAAGGGCGAACCGCCTTTGTTAGTTTATGAGGATGAGCGGAAGGCTTTGACTGCATAATGCAACGAACAATTTATAATTGACAAGGAATCATAAAGTATGGATCCGAATCCAAGCGCAAACCGTCAGATTGATGATGGAGGAATCCTACCGGTAATTCCTTTACCCGGTAAAGGTGTCATTTTTCCACGACATAAGCAACCGCTCGTTGTGATTCGAAAAATGGGAGTCTTGGCCGCAACCTATGCTTTGCATACAGGTTCGTTGGTACTTTTACTCAATCAGAAGGACAAGGAAAAAGAAGAACCTCAGCCAGAAGATTTTTATCGCGTCGGAACTGTTGTAAGCATCGCTGAATCATACGACCCCCAAGATGGAACAATTCGGCTTACCATCGTCGGAGAGTGTCGGGCAATTGTTCTTAAGTGCTTTGAAAATGATGGATTTCTCCAGGCGGAAGTCAAAATTATACCTGAGGCGTCGGATAAGTCGAAAGAGGCAAAATCGCTGATGCAAATAGCGATAAAGACGTTCGAAAAATACATCAAGGCAAACCGGCAGCAAATCTCATCTGAATCTTTGATTGTAATTCGAAAAGAAGAGGAACCTGGAAATCTTGCAGATTCAATTGCTATGTACGTTAGCACCAACGTGGAGTCAGAGAAATTACAACGAATCTTGGACGAGACTAATCCAATTAAACGCTTGCAGGTGGTCATCGAACTTCTTGACGAAGAATTAGATTTAATTGAACTGGAAGAAAAACTCAATCATCAAGTGCGAAAATCGGTTGAAAAAACCCATCGTGAGTTCTACCTCCACGAGAAAATGAAGGCTATCCAAAAAGAACTTGGCAGAGGCGGAGACGATCTTGCTGAAATCGAAGAACTGCGCGAACAGATAAAGGAAGCTGGCATGAACGAAGAGGCCGAGGAGAAAGCAATGAAGGAGGTCGATCGGCTTCAACAGGTGCCGCCGATGTCCGCCGAAGCTGGTGTCATCCGAACTTATATCGACTGGCTTCTGGCAATGCCTTGGAGTATACGAACCGAAGGAAAAATCGGTATTGATGAAGCAGAGCAGATATTGGAAGAAGATCATTACGGCCTCCAAAAACCCAAAGAACGAATCCTTGAATATCTCGCTGTTCTCAAATTAGTGGATAAACTCAAAGGACCAATCCTCTGTTTTGTCGGACCGCCCGGTGTTGGCAAAACGTCGTTAGGAAAATCAATCGCCCGCGCGACAGACCGGAATTTTATCCGTATGTCCTTAGGCGGGGTACGTGACGAAGCCGAAATTCGTGGACACCGCCGGACATATATCGGCGCTTTACCCGGTAGAGTTGTTCAAGGTCTGCGGGATGCCAAATCAAGAAATCCGCTTTTTCTTTTGGATGAAATCGACAAAATGAGCATGGACTTTCGCGGCGATCCGGCTTCTGCACTTTTGGAAGTATTTGACCCTGAACAGAACGATACCTTTCGTGATCACTATCTTGATGTTAAATTCGACCTATCCGATGTGATGTTTATCACGACGGCTAACACACGAGTGACCATTCCAGCGCCGTTGCAGGACCGTATGGAAATCATTGAGTTACCTGGATACACGGAATATGAAAAACACAAAATTGCCAATCTGTTCCTCGTTCCGAAACAGCTCAAAGCCCACGGTCTGAAGGAGAAATCCATTCAATTCTCGGATAAATCCATTTTGGGCACTATAAATAAATATACGCGCGAAGCTGGTGTTCGAAATTTGGAACGGGAAATCACGAGCATCTGCCGCAAAGTTGCTAAGCAAATTGTAAAAGATGGAAATAAGAACGCGAATGTCCAAATCGAAGTTGATAATCTCAGCGAGTATTTGGGGCCGCCAAAATTTACGCGTGGAAAAGCCGAAGAACGCGACGAAGTTGGCGTTGCAACCGGGATGGTCTACACACCTGTAGGCGGGGATATCATTGGCATTGAAGTTACTACCATGCGCGGAGATGGTGAATTGGCATTGACGGGTCAGCTTGGGGACGTTATGCGGGAGTCAGCACAAACTGCGCTGGCTTTTATTCGATCGTTCGCAGAATCGCTCGATGTGCCTCCGGATTTTGATTTCGAGAAAAATGACATCCACATTCACGTTCCTGAAGGGGCAGTTCCTAAAGAGGGGCCTTCGGCGGGAATTACGCTTGCCACTGCGATGATATCTGCACTGACCGGTAAAGAGGTGCGGAAAGATGTTGCGATGACCGGTGAGATTACGTTGCGCGGACGCGTCCTGCCAATCGGGGGATTGAAGGAAAAAGTTCTGGCAGCCCACAGAAATAGCATAACTAGTATCATTATCCCTGAAGATAATGACAAAGATCTCCCTGAAATTCCCGATGAAATTAGGGACAGCATCCATTTTTACAAGGTTGACGGCATGATGGAAGTATTAGATGTTGCCTTGAAGCACACCGATGCGCATGAACAAACGGCACCCCTAGATTTGGCTTTGAGGAATACCGATGCGTCTAGACAAGTTTCTACAGGTGAGCCGCATCATTAAACGCCGTGCTGTTGCGGCAACACTATGTCAGCATGGTCGGGTTCGTGTGAATGGCCATAAAGCCAAAGCCGGAAAAACTCTCGTTGTAGGCGATATTCTTTCGATTAGGATAGGCGAAAAGGAACCGTCTTTATATGAAGTGCTAAAGTTGCCGTCCGGCACCGTATCCAAAGAGAAAACTCTGACCCTTTACCAGAATATCACTACACCACCACGAGCGATAGTGTAAAAGTTCTTATATTGCGCTTCAGTTCTTAAGATTTTAGGCGCTGCGCATCAACGCAAACCACCTGCCGCCTTGGCTGTCCCCTTATTCCGCGCCGAGATTTCCCGCCATATCTCGGTTGAAATTGAATTTTATGTACCATATACGAAATCAAATGTGTAAAAGGGGAAATCGAGAAATGCGGAAATCCCGCCACTTTCCTGATGAGTATTGTAGGGCAACCCCCATTCTACCAAACCCCACCCGCGCTGTTACGTCTAGTTGGCTTCTCCTAACGATTTCACTTGTTTATTTGCGTATTCTGGCGCCTTGCGTCGAGGCGTCACCGCTGAAAGTCGTTCATGCGAACGCCGACAGCCTAATCCTCAAATTCCACCTGCCACCCCTGCAATTTAATGAAACGGAAGTTAAAGGGCGCCCTTTTGCGGAAATCACCTTTGACGGTGCCGTGCTTAGCATGGATATTGGGCGTCCCCGTTTACCCGTCTACATGCAACTGATTGGTATTCCTGACGGCGGCTCGCCTTATGCAAGTGTTATGAGTTCTCAATCCGAAATACGCCAATCGAAGCTTATTGCCCCAGCCCAACGACCGGCGCTCAACCATCAAAAATCGGCAATTGATATGGATACTAGCTTTTATCAGCGAAGAAACGCCTTTCATCCGGGCAAACTCGTCGAAGTCGTCCCACTCGGATTTATCCGGGAGCAGCGCGTTGCTCGACTGCAGATTCAACCAGTTCAGTATAATCCGGTTAACGGGCAACTCAAAATCCATAACGAGCTACAAGTCCGGATTGAATTCCATTCCCCCCACCGTACACTGGTTGCGCCAATGGCTCCCGCCGCGAATCAATTCAACACTTCTGCCTCCCAACCATTTGAGCAGCTCTTTCAGAAAAACTTGCTAAATTATAGCCAAGCAAAGGCATGGCGGCAGAACTTCAACAGTTTAGAGCAACGTGTATTGGCAGCCCCAGCAGCTCAAAGTAGTCATCAACAGCGATACAAAATCCCAATTACTCGGTCAGACCTCTACCAAGTGACTTTTAATACACTCAAGCGATTTGGAGTAAACCCTGCATCAATCGATCTCAATACAGTTACTATGGAGAATGGCGGAAGACAAGTTGGTATCTATATTTTCGACAAAGACGACAATGGGGAATTTGATTTAGGTGATTCGATCGTTTTTTACGGACAAGCACTGATTGGCAATAAGTTTACGAATGAAAACATCTACTGGCTCTATTGGGGAAACACCGGCGGCTTGAGAGTAAGTGAACAGGATGCAGTTCCCAAAACGACGGATTCACCCATACCCATCGCATTCAAGAAGACAGAACATTTTGAAAAAGATTACCTGCATGATGCGCTTATTGAGGTTAAATCCGAGTTTGCTGATCACTATTTTTGGCAAGGGTTGATTAACGAGAGTCAAAATAGAAATCTCAGAGAGAAAACTTTCCGAATTGATGTTCCTCGCGCAATTCCACGCGGCCTCATTGAACGGGATGCGGAACTGCGCATTAGGCTACAAGGCGGCGAAAGTAAAAATAACGCTGAACACCGTGCTCGCATCATGTTCAACAATGTACAACAAGGACGTGTGGCTGAATGGAGAAAACAAGCCGCTCCAGTCATTGTCCGTGACATTAAGCAGCACGAGTTTATTCATCGAGATTCACCCAATTTTCTAACTATTATTGCTGAAGACAAACCACCCACACCTCCCCGAACAAATAATTATGATTTTTACTTGGACTGGTTTGAACTTGACTACTGGCATGCGTTTGAGGCGTCGGGAGGAAGACTTGAGTTCAATTCGGACACAGTACCGCGAGTACATGGAACCGTGCAATACCGCGTGAAGAATCTGCGTCGTTCAGCGGTTGACGTGTACAAGATTATCGGCGGAAGCATCGTCTCAAAGCTTGTGAATGGACAAGTAGATCAGATTGGCGCTAGTCATGAATTGATTTTCGAAGACAACCTCACCCAGCCGTCTAGTTACTTTGTAATTGAAAATAACCGCTATTCGCGGCCAACTCTAATCCTGCCAGCCCAACCCTCTTCCTTGAGAAATCCCGCTAATCAAGCCGATTATATCATCATATCACACAAAGACTTTATTGAGAGCGTCAAGCCTTTAGTTGAGTTTCGCCAATCGCAAGGGTTGTCGTTAATGGTCGTTGATGTTGAGACAGTTTATGACCAGTTTAGTAACGGGATTTTCAACCCCTTTGCAATTCAGAAATTCCTGCGGTACGCCTACACAAGTTGGCAAAAACCTGCGCCTACCTATGTACTCTTGGTTGGGGACGCCCATTGGGACCACAAGAGCGCAACGGTCGAGGCGGTAAAATTGGATGGGAGAAGTTTCGATCTCTACCCAATCTTTGTGCCGACAATTCACGGATGGGCGTCGCATAGTGGAGAAACCGCCATGGATCACCGTTTTGTCACAATCAGTGGTGACGATACGCTGCCCGACATGTTCATTGGGCGTTTATCCGTTCAGCGTCCTCATGAGTTGAGTACCATGATCAGAAAAATTATTGACTATGAAGAAAAACTTGAAGCAGGACCCTGGCAGGGACGACTGATGCAGATTGCTGATAATAATGTTGATCATGCAACGGATGACATATTCGAGCGTAGCCGTGAAGAGCTTATTCAGGAGACTATTCCCGTTGCATTCGATACACGGAAGGTCTATTTAGGACAAATTGTCAGTCCGGAAGTCACGAAACGCACCATTCTCAATACGTTCGATGATGGCGTGCTAATTGCCGAATATGCGGGGCATGGTGGGGCTCACACTTGGGCGGATGAGGGAATTTTCCGAATTGTGAATGCACAGCAGTTGCAAAACCGGCGTCTTCCATTCATCGTGACGACGACATGTCTCAACGGTCAATTTGATAAACCGGAGCCGTTTGGGCATCGCAGCTTGAGCGAGCAATTCATGATGGGAAAGTACGGCGCGGTTGCTACCTTGAGTGCCACCCGTCAGACGTATGGATCTGCCAATGCTGTATTCGATAAAGATCTCTTCACTTCAATGTTCGAGATTAAACCGCCGACGCTTGGCGCAATTGTTGCCGATGCGAAAACACAATTTATAATGAAATCTTTCGAACTCTGGATCCCGGGGGCAGAACAATACACCCTTTTTGGCGATCCGGCGACACGGCTTGCCGTTCCGGATTTAGAGATTGCCGTTGAATTGGAGGAAATTGCGCTTGATCCGGACAAGAAAATAGTGATTCTTCCCAACCGTGTGGGCCGCCGTCAATCTTCCACGGCGACCGGGAAAATTGAATTTACCACAGCAACCGATTTCAATACCGGCTCCATGTCTGCACTAGCGCTATTTGCAAATGATTTGGATGCTGACACCGCCAACGACAATCCAAGACAACGTAGTCGAATTCAAGTCTGGCAGGGTGAGTTTGGGGAAATTCAAATCCCAATACCTCAGGATGCTAAACCCGGGCAAGGGATTGTACGGCTCTTTGCTTTCGACAATCAGCACGCGGCTATCGGCGGTACGAAGTTTTGGATGTATCAGCCGATTATCCAAGAGGTGCGCGAAATCATGGATGATAAAGTAACGCAAACCCTGAACCTCTCTGCACAGATTGTGGATAATGAGGGAATCGCTGGCATCAAATCCGTCAAGGTCATCTGGAGTAATACTGTCGATTTCAAAGAACAGACTGCTCCGATGGTACCCGATCCGACACCTCCGGAATCTACTGTGCCAGGTGGCGTGTGGTACGAACTCCAGGCCCCAATTCCTCTACCGAAAAGAGGAAAAGTGGTGCGTTATCAGATAGTAGTAACGGACAGCACTAACAACGTCATTCGAAGCGAAAGAGCATCAATTAAAGTACCCGAAGGCGCAAACATCGCTATCGCATCTATGGCATCTAAAGTCACGGCTATTCGATACGGTTTTTCCAAGGAACTCAAAGCATTCACGTTGAGCGCCGACCTTGTCAACAATGGCGGCCAACCGGTTGATACAGATATAGAGGTCTGGTTTACGGAAGGGAATCCGGATTGGAACAACGACCACGAGATTGATGCGGACGTAAAGGTTTTCGGACATACTATAATTAGACCAGAACTATGGAAACCTGGAGCGATTGACCTTCAAGAAGTCACTGCAACTTTAATTTTGGAGGAACCGCTCTCGACAGGATTCCACAAGGTTTATGTTTTTGCCGACCCAGAGGACGAAGATGACGATCATACGGATGAAATCGTCGGAAAACTCGACGAACCGAGATCTTTCGACAACAAGGGTTTTAACTCATTTGTCGTCAACGAATTCAGTTTGAAAGCCAATGAAACGCTGACTGCATTTAGCCTAGATCGGATTTTTGACGCCTTTTTTCCAATTGGCGCATCAGAACCAACAACGCTCTCAATTGATACCGTTGAGCCGCCTGTCTCATTCCAGTCCGATCTAACTCTAATACAACTTCCGATTCCAAGTGCGGTGACATCGCAGAGCCAAGATGTCCAGACCGGTGCGCGAGCCTACAAAATTGAACTGCACTCGGACACAAACCAACTAGTCAAACCGGCAGAAATCAAGCTGCGATTTGACCTGAATACCTTGGGAAACCACGTACAAAAAAAATATAACCTTGCTCCCGATGATGACGGATTTAATCGCCTCTTGGATAGGGAGGCAAGCGGACTCGCAATCTACGCCTGGCAGGATAAAATTAAAGCATGGGAAAGACTGCCCTCTGAAATTCCACGCGATAGCGACGGCGGTTTTATTCAAGAAAGGTTTGTAACACCTCCGGTAGTTGAAAATGCAAGTGTTCAACAGTTGCGGGCATCTGATATCCGTGTTGACCCTAACCTTACGCCTGAAGGGAAATGGGTAGTTTTTTTCCTCGACGCTGACCGATATGAGGTGCTGCTGCGGAGAAATGGAAAGAGTGAAATCGAAAAATTGGGCCAAACTGGCCATTTGGATAAATCATTTAGGGATGAAATCCTCGGAATCGAGTTCAACATTCCCCGTGGAAAAACGGACGCCTTGGGCAGAAATCAAATCTTTGAATTTGGAGACATCCTGACGTTTGAAACACAGACCGTGGAAGGTGTAGCGCGCTTTACTTCCCCCCGAAATGCTAATGCCGGCAATGGAACCGCACATGTAAGTGTATACGGCGGTCCGGAGAATCTATTTGAGATCGGCAATTGGCTCCTCTTTTTCAGCAACAGCAGGCAATTTGAGATTCGCAACAGATTTAACGAACTGGTTCGTTATCCGAGCGGTGCACCCGTTCGAGGTGCGGTCAATAGACCGCTAATCCTCAGTGAGTTAGGCATCGAATTGCTTGTCAATACAGGTGATAAGCCTTATGAATATGGAGATAAAATCAAGTTCAGCACTTCGACGGTGGGAGTCATCTCGGCGGAGATTAAGGAGCTTACTACGGTCGCCCTTATATTGAATGCCGATCAAACTGCTCCAAGACTTCAACTTTGGGTAAATGGCGAAATACCCAAGCACGAGAGCGTAATTTCGCCCCGTCCTGAGATTTCACTGTTTTTGGAAGATGAGAATGGCGTTGATATGGATAGCTTCGTATTTGCGGTGAGTAAAGATTTTAAGACCTTTAAGAAAATTAAGGACTTCAATATTACCAGTGAAGGGCCAGTGACTACGGTTGGCATTTATTACAAACCTATCCTCTTCATCGGCCGCTATCTATTCAGAATCTGGTTCAATGACCTGAACGGAAATGAGCTTGGCGGCAAAGGCGGACTCCGTGAATTTCTGTTCTTTGTCGAGGAAGATCCAGATTTGGAATCCCCATCAATTGAAATTTTGGTCAACGGCGCGGCATTAACAGATGGTGTCGTCTTGCGAGAACAACCGCAGTTTGAGGTACAGATTGCCGATGACGACAAAATTGACCCGGGGACGGTTCAACTTCTTTTTGGCGAATGGGAAAGCCTGCCCATCCCATTGGCGGTAGAAAGTTACGACTTTGAATTCGATGCAAACCAGCCAGCCTACGCCCGAATCTCCTTTGAACCAGATTTGGTCAACGGTGATTACCAAATTCAAGCTCTCGCTGCAGACGAGAGTGAAAATGCTGCTGCGTCACCGTCTTACCGGTTCCGACTCGACGAACCGGTGGAAATCTCAGACGTGTTGAACGCGCCGAATCCAGTGCGGACAAATACCGCATTCACCTATAATCTCGTACAACCCCCAAATCAGGTGACAATCAAAATTTATACAGTTAATGGCAGACTTGTGCGCACACTTGAAGAAGAATCTCCCAGACGACATTATAATGAAACCCATTGGGATGTGCGTGATGAAAATGGAGTGCGTCTTGCAAACGGCACATATTTTTACAAAGTGATTGTTGATACAGACGATCGGAAGATTGAGAAAATTGGAAAACTAGCAATCCTGCGTTAACGGTAAAGTGAAAAAAATGCCCGATTTTCGGCAGTAAAAACTGTAGGTGTGACGATTTAGGCGTGATTATGAAAAAACTCGATCCAAAGGGAATGAAGGTAGTCTTTGTGGGGCGCAGAACCGGCGTAAACATGGGGATTATCGATTGGCTGGACGAAAACTATACGTTTTGTGCCGCATTCTTCATAGAAGAGGAATGGTCGTCGCGCAAAGCGCGCATGAAGGAAGTGAAAAAAAGAATAAGGCGCCTTGGTTTACTCCGTACGCTTGACGAACTGTTGTTTTTTGGTTTTTACACGCTACGGTATGGGAAGGAGGAAAATCGGCTATGGACAACGCAACTGACAGAACAGTTCGGAACGAATTCTACCTTTGATAAACCGTGCTACTCCTGCGATAACATTCATAAAGGCCATTGGTTGAAGAAGATTAAAGAAATCGCGCCAGACATAATATTAGGGACATGTACGCGCACAATCTTTAAGCCAAAATTGTTCAACATTCCGAAGTTCGGTATGTTTGTGATACATGAAGGGATAACGCCCGAATATAGGGGGCTTTACACAGTCGGCTGGGCACTTCTACATGGAAAACCTGAATACGTAGGTTATACCTTGCTCAAGATTGATGAAAGAATTGATTCGGGGCCAATTCTATGTCAAGGCAGCTTCCCTGACGCTGATAAATTCGGGTTTTATTGGCGGTTTGTGGGGCATTTGGCGCTTGTGCACGGTTTGCCAGACATGAAACAAGCTCTGGATGCGTTATATCGCCATAACGGCGCTTTTGACGAAGTACCTCAAGTAGGAAGAATTTCCAAAAATTATAGTTGGATTCGCTTCTCCTCTTATCTCCGAATTCGGTGGCGGGCGTTGTTGCATCGCCTCTCAAACCGGGAAACAACAAGACGTGCTTGAAATGCACGGTGATGCGGCAGTACAAAACCGAGTTGTTCCGAAATACCTGTTCTTGCTTCGCCTACAAACTGAATCGTGGAGTTTATTTTTGAAAATCGGCTAAGTATACGTTAATCGTGCGATTCTTGGCTCTTGCGGAGACCGGATGCGTGCGAATTAGCCTTGATTGCCGGCGTACCCGCCTCCGAAATTGCTCGCCCGCGTCCAACACATTCAAAGTCGCCGCATCGAGCACGAACCACACCCGCTGCCCCTTCGATTTCCACATTTGCTCAAACCTGTCAATGTCTTCCATCACTCCCTCTAACGCGATTGTCTCCCTTTCAGGAAGATAGTATTCGCCTACCTGCGGAATCGAAGCCACAACAAGATCGTCTGCGCGCATGTCCGACTGGATTGCTGAGAATGCCTCACGCCATTTCGCACGTCCTCCATTCTCAACATGGAAGTAAATATAGACCAGAGACAGCATTGCAATGATAATCACACCAGGCAAGATACAACGGAGCATTATCGGATTATGCTTTGCCGCCCAGATTCGGTCACACCCGATTGCCGCTAGGAGAAAGTAAGCAGGGGCGGTGAAAAATACGTAGTAACCAGCAACATTGAACAGTTGTGAAGCAATTAACAGCAGAATGAGTGGTATGCCTGCGTAGCAAATCAGGAACCACACGCCACGATTCATGGGACGAGTTAACGCGGTGAAGAATGCTGCAACCGCCACCGGTACACTTAATCCATGGACGACCGTAAAAAGGATATAAAACGGACTCCGAGCCCATTCGTTCAACCCCCAACCCGAGAATAAGGCGTTACGAAAGCTAGGAAGAGCGAGTAAGAGTAGGGGCGCCCCAAGTGGGAGGAAGAAAATTACTAGGTTTCGAAGGCGTAAGCCAGCAGGTTTTTCTCGAAATATTTTGCCTCGCCAAAAGCCGACCGCGTATCCCGCAAACGCGGGTACAATCAACCCCGAAGGCATGTGACACAGGATGAGTAGAATGGTAGCACCGAGTGAGGCGACCAAAAAACGGAGTCGATTCCGTTCCATAGCGAGAAAAAACGTCCACGCAGCCAATGCACCGAAAAAAAAAGTGAAGATATAATGGCGGGCATTCTGCGACCATAATATGTGCCAACTTGACAATGCCACGAATGCCGAAGCAAAAATCCCAACACGCTGGTTAAATATGGACCTTCCAATCATGAAAACAAGCGGGATGGAAACGATTCCCACGATGCAAGCGATGAGACGCGCCCCCCATTCGTTTTCACCTGCAATCGACATTGAGAATTTAACAGCTAGATAAGGTATCCCGTTGATTCGGAAATGTTCCATTGAAATTCGTTTCGCATCAAGTACCGTGAGCACCTCATCAACCCAGAAACTCCAAGTACCTAAATGGTAGAAACGCAGAAGGATTCCTACTAGGAGGATTGGAATCAGCAACCAATGCAATTTATTTAGTCTAGATGGAATGTATGGATGGGGGGCTGATAAGTAGAACATTGGGGTAATAAATGTGTTGCCTATTTCGTCTATTTGTTCTATTCCAATTGCTTCAAACGACCGTGCGCAATGACTGAATATGCTCTCTCTTTACACAGAATTAGTCGGAGCCAAACTTGACACCAAAACGCCAATTGACCTTCATGAAATCTTTAGCGTCTCGCCCGGTCTTGTTGCGAATGTCTTACCGTTGAGGATGACATTGGAAATCCCTGTTTTCGGAGGAACATGGAGAATGACGCGCTTAGGTTTATATCTGAACCGCGGAACGAACGATACCTCTAGACTTGTGCCATTCTCCAACAGCTGGAATACCAGCGTCAGGGGGCCAAACGTCGTTGGCATATTCACGAACCGAGTTTGCTCTCCTTCTTTCAGCCAAGCCAAAGGACACAATCGCAGAAGATGTAACTCCTCATCAGGTTTCAGAAGATCGTCAATCACAGCCAGCCTTGCTAAATATGCCGCAGGTGCCGCTGAGAAAACGTTGCCAGTGACTCCGCCGCGCATTTCGCAGGAGATATAGGTCTGGCGCGATAGGCCGCCGGCAAACAGGCTGTACATACCCTCCAAATACCTGTACCGATCATTTAGTTGATGCGAATGAAATATATTCCAACTGTAACAGGGCTCGCATGAAGAGATTTCGTGGATTAGGCAAGGGTGCTTGGTATAGTATCCACGGTACAGATCGACCCCTTGCCGCTCACGGAAGAACTGGCACGTAGACTGCATGAGCGGATCGTCTGCCTCCATCAGCCCTGCAAAGACCGCAAAAAGCGGGCCGGTATCAAGATAGATCATCTCGTCGAAACGGGGCGCGGCGCCGGCAAATGCGCCCGGTACGTAGTGATGTGCTTGACCCGTGCTGTCGGTCCAAACCGGGTTTCTCTCTGTGTGCTCGCGTATCGCCTTGACAAAGACATCTTTGTAGTTCTCCGCTTCTTCAAAGAGTTCCTCTGTACGGCGATGGCCAATCCTTCGTAGTAAGCGCACGGCAGTAGCGAGGCCCAGATAACACCAACCGTCCGCCCATACAGATTGCATCTGGCGCTGACTATCCGAGTCAACGCCCATGGGCAAGAGTCCTGCCACGCCGCCGTGTCCGGTAATCTCACGGGCATCAAGAATGAAGTCGCATGCCTTCAGAATTGCCTGAAGCCAGCAATTGATGAATTCCTGGGCGGAGGTCAGGAGTCCATGATTGCAGACCGTATAGAGGATTGCTCCATGGTCGGACATCCAGTCAATGACGGCAACACTTTCCGGAGCGCACAGGTAACCCGGATGGGAATCGTAGTAGTTGACGGCATCCTCCGCATCAGCTCTTCCGGTGCCCGGCGGCAAGCGTGCCCCCTGCGATTTCTTGAGAATCTCTAGATGTTCTGCCACAAACTCGTGATAACCCATCATGTCGAGCAGCATGTGGACGTAGAGTGATGTCGACGTAGGCCAGAGCTGCTCGTAGTTCAGCGTACCGGTGAGGAAGGTACGTCCCCCGGTCGTGGGATTCGTCTCAGTACATAGCTTCACAAACTTCACACTGTGCTCAATGGCGCCGTTCACGAGCTTCTCAGGAGTTGCCATTTTTGCCGCAGTAGCAGGAACGCCAGACCAGTACCGATTGCTCTGCTCAAGGGCGCTATCGTAACCGAGGTTTATTTCAGCGGCAAAATCGATCGGATCTGCGGGCAGGAAAGGCAAGAGCAAATCCAGATGTGCGCCTTTCTGCGCCGGCATGCTCACAAAGAGTAAATTGGATGCGTCACTCTCATCCTTCGGTAGAAAGCGGATATTACAATTCTGCCCACTGGCTACAGCCAGGCGGATTCGCCCGTCGGGCTCAACCAGCCTGATACCTCGCTCTTCCTCATCACCGGACAGCTCCATCCTCAGTTCTCGAGGATAAGCTAGCTGTTGCGGATTAACGTGGAGCACCCCACCTCCTTCTCCGGAAAAGGTATGGCAAGCATTGATGATAATCTGAAAACCGTATGTGTTAAACGAGCACCCATCCTCCACATCGTGAATCGACAAGCGAATCCAACCGAAGAGCGGTTCAATCCCTGTCTGCACCTCTCCACCACCGGCAACGTGGCCAAAGATTTCTTTGCGCAGCACCAGCCCTTCACGCCTCCATTCGCTCCACAGAATCGGAGCTGGCGTTTCGTTCCAGCCCTGGTTGCCGATTCGGGGCGCTCTGCCGGCATAGGGGAACTTCGTTTCTGCATATCCATGTGTGGAGAGATTTATCGCTCCCAATCCCAGATATGGAGAGGGTGATGGTATAAAGGTGAGTTGCACCCCCTGACCGGCATACGGTTTGATGTGCGGTTTCAACTGGCCCACAGGGCTCACCATCGGATGGGCGACGATTGCACCGTCATAGACAACATTGAACCGGAACAGATGATCAGGCCACCCAATAGGCGTCCAAACATTTGTGATGTCCGGCCACCAGTTACAGGCGATATCGGCGTTGGGCTCGACGGTTCCTGTATCCTCTGGACTGCAGTCCGCTGCAAATCCAAACACTTGGTCTTGGTACTTGTTTCTCACGGCCGATACTCCTTGTACTGAACATCCGGCATTTTGGGCCGGATTCTGTCCGGGAAGCCGTAAAAGGGAAGGCACACGTCTCACCGGCAGGACACTACACGGGAGTCCATGGTTGCGGAAAACGCCCAAAAAAACCCGATCGCCGAAAGACTCTTTACCTCTCCGTTCAAAATCGCCGTCTTGCCAACAAAAGAAACGCGCCCGCTGGTGAATTAGATAAAAGGGATTCCGAGCGTGTCAGGAAACTTCGGAATTGAATCGCTGCTATTCAACTATGACTGGCTTTGAGCTTGCCCCAAGTGGTTGTCAGCTTCCCTTCTGGCTCAACAGCTTCACCCGGATCCAGCGGGATTCCCGGTCCAGCGACACGGACATTATCGAAGAATACGTCTTCAGTGAATGTGGTGAAAGAAATAGTGCCCCTCTCCCAAGCCTTGTCTTTGATGGAAAGGATCTCCTCGCCATTCCACCACGACTGAATCTCTCTCCCTTCGACCACCATTTTCAATTGACCCCATTCGCCCAATTCGGGCGGTTCCCAAGCACGTCTTTGTGCTATACCTCTGTTATTATTGCAGTCCCAGGCATTTGCAATGTAGACCATAATTGCGGTCTGCGTAGGATATACCCACGTAAAGTAACTCCCGCCGGTATCCGGATTCAGCCGCACACGAATGCCACCCGGCCAATCATTGCGAGTAGTAAACTTCATATCAACTTCAAACTCGTAGTCCGTCCATTCTAAACCTTCTTCATAATACAATGAAGCCCCACAAATTCCACTTCCGCCCTTATAATTGAGTTCCCCGTTTTTGACCTTCCAAATTCCTGACTGCACCTTCCAACCATCAAATTTGCCATCGTCGAAATCATCGATCAACGCACGACTTGACGGCGCAGCAGCGCAAAACAATAAGAGCGCCGAAATCATACCAACGGTTTTCTTCATCATCGCTGTCTCCCAATGTAGAGGTATTGAGAATTTGAATTGTCACGGCCATAGCACTTAACGTTGTAAACCTCTCCGTATTATACTCGTACCCCTCGGCGATAGTCAAGACACTTAGGGAAACACGAAAAATCTAACATAACATCAAAACACATATATTTTTGAGCACGAACTTGGCCGGCACACAGTCATAAAATATTCGCCGTCTCTCAATCGAATAATTTTTCGGCAAAAATTCACTACACGGATTTCCGTCATCCGTAAAACAGAAAAATCTCTTTGAAGTGACTGGTGTAAAGCCTCAAATTGTGCTATGATTTGCCATGCCGCCACCCTACCTCCTCTCTGATAATCTTAGTGTATGATTGCCACACCATTTATCAGGCATATCCAGTTGAATCAAGAACTTCAATCCCGGCTAACCTATGTTCTACTAATCTTAAGTGGTATCGGATTGCCGGCGTGCAGCACACAAAAGACTTCAATCTCGACTGCTGACCTAAGAAGCTACCTTCAGCCTCTAACGACAGTTGGACATTATGCCGGTTTCGACGCCAAAAACAATGTGCTTTACATGGGGAACCGCTGGATGGAGCGATGGATTGACTTGAACTCATGCCAGACCGTCCGCTACACTTTCAAACCCTCGGGTAAAAATTACGTCGAATTGCCGAACGAGGAATTTCGCTTTCGGGTTGGGGAGACAATTTTTTCCGGAATTAGTAAGGAACTTGCCTATAATTCACATCGGATTGAGCAACGATTTGGAGTGAGACGGATCACAATTCAAATCACTCACGTTTCAGAATCTCCGGATTTTCACCTGAAAGTCCACTATGAAATTTCACCAAACTCACCGGTTATTCGTAAGTGGTTGTCGATCCAGAATCTTACGGATTCGGCGTTTTTTGTTGAGGACATAGAAATTGAATCCCTTTCATTCGCCGCAGGGAGAGTGGATAATCCCCAAATCTGGAGGAACGGTTTAACACAAGCTCAGCCGGAATCTTGGGCAGGCGGTTCAACGGAGCCGTTCGTAATTGTCCAAAATAGTAACTTCAATGGCGGTATCGTGCTGGGAAATGAAAGTCCAGGCCTCCTCAAACACTATCATGTCTACTCAGATAAGAATACGATATCAATCGCACTAAAACCAACATCGCATGCGAACGGTGCCGAAATACGTGTGCCCCCTAAAGAAACAGTCAATTCACCCAAGGTTTGGACGATGCTCTTTCGGGGAAATGCTCAAACCGCCGTGAGTGAAAAACTTAACGGTTTTATAGCGGCACCTCTCCTCCCGGCAAAAGAAATACCTGCCCAAATCACATGGGCGCAAATCAGTCCTCACTATCGCGTGCCAACACAGAAATTTAACGGAAATCTAATCATGGTCGATTATGACTGGAACATCAATAGTCTACCCAGATTGAAGCAGATGGGAAAACATGTGCATGGCCATGGAGGAAAGTTCGGGATTCGAATCCCGCTTGCTGAAATTAACAAAGCGTTTCTAAATGAACCCGCGTGGCAACTTAAGCCAACGCCAGAAATTAATCGGTCGTCATTTGATAGGCAAGAGAAAATAGGAAGAAGTAACGGAGGACAGATAAAGGCAAGTAGAAGTACAGCGGAAGTGGGACAACTGAATGAAAGGATGCAAGCAACAAAATTGGAAATCCCCAAAAACCATACCGCGACTTATTGTATTTTAAGCGAGTACGGCAACTACCTGATACAGGCTGTTAAGGCGCTGCTCAAAGAAACCCGGGCGGATGTCCTTATTTTCGATCAGCCGGTACTTGGCACCGAAGACAGTACCTTAAAAGGCTGTGGCGCATTCCACCATGCGCATTACAGCCGCAGAGAATCCATCGGCGGAATGTATCACTGGATTTTTGCGTTCGCTGATTATTTGCATAAGGAGCACCCGAATCTACAACTCGGAATCACAGCGGCGGCATATGGCGTTCAGCGCCCCGATATGGCATGCTTTGCGCATTTCGATCTGTTTTTCAAATAACCTTATGTTTTAGAGGTAAAGTGAAACAGTGGAATAATTGACGGGTGCAGGAATTGACAGTCTGACACCCGCACCATTCGCATAAGACGCGACCACATCAACACTTGTCAACTCATTTCATGTTGTTTCCAATTAGGATTCACGGTGGGCGGCATTAGTCCTGGCGAGCTAAGCAGCAGGCTTGAGCGCACAAGGCACAATGATTGAATCGACCATGCCGTGCAGCAACTTTTTGTCCGCGGGGCATATGTTCGCCTGGATCCCACCAAGGCGCACCTTTTCCCCCGTTATGAAATAGTAGGGCCGAAGCAATGCTCTGCCTGCCATAGCACGCACTTGACCGGTATTAAAATCGTAGTATTCCATCCGAACACGTTTAGCCTTATGGAACTGTTGAAGTATGTAGGGCGTTCGATGGAAACTCGCTAAGCTGTTCTCCACAGCTTTCTCCCAATCTTCGGTCGACAGATCGTGTCCAATGACAACGCCGCGGCTCCCCCATGCCAACTCCGAGAATCCTGAGGGTTTAATCACAAGCCGGCGTTGACGCTGTGTCACGGGGGTAATCTGCCGCCAATTGGTAACGGGCATCCCATCAATCTCAAGATTCGGAATTATTGCATGGGGCGGCAATTCGCGGGGATCAAGCACCCATGTTTGTGGAATGAGGTTCGTTAGCAATTCGTAAGATTCTTTACTAAGTTCTCGGCGCCAGAACGGCTGCAATGTAGGATGGTGGAACAGAGCGAAAAGTAATTTCTCCTCGAGGTACACTTTCGGCGGGGGCGTCATGACAACCGTTCTTTTCTTTGCGCCGTAGAGCATCAACTCGGCTTTCGGGATGTTCTTCAGGTCGAACAGTTCAAAGAAGCGGTAGAGCACATCAATTTTTACCTTACTATGACAGGATTCCAGAAAAAGTCCATGTTCCGTGAAGAGGACATCGTTAGGTTTGACCGTGTAAACATCCAATGGAATTTCGCGAAGTGCCGACTCAAACCACTTCATTTCGTCCCAATAATCTTTGGACTCTTCTGAGACGACGATTGCCAGCGTTGGACGTTCGTGTTTCGTAAGAGATTTAATCATTTCCGCAAAACCAAGAACCATGCCAATGCTTCCGCCAACAATGTCGTAATCGAGTTTGGCGTACTGCATGGCTAAATTGCCAGTGAATCCCATGCCGCCGGGTACGGAATCGAGTTCGGCGATAATCATGCCATTTTCCGTGGATAACACATCGGGTCGGATGACTTGTGGGAATTGGCTCTTAATGCGGTTCATTTTGCCATAATTGACTACCGGTTCCGGTTTCCCTTGATCGAGGTACGCCGCAACCCATTCTGGCTGAATACCCCGCACACTTTGCGAGTATAATAGATTACACACTCGATAAAAATCCAACAAATGAACTCCTAGCTTCTCAAACCACTCCAATTCCGCCGGAGAAAGCCAGAAGGGTTCCGGCGACAACCGCCATGGTATGTTACTATCCGAATGAATTACGTTTTTTTCTCCAGTAAATAAACCTCCCTTTGGTATTTGACTATTGATAAACAAACACTTTTCATCGGAATCCAAACTCACACTCCTTGCTTGGCGCCCTTCACCGCGGTAGGCGCCCCAACGGTACATTACCTATTCTGAGTCCATTAAACAAAGTTTTGGCTGTCGACACATCTCTCCCAAAGTCATACAATGTTACACGGGTAAATCTAAAGCTTTACCTGTTTGACGAATGAGATTTCATCACGGTTTTCAATGTGTTGAAGCACATCACGAGGAACCGGGCTATCTACGTTAATAATTGTAACTGCAAGATCTCCGACCTCTGAACGTCCAACGGTCATATCTGCAATATTGATATTATTTTCACCCAAAATTGTGCCCACTAATCCAATCATCCCCGGTTGGTCTTTATTGTAGAGCAAAACCATGTAACCACCGGGCTTTACATTTACATGATGTTGATCTATACGTACAATTCGCGCTTCCTGATGTCCGAATGAAGTACCTTCGATAACGCGCTCGCCCTGGTCAGTCACGACAGTGACCGAAATCGCGTTTGCAAAACTCCCATCCGTTCTGCTTTTCGTTTCGATAATCCGAATGCCGCGTTGTTTGATGAAGAATGGCGCGTTCACATAGTTAACGTTCGTTTGTAGTACCGGTGTTAGCAACCCCTTTTGAAGGGACACAGTGATGAGTGAAACGTCCGTCTCATCAAAGAGACTACCGGTGTAATGAATATTTATTTCGGAAATTTGGCCGTCGACAATTTGCGCGTGGAAGCTGCCAATCTTCTCTGCAAGTGTAAGATAAGGGTCAAAAACTTCGATTGTCTGCCAATCCATTTTCGGGAGATTAACTGCCCCTGACACAGGGAGCCCGCGCAAAGCATTAATCACCTGCTGAGCAACCTCAACGGAAACATGAACCTGCGCTTCGGCAGTTGATGCGCCTAAATGGGGCGTCATTAACACATTGTCTAACACTAGCAACGGATTGCGAGTGGGCGGTTCTTCCTCAAACACATCAAGTGCGGCTCCCGCAATGAGTCCCGCCTTTAATGCCTTATAAAGTTCATCTTCGTCAATAATACCGCCGCGTGCTGTGTTAATTAGCCTGCATTCCGACTTCATCAACGAAAATTCACGTTCGCCAATACTATGGTATGTCTCCGGGGTAAGCGGGATATGGACTGAGATATAATCCGCCTCCTCGAACAGATTGTCACGTTTCACCAAGCGTATACCTTGTTTCTCCGCGGCTCCAGACGTTATATACGGGTCAAATGCTATAGTTTCCATGCCGAATGCCTGAGCGCGGCGAATTACTTCGGAACCGATTCGGCCTAATCCCATCACGCCAAGAACTTTACCATACAGTTCAACACCGGTAAATCTGCTGCGCATCCATTCGCCGTTTCTGAGGGAAATACCTGCGGAAAGAATTCTACGCGAAAGGGCAAGCATTAGCGTAAGCGTGTGTTCCGCTGCGGAAATCGTATTTCCTGCGGGCGTATTGACGACGAGGACGCCGCGCCGTGTTGCCGCGTCCAACTCGATATTGTCTACACCGACGCCAGCGCGCCCGATAACTTTTAAACGATTCGCTGCTTCGATAACCTTGTCCGTCACCTTTGTTGCGCTTCGAATAATCAGTGCATCATAATCTCCAATTCGTTCTACCAATTCATCCGGGATGAGGTTCGTTTTGAAATCGACTTCAAAATCCTCTTCTTTTGATAGCAGGTCCAAACCTTGCTGCGACAGCGAATCGCTGACCAGAATTCTCAAATTACAGTGCCTCCAAATCAGATAGATGGTGTGAAGTAACTATAACACCTAGAAAAAAAGGTTGTCAACCGAAAATTCCCTTGACATCTTGCGAATACGTTTGTTAAGATATGGTTTACTCAAGAGTATCAAGTTCGTAGAGGAAGTTCGCCCTTTGCGGCGTTTACAGTTTTATTGAACCAATCGATAGCGCAAAATGTTGGGGTAGCGCGGTCTGAAAACTACCCCGGAGCAAACATAGGAAGACAAGAACATGCTCAATATGCAACCGCTCACCGTCCGGGAAAACCATGTCAACAGTAGTGGCGCATCATACACGGTTTATCTTTATTCCTTCGTTCTTTTCACGTTTTTGTTGTACTTACGCTGCGGTGGTGGGCTAGCTGAGATAATGGAGGAGCCATAGAAAATCCAGCATTCAATGATTGATAATCGCCCATCATCGAAACAAAAACTCGGTGGTGGGCGTTTTTATTTTCAAGACATATCGGTATCGAAGACTACTACATGGAAATTCGGAGGAAGCAGCGGTGGCAGAAAAAAACGGTGCGATTGACCAAAATATCAAGAGCTATGATGCCTTAATGAGTCCGAAGCAATTGCTAACTGATCTTCCAAGAACAGACACAATGGCTTCGGCAATGGAACATGGAAGAAAAAGCATAAAAAATATCTTGGACAGAACTGACCCCAGAAAGGTCGTCATTGTGGGACCATGTTCGATCCATGACCCTAAGGCTGCACGCGACTATGCTGCGGGCTTAAAAGAAATTGCCGATGCCGTTTCGGACCATTTAGTGATAATCTTGAGATGTTATTTTGAAAAACCTCGTACGAGTCTAGGCTGGAAGGGCTTAATCTACGACCCTTATCTGAACGAAGGCGGGCATATCAAGGACGGGTTGCATCTCTCAAGAAGAATTCTCATGGATGTTCTTGAAATCGGTCTGCCATGTGCCACTGAATATTTGGAGGCGTTCACACCTCAATACAATTCGGATTTAATTTCGTGGGCGGCGATTGGTGCGCGAACAACCGAGTCACCGCAACATAGACAACTTGCTTCCGGTCTTTCAATGCCGGTCGGCTTCAAAAATAGCACTCACGGCGACATCGCTGTCGCTGTTAATGCGATTTTATCCACGAAACATGAACACACTTTCTTGGGAATCGATGAAACCGGCGATGCATCTATTGTACGGACAAAGGGCAATCAATATACACATATTGTAATGAGAGGCGGCAGCAACAACTCAAATTATGATGCGCAAAGCATCGAGCATGTTCAACAGATGCTGACACAGGCAAATCTGCCGCCAAACGTCGTAATTGATTGTAGCCACGGAAATTCGGAGAAAGACTATAGAAATCAACCAATTGTTTTTCAGGAAGTGTTGAGGCAGGTTCGGGACGGCAATGATGGAATTGTGGGATTCATGCTAGAATCAAACATCAATGCTGGAAGTCAGAAAATACCTTCGGACTTAACTGGCTTTGATCCATCCGAGCTTGAGTACGGCGTTTCTGTCACTGACAGTTGCATCGATTTGCAAACAACCGCATCTTTGCTTAAGGAAGCACATAAAAACTTGGCTAGAGTTTAAAATCAGTGACCGGTGGTCAGCAGAAACGCTTCTACTAGCAACAGGGCACGAGCCACTGGCACTGCCTATCACGCATCACGGGAGGAGGTGATGAGAGTGGGGTTGAAGGCTACCGAAGAACCGGATTTACGTAACGCTGAAGCCAATCTAAAATCGATAGAACATCGTACTAAACATCACACAATCACAAAACAGGAGAATCACACAGTGTCTGAGAAAGTTTACATTTTTGATACAACTCTTCGAGATGCAGAGCAGACCCCCGGCGCCGCACTGAATTTTGAGGAAAAGTTAGAAATTGCCAAACACCTAGCGAAACTGAATGTCGACATCATTGAAGCGGGTTTCCCTGTCTCATCACCCGGCGATTTTGATGCGGTCAAGCGAATTGCCAACGAGGTTGAAGGGCCCGAAATTTGTGGGCTTTCACGAGTGATAGAAAAGGATATTACCGCTGCCTGGGGCGCGATTAAGGACGCATCAAAGCCTCGCATCCACACCTTTGTGGGAACATCCCCAATTCATAGGGAACGTATCACGCGGACATCACCCGAAGAAACGCTGAAAATGGCAGTTGATGCAGTCGTCTACGCGAAGAGTCTGTCTGCCGGCCACCCCGATGCAGTCGTTGAATTTTCGCCGATGGACGCAGGCCGCACGGAGTTGAGCTATCTGTATGAAGTGGTCGAGGCGACGATTGCGGCGGGTGCAACAATCGTGAATATCCCCGAAACGGTGGGTTGGACTGTCCCCGCTGAATTCGGACAACTCATTTCGGACATCAAAGCGAATGTGCCGAACATTGATGAAGCAATCATCAGCGTACACTGCCATAACGACCTCGGGCTCGCCGTTGCCAATAGTCTCGAAGCCATTGAAAGAGGGGCAAGGCAGGTGGAATGCACAATGAACGGACTTGGAGAACGCGCCGGCAACACATCGCTGGAGGAGATTGTGATGGCAATCCGCACACGCAGAGACTATTTTGGCGCCTACTACACCGACATCAATACGAAAGAAATCGTACCGATAAGCCGCCGTGTTAGCCGGACAATGGGAATACCTGTTCAACCGAACAAAGCCATCGTTGGCGCCAATGCCTTCGCGCATAGTTCTGGCATTCATCAGGATGGCGTTATCAAGCAGCGAGATACCTTCGAGATTATTGATCCGTCAGATGTCGGCTGGCAGGAGAGCCAGATTATCCTTAGCCCGAGATCCGGACGCAACGCACTCAGGCACCGCCTCCATGAACTCGGCTATGAGACTACACCCGAGCAACTCGACAAAATCTACGAACGCTTTCTCGTCGTCGCAGATAAGAAGAAAGCCGTCCACGATGCGGACCTTGAGGCTATCATGAGAGACGAGGTTCGCTCAATTCCCGAAGCCTACCAAATTGAGCACATTCAAATTGTCAGTGGCACGAAAATTTCTTCGACGACAACCGTAGCCGTCCGAACGGAAGACGGGGTTTTTGAGGAAGCCTCCACCGGTAATGGCCCCGTCGACGCCGCCTATAAAGCCATCGACCGCATCGTCAAGATGCCGCTCACCCTCACGGACTACCGCATCCGCTCCGTAACCGAGGGGAAGGATGCCATCGGTGAAGTCACGATTAAAGTGCAGGACAACGGACGAATGATTGTTGGTCATGGCGCCAGTATTGACATCATCGTAGCAAGCGCAAAAGCCTACATTGACGCAATCAACAAAATCGTCCACCTTCGCTACGAAGGCTGAAATATAGAGAACGGAACGCAAAGCCATCCCAGCTCTTGTAGGTTGGGTTGAGCGATTAACTGAGCGGATAGCGAAAGCGATAGTTTTCCCCGTTAATCAAAACTTTTTTGGTTTGGCGCATGTGGTTGTTATGTTGTTTGACTTTAAGATTTGTGTGGGTGAAGCACAACACAACCTTTTTTTGATAATTTAAATAGTATCTTTGACCGGTGATTGCAGAAAACTATTCAGTTGATCGTCGGGTTTCGCCGTAGGCTAAACTCAACCTGCAAAAACTGTTTTCAATCTTGAGGCGAGATGCTCGGTTTTTTGACAGGGTTTGGTCCTGTCCCTTTTCTTCCTTTGCCAAGCTATCTCGCCGTCAACTTATGGCGGGACACCCGACTGCCGACAAAGGATAGTGCATTCCCCGAAAATTGCCGGTCGGTCTGTCTCGCCACTAGTGTAGAAGGGGGGCTGTTGTGTTTTTGAAAATTGAAGCAATAAACGGCGATTTTTATCTGAATGTAGATGCTATTAGAAGTATTCGGATTGATTTTCCGACAATTCGAATTAGGACGATAGATGGCAATTATGTAGATTTGCCGTGCGATACGCGTGAGGAAGCCGAAGAACGTTTGGAACGTTTGAGGGAGGCAATAGAGGAACAGCACTTTATTGCTGAAATACCGCACTATGTCGTTAAAGAGGGAGCACTTGTTAAAGAACGGGAAGATACCTGATGGGAATGCTCTCGCTAGCTCTTGTAGGTTGGGTTGAGCGGTCTTCACCAGATGGCGTACAATTTTATGTTGCGCTCTGGAAACCTAACGACGTGCAGAATCCGATGCGCGGAGCGTTACCCAACACTTTTCGTCGTACGAAGAAGCAAAAAAAATGGACAGGACTATCGCGCTCCCTATTCAGTCGCTTGATCCTTCGTTATTCGCTCAGTTGATCCCAACGTTTTTTGTAATTCCGCATGGTTCGCGATGACCTGAACGCCTCGCAATTAACGAGAAGCGTTGGGTTCGCTACGTCTTAACTAATTCCAAACAACTTCATTTTACCAAATCTCATTCAACATCTTACGCTCTCGCATTTACTCCGCTTAACCCAACCTACAAGAACTGTCTAAACATTGGGGGCAAGTTCACATATTCGTCCCCCGCCACAATCGGAATTTATGTATAACGCGTTGATAATGTGTCAGGTTTATCAACTCAACATGGGCATGTGCACTCTGCTTAAAAAATCCATAATAACATACAGCAACCATGCAATCACCAAACCAATGAAAACACAAAACAAACATTTCATAGGTTTTAATCCTCCTAAGAAATTAGATGAGTTAAAAGATTCCACAATAGTTATCAACAAAAACCACAAATGCTATCGGCGATAGTATAACACAAGCCACAAGTACAATTTCAACAAGCGCTATAACCCCCGCACATACATTTCCAATCACGTCCCGCATTTCGTGTCCAAACAAATGGGGTTACTGCCTGTAACCGTTTTTGTCAAAAGTGGACACCGCGCCGTTGCCGTATTCATTCACACCCATGGCAGCCTTGCCATCGCCTTTGCCTCTTACGTCCACACGACCACCGTGTTCACCGATACTGAGCATGGATTGGCCATTCTTTCCACTGGCAGTGACACTGCCCCCATGTTCATCGATATCAAGCTCCACCCCAAATAGCCCTTTTTTGTCATAGGCCTTGACTCTCCCGCCGTGCTCATCAGTCATGAGCGACACCGTCGGAATCCTAGCTTTGTCGCTATAGATTTTGACATGCCCACCGTATCCGGAGAAACCGAGCCTCGTTTGCGATTCACCCCCATTGCTAGTAACTTGCACCAAACCGCCACCTGGTTCGATACCGATCAACACGTGCGATTCACCATCCTTGCCATAGACGCCGACATACCCGCCCTGTCCGCCTCTTGACATTTGGCCCAACAGGTTGCCATCCGCATCAACGAGAAGAAACCCCAACCCCTCAATACACTTAACCCCGAATTCATCGAGCTTCACCCTAGCTTTGCCGTTGGCATCAACGACCGTAAGCTTCGTGCATTCAATCTCACCGAATTTATCTTTTTGCGCGGTGACTGGAGACAGTGTCACGCCGACCGCGACGAGTAGCCCGCCACTGATTAAATACGCCAGTTTTTCTTTGATTGACTTCATTGGATAAACTCCTTGAGTTTGAGGTTAGCTCTCACCGTCGAACGCCGTTTTTATCCCACGTGGAAACGGCGCCGTTCCCGGATTGATTCACACCAATTATCGCTTTGCCCTTGATTTTGCCATGAGCACTGACGAAACCACCGTGTTCTGCAATACCGAGCATCGCCCTCGATTTGCCGTCTTTGCCATAAGCGTTGGCCAAACCGCCGTGCTCTGTGATATCGAGCGACACCTGCGAATCCCCATCCTTGCCATAAGCATCGACACGCCCTCCATGTTCATCGATACTGAGTCCGGCCTGCAATCCCCCCTTATCATTGTCAAAAACATCGACACGCCCTCCATGTTCGCTGATAGCGAGCCCTGCGATCGATTTGCCATCCTTGCCATAGGCGCCGACACCCCCGCCGTATTCACCGATAGCGAGCACTACAAGCGGCTTGCCGTCCGCATCAACCACCTCCAGCCGAGAACACTGAATCGTGTCAAACTTATCTTTTTGCCCGGATTCATTCACACCTGAGACAACCTTGCCCACGCCTTTACTCTTTACCTGCACACGTCCTCCGTGTTCAGAGATATTGAGCACAGCTTTTAATTGCCCATCCTTGCCACCGACACTGACCCTACCGCCATATTCATCAATACCGAGGAACGCCATCGATTTCCCATCTTTGCCACCGGCAATGACAAACGCACCGTGTTCTTCGATACCGAGCGCCATCAGCGGCTTGCCGTCCACATCAACGACTGTCAACTTCGTACACTCAATTTCACCGAATTTGTCTTTTTGTGCGGTGACAGGTGAGAGTGTCATGCCGACCGTGACGAGTAGCCCCCCACTGATAAAATATGCCAGTTTTTCTTTGATTGACTTCATTGGATAAACTCCTTGTGTTTGAGGTTAGCTCTCACCGTCGAACGCCGTTTTTGTCCCAAGTGGACACCGCGCCGTTCCCGTATTCATTTACACCCATGGCCGCCGCGCCCTCGCCTTTACCTCTTACCTGCACAAAACCGCCGTGTTCTCGGATACCGACCCATGCTTCCGATTTACCATCCTTGCCATAGGCATTGACACTACCTCCATGTTCATCAAGACTGAGCACCGCCCCCAAATTACCATCCTTTCCAAGGGCGGCGACCGTTCCGCCATGTTCTAAGATGCCGAGCCTTGCTATCGATTCACCATCCGTGCCATAGGCAACGACAGTCCCACCATGTTTTCCGGTGCCGAGCCCTACCATCGGTTTGCCATCCTTGCCATAGGTTTCGACAATCCCGAGGTTTTCAATGGCGAGGAGTTCCGCTGCTCGTTTCCCATTCTCGCCATAGACCCTGACGCCTCTCCGATACTTTTCGCCTTTGAGTTCCGCTGCAAGTATCCCATCGTAATCATAGACTGTGACAGCCCCCCCGATTAGATGTGAGACAGCGAGCGCAGCCCCCGTTTTCCCATCCATGCCATGGGTAGAGACAAACGCGCCGAGTCCATGGCCAATAACACGCACCCGTATGGTGTCGGCACTATAATCACTACCGATTATGTCGGTGGCGATCAACACCCTCGGTTTTCCGTTCGCGTCAACGACCGTCAGCTTCGTGCACTCAATTTCCCCGAACTTGTCTCGTTGCGCTGAGACTGGAGACAGTAGCAACCCGATGATGGTGAACACGCTGCCCAACGCCATTAAACCGAGTGCCTGCTTCCAATTCTGAATCCCAAACATGCAATATCCCCCTTTTAGAAACAGTGGTTAGTGATAAGTGGTCAGTAGAGAGCAAGGAATTTAACCGTCCACCAAATACTATATTCGTATTTACTTAATATATTACAAGATGATTCGGCGTATGTCAACATAAAATTTGATGTTTGTTGAGTCAGGAATCAAGACAAGAGAAGATAGGAGAAGACTATCGCCTTCGCTATTCGGTCAGTTGATCGCTCCTTATTCAGTCGCTTGATCCCTCGCTATTCACTCGGTTGATCCCCTACGATTAAGACGGTAGCGCCTTCGTGGGTTGGGGTGAAGGGAGGTAGATTTGGGATATTGGATTTGCGTATTTTTTTTGAGTATTTGGGAAATAGGAAAATTAGCGAAAATGGGCACAACCCTAGACAGGGAGCGGGTTTGGGAGGTTGAGTATTTTTGAGTATTTGAAAAAATAAGTTGAGTATACTCATTTTTTTAACCGTTGACGTGTTGGTTAATTCAGCCATCATAGATAATTTCTTATTACGTGCCCTGACGAATTCGGATCTTCGTCGAACGGCATCGGCATTCCGTTCGGGAGTCGTTCAACCGGGAAGCGTGTGATAGGCATCTTGGTCGCGCTTTGCAGAGCATCGGGACCGTCGCAGAAATCGCCCATTGGGAATTGCCTCATTTGGCGCATAAACTCCTCGGGCAGCGTCTCATTGAAGGCGAGCCACCGGTTGGCAATAATCGGTTCCAATGCGGCGATACGTTCAATTTTATTGGCGTTTTGTTTGTAGAATTGGATATGAACCAAGGAGGTCATCTGATACTTTTCCCGAGCCGTGTTGAAAGCCCGATTTATCATTTCTCGCATAGCGTTGCCCGTGTCTTTCGGAATATCCTCGACAGCAAGCTTAATCGACTCGAAGCGGATGTGCGGCACATCGCTGATGCTCCGCTTAATGAGTTTGAACGTCTCTTCTAGTTGGGCGGAAGGAGGAACTTTGTCCATCCAGACATTCAGCACGTAGGCGTGGGTGTTAGAGAGGGCGGTAACCGGTTCACGGCGGCGTCTCATGTTCGCTTGAGGCAGCGGTTCCCACAGGAGGAACACAGCCGCAGCGAAGCAGGAATCGTAAGCGTCCTTGCCGCCAGCCCAATCGAGGAAACATGTGCCGCCGGCAATGTCACACCAGCGGACTAATCGTCCGTCGCTTCTCAAGAGTCCATCGGGTGTGATTTTGAAGCTAACGGCACTCTCCATGTTAAAGGTTTCTTTTGAGGGGTCGCGCGTCGAGTTTTGACGTTCGCGCATGACGGAGATATAGCCTTCGTTGCAGATAAGGCGGCAAATGTGTGTATACGAGAGCATTTGGGGCCAGAGTTCCTCGACACCATCCAGCATTTCAGCTTTATGTTCTTCCAGAAATGCATTTTCCCGCCGGTCGCGCTCCTCTTTTTCGAGCCTCATGTCCGTATAGATTTTTTCCCACTCTTCCCACAACGGCTCGGCGGTGGGGTGGCGGAGGTCGACAGGGTGGTCGATAGAACGGTAGAATTGGGTATACCAGCCGGGCAGGTTCTGCAATTTCTTGGAGATGGCTTCCTCGTGCTTTACGGTGTCGATGTGGATAAAGTTTGTCTTGCCGTCAATTCTGCCGACGGGCATGACATCTTCGTTGAACCATTTCCAGTTTTTCTCGCGGAGGCGGGGGTTTTGGACTTCCTCGCTGTCTTCAACATCGTCGAGGACAACCAGCGTCGGTCTTGTGAGATCCTTGAGTTCGCCGCGTATTCTTCCGCGCCGCCCAACGGGGATTAGGCACACTCCGTTTGCGGTATCGAGCTGGTCCGCACTCCACTTTCCGTTTCCTTTGAGATGGCGGAAGTTTGGATCGTCCTCTATTTTTTCTCGGATGTCGCGCAGCCGCGCTTTTGCGAGGTCTTCAGTACCGCTCACGATAACGATGAAGTTATCGGGCATTATGCCGCGCCGTTCGTACTCGTCTTTGTAGTAGACGCAGTGCAGCACATAGATTACGGCGATGTAGGTGCTTTTGCCGCAACCTCTGGGCGCAATGATATTGACACGCCTTCCGCGCTCACCGGCGGGAATGCAGTTCAGGATAGGAGACGCATGGGGACCGCACTCCACTGTAAACACATTGGGAAAGTGCTGCTTGGCGAAGAACAGGACATCATCGAAACCGCGGAGATAGATGTCTTGTTCTTCTTCAGTTCTATTGATGGCGGACGGCGTGCTTACACTATGATTTGCGCGATGGATTTGCCGAAACTTTTTGCGGTTTCGGCTAATCCGGCTCCGTTTCGCCATGACGTATAGAACTATTTCCCGTTTCGGCGGCTAAAAGACCGCTCTCGATCCTTGCTTGGTTAGATATGTCTATTTGTTCGATAGCGAATCGATTTTCGGCTTCAATGAGTTTCAGCGCAAGAGAAGGCGTCATTCCGTCACACAACACGTCAATCGCACGGAGGTAGATTTTATGTTTCAATTTGGAATAGATTCCGTGGGGCTCGTGCCTGTGATTAAGGTTATGATTGCGTTTCATACGATAACTCTCTCGATAATGCTCTGCGCATTCATGTCGATTGGGATTAAAGGTGCGGATTTTATTGGATAATATTTTATGATTGCTAGGATTGTCCGCAATCCCAAAGTATTCGCACAGTTCGCTCAATACGAGCTTCGCATTACTCTTGCCTTTCCCATAGAACGCAAAAAGTTCAATGGTGAAGACGATATCCGATTCGCTGAATCGGATATTTGACGTATTCATTATGGAGAAAGTGTAACGTGCGAATCATCAATATTCAAGCGGGCGGACGAAGGACAGGGCATTATTGAGCGATTCCGATTTATTTTTTTCAAGCGTCTAGTAGACGGACGGGATCTGGATTAGAGCGGGTTCGTTGTGTTTTTGAGCGGTCATTGGGAGTGAAAATTAGAAGGTTTGGTATGTATTCGCTAGTGTCGTTTTCAGTTTGATTTTCCGCGTTGATTGTACCTGTTCAAACTCCCCTTTTTGACAGGAAAAGGGTTAGCGCGGAAGGTGGGGCTTCTGATGCAAAAGCTGGATTCTCAGGCGGAGCGAGGTTTCATTCTTTGAAGAAATTGCCTTCTTTGCCTCGTGCAGGTTTAAGTTGGATTTGGGGCGGTTTTTGTACCCCCTCTAGCTCCCCTTTGTAAAGGGGGAGGATTTTTTGGCGCGTGTAGGGTGAGTGGTTCGGGAGGCGAAGAGTTGAAGACTATCGCTCTGGCTATTCGCGCAGTTGATTCCAACGCTTTTCGGATTCACGCACGTCATGCGACGAACCGAATACCTCACAATAAAAACAAGACTATCGCCCTCCCTATTCGGTCGGTTGATCGTTGGGTTTGCTACCTTTTTAACAATTCCCGCACATATTCAAATACCGATATCCATTCGACATTTTTCGCGTCTCTCATTTACTCCGCTTAACCCAACCTACAAGAACTCAATTTTCATGCCTAATTTAAAACAGCGTCGAAAGTTTCGACGTGGTAAACTGGCGGATTTTGATTTGCGTTAAATTTTAATAGAAAGGAGAGAGACGATGAGATACCTAATTCTAGCGGCATTAGCCTTTATCGCTTGCGCTGATGATACCTCTGTGGTCGATACCATGCTAGGCGATGAAGAATCAAACACACAATACGGAGTAAATGATACGTACGATGAAACTAGGGCAGGAGCGAGGTTAATCTTGGCCTATGATTCATCGGCTAATTCATTTCAGGGAACAGTCACGAATACGACGAATAGCACGTTATCACGAGTACGTGTAGAAGTGCATTTGTCAAATGGCATTGAGTTAGGACCAACGACTCCAGTAGACCTTTCTCCCGGTGAAACTATTGATGTGGTGTTACCTTCCTCTGACGCTCAGTTTACTACCTGGGGTGCGCACCCGGAAGTGGGAAGTAGCGGAACAGAAGGCACCAGCGGAGGCGAAGGCAGCGAATCAGGACACGGTCCTGGGGACAGCGATTAAACAAAAAGCCAGCGATTACGTTATGTCGCTGGCTTATCTTCTTTCAATAAACCAGTCTCGGTGTATGAACGGATACGTCGTAAATCCTTACCATGACGTGGTCTTATTATCGTCAAATTGACAACAGATTATCAGACGTAATTTGAAGTATAGTTCTCCTAGTTCAGTGGTAAACGTTTAATTTTCACCGCTACAGGGAGTGTCATCAGGCGGGTGCGGGTTGCACCCGCCTTTTTATGTGCTGTAATTTTGTGCGTTATTATCAGCGATTACAGCATTTGCATCCACATCATCTAGCCATTTTATTAACCCTCTTTCATCAGCGTTGGGCTTCGCAAATAGTAGTTTGCGGCATTTCGAATATTTTGCTTTAGAGGACGGCATCCTCAATCAGAATCTCTTTTGTACAGCCGCGCATACAACATCTTCTACTCTACTTCTCTATCTTTCAGCTTGAACGATTCCACTCGCCTGATAGCGCCTACCGGTTGGCAGCGCACGATACAGCGTTGCATACTCCTCAATGAACCAAAATCATAGATTTAAGTAGTTACTGTGTTCACTGGTTTGGATACTCAATTGAAATTCTTTTCAAATTGTGCAATCATGAATGTGCGTCACCTAATTTAGACGGAAGGATTGTCATGGAGTTTTCAATTGCGGAACTTGTTGCTATCGGTGCCCTCATCCTAAATGTCATTGTGTATTTCTCCCGCGTTCCCACCCGAAAGGATTTGAGTGATTTGCGCGTTGAACTACGCGATGAGATTAGGGACGTACGCAGTGAGATTGGGGAATTACGCAGTGAAATGAACATGAGGTTTAGCAAACTTGATGAGGCTTTTACTAATAATCTCATGATTATGCACGGGGACTCGCGCTAACCGCCGCCGCAGGGCGAAGCCGAATAGTTAGCTTAATAATCTTCACTCAATTGGATTTGCTCCGAGTGTTTGAGGTTAGGGTTCTTACTGTCGATAGCCGTTTTTGTCATAAGTGGACACGCCGCCGTTGTCAAATTTGTCGGTTCCCATGACAGCTTTTAGCTTCCCATGTCTGTCATAGACACTGACGTACCCGTTACCATTGCGAGCGATTCCAAGACCTGCCGAACCGCCCTTCTCTTTTCCCATAGCGGCGACATATCCACCCTGTTCCTCAATACCAAGTTCCGCGTATTCTTCCTCTTTTCCCATTACGCCGATAATCCCACCATGTTCACTAGTACCGAGAATCGCTCTCAGTTTAGCATCTTTGTCCCAAGCACTAACACGCCCGCCGTGCGGATCGGTGCCTAGCACCGCGGTTGCATTGCCAAATCTACTCCTAACCTCGACAACCCCGCCAAATGAACCGATACTGAGCGACGCCCCCAATTTGCCATCCTTGCCGAAGGCAATGACAGCCCCGCCGTGTTCAGTACCATCAATTGTCACGCTGTGTTTTCCTGCCGCATCAACGACCCTCAAACTTGTGCACACAATTTCTTCGAACTTGTCCCTTTGCGCCGTTACTGGTGAAACTAACAACGCCGTCAACAGACTGCCGATGATTCCGCCGACAAGTCCGCTTATTACCAGTCAGTGTTTCGTTTTCATTGAACCGCCTCCTTTTTGCGTAAATTTTCGGGTTTTGGGTTTCGACGCCGTTTACATGACGGTTACCCTCCCCGTCGTTTATTTTAACCGATTTTTCCTATAACCGTTTTTATCCCATGTGGACACCTCGCCACCGCCGTTTTCTTTGATGTGCATCAGCGCCGCGCCGTTGCTCTGTTTGCCGTAGACGTGGACTCGCCCGCCATATTCGCCGTTAAAGAGGGACAGACCTAACTTGCCGTCTTTGTCACGCAGGGCGATCGTTCCGCCCTGTTCGGTGATATCAAGCACGACCTTCGATATATCGTCTTTGCCCAAAACATCGACACGTCCACCCTGGTCGCCCATACTAAGCACTATCCCGACGACCCCGTCCGCATCTACGACCTCTAACTGAGAACACTGAATCGTATCATACTTATCAGTTTGCGCCGTGACCGGCGAAACCAGCAATACCGCGACCGCCATCCCGACCGCGACCAAAGCCCCTCCAACGACCATGTAACCGAGTTTTTGTTTCGTATTCATTGAACAACCTCCTTTTGTGCGAAATCATGGGGATCTGACTTGAAGCCCGTTATTTACTCACCCCCAATGTTTCGACAGTCATGCTTGTCCATTAAGGTGTAGGGCTAGTTACGCTTCGATGCCGTAAGCCTTCATTTTGCGGTGCAGGGTTGATTGATTGATGCCCAACCCGTGGGCAGCCCGCGCGATGTTGTTTCCGGTAACTTCCAGGGATTGGACGATGGCTAAACGTTCAAGTTCGGTTAACAAGGGAATGTTGTCCGGATGAGGCGAACTGTCGCCGTCACTCGCCGACCGCGGCGCACCGGTTATCTGTAACGACAACGTGCTCGCTTGCAGTATGTCCGAGGTTTCAAGCATTACAGCGCGGCGAATGATATTCTTTAACTCCCGCACGTTCCCCGGGAATCGGTACTGCATCAACACGCGCATGGCGTCGGGCGCGATAGCGTTGATGTGTTCAGACAGGTTTTGCGTTTTTTGCAAGAAATAATTGACCAAGAGCGGAATATCTTCGCGCCGCTCGCGCAGGGGCGGGATTGTGGTGGGGAAGGCAGAAATCCGAAAGTAAAAATCTTTTCTAAAACGCCCTGTTTTCATCTCGGCTTCGAGGTCATGGTTGGTGGCTGCAATCACGCGAAAATCGAGGTCGACATTACCCGCACCGCCGACACGTTGAATCCGACCGTCTTGGAGCACGCGCAGCAACTTCGCTTGGTTTGAGATGGCCATATCTCCGATTTGGTCGAGGAATATGGTGCCGGCGTTCGGTTGCTCGAATTTGCCAATCCGTTGCGCAGCCGCACCCGCGAAGGCACCCTTTTCGTGACCGAACAACTCGCTCTCAATTAATGATTCCAGTATCGCGGCGCAGTTGACGGTCACGAATCGCTTGTCACGGCGAGAGCTGTTATAGTGGATTGCTTTCGCCGCCAACTCCTTGCCCGTGCCGCTCTCTCCTTGAATAAGCACAGCGATGTCACTTTCGCTCGCGAGCTGAATCTGTTCGTAAATCTTGCGCATCGCGGCGCTGTCGCCGATGATGCCGTCGAAGGAGTATGAATTGGCGAGTTCCTGTTGCAAAGACACGATTTCAGCCTTCATGCGCTGAATCTCCGCCTCTTTGGACATATCATGATAACAGATGATGCTACCATAATTCTCGGTGTTGCCCTTCTCTAGCGGCATGACAAATCGAAAAAACAATCTGGGTTCGGCGGTACACCGATTCGCCGTCTCCTCCAAAATGGCTTCGAAGTGCGCCAAAGGGCCGGTATCGCCTGCTCGATAGTTAGCCACTTTGCGCAGACGCGCCTCAATGCGTTTGGATAGGTCTTCCGGCGATAACTGTTTCAGTTCATTATGCGAAAAGTCGAACAGTTGGTAATAGGCGTGGTTGGCGTACAGCAGTTTGTTGTCTTCCCCAAACATGCCAACCGCGTCGCTTTTGGCGTCAAGCACGGTCTTCAGTCTCTGCCGCTGCTGGGAGGCTTCCTGCTCCAAGTTCCATTTCTCGACGAGCGTCCTGGTAATCTGCCGAATCACCTCGCGTGCGACCGGGTTCCGTATATACAACAGTTTGTGGAGCAGCTCCAAATTCGTCATGATTACCGACATCGGTTTGTCGCTATAGGCGGTCATGATGACGATTTCAAGATTTTTCGCGAATTCTCGTATTTGCCGAATAGCCTCAATCCCGTCAATGCCCGGTGGCATCCGGATATCAATAAACGCTAGCGCAAACGGACGATTAGATTCCTTAGCGGACTTAACCGCCTCTACGGCGGCATCGCCGTTTGAAGCGTAAGATAGCTCAAAAAACGGCAACTCGGCGACCGGATTGGTGTCATCGATTGCCGGAAAAAACCGGCGGTTAACTCATCTGCGCGATGTTTTCGTCTTTTGACGACCAGCATCTCCTGAAAAGTCGGTATAAATACTCTCTTGGTCGTCGACGACCAAGACGCGCGTGTTTCGATTATCCATTGTCTACAGTGCTCCGGTTGGCGTGTTAATCGGGCAGAATCCTGGAGCAGGGCAGCTGGACGTGGATTGTCATCCCTTTTCCATGGCCGCCGCTTGATGCGCTAATCTTGCCTCCGATTGCAATCACGAAATTCGCGCTCGAATGCAGCCCCAGCCCCGTGCCCTTCTGTTTGGTGGTATAACCTGGCGTAAAGATTGTCCTGGATTGGTCGGGGTCTATCCCTATCCCATTGTCGGTAAAATCAATGCGCAAGGAATCCGCATCACTGTGCGCTCGAATTCGGATAAAGGGCATCTCGTCCAATTCCCCCGATTTTGCAATCTCATCGATGGCTTCAATCGAGTTCTTGACCATATTGACTATCATCTGATGAAACTGGCTCTCCTGTATCCGAATCTCATCAATCGCTCCTTCACAGTCTATCTCAATCTCTATGCCGCGCTTATCGATAGAGTGCTGCAATACATTGATAGCCGATGAAAGTGCTTCGGCAAGATGGATATCTTTGCGGTTATCGCGGGCGTCGCCATGCGATTTCTGTGTCCGGATGATGTCCACGATATGATTGGTACGGTTCCGAATACGCTCGACCCTCCGCTTCAAGTCGGCGTCAACCTCGTGCAGGTCGGTTGCCAACGCCTTTATGAAGGGCAAAACTTTTTGGCCTTGCGGGTGATTGGTAACATACTCACCCAAATCCTCTCGATGCGCTTCGAGTGCGTTGGCGAGGGCAGCGAGCCGGGTTGACAGTTTGTCGCTGGCAAGCATTTCGTAGACGGTATCAGTGCCGACTGCGACACTGTTGATGGCATTGCCGATATTGTGCAAGATGGTATCGACGACCTCCAACCGCCCCTGTGCGAACGCTTGATTCAAATGTTCGGCGGCACGCACTTTATCCGTTACGTCGTGGAAAACAACGACGCCTCCTTGTTGTTCACCGCTGTCGTCCCGCAGCGGTCTTCCGCTGACGTTGAGATACGCGCCGTCCGGTATAGAGGGATTTTGCACAAACATTTCGACGTTATTTGTTGATTCACCGCGGATGGCGCGGGTCAGTGGAAGCTCATCGGTCGGGAACGGCGTTTCCTTGTCCATATAATACATCCCGTATTTTTGCGTCCAGTCGTTGATGGGGACTTCAAGCTGCGGTCCGCCGGCTATCTGTTCGGCCCGCGGATTGAACATGGTCAAATTGCCGTTTTTATCGGCAACGACTATGCCGTCACTGATGTTGTTAAAGACCGATTCCAGGAGTTGAGTTTGGCGTTCAAGTTCAGCGATCGAGTTTTTCAGCCGTTCCTCAGTCTTCTTGAGCTGCGTAATGTCGCGTATTACGGCAACCGCACTCACCACATGTCCCTTCTTGTTCAATATGGGGCGCGCGCTGATACTCACATGGATGCCTTCCGGTTGTGTCTCATTCCGCAGCAGCATCTCAATGTTATCCGTGTTTTCCCCCAGCAGCGCCAACGCAAGCGGAAGTTTGTTTACGGGGAACTCCGACTCCCCGTCCGGTTGAAACAGACCAATCTGCCGAGGCGCATCCTTGGTATGTTTGCCGCGCAGTTTCTTTGCCCCCATCTCGTCAGCTCGTTTGTTGAAGAACACATATTTTCCGTAATCGTCTGCGACAATCACGCCATCGCTGATGCTGTTGAAAACGGTATCTAACAACCTGGATTGCCTTTGCTGGTTAGCCCTCGATTCATCAAGTTTGGCTTCCATGGCTTTCAGCGCGGTGATGTCGCGCATCACAATCACTCCTCCAATCAATTCACCCGACGAATCGTGCAGTGGCCGCCCACTTACAGTGATAAAAACCCCTTCCGGTTTTTTTGCATTGCGAACAAACAGCTCCACACCGTTTGTGACTTTCCCCCGTATTGCATGTACCAAAGGGAGATTGTCGCTAGGAAAGGGGGTAATTGTGTCCGGATAAAAAACGCCGTAACGATCGCTCCATTCGTCCGGAGGGTTGTCGGTTTCACCAATGCCGACCATATTCTCAGCCGTCACATTGAAAATCAGAAATTCACCGGCTGTATTTGAGGCAACAACGCCCTCGCTTAGACCGTCGAGAATCGTTCTCATCTGTACCAATTGCTCCCGCAGTTGCTTGTTTTCAGCTTCTAATTCCGTAATTCTCATCTTAACGTGTTAGCTCCTCCCAATTAGATTGAAATCATATGCTTGTTGAATCAGCCCCATAACATAGTCGAGATTCTCGACCGACTTCAATTTTACAACGGTCCAACCGTAGTCCTTTTTCTCGCACATTTCATGAGGATCCGTGATGTTGTCGAAAGGCATTTTTAGGTACATCGTCACGTGTTTCAGGTATTGGCAGACAGATAAAAACTGTGTTCTCATCAACTTCGGAGCTTTGAAGCCGATACTACCATCCGATTCTCGGTTAAACGCCTCAACCCCGTGCAAGCCCAAAACACGCGGCATTAGCCGTTGGAAAAAAGCGTCCATGTCTGTTGGGGTCGGCGGCGTGTGCTCCTTAAACCGTAACTGCTCCAGTTCGGTTCGCATCTCTTGGAGACCGCTTATCGCATCGGAAGCGGTCCGGACAATCGAGTGAATACGATCGTTGGGCGGATAAGCGTGTCTTACCGCAGTGGAAATCTCCATCAAGACATTGATTGTGCGATTAAGTTCTTCGTCAAACTGCCTAAATTCCTGGCCGCTTAACATTGAGTATTTCCTCCTTTGGCACGACAAACACTTCAACATTGGTGATAACGCCCAGTGCGTCCGTCTTGGGAATAATTTGCTAGGGTCGCGAATCCAACACGGCCCAAAAGCAACATTGATAATCGAGGCTAGGAAGCCTCTCCCACAAACTAATTGTAAAAGTATAACTTTTTAGTCGGAATGACTGTAAATTCAAAGTGAGCAATGCGTAAAATCTAATGCGTAATGCGGTACGCGGCTTGATTGCGTTAGAAAGTAGAATTCAGAAAGAAACCGAGTTTTGAAGAAAAAACTCGGTTTCTCCTGCTACTTCATAATCTGCATCTTTCGGGTGGCTGAAAAGACCGGGGTATGCAATCTGTAAAAGTAAACACCAGAAGCAACCTGCTCACCCATGTTGTTACGTCCGTCCCAATACGCGGCACGCTCCCGGCTATTGTAAAAACCTGCGGATTGAAAACCGACTGAAAGCGTGCGAACCAAGTTACCGGTTGTATCATATATGGATACCCATACGGGACTATCTTCCGAGAGTTGATACGGAATCCACGTTTCCGGATTAAACGGATTCGGGTAGTTCTGCAACAACTGCGTCAGTTTCGGTTTACCGATACCGTCAAGCCTGACGGACATTACGGCGTCTGCCATGTGTTCAGTGGTCACTTTGTAACTTACGGTTTGAGATTCAACAACCCCGCCAGGTCCGACGACCTGCAACTCAACCACGTCTCCGGCTTCGACAACGCTCCGCCGCGACAGGTTTGCGGTTGCAGCGGCGAAGTAATCGCCTTGCACCGGCGCGGTTATCGTGCTGTTTGTTCGCAGGTTGCGGACGGACACCTGATAGCCTTCAAACGACGGCACACCGTCCAAGTGTCCACTTACAACGAACGCCCACGCGTTTTGAGCAACCCCCCTGTCCCCCCTTATCAAGGGGGTAATGGTGGGTGCCGCTGCGGCAGGCTCAGATTGACTTGTCCACGGCGCACCGACGAAGGCGAAGTTGCGGGTTTCCGGGACATTGACGATATAACCGTCGCCGCCTTCGATTGGGAAACCGTCATCAGGCGCATCGGGTGTCCATGCGATGAACCGCTGGATTGGCGAATCAATTGTGATGACGGTTGTCGCTCCTGTCAACCCTGCGAGCGACTTGGCGCTCATCGGCGTTGACGGCGCTAACGGCACGGAAATCATGTTCAAACCTTTCGACAGCGTGACGTTGTAGGCGTTACCGAAATAATCACTCACTTCCTCGGCAACGGGTCTGGCGATAAACCCGTGTCGGCGTCCATCTGCCGAGTCAAAGTGCCCGACGACAGAGCCGTCTTGATTGATATTCCACCCTTCCGTGCTTACACTGCCGGGAACCTTCAATTCATGCGGTTCCCCGAATCTGCCCACGTATGTGCGCGGTGCGTCTCCCACTTGTTTGGCTCGCCCAACGATAATCCCTACATCGTTGATACCGTGCATAAAAATGTACTCGAAATCCGCGGCTGATAAGATGTCGGCAAAACCAAATCTACCATCCGGAGCACGAGCGTATGCCTGATATGTGCCGTCACTGTTCACGTAGCTGCCCACAACGGCACCTGACCCGCTCACAAAATCCGCATAAGTTTCCGCTGCGCCGGGGACTTCAACGATGGTATCCCCGGAAAAGCCGCGCCGTACGCCGGCAGCGTCGATAAAATTGCCCGTCAGTGCACCTGTCGCATCGGAAATACCGTATATCTCCGTTTGGACGGCATCCGGAAAATCGTATCGCCGCAGTTCGCCATTTTTTAAGACGACACCGTGGTGGAATCCCTCGCTATCCTCGTAGTATCCGGCTGCGGTCCCATCGTTACCGAGCGCATAGAAATAAGTGTTCTTGGAATCTGGAAAATCATACCTCGTAAAAACGCCATCAATCAGCGTAAAGGCGACTATTTTTTCACCATCGGCAGATCGCGTGTAGCCGGCGTAATCCTCGAAATCGCTGCTTGCCGTCAACGCTAAAAATTCAACGCCGGGAACATCAATACTCTCAAAAGTATAAGTGTAGTCGAGGAGGTCAGGCGTGACAACGGGCCGATCCCCGCCGGGCGCAGCAGGCGTGGCGATAAACCCGCGTCTACGCCCGTCCGCGGAGTCATAGTATCCGACGACAGAGCCATCCTGATTGATATTCCAGCCGTCTGTGATAATACTGTCAGGCACCCGCAATTCATGCAGCCCGCCGAATCTACCGACGTATGTGCGCGGGATATCGCCCACCTGTTTGGCGCGAACCACTGCCACCCCTACATCGTTGACGCCGTATGGAAACAGATACTCTAAATTCGATACGTCGAGAGCGTCGGCAAATATAAACCTGCCATCCGGGGCGCGCACGTATGCCTGATATGTGCCGTCGCTGTCTACGTAACTACCGACAACAGCGCCCGATGCGGTCGAAAAAAAAGCATGAGTTTCCACTGCTCCGGGGACTTCAACAACGGTATCTCCGGAGAAGCCGCGACGAACGCCGGTTGCGTCAATAAAATTGCCCGTCAGCGTTCCCGTCGCGTCGGAAATACCGTATATCTCTGTTTGGACGGCATCAGGAAAATCGTATCGCCGGAGTTCACCATTTTCCAAGACGACACCGTGATACAGACCATCGCTATCCTCGTAGTGCCCCGCGGCTGTCCCGTCATTACCCAACGCATAGAAGTGAGTTTTCCGCGAGCCGGGGAAATCGTGGCGCGTAAAAAAGCCATCAATGAGCGTAAAACCGACCTCTTTTTCGCCATCGTCACTTTTCGTATATCCAGCGTAATCCTCGAAGTCGTTGCTGGCGGTCAACGCTAAAAAGTCTACATCCGAAACTTCAATACTCTCGAAGGTATAGTCGGCAACTGTTTCAGTATTGTCTTGTGCAGCCGTGTCACTTAGGAACAAGGAATTGAGGCAAATTAACAACGTGAACGTGTAATACAAAAAATTGGGTTTAATCTGAATAATTGTCATGAAAGACTCCTTTGTTGTGTTGCCTGTAGATGGTGATTGGGTGTTCGTGTAAAACGTCTGAATCAGGATTTACGGGATTTAAGTTTTTGTGTGTTGGATTATGCAGTTTAGACAACGCTTTGAGCGGCACCGCTTTTCGGCGGGATTGAGTTGATTTGATGCGGAAGCCTGTATTTTCGCCAAGGCGGTGCCTCATATCTGACTCAATCTCTCTGCATTTTCACTGCATTACCCGTAACCTATTCGGAATGATATCCAATTTTAGGATTTTGCGCGGTTATCATTAATTGGTTTCCATGTTAACGAAACAGTGACGGTTAACTGGGTTACGTCGTCGAACTGCAAGGCTTTTGTCCCGGCGACGTCTTGTCCCCGAAAGGTTTCGGTCTTACCGACGAAGTCGTCCGAAAATGGGAAATCAACTCCGCCCGGTTCCGGACAAGGCAACGAATCATCCTCAATAACGACAAGATATATCACCTTATCCTGCAGATCGTCGTACGTCAGATAACCGCCGTCGGACTTATTGAAAAAGGCGCCCACGGAGTAGAGCCTGTCCGACCCGTCGACATGTTCTAATCCGTTTATTTGACCGGAGCAAGCAATAAAATTATCTGCACGGTCATAAATGTGTACCTCAATTTCAAGCCGACCGAATTCATATTCGTTCGTGACCTCTATTTCCGTGATGGTGACACGGTCGGGCACACGTGAAACGAAAGGCCCGCCGGAACCTAACGATTCTTCTAAGGGCGTAAACCTTTTGTCAACGTCATCTCTAAAGGTAAAGATTTGATCTTCAAGAGCCATCCGAGATGTGAACAGTCCGTCCTCAATATCGCTCTGCAAGCCGGACTGTTCGCCTCTCAGAGAGTTAATTTCGGTTTGGAAATCTTCCCGCAAAATATCAAGATCTTCTCGATCAACTTCAGCGCAACCAAACACAAGAAGAACTAAAATCATCACAATCGAGCGCGTGTAACCTAGCTTCATATAGAAATCTCCATAGTTAAGTGAGGTTGACATTTGAGTGAAAGGACGCAACCTATCAATGTGGTTGTGCAGATTTAATTTACGGTTCACATCGCACAAACCGTGCATTTTTCCTTACTTCCATCATTGATATATTTCAACGACTGACGCCGTGTGTTAAACTTGCAGCAAACGGGAATTGCATCTAATTCAATCGGTTAACGGTGTCAAGCCGTGTTGGGCTTTATTTCTTTTTGAAGACTATGGTAGTACCATCATCGCTGCTTAGTGTGAGCGTATTCCCTTTTTTCGTCCAGGTGCCGGTGTCTTCGTCCGTAGGACCGACTGGTTCTACTTCTTCTTTAAGTATACCGGTGCCTTCTACTGCTATAGGTGTAAGTGTATAATTGGAGCCAGACAAGGAGTAAGTACCTATCATATTCATTGAACCTTGCCCTGAAAGTTTCAAGCCCTCCTCTTCCACTTCAAACTTCAAAGCGATTTCCGCTTCCACCGTTCCATCCTTATCAAAAATCCAGTTATTGGTGACAATGGAAACATCTACTCCTTCTTCGCCAAATTCTTCCACGAACGACCGGTCAAAACTCTGACCATCAATGGTTTCCCATGCCCAAGTTCCTACCCATTCATTATCATCCTCATCACCACCACAGCCGATTGATACAATAATGAGAACTACGTAAAGGCTAACTAACCACAAATACCAGCGGGGTATTACGTGTTGAAACATCCTTTGAATCTCCCTTTTAGATTAAATGTTAGATTATTGAACAAGTTTCGTAGGTTGGGCGTAGCGGTGTTGACGATAAACACTTCAATGCGCCGCGTGCTTTACCCGGTTTGATTGCGTTAGAAAATGTGATTGATAATCGAGGCTAGGAAGCCTTTCCCACAAACCAATTGCAATCGTATAATATTCAGGCGCAATGACTGTAAATTCAAAGTGAGTAATGCGTAAAGCGTAATGAGTAATTGGTAATGAATTTCTGTAGGTTTGGTTTTTGAAAGAAAAAACTAGGTTTCTCCTGTCAATCGCGTTGTTTACTTGACGATTACCATCCGCCGTAATTGACTGTAAGACGGCGTCGTCAACTGGTAAAAATAGAGACCGCTGGCTACCGTCTCTCCGTTATCATTCCGACCATCCCAGTAAATCGCCGATGCACGCGATTCGTACACAGCGGCTGGTTTGAAGCCGACATCAATGGACCGCACCAAGCGTCCGACAGCGTCGTAAATTTCCAACGTGACTTCGGCGGCGTTCGCTAAGCGGTACGGAATCCAGGTTTCAGGGTTAAACGGATTCGGGAAGTTAGCCAACAGTTCAGTCTCCGACGGAATCTCATAGAGTTCTAGGTCGGGAAGCTTGATACGACTCGTCAACACTTCTTCAGCGCTGACGACAATCTGCGGCATCGGACGTGCGCCGACGTACGGGCTTGGTGAATGCGCTGCGATTTCCAGCACGTCCCCTGGCATCGCCGCGTGACGGCTCAATTCAACAAACGTGCCGCTGTACGCCGCCTCGGGAAATCCCGTTCCGAGAACGGCGTCGAGCGAGACGCCGGTGGACAGGTTCTTCACAGTGACACGGAGTTCGGGAATCCGTGACAACATGTCAAAAGGGCCCATAACGCCGCCCTCAACATGGAGAACCGGTGTCAGCGAACGGTTGAAGGCTACTGCGGGCGCCGTCATCGGGACGCCTTCGTTCTCCCAAGCTAAACCCTGAATTGAAATCCTTCCCGCCGAGGTGGAGACAACGACATATCCGTCGCCGCCTTCAACAGGACCGTCGCCTTCGTCCCCAGCGGCAGTAATCCTATGAAATCCGTCGCCAGCGGCTTTGGAGACCGCGATTGCCGTGACGCCTGCAACCTGCAGCATGTCGCTAATAATCATGTCTACTGCAGGATCCAGCGGTACGCCGACCAGATTGTTCCCCGGGAAAATGTCAATCTGGGAAACGCCAGCAGTACCGAGCGGAACGCCGCCGATTTCCAGCGTCGCAGCGTTCTTCATCACGACAATCAGACCGGTATCGCCGCCGATTGCCGTGTCCGTCATGCCGCCCGCGCTCTGGTCGCCGAGGTAAATAACCGGCTGACCGCCGATGTACGAGATGATGAAATTAACCGCTCCGCCAAGCGCGTTGTAGAGGTCGCCGACGGTCTCGATCGTACCGTCTTCGCCGTTAATCTGGCTAACTTTCAACGGGATATGAATTGCATGCGTGCCCGCGGGGATTGTCAACGTAAACATTGACCTTTTCACAGGTAGGATGCCTTCAGCAATAAACTTGCGCATTTCCTCAATTCCGGTTACGGTCACTTCAACCGTGTTGGTTCCCGGATTCTGTCCCAGCGTGAGGGTACTCTCCGCCCTGCCGTTGCTGTCCGTGGCGGCGTTGGTCACACTGGGCGTACCGCCGCCGCTGGTGACCGAGAACGAGACGTTGGCATTCGGCAAGGGGTTTCCGGACTGATTGCGTACTTCCACCACAAACGGCTTTTCAAGCCTCGCACCGGGCAGCCCCCGTTGGCCATTACCCGAGATTATCTCCAATGTTTTGGGGGTGGCGATGCCCTCCGCATTAAACGTCCGCTCCCCCTGAATTCCGGTAACAGAAACAGCGACGATATTTGTACCGGGATTCGGTCCCAACGTTAGCGTACTCTCCGCCCTGCCGTTGGAATCTGTCGCCGCGCTAGCGGTGCGGAGTATCCCATTGCCCGTCGTAACCGTAAATGTGACAGGCACTCCCTCAAATACGACACCCTTTTCATCCCGCACCTCCACGGCTAGCGGTTCTCCTAGTGCCGTACCGGGCAATGCCAGTTGGTCATCGCCTGAAATGATGCGGATCCGCTGAGGCGTTCGGTTGTCAAACTCAACTGTAACCTCTCTATTTTGGAGGGTGGGAATATGGGTGTGGATGGATTGGTAATTCAAAGGGTTTCCCCGAATATAAACCTCATCCCCACTCGCCAGACCGGAATTTTCTGTTAGCGGAGAGATATCGGATATCGAGTTGTTCGTAAGATTCACCTGTGCCAGGTTCGTCAAACCTGCTATCGCAGAGATGTCCGATATTGAATTGCCTGAAAGAACTAGCTGCCGTAAATTGGTCAACTCGGATAACGCCGATATATCTGATACTGAGTTTTCCGCAAGATTCAGGTCTGTTAGATTGCGCAGGTCCGCCGCGAGCGAGATGTCCGAGATGTTGTTGCGCCGAAAGAACAGATGCGTCAGTTTGGTTGCATGCTCAAGCCCTGTCAAATTGAATATGCCGGCATTTATTGCTCTAAGCAAAATCAAGTTAGCCATGTTCGTCCGGCGAATGTGAGCGTTTCGCGGTTTACCGAGAGCCTCGGCTATTGCGGCACGTAGGTATGGGTCTGGGATATCAACCTCAGCCAACATTTCAAGACGAAGCTCCATCAATCCAGACACGTCCCACAATTCTATTGTGCCTTCCACCGTACCGGTAGCAAAGGTCTGCCCATCCGGCGAAAACGACGCAGAATGGATGGAACTGGTGCGGCCGAATGTAACGAAATTTTCATTCGTCGTTACGTCCCACAGCTTGACAATTCCATCCCATCCCCCGGAAGCGAGCGTATCACCATCAGTCGAAAAGGACACCGTAGAGACAGTGGATCCATGCGGCAGAGCGGCGAGCGATGATTTAGTTGGGACATCCCACAACTCGACATCACCCCTTCCACCGGTAACGAGGATTCTATCGTCGGGCGTAAATGCGACGGAAAGAACAATATCGTCATGCGGTAGGGTGGCAATATGTTTTCTATTTGCCGCATCCCATAACCTGACCGCGCCATCTTCCGATCCTGATGCGAGGATTGCCCCGTCGTGAGAAAATGCCACAGCGAAGACAACACCTGTATGGGGGAGAGTATCGAAATTTTGTTGCGTCTCCACATTCCACAACTCGACCGTGTTATCACTCGTCCCAGCAGCGAGCGTTTTTCCATCGGGTGAAAACGACAGTCCATAAACCCAATAACTCGTACGTTCTCGAAAAGCGGCGATATTCTGTTTCGCCGCAATGTCCCATAGCCAGATTGCCCCTACCGTTCCTGAAGCTAGCGTGCCGACCGGCGAAAACGCTATAGATTCGACCGAATTCACATGCCCTTCAAGAGTGGCGATGTTTAGTCTTTTCGCCGCGTCCCACAACCGGACTGTTCTATCCCAACCCCCGGAGGCGAGGATCCCGCCGCGCGAAAAGGATATCCCGCGGACTGCATCAGTGTGCCCCTCAAGCGAGTCGATGTGGTACTCCCACTGTTCCGCAACGGTGAAGGACGTGTTACTGACATTCCCCTCCGTATCAACCGCGTGCACAAGAATGGTATGTCTCGCAGACTCCGAAAGGCTCGTAAATCCATCGAAACCGAAACCGCCGTTATACTCGAATTCAGCGATGCTGTTTCTGCGTCCTTCCAATCCGCGGCACGACTGCAGCGCACTTTGAGCGGATAACAGAACCTGATGAACGCCGTCCGAATCGTTGACTTGGAGGCGAACCGGAATACTCCTCGAACCGGACGGATACCTGCGCGGTGAAACGAGTTCGATGATGGGCGGCTCTCCCTTTTCAATTGGGATATCGGGATTGAAATAGGGATGCACCGCCAAAAACTCGGCGGAGCATGCGGATAACCGATTCCAGCCCGGTCCGTAGGACATAATGTGTGCACCGTCGCGGAAATCGTGCCCCAATCCGAAAGCGTGTCCCAGTTCATGAGCGACCGTCCCCCAATCAAAATCGAGCGGAACCAATGCCATTCCGCCAATTTTCCCCCTATTGAATCCGACGCCCCCTGCAGGTACGCCGTTATCACGACGAAGCACATCTGTGCCAAGGACGATGAAGTAAATATTAGCGTGAATGTCAAATGTCTGTTGAAGTTCAGAAAACACCTTACTACCAAGAGAATTGTCATAGTGACTGAAGGGGTGTTTTCCATTCACGTGATGCACGATTGGATTGCCTTGAGAATCAGCTTCAACGCGGAAGGTTGCCTCCCCGTAGCCGTGCGCATCCATCTGCTCGGCAAAGAAGGACTGTGCGGTGTGAATGTCCTTTTTCATCTTCTGTACTACATCGGCGCGATATTTCCAGTCGTTGGGAGTAAAGTAAATCAATCGCACTGTGCGCGGTTCACCGGCATTCAATATCGACGCAAAGGAGCGGGCATAGCGGCGAATGGGGAATCGGCGCGAATGTAGTTTTTCGAGTGGATAATCAAAAACTCCGCAAATATGCGTCTCATTTTCACCTGACGGTTGCGGGGCGGCAACAGTCAGAATGGGAGTATTGCTTGCGAGGTAAACTATTATCGCATACAGGGTGAATCGGGAAAGATGAGTTATCATAAAAATGCCGCGTTGTTCGTTCAATATGAACATGATTAAGTATCTCCGCACGTGCAGCAGTGCTATTACCCCCTCTAACTCCCCCTTGTAAAGGAGGAGAATGTCTTGCGTTTTGTAGGTTGAACGGTTCTGGAGGTAAACACTCGAAGACGTAAAGACTCGAAGACTATCGCACTCACTATTCGTTCGCTTGATCCTTCGTTATTCGCTCGGTCGAACGCTCATCCCAACCTACAATAACTGTATTTAACGTTATCTCTATTGGTTGTTGCGCATTATCTTGAACATATCTTCTGCAAGCGCAATAAGTTCTTCTACAACGGCGTTATCTATATCCGATTTACAGATTACCTCTTCAGTCCCTACCGCCATAAATCCTGACAACTGTCGAAAACCTTCAATTGTACGACTATCCTGTTTAGGAACATTAACCGAGAACGTTGAACGGTTATTTTTTAGTTCTATGACTCCCTTAATGATGTCGCTCACTTCACTTTCAGTCAACTCACCGTCCGGGATTTTCGCTCCGTCTCTATTAAGAACGTCGCCCCCGCCAAATTCTACCCGCGCTTCCGTCGGTGAACGAACGGGCCCACCCACTACTATAGGAACGGGGTGACAAGCGAAGACAACGAAATTTCCATCTGACAGCAAAGCGCACGTATTTCCAAGAAACGCAAATATAACCGGCGCCCTTTTAAAGTCTTGATCTAAAAGCGGAATTTGGCATGGGGTACCGGGTACATCATCGGTTGGCAAACTTCGAGCGTCTGGCGACTGATCAATAGTCCAACTACCGTCGGGATTTTTGCTGGCAGCAAAGTTGGTTCCAAAGGAGTCATCTCGTTCTATATCGTAATCTCCGCAAATCTTGTCTACCCTAACGTTGACGCCGAGAACTTCGCGGTAGACTGGTAGTTCGCTTTCTCGACAAACAGTACCATCTTGACGAACATAGAACGTTACCCCCCGTCCATAACTGCAACTTTCTCCTGGTTTCAATGTCATTCCAGGGATGCAGGTTCCTCTTTCAATAAATTCATCGACGGCGACGCGAAACGACACCGGAATTGCCTCTGCATTGCCTTGTCCGCTGTCGTCTGTGGCAGAGACTGTGATAGTCGCGGTGCCTGCCGCTTTACCCGTGATGGTAAGGGTTGCGTCCCTTACCGAGACAGTAGATACAGTCGTAGCGTCAGAGGATGCCCTGATAACATGCATGTCGTCCGCATCTGCATCGGTGATGGTTACTTCCACCGTTGTTTTGTCTCCGACACTAAGCGTTTTATCGGTAATCGTTTCAATTAACGGCTGGCTGTTGTCGTCTTCAGAAGAACCGCAGCCAACGAAAAAAAGTGATGCGGACAGAAGCGTTAATAAGGTTACGTCGAAGATTTTCATCAGGCGCGGTTTGGATTTCATTTAAACCTCTCATTAATCTTTTGGGTTTGAGTACAACAACGTATCCCATTTCTCTAGAAGTCAAGTGCGTTCATTGCGTGGATCAAGCAAAGAAACATGTGTGGAGCGGAGGAAGAAACCTTGTCTGCGCCGCGCAAAGTCGGTGGGGCAGGATGCCCCGCCTACGAAGTAAGTGAATGATATTATAAAGACATCATTCGCACTACTTATTCAAGTGAAATGGTTTTAGTATTGAAAAACGAGCCGTCAAAATCCACAGTAAGGGCGGGCCATGGCACCTGTGCGCTCTCGCGTTAGGTGAATACGCTTCATTGCAGTTCTTATGACACGCCCGCTGTGGAGGTCAACGCATTTTCCGATTTGATGTTCCTGTTGAATTCAGGTTCAACCGTGCTATTCGAATTTCTTACACGGTCTACCCCTAGATTTCGGCACCTACTTTAAGGGTACCGGATTATCATCTTTTCTGAACCGAGTGCCAATCCCGAAATTTAAAGAGAAGATGTTGCCGCCAGCCTCATCATCAAACAATCGTTGATACTGTAGTTCTGTCCGAAGGACAAAAGCCGAGCGCATAAGCCACTGATAACCGAAACCGAATCCGAGGCTCAGAGAACTATCGTTATCAGCATCGCTCATAATAAGATGTCTTGACGAAACCCGCCCTAGGACGTAAGGACTAGCCAACGCGCGGCTACCCAGAAAGTAGACTGCTCGGCCGCCGAGAACAAGGGAAGTCAGACTCTCGGTCCGCTTCTCGTCCCAATGCTCCTCAGTCACCGACAACCTTCCAAACTGGAACTCCGGACCCATACCAAACCGCTTATTTGGAAACCACATCGTGTACAGTGAAGACGGGCTAACCCCGATAGTCCCGCCCAATCCTGATGGTATTTCAGTTAAAGTCACACTAACATCTTCGTCGTCAGGAATAATGTGTGAAATTCCAAATTGGGTTCCAACCTCAAAGTCAGTAGCCGAAGCAGGAACTACAGATAAGACAAAGGAAACAAAAACAGAAAAACCATACATCGGAAATCTTTGATTCACAAGCTGCGTTTTCACGATAAACTCCTTTTTATCAATTTTTACTGTGACATGTGATGGGGTAAGTGTCTCCATGACATTACCCCCACTGTTGATTGGGAATTAGTAGTAGTGCTATTAATTCCCCGTGTGCGTGGCATGCTGCCCTGTCTATGGGAACGACAATTACTAGTTTGTGTCAAAATAACCGTAACTTTACAACCTGATTTTGTAATACCATAGGTGCAGAGAGCGAAAACGAATGATTTATCGTCCGTTTTCGCAAGACATTCAATCCGGAATATAGTCACTTCGGTGCATAATTACACAAGGCGGAATCGACTGATTGATAATCGAGGCTAGGAAGCCTCTCTCACAAACCAATGAGTAAATGTATAATTTTTACCCGCAATGATTATAAAATAGCAAATTAGCGGGGCAAGATGCCCGCCTACGAGAGATGGATTCTGTTAATCCCTTTCCTACTTGACGACGAGCATCTTCCGAGCGGCGTAAAAATCGCCAGCGGGCAGGTGATAGAAGGACACACCGCTTGCGACAGGATTGCCGTCCCAATAGGCGGCACGGTTTCGAGTCTAATACATTCCCGCGGGTTAATATCCAAGTGTTGTTGATTCTGGGACGCATGCTACGACATAAAAGTTCTTTCCGTTCAAGTCCTTCCTGAACCTGTGTGTTCTCCGATTCAGACAATCAAAATAGCCTCAATTTTACTCGAAACCCATAGTTGTAAAGGTTATATTAACTTCAGTTTCGTTCCCGGCAGCGTCAGCGACTTTACCTTTGATAACATAGGTCGTTTCGTTGCCAATCTCTCTGCCCTTGACGGCCTCAAGTGCCGCTTTGTTGCCTTCGACCCATCCAATCCAACCGACATCGTCGCCGTCTTCAGTTTGAAGGGCGATGATTCCAGTGACATCTTCACTGAAGGTAATCTCAATGCCATCATTGTTAAGAAGGGCGGGATTCACATCTTTGTCACCATCTCTGACGGTTGCGCCAGTAACTACGGGCGGATCAACGTCAGGACGGAAAACAATATATCGGAGCGTCTCGAATCCATTATCCCATGTAACTTTTAGCTCAAGAGGACCTGGGATGAACGGCCCCTCGACAACCACGGTCCTACCATCAACAACAGCTCTACCACTGTTTACTGTGACATCAGCGGGTATATTGTCAAAGGTTAAGGTGATAATTGCATCCACGGCAATCGTTGAACCGAACGGGGGATTTGCACTAACAAATGCTGCGGAGGGCGGTGGTGGTTCCGATTCCAGTTCCGGAGGAAATTGCGGCTCGGGCGGCTGTAGTTCTATCACGTTGTTGTTCAACTTGCGCCAAAAGTGCTTCCCAACGTCGGCCCCAGCGCCTACTGCCGTTGTTAATATTTTGCCATCCCATGTATATGTATAAGTTGCTTTGGGATTTAAATCACCTGCTTCAACGTCTATTAACATGACTCCTTCATCTGGCAGGATTTCAAATGAGCCTGTGATGAATTCAGAAGAGTCAAACACTTGAAATTTCATGGTTACTTTTTTATCTGACGATATTGTCATAGTTCCGGCAACGTTGGGGGGTTCAGCCACTAATTTAGCACCATCTGTAGTAAGTACTGTCATTAACAAATCATACGTCCCGACTAATTCTTTATAAAGACTCTCGACATCGACTTTATCCTCGCCGGGAGTGTCAACGTCGACTTTATCCTCGCCGCGAGTGTCGATATCGGCTTCGTCCTCGCCGCAACCTGCCATGAAGGCACTCAGTAGCAACGTAATGGCAATTGTGAGAATTACACTTGACTTATTCATCTGAAGCGTTCCTTTCTGTATTGTGTTTTCATCAAAACCTCTACTTCCGAATCTATATCCAGTGCGCAGCGGTGAAATCGCTATTGCGTGTTTGGCACCTCAAAGGTGCTAGCTTTGTCGTTTCCAAACCGAGTACCAAACCCGATAGTAAATGAAAATCCATTAGCGTTTTCATCTTCGATTAACACACGTTGATACTTTCCTTCTGCCTTAAGGACAAAAGTAGAATCAGCGTCTGGAGCACGGTGCGAAATACCGAATCCCATTCTGAACTCGAATTCATTGGTTCCCAAAGTAGGAACGACGGGTAAGATGAGGGAAATGGGTAAAGTAAATCCAAATATCGTTAGCAATGTGGGACTCATAATTTCACAATTTTCGTTTTCATCATAAACTCCTTTTCGTTGGTTTTCGATTGGGACATGCAATCGGGTTATCGGAACGTGGGAGGGCGGAAGCTAACCTCGAAAATCTGAAAAAGACTATCGCCCCCGTTGTCCACTCGGTTGATCCCTCTCTATTCGCTCAGATGATCTATTCGTTCGGTTGATCCCAACCCAAAGAAATTCCAAGTTGAGTCGGGAGGAACCCTTCCCGAACTTCGGAAAGAAACCGAGTTTTGAAGAAAAAAACTCGGTTTCTCTTGCCAATCTTGCAGTTTACTTGACGATTACCATCCGCCGTAATGCGGTATACTCCCCCGCACGGAGTTGATAAAAATACGGACCGCTCGCCACCTGCTCACCCAATTCGTTTCTGCCGTCCCAATACGCGGCTTTCGTCCGATCGGTATAATACCCCGCTGCCTGATGCCCTAAATCCAACCATCGCACTAACACGCCTTTTGAATCATAAATCGAGATTTGTACATCGTCGTCGATTGACAGATGATAGGGTATCCACGTCTCCGGGTTGAACGGATTCGGGTAGTTGGGCAATAGTGCTGATTCTTTCGGGATTAGCACTGTTAGGAGTTGCTCCAAGAAGCGGATACCTTTTTGCAAGTTGGCATCTATAAGGTACAGCCCCTGAGCTTGCTTGATCCACTGGTGTAAGTCTGCGGTAGTGAGCGGTTCTAATGATTGTGGGTACAAGGAAGGAGCAGCTACCTCCTCGCTAAACACACTAGCAACGAGGACAAGGTCTACTATATCAACAAGCCGATCTCCGTTGAGATCGGCACTGTTTTGTCCCCGCTGACCGAGTCGGGCACCAACGATTACCAAATCTTGGGTATTTACTATACCATCGCGGTTGATATCCCCAAAGATTGCTTCTGCGGGTTCTGGCGATATAGTCACCGTTGCGTCTTCCATGGCCGCTTCCCACCGCACTCCATTTGCATCCACTAGGTAGACTTTGGATAAGATAACCGTGGATGGCTTAAAGTCTTTGACCTCGAACGTGAGGGTGGCTAATGTGCCGTCACCATTTCTTGCACCAGCGAATGTCTTTGCGGCGAGTATCCCTCCATCGCCCGCAAAGAACGTTTCCACGGGCAAGTAATCGCCGTAGTCGCCGTCGGTCCTGCTCACATAGTTGAGGGCGGTTGGATCAAATAACACAGTTACCTGATAGCCGGCGACGTTTTCGCCGCCTTCGATATTGAGACTGAACGTTAATTTCTCTCCAACAGCGGGAGATACGACCGATGCGGGCGAAATGCTCACGGAAGAATTCGATTTCTGTATCGCGGTGACGGGGATTAGCGCGGTAAACCCTTGACCATTGCTATCTACTATTGCGTCTGCACCCACGGAAAAAGCGAGTGTTGCATCAGCATCAAAGTCAGTGCCGTCGAATTCAAGTAGCACCGTTACATTTGTGTCGCTTACGCGTTCCGCGCCGAAGGAATCGAAGTAACCCGCGCTAACAGTAACCCCATCAACACCAGAAACTGAAATTGCTTCTGCGATAACCCATTCGTCATCAACAAACAGATGACCGGTGAGTGTAAGTGTAACAACGCTTCCGGGCAGGGTTGCCTCCGTCAAGGGGAACGCTGTTGATGCGACTAACGTGTCCTGTGTTGGTTGTGGTTCATAAGCGAGCGACACATCCCACAACCTCACTGTGCCATCCAATGCCCCGGAGGCGAGCGATCCACCACTTGAAAAGGATACAGACCGGACAACATCCGTATGCCCGAACAGTGTATTCATCTGCGTGCCGGATTCGACATCCCACAGTCCTATGTTTTCGTCATGTGTGGCGGCAATCAAGGTTCCGTCGGATGAAAAGGAGAAAAAAGGAAGCGGGAAGAAATATTCACTCGGCAGATGCAAAGTACCGGCATCTCTCCCGGTCTCGACCTCCCACAATTGGATGACGCTATTCGCTGAAGAGGCGGCAAGGGTTGCGCCATCCGGCGAAAACGCCACTGAAATCACAAGATCGTCAGGCAGGTCAATTTCCGTGAGATTTTCGGCAGCCGCGATATCCCACATCTGGATGCTATCTATTGCTCCATAGGCGAGGGTTGTATTGGACAAAAACGACACAGATGTGAGCCACCCTCCCTCTTCAATAATTGCGGCATCATATCCGCCAAATGCAGCAGTATTTTGGTGAGTCTCTACATCCCACAACTTGACCATCCCATCTGCGGCTCCCGAAGCGACGGTTGTACCATCGGGCGAAAACGCCACCGAGGTGATGGGAACCGCACCCTCGTCAAGCGTGGCGATATCTGTGCGGGCGTTCACATCCCATATTTTCACTGTGCCATCATACGACCCGGAAGCGAGCAACATGCCGTTGGGTGAAAAAGCGACAGACCCTACCGCAGCGGCATGCCCCGCAAGTGTAGCGGCATCTGTTTGGGCCACGACATCCCATAACTTCACTGTGCTATCTAGCGATCCCGAGGCGAGCAGTGTATCGTCCACCGGCGAAAACGCCACTGAAAGAACGGCATCACCATGTTCAAAGACGACTTGAGCGGGAATGATTTGTAAACCGATACTTGAAAAAATAAGTATGATTGAAATGAAAAAGGTTGCTCTTTTCATGAGATTCAGTCTCCTTTTTGCATTACTTCAGAATTAGCATCTTCCGTGCGGCGGAATACTTTCGGGTGGACAGGTGATAGAAATACACAGCGCTCGCTACATCCTCACCGAATTCGTTTTTCCCATCCCAATTCGCCGCTTTCGTCCGATCCGTATAGTAGCCTGCCGTTTGATGTCCAATGTCCAACCGACGCACTAACACTCCTTTCATATCGTAAATAGATATCTGTACGTCCGCGTCGTTGGACAGATGATAAGGTATCCATGTTTCAGGATTGAATGGATTGGGATAATTGGGCAATAACGCGGTCTTTTTGGGCGTCAATGTTTTTAGGAGTTGTTCCAGCGTGGTGATACCGCGGAGGTATACGGGGTCGGTCAATGTTAATTGTCGTGCCTCGGTGAGCCAATCTTGGATATCGGTAGTTGTAATCAATTCTAATGCCTGTGGAAATAATTTAGGTGCGGCTGCCTCGTCGCCAACGGCGCCGGCAACGAGGACGAGGTCGATGATATCGACCAAACCATCCTCGTTGAGGTCGGCACTGTTTTGCCCGGTCTGGCCGAAGCGGGCGTTGACGATTTTCAAATCTTGGATGTCCACGACGCCATCGCGGTTAACATCCCCAAAGATTGGTTCTGGCGGTTCTGGGGGTATCGTTACCTCCGCATCTATGGTCGTCGCCTCCCACCGTATTCCATCGGCATCCACAAGGTAGACATCGGATAGGGCCACCGTGGATGCCTTAAAGTCTACGGTCTGAAACGTGAGGGCGGCGAGTGTGCCGTCCCCGTTAGCTGCCAGAGCGAGTGTGCTTGCATTGAGCCTTACGTACCCGTAATACCTATCCGCCAAAAAGAATGGGTTTGCTGGTAGATAGCCGCCGTTGGCAGCGTCCACGAGGTTGAGTGCGCTGTCATCATACAACACGGTAACTTGATAACCTGCGACGTTTTCGCCGCCCGCGATATTGAGGTTGAGTGTAAATTGCTCTCCGACAGCAGGGGATTGGACCGATGCGGGCGAAATGCTCACCACGGCATTTGATTTTTGTATCGCGGTGACAGAAAATTGTGCAGTAAACTCTTGATTATAACCAGCTATTGCGTCCGCTCCGACGGCAAAGGTAAGTGTTGCATCGGCGTCCATGTTCCCGGAGAATGTTAGTCTAACCCTCACCTCCGTGCCGCTTATGTTGTTTACATACCACGGTTCTACAGTAACGCCGTCAATGCCTGAAACGGACAGGGCGTCGGCGATAGCCCAGTTGCCGTCAACAAACTGCCGCCCTGCGAGCGTGAGCGCGATGACGCTTCCATCCAACGTAGCCTCTGTCAAGTGAAACTCTGTAGAAATGTCTAGGGATTCCTCCACTGCCGGGACAGGGAATTCAATGGTAAATGCGTATCCGCCGCCCACTATGGCATCGGAACCGAGGGTGAGCGAGAGGGTCGCATCTTCGTCAATGTTACCAGAAAATGTCAGTTCAACGGTCACCTCCGTGTCGCTTATTTTGTCTACGTCCCACGGTTCAAAAGTAATACCATCAACGCCGGAGATTGCAACTGCATCTGCAATAGCCCAGTTGCTATCCACAAACCGGCGCCCGGTGAGCATGAGGGTAATGATATTTCCGTGCAGGTTTGCCTCGGTCAAAGGTGCTTCTGTTGAAGCCTCCAAGGATTCCTCCATCGCAGTGACAGAGACTTGCGCAGTGAGTGCTTGCCCATCATATCCTACTATCGCGCTCGCGCCAACGGTGAAGGTAAGTATGGCATCAGTGTCCATGTTACCGGAGAATGTTAGTCTAACCTCAACCTCCGTGTCACTTATGCCCTCCCCTGTCGTATCGCTCACACGGTATACGTTATATCTATAAACAGTGACACCATCAATGCCGGAGACTGACACCGCGTTTCCGATAGCCCTTGTGCCATCAACAAACTGCCACCCGGTAAGGGTGAGTGTGACGAAGCTCTCATGTAGGATTGCTTCTGTCAACGGTTCTTCAACAGATGCTGTGATTGTTGGGGTGCCTTCCTGCGCGTAACCGATGCTTTGCGTTCCACAGATAGCCATCAAAATGGTAACGAGAATAAATACAACACCTTTTGTTTTAGAATCTCGTGCGTTCATAAAATACTCCTTATATATTGCGAGGGTACAAACATATTACTTCAAGATAAGCATCTTGCGTATTGCGGAAAAGTCCCCTGCAGACAGACGATAAAAATACACACCGCTCGCCACCTGCTCACCGAATTCGTTTTTACCGTCCCAGTGGATTGCTTTCGACTGACTTTCGTAGAACGCCGCACGCTGGTACCCAACATTAAAGGTACGGACGACTTGCCCGTCTCCACAATAAATGGCTAATGTTACGAAAGCATCCTCCGCCAACCGATACGGAATCCAAGTCTCAGGGTTGAATGGATTCGGGTAGTTTGGAAGCAGTAATGTGTCTTTCGGTGTCAACATTGTGAGGAGTTGTTCTAAGAAGCGGATTCCTCGTTGAAAGGTTGCATCCGTAAGGTATAGCCCCTGGGCTTGGGTGAGCCACTGGCTTACCTCTACAGTTGTGAACAGATCCAATGCTTGCGGATATAAGGCAGGTGCGGCGGCGGCGGCATCGAACGCACTGGCTACAAGGACGATGTCAACAATATCGACAAGACCATCTTCGTTAACATCCGCGCTGTTTTTTCCCCTCTGACCGAGCCGGGCACCGACGATTGCCAAATCTTCGATGTTTACCACGTCATCGCGGTTGATATCCCCGAACATTAGTTCTTCCGGTTCGGGCGGCATAGCCACCTCTGCACTTTCCGTAGTCGCCTCCCATCGCTTGCCATCTACATCCACAAGGTAGACTTGGGATGGAATCACTTTGGATGGTTTAAAGTCGACGACCTCAAACGTGAGGGAGGCGAGTGTGCCATCGCCGTTTCCTGCACCACCAAGTGTGTTGGCGGTGAGCGTCACCTTACGATAGTCCTCAATACTGTTGCCGTTGCTGACATCGGAGAGGCTGTATATGATTTGCGAAGACTCTCCAATGGGCCCGTCCGCTATGAAGAAGGCCTCTGCTGGCAGGTAGTCGCCATTGGCAGCATCAACGAGGCTTAGCGCGGTGTCATCAAACAACACGATTGCCTGATAGCCCGCAATGTTTTCTCCGCCTGCGATATTGAGGTTGAATATGAGCCGTTCTCCCAAATCAGGAGATTCGACCGGCGAGGGCGCAATGCTCACGGTGGCGTTCGATTGTTGTATCGCGGTAACAGGAATCTGTGCTGTTAACGCCTGATTGTAATTTGCCATATTTGCCTCGACAGTAAAGCCAAGTGTTGCGTCGGTATCAAAGTCAGTGCCATCAAATTCAAGCGGCACTACTATCTCTGTGTCGCTCACACGTTCCCCATAACCAAATGTAACACCGTCAATGCCGGAAACTGACCAGTCTTCGGCAGTCCACCAGTCGGCAAACTGCCGTCCGTTTAGTGAGAGTGAGATGATGCTGCCGTCCAGCGTAGCCTCTGTCAAGGGTGCGGCGGTTGCTGCGACCAATGATTCCTCAACAGCTATAACAGGCAATTGGATTAAGAACTCTTCATTGTATCCTACTATAGCATCCGTACCTACGGTGAGAGTGAGTGTAGCATCGGCGTCTATATTGCCGGAGAATGCCAATATAATTGTCACCTCCGTATCACTTACACGTCTCACACCAGAGTATTGAACAGTAACACCTTCAATGCCGGAGACTGACTCTGGGGCTTCTCTACCCCAATCGGGAGAAAAGTCTTCGACAAAGGAACGTCCGCTGAGCGAGAGGCTGATAATGCTGCCGTCCAGCGTCGCCTCCGTTAAGGGGAACCCCGTTGATGCGGTCAGCGATTCCTCAACGGCTGTGACAGGGAATTCAAAGGTAAAGGGTTTATCGTATCCTACTAAGGCATCGGGACCAACGGTGAGGGTGAGCGTGGCATCCTCGTCAATGTTTCCAGCAAACTCAAGTTCAATTGTTACTTCCGTGTCACTCCGACGTCTCACACCCGACGACCATTCTCCCGTAGTAACTCCATCAATGCCGGAGACGGACAATGCGTCTCCAATCACCCATCGAGCATCATTGAATTGCCGGCCACTAAGTGTTAAGGTGATAATACTTCCGTGCAGTGTTGCTTCCGTCAAGGGTGCCTCTGTAGATGCATGCAATGATTCCTCCACGGCGGTGACGGGGATTTGAACAGTAAAAGGTTTATCGTATCCTGCAATGGCATCGGGACCAACCGCGAGGGTGAGCGTGGCATCCTCGTCAATGTTGCCAGCAAACTCAAGTTTAATTGTCACTTCGGTGTCGCTTACACGTATTAGGAAATCGGCAAGAGAAACCCCTTCAATGCCGGAGACGGACAACGCATCTCTGATATTCCATCGCCGATGAACAAACTGTCGGCCGGTGAGCGTGAGTGTAATAATGCCTTGGTTCAGCATCGCTTCTGTCAAGGGGATCTCTGTCGATGCCTTCAGCGATTCCTGTATCGCAGTGACAGGTAATGTCGCTACAAGCGCGTTTCCATTATATTCCGCGATTGCGCCTGCTTCCACAGTGAAGGTTAGGACTGCATTAATGTCAATGTTGCCAGCAAACTCAAGTCCAACGGTTGCCACCGTGTCGCTCACCCGTTCCACATTCCACGATTCAAAATCAACACCCTCAATGCCGGAGATGGACAACGCATCTTTAATGCGCCATCGGCTATCAACGAACCGACCGCCGCTAAGCGTAAGTGTGACAACACTTTCATGTAGGGATGCTTCCGTCAACGGTTCTGTGATTGATGCGGTTATCGATTGCCCGTGACTGTCTTGTGTGTAAATTATCAGGATTGCAACAAAGACGAACATGAGACACATTCGATTCACAGGTAGTGTTTTCAAAAGAGACTCCTTATTCATTGGTTTCCGATTGGGCATGCAATCTGATTAATGTATTCATGGTCCCACGGTTGATTGGGGAATAGTTTTGTAGGTTGCGTTAAGCGATGTAGGCAACAAAATTTTAAATATGCCGCTTGCTTTAAGTGATTAGATTGGGTTGGACAAAATGATTGATGGAGCGTAACCGAACACTTTTTGTTTAATTTGAATCGTGTCGTTGAACGGTGGCGGTTTCGGAGAATGTCCTCGCAATCGTTATTCACTCGGTTGATCGTTGGGTTACGCTACACCTATTCTGCCAAGGGTGTTGTTTGAATGTTCCGACCGGCAATATGCCATCGTTACGGATTTGGGTTTATCCGTTCAACCCAACCTACAAATACTGTTCGCCGGCAGGAGTTGGTCGTAATAGTCGAAATTGCTAGGTTGAACTTCCAAAGCCAACCAATACAAAAACAAGAAAAACTCCGACGATGTATCCGAATTCGTACCACCGCCCGTTGTTGTTTACTTCGTAGATGCCCACGTCTGTGAAGAAGCTGGCGATTAAGGTGAAGACGCAAATCAAGCCGTGCCAAACTCCGCTGAAAAAGCCGGCGCGTTCGTAAGGAGCAGCGTCACCGGGGAAACAGCCTGAGAATACAAACACAACGAGAAGTAGGGTTACCAATCTTAGGTATTTCATGATTCCGCCTTTTCTTTCTTCGCGTAAGGTTATCAGTTTTTGTAGGTTGGGTTAAGCGGTGTAGACAATGTGCCGCGTGCATTACACGGTTTGATTGCGAAAGAAAATGTGATTGATGGATCGTAACCCAACACCTTTTTGTTATATTCATATCGTTTCATTTTTGCATTAGGAGAAATCGACTGATTGATTATTGAGGCTGGGAAACCTCTCCCACAGATCAATTGGTAAATGAATGATAATTAGGTGTAAGGACTATAAGACTATCGCCTTCGCTATCCGCTCAGTTGATCGCTTAACTCAACCTACAAAAACTGATTCTCTGAAGAAATAGCCTGCATTCCCTTAGAGGAACTTCAGTTGGATTACCGGCGATCTTTGTACCCCCTCTAGCTCCCCCTTGTAAAGGGGGAGAATTTTTTGCCTCTTGTCGGTTCAGCGGTTCTGGAGGTGAAGACTCGAAGACTTGAAGACTATCGCCCTCCCTATTCGGTCGGTTGATCCTTCGCTATCCGCTCAGTTGATTCCAACCTTCAATACCTAGACGGCTGTAGTCCAGCCAGTCGCGATTCGGAGATCGCTCCTACCGCCCGCTTATTGTAGGAGGGAATTCCAATTCCCGACAAATGTGCCAGTCTCTGGTGCTTGGTTTATCGTCTAGCAACTTGTGTTAAAATGATTGGTCTGACTACGCTATCCTCTGCAAATCCCGCTATTTTACAATGACGAGCCGCCGTGTTTGATTGAACGACGGCGTTGTCAACTGGTAAAAATAGGTGCCGCTTGCAACCTGCTCACCCATGTTGTTACGTCCGTCCCAATACGCGGCTTTCGTCCGATCCGTATAATATCCCGCTGCCTGATGCCCTAAATCCAACCAGCGCACTAACTCACCTTTGGAATCGTATATCGAGATACCCACATCGGCATTGTTCGATAGATGGTACGGTATCCACGTCTCAGGATTAAACGGATTCGGGAAATTCGGCAGTAGCTCAGCCGACTGCTGCGGCGCCGTATCTTCCGTATCTTCACCTCCGGCGTTTTCTTCCGTTTCTTCTATGTCTTCTGTATCTTCCATATCGTCCAACTTTACACCCAAATCCCACAAGTGAATCATATTGTCGTAACCGCCGCTCGCAAGTATCCCGCCCCGGCTAATTGCAACACTCCTGCCCCAGTTTGAATGGCGTTCCAACACTTGGAGCGGCGTACCCGCTGCCGCGTCCCAAACCCTGACGCTATTATCCTTACCCGTACTAGCAAGTAATTCACCATTCGGGTGGAATGCCGTGCTGAACACCCAGCCGGTATGCCCATCAAGAACACGGCTTGATTCTGTTTCGAGATTCCATAACCGGACGCTGCCATCCGCGCCGGCACTGGCAAGCGTGTTGGCACCTCCGAACGCAACGCTCAATACGTGTTGCTCGTGTCCGGAGAGCTCCTTTGTGATTTCACCGGTTTCAGGATTCCACAGCCGGACAACCGCATCGCCGCCGGCACTGGCAAGCATGTCCCCGTTCGGATTGAAGGAAACGCTCCACGCGCGAACCGAGTGGGCGCGTATGCGATGCTTACGCACAACTCTTCTCAAATTGGAAATGTCCCAAATGGATACATGCCCATACTCTGTCCCAGTTGCCAGGGTGTTCCCGTCAGGACTGAAGGCTATGCCCCAGACGGTGCCGCCCGGTCTGATAATTCGTTTGAGTCGCCCCGTATCAAGGTCCCATAACAACACTCTGGCATCCATGCCGCCGCTCGCCAATATGTTGCCGTCCGGACTGAAGGCGACCGAGCGCACCGAAAACCGATGACCCTCAAGCGTCTGTATGAGTTCCCGCGTTTCAACCTCCCACAACCGGACAATGTTATCTTTGTGCGCGCTGGCAAGCATTTCACCGTTCGGACTGAACGCGACGCCGTATACCCGCTGTGTCCCGGTATCGCCCGGATTCGCTGCAGCTTCAATTGTGTCAATGTATGCGGGTTCGGGAAACAACGGTGTCGCTGTAGCAGTAAACACAACCGTCTCATCTACTCCTGCGACGGACGCTTCCACGGCAACCTCGCCGGGGCTATCACCAAACGTGAGCGTGGCAGAGGCTTGTCCAGCGGCGTCTGTGGTTGAAGTTGGGCGGCTCAATGCGCCAACCCCGGCGATGACGGCAAACGTGACCGGTACCCCTTCCAATGGGGCGCCATTTTGATCGCGGACTTCGACCACAAATGGATTTGCCAACACGCTGCCGATGAGCCCCGTCTGGTTATCTCCGGATAATTTCTCCAATCGCGCCGCCCGCCGGAGTGAGGGGTCAACGGTTAAGGTAAATTCTGTATAGATGTCGGGCATATCGCTTGGATAGGCTTTGACGGTGTATTGGCCCGCTGCGTCGGTTCCGAGGGTGAGCGTCGTCACGGCGCGTCCATTTTCATCCGTCGTTGCCGTCACAGGATTCAACGATGCGCTGGATTCGTCTCCGGATTGAATAGAAAAGGTCAAATCTACGTCCGGTATGGGGTTTCCGTCCGAATTCTGAAATTCGACGGTGAAAATCACGCTGTCACCGGGTGCAGTGACCTGATTGTCGTCAGAGATTTTTTCCAGTGTCGGAGCTGGCGGAGTCGGGCACGATTCATAATGTACTACTGTAATTTCAGTAAAAGTCTCGGGGTGGGTATCGGTCCACAATCTGACTTTGTATGTGCCGCAGGCATTCTCATGAAAGAGCAAGGTAAACTTTGCGTTGCCCCAGCGATTAGTTACGTCTGGGCAAGATACCGTCGCAGTCCCGTTGTTTGGACTGACGCTACACGTCACTGATCTGTTTTCGCGGAAGGGGTATACTGGGGCAGTGACAGTGACTCCCGGCCAGCCGCTAGGAACACGCACGGTGCTTGCATCTAACGGCATTGAGAAACAGATTAACAGTAGAAAGATGAAACCAATTGGTTGCTTTTTGATAGGTGTGCTTGACATTTGAGAGTCTCCGAATTAACTTGAGCCAATTGCTGCCGGCGGCGAATTGACAAACTGCATTGCCTCAGATTGAATAAATATAGTCATTTCGGTTCAATTCTACACAAGAATGGATCGACTGATTGATAATCGAGGCTAGGAAGCCTCTCCCATAAACTAATAGAAAATGGATGATATTTAGGTGTAAGGACTGTAAGACTATCGCCTTCGCTATTCGCTCAGTTGATCGTTTAACCCAAACGACAAAAGTTGAGCTATCGGAAGAGCCTGCCGAACAAAAGACGATATCGCCATACCTAGAATCGCGGGAACACCCATCTCAATCTGATTTTCAAATGCTTCTGTCATTTCTTGCGCCGTGCGCATATCATCCGCCGGAATCAGGTTTATCGCCATCGGAAGATTAGGCTCATCACGCGCTAGATTAAATCCACGCCGCATCGGCGCTCCATACGGACCAAAACGCTCGCGTGTTAATGAATCTACCATGCCAATATCCGCCGCAACGAGTACGGGGATTCGGGGTCTACTGGCGGCGCAGTTACAATAGACATCTTTCCTATTTAACTCAATGTGGTTGACAAAACCGAAGCGTTAAGGGCAACCACAAGGGTTGCCCCTACAGCGTATTAGCCCAATGTGAGGGTAGTCGTTTTACACCTGCCGCCCCGCTGGGGCTATCGGGCGGCGGAATGATTTTGGAAAGATGTCTAATGTCATCCGATCCTACTTATTGCTTTTTCAAGACAACTACAGCATCTTGATCGCTGTTCATTGTGAGGGAATTTCCCTCTCTTGACCATGTGCCGGACTCATCCTCTGTCCAGGTTTCTTGCTCTCCTTCAAACCAACCAGTTCCTTCTTCCCGCTGTGTGGCTGTGATTGTATAGTTGGAGCCAGATAGGGCGTAAGTGCCCGTTCCTTTAAGGGAAAGCGTCCCAGAAACGTCTTCATCTCCTATTTTCCCTGTCGTCTTGAATTTAAATTCCGATTCTAGTGTGCCATCGTTATTAAACGTGTATCTGTTGGCGACAATGGAAACTTTTACGCCCTCTCCAAATTCTTCTTCTAAGTTTTCTACAAAGACTTGCTCGTAGTCCTCACCATCAACGGTTTCGATTTTCCACGTGCCAACCCAATCATTAGCATTAACATCACCGTTTTCATGACCATTTTCATGACCATGTCCATCAGTATCATCATCTTCGTCACCGCCACAAGCGATGATTCCGACAATGAGAACCGCGAAAAGGGGGATTAACCACAAAAAAGAACGGGCGATTACTTGTTGAAACATTTTTTCTCCTTTTTTTTTGTTTTCAGGATTACATACCGATTAAATTAAGCGAATAGATTGTTAATCACCAGAAACATGCTTTTGAATTGATAAATCCACAGCGCTTTCGACGAAATTTATCAAGGTACCCCATTCAGCAGTTTACTCTCTAACGCTGAATCAATAGACAGCCTAGACTCGTCTTTAACAATCTTCTTAATGCGATAATCAAACTCGTCAACTTTCATGTCCTAAACTTTCATCTTATATCCTCCTTATTCGATATAGCTTCAACATCGGCATTTATTTCACCGCCTTAACCAATACAATTCAATACAACTGCAATATGGTGACGGGCATTTGCTGGCGGAAAGGATGGGGTGCTGTATACCCCAAAAAACGCCAGCTGCCCGTCATTTAGACCTTAGGATTGTTTTTAAGCGCGTCGGGGAGTGCAATAGTCGCATTGTGGAAGAATTGTGGATAACTTTGTACGCTTTCAGTTATTTCACGTGTCCACTTTTTGACCTCCTGACACGCCTCTTGAACGCCGAACGGCACGCCTTGATATCAATAGAAACACCAGCACACCAAACGACCGAACAGTTCCTCGTTCTCTAGTATTTTGCCCGATTCAATTGCGCGAAAAACTTCCTGCGTTTGTCCAATCGGAACGCCATCTGATTTTGACATTACTCTCTCCCTGTGTTCTTGGTTAGGCTATGTCATTTTCAAAAGTTCTGCTAGCGCAACGCGGACAGCGGCGGCACGTTGGCGCGTGCGCTGAGATTCTACCAATCAACTGGCTCAGTGTAGGAGGTGTTCCCATTTTTCAACTCATTCCTCGCTCTGAATCGTCCGTATCTAGCGTACTTAAGACCCGGTCTCAGACGTATTGCCTCATCAAAGTCCTGAACAGCTTCGGCGTATTGTTCCAACTCGTACTTCGCCCTACCTCGATGACAATACGCGTCGGCATAATCCGGTTTCATTCGTATCGCTTTGTTGTAGTCGTGAACGCTAGCCGCATAATGTCCTATCTCATACTTCGCCCTACCACGCCAGTAGTAGGCGTCAACATAATCCGGTTCCAAGCGAATCACCTCGTCGTAGTCGTGAACACTAGCGGCATATTGTCCTAACTTAAACTTCGCCGTACTTCGCCAGTAATAGTATGCACAAACGTTAACTTCAAGCCCTATTGCAGCGTCGAAGTCCGCCAGCGATGCGGAATATTGTTTTAGCTTATACTTTGCCCTACCGCGCCAATAATGGCAGTCGTCCAAAAAATTAGGATAAAGCCGTATTGCGACGTCAAAGTCTGGAATTGATGCGGCGTATTGTCTAGAAGCATATTTCGCGATGCCGCAGGCGTAGCAGGCGTCCGCAAAGTTTGGATTAAATAGAATCGCAGCGTCGAACTCCGCAATTGCATCGGCATATTGCTCGAGTTCATACATTTGTACACCGTGCTCAAAGTAGCGAACAGCATGGGTTTCTCTATCCGTGTGGTGCGTTCGTGTCTTTGCCGGATGTTCTCTTTCCGGTCGTGTACTAACCTGCTTTGCAGGCTTGTCTTTCACAAGTTGGTTCGTAATCACTTCGTATGCGTTTTGGACAAGTATAAAGCGTAGTTTTGCACCGGACGACGGATCCTTGTCCGGGTGCATGACTTTCACGCGGTCACGATAGGCTTTCTTGGCATCGTCTAGTGTCGCATTGTATTCCAGCCCCAAAATGCGAAATGCTTCGTCTCGGGTCATTTGGTCTACTTAATTACTCCTTTAATATATGCCTTAAATTCGTTCAGATTCGGCAGGCAGATTTTTGATATGGTTTTTGCGGTGCGCACAAAGTGAGTAAAACGTAAATCGTAATGAGTATTTGTAGGTTCGGTTGAGCGGTATAGACAATGCGCCGTGTGGGTTACATGGTTTGACTGCGTTAGAAAATATGAACGATGGAGCGTAAGCCAAAGCACTTTGTTATGGTCATTTTGGTTCATTTTTTACAAGGAGAAATCGACTGATTGATAATCGAGGCTAGGAAGCCTCTCCCACCAAAAACTGCCAAAAGGCGTATTACGGCGACGCGATTCCTGGGCCGCGGAACGGTATTAGACTGCCGTCCTTGATTGTCAGCACAACCGGCTCGTAAAGCGCCTCGCCCTCGGCGTCAAATGAGAAGAGCCCTAGGTTGGTGCCGAAGTCTTGCACTGCAGCCAAAGCGTCGCGAATCGCGGCAGAATCAGGAACCGCAATCGTTGTAGATTCCGTTGAAATTGACCCCTCTAAAATTGCGCTGTAAAGGATGTAAAGCGCTGCGTATGACTGAGCCGCCCACGGGTCGGGCGCGATGCCGTATGCCGCTTGATAGCTGGCAACAAACGCATGATTTATCGGATTGTCCACTGAGCTATCCCAACCGGTGAAAGTGATAACGCCGTCCGCCGCGGCGCCCGCTTGTTGAATATCGTTTATGCCTAATTCCGGAACGATATAATCCGCCTCAATGCCAATCTCCCGTGCCTGTACCACCACGCTCACGATTTCCGGAGCCAGACCTGAAACAAAGAGCGCGTCCGGGTTAGCTTCCATTATCGCGGTCAATTGCGCTGTGAAGTCGGTGTCGCCGGACTGGTACGTCTCGGTCAACAACACATCCACGCCGCGGTTCAAAAGCGCCGCCGCCAAGTGTTCGTAGCTGCTCGTGGAGTAGAGATCGGCGTCGTCAAATATCATTGCCGCGTTTTCATAACCAATCGCCTCATGTGTGATGTTGACACCCGCCGGATTCATCTTATCTACAGCTAGGGCAGCGCGAAAGATGTAATCCCCGATGCTGCTCAGACCGGCGGCGGCTGACACGGAGCTGAAAACCACAACCCGATTCTCTTGCGCTATCGGGAAAGCGTGCTGCGCGTGCTCCGAGATGGCGATTCCGACAATAGCGGGAACGCCCGCCTGAATCAGTCGTTCAAACGCGGATACCATACCGTCTCGGGTGCTCATATCATCCTCTGGTAGGATATTAATCGTAAGTAGGTTATTCGGCAGCCCATTGATTTCGTCGCGCGCAAGATTAAAACCGCGCTCCATCGATAGACCATACGGCGCGGCGTACTCGCCCGTGAGCGGCGCAATCAAGCCGATGTCAATACGAGCAGGGGCTTCAATATCAGAACCGTCGTCGGTTTGGGTCAATAGTTCAGCTACTATATCGCAACCGCAAAGCCCGGCAACGAGGCCGATAACCGCAGTTGCAAAAACGAATTGGGTGATGCATGTTCTAATCATTTGATAACTCTCCTTTGTTTTGTTTTGTGTTTATGGGCTTTACGCCTTCAATAAGTTTTAGGAAATCCTCAACCTCTTGGTGGGTTGGACGGCGTCCGCAGAGACGTTTGGCTGCGTCCGCGATAGTATCTAGCAACTTATCTTCTTCGATCAATCTTTGCGTCTGGTCGTCGAAATTTACAGGAGAATCGCACATTGTTCCTCCTTTCATCACGCTTGCAACGGCGTCAGTCGGTGTAATTGCACCGCGCAATTAAGGCGACAGGGGCGGGAGCGCTCGGATAGGGCGCAAATCCGCAGGATTGGATCTTTTTTCCGTGCCCTGTCATAAGAAAATCAGGCTATGTGCAAGCTTCAATCCTTCTGCTTCGCCCCAATAGTCAAACGGTGAAGGTATTCGATATTCATGTCTATACACTTTCGGATAAGCGAGCCAAACGAAACTCCGGTCGCGTTCTTGGCTTCTTTCAAGATTATTTCCTGCCGTTCTGTCAGCCGTATCATCACGGTGGACTGTGTGATATCCTTTTCTCCGTTCATGGACACCTTTTAATGCCTCCTTCCTTTAAACAATGAGCGACAGGGAACGGATTGACACAAGAGAGTTGGGGCAATGTAAAGTGCTTTACCCGCGCCCTGTCATGAGTTATTGGTTGATAGAAAAACCACACCCGGAACACGCTGACCGGGTTCGATAGACGCACTACCTCTTTTGCCGAGCTGCTAAAAACGGTTGTTCAAAGAATTCCAATTGACCGTCAATGACAATCAATATCTTTGGGTCGTAAACGGCATCCCCGACGGCGTCAAAAGAGAACTTACCGAAGACCGTGTCGAAGTCCGCGATATTTGCCAATGCGTTTCGAATCGAGATTGAGTCCGTGGATTTGGCGTTGGCAATGGCTTCCGCCAGAACATGGAGCGTGGTATATGACCGCGCTGCGGAATTACTCGGATCCACCCCGTATTTGGCGCGATAGTTCTGGACGAAGGCGCCATTTGCCGGTGTGTCGGCAGTGCTTACCCACCCGACGAAAGTAATCGCCCCCTCGGCAGCCTCACCCGCCGCACGTACGTCAGCTATGGTCAAGGTGCGCATAACAAACGGCACCGAGTCGGGTATACCGAGTTGGCGGCTTTGCATCAGAATTCCCGGTTTTTCCGGCGATAAAGAGGAGACAAAGATAATATCGGGGTGTGCCTCCCTTATCCGAGATAATTGTTCGCTAAAATCGGTGTCGCCGCCTTGAAACGTCTCTGTTACCAATACCTCGACGCCCTTCGCGGCAAGCGATTCCCTCACTGCTTCATCGCTATCCGTGGAGAAGACATCGCTTTCATCGTACATCGTAGCGGCTTTCTTATAGCCGAGTTTAGCGTAAGTCGCCTCAATACCGCTTGGAATCAGCACATCCGTGGTGAGAGAGACACGAAAGGCAAAATCGCTAATGGCGCTGAGACCGCGTCCGGCGGATGTAGGGCTAAACGCGACGACCTGATTTTCTTGCGCTATCGGGAACACGACCTCTGCCTGACCTGAGGTGGCGGGGCCGAGGATAACAGATACGCCTTCCTGTTGAATCAGTTTATTGAATGCTTCAACCGCGCCCTCAATGTTGCTTCGGTCATCCTCAAGGATAAACTTGATGCTTTTCCCTCCGAGTTTTGAGTTGTTAATCTCTTCGAGAGCGAGTTCATAGCCGTTGACCGTGGGTTCCCCAAATGTAGAGGTGAGCCGTCCCGTAATTGGTAGCACAACGCCGATGGGAATCTCTACACTTACATCTTCCTTATCAGGCGGCGCGGGGAGGAGTAGTTGCCCAATCTGGTCACAAGCAGATAGCCCCATTATTAAGAGGACAATTGCCAATACAAACGAAAATAATATGATTCTTCCGATATTCATTTTGAGATCCCTTGTTTTGAAATTAAAAATTTGGGCAGACGGGACACGAATTGACTTAGGAGTTTCGTTTCCATGGGACAATTTACCCGCGCCCCGTCATATTAAGTTTAGGCGGTGACAAACAGAACCAAGGAGATTGTATTGCTCATCAAATCGTACACACTACGAGCAAAAAAAAACTGTTTGTCACCATACGAGGGATTACTGCGATTCAGCCAACACAATCGACCCGCAGCCGATTCGCGCGCCGGCAGCCCCTGAGGGCTGGGACGTAAAGTCGTCCGCGCCGGCATGAACGATTATGCCTTTTCCGACAACGTCGCGGATGGAACCGGTTCCGATTTCCCAAAGGTCTGTCGCCAGTTCGATTTTGCCGGTGCCGTCCTCGCCGACCATTATATTGCCAATGTCTCCGAGATGGAATTCACCCTCACCCCATTTGCCGTGCGCGGTGTTGGTCGGATTCCAATGCCCGCCTGCCGATGTCCCGTCGGGTGCGCTGCAATCACCGTATTCGTGGAAATGAACGGCACGGAGCCGTGGTTCCGCGTTCTGAATCTCAATGGTTAGCGCGATTGTATCTCCGATTTGTTCGAAAACCGCCGTACCTGTTACGTCGCTTACGCTCGTCGAACCGATCGCTGCGTGCGCCTGTTCTGACGGCGGCGATGACAACAAGTCCGCCAAGTCCTAAACCGCATCGCAACTCAGAAAAGCAAGCGAAACGGCAATCACTAGTGACAGCATTAAGATTTATCTTCCAAACACTTTAACCCCTTTTTTTCATCGTTAGCTCCTTTCGTTTTACTCCATCAAATGATTGAAAACGTACCCGAGCTACGCCGCCCGGCGACGCCCAACTCACCACTAAACTCAGGATTTTTCTTGCCCAAATAGGCGTCCTTTACGCCTATTCAGTTACTCGACGACTACCGGGGTTAGCCCGGCTCTCGCCATAAGGTGACGGGCAATTACTGCGATGGGAAAGGAAGGGTATGTCAGCCCCAATTAAGACCATCGCAGCCGCCCGTCATAAGGGTTTTCAGCTTACTTAGCCATTCACAATTTTCTAAGCACCGAATCAAGCTTTGCCGCCGGCTATTGCTTTGTCCGCTCGTTCAAACGCGCAACTAAGGCTTTCCATAACCAGCGTAAGCACATGCCCGTCCTGCCAATGAGAAAGGCAATTTACGAGCGTGTATAAAAAGTGTCTGGCATCATCGGGTTTCGTTCCAAGAGGTAATCGTATTTGACTAGTTCCAAGGTATAAATCTAATTTAATTAACCGAATCGATTTGATATTGTCCGCATTGATAAACCATATTTTGTCATCGTTGGTGTTACAAGGGACAATGTAAATCCATCTCATGGGCAAATTCCTTCGTTCGTAATAAGGCGACGGGAGCAGGAACAGTGTTAGTTGTGGAACAAGTTGGCTAGATCCCCCCACTCCCGCCATAAGGATTTGCCTTGCTTTCAGTTTGTGATTCACCGTCCGCGGCACGCCCGATGATTGCGTCCGTGTCCGCAAAACGTGCAACGTCCCCCTTCGCCCGCCGCGTGCGCCACTCAATAATTCAAGCGTATTCATGCCGAACTGCGGGCAATATGTTGGGACTTTTTTCAGACTGGGTATTTTTTAGTTTTTTTTGGGTCTATATTCGTAACAAAACGCCTTTCGCGCCAGACATAAGAGCGTATTGGTTTAGATGTTCGTTAAAATCAATCTAGAGGAGATGCTCTAGCATGAAAGTAACAACGCCAGTAAGTAACCCGATAATGAAAAAATAAAGGAGTAGAAAACCAATATTGAACATTGTTTCACCTCCATTTGCCGAAAAGAGTTGACGGGGCTAGAGCGGGGGTGGTCGGTGTCCCATAGGAGTTTCCCCGCGCCCCGTCATATTCAATTTGGCGGTGACAAACAGTAAGGGCTGCTGTGTTGCTCAGCGAATCGGATAAACTCTAAGCGACCCAAAAACTGTCTGTCACCATACAGGTATTGTGGTCATCTATTAATTCAGCAGCCGCTGTTTGAAGGTCGTCTAAATCTTCTTCCGCTGTGCCGAAGTTATGTGTATTGCTGATGATTAATCCAACGATGATTTTCTTAATGTTCTCAATGTCTGCCTTGATGTTCATCTGGTTTTTCCCTTTGAATCCGATTTATAAGCCTTTTTCACGATGAAGCAAATTGCTACTAAGGGCAATACAATCATGGCGAGGATTACGATTGCTAAAGGACTCATTTCAAATCCTTCTCATATCGAGTTAATCTAAGTGATTATGTTTTGATAGTTATTATCTGTTATACCCACCCGGCCGTGATATTAGTTTGAATTTGCACTATTGCCTAATCCATCATCATGTGTATGGGTTACAACTTGGGAGCACGCTTTCATTACAACTGGCACCGCAAATACAAGGCAGCAGGACTGTCAAAGCCGCTGCTATCCCATGTTTCGTTCTATAGCAAACCAAACGATCATTTAAACACCGCGGTAGGTTCGGTTTCCTAACCGCACCGTTATTTTTCCGGTCGCGGGTGGGGTTGGAATGGGATCTCTATCGCACTCGTTATCCACGCGCATGATCGCGCCAACCGAAAAATGTTTGGATTCGTCATTCCGTTGAACCAACCGGATCAGAGAAAGACGATTTGCCTCCGCTTTACTACGGCAAAAACCGTGCCAACGGTCGGTCTAAGGAAGGATTCAACTCTGTAGAAGCATAGAAATCCAGTGGTAGCTTGGCTTTGATGGGTATGGGAAGGAGTCAGACGGACGGTAGCGTAACAGGGTGCAGGTTGAAAAAGTCCCATAATGGGACAGATAGGATTGACAGAAACAGAGGAAATCGGCGGAAAATCCTGTAATGACGCGGGATTCGGGCGTTTTCTCAATATGGGACTGTGTCCCATATTGGGACGGAGGAGGAGGCTTTAGGGGAGGATTAGGTCAGTAAATGGATAACTTTTTTGCAGGAAAAACGTTTTCAAGATAAAAAAATGTAAATTTTTGCCGGAAATTACCGTATGGTGTCGGGTGCGGTTGGGAAGGGGCTCTTTATCGCGCTCGCTATCCAATCGCTTAATCGCACTTACCGGTGGTTGGGAATGCGCGTTGTTGAAAACAGCGCTTATCATTTGAGTTGATAGAACTTTAATTTTCGATACAGTGTTGATTTGCCGATATTCAAGGCTCCGGCAGCCCTCCTAACATCATTGTCACTCATCTTGAGTGCGTGGGATAGAATCTGACGTTCAATCAACTCGAACGGCAGGATTTCTGTTGAGCTAAGGAATGACAAGATAGCCGGAGCAGAAATCTGTGGGGATAGGTTGCTCGGTTGCAGCAGTTCAGTGGTCTCAAGCAGAACAGCGCGTTCAATGATGTTTTGCAACTCGCGTACGTTGCCGGGAAAATCATATTGCATCAATAATCCCAAGGCATCGGCGGAAATCGCTTTTACGGATTTTGCCATTTTTTCGGCGAATGTTTTAAGAAAATGGTTCGCCAAGAGTGGAATATCTTCGCGCCGGTCTCTAAGCGGGGGAATTACAATGGGGAAAGCGGCGATCCGATAAAACAGGTCCTTCCGAAAAGCGCCCGATTTTATCGCAGCTTCTAGATTCTTGTTTGTGGCTGTTAGCACACGGATATCAACCGGGATATTGGTTGCACCGCCGACACGCTGTATCTTCCGTTCTTGGAGGACACGCAACAATTTCGCTTGCAGCTCCAGATGCATATCTCCAATTTCATCAAAAAAGATTGTACCACTATTTGCATGTTCAAATTTGCCGATACGCCTTGTTGTAGCACCGGTGAAAGCCCCTTGTTCATGACCAAATAGCTCGCTTTCAGTTAGCAATTCAGGAATGGCGGCGCAATTGACTGAAACAAATGGGCCCGCTTTTCGCGGGCTATTGAAGTGGATTGCACGCGCCGCCAACTCTTTGCCAGTTCCACTTTCGCCTGAAATAAGCACGCTAATATCACTTTCAGTTGCACGTTGCATCAACTCGAACATCTGCTGCATGTTTCGGCTTTTGCCTATGATTTCATCAAAGGAGAGAATGGTTTCAAGTTCAGCACGTAAACGGAGCACCTCAGATTTCATCTGTTGAATCTCAACGTCTTTGGACATATCGCGGTAACTGACAACGTCTCCAGCAGAATCGCCTTGATCGTTCCGTACCGGTGTAATCGAGCGATAAAATAACCTCTGCCCAGACTGGCTGGCTTCTCCAATCTCTTCGAATACGTTTTCAAGGTTTTCAGCGGGCGGCGCCTGTCCTAGTTGCGATAGTTCGGGCGTTTGGAATCGCGCTTCAATAACTGTATTGAGCTCGTCCGGGGGCATTTGTCTCAGCTGTTCCCCTGTAAATCCAAGCAGTTGCTGATAGAGTTGATTTGCGAACAACAGGTTTCCGTCGCCATCGAACATTCCAATCGCATCAGCCGCAGAATCAAGTATGGTTTCAAGCCTCTGATGATTCCTTATGATTTGCTGTTGTTTTTTGGCTAACTCACGTTCGATGTTCCACTTTTCGACGAGGGCAAGCGTAATTTGCTGCACCTCCTCCGGTGCGAATGGTTTTCGGATATAGAGTAGTTTGTGAAGAAACTCCATATCGCGGACAATTTCAGGCAGCGGTTTATCCGTGTAAGCAGTCATTATGACCAGTTCGATGTCCTTTTCAATCTCCCTGATGCGGCGGATTGCTTCAACCCCGTCAATGCCCGGGGGCATTCTGACATCAATGTATGCGACCGCAATCGGACAGTTTGATTCCTTTCCCGCGCGAATAATATCGTACCCCTCCTCTCCACTTGTCGCATGCAAAAGTTCAAAGTTGGGCAGAAAGGAGGTATTATTCTCAGGCTCCTCGTCTAGGAGGGTTTCTACCAACTCATCTGTTAACGTCTGTGTGCGGGTTGGGGTCAACATATCTTTAAAGTCTCTGTGGATTGCGGTTTCGTCATCAACGATTAAGACACGATAATTACGATGCTCTTTTGATTCCATTTATATTTCCTAGTAGTTTAATTTATGGTTGATTTTAAAATTGCGTTTATTCTTCGAATCGGCGAGGTTAGGAAAGAGGATCTCTATCGCGCTCGCTATCCACTCGCTTGATCGCAACTACGGTAAAGAATAACGAGTAAAGCGTAATGCGTAAACGGTTAAGATTTGTGTAAGGTACGGTCGGTGAGGCCTGCTGTGAGCCATTCTTTCATGGTTTTGACTGCTGAAAATAATTGGTTGCATTCGGTGCGAGTGGAAACCGCGCCTATCGAATGGGGGAGATGTTTCATTACGGAATAACGGAGGAGCAGCGGAGCTTGATTCGCATGGTTGTGCCCGTGCCGATACCCTCGCTCAAGGCGTAAATTTGCCCGCCGGATCCAATCACAAAATTTGCGCTCGAAAAGAGGCCTAGCCCGGTGCCGGATTGCTTGGTTGTGTAGCCAGCGGTGAAAATCAACTTCAAGTTCTTTTGTGTAATACCGATGCCGTTATCGGTAACATCCAGGCAGAGAAAATCGTCGCTGATATAAGCCTTTAACGCGATACGCAGGGGTTGCTTGAGTCCGCCAGATTGAATACGTTCATCAATAGCTTCAATTGAATTTTTGACTAGATTCACTAACATCTGATGAAATTGACTCTCCTGAACTCGAATCTCTTGGGGCGCGCTTTCGCAGTTGACATCTATATGTATGCCCCTTTTGTCGATCGCTTCTTGATGTAATTTTACCGTACTCAAGATTGTTTGCCGCAAGTCGATATTTTTCCAGGTCATACTTGTCTGATTGGACGCTCTTTGCGTTCGGATGATATCAACGATATGCGTCACTCTTTCACTGACGCGCTCAAGTGTCTCGACCACTTTATTGTTCTGGTCGGCGATATCTGCAGCCAGTGCAATTATAAATGGGAGCACCTGCTGTCCTTTCGGGTCATCTTTAATATAATTAACCCAATCCTCTTGATGCGCTTTAACCATATCGGCAAGTGACGAGAAGCGGCGTACGAGTTGATTTCCCACCAAATTCTCTTGGAGGACGTTAACTCCTACGGTTACGCTATTGATTGCGTTACCGATATTGTGGAGGATGGTCTCGACAATTTCCAACCGCCCTTGTGCGAATGCTTGTGTCAACGCTTCTTCGGCAATCACCCGGTGCGTTACATCGCGGAAAACTATAACCCCTCCCTTTTTTGTACTGTCTTCGTCCTGCAGCGGCCTTCCACTGACGCTGATAAAAACACCGTCCGGCACTTCCGGATTGCGCACAAACATCTCTACCTCGTCTGAGGCTCTTCCCTTAAGGGCACACGCAAGCGGCAGTTCGTCTGCCGGGAAGGGTGTAACTCTATCAGGGAAAAAGAAACCGTAGCTCTCGCTCCATTTATCAGGGGTTGTATCTATTAATCCGATGCCGAGAATCTTTTTTGCACTGGGATTAAAAATTGTGAATGCGCCGCTTGTATCGGCAGCGATTACGCCATCCCCCATACTATTAAAAATGGTATTCGTCAGTTGAACCTGATTTTCCAGTTCCTGCATCGTTTGTTCCAACTGTATGGTTGCTAATTTGTCCTTAGTGATGTCGCGAATAACGCACACACAGGCGACAACATTGTGATTCTCATCAAATAAGGGGCTGGCACTCGCCTTGATGTGGACTCCCTCCGTCCGTTGCTCGTTGCGTATGAAAAGCTCTTCATCTCTAATTGCTACACCTCGGGCGAGATGTGTGGAAAGAATCTGATCGATTGGAAGGCGGGTTTCTTTATCGGGGTAAAACACACCGTGCCTTTCAGACCATTCGCTGCGTAATTCGCCCAAGGGCACCGTACCGAACAGTTGTCGTATACTTGGATTAATGAACAATATTTCACCTGTTAAACTGAGAACGACGATACCGTCATACATACTATCAAAAACGGTTTCCATCAGTTGGGTTTGATGGCGCAACTCACCAATAGTTTTATTTGATTGCGCCTCGTTCATTTTATATTTGGTGGTATCGCGATGCCAGCGGAGTTGCTGTTCTACGCTCAAGTATAATTGATTACCGTCGAACGGATGGAAGACATGACCAAATACACCTGTCCGCTTTATTTTTTCCAATGCATTTTCGGCTATTGAGTCAATCAGAAATATTACCGGGATATTGAACTGGTAGTACATTTGCTCGGCATCTTCGACGGCAGCCATAGCACCTTCGAGTCCAAGTTTGACCATGACTAAATCGGGCTGCATTTTCGATATCTCTTCAATGGTTTGTGTTCCAGATGAAGCCGACGTGCAAACGGTGTATCCAAGATTTTTTAATCGATTCTCAATTTCGAGGTCAAGAGCGTCTCTATTGGCAAGCATTAGAATCTTTGTGTCCGCCATGTTTTCTCCCTAGGAGCGCATGTTCAAAAAACGATTAAGTTGATGGGTTCGCTTGTGCAACTCGGATTTGTCGGGGATTGTTACGGGATAATAGTATCAAATCACCGAATTTGTCAATGGAAAAGAGTAATGAGTAAAGCGTAACGGGTAAACGGGTAAGATTTGGGTAAGGTGCGGATGGTGATGCGTCCTGTGAGCGATTCGATCATGGTTTTTGATTGCTGACTGATACTTCGGTAGCGCATTTTTCAGCGTTTTTTGCTTGACATGGGTTATGAGGTCATATGCTATAATTTGCTTCCAAACCATCGTTACGTGATTTATATTGTAATTGCTCGTGGCGTGTCTTCGCTTCGTGGGAATGGTGTGTGTACCTACTATTTATACCACTAATAATTGAATATGATTTTATTGCAGACACCTAATCACTCGCAAACGAAAGGATAGCTAAAAATATGGAATGTGTTTTGACCCTCCGCCTTGAATCACAGCCGGAAGGTGGATTTACCATAACATGTAAAGAAATACCCGAATTGATAACCGAATGTGATTCATTAGATGAAATGGAAGCCAACGTAATTGATGCTTTTGCTGCCGTTGTCGAGCTTTATGAACACAATAATCGTCCGCTCCCTAATGCAATCAAATATTCAGGTGATGAATTCACTGAAGATTCTATGCCCTCATTTGAAACGGTAGTCGCATTCAATGAAGTATCGAAACACAACCAAAAAATTAAAGCGGCTTGGTTGTAAAGAAAAACCTAAGCGCAAGTCAGGATCTCACCGCACCTGGGTTAATACCAAAACTGGAGACGAAGCGGTCATCCCTGACTGGGGCAATAAGGATTTGAAAATTGGCACGCTTCGTACTGTAATTAGGCAGTTAGGCATAGATTGGGAAACATTTAAGAATTCTTAAACTGGTTGCCTTAGACAATCTATATCTACTATGCTGTGGATTCGGCCTCCACAATGGAATCTCCGTAAGCTGCGTGTTTTGGTGTCAGGTAGGTAGACATTATTAGCGCACTACGTGGCGCTTGCGATTATGCCGTCGGAGCGGGGCAATGTCAAGACTTCGGTTTCGATCGTTGAATTTCGCTCACACTTAACTAGCACTATTGTCTATATAGGATATAAAGAGAGTGGAAATCAATACGCCCGGGAAGGCAAGTAGGTGGGAAGCCTAAGCAGAACGCCCTTCAGGGTAAGGCCAATCTTACCTAGGCCGATACATATGCGTGCTGTGGCCAAAAAAGACTTCGGCGGATTCCATGACTGTTTCCGATAGGGTTGGGTGCGGATGGATAGTCCATTGGAGGTCGGATGCCGTCGCCGCCATTTCGATGGCGAGTACGCCTTCTGCAATTAACTCGCCGGCGCCGGCACCAACAATCCCCACGCCCAATATCCGCTCTGTCTCCGGATCGATGAGCAGTTTGGTGAGGCCGTCATTGCGCCCCAACGTCGTCGCCCGTCCGGAAGCACCCCACGGGAATCGGACGACCTCTACGGGTCGGTTCTGGCTTTTCGCCTGCGTCTCGGTCAAGCCGCACCATGCAATCTCCGGATCCGTAAAGACAACCGCGGGTACCGCCCGCGGCTCAAAGGCAACCTTGCGGCCGGCAATCGCTTCCGCCGCAATTAAACCCTCATGAGACGCCTTGTGGGCAAGCATCGGTTCTCCAGCCGCATCTCCGATGGCGTAGATGGTAGGCTCCTTCGTCCGCCTTTGCGCATCCACGACAACAAATCCCGCACCGCCAATTTCGACGCTTGTATTTTCCAAACCCAAACCAATCGTGTTCGGCTTCCGCCCGATGGCGATGAGAATCTTCCCGAATACCTGTTCCGTTGCTTCGATGTCCGCACCTTCAAGTCGTACCCGGATACCTTCTGGGGTTTCTTCCATGTGCGCAACCTTGGTATTGGTAACGATGGATTTGAACAACCTTTCCAGCCGCTTGGAGATGACATTGACGAGATCACGGTCAACGCCCGTTAGCAAACCGGGTAACATCTCCACGACAGAGACATCTGTTCCGAGTGCCGCGTAAACACTCCCCAGCTCAAGTCCGATGTAGCCGCCGCCCACCACTAGCATGTTTCTTGGAACTTCATCTAGTTCCAATGCGATCGTTGAGTCGAGAATGCGAGGCCCTTTTACGGACAGGTTAGGTACGGTGGCGGGTCGGGAGCCGGTTGCCAAAATTGCATGGTCGAACAACAGTGTGTTTTCTTCACCCAGATCGGTCTGAATTCTAAGATTCTTAGCGTCCAAGAAAATGGCTCTACCTTGGATATAGTTGACATTTCGATGCTGACAAAGTTCCGCAAGCCCCGCCGTCATTTTCTGTACCAAACCCGCTTTCCAGGTGCGCACCCGATGGAGGTCAATTGCCGGCTTAGTAAATTCAATTCCCAAATCGACCGCTTCGCGTGCGTCTGTAAGCACCCTTGCGATATGTAATAGGGCTTTGGACGGAATACAACCTCGGTAAAGACAGACGCCGCCAGGATTGGGCTCCAAATCAATCAGGGTAACTTGCATCCCCAAATCCGCAGCTCTAAATGCGGCGGCATATCCACCAGGACCTGCGCCAATTACAGCAACTTGCGTTGAATTATCGATTCCCAATTTGCATCCTCAAGGACGGTGAAAAAGAGCAGTGTTGAGTGGAGAATGAAGACTTTCGCCCTCGCTGTTCACTCGGTTGATCCCTCGCTATTCGCTCAGTTGATCCATCGCTACTCGTTCAGGCGATCATTTCAAATCCAGTGCAATCAAGAAAGGTTCCTCAAGCATTTCCGCAATCGAGCGCAAAAATCGAGCCGCATCCGCTCCGTCAATTAAGCGGTGATCGTACGAAAGTATGAGCGGCAACAGCGTGCGGGGTTGAAACGCGTCGTTAATCAGGACAGGTTCAATACGGCCGCGGGCAATACCGAGAATCGCAACCTCGGGATGATTCACAATTGGAGAAAAGTGAGTGCCGCCAATACCCCCTAGATTCGTTACCGTGAACGTTCCGCCCTGCATATCTTCAGGCGTCAGTTTCTTGCTGCGCGCCATTTCGGCAATCTGGCTTAATTCGGCAGATAGCTCAATGATGCTCTTCCGATCTACATCCCGAATGACCGGCACCAAAAGTCCACGATCCGTATCAACCGCTACGCCGACATCGTAATATTTCTTATAGATGATTTCGCGCTTCGCCATATCGACGCTTGCGTTAAATTGCGGGAACCGTTTCAACGCAAAAGCGGCGACTTTTAGCACAATAGCGGTAATCGTCAGTTTTCCTCCCGACGTTTCTGCTCTCGCCTGGAATTGCTTGCGAAGTTTTTCTAATTCGGTAATATCAGCCTTATCGGATTGAGTCACATGGGGGATTGCCGACCAGGCAGTCGCCATGTGCGCCGCGGTCGCACGGCGCACACTGCTCATCGGCTCACGTTCCACTTCGCCCCATTTCGAGAAATCCGGAAGCGGCGGCGCGGGAATTTGGCTCGCAGCACCCGGGGAAGCTGCCCCTTGTGCTATTGGCTCAGCATTAATTTGATATGCATGATTCTTGATGTCGTCAACAGAAATTCGTCCACCAGGACCTGAACCAGTGACTTGATTTATATCAATTCCAATCTCGCGCGCAAATCGGCGAACGGATGGCGATGCCGGCGCAATGTCACGAGGAATTACCTCTGTCGGCGGCGTATCGGGGATGCGGTGTGCGGGTTCGAATTCGACTACCGGCGCCGCGTCCTGAGGCGAATCTTCAGGCGTAATTGTATCCTCATCATCAGCTACGCTTGTCGCAGTAGGCGCTTCGACCTCAACGGCTTTACCCTCACCCATCGTCTCCACAGTCAGGATGGGGTGTCCAACTTTAGCCTTACCGCCTTCTTCTACATGAATCGCTTTGACAACACCGCTAACCGAGCACGGCACCTCAATGGCTGCCTTGTCCGTTTCGATTTCCAGTACGGGCTGCTCTTCTTCGATGGTATCCCCCACTGATACCAAGATGCTTAAAACATCGCCATCTTCTATATTTTCACCAAGTTCGGGAAGCACAAATTGTTGTTCCATCTCTCTTCACCAAGTTGTTACAGGTTTTTGTTCAGTGGTTAGTTAAGGCTTTTGCTCATCACCATCCACGAATCGCTGCCTTTACACCCGTCACTAATCACTACTAAACATCCAAAGGATTGGGTTTTTTCGAGTCTATCTCCAATTCTTGCATCGCAGCCTGTACAACGTCAAATGAAATCTTGCCTTCGCAGGCAAGCGCATTAAGCGTCGCCAGCGTAATGAATCTGGCATCCACTTCAAAATAATCACGCAGTGCGGCTCGGTCATCACTTCTGCCGAAGCCGTCCGTACCCAAGGTAACAAGCGGTCTAGGTATCCATTGAGAAATCGAGTCCGGAAGCGCTTTGACATAATCCGAAGCCGCCACAAAAACACCGGGCGCATCTTCGAAACATGCGGTTACATACGGAACTCTAGCCTGCTCGGACGGATGCAACATATTCCAACGTTCGACAGAATCTCCATCGCGGTACAACTGTTTATAGCTCGTAACACTCCACACATCGGCAGCAACGTTGTACCGATCTTCAAGTATCTGCCCCGCCTTTAGAACTTCATTCAAGATAGAACCGCTCCCCAAAAGTTGAGCATGCAGGTTCGTCTCTTTTAAGTCCGTCCCTTTGTACTTGTACATCCCCTTGAGGATGCCATCCTTAACATCCTCGTTGGGCATTGGCGGCATAACGTACGGTTCATTTCCCACGGTCAGATAGTAGTAGATACTTTCCTGGTCTTCATACATCCGGCGGATACCGTCTTGAAGGATGATAGCCAGTTCATAAGCGAACGCGGGGTCATATGTGAGGAGGTTTGGAACGGAATATGCCAGCAGATGGCTATGTCCGTCCTGATGCTGGAGCCCCTCGCCGGCGAGCGTGGTGCGGCCTGAAGTTGCACCGATAAGGAAACCCCGGCAACGCATGTCGCCAGCCGCCCATATGAAATCGCCAATCCGCTGAAGCCCAAACATGGAATAGAAGATGAAGAAGGGGATAGTGTTGATGCCGAAAGTCGCATATGCGGTGCCTGCAGCCATAAACGAAGACATTGAACCCGCTTCGGTAAGCCCTTCTTCTAGAATTTGTCCATCTCTGCTTTCTTTATAGTAGAGCAGCGTGTCGGCGTCAACAGGTTCGTAAAGCTGCCCGACAGACGAGTAAATGCCAACCTGTCGGAATAAGGCTTCCATTCCGAAAGTACGAGCCTCATCAGGCACGATTGGCACAATTAACTCGCCAATCTCCTTATCCCGCAGCATTTTCGTTAGCATCCGCACAAACGCCATTGTCGTGGAAACCTCCCTGCCGTCCGAGCCTTTGTAAAACTCTGCAAACAGAGATTCCGGCGGTCGTTTAAGGGGTGGTGCCATTACCGTACGTTTAGGTACATAGCCGCCGAGTTTCCGCCGGCGTTCGTGCAGGTATTGTATTTCCGGACTATTGTCAGGCGGCCTGTAAAACGGCGCTTCGGCAACTTCATCATCTGAAATCGGGATATTAAAACGGCTTCGAAATTCACGAAGCTCCTCCTCGTTCAACTTCTTCTGTTGATGAGTGATGTTCTTGCCTTCACCGGTTTCACCGAGGCCGTATCCTTTTATTGTTTTCGCCAAAATGACAGAAGGGGCGCCTTTGTGATCGAAGGCGGCTTTATATGCATTATACACCTTTTTGGGATCGTGCCCGCCCCGCCTCAACTTGTAGAGCTGTTCATCGGAAAGGTGCTTAACGAGTTCCAGTAAGCGAGGCGCCTCACCAAAAAAGTGTTGGCGGATATACCGTCCGGATTCCGCCCCGGAACCCGTCTTGTACTTTTGATACTGCCCGTCAACAACCTCTTCCATCCGCTTCAACAAATGTCCTTCGCGGTCTTCAGCGAGCAGCGGGTCCCAGTCGTCCCCCCAAATGACTTTGATGACATTCCAGCCAGCGCCCCGTAAGACAGTTTCTAGTTCTTGGATAATTTTGCCGTTTCCCCGCACAGGGCCATCAAGCCGCTGTAGGTTGCAGTTAATCACAAAGATTAGGTTGTCTAGTCTTTCTCGGGAAGCCAGAGAGATTGACCCGAGGGATTCCGGTTCGTCCATTTCGCCGTCGCCAAGGAAAGCCCACACTTTTGCATCGCTCGGTGCTTTTAAGCCCCTATCCTCAAGATAGCGTACAAACCGAGCTTGATAAATCGCCATAATCGGCGTAAGTCCCATGGAAACTGTGGGAAATTGCCAGAAGTTTGGCATCAACCATGGATGAGGATATGATGAGAGGCCGCCCCCGGGTTGTAGTTCTTTACGGAAGTTCTCCAAATCCTGTTTGGAAATACGCCCTTCCAAAAATGCCCTGGCATAAATCCCGGGTGAGGCATGTCCTTGAAAATAGACCAAATCGCCTTCATGGTCTTCACTCTTAGCGCGGAAAAAGTGGTTAAAACCAACCTCATATAATGTAGCCGCGGAAGCATAGCTTGAAATATGTCCTCCGACGGAGCTGTCATCGCGGTTGGCGCGCACCACCATCGCCATTGCATTCCAACGGATGATGTTCTTGATACGCCGCTCAATTTCTCTATTCCCCGGAAATTGAACTTCCTGCTCTGCTGGAATGGTGTTGATGTAGGGTGTATTCGCCGTGAAAGGAAATCGAACGCCCTGCTCAAATGCATGGATGTTTAATGTGCGCAATAGACGCTGAACACTCGCCGGTCCATGACGCTGCAAAACATAATCCAAGGAATCGAACCATTCGTGAAGTTCAGCAGCTTCCATTTGCGATGTTTTATTGTCTGTAGCTTCACAATTCATACGAAAATACCCGCGCTCTTAGAAATATTGACTAGCAGCTAGTGGTCGGTAAAGACGCTCTTGCTGGCAACAGGACACAAGCCACTGGCGCTGTCTTTAGGCTTTTCCCACAAACAAAAACAGCCCCAATCAGCAATCGGGGCTGTTTCGGAGAAAACAAGACAAATTCTCGCACTTGCTCAAAAACCTGACTAGCTAGCGCACTCAGATTACATCATCTTTCTGATGATGGCATCTCCCTGCTCCTTTGTAATGCCGAGCTGCTGATGTGCAAGCGGAACACCTTCATGAAGGACTGGCTCCAGTTCTTCAAGAGAAGAACGACTCGTGTCGTGATAAAACAGCCCGATGGGGATTTCCTCGTCCCATGTCATGGCGTGCGTAATCGCTGCTTGCATATCATTGGGATCATGGTCCGTTTCTTCGAGTTTCCTCACACGTTGTTTGAAATATGCAAATGTGTTGTCTCTGTTGAAAGTAATACAAGGGCTGAAAACATCTACAAAAGCGAATCCTTCGTGTTCCATGCCTCTGTACATCAGTTCGGTGAGATGCTTCGTGTCACCGCTAAATCCTCTTGCAACGTAGGTTGCACCGGAAACAATCGCCAAGGCAAGCGGATTGATGGGTTGTTCGACGGTGCCAAAGGGGGTACTCTTTGTCTTCATTCCCATTCGGCTCGTGGGTGATGCCTGACCAATTGTCAATCCGTAAATCTGGTTATCCATCACAATGTATAGGAGATCGATATTGCGGCGCATGGTATGCATGAAATGGTTGCCGCCGATACCAAAACCATCGCCATCCCCGCCGGTCACGATTACTTTGAGATTGTGATTGGCGAGTTTGACGCCGGTAGCCACAGCAAGCGACCGGCCGTGAAGCGTATGCATTCCATAAGTATTAAAAAAGCCGGGCAGATTGGAAGAACATCCGATGCCGCTAATCGTTACAAACTCGTGCGGTTCGCGTCCGGTCTTCGCGCACGCCATCTCAAGCGCCCTCAATACCCCAAAATCACCGCAGCCTGGACACCAATCTGGGGCTACACTTCCCTTAAAATCCTTCGCTGTTGGTGCGGCTTTGATGGGTTTATCATCCTTTGCCATGTGATTCCTCCTTATACCACAATTTCTTGATACGGCACATACAAATCTGTTTTACCAGCATCTATCTCTTTGGCACCATCCACTATATGGTGCGGCATAAACGGCTCCCCGTCATACTTGCGTATATGCCCATCAGCTTTGAAGCCGGTTTCCCCACGCAAGAAGCGCGCAAATTGGCCTGTGTAGTTACATTCCACAATAATTGCTCGTTTACATTTGGAGAGTACCTGGTTAGTTCTATCTTCATTTATCGGGTAAAGCCATTTGAAATGTACATGATTGACGCTGAATCCTTCCGTTCTCAACAGGCTGGCGGCTTCCCCAATGACGTCTTCTGTAGAACCCCAGCCAATTAGGGTGATATCGGCGTCTTCAGCGCCTTTGAGATCCGGCGGCGGCATTAACGCACTAATACCTTCCATTTTACGCTGCCGTTTTTCCATAATCTCTCGGCGAATGTGCGGGTTTGTAAATTCATCAGTAATCAAGCCGCCATCTTCATCGTGTTCGTCAGTTGCTACGACGTGTACGTGTCCAGCCGTCCCCGGTAATGCGCGTGGAGAGATACCGCTCTCAGTAACCTTGAAACGCAGGTATTTATCCCCGCTGACGTTGTCTTCGGCGATGAGTTCGCCCCGATCTATCTCAGGATTCCAATTGATTTCTTCGGGATCGATGGTCGTGTATCCCATAGACAGGGTGAGATCGGAGATGACCATACCCGGGCACTGAAATTTATCCACTAAATTAAATAGCTCGGGAATTGTGTGGAAACCATCGGCAATACTGGTCGGCGCGACAATAATCTTTGGAAAATCTCCCTGACTGGCGCCGAGCATTTGCCATAAATCGCCCTGCTCCGTCTTGGTCGGTAGCCCGGTTGAAGGCCCGCCGCGCTGCACATTTATAAAAACAGTTGGTATCTCCATCATCCCAGCACTCCCGATGGCTTCACTCATCAAAGCAAATCCGCCGCCCGAAGTTGCGCACATAGCGCGGCAGCCCGCATGGGCGGCACCAATCGCCATATTAGCAACCCCGATTTCATCCTCAACCTGACGAACCATAATGCCCAAATCTCTCGCGTTCGCAGCCATCCAGTGCAGAACGCCCGTCGATGGGCTCATCGGATAAGCGCAGTAAAATTTGACGCCCGCTGCCGCACCGCCCATCGCCATCGCCTCGTTGCCAGTCGTCACGGCGAGCGGCTTATCCTGATATGGGAACGGCGTTGAAAACGGGGTAAAATGTTCGGCAGCATGATTATAACCGGCGCGGGCAATACCTATGTTCTCATCAACAACTTCCTGGCCCTTTCGCTTGAACTGAATTGTCAAGATGTCTTCAAGTTCTTCCAAGCCGGCGCCTGTTATGTAGAGCGTAGCGCCAAGCATTAGCGTATTTAGCATAACTCTATTTCGGCTGTTATTGCTCAGTTCCTTAAAGGAGAGTGCGCATAGCTGGACATCTTCGGGAGTATTATCTGGCGGGGACGTATTATCGCTGTTATAAAGAATCACCCCGCCCGGAGCAATATTCTGAAGGTGTTTATCCATCGCATCCTGATTCAATGCAATGACCATATTAATCCTATCACCATGGTTAGCGACCGGTTCCGAACAGATGCGTATGGTCAAAAAGGTATGACCGCCGCGGATCAGCGACTGATACGCGCTGTAGGCGAATGCAGAAAGCCCGCGGCGAGCGCAAATTCTTATCAATACGGGACCTGCACTTTCAAGTCCCTGACCCGGCGCGCCGCCCATAGCAATTACAAAATCAAATTTTGACATTTTATTCCTCTTTATTGCAGACTTCAATTATCTGAAAATATGAGGCGTTTCATTTTTGTGTTCTGTTTTTATCTGAACTTCTCAATCTTGTGCGGCCCTCGAAAAGCCGCGAAATTTCAGGATATAATATGAAAAATAGTTCAGCAAACCACTAACTTTTTATCCAATCAAATCTCGGAATTCGTCAGTACCGCTGACATTTTAAAATTCCCGGTATTCGCCAATTGCTGCGTCGCGTCTATATTTTCAGGTCTGGGTAAAAACAATAGGTAGGACATTTTGGAATACATTCACAAAAGGATACCACAAAAAGCCTTTTTTTTCAAATGAATTCTATTTTACACGTAAAACCCTCCAACTTTCACAACTGACTCAACGCTTTTTCTGCTTCCGGGCTTCTGGTCTTTTGCAGTGCAAAAGCCGCGTGCTGGCAGACGCGTTCGGACTCATCGCGTAATGCGCCAATCAACGCGGGGACAGCATCTTTCGCAAACTCACCGATATTTGCGAGTGCGACCGCTGCATAAACGCGAACTTCCGTATCATCATCGCGCAATGCGTGAATCAATGCCGGCACCGCTTCATTCGCAGGTTTACCAATTAAACTCAAGGCGCGAACCGCATTTTCTCGCACTGGCTGGTACGTATCGCTGAGCGCTTCGATTAACGCCTTTACCGCCGGTGCACCGATTCGGCTGAGTGCATCCGCAGAATTGAGCCTCACATTCTTTTGTTCATCCGCAAGTGCCTCTATTAGTGCGGGGATGGCCGGGACACCGATTTGAGCCAATGCATCAGCAGCGCAATCGCATACATCCCAGAGAACATTGGCTAATGCCTCTATCAATGCAGGGATAGCCGGCTCACCAATTTCAACCAGTCCTGAAATCGCGGTAGATTGAGTTTCTGTATCTGCTTCACCCAGTTGTTCAATTAACTCGTCTATTTCACAATTGTCTGCCACACCGCTCACTCTCTGCCGTACAAGTTATAAAGTACAAACCCGTATCCGCTTAAACAAGCGTATCCACCGCCGCCTTTATCACGCGCATCAACGTCGCCGGATACACCCCCAGCCAGACTATAAGTAGCGTGAGACCCGCCAATACAACGCCGCCAATCAACGGCAAAGAGGCAGGCGCAGTAGGTGATTCCGCAGCCGTTAGGCCGGTCGCTGCCTCACCCGATTTTTCTTCTGGAGTTCGGTACATCGCAACAACAACCCGCAGGTAATAGTAAAGTCCAATGGTACTATTCACAACGAGCAGCACCAACAACAACCATAACGCGGATCCAACACCCGCAGCCACAACGTAGAATTTTCCAACAAAGCCCGCCGTGAGCGGGATACCAGCCAGAGACAACAGCACCGCTGTAAATATACCGGCGAGCCACGGCCGATGCCAAGCGAGTCCTCGATAATCATCAATGGCATCTGCCTCCCTGTCACCCGGGGATAACACTGTGATAATACCAAAGGCGCCTAAGGTAGTCACAGAGTAAGCTACCAGATAGAATGTTACCGCCGTTACCGCCATCATTTCGTCTCCCCGGAAAGCAATAAAGGCTACCAACACATAACCCAAATGTGCGATCGACGAGTAAGCCAAGATACGCTTGACATTATTCTGCAGTAACGCCATCAAGTTTCCAGCAAACATTGAAGCGATAGCGATGACGGTAAATACTTGGAATAATGAACCGTAGGCGTAGCTGTCCGCTGAAGCGAAGTATCGCATGAGCAGCGCGACCACGGCGCCTTTGGAAGCCGTGGCAACGAAAGCCGTTACCGGCGCCGGCGCACCCTCGTACACATCCGGTGTCCATAGGTGAAATGGCACTACTGCGAGCTTAAACCCTATGCCGACGACCATCAGCCCCATACCGGCAAGCAACAACATGCTATGATTGCCGGCATCAGCACGGGACCCCATTTGAGTGAAGTCCATAGTCCCAAGTTCAGCATAAACCAGCGCCATTCCAAAGAGGAGAAACGCCGAAGAAACTGCAGCCAGCACCAGGTATTTTAGTCCCGCCTCAATACTCCGCTCATCGGTATACAAATAAGCAATCAAAACATAAAGGGATACGCTGAGGATTTCCAATCCCAAGAAGAGAGATGCAAAGTGGCTGCTCGCAACTAATACTGCACAACCCAACGTCGCCAGGAGCACAAGAATGTAAAACTCTTCGTGATTGCCTTGGCGTTTCTCAAGGTAGCCATGGGCAATCAGAATCACAACAAAACTCACCGCAAAGAGAAGCCCCATGAAGAACAGGGCGTAACCGTCGAGGATGATAAGTTGTGTTACCGTAATTGGCAGCGACACCCCGGAGGAAACCATCGGAAGTGCCGCAAAAGCTAGGGCAATCCCTATCAGTGCCAATACGGCAATTACCTTGTGATTCCGGTAGAATGCAGTCACTAACAGTACCACGACTGACGCAGCCGATAAAACAATGAGAGGACTTATCGCAATGAGATCTTTGGTCGTCACGAATTACCTTTTTCAGCCAAATAAGGTGAATTCACAGGGTACGGGATTCAGGTGGTGATGATCGTAGAACTTGCACTGAATTTCGATAAACGGATTGATTCCTGAAGTGATTTTTCCAACCTCATACCATGCATCTCACGGTTTGGCAGTAATGTGCTGCTTTGAGATGTTCTTTCCTGAAGGTCTTCAAGTGCAGGTTTAGTTGTGTTGAGTACCGGCTGGGGATAAAGCCCCAACCAAACGATTGCAACGATTAAAGCCAACATCATCGCCATATCGCGGGCAGAAAGATCCGGCAGTTTCAAATCTTCCTGAATGGGGCCGTGGAAAGCACGCTGCATTATCCACAGCGAATATACCGTAGCAAAGACAAGGCCGACCGCTGCCAGCGCGGTCATCGCAATGTTGACTTGGAAAGCTCCCATCAACACCAAGAACTCACCGACAAAATTGCCTAATCCGGGTAACCCAAGCGACGCCATGGCGAAGACCATCCCCACCGCACTCATACGCGGGACTGCTGCCCAAAGCCCGCCCATACGATTCAAGTCGCGAGTATGAATCCGCTCGTATAACGCCCCAACGAGAATAAAGAGTGCGCCGGTACTGATGCCGTGGCAAATCATCTGTATTACGACACCTTGTAGCGCCAATTCATTCCAGGCGAAGACACCCAAAAGTACAAATCCCATATGGCTCACGCTCGTGTACGCCACAAGCCGCTTCAGGTCAGTTTGTGCAAAAGCGAGGATAGCGCCGTACAAAATGCCAATCACACCCAACAGCATCGCTATAGGAGCAAAGTCACGGGCAGCTTCAGGAAACAACGGCACCACAAAGCGCAGCAGTCCATAGGCGCCGGTCTTTAACAGAAGCCCCGCGAGTACAACGCTGCCGGCAGTGGGTGCTTCGGTATGCGCATCAGGCAGCCAACTATGTACCGGAAAGGCGGGTAATTTCACAACGAAAGCGATGAGGAAACCCAGCATCAACCACTTCGCTGTAGACGCTGATATCGAGTTGTCAAGCAACTTTGTATAATCAAACGTATAGGTGCCGCTGGCGCTCCCGTGAATGAAATACAATCCCACAATCGCCAACAGCATAAATAAGCCGCTCGCCTGCGTAAAAATGAAGAATTTGACTGCTGCGTAGATGCGGTTCTCGTGTCCCCAGATACCAATCAAGAAATACATCGGTATCAACATCATTTCCCAGAAGAAATAGAAGAGCACGAGATCCAGCGCGAGGAACACGCCCATAATCCCCGACACTATCCACATCAGGTTAAAGTGGAAAAAGCCAACGCGCTCCTTAATCTCGGTCCACGAGGCGCCCACACTCACAATACCCAAGAAAACGGTGAGCGCAATCATCACAAGGCTCAGACCGTCCATACCGAGATGGAAGTGGATTGTGCCATTGTGAATGGGAATCCACGGCACATCTAATTCAACCAACCACTCCGAACCGCCTGATAACGCAACATGGTCAGAATGCTGCACCCAAAGACCCAAAACTAACACCAGGTCTATTGCTAGAGCAAGCAGGCAAATCCAGCGTGGCAATGAAGAATTTTGGCGAGCCAAAATCCACGCCAGAACGCCGCCGATAAGTGGAATGACAATGAGCCACGTTAATATCATAAGTAATCGCTAATTACGAATCCAACAGATTGGTTCAATAGGGGAAACACCGAATAAAAGACATGCTAGGTAGTTGGCTGATCAAATCTATCAACGTAACCTACGTTACCTCATCCGCATACCATCCACGCGCATTTAAGACAACACAACCATTGCCACAATGACGACGGCGCCAAACGCGATTCCAACCGCATACCATCGTACACGCCCGGTTTGCGTGAGGCAAAAAATAAAGTGGAAAATCTGTATAATTCCCGCGAATAAACGATAGATAAAATCAATGATGTCATTCTTGTTGATGCGCGCTGCCCAGACCACGGGCTGGACGAATACCTTGTCATATAACCAGTCAAAGCCCCATCCCGCAAACCAAAAACGGTGCACGGCAACGCCGACGGACGAGCCTGCAACACCCTCAACGAAGGTTCGTTTGCGCAGGAAGAACAGGTACGCCAAGGATATGCCCACGACTGAAACAACAACAGCGATGCCCTGTAGAATCAATTCCGCCGCCGCTTTGCCGTGTCCACCATGCTCAACTGAGGCAGTCAATGGGAACGCGGATTCCATGAACTTCGAGAACGGCTGCCAATTTCCCCACGCATGAGGTAGTTCGATTAAACCTCCGATAATTGCTAACGCAGCCAAAATCGTCAATGGAATCTTCATGCACGCGCCCGGCTTTTTGTCCACATGGCCTTTCGCCTCGCCAAAGAAGGCGATAAATACCAATCGGAATGAGTAAAGAGCGGTGAGCAGCGCCCCTCCCAGCCCCACTATATAAAGCCACGGTTGATGCGCTGACCACACCTTCCAGAGAATCAAATCCTTACTGTAGAAACCGGCGGTAATGAATGGAAAACCGGCTAACGCCGCGGCGCCGACAATAAACGTCTTGGACGTTAAAGGCAGCGCACGCCGCAAGCCCCCCATATTAAATATGTCCTGTTCATGATGAAGCGCCAATATCACCACGCCAGCGCCAAGGAAGAGGAGCGCTTTGAAAAAGGCGTGTGTCATAAAGTGGAACATAGCGGCAGACCAAGCACCCACCCCGAGCGCGAGGAACATGTAGCCGATTTGACTGATGGTGGAATACGCCAAAATCCGCTTCATATCCCGCTGCGTCAGCGCGCTGCATCCTGCAACAAACAGCGTTATCGTTCCAATCAACGCCACGGCGAATTGTACTGGTGGTGCAAGTTCAAATAATACATACGTACGGGCGATAAGGTAGACACCTGCGGTTACCATGGTCGCTGCGTGGATAAGCGCACTCACAGGTGTAGGACCTGCCATCGCATCAGGCAGCCACGTCTGTAATGGAAGTTGGCCAGACTTGCCCAGCGCCCCGCCGAGTAGCAGTGCCGCCGCCGCAATAGCTAAACCGGAACCTTCCATCCACTGCGACTTTGCCATCGCCAAAATGCCACCGTCGCCGTGGAAGTTTAGCGTTCCAAAGTGGGCAAAAAGAAGAAATAGACCGAGCGCCATCGCCGTATCGCCTACCCGGGTAACCGTGAAGGCTTTCCGAGCCGCAAGCCCATTGGCGGGGTCTTTATACCAGAAACCAATCAGCAGGTAACTACAAAGGCCGACTCCCTCCCAACCGAGATAAAGCAGTATCAGATTATCGGCGAGTATCAAGGTCAACATCGAGCCGACGAACAGATTCATGTAAGCGAAGAACCGGCTGTATCCATCCTCGCCGTTCATATACTCGGTCGAATATAGGTGAATAAGGAAACCAACAACCGTTACAACGAGGGTCATAAGCAGAGAGAGCGCATCCAGATGAAAGGTTATCCCCGGTGCAAAACTGCCGACCTCCATCCAGGTCCAGAGCGTTTGTGAAAAAGCATCGCCCGGCGGCGGTGAATTCATAAAGCTAAACCCAACCAGCAGAGATACTACCGCCGATATCCCTATCGAGCCCACGCCGATAGCTGCTGCGCCGACGCGGGAAAGTCGAGCGCCGATTAACACCAACACCAGAAAACCGATGAATGGCAAAATAGGAATCAACCACAATAATTCCAGCATATCACCCCCGCATTTTGCTTGCTGCGTCAACATCCAGCGTCTTGAATCGGCGGTACAGTTGAAGAACCAACGCCAAACCGACAGCAACTTCTGCTGCTGCCATTGTCAAGATGAATATAAACATCACCTGCCCATCCGCCGTTTCCCATCTTGAACCAGCAACGACAAACGCTAAACCCGATGCGTTTAACATGACCTCAATCGACATTAGCATGAAAATAATATTTCGGCGCACAAGGACACCAATCAGCCCTAACGAAAAGAGAACGCCCGCCAAGATTAATCCATGTTCCATAGAAACCGCCGCCATTACGACTCTCCCTCCTCGCTTTTATCGCGCCGACCGAGATGATATGCGCCGACCAGTCCGGCAAGCAGCAGAATAGACGCCAGTTCAACGCCCAACAGATAGGTTTCGAAGAGGGACATACCCACCTGTTTCGCACCTACAGGTCCGCCCGATATGAGTTCGGTACCACCGCCGGCGAAAATCGCATACCCTAACTCAATCATTAGGATGGCTGCCAAAATTGCAGGCCCTATCATCATCCGCGGTTTTAACCATTGACGCTCCTGCTGGGACGCCCGTGCGCCTAAGTTTAACATCATGACCACGAAGATAAAGAGCACCATTATAGCGCCGGCATAAACGATTACTTCCAACGCCGCAACAAAAGGAGCCCCCAGCGAGAAAAAAATCACTGCCATCGCCAACAGCGACACGATTAAATAAAGCAGCGCATGTACCACATTGCGCCGCGTAATGACCATAACAGTCGAGATGACAGTAACCGCAGCGGATATCCAGAATACAACGGTCATATGTTTTCCATTCTCTAATTCGCGCTTTACGCAACGACCAAAATTGTCACGTTATCGCGCACTATGGCATGAGACTATGCACATCCACGGGCGGGTCTTCGTTCTCCGCTTCACCCTTATCTTTCCCGCCAATCGACATACCGGCGAACCGATAGAAGTTGTAATCGGGATACTTGCCGGGACCATTGATTAACAAATCTTCCTTCTCGTAAACCAAGCTCTGCCGATTGTATTCAGCCATCTCAAAATCAGGAGTGAGTTGTATAGCATAGGTAGGACATGCATCTTCGCAGAAGCCACAGAAAATACAACGCGAGAAGTTAATACGAAAAAAATCGGGATAACGCCTGCCATTATCATCCTCCGTCGCTTGAAGAGCAATGCAGTCAACAGGACACGCCACTGCGCAGAGATAGCAGGCAACACAACGTTCCTCGCCGTCAGGGTCTTGCGTAAGGACAATACGGCCTCTCCACCGAGGCGGCAAATTCGGTTTTTCATCAGGGTACTGAATTGTTACCCGTTTCCGAAACATGTGTAAGAAGACAAGCCAAATACTCCTAAGCAAGCTAATCATGATAATTCCCCACTACACATCACCTTAAACATGATGTGTAACCTCAATTGTTACACCTAATTCTCGGTTCGTTCCCGTAAAATTTGTCAAGTCGACCCCAAGTTGAGAACTTGAAATCCTTGCCGCCCAAATATTCTAGCCAATTGCAAGAATAATCCCGCCGGTGACTATCAGATTCGCCAATGCCAGTGGCAGCATCACTTTCCACCCGTACGCCATAAGTTGATCGTAGCGCGGACGTGGAAGAGAGGCGCGGAGCAATATGAAAAAACAGATGAAGACGAATGTTTTAAGAATGAACCAGACAATCGGAGGGAGGAAGCTAGGCCCCAGCCACCCCCCGAAGAATAGCGTGGTTATAAACGCTGAAATGAGCGTGACGCCAAGGTACTCTCCGACGAAAAACATGCCAAACTTCATCCCGGAATATTCGGAGTGATACCCCGCGACTAATTCGCTCTCTGCCTCCGGCAAGTCGAACGGCAATCGGTGCGTCTCGGCAATGCCGGCAACCATGAAGGCCACAAGTCCAAAAATCTGCGGAATGAAAAACCACATTCCCTTTTGCGCTTCTACAATCTCGCGCAGATTAAACGAACCCGCCATCATCACCACGCCCATGAGCGACAGACCCATAAAGACTTCGTAACTCAACATCTGCGCCGCTGCCCGCATACCTCCGAGGAGGGAGTATTTGTTATTCGAAGCCCAACCAGCCAACACCACGCTGTAAACGCCCATTGACGACATCGCTAAGAAAAACAGCAGACCGATATTGAGATCCACAACCCAGATACCGGGTGAAAATGGGATTACAGCGAAGGACATCAGGACTGCTATAACAATCACTGCCGGCGCCAAGATAAACACCGGTTTATCGGCAAACGGCGGCACCCAATCTTCTTTCGTGAAAATCTTAATCATATCCGCAAGAACCTGTAAAAGCCCGAATGGTCCGACGCGGTTGGGCCCGTACCGATCCTGCCAAAGCGCCAGCAGCCGCCGCTCTAACCAGATAAGCAGCGCAGCAGTGTTCACCACAACAAATAGAACACCAAGTGTGATAATGAGCGGATGAACACTTTGCATCATATCGTGCACTTCATCTATAGAAGAATAGAACTACAAGAGATTGTGGAAGTTTTTGAAAAATGATGAACGCTTATCGTCCTCTGAAGATGCTCAAATCGTGAATTTTATTTCTTAACGCGGCTCCACGCTGGCAGGGTAACCCCGCATAGCCCATATAAACCGACAGGCAACCCGGCAGTGCCTTCGGGCAACTCCGGTGATATCTTGGCAGGTAAACGTTGGACAACGCCGCCCAAGGTGATTTCAACAACTTCCCCATCACGTACCTGAAGGCTAGCAGCAGCATTTGGGTTAAGCGCCAGATAAGGTTGCGGTGACCGCTCGGCGACGGCGGGGGAGAGGATGCTCAACTCATCGGATCCGAAAATGTGGTAAAGCGGCATAATTAACAATTCCCCGCCGCGCGGTTTAAACGAGGCAGGAACATCTTTGAAGTAATCGGGCTTCGCATCATTCGAAGGTTCGATGAGACGCCGCCCGGGGTCGCCGCCATGCAAGTGGCCGCCCACCTCAATCTGGAATTTGTTTATCGCTTGAGGCGAATTCCAGCCCGGCGACCAGAAGCGTGAGATTAGCGCAGAAGGCGGTGCACCCGTGTAACCTTCCATTGAGAAGGAAAACGGTGAATCCGAATCCGCCGGCGGTTTGGGTTCGCTGACATTCACGTCTGCCAGTACGGATGTCCGCCCACTGTGCCGGGGGGACTGGCGCGGTATCTTCTGGCCTACAACCCGAAATCCTGCAGGCGGGGCAATTTCTGGAATGGCTTCAAAAATCGGGTAGGCTTGTGCCAGCCCGGCGGTGATGTCATCCAGATTTTCCCACGCTGGCGCTTCAAGTTGACCGGCGGCTCCCATCAATTCCTGCAGCCACCGCCAACTCTCCTTTTCGTCTCCGTTAGAAACAAACACTTGATAAAAACGCTGTGCGCGTCCCTCGCTGCTTACGAACGTCCCATCCGACTCCGCGAAAGTCCCCGCGGGAAGCACCGCTTCGGCCTTTTCAGTCGTTCGGTGCGTTTGATGGTCGATCGCGATGACATGCTCGGCGGTATCAAGGAGTGTATCAACTGATGTACCTGCCGCTCGTCGGTAGAGGTCGTTTTCCAAGACAATGACAGTATCTGCCTGGTTCGCCTGCACAGCCTCAATTGCGGCATCGACACCGCGCTCCGCCATGAGTCTTACACCGGCACTATTACATTCGGGTACAACAAAATAGACCTCTCCGGCACACTCGTCTTGGCACAACGCCCACGCTACATTCGCTGCGGCTTGCATGACCGCTTCGCTTGCACAGCTGGTGCCCGAGATAACCAGTGGGCGTGTTGATTCCTTGAGCGCTTGTGCGATGCTATCGGCGAGTTGAGCGACTTCGTCAGGTAAGTCCGTAACGGACGGTGCAGCAGGGTCAAGTGCATGAGCGACCGCAAACCCCAAACGCGCCAAATCGTCGGGAGTTGCACGGTAAGTCTGGGTGGCAATATTGTCTAGTTTTGTCGGGTTTGGCGTAGCAATGAAAAACGGACCTTTTTCATCTTGAACAAGTTCGCGCACCGATGCATCGTCCCACTCTGGAATTCTAAGCATAGCCGCACGCTCAATAGGTTTCCGGCGCACCGATTGTTTAACCGCCAAATCCAGCCGTGGTGCTGTGTTCGTCAAATCTTCACCGAGCACAAACACGGCATCCGCAGATTCTACTTCCCGAAGCGTGGGTGTACGCGCAGGTCCCTCTTGAAGAATTCGGATTGCCCTTGCCACCAGCCGGGAATCGTCCGCGGACATGCCGTTGTAGAATCGATCCGCGCCCACCAGCGTTCGCAATGCAAAATTAGCTTCCAGCGATGCACGCGGCGATCCAATCCCAATCATCTTCGCTCCATTCGACAGAAAGCTCGCGAGCTTATCGCCTACAGCCTCCGGTGTGCTCGATTCCAAGCCGCCTGCATCGTTGCGAATCAGGGGTTGGCGGATGCGCTGGCCGCTATTCACAAAACCGTAACCGAAACGCCCGCGGTCACACAAAAAATAACCGTTGACATCCCCGTTGTATCGGCTAAGAATCGTCCGGATTTCGCCGTAACGCTCGCCGGGTATGGTGTTGCAGCCAAGGCTGCAATGTACACAGATAGATGGTGCAGTCTGAAGGTCCCATTTCCGCGTATAGTGTTCCTTGTACGTTTTGTCGGTAAATACGCCGGTGGGGCACACCTCAACCAAGTTGCCGCTAAACTCACTTTCCAAAACACCGTCCTCGAAGCGGCCAAAATAAACCTCTCCGCGCGACGCCATCACTGACAAGTCATCCCCGCCGCCGTAATCCCGATAGAAACGGACACACCGGTAGCAGGCGATACAGCGATTCATCTCATGGTTGATAAAGGGGCCGAGGTATTGATTCCGGTGAGTACGCTTGTTGAAGCGGTAACGCCGATAATTATGTCCCGTCATCACCGTCATATCCTGAAGATGGCAACTTCCGCCCTCATCGCACACCGGACAATCGTGCGGGTGATTGACCATCAGCCATTCGATGACGCTCTCTCGAAAATGTTCCGCCTCTTCATCATCAACGGAAATACGTGTCTCATTGAGCGGAGGAATGAGGCTTTTGGAATTCACCGGCGTCATACAAGCCATGACTATCTTGCCGCGCGAATCCTCTTCATCACGAAACTGCTTTATGGCGCACTGGCGGCACGCGCCAACCGAACCCAATGCAGGATGCCAGCAAAAATAAGGAAGATTCAACCCTAATGAAAGCACCGCCTGCAGCAAGTTCTGGTCATCGGCAACATCATAAGGTTTATTGTCAATATAAATCGTCGCCATTATCGATTCTTCAATCTTTGTTAAATTAGTTCAAAAGCCCCCCTGATAAGGGATCAAGCGAACGAATAGTGAGTGCGATAGTCTTAGGGAGTTTAAAACACTGAAATAACCACAATTTAAGTCCAATATTTCCTTTTCCTGCTCAATTTGCGTAAGTCCTGTTAAAATTTTATGCGAATCACGTGTTAGTCACTACGACGCATACGGGCATCGTTTCTCCCTGATATGCTGCTCAAAATCATCCCGGAAATACTTCAACCCGCTCTGTAAAGGCTCCACGGCGCCCGGCGCAAAAGCGCAAAACGTGCGCCCAAGCATTCGAGTAATTGTATTAATTATGAACTCGAGGTTATCAATATCTTCAGGCTTACCGTCCCCTGATTCGATGGCATCCAATAGACGATGCGTCCAAGGAATGCCGTCGCGGCACGGCGTGCAAAAACCGCAAGATTCACGCGTGAAGAAGAGTTCAAGGTTGCGAATCATACCCACTGGGCACGTCTTATCGTCCAGAATAACCATGGTACCCGTCCCTAAACGGCTTCCCGCTTCCATCACGGGTTCGTAGTCCATCGGCAAATCCAAGTGCTCCTCGACCAAGAAATCTGTGGATGCGCCGCCGGGCAGCACGCCGCGGAACTTCAATCCATCCTGCATTCCACCCGCATGTTCCTCCAGTAGCTCTCGCATCGGCGTTCCAAGGGGAAGTTCCCAAATCGCCGGCCGCTTAATTTTGCCGCTTGCACCAAAGAGTTTTGTTCCGCCGTTGCCGCTAAAACTCAAACCCTTATACCAATCAGCACCATTGGCAACAATATGCGGTACGTTGCAGAGTGTCTCTACATTTTGTACAATCGTCGGCTTGCCCCACAATCCGCTGGTCTGTGGAAAGGGCGGTTTGGTACGGGGAATCGGCCGCTTGCCCTCCAATGCATTCATGAGCGCAGTCTCCTCGCCGCAGATATAGCGGCCAGCGCTTGTGTGTAGGTAAAGCTCTAGATTGTACCCCGATCCCAGGATGTTTTTACCGAGGAATCCGGCATCGTACGCTTCAGCGATTGCTTTTCCCAATAACGCTTCCGCCTTTTTGTAAGCCCACCGTAGAAAAATGTAAGCAACGTCCGCTTGGATTGCATATGCCGCGAGAATCATCCCCTCAATGAACTGATGCGGATCGCCTTCTAAAAGAAGTCTATCTTTAAACGTTCCCGGCTCCATTTCATCGGCGTTGGCAACGAGATACTTGCGCTTAGGCGCCCTATCCCCCATAGGAACAAAACTCCATTTCATGCCCGTCGGGAATCCCGCGCCGCCGCGGCCCCTTAAATTCGCCTCTTTGACAACGCCGGTAACGTCCTCTGGAGCCATCTCCGTCATTGCTTTGCGGACAGCCTGATAGCCGCCGCCGCTCTCATATTGCTTTAAATCTAACGGCGCCTCGCCGGGTGAAATGTTTTTCGTAAGCGGTTTTTCCCTGATAGGTTCGCTCATGCCGACTATCCCTTGTATCGCTCAATGATTCCGTCAATCTTGTCTTCATCCAAATCTCTATGAAGCGTTTCATCAATCATCATCGCGGGCGCATGATCGCAGGTGCCGAGGCACTGCATCGGCAACAGCGTAAACTCATTGTCCTCACTCGTCTCTCCGAAATCAATGCCGAGGCGTTTTGTGAAATGCGCACGCATCCGATCGCACCCCATGACCCAACAACTCACGCTATCGCAGAGCAGAATCACATGCTTTCCGACCGGCTTGCGGTAAATCAAATTGTAGAATGTAGCAACGCCGTCCAACTCTGCCGGGGACATCTCCAAAAGTTCAGCGATGTCCTTGATGCTTTCATCCGACACCCAGCCCCGATGTTTTTGGACAATCTTCAATGCATCAACACTTACCGCCTGCTTATAATCAAAATGCGCAAACTCTTCCTCGATTTCTCGCCGTTCTTCTTCTGTCAGCATTGCGTTATCTCAATACGGAATGGCAAGTTAGTATCTTGCCCTCTAAATTTTCTATCGTCAACGGTCAATGTCCGCTAACACAAAATCCATAGCACCCAATATCGCTAATAAATCCGGAACCATCGCACGCCGGCTAATTAGCGGCAGCATCTGCATGTGAGGAAACGACGGCGCGCGTATCCGTACGCGATAAGGGATAGTGCTGCCATCGCTAATCAGATAGTAGCCGTTGTTCCCTTTCGTCGCCTCAATACCGATAAAAGCTTCGCCCGCCGGGATAACCGGACCCCAACTCACATTCAGAAAATGGTTAATCAGCGTCTCAATATCTTCCATTGTGTGCTCTTTGAGCGGGGGCGTTGTCAGTGGATGGTCAGACTTGTACGGCCCCGAAGGCATATTGTTCATACATTGTTCGATAATCCGTAAACTCTGGCGAATCTCTTCAATTCGGACAACAGCTCTATCATAGCAATCCCCGGCTTGGGCGGTCGGTATATCGAATTCGAACTGGTCGTAACCGGAATACGGGCGCTTCTTTCGGAAATCCCACTCAAAGCCGCACGCTCGCAGCCCCGGCCCTGTCACGCCCCATTCAATCGCTTCATCCACGGTATATGCGCCAACTCCTTGTGTGCGTTTCTTGAAGATACGGTTCCGCATCACCATCTTGTCGTATTCATCGAGTCGGCGCGGTAAATAGTCCAAATATTCTCGAATCAGGTTGTCCCAACCATTGGGTAAATCTTGCGCCACACCTCCAATGCGAAACCAACTCGGATGCATCCGCCCGCCGCAAATCGCTTCAACAATTTCAAAAATGCGTTCGCGGTCGTTAAACATATAGAACACCGGTGACAGTGCACCTATATCTTGAGCGAACGTGCCGTACCAAACCAGATGGCTCGCTATGCGGAATATTTCGGACATCATTATGCGCACAACTTTGACTCTTTCCGGCACTTCAATGCCCGCCAATTTTTCCACAGCCAACACATAGGCGAGGTTATTCATGACGCCGCCGAGGTAGTCAATCCGATCCGTGTACGGGATGAACGTGTGCCAAGATTGGCGTTCCCCCATCTTCTCCGCCCCTCGATGGTGGTAACCGATGTCAGGAACCACATCAAGAATCTCCTCCCCGTCGAGTTGAAGCGCAAAGCGGAGCACGCCATGCGTACCCGGATGCTGGGGACCGAGGTTAAGGAACATAAAATCCCCGTTTTCCCCTTGCGGCTCCATTCCCCAATCCTCGGGTCGGAATTGGAGCGCCTCTTGTTCTAAGTCCTGTTTTTCATCCGGCAACTCAAACTCGCCCATCTCGGTAGCGCGCGCAGGGTGTTCCTTGCGGAGTGGATGACCCTCCCAAGTTGGAGGCATTAGAATGCGCCTCAAGTGGGGATGCCCTTCAAATGTGACGCCAAACATATCCCAAACTTCGCGTTCGTACCAATTTGCAGAGGGCCAAATATCGGTCACCGTCGGGATGGAGGGGTATTCATCTTGAAGTGCAACCTTGAGACGAATGTCTTCGTTGCGTTCATAGGAAAGGAGGTGATATACAATCGTGAAGTCGCTATCCGGCTGATCTTGGCGGTTGGTTCGGACGCGCTCGTCAATAGCCGTGAGATCGTACAGCGTGCGGTACGGCTTATCCAACTCTGTTTTGAGATAGCGCAGAACATCGCAAATTGTATCTTTCGACGTCCAAAGGAGCGGCACGCCGTCAGCCGTTGCTTGTGCTGAAACAGTTCCGAATTTGCCTTGAAGTTCTTCAATAAGGAGGGGTGAATCGCTCATCGCAGTTATAGTCTATTCCATTCATATTTACACACGTCACGGCAGTTGCGGATTCCAACCGCGCCTACCGACCGCATAAATAATTTTTGGTTTTACTATAAATTCTATAGTCGGGATTCCGCGCCGTATGTAGTTACCGCACTTCATTAGGGGAACGCAGCGTATCAACTTGCCGCCGCTCATCGCGTTTCAAGTCGCGTCGAGCGGGCATGTCCGGCTTTACTACACCCTGCGGACCAACAAACCAACTCAACGGCCGCTGTTCCGACCCAACTGCACCCCGCAACTCGACTATCCCTTCCATGAAGGCGTCAGGCCTTGGTGGGCAGCCCGGTACATACACATCAACCGGCAAAATCTTGTCAACGCCCTGAACCACGCTGTAGATATCGTACATTCCGCCGGAATTGGCGCATGAACCCATGGATATAACCCAGCGCGGTTCCATCATCTGTTCGTAAAGCCGCTTTATTATCGGCGCCATTTTGATAAACGGGGTGCCGGCAATAACCATGACATCGGCTTCGCGCGGCGTACCGCGAATCACTTCGGCGCCGAACCGTGCAATGTCGTATTTGCTCGTAATGCTAGTTGCCATTTCTACAAAACAGCACGAAAGACCGAAGTTAAAGGGCCACATGGAGTTCTTGCGCCCCCAAGCCAGCAAATCCTGTAAACGCGCCAAAAGCACATTGCGGTGGACAGCCTCTTCGAGGGACCCGCTTTGAATTTCAGGGGATTGACGTAAATCAGTCGATTTGCTAAACCACCATCGCATAAGCTTAATTCTCTTTCAGACCGCTTTTCATCTCGGTAGGGATTTGTATCCGCGGTCTGCTGCCCCAGTCGAGCGCACCCATTCGCCACAGATATACAAGACCCGCAAACAGAACACCGATGAAAATTATGACTTCTATATAACCCGGCCATCCCAAATCGCGAATGGCAACCGCCCAGGCGAAGATGAAAACGGCTTCCAAATCGAATACTACGAAGAACATTGCAACATGGTAAAACTTGGCGGAAAGGCGGATTCGAGCCGACCCTTGCGACACGATGCCCGATTCGTAGGGTTCACCGGTCGCTCTATCCTTGTGACGCTGCCCCAAAAGGAAGGACAAGCCGACCATGCCAAGTCCCACCAAGAAAATGACACCTGCAAAATATACCGCCAGCGGCCAGAGGGTGTTCACCTTTTATCCCTCACTCCAGTTGTTATGTCACCTTGCTTGGTGCTTCACTGTAGGAGCGATCTCCGAATCGCGACTCTTTCGTTCAACCAACTTTCGCCCCTAGCTTGTAGCTTTTTTTCACAAAGTCAAGTGGATAGTATATAACAGATAAAAAAAAGAAGCAAGCGTTTTTTGCACACTCCCGCCCGGCTACCGCACCGACCTAATCGTCTCTCATTTGTTCTGTAGGAGAGGCTCCCTAGCCTCGATTGCATCATCGGATTGGTGGAAGAGGCTTCACAACCTCGATTACTTCATCGGTTAGCAGGAGAGACTGCTCAGCCTCGATTGTCTCATCGGCACGTACGCGAGACTTCCTAGCCTCGACTGCACCATCGGATTTGTGGGAGAGGCTTCCCACCCTCGATTGTCGGTCAGTCGATTCCTCAATGACAACAAAGAAAGTATACGCAGGCGAGAACCCACGCCGCTTTTGTTGTTGATATAATTCGCCGGATTATGTTACAATTCATCGACTTCAAAGCGAAATCTTACAGTCGCTGATTGGATTTAAACTAAGGGAAAAAATGAAACTCGTACAATTCTATGAACCTGGCCTTGGCAAACGCGTCGGCATCGTAACGCGAGGCGACTTGGCTACCGATATCGCCAGCGACGGCGACCGTGGCTTGATGACGCGTCGGTTGGAGCCCGACGAAGTAATTATCGATGTTACCAGCGACGAAGCGCCGGATGTCCTTGAACTGATTAAACTCTCTTACCAAGAGGGAGTTAGCATGGGCGTTCTGCTGGCAGATATTCAAGAACGTTTCGTTAGCGGTTCAACGCCATCCGTTCACCCTGACCAAACTAGCCGCAATAAAGACGAGCTCAAACTATCGGATCTCAATGTTTCGCCGGATTTGAACGTGCCTCACCTCTTGTTGCCGATTGATCCCCCAGAGGTGTGGGGCTGCGGTGTGACATACAAACGCAGCGCCGAAATGCGGGATGATGACAGTGAACAGGACATTTACAGCCGCGTCTATAACTCAAACCGCCCGGAAATCTTCTTTAAAGGAACAAAGTCCCGATGCGCCGGTCCGAACGACTTTATCGGTATTCGGAGCGACTCTAAACTCACTGCAACTGAGCCTGAATTGGCTTATATCCTTGGCGCGGACGGAGAAATCGTCGGATATACAATCTGTAACGATGTCTCCGCTTGGGACATCGAACGTGAAAATCCGCTTTACCTGCCCCCATCGAAGGTATTCTACGGTTGCTGCGCGTTGGGTCCCATGTTCGTCACACCGTCCGAAATCGACGACCCCTACAATCTGAATATCAAATGCTCCATCATCCGCAGCGGCGAGTTGCTCTACGAGGGCGACGTGAACACGTCTCAAATTAAATGGAAATTTGAAGAACTAACCGAATTTCTCTGCCGAGACAACCCCATCCCTATCGGCACCGTAGTCTCTACCGGCACCGGCATCATCGTCCCGAATGAGTTGCCGTTGGCGCCCGGCGATGTCGTTCAAATCGAAGTCGATGAACTCGGCGTACTCTCCAATCCCGTTAAACAGCTTTAAGGAGACGAATTGATGTCGTCACCGCATCTCGATACACTCATTGGCGCCCCCAAATCGGAAATTGACACCCCGGCGCTGCTAATTGATTTGGACATTATGGAGGCGAATATCCGGAAAATGGCGGACTTCTTCAAATCCGTCAATGCGGAGCTTCGCCCGCACGCAAAAACGCACAAGACCCCAATCATCGCGCATAAACAGATCGAAGCGGGCGCAATCGGCATAACCTGCGCCAAACTCGGTGAAGCTGAATCCTTGGTCCACGCAGGTATCCGCGATGTGCTCATCGCCAATCAGATTATTGGCGCGGCGAAGATTGCTCGGCTGGTCAACCTTGCCGGTCATTCGGAGATTATGGTCGCTGTCGACGACCCGCATAACGTCGCGCAACTTTCGGCTGCCGCGGAAGCAAAAGGCGTAACGCTGCGCATACTCATCGAAGTCGATACCGGTATGAACCGCTGCGGCACGCAACCCGGGAAACCCACGCTCGACTTGGCGCGTCTCGTTTTGAAATCCAATGGGCTTCAATTTGAAGGGTTGATGGGTTATGAGGGACATACCGTCGCCATACCGTCATTCGCTGAACGGAAAAAACAGACGGACGAATCCGTCGAACTACTGGTTGAGACCAAAGACGTGCTCGAACGGAACGGCGTACCGGTCAAGATTATGAGCGGCGGAGGCACGGGCACCTATGCAATTACCGGCGCGCACCCAGACATTACGGAAATCCAAGCGGGCTCTTACATCTTCATGGATTCGACTTACGGAGAGGTTGAAGGGATTGGCAACCGCTTCGATAGTTCGTTGACCGTGTTGACCGCTGTAGTGAGTCGTCCGAATCCCTCGCGCATAATTGTTGATGCCGGGCTGAAAGTCCTGGCTAAGGAGTTCGGAATCCCGCAGCCCGCAGGGATTGCAGGCTTGGAGATGATTGGGCTTTCCGAAGAACACGGCAAAATGACTGCGCAAGGGGACGTCAATCTCCAACCCGGCGACAAAATCGAAATCGTGCCCACACACTGCTGCACCACCGTAAACCTCCACAACCGCTACTACGCCCTCCGAAACGACACCGTCGAGTCCATCTGGGACATCACCGCCAGAGGCAAGTCGCAATAGGAACAATTGGACTTTGATTCACATCCTGTTTTACGTCAAAGCGATGGTTTCCCCTGTTTCCTGCTATTGTCGCGTAGTCCTCCCCCTTGATAAGGAGGAAGCTAGAGGAGCCCCAAAAAATCCTCCCCCTTGATAAGGGATCAACCGACCAAACAGAAGCGATAGAAAATCCTGTGCGAAAGTTTTCAAGCCTTCACTAGTATTGGGGGTGTATTGCACCCACGCTAAACCTACAATCCAATGGAATTCTCCCCATGGAAAACCCACTTGCACTAGACTATACCAAATTCAGTTTGCCCGAAGGTGCTAAACTCCGCTTGGGAAAAGGCAAAATAAATGAAATACAGTATTCTCCGGACGGCATACGTCTAGCGGTTGCAAGTTCTATTGGAGTTTGGCTGTATGATGCTGAAACCTGTCTAGAACTCGCACTCCTCACAGGGCACACGAGTGGTGTCAATAGCGTAGCATTCAGTCCAGATGGAAACTCCATTGTAAGCGGGAGTGGGGACGGAACCATCTGTTTTTGGAATGTTAACACGGGTAGACATCTCCGCACGTTCAGAGGGCATCGGTATATTATTTATAGTGTAGCATTTAATCCAGATGGATTCATAATTGCAAGCGGAAGCCAAGACGGCACCGTTGTTCTTTGGGACGCAAGCACAGGCAGCCGCCACCATACCCTCCCAGGACATGAGTCGAGTGTCAAGAGCGTAGCGTTCAGTCCAGATGGACAGACCATCGCAAGCGCAAGTAATTACGACCATACCGTTCGCTTATGGGATGTACGCACGGGTAAACATCTCCGAACTCTCACGGGACATTCGCGCGATGTCAATAGCGTGGCATTTAGTCCCGATGGAAACACTATCGCTATTGGAAGTGTGCACAGTGCCTCCCTATTAGACGTTAGCACGGGCAACCACATCCAAACAATTACAGGGCATACATCCGGTGTCCGAAGCGTTGCTTTTAGCCCCGACGGACAGATTCTCGCCAGCCAGAGTCCGGGGGAAACCATCCTATGGGATGTTAACACGGGCGGCATCAACCGCATACTCACAGGGCATACATATAGTGCCAGTAGCGTTGCTTATAGCCCCGACGGACAGATTCTTGCTAGCCAGAGTCTGGCGGAAATCATCCTATGGGATGTTAGCACGGGCAGCAACTTCCGCACACTCGAAACGCGCACTAGTGCCGACAATCTGGCGTTTCACCCAGACGGTCACACGCTCGCCACTGGGCATTCGTCGAAAACCATCCTATTGGATGTTGGTACGGGTAGACACCTCCGCACTCTTACAAGGCATACATCTACTGTCAATTGCGTAAAGTTTAGTCCAGATGGACACACGCTCGTCAGCGGAAGTTGGGATGGCACCCTCCGTTTATGGGATGTTTGTACCGGCAGGCACATTCACACACTTGTGGGGCACACTTCGACTGTCTTAAGCGCAACGTTTAGTCCAGATGGACACACTATCGCCAGTGGGAGCGATGACAAGACCATCCGATTATGGGATGCAATCACGGGGAGACACCTTCACTCACTTACAGGACATGAAGGCCCCGTCATGAACGTAGCGTTTAGCCCCGATGGAAAGATTCTCGCCAGCAGTAGTGGTTTTGGGGACAACCCCATCCGTTTATGGGATGCAGTCACGGGCGAACAATTCCGCACACTCTCCGGGCATACATCTTATGTCGATAGCGTAGCTTTCAGTCCCGATGGAATGACTCTCGCAAGCGGGAGCGGGGACGGCACAATTCTGTTGTGGGAGCTTTAGCCAGAACGTGGACAGTGATGAATCCCATATGGGAAATATGAAGCTGATGCCTACAGTTGTAGGTTGGGCGCGGCGATCAATGGAGCGAATAGCGAATGCGATGGAAATTCAATAGACAGCAACTGATACCTAACCTTCTCTAGCTAGCGCTCGCGGACTTACCGAAATGCTCCGTAGCGACAAGTAGTTCTGATCTCAGGCGTCACATGCAACAAGGGTTGAAAGAAGCTAGGTATTGCATTAAATGTCCAAAACTCCTTATGAGTGCTTTGCGGTCGTCGAGCGTGTAAGAACAGGCGAAATGGCTCCAGAAGAAACTATTGCCTCCTTGGGGGAAATTTTTCAACGACGATTATTAACGCCGCTACACGCGACAACTGTTAATAGAAACCGGGCTTTGTCGCAAATAAGCCCATTAATAACTTATGGCGGATGCGTGCGCTTCTCCCTAGTTACACTCATAACTTACTAGTGGTTGTTAGCATTTCTAGGGCTTACCATTAGCAACACGGGAAGGAGCCATTCGCCGCCACCAACTTAATTAGGAGAAAATGATGTCACGTATTGCAGGTTCGATATTCGTTTTGGCTATGGTATTAACTGTGGCGCACCCGGTAGCTTCGGGGAGGGATTATACTTTTCGCGTTTCGGTTGAAGTTGCATCGGATACGCACAAAACTCAAATAACAAGCTATCTTAATCGAACGTTACGAAACATGAGTGATGTGGAAATTGCCTATTCAAATCCAAGGCGTATGATTCATATCGTACACATCGCCCGAAGAAATGAACGACGCCATGAAATAGCAGTTGCCTATTCCCAAAGTTTTGGTTTGCCTCCGTCATGGGAAACCGTACCAGTTTCAACCGATATTGAGAGTGCCAGTAAATATGTCACGTATATCCACAATGAATCTGGTGGCTTCTTCAAAGATCTGTTTTTAGTGTCAGGCCCTGATATCAATGCGTTGTGCAACGATATAGTAGCAACTGTTGATGTTAGACACTTTGAATCAGATAGGAAAACACACACCGAAATGCTTAGAAGATAATTTCTTGTAGGTTGGGTTGAGCGAAGATTATGAAAAACGCGCAATATTTTGTATGTGATTCGAATGTTTAAATTATTTCATAACTGTAATGACGTAGCGTAACCCAACGCTTTTGGTTAATCGCGAGGTGTTCAATTTACCGGAAGCGGTTCGGATTCATGAAAGTTGTTTGATTGAGTACGTTAATGCTCCCAATCAGGCGCGTAATCACCGTATGGCATACTCTCACAATCAACGAGGAAGCTGAGAAATATCTATTTCCGACACCTCCAGCCGGGACCATCTGTTCTCGGTTTTTTCTTGCTCTTACGACTCCGCAATTACTCATTCCGTTCTCGTTTAGGTGCTTTACCCGTGTTAAATCCGATTCCTGCAAAAAATAGCCCTAATATGTTTAGGACTTGCGAAGTTGATCATTCAAGGCGTAGTAGTAAGCATACGCCTTGTGCGGAAATTTGCATTTATTGCTTTTAAGCCCGATAGCAGCATAGGGGCGAGAGTTACGGCATACGGCGTATGCCTACTACTTTGAGGACGATTCATCTTAAAAAGGCGCAAAAATTGTAAGGGTAAAGACCTCATAAATCTATCTATTTCCTAAGGAAAAATAATCGTCGTTCACTACTAAAGTGCGTAACTCCTATTAGGATTGAAGCCGTGTTTCATCACGGGATTGAACCTATTTGACAAAACCTACGTTTTATTGTAAACAAAGTAGAAAGGAATGCCAATGGGTACTATAAAGTATTTTGCGTATGGTTCAAACATGTCCTCAGAAAGACTTCGAAAAAGAATAGATTCTGCCCAACCGATAGCTAGGGCAATACTCCGTTGCCACCGTCTTGAATTTCACAAGACGGGTAAGGATAAATCCGGCAAGTGCGATATTGTGCTTTCATCCGCGTCCGATGTGGTATGGGGGCGCGTGTATCAATTCAATTACGAAGATAAGAAATGTCTTGATTGGTACGAGGGATTGGGATGCGAATATTTTGAAAAATGCGTTACAGTCGAATTAGATTGTGGTTCCACCGTCCGTGCTGTAACTTACTATGCTAATCCTAAGAAGACCGACCCATGCTTGAAACCGTATTCTTGGTACAAGAATTATGTATTGGAAGGAGCACGGGAAGCATGTCTTCCCGCAGACTATATCAAGAGTATAGAAGCAATTGCAGAAATAGAAGCTGTTGAAACCGACGATGCCTGCTGCAAAGAACGGGAGGCGAAAGAGCTTGAGAAATATTGCTGCTGAGCACTTGCAGGTTGGGTTGAAGTATTGCAGGGATTATGAATTAAGGATAGATTGAAAAGCGTTGGGATTTGCTACATCCATTTTGAATTTGAAGCGGTATCGTCTCACGGGGCTCAGTTTTTGTAGGTTTGGTTGAGCGATCAATGGAGTCATTAACGAAAGCTATAGAAATTCTGCGCTATAGTTTTCAAGCCTTCACTAGTTTTCAGGGGCAATTGCTGCACGCACCCGCTATACCCAACAAATCCTACAATCGAAGGGAAATTCCCCCGTGAAAAAACCATTACTCTCGATTTTTTTTACTCTACTCTTCGTTTCGGCACTAGGCTTACTGCATACCTCCGCCCAAGAAGACTATACCCAACTCAATTTACCCGAAGGTGCACAACTTCACTTGGGCAAAGGCGAGATAGTTGATGTCCAGTATTCTCCGGATGGCACACGTCTAGCGGTTGCAAGTTCTATCGGTGTTTGGCTGTATGATGCTGAAACCTGTCAAGAACTCGCACTCCTCACAAGGCACACGAGTGGTGTCAATAGCGTAGCATTCAGTCCAGATGGACACACGCTAGTCAGCGGAAGTGGGGATGGCACCCTCAGTTTATGGGATGTTTGTACCGGCAGGCACATTCACACACTTGTGGGGCACACTTCGACTGTCTTAAGCGCAACGTTTAGTCCAGATGGACACACTATCGCTAGTGGTAGCGATGACAAGACCATCCGATTATGGGATGCAATCACGGGGAGACACCTTCACTCACTTACAGGACATGAAGGCCCCGTCATGAACGTAGCGTTTAGCCCCGATGGAAAGATTCTCGCCAGCAGTAGTGGTTTTGGGGACAACCCCATCCGTTTATGGGATGCAGTCACGGGCGAACAATTCCGCACACTCACGGGGCATACTGCACAAGTCAATAGCGTCGCTTTTAGACCGGATGGGCATACGATCGCAAGCGGAAGTCATGACGGCACAGTACTTCTGTGGGATATATGAACCCGTTGTTTTCCGCTACGAAACTCACCAACAGCTCTGTCCAGTGTCGGATTATAGTCGTAAAGTTTCAATTCCTCGAGTCCGCCCCTTTGCAAAGCACGAGCTTGAGGGTGTGGATTGTCGGCATAGCATATTTAACGATACCTACGTCCCCTTACACCCAATGCCGTACCTATTTCAATATGCATTTCCCACGGCTTCGCATCGTGTGCAATGCGCCGTGCATCGTTTCGTCCTAATATGTTAAAATACATACGTCAAACCGTGAATTGTTGAAACTCCCGAAATGCGAAACCGCCTATACAGCAAAACGAAATTATCGAAAGGAAAAAATGAAAATAGAGCGAAGCTTCAAAAACCCGTACCATCAGACCCAATCCGAACTCGCTGAATGGCTCGTGCTGTTTGCGCAGGACTATAGCACCGCCGAAGTCGCAGACGCGCTCGTCGCTCGGTACCCGGAGCGTTCAACCGGCGATCAAAAAGCCGACCACCGCTGGGCGAAGGAAGCCGTCTGCACCGTCAACCCGAACGACAGCCGTTACAACGCAGAAAAATGGGCTAACCAATATGGGCTAATGCAAGCTAATTATATAAAGGAACGCGAAAAGAGTGTCCGGCAACTCGCATCCAAGTCTGTGACTGCATTAAACGCCGCTTATGACAACTTAGATTCCATGATTTCAAACCTTAGCCCAAAAGAGTATGTTTCGCTTGTTCCGAAAGCGCAGCTAACGCTAAGTCAAGCCGTCAAAAACGTCAATCCGCCCGCTTCCCACGCCGAACAGGATATCTTAGAAGAGGATGCCGAAGCAGAAAGAAAAGCGCAAATGCTAGCAGACATAGAAATACTTATAAAACAAAGAAGCGCGAAAAATGCCCGAACTATGCTGCGGGAAGGCAAAAACTTTGAGGAAATATCAAAACAGAAATATGTGGATGTAGATGAAATCAAAAACGACCTGGCGCGTAAACGAGTTGAAGACGAGGTAATCGGTATGATAAAAAGCGGATTGAATCGCGAGGAAATTCAGCGGCAAACCGAACTTCCCTACGCCTACATTGACTGCCTAATGGACCATCCAGATGAGGACAGAAAATATCGGTTTGCGTTTCAGGAAGAGGAACCTCCAACCGACGATGAGGAAACCGGTGCACAATCAGGAAACGGTAACGGCGAGGATTTAGCTAAGCATTCAGGGACCGTCTTTTATCAAAATTGAACCGTCAAATAGTCACCCTATTCAGCCGCAAACCACACTGCGGTGCTTCAAGTACAATGATGTGCATTCCGGAGAAGCCGAGTTTTTTCTTGAAAACTCGGCTTCTGCAACTGTTCAAAATAATTTCTTGCTTTTAAGTATAACTTAATATATAATAAGCAAATTCATATACACAATACAGACGACTTACCAATTGACTTACGGTCAATAATGAAAATGTCTCCCGTTTTTGTAAATTGAGTTGAATGATCAATTGAGCCGACAACGCAGGCGATAGTTTTCAAGCCTTCACTAGGTTTGGAGCCAATTGCCGCACTTCGCTATACCTAACAAATCCTACAATTGAAGGGAAATTCTCCCTTGAAAAACCGATTACTGCCGATTAAATTCACTCTATTGACTCTACTCTTCGTTTCCACACTATGCTTACCGAATACCCTTGCCCAAGAAGACTATACACGTCTCAATCTTCCCGAAGGCGCAAAACTTCGCTTGGGCAAAGGCGAGATAGAGGCCATGCAGTATTCTCCAGACGGCACGCGTCTGGCGGTTGCAACCTCAATCGGAATTTGGCTTTATGACACGGCGACATACCGTGAAATTACCCTCCTCACCGGGCATTCGGATAGTGTCAACAGTGTGGCATTTAGCCCCGACGGCCGCAAAATCGCAAGTGGTAGCGAGGACCAAACGATACGTTTGTGGGATGTTGACACAGAGGAACCCTTCAGCACGCTGGTAGCGCGTACGGATACAATCAATAACGTGGCGTTTAGTCCGGACGGTGAAACCATCGCAAGCGCATGCGAGGACGGCACATGCCACTACTGGGATGTTGGTGCAGGCTCCCGCCTCCGCACGCTCGCAGAATCTACGGTTCTAGCGGGGTCTACGGCTTTTATCCATAGCGTAGCATTCAGTCGCGATAGAAACACAATTGCAAAAGGTGGCCACTATTACTCTAAACACACTGACAGCATAGAGGGCGTCATCGTTTTGTTGGACGCAAGCTCCGGCGGACTGCTCCGAGTTCTCTTAGGGCATACGGGTATAGTGAATTGCGTAGCCTTCAGTCCAGATGGACAGACGCTCGCGAGTGCAGCAGAGCATGAGGACTACACCGTCCGCTTATGGGATATTAACACAGGCAAACACCTTCACACGATTACAGGGCATAAAGTCGGCGCCGATAATCTAATCTTTAGTCCTGATGGAAACACAATCGTAAGTACCGATATGGATGAGGTCATCCTATGGGATGCTAATACGGTCAGACAACGCCACACCCTCAAAGGGCATACGGGTAGTGTCAAAACCGTGACGTTCAGCCCCGATGGAAAGACCATCGCAAGCGCGAGTTACGACCACACCATCCGCCTATGGGATGATAACACCGGAAAACACCTTCGCACACTTGATGGCTATACGAATTCTGTCAAGAGCGTAGCCTTCAGTCCCGATGGAAAAACTATCGCATGTGGTGGTGGCGTCCCCCTTAGGGGCTATGACGGCGCCATTTCTTTATTTGAGGCAAGCACAGGTAAACTCCTACACACCCTATTGGAGCATTGGGAAGATGTCCGAACCCTAGCCTTTAACCCCGATGGGAAAACTATCGTAAGCGGTGATTACGACGGCGCCATCCGCTTATGGGATTTCGGTACCACGGCGCTCCTGAAAATACTTGAAGGGCATACGAACATTGTAACGACTGTGGTGTTTAGCCCCGATGGAAAAGCTATCGCGTACGGTAGTCACGATAACACCATTCGTCTAACGGATGGTCGCACGGGCAGCCACGTTCGTACGCTTACCGGGCACACGTCCGATGTCTATAACATATCATTTAGTCCTGATGGAAAAAAAATTGCCAGCGCGAGTTGGTACGACACTATCCGTATATGGGATGCACGCACTGGAAGACATGTCCGCGCATTCACAGACGAAACCACGGGGTTCGGTAACGTCGTCTTTAGTCCTGATGGTAACAGAATTGCAAGTACGTATATGAATAAGATCGTCCTATGGGACGCTAGCACGTTCAGGCAACTCCGCAACTTCACAGGGCATACAAGTAGCGTCGAAAGCGTAGCGTTTAGCCCTGATGGACAGACCCTCGCAAGCGGGAGTGATGACGGTACAATTCTATTGTGGAATCTTAAACCCTAAAAGCGGTAGGTCTCTAAAACTATAGCGCTCTCCGTTCCGTCGATTGATCGTTGCGTTTCGCCTTTCGCTCAACCCAGCCTACGAGAGCTTTTCCACTGCGTCCTTTGCCCTAGCATCGAACGGGTATGTGGCAACGATGTTGCCGAAATGCGCGGTGAGGTAAGTTATCATTATCGCTAACGCTTTGGGGGCAATAGCTTTTGCGGTACAGTTTTCTATGTAGATGATGTTATTCGCAGGCGTGATTCCTGAAATTTACTCTTCGCTCGTAGCACCGAATGCCCGCGCTACCAAGGCTAAGTCCTGAACGTCGACACCGCGTCTCCATCGAGATCGGCTTCGTTCGGACAGGCATGCCCGATTCGAGTAGCAACATGCACAAGGTTTTTCACATCAATCATACCGTCATGATTAAGATCCACAGGTAAGGCCGTCAAATCAAAGTCAACACGCGCACCATAAGCTTCAATCGCAGGAATATGCTTTTCAATCGGCGTCTGATTAAGAGGGTTTTCTTCAAGGTTCACATAACGTACGTGAGACTTGTCAAGCCGACCAAAGGCGATGCGTCCACGATGCCGTTCCCATCAAGATCCACCTCTTCGAGTTTCGTTTATCCCGCAAGCGGAGTGATATCCGATATGTCGTTGTCGTCGAGATCTAGTTCCTTCAGCTTAATCATGATGTGAATAAGCCGCGGATACCCTCTGAATCGCGCTTAAAACTTTTCAACTGTAGCCGTCATAGCAACTTTAACGAAAATTTTCGTTGAAAAAATCAGATTGACTTATGTGCCTAAACCCTGTATCATCATTGAAAAACGGACGAGTCGTTTTTAAACCTACAGCGGATGCGTTGGTGCGTACCTCTTTAATCCGCATAACGTCACGCGTTTGACAAAAATGAACCCCAAAATCTCGGGCATCATCCTCGCAGCCGGGCTATCCACTCGCATCGGCGAACCGAAACAACTTCTGCCATTCGAGGGAAGTACCATTATCGAAACCGTAATCAATAACCTGCTGGGATCAAAACTCGACGAGGTCGTAGTCGTAATAGGGCATGAAGCGGAAAGGATTAGATCGCACATTCAAAACAAACCGGTCAAGATTGTGTTCAATCCCGATTACCGGTTGGGGATGCTGACCTCTGCGCAGTGCGGCGTGCGCTCTATTGCCGAATCGGCGGATGCCTTCGCTCTGACGCTCGTCGATCAACCGTTCATCACATCCGGTCTAATTGATCTGGTTGTTGACGCGCACGCAGAAACTGACCGCGGGATTACGCTGCCGAGCTATAACAATCGCCGAGGACATCCCGTAATTTTCGATCGCCGTTACGCCGCCGACATCCTCGCGCTTCCGCCGGAGAACGGTGGTGTCAGATCGCTGTTTCGAAAGTATGCGCGCGACATTCATTACGTCATTGTCAATACCGATCGTGTGTTGAGAGACATCGACTACCGTGAACATTACTTGGATGCGATAAACGAAGCGAGATCCTGCCGATAAGAGTATCAATTACGCATTACTCATTACGAGTTAGAACTGGGATATTCGATTTTGGTTTGATGTTCCTCGAAAAATACCAATGAAAAAACATCTTTGTTGTCATTTCCTCAGCTTCTGGCTGTTTTCGTTGCTACTACTCCTGAACCTCGACGCGACAGAGGCCGCTGCCGCACGATCTATCTTTGAGACCACTGAAATTGCGGCGTCATATCTGGTACAAGCGCAAAATGCCGATGGCGGTTGGCCCCTCATTGCTGGCGGCGAAAGCGACGTTGAGGTCACAGCGCTTGTTATGCAAGCGTTGATGTTTCAGGGTTGGGGAACGGGTTCAAGTGTAATTCGTAGAGGCGTGCTCTACCTGATAAAGCATCAGAAAGAAGACGGTAGTTGGAACGGAAACACAGCACACACCATTTTTATTCTAATGGCGCTGGCTAAAGCGGGGACGGATGCAGAGGCTCAATACAAGGGTCTCAATTGGATAAAAGAGGTTCAAAACGACGATGGGAGCTGGGGGCGCAGCATGCACCAACCCGGAAACCCCCTCTACACAGGCGCCGTCTTGGCGGGTCTCAGAAGACTCAAATTCAAACAAAACTTTTCCCCCATACCGAAAGCCGCCGGTTGGCTCGAAAAACGAATTAATCTAGACGGCGGTTGGTCGATGGCGCGAGGTGCGAAATCCGAAATTCTAGTAACGTCATGGGTGTTGCAAGGATTAGCATTGGTCTACGACATTGACACTCAACTCGCATGGTTAAAACAGATGCAAAATAAGGACGGCGGATTCGGCAGGCGAAAGAATGAACCGAGCGATCCTGAAATTACAGCTTATGCCATCCTTGCACTAGTTGCCGGCGGGGATCCCCTAAATGCCGACAAGGTCGCTATCGGTTATTTGCGGAACGTTCAGCAGGAAGATGGGAGTTTTGTCAGCGCTACGCCTATCGAACTTGAGAGTTCAATGGCGAATCTTCAAACAACCAGCTTTGTCCTTTGGGCAATATATGCAAGAAAAGCCGAAGAAGGATTACAATAGCCGCACAGGTTAGGTTGGACGATTATGTGCTATCCCCCTTCTTAAGAGTTGTAGCAAGCAACCAATGATTAGCATTTGCTGTCCGTTGGACACTGGCACCGTATTTCAATACATAAACTCAACACAAGGAGATGTAAATGCCGCAAATAGAAATAGGTATTGCTATTGTTGTAGGATTGGTGCTTATCCTAACCTCCGTTCGCATTCTCAAAGAGTACGAACGGGCCGTTGTTTTTCGGCTCGGACGTTTAAGCGGCGTGCGGGGCCCCGGATTCGTTCTGCTGATTCCATTCTGGATTGAGCGGATGCAGCGAGTCAGCCTGCGTACCATCGTACAAGATGTCACGCCTCAAGACGTAATCACCCGAGACAACGTCTCGGTAAACGTGAATGCAGTGCTGTCTTTCCGGGTCGTTGACGCAGATAAGGCAGTCATTGAGGTGGAAGAGTTCGGGTTTGCCATCAGCCAACTAGCACAGACAACGCTTCGAAGTGTTCTCGGACGCGCTGAACTCGATGAACTCCTGTCTGAGCGGGAAAAACTGAATCAAGACTTGGAGGCTATAATCAGAAAACACAGCCAAGACTGGGGGGTTCACGTTCTCGCAATGGAAATCAAGCATGTCGATCTCCCGGCGGAGATGCAACGGGCAATGGCAAAACAGGCGGAAGCGGAAAGAGAACGCCGAGCGAAATTGACGCACGCCGCGGGCGAGTTGGAATCGTCCACAGCGCTAACAGAGGCGGCGACAATATTGAGCAGGAATCCGACCGGAATCCAACTTCGCTTCTTACAAGCCCTCATCGAAGTGGCTGCCGAGAAAAACTCGACGCTCGTCTTCCCAATCCCAATCGATCTATTGACGCCGTTTATAACACAGAGTGATCAACCGACCGAATAGGGAGGGCGATAGTCTTCGAAGGCTATAAAATATATCGTCCTCCCTATTCGGTCGGATGATTCCCTCGCTATTGGCTCAATTGATCGGAGAAAAAAATGGCATCTTCAACAAGCACTGAAGAACACAGAAAATTAGCTGAAGAACACGGTCCCATCCCCGTGGCAATTGTCACTGTTAGTGACACACGAACCCCGGAAACCGATAAAAATGCGGCATATCTCCGTCAGCAGTTGACAGAAGACGGGCACACGGTAACAGCGTATCAACTGATTAAGGACGAACCAACACAGGTAAACGCGGTGCTAGATGCGTTGGCGGACGGAGACGCGCGCGTGATTTTGTTCAACGGCGGAACCGGGATTGCCCCGCGCGATAATACCTTTGACGTCTTGAGCCGGAAACTCGAGAAAACCTTGCCGGGATTTGGCGAGCTGTTTCGGATGTTTAGCTACGATCAGGTAGGCGCCGCAGCCATGCTCTCGCGCGCTACTGCAGGCGTGTACCGCGGGAAGGTGGTCATCTCGACGCCGGGTTCGTCCGCAGCCGTGCAGTTAGCTTGGGAGAAACTCATCGGCCCAGAACTGCAACATCTAGCATGGGAGGTCGGCAGGTAAGCTCAAGAACCTAGCTCAAAAACGCGTCAATTTCCGATGCCGTCGGCAGCGCCGGAATACAGCCCACCCGCTGTGTACTCAATGCGCCAGCCGCATTCGCATAGGTCATGATATCGCGGAGTTGGACCGCAGCGAGTTGCACCGGCGCTCGCCCCGCGCCAAATGTCTGCATCAGCTTCGCTAGCATCGCTGCGACAAACCCATCACCTGCACCAAGTGGGTCGGCTACATCAACTTGAAACCCGTCCAAATATCCCTGAATCCGACCGTCGTTGAAATAACAGCCGTGCTCCCCCCGTGTCACGACGACTAAACCCACACCGGCTTCTAGAACGCGTTCACTGCCGCGTTGTAAATCCGATGTGCCCGTCACAAATTCCCACTCCTCCTCGGCAAGTTTTGCAACATCCGCATATTGCATGGCTTCCCAAATCCAGCGTTTGGCATCTGCCGGACTATCCCACAGCATCAACCGCAGATTCGGATCGTAGGAAATAAATGCACCGGCGTCCTTTGCGCACTGTATCGCCTTTAGCGTAGCGTTGCGGCTCGGCTGATGGCTTAAACTGACGGAACCATAATGAAACAAATCTGCCGATTGAATGTACGTTTCGTTAATTTCGTCAGGCGTGAGAAGCATATCCGCCCCTGGATTCCGATAACAGATAATGTCCTTCATCCCGTCGGAACGCGTCGCAACAAATGCCAGCGTTGTGCGGCAACCAGCCCCCGATAAGAGACACGATGTATCCACGCCGTTTTCCTCGAGTGTCTTCCGCAGGGAATCTCCGAATGGATCCGCTCCAACTTTGCCGATGAAACCCGACGCTAGTCCGAGTCTAGACAACCCAACGGCGACATTTGCCGGTGCGCCGCCCGGCGCTTTGGTGAACCCTGCGCATTCTGCAAGGGACTTATCAGATGCTGTTGACACAAAATCAACGACCAGCTCACCGATACACAAGGCTTTCTTGATCATATTTAACTATACACAATTAGTCTTGCAGGTTTCGGCGGAAAACGCACCCAAAATTCAGCGCCTCCCGGCATCCAGATCGTGCAAGAAACTGAAAATAAGATCTTCTGGATAGACGTGCATTTTTCGTATTTAATCATTATCTAGCGGTAGGCGTTCAGGTGTTAAATTCCGCTGAAGCGGTGCAAAGTATTCATTGACTCGCTGCGTGAGTTGCCGCACGTCTAAACGTAAATTTGAACATGCCTCTAAATGCGCGGTTAAAGGTTCGAGAACTGGGCTTGCAGATATTGACCGGATATCTTGGAAATACCATTTGAGGGTTAGGCAACTCAATGAGTAGCCGCACGAATTACTGAGTTCCACCTTAGCTTCGCTCATAAACAGGAGGAGGGAAGTGCATCTTAATTTCTTTATGAAGGGATGTGATAGGATTTACGATTCCAAAGGCGGGACGTTACGGGAAGTGACATTTTTCTGTCCAATCAGACAATTCATCAGGAACGGGGAAGGTGTAGGTCCTTTCCCTTTAACCGTTATTCAGGCGCTTCTCTTCTCTCATGTCGTAAATTTAATGTTTTTTATGGTCTCAATTATTCCGGGCGGATTTTGAATTTTTGCCTCATGTGATTCTCCAAACAGCCATAAAATCAACGTTCAAGTTATTCACTGTGGTTGTGGTACCTCAAGTGTTCAATGTGGTTCTGGTTGAGTTTGCTGATTTCAGTTCGCACATCGTTGATTTCAGATTGAACATCGGTTCTCAGATTAGCAATTTCGGAGCGCACATCGCTAATTTCCGAGCGAATTTCAGTTCGAACATCGCCAATTTCGGATTGAACATCGGTTCTCAGATGTGAAATTTCGGAGCGCACATCACTGATTTCACCTCTGACTTCATCAATGCGTTTGTCAATTCGATTCTCTAGATGTTCTCCTTGCCGTCGTAATTCGTTGTTTTGCCTGTCCATCCGCTTCTCAAGCTGCGCAGTGCGATAGAACAAAACCGCGACTTGTCCAACGAAAGCCACGACAATTACGAGCACAAGGATTGTGTGTGATGGTGACCACGTGCCAAAGTCCATGTGTTTCACCGCCTTTCGTTACTTCAGCAGTTTTCAGGTGCAGTACGGAAAAAATCAGCTTTCAAGGTATCCACTTGTGAATGAAATAAAGGCGAGCCGTTTGCTCTCCTCGCGCTATCTTGTGCAGTTCACGCCCCATAAATCATTCGTCACTCACCACTAGTCAATATTCTCACTGGATTAAGAGGCAATCTGTCGTTTTCCCAAGGCAGCACGGTATACCGCTCAGGTATTTCGAGGTAATGTCAAATTTTACGCCTAATGCGACCGTCTTAAATTTAGCACAGTTTGGGTTCAGCCGCAAGCGAAATCCCACAGAAATTAGGTAAAAACCGACAGGTAGCTAGACTAGCACATACACTGCCTAACGCACAATCATATTTCCCAATTGACAAAAAACATAGAAACAGTTATAATCATGGCGTGCAACACCGGGGAATCATAGATGATTTATAAAGGGCTCAAGCTAGACCGGTTTCAAGAGGAAGCCATCTATGCAGTAGATCAAAACCATTCCGTCATCGTCACCGCGCCAACGGGAGCCGGCAAAACTGTAATTGCCGAATATGTTGTTGAAAAGTGTATTCGGCTGGGACGCAGCGTCATCTATACTGCTCCGATTAAAGCCTTAAGTAATCAGAAGTACCGCGATTTTTATCAACAATACGGAGATGCCATCGGAATCGTCACAGGCGATGTAACGCTCAATGCATCGGCGCAAGTGTTACTCATGACGACCGAAATTTTTCGGAATGCCATCTTTGATGACATCACCCGCTTAGATGGCATCGAATATGTCATCTTCGATGAAATTCACTATATCAATGATATTGAGCGCGGAACGGTTTGGGAAGAGAGCATCATTTTCGCACCCCAACACATCAAATTTGTCTGCTTGAGCGCAACCATTCCGAACATCCATCAATTTGCGGAATGGATGCGAAGTGTTCGTGATGGAAAAATGGAGATTGTTGAAGATCTTGAACGCCCAGTACCGTTGCAACACCGCCTTTACCTTGAGGGTTACGGAATTGGAAATTTCGGCAATCTTCGCGGAATTCAGGAGGAGATTGCATACGCAGGATTTCACAATCAAGCTGTGGACGAAATTGCCGCGTCCAAATATCCCGAGATTATTCGCGCCGACCTAATTCAGCATATTCAGAAGAAGGGGCAACTCCCTTGCCTCTTTTTCTGTTTTAGCCGTAAAGGGTGCGAGAAAAACGCCGAATATTATGCCAACCACAGTTTTTTGTCTCCTAAAGATCGCGATGAAATCCTTCGCGTGTTCGATTCGCTCTGCGCACGGTACAACATTCATGGTGAAAAAAACATTGAGGAGTTTCGGTATCTAGTCTCAAAAGGCGTAGTATATCACCATGCTGGTATGCTGCCGACCCTAAAAGAGGTGGTTGAACACCTGTTTGCATCTGGACGGATTCAACTTCTTTTTACAACGGAGACGTTCGCTGTCGGAATCAATATGCCGGTGTGCACTGCCGTCTTCGACAGCCTAGAAAAGTACGATGGCGTTAATTTTCGATATCTGAAAGCGCGCGAATACCACCAGATGGCGGGGCGGGCAGGACGTCGTGGAATCGATACCGTCGGTTATGTTTATGCGCGAGTCAATCCAAGATTTGCAGATGTCGATCAGATTCAGCGTATCATCTCCGATAAAATTGAACCCATCGAAAGTCAGTTTAATCTATCATACTCAAGTATACTGAACCTATATGAAAAATACGGCGATGAAATTTATGATGTCTGTACCTCAAGCCTGAGTAATTTCCAGAACTACGAGCGAATCGGCGATATTGAGTTAGAACTGAAAGGTCTAAAGCGCACATTCACGCGGCTGCCGCACCCCGTGTGTATTCATGAGGGCATTGATGCGACCGAACAAATCAGCGGTTATAATCGTCTCTTAGAACGCCTTGAAGAAGGTTCGCACCGCTTGAGAACGGAACGCGCGGAGGTAAAGCGAAAACAACGCGGACGAGGAAGTCAGAAACTGCGATTGAAAAAACTTACACGTATTAAGCGCCAGCTTCGGAGTATTGAATCCACGAAACGTGAAAATCTCTGCTGCGAATGTGTTCAGCTAAAAGTGTGCCTCGCCCGGCACCAAAAAATTGAGAAATCCGCCGACCACATACGTGACCTCCAGGATCGGAGGGAATATTACAAGAATTATCAACGAAACCAGATTGCCAACCGACTGAAAGTGCTCGAAAAACTCGGCTACATTGATGGTTCCGGACTACTACCCAAAGGACGTGCTGCTTCCCAAATCTACGGTTACGAAATTCAAATTACCCAGTTGCTTTTCAGGGGATTCTTTGAAGACGCAGTTGAAGACCAAATCAATGTAATCATCATGGCGATTGTTTGTGAATCGAGAAAGGACCTTCATCACTATCGGAAGCTGAAAGACAAACGATTAATACAGATGTTGCGGGAAGTTGACAGCGAATTCGAGTACGTTCAAACCTTGGAACGGAAGCATCGCGTAGTCGATGAGATTCCCAAGCTGGAATCGAAATTGAGTACCGCCATCCTCGCGTGGAGCCAAGGTTGTGAATTTGAAGACCTTCACCAATATGTGAACTTAGCTGACGGCGATTTTGTCCGCTCGTTTCGCCTAGTCATCGATCTCCTTAGACAGATGCGCCGGGCGATGGTCGGGCACACCGCGCTATTGGACAAGCTCGGCCGGTGTATTGATAAAATCAATCGAGACGTAGTGGATGCGGAACGCCAACTGCGAATCGGTCAAAATCGGCAACCTACTGATAGCGGCATCGCTGTCAGCCTACAGTAATACATATCGCGGCAATGAGTCTATGAAAGGCCGCCCAGTTTGAGTCGGTAACGGATTGTCGTTTGACGGCAAATTCTGACCCCTAATTCGAAATACCTAATGTTTCACTTTACGGACCTGGAGTCTAAAATGATCAAAACACTTTTCAAGCTGTGCCTCATACCAGTTGGGATTCTTTTGATTGGTTGCGGCAGCCAAAACGAAAACCTGGCGAAAGGAAAAGAGCTCATCAAGTCGGAAAAACGGAATAAGGAAGCGCGCGCCGTTGAGCGATTTAAAACGGCAATTGTAGAAGAGCCCGATAACGCCGAAGCGCACTACCTTCTCGGACATTACGATTCTGAGGACTTCTATGCTGAAGACCAAACACAAGCCATAAAGAAAGCCTCTATTAAAGAACGAGGCAAGCATATGTTTATCGCCTACCAGAACGATAAGCGCAAATACTTAGAAATCCTCGTGTTCGAGACCTTAAGGCACCAATCGCGCGAAGTGCAAGAAGCGGCGCTCGAAGCGCTCAATCTCGTTTACACGCAAGGGGATCGGAATGACCTTCTCAAAGCGCTAAAAAAAGCCATTAAATCCAAAGACAATCGTGACCGGCATGATGCGCAGTTGGTAATGGGGTCAATCGCAAAGCAAGATCCAGACACAATTATGCCTATTCTAGAAGAATTGATGGATTACAAACGGATGGAAACACGCCTGAATGTAGTCAAAGCATTCGGTGAAATTGGTGATGAGCGTGCCATCCCAATGCTAGTGACGGTAATCAACTCCGGGTCAGCCAAACGCAAGAAAGATAGAGAAGCTTCCGAAGTACGGCGGCTCGCAGTTGAAGCATTAGGCAAAATTGGCGGCTCTGCCGTACAAGAGTTAGTCCAAATCGTCGAAAACAAGGGTTCTGCAATGCGAGTTGACGCAATTCAAGCGTTAGAAAAATTGGGAGATGAAAAAGCCGTTAAGCCCCTGTTGGATGTTTTGGGTGAACAAGGCAGCCGAGAAGTTGTTGCCAAGTTGAGATAGCCAAATTGTCTCATGACGCCGCGGTTATCTGCAAAACCCGCCAACCTCCAGATTTCAAGCCAAGAGCTTTGGCGGATACCTCTATTTTCGGAAAGGGAACACGATGAATCGGAAAATACAATTTTACGTGCTTTTAAGCACGCTAATCTGTCTGTTTGCGATTGGCTGCGCAGGAGAAAATCGTTACTACGATAATCGACTTCAAATGGAAGTCCAGCAGTTGGACAGCGACCTCGATAACCGGTGGTCAACAACCGGGGTAGTAATTATTGATGTCAAGGAAAACGGTTCCGCAGCCAGGGCGAAATTAGAACCCGGCGAACTGATCACCTACGTAATTGGCGAACGATCCATCAACGAAATCGGTGACTACGATGAGAAAAAGGCGATGAAAGACGACAATAATTTTATCCTGAAGTTAACGGACGGCAGAGACATTCGCATGGCAGTCCGAAGAACGGGCGATAAGGTCGGCTTGACGGTCAATGGGAATCAGGTCAGTAAAATCGAACCGGGGAGCCCCGCTGATATAGCCAATATCAAAGTTAATGATACCATCAAAAGCGTCATTGATGAGCGAAACATCAAAACAATTAAGGACTACAAGGAAGCAATGCGTGAATTCGCCAAATACGATTCCAAAGTAAAATTCCGGACAACCGAACTCATCGGCGTGAAAATCGCAGCGGTCATTGCCCTCGGAAATCTGGGCGATGCACAGGCGGTGGACGACTTAACAGAAATCCTTGAAAATAGCCCGGAAATCTCTTTGCGGAAACCCGCCGCCAAATCACTGGAACGCCTCGTGACACTGGGGCATCTGGATAATTTATTGCAGCAATTCCGGCAGGCGGGTACAGACGAGCTTCCGGCAGATGAATTGCCTCAGCATCAACGTGAATCCGCAGAAATTCAGGGGCTAGTCACAGTCGATCTTGAGGAAAATCGGGCGGTTCTTACAGATCCATTCGGTACACAATTTCGGCACAGATCCGTAGCACTCCACCAGAAAGTAAATACAGAGCGAATGGTGGAGTTGGCAAAAAAATATATCAAGCGTGTCGTCGAACCGGATCAAGAAATTCGACGTGCTTGCCTCTCCATTCTGGGAAACCTCAAACCCTCGTCCGCTATCGCAGATTTAATCGCTGTGATGGAGGATGGTGAGGAAATTCCAGGGGTGCGTTTTCAGGCAGGCCTCACCCTCAGTCAGATCGGCGCCCCCGCTGTCGATGCCCTCATCACAGCTTTTAAGGGCGGCGATGCCAGTGTCAAAGACATCGCAGCGTCGGCGCTCGGTAATATCGGTGGAGACAAAGCGCGAAACGTGTTAATTGACGCGCTGAGACTCTCCACGGATGCAACCATTAAACTGACTTTGGTTGATGCCATTGCCAAGATTGGTGATAGTGTTTCAATACAAGCGCTCCGCAAAACCCTGCAAGCACAACAGCAGCAGCCTCAAGAAGATAGCGGCTTAGGCACATTCCTCGCTGAATTACTCGACCAGATTGAATCTCAATCCATGTAGCGCTACGCTTGCCCGGTGAACCTAACCCAACTACATATCATAATCAGCCGATTTTGAAACCCATGAAAATCGGTCTCATTTCGGATCTTCATGTCGATGCCTCCCCGCTGAATAAGCAGATACTCCCTTATATCGTTGAGGCGGCTGAAGTCGCAAAATTGGACATATTCGTCCTAGCCGGCGATCTCTCTGCCAATCTGCTTGAACTCGCCAAGATTCTTGCCGAATTCTCCGAATCAGGTCTTGCTTGTCCAAAGTTGTTCGTGCCAGGCAATCACGATATTTGGGTTACCGAACGCCCACATGTCACCAGTCAGCAAAAATATTGTGCCATCGAGACGGTTTGCCGCGAGTGCGGTTTCCACCCGCTCACTGCCGACCCGCTTGTTGTTAACGACGTTGGGGTTTGCGGGACAATCGGATGGTACGACTACTCTTTTCGAAAGGAATCGTATAAGATTCCGATAGGGAGATACACCGCAAAACAACTGTTTGGGGCGGTATGGAACGATTTGAAATACGCAAAGTGGGGAACGGATGACCTTGAAGTCGCACAACGATTTGAAAATGAACTGCAAAGTCAGATTAATACAATTAAGGATTCAGTTCGCCGTATCGTTGTGGTCACCCACCACGTTCCATTTCAGGCCTGCGTGCGCTATCGCGGCAAACTCCCGTGGGATTTCTTTAGTGCATTCATGGGCAGTCAGGGGCTAGGTGAAATCTGCCAAAACGAAACGCTTGTCACCCATGCGCTCTTTGGTCACTCCCATTTCCCGTTCCATCAGCAGGTTGGCAGTGTCACCGCAATCTGTTCACCTGTCGGCTATTTGCATGAACCGCCGACACGGAACTTACCTGCTTACGCGCAAAAACGATTGCTTCGATTTGAGGTTTGATGCGTTAGCTTCTCTAACACAAGGTAGCCGTGTAAGCCGCGCAGAATGTAACTTGAAACAGAGTTTTTTTCTTCAAAACGCTGTTTCCGTAACTCAGTAATATATGGATACCACTGCTCCATATCTGTCGATTTAGTTTTCCAAGCCCTAATTGATTCCAGCACAATGTGTAAACCATCCTCGTGAATAGAGCGTGTTGACATTTTGGTGCTGCCAATGCAACAAACGACCGTGTAATTCGCCAAAAAATTGTATCGGCAGGTCTTGTAACTGCCCAAAAACTCTCGGATTGGCGATGCTTCAATTTGCCAAAGCGCAACAGAACCCAATACAAACGTGCTAAGATTACCGTTGACCGGCGTGTGAGAGTTGATTAAAATAGTTGAACCCATTATTTTTTTCACACCGCAGTAAGTTGGGTTTTCTAGCCGAACCGGTTTTTATCAAATTTTATAAGCGCAGTTGGAAACCGCACCCACCGTATTTTGCGTAAACGTGAATGGAATTGACCATAAAATTAAGCTATTGTTTTTTAGGAGTTTTAGTATGACCGAGGCAACAAATCATCAGTACCCTGTGGGCAGTGAGCGAAGACCGCTACGAACCGCCATCGTCGGATCGGGACCTTCCGGTTTTTATGCGGCAGAAGCGCTGCTCCAACAAGAAGACGTTGCTGTTGATGTCGACATCTTTGACCGGCTACCTACCCCGTATGGTCTTGTTCGGTTTGGGGTAGCACCAGATCACCAAAAAATCAAGAATGTGATTCGGGTGTATGAGCGCACTGCCGCGCATCCGCGTTTTCGTTTCTTCGGTAACGTCCAGTTCGGACGCGATCTGCAAGCGGAGGACCTCACGGCGCACTACGATCAGATTGTATTTGCAGTCGGAAATGAAACAGACCGAAGACTCAATATTCCCGGTGAATCTTTTGAAGGCAGCTACACCGCGACAGCGTTTGTCGCATGGTATAACGGGCACCCCGATTACGTGGATGCACACTTTAATCTGGATCATGAGCGCGTAGTCGTCGTGGGTATAGGAAACGTGGCAATGGACGTGGCGCGCGTCCTCGCAAAGTCGCCCGATGAGTTGGCAAAGACTGATATTTCGGACTACGCTCTGGAATCCCTGCGGAAGAGCCGCGTAAAGGAGATTGTGATTCTCGGCCGCCGGGGCGCCGCACAAGCAGCTTTCACGCCGAAGGAAATAAAAGAAATCGGGGCGCTCAGCGGAGTAGACTTGGTTGTCGACCCCGCAGATGTTGCGCTTGATGAGGACTCCAGAAAACTACTGGACGACAGCAAACAGACGCGGCAGAATGTCACATACCTAACAGAAAAGTCCGGTGAAGGGCTGGGGACGAATCCAAAAAAGGTCTTCCTTCGACTACTTCGTTCGCCGGTAGAAATTACGGGGGAAAATGGACAGGTGGCCAGCGTCAAGATTGAGAAAAATGCGCTTTATAAAGATGACAAGGGTAACCTCCGGCCTCGCGGAACCGATGAATACGAAACACTCTCGTGCGGCGCCGTCTTCCGATCCGTCGGATATCACGGCGTCCCGCTGCCGGGTGTTCCCTTTCATGAGAAATGGGGAATTATCCCGAATGAACGAGGTCGTGTAATCGATCCCAAGACCCGGAAATTCGTACCGGGACAGTACGTGGTGGGTTGGATGAAGCGCGGCCCTTCAGGACTCGTGGGTGACAACAAGCCGGATTCTTCCGAGACCGTCCGCTGCATGATGGAGGATATTGACGGTAAAGTCGCGCCGGTAACCGAAAATATGCAGCCGGAAGCCGTCGAACGGCTCTTGAGTTCCAGAAACATCGTCTATCTGACATTCGCAGACTGGAAGAGACTGGATTCCCTAGAGACCGAGAACGGAAAAAAAGCAGGAAAAGTCCGTGACAAGTTCGTAAATCTCTCCGACATGCTCAACGCCGTGGGTAAGTAATGAGTAACGTAGCAATGTAGGTTGGGTAACGCGGATTCAATTAAATATGTCTCCCACTCCAGTTGAACCCACTTATGCGATACTGCATCAACTCGAACAAGAACGTAGCGCAACCCAACGATATATTGAGCGAATGGCGAGGGCGATAATTTTCTAGTGACTGCGATTGAAATCCAATACATCGGTAGCAAATCTCAACCCCCCACGCAAGCGAGGACAAAATATGGAACATGAAAAAAAAGTCGACACTAGCGAAACTTGGGGAACTCGTGTTTCGCCGCCGCCCAACGATGCGCAGAGAGAGCGGTTTGGTTACGAACCCCTCGATTATCAGACGACCTTCTACGAGGCGAATCTCGGACGCCACGCACCAATCAACAACCAAACCACGATTGGAATTCCCGGCACCGTTCCGTTGCCATTCAGTTACTTGATGCAAGCCCGGTATAGCGAATTTGACCTGCGTTTCGGCTTGTTATCGGACGACGGAACAGAGGTTTTCCCCTACGTCCTCGACAATTTCAAACAGGAATCCCCCGGCGGCTGGATGCCGGGCTGTATTAACCAATGGGACCATCAAGGGGTGCATTACAGCGTCTCCGTCATTGTGGTCCCAAATGACCCGCAGCCGTTCGACCTTTACGCTATTTCACTCAAGAACACAGCCAGCGAACCGGAAAAAGGAAAACTAATTGTGACGCTCGACGGCGCACCGTCCCTGAAAGCGGAAGACGGCCTATTCTCCGACCGCGGCAAGCCGATGGTTATTATGGATCCTGTCGTGCCAACCGAGCGAATCGCACGCCCGATCGGCTGCGTCGATCCCCGCACCACGCCCGCCGCACCCTGGGAGCACGATGCTCCGCGAACCACAATATGGCTGCGGCACCGGAACGGGTGGTACGGCACCCCGATCGAATACGTGATGAAGGTTGACAAGGGCGAGCAACTTCAAGTGTTCCTCGGCTACAGCGGCGTCCCGAACATCACTACCCCCAATTGGGATGAACCCTACGATAAGATGGAACCGGACATCCGTGACCTGCATACCCCATTGCCCAGAGAGATAATCGCGTCAGTCGAGGGCGATCCGAACCCGCAAAAACTTAAATTAGAACGGTTGAAACACGTTGTTCAGCGGTTCGTCGGAGAAGATACGGACGGGGATGGATACATCAAAATTTCGGTTCGATCGACGCCAGAGTCGCGTCAGCCCGCCATGCTCAGTTGGATTCGCGCCTACAAAACGGATGTCGAACTCACACCCGACGTGATTGAGGCTGACGTTGATGGAACTATTGGCGAATTTATCATCGATTCCGAACACCACGCGGGCGGCCCCGGGGCGTTCCTGCGCGAATTGAAGTCGGAAGCCGACGCGCAAGAAATGATAGGTGCGCTGCTTCGCTACGAGATGGACGTTGGCCGTGATTTCAACGATGGTATTTCGGGATTGCGCGATTCGTTCGGTGTCGACCTCACTGCGTTTTCCCAACGCTTACACTATACGCCCACGTTGCAACACGGTGAAGAGCGCCAATACCTATTGCGAGTCCCGGCAATCGACCGTCCGGAACCGGCGCCTTACGGTAATCCCTATCACCCGTATGACACTGGTGAAAGTTGGCGCGTGCATCTTGAACCGCGCTACCCCGATAACCCGGCGGACTATGGCGAAGATGTGCCGCCTGATCGCAACCCGGGCGAATACGCAATCTACGGCCCCAAACCACGAACACTCTGGCTTGAACAAGAAAAGAGCGCCCGAAACATTCGTTGGGAAGAGGCATTGGACCGAGTTTCATCCTATTGGAACGGTTTCATTGCGTCTTCAACCCGATTCATAACCCCGGAACCGGTCGTTGAAGCCACATATCGCCACCACCTTGCAACATTAGTTCTCCATCAAACGTACCTCGGCGCGAAGGATTTGCCGCTCATGATGTGCGGTCCTTTCTATTACTGGGATCACACCATAAGAGACTGCGCTTACCAAAATATTGCGATGGGATATGCCGGATTTCTCGATGAACACCGCGCCCTGGTTCAAACCGTACTAACGCCGCGGGAGGAGCTCCCTCGTACCCGATGGACGCTAGGACAGTGGGGTACGGGCGACCCTAGCCGTGACGGCATTTGGGTAACGCGGACTCGTCAGTTCGATGCACAAGGTCAAACGCTATGGTGCGCGCTTGAGTACTGGCTGTTGAGCGGAGATAACGAATGGCTGGCGCAAAACTATCGCTCCCTCACTCGCGGCGCAGATTGGGTTATCCGGATGAGAGAAGCAGAATGTCAACGCCTGAACCAACCTGAGAGGCCGGAATATGGACTACTGCCGCCATCGTCCGGCGAAGGCGGCGGCGGCGGACACTGTTTCTACGTCAATGCGTTCGCATATCTGGGTTTGCGGTTGTTGGCTAAAGCTGCGGGGGCGTTAAACAAGGCTCAAGACGCTTCCTTCTACGCGGAACAGGCGGAAGACCTGAAGCGGGCGCTTCATCGATCCATCGAAATGAGTTTTGTCCGCTTTAACGACTTTTCGGGCACCATCCCTACAAATGTTGCAATCGGCGAAGCGCAAAAGGAGGGCACCTTCGAAACCGCTTTCGGCGGAATTCTCGTCCATCCTTCCCGCGTGATGGGACCGCACGACCCGCTTATGGACGCTTTCTTTCGGTTTCGAGAATATCTCGGACACACCACTGGCGGGTTAATGGTTTGGCCCTATATCTTTGTCGATCTGGCGTTGGGCTACATTCATCGCGGCGAGCCGGATCGTGCATCCAATCTGTTCTACGCCTTTTTGGCCAACGGCTCCACCACGCACGATTGGAGCGAAGTACAAAGTCTCAACGTCAAGTACACCGAGTTCACTCCGCCGAGACGAGGGATTAAGGGCGGGGGCGATTCGCCGCATTCGGAAGCCTGCTCCAACTACATCCATTTCTTGCGCAACCTGATGCTTCTTGAAGACGAAGAGGAGACACTCCATATTGCCCCAGCCACGCCGCGTAAATGGCTCGCACAACCCGAACCCATCGGCGTGGAAAACGCACCGAGCCACTTTGGACGGGTGGCCTATCATTTTTCCGCAGACCCGAATCAGACGACGATTCGAGGTGATGTCCAACTGTGCCCCCAGCGTAAACCTAGTCGGTTACTGATACACGTCCGCGGCCCCAGCGGTAAGGGCTTGCGCTGTGTAAAGCTAAACGGCCAAACTTGGGACGCATTCCTAAAAGACACCATCATTGTCGACAATCCCACTAATAATATCAAGCTAGAGGCAGAATACAACTCCAAATGACACGGACAATCGTATGTTGATACCGGTGTTTCGGAGAAACTCAAAAGCCCCCCTGACAAGGGGGGTTGGGGGGTTTTCTTACATTCAGAACAGTGTGTTGGGTTTAGATCAAGCGATCGAATAGAAAATGTAAGTTGGGTTGCGTAAACGGCGAAACTCAACTTACGACCTCCCCTAACTGATCGTCGGTAAGGAGGAGAACGATTATTGGATGAACAAGTAAGAACGTCCACTGTGGGAGACGGATCAACCGAACGAATAGTGAGGGCGATAGTCTTCAAGTCTTCATGTTCTTGTAGCAGTTCCTGTAGGTTGGGTTAAGCGGATTCAATGAAAGACGCCTCAATATCCAATTGATCCCCGAAATGCGATACTGCTTCAAATTCAATATGAATGTAGCGAAACCCAACTCTTTTCAATCTACCCCTAAACATAATCCCTACAATGCTTTAACTCACCTTACAAGTGTTCAGCAGCAGTATATCTCAAGCTCTCTCGCCTCCCGCTCTTTGCAGCAGTCCTCTACCGCATCAATTGCTTTTATTCGCTCGATATAGTCCTCAGGAAGACTAGCTTCCTCCGCCCCCTTCAAAACATGCGTCTTGTACCATGTATAAGGTTTCAGTTTTGTGCCCTTCTTCGTAGCATAGTAAGTCACTGCACAAACAGCGGAACAAACATTGGATTCGACGGTAACGATTTTTTGAGCATAACCGAATCTTAGTCCCTCGGCGACATCAAGAAATGCCTTTTCTTTGTCGTCGATGTGGTACACACGCCCCCATACCACATCAGCCGCTGATGAAACCACAATATCGCACTTGCCGGATCCATCAACACTTTCCTTGTGAAATTCAAGACGGTGACAACGGAGTATTCCCGCTCCAATCGGCTTGGCGGACGGTACCCTTTTTTTGATTCTCTTCAAAGACATGTTGGAACCATACGCAAAATATGTCCTAATACCCATTGGCATTCCTTTCAACTTAGTTGACACCAAACCCAACGCTTTTCAAACTGTTAGGTTCTGCTGACTCATCATTGCAACCCGACAATCAAGTGCAGCGCACAGATACACCAACGCTCGTAGGGGTTGGGTCTCCCAACCTAAGTTCCCGCTTCAAATCTGAATGGGCGGCAATTCCTTGTAGGTTGGGTAGAGCGGATTCAATGAAAGATGCTTCAATATCCAATTGATCCCCGTAAGACGATACCTCTTCAAATTCAAAATGCATGTAGCGAAACCCAACGTTTTTAAATCTCCCTAATAACCATTCGGTGAATCACGCCAATACAAACATCGAAACGACAAATAGCGTAGGGTTACGTTACACCTAAAAATTCACGAACGCATGCAATCAATCGAATCCCATTTTTAACAATTTACGTGATTCACCCACACCAATCGACCCACCCTACGAAGACTTGTGCCAGCATTGAATTTTCCTTGCTCCGAGAATCGTCGGAGTTTCACAGTTAGCATATCCGATTCTCGGAAAATAACGGATTGAGAGCCAGTCCCAGACTGCGTTTAACGCCTCCCGAACTTCAATCCGATGTCCGATTCGTTTCAATTTACTGCGAAAACTGTGAAATGTCTTCCCGTCATTTACACCGTTTCTACTAGTGCTTTCCCACTCGCGTTTTCGCCACGTTTTCCAATTCGAACAACGTAAATCTAAAAGTCATCGGGCACTTGAATCTCTAGCGCCAGCAGAGCGGAACTCAATACCTTGCCATAGGCATCCATTGTTAGCGTGCGGGTGGCGCCGCCATCCAGCGCATTATAGAGCACGAAGTTTAGCGCTCCCATCCGCGGCAACTCGTATCGTTCCACGTCTCCTTTGACACTTCCCTTAAAGAAATCCTTGACACGTTCCGCCGTGACTTCCCGTTTAATCAATTCGTAATGTTTTTTGTCATAAACGATGAGCCCGATGTTCCCTGTGTCGCCTTTGTCGCCGGATCTAGAATGGCAGATTTCTCGGAGCTGAATTTTCTTCATTTTGTTTTACACCTTGGTATGATTATGTTCGCGTGAGTTTAAGGCATCAACTCTTGTTTCCAATGTGTCGAACGTCGGAATCCGATTCTAGCAAATCATGAGCGATCTGTCAACGCGGTCCCCGTTCTTCCGCTCATAGCTCATAGAGCGTCTCATCGACATTCGGCTTAGGTTTGCTGCTGTCCTTCTTCCTGCATGTTTCTAACAATTGCGGTTCATCTGCTCCGAGCAAATCGCCTATCTCCTCTTCAATCTTGGCGGGATCTTCTCCCTGTTCAAGGCGGCTCAGGGCTTCTTCCATCCCCGATCCCATGTTCAATCCGGTTGCATCGGAGAGTTTTCGCATCAGGTCGGCTGCTTGGCGCGGGTCATCTTCGTTGATGTTATCCGCTTCGCTGGCAAGCATTGCCATGGCTTTCTCCATTTTTGCTTCGTCCATCTGCGACAATTCTGCGCCATCGCCGCCTTCGCCACTCCTAACGGAAATTGTGGCGAACTTCGACACGTTGCGCTTTAACTCGCTGTTTTTGCATCTCGGGCAACTCGGTTTTTTCTCTGTGTTAACCGTTCTGGCGAAGAATTGATAGACCGTATGACATGCTTTGCAATAAAACTCGTAAATCGGCATCCAACTGTTCCTTGAGGAATCTCCGGCAGTGCTTGATTTCGCCTACTGCTGTGAGCCTCATTATGCAAGGAGGCGGGTGAACTGCACCCAAATGGATGTTAATTTAAATACTCTTTAATTCGTCAATATTATCTGAAAATCGGCAGAATTTCAAGTCAAAACTCCTAAAGTACTCCATCTCATTACTGGCGCGCACTTCCTCTCTGGAGGCGCATCTCTCTAGCGGTGGACGCAAGCCGAACGCCTGTAGACGGAGATTGGCATGATTATGCGTCGGTGTTTTTCGCACGCGGCGCGAACCAATCATCTACACCACATGACGGATGTATGGTAGAATTTACTGCGGCCATACCTCTGGATTTCCGGCCGTAAATCTAGATTAACGGTACGACCGAGGGAATTGTGCCATGATTCCCAATCCAAAAAGATGCAAAGGGACATTAGGCAGATGTATAATGATATCATTCGATTCATCGTACGCAAGCGTTAACATTTTGAAAGTGAAAAGGAGTTAGACATGTTCTTTGAACTGCGTCAGTATCGTACAAAACCCGGTCAACGTGAAAATTGGGTGAAGTTTATGGAAGAAAAGATTATCCCGTTCCAAATCTCGCAGGGGATGGTGGTTTTAGGGAGTTTTGTTGGGCAGGAAGAAGACGACTTGTTCGTCTGGATTCGCCGTTTCGAGAGTGAGGAGGAGCGTCAGCAACTTTACGGTGCCGTCTATGAAAGCGACTACTGGAAAACCGAGATTAACCCCCATGTTCCCAACATGATTGATCGAGAGCGAAGTGTAATCACACGTCTACAAGCCACTCCCAAGTCGGTCCTCCAATAACACCGAATCGTCCCGATAGGTTGTAACGGCATAAACCTTCTTTAACGGCTCAGTGTCCTAACTAATCATACGGAGTTAGTGTGTTCAACGGCTATGCCACCGCAACTGCGCTTAATCCGTTGCCCAGCGTAGCGTACTCGCGGATACTCTAATTTCCATTGATATTTCAAAAAGGATTTGGTATACTTTTTTGATTGCCTGATCCGACCTCGACTTAAAATCGGATGGCGGCGTAAAAGAATTGTCACGCCCTGCAATTTAAAGCTGTTTTTAGCTCGTTCTGCTGTTGAACTAAAAAGAAAGGTTCATGTGTTGTGAACAAGAATGCAAAAAACATAGTGGTTTGGCTAATCATGGCATCCATCGTCACCATTGTCATGTGGCGCCTTATCAACCCCGATGATAAAGTGAAAAATGACCCGAAGACCTCTGAATTCTATCAACTCATCGAAAACGGCGATGGCAGGACGTATTTTGACGAAATAACAATTGGCAAGGAGTGGATTAAAGGCCAACTGAATGAGCGGGCTATGCAAGACAACAACCCACCATTAAAAGCAAATCCAAAAGGAGAATTCAGAATATATCGCGATATATATTCGGAGTATCCACTTGAAAAGAAATTGATGGAGCAGGGCATACCGTATAACATTGAACCGCCGTCGCAGATGCCGCAATGGATTATGATCTCTTTAACATCAATACTGCCAATTATGCTTTTTATTGGCATTATGATTTTTCTTTCGAGGCAAGTACAGGGAACCGGAAATCGGGCTTTATCGTTCGGAAAAAGCCGCGCGCGGCTCCACTCTGAAAACCAACCCAAAAGGACATTCGCAGATGTTGCAGGATGCGATGAGGCGAAGGACGGGCTAGCAGAAGTTATCGAATTCCTCAAGGACTCGCAGAAATTTCAGCGGCTCGGCGGGCGTATCCCCATGGGCGTTTTGTTAATGGGACCGCCGGGGACAGGAAAAACTTTGCTCGCGCGTGCAGTCGCTGGCGAAGCAAATGTTCCATTCTATAGCATCAGCGGATCTGATTTCGTTGAGATGTTCGTAGGTGTCGGTGCATCGCGTGTGCGAGATCTCTTCGAGACTGGAAAAAAGAATGCGCCGTGCATTATCTTTATCGACGAACTCGACGCTGTAGGCAGGCATCGCGGCGCTGGCATCGGTGGTGGACACGATGAGCGCGAACAGACCTTGAACCAACTGCTAGTCGAAATGGACGGCTTCGATACGTCCGAAGGAGTCATTCTCATTGCTGCGACGAACCGTCCAGATGTGTTAGACCCGGCGTTGCTTCGTCCTGGGCGTTTTGATCGTCAGATTGTCGTCGACCTCCCCGATATCAAAGGGCGTGAAGAGATATTCAAAGTGCACGCTGCATCGCCCATTAAGGTCGGTGAGGATGTAAACTTGGAAATATTGGCGCGGGCAACGCCATACTTCTCAGGCGCGGACATCGCAAACATGGTGAACGAGGCTGCGCTGCTTGCAGCCAAGGAAGATAAAGATGCAGTTGACATGAGTTGTTTTGATGAAGCCAAGGACCGAGTCATGATGGGGCCTGAACGCCGTAGTCTAGTCATTAGCGAAGAGGACAAACGCGTTACGGCATATCATGAGGCGGGGCACACTTTGCTGCGGCATATCATTCCGGACAACGACCCTCACTATAAATCTACCATTATTCCACGAGGGAGAGCACTCGGTGTCTCGGTGGGCTTGCCGCTTGAAGAACGCCGTAACTTCAGCAAAAAATATCTCATTGCCGGCATTACTACCGCGCTTGGCGGACGTGTCGCTGAAGAACTTATCTTTGGCGAACTGACCACGGGCGCACAAAATGATTTCGAACAAGCTACGGATTTGGCACGTAAGATGGTCACACAATGGGGCATGAGCGAGCTAGGACCTCTTTCCTTCGGCAGGCGCGATGAACAGGTATTTTTGGGCAAGGAAATCGCCCACCACAAAGACTATAGCGAAAAAACTGCCATTGAAATCGATCAAGCCGTTCATAGCATCATAACTGGGTGCTACAATCAAGCCAAGCATCTCATCGAAACGAACCTTGACGGCCTGAAAAAACTTGCGGATGCTCTGTTAGAAAGGGAAACGCTCATTGGCGACGAGATTGAGGAAATTCTCGGACCTCGCCAACAGGTTTCTACTACCTAATATTGGCGCTGCAACCTATGAACTGCCGCGGAAAGCAACTCGTATTTGGGCAACGCACGCTCATTATGGGCGTGTTGAATGTAACGCCGGATTCCTTTTCAGAGAACGGGCGTTATTTTGAGGTTGATAGTGCTATTGCCCATTCCAAAACCATGGTTAAGGATGGGGCGGATATCATTGATATCGGCGGCGAATCGTCTCGACCGGGCGCATTATCAATTTCCGCCGATGAAGAGTTAGCGCGCATCCTGCCGGTTGTTGAAGCGCTCGTAAGCGAAATTCCCGTTCCCATTTCCATTGACACCTACAAAGCGCATGTCGCGCGCCGAGCGCTTCAAGCGGGAGCCCATATCGTCAATGATATTACGGCGCTAAGCGGCGATTCAGACATGGCATCGGTCGTCAGCAAAATGCAAGCAGGATTAGTCCTGATGCACATGAAGGGTAATCCTCGAACAATGCAGCGCTCGCCCGCCTACCAGAATGTAATCTCGGAGATTTACCGTTTTTTCCAAGATTGTATTGAAGACGCAGAAAAAAATGGAATTCATCCGGATCGCATTCTAATTGATCCCGGCATCGGATTTGGTAAAACTACCGAGCATAATCTGCAGATTTTACGCCGGCTTCGTGATTTTCAATCCTTGAACAAGCCCATCCTAATTGGTACTTCCAAAAAATCTTTAATTGGGAATATCCTCGATCTTCCAGTGAATGACCGGTTGGAAGGCACTGCCGCTACAGTTGCTTGGGCAATTGCTCAAGGTGCAGAAGTTATCCGCGTCCATGATGTGAAAGCCATGCGTCGAGTTGCTCAAATGACAGACGCAATCTATCGCCACGCTGATTCAACTAATTCTTGAGGGTCCAGGATTTGGCGCCCGATTTACAAAGCATTAAAAAAAGCACTAATCCCGTATTTATTCGAGGCATTGGTGTTGATATCGCAGAGGTCGCACGCATAAGATCTGCGAGTTCACGGTGGGGTGACCGCTTTGAAAAGCGAATTTTCACACCGGAAGAAATAAAATACTGTGGGGGCACAGATTTACGCTATCAAAGGCTTGCCGCCAGATTTGCGGCGAAAGAGGCCGCCTTTAAGGCTCTTGGAACCGGGTTAAGGCCTGGCATGTGGTGGCACGATGCGGCGGTCATTACAGGTGAACTCGGTAAACCAGAGTTGATCCTTAACGGCAGGGCACGTCAACACGCAGATTCGCTGGGTGTCTCCCAAACCTTTGTAACGCTGGCGCATACGGACAACTATGCGGTGGCAAATGTCATCCTTTGGGGCGAATCGCAATAGTCTCATAATGACCTCCATCAAACAACCGCCGTTTTGACAATACAACTCTTCGAATAGTCCTGAAAATCTATACATGTTTCAGTAGGTGCCGTTTCCAACTACACCGCACAACCACAACTAGATACAGTGTCTAACATTAAAACTCTTACCCGGTAGGCACGGTTTCCAACCGCGCCTTCGGACTGAACAAATACCCGTTCGGTTAGGAAACCGAACCTAACGCAGTGTAAAAAACATTTATCGGTTTTACTATTGTCATGAGATGTCAATGGGTTAACAGATTTTTTCTGGCGTTTTGCCTTTTGGGCGCGTTCAACTTAGCGTCCGCGGAAGATGTGAATGGCGAAGCCCAATCTGCGGCCGATGTATTTCTGCGGCGATTAACCGCAGCGCCGCATCAGGGCATGGGCGGTAGCTTTGTCGGTTCGATTACAGGTGCAAATGCGCTAAATAGCAATCCGGCGGGGCTTAGTTTAATTGAGGGCAATCGATTCGTTGCCCACGCGGCGAGATTCCCTCGCACAGTCGCGGTGGTTTCCAAACTGAATGATGTTGAACGGCATGAAGATTATGGGCGGTATGACCTCCGATCGTCAGGGTTTCAATCCATCAACTATATTGCACCCATGGATAACGGTGGTGTCATCGGTTTTGATGTCACCTTTGAATATGAAGGGCGGTTTAGCCGTGTCAACCACCTTGGCAAATCCACAAACAATTTCCCAGCGAATAATCTAGCAATTGGAGTTGGTTACGGAAGACGCCTGATCGGCGAATTGTTCATCGGCGCAGACGCGAAGTGGATTAGATCTAAAGTACATGAGTCCGAGTACCGAGGACACATCGGACACGGATACGCCTATAACTTGGGGGCGATGCAACAGCTTGGTAAGGAACTCCGAATCGGGATTTTGGTCAGAAATCTCAGCAACGGATTGTCCTTCTCTGACGATTCGATTCCGGATAAAATTCGCCGTGATGCGCTGTTTGGTGCAGCCTATCAGCGGCATTATAAAGATGTCACCGTGCACGTTGCGTTCGATCTCAATCCCCCTTTTGACGCCGGCATCCGCACCGGCTTCGGCGCAGAAGTTTGGTATCGTGGGCGTATTGCAGGTCGAATCGGCTATCTGCGCCATACTGAAAACCGGATGGGTTCGATTTTCAATCTTGAGACAGAAGAAACTGAAGTGGATCACCGCCTTTGGAAGGTTGAAGGATTAACCGTCGGATTGGGGATGAATCTGGGAACGATGAATATCAACGTTGCTTACATGCCTCAGATTAAACCTCAAGCTAATACCGCGGAGCAAATACGAATCGATCGAGGACAATCGGTGTATTATTTTTCAATCGGTCGGAGTTACTGAAAATGACTATAGTAATGTGAACCAAAGCAAGATTAATACATACCAGATGAGCTAAAAGGAGCATTACCATAACGAATCAAACCCACGATGCGAACAAAGTAGACGAGGAGTTTCTGCGGAGGAAAGAAGAACTCCGTATCGCGCCGGGACCAATTGGTGAGGACGTTCCGGAGTGGATGTGCGACGGTATTGAGGAACTGTACGGATGCTTCAATGACACCGCCGACATATGGGACAAGAAGTTCGGTGTTGAGTCTGATGACCCGTTTTACCAAGCTGTTGCGCGTCCAATCCCAATGACTCAAGCGGAAGTGGACATTCTGGATCTTGGTTGCGGCACTGGTATACAACTCGAATTCGTCTTTTCTCGAGCCCCCAATGCTAAGGTAACTGCAATTGACTTGGCTCCCAAAATGCTTGAGCAACTGAGGTCGAAGTTCGACAGCTTTGCCGCACAATTGAAACTCGTTCAAGGGTCATTACTCGACTTCCCGCTGGGTGAGGACGAATATGACTATGCTATCTCAACCCTTACCATGCACCATCTGCCGCCAGAGGAGAAGGTTCGCGTCTACAAAAAAGTGAGAAATGCGCTGCGGCCGGCTGGCTTGTACATTGAGGGCGACCAGTCGAATTCTCCTGAGGGTGAGAAGGAGACCTTATATTGGTTCAACCGATGGATCTCTAATCTCCCCGGTGGAAATCGTGCTGAATGGAACTACGACATTACGCTTTCTGTAGCGACCCAGAACCGATTGCTCCGAGAAGCGGGTTTTTCTGACGTTCAACTCGCATGGGAAAACCCTGGGAAACTCGCAGTGTTCGCCGCCAAGTATTAACGGCGAAGGCGGGATTCGACGCGGCGGCATTTTCACAATGGTGTAATCTCAAAAGACAGGCGATGGTTTTTTGCACGGAATAGCAAAAGGACTTTGCACGAATGCAGATTGAATACACTACCATGAAGACATATTTTAGCATAAGCAGAACATCCGTTCAGGTATTGAAGTTATCTACGCCGTTAAAAGAGGGGAGTACCGGGGATACGAAACTTCGGGAGGCTGAACCGTGAGTGAAGTAAAATATACGACCACACATGAATGGATTGAGGTCATTAACTCAGAAGGGGTTGTTGGAATCACCGAACGTGCCCAACAGGCCTATGGCGACATTGTATTCGTGGAACTTCCGTTGGTTGGCGACGAACTTGAGCAGGAAGATACATTCGGCAGGATTGAAGTTGCCGACGGAGGTACTTTTCCCGTGTATGCCCCCGTTACGGGGGAAATTATCGAGGTGAACGTCGCCCTTGAAGATAATCCAGATTTAATCAATCGTTCACCAGAGGGAGATGGTTGGATCTGTAAGATGAGTATTGAGGGACCTAGAGAACTCGATATCTTGATGGGGTCCGATGAATACGAAGAATACGAAGAGGAAGACGAACTTGATGACGATGAATACGTAGGGGAAACTGATTTTTACGATGAGCAGGAAAATTAAAGGCGCGGAATTTAATCTGGAGGAAAAATGTTAGGTGCAATTATTGGTGACATTGTCGGCTCAATCTACGAGTGGAATCGAATAAAAACCAAAGATTTTACTTTCTTCGACCCGCAGTGCGATTTTACCGATGATTCGGTTTGCACGGCGGCTGTTGCAGATATCCTATTGCATAACCTTCCACCCGCGCAGACAATGCAGGAGTGGTGCCGACGGCATCCGGGCCGTGGATACGGCGGATTTTTTGGTCAGTGGATTTTCTGGGATCCAGAACCCTATGAAAGTTACGGCAACGGTGCGGCAATGCGCGTATCGCCAGCGGCGTTCCTCAACCGAGACGACCTGGACGCTGCGCTAAATGCCGCCGACAACGTGACCGCCATCACACACAACCATCCGGAAGGGATGAAGGGCGCACGGGCAACAACACACGCTATCTGGCTCGCGTATCAAGGGGAGACAACAACCGACATTCGCCAAACTATCGCTGTCGAATACGGCTACGACCTGAGACGAACCGTGGACGAAATCCGTCCCGGCTATTCTTTTGACGAGACTTGTCAGGGTACGGTGCCACAGGCAATCACATGTGCGCTGGAGTCCGAGAGTTTTGAAGATGCGGTACGAAATGCCGTTTCCCTGGGCGGCGATGCCGACACGCTCGCTGCAATTGCGGGCCCCGTCGCCGAGGCGCTGCACGGTATTCCCGATGAGTTTATAGAACTTGCAGTGAATCAATTCCTTACAGATGCTCCAGACATCTGCGAAGTGATACAGGAAATGTATCGGGTTGCCGGCGATTAAATTCGCAGTCTTGCCGCCACTACTCGGTGACACGCTATCTAGTTAATGTAGGTTGGGTTGAGTGGTCAACTGAGCGAATAGATAAATCCTACGGACAGTGAGTGCGATAGTCTTAACTTTCCACGCATCACTCTCCACTGCTTCCACCCGTATGTCCGGTGTCCGTAATATAGATTCGCCGTACCATGTTTTGTTTGGGGGCGTGCACGATCTGCTGAATGCGATACCCCAAATCTTCAAGCGGTTCGCTTAGGTCTTGGATTGCAACAAACGCAGCTTTAGGTGCTACGTTACTGAGATTCTGCAAAATCTCCCGGTCTTGTATCGGGGTGCGATCCAGCATAATTCCGTAAGGAAGGTTCGTCGCTAGGGCGTCAAACGGTTCGCTAATTTGACGCGCATCGCCGAGCAAAACACTGGCATCTAAATTGTGATGCGCCAAATTCCCCTGCGTCGCCTTGACCATCTTGGGATTGATGTCATACCCAACGACCCGCATTCCCATGCGCGCGGCTTCTAACACAATTGTACCTGTGCCGCAGCACGGATCAACAAGCCGGTCGCTAGGGTCGGCAATCAGGTTGACGATTGCTCTTGCGAGTCTTGTTGGAAGCGCGCTTGATGTCATGTAGGGACGTTTCCGGTGGACAAACCACGAGCTGTCCGATTCAGACAGAAGCCGTCCCATCCAGACTTTTTCATTCGTGATTACGACCAAAAACACAACTCGCGGTCGTGCCAAACACACGGTACCTCCGATGACTCCGCCAACGATATGAGCGATTTTCATTGTGTCCGCTGCCAGACGGCGCGGTCGTTTGACAACCGACACACGAAAATCTTCAGCATATAATCCTGAGGTTTCTATCTGTCCGCAAACTTCTGTGATATCTCCTCCCTCGAACAGAATTTCCATGCAAGACTTCACATAGGCGCCGCGTGTGACATCAACACATCTTTCTGAGATTGTTATCCCACAAGCATTTGGGGCGTGACCCGTTAATATCGTGGATTCAGCGTTTACCAGCTCTGCCTCTTGATTGGGGACACTTGTCAGATAGAGATAATTTCGGATGGACATTTTCTACATCCTTTAGAGACAAGACTTCGGAATGGTATCACAGTTTTTCGGAGAAAGTCAATCTTCGCTCTGCCTAATGTTGCGACTGCAACAACAAGCGCGGAAAACTAATTTCAAGAGAAACGCTTATCATGTCTTTAGTCAGATTGGAACACGTCACAAAGTCGTATGACCCTTACCTCATCCTTGATGATATATCTCTATCAATTGAACATCGGGATCGAATCGGACTCATTGGTCCGAACGGCAGCGGTAAAACCACGTTAATTTCAATTATAGCGGGTTTAATCCCAGATTTTCGAGGCAGGGTCATTCGCGGGAAAAAGACACGGATTGGGTACCTCAGCCAAGAGACCGATTTACATCCCGATTGTACGTTACGCCAGGAGATGCTCAAGGTATTTCAGACACAGCGAGATCTGGAAGATCAGCTACTCTTGTTAAGCGAACGGCTGGAGGACGACAGGAATAACCCGGTGATATTAAAGGAATATGCCCGGCTGCAGGAACAGCATGAACTCATCGGCGGTTACAGCTATGAGCACCGAATTAACAAAACGCTGGGCGGGCTAGGGTTTTGTGAAGCCGATTTTCACTTGAGATGCGGTATTTTGAGCGGCGGCCAGAAAAGCCGAGCCGCACTAGCTAAATTGCTGCTTGAAGCGCCCGATCTACTCCTTCTTGATGAACCAACCAACCATCTTGACATCAAGGCGATTGAGTGGTTGGAATATTTCCTGAATACTGAATACCAAGGAGCGGCAATCGTCATCTCACACGACCGCTATTTTTTGGATCGCGTCGTTGGGAAAATTGTGGAGCTCCATAATCACAAGATTAAGTGGTACCGCGGAAATTACACCAAGTATCTCAAAACCAAAAACCTCGAGACTTTGACTCAAGAACGCGAGTATAAAAAACAACAACGGCACATCGCTCACGAGGAAGAGTTTATTCAACGTAACATCGCTGGGCAGCGCACACGCGAAGCGAAAGGGCGGCAGAAACTGTTGAATCGGTTAGAGCGAATCGAAAAGCCCCATACCAAAACACCAAAAATGAACCTCAATTTCACGCTGGCTGAGCGCGGCGGAAATGACATTTTGCAATGTCAAAATTTGGGGAAACGATATGGACAAGTGTCAATCTTTGAAAACTTGAACCTTGATGCACACCGCGGTGATGTCATCGGAATCATTGGGCCGAATGGTGTTGGAAAGACAACGCTATTCCGAATGATTCTGAATCACGAAAAGCCCACCACGGGAAATCTAAAGACAGGGCACAATCTTCAGTTCGGATATTACGATCAGGAACTGGGAGGACTGAATCCAGCAAACACCGTAATCGACGAGATTTGGGAGTTGCGCCCAACGTACACCCAAGGAGAGATTCGCAATTACCTTGGAAAATTCCTGTTTTCCGGTGATTCAGTGTTCAAGCGGGTTGGCGATCTCAGCGGCGGCGAACAGAGCCGCGTTATGCTAGCTAAGTTGCTCATGGAAAATGCGAATGTGCTTCTTCTTGATGAGCCGACTAACCATCTCGACATCCCATCTCGTGAAGTGCTTGAGGAAGCCTTGGCGGCGTATCCCGCAACTATCTTGATAATCTCCCACGATCGCTACTTTCTGAACAAACTCGCCACCAAACTGGTAGTTTTTAAGAACGGCACTGCTAAGCAATTCATAGGGACTTACGCTGAATATGAAGCCCATGTTCGATTGGAGAAGGGGATAACAACGCAGGAAAAGACGGATGCGCACGGGAAACAGCTGCCAAAGGGTGCCAAACAGGAACATGAAAAGCCGAGGATCGCTCCGACTTCGAAAAAGTCAAAGAAGAGGCGGAGAAGGAATAAAGCAGTTCGTATTGCTGGTGTTTAATGTATTAGTCAATAAGGTGGTCGCAAATATTGTCGATTACATCGGAGAGCCCCCAAATTCGTCCTACCAATACGTATACATTGTAGCTTCAAACAGAATCAATTGAAGGCACAACAACCCCGCTACCCAATAGAATGGAGATGTGCGCTGTTGATCGTCGCAGAGATCTCGAAGATACTTTGCAACTGGAATCACGACAAACGGTGCCATGTATATCCAGATGCGTTCCACCTCCATTGTGTACAGCGTTGAAAAAGCAATCACGAGCAATGAGATAAAATAGCCAATCGCATAGATGTCTCTTCGCCGAAACATCCGTGGAATCTGATTCGACCATACTATCGTTATGGGTATTCCGATGCCGATTAAAAAGGCAAACAGGTTCGCAACGCTTACGTGAAAGTACCGCGAAATTGATTCGTACCCTGTCCCCATTAAATTCTCGTCCTTTTCAATCGCAGCCATTAACACGTCAAATAGGTTGAACCCCGAGACTGCGAACATCAGAAGATAGAATGCGGCGAATACCGCACCGGCAATGAACAATGATGTCAACACACCCTTGAACCGTTTGCGATCCATCATTAATGTAAGCAGTGTCACAACACCAAAAAACATGCCGATGAAAACAGTTGAAAAGGTCATAAACATCCCAAATCCGAGTGAAATTCCTGTTAAGACAGCGTATAGCGTTGATCTGGATGACGTGGCTTTGTAAAACAGGTAGACGCTAACGATTGGAAATACACTGAACGGACCATCCATGGATGTTGTCGTGAACATAACAAAGCTGGGCATAATCAAGAATAGTACCGTTGCGTACCGTCCAACCGCTTCACCGTATAAGTCCTTCGCGAGCCAATAGATTGGAATTACGGATATACTCGTAAAGCAGATGGTCGCAAGGGCGGCGGTCAGTAGATTGTAACCGAAGCATTTACTGGCCATCCATAGAAACAGAATGCCGCCCGGTGGATGAGTTTGGGAATGTAGCGATAAAGTTTGGAACAGTTCCGGTTTCGCGTAGTCTCGCAGAAATGATTGGAAACCTACCGCGTCGACCTTCGGTACATCGCCATAGTATTCCAAGCTTGTCCGTGTGTATGGTTCGAGGAAGGCGGGTATGTGCTGTCCATCCACCTCTTGATAGCCGTCAATCATCGCAACGCTGATGCCGATGACTAGAAAACTCAAGATTGAAATTGCAAAAAACCGAGTGCGCGGCGTAGCTTGACGGAGTAGTATTTTTCGGCAAATTAGAAGGAACCCTGCGAGGATAATCAACGCCGGAAATATCCACAAACTCAGGTTGGCTTGTGGTTCCGCATAGAGCGGTGCAACATGGTTGTCGAATTTTACCGCGCCAAGATTGAGCCCATCCATCATCAGATAGACTAGGAGCTTGTGGTAAATCCAGAAGAAGATTGCTGCGCCGAGACATTGGATTGGGATTGATTTGAGGTAGTTGATAAACCGATTCCGTTGATTGTTTAATTCCATCTTCCTACAATCGTCACTTTGAAAGAGGCGAATCACTGTTTCTCGCCCCAATACCTGCTATTTTTCTCGCCAATAGTCTTTGCCAGTTCCTTCGCTTGTTCGACTTTTTCGAGAACCAAATTGCATCCCCCCTGCCAAAAGCCAGAAGATGTGATGTCAATACCCATGTCAGCGATTAATTTTGCAGGCGGCGCAGAACCACCAGCTCGCAACAATTCAAAGTAGGCAGGCACAAATGCTTCGCCCTCGTGTTGATACTTCGCATAGAGTGACAGCACCAGCAACTCGCCGAAAGCATAGGCATAGACGTAAAACGGACTTTGGTTAATGTGCGGGATGTAAAGCCACCACCACCGGTGTTCTTCGCCCAACGTCAGTGAGTCGCCGAACATTTCCTGCATCGTCCGCTGCCAGAGTTCACAGTAGGCTTCGGTAGGCTGCTCACCCTGTTCACGCCGCAGGCGATGAGCTTCTCGCTCGAAGCGGTACATAGCAATTTGACGAAACACGGTCGCAAAAGTGTCTTCAACCTTCCCGCACAATAGAGCCAGCCGCTCATGCGGCGAAGACAGTTTAGCTTGAAGCGCGTCGAACACCAGCATTTCACCGAAGGTACTCGCTGTCTCTGCCAGCGGTAGGACAGGGTAGTAGTTAAGCAAGCTCTGTTCGCTGGCAAGGACATCGTGAACACCGTGCCCCAATTCGTGCGCTAACGTCATCACGTCACGTGGTTCACCGGTGTAATTCATGAGAATATATGGATGTAAATCTGGAGTGATAGCGGCACAATATGCGCCGCCCTGTTTACCTGTTCGCAGAGTGGCATCAATCCAACGTCTGCTGAAAAACGGTTCGGTAATCGCGGTGAGTTTCGGCGAGAAACGTCCAAAAGCGTCGAGCACGATGTCTTTGGCTTCCTCGAATGAGAACTTAGTGCGCTTACTGGTTATAGGGGCATATCGATCGTAGTGGGCCAACTCATCCAGACCCAGCAACTCTCGCTTGAGGTGATAATAGTCGGCGACGGTTCCATAATTGTCCGCGCACACGTCCACAACCATATTGACTACCGCCTCGTCTACCTCATTGTCGAGGTGACGTGCTGCTTCTGCAGTCGAAAAACCGCGCAAACGGTCGATTATCTGCTTTTCGTGAAGCAGCGTATTAAATATAAATGTCAGTATGTGGGCGCCCTCTTTGAGCTCATGTGTTAAGGCGGTCGAGGCAGCCTTACGCGTTTCACGGTCGGGGTCGTGGAAGCGTGCAAGCAGCTCGCTTTGGGTCAGTTTTTCTTCACCAAGGCAGAAAGTTTGACGTGATGTTATCTCGGTGAATAACCGTTCGAATGCTCGGCCGCGTGTATTGGCGGTTTCCTCTAAAATCCCTTCCTCCGCCTCGCTTAAGTTGTGTTTTGCAAGTTCACGTTGGTGTTGGAGATAATGACGGTATGGTTCGAGCTGCGGTTGACTGATGATGTCCTCGAAAGTGTCCTGCGGGATGTTTCCAATTTCGAGATCGAAGAAAATCAAATGCTTTGCCGCAGCTGAACCAATCTCCCGTGTTCGCTGTAGTAGTGCACCGCGGCGGCTATCTGCAGTATCTGTCGAAAACACCAGGTTAGCAAATGCACTTGGCTTGTACTGTGCCTGCAGTAGTTTTTCATAGGCTGCCAACGCCGATTGGAGTAAATCAGCGGTTACATCAGATCGGGCAATTCGCCCTTTGTATTCTTGTTCAAACGCCGCCGCTTGAGCGGTCATCGACGTCAAGTCTTCTTCTAGCTCCGAGGCTTCTATGCCTGAATAAAGGTCCGAAAAATCCCACGACGGTAACCCGCCAGTCTCGTCAGTGTTCACAATGTCCTCCAACCGCCAAGGCACCTGCTTTTAAGGTACTTTTTGCTCGTCTCGTTAGCCAAACCGGTAGCATAACGCACTGCAAATTGCAAAGTTTACTATTACGTCAATTGAATGTGATTTCATTCAATCATCAAAGAAACGGGGGCAGAAATAGGCTGCACGGTTTTGGTGAGTGTGAGGGACGACGGAAAAGGTGTAACGCAGCATCAAATCATCGGAGAACTGATGACTAAACCTCCGCCATCATGGTTCAACCGACCGTGCAAGCAGCTCCTGCAAGCGGGGCGAAAATTGATTGTAGAGCTCACGTTTCACCGGCGGCCATTGTCCCGTATGGATATATATATACCAAGGGAGATAAAGGATGTTGGCAGCCATGCGATGCTGGTCATAACTAGTGTTGGCGCCGCTGCGATGCCAGAGTGTGTCGTAGAATGCGAACACCGAGCCTTTTTTCCCAACGACGGGAATTTCCTGAGGATAGCGTTCTTGTGACGGGGAACGGCGCGAATGGTGGCTAAAAGGCACAACCATTGTAGCTCCATTTTCTGCCGTAAAATCCGTAAGCATCCAGAAGACTTGGAGATCTATCGAATAATCCACAAACGTATGAGATCTCTCCCTTGCCGCCCAAGCAGAATGGAGTCCCCCAGCTTTTGCACCGGGTTTACACCACTTCATCGCTACGTTGTTCGCAAGGATAAAATTATCGCCGAGTACCATCTCCACCAATTCAAGAATCGTGGGGTGTGTGCACAGCGGAGCCAACTCCGGAATGGGATTCAACGCTCCTTCCAGACTGAGATATCCATTCGTACCCCAGATATGCTCGTTCTGATGCTCCATGAAGGCGCGCGCCTGTGCATCAAGATGACCGGCTTCATCGGGATCTAGCAAATCTTCCAATATGCAATAACCTTGCTCGTCCAACTGCCTCTTGGCTTCTTTCAGCTCCATCCTCTTCTGCTCTCCGCGAAATTCAAAATCTTCCAAACGCCGTTTATTCTTCAACCGATCTCGCCAATAGTTCTTGCAATCGCCGCGGGAATTTATCGTAGATATCGCGCTTCATAATCGGCCAGCCATCTCTGGGCCGGTAGATAAAAGAAGGTACGTAAAAGACGCTGGCTGCCATTCGATTTTCATTCTGCGTAGTGTTTGCGCCGCTGCGATGCCAAATTCCGTTGACAAAAACTAACACCGACCCCTTTTTCCCGACGACAGGTACTTCATGTTGATATGTACGGTTGGATGTAGGATCGCGCCGCGTATGATGGCTAAACGGAATTACCGCAGTCGCACCGTTCTTCGCTGTAAAGTCCGTGAGCATCCAGAACACCGCCAATCCTGTGGGCGAAATAGGCCAAGGTTTCGGTATACTAGGTAACGGCCAATCCACGTGTAATCCTCCCAATCCCGCCCCGGGTTTGCACAACTTCATAGCGACATTATTTGCAAGGATAAAATTTTCCCCTAGCGCCGCTTCCGCCAATTCAAGAATTGAGGGATGGATGCAAAGCGGCGCAAGTTCCGGAATGAGGTCCAATGAACCCTCCAAGCTAAGATACGTACCTTGACCTAGAGTAGACTCCATCAGGTTGCACACTCGCCTGTTTAGGTAATCGGCTTCGTGCGCATCTATCTGGTGTTCCAACACGCAAAAGCCTTCATCGTCTAATTGTATTTTGGCTTCTTGGAGATCCATGGCCTTTTGCCTATTGTGCCTCCTTGCTCTGAGCAACCCGATTCAATACATTGCGATAAATTACGCTCACCGAAGTGAACTAGCGATCGATAACCCGAGCAGATGAATTTCATTAAAGAGCAATACACGGACGAATCTTGGAAGATTCGCTAATCAGAAGTTCGATACATCTCTTGTGTCACTTCAAGGATGTCTGGGGCGTTGAAAAGGTATCGTTCTTCTACCAGTAGTTTTTGTTCATCAGGAATTCCGTGCAATGCTTCGGCAATCGAACCAGCAATGGCAGCAAGCGTGTCAGAATCACCGCCGAGGGAGATGGCATTACGCACAGCGTCTTCAAAGCTCTCTGACTCCAGCGCACATGTTATTGCTTGTGGAACCGACCCCATGCAGGTCACGGGACCAGGGAACCCGGGAGTAAATACCGAGGGATATTCAGGCGGGTAATTGGAACGGATATCGTCTACCGTCTGGGCAAGCTCGTAACCGTATTCGGTGGCGATAACTTTGCGGATGTGCTCCTGGGCTTCGCCATGATACGCGAGCCAAATAGCGTGTGTCGTTGCCCGTGCGCCTTTCATACCTTCCGGGTGATTGTGCGTAATCTCCGTTACCTTGTCGGAGGCAGAAAGCGCAGCACTCAAATTTGCACGGTTCGTAAACGCCGCTGGAGAGACACGCATCGCTGCGCCATTTCCGTAACTGTTATAGGGTTCGGGTTGATCTGTATATATCCAGTCTCTAAAACTACCGCCGTAGCCACGGTTCGGAAAACGTCGGCACCACTTCTGCATTGTCTGCGCTGGTGGGAGGTTATGCAGCAGAATATCAGCCACTGCGACCGTGCAAACCGTGTCGTCTGTGAAACGACAATAATTCCCGAAGAAAGGAAAATTCTTCCTTTTAATCCTGTAACGTTTGCTCTCGTACATGGAACCAGCGATGTCGCCAATGATAGCTCCCAGCATATTTTCTCCAAATCCGTTTCACCCAAAATCTTATGCGTCGGCAGAAGCACCTCAAGTTCGCGTGCAACGTAAAACTTCAAGTGTTGCGTCCCAATACCGAGGAGGAAAAGCTGTTTATTATTTTGGTCAATCGATACTCAAAAAAATTCAATCTTCAAAACTTTTGCCACAAAATAGCTTTTCAAGGGTGGATTAAGACGCGTCAAACAGACACTTAATGCGTGTTCTTTCAGACTAGTTGGTTACTGCAGGATCTACCCCGCCTCGACCGAATTGCACGATTCGGGTCGAACGACAGATTGCGCTTAAAACGTATTCTCCCAGCCGACATAATACAACCCGCCGTTGAAACCAAACGGTGCAGAACGCCGCGAATAGGTAAATACACCCGGCGAATCAACAATTACGTTACCCCACGGATCCACGATTTTCCCGCCTCTCGATTGACCAATATGGTTTTCATCCGGGGTGACGCTGAACAGGTTATTCGCTCCAATTTTGATTCGGCCGTACTCGCCCAACCCGTAACTAACTTGAATGTCGGTAAGATACTTCGGTGTAAAAGTTTGGCTCTTACCGCCATCAATCACGGTGTATTCACCATACCGATGGACTGCGTAGTCCACCTCTAGAGAACCGTTCGTATATCGGGTTGACATAGAAACCCTGTCTTTCGGTTGCCACGTCTCAATGATGGAGCGGTCTTGCTCAGTGAAGAGAGATTCAGGGAGATTCGCGGGAAGATTTACGCCGGTAATCTCCGTTTCCGTATAGTTTGCGGCGAAGCTCAGTAAGAGTCGCCCTTGCTCGAATACCGGGTATGTATAGGACGCCACAACATCTACGCCTTGTGTTTGAGTATCGGCTGCGTTCATAAAGAATTGCGCGCCTGCAACGCCCGAATCGGCGAGACTCTTTCTAATTTCTGACGGAATCCCTTCATTGCCGCTCGCCAAGCGACCACTAATGATGATGCGGTCGCTAATGGTTGCCCGCTAAACATCTGCCGTAAGCGTCAATCGCGGCAGTGGACGAAGGATGAATCCGCTGCTGACATTCACCGCGGTCTCTTCCGTCAACTCAGGAATTCCGACAGCTTTTGCGATATCGCTGTCGTTTCGGAATGTGCCAATTTCTTGGGCGACAGACTGGCCGTCAACGGTGTTGAATTGTGTGCTTACGTTGTTGAAATACAGTTGCTGCATAGAGGGTGCGCGAAATCCCGTACTTGCTGAACCACGCAGTGCTAACTCTTCAATCGGTTCATAACGCAACGCCAGCTTGCCGTTGACGGTAGAGCCAAAGTCACTATAGTTCTCAACCCGTCCCGCAGGATTGATGAACACCGATTCGATGGGATTTAGCTCTACATCCGTGTAGAATGCGAATGCCGTACGCAGTTCATTCACCTCATTTGAGGGCTGGAAGCCAGGGAAAACTTGGATTCCGCCTGAGGCGCCGCCGGGACCGTCATAATCCTTGTAAGAAACTTCCTCACCTGCCGTGATTTGGTAGATGTCGTTCCGAAATCCGCCGCCGACGGCAACGTTTCCCCAGTCGGTCGGAAGTGAAAAATCGAGGTCAACTGTGTTGAGGAATAACCGCAGGTCGCCTGCGTCCGCCGATGATGGGCTAGAACCGTCCGCAGCGACAAGCGAGGCGTTGTGTGAATTGCTGATGTTGAACGCGAAGCTATTGCCGCCCGTGACAACGCTCGCATCCATCAGTAGACCGCTGTTGAACTTCTGCTTGATTCCGACCCCAATAGAGTAATCAAGTACGCTTGTGTTGATTAACGGAAGGAATCCATCGGGATAGTCCGATCCTTCCGGGTTACGGTCAAGTTGATTGGCTCTTCGGTAGAATCCTGCGCTGGTGTTCTGTCGATTTGAATAATCAAGGAAACTGTAGAAGGCGGCGCCTTGCCAAATGCTGTCAATCGGCTTGTCCAAGTTCAAAACTAAGGCGCCTTGCCGAGATTCCGCATCACCGATACGGAAATTTTGACGGTCAAAGCCATGCTCTTTGTTACCAGCGTCATTGACTAGCTGGACGGGACTACCCTCTTTAACTTCGCTGCCGGGATACTGAATCACCCCCGACAAGCCAGCACGGTTAGTTGGTTGTCTGTCTCGGTATTCAATTGCGCCGTGAATAGTACCATCACTTCCGAATTTAAACCCTTTATGGGCGTTCAGTGAGAACGTTTCACCGTCGCCGGCGTAAGTAGAGCCGTAAGAGTAACCTAATCCTCCCTCGTAGTCATTTTTTAGCACTATGTTGATGACTCCAGCAAGTGCATCTGAACCGTACTGCGCCGACGCACCATCGCGCAATATCTCGATTCGTTTGATGGCACTAGTGGGAATCGCATTCATGTCCACGCCCGCCGTACCACGGCCGACAGAAGTGTTTACGTGAATTAATGCACTTCCGTGACGCCGTTTTCCGTTCACTAGCACTAGTACCTGATCGGGGCCCAATCCTCTAAGTGTCGCCGGCCGCAGCGCATCAGTACCGTCGCTAATTGATGAACTCGAAAAGTTGAATGACGGTGCCAATGTCTGTAGTACGCGGCCCACTTCGGTATGTCCGGTCTTCCGGATTGCGTCTTCGTTAATGACATCAACCGGTACTGGTGAATCGAGCCTACTCCGCTCCGGAACTCGCGTACCAACGGTGATAATCTCTTCTAGCTCTATAGAGGTTGTCGTCTCTTCTGCTTTAAGGGAAAACGCAAACAATACAAGCATTGAAAATGCTACGAAAAGTCTGAGATTCATAAATTCCTCCAGTAAGTTTGAAAATCAAAATTAATTCGTGTTAAATCAGAATTTACGAAAAAACTGCACCAATCGGTTTTTCCGTTGAAATACATTTTTGTAGGTGTTTTCGGGCAAAAAATAGTCAACCTAAATTCAACGCGACGGCTTACGTACCAAAGCACTCGCGGGCGTACGCAAGGCGTTTTGGATCGCCGACATCAATCCAATTGATTGCCGCTTTATGCACATAAAGATTTTGCACGTAAGGAAAGACATCTTTCTCAATAGAAAACACGTCTTGATTGGGGAAGTATTTTGCCATTGACTGGTTGAATAGATACACGCCTGCGTTGATAAAACCAGACCGCTGAATCCGTTGCTTTTCACGGAATCCTGTAATCCTATTCCGATCGTCCGAATCAATCTCGCCGTAAGTACTGACGTCCTCGACCAACACACCAAGTAATACGCCCACTGTCTCTCGTTGAAAGCAGTTCAACATCGCAGATAGAGCAAAATCTTCCAACAACACATCGCCATTCAATACAAAAAAGGGCGACGTGCAAATATACTGCATTGCATGTTTAATTGCGCCGCCCGTGTCCAACCTTGTTTCCTCTTTGGCGTATTGCATAGACACACCATTGCACCTCGCTCCCACTGCTTTAACCAGTGTATCATGCAAGTGCCCTGATGCAAGGATGACTTCACCCACGCCCGCTTGCTTCAATAGTTCAATTTGCCATTCAAGCACCGTCCGCCCGCGTATGTCCAGTAGGATTTTCGGTACCCTTTTTGTTATGTTACCAAGCCGTGTTGAAAGTCCTCCGCATAAAATAATAGCTTGCATCAACCACTGCCTTTCTATGTTTTACCCACGCTGTTGATGACAAAGCATCAAGCATTTGCACGAAACTCAAATGCATTTTCAATGTGTTGGAGATCGATAAGCTCGCATTTTAACGAGAGGTATACTGCAATCACATCGAATCGGCAAGCGGCATCCAAAAGATTGCGTTCTTGCAAGTAACTCAATGCGACCTTCGAAATCTGCTTTTGCTTGGTTGGCGTCACGGCGGTCTGCGGTGCGCCAAACTTGAGACTTCGTCGTGTCTTGACTTCAATGAATACGGTTCGCCTCCCTTGGCGAGCGATGAGGTCAATTTCACCGAAACGCAGGCGGTAATTCCGCTCAAGTATCCAATAGTCCTGTGCCTTAAGATAATCGACGGCAAACGCTTCGCCAATCTTGCCAATCTTTATGTTCGAGTTGCTCATGTTACTGAAGTTTAAAACTACGCCGATGTATTGGACACACCCCAACTTTAGAAATTGCCTGCCGATGCTGCCTTGTGCCGTATCCTTTGTGCCGTTGAAATCCGTAGTGTGGATAAACCTCGCCTAACTCAATCATGAAGCGGTCTCGTTTAACTTTTGCGATGATAGATGCCGCGGCAATTGATTGGTAGAGACAATCTCCCTTTGGAATGGCGTGAGCGCGAACGGAGATGGGAGGAAGTTGTGTGCCATCAACGAGAACAAAATCGGGTAAAGGGGAAATACGTTCGATGGCTTTACTCATTGCTATCAGTGTTGCTTGGAGAATATTCACTCGATCGATTTCTTCATTTCCTACGCAGCCGACACTGACAGCCACCGCTGATTTCTCAATTTCAATAAACAAATCGTCGCGTTGCTTGGGTGTCAACTGTTTTGAATCCGTCAGCCCTGGGATGGAACAGTTGAACGGAAGGACAACGGCGGAAGCAACGACTGGCCCCGCTAAAGCACCTCGCCCAGCTTCGTCGACCCCCGCAATACGTTGATAACCCTGTTGTTGAAGAAATCGCTCAAATGGTTGTATCGGTACCCGGTTCATTTATATCGCCGGCAAACGCAATTTTCGTCACAAACGGATTCATATTAAGTCTGACAAAGTGATTGTACGGAGTGTTACGCCTCCAATGGATGTCGTTTATGAGCGTTTGGAATCTGTATAATCTTCCGCGCTCACCTTACATTATCCGTTTTGTGTAAACGCTTGGCGCGGATAGCAGATCGCTGCGCCTAATGGAAAGTAGTAAGTAGCACAAGAATCCATAAGGGAAATTTTTGCGGAATTATTCGGAGGCGTAAACTTCTTCGGCCGCTTCAACACCTGCCAACTGTGAAACGCCCGGTAATAGGTGTCCAAGTGCGGCGAGTAGACGAATGACACTCTCTTTGCGGCAAGACTCACCCATGAGCCCGATTCGCCACGCTTTTCCTTTGAAAACGCCGAGTCCACCGCCAATCTCAATATTGTATTCTTGCAGCAACCGGCGACGGATGTCGGCATCATCTACACCTTCGGGGATAGATACCGAAGTCAGCATTGGGGCACGGTACCCCTCTTGCGCAATCCGCTCAATACCGATTGATTCCAATCCAGCCGCTAGTGCCTGCGAATGCAATTGATGGCGGTGGTATCGCTGAGTTAGCCCCTCTTCTTCAACTAGTTTCAGTGCTTCATTGATGGCGTAGTTCATGGAAATAGGTGCGGTATGGTGGTAAATCCGCTCTTTGCCCCAGTAGTTAGAAATCAGCCGCATATCAAGGTAAAAACTCTGTATCTCTGTTTTCCGTTTGTGTATGATCTCGACCGCTCGATCGCTAAAGCTTACCGGTGAAAGTCCTGGCGGCCCGCCCAGGCATTTTTGTGTACAGCTATAAGCTACATCAATACCTGACGCATCCAGATTGACAGGAACTCCGCCCAATGAAGTCACGCAGTCTACGAGTAAGAGAGCATCATTGTGTTTTGCCATGGCGGAAATATCGCCCAACGGTTGTAAGACACCCGTGGACGTTTCTGCATGAACAATGCACACAATCTTAGCGTTCACTGCATTTAGCTTGTTTTCAACATCTTCAGGGTCAATAATGCTTCCCCAATCCCCTTCAACAACGTGCAGTTTTCCCCTGCATCGTTTCACAATATCTGCAATTCGTGCGCCAAAAAAACCGTTGACGCAAACGATGATTTCATCACCCGGTTCAATCAGATTGCACAAGGTAGCTTCCATGCCAGCACTCCCTGTTGCTGACACTGGGAACGTCAACTGATTTTCTGTGCCAAACACGCCGCGGAGCAACTCCATGGTCTCATCCATCAAACTTAAAAACACAGGATCCAAATATCCGAGCATGGGTTGGCTCATAGCTGAAAGGACGCGCGGCGGCGTGTTGCTAGGTCCGGGCCCCAATAGAAGGCGGTTGGGAATTTGTTGTGAATCGTTTTTGAAATCGGACGTGTCCATCCAATAAGACTCCCATCTTTGTCGAAGTTAGGCGAGACTCCGAATCGAAGCCGCTTTCGCTGTTTGTAAAACCGACATTTCCCTTTATATATCAGGTTGCAACTTCCTAAAAGTAGACTATTCTGCATGTCCGACCCAGTTCGGTTAATGCCATCAAATCGGTACACAGCTAGGACAAAAGAAACGCCCAAGAATGTCAGGAACTTTCGGTAGGTAGCAACGTGGGTAACAGTAACACAAATCCTTACGAGTTGTCAATAGATTTCCGTGGCTAGCTGAAGACTGTTCAGCTCCGCCAATGGGAAATGAGTAAAACAATGGTGGATCCATTTTTCGACAATACAGGGATGTAACCACGATTCGATCGCAGACTGATACGGCATCGGATGAGGAATTACAATGTCAGAAGGAAAGGTAAAGAACTTCACCTACTGTTGAATAAAACTATCGTCCTAAAAATGTCTAAACGTGCGACGGAAACCCTGTTATCTTTGCAGCCGGATGAGCATCGGATAATCGGGTACATACAAACCGCGAATTCGAGTGTTTTTTACCCCGCTTTCAATATCCAAGTCTTGTTGGTATCCGTGCAGCACGTCCAACCCGATTGCGCCGCTAACAGCCACCTGGCACGTAATATCGGCAACTATGCCGGAGTCGTCGTCCACCGCTACTCCATTTGACCACAGGGCTATCAGTCGATCGCCATTTGGCAGTTGAAATCCGTAATAGACAACCTCAGACGACTCGGTATGCAACACAACCGGGAAATCATCCGCTTCAGCACCCGCAAGGATTGTGCACAGGCGCCGCGTCACGTCGGGGCATTTGCCCGGAAACATGCCGCTTACGGTTACCGTCATGTCAAGGCCCCGGTGCATTACTATGGTACGTGCGATGTATTTGGCGGAAACTATGGCGGACACTGGCCCCTGTGGTTCATCGGCGCTCTCGACACGCCATAACGCTTCTTCTACAAGGTATTCCCCTTTAAATCCCTGAACGGCCGCCAGACGCCGTATTTCCCCAACCATCTTAGTGTAATTCTGGTAGTAAGGATCGTCCGGTCGATGTCCGTAAAACGGATGCCAAGAGATTACATCAACGAGCGGAGCAATGCCGGAGCAGAGCACTTCTTCCAAGTATTCTCGGTGAAGCGTGTAGCGGCTTGCGTCCCCATATCCAGGGAATTTCGGCTGCCACCAGCCGCCGATTGCGCCGATGACAATCTTGGCTTCTGGCGCCTCTTTGCGTATCACCGGAGCAACATGCCTAACAAGTCTCGCATAGTCAATTGGAGGAATGCGGCCCCAATTAGTACCGGTATCTGGTTCGTTCCAAATCTCGAAATACTGGACGCGGTCTTTGAAGTGTTGAACGAGCGTTCGCACGTATTCTCGGTAGTCGTCCAGTGCTGACGGTGTTATTCGCCACATATCGTCCCCGCGCGACCGACCATCGCCTACACTCATCGTCATTACAACCGTTATACCGCCTTCAGCGAGATCGGTCACAAAATTATCCGGCGCTGTGTCGATTGCATAGCTTCCCGGCGCCCTGCGAACCCGTTGCCAGTTAAGTCCGCTGTTCCAGAATCCCAGTCGAACCCATTTGAGTCCTAAATCAAAGATGTGTTCGGTTACATTGGGATCGCTGCCGTAATCCCCGCCAATACGGTTATCTAGGAGATTAGGCGATCGTGCGACTTTAATCCTGGTCTTGGCCATCGTATTTCCTTCCTGAATAATGTATGCTACACTCGCTTCTGAGATCGTCGAACCAACGAAAAGTCCTACCACCGTCCACGTTAGCACGACAGCTCGCAATTGTGTTCTCTTCATTCGCCAGACCTTCAAGATTCACAAATCCTTTCACCCCTGCGCCGACGGGTTGAAGCAGTTATAAGATGACTCTGCCACAACAGAAACAGAATTCAGGCGCTTGATACTGATGGCAGGTGAATTAACGATTCGTTCAATCTCACGCGAAGCACTACGACTTGGAATTGCTTGACGTTCTCGAGACAGGACGCTAATCTGTTTTACTTGGCTGTTAGGAAACGCAAGATACCATCATCTGGGCTCCACAGGGCTTTGGTGGCTCAGTCATGCAGTCTGCAGAGGAACGGAGAAAAGACGTTATTATAAAAGTATACCTGATGCCATTCTGAAAAGAAAGTCCATTTTAAGGGAGTTTCATCACTCTGTACCCGTCCCTAGGGGCAAATTATTTGCTCCTCACCATACCTTGACAACTAAGAATACGATTGTTATAATCTCGCCTCAAAGCCGAAGCAGGTTTTACCCCTCCAATCACCGAAAAACAGATAGGAAGTATGGAAGGATGCATGAGAACGAAATCGAAATTGGCAGATGTCGAAACGAAGGGAAGGATTCGTTACAGTTGTGAATTGTGTACACAAGGAACAGAGGGAGAAGAAACAAAATCATCCGTGCGCTGCTTTAACTGCTACGCGGTACATACTACAAACCGCGGTACATTTTTTGATTTGCGTTCTGCTCTTTCGGTGTTCCGTTCTGCCAACGCGGGCCGAACTAAAATTTAGCGAGGTCACATCTGAAGCCGGCGTTCAATTTAAGCATGAAGATGGACGCAGCGGCGCGAAGTATTATCTCGAGCCCATTGGAGCTGGTGCGGCATGGTTCGATTATGATCGGGATGGAGATATAGACATCTATTTCGTGAACGGGGCAGACCTACCAGGCATGCACTCCGTTGTGCCGCCAACAAACGCACTTTATCGCAATAATGGCGATGGCACCTTCTCAGATGTAACAGTTCAGGCAGGAGTGGGCGATGGCAGTTATGGTTTCAGTTGCGCCGTGGGAGATTTCGACAATGACGGCTTTCCAGATCTTTATGTCGCTAATTTTGGCCCAAACGTACTCTATCACAACAACCGTGATGGCACCTTCACTGATGTAACAGTTCAGGCAGGAGTGGGTGACACCCTGTGGGGAGCTTCTGCTGCTTTTGCCGATTATGATAATGATAGTGACCTGGACCTGTATGTCGCGAATTATGTTGCGTTTGAACTGGAGGACAATCCCCAGTGCGGTGAGTTTAACGTGCGAACATATTGTTCGCCTAAAAACTTTGAGGGGACGCCGAGTGTACTTTACCAAAACAATGGCGACGGTACATTCACGGACGTAACCCGCCAAGCCGGTGTGTTTAACCCAAACGGTAAAGGAATGGGAATTGTCTGGTGCGACTACGATAACGACCATGACCTCGATTTGTTTGTGGCAAACGACTTAGAAGCCGACTGGCTTTATAGGAATCAGGGCAATGGCGTGTTCACTGAAGTCGCCTTATTTAGCGGGGTTGCGGTCGATGAAACCGGTAGCGCATATAGCAGCATGGCGCCGGTATTTGGCGATATCGACAACGACGGGTGGTTCGATCTCGTCGTTACGAATTTCAGCGGTGAACCTAACGCCGTCTACCGCAGCGATCGGAATGGGCTGTTTGCAGATATCACATATCGTTCTGGAATCGGTGCCCAAACACTCATGCGGCTATCTTGGGGAGCAGATTTCGCAGACTTTGATAACGACGGATTGGTAGATCTCTTTATCGCCACGGGAGACTTGAACGATAACATTCATCTAATCAATCCTAACCTCACCTATGCCCAGCAAAACCAACTTTTCAGGAACACGGGCAATATTACATTTGAGGATGTATCCAATCAATCCGGCGAAGGGTTGCTTTTGAAGAAGGTGAGTCGCGGCGCAGCTTTTGGCGACTATGATAATGATGGAGATATTGATGTTTTAGTCACTAATTGTCATCAGCCGCCTAATCTCCTGCGAAATGACAGCGCTCATCTGAACCACTGGCTTTCATTTACAACAGTTGGTGTGCAAAGTAACCGCGATGGAATTGGGACCCGGATAAAGGTCGTGGTGGGCGGTAATTCACAAATCAGAGAAGTTAAAAGCGGGGGCAGTTACCCTTCGCATAGCGATATGCGATTACACTTTGGGCTTGGCCAGTCCGATATGGCAGATTTGGTAGAGATTCGCTGGCCCAGTGGGTTTGTAGAGCGATTTGAAAATGTCCGGGGAAATCGATTCCTAACCGCTACGGAAGGTATGGGTTTAAGGGAACAATAAACCTGCGGTAGTTTCACACCTTAGCTTCTAGGATTTGAATCATCTCGAAGACTAGGCCATTGGGGGATTGGAAAAAGGCGATGCGGCGTGACCCATACCCGCCACTGACCTGTTTTGGCTCGATAAGTACTCTTGCACCGAGACTGGTTATCCGTTGGTAGGCTTCTGCAAGGTTATCAACCTCAAACACAATATGGGTCAACCCGGGGGTGAGTTGATGTTTGAGTTTGTGTTCGAAAACCGGTTCATCGACAAGAAAAGCACGGGTTCCACCGAACTCAAGCAGTGCGGTATTGTATTTCCCTCCCTTTGGCTTGGTCCGAGTTTCACGATACCGGAGTTTGGCGCCAATCGCTTTCATAAAACCGATTTCCGAATCTAGCTCGTCAATTTTCAAGCCGATATTCCAAAGCTTGGGATTCATGGATTCCCCTCTTGCCCGCTTGATAGCGCTAGCTGCGTGTAACCTCCGCCGTAAAATATAAGCGGCTCGCCATCACGCGCCTCACCGACAACGGGTTCACCGAGGAACATATCGTGATCGCCGCCCGATAGAATCTCGACGAGCCGGCAATCCACAAACGCGAGTGCTTCAACCAAAACTGGTGCCCCGGTCTCCGCCACCGTTAGCGGCAATCCGGAAAAGTCTTTCGGTCCTGGCATTGCAAACTGGCGAGAAGTAGCCTCCTGATCTGCCCGCAGCACATTGATCGCGAAGCATTTGCCCTGCAAAAGCGATTCATGCATGTGACTCAACTTGTCAACGGAAACGACGATGCGCGGCGGTTCCAACGACAAAGACATGATGGCGTTTGCTGTCATACCGGTGATGTGGTCGCCGCATCTCGTTGTCACCACCGTGACGCCCGTTGCAAAGCAGCCCATGATTTGCCGCTGCAACTTCGAGTCAAACGCCATGCCAAACACCTCCTTCGCCAGGATTTATGGTAATTTAGGATTGAAACCTTAAAGTTTACATGTCGTCTTCAATGCTTCTGAAGTGCCATTCGGAGATTCGCGGTGAGGCTTCTCAAACGACGCAAACAGCAATAAAATGGATTTAGACCGATGGTAATGCGGGTACGACCTCATCCGCCAGCAACTTCATGGATTGCATCCATCTCGCTTTGTCGTCCCAGTCGTGGGCAATCATCAGCAGTGTACCAAAACCGCCGGTCACATCCCATAAATCTTCCAACTGCCGAACGCATTCCGCTACATCACCGATAATACAAATGTTCTTTAGGACGTATTCCGGTGTGACCTCATCATCGGGCATGTCTGGATGCATTTTCATAATGTCCAACAGGTTCGCCGCCCTGACAATCTTAATCATGTAGTCCCATGAACGGCCGAATGTGCTGTTCACCGCGAAGTCCCAAGCTTCCTTTTTGGATTCCCCCACGAAAATGCTGCGTGATACACCCCAAATGGATCGGTCAGGGGCCGGTTGGCCGGCGCCTTCAGCGCCAGCGCAGTAGGTTTGCCAATGCTGGGCAACCGTAGCCGCCGGTACGACATTTGTGCTCACCGGGATATAACCGCGCTCACCCGCCGTTCGGGCTCCCATCGACGTTCCCTTAACTACGCTCATCGCGATTGGCGGGTGGGGCTTCTGATACGGTTTAAGCATTGACCCTAGGGCAACTTCAGGATTTGGGTTTTCGATTCGGATGCGCCAGAATTCCCCCTTGAAATCGAACGGCGCCTCCGCTTGCCATAATTTGAGGACCATATCAATTCCCTCAAGCGTCATCAGACCCTGCGTCCTTGGATCCGGCAAATCGAACAATTCCCAATCGGTCGGCACGCCACTTTGACCAAAGCCGCAATTCAAACGACCGCGCGCTAAGTGATCTAGGTATGCAATACGAACTGCTACATTGACTGGATGATGGTGGGGTACAATTACCACGCCCGGACCAAAACGGATGTTCTTAGTGAGCGGTAGCATGTGGGCAATGAACATGTCGTTGGCAGGTATGGGTTCCCAAGCAGCCGAGTGGTGCTGACCAACCCAGACATCGGTGAATCCGAGCTCGTCGGCATGAACTACCAGTTCGATATCTTCCTCAAAACATTCAGTTCGGTCTTTTTCCGGTGGATGTAAGGGCATCATGAACATACCCAATTTCATTGCTGTACCTCCCATAGCATAAAGCTTGGTGATTCCATTTAATGCGGGTTAATCCGAAGTTTCAATTATAAGACTTAAAAGCACGGAACTCAGCGCTTTTCCACAAACATCGAACGAGAGAGTTCGGGTGGATCCACCATCCAACGCCTGGTGCAGCACAAAGTTGAGTGCGCCCATCCGAGGCAGTTCGTATCTCTCCACTTCGCCCTTCACGGTTCCTTGGAAAAACACCTTGACCCGTTCTGTGGTTACTTCTCTTTTAATCAATTCATAGTGTTGTTTATCATATACAATCAGACCGATGTTCGCGGTATTCCCCTTATCCCCGGACCTTGCGTGACAGATTTCTCTCAGCTGGACCTTCCCCATGAGCTATGCCTCCTCAATCAAGACTTTAGTCTTAACCTTAACCCGCGGTATGAACGTTGAATAGTAACCAAGAATCTCAGTAACGTCCTCTTTCCTTAAGCCGCGGCCAATCGCAGCTGGACCGTTGTTGTCGATTGTCTCTAGCTCATGCATTATCTTCCAAGCTTCAGCGCTTTCTCGAGTTCTACCTGCAACGCGAAGCCCCACTTCCCACGGAACACTTTCTGGTTTTTCATTGGAGGAGCCATACAGTGAATTGATTCCCAACAGGTCGAACCGTAACGCATCCGCCTTCAGATGCGAAATCAACTCCAACCGCTTTTTGATGATATCCGCAGCTAGTTTAGCCCTTTCATAGGCACCGGGGCCCGCGTAGAAAATTGTACCTTCCGCTCTATACCCGTCTTTGACGCCTAAGTTGACCTTCAGCAATTCGGGTTTGGGGGTTCCCTTGATAACACCGGTGATTGCAACTCTATCGGGACCAATCTGTTCAAAACCCATATCACTGAAATCCGAGATTACATCCGCCTCAATGTATCTGGCCGGATCACCGACCTCGTATAACATCTGCTCCGCGCAAGTAGCCGGACTCACCAGTCCGCCACTCCCCGGAACCTTCGTTATAATGGCATCGCCATTTGGGGCGACCTCCGCGATGGGGAAACCCAAGCGATAAAGATTGGGAACAACCTTGTATGGCGGATCTGCAAAATATCCGCCGGTCAACTGTCCAGCGCACTCAAACAGGTGCCCTAGTATAATGCCCTTGGCGAATGAATCCCACTCATCCTCACGCCAGCCAAATTCAAAAATCATCGGCGCTAGATACAATGAAGCATCGCCGACCCTTCCCGTCATAACGAGATCTGCCCCGGCTTCAAGAGCCTCCACGACAGGGTCCGCGGGTATGTAGGCATGCGCCGCAATGAGTCTGTCGCCGAATTCACTGACCCTCTTTTCAGTCTCGTTAACCTTCAGATCGAGTTCTTTGACGAGCGAAAGAACATCATCACCTAATACCACAGCAACCTTCACACCGCCAAGCCCTAATTCTCGTGCCACCCTAATCGCTAAATCCTGCGCCGCTTTGGGATTTGCGGCTCCCATGTTGCCTATAATTTTTATTCCTTTGCGGGCGCAAATGGGCCAGATTGCCCTGAGCCGTCTCTCCGTATAAATATCGAATCCCTCATCAGGGTGGCTCAATTTGTGTCTTTCAAAAGCTAGCATCTCACTTTCAGAAAGGGAATCAAACACAATGTAGTCAATCCCGCCCTTTTCGACTAGTTCTACCGCTGGCTCAATCCTTTCTCCCGGACAGGCCGAGCCGCCTCCCAATTTTAACAGTTTCTTCCTCGGTGCCATGTTATTCCTTCTCAAGATATATACGCTTCACTTCTTTGCAGACCGCCATTTTAACACAAATCCCTATATCAATCAATACTAGAAACATCCTAAGAAACATGAAAGAAGCCGCCGTCACATCGATGAATGTGATATCGCCATAACTCTCTTTTCCCTTGGAAAAAATATCCCCACAGTGCATCCAACGTACACGTCGCTGAGCGGAAGCATCTCGGCGGCAAATTGGGGCAGGCCCCATCTATTTCAAAAAAAGCATTGAGTTACCCCGTCTCTCGGTTAAGCAACAGTGAGAATGGGCGGAAAGGAGAGGTAGAGTGTTCATCATTACCTTTTTGGCGATGTGCAAGGTCTGTCTCGGAACGGTTTCAAACTCCGTTCCAAATCCAAGTGTAATGCAAAAATCCGTCGGGAAATGGAGCAGGTATGATTGCGCTTTGACACTAAACCGACAATACGGTAATCTCAACAACTAGCAAGTCAAAATTAAAGGTACGGTCTTAATGCCGATAAGATGTAGTCCAAAAATTTAAGGGCAAATCATTTCTTGGACAGTTCTCAGCCCGAATTGAGAACAGCTTGGCGTGTAACTGAAATGAAGGAAATCGTGTGTCGAGATGAACGTTTCAAATAACCGAATTGATCAGGTCAAAAATACTTAAATTCGGCGGTCTCTGCGAGAATCAATTGGACGGTCTCTTGCTACTGCGAGAATTCAGTATGGTCGGAGATTTAGATGAACCTAAAATTTGCGGCTTCATTCGGTCATCAAATGGAAGTAAATATGAGAGCAAAATGGTGTGTGCCGCCCTGCCATCGAATTGATGATATTTTTTCTACCTATCCCCTTCCGGGAAATGTGAGTTCGGCGACGCCCGATTTATCTAACTCTCCTTTACCGATTTCAATCATCCTATCATATTGTTTCTTGGTAGCTTCGGCGAGCGGTAGATTTAAGCCAGCAGCTTTGGCAAGCTCAAGGGCAATCCCTGAATCCTTTGCGGCATGCGCCGCTGAGAAATAGCATTCGTGATCTCGATTTTCCATATCTTCGCCATCTGTCTCCAGTACGCGCGAATTGGCACCGGTCTGAGCAAAGACTTCTTGGAGCATAGTCAAGTCGAGACCGAGCGCGGCGCCAAGTCCGAGTCCTTCAGCAAGCGCGGCAGTGTTAATGTTCATCACCATATTGACTAAGGCTTTTACCTGCGCAGCTCGGCCAGCATCGCCGACATAGCGGAGCGCTACACTCATCGAATCGAGAATCGGTTTCGCTCTGTCAAAGGCGTCTCTTTTGCCGCCGCACATCAGGTAGAGCGTTCCTTCACGTGCTTGCGTGATACTGCTTGCCATGCAGCCTTCCAAACTCTGGGCACCACGTTTTTCGGCGAGTTTCTCAACATCGACATGAACTTGCGGTGAAATTGTTGCGCAATTGAGAAATAGCTTGCCTTTTGCACTATTGAGCAAGCTATCTTCATCTGACTCCGAGAATATTTGCCGCATAGCATCATCATCGGTTACAACCGTAATAATATAATCAGCGAGTTCTGTCACTCGCGCCGGGCGATCAGCCGCCTCCGCACCTATCTCCTCGGCGAGCACCCTAGCTGCTGCTTCTATAACATCGAACACCGCAACAATTGAAAACCCTTCATCGTGCAAATGGCGTGCTATGTTACCCCCCATCCGACCCGTACCAACAACGCCAATCTTGTAATCTGAATGTGCCATAATTTGCCTCCTGAATAATTCAGAGATTGTCGCGACTAATCTAAATGATCTGAAATATGAAAAAAGTTTATCACAGCTTCGATATAAAGTACAGTGAAATGGTAGCAGATCCTTGGAAACGTGGTGAATAATTGGTGAAGCACAGTTTCATACTATCCTAAACGCCAATCGAGCGCGGCCTTCGGCAGGGGTGAAAGAACTCCTTTCTTTCTATTCCATCCTTTCATCTTTATTCAATACATATTCACCTCGACTTCATACCTATAGATGATTACGGTTGGAGTTTTCTCTTTCGATTAAAAAAACGTGACACTTGCTTTAAAATTTGATATAATGATGAAAATGATGGGAATATGTTTCTCATCCAAATCAGCTTTCCGAGTGAAAGCATGCTTACAATCTTCGAAATCCGCGTTGCAATTGAGTCTTATCGTGCCGTAAATCCGGTTTAATGCTCAATGTTCATTTAGACAGGAGATAAAGCGCGTAAAATTTCTAAATGAGACCACCGAGTTTTTTTGGATAACCGACACGCAGTTGATACACCGGCTGATACAGAGGAACGCTAATGGTTCTATCGGATCAGGATATCTTAAGATATTTGGAGAAAGGGAAAATCAAAATTACGCCTGCTCCGGACCTCACGAAACACTTGGGTTCGTGTTCTGTTGATTTTAGGTTGGGAAATACATTTCGTGTATTTGAACATAGCAAATATCCATATATTGATTTCCAATCTGGGATTGACATTAATGGATTGATGCACAAAGTTGAGGTGCCTGACGGAGACGCATTTACCGTACAGCCGGATGAATTTGTCCTTGCTGCGACGCTCGAAACCCTTGAACTGGCGGACGACGTGATGGCGCGGCTGGAAGGGAGAAGCAGCATTGGTCGAATCGGCATTATTGTTCACAGCACCGCAGGACTTTTTGATCCGGGTTGGGTCGGCACAGCAACCTTAGAACTTGGTAATCTTGGACGCATGCCTGTCAAACTCTATCCTGGCATGAGGATTTGCGCGTTTACGTTTGAAATGTTATCTTCCCCTGCAAAAGTGCCATATCGCCAGAAACCGGGGAACAAATATGCAGGACAGATTGAACCGGTAGCAAGCCGTTTTGGTGAAGATTTGACTAGTTAGCAGCCGACTACAGCAACGGCTCAAAATGCTGAAACCTTTAGCAGCAGTGCTCAATTATTCAGCATCATTAATTGTTTAAATATATTGCCTGAGTGCATTGTGGCATCGCATGGATATGCTTTGGTGTACACGGTTTCAGCGATTCGTGAAGTATTGAGTCAAACACATTAGTTGTTCGATTGTAGATTTCGTCATGTAACTCGGCACGGTCTGAAAGTTGGCATAACACTTGCTCATACTTTGCGTATTTGCCGCAGTTTCTGTTAGAATAATTGCGTAAACGTTTCCTGAATTTAGTGAAGTGCAAGTTTGCAAAATCTCTAAATTGGTAGGCATTGCCGCTCAACGCAGCGTCATAAAAGATGTTCGTCTGAGAACCCCATTTTGATTTGCTCCGATTGATTCGGCTTCATCAACGTCGGACAGTCTCAATCAAGAACTGGTTTTTGTTACTATTTCTGAATCATTTTTGGAGGATTTTTGATGACAACGAGTGAAGTGATTGCTTTTGCAAGAGAAAATGACCTTAAGATTGTTGATTTCAAATTCATGGATTTGCCGGGTATGTGGCAGCACTTTTCGATGCCAATCTCAGAATTAACCGAAGATTTGTTTGAAGAGGGCGTCGGCTTTGACGGTTCAAGCATTCGCGGTTTTCAACAGATTCACGAAAGCGACATGCTGCTCTTTCCAGATCCCGATACTGCAATAATTGACCCAGCTTGTAAAATTGATACGTTAAGTCTTGTCTGTAACATTAAAGATCCGGTGACGCTGGAAAGCTATTCACGCGATGTACGGCATGTGGCGCAGAAGGCGGAGGCTTATTTACAATCTACAGGTATCGCCGACACTAGTTTCTGGGGGCCCGAAGCGGAGTTTTATCTCTTAAATGACATCCGTTATGGTCAAGATCATCACTCAGGATATTACTTTGTCGATTCAGTTGAGGGAAGCTGGAATTCAGGGCGCGATGAAGGGCCTAATCTTGGTTACAAGCCCCGTTATAAAGAAGGGTATTTCCCGGTACCTCCATCGGATTCGCTGCAGGATGTTCGTTCTGAAATTATCCTCAAGATGATTGAATGCGGAATTGACGTGGAAGTTCATCACCACGAAGTAGGTACAGGTGGACAGGGTGAAATCGACATGCGGTACGATACCTTGGCACGGATGGGTGATAAGCTGGCACTGTATAAATACATCATCAAGAACACTGCTCGCGAACACAATCTAACGGCAACCTTTATGCCGAAGCCGCTCTTTGAAGACAATGGTTCAGGCATGCATATTCACCAGAGTTTATGGAGGGACAATCAAAACATTTTCTTTGACGCGCAAGGTTATGCGCTTTTGAGTGAAACGGCGTTATATTATATCGGTGGGCTGCTCAAACACGCACAATCACTCTGTGCGCTGATTGCACCAACGACAAACTCTTACAAAAGGCTGGTGCCTGGATTTGAAGCACCCGTCAATATCGCCTATTCTCAGCGGAATCGAAGCGCATGTGTCCGAATTCCGATTTATCACAAGAGCCCAAAGGCAAAACGCGTTGAATTCCGTACACCTGATCCATCTTGCAACCCTTATCTCGCTTTCAGTGCCTTGCTGATGGCTGGTCTTGATGGTATCCAGAATAAGATTCATCCGGGAAATCCTGTTGATAAAGATTTGTACGATCTTGAACCGGAGGATATGGCTGCAATTGATTCAACCCCAAGTTCGTTGGCGGAAGCACTTGACGCCTTAGAAGACGATCACGAGTATCTCCTCAAGGGTGATGTGTTTACTCAGGACGTGATTGATTCGTGGATCGCGTATAAGCATGAAAACGAAGTCGATGCGATTAATTTACGTCCACATCCATACGAATTCCATCTTTACCACGATATTTAATCAGAATCCCAAGCCCCGATTGGAAAACGAATCGGGGCTTGCTAAACTTACCTAAATCGCTTTGGACGAAGGAGTAATTCAAAATGAAAAAGCTAGAGTGCATTATCCGTCCCTTCAAACTGGAAGAAGTCAAAGAAGCCCTTAACAGCGTCGGTGTTCGTGGGATGACAGTAAGTGAAATTCGCGGCTTCGGCAGAAGCAGAGGCCACACAGAGCTATATCGAGGAAGCGAATATACCATTGAATTTGTCCCCAAGTTAAAACTTGAAATTGTCGTCTCGGAAGAAAACATCGATCAGGTCATTGAAGCCGTGCAACACGCAGCTTCAACCGGAAAGATTGGCGATGGGAAGATTTTCGTTTTGCCAGTTGAAGAGACGATTCGCATTCGTACTGGTGAAAAGGGATCTGCGGCAATTTAACGTCAGTTTCGGCTGAGTATCGATTGAACAGCCTTTAATGGGTTGACTTAGTCTGGTTTACTGCGGTCTTACGAACGCCTAAATTTTTGGATTGGGTCGAATCGCGCTTCAGCTTCGGGAATAACCTGTAAAGTCAGAGCGTCTTAATTGGCTTCTGTTAAGGTGGAGATTCTGCCGCGAAACTAAAATTCTTCTCGAACATCAGGTTTTCTTTGCAGTTACTCCGCTCACTGTCTTGCTGCCAACAGGACGTTCATTTACAGAATGTAATCTCCGCGAACGGTGCAGCATATAACCCGCCTTGAACAGAAACGCTACAGACAGTATCGGCATTAAACCTGCCGCTGTGGACAACATCAATTCCTATTTGGCCAGTTACCACGAACGTGCATGAAAAACGCAGCTACGAGGCGGTGCTAGCCGTCAGATGTTTCTGTGCCAGTGCCAATTAAAGCCGATAATTAATAAAAATCATGCCTGAAGGCCCTGAGGTTGAGCGGAACCGACGCGATTTGCTGGCTCTTGAGAAAAAACGACTTCAAAAAGTAACTTTTACTCCACTAGCCTTAAAATACCAACGCTACCAAATACAACTAGACAAATTGGGTTTACTTCAAGGAAAAACCCTTGAACGCCTCGAACGCCGCGGAAAATTCCTAATCTGGTGGTTCGAGCGTTTTCTCGCGCTAACCCACCTTGGAATGACCGGCGCGTGGACCATTGAGAAACCGGCAAAAGACCTGTCAAGTGAGATGCCCTCAAACTATGCGAAAGTGGTTTTGGATTTCGATGGCGGCATGAGAGCTATATTTGATGATATGCGAAATTTTGGGCGGTTTCAAGTATTTAGCTCTGAACAAGAACTATTGGAACAAGTACCTAGCGTAAAAACCCTTGGCATCAATGGTTTACAAGAGCACTTCCCCCAAGAGCAGTTTGAACAGCTTTTGAGTTTGCCCATAAATCAGGCAAAGCCGTTAGGAGAAATTCTAATTTCTTCACGGCTGGTTGCAGAAATAGGTAATGTATATAAATCAGAAATTCTGTTTTTAGCGAAACTAGACCCAAACACACATGCGAATAAGCTCTCTAGCTCAGAGAAGAAATGCTTAGGACAGTCAATCAGTACAATTTTAAAACGTGCCTTTGAACAACAGGGGGCTACCGTAGCCAATTATCAAACCGCTGTTGATACGGGACAGTCCCAAGGTTTACACTATGTATATGGGAAGGAAGGTAAGCCCTGCCCAGCCTGCCAATCTGCCATTGAGCGTATCATACAAAAGCAGAGATCTACATATTACTGTCCTCAGTGCCAAGTGCTAAAATGAGTTCTGCTTAAATCGGCTCAAGATTACCCGCCATTGATTCCTTCTACTCTCTAACACAATCTACAGATACCGAGGTTGTACCTACCTACCTGCCTGCGCACTTTGCCAAACGCTCAAGCACAGCATCAACAGAGATTGTAGAGCGTTCACGTAAATGGCGCCATCTACAGTTGCAATGCTGTCCATCAGTGAAGACCCTCTTTTCCTGCAGATGAATTTCTCTTACCCACCGAATGATGCGTGAAGGTTGAATTGCACCGTGGAAAAACGACTTGACAACGTTAGCATCGCGGAATATAATGGCTTGCGAGCTCTACCAACTTGCATAAGGCCTTGTGCCACCGCGCCATGTGCGTATTGCGGTAGAGTGTTGAATTGAAAATTTCGGTTTACGGAAGGTTTATCGATATTCTAAATACGTGAAGATTCTGCTGAATTTGGCAATGGATTCTAAGAGCCAGTTTGAAAAGTAGGTGGCAAACCCATTTGTTGGTTATATGAAGGTCAAAATCATGGGATTTTCAAGGCGTTTGGCACATAATGGTTTTTCTTGAAAACGAATTTAGACTTTTCAAACAGGTTCTAAGACTAATTGCTGTGAAACAAATCTCGTATTAACCGCAAAAAAATAAGGAAGAATACTTTCATGAAGTTAAGAATAGTGCCGTTGAGCACAATACTTTTAATTCTCTTCTGTGTAGATGCCCAAGCAAGACCGGGCGATTCGCCGTATCAACAACTGAAAATAAACGCTGCGCGAGAAGTTAGCTTCCCTTCAACATCCACTGATGTAGGGCACGTGGTAGTCATTCAGGGCAACGAACACCTCGTCCAACCCACAAACTTTTTCGATTTAGCGAATAGCAGCTTACGATTTACCCCCAATGCTGTGGAAGGATACGATGTGTCCAGACCCGATGAGGTTGAATTTGAAGCCGTTTTCGGCCAGGTGTTGGATTTGACCGATGACGACAGCAGAAAGATTGCCATCGGATTCCCGTTCACATTTTTCGGACAGGGGTATACCGATGTCTTCGTTAACTCCGATGGAAACTTCACATTCGGTACAGGCGACACCAATCCACGTGCTAGGGATTTGCAAAATTTCTTGGGGGGGCCGCCTCGCATTGGTGCGCTGTATGCAGATTTGAACCCTGGATCGTCAGTGCCCTTTAGTGAGGAAGCGACCGCGGTCGAAGTTAAAGATTCTCCGGGCCAAATTACAATCACTTGGTTCAATGTTCCGACGTTTGAAGCTATTGACTCACAAGTTACAATGCAGGTAGTTCTGTTCGATACGGGCGTCATCGACATCCGATTCGAATCGTCTAGAGTCCGAACAGGAATTGTGGGATTGTCCCCCGGGGGGCTTAACGACGCCTCACAGACAGCTTTGGTCGACTATTCCGACGATTTGCCGTTTCAAGGATCGGCAGGCGCCATCGCCGAAGTTTTCGTGGACAAAGCGACAGTCAACATCCAAAATGTTGCACGAGAGTTTTATAAGAGCCACGGCGACGATTTTGATAGCTTGGTTCTCTTCACCAATTTTGAATCGGATTTAGACATCTTTCGCGTCCTCGCCTTTGCCGTCCCCGTCAAAAATGATGTGTTGGGAATTGGCAGCGTTTATTCCGGCAAGGGCATTTTTCCGATTTTCGATCATACCGATGATTACGGGAGTCAGGGCAGGTTGAGAACTTTTCTCGTGATGAAGAATTTAAAGGTATGGTCTGACAATCCATTGGAGAACGTGAGCGGTTCCGCAACTTCAACCTTGAGTGTCGTGTTGCACGAGTTCGGGCACGGATGGGCAGTTGATTTAAATCCAACCCAGTTGTTAGGACGCGGCGGCACGCATTGGAATTTCTTCCTGCATACCGGTGGTTCGGTCATGGGCGGCAACGATATTCGCGATAATGGCGATGGGACTTTCACTACTTTAGACCCGAAGGATATATTCGGTCCACTCGATTTATATTTGATGGGCTTGTTAAGGCCGGAGGAGGTTCATCCGACGTTCCTAGTCGTTAACGCCCATGATATAGATATTCCACCTCCGTTCGACGATCCGTCTTTATGGGGTAATTTGCGATTTTTGAACCCCATGGCAGACGTTTCATTCCGCGGCGAGAAAGAGGAAGTTACCATTGAAGGTATTGTCGCAGCAAACGGTGTGCGAATCCCACATGCAGATTCTTCTCAGAAAGATTTTCGGGTCGCATTTATTCTCCTGACAATGGGTGAATCGGCACCCGTGACGCAAGAGATTGAAAAGGTTCAAGCCGTTAGACGTTTTTGGCCGCCGTTTTTTCACCGAGCTACAAACAATCTAGCGACCATGGTCAGTACGCTGGATGGGTCTGTTGAAGATGTCGTTTTGCCGGAGGAAGCTACCGGCAAACTCTCGTTTACGGTGCCCCTAAACAACGGCTTGAACATTATTTCACCGCCTTTGCGTCCATTGGAACCGTTTACCGCTCAAAGTTTCATGGAATTTATCAACGCGACAATGGTAATCAGTATCTCTGACGAAGGCAGATTCGTCTCATGGACTCGTGATACTCCGGGCGACGGATTTCAGATTGAGGGCGGACGCGGTTATATCGTCAATACGCCTAATGGCGGCGATGTCAAGTTCACGGGAGCAGGCTGGAGCGATTCACCGGATGCGGAAGGCATCGCAGCCCCATCGGCAACGCCAATACCGCAAAATCTATGGGCGTTTGTTGTTGACGGCGTGATAGAGGGAGAAGGTTACCCTGGACCTTACCATGTTTCCGTGAAAAACCTCAGAACGAACAACCTGCTTACAACCGCGAACGTGGAATCAGGGGCCCGATTGACGTTAGGTTTCGCCGATATGAACCGGAACCCATTAGTCCACGTTGGAGATACACTGCGTTTGATTGTGACTGACGTCACTTCAGGCGAACCATTTGGAAAGATAGATAAACTGATTACGCTGGAGGATATGCGGCGGGCTTACTCAACATTGCATTCGACGCTTGCCAACTTGGTGCCGATGACCACTCAAGTGCTTCAGAATTACCCAAATCCGTTCAACCCTGAAACATGGATTCCGTATAAGCTAGCGGAGGCGTCCGATGTGTCCATTACCATTTATGACGCATCCGGACGCAGTATACGTACACTTCAACTGGGGAATCAAGCCGCTGGTTCTTATCTGACTCGGGAGAAAGCTGCCTATTGGGATGGACGGAATGACCGCGGCGAGCGAGTCAGTAGTAATCCATACTTCTATAAGCTCGACACAACAGACTCCTCCTCTGCAAGACGTATGGTTATCCTCAAATAATCTTCCGATTTCTGATGAAACTGCAAATGCCAATCGAACTGTAGCTGATCGGAGTTGCCAATCTGCCGATTGAAAATCGTTCAGTGCGCACTAGGAGCGTCATCCCGCAATCCGGCTGTTAATTTCGGGATGATGCTGCTAGATTTCGATACATCCGAACGATTTAATTCGACGCAGCGCGTCTAGACTACCAAATCCAGACCGGGCGAATTGGCAAACGCTTATCGCTACTCATTTTCGTTTACAATCAACTCCGGTTCAATTCGCAGGATTCGGTCATCATCTGCAGCAGGTCTGCCCCGGCCGTCGCGGTTGCTCGTTGCAAGGTATATCGGACCGTTGGGTGCTGCCAGTACATCACGCAGCCGTCCAAACTCGTGCTGAAAAAGGAATTCCTCGCCAACCACCCTATCTCCGTCTGTGGAAAGCGTTAGCCTGATTAGCGCCGAACCCTTGAGCGTGGTGAAGAGAAGACTACCTTTCCAACCGGATATGAGATCGGCATTGTAGAAATCCGCCCCTCCAGGAGCGATTGTGGGCGTCCAAGCCGCGACGGGCTCGGCGACGTTGTTTCTATCGCAGAAGTCGCCTTCCCCGCGAACATCATCGTCGCAAAATCCGCTAACATCTGGCCACCCATAGTTTCGACCAATCTCCACGCGGTTAACCTCGTCATTGTCAAATGGACCGTGTTCCGTCAGATAAAGGTCGTCTGTCTCAGGGTGAAAGACCAATCCTTGAGCATTACGGTGCCCGTAAGAATATATGGTTGTGCCAAACGGGTTGCCCGGCGCCGGTTGACCGTCCAACGTAAGGCGAAGCACCTTCCCAGCAACAGAGTTGAGGTTTTGAGATAAAGCCGGATTTCCGGCATCACCTGTTGTCATGTAGAGCAAACGATCTCGTCCCACGGCAAGGCGTGAACCGTTGTGAAAGGCGGCGCCGGGGATATTGTCCATCAGAGTTTCTGGGTTGCCAAGCGAAATGCCATCGAAACGCATCCTTACTAGCCGATTCCGAATCGCATTCCGTGCGCCAAAGGAATGGGCGAAGTAGACGAAGGGTTGCGTATCAAAGTCGGGGTGGAATGCGATACCCATTAATCCGCTTTCGCCGACCTCAACCACACTGACTTGGGCAACTTGTGCAACCTGACCGTTGGCGGGATCAACACGATAAATTCTTCCCCTACGTTCGGTCATCCAGATGAAGTCGTCCGGTCCCCAGGCGATGTCCCACGGTGTATCCAGGCCGGACACAAGAGTTTCAGCACGAAGAGGGCCAAGGGTAATTTTATCGTCGTCAATGGCATCGCTCAGCAGATTTTCCGACTCTGAACATCCGGATAACCAGTAACCGGAAATGCCTATTGGAATGAGTTTGAGGAAATCACGTCGTCTAATTGGCCGCTACTCCATCTAAATAATATATCTGGTGACGGTTACTCTTGGTTTAGAAGGGGATCCAAGCGCCGCCCGCAGTTGCTAGACATCCAATTCCCACCCAAACGATGACCTTCTCAGTTTTGATTCGCTTGATATCAAAACCTGTTTACCGGCCCGCAAGCGAATCCCCTAGTTTCAGTGTTTCTACCCGAACGTCCCACGCGCTTTTCATCCATTCGTGTGGTAAGGCCCCGCACACACCGGAATCGCGTCGCCATGATTCCGCGCATCCGCTGCCGATAAACGCTTTTCAATAATCATCTTCGACTCCCATGGGCCAGTATGACGCGAATTATATCACATTACCTATCTATGTTGGCACCGCAATCAAAGAATATTGACCCGTACTTTCAGTCCCTACATCCCAAAGGGAGAGACCGCCAGACACTCGATTGCAACCCTTTTTTTCTGTGAGATGGTCCTGGTCAACATGGAATTCCAATTGTAAAACTTAACCAAATATTGTACAATGTCTTGCAATAACAGGTATCCTATGGAGTATCGGGGTGACCATAAACGAACCAATTGAAGTTTCGCGTCTTGGCTGGTAACTTGAATTGCTATTAAAAGTTAAACCTTTAATCATGGATAGAAGGAGAATGCAAAATGGCGAGTGGAATCGGAAGACTTTTCAAATCTATGTGGTATGCGCTTACAGGCAGAGCCCACGAGCTTTCCGATAGGGTGATGGAAAACCCTGAAGCTATCAGAGGGGCGTATGAAAAAATTATCGCGGATAAAAAAGCGAATGTCCAGCGTTACAAGTCGGCAATTGGTCAACTGATGTCGCTAGTTAAGCGTAAAGAGGGAACTGTTCAAAACCTTACCGACGATGTAGATAGACTCGAACGACTCAAAACCGGGGCTTTAGCGAAGGCAAAGCGTATAGCCGAGGATCTACAGAAGCAGGGGCAGGCACAGGACTCAATCAAACAAAATCCTGACTACACGCGTTGTGTTGATGCTTACAACGATTTTAATTCAACGCTGGAAGAAAAAAATGCGCGAATCCAAGAGCTAGAGGCCGACATCGAAAGCGCTCAAGAGGACATTAGCGGGCATATGACGCAAATCAGTGCATTACATCGAGATTTGGATAAAATCAAGCAGGAACAGGCGGAAGCTGTCGCCGATTTAATTACGGCGAGAGAGCAAGAACAAATTGCCGATATGCTATCCGGCATCAGTACCGACGGCACATCAGCGGAACTTGCACGGATGCGGGATGTTCGGCAAAAGGCGAAAAGCAGAGCGCACGTTGCTCAAGAATTAGCCGGCACCGACTCTCGCACCGAGGAGGAAACATATCTTGCAGCGGCCAGAGAATCGACGGCGACCAACGAGTTTGACGAGTTAATTTTTGGGGCGCAACAAACCGATCAAGCAGAAGATCGAAAATCCTCGGCTGATACGGAATCGAAACTTCCTGTCTAATGACACAATCCGTATATATTGCGTTTTCGACATCTATCTAGTTACAAGGACGCATTGAGGAATAGGAAAGCATGAGGTTACATGCAGTCATTTTAATTGAATGTGCGCTATACTTTGCATGTTCATTGTCGCTTTGCAGGTCCACATCAGCCCAAGTCAATATCTTCGACGCCGAAACCTTACAGCAGATGGAATTGGGGCACGGCTGGTATAACAAAATCGCCTTTAATCTCACGGCTCATGCTGGCAATACGGATTTGCTGACACTGAAAACCCGATTCCGTTCGGATTATCTAGCTGAAAATTACCATCTATTCATTTTGGCAAACCTCCATCAAGGAAGCAAGGACAACAAATCGTTTATTGATAAGGGTCTGATTCACTTGCGCGGTATTCGAACTGTCAGTCAAGATGCAGCGGTTGAGACCTTCGCTCAAAAGCAATTCAACGATTTCATCCGGTTGCAGGACCGTAATTTAGTTGGCGGCGGATTGCGAATTTCGCCGTTGAGGGAAGTAACCAAATCGGAAAGCTATAGGGCGTTTAACCCGTATATCGGCATCGGTCTAATGTGGGAAGACGAGGTCATCAATGATGACACAAGCGAAGCAAAAATCGAATCAAACATTATCCGTTCGACCAATTACGTTACATGGACCTGGCGGATTGATGAACGGCTAACCTCCGCTGCAACGGGCTACTATCAGTTCCAGCCGGCAAGCTTCTCCGATTACCGGATTCTATTTGAGGGAAGCATCGGATTTCGATTGACCAAGAAACTTGGATTTACGACATGGTTGGGTTTCCGCTACGACAATGAACCGCCCGCTAATGTCAAGAAGCATGATTTGGAAATCGTCAATGGGCTAAACTTTACGTTTTAGATTTTAGAGTTTCTTTTGGCAGACGCCATATAGTAAAGAGAGATGGAGGTGTCGACAAATAGCCGTCAAAAAGCCGAAATATGAGTTTCTATCTCAAACGGGAACGATAATCAACGCAGGAACGTCGAGAACTCTTATACTTGCAGGAAACAATCACGATCTTTTCTATTGCGCTAAAGCCAAAAACGAGGGGGATTATGTTCCGCTAGTTTCACTTTTGACGAAGACCTGGGATGTGCCAGGGTTTATCCTTATGGTTTATGAACTCAATGGTCCCATCAGGTTTTTGAGAGTCAGCGACAGGGAAAAACTTAAAAAATCCTTCGGATTGTGGCGGCAAGATTCAGATCAAAACCCTCTGTCCAGAAACACCTTTGACTATCTTATCCCAGATAAACCCGTAAAATCCGCGCAGGAGCAATTTGACGCAAATCTGAATGATTCTATTGGGCACCCAACGGTCGCCCTCGAATTTCTCCGGCAATTATGTTTGTTGTCGAGATCAGTGGAATCACGTGGCAATATTTTGCTTAGCGAAAGGCTAGTGATAATAATTGAAGCGGCTGACATGTTGCTTCCAGTAGGTGAAATTCAGAGTCTGTCCCAAGCGGATAGGCATCGAGTCAGCATTGTCCAAGATTGGATTCTTGACCCTGATTTCATGAGTGGGGAGGACACGGTCATATTTATCGCGGAATCCAAAAGCTTGTTGAACTCCAGAATCACCCAGTTACCTCAAATCGCGACCGTTGAAATCCCGTCGCCCGGCGTCGAAGAACGACGACATTTCATTTTTTGGTTTAATCGGATTCAGAAACCTAAAGAGAAGCGGTTGAGACTCTGGGGAACACAGGAGCAACTTGCTACACTGACAGCGGGGATTTCCACCCATGCGCTGCGGCAACTTCTGATAATGGGGCTCTACTCAGGAAATAAACTTCAGCCGGGCGATGTCATAGAGAAAGTTTCCAACTTTATTGAGGGCCAGTTGGGTGAAGATGTCGTCGAATTCAAAAAACCAGCGCACGGCTTGAAAGCAGTGGTCGGAAATGAGCGGTTGGTCTCCTTCATTCAGACCAAACTGTTACCTCGCATCACGTCAACTGGAGCGGATGCAATCTCGGGCACGGCGGTGTGCGGTCCGATTGGAAGCGGGAAGACGTTTATTTTCGAGGGACTTGCTGGCGACTTGGATATTCCTGTTTTAGTTTTAAAAAACATCAGGAGTATGTGGTTTGGGCAAACGGATGTCATCTTTGAGCGTCTCCGGCGTTTATTGGCGGCTCTGGTTAAAGTCATGATTTTCGTGGATGAGGCGGACACGCAATTCGGTGAAATCGGACGAGAATCGCATGCCACCGAGCGGCGACTGACTGGAAGGATACAGGCGATGATGTCAGACCCCCAACTCAAGGGCAACATTACGTGGTTGCTGATGACCGCTAGAATTTACAATCTATCACCGGACTTGCGGCGAGAGGGAAGAGTCGGCGACATGATTATACCGGTGCTTGATCCTGAAGGAAGGGATCGGGAAGCGTTTATCAGGTGGACAGTGCGGGACATTATCAACGAAACAATTAGTGATTCGTTCATGGATAAGTTGCTCCAAGCTACAGAAGGCTATTCCGCGGCAAGTTTCGCTTCACTCCGTTCTGACCTTAGCGCAGCCGCCAAAGACGGTTCGCTATCGTTCGATCAGATTCTTGAAATCGCGGACGATCGCATTCTCCCGAATATCGGACCAGTCAGGCAATATCAAACACTGCAAGCCCTAGCAAATTGCACCATAAGGTCATTGCTTCCTCAAGATTATTCCCCACAAATGCGGCAGGAATGGATAGCGGGGATTCATAAGTTAGAACAGACGGGGGTTGGCGGATTACTCAATTGAGCCGCAAACACGTTTTTGAAAAACCTAAAAATGCTCGCAGGAGTGACGCGAAAAGGGTTATGAGTATAGCGTAATGAGTAATGAGTAAAAGCGGTAAATCCGATTATCACCATTTCAAAAGGTTTCACAGTGATTCACAACAAACCGATTAGGTTGTGGATTTTTTTTCGGCAAAAAAGGGGCGGGGCATCATACCATGACTGATATATTTACGCCACACATTGACAATTTCATGTCATTGAACGCCCAACTCAGAACTGTACAACCCTTCCTTTGAACGGAATCCCGTTCTGATGCGAGATTTCGCCTTCGCCCTAGATAATTTGTTCCGTCCTTCTTTGCTCAATGATTCTCGTGACAAACGAATCTGCGCGTCATTCACATACACCGAGACGCATAGGAGAACATGGTTGCGCAAACGCGGTTTGTCATGGAAAAACTTATTGAACGGCAAATTTACATTTCACAGTTTTCACAGTAAATTGACACGGACCCGGACATTGAAACATGATTTTGGAGGCGTTAAATCCAGTCTGGAACTGCATTTCTATCAGTCATTTTCCCATTGACCGGCCATCCTTACTGTGAAATTTCACGGTTTCGTGGAGGTCTAGAGCGTTCAAGGTTGGCGTCGAATTCACATGGGTAAGAGACCGGAATGACAATGGGTTAAATGCGCCGCCCGCGCCGAGGGATAGCGACGAGGCTGACAAGGATGAGAATATTTCAATCGGGAGACCTTGGGGAAATGGGAGCCAAAGAACCCTTGAAATTTTAACGTATCACTAGTATACATTTATTTGTCATGTCGCGATTCGGCAATTGTTCCAAGCGTGTGCTGAATGTACGGGGGAATGAAATTTGAGCGAACCGAAAATGATTACCCACTGTGGAAGAGGCATTTGAACCATCGCGCGCCGCTTATTATCACCCTCACTTTTTTGGACCTGTGGGTAACTATAAACTTTATAAGGAGAATTTTTGAATGCGTGTAGATGGCTGTAATTCGCGATTCAGGCAATAGAAACTTGTGTTTGATTGCGGTCAAACTCACGTTATAATATATACACAGGGACGCGGGTTGGACAGAGGATTTGACGCTTCAGGCAAGGAGGGGGGCGGGTACTGATGCTGTTTCGTTTTTCACTCTACGGTGCGCTCAAGAATCAACGCTACTATGACCCGTTCCTGATTCTCGCATTTCGCGAGAAGGGGCTTTCATTTTTTCAGATTGGCATCTTGATCGGGTTCCGTGAGGTCGTAACCAATGTGTTTGAAGTGCCGTCTGGCGCAGCAGCGGACCTCTACGGCCGCCGCCGCGCAATGATTTTCGCGTTCTCTGCATACATCACGTCCTTTGTGACGTTTGCGTTGAGCAACTCGGTCGCACCGTTATTCGGAGGCATGTTCTTCTTCGGTCTAGGCGAGGCGTTTCGCAGCGGAACGCATAAGGCGATGATTTTTGATTGGCTGCGGATTGAAGGGCGGTCGGACGAGAAAACGAAAGTTTACGGTTACACGCGCTCGTGGTCACAAATGGGATCTGCAATCTCAGTGCTGATTGCCGGCGCGTTGGTCTTTTACCGAGGCAACTTTACGGACATCTTTTGGTTCTCAGTCATTCCCTACGCCTTGAATATCATCAACTTTTTGGGTTATCCGGTGCAACTGGACGGCGATCGGAAAAGTCAGGTTTCACTCAAAGCGGTTTTCATCGTTCTCGGCAAAGCCCTGAAACAGCTCCTCCAATCCGCCCCGCTCCGTCGACTTAACCTCGAATCAATGGGGTTTGAAGGGATGTACAAGGCATGCAAGGACTATCTCCAACCCATTCTCAAGCAGACAGCGATAGCAATACCGTTGCTTTTGGCATTTGATGCAGATAAGCGCACAGCGATACTGGTAGCGGGCGTTTATTTTGCACTCTACTTTCTGTCTTCACTCGCGTCACGCAATTCGCACAAAATTGCCGATTGGCGGGGCAGCGATGACAGTGCGGCGCGTTTTTTGTGGTGGATTAACGGCGCAGTGTTCGCCATGTTGATTCCGTCGCTGTGGTTCGGCTTGTATCCCGCGATTATTTGCCTATTCGTGGCGTTAGCCGTCCTTGAGAATTTCTGGCGCCCGGTTTTGATTAGCCGATTCAACGCCCATTCCACGCCGGATATGACCGCAACAGTGCTTTCGATTGAATCGCAGTCCAAATCGGCGGCGACAGTTGTTCTTGCGCCGTTGCTCGGTTGGGCGGTCGATTTAGTCGGTGGGTTCTGGCCAATCGGCGTTGTCGGAACTGTCATTACAGCGGCAATAATAGTTACTCCAACCAAAAATTGCAACCTACCGAAGATCTTATAAAATGGGGTAGGAACGTCTAAGAAATGAAGATTGAAATAAGCCAATAGTTTACTAGCCCATAAGATTTACGAGGACAATTTTAATCAATGACTGTGAACTTGATCGAGCACTCCACGCGAGACCCGCGCGACCATATGCTGTGGGGATGGGGGAATGGCGGCGCCTACTACCACAGACTAGCGCGAACTCTATTGAAGGCGCATCAATCTGGTTTGCGTTGGGCTGTTCATCGCCTTCGGGAATACCATCCGCTTTTCCCGGGCGCAAAAGATGAACAAATCCGCGCGTTTGACCTGTCATTAAAAGAGGCGCAACTCGTGATTGCGCGTGAAAGGGGTTTTAGGAGTTGGGCGAAACTCGTGGAACGTGCAATCATGCTCGGAGCCGACCCTACGGAGCGCACCGACGAAACCTTGAGTGCAGCGTTTGAAGCCGTCCGGAAAGGCGATTCAGACACACTGAGAGAACTGTTAACACATGACCCCTCCATTGTCAACGCGATGATAAAGGTGCCAGAGGTATCTGAGGACTATATCACACTTCTAGAATACGCCGCCTCGATCGAAGGCATCTCCACCGACACTCGACTTCCCATAATGCGCGCCCTTATTGGGGCGGGGGCTCGAATGGAAAAAGTGTTTTGGGCAAACAATCTAGAAGCTGTCCAACTCCTCATCGAAACCGGCGCGTTACGCTCGGACGAATCTCCTGCCATTTGGCAGATAAAATCGGCCATGTTGCACGGGAATCGGGATACTGTCGATTTTTGGATTGAGCGTGGTATATCGCCGTGTAGCTTTTGGATGGCGGCGGGCGGCGGCGGCATTGACTTGGTTAAGTCTTACTTTGCTGAAGATGGAACCCTGAAGCCGGAGGCGGCATCTGATCGACCGAACCTCGGCGACATCGGCTGGTTTGAAGAGAAGTCTCGGTCGGACGAACCGCAAGAGATTCTTGATGAAGCATTGTGTATTGCCAGTTTGAATGGTCGTGCGGAGGTTGCCGCCTTGCTGATTGACCGAGGCGCGGGAGTAGATGCGATGCCGCCCGGATTAGGTGCAGTGTGGATGCCGCTCCACTTTTCGGCGTTCAAGGGCCATCTCGCGGTAGCCATGCTTCTCGCAGAGCGAGGTGCAAACCTAAATCATAAAGACGGTGCTCATCACCTATCCCCGCTTGCATGGGCAGAACACGAAGACCGTGTTGAGGTGGCGCGGTATCTACGTGCCCACAGCGCCAAAATCTGACCAGCAGCCGGAGACGCAGCGTCCCTACGCATTCAGGCCAACCAAACTGAATGGACCGCTTTTGCCGCGGCAAATTTCTGCGGGCAAATTGCGATGACAATCAGGAAAAGGCGAGTAATTTGAGAAATGGTTAAGCGCATCATAACGGTCTATGGTTATCGAAGAAAATCCGCTATTTGCCGCCCTAGTTGTGTTTAGCCTCTGCGCCGCCAATAACGATTAAAAACACACTGTCCTCGTTGGCGTAAACAGAGTGAAGGACATCGGCGGTAAAAACAACCGCCTCGCCTTGCTCTAGCGTAATTCTTTCAGCGTCAGTATTAAACGAGATGTTTCCGCCGAGGCAAGTGACAGCGGCTGCGGCTGGCGCAGGATGCTCGGCGAGTTTATGTCCAGCTTTGAGTACGGTCAATACCACCGTAAGCTCATCGCCGCGGGCTAATGTCAGCGCGGACCGCCCGGACGCCTTAAGCGTTGCTTCTTTCAAAAGGTTTTCTGCCATTGACATAAGTGGAAGCGCCTGCGTCGTTGATGTATTCAGATCGGCTGGTCTAAGGGGCCAGTCAAACTGGCTGTGCATAGTAAGTCCTCCAGGCGTTTGAGTTGAATTTTCGTTACTTATAGACCGAAAGTGAAAGAGAATAGTTTAATTCGGTGAAATTCGCACTTGCCGGGGATAAATTTGAACAGAGAACCGTGTGCGGCCGGCGGTATGAATTTGTCGAAGCGGCGTCGTTTACAATCTTTTTTGAGAAGCAGGTACAAGGCAATGGAGCCGGCGCCGTTCAGGCAAATCGAGCCCTACGAGAGACGATAGAAGCAGCGGACATAGAAGTTCGAAAGGACTTTCCAGTTGCAGAAAAAACTCGAATCGTTGATTGGAAAAGAAAGAGTCAACACGTAAAAACAGCTGCCAATCTCAATGACGCATGCTTGAGGTCTTTTTTGTTAATCCTGAATTTCTCATCTTGACACACTTGGCGCGGTGTGTAAAATGTGTTAGCGATTAAAGAGTTGAACCCGCGCCAAGGCATCACGAAATAGAAGGGCTTCAATCCCGGTCACCAACTATGAGAGCGTAATTGGATTTAAAATGAAGACAGAGAGGGGATTGTGACGGAGATGTTCAATCTTGCCGGACGAGTTGCAGTTGTATCGGGAGCGGCTAGTGGCATGGGTCGTGCGATGTCGTTAGCTTTGGCAGAAGCGGGGGCGGACTTGATGCTTGCAGATATTGACTTGGCTGGTGCGGGGAAAACTGCTAGAGAAATCAAGGCGATGGGACGCCGTGCCATCGCTGTTGATTGTGACGTATCGCGTCCGGATCAAATCCGCGCCATGTTTGCACGAGTGGACGAGGAATTTGGTCGGATCGATTTTCTAGGTAATGTCGCGGGCGAAGCGACCCGATCAAAACCGGAGGTTATCTCATTAGAAGACGTTGAACAGACTTGGCGCAACCTTGTCTATGGCAGATTCTGTTGTTGTCAGGAAGCCGGGCGGCGGATGCTTACTGCTGGAAGTGGGAGCATCGTAAGTCTCGGTTCTTTGGCAAGCATCACGGGTATGGGCCGCGGGCACATCGCATACAGCATGGCGATGGGTGCGGTTGTTCAGATGACACGTGAGCTGAGCACCGAATGGTCGGGGCGCGGTGTGCGAGTCAATGCGATTTTACCCGCACAAGTATTAAACCCAGATTTGCAGAAACGCATCGACGCTGATCCGCGAATTAGGGATCGGTTCCTCAGCGGCATTCCAATGGGTCGATTCGGGAGTCCTGACGACATCCGCGGTCTAACCGTGTTTCTCGCATCGGATGCGTCCTCATGGATTACCGGTGCGATAATTCCGATGGACGGCGGCAACTTGGCGATGAATGCCGGCGGCTCAATCGGCAGCGAAGTCTTTGATGAATGACTGTATCAGGGATAATGTGTGTGTTCGAGATAATGAATCACTCCTCAGTTGATACAGGTAGCCCGACGAAAAGACGGCTGTCCACATCAGTAAGCGGATCGACCTCACCGGTTGCAGCGGCTCGGGCGAAAACGACACCTGGGTGTTTGGCACGCATTGCACGCACCAGGACGGTGAATCCTGCTGGCTCACTGTCGTTGCGCAATTCCAATTCTATCCGTTGCCGTTCCAAATTGAGCCGCACAATCTCCTCCCGCGAAGTGACGGAAAGCGGGTAAAGTTCACCGGGTGTTAAACCGTCGCTATACCCGTTGCGAACGATGATATCTCTTCCTCGAAGGTCCAAAACCGTACCTCTTGCCCCGACACAGCAAGCGATTCGATAAAGTCTACTGCGTGCGTCTTGGCTTTTTGCCGCAAGGATGTGCGGTCCCAAGTTGTTGTCCGCGAAGTCGTTACACGCGGCAAGCCACTCGATAAGTTCCTCTGCGTGAGCGTTCCAAGCGGGTGCATCATCGGGATCTACCGGAACGGATGGGCTGCCAGCGGGTCTACTGATAAATGGGCTCATGGAGGCACCCGATTCCTTAGTAATTGCGAGCCCGCGCCGCATTAGACGCTCGGCTATTTCAATCGTGCGGTCTATTCCATCGCATTTGAGGATGGCTTCTAGTGACTTTGCCAGCGAATCTTGTCTAACCAGACCGTCTGGGGCGGGGATGTTGGTTCCGACAATCTCTGCGATTTCGCCGCGCCCTTCCGGGGTGAGGCTTAAATGTGCCAATCCCCACATCGCGTCATGCGTCGGTGCCAGCAATTTGGATAAACTTGGGTCGTGTTTCAGATGCCCGGCGATGGAAAGCCGTTCACCGGCTTCGCGTTGTCCGGTTTCAGTGATTGGGAGAAAGACTGCTGCTTGATCGCCGTCAAAATTGGCGTTCATAAACTCGCACACGAATGGATGCACGCGGATGACACGGTCGGGGTGCCGCACCGGATGGAACGCAACGAGGTTAGTGAGTGTATGCGCCGGTGGACGAAGCACAATTACCCACGAACCCGCCATCAATTCATCCAGGATTTGTGTTGCACCTTGACTACGCCGCCGTACTTCTTCGGCATCACCGAGCCGATTTGTAACATGATGTCCAAAGAGTGCCCACGCCATCTCCTCCGGAATACCGACCTGATCAGCGTGTAACTCTGCACCCGGTGCTATGACAGCGCGTCCGCTGAAGAGGCTCCGTGACTTAAAGTTCATGACGGTTGGGCTTAGGAGCGCATTGACATAATCCGCGACGCGGGTTTGGAGCTGCACGATGGTTTGGCGGGTTAAACTTTCCGGTGCATTACTCGCAAGCATACGGTCAGCCCTGGCGTTGACATCGGCAAGCGACTGATATTCAGGCATGCCTTCACGGACCCCGACTTCATCAAGGATTCGATCGCGGCACCACGGATAAGGGACGGGCTGAGCAAGCTTGAGCGTATTTCCATTCGGTCGCCCAAATTTAAAAATCAACTTGCCGCCGTAGAGTTCGGCCCAAATTCCTGCTGCCGAGAGTCGATTCGTGAGGTTAGCGAACATCGGCGTCGGCGGACCCGCCTGCTCAACTTCGCCTATTGCGACGCGCTCCGCTAACGTATGCGCATCAGTCCGATTCATGGCGCGGGTGTTAAAATGTTCCCTCAATGTTTCAAGTACTGAGGCGTTGCGTAGTCTATCGTATTCAAGTTCACCAAGTGTTTGGAAGTACCTATGGTCTTCAATATCGGTTGAGTCGGAGGCTTTTATTTTATCTAACGCAATATGAGCCAGACGTCCCCAATACACCCAACCGACTGTGCTATGCCGCCCCACCTTATTACCGTTCCTCCCAAATGTAAGGCGTTCCATTCCATCTTCCGGAAGTCCTGCGTTCTTAAGGCGTTCGCGCAATTCATCCGCACAGGGAGCGCGGAATGGCGGCACGATAGCTGGCTTATTTTCCAGTCGTGCAATACGCCCCATCACCGCCTCTCGTAATTGACCGAGGTTCATTAGCGCGTGCAAGCCACCGAAACTGAATACAAGTTCCACCGGTGTACCGTCGGCAAGGTGCGGCATCTCATCGTCAGGCAGGATGCGCGAAACGACGCCTTTCGTTCCATGACGGTTGCCAATCTTATCGCCGGGTTCAACTGCATAAGGAAATTTTAGACGCGCTGCGCACGACCGGCTTATCACGATGCCGTCTTCGAAGGTATCGCCGCCCCAAGAAATGAAAGCGGTCAATAGGTTGCGACCGCACCAAAAGTCGGGCACATCCGGTTCTAAACCAGTTTGGACAAGTGCGGGCTCCGGAGCAGCAGCCAACCTCGGTATCTCTTTGGCTTGGCGTAGTGGAGCTGTCTCCGGAGACGAAGGCGCCATCCACTGACACAACATGTTAGCCCCCATCATTGTCTGGGCAGGATCGTTGTGTTCAAGAAATGGGATCATTGCCGATGCTAAGCCGAGGTTTGCTTCGGGGTTTTCATCAACGACGACCAGTTTTCCGCCGCGAATCTCGGCGCCCCTAGCAATCGTAAGGATTCGACCTATGTTTGGCCCCTCTGGCGTCTCGAAAGGGCATGCCCGCCCGAAGTGGGAGGGCGTGAATACCTGCTCGCGGTTCAGAACGTATAACCGTCGAAGATGCCTATACTTGTCGAGCCAGTTGGTCTCCTGAAGTTTCTGCGAGTAAAATGTGTCACGAAAGAATTCCTGTATCCATTTATCAAGCGGGAGCCATGATCGTACAGGGGCTGTTTCCCATGACAGGTCTAAGGTGGCACCTTTCAAGCGCATTTTGATATAACTATATAGTTGCTCTCCAATACATCTGATTTTCGCTTTTTTCAGGTTATCAGTCGAAGCCGTTGGAACGACAACATAGTTTTCTCCGTCAATTTTGAACATCCCTTCCTTGTCCGGTTGCGGGATATCGGTGTATTCGACTTCAACGTCGCCATCAGTTGACGTGAGGGAGATTTTGATACAACCGGTGTAGGTGCTGGTAGGTTCAAAATGGTAGCCAGCTATCGGCAATCGCTCGGCGAGTAGGTCTGGCAGCCGATTGTTCATCAGTTGGTCAAAAGATTTTTTGTGCCATAATGCGGTGATGTTGTGTGACATTGCGGTCTCCTCCTCCCATTGGGAATTTCGTGTAGTGTGTAGTGTGTAGTGTGTAGCGTGAATCGTGATGTGTAATACGGAATGCGTAATGCGTGGCGAGTAATAGCCTCGCTTGTTCACTGACTATCTTCCTCGTATTCGCCTGTAATCTCCTTCCATGCTTGAGCGAGACGCTTTATGGAATAGTGTAAACGCGACTTCACCGTGCCTTCCGGGATGCCAATCTCAGCGGCAACGTCACGAAGATTCATCTCTTTCCGATATACAAGGTGAAGCACTTCTCGTTTATCTTCGGGCAGTTCTTCAACCAGCCGCCAGAGCAGATTAGACTGCTCGGCTTGTTCTAGCATCACATCGGGACTGCGTAACGATGTGTCAATCATCCAATCCGGGTCGGACGAGTAGTCGTCCGTATCATCAAAATCGTCCAGCGGTATTTCGAGGGGCTGTTGCTTCTGCCGACGCAGGGCGCGCAGGTGATTGAGGGCGAGGTTTGTGGCGATACGGAAGAACCACCCCTTGAAGTTGCCTCGCCCATCCCACTGCTCAGCGGATGTCCATAGACGCAAGAATGCTTCCTGAACCAAATCCTCGGCTGCACTTTCGTCCTGTACGGTGCGTATGATGTGTCGGCGGACGGACGCGCTATATCGTGCCCAAAGCACTTCAAACGCCTCCGCATCGCGTTCAAGAATCTTATCAATGAGAAATTCATCGGATTGTAATATCAATGCTCATCAGCTTAAGAAAGTACCGACTTAGGTTCAGGACACTTTGATATTGCTTATCAAAATTACCGGCGAAAGGCGGGGCGATAGGTCATCCGGTAAGCTTCCATTCTAAATGACACCGCAAGGAAATGAAAAGTTCACAGACTGGAAGAAAAATTCAGCGGGAAATTTGTTGAGTGGGAAATCGAGGCGAGATAGAAGACGAAAGCGTTTGTTACGTATGCCAGTGGGTGGGGAATACTGTTTGACACAATACTGCCAATTGTGCCATAATGGTCAACACTTGCGGACACAATTCTGACGGAACGTAATTCTTGAAATGCCGAGTGCGGATGCAATGAAAAGGACAAAAACCAAGTTTGCGTGCATCATACCCATCTTCAATGTCAAGAATTTTCCAGCCAGTATCGACTATTATGTAAAAGTGCTCGGTTTTAAGAGGATTGGGATTGGGGAGATCCGCCAGGCTTTGGGTCTGTATCACGCGGCCACTGTCATATAATGCTATGCCACGGCGATCAGGGACAAGCTGGAACCTGGACTTGGATAAGTGTCGAGGATGTCGAGAAGTTATATGAAGAACACCAAGCGAGCGGTGCTACGAATCGAGAGGTCCCAACAAACTACCCCTGGGCGTACGAAATGAAAGTGGAAGACCTTGATAATCACGTATTGCGATTTGGGTCGGACCCCAAATCAGATGAATCTAACAGCTACTGAAGTTGCCGTATTTTGTAATTCTGTACAAACAATAGAGCGTATCGACGATTAAACTGTCATCTGCTTATACAGAATTACTCTCAATCGTACACGGGTAGGTGAGGTTTGTGGAATGGGAGGCGAGGGGCATCGCAGACGGAAATTAATGAGAGATTAATGCCGTTCCTCATGCCCTCAGCCATTAGGAGCGCCCGGTATACGGCTTTAATATTGAGCGTTAGTTAACCGCGCATTCCGCATCATAAATACCGCTGAGTGCCGACCAAAGCGCGTCGCACATTTTCTCACAAGCTTGAAAAGCAGAATCTTGTTCGCCTGGAGCAAGTTGTTGCATTCGATGCAGCAGTTTTTCCGATTCGTGCTCATTATGAGAGTGGATTTCAAAGTAAGGTTCTACTTCACCCGGCAGTTGGTAAAACGCTCTCAACCCTTCGAGTTTAGACTTTGATGTGGCGGGCTGCTGGGCTTCAAAGGCATAAAGCGCTCCCAGTGCAGTTTCCGGGTTTTCCCATAGCGACCGTGCGACGCCAACCAGATTTTTCACCTGCGCAACATGGGCTTCGCCAACGTGTGTTCCCAATCCTTGTGCAAAGTCTTTCCACATTTCGAGATGTTCTTTTTCTTCTTGCGCAATTTCCTGTTCGTTCAAAGTTTGCCAACCATCAGGTACAAGCGCGATGAAGGCGCCGTACTCACGGGCGTATGTTCGCAATGCGTCTTGGGGCAACTGGCCTGCGCTCCAAGCTAAATAAAAGGGGTGGTTGAGCAAATTCCGATTCTCAATGATTTCATCGAAGCGTTGCTCTATGTTCATCCGATTGTTCTCCATTCCGAATTCGTAATCTAAATTTGAGATTGAAAAATATGCTTGGATATTGGAATCTGTGCATCTGGTAATGTATCGTCAAGAATAAATGCTCATCATGGGTGCAAGTCACAACCTAAGCGATTATAGCACAACTGTCAGTCTTTGTCAATATCAAGTTTTGCGCTTGGCGAACACAGCCGCGTAATTGCCGTGTGTTTTTCATCTGCTTCAGTTAGTTGGCCTGCGTCATACAGCAGCGTTGCTCGCCCCTTCACACACGCAATAAATTCTATAATTGGTGGTGTGACAGGGTCCAACCATGACCAACATGATGCACCGAAACTGGCGCCGATTTTATGAGAGAGGGTTCCTGTGGAAGCTTCGGCGCACGTTCATCTATCTAGAGACGACGACAATGCGCTATCATTCCGTATCTTGAATTGGATTAAAACCGATGAGGAGTTACAAATTAAAGCGACGGATTTTTCTTATGAGGACTTGAAACGCACCATTACGTATTCACGTTGAATGAAGTAGGCTTGCCGAACAGTCTGTCAATCGAAGGAGGAAACCCGTTGTATCTCAATCAGATTAAAATCAGTAGCTTTAAGAGTTTTGCCGAAGAGACGGTATTACTGCTCGAGCCGGGCGTCACTGTGGTTGTGGGACCGAACGGCTGCGGCAAAAGCAACGTTTCCGACGCCATCCGGTGGGTGCTTGGCGAACAGAGTGCGCGTGCGCTTCGCTGCGCCACTATGCAGGACATCATTTTCAACGGCGGTGCTAATTTCAAACCGGCGCCAAAGACGCATGTTTCTTTGCGTTTCACCAACGTCGATGGAAAACTCGCGCTCGAATCTCCGGAGATTGAGGTTCGCCGCCAATTGACACGAAGTGGTGAGAGCGATTATTTCATCAATCAGAGCCCCTGCCTGCTGCGAAATATCACGGAACTCTTTATGGACACCGGTATCGGTGTTGATGCATACTCCATAATGGAACAGGCCAAGATTGACCTCATCCTCAACAATCGTCCGGAGGAACGCCGCTTTCTGTTTGATGAAGTTGCGGGTATCACCAAATATAAGCGCCGCAAAAAAGCCGCGATAAAGAAATTGGAAGCCACGGAGCAAAACCTAGTGCGGATCAACGATATCATTCACGAATTGCAGCGCGAAACCGAGTCGCTCAAACGGCAAGCGCAAGAAGCTGAGAGTTATCAACGATTGCACGATCAGTTAAAAACGTTGGAACTGGAACTGAATCGCCGGGAGCACGGACGCTTTGTCAAGGAGCTGACCGAAACACAACTAAGCTTGGATGAAATTTTGAGTCTGACGGCGGGCGCAAATGCGACAATTGAAACGACCGAAGGACAGATTGAAGAGGCAACAGAGAAACGGTCTGAATTAGACGCATCTATCCGGGATGCGCAAGAGGTCGTACGTCAATTCATGGGTGAAATTGAGAAGACGGAGCGACAGATTGCGCTTTACAAGGAACGACAGTTAAATATCCAGCAGCAGCGTCAACGTGCGGTTCAAGCGATTGAATCGTTGGAGAAACAGCACGCTGAACTCGAATCCCAAAAGGATGAACGCAACCGAGAACGGACACAACTGGATGTCGCGCTCAAGCTGGAGGAAAGCCGCCTAACCGCGCGGCGCCGCGTTCTAACAGAACTCACTACGCGAGTAAATGACGCTGAGCAGACAGTGAATACAACTAGAGGACAGTTGGATGAAACGAACACCCAAGTTTCGCAGGCGGAAGCGCAGCTCACTTCACTCGAAGGCAAACTTGCGTATTCATCGGACAATTTGAACCGGGTTGTTGAGAACTCAAGGGTGTTGCAAACCGAACTGGAAACCGCGAAGGAAGCACAAACAAAGGCACAGAAACGCGAGCAACAGTTAACTGCGGACCAATTTCGGGTTGACACTGAAAAACAAAACACTGAAGAAAAACTGCAACATCATCAAGATGAACTTCGGAAGCTGGAATCTGAGATGCGCGGCCTTCAAGATTCGCTTGGCATGAGCGTATCGCGTCTCAAATCATTGCAGGAATTAAAAGCTGCCCACGAGGGTTATTATACAGGCGTACGAGCTATTTTAAAAGCTAGAGAAATACATCCCGAACGATTCGGCGGGGTTTGCGGAGTTATCGCGGAACTGATTCGCACCGAGCCAGACTACGAGTTAGCCATGGAAGTGGCGTTGGGCAACGCCCTCCAAAACGTCGTTACAGAAACGGCGGAGGATGCCCAGGCGGGGATTACATTTCTCAAGGAGACACAGGCTGGTCGGGTGACTTTCTTGCCTCTGGATATTCTCCGTTCCCGTTCCTTCCGGGACAACAACCTGCTCAATCAAACCGGTGTAATCGGTTTAGCCTCCGAACTGCTGGAATACGATCCAAAATATACAGTTGCGGTTCAACAACTGTTGGGAAATACAGTCGTCATTGAAAATATCGACAGGGCAATAGAATTGACGCGGAGTTTCCGTCCAAACGCGCGTTTGGTCACGTTGGAAGGGGAATTGATCAATACCTCCGGTGCAGTCACAGGTGGTTCCAGCAAAACTCAAACCAGCGGCCTGCTTAGCCGGCCGAGAGAGTTGGGAGATTTACAGGAGCGAATCGATCAACTGACGGGCGTTGTGAGCAAGAAAGACGTCAAACGCAAAGAACATGTCAAACTGTTAGCGCAGCTACAGCAGACTCGCCAAACGCTAATCTCGAAACAGCAAGACAACGAAATCGAACGTGCAAGCGTGACAAAGGATTTGGAACAGTTTCATGACAAATTAACGCATCTCAACTCGCAACTGACCGATGCTGAAACGGAAGGCGCAAGTCTCCATCAGGAAACGGAGAAGGTCAAGACAGACCGGAAGGCGCTTCAAAGCCAACTTGCGGAAGACCAAAAAACACAACATACACTACAGCGGCGGATTGAACGCCTATCTGAGCAGATTGAAGTCGAGTGTAAGAAGCGAGATGAAGTTTCAGAATCGTGTCAGGAACTTGAAATTAATCTGGCTGGCAAGCGTGAGAGATTACAGGGTTTGGGCAGTGAGCTCGCAACACTGCAGAAAAATCAGGTGCAAATCAGCGAGAGCATTGGAGAACATCAGGAAATTATTGACTCGGACAACCAGACGCAACAGAATCTCTCGGAACAGATTGACGAAGCTCAGCGCCAATTTGTGCAGGCGGAGGGTCGGAAATTTGAAGCCGAAGAGTGTGTGAGTCAACTGGAAGCGGAGCGTGATGGTTTAATCGAACAGATTGCTGAAGCACAGAAACTGATGCGCAGAGCGAGGCGTGAATTTGATAAACATAACCGCATGCGGCATCACTTGGAGGTAACGACTACACAATTGGAGATGCAACTGAAGGCAATCTCCGCGCGCATTCAGGACAAATATCAGGTGTCCATAGATCAGATTGAAGTTGAAGAGCATCCGTCTAGCAATCTTGAGTTGATGGACGGGATTGAGACGCTGAAGGTTCAGATTGAGAGCATGGGTTCCGTAAACCTAGTGGCGATTGAAGAGTATCACGAACACAAGAAACGCGAGGTTTTTTTCGCGGAGCAGCGTGAAGATTTGCAGAAGTCGCTGGAATCAACCTATCAGGCGATTCAAAAGATAAACAAGACCTCACGGGACGCCTTCCTCAATACCTTTGAGCAGATTCGATCTAACTTCCAGGCTGTTTTTGAGGAACTCTTCAACGGCGGGGAGACGGAATTGCGGTTAACGGACGAGTCCGATGTGTTAGAAGCCGGGATTGAAATTATCGCCTGTCCGCCGGGGAAACGCCCTCAGAGTATAACACAACTGTCCGGCGGTGAACGGTCATTGGTTGCTATCGCTCTGCTGTTTGCAATCTTCAAAATCAAACCGAGCCCCTTCTGTGTTCTTGATGAAGTTGATGCCGCGCTAGATGAAGCGAACGTACTCCGCTTCACCAACCTCATTCGGAAATACGCTGAACAGACACAGCTTATCATTATTACCCACAACAAACGAACGATGGAGATTGCCGATACGATGTATGGCGTGACGATGGAGCAGGCGGGGGTGTCGAAAGTCGTCTCGGCGAAGTTTAGCGGATAAGACGGTTTTGTATTTTAACCGTCGCGTTTTAATCCACTCAATCAACTATCAGTTCATCTTATTTTACTCAGGGGCCGTTTAAGGAATTTGCTATTAGTAACAAATCGTATGTTTTGGCCGTGTCGGCATGCAAACGGTCAATGCATCGTTCAAATGGGAGGTTTACTTATTGGCTGCTGCGTTGTTTACCCGCTTGGGGATATAATTGCAGTGCAAAATAAGGTAGAGAGAATTATGAGAACTGCAACTTCTAATCTTGCAATGTTTCTAGTGTTGTGTATCTTACTAAATGGTTGCGGTCCCGCGCCCGGGAAAAGATATATCCCGAGCGCATCAACTTCCATAGATGGCAGTTTCGCACCGAGAAATGTACCGGCATCGTCAAGCCCGTCATTACCGTGGGTAGCAGAGGTAGAGTCAGCACGGCTGCCGTTGCCGAAAACTATTTTCAAAAACCAACCTCTCAATCACGGCATTGAAGATTTCTACGCAAGAATAAAGAGACAGGACGACCATATTAGCCTAGTGTCGAATTGCAATCTTGATGTATTGAAGGCGTTTATTGCAGCAGGCTGGGCGCCTGTGGTATTGTTACGGTATGACGGTCCAGTGGAATTCTGGGCATTGCTTGGCTACAACGACGGCGATGAGCAAATCCAACTGACGAATATTTCGAGAGCCCATTCAGGCACGAACGATCTAAAACGTCAGAGGATAAGGCATTTGCCCTATTCGGATTTTGTTAGGATGTGGTCTTCTCGGTGGTCTGCTAGACGATGTATGCTTGTTGCGCCAGGCTTGGCATTCACGGAGGCAAAGGTACGTTCTGTCTTGGCGAAATATCTCACCGCAACTCACGCCTCTCAAGTCAAGGTTAAAAGCCGATAATAAGGGGAATAGCACATCTGCACTTTCCTAAAACCGTGTGAAATACCCTTAGCTAAATCCGGTCTTCAGGGTTAAGTGCGGGATGGCACTTGCTACGGAAATAGGCGTTTCCCCTATGCGATTAAGCTGATTGTGACGATACCTGATATGGTTCTGAATACGTCGACGTATAGGCCCTTGATGTTACTGCTGGACATTTCCAACTACGGCGTGGTGCCCCCGAGAATTAATTTGGTATAGTTAATTCAACCAAGAATTGTAAATATAGAACAAACACAATTGGTAGCAGCGCTTTTAATTTGAGGTCTCGTGTAGGACCGGGTTTTACTTGAGCAAAAATGTCGCGACTCGGAGATCTTTCCTACAATTTTTTTGATGCTTCACGGCGCAAGTCCTTCCAAGTACATTTCCTCCAACCACAGCGAGTTGAAAATTCGCATGGGTCTATAACATCCCTCCCGCCGATTTACACACCGGCCATTTGTGCTTGAAGCGGGTCCAACTGACCCTCGGTCGGCTCTGCTCAGCAGAACCATGGCTCGGTTATTCGCGGCACTTGGATTCGATTAGCGCGGCGACTACGGTGTACAGACTCGGGAAGTGACTCACCCCGCATTTTTGCCGCAAGCGCCCACACCCTGTAAAAAATACTCATTTCGTCCTCGCCTGCTTGGGAATCCCGTTCTACCAACGTACTGACGGTTTTATGGAGTTCATCCATACGGGGATCGGGGTGACGCCATTCATAGCTAAAAGATGCTTGGTTTAGCGATCCAAGATAAGGCTTCACGGCAGGGCACTCAAGCAGAATGGATCCGGGCGGAATCAGCAGTCGAATCGCGTATTGTACCGGGTCTACGTGGTCAATAAGGTTGTGTGTATCGAGAAATTCCAACACGTTGGTGTAATCGTCTATGGTAGTCCACGGTGTGAACATGACCCAGGTAGGACGAAGTGCGATGCCAGCGTTTTGTACAATCTTTAACGCCTCAACGATGTCCTCGTGCTTGTGGCCCTTACTCAATACCTCTAGGACAGTATCACTTAGCGACTCAACCGCGGAAATCATAAACAAGCAGCCTGACGCTGCGAGTTCGGGGAAAACCTTTCGGTGTTCTAGGATATGCTCGATTTTAGCAGTGAAGTCGAAAGTGAGGTGTGGGAATTCCTCATGCATCGCACGGATGATACGCAACGAGTGCGTTGGTCCGTTTAGGAAGTCGGGATCCCCAAACGTGATATGCGTTGCACCGGCGTTCACCTGTCTTCGTATGTCTTCAAGTAAAATTTCCCGCGGAATTACAAAAAACCGTCCACCGTACACCGGCGGAATCGGACAATGCGTGCAGAGATGTACGCACCCCCGGCTTGCCTCGACGTAACCGGTTACGCGGTGCTCGCCGTTGTGCTCCAAGTGGGCGTACTTTTCAAGAGGCGGCAGTGTGTTCCTGCTTGGGACAGCGAAAGGCAACCGTCGAAGGAAAGGCCGCGGTTTCGCGCCGCGCTGAATAACACCCTCTATCGGAACGTTGCGCGTTGGGCGGCGTGGGGAGTCTTGTGGCTGCGAATCGAATGCTTCGACGAGCTCCGTGAGAGGTGCTTCAAACTCGCCCCCTATACAGAAGTCCACGCCGTGTTCTAGGAGGTACTCTGCGTTTAGCACAGCGTACAAGCCGTAGAGGCAGATAATTGCTTGCGGATTGATTTCGCGAATGCGCCGCACGACATGGACACCCAGCCGCAAAGCGGTGTGCATCGGTACCGAGATTCCTATGAATCTAGCCCGTTCAATTTTTTCTGTGTCGAACGCCTCGACCGCTATGTCCATTGAATCGGGTGCAAATCCGGCATTTTCCAAAAATCCAAGCGGCAGACTGATACCGTGAGGTTCGTGTCCAAGTTCGTAACAGGAGATTAGCAAAACTGCGCCCCGTGACCGTATGCTCATTTGAAATCTTCCTGCTGCAGTTGTCTACTCGCGGCAAGACTTAAATACTGCGCGTGTTGTTCCTTATCCGAGTTTTTCAGCCGCCGCCCAAATATGCCAGACGGTGGAAAATTCGGGAGTGCGGCCAAACATTCCTTCCTTATGGTAAATCCCCTTAAAGTATAACATAGTTTTTGTAAACTCTAGGCGAAAACTGGCGCGCATCGCGGCAAGATTGTAGTCGCGTTTCGGAGATCGCTCCTTCAATTTTGTGGATACTTCACATTAAACGTGCTGGAATTTTCGCCTTTAACTAACCCAAATGTTCAAGAAAATCCTCTTGACAATGGCGTATGTCAATCAGTATAATTTATCAATTTCCGTGCGGGTGTAGCTCAGCGGTAGAGCGTCAGCTTCCCAAGCTGAGGGCCGCGGGTTCAATTCCCGTCACCCGCTTCAACAACCGTGTATTCTAGCGAAAGAATTTTAAGTTTCTAAAATCGCCGCAGAAGATTAATTGAGGAAGCTAATGGCTCAAGGTAACCGTCTGACAAAGGAAGAGATAAAACGAGATCAATTTGTCGAGTCTGTCCTCAAATTTTACGATTTTCTCAAGAAGCACTTAAGATTGATAATCATTACAGCAGCGGTTGTGCTTGTTCTTGTAGCAGGAATTTCCTTCTATTCACAAGAACAACAAGAGACGCGTGCGGAAGCATCTCTAGCTTTTGCGGAAGCCATTGAAAAATATTTAGAAGCGGAAGACGGTTGGTTGGATCACGAGAAGTTCGAAACTAGCGGTGAGCAATTCCAGACAGGGGGCGAGGCGTTTCAAACGATTTTCCAGAATTTTTCTGGCACCCCGTTTGCTGATAGAGCGCGATACAACTATGCGAGGACCCTCTATTACCAGGGTGATTATGCGGCGGCAATAGAACAATTTGAATCCGTCAAGGAAAGCCGTGAATCGGATAATCAGATTTTTTCTTTGTATGCTCAAAAGGCAATAGGAAACTGTTATGAGCAGCAAGGCCAATATGAAAAAGCAATTGAAGCCTATGAAAATCTGCCAGACCTCCCGGTACCAGTTCGCGAGCATGCACTTGTAGATGCCCAGTTGAGCCAAGCACGATGCTATGAGAAACTCGACCGCCTTGACGACGCAGTAGCAATTTATAAAAATATTATAGATCTATTTGCTGAAAACCTAGACAAAGCCATCCAAGAGAAAAGCCGCGATTTCATTTTCGGACGCAACCTAACTCCGAGCGTTAAATCGTTGCTCGCTTCGCTTCCAGACGCCCCCAATGTGTCGGAGGCCGAAAAGCTAGAAAGTGAAGGAGCTTATTATAAAGCCTTCATTGCATACGTTGACGCGGTACATCTCTACAAAGTCAATAGAGAAATTGACCGCGGATTAACTAAGGCGTTACGTTCAGGAATTTATAACTTTGAAAAGAAAGCAGATGATTTTCTAAAAAACTTTCGAGATGCGCGCCGTTATGAGTCGGAGGGTCAACAGAGCACGGCTTTGTACTATTACGATCAAGCAGTAAATCTCGACTTTGCGCCGAGCCGCAACCTCTATGAAACTGCTCGCTTCCATCACGATAGACTCCAACACACTGTAAAATTTGCTGACTCGGACTAGTAACTCCGAGTAATGTTGGAAAAGCTATGGTCGCCCATACAGAAAAAGTTCTTGAATATGATAAGTTGAAATCACTGCTCAAGAAATATGCTCTTTCTCAGTTGGGCGTATCAAGAGTAGAGAAGCTAAGGCCGAGCCGGAAGATAGATGAGATTCGAGAACAACAAAAACTTGGTAGTGAGGCGAAGGCTTTTTATGAATCATCGACCGGTTTTCCACTAAGGGGTTTAACGGATATTTCTCCGGTTCTTCGAAAGGCAGTGAAGCCGGGCGCAATACTAGAAGCCGATGAACTCCTTGATGTCAGTCGTTTTGCGAACGTTGCTCAGAACGTCAGACGATGGTTAGCGAAAATAGACGCGGACGACTTTCCAAACCTTTGCTCACTCGTCAATAATCTTCCGCAATTTATCGAGTTATCCAAATCAATTGCCGGCTGTATCGGTTCGGAAGGTGAAATTCTAGATCAAGCGAGTCGGACCTTTAGGCATATCCGACTGCAGTTGGTGAACACCCGGGAAAAGATTCAATCGAAATTAGAAACAATCCTACGTTCTTCCCACCATCAGAAATCGCTCCAAGAAAACATCATCACCCTCCGAAACGATCGCTACGTCATTCCAATTAAACAAGACGCTAGAAGCCATTTCCCTGGAATTGTCCAAGGGCAATCCACAAGTGGGGCAACCGTATTCATAGAACCTTTCAGTATTGTTGAACTCAATAACACCTTGCATATACTAGCAGATGAAGAACGTGAAGAGGTTTGCAGGGTGTTGTTTGCATTGAGTGAACAAGTTCGCGAGTGTTCAACCAATCTGGAAGCCGCAATGGACACACTGGGCGAACTGGATTTCTTGGGTGCAAAGACAGAATTAAGTCTTAAGCTGAACGCGGTTGAACCCCGCCTCAACACACGCGGTTTTGTGAAATTGAAATCAGCGAGGCATCCCTTACTAGAAGCGAGTTTAAGAGCACATGGGGGGAAAGGGAAATCGGGTAAACCGGAGCACATAGTTCCGACTGATTTACACATCGGCGACTCATTTCACACGGTCGTCATTACAGGGCCCAACACAGGCGGAAAAACTGTCGTTCTCAAAACAATCGGTCTGCTGACGCTCATGGCTCAATCGGGATTGCACATTCCAGCACGAAGCGGTAGTGAAATTGCGGTATTTGATGATATATTCGCCGATATTGGCGACGAACAGAGTATCGAACAGAATTTGAGCACGTTTTCATCGCACATCACCAAGATTATTGAGATTTTGAAGCATATTGAACGAGGCAACATCCACAATGGCAATGCACGGCATGATGGGAAGTCGTTGGTGCTGCTGGACGAACTTGGTGCAGGCACAGACCCTACTGAGGGAGCAGCATTGGGTATGGCGATTCTTGACCGGCTTGGCAAAAATGGCGCTCGTACTATGGTAACAACCCATTACGGCATCTTGAAATCGTTTGCCCATACTCAGGAGGGGATGGAGAACGCCTCTATGGAGTTTGATTGGCTATCTTTAAGCCCTACCTATCGGCTTCTAATTGGCGTGCCGGGAAGTAGTAATGCGATAAAAATCGCGCAGCGGTTGGGAATGGCCGACTCGATAACTGACGAGGCAAAAGCGCACATGGGCGGTCGGCTAGTCGCCGTTGAAGACTTCATCGTTAGCATGCAAGAATCACAACGTGAACTTGAAGCTGAGCGTGAAATTGTGCAGGGGAGAGTCCGAGCGGCTGAAACCAAATATAAAAAACATGAAGCGCTAATTAGCCAATTTGAAGTTGAGCGCGATGAACTTAAGCGAGCGGCAGAAAAAGAGGCCGCCGAGATTCTCAAGAATGCGCGTAAACTAATTGAACAAACAATCGCGGACGTGCGAAACGATGGTGCATCAAAAAGAAGTGTACGTTCGGCTTTCACACACATTGAGAATGCTGAAAATGAACTCGAGGAGCGCCATCTACCAAAGGGAGAAGCGCAGACAGACCTCCTATCACTTCCAACGATACAGGTGGGAGATAAGGTTCGGCTCAAAGAACTAAATCAGTTTGGGGAAGTCCTATCAATCAAAAAAAGCAGCAAGGCGCCGTTAAAAATCTGGGTTCGGAATATGGCGATGCAGGTTTCATATGATGAAGTTGAATTATGTCCGTCGGTTGGGGGCGACACACCGAATCTGTCTGCTTCCGTGTTGGATGTACAAGACCAAAAGGCGGGCGTTGTCGAAACCGAACTAAATCTGCGAGGGAAAACAGTCAACGATGCGTTAGATGAAACCGATAAATACTTGGACGACGCTTTTCTCGCCGGTTTATCAACTGTTCGAATTATCCACGGCAAAGGCACCGGTGCGCTACGCGGTGCAATACAGAAATTTTTATGTGAGCATCCTTTAGTTGTAGATTTTCGGGAAGCACCACTTAACCAAGGCGGCGCGGGCGTGACAACCATTAGCCTACAGGATTAAACTAAGGGCTAAGAAAATTGGTGGGTTGAGATGAATCAATCGTCGAATTACATTCCACCGGAACTACTGAACGAAATTCGAGCACAAAACGATATTGCGGAGGTGATATCTGAGTGTGGAATTCCGTTGCGTGCCGCCGGTAAGGAATTCAGTGCGCTCTGTCCCTTCCACGAAGAGCAAAAGCCCTCCTTCAGCGTATCTCCCGAGAAGCAAATCTTCTACTGTTTCGGTTGCAATAGCGGCGGCAATGTGATTAGCTTCCTTCAGAAACATGAAGGTATGCCTTTCATAGAAGCCGTAGCGTGGTTAGCGCAACGTGTTGGAATTTCATTGCCGAGTCAGGACGGGAAATCGCGTGAGAAAAGTCGTAAACGTCTTGAACTTCAGGATGTCAACCGTTTTGCCATGGCGCATTTTCATCGACAACTCTTGACGCCTCAAATCGGCGGCCACGCGTTGGCATATCTCAAAAAGCGCGGTGTAAAAGATGAAACCATCCGCCATTTCCAACTCGGGTATGCCACCCGTGGACGCCAAGATCTTTTCAAAACTGCGGCAAAAGCCGATTTTTCGGTGCAACAGTTAATTGATGCCGGGCTCATCAAGAAGGATGAACACGGGTCCATAGACCGCTTTCGAGGTCGAATCATATTTCCAATTCTTGATGAACGCGGGATACCTGTTGGATTCGGCGGGCGCGCGTTATCTGAAGAAACGCTTCCCAAGTATCTGAATTCGCCTACAACAGGTCTTTATGATAAAAGCAAAACGCTCTATAATCTATACCATGCACGGCAAGCAATTCAGAAGGCAGGGAAAGCCATTCTGGTCGAGGGCTATTTTGATGCGATCATGCCCTATCAGGTAGGTGTGAAACATGTTGTTGCCTCATTAGGAACGGCATTTAGCGAATCACACGCCAGTTTATTGAATCGATTTGCTGAAGAGACGGTTATCGTTTATGATGGCGATGCCGCGGGTTTCCAAGCGACGCTTCGAGGGTTGCACATTCTTCTGAAGAAAGGGCTGCGTGTTCGCATTGCGCTTCTGCCGACTGGTGAAGATCCAGATCAATTTATTCAATCACAAGGTTTGGACGCGTTTAATCAACTCTGCAACTCTGCGATGAATCTCATCGAATTTCAGATTCAACGCGCTTCTCAACAAGATGCAATCCGCCGAATTGATGTGAAAACTCATACAGTTAAAGAGATTGCATTAACCTTGTCTCATATTACAAGCAATGTTGAACTAAATGAATATATTACATATGCCGCGCAAGAACTCAATATTGAACGTGAAGTGCTATCGAAGGAATTGCAGCGTCTCGGTGTGAAAGCAAACCGTTCTTCCCAGGTGCGTCCCCCCTCCCAATATGCCGGAAAGGCAAGCCTCAAGCCGCGCGAGTCAATCGAATGGCAGTTGATTGAATCCCTAATTCAGAGTCCGAATCTTATTCGAGGTGTAAAAGAGAAATTTCGCTATCAAGATTTTACACACCCCGATTTTGCAATTATTGCGCAAATGCTATGGGACGGGTGCAAGTCTGACGACCCACTTGACGTGCAAGGCCTGATTGACACTTGTGAGAATGAGAGAATTAAAGGCACTATCTCGAATGCCCTCCTGCAAAGGAAGATTACGCCAAATCTTAAAGTGCGGGTTGAAGGGTGTTTGAAAAAACTCAGTGAATTTCTATTGCGCGATATAGAGCGTGAAAGACGTTCCACCGCCCTGACGAAGGGTGATGATAACATTGAGACGCTTAAGGAACTTGTTGAACTATCAAACCGAAGACGACATTTCGTCCATTAATCCCTCTTTTTGTTAGATGGTGACAATCTCAAAGATTGGCACTCTCTAGACCTAAAGGAGAAATTATTAATAATGGTTTCGACGACTAAATTGAACAACGGCGTGGCCGAACCAGACAGAGATCAAGCTTATTTGGAATATAGTGAGCAACCGGATACCTCACCAGAGGATTTCGATGATTTGTTATGTTTGGATGTGGAAGAACTTAATCCTTCCAATGACACGGCCGTTCTTGATGAGGGAGATTTAATGACAATGGATTTAAGAGATATTGATTGCAGTGATGTTTACTCTGATAGTGAGGACAATGTCGATGACGAAAACTACGACGATGCGTTGTTGCTCAATCTGAATGCGGAAAAACTTGACAAGGTTGATGACCCGGTCCGTGTTTACCTCAGGGAAATGGGACGTATCCCTCTACTATCTAAGCAGCAGGAAGTCATTTTATCAAAACGAATTGAGGAAGCGCACAGAATCGTCCAGGAAGCAATATTTGAAACCCCATTGGCAATTGCAGGGATGGGGGAACTTCTTAACCAAATATTGGCAGGGGGCAAGAAACCGTCCGAGGTGATAGAGTTGCCGGTTTCCAGCACTTCGGCTGGCGATAAAGAAGAGAAATACCTCAACACGGCGAAGCAGCTTTTAACCACTTTAAAAGATGTCGAATTGGAAAGGTCTAACGGAGCGCATGGGCTCCAAAACCAAACATTGCCGCCTGATGAGGAAGAAACCGTCCGCGAAATGCCTAAATCGTATTTCGCAGAATTAATTCACACTTTAAAACAGGTGAAGATTAATCAGGAGGAAATCAGCAAGATTTCAGGCAAGATTAAAGAAGCCGGCAATACAATTACTGATTTGGAAAAAGAGATTGTGCGAATTGAGCGGACGTACCAGATGCCCGCGGACCAACTCTGCCAGCTAGCTGGAAACGGCGCGCGTGACCAAATAGAAAGCCCCGATTCGGAGGCGGCGACGGAGCCGCTAAAACATCATAGTGGAGAAATTGTTAGGGCACAGCGCATGATTGGAGAATTGGAGCGCGAAATTGGCCTTCCACGTGCGCAATTGAACGAAGTGATTCAGCGGATTCATAAGGGCGAAATGCTCGCGCAAGAGGCAAAGATGATGATTGTCGAATCAAACTTGCGGCTGGTTGTGAGCATTGCAAAGAAATATAGGAATCGTACGCCTGGATTGGCATTTTTGGACCTCATCCAAGAAGGAAATATCGGCTTGATGAAAGCAGTGGATAAATTCGATTATCAGCGCGGTTACAAATTTAGCACCTACGCGACGTGGTGGATACGCCAGGGCATCACCCGCGCGATTGCCGATCAAGCCCGTACCATCCGTATTCCTGTCCACATGATTGAAACAATAAATAAACTTATCCGCACCTCTCGTCATCTTGTGCAAGAAAAGGGACGTGAACCTACGCCGCAGGAAATTGCAGATGAAATGGACCTTCCCCTTGAAAAGGTAAGACAGGTATTTCGAATTGCCCAAGAGCCTGTCTCGCTAGAAATGCCTGTGGGCGAAGAGGAAGATAGCCAACTCGGCGATTTCATTGAGGATAAGGATTCGAAATCGCCGGTGAGCGAAGCAGCATTCACGATGCTAAAGGAACGGGTTGAAGATGTGTTGACGACATTGACGGAACGTGAGGCGAAGGTAATCCGCTTGCGGTTTGGAATTGGGGATGGATACCCTCGGACACTTGAGGAGGTAGGCGCAGTATTTCAGGTAACGCGGGAACGTGTCCGTCAAATTGAAGCGAAAGCTTTGCGAAAACTGCGTCACCCGGTCCGCAGCCAGCAACTAAGGGGATATTTGGATTAGCTATCTCCGAAGGAGTTTCTCGCCTTCACTGATGTCAATTGCCCCATTTTGGAATTCTATTGACAAATCAAAGTCAACCTTTTACACTAAGGTCACAATTTCAGATGGGCCTATAGCTCAGTGGTTAGAGCAGCCGGCTCATAACCGGCAGGTCCTAGGTTCAAATCCTAGTGGGCCCACCACTTTTCAACTTGTTTATCGTTCTCGCCTAGTGGGGCGTTAGCTCAGGGGTACGAGCGCTACCTTCACACGGTAGAAGTCACTGGTTCAAATCCAGTACGCCCCACCATTTGCCCAACGATTTTCTAACTTGTCAGTTTGAATTCCCACCGATGTATTACAACTATCCTTTTTTATCCTGTTTTTTTAATAGACTCCGACGACCTTTCGATGGAATCTATCCTCAACGATTACAAAACATACAAGGCTTTAATATCAGCTTTCCACTTCCCATTCGTTAAGGCCGATTGGAAGCGGCGCGGGGCGTTCCGCCGCACTCTGAATTTGGACATATTTGCCGGACTGCGAAGATTTGTCAAACGCGAGCATCGTTTCCAGAACGTGTTGTGCTAACTTGCCGCTAGCACGGTGCTCTCTTCCCGATCGAATTGCACGAACCATATCAATAACGCCAATCATGCGGGCATTCTGTGGAAAAGCGAGCGGAACATCGTACCAATCTCCACCGGAATCAGAATTGCGCACCGGTCCCCCGAAATTATTCGGGTCGGGGACCTGCATCGAACCTGTTGTACCGTATAGTTCAATGCACGGTAGGCTGTGTCTCCACATATCAAAACTCATAATCATTGTGACGACGGCACCGGAAACAAACTCCATTACGCCCGCCAGATGTGTGGAGGTGTGTACGGGAATATGCACCCCACTTAATGCGCCGCTAGTTGGTATTCTTTCGTCAAATGCCTTGGCTGTAATGCCCGCGACCCGCTTGACAGGACCGAGGATGTTTACAAGCGCTGTGATGTAGTAAGGTCCCATATCCATCATGGGACCTCCGCCAATATCGAAGTAAAATGGAGCATTCGGATGCCAGTTTTCGGGACCATGTCCGCACATGAATGCCGTTCCGGCGATTATTTTGCCGATGCGGTTTTCATCTGCCATCTTTCGGGAGGTTTGAATCCCTGCCCCGAAAAATGTGTCCGGTGCACAGCCGACGCGTAAACCCAGTTTGGTTGCGGTTTGAAGAAGCTTTTCGCCGCTTTCAATGTCTACAGCAAACGGCTTTTCGCTATAGACGTGCTTCCCTGCCTCCAACACCTCCAACCCGACTTCCCCATGGGCTTTGGGAACAGTCAGGTTCAGGACAAGTTCAATCTCTGTATCGGTTAGCAATTTGTCAACACTTACTGCTTGGCAGTTGTGTTTGTCCGCTTGGATCCGGGCAGCGTGCATATTGATGTCAGCACAAGATTTGATTTCTAGAACATCGGTGTTCTGGGCGGCGCCGAAATAGGTACTGCTAATCATACCACAGCCGATAATTCCGATTTTCATTTTGCCGTGCATTTTATTTCCCTTTTGGTAAACATTGGCAGTTTATGGGACACTCGAAACAAGATTGTCGTTGCCAAAGGTAAATTAGGTTTGTATAATATTTGGCGAATATTGAGGAAATTCGAGCGCGCATCTGTTGCGATGGCGGTTTCTACGGATGCGAAGTTGTATGCCGCCTCTTCAGCAGGCCGCGGAGAGCCATACGAGTTGACTTTCCTACATGGGGAAACTTCCACCATTTAGTGCGCCCCTAATTTTTTTATGTGTATTGATGATGTTGCTATCTAAAATAACATGTCTACAAACATCAAAAACCTGACGCGTTAAGGAGGTCACTTTCATGCGATTTATGACCGTTACCTTTCTTGCTAGCTTTATCATCATGAACTTTGTTGCTGTTCAGATGAATGCGGAAACCTTCCACTTTGAAGCTGAAGATTTCATCGACTCCGATGGAAAGGAGTGGGAGAAATTGAAGCCGCCGTTTAGTGCCCCGGTACAAGTGCATGAACACATGGCAAAGGAGATTCGCGGTAAAGGCAAATATTCTATCGCTGAGGCGTCCAACGGCGCCTTTATCGGTATTCCCAATGGTCCGGGCGACAGGATCAACGTTCTTGGGGGCGCATGGATTAAGTATGCGTTCAATGTCCCGGCAGAAGGCAGTTATTACATATGGTCGAGAGCTATTGCTCCGACTGTCGGCGATAACTCAATCTATTGGGGGTTGGATATTGACGATGACAAGGCGGCGTCCGAAGACAATAAGCACATGAATATTTGGGATTTTTACGAAGCTGCGCAATTCCGGGGGGAACTGTCCTCTGACTGGGTATGGTTCCAAATCAATAGCCGTTCGGGACCGTTCAATGGACCTGAAGCTACGCAGAACGGGCAAAATCCAAAACCTGTGAGATTGTCTGCCGGGGACCATACGCTGCACATCGTTCACCGCGAAGACGGGATTTATATTGATGTGATTTTTGCCACCACCAACAAAGCGCAAGACCCGAGTAAGGTACTTCCATCGTTAGCTGTATCGCCGCAAGGGAAATTGGCGGTAACGTGGGGTAATATCAGGCAACAGTATTAGGTTTGAGCTTGAAGTATCTGCTTGAGAACTGACAACGGTATTATTTACCAAGGGTGCAAGACTGGGTAGTAAAACCAGCAGATCGGGGTGGGTTCGTAACCGCAGTTCCTTGCGGACATGAGAGGTGCGTCACAATCTGCTCACTTGGGCGGCAAAAATTGGCGCAGATGTCGGCAACCATAGGCGATGCCCTCCAGACCGGGCATTTCCCTGTCCTCATTCTCCACACAGAGCACATAATCGTAGCCCGATTCTAGCAGTGAACCAATCACAGTGCCCCAATCCAACGCGCCTCTTCCCGGCACCCTATACTGCCACCACCAGTTGCCAATGATTCCTTGTCGATATAGCATGTGCGGATTTACTTCGCAATCCTTTACGTCCGCATAGTACCACTTACCAGCGTAACCTCGAATTACGTCTTCGATTGGGGCAATCATCATCCACAACCAATGTGACGGGTCGCAGGACAACCCAAGATGATCGGAGGGTACCGCGTCCAGGATTTTGTCCCACATTTCAGGGTTGCAACCGATATTTCCCATGCGTACAGCTACATCCAAGGCAATCTTGATATCTATGTCCTCGGCTACTTTGACCACCGGCGCAAACATTTCTGCAAATCGTTCAACTAGTTCCGCCGAGCGGTCGCTCGGATTTCCCGGCGGCGATGAGTACATACCGTAGAACCGGCCGTTCTTCACCGGCGCGCCGCTGCCGGTAATTACCACGGGACATTCCAACACGTTCGCGGATTCGATCGCCTTCATCAGACGGGTCTGTTCGGACCGCCGAACATTTTCATCGTCGTCCAGCAGATTGCAGTGTGAGGTGATAGCTGCAAGATAGAGGCCGTGTTGATTGAGTGTCGCCAATACTTTGTCCGGTCCCTCGGTGAGAATTCGGTCAGACTCCAGCACGCCGCTATCGGCCAATCGTACACAGTCGAAGTCGTTTGCTTGTGCCCACGCGGCGCACTTCTCGAGGTTCCAACCTTCCCCATCAGCCTGAAAACTTATGTCCATTTTTCTGACGCCGGGGCGTAGAAGTAGGTGTTCTTGGGAGCCGGTTGATTAACAGGTACGCTATGCAGAAGCGTTGGAAGTAGAACGTCAAACCCCGCGGGTGATTCAGACCGCATTGAAACAATCCCTTTTCCGTATTGCAAAGAATTGATTAAAGATTGCGTTTGATATCTCCCCACTGTGCTGCTAATTTACCTTGTAGATTGACGGAAACCGGCGGATCTGCGTTCGGATCTCGTGCCTGTTCCATTGTTGCCCAAAACATGTCGATATAGGCTCGTTCTCGATCGACGACGTGCCAGGTGTGGCTGCCGGCGGAGATTTCCAAGCCGACTCGATTGTCTGTGAGCTGATCGACTTCAAGGCCTGGAAACGGACCGTTGCGGCTATTGATTGGGTACCACATCCAATCGGAAGACCATGTGAACTGGCTTCCCTCGAATAGATCCCAGATATTTAGGGACGGATTCTGATCGTTGTTGCCAGCCTCAATATCGCTCCCATCAATATCTAATCCCCAATGCCACGCATTTTCTGCCCTCGTCGGCGCAATGGCTCTCGCCCAGATGTACCATGTTCCGGTCATAGGGACGCTGAATTCATATTTAATCCAATCACCGTCGCCGCAACAGCCGCCGTCGGATGATGGATCGCCGATAAACGCATCGCCGAACGCCTCGTCGATGGTAAACTCCAGAATTTTGTTTCCATCACTATCAATTAGCTCTGCCGCCCGTTCGGCGTGCCCCGATGCCGCTGCCGTATAAGGGACACTCAAGATTTCCCAACTCGGCCCTTGTTGCTCAATGAAGTCTTCTGCTTGAAATTGAAACGTTTGACCGCTCGCCTCGTAAGCGACAATGTTGAATATGACAAGGTTAACTAACATAAGTAAATTTGGATACCGCAGTCGCATGGCCCTCCTCCTTGTAATAGTGTTAGTGGTTAGAAATGTGACCATCCCATCCTTCACAATAGGACGAGTTTTTCTGGTTGCCCTACGGTGAAATTCATGATCTGAATAGTCGACCCAGCCCTGCAAATAGAATCGGACCCTATCAATTTTGAGGTCACCAACTGCACTAAATTATAGCATGAACCTAAAATAATTCAAGCGCAAAAAAAAGGGTGTCCTTTACAGGACACCCTGAGCTAGCTAATTTACTATGTTTTGTGTGTTGGTCAAAAACCGCCTTTGATATCTCCCCACTTTGCAGCTAATTTCCCACGCGGATTCACAGAAGCCGGCGCATCCACGTTCGGGTCGCGCGCCTGCTCCATGCTTGCCCAAACGTGATCAATTTGGGAGTGTTCTCGGTAGCTGAAGTGTAGCGTATGGGTGCCAGCCGAAAGCTCCACACCCACTCGGTCGGCGGTAAACTGACCAACCTCTCCACCGGGATGCGGTCCTCTGCGGCTAACTAGCGGATACCAGGTCCAATCGAGCGTATACCGGTCATGCAACTCGGCATTCTCAAGGACATCCCAGATGTTCATCGGGCCTGCACCGTTGGCGTCGTCAGAAACCACCTCGTCATCAGCCAAATCGAACGCCCAAAACCACGAATTATCTGCCTGTGTCGCAACGACAGCCCGTGCCCAGAGGTACCATGTCCCTGTTGCTGGTACGTTAACTGAATATTTTACCCAACTGCCATCCCCGCAACAAGCCTCCGGTCCATCAGGCCAGCCGATGAAAGCGTTTCCGACCGCCTCCGTAATGGTGTACTCACGATTTTCCGGAAGTTCCGGAGCCCGGTTCGGGTTGTCCGATGCCACGGTTGAGAACGGAGGCGTGAGAATTTGCCACCGTTCTCCGCTGGACGCGATAAAGTCTTCTGCGGCGAATTGAAATTCTTGGGCGCTTGCTTCGATTGTAAGAACGCTCAAGAGGGCAAGACTAACTAGCGTGAAAAAGGTAATGAATCGCATACTTGACCTCCTCATGTAAAAATCGACTGTGAAAAATGTCAATTTTGTCGGAATACGCGCTTATACCATATTTGATGCATGTTAAACAAGGACGAAATTAGCGTGTTTGCCCCTTGAGATTTGCCCAGGTTGTTGCTAATTTACCTTGAGATTCAACGGCTATGGGTTCAGTCTCATTGGCGTTGAAATCCGCATCGGTTGTTATGTAGAAGGCATCCAGATAAGCTCCGTCCTCTCGATCCATAATGTGCAACGTATGCGTACCCGCGGATAATTCGAGAGGCGTTGCATCACCGACTCCAGAAAACGGTCCGCCGCGGCTACCTGCACGGAACCACATCCAGTCATGTATTGCGCCTTCCGGAGGTGGGTTGCCAAGCGGGAAATTCTGTGAGGAGCCAGCGGCTTCATTGAAATCAATAATGTTTATCTGATCGTTATCTGCTGACGCAGCGTCTTCATCTGCGATATCTATCGCCCAGAAAAAAGAATTGTCGCTATTTGGCGGGCCGATACCTTTTAGCCAGAGATACCAACCTCCTGCCACTGGGGCGTTGAACGCATATTTAAACCAAGAATTTGAACTGCCTCCTGCACCATTGTCAGAACCGATAAATGCACCGCCGGAAGCATCAGAGATTGTGTATTCACCCCCATTTGATGCTGAATGCGGAGAATTGAAAATCTGCATACCATCGCCGCTTCGGTCTGTGTAGTTTTCCGCCTCCCAGCCTCTTTGATGCTGTGCATCTGCCGTGCAAACGATTAGGCTTAAGGCGACGACACTAGCTAATGTGAAAAAGGTGATTTGTCGCATATATGTCTCTCCTTTCAATATGTTATCGATTTCGAACTGTACCGACACAGAATGGCTTATTATAGCATAAATCAGAATTTCGGTCAATTGAAATAAAAGAATTTTGGGTTTTTATCAGCGGAGGAAGGATTGTTGCCGGCGTTTTTAGGAAGGTTGAATCGTCAGGATGTATTAATTTCAACGTGAATTGTACAGAGAATAAAAAACCGTTGGAGTGTGCCAAAGGTGGGAGGTTTGAAATGGTATTTTACGGATTAACTAGTTTTTGTTCGTATGGGTAGATTCATCTATAGACGATCCATATTCGGCATGTGGCGGGGGTTCATCAAATTTAGTACCTTCAGCTTCAGTTTTGCATTGACGGGTATTCCACTCTTCCCACTTCTGTTGTTGTTCAATTATACCTGCAGACATACCTTCGGATTTGCCTTTTGTATAAACTCTACCTTTGTACCATTCCCAAAGTATCATCAGTGAACCCCACATTAGAAAATCTTATTTTTGGCTATTCAACGAATGGGGGAAAGTTCAACGCTTCAACCAGGGAATAATTATTTAACTCGCCTGAGGTTTGCCCACATTGTTGCTAATCTGCCGTGCGGTTCGACGGAGAGCCTGCCGTCAGGAGGCGTTTCATTGGCATCGAATGCTTTGTCCGTCGTTGCAAAAACAGCATCCAAATACGCCCCATCCTCCCTATCGATGAGGTGAAACGTATGCTTGCCCGCCGTCAATTCCAGAGGCGTTGGATCGTCGTATGAGCCTCTGCCCGGAAAAGGTCCGCTGCGGCTGCTCAACCGGTACCACGCCCACTGATGTAAAATTTTCGCCGGCGCCGGATTGCCAAATGGGAAATTCACCGAGCCGCCGGCTGCCTCATTGAAATCCCAGATGTTGATGGTACCGTTGTCCACTGACTTGGCATCAGCATCCTTGATATCCACCCCCCAGAAGAAAGAATTGTCGCTATTCGGAGGGCCAATGACCCTTCCCCAGAAATACCAATCCCCTGCCACTGAGGCGTTAAACACATATTTGAGCCAGGAGTTCGAGACACCCCCCGCGCCGTTTTCTGAACCGACAAATGCGCCGTTAGACGCTTCGACAATCTTATACTGTGCGTTATTTGCACCTGTGTCCTGATGCGGAGGTTTAAACACCCCAATACCATTTCCGTTTTTCGCGGTGAAATTCTCAGCCTCCCAGAAGATGACCCGCCCACCGGTTATTAGCGGCGGTCTTGAAACGGGTGGGGTAATCTCATCAGCGGGCGGTGCAATGACCTCAAAGGAAAGGAGCACGGAAGTTCCCATGACATTCCCCGCCAAATCCCTTACGCCGAGAATGGCTAGTGTGTGTTTACCAACCGCCATCCGCTTCTGCGGTTTAAATACAGCCACAGCGCCGCCAACCTCAACGAGCCCTTCAATGCCGGAAACCACGATGCCCGCTTGTGCTGAAACAGGATCCACTTCTTCATCGAAACGTACCACAAGACTGCCGGTTGCTTTGACGGAGCCACCTTCAACAGGAATAGTATTTACAACCCTAGGCGGTATAACGTCTGCGGGTTGTTGTGTGATATCGACTTCAACCGTATTGAAAAAGATTGAAAAAGGCGTGGTTAATGTGTTGTCTTCCAAATCCTCAACACCCAAAACTGTCAGGACGTAAGGTCCGGCTGTCATCTGTTCTGTCGGTGTGAATTTGACTGCGCGATTCTGCTGCTCAAGGGTGATAACCCCTTTGACAACTTCGGCGTCAATGGCAGATCGAACTGAGATTCCGCGTTGTGCGGAGGTTAGATGGACTCTCTTACTGAAAATGAGGATAATTGGTGTATTGACAGGAATCGGGCCGCCTTGCACATTAGTAGCGATAAGCGTAGGCGGCGTTGTCGTTTTGACAATGATTGGTGCAGGTGTCTCCTCTTCGCCGCAACCTGAAAGGCAAAACCAGATACCGATAAAGGAAAAAATCGAAATCTGAATCAGGGATAGTCTGCAATACAGTTTGTACTTTCGTTTAGTGAACATTGCAAAGCATCCTTTTTCAGGTATTGCGTAAGACAAGTGCCTATTTGTCGATTCATAGTAGACAGATTAAGTGACTAGATAAGGAGCGCGATAGTCTTCCCTTCGCTACCCGCTCAGTTTATCGCTAGAGATTCTCAATTCGCACCGGCTCTACCGAATCGGCAAGTGCAAAGCCGAAAACCTTTGCGTAAAAGTAGAGTTCAGCTTCAAGGGCGCGTTTGATATTTTCGGCGCGGCGGAAGCCGTGCTGCTCGCTTTCAAACGCCAGGTAGGCGACAGGCATCCCTTTTGCGCGCAACGCCTCAACCATTAACTCCGCCTGATTGGGCGGAACAACTTTATCCTCAAGACCGTGGAGGAATATTAACGGGCACGATAGCCGATCGGTGAAATGAATTGGTGATTTTTCACGGTAACGATCGCGTTGCTCCGGATAAGGGCCAATAAGGTTATCTAGGTATCGGGATTCAAACTTGTGTGTGTCATGTACCAATGCTTCAAGGTCGCTAACACCGTAGTAGCTTGCACCTGCCTTGAAGGTGTCTCGGAAGGTCAAGGCGCAGAGGGTGGTGTAACCTCCCGCGCTGCCGCCGCGGATGGCAGTCCGGCCTTCGTCAACTGCACCGAGCGAGGCGAGGTAATGCACGCCATTCACGCAGTCATCGACATCAACTGTTCCCCACTGGCCGTTAAGCCGCTGGCGGTACGCACGTCCATAGCCTGTACTGCCGCCATAGTTCACGTCCAGCACAGCTATACCACGGCTCGTCAAGTATTGAATCTTCAGGTCTAAAGCCGTCGATGTTGCCCCGGTTGGCCCTCCGTGGCTCACAACAATCAGCGGCGGACGTTCACTGGATTGGGGGGTGTATCCGCAGTTTTGGGGCGGGTAGAAGAAGGCGTATGCTGTAAACCCATTTTCAGTAGGAAACTCAATCCCTTGGGGTACGGACAGATATTCAGCATCAATCACAACATTGCTTGAATGGCGCAGGACCTGAGTCTGGCGCGTGGCAAGGTCGAGTCGGATAATGGATTCGCGCGTAGTCGGCGAACCCGCGTAGAAAACGGCGTGCCCGGAACCACACCGGAGAAAGGAGATTTCTGAATACGGCGTCTCAATTCGTTCAAACTTACCCGTAGTTGTATCGAAATTTCCGAGATACCAGGCACCTCGCTCGTTGAAGGTGCATATGATTCGATTGGCTGATTCGAACGCATAGGTGGACATCCCGAACAGCCACTGCGCCCGCCCGAACTCTGCCTCCACTTGGCGCATCGGCTCGATGCCGCCATCGCTCCTGCGGTACAGATTCCACCAGCCAGTTCGATCGGAGACAAAGTGCAGCACGCCATCCGGAGACCAATCGGGTTGAAAAATCGACTCATCTTGCCCGCCTGCAACCTTTACGGTTTGACCGATGGATCCGTCCTCCTTAACCTCGCCGACCCAGAGTTCGCATCCGTCCCACGGCATGTTCGGGTGGTTCCAAGTGAGCCAAGCGAGTTGAGACCCATCCGGGCTTAGGCGCGGACTGGCGTAAAAATCACCGCCAGAGGCAAGCACCTGCACGTCCGGTGTGTGTGCAAGCCGGACGGCACTCAGGCTGTTGACGGCTTCGCCTTCGACATCAGTGTGGTCTTCGCACACGCAGATTAACCGGTTGCGGCGGCGGTCAAAAATACCATCTGCATAACGCAGCGGGGCATCGGGAGTAATCGGATACGGTGTGCGGCCAGGCTTTTGACAATACAGGCGTTGATCTGCGAAGTTGGAGAAGTAAATTGTCCCGCCACTGACGGCAAAGGCTGCGCCTCCGTATTCGTGAACGCGCGTGCGAGCGTTAAACGGGACTGGCGTCATATCTTCTGTCCGCCCGTCCGGGGTCCGTCGAACGATTATGTATCTGCCTGCTTCCGCTGGGCGGCTCTCGACCCAATAGACATCCTCTCCGTCAAGCGCAAGTCCTCCAAACCGGCTGGTTTCAGACACGATAACGTCCGCAGTGATTGGCGATTTCCATGAGCCGTAGGGTACGACCATACACATTCTTCCAGATAAATATCGTGAATTAAAATACCGTTATATAGAATCCGGACCAACTGACAACATTCTGTACGAAAAAACCCCGTGCCTTCAATCCAGCGCAACCACCTGATTTAAAGCGTTTCGACATTATACTCAACTGCCCGCATCTCGTCAACAGGAAATCCCTTTCGAAAGAGTGGTATGGGCAACTCAAAAGAGAGGTTTAGTGAGTGAGATTTGACAGAGGAGCATGATGCATCTGCGACAATCGCTCATGGGGTTAACTCTGTTCTATTTTACCTAAGAACGGGAACGAATTTTTTAAGGGAGAACCGAATATCACCGAAAGGTGTATACCGAAGGTTCACATGGCAAGGGCGATTTCCACTTGTTCAATCCTTCTACTTGGCTTTATAATACTGGAGATTAGGATATATACCAGAAACCGACAAATCAAGGGAAATTTCATTCTGGCGAATTTACAAGCCATCACCCTATGATTACAATAACCAATCTGACCAAATTTTTTGGCAAGTTTACTGCAGTGGATCGCCTGACGATGCGGATTGAATCCGGAGAACTCTTTGGCTTCTTGGGCCCGAACGGTGCTGGAAAAACCACCACGATAAATATGCTAACCGGGTTAATCCGCCCTACCGCGGGAACGGCGGCGATTTGCGGGTATGATATTAAAACCCAAGGGCTACAGGCAAAGGCGTTAACAGGACTTATGCCCGACACTCCCTATCTCTACGATACCTTGACGGGACGCCAGTATGTCCGTTTCATCGCAGATTTGTACGAAATACCTTCGCAGCGATCCGAGAGACGCATGGCGGAGCTGTTGGAGATGCTGGATCTGGTCGATGCCGAGGATGAACTAATCAAAAGCTATTCCTACGGCATGCAGAAGAAGATTCTCTTGACCGCCGTGCTCGTGCATGAACCGCGTGTGCTATTTCTTGACGAACCGACAAGCGGACTTGATCCCAAAAGCGCTCGTACAGTAAAGGAGATATTGCGCCTTCTTTGTGACCGCGGTTGCACAGTGTTCATGAGCACACACATCTTAGAGATTGCGGAGCGGGTCTGTGACCGAATTGGTATCATCAACGAGGGAAAACTTGTCACAGTCGGCACGATGGATGAGCTACGCCAAGACAATACCGCGGTGGATAGGAACTTGGAGGAGATTTTCTTGGAACTCACAGGAGACGTTGAGGATAGTGAGATGGTGAAGATTTTATCGGAATAGTTGTAGGTAACCGGCGTAATTCAACACATCAGTGTACTCGCTACTGATCATGCGCACATTAGCAATCTTACTCAAAACCAGTTGGTACGGTTGGACGAATGGTTTTCGATACGTTTCGAATGAGAAGCGCAAAAGGGCTATAGAGATTTTCGGTTTCTTCGTGCTGATTGCTGCACTCTATTGGTTAGGCCGCGCTGTATTCAGAGCGGTGGAAATCCAACCGGGCAATGCAACGATAATACGCACAATTAATATCTTCATGACGCTTGGTATTTGCGTCTTAATGACGGATGCGATGGCGCGTACAATGAAGGAATTGTACGAGGTACCGGATACATCGCTGCTTTTATCATCACCGCTGCCGCCTTCTGTTGTTTTTGGGTTTAAATTAATCCAAATCATCGCCGCGAATTCCTTGAGTATGGTCATCTGGCTACTCCCACCTTGGTTCGCTGTCGGTCAACTTTTTCATCTGCCTTGGCATTTCTACGTTGCGCTTCTCCCGGCGTGTTTCTGCTTGCTTGTAATCGTTGTGAGCGCAATTTCCATATTAACTATGTTGATTGTACGTTTTTTTTCGTCGGGGCTGATGATAAAAGTCTTAAAAATTCTCGGTTCGACCATTGGGTTAGCCGCCGGATTTCTTATAGCAGTGAGTTTCCTTGGTGCGGATTTGGCTGCCGAATTTACGCTCGAGCGGTTGAAAGTGCCGGAATCCGATTGGTTTCCTCACATGTGGGTGGCAAAAATGATGATGGCTTGGCTCCCTGAATCGAATATGCACGCCCTGCGTTGGGGAACCCAACTGATTGCTGTGGGTGTGGGAATATCAGTTTTGAGCGTGCTCATTGCGTCCAAGGTTTACTATCGAAGTTGGGAGTATGCGAGACGTGTGGAAGTAAAGGCTGATCGAAAAGTGAAAAAACAATCCGGCAACTCTCTCATAGGGCGTGGGCAGATTCGTGCGATTCTAGCAAAAGATTTTCGGGTGTTTGTTCGAGATAGGAAGCAGGTGACGACGGTTGTTATATTTACACTAATCGCAATAGTGGGAATGGTTCAGGCAGCATCTGAAATCAGGGACAGTAGTGGAGCAGATCGAGGAGAGTTAATCCCGCTATACATTGCACTAGGAATCCAATTCATGATAATTAGCGTGATGATAACGCTAGGATTCACATGGGGCGGGTTCAAAACCGAGGCGAAAACGTGGTGGATTCTAAAATCTGGACCGGTTTCACCAGGGTTACTTTTCACGAGCAAAATCTTGATAGCGAGCTGTTGTTCGGTTGCTTACACAAATGTTGGGTTTTGCCTGTGGCTGATTCTGTTTCGGGTGTCCCTCGAACTATGGCTGCCGATCCTAATTGTGACAACATTTACGACGGCTGCTGCAATTTCATTCAACACAGCGATGGGGGCGCTTCCTTGGGTGGCGGAAATTGGAGAGTCGTATCGGAATTCGAGTAAGAGGCCAGTTACGCGAATCGCAACGATTCTTTTTGCAATTGCCGTTAATGCTGTGTTGTTGAGTCCAACACTCATTTGGGGCATTGCAGTACTTGACGACGAGTCGATCAGCGTGCTAAAGCTACTCGGCATCGCTGCAACCTTGGTCGTGATGATTGGGGTTTGGGGGTTATCCTACTTGTCTGGAAAGCGATCACTACGAAAACTGCTGAGTTAGAACATAAACCATCTTGGAGGGAAAATGCTAATCGCCTATCAGAATACAACGCCAAGAATTCATCCATCCGCTTTCATCGCCGAAGGTGCTATGATTATCGGAGATGTTGCCATTGGCGAAAAATCGAGTGTTTGGTTCAATTGCGTGTTGCGCGGCGATGTGGACCGCATCGAAATCGGCGCGCGCAGCAACATCCAGGATGGCGCAGTTGTGCATATGGACAGAAACTTCCCGGCTATAATTGGCGATGATGTGACGATCGGCCACGGTGCAATTATTCACGGCTGCACAATTGGTGACGGCGCAATGATATCAATGGGGGCTATTATTCTCACTGGTGCCAAAATCGGCGCAGGTGCAATTGTCGGCGCGGGCGCTGTAGTACGCGAAGGACAGGAAATCTCTGCCAAATCTTTGGCGATAGGCATACCGGCGCAAATTAGGCGGGATGTCACAGCGGAAGAACTCGAACGCATGCGACTTGGAAAAAACGACTACGTTCTGCGCGGGCAGTTGATGAGGGAGGCGAAGGAAAGCTGACACGGATGAATCACCGCCGCATCCTATCTTTACATAAGAGAGGAACATCTGAAATCCCTCGCCACAGGAGCTTATCAGATGGAGTTCGCATCTCGGTCTGACAGCGGGTCAAGCGGTCTGACACTGAGAGCGCTGTGTATCGGCGTCGTCCTAATTATCGCAAATTCTTACTGGCTGAACGAGGCGACGTGGGCGGGGCGCATACTGCACACCTATATTTCACTATTCATCAATACCGTCTTTTGCCTATTTTTGCTCGTCCTCATGAATTTCTTGTTGAGGCGAGCGTGTCCTCAATATGCGTTCCACCGTTCCGAACTCCTTGTCATCTATGTGATGGTTCTCATGGTTTCCACGCTCAGTGGAAACACAAACATGGGGTACCTGCTCTACATCCTTGCCTATCCTTTTTGGTTCGAGACAGCAGAAAATGACTGGTTGCAGCTATTCGGCGGCCACATCCCTCGGTGGTTTACCGTCCGCGACAAGGAGGTACTGCGCGGTTTTTATGAGGGAGAATCATCGTTTTTTATGGCTCAGTACGTCGAGGGTTGGCTCGCCACGCTCCTTGTGTGGTCCGCCTTTATTTTTGTCCTATACGTCACCCTCATCTGCATGAATGTGATACTCAGGAAGCAGTTTGCAGAACATGAGCGGTTAACGTTTCCCATCACTTGGCTGCCGCTGGAAATGGGGAATAACCCGACAGGCTTCTTTAGGAACCGGTTAATGTGGGCTGGGTTTGGAGTCGCCGGCGGGATTGAGGTCCTCAACGGCATCAACTTTCTGTATCCTGCTATTCCTTCTGTCCCTATAGGAATCCAGAACGTTTCCCACCTGTTTCAAGAAAAACCTTGGAATGCTGTCGGCACAATCCTTTTTACTGCTCGGCCTTTTGTGATAGGTTTGGCTTTTTTCATGCCCCTAGATTTGGCTTTTTCATCATGGTTTTTTTACTTTTTTGGCAAATTTCTGCTTGTACTGAAGAGTGTTTTGGGATGGCGTACCGACCTCTATCTCGACGAACAATCGGAAGGAGCATGGATTGGGTTAGGGATACTCGCTTTATGGATTGGACGGCGGCATTTGAAGCGTGTTTTCAAACAGGCGATGCCGGGGAAAAATCATGTGGATGATTCAGCGGAACCGATGCCGTATAAATGGGCAGTTTGGGGAACGATATGCGGTGTACTTTGCGTCCTTCTGTTTGGATATAAGGCGGGGGCGTCCCTTTGGTGCGTATTACTCTTTTTCGGCATCTATTTCCTGATGGCGATTAGCCTGACGAAAGTCCGAGCCGGTTTGGGACCGCCGATGCACGAGGTCATTGGCAAAGACCCCGCGGCAACGATGGTGTCAGCCCTGGGAACGCGGATGATTGGCGCAAGCAGCTTAACTGTTCTGTCCTTCTTTTTCTGGTTGAACCGCGTCAATACCGCACACCCCATGCCGAATCAACTGGAAGCCTTTCATATCGGTCGTCAGGCAAGGATAGATAGTAGAAAACTCCTAGCGGCAATGCTGATAGGATTAGCAGTCGGCATCCCCGTAACATTCATCACTTATCTCGGCCTTTCTTATGATTTCGGCGGCTACGGGGCGCGTCACACACTAGTGCCGATGAGCCACACCTTTCATGCTTTGCAAACGCGGTTGATTTATCTGACGGATGTGGATTATGCCGCGATGCTCGCCATGGGCACAGGGCTGGGCTTCACGCTGTTTTTGATAGCGATGAAACTACGGTTTTTCTGGTGGCCTTTCCATCCGATTGGTTACGTCATCGGCACCGGCCGGTGGGGGGATATGTCGTTTTACTGGTTACCCGTGCTGGTGAGTTGGGCGATTAAGGCTGTCGTGCTACGGCACGGCGGATTGCAAGCGTATCGAAAAGCGATTCCCTTTTTTGCCGGGCTAATTCTCGGAGACTACGTAGGCGGCTCAATTTGGGGCGTCATCGGTGTGGTGCTCAAAATACCGACCTATAGCATGTAGTTTGCTTACGAATCTCAAGGATTAGTTTGGATTATTGATCGGTGTTTAGGAGTTAGGTGGGGTTTTGTAAACCGATCGACCGAGAATATTTCGTTGACATGAATAAACGGTTCCTGCGTTTGAGAACGGGCTAACATGTGCATTGAGCCTGACAGATTTGATTGCTTGAACGGTTGATAGAATGTCGCGATGCTCGCCGCCGTAACAATCAATGCAAACGATAACCCCAAAGCGTAGGATGAGGGGCGTGTCCAGAAACGATACTGCAGCCATGTCAGTGAGGACTCCAACCTGCGAAAGATTCGCCGGATGGGCAAAACTCGTTGCCGCTCTATGCTTGAGATGGTTGAGACTCGACGCATCACATCGGACAGGAATTCATTTGACGTTCTAATCGAATCAAGCCGCCCCAGCATTTTGTGGGTTTGCTGCAGGCGCATATTCTCATGCGCACAAGGTGAACAGCGTTTGAGATGCAACTGAATCAGTTGTATTTTCCACAACGGCATCTCCCGATCCAAATAAGCGGATATCTGGGGTTGAACATCTTCACAGTTTAGCATTAGAACTCTCTCCAATTCCCACTTCCACGAGGTGTTTTTTTACCTTTTGCCGTGCCCGATGAATGAGGGATTTCACGGCGCTAACAGAACAGTCAAGCACTTCCGCGATGGCTTCATATCTCAAATCGTGATAGGTCACGAGGATTAGCGCCAACCGTTGATTGTCCGGCAGGCAGTTGATTTTTTCCTGAATGATTAACTGTTGTTCTTTTTTCTCGTAGATTTCGTCGGGAAGATTTTTTACATCCTGCATCAATGCAGGGTAGTTTTCATAGTCTTCATCGGGTACCAAATCGTCAAAGAACACTGTATTTCGGCGCTTGCGATTACGAACTTCGTTCCGGCATAGATTCGTCGCAATAAGGTAGATCCAATTTTTAAACTTTGATTTAGGTTCATAGCGGCTCGAATTTCTAAAAACTCTCAGGAATGTCTCCTGTGTGAGATCTTCCGCGCGGTGATAATCGCCGATAGATCTGTAAATGAAATTGATAATTACGTCCTTATAGCGCATGACCAGCAATTCGAATGCGCTCATGTCGCCGTTCCGACATTTCATCATCAATTCTTCATCCGAAGTCCGCAAAACGATCTGCCTTTCTTCGCGCTACGAAAATTTGTCCAAGCGGAATTGAGAAATTTAGGAATCGGCAAATATTAATCTGTAAATTAGGATTCCCGAAAGACTGAATAATCACAAGAAAAAATGGGAAAACTTTCCTCACGCCGCGTCGGGTTGTAGAAGCAGCATATGAATCATATCAGTTCTTTTGAGCCGTATCAGGGTCGAACCGAAGATTGATACATCAACTCAATCGCAACCGTTGGGGCTTTGAACCGATTCAACCATTTTCTGGAAGACATAATTGCGAAAGATGTATTTTTGATTGCCATACCACTCAATTCGCCAGGCATCAAATCCGCGTTCATATTCAACAGTTCGATCCGGCTCGCCCAGCTTGGCATGGAGCGCTTCGACAGTCTGTTTATCCCGATCGACCAAATGTTTCGTCAAAGCCGCGATGCCGAACAAAATTGCCGCCAGCGTCAATTTCCCCCGGGTTTTGACGCTGACGCTGTGGGCAGTTGAGATGGAGGCCAATAGGAAAACAATCAATAATAGATAGCAGGTGAACTTTTTCATGAGATAATCATCGGCTCAACGAGGTTTTGCCGCAAATCGTAATACCGTCTTCAGGCGGAAACAAACACGCACACCAGCTTCATGGTGGCGGCACCCACCCTCGAAGCGTGCGGGGCGCCAGGCGGTTGCATTAACTAAGCTTCAGACGGATATCCCAAGGTTTTCATCACGTCACGGATATAGGGCATACCGATTTTTGAACCCTCCTCCGGGAAAGGATATAGCCAGAGGTCGAGCATCATGGGCCCCTGATAACGAATCGCTTTCAATTCGTTGACAATAGCGTCGAGATCCAAACATCCTGTTCCGGGTGCGAAATGCAATTCCGAACTGTGTTTGTCGCTGTCGGCGAAATGAACGTTGTTGATGCGATGCCCAAGCTTGGGGATGGCATCAATATAGCCGTTAGGCAATCCAACTGCGAAGTGACAAGAGTCATAAGTGATACCGAACGACGGTGAATCAACCCGGTCATACAGCTTGCAGGCAAAATCTACGTCTATACCCACCGTGAAAGGGTGAATCTCCACGGTGATGGTGATACCCTTGGTCTCAGCATACGCAACCGCTTCGCGGAAAATATTTACGGTTTCATCTAGTACCCATCCGTGAAGGTCGCTGTCCGTCATACTCTCTCGCCGTCTCCCGTCCCAGCTTAGGAGTTGACTCATTCCCATAGAAGCCGCGATATCAATGTCCTGTTTTAACCCTTGAACGACTCCTTCGACATCGTCCGGTGAGTCAAGCGCCTCGAAGTAAGGCGGGTCTGCACAATTCAATCCGACGAGGGACAGGCCCAAGGAGGAGATATGCTCTGCAAGTTGCTTCCGTAATTCGTCCGTTTTGCACACTTCAATTTGCGGCGGCCAAAGTTCAACGCCGTCAAACCCGAATTTAACCAATGAACGCAGCGCTTCTTCTAGAGGATATTTCAGGAAAATCATAGGATTGCCAATAATCATTTGGATACTCCTTTCGCAAAGGATTCGTATGATTGCGCTTGCGGGCAAAGGCTCCGCCGTGTCACCCTGACTCTAGGCAACGGCGCTTGCCCTAATTTCAAACTCGCTTACTTAGCCGCCGATTCAATGGCATCTAGCACTTCTCCGTAGTTAGACGGCGTCCGACCTTCAAAGCGGTCACGGAGTTTAATTTCATCCGCCACCCACCGGAGACGCTGTAGCGTACCGCGCGCCAACAGCGGTTCAACGCCAAGTTCCTCCATGGTAAGAACTACCTGTTCCATTTCGGCAGCTCTCCGCCCCGCGAACTCTACCTGTTCGAGAACTAGCTCAGAGACCATCTGCCGGAACGGGAGCAGGAACGGCCCCAGCTCAAGAATTTCTTCTAGTGAGTCAAACACCTGTTCGGTGGCGCCGTAACGGTGCGCGGCGACCATAAACTCCACGACGATTGCCTCCAAGCCCTTGGTGTAGACACTTCGAATCATTTTGACGGTTGAAGCGAGCCCGACTTTGGTTCCAATCGCCCGCACGTCCATGCCCCAACCCTGCAGTACGCCAGCGAGTTCTTCCGCCCCCTCACCGGAGATTACGGTGCTGACTTGGTGGCGTTGCCGTTTCAGGGGCCCCATGATTGCGCCGTCTATAAATCGACCACCTGCCTCTTGTATTACCGCCGCTGCCGCCTCCTTGGTTTTGAGGGACGCTGCGTTTAGGTCGAGATAGAACTTACCGGCGATTCCGGAACATGCCTGCCGAGCCACGTCCGGGACCGCGGTCGGTGCGACTAGCGAAATGATAATGTTCGACGCAGCGGCAACCTGGTTTGCCTCGCTGCACAGGATGACACCTGCGTCATTTGCGCGCGCTTGGACTTCATCGCTCCACGGCTCGCGCTTCCAGACGCGGTTGTCCGCCACCCCCTCCGAATGAAGCCCTTTGGTTATTTCGTAGCTCGCCGTGCCGAAACCCAACACTCCCAACCCCAATTGTTCACTCAATTTCGTTTTCTCCTATCCGACTCAAGAATCTCAGCTTACGTTGTGCTAGAGCGGTTCGACATCGCTTTACATTCTACCATACGCTAGATTTAATGCCAAACCATTTGCATAGTCATTAGTTTTCTTTCATCCGTAAGGGTGATTATTGCCTGAACTGTGATTTATGTGATTGAATAATTTGCAGGATTTGAGGCACTGGTTGATTGAACCCTCAAAATTATACGTTTGGGAATAATCATGCCGCGCATAATTTTAAATCAGCCAAGCCAGATTTGCAAGGAGTTTCCAAAACGTAAAAAAAGCCCTGCATCTGCTGATGCAGGGCTTTGGATAGTTTACTAGTGTAGTAGCTTGTGCACCGCGTGGCTTTTAGATGTCACCAGCTTGTTTACTACCGCAGTGGAGGTGGACTCGGGAAACCACATAAACCCAACCCCTGGTTCAAAAGATTCTGAGGAGGAATTAACATTTAGTATCACCCGCTCTGTCGGAGCATATCCAATACGCCACGAAATTGAGAAAAAACAATTTTCAGCAGAGAGACTCTCATAACCAATGGTGCTAGTATATAGTCATTTTGGTTCAAATTTACACATGGAGGATTCGACTGATTGATAATCGAGGTTAGGAAGTCTACGTGGGATGGGGTAAGCGGTGTAGACAATAAAAATTTCAATGTGGCGCGTGCGTTAAATGGTTCAATTGCATTGGAAAATTTGATTGACGGAGTGTAACACAACGCTATTTGGTTTCCCGGAGGCTTCAAAATCGTTGGGCGTCGCGGCTGGCGAGATTCAACCTACAAAAGCTATAAAAAATTTTTGACTGGCCATCTCTTTCAATGTGTTTTGGTTAATTGCTTATCGTCCTGCAACAAATAATCTTCAACTGCGTCGATGGCGTTGGCGCCAGAATATACAAATTTTGACTTTGTAATGCCCATTGAGGAAAGCCATTTCTCCCAATAGGTTTCTATTATTTCACGCTCGTATAACAAGTTGAAATCCCGAAGTTTCATTTCGACCATCATAAATTTGACATCGTAATCAGAGAAATCCTGTTCAAATTCCAGTAGTCCATGTCCTTCGTCGTTAAACACTGATTTCCAGCCAGGATCGTCTGCTAATCTCTTAATCAAATCGAAGCGCATATACGACGTTTTATTGTTTAATTTGGGGCGTTTTTCCTGAATACTCCTGTCAAAATCCAAGTATCCGTCAGACAGACAAATAATTATGTTCCGCATATCGTGGTTTAAACACCCATCGCACTGTAGTCGAAACCAATTCCAAATATCCGATCCTGTATATCTGTTTTGGTTCTTTACAAACGCATATACGTCCTCCACCGCCGACCGTGCTTCATTTTCCAACTTTTTGAACGCGTTTGCCCCCTCCGTGGTGGCCGTCCGCGTCGGCCATATCTTTAACCTCTTTGTAACATTAAGTGGAATAGCATCCGTCGCGGGCTGTTCAGGAACGATAAACGTCAAACGATCGGGGATTAAAAACATCTCTTCCCTCGCATAGCGGTGATAGGAGTCTATGATGCCATTTACCAGTTCCTTATCGATTGTTATCTGGTCGGGATGTTTGCGTTCATCAATTCGGTCGGAGGTATCAAGAATGACAACGATGTTTATAGGCTTACGTTGAACATCTAGAGTTGAATTGCAACCATTGCAACTTTCGCAACTCATGATGGAGGACAACATACACAGCAACCCCAACGAGAAAAAGTACGTCTTTTTATGCGGGATGCTCCTGTGATTGTACCGAATAACGTCCGGCAAGCTCTCGATCAAGCGTTTCATAGGCAATCCTTCTCACATTTTCAATCTCATTTTTATGGTCTGGTGCACCGCTTTGCGCTAGGAATCTACACCATCCGTTCAAGAATTGATTTACACGCTTTAGCAGTTCGCTACGGTTAATCAGAGGTCTCTTTAGCGATTCTTTCAACTCGCTAATTGTCTCACGCTCCTCTTTTAGCTGCTGTAATAGCGGATTGAGCTCATCGTCGCATCGAGTGGCGATGGCTTCATGATTCTCTATTTCTTTCTTCAGTCCTGCTATTCTCGCCTTACGCGCTATAGTCTCATTGTCAATGCAATGTTGTTGTACCTTCAATTGTCTGTGATCAGGTGTTATCACACCCATTTGCTTCCATTTTCTTGCGGTACAATACCATACCCCGCTATAAAGTAAGGCAGAGACAAACCCGCAAAAAACAACCGTCCACATATCAAGATCGTAGGTCAAAGGATTCAGAGGATTTATGGGCCAATCTCCCAAGCCTTCTCCTCCCAACCGCTTGTCGATTTGATCCCTAGCCACATGTATTTTTTTCGAAATCTGGTTGGCAAGTATCACGTCAAAAACAAAAATAGTTACTACCACCATAATCAGTCCTCCCAAAAACCAATACGCCCTCCGTCTAAATTCATTCCACCAATCGACCACGTGATCCAACAAATACTCCACCAACTTTGCAAGTGCCAAAAACACAATTGGAAAGAATACGACAAGCAGATTGGGCGGTAACGTCAGCGTTTTATAGATTGCTCCTGGATTAACAATGTCTTGGATTCCAGAGTAATTTCCTGTTTTCACCTGATTCTGTATTGCGGCTTCGTTTAAGAAAAAGGCTTTATCAATAGCCGAAGCGTAGAATATGAAAATGTACGCTGCGAACAACACGGGCAGTATCCAGATTAAGTAGTTGCTCCAAGTCCGTTTCCGGCTATTATTTTCAGATTGAGCATTTGGCGCCGGGGTCTCCAATTCCGCTTCGGTTGGCGCGTCTGCCTTAATCTCGAGTTCCACCAGTTCTTTGTTTTTGTCCTCGACTTCTTGTCGGTACTTCTCGCGTGCCGTCTCAAGATCGTTTTTCTGTGATTCTAATTTTTCAATCTTTTCGGATTTGGAGTTAATCTCATCATGAACAGCGTTTCGATCGGGCAAAAACCTCAATTCTTCGTTATAGATTACTCGGGTCACGTGCAACTCAATACAATTGGTGTTGCCACGTTGGTATCCGGCCCAATTAAAGCCATTTTCTTCAGCATAGTAAGGCTTGTCATTCAAACTAGGTTCCGTATTTTCGTTTTGCACAGGGGGGAATCCTCCAGTGGTATATGAAAAGGGTGTATAATACGGCGCTGATTGGGTTATGATTCGTTCATTAGACTCAACGGGCGGAGTGGATTTTCGCCGTGTAAAAATTCTCTTAAAAAAATTGGTTATCGATCCAAATATGCCTAATTTGAGAACCCTCGCTTCAAACCGAGAACGTGTAATTTCTCTAAACCTATTTGCCCCTAGATTTTCACAAAAATACCAGTCATCAGGGTCTGTGCTATTGGCAAATCCGCCAAACACGGTACTAGTTGCGGAAAGATAGGACTTTAGTTGCTCAATGCCGTTACCTTCGTAACCAACCTTCTTGCACTCAATGATCGCGACGCGGTGCGCTTTGTCGTCAAGCAACACAACATCGGCGTAGCCTGTACGCGATCCAAACTGAATTTCATCCTCTCTTTTTACGCTAACGCGTTCAAACCGCGGCGTGGAGAAGTAACTAACAACTTCTTCTACAACTACATATTCAGAAATCATGGCCAACTCCAACTACATTTTGAATCCAAATAGAATCACCATCGAATTCGCGTATCGATCATTTGAATCATTCGCTCAGGCGATTTTTCCCAACCTACAAAATCTTAGGCGAGTGTTTGGTTACACCAGCCCAGTTCAAGTGTCGAGTAATTGGGACATTGCATCCTGCAATTGAGAAAGTAGTGCGCGACATTCCTTCGCTAATTCATGAGGGACAGCGACAACGTCTCGACTCATGTGATCGTAACAATATTCGTCCCAATCCACGCCGAGATTCCAGGCTTTCTGAGCAATTTCTAACCGCGTGTCAAAATCCAGAGGGAGCATCAAGGGGACAATCTTATCGCATTGGACGCTCACTACTGTTAGGTATTTCATAGTTCCGCTTTTCTCCGCCTAAGGATTTCAGTTTTTGTAGGTTGGGTTGAGCGGTGTAGACAATGGGCCGCGTGCGATATGTGGATTGATTGAGTTAGAAAATATAATTGATTGAAACCGCTTTAAGGGTAAATTCTATTCGTTATTAACTGCAAAATGACACCGGTCTGCCCAAGATATGGTATCGGGCGCCCCAATTACCATCCTTACTTCCTATAATCTAAACTACATATTTATTTAAGTCAACAAAAAACCATACTATTAGTGTATATTAATAACTACAATTGTATCCACGTCGTTTGTGTTCACTACTCGCTATAGGTGTTAAGATAGCGTGCTTAAGGCTTTTACAGAGAGGGGAGTCTTATTCTGAGAACACAGAGTTTGGCATACAAACTAGGCGTGAAGATACGGGCACTGCGAAAAGCGGCGGGGTTGACGCAGGAACAGTTCGCTGAAGCTGCGGATGTAAGCACAAACTTTATAGGGTACGTTGAACGCGGACAGCGTGCACTATCCATCAAAACCTTGGACCGGATTGCCCGTGCGTTAGGTGTCGCGCCGAAAGATATGTTTGAATTTCGGGAAGATGAAGTGTGGGAACATCTTTATGAGGCGCTCCTCACAGCGTTGCGCAAGTGTTCCAAAGAGGATTTCCGCGTCCTTACGACACTCGCTCAACGATTGAGCAGTCGATCTTCCAATGCGCGCAGTGCGTCCGCTGCAAATCAGGTGAGAAAAGAAAGAAAGGGAAGCTGATGACACATATACCTAATCAAGACAAGATTGCTTATCGGGAAAAGCAGTTGTGTGAAGCTGGGTCATGGTTTGAGCATAATCTGAAATTTAATGGTACAGGCTATGTTCGTCTCCGGGAAAATCAGGTAAGCAGGAAGATTCTCTCCACTATCCGGTACCGTGTTTTGTACCGCTTCCTTACTCTCTCTTGTCAAGCTTATTACCGCCCGTGAATCTCCAGGGCAAGCGGCGTCTATTTTGGACCGAAGGACTACCATTCATTTATAGTCATTTCGGTTCATATTTACACAAGGAGGGATCGGCTGATTGATAATCGAGGATCAAGCGACCAAAGAGGGAGTGCGATAGTTTTAGAGCCTCTCCCACAAACCAATGCGTAAATGTGTAATTTTTAGTCGCATTGGCCAAAGACGATGGCGGCGATTCGATGCGATGTCCGGTGCGGTTAGTGAGCGGATCCCTATCGCGCTCGCCATACACTCACTTGATCGCGTACGAAAAGTGAGGTTTAAACTACCGTAGGGGCGAGGTTACCTCGCCCGTTCAAATACGGGCTAGGGGACCCAGCCCCTACGGGGATTAATTGGTGAAATTGTTGGGCTGAAATCGATCCAACTCCCATTGCATCGGATTATCGGAGATGTATTGGCGAATGCGGTTTAAATCTGCGTCGTCTCGCAGAATATGAAGGTAGTGGCTCGTTCAACGCACTGCTTTAAGATGCGCCCAACTTGTCAACATCTTCGATTGCGGTTCGACAGAAACGGCAGAGATGAATGCCCGCATGCCCTCAACACCGGTCGAATCGCCGAACGGCGCAGCCGCCTCCTGCGCACCGCCAATCGTACTTTCGTCAACCCATACCTTCGTCAAAACACCCGCGTCGCTGGTTATCTGCACGTTGTCAATCACCATTCCAAATAACCCCGCTGGATTATCCGGATTGTCTCCGTTATCCGTGCCAACTGTTATCGCAACAATTTCACTGCCAGCAATGTCGTCGAGTGAGACCTTGCGGTGTTGCCAATCTGACCCAGCAGCATCATCAACGAGACCAACGATTCTACCGTCGGCAGTGTGAGCGTAGGCACCGCCTTGTGTGTGGACGCTAATCCCTGAGAACATCACCTGGTATTCAATGGACGTACCCGCCTGTATCTCCATCGTTCCTTCCCATAGCGCGATAAAGCCTTTGGCTGGTGTGTTTGCGCTCGAAATTGTTGCTTCGAACGATAACACATCACCTTCCGGTTCAGTTCTCACAGGTTCGAGCGGTGCGCCGGTAATCGTGCCTGATTCAGTTGTCAATTCCAACTGCTGGTCGTTTGAATCTATCACCTTAACATCAAGTCCGAGTGCAGATGTTTTCACGGCAACGACTTCAAACGTAACGGTTGCGAGTGTTCCGTCTCCATTGACACCGGGCACTGCCCCTAATAGGGTTGCACCGAACTTGATTTCGCCGTCAGCGACGATTGGGGGAAGCGTTGGCGGGCCGATGGATCCCGCTAAGAAGTCTCCATTTTGGACGCTGACGTATGCGAGTGCCGTTGAGTCGAATGTGAGAGCGATTTGATATCCGAAGACATCGGTTGCATTTGAGATTTGAACATCAATAGTAAATTGCTGTGCGGTGTCTGGTGATTCCATTACAGGGGGATTGAACGATACGACAGTCTGTGCAAGACTGGTTGCTGGAATCGACAAGCAGACGATTACAGCAAAAAAAGTAACCTTGGGGAATTGTTTCATTAGTTTTCTCCTTATATAGAATACTCAATGTTGAAGGGTTGAAATCCACTAGACTTAACGCCTGAAATCCGATGTTCTCAATTGCACTCTTAAAGAAACCGAGTTATGAAGAAAAAAACTCGGTTTCTCCCGGTAGTTTACGGGTTTACTTGAGAATTGCCATGCGGCGCACTTGTGAATAATCCCCTGCGCGAAGTTGATAGAAATAGACGCCGCTTGAGACGAGCTCTCCGGTCTTCGATTTTCCGTCCCAATACACTGCCTTGGCTTTATCGGCGTATAGTCCTGCAGGTTGATGCCCGATGTTTAATTCCCGCACTACCGCTCCTTTTGCGTCATAGATGGTGAGCGTTACATCAGCAGCGTGGGCGAGATGATACGGCATCCAGGTCTCCGGGTTGAACGGATTCGGGAAGTTTGCGAGCAACTCAGTTTCTAACACAGTTGGCTGCGCCGATGTAAGATACGCCTGTAAATAGTCGGCAATAAACCGGATGATGGGGGACTGATCGGGATACGATTCTAACTCAGTAATCGCGCGTTGGATATGTGCGGTATCAGCCGCGGCGTTGACGGTTGGCAATTGCCGATACGGCGGCGCGGCGGCAACATCCTCTCCGAATCGCTTGGCGACGAGCACTAAATCAAATATGTCGATGATGCCATCCGAATTAACATCGCCTGTAGCCCCAGTCTGGCCGAAATTGCGGGCGACGAGAACCAAATCGGCGGCATCTACGACGCCGTCGCTGTTTACATCAACCGCCGGCGGTTCAAGCGGTTGAATCTGTGCAATTGCGACGGCGCTCGCACCAGGGCCGACGCGGTAGGTTCTGTCAAGGGTTTCATCAGGCGCCATGACACGCAGTTCATCCAGCCTTGCCCCGGTCCAATCAGGAACAGCGACATAAATGGTGTCATTCTCATCAATGGCTAACCCTCCACCGCCAGCGAAATCCGCAAGCGCATCGTTTCGATCACGTATCCACTTTTCTCTCTCTAGGTCGTAAACCATCAAACCTAGGTCGTTTGTGGAGAAAAAACCGACCCCACCGGTGAAAAAAGCGTGCTGCATACTGTTTATGACAAGCGAGAAACCCGGTGTCACTCTAAGGTCAACGACCTTTTCAACTTCATCACGGTTTGCATTGATAAATACAAGTTTGCCCAAGATAGTATTGTAATCGCCTGTCGAGGTTACGAGGACCCTAGACTCACCGTCGTTTGTAATGCCTGTAGCGTTCGTCGGGACATCAATCGTCTTTAAGACGGTATCCGTCCATATATCGATCACTGTAACGCTGCTATCCTTGTAGGTGACCTGTCCATCCCATTCCCACGCCGAGTTCGTCACATAAGCCTTGTCATTGATTATCGTTATCCCCGAGGGTTTCAAGCCCCCCGGGATGGTGTTAATCACGCTTCGCCCTTTTACATCGACAACCCTGATATCATTCGTTCCATTGCACGTGACATACGCTTTGGAATCGTTGATGAATGCGATTTTTTGCGGCAGGGTGCCAGTTCCAATCGGGATTGTTCCGAGGCTGACCCTATGTCTCAAATTTACAATTTGTACGTTATCGCTGAACGTGTTGACGACGTACCCCAAATCGCCTCGAACCTCAATGCCGGTTGGAGCCGATCCGAGCGGAATAATCTCATTCTCGACTGCTCGTTCAACATCCGGCTCGTCGAGGTCCACAATCGATAGGGATGTGGAAATTCCAAGATCCGGATTTGCCAAGGCATTGACGACCACCGCCAGATTCTGAACTTCATTTGCGGCTAATGCCGGAAATGCAACAAGCACCAACGCCGCGGCGACGAAGGTTAACGCATATTGGAGTCTATTCTTCATAGGTTTGACTGTCCTTTCTTATATGGAAATACCGTTTGAGGTGTGGAAGGACTGCTAACGGAAACAGCCTTTTTCGGACTCCAGAAACAAAAAACCCCAGTTTTCATATAGAAAACTGGGGTGCAGTTCGTTTTTCCTACGCCGCCGCTTCGGCAAAAGGAACAAAGTCTCTGGTTCACAGCCTTCCCGCGAAAACTCTGTGTGAAACTCGCTTCAGGCAGGTCTCCTGACTTCCGACAACCCGTGTCCGCCTTCCCATCTCAACACGCTGGGACAGTGGCGTTGTGGACACGATTACTCGCCGTTCACAGTGGCGGGGCCGTGGCGGATTCTCACCGCGCTTCCCTATTCTCCACAATCGCAAACGATTGCTAGCACCTGAATCGAATAAATATTCAGTTTTAAAATGCTTCTGCCATGCTGCTGTACAAGCGCAATGATAACAGATAATTTCCGTCTTGTCAAGCAAAAATGAGTCCGAGTGAAGGTATTTCGCTTCAGGCTGGCGGGGCGAATTCCATTTACATTCGCTCTGCTTCTGGTCTATAATAGTCGTATTCTTCCGAAGCCCGCGGGGTTTGGTTTAGTGCGGGCAAAAGCGGATGAAAGGTTCCCATCATTTGTCATTCATAAGGAGAATCACAATGGCGTATACATTCGATCACGTCCACTTTCGTTGTAATGACCTCGAATCAACGGTTGATTATTATGTTAAGGTGTTTGGCGGCGCGGTTCTGGCGCGGGTGGAAGTCAAAGGGCGGCCCATTGTTCAGCTCGAAGTTGGCGGGCAGAGACTTTTCTTCTCTCCCAAACTTGCCGGGGAGGAGGTCGAACCGAACAGCGGAAAATTGCGGTGGGGAGTCTACCAAGTCGCGTTTGCCGTTGAGGACATGGATGCGGCTGTAGAAGAGTTGACGGCTCGGGGCGCCGAGTTTGAAGGTGACCCGATAGTCGTCAACCCGTCCTTCACGATTGCGTTCATCAAGGGGCCTGACGGCGTGCAAATCGAGCTTCTTCAGCGCTCCTAAGTTTTGCAGGGTGAAAATTCTGATCGAAACAGGGTTAAGACGTGAAGTTCAGCGAGCTCTTCTACACTATTCAAGGCGAGGGCAAACTCATTGGAGCGCCGTCTGTTTTTTTCCGGACGAGCTACTGTAATTTGAGGTGCAGTTGGTGCGATACCCCCTATACATCGTGGGTTCCGGAGAACAAGGACATATCCGTCCCGGAAGCGGCAGCGGCAATCACGCGGTACGGTTGCAAACATGTTGTGATTACGGGGGGCGAGCCGTTTATCCAAGCCAAGGCGTTAATGGAATTGTGCCAAACGCTCGACCGGCGGGGCCACCATATCACCGTCGAAACCAATGCAACAGTCTTTGCCCCTGTAGCGGCTCACCTGATTTCGATGAGCCCAAAACTTCGGAACTCCAATCCACATCCGGACGACCGATACTTTCGGCGGCATGAACGGGGACGCATTTGCCCCTATGTCATCCGGAAGTTCCTCGACCTATACGACTGCCAGGTCAAATTTGTCGTCGACCAGCCCGAAGATCTCGAAGAAATCAGTGCCCTGCAAACGGAAATCTCCATCCCGTCGGAGACCATTGTGCTAATGCCCCAGGGTACAACCTCCGAAGAATTGCAACCCAAACAGGAATGGCTAGTGGAGGTCTGCAAGGAATACGGATACCGCTATTCGCCGAGGGTTCACGTTGAGATTTGGGGGAACCGGCGCGGTGTGTGAAAGCGCGGGGTGGAGGCAAGAGAGATGAAATACGACATACTGCTTAAAGGCGGAACGGTTATTGATTCGGCGCAGCAGCTGCACGATCAGCGAGATGTTGCAATCGCCGATGGCAAAGTTGCCGCCATTGAACGCGATATCCCGGCGAATCAGGCAAAGCAGACGGTTTTCGTTACTGAAAAATACGTTACACCCGGCTTGGTGGATATCCATGCCCACGTCTACGCAGGTGTGACGACATGGGGAATCAAAGCCGATCCGGTTTGTACCACAACAGGCGTTACGACAATCGTTGATGCCGGCAGTTCAAGCTGGGTAACGTTTCCCGGCCTTCGAGAATATGTCGTGCAACCCGCCCGAACCCGTGTACTCTCCTACATCCACATCTCCGGAATCGGTCTGGTCTACGGACCGGTCGGCGAGATGCACGAGCTCGAATATGCGAATCCCGGCGAGGTTGCCGAAACGCTGATGCGAAACCCGGACATCACAATCGGCGTCAAGGTCCGCCAAGGCGCAGAGCAAGTCGGCGGCAACGGGGTCGAACCGTTGAAGCTAGCGATTGAGGCGGCGGAGCTTGCAGATACCCCCGTGATGTGCCACATCGGCGCCGGCGTACCGCTGCCGGATGTGTTGAAACTGATGCGTCCGGGAGATGTGATTACGCACTGTTTTCAAGGGCGCGGCGATAGCATCATTGATGACAAAGGACGTGTCATTCCCGAGGCATGGTCGGCGCGAAACGACGGCGTTATTTTTGATGTGGGGCACGGCATGGGCAGTTTCTCTTACGAAGTCGCGCAACGCGCTATGGAACAGGGATTTATCTCCGATGTTATCAGTACCGACTTGCATACAGGCAATATCAACGGGCCCGTGTACGATTTACCAACCACATTGTCCAAATTTCTGCATCTTGGGCTTTCTCTTGAAGAGGTGCTTGAGAAATCGACCATTGCCGCGGCAAAAGCGATTCGGCGTGAAGCTGAACTCGGACATCTTAAGATTGGAACGGTCGCCGATGTCGCAGTCTTTGACTGCATCTCCGGCGAATTTGAGTTTCGCGACACACACGGTACGGTGCTCGTTGGGAATCAGAAACTGCAACCCTACTTAACGATTCGTGGAGGGGAGTTGTAGCGCATGGCGCGGACGGATAAGCTGAAGGGTTGTTACCGGCGGGTACTGGGTTTCCTGCTGATTTTTGGGCTCCTAATCCTAGCCGCAGGAATATTCGTCTACATGCGGCTCGGCGGCGTTGAAGGCGCACGATACTGGATGGCAGGGCGCGCGCTGGACAAGGTCGAGGAGCATTTGCTTAAGAATCGTCCGGATGGGGTCTCGGAGGCGGAGGTTCGTTCTCAATTTGAGAGAGTCCGGGACGCAAACGCCGATCGGCGTGCCAATCTCGTCCGTCTCTATCGCGCGCTGAAAGCCTACCAAGAGAAGTTTCAACGCACAAAGCCCTCAACGGGCGAAACGATAGAATTCCTCGGTAATCTTGAATCGGCGATCGCGCCAACGGAAAAGGACTAGGTTCTGTTGACATTTTGAGGCTACTGATTCGGCAAACGTTGTCACCATTGGATAATCTGATATAAGTAGCGCAAACTGTTAGTTTGCGGGCTCGCATCACAATCTAACAGATTGTGTTACAAAAGATTCCTTTGTACTTGATAGGGACTGCCGTTTAACCGTTCAATTCAACCTACGGGATGCCAAATGTCAACACGCCCTAGTATCACTTCCGCTTTCCGACGTCCGTTGGAGGATATGACACTGCACACCGACGAATCGTGACAAACATGACCGAACTCACGCAATCAGAACGCTTCTTCTTCGACAACAACGGTTACCTTGTTCTAGAAAGTTTCCTGAGCAAGGACCTTGTCGCGCGCCTATTGGAAGCATTGCACGCTGCGGTTACGCGGAGGCGGGGGCTTCAGGAACGTGAAATCCCGCACACCGGGAGAACCGATATCCAAGGCGGCAACACGCGTATTTTCTATATTCTGGACGACGACCCGCTGTTTCTGGACATGCTCGATTATCCGCCGATGTTTCCGTACGTCACGGAACTGCTCCATGAACATCCGCACCATCATGCCTCCGACGCAATCGTTGAGTACAGCACAAGGGATCGAGAGATGGGATGGCATAGAGACGGCCGCGACTATGGATACCGCGGCCTGGGTCCCCCAATCCCCCTGCTGCAGCTTAAAATCGGATACTATCTGACCGACATGACCGAGCCGGGGCGCGGAAACCTATGTGTGGTTCCCGGCAGCCACAAAGCCGTGCATGAGCCGGATTCAGCAGCGCTTAAACGAAAAGGCCTGTTTCCGGGCGCGATACAACTCTGCGCGCCAGCCGGAAGTGCCATCCTTTTTCATAACGCGCTTTGGCATTCCGCGGGGCCATGGACGCTGGACGACGGCGCGCGCATCATGCTGTATTACGCCTATGAGCCCCCTTGGATGATGGCTTCACCGGAGCATTGGGGGTACGAAAAGAGTTTCTACGCCCGATTGTCTGAGGAGCGCCGCAAGCTGTTCCACGGGTTTCTATTCGATCCGCCGGAGACCCGATGGGGATAGAACGGAGTCAGCGGCGTTCTGCGGTTGACAGCGTGATCGCGCCGGTGCTGTACAGGTTATCGTATCTGTTCGGAGAGGGACCGATGGCGCTCCCTGATGTACGCTGGCTTATGAATCGTTACGCCCATGCCGCCGTCCGCGAACGGGTTAAGATTTGGGCGCGTCTGATATGTCTACAACCCATCCTGAAGGCGATAGATCGGCATGTTCCCACCACAGCGGAGCGGTTAGTGGATTTGGGATCCGGGTACGGGCTAATCAGCCTAATGGCAGCGTTGCGGCGAGAAGCAAAGATTCTCGGCATTGAAGCCTCCCCTGTACGTGTTGCAATCGCCAAAGAGGCGGCTCGCGATCTGGGGCAAGTGACCTTTCAGTGCGGCGATGTCGCGCAGACACCGGTACCGCCGGGCGATGCGCTCCTCTTGATTGATATTCTATCCTTTTTTTCCGATGAAACCCAAAGACACATTCTTGCCGCCTGCGCCGATTCGCTCGAACCGCGCGGTATTCTGTTGATTAAAGATAACACGACGGTGCCGCAGTGGAAATATCGGTACGTCAACGTTGAGGAGCGAATCAAGCGAACCGTTGGGGTGTACGGCGTAACGACGCAAATTCGTCCAAACCACCATCCACCTGAGTTGTGGCGGCAACTGATTCGCAGCACCAACCTAAAAGTCTGTGATGAGATTTTTGTCGAATCAGTTGTTCCGTATCCGGGGATTATTTACGTTTGCCAAAAGTTAGGTTGAAATTAGAAGCATGTCTGTTGTATTTCAGTTGCTTTCATAGCTTTCAATCGCCGCTCTTCGCGGCAGCCGATCGCCATTCGCTGATAATGCTCCGGAGCCGTGCGGCGTACGGGTTGCCACTCAGCGGAGTATCTGCAAGTAGGTCTATCGCCTGCCGCAGTCTCGCCTTGGCATCGCCCCACGCGTCTAACAGGAATATGCTCGCTTCACGCTCCGGCTGAGCAATCGCCTGCAAGAGCCGATACACGACAGAAAGGTAGAAGAGTATGTTGTGATAATCCACTCGAATCTCAGCTTCGTCCAATCTCCCCTGCGCTGACTGGCTTGCGTATTCGCCGATAACCTCCCGGTTTAAGGTGCTGACAAACCGTCCGCCCGATCGATGCGCCCCGAGACTATTGAACGTTTGAACCAGACGCCTTTCTCCCCAGTCCCAACCAATGCTCGCAAAATCGATGAAAGCCGGTCTGTCACCGTCGACCACCACGTTCCGTGCGTTATAATCCAAGCTTCCCAACCTCGCTTCTGCATTGTGTAGACAGTTAGACATGTGCTCCCAAACCTCGTCCAGGTTCGCCTGCTCCTTCGGACGCATCGGTCCGCCACTCAACCATGCTAGATACTCCATGGTTTTTCTGCCTTGACCCAATATCCCGTCCAGTGTTTCATCTAGGGGCGAATCTGACGGATAGATGTAAGGTTGGATGGCTTCTGCCCGGTCGCCAAACGCCAATTCCAGTCGGCAGAATTCCCGAACCGCGTTCCGGGTAATCGGCACGAGGATTTCGGCGGACGACGCTTGCGCGAGATCGTCGAGCGTGTTTTCGCCGCACACTTCCAACAGCAGCATCGAATCGGCCTGAGACTTCCATACAACTTGAGGGACGCGGCAACCCGCCCGATACAAAATTGGGAGTACCGCAGTTTCAATCTGATATGGGGAGAAAGCCGTTTTCGCTACTGGGTGAGCGATAAGATGCTGTTTGAGAATATAGCTCTTCTCAGGAGAATTTAACCGCCAGACGTTGTTCCGCTCAAGCCTGCCGTGACGTACGGGGGTTATCTGAAGACTGGCGGCGTCAACCCGGAGATGGTCGGCGATTTGTTCAATTGTTGCGGAAAGGTCAGCGGACAAGGTTATTCTGTTGGAGGCGATCTGCTACAGAGTTTGGAAAACCGCACGGAACTGCACTGCAAAATCTCTTTTGGGTTGGACTATCGGCGGATCCCACTCAATCTACTCAACAGACAACCTCCCCTAGCCCCTCCTTGGTAAGGAGGGGAATGAAAAACTATCGCCGTCGCAATTCGGTCGGTTGAAATTTACGAAAACTATCGCCCTCACTATTCATTAGGTTGATCCTTCCTACCTCTAGAACGCAACGTCGGAGCGATCTCCGAATCGCGACACCCTACGAAATCGAAATGTAACCCTAGCGGTTTTTCATTCGTTCTATTTTACCAACCGACGCCCTCCTTGGCATGGAGGGGAATGACAGTTGAATGGCAGCGGCATTATCTTTGAATCTGGATTAAATTTTTTCTTTGAATTTCTCTCGTTTTGTGTTAGAATTACCGACTTAGCGTTGACCGATGACGACGGATTTTGGTTTTTTCAAAATAGGAGAACAGATGAAGCATAAAATAAAATCGTGGTTGATGAGTGTTGCGGTGGCTTTCTTGGTCTGCGGACTGGTTGCCGCAAGCGTTAGAATCTACCAAGCCGAGGTGGAACGCCAAGCTGACTCCCCAGAAGAGAGTGATGCAAAGGCGAAGTTGCAAGAGTACGACACCATCATCCTTCTAGAGCCTGACAATTCGGATGCCTATGTCAGTCGAGGCATCGTGAAGGCGGCGTTAAAACAGTACGACGCCGCTATACTTGATTACGACACCGCTATTCAACTTGAGCCAAATGACGCTTTAGCATACCTCCATCGCGGGATAACCAAGTTCGAGTGGGGCGTACGCACGGGTGATGCACACCATAACCTCGCCTCTCTTGATGATTACGAAACTGCGATGGAACTCGCCAAAAAATCGGGTGATACCGAACTCACCGACCTGATTTCTCAAATCGGGAGCGAGGTTTGGGGCTGGCAGAACTCTAATTGACCTGATCGTTCAGCCAGCAATATCAGAGCGCCCCCGCCTTCACATGACTCACACATCACTGCGACGCTGCCAACGCAATCGCCCCGCAGCCGATTCGTGCACCCGCAGCCCCAGACGGCTGCGACGTAAAATCGTCCGCGCCCGCATGGACGATAATACCTTTTCCGACAATATCTCGGATGGAACCGGTTCCCATCTCCCACTTGTCTGTCGTTAATTCGATTTTGCCGGTGCCGTCGTCGCCAACCGTCATGTTGCCGATGTCCCCGAGGTGAAATTCTCCGACTCCCCATTCTCCGTGCGCGGCTTCCGTCGGATTCCAATGCCCGCCTGCCGACTTCCCGTCGGGCGAGCTGCAATCCCCGACCTCGTGGATATGAACGGCGTGGAGTCCCGGCGCCGCGTTCTGAATCTCAACGGTGAGGGTGATTGAATCGCCGCTCTGTTTGAAAACCGCCGTACCGGTCACCTCGCTGCCGCTCGCCGAACTGATCGTTGCTGTCGCCTGTTTCGGCGGCGTCGCAGCGGTCTCTTTCTTCTGTTTCCCATCGCAACTCACCAAAACAACCGAAACCCCAACCAGCAGAGATAGCATTGAAGCTACTCTTCCAAAGGCTATGAATCGCTTTTTCACGCTTAAATCCTCCTATTTCATAAAGTGAAATGTTGAAAGACGCATAAGTATCTCGTAATTGTAACACAAGAATGCAAAACCTGTCGAGGTACATGCTGCAGGCGTCGAACTACATTCTCCCCTACCTGATGTTGAGGCAGAAAATTACAGTTTTTACAGTCTATAAAAAAAGGGGGAAATTCGCGGTAGGTGGAACGGCGGCGGTCTGAACTGTGATTTGTATGATTGAGTGATGGACTATGATTAAGGGAGCACTCAAACATTCGGTGTTGGTAGGAAAGGTGATTGGCTGGGTACCGTAACCTAACAATCAAGTAGCCGAACTGGGAGCGTGATTGTTCTCTCCCACGGTGGACAATCGTTTTCGGTTCATTCAATGTTCATTCCCCTCCTTACCAAGGAGGATCAACCGAGTGAATAACGAGGGCGATAGTTCTTGTAGGTTGGGTAGAGCAGTTACAGCAAGAGTTGTCTCCTAGCTAGGGCTGGTTTCAAGGGCGAAATGGTTTAAGAGAAATTATCGGAAAGCGAAACCCAACTATAATTACCCCCAAAAACTAGACAGTGTCTTAAGGTGGAATTGTTGCTGTCAAAACGGCCATGTTATGAGCCATAATAAGGCTCAGCAATGCCAAGAATTGCGAAAGGAGTTTGTTTAACATGGCTCGTAGAAAACAGTACGATAATCGATTCAAAGCGCAGGTGGCGATTGAAGCCATTAAAAATGAACGCACCATGGCGCAGATTGCCAGTGACTACGAAGTCCACCCGAATCAGGTCAGGCAGTGGAAAAGACAGATTCTGGAACAATCACCCCAGCTATTTGCGAACGGACACACGCAATCAACTTCCGACAACGACCGCCTTATAGCTGAACTCTACCGGCAAATCGGTCAGTTGAAGGTAGAACTAGACTGGCTTCAAAAAAAAACTCGAATGCTCCATTAGCACAGAAGCGGCGGCTTGTCAAGCAAGAGCGCGGTGCTCCATCGGTTTCGAGACAGTGCGAACTGTTAGGGTTGCCGCGCGCTTCGTATTATTATCAACCCGCAGCGGAAGAATCGCCGGAAAACCTGCTTTATATGCGTCTGATTGATGAACAGTACATTAAAACGCCGTGCTACGGTGTCCCTCGAATGACGGACTGGCTATGTGATAATGGCCACGCTGTCAACCGGAAACGGATTGCTCGGTTGATGCGAAAGATGGACTTAGTTGCCATCTATCCCAAGCCCCGTCTCTCCAAGCACGGCAGGCCGTCGAAAAAGTATGCTTATCTACTGAAGGATTCAATTATCACTCGACCGGACCAGGTATGGGCAACTGATATCACCTATATCCGTTTGAACACCGGCTTTGTGTATCTAGTGGCGATTATGGATTGGTACTCTCGATATGTGTTATCATGGGAATTGTCAAATACACTAGACGTTTACTTTTGTCTATCGGCACTGGAACGGGCATTGAGTTGTTCTAGCCCTTTGATATTCAATAGCGACCAGGGCGCGCAGTTCACGTCAGATGCCTTTACGACTCGGCTTGAATCGGCTAACATTGCCATCAGTTGGACTGGTGCTGGCAGCGTGTTTGACAACATTTTAATTGAGCGGCTCTGGCGGACCGTCAAGTATGAACATGTGTATCTTCACGCTTATGACTCAGTTCACGCGGTTTGGTGTGGCTTGAACAACTATTTCAAGTTTTATAATGAGGAGCGGCTTCATACGTCGCTCAATACTAGAACACCTCATGAGGTGTATTTTCAAAAATCCTAGGTGTTGAAGCATAGCCGGATTGTCTAGCAATTACACCTTAATAGACGAGCATTACTGTCTAAACATTGGGGGTAAGTAAAAACATCAACTGAGTGAATAGCGAAGGCGATAGTCTTCACCGACACGAAACCTATAGCGTTCCTTGTTCGGTCGCTAACCAGATTTCGGTGGATTGTTGAAACCATACCTAATATCATTTGAAAAAAGGGTTGCGAAAGCGGGTATTGCAACTTTACAGATATTCAAAAATTTCATAGTTTTCATAGTTTCGCGCCGTTCTGATGTAGTTCCAATTTGCGGAGAAAACGGACGGAAATCCAGTCGTGGACGGATCTTCAGGCGGTTTTCATCGGACGCGGCGCGAAACCTCACTATGAAAAACTATGAAAATATTCAAACTTTGCCAAAAATAGGAGTTACGCCGTTGAACGCCCAAAGGTATGTAGTAGGGATCAACTGAGCGAATAGCGAAGGCGATAGAGTTCCCTCTTCATTGCCCGTTACTGCATAACACAACATGTCAGATCAAGGAAGCGAACGACCTGCCGGACGCGCAATAAATTGTGCTACTACAAACTGAATTGCGTAAGTTTCTGTCGGTTGGGTAGAGCGAAAATGGTCAAATACGGGGATATTTACGAATGGGTTTCGTTCGGTCGAATGCGTTCGTGATTTGCAGGGTGTAGCGAAACCCAACGCTTTTTGTCGTTCTCCAACCTCTCTTCCGTGCCACACAATACCCTAGAAATCATTGAGCGTGTAGTGTCGAATTTTATATTGCCACATCAATTGCGGCGCCTGATGGCAAGTACACCTGCTCATTTCCATGAACTCGAAGTTGATTTACGAGGAGGCGCTGTCCTGAAATACAAATGGTGCTTGTTTCTCAACCGTCTCAAAAAAGGCTAATTTCATTTTTATATCCACAAAAAGTGCAAAGTTCTGTCCGTGTTCGATATTCGTCATGGAATACTTTAAGGTATTTCATGTCGCATCGGGGGCAATATGTGCCTTTACTAGGCTCGTGGAGGTGCTTAACAGGACTCTTGCTCTTGGATGGTTTTAATGTTGTGTGCTTACTTGCGGCTTCAATTTTACGTTTTATATCGTTTATGTGGTTTATGGTTTTTGGCGAAAATTTTCTGATTTTGTACAACCGGCGTAGGTTGGCCAGGATGCGTTCTACAGTGCGTTTGTTTAATGTAGCTCCTGCTTGCAAATCTCTGAGAATTATACCTAGTTTTCGGATTCCGTTGAATACGTGAGTATTGTAGGAGACATTCTCGTTTTTCCTTACCGTGATTTTCCGTTTAATTGCTGGTTTCCATCTACGTTTCCATCTTTTTTTCGTTCTGCGTGATTTATCTCTCATACCCATCTACCCTTCTGTTTTTCTCGGCTGTTTTGAGGACTGTAAGGACTTGGACTATATCGGCGGTACACTTATCCCATTCAAATCTTGGCGGGACTACTCCGTGCTTATCCATGAATCCGTAATCCTGATATCGGAGAACATAAATCCGAACACCATGTAAATTAACTGTATTTGCCAACCTTAACTACTGTACATTTGCGATAACTTCTTTTTGATCCTATGGGTATGGTTGAGCGGTGTTGGTGAAATACGGGGATAATTACGAAAGGCTTCGTTCGGGTGTTTGCGTTCGAAACTTGTTGGGCGTAGCGTAACCCAACGAACAAGCGACCGAACAGGGAACGCGATAGTTCTCTCTCCCAGGGTGGGCAATCTTTTTCGGTTCATTCAATATTCATCCCCCTCCTTACGAAGGAGGGATTAGGGGAGGTTGGGTTGAGCCAATAGCAAATCCAAACAATCAACTCAAACCACACCACTGGATGTCACAACACCTCACACCACGTCACATTTTTCGAGGTGGTATGTGATGTGGAAGACGGCCTTATGAAACCCGATAAAATTCGCTTGTGATGCGGATTCGGATGCATTTCGATATTGACGGAATATCAAGGGATGTCAGAAAACGTCACGAAATTTCACACATTTTTGTTATTTTTATGAATCAGTTGAATCGAGTGGGTTGGGTTGAGAATTATCAACCAGAAACGCCGTGCATCACGTGTAGCTTTCGACGTTTGATTCATCTATGAGTCCGTCTTGTAGCAGGATTGCCCACGATAGGGATTTGCCTTTAATCGTTCACCCCAACCTACACTAGTGTCGAAACGCCACGCATTAAGTTGAACGCCATCGGCTTTGCCATTTGTCTCAACAACTTGCTAAAAGCTAATGATTAGCGCAAAAAATGCGATTAATCCAATTACAATCAAGAACACTGCAAGACACCCATTTTCATCCCTTTGTTTAGTCTGGATAGTGAAACTCTCTGGAGTCGCACTCGTTTCCGATTGTTCAGTCTCTGGTCTCAACTGATCTATGATGCCAGCATAGTCAAAATAGTCTGCTGCACGCCGTACAGCAATTTCATCTATGATTCTTACATCTTCCGCAATTCGATCAGCAACTTCGCTACCGTCAGCAAACATCTCCTTGAGTACATATATGAGTTGTCGAGAGAAGTCCAACATATTGTGTTCGTTAAAAAGGTCAACCGCCAAGTTTCGCACGATCCCGGCCATCACATGGCTTTCCGTTGGATGCGCGGTGATATCCCAATTTTTGATGGCTTGGATAAGTTGATTAACCATCGGTGCCAAAATTGAACTTGGGCTTTGCCGATTTGCCGCCTTGCGTAGGTTCTCTATTAGAGACTCAATATTAAGCAGTTGTGCACGCCGAGCGGCGATGTCAGCTAGGGTTTTTGCGTCTTCGGCGAGTCGCTGGGCAACTTCATCAACCGCAGCAAACACCTTCTGGAGCGTACCCGTGAGTTTCCGAGAAAAATCAAGCTTGCTATGTTCATTCCAAAGGTGAAGTGCCGATTCCCGCAAAAGATTCGCTACAGCAATGTTTGCCTCATTGGGTTGTATGGAGACATCCCATTTTTTGACAGTCTGAATGAGTCGGTTTACCATCGGACTCAAAATGGAATCAGGACGTTCCGCATCAGCCTCGGCTCGCAGTTTTTCGACCAGTTCCTTAATCTTTTCGTATTGTTCCAAGCCTTCATTTAGGCGCGCACGGTTGTTGGCGACTTCGGCTAGAGTTCTTGCGTCCTCCTCAAGTAGCTCAGCAACTTCAGCAACCTCTGCAAATACTTCTCGGAGCATATTAGTCAGTTTTTGTGAGAAATTGAGCTTGTCAAATTCGTTAAATAGGTGGACTGCCAATTCGCGCACACGTCTTGCTACGCGGCTGCTTGCATCGTGGGGTAACCCTTGACTTTTTTTGCTAACCTGAATTGGTTGCGCAATGACATCCCAGATTTTAACCTTCTGAATTAGCTGGTCGACAATAGTAGCCAAGGCTGAGTCTGGACCTTCGTCATCAGCTTCAGATCGAAGTTTCTCGTCTAATTCTTCAATCTTCCTTTCGTGTTCCTCAAGAGATTCTTGAGCGTCTAATTCATACCAGTCGACCAAGCGATCAATCAAACGCGGTAAATGCTTTTCATCATCAGTAACCGCTTCAACTACTTTGGTTATCACTCCGGCGCGTTCTTTGGGAGATAGATGATTCAAAGCGGATGTCATGACCTGCCGATAATATTCCCAAAGATTTTGAATTTCCACTTCTATATTGGACAGGTCCACTGTTGGGAAACCGGACACCTTTCGTTCCAAGTTGATGACCGCGCGAACCTGTTCTAGGTTGACTTCCTCAGATGTCGCTGAAACTTCAACAATCCAACTTGCGACAACGTCCGATGGGTAATCAGGTAGGCGAGATAGGCCGGCAGCTAGCAAGTTAGCGCTAGCGATGGGCGTCATTTTGCTTATGCCTAGACAGTTTCTGAATTGCGCCAGTTTGTCCGTTCCGATTAAATTTCGTACCGACGATTCCAGGTACCACAACACTGAATTAACATGTTTTGGGAGGACACCTAGCATCCACGCCATTTCGGCGGAGAGCCGTCGTCGGGGATGTGTAAGAGTAGCAGCCGCTTCTCTACACTCGTCGGGATCGTGAACCAGACTGCGTGAATCTGCTAGTTCCATAATCCTTCGGCGATTGTCCTGTGGCGTAGCATTAAGGATATAAAAGGGATTCTGAAAGAAATCCATGTACTTGTCCAGTTGTGAATGATTCACGAATGCAATGTATCGAAACTTCTCGCTAATACTATTCAGCGGTACTCATTACACGATTGAAGATTATGCGGAACGAAGCCTACCAAATGTAATTCAATTTTACTATTCAACCCCTGATGATGTTGACCGCCCAATCCTCAATGCCCTTCGTGCCTGGGTCTCCTTCATATTGAAGCTGGTACATTTCGGCGGCAACAGGACGCAGTCTTTTAATGTCTTCGGACTCAATAAACCCAGTCCTATCCCGTCAGGGCTGATGTCTTTCGGCAAGAATTGCAATCCAAATGCGACAAGTTCTTCAATACGCTCATTCTCAGCGTCCGTTTCATCGGGATCAAATGTCGCAGCGGATACTATTCATTGTCTAACCTGTTCTAGTTTCGCCTCATCTTCGGTTCCCTTGATTTCATCAACGCGTTTCATCGTTTGCGCTACCTCATCAGCAACAATTGACTGAGCAGATACTGATTTGTTGTTGATTCTCCCGACCTTGTTTGAATGAAGGTTCTTCGCCGAGATGAATGTGGCACCGATACTCGGAACAAAAACCTCAATTTAGAGGTTGCTCTAGTCCGACAACTTGTAGCCACGGACAAGGTTCTGTAGGTTGGGTTTCGCCTTCGGTGTTACCTAACCTACAAAAACTTTAGTAAATACACCTACAGAGGGCGTTGTACGGCTTCCCTCAGTGTTGGAGATAACCTTCGGTTCACCTCCTTCCAATACTGCGACGCACGAGTTTGTGGTACCAAGGTCTATTCCAATCAACTTACTCATTCGATTTTTCCTCCTTTTCACCTTCATCGTCCGGTAATGTGTTTTCCGTCTGTGGTTTACCCCTAGAAACTGATACCATTGAAGGGCGAATGACCCGTTCGTGCAGCAGATACCCGCGTTGAAACTCCTCGATTACTGCGTTTTCCTCGACATCTTCCGAGTCAATGTACATTACCGCTTCGTGAAGATTCGGATCGAACGGCTCACCTTGAGCTTTAATCACCGTTACATCGCGCTTTTTGAGTAATTCGCCAAGTTGCTTGTGAATCAGTTGAATTCCTTCGTTCAGAGAATCGAAATCTCCCGACTCCTTTGCGGATTCGATGCCTTTCTCTATACTGTCCACAACTAAAATTAAATCTTTGATGACGCCTTCGACCGCATACTTAAAGAACTCTGCTTTCTCACGCTCCGCGCGTTTTTTTGAATTTTCGTAGTCGGCAATTGTAAGAAGCATTCGATTAGAACGCTTTTCATACTCGGCATTCTTGGCTTTTAAGCCATCTAACTCCTCTTTCATCCGAGCAAATTCTTCGGCGGATGGCGGGGCTTTCTGATCTCGCGTCCGAGCTATATTAGTTAATTTCCTCATATCCTTAGCTAGGACTTCTGAAATTTCGGGAACTACAGCGAACGCTTGCCGGAGTATCTTTATACATTTTTGACAGAAATCAAGCTTGTCATACTCATAGAAGAGGTGCTCCGCCAAATCTCTCACGCGCCACGCTACGCGCCTACTTTCAGTATTGGACAGCCCTCGCCTATTCTTGCTAACCTGTATTGGTTGTGCAATGGCATTCCAGTTATTTACAGTCTGAACAAGCTGATCGACGACGGGAGCCAAAGCTGAATCCGGACGTTCTTCATCAACTGCCAAACGAAGTTTCCTATCTAAGTCCTCAATTTTCTTTTCGTTTTCCTCAAGAGATTCTTGAACGTCTAATTTATACCAGTCAACCAAGCGATCAATCAAACGCGGGAACTGCTTTTCGTCAGCAGTTGTCGATTCAACTATCTCGGTCATAGCTCGGGCGCGTTCATTGACAGATAGTTGATTCATAGCGAATGTCATGACCTGCCGATAATAATCCCGCAGATTTTGAATTTCCGCTTCTATATCTGACAGATCCACTCTTGGGAAGCCGGACACCTTTCGTTCCACATTGATGACCTCGCGCACCTGTTCAAGGGTAATTTTCTCAGATGTCTTTGCGATTTCAACAATCCAACTTGCGACAACGTCCGATGGGTAATCAGGTAGGCGAGATAGGCCCGCAGCTAGCAAGTTTGTGCTAGCGATGGGAATCATTTTGCTTACCCCGAGACGATTTCTGAATTGCGTCAGTTTGTCGATTCCGATAAGGTTTCGCACTGAGAATTTCAGGTACGACAATACTGAATCAACATGTTTTGGGAGGACTCCTAGCATCCACGCCATTTCGGCGGCGAGCCGCCGCCGGGGATGCGTCAGAGTGGAAGCCGCGTCTCTACACTCGTTGGGATTGCGTCGGAGACTGCCTGAATCGGCTAGTTCCATAATCCATTGACGATTGTCTTGTGGCGTAGAATTTAGAATATGAAAGGGATTCTGAAATAAATCCATGCACTTTTCCGGTTGAGAATGATTGACGAATGTGATGTATCGACACTTCTCGCAATTGTTATTTGGCGGTAGGCAATACACGGTTGTAGATTTCTCCGAACGACGCCCAAAAAGTGTAATGCCATCTTACTAATCAACCTCCGATGATGTTGACCACCAAATCCTCAATGCCCTTCGTACCTGGACCTCCTTCATATTGAAGCTGGTACATTTCGGCGACAACAGGACGCAGTCGCTTAATGTCTTCGGGATCTATAAATCCAGTACCCTTCCCGTCAGGGCTGATGTCTTTCGGCAGGAATTGCGATCCGATTGTGACAAGTTCCTCGAAACGTCCCTTGTCGGCAAATCGCTCAGGCGAACTCGCAAATCGCTCAGGCGAACTCGCAAATCGCTCAGGCGAACTCGCAAATCGCTCAGGCGAACTCGCAAATCGCTTGAACTGTTCAATAATAAACCATGGTTGGCGCCACCACAGGTCAAAGTTCTTTCCCTTAAGCTCATCTAAATACCCTTCGAAGTTGTTGTCATTGCTGTCAATAGCGTGCTGCGCAGTTGCCGTTAGCTTGTCGAATGCTTCCGACTCTGATGTGCGGGCAAATCGGCGGACATGCTCAAATGATCCAACCACCCTGGAAAGTTCGGCTTGACGAAATTCCTTGAGGTTCGCTTCTCTAACTTGAGCAAGGAGTTTCTTTGCCTCCAACACCCTTTCGCTTGCCTCTTGCACATTTTCAGCGTCCGTTTCATCGGGATTGAGTGCCGCAGCGGATACAAGTTTTTGTCTAGCTTGCTCCAGTTTCGTGTCATCTACGGATTTCTTGATTTCATCAATCCGGTTCATCGTGTCCGCCACTTCATCGGCAACAGCTGTCCGAACAGAAACCGATTTGTTGTTGATTTTCGCGTCCTCGCTTGAATAGAAGTTCTTATCCGAGCTGAAAGTTGCGCCGATACTTGGAACGGAGACTTCAATCCCGAGATTCCCTGAGTCGGAAATCTCATAATCACAGACAAGGTCGGCGCCAGTAGGAATCACACCGTAATCGAAGTCTTCTCCAGTTATTATAATCGCACCAATCCAGCGGTTGTCCTTAATGGGATTCTGAATTTCACCCTCCCACAGCTTAAAATTGAGATAGCCGGATGATCCAGCTTTAAGCGGTTCACCGGCCTTAACCACCATTTTGCCTTTTTTGGGCAGTGGGTCGCCCTTCCGAACCAGATATTTGAGTACCGGCTGCCCCCCAAGCTTGTCCAGGACCTCTAGCGCCATTGAGTGCGACGCCGGAATGGCGTCAACGGTAGCAGCAGTTTTCGAGATAACAATCTCATTCTGTTCAAGGGCTATGGGTTCGCCCACAGCATCGAAAGCGGACACCGCAAAGGTGTTCATCCCGTCCTGTGTTAAAGCTACGTCTATGGTTACGCCGTGTACTAGTCGCAAGCGACCGGAAGTCCATCCGGTATCAACACTGTCGATCTGAAATTCAGAACCAGGAGCTACTTGTCCCGCCAGTTGAACACCAATCTGGGTGTTGTCTGTCGGTGTGCGGGCGATGTACCTGAAATTCAATTCGAGTTCACCTTGCGCGGAAATCTGTCCGCGAATATCCTTCCGCGAGCGGCTTCGGGAACTCCAGTCAATGGATTCAGCAAAAAGACTCGCCCCTTCAGCCACGGCGGTCATTGGGTTCACATCCATGTGACCAGCAATTCCTAATTCAAAAGTAACTTTGTCCCGCAAGGGTTTGTAATTAGTTGGACCGCCGACCCACACGATGCATTCCATATCGTGGGGCGTGAGGCCGGCTTGCGAGAGGGCCTCACGAGCGGCGTCAATGGTTTCGCTTTCACGCTCGGAAATCAGATGGTCGAGAGTTTCCCGGGACAGTGGAATATCAAGGTAGATTTCATCACCGTTTAAATCTTGTGTCCTCGCATCCATTTCATCAAGTCTAATCACCGCCTCCTCACGTGACGAGAGTTCAATCTTGGCGCGCTCGGTTGCCCAAGTGGCTAGGCGGATGAGCGATTTGAAGGTCGGGTTTACGGAGAAGTCTTCAGGTAATTCACAGGTCGCAAGCAACCAAGGACGAACAACGTTGTCAACGAGCGCGCGATCGAAGTCGCGTCCTCCACACATTTGAATCCCGCCGTGGGCGAGAAGGTTCACTCTCCCACCGATACTTTCAGCGATAGCTATGTCGGTCGTACCTCCTCCAATGTCATAAATGAGGAACATACCATCGGTTTTTCGCGTTCGCATAACGCTCATCACGGCCGCGACCGGTTCTTGCATGAGCGCGACTTTGCCTATGCCAGCCATATTTGCAGCCTGCATAGTGGCATCTTTCTGCATCTGATTAAATGCCGCAGGTACCGTGATGACAGTGCCTGTATCAGAGTCATTCCGGATTTCTTCTGGCAGATAACCAAACAGCACCTTCAATATTTCTGCAGAGCACTCCTCTGGGGTTAGGGTAACGCCGGCTGCGGAAAGTTCAACGGGCGTGCTCGTACCCATGAGGCGTTTGAACAGCGTTGCGGCGTTATCTGGGCTCCTAGGCGCAGAATTGTAAGCCCTTTGGCCGAAATACTTATTTCCACGGCGGTCAATATAGATTGCAGAAGGTGTTACGTCGTTTGTCTCGGGACTCTTCCAGATTCGCGTTTCGGAGCCATCGTAGGAGCAGATGGCGCTGTTTGTCGTTCCTAGGTCAATACCGACAAAATTTTTCATAATTCCTCCCTTTTTAGAATGACTGTGCCTGTTTTTACCAATCCGACTTTCCCCATGATAATCGGCTCAAGCATCTGATCAACCATCAAGGAATCTTTAGAGTCAAAATCCTCAATGTTTAACGGCGTGGCAGCCATGCCCGGATCGAACGGTTGTCCTTCGACATCAACAACCTGCCAACCGATTTGCGTAAGAAACTCCTCCAATTTCTTTTCAAACCATCGCAACTGGTTTTTGTATCGATGCTGCTCTTCGATTTCAAGCTTGGTGAGCAAACGTTCAAAGACCCGTCTTAACCGCCACGACTCAATTGCTATGCCGATGACGATATCCTTATCCACTTCCATTTTTGCCTCCTGAATCGGACCTACTACCAGTTTCTTGAATTTCTATAAATTAGACCCGCCCCAGATTGGAGAAGGTCTAAACTAATTGTTGTGTTTCAATTGGTACGGGGTTCATTTCCTTTATTATGAATCCGAAGATTTTTTGCGAAAAAGGATTTACGAATTCATGATTGGTTTATTCGTTAGAAATTGTTTGAAAAGTCATTTGATGCGGTTTCGTATCAAGTAAGTGAAATCTATTTACACCATGGTCTTCAGACGCTTTATTACTAGGCAAAAACCATGCCAACGCGTAGTTGAAGGCGCGTGTTAGGGCTTACAGACGGATAAACCCTGTCATAGACTGATCTTTATAGGGTTCGGCGGGTTCGGTCGGGCAGAGATGTGCGATGGTGGATGGGGGCATGTGTCCCAAAATGAGACTTTTTAAAAAGGGAAAAATGGAAGAAAATCGGCGCAAATCCAGTAATGGAGCGGGATGCGGGCGTTTTTCCCAAAATGGGAATCCGTCCCATTTTGGGACAGCCGATTAGGGTTTGAGGCGGCGGGGGCGTTTATGCGTAACTGTTTTTCTTGGCAGGTGAAAGTTTTTTTCAATTAAGCGTCGAAATCAAAAAAAATTCAAGAGAATGTCCGGATTCATCGAGGGCCGCGGAAGGGTATAGGTCTATATTCACCTCTCGACACCGTAATGTTGATTTTGGGTCTTTGGAAGAATGCGAGGTGGGGGAATCGATAATTTGATTTTGCGGTAATGATAAGACGGGAATTTGGCGTGGGTTGGTGAAGACTATCGCCTTCGCAAATCTGTTCGATGATTGGTTGATTTTAACTCAGACTACAAGGACAACCTCCTTCCTCCTTGGTAAGGAGGGGGATTCCTATCGTCTAGCATCGTTAACATGAACTCGATTAATCGTATGGAGTACGTTGCGGTGTATTCTGGGAGGGACGGAATTGGATTTGGGAGAAGACTATCGCGCTCCTTATTCAGTCGCTCGATCGTTGGGCTTCGCCGTTGGCTTAACTCGACCTACAAGAACTGAGCATAATCGGCGGTCATTGGTTCATTCCAAAGTAAATATACCTGTCGCCCCGCTAGCGCTTTCGTGCGTGGAGAATCCGCGTTGAATAGACCTGAGAATCTCTATGGCACCCGCTATTCGCTCAGTTGATCGCTTAACCCAACCTACAAAAACGAATTAATAATCGAGGCTAGGAAGCCTCTCCCACAAACCAATGAGTGTTTTTACCGCCCGCCGATGCGGTTGGGGTCCTAATGTAAGGGTTGTTTTCCACTGCTTTTTGAGGTGCCTACGCTTCCAATAGTCCTGTAGGTTGGGTAAAGCAACTTGTATCAAATTCGTAAAGACGGAATAAAAATGCCACTGATATTGCGCCGCGCGATTGCAAAAATCAATAAAGCGTAACCCAACGCTTTTCGTAAGCCCGAACCGACTCCGGTAATCTGAACACATGCCAATAACCAAAAAGCGTTGGGTTCGCTACCTCTAACAAATTTTCTACCACAATCAAATCTCGAACGCACATGACATTCCTACATTTTTTGGCGATCATCGCTTAACCCAACCTACAATAACTCGACCCCCTCTAGCTCCCCCTTGTCAAAGGGGAGGATTTGAGAAGACTACCGCCTTCCCTATTCGGTCAGTTGATCGCTTAACCCAACCTACAAAAACTGCTATTTAGTAGTCCTAGTTGGAATGACCCCAAAAAACTGGACAGTGAGCTAAGAAGGATTTTATAATGACTAACCGTCCAGAAAGGGGCTATCATGTCGAAGACAAGACGGCAATTTACACCCGAATTTAAGCTCGAATGTGTACTAGATATCATCAGTGGGCGGAAACGCCCAGTTGAAATTTGTAACGAATATCAAATCAGCGATACCTTACTGTCCAAATGGCGCCAACACTTCATGGAAAACGCCGCAAATCTCTTTGTGGGTGAACAGAACCACAAGAACGCCTCCAATGCGCGCATCGCTGAACTGGAGCGTCTCGTCGGGCAATTGACACTGGAGCTGTCTGCCTCAAAAAAAGTATTGAGTTACTTCGACTCTCGATAAAGCAGAAACGGGAATTGGCGAAACGCGGCAGCAAAGCATTTCCCATTAGCCTACTGTGTAATGTGCTAGGTTTGTCTCGAAGCAGTTTCTATTACGATTCCAAAGCCGATGGTGATGCTCAGCTTTGCCGGCATATCGAGCAAATACGCTTATCACATCACCGCTATGGGTATCGCAGAATCACAAATGAACTGCATCGTCAAGGATTGGTTGTCAACCGAAAACGGGTGCAACGTCTGGTTGGCGCACTAGGGCTTCAGGTACGTCCTAGGCGAAAGCGGGTGATTACCACCAACAGTCAACCCGGACGATATGCGTATCCGAATTTGCTCAAAGATTTATCGGTCTCTTATCCTGACCAGATTTGGTGTGCAGATATCACCTATATTCCACTGGCTAGTGGTCAAATGGCTTATCTGGCATTATTGTTTGATGTTTTTACTCGAACCATAAGGGGCTGATCAAAAAAACATGTCAGTTAACCTGCTGTCTGGGGCTTTGAGAAAAGCATTAGCAAGACAGCATCGTCCGCAAATCCATCATTCAGACCGAGGTGGACAGTACATTGCTGAGAAGTATTGCCAGCAATTGAGAGCGATAGCGTGTCGCATTTCCATGACGGACCGTGGCAAACCGTGGCAGAATCCATACGTTGAGAGTACGATTGGCAGAATCAAAGACGAGTATATCGTTGACTCCGAGTATCAGGATTTCCGGGATGCATACAACCAACTTAGTCCAGTATTAGATGTCGTGTATAATCAGAAAAGGCCTCATTCAGCGCTAGGCTATAGGACACCCGCTGAATTCGAGGCCGCGTATAATGCACACTAGAACACCAATCGATATTTAATCTTGAATTAACAACGCAGCACTAACACAGTTGTACGTGAGTCCTAAACTTCAAAATACCTCCTTAACATCCGCAATTTCGTGTCCAAACAATTGGGGTCACTGCCAGTCTCCCAATAGTTCCTTGATTTTGTGCTCGATATCTGGAGAGCGCATCAACGACTCGCCGACTAGAATGGCGTTGACGCCGGCGTCGCGCAGCGCTTCAACGTCCTCTCGGGTGTAGATGCCGCTTTCGCTCACGACAATTTTATCCGTTGGGATGGATTCAATCAAGCGGAAAGTAGTTGCGATGTCCGTCTCGAAGGTTTCGAGGTTGCGGTTGTTGACGCCGATGATTTCTGCGTCTGCGCGCAGCGCGAGTTCTAATTCTTTCTCGGTATGCACTTCGACAAGGCTGGCGAGGTTGAGGGTTTTAGCAATTTGGGTAAATTCGCGCAGTTGCGCTAACGTCAGGATTGCCGCAATCAGCAGAATTGCGTCTGCGCCGGCGAGGCGGGCTTGATAAATCTGGTATGGGCCGACGGTGAAATCTTTTCGCAGCAGCGGAATATCCACCGCACGGCGAATCGCGGTGAGATACATGAGATGACCGTCGAAAAACTGAGCATCCGTCAGCACGGAAACCGCAGATGCGCCGGCTGCGGCATAGGTTCCGGCAATCGCAACCGGATCGAAATCTTCGCGCAAAACGCCTTTGCTTGGCGATTTTTTCTTAACTTCAGCGATGAGATTGATGCGGCTTGGAGAGGACAGTGCGGATCGGAAATCCCGCGTAGGCGGCTGATTCGTGAGTCTCTCTTTCAACGCAGCCAACGGGAGGCGGCACTGATCTTGTTTGAGTTCTTTGTGTTTGTGGGTGACAATGGTGTGCAGGATTGAAGGCGTTTTTTCTTTCATTCAGTTTCCCGATTCGTCTATCGAGGCTTCTCGTTTTGCCTGATATTCGCTGAAAAGTCCTTCGATACAACCGCCGCAGAAACAGTAAACTCTGCTGTATCCGCCGACCTCTTTTTCCATCAGTTCGTCGACGGGAAATTCCTCGTGGCAGAGCGCGCACTCCTCCATGGCGATTTGCTCGGTTGGGTCTTGCTTTTCCCGCCGTTTGGAAACCGTGTGCAAGACAATCCAGACGACGAGGGGGATTAAGATGAAGAAAATGATGGGAAATAGCATCGGTTTCTAGGTCAATGCGACTCTCAATTCGATCGCATTGATAAACAAAAAAACATTGGATTACGTTACATCATAACTGATTAGGACTTACGCAGTTCAGTTTGTAGTAGCGCAATTTATTGCGCGTCCGGCAGGTCGTTCACGTCCTTGACCTGACATGTTGTTTTATGAAGGAACGGGCAATAAATTGCCCTACTACGAACCTTTGGACGTTCAACTGCGTAACTCCTACTGATTTCAAACTGAATCAACTCCCGAAACTGGTGGACAGCGATAGTTTTTTCCGAAACCGGCGCCGCGTCCGTTCAACGAACCACATCCGCAATTACCAAAAAGCGTTGGGTTCGCTACATCAAACAAAACTTCGTACGCAATCAAACCTTGAATACGCATGGGGCATACATACTTTTTTCGTCAACACCGCTTAACCCAACCTACATTAAACCGTTCAGTCGATTGATCGCTTAACCCAACCTACATTAACACAATTGAAAAGAGGCAATCCGCGCGAGTGCGCAGATTGCCCCTAGTATCTTCTGCTATAGTCACTTCGACTATGAATTACACATCACCGCTCAATCTTGCGGCCATCAAAAAGGGGTGTCAACCCCCCTAGCCTCCCTTATCAGGGGGTATCTGAATGTGTGTAAATATATATCTACATGACTATAAACGACCTAATAACGGATTGGTCGGCTGCTGACCAATTAGCCTGATATCGCCGCTGCCACAATCAGTCCCAGAGCAATGAGCAGCCCTGCGATAGAAATTCCAGCCGCGGCATTATCATCCTCGGCAATCTCGTGGTTCAGATCGTACGGTGTGACGGCGTCGAAGATTTTATATCCAATCACCAAGACTATCATACCGACAATGCTGAAAATGACGCTCTCAACGATGAGCAGCGCGAGGTGTTTGAAGTCGATAAATGCCCCGCTGTCTACCGCTTCAGATGTTTCACCTTGAGCGTCAACCGTCGTCGATAGGAACGACGCAGCGAGGATAAAAGCGATTGCGACACAGAAACTGAGAATAACGATTTTTTTTGCCATTTGCTAAATTCCTCCTTCGTTGAAGGTGATGTTTGTGACTAAAATTGCGGGTTCGCGGACATGTTACTTCGTTATTGGGGTTAACAAATTGTAGGACTTACGCAAATTGAGCAGAAAAAGGAAATATTGGGCTTAAAAAGTCGCTAATTCAGTGCTTTTAACCCCCTAAATCCCCCTTATCAGGGGGACTTTTGAACTCACTGCGAAAGTCTTAATTTATATATATTCTGCCTCCTCCTCGGCAGGATAGACATTTACATCGGATTGGGAGATTAACTCGCCGACATAGAAGGTCAACCAATTGCCGCAGTGCTCCACACACATCAATCCCCCCTCTTCGGCGTTATAATCGTGTAGTTCGACATCGTACTCTTCTAACGTTTTCAGGTTGGCGACGGTCATGTTTGCCGGCGTGACCACTTGGCGAAGGTACTCGACCGAAAACTCCAAATCTTCGTCGTCGGGGTCGGTGTAGTGGAGCGTGATGCTATCCGGCAGATCGGCGCTTGATTCAGAATCGCCGCCGCCTTCATCTATGATAAAACCTGCATCGTCGTCGTCATCGTCGTCGAAGTAATATTCATCCTCGTCATCATCCTCGTCTTCAGGGCTGCCGCCGCCGTTATCAATCTCCTCTTCACTGTCAATAATCCATCGCGTGACTTCAAACTCATCGGTGCCCCCGATTTGGTCAACGCCTAAAATCACGACCTCGTTCCCATCTTTAAGCGTATACATAAAGCGCATGAGCCCTTCGCCTTCATACTTTTTGCGCTCTATGAGTTCAAACGTGCGTGACGGCGTGTCGCTGGTTTCAAACGTGGTTGGATCGGTGAGTTCAATCATACTGCCGATAGGAATTTCTACCAACTCGTGCCGATTCGGTTGTTGAGTTTTGCGTTTACGCGCAAATAACCCCATGTGCCTTCACCCCTATCTGAACCTAGAAGTACCCCTTGTTATACAGCACCAAAACCACGATGCCGACGACGATTAGGCTGCCGAACACCATGAGGAACCAAGCGCCGCCGGATGTCTTTTTCTGAACGACGACCTTTCTTTCGACCGTAACCCGCTGCGGTTGTGACTGAATGGCGGCGTCAGCGCCGCCCGCCAATACCGTTTCGCGGAGTTCCTTTTCGTTGGGGAGCTCTTCGACGGTCACGGCTTCAGCGGCATTGGGACCGTAAAACTTGTCGCTATTTTTCTCGACATACGATTCGGTGTAGTCTTCATCGCGGCTAGTGCCCGGGTCGACATAATTCGGGTTTTTTTCAACACCTTGGCTGTCGTAATAGGCGCGCCATTTCTCGTACTCCCCTTGCTTGTCCTTCGACCAGTGCGACCGGTCATAGTCATGGTGATGATAGTGCCATAGCCAGCTGCGGTGCATCATATGGTTATAGTGGTCGTGGAAATAGATACCAGCCATCATATTCCCGTACATCATGCTTGCAGCAAGACCGAAGGTGGAATAGCCTCCAAGCGGGTAGAAGCCGCCGAAATTGTTGACTGTAATAGGCGAAGCGGCTTCAGCGGTTCGGCGCCGCTCGCGGGCAGTTTCCCGCCGCGCCTGCCGTGTCTGGCGTTTGAGGCTGCGGTTTTCTGCTTTAAGGTTTCGCGCTTCTGTGCGGCGTTGGCCTCGCAACGAGCGTTTCTGGCTGCCGGTCATGTTTCTCGTTGAGACTGCGGATGAAGTTCTGGCGCCGCTCATAGCGCCCTGTTTTTGGCGTACCGCGCTGCTTTGCCGCGTGGCAGTGTTGCTTGAACGCCGACTTGTGCTTTGACCGTAACTCTTGCCCGCGCTGCGTTGACCGGCAGGTGCAGCGGCTCGCCGGCTTGTGGAAGTAGATGCGCGAGAGCCGCCCCACCATGAACGGCTGGTGGACGAGCGAGACGCCGTCCGGCTGTAGGATTTGCTAGAACTGCGGCTGCTGTAGCTTCTGCCGAATGATCGGCCGAACCCTCCGCCGCCCTTCGAAAAGACCTCGGCGTTTAGACTGAACAAGAATAAAGCGATGATAATCGAGATGGACAGGCGTTGGACAGTTCGGCGCATTTTACATTCCTCCTCACATTTAGATGACCATTTACTAGCCTGCAGGTTGGGGACGGTGCTCGATTTGCGAGAAATTCACTTGACAATTATCAGCGGGTATTTTATCATAAAATGCTTCTAAGGTGTGCCTGTAGCTCAGTCGGATAGAGCGTCAGCCTCCGGAGCTGAAGGTCGGGCGTTCGAGTCGCCCCAGGCACGCCAGCCTTTCTCAATACACTACCGCCTCGCGGTCTGCATAAGCATGGACCGACCCGCCGATTCAAAAATCAAAACCATTATACCCTTATATAAAAATTCTGTCAATCATTTGTTGTGGAGTTTGCGCCGTTACATGCCCGTCACTGCATCAAGTTTGGGCTTGTAAATTTTTTTGGGGTGTGCTAACTTTATGACAAATGCACTAGGGCGTGTTGACATTTGGCATCCCGTAGGTTGAATTGAACGGTTAAACGGCAGTCCCTATCAAGTACAAAGGAATCTTTTGTAACACAATCTGTTAGATTGTGATGCGAGCCCGCAAACTAACAGTTTGCGCTACTTATATCAGATTATCCAATGGTGACAACCTTTGCCGAATCAGTAGCCTCAAAATGTCAACAGAACATAGTCAATGTTACACTGCCTCGTGAAGGAGTATTGTATTGAGCATTGAAGTTCGATCTCCAGAACTGTTGGATTTGGTTGACGCTGACGCTCAGGCTGAGCGGCTTGGGTCAGGATGCCAGTTTACCGAGGGTCCGCTCTGGAATGCCGCGGCGGGGTATCTGTTGTTCAGCGACATTCCGGCAAATCAGATTAAACGGTGGCGCCCCGATTCCGGAATCACAAACTTCCGGCCTCCATCGGGCCGCTCGAACGGATTGACTTATGATAAACAGGGGCGGCTGATTGCATGCGAACATGGGAACCGGCGAGTCTCACGAACGGAAGCCGATGGGACAATCATCGCAATTGCCGCGCATTATAACGGAAAGCGGTTGAACAGCCCGAACGATGTGGTCGTGAAATCGGATGGGAGCATCTACTTTACCGACCCGCCTTACGGCATCATGGATGATGATGGGGAAATCAAAGGGCAAGAACTCGGTTTCCAAGGCGTCTACCGACTGTCCGCTGATTGCCGGACTCTGACGCTTCTCGCCGATGATTTTGACGGCCCGAACGGACTTTGCTTCTCGCCGGACGAATCGGTTCTTTACGTAGATGATACCGCCCGAATGCACATTCGCGCCTTTGACCTTCAACTCGACGGCACGCTTGGAAAAGGCCGAGTTTTCGCAGAGGAATCCGGAGAAAATGGTGTACCGGACGGAATGAAGGTTGACGTGCTTGGAAACATTTATGCGACGGGGCCTGGCGGCGTTTGGATTTCCGATCCGTCGGGTAAACACCTCGGCATCATAAAAACACCGGAAATTACAGCCAATCTGGCTTGGGGCGGCGGTGATTGGAAATCGCTTTTCATCACGGCGTCTACCTCGATTTATCGTGTGGAGTGCAAGGTATCGGGAATTCCAGTGCCTTAACGCGCCTCAAAGAAACCGAGTTTTGAAGAAAAAAACTCGGTTTCTCATCAATAAATTGGGTTCATTCCCTTTAACGGCAACCTTTGATTCATTGGTATTTGATGAAAGTTAAAATCAAACGGCAGGACAAGAATCTTCCGCTACCGCAATATGCAACCGCCGGTTCCGTCGGCTTTGATTTGGTGTGCCGAGAATCGGTGGCGATTGAACCGCGCACATTGGGGCTAGTACCCGCGAATGTCATCGTTGAAACCCCGCCGGGGTATATGTTGATGGTGACACTCCGAAGCAGCACGCCCCGCAAACACGGGCTGCTCATCCCGCACGGGGTTGGCGTCATCGATCAGGATTACTGCGGCGAAGACGATGAGGTAAAGATTCAAATCTACAATTTTTCAGAACAGCCGGCAACGATTGAGCGCGGCGATAGGATTGCGCAGGCGATTTTCGTGCGGGTCGATCAGGTAGATTGGATGGAAGTGTCTGAGACCCACTCGAAGACGCGCGGTGGATTTGGAAGCACCGATGAAGCGAGCAATTCGTAGCGTAATTTTCAAACCCACGCACATACGAACGGGAGACGATGAAGCAGTATTTAGATGCGCTGAAGCAGATTATGGATAACGGCGTGGATCGCCACGGCCGCAACGGTTTCTCGCGCGCACTGTTCGGTATGCAGATGCGCTACGATATGGCGGACGGTTTTCCAGCCGTCACGACCAAAAAACTTGCGTTCAAAACCGGCGTGAAAGCCGAGCTGCTGGGTTTCTTAAGGGGCTACTCCGATGTAAAAGATTTTCAGAAACTAGGTTGCCGCATCTGGGACGCAAATGCGGATGCGGATTACTGGAAGCCCAAGGCGCGGTTTGATGGCGATCTTGGGCGAATTTACGGTGTGCAGTGGCGGTCTTGGAAAACTGGCGACGGGCAATCCATAGACCAGCTTTCCAACGCTATCGAAGGCATTAAATCTCAACCCTACAGCCGCCGCCATGTGGTAACGGCTTGGAATCCGGGTGAATTGGATCAGATGGCTCTTGAACCCTGCCACACACTTTTCCAGTTCTTCGTGGCTGACGGAAAACTGTCGCTGCAGTTGTATCAGCGGAGCTGTGATATGTTTCTTGGTGTGCCGTTCAATATCGCCTCATACGCCTTGCTGCTGCACATGGTCGCACAAATAACGGACCTGGCGCCGGGCGAGTTTGTCCACACTTTGGGCGATGCCCACATCTACCACCTCCATTTCGAACAGGTAGAGATGCAGTTGGGGCGCGAACCACTTGGACTGCCTGAACTCTACTTGAATCCAGAGATTACATCGATTGACAACTTCAAGATGCAGGATATCGAACTGCGCAATTATAATGCTCACGGCGTTATAAAAGCACCGATGGTGGTGTGAAGGGGCGCGCCGATGATTATCTCCATCATCACAGCAATGGATAAAAACCGCCTGATTGGCACGGGCGACGGGCTGCCTTGGAATCTACCTGCCGATTTGAAACATTTCTTCCGAAAGACCTTGCACAAGCCTGTGGTGATGGGGCGCAGGACTTATGAAACCGTTGGGGAACCGCTGAAGAACCGTATTAATATTGTGTTGACGCGCAACCGCGGTTATCGGGCGGAAGGATGCGTCGTGGTGAATTCCGTGGAAGAGGCTTTGGATGTTGTTAAGACACACGAAGAGGTGATGATATGCGGCGGCGCACCAATCTACGCGCAGTTCTTGCCGCGGGCAGAACGAATCTATATGACGCTGATACATCACTGCTTTGAAGGCAACACCTATTTTCCAGCGTTTAATTTGGAAGACTGGCACGAGGACAAGCGCGTCGACTGTCAGCCTGATGAAGACAACCCGTACTCGTATAGCTTCCTATTCCTGCGGAGAAAGTAGACCCTTTCCAGCCTCCAAATCCGCATTGCCAACCGAGTGATTCCACTTGACATTCCCAGATTGCCGATGATATAATTTTTTTGATGTTTGCAAGTTTATGTGCCCCTGTGGTGGAATTGGTATACACGGCAGGTTGAGGGCCTGTGCCTTAACGGGCATGCTGGTTCGAGTCCAGTCGGGGGCATGAAAGGACACGATAGAGGGGGTTGCTAGTTTAGCAACCCCCTCTTTTTGTTTAAAGTAGTAGGCACACTCCGTGTGGCGTCAGTTGCGTGTGATGTTTTGAGGGTGGATGGGAGCGGGAGGTTTTGGGCCGCCGTTGCGGGTTTCGTACCGCGAGCGGGTCAGCGCAACGCAGGTTGAAGGCGATATCGGGTTCCGTTGCGCCAAAGATGCATGAACCGATGGGATGTCTCCAGCCGGAAACATCGATGCAATATCGAGTTAAGCCTCATCGGGAATCGCTCGGAAATCCTCCACTGTTTTCTTGAGCGTTTCGGCGATATCCGATCTGAGCAAAAAAACTGTGTCCGGCAAACGCCACACCCGGGCGTGGAGGTGTTCGGATTCTGCAGGTTTGCCGATTTGCAGCACATGCTCGGTTCCATCCTTCAACGTGACGTTGACCTGAATTGCAGGCGCATCCAAGCCGGTACTGGCTGCATCGGGCGTATCCGCCAAAAACTCCTCGACTTTCAGCTCGCCAATCTGATAAAGGATAGTGTTGACGGTTCCATTTTTTGCATCCTCCTGCACCGGATGAATCAGCCGCCAGTTCGTCCCCTGTTTCTGGCAGGTTAAGTTGGCATCGCCATGCCGAAGCGTGAGCTTAACCGCGGAATCGCTGTCGAAGTCGAGAATCTGTTTGTCGCGCAACGATGCGACTCCCACCCCAACGAGGTCAATGAGATTTTTCTTCACCCCGTAGACAGGTTCGGCGTTTTGAGATTTTACGTAGACAGTCTCACCCTTTAAATTCCCGATAAGGAGAGCAACTGAATCCTCGCCGGTCGTTGTGAATAAAACTTTGATTGACGGGGCATCTAGTCCGTACGGTTGAAGGTTTTTGGGCGAATCGGCGGCAAATTCGACCGCCTTCAGCGAATCAACGCCGAACAGCAGATCGTCGACTGCGGATGCATCCGCTTTCAACACAACCGGCGCACTGATTTCCCATTCGCCGCCGCTGTTTTTCTCGCAAACAACCTTTTTTTTGCCTTGCCGTTCAATCTCAAATCGGATTGCCGCGGTTCGCTGGAAGTCGATAACGCGCTTGCTTCGGAGATCGAAAACAGACTTATTGAGACTGGCGTAAATTTCGCTGTTGACAGCGTAGACTGCGTCGAGGTCCGCACTTTTTGTGTAGATGCGGCCGGTTGCCTTATCGTCGCCGCCGATTAGCAGCGTCTGAGTGTCGCCGTCTGATAGGTCGAGGCGGACTTGGATTCGCGGCGTATCGAGTCCATACGGGGTGACATCCTCCGCGCCATCCTCCGCAAAAACGACGACCTTCAAGGCGTTGAGCGCCGTCAGGATTGACTCGATCTCTTTGGCGTCCGCCGCTGCCTCCACAGGTTCGTCCATCTGCCAGAGGTTCGACTCACGCTTATGGCAACGAATCGCACTCTCGTCCATGACCCGCAGTGTCAACCCTGTAACTTCTTCCGCATCGAATTTTAAAGCCGATCGATCCCGGAAATCTGACGCCGATTTCGTGAAATCTTCGAGCGCGCTCGATTCGATTAGGAAGATGTGAGGCTCGGATCCCTCCTTTGCGTAGACGGAGTAGTTGACTGTCCTCTTGCCGATGAGAAAGGTCTTTGCGGGCGATTCGCCTGTCGTCCAGAGTTGAATCTGTATCTTGGGCGGATCGAGTTCGTACTCCGTCAGCGTGGCCACTTCAAGGGTGCGCTTGATTTTCTTGTTTAGCAGGTCGCCAAGCATCTCGTTAATCTTTGCGCCCTGCGCGTCTGCGGCAATTGGTTCTGTTAACTGCCAAGCGCTGTCAACGTCTTTTGTAAGTGAAAGCGGGGCATAGGCGGTATCGTTGAATGAGATGCGCACTCGACGGATGTCGTCTTTGGCCAGTGCGTAGGCGTCGCCGATTTTCGGTTGGTCGGCGTCCGAATCATCAGCAGGTTTGTCCTGAAAAAACAGCAGGTACGACCCGCCAAAGACGATGAATATTAGGAGTATTATCAGCGTAGTTTTGAAGTTCATGAGTTTGTCTCATCTCAGTCCAATCTGAAAACGTTTGACGTTTCCAGCGCGGCGCGGTTCAGACTGCATTTATTGCGCTACCGCCGCCGCCACCAGACGACCAACCCGACAAAGAAGATAATTAAGGGGATAAGAAAAATTGATGCAATCTGCACGAATGCAAATTCGCCGGGTGTCATAAAGCGCAGGGTTCGCTCGTTTGGGTCTCTCGGGCGGATGGCAATCAGGTCTTCTTCCTGCGTGAGCCAGTTCACCGCATTCAGAAATAGATCGCCGCCGCCGGTTCTTTCAAATAAGAAATTTGAGGCGAAGTCGGCGTCGCCTACAGCAACGATACGAGTGTTCGTTTTCTTTGGTTCATCGACGGATATTTCCTCATCGTTCATCAATTCGACCGCGGCAGCGAGCGAGACCGGCGGCGGCGCATCCTCGTTCGGTGTGTATTCAGGATCGGCGAAAGTGCCGTCTTCTTTCCGCGCAGTTTCCCCCCAACTATCGCCAACCGCATCCGTCGTCTTGGCGAGCGATTTGGCGTTGAGTTGTGGTCTTGCGCCTTCCTTTGGCGCCACGGAACGGGCGGTCAAAAACGAAACAGGTTGACGCATGTGGCGCACTATCTGATGGAATTCAAATCTAGTGACAGCGGGTGCAGTAATGCCGCCAATAAACAGGAAATCGGATAAATCTACCACGAGGTTATTGCCAACCGAAATTCCCCATCGGTCCATTAAGCGAACCAGGTTCCAATTCGGATCTTCCGATCGTGTTATCGAAGGTTCAAACATGACAAGTAATTTGCCGTTATTATCTAGGTATTTTGAAATCGCGTTAATCTCGTGTAATGCGAGCGGCGATATTGGACCGGGAATAACGAGCAGCGCGCAATCGGCGGGGACTTGCGGCTCGGTTGTCAAAACCAGTGTTTTAACAAGATAGTTCTGCGTCTCTAATTCCTCTTTGGCTTGGGAATAGCCGCCCTGCTCAAAGTCGTCAATTGACTGCTCTTCATGGCCTGTCAGAAAGTAGATTGTCTTAATCTCGTCGCGAACCACCTTCATGATTGCGCTTGTATACATTTGTTCATCAACGGCTGTTACCCGCTCCCGTTCACCGCTGCTCTCAAAGACGGTTGTTTCATCGAGTCGAACACCATGCTCCTCTTTCTTCAGCGGATCTGCGTAGGGATCAACGAATTCAACCGTGAGTTTGTCCGTTTCTCGCTTGTACCTTTCCAACATATCTTTAGCGAGTCCATATTGCTGTTGCGACCGTGGATTGTTTGGAGAGTTACTGAAAAAGGCTATCACCTTAACCTCGCGGTCCAATCCGTGCAGGATGTTCTTCGTCTGATCCGATAGGGTGAAGGTTTTATCGGCTGTCCAATCGGCAGCCTTATCGAATCGTTGAGCAACGACAACATTTAGGATGATTGCAATTCCAAGGGTTGCCAGTATGCTAATTGCGACGTTTGCACCGTAGCGGGCTTGGCGGCTAACAAAGAAGTGCAATATTGCCTGAAAACGCTTGGCAGCGAAAACGCTAAATGCAGCGATTCCAAGCACGAGGGAGATCCAGAAGACAGTGGATGTACGGTTATTGGAGAGAAACAGGATAACGAGTGTTGCGAATAGAAAAATGAGGCTGAAAAAGCCGAACAGCGGTCCCAGCTTGTCGCTCGTTTGGGTGTTTGCGCCATTCACCGGTTCGTGATTTGGGAGTCCGCTCGGTTCAACTGGCATCAAGGATTACCTCCATTTTGATGATTCTACGGATTTAACAGTCGCGAACAGGCAGACGGTTGTGAAACTCAGAAAATATACAACATGTTTGACGCCGACCACCCCGCGCGCGAAGCCCTGGGAATGCTCACTGAGCGAGAAATACGCCAAAAATCCACCTAACTGTCCCGCAAAATTTGATAGAAAACCAATTATCCAGAGGGCTAACAGAATCCCGAAACTGGTCAACGCCGCGACAATTTGATTCTTGCTCATTGAGGAGATGAGGAGACCGAGCGCGAGAAATGTGGATGCCAGCAGGATAAGACCGAAATACCCGCTGGCGATTTTGCCCGTATCGATTTCGCCGAATGCGGCAATGAGGATTGGAAACAGCAGCGTCAGCACCAACATGAATAGCGTCAGCACCAAACTTGCCAAAAACTTTCCGAACACCATCTCCGAGTCTCTCACGGGCGAAGTCGACATCAGTTCAATGGTTCCGCTTTTCCGCTCTTCCGCGAAGAGTTTCATGGTCAGGGCGGGCGTGAAGAAGAGGAGAATAACGCTCATAGTCGGGAATAAACTCCCCATAACTTCGTCGATTGGCATTTGGGAACGAAACACATGGTAAAAGATGAAAATAAAGAAAACGCCAGAGACCGCCGTGAAGATAAAGAACACAAAGTAAGCTACCGGTGAAACAAAATAGGTGTACAACTCTTTCAACGCAATTGCAGCGATGTTCTTCATAATGTGCCTTTGAGTTTGGAAAATTATCAAAAGCCGGAGGCCAACTGGAATGGAGGCATGGCCGCCAAACGGTTCGAGACGCCGGTATTTCACGGCACTCATTGTCGATGCGATTAGAAATCGCTCGGCGAACCGACGCGTGGTTTCACGCACTTCGCTTCTAATCTCACAACGCCAACGGTTTTTGCCAGCAGACTTTGCCCACAAAAAATGGCCCAAGCGAGTCGATGTATTTGGCGGTTTGCTGAGTTTTCCTCATGTCTTGCACAAGCCGAGAAAGCGGGTACAGCTCTGGTCCTACTAATCCAATCACAAACTCATTATCATGCGGATCGAGTCCGAAACACGCCAGACGGATATCCTGCGCATGTCCCGCTTGTGCGTAGGCTCGGCCAATCATGGCGTGTTCGCCTAGAATCTTGCCCTGATCCGATCTTGGAAGCAGATAAAACTCGGGTTTCCGTCGGAGCGGATACCACATCGCCCATGAAAATTCTGGGTTCAGCATGTTCCGGCGCGGCTTGCGGAGCAGCCATTCTTCTAAATTTGGTTCGCGTCCGGAAGAATATGTCCTGCCAATCATGGTAAATTCAGGTTTTCGACGCAACGATGCAAACGGACCCCGCCTTAGTAGGATCCCGAGTTCGGTCACCAGATCGTTAGGGTTTTCCGTCATATAGAGCAGCCCCACGCCGGACGAATCGTGCACATCTTGATACAGGACACACTCCAGACCGCTGCCTTCTAAAGCTGCAACCAGTTCTTGCGGTTGAACACACCCATCGAACACCTGAAGTTGCACAAACAACCGCCGTTCACTGACTTGAGGTACGCCATCTTTGGATGCACCAATTTCAGATAGGTCTAAAGTATCCGGGGATTGTGCTCTTTTTTCTGTCTGCGTTGAACTCTGGGGACGCATGTGTTGATTTACCTTACTCGTTTTTAAGATTGCGCTAATTCGGGACAGGGTTTGGCTTTATAGTCAATTCGGTTCATATTTACACAAGGAGTAATTGACTGATTAATAATCGAGGCTAGGAAGCCTCTCCTACAAACCAATGAGTAAATGTATGATTTTTAGTCGCAATGACTATAACAGACAGTATACTACACCGCCCTCGGCAATTTCAAACCAAATTGCTGCTGAATATCGGCAGCATACCAACCCATCATTGGAGATGGTATAGCATGAAATAGATGATTACACCGGTGACAGAAACATATAGCCACAACGGTAGCGTCAGACGCGCGATACGGCGGTGTTTAGCAAACTGTTTGCGCCAGGCAAGGTAGAGGGTTCTTAAGGCGAGCGGGAGGATAAGCGCGGCGAGGATAATATGGGAGATGAGAATCGTAAAGTAAACCGGGCGAATCCAGCCGTACAGGGTAAAATTCTTGGATCCGGCGTGGTAGTGGTAGACGAGATAACTGGTAAGAAATAGCGCGGAGACCGCGAAAGCCGCAATCATGCACTTTCTATGGGCTTCAATCCTGCGTCTCCGAACCATCAAATATCCGGCAGTCAGCAGAGCCGCGCTAATTGAGTTGAGCGCGGCATTTATCATGGGTAGGTTAGAAATGGCAATCACAAGGACTATTTTGACGCAGGATTTTGAGGTTGGTACTGAAGTAGGGCATAAGCCGCCGAATCAATCTTCAATCCATTCGATTGCGCTTTTGGCGCCTTCGCGCACGAGTCCAGAGGGGTCGTTATGCACGATGCGCTCAAGCCTTGCCAGTGCACGCGTATCCCGAAGCTTTCCCAGCGCCACGGCAGCAAAATAGCGGACATCGTCATCTGTATCATCAAGGGCTTCGAGCAGGGGATTGAGGTCGTCGGGCGTTGCGACGTGCCGGTTCGCATCGCCGATATTGATTAGCGTCTGCGCCGCTTCCCGCCGCGCCTCCGGACCGCCGTGCCGCAGTGCAGAAATCAGTGCGTCAGTTCTTTTCGAGACGAACGGTAAATTGTCCCAATCGCAATCGAGGCAGAACGACGAATTTTGGTCGACGGCTTCCACGTTTTTGCTGTTGCACGCGGGGCATACCGTAACGGTCTGCTGAAGTGTCATGATACCCCCGCCCCATCAAGTTCCGGCAAATCGCGCCAAATTTCGGGGCCTTCGGGCTTAAAGTTGATTGTTGCAATGAACTGCATCCCTTGGTAGAAATTGATTTTGAATTTGCCCCCGCCGAAATTTTGCTTGATATAGCCCATCGCATCTTCAATCAGCGGTCCCATTTCGTCCGCATAATAAAAGGCGAGCGGTTTGAATCGGACCGTGTTCCCAACCGGCTCTTGCACCAGGAGTCGCGCCGAAGTCGCCGGGAACATGACTTTGAAGGCGTCCCAAAGCTGGTCCACTGTCGGCTTGGGAATGCCTAGCCGCTTCTTGAAATCGTTCTCAAGATACTCTGAGAAAAGATTAAACACCCAATCCATTTTTAGATTGAAGACTTTTGAATCTTGGTTCAGAGCGGAGTCGTTAAAAAATCCTCCCAGTGGAAATGCGGCAGAGGAAACTCCTCCGTGGCTTTGCACTGTCAAAAGGTCGCCGCACTCTCAAAGAATTCCACGTCGACCACATCAACCTCTGCACGGCGGGCATTTTCCGCCACACGTTGAACCACCATCTCCCGAACAAATGGAATCGGGATGCGTTTGACGCGGTGAACAACTTCCTCAGTGCAGCGGACTGAGGTGTTATCCAAGAACGGACCTTCGTGCGAATTTGTGGCATCCGGATGATCGCATGTTTCGGGCACAAGCTGCTGCAAGCGCATTGAAACGTAATCGGTCACCCACTCTTTGAACGCTTCGCCTTTCTCCTCATCAATCGCAGTCGGCTGGGGTTTCTGATCCAGTTTTTGACTGATACCGACCAGCAAATCTTCCAAGCGGTTTAATCGGTCTTCAACGGCGGATAGCCGGTCTTCAACTCGGTTTTCACTATTCATAGTTTTTTCTCCTCAAAGTGTGCGGGCGTCATGCGCGAAATTTACCTTCGTTAACCGTGTTTTACGGCCGAGGTCTAAACGACGGGATACCTGTTTTGTCAAATCGATTCTTGACAGCTTTCATGATTTCCGGTGTAATTTCATGGCAACCGTGTTCGCGGGCGTAATTCTCGACGCTTTTGGTAACCATCCCGCGTGCAAAGGAGGGCACACGCTGCAATCTTTTCTGTGCGGCATCCGTCCACTGTAACTCGTAATCGGTTTCGGCCGCAAAGGGGGTAGTCTTTTCGAACCGGACGTTTTGACCGCCAACCTGTCCGGGTTGGTATTCGCAGGACGCATCTTCAGCGAGATAGTTACCGGTTTGGGCATAGGCGCGGGCGCGGCAACCACCGCAAACGTCTCGAAATTCGCAGGCGCCGCACTTGCCTTCCAACAGTTCCCGATTTCGCAGTTCGCGAAAGACTTTCGACTGGTTCCAGAGCGTCTGGAAACTATCCGTCTTCAGGTTGCCGACGCTCACCGGCATGTAGGGGCACGGTGTCAAATCGCCTTCCGGCGTGATCCGGCAGTAATAGATGCCGCAGGGACACGTACCGCTCGGATAGGCTTGCAGGAAGGGCGAATCTGATTGCTGTTCATAAATGACCCGTTTGTAGTGCGGCGCGCATTTTGCTGCAACCAACATCTTGCCGCGGTATTTCGACTGTATCTCAAAAAGCGTCGAGAGCATCTGTTCATATTGAGCCGGTGTGATATCCATCACCGTTTTCCCCCTGCCGGTTCTCACAAGGAAATAGAGGTTGAACACTTTCGCGCCGAGTTCATAGGCAAAATCAACGATTTGCGGAATCTCATCGTAATTCCACTGTGTCACAGAGGTTTGCACAAGGAAATCGAGGTTTGCCCGCTTGAGGGCTTCGACCCCGTTCATCGTGCCTTCCCAAGCGCCCTCCATCCCCCGGAACTTGTCGTGATTAACCGCGTCCACAGCATCCAAACTGATGCCTGCGCCGGCAACACCGTGATCGCTCATCCGCTGAACCGTTTCATCGTTCAGCAGGACGCCGTTCGTACCCATCACTACCAAGAATCCGGTTTGAGCCGCATAATCCGAGATTTTCAAAATGTCAGGGCGCAGCAACGGTTCGCCGCCCGTGAGTATCAGGAGGATGTTGGGATTGACCTCGGCAATCTCATCAATCACGCGGAAACACTCGGGCTGCGTCAGTTCCGCGTCTCGATAATACCCGTTTGGAAACTCGTTCGTATCCACAAAGCCGGCGGGGAGATAACAGTGTGTGCATTTGAGATTGCATAACCGTGTGATATTCCATGAGACGGCTTGGATTTTCGTTTCCATGTATTTACTTCCCTAATGACACGCTTCACTTAGTTTATCAATCCACTCTCAAACGCAACGATAACGCAAAGACAACAAGCCCGGTGAGTATCGTAAAAATTCCAAATAGGTCCACCCGCTTTTGGAGTTTGGAGACCTCTGAAGCGTCAAAATCTGGGTTTGCCGCCGCGGATTCCAATCTTCGGTTGAAAACGGCGATATGCAGGCTATGGAACAGCGTCATCAATCCAACAAAAGCGAGTTTCGCGATAAAAACAACAAAATAGCCGTAGTCCTGAGAAAAGCGCATCTGCGTGTTCAATCCAACGATGAACACGTTCATCGCACCGGTGATTAGAAGCACGTGAATCGTGAAACGGATAATATGCCGTAAGCGCTCCAGAATCTCGGCGGTATGCCGGACACTTTCAACGATTTGGAAATGCTTCCTCAATACCGGTGTAGCGATGCTGACTGAAAAAAAGACGCTGCCGAACCAGACGATTGCGGCGATTAGGTGTATCCAACGAATGACAAGTTCGACGAATTGGCGCATGGATAAGTGTACCGTGAAACATAGAAGCGGTCCCGCCGAGAAAAGTAAATACAATCTGCAGAATGAAATGTTCTACATTAACGCCTCACACTGGTCTGCCAATACTTGTGTAAGAAGATTTCTTCCGTAATTGCTGCGACATACTCCTACATCCCAAAACTGCCGCGTGCAGAATCCATGATGTCGGTGGTGATTTCGGTGTGCCCATTTTCACGTGCGAACTCTTCAATGCTAGTCTTTGCCATCGGACGGACGAAGCTAGGCACACGCTCCAAACGCGCTAAGGCTTCCGGCGTCCATACCGGTCCGGACGAATCCGGTTCTTGAAATGCTTCTGCGACAACTGATGTAAACGGACACTTGCCGCCTTCCGACTCTGGCGTCATGGTTGTTGTCTGCGTGTTCTGATCTGTTGCGGCGGTTGCGCCGCCTTGCTCGCTTAAAAAGGAGCGTACCATCTGCATCGGCTGCGCCGCTTCGCTTTTGCCGCCGAGCTGAACGTTGAGGGACTTCAGCATTTGGGTTTCCCACGGGTTCATGTGCATTGCAAACTCGGCAAAACAGTCCGGACACTCGAAAATTGCCGTTAATGAACCTTGATCGGGCTTTGCGGCTTCCTTAAACTGCATAGCCGTGTTGCATTCGAGGCATAGAAATTTCATGAGTCGCTCCGTGGCACACTTGCAGTGTTGTTCTCAAAAAACGTCTCGATTTTATTGCCAACTTCGATTATCGCCTTTGCGGCTGGTGTTTCGGCGTTTTGTTCTAAAAAGTTCTCACCGTCGTCAGCGGCGATTGAAAGACGTGGATCGAACGGAATTTTGGGGAGTAACGGAATGTTGAATTGATGCGCCGTCTCCTCCGTATTCCCAGTCGGGAACAAGCCTTCCGTCTTGCCGCAACTGGCGCAGATGTATGCGCTCATGTTTTCGACGATACCAATCACCGGTATGTTGAGTGCTGCCTTTGCCATCGTCAACGATTTCTTTACCACAAGCTGCGAGACGCCGGAAGGAATGGTGACCACGATGGCGCCGCCGAGCGTCGGCAGCAAATCGGCGAGATTCGGCAGCCGGTCCGAACCGGGCGGCAGATCGATAAGTAGATAGTCAAGCGCGCCCCATTCGGTATCAGATAGGAATTCGCGGAGTGCCGTCACCTCCATCGTCCCGCGCCAAGTGTAAGCGTCCTTCTGCGTTTGGGCTTCCCAAAGCACGGGGGATTCGTCGTTCTTGAGGAACAGATCCATCGACATCACCTTGACGCCCGATGGACTCACTGCGGGTTTCACACCAGCAGCGTCGTAATTAATCTTTGCCGACCGCACTCCCGTCATTTTGGCGATTGACGGGCCATTGATATCAGCGTCAACTATCCCAACATCGTATCCGCGCAATCTAAGCGCTGAAGCGAGATTTGCCGTCAACAAACTCTTGCCTACCCCGCCCTTTCCGCTCATGATAGCGACGGTATGACGCACCGATGCAAACCGTTTCTGCAGGCGGTTGACCTGTTGAGTCACCTGCCCGACGATATCAGAACCGCCGTCGGAGGGTAGGTCTTTGTAGGTTTTCATGCGCGGCACCCGACTTCACAATTCTCCGTGCTTGGCAATTCACTCCGCAACACCGATGGCATACAGCGCTTTGTAGCTCCGTAGATAGAACTTGCCGTTCGAGATGACGGGGGACGCGGAGATCGTCTCTTCAATGTCGTTGGAGGCAAGAATCTCAAAATTCCGCCCAGATTTTACAACGGTTACACGTCCGTCCCTCGAAGTCAAGTAGATGTTGCCGCCACCGGAAACGGGGGATGCACGGTGCCTGTGACGGTGCGTCCGCTCTTTGTACACTTGCTTACCGGTTTCGGCGTCCAAACAAATTAGATCGCCGTTTTCCCGGCATAGATAGACAAGTCCTTCATGGATGAGTGGAGACGGAACATCCGGCGTGCCATCCGCTCGCCGCCAGTGCTGCCATCGCATTGAGCCGGTTATATCTCCCTTGCCGCCGGGACGCAGGCCGATGACCGGCCCATTCTTCGCGGAAGGAACGACGACGAGACCGGGAACGGCTACAGGGGAGGCAACCAACCGCAGGGAGGTGTTGTAGCTATTCTTCGGATTAAGGTTTCCGCAGCGCCAAATCTCGCTTCCGTCCGTGAGATGGTGGGCGGTGATGTAGTCCGCACCGTGAACGAGCAAGAATTCACGTTTATCGTCTCGATAGAGCGAAGGGGAGGCGTAAGAATGTTCGCACTCCGCGTATGCATCGCTTTTACGATTGTGTTTCCAAATCTCACGGCCGGTCGATTTGTCCAATGCCAGCACGAGCCATGCATTGCTGTGAATTAACTGGAGATAAAGCCGGTCACCGTCAAGGAGCGGAGTGGATGCCATGACGAAGTAGAGATTGAAGCCGCCGTACCGGTCTTCCAGATTAGTCTTCCAGACCTCGTTGCCGTCGAAGTCATAACAGGCTAAGTCTCCAGTGCTGATGAATGCCCAGACATGTTTGCCGTCGGTGGATGGGGAAGGGGAGGCGGCGTTTCCCTCTCCGCCGTGGACGTTGCGATTGCCGGTTCCCAAGGTGCGTTTCCAGAGTAACTCGCCATCTGTTCCGATGCACAACAGTACCAGATCGCTGCTCTCTGCCGAAGTCAGGAAGATGCGGTCATCCCACACGACCGGTGTTGCACCGGCGGCGCCCGGAAGCGGAAGCCGCCACAGGACGTTTTCAGTGCTACTCCATTGGATTGGGAGGCCGGTTTCGAGACTGGTGCCATCGTTGCGCGGTCCGCGCCAATGCGGCCAGTTTTCCGCTGCGGCAACGCCCACAGCCGAAAGCAAAATTACGGAAAGTATTACAATTGTCCACTGTTTTTTCCGCGCGTAGCCCATGGGATAAAGCCTCCCAAATTCCTAAACAATCCGCCAAATTAGAGACAAGATAGTAATCGCGACAGTTTTTTGTATTTGGATTGACGAAGTTTTCAAATGCGTTGGGATTCGCAGTAAACCATCCCTTCACTTTCCGCTCATTTGATCGTTCTGAGCCAATTAAGTCATTTTGCCTGTGCGCCTACCTCGCTAGCCTGTTCATCCTGTTGATAATAGCTGCCAAGCACCTCGTTAGCCAGACTCCGTCCGTCTTCAATTACCTGTGCCGCAAAATCGAGGTTGATTGTTTCAAGGTCGGCTTCCTGTGCCCGCTGCTCGACGCGAGACTGCGTGATGTTCCTCATAAATCCTGCGGGTACGAGATTCAATCGCTCACGGGCGTCTGTTGTCCATTCAAACCGACTTTCAAATGCCTCCCCTTGGGCGGTGTCGGCGTTGCCGCGCGATTGAGACACAGCCCTTAGTTCAGGCGCGTCTTCTCGGATAGCGGAAGCGTCATCGATGCTCTCGTTGACAATCAGCATGGCAAATTCATTCGTGATAGTGTCGATTTTCTGCGTCCGCGCCGATTTTTCGATTCGCGCCTTGACATTACGCCGCATATAACCGCGCGGCACATTCCGCAACGCCTTCTTTGCCTGATCCGACCACTGGAGGCGGACGCCGTCAAAGGTACGTTCTTCGCTGACGCCGCCCTCTTGAGCCGCAATTTTCTGCAGCGAGTCTTTATCAACCATTTGGAAGCGGTCGCTGCCGACACCGCAGACCGGACATTTCACAGGTTGCTGTTCACGGGCGGCATAGCCGCAATCTTCACAGATGTATGTCTGGATAGCATTTGCCTCAAGAACCGTCTGCGCCGCGACCTCTTTGGCGACTCGCGTCATCCGTTCTGCAGAGCGCCCCGGCATAAACGTCTCCATAGCGCCCTCAATGACGCTTTCGGTAATGACCGAGTGCCCGCGCTCAAGCGCAAAGCGGTGGACTGCCGTCCTGGCAATCCCTTTGATTAGCGGCGGCGCTTTCTCCATACGGTCTAAGGCTTCCTGCGTCCAAACGACAGTCTCTTCCGCCTTGACATCAACCTTGGGGACATATCGCTGGCTCGATAACAGGACGTTGCAAGGGGCGAGCCGCAGTAGATTTTCGGTGTTGCTGCCAATGTCCATGTCGGATTCGCTGTGCACGCCAATTCGACCAAGCACCAGCAGCCACGGTTGGGTCTTACGCGTGTATTGCAAGATTTTTTCAAAGGCTTTGCCGTCAAGCAGCGTAATCTTGAGGTCGTAGTTGTGGTCTTCTTTCGCGATTGTACGCGCCACCTCTAAATGGGACTGATAAATCTTTGCGAGCCCAGTGTCGATTACCTCCTCGTGTAACTGCTCCTGCTCTTTGAATCGAAAGGTTTTAGATGCGCGTTCCGTCAGCACATTGACGACTGAATTAAATACCACATAATGGAGATATGGATCGTAGACACCAACCGCCTCGACGTGCCGATTAAATGCTTTACCGATCTGAATCGCCGTTTTCAAGCCGGCGAATGATTCAGGGCTGCCGTCAATGCCTACGAGAATATGTCCGCGCTGCTCTTCGACGGGCCGAATGTTTCTGACCACGAGTACATCGGTTTGGATTCGGCGGACAACCCGTTCGCACACGCCGCCGAGCAGGCTGTCTTTGACGGCTCCCATACCGAGAGCGCCCATAATAACCAGATCGTAGCCGCTAGATTGAATATCCTCCACCATCTTGATGAAATGCTTGCCCTCCGGCATTTTTGCTTCAAAAGGGATATTCTCTTTCAAACATATTTTCTGCATGACATCAAGATACGAATCCGAAATAAGTTGAAGCCCCATCGTAATCAAGGTGTCATGGATGCGGCGCTGTTTTTCGAGTTCGACTTCGTCCTGATATTCCTCCGGCAGGGTGTACTCCATCTGTTTGAAGCGAACGTCGTGCATCTTCGCTGCGTAGACATGAGAGCCAACAAGCTGCGAAGCGAATTTCTTGGCAAACGCGACAGCAAGATGGACGCTCGCGTCAGAATAATCCGAATTGTCAACAGGCACGTGGATTTTTTTGAACATCGTTGCTTTTCCTTGACTGTCAGTTAAAACCATCAATCAAGCGAACGGATTTAGTAATGCGTGATGCGTAATACGTAACGCGTAATACGTAACGGATTACTAAGACTGCCGCCTTCGCAATTCCCTCAATGGGTCGTTTGACCCATCTCCAATCGACAACCGCCGAACTGACAAATCTTATCTTCAACTCTCAAGGTTTAATTCCGGCACCGCTTCCCGCTTTTTCTGCTGGCGCCTACCCCAGAGTCCGCCTAAAATGTGTCCAAGAATCGCGGCTGAAAAGAGGAAGAGCGCCCCGCCCCAATCCCAGTGCAGGATTAAGCGGCGGAGGACTATGTTAATAAGAATGGGGATGTAGATACACCGCCCCCAAGGGCGGGTGAACCTCTTGTGACGAACACGAAAATATCCAAATGGCAGATTGATGATAAGAACTGCCAGCGAAACGCCGAGTCGTACTGCATCAAGGTTCACGATTCGATGAGTAATTGCGGTATATCGCGGCGAAGCTTTTGAAGCGCCTCATCTTCATTGCTGTCGTAGAATCCGCGTATTTGTCCGCGGCGATCAACCAAGACAAACCGAGCGCTATGAAGAACTTCGGATTCTTGCTGCCCGACGGCTAAGCCGAAGCCTTCTTGTGTGAGGTGATAGATAGTTTCCTTTTCTCCTGTTAGAAACAACCATGTGCTTTCATCCACGCCGAAGCGATTAGCGTACTGAAAGAGAACGTCCGGCGTGTCATATTCCGGATCGACAGAAACCGAGACGAAGTAAACACCTGACTCCGCGAATTCTTCTTGAAGTTTCTTCATTTTGTCTGTCATTAGCGGACAAGCCGCAACACAGCGGGTGAAGATAAAATCCGCAACCCAAATCTTGCCGAGGAGATTCGAAGGGGCAATTGGTGTACCTCGCTGATCAATCAAAGAGAAATCAGGTACCCGGTGATGCACGGCAAGATCTGGTTCGGTGTCGTCGCCTGAATCTTGATGATGCGGTGACCAAATATTGGCGCCAACTATACCGACGATGACGGCAATCAACGCCCCCCACAACATGCCATGCCGCAGGCGTTCCCTCGGTTTGGGATTCTGATCCGGTGTTTCTGTTTCCATAAATGTAATTTAATTCAGAACTTGCGAAAATTGAACAGAAAAAAGAAATATTGGACTTAAAAAGTCGCTATTTCAGTGTTTTTAACCCCCTAAATCCCCCTTATCAGGGGGACTCTTGAACTTATTGCGTAATATCACAGGTATTAGGTTGAACACCTAAAAATCCACATCAATGTGAGGATTCAACAGTTTGAGATGCGGATGTTTCCATTCCTGCGTGGCGAGCGTCTTCCATCAAATCCGGAAGCAGCATAAACACGAGAAAAACACAGATGATAAACGGTGTTAATGCAATGACCGTCAAGGTTTTCTTCTCAAATTTCAAGTGCATGAAATAGAGCGCAACGTAAGCTGCTTTAGAACATGCCATGCCAATCAGCAGGAGTGCAGTCACAATCGTCGGAAACGGCATGTAGACCACAGCAACTTCAGCGACGGTAAGTATGATGAGAATCACAAATATTCTTATGTATCTCGGGTGTTCTTTATGAGCGTGTTCCATCTCGATTCTCCATTAGAGTTTACAATAGATAGACAAAGGTAAAGACCATTATCCAGATTAGGTCAACGAAGTGCCAATACAATCCCAAAATCTCGACCTTGTGGTTATATTCGGCTGTGTACGTCCCCCGCATCCCCTGAATCAAGATAACGATGAGGTATATGACGCCGCCGGTAACGTGGGCACCGTGGAAACCTGTAATTGTGTAGAAGGTCGGACCAAAAAGCACCGAGCCGGAAATCTCAGCACCTGACAACCCGCGATGGGGGATTGAGGTGAGAGTGAGCCCGTGCTTGATTAGTTCTGCCCATTCATACGCTTGTAGTCCCAAGAAGATTACGCCGCCTAGGATAGTCAAACCAAGGAAGGCACACATCCTCCTTTGGTTGCCGTTCTGGATTGATTCTAGCGCTTTGACCATCGTGACACTACTACAGATTAACAGAAAGGTCATAACCGCTGTGAGTTCAATGCCGAGAATTTCGGCTGGGGGCGCCCACTCCGCTGCACCAGCACGGATAGCGCCGTAGGCAGCCAACAACGCGCCAAACGACATCGCATCGCTAATAAGAAAGAGCCACATCCCCAACTTTCCCAGACTGTCAGGCGTGAGGGACGGTTCATAGACATCTGCGGAATGATCGAGCGTTGCAGTGTCTTCCAATTTTCACACTCCTTTCACATTTGAAGATGGTTTATGATTATTGGCCCGATGTGTGTGTTTGTAAATATAGAATACACTGCCACCAATCAGACCGGAAACAATATAAGGCATCGCCATAAGGAATAAGATGCTCCACTTAAAACCTTGAACAATTGGGTCATCAATCGTTTTACATGAAGGGCACGCGTTGCCGATGGCTGGAAAAACCAGCGCAATAGCCAGCGCTGTGAATAACATTAGAATGTATCGACGCATCATTAAAACCCCATGTCAGATTAGATACACAAGTACGTAAAGAACGGGCCACAGGCACACAACAAACACCCAGTAAATAGCGCAGACCTCAACACCAACGTGGCGATCAACAGAAAACCGTCCGGCTGTCGCCCCAATGAAAACGGCTAACAGCCAAAATACTGCCACTAGTACGTGCAGCGCATGGCAACCGATAAGGACATAAAATATTGAGCCGTACACTCCCGATGAAAGCGTGAATCCGTGATGCACCAAGCGCACCCATTCGTAACCCTGTACAGCGAGGAAGATTACGCCAAGAAGCCCCGTCAGGAAAAGCCTGTTTCTAAGCGCATTCTGAAGGCCATGCCTAATAGCTTGCTGCGCCTTGAACATTGTAAATCCGCTCAAGAGCAGGACGATTGTGTTCAGTCCTGTCACACCCACGGGCAAGCGAACGTCTACCTGTGACGGCGGAGGCCATGTTGTACTGCCCAAGCGGAACACTAGAAACGTCCCAATCAGCCCGGCGAAAAACATGATTTCGGCGCCCAACAGTACCAGTACAGCTAAACGCGCATTGCTTATCGGTCTGTTTTCGCCTTCGGCGCTAGCGTATGAGGGGTGTTCTAATTCATTCATTGAAGATTTTGTTTAAAACATAGTTAAAGAAGACAAGCCCCATTACCGAACAATAGCGGCTGGGAAACCTCGTCTAAAAGATGTAATGCATCAGTTTTTAAAGAGTGCGAGCAGCGTTGCCAGAAAAAACAAGACGATGAATATTCCGAATAAGAACCAGCCGACACGTCGGTTGCGCCGCCGCTTTTCGTCGTTGTTCATCCGAATTTTATTCTCCCAGTCCGTTACGCCATCTTGTCAAGTGCCATCACTAGAAAAACAAGCGGCAAGTATATCAATGAAGCGTACAACAGCCGTTTTGCTGCCGCTGTCGATCGAGAAATTGAGAGGCTGATGCCGAACCCGAGAAAGCCGATGCTCAACGCCAGTGCGGCGAAAAAATAGACTATACCCGCTATGCCGATTAACGTGGGCAGCAGCGCCGCAAAGAGAAGGCCTAGACAGTTGCTGACAATCTGCCTTCCCGTGCTCTTGCCGTCCGGGTGAATTACCGGCAGCAAGCGGAATCCAGCCTTTGCGTATTCATCGCGGTAGATATACGCAATCGACAGCGAGTGGGGCAGTTGCCAGAGAAACAGAATTGCGAAAAGCACACACGCCTCAATATTGAGCGTACCCCGTGCCGCAACCCAACCGATTACAGGCGGTAATGCACCCGGGACTGCGCCCACCACAGTACAGAGCGATGTCTTCTGCTTCAGCGGGGTATAGACGAACAGATAAGTCACAACAATGGCTGACGTGACTAGTGCGCTCAAGGCGTTTACGGCAAACGCCATGTAGAGCAACCCGCTAGCCGTCAACAAAACTCCAAACGAAAGCGCTGTCGTCGGTTGAAGCCGACGATCCGGCAATGGTCGGTGGCATGTCCGCACCATTTGGGCATCTAAGTCGCGTTCAAGGTACTGATTCAGGGCTAATACTCCCGCTGCCGATAAACCCGTGCCGATAACGGCGTGAATGAACTGCAGCCAATTTAGCGGATGGGGAGAGGCGAGGTAGAAGCCGGCTGAAGTTGTAACCAGTATCATCGAAACCAGCCGCGGCTTTGTCAACTCAACAAAGATTGATAGTCGGCGGCTCATCTGGGATAAGCCGATGTCTAGTGTGTTTGTTATTGGCATCATGCGGATACCTCGTCGGAAACAAGCCCTCGATTCGCAACAGGTTCTGAACCCATTGTGAAACGAAACACATTCAAAGCCAGCAGGACGGAACTGGCCATCATTAAAGCACCAATCGCAACATGGGCGGTGGTGATTGCTACGCCGGCGACAGGAGACACGCCTTTACCGAGAGCTGTGAACTCGGTGACGAATGCCCCAAATCCCAACACCAATTGTACGGCGAGCAGGCCGCTCGATAGCAGAATTAGACGAACAAGAATCCGGTTCTCCAGATAATCTAGCAAGATTCGCCTCAAGAGCAAAAATATGTGAATAGTTACTAAACCGGCGAAAAGCAGATGGGCGTCCAGCCGATTCCCGGTATGCCTCAACACGGCGCCGAAGATGAATTGGACATAGATGAGACACACCGTGATGATGCTCAATTTTCTCAAGCGAGAAGTATTTGCCGCTTCAATTTGCTCCGATGCCCCCAGCCATCCGCGTGAGGTAAATAACGCGAGGCTTGCAGTCAGTGCGAAAAATGCTTGGGCAAAACAGGCGTGTATGATAGCGAGTATTCTGCTAAGGTTTGTGACACGCATGCCGCCCATCACTCCCTGCGCAATCACCGCGGCAAGTGCAATAAATCCAAGCCATTTCATCCAATTCCGATCGTCCTTCGCCAAGAGTGATACCATCAACCCAATCGTCAGCAGTCCGACGATCGACCCGATCAAGCGATGGCTGTGCTCGTACAGAATGCCGTGAACGTAAACATCGAGCCGATCCCCCGTTTTAATCAGCGAATAGGTGCGCCCGTTCTCGTCATCTGTTAGCTTCCACCTGCTGCCTGGCTGGACGACTGAAATTATAACATCCTCGGACACCGGAATCTCGTTTTTTTCAAGCGCCATCCGCAACTCTACCGAAGGGTCACTGTCATCCAAATTAGCTTGGAGGTTTGAGTCAATGCTGAAGAGAAAACCGCTGACCGTTTTCGATAACGGATAGAGAAACATGTTGTATCCAAAGGTCGTCGGCCAATCGGGGACAGCCAGCCCTGAATCCGTACTCGTCACAAGTCCGCCCATGCAAATCAGGATAAACGTCATCACAGCAGTGAGGACAGCAAGTCCATAGAGCCATCGACGATACATTGAATCGGTTTCCTTCCAACCGTTTCGGTGGTGTTTAGAGCGGTGGACAAATCTTTAATCCGCGGCGGCTCCTGCCGGTACCGGTTCGTCGGGCAGCGATTCGCCGTTCGGCTGCGTCTGTGGGATCCAGTCCGATTCAGCTCCAGGGACGCTGTATTCATAGGGGCCGTGGTATACGTGCGGAATTGCTCCGAAGTTGCCATGCGGGACAGGCGTCGGTGCTTGCCATTCTAAGGTGGTTGCCTGCCACGGATTCTGCTCAGCCACCTTCCCGCGGAATATACTCCAAAATACGTTGATGAGCAGCAGAATTTGAGCTGCGCCCAAGATAAATGCACAGACCGTAATGAACACATTTATTGGCTGTAGGTGATGCAGTAATTCGTACTGCGTCGGGTTGGCGATGCGCCGCATGTGCCCCCCTACACCGAGGATGTGCATCGGGAAAAAGACGCCGTTAAAGGCGATGAACGACACCCAGAAATGAATCTTGCCAAGGATCGCATTCATGTGCCGCCCAAACATTTTGGGGAACCAGTAGAAGACACCTCCAAAAATGGCGAAGACGCTGCCGCCGAAAACGACATAATGAATATGCGCTACGATGTAGTATGTATCGTGGATGTAGATGTCCACCGGCGAATTTGCCATATATATGCCGCTGAGGCCGCCAATGACGAACATCGAGACAAAGGCAAGCGAGTTTAACATCGGCACTGTGAATCGGATTGATGCACGGTAAAGCGTGCCGATCCAGTTGAAGGTTTTGATTGCTGACGGGACAGCGATTATCATGGTGGTGGTCATGAAGGCCATTCCCAATGCAGGGTTCATCCCACTCTGGAACATGTGGTGTCCCCACACAATCCAACTCAGAAAAGCAATCGCTATCATGGCAAAAACCATTGATTTATACCCGAAGATGGGCTTTCTGGCAAAAACGGGGAGCATCTCTGACGCCATACCCATGCCGGGCAAAATGAGGATATAAACCTCCGGATGCGCGAAGAACCAGAAAAGGTGTTGCCATAATAAGGCATCGCCGCCGCCTGCGGCGGAAAAGAAGGACGTTCCCGCCATGCGGTCGAAGAGGATTAGCCCGAGCGCAGAAGCCACGACAGGAAATGCGAGCAGAAGAAGAATCGCGACGATAAACAGCGCCCAAATCGCAAGCGGGAGACGGAACCAAGTCATCCCCGGCGCACGCATGTTGATGATCGTCGTAATATAGTTGATAGACCCCATCAGCGAGGAGATACCCATGACAATAAGGCTGATGCACCAGAGATTCTGTCCCCAATTTACACCGCTAAGCTCAGGGTCTGAAGAAAGCGGTGCGTAGCCAGTCCAGCCCGCGGCAGCGTGTCCATCGGGCACAAAGAACCCCGCAATCATTATAATCGTTCCGAGCATATTGGACCAGAATGACAGCATATTCAGCACTGGGAATGCCATATCTCTGGTGCCAATCATCAGCGGGATGAGAAAATTACCAAACGCACCAACAAGCAGTGGTACAACCACGAAGAAAACCATAATGGTGGCGTGCATCGTAAACAGCGAATTATAAAAGTTCGGGTCTATAATCCCGCTGGGCATGTTCGTCTCTAACCAAGAGTCTTTATCGTCATCGTAACGTTCTTCCCACTTCCGGTCTGCAGCAGTTACAGGTTCGCCCTCCTCCAAATAGGTTTGGGAAGCCCCAATTATCGGCAGCGGCCTGTCGGGCCAGGCGAGTTGCCAACGGAAAAGCAGCGCCAGCCCGCCCCCGACAATGAACATAATCAGGCCGAAGATGAGGAACTGCTTGCCTATTGTTTTATGATCCAGCGAAAAGATATATTTGCTGACAAAACTCTCTTCATGGTGATGATCATGCGATTCCTGTGTGTGTTCGTTCATTCTACGTTGACTCCTTTCGTTTCAGGTTCTGGCCACCGCTCACTCTTCCACGCTTCGTAATCTTCTTCCGTGTGGACAGTAAGGTATCCGAGCATCCCGGAATGCCCAAAACCGCAAAGTTCCGCACACGGAATCTCATATGTGCCGGGCTTCGTTGCTTCGAACCAAACGTTGATAAACCTACCGGGAAGGGCGTCCTGTTTGAGACGGAGTTGAGGCACAAAGAAGCTATGAATTACATCGTCCGACGTCAGCCTGATATGCACCACCTCGTTAACGGGGACATGAAGTTGGTTCTCGAGTTGCAGGTCATCGTCAGTTTCCCATTCGCCATCAGGTCCGGGGTAGGTCATATCCCAGTTGAACTGCTTTCCGTTCACTTGAACCACAGCACCGGGGTCCCCGGGAAATTGGGAAGGGAATTTAATCTTGTTCCATTGCGGCAGGCTGAACATCGCGAGTCCGAACACAATTACAGCGGTCGCAATCGTCCACACATATTCTAGCGTCGTATTGCCGTGGATGTACCCTGCACTACGGCCTTCCTGATAGCGGTATTTGATGAGAAACACAATCAAAGTAATCATCACACCCAGAAACGCAATTGAAGTTATCCAGTAAATAGCGACAAACAAGTTGTCAACCCCTTTACCGAAGGTTGATACGTTTTCAGGAAGCCACTCAGGAAAATTCAGCCATTTAAGCATCAAAATCTCCTTTCTTTATTTATAAGATCAACCGAGTGAATTACGATGGCAATAGTTCTAACCGACGGTGAAGACTATTGCGCTAAATATTCGTTCGCCCGATCCTAACTTGCCGCTGTTCGAGCGGCGCCTACATAGGTCAAAATACAGAACAAGCTGGTTATTAACAAAGACAGTGTTAGTTGAGGTATCTCTCCGACTCCTGCAGCGTCATGTAAATACAAACATCGGCGCAGCGCTGCAACGCCGTAGGTTAACGGATTGAGTTTCATCACCCATTCAAAAAACGCGGGTACTCCGGAAATAGGGAAAAAAGCGCCGGAGAGAATCCAAATTGGAAATAGAATTAAATTCATTATCGCGTGAAAACCTTGCGGCGAATCCATTCGCCAAGCAATCATCAAGCCGAGGTTTGTCAACCCAAACGCAAGTAAAGCAATTATCCCTATTGTTGCGGCGGTGGAGGAGATGCTCAAGCTCACTCCCACTACGGGCGCCAGGCAAAGAAAAAGAACACCTTGCAGCAGGGCTAAGGATGTACCGCCAAGCGCTTGCCCGAGAACGATAGAACCCCTTGAAACCGGTGCGACAAGCACGCCCTGAAGAAACCCTTCGCGCCGGTCTTGAACAATCGAAATGGTTGCGAAAATTGCGGTAAACAAGAGTACCAGCACAATTATGCCGGCGAACAAATATTCAAAATATCGTGTTGTCGCTGGTGCGCCAGATGGGTGAAACGATTGTCCCAATCCCGCTCCCAACAGCAGCCAGAAGACTAAGGGCTGCGCAAATGCACTGATTAAGCGGCTTCGCTGCCGGATAAACCTTATGACCTCACGCCGCCATAAGGTCATCACGGGGAGTAAAAGTCTTCTCATGACGGTAAGATTAAGCGAACGGATAGTGAGTGCGATAGTTTCCAATGTCGGTAAAGACTATCGCCTTCGCTATCCGCTCAGTTGATCCCTATTTTCGTTGATGGCTGATTCCGCGAAGCGATGCCCGGTCGCTTTCACAAATACATCTTCTAACGTCGGTTTTCCAAATCGCACCGATTGAATCTCTTGCGGAAACGCAGCGACAACGTCTCGAGCAAATTCATGCCCTTGAGCGCATTCTACGCGCAGCGATCGGTCAACCAAGGTATAACCGTACCCAAAGCGCTGATTGATCCTTTCGGCTAACGTTTCTGGATTCGACGCATCAATAATGACAACGTCCGCGCCCACCTGTTCTTTCAACGCCGCCGGCGTTCCTATGGCAACCAACCTACCCTCATCAAGAATACCGACACGATCGCACCACTCGGCTTCATCCAGAATGTGGGTTGTCAGCACGATGGTCGTACCATCCTGTTCTCGCAGATATTGAAGATGCAATCTAAACTGTTGACGAATCCCAGGATCGAGGCCGGTGCTCGGTTCATCAAGCAACAGTAAGTTGGGTTGATGGAGGATTGCCTTCGCGAGTTCAACCCGCCTTCGCAAACCGCCGGAGAGCGCTTCTACCAAATCTGCCCCGCGCTCGGAAAGTCCCAGTTGGTCAAGCACAACTTGGATTCTTCGATTGAGCGCTTTACCCCACAGCCCGTAGAGGTGCCCGTGATGACGAAGATTTTCAACCGCCGTAAGCTTCAAATCCAAACTAGGATGCTGAAAAACCACCCCCAAGTGTTTTCTAACTTCGTGCGGTTTGTCGGTCTGATCATAACCGAACAATCGCACCGTTCCGTTGTTAGCGGTGATAAGTGTCGAAAGAATCTTAAAAAGTGTAGTTTTGCCGCCGCCATTCGGTCCAAGGACGCCAAAAATTTCACCTTGCGGCACATCAAGAGTCACGCCAACCAGCGCTTGCCGATCACCATAAGCGTGGTGGAGATTCTCGACTTCAATCGGATGCATTTTTTTCATCCACTTGATGACCTGCAATCACCACACAAATCCATGATTTCCATAGGTCGCCAAAAACGGCGACCATATGGCAAAACCGAATAGGGTGCTTCAGTTTTTGAGTGAAAGGGCGAAGTCTTTTGTGGCTGCGCCGCCGGCGTCAACGGTCACAGTCTCGGGTGATTCCGTATTCGTCCCGCAGGCTTCGTGCCAATAGCCAAGCTTATACGTTCCCGGCGGCACGTTTTCCAGCTTGTATTGCCCGTTCTCATCGCTGACGGCAAAGTATGGATGTGGAATGTAAGCGATCCAGGCTTTCATCCAACCGTGCACATCGCATTTGACAGCCACCGGCCCTTCCGCCTTTTTGACAGCTTTAACCGGCATCTTCCTCCTGCTGCCCGGCTGCGATTTGTTGTAGGGCGGGTTCTCTTTGCTAAAAATATGAACGTTGTGCATGATTTTGTCAGGGTTGAGCATGGTTAATCGCTTCCCCACCGGAATCAAATTGACATGCGGGTTAAATTGACAGCCTTTCTGATCAATCTGGTGTTTGACCTTTGCGCCTTTCGGAAAACCTGCGCCTGACGAGATATCCATCAGATAAATGATGGCGTTTTTCAAACCGTTTCCTTCGCCGACCACTACCGACTCATCAAACTTTTCGGTTACACCGCAGACTTCCGGGTTCTTCGTGATTTCAAGCTTTTTCATTGCGGGGGCTTCACCCTCAAACGTCACGGTACCGGTGATAGTGCCCCCATTTGAAACGCTTCCGGCTTCATAACTTTCGGGGAACACAAGCGACTCGGCGGCTTCATCATCACCCGCAGCGGCGGCACTTGCGGCAAAAATTCCCGCGATGACTAATGTTAGGATTGTAAATACTTGGGTTTTCATGATTGAACTCCTTTTATTTATAGATTTGTTTTAAATTTATTCGATGCATGGTCGCGTTTGCTAGTTAATATTGCTCAATTGCCAACTACCTAGGGATTAGCGGTTCACATCCGCCCGTTGCCATTTCCACAGTCTATTGATTCAGTTTCTCACGATTTCTTACGCTTTTTCTCAAGCCAAAAAGCAATCCGGCGGAGATAAGCGCTACAACCGGCGGATACACGAAACGCTTATTTGAAGGAACAGGATCTAGAACGAAAGAATACCACGTCGAAATGGCTCGCTTCGTTTTCACGTCGCCGTTGGCTCCGTCCCAAGCGGAAAAAGCGATGGGTATAAAAATTTCAGGTTCAAACTTAAGGTCGTTCCTGTCATCTGTCTTCAACGCTCGCTTAACCCACAGGCGGTATCGTCCGTCTTCGTAAACACCTTCAACCTGCATCTGGCTTTGTGACGCCTGAACAGTGGCTTTATCAATTCCCTTGGCATTCATCTCCGTGATTTTGTTTGGTTCGGAAACCTTCCAGTGCCAGAGGTAAACGGGGCGGCGTCCGCCCCAGATAAAGTACGGTCTGGGATCAGACGGACTCTTCGGCACCTTCACAGGGAACTGAATCGCAATGGCGTCCTCAACAGTTTCTCCCGTCTCATCGTCCGCTTGCGGAAGGGTTTTCGTCCGATCGTCCCACTCAAAGAGAAACGCGGCTTCATTATCGTTATAGAAAGACTTGGCGGTTACGGAATCAATTGAAGGGTTGAACTGCCGCGGTTCGATAACGACCTGACCCACAAGTGGGAAGTAGCTCGCCTCCTTGATTTCACTCCAGGCGGCATCATTCAATCCCGGCAGGTCACCGACAAAATATTGGGAGCGTAGGACCTTATCACCGACCGCAGCTGGGGGGCGGCCTTCGCGCCCCAGCGATTTGACATAGTTTGCCAAGTGCCAACTCTTCTCAAATATTGGCTTCATGGCTTCGTCGAGTTTGTTCTGCTCTTCGGGTGTGATTTCTTCGCCTTCCTCGATTCTGAGCATAATGTCTTCATACTCATAGGCTTTGTCCTCTAACTGCGTATACTCCGCTTCCTCCTCTTCAGTCATTTCGTCTTGATCTTCAAGCGCGATTATCCGCGCTGACTCGGCGTCGGTTAAACCGAGTCGGAATGAGGACACGAATGCCGGCATCGGCGAACCGGCAATTCCGCCTATAAACCGCTTGAAAATTTCCTCCGTCGCTGAACCGCCCCTGAAGTTCCAACTGTGCTCCATATTCGCGGGCCATGAGCGAAATCCCGATTCGTCGGTGAGATCTGGCGCGGATGTGCCGTCTCCCCGTCCAAGCACCCCGTGACATTCGACGCACCCGAGTTCGGCATAGAACTCTTTCCCTTTAGCCACGCTTTCCTCAGAATAGGGTATTTTGCCTGACAGGTCAATTACTCGCGGCGACGCCTCTTCAAAACCGTCAAAGTATGTCTTGATTTGGGCGACGAGGCTCCATCGCTCGTCCTCACTGAGAAGCCCTTTCCAAGCGGGCATAGACGATCCCGGCATACCGTTTGAGATTACCTCAAATAGGTCCTGGTCGGTTGGTAAATTGCCGCTCTCTGTAGAGCGAATCTTGTAAAGCCCTGACGTGAAATCCCTCGGCCTTGGCAACAGGTTTTCAGCGGCATCCCCATCCCCGGCTCCTTCAATTCCGTGGCAATGACCACACTTATCTATATAGAGCAATTTTCCCGCCTCGGAAGCAGCGGGGGCAGATTTGCCCTGTGCAAACAGCGGACATGTTATGATTACAGGAAGCAGAAGGAAGCTTGCAATATATTTAGTAAGAAATTTATTAAGTAAAAGTCGGTACATTTTTTACGGGATTACGATTCTATTTAGTTTTGCGCGTGTTCCAAATTTCATCAGCAATTTTACTCGTTATTCCTGCTTGCCGCCAAATTGAACTCAACGTTCCAGCGGGAATACTCCTTTTATTTCTAGGAATTATCACAACGCGATTTTGGCCACCGGATTGTCCAAAATAAACATCCTCTTTGCCACGTCTTTTAAGCTTGATTCCGATTTGCCTCAATATCCAAGTGACATCGTCACTCGACAGATTTCTAGGCATACTCAAACTCTAACGGAATTGCCTTTACAGCTTGTTCGTCTTCCACCACACCTCCTGCGAAAAGGAAATTTCGCAGCTCATGCATAGGAACTGGCCTGTAAATCTCTTTGTCACGCATTTCGGAGGACATATACTCGATATACGCCTCAATTGCGTTTTTTAACCCTTCAATGGCTTCCCTTTTCGTTTTGCCGCACGAAGCTACATCTAATTCAACACACAGAGAAACATATTGATTGCTTTCTCTTTTTACCAAGCACGTAACTAATTGCATTTTAGCACCTTATTGGCCCTTCACCAGCGTTTAGTGGGCAGCCTCGCCAAACGTCCTCGGCTTATAGCCGGTGTATTCCGACAAAAAGATAATGACGTCCCATATCTCCTCTTCAGTCAAGTAATCCTCCCAGACCGGCATGGCGGAGTCCCACGGCGTAGCGGCTGGCGGCAAACCTGGCCCTCCTTTACTGATACGCCAGAAAAAGAATGATTCTTGGAAATTTGGGATGATGCCAGGGTCTTGAAAGTTGGCAGGCAGCGGGTTCAATCCGTGGGCGAAATGCCCTTCACCGTCAAGATCGTCGCCGTGGCAATAAAAGCAGTTTTGATAGTAGACTCGGCGTCCATTCTCTGCATGCGCCCGGAACGCATCTTTGTCGTCTTTTTCAAGGTGCCGGAAAGGGTTCTCCACCTCTTGTACGGGACCGATTACCTTGTCACCGTAGGTCAGTTCATCAGGCGGGGCTGGATGGGCAGTACGTAACGATGCTGGCGCTTCTGCTTTCGTCGATACCTTTGAAAAGGTGAAAACGAGCATAACCATCGGGATAAGGACGAACAATACAGTACATCTTGTCCTTCTTTTTTCATCAGCCAAAGTCTCTTTGATGGGGCGCAGAAATTCCCGAAACCTGTCATCTTCAACGGATACGTGAACCAGAATCGCCAATAGAATGAGACCGAGATACATACCGATTATACTGGCGGGCAGCGGTACGGACCATACGCCGCCGATGAAAAACTCTAAGAATAGCCAAATCACGGCAAATAGGATAACGCATTTGCTGAAAAGCGATAATTTTGGCATATCGGCTCAACGCTCCTTATTCGGCGGTTCCTTCCACGCCTTCGTCTTGGGATTCACCTTCAGCCACTGCCGCGTCCACTGTGCCCGTTAGGGTTGATAAGTATGCAAGCAGATCGCTCATGTCCCCAACCGACAGCAACAGCGGAAAGTTGTTCGGCATCGGGGAGGTCACATAAAGTCGTTTCCCAAAGGCGCGGCTGTAGGTTGGTCCCTCGTCGATATCAAACTTGTCAATCGTCTGTTCTTCACCGTCAACATTTAACGTAATTTCGTCTTCATTTTCCGCCACCAACTCCCCGACGATGACGTTCTCATCAAAATCAATGATGGTCGCCTGAACCTTCACGTTCGATTTAGAAACTGTCAGCGTTTCTCCACCATCCTGCAGCGTAATGTTTTCCTCATCCTCTTCTAGAAGGTCACCGCTTATAGTTTCTCCGGTATCGGCGAGCGCCGCTTGGATCCAAAAGTATCCGTTTGCATTCAAATCGGCAAGCGCTTCAATCGGTTCCGGATCGAGTTCGCTCAAGCGTATTTGCTGTTCGGTTTCAACGCCTGCCGCATCTTTCACCCGCAGGGTAATATTCTCGTTGTCTTGGGATACGAGCGTCCCCTGAATTGATGCGCCACCGGTTTTCACCGTGACGGAACCGTATCCGCTCACAATTAGCGCATTTGGTAACAGGATGGACTCTTCAATGTACCGGAGACTGTTTAATGCGGCAATCTCTGACAAATCGGGGGCGGCGACCACTTCAACGCCGTCATCAAGCGTTTGACCGGCAGGTTGCTCTACTCCGGCAACAGCGTGGCACGCGATACATTTCGCACCGTCTACAAAAACCCGTTTGCCGCGCTCAACGTCGCCGCTGAGGAGGGGCGGCAATTCCTCAACCAAATCCTCCGCGCTTGCTATATCAACAGGCGGATCAAAGGGCGTCAAGTCCACTTCGCCGCCCTGATTTTGGAGAAAGGCAATTACCGTTTCAATCTCCAACTCGGATAAACTGATTGGCGGTTTCCAGACCGGCGGCATAATGTTCCCGTAGCCGGTGACGAGGAATTTATGCGGTTCATACGTAGATTCGATTAGATAATCCTTTGCCGAAACGCCGGGTTTGCGCGTCCCGGCTTGGGAGCCGATAACCGATAAATCGGGACAGCGGCCTTTTGGCGCGGACGGATCGAGCGTGTGGCAGGTGTTGCACTTTCCTTTTCCGTTAAAAATTATCTCCCCTGCCTCAACAAATGCCTCCGGTGTTCGCTCAATGCTTGACAAATCCACCGTGGCAGTCGATGTATCTGGAACAACACTGGCAGCAAACGCATAGAACCAGATGACCATCAATGAGAATGACAGCAGTTTTATCACGCTCTGCCAAAGTATAACATTTGACAAGGCAAGAATAAAAAACCACACTGACCACGGCAGCAGGTTTTCCGACGCGATCGGAAAAGCAGGAAATTTCGCGACGTAGGCGATAAAACTCACAATCATTAAAATTAAGGTGGCAATTCTAATATGCGGTTTTTGCATCGTTTCATCCCAACTGCGCGGTTCTTAGTCGTCTCCCACGGCATTTTCTGCTTCAAGATTTGCAAGTTTTGCTTTCTTCTTGTCGCCCCATAAACCGATCCAGAAGATAAAGCCGACCAAGGCGAAGAATATCACTATGATAACGGCGATGACATTGACGGCATCAGCAAGAAGAGGTGTAAACGCATCCGGAGAGGTGTCGGGCATCACACCAAAAATGTGCCAATTCTCGCGGAGGCCAGACCGCGCATACCCCATCAATCCCATCAAGGAGGTAAAGGTGATTGCGAGAAGAATTAGCACGTACTGCGACCGGTCGGACATCTGCCCCCAGTTGATGTCGCTAGAACGCATCGCTTTTCGGTACATGATTAAATCAATCGCCGTAACCAAAATCAAAACAGCTAACGCAATCAACACTTGAACCGGCGTTAGAACTTCGACGCGAAAATCGGTCTCAACTTTGAAACCTATAAGACCAATCGTGACAATCGCGGCGACAGCAAGTCCAAAAATTCCCGAGATGATGATATTTCCTGCTTTCCTCCAACCGACCGCCGGCGTTTTCCCCGATCGGCGGTAAAACAGAAAACTCAGAAAAGTCGTCAAAATGATGAGATTGACGACCGTATTTTTCGCCGTCATCAAACCGAAATATCCGATTAGTGGATGGTTCGGACCGCCCATTGCGGCTTTCTCACCGGCAGTAGCAATCAATGTGCGCGGCGTCATCCACACCGCGACACAGACAACAATGATTGCCACCATATAGGGGCGTAAACGCGCGTAAACTTCACCGCCTTTAATGCGGGTCATGCCGGACCAGAGATAGTAGTTCGCGCCGATGAACAACACCCCAATCATCACCGCCTGAATGATGAACAACCACGAAAAGAGGCTCCCCATCATGTTGATGCCCATTGTCTGATTGAACTTGTAGATGTCGCGTCCCAACCAATATCCGGCGAACGGCAGCGGAATTAAGCCGCATAACGCGATGAAATTGCCCGTATATCCCATCCAGTCGTAGTGCGCCTTATCCTCTTTCGATTTGGCGACCAAAAATCGAAAGGCGGCGTAGGCGCCGACGATTGCTCCGCCGAAAGCCACATTCCCAATGAGGCGGTGGATGTTCACGGGCATCCACGTGAAGTTGTTCACCGCCTGCCACAGCGTACCGATAAATTCGCCCGTTTCTTCGTTATGAAGCGGAATTGGCTTATGGCCGGAATCCATTGTTGCTGGACTTGTCTGGTACGTCAGCCACGCGTTAGAAACAAACATAATTGCCGTACCGAACACGTTCAAGAGCACACCGAGGAATAGGTGCCACATCTTTGATACCTTGCCCTGCATCCGATCCCATCCGTAGGAGTAGAGATAGAGCGTAAAAGTCTCTCCGAAGAACAAGAAGACGTAGAAAATCATCGTCGGTCCGAAGATTCCCGTCATTTTGTTCATCACTTTGGGGTAGCACCAAATGAGAACGAAAACCAACACACCGCCCATCAGCGCGGTCGTCGAGAACGCACCCATGCAGAGCTTGATGAACTCCTGCGCCATTTTGTCGTATCGTTTGTCCTTCGTCCGCATCCCGACATATTCAATGACAACCGCGAACATCGGTACACCCAAGATAAAGGACCCGAACAACAGATGCAACTGGGCGGCTATCCACGCGGCGTTGCGGCTGCCAATCTTCGGGAAGGCGCGGTATTCTGTGTCGGTCGCATCTTGGGTGAATGCAACAGGTACGATCGCCAAGAATAGATAGATGGCAAGCAGCCCGAACAATAGAGCTAACCTGTTTTTGGAACTATTCCGTATGGAACGCATAATCTTGCGTCTCGCAATCATGACGGGCGAAACGTGCAATGTTTATAGCGTCTCGTCAATCGTCAATGCAGTGGTTTATTTCGCGGCTTTCTTCCTGAAATCAGCGTTCGTAAAGTTGACTTGAAGGTCTTCACTTTCAGAAACTTCTATCGTCTTTGCTTTAGTCGTTCCAAGCTCCTCGTGCCACGCCTGGATGCGGTATTTCCCCGCGGGAACATCTTTAATGGTGTATGCTCCCTTATCGCTCGAAGCCTCATAACTGTCAGACGTAATCCAGTTTTCCTTGCTGTCCTTATACCCCGTAACGGTATAGTAGTCATTGTCCACCACAAATATATATCCCGTCATCCAATTGTGAATATCGCAGGTAAATTTAATCGCCTCGCGCTTTTCTAATTTCAGGGGCAACACCTTCCCGGGAACAGGTATCTGCCAATTCACCGCCTCATTCTTCTTGGCATGAGAATGGACGTTATGCGCAACCGGGTCGCTGGAGGTTACATCCACTGTGGTGCCTTCAGTTACAACGAGGACGTGCGGATAATACTTACAGTCGACCTGATCCATTACCGGATTTTTGGCAGGCAGTGTGGGTGTCGCGCCTCGCGCACGCAAATAGACAACAACGTTCTTAATTCCTTTACCTTTAGAGACTACAAGCGCTTCGGACTTACCGTTTGCGAGCTTATCAATGCAGTGTTGGTCCTTGGTGGCCTTCATCGCTGCACGCGCCGGCGCTTCTCCGTCGTACATAACTGTTCCAGTGATGTTGGCGGCATAAGTGAGGCTTGCGATGAGAATAAAGCTGAATACGGTCAGGGTCGTTGCGGTTTTCATGGTTTTGGCCAATCCTTTCTTTATTAAAATGCGATTATGGAACGTCTTAATCATCAATGATAGCAGTATACGGCACTAAGAATCAAGGTTGAATAGGAAGAACTCACGGATATCCGTGACTGGATGAGTGCGCCTTAGGCTGACCGCAATATTAGTTTAGAATCTCGTTCGCTCCAAATTCTTTTTGCCCGGCACCGGCAGCCCATCATCCTCAAGAGCCGAAATGTATCCTTCAATTGCCTCTTTGATATTCGCGATAGCTTCGTGCTTCGTTTTCCCTTGGCTTATGCAACCTAGCAAGCTAGGGCATTCAGCAACCCAGTAGCTATCTTCACCCGGATAAACAACCACTTGTCTCATTATGCCGCCTCTGTGCCAATGTGTGCTATTGATTCAATCGTGTGCCGGCGTTGGTCGAAAATTCTCTTTGATGAAATCGAGAAGTTCCCGCTGTTCACCATGTGTCAGATAGTAGAAAAACGCCGGCATGTCATCCTTGCCGGCGTCAATACTGTGAATAAGTTTTTCGTCGCTGCTGCCGTCCCAAAAATCGGCTGTCGTCAAATTTGCAGGTTCTAACTTTTTGAACCGCCCAATCCGTCCGTTGCCTTCACCGTTGGCGCCATGGCAGCCCGCACAATATCTCGCGTAATTGAACTCGACTTTGGAGCTGTATCGCGTACTTGGATCCACTGTGCGGCACAACCAAATCAAACCACTCATGCTGGCAGCGAATATCCCAACGACGATGAGTAGGTGTCGCATAATTGCCTCAGTGTCACTTGCTCAGCGAGAGGAGATAATCCCTGACCAACCGAATCTGTTCCTCGGCGTCTTGGATGGCGAAACCGTCGACAGGTTGATACACGCCGCCGATTTTCGGCCAAGCTTGAGGCATCGCGGTTCCGGGTTGGAATGATGCCGGATCTTTCATCCAGTCAATCAGCCAATCCTCCTTGAGACGGCCTTTAGCCAGAGAGAGGTCGGGGCGGCCGGTCTTATCGCTTCCTGCCGGGATAACTTCACCTTGCTCCGGGTGGCAGGATATACACTGCAGGGCGTCAAAAATCTGTTTGCCGACTCTGAGCTCTGCTTGCGCCGTTGGCGGCAATGCAATGGTCTCATAGGGGAACGGCTCTTCCGAAAGTGCCGAGAAATACTGAACAAGCGCAGTGGTTTCTTCGTCCGAGAATCCAAACGTCGGCATGCGGACATCAAGGCCGTAGCGAATTAGCGTCGGCCCCTTCAAGAAACTAAACAGCCAATCCGGATGAACCTTTGCCCCTTCTGCACGCAGCGTCGGCGGTGCAAACTGTTTCGCTTGATTCAAATCTAGGTCATCGCGTTGACTGTCGATGAACTCGACATATTCCCCGCCCTTCGCTTCAATCTCGTGGCACCCTTGGCAATTGTATTTTTTAACCAATCGGCGCCCGGCATCGACCGATCGAAGCGTGTCACTTGGCTGGTGGATATAGCTCAAAGGGAACTTTTTAGCTTGGAAACTCTTAAGCAAAACCGCAAGTGCATATGCGTCTTCTTGGCCAATCGGAAACACCGGCATACGTTGGATAATGCGGCGTGTTTGATACCGCCTGGGATCGGTGAGTTTGCCGATCGTCCAGCCGTGCCAACTATGTTCAACACCTACGCTATCGCCAAAATCGAATTCGTCAACGGTCTTGGATCCGAATGCACTAAGTTCTGCACCAACCTTCGGTTCGTCTTCGAATCCCGGGATAGTATGGCAACCAAAGCACCCGTAAAGCCGCACTAACGTCTCGCCTTCTTCGGTGTCAATCTCCTCGACAAGATTTCCATAAGAATCCGCAGTCACTTTCACAGCAGGAGATTCCGGCGATTTCAGGCTCATCAAATAGGCGACGACGTTATCCACCTCCGTATCGCTAAGGCGCATGTCCGGCATGACGGTATCAGGGTCATAGGACTTCGGATTGTCAACCCATTGGCGGAGGAAATTGGGGGTGAGCTTATTGCCGACATCATCAAGGTTGGGCGCAAAGTCGCTGCCTAATCCGTCAACGGCGTGGCAAGCAATACATCCGACCGATTTGACGGTCTCCTCGCCCGCCGCAATTGCCTTCGGCGATGTCGAATAGTTCGGTTCAATTCCATCAATGGCGGCGTCCGTCTGCTGCTCTAGGTAGGCTGCGATAGACTTAACGATATCGACAATGCGGTCAACTTCGTCCTCTCGGTAGGGGTATTCTGTCCCATCATCCGTGCGTACAATAATCGCCCCCGCTTCACTTCTGACCGTGCCTTCGCGCTTCATCCCATTTTTCAGATAAACCAATTTCGACATGTCTTCGGTCGGGAAGAATACAGGCATCTTGGTGTCAGGCAGATACGATGGCGGGTCTTTAAGCCAGCCTACGAGCCATTCTGTGCCGTTCACCTTACTGCCAATTTTGGCGAGCGAAGGGCCAACATTCGCCAATTTTTCGAGCGCAGGATAGCCGTCGACAGCGTGGCAACCTTGGCAACCCAAATCTTCGAACAGCGCCATCCCATTTGAGAGATCGGGCGCATAATCTCGCGCGTCCGCCGTTTCAGGTGGAGGCGAAGGATAGTCCAACATCATTACTTCACTGTGGCAGCGGCGGCAGTTGGTGTACAGATAGCCGCGAAGCTCAGATCGCTTCTCTTCCAACTCATTCTCAAGATCCGCGATTTTGTGTTGGTCGGCGCGTTTGCCTTTCTTTCTTTCCCGCGACAATTGTCCTGACAGCTCGCTCGTATGTTCATCCAATCCCAATACGGGTTCCAGCCAGAACTCTGCGTGCGTCAAAGCGTGAGCGGATTGCGCCGTAAGGGCCTGCCCTTGCCCGCCGTGGCACGGTGTACAGCCAAATCTCTCCACAGGATGGTTGCCGAGCAGCACGTCCCGGTAAGGATGGGTTCGCAGTACAGCGTCGTAACCGGTTTCGTATTCGATTTCCACTTCCGCGCCAAAATCGGCAATATCGGGGTCTACAAAAGTAAGCAAACCGTTTTCGTTCAGGACGTACTGATCGCTTTCCGCCTCCTCATCATCAATCAAGACGCTCTCGCTGCCTACCTTTACAAGCGGATGCATCAATTGTTTAGAAGGCTTCTGCCCGTCCTCGCCGCCTTCAACCTCGAATGATTCCACGGCGAAACGGTCGTAACCGCTTCGGTCCACTGAAAAATGGCATGTGGCACACCGGTCAGCCGTATACTCAAAGTCCTCAAGATAGTATTGCACCAGTGATCGTGTCTTATTAAATGGACTTTCCAACAGACTTCCCAAGAAACTCCGCTTTAAGGGGGACAATGAGGAAAGCTTCTCTTCGAGTTTGTCAACTTCCGCCTTTGCAACTCTGTCTGCTCGAAGAGACTCGACCTGTAAACGGAGATTTTTTATTTTCGCCGGCAAGGCTTCGGATGTGGGGTCATATTTTTGGACGACCAAGAACTGGCTCAACGCAGCCTCAATGTGTCCGCCGGTTTCATAAAATGAAGCCGACTCGCGATAGGCGTCAGCCAGCGTACGTTCCGCTGCGACGACATCTTGTGTCAGTTTGCCCTCGATTTGCCTGTCATAGTCGTCTAGCCGACTCTTCCATTTGTCAACCTCCGGATCGCTCTTGTCGCCTTTCTCATGAATTGCTTTTGAATGGTGCAAAGCAAATTGATATTTGTAGTTTATCGCGTCCGCCTCGCTCTGAAGAAACTTACGTTCTTGTAAGGCTTCATCACGTTTTATTGTTGCATCGTTGATGTTTTGTTCAAGTTTGCTCAGGCGCTTAGCGTCAAGAGGTTCCGGCGTTTCTATTTCTGGCAGCTCCTGTTTAGCTCCTTCGAGTGCAATTTTCGTTTTCTCGTATTCATATTGGTAAAACCGTTGCTGAATCGCTTTCCACGGCCGTCTCGTGATGGCTTCATTCCAGAATCCCCACAGCGTCACAAACCCCAATAGAGCGGAAAGGATAAAAAACAGAGCTGAATATGATTTTTCTTCGACCGGGATTTCCTTTTTGCTTCTCACGAACCAGTAGACCTCCTTATCCTATTTCGCCTATACATTGAACCATGGAGAAACCCAGATATATTTAATATTCCAAACCCAGCGGAGAATCATTTTAATCGGCAATGCCATCATGGTCAGAAATAAGAATGAGACGATAATATACCGAATCAACCCGAGTTCCTGCAAGAATCGGCTTGTCTTTCTCTTCCAGAAATAGAGGAGCGGACCTAACGAAAAGTAACCGGCGACAACAATGAACCCGAAGATGTTTGCCGTTAGGTCGCCGCGGATGCCAAATTTATAAGACAGGTTGACGTTGGTCAGCGATACAACTTTGTGCGGGTCCCACTTTACCCATGGTGCGAAGAAGTTCCATCCGGGCCCCCTCAAGAACGTACCGACAACCATCAAGACAATCCACAGCATGAAAAATCCGAAACAGAAGGTGGCAATTGCAAAAGGCCGTTCCTTCAACGTATAATACCCTTTTCCCTTGGGATTGATATCTATGTAAGGAATAGCGATAAGGCCTGCGATAATCAAGCCTGGCAGCACCACCCCCGCAATCCATGGGTCGAAATACACTAACATCTCTTGCAGCGCCAGAAAATACCACGGCGCTTTGGAAGGATTTGGGGTCTTTGCCGGGTCGCTCATTTCCTCCAACGGCGCGTCCAACGCAATCGACCATACACCGAGAATCAACATTACAATAATCGCGCAAAGGAATTCGGCGCGGCAAAGGTAAGGCCACACATAGACCTTGTCTTTGAGCGCCGCCTCAGCGGGTGTACCGGCTTTATCGTTTCTTCGCCCTTGGCTAAATGCAAGCCATGTAAAAAATGGCAGGAGAAATATGATAGCAATAATTGGGACATTATCAGGCTTACTAACAAGCGCAAGGAAAGGTTCCATAGTCTTTTACCTCTCTACTTTTTCGACTGGAATGAGACAATTGGATGATTACAGAGGACCGGAAATTCCGCCGTCTTTGCGGACGCGCCAAAAGTGCAGTGCCATAAGCACGCTGGCAAAAATCGGGACACCCACGCAGTGCAGAATATAAAACCGCAATAGCGTCGAAGGGCTTACCTCCGTGCCACCAAGGAGCACAAATCGGACATCATTAGACTGCGTGATAGCTTGCGGAACGAACGGGCCCTCGTGCCCCAAAACCGGCGTGGCGCGCGCCATATTTGTGCCGACGGTTACCGCCCATAATGCGAGCTGGTCCCAAGGCAGCAGATAACCGGTAAAGCTGAGAAAGAGGGTGACAACCAGTAGGATAACGCCAACCGCCCAATTGAATTCGCGCGGTTTTTTGTAAGAACCCGTCAGGAAAACCCGGAACATGTGAAGCATCACAGCGATGACCATACCGTGCGCTGCCCAGCGGTGCATATTCCGAAGCAGCATTCCGAAAGGAATATCAAATTCAAGATACTGGATATCCCGAAAGGCGTATTCAGCCGTGGGGCGGTAGTAAAACATAAGCAATACACCTGTCACCGCAGTGACAAGAAACATCAAGAAGGTAATTCCGCCCATGCACCATGTAAACCGGAAGTTGATGCCGTGCCGAGGCACACGAGGCGGGTGCAAATGCAGCCAGACGTTCTGGAGAATTTGGAGGGTATACCGCCTCCCGGTCTTTTCGTATCCATGCCGAAACATGGAGCGCCAAATTTGGGAGTTTGTTATCTTTTCCTTGAGTCCGTTACGTTTTTCGTCCATTAGAAATCAGCAGCCCATGCCTGTACAGAACCCTATTGCAGTCCTGTCTAGCGAAACTGGATAACCCCTTTCTTTTATCAGAAATATGCTTTTGGAACAACAAATTCAACTAAGCCTTTAACGACGCTCCCGGATTGTCCCACTGATCTTTCTCATATAGGAATTTGATGGATTTATCAATTAACAGTTGCCCGTCCTCTGCCAGAGAAATTTTTACACGCTCAAGCGGACGCGGCGCAGGCCCTTCATAGTTAATGCCTTCCCGATCAAAACCGCTCCCGTGGCAGGGGCACTTGAACTTGTTCTCCGCCCCGAACCATCGCGGCGTGCAACCTAGATGAGTGCAGATTGCTAACAGCGCATAAAACTCGCCATCTTCTTTTCGAGCGATCCAAACCCCATACGGCGTTTTTTTCCACCGTTCGCTCACAGTGCCGGGGGGATATTCAGCCGGAAATCCCGCCTTAAAGACGGACGACGGCTCAAAAAGGACGCGCGGATATAAATACCTAACTAATCCGGGACCGAAGGCAAATCCTAAAGCAGCCGTAAAAATCGCCCAGCCTGACGATTGAAAAAACTGGCGTCGAGATAACACGTTTGCCACCTCACACTTCAAAGATTGAATTCACGGCGCGTATTATAGCATTCCCGCAAATAGAGATCAAGCGTTAAAATAAAGCTGGTCACGGATATCCGTGACTCTTCTAACTGTGTTGCCGAGACTGGTCATAGTTGACAAACCCTTCCCAAAAAGATTGTCCACAGAAGACCGTCAACGCCGCGCTAACATAAAAAAAGCCCAAGCGCACAGCTTGGGCTATGTTAGTACAATCAATTAAATATGCTAGCTATGACGACGGTCGGTACGCTGCGGCGAGCGCCAATACCGAATAGGAGGTTACCAGTACGGGATCGCGTTCCCACCATCTCGCTTCCGAGTTCTGCCAGTACCCTTGGGATTGCTCCGTATCTAAAACAATCTGCTCGGAGATAAGTTTTTCGGCGAGTACCCTGTACCAATCGTGAGAGATGCCTTTAGCATCGACAATAACAGCTTCATCGTAGGTTTTGAGCGCTTTTGCCATTGTATGGTAATTATAGTAAAGTCCCTGTTTGCCCATACCGTAGTTTTCTTCAACGGTGAAGTGCTGCTTTATCCAATTGACGGCAGCCTGCACACGCGGGTCGTCTTTTTCAACATTGGCGTAGATAAAACTCAACAACCCCGCATACGTCATGCTCGCATAGGATTTGTTGCTCCCCGCTTTGCTCTCGCCGTCAGGGGCATAAATAAAACCGCCGTCGTTCCCAGCCCAACGCTGATCATTGGTTTCGCTGTTATTTTGGCACCTTTCGAGAAACTTGATGGCTTTGTCCCATACAGCCTGATCTTCAACACCGCTCTCTTTTAAGGATTGAAGCGCAAAGTTCAGATTGGATAAATCGTGCACGGTCTCGCGGCTTCCATAACCGATACCGCCGTAATACACGCTTTCCGTATCCTGAACTTGAAGTCCTTTGACAAAATTCTGCGCATTCTCAATCGCGTCTTTGTATTTGGGGTTGTTCGTATCTGACAGCGCTAGTAACGCGACGGAGGTATTGTAGTTCGGCAACGCGGGCTGTTTATCTACATCATAAATCCCGCCATTGGGTTGCTGTAATTTGAGCAATGCCTCAATTGACTTTTGGATAAACGGATGTTCGGCTTCCTTAAACCTATTTTCAGGGTGCCGCAAGAACGCAGATATTGCCAGAGCGGTTAACCCGGGGTGATCGCGAAAAAACCCGTCCTCCCCTTGCTGTAGTTTCAGCCAATTAAGCCCCCGATCAATCGCTTCTATCACTTGCTGATTCAACTCACGGTATTCTGAAGCATCCGCGGCTTGGCTTGCCCCATAAAAAGGCTGGCTGATAAAAATGATGAGTCCCAATACAATAGTTGCGTGTTTGCGTCGATTTTTCGATGTCATTGACGTGTCCTCCATTACTTTGTGTTGAGATTAGAATTTATTATCTGCAAGAGACGAATAAATCGTTCCGAAGAATGCCTCAAGCTAAAGCCGTTTCAAGTGCTTGCTTTAGTGGCCGTACAAAGGTAATCTACCATTTTTTAACGCTTCATACATCTCAGGAGATAAGGTAGCTCCTTGAAGTGCATTTATGGCATCAAATAGTTCAGGCGAAGTCAACTGCCCTATTGGGATAACTCTATCTTCTTTTAGTGCCTGCAAAAACTCTTCATGTACCGGAGTGTGTAGCTCAGGATAGAGATATTTCAATGCTTCTATCCCGGCAATCTCTTCTTTGGTTGTTTTTTCCTTCCCCATAGAAGCTTTTCGCAGGTACTCATATGCTGTGTGCACTTGTGGAAAATCTCCGAACCGTCTGACGAGTTCATCGCGGTCGACTATATATCCCTGCACGTGAGAGTATTTCGGTCGATATTGCGGCGATCCTTCAACGGGCATGTATGAATCGGCACTTGAAATTTCCACATCTTGTGGGGCCAAATCGGCTTTTCCGCTACCATCAAGAACTTCTACCTCACCTGTGTAATCATTTGTTAGGGGCGTCTCTGATGTAATCGAGCTTCCACTCGATTCGATTGTCTTAGTCGCGCGGTTAGGCGAGTGTCCGCTCGCCAGATGTCGGTTCGAGTGGTATTCTGGTTTAATTGGATCGCCAACCTCATAGACAGTTACCGTGGTATCTTCAACGTACATTTCTCTAACGATCAAATATGCGGCGGCACCCACAAATCCGATAATCGCAAATACAACGACCAACTTTTCATATTTACTTAAAGATTTTATACGCATGGACTAATTCTCCCATTTGTATATAGGCTGCTTTTTTACTGTATTCTGTGCTTTCTCAAATTGAGGTAAAACGCTTGCATAAATTATAGCAAGTATGGTGCCAATTTGAAATGTTTTAAAATATGGCGTGACAGCGAACATTGCTTGAAAAACTGTCCAATAAATGAACGGGGCTGTCCACAAACTGTGCAATACCCAATGGGAGGGCCACCTTAATGAAATGTCTAGGTTTTGGGTGAGAATGGTAGGATAGAGCCGTGGAGGACGATAAAAAAACCAGGAATGAGTGTTGGAAAAGACAGGAAGCATACCCTAGGAAATATATCCCAACCCTTTGAGCCGCTCTGATATCAGCGTCTCATCATCGAGCGGATTATTCAAACTATCTTGTGCGCCGAGACCTGTTACGAGAGATTTGCCTTGCATTGAAGAGGGGATATCATTGAAATGACCCCAAAAAACTGGACAGTGAGCTAAGTAAGGATTTTATAATAACTAACCGTCCAGAAAGGGGCTATCATGTCGAAGTCAAGACGGCAATTTACACCCGAATTTAAGCTCGAATGTGTGCTAAATATCATCAGTGGGCGGAAACGCCCAGTTGAAATTTGTAACGAATATCAAATCAGCGATACCTTACTGTCCAAATGGCGCCAACACTTCATGGAAAACGCTGCAAATCTCTTTGTGGCTGAGCACCACCACAGCGCTCAACCAAACCCCCATGAATGGAGGTGATTACAATACCACTAATACAAGATTTGCATACGAATGACGATGATGTCGATGACCAAAGGTTTCAGGAAAATTGTCCAAAAACAACAGAGGAATGGTTAAAATTGTTTGAAAGAGTTGCGGAATTACAGGCATCAGAAGATTAGAATTCGTTTTACTTTTCCGTCAAAATAGCTTATGATAATTGTGTCAGTGGTTAGCTATTCCTTGTGTATACGCGATGTATACGCGCACTGTGACCATTCTACCGATCCATGCAAGTCCCAAAGTGATGCATATTGGGCTGCGATGGGAAGAGTGGGTGTTGCCACCACGTTTGCGATGTTGCTTTGTAGACCGCCACAGGTTTTCACAATTCCGGGTGGCATCGCTTGCGCCGCGGCAACGGCTGCTGTTGGTCTCGCAACACTTGATGCAAATAGCAAGAGACAGGCCTTAAACGATTGTCGAGATGCACACGAAAGGGAACACGCGGCAATTTCGTGATATATCTGATTTCTAATTATTGTACGAACGTAAGCGGATAGAGGTAGGTTGCTTCCCTATCCGCCTACACAGAAGCACTGGGGCATTCCTATGGCAATCTTGGATATTGGAAAAAAACTTACTGTGATCCTACGATATTTACCAGCGGCTGTATTTTTTGGCTTTTCATTATCTTTTTGGATAGAAGGATGGATTCAGAGTGCTTTAACGATGGGATTAATCGGCATTGGCCTGACGCTACTTGAAGTTTTTCTGAATGCAATCCGGAAATTTCCAGGAAATGAAAACCGTTACGTGATTGTAGTAGCCGTGATGATTTTTTGTGGCTCGTTATATATTCTGATAAGCGGTGATATATATTTGAGCATCATTTCGATGTTAGTCGGTGTTTTTTTTATATTTGGACACTTATTGCATTCACAAAAAAATGCGGGGTCTAAGTGGTCAACTCCAATATGGCAGACTTACATCCCTATTGGCGCTAGTCTAATTACTTTTGGACCTCTCTTTTACCTGAAGTACCTGGAGATCAGCAGCGATAAATCACATACCGTAGGAAAAGAATCGGGTGTGCAGCGGATGACCGTGGATAAATCGTCAACTCATAACAGGGGGCCAAAGAGGAAAGCCTCAACATCTGCTTCCCCCTCCGTGAAAATAATGGTTAATTTGATGACTCAATTCTTTACTCCCGATCAAGCTAAAGACCCAACTGTCCAAAAACTAATGAAGATCGTGGAATCCGAGTCTTTTCAAGAACAATTGGAGCGACAAAATCCAAAGACGCTCGACGATATGCTTCAACTCTTTGTTGCACACGGCTTGACAGAAGCAGGAGAGATAGATGTTGCTGACATTATTGCTCAACATCAACGAAGCCTTGAAGCGGAGTACAAAGCGAAATATCCCAATCAAGCACCAGAGGAAGAGGACGATGAGATGGCAGAGCGTTTCGCTGTAGCGATCAATCAGTTCGGGGGAGTCGATGGCGTGAAGGTATTTTCGACGAATCGTGAAAATGCGGATTGGTTGTTGTTGCGTTTCCATGAGGACCCAGAAGCATACCGTGAATGGATGAATTTGGTGGGAAAACGCATCGAGTCAGAAGACGCATTCGACGTTTCCCCTACTTCCGAATTGCGTAATATCACAAACCCTTCCCCCTCCACTGAAAACGAACCTACGGATTTTGTACCGGAATCTGAACCGACAGAAGCGTGGGAAGATTCCACAATCTCAAACACCGAAGTCCACCGTGCCAGGACTGCACCGTTGGTTGAAAGTGAAAAGTTCAAATCGAAAGCGCCATCGGTGGCTCCCTCCGTCCCCGTAGACGCGCGACTTGCACCCACGTTAAGAGAACAGTTTTCGGTGGAAGATATTGAGAGCGCGCGGTCCGTGCCGGAGGCAAAGGACCTCAACGACGTACGTAAAGATGATCCGGAGGGCGCGGAGCCGGTGGAGCAGGACTTTAGCAAAGAGGAGGATCCTAGATGAAGGCGTATTGGGTCACGTTATCGTCACTTTGTGTCTGCACAATTCTGCTCTGCTTTTCTGCATATAAAATGGATCGATCTTCTATGCCAAATTCAACTTCCGCGGCTGTCGATTCCGCGCGCTTTGACTTCGATCAACACCCCTCCGTACCTGCAACCCATCCGCAAATCGGAATGCACGCCACTTTGGTGGAGGACGTTTCCGATTGCGATTCGTGTATAGAGCGATTGTCTATTGTCTTTGAGGCATTCCAACAGGAGTAGGATTCGGAAACGGTACCGGAGAGCCGGTTGGAAAACAAACTAGTTACTTTGTGTGAAGTCTCGCAACATGTTGCCAAAAACACCGGGAACCCCGATCAACCGTTGAGTTCATCACTCGAAAATTCGTATTCTCGTAGTAAGTTACTTGAAGACTGTCGCTTCATTAAAAAAAACAACACAACCTTCAACCAGCACACAACTGTAACGCGCAATCCCATTGAACATCTGAGATGTGGAGGTGAAATATTTCGCTTCCACTCCCATTTAAACCCATTCTCTTGTATAACCGTTGGTATCACTCGCTACAATAGCTGTTGCCTACCTAACGGAGTTTGAATTAAATCTTTCTTTTTTTGGGCGGAACACATCGCGGCGTCATGAATTACCATTGTGCGTCTGCTCTCCTCTGGTTTAACGATTAATTCAACCCCCTTGTTCAGAACATCTTCTGCCAGAACCCATTAAATCACCTTACGCTACTCCCACACAAGCAAATCTGTCCAACTAGCTCCTGGATAAAAGGGTTAATTAGTGGGCTTAAAGACCGGCAAAATCATCTGTCGGTTCTGGATCTTCTTGAATCGATAATTCTCTCATTCTATCATCTGCAATTTTTTTCAATGCCCACTGATTCAAAATTTTGATTCGGCGACGCCGGATTTCGATATACCCCAAGCGTTCAATTTCATTGAGAAGCGGGCTCGTTGTCTCGCGTGGAGTTGCAGTTAAACGCGCCAATTTCTGTTCTGAAAGTTTTACGCTCAACCTGATTCCCCGGCTTTCGCGGATGCCGTCTTTTTCCGCTAAGGCAATCAACAGCAGTGCCAGCCGCGAGGACACACTGCGAAATACCAAATTTTCAAGCCGGTTTTCGATACATCGTCTTTTCACTCCAACCATAATCGCGGTACGCATTGCCAACTCCGGCTTTTTGCGCAGCAGGATTCCAAAGTCTCGCCGGCGTATGACGCAAAGCAGCATGTCATCTAATGTCTCTGCGATTCCGCCACCCGGTTCCTCCTCAAACATCGCCGTCTCCCCGAAGATTTCCCCCGGTTCAAGAACCGCAAGCGTCAGTTCTTTTTCTTCCGGCAAAGGCTTGTAGATTTTGACCCGCCCCTCCTTGATCAGATAGATGACATCCTCCGATTCGTCTTGGCCTCGGACCTGCTCATGGCGATTGTAGCGCACCATGTCCGCCATTCGATTCAGATCGCCGTAGTCCACATCCGTCATGCCGGCAAAGATGTTAGTGTGCTTCAAATACCAGAATTTTTCCGTTTCCATTGGTTTTCCTGTCTGCGTTACGTACCGTGCTGCAAAGCACCGTTTCCCGTTTCAATGTGCTTGAGCGACGCAGTAAGATTGCTCTTCGAGCCTGTTTGAAAAATAGGCGGTAAACCGATTCTTGGGCGTTTGAGTTATAATCTGTCGCCCCTCTGGGGCTTTGGCTTAAGGCAACTGGTGCTGTAAGAAATAAACTTTCAAACAGGTTGTTAATCTCTAATTGAAAAGGGCAAAAAAAAGGTAACCGTTCAGGGGCTGATGCTGTTCAGTCAGGATATAGCCGTAAAATTCTGAACGGTTACCAATACACGATACGGTAATAATCGTAGAGAGTCAGTACCTCTCACGATTGCAACCCGCTATCTATTTGCTGCAGGGGTTACACGGATTGCAGGGATTTTCCGCGCAAGGGTTGCATGGGTTGCACGGATTCGCCGCACACGGATTGCACGGGTTGCATGGATTCGCCGCGCATGGGTTACAGGGGTTGCACGGATTTTCCGTCGACATCTTGGCGGTTGTGCCAAACAGATCGACACTGACTTTGATGTTGTCGTCCAACTTGAGAAGGACTAACTGAGGCCTTTTGATTTTGTAATCGGAAAGCTTCAATACAAAGCTGCCGTCAATATGTATAAGATCGCCGGGCAGCCTCATATTGGTTTGTTCATTTTCTTTGAGAAACGTCACGGTGATACCTTCGAGGTGCACCTCATTCTTTACGCCGTGCAACTCAAGCGTTCCTTTTGCATCCAGCGTTACCGGCTTCTGATCCATAAGCGTATCGCTGGACGCTTTCGTAACTGTATCAATTGTGAGCACCGCTTTAGGGTACTTGTCGGTTTCCAGAAACTGGTCACGCATGTGCTCATCTCGAAGGCCAATCCCGGTTGACATGCTTGCGAGATCCAACTCAAATTTCGCCATTGAACCGCTGGTGACATCGTTCGGGTTCACATGAACATGCCCTGCAACTTTGTTGCTCATGCCGATAATTTTTTCCAACGGCGCCTTGGACTCAAATGTGAATGTGTTTCTATCGTCGTCAATTGTGAACAGTGTTGCCCCTGCGGCGCACGGGTTGCATGGATTCGCCGCGCACGGATTACAAGGGTTGCACGGGTTACAGGGATTTGCCTGCTCCTCGCTTGCTTCCGCACAAGGATTACAGGGGTTTTCGCCGGCTAAACTTACTGTTGGCAATATCAGTGATCCAATCAGAACAAAGAAAAAAGCGCTAAAGGTTAATTTACGCAAGATATTCTTCCTTTCGACGTTTTGTTTGCTTTAGTATTGGGAAACAGGTGCCTATTTCAATTTGTTGAGAACTTCGCAGCAGCAACGTGTCTCTTCCACTCGATTGTCCGTTTAGACGTTCTGGTGGGCACATTATACCTTGATAGCGGTTGCGTGCCAAGCGAAAAAGATGCACGTTTGATAACGTCGGAGCCCGCCCCAAGTTTTCAATTGTCCATCGCTCGGATAAACATCAAGGGAAAGCGCATTCATAAATGAGTGCGTAGGAGTAGAAGCGAAGCCAGCCGAATCTTAAAGCCTTCACATATTGTTTCTGCTCCTCGTCTAGCACATCGGGAATTAGATGGTTTATTGTCGGCGGGTATGCCGCCTCAATAGCTGATGTCTGCGAGCGGGCGAGCATCCATGAATAGTTTTGCGCCCCGGCAAACATCATCATTCGGTTCCACACCGCACAGCCACGCCCATGTGCGTTCACATCGAATCAGGTCTCGATAGCATTCCACTTCGGAAGCGTAGGCATGGCGCCCTTGATTGCCATAAGGCGGTACTATATCCGAATCTGTCACCCAGTCCCGCTTCGGCGGGGAGGTGCGAAAATAGGAATATTTTATCATCCCGCGCCGCGTCGAATTCAACTTTGGCCCCGCCTTGTGCCAGATGCCGTAGTGGGTCATAACAACTGAACCCGCAGGGACGGTCAAGGAGAGCTGCCCAATGATATTGCCGTAATGCGCTAGGGCTTCTCGTTCGACTAATCGATAGTGCGAGCCCGGAAGCACCATTGTGGGGCCGTCCTCAAGGCTAACCGCTTTGGGATAGTAATAACATTGGAGATGGTGAACGCCGTAACCATATTCGGAAATCCCGTCGGAATGCCAAAACTGGCCGGAATGAGGTGTTTCAAACAGGTGATGATGAGCCGTGACGGGCACGAGGAAATCTTTGCCCAAAAGTGAACGGGCGACCCCGGCAGCTTCCGGCGTCATTATAACTTCCTTGAAAAACTCAGGTGTATTGAAGAATTCGTCGATCTGCCCGCCCGGCAGCGTTTCACAATAGCGGTTAAATGCGTCCGAAACAATACCCTCAAGAACGACATATCCGTTTGAAACGAATTCCATCACTCGCTTGTCGTTCATGGTGGGTTGAACGTCCATAATCATCTTCTCCTTTCCTTTCAGGCATAGGAACGCTGTTTCCGTCCTGCCCAAAATCATCTCACGTCCATTTTTCCAAGATAAATTCATAACCCAAGTAAGCGTTATCGATATCCGAAAACCGGTAGAGTTTCGAGATAGGAAATTGAACGATCCGCCAGCCGTCGCACACCGCTTCGATGACTGAGGCGTACGGTGTCTCCTGTGATGGAAGGGTAGGTTCATCAGGTTTTGTGGGATCGTACAAAGCCCAGCTAGCGATGGGCGAACGCATGTTGGTCGATTTCGAATACAGGTAAAGCACCATCTGTTTCCGTCCGGCAAGAAGCGATTCCAATTGAAGGAAATCGTCTTCTGTCAATTCGCCCTCTTGATGTTTCTCGCGGCAGGTATCCAGCCACTGTTTTATCGCAGTCTTCATTAAATTGCCTCTCTATCGTGAATTTCCTCTAAGCTCAACCCACGCGGTGAAACATATCTCCTCTACCATATCACGGCAAACTTCGTTTCTTCTTGCGACGATGCGCCGTTTAGAGCCGTCGCGGCGATTCGGCCGACGTAGATGCCGGGGGCAACTTTCTCGCCAAACGTCTTGAGGCCGGACCAAGTAAAGGAATCATTAACGCCTAATCTCCCGTTTTTGCTCCCCGCCGAAAACAGCTCTTCGAAAACCTTTTCGCCGGATACGTTATACACGCCGATAGTGATGTCGGCATCGCGGCTAAGCGTATATACGAACCTCAAGGACGCCCCGTCTCTGTTGAAGTCGATTGGGTTCGGATACGTATACACGTTTTCGACCGTTACGCCCGGATCGGTGACCGGCAACGGCGTTTCTATCTGGTTGTTGCTGAAATCCGACTCGAGGAAATGCACCTCGCTGTTCGCTGTGGCGAGGAGCGTGAATTCACCCCAAGCGGACGGGGTGAACGCCGCACTAATCATTTTCGATTCACCCACGTCGAGATTTACCGCTTCATCCAAGAGCACTTCAAAGTCCCCGTTGGGCGATTCGGCGACAAACCGAATCTTGATTCCCGTTACAGCGACAGGTCCGGCGTTTTTAACGTTCGCGTGCAGGATAACCTCGTCCCCTTCGGTAGGCGTCGGGTTGGAAAACTCAATCTCGCTGGATTCCCAGAAAATATCGGGACGCAATTCGTCCGCTTCGCCTGGTCGATTGATTGGTCGGGCAAGTTCCGCAAGCGTCGCTACCCCCAGTTTAACGGCTAATTCCCCGAACAACGGCCGAGAGATTTTATCCAGATTATCTTCTTGGCTGTGGATATAGTCTATCGATTCCTCTGGTGCATCAAGCGAAGATTCTTCCGCTACCATCACAGCAGGGATACCAATGTCCCAAAACGGGGAGTGATCGCTGAAGATAAAACTCGGATCGTTCTTCATACGCAAATCGACCGGAATGTCATATTTCTCTGCCGCCTTCGCGAAGGCGTGCACCAGCCATTGCGATTGCTCGTTCCCAAGGACATGGATGTCCAGAATTCCGTCCGGATCGTGTCCGAGTAAATCGAAGTTCAGGACACCCGCAATCTGATCGCCGCGCTGTTTGACCAAATCTCGATAGTGTCTACTTCCAAAGAGAAACAATTCCTCCCCCGAAAAGGCGATAAACCTGATAGTATGATCGAAATCTGTGTTACTGAGGATGCGCGCAGTTTCGATTATTTCTGCGACGCCTGAAGCATTGTCCGATGCGCCCGGCGCCGGCAATGTGTGCCAGCTCTGCTCCCAGCCCGGCGTTTTGGAGGCGATGCTATCGTAGTGTGCTGTGACTAGATAGATAAGGTCTCTATTCGGCCCCTTGCCCGGCAGCGTTGCCACCACATTCCGCATGACATATTCTCCTACCGGATCGCCAAGCGCGGTTCGGCGGCGGTGAGGGAAAGGGTCAAATTCGACTTGTAAGCCGTAACTTCGGAACTGTTCGGCGATGTAGTCTGCGGCATTGTCGCAAGCGTGGTCCGGCTTGGGATTGCCGTCGAGTTGAACCGCTTCACGAACCCGTAGGGCGAAACGGCTCCTGAAAAAACTCCCCGGCCGGCTCAAATCTTCGTTTTCGACAAGTGCGATAATTTGCCTGAACCACTGATCGGAATCAACCCGACTCAGCAAATCACGAATAACGGATTGCTGTTGCGGCGGCGTTGTGCCGCTTGGTGCGTACGGTACAAATTCCACCTCCGGTACGGCGACATCAGCGGGCAATTTAGCGCGGTGATGCACCGGCAGGTCGAATAGAACCGGTTCGAAATCTGTACGCAATTTGAAAAGCAGTAATCCGCCGGTCGCATCTATAATCTTTCCATACCGTTCAACCTTGGTGCGTTCCTGCGTAGAAGTTGGCATTAGGATGTAGTAATCGAAACCGGGCGAGATCGAATCCAAGATTTCGGCGGACGGCAAGTCGGGCAGCGTACTATGGTAAGCTTGAATGATGGAGTGATCCTGTGTGCGATATCGCAGTATAATGTTGAAACGCGCTTTCAGAACACGAATCTGATGGTCGGATCTTTCCGGAATCTTGAGCAAGAGCTCTGTCTGGGCGCAAAGCGTATTCGCGACAAAAACTGTGAGAAAGAGAATCAGTGCAAAACGTATGTAAACCGAGTTTCTTTGAATGTTATGAAGACTAAGCATTATGTTCCTAAATTCATGGTGGGGGTAAGATTGTCGTATGTTATCCGGCGTCTTTAGGGTACGCCAATTCACGAGAGAAGCGCGGCGAATCTCGTTTCACGCAAAAAACCCCATACTTGCAAACGTCACAACCGAGTTCGCCTCCGGTTCGAGTCCCTGCTCATATCGCAGCAGCTTCCCGGAGGCCGGATTCAGCGTTTCAAGGAGCGTATAAATCGGGCACACACCATCGACCCGCTGCCGGTTTTTCGTGCGTTGAATCGTCTCCAAGAAGGCACCAGAATCCCTGCGCTCTGCCGCACCGAGCATTTCCAGGTCCGACGCTCGAATGCGCTGCAGCGCGGGCGTATCAAGCCGAAAGCCGTCCCCAAATCCACTGCCAATATGGCTCAAATCGACGCTCGCGATAATACAGACTGAAGTACCGCTCGCCTCGATTGCGCGCTTTAATCCTTCGATAAATCCTTGTACGGACGGTTCATCGCGCGGGTGTTTCCCGTTAATCAACAGCGGATCAAAGGAGTTGCATATAATCGGGACAATTTGGAAACGCCGGGTTTCGCCAAACAGAGATTGCAGAAATACAGTCTGAAACTCAATGGAGTGTTCGTTCCTATGAAAAAACTCATCCTCCAACAAATCCCCGCCGTAATGCTGCCGTATCAGATCAATGAAGTCGATATCCGTCTTTGCTGCCCCTAACGGTGTTTCAAAATCCTTATACGTCGCTGTGTACATGCCGTTCCCGCCGGTGTGCTTGACGCCGAGGATGACGAAAATTTCCGCAGCGGACCGCTCGGCAATCTCCTTGTAAGCGTGTGCGAAACACGGCCCGCCGCGCCGCAAATCAATGTGCGGCGCGATTACACCTACCAACGAATTATCTGGTTCGGCTGGCGCGTTTGGCAGTCCAGGCCCATCCGGCGGTTGAAAGTAGCCCGTCAACTGCGCTTTGAGTTCGTCGGCATCGCTTGGATATGCACTGCCCGCGTGGGCGGCGGGACGGGTTTTCTGTTCTCGAACCTCCCTTTCCAATTCTTGTCTATATTCACGGAATTTCTCACTATCCATCATCAAGTGAGCATCCAATTCTTCAGCAATTTTTGTAATCACATTGCTGAACAATATTTCACCGGTCTTACGGGCATACTCCGCCTGTATATCTACGATGGAGTGTTGTCCATCAAAATATTGCAGAATCGGAAGCATTTCACGGGGAACAAAGATGGGTTCAGAAACGTACTGAAAAGCGTCCCGAAGGCACAATAGCTGGCGCCCTTCGGCTTCTACCGGGAAAATTTCGATGGGACGGAGTTTGGGATAATCTATAAGCATCGCCTGATGGAGGGGTTCAGATTGTATTAGTCGAAATCCCCGCCGTAAATCTTCATGCGTCCTTTCTCGCTGCCAGAGGGCTTGTACTCGTATGAAGCAGGTTTATAAATTTGAAGAAGGCGTGAAGATTATAGGTGATGAGAATACCAAGATCAAGCAAAAAATCCGGATGATACGGTCTATTCCACTAGGGCTAACTGCGCCATCTCGCGTCCCTGGTCGGTTAAATCCAATCGGCCGCCGTGATTGCGAATAAAGCCGCGGCGTTCGGCGTTTCTGACCACCTGCCGGGCAAAATCCGGTTCCCAGTGGAGATGGCTGCTGAGGTGATAAACGTGCGATTCTCGCTCCGCCTCGGGCAATCCTTCGTGGCTAAAAAGGTGTATCGCGAGCATCGTCTGCGCAAATTCCCACCGTTGGCTTATCCGGCGGTGGGCGATGGCAACGATACCGCGGCACGGTGCAAACAGAAACGCCAAACTAAAGAAGACGCCCGCCATCATCGCCATCGAACCCGCTATGGAAGCATCTAGATAGAGTGCAAGCCAGTATCCAGATATCCCACTGGCAATACCAAATGCGCCGCTAAGCCATATCATGCGAGATAACCGGTCGGTGAGCAGATAAGCCGTAGCGGGCGGCGCAATCATCAATGCAACCACCAAAATTGACCCGACAGCGTCGAACGCTCCGACGATTGTGATTGAAACCAGTGTCATTAAACCGTAGTGAATCAGTCCGGGAGAGAAACCGAGCGTTGCAGCCAAGCCTGCATCGAAGGTCGCCAACTTCAGTTCTTTATAGAAAAACTTGATGAAGGCGATGTTGATGATGAGAATTGCAGCCATTGCCCAAAACGCGCGAGGTCCGATGTCCACGCCAAAGAACGCTACACGGTAAAACGCCGCAAAAGCCAGTTCGCCTAATAGCACGGCGTCGGTGTCAAGATGCACATTTTCCGCGTAGCGGGCGATGAGAATCACGCCAATGCTGAAAAGGGCGGGAAATGTGATGCCGATAGCGGCATCTACATTGACAAGTCTCGTGCGGTTGAGCAGCTCAACTAAACTTACGGTTAGCACGCCGGTAGCCGCCGCCGCAACAATTAAGATTGGCGATGAAAGATTTTTAGTAATGAAGAAAGCAAGAACAATCCCGGGGAGAATAGCGTGGCTAATCGCATCGCTCATCATCGCCATACGGCGCAATACGAGGAACACACCCGGCAAGGCGCATGCCGCCGCAACGACAGCCGCAATCAGTTGAATCTGTAACCCTTCGAGGGACATATGAACAGGATCACCTCCCCCGATCGGCAATCTGTTGCGCTTGAACAATCCCTTCCGGCGTTAACGCCCATTCATCGGAACTAACCCGCTCAACCCAGCCCCGTGATGATAACTCTTTGAGGCTGTTACGGACGTTGCTGCGGTTTGCGCTCATCGTACCCAATACAGCAATCGAATGGCTATGTTGGAGGTCAGCATGCTGCGAAGCGAGCGCGTAGAGATTGTTCAACACGACTTCAATCTGTAGTTTTCGGCGTTCACGTTGATTGCGTATCCAATTCCACACAAGCCCGCGATTGGGTGCGATGGTGATTGACGCCACCACGATGGCGCTGATACATAGCACGATGGTGGGGCCTGTCGGCATACGAGCCATACTGCTGCTGATAACCGCGCCGCACACTCCGGCAATCGCGCCAAATGTGGCTGAGAGTGCAACCATGGCGCCGAGCCGATCTGTCCACTGCCGTGCGGCGGCGGCGGGCGCAACAATCATGGCGCTCATCAATACCACACCAACCGTCTGCAGTCCTATTACAATCGCTGCAACGAGGAGCGTAATCAAAAGAACATCAAGGATTCGCATCGGGAAACCGAGGCTTGCGCCGAAATTTGAATCGAAGCACAGCAGCTTAAACTCCTTCCAAAAGAGTTGCATAACGAAAAGGCTGATTCCTCCCAGAGTAACCATCGTAATCACGTCACGCTCCATGAGCGCAGCCGCTTGTCCGAACAGGAAAGTGTCCAGTCCGGATTGCTTCGCGGTCGGCATCTTCTGAATGAAGGTAAGCAAGACCAAACCCGTACCGAAGAATACCGACAACACCAAACCGAGTGCGGTGTCCTCTTTGATTCGCGTATTGTTGACAATGCTAATCACAAGAAGTGTTCCAATCCATCCGGCTATCGCCGCGCCGAACACAAGCACAAGAGGGGCTTTGCTCTGCGTCAAGAGGAACGCCAGCGCTATACCGGGCAGCGCCGCATGAGAAATTGCGTCTCCCAACAAACTCTGTTTCCGCAGCACCGCATAAGCGCCGAGTGCGCCGCTCACCACGCCGAGCGCCGCAGAACCCATTGCCACTGTGCGTAAGGTATAATCGTAGAACAGGTCTCTGCCTAGTTCCAGAAAGGGCATTTCCTATCTCCGTCAGCCACGCACCTGTCGGCTAGCTTGCTCGCTATTTGGCCGGTTTGTTGCAGTTTGTGTCTCGTCGTGCGCATTCCCGTTTCGATTGAGGAAGGCTACACGTCCGCCGTACGTAAGCCGCAGATTCTTTTCGTTAAATACCTCATTGACCGGTCCGCTGGCGATGCGCCGTACATTAAGCAGCGTCACCCAGTCGAAGTAGTCTTCGACGGTTTGCAAGTCGTGGTGGACGACAACCAACGTTTTGCCCGCCGCCCGCAGCTCCTGCAGCAAAGAGACAATTGCGCGTTCAGTCGTCGCGTCCACGCCCTGAAACGGCTCGTCCATAAGATAAATCTGCGCGTCTTGAATGAGTGCGCGTGCGAGAAAAACTCGCTGCTGTTGTCCGCCCGAGAGCTGGCTTATCTGTCGAGATGCAAACGCTTCCATACCAACTTTTTCAAGCGCTTCCAAGGCTAGTGTCCGTTCTCTAGATTTCGGCCGGCGGATCCAACCCAATGCGCCGTACCGCCCCATCATTACCACATCCAACACGTTCGTGGGGAAATCCCAATCCACGCTGCCTCGTTGCGGCACGTAACCCACGAGCCGGCGCTGCGCGGCGTAAGATTGCCCGTAAATCGAGACGCGCCCGGCTGCCGAACCCACTAACCCCAAAATAACTTTAATAAGCGTTGTTTTCCCAGCTCCGTTGGGTCCAACTATCGCCATCAAAACCCCGGTGGGTACGTTCAGATCGACATCCCAAAGCACCGGTTCATCACGGTAAGCCACTGTAAGATCTTCGACTTCAATCGCTAGAGAACCAGAAAAATTTGCCATTTTCCCCTCTATGAAGATATCCACGGCTGCGGAACGGAGGCGTCAGGAATCGTTGTGGTTAAACCTATTCAACCGGCATGAGGGATTCCACAATCGTATCAATATTGTGGCGAATCATACCGATGTACGTGCCCTCTGGCGTGCCTGCTTTCCCCATGGCATCGGAGAAGAGTTGACCGCCAATTTTTACGTCGAACCCTCTCGATTTGACCGCCGCCTGTACAGCTTCAATGTTACGCGGCGACACCGACGTTTCAACAAACATCGCCGGGATACGGGCTTGCGCAATGAAATCAGCCAACGCTTGTATATCTGCGGCGCCGGCTTCTGCGGCTGTGCTGATGCCTTGAAGTCCGCGCACCTCGAAGCCGTATGCCTTGCCAAAGTAGTTGAATGCGTCATGAGCCGTAACCAATACGCGTTGATTTTGCGTCAGACGCGAGGCTTGCGTCTGTACGTATTCGTGGAGTTCATCTAGCTTAGCGAGATAATCGTCCGAATTTCGCCGGTAGTCTTCAGCGTGATCGGCGTCCGCTTCAACTAGCGAGTCGCGCACCGCCTCGACCGCCTTTTTCCAGAGCGTAACATCAAACCAGACGTGGGGGTCGTAGGCACCCTTAAACTCCGGAGGCGTGAGCAGCGCCGACCGGTCGATCCCGTCCGTGACGGCGACGGTTTTGGCGCGTCCCGGCATTTGCGCTAACACCTCCGACAGTTTGGCTTCAAGATGCAAGCCGTTGTAGAAAATAATGTCCGCGTTTGACAGGCGGGAGACATCGCCCGCGCTCGCTTTGTACAGGTGCGGATCAATACCGGGTCCCATGAGCGCAGTCACTTTGGCATGATCGCCGCCCACAATGTGGGCGATGTCGGCAATCATGCCGATTGTTGCGACAACATCAACCCGATCCGCACTTTTCCCTTTATCCTGTTGCCCGCAAGCCGGAAAAAACACGATGGAGGCGACTATCAGCAGAGATGCAAAGATACGCATTGTACCAACTTCACTTTCTGTCAAGATTTAAACCGCGCTCCGTGCGAATTGATAGTCATGATGTGGACGCTTTATCAATTCACTGCGCAGTCTAAAAAAACTATTAGGCATGCCCCTGAATAAAATTTAGGCATGACTAAATTATATGTAATGATGTGGTTAATGTCAAGGAAAATGGGGTGGCAGATTTAAAGGTGTGCGCAACAACCGTTAAACCTTAACGGTGCGGTGATGTGTCTCGTTCACTGGAAATCGCTGTCTGCGGGGTGACTAAGCCGCACATTCAAACGGCGGCATTGGCCTTATCCCTAATGCTTAGTGCGGGATCCCCATCCGGTGCATCCGCCGGTGAATCGCCTCTTTTGCTTCTTGGAATGGGCGTTCGAGGAAAGCGATATGGTCGTCCTCCCCGTGATGGTGGGTAACGCTGCCCGGTCGATGGTGGTGCGCCGTTCTGCGGATATAAGACAATCCGCCTTCGATTAGCGTCAACATATAGTTCGCCGCATCGGAATCGAACATCCACCATTCACCGCCGACAGCGATGTAAATTGGGGATGTATGCGCGATAATGCCGCGTCCCCAGCCGTCGTGGTGCGGAACGGCTTGCGTATAACCGGGACCGCCGCAGCGAGCTGCGATCCACGTGTGTTTGTCAATTGCCAAGGTTGCCTTGAGGCGTAACGTCCGCGCGCCCTTTTGTTCGTCGGTCGAGGCAACGACCTTGCCTTGTTGGATAATTTGCAGTGTGTGAATGGGGAAGATTGATTCCGCCGACGCTTCGACTTCCACCGTGCCGCCGTTGCCGGGCAGCTTAATCGTGCTTCCAATCGGCTGCCCATCAACGGTTAGCCGAATAATGGGGCCGCCGCTGAGGAAAGTGTTGCCCCTACTCAGATACTTGCACCAGTTATCGTAGTTGAACTCTTCGTCTTCCGGGATATGGACGTAGGTTCGGTATATGCCGACCGGCACATTACTCGTCATCTTGTCCGTCCCGCCAACCAACGGCAGCTTATAACCGCAATTGAGATACCGGTAATACTCGATATGCCCGTACATGGCTTCCAACAGATATTCAACCGCATCGACGCGCCCGGTTGCAATCAAGGTTGCCGGTTCACAGTTCGGAACGGGAATATGCGGCAGAATAACCGTGCCGCCCTGCTCGTGGCAGGCGTCCGCCCAGTGCGAGAGCGTGGTTTCCAGATTTCCGCCCAGTTCAGCTTCGCCGGGGCCGTCGGAACACCACGGGCTAACCTGTTTTTTCAAGCCAAGCAGCGTGAGATGGCCCAGAAGATGTTGGCGGTTTTCCTGAGACGCATAGACGATACTGCGTCCATCATCGGATACGTTAGGACGCCCGATGAACTCCTCGGTGTTGGTAAAGAGATGCCCCCACTGCGAAAGCAGTAGATTGACTACGTTGAGGTCTTCACCCCGCGCCTCGGTATGCGACCCTTGGGTGGAAAGGAAGTGGACGTGCGTATCGCCGCTGAAGTAGCGTTCGGCATTCATGTCGCACCAGCGCTTCAGCCGCAGCGTCAGTTCGCGCTGCCCCGGTTTAATCTCGATTTTAGTCCGCAGCGGTTCGTATTCATAGCCCCGTGCAACATCAACGAGAACTTCGCCGCGCGGCAGCCAGCCCTGACAGGTGCCGTCGATATACGCGTAGCTAATCTGTCCAAGCCGAACATCGCCGCCGACGTCGATATGCCAAGTATCCATGTTCGAGTTGACGTGCGCGTGATGCCCGTGCGGTGCGTAAGGCACGCCTTGCGCGGAGCGGAAGTGGACGCGGCACGGCACAGGTTTGCCGGTTTTATCATCGACTACCGTCGTATGCACCCAGTTTCTGCCTGTGTCGATAATTTCCACCTGCAAGCGCGAGTTCGGTTGGACGCTGCCGCCTTGCTCCAATTCGCCCCAGTTCACCTCACCTAAGGTTTCACCGCGATTCGAGACTGTGACCGTCGCAGAAGGTGTTGCCGATACTTCAACGTACGCGGGGCTGCTCTTGTTGTTTTGCGCTTCGCCCCATCCTTTGAGGTCGTCGCAAAGGAACTGATCCGCCGGTGTCTCCGGCAACGGATAGGGGTAAGTTGCGACGCCGCGATCAACCTCGACTTCCATGCGAAACGGTTTCTCTGCGTCTTCCGCCTGCGGCAATGTGATTTTAACTTCGCGGGTCGCCGTCCGGGGAATTACATCTTCGTCGAGGTGCCCCAATGTGATTGCGGCGACTATAAATTTCGGCCCTTCGGGGACGATTCGGACGGATTCAATCGTTTCCGACGGATTCGGATTTTCCCAAACCCAGAGATAGTAGTCGTTGGGCCACGCCTGTGTTGCCTCGGTCTGGCGGTATCCCGTTTCGCCCCAATGCCCTCTTTCGCGGGGGTGTAGTCCATCCTTTTGGTCCGGCCATGCCAGAAACGGAAACTGTCCCCATCCCGGCGGGACAACGGCGATTTCGAAGCGTTCACGTATTGGTGCACAAATCTCTTCACCGTTCGCATAGCGAAAGATATAGTTTGCGGCTAAACGTCCGACGGGATCGCCCTCGAGGATTTTCGATTCAAGCAGGCGATGCGCCGCGATGATGCGTTTCGGGCTAGCATTCAACGGCACGACTATCGACTCGGTGTTGACGCCTTCACCAAAACCGAGAAAACACTTCTCCTCAGTTTCCCTCGACATGCCGATTTGGAAGGGCAGCCCGTGAAACGTCTGCGCACCCATCGCGGGATTGGCATTCTCACCGAGCACCTCAGGACCAACGTTACAAAACGAGGAAATATCCAACGGTTGATAATCTTGCATGTAACGCCTCCACGACACGCGTTTCCCTGTTGCTCTAACGGAATTGAATCATCCAGACCAAGCAAAATTTCCCAATTGCTGCATTATAGCATATATCCAATGCGTTTTAAACTCAATTCAAGGAATTGGAAAGTCACACGGCAACGGTAGTAAAACATTTGGATAACCGCATTCAGCTCTACCCGAGAAACAGAATCAACCCCATTTTGCGTTGACATCGGAGGATAGATGCGGTATTCTCTGCACTGATTGCAGGCATTAAAGAGACGATTGACGATACAATGAACAAACCTTAAAGGAGGCGCGCCATTTCCGGCTACAAAAACCCCTATTCAAATTCATCCCGCTGGCTTCGCGGCAACTTGCACGCGCACACCTGTTGCGGGAAATTCATGGACGCCGGCGTCAGCGGACAGATATACGCCAATTTGGGCTATGATTTCTTGGCAATCACCGACCACAATTTGACGCATACCCCGGAACAGTGGCGGAAGTGGCAAGCGGAAAACAGCCTTACCATAATTCCGGGTGAAGAGAATGGCAGTAAAGGGCACATCCTAGAGTTAGGCGTTCACGACGTAACACCCACAGGAACGGACATCTACACCGAACGAGCAAGGCTGCTGCGGCAGGCGGGCGGTTTTGTCGTCGGTTGTCATCCGCAAGAATATCCGGACTGCGGCGAGGATGATATCCGCGATGCCGCCGGAATGCTGCACGGCTTTGAGATTTTTAACGGCTTACGGGAAGGGCGGGGCTGCGACGAAATGGCAAATGTCGCGCTCTGGGATCAAATCTTAACCGGCGGCGGGCGGATTTGGGGCGTCGCCACCGATGATTTTCACTGCGCTTATGTCACACCGGGCCACGGTTGGGTTTGTGTCCAGGTGCCCGAAGACACACCGGAACCCGTGAGTTGGAATACCATTATCCAGCAGCTTAAAAATGGTTCATTTTTCTCCAGTACATACCCCGCCTTTGAAAAAATTGCGCTGGGGTCAAATGGCTCGTCTTCCGACACCTTGGTCGTGGAAGCCGCGGGTACGAGAGAACTGCGCGTCATCGGCGACGGCGGCGCCTTATTGCACCGTGTTAGAGGCAACCGTTTAGAATGGAAGGTTGAACCAAACCTGACCTATTTTCGAATCGAAGCCGTCAGTGGTATCAAGCGGGGGTGGAGTCAACCGTTCTACCGCGAATCCTAGCTTCGGGCCGCAAGCCGCTCGGTTACGCTGCCAACCGCTAAATAACCTCCAAAGATAAAATAAGGTGAAATATGAAAGTGTTGGTCATTGGCGCAAATGGAAATACCGGGACTCGCGTTGTACAGCGATTGAAAGACAGCCCTCACCAACCGATTGCCATGATCCGTAATCCGGAGCAACGCGAAAAATTTGACGGTATGGGCGTACCGGCGGTACTTGCCGATCTGGAATATCCCATCGACCACGCCGTCAAAGGCTGTGATGCAATAATCTTTGCCGCCGGTTCGGGAAGCCATACAGGAAAAGACAAGACCGTACTCGTGGATCACATTGGCGCGATACGCTCAATGGTGTCGGCTCAGGTGCTCGGCGCGAGCCGATACATCATGCTCAGTGCGCTGAATGCGGACGTGAACAGCCGCTCGGCAATCGCACATTACCACAAAGCCAAGGGTCATGCGGACGCTCACCTCTCCCAATCCGATTTAGACTATACGATTATCTGTCCGGGCGGGTTGACCGATGAACCCGGCACGGGCGAAGTCGTCGTCAACGCTGAAATACACGGCGACGGCCAGACCTCGCGCGAAAACCTCGCCTCTGCGCTGGTGATGTGTCTAGATTTGGAAAACACCGTCGGCAAGTGTTTTAGCCTGCTCGAAGGCGAAACACCGCTAGAGGCGGCGCTTCGGTCAGTTTAACCTTCCCGGCCGAATCATCTCGGTCTTGGCTTCGAAAAAACCTTGTTTAGATGCGGTTCGCAGCCATCGCCTCACAAATCCTCCGCCAATGAAGAGCACGGCAATGTCTCGAAGTCTCGGAGTGTTGATGTTGTTGCTGACAAGCTCAACTGCTTATCCCCAAGAAGAGCGAGGCTGCTACATCGAACAACAGGACGGCAATCTCAGCCTCGGCAGCCGTGATTTTCGTTGGCAACTCGACCTTTCGAATGGCGTCCACGCGGTAGTCATTGAGAATCGTCTGACGGGCGAACGAATCGGCTTGGGCAATGGTCCTGAGTGCGGGTTAAGATTCTCCGCGGCGCAACAGCGCACTGAACTGCTTGAGTGGAAACAAGCCGCCGGCGGGGACAGCGCAAGCGCGCCGGACCAAGAGAACGGATTCCGCCTCGGATTTCACCGCCCTGAATTCGACGATAGCCAGTGGCAAGATACAGATTCGCCGTGGGTGCTCAGCTCAGGTCCCGGCGGCGCACCACGCAGCCCAAACCCGGAAGGCTACAACTGGTACCGCGTTGCATTCGATCTGCCGGAGGGAACTGGCAAGTCGGTCTCGTTTGGGTTGGGCGGTTGCGGCATCTACGATTTCGGCGAACAGCGGTTTTTCGTAAACGGAATGCCGATCAGTGAACGCCGCGTCCGGCAGGAGTGGACCGATCCCGGTTTGGTGACGCTGAATCCTGGCGACGCACATTACCGCGCCCTTCGCTTCGGCGGACGCAACGTCCTCGCCGTCCAGGCGTGGTCACAGTTCGATTGCCGACCCGTACGGTTGAGACGCCTTGACCCCAATCGGCATTACGAATCCACGCGTATCCTGCTGTTAGGCGACCAATTCGTATCCGTCGGCACAGCATTCCAGGATACCGCCGTCACCGCAGCAAAGAACGTAGAAATCCTCGTTGGGACACCAGAAGCGCACCATATCCGAATCGCTTTGGACACCCAGCCGTGTATCGGCGAACTCCACCTCCACTACGAATGGAAGGCGGACGAACCTGCTCTGCGCAAATGGCTCACGTATCGGAATACCACGGATGCCGAACAACTCCTCTTGGATGTCAATCTGGGCGATTACCGTATTGATGTTCCGGTCACCGAAGGCTTCCGGGGACTCCCCATCTACTTCAGTGATACCGTATTTGCGAGTATCGCGCATCCGTCCGGCGTGACACAGGGTAGTGAAGGGAGAGCGCGTTTACGGCTGTTTCCGGGGCGTTATCTGCAACCGGGCGAGATGTACACCTCCAAACAAACGGTATGGGGTGTGGCGAGCGCCGGTGAGGCGCGAACTGCATTCCGGGACTACATCATGTCGCGGTCAATGCGCCGCAATACCGTGGAGATGAAGACCTCGCTGCATTACGATGCGCTCGGCGCTGCTTGGGGTAGGACGCACGCTTGGGGCCGTCTAGATGCCCCTTCCGAATCGGTGTGCCTCTCCATCATGGACAAGATGGAAGCGTTACAGAACCAGGTTGGTCTTCGGTTCGACTATTTCTGGATGGACGCCGGCTGGTGGGAATTCGGGAAACGGTTCGGACTCAAAGTCTGGAACGAAAAAACCTTCCCGAACGGTCCGCAGCGGATAATCGAAAGAGCCAACCAGCTAGAGATGCGCTTCGGATTATGGCTGACCGGCGGGTGTACCGTTCCAGACGAGGTGCAGGATCACTGGCGAAGCGTGCTCTCCCACCATCTCGTCGATCACGGCATCGAAGGCTTAAAGCACGACGGGATGCAGCCGCGGTGCTATGACCGTGAACACGCCGAAAAACGCTTGCACCTGCCCGGCAAATACTCGGTTGAACCCATCCAAGACGCCAACATCAAAATTTATGCCCATGCCCGCGAATTGTGCCCGTATATCTGGCTTTTCCTTTACTGGGGACACGATTCGCCGTGGTGGCTCCTCTACGGGCATACCACATTCGACACCGGCCTGAACATGGAGATGCAGACGCCGAGCGCCTATCCGACGCTTTACGACAGGGACACCTTTATGCTCATGTTGGATCAGGCGCAACAGTATCGGCACGATACGCCGGCTGCCGGCCGCGATTCGTTGGGTGTCTGGATGACCACCGGATGGGCGCCCCTCGGTTTTGAACGGTGGCTTGAAAACCTTGTGCTGGACATCTGCCGCGGTACCGGTGTTTTACATCTATGGGCAGACCTACGGCGCTTCTCCGACAAAGACATCGATGCGTTGACTCGCATCGCCAAAGTCTTCAAGGCTCATCCCGAATGTTTCCTGAATTCCAAGCCTATTATTGGCAATCCGTGGAAAGGCGAACCCTACGGTTACGCCTGCTCCGACGGACAAAACGTCTTCGCCGCCGTGAATAATCCAACATGGCAGGACCAGCGTGTGGACCTCCGTTTGGATGAAAGCATCGGTATAGCGCGTGATGGAGCGTGGCATCTCTATCGGCACTATCCCATGCCGGCTCGATTGGTGACGCCGCGCCGTTCCAATTGGCGCTTCGGTGAATCCATAAACTGGTATCTTCGACCCTTTGAGGTTGTTCTTCTCCAGCTTGCGCCTGTGGGCGAGATCCCGGAATTGGTTGAGTCGTTTCAGGAGGCGCAATTGCGCGAGACGCCTCCGGCCCCGCCCTCTCAACAACTGAATCTGTCCTTCGAGAAGGCGGAGACCTCCGTCATTCACGTTCGGGGCGCTATCGAACCGTGTCCTGAGAATGCCCTTCTGGCGCTAGTCTTTCACGCGACCCATCGGGTGGCGGTGTTGCCCGACAGCACCGTCGGCGGCCGAGAAATCGGGCGCGGCGGCTACTCGCTTGTCCCAGAATTTCGCTCCGCACCGTGGCGGGTTGTCAAGATTCCGGTCGAGGCATCCCCGGCTAGCCGGCAAGTTGAACTTTTCTTAGAAGCAGCCCATCCTCCGAACGTAAAACGGTCGGCGTATCTCATTCCGGTAGGTCCTTAATACGCATTCGCCGTGAAGGCTTAAACTACCTGATTTCCACCGTACCGCGCTCATGCAGCACAATCAGGCGGCCCGTGTCCGGTTCGTACAGCCAGCCGGCGGGCGCCGTAATCGAACGAGATTGCGGCGGCGTCTTGACTTCCGGGATGGGTTGGTCGTTAATCGTTGCCTGCGTCGGATTGAAACTCACAACCAGAATGTCCTGGCTGGGCGTTAGGCTTTCATAACGAATCGCCTTGTCGTCGTATCTAATATTCTTCACATAACCGGAATGATACAGCAGATGGTTCTCGCCGTCGGGCGCAGTTTCCGGAAACTCTGCCATGATTCGCGACAGTTGTGTGTTAAAGTCCAAAAGCAGGCAGGTCCTATTTTCGATGCCGGAGTTCAACCCCTGACGGTACTTGCCGTCAGACTGTACCATCCATGTCATCGAGTTCGTGATGCGAAGCGCGAGTTCTTTTGCTGTCGCGTCCCCAGTCGCGCCATACAGCCGTGCATAGGTTTCCGCCAGCCGCATATTGTGATGCGGCAAAAAAGCCGGCCAGCCCGTCTGCTCACCAATCGCCGGAACGCCTTCGTGAATACCGTCCGGTATGGCAAATTTCTCCTGAATATAATCGAGGATGCCCCGAACGCACGCCAAATACTCAACGCTCTCGTGTAGGTGGTCGATCAACCACTGAGCGGTCATGAGTGCGGTTTGCTGATCGTACGACTTCTCGCCTTCAGAATCCGTGTCCTCCGGGTTGTCCCCATAAAAGCCCCACCAACGGTTGGTTTTCACAGGCCCTTCAACCAGCCAAGCAAGGGCGCGTTCGCCGGCTTGCCGATAATCCGCATTTCCCGTCAGATACGCTAAATTCCTGTAGAGTTGCGCGTGCCACAACTGGCTGGCGGTGTATTCGCCGACGACTTCACCCGTCTCTAAGCTGACCCGAAACGGAAAACTGCCGTCGCGCTGCTGGCGGGGTAACAGCGATTCGGCAATTTTTTGCGCTGCCTGAAGATATTTTGGTTGCTCAGTCACCGCATAAAGCGACAGATAGGCGAGCCCGGTATAGGAAGCCTTATCCAGTTCAATCAAGTCCGCTAATCCGCCGGTTAGCGGTTGTTCTTCTCGGATGCCAAAGGTGGATTTTGGCAGGTTAGGAAAGGTGAAATCATCGGCTGTGCTAAACGAATCAATCAGCCAATCCGCCCATTGCCTCGCCGCCGCAATAGGCCGCGCATCGCCGCTGTACAGATAATATTGAATAAATCCGAACATCGTCGGCGGACCGTTGTGGGTCGGCCATTGGGTGGGGGAGTCGAATCCTATGTCGTCGAGAACCGTTGCCCATGTGAAAAAGTAAGGCGGCCAGCCGGTCTCCTCCATCATCTTGTCAAAGTCCGTGCCTTTAGCTTCCGGGCTTCCGCCTTCGCCAGTCACCAGATTCCGGGAATTAAGGAACCATTCGGTGTACTTTTCCATTATCCACGAGTACTCCCAACGCGGCAGGATGCGTCCGGTCTCATCATACGGCGGGTTAAACGCAGTGTGCAGCATTGTGTCTGGCCGCAGATCGTCCACCTCCATGTACGCAAAACGCGCCGTGGTGTTGCGCGTAACCAAACCCACCTTCCCGCTCATCTGAAATACTTCTGCCCCCCACTTCGAAACCAGATGGATGTCTGTGGTCTGGTCCGATACATGAGTCGGACGCCGCACCTCCTCCGGAAACGACGGCATACTCCCTTCAACCAACGGGAAGGAATATGTGAGCGTAACTCCGTGATTGTACGCCGCTTGCACGTGCGCGCCGTCGGCGTGAACTTCAATCTGATGCCACGAATCACGTTGATCGCTGGGCAACTGCACCAAATCCCCCGGCATCCGTCCGAAATCGTAGCCCGGCCCAAACCTCGTCAACGCCGCGTATAAGGAGTCACCCTTCCCCCGGCGGATAGAGCAGATGATGTAGGTATTTCTGTTTTTTACGTGCACGGCAATGCCCGCTTCAGCCTCCGGTGTGTCGGGGTTGTCTAGCTTGACAAGCGCCCTAACGCGGCACCGCTCAATTTTGGGATTGGGTACGGCAATCACTGCGCTCCCGTGCTGGAGGTCCGCCTCGCTGCGGGTGGTTGGATCCGATTGGACGAGCTGTCCGGATTGGATTGCCCATTTACCTGACAACGCCTCCATCTGAAGTTCGCCCGGGTTCCCAATATTGCACCGCGCGGGAATTTGCCACGGCATAGCCTCCCCCGACTCTGCAACAAAAGCCATCCCGCCATTAGCCTGCGTAAGGGTTGACCTTATGATGAATAAAAGACTCTCACTTGACATTTCGGTTTTCCGCCCAATTAAACACAAGAACTAAACATTAGCGTTACAGCCTTTTACCGGCCAATGGTTTTGGCTTCCTAGCCGCTATCATAACCAATAACAGTCCATACCTGCAAACTCAAATCATTCAATCGCTATCCAAAAAAACCGACAGAGGGCATGTGGACGTTGAGAACCATACCCAAGATACTAAAAAGGCTTCGTGGAATATGATCGCCCAAGATTAGCCCGAAAAAGAAGGGAATACCCTTCCGATACACCTTCAATCCCCCGTAGGTGATGATTAGTGACTTTATGAGCCATCCCACCATTGTAGGAAACCAAAAGTATACCATCCCGCCCCACGATGCGCCGGATAGGACATATCCCGATGGATGAAGCGGCCACCACAGAAACCGCGTCCGCATCGCATACAAGAAACATACAAATAAGAAGCCGCCGACCATGGATGTTACGCTCCCGGCATCCGTTCCTTGAGGATACTGGAGCCAATTTTGAAGCGGCCGGAAGCACTCCTGGCCGAAATGGTAACCGACCCCTCTGCCTTGAGCACCGTGTGTGTAAGCTGCCTGTAGATACGCCAAGAACGCCGCTACTGCACCGACGCCGATAGCCAACATCATTGCTTGTATCAGTCTGCGGTTACTCGCATTGACCCGTGCGCCAATCTTCAGGGATTCCACCTGGCTTGCCATCGGATGGGCTCTGTTGCACCTGTTGAACGCATGAAAGTGCGTCATTACCGCCAGGTTCTCTCCGCGGAGCCGCCGCGATCCGAACATCTTTACCACCATCCCTCTAGGAGTCAAGTTTATGCCGATTACCTCATGGTAGGGAGGTCCAAGTTCTGCCCGAACCCTAGCTATAGCTATTGCGATTAGATAGTAGAGAACGAAAAACATTACAACCGTCCATAGCGACATCCCCGCAAGGGAACAGAACAGAGCTAGAAAAGCGAAGCTAATGAAGAACAGAAAAGTTGCCGGCCTGTATCGTAACGGTTCGCTCGAATCGTCGGTTCGATCCAACCCAAACACGTGCTTGGCAAAGCTAATCAAGTGCCGTCTGGATACCCAAAGTGCGAGCAGACCGATGCCCATCCACGCGCCGCCGGCTCGTTCGTCCAGATAGAGCGATTTCGTTCCTGCCATGCTCGCAAACACCCTTTCTGTCTTCGTCAGCCAAAAAAAGAACCAGCATGAAAAAACCAGATCGAGCGGCATAAAATAGGTAAGCCCGACCACGGAGAGGTTGAAGAAGATTAACGTGTATCCTATAGCACTCCACGGTTTTTCGGTGAGAAATTGGTCAATCCTGAATCCGGACGGAATCTCTGGCAGCAACGGGAACAGGTCATGGAAACCGTTTATTATGCGGACGGACGCGGAGACCGCAAATCCTGCCCACATCAGCCTTGAATTGAAGAACTTCCTGTCCGTCGCCATAGCGATGGGCAGTTGTACGATTGGGTAGCTTAGCTTCTCTTTTTCGTCCCACTGCTTTCTCAGAACGGAACTTATGCATAGCAGCGAAGTGTAGAGGAAGAAAATGAAAGCCGACCACATCAAAACCGGAATTGCCCACGCTTTGACATGTTTGACCGAGTGGAATGTGGATTCGCCGTAGAAGTAGCCCTTCAATATCTCCTTATCTGAAACGGAAAACCACTGCGGTATATATTGCCAGAACAGCCGCTGCCACTCATTTTCGGGCGATGCGTGCCAAAACGGATGGCTCAATGCCCCAACCAAATAATCCATCATCGTATGGCCCGATATCGTCGACACCATCGTTACCATTATGTAGATAATCAACAGTTCCGCGGCTGATAACGAAACCTTGTTCGTGAATCTACGGCATATGTAGTTGAAGACAATGAGAAGAACCAGGGTAAAAATCGCGTTTGAACACGGATGAACCAACGTAAACAGATAACCCCACAGCTCACTTGCGATTCCAATCCAGTAAGCGTTTAGGACGACTAGAATCAATCCAATGACAACCGCTCTTGAGGTAATGATGTTATTGGTTGAATTCATAGCGGGTAGTGGAAATCGCTGCGGATGTGCGTTTTACGTCTGGTTTTTTTGGTGGGGATGATTAAGCTGTCAACTGTGCCGAGGGCGGCAGGTCTGAGCGCGAAAAGGCCGGTTAGGTTGCTCCGCTTCTACCCGCCCACAGTTATCAGCATGGACGAGGAGCTTAAATCTTATGAGTGATTGGTAACAAGAAATGGCGGTTTTGGCGGGAAGTTTGTGAGTGCACTAATCATGTGGTCGTCCACCCGGACAAGCGTATCTCGTTAGAGATTCATAGTTCTTCCAGTGTCTCTATTGTGCCGTGTATCCGCCGTCCACGAGAAGATGCGTCCCCGTCACAAATGAAGCGTCATCGGACGCGAGAAACAGGATGCCGTGCGCAATCTCTCGCGGGCGCGCAACGCGCTTCAGAAGCGCCGGGTCGCCCCACTCTTTTTGCGCGTCTTCAGGCGAAAAATTAAAATCCACCATTGCCTGATCAAGCGCCGGTGTATGCGTCACACCCGGACAGATTGCGTTAACCCGTATGTTGAAGGGCGCAAGGTCCATCGCAAGGCATCGCGTGAAATTCAACACAGCCGATTTTGAGGTGTTGTAGGGGACATAATCGGGCTGCGCAATGAAAGAGCTGATCGAGCCGATATTGACGATTGAACCGACGCCCGCCGCCTTCATCGCAGGCAGCGCCGCCTTAACGCAAAACGCGGGCCCCTTCACATTGACCGCCAAAATCCGATCCCAATCCGCTTCCGTCGCGTCTTCAACCCGACCGTAGATAAATGCGGCGGCGTTGTTGACGAGGATGTTGATGGTTCCGAAAGCCTCGACTGCCGCATCGGCAATCTTCTGTGCATCTGCCTCTTTGGAAACGTCCGCTTCAACCGCCACCGCCTCGCCGGTTTCCCGAACGAGTTCTGCCGTCTCGTTCGCACCGTCAAGGTTGATGTCGGCGGCAACCACCTTCGCGCCCTCTTCGGCGAAGAGCTGACACGCGGCGCGTCCAATCCCTGAACCGCCTCCCGTAATAATGGCAACCTTATTTTTTACCCGCATAGTTTTCCTTTCGTTTATGAAGTCCTACCCTACCGAACCTTAAGGACTTGTGATTCAAACCTAGTTTTTAAAAACCCATATTTTCCAAGAGGATGGTTTTTGCACCGCACCGTTACAACTACTCAGTTCTCCCCCTTGCCAATGGGGTGTTAGAGGGGGCACTTTGTGGTCGTGCATAAACCGATAGTCCAAGAAATGGCCGTGGTCATCACTTTGGCCATTACATTTTCCAAAAAATTGACAGGACATTTTAACATCAGAAAGGCTAAATTGCAATCGCCGCTAAGTTCTTGTAGGTTGGGTAGAGCCGTAGCGAAACCCAACGCTTTTGTGTTGCCTCAAAAAATTGCTAATCATTCCAAAGTTCACCGCCTTAGTTGAGGAAACAAACAAGATGATGATTATCACTACACCAAAACACAATTAAACTCGATCTAATTTCCAGCGCCTTGAACCGCTTTCAAACGCGGCGGACGGCAAGCCGGACACGGTTTATAATCAATTTGCACCGCGTCTGATAGAAAAAACTCCTTATTTTCAAGTCCGACATCACGGCAACTCCGCCGATGATAATACCCTGATGTACCCGTTACAACAACAGTATCATCCGCCGACCCCGATACAGAAGTGGCTCGGCGATAAATGCCGCACCCAGTGAAATTCACGGTTGCAAGCAAAAATGCTGCGGCGAACAGATATACTGTCCAATACCTCAGATTCACCAGTGTCACCCCCTTTTCACCGCAAATTGAGCTAATCCTGCTTGAAGCTCTTGTAGGTTGGGTAGAGCGGATTCCTCCAAAAACCGTCCATTTAAACTTACCGCCCTGTCAACCTCAACACGTGCAAAATTCGATGACTGTAGCGAAACCCAACGATCAACTGAGCGAATAGCGAAGGCGATAGTCTTCAGTCTTAAAAACCTCACCCATCCCAATTGATTACCAAACACCAACACCGTCCCCAACACCAATTGACTGGCACTTACACCTTAATGTTCGTTCATAACTGTCTAAACATTGGGGACAAGTAAAGACATAATCATCAATCGCACCAAAACCTAGTTCTTGGATAGTCTTCAATCAAAACTCCATATTGTTCCTTCAAAAACAGCATTTAGTGTATCCACGTCATCAGTAGCGGCAATGTAGTCAAAAGCTGAACGCAATATTTTGTCTTCCAACTCCTTCAGATTCTGGTGAAGTCGATCCCTTTCTTCTGCCGGGAGTGTCCGAGATAATGAAGACCATTCCTCCGTCATCTGCTCCCACTCACTAATCATCTGCGGCAATTCTGCTATCGCCTTACGGCCACGTTCTTGGATGTATAGTTCGCGTGCGTTCGAAGTTTCCGCGTCGGGTGCTGCTTCGTTGGTTGACTGTTCGTGAGCGTCGTTTTCTTGTGTAGTTGCCGCTTCGGTTTCAGTTCCAACGTAGGTTACGCTTTCATCAGAGTCGCCCGCGAAGGCATCTTCATTTACCCCTTCGTCTTTCTCGGACTGTTGCTGTTGCGCTTTGGCGGAAAACTGCCGCGGCGGCTGGCGAAAATCATCCCTGCCTTGAGTCGGCAGCGCTGGGAGAAGTTCATCCCCCGAACCGGTTTTGTCCCCTATTCTCTCTACCGCCCAAAGGTAATAAATCACGGAACCGGCGATAAGCGCAACACCCACAACAAACATCAAGATGACAACCGCATTATACCATTTTCTCACTGTCCGTCCCCCCGGAATTAGTAGAACAAATTTACATGAATTCTTTGGTAAAGAAGACCGGCGCAGGGAATTTCCACGCTCGCCTATTTTTCCTTCCGAAAAATCAAAATGAACTGATGTAGTTGGTTGGACACATACGCGTAGGGATAGCCGAACGGATAGAGTTTAAGCGACTTGTCGTACCAGATTTTATACCCGCGAAACCGGAGATTCGGTATCTGCGCCAATGTATTGACCACATCGGCGTGGATGAGGTTGTGGTATTCAGCCGTCGGTTGGAGGTCTTTACAGAAGACCAAAACGTATCCTTTGACATTTAAATATTTCATGGATTGTGCGATAACGGATGTCAAGGCGTCGTAAAACTGATCGGGATGCATATTGCCGAGGTCGTCCGCTTCATCCGTAAAAGGTGTAGGTGAATCATCGCCGGTTTTCTTCTTCCGTTCGCCGGTGCGCTTTCTTGAGAGCATATCCCCATACGGCGGATCGGTCAGAATCAGATCGAAATGGTAATCCTCGCCGTTAAAAATCTCTTCAAGATGCCTCGAATCGCCGCGGTAAACCGTCTGAGGTTCTAAATTCAACGTTTCGGACGCGTTCTGGTATAGGTCGAGATACGACTGGGACAGTTCCACACCTACGCCCCGGCGCCCTGCCATCGAACATCCCAACAACGTGCCGCCGACGCCCGCAAACGGATCGAACACCCAACCGTCATGTTTGGTAAAGAATTCGATGAGCCGCTTCATGAGTTGCGGCGGTTTCGGTGATGGATGCCGCTTGCGGATGTTATGGGCATACCCGGCTTCGCCGGAGGTCGGGTAGAACGTGTCAATGATGGGCGCTTGATTCGCCGCCCACTGTTCCTCCGACAGGTCATTGAGGAACTCACCTGAGAGCAGGTTAGGCTCTCCTTCAATCAAGTCGATTGAATTCAAAAAATAGACCCATTCTCTGCCGGTTAAGTTGTTGAGCGTGTTGCGCGCATCCGGCACTCCTCTTGGTGTTTCCGTTTCACTTCGATTGGACATAGAACAGATACTCTTGTACGTTTTTCTTACTCTTGTGTGCGCCGTTAGCGTTGCTCTTGAAGCGGCGGTAATTGATGGGAATCAGTTTTGAGGTCTCCCCTTTTTGGCCGAGAACCTCAAGTATCTCCGCCTCCCTCATAATGCCTTCGCTGTTATAACTCACGACGATGTGCTGTGCTCGCGCTCGCGCGATTAACGCCGCAAACGCTGGCAGACACGCGCCCTTTGAGCAGTACGCCGATTTCTCCGCATCGGAATATGATCGCATTCCAGTTTTGCCGTAAACGAATGGGGCGTCATAGCGAGCAACGGTTTCGAGGAGATGATAGTTCGTAATGTATTGGCGGCTATTGTAGGGAGGGTCGATGTAAAGAATGTCGCAGCCAATCCGCTCAACGAGTTGGTTTGCATCCTCTTGGTAGACGGCATGTTCCTTGTCCGACGCAATCGGTGAAAACGGTTCAAGCGTTAGGTCTTTGTAGGTTCTTGCGTCCCAGCTTTTCAGATACGCGCCGTAAGTCCCTGAGATGTTGGTCACTTTCGAGACCGCCTCCAGGAGCGAGTGTAGGAGGGTATAATGCTCGTCTTCGGTGATTGTCCCATCCCCCCGCCACGCTTCAATCTGCTGCCTAACTGCGTCGACCTTCTGTCCGTTACTGTCAGAGAGGTATTGCCGGTTGTATCGGTTTTCCCCGCCCGGACAATATGTATTGTAGATAAAACCATCGGAGGTTCCCTCAAGCCGGTTCAAATAGTTCAATACGTCCGTGTACGTATCCATCCCGTCAAACAGATTTGAGGGGTGAGCCGCAGGGAGTTTCGTTAATTTGTTGAAAGCGGGTGTATGGCTGTTCTGAATCAGTGCGCGCCCGAAGACATAAGCGAGGTAGAGCAGATCGTTGGAAATAATCTGAAATCCAAGTCTCTTGAAATGCGCCGCGACCGAATGCGTGCCGGCAAAGAGATCACAGAAAACACCATCCTGCGGACAGTGCGTTCGCACGACCTCCTCAATAGAAGACAGTAGATTGTTTTTGCAACCGATGTATCTCATAGCCGCTGCGGCTTCAAATCGGGTTTTGTAGGTTTGATTGCGTTAGAAATGTCGCAAGAGGCAGCGTAACCCAACGCTTTTTGGTAATTGAGCAGTGTTCGCTTTATCGGAATCGGTGCCGGCTTGGGAGAAACCTAACATTCTTGTATCCCTCTGATTATTTTCCGGCCCGTACTCTATGCCGGCTTGTCGCCTCTCCGATGATCGAAATCATCAGGCGCTTCCTTCTTTTCTATGACCTTTACGAGGTGATAGGAATATCGCCCGGCGTCCTGAATGGGTCCGCGGTCTTCTAACCTAACTTCGAGGGTATAAAAGTATCCCGGTTCAAAATTAAATCCTTGAATCGATTCGTAGAAAAATTCCCAACGGCCTGAATCCGCGTTGTACTCAAGAAAACAGTCCTGCTCAATAAATCCTTGACACCGCACCTCGTAGGGACCCAACGTCAATGTCTCAATATGATCCCCGCCGCAGGCGCATAAAACCGCTAGCGCCGCCATCAACAACAATCTCATTTTTTCCTCCGAATCCCGTTTGTTACAGATGCTCAATTCTCCATAGCCTCTGCTATTCAGGCTTGTCGCCTCTTTTGTGGTGGAAATCATCCGGCGCTTTCTTTTTATCTAGTATCTTAACAAGGTGATAATCGTATCTTCCGGCATCCTGGTATTCGGTGCCAATGTCTTCCAATCTGACTTCAAGCGTATAAAAGTATCCCGGTTCAAAATCGAAGCCGCTAATCGCATCGTAGAAAAACTCCCAGCGCCCTGAGTCCGAATTGTATTCGAGGTAACAATCCTGCTCAAAAGCCCCTACACACGGTACCTCGTAAGGTGCCAGCGTCATTATCTCGATATGTTCCTCGCCGCACGCACTCAGAAGCGCCAATACGAGCACCAACAGAATTCTCATCGTTGCACCTCCTAATGCATTTTTGATAGAATTTCCGTTCCGTACGTGCAAACGCAACACCCAACCCACCCGATGACAGCATACACCAAAATCCGAACGCTTGCAAGGCGATTTAGCTACTTGCGCCTTGCTCATCTTTACCAAGGGGGAATAGAATTATTCCCCTCCTTACTAAGGAGGGGTTAGGGGAGGTTCATAATCCGGTGCAGGCCCGCTAGCAGAAAGCAAGTAGTTTGAAAGCGGGTAAGAAACCTATCTGAAGGAAGGCTGCTCCTGTGGGAAAGGTTGTTTTTGTGGGAGAGGCTGTTCCTGTGGGAGAGGCATCCCTGCCTCGATTTTCAGTATTAGAGACATTCTGTCCAGAATATCGGGAAAAGGATTTCCCTCCCACAGGCTTTCCGCCTCAGTATCTACAGAGTCAAGGAAGCTTTCACATCTCGACCAAAAAACCTGTGGGAGAGGCAGCCTTGCCTCGATTGTCAATAGTAGAGACTTTCTAACCAGAGTATCGGGAAAAGGATTTCCCTCACACAGACTATTTGGCACGGATGAAACCTGTACTTATTTGTGAGGGGAGCTTACCTGTGGGAGAGGCATCCCTGCCTCGATAATCGACAATGGAACCAACCTATCCTCATTTTGTTGACAGAATAAACTCCGTCCCATAAAAAGGAAACCCCGTGCACCGTTTTCCAAATCGAGGAAGCCATCAATTACGGAAGGGACGATACGAAATACCAGGAACATATTACCTCCTCACTACTTCTACATTGGACCGAAAACCGATTCTTTCGAATCCTGATGTTGCACAAATCATCTTTGAAACTTTTGAATGGTTAGAAACCCATGGTAGAATCAAGTGGATCTGTATCATGGTCATGCCCGACCACATCCACACAGTAATCCAACTTGGTCGTAACCAAACCTTACCAAAAATTATGCATTCCCTCAAGGCATTTACAGCAAGGAAGATTAACGAAAATCGAGGTGAACACGGTTCAGTATGGAAGGAAGGATTTCATGACCACGGCATTCGACGCGACGAATCTCTGAACGAAATTATTCGCTACTGCTATCATAACCCCGTTCGACAAGGCTTAGTCAAAAAAGCAAAAGACTGCCCTTATTGGCGATGTAAATTCGAGGTAGTAGGCAGCCTGAATGGAGATTAGAAGTTTTCTGTGAGAAGGCTTATCTGTGGGAGAAGCTGCTCTTGTGGGAGAGGCATCCCTGCCACGATTTTCAACTGTAGTGACATTCTGACCTGAATATTGGGAAAAGGATTTCCCTCCCACAGCCTGTTTTGCTCAAATGAAACCTGTACTTGACTGTGGGAGAGGCATCCTTGCCTCGGTAATGACAATCCCATAGCTGCAATGGTATAATAAAAAAGCGACGACCGACGGGAATGAGTTTCTGAAATTCAAACAGAACAACCGAGATTTCTTGAAGCATTCGATTTCTCTAGACTACACGCCAATCATCCCCCTCCTTACCAAGGAGGAGGAGGTTCATAACACGCAACCAAACTCAGAAACCGAGTTTTTCCAAAAAACTCGGTTTCTCCTAACTGACCATTTCACATAGAGGCACCCCCATGCCAAACAATCTCACACAACACCAAAGAATCCTAGAAATCCTCAAGAACTTCCACGGCATCGAACCCCTCAAAGAACTGTTCTGGTCCGAGTTAAACTACGACCATCGCAACACCCCGCTCTCCTATCAAGGCGGAGACTCCCTCGCCAGCGATCCAATCCTTCTCGCCGGCGGCGGAACGGACGCCGCTTTTCATATCATTTACGTCCATCTCAATACCGACCGCCTGCTCCTGACGGCGGAACGCCCCATCATCTCTCGCCTCTTGGGTAACCACCCCTATTCCCTGTTCATCTTCAGCAACCGCGAGCAGACGCACTGGCATTTCGTCAATATCAAATACGATAAGGACGCCAAAAAACGCCGCTTGTTCCGCCGCATCACAATCAGCCCCTACGAAAAACTGCGCACCGCATCCGAGCGGATTGCCATGCTCGATCTGGAATCCATCAGTCCTATTCTCGAAACCATTCAACCCCTCGACATTCAGGCCCACCACGAAGCAGCTTTCGATGTCGAAGCCGTCACCAAGCAATTCTTTGAAGCCTACAAAACCGTCTTTGACAATCTGCAGAAAGACTTGAAAGATCAGACGGACGACCGTCAGTGGGCGCACGATTACTCACTGCAATTCCTCAACCGCTGCATGTTCCTTTACTTCATCCAGCGCAAACGTTGGCTCGGCAGCGATACCGGCTTTCTGCGGACGTTCTGGGAGAGCTACCGTTCCGCAAACCAGCCGGACGGTTCGTTCGTCGAGAGCTGGCTCAACGTCCTATTCTTCGAGGCGTTTAACAACAGATTCCACGGCGGACACCGCCAGTTTCCCGACGACATTCGGAAAGCGCTGGCGTCCGCACCCTACCTCAACGGCGGTCTGTTCACCGAGAACTCCCTCGACGAGTCGCACCATTTCCAGATTTCTGATTCCCGCTTCGTGCGTATTTTCGATTTTCTTGAAAACTACAACTTCACTATCGCTGAAGACAGCCCGCTCGATCAGGAGGTCGCCATCGATCCTGAGATGATTGGAAAGGTTTATGAAAGCCTCGTCAACGTTTCTGCGGAAACCGATGAACGCGGCGACGCCGGCATCTTCTACACCCCGCGCACCGAGATTGACCTGATGTGCCGCCTGGCGCTGGTGGACAACCTTGCGAATCACTTGGGGGAGGAACACAAACCGGCGCTTTACCAAGCCGTGTTCGCCTTCGACCCGGACGACAAAACCGACGCCGATCAGAGGCTCATCGAAGCAAAACTTTGGAATCCGATTGGAGAGCGGCTAAGCGAAATTGTAATTGTAGATCCCGCCTGCGGTTCCGGCGCTTTCCTCGTCGGGATGCTCCAAATCCTAGACGACCTGCGGGATAGAGCCAATCGTGCGCTTGGACGGGAAGCATCCAGCTTCGACCGCAAGAAGGCAATTGTCGGAAGCAACCTCTACGGCGTGGACGTGATGGAGTGGGCGTGCCACGTCGCGGAACTGCGCCTCTGGCTCGCGCTCATCATTGACGCCGATATTCCCCGTGCAGAACTCCAATTGCGCAACGAGCCGCTGCTCCCGCACTTCTCCTTTAACATACGATGCGGCGATAGCCTCGTCCAAGAAATCGGCGGCATGAACCTCGCCCAAATCCGCGCTGATTTCAGCGAAATACCAAGATCCTTAAAAGCACGTACCACCCGCCTCAAAAACGAAAAGCTAAAGTTCTTCAACAACGACAGAACCTGCCGTTACGATTCCGAACAGGAAATACAACAAGAGGAACAGAACCTCTTCCAAGTTCTTATAGATACACGTGCCGAAGATATCAATACGGAAATTGGCGATTTGCATGAGCTTATCAATGGACCTAGAGCGCAACAGATCCGGCTTGATGGCACTATTGAAGAGAGAACCGCGCACCAATTTGAACTGGAAGCGGCAGAGCGGCGGAAACAGATTGAGACTTTGACTATAGACCGTGACCGGCTTGTCCAAGCCCACGGCGCCCTCGCAGACGCGCGAACGTTCCCGTTTGTGTGGGACATCGCCTTTGTCGAAATCTTTTCCGACGACAGACGTGGGTTCGATATCGTCATCGGCAATCCGCCGTATGTGCGGCAGGAGAACATTTTGGATCCGAAACTATCGCGCGAAGAAATGACGGACGCACAAAAGAAGGCGTTCAATAAGGCGCGCAAGGCAAAACTCGCCCGCTCCGTGTACCAAGCCTTCCCGCGCTTCTTCGGTTACAAACGCGAAAAGGACGTCAAACCGGATAACCCAGCCGCCGCGGTCTCACACAAAATTGACGCCAAGAGCGACCTCTACATCTACTTCTATTTCCACGCGCTTTCACTTCTCAATCCCATGGGGTCGTTCTGTTTCATCACCTCAAATTCGTGGCTCGATGTCGCCTACGGAAAAGACCTGCAGGAGTTCACCCTCAAGCACTGCCGCATCAAACAGATTATCGACAATCGTGCGCGGCGTTCCTTCGCATCCGCCGATGTGAACACCGTCATTTGTCTCTTCTCCGCACCCGACGACACACGACAGTCAGGGTTGGACTGTACGGCACGATTCGTCTCCTTCAATACACCATTTGAAGCCATCCTAGATCCCGTGATTTTCTACGAGATTGAAACCGCCTCGAAACGCCTTAGGAGGCAGGAACACCGGGTCGATCCAATGCCGCAAAAATCACTTTTGGAAAACGGAATTGTTGACGCCTCGCCCAAACCGAAATTTGCAGGCGACAAGTGGGGCGGAAAGTATCTCCGCGCACCGGACATCTACTGGACCATTCTGGAGAAAGGCAAGGACAAACTGGTGCGGCTGGGTGACATCGCCGAGGTGCGACGAGGTTTTACAACGGGGGCAAACGAGTTTTTCTACCTTGACGACGAAGCAATTCGACGATAGGGAATCGAGGAGGAGTTCCTGAAGCCCGTCATCAAAAGTCCGCGAGAGTGCAAAAGCATCCTAATCGATCCAAGCCAGTTAAAGTTCAAACTCTTCATGTGCAATAAAGACAAAGAGGACCTAGTAGACACCGCCGCTTTAGAATACATTGAATACGGCAAATCAAGAAGGTTTGACCAGAGACCGAGTTGCAGCGGTAGAGCGCGGTGGTGGGATTTGGGCAATCGGCGGCTTCCACAGCTTGCTTTCAACTACTTGATTTCTTCAACAGCAAAGACTCTGTATGCTCTGGACGGTTGTTTCACAAGCGATAATTTTCAAGAAATACACATGGATTCAGATTTGACGCCGAGTTTGTGTGTATCTTTGAATTCGACCTTATTCCAGCTCATGGTAAATATGGCAGGACGTTCAAATTTCGGCGGTGGTCTGTTGAAAATTCAGACCTATGAGGTCGCGGAGTTATTCTGCTTAGATCCAAACACGATTGCTTTTGACGATGTATCGATTTTCACCTTAACCTCATGGGACATGCTTGAACCATCAGGCGAGCGTCGCACCCTTGACGCTGCCATCTTCGACGCCCTCAACCTCACACAAGGTGAACGCGATGCCGTGTATGAAGCCGTTATCGATCTTGTGCAGGCGCGCCTGCGGAAGGCGGGTAGTCTGAAAGTGGATCAGCCCGCCGACTTAAACAATGATTGACAACTTAACAGGTGTGTGGTATAATCAAATTTGTGCTATCAATCTCACAGGTAAATTTATAGTGAAGACTTTTTGGGTTTACCCTTAAGTAAGGCAAATTATGAACATAACAGTCTCGAAACTAACATCGGCTTGGCTTGATGCCGTAGACGAGCTAATGAAAATGAACAGTAAAACGCTCGGTTTTCTCCCGAAGGAAGCCCTGCAAGATTTTCTAAATAAAGGAGGCGCACTTGGAGTTATAGGCAATGACGATAATCTTGTGGGTTATCTTCTCTACTCAGCCCATCCGATTTATTTCAGAATTACACACCTTTGCGTAGCGAAACAGCATCGTGGCAAAGGCGTTGCTACCCAGCTTGTTAATTACTTGCGAGGTAAGGTGGTTACGCAAAAGTTTATAACACTAAATTGTCGTCGTGATTTCCCGGAAAATCGCATGTGGCCCAAATTGGGGTTCGTGGCCATAGGAGAAAAACCGAGCCGTTCAAAGGATAATCACCGCTTGACGACCTGGGAACTCACACTCACTCAAGAGGAGCAGTTAGAGATATTTCAAGCAAGAACATCAGACGATACTGTGGACATCATCATTGATGCCCAGATCTTCTTCGATTTTGATGAACCAGATAGTGATAAGACCACACCATCTAAAATGCTCCTCTCCGATTTCCTAGTAGATTCCTTAAGCCTTTGGATTACGGACGAGCTGCTCAATGAAATTGACCGACAGGACGATCCACAACTACGTAAACTATCCAATAACAGAGCTCACAACTTTCCTCAAATTAAATCCCCCGTCCATTTAACAGAAGGTATTGCCGAACTACTAAGTGGAATACTTCCTCGCGGAAGGCGAAATCAGGATTCCGATATTCAACATTTAGCTAAAGCTGCCGCGTCCAGCGTAAACACATTTGTCACTCGCGACCGGGCGTTACTGAAAAAGTCAAAAGCAATAGCCGAGCTAACAGGGCTTGATGTGATTAGTCCCGTCGACCTGATTATTCGGATGCATGAGTTGGCAGAACAGCAATCCTATGTCCCCGACCGAATTGCAGGCTTTCGCCTTCGTTGGCAACGCATGGAGTCCAAAGACTTAGCATCCTTTCCCTTTGCTTCATTTGTAGAAAAACATGAAACGACGGGGAAATTTAGGGTAAAACTGGAATCCTTGCTAGCCGAACCGAATCGTTACGAATGTGAACTGCTACGGTCACGTGATGAATTAATTGGAATCCGAGTTCTGACAAAGAGTTTCAATAGAGTACTCAGTTCACCTTTGGCAAGAGTGATATATTCTGCTGACAGATTGCTGTTCGGCCGCTTTCTCATTGCCGACACGATTGCCAAAGCAGTTGAGGAAAATCTGGATATGGTCAAGTTCGAAATTTCTTCCGTCGCCCTCAGCATGACACCAGACTTGTTAGAGTTGGGATTTATAAAATTTGACAGCAGTTTCGTGAGATTCTGTTTTTCTCGGTGCAAGAGTCGGAAGGAAGTATTGTCTGCGATTGCTGCACTACGCCCTGAATGTCTATCTAGTTATCAGTGTATGTTAGATCTTGGCCTAGAACAATGTTGTTCTCCGCTAAGTCTCAAGCCTGCACCCCAAAGGCTTTTTCTGATACCAATTCAGGCTGGCTATGCGATTAGTCTGATTGACAGACTAGCGTCGGCAGACGACCTCTTCGGGGGGAATCCTGAAGTCCTATTGCTCTGGAATAATGTTTACTATCGTTCAGCAACGCGTCACAAAATGTTAAAAGCCCCAGCTCGGATTTTGTGGTATGTTAGCAGAGATAAACACCAAATTATAGCCGTATCTCGCCTAGACGACGTTGTAGTAGACACCCCCAAAGAACTTTTCAGAAAATTCAAAAAATTCGGGATTCTGAAATGGGACGACCTTTATGAGATTTGCCACCATGATCCGTCGAAGAAACTCATGGCATTGAAATTTTCGCATACGTTTCTCTTTCGACAACCCGTCTCATTGGATGAGGTGAAAGATGTATTCAAAAAAAACAATAAGCCTCAGCCGTCACTACAAGGCCCATGCACACTAACTGCACAGATTTTTCGTGAACTATATCAAAAAGGTTTTCCTGATTGGCCATGAATCTCACAAAGCAACCCGTCCTACTTTCTCTAAAACCTCTTTATGCAAATTTGATTTTTGAGCGCCGTAAAACGGCTGAACTGCGACGGCGAATTGCATCGGGTATGCGGCACCGTGATGTATTCATTTATGTGTCCAGTCCTGTTATGGAGTTGCGCGGAGGCTTTCGTGTTGGACAGGTGTGGTGTGATGCTCCTGAGGATGTTTGGAACATGGTGCGCAATCGAGCAGGCGTGAATAAGCGGGATTTCGACACCTATTTTGAGGGACAGACTATAGCTTATGCACTTGAAATTACAGATATCTGGAAATGCCAAACTCCCATTAGCCTAAGCACATTGCGACGCCAATTCTCGAAGTTTGTCGTCCCACAGTCATGGCGGTACGTTCGGCACGATGAGTTCCCGTTTCTTCAGCAAATGAAATGCCAAACAACCTAGTCTAGTCGGCATAACCGAGAGAGAGCCTGATGTCTGTGCCTTGGCACAGGTAGCTTTAATGTTCTAAACCTTACAGGAGGGAATCGCGACGCCGTGTATAATGCGAAGCGACTGCAGAAGGCAAGCAGATTGAAGGAGGATTGGGTAGTTGCTTAATGATTTTATTGAAAACTTAACGTTTTTATGGCATTCTTGACCGTACAAGGTAGTGAATCTGGGCGTATTCCATCCGCCCTAAAACCTGAATGTTTTGCGATTGTGGAGGACCGCCTTGGAAAAAACCATCTGAATCACGGATTAAACTGATGAAGCGGATAACGCAGATTCTCAATCCGTGTCATCAGTTAATCCGCGGCAATCCGCGATTCAGACAATTTCAAAAAAGTGAATACCTGACATAAAAAACATAGCAATTTCAAGCCTTTTGCTATTTGTCGGACAGGGGCCATCAAAATGTGTTGTCCCTCAAAGGAAAACAGTCGTATGCACATTCAAGACCTGATTTTGCTTGTCATCGGGGGTGAGGCGGAGAAAAGTCTCCGGGGACGAACTACTATCCAAAAGAAACTCTATTTCCTGTCGGTATTGAACAAAACCGACCTCGGTTTCCGGCCGCACTACTATGGACCTTATAGCAGTCCGGTTGCGGAAAACCTGGATATTCTCGTCCACGCCCGCTTTCTGAAAGAAGTCACGGAGTCTTTTTCAACCGACCGAAATGTCTTTGGCGAGACCCGGCGCCATACCTATTGTTGGACATCCGACAGCGAAGCGGTAATGGGTGAGATTAAAAAAGAGGATGGATACACCGATTGGAAGCGAGCGCTTGACACGTTAAACAGCCTCCCATTGGCGGGCGATTTTAATACGCTCTCGATCGCCGCGAAAGTGCATTACATTTTCCAACAACGGAAGCGCACCAAACGCAAACACATTAAGAAATTCGCCAAAGAATATGACTGGGAAATCAGTAAGCTAGAAATTGCAGGCGTGCACTCATTTCTTAAAGCACTTTCGCTTATATCCGGGGGAAAAACACACTAGACCGCAAGGGAAGTAAAAATTCGCAGCGATAGGAAAACCGGGGATTTTATCCGTGTTTTTCCGGTAATTCCGCGGCAATCCGCGATTCAGACATTTGTATATTGATTTGAGAATGACCAATGTTTGACAGCTTAACCGAACTCACTGAAAAAATATATCTGGGAGAAGACGCAACGGTTGAATTCAAAAGAGAGTTGCCTCACAGAGAGGGGCTCGCCGATGAAATCGTTGCGTTTGCCAACGCGAATGGTGGGGTGATACTGATCGGCGTTGGCGATGACAGCGAAATTGTCGGTATTGACCGCCACGATCTCGACAGGACAGAGAAAACAGTGGTTGAAATATGCAGCGACAACGTTGACCCTATGGTGTACGTTGTTACAGAAAAACTGCGGATCGACGATAAGAATCTGTTGAAAATAGATGTGCCGCCAAGCTTGTTTGTACATAAATCTTCCGGACGTTATTTAATTCGCGCGGACGGCAGCACAAGAGAAATGACCACCGAGCAGTTGGGGCGGTTGTCGCAAAGCCGTTCGCAGGCACATAGAATCTCTTTTGATAAGCAGTTCGTACCGAACACTCACAGAGACACGTTAAGGGAAAAGCTGTATCGGCGATTTATCACGGCGGGAGCAACTGATCGGGAGAATGTAGAAGACCTGCTACTGAAACGGCGCTTGCTGGTCAAAGACGGTCAAAATTGCCGCGCCTCGGTAGCCGGCCTGTTGATGTGTCATGACAGCCCCGACGATTTCCTCTATAACAGCTTCATCCAAGCCGTTTTTTATAACGGTGTGGTCAAGGATGCGAACTACCAGATTGACGCAAAGGATTTTCGGGGACCGCTCGGCCAACAGGTTGTGGACGCATTCAAATTTGTTGAAAGATACAACCAAGTCTCAGCCCGCAAGGACGTTGGCAGAATAGAACGTTCACAATACAGCATGAGAGCTGTTTTTGAAGCAATCGTAAATGCGGTTGTCCACAGGGATTATTCAAAAGCCGGCTCGAAGATTCGGTTGTTCATGTTCACAGACCGGCTGGAACTCTATTCGCCGGGGACATTGGCAAATACCTTAACGGTGGACGATTTACCTTACAACCAAGCAACCCGAAACGAACTCCTCACACGCCTACTTTCTGAAACTACGCTTGACGACAATATAGGCAGGCAAGTAAAGAGGCGGCACTTTCTTGAGCGCCGGGGCGAAGGCGTCGGCATCATACTCAATGAAAGCCAGGAACTTAGCGGCACAACCCCCGTATACGAACTCTTCGGAGAGGAATTGCGCTTAACCATTTTCGCCGCAAAATCCTTGCAAGATAGCGATGAAGCCTAGAGGCGAAATAATAATACCGAGCCTCATCAAAGACGTCAACGTGCCATGTACACATTGGCATTTCAATCGAATCCCCTCCGTGTAATCCCTTAATCCGCGGCAATCCGCGATTCAGACAAAGTACAGCACTCCCATGCACGGCACCGAAAAAGTCGTCGAACACCTGAAAATAATCCAAGCCGGAATTAACCGCCTGAATCGTAACAGTTTCTGGGTCAATACCCTGAGCGCTATGCTCATCGCCCCAGCGCCGAAAAGCGAGCTAAGCAAAATAGGCTAACGCAGGCTAATCGCATCACGCAACAGTAGAAACGCCATCGGCAACCAGCATGCAAGCCTAGGAGTGGGTTGAACACCGCGCATGACAATACGAAATCGACAATATTAGCCTTTAGCTCAAGGCGTGTCTCAACTGCTGTAAAAATTGCGCAAGACATCTTGAGAAAGTGAACAGTAATGGTTACGCAATCCAATATAGAGTGGACGGAATCAACCTGGAACCCGGTGCGCGGCTGCAGCCGCGTGTCTGAAGGCTGTCGTTTCTGCTATGCCGAACGTATCGCCGCGCGATTCGCTCAGAAGGGTTTGGCATACGAGGGGATTGCGAAAATGACGAAAACGGGACCTCGGTGGACGAATCGCGTCCAACGTGTGCCCGGCGTTTTGAATCAGCCTTTAAAATGGAAAAAACCTCGCTTGATTTTTGTAAACTCCATGAGCGATCTGTTCCATGAGGACGTGCCGTTAGAATACATCCAAGAAGTCTTTGACGTTATGAGGCGGGCTGACCGGCACCAATTTCAAGTTCTCACCAAACGAGCGGAACGCCTTGCCGAATTGAGCCCTAAACTGCGCTGGCTGCCGAATGTCTGGATGGGGGTAAGTGTGGAAAGCGCAGAATACACCTTCCGGATAGATTGTCTGCGAGGCACCGAAGCGCAACTCAAATTCCTGTCACTGGAACCCTTGCTCGGGCGGCTCGGTCAACTCAGATTAGACGGTATACATTGGGTGATTGTCGGAGGCGAATCAGGACCCGGTGCGAGACCCATGAATGAGGCGTGGGTCGCCGAGATTCGAGATCAGTGCCGTGAGGATTCGGTACCCTTGTTTGTCAAACAAATGGGCACCGTTTGGGCGCGTAATCAGTCGCTGAACGCTGTCAAAGTCCGTAGCCGCGGCCGAAAAGGCGATAATATGTCCGATTGGCGCGAAGATCTACGAATACGCGACTATCCGAAATGGAGTTAGGGGTTTTGTGACAGACGCCCTCGGAACGCGGACGTTTAAAATGGCAAGTGGTTGCCGAAGACTCAATTGACAACGCAATGTTTATGTGACATACTTTACGATATTAATTGGCGCCGTTAGCAACACAAAATCCAACCGAAGCAGGACAACTCAAAGAAAAAATCTGATTCTCAGACGTATCGGGAGTTACCGCTATGATAATCAGCCGCCTCATCGCGAAAAACTGGCGTAATTTTAAACAGATTGATGTACATCTTAGCGAACGTCAGTTTATTGTAGGCGCGAATGCGTCCGGGAAATCCAACCTTCTCGACATTTTTCGCTTTCTTCGAGATATCGTAAAAGCGGAGGGCGGCGGTTTTCAGAAAGCCGTCAAAGACCGGGGCGGTCTCTCCAAAATCCGTAGCTTGGCGGCACGGCGCGATCCGGAGGTGGCAATTGAAATACACCTTGCGGAGGATTCGGACTCCTCCGCTACTTGGAAATATGGGCTCGGATTTCGCCAAGAAACTCGGGGATATCGCCGTCCCCTCCTCAGCTACGAGCGCGTGTGGAGAAATAATGAACGAATCCTCAATAGACCGGATAAACCAGACGAGGCAGATCCAGATCGACTGACACAGACCTTTCTTGAACAGATTAATGTCAATGCCAAATTTCGGGAAATAGCGCGTTTCCTGCAAGCTATCAGATACCAGCATTTAGTTCCTCAACTCTTGCGGTTTTCCGATTCCATTCAAGGGAAGATTGTTGAAGACGATCCATTTGGGCAGGGGTTTCTTGAAAGGGTTGCAAGTGTCCCGGAAAAAACTCGCCGGTCGAGACTGAAAAAAATTGAACAGGCCTTAAATTTTGCCGTGCCCCAACTTGAGCAATTGGAATTTGTTCGAGATGAAACTACCGGCCGCCCGCATTTTCAAGCACTCTATTCTCACTGGCGTCCAAAGGCAGGTTGGCAACGCGAAGATCAATTTTCGGACGGGACGCTGCGCCTTCTCGGATTACTCTGGACACTTCTAGAAAGTGAGTCAATTCTTCTATTGGAGGAACCTGAACTGTCATTAAACGCCGGCATTGTGTCACGCATCGCCGCTTTAATATCTAAAATGCAACGAACGCGGCGGCGGCAGGTCTTCGTGAGTACACACAGCGACGCTCTTCTCACGGAACAGGGAATTGACGGTACGGAAGTACTGCTGCTCACGCCCGCCAAAGAAGGCACAGAGGTAAAAAGAGCCTCCGACATTTCTGCCGTAGAATCACTACTGAGGAACGGGCTGACTGTCGCTGAAGTTGTGCTTTCGAGAACCAAACCTGAAAATCTTGAACAGTTGAATTTACTGTAATGAGCCTAAACAGCGTAATCCTTGCGGTTGAGGATAGCCTAAGCGATGTGGTCTCGACTAAAATTCTCAAGCATTTAGGCATTGAAATTGATCTCAGAATCCCAAACACTTATCAAGGAAAGTCTTACCTTCAAAGGCGCGCCAACGAGCTCAATCGATCAGCGGCGGCGCCGCCTTATGTTTTAATGTTCACAGACCTAGACTCTCCACAAACTTGTGCCCCGGAACTAATCCAATCTTGGGTGAGAGCCCCGCTAAATCCCGGATTTTTCCTTCGCGTGGCGGTGATGGAAATCGAATCTTGGATTATGGCGGATCGGGATGCTCTAGCCGCGTTCTTGTCTATACCAGCAACTCGAATTCCTAGCACACCAGATGATATTCCTCAACCCAAAGAATTCCTAGTATCGCTTGCCCGAAGAAGCAACAAGAAGAGTTTGCGAGACCAGCTCGTTCCACCGCGAAGAGCGGTTACTACTACTGTGGGGCCCGAATATAACAGTTGCCTGAGCCAATTTGTACGCGATGCTTGGAATCTAGAACGAGCTGCCGCGGCATCCCCAAGTTTGAGGAGAACAGTGGACCGCATCCGCCGTGCAAAATGAAATTCCAATTCCTTCAAACCGCGCAACAATCTCGTTACTATTGTCAATACCATTCATACTACACAAGTTTCGGTAGGTGCGGTTTCTCACCGTATCTACGACGGTCTGCATAAACAGCGGCTCGGTTAGGCAACCGATCTTTCCGCAATGTATAAAAATTACTGGTTTTCCTATAAGAAGATATAGGATGGCTCCATGCCGCACGACATCATCGACAACCGCAACGAAAAACTGGTTGAACACATCAACCTCCTCCTCGATTCGACGGAGAAGGCGAGGTTTGCCGTCGGATACTTCTTCTTATCGGGCTTCCAGAGTATTGTTGACGAACTCCAGGGCGTCAACGAACTGCGTCTGCTTATCGGCAACACCACGGATCGGGACACGCTAGAGCAGCTCGCCGAGGGGCATCGAAGGCTTGAACAGGTCGCCGAGTTCGCGGACGCGCACCGCTACGTTAAACGCGCCGACGCAAGACAGATGGGCGTTGCAACCGCAGATAACATCAGCGAGTCCGTGGAGTTCATGGACCAGACCGACGAAGCCGAAGCCCTAATCAAATCCATCGTACGGATGATCGCCGAGAAGCGCCTTCTCGTGCGGGTTTATACCAAAGGACGGCTGCACGCAAAAGCCTACATCTTCGACTATCGCCAAGACGGACGGTACGAAAAGGGAGCCGCTGTCATAGGATCGTCCAACCTCACATTATCCGGTCTAAACCATAACACCGAACTCAATGTCGTTGTGCACGGCGCTGCGAACCACGCCGAACTCTGCCGCTGGTTCGACGAGCTATGGGACGAATCGGAAGACTTCGATGCATCCCTGATGGAGGCGATGAAAGCTTCATGGGGGTTCGCGCTCGTTAAGCCCTACGACATCTACATGAAGACGCTGTACGAGTTGGTAAAAGACCGGCTGGAGGGCGGTGATGACCGCGAGGTTCTCTGGGAAGATGACATTACCAAAGATCTGGCGGATTTTCAAAAGGTCGCTGTCCGGCAAGCTGTGCAGATTATTCGCGATAACGGCGGTGTCTTTGTTTCGGATGTCGTGGGGCTCGGAAAAAGCTACGTCGGCGCGTCAATCATCAAGCACTTTGAATGGACCGAACATGCGCGTCCGCTCATTATCTGTCCGGCGCCGCTGGTCAATATGTGGGAACGCTACAATGAGGTCTACCACCTCAACGCCCGCGTCCTTTCCATGGGCAAGTTGCGTGAGCGTGCCGGAGAAAACCCTGAGAGCGCGGATGGCGTGTCGTCCTCGGTGTTTAACGATGTCATATACCGAGACCGCAATTTCGTGCTGATTGACGAAAGCCACAACTTCCGCCACTCCGACACGCAGCGCTATAAGTTGCTGCAGACGTTCTTGGCATCTGGACGGCGATGCTGTTTTCTCACCGCAACACCGCGCAACAAAAGCGCCTGGGACGTGTACCATCAGATTAAACTCTTCCACCCCAACGACATCACCGATTTGCCGATAGACCCGCCCGACCTGCGGGAATACTTTCGTAAAATTGAGAAGGGCGAGCGGCGGCTCCCCGATCTGTTGGGAAACATTCTGATTCGACGCACCCGCAGTCACATCCTGCGCTGGTACGGTTTCGATGCCCAGACCGAAAAACCGGTCGACCCGGCTGAATTTCACCAGTACCTCAACGGGGGTCGAAAGGCTTACGTCCTCGTCGGCGGCAATAAGCAGTTCTTTCCTAACCGTTCCTTAGAAACCGTATCCTACAGTATTGAGGACACGTATCAAGGGCTCTATCATGAGTTGCGCGGCCGCTTGGGGAAACCGCGCGGGAAAGATTCGGCTTCGTTCGCGGCTGGACAGCTTACCTATGCACGTTACGGACTCTGGAACTATGTCCACCCGTCGAAGCAGAAGCAGGATCCGTATGCTGACCTGCAGCGATCCGGGGCAAACCTTCGCGGGTTGATGCGAATTCTCCTGTTCAAACGCTTTGAATCCAGCGTCCACGCCTTTAGGCAGACGATACGGCGGCTGCTTAAGCTGCACAGACTTTTCGCGGAGGCGCTCGAAAACGGAATTGTACCCGCTGGCGATGATGCGCAGGCGATTCTTTACGAACCCTCCGCCGTGGAAGAGCAAGACCTAATGGACGCCTTGGCAGCGGCGTCCGATCGGTACAAGGCTGACGATTTCAATGTCGAATTGCTTCAAGAACACCTCTCCAACGATATATCACTGTTGCAGAGAATTTTGAATCTAGTCGATCCGATTACCTCCGAACAAGACGCGAAACTGCAATCGCTGCTAAGCCGCCTGGAACAACCCCCGCTGCGAGGCGGCAAATGCCTAATCTTCACGGAATACGCGGACACCGCAGACTATCTATACAAAAACCTCAACCCGGGCAACGAGCGCGGCGATATTGATGTGATTTATAGCGGGGACAAAAGCAAGGAACGCGCCGTGGGGCGGTTCGCCCCGAAAGCGAATCCAGAATACGAATTTCAGCGCGGCGAATCGGAACTGTCCACACTCATCGCCACCGATGTCTTGGCGGAAGGATTGAACCTCCAAGACGGGAATACAATCATCAACTACGACCTCCACTGGAATCCGGTGCGGCTCATCCAGCGGTTCGGCCGTATCGACCGTATCGGGAGCGAACACGATGTGATTTACGGCTTTAATTTTCTGCCTGAAACCGGAATCGAACGGAATTTGGGGTTGCGTGAGATTCTCCGTTCCCGTATTCAAGAGATTCACGACACCATTGGCGAGGACGCGGCTATCCTTGATGAATCTGAGCAGCTCAACGAAACCGCAATGTACGCCATCTATGAGGGGCAGGGCGACCAATTGAGCCTCTTCGATGACGATAAAGAGTTGATGGATCTTAATGAGGCGGAAGAGTTGCTGCGGCAGTTGCAGCGCGATGACCCGGCTGAATTTGAACGTATCGCGAATCTTCGAGACGGCATCCGCGCCGCGTTCCCGAGAGAATCAAAGGGCGCCTATCTCTTTTGTCAGGCAGGGCGGTATCAGCAACTCTTTCTCTTGAACGAAGCAGGCGAGATTATCTCTAGAGACATCCCTCGCATCCTCACGACCATCAAGTGCGAACCTGATCTGCTTGGCGGCGCATTGCCCGCCGATTACAATCAAACCGTCATGCGGGTCAAGCGAGAATTCGCCCGAGAGATTAGAGCACGTCGTGCGGAACGTGAGCACAAACTTTCGTTGTCGCATGCGCAACGGTATGTAATCCGTGAGTTGCAACTTATCTACATGGAGGCGAGCGGCGAAGACCTTAAAGCGCAAATCAACTTGTTGGAGCGTGCGTTCCGAGACGCCATTACCGATGCGCTTAACCGCGAGCTTAATCTGCTGCGCCGAAACGGTGTGGCTGGAGACGCGCTGCTCAGAAACCTAAGCCAACTCTACCGCCAACATAACATGAGGGAATGGAAAACGAGGCAGCAGGACATCCAGTCCCAGAACGCAGACCTGCCGCAGATTATCTGCAGCGCCGCGCTAGTCTAAAGGACGCTTGCATCCCGAACTACCGAGTCGGCGGAGTTGTCAGAAGATTTGCCAACAATCGCTGATTTCCCGCCGCCTCGCTGAAGAATTTCTGCAGCCACTGCGCTAGAATAGATTGTTCCAAAACCTAACGTTTCCGGTTGGGTTCAGTGTGCCTGATTCGCACCATGTATCAATATTTGAACGGTTCGGTAATCGTCTCACCTTTCCCAATCTGGAGCGGAAGCACCTCAATCTCTTCAGTTTCATAGAAAAAATCTGGGTGGTGGGTGCAGTGTTGCAACCGCCATCGCCCCGGCATAACATGCGAAAAAGCAACTTCACGGTTATCCGGTATCTCGTATGATTCGTCGCAGTCCATTTCGTCTAGGCTGAGTGCCCCGTCGCTTGCTATCAACTGGCCGCATACAATCTTAAGGTGTGGAATCTCGTCTGACGCGAGCCAGACAGATTCTATTGGTGCCGCTGAACAGGCATGAAAATCCTTGTAGTGAGCGATTTCGTCCGCCGGCAGTTCCGGTACCTTGCCTTGAACCGTGCCGCCCGAGTTACACATGATGACCATCTCGAGTTCCGATACCCCGTCATCAAATTGGATTGGTCCGACAGCCGAAGGTGCAAGTTGGCTGTCATCAGGCGGTTCGACGTAAAGATAGCCGCCCATCGCCCCAAGAGTGTTGAAAACGAAACGCCCGGCTGCATCGGTCACGCTTGATTGTCCGCCTAGATACTGATTTCTAGCACCCGACCGGCCATTCCAAACTAATCGTTGAACACCAGGCATATCGACTAATGGGCGTTCGGCACAGAAATGGCGGACCGCCGCGTTGGCAATCGGCTGCATTGTTTTGGCATCAACAACGCGGCCCTGAACGGTTTTGCCCGGCTCCAGCGGGAATCGAAGCCGTTCGCAGCCCACGACAACATTGCAAATGCGAAACGGTGCATATCCGTCCGCTGTCACGATGACATCGAGTTCGCAATTAATATCGAGTGCCTTGGTGGAAAATTCTCCAGATTCCGATGTGTCGTGACACCCATCCGCTTCTAATCCCTTCCAAGCCGTTTCCCGCTCTTCTGAGGGTTTGTACGGTCTGTCTGTGAAATAGGTGAAATCGGGGATTGATTCTCCCGTTTCGGCATCGACAACCTGCCCGTGGATTTTCGCTAGGGTTTTCGGTGTCAAGACCAATGCGGCATCTGTATCGCCTGACGTTATTTCCTGCCAGTCGTCGGTTCTGTGGTCGGTCCTGTGATAGTCGTCGTGAGAAGTGTAGACTCGCATTGTGCCTTCAGGCAATCCGGAGATATGAAAACTCCCGTCCGCATCGGTGTATGTTGACCACGGGTCTAAAACTCCGTGTTGTTGCAGAGGATAGTGAAATCCGACGTAAGCCCGTTCCACCGGCTCGCCGTTTTCATCGACAACTCGCCCTGATGTTTCGACGGCGGGCTTGAGTACAAAATTGATTAAGAACGAAGTATGATTGACCAAATCGAGATGCACGACGCCAGTCGTATAGCCGTCAGCCATTGCGTAGAGCAGTGGACGGTCGTTGACCCATCTGTCGATCGAATACTCCCCGGCAGCGTCAGTTGCGGCGGTGTTTTCGTTTCGCTTTTCGTCTCTGCATTCGTGATAGTGATATATTGAACAGAGTAGTGCCCCTTCGATTGGGTTGCCGCGCTCATCGGTGACCTTACCTCTAACCGTGCGAACCGGGGGTGTTTTCATAAAAAGATTGGACATGACGAGTTTTCCAGATGTTTCGATTATAAATCTCGACTCCTATGACTCCTCGAAATCGGGGTGTTTCGACCGATTTTTGTATCTAAACGGACGCAGTTTTTGGTACGTTGGTGGAAACGTCGTTTTCAACCATTGCCCATAACCGTCGGTTGAGTTGTTTCCTAGCGTCGTAAAGCCGGCCCGCAACACCGCTGATTCCGATTTCCAAATACTCGCAGAGTTCCTTGTACGACGTGTCGTGCATATAAAACAATGTTACCGAAAAGCGCAAAAAATTTGGCGGTGGATATTCGTAATCGGTAGGAATTTGGGGTTTGTGTGAGCGTGTCGTTCTGAAAGAAGCCGTTCAACGGTAACTACGGGAGTTCCCAGAGCAGAATTGTACCGTCCATACTCCCGCTGGCAAGCGTGGCGCCATCGGCTCCAAAGGTAACGCTAGTTACACCGCCGGTATGTCCAGTGAGTATTCTGCGGAGTTCTCCCGTGTCAATGTCCCACAATCGGATGGCGGCGTCCCAGCACCCGCTGGCGAGCGTGGCGCCATCCGCGCTGAACGCTATGCTGTTGACGGGCGCCATTTTGCCGGTGAGGGTTTTGCGGAGCTCTCCGGTGTCAATATCCCACAATCGGATGGTGCCGTCCCTACCCTCACTGGCGAGTGCCGTGCCGTCGGCGTTGAACGCAATACTCGTGACGGCTTCCGTATGCCCTGCTAGCGTTTTTCGATGCGCCCCCGTGGCGGCATCCCATAATCGGATGGTAGCGTCCCAACTCCCGCTGGCAAGCGTGGCGCCATCCGCACTGAACACTAAGCTGTTAATCGGGGACGTATGCCCCGTGAGCATGCTGCGAAACTGGCCCGTGGCGGCATTCCACAGGTAAATTGTGCCGTGCAAACCCCCGTCATTGGCGAGTGTAGCGTCATCGGCGCTGAACGCAACACTATTGACATCGCCCGCATGGCCCGTAATCTCTTTGCGGATCGTACCCTCGGCAATATCCCACAAGTGGATGGTGCCGTCTCTACTCCCGCTGGCAAGTGTCGCGCCATCGGCGCTGAACGCAACGCTATCGACCTCGTCTGTATGTCCCGTGAGGGTTTTGCGGGGTTCGCCTTTGGCAACATCCCACAAGCGGATAGCGCCGTCCCAACCGCCGGCGGCGAGCGTCGTGCCGTCTGCGTTGAACACAACGCTCCACACATCGCACGTATAACCTAAAAGCGTTGCCCGCGGCTCACCCGTGGCAGCGTCCCACAGGCGGACGGTGTTGTCCTTTCGACCGCCGCCGCTGGCGAGCGTGGCACCATCCGCGCTGAACGCCACACTGTTGACATCGCCTGCATGCCCTTCAAGTGTTATGCGGATTTTCCGAGTGGCGGCGTCCCACACACGGATAGTATTGTCCCAACTGCCGCTAGCGAGCATCGCGCCGTCTGGGCTGAACGCAAGGCTAGTTACGGCGTCAGTGTGTCCCTTGAGCGTTTTGCGCAGCTTTCCGTTCGCGGCGTTCCACAGTCGGATTGTGTTGTCTCTCCAACCCCCTGCGCTGGCGAGTGTCCTTCCATTGGCGCTGAACACAACACTCCTTACACCGCCGCTATGCCTCGTAATCTTTCTTCGCAGCTTGCCGGTGGCGGCATTCCACAGCATTATTGTGCCGTCCTTACTCCCGCTCGCGATTGTCTTGCCGCTGCTGCTGATTGCAACGCAATAAATATCAGACTCATGCCCCGTGAGTGTTGTGCGCAACGCTCCCGTAGCCGTGCTCCACAAGCGAATTGTATTGTCCTCCCAACCGCCGCCGCTAACCAGGGTCGCGCCATCCGCGCTGAACACAACGCTCCTAACATCGGACGTATGCCCCTTGATTGTTCTGCGGGATTCTCCGTTAGCGGCATCCCACAGGCGGATGGTTCCATTTGCGCTCCCGCTTGCGAGTGTCCCGCCATCTGGACTGAACGCAACGCTTTTGACCCAAGTATGCCCGGTCAATTGGGTAGTCTCTTGATATGTACGTGCATCATAAAGCCAAATCCCGACGCTGCTAGCCACCGCAAGTTGCGTACCGTCCGGAGAAAACGCAACATCTGTTATTGAGCCTCTACCCAGTCGCGCACTCGCACCTTCAGGCAAACCCCAGCGCGTGAAATCTTGGGCGAACGCATCCGGCAGAAAAAAATTTGTGACGAACAACAGGGCAAAACTAAAATACAACATCTTATTCATCTAATCTGTTAATATTCCTCCGAGGTTTCGACGCTAATAGTAGATCCGATAATCGACTATACATCACGGTAGGTTTGGTTTCCTAACCGAACTAGTATTTATCCTGTCCGCAGGGGTGCTTGGAAACCGCATCTGTCGAAAATATATCAATATGAATGGAATTGACTATAGTTGTCCTATCTTGAGATTGAATATCGAGACGCAAACGTTGCAAAAATGTAACGCCATCGGCATCTAAATTGTAACGCTTTTCTCTCCGTGTGACAAGCATTTATGAGCGTCTTGCCTTTCCTATACCCCGTTTTGAGTGTGGTATCGGTAAAACCTCCGTGGGAGAAGTTGTTTCATACATACACGCAATATATCAGAGGATGATTGATATAATTAGCCGTGTATGATACAATTTACCCGCTGCGCGCGGACCGTAGTTGTCCAGTGTTTGGTCGTGGACTGCTGCCCGTCGGAATCGTGCAGTGCATCGGCTCACTGGAACAAAAAGACTGTATCCGCCGATACTGTCTATGCTGATTTTTTAGGAAGGACCAGAGATTATGGGCGATGTCGTCCAAGCGGCGGTAATGGTGCACCCGGGAAAAATCGAGATTCAAGAGTTTCCTTTCCCAGAGTTGGAAGATGGCGGTGTGCTCCTCAAGGTGGAGATGTGCGGCATCTGCGGCACGGACAAGCACACTTGGCGCGGGGAGACGAAACAATATGCCGGCACCGACGCAGAATCGGATACCCCGTTCCCAATCATTCCGGGGCATGAAGTGGTTGGAATCGTCGCTGAAATCAACGATAGCAAAAACCCGCGCCTCGACTTCAACGGGGAACGGCTGCGGGTCGGTGACCGCGTCGCCTTGTGCCCGGACGTCATTTGCGGCGAATGCTATGACTGCCGGCACACGTTTGCGTTCCCTTGGTGTGAAAATCTGCAAGGTTATGGCAATGCGTTTACCGCCGCAGATCCTCCTCACCTGTTTGGAGGTTGGGCGGAATATATGTACATCCTGCCTAACGCATTTCTCTACAAAGTTCCCGAAGAACTTCCGCTGCGAGTTGCCGTCATGGTCGAGCTGATGGCTGTTAGCTACAACCTGGATAAGACGAAGGAGTTCTTCACGCTCACCGGCGAGGGATTCGCCACGGGCAGCACCGTTGTTATTCAAGGCGTCGGCCCAATGGGAATTTGCCACGTCATTAAGGCACGAATGATGGGTGCTGGACAGATTATCGCCACCGATGGAGCGGATTTCCGCCTCGACCTCGCTAGGGAATTTGGTGTTGACCACACCCTCAATGTGACAAAGACCACCCAAGACGAGCGCATTGAATTCGTCCGTTCTTTGACCCATGGGCGCGGCGCGGACATCGTCGTGGAATGTGCCGGTATTGCCGAAGTCGTGCCTGAAGGGCTGGAGATGCTGCGCAAAGGCGGTGTTTACATTGAAGCTGGCAATTTTGTCGAGACGGGAGAGGTATCGTTAAGTCCGCACCGCCATTTCTGTTCAAAAAATATCCGGCTTATCGGGATGACGAACCACCCATTCACCGGCTACACGCCTAGCATGGAGCTAATGCAAAGGAACACCAACCGCTTTCCATTTGAGAAATTCGTGACACATGAATACCCGCTCGCTCAGACCGAGATGGGAATGCTGAAGTCGATGCAACCCGAGCAGTGTATGAAGGTAGTCGTTGCACCATAAGAGAAATAAACAGACTATCACGGTTGGGCATCAAATTTTCAACTGCATTAAACTACGCTGAAGATGGATTATTGTGCAATCAACGAAAAATAGCCTCTGATGTAAAACGAAGAAAAGGAATTAAAAATGCTTGATAACAGATATCTCTTCAATGACAATCAGATACGGGATTTCATTGTCAACGGATATGTGACGGTCAAGACGAATCTTCCCACTAGTTTCCACGAATACATCTACCAGCAGCTTAACTCGGTCGTTGAGAAAGAAGGCAACCCGGGGAACAACGTGCTGCCGAGGATTCCTGAGATTCAGGAAGTCTTCGATCAACCGGTTATCCGGGGCGCCTTTACCAGTATATTAGGTCCGGATTATATCATGCACCCGCACCGACATCCCCACCACAATTCGCCCGGCAGTGAGGCGCAGGGTTGGCATAAAGACAGCTATTGGGGTTATTTAAAGATGCGCAACCACCGCCCCTGGTGGGCAATGGCGTTCTACTATCCGCAGGATGTCGCCGAAGACATTGGGCCGACCGCGGTGTTACCGGGTACACAATATTACTGTACAGGTGAACATGGAAATGATGAAGCCGGAGTGCCGCTTTTCGGTGGAGCCGGTACAGTAACGATTATCCATTATGACCTTTTGCACCGGGCGATGGCAAACCGTACCGACAAGCATCGGTTCATGTTGAAATTTCAATTCATCCGAATGGATGCGCCGAAAGAACCCACTTGGAACAATGAAATGTCGGCCTGGTCGCCTGTCGAAAATGGCTGCCCAGCCTTAAAACCTCAGACAATGTGGCAGCATTGTTGGAACTGGTTGTCGGGCAGGGAACGATTGCGCGAGAAAGGCGCTCCACCGCACGGCGCAAATTCGTCAGGGAATGGCGATGTGTCCCAATGGATTAAAGCGCTGCGCGATGAGAACCCTACCCACCGCCTCAATGCGGTGGACGCGTTGGGAAGGATAAGTGATGAAGCCAGCCAAGACGCTGTGCCGGCACTGATAGAATCTCTGGGAGACACTCAAGAAGCTGTCGGTCTCAACGCCGCCTACGCGTTGGGTGAAATTAGCGCCCACGCTGTGTCGTTGTTGATAGATGCATTGAATCACGAGTCGGAGTCGGTGCGGCGGAATGCCGCGTACGCACTCAGCGCGGCCGGCGCGCCGGCTGTTCCTGCGCTGGAAGCCGCGTTGGAACACAAGTCTGACGCGGTTCGCGGCGGTGCGGCTTTTGCGCTGGGCGAGATTGGGTCAGCGACGCAAGACACCGTGGCGAAACTAGCCAAACTTCTCAAAGATTCGTCAGAGGAGGTGCGCCAGAACATGGTTGAGGCATTAGGAATAATTGAATCCCCGCCCAAAGATGTTGTGCCGGCGTTGACGGACGCCTTACACGATTCGGATGCTCAGGTTAGGTTCACGGCTGCACTCTCATTGACTCGGATCGGAACGCAGGCGCATGAAGCGGTGCCGGCATTGAAGGCCGCGTTGGACGATGAGAATCGGTATGTCCGTGCGAATGCGGTTGATGCACTGCATCGAATTGGCACACCTGAAGCGCAAGAAGCCCTGTTACACTTTCTTTTTGCCGCCCGATGGTGTCCCACAACCACCAAAGATAACAACTTTTTCCCATAACGGCCGGAGATTCGGGCGTGTAAAGAATCGGGGAAATGCAGGTAACGCGATTCCCGATAGTCATAGGAATTTGTGTTCCGATACGGCACGAGGTAAAACATGGCATATTCCAGCCTAAGAGATTTTGTCAAAACCCTGGAACAAGAGGGCGAGCTGAAACGCATTACAGCCAAAGTCTCACCTAATCTCGAAGTTTCGCAGATTACTGACCGGGTGAGTAAAGCAGAAGGTCCGGCATTGCTGTTTGAAAATGTAGAAGGGAGCGAGATGCCGTTGCTCATCAACGCCTTCGGATCTTACAAGCGGATGGCAATGGCGCTCGGCGTGGATGACCTCAACGAGATTGCCGATGAAATTGAAGGTATGATTAAGCTTGGTCCTCCGGAATCGCTTCTCGATAAAGTCAAGATACTCGGCATACTGGCGAAATTGACTAAATTCCCTCCCAAGACCGTGCGGCGCGGCGCCAGCCAAGAAGTAGTGCATACCGGCGATAGCGTCTCATTGGATAGCTTGCCGCTTATCAAATGTTGGCCCCTTGACGCGGATAAATATATCACACTGCCCCAAGTCTTTACGCACAGCCTGAAAACAGGTCAGCGCAATGTTGGCACCTATCGAATACAGAAGATTGATTCACGTACAATGGCGATGCATTGGCAGATTCACCATGACGGCGCAGCGCATCACCGCGAATACCGTCAGGCGGGGGAGCGGATGCCTGTCGCCGTTGCAATCGGCGGCGATCCGGTCATGTCTTATATCGGTACCGCCCCGCTCCCGACAGGCATCGATGAAATCCTATTTGCGGGCTTTCTCCGCGAATCCAATGTGCCAATGGTACAGTGTATGACGATTGATATGCTTGCGCCAGCAGACGCCGACATTGTGATTGAAGGCTATATCGAACCCAACGAAACCTGCATAGAAGGCCCTTTCGGCGATCACACCGGCTATTATTCGCTTGAGGACGAATATCCCGTTTTTCATATCACTGCTATCACCCACCGTAAGAACCCTATCTACCAAACTATCATCGTTGGCAAACCGCCAATGGAAGACTGCTACATGGGTAAAGCAACCGAGCGAATCTTTTTGCCGTTGATTAAAACACAACTTCCGGAACTGGTCGATATGAATCTCCCGCTGTTCGGTGTGTTCCACAATTTTGCCTTGGTCTCGATTGATAAACGCTATCCCTTCCACGCAAAGAAGATTATGCACAGCTTGTGGGGACTCGGACAACTCATGTTCAGCAAAATCATCATCGTTGTCGATAAAGATGTAGATGTGCAGCGTGTGGAGGAGGTGTTTTTCCGCGTCGGCAGCAACGTTGATCCGAAACGCGACGTAACCATTGTCGAGGGGCCCGTTGATGTGCTAGACCACGCCGCCCCCCTGATGGGCGCCGGGTCAAAGATGGGCATTGATGCAACGTCCAAATGGAGCGAGGAGGGTTACCAACGCGAATGGCCCGACGAAATCAAGATGTCTCAAGAGGTAATCGATCTCGTCGACAAACGGTGGAAGGAGTATGGGCTGGATGAATAGTCGCGGGATCGGAGGAGCGCGCAGCGGCTGCGGTAGTTTTGAAGATTACTGCCATCGTAAATCACGCTGTTGCCCCCTCTTAATCCAATGCGTAAATCGTTCAAACTTGACAAATCCTTTTGCCTTAATGTACACTCTAGCAATTTAGCAAATATCGTGACTTTGTTGTAGCTACAAATTAAATGCAACAAATTTTTCTCACTGCAATCACGACATTCAAAAAGACATGAGGTGAAAATCCCCCGTAAAATATCGGGGTAGATGAAATCATGGACGCCCAACCCACAGCAAGAGACATTGGCATGCATACGGAAGAGTTCAGTCTTGAAGGCGTAAAAAATGAACTCTACCAGCGGCATCATCCGAGTTTAACGAATATCGACATCGAAGCGCATGCAGAAACTGTCTACAATATTTTAAAACTCAAGAAAAAACACAACGTGTTAATGCTCGGCCACAATTACATGGAACCGCTTGTGTTTGGTCTGTCTGAAACAGCAGAGCAAGGGGACTCGCTTGGATTAAGCATGCACGCTGCAAAAACAGAAGCACAATACATTATCTTTAATGGCGTGCCGTTCATGGCGGAAACGGCAAAGATACTTAATCCGTTGAAGACAGTGCTTGTCGCTGATAAATCGGCGGGTTGTTCATTGGCGGATAATTTCGGCGCGGAGGATGTGAAGAAGTTGAAAGCGCTTTACCCCGGCGTTCCAGTCATGATTTACATCAACAGCTACGCCGATGCGAAAGCGGAATCAGACATCTGCTGTACATCAGCGAATGCCGCCAAGATTGCGCAAGCCATGCCGGGCGGCGAGATTCTTTTTGTTCCCGACATTTTCTTTTCACAAAATTTAGAACAAGAACTCATGGGAGAAAAAACAGTTCTGTATCCGGGCAAAGGCAATCAAGAACCGGGCGCCGTGTGCGAGGTTCATGAAAGGTTCTCACTCCAAGATTTACTCGCGATTCGAGACTCGTTCGAAATCCCTAAAGGTCATCCGGAGCGAATACTCTATGCACACTGGGAATGCCGCCCGGAGGTGCTTCATGAGGCGGACTATTACGGCAGCACTAGCCAGATACGCAGGGACATCGCAAAGCGGGTCGAAGAAAACACGCTGGAACGCGCCTTTATCGCATCGGAATGTGAATTAACCTCGAATCTGGCGCAGGAGTTTCCAACAATTCAGTTTTGGACAGCTTGCTCCGTGCGTTGCTCGCACATGGCAAAAGTTTCGCTCGACAAAGTGCTGCGTATACTGGAAACGCTAGATGGCGGCGGCGATTTAAGCCCACACGAAGTTACGTTGAGCCCGGATGTCATTGAGGGTGCGAGAAGCCCAATTGAGCGAATGCTTGAAATGAGTGTTTGACATACCGCCAATCCCCCGCCCAAGCTTCACTCCGCATCTAAAGACTCAAGAATACGCGTGACAACATCATCTGTGTTGATGTCCTCGCCCTTACCTTCATAGTTCAAGAATATGCGGTGACGCAGCGCAGGGAGTGCGACTGCTTGTACGTCCTCAAAAGCCACGTTGTAGCGCTCGTCTAGCAATGCTTTAATCTTTGCTGTTAGTGTGACCGCTTGTACGCCGCGTATGCTCCCCCCCAACTCGACATACTGCTTGGTAATCTCCGGTGCATCTGAATTATTCGGATGAGTCGCTCGAATCAGCGCAATGATATACCGCTCAACATGTTCCACAATTGGCACACGCCGAACCAACTGCCGCATCCACTGAATCGTCTCTGAATCAATCACCCGCTCTATTGGAACATCTCCATCCCTTGTGGTGCGGCGCATAATCTCAAGCATTTCATCTGCGTCCGGATAATTCACGTGAAGCTTAAATAGAAATCGATCTAACTGGGCTTCTGGCAACGGATACGTCCCTTCTAACTCCAAAGGATTTTGCGTCGCGAGAACACAAAACGGTTCATCTAGTTTGTGGCTTGTCCGCGCTACACTTACTGTCCGCTCCTGCATAGCTTCCAGCAACGCGGATTGGGTTCGTGGCGTGGCTCGGTTAATCTCGTCTGCCAAAACAATCTGCGAAAAAATCGGCCCCTTCTGAAATTCGAACTGTTTGCGCCCCTGTGCGTTTTCGATAAGCAACATAGTACCCGTAATGTCTGATGGCATCATATCGGGCGTGAACTGAATTCGCGAAAAGGACAAGCTCAAAACTTCGCTTAACGTATGCACAAGTTGCGTTTTGCCCAAGCCGGGGACGCCTTCGAGAAGCGCATGTCCGTCGGCGAGTAGGCATAGTAATACGCCTTCGATGATTTCATCCTGTCCAACGATGCGCTTTTGCACCTCTGCCTTTACTCGGTTGTAATTTTCTCGGAAATGTTGTACTTGGTCCTCTGTCTGCATAATTGATTAGGGGCTAAAGCTAATAACTGCTGAATGCCTGTAGAGTCAAATATTGGGGTTGTGTAACCGTTCAACCTATCCTACATGCGCTTTAATGATTCTGTATCGCCACGTTAATTCACTTTCTCCATAACTTCGGTGAGAATAAAACCAATACGGTGTAAAGTTCCAGACGCCCTAATAACATGCAAAAACTGAGGATAAATTTCCCCAGCGGGTGGACATGTGCGTAATTGTCCGCGGGCCCTACAGATCCAAAACCGGGGCCGATGTTCCCCATCGTTGCGATAACGGACGCTGCTGCACTCGCTAAATCCATGCCTAACGTTGTCATCATGCAAGTCGCAATCGTGAAAATCCCCACGAATAGGAAGAAAAACCCAAGGATGTGCGTCATGACCTCCGGCGGAACCACCCTATCATTGAGTTTAATAGGCAGGACGGCGTGCGGGAGTATTAACCGTTTAATCTCTGTGTACCCCTGCTTGATGAGCAGCAAAAAACGCACATGCTTAATCCCGCCCCCCGTTGAACCGGCACACCCACCGAAGAACATCAATACAATTAAGATAATTTGGGATAAGTAAGGCCACCGTTCAAAATCTGCGGTGCCGTATCCTGTTGTCGTGATAACCGATACGACTTGAAAAGATGCGTAGCGCAGCGCTGTGCCAATCGAACCGTAGACAACCTCCTCACCAACTTTGATCCGCGTCGTGTTCCAGACGATTAACCCCGTACAAAGGATGATCATGAGGCAGTAAAACCGAAACTCGGCATCTTGTAGGTAACTCTTGAAATTACCGCGCAAAGCCCGATAGTGTAAGGAAAAACTAGCCCCGGCAATGAACATGAAGATGATGACGACCACGTCAATAAAAACGCTGTCATAATGGCCGATGCTCGAATTTTTGGTTGCGAAGCCGCCGGTCGCCATCGTACCGAATGCGTGGCAGAATGCATCAAATAACGCTTCTCCCGTAGGTGCACGAAGCTCAGGGGCAACCAACTTTGTAGCGCCAATCCAGAGAAGCATGACCTCTACAAACGTAATCAGAACATAAACCACCCAAAGCAGCTTGGCGGTTTGTGCGATGCGCGGTGTTAATCGATCCTTACTAGGCCCCGGAACTTCAGCGCGGTAAAGCTGCATCCCGCCGACGCCCAACATCGGCAATATCGCCAGCGCAAGCACAACAATGCCCATTCCGCCAAGCCAATGCATCAAGCTTCGCCAGAGAAGAATGGCATGGGGAAGATGCTCGATTTCGGTGAGAACGGTTGCGCCAGTTGTTGTGAACCCCGACATGGATTCAAAGTAGCAAAAAGAAAATTCTGCCAGCCAATTTCTCCCCGCACCCTCGAACACATGGTAAAAATAATATGGGAACGACCCAAACAGGGCGATAACCGCCCAACCTAATGTGACAACGGCAAACCCTTCTTTGTTTCCAAGTTCTTGACCGGATTTCGTCCTCAGACGGAGTGCTAGTCCGACGAGGAGCGTGATGAGAAAGGAGTAGATAAACGCTCGTAAATCCGTTTCGCCCTTTGCCGATTGATAGTACACAGCTATCAGCAGCGGGCATAGCATCGTTGCCGCAAGACATACCAGTAAATTGCCAAGCGTGTACCGTACTAATCTTAAATTCACAGCATCAGGAATAGACTATACCATTTTGCCTATGTGCGCCAAAGCATATAGAGAAACCCGTCAAGCGTGGTTTCATGATTCAAAACGAATCGTTTTTGCAGTATCAATGCTTCAAGATTTCATCAAATTGACGTTACAGTCGTATCAGCCAATCAAGGCGTTGTGTTTTAACTTTCGCCTTTACTTCTCTGAGAACAGTGCTTCGACAGCAGGGATTGCATCTGGTAAACTGAAGATAATGACACGGTCCCCCACTTGAATCACGAGGTCGCCTGTCGGAACAAAAACTCGATCGCGCCGAACAATTGCGCCAATCAAAGCGTCATCGGGCAATTTCAAGTGGTTAATCTCTTTGTGCGTAACTCTTGAGTTGATACCCGCAACAAGTTCGATGACTTCCGCGTCAACCTCTCGCAACGATGCCGCAGACACCACGGGCCCTCGGCGAATCAGCCGAAGGCTGTTGTTGACCGCATTTATGTGGAGACTCACCGCCGCATCAAGTGGCGGAATAGATGCAAGGATTGGCAAGTAACGCGGTTTTTGAACCAGTGCAACCACACGGGCAGCGCCGTTCTGCTTGGCTGTCACACACGCCATAATATCGTTTTCATCGTCGCCCGTTACGGATACAAATCCATCCGCTTCGTTGACACCGGCTTGCTCCAAGAAACCGGGCTGCAAGTAATTACCGTAGAGCAGCGTGGTTTTATTCAAAATGGTTGATGCAGCTTCGGCCAACCTACGGTCCGATTCAATCATTTTGACTTGCACTCCGCCCTTTTCCAAGGCTTGCGCCAAATAAATACCAATTCGCCCGGCACCGACGATTATTACCCGCTTGAGTTTTCGATTCAAGGACACACCGGAAAGTTCAAGGAGATGCATAACCGATTCGCGGCTTCCGATTGCAAAGGCTTCATCGCCTACTAAGATGCGGTCTCCCCCTTTCGGAATAATCGTCGTGCCATCCTTACGTTTTATCGCCGTGAATAGTATGTTCGACGTGAGTTCTTTGTTTCCCCAAGCTACGCCTTCCCTTCCAATCTGGCTTAGCGTTTTGCCCTGGAGCGGATTGGAAGCATTCACCTGAAATGCAACCAACTGTACCTTGCCGTCTTCAAATTCGACAATTTCACGCGCTTCCGGCATATTGAGCAGCCGCAAAAACTCTTGTGCACAGAGTTGGTCCGGATTGATGAGCAGGTCAATTCCAAAGTCCTGCGGCGATAAATCTTCATTGTTCGCGAAGTAGTCCGGAGACGAAACGCGCGCAACCTTCGTCTCCACTCCATGTTTGGAAGCGATCAAACACGCGAGTAAGTTTATTTCATCGCAGTTCGTTGCAGCAATAAGTAACTCGGCGTCTTGGATGCCAGCCTGTTTTAATAAGGGGGGTGAAGCCCCTGAACCTTGGAGTGTCGAGAGATCTAGCTGTTCCTGAGCACGCCGGCAAGCTGTCTCCGACTGGTCAATCAGAACAACGTCGTTGTTCTCGGCCGTCAACAGCTTCGCTGCATGAAATCCGAACTCTCCCACACCTATGACGATTGCTTTCATACCTGTTCATGTTTACGTTGAGCTTTAAGGCACAACAAGTTTTGGAATCTCTAGATGTTTCCTGTTGAACGCCCTAAAATCTACACGGGGGGACACCAACAGATAAGATTACGGTCTCCGAATACCTCATCAATCCGCGCCACGGGGGGCCAAAATTTACGTTCGTTTGTCCACGGCGCTGGAAACACCGCCTTTTCTCGAGAATATCCATGAGTCCACGCGGACCGCGTTACGTGTTTAACAGTGTGGGGTGCATTTTTAAGTACATTGTCAGACCGGTCTACCGTTCCCGCCTCAATTTCTGAGATTTCTTGCCGGATGGAAATCAACGCTTCGCTAAACCGATCCAATTCCGCCTTGGATTCGCTTTCGGTCGGTTCAATCATCATGGTTTCAGGAACTGGCCACGATACCGTCGGCGCGTGAAAACCGTAGTCCATCAGCCGCTTTGCTACATCGCCTACACCAACACCGATACTCTTTTTGAAATCGCGAAGGTCAATTATACATTCGTGCGCTACCAATCCTTTTGTCCCTTTGTAAAGTATCGAGAAATGTGGTTCAAGAGTTTTGGCGGCATAATTAGCATTCAAAATTGCCACTTCGGTTGCCCGCTTTAGCCCTTGGGCGCCCATCATCGCAATGTATGCCCAGGAGATTGGAAGGATGCAGGCACTGCCCCATGGCGCAGCTGAAATTGCACCAATTCCATCCTCACCGCCAACCGCCGCCGCCGGATGGGTTGGGAGAAAACGAACGAGATGTTCCTTAACGCCAATCGGCCCCATTCCAGGGCCGCCGCCGCCGTGAGGAATACAAAACGTCTTGTGTAGATTCAGATGGCACACATCCGGACCGAAATCACCCGGACGAGACAGACCCACCATTGCGTTCATATTTGCCCCATCCATGTAGACCAGTCCACCGTGCTGATGGACGATGTCGCAAATTTCCCTAATCTGTTCTTCAAAAACGCCATGAGTTGATGGGTAAGTAACCATTGCTGCTGCCAGATTCTGATGGTGCTCCTCAGACTTCGCCCGAAGATTCGTAAGATCGATATTGCCGTCGGCGTCGCACGTTACAACCACCACTCGCATTCCAGCCATCACTGCGCTCGCAGGGTTTGTGCCGTGGGCAGATTGGGGTATCAAGCAAACGTTGCGATGTCCTTCGCCCTGGCGCTGATGATATTTGCGGATGACCAAGAGTCCCGCGTATTCGCCTTGGGATCCGGCGTTAGGCTGGAGGGAGATGCCGGCGAATCCAGTGATTTCTGCAAGCCGCGATTCAAGCTGCTTAAAGAGAATTTGGTATCCCTCCGCCTGTTCAAGCGGAGCAAACGGGTGAAGATTGCTGAATTCGGGCCATGTGACAGGAATCATTTCAGCGGTGGCATTGAGTTTCATCGTACAGGATCCGAGCGGAATCATCGATGTTACCAATGACAAATCTTTTTCCTGAAGTTTCTGGATGTACCGCAACATCTCCGTTTCGGAGTGATAGATATTGAAAACCGGATGGGTAAGATAGGAACTCTTTCGACGTAATGGTATAGGAATGTGTACCGAATCCTGAAGTGCGGTTGGGGTTTTCGTGGAATGTACATCAACTAAATCTTCAACTTCAAAGGGGAGATTTTTTCCGAGTGAGAATATTTCAAGAAGATCATGTACATCCCGAAGAGAGCTTGTTTCATCAAGCGAAATTCCGGCGTGCGCGCAATCAAGAACTCGGATATTAATCTGCCTTTCACGCGCCGCAGACAGAATGTCCTTGAGATTGACTGAATTTAGATTGACCTTGAGCGTATCAAAGAACGGGCTGTCGCCGGAAGAGTATCCTAACCGAGCCAATCCTTCGCGGAGCGCACACGTCAGCAAATGAATGCGTTCAGCAATTCTCCGAAGTCCATTGGGCCCATGATAAACAGCGTACATACTCGCCATCACCGCCAATAACACTTGTGCCGTACAAATGTTGCTTGTTGCTTTTTCTCTCCGAATGTGCTGCTCACGGGTCTGAAGCGCGAGACGCAGTGCAGGACGCCCTTCTGCGTCCTCTGAAACGCCTACCATTCTCCCCGGCGTTTTGCGCTTGAATTCTTCTCTGGTTGCGAAATAAGCTGCATGAGGGCCGCCGTATCCCATCGGCACGCCAAACCGTTGCGTGGATCCGACAGCAATATCCGCACCGAATTCGCCTGGAGACGCCAATAATGTCAGGCTTAGCACATCTGCAGCCACGGCCAACAGCCCATTCGCATCATGGATTCGCTTTGCAAAATCTGAATAGTCATAAACCTCGCCATCACTTGCAGGATATTGTACAAGCGCGCCCAAAATAGGGGCGGATTCGAACGTAACTTCCCGATGATCGCCGATAAGGAGTGCTATCCCCAGAGGCTCTGCGCGAGTCTGAAGGACAGAGATTGTTTGGGGATGGCACAATTTGGAGACAAAAAATTGCCGCCTCACATTAGGTTTTTTCACGGCGAGGCACATCCCCATCGCTTCAGCGGCCGCAGTACTCTCATCCAAAAGCGAGGCGTTTGCAATGGGGAGGCCCGTCAGGTCAATTATCATTGTTTGGAAGTTTAGCAAAGCTTCGAGCCGGCCTTGTGATATCTCTGCCTGATACGGTGTGTACTGTGTGTACCACCCGGGGTTTTCAAGGATGTTTCTCCGGATAACAGGCGGGGTAATGCAATTGTGATAACCCATTCCAATAAAACTTCGAAACACCTTGTTTTGAGAAGCAATATCTTTCAACGCCTCAAGAGCTTCAAATTCAGTTTTGCCCTTTCCCAGATTAAGAGGGCGGTCTAGACGAATATCTGCGGGTACGATATCTTCAATCAGATTGTCTAGTGAAGCATACCCAATTTTTTCTAGCATCAGATTTACTTCGTCCTCACGAGGGCCAATATGTCGGTCAACAAAATTGTCTGTAAAGGGGAGGTGCCTTGAAGTCTGACGCTCATCGGCGTTGGAAGTTGGGGTTATCTGATCTGTCAATCTCTCTCCCCTTCGACGAGTGTCCGGTATTCATCAGGGGACAAGAGGTTATCCAACTCGTCCGGATCGTTTATCCGAATCTTAATCAACCAACCTAAGCTGTAGGGGTGTTCGTTTATTAACTCCGGCGCATCTTCGAGGTCCTCATTCACCTCAATAACTTCGCCGCTGACCGGTGGCCAGAGATTAAATGCTGCTTTAACGGATTCGATGACACCAAACTCTTGTTCCAACGCTACGGATGCACCGACTTCTGGAAGTTCAACGTAAACCACATCTTGAAGTTCTTCTTGTGCATAGTTGCTAATACCGACTGTGACAATGCCGCCTTCCCGCCTAGCCCATTCGTGAGTCTCGCGGTATTTTAGGTCTTCAGGAAATTTCTGTTCTTCTGGCATCTTTACTCCTCAATCAGGCTGATAAAACGGCGTACGTACAACCTTCGCCGGATGGCGTTTCCCTCGAATGTCGATTTCGATTTTCGTGTTAATCTTGCTGTGTTCGACGGGAAGATATGCAAGCCCAATATTGCATTTCAAACTCGGTGACGGCAGGCCGCTCGTAACCGCCCCGACGTGTTGGTTTTTGTTGTAAACCGCGTAGTGAGCGCGTGCGACACTGCGATTCAACATCTGAAACCCTGCCAAGCGGCGTTTTATCCCTTCAGTATGTTGTTTGATTAGCGTATCTCGGCCTATGAAATCCTTCTTGTCGAAGGCGATTGTCCAATTTAATCCCGCCTCCAACGGCGTTGTTGTCTCGTTGATATCGTTTCCGTACAAGCAATACTTCATCTCAAGCCGCAATGTGTCCCTTGCGCCTAATCCAACGGGTTTGCCGCTAATTGTAGCCGCTGCTTCATAGATGGCATTCCACAAATCTGTACCGCAACCAGCATTTGCATAAAGCTCGAATCCGGCCTCACCTGTATACCCTGTCCGTGAAATAACCGTCGGCACGCCGGCTACTTCTCCTTCCGTAAACCAGAAGTATTTGAGCGCCGTGATTTCAGTATTGGTAAGTTTTTGCAAAACTGTCGGGGCGTTCCGTCCTTGCAGCGCAATAAGAACAGTTTCATCGCTTCGGTTCTCGATTTCCGCACCGGTGTCATTGTGAGCACACATCCATTCAAAGTCCGCCCCAATGTTCGTCGCGTTGACAACAACCATATACCGGTCAGCTTGGAAACGATAGACCACCACATCATCCACAATGCCGCCATTTTCATTGCACATCGGGGAATAGAGAATCCGTCCATCAACAAGTTTGTGTTCGGCGTCATTGGTGATGAGTTTCTGAATCAGCGGCAAAGCGCCCGCACCACGTATTTCAATCTCTCCCATGTGTGAAAGGTCAAAAATCCCCAAGTTCGACCTGACCGCCAAATGTTCATCTATTATTCCGCTATATTGGACGGGCATTTCCCAACCGCCAAATTCAATTAGTTTCGCACCGAGGGTTTTATGTATGTGGTAGAGCGGCGTGCGTTTTAGGCTCTCTTGCATGGTGTAGTGTATTTAAGAAAAATACGTCAAATCTTGTCTAACCTCTATTTTAACTCCAAACCTGCCTTTACGAACTGAGTTGGCTAAAGGGCAGGTGCAACAAATTTATGGTCAATAGATACAATCGGCGTCCCCATTTAACTCACGCCTTGTAGTGACAGCCAAGACAAGGTTCGCGGCAATAATTGCGCTAATGCTTGGCAATAATTCCGCCAGATTGCGTTGTATTGACAACAGTTGCGTTTTCATCGAGGTATCCTTGATAAACTTTGTAAGCTCCCTTTGCATCAGATGCATTTTCATACCGGCTGATAAATCCAATCATGGCATCTGGCAAAGCTAAATTTGTGGGTTTTTTGGAGGACTTATGGTGATACTGCGCTGAAACGGTAGAAGCGTTTGAGCCGAGTTTTAACACATTCTCAGGTAGGAAGCGATACGTCTCTCTTAACAGCGAGTCAGATGTGAAATATTTTCCGCTATACCGCACCTGATTTTTTCGGGGAAGTAACTTCAGTAGCAGCGGTTTTGGGTCTGGTGAATCTTTGATGCGCTTGGCAATGACTCGGGCAAGTGCCTTCATGCCGTCTTTAATCGCACTAGCAAACTCATAACCTTCAATCTGTATGAAATATTTCCCCTTGCAAAAACTAAGCGTATCTCCGGAGATGATTGCTTTGCTGCCGACCCACTCGTGGTTATCTTGAGGGTAGCGATCAAAGCTAAAGCGTCCAAAGGCGTTCTCAGGTTTTCTCATGTCGAAGATTTCCACCAAAATCAGGGGTTTGGATCCAAGCTTGGGGGTTTGGTACTCAACATTCGCCGCTTCGACAAATCCGTAGGCATGATACAATCCAGCGTTGCCGCCGATCACATCTTTATACAGATGTTGACCTGTATACGTACTCGGTGTCCGTGAGCGCACCCAATCGGATGCTTCACCATTTTTTGGCAAGAGATTTATTGATTTGTCGACTGTGATTATTGGAAGTTGCTCAATTTGCGGAGGATTTGCTGCGCAGGCAGTCGCTATTTGGCGTGAGAGATTCTCTGCCGCTTTGGCTGTATGGGCATGCCAAACTCCATAAAGATAGCGGCCGTTATGATTTACGGCGGTGTAATTGCCCTGTTCTGCGCGGCATGAGAGAAAGATTAATGCGTAAATGGTATGAAAAAACCAGAGATACTGCTGCCGCGTTCCCATTCCTGGATTTCCGAAATTTCCGCCCACAATTTACCACTGTTCAGCGAGCTGGTTGTAAAGATCGTCAGTTAGTTCTCGAATAAGCCGTGTCGTTGCTTCCTGGCGAGTCTCCGGTTCCTCGCCTGTAACTGAAGTTATATAGAAGTCGTGAATTTGTATATAGTTCTCCTGACGATCAATAATCCTGTTTTGTACGCGATCACGAAACTCGTATTCAATCTGCAAACTCATGCGAAACTGAGACGGATTATTGTTGACATCATACTGAATCGGTTCCAAGTCGTAGTCGAGTATAACCAAATCAAGTTGTGCATCGTTGCCGTCGCGCCATTTCTGGTTAAACCGATCCCTCAATTGCTCCGTAATAATTTCATCGTACGTTGTACCTGAATCCGCGTCATAAGAAAAGTCTGGATCTTCAATAGTAATTAGCGGAATATTTACAGTCTTGATATGTTCAAGATAAGAGGATGTTGACACATAGCCGCAACCGAAGATGAAAGTGGGCAAAATTAATAGCACCGTAATCAGAACACATTGAGGCACAAATGATTGTTTATTTTCAGACATCTGATGTGCTCCTGCCTTGTAAATTTTGCGGCGGAGAGTAAAAAGATGGGCGGGTGAGAGATGCACTATGCGAGGCAAAGTGAGAAAGTTGGCATAGGGGCCGCTTTCTCGCTTTGCCGCATTCCCATCGGACGTGGACGGGGAGGTTCGCTTTTTTTTCTATTTAGTAACTGCTTCGCATGATGCAGTAGCCGTTTTGCATTTCGGACAATCGAATCTTGATACCTCAAGGACAGTACGAAGATTGCAATTAAAAGGAGCAATACAAAGATTAAGAAATAGGTCAACCATTTCTGATCCAGTAAATCTCTTTTTGCCCGAATCGGTCTTTTTGATTGCATCTCACACGGCTTTCATCAAGTATGAGCATAGACTAAAAGGTTAGAATCAGACAATACCCGCAACACCCTAGCCTTATTAGCTAAACGCGTCCTTTAGGAATTCTCGGCGGCCCGCGCCGCTGTGACTCGCGTGGATTTTCGTTGCGGCCATTCCGATTGTTACGAGAATCGCGTTGTCCTCCTCGACGGCCGCGCGGCGCACTCCGTTCCGCCGGGCTTGATTCAGCCGACGGCCCATCATTTGCCATTTTTAAATCAACGCGGCCCTGTTCATCAATCGTCAATACGCTTACGGCAACTTCGTCACCGACGTTCATCACATCTTCAACCTGCCGGACGTAACCATCGCCCATTTGCGAAATATGTATAAGTCCGTCTTGACCCGGAAGTATTTCAACAAAAGCTCCAAACGACGTTGTCCGAATCACTTTCCCAGCATATTCTTTCCCGATTTCCGGCACGGCCGTCACCGCAAGTATTCTCTCTTCCGCTTTTTTGGCGGCTTCCGCGCTTGTTGACGCCACCTCAACTTTTCCATCATCTTCTACATTGATGGTCACGCCCGTTTCTTCTTGAATGCCTTGGATAACTTTGCCGCGGGGACCAATCAAATCCTTAATCTTCGCTGGCGAAATTTGCAGGTAATAAATTCGTGGCGCGTACGGGGAAAGTTCTTCACGCGGTTCCGCAATCACCTCGCCCATCTTGTCCAGCACAATCACGCGGGCTTCCTTAGCCTGATGGATAGCCTTTCGCATTAACTCCGGCGTCACACCGCCAATCTTAATGTCCATCTGAATGGCAGTCACACCACTCATCGTACCCGCTATCTTAAAATCCATATCCCCAAGAAAGTCTTCGGCGCCAAGCATGTCCGTCAAAATTATCTCCTGGTCGCCTTCTTTGATCAAGCCCACGCCAACCCCGGCAACCGGTTTTTTTATAGGCACACCTGCGTCCATCAACGCCAATGTTGCGCCGCATACTGTTGCCATGGAGGATGAGGCGTTCGATTCAAGAATATCTGCGACGACGCGGACGGTATATGCAAATTCCTCCTTCGAGGGAATAACGGGTTCAAGCGCCCTTTGCGCCAGTGCGCCATGACCCATTTCCCTTCGCCCCGGCCCCATCATGCGTTTCACTTCACCAGTGCTGAACGGCGGAAAATTATAGTGCAAAAAGAACGGACGGCTGATTTCACCTAGGAGCCCCCGTTCCACATCGGCATCTCCTGAAGTACCCAGCGTTACAACACAAAGCGCCTGGGTTTGCCCGCGTGTGAACAGTGACGAACCGTGTACTCGCGGAAGAAGAGAAATCTCTCCCGTGATTTGACGAATTTCCTGAGTGCCGCGTCCATCGGCGCGTTTGCCTTCATCCAAAATAGAACGCCGCATCTCCTCTTTCTCAATTTCGCTCAATACGGCGATGGCGTTTTGTGTTACGGCGCTGTCCGGTTCCTCGTTTTCGTCCAAAATTTCTGACAGAACATCTTCCTGCACCTGCTCAAGGTAATCCTCGCGATCCTGTTTGTTCGTCATACCAATGGACGCACGGATTTTTTCCGTAGCAAGATTCCGAACCTGTGCATTCAGTTCCGCATCAATTTCCTTGGTCTGATACTCTCGCACAGGTCTTCCACATAACGCAACCAAACCCTCCTGAAGTTTGATAATTTCCTTAATCTGTTCATGGGCAAAAACGATCGCATCAATAATTTCATCTTCTGGGAGTTCGTCAGCCCCGCCCTCAACGGACATAACCGCGGATGTGTTGCCGCTCACAAAGAGCTCTAGCTCAGATGCTTCCAATTCTTCATAGGTTGGGTTAATAACTAATCTGCCATCCAGTTTTCCTACGGTAACCGCTCCGACCGGACCATTAAACGGTATATCCGAGATACTCAACGCCGCCGAAGTCCCAATTAAAGCAGGGACATCCGCCGGGTGAACCTGATCTGAAGAAAGTACCGTCGCCAAAATCTGTACTTCAGGTTTAAAATCTTTCGGAAAAAGCGGGCGAATACAGTGATCAGCTAGACGTGCAACCAAACGTTCCCGCATACCGGGACGCGGTTCTCGTCTTCCATAAACATTTGGAATCTTCCCCGCAGCATAGGCTCTCTCACGATAGTCAACGGTTAAAGGAAAAAAATCTAAGTTACTTTCCCTCTTATCCGCAACGACAGTCACTAAAACCACCGTTCCGCCATATTGCACCCAAGCAGCGCCATCCGCTTGTTTCGCGACCTTCCCTGTCTCGATCGACAGCTTTTCCTCTCCAAGTTGCATTTCTACCTTCATAATCTTCTTCCTCCTCAAAAAGTCCTACGGTGGACTGCTAGCTTTTCCTTACAGTGATCGTGTCCCGAATTCCCAATTGCTCGATGAGCTTGTGGTAACGCCGAACATCCTTTTTGTAAAGATAACGCAATAAACGGCGCTGTTTTCCCACAAGCTTATAAAGGCCGCATCTGGAATGATGGTCTTTGTTGTGATTGCGGAAATGCTCCGTCAACTCTCGGATACGGGTATTAATAATTGCAACTTGTACTTCGGGTGAACCCGTATCACTATCGTGCAATCTGTGTGCTTCCAAGAGTTCTTTTTTCCTTTCAAATTCAAGTGCCACTCCAATTCACCTCCTTTTGGCACATTCCCCTCATTAAGCCTTTCCCTGAAGGATAATATACCATAATCAAATCGTTTTGTAAATTAAATATTCTAGCTAGTGGTATGCACCACGGTCAATTCTCCCGCTGTTTAAGAATTGCCTGAGTCGTGACGATGTCTTGCTGAATTTGATGCACTAAAGCGCCTTGATTTGGAAACGTACGCTCATCGCGAATTTTTTCGACAAAGAAAATTTCAATGTCTTTATCGTAAAACATGTCCTCAACACCGAATAGATGACTTTCAATTTGGAACTTCAATCCATCAAACGTCGGCCTCGTTCCCATATTCAGTACCCCATCGTACATGCGTTTCCTTAATGTCGCTTGGATTGCGTAAACGCCGTTTGGCGGGAGCATCTGATCGCCGGCGTCAATGTTTGCGGTCGGGAACCCAAGTGTGCGTCCAAGGCCCGCTCCCTTTATCACCTTACCGAGAATCGAGTGCCGGCGGCCTAATAGTTGCGCCGCTAAATCAAGCTTACCTGTTGCAATCGCTTCGCGGACGCGAGTACTATGAACGGGAAGCCCGTGAAATTCTGTGGGGCCAACAACGACCACGCCAAATTCATACTGTGTTCCAAGTTGCTTCAAATCCTCCACATTGCCGGTCCGCCCTTTGCCGAACTGCCATTCATAGCCAATGACTACCTGTTTTGCGCGCAATTGCCCTAGTAAGACCAGCCGCACAAATTGGTCGGGAGACATTTTTTGCAAGTTGGGATCGAAACGGGCAAAAATCACGGTATCAACACCGAGGCGTTCTAGTATCTCAATCCGCTTCGAGATAACCGTCAAAGTTGGCGGGCACTTTTCGGGAGCTAGAAAAGCAAGCGGAGGCGGATGGAAAGCAAGAACAAGACTAGGCAACTCAGACTTTTCCGCTTGAGTTAATACCTGCTGAATGACAGCTTGATGTCCAATGTGTAATCCGTCGAACACACCAACGGTAGCAACAGATGCATGGCAAAACTTAGACGCTGCTTCTAGATTGTAGAAAATTTCCAAAAATCAGTCTCCAAGTTTGGACGAATTTCGACGTGATAAGACAACATCCTGCTATCTTCAACTTTAACCATTCACGACAGCTATGAATAAACGTATAAATTAAAACGCACTTTTTGCCTGCAATGGGAAACGGCGATGCAGCGCTTCAAGAACATCTTCAATCGGCATAACCGTCTGATGAGCAAGTTCCGGATTGCTTTCAAGGCTGTCAAGAGAATGAGAGTCCGAGATTTTGAATATTCCGGATTGCGTGCGGGTTAACTGTGAAAGATGAGCGCCGCAAGCCAGCGCAGTACCAAAATCTGATACAAGTGTCCGGATATACGTCCCTTTGGAACAAACGACTCTGAACCGTACTTCTGGTATTTTGGTTGACAGAATCTCAAGTGATTCAATAAACACCTTTTTTCTGGGTAAATGCTCCAATTCAATTCCTTGGCGTGCTAGTTTGTACAGCCGTTTACCTTTGCGTTTCGCAGCAGAAAATATTGGAACAACTTGCTCACTCTCTCCAATAAATTGTTGGGAAACGGTATAAATTTTATCTAAAGTAACCTCACTTACCTCCGCTGTGCTGAGAATACGTCCACTTGCATCAAGCGTATCCGTGGTGATGCCTAATGTCAGTGTGCCTTCATACTCCTTTGTACCAAGCTGTAGCGGTTCAAACAACTTTGTCCCATTCCCCAAACAGATGGGCAGTACACCAGTTGCATCGGGATCGAGCGTTCCTCCATGCCCAGCCTTCCGGACATTTAACAGGTGTTTAATCCGATCAACTGCTTGCCTAGAGGTCATTTTGTCAGGTTTATTCAGGTTGAGAACGCCGTCAATCCGCATTGGGCAACCATTGTAGATTATCGGACAAACCGTGTTGTGCGATGTGAATATTGGGGCGTGTTGACATTTTGGTGTTACTAATGCAACATACAACCGTTTAATTCGCCAAAAACCCAAGTCGGGGGCGATGTCTGACGTATTAGGGCAACCACATGCGTTGCCCCTACAAGGATTATGTAGGGGCAGGTCTTGTGCCTGCCCAAAAACTCAGTGCATGGAGATGGGTTCAAATTTCCAATTGTCAACAGAACTTAGTGATAGAACTTGGCATCAGAGGCAAAAGGATTAGTTTAGCCGTCCACTAAACTCTTCAGACTTAACGCCCAATACCTCCTTCAACTTGTTGATTCGTTGTTGAGCGCTTGCCACGAGTTGCGCAATTGCTACGTCATAGTGCGCATCAATCTCGCAGCCTGCGGCGCGTTGATGCCCGCCCCCGCCAAATTCCGCGGCAATTTCCCCGGCATCAATATATGATTTGCTGCGCAGACTCGCTTTAGACCGCCCATCTTCCTGTTCACTTACCAACACCGCAAACTCAACAGTATCAATCGATCGTATGTGATTGATGAATCCATCTACCTCCTCCCGGCCCGTTCCTGTTTTTCGGAACATTTCCTGAGTCGCATACCCCCATGCAATCTTGCCATCGGGCGACATACCGAGAGTTTGAAGTACATCGCCAAGCAAACGAATTCTTGCAACCGGCGTGGTTTCATAAACCAAACGGTAAATCTCATCTACGGATACACCCGCATTAACGAGTTCTGCAGCAATTCGATGCGCCGCGGGTGTGGAATTCGAATATCGAAAACAGCCGGTATCAAACATGATTCCGGTGTAAAGGCATACCGCTCTATCTCTCCCAATTGGCGTCCCGTGGTGTTTGATCAACTGATAAATAATCTCAGATGTTGATGACGCTTCTTCTTCAATAAGGTTGAAACTCCCAAAATGATTTGCCGTGGCGTGATGATCGATGTTTACAATCGCTTTTGATGGGATTAGGCTCCGGCAGAGGTCGTCACCAATTCGTTTTAGCATTCCTGAGTCAAGAACGACTAGAATCTCAGGTGAATATCCTTGAATCGCTTCGGGGGGTAAAACAGCATCGGAGAAAGGAAGGAATTGGTAGATTTTCGGAACAGCATCTGTATTGAATATCAGCACCTGCTTCCCTAAGTCTTTAAGAAATGAATAAAGTGCTAATTCCGATCCAATCGCATCGCCGTCGGGATTGATGTGTGTGGAAAGCGCAAAATTCTGGTGGCCAGCAAAAACATCAAGGACTGTATTGTAGGTTTCCATATCTAATGAAGCGGTTTAGGATATTTCATCGCCGCATTCCGACGAAATACCGAGTTTTTCTTCCTCAGAACGCACCTGCTTCAGTAGTCGGTCTAATTTCATTAAATGGTCAATCGACTGGTCCAACTTGAAACGCAATTCAGGCGCATATCGCAAATCAACTCGCCCTCCCACTTCGCGTCTGAGATAACCGGCGGCGCTTTTCAATCCCGCCATCACCCCTTGTTTTTGTTGTTTGTCGCCAATTACGCTCACCATAACATCGGCATACTTCAAATCGTAAGAAACTTCGACCTGCGTAATAGTGCAAAATTTTACTCGCGGATCCTTGAGCGATCGATGGATAATGTAACTTAGTTCCTTCTGTATGAGTGCGCTCACCCGATCTATGCGTCTGTTTTCAAACATTGTCGCTTCGTCAGTATATGAATTCAATCTCGTAGTCAGTTAATTCTGCTAATCCGTTTGTCTCAATAAAATTTATTGCTTTCGACAACACACGGTTGAGATGCGCTGAATCGTTGGACACGGAAACAATGCCAAGCACGGCTCGTTGGTGCACATCTAGCGCATCAACTTCGCCAACGGCAACATTAAACTGATTTTTCAACCGCGCAATAATGCTTTTGACAACCCGCCGTTTCTCTTTCAGCGAATAGCTCTCTGAAATCGTCAAAAAGGCTTTACAAATCCCAACATGCATAGCCGTTGAACATCAATGATTTCCTGTAACGCAACCAATAACGTGCTGAATTTGCAACATAAATTGAATCAGAACGGAAGTCCTGAGACTACGGATACATAACCCGCGTACTCCCTGTTTTTACTTCAATACGCGCGGGATATGTTCGTGGGTATAGCATTCTAACACATCATCCACTTTGAAATCGTCGAAAGCGCTCGTGCCGATACCACATTCGTAGTTCGCCGCAACCTCGGTAACGTCGTCTTTGAAACGGCGTAACGAGTCAACCTTACCTTCATAAATCAGTCGATTGTCACGCAATACACGCAAGGGGTAGTTATAAATGATTTGTCCCCAATTGACATAAGTTCCAGCAATCATTCCCCTCCGTGGAATCTTGAATAACTCGCGAACAATTGCTCTGCCCACGGCAACCTCTCGAACCTCAGGATCTAACAGTCCTTCCATTGCAGACCTGACATCGGAAATCAGATTATAAATCACATTGTACGTCCGAACATCAATACTTTCGAGGTCCTTTGCTATCAAGGCTTCTGTTGTCGGGCGCACGTTAAATCCGAGCACAATTGCGTTGGATGCAGATGCAAGTAAGATATCTGTTTCTGTAATTCCCCCTACAGCTTGATGGATGATGTTGACTTTGACCTCGTTGGCGTTTAACTTTCGCAGCGAATCACAAACAGCTTCAACGGAGCCTTGAACATCGCCTTTGATAATCACGTTTAATTCTTTGATATCCCCCTCATGAATCTGCTGAAAGAGATCGTCTAAATTCACACGGCTCTGCGGACTGAGCTGAGCATACCGATGTTCTGATTGCCTAGTTTCGCTGATGGTTCTGGCATCTTTCTCGGAATCTACAACGTGAAAGCTGTCCCCTGCTTCTGGTACCCCGGTGAAACCAAGTACTTCAACCGGTGTCGATGGGGATGCCATTTTTAGCCGATGCCCTCGATCATCAATTAGCGCCCGCACCTTGCCATAGCTGCGGCCGGCGATGAACACATCCCCAACTCCCAACGTCCCGTTTTGCACTAGCACTGTTGCTACAGGACCTCGCCCTTTATCCAGCTTCGCTTCAATAATAGCGCCTCGTCCCGCTTTATTTGGATTGGCTGTCAGTTCAAGCAGTTCCGATTCAAGGAGCAGCATATCCAACAGTTCATCAACGCCAATACTTTCCTTCGCAGAAATCTCAACAAATATCGTTTGCCCGCCCCAATCCTCAGGAATAAGACCCTGATCCGCCAACTGTTGTTTGACATAATCGGGTCTGGCACTATCCACATCAATTTTGTTGATTGCAACAACAATGGGAATTTCTGCAGCCTTTGCGTGATTGATAGCTTCTATCGTTTGCGGCATTACACCATCATCTGCCGCTACAACTAGGACGACGATATCTGTCACTTGTGTGCCGCGCGCGCGCATAGCCGTGAATGCCGCATGCCCGGGGGTGTCTAGAAAAACAACGTTGCCGTTCTTCAATTCCACATGATACGCGCCAATATGTTGCGTTATATTTCCAGCTTCTGTCTCCATTACATTCGACTCGCGAACGGCATCAAGCAGTGACGTCTTGCCGTGGTCGACATGTCCCATAATCGTGACAACCGGGGCGCGGGGAACGAGGTCTTTTGGATCTTCAGGTGCGTCCTTCAGAACTTTTTCCTCTAGTGTTAATTGGCGGACAGCTTCAAATTCAAACTTCTCGCTGATACTCTCCAACGTGTCGAAATCTAGGCGTTGATTAATGCTCGCCATTATACCAAGTTTCATCAGCCGCCTAATCATTTCTGTGTCCTTAAATCCCAGAATTGAAGCAATCTGAGCCACTGTGACGCCTTCTTGAACTTGCGGAAAACTTGGGGTTTCTTCTTTAACAGTAACTGCTTCAGTCGCGGTTTCTTCAATTGCCGCTTCACCTTGATTCAAAGGCGTGTCAAGTTTGGTTTTTTTCGAATTACGTTCAGCTTCAATTAACTCCACGGTTTCCGGATCTAGCGTGCTCATGTGGTTCTTGACAGGCACACCGAACTTCTGGAGTTCTTCAATGAATGCTTTGCTGCTCAACCCATAGCGTTTTGCCAATTGGTAAACTCTTATATTCTTGCTGTTCTTAGTTTTATCGGTTTTCATTCACACCTCTTCACGCTTGTCTAATTCGTCAGGTCAAGCAGTTCCTGTTTGATAAAACGCAATGTTTACTTTGAGCGATTCACGCCCATAAAAAAGCAAATGATTTTGGGAGACCTGAAAGCTGCGGTGTTGCAGAATTTGGTTGGCAAACCTAAACGCCATAACATGGTTGCCTGCGTTTTTAACGGATTCAGAGCCTTTGGAGAAAATCGCAAGTAAACCGAAGTAAGTTCTAATTGGGGATTTCCGTGGCGCGCAATTAAAGTTCAGAATGATGTCGACGCCGTAACAATCCCCCAAAGCCGCTTAGGTTATAGCTGAAGCGAAGTTGGTAGGGGCAGGTCTTGTGCCTACCCAATCTCCGGCCGCCGGAACGGAAATATAGTAACCGAGTCCAACTGCGTAAGTCCAAATTAGTATTGTTAGCCTTCAGCTTCTGCCGCGCTACGCTGAATTTTCTCGGCAGTTTTTGCGCCAACCCCCGGAACCGCCAAAAGTTCATCTAACGTTGCCCCCGCAACGGATTGTATAGTTGAAAATCCAGAGTCTCTGAGTGCTGTTGCAGTTTTTGCACCGACGCCATCCAAATCCGTCAAATCCACCTCGCCGTCAGACGCTGCTGTCCGCGGAGAATCTTCTGATTCACTCGGCTGAGCACTAAATAGTTCTGCCGCGATTTCCTCCTTAAGTTGTGTGTCCGCTTCCGACTCGCTTTTTATATCAATTTTCCACCCCGTCAATTTTGCAGCAAGCCGTGCGTTTTGACCGCGCCTGCCAATCGCTAGCGACAGCTGATCGTCCGGTACAATAACTTCTGCGTTTTCGGCCCCCTCATAAATGTTCACAGAAGCCACCGTAGCAGGTTGGAGAGCATTTGCAATGAAAGTCGCTGGCGATGCGTTCCATTCGAGGAGGTCAATTTTCTCCCCATCCAGCTCCCTGACAACCGCCTCAACCCGAGAACCTTTTACCCCAACACAAGTGCCAACGGCGTCAATATTTTCAGATGGCGCAGTAACAGCCACTTTTGCTCGATTTCCCGGATCCCGTGCGATTGCCATGATGCGTACTAATCCGTCATAAATCTCAGGCACTTCCATTTCAAATAATCGGTCTATTAAATCGGGATGTGTCCGGGAAAGGACGATTTGCGGCCCCTTCGCATCAGCTTGCACTTCCAAAATCAAACACTTTAACGAGTCGCCGCGTTGATAATGGTGCGGATGAGCACTTTCGCTATACGGTAATATTCCTTCGGTTCGTTCCAAATCAAGGATGACATTCCCGCGTTCAACTCGTTGCACATACCCTGTGATTATCTCTCCTTCGCGGGTTTTATATTCCTGATAAATCTGTTCCCGTTCGGCTTCCTTAATTTTTTGGACAAGAATCTGACGCGCCGTTTGAGCTTCTATTCTACCAAATTCTCTCGGATCCACTTCAACCTCGATAATCTCATCCAACTGGCTATCGGGTTTTATTTTCAAGGCTTCCTCAATCGGAATCTCTCTCGCGAAGTGGTGCATTATTTCAACCACTTTCTGGGGAACATAACATTTTATCTCGCCGGTCTCAGAATCAATCTTAATGGATACACCTTGCGTTGAGCCGTAACGCCGCTTCGCCGCTGAATATAGTGCGGCTTCGATCGCCTCGATAAAAATCTCCTGCGGCAGATCCGTCTGATTCATGATTTGACGTATAGTCATAAGTAAGTCGTTGGTCATTGTATTCCATCCAAAAATATTACCACATCAGTTGGACATGAGCTTTAGTAATATCTGAAAGTTTAACCTGAACTGTTTCCCCCGAACGTTGAGTAAGACAAATCTGTTCCCGGTTGACATCTTTCAAGACGCCGCTCATTTGCAAAAACTTTCCGCATGGCGAAAACACTTCGATTTGAATGTTCTGACTCAAATTTCTGCGGAAGTCTGATTCCGAAATAAGCGGACGATCCAATCCCGGAGATGCAACCTCCAGACTATAACTATCGAGTTTAAATCCATGCACCGCTAAAACTGGACCGGCAATTTCACTAACACGCTGACAATCCTTAGTCGTTATTCCGTCAGGCTTATGAATTAAAAGTCTAAGCGTTCCATGATTCTTTTGATTTGCATGTTCAACGTCAACCAACTCAATCCCATCGCCGTCCAGAACGGGTGATAACAAGTCGAAAACTGAAGTTTTCAGTGAGGAACTCATAACGGCGTACTAAAAAGATTGTCTCGCTGAAGCAATTACAAGTCTCAATTATCAAACCAAGGTGTCAAAGCGCAATACACAAAAAAACAACCGCGATGTTTTTCCCGGTAGGGAAAGGTTCCTCGCGGTCTGGCTAAATATTATCATACCCGGTTAGGATTTTGCAAGCAAAAAATTGGTCCGCAATTGAATGTCATAAACGGAACTCCCATCCGTACCGTTCTAACTCGATTATATTGTGGGAGACGCCCCCAGCCTCATTTAGCCTGTAAGAGAGGCTTCCCAGCCTCGATTAGCCTGTAGGAGAGGCTTCCTAACCTCGATTAGCCTGTAGGAGAGGCTTCCGTGTGACAATATGTACCCAAATGACTACAAAGGATGAAATCGTCTAGTCCTATTTAAGCCTCGCGTAATTCATACATAACAATCGCCGCACCCACGATTCCCGCGGTTTCGGTACGCAAGATATTTGGGCCAAGTGTGGCGGGGTGTATTCCGCATTGAATAGCAGTTTTAGTTTCGTCAGCCGAAAACCCTCCTTCCGGTCCAACATAAAGCCCGACTGATGATGCGTTTTTATGGCGTCGCAACACCTCCTTGATTCCCTGTTCTTCCTCGTTTTCCCACAACAAAATTGACAGGTCGAATTGTGTTGCTTGCGCAAAGCACCTTTCTATCTCTTTTGCTTCGTGTACCTTGGTCAATCGCGAACGCCTGCACTGTTTAGCGGTTTCATTCGCAATCCGCTGCCACCTCGCTTGCAACTTCTCTTGGGCAGTTTCCGATCGCTTTGGAATCGAACGATGGCAAATCGTGGGCACAATTCCGTCAACACCGATTTCCGTTGTTTTTTGAACAACAAGATCCATCTTGTCCGACTTTGGCAAACCTTGGAAAAGTGTGATATGCGGCGGGGTGTGTGGATGAAATTGATGTTTGATTATGGTAGCGCACAGTGCGGGGAGGTGGGTATCACGAAGGATTGCAGTGTAGCTGTTGCCTTCGCCGTCAAAGACGTGCACCGAATCGCCTGCTTTGAGGCGCAGCACATTGAGCAGGTGGTGGCGTTCCGCGTCATCAATGTGGATTGCGTCCTTTGATATCCGCGCCGGAGAAGCATAGCAACTATACATCAGAATTGAATGTTGTTAGAAGTTACGCAGTTAGCAGAATATTGGTTAGAATTCAGTCAATGAATCAAACTAAATACACTGAATATGACTATATCAATTTTAAGTGTCTACTGCAAGCGTATATCGTCCGCACACTATTTGTCTTCTTCCTTTCGGTCGTAGGTTTGGTTGAGTGATCAAGGGGCTAAATAAGGAGTGCGATAGTCTTCACCCAAATCCAATTCCGTCTCGCCCGAAATACACCGCAACATATTTTATACAACCATCCGGCCGATTAGCTTTTGTAGGTTGGGTAGAGCGGTCTTCACCGAATTCTGTAGCAGCAATCTCCGAATCGCGGCAAACCACCTGTGGGAGCGGCTTCCAGCCGCGATATAGTAGTAAGCACACGCCGGTCTGTAATGTCTTTGTAGGTTGGGTTGAGCGGTCTTCACCAAAAAATTTACAATTTAACGAATCGCTATTGTGGACGTATTAATTGTGTCATAGCGGCACGGTTCATGTTTCAAACTCGATTGAGGGCTCCCTATTGATGTGCTTTCATATACGCCCGCAACACGGCGTTCATGCGGGTCTGGTAACCTTTGCCCTGAGATTTAAACCACTTGAGCACATCGCTGTCAACGCGCAGAGATATAGCGTGTTTAGGTTCGGGCATCACAATCTCGGCATCTCTCCAGAATGCCGCATCTGTCGGCTGGGCATCGGGGTCCGATACTGCCGCCGCGTTAATTTCGGCCTCGGTCATTTTTTTGACCTTCTCCCAATCGGTTTGCGTTTTTTTCGGGAGGTTATTGAGAGAAACTCTCACGGTACGTTCTTCTTTCACGGCGATTCGCTCTCCTCGCTGAAATGATACGCCGAATGTCGCCTCGCGTGGTGTACACGACATAAAGTATAATGCCGTGCTTTTCAATATTACGCTGATTCTTCATCGAATCCCATTCGAACTCCATTGAACAACTAGTATACCATGTGTATATACAAACTTCAAATATAATACGCTAGCCCGTGAAGCGGTATCTCTGTGTAATCTATAGTCAATTAGGTTGAAATTTACACAAGGAGTGACTGACTGATAATCGAGGCTAGGAAGCCTCTCCCACAAATATACGTTAGGAAAAGAAAAATGAATGAACTGATTATCTCCGATTACGGTACTTATCTTGGCAAACACTCCGAGCGCGTCAGCGTCCGTTTCCGAGACAAGGAGCGGAAAAAAGAGGAACACGCACTGATGGATCTCGACCAGATTGTTATCGCCTCGCGCGGCGTCAGTGTCTCTTCAGACCTGATTGAAGCCTGTACCGAGCGCGGCATCGAAATCTCGTTCCTCAGTTTCAACGGTAAACCGTACGCGAAACTCAACAGCCCATCCCTTACCGCCACCGTAATCTCAAGACGCGAACAACTCGCCGCCTACCACGACGTGCGCGGATTGGAGATTGCCAAACGGTTCGCTGCGGGCAAGCTGAAGAACCAAGTAAATCTCGTCCGTTATTTCGGAAAATACCGCAAGAAACAATCACCAAAAAAATATTCTGAACTCATGGAACGCATTGCAAAAATTGAGGCGATTCTGTCGGAGTTGAGCGCTCTGGAAACGCCCGCGGATACTACCACGCCGGTTGACGCAATGCATTCGACGCTTCTCAATCTCGAAGGACGCGCCGGCGCACTCTACTGGGAATGCGTCCAACGGCTGTTGCCTACCGGACGCTTCACCACCCGAAACCATCGCGGCGCCGTCGATGATGTAAACGCACTGCTAAATTACGGTTACGGGATGCTCTACTCGCACGTTTGGAGCGTGCTGTCACTCGCTGGACTCGAGCCGTTTGCCGGGTTCCTGCATGTCGACCGCCCCGGCAAACCGTCCTTAGTCTTGGATTTTATCGAAGAGTTCCGCCAGTCCGTCGTGGATAGAGTCGTGTTTGCCATGATAAACAAAAGGTTTAACGTCGAGTGGGAAGAGCCTGATTCCGACGCCGACGCCGCAGCGCGGAAAATGCGTTGAGTGTGAATTTCGCCGGTTCTGCGCCGATGTGTTGTGAGCGTTTCGCAAATCGGTTTTCTGCGGAAAAATCGGGGCGATTTGCGAAAGGTCTATGCTAACGAAAAATCCAGACGCCACACGGATTAATACGCATTTTCGGCGAACTTTCTCGTGCGTAAACGAGAATTGGATTGCGGTTTAGGGCAACTTTAGCCCGATTTTCGACGGATTAGCTTGGCGAAAAACGAGTTCTGCCGGCATTCGGTAGAAATCAGTAGATTTGCGAAAATTTGAGCAAGAACGCCCTCAATACAGGCGATTACTTAACTCGCCGCACATTAACAATTTTCCATTGACACAACAGGGTGTATCTGCCATGATAGGAGATGGAGCTTACAAACGTGGACTACTGCTGTGTTTGTCCAATCTTCACCTTTCTTCACGAGGTCGGTAACAACCTCTACCGCGATGAAAAGCGATCAACTGAACGGATAGCGAAGGCGATAGTCTTGTTTCTACTACATCACTACAGATTCAGAGTAATTTAACTTCGTGGGCAAGAAAGTTTTCCACCGCCGGCCACTAGCTATACTGCAATCAAAAGCAAACTGAAAGCTGGGCACTAACCACTAGCCACCGACCACTGCATTTCAGTAACAACCTCTACCGCGATGAAAAGCGGACTGAAAGCGTGACGGATAAGGGGAGGTTGCATCAGCAATATTCGCAATCCATTGGGGAAGCGCAAGAGATAAGGGACATTTGGGGCGACGCTATTCGCGAACATGTCGAAGGCGCCGTAGAGGGCGAGGGGGGTTGGATGACCTAGTCAAACCAATTAGAGAACTAAAAACCGAAGCTCAGGCAAGGCGGGCAGAATTAGACCAAACACGAAAGCGGCTTGAACGTAAGATTCGCGAATCACCCTATGAAGATCAAGAAGACCTCATTAGCGAACTCGAAGAGGTGAGCATAGCTCAGGGCGATGAAACTGTTATTTACACCGCGGCTTACGCCAACGCAATTGTGGACGTAGTTGATGATTTTAAAATGTATGATCCGGATGCCGCGGAGGCGCCACTGACAGAACAGGTTCACGCCCATGTTGCAACGCACGGCGACAACATTTACTACACAGGCTTGAACGCGGTCGAATTCATGGAAGGAAGAGATCAGGCTATCGATATTGCGTCTGAAAGCGGCTGGAATTGGGTGGCTCGTGTCGGAATAGAAGAGCCGGTTATTCAAGTCATCCGCGCAAAAGACATAGGCATGACATGGCCCACTGACGGCTTTATACTCGATCCCGAAAATGTTGAAACGATAGCGGTTTTTGACTGGAGCGAGGAATTCGGCGAACTGGTTGAATCCTTGGAAGATTAAGGCTTTTCAATTATGATCGAAACGGCGTACTAGTCGGAAAAATTTCGCTACGTCCGGACGGGAACGCCACTCTTTCCACGCCCGCGGTTCTTTAATTTTGTTGGGTACTTCTAAATGCTTGACGGGCTCATACGTTTCGCGCAGCTCCTCGCCAAATTTGCCCGTGGTTGTGTTCACCAGTTCCGCGTATAAATCTTCTGTTGTTGGTTTTCGCACTGACTACCTTCCTTTCGTTTTGATTCTCGACGTGTTGATTTCATACTTAATTTTCATTATTTACCTTTCTTCTTCTGACGATGTGTGAGATGGCGCCTTTTTCGGCGCGGCCTGAACAACGTTTTGAACAGTATATCTGGCGGCCGTTGGTTCGTTTTGTTCGCTTGCCGCATTCTTCGCAATTTAATATATCACCTATTCGCTTGAATGTAAAAAACTTTTCAGGGTTTTTAGTGACGGTGGATACACGGTAATAATCTATTTTTGCGCAACGGCCTGAACAATAACGTTGGCCTCGGCGCTTCGGGGTGTACGGTTTTTCGCAAGATTGACACGTGCGGTCGGGGGATATCGCGGGCGGAAACCACCGTTGCAGGGGTAACAACCTCTACCGCGATGAAAAGCGATCAATTGAGCGAATAGCGATCAACCGACCGAATAGGGATGGCGATAGTCTCCTCTTATAAAATCTCACCTCTTGCACCCATGGTAGGCGGTGCGTCTTTCCCCGCATTTTTGAAGAAGCGTCGGATTACAGCACCTCATCTTTGAATTACGTAGGCAGTTCTTGTAGGTTGGGTTGAGCGGTCTTCACCAAAAATTTTACAATTCAACGAACCGCTCTGGAAACCTATTGATGTACAAAATACGATGCGCAGAGCGTAACCCAACGCTTTTCGTATTTCCAAACCGACACCCATTAAGCAAACGCGCCGCCATATCCAAAAACTGTCTGAACTGTGATCTGTATGATTAAATGATAGGCTATGATTTAAAGAATTCGTCTCTCTGTAGCAGCAATCTCCGAATCGCGGCACACTATCTGTGGGAGCAGCTTACAGCCGCGATATATAGTAGGCAAACGCCGATCTGTAAAGTCTTTGTAGGTTGGGTTGAACGATAATCTCCGCCAACAGTGAAGGTGATAGTTTTCTGCGAAACCCATCCTTAAAAACCTACCACCCTCTTTCCGCTACCCGCTTCCGCAAATCCTCTGCGCTAGTCTCCCTATCCCACACGCCATCTACGCTATACGACCCCATTGGCAATATCTTTCCCTGATTTTGCGCATTGCGCTTCCTGTTTCCCCTTGACACGGCGATCCGCCGCCTGATCTTTTTTATGAATCGCCTCTAAATAGTGAATGCTAATAATTTAGCATTACAGCCACCCAAAAGACCTACAGATCTTTTTTTCTTGGTTACCTTTTGGTTACCCCGCGATTTCAATGAACCCGCACCACAAGCGGGCCGGCGCATTACAGTGAAAGGTAACCATCAACATCGATTCACCCAGAAATCCGGCATTTTCCGCAGCGTTTCCATCCTAATTTTCACCACAAAAAAAGGGAGAGACGCCTCGCGGTGCCGCTCCCTTCGCTTAAATGATTTGTCTTAGTAATGTCGACTGTCTACTCAACGGTAACACTCTTAGCCAGGTTTCTCGGTTGATCGACATCGCACCCCCGATGAACGGCACTGTGGTAAGCAAGCAATTGCAGCGGAACCGCAACCAGCAAGGGTGAGAGTTCCTCTGCAATTTCCGGAACAAAGATAACCTCCTGAGCGTGTGCATGGATTTCCGTGTTGCCTTCGGTAGCGATTGCGATGATGACTCCATCGCGAGCGCGCACCTGCTGGATGGCGCTGACGACCTTCGAGTAGATGCTGCTATTATTGGCAATACACACGACCGGCACATTGCCGTCGATTAACGCTATGGGACCATGTTTTATCTCGCCCGCAGGATGCCCTTCGGCGTGAATATATGAAATTTCCTTGAGTTTGAGTGCACCTTCCAAAGCGTTGGGATAGTTGTAGCTTCGTCCAAGAAATATGTACACGCCCGCATCGCTGTATTTCTCCGCGCATGCCTGTATTTGCTGCTGTTGGATAAATCGTTCTATAAGAATGGGGGCGTTTCGAAGCGCCGCGAGGAAACGTTGAACTTCTTCAAATTTTAGCAACCCCTTAATCTGTCCCATATGCAGTGCGAAGAGTCCAAGGACGGCAATCTGAGCCGTATAGGCTTTGGTTGACGCGACACCAATTTCCAATCCGGCGTGAATGTCTATCACGGCATCTGCTTCCCGAGCAATGGTACTGTTAATCATGTTGCAGATAGCCAATACCGGCATGGACTTGCTACGTGCTTCGCGCAGCCCCTCCAGCGTATCGGCGGTTTCGCCGGATTGGGAAATTGAAATGACGAGCGTATCACCCTCCAAAATTGGATTTCGATAGCGGAATTCGGAGGAGATGTCCACCTCTGTGTGAATCCGTGTATACCGCTCCAGCAAATACTTGCCAATTAAGCCCGCATGCCATGATGTGCCGCACGCCTGTATTACAATACGGTTGACTTTGCCCAGAAATGAGTCATCCAATCCAAACTCCCCGAAATCAACCCTCATCGTATCCGTCACATACGCGTTGTATAAACGCCGTAAGACATCAGGTTGTTCGTGTATCTCTTTGAGCATGAAGTTCGGGTAGTCCCCTTTATCGATCGTTTCGGCGCTCAGATGAATGGAATGAATCTGCGGTTCAATTCGCTCACCGGATATCGTCCGCACCTCAATGTGCTCTCGACCTACAACAGCAACCTGATTATCTTCAAGATAAATCACTCGCTGCGTGCGGGTAGGCAGCGCAGGCAAATCCGAAGTAACGAAATTCTCACCTGTTCCTAGTCCCAATATAAGCGGGTTATTGCGTCGAGCAGCAACAATGCAATCTGGAAACTGCCGGTGAATAAAGGCGGCGGCAAACGTCCCATCCAATCGCTGAAGCGTCCTGCAGACGGCATCGACAATATCTCCATTTACATTTTCTTCAAATAAATGTACGAGCACTTCCGTGTCCGTATCGGATATGAATTCATGACCGCGTGCTTGCAACTCCTGCCGGAGTTGAAGATAGTTCTCAATAATACCGTTATGAACGACAGCTATCGTTTGATTTTCGTCCACTTGCGGGTGAGCATTTCGTTCATTTGGCTCGCCGTGTGTCGCCCATCGTGTGTGCCCAATGCCGATGGGGCCGTGCATAGGTTTCTGGCGAAGGCTCTCGTCTAGAACGTGTAGCTTACCTGCGATTTTCCTGAGGTTCAACTCGCCGTCGTGGATAACAGCGATACCTGCTGAATCATATCCTCTGTATTGAAGTCTTTCCAATCCTGTCCACAATACAGAATCAGCGTAATTGTTGCCGATATATCCGACAATTCCGCACATTAAAGGTACTCCTAATCCCGACTAATATTCTTAAATCAATCCACATTAGACATCGCACATAGACTTGATTACTTCATGATGAGAATGTGTCCCTTGGACGGACAGTACCGGGTATACTACACACCCCCTCCCAAGCAGCGTGCCGGGGTTCAGCACCGAATTACAACCTATCTGCGTATCGTCACCCGTAATAGCTCCAAGTTTCCGAAGCCCCGTTGTAAATTTGTCTCCATCAAGATTTCGCGCAATTACATCGGTATCTGTGATTTTTCTGTTAGCGAACTTGACCCCTGCCCCTAGATTCGCGTTCAATCCAATTATTGAATCGCCGATGTAGTTGCAATGGCCCGCCCGTGTTCCATTCATTACAATCGAATGCTTAATTTCGGTCGAATATCCTATAACACAATCTTCCCCGATGATGACATTTTCGCGAACGTATGCGCAATGTCGAATCACTGTCCTGTCGCCAACAATTGCCGGCCCCTTGATATATACATTCGGCTCTATAACCACACCGGCACCTAATACGACATCGGGCCCTACGATTGCGCCTTGCATAATGACAGCATTCATATGGCGGCGCGGTCGGGCAATATATTTCGCAATATAATCATCCAATAACAGTAACGCCTCCCACACATAGCGGACATCTGCAAATAGATGCCTATGCTCAAAGCGTTCGTAATCAAAAAGCGCCTCCGGAAAGATTACATCCAGTTTAGTGTTCTTCATCATGTTCATCAACCACATACCGAAAACCCAAACCAAGCGGTACTCCTAACGTGAAATCGCTTCACGTTTTTTGATTTTTCCCCAAAGCGTGGGTAGTTTCCCATGACCCTCCACATGTAAATACGCCAAATCCACATCAGTCAACGTGTGTCCGTTTCCGGTAGCATCCTTGAGCCATTCAGATCGCCCGCCATCAAAATGCCAGAGGGCAAGCGTGTTTTCATCAGCTTCCAATCGACCGCGTGGTGTCGCAACAAAAAACTCCTCCGGTAGATAACGGGCTATGTTTGAGACTCTCACTTCATCAATGAGGCCACCGGTAAATCGAAGCCAGCCAAATTTATTCCACTTAGCATCGACATGCGCTAAGAATTCAGTCTCCACGATGCCCGTCCCGCCGATAAATAGTGGAAATTCTGAATCAGGCAACGGACCGTGCGGAGTTTGTGGATCGCCGAGCTCCCGCACTCCATTGAGATAGAGCACGATTCCTCTGTTACCAACAATAAAAGCCAGATGATGCCACTTATTCAACGGCAGGTTTTCCTTAAACTGGGAACGTGAACTTCTGCTAGAACCTTTTGGATGCGTCACGTGGAAAGTCAGATTAGAAACCTGATTCTCCCCCAAGCGATTAACTTCTCCAAAGAAGCCACCAATACTATGCCCGCCTAATATTACTAGATAGCAGCCTTCTTTGTGTAATAAAACCCACGACTCGCGCCACGTGGGTGCCCTTTTGAGGTAAATCCACATTTCAATTGTGGCTTCATCAACTAGATTGGCGTCAAAATCATCATGGTCGTTAGCAACTGCATACCCACCCCGCTTTTGGACCTCGAGCCAGCCACCCCCAGCCGGGGACGGCTCAAGCTCAAGTGCAAGAGCCTTGGAAGCGGGCCATAGTAACAGAAGGATAATCACAAACAATTTGTGATAACTTTCCTGTCTCTTCATTTCTGTAATTCCTTTCTTCGGTTCGTGAGGAACTATATAAGGTAATCGGCAGAGACCCCAATTGTTTGGACACGAAATTGTTGATGTTAAGAAGGTATTTTGAAGTTTAGGACTTACCTATAACTGTGTTAGTGCTGCGTAGTTGATTCAAGATGAAATTTCAATTGGTGTTCTAGTGTGCATTATACGCTGCCTCGAATTCAGCAGGTGTCCGATAGCCTAGCGCTGAATGAGGCCTTTTCTGATTATACACGACATCTAATACTAGACTAAGTTGGTTGTATGCATCGTGGAAATTCTGATACTCAGAGTCAACGACATACTCGTCTTTGATTCTGCCAATCGTACTCTCAACGTATGGATTCTGCCGCGGTTTCCCACGGTCCGTCATGGCAATGCGACACGCTATCGCTCTCAATTGTTGAAGGCACATTTTCTTGGCATGGTTGGTTTCGTCGATTGACTTTGGATTATGAACGATATCCTAGCACTGCTGAGACTATGGTGTACATCGCTTACATTTACTTGATGAAAAATCGAATCAAATGACTCTTCAAACAAACTTTAAAATTATAGCAAATGCGCAATCCAAAAAACTAGCGAGAAATAAACCAACCCGATTTGTCAAGTTTCAAGCGAGGATTTGTTGGCAAAAATTCCCGTACGGTGTGAGATTATTGTTCGATTTGCCTCACGCAATCTCCAAGATAAGTTTTGTTAGGCGCCTGCGCTTTAATTTTCATTACCGCCAAGCAATGCCGTACCTTGATTTTCCTTGAGATTTTAGTATTTTTCAGGTACAATTTAGCAACCTATGGGGAGTTTAAAATGCTAAGGCGGAATAGAATCGTATTTTTAATGGGAATTGTAGTTACTTTATCCATACCATTTTGCCTCAATCTAGCGGCGGCGACAGGCGCCGAGCAAGAATTTCAAGATGAACAGCACGCTTTTTTTGAGGCGAAAATTCGTCCCGTGTTGTTAAACACCTGTTTCAACTGTCACGGCGGCGAGGAGGTCAACAACGGTTTCCGGGTAGATTCGCGGGAAGCTTTGATTGAAGGCGGATATCACGGTCCAGCCATTGTTCCCGGCCAGCCGGACGCAAGTTTGTTGCTTGAGGCGATTCGGCATGACGATACGGCATATGTTCACATGCCGCCTGACGAGAAACTCCCAAATCACGTTGTAGCCGACTTTGAAAACTGGGTGAGCAGTGGCGCCTTGTGGCCAGCGGAGTCAACTTGGGGTGCGGAAGAGTCCGATCCGGTCGAACCCCACTGGTCGTTTGAACCGGTGAAAAAGGTTGAACCGCTCGTCCCGTCAAACGCTTGGTCAAATCACCCAATTGACCAATTCATCACTGCCGGGTGGGACGCACATGAGTTGTCTCCCAACCCTCTTGCGGACAAGCGAACGCTCATCCGGCGCGTCTACTTCGGTCTCATCGGCTTGCCGCCGTCGCCCGACACGGTTTCCGCGTTTGTAAATGACACATCCCCCGATGCATTTGAGAATCTTGTGGAGAAACTGTTAGCCTCACCCCGATATGGCGAGCGCTGGGGACGGCATTGGATGGATGTAGTACGCTACGCGGATACGGCAGGTGACAACGCAGATTATCCCATACCCGAGATTCATCAATACCGAGATTATATCATTGATGCGTTTAATACGGACAAGCCGTACAACCAGTTTATTCAAGAGCAGCTAGCCGGTGACATCCTCGCTAAGGGTGGAAGTCCGGAACGCTTTGCCGAGCAGGTGATTGCAACCGGGTTCGTCGCTTTGTCACGCCGTTACGGTACATCTCCGTACGAATTGCGCCACCTCATAATTGAAGATACCATTGAGACGGTAGGGCGCGCGTTTATGGGAATGACGCTCCGGTGCGCACGCTGTCACGACCACAAGTTCGACCCGGTTACCATGGAAGACTACTATGCCCTCTATGGCATTTTCGCTAGCACACAGTATCCTTATACCGGCTCCGAACTTTTCCGGTTCGGCAGCGAACGGCGTATGAATTTCGTCCCGTTATTACTGCCAGAGCAAGCTCAACCAAGAGTCGATTCGCATCGGAAACAGCTTGCCCAGATTCAAGACGAGATGAATCGACTCGAAGGTAAAAGTGTGCCGGCAAAAAAACGTGATGAGTTGAATCTCATTGTTGAAAGCGTCAACAAGGAAATTGCTGCACTGAAGGAGGCGGGGCAGGATATTACAGCTATCGAATCACAAAAGCAGATGCTCACAGAACGCCGTGACAGAGTTAAACGGCAAATTGACAGAATGAAAAAGGAACTCAAGCAGCAACTCGCGCGGTCCGACCTCCCCGGCGATTTACCTCAAGCCTATGCTGTCCAAGATGGTACCCCTGAGGATGTCCCCATTCAAATTGGGGGAAATCCAAAGGAGACGGGGCCCGTAGCCATAAGAAACACGCCCAAATTCCTGAACGGCAACAGTTCTCTTGACATTCCCGGCGGGCAGAGCGGCCGCCTTCAATTGGCGGAGTGGCTGACCAACCAGGCGAATCCTCTGACTGCGCGGGTCATGGTCAATCGTATCTGGCAATACCACTTTGGAAAGGGCATTGTGCCAACGCCATCCAATTTTGGACGCAGCGGCGCCATGCCAACGCATCCAAAATTGCTTGATTATCTAGCGGAGCGGTTCGTCGAGAGCGGCTGGTCGATTAAGGAGATGCACCGGCTAATTCTCTCCTCGAAAACCTATCAACTCGCGAGTGATTATAACGCTCAGAATGCCTCAATAGACCCAGCCAATGCCTATCATTGGCGATTTGACCGTCGCCGGCTCCAAGCCGAAGCAATACGGGATGCAATGATGGCAGTCAGCGGTCTTCTGAAGCTAAACCCACCAGGAGGACATCCATTTCCACCCGCAAGTACGTGGAGATGGACGCAGCATTACCCGTTCAAGAAGAAGACCTATCCATCCAATCATCGCAGCGTTTATCTGATGACGCAGCGGCTTCAGCGCCACCCGTTCCTCGGTCTATTTGATTCGCCAGACACCAACACGACTACCGGCAAGCGAAAGCAATCAACCGTCCCGCAACAATCTCTGTTTTTGAGGAATCACCCGTGGGTGCAAGAACAGGCGGCGGCTTTTGCGAACCGATTAATTGAATCGTCCAAAGATTCTGCCCAGCGTGTCAACCGCGCCCACCAGGTCGCTTATGGACGTGAAGCATACATTGGCGAACAGCAGCGGGCAACAGAATATATCGCACAAGTGTCTCAAGAACTCAATGCGTACGACATGTCGCCTGAACAACGTGAATTGGAGACGTGGTCAAGCTACGCGCGAGTCGTATTGACAGCCAACGAATTTCTTTACATTGACTAACTTCAATAGACAGGCAGGTGCAACCATGAAAGAAGAACATCGAATCAATCGACGGCGTTTTCTGAACTATGCACTCACCGGGTGCGCCACCACTATGCTTGGTCCTATAACCAAACTGTGTCTCGCCGCAGAGTTCCACAACGGACATCCTTTGGCGCCCAAGCTGACCCATCATCCGGCGAAGGCTAAAAACCTGATTTTCGTGTTCCTTACGGGCGGGTTCTCGCACGTCGATACTTTCGACTATAAACCGAAACTGCAGCAGGATCACGGCAAAGAAATTCCGGCGTGGGGAAACACCACGCAACCGGCAAAGGGCTCACCCTTCAAATTTCAGCCGTACGGCGAGTCCGGGCTTATGATTAGCGAGTTGTTCCCTCACCTTGGGGGCATAGTGGACGACCTATGCGTGATAAGAAGCATGCACACCGATCTTGTAGAGCATTTTCAAGCGACGCTTGCCATGCACACCGGATCCGCAACAGTACCGATGCCGAGCATCGGCGCATGGTTGAGTTATGGGCTCGGCACGGAAAACCTCGACCTGCCATCGTACATGGTGTTGTGCGAGCGTATTCCCTACTCCGGGTCGCAGGTGTGGGACAGTCATTTCTTGCCGCCGGTGCATCAAGGTGTACGCGTCATTCCGGGAGACGAACCGATAAGTAATCTAAAATCCAACTCTAGGTCGCTAAAGCTGGCGGAACTTGAACGAATCATGCTGCACGATGTCAACGAAATTCACGCACAGCAGCGCCCCGGCGATTTGGAACTGCGTGCCCGAATGAATGCTGACAACACCGCTAAGGGTATGGCGCGTGCCGCGCCGCAGATGTTCGATGTATCAAAGGAGAGCGATGCCACGCTAAACCTGTACGGACTAAAAAGAGACGACAACAAATCGTTCGCTTGGCAGTGTTTGGTGGCTCGAAGGATGGTCGAACACGGCGTACGCGTGGTGGAACTCATCGACACTGGCTCAAATGATAACTGGGACGCCCACGGCAACATGGAAGAACATCGTCCAAAAGCCCGACGCGTCGATCTGCCGCTCTCAGCGCTAGTCAAAGATTTGAAGCAACGTGGTATGTTTGATGAAACGCTTATCGCAATCTGTACCGAGTTCGGCCGCACGCCGTTTTCGGACGGCGTAGGCCGCAACCACCATGGCACAGCGTTTACCTGTTTGCTCGCGGGCGCCGGTATTAAGGGCGGCGTAGCATATGGCGAATCGGATGAGTATGGTTTAGGCATTGTCTCGCAGCCGTGCCATGTCCATGACTACCACGCCACCATCTTGCACTTGATGGGGATTGACCACACGAAACTCACCTACCGCTATGGGGGTCGCGACTTTCGGTTAACCGATGTGCACGGCAAAATAATATCGGAAGTTCTTGCATAACGCTTTGTCCTGTCTCTCTTGTGCATTGCAGTAGTATATCTATGCCCATTCGCCGGTGCTTCGTTTCATTTCAAACCTGCCAAAACGTTGAATATGAAGGAACTGTTCGCGTCACTTACTAGGTGAAGAAATCCCTCAAATTGGCTGCCCTATCAATTCGCCAATAACTCAAGGATTTTACATGGCAAAAACGTCTGGCATTGCTTTTGAAAATCCTTGTAGTTACCATGAATTTGGGGAGGGGGAAACTCTCGCGGCAAACATCGCTGTGCGTGCAGATGGTGAAATTGTAAGGAGAAAATTCATGAATGATTATCAGAAACTCTTCCCGACAGATCTCCCTGAACGGGAGTGGATAAGGTTTGAAGCAGAAGGATTTACCGCGCCCGTAAGCGGGATGATTTTTACTACGAAGCGCACTCGCAGCGAAACCGGAATTGAATTGGGCCCGCCTAACGAGGGTATGCCGCTAGGGGCGATCGACACCGGATGTATAGACCTTGAGGTCAATGGAACCTTCGGGCTCTGCACACTCTTTAACTCTCATGTCCCTCGGCGGCTAGTCAACCGCCCATTCTTAGGTATCAGCGTTGACGGTGAACCGCGGTTACTGACGAAGGCGCAATGTGCCCAAGACTGGGTATGTTACTGGGAAGCGGGCGAACCGAAACTCCGAAGCCTGCCGCGGGATCCACTCCGTGAAATCCATTACTGGGGCCACTATCCGGTAGCTGATGTGGAATACGACCTTCAAGACACGCCCGTCAGCGTAGGAATGAGGGCTTGGGCGCCGTTCATTCCGGGAGATGTCGATATGTCCCTCCTTCCCGGTGCAGTCTTCGAGGTGCACCTGCGCAACGTGAAAGATACCCCGCAGAGCGGTACCGTCGCCTTCAGTTTCCCTGGCCCCTCTGATGAGGAGATGGAAGACGCAACGACGTTTGCCCGTGAAGCCGCAGAAGGGACTTTCTCGGGAATCTCGGTGACAAATAGCCGCGGCATCGGATATGCCTTGGGCGTAGTAGGAAACGAAAAAATCCGGTATGGCGGGGAACTCGGTATCAATGGGGAAGCTTGGGCAAAAATTGAAAGTCAGCTTCCTGAAGCCTTAGGATATAAGCCAGGCTCATCCCTGGCGGTCGACTTTTCTCTTGACCCGCATGAAACTAAAATTGTACGGTTTGTCCTCGGTTGGTATAGCCCGCGTTGGAAAGGTGGAGGAACACCTACGGCGGGTGGATATACGTACACACATATGTACACCACCAGATATCGCAGTGCGCTTGACGCGGCGCAGGTTTTGGCTGAAAATCATGAATCCTTATTAAAACGCATTCTAGCTTGGCAGCAAGTCTTCTATTCAGAGGAGAAATTGCCCGGATGGTTGCAGGATTCGCTGCTGAATGGCTTAAACCACATCGCTGAAAACAGCATGTGGGCAGTGGCGGAACCGCCGATTGGGGAGTGGTGCCGCGAGGAAGATGGTATTTTCGGCATGAATGAATCCCCTAAATATTGCCCGCAGATTGAATGCCTGCCCCCAACCTTCGAGGGAAACATTCCACTCGTCTACTTCTTCCCCGAACTGGCGTTGTCCACGCTTCGCGCATTCAAGGCGTATCAGAGTCCGGAAGGTGCCACCGCATTCATGTTTAGCGGGTTTAGTTACCATACCCCCCCATGCGGTATGGTGAGTGCAACCCCCGGCTGGCAGACCGCAACCAACGCCCCCCAATATGTGGATATTGTGAATCGGTATTGGAATTGTACCGGCGACGATGAGATGCTGAAAGAATTCTACGAATCCGTAAAGAAGACTACAATTTACACCATGAATTTGAGGCCCGATCTCGGTCCCGACGGCATAATCAGCGTTGCGCATGAACAGAACGCCTCCATACTAGGTTTTGCACCGGGGTTCGGTACCGATTGGATTGAGATGTGCGAGTACCACGGAATGACGGCTCATGTGGCAGGTATCCACCTAGCGCATCTAAAGATGGCTGAACGCATGGCTGAAGAAATGGGGGATACGGCGTTCGCCGACCAATGTAGAGACTGGTTTGCTCAGGGAAGTAATTCATTGGAGACCAAACTGTGGACCGGAGATTACTACTTGAACTATTTCGAACCCACAACCGGCAAAAAATCCGACCTAATCCTTGCCTACCAGTTGGATGGCGAGTGGATGGCAAGGTCTGAAGGGTTAGATGGTGTCTTCCGAAGTGATCGGGTGAAGACCACGCTGGATACCATAAAGCGGACAAATGTTGCCCTTACCGAATTTGGTGCACTTAACTACGCCAACCCGGACGGAACGCCGGTCCAAAATATCGGGTTCGGGACTTATACGATCCTCACCTGCTACCTTCCGTTCCTTGCCATGATGTACATGTATGAAGGAGAACCCGAATTCGGATTGGAGATAGTCCGCCGCGACTATGAAGCTATCGTTAAACAGGGCTACATCTGGAATTCTGCCGGCGGCACACGAGGTGATGAAAACACCGGCGAGGTACTCGGCGATTACGGCTCCCACCTTAACCTGATACTCTGGGGGCTGCCCGCCGCCCTAGATGGCGAGGATCTGAGCGGCCCTATCAAACCCGGTGGATGGGCAGATCGTATTCTCCAAGCCGCCCGCAGCGGATAGCGGTTTAGTTGAACAATAGGAACTTGTTGCGCAGGCGGCGTGCCGAATCGCTGTTTTTGGCTAGGCACTCGGTTGGCTCGATGAGTATGGTTATTGCTCTTGCGGGCTGATGCCCGTTGTGATAGAATACAAAATGTGCATAATACATTCCGGCGCCTCTATTTAGGATTTACATCTAAATGAAATGTTTGAACAATCATTAGCGTTTTCAGGCAAATAATTCCATTGAATTGAATAATCTTAGGAATAAATGAGGGACATTTACCATGAAACGTACATACGACTGCGAACCCACAATGACGGACACTCAAGTCTTGGAGTTCTGCAGAAAAGGGATTCTGATGTTGGAAGCTGTCGTTCCGGATGAGGTTAACAAAAAAACCTGCGATTACTGCGACCTCTATGCTGAAGGCGGCCCCTTCGAACAGGACCGTGTTCGGCTGCCTGACGAAATCTTTGAACTCGATTGGTTCGCTGACAATGTAATTCTCAATTCGGAAGCAATTGGTGTCGTCCGATCGTTATTGGGCAAAAATTTTCAACTCCCGACTTTCATGGCGAACCATCGTGCGGTGTGCCCAAGCGGGGTTGGCGGATGGCACCGAGATGCCGGCTCGCTTTACGGCCCCAAGATAGATTCACTCAAGGTGTTCTATTATCCGCAGGATACCCCCTTGGAAATGGGGCCAACCGATTTATTGCCCGGTTCACACTTCCTCTATGCGGGGGATTATATGGGCCATTATACCGGAATTCGGGGCGCTATGCCAACAACAGCACCAGCGGGTTCCATCATCGTATGCTTCTACAATATTTGGCACCGAAAGGGAGTGGCTACGGCGGCGGGCACCCGTAATCTGATGAAATACCACTATGTCCGAACCGCGCCGCCGGAACGTGATTGGGTCATCGAGCCGGATTTCAACGTTGAACAGATATATAACATGCGGCAGGGGCACTACTTCTACGCGCGGGAAGGGCACCGAGCGTTCAATGATGCCGCCGAGATTTTCTTATGGTTGTGCGGCAATCATGCCGCATTTCGCGGCAACGATAGCAGCCTACCCGTTTATATGGCGTGATAGCAGTGTTGTACAGCCGGGATAGTTCGCAAGAATGACCCCTGAGACAATCCAAAACGCGAATCTGTATACGGCAAACCGGATATTAACTGGACTTTGGAGAAAGTAAGCATTGCGGCGCGTTGAGGCGTGATTCCGCCTATTCTGCACGAATGTGTCCTGAAAGGTGCATGAGAACACCCGAAATTAGCGAAATCTAGAACGTAGTTGAGGAGGAATAAACTTGTCTGTACAACTCGAATTTGTTGGTCACGCGTGTTTCCGCCTGTGGGAGAATGGTAAGCCAACTATCGTAACTGATCCATACTCCCATCACGATACGCAATTGGAAGATGACGGCTCGCGCCTCGACGCCGACACCGTCATTGTAAGTTCACTCACGGACGAATCCCACAACAACGTTTCGCTCGTGCGGGGAAATCCCCGCGTCATCAACGCTCTCGACGTGGCTTTGGGGACAGCTTCGGCAACAATCAATGGTGAACCGTTAGTAGCAATCGCCACAGCCGAGGCCGCCGACCATGACCTGCATGACCCGATGGATAACGCCATGTACGCCTTCAAAGCCGGCGGATTATGGTTCGCACATCTGGGAGATCTCGGTTATGGACTAAGTAACGAAGAGCTGGCGCCGTGGGAAAACAAGTGCGATGTGCTAATCCCAATTGTCGGTGAAAGGAACACAGTAAAGCTGGACGACCTCGACGACATGATTGAGTTCCTAAAGCCGACATGGATTGTGCCGATGCACTATGCCGTGCCTCCGCTAGGCGGTCCCGATGCTGGTCGGATGAAGCCGGTTGATGTTTTTATCAATCGCCACCCACGCGCTACCGTTTATATCGCACGGCACCATACCGTCACCCTCCCGATGGCGAAATCCGCTGTAGGGCGCTCGACCATTATCGTGCTAGAACCTTCAGGCTACAAAGCCATCGGCGGATTTCTGGAGTTCCGGGCATCCTGATGTGTCGTGCAAATTCGCGGTAAGGGCGCACGCGGCAACAGACTCAGAGTTTTCCCGTTGATTATCACTTTCATGGGAACTATCACGGACCTGTATTATGGAATACAGACAACTTACGAGAGACGGAACCAAGGTGTCCGCTATAGGGCTTGGCACCTGGCCCTTCGGCGGCGGTATGGGAGCCATTGACGATCAGAGCGTAATCTCAATTACACGAGCCGCTATTGATAACGGCATCAATCTCATTGATACGGCGCAAGTGTACGGCGTGAGTGAGGAACGGCTGGGCAAGGCGCTGAAGGACGGATACCGTAATCGGTGTTTCCTCGCCACCAAGGTATGGCGCGAACAGGACAATGACTACTCGCCGCCGGCAATCTACGCCGCCATGGAAGACAGTCTGCGCAAACTGAATGTAGATTACGTAGACCTCTATCAGATTCACCACCCTGACCCTTCCTTTCCAATTGATCAGACAATGGAAGCCCTTGAACGGCTTCGAGAACAGGGCAAGACACGCTATATTGGCGTTTCAAACTTCTGGGTCGAACATATGGAGGAAGCCCTGAAGACCGCCCCCCTCCATACGAACCAGCCGCGCTATAACATGCTCGACCGCCGCGTAGAACCGGAGGTGCTCCCCTTCTGCGAACGTAACGGAATCGGCGTCATGGCTCACAGTCCGTTAGCGAAAGGATTGCTTACCGGACGCTACCGAGTAGGTCACGTATTCCCGGAAGACGACGAGCGTGCACGCCTTACACGTTTCCGCGGGGAGCCGTTTGCCCATTACGTCAATGTTGCCGATCAACTTAAACAGATAGCGGCGGACAAAGGCCTCTCACTGATTCAAATGGCAGTCGGGTGGCTGCTGCGGTTGCCGTCGGTGAGTTGCGTACTCGTCGGCGCAAAGCACACCAATCAAGTCACGGAGCATCTCGGTGCGGCAGGTGCCTCGTTCACCACTGACGAACTCGATCGAATCGATACGATTCTTGAGAATACCCCCGCAACACTCTATGATGATTATGGGAAGAACTACCTTAGCAACAGTAGAGGATTCATGATAGCTCACAAAGGGAAGGATGATGGAGGAATACAGTAAAATCAAGGCGCAAGTCGATCGATGTAAAGAGGAATTTGCGCAAGGAATTCTTACGGAGGCTAGTCTGAATGGAATACTCCAAGCCATGGAAGAACACCCGCCCCGGCAACAATTGTTGTTCCTGCGGGTGGAAGGGTGGACGATTAATTCAGGTGTTATCGGCATGTTGATGCTGGACAACGGCGAAATGAGCGAAGGCCCATTGCGTCCGGAGGACTGGCCGTACAAAAACGTAATTGATGCCATCCAAGACGGTTGGCGTGTAATAAAATTTCCCGAACTCGCCCTGTGGATCGATGAAACGCGGACCTATGAGGTCGGCGGCGAGTTTGTGCTTGAAAAGTGGAGATGAGCAATGAGAACTACGGATGATATTCGCGCAACATTGACCGACTCCCAGATTCTCGATTTCTGCAAGAAAGGCTACATATTATTTCCGGCGGTCGTGCCGGATGAGATTAACCGGCGAGTTATACAATACACCAACGAAATTGCGGAGACTCGGCCCGAATACCGGGCGCCGCGGCGATCAGGCGAGATTGAATTTCACCTTCCACTCTTGGAGGAGGATTGGTTCGTCGAGCATGTCTTGCTCAACACTGAAGCAGCCGGGGCGGTACGGTCGCTGCTTGGGAGAGGCTTTACGCTCCCCAACATTATCAGCGACCACCGCGCAGAAATACCCATGCCGAAGCCGGGAGGATGGCACCGCGACGGGAATTACGTACTTGAAAAGAAATTGAACTACCTCGAAGTCTTCTACCACCCGGATGACGTGCCCATGGAGAATGGCCCCACGGCGATTCTGCCGGGCTCCCATCATCTAGCCTCCGCGCCCGTTGGCCATTACGGCAATCTCAAGGGAACCGTGTATTTTGGCCCGCCCGACGCGCCAGCCGGCTCTATCCTGATTATGTCATACAACCTGTGGCACCGCCGCACCCCGTCAACGGCAAAGGGCTATCGGCATCTGTTCCGCTTCAACTATTGGCGGACGACGCCGCCGGTCCGAGATTGGGTTATTGAACCGGATTTCGATTTACGAACTGCAGACTATGAGTTCTTCGATCGCCCCACCACGCGGCCGCCCACCAGAGACTGCAACGACGCCGCTGAACTTTTCTTCTGGTTGTGCGGGAAAGGCGGCGAGTTCGCGGTAATGGGCGGGCAGTGCTGGCCCAGCCCGCACAAAGGGCTTGACGGCGTCGTTCGAGGCTTTCCCGGTGACATCACCGATGAGCGCGTGTGGTCGAAACAGGAACTCGCCTAAGTTGAAGTCATGCGCCTAACAAGACATGGCTCGCCTTAAATTTAAATTGTAGTATGTTTCAAAAAGGAGATAAGATGCTGCAACTTTCGGCGAATATTGAATTCATGTTCCGTGACCGCGAATTCGTTGACCGCATTGACGCAGTGGCCGAACTCGGTCTGTCCGCACTCGAATTTGGTCCTGACCCGGAAGCGACATCGGGTGAAGTGGACATGTCAACCATCGCTGAACGAGTTACGCGAAACAACTTGGTTGTCGCAAATATTAGTGTTCAGCCCAGACTGTGTTTGCTCGACGGAAACCAGATCGATGCCTTAATTCAATCCGTACGCCATTCATGTCAGTTAGCCCGGCAAATGCGGTGTTCGTTGTTGGGTCTGCTGGTTGAAGAGGTGAAATGGACGCCCGGACAGCCTTGGTACGAATACCAGCGCGACCAGAAACAACGCGACCTTCGCCGCCGCCAACGTGACAACATTGTCCGCGCCGTGAAAACCGTGGCGCCAATTGCGGAGGGAGAGGGAATGACCCTCGTGATGGAATGCCTTAACACATTGGTCGACCATGCGGACTACTACCTTGCCTCTTGGCGGGAAGGAGTATCAATCGTCAGAGAAGTGGACAGCCCGGCGGTCGCATTGACGTTTGACGCTTACCATCATCAAATCAACGAAGGTAATTTGATAAACAGCCTTACGCAAGACATTGACCTGATTCGCCACATCCATGTCGCCGACGTACCCGGTCGCCACGAACCCGGCACCGGCGAAATTAATTATCTGAACTTTCTCACAGTAGCGAAGAGGGCGGGTTACGAAGGTTATCTCGGACTCGAGTGTTTTCCGACCGTGAGCGATGTGAGCGTCGCTCTTGCGCCAATCAGAGAGATTGTCGACCAAGTTAATGGCGCGTAACCGCATCGGCTTGGTAGGTATGTCGGAGACGTTGGGAAGAAAAGTCGGGAAGGATTTCTTAAGGTTTGGTAAAAATACCTTCGGAAGGTTCAAGACCTTCCGAAGGTTTAGAGTTGGCTATTTGCCGCTCTTCATTTTCGCCCATGTGGACGTGAGTTTTCCAGCCGTCTCTACGGAGGTCATTGACTCCAGTCCGGCGCGCGCCTCATAATTCTGTGTGGCTTCTTCAGCGCTGAGTGCGCGGTTATAAAGACCGACATCGTCAATCAAACCCTCCATGAATTCATTAGGGTCAGGATTGGCTCCAATGGCACCGTTACCCATTTGGGTGTTTATGGGTTCACCTAAAACGTTGTTTGTGACCTCTGCTCCGTCCAGATATATAATATCCGCAGTTCCATCATAGACAGCCGCCACATAGTGCCACTCCCCTAGAGAAACCGTAGGACCTACCGTATCAAGCCCCCATTGGGCAATAAATATCTGATCGCCGCCGCGAGTCGCTACTCCAAAGCCGTTGCCTTTCCCGTCCCAAGTCCCATATGCAGCAATATACTGAGACGCACCGCCGTCGCTGACTTCTCTCTTAAACCAAGCCGAAAAGGTCCTCGGCTCGTTTCCGGTGGGGAAACCGTCCATGGGGAAAGTTATAGCATCATCCCCGTCGAATTTCATAGCATTCGCGCCGACGTGACCGGCTACTGTCTCAGGATCGCCCACGACTGTGCCGTCGTTAGTTCCTACTTGGTCTGAGACATCGCCATCCTCGAAAGACCAATAACTCACAAGCCCGTCTGTCACGACTTGCGCACCTGCGGTAATAGCAAACGCGACCGCTACTACCACCACAAAAAGAACCGCTATGCTTTTAAACATCATTATGTGCCTCCTCAAGCTATTTAGACCTCCGACGTTTCGAGGAGTCCGGAAGTCTGAAATATTAAAGTGGAATGATTGATAGTTTGTCTAATTTTGCCGCGCTAATGGACTGAAATCCACCGGCAAAATACCGTCAATCTGAAATGTGGCTATTCTAGCATACAATTGCTTGCGTGCCAAGCGAAAATTCGCTCTTGTTTAATGAACGGCGGTCGCCGCCGCTAAGGTTCAATTAAAATGGGGATTACGGTCTTGTTTTGAGTTTGCCCCATGTCGTTGATACTTTTCCAGACGGATCGACACCAAACTCTATGTCCGAATTGAAGTTCTGTAGAACCTCGTCCGCGGTTAAGGCGCGATCATAAAGCCCGACTTCGTCAATGAAACCCTCCATCGATTCATCGAAGTTCGTGTTTGCTCCAATGACCCCCTGATTATTATTGGGTACGTTTGGCTTGAGGTGTAGATCTTTTTCAGCCACCACTTCCCCGTTGAGATACAGCGTATTATGTTGCTTTCCGTCATAGACAGCCGTGACATAGTGCCATTCGTCGAACGTGGTGATATCGGGACCAAACGTATCAAAATTCGGGCCCCATTGCGTCATAAAGAGCCGATCCGCCCTATTATGCCCAGTCCCAATGCCGAAACCTTCACCGCCGGGTCCTCTCCATTGGCCGTATGTAACAATATACTGAGACAATGGAGCACTGGATTCTCGTTTGAACCAAGCAGACCATGTCGTCGCCGCATTCCCATTCGGGAAACCTACGTTTTCAAAAAATACGGCATCGCGCCCAAAAAACTGCAAGGCTTTTCCGGATACGCCTTCAACAAATTTTGGGTTGCCTCTGATTGTCCCATGGTTCGGTCCAACCTCGTCCCGGATTTCGCCGCCCTTTTCTTCATCTAAACGCCAGTAGCTCACAAGCCCATCTTCGACGATTTGAGCGCCCGCCGTATACCATGCCAGCGTGGCTAGACCGGCAACGACGAAAAATATAGCGAACTTTCTGTTTAACATTGTTTTACCTCCCGATTATGCCGATGAATCAACTCTCCCACAAGGCAGGATTATTTGAATCACAAATACCCTTAATCCTCCGTTGGGATTTGGTTGACACATTTTCATGCCTTGAAACAATGCACTATATATCTATCCCTTAAATATAACACGATTCGGCAAATATAACAACAGGAAATTTTGTAACTGAAAAACATTGGGTCTGATATACCGCTGCTTTTGAAAACAACAGTTTTTTCTCGACAATAAATTGTCCTTTGTAGTAAACTAAATATATTACATTTTCGAATAACGCCAACTCTACTCAACACCGTCGCCGCGGTACGTTCTGACAAAGAACTATCCCGGCTTGGAGAAAACTCACTATGGAGAATACATACGACTGCGAACCAACCCTGACCGACTCGCAGGTGCTGGAATTCTGCAGAAAGGGCTTCCTGATGCTGGAAGCTGTTGTTCCCGATGAAATCAACCGTCAGGTGGTTGAATTTTTCGCAACGCAGCCTAGAGGCAGTAACGCCGCGACCTTAGACGGGGTCGTCGAGAATGTGTTCCTTAATCCGCAGGCAGCCGGTGCGGTACGATCTCTGTTAGGAAAGAACTTCACTTATCCATTTCACTTGGGCGAAGGGCACCGCGCTGATTGCCCCATGCCCGCAGGTCCTTGGCATGTCGACGGCGGCGCCGTGTTCGGTCCCAAACTGGACAGTCTGCTGGGATTCTACTATCCCCAGGACACTCCTCCCGAGCTTGGCCCGACCGAGCTGCTGCCGGGTTCTCATTTTCTCATCGCCGACGGAATCCCTTCTATGGCGCATTACGGCAGCATTCGCGGCGCATTTTCCACCGCTGCCCCGGCAGGTTCAATCTTCTTATCCGCCTACACCGTTTGGCACCGCCGCACCGCATCCACCGTGAAGGCGGTCCGAAATCTGTCGAAGTATGGCTATACGAGAACTGTGCCGCCCGAGCGCGACTGGATTCGCGAGCCGGATTTCCAGCCATCGCGTGCAAAAGGCCTGCCCGCAGGTCCCAACTATCACCGCGAATACCACCGCGCAATTAATGATGCTGCCGAGATGTTCTACTGGTTGTGTGGGAAAGAGGAAGAATATCGCGTGTTAGCACAGTATAATCAGCCTGTTTTCTTGTCCGCGTACCACGACGCAAGGATTTCTCAATCAGTTAATGAGGAAACTCGTCGGCCGTAGCTGCACCCGCCTGAATCGGCGGTGGAAGCGCTCGTTTCAACCAGCCCTTTCCATGAATTTCCGGACCTTCACAAGATTCATGAAAAAAGCCGTGCATTATACCAACCCGCCTCTCTGCGCAACCCTGCCCCCGATGATTTCAATGATTCTGTTATTGGTAACGGTTTTATTCATTGCCGCCAATATCGGCGCTGATGGCGAGGGTGCCGCAGAAGAACTGCCTGTGGAGATTAAATCCCCAACCGACGGAGCATTGATGCGCCTGGTTCCCGCCGGTGAGTTCCAAATGGGAGACCATTTCGATGACGGTGCCGACGACGACCTGCCCGTACATACGGTATATCTAGACGATTTTTACATTGATGTATATGAAGTGACAAACGCCCAATACAAAAAATTTATGGAGGCTAAAGGCCACCGGGCGCCGCCGTATTGGAATGATTCGCAATACAACCAACCCAATTACCCGGTCGTCGGTGTCAATTGGCATGACGCTGTCGCCTACGCCAAATGGGCGGGAAAGCAGCTTCCAACCGAAGCCCAGTGGGAAAAAGCCGCTAGAGGCGGGTTGGTGGGGAAACGTTACGTGTGGGGCGATTCGCCGACCCCGCCCCCAGGCGCAGGAAACTTGGCTGACGAAGCGGCAAAGAGAGCCTTTCCCAGTTGGTCAGTCTTTGAAGGGTATGATGACGGTTACGCGCGTACCGCCCCTGTTGGAAGTTTTTCGCCCAACGGCTACGGTTTGCACGATATGGCAGGAAATGTCTGGGAATGGTGCATGGACCAGTACCAGGCAGGCTTCTATACCACCGGCCCAAAGAACAATCCGGTGGCTGGAGGATTACTCGACTTTGCGAACGGCTACCTCAGGGGCATAACATCGGATCGTGTTTTGCGCGGTGCGTCTTGGTTTGATATTCCCATCCACCTGCCTGTGGCGCTCCGCCTAAACTACGATCCCTCGGACACCCAGAACTTCCGCGGGTTTCGCTGCACCGGACTTGATACCCCCTAGCGCCTTCTCACCGTCGCCGCGCAGCATATCGTCTTGATGGCTTGCCGAGGGTGAGGTGGTATTTCTACGAACTTAAATTAAGACGAAAGCCGCATATATCTGTAGATGCCAGCGGCTTTATCTGTTTCTGTGTCCGAAACTTACTCCCCAAGACCACGTGCCCAAACGAGTTCGAATCCCGTGATGTCCTCGCCAAACTATTGACGAATTTAACCGGTTTATGCTCCGCAGAGATTCTTCTTGCTTTACCAAAGCATAGCTAAAGCGAGACGGTTACGGAGGTTCTTACGCGGTTTTGAAATAGAGGTGATTTAGAGAGATAGATGCACACGCGACTCGAGACAGACAGCCTGGGCAACGTTGGCGTCCCCGCGGATCGGTACTGGGGAGCGCGAACCCAACGCTCACTTCACAATTTTAGGATCGGCGCTGAGCGTTTCTCGCGCGAGATGATCCGCGCGCTTGGAATCGTAAAGTATGCCGCCGCCGAAGTAAACGCCCAAATAGGGGAATTGGAACAAGCCAAAGCGGATGTTATCATGACAGCCGCTCAAGAAGTGATTGACGGTACACTTGATGACCATTTTCCCCTTGTCGTCTGGCAGAACGGCAGCGGCGCTCAGACGAATATAAACGTCAACGAAGTGATTGCCAACCGCGCGATTGAAATGCTGGGCGGCGTTTTGGGAAGTAACAATCCAATCCAGCCGAATGGTCATGTTAACAGGTCTCAATCGTCTAATGACACCTTTCCAACCGCTATCCACGTTGCCATTGTGGAAAGTATTCACTGTAAGCTTGTTCCCGCAGTAACAGATTTGCAGAAGGCGCTTGCCAACCAAGCCGAAGCGTTCAAAGACATTGTGAAGATTGGGCGCACGCACATGCAAGATGCAACCCCGCTAACGCTCGGGCAAGAGCTCTCGGGATACGCATCTCAGTTGTCTCATGCGCTCCGCGCAATAGATGACTGCCTCGCTCATCTTTATGAATTGCCGATTGGTGGAACCGCAGTCGGCACCGGTTTAAACACTCGCCCCGAATTCGCGGTAAATGCAGCGGCGTCAATAGCAAGGCTTACCGGACTCCCTTTTGTAACGGCGCCTAATACGTTTGAAGCCCTTGCTGCCCGAGATGCTGTTGTCGAAGCCAGCGGGGCGTTCAAAACGCTGGCGTGTTCGCTCAATAAGATTGCAAACGACATCCGGTGGCTAGCGAGCGGCCCGCACTGCGGAATTGGAGAACTTATCCTGCCGGCAGATGGATTGGCGAGTTCCATCATGCCGGGCAAGACCAATCCAACGCAGTGTGAAGCAATGACTATGGTTTGCGCGCAGGTTATCGGAAACGATACCACCGTCGCCGTAGCCGGTGCTTCCGGCAACTTTGAACTCAATGCATTTATGCCCGTAATCGCTTTTAACGCCTTGCAGTCAATTCGCCTCTTGGGCGACGTTTGCAACTCATTTGCCCAAAACTGTGTGCACGGCATTCGTCCGAACTTACAAAAAATCAATAGTTATCTGAACGACTCCTTAATGCTAGCGACCGCGCTCTCGCCCAAAATTGGCTGCGGCAACGCCGCACGGGTAGCGAAAACCGCACACGCAGAGGGCAAAACGCTGCGGCAGGTTGCCCTCGAACTGAACCTCTTGACCGCCGCAGAATTCGATCGAACCGTCGTTCCCAGTAAGATGATTGGTCCCAATGTGAAGGCGGATTAGCTCTCAATCGCTGTTCCTCTTCGGCGCGCAACGGAACAGCCCGGCATTTTTTGTGAATTTTGTCGATAACACTTACATATATAAATTCAATTTTTGAAGGGTTGTCTGAGTGATGTTTATCAGGTATAATATGCCCGCTAATCTGAATTTGGCAACATATCTTTGGTCTATGAAGGTGTCTTATTAACATAGCGGTCATTTTGTGTCAGTTAGGACTTACACACTTCAGATTGTGGTTGCCCGATTCACTGGGCGCCGAAGGGCATATTCAGACGTTTCACCCATCGTACGCGGGGCATCTTGCCCCGCATTCGCGATGAAGCATCAAATTACAACACCTCATCGCTCAACCGAGAGTTTCCAATGTTGCCAATCCACAAGGTGTAGCCGCCCCAATTTATGAAAAGTGTCAGTCTATAAGAGCATGTATTGCAGACGCAGGTTTGGAGGCATTTTTATTGAACCCGACAAAATTTAACCAGAAAGGAATATCACCGAATGACCGAAGACCTAAGGGTGTTTCTGAAGCAAAAAGCCGATAATTTACGCATCCACTCAATCATATCTACATCTGAAGCCGCATCCGGCCATCCAACGACGTGTATGTCAGCCGCAGATATCGTTGCTGCGCTCTTTTTTCACACCATGCGTTATGATCGTCATAATCCGCATAACCCAAACAACGACCGCTTCATCTTGTCAAAAGGCCATGCTGCGCCCCTGCTCTACGCGGCTTGGGCAGAGGCAGGCATTATCTCTGTTGACAATCTGCTCGATCTGCGCCGAATTGACAGCGACCTCGAAGGCCACCCCACCCCGCGCCTGGATTGGGTCGATGTGGCAACCGGATCGTTGGGGCAAGGCCTGTCAATTGGCGTTGGGATGGCGCTTAACGGTAAATACTTGGACACATCCGATTACCGCGTTTATGTCCTCATGGGCGATGGCGAATCGGCTGAAGGCGGCGTCTGGGAAGCGGTTGCGTTGGCGTCGCACTATAAACTCAACAACTTAATTGGTATTGTCGATGTCAACGGAAGAGGACAGAGCGGACGCACCATGTACGGGTTCGACATTGATTCTTATTGCCGCCGCTTTGAGTCGTTCGGTTGGAACACAATCGCCATTGACGGACATAATCTTGACGATATTTTGTCTGCATTAGACAGTGCGAAAGCGTCGACAATTCAGCCAACAATGATTGTCGCAAAGACTATCAAAGGTAAAGGCGTCTCATTTGTTGAAGACAAAGAGGGTTGGCACGGAAAAGCAATTCCCAAAGGCGATCAACTCAATGCAGCGCTTGATGAACTTGGTCCGCTCAGTTCAAATGGCGGATTTCAAATTGAAAGGCCGGTTGTACCCTCAAATCAGGCCGTTGCCGAGATGCAAGAGGTCGCACCGCCGGACTATGAGATTGGCGAAAACGTCGCATCCCGTAGTGGATACGGGGCAGGTCTCGCAAAGTTGGGAGATGCAAACCCGCAGGTCGTGGCGCTGGATGCGGATGTCAAGAATTCCACATACGCCGAACAATTCATGGAAAAGCACGGCAACCGGTATTTTGAAATGTTTATCGCGGAGCAGAACCTCGTCGGTTCGGGAATTGGGTTGTCAAAGTGCGGAAAGGTGCCGTTCGTATCCAGCTTCGCGGCATTTCTGACTCGATCAGCCGATCAGATTCGCATGTCTGCAATCTCCCAAGCGAATATCAAATACGCTGGCTCCCATGCCGGTATCTCTATCGGCGAAGACGGCCCCTCGCAAATGGGCTTAGAGGACCTGGCGATGTTCCGAACGCTTCCGGGATCTGTTGTCCTCTATCCGAGCGACGCAGTCTCAGCCGAGCGCTTAGTCGGTGAAGCCGCGCGGCATGAAGGCATCGTTTATATCCGTACATCGCGCCCCAAAACCCCCGTAATCTATTCAAACGGCGAACACTTCCCCATTGGAGGCAGCAAGACCCTTCGAGAAACTTCGAACGATAAAGCCACTGTTGTTGCGGCAGGTGTTACACTCAATGAAACCCTAAAAGCCTACGATCAGCTCAAATCAGAAGGCATCTTCATTCGCGTCATCGATCTCTACTCTGTCAAGCCCGTTGATACCGAATCGCTCCTTCGAGCCGCCTCTGTCACGGATAACACGCTAATCACGGTCGAAGACCACTACCGTGAGGGCGGGATTGGCGACGCCGTCCTCGACGCAGTCGGTTCCCGTGGAGTTAAAGTTCACAAACTCGCCGTTACCAGCCTTCCCCGATCCGGAAAACCCGATGAACTCATGGAGCAGCACGGCATCAGCGCCGCATCCATTGTTCGCAAAGTGAGGGCGATTATCTAACCAGGCGGCAACCCCCGCCGAAACCGAGATTTTTCTTGAAATCTCGGTTTCTTAAACTTGAATCCTATCCCTAGTTTTCGTTGATTGGATTCAACCGAGCGAATAACGAAAGATCTACCGAACGAATAGGGAGGGCGATAGTCTTCTCAAGTAAAATTCTCCCCCTTGATAAGGGGGAGTTAGAGGGGGTCAGGTTTTTGTTGGTTGGGTAGAGATCAACCGACCAAATAGGGAGCGCGATAGTCATCACACGTTTAATCCCAAAACCAACACTTGCTCATTTTCGATGCGATGTTGTTCCTCATGAAACAATATCATTTGACAAACTATAGGTTTTGGGGGTAATTTTAAACTCGTCCATGGGGCGGAAAGTGTGAATATTTCGTGCTAGAAAGAAATACGTTACTGCTATTGAAGGAGGATAGTCAAAATGACCGACGATGTAACGACAACACAACATACGAAAATTACACTGACCGTTGAGCAGTTGGAAGTAATAATCCGTAAAGTAGTTCGTGAAGAACTCATGCAGTTTGCTTCACAGGATTTCTTTAGCCTTGGTAAGGAATCTCCACTTCATAAAGATATGGAAGATATCCTTGAACGAAAAAAAACAAATCAGTTGAAATTTCATACCCACGAAGAAGTTTGGAATGAATGAATACCAAGCATTCTATGAGCGCAGATTTGCCCGAAACCTCGCTCGCTACTCAAATTTACGTCAACGTATACAACGAAGCGTTGAAAAGATCGTTAGAGCCCCCTATGCCAACACAGAGCGGCTTGGGCAAGTTGCTGGCGGACTGGATTTGCGCGGCTGCCGAAGTGCTCGGGTGGACAGGAATTTTCGCGTGATTTCGTAATCTGCGAAGAATGTCAGCACATCAGGGAGTGCCAATACTGCTTCTGCGAGCACAGAGAAGATGCGACCGTTGTTTTCTTGACAGTTGGTCCACACAATAGAGCTTATACCATGAAATGAAGGGGAGTATTTTTAATCCGCCCTTACCATTGAAAACTTGAGTCAAGCCAAGATATTCAAAATTCTCCAGTTTGCCAAAGGAGCAACTGATTGACTAACGCGGAACAAATCGAACGAATAGGGAGTGTGATAGTCTTCTCTGGTAAAATCCTCCCCTTTTATAAGGGGGAGTTAGCGGGGGTAATTACACCCAACTTGGAATAGCGTCACGAAACAAATTTACTTTCAAGGTTAGGTCGAGTTTGAGCGGGAAGCTATCTCCGTAGATGCGCTCGCTATTGCCGTTATCGTCTCAACGCTGTTCCGGAAAATGCCTCAAACGCCGCCTTGTTCTGGAGAATCTGTTCTTGTTGTATCGTTACATCGCCGTATTGTACCGGTGCCCCGGCGAAATTAATGTGCGGCTTAAAGACGAAAATCCTTTCTACATTAGAACCGGCATCATAATCAAACTGAATTCCCATTGTCCAATACCAGTGATCGTCGCCTTCATCGAATTCGTCATCATTGATTTCTTCCGCCGCACCAAATTCGCCCTCTATACTGCTGAGAGAACTTCCGATACCATTGCCGCCGGCAGTCTTGGAAGTATTTGGGCTGCTGAGAAATAGACTTTCCACCAAACCGATGCCGTCAACAAAGCCGGAAAAACCGTGGCCCTGATTCCAATACGAAAAATGGCTGTGGTCAAAGCTGTCCGGTTCGCCGTACAATGCCTTCACCGTATCATATTCGTCTCCTAACCGAATACCGGCAGCCTCTCGCCCGGGCACAATCAATACATGGATGACGTTTACTTCAATCGAAGTTGTCGCTACTCTGTTAATACCGTCGTCTACCGTGAATGTAACGGTTGCAACCCCTGTCTCAACCGGCGCAGTCCACATTGTCGTCGGTGTGGTCTCCGAACTAAAAAACCCGGGACCTTCCCATTTGTAAACCAGGGTATCGCCATCTTCATCGGCAACCGTAGCTTCAAACTCTATGCGCGCGCCCGCGCGAACCTCGTCGGGAGCATGGATGTTCTCAATGACGGGCATGTTATTCTCATCCCCGCAGCCCACAATCAATACAACACATAGCAACAACGCAAGTACGTATTTCATGATGTCCTCCATTATCTGATTAGTGGTGGTGTGTAAGTCGCGGAATAAGATGCTAATATTATACACAGAAACACATCTGTACATCAAACCTTTGTAGTTTGTGTTGGATTCAAGCGACTGTATTAAGGAGTACCATAGCGGTTCATACAATCAAAATTCCCCGCCTTGCCAAGGAGCGGTTAAGGGAGGAGTACGATTGCGGTTCATACAATCTATATTCCCCTCCTTACTAAGGCTTACTATTACCCACAAATCTCTGGAGTTAGATGCCGTCTATGTTGGGGCTAAGAATGATTGCTCATTTCGGTATGATGTAAACTGTGGGAGGGACATCCCTGTCCCGATAATCAGGGCTAGGAAACCCTTCCCACAGGCGCTTCGCAGCATGGTTACGTCAAGAATGAGGGTAGAAAACCCGTACACTATCCGACCTTGCGGACTTGTGGATAATAGTAAGCTTACTACGAAGGACTTAAGGGAGGAGTACGATTGCGGTTCATACAATCTTTATTCCCCTCCTTACTAAGGAGGGGTTAGGGGAGGTTATATTTTGCATTTCCCGCCGAATCAACCCAACCTACAAGTATTTTCCTATCGCTTGACTTTCAAACACCACATCAGGTATATTACCAAAAAATACAGGTATTTCAAATCTGACCAAATAGCCAACGTTTTGCACCCAAAATCTCATTTTTTTCCTGTCCAAAGAATGGCGGCAAGTAAAGTCTGTCCTCGTCCACAAAAGGAAATTGGTATGCCAAAGCCTCCTGATATTACAGATGTGGAAGCGCACCGTAAACTCATTAGTGCGGCTCTTGATGCACTGGAGGCACAAACACATGATTTTCTAAATATAACCACCGTGCTTAGAGACATAATGGAGATTGCCCCCTCTCTCAATGACATATCTGAAAGACTTTCTGAAACAGAACCAAAGAAGCTCAAACGCACCGTCACACCTCTGTGCCGCTTTGACATAGATCGTATTCACAACCGCCTCTCTGCTATAAACAGTGAATTGATTGAAATCCCGTGTCCGATCTAGAAAGCATGCGAGGTAATTGAAATGCAATTTGAGATTTTCTTTTGGTTGTTTGTTTTGGCGCTGGTAGTCGGCGGCGTGCCTTTTTTACTTGAGAATCTCTATGTGCGCCATCCGTCGTGCAGGACATGGCGGGGCGGTCACGATTGGGATAATGCGCCAAAACATCGTAGGAGGTGCAAGAACTGCGGAGAATATGTGTTTACGCCGCGCTACCGTTCATAACCCATCTTGTGGCGGGAGCGGGGACATTTAACGTAGGCCGCACAACCGAGAGTTCAATGTATTTATGGTGTTTAATAGCTTTTGTAGGTTGGGTAGAGCGCGCACGCGAAACCCAACGATCAACTAAGCAAATAGCGAAGGATCAACCGACCGAACAGGGAGGGCGATAGTCTCTTCTCTGAAACCCAACGCTTATCTTTTTCTCAGAGAGATGTATAATGCCTGACAAGTTTTTATACGAAACGCTCGATTCTGTTTCCCAAATGGGCTTTCTAAAAAAGGAAATCCCAGATTATCTCAGTGACAATCTGAACTCGGCGTTTGACCTCCGCCCTTATCAGATAGAAGCCTTCGCCCGCTTTTTTCACTGTCTTGACAGCGAATTCCCGGGAAAAGAAACGCCCCTCCATCTCCTTTTCAACATGGCGACTGGCAGCGGCAAAACTCTCATTATGGCGGGCTTGATTCTATACCTTTACGAGAAAGGCTATCGAAACTTCCTATTCTTTGTCAACTCCACCAACATCATCGAAAAGACAAAGGACAACTTCCTTAATCCTTTGTCTTCCAAATACCTGTTTGACGAACCCATTCACTTCAAATCGGCTCGCGTCCCCGTGACACCGGTCGCCAATTTCGAAGGCGCCAACCAAAACGACATCAACATCTGCTTCACTACCATCCAAAAATTGCATGCCGATTTGACAACCGCGAAGGAAAATGCTTTAACCTATGAGGATTTCCGAGACAAAAAGATAGTCCTTCTGGCTGACGAGGCGCATCACATCAACACCAGCACCAAAGCCGGTCGTGAACTGTTAGAAAGCTGGGAACATACGGTGGAGCGAATCTTTCGTCAAAATCTAGACAATTTGCTCCTGGAATTTACCGCTACCCTAGACTACACCCACAAAGACATTGTTGATAAATACCGCAACAAGGTATTGTTCAAGTATGACTTACGTGAATTCCGGAATGACCGCTTCTCCAAGGATGTCTATATCGTTCGATCAGAATTTGAAGAAAAAGACCGCACCATTCAGGCATTGATTCTCAACCAATACAAGCGGGAGGTCGCGGCAAAACATCAGATAAACCTCAAACCGGTAATTCTGTTCAAGGCGAAACGCACCATTGAGCAGTCGAAAACCAACAAAGCCGAATTTCATAAACTCATTGATAATCTCACGGGAGCGCACATTGCCAATATTCGCCGATCGAATATTCCGCTGGTTCAACGGGCATTTCAATTCTTCGACGCGAACAACATCACCGATGAAGGGCTGGCGGAGCGCATAAAACGGGAATTTCGTGAGGAATACTGCCTCTCGGTCAACGATGAAACAGAGAAAGAGAACTATCAACTTCTGGTCAACACCCTCGAAAACCCCGACAACCGCATCCGCGCCATCTTCGCTGTCCATAAACTGAACGAAGGGTGGGACGTTCTAAACCTTTTCGATATCGTTCGGTGTTACGAAGGGCGAGATTCCGGAAAAAGCAAAATCGGAAAAACCACGATGTCCGAAGCGCAACTGATTGGACGCGGGGCGCGTTACTTCCCTTTCGCCGCCGACGGCAATCCCGACCGATACCGGCGAAAATTCGATAATGACCTAACGGCGGAACTCCGCGTGTTGGAGGAGTTGCACTATCACAGCGAGAACGAACCTAGATATATCTCGGAGATTCGCACCGCACTAATTAACGAAGGAATCCTTGACGAAAAAGCTGTAGACAAGTCGCTTGAAATGAAATCTTCTTTTAAGGAATCCGATCTCTACAAGCGTGGCGTTATCTACATCAATGAACGGGTTGTGAACAGAAATGAGGATGTCCGCTCATTTGCCGATATCGGTGTGTCCTCACAGAGATTCGAGTATTCAATCCCCACTGGCAAAGGCGTATCTGAGGCAATTCTGACGGGCAGCAGCGAGGTGCAGCAGATTGCAGAAGCAAATCGCAGAAATGTGCAGGTGAAAGCCATACCGTTCCATATAGTGCGAAGCGCGGTGGCGAGGAATCCCTTCTTTGTCTTCAACACCTTGCAAAGATATTTTCCACACCTGAAATCCGTCCGTCAATTCATCGAATCGGATGAGTACCTGGGTGGGATGTCAATCACGTTCCAAGGCGAGCCTTCTGAGTTGATGCCTCTATCCAACCGCGCCCAACTCGACGCCATGACGGATCTCCTTAACCGAATTACGGTTGAGTTGCGTCAAAACACAACCGAATACAAGGGCACATCGACGTTCGCGCCGAACAGCATCAGTTCAATATTCACCGACAAAACCCTAAAATTGGTTGAAGGCAGCGAACGGGCGGATGGGGACGAGGCTTTGGTCTCAAATAGGGATTGGTATGTGTACAACGCCAACTACGGCACCAGCGAGGAAAAGGCGTTTGTCCGAATGCTCGACGCGCAGACACACTGGCTAAAGGAAAAATACGACGGAATATATCTTATCCGAAACGAAAGGCATTTCAAAATTTACAACTTCGACGACGGACAGGCATTTGAACCCGATTTCGTGCTGTACCTGCGTGAAAAAAGCGGAACCACCCTCACCTATCAGATAATTATCGAACCGAAAGGAAAGCACTTGCAAGAACACGACCAATGGAAAGCCGATTTCCTGAAACAAATAAAAGAAAAATTCGACGGCAAAACGCTCGATTTTGAGACCCGTAGCGGAACGCAATCATACAGACTGCTTGGCGTCCCATTCTACAACAACCAAGATGAAACCCCGTTCCGGGAGTGCCTTGGGTCCGCCTTGCAAAAAAACGAACACCTGTAAGCCCAAAACCCTCCCCTTGCCAAGAAACATGCCGCTCCGCTGGAGCGAAACCCTTCTAACTGCAAACGCCTAAATAGGTAACAATGCCGCGCACTCCTGCGGAGTGCTATGTCTATAGCCGAGACATGTCCGCCCCATACCCGCTCCAGCGGAGCGGAATGTGGACATTTGCGATAAATCAATGTTTCTAGGAAAGCGTGATTCGATCTCATTGAGATGCGGGTAATATTAAGTTTGCGGAGAGGGGATCGAGAGAACGTCTCTACCGCCGTACTGGGAATACTGCGTTGCATACTGAGAAGTCTTGTAGGTTAGGTAGAGCGATCAACCGACTAAATAGGGTAACCAATAGTTTCTTCCAGTTTGCACCGAAAGCCAACACTTACTCTATTCGTTTAGCACTTTCTTCCTACATGCGCCAATAGCAATTGACAAATGACGGGTTTGGGGTATATCATTGTTTTTGGCGAATCCCGCCAATCGTCCTGACCGCTCAAAGAAAGGAAATACATGCACATGATCCGAAAACTTGAAGTAAAGGGACTGAATACCCGTATTGATGGTGCTTGGGAGTTCAACGAAGACTTGAACATCATCACTGGGCGAAACGGCTCGGGCAAGACAACGTTGCTGAAACTAATTTGGTATTTAATCAGTGGAAATATCGGACAGATAGTTTCTGACATTCCGCTTCAGTCTGTCGTAATTGAAACTTCCTCGTTTACTCTGTCCATTACTCAATTTGAATCTGGCGTAGGTAAGCTTAGATGTGAGTTCGTTAATGAGGGTAATGTGGATGTAGATTTTAAGACACCATTGCAGACCGTAATTCATAAACAGATAGAGGAGATAAATGAACAAACCTCCCATAGGATGAACAGCTTATTCTTTCCATCGTTTAGAAGAATAGAAGGAGGTTTTGCTAGGAGTCTCAGGCACATTCCCACTGATGATTCCGCCCGCAGATATACTCGTACTGAAGATTTGACCAACCGGAGACGAGACAACCCTGTGAATAATTTAGCAGAGATGCTTCAAGAAGCGATGTCACGACTATCAATTGAAATGTCAGCGTCTGATGACCATAGGTTCATTGCTTCAATTTCAACTCATGATATTGCCGACCTGCTGACAGAGAAATACACCGAAATTTCTGAAAAGACGGACGCGCTTCATACGAAGTTGTCGGAAGACATTACACGCAAAATTTCCAAAACGAAGCCACTTGACGATGCCACTCCCGTATTAGCAGGTATACAAAATCGGGTTAATCAGGTTACCAATGAGAGAGAGGCGTTACGTAAACCGTTTGTAGTGTTGCGCGAACGGATTCTTGAAATTTTTTACCAGAAGGGAATTTGCGTTACAAAGACGGTTGCATTTGGAGAGACAAAGGAGGCAATCAACTCTAACAAACTTTCCTCTGGAGAAAAACAGATGCTCAGTTTTTTGTGCTACAACACTTTTAACGAAAATACAGCAATTTTCATTGACGAGCCGGAGTTAAGTCTCCACGTCGATTGGCAAAGACTTCTATTGCCCACCTTACTTGAACAGGAAACAAAAAATCAGTTTTTCGTTGCTACACATTCGCCCTTTATTTATACTAAATTTCCTGAAAAAGAAGTCCTCTTGGGGAAAGATCGCGGAGGAGAGTAATGCCAGCGCATTATCCCACAGAAAACGAGTTAGTAGCGACACTTCGTCGCTCTCAACTCCCAACAGTTATTGTTGAAGGCAAAGAGGATGAGCGAATCTATCGGTGGGTAGAAGCGCGTATCGGCACACGAAACGCAAATGTACTGCCTGTGGGCGGGAGAGACATGCTCCTAGCGGTTTATAAAAGAAGAAATGAATATGCTCATTTGCCCGTCGCTTTCGTCGCGGATAGAGATATGTGGCTGTTCTCCGGAATTCCGACACACTATCACGGTATCATTTGGACACAAGGGTATAGCATTGAGAATGACCTGTATGCAGGTGCCGATTTGGAAAACCAGCTTGAATCCGATGAAGCTAGGGAACACCAACAGGTATTGGCTTCATTAATCAAGTGGTTTTCTTTTGAAGTCGAAGAGCATTTGGCGGGAAGGGAGGCGCAAGTAAATAAACACTGCAACGAGATTGTCCCGATTGGAGTGACCGAAATGGATCTCGAATTCCGAACACAACGTGGATTTCGCCCTCCTGGAAATGAACTCTATCACCGAATAAGGGACGGGTACAAACTACAACTCCGAGGAAAATCACTTTTCCAAATACTGCTTCGTTTTCTAAACGCCCCCGGACGCGGTACTCGGTATAATACTTCTACACTGCACGAAATCGCTTTCAAGCAGACAAATCCTCATGAGCTGATGAATCGATTGATAAATTTAATAGAACGCACAATTATGAAACACACTCCGCCTAAATAGAGCAACGTGAAATCTCATGAATAGACATCAACCATGACGACGCCGCAGGAGCCTCAACATGTCAAATCACTTTCACGAAAAACTAACAAACCTTCTCAAAACCGACCCCCGTTTCGTTGACAACGAAGGCGAATTAGTCAAAGCGACCGTAATCAATCAAGCGCGGAAAATTGACCACGGCCTCGTGAGATTGCTACTGCGTGACCCCGACATCAAATCCCAATTCTTTGACGAGATTGACGGACACTGGATATTCAATACGGTCACCTTCATTGACTACATCTCCGACAAAAATTTCCTTGCCAATTCCTACACCCGCTTCCGCAACAAAATCGGCTTGAACATTGAGGACAAATTTCTCAGGGAACGTGCTGAGGTGTCTCTAGTTTGGCCTTACAAAGACTGCGTTTTGGAGGGCGGACAGACAAAGGAGGAGGAAAAGCGAAGAGAAATATTTTTCAATGAAATCTTGGCGCGGGACGAAATTGACCGCCTTTTTGACCCCAAGGTGCAGACCGGTTGGACACGCTACACGGTGGATGGCGAGCAAAATGTAAAGGAAATCAAGCGTGATGTCAATGGCGTAATTCGGGAAAACCTGCTCATCAAGGGGAACAACCTATTAGCGTTACACACCCTCAAAACCCAGTTCCGCGGTAGGGTTAAACTGATTTACATCGACCCGCCGTACAACCCGGATAGTCCGTCGAATACATTCGTCTACAATAATAATTTCAATCATTCATCTTGGCTGACGTTCATGAAGAATAGGCTGGAAGTAGCGAAAGAATTGCTGACTAAAGACGGTGCCCTCATTGTAGCCATTGATGAAAATGAACAGGCGTATCTAGCGGTCTTGCTCAAAGAGATATTTAGCGAGTATGAAATCCACTGTATTACAATTGTACACAACCCTCGCGGTGTTCAAGGGACAAATTTCTCATATACTCACGAGTATGCACTTTTTGTTATTCCACAAGGAGAAAAGGTAATTGGCGATAGAAAGATTCCCCCAGAAGAAGTCACATGGTCAAACTTCAGAAATTGGGGCGGAGAATCAAAACGTGAAAATGCGAAGAATTGCTTTTATCCGATTATTGTGGAGGAGGGCGAGATTGCTGGGTTTGGGGATGTCCTTAATAGCGATGAACATCCCTTTTCACAAACAGTCCCGCATGAGACGAGTGATTTTGTGTACCCGATTGATCATAATATGATTGAACGCAAATGGAGATATGCGCGGCAGAGCGTGGAAGAAGTTAGGCATCTACTCAGAGCAAAGAAAACGAAAACAGGTTATGAAATTGAAATCGGAAAGGATTTTGGCGTATACCGCACTGTTTGGGAAGATAGCCGGTACGATGCTAATGTCTACGGAACTCAAATTGTAAAATCACTCGTGTCTGACTGTGATTTTGCATTTCCAAAATCTCTTTGGAATGTCTATGACTGCTTGTATTCAATGGTCGCCGATGATAAAGACGCGATTATCTTAGATTTCTTCGGTGGCAGCGGTACGACTGCTCACGCCGTGTTGGAACTAAACAAAGACGGAGGTAAACGAAAATTCATTATTTGCGAGCAGATGCACTACGTTGAAACAATAACCAGGGAGCGCATCAAGAAGGTTATTGAGCAAAACAATCACGGCGACTTCACCTATTGCGAATTGATGCCGTACAACCAAGCCTTCATGGATAAAATACAAGCCGCACAATCGTCCGATGAACTGGTGTCGCTCTGGCGGGACATCGCCGAAAACTCATTCCTTAACTGGTACGCGAACGAAGAAACACCGGAAGATGCCGTAGAGGATTTCATCGCAATCGGTCAAACCGAAAATGGACTGGAAAAGCAGAAGAAACTACTCGCGGAACTGCTGGACAAGAACCAATTGTATGTCAATCTCTCCGAAATTGACGATGAGGACTTTGGTATCAGCGAGGAAGACAAGGCGTTGAACAAACAATTCTATGGAGAATGACGATGGATGCAAGTGACAATCACACAGTTTCCGAACCACTGAGACTAACACCTAAACAGCAACGGCTATTGGATATATTGAGAGATAAAGAAACAGAAGAATACCCAATAAGCAATTGGTACCTTGGTGCTCTTTACACATTAGATAACTCCTTTAACCCTGATCGCATGTCACAAGCAGCACAGTCGCTACGAGAACTACTCGAAAAACTCCCACGAGTAATAGAGGGAAGCGATGTACAAGGATACCATTCCGACTTTGCGGGAATGCGACGCCAGCTAAACGAGCGCTTTTTGAAAGACAAAGAAAGCTTCCCTGAAGGCTGGAAGAACAAAACAATTAACGCGCATTTGGCCAAGACCCTCAGCAAATTTGACGTTTATCTTGAGCGCAATCAGCAGCCAAATCGGAAAGAACGGATTGGGAAAGCAGTAGCGACTATAGATCCAATGGTCAATCGCTTTAGCAGTGAGATTCAAGAAATGAAACGGAAGCGACTACTAGATTTATGGAGGCGATTGGAAGACTTTGCTCACCATAAAAGCGAACCGGATGAAAAAGAGTTTAGAAGGTGCTTGGAGGACCTGGAAAGAACAATATATGACCTTCTCGCTCCCATTACCGCTCAGGATCAGAAAGAAATTCAATCCATTTTGAATTGCACCGTCAGATCTGAGGCTGACATAGACCGTATATTCTTCCTCATTGAGCGCAGAGGTGCAAACTATGTTTTCTTCTTTAAGCAGGCTGCCGAGACCGCAGATGCATCTTGGTTATCCCACCTTGACATGAGAGGTTACTTCGATAACCCGCCAGATGCAGAACCAATAGGCGAAGGTCGAGTCAATTTTCCTTTTTGGTGGCCCCTGCACTATCTTGCAAAAATTTCCAAACATGCCCCCGATGAAGTCACTAATCTAGTATTGGGATTCCCTAAAGTTGACAACCCTAACGTCTATGATGACATTTTGGAAATTGCCTTGCAACTCCACGGGCAAGAATCTACGAAACTTATGCCAAAAATTCTTCAATCTCTGAAGTTAGAGCATCAGGTTTGGACATATCAATACGCGGACTTGTTAGCCCATTGGACAAAGGAAAATCAGGTGGTGGCTGCATTGGAACTTGCAACAATACTAGTTGCGTTTGTGCCTGATCCTCGAGACAAGGACAAGCGAAAACGGCGGGGAGAGAACTCGCAAGATTTAGCCGCAATAGCAACTATGGCAGCGGAGACGCAACTTGAGCCGTCACCTCGAACTAACCGCGGGGAATACTGTGAGATAATGTCCAAAGGTGTTCGACCGCTTGCCGAGAAAGAACCTTACAAGGTTGCGTGCACTCTTATCAATGCCACCGCCAATATGATTCGTCTGCGAACGCATCAGGAGGGATTTGACAAAGATTTCGACTATTCCGAAATCTGGTGTGAGCGGCTCGTTGAATTTGAGGGTGATTATGAAGCCGCTGACAAATCACTAGTTCACACGCTCACATTCGCTTGTCAGTCGGTTTATGAAAAAGAGACGGATTCAATTCACGATTTGGACGACGCCTTACGAAATAAGCATTGGCGTATATTCAAACGCCTGCGCCAGCACCTTTATGCCCAATATCCAAGTGAGCAAACCAAACCGTGGATTCGCGAAATGATTCTGGCGCATGAAGATTATCATCGGTGGGAGCATAGTTATGAATTTCAACAAATGATACAAAGCGCTTGTCAACATTTTGGTACGGCATTGCTTGCGGAAGAGAAACGCAAACATATCTTCGATTGCATTCTTAATGGTCCCTCTAAAGATGGATTCACCGAGGAAGAGTTTAAGCAACATCAACGCCGTTTCCATCGGAAACAATTTAGACCATTTGTTCCGGTGTTGTTTGGTGAATATAAAAGCTACTTTCAAGAGTTGGAAAATGAATCTGCGATTCCAATTTCTGATGAGGATTATCCTCCAATTAGAACAAAAAGTGGAGCCGTGGGAAGGCGCAGTCCACACTCAATAGACTCACTATACGACCTCACCGACACGGAGTTACTCTCTGTCATAAACGAATGGGAAGAGAATGAACTAGTCTCGGAAGGAAACTCGCTTGTGGAAATTAATGTTGAAGGGCTCGCCCGCGCGTTTCAGACCGTTTTTACGAAATCAATCCTCCCCGATGCTAATAGACTCCAGTTTTGGATTGACAATTGCGGGAGAATTGCACGGCCTATCTACGTGCGAATGATGATTGACGGGATGCAAACGGATGTAAAACAGAAGAACTTCGACAGACTGCACGAATGGTTGACATTTGGCGAATGGATACTTTCACAGCCCAACGAAGGGAGCGACACCGACTATAGTCTAGGCAGACAAGGAGATGAGTCCCGACAGAATCCTGACTGGTACAATTCACGAGAAATAGTCGGCGACTTTATCGATTCTTGTCTCGAAAAGGATTTGGACGTACCAGTTACCGCTCGTGGTCAAATTGCTAAGCTGCTAGACATGCTTTGTACGCAATTCGATCGGCACCTGGATCCAAATTTGTATCGTGGCAACCTAATTGATAAAGCCATCAACAGTGTTCGAGGGCGCGCGTTAAGGACGCTTGCAAAATTCGGTTACTGGTTACGCAGGCATGATTCTGCGACTGAATTACCCGAGATAACTGCGATACTTGAAAAACGCTTTGCACCGGAAACCGAGCATTCCTTGACGTTGCCCGAGTATGCGATTCTAGGCAGAGATTATCGTCTTTTCTTTACTCTTAATGAGTCATGGGTGACCGAGCACAAATCAGACTTTTTCCCACAGGACATGTTGCCTGCATGGCTGGCTGCATTCAGTAGCTTCTTACACTATAATCCCCCATTCGAGCGCACCTTTGATATTTTTCGGGGCGACTTTGATTTTGCGCTACAGTGTCTGACTGACCTCAAGAAACATGGTGGTTCCCAAGAAAAAGAGCTGGATATTATTGGTCGTCACATAAAGCAAAATGACCCCGAGGAAATACTGATAGACAGCCTTAGCCACCACCTGTTTGACTATTATTTGTGGGGAATGTACCCGCTCAAAGGATTAGCGAGACGCAATGACCACTTTTCCCCACTTGAGCAATATTTCCAATTAACGGCGGACGAACGAGAACATTGGGCGAATCTATTTTACTATGTTGGTGACCTTCTGGTGAATACTGAGCAACTACCTAAAGATTTGAAAGATAGAATCATTGCCTTTTTTGACTGGCGGTTAGCAGAAAAAGACCCGTTAGAACTTCAGCAGTTTACCGGCTGGTTGGAAGCCGAGTGCCTGGAAGCTGAATGGAGGCTGGATGCATACGCTAAGGTACTTGATGTCTACCAAACAGGAGATTTGTCAATCGCTACTCAGGTGGAGGTGCTGTGCAAACTGCTTCCGGATCACACCGCAAGGGTGATTGAGTGTTTCGTCAAGCTAACTGATGCAAGTAGACATGGTAACATCTATATCTATGCAGAGGAGGCAAAGACAGTCCTGAAAGCTGGGCTAGGAAGCGACAATCAAGAGGTGCGCCAAAACGCAGAACGCGCCCGTGAAAACCTACTCAGCGTTGGCAGATCTGATTTGTTAGATTTGGATGATTGAGGGATAATGCTCGTGATGCAGTGGAACGAAGTGAAACCCAACGCTTTTCTGTCGTCTGGCAGTTTCAAAAGCGTTGGGTTTCGCAGTTGGCTCAACGCAACCTACAACAGCTGGAACAAGCTGACTTACAAGCTGTAGATTATTTCGTCTGGGCGCTACAAAGGCTTTATGAACGCGGCGAAGAACGGTATGTAAGATATTTGTGGCGGACGTTTCGGTTGGTGTAGGACATCCATGATAGACGTGAGGCAGGTTATGGCGTGTATTACACACAAAAAAACCGCTCAATGCGGCGGCTTTGGAGGGGAGATACGCAATTAAATAGCTAGGCATATAGGATTGAGCGAACCGCAGCCCGACAATCACACGGCATGGAGCCGAATTTTGTCCCTAGCCACGATTCTAATTATAACAAACATCAAGAAATTTATCAAGACCATTTTGGTGGGTAGATTACGTCGAACCACACCCATCAAACAAACCACGCATACCACTTATATTTCCGAGATGGAGTCTGATTGATATTTCCCAAATCCAGTGAACCCCCAACCTACACCGCTGAAATCTAAGAATCGTCTGTCACATAATGCACACCAGCCCAATAGATAAGGAGGCAAATGTCAATGGCGAAAATTAAGTGTCCTAGGTGCGGTTCCGAGGATATCATGCACAACTTGAGGATTCGGGATCACAGCGACGCCGTAGGCTCGGCAAAGGACCTAGAAGTTGAAGTGCAGGGGAATCCTGACGCCCTAATCTTCAAGCAAGCCCGCACAGCAAAACTGAGAGCCACGGTTTGCGGCGGATGTGGTAACGTCGGACTGTCCGTTGACAAACCAAAATCATTATGGGCAACCTACTCACGCCAAAGTAATACCCAAACAGCACTCCATAAACGCTCCTTGTAGGCGCGCTTTGATGAAGTAATAAATTCTGACGAGCGTCGTTTACCAAAAAGATTTGCAATATAGAAACGCCTTCCTTCCTAACGCATACTGCTAACCGCACGATTCCCACCAAGTATCCCTACGGCAATAAATATACTTAATATATGTTAAGTTTCTCTGCTACGAGCCTGAATCCTTCTTCTCACCATCCCCGCGCGCAGGCAGCGCAGTTGGTCCGATGCCTACCGTCTTCTGATCGGGCTGTTTCAATGCAAGCGCCATTCGTTCAAGAATCCCCGCTAGAGCTTCCGCCTCACTTCCAATCGGAATCTCATCAGGTTTTCTCAATGCAAGCGTCAGCCGCTCCAATACCGCAAAAAGCTGGGGATGAGAAAGCGCCTCTTCCGTCCGCTCTTTTTCCTCAGTCAGCTTATTAAGTCTCTCCAACGTTTGCATTAACGTGTTCGTCAGCACTTGAAAGTCTTTCGGTTCAAGACGTTTCGTTTCCAATGCATAATCAATGCGCTCTGCATGTTTGGCTATAAGCGCCGCTTGTTCACCCTTAGTCATTAACGGGTAATCGGTCACCGCTTGTTTATATGCTGCCCGTGCTTCTCGCCAAACCGCGCCGTATTTTTTCTCGGGCCACCGCGCTGTCCCCGGTTTCAGATACGCCATCCGAAGAACCAAGACTCGTTGAAGTTCCATATGTCCCAAAGCATCCCCTTCCGCCAAACGATGAATCGTCTCGTCCCCCTCAATCAACTCTGAAACTGCGGCGGACGTAGATAACCCCCGTGCATGAGCGCAAACCACAAACTCACGATGCGCGTCTGACACAAAATGCGAGATGCACTCTGTCAGTTCGAAGCGGATGATTGCTCGAAAACCGTCTATAAAATACTGATCTCTCGGATTTTCGCCGTGTGCCATAAGCCTCTCTACCTCATCTTCAACAAACTGGTTGACCCTGCTAATAACCGCATCGACAAGTTCGTAACCGCTCAACGTCTCAATTAACTCGCGTACATCCGTCTTGAATTCATCATATTCCTCACTCGATCTCTCTCCGCGAATTTCCGCCAACAGCGTAGCTCCTGCTCTTTTTTCCGTCATCTTTCCTTCCCATTCTCCTCTTTGAAACATAAAGTTTTTTCACAGTAGATTTTTGTGCTTCATTTGCCTCAACCGTACGAAATTCAGTCACAGACTGACTTTCCGCCCCTTTATTATCTTAAAATAAATTCACAACACAATCAATTTACTGTGAATTACTGTGAAATTTACCTATGCCTCTCGTTAAGTTTTACCATTCCACACCGCGTTTGCGCAACCATTTTTTCGTATGCGTCTCGGTGCAGGTGAATGATGCACAGATTCGGCTGGCATGGGAAACCTTGAGCAAAGAAGGGCCGAAGTTATTGTCTACGGCGGAGTCGTAATCTCGCAGCAGAACGGGATTGCGTTCGAAGGTGGGGTTTTACACTTCCGAATTGTGCGTTCAATGACATGAAAACCTAATTGGAGGGCGCAAGAACATCAATCTCTATATGACGTCCCGACCCTCTTTTGCCGCGAAATAAATTCACAACGTTATCGGTTCGCTGTGATTTACTGCGCAACCCTTTTGAACGGTCAGAATCTGATTTACCACTTTTTCTCATTACGCATTTTTCTTTACTCATTACTCATTACCCATTTCTCCCATTGGAATAACTTGACAGTTGAGCAAATTGTTCCGTAACATTTTCGTTGATTTTTTGCGGGTGTATGATATGATATACGGTGTTTCGTTTCTTGGGACAGGATTTAACTGAAACCGACAAACAAATAGGAGGACATTGCCATGAACGTCTTCAAGCAAATTGTAGGTGTTGTTCACATCCTAATTGCGGCAATCGTTGCCATCCACACGGTTATTGAACCGGTTTATTACACCTCCACCGATGCGAACCCGTACAGTTCAACTTGGGGTATAATCAACCCGCTTACTGCGGTTGCCATTATCCTGGGGTTGATATTCGGCTGTTGCCGCATGAGACGTGCCGGCGAAAATGCGAGCGGTCCAGAGTTCATCGCGGCGAACACGCTATTCTACGGATTTCTGTTCGCAGGCATACTCTTTTTCTGGAACTGGTTCGGCATCAGCGGCGTCGGGAAAGAATTTACTGCAGTCAGTGCCGATGTCCGGTCGATCGTATGGATTTTCTTCGATGCCCTATTCCCACTGTTGAGCGGTGCGATGGGCCTCCACCTGTTGCGCTCCAGCGCCAGCGAATAGCCAACACCGTTTGTGACCCGTCATCAAAACCGGTGCTTACCATACGTTTGTGCTGCAGAACGCAAAATCCGTATGTATTGGGATGGTCACAACTGAACAAGCACAGCCTTTCATTAATCCACACTACTTCCTAACCTGAACCGCCGCCTTGATTAGTTGTGCGCCAGAAAAGGTAGCGCGTGTCGGGAATGTGAATCCCCGTTCCCAACCAAGAAACAAATACGTGAGGGCGCAGAGAAGATTGTCTCTGTGCCCTCCGCATCTCTACGGATTGAAGCGTGCAATCCGAAAATCGGGGTAATCTTCAGGATTGAACCTCAAAAGCCTACCCACCAACTTCAGCCAGGATTGCTGAATCGAGCGTTAATGAGGAAAAATTTTACATGGAAGGACTCAAGCGGTTCTTTGGCGTAGTTCTCATTCTAATTGGAGCCATCGTCGCCATCCACACCATTGTTGAGCCAATCTACCACACGTCCTCAAGCGATCATCCGTACAGCCGCATCTGGAAAATTATTGACCCGCTCTCCGCAATCTCTATAATTGTAGGTTTGGAATTCGGATACCTTCGCATGCGCCGCACCCGCGAGAATCCGGGCGTTAAAGAGTTCATCGCAGCCAACGCGCTGTTCTACGGGTTCGTGTTCGCTGCCATACTCTTTTTCTGGAACTGGTTCGGCATCAGCAAGGCTGCAAAAGATTTTACCGCGGTCAGCGCAGATGTCCGTTCGCTGGTGTGGACATTCTTCGATGCGCTGCTCCCGGTGTTGAACGGTGCAATGGGAATCCATCTGCTGCGCCCTAAAATAAACCGCCCAACCTCTTAATACCTAAACTGTGTTTTGGTGAATCGCTTATTTACAACATCCCCTATTGCTACTGACAAAATAGACAATTGGAGCAACAAACTCTGATGTAATGGGTGGAATCATACAGCGCAAGGTAGTATCAGTGAAGCACTTGACGATTTTCGGTTAAACCATTGGACATGACTCCCAAAACTCCAAAAAGAACACATCGCAATCTTGAGAATTTAACATAGAACCGCCATAGGTATTGTTAGGAGTATAAGGATTAAGGACTCTAATGAAGTCACAGATTATAGCCTTCGATAATCCACCAGTAAATGAAGTTGTGATGTCTACGTACTTTAATCCACCGTTGTCAAACTTTCGTAACGAGCATGTTGGTCTTTTCTGGGAAAGGATAAGGGGCGAATTCCCTATCGTACGCCAGCAACTTCCGGTGGGAGTTGGACTGGAGATCGCCGCTGAAGAACCTTCCCCAATGCCAAGGTACTGGTTTATCGCCGAAAACGACATCAATCTCATCCAAATACAGAAAAATGCTTTCATGTTTAATTGGCGTCGCAGAGACGAGGATTACCCCCGTTTCCACAGGCACATCAAGCCTACATTTGATAAATACTATGGCTTATTCAGCGAGTTTATCCGAACAGAATTTAGGTCCGTGGAAAATCTTCTTGTTGACCTTTGTGAGTTGACCTATATCAATGCCCTAGAACCCAGTGAGTTCTGGTCAGGGCCACAAGACACCGCAAATGTCATCCCCTCTTTCTCGATTTTGGATCCTGACATCAACGCTTTCGAACTTGCTGGGTTCAATTGTAATTACGCCTACAAGATTGCAACCGATCTACAGCTTAATGTTGGCATTTGCGCTGCCACCATGACACAGCAACCGGAGGTCCCTGTACTGATACTCGAAATCAAAGCGAGCGGCCGCCTTGGAAAAGTTGGAAAACCAGCCACAGATGAATGGTTCAAGCACGCCCATGACCACATTAAAAGATGCTTTGTTGGTATGACAAGCGCAGAAATTCAACATCGCTTTTGGAAACGAACGGAGGAAATGAAATGAACGCCCAGGTGAATGTTTTTGCTCCAAGCCATTCGCTGTTTCCACTGCTGCCAATGGTTGGTTCAACTTCCACCTTCTACTCCAAATACAATATGTTTCAACCGCAGGTAGACTATACTATCTCCCAAACGGAGCAATCACATATAGCAACTACCTCGCCCGATATGTCCGAGGGTATTTTCCGTGTATTCTCAAAGCCATCCACCAGCCACCTATCAGCTTACGTTTACCCCAGTATAGAGTCGGTCGACAAGATTGATGTATCGAATCAATACATGGAGGAAATCGCGGATAAAGCAAGAAAGACGCAGCAGAATCACCAGACCTATAGACTTCGAATCGAAGACCTACGCAGCGATGCAGAGATTGACGGCTTCACTGTAAATGAGAGGTCCGAGATTGACTTCTGGTCATTCATAATATCTGTGCCTTTTGCTTCCAAGGCTGAAGTGGTACTCTTGGACAATAGCAACCTGCGTGTCATTTGGGACGATGAAGATGGCAATCACTTCGGTATTCAATTTCTGGGGGACCGTATTCTGCAATATGTGATCTTCCGTCGAAGAAAAGGTACCAATCATATTTCGCGTGTGGCTGGGCAGGATACTTTTGACGGAGTTAAACAGCAGTTGCGTACTTTTGACCTTGAATCACTTCTCCAAGTATGACTGGCGCTGACTTACCGGATGACCACCATATCGTTCGATATGCAAAACCTACAAGCATCCGCACAGACGGAAAGGTGACAGGGGCGGCATTCTGTCTACGTTCCGGTGAAACCGGCTTGTCGGTTAATTGGCTTGAGTGCTTTCCCAACTGTACAAAAGAGGAACAACTCGCTGAAGTGAGGAGGCTAGCGCGGCTGAAGATGAGAGAACGTGGTCGTCTAGCTGAGCTTAACATCGGCGCAACAAAACAGTACGTTCGCACAGTATTTGAGGGACTTCGCTTCATTCATAAGCCTTTGGATGCGGAGGACGAATTTGAAGCTGACCCGTCACACAGCGAAATAACTGGATTGCCTCAAGGGAATTCGCCTGAAGCCGAATTAATCGGTGACATGATAGCCCAATCTATAAACGCCGTTCACCCTGCGGTATTAAAACAGCAAGAGTCCCCGTAGTGTTGCACCGCAAAAGTCGCCGGTGATTGACGTGAATGTCATCTAGGCGGCAAATCCATGTTGATTACTCAACCACCCGTGCAGCAAGTTCAATTTGCCTGCTCTACAGAAATTCTCGCATGAAAGGCGTTGGCACTCCCGTCCCCATTCTCCGCCTCCCCCGCAACTACCAGCTTAAACACCTGAGGTCGATGGAAAGGATACCGGATTTGCGCCGCTCCCTTGCGAGGCATATCCGTCGCATTGGCAAACGAGTGATAATAACGCTCTCCGCGGCTTGTGGGGATTTCGACATCGCTATCGTACAAATAGAAAGAACCTCCCAGTTCGGCGCCGCCGACTCGGATATCAATCGCTAGCGTCCCACCGGTATCAAACGCCGTGACATCAATTTTTACGACAGTGTAATCCTGACAATCCGGCGTTGGGGTGCGAAAAACATCCAACACTTCCAGCGAGGGTTGCTCACTGTTGAGGACAACGTTCAAATCACTTAAGAGCGGTTCCACGGCGCTATCATCTACTCCGCCAAATAAATATCCGAAAGAGTTGTCTCGACTAAGCCCGGGACGTTTCCCTTCTAAGGATTCTACGAGAAACAGTCGGTAGTTTTCCGCCGCCGTTCTCCCACCATCCAAGGCGTTGCTAGTATATTCATTGAGTGGAAGTTTCCCTCTCAGTTCAAAGTTCGGTGATATAACCATACAATCCACCGGTGAACCTTTCTTCCAGCCCTTCATGATTGCTTGTACCAATGGGGACGTTGTGTCAAAGGTCTTGGACTCGCGCTCGCGTCTCTTGGCAATAGGGTCGCGCAATTGGGGTTTACGCCCTAATTCGGCATTGGTTGCCCAAGTGTTGATGAAATTCTCGTTCAAGAATTTGATGACCCGGTCGTGTGAGAGAGCAACTGCCCTCAAGAGTTTGCCACTGCCTCAGCACGATTCGTCAGCTAGCGGCCCATCTACTGAGATGGCGTGAACGTGTTTCTGCTGTACCTGTGCAATCTCCAATGCTTCGTCCAACGGCACCCAATGAATTTGCTCCGATTCGTAAAAGCACAGTATCAGTTTGTGCGCCGCCTCTTCTTCCGTAATAGCTTCTATGAATTCAAGATTCTGCACATCGGGTTCAATACCGGCACGCAATTCCATTTGCGGACAAAAGCCGGTATCGGTAATTATCGTATCTGGTCTCCACCCTTCTTCCGTCGTATGCCAATTAGCATCAAAGTTCATTACACCTTCAGGTACGCGCATCTGGAAAAACACAATCTTGTCTTCATTTCGATCGATAACCAAATGTCCGGCGAATTGGGAGGGTGTGAACCAACCGTCCGTCAACGCAAATTCTGCATGAATGCGGAACACAACATGGGCAAGTTCATTGTTATAGGAACGCAGACATGCCCACAATCCACAGGAGTCTCCTACATCATGGAGCAAATTCAGATGTGGATTAGGGTGAAGTTGCCTCAACAACGCCAGTGCCCCCGCTTCCTCAATACGCCAGACTTCACCTGCCGAAACCGCTTTGGACGGGAGAAACGCACGAAAAACTGACGCAGAATACTGCATCTCTGGCTCAGCGACCCTTAGATTCGCCAATGCGTCCCACCTCTTATGGAAATCTCCAGCAGAGTACTCAACCGGCGCGATGAAACCGTTCACGGACACTTCTGCTGTGTCGTCAAGGTTGAGCGAAATTCTGTTTTTGAAAGTTTTCACCAATCTTTTGGGCTTTGCAAGGCAAAACCCAAACTCCTCAAATTACATCTGACCTTTTTGTCAATAGATATATGATTAACGGAATTTTCGATGCCTGGATTTCAAGTTCGCTTCGACAGGGGCTAAGCTTCGGCTGACTTCATCCCGGCAAACTGTTTCTGGAACAGGGCTTGGTATACGCCGTCATGTTGCATGAGCTCTGCATGTTTACCGGATTCCACGATTTTTCCATCGCTGAGAACGAGAATCTTATCTGCGTTCAAGACCGTTGAGAGACGGTGCGCAATTACAAAGCTAGTGCGTCCTTTCATAAGCTGTGTGAGGGCTTGCTGAACTAAATCTTCCGATTCCGCATCTAGTGACGACGTTGCCTCATCCAAAATCAGAATCTTGGGATTCCTTATCAACACACGCGCGATAGCTATCCGCTGCTGTTCTCCGCCGGATAATTGAATACCTTTCTCTCCAACCTTACTTTTATATTCGTCGGGAAATTTCACGATGAAATTGTGTGCGTTGGCTAACTTTGCGGCGGTAACAACCGATTCATGTGATACCGCTTCCGGGTCTTCCGCACCCAATCGGATGTTGTAGTCCACTGTGTCCGCAAACAGGTACGGGTCTTGAAAGACGATGCCCACGTGTGAACGCAACGATTGGATCTGTATATCCTTAATGGGTGTGGAGTCTATCAAAATCTCACCGCCCTGATGTTCATAGAACCGTGGAATCAGGTTAATCAATGTGCTTTTCCCTGCACCGCTCGGTCCAACGACTGCAACCGTCTCACCCGGCTCCGCTTGGAAACTCACCTCTTTCAATACGGTTTGGTTGTCGCCGTATCCAAACGAAACCTTGGAAAATCGAACGCCTCCATCGACCTGTTCGATGGGTCTCCCGGCTTGGGACTCTTCCTCGTGTTCATCCAAAAAACCAAACACGCGGCGGGCGGCAACCAATATTGATGGAATTCTAAATTGAAGGCTTACGAGTTGCATCGCAGGCTCGCTTATAAGGTCAAACCACCGAGTGATTGCAAAGAGTTCACCCATCGAAATTGCGTCGCGCAGAACATACCTCCCTCCGACCAGAAATATCAATGCGATTCCTATAAAAAATAAGACCTGGGTGACATTCCCCACATTCTGGATTGTTACCTGTTTGATATTGAGAGTTACGAGCCGCAAAAGTGACTTACGCAGTTGTTTTAAATCATAGAACTCCTTTCCCAATCCTTTGAGTTCCCGCGAACCGGCAATGCTCTCCTGTAAGCTTCCCGAAATTAAAGCCTTCTGTTCCTGAACCTTCTCTCCAATTCGTTGGAGCGGGTTATTCAAGAAGATTGGAATTAGAATATTTACAGCGGCTAGCGCCAAAGTAAGGATGCACAACTGCCAGCTAATGGCTGCAATGAGGCCGGCGGTAACCACCAGCCTGACGCCGTTCATGAAATAGTCGCCAGCGAACACTCTAAACCCTTCGACAGCTTTCGGCGTGTCCGACGTGAATGTTGCCATCACTTGCCCGGTTTGATGGGTGTCGTAAAATCGAAATCCTAACCTGCGGAGGTGACGGTAGGCATCAAGTTGAATGTCTTTAGAACCATTTTCCGCAACCTTCGTTGGAAAGTAAGCGACTCCGAGTGAAAAAAAGTACATACTGGCCACTGCTAAAATCCAGAGTCCACACGTCGGCAAAAGCAACTCAACGTTTCGGGCGATAAAGACGTCGTCTATCAAAATCTTCTCAATCCAAGGGAAAGCGAGAATGGCGCCTGAAATGCCTAGCGATGAAAAAATGTAAAACATCTGAAAGTGCCAATAGGGTTTAAGATACGACAAAAGCCGGAATACGTCTTTCATATTAGGCACGTCCCTCAAGCAAAACTGTATGTTTTAGATTCTGTGTGGAAAAACCCGAATTCTTCACAATCTTATTTGACTATTTAGTCAAGCGTTATATAATTGAGAGTGTATACGTGTAGGACGAAAAATTGGTCTGGATTGTCAAATCCAAATGCTAAAATCCCTTAATTGACACAGCATTTTCATGTCAACCGCATCGATCCTGCTGTGAATCGAGGCTCTCCTGAGCGCCGGTGGGAGGCGTTAGTCGAGGAATTGTACCACCAAAATCCAGCGTTGTCAAAACGACTATCAAGATGTAAAATCAAATCTTCTAACGAATTGCCTTCTGCAGTTCGTAGGTCCAATCCACAACGCGATAGCCAAAGTTGCTGTAAAAGAGGAATGCACGGTAGTTGTCGTACTGAGTGCTAATCGCCGCGTGGCGGTATCCGATTTTATGCATCTCTTTCAGTGTGTACTGGAGCAGATAACGCCCGAAACCTTGTCCTTGAAACGCATCCTTTATATCAAGACCGACCGTATGAAGCCAGTCCTGTGCATCGGGGTGGTTTGAAAACTCACCGCCTGAGACAGACTCGCATTTCCCGATTTCTTGACCATCTAGGTGGGCATATGCAATGCAATTGGGACGTCGCCCGCTCCCCTGTTTCCAATCGAGAGAAAGTGTGACTGGCAGACTTGAAGGCGTTGACGTAACAGAATAGTTCTCCCAAGCTAAAAAGATTTCCCCTGAACAACGGCAATAACCGTTGAACCCAAGGAGTGCTTGAACATGGTCAAGTCCACCTGATAAGCAAGCATTTTCAAAATGATAAAAACGATACCGGCAGTCTTGTGAAAACGCAAAAATTTGGGCGGCATCATACGCTTTCAAATATGCTTCTGCTTTTTCAAGCACGGCTTGCCCGGCACGCCGTGCACCGCGCTCGTAACCCAAAAACCGAACGACACCTACGGGAATTTCTCTGTTATCTCCAATCTGTCCGACGCCGACGTGAATAAATGCTGCTACAACTCCGTTTACTATTGCAACGAAGACTATTTCGGAACCAAGCCCACCCGCCTTTATGTCGGCTTTACCGGTAACACCGCGCATCACAAGGGCAAACTCCTCTTCACTTACCGGGTAGCAATGAGGAATGTTGGTGGTCTGGCGGTTATAAAATTCCGTCAAAGCACTTTGCAGTTTAGGCGTATATTGGACAATTTCCATCTGCCTCTTCTAGTGTCTTCAGTAATTATGGAGTTCATATTTGAAGTTCGGACTGGATTGGAAAAATCTAGACGCGACAATCCCCGGCGGAAAGCCCAACCATGTATATTGAATCGAGGACGGCGTATCTGGGAGCGGCTCACAGCAACATAGCGCTGTGGATTGTATAAAATACCTAAACCTTATCAAATCGGACGAGAGTTGTTTGGGGTGTCGGACGACTCGAAGCGGCTATACGGAGGAAATCTGTCGCGCAGAAAACGCATATTTACGGATTCCACCAATACGTCATCTTCCCTACGAGTGTCCAGTCGAGGAGATCTGTCCCACCGCCGCGCGTATCGTAATTTTGGTTGAAAACTAGGTAGAAATCGCTGCCGGGACGGTAGATGTAGTTGATTAGAAAATTGGTAGAGATTGCATCCTTCTCGCTGCTCCATTGGGCAAACAATTTCGTAAAGAGCGTCGTCGAAAAGGAATAGCTCACACGCCCCCCAAAAACGTTGGCATTGAACGCCTTATCAGGGAACGTAATTCGGTTAAACTCAATCAGCGACTCCATACTCAGGCGGGCATTGGGCTTGATTGTCCCGTCAATTCGTACACCGCGTATGTCACCGCTATAGTATTCACCTAGTTGAACGATGAACGTCCCGAAGATATTCCGGCTATTACTGGCCTCGACCCATGCAAAAAACGACGTAAAATCGTAATCGCCAACTGCGATGATTGCCTCCTGAATCGAGAATTCTTCACGCAGATGTTCTGTCGTGTTCTGGACTTGGAAACCGGCCCAATCGCCCGATTCAAACTGCAATTCAGTGTCGAACTTTGTCTCACGTGTCTCCAACGTATTCTCTCGATTGAGAACCAAGTCAAACTGCGGTCCAATCTCAATGCGTCGAATGCCGTATGCCCGCGGCCACGGCGTATACCGGGCGTTGCCGCGAAAGCCGCGGATGCCGCTGCGATGAACAAATCCAACTTCCGGATTAAAATCCTCGCCGATGTCGATATACGAACCGTCGAGTTTAAACCGGTTCGTTCGCCAATCGCTGCCAAAGTAGGCGGCGCTGTTTTGTTCCGAGACACCTTCTTCAAATGTGCGCGCCAATAGCCCGCGGAAATCCATATCCCGCTTCGGGCGGTACGAAAAGTCAAGCCCCGCCGTGCGGTTGTACACGTCAGCGTCCTGCTTATTGATGGCAATCGCTCCAATGGAAGATCCGCTAAAGATGTCCCGCGTTACACGCATTACCGAATAGTTTGTGCGCGGTTCATCGACGCGGTCCACATCCGCCCGAGAATCATCATCCGTAAACTTGTCCGTCAACACATTCAAAAACCCGATATTGTAAGCGCCGACTTTCCCGGTCATTTTCCCCCCGGTGAGTATCGGGATGGCGCGTTCTTCAGCAAGGCCGATGCGGCGGCTGTAAAACAGCAGCAAGGGCGGCGGACGGTGAAAACCGGTACGCGGAACGCCCACATCGAAGATGCTTGCACCTTCCAAGAAAAACGGACGCTGCTCAGGGAAAAAGAGGTCGAAACGGGTAAGGTTTACCTGTTCTTGGTCAGCTTCGACTTGGGCAAAGTCAGTGTTAAAGGTTAAATCGGCAGTTATATTTGGGGTTATCCCGTACTTCAGGTCCAAACCGCCTTCAAACACCTCATCGGTTTCACCTTCTGCGGCGACCCGGCTTGCACCCGACAACACATAAGGCAGCACTTCCAGATGCCGCGACGGGGAAATACCCTCCAAACCAACGAGACTGCCGAAGTAGGCGGTGCGGTATTTACCTAGCGGGCCATACGTCTTCGGTGCCGGATTCCACCCCCCAATCTCTTGGTTGCGCGCGATTTCCCTCCCGAAGTTCATTCCCCATGTCATATTGTCGCTTCGTTTAAAGCGAAGCTGGCTGAACGGAATAGCAATCTCCGTTGTCCACCGGTCCGCACTGATTTTGCTGCGGCACTCCCAAACCATATCCCAGCTCCCATTTAGACTATCGCCGCTGTTTGACACCGCCGTGTCTTCCATCCCGCCCAACGGATTGAAACGGAAGAAAACTGCGTTTCGCCGATCATTGTATGTGTCCAAGAGCAGATAACCGTAGTCGTTGGATCGCAAACCGTCAGAATCCCGGCGCATCTCATTGGCGACCAGTTTTTCAATCTCCGAGTCGTAAAAGGTAAAACCAAAGTATAGGTGTTTCTCATCATAAAGAATGCGCACTTCCGAAGGCTGCGTCATCGGTTCCCCTTGGTTCGGTTGTATTTGGAGGAACCGCTTGATTGGCTGGGCTTTTTGCCATTCTGGCTCATCAAGATTTCCGTCAATCTTGATGTCTTGGGATATTCGGTAGGCTGAAGTATGAGGTTGCATCGTGTCCGGTTGTGCGCTCGCAATGAACGGACATAACAGCAGCCACACCAGGAGAAAGCGTATTGCACTTCCTTGAGGAAAAACATGTGGGACGCGAATTAAAATCCAAAAATGAGGCATAATAAACCCCCTCAATCTCGCTTGACTTAAATCTGTCTAATCTTTGAAACTTCAATCGTACAGCGTGTGAATAAACACCTGTCCTATATTAGGCATTTCACACAGTTGAGTCAAGGAAAAGTTTGAGGAGGTAAAATAAATTCAAATGGCGATTTTAAAAGGCGCGGTCTGCGTCGGTGAGCTACAAACCGGTCAGTTCCAACCGAAATACCACATGATGGCGATTCAGAGATACATCATCTACCTCCGGCTTGTTTGGCACGCTAATGGCGGGTTTAAGGCGGCTAAATTGATAGCCAATCACTCCGTGGAGTTGTGCCGCGTCAAATATCTTCTCGATTAGTCGGATTCGCAAGCCGGCATGCCCCTCCGCTCCGAATGTGTTCTGAATGTTCGCGGGCGTTTCGAACTTCTCATCGAACGAGTAGAAACTGCCGCCAATTCCAACAAACGGCGACCATCTCCCCGGTATCGCCAGAGTTAACGCAAGCCCAACCGTGTTGACGTTGATTGTACCAATAGGTAGGGCGTCGCCAGTTCCGCCGCGGGTATCTACTTTATAATTGCTAAAGGGCACTGTGAGGTGCAGGACATCGGGTACTAACTGTGTCCCCAGCGAAATTTCCTCCGTTCGGTTGGATTCCAGTTCTTTGTTAAAGAGCGTGATTCCGCGCCCGATGCCTAGTATCACTCCATCAGTGACATGCTGATATCGATCCAGTTCAAGACCGATTGCCCCCGTCGGTATCAATATTAACGCTGTAAGAAACCAAAGACCACACAGCTTTTTTAAATTCATAACATCCTCCAATAAACGTGAAAAGGTCAATGGAAGGTTGAGATACCCGTGTTTTTACTTCGGTACTTCCGAATCCCCGTTCTCCGTGGTTTCGTCGTCGCTAGCCGGAATTTCTTCCCCAGTAGTCTCATCTTCCGCCAATGGTACGGGTGGCTCTTCTGATTCCAAAGTTTCCCCGCCTTCCGAACCCCGATGCCGAGCACCCAGGTTTTCTACCCAATAAAACAGCGAAAACAGCACGGGCGCTAAAATCAAGTTGGCAACTGTCGCAGTGATCATTCCGCCGAAGGTCGGCACCGCAATTGGCTTCATTAACTCCGCCCCGGTGTTGGTGCTGATTTCATACAGCATAATGGGAGAGAGTGCCAGCACTGTCGTAGCGGTCGTCATGATGATGGGACGCACGCGCAACAAACCCGCGTTGACGGCGGCTTCCTTGACCGGTTCGCCTCTTCGTACCCGCTCAAGCAGGTATTCCATCAATACAATCCCGTCCTCAACTGCCACACCAAAAAGGGCGATGTACCCGACCCACACCGCGGTGCTGTATTTGATCGCATATCCGCCGCCGAGCGCGGGGGGCACATATTGCATCAACCACTGCATCCACATTCCACCGATAAAGGCGAACGGAAGCGCGAGGAATATCGCTAGCATCGCGGATGGCGAACGGAACTTGACATAAAGCAACATGAAAATCACTGCGATGCAGACTGGAACAACAACCAGCAACCGGGATCGTGCTTCCAACTCCGCTTCATACTGGCCACTGAATGAATAGAAATAGCCCTGCGGCAGCGTCGGCTTAATTTTCTCGTCGAGTGTCTTCTGCGCCGCCTCTACGAAGTTGACTAGCCCGATGACATCTGCGTCCACATCGCAAAACACCCGGGAAAACAACAAGGTGTTTTCGGATGAGATTTTCGCTGGACCCGGGCGGCGCTCAATTCTGACCAATTGCCCTAGCGGAATCTGTATGCCCTTGGGCGTTGGCACTAGCACCCGCTTCAACGCTTCAACGTTGTCGCGCAATTCCCGTTTATAGCGAATGCGAACCGGAAAACGTTCTCGCCCTTCGACCGTAGTTGTGAGGTTCATGCCGCCAATCGCGGTCATGATAATCTGTTGCACCGCCCCAATCTTAATCCCGTAGCGCGCCGCCTCTTTCCGATCGATATGAAATTCGAGGTACGGTTTATTTCCAATCCGCTCGGCATACGGCCCCACGGCGCCCGGGAGTTTGAGCAATTCCTGCTCAATGCGAACCGCAATTTCCTCAATTTTTGACAAATCAGTACCGAACACCTTGATACCAATCGGTGTTTGAATTCCTGTCGCCAACATGTCGATGCGGTTGCGAATCGGCTGGGTCATAATTGGAGAAACGCCGGGCATACGGCACGATTCGGTGAGATCGTTAATCAGTTCTGCGCGGGTCTTTGTGCGAAAGTAGGTTTTGTGCTCAAGCGTCGGTTCAATCTCGGAGGCGAGTGCGTGAAGTCGGCTTTCTGATTCGCTGTTGCCCAGTTGACTTGATTCGCCCATCTCCGCCAGAAGTTTTTCCATAACCACCCGCAACAACCAAACTCGGTACAGCTGTTCACGTTGTTCAACAGTGATAAAGGGATTGTGATACTCCGTCGCCATTTCATCAATCCGCGCCGCCGCATCATCGGCGATACGCGCTGTAACATCTGTAGTTATATGTCCTGCATGTTCCTTGTTCAGGATTTCGGCGCTCAAAAGTCGTTCGGCAACGCTGGAAACCAGGTTCGCCGCAGCACCCGATTTGACAGCACGCCGCGGCCACGTAGAAGGGTCAACGATGTTAACGATGGTTTCAAACATCCCAATTGGAGCCGGATCGGTTGCAGTTGTCGCTCTCCCGAGTTTTCCCACCACCATCGAAACCTCGGGGAAACGGTTCATAATCATGTCTTGCTTTGACATCACATCTTTGGCTTGCGTAATCGACGCACCGGGCAGCAGCACCGGCATGAACAGCAAATCCCCTTCGTTGAGCGGAGGCATGAACTCCTGCCCGATATTTTTGTAGAAGGGCGTGAGCGGAATACTAGCGATCAAAATTGCCGCGGCCAAAGCAACTACAAGCAGCTTGGTGAATATGTTTTTGACAGCAAATCGAATAATTGGACCGTAGACGGCTTTTAAAATCCAGGTTATACCGTCGGCGAATTTTCTCAAAGGGAAACTGGCGATTGCAATAATGCGGCCGAAAATGTTGGGGCGGCGCGTTGGATCAGAAAGTAGAATGGATGCCAACACCGGAACGAGGCTAATCGCGACAATCGCCGCGCCGAGCATCGCGAAAGTTTTGGTGAACGCCAACGGTTTGAACAGCTTGCCCGCTTGTCCCGTCAACGAAAACACCGGGATAAACGCGACGATAATAATCAGCATCGCGTAGAATATCGCCGGTCCGACCTCCTTTGCCGCACGCGTTGCGACCTGCAGTTTGCTCTCTCCCTCATGCGGTTCCCGCAGTAGGCGGGTGATGTTTTCCGTCATGACGATGCCTGCATCCACCATAACACCGATGGCAATCGCCATCCCGCCCATGGACATGATATTCGACGGCAAGCCGACGAGTTTCATGCCTAAGAACGAGAGCAGCACTCCCAACGGCAATACCAGTGCGATAATCAGGCTGTTGGTCACCTGACCTAAGAAGAAGATAATCACGACCGCCGCGACAACGATTTCCTCGATTAGCGTGTCTTTTAGTGTTTCCGCCGCACGGTGAATCAGATGGCTCCTGTCGTAGAAGGGAACAATGCGAACGCCGGCGGGAAGGCCCGGTTCAATCTCAGCAATCTTCGCTTTCACATTCTCGATTACACGCAACGGATTGTCGCCGTAACGCATCAACACCACACCGCCGGTCGCTGGCACGCCCGCTTTGTCCAACGCCCCGCGCCGGAAGTCGGGCCCCTCCGTCACAGTGCCTAGGTTCTTGACATACACCGGTACACCCTCGTGCGCCTTGACCACGATGTCCTCTATGTCCTCTATGCTTTTTATGAACCCCAAACCCCGAATAAGGAACTCCATCCCGCCTTCCTCAACCACCTTCGCACCGACATCCACGTTGCTGTCCCGAATCGCATTAAAAACCATTGAGAGCGGCACTTTATACGCCAAAAGCAGGTTGGGATCGACATCGACCTGATACTGTTTCACGTAACCGCCGACGGATGCGACTTCCGATACCCCGTCGGCTGAAGCGAGATAGTATCGAATCGTCCAGTCTTGTAGAGTGCGGAGTTCATGTAAGTCAAGCCTTGAGGCAACCAGCGGCTTTCCATCTTCAGGGCACTTTCCGGGTTGCTCGTACCGTTCTGTCGGATGGTCAGGACAGTAATAGCCGTTTTCGACGGTGTACCAGAATACCTGACTGATGCCGGTCGCATCGGGGCCCAACACCGGCACCACCCCGTCGGGCATGTCCTTCTGCGCGAGATTCATTCGTTCGAGCACACGAGTTCTCGCCCAATAGAAGTCCACGTTCTCCTTGAAAATGATGTTGATGTAACCGAAACTAAACATTGACGTGGATCGGACATCTTTGACATCGGGGATACCAAGCATGGCAATACTAAGCGGGTAGATTACCTGATCTTCAATGTCTCTCGGACTCCTCCCGGACCAATCGGCAAACACGATAACCTGATTTTCGCCGATGTCGGGAATAGCGTCGATTGGAGTACGATTCAGCGCCCACCAGCCCGCGGCTGTCAAAAACACAAATGTAACAAGGACGAGTAGACGGTTCCCCATGCAGATTTCGATAATTCGGTTTACCATAGCACTTTCCTGAAGACTGACTGGCATCAATGCCGATGCGATGGTGCGCTTGATCCTTCTTCTCCGCCGAGCGCACCGCCATACGCACCCGCCGCTGAACCGGTTAATTGCGTTTGTGAATCGAGAAGGTAGTTCCCATTCGTAACCACTATATCCCCGGGATTCAACCCCTTAATGACGGGATAAAATCGCCGTTTGGTCGCCCGGCCGTTGTGTTCAACCTCCGCCCATGCTTCTGGCCCCAACTCGACTTCAAGCAACTCGTAGCCAGATTCACCCCGGTCGATGAAGACTATCTTCCGTAACCCGGTGTCAATAACGGCGCTCTTAGGCACCGCTAAGACCTCTCCTGTCATCACAAGGGGTTTGCCGTCTATAGAACATCTGTCCGGCAGTGTCGCATACTGGTCGGGGTGGTCGGGACAAGCGTACTTGAAAACCAGCGGAGGATCCTGCGGCACAGAAGTCACGCCTTCATGGGCGGTTGATTCTGCTGGAACCGTGTCCTTAACCAAATCCATTCCGCAGATGTCGCATTCTATCATTTCATCCGCTTGAACTTCGGGATGCATCGGGCAAACCCACTTCTCTTGCGTCGCACTTTCACGCGATGATTTCATATCGGAGTGGCTATGACCGGCATGGGCATGCGCCTCCACTGGCACCTGTTTTTCGATTAAGTCCATTCCGCAGATGTCGCATTCACCGAACTCGGACTGTTTTATCTGCGGATGCATCGGGCAGGTCCAAACGGATTCCATCGGTCCTGAGGCAGCCGCTTCAGGGCGCGTTGATTCAAGATCCATTCCGCAGATGTCGCAATCGCTAGGCATCTCGGAAGTTATCCATGGGTGCATTGGACACGCATACGCAGCTTTGGGTTGAGCCTCACGAGCGTAGATTTCCGCTAGTGTGGGCTTCAGCCGGAGGGTGACATACATCCCCGGCCGCAACTGTCCGTCCGGGTTTGGCACTTCAATGTGGACTTTCTGCGTTCGAGTTGGCGCATCAAAGTATGGATAGATATAGTTGACTTTCCCATGAAATGTTTGGTCAGGCATTGACTGCGCCGTAATCTCGACATCTTGTCCCATATAGACCCACGGCAGTTCGTATTCGTAGATATCCGCGATGATCCACAGGCTTTTCAGATCCGCAATGCGATACAGGTTTGTGCCGCTCTTCACATGTTGCCCCTTGTAAACGTTCATGTGGATGACTGTTCCGCCGCTAGGCGCATACAGCGGCAGTGTCGTCCGTGCCTCACCGTGGTCACGGATGTCATCAATCTGTTCCGGAGTCAATCCGAACAGTTCCAGCTTGGATTTCGCCGCAGAAAGCGTCTGTTCAACAGTACGTTTTAATTCGGCGTATTGTGTATCCTTTAATTCATCCACACTCTTCAACGCCGTGAGATATTCCTCCTGTGCCGCTAACAGTTCCGGGCTATAAATCGTAAGGAGTTCATCGCCTTCACGGACATTGATACCGGTGAAGTCAACATGCAGATCTTCAATCCAGCCAGATATTCGGGTCGAAGCATACGCCATACGTGTTTCGTTGTAGTCCAATACACCCACAGTCCGGATTTCGCGGTTAAGATTGCGAAATTCAACCGATTCGGTGCGAACCGGAATCAGCGATTTCTGCCTCTCGGTAAGTGTCAGTCCGACGCCTTCGTAAACCGGAATTAAATCCATTTTACACACGGGGCAATCCCCTTCAACGGGCATCTTCACCGATGGGTGCATCACGCATGTCCAGTACCTAATTTTCTCCCCATCCGCCGAAGTGACAGGGACGAGACCGTGTTCTGCATGTTCTGAATGTTCCGCATGCTGCACCATGCCTTCCATAGTCTTTTCCGCTGTGTGTTCTTCGGCGGAATCGGTCCTTCCGCACCCCGCAACAAAACCGATTGTCAGCAGCAACAGAGGAAAAATTATCGTATTCCGATTGATGTTCTGAATCATGGTCTACTCCTCCATAGTCTGTTTTGGCAACACTTGTCCGACCGCTTGTTCTAACTGTGCCAAATGTTGACGATGGTCGCGGAACGCCCGCTGTTCTCCGAGACGAAATTTTAACAGCGTGCGCTGGGCGTCAAGAAAGCTAATGAAATCAACCTGCGCAGCTTGATAAGCCGTGTTCGCCGCTTCCAAAGCGCTCCGCGCCTGCGGCAACAGTGTTGTGCGGTATAATGCAATGCTGCGATCAGCAGTCTCCATCCCGAAATGGTGCTTCTTTACTGAAAATCGCGTGTTGTTCTCAAGTTCGACAAGCTTCTGCTGCATTGCATCTGCCTTAATCTCGACTTCCCGAATATATGCGTCTTTCTGTGCAAACGACGCTGAATGCTTCGGATTCAGCGTGCGCTGCGTAGAAAAGGTTGGCGATAACTTCATCCGGTTCTCAAAGTAGCTTGTACCGAGCGATGCGTCAGGATACGCCATTTCTCCCGCCAGCTGTATTATGAGGTTCATTTTACTAATCACCAGTTTCTGTTTCTGAATTTCCTGCCGAGACCTAAGTGCGAGGGCGTATAGCTCGCCCAACGGTTGGGCAACATCCTCATATGCTAGGGGCAACGGCTCCCCCAGCGTCGCATCGGCGGGGCGATTCAATAAGGTGTTGATTCGAGCGATGACAGTTTCACGCCGTTCTTCTAATGTGATGATTGAGTCGGAAAGTTTGGAAAACTCCACTTGCGCCATGATTACACTGTGATATTTTCCGATGCCGGCGCGAAACTTAGCCTGAGCAATCTGAATCATCTGCCGAAGCAGTTCTTGGTTTTCTCGATTGATCTCAATGGCTTCGTTGAGGTAGAGGTAGTCATAATACGCCAATTTGATATCTGTCACCAAATCTCGAAGTGCAATATCAATTTCCCTTTGGGCGATTTGAACATCTTCGGTGACGATTTGCCCTTTCAGCGCCAGCATGTCCGGGAATGGAAAATTCATCGCCACCATCTCTTTATGGCGAGGTTGACCGATTTTCGTGTCTAGCTGCTTTGTAAAGGCGTTGTACTGCCGTAACACGTTGTCCAGATATACCGCTTGGGGATACTGCTCGAGGGTGGCTCTCATCTTTTTGCGGGCGGCTTTAATGGCGGGGCTCCACTCATATCCAATCCCCAATAACAACTCAAGATTCACCGATTCTGCCAATCTCGCCTCAGCCTTCCCCGCCTCCGTTGCGAGTTCCCGATACGCTTTCATCTGCGGCACCGAAAAGTCGTAGTACGGTTCCGGAATCGGCGTTTCGCTTTCTAATTGCGCTTGAAATTCTCTCTGAAATTTCAGCACTTTCGCCCCCACTTCAGTCAAGAAAGCGTCTTCTTCGGGGTGTTCATCAGTATCCGCCTTGGGCTTGTCCATCGCAATTTCAGTCCGATAGTATTTGGGGGTCGGCGCATCCTCAAATTGCGTCAGTAGGTCTTGATAGGTCGCCTCCCGTCCACTCGCACACGAAAAGAGAAATATGGAAAGGAGTATCATGAGATGCTTCATGGCGATATACTCCCTCCAATCAGCCGTTCCAACCGTGCAAGGCTCTGCTGATAGTCGGTGATAGCGCGAAGCCGCGCCAGGTTAAAGTTTAGCCAAACGCTCTGCGTTTCAAGAAATCCCGCGATACTTTTTGTACCTTCCTGATGCCATGTTTCAGCAACTTCTATTGCACCCTCGGCTTGTGGAATGAGGCTATCTTGGTAAAGGTCAACCAACCGCCGTGCGTTCTCCAGGCGGAAATAAAGCTTTCTCAGGTTCGCTAACGTCCTGTCTTCCATCGACCGTTTGTTTTCGATGGCGGCAGAGCGGTTCAACTCCGCCTCTTGTATCTGACTGCGATTCTTTGTAGAAGACCACGGAATCGAGATGCCGACTCCGATGGAAATCGGATTTTTCCCGCTGTCGATAGCATCCGGCATCAACCCCTCGCCAGTTTCGACGGTCATCAAATCGAGTTTGAAACGCGGCTTCGTTTTCAGCTTGGCGAGCGCAACGGCTTCATCAGCCTTCTGTATCATTAAATCTGCGATTTGTAATTCTTGTTGCCCCGCCAATACCCTCGTTTGCAAATCGGAGATTGGAATGTCGTGCGCAGTGTATGCCGCGGGGGCAGGCGGACCCAACGGTGTCTGCGAAGATACGCTAATGAGCGCATTGATGTTCGCCTTTTCGACCTCCTCCAATTCCCGCAACAGAATCAGATCGTAAGACAGTTGCGCCAACTGGCTCTGCGCCTTTAGCACATCATTTAGCGTTGCTTCACTAGATGCGTAGCGGGTGGTGGCAATGTTTAATATCTGAGATAGCAATTGCTGATTCTGATGGGTGACCTGCCTCGCCCGTTGAAGGTAAGTCAACTCGTGGTAGCTGAGTTTCAAGTCGACAATCACGTCGCGTACAACCTTCTCATATTTTACCCGCCGAATTTCTATCTCCTTCACCGTCACTCGCCCCGCGGCATCAAGTGTGCCGGGGTATGGCAACGCCTGTGAAAAACCGACGCGGTGCCGCTGCGGTCCGACACGGGTTTCCACACTCCGAGCGAAATAACTGTACATCAGCATCGGATCCGGCAGGGCTGTCACTTGCGGATACTTCTCAATAGTTGCCTGCCACTTCGCTCGGGCGATTTTGAGCTTTGGGTTGCGCTCGACCGCGAGGCGAATCAGCGTCGGCAAATTAATGCCGTCAGCCAATGCCGCTTCGACAGATTCAGGAAGTGATTTTGCCGCCGATGCCGCCTCTTCCGCCTGAGCGCTAGACTCGACCTGAAGCAACACCCATACCATCAGGAGCGATAGCCAAGTCATTGAAATCCGCTTTATCATAACGGCTCCTATAAAAGAAACTTTCACGGGTTTTACTCAAGTAATTAAACCCAACCGCCGGTTCAAACCCGATGCCGGTTTGAACCAGCGAATCTGATCAGTTTACTACGAAACGTTGATTTCAGGTGTTGTAATGACCATTTGAACCCGAAGGGTTGCATCTGCTGGCACGGCAGCAAAAGCGTCATAAGTTTTCATCATTTTGTTGTAAGACAACGGCACGGTTGTTTTCTTGCCGTTGGATTCGGTAATTTTCAATGCGAGGTAAGCCCCCTCAAGTGGTTGGCCATGATCTTTATTTTGTTGCGTTATGTAGACGCTCATGCGGTGCGTTTTTCCCTTCATCGCGTCCATCTTCATCATACCGCCCATGCCCAAATCCTGCATTATCTCTTTGTATTCATCAATTGTCAAAACATTCAGATTGACCGTGGCATGACCGAGCGAAGTCTGTTTGAGGTATTTGTCCGGATGGACTTTGAACATCTCGGCTTGTTTCGCATTACAGAAATAGTACGTTTTTCCGTCAAGACTCATTTCCGTCATGGCGGACGCTTTCATCATCATACCAACAATCGCACAGCGTGCCTTGCCGCTCTTCTTGGCGTGCTCACCGTGGTGGTGCATATCGGCATGATGATCATGCCCATGTGAACGCTTATCCGCCTGAATTGAGGAAGTAGAAACCAAGAGTCCTACAACGAGACCGAGTATTGAGATTGTGAGTACGATTGTCCTTTTCACGATTTTCTCCTTTTTTCGTTTCAGATTTGGGGACAAAGAAAATCTGGGAGATCTCCTTATGCCTGTTTCAATTTTTTATACGAACATACTTAGAGCAAGTTAAATGCCAACCCGTTACGATTGGATGAAACGACCTATAACCAAGCCACTTGGATTCGCCCAAAATACTGGATAAAGCGCACACTCACGCCATATCTCGCATTTCAGCAAATAATTATGCGGAGATTGAAGAAGTATACCAGTGAGTGGGTATTTTTTACGCAGGCGGGAGTGTGAGACTGGATACTTTTTATACAGGCGAGGAAAAATTGGAGAGATGAGGGTTGATAAACGGTGGTTGATTCAGATCAGAGGTCGAGGTTGTACTCGCGCATCTTGTTCTGTAAAGTTTTGCGCGTAATTCCTAAGATTTTAGCGGCATGGGTACGATTTCCAGCGACAGAAACCAGTGTTCGAGCAATGAATTCCTTCTCCATGTCTTTTATCGTACCGCCAACCGTCACATCGGAATCGTAACCGGTTTCCGATTCGGCGATTTTACGGATATTCGGCGGGAGTTCCTCCGTGGTTAGGTGTTCCGAGCGTGCGATGATAACGCCGCGTTCGATGGTGTTTTCGAGTTCGCGCACATTTCCGGGCCAATCGTAGCGCATCATTGCATCAAGCGCGTCGGGCAGGATTTTCATGAATCCGCGCTGGTTTTTCTCTGAATAGAAATCAAGAAAATACACAGCCAACGGCGGGATGTCTTCGCGCCGCTCTCTTAACGACGGAAGCTGAACCGGGACAACGTTGAGTCGATAGTACAGGTCTTCACGGAACCGATTCGCCTTCACCTCTTCCAAGATGTCCTTATTCGTCGCCGTGATGATTCGAATATCAACGGTTATCGGCTCCGTACCGCCAACCCGCTCAAATTGCTGCTCTTGAAGGACGCGTAACAGCTTGACTTGGGTGGTTTGACTCATCTCCCCCACCTCGTCGAGAAAGAGCGAGCCGCCATCTGCTAACTCAAATCGTCCCAGCTTCCGTCCAGTTGCGCCGGTAAAAGATCCTTTCTCATGGCCAAACAACTCACTCTCCAACAGTGTCTCCGTGAGCGCAGCGCAGTTTATCTTGATGAACGGCTTTTTTGCGCGAGGACTTCGCGCATGGATTAGATTGGCAATTAGCTCTTTGCCGGTGCCGCTCTCGCCGAGAATGAGCACCGTCGCATCCGAGGGCGCAATTAACCCAACGCTCTGCAGCACTTCCCGCATCATAGCACTTCGCGCAATAATGTTGGAATCGGTGAACTGCTCATCCAGACGCTCTTTCAGCAGTGTATTCTCGCGTTGCAGGTCGCGGTAAGAGAACTCGCGCTTGATATTTCCTAATAGCTCTTCCGCATCAACCGGTTTGACGATGTAGTCGCTCGCACCCTGTCGCAGCGCTTCCCGTGCGGTCTCCACAGACTGGAACGCGGTCATGATAAACACAACAATTCCCGGGCTAATCGCTTTAATCTGTCGAAGCGCCGCTAAACCATCCATACCCGGCATGCGAATGTCCATAATCACCAAATCGTAGAACTGCAGTTTTACCGCTTCCACCGCCTGAAAACCGTCAGATGCCTCTGAGACATCGTAATCCGATTTGAGATGGGCAAATAGCATCAATCGATGAGACGGCTCGTCGTCAACGATAAGAATCTTTAACCGCACGCTGAAGTACCCCTTTCTATGTCTCCTTTTGCGGCAGGGTTAAAATCACGTCTGTTCCAACGCCCTCTTCACTTTTAACGTCCACTTCACCATCTTGCGCATCCACGATTTTTCGCACGACGGCAAGCCCAAGTCCGGCCCCGCGTGCTTTCGTTGTGAAAAAAGGCTCAAACAATCTCGGCATATCGGCTTGCGAAATGCCGTCTCCCGTGTCCCGTACGCCAATCTGGACGCACTTTCGTTCTGTGTCCCACCTGGCGGATAGAACTAGCTTGCCGCCGTCGGGCATGGCGTCAATGCTGTTTTGCATAAGATTGTGCAACACCTGAAGCATCCGGTCAGAGTCAAGCTGCAATTCCGGCATATCGGGTTGTATCTCCTGAATAACCTCAACGCGGGAGTCTGACTTTTCCAGCTCAAGCCGCCGGACGACATCGTGAAATAGTGTCTCGATTGAGGTCGATTCAATCTTCAATTCCAGCGGCCGCGCGTAATCCAACAGTTCCGAAACCACACGGTTCAAGCGGTTCGACTCTTTCATCATTGCCAACGCGTAGGTGCGTTCCTCTGTTTTTTCCTGAAAGAGATTCGCGAAAAATTGGGCAAACCCTCGAATCGAAGAGAGCGGATTCCGAACCTCATGCGCAACCGTCGCTGCCATTCTGCCTATGGACGCCAGATGCTCGGCGCGTTTGGCTCGCTCCTGCAACTCCACCATCTCACGCATGTCATGCAGCAGCACCACCACGCCCAGCTTGGATCCGCCCTCATCTTTCACCTGAGTTGCGCTCAGGTTCACAGGAATGGCGAGGCCGCCACGGTGTTTCAATACAATCTCTTTGTTGAGGATAGTGTGATTATGTTCAAGCACCTCCTGAATCTCGGTCGCGTGCGGAGGTAAAAGTCTATCAATCTCAAGCGATTTCGACTCCGTTTCTGATATACCGACAAGTTCTTGAGCCGCTCGGTTGATTGTGGTCACTGCGCCGTTAGCATCGAGCGAAATCAAGCCGTTCGCCATGCTCTCCACAACGTAGTGAATATAACTTTTCATCTGATTGAGCGTGCGCTGGACGAGGTGGAAATTCTGCACCACAAGAATAAAGAACAGCGAGCCTGAACCTAACAGGATGAGCATGGCAGCCATCATCATGGTGTGCCGGCGGTCTTCATGATGCGCCCGCTCAAGCGTACCCATCTCAAGGCCGATTCCGAGATAGTGGGTGGGAGACTGTTCAGATGGAACGGTGTGAAAACCACTTCGAACCTCAAAGAGATGTTCTGCGGAATCATGTTTCCGCAGCAACGGATTCTTGGAACTTTGTGGAATGTCGCCGTCAATAAGTCTTCCAACCATTTCGGGATTGGTATGCGCCAAAATCTGTCCCTGTTGATTAAACATATAAATGTAGGCGATATTCTCGTTCGGCGCCGCGGCAGATACCATCTGTTGGACTTCGGCAACTCTTTCCCTGCTTCCATAATCCCGGCTGCGAAGCACGGTTTCAAACAGGCGCAGCAGTGCGGCTCCCTCCCGCGTGATTGATTCCTCCATCTGGCTTCGCTCACGATGCAGGTTCCGGTATGTGGAGATGGCTAAAATCACGGTGAGCGTGATTGTCAACACGGTCAGCGTCACCGCGGGAAAAAAGAGGCTGTGTCGATTTAGGCGCATCGTGCTTCCTCTCGGATGTTATGACCAAGAGCTCTTATTCTTTCTAGGTTCTGTTGACATTTTGAGGCTACTGATTCGGCAAACGTTGTCTCCATTGGATAATCTGATGTAAGTAGCGCAAACTGTTAGTTTGCGGGCTCGGATCACAATCTAACAGATTTTGTTACAAAAGATTCCCTTATACTTGATAGGGACTGCCGTTCAACCGTTCAATTCAACCTACGGGATGCCAAATGTCAACACGCCCTAGTTAATTTTCAACGCCGATGATAACAGATACGGCGAACTATTTTGCAAATCTACGCAATAATCGTGCCGAATACGATTGCAATAGATCTTAGATAAAAGCGAATCGCCCTACCGGACGCTTTCGGTGGTTCTAACGAACGCTTCTCCGGTGCTTGAATCCTTCAAGTGTACATGCCATCTACAAGGGCAGGCAAATCGCAAATTCGCCGGCATCGAGGAAAGGCATCTGACGTTTTGGCTGCATATCCCACCCAGTCCCACGGCCATTTCTCAATGTACCACGTCGCCCAGATCGCCGTCAGTCCTGCCGTATCCGCACCGCGCAACTCATCGCTCCCGCCGTCACCCACATAAACCGCAGCACTATTGTCGACGCCCAACCTCTCGCATGCCAGTTCGTAAATTGCAGGGTTCGGTTTAGTTACCCCTTCTACACACGAGAAAACTGGCGCGTCAACCTGAACCGCAAGCTCGGTGGAATCCCATGTCGCCATTTCATCATATCCGCAATTTGAGATAAGCCCAATACGATATCCTGACGTTTTTAACTTATACAACGTTTCAACAACCAGCGGATCCAATCGTTCAAACGGCCGAGCCTTCGCAGCCAATCTCTCCGCTTGCATCAGGGAGATTTCTTCTTCAGGCGGAGCAATTTGGCAAGCACAGCATATTTCCCTCAACACGTCGCGGTAGCACTGAAACTTCCCAGTCATTCGCGCTTGGTACCGCGCAAACCACTCACGTTCAAAATCCTCTTGAGATAAACCGAGCCGCTTGCCCGGGGTTGGCGCCTCCGCATGCCATTCCGGGTGATTTTCAGTGATTAGCGTCTCGTAGAGATCGAATATAACCGCCCGCTTCGTTGACTTCTCCACGTTTTCCATAGCAATCATCTCTGCACCAATGATAACCAGTGTAACCGAGATTTTCAAGCCTATTTTGCCGATTGCTGTCAAAACATAACCTGACATATAATGATGGAGTTAATTGGGATTTTACACCAATAAAACATCCAGAAAGAGTTATTCATTTCGTTGACAAGGCATCAATTCACATTATGAAATTTAGAACGAAAATAAAGATACTCCTCGCTTGCGTTGGTATTCTTACTGCTGGATTCATCGGGCTTCAGGTGTTGAAGTACCACGCGTCCGAGGTGGAACGGCGCGTAGAAATAGTCTTGCCGGAAGCTCGGCGAATCACTAAACCTCGGTTCGTCAAGCGCAGTTCTTGGGTTGCAACGCAAACTCAACCGGTTGAGGAAAACACAGATTTCCAAGAGACAGAGACGGCGCACATTCCTGAGAAAGTACCTACAGCTCAGAGTAGCGACGATGAAATCAAGGACTTTATCGCCTGGCTTTCGAGCCTTGAACCCGAAGATACTTTTGACGAGACAGAGCAAGCGGATTTTAACCAAGAAAATGATGCCGGAAACGATGAATTTGATTACAATCAAGAAAAATCCAAAATAGAATCCGTTATTTGGGATCAATGGAAATATGGGCTCGAAATTTACGATATAGAACAATATATGTCCGCGATATGGGAAGACGACTTCTTCTACACCAGCGACTTAGGCACACCCGATAATCCAGACGACGATCTGATATTCCGGGGCGGGCGGCAGGAACGCGAAGGAACATCGAGACTGTTCAATGCAATGGAGCGTATCGATTTAAATCTCTCTCGGCGTGGAGATATTGAGTTCTTAAATGATACCCTTGCAATGGTTGAGTATGATTACGACCTCAAATTCGTCCAACATGCTTCAGGAGAGGTATCTTATCCATCCGGGCACATGTTTTTCATACTAGAACTTCGAGAAAACGCCGAAAACACAAGCGAATGGCGCATTCTTGAATGGTATGACTATGCAACACCGTATCCATAGTAATTCCTATGCCTAAAAATGGTTGATTTTCGATTCGATAGGTCGTAAAATTTAGTATCCACTCTCACCCTTCCAAATACAAATCTTACCATTCCCATTGTGAGGAGAAACCGAAAATCCAATCTGCTTGCGCCGCCATCCATTTAATCTTCCTGTAGAATGGTAACTTCTGATCAATTCCACAACGCACAATCTACGGCGAGAACCAATTGCCGTAAGCCTAGAGATCTCGTAAAAATACAACCGAAAGGAGAAATATGAGACATCTAATCATACCCGCAGCCATTGGACTATTTCTATTCAGCCAAGTCCCGCTACTAGGCGGCAAATCCGAGTCTACGAAAGCGCGGTGGAATGAGCGTTACGACCGCGATATGTATATCTACGGTAAAGAACCGGCTGCTTTCCTCAAGCAGAAGATTGGCGGACTCAAGGTCGGTAAAGCGCTCGTGCTGGCGATGGGGGAGGGGCGCAACGCGGTTTATCTCGCCCAAAACGGCTTTGATGTCACCGGCGTTGACATTTCTGAAGTCGCCATCAAAAAATGCAACAAGCTGGCAAAGGAAAGAAACACAGAGGTACATGCCGTCGTTGCCGATTTGACCGGCTATGACATGGGCAAAGCGCAATACGATCTGGTCACAAATTTTTACTACTACGACACGTCAATCTTCACTCAAGTCCTTGAAGCGCTGAAGCCGGGCGGCATGTTTATCCTAGAACAATTCTCGATCGACCACCTCAACTACAGGGAATCTAGCGGCTTTGGACCCAGGAATCCCGACTATCTTGTGAAACCCAACGAACTTTTGCATCACTTTAAGTCGTTGCGAATCTTGTACTACGAGGACACCGTCGTAGAACTGGATGAGGGGATGCACGACGGAACGGCGGCAGTCATTCGGCTCATCGCGGAGAAAACGGAGTAGTCGAGGTGTCTACACCCATCCCCGGTTGATTCCTTTCGTTTAGACAGCGAGAAGTTAGGCGGTTGCATGGCGCGGGTGAGTAGACTGTTCGCGCTGCAGAGAACACAAACGTTCATAGGAGATTTTTTTTATGGCAGGCAGTGAAAATGACTTTGAAACCCGTGTAAATGAGGCGATTAACGCCGTCAAAAAGGGCGACCTCTCGACGGTAAAAACACTTGTTGAAGGAGACCGCCGACTTGCGGTTGCACAGAGACAAGACGGTGGGGGCAGCCTGATTGAGATTGCCGCATCCCACGTGGTTTGGCATCGGCCGCAACATCGAAAAATCGTAAAGTATTTGGCTGAAAACGGTGCCGATTTGGACATCTTTACCGCCGCTCGCGCCGGTTTGCTCGACGCGGTGCGCCGCATGCTCCTGGAGAATCCAAATCTCGTCCATACCCGAGATCGTCGCGGTTACACGCCGCTGCAGTGCGCATCTCTCATCTACGGCGCTTGTGAAGAAGCTGAAGCCGTTATGGATTATCTGCTAGCCAAAGGCGCAGAAATCGACATTCTTACCGCGTCGCATTTCGGAATGCTGGGCGTCGCGCAAGACTTGCTCGAAAGCAATCCGTCCTGTGCCGCAACCACCGATGTTGACGGCTTCATCCCGCTCCATTGGGTTGGACGCACACGGCGAGGATCCAAAGACAGTTTTGTGCGGATTACCGCACTGCTTATACAAAACGGCGCCGATGTCAACGCTCAAGGTGAAGTTTGGGGAAATTGGCGCCCCATGCACACCCTCGCGGAATGGTCGGGGCTTACCGAACAAGCCGACCTCATGCTCGACGCGGGCGCCGATATCAACGCCGAAACCGATACAGGCTGGACGCCTCTCGATCTTGCAATCGAACTCAATCGCCAGGACATGATTGACCATCTCCGCTCAAAAGGGGCAAAAACCGGCGTGAAAAAAGAGTAGACCTTGCACATCTTGAATTTTGCGAACTGAAATAAGCATATACTCCCCTTTACCAAGGCTTACTGTTACCCACCAGTCTCTGGAGCTAAACGCTGTCTATGTTAGGGTTAAAAACGATTGTTCATTTCGGTATGGTGCAAACTGTGGGAGGGACATCCCTGTCCCGATAAGCAAGGCTACGAAGCCATGCCCACAGGCGCTTCACAGCACGGTTTCGTCAAGAATGACGGGAGATAACCCACTCACTATCCGACCCTGGGGACTTGTGGGAGAGAGTAAGTATAACAAGGGAGGTCGAACCCCGGCAATCCTTCCGAACGGTTTCCAGATTACGCCAGTTTCGCCTTGACGCAAAACGCGGTTCTATTCTAAAATCATGCTATGCCGCAAACGGCGAGCACAAAAATGTTTTACAGAATTGTCTTATTAGGAGACGCATCCAATGAGCCATGAGATGATAGAATCAAAATTCATCGCAACGCAGGAAAAAGGCGAGGTCTCCTCGTTACTGATTCGCCCGGATGGCGCGAGTTGGCTGCTGGTTCTGGGGCATGGCGCCAGCACAAACATGCGGCATCCAACCCTCCAGACGATTTCCGAACGTTTGGCAGAGACCGGAATCGCCACGTTCCGCTATCAGTTTCCCTACATGGAACGCGGCGGAGGCGGTCGAGAATCACAAGCGGTTGCGCTGGAAACCGTGCGGTCCGCAGTTGCCGCCGCACACGAGGCGGCGAGCGGACTACCGCTTCTCGTTGGAGGGCACTCTTACAGCGGACGAATGTCCTCTCATGCAGCCGCGGATGCCCCGCTGGAAGGGGTACGCGGTTTAGTTTACTTCGCATTCCCGCTTCACCCCGCCGGGAGACCGGGCACCGAACGCGCCGAGCACCTGAGCGATGTGACGGTGCCGATGTTGTTCCTGTCCGGCACACGGGACAAGCTGGCGGAACTGAATTTGTTAACACCGGTATGTGAAAAACTCGGAGGCAAGGCAACCTTGCATCTGCTGGATACCGCCGACCACGGTTTCAAGGTGCTCAAACGCTCCCGCAAAACTACAGAGGACGTTTTCGTTGAGATGGCTCGCATTGTCAATGGCTGGACTGAGAAACTGAACTAAACTGCGTAAGTTCCAAGTTAAACAACTGGGGGTAAAAGGAGATGATTGAAACACTTATCTGGGTCATTGTAGTTCTGTCAGCCGTCAATCTTGCGCTCCTCGGGTTCGTGTTAGCGCGGTTGATTGGAAAGAGCGGGGCAGGAAGAGCCGTGCAAGACGGGTTGCGCTCCCTTCGTGAGGAAGTAGCAAGGTCCGACCGCGAAATTAGGAACGAGATCAGAGCGAGTCAGGAAACCACTGCCAACACACTCGTTAAGACCGTCGGGGAACTCGGTAAAACACAGGCGCGCCACATCAAGAGCGGAACCGATGCAATAGACACACTGACGCAATCCAACGAAAAGCGCCTTAAGGAGGTCAGGTCAACGGTCGACGAACGGCTTCAAGCCATGCAGACGAGCAATGAAAACAAGCTTGAACAGATGCGCAAGACGGTTGATGAACAGCTCCAATCAACGCTGGAAAAACGGCTTGGCGAATCATTCAATCTCGTCAGCAAACGTCTTGAAGCTGTGCAACTCGGCCTCGGAGAGATGCAGAACCTCGCAACGGGGGTCGGCGATCTCAAGCGCGTACTGACAAACGTCAAAGCGCGCGGCACCTGGGGCGAGGTTCAGCTTGGCGCACTGCTTGAAGAGGTGCTCACGCCGGATCAGTACGACACAAACGTACGGACGATAGCGAATTCGCAGGACGAAGTGGAGTACGCCATCCGCCTTCCGGGACGAGATGATGAGCCGGACTCCTGTGTGTGGCTGCCGATTGATTCCAAGTTCCCGCTTGCGGATTACGAAAAATTGGTTGAAGCTGCAGACAACGGCGCTGACCCAACTGCCGTGCAAGAAGCGTCCCGCGCCTTCAGACGATCGGTGCAAGCTGAAGCCAAGAAGATTCACGACAAATACATCGCCCCGCCTAAGACCACGAATTTCGCCATTATGTTTATGCCGACCGAAGGGCTTTATGCCGAGGTCCTCCGTTCCCCGGGTCAAGTGACGGAACTCCTGCAACAATACCGGATTGTCGTCGCGGGCCCAACCACGCTAGCTGCGCTTCTGAATAGCCTGCGCATGGGTTTCCAAACCCTCGCCATTGAAAAGAGGTCTAGCGAGGTTTGGGAGATCCTCGCAGCCGTGAAGACGGAGTTCGGCAAATTCGGCGAGGTCATGGATAAGTTGGAGCGCCAGTTGAACACAGCCTCCAATACAGTCGGTCAGACCAAGACCCGCACACGCGCGATGGAGCGGCAACTTCAATCTGTCGAAGCCCTTCCTACGGAGGAATCCGCCGCACAGTTGGACCTCTCACCGAACATCTCCGAGCTTAGCGAAGATAGTGGTGAACCTTAAGATTAAAATCGGGACACATTCGGCTGTTTTAGGGGCGCGGGCAGGGACAGATTTCAGCCGAAACAGGGTGTTGTTCAATTTTCTAACAGGTCATCTAAGATTAAAGTTGCACAAACACGAGCCGATATGTAATATCCAATTCCCTTCATATTTACACATATTTCGGTAGGTGCGGTTTCCAACCGCACCTGCGGGGCTGGATAAATACCGGTTCGGTTGGGAAACCGAACCTACCGCCGTGTATAAATAATTATATGTTTTACAATAATATCCAAATTAGTGATTGTGTGAAAATTTCATAGTTTTCATAGTTTTTCGATGCACCGTGAGGATTTTATTTAGGAGAAAAAGGGCGGGAATGCAGTCTAGCACTGTATTTATCGTAGTTCGCGTCATAGAGGGGTGGGAAGTTAACTATGAAACTTTATTGCTTTTTGGAATGGAGAAAAGCAATAGCGTCGGCGAAGACGAAAACCTCACTGGATGCGGCACTGCTTGGGGGTGTCGAGACAGAAGGGTAGCGGGGCCGAGGTCAGATTTAAAAGCGTTGTTTGGTGCAGCCCACGGTTATTCAATTACTCCAAAAAACCGTCGTCCTGAAATTGCCTTTGAAAGAGGGGAAATCTACGAAATTCGATTTACTTATTTTGTGAGCATTTGAAACATCGAAAAATAATCGAAAATGGGCTGAAAGCTAGTCAGGGCGCGGGTTCGCGGCGTTGAGTATTTGTGAGTATTTGAAAAAATAAGTTGAGAATGCTCATTTTTGAACCCTCTGACGGGTTGGTCAAGTTAGATTTCAGACGTGCCTTGCACAATCCCATCGGTTGGGATTCAAGGGTTTGGGTGTGAATTTTTTGGAATAAAGGTTTATGATTGTAGGTTTACCCTCTATCCCAAAATACCCGCTCAAATCCTTGATGACGCACGTGGCGTAGGCTTCCATATCCGCTTCGTTATCGTTTAACTCAACCTACGAAAACTGTCATTTTTAATAGCTTGAATATGGGGAATATTCACGGATTGAAGATGATCCTGACGTAACCATTGTGGGAGAATTAAAATAGAAAGGATTAATCCGCCATGCCAACTTGCACATTCGATGTGTCCGGCGACGATGAATTAATCGTACCGGTCATTATCGAGAATCCTAACACGGCCCGACAGTTGACTGTGGAAGCAGTAATAGACACGGGGGCGACCACCACCCAAATCGAGACACACATTGCTAAAAGGCTAGATTTGCCATTTCACGACTTTGAAGAAATTCGATCAATATATTCCTCTATGCAATGCAATAGCTATTTTGCAAATATCGCATTTGAGTCTCAAGACGGTATAATAATGAATTTGGGTCAATATCGTATTGTTGACGGACTAGATACCACGGTTGAATGTTTGATTGCGAGAGATATACTACACAACGGACTCCTAATTTACAATGGAATAAACAGCTATTTTACGCTTAGTTTTTGACCCCATTTCAGCGTGAACGTGGGGGACGAAATCTGACCATTCGCACCGGTGACCATTTATCTGGACTCGTTATCTAAATTCTCAATTGCTAGATTGCGGTTAAATCGGTTAATTGTTTATCAACGGGGATAATCATGAAAAAAGCCGGGAGCGGAATGCCCACGGCAGTAAACTACAGCACAATTGAATTGAAATCAGCTCAGTAGGTCGCTGTAGCCTTGTAAGTTAAATTATACTTCAAAATTCAGAATGCGTCAATAAAAATCCACATCTAAATGTTTAGAATTCGGGAATGAATTGAGACAGCAGTTCTTGTAGGTTGAGTTGAACCGACGGTCAAACCCAACGCTTTTGAATATCCTTGAACCACTCGGCAGTTACCCGACGCTCGACACGGTCAGACTAACAACTTTCAAACAGAGTCCACTCCCAACACCCATGCGCCCTAAGTTGTATGTTTCATCGGGAAACTATCGCCCTCGTTATTCACTCGGTTGAACGCTCAACCCAACCTACAAGAACTGCCTGCGGAACAAATTAGCGGGCGGCTTCGTTGAATAGATGCGAAATTTCATAGCATGTTTGATAATGTGACTAATTCGATGAGGAGGGTACGCCGGTGGTAGTTACTGCCCGCGTTTTTTGTCTTGGTTAAATCCTGTGCGGCCTTTTTGGCTATTAAACTTGCCATGAATCGAATGCGGATTGCCTGTCTAATGAAAAATTCCGCAACTAATTCCTGAAACTGGCAAATATAGAGGCCGGCACAAAACCAGAGATTAAACCATCTGAAAGTATAAAACACAGAATGTCACATTGCAAATTCAGAGGTATAAGGCAGTGACCCCAATTGTTTGGACACGAAATTGTGGATGTTAAGAAGGTATTTTGAAGTTTTGGACTTACCTGTAACTGTGTTAGTGCTGCGTTGTTAATTCAAGATGAAATACCGATTTGTGTTCTAGTGCGCATTATACGCTGCCTCGAATTCAGCAGGTGTCCGATAGCCTAGCGCTGAATGAGGCCTTTTCTGATTATACACGACATCTAATACTGGACTAAGTTGGTTGTATGCATCCCGGAAATCCTGATACTCGGAGTCAACCATATACTCGTCTTTGATTCTGCCAATCGTACTCTCAACGTATGGATTCTGCCACGGTTTCCCACGGTCCGTCATGGAAATGCGGAGCGCTACCTTTCGCTTCAAATACGGCGAATAACGCCGGTGTCTCAAATTTTGCTCAATCTTCAGCCCATCTTAATCACCATATAGCCTGCCCGCCCTTCGCCATTCCAACAAACCTAGTTTGCATTCAATCCATAGGTGCGCGTCATCAGGACTTCTTTCCAGTGATTCTCGCGTTCCCTGATTTCATCGTCACTCGAATTAGGATCGGAGACTTCAAGAATTGAGTAGCGAAAATTCTTGACGTAATCACTCCCATTCTCTTTCAAAAGTTTCTGAAGCTCGATGTTGCCTCCGTGTCCACTATCGGCATACTCCGACCAGCGTCCCCATATACCTTCGTCGCCGTACGCGCATCCGACATAGGGTTTTCCCGTCGCCGCGTCCATAATCAGATACACCCCCGCCACATTGGACAGGGCAACACGCCACGATTCAAGAGATTCGTCGAAAATTAACTCCAGGTGTGCCCGTAAGATATTTACAGCCTTAAATCCAGGGAACTCGCCAATAGATAACCGTTTTGGATAGATTTCGCGTACCATAATGTCTCGAATCCAGTTCGCTGCAATGGCGTACGGCTGACGGAAAATCCTTTCAAACTCCACGACTAGACGCCCGTTCATTTCCGCATAATGCTGTTCCTCAGTCAAGTTGTGCTTGTATTCATCACGGTCGGTCTCGGGTCTGTATGTCTCCTCACCCCCGAGACACCGATGTATACCCGCAAATAGCCATCTACCGCTGTCGCGAGGTGGAAGACTAATCAAGGAGATGACATAGTCGCGATTAAAACTCCCCGGATTATTCCAACGTTGCCATTCGTCAAATTCCCCTGCAGTATAAATGTCAATCGCTTGCCTATTCAAAGTCTCACTGTGCGTTGCAAGATGCAGTTTGGCTTCCTCCGGATCGAAACTAGGATTCATGGCTTGTAGAAATTGTAACATGTTCATAGTCTGATTTCGTCCCTTCTTTGTTCACTGCGTCCAGACCCTGCTGAATGCGTCCTCTCAAGTTTAAACCCCGCTATTGAGCGGACATCACGCCGTTATCATTGCAAATCTCTTTCATTTTATTGGCTTTCGTCTGCTTCTTACCCAAATCCCTTTCCTCGCCTCACGTGCTCGACGCTCTGCTTTGATGAAGCGGTCGATGTGTCGATGGTCTATTGGCCCAATCGCGAACCCGTATCCCTGGCGGACAATCTCAAGATTCACGAACAACTCATCGGGCGCGCGATACACATACGCTAGCAGTCGCCCATAAGAATCCCGTCTTTCCTTCCAGTACCGAAGAAATACCCGTTCGCCCTTTAGTAGATTCTTCGTAAAATTGGTCGCCTCCACACCGTAAAACTCCACTGGCTTGTCAGGGTGCACGGTCTCCGGCGAATCCACGCCGAGTAGCCGAACGGGTTCCACCGTCCCATTGTATCTTACGCGAATTGTGTCGCCGTCAACAATGCGAACCACTTCATAAGATTGTGGTTCTCCTTTGTCGCGGCTGAAAAACCACCAGTACCCTACACCGGCAATCGCCAGCAGCACTAGCCAGATACAACCCTTGCGTTTCATCTTAACCCCTATTCAAACTTCACCCTTAATTGCCCTCAAATCCCTCGCCCAATTATAATGAAAGCCGTATTGCTCCGCAATGCCTACGGCGCCGGCGCATTGACGATTGGAAACGCCGAAAGTTCCGCCCTCGATATCTCATCATTGTCATAAACATTTACACGCCCCCCCAAAAAACCATTCGAAACGCTCACCCGCCTTTTACCGTTCCCATCAACTACCTGAAGCCGCCTACATTCAACAGTCCCGACGGCTTCGACATTTAGATTCACGACCGCCTGACTCTCCTTATCAAAGACCTGCACCACGCCGCCGCGCTCGCCGCCCGAAACTAGCGCCAATGTGCTCCCTTCCGCATCAACAACCTTTAAACTAGTGCACTCAATTTCACCGAACTTATCCCTATCCGCCGTAACCGGTGAAACCAACATCGCGGTGAACAAACTGCCGATGACCCCGCCAATAATGCCGCTTATAACCAAATGGTGTTTGGTATTCATTTCAATTCCTCCTTGAATTAGAAATTGTGGACAGTTTTCTCTGACCACTGGCAACTAGCAACTCTCCACTGCTCTTCACTGTCGATACCCGTTCTTGTCCCACACGAACTCCGCGTCACGACCCTTAGCCTTTCCATATGCTCCATGCTCATTGATGCCAAGCGCTACCGACGATTGCCGATCTTTGCTATGGGAAGAGACAAGCCCACCATGGTCATTTGTGCTGAGCATCACCACTGCTCTCCCATCTTTGCCCTGCACAGTAACCCACCCGCCGCTGCCGCTCTTATCCATACCGGCAAGAGCAACTCCCGGTTTCCCGTCGCTGTTCAGTACAGAAACAGACCCGCCACCGCCGCTCTTAACCATTCCATCAAGAAATACGCCGGATTTTCCATCTTTCCCTTGGGCAACGACATTCCCACCATCTTCGTTGATGGAAAGAAACACCGCCGACGTCCCATCATTCCCGCCTACGAAGATTCGCCCGCCATATTCAGAGACATTGAGCAACAACCCTTCCGCCCCGTCGGCATCAACGACGGTTAAGCTAGTGCATTCAATATCCCCGAATTTTTTGTCTCTAAGCGCCGTAACCGGCGAAAAGAGCATTCCGATAAGCATCAAAAACCCGCCGAACCCGACATAAACCAACTTAATCTGCCAATGTTGTGCGCTAAACATCTGAAATCCTCCATTATGGTTTAAAGACAAAAGCTTCTTTTAATGCCTTCATGCCTTACATAGTCAATAGTTTCTTTTCAAATAATTCGTACTCTCCGCCAGTATTTTTTCTTTCCGATTTCAGCTGTGCGAGTGTTCTACATCGTTCAAACTAATCCTGTTCAGAATCCGATTGGGCTCTTTACGGGGCTATCCCCCATAATCATGCGCTTTACGATTTCAACAAAATGCGTTACATCCCCATGGTCAGACCAACTGTCGGCACGAATGTTGCTCACATATATTATGTCAAAATATACACGAAAAGACACGCGATATATCGATCCAAAGCCCTTGCGGATTTCGATTGACGATATGGTGTCGTAAGGGAAAAATTCCAAGTCAAAACCCGTCCACCTCTTGCCGTACAAGACCACGTTCATATCTGTAGCCAACAATATACCGGACCTGGCGATAGCTCTTCCGCACATTTTTCCCGCATAGGTTCCCTTCACCACAGCAAGAATTTCCTCGCAAGGATCCAAGTGTTCTCTAGCAAAATTTGTCAGTTTTTCAATTCTTGCCAAGGCAATGTGCTCCTTGTCGTCATAGGCGAATGACGTGCCAAATGCAACCGCATCCTAATGACCATCTGATTTGGGACCACAGCATACTCACTTGCAAACGTGCCACACAACATCACGTAAATCGTTTCATGCCTACAATTGCCAATTTTTTCGCATCTTCATTCTTTGTTCTGAGTGAAGTCCGCCTTACCACCCTCTTGATGACCTTCGACGTATTTCTTCGTGAAGATTCGCAGCAAAGGCTGCATTCGTTATGTGATGGAGTGTTTGCGACGGCGTCCAGCCGCCGTCCTGTTGCTTCAATTCTTCAATACTAATCGGATTGTTGACGGTCGGAAGATACCAGTCAACGTGGATTCTGTATTCTTTCAATTCAGCCTTGCATCGGCGATATACCAACCGATCCGCACCGCTGTAGCTTCCGCCCGCCCACGGCGCCGTAACTTCACCCACCGCAACTACACCGACATTGTTTACATACATAAACAGAACATCGCCCGTTTCCAAATTTCCCAGCCGTCGTTCGCCGTATTTTTCATAATCTCCGGCGGTGAAGGCGTAATTGTGTTTAACCCACGTCGCATGTGGACTATAACCCAACGTTTTCACATCAGTGTTTATAAAATAATACCTCATCGTTTCTCCATTCATAGATAGTGATTAAAGCCTAGTTTGCCCTGCATATCTATCACCGCCCAACGGTCAAATTCGGTTGTGTGTGAAAAAGAGCATTATCGTACATACTCACTTCTGTTGTCAAGACGGTTTTGCGAGTCCATAAAACCTACCTTGCAATCCTGCCTGAAGCGGGTTATCAAATCGCGAACGTGATTTTCAATTGGGGTCACTGCCCACACCTCTCAGAACCGAAATCGAACCCCTTCACAACCGAAATATGAAAGTTTTTGTAGGTTGGGTAGAGCGGGTATGATGAACAGACGCAGTAATTTGTACGCGATTCTTATATAGAAGTTGTTTGGCGAATGGTTATGGTGTAGCGAAACCCAACGCTTTTGGAGCGTTCGGGTGACCGGTTGACAGATGCCACTACCAGGCCGATCCGAATAAAAAAAGGGGGTTGTTTGGTAATTGGGGTGGAGGATTGTGTTTGGAATGGCGGAGGTTATGAAATACGAAGACTATCGCCCTCCCTATTCGGTCGGTTGATCGTTGGGTTTCGCTGCGTCCAGCGGATCTTGCACAAGGTTAACCTACAGATCGATTGGTTATAATGGGTATGTTTTGGTGTACCCGCTCTACCCAACCTACAAAAGCCAAATAAATTTGCGGCGTTGCAGAAGCATCGGAAACCGTTAGCCTAATCACCAATTATTGCGAAACGAAGCCAAATCGAACCCAAACCGTGATTTCCAATCAAGCACCCTATTCAACAGAGGAAACAGAACGAATTAGTGCGCAGAATTCGTGGAAACTGCTAATCAGCGCGTTTTCGACCATTTGCACGCCCGATTTTCGTGTGGTATAATGTACAAATCGCAATTACAGGCGGACTAATTCATATCCCTATTGAAAATTCTCCAAATTGAGTGTCTCGTGCCGATGTTCTGTTTAGTCTTTACACGTAGCTTTGATATCGTAAATGCCCGTTGTACAGCCAAGAGAACTAGAAATCTACCGTACACCTAATGGTCAAGAGCCCTATACCCAATGGTTTGAATCAATTCCCGATTTAAAAACGCGAACTCGAATTCAAGCCGGAATAGACCGCATCGAATCTGGCAATTTTAGTAACTGCGAATCAGTTGGTGGTGGTGTATTTGAACTCTGTTACCGATTTGGTCCTGGCTACCGCGTCTATTTCGGACAAATTGGAAATACCCTTGTGCTGCTACTTTACGGAGGCGACAAATCTTCACAAGTTCGAGACATAAAACGGGCAAAAGCCTATTGGCGGGAATACAAGGAGCAGTCGAAATGAGGCGAATGAGAAACTACCGCGATTACCTAGTCGAAAGGCTTGCCGACCGCGAGGAGGCAATCGTCTATCTCGAAGTTTCTATAGAGGAATACCAAAAAGACGGTGACTCCGTCGCATTTTTGTTAGCACTTCAAAGCATCGCCAAAGCGCAGGGTGAGAACAAAGACCTTATTTACAAAGTACGTTCATTGAGCGGTTTAATGTATTACTTACTTGAAGAATACGATCTAGCCCTTGAGGAAACTAACGCTGTAATGGAACTGAACCCATGTTCGGACGTCTATTACTTTCGTGGTTTGGTTTACCATCAAAAAGGCGATTATGATAATTTCATCACCGACTTTAACAAAGCCATAGAATTAAATCCAAATAACGCCTACCCCTATTACAGCCGGGGCGTTTTCTACATGGACAATGGAGATTACGACCGGGCTATTTGCGACTTTAACAGAGCAATCGAACTTAATGCGGAATTCCCGGAGGCCTATTTCAACCGCGGGGCTGCGTACCTTGACATAGGCGAGTACAACCACAGCATTGTAGACTATAACCGAGCAATTCAAATGGAACCGAATGACGCTAAAGCGTATAACAACCGGGGCAATGTTTACGATAAAATGAGCGAATATAACCTTGCCATCAAAGACTTCAACAAAGCCATACAACTGGATCCCAATTATGCCGATGCCCATTACAATCGAGGCTTGACTCATCGACACAGAGGCGAGTATGAACTTGCCATCGAAGACTACAATAAGGTTATACATTTGAACCCAAATGACGCCGACGCATATCATAATCGGGGCGTCATTCAAGATGATAAAGGCGAGTATGAACTCGCCATCACAGACTATAATAAAGCCATACAGTTAAAGCCGAATCACGCCGACGCATATTGCTGCCGTGGCCTGGTTTACGGCCGCAAAGGCGAGGTTGACCGTGCCATCGCTGACTTTGACAAAGCGATACGGCTTAATTCAGATTATGCAGATGCCTATTACAATCGCAGTATCGCCTACGATGTCAAAGGTGAGGTTGACCGCGCCGTTAAAGACTATAATAAAGCCATAAAACTGAATCCCAATTATGCCGACACGGATAATAACCATGGCGAGACGTGGTTACTGCTAGAATCACTTAAAAACCTCAGATTAGACCGAACGGCTGCGAAAGAGTTGGAGACAAACATGAACGTATCGTTCGAAAACGTCCTCGCTGCAAACCTGTCAGAACAAATCAGTCCAGTATCAAATTCTCCGCAACCGTAAGTGATAAGCTACCACGATGCGGCCTGATGGTTGTCTCATTTTTACCAGAGGAAAAGGAGCGTTTCACTCATGTCGAAGGAAACGATCGAAGGCATTACCAAGATAACTGTGAGCGGCTTCAAGTCACTCGCGAACGAGTGCGCAATTGACATCCGTCCGCTGACGCTTCTTGCCGGTGCGAATAGCTCCGGCAAATCGAGCATCATGCAACCGCTATTGATGCTGAAGCAGACACTGGAAGCGCCGTATGATCCGGGACCGTTGTTGATTGATGGCCCAAATGCGCAGTTTACGTCGGCGGCGCAATTCTTGTCAAAGTTAATCGGTGAAAAAGGGGCGGAGTATTTTCGGCTTCGGATTGAGAGTGATGAGTCTATTTCGGTGAGAACGACTTTCAGAAAAGGGGCAAGTGGAATTGAACTTTCCGAAATGATTAGAGAAAGAAAATTAGAGACTGACCAACCGTTGGAGGTGTCCTTCAAGTCCATTACCCTGTATCCTGAGATGTCGGTTGAAAAAATCAAAATGCTGGCTGAAGAAGATTCGATGCCCAAAGATTTGCGTGAAGATCTTGATGTCGTAGGGCGCTCTCGATGTTTTTTGCATTTGGAATCTCAAGATCGTCATAAGGTGGTAGACTTTACCCATGACCTCGCGTTTAACATTGTCAACTGTATTCACCTCCCCGGACTACGTGGCAATCCAGAACGCCTCTACAAACTAACCAGCACCGGTCCACGATATCTCGGCACATTTGAGAATTACGTAGCGAGTATTATTCACAGTTGGCAGGAGACAACAGATGAACACTTGGATACGTTAGCCAATGCTCTTCACACGCTTGGGCTTACCGGCAGGGTGGGTACAAAAAAAATCGGGGACGCCCGCATCGAACTGCAAGTCGGTCGCCTTCCTCACCGCGGCACCGCTCAAACGGACATGGTCAGCATCGCCGATGTGGGATGCGGTGTGTCCCAAGTGTTGCCTATATTAGTAGCGCTGATTGTTGCGGAACCGGGGCAGTTGGTCTATCTGGAACAGCCGGAGATGCACCTCCACCCGCGTGCACAAGTCAAGTTGGCGCAAATACTGGCAGATGCGGCGAAACGCGGCGTTCGCGTCGTTGCGGAAACGCACAGTTCGCTGCTGCTTTTGGCGGTTCAAACGTTCGTTGCCGAAGGAGACCTTTCTCCGAATTTGGTGAAACTACATTGGTTCACACGGCGCGAAAACGGCGCCACCGAAATCAACTGTGCAGATCTCGACGAGGCGGGGGCTTACGGGGACTGGCCCGAGGACTTTGACGATGTCGATCTGAAGGCACAGAGCCGTTATCTAAACGCAGCCCAATTGCGTTTGGCTGAAAGAGCATGATATGCGGCCAACGAATTTCAAGCGGCTTGTTGTGAATGTCTCGGTTGGACGGGCTGCCGGCGGAGAGGAGGCAACGGCTTCGGTATCAATCAACTGCACCGAATTTCTTGAATCGTTTCGGACCGAATGCCGGCATCACATTGTCATGACCCCCGAACTTTCGGCGGAATGGAATAGGATTCGATCGGTGTTTGCACGCACATGGCTGAAATCGATGGTTGCTAGAAAGAGATTTCATTATGTCGGATCGGCTTTGAACCAAGCGTTGTGCAATAAAATCGAAACTTCAACATCCCGTGAAAATGAGGTCAAAGCGATGTGGAAGGATTTCCACCTCCTCGAAGCAGCGCTAGTAACTGACCAAACCATTATCTCTCTTGATGAAACTGTCCGGGGCTGTTTTGCCCGCGCTACTCAACGTGTTGGCGAAATCCAACACATTGTTTGGGTGAATCCAGACCGTACAGAAGAAGAACCCCTAGATTGGCTTCAAAACGGCGCCCCGCCGGATGATCATCGCCAACTCCGCACTTGGGCGCACACCCCATCCTAAAAACATGGGCAATCCAGAAATTCCTACCGATGCGCGAGGACGATGCATGCGGTTTACCCACCGAATAGAATCTAGAACCCTGTTTGGACGGGTTTTTGTAGGTTGGGTAGAGCAATCAACTGAGCGAATAGCGAAGGATCAACCGACCGAAGAGGGAGGGCGATAGTTTTCCTTTAGTCTTTTCCAAAACCCATCGTTTTTGGAACGTTCGGGTAACCTGTTGACAGATGCCGCCACTAGGCTGATTCGAATAAAAAAGGGGGGTGTTTGGTAATTGGGGAGGTGGAATGTGTTTTGGAGTGGCGGAGGTTATGAAATACGAAGACTATCGCCCTCCGTATTCGGTCGGTTGATCGTTGGGCTTCGCTGCGGCCCACATATCTTGCACAAAGTTAGCCTACAAATCGATTGGTTATAATGGGCATGTTTCGGTGTACCCGCTCTACCCAACCTACAAAAGCTGATAAACTTGTAATCTGCAAATGCCCCGAAAACCGCTAGCCTTATTCCCGTCATTTTGCGAAACGAACCCAAAGCGAAGCCAAATTTCCCTCCAACAAACTCTCCCCTGAAAATTGGTCAACTGGGCGAATAGCGACGGCGACAGTGTTTTCCGCCGCCCAAGGAATTAAAAGTTAGGCAGAAATCCTTGACGCTCGTTAAAATGTGTGCTAAATTTTACACATAGCGGACAGGCCGCCAACGTCTTGCTTTTTCATCCTCGCCGCTGGGTGTAGGCTGGCATCTTATTTTGCGGATTGCCAAGCCATAGCTAGGCGTGCAGAACTACCCCCGCCAACAGGTACTAACCCGCAAATAAAGGAGGTTCTTTCGAATGCCAAGACGCCACCTGATTCCATTTCCTGTTTTTGTCAAAATTCTCACCTGCGCCGTCGGAGGCGCACTCACGGGCGGAGTGTTATACGTAGCCTTACACCCAATCAGCTATGGAATAGTAAACTTGTGCCTGCTTGCCGGCGCGTGTTGCGGTATATCTTGGGCAATCAATCACAAAACGGCGCGGCAAGTCCTTATCGCCTTTCCTGTGACTGGTTCTGTATTGGGAGGTGTATTTACGGCTATCGTGGGAAACGACAACCTGTTAGGGTTAGCCCTTATATTGGGTGCGTATATCGGTACAGTACCGGCGCTCGTGGCCATCGGCGCATTCCGCTCAAAGTGAAGGACACCCCTTCATGACTACACGATACCGGCATGCCTACGTTTCTCAATCGCCCCACCACGGTAACGAGGTTGCCAGCACTATAAGGAGGCTTTGGTCATGATACTACTAGTATTCGCCGCTTTCGGTGCAACCGCACTCATCTTCTCTTGTATCTATCTAATTATAGGCTTTGTAACAAAGCGAAAACCCCTAAGTTACATACTCGACAAGAAACCGCGGAAGATCGAATGGGCATTCGAGACTCTACGTATTCTCTTGGCTTTAATCGGTGTTTCGCTGTTGTTTTACTGGAAACTAATGGTTCCCGATGTGAGTCAATCGCGTCCGTATCAGCTTATTTTTGTCTTTATTTCAGCGCAATTGATAATGAGTGTGGCGTACTTCTGTCTGCTCATATACGCGAACTACAAAAACAGGTGACGAATCATGACACGATGGAATAGAGCAATGGAGGAAAATTCGTTATGACATTTCGCGCACAAGCAGTTCTCAATATCCTCGTCTGCGCGGCGGGAGGTGCGGCGTTCCTAACGTTGTTCACGTGGGTATGCACCGTTATCCTACCATCAACCGATAACGTGAGGGTTGCCGAAATACCCGCCCTTACTGGTATGGGTGCGGTTTACGGTATAGTTATCGGCATATTGCGGGCATACAGGCACAAGATTGAACAGAACAGAATAGCGATGGTCTTTTCCGGCATCGGTTTCATGCTGGGTGGATTTTACGGCTTTATCTACGGAATTTCGATTGACCACAACTCTGCATTTGCTAGTAGCGGAGCAGCTATCTTTATTAGCATCCCCATTCTACTATTTTTTTGGCGAAAAAGAAAAAAGTAAATCCCGCAAAAAGGAGGATTTGTCAAAATGAAACTTCGTAGATTAATATTCCTCAAGCTCCTCACTTGCATATTTGGCGGCGCCGTTTTAACGCCGCTGTTATTGTGGGCGCTCCCATTAATCATTCCGTCGAGCGACAAAGTTCCGGGTAGTGCCATCCCTGTCCTGGCAACCATCGGGGCAGTGTACGGCGGGTTTCTCGGAATCCTATGGACATACAGACTAAACGATGGACATAATAGAGCCGCACAAGTGTTGTATACGATTGGATTCCTGCTTGGCGGAGTGTTCGGTTTTATCTTTGGAATTTTGACCGTTTCGCCTGACCTCAACTCTACAATCTTGAGTGGAGTCAATGGATTATTTGTAGGATCCGCGACGGTGATTTTACTTGGACCGGCATTACGCCGAAAACTAAATAGTTAACCGCGAAAACGCACCCCGCGGCTCTTTCGTTCGACTGCTCTCTGTTGCAACAATACTTTAATTCTTGAAATAAGGAAGGAGGTATGTTGAGGTAATGTATTTTGTCTTCTACCATCCACTGAAACACAAGTTGAGGACCAATTCTCTTAGTGACAGGGAAGCACTGCCCTATTTGATAATTTACGCCGTTCTTTTCGCTCTTGGCTCCTACTCTGAAGCAGATAGATTATCGAATGGGTATGGCTTCCTATCGCTGTGCCTAACCGTTATAATCGCAATCGGCGGTACGTACTACGTGTATCGGCAGAACGGCGGAAAAGAGGGATTCAACCTAATAAAAAAATATCTCATTTTAGGCTGGGTAGTATCCATTCGATTTGCTATCGCATTAATTCCAGTAGTGATTGTGTATATTGTTGTAATGCCAAATCTGGGAGATTTGTACGATGTTTTATTTGGTGCCACAATTAAATTTATTTACTATCAACGCCTCGGAAGGCACATTCGAGACACGGTAGCCCCTGCAACAACCCATTGACAACGCTACATTACCACACGGATTGCAATGGCAGTGTCTCAAACAGTAATTGTGGGTATTGTTACAAGGAGAAAAATCCTAAGTTACATCCTCGACAAGAAACTGCGGAACGCCGATTGGGTATTCGAGACTCTATATTTTTTCGTGGCTTTAATCTATTTTTTGATGGCATTAGGTGTATATTGTTGCCATGAAACTTTTGCATTAGTATTGCAAAACATAGGAGGCCAATCTTGAATCAGGAATACATTATTACCAAATTTGCTTTGGAAGAGAAGGATTTTTGGAATTTGATGTTTTTCTATCCGCGTTCATCTAATCCTGAAGATCGATTTGAGTATGATGATGAGTGGTGCGGAATGAAGATATCCAAAGTTATTGACAGTGTTTTTGAAAAGAACGACAATCGGACATATTCAAATCCTGGGGAAATTTTGAACAATATAATGCCCGAGGCAGATAGGGTTAATGGTGTTAGAACGTGGTTTAAACGGCTAGTTGCCTTGGGGTACGATTTTGATTACGGCATGATGCCTAGAATTTTAATCCGCAACTGTGAACTAGGCTGCGAAAAGAAACGTAATCCTGATTGTTCGTTCCGAGTGGAAGATGGCAATCATCGGTCGGTCGTATTTGGGCTTTGGCTAAAAACCAATGGCTACAGGTATGAAGATTATCCAATGATTGCCGTTCATTCTAATTCATTTTATTGCGCATTTGAAGCCGATAGAATGAAAGAGGTACTTAAATTTGATGGACCAAAGGGCACTTGGAAACCCTGGAAACCCGCCGCTTTAGAAGACAATGGGGCACTCAATTCTGAACAAGCGCCCGATTTTAACGGAAACGATTCAAAGAGAGCGTGTGATGCAATAATGCAACTGCGCTAGCCAGAGAATTAAATTTGAGTCTTAAGGCATCAACACCGCTGCTGCATATCATTTCACAGGCAACAAAGGCGTTTACTCTTTGTCCCGTCGAAATCCGTCCGCTATCCAATATCCCACCTTGTACACGAATAATGGCAGAATTACCAACGGGATTGTGAACCCCCAGCTAGCATCAGGATTTCTTGCCAATGACGCATTCAATATCAAAAAAAGGATAGGAAACATTAATGTGCAGAAGATTGTAATTCTTTTTATGCCAGTAGACCGCTTAACTTTCATTGCTAATTCCTTCAGAGATTGAGTTAGAATAAATTCTGACAAGACACCGTATCCGCTGTGTTGGTTCCGTTGGACTGAGCGATACCCTACCATGAATTTTGAATGCCTCATTGCGAGGGTGTCGCGAGACATGTGTTTAGCGATTGGATTTGCCGCGGCATTGGAAACTGCAAGTGTCGTCGGCCCTTTGTCAACAAGCGGCTTTTTGGCAAGGGGGACTGCGGGGGAGGTCGTAGGCAATATTCGTCACGCTTCCCGTTTTGAGAGGGCACCCGTCATTGAACTGTGGAATGCCCCGAGTAGGCGTGATAATGACCGCTTGTTCGCTAATCCTACCGGTGCGCGACGACGATGAATGCCGTTAACCCGCCCAATAGAATTTGGAAGCCTGTTTGGTAGAGTAGGATCCAAAACGGCTGACAGAGAAAGACCAACCCGAGTGTAATCCCGCCAAGCGACATGCGTTCGATTAACACCTTCCGCGGGGAAACAACCGCAACTATAATCATGCCTGCCAGCATCAAATGAAGAGCGGAATCCTTGTGAAGGAGAGCGAGATGGAAAAGACGTTCTTTCAGTTGGTGACCTTCGTTACGAATCACATCTTCCAACTGTCTGAGCGAATAGAATTCCTCCGGCATGTCCAGCGTGAACAGAAATACGTAAGGTTGATAAAGGAACACCAGTCCAATGACGGCGATAGCTGCAGCGGCGATTGCCGCTGCTTTTTTCAGGCGGGTTGTCATACCAAACGCGATAGCGCTGGCAAACAGGAGATGAAACGCCGACCCGTGTAGGGTCGAAACGATGGGCGTGTCCTTTGATACCGGCAGATAAAGGAATATGAATCCGGTGCCAAGGCCAATTGCAGCGATGCCTTCGACAATTCGTTTTTTGGAAAAGGAGGTCGCTGACAAGATTGCAGCCAGGGTTAAAAGCAGCAACGCAATCCCCTTGAGCAGAATATAACGCGGCTGATAGAGAAATACCAAACCCAATATTACCGCTGCAAGTGCGACGATTTGATTGCGATTCTTCATCTACGGCGAGGATTCCAATAGTATGGATAAGCTGAGTGAACTATGCTATAATTGGACCATACGGGTACGGGGAAAAGCCGCTTGGACGACACGAGAAAACTTCAAGAACCCTCAGAATTGGGGCGTCTGAAAAGTTTCTGAATCCAACTACGAGATTGCATCTCCGCTTGCCGGGTTAATTCCCCTTGCAGTTCCGAGACCTGATGCTGTAAATCATTGATACGCGCTTGAAGTTTTGCATTTTGACCTTGCAGTTCTCGGTTTTTACTCGTGAGGTCTGTCTTTTCCTCTCGCAGGACTGTGAGGTGCAACACTTGGCAGGCAAGGTTTTCGATAATGTCCAATGTGGGAATATTAAAGGAAAGTTTGGTAATTAGAAGCGGCAGCCCTTCTAAATCCAGCAGAGGTGTTGGCACCTCGGAAACCGGTGCATCTGTATCGGATTGGTTTTGGGCGTTGTATTCAGGGTCTTCATGTAAATAGGGTTGAAGATCGTCGTCGCGCCGTTCGATAGTTCTCCTGATAATGGTGTCTTCGACACCAATCAAATCCGCAATCTCAGCCACAGTGACTGTAGTTGGCATTCGACGATTCTTCCTTTTACCGCTAAGCGGAGGGGGACTTGTTGGGGTTAATCGTTTCCACTGGCTGAGGGGAATTACTTAACTGCATAAGATACAACCAGCGTTTGCCGTAGCTCCACGCTGAAATCAACGCTAACACCAATCCGATGGTTAGCACATAGAACGGAATTGGATTGGGAATATATTCATTAAAAACGTAAAGCATCAGAGCTGTTGAAAGCACGAAACTCGTGCATTTGCCCCAACGATTGGATCTCGTTATGATTCTCCTGCGACGGAACACAATCATGTTTCCAATAACGATTAGACAGTCGCGGATGATGACAATCGCAAACGCCCACAGCGGGAATTTACGATCCGATAGAACCAGAGCGAGAATCACCACACCGATTACCAATTTGTCGGCGATCGGGTCCAGAATTTTTCCGAGGTCCGACTGTTGGTTCAGGCGCCGGGCTAGGTAGCCGTCGAGCAGATCAGTGATGATAGCCAGACCCCCTATCACCAGCGTCATCAAATGTTGGTGGCGGATGATGCTGTAAACGATGAGCGGGATAAGCCCAATTCTCGCAAGGGACAACATGTTGCTGACATAAAAAAAGTGCCGCGCGTTGATTTGAACAGTAGTTGTGTCGATGGTTTCGTTTGAACTTAAGAGGCGGTGCATGGGTTTATCTTCTACTCTGAATTGGCATATCTCCCGGTCAGCGAACTCCCGGAATTCAACACCGGGGCAAGCAATAATTCGGATGGAGATACGGCTTTAGTTGCTTTGAGCAATTATTCTGATTTTTAATTGTCGGTTCTCTCGTTCAAGAATCTCAATTTCGCGAGTTAAAAGCTCATCGATTGGCAGCGTTTCCAGCAACTGCTGTGTTTCTTCCAAAGGGATTTGAAGTCTTGCACCAATCTGGTATGACAATGGGGACGGTGATGACGGAATGTCTTGCGGTTTCTCCCAGCCCGGTATCAGTTTCTCCAACAGGGATTCATAGTCTTGGTACAGATTGCTGGCTTTCGCCGCAAGCGATTGTTGTTCTTCGTCTGCCTCAACATCCGCGATATCTGGTACGCTGACTTTTCCGACCAAATACGGCTCATATTGTGTAATATCCAAGACTTCGAAGCGGTACTTTCCAAGGGTTATTAGGTTCATTCGACCGTCTTGCAGCCGATCCACTTCGACAATTTCCACCGATGTGCCAACGAGAAAGGGTTCCGCAGGGTCTCCAACTTCCTGCCCTTCCTTGATGAGAACAACCCCGAACGGACGTTCGTTATCCAAGCAGAATTGAATCATCAATCGGTACCTCTGCTCAAAAATGTGAAGGGGAAGTATAGCACCGGGAAACAACACAACGTGCAGCGGAAAGAGTGGAAGTTCATCTTCAGATAGTTTTAACTCATTTTGCATTCTAGTGCCTTCAAGCCTGCGGCAAAGAGGGGATATGAGCGCTGGCTGAATCCCACACGTGATAACGGCTAAAGGGATCGCGCATCAACCGACACGCTTCGACAAGGAACTGACCGTCCGCAGGCAATTTTCAAGTTTAGCACACGAATCAATGGAGTGTCAATAGAAACTTCCAAGCGTCGAAATAACCAAGGATGAGATGATATTTTCCGCGTTTTCCAGCAAGGTGGTTTAATTGCCTAATCGATATAATCTCTCCTTGTGTTGATTGATATGAGAAAGGATAGGCATGGAAAACTTAAAGGCTTCTCTATCTCAAAAAATCGCAACGGCACGCCGGCAACTGGACGTCCACGTTCGAGAAATTGTGCAATGGCATTTCAGTCCGGAGACCGGCGCTCCATTTTGGCTAGAATTTGCGCGCAATCTTGATATTGACCCGCGCACAGAAATCGGCGGTTATGATGACTTAAAGATTCTGGGGCATTTTCAAGACGAATGGCTGCGCGGCGGGCCAGTACGGCGATGGGTTCCAAAAGCGTATGCGAAGGAACCGGTGTACGTTTTTGAAACGGGCGGTTCCACTGGCGTCCCTAAATCGCGTATCAACATCCGAGATTTTCAGATTGATTACGAAATCTTCAGTGAAACCCTTTCCGATGGGAGTTTTCCACGAGGGAGCGATTGGTTGATGCTGGGGCCTTCCGGGCCGAGACGGCTGCGCCTTGCTGTTGAGTATTTGGCTCAACTCCGCGGCGGCATCTGTTTTATGGTGGATCTGGACCCGCGATGGGTGAATAGGTTGATTAAGTACGGGAAGTACCAAGAATTAGACGCCTACAAAGACCATGTCATCAATCAAGCTCTGAATATCTTGAGAGCCCATGAAAATATCCAATGCCTATTTACGACTCCCAAACTCCTTGAAGCGCTATGCGAGAAGATTTCGTTGCGAAAGATTGGAATCAAGGGTATATTTTGCGGCGGGACGGAAATGGATGCCCAGTTTCACCGCTTTGCCCGTGAAGAGTTGGTGCCGGGGATTGATTTCGTCCCGACTTACGGGAACACACTGATGGGATTGGCGTGCTGCAAACCGTTTGACCCTGCTGACAACTATGCGATTATCTACTATCCTCCACAACCGCGCGCTGTGATTGAATTGGTCAACCGCGACAACCCCGAAGAACCCGTCGATTATGGGGAAACCGGACGGGTCATGTTGACGACGTTAACTCGAGAGTTTTTTATGCCGCGCTTTTTGGAAAGAGACGAAGCCGAACGGTCTGAACCCATCGATCAATATCCGTGGGGCGGCGTGCGAAACCTCCGCTTGCTTTCGGACCTTCAGGAGACAGTTGTCGTGGGGGTTTATTAAGACAGTCGAGAGCTAGAACTCAATGTGTAGATTTTCTTAAAACCTGACGAAGGAAACTCATAACATGTATAACAATAAACAGGGTTTGTACAAAATAATTGTTTCAGCTTTAATTTTGAGCTTGACCGTATCCACGAGCTGGGCGGGATATAGGCGCATTAATGAACCGAACCCCGCGGATTTGATGGCGGTCCAGATTTACCAATTGGATAACGGTTTAACAGTTTATCTTACTGAAAACAGTGAGGAGCCGCGCTTCTACGCAGAGATTTCTGTGCGTGCCGGGAGCAAACAAGACCCGGCAGAAGCGACCGGTATCGCCCACTATCTGGAGCACATGCTCTTTAAAGGCACCCGAAATTTTGGCACGCTCGACTACGAAAAAGAGAAACTGCATCTAGACAGAATTACCGATCTCTACGAAGCGCATTTCCAAGAAACTGATTCGGAGAAGCGCTTGGAAATTTACGCTGAAATTAATCAGGCATCTCAACTCGCGGCGCAATACGGCATCCCCAACGAACTTGACAAGCTGTACAAAGCGATGGGCGGGCGGCGCGTCAATGCACATACATGGGTGGAGGAGACCGTGTATTCGGTAGACCTGCCTGCAAACCGGCTGCATCAGTGGATGATGATTGAATCCGATCGCTTTGTTAGACCGGTCTTTCGCCTCTTTCAGACCGAGTTGGAAACGGTCTATGAGGAAAAGAACCGGTCAATGGACAATAAACGCCGTATCATTAGCGAAGCCGTCAAGCGATTGCTCTATAAAAATCACCCTTACGGGCAACAGACAACCCTCGGCTCCGCCGAACACCTGAAGAATCCATCTCTAAAGAAGATGTACGAATTCTACCATACCTATTATGTGCCCAATAACATGGCAATTCACATCTCCGGAGACATCAATGCCGAGGAAACTATCCGAATGATTGACGAACATTTTTCGCGTTGGCAGCCAAAAAAGCTGCCTGAAGCGAACGAATGGAAAGAAACGCCGCTGAAGGGTGCCGAGCGCGTAACCGTAAAGTACGAGGGTGAAGAGTATGTCCTGATAGCCTTCCGGACAGCGAGCCGCAACCACGCTGACGCGGAAGCCCTGAAACTAATTGACATGATTTTGGATAATGCGACCGCCGGCTTGATAAACCTAAACCTAAATCAGGCGCAGAGAGTGCGGCAAGCGGGTTCGTATCCTAGCATGGATAACGACGATGGTGCGCAATATCTGTGGGGCATTCCGAAAGAGGGGCAGTCTCTCGAAACGGTTGAAAAATTGCTGCTTGAGCAGATTGAATTAATCAAAAAGGGCGAGTTTGAAGCGTGGTTGGTGCCAGCAATTGTGACCGACTTTAAGAAACATCAGAAGGCGCAATTGGAGTCGAACCGTTCAAGGGCCGCGATGATGCGAGATGCTTTTCTGGCTTTTCAGGATTGGGATGACGCCGTCGGTGAAATCGCACGCATGGAAGAACTAACAAAACAGGAACTCGCCGCGGTTGCCAACCGATATTTTGGCGGCGGCTATGTCGCGGGCTATCGTGTGGACGAACAGCACGAAGTGCCAGCTATCGAAAAACCGCAAATCGACACCATTGAGATTGATCCTACTAGACAGTCCGCTTTTGCCAAACAAATCTTAGCAATGCCGGTTAAAGAAATTGAACCAGTCTTTGTTTCGTATAAGGACTATCAAATCACGAACTATCAGGACGGTGTCAAACTCTATTACGCTCAGAATCCGGTCAACGACCTGTTTTCCTTCACGATTTCCGTTGACCTCGGCAGCCGACACAATAACAAGTTGAGCATCGCCGCGCAACTACTCGACAAATCTGGCGCTTCAGCGTACAGCGCCGAAGATTTGAAAAAAGAACGGTACAAACTGGGAACCGACTTCAGCATTGACGTTGACGACCACGAAACGACAATCACCATTTCAGGGCTCGACGAGAATTTCGGTGCATCTCTCGAAAAGTTACTAGACCTTTTAAAACATCCAACCGCTGATGCAACGACCTTGGAAGAGCTCATCAGAATTATTTTGATTAACCGTGAAGATGCCAAGAAAAACCACCGCGCCATACGCCGCGCCCTACTGCATTACAATCGTTATGGAGAAGACTCTCGCTATTTGCGTATGCTCCCTAGTGTAGCCGTGCAGAGACTGACAGTAGATGAACTTCACAATGAGATTAAAAATCTCCTGAACTACGAACACACCATTAGTTATGTGGGTTCGTTATCACTGGATGAAGTGATGAGCGCCCTAAAAAAGCACCATTCCATAAGGGGCGCGCTACAAACGCCCCCGCCCTACCATTTTCTTAAAGCCCGTCTCCCAGAAAAGACCGAAATCTTCATCTTTCAAAAAGAGATGGCGCAGTCGCAGGTGGATATCGAGTTTGGCGGCGACGACTACAACGAAGCTGAAAATCCAGCACTCCAACTTTACAACGCCTACTTTGCCGGCGGGATGGCGGGGGTTGTCTTCCAGGAATTGCGCGAAGCCCGCGCGCTCGCTTATGCAACACATGCCCGATACGCAACCGGCCGCCGCAAAGGCGATCAAAATACAATGTGGGGATATATTGCCTGCCAAGCGGATAAAACGCCCGTAGCTGTGAAGGCATTCATTGATCTCATTGACAACCTTCCTCAATCGCCGGAACGTTTCGATGAGGCGCGCCACTCCATACTGAACCGCTATCGCACTGCTAAACTCGGCTTCCGCGACGTTATCGGAGCCGTCCGTTCATGGGAACGACTAGAGGTGCCAATTGATCCGCGAAAATGGCGATTTGAACAAATTCAAGAATCCAAGATTGACCTGATGCTCGAATTTCATAAAGAACACTTACGAAACCGACACAAGCTCATTTCTATCGTGGGCGACCAGAACAAGATGGATATTGAGCAGTTGACAACTATCGGAAAAGTGGTTGAAATCAAGCTAGAGGACATCTTCGTCAATTAACACCACCAATCAACCGCAATCGTGGCGTCGATTTTAAGCGCGGCGCGGAGTTATTGCGTCCACGCTTTCAGTTGCAAAAAAAAACGTCCATCGGCGAAAATAATTCTCCCGCAAATGGACGTTTTTACTTGTCTGCGTCGAAACTTGAATTGGTTATGACGTTATGGTGCTGTTTGTGACCAACGCGATGTGAAAATTTAACAAATTCAGGTTAGACTGCCGCAGGTCCTTTCTCGCCCGTACGAATGCGAATTGTTTCTTCGATTGGCAGGGCGAAAATCTTGCCATCGCCAATTTTTCCTGTTGCAGCGGCGCCCTGCACAGTTTGGATAACCTTTTCCACATCTTCCTCGGACACGACGATTTCGAGCTTCAACTTCGGGACAAATTCAATGGTGTACTCGCTTCCCCGATACAGCTCTGTTTGCCCGCGGCTCCTGCCGAAACCGCGAACTTCGCTAACCGTCATGCCGTGAACGCCGATGTTGTTAAGCGCATCTTTGACTTCTTCGAGTTTGAAAGGACGAATGATGCATTCCAGTTTTGTCATCTGTTCATCGCTCCTGTGTCCAAACCAATTTGGCGGTCAAGTATTGAGGGGACTAGGTTTAAGGATTGATGACAAGCCATAATCCTATTCCCTCAATACGATTCATGTTTTTGCTAACGCATGGACGATACCGAAAAGTCCGGGTAGGCACTTGCACCGTGTTCACGTAAATCCAGACCTTCCATCTCTTCTTCTTGGCTAACGCGTAAACCAACGACCACTTTGATGGTGGAAAACAAGATATATCCTGTAATCACGCACCACACAAGAACAGCGATAACTCCGAGGGCTTGAACCCCGAGGAATTTGAAGGCTGCGCCCTTGTCTACCGCGTACAGAAGTCCTTGTTCGTTGTGGAACACACCAAGTAATATCGTTCCCAATGCACCGCAAGTACCGTGAACGGAGATTGCACCAACGGGGTCATCAACCTTTAGGCTTTCCAACAGCAGGACTGAGAATACGACAACAACCCCTGCGATTGCACCAATTACCACTGCTGCCCACGGTTCGACAAACGCACATGGGGCAGTAATGGCAACTAGTCCCGCCAAGGCACCGTTGAGCGCCATACCGGCATCGGGTTTTCCAAGCCGTACCCAAGCGGTAATCATGCTAGCGATTGCACCGGCTGCTGCCGCTATGTTTGTGGTAACCGCGATCAAGGCGATAGCGCTCGCGTCCGCCGCCATTTGGCTCCCAGGATTAAATCCGAACCAACCCAGCCACAAAATAAACACACCCAGTGCCGCCAGCGGGAGGTTGTGCCCTGCAATCACGCGCGGTCTGCCGTTACCATTGAATTTGCCGGTACGCGCTCCCAATACGATGGCTCCCATTAAGGCGAGCCAGCCGCCGCCCCAAATCCAATGCCCAACAATGGGGTAGATAATACCGGTGATGAAAACACTATAAACCAAATAGCTCCTGAATTTGGTGCGCTCCGCCATCGCACCGGAGACGATGGTTGCTGCGGTTGCGGCGAAAACCAGTTGAAACAGCCATGCCGCGTGCGTCGGAACAGACGACCATTCTAGAGAACTGAAAGCATCGGTTTCTGATGGGACAAACCATCCGCTAAATCCCATGAACCATCCGCCAGCGCCGAACATAATCGCGAATCCGATTGCCCAATAAGCAATCGAGCCCATTGAGAAATCTATTAAATTTTTCATCAAGATATTGACAGCATTCTTTGCACGGGTGAATCCGGCTTCGACCATCGCAAAACCCGCCTGCATAAAGAAAACCAGAAATGCAGCGATCAATACCCAGAGTGTGTCGGCAATATACTTTGAACTGTCAATCTCTTCGCCATCCACCTTACCGTTCAACGCAAAAGCGTTCACACTTAGAAGGAGTGTGAAAACCAGAACGGCAACCCATACCCGGGAACAGCTCATCAGCAACTTTTTCATTTTGGAGTTTCCCCTTTCATTTTAAGCAAGATTTTTATTTTTTTGTACGATCCTTCGCTTTGACAGCGGCGAACTACATATGAATATGAGGTGCCTGATGGTCACCCTCAAATCGTGAATTTACAAACGTAAGACGTTTCCTAGTGCTTAAATTTATAGGTTAAGCCGAGTTTTTAACCAACCCTCCCCGCTCCCGCAAGATCTACGGACTGTGCTATCATGGGCAATTACGCAATAAATATGCCATGATGAAATAACTGATATACCCTGCAAGCATCTACTACGTTTATGTTATGTCCGTACAAGGTGCCTCGCATGGGCGGCGGTGTCGAAGCAGGATTGAATTTTGGCGCTTCACCCCACTTTCCTGGGAGATTCATGCTGAAAATTTCATCAGGCGACTGCCCAAATATTGAGCGAGTTGATAAAGATGCTTACTTAACCAAGTTATACTTTTTCATCGCACTAGCCGAACTAGGTTTTGACAATTTAATCCGTTTGACCACCAGTTTAATCTCTGCTATACTTGGTGTTTCAGGTTGAATAATGGGGAACCACTCCGTGCAAGGAGAATGCAACCAATGCGCCACATATTTCGCGTGGGAATCACCCGAGACTTTGTTAAACCAGATGGCACGTTCAGCTTTGACAACATGGGTCTGAATCTGCTGAATAACGCGATAGGCGTGGCATTTGAACTTTTGCCGGAGGACGCGCAGACCTTGCGGCCAGACCATGTGCAGGATTATGACGGGTTGTTATTGCTCGGGCGGCGAGTCACTGCTGATACTTTTCATGGAGTCAGCCGACTGGCGATTGTAGCGCGGTTTGGCGTGGGATACGACACTGTGGATGTGGAAGCTTGTACACGAAATGGAGTGATGCTGACTATCACCCCTGATGGCGTACGGCGCCCACTGGCATCGTCCATCATGGCTTTTATCTTGGCGCTTAGCCATAAGCTGCTCATCAAAGACCGTCTGACTCGTTCCGGACGCTGGATAGAGCGGATTGATGCTATGGGAATGGGGCTAACCGGACGTGCACTCGGTGTAGTAGGCTTGGGCAATGTTGGGCGTGAGGTATTCGCCTTAGCTCAGCCGTTCGGGATGCGCCACCTGGCATACGACCCATACGTGCAAACGGCAGAAGCAGCGGGGGCGGGTGTGGAACTGACGAATCTAGAAACTTTGCTGCAAACGGCGGACTTCGTTTGCATCTGCTGTGCTCTTACGCCGGAGACCCGGCACCTCATCAATGCAGAACGGCTTGCACTGATGAAAAAATCAGCGTACATAATCAATGCTGCCCGCGGACCCATCATAGATCAGGACGCACTTACCGACGCACTTCGGACAAGGCGTATACGTGGCGCTGGGCTGGATGTGTTTGAGGAGGAGCCGATAGACAAAAATCATCCCATCCTGACTTTGGATAACGTCATTGTCACGCCGCACTCCATCTGCTGGACAGACGAGTGCTTCCAGAGTATGGGGCGCGATGCGTGCCTAAGTATTTTGGATGTCACAAAGGGGCGAATTCCGCGCAGCGTAGTAAACCGTGAAGTCCTCGACCACCCTCGCTTACAAGAAAAGTTTCGCCGCTATGCAGCGAGAACAACAGAGTCACAATGAACCAATTGCCGCCTCGTACAATATATTACGGAAAAGATGAGCCTCTGCCCGATCGGACAGCACTACGCGCCGGACCACTATCGCTAATCTTTGAGGCAGGTGATTTGCGCTACATTCGACTAGGCAATACCGAAATCCTGCGCCGAGTGTATGCAGCCGTTCGAGACCATAACTGGAACACGCTGCCATCGGCTCTCACGAACCTCCAGATTGAGCGCACCAACGAGGCGTTCCACATTACCTACGACATGGAAAACAGGCGAGGCGGCATTGACTTCTTCTGGAAAGGCACTATCGTCGGAGATGCGCAGGGATCAATCACCTTCATCATGGACGGTCAGGCGCGCTCGACCTTCCTGCGGAACCGAATAGGAATCTGTGTGCTGCACCCGATGAGTGAGTGTGCGGGTTTGCCGTGCCGTGTTGAGAAAGTAAACGGTACGGTTGAACTAGGAGAGTTTCCCAAATACGTTTCGCCGCATCAACCGTTCATGGACGTACGAGCAATCTCGCATGAAGTTGTACCCAATCTCCACGCAGAGGTTCGGTTCGACGGCGACATCTTCGAGATGGAGGATCAACGGAATTGGACAGACGCCTCCTACAAAACTTATAGCACGCCGCTGCGCATTCCCTATCCCGTCGAAATCGAGGCGGGGACGAAAATCTCTCAATCAATCACGCTATCTCTAAGGAATAGCCGCAGCACCGTACGCTATCGTGATACAGGGCTTACCTTCTCCATCAGCAGCGATTCCGATGTCCCCCTCCCACGTATCGGGCTTGGCGTTGCGCATCACGGCAAGCCGCTAACTCAGAAGGAATTGGAGCGGCTCAAAAAGTTAAACCTTTCGCATCTGCGCGTAGATGTCAATCTTACCCACCCCAATTACGATTCGGTGCTGCGGCGGGCTAATCGTGAGGCGAAGCCGCTCAACGTACCGCTGGAAATTGCGCTTACGCTTTCAGACGCGGCCGCGCGCGAACTCGGCCAATTGGAAGCGGTGCTCGAAACAGTCAAACCGGCCATCTGCAGATGGTTAATCTTCCATATTTCGGAAGAATCTACATCGGAAAAATGGGTGAGACTCGCCAGAAAATCCCTCAGACGTTACGCCGCAGACGCGATGATTGGCGCGGGCACAAATGCGTTCTTCACCGAACTAAACCGCGGGCGACCGACCGTGTCCGCACTGGATTTGGTATGTTATTCAATCAATCCGCAAGCGCACGCCTTTGACAACGCCTCATTGGTGGAAACACTCGAAGCACAAGCCTCGACCGTAGAAAGCGCTCGTCAGTTTGTTGGCGGACTACCTATCGCCGCCACGCCGGTCACGCTAAAAGCTCGATTCAACTCGGATGCTACCGGACCTGAACCTGAACTTCCGCCCGGCGAATTGCCGGCGCCGGTGGATGTTCGGCAGATGTCACTGTTTGGCGCAGGCTGGACTGTGGGAAGCCTCAAGTATCTTTCAGAGAGCGGGGTGATTAGCGTGACATACTACGAAACCACTGGATGGCGCGGGGTGATGGAGACAGAAGATGGTTCACTGTTGCCAGATAATTTTTCATCCGGCCCCGGCTGGGTTTTTCCTGCGTACCATGTGTTCGCAGATGTGGGAGAGTTTGCCGGATCTAGGGTTTTACCAACAACATCAAGCGACACTTTGAGAATGGATGGCATCGCACTCCGCAAGAATGGAACGACGCGAATTCTACTCGCAAATTTCACTCCTGAAACACAGCGGGTCACGGTGCACAATTTGGCGCCAACTGTCAAACTGCGCGAAATTAACGAGACTAACGCTCAAAAGGCGATGGTTTCTCCCGAAACTTTTCTCACCGAACTGGGCAAACGCTTGCGAACCGCAGATGGAGATCTCGAACTCAACTTGCTTCCTTACGCCATGGCTCGTATTGACACGGTTAACCACGGTGTCTCGATGAGAACCGCCAAATGAGTTTTAATTTCCTAAAATCGGCGGAATCCCTTGGGCGGATAAATCTGCGCATCAGGACGCGGCGGAGGGTATCCTGCCGGCCAGCCTTCACCACCCAATATAGTGGTCAACTCGCTAGATTTCCCACATAACCAAAAAAACATCTCGGCGGCATCATACCAATCGTCAAACTGCTGCCGAGGTGGGTGGGAAGCTGCACCTTTCCGGCTATAGGTTGCTGCGGCTGGTTCGAAATCGGGTTCGATAACCCAATCCCGCTCGGGTGGAACGGTTCGCCAATAAAGGTATTTTAACATATCGCGAACGCCATGCCCGGTTGACACGGGCCGCCGATGCCATATCGGATATGCCGTGAGGAAAATTGACCCCGCCGGCGCGGCTGTTTTAATTGCGCCCTTTATGTTGCCGTAGTGCCCCATCCAGCTTTGGAAGCAGAACAAAAAATGGGAGGAGGGAAGTACCTCTGTCGGCCCAAGCTCCACAGGAGTATCCTTCGGATAATAAAAAACCTGCAAATGATTGAGTCCCGGTTCGTGACGCGATCCGCCGTCCCGATGCCAATGTTGAGACGGCGCAGGACATTCAACCCGATGATTGTGCAACCCAACCGGAGTAGAAAATTCCTTTCCGAGCAGCGACCGCACCGCTCCAGCGGCTTGAGGATTGAGAATCACATCGTTAAGAAACCAGTCCTCCTGAAGCAGCCGCCCATCTTCAAATCCGCCCACCACACTTTCACACACGCGTTGGTTAATTTCCTCCGAAACGACACCTTCCAGCATCAGGTAGCCCTGCTTACAGAACTCGACCACTTGTGTATCGGTCAGTGTCGGCTCAAAATCATATGCTTCCAATGCCACTCCTCCCCTCTCATGAGAAATAGGCGGGCAAATTGTTAGTGCGCGCGCGAAATTGGTCGTGCTTACCGCACAACCAAAAATAGATTTCCGCGGCGTCATTAATAGTCTTGTGGCCTTCTCGATTGAAGGTTAAGCCGTGGGGGAAATGATATGCCTGCTTCAGATTGAACTCCGGTTCAATAATCCAGTCGCGCTCGGGCGGTACAGTTCGACGGTACCAATATTTCAGCAGATTGCGCGTACCGTGCGCAGTGGATGGGCCGCGGCGGTGCCAAATCGAATATATCGTGATGAAAATTGAGCCAGCAGGGGCTACGGTTGGATGTGCAACTCGAATACCGCCATAGTGACTCATATAGCTCTGCAAAGAGAAGAGCAGGTGTGAACCGGGCACCACCTGTGTTGGCCCCAACTCTAGCGGTGTGTCCTGTGGATAATAGAACACCTGTAAACTGTCCATTTCGGGACTGTATACCGATCCACCATCCCGGTGCCAATGTTGCGCTGGTCCGGGACGCTCAGCGCGATGATTGGCCATCCGGGTGGGAAGCGCAAAGTTTTTCCCCAGAAGCGACCGCACAATACCTACTGCCTGCGCATTGAGTATTACGTTCTCGACAAACCAATCCTCCTCGAGGATTTCAACGGGTGTGCCGTGCGGGTGTAAATCCAGAAACTCGAACGCTTGCTTATTTATCGCTTCCGGCACAACACCCTTGAGCATTTTGAAGCCGTCTCTACAGATTTCCAGTATCTGGGTGTCTGTAAGCGTAGGTTCACAGTTATAAGTTTTCATCGATAAATTACCCCAGAAATTCTCTTCTACCGTACCCGCATCACAGCTGATTTTTGGCTGAATACTTCTGCTACAATCGTCATTACTCGACACCACGGCATCAAGAGTAATAGATAGGCAAATTATTGCGCGTGCCGCGATATTGATCGTGTTTTCCGCACAGCCAAAAATAAATCTCGGCAGCGTCATTGATTGTGCGGTGGTATTCCCGATGGAACTGAGGTCCAGCAGGCGCGTGATAGGAATGTGCTAGATCGAACTCCGGTTCAATAATCCAATCTCTCTCCGGCGGCACGGTTCGAATGTACGAATACTTAATTAGGTTGCGAACTCCGGTAGCTGTGGATGGGGTGCGCCGATGCCAAATACGGTAGATGGTGAGAAAAATCGAACCAGCCGGAGCTGCGGTGGAAACTGCGTTCCGAATCCTGCCATAATGCCCCATCCAGAAATGGTAACTCCGGAGAAAATGCGAACTGGGTACCACCTCTGTCGGACCTAGCTCGACCGGAGTATCCTGCGGATAATAGAACACCTGTAGACAGTCTAGCTCCGGAGTGTACACCGAACCGCCGTCGTTATGCCACAAACCGTTCGACTGTTGGTGTACTTCTTCAAGCGGACATTGGATGCGATGGTTGCCCGCCCCAGACCAACGGAAGTTTTTTCCGAGAAGAGACCGTATCGCCCCCGCCGCTTGCGGGTTAAGCGTCACATTCTCAATATACCAATCCTCGCCTGCCGGTACGCGGCCGTCGTTTTTGTCGCAATAGTCAAAGACCCGTTGATTAACTTCATCCGGCACAACGCCTTCGAACATTAAGAACCCATTCCTGCAAAACTCAAGAACTTGTGTATCGGTCAGCGTTGGTTTGCAGTCATGCCTGCTCACAGTATTTTCCCTCGCTATCTAGAGAAATAGACGGGCAAATTGTTGGTGTGCCCGCGATAGTCGTCGTGTTTTCCGCACAACCAATAAAAAATCTCAGCGGCGTCATTGACTGTGTGGTGATGTTCCCTGTGAAAGGATTGTCCCGGCGGGAAATGATAGGGGCGTACGAGGTCAAAATCCGGTTCGATAACCCAGTCGCGCTCCGGCGGCGACGTACGTATATACCAATATTTAATCAGATTACGGATGCCGCTCGCGGTGGAAGTACTCCGCCGATGCCAGATAGAATAGATAGTGAGAAAAATCGAGCCCGCGGGCGCTGCAGTAGAAACTGCTCCTTTGATGCCCGTATAGTGTCCCATCCAGCGCTGTAAATGAACTAGAAAGTGGGAACCGGGAACAACTTCGGTCGGCCCGAGTTCGACTGGGGTATGCTGCGGATAGTAGAACACCTGTAGGGAGTCAAGATGAGGTTTGTATACAGACCCTCCATCGTTATGCCATCCGCCGGTTGCCCGGGTAGGACACTGGACTCGATGATTCCCCGCGAAGAGATTATAACGGAAATTCTTGCCCAAAACGGAACGTATCGCTCCGGTCACTTGTGGATTTAGCGTTACGTTCTCAATGTACCAATCTTCACCTGCAGGCACCTGGGCCTCATGTTCATCGGAATATTGACAGACTCGCTGATTAATTTCATCCGGCACAACGCCTTCAAACATTAAGAAGCCGTTCTTGCAGAATTCCATGACTTGCGTATCGGTCAGCGTTGCTTCGCAATCGTGTGTTGGCATTTAGGTAGACCTCATTTGTCCTTTTCTTTTCCGCTACTGATTACTGAACTAATCCCAAAAAAGGTTCCTTTTGGATTGAGAAAGTGTTTAGGCCTGATGGTAGGTTAGGAAAGATTTAACCTTACTAAGTCTTGAAACCTCCGCTAGGGTTTGGTACCGTATGGATAAAATGAAACTCTGATAGAATACCCAACACAAGATGGGAGAATTCCAAGGAAGGAGGGTTTGGATCACTCCCTCCGCATCTTAATTTTGCCCCAGGAGGTCGCAAGTTTGCTAGTTGGTAAAACAGCAAATACACCCCCCTCAAGTCCATTGTCCATGATTCTCTTTATGTCAGCTTGGCTGAGAACAGCTTCAAATAGTCCAACTTCGTCAACGAATCCTTCAAAAGAAGAACCCAGTCTACCGCCAATGTGAAAACTTCCGGCCCGCGGAACATACTCCTTGGAGACCCCCACGCGTCGTACTTCCTTTCCATCCTGGTAGACTAGCATTACGTTATCCGCAACGCTATGGATGAAAGCCCAATGCTGCCATTTGCCTTTTATCTCGTCGCCGATTGGAATTGGATTAATACCATTGTTAATGCCAAACTGCCAGTGGACAGCGTTATCCCATGGGAAGTGGACTGTGACGCGACTAGGGTCAAGCGGTTCCATACTAAAAAGGTCTTGATTATTGAACCCCTCTAACTTCACCCACGACGTGATTGTCACTTCTTCCGCGGGAAAGTCCTTGGCAAATCCCTCAATCTTGACCGTATCGCCTCCCCCTGGAAACTCCAAACTCTTGCCGAACTTGCCATCTCTCCATTTGGGGGTTCCCGTGAACGTCCCGTGAAGTTCATTGACTGAGCTGTCCTTGGCCTCCTTCCCCTTACCTTCGTCAAGAAGCCATAACCCTCTTATGGTATCCGGGTCGATCTCTGCATACACTGATGGTGCGAAGATCCAGTCAAAGGCTAGTAAACTCATACATGCAACCACAAACCTAGTTACAACACGAAAAAACATCGTTTCTGCCCCCGATGAATGATTTGCCGATTGATTTCATCCGAAACAACGCCTTCACAAATTAAGAACCCGTTTTTTCAGAACGCTACGATCTGCGCATCCGTCAGCGTCGCTTCGCAATCCTGTGTTTGCACTATGGCCGATTTCCAAAGATTCTTATTTCGCTGTCTATGGTCACTCGGCTCGTCCCGCGAAGGGTGTAAATATGGGTGCCAGGATTTTACGATAACCAGGTTAGTTCTTGCGAAGGTTTAAAACCTTCGCAAGAGTCCAGTCGCACATGGACTGTAGGACAAATGTGAATACAAAGAAATGAAAATTCGCTTGCGGCAGCACGTCCGGGGTTACTCTCTCAGTTCTTTAATTCGACCCCAGGAGGTCGAAAGTTTGCTAGCTGGAGAAACCGCAAAGACGCGAGCTTCAAGACCGTTTTCCATGATGCTATTTATGTCAGCCGGGCTAAGGACAGCCTCAAATATTGCGAACTCATCGACGAAACCCTCAAATGAGGACCCCAGTCTACCGCCTATGTGAAAATCTGCGGCTCCTTGAACAAACGCCTGCGAATTCACGTTCCTTTGCACTTCCTTGCCGTCCTGATAAACAAGGAACACGTTATCTGCAACACTATGGACGAACGTCCAGTGCTGCCATTTGCCTTCCACGCCTTTGTCGAGCGCAACTGGATTAATCCCCGTAAATGGCGAACCAAACTGCCAGTGAACACCGCCGTCCCACGGCATGTGGACTGTGACGCGGCCCCTGTTACCGACCTCAAGCGGCTCAAGGCTAAAAAGGTCTTGATTGTTGAAACCCTCTACCTTCACCCACGACGTAATTGTTACTTCCTCCGTGGGAAATTCCTGCCCCAATCCATCTATTCTTACAGTATCGCCTCCACCGGAAAACTCCACGCTCCGGCCGAACTTGCCTTCTCTCCATTTGGGGGATCCGGTGAAAGTTCCATGACGTTCATTGCCTGAACCATCTTTGGCTTCTTTGCCCTTATCCTCGTCGAGCAGCCACATCCCTACAATGGTATCTGGGTCAATCTCCGCATGACCGGATGGTGTGAAAACCCAACCGATGGCTACTAAACTCATAAATACAATCGAAAATTGGGTTGCATTACGAATAAACATTGTATTTCCTCCTAATTGGTAATTTTGATGTGTTTCAAAATTTTATTGCAACTGTGCTGTCATATGTTATCCATCGACAGCAAGCAACGCACCTACTGAAACCAACCACTGTCGATAGCAAATTCAAATTCATTCTCTTCGTGCCTTGACTTTACCCCATGAAACCGCAACTTTGCCTGTTGGCGTAACTGCAAAGACTTGCGTCTCCAGGCCGTTTTCCATGATGCTTTGTATATCATCTTGACTGAGGACAGCCTCAAAGATTCCAACTTCGTCAACGAAACCTTTAAAGGAAGAACCTAGCCTACCGCCTATGTGAAAATCTCCGGCCCGGGGAGCATACGCTTTGGAATTCAGTGATTCTCCGACCACCTCACCATCCTGATAGGCAAGCATTACGTTTTCCGCAATACTATGGATGAAAGCCCAGTGTTGCCATTTACCTTCAACCTCCTGACCAAGGGGAATTGGTGGATGCATCCATATCGTGCTGAACTGCCAGTGAAGTTGATTATCCCTGGGAAAGTGGACTGTGACACGGCTAGGGTCAAGTGGTTCGAGACTAAATAGGTCTTGATTCTTGAGCCCCTCTGCTTTCACCCACGATGTGATTGTCACTTCTTCGGCGGGAAAGTCCTGTGCTAATCCTTCAATTTTGACAGTGTCGCCTCCACCTGGGAGTTCCAAAGCCCGGCCGAATTTTCCTTCCCTCCACTTGGGAGACCCGGTGAACGACCCGTGAAGTTCATTGCCAGAACTATCTTTAACTTCCCTGCCTTTATCCTCGTCTAACAACCACAATCCTACAATGGTGTCTGGGTCAATTTCTGCATACCCTGGTGTTACGAAGATACTAGCGAAGGTAACTACGCTGATAAACGCAATCGAAACGCATAGTACAATGCGATAAAACACTGTTTTCCTCCACTGCGCCGCGTTAACGAATGCGAGCATCATTCAGGGCATCCGAAAGTGCAATCGCAAGATTATCCGGTTCATCCGTCCCGATCCGATATCTCTTCCCATTATTCAATTGCAGTTCGACTGCCGAGAACCCCGACACATTGAATAGCCAACCCCGAGGCGTGTATCTTATTCCCCAACCGTAATACCAAGGATTCTTGACTACAGCGTAAGACTCAATCTCTTTTAGCGGAATAATTTTACGATAAACACCGACCCCAAATTGAACCTTAATCACCTGGGCATCGACCGTGACGGTCAAGCTAGAGAAAAACTTCAGAATAGCAAGCAAAACTATAAGTGCGACTAAGGCAAACGGGTTACTAAAACTCGTCAAAACATTAAAATAACCTATGAGGACTACCACCCCGCCATACATGATGATAAGGAGATAACCTATCTGGGTATGCCTGTATTGATTCATCGTTAGCTGGTGGACGGAGTCTGCGCCAGGGATTATCTGCTCTGTCCCAACCGTTTTATCCAACCCCAAGTCAATGGACGATTATCAGCCGGAGAAACCGCCCACTCAACTACAAAATCCGGGTCGAACCATACCGGTGAACGTGTCGGGAAACCAATCGCCGGAAGTTCAAAGCAATCCCCTGCGCAGAGGTTTGCTTCTCCCTTTGCAAACTGTTTAACCGACCGCCGCTGGACATTTGCCGTACCGCCGCCGAATCTAATGTAGATAATTTTTTTTCCGTCAGACGAAAATGCCGGATCGCGCTTTTCGTTCTCGGGGTTGGGCGTGATTTGTAACTTGTTCTGTCCATCGGCGTCCATGGTCATGATGACTCCTTCTCCGAACCGCCGTGTTGTCCAAGCAATTTTTTTGGAGTCCAATGAAAATCGGGGTTCAATGTCCTGGCCCCTATGATCCGTCAAATTCTGGAGGTTGCCGCCGCTAGTGTCCATCACCCAGATGTCACCTAGCGTCTTCCCCCGCTTTGAGGCGAAGGCAATCTTACGGCCATCCGGCGACCAAGCGGGCATTTGGTCGGGAACAGCATCGTTCGTGAGGTTGCCGCCGACGACTCCTTGAGCCGACATGGTGTAAATTTCAAGATTGCCGTCTCGATCGGAAGTGAAGGCGAGTCTTTGACCGCTGGGATGCCATGTGGGCCAGCCATCAAACCCTTGACGGTCCGTGAGATTCCTCAACCCCTTTCCGTCGGCGTCCACCACATACACATCGCTATCTACATCCTTCTTCTTTTCAGAAAAGAACGCAATCTTATTGCCGTCGGGGGACCACGACAGCCCCAAGACTACCGGATCTCCCTCAATGTCGTGAATTGCTTTCTGTTGATTTCCGTCCGTATCCATTAGCCAGAGCGTCCCTCCGTCCCCTAAACTGGCAACTGCAATAGTTGGGCCGGTGGGCGCTTGTGCGTGTACGCTAAAGATTGGCGCAAAGCAACTCACAAGAAATACACCCGTGAATATGCTTAGACGCAAAGTAGTTATCGAGTGTTGCATAATTTCTACCTCCTTTTGCTAATTGCAAATCAGGATTGAATGCATTGAAAGTTAACGGATAGCCGCCGTGTTTCGATGTCTCTTCGTAAATTGTTAAGAATGAATCTTCGTCTATCACCCGCTACTTCTCGGCTCCGGCTTTCTTAAGCCAGCCCCAACTCAAAGGGCGTTTGTCCGTAGAGGCGACAGAGAACGGTACGACAAAATCAGGGTCAAACCAGGCGGGGCCAGCACTTGGAAAACCGAGTGCTATTTCTTTCCACACCGGCGCGGCGTGTTCGTCGGCGTCGGCAAGCCCGCCGTCGCTTGGCCATATATGGAGGCGTGTCTGGCCGCCTCCAAACCATACGTTCGCTATTTCTTTTCCATCCGGGGAAAACTCAGGGTCTAACCGCGGCACTTGACGCGCGGAAATCTTCAACAGATTCTCGCCATCGGCGTCCATCCGCATCGTACGGCCGGCGCCAAACCGCCGCGTCGTAAAAGCAATCTTCTCGCCGTCCCACGACCACGAGGGGGTAAGGTCCTCGCCCTTGTGGTTGGTCAGATTTTTTAGGTTGCCTCCCGCAGAGTCCATCAGCCAGATATCTGCCAGCGTCCGCCCACGCTTGGTAGTAAAAGCAATATTGCGGCCATTCGGCGACCAAGCGGGATTTTTATCTGGAGCCGGATCGTTCGTTAGGTTAGCGATAATTTCTCCACCCATTGTCATGGTGTAGATTTCCAGGTTGCCATCCCGGCTACTCGTGAATGCCAGCTTTTGGCCGCTCGGATGCCAAGCGGGCCAACTATCTTCCGCCTCATGGTCGGTGAGCTGTCTGAGACCGTTCCCATCACCATCGACCACGAAGATTTCTATATTCTGACCAATTTGGGTATGGAAAGCAATCTTATTACCATCCGGCGACCACTCCAGTCCACCGGGGATGGGGTCTCCTTTAACTTCAAGGAGATGTTCTGCAGCAGCTGCTGGTTTCTGAGGATCGAGCAGAAAAATTCCGAATCCTTCCACTCCAGATGTGGCAATCGCAATGGTTGAACGATGGGGGGCTTGTGCTTGAGCAATCATCAATGCGGTGAAGCCGCTCAAGAAAAGCACACCCATAGCAATCAAGCATTTCAAATCTACTTTCCGCACTTGCATAAGTCAACCTCCCAAGATGATTTACACCAATTCAATGCAGGAGCGTCAATATTGGTCCAAGATGTTTTGGCATCTCTTCGCACGCAATTAATTGCTGTTGAAATATTCCTCACTAAAAGAGATTATTTCTCTATTCCTGCGCTCTTAAGCCAACCCCAGCTCAAAGGGCGTTTGTCCGTAGGAGCAACGGAGAATGGCACCACAAAGTCGGGGTCAAACCAAGCCGGCCCTGCACTCGGGAACCCGAGATCTATGATATCCCACACCGGCGGCCCATGTTGGTCGGCATCCGCGTGCTTGCCGTCACTTGAATATATATCCAGACGTGTCTGGCCGCCGCCGAACCACACAGTAGCGATTTCTTTACCATCCGGTGAAAACTCGGGATCTCTTCGCTCAACGTCCGGTCCCGAAATCTTGAGCAGGTTGCCGCCATCAGGGGCCATTGTCATGGCGCGCCCGGATCCAAACCGGCGGGTCGTGAAGGCAATCTTATGTCCGTCCCACGACCACGAGGGTTCAATATCTTCTCCCTTGTGATTGGTCAGATTCTGCGGGTTTGCTCCTGCGGAATCCATTATCCAGACATCAGAGATAGTACGGCCGCGCTTGGAAGCGAAAGCTATACTACGACCATTTGGGGACCACGCGGGATTTTTGTCTGGCGCGGGATCGTTTGTTAGGTTTTCGATAACTACCCCGGAAGATGTCATTGTGTAAATCTCCAGGTTGCCGTCGCGATTGGTCGTGAATGCCAGCTTTTGACCGCTCGGGTGCCATGCGGGCCAGCTATCTTCGGCTTCATGGTCGGTCAGTTTTTTGAGCCCATCCCCGTGTCCATTGACAATGAAAACATCTATATTCTGTCCAACTTGGGTATGGAAAGCTATCTTGGTGCCGTCCGGGGACCATTCCAATCCACCGGGAATGGGGTCTCCTTCAATTTCAAGGAGTTGCTCTGCACCGCCATGGGGTCTCTTCGGATCCACGATAAAGATTCCGAATCCATCCGCTCCCGAAGTAGCAACGGCAATGGTTGAACGTATAGGGGCTTGCGCTTGAGCAATCATTAACACAGCGGCGCTGGACAAAAACAGCACACCAATGAACACAACCGTTGAGTTGATTTTTCGAGTTTGCACAGATTGTCACCTCCCTCTTACGGTGTTTAAACCTGCTGCTGTGCATATTTTTAACAATGATTGGTTAGTTATCAGCCGTGCATTTGCAAATTTGTATGGCTTGCCCTTCGACGAAGACAAGTCTCTAAGGAGAATCAAAAAAGGTTGTTGTTATTTTACACGGATATCCATCCTGTGTCAAGACCATTGAACGCTGGAAGCCTCCTGTTCTTGCGACTCCGCGATGGTACGATTTGTACTTGGGAAGAAACGCCGCTTGGATTTCGTTACATGCTAGGTAATTGCTTTTAAAGGCTGGGTAATGTAGCTGCAAGTAGCGTATTTTCGATGTCTCCAATGTCTTGGGGTTTTATTTGAGTAGTAAAATACTGGAGGATTATCGCTAATACTGAAAAACTGGCGGTTAGCACCAATTTGTGTTGGAGATGAATATCCACGCCTTGCGATTTATTCAATAATAACGCGGTAGTCGCCTCCAAGTAATTCGCTAGCAGTATCAACATCCGCTAGGTCAACAAATCGTCCATCGAACCGTATTGGACTATCGGTCGTGAAAACGGCAAATTTATCATCGTGGCTCAACAGGTGGACATGACGTCGTGCGTCAACGCCGTAAACGTTGATGAAGTCATAGATAATCTTGGTAAGTTGCTCCGCGTGATTGTAGCGATGCGGTGTATAGGGCGGGATGGAAACCGACAATCGCTCTTTGAATGTTCCAATCGTAGGGCTTGGGGGTGAGTCGCGGAAAAGATGGTAAACCCTCTTATTGGCGGCGCTGCACATTTTGTTCCATGCCCGTTTTAAATTTTTAAAAGGAGCGCCCGGCGCTTCCACGTAGGTGGAAAAATGGAGCTCAAACTGCTCTGAACTACTTTCAAGAGGGGCACTCTGGCAGATGAGTACGTGCGTTCCCCCAAGGGGAGATAAAAAATAGGCATACCCCGATTGTTCATTTGACAGCAACTGGATAAATTCAGAAAAGGCTCGTATTTCTTTTGAGATTTCCCCTTCGCCTGCATTTTCAGTCCGAACTGAGTGCATCCAAAATCTAAACCGCGCATTTATACTTTCATGAGTTTCACCGATGGCATTTTCCGATTCAACGGTTTGTGTAAAAATAGTATAAATGTCCTTGAGATTGCCTGTAAGGTAGTGGTAATTATCGAGTGCTCGCTCAGTAATTTCTCTGGTACCTTCTATGAGATCCGTCATCTTCCTTTGAAATGTCTTGAAATCGAGAGGCGCGGAAGCAAAGTGTTCCAATTGATTCAGAAAGCCGATGGATTTTTCGAAGTCCCCAGCCAACAAATCTAACAGTAACAGTGCCTTCTTCAAATCTTCCTCCGAAGGCAATGTTACTACAGATGGATCGTAACTCATTACTAATTGCTGGTAACGACCGACGATGGATTTATTTTTCTTTTCTTCCATGTGGAGCTATGCTACAATATGTAAGGTGTTTGAACAGCCACCGGCATGCTATTTTAATCTATTCGGCGAAAATACTTGGAAATTGACGAGTGCAGCAAACTCAATAATAAATCATCATACTTGCCGAATTGATTTGTCCTACGACGCCAAATCTTGAAATTTTAAGGTCGGGTTTCCCCTTACGTTATACGCCATTAAGCAACCCTCAATCTAGCATTATACACCATTTTGCCATAAATTGAAACCACATTTTGAGTGGCTAATTGTCAAAAGCTCTTTCAGTAATTTCTCACGTACGCTCTACTTCTAGGCGCCAACTCCCTATAGATTCAGCATCACATGCCAAATTATCAACATCAATGCCCACATGATGTTGTATAAGGAGATGAAGATGATCGATTGGAATGAATATCTTGATAAAGCGCTAACCCGCCTACCAAGTAAGAAAAAAACTTCATCGCTGCCACAACTCAGTTTACAGGTTCCTGATACAAAGGGTGCACTTGTTCCGTATCAGGCAGAATCCGTGCCGAAGCGTGAAAGAAAAGTCAAACAACGTCTCTCTTTCCAGTTGTTTGAGAAGATGAGACGGCGTGCGCTTAGTTGGAAATCATATTATTATTATGATGAGTATGATATACCAAGGCTTGCCATTACGAACGATAATGTTACGGGCATTCATTTTTTCGAACGGCGTTATTTGGTTCCAAACGACAAAATCATTGATGCAAATCTGCATACGAACGATAACGCTTCGATGATTCTTATTGATGTTAATGACCTTGAGCACATCCGCCGAGATTTGTTCGATCGGTTACTGGAAGGCACCATCAATTTTCAGGTCTACAACAATGCTTTCCCCATGGAAATCTGGTTCGATAACGAAAGAGGTCACATCAAGAACCGCTTTCCACTGGGCAAGCAAAAGATCTACATTGAAGATGGACGCGCATTTCTGCTGCGCCCATTCCGGAATTTGGGCGGCGAAGGGTTTGCTGCTTTATCTAACAGATTGCTTGCGCAGGAGGGAATTGCCCTCGATCCGAAAAACACAATCGAGTCGCTGCTGATTGAACTCGGTAACGGCGAATTGCTGCGCCACTATCAAGCTGCTCTTAATATTTATAATCAGGAATCGTCGATGCGTAGACCTTCTAGCCGCGCAGCGGATGACAATCCGCCTTTGATTATTACGAAGACCCGCCAACAAGCTAGCGATTTTCATCGTTCGGATGGCAACCAAAACCGGCATCAATCAATTTCTGATGAAGCTTACGAAAAAATAGCTTTGGCTTTTGAAAAGCACTTCGCCGAACTTGAGGAAGATCTCTTTTACCTTAGCTTGGCAGCATTGAGCCTGGACCGCGCCTCAGTGATTGATAGCTGCACAATTATCAAAGATAAACTCTGCTTCTACGTAGAGGCGAGTTTGCTGCAAGATAATCAACTTGAGCATTTTTATCGATTCATGCACATGTTCCTGGCCGAGGAGGACATGAACGCGGAGGAAGCAATATATTCACCGCTTGAAGATCAGGCGTATGAAGAAAGACTCGGCGAGGTACTCGGGAATATTCGAAACATCACAACGGATGCGCGCTATGATGCCTATCCGCCGATTCGCGCACAAATAGATCGGCTTCACCCAACTATCGAATCGTTAGCCAAAGCCTTAGAAGATGCGGATGAAATGCAGCGGCACCGCGAAATCAATGACAAACGTGAAATTCTTACAAAGAGAGTGTTTGAAGTCCCAAACACCGGCACTTACTCCGCTATTCAAGGCGAGCAAGAGAGTTATTATGAACAATTGCTCAAATCCCAAAAAGAAGTTCACGACATTCAAAACCAGACTTCCTTTTCTTCCTACGATGTTGCATTGAGCTTGGGAAAGTCAAGCTACATACTTGTGCTGCTTCATCTGAAGCAGTCCCGTGCGTTACATGATATTTCCAATCTGCTTGTGGAATTGATGAAAGACGAACCAACGGGCGATATCAGGGCTTTTGAACTAGAATTCATCGGGACACTCGCCCAACTAGCGGCTGAAATTGATAAGACTATAAAGAACACAACTTCGAATCGCCTCATGCAAATTACCGGGGAATTAAAAGGAATTTGCACCAACAATAGGCAATACATTGAAAATGAGTGGAACGAAGAGTACGTCCAACTTGTACGGCGCGATGTGGCAGATTTTAACAAGCAGATACGCGAAAATGCCGCTCAGGAATACCGTCAGATTGCGCAACAACTTGATGAGTATACCCAACTCATTGAGACCTTTATCAGCGGCATTTGTGTCCCGGCACTGCTTCCATCCCAACTGCACGAATCAGGGAACGGGTTGCAGACATTTCTTATCCAACAACTTCAGCACTACCTCAATATGCAAAACTTGCAGTTGCATACAATTCCGGGCGGGGAAAAGCAACTTCGATCGCTTGTCAGCGAGCTGATGCCGGCTCGGTTGGAAACCCCCATCGAACAGCTGGAATATTTCTTCATGAGCAATGTGTGACGAAAATTTTTAAAACCTCGAACATTGAATTGTTTGAACGTGAATCAGCAGATTAACACTATTCAGGGCCCCATTCGAGACACTCACCGTTTAGTTTAGAATACTATGACAACACCACAGCGAAAATGGAATCGTAATCGGCGAAAGTCGGGTCCTTCACAAATTGAACCGCTCGTTTTGGATGAGAAAAAAATGGGTGATTGCCTGCATAAATTGATTCCGCCGTTTGTACCGAAAACTTCCCTTTTCGCAATAGCTAAAAAAACTTCCCGAATAATTTTGATAATCGCGTCCATATTAACCGCTCTAGGTATCTCTGCACTAGGTGTTTTCCTTGGGTATCGTATTGTAAAGGACCATGACACAGTTTGGCATTATCTAAAAAATAACCAGACGCTTGCTGTTACGTTGACCAATCAAAAGACAATTCAGGACGCGGCAATAGATGACGTACTAAATCAGCTTACGCAGCCCGGCATGGATCTACAACAGAAGTTGATTGAACTCGCAGTGTCAGGATATGCTCAAAGAGATTGGCATGGGCAATCAGTCGTCGTTTACGATGAAACATTGCGTTCGACTTATCAACTGACCTTTGAGAACCGAATTGCAGCGGCGATTGAACAAGCTTATTGGATTTATAAAAATTTCGATCTTGAGACTGAGCGAAGGGTCTACGGAATTACGACAGATGAACTAATCTATCAGAAGGGTCTCAAGGTTCCCGGCTATTCACCGATGACGTTGCGGCACGTTCTGTTTGAAGGCAGGCGTTATTTCCCGTTTGCGCTTGTGGCTGGGCAAGTAGCTGGCGTGGATCCACTGCGGCTTTTGAAAATTTTTGAGATTGAATCGAACTTCGATGAAATCGCAGTAGGCCGCAATGACGCCCGAGTAAATAACGATGATATTGGGATTGCACAAAATAACTTGGCGGTTTTACCCGGGTTAATCCGCGACATTATGAATCCGGGCTCCCCGGTATATAGCCCCTTTCTGGAATTTCTTAACCTTGGTAAAGACGTAGAGACGGGTGAACCGCTGACATGGACGAACTATTTGACTCGACTCGAAGCAGAGCTAAAAGGCACTTTCAACCCCACGAAAAACCCTGCGGGCAGATATTATATCAATTTGCTTAAAAGGCCCCATATCAGCGCTTTTCTAGCTGCTTATCACCTCAAACGGGATGAGATGTATGACTTATATGATGAATGTATGAAATTTTACGGCGACAATGCTGCTCTCCTCAAAACCGAATTAAACCTAGATCGAAATCTCAATCCGTCGTACTGGACAGACTACACCTTCTATAACGGCGGGCCTAAGCGTTGGTATTTGATGAAGAGGTTTCTCCAACTGCGTCAAAAGCCGCTCGCTAGTATTGGGATAGAGTTCCAAACTGAATTGGATAAACGAAAAATTTCGGTTAATCTGCGGCAAGAATTCCAAAACAATAGCCTCCCCCTACCCAAGAATGCCAAAATCTCGATTGAAGACAAGGGCAGCTAGTGGCTGATAGTCAATCACGAAAATAAGAAGACGTATCGCATTAGCAAAAACGCTGACACACTGAACATCTCAGCACCCGTTCCAACGCAGCTGGAGAAAGCTGTACGTTTTACTACGCGGCGTAATCTTGTCGCGCAAAGGATTGGCGAAAAAAACGAGTATCTAAAAAACCTCGCATATGACTCGCTTCAAGACAAAACGATTCAAAATGACGGATCGATTCTTTACGGACTGTACGACTTCGTAGACGATTTTGACCGCCGACCGCTAATGTATAATTTAAATCGGGAACTCGCTGTTGTGCCCAGATAGAGAACAGCCGCTATATTGCCAGCGCGTTTCCCCAATTTGCATCTAACTCATTCGAGTGGCGAGGTTTAAATCTTATGGGCGGCTTAATTTTCTAAAATTATTGACGCTGTTACCGACTTGGCATCAGCCGCCCACGTAAAACCGATGTCCTCTTAATATGATAAGACTACCGTCTTTGCTATTCGCTCAGTTGATTGTTCAAGCTAACCTACAATCTTACAAACAAAATTTGTTTATAGTCACGGCAACCAAAAATTATACATCACCTTAAATCCGATCAAAAAGGGGTGTAATCCCCAAAACTAGTGAAGACTATCGCACTCACTATTCGTTCGCTTGATCGCTCTGTTTTCGTCCTGCTCCTACCAATTGTCCTTTTCTTCACCATATTCCTGATATATCCCCTTCTTTACATATTCAAAGAATCTTTTTGGATCGATGGAAGATTCAGCCTATCGTATTTTAAGCTAATTGTTACGGATGGAAACGCACGTGAACTAGTAACTAACAGCTTTAAGATTGGAATCGCCGTAACAATTGCTGCAACATTCGTTAGCCTTCCCCTCGCCTATTTCTTGACGCGTTATCGCTTCCCCGGACGGAGTACCCTGCAGGGCATCATCCTGATTCCGATAATAATGCCGCCCTTCGTCGGCGCGATTGGCATGCAGAAGTTTTTTGGGTTGTATGGCAGCGTGAATATGTTCCTCATGAAGATTGGACTCATTGAATTTGCCGAACCAATTGACTGGTTCGGCAGCGGTTTTTGGGGGGTAGTGCTGCTAGCAACTCTGCACCTCTATCCAATCATGTACTTAAACGTTGTCGCTGCCCTATCCAATGTAGATCGCAGTCTGGAGGAAGCAGCCGAAAACATGGGTGCTTCGCGCCTCAAAGTGCTTTGGACGATTACATTCCCGCTTATGCTGCCCGGCTATTTCGCCGGCGCTATTCTTGTTTTCATCTGGGCGTTCACTGATTTGGGCACACCGTTAATTTTGAACTATAACGAAGTTATTGCGGTACAAATTTTCCGGCAAGTCACAGACGCAAACGTTAACCCGATGGGATACGCACTCGTTGTTTTGGTTATTTTGCTAACTGCAATCGCATTCTATGTATCCAAACGGTATACAGGCAACAAACAGTATGCAATGTTGGGACGCGGTCATGTCAGCACTCGTGAAGTTCAAGCCAGCAAGCGGATGCGCCTCGTGATTTATATAGTGGTGGGGGGAATTTTTCTCATAGCATTCCTCCCGCACATCAGCGTGGTGTTGACCTCTCTAACCCCCGATGCAAGTCAATGGAATTTCAGTGTTTTCCCGCAAAGCTACACACCGAAACATTATGAAACCGTGTTCACTCACAATGATACCCTTCCTAGCATTAAGAACAGCTTACTTTACAGCACGTTCAGTACCTTACTGGCGCTCATCTTTGGCATTCTGATATCGTATTTGCTCACCCGAAAACGCATTCCTTTCAAAAATTCAATTGATGCTATCGCGATGTTACCCTTAGCGCTCCCCGGCGTGGCGCTTGCATTTGGTTATGTCGGAAGCTTCGCGAATACGACACTGCTACTCCGCCATCTACCGGATCAAATTGTGTCAAAATTAGACCCTCGCCAAAACCCTATTGCACTGCTAATCATTAGCTACGCTGTGCGGCGGTTACCGTATATGCTTCGCTCGATTTATGCCGGACTCCAGCAAACCAGCGTTACATTCGAGGAAGCCTCGCAGAATCTAGGCGCAAGTCCAGCACGTTCACTCTACAAGATTACGCTTCCGCTAGTGGCAGCCAATATCATCGCTGGGTCTATTCTGGTGTTCTCATTCTCAATGTTGGAAGTCGCCGACAGCTTAATATTGTCAATGCGAGACCAATTCAACCCAATTACCAAAGCCATCTGGAATCTCTCGCAACGTCCGGTAGGGGGAGCCTATGTCGCCAGTGCAATGGGTGTAGTTGGGATGTTTATATTGACTGCATGCCTCATCGCCGCCGGACGATTTCTCGGCAACCGTCTAGGAGAAATCTTCAAGGTTTGACGCCGTTCACGCAAGAGAGACCCCCTATTGCATAGCCCGCATTTCGGCTTTGGCGAGGCGGCTGTCGGAATTTTGAATTGTGTGTTTGAGCGATGGACTATGGTTACGAGCGCACGTAAGCGTACGGTGTTGGCAGCGAAGGTGATGGGTTGGTGTTAAAGCGGCGAGCATTGCAGGAAATTCTTGCTTGATTCCGCTTTTTATGCACTGGCATCTTGGAGAAATGGCATTAGCTGCCGAGGACAGCGCCATTGAAAGAGTTAACGGCAAGATACTGGAGGGATATTAAACCAAGCGGGAGACTACTTTTGAAATCTAGGCTGCTTTCAGCCATGAAAGCCGAACTATTAATGTTAAATTGACAAATGGAAAATACCTAAAGCTGCGAGCAAAAAAGAGATAGAGATGGGGGTTAGTCGCACTTGACATTTACATGACTTCAGCGTCCAAGCGAAGATAGCACGCCATTTTGTAAAAACGCACTTCATCAATGGTTGTAAATCTAGCCAAACACGGCTGTCCCGCCAAAATGGAAATCAACTCGCAATGAGAAAGAGGCGATTAAATTAAGCCTACCGACATTGAAGATGAACTACTTCAGACACTACGCTGCTGCCATCAGTATCTGGTGGTGGGAGGTTGAGCGTGTCTAATCGATTCGGAGTGTTCAAAGGGGAATCTGAACACTACGTTTTGATAACGCCCTGCTGTACCTTCCGGCGGCGCTTTCTCCAACGGGATGATTACTTCTAACTCTCTGGTGTTTAGTTTCAGCTCTTGAAATGGAAGGAAACCTTCGGCGCTTTCTCCCGGTAGTATTACATCGTCTGGAATCTGAAGTTCTAGTAAGATTTGCTTGGCTATCGCGAGTCCATTCTTGACATACATCCCGCCGACCTTTGACATGTATCTGAGACGTTGCTCCAAATCTGCGTAACTCAGCACTGGGAAACGATTCTCTCTCTTATCGGCTATTTCACATATCGCCGTCGATCCCCCCACATCTCTAGCCCGTCTTCCCTGTACCTTGAAGATTACTTTCTGGGGACTGTTGTTTTCGATTTTCACATAAAAGACATCTGTCTTATCGCCTTGTTTAAGTCCTTCTGTTTCAAAAAAAGGTGAGACTGAACTCCCGCGATTGTATCTAAAATTAAGATCGGCGTTTCGCCAATAGGAAAGTGAAACGGTAATATCCTTCTGCGTCATTGAAAGTATTGGGCCTTTGGCAGCGATTTTGAAAAAGTCAGGGTTTTCTGCGTCAAGCACGATATCTTCGGGTAGATTCTCAGGAGGGAGAACCGGCGCTTCGTGTTTTAACGCGGTTCCTCCCATACAGCCGGCAACGAATAAGGTAAATATGAGCAATGCAACAATATTCATTTTTACAGAGTCGTTCGAACTCTTCATTAGAGATTTTACCTCCTTAGCGGGAACTTCAAAACTTTGGCGACTTGGAATACTATCGCCCTCATCATTCATTCGGTTAATCCCATCACTGCTGGTGGATTTATTGTGGATTGCTTGGTTCAATCAGGGTTTTTAGTATAGCACAACTAGATTTTTTAATCAAATACAAAATCGCGGACTCGGACATATCAGTAACTGATTAACTACCGAAAAGCACCTATCCGGCCGCAATCTTTCATCAGTCTCGGCGATTGATGTCATGGGTCGCGTCCACCTACAACTTCATGATGAAATTTTTCGTTTGATGAAATCAATCACTTCGAGACGGTTGGAACCAAAACGGACATATAGGCCTCGGAAATTCTCAAGGCGGGAGGGTTTGGCGAATGGGCTAAGCAATACGCCGTTGCGATCGACATAGAAGCTATGGAAGTCTGACCACGGTTTTGCAACGCGGTAAAACAATGACGTAACAACTAATCCATCCGCGAAGAGTTCATAACGGAATGGCACGAAATACCGGTACAGCGATCCAATTAGAAGTATCGCCGAAAAAAGCGTAACCCACACAGACCGCCAGAAAAAATAGACGGTAATGAAAATAGCGGTGAGGAAAAGGAACAAGAGTGCAGAGCGCTTCCAACTGTCGCAGAGCGGGTGGACAGTCCAACTCTCTTGAGGAACTCCTTGCTCGGACATTGGCGGTTTAACAGGGTTAAAAACTCAAGGGGAAACGAGTAACGATTGACAATAAGGACTATTGACTATCGGATTCAGCGTCGCCGGTGCCGCCGGTTTCAGCAGCGTCAATAACTTCATCTGTTTCTGCTTGATTGCCTTCATCATCATCAGTGGACACAGCGCTTTCCGACTGCGCCTCTTCCGTCTCAATCGGGGTCAAGGCGCCGCTATTAATATCACCGTAGAAACGCATTAAAAAGAGCGACATCACCATGAATCCAACAGCGAGCCAGGTTGTAAGTTTGGAGAGAAAGGTCGCAGCCCCTCGACCGCCCAAAATCGATTGTACTTCAGAGGCTCCAAATGCGCTAGATGACAGCCCCTCACCTTTACTATCTTGCAACAATATGATGACTACCAACAAAATACATACGGGCACAAATAGTACCATTACAAAACCGATAAAAATTCCCATGATAATCCTCGCTTTACTTTATCCGTGTGCTGCTCTTACGATCTGTGCAAATGACTCAACTTCCAAGCTTGCTCCGCCAACCAAGACGCCATCCACATCCGGTTGCGCCATCAACTCGGCAGTGTTGCCTGCGTTGACACTGCCGCCATATTGGAGGCACACCTGCTTTGCCGCATCAGTCGAGTAGATTCTCGACAACAACGATCTGATAAAACCGTGAACTTCCTGTGCCTGATCCGATCTTGCGGTTATGCCCGTGCCAATCGCCCACACGGGTTCATAGGCGATCACGGTAGACAGCACTTCGGATTCGGAGAACCCGGAAATTCCCTTCACGACCTGTGCTTCAACGACCGATTGGGTATTTCCGGCGTCCCGATCTTCAAGTTTCTCGCCCACACAGAGAATCGGTCTTAAGCCGTGAATGTGCGCCGCTTTTGCCTTGCGATTGACGCTTACATCCGTTTCGCCGAAATATCCCCGCCGCTCAGAATGACCGATGATTACATAGTCACAACCGGCATCCTTGAGCATTCCTGGAGAAACTTCGCCGGTAAATGCACCTTTTTCTTCCCAGAACACATCCTGCGCTGCAAGACGGATATTGCTGCCTGCTAGCACATTTGCAACCGCCGAGAGGGCTGTAAAGGGAGGAGCGATAACAATCTCAACACCGGTAACATCCGCGGCTAATTCCCGCAACTCAATACCAAACTCTACAGCCTCACTGATTGTCTTGTAGAGTTTCCAGTTACCCGCAACGATTGGTGTTCTCATGTTTCCAAGTTACTAGGTTCTCCTTGACATTTCATCACAACCGGACAATCGAGAGAGGTGCACAGACACATGACCTTTCGTAGGGGTTGGGTCCCCCAACCCTTTGTTTACAATCAGACACGCTTTCGGGCTGCTGTAGGTTGTTTGACCAAATTCGGTGTTACTCTAGAATGTAGTGCAACATGCCGGCTTTTTTGAGCCAAGACTATGGTGCAACACTCCTGTTATTTTTTCAAGATATGATTCTTGATGTACAACCCACTCAACCTGTATGGTTGAGAGTTCCCTGCCCGCGTTGGTCAATGGGCGAGGTTGCCTGATAAACACTATAAGTAAAACTATCGCACTCCCTATTCAGTCGCTTGATCCCTCGCTATTCACTCGGTTGATCCCTTACGATTACAGGCAGCTTTACATAAATGTCAACACGCCCCAATATTTCTTACGCCTCAAACGTCAGCGCTATGCACCTATGCAATCGTTTCGATATATGAAGAGACCCCATTTTTCCGGACACGGAGGTGCTTATTTTAGGAAGGTAATTGTAACCGATTGCCGCGAGGTTGTCAAGAAGGAAAGAAGTAGCGATGTGTTGAATTCTCGGTTATCGCGTTCCATTTCATCAGGTAGTTCATGCTGTACTTCCATCGACTCATGTCGTTCGCCTTGCCCTGTGGTTTGAGCATGAGCAGCATAATACCGGGACCGCCGTTTAGCGACAGCCTTGATAGGTTCATCCGGCAGCACGTATACTATCTGGATTTCTGGTTCTTCCAACCAATTGGATATGAAGAAGTAGAGCAAAAATGAAACTGCTATGCTTAGTAGTATCACCAAGGGAAGCCGTTTTTTTCGCATAATCTTTACCTCATTCGAAAGTGCCAAGAGAAGCTATATCTTTACGAACGAAATCTCAGAAAAATAAGGTTAGTTACGGATTATTTCTTTGACTTCACCCCAAGTTGTTTGCAGCTTGTTCTTGGGAGTTACGCTCCGCCAGACACGAGGCGTCTTCCAATCCGGTGAATGCGCATTGTTAAAGTAACGTGTAATCCCTCCACCACCCAACTTTGTTAAGTAAATGTTTCCATCTCCTCGGCTAAATAGGATGCTATCCCCATCCGGAGACCACGAAAAACGTTCTTTTTTGTATGGGTATTGCTTCTTGGGGATGAAGGTATCCCATAAGGGTTCTGGTTCTTGAGTCTTATCGCCATCGGCGTCCGCCAAGAAAATGCCATAGCGGAAAGGGGGTACGGTGGACACTGGACGTAATGGCATACCTGAAAACACTATCGTCCTGCCTATTGGTGCCCAAGCAGCATTTTGAAACTCAACTACCTTAAAATTATCGACCACCTTCAATTCAATTTCAATTGTGTTGACCTTTCGTGTATGCACATTAAGTATGCGGATTTCTTGAAGAATCCCATCACGTGAAGAGTGATAGACAAACGCGATTTGCCTGCCATTCGGAGACCAACTGATTTTTCTGATTGCACCATCTAATGTCTCAAATAACAATCGTTTATTCTGTCCATCTATATCAACTGTATAGATGCGAACAACCCTAGAGAGCCGTTCGGGCCTATTCACAAAGGCAATCTTATCCGCTTTCGGCGACCATGCCGGAAATCTGTTTGAATGCGGTATATAATCCAGCCGCATTTGACCGTTGCCGTTGCTGGCCATCACACGAATCTCCCGTCTTCCAACTAAATCATCTCCTACCTTTCGCACGAAACAAATCATGTCGCCTCTTGGAGACCAAGCCGGCATAGTTTCATCGGCATCGCTTCGAGTCAACCTAACAATCCCGCCGCCATCGGCGTTCATCTTGTAAATATCAGGGTTGCCCGTTCTGTCAGAAACAAAAACAAGGTGTTTGCCGTCCGGAGACCAACTCGGCTGATAATCGTCAGACGGGTCATGCGTTATGCGGTGAATTTGCATCGAATCCCTATCGTAGGTATAAATGTCCGTGTTACCGTCTCTCGTTGATGTAAAAGCAATACGCTTTAAGTCATGAGAAACAACCGGGTCATCATTGTAGTCGCCGTCAGTGATTAGGCTTTTTAAACCGGTTCCATCCGCGCTGACCTGCCAAATTTGCCTTTTGCCGAGTGGCGGCACCCAAGCAGACACTCCCGAATAGAATGCCACCCTTGTCCCATCAGGTGACCATCTCGGGTACCGGATATGAAAAGTCCTTTGTGTCAGTTGCTGTTGGTGCCCTGTTCGGACATGCATCCAGTAAACTTGATGCACCGCGCTCGCCTGATCAGATGCGAACGCTATTTTGCTCCCGTCCGGAGACCAGTCAGGCTGGATGTCGTCGCCCGAACTATTTGTCAGACGGGTGCGGTTTTCTCCATTTTTTTCGATGGTATAGAGATTGAAAACTCCCTCTTTGTCCGAAGCAAAGGCAATCCGACTTCCATCGGGCGCCCAAGACGGATAAAGGTCCCGACTTGGCGCAAACGTCACGCGGCGCTGCTTACGAGACTGTAGCTCCATAACATAGATATCATAGTTTCGTCCAAGTCGAGAGGCAAATGCAACCTGTTCTCCATCAAACGATAGTGATGGTGTTAAATAGCTTCCTGTTGGCTCTTGTAATGTGAGCTTATTAGTTTTAACTCGACCGCCTCCAGCCTTTCTTAGGTGTATTTGTTCAAGGTCTGCGACCTCAGCCACAAACACAATTTGCTCTTGTTGATTTTGGGCATCTGAGGAAAAAACACTGAAATTCATCATGAGCAATAATACAAAAAAATGTGGAACGAACTCAATTCGTGCCGACAAGTAACGATTCGCATCACATGTATTGGTTCGTTGATGGCATTTCGTTATAATCATCATGGTCATATCTCCTAACGCTATACGATACTAAGCGAGTTGATTGCAATTGTTGACTTTCCGACTAGAATCAGTGTCGCTGAAGATATCGCCAAGGGTTAATCCTGGGCACGGTTTATTTCTTTGACTTCTCCCCAAGTTGTATGCAGCTTGTTCTTGGGTGTTACACTCCGCCAGACGCGAGGGGTTTTCCAATCCGGTGAATGGGCATCTCTGCGAAAACGTGTGACGCCTGCCCCGCTTAATCCAGTTTGGTAGAGGTTCTCAGAATCTCCGCGACCAAAAAGCAAGTTTTGCCCATCCGGCGACCACGAAAAACATGCTCTTCTGTCGGGTAATCGAATCGGGTCGGGACTGAAGGTATCCCATACGGGTTCTGGTTCTTGAGTTTTATCGCTGTCGGCGTCAATCAAGAGAATGCCATATCGTAAGGCGGACCGTAGTCGATTTATTGGTAAAGCTGAAAACACAATCGTCCTGCCTAAAGGCGCCCAAGCCGCGTTGTCAGGCGCAACCACCTTCAAATTCAAATTTATTGTGCTAACCTTTCGTGTAATCACATCAAGCATACGAATTTCGTGAACCCCATTGGCGTAATGGACAAACAGCATTTGCTTGCCATCCGCAGACCAACTGATTTTTCGAACTTCGCCATCTACTGTCCTAAACAACAGTCGCTTATTCTGCCCATCCGTATCCATTGTATAGATACGATAATCCCTACCAAGCTGAACGGGTTTACTCACAAAGGCAATCTTATCTCCTCGCGGCAACCATGTCGGCGGTGAGCTGTAGAATGGGCTATTATCCAGCCGCATTTGACGCTTCCCATTACTGTCCATCACACGAATCTCCCGCCTTCCATCTACATTTCGCACGAAACAGATTGTGTCCCCCTTCGGAGACCAAACCGGCATAGATTCATCGGCATCGCTGCGAGTCAGATTCACAAGCCCGCCGCCATCGGCGTTAATCTTATAAATGTCAGCGTTGTCAGATCTGCGAGAAACGAACACTAGATGTTTACCGTCCGGCGACCAACTCGGCCGCGAATCGTAAGATGGGTGGCGAGTTAGACGCAGAATTTTTCGGGAATCCCGATTGAAGATATAAATGTCCGTGTTATCGTCTCTCGTAGATTTAAAGGCAATACACTTTAAGTCATGAGAAATGACTGGCTCATCATTGTAGTCGCCGTCTGTAATTAGACTCTTTAAGCCGGTTCCATCGGCGCTGACTTGCCAAATTTGCCTGTTGCCGACTGGCCATCGTTCCCTGTCGCGAACTGCCGAAAAGAATGCTATTTTTGCCCCATCAGGCGACCATCGCGGGTAATCAATTCCAAAACTGATTTGAGTCAATTGCTTTTGGTGTCCTGTTCTAGGATTCAGCCAGTAAGCCTGATGAACTGCGCTTGCCTGATCCGACGCGAACGCTATTTTGCTCCCGTCCGGAGACCAGTCAGGATGGATATCGTCACCCGAACTATTCGTCAGGCGGGTGCGGTTTTCCCCATTCTCATCCACGGTGTAGAGATTGAAAACTCCTCCTGCATCTGAAGCGAACACAATCCGACTTCCATCAGGCGCCCAAGAAGGATGAATGTCTAAGCTTCCCGCAAATGTCACGCGACGCTGCTCTCGAGATTGTATATCCATAACAAAAATGTCATAGTTTCGACTTCTACGGTCTGCCGATGCAAACGCAACCCGTTCTCCATCAAACGACAATGATGGTGTGGCATAGCGTTTATGTTGTAAAGTAAGTTTTTGAATTTGACCGCCTCCGGGCATGCTGAGATGTATTTGTTGAATGTCTCCCAATTCAGACACAAACACAATCTGCTCTTGTAGATTTTGGGCATTTGCCGGAAAAACAATGAAATTCATCAGGAGCAACAAAATAACAAAATGTGTGACGACCTCAACTCGTGCCGACAAGTAACGATTCGCATCACATGTATTGGTTTGCTGATGGCATTTCGCTATAATCATCATGGTCATGTCTCCTAACGCTATACGATGCTAAGCGAGTTGATTGCAGGCGAATGCGCATTGCCGAGAAAACGTGTGCCCCTTCCCCCGTTCAATCCAGTTACGTTAAGGTTTCCAGTTCCGCAACTAAAATGGTATTGCGTTAGACTCGCTTTACCGTCTGTAACACCATGCTTTTTTCCTCATGGGTGAGAATGGCATACCAGCCAAACAGGAAGGTGCTTCCAATGAATACAGGGGCGCTCAAAATGATAGACCAAGGTAGAATACCTACAACTGTTTTGAGCAACAGCGTTGCTGAAATGATAATCAAAAACCCGCAAGTGAGTTTTGCCATTTTGCCGATGGAAACCCGCAAAGGACGAATCAGATTAAACCTTCGAGCGGTACAGTAGAATACCAAAACTACTAGCGCCCGACTAAATGTGAATGCCAAAGCCGCGCCCTCAATTCCCCACCCTGTTATGAACGCCCATGAGAATGGAACCTGAAAAGCCAAGAACGCCAGCCCAATTGCGGTCACCGATTTAATATAACCCGTCCCTTGCAGGAACGTGCTGAAATACCATGAAACAACCGAGAGCACGTATCCCGCGGCGAGGAACTGAAGCACATAGACGCTTCTTATACCATCCTCGCCTATCCACAACACCAAGATTTCCTCCGAAAATATCATCAGAAACAATGCCGCCAGCCCCATCAGCACGACGAGGTATTTCAGCGCCCGCCGGAAGAGATTCTCTAATTTCGTAACATCTGAATGGTGAAGGACGCTAAAAGCGGGAAAGAGGACAGGCATCAGGCTCGAAGGAAGAACCGTCAACGCACTGATGAGGGTGAAAGGAACACTGTAATAGGTGACCGCTGTTACTGTCACGAGCGCGCCAATTAGGAACCGCTCAACGTATTGTAGAACATAACTTGCGACGTTGTGCAGTGTCAACCACCCTCCAAACGAAAAAAGGGCGGGGCTCATTTTCATATCTAGCGCAAAGAAGCGGTCTCCGGACGGCAACACCTTCAACCAGAGGAAGGACAAAACGAATAACTCGAAACCGTTTTTGATGACGAGTAGAATAACGATAGCAGGCAATCCGCCATCCGCATAAAGCACAAAGGGTGGAATAACCGCGGACAGCAGGCTTGAAGGTACGCCCACCATGTTGATTAAATCGAACCGCTGATGCGCCTCCAACACCCCGGTAAGCGCAGATTTGACCAATGCGATGAGCAGACCGACCGCAGCAAGGTAGAAGACCTGCTGGGTCTCTTCGCTCAAGTTGGCATCCACCTGAAAGACATTGTTTACCAGAAGCGACGTGAATGCCATAAGGGAGAAGCTTGCAATTAACCCTAAACCCAGTGTAAGGACGACAGCCGTCCAAGCGATAGCGGGAATCGAAGCGCTTTCCCCTCTACCCAGCGCTTCCGCTACCTTCTTTGCAGTTGCTTTCCCCAAACCCAGATCAAGGACACTGAAATAGCCTATGACAGCCCAGATAAGCGTGAAAATCCCGTAGCGCGCCACACCCAAACCGTCAATCACATACGGAACCGTGATCCCCATCACAACCAAGGGCAGCACCTTCGCCCCAAAGTTGAGGCTGGTATTTCTCACCAACAAGCGCCCATGTAGTTTGAGTGTTTGAGTCATGCCGTCAGCCACCTTTGCAAAGTGACATCACTGCAGGTCTTGGTTATACTAATTTGGACAATTTAAAATCGGTGAGTTCGCGCCTTTCTTGCATCGTACACGATTGTATCAGTGAGCATACCTGGGTTTAACACCCTGATAATCATCAGTGCAGACAATCGTCGAGGCCCCGGAAATTACAGTTGAACCGCAGTAGTCAGCACTGTTATGACGTGCCTATGCATACATAGATACGGGATACTCTCTGTGGGTTTAGTGCCAGAGTAATCCCACTCTGCTCACCGATTCACAAATCAGAATCCCGGATGGAAAGCACAGTATCACAGATATAGTTGACATCTTCTCGGCTGAGCCTGGGATGATTCGGGAGTTGAAAGGCGGTCGAGTGAATTCGGTCGGCAACTGGAAAAGCGGTGCATTCATACCTATTCGCCCAAAAGGGCTGGCGTGACATGTTACCTCCACCTAGCGGCCGCGTCTCAATATGGTTTTCTCTAAGGGCTTTTGCAATTCTCTCCCGATGCGCCTGCGATCGAGCCAAGGCGGCAAAAGCAATACTGCAGATGGTCGCACGGTCATTTCGCTGGCAATGAAAATCTGTAGCATTTTGGAACCGAGACTGGTAGATGTTGTGATTTTCGATTCGCCGCTTCACGACGTAATCAATCTTATTCATTTGGGACAATCCGATTCGCGCGTTCAGATCCGTTGACCGCAGGTTGTAGCCCGGATAGTAGAAAGTGAAAGGGCGATTGAACGCAATGACATTGTTCTCACGGGCTCTCTTCTCCGCTTTCTCAGGAGGGAGATCCTTAGCCCAACCGTGGCTCCGAATCTGAACCAAAATGTCGTGGAGTGTTTCGTCGTTTGTGCAAATCATGCCGCCCTCTATCGTAGAAAGGTGGTGGCCGTAATAGAAAGAAAATGTACTAATCTCCCCGAATGTTCCAACAGGTTGGTTGTCATAGTAAGATCCAATTGCGGCGCAAGCGTCCTCCATCAGGATAAACCCGTACCGATTTTTGAGCGCGAGAAGCGGTTCCATCTCGTTCGGCACACCGAGTGTGTGAACAATGAGAACCGCTCCCGGATTGTGTACTTTCAATAGTCTTTCTAGACAGTCCAAATCCAGCCCAAAGGTGTTCCAATCCGCTTCGCATAAAATCGGTTCAAAACCGAGTTGAATCGCGGGCGCAACGGAAGTTGACCAACTGACGGCTGGGAGGACAATCTTTTGGTTGGCCAACTTCTCGGACAACAAGAGGGCGTCGTACATCAGAAGATTGGCTGAAGAACCGGAATTGACAAAGGTCGCGTAATTGGTATAAAGCCACTCTGCCCATTGACGCTCGAATTCGTGTACCAGTTCACCCTGAGTCAACCATGGGTTGGTCTTTATCCACGCGATGAGGTCCTGGAGGTCTTCCTCGTCAATGGTCTGTTCCGCAAGCCGGTATTGTCCTCCCATTAGAAAGGTCCCCTGAAATCGACGGACTCTGGCGATACCTCGGGTGGTATTGAAAAATCGAGCTGTCTATCTACAGCCGTAGGAACGCCGTCTCCATGAACCATACGGTACGCCACAGTTGCTATCTTTTTTGCATCCGGGTAAAAGCAGTTCTCCAGATTTTTTGTGGTAGGACAGGTCACAGGCGCAAACCCCATCCGGCGGCATTCCATTCTCGCGTTGCCTAGATGTTCTGTGACCTGCGCCATAATTTCCGCGCTGGCACCGCAAGAGGTCCAGGCGGTGTCAACAACGAGGAGTCTTCCTGTTTTTTCAACAGAGGCGGCGATCGTACCTATGTCCAGAGGACTTAAAGACACCGGGTCTATGACTTCAGCGCGGAGACCAATGTCATGGAGGTATCGCTTCGCGCCTAAGCACTCTGCAGCCATATGTGAAATACCGACGAGTGTAATGTCACGCCCTTCCGCCAGCACCCTCGCTTGACCGAAGGGCACAGTGTAGTCAGATTCCGGCACATGACCCCTCTGATAGTGTATCAGGCGGTGTTCGACAAACACCACCGGATTATCGTCCCGGATACTCTGAATCAAGCAACCTTTTGCGTCGTAAGGCGTGCTGGGGGCAACCACTTTCATCCCCGGTACGTGCATAAAGAATGAGTGAAGCCCTTGTGAGTGCTGCGCCCCCTGTCCCCAACTTCTACCAATAATGGCACGAACTACGATGGGCACGCAGACTTCGCCGCCGTACATATACCGGCTCTTGGCGGCGATGTTCACCAGTTGATTCATGGCTAAAAGCAGAAAGTCCATGCGGATATGAACGTGAATCGGACGCAATCCGGCGAGCGCGGCGCCGATGGCAACCCCCGTCATAGCGTCCTCGGAAATCGGCGTATCTACAACGCGGTCATTTCCGAATTTCTCAACCAACCCCGTTGTAGTACCGTAAATCCCCTTGAAATCGTCGACACCGATGCCCAACACCATGACCGACGCATCTCGCGCCATCTCGTTTTCAGTCGCCTCAAGAACTGCTTCCGCATAGGTCAACATACGCGCCATGCTAAACCTCCGTGAACACATCGGTGTAGAGTTCGTCTTCATCGGGAAACGGACTGTCTTCAGCAAACTCAAATGCTTCATTGATTTCCGCTTCCACATCCGCTTCAATTTGTCCGCGCCGCACGGGATTCAATCTGGCGCCGATGGTTTTGAGCGGGTCACTTTCAAACCAGGGCCGCGCCTCGCTTTTGGAACGGTAGCCTGCATCGAAGTCTTCATTGGGACCCACGTGTTCCCTCCACCGATATGTCAAACACTCGAAGAATCTGGGACCTTGCCTCCCATTTCGTATCTCATTGCTTGCGCGCTTCACTCGTTCGTATATCTTGAAGATGTCATTATCTTCAATTCGCTCCGCTGGCATCCCATGAACGCGCGCACGCTCGCAGATGTTATCCATCGACTGGCGTTTGGATTGATGCGACTGGATGGCGTAGCCGTTGTTTTCGCAGATAAAAAGGATAGGTACGCTCTTGAGGGCTGCAAAATTCAGACTCTCATGGAAAACCCCTTCTTCGACCGCGCCATCACCCAAAAAGCTGACCACTATAGCGTTTTTTCCATTCAACTTCAAGGCATAGGCGTAGCCGACTGCCAGCGGGATGGTCGTTCCCACAACGGCGGAGGTGCCCATGACCCCGGCGGCGGTGTCAATTAGGTGCATCGAACCCCCTTTCCCCCTAGTACAGCCCGTAACCTTGCCGTACAATTCGGCAATCATTTTTTTTAAATCGCCGCTCTTCGCCAAGTAGAGCGCATGGCTCCTGTAAGTGCCGAAAACAACGTCGCTCGGTTGCAGCGCCTCGCAAACCCCGACAGATATCGCCTCTTGACCGATTGAAAGGTGAACGGGACTCTTGATATTGTCGGTGGGGTAAACCTTGGCTATCTCTTCTTCCGTTCGTCGGATGCGGTATAAAGCTCTATAGAACTTATCGTGCATCAATAACTTCCCTTTTGAGGTAAACGTAACAATGCAACTCACATGTTAGTGTCCACTGTATGGAGTAACGGGTTTTCATAGAACGCCTGCACAGGCTGGGTTTTTCGTGACTCTTCTTCCGCACGATAGTCTACTTCGGGATCGTAAAAAATGATTTGGCTGCCCGAAGTTTCAAACTGAAATGGGACATGAATGAGCGTATTGAACGACGCCTTCACTTTTTCTTGTCTGTCGGGCGGCACAAAAAGCAGCATGAAACCACCGCCGCCAGCGCCCGTCAGCTTCCCGCCGATAGCGCCCGCCGTCAGTGCCCGATTGTAAATCTCATCCACGCAGGAATTGGAGACCTTCGGACTCAACGTACGTTTGGCGCGCCAGGCTTCGTGGAGTAATCTCCCAAAGGCGGTAATGTCCGACCCGCTGTTCAGAATTAAAAGCCCTTCCTCGACCAAATCCATCATAATGCGAAGCTGCTTCCGTTTCCCCGCCATATCGTAGCTGTGGGCGATATCCGAAGCCGTCCGCTTGATGCCGGTGTAAAACAGCATCAGATGGGAATTTAATTCCCGTATACGCTCCGGAGGGACAGTCATTGGCACGATAGAAAAATCACCATTTTGATAAAAAGAGATGTGGTTGAATCCTCCGTAAGCAGCGAGCACCTGATCCTGAGAGCCAACCGCTTCTTTGAGTTGTTCCTGTTCTATGTAGATGCTCTCTTTCGCCAGTTGCATCTTGTTTGGCATCTGACCCTTGAGGGCATATAGCGCGTACAAAAGCCCAACCGTGAACGCGGAACTCGACCCCATCCCGCTTCGCGCGGGCAGGTCTCCATCATGATGAATCTCCACCCCGCGATTAAGATTTACATGCCGCAAGTCTTCACGAACAGCGGGGTGGCGAATCTCGTCCAAAATCTGGCATCTCTCTATCTGGGAGTAAACGATTCGGATACGGTGCTCGAAGAACGGAGGGAGGTATCGACACGTCAGATAACAGTATTTGTCAATTGTGGTGGCGAGCACCGCCCCGCCGTGTTGCAGGTACCATGCCGGATAGTCCGTCCCACCGCCGAAAAAAGAGATGCGAAATGGGGTTCTGCTGATAATCATTTGCTGTCCGTCCCTTAATTCTCGTTTCTTTTAGACATTCTTAAGAATCCGCGAAGGTTGGGTTTCGAGAGGATGCTCAATCCAACCTACAAGAACTAGGAAGAATTATAAAAACTATCGCCTTCCCTATTCGGTCAGTTGATCCTCCTTGGTAAGGAGGGGAATGATTATGATAGAACCAACAAGGCGTCCTTACTGTGGGAGAGGCATTTAAAACTATCGCGCTCCCTATTCGGTCGCTTGATTCTCGATAATCGGGAGAAGGATCTCCCTCCCACAGCGTGGCTCCGTGCGAATTTCTGGACTTGTGGGTAATAGTAAGCCTGATAAGGGGGGAATCTCTCCCTCTCAGGCATTCTTGAATGGCGCCCGTCCCAACATTCGATACCCTTTCAGCAACTCTTTTATCCCATCGTCCAGTGAACGCTTCGCCTCAAATCCAGCTTCCCGCAACCGCTGATTGGAAACGATGTAGTTGCGCTTGTCCGGGTCGCTGCCAATTTCGGAGAAGTGTAGGTAGAAATTGGGTACGTGTTCCTTAATCTTCAACGCCAGTTCCATCTTTGAAAGATTAGCATCGTCCAATCCGACGTTGTAAGGGCGGCCATTCATCCGCCCCGCATTCTCAATGCAGTAAACGAAACAATCCGCCGCGTCGCGGACGTGGAGGTAGTTGCGCTTGAAATCCTTCTCAAAGATGACGATATATCCGTCAGAGACCGCTGCATAGACGAAATGGTTCACCAGCAAGTCTAGACGCATACGGGGCGACATACCGAACACCGTTGCGAGACGCAAGGTTATGCTGTTCGGGCTATCTAGTATCTCCGCCTCCGCCTGCGCCTTCGTCTGACCGTAGAACGAGATCGGCTGCAGCGGTGTGTCTTCTGTACAATATGTCTCCCCGGACTGCGCCCCGTAACCGCTGTTCGTTGTAGGAAAGATAACCAACTGCTGCGGTGATCTCAGTCGATTAAGCAACCGTACCGATTCCAGATTCACCGATTTTGCCAGCCATGGATCGCGGTCGCAGGCAGGAGCACCGACGACCGCTGTAAGTGGAATGAGCACATCAACATCCTTCACAAGATGGCGTATGAGTTCTTCATCGCGGGCATCGCCCTTGACGAAATCAAAGGCTGGATGGGCGCAGAGGTGGAAGAGGCTGCCCTGACGGTACACCAAGTTGTCGAGGACAGTCACGCTGAAGCCTTCAGATAGAAGGTGCTCGCAAAGAATCGCGCCGATGTAGCCGGCTCCGCCAGTTACCAGAACGTGTGTCATTTATCACCTTCCTGTTCAATGTCCAAAAATGTAAGCGGGCCAGAATTTCTAAAGACTTCAAGATTGTGAAATTTCAAAATAATTTCGGACTTACGCAGATCAGCTTGTAGTAGCGCAATTTATTGCGCGTCCGGCAGGTCGTTCACTTCCTTGACCTGACATATTGTTTTATGTAGAAACGGGCAATAAATTGCCCTACTACGAACCTTTGGACGTTCAACTGCGTAAGTCCTTATGATTAATATACCAATCGATTGTCCGCTGTAACCCTTCTTCAAACGAGGTCTGTGCCTGAAACCCAAACTCCCGTTTCGCGCGGCTTGTATCCAACTTGCGGCGCGGTTGACCGTTAGGCTTTGTGGTATCCCATACAACCTTTCCCTCAAAACCGGTGAGACGCGTGACAATCCCAAGTAGTTCCTTGATGCTGATTTCAATGGTACCCCCCAAGTTTACCGGATTGCTCCCGTTGTAATGCTCAGTAGCCAACACAATCCCCTCTGCTGCATCTTCGACGTACAAAAATTCCCGCCTCGCGGAGCCGTCGCCCCAGACCACCATTTGTTCATCTCGTCTCTCTTTCGCTTCCAGTGACTTCCGGATGAACGCCGGAACCACGTGTGACCCTTCTGTGTCAAAGTTGTCTCGAGGACCGTAGAGATTGACGGGTATAAGATAGATTGTGTTGAGGTCGTATTGTTGACGATAGGCTTGTCCGCCTACCAACAGCGCTTTCTTGGCAATCGCATAAGGGGCGTTGGTCTCATCGGGATAGCCGTTCCACAAATCTGCTTCGAGAAATGGCACGGGGGTGTGCTTGGGATATTCGCATGCAGCGCCAACCGTGACAAACTTTTGCACCCCATTGCGCCGTGCGGCGTCCATCAGTTGGACACCCATCATCAAATTGTCATAGAACAACTCAGCGGGGTACGCAATATTGTATCCAATCCCGCCCACATGTCCCGCGACGTGAAGCACAACATCCGTGCCTGCAGTCACCGCTAGGCAAACATCCCAGCGACGCAAATCTTGAGTCGCCCGTCGAGGCACAACAATCGCGTCGGAGGCAACGCCGCGCTGATCTAGCTTCTCAACGACGTGAGAACCCAGAAATCCTGCGCCTCCTGTTACTAAAATTCGCTTATCCTGCCAAAAACTCATCGCGTTCCATCTCTCAATAATAAACTGTGGTTTTTTCAGTAATAAGGTAGAGACCTTTCAAAAATCTTCCTGTTGACCATCATGCCACGTGCTACTCTTTAGTGACAAGAACTTAAAACTACAGTACGGTTTTAGCAAGAAGGGACACCACTTCGCAATTCCACGTTCGACTGCCTTTTTCAGCACGGTAATGAGAAATACAAAGAACGCCTTTGGTACAGGGTAACCGTACTTGACGGACACGTTAAAAGATTCCCGACATGCCCGGATATAATGCTCATGACTCCGCCCACCTTCACGCATGAAGGTAATATTCCTTGGGATGTATTTGAACTCCACACCCGCTGAAAATGCACGCAGCAAAAATTCGTGGTCGTTTGCAATTTTATAGTCGTTGTTAAACAGACCATGTGTTTCGTAAATTCGCCGATCTACAAAAGCGGCGAGTACATTTACCGAACAGCCCTGGAATAACTTTCTTGGGTTTTCGGGCGGCTTTAGTAGGAAGGTTTTTTCGCCTGTATCGACATCAATCCGCGTCATATCCCCGTGATAGATTTTCGGTGGAGCGGCAGAATAATTTCCGATTATAGTTTCCACCGCATCTTGTTCATAGAAGTCATCGGCACATAAGATGCCAATAAGCGCGCCGCAACTCAACTGTATTCCCTTGTTTATGGCATCAGAAGTCCCACCGTCGGGTTCACTCACCCAATAGTCTATCTGGTTATCGTATTTTCTAATTATATCCAAGGTGCTATCCGTTGAGCCACCGTCGATAATAAGATATTCGATGCTATTGTAGGTCTGGTTAATGACCGATTGGATGGTTTGCTCAATGGTCTTCTCGGCGTTGAGGCAGATCGTAATGACGCTTACAAGCGGATCGCCAGTGTTCAGTTTTCTATCGAAATGGGTGCCAAGGCGGGTTCCACCCTCCAACCTATCAGGGCTTTTCATGTTTCCCGCTGGAAAAGCGTGGTCCTTCATGCTTGTCTCCTTAATGCAGCGACGATAGTTCCAAACCCATATGCTGTCTGTTGTATGATAAACAGAAAGGGCACAATCCCAAAAGCCTTGAGCGTTTTCAGACGGATTGTGCTGTGGATACCGATGGTAGTCAGAAACAGCAAGGCCATTATCATGCACCCAAAAGCAATCTTAAAAAGCGTTTCAGAGAAAATAGCGCCGCAGCCCAGTATGATGCAAAGCAGGAGCACAAGCGCAGGCACCGTGTATACCGGTTCCAACAAGGACTTATGCAGATAAGCCATTTCGATTCTCGCCTTTCCCATTCGGTACAGTTGCCTGAAGTATTGGCTCAGTGTCCCTCGTCGGCGATGATAAACTTCTGCGTCCGGAACATACTTGAGCGTGTAACCCATGTGTTCCACTTTGAAACCGACGAGAATGTCCTCTCCATAGAACCGATTGGGAAACCCCCCAACCGCTTCGACGGCGCGCTTTCGGACAGCCATATTGAAACTCCGCGGATAATAAACTCCAAGTTTCTTTCCCTTTCCACCCCGCAGTCCGCCGGTAGTGAGAAAAGCCGTCATCACGTAACTCTGGCACTTTCGAAGCAAACAATCATCGACTGGCGCCATCTCAGGGCCGCCGGCCGCCCCAACTTTCGGGTTGTCGAAAACCGAGGTCAGATTGTTCAGCCACCCGCGAGGCGCAATACAATCTGAATCAACGAAGACTAAAATATCGCCGTGAGCGTGATTAATTCCCAGATTCCGCGCAGCTCCCGGACCAGCACGATTTTGCTTAAGAAACCGCAACCTCCCCTTCCAGTCTTCGGCTAGGTTTTTTAGTAGTTCGCGTGTCCCATCCGCCGAGCCATCATCGACAACGATAATCTCAATGGAACTAGAACACTCCTGCTGTCTGAGCGAGGTGAGTAAGTCTCCCAGTTCATCTTTTCGATTATAAGTCGGGATAATGATGGAGATCACATTTTCACCCTATTTCAGTCCTTCTAACACCCTTTTGATAGGGTGGCGGCAATCTAGACGCTCAAAGGAGTTGGTTAGCATCTCGCCCAAAAAGCCGATTGAGAAAAATTGCATCCCCAAAATCATTAGCAGAATGCCCAACATGAGCAGGGGACGAAATCCGATGCCCCCATGAACAAACCACAATACGGCAAGGTAAATGTTAATTCCTGTGCCGCTGATGACGCATAAGAAACCCAGTACCCCAAAGAAGTGGAGCGGGCGTTTCAAGTATTGATTGAGAAACAGGATAGTCAACAAATCCAAAAAGCCGCGGGGGATGCGTTCAAAGCCATATTTCGATTTGCCGTTTTGGCGAGGCTGATGCTTCACGGGAACTTCCGTGACTCGAAAACCGTTTTGGTGAGCTAAAATCGGCAGGTATCGGTGACGATCTCCGTACACCAAGAGCTCCTGAATCACCTCGCATTTATAGGCTTTGAACCCACAGTTGATGTCGTGAAGATTCAGACGCGTGCACCAACAGACCACTCGATTAAAGATTCGGGAAAGCAGCACTTTAGACCACGAATCCTGACGATCGATTTTCCAACCGGATACAACATCGTAGCCATCCTCGATTTTCGCCAACAAGTTTGGAATTTCGCTAGGGTCGTCTTGCAAATCGGCGTCAATCGTGATGACAACATCTCCCTTTGCGCGCGCAAACCCCGCTGCCAAAGCTAACGCCTTGCCCATGTTGCGCCGAAACTGAATGACAATAATATTGGAAGCCGTCGCGGCAACTGGGGTGTCATCAAATTCCGAAGGCCTCGGGGTTGCTGCCGCCGTAGGCGCCGATTCTTGATGGAGGTGATGAATCTCCTCCATTATGCCGAACGAACCATCCGTGCTGCCATCGTCCACGAAGATTATTTCGTACGGAAAACCAATTATCTTCATGACATCTCGAATCTGATGGTAGAGCGGCTTAAGGGTTGCGGATTCGTTAAAGACGGGCGCGATAATGGAGATTTTCGGGAGTGTTTTCACTTGGGTTTACCTGACACACCTGCATGTATTCAAATCATTTTGTATCGAAACTCAACATCATCAGATTAAGTCGCGACAACCGTCACCTAGTCAACAATATTCACACGTTAAAAGATAAGCGAAAATTTGATTGGCTGAAGTATCATTGACTTACTCCAGTGACGTGAATTGATTCATTAGCTCTGTAGATCCATGCATATTCAACACCGTTAACACGAACGACATGCTCTAAGGATAATTTCTGAAAAAGTTCGGTTTGTGGGACCCACCCAATCTGTTGGTCGCGGATGTATACGACCACGTAATCGGATTGAAGCAAGGTGGTTTGGGTATCAATTGGGCGGGTATGCCCATTAAAATAATACTCCAGAAAACCACCAAGCGGCGTCACGTAGGTAGTCAACTGTTCCGCGTTGGGTTTGCCGTTGAGGTATTGGGCAGCGAAATCTAATCCCATACCACCCCCTTGAGAGATATTTTTCACAATCCATGATGCGGGGATTAACGGATGGTAATACGCACGGTAGTTGGGGTGTAGGCTCAAGACGGGTGCGGCTTGAAAAAAAAGGGTAAAAGTCACCATGGCGTAAGTGAAAATCGGTTTCTTGACGAAATTTCGCAGCAGTCGTATCAACGAAACGGTGCCAATGGCTGCTAACACGTCCCATGGGGGAAAGCTGATGACAAGATAGCGAGGGATCTTTTTCGCCACCAGCGTCAGTCCCAACAGATAGAACACCCCAAACAGCAAGAGCGCCACGCCTACGCGGTATGTTTTTGGATGTTCCCGGCGCTGACGCCATAATTGCCAACCGGCGAAGACAATCAATGGTACGGTCAGCGGCGCACCCAAGACAAACCAATAAACCGGATAGTAAAGTCCACTCTGCGCATGACCGATTCGTCCCAAAAACAGTTGAGGAATTTCATGCGGTGTCGTTAACGCCTTGTACATGTGTCCTAACACCGTTGATGATGCATTAAGTGCAAATGAACCTACTACCAACAGCCCCAAACCAGCCAAAATAGCTATTCCTTTCGCAGGTAGAGACCAGTTCACTGTTGAACTTTTCCCGTGCTGTCGTGATGCTAAAATGGCTAAGGCAATGGCACCTGATAATAGCAGAGGAAACATGGGTATGTGTCCGAATTGCCACGTCCACAGATATGGCCACAAGCTAAGGACAGTTAGCAGTGCAATAGCCACCCACAATAAAGCTCCCCATAGCACGCGCAACGCGGACAAGGCGCATTGTTTGACATACCACATCAGCAATAGTGGTAGAAAGAACAGGAATGCACCTGCGAGGCTTTTGGAGAGACATGCCAGTCCGAAGCTAATGCCTGACAAGATGAGGTCACGCCGCCGAGGGTGCTCGTCTTCAAGATAGCAGAACCACCAGAACAGCGTAAGCATTAGAAAACCGGTGGCTAGGGCATCATTATGCAGTCGCCGGCTTTCCGCAAGAAAGAAGGGATCCAGGGCCAGGAACAGAATTCCTACCAGCGCAATGGTGTTGCCTAGCAACCGTTGCAGCAGCAGTCCCGCAAGTAAAATTGTCAAGGCTGTTATGAGTGCTACCAATAAGCGAGCCCGAGCTAGCAGTTCAGGAGACAGAAAACTCTGGGTTACTAAGTTGGGAGCAATCGACAACGTTTTGCCGTAATCACGCCAGATAGCCAAAGCTCCTATCCACATCGTTGTCACGCCGGGGTGATAAGATTGGGACGTATCGGCGAAGTCACGCTGTTGTAACGCCGTCGCAAAACTATGAGAGCGATTCAACCATGTTGTTTCGTCAGAAGACCAGTGGTATGTGAGACCCATTATGCGTGGTAGACACACTACGGCAATCAGCAATCCGCCTAAGATAATGAATTTGGGCTTCTGGAATTTTTTAGGACTCATCGCTAGATTCGAGTGGGGACGGGAAAAACCTCTAAAATTCTTCGACATCGTAATACACCTCAAAGAGATTACTAATTATCGTGTAAAGCTTCCAATTCACGCTCGAAGTCGGCAACCCGATTCAGAAACGCTTGGACTTCATCGGGATATCCACCATACACAAGATTCATGATTGATACAATTTCATCATCTTCAAAGAATGTTGTCATTTGTCCAAGATCATTATTCATTTCATGAAGTTGCATTTTCACTTCCATTAGTTCATCCAACGAATCCACCGGTTGACTTAAAATTTCAGCATAATCTGCTTTGTATTCGTGAAGTACGGTAAGCAGTTCATTGCCTATATCTATCTTCTCTTCCCAAAGCGGCCGAAATTGTTGCTCTGCTAGTTCCATATCACCGGCGGATGGGGTGCCAGCAGGCGATTCTTCAATTTCCTGTTCTTCAGTTTCCTGCTGCTTAAAGACTGTTTCTTGCATTTCCATCTCCACACTGGTAGATTCCTCGGAAGACTCCTCCATGGCTTCAAGTATCTCTATCATTCGATTCAATGCTTCAAGTTCATCGGTGTTCATGACATCTTGCTGTTTTGAAGTATCACCGGAACTCGCTTGAGATTCAAGAGAACTGTCCGTTTGCTTAGGCGCTGATATGACATATTCTACGATTTGCTCAGTTTCATTTGCGCCGGGACGGAAAACATACCAAATTATCCCAACGGCGACAACAACGACTATCAACAGAAGACTGACTATCATGGCTTTATTGGACATCTTATTTCTCCTCTTTAATCTTGTCAACTGGCTGTTGAGGTGGATTCAATACAATCCATTCGGCAACCTGCGGCCAAGCACTATCCGCTTTCATCTTCCTATTCGGCGATGTTCCAAAGATTGAAATAGGCAAATCCACACCTGTACAGAAACCGAGTACCTCCCAACGATCTTCTTGGGGCGGGGCATCAGGTTCCATTTCTACTTTAGTCATGACGATTTGGGGATACCAGATGCCATGACTTTTTGCAAATGCCTTAACCTCCGCGTGCCAAGTTAAATAAACAACAGAACTCGGTGCACCTTCTCCCTTCTGCGGATCTTTCCAAAACTCTGGTCTTGTTCCAGCTAGACGGGTCGCCAAGCCAGCGTGTTCAGGGTCTAGCCAGATGTCCGTCGTGAACTCGACACGTTGATCCGTGTCCTTCGATAGCTGGTACCAATCCGATAGGCGGATATTCACACCGACATAGGGAGCAGGAGCATCATGCTTTTGAACCTGTACGTCGCGGGAATCAAGCGAATTAATGACCTCGTCCAAAAATCGGTAATAGGCGATCTGGTTTGAAATCGTTGTAGACCGTCCAATGGAAATCGCACCTTGAACGTTCGAGTAATAGCCATCCGAATAGGACACAACAAGCTTTACAAACATCCCGGAAGTTTCCTGAAAAATGAAACCAATCTCTTCCTTGGAGTCCAGAGAGAAATTATGAGGTACAACATACGACTCCCACCGCATTTTATCGTCCAGAAAGGCCACTAGGTATAAGAACCCATGCGTAGTGCTATTGGCATCTCGTCGCAGAATGAGCATCACCGTTCCATTCTGCAATCGTGATCGTTGGTCTTTCAGATGCTCTTGAAGCAATTCCTTTGCACCAGGCTGTTGCGCAACGACGCTCCTTTCTAATCCGCCGCATCTAAAGAAAATAACAATGGCAGTTACTGCCATAACATGGAAACATATCCTTCTTGTTTGCAGCCACATATCTGTTAAACCCCCTAATAACCGTGGTCACGTAAGAATGCACGAATCCGATGAAGTAATGCATCGGCTTGATCGGGAAATTTGCCTAGCAATCTTTTTGCCATCAATCTCACCTCGCTTTCTCCGAGAAAGGCTCCTATTTCGGCCAATAAGAGAATTTGCTCGTTGTATCTCTGCCGCAGCTGTTTCAATTGGTCTACGGATTTAGAACTCGAAGCGCCTAGAAGCTTATCAATTTCTCGTTTAGATTGATGAAGTGCTATCAATAAGTGATAGCCGATCTCCATCTGTGATTGCAACTTTTTCTGCAGAAGTTGTTTCGCTGTAATCGAACTGTCCAATGTTTTTTCTTCTTCTGTGGACGGAGATTTCGCCGTTGCAGAAAGCATCTCAAGCAGCATGTAGTCAAATCTAGAAGCCTCCTGTGGGCGCCGTTCGATATGAATGGTAGCAGATATATCGACCTCCGACATCGGTTTTGTAGGTCTCGCAGCTTGGTACCCCCGGTATCCAACGACCAATATGACGGCGCTTCCTATAACAACAAAGCCAACGACAAGAATCCTTTTATTCCTGAAATTCATAAGATTACACTTTCAATGTTCAAATCTTGACGGTCGCGATCCTCTGCTCAAAACGCGCAAAGAAAGCATTTCGGCAAGGAGGAACCGATATTAAGACAAGCTATAGCGAGTTTGCCGAAACTCACCTTTCTTTTAAGGCGCCACCCCTTTACTTGCGCCCATAGTAGCGTTTTCCTCGGAAGTATCTGTGCCCGGTGATGATGTAGCCAAACGAAATCCAACATCAAGGCCGCGCCACGTCGGCTTCTCATAACGGCGATTGGCACAACGGAACTCGCTACGGATTGATGACCATGCCCCGCCTTTGACTACTTTGAAGCTTTTAAATTCGGAGCAATCAGAATCATCTTCAGTAATCATAACCCATTCCGCGACGTTTCCAGCCATATCAAATACTCCATAGGGGCTCTGTCCGTCAGGGAAACTTCCAACCGGGAGGGGCAATGTAAAGGCAGAATAGTTTACACATCTGAAATCAAAGGTATTTCCCCAAGGGAAATGATACCCCGCTTCGCCTCGTGCTGCTTTCTCCCACTCCGCTTCTGTGGGTAGGCGTTTACCTGCCCAGCCAGCAAATGCGTTTGCTTCATACCAACTTACACCAGTTACGGGTTGGGATGGCTGCCGAAACTCGGAATTACGCCAACTGTATGGAATCTGAATTTTATGTTCCTGAATAAAAGCCCAGCCATTGGGAAGCCAAAGTTCTTTTCGTTGATATCCGCCATCTATGACAAACTGTTCAAATTCAGAATTTGTCACCTCGCATGCCCCAATCATATACGCATCAAGGTTCACCGACTGCATCGGCTGATGATTGAAGGGGAGGTTAGGATCGTCCGTTCCCATAAGGAATTCCCCGGCAGGAATCGGAATCAAACCTTTGTCTTCACTGCCGGTTGAAAGTTTACCAGCAACCCCCATCGCAAGTACGGCAATCAGACAGATTATTCCAGCGAAAGTCTTGATTAGCCAGCTTTTTTGTTTCATCAAAGAATTCCTCACTTACCTGTTCATTACGATACCAGAGACAGGTATTTCAATTTTTCGATGGGCGGGATGCGTTGTGTGAATTTTTAAAGTGTCTCGTAATGGCCCCTTGGTAACACCTTCGGATACTTTAATCCGTAGCTTGTGTTCAACGCTTTTGCCCTCCCGTTCGATGGTTTTTGAATCTGTATCTGACCAAGTTGATGGCAAAAACTCAAGCAAATAAAGGTCATTCCCCTTGTCATCGGTAATCATCTCAAATGACACAACGCGGTCGGCATCTATTGGGAAATCAGACCTTCCATTTAGGTGGTAAGGGAAGTCACTGACATTTCCCGGTTTTCCCACGAACCCGCTCAAGGATTTCTCTTTTGCCCACAAATATGCATTAAATTCAGCTTTCATGATTGTCGTATAAATGTAGTTCGCATTAAGATAGGATTCTTCAAAAAAAGAAGGTGGTCGAGAATGAGTGAACTGTCTGTAACGGTCAATGTCGAGAATTCGTGCATCATAGAGTTCATTAGAATCTTTATCAATAAAATTTGGACGGACGAGGAATATGATGTTTCTCTCTTCAAATGTTGGACTGCCATTCAAAAAATATTGTTGTTGTTCCTGATAGAAGGTTAACTGCTCCGCAGCCAATTCTCGCTTCTTTAAGGTCTTGGCATTGTCGTATTGTTGCTGCCAGTGATACAGTTGCTGTTTCAACTCCAACTCTTCGTCGAGCGAAGGCACTTGAGGTTTAGCAGGCCAGTACGAGAACATTTTCAATTCTCCGTATTCAATGCTCTGCCGTGCAAAATTAAGAATTTCGACAACTTCATTGAGACCTAGCTGTTCACCGAAACTTAGTTGATTCAATAAACAAAAAGCGACCATAAAGATGCTTACTAGCAAGAATTTATGGGAATGCAAATACTGTATCATTGTTCAACTTTCGCTAAATATAATTCACAGGATTCCTGAAAGTAACCAAAGCCCTAACCCAAACAGCAATACTCCCGTTCCGACCTTTACCGGCATCAGTTGCTTTTGCAACACGCCACCCAACTCCATCGAGGTCGTGCCCCAATACACGAAACCGAACACAACCAGCAGCGGCGTGATAAACATTAGATTGTACAGAATCAGGTACGCCAAGGCATTTGCGCGCATCCCCTCAACACCCATGACGAACGTAATCGTCGGCAAGTAGACTTGACCGGTACAGACCAACTCTAGGGCAGAAATCGCAAAGCCGATGACCAATGCGCCGATGATGACGCTTGATGTCCGCGTCTGTTCGCGGATGACCTTATGGATGCGCTGTTTCAGAGATTTGGGCAACTGTAATGTTATTTCCTTCACCTTGCCCTGTTTGGCTTTGATTGCGTCGTATAGACTCAAGAACGCCAGCGTGAACGTCCCAATCGCAGCAACTAGGTAGACACACTTGGCAACGACCGAGAACTCGTTGAGGAACGAGAGGAATTTGAGCAGTCCCATCCCCAACAGCAGATACGTCACAAACACCACGGCAGCGAATGCCCCGCCGGCAACGAGCATCTCTTTGCGTGAGCGTCCAACGAGAGAAAGATAGGAGATGAAGAACACAATCGTTGCGAAGGCGCACGGGTTAATTCCGTCAAGCAACCCCGCACCCGCGACAGCCAATGTCCCGAAGGCGCTAAAGCGTTTGACGATTTCGGATTCCGCTTCACCAGTTTTGGCTTGTGCGTCCGATAACCGAGAGGCAACGCCTGTTACGAGGTATGTTCCGATAATCTCTTCCAGTTTTGCTTCATCAAGTTCATCCAAGAGATACGCATCTCCGATAAACACCGCCGGTGTGGTGAGCCGCTTGACTTCCGGAACGTCGTACAACGCCCCCATCGCCTCAAGCAGTTGTTGGTCGGCTTTGGCGTAGCGTTTTTCAACCACAATCTGCGGGTATTCGGTTTCGAGGCGTTTCAAAATCTCGCTGGCTCTAGCACACTTCTGGCAGCCACGTTTGTGAAAGTAGGTGATATGGACAGCACGGTCATCAGGTACACGATCTTGACCGCCAAATTCGAAATCTTCGGAGAGGAAATCATAAAGCCCCAATAACGTCTCAAGGTCGGCGTCAGGTAAAATTCCTTCTGAGACCGCAATGCGCTGATTCTCCCTCGACACCACATGTTGGAGATTAGCGTCAAGCCCAACTTCTAGAACCCCAACGGCTTCTCCTTTCGCAGGGTTGGTGACAATGGTTGTATCGCCCACGACAATCGGTGGCACGGAAGGTGTTTCTGTGGGTTCATTCTGGGCGAGGACGAGAACGGATAACCATGAAAACCTCTCCGCGAGTTCACGCGCTTCCGTCTCTGATCCGTGAAATACGCCCACGACAAAATCACTTTGAGGCGTGATTTCTTCCCCCAAAGTCTCTAGCGCTTCCGCTGGATGGGTAAGCGTGACTTCCGGATTATAGGCGGAAATCTCGGTTTCATACGAATTTGATATCAACCCAACCACGGCAATTTTACTCTTGCCCGCTTCGATGGCTTCAAACGGTCGCAGGAACTGCGCGCCTACGATATTCGTGCAAATAACGGGCAAATCCGGATGGTTGGCGTAAAGGGCGGAGAGTGAATCAACGGGAAGACACAGGTCACCCGGTCCGAGACAGACCGCGTCGTAATGCATAGCGCTTAAGGCTTCGAGGGCGATTTGGCAGATGAGTTCATTGTTCGGGTCGGTAGGGTCAAGGAAGTTTCCGGTGTGAAGGTTCAGCGAGACAGGGTATTTTTCACGCAAGGATTGTATAACGGTCTGGCGTCGAGAAAGCCCGCCGACCTGTTCGGTTCCGCATCCGTGGAGCCCAAGCTGCCCGCCTTCGTCACCGGCATAGATGAGCGTGAAGGCATCGGAGGCATCTGCGATGGCTTGCGTAAAAAGTAACAAGCAACCCAATACAACGGAGAACCCGATGGTAAGTGAAATGCGCGTGACCCCAAAATTCATCAACGCCGCCTCTTTTGAAATGAATCCCCGCGTTCCAAATCAAGATACTTTGGGCATTGTATGCGCAATTTCTATGCCAAGTACAAAATCATGCTTCAATTTGGGCTCGGCTTTGACTCGGAAAGCCTTACGTATCAAGGGATACGGGCATTTTAAAGTTTTTTTCAGACTGGAACGGCAACGTCCTGGCGAGATTTGGAAAGGGGTGCGCCAAATGTCCCCACGATTCGGAAAAATTGGGGTCAATAAGCGAGGAAACCCTTGCCAGGCAAGGGTTTGGGGGGTTGTGCGCCAAAAGTGTGCAATAGCGCCAAATGGCGCACCCCTTTGAAGACTTGGTTTTCGTTAAAAGAGAGGGTTGGTACAGATTAGAGAGCGGGGTGGGGAAAAGCAAACGCCGATTTACTCATCGTCCGATGATGTTTTGGAACGGTTTAGACGCTTGTTTAACGCATTTCTCGACATTCCCAAGAGTTTAGCTGCAAGCGTCTGGTTGCCATCGGCGCGCTTAAGGGCTTCGGTAATCATCAGTTGTTCTACTTCTTTCAAATAGGGAAGTGCGGCTAGCGCCGACAATCCTTCCGCAAAATTGCTTCCTTTAACCGTCGTATCCTCGTGGGAAACTATAGACTGCTCGCCAATCGCTCGCTGGAAAGATGCTATGGAAAGTACACCCCCTTTGTGCCGGCTGACAGCGTCTAGTACCATGCCTTCAAGTTCTCGGATATTGCCCGGGAAGTGGTAGGTTCCAAGCAAGGTGTAGAGTTCGGGTGGAACCGTGGGCGTTTCCTTTTCTAGTTTCTTAGCGGCGATTTCCAGAAAATGCGATACCAATAACGGGATATCGCCCGCCCGCTCGCGAAGCGGCGGCAGGTGAATATGATGAGTTTTCAAGCGGAAGTAGAGGTCGCTGCGAAAAGTTTCGGACTCTCTCAGGAATTGTATATCTCGATTCGTAGCAACAACTATTCTTGCGTTATTTGTTCGCGGGAAATCGTCGCCAAGCGGGTAGTAAGTTCTTTCCTGCAAAAAACGCAGCAGTTTGACCTGAGACTCCAGGTGCAGGTCGCCGATTTCATCAAGGAAGAGCGTGCCGTTTGACGCGCGTTCAATTAACCACTTTCGCTCTGAATCCGCGCCCGTAAACGCTCCCTTTTTGTGGCCGAAAAGCGCGTCCGAGAATAGGTGGTCGTCGAGTCCCGAGACATTGACTGAAACAAATTCACCCTCCCGCCCGCTCAGCTTGTGGATTGCCGCTGCAATCAGTTCCTTGCCAACACCGGTTGCGCCCGTAATCAAAACCGGCATCGGCGTTGGAGCAACTGTCTCGGTATATTGGAATACGGCATACATCGCACGATCCTGTGTGACGATGTTCGAAAACGCTTCAGGATGGTCCAAGGCGTCCGAGAGGAGCCGGTCTTTGAGTTGCCGGTTATGGTGGCGCAGTTCGCTCATTTCTACACCGCGTCGAACCGTGGACACAAGCCTGACGCTATTTATCGGTTTCAGGATGTAGTCGTACGCCCCAAGTTTCAGACACTCGACCGCCGTTTCCACATTGTTGACAGCGGTGAAGACCATTACGGGAAGTTCCGGAAAGGCCGAAACAATCAACGGTAGTATGTCCAGTCCGGATAAGCCGGGCATCAGCAAGTCCAGCACGACAACCGAAAAGTCTCTCTTCGACAGAGTGGACATAACTTCGCGGCTGTCACCGCATTGGACGATATTATTCATGCCCGCTAAATTCAACGTGTGATCCGCACTGAATAGGAAATGTTCTTCGTCGTCAACCAGTAGAATGGGATGCGTAGGAAACTGAACTGGATTCATATAGTTGCCGTTAACGGGCGGCAGGCAGCTTGACTGCCGCTGTCGTTCCCTTTCCAAGTTCGGAGGAGAAGGTTAATTCCCCGCCATGATTCTTGACAATATTGTAAGAGATGGAAAGCCCTAGTCCGACGCCGCTGGCACCTTGCTTGGTCGTGAAGAAGGCGTCCATAATGCGTCCTAAATTTTCAGGCGGAATTCCCTCTCCCTCGTCGCAAACCTCAATCAATACACCCTTTGAACTCGTTTGGGTCGAAACCACGATTTTTTTGCCCGGATCGGGCAGCGCATGGCAAGCGTTAGTGATTAAGTTAATAAATACCTGTTCGAGATGTTGCGAGTTGCCGAGAACATCAGGCAGATTGTCCTCAAATTGAGTCGAGAAGTGGTTCGTCGATGTTTTAATCAGATTCCGCATAATTACGGCTGCGGAGTCAATCACCGCATTACAATTGACCGGTTGGCTTAAATCTTCGCTGCCGCTTTGCGAGAAATCGCCGAGCGCATCCACGATTTTTTTGATTCGATTCGCACCGTCAATGATGCCGGTAGCTAGTTTGCTGATACGGCCCCGCAATTTCGAATAGGGCATGCCGGCGCACATGAAATCCCCGTGCTCGCCGCAATATTCATCCAGAAACGGTATTACGCTTGACCAAGATTTCTGAAGGGATTCTCCGTTTAGCAAAACAAAATTGGCCGGGTTGCTAATCTCGTGCGCTACGCCGGCCGTGAGCTGCCCTAATGAGGCCATATTACTCGCTTGAATTAACTGCTCCTCTGCACGCTTGCGTTCCGTGATGTCCAGCGCAAAGCCCGCCACGCGGTAGGGTACGCCGTTCTCATCGTTGACTGGAAAGGCGCGCGCATGAATCCAACGGATTTCACCGTCCGGACGCACCATACGAAACTCATACTCCACTAAATCGCCGAGTTTCTGCCGCTCAAAATGAGCAATAACCTGCTCTATGTCATCCGGATAGATGCTGTCCACCCACGACATCGGTTCCGCCATTAAGTCCACGCGGGATCGTCCCCATATCTCATCGTATCCGGGGCTGAGGTAGAAAAACTCGTCCCCTTCGAGCGACATTAGCCAGAACACCTCGCGGATGCTGGTCGCCAACTGGTGAAAGCGTTCTTCACTCGCTCGTAGGTCCTGTTCCGTCTCCTTCTGCCGCGTGATGTCCCGCCAAATGAACCGGCAGTAAAGCGCCTTTCCTCTTGTATTACGGTAAGTTGCGGCATTTAAGTTCACCGCCAATGTACTTCCATCACTCTTCCGCAATACTAGCTCCACATCACGTATTGTACCGTCGCTTACAAGGCTGGCGAAGGCTTGCTTTGCACTTTCAACACTGTCCGGATGATATATCTTCGAAATAGGGCGGCCCACAATCTCCGCTTCTGCATAACCCAACGCCGTGCATAACGCTTCATTGCAGTGGAGAACCCTTTCCGAGACGGCATCAGCAGAAGCAAACATGTCCGGGCCGTTGTAATATGGGTCTGCCTCCGACATCCGCTTGAATTTATCTCTATCGCGCTCTAACCTCGCCACTCGCTGGCGCAACCGCCGTATTTCGCTATTTCGTTGTGATTGTTTCTCATCTTCCGCTTGCATTTCTCACCTCGGGATTTGCCGGATAAGTTCGCACAAGAATAACACCGTTTTGCGAGTATGTCAATCAATACGAACTGCCATGAGGGCATTCCGATACCCGATGGTACGTTATGCGTCTAACTCCTGTAGGTTGGGTAGAGATCAACTGAGCGAATAGCGAAGGCGATAGTCTTTCCGAAACCCAACGCTTTTGAAATCTCTAGACGGCAGAAAAGCGTTGGGTTTCGCTACACGCAATCTGCATAGAGCAATGTTCTTGGGACTGAACCGTCAAAGCAATCGCAACGGTTTTCGTATTACCCGCTCTACCCAACCTACAAAAGCTATCATAATCCTCCCCCTTACCAAGTTGAGCTAGAGGGGGTTATTGACTTTACTTCGCGAATTTGGAATCCACCGCCGCGGTAGGAACGTTCTCCGTATCGCGGCAAATACTCGCTAGTTCTTGTAGGTTGGGTAGAGCGGGTAAATCCAAAACCGTGCCGATAGCTATGTCCGTTCGGTACGCAAGAAAACCGCATTGCTTATTACGCGCAGCGAAACCCAACGATTAACTGAGCGAATAGCGAAGACGATAGTCTTCAGCATTGAAACCTCCGGACCACCAAAAACATTGCATATCCCCACACATAAACAAGTCTTGAACCCAATCAATTCAACAACTACCTGTCTCATAATTCACATGTGTCATCAATCCCGCTCTACCTATCCTACAAGAGTTTGTCAACACCGAATAACATTTCACTCCATTAATCACAGTTCAGACATTCTTTGACGGGTTGACCATGGCAATCAAAATCATAAAAACATTGGTAATTCTTTTTCTCCCCGTTTTCACACCCAATTTTGCGGTTGCCGCTCCCCATCCAACCCTAGGGAATGCGGCACATTTATGCGGGGCTGTCCAATACCAACTTCAATCTCATAATGATTCCAAGCGTCCGGATACCCGTAATTACGCCCGAACCTTCGCACCAAACTTAAACGTCGGCGCCCCGCGAACGGTAAGAATGATTTACTTCCTGCCCAATGACCGTCCGTACCGCACCGGCGTGGTTCAACAGATGAAAACGGATATTCGCACTATTCAATCTTTCTTTGCCGAGCAGATGAAGGCGCATGGGTACGGAAACTCAACGTTCATTTTTGAAACTGACTCTCAAGGCGAGCCGATGGTGCACGATGTAGCTGGACAATATCCTGATAGTCACTATCTTGAAGAAACAGATCGTGTTGTGTCTGCCGAGATTAACAGTGCCTTCAATCACGAAGCAAATGTCTATCTCATCGTCGTTGACAACAGTATAAATGGAATTGGTATGGGCGATTCCGTTTACCGCGGTGTCGGCGGCAGACGCGGAAAAACCGGTGGCGAGGCATTGGTTTCCGGTAGGTTTAATTGGGGCTTAGCGGCGCATGAACTCGGACACGCCTTCGGACTTTACCACGACTTCCGCGACGGCGCGTACATCATGTCGTACGGCTCACCGGATTCACCAAGCTGGAATCGGTTATCCCAATGCAACGCCGAATATTTGTCCGTGCATCCCTACTTTAAGCACGATGCTCCACTTAAATCAGGGCTGCCGCCCATCATTGAATTTGTTTCCCCCCGTTCCTATCCGGCAGCCTCAAAAAGCACCCTAGTTCGACTCTCAATCCGAGATTCAGATGGGCTGCACCAAGCGATTCTACACGCCGCCCAACCAGACAACCGATTCACATTGAAGGCATGCCGCGGGTTAGCGGGCAAAAAGGAAGCCGTTATTGAATTTGAATATAACGGTTTTATTCCATCTGCCCATGAACCGTCATACAGCAGAAACACCAGTCTTTCGAACCCTCTAATTCATCCGATTGTTGTTGATGCCGTTGACATGAATGGAGACACATGGGGCGGTGAAGAATTTGTACTGGTTTCTGACGCATTTCAACCGCTTTCGAAAATTTCGGGCGATAACCAACACGGCTTAGCTAACACTCCGTTGCCTATCCCATTTGTCATTGAAGCACGAAATTCAGATGACGGTGCTCCACTTGGCGGCGTCGCCATCACCTTTGCCGTTACCGCAGGCGGAGGTGTTCTCAGCGTGCAGCACATCGTGACCGATGAAAATGGACGCGCGGAGAGTACGCTCACGCTGGGAAAAAATTTGGGAATCAACACCGTACGGGTGTCTGCCGCTGGAATTGAGGAGGCGGTAACCTTTACCGCCGTGGCGGTTGCACCGTTAGACATCCCCGATCCAAATCTTCGCGCCGCGATTGAAAACACGCTCGGTGTGGCGTCGGGAACACCAATAGCCCCGGCAGATATGGAAACCTTGACCTATCTTTATGCAGGCGGCGCCGACATTAGCAACCTTGCCGGCCTCGAAAGCGCAGCCAACCTAACGGGCTTGTATCTAATAAATAACAACATCACCGACATTTTCCCTTTAGCAGGATTGACCAATCTATTTGCGCTGGGGTTAGAGAACAACAAAATTACCAACACCTCGGCTTTAACGGGATTAATCAACCTTACATCCCTGAATCTTCAAGGCAACTCAATAACAGATATGTCACCCTTAATTGCGAATACTGGATTAGCGGGCGGGGCAATGGTTTATCTTCGGAGAAATCCCTTGAGTTACGCATCCATATACACGCACATTCCTGCCTTACGGGAGCGGGGGGTTGAGGTGGATTTCGACAACCGAACGCCTCATGAGATTCGCATAGTCTCGGGCAATAGCCAACAGGGATTACCCGGTGCCGTGTTAGACAAACCGTTCGTTGTGGAAATTCGGGACGAAAATAGTGTTACGTTTGAAGGCGTTCCGGTTACTTTTACCGTCAGCAGCGGCGGTGGTATGCTGAGTGCCGCGCGCGAATCGACTGACGCAAATGGTCGGGCTGAGAGTACCCTCACGTTAAGCCCAAATGCGGGCACAAACTCCGTCACTGTTTCTGTTGCCGGCATCCAGAAATTAGTCGTGTTTAACGCCGAAGCCATCCGAATACTCAAAACGTTCGAAATAATCTCTGGCGAAAACCAGCAGGGAACTCCCGGCGCGCCGCTTGAAGAGCCGTTTGTTGTGGAAGTGCGAGATCAATCTGATAATCCCGTGCCGGGTATTCAGGTCTCCTTTACCGTCACCGCAGGCGGCGGGACGGTCCAACCGAAAATTGCCGCAACTGATGCCAACGGCAGGGCGGAGAGTACCCTCACACTTGGCGCCGATCCCGGCATCAACAAGGTTTTCGTGAGCGTCGAAGGTATTTCCCATACTGTCGCCTTGCTGACTATCGAATCTGTAAGGGTACCGATGTTTACGTTGTCCATCCCACGGGGCACACATGGGATACATATTCCGTTGAAAGTTAATCAGATTAACGGCCAAGATGTTGTAATCGACACGGTGGGCGACCTTTTTGATTCCCTCGGAGATGCCGTCAACTTCATCATATCACTTGACGACAATGGCAGATGGCAAAGCTACATCGGTGACGAGAGCGCGGGAAGTGCAGCCGATGCCGAAATCCGTGCCGATACAGGTCTAATTGCCGTGATGCGCAGGGCTGCGAAGCTAGAGCTTGCCGGCGATGCGTTAGAATCCGGCGGCGTTTCCGAAATTAACGTGGAAGTCGGAAACAACCTCGTCGGCTTTCCGCGCAATCCGGGTGGCATCAACATGATTAGCGGCCTGCTGCTGTTCGAAGGTGTTTTGGCAATCGCGGTCTCCAAAGCCGCTGGCTTTGGATTTCACACGATTACGGCACCCGGTCAAGACGGTGACGGCCCAATCGAGGGCGGCGTCGGATACTTGCTCGTCGCAACCTCGCCAATCGACATCCCGATTACCGGCTCACCGTGGTAGAACCTCGCCGCCCCTCCAACCGTTCTCGCACCTTCGGTAAGCGCAATCTCCAACTCACGGCACATATTCGCTAGTTCTTGTAGGTTCCGTAGGCGCAATCTCCGAATCGCGGCAATGTTCGTCGGAATAAATCTCCCCCTTACTAAGCTTACTATTACCTACATCTTAATGGAGGGTGCTAGAAACAGCGCACAACCCAACCTATAAGAACTATAAAAACTATCGCCTTCCCTAATCGGTCAGTTGATGCTCCTTGGTAAGGAGGGGAATGATTATTGTAATGAGCCGACAAGGCGTTCTCACTGTTGGAGAGGCATTTTAAGACTATCGCCTTCGCTATCCGCTCAGTTGATGCTCCCTATTCGGTCGCTTGATTCTCGACAATCGGGAGAAGGATTTCCCTCCCACAGCGCGGCTCCGTGCAAATTTCTGGACTTGTGGGTAATAGTAAGCTTGATAAGGGGGAGGATTTTTCTGAATCATTCCCCGCCTTGACAAGGAGGAAGGAGGTGCATAAACACCCAGGTTCTGCTGGACGGGATAAATGAAAAATCCGTGCGGCGCTATTGGGGGTTCCACGTTTTTGCCCGCTAATGCCTTACGTTTGCCAATGGCAACTACTTGAGGAGAAATAGGCGGCCATTCCCGGCAGTCACCGTCAAAGATACCGATCGGTTTTGCGCACTGAAACCCACGACCGGCGTCTGTGTACCATCGGATTTATCGATCTCGAATAGAGCTTTGGGCTTGCCGTTGAATGTTAAAACTGCTTTCTGCTCCTTCGTGAAGTCGCGGTTGACCAGCATGAAGTAGTTTACGCCTGAACTATCCACGAACTCGCCTACAACCCACTTCCCTTCGCTAATTGAACTTATTAACATTGATTCTGACACATCTCGAGTCAGTTCCGGCAAAGGCTCTGTGTGAAAGACGTTCGTGGATTTCAGCCGCAGCAAGGTATCGCCAATATTGAGTATCTCACCGTTCACTCGGCGCAGCATAGAATAGTGCAAGGACCGGCTGCCGTCGCTTTCTATAACAGCATCATGCCAATTATGGCCGCCATATTCGACCTCCGTGTTGTAAGTGAACCAACCCAAGGTTCGTGCGCCATAAGCCAATGCGCTATAAGCCTGCCAGCGAAGCTCCGCTTCGCTCGGGCTGCGAATGTGGAAAAACGCGACCACCGAACCGATGAAGCCAAAGTGGACGTCTGCTCTCAGGGCTTCTTGACGCACGATTTCAAAATTGGGGAAGAAATGCCCGCCGTAGGACGGAGATTCTCCGCCCAACGCATAGTTGTCATAAGTAAACAGTGACGGTTCAACGGTTTCAATAAATGACCGGACGTAGTCTCGGTAGACCGGATAGGGAGAATATGGCCCATAGCATGGGAGTAGATTCACTACAAAGGGTTTGGAAGGTGCAAGCCGCCTAAATCGGCGGTTTTGCTCCGCGAGATCTAAATACTGCCACTTCCCCGGCTCGTCGTGCCCCGAGATATCAAAAACCTCAGAATCCTCATTGGCTTTTACGAGTTCTGAGTCATCCCAAGTAGACGCCCAAGTCGAAGAAATACGCCTTCGCAACCCGTACTTTGCACGCCAGGAACCGACGCTGAAGTTTGCCATTGCGCATTCAGCCTCCCATTCTGCGCCGAGGCCGGGGCCGCTGGTGAAAAGACCGTAGATAGGGAATCGCGATTCGCCGGGCTTCAGCGGAGGCAGAGAAAATTCCGATGCATAGTCCCGTAGAACGCCTTTGCGGAGGGAAAAATCATCAAATCGCACTGAGCCATCCCGCCACTCTTTCGTAATCACTATCTGCAATTGTGCTGCGTTAGCCGGGCTATAGAGCTCTTCGAAGAATGCAATCCAGTCGTCCTGTGTATCGGGAAGTTTGACCTCAAAACTTTCGAATGCCTCTCCGTCTGTGTCGATCCATTGTCCCGCAACCGACACCTTTCCCCGGCACACTGCGGCATAGTACCCCTTGAAAACATACGCAGTATCGGCTGTCACGGGCACTGACTGACTGCGAATCGTAAAGGAATTCGCAGGCAATCCCTGCTTCAGCGCTAAACAGAATCCCTCTCCATTCCTGCCGGGAGATGCCTTGCCGAACGTTTCACCCGCGAATTCCTGGTTCCAAGAATCAAAACTCCAGCCGGCCGGCAGCCTTCCGTCAAATTGCGAACCAAAGACGTCAAAGCCGGAAATCGGAAAAAGGTTGGATGTATCCAGCGGCGGTACGCACGGAATCCGTGCGAAAAAGGCTCTGCCATCTTCCGTGTAGCTAAAATACAAGGATTCGTTGACGATATACATATCAGGTGCCGTCTGGCTCATTGCCGATGGCGAGAGAATTTCGCTGGCGCCCCAGGTTTTGCCGGCATCTTTCGAAATTGAGTACCGAATCGCGGAGACTGTTTCGCGGCCGTCCTGCCACGCAATAGCCAAAGTCCCATCCCCCATTATCCCTATGACCGGCAGGAGGTGTTTGCCTTCCAGACTATCGTCCACTCGCACTTTATCTTCCCAAGTGACACCGCTGTCGGCTGAACGCATGCAAAAAATCCCGCCCGCGTCGCTAAAGACAATATATATGCCGCCGTCGCTGTCAGCGACTATAGTGTGATCGTCTGCCAGTGAAAGCGGGTTCTTGACCTGAGTCGGAGTCGAGGACGACCATGTGTTGCCGTCGTAAGTCAAAACGTTGAGCCGATCGTTTCGCTTTCGCAATACGTACCGGTAATCACCCACGACTATAGCGTCGGAGCAATAACTTTGGGTCGGGTTGCCGCCATCCATGCGGCTGCCCGCAGCCAAGTGCCTTCCGAGCTGCGTCCAGGTCAAACCGCCGTCGCTAGAGCCGCAATCGTTTGCAGTCCAGTCGGCGTCGTTATGGAATGCCCAGAGATTCTTCCCGTCCTCGCTAACCGCCAGCCCGAGGCCGTTGTGCTGTACCCATCCGTAGCCCTCCAATCCAATTGCAATTGGATTGTTCCATGAAAGCCCGAAATCAAGCGAAGAGGTGTAGTAGGGCGACGCTCTATCATCACCGCGGGACCAGAGCAGATGAAGTTTCCCTTGGTTGTCAACAGCCAGTTCAGGCAGGACATCACTAGCATCAGCAGGGGAATTGTGTATGAAGTTTACTGGGCGGCCCTTCCAGTTTGCGCCCCCATCGGTGGACGAATTGAACCGCAGATGGAGGCCCCAGCGCTGTTGCGGCGGAAAACAATCCCGAGTCGTCCACATAACAAAGACAGACTCGCCCGTATTATCGACAGTTATTGTGGTCTTTACTACCTCGTTGTCTGAGCCGCTAATTGCAAGCGACGCCCACAAGCTCGAAGAAGCAAGTGCACCAAATGCGATAACTACGATTGTGACTAATAATATTGCATTCCAATCCATTTTTTGAAATCTCCGCGATTGACCAATACTTTGGAATGTATTGAATAAATAACTCTTGAAATACCGATTCATCTACACTATTATAGAACACACGTGACAACTTTGACCATTTAAAATGTGATGAATACTTTGCACGCCCGCCGATTTCCTCTGGAACAGATGTCTCTCCAATCTGTTTGTTGGATATTAGCGAGAAATGGGGTTCGGTTTCGCCCGTAGCCGATCCTTAAGATGTCCCACGCTGAATTAATACATGAATCCGATATCCGTTATTAAATCCTATTTGAGATTCCAAATCGTTCAAGTTCATTACGGCACGTTCATCGGTGTGTTGACCAGCCTCATGTTTTGCATGCAGTATCAAGACGCGAATTGCCAGCAAAACACCACGCAAGAGAATCGAACCGTGGGAATTTGGAAAACCTACCGGCATGTGGATGGACTGGCGCACAACGCTGTGTTCTCCGCCCTGCAAACCACTGACGGTGAGATTTGGTTTGGAACACAGGACGGTGTAAGCCGGTTTGATGGGAGAAATTGGATTAACTACACCGAAAAGGACGGTCTTGCCGGTGCCACGGTTCGGGCGCTTCGGCAAGATCGAACTGGCGCTATCTGGGCAGCAACGAATCGTGGACTTTGCCGCTATGACGGGAACGAGTGGCGCCGTGTTGCCTTTGAAGACGCCTCAAATCAAAAGTCGGGAGAAGTAACGGCGCTTCTCATTGATCGAGAAGGCGTTATCTGGGCAGGAACGCGACGCGGTATTGTACGATACGCCGGGCGGGAGTGGCGTACCGTTCACGTAGCCGGGCGGTATCGTTGGGTAACAGCCCTACTTCAAGACAGAGAAGGAAACATTTTGGCCGGGACGATGGACGGACTCAAGCGGTATGATGGAGAGAATTGGATTAAAATTAATCTAACTACCCCGTCTGCTATCCCTTCACAGGAAAATCAAGATGGCGCAATCTCGCGCGTGACCGCGCTGCTTGAAACCCAATCTGGCGACATTTTGGCGGGGACTATCGGCGCAGGCGTCAAGCGATTTGACGGCGAAGGGTGGCACGCCATTACCAGAAGCGATGGATTGGCTGATGATGTCGTCCACACCATGATGGAGGACGACACGGGAATGTTGTGGTTCGGAACCGAAACTGGCGGCGTTTCTAGGTATGATGGCAAGAAATGGGAATCATATACATCCGCAGATGGATTAGCTAGCAACTCTGTATTTGCGCTCATGCAAGACAGGGAGGGCGCCATCTGGTTCGGCACGCTCGGCGGCGGCGTCAGTCGGTTGGATACGAGAAGTTGGACCGTGTACACGCAAAAAGACGGTTTGCCGAGCGACAAGGTGCACGCCATCCGACAAGATGATAGCGGCGCAATGTGGTTCGGGACGTTTGGCGGTGTCAGCCGATTTGATGGAGTAAACTGGCAAACTTATACCAGAGAGGACGATTTGAAATTTGGTCCTATGAATGTGATTCTCAAAGATAAAGAAGGTTTGATTTGGGTTGCGAAGCATCGGGGGGGTATCAGCCGCTTCGATGGAAAGCGCTGGACACACTATACCCGACAAAACGGGTTTATGGTGGACAGCGTAAGCGCAATCCTTGAAGATGCCGATGGTCACATCTGGTTCGCGACGGGAAGTCAAATGAACCCTGGAAAGGGGGTCGTTCGGTTTGATGGGAAGAATTGGACAACAGTCACTGAGGTGGACGGGTTGCCGAAAAACACCGTTTCATCAATATTTCAAGATCGGCAAGGGGCATTATGGTTTGGTACAGGAGGACAAATTGACCCCGGGTATGGCGTAGGCCGATTTGACGGCGAAAATTGGATTACTTACACTACGGCGGACGGCTTGGCAAATAACACGGTTTTATCCATTTTCGAAGACCAAAAAGGAGACATGTGGTTCGGAACGTTCGGCGGAGGGGTCAGCCGATTTGATGGGACGAATTGGACATCCTATACCATTGCAGACGGGCTTGGAAGCCACTATATCGGCGCAATTATTCAAGATACGGAGGGCGTGATGTGGTTTGGAACGGTCGACGGTGGAATCAGCCGCTATGACGGCAGGACGTTTCAAACCATCGACTCGCGAGACGGCCTGCCGAATGACAGCGTGACATCTGTGTATATGGATAGCAACGGAGCAGTTTGGGTCGGGACGCTAGGCGGTGGGGCCATCCGGTTTAACCGACCGAAGAAAGTTGAGTTGCCTGTGGCCATCACGAGAGTCGCTGCCGACGACCAGGTCTACGAAGCGCCGGCAGATTTTCTCACGTTACCCGCCGGAGTCAAACGCGTGGTTTTCAGTTTCAACGCCGTCAGTTTCAAAACTCGACCAGGAGGGATGCGATATTATCACCGGCTAATCGGAAAAGAAGTCGATTGGCAACCTCCAATCAATGCGGAAGAAATCCAATATTTTAACCTTTTGCCAGGCGACTACGCATTCGAAATACAAGCGGTCGACCGTGATTTTAACTATTCCAGCCCTACGACTCTAAATTTCACGGTACCGACGCCATTTCATGAAACGGCTCTTTTCCTCGTGCCGGCGGTTGGCGGCAGCGCGATTGTGGTCGGGATGCTCGTGATGCAGGCGGTAGTCTTACTTAAACGCCGCAGGCAGGTAATCGCCTACCAACGTATTGCTGTTGAGGAAATCAAGACAGCACGTGAAATGCAACTGTCTCTGTTGCCCGAAACTGCACCACATATTGAAGGTTTTGATATTGCTGCTGTCTGTGAACCTGCAACAGAAGTCGGTGGGGATTACTTTACATACCTTTGGCTAGACGAGGATAAAACGCAGTTTGGCATCGTGTTGATGGATGTAACTGGCCATGGCATGGCAGCAGCAACGAATGCATTTCTCGCCAACGGCATGCTGCAATTGGAAAGCCGCAGGGGAAGTTTTCCGTCTGAAATACTGTTAAAGATGCACCAATCACTTCAAGAAATCCTTCCCAAAAGAGCATTTGTCGCGACATCGTTCGCGCAATTCAATCTTCAAGATAATACGCTGACACATTTCAACGCAGGTCTTCCCGAACCGATTTTGTTGAGGAAAGGCCAATCCGTGGAGTTGGAAATCAAAAGCACGGTACCGCTCGGGTGTTCATTTCGCGCGGAACACATCGGGGCACCCATTAAGTTGTACAAGGGTGATGTGCTATTGCTTTTCAGCGATGGGCTGACGGAAGCTAGAAATGCTGACGAGGGCGAATACGAGAGAATTCGGATGTGGAATGTATTAAAAGCACTCGTTTATCAGCGGAAGCCCTCGCAGGGATGGGTAGATACTATCCTGAACGATGTCCGGACATTTACTGCACCTACCGAACTCGCTGATGATATGACGGTGGTCGTTGTTAAAGTATTGTGACAACGAATTGGATATTTGCCTGAAGGCCGGCGTTACGCTACAATTTTCATGCCGCTTCGCGAGCAGCGTTAACCAGCGGGTAGTCATAAATCCGATAGCGTTTATAGACTCTCGCCCCCATGTTTTCCAGCGCTCGATTCATGAGGGTGTTATCCTCTAAAATCCACGACAATTCAGCCCGCCGATACCCTTTTTTCTTACCTTCAACGTAGGAATAGTAATACAACAGCGCATCAATTCCTTGCCGCCGAAATTCTTTTTTTATACCCAGCGTTAGTACGCGAATCTTGTCGATTTTATTTCGAGCAGGCCAGATTTTGCCGCTATGCCAGAGCAATTTGAGCAACCCAAACGGAAATAGCCGCCCGTTGGTATACTTCAGCGCTTGATAGAAGTCGGGTAAGGATAGGACAAATGCAACTGTCTCACCTTCAATTTCGGCAAAACGCACAATATCAGGATCGACAATCGGTTTGAGTTCCGCCGCCAGGTGATCGATTTCTTTATCTGTCATTGGGACAAATCCCCAGTTTCTCTCCCATGCAGAGTTATAAATTTCCTTCACACATTTAATTTCCTGGTCAATCTGTTTTACATTGAGGCGACGCGTTGTGACTTTTTTTCTCTTTTCGATTAATTTAACGGTTTTCTTCAGGCGGTCAGGCAAGGGCACTTCATCGGTGATTTCGTATGCGAGTAGGTCCATTGTTTTCTTGAAGCCGAATCCTTCAACGAGATCGACATAATAGAGCGGGTTATAGGGCATCATGATGACAGGCGGGCGATCGAATCCATCAATAAGCAAGCCACATTCTTCATTCGTTGAGTAACTCGTGGGCCCCCGCATTATTTCCAAGTTATGAGTTCGCAACCAATCAGCGGCATGAGAAAACAGGGCTTCGGCTACTTTGTGGTCATGGACGCACTCGAAAAATCCAAAGAAACCCACAGCTTCCTTATGAAAATCAATATGGTTATGGTTGTTGATTGCAGCGATACTGCCAACGGTTCGTCCATCACAACGCGCAATAAAAAGTGCCGCATCAGCGGAACCAATAAACGGGTGCTTAGACAAATCTAACCGACTTTTGAGATTTCCGCGCAGCGGCGGTACCCAATTTGAAATACCGCGGTATATCTGCCATGGCAAGCTAATGAACGCCTTGAGATCCGATTTCGATTGAACGCGAGTGACAACAACTTTCATGTTGAATATTGGTAACTAGCATAAATTGCGTTCTATGTTCAATTCTTAAATAATCCCTAGTTCTTTACCGAGTTTCGCAAACTTGTCAAGTACAAAGTCGAGGTGATCGTCAGTGTGTGTCGCCATATAGCTTGTACGAAGTCGCGCACCTCCCGGCGGCACGGCAGCACTGGCGCCGGGAACTGGATTTGTGAAAATTCCCTCGTCAAGCAAGCGTCTCCAAAGTACCAAAGCTGTTGTATCATCTTCGGTGAGAATTGGAACAACAGGAGATTCAGACTGGCCGATGTCAAATCCGAGCGATCGGAACCCTTCCTGCATTTTTCGGGTATTCTGCCAAAGCCGCTCGCGCCGTTCCGGTTCGGACTTGATGATTTCTAACGCCGCATGTACGGTCGCAACCGCGGATGGGGGCATGCTTGCACTAAAGATTAAACTGCGGCCATGGTGTTTCAGGTAGTCGAGTACAGCCGCTTCGCCGGCGATAAAACCTCCAATGCACGCAAAAGACTTGCTGAAAGTGCCCATAATTAGGTCGACATCGTTTTCAACATCGAAGTGTTCCGCACTTCCTGCGCCTGTCGGTCCGAGTACACCAACTGCGTGTGCATCGTCAACCATCAATCGGCAATGGTGTTTTTGGGCTGCTTCCACGATGCCGGGAAGATTCGCAATGTCGCCCTCCATACTGTAAACACCTTCCACAACTATGAGCTTACCCGCTTGGGAAGCCGCTAATTCCAATCTGCGGCTGAGATCAGCTAAGTCGTTATGCGCAAATCTTACCATTTCTCCACGAGAGAACAGGCATGCATCAACGATACTCGCGTGACTCAAGGCATCAATGAATGCGATGTCCTTGCGCTTTACAAGCGCGCCTATCACACCAAGGTTCACAAGAAAGCCGGTGCTAAAAACTAACGCAGACTCCTTATGTACAAATTCGGCAAGCGCTTCTTCGAGCCCGATGTGAATATCGAGCGTTCCGTTCAGAAAACGGCTTCCCGTGCAGCCAGAACCAAATTTTTGGGCAGCAGCAGCAGCCGCCTCAAGAACCTTCGGGTGATGCGTCAAACCGAGGTAATTATTGGAGCCAATCATCACTTTTTTTTCGCCGTCAATAATGACTTCAGTATCTCTAGATTCTTGGATTGGAATGAAGTAAGGATAAAGCCCCGCTTCTCGTGCTTGTTTGGTGCCTTTCCCGAGGACACTTTTACCACTGGTAAAATCCAAACATTTTTCAAATAGATCCATTGCGCGTTCCGATCATTACTTAACAGTGAGAAGCTTGGAAGTATGATTTGAATGATTCAGTGACTGAATTATATTCAATTCTAAAAAAGACTGAGCTTAACATATTTTTTCGGATTTGCATGAATGTCTGCAATGAGTGTCCTGAGATTGTCGACTAGCCGTAAGAGGCTTTCGGCAGTCTGCGGATCAGCCGTTAACTGCCCCAAGGAGCCTTCCCCGTTGTCGACCTTTGTCAAGATGGATTCCAAATGAACCGTCGTTGCTAGCAGGCTATCCACCAAATCCGATCCTGTTGCAAGAGTGTCAATCGTATTTCCGGGAGTATTGAGTTTCTGGGTCAACGTTGCAATGGATGCCGTAGTTGCGGAAATCTGCTCGGCAAACATTGCATTTGACAAGAGCTGTCCGACTGCTCCCTCACCCGACTGTGCGAGTTCTATAAACTGTTCCATCTTTTCCGCCGTGGCGTGAATTTGATTGTACAGTTCCGGCGTGTTGACAAACTTTGCGGCCGTTCCCTCACCGTGGGATATTTTTTCGACCAGTACCTCCGTCAAGGCGATCGCCCTTTCTAAGCGGGCTTCAAGGTTTTCCAATACTTGATCGCCTTTTGTCGTAAAGGCTAACGCCTGATTGAAGAGCGCAGCATCCGTGCTCAATTTGCCCAACGTGCCCTCTCCGTTAGCAACATTTTTTCCCCATACTGCCGTGGAAGCAGCGCTCTGCGTAACATTCTCGGCAAATTCTCCATCGGAAAGCAATTGGGGAAGAAGACCTTCGCCCTCATTTAAATTTGACATCAAATGCGAAACGCCTTGCGTTGCTCGGTTTAGGTTTTGGTAGATTTTACCATCTTTCAACAATTGTGCAAATGTACCATCACCTACTTGAAGTTGACTGACGAGGCTCTCGAATCTGTTCAAGAAGCTATTCATGCTGTTGCTGACCGCCACTATCTGATTTAATACAACAGTTGCCTCCATCGGCGGCATGCTTGGCAATGTGTCACCGGCTGCAACTAGTGTACCCGCTGAGGTGCCCAATGAAATCTCTATAACTTTGTTGTCAGTTAGCCCTGCAGACTTAACTTGGACAATCGAATCGCTTCTTAGGTGTTCGGCTGCATTTTTGTTCAGCGCCAACTGGATACGGACTTTATTCATCCCCATATGATGAATGAATTCAACTTTCTTGGCTTCTCCTACTTCAATACCAGCCAAGCGGACGGGCGTCCCCGGTTTGACACCCGCTGCAGAATCGATAAACGTCTCGACGGTAAATTGATTTCTAATGGCTCTCAGTCCATTTTCGCTGTAAAACAAAAACCAAAATATAATTACTAGGCATATTGCCGCAAATACCCCCACACGCAATTGAGACCAAGTGACTTGTGCTCTTTGTAATCGCATGAATTATTTCTCCGTGAATTTTGTCAAATTCGCTCGGCAATAAACATTGGGAATTAGGTCAAATCGGATTCGAGGACCCGATAAACCCGCTTCGAAGGTTGGATGAATCTCTGAACATAGGGATTTTTTGATGCTGTTAATTCATCAGCAGTCCCGTCAAAAAGGATTTCACCAGCGTAGAGGCAAATAAAGCGCTTGGAAACACGAAACGCCGTCGCCAACTGATGGGTCACAAGTACGGATGTCACATTGTGCTGGAACTGTTGCTTTTGAATACAATCACAGATACGGTCGCGGGCAATCGGATCGAGTCCTGAGGTCGGTTCATCGTAAAGAATAATCTCCGGGTGACAGGCAAAAGCGCGGGCAATAGCAACTCGCATCTGCATTCCCCCGCTGCATTGATTAATGGTCAATTCGGCGGCGTTCTGCAAACCAACTAAGTCAAGGAGTTTGTCAACTTCTCGGCGAATGATTGCCAGAGGCATTGAAAAGCGTTCGTGAAGCGGAAAAGCGACGTTTTCCCAAACAGTGAGAGAATCGAAAAGCGCACCGTTCTGAAAGACAATCGCCATATTATTTCGCATGTGTTCCTGTTCTGTTTTAGACAACGTCGTCAAACTCTTTTCACGCATCCAGATTTCGCCGCCTGCAGGTTGGAGTAATCCGGTTAAGATACGAAGCAGCGTAGTCTTCCCCGATCCGCTTGGCCCAAGAATCGTGGTCACTTCCCCAGCGGGGATATCAAATGTGATATTTTTGAGGATTTGTGTATCCCCATAGAAAAAGTCAATATTTTTCAGTATAATCATTTGATTTAACGGCCGCCGCGAAGTGAGTTTTATCGTCGAATGTTTTTTGGCTGATTGGGCACATACTTGCAAACACCGTTTTTCTCTTCGGGTAGTGACAAATCCAAACAACTTCAAACAGTTAACCCGGCAAACGCGGTTATCCCATCCTAGAGCGATCTTCCCAAGCTAGTTACCAGAAAATCAAAAAACAGTATGAGCAAGATTGCGTTAACCGCGGCACGCGTAGCGCCTTTACGTACACCAATTGCTCCACCTGACACTCGAATACCGGAGTAGCAGGCAAGCGTTACCACCACTAGGCCGAATACGACTGCCTTCATCAATCCCCAAAGTAAATCGCCGGAGGAAACTTCAGCCAAAGACTCTCTCAAAAATCGCATTAGTGTTAACTCGCCCGATAACTCGGCAACTAAACCGCCCGATAGGAGGGCAGCTACAGTGTGGGCGCATGTAAGGGCTGGGTATATAAAAAGGCTAGCGATGATGCGCGGCGTAATCAGTTTGCGAATAGGGTCAATACCCATCGTCACGAGCGCATCAATCTGTTGACTCACTTGCATCGATCCCAGTTCAGCAGCAGTCGCTGGGCAGATACGGCTGGAAACAATCATCGCTGTGAAGACAGGGCCTGCACCTCGGACGATTGAATCGCCAGTTACACGGCCGAGGAAAGACTGTGCACCGTATGACCGAAGTTGGTACAGGGTTTCCATTGAAATAATAGCCCCGACGCAACACCCCGCGATGAGCACAATTACTAGCGACCCCACGCCCAGAATATCCATGTGGTCAAACAAATCTTTCCAATATCGAGGTCTTCGGAACAAGCCGCGAATCACACGACCGATGAAAAGTGTGAGTTCTTGCAATTCAAGAACAATCAACTTCAATCGGTTGTTAATCTCAAGAAAGATTTGCTTCATGTTAGGGAATGTACAAAGCCGAAACGCATAATATGAAGAATTGTAACGGGACTACTTCTCGAACAGCGATTCATCCACCTCAGCATTGATTATTATCTCGTACAAGGTGCCTTCGGCGAATTCCTCTCCATTTTGGAAAACGACCGAGTGAAATCCAAATTTCACGCCAGAGACATCTCGATAATCATCAATAAACTCCTCCGTCTCCACTGGACCCGCCTGTCCCATCCCTTGATACGATTTCTTAATGATATACTTTGTTTCTTGGTCAATAAAAAGTTTCAATGCATCCACATCCGATGAAGTAATCTTTAGAGCGTGGGCCAATTTCCCATTTACATCTTCTGTCCCGAGATATTGAACAGATATGTCATCGCTTGAAGAAAAGCGGGTTAGCAGGTAGATGGTGTCTCGAAGGGCAACTTTTTTGATTTCTTCGGCTTGTGACTCGGGAAGGGGTTGAACGCCGTGAGGGGTTACCATCCAAGCAGATTTACCATCAAATACCTGGCTTGCCTGCATACCCATTGATGGAAACGACATATCGAGTCGGATTTTGTCTGGTAAAACATGATACCGTTTTATTTCTGCTTGCATCATACCCCCAGGCGTTTTCATAGAGAATTGACCGTTAGCCACAAGATTCTTCACCAAGTTTAATTTCTCATGACCGCCGTACACCTCGACGACTTCGCCAAGAATTGCATTCGCCATGGTAATTTCTTCTTCACCCGCTTCGGGGACAGGTTCGGGTGAGGGAGGTGGAATAGCAATATCGACTTCTGTTACATCTCCAAGCGAATTCAACGGTTTATCAAAATCGCTAGACTTGCCAACAGCGATGAGCGCAAATTTGTCTGGATGTAGATATTCACTGGCAACGCGCTTGACATCTGCTTTCGTTACCGCCCGAATCCCCGCCATGAGCTGCTCAACGAAATCCTGTGGATATTCATAGTATTCATACCGGAGCGCGCGAGACAGTATCTCTGCCTTGGAATCATAGTCAAACACAGAAGAATTCATGAAGCCGTCAATTGCCTGTTTTAACTCTTCGCCGGTGACCTCCTCAATTCGCATCTTTTCGACTTCAGCCAGTATCGCCTCGATTGCCGTCACAGTGGATTCCGACTTGGTGCCGCACACAATGTAGAATACGCCGGGCACATCATAACCGGCGCCATAGTTGTTCCCTACTGAATATGCCAGCCCTTTTTCAACTCGGATGGTGTTCATCAACCGGCTGGAAAATCCAATGCCGAGAATTTGGGACATCACTACCAAGGCAGGATAGTCCTCATTCTTACGCAACCAGCCAATATGTCCCATTCGGATATTTGTCTGGTTCACGTCGTCCTTGTTCACTAGCGCAACTCTCTTCACAGACGTTGCGGGAACTTCGGGTATTGCAGTGATTGCCATCTCCGCAGGTGCCCACTCCTTGAATGTATCCTGTATTTTCGCTAGCATAGCTTCGGAACTAAAGTCACCAAGCACACCTATAATGACGTTGTTCGGGTGGAAATACTTCTGATAAAAAGCCACGATGTCATCACGAGTAATATTGTTTATTGTATCATACTCGGTCGTACGCGCATAAGGGCTGTCCGCTCCATAGATGAGTTTCCGGAATTCTCGTGCTGTAATACCTGTTGGGTTGTCATTTCGCCGCGAAATGGTGCTGCGATGCTGCACCTTTTCCAACTCGATTTTATCCTCTCGGAACGCAGGATTCATGAGAATATCGGCAAGGATAGATAGGCCCGTATCAAGATCTTCTTTCAAAACCGACATTGACGCTGAGCCTGAATCACCGCCGATACCTGTTTCAACCGATGCGGCTAAACTCTCAAGGATTTCATCGAGTTCATCTCCGGTTTTACTTGTCGTTCCACCCGTACGCATGACTGCCCCGGTAATTTCCGCCAACCCGACCTTGTCCGCCGGTTCGTAAATTGAACCGGTGCGAATCCAAACCGAAATTTCAATAATCGGAAACTCGCGCTCTTCTAATAGATAGACAACTATCCCATTGTCCAATTCAATCCTTTGGGGAACCGGCGGCTGCGGCTGATTCAATGGTGGGTAGACGAGCCCTTCGTGCGGTTTTTTTCTGGGTGCAGCCTCCTCAGATACGCTTATTTCTCCATCCGGCAGATTGCGCGCATCAGCCAAAACCCCCGTGGATTGTTGATGCGGCGTCATCTGGTTGCTTGCACTTGCGGCCAGAACAAATGTCAGGGTGCATAGAAATATATGAAATGCGATTTTTCTCATTCGCCCGCCTCCTTTTCTTCCTTAGTTGCCTCGGTCACAAGTTCTGCTACGGATCGATTGGAGCTTACGAAATATTCATTCGCAACCCGCGTAATATCGTCAGCCGTCACCATTTCAATTCGTTCAAGGGACTTGAAGAGTTCTCTCCAATCTCCCAAGAGGAATTCAGAACTACACAACATACTAGCTAACCCGCTGCTAGAACGCAGCGAATGAATTAACCCCGCTTTTGCACGCCGTTTGACCTTCTTTAACTCCGCTTCCGAAACCAGCTCCGTTTTGAGTGTCTCAATCTCAGTCAGAATCATTTCTTCATTTTCTGCGTTCGTATGCCCCTGAGCAGGAAATGAATAGAAAACAAACAGATTTGGATATTTTTCACCCGGAAACCCCGGAAAGGCGCCTGCGGAAATCGAAATTTTCTCGTCTCGGACTAATCGTTTGTACAAGCGCGATGTGCGCCCTGATGCCAAGATATCGGTGATTGCATTAAACACGGCGTTATCTGGATGTCTGATTTCGGGCTTATGATACGCAATAACAATTACGGGTTGTGTTTGTTCCACAATTTTGACACGCCGCTCGCCTAACTGTTTAGGCTCGGCAGTCTCAACAAGCGGCACATCCTGTCGAGATGGAAGTCTGCCAAAATATTTTTCCGCCAATTCAATTACTGTATCGGCGTTTACGTCACCAACAATTGCCGCAACCATATTTCTTGGCGTGTAGTGTTCTTCAAAAAATTTCAGCGCTTCGGCTCGAGTGGTTGTGTGAATGTCTGACATATGGCCGATAGTCGGCTGCCCATACGGATGTGCAAGATAAGCAAGTCCTGTGAGTTCCTCAATCAATCTCCCAACAGGGCTGCTTTCAGTCCTAAGACGGCGCTCCTCCTTGATAACTTCTTTCTCTTTGAAGAAATCTCTGAGCACCGGTTCAAAAAATCTCTCAGATTCAAACGCCATCCACAACTCCAGCTTATTCGAAGGGAGACTATAAAAATACACTGTATAATCAGCAGATGTACCCGCATTCACGCCAACGGCGCCCTCCTGCTCTAGAATCTTTGAATATTCCTCGCCATTCGAATATTGGGCTACTTCCGATTCTAGCGCATCAAAGTCGGTTTCTAACTCCTTTAATCTCTCCGTATTCGCACGATTGCCTTTTCCCCATTCGGCTCTGAGGTCATCGAACACCCTATCCAGTTTGTCCATAATGGATTTTTCTTTTTTGTAATCCACTGTTCCAAGGGTGGTTGTTCCTTTGAACGCCATGTGTTCGAAGACGTGGGAAATCCCTGTATTCCCGACGACCTCATCGCTGCTGCCGACATTGACATAGATGTGTCCGGAAAAAACCGGGGCGTCATGCCGCTCAAGGATGATGAACTTCATGCCGTTAGGCAGAACATGCTCCCGGATTTGTTGTTCGATTCCTTCAAACCCGGCAGCATTTAAGGTCACGGGATAAAGAATGATAAATACCCAAGCGAGTAAGCTGGTTCTTTTTATGGTTTGAGGTATGACAGCTCTGAATAGTTGCATTACAACTCCTCTTTGTTTCTGACAACTAGTTGACTTCCAAAAAAAAGCCCAGAAACTATTGTTTCTGAGCGGGGGCAAACACTTATGTTAAATAGTCACCCTTTGAGGTTCCCAGCCTTCCTGATATCTTCACCAAAACCAACAATTGCAAACCGGATATGCGAAGACAAGGCTGAATTCTCAGCCCGTAAATCCGCACCCTCCTCATCAGGATACATTACATGCTGAGCAACGGCTCGCTTTACCCACCGTTCGGCCCGGTCATCATAAGGGATGAATTTCTCTTTTGGCGCTGTGCACGCGGGACACTCCTCGGTCGGACTCTCTTCCGCTGTCCATAAAAACCCACAAGCCGTACAAACATACATTGGTTGTCCTCACTTTCTGTATGGCAATAATTTACGTCCCAACCCAAGCTGATTTTAGCACACCTCATATAGAAATGCAAGAAATAAATTGTGTTGTTCTGTCCCCATTAAGATGCGGGTTGCCGGTTCAAAAAACGCCGTTTTAGTGGTCTGCAAACTCGCGCTTAATCTCTGCAATCTGGTCCCGCAACGCTGCTGCCCGTTCGAACTCCAGATCCACTGCCGCAACCTGCATCTCTTTCGTCAATTTGGCAATTAACGGCTGAATCTCTTCCAGATTAGCCTCCACTGGAATGGCGGGCACGGTTGTTTCAGACGATTTTTCCTCGTAATCTGTAGCAAGTTCATCAATCAAGTTGTGTATGGCTTTGTTAATTGTCGCCGGCGTAATATCGTGTTGTTCATTATACTCCATCTGAATTTTTCGCCGGCGTTGGCCCTCATCAATGGCGTTGCGGATGGCAGGCGTCGCTTCATCCGCGTACAATATGACCTCGCCATCGACATTGCGGGCGGCGCGCCCAGCGATCTGGATTAGCGAAGTTTGGGATCGGAGGAATCCAGCGCGATCCGCATCAAGTATCGCCACGAGCGAGACTTCGGGGAGATCTAATCCTTCACGGAGGAGGTTTATCCCGACAAGCACGTCGAAAACACCTTGGCGTAGTTCCTTCAAGATACGGGCGCGATCCAAGGTATCGACGTCGGAATGGAGGTATTCAGCTTTAATGCCTCCTTCGGTCAGGTAGTCGGTCAGACCTTCTGCCATCCGTTTGGTGAGTGTCGTAACCAACACACGCTGGTTCCGGGCAACTCGCTCCTGAATGACATCCATTAGGTGGTCAATCTGTCCTTCGACCGGACGGACGATTATCTTGGGATCAATCAATCCTGTTGGGCGAATGATTTGTTCCACGACTTGGGTGCTGTTATCTAATTCAAACTCCCCGGGGGTTGCTGAGACAAACACAGCCTGTTTGACGTACGATTGAAACTCGTCGAACCGGAGCGGACGGTTATCTAGGGCAGAGGGGAGGCGGAAACCGTAATCCACCAACGACTGTTTTCGTGAGCGGTCGCCCCGATACATCCCGCGCAGTTGCGGCAGCGTCACATGAGATTCGTCAACGAACATCAAATAATCGTCGGGGAAGTAGTTAATTAGACAGTACGGCGGTTCGCCGGGCTGCAAACCGGAGATATGGCGTGAATAGTTTTCTATACCCGAACAGTAACCGACCTCGCGCATCATCTCAAGATCAAACCGCGTCCGACCCTCAATCCGCTGCGCCTCCAGTAGCTTGTTGTTCGAAATGAAGTAATCAATCCGATCCTGAAGTTCGGTTTCAATGTCCAACAGTGCTTGTTCAAATCGTTCAGCATCCGTCATGAAATGTTTTGCTGGATAAATCGCCACTTCGGCATGGTCTTCCACGATTTCTCCGGTGAGTGTGTCAATCTCGGTGATGCGATCTACTTCGTCGCCGAAGAGTTCAATCCGATAAGCGGTGTCTGAGTATGCGGGAAAAACCTCAATCACATCCCCGCGCACACGAAAACACCCGCGCGAGAAATCGACGTCGTTCCGCCCATACCGAATATCCACAAGTGAACGCAGCAGCTTATTACGTTTAATGATGTCACCAGTTTTCAGCTCGACCCGTTGTACATCGTACTCCTTCGGCGACCCAATACCAAAAATGCAAGATACACTAGCAATAATGATGACGTCTGGGCGTGATAACAGCGATGCCGTAGAAGCAAGGCGGAGCCGATCAATCTCCTCATTGATTTGTATATCCTTCTCAATATAAGTGTCTGTGCTGGGAATGTACGCCTCCGGTTGGTAGTAGTCATAGTAACTAACAAAGTAGTGAACGGCGTTGTTGGGAAAGAACTCCCGGAATTCGGTGTACAATTGTCCGGCGAGGGTTTTGTTCGGCGATATAACAAGCGTTGGACGCTGCAGGTTCGCAACGACGTGAGCCATTGTAAAAGTTTTGCCGGACCCCGTTACGCCCAACAATGTCTGAAACCCATCCCCCTTCAATAGGCCCTCAGTAAGTTTATCAATTGCTTGAGGTTGATCGCCTTGCGGCGCGTAATCTGAGATTAACTCGAACTTATCCATCAGTTAAAACCCCTAAAATACAAGGTTAGGTGCCTGCTATTGGCCGCTAAGCCTCAAATACCTACTCATGCACATTACAGATAATTCTAGGTTCAGAGCCCACGAGAAATGCTTCACGTATAATTTTTTCTTCCGGACATTTTTCGGATTTCAGTAATCCCGTCTCTTTATCTATCTGTTTGAAGAGGACACCTGAAGGGGCGAGAAATTCCTCGTCCATACGTCCTCGTGATGCCTCATTAATGAATCGCGCCCATATCGGCAACGCCCCAATTGCGCCTGAATTCTTTGTGCTTTTCCGGTAATCATCAAATCCGACCCAAACGCCGGCAACGAGGCTAGGCGTATATCCAATGAACCACGCATCTGAGAAGTCGTTCGTTGTACCGGTTTTGCCGGCAGCGCGGTGCTTTAATCCCCACTTTGAAACAGCGGTTCTGCCGGTACCATTTTTGATTACGCCTTCCATAAGGTATGTAATAAGATAGGCGACGCTTTCGTCAAGTACCTTCTCGCGCTCAGCTCGGTTTTCGATGAGAATCTCTCCGTGCTGATCTTCGACATATTGAATACTTATCGGTATCGCACGTTCGCCGCCATTGGCGAAAACCCCATAGGCAGAACAGAGTTCAAGAAGAGACAATCCTTCCGACCCCAACGCAATCGCGGGATAAGGGGGGATGCGGCTTTGTATACCCAATCGATCTGCTAGTGCGAGTGTACGCTTAAGCCCTTCCGGCTTGTCGTGTTCGTCCTTGGGAGTTTGCCACATCATTTTGGCTGTTGCGATGTTAATCGACTTCTCCAACATGGTACGCAGGGTTACATCGCCATAGAACCTTCTTTTGTAGTTTTTGGGTGCCCATCTTACCCCCACTTCCCCCTCAGTAGACCACGCTTCATCACGGACAATCGTTGCGGGTGTAACTAACGGCGGCGTATTAAGCATTGCTGCAAAAACGATAGGCTTAAATGCTGAACCAGGTTGGCGCTGAGATTGAACGGCACGGTTAAAATAGTTGAATTTCTGCCCGGTAATATAGAAATCCCGCCCGCCAACCATGGCTTTGATGTGACCCGTCTTGGGTTCAATAGCGATTAACCCCGCTTGTAAATAGTTTTTGATAGGGTCAATTCCGCCGCGTCTGTTCTTGTTGAAATCGTAGTCTGGCAATTTTTTGAAATCCGCTTTGTCGAGCACCCGCAACTGTTCGGCGACCACACTTTCCGCTGTCTTCTGCATAGACATATCTATCGTCGTGTAGACCTTTAAACCTTGACTGTATAATAAATCTTCAAGCTCAGGAATTTTGGTCAGTTGTTCATGGACATACTGCAAAAAATGGGCGGCTTCCTTGAGTCGCACGGTCTCAGGTAATTTGACGCCTAGCGGCTGATTCTCAGCTTCGTCAAATACTTCTTGCGTGATGAAACCGGCTCGCAGCATCTGTTTGAGAACGAGATTTCGTCGGGTTTTTGCACGCTCCGGATGACGTACAGGCGAGTAATAGCTTGGAGACTTTGGTATAGCTGCAAGTGTGGCGCATTCATGAACATCCAACTCCCAAACTGATTTGCGGAAGTAGCTCTTCGCCGCGTTCTGAACGCCAAGCACTTCATGCGAACCATGTCTCCCCAAATTGATGAAATTGAGATACCGTTCAAGGATTTCGTCTTTTGAAAAGTTTCTCTCCACTCGAATCGCTAGCAAGGCTTCTTTAACTTTCCGCAAAATCCTCCGTTGTGGACTCAGATAGATGTTTCGAGTGAGTTGTTGCGTGATTGTGCTTGCTCCGTGTAAATTTCCTGTACGGACATAATGCACTAATGCGCCGGCAATGCGTTTGACATCCAAACCCCAATGGTCATAAAATCGCCTGTCCTCAATCGCAAGAAACGCTGTCAGCAACTTGTCGGGCATTTTGCCGATACGAATAATTTCCCGCGCGTCGCCGCCCTCGTCGTATTTCTCGCTAATTAACTCTGGCTCAAGATTGAAGTGAGATATTATTTCGTTATCTGCATTTCGAATAGAAGCAATCTTGCCATGGAGCACCGAAATTTCCACCCGATAAGGGGTATGAGTCGCACTCGGGTGGTGAAAGCCCTGAAGATAGACCCGCATTGTCCCCGTTTTTCCGGTTTTATCAAGGGTTATCGAATATTCTCCGACAGCAATGGGCTTCGTTAATTCTGCCGGCGTCTCCTCGTAATCCAAACGCTTCAGTTTATCCACAAGAAATTCGACTGAATTTTCGCGTTGGACGGTACACACGGAAGAGTAGATTTTAAGATGTTGTTTCCACGTATCCGCCTTTCGGTAATCCAACTCTCCTAAATCTTTACCTTTGATAGCGTCCCATGAAGCGAGCGTCAGCCCGCCTGCGAATCCGATACCGATGAAAATCATCATCAAAACGGCGATAAATGCAAGTAGTAAAATGCTCAGTATATTCCGTAAAATTGTCCTTATCCGCGTCATACTCATAAAGCCGCCCACGTCAATTGAAACGCACTACTCAATTTTGAGAATGATTTTACCAAAGTTCTTATTGGCTTCCATGTATTGATGCGCGTCGCACGCTTGAGATAACTCCATCACTGTATCAATAATCGGTTTAATCCTGCCTTGCTTGAGCAGAGGAAGCCAGCGATTCACGAAACGTTTGGTAATCTGAATCTTCTCCTCAATCGGGAGAGAACGCATCACTGATCCAAAAATTTGTAAACGTTTTCTCAGTATATATCCGAGATTGGTTTCGGCCGAGGTGCCCCCCATCAGTCCTACTATAAGTAAGCGTCCGCGCGGCCTCAGGATGGATAGATTCCGTTCGAGATAAGGCGCACCAATAAAATCTTGAATAACGTCTACGCCCTCCCCATTTGTCAATTGCAAAATTTCTTCAGCGAAATTGCATGCTTTATAGTTGATGCCTTCTGTACATCCGAGCGCTTTACTTTTTCTAATTTTGTCCTCAGATCCGGCAGTAATAAACACACGAGCGCCAATATGGTGCGCCATCTGTGTTCCCGCCGTTCCGACACCGCTGCCGCCCGCATGGATAAGCACGGTTTCGTTCTGGCTTAACCTGCCCAACGTAAATAGAGTTTCGTTAGCCGTAAAGAACACTTCTGGAATCGCCGCAGCTTGTTCAAAACTCCACCCGTCGGGAAGCGGAATTGCCAAACGGTGGTCGATCACAGCCTTCTCGGCATATCCTCCCCCTCCTATTAAGCCAAACACCCGATCGCCGCGGCTAAAACCTGGGACTTCTCCCCCAATGGCTTCGACAATTCCTGCAATCTCCAACCCGAGTATTTCAGATTCGCCCGGCGGCGCATTGTATAACCCCTTACGTTGAAGCGTATCCAATCGATTTAGGGCGGTCGCTTTCACGTTGACCAACAACTGATTAGGGCCATGTATTGGCGCCGGAACTTCCGATAATCTCAACACCTCCGGGCCGCCATCACCCGTTCTGATAATTGCCTTCATCTTTTCCTGCGGTTAAGAGTCGTGTTCGCTACTCTCATCTCTGTGCTGTGATTATCAACGGGTTTGAGATACTATACATTCGCTCGATTTTATCACATTTATCCATTGATTGCAATGTTTCCAAGCCGTTCAGCGGGTACAGTTAAATCCGCTTGGGTACGGATATCACTTGATTTTAAACTGCATTTGGATTATCATTTAGCGCCGAAACTCGTGCTTATTTTCGAGACGCGACTTATCATTCAGTGTACACAAATCATTCCGCCCGCAACTTGGATTTTAGGGTTTTAAGGACTGGAGGTTTATGGTGGGAAGTTTAGCCATTTTACCGGAAGACTTCGCAGATTATCTTAGCATTGAAAATGCTGAAGGACGTTTGAAAGAGGCGTTGGAAGCCGCTGAAAAGATGACGAAAGCAGGTGTGAGGCTGTTGCCTAATCTCGATCACGCCGCAATTTTCACCGACCCGCCGCATCTGGTCGCCGGTCCTCTGAAACAGCTCGGTTATATTTCGGGATGGGACGCCCGCTGCTATCCGTCGCCAGTGGACGGTTATGACTATATCAATGTGTCTGCAAGATTGCGCCAGGATAGCGCAGCGCGGTCCAGAGGTTGGTTTGACTACGTTGCGGTTGTGCATCCGGTCGATGAATCCGGTCTAGAGCACATGTTGAGCCAAGGCTACGGGAATCCGTTCATCCACCACCTGACTTGGGGCATTGTACCTCCAGAGCGCACGAGCAATGACGAGTTCGAATATGCCAGCCAAGTGGTGCCTTTCATGGTTAATACGCGGGCGGTCATCGCTGAAGCAATCGGAGACGAACCGGGAACACTGATCATCGCTTTACCCCAAGCGGCAATCAATCATGCTGAATTTGCGCACGCGCTGCCGGCGTGGGTTGAAGGATTAGAACCGCATCAGTATCAGGTCGAATCCATGGAGGGTGGAGGGTTTCTGATCCAGTTCTTCGTGCTGACCGGCGGAAGAATCGAAGTTGCGCTGAGGTTTGGAACACAACAAACATTTAACCCAAAGAGTGTCCACAAGATTTCTCAAGATGAGATTAGCGCGGTACAGGAGGAATAAAAGGAGAAACAACGAATGCATGAAAATATACGTAAGGAATTCATGCGTAAAATGAAGGGGGGGGTTGCAATTTTCCCGAGCGCATTGCCGGCTTTACGTGCCCATGATGTCGAATATGAATACCGCCAAGACAGTAATTTTTACTATTTAACGGGTTTTGAGGAACCGGGTTCAATCTGCCTCCTTGCACCAGACCACCCCGAACACCAATTTGTTTTGTTCGTGAATCCTCATGATCCGGAACAGGAAGTGTGGACAGGAAAGCGTGTGGGAGTTGAGGGCGGGAAAACCGTCATTGGTGCCGATGAAGCCTATTCAATCACAGAATTTGACCAAAAAATCCACGAATACCTTAATGACACGAATCAAATTTACTACAGTTTCGGATCGGATGAAGTCTTTAATCGAAAGATAGTCGAACTCTGCAAGCAGTACGGACGCCGTCGCGCACTCCAAGGAACAGGACCTAATACCTTGATTGATCCGGGCGAGATTCTCGGCGAAATGCGCCTCATCAAAAGTGGAGAAGAACTCAAACGCATTCGGCGGGCTACGGAAATCACGGCGGATGCGCATATCATGGCGATGAAAACCCTACATCCCGGTCAGTACGAATATGAAATTCAGGCGATGATAGATTCGATCTTCCGTAGGAGCGAAGGAAGTCAGCCCGGGTTTCCTACAATCGTGGCAAGCGCCGCAAATGCGGCGACGCTGCACTATACGGCGAATAACCGCCAAATTCAGGACGGTGAGCTGGTTTTGATCGATGCCGGGTGTGAATACAAATATTATAGCGGCGACATTACGCGGACGTACCCGGCAAACGGCAGATTTACCGCAGTGCAGCGCGAGATTTACCAACTCGTACTTGAATGTCAACTCGCCGCCATTGAGGCCATTCGTCCGGGCGTACCACTTGATGAACCCAATAAGAAGTCGGTAGCGTTGATGACCGAGGGTATGTTGAAGATTGGCTTGTTAGCCGGCGAGAAAGAGGAGTTGATTGCGGAAGAGAAACATAAGCAGTTTTGCAGGCACGGGATTGGGCATATGTTGGGCCTTGATGTTCACGATTTAACGAAAACGCGGGAAAGCGGCACACATAAGACGTTTCAACCGGGGATGGTATTTACTGTTGAACCGGGGCTTTATATCGCTGCCGACACAGAAAATGTCAATCCGAAATACTTAGGAATCGGTGTACGAATCGAGGATGATGTCCTCGTAACCACGTCCGGCTGTGAAGTTCTGACTGCTAAAGTCCCGAAAACGATTGATGAAATTGAACGCTTGATGGGAGAATCGAAACAGCGTGAATCCATTTGACAAAGCCAAATTGATGTGGTATGCTTATTTTGTTTGGTGAGATCGATGGAAACTAAGCTAACTGATTTGCGATGAAGATGAGATACAGAAGGACGATTATCCCTTCGCACTCACGGTCTGAAGAAAAATCATCAATTCAGTTAACAAGGAGGATTATCATTTATGACTTACGTCATCACCGAACCGTGCATTGATGTTAAGGACACCGCCTGCGTGGACGTATGCCCTGTTGACTGCATTCACCCTACATCTCAGGAAGAGGACTTCGAAAACGTTAAGCAGCTTTATATCGATCCCGAAGAGTGTATTGATTGCGCTGTATGTGAGCCGGAATGTCCAGTCGAAGCAATCTTCATGGACGAAGATGTTCCGGAAGAATGGGAACACTTCACCAAAATCAACGCGGATTATTTCCAGTAGCGATAGCTGCTCACAAAATTTCAGACGGGTACAGATTTACGCTCAAAAGTAGAGGTGGAGTTAGAAGCACGATTACCCTATTACGCTCACGTTCTGAAAAAAAATAATTAACCCAGTTCACAAGGAGGATTTATCATCTATGACATACGTCATCACCGAACCGTGCATTGATGTCAAGGACACCGCCTGCGTGGACGTATGCCCTGTTGACTGCATTCATCCTACATCACAGTCAGAGGACTTTGAAAACGCCAAGCAGCTTTTTATCGATCCTGAAGAATGTATTGATTGCGGTGTGTGTGAACCAGAATGTCCGGTCGAAGCAATCTTCATGGACGAAGATGTTCCGGAAGAATGGGAACACTTCACCAAAATCAACGCGGATTATTTCCAGTAGCAATAGTTGCTCACAAAATTTCAGACGGGTAGTGATTTCAGCTTTGATGGTTACAAGACTGGGATAACACCCGTTTCTGAAGTTATTGTGGCGCAAGTCATGATGGTGCATACCATGGTATATAAGCCAACCCAGATAAAGCGTTTTTTAAACGGGATAGCCATTCAATGGAACGACGGCCATCGCAGCGAACATTCCCATAAATTGCTGCGGCAAAAGTGCCCGTGCGCCCGTTGTAAAGCAGTCCGAGAGAATGAAAACCCGCTGCGGGTGTTGCCTTCCGAAGATTTATTTGAGAATCTTAAAGTCGTTAATATCCAACCCGTTGGCAGATATGCAATCCGCTTGACTTGGAATGACGGACACAAAACGGGCATTTATCCCTTTGAATTGCTACGATCTCTTAATACTAACCCCGCCAATCCACCGCCATAATACAAATCCGTAGGACTCTATAGCGACACGCCTACTCACCCTTCCGACACCCCTTCTTCCACGAGCAACCGAACCACAAGATAAGCATTCGGTGTTTTCTCCTCCGCTCCAATCTTTTCGCTTAAATCCCGGCATGTATCCCAGTAACGCGCATAATCAATGGGTTTGTAACGTCTGCGTTGACCGATAAATGTCTTGCGGCAACATGCCAATTCACGCCCATTGTCGATTGGATACCCCCACACCCGGCAAATCAATGGACGATGTTCGTAAACCGAACAGACTCCCCCAATAAGCATCGGGCATTCCGCCTCCGGTTTCCCTTTCAACACTTCGACCGATTCCATCCCGGCGTCTCTCGTCATCCGTTCATGGGAAAATCCGATTTGCTCGAGCTTCCGAACGGAGCGTTTGGCTTTCTTGCGGATATGCTCCCGTATCTCTGGAGCAAGTTTTTTAAGTCCTACCTTGAGGTCTTGCCCTTCTATTTCACTGATTAACATCGTCGCCGTGTTGCGGCAGCAATCATAACAGGTGGAAGGACACGGGAAGTTGCCTCGCGCTTCGTACAAACGCTGTGTCTCAAGATGCACCTCTTCCATTAGATGCCGATACTGTTCCACTACCAAGTTTGAGCTAGCGTCTTCGTTATCCTTCTGAATCTCTATCGGTTGCATAATCTCTAAATGTTCAGTGAAACTCTAGGTTCTGTTGACATTTTGAGGCTACTGATTCGGCAAAGGTTGTCACCATTGCATAATCTGATATAAGTAGCGCAAACTGTTAGTTTGCGGGCTCGGATCGCAATCTAACAGATTGTGTTACAAAAGATTCCTTTGTACTTGATAGGGACTGCCGTTTAACCATTCAATTCAACCTACGGGATGTCAAATGTCAACACGCCCTAATCCCTCGTTCCTTTTTCGGACGGAATTGCCTGAAACTTGCAGACGGCATGCCTGAAAACAACAACTTTAGATCCGTTTTCCAAAACTATCTTAATTTCGAATGGGCTGACCCAATCCACCAAACCCCGAAAAATTTCTCCCTCGCGCATAATTACTTCAATGGGGTATTCCTCCTTGCGCGCAAGCTGAATTTCCCGTGTGTCGATTTGGTAGCACTCATTCTGAGAGTTAATCGGCTTTAATTTTTGCGATTTAATCTCCTCATCGTAATGCATGAGCGCATACATAGCATCCGCGTCTTCAGCTTTATAACAATATTTAACGTCCGTCTTCGGGATTTCCCGGCTTTCTTCTTCTCCTTGCAACGTAAACGTGGATTGCGTGTATTCACTAATGGTCATAGGGTGCTGCTCGTGATTGTACAACCCAAAAACCATTGATGTTTGGAGCCGGATTTGCTTTTGCATGTATAAAGTGCCAAACGTGACGCGTTCAGGTTTATCGGACCTAGAATCGGTCCGAGCATCGGATGCGACTAAATTCTGATTCAGCGCATCTGCTTCATCGTCCGGCCCCGAAGGTGGTAGTTCACCAGATTGTTCAGATTTCTGCGCACTAGACGATGCAACTGACGCCGGTCGAATCGGTTCTTGAAACGATACCGAATTGTCTCCATCAGCAGTTTCGCTTTGCTCGCGTGAAGCGAATCTTGGGTAGTCACGAGGAATAATCGCCTTGCCTTGACGCAGCCACTTTTGCTCAAGTTGTGTAAGCAGGACCTCAACGTTTCGCGCCACTAGCCCCCGCTTGCCCTCGGTAATTTCGTATTTGACCCGTTGCCCTGCGCCTAGCTCGTCGTCCGCCCAGTTAATGGCAGAGACGTGCAAAAAAACATCAGCTTCGCCGTTGTCTTGGGCGATAAATCCGAAGCCTTTGTCCCGGTTGAAATATTTGATGCGGCCTGTTGGCATCGTCTCCTCTCATACTTAAACATCTCTTGAACTTTTGAACAGTCCGAATCTGCCTTCGAGAGAAACTATCTTGAAGTAAATGTCTTGAAAATGCAATGATTTCGACCGTCATAATGACAAAAAACCGGTTTTTCCTATCTACATTGAAAACATGCTCTAAGCCATACGGTTCACTTTACAGGTGAATTTCCTTTTGCTTTTTTGCCCCTTCTATTCATCCAAAAACCCATAAACAAGCCCCATGCGCAGCCAGCCGACAACCAAATTGGCAACGTTACTAGCATTATTGTCAAATCCCATTCTTTTCCATTCAAAACCTGCCTCATCTGCGGCAGAAACTCCATAAATATCCACATGAATACACCCCAAATGAACGTTCCGATAAGAAGCCAATGTATGGTCTTTACTTGAACTAAGGGACGTTTAAGGACAGCGGCCAATCTTTCTTTTTCTTTCTCAATCCATCTTTGGCGGACCAATCGTGCGGGGAAATACCACAGTGGGAAAGTAATCGCCAAGATGACAAGGCTAAAAACGCTCCATAGGCAGGGAATTATTTGATGGCAATTTGGACAAATATAGCCAAACCAATGACCAAGGGCATTCCTCCTTGCCCAACAACGCGTGTCATTTAGAACTGCACAGTGCGGGCAGGGATAGTAAGTACGTTCCGGCAAAGGTTTATTGCTTTCTTTGTCAACCAATGTGACTTTGGGGAGTCGTAGGCCCAAAATCAGTTCGTTGAACATCACAAATGGGTTCAGTATCCAGATTAATAAGACAGCGGGGTGCGGCAGCGCATATATTTTGAATTTGTTTTTGTCGTACTGCATCGTGTTCACCGCCATTCGAACTATTAACCTTACTCAAGAGATTTTAGTTATAGCCGATAAATTATGAATGGTCTTCTTCTAAGCCGCAACGAGTTTACTACAGTGCCTGAAATAGATTCAAACGGTCTGGAAATTGAGAGCGCAGCGCGAGCAGCAGTACAATATTTATCGAGTCAGGCTCGCAATTAACTTTCCTGGCCTCTGCTTAATGATGCTGGCAAGAAGCACACGACATGTGAGAGTCCATTTGAAAATAGTTGCCCTAAAAAATTGATGTTTACGTGTATTCATTCCAAAAATCTTATTCGGCGAATTTTCAAACGCTCTCTCCGCCGTACATTTTTTCAATTTTATCCCCATATTTTTCAAGTATGACTTTGCGCTTGAGTTTCAGTGTCGGCGTCATCTCATCAGCCTCTTGGGTAAACTCTCTATCTAACAACGTGAACATCTTTACGCGTTCAAAGTCGGCTAACGCTGTTGAGAGCTGCTCAATTTCCTTACGGATGAGTTGGCGGATTTCTTTTGTCTCGATCAATTCCGCCGCTTCCTGGACTTCCAGTTCCATTTCCTCGGCAAACGCTTTGAGCGCATCGAAATTCGGCACGATAAGTGCAGAGATGCTTTTGCGTTGATCGCCTAGGAGCATCACCTGATTGATGTATCGGCTTTGAATGAGTTGATTCTCAATCGGCTGCGGTGCGACGTTTTTCCCGTTAGAAAGCACGATGATATTTTTCTTCCGATCGGTGATACTCAGAAACCCGTCCGCATCCATCTCCCCGATGTCGCCTGTGTGAAACCACCCATCGGTGTCGATAGACTCAGCCGTCTCTTCCGGCTTGTTGAAATAACCCTGCATGATGTGCGGCCCGCGCGACAGAATCTCTCCATCTTCCGCAATTTTGACTTCAATTCCCTCAATCTGTGTCCCCACAGTGCCGAATCGCCACTGATCCGGGCGGTTTACACTAATCACCGGTGAAGTCTCCGTCAGCCCGTAGCCTTCAAGAATCAGGATGCCGGCGGCATGGAAGAATTCCGCAATGGATTTGGACAGCGGGGCGCCGCCAGAAACAAAGAAGCGCAACCGCCCGCCCGTCGCACTCTGAAGTTTATTGAACACCAGCTTGTTTGCGAGACCATACTTTAATCCCAAAATCGGAGAAGTATTCTTCTGTTGCTGAATTGCTTGGCTTACTTTTTCACCGACCCCCACGCTCCAATAGAAAATCTTCTGTTTTAAGGATGACCCCTCCTGAACCGCGCGGATAATTTTCTCATGCATCATTTCGTAGAGGCGAGGCACACTCATCATAATGGTGGGACGAACTTCCTTCATATTCTGGGCAACCGTGAACGGACTTTCGGCATACGCAACAGTCGCGCCGCAGCTCAGCGGCAGATAATGCCCGCCCATCCGCTCGAACACGTGCGCCAATGGAAGAAAAGACAAGAATACGTCTTCATCGGCAAAACCGACAATCTCGAAACACGCCTGTACGTTAAACATGAAGTTGTTGTGAGTCAACATTGCGCCTTTGGGCTGCCCCGTTGTGCCGGAGGTATAGATAATCGTGGCGAGGTCGTCAGGCGTGACAGCGCCGCGTGCTTTTTGGTAAACCAAATCGCCGTCCTCCGCCTTTTCCCCTAATTCGCAGACCTGATCAAATGTGAGCACGCCGCCGCTATTTTCCGAGTCAATTGCATCGAAGATGATGACGTGTTGTAGGCCGTCAATGTCCGCTCTGAAAGCCTCCACTTTTTGCAACTGTGTTTCACTGGAAACACAGATAATCTTTGCCCCGGAATCCCTCACGATGTGCTCAACTTGAGGAGGCGTCAGTGTTGAGAACATTGGGACGTTGACTCCGCCTGCGGCAAGAATGGCGAGATCGGTAATTGCCCACTCTGGACGATTCTCCGACAGCAGGGCAACCCGATCGCCCTTTTGCACCCCAAGCTCGATTAAACCCAAACAAAGATGCTTCACCCGATCCCCAAGTTCATCGTAGGAGATGTCCTGATACGCTCCATCGACCTTGCTGGACAGCGCCGCTTTTGAACCGTGTTGGCTAATCGAATTTTGCAGCCGCTCATTGATTGTGGTCTTTTCCATCATCCAACCCCTCCATGTTGTTGTGTTTACACTGCGCCCACATACCCCGGTTATTATATCAGGTATACAGAGTGCAGTCAACGGGATTCAATGGTAGTAGGCATACTCCGTAGGCCGTATCCCTCCTCACCATGCCGTCATCTATTATCAAGGCAATCCCTGCAAATTACGGCACACGGCGTGTGGCTGCTACTATGCCTTGAGCGTACAACTGCCTATGTGCCAAGTAACATGTAAATTCATCCATACAGGTTTAAAGCTGGAAATGGGTTGATACAACTTCGGCGTTCTGCTAAAATGGCTATATTATCGACATTGCCTAACGATGCGGCATTAGACTAATCGTATAATCATTTAATTTCGCCTGAAGGTCATGACTATTCCGATTTACACCATCGGTTACGGAAGCCGCACCTTTGAACAGTTTGTCGAGGTATTGCAGCGGTATGAAATTGAATACCTCGTCGATGTACGTTCGACGCCTTATTCGCGCTACAAGCCGGAGTTTTCCAAAGCGGAGCTGGCGGAGGCATTGCAGCAACACAATATACGCTATATGTTCATGGGCGATACGCTCGGCGGTCATCCCGACGATGAAAACTGTTACGTGAACGGGGTTGTGGATTACGAGATGGTAAAAGCGACGCAATTTTACGCCGACGGAATCATCCGTCTCCAAACCACTTTCTCTCAACAACAACGCATAGCCGTCATGTGCAGCGAGGGAAAACCGGAGACGTGCCACCGCAGCAAGTTGATTGGCGCAACCCTAACTGACGGCGAGATACCGGTAGTCCACATTGACGAAAACGACGCACCCCAGTCCCAAGCTGAAATCATCAATCGTCTGACCGGCGGCCAACTCTCCCTGTTCGGTGAAACCACATTCCGTTCGCGTAAATTTTTGTAGGTTGCGTTGCGCAATCAACTGAGCTCTATAGCTTTTCTCTAGCTTTTGTAGGTTGGGTTGAGCGGGTAGTTACCATACCGCTTTTGCGAACGAACATCGTCCCAATTCCATTACCGTGACGTCGAAATAATTTGCAGAGCGTAACCCAACGCTTTTAAAACCTCCGAAAATCCAAAAATTGTTACAATTTTATAAGAAACTGGTTTGCCTGAATTAGCAATTGTGGCGTACTGTAAACCCATACGTGGTGCGGGTTCTATGGCACAAATTTGCTGATTGTCCGTCAAAAAAAAGAACTTTACGAATTTTGGAAGGAATTTCCCTCAAATACGCTTCAATCATTAGCGCTGCTTTTGCAGGTTGGGTCGAGCGATCAAACGACCAATCAAGTTTATGTAGTAGGCGGGGATCAACTGAGCGAATAGCGACGGGTAAACCGACCGAACAGCGCAGGCGATAGTTTTCTCTAGCAAATCCTCCCCCTTGAGAAGGGGGAGCTAGAGGGGGTCAATTTATTGCAGTAGGCGGGGATCAACTGACTGAATAGCGAAGGATCAACCGACCGAATAGAGAGGGCGATAGTCTTCCTAATAGTTTACCCTTTGCCCCGCATTTGTCATGAAGTTTTTGTAGGTCGGGTTTCGCTCCGCGTATTCAGCAAAGCTAATCATAAGGCAATCGGAGCGGTTATATCCGCAAGACATGGGTTGGAATTATCGCGTCACCGAACGGACGGATACTGTATCGCTATGGATCAAGCGCTGTGGAGTTTGGGGAGGCGATACTACGTATGTCCAACGCTAGCAGCAATTCGCGTACGTTTCGGCGTTAGGTTATTTGACACCGTTTGAATTTGAGAAACAATAATACGCGTAACTACGCATATTTGCCGCCTAAATTAGAGTTGCCCCTACACCATATTTTTGTTTAATTGGAAAAAAAATCCTATGAAGTAGGGAACCAAGACGAAGGTTCGGGCTGAGCATAACCCTGATGCTTGGCTTCATAGGATATCTGAATGATGTAATTTTTGGCTTTATCTACCTTGAAATCTTTGCCGCGACATATCTAAGCCTCGTGGAAATTTCTCGGTATCTCATCAGAAAGATTGGGCACTATTGCTTCAAAAACGTAAGAAGGTGTAGAATCTCCAGGTGGTTTACTTTCCGGCGTTTTCGTCTTAAATAGATTAGCTAAGTCGGTCTGTGTCCATTTGTTGCCTGATAATGCAGGGACAGACACTTTTGGAGGATTGCTAGGTTCATTCGGATAAATGATATTGCCTGGTATCTCTTTTCCAACATCTTCATACAGCTCTATTGTCGCCATAAAAGCATCTAAGGTATGGTGTAGTGCTTCTTCAATAGTATCGCCCTGAGTTAATAATTCGGGTAATTCTTCACAGGTTACCATATAACAACCCTCCGGCTGTATTTCCAAATTAACGGTAATTCGGTAACTGACCTTGCCGATTGGTAATCGCTCTTTCATTGTTTCGCCTTTCTGCAAGTTGTTTTCTTCATGTATCCAAGTCAACAACGCATATCCTGCAAAGGTAATCGTAGAGCATTCGGAGCGGTTATCTCCACGAGAACGGCTTTGGAATTGTCTCTCCCCCAACCTACAAAAGCTACGTTTGATTCAGTTCTGGTTTGCCATGTTTTCCAATCGTCGGGTTTCCTTTTTCACCTGACCGGCGAGGGTTTTGGCTGAGGTTGCGAGCTGCTTCGCGTCCTCGGGAGTAATTTCAATTAGCTCCTCTCGTGCGTTGACAGCATTGCACGCAACGATAGTTTTGAGTATCTGCAACGCGATGGTAATGAATTTGGCATCTCGCTGTTCATAGGCAAGTTCACGCGTCAACCCGTAAAGCGCTTCTAACTCGCGTGTCACGTTGTCTGGAATGTGAAGCGAAGTGTCGCGGTAATCGGCAAGGAATTTTTCTCGTTCCTCATTGAATAGCTGCCTATACTTTTCCGGGAATTGGGAGTGAATTATGTTTAATCGGCGAAACAATGCCGACAGACGGCGCCGTTGTTGCATTTCTGTGGTGAACTCACCGAAAATTCCGTATAAATCATCCTCAAACTCCTCCGTGAATTCGCCAACAATATCTTGGACTTTCATGAATCTTGCGAAGCGTTTTACGACGAACTGTTTATGTTTTTCTGCTAACTTCATGGAAGATACCCCCTAAAATGTTACAATTTTATAAGAAATTGGTTTATCTGAATTACCGATTGTGGTGTACTGTAAATCCATACCCGGTGCGGGTTCTACGGCATAACTCTGTGAATCATCCGTTTAAAATAAAACGAATTTTATGGATTTGTAGGTTGGGTTAAACCAACGGGGACAACCCAATGATCAACTGAGCGATTAGGGAAGGCGATAGTTTTCTCCTAATTCCAGAGCCCGAGTCACACGAGGTGTATTGCTAATTTTCGCGGGCGTTTAAAATGGACCGAATTGGACAAGTTTCTTGCCTTTAATGTCATTCACCTCTTTCCAAAGGATGGGGGTAAGTAATGTCCACGCTTTTGACCTTAATGTGATTTAAGCGATTATCAAACTTCTCCATTGAAAAACATACAATCAAAATTATCTGCAATCCTAAACACATCATCTATATTACTTAACTAAATAATACTATGTATATATTTCCTAGTCAAGAAAAAAAAGCAACTCAGTGTAATTCTTGCTGAATTATTCCCGAAAGATGGCAGCCAAAACGATTCTAGGTCGGTAATTCAAGATAGAAGTGAGGGGCGATTACACAATAATGTGAACACAATAAATCCGCCGAAACGCCAATGGGCGACGGTTTCACTTTTCGCCTAAAACATTACACAAAAATGTGATTGCATCACGTTCAGCAAACCTAATTTTGCGTCGAGTAAATCATCACGTACGATGAGTTTCTATTGCAACCACTTAGCCCGCAGTGCCGTATTAAACTCTTGACAGTGCGGATGAAATTATGCAATGATGAAAAAAGTTCTCAACAGTGGCGTGGCTCGTTGACCGGTGAGTGGATAGTGATCAAGGGATAAAGGATATGCAGGCTGAAGACACCATCACGACCTACATAGCAGATATATTGCGCGAGCGTAGAAATACCTGGAAAGTAGAACCCCAGTTGCCATTGCTGCTCGAAACCAAACGCCCCGATATAACTGTATTTGAAACCGGTAGAGAACCAATAGTCATAGAGGTAAAAATTGACTATGCACATACGGCAAATTTGGATGGGGAAGAACAAGCGAAAGGACGTCTCGGAGAATATGTGGCACCTTTTGAAATGCTAAAAACCGCAATGTCGTTACGAGTCCCCTATCGATTTCGTAAACTTAGTACCGCGGAAATCTCCGGCGCACTCCGCCGTGCCGATGACTTCCGGTACGCCCTCTTTAGCATAGACGATCTTCACCGTATTACCAATCCGCACCGTTTTCCCAAAAACGGTTGGATCGCTGGAAATATTGGTGACGTTGCCGCTGCGCTCCGAATCGGTGCAATTCCCGTTTCCAAAGTTTCCGAAGCCGCGGAGGATTTAGAACGCGGCGTAAATGAAGCCGCATCCCTTCTCGCCGAAACCGCAGAGTCACGTAGTCGCATCGCAGAAACCATTGAGGGTATTCTTTACCAAAAAGCAGGCAAACAGACCTATCGGATGGCGATGTTAATAATTACCAATGCCTTTGTGTTTCAGAGCGCCCTCGCTGGCACCCCGGAAATGGAAGAGGTACCCTCCCTTAGTCAACTTCAAACTGTTGCTGAGCAACTTAGCGTCAATGAAGTCTTGAACGCTTGGAAAGCTGTTATTCGGGTTAACTACCGTCCAATTTTTGATGTTGCGTATCGTCTAACCGAGGAGGTGCTCGCAACAGATGATGCGTTAGTCGGCCAGGTGTTGCGCATTTTGCGTGACACTGCCCAAAGACTAATCACGCGGCGTCTAGAACAGGTACATGAGTTAGCAGGAATAGTCTTCCAACGGTTGATTGTCGACCGCAGATTCATCAAGGCGAACTACACGCGCCCCGAATCCGTTGCCCTGCTTTCTGGTCTCGTCTTACCCGACCAACAGCCTTCTCTGAATGGTGGGTTACGCACTTTCCCGAAGGTTGCCGATTTTGCTTGCGGCACTGGAGCGCTACTAAACGGGCTTTACCAGCGAATATTAGCACTCCATGAACAGGCTGGTGGCAGCGGTAAGGATATTCACCGGCAAATGGTAGAGAATAACCTCTTAGGGGCTGACATCATGCCGAATGCCAGCCACCTCACTGCTTCGATTATAGCCAGTACCTACCCGGATGTAAAAATCGGGAAGACCCGCATCCATACTATGGAATACGGCACCCAAAGACGCGATGGACAATTTTCGATAGGAGCATTGGATCTACTCGAAAACCCGGAGGAGACGAATCCATTAGAGTTAGATCGTGCGAAAGTGTATTTTCGTTCGAAGCGAATTCAGGGTGACGATCGCGACACACCTGAACCCGAGTTTCGGCACCGTGAGTTTGACATTATTGTCGATAATCCGCCCTTTACGCGGACGGGAGCAGACACCAGTTCGCAAAATCCTGATATTCCAAAGACTGTGTTCGGAGATAGGAATGAAGATGTTGCCCGAGAAATGAAAGCTGCGCTTCGAAGTATAAAAACCTCAATTGCACATAGTAATGCAGGGCTTGGTTCTTACTTCGTTGACCTTGCGGATCGAATGTTAAAAAATGGGAAGGAAAATACCACCATGTGGCCGCCCACGATGGGGTTTGTGCTTCCCCTCACTGTATTGACTTCTCCAGACTGGCAGAGGGTACGTGACCTATGGGCTTCTACTTATCATAACGTTACCGTAGTTACGATTGCCGATCAAAAAACGGATAACTGCGCATTTTCTGCCGATACCGCCATGGCGGAATGCCTCGTCGTTGCAATAAAAGGCGCAACGGAAAACACTGGCCGTGGAACATTTGTCTGTCTCCACCGCCGGCCAAATAGCCACTTAGAGGCGGTTGAAACAGGTAAGCAGATTCAGAGTCTTCAGGGAGTCAGAAAGCTCGAAGATCCGCCGATTGGTGGGAATCACATCAAGGTGGGGGATGAAATAGTCGGGTCTGCGTTAAATTGTCCGTTGGATAAGATATGGACAACCTCTTGCATTGGCGAGCTTGCGTTAATGCAATCGGCCTACCATTTGGCAAATGGGTGTATTTGGTTACCAGAGCAGCGCGCCCCTTTTGAAATCCCAACCTGCACTGTTGAGAAAATTGCGTCCACTAGTTTTGACGAAACAATGATTAAAGGGGCGCGTGGGGCATTTGATATGGAAGTTGGCTGCTCCGATACAGATACGTATCCGGGCTTATGGCACGTCAATTCAGATATACAACGTGCTATGGTGGTCCAACCGGATTCACACGGCGACATTCGTCCCGATTATTGGGAAAAAGCCCAACGGATATTAGACAGGAATAGCCGCATCCACTTGAATATAGGATTACGTTTTAATTCGAATTCATTATCTGTGCTATTCACAGAGAAACCTTCAATCGGTATCCGCTTATTACCCAATGTCATGTTTGGCAACCCGTCACACGATTACGCCTTTGCATTGTGGGGTAACTCAACCCTGGGCTTATTGAATTACTGGATGCGCTGTAACAGAGTACATGCAGGTAGAGGGGCAATACGTTTAACGCTTTTGCGGTCAATGCCAACGTTGGATGTGAGTCAATTGGATCAGTACGCATTGCAAAATGCCGAGAGAATATTTGAGGAGATGAAGCACAAAAAGATGCTTCCATTCAATCAGATGTACGAAGATATGGTGCGTCAGGAACTAGATCGACGGTTGTTATCGGAGGTCCTTGGAATATCTGAGACTGCACATCCGGAGGTGCATACGGGCTTGCATCACCTCCGCGAGCGGTTGTGTGCCGAACCCAGTATTCACGGTGGGAAGAAGTCGAAGGTTGTGCTGTAAACAGCGCCACTAACGGCTTGGGACTTGACTTCGTATATTGTCGAAAGCCAATCATGTTTTGCATGGTGAAGATTGAGATTGGAACAGGAAAGACGGGGAGACCAATAAATTTTTTCACGACGGTAGATCTTCTGGGATAACGTCATTGATTGTTGCATATATTTGGGGGAAAAGGCCTATCAGCCAACTAATCGGAATAATGAGCTATAACACCTCTGCACTGGAGTCACACCAATAATTTGAATAGCGAGCGGTCAAATTGGAGTGTTGAGATCCTTCTTTCATAGGCGCCCGTCAACAAGTAAGCCTAATCCGACGATTGCGGGATTCTCAGAGGTGGAATTGAACACTAGTCAGTCAGGGGTTGGATAAATATTTTATCTGTAATGAGAAAGGAAATAAACGTGAAATCTTCGAAGGGCTATAGAGCATCGCGAGATGAAGCTCTCGGATACTGGAATCAAGCAATAGCTGAAAACCCAAATGATGCCAATGCGTATCGCAATCGTGGGATGTTTCATTTCCGCGAAAGCGCATATACCTCGGCAATAGATGATTTCAACAAATTAATGGAAATTGACTCCTCTAACCCAAAAGTGCCCGAATATCTTATGCGTGCATATTTGGCTCGCGGGTCGGTTTTCTATGAAAACGGTGACGATGACGGCGCAATCGCAGATTTCAGTAAGGCGATAGATCAGAACGTAGGATTTTCAGACGCCCACATCAATCGCGGAATGGCATACTTCCGCACCTGTGATGATGATAGCGCAATCTGTGATTTTACCCAGGTTTTGCAGTTGAACCCGAACGAAACGTATGCCCATCTCTGGCGTGCCCTAGTGTATTTGGCCAAAGGCGACCACGACAACGCTATTGCTGACCTTACTCAAATGATCCAACTAAAACCAGACAGCGCGTCTGCCCACTTCTGCCGAGGATTAATCTACTTTTCTAAAGGCGATAATGAAAATGCAATTTCAGATTTCACTCATACCATCCACTTTAAGCCGAAGAAAATTCTTGGTCAACTGAGTCGAAGTATAGCATACCTACGCAAAGGTATGCGCGCCCATGCCATTGAGGATATACCCGACGAGAAAGACTTCTGAGCGATTAAAGCGATTTGGGATTGTTGGAGTAAGGCGATATCCGCGTGACAAAACCAACCTTGAATTACCGGGGCATTTTGTATTTGTGCGACATAGAAGTGCCCGTGTCCGACGATGAGCCGATCATATAGCACTCGAACATGTTTGCCGTACGGGCACATTATCGTTGTAAGCACAACATTTTACCCCTGAACATCCATCCATACGGTAGAAATCGGAAAGAGAAAAATCAAACGCTATCCTTGGCGCAAAATACGTGAAAGGCCGATTGTAGCGGCAGGGCTGGGCATATGTTTGCATCAAATGATAAGAAAATAGAAATCCTCAATGACCATTACAAGGACACATTTTCACATCTAATTCGCTATCGGAAGCAACGTGACCGATTGATGCTTTTTTTATTAGCTGTTTTAGCCGTAATGTATGTATTTCAATTCTTTCCAGACGAAACTACTGGTGCTATATCTAAGTTGCTTTCCAAGAAATTAGGCGTTGAAATTGTCCTAAATGTCCTTCACGTTTTATTACTACCTATATTCATCGTTTTCATCCTTAGTCACAGGTATTGGCAACTTTGGAATCTAATCGAACGCCAGTATGACTACATTCTAGCACTGGAGAAGGAACTCTCATCTCTATTTATGAGTGGGGTTCCTTTTACCCGGGAAATCAATTTCGCCTTCCGTAAAAACGCTCGTCTTTCAATATGGCGGCACACAATTTATAATCGCATCTTTCTTTCAATATGGATCTTTTGGATTTTTCTATACATAACATTTGCGTTTAGGTACTATGGGTTCAGTTGGGACCTATTCATAGGTTTTTTAATCGGCAATACTCCACACCTGACATACTTTTATTTTTATTGGAGATCGAAGCAACGACAACCAAGTCAACGCGAACAATAAATCATTGAGGTGGCCGCCTAGTGTAAGGTGAATATAACGTAGTCAAACCTAATTCTACGTTATTCACGGCGGAATTTGTTTTGTAATTAGCTAGAAAGTCGCGATATACAAGGCTAGAAACCGAAATAACTTCTCAGAGCAAAATCATGGCAAAACGTAGAAGCAACATCATACAAGATTGCAAAGAGTTGCGTACCAACGACTCGAATGAACAATCGACCAAACATTTTCTGGCGTCAAGGATAAATTGCCTGATCGACAGCCGCGAAATGAACGATAGTGACGCGGCGGCCTTTTTGGAACTGAGCGAATGCAGATTCGAAGAACTCAAAACTGAAAAATTAGCCAATTTTACTATTGAGCGTCTATATTCGCTGCTGAGAAAATTAGATTGCCAAGTTGAAAATCGGTTGTTAGAAGAATATAAAGAACTTGGTGTTTGTTGGAGACAGGATGATGACTGGATCTCAAAATGGACGGCTGTTTTGCTGCCTCTCTCTATTGTCGCACTTACGTTACCATATTTGAAGGACCCCGCTCCAGAGCTATTGGGGGTTACCGGCGGGTTGGTGCTTATAACCTACTGGTACCTATCATCTTTAATCTCAAAAAGGAGATTTGAAATTCGCTTCTCGCGGATTCACCAGATTGAGGAAATTCTAGGTTTTGATTCGCATTTGAGGTATCGCAGAAAAAGTTGCAAAAGCTTATTGAAACACCAACGTCTTCGGGGGGCGATGTTCTTTGTATATTTGGTAATAGCCTTTTGCGTAACCCTTAAAACAAAAGTTGAAGAAAGTAAGGAGTGGACTATGACTTTAGATTTTACAATTCAAACCTTTGTGGTTCTTATTTTTGTTGGATTCATCATTGGAATCATTATTGGATACTGGGTTGGCCGTCGTGACCGTAAGTTTTCAAGTCATCTCGACAAAGTGTAGTTCCCAATTACTTGGGAATGCACGCGCCGTGTGCGTTCAATTTAATCTTACTCCGAAGTCAAACAGAAGATTACGCCTAGACGCAAAAGGCATTAATGGTTATGTTTTTTTACATTATTCCACTTTTAACCCATAAAGAAGTCTTAAATGGCAAGTTGGCAGGAAATATCAGAATAAATTTGAAATGCGCGAGCCAACTATGAAACTATACGGCACAAATACCTACAGGAATTTCGTGAGTTGTGCAAGGGTAGACTGGGTCACCGCCCCCGCGACCTCCTCGCCGCCATTAAACGCATCGTCCACGTCAGCGTCGAATCAACTAGAATTATCGAATGCCTGCCCACGGCTATCGTCGATAACTCAGAGGGATAAAACCCTCAAGAGCACACTGAACCATTAAGAAATCACAAATCTGCTTTCTTATATCGATTTGAAAACAACACATCTGTATAGTATAATTTGTCGAAACGTTAAAAAAAACAAAACATGACACTCGGTAATCAATCATTTATCGAATGAAGGGAATTCCTATTTGAAGTGGCCAGACTTTTTTCCAGAAAATTGTCCGCCAGAGGACGCCGTACCTGCTTCCGGTACATTCTTCCGTCTTGTACGAAACAACCCGCCGCAAGAAAAAGATTTCAAATCAGTCTATGAAGCAAATCCAAATCAATTTACCGATATTCCAAAGGTAACACGGTGTGGACTGTCCGTTCAAAAAGACTTGCAAGATAGCGAACAAATCGTGCAAAAACGTCTAGAGCGAACGAAGAAACGGGCCAGAAAATTCAAAAACCGACAGATTGCGGAAGGCAACCTAAATCCGACGCATGGCGTGATAAAACACACACCATCAATTGACTATAAGTCTCATCATACGTGGTGGGTACCCGTTGACGCAAAGCCCTGGACCGTCTTTCTCGTTATTGACAGGTAAAAGACTAGCAATCGTCTCACAGGGTGGTAAACAATGGATGATTTACTCAATGTCCCAATGTTGGGACAACTGAAAATCTTAGAAACCTTCGAATACTACGACCAGCCAGTTCTCTTTTCCTGCAGAAACGCCGCTGGACATCTTTACCTTGTTGTTGCCGCTGATGAAAATGACCAACATGACAAATGGCTGTATGCGGGGATTTCTGAGGGACGACTAAAACGCATTCGGTCGGGAGCGATTGACCTCCATGAGGCATTTGCAGATCCTGAAGATGGTAGTTTAATCCAGGCTATAGTCCCATATGGCGATCAGGGTACGCCACAATTTGAATCTATATCAGCCCATCAAATTCCTGCGGACATGCTGCCGATTCCAGGTGAACGCCTCCATCTTAAAACGGATACCCTCCCTGTGCTAAGCCATCCAGAGGAAATTGCGAAATCGGAAAATCGAGAAATACTTAACCTGAAGTTGAATTTTGATGGGGTTTTCAGGACCGAAGCACCACTCAATCCGCTTAGCAATATTCTTCGATCGCTTCAAGCCGTGCTCAACAATATTGGAACAGTTTACTACAGGTCGGTACATCTCACTGGAGGTATCAGGCGGGAAATGCAACTGTCACTATTGGACGTGGGTGCCGGATCGTTCGACGTTCGTCTCGGCGCAACACAGATTCCCAATCTTTTTAGCGAAATCCATTACGAAAGTTCATTGGGAAATGCGATAAATGAATTTCTGAATCTCCTTACTGCTGGGAGCGAGCAAGAAGAACTCAGAAAACTCTTGGGGCACCTCAGATTAAGAGTTGCAAACAGTTACGCCAAGTTTCTGAAACACCTAAACAAATCCGTAACCGACACACAATTTACGTGGGTATCGCCGAATCCGGAACGCGGCGGAACAGCAGGCTTGTCAAAAAATCAGATACGTAAGGCAATTGAAATTCTTAAAAAATTCGAAGAGGAAGAACCGTTGACGTTTTTGGAAACTGGTACTTTGATAGGCGCATCCCTGCCAAACAAGACGTTTCAATTTCGAACTACGGAGCAAACCTATTCGGGCGCCATTGCGGACGAAGCCCTAAAAATTGAAGCTATTCGTACTGCGACCTTAAGTAAAGAATACACAGCTAAAATTCAAGAAACGATCGAAAAAAGCGCAACCACTGGTGAAATTGCAAAGACGAAGTATCACCTCCTAAATCTCAGCATTTAAACTGGCTTGAACTTGCAAACCTGTACTCAATTCATTTCAACGTCGGCGGGCTCGCGTTTATTCGTTGTGGTTTGCTGGAGACGTTTCGGTTTAGCGCGTATCAGAAAATGCGGTCGGATAGCATATGAATCTAAGACAAAGTTAATGATTTGCATTAGCCAACTTGCGACCATTACAGAGGCAACTGCAGCGGCTGGAATGTGAAGGAGGTGAAAAACGTGGATATTGAATCAAGCCCATTCAGTCCGGGGCAGTGCCAACGGTAATTTAGACCACAAAAATAAGTAAAATTAAGGCAAGTTTGTCTTGTAAATTGTGTTGACATTCAACTCAACTTCATGCTATAATTGTTAGCGGTGATAACAATGGAAACTAAAACCTTCGGACAGACCCTCAAGAATCTAAGGCGGAGTAAGGGTATCACTCAACGTGAACTTGCTTCTGCGGTTGGTGTGGATTTTTCTTATATCAGCAAGGTTGAAAACAATCGGATGCCGCCCCCTGCTGCGGATACTATCGTCAAAATCTGTGAGACACTTGGTATACCACCCGATAAACTCTTAGCGATGACGCGAAAGATGCCGACTCCTGTAAAGGAAGCTATTAGTGAGAACCCGATCGCACAGCAATTCCTACGTGAAGCGCAAACTATGACACTCACAAATGACGAGTGGGAAACACTTACACAGCAGCTTAAGAAACTGCGTTAGATGCGTGAGATGATACATGTCTTCAATACAGTTAGCTTTATTTCATAAAAGCAAAACAGAGCGAATACCTGAATCCGAAAATCCTACTTTTTCGGAATGGTCTTACTCCCGCCGCGGCGTTTTAGAACAATGTCCTCGAAAGTACTATTATCAGTATTACGGACCCAGTTTAAAGAAATCTAACAACGATCCGGAAAAGGAAAAGCTCCGATTTCTGAAACAACTCCAGAACCGGCACCTAAGAACGGGAAATCTATTGCATTTGGTTATTAGGACTTATCTGAAAAAAAATCAGCAAGGCGAACAATGGTCACTTGACCGGTTACTGAGTTGGGCTCGGAAGATGTACTGGGCGGATTTGGTGTACTCTCGCGAATATGAAAGCGGAAACAGGATTCCAGATGGAGATCATCCACCTGCGTCATTATTAGAGTTCTATTACGATTTACCGGATGCTGAACCCGTTTGCATCGAGGCGGGAAGACGGCTTATTACAGCATTGACTAACTTTGTGCAGAGCCAAAATTTTGCTCAGTTTCGTGAAAGTGCATGCCAAACCACCACACAGATAGAGAAACCTATGCGCTTGAAAGAATCCCGTTTTACTTTGAGAGGGACAGTAGATCTTGTCTATTGGGAAGACGATAGAGTTGTAATAATTGATTGGAAAGTCGGAAGTGCAGGAAACAGCGATGATAGTCTGCAAATGTTAGCTTACGCATGGTTGGCGAAACAGGAATTTGGAATCCCGATTGATCGTATAACGCTTCATCGGGTCCATTTGGCTAACGATATTGTGTCAACTTTTAGTGTAACTGAGAAGGACCTAAAACGAACTAAAGCGAAAATTCTTCAAGATTTAGAACAGATGCAGACAGCGCACCGCTTCGGGCAGCAGTGGATTGCTGATGCTTTCACCCCTTATGCCCAACCGAAGGTATGTGCTTTGTGTCAATTTCAAGAAGTCTGTCCAAAGGAGTAACTGTATATGACTGAAACTAATATTCGCATTGTAGAGCCAGGAAAAAACCTATATCTTCGGACGAGATATGCTAGAATCACAACGCAGAACTACTCCCCCAAAATACTGGAAAAGGTTTGCAGTAAACTGGAGGGTCGGAATCTGGCAGCTGTTTATTGTCCAATACGAAAACAGATTCTTGTATTCACACGAGGTCGAATTCCTTTCGTAAAGGTGGAAGAGGGAAATTGGATTATCGAAGTGGAGGACAGTGGAAAAGAACAAAGGCTCCAATTTTCACAATCTGGAAATGACGCTTCATTACTCGCTCAACTTATTGAAAGACACACCCTAATTCAAATAAAACGCCGTTTAAAGATGCCGACCGTTGATGGTACACGTATCTTCCAAGAAACCAAGTCGTGCAAAACCGTCGAAGGCTTTGATGTTCACAGGCAATTTAAAGTTTCGGCAATTGCAATAGAAGACATCGGTGTTGGGATTTCAGTAGACGTTAGTATGGCGTTTTTTACCCACAAAACATTAGCTGATGTCTTTAGATGTGACATCCTAAACCATGAGCAGCAGCGTTTGCAAGAGGATTTCGAGGCTCTAAGTCAGCGCAAATATGGAAGAAAAGGAACATTGCTGTATGACTTAGGAAACAACCAGATTAAATGCTACTTTGAGAAACCTTTACAAGAGGAAACCTGTGAAACTATTGGTCCACTGTTTGTCGAGGGGCAAACGTATGGTTCCTTGTTTGAATACTACCGACAGAAGCGACCTCATTTAAAGATAAATCCTAATGACAGCGTTGTAATGGTATCCTTCAAAGATATGGACGAACCAAAACCTGTTGCAGCAAAATTGCTTCGTTCGCGGGTGATGAACGATGCACTTCCGAGTTCACTCAAACAGATTGACAAGCTCGCTCCATACAAGCGCGCTTGGCTTATTAGTGATTTTTGGAAAGACCTCGGAAATGACCTATTCGGTCCTGGAAAGCCGTATGTCGCTCGGGACTTCTGGCAACCACCCACTGAGAAGATCATCAACCTTTTACCACCAGGATTGCAATTCTCTAATGAGGCTATTCTGCCGGCACCACGGAGACGAGATTCTAAGGAATTCCAAGGGCACTATCATCAACGATCCGCCTTATTACGCAAAAACGGCTGCTTAGGTGTTCCTGTGATGATGAAGAGGGTCGTTCAATTTGCCATACCGAATAAGGCAGCGGAAGAGATGCGAGGGGCTCTCCTTATGGATATCACCGAGCATTTAAAGCAATTGACAAAAGAGCATATTACACCGCAACTCGTAACGTACGATGAACTGGATGAGGTCTTCTCAGAACTTAACCATAACTTCGACCCTGGAATCGTTGTATTTGTTTTTGATGATGAATCGCCGGAAACCTACTATAATGTCGCCTATGAGCTCTCTAACTGGCGGGTTAAGCGAATCACTTTCAGAGAACTAAAAAACAAGTTTGACAGGCTCAAATTGAATGAGGGGCACCATAGTAGCCAACATTCTAAAGCCGAAAAGGGTTGGAATTCATTTACAGAAATGATTGCTTTGGATGTGCTACAGCAGATGGATTGTGTATTTTGGGGATTCACAGATATGCCTGACTATGATGCTCACCTCGCAATCGATGTTGGGAGAGAGCGGCGGCATTTTGCACTATCCCTTCTTATTCTCCATCCATATCTTCACATCAGAACAGTTGTTGAACAAAAATTCGACTATAGACTTGAAACAATTAATGAAACTGCTTTACGCAAAGAAATTGTTAAACTCTTTGAGGATGCTGCAGAATGGAGGGACTTTCGACCACTCCGTTCTGTTCTCATTCTACGTGATGGGCGCGAATGCGGTAGTGAGTTAGAAGGTATCAACGAAGCAGTGGAGACGTTGGTTACCAATAGGCTTCTTGTCGAAGGAGTAGAGGTAGATGTGGTAGATTTCCGTAAGAGCACTCAGAAAAATATTCGCCTGTGGAAGAGAACCCAGAGAAAGAAAGTTGACCAAGGGCTTGAGGGCAAAGCTATTCGCATAGATGAACGCACTGTTGTTCTTATTACGACTGGATCTCCGACCTTACATCAAGGGACAGCTGATCCGGTTATGCTCGAGGGTCAAAGTGCTAACATCGACATGACTCGTGTAGCCAGAGCTATTTATGCGTCTACACATCTCAATTTTTCCAATCCCAGAGTTGCTCAAAAGCTCCCACTTGAACTCAAGCGGACCGATGACGAACTTAAGAGTCGAGATTCACAACAAGTTCGCCGGATTCGATAAGTAATACCATTTCCGAAGGATTTCTTCTCATTAACGAAAACAGATGCGTAGGGGCGAGGTTCCCTCGCCCGCCCAAACCCTCCGAAACCTCATAGCGTTTCAAAATCTCTAAATGCGACTTTATTTTTCAGATTTGGTGTAACCCAAAGCATTGAGAAGATAATATAGGAATGAAAACCATGAAACCTCAAGAATTAGCTGTTCAAAGTTTTCACGAAAATCAGAAACTGCTTTCTGCTGTTAATAACCTGTCAATTCACACCAAATTGGAAATTGAGGGACACTCTGATTTAAATGATGAAAAGGCGGTCACCAAAGCAAAAAATGAGTTGTGTTCGTTTTTCAAAGAACTCGAACGTCAGGTACAAGACGCTGAAATCGAAAAACAACCTCTGCTCGGCATAGATCAGCGCAGACAGCAGTTTGTCGAAAATTTTATAGAAGCGAGACGTAACTACAGAATCCAATCGCCATTGCTTCGAGATAAACTTTCAGGAGTGGTGCAGATTTTGCACTCTGACGAAGAGGCAGACAAACAAGCGATTCTCTCCATTTTGGCAGAACTCCGAACGCTCATTGAAGAACATTTGGAAAGTGACGTTAGTCAGCTTTTAGGAGGTATTTAGTTGCAAGAACTCCTTCAACAGAACAACGTTGCTCTACGCCATGAAATTCGGAAACTACAACGCAGCTTAAGACAGGCAGGCAATGACATTCCAAAGGAACTGACGGGATATACAGCTTGGGTTACCAAGATTTGTGAGGATTTCAGCCGTAGCGTGCTTCAAAATCTTAAATACCTTGAGACCGAACGGCAAGATCTTCTTGAAGACATCTTAAGCGAGACACAAAAGGTATCCCGAGAATTTTATGTATTTAACGAACGCCATGTTAGCCCAATCCTGCGAGCTCGCAATTCAGATCGGCTCTCCTTGAAATTATTGCTATGGTTACACGCAACACATCCGAAAACAAAAAATATCCCAGTTGCAGTTTGTGATGGGGAATTCAGTATCTGGCTGACCGGTGCCAGTATCTACTTCACACCATGTGCTGCCCAGCAAGGATTACTCAACTTACCCCTCTACTTCCATGAATTTGGGCATTTGCTCTACAGATGCCATCAAAAGGAGATGGACGATTTAGTCCGGGAGTTACAAGAAGAAATTAAAAGACTGCTTCTCCCGGACGTGGTTAGGAATGACAGGTACACAAACGCCCTAGAGACAAATCGAGCGATAATTGTTGAAACATGGTACACTTGGGCACAAGAATTCTTCTGTGACGCTGTCGGGTTTGTGATAGGTGGTGCGGCGTTCACTCACGCTTTTTCGATGTACCTTAGAATGCTGGGACGAAATCAATACCACGTGGAAAAACTCGCACACAGAAGCCATCCAGTTACTTGGATACGAATCCAACTCCTTGCCGACCGCGTCCGACAGATGGGTTCCAACGCAGTTGCTGCCGATTTAGAAGACGAATGGAACCAGATCGCTTCCGCATTAGGAATCGCCGAGAACCACTATTATGGCTTCTACGCCCCAGCATTTCTTCCAATAATTCAGCAGAAGTTGGATGATATGCTCACCGAAACTGAACCACGTGAGTTTCATGAGTCAGAGGTTTCCGGGCATGAACTGAAATCGACCTTCACTTCCCCAGTCGAGTTGCTGAATAGTGCTTGGAAAAGGTTTCGGAACAACCCGGACAGCTATCAGGAGTGGGAGAAAAACGCAATAGCTCGATTTGTCGAGTCCGACACTTGAAACCAAAACATTGACTGGTAACGCAGGTGGGTTTGTTTGCGAGACCTCCTCAAGTTCTTGTAGGTTGGGTAGAGCGATCAACTGAGCGGATAGCGAAGGCGATAGTCTTCCGCGTAACCCAACGCTTTTAAAACCTCTGGACAACAGAAATTCAACACGTGGGTTAGGACGTTGCGAACGCCAAACGACTCCTTATGCCTTCTGTTGATTTTTATTGTTTCGATTGTTGTGCGGTTGGAATTAACCGGTTCGTTTTCCAGACGTTTCAAATGCGTTGGGTTACGCTTCATTATAAACTCCCATCAAGCAATCTCAACATACGGATTCCTTTCAGAATACTCCCTCCGATTCACCATCTCCGCTCAACTCAACCTACAAATATAACAGTCCCCCAGATAGTGAATCTTACATTTGTACATACGCTGGTGTAGTTTCCATATAAATACATATTTACTGAATAAATATTAAGTTTGAGGACAATGTCTCCATTCAGATACTCTCTATACTTTTCGGCTCCTGAAACGTGAATCTGTTTGGGACACTTCCCCTGAACTAGCCTTGCAATTCCCATAGCCGTTTCAACAAACGCTACGATTTTCAAACGCTCCACCTAATGATATTGCATCAACCGCTTCTCGATTAGCGAGAGTTATAGATCTTTTTTTTTTGGTTACCTTTTGGTTACCTCACGAATCCAATGAACCCGCACCACAAGCGGATCGGTGCATTTCGAAAAAGGTAACCATCAATGTTGATTCACTCCGAAGCCGGCCATTTCACATTGCTTTTCCCTCCTGATTTTACTCTGGCAAAAAAGGGGCAGACACCTACCGGTCTCACTCCCTTCAATAATTGAATTGTCGCCAGCGTTACCGTTCCAATTCTCCCTACCAAATCCCCCTCGATTGTGCAATAATATCTATCGGTTATCTCAAATTGGGCTCTCTTGTGGACGGACTCTGAATTTTCAAACCGACGTTGTGGAAACATAAATATGCTCCGAATCATTTTTACGGTTGTTTTATTGTTACTCGTTATCGCCGTCGGCGGCGCAATCTTTGTCCTAGTTTTAATTCGTGCGTCGCTGCCGAAGCTTGATGGCGAGGCGCGAGTGCCGGGTTTGGAATCATCGGTCAAGATTACTTCGGATCGATACGGCATACCAACAATTGCCGCTCAATCACGTCTGGATGCTACGCTGGCATTGGGATATATAACCGCCCGAGACCGCCTCTGGCAAATTGATATCCTACGCCGGCGCGCTGCCGGAAGGCTGAGCGAAATCCTCGGCAAAGGGGCGTTGGGTTTCGATAGAAGTCAACGCACCATCGGTTTTGCGCGTGCGGCGAAAGCCATCGCCGCCAATCTCCCGGAAGACCAAAAAGAGATACTCCGCAGCTACGCTTCAGGCATAAATGCCTATATCAATGCGGCAAAAGTCCTGCCTTTTGAATTTCTTGTCCTGCGTTATCGACCCGAGCCCTGGACAGTCGAAGACAGCATCCTGGTGATGCTGAATATATTTCAGGATTTAACCCGGCATAGCGAGGAAGATGAAAGGATGTTGAGCGTCATGGCGGCATCGCTTCCGCCAGAGGTTGTGGATTTTCTGACCCCTGATACAGACGGCTATACGACTGTTTTATTGGGCGGGAAGCACTCTCATCGCCCCATCCGACCGATTCCTATTGAAGCGCTGGCTTCAGTCCGCGGCGAATCCGCGCCGACCGGCAAAAGCGCAGGGTTGGTTCAGATACAGCCGCGTGTCGGATCGAACAACTGGGCTGCCGCAAAGTCGAAGACGAGCGACGGACGCGCCATGGTTGCCAACGATATGCATCTGGGGCTTAGCGTTCCAAACATCTGGTACCGCGCCGCACTTCGCTATGGTGATGTTGAAATGTCGGGCGTGGCTATGCCGGGCGTCCCCGGCGTGGTTGCCGGTTCTAACGGGCATGTGGCGTGGGGATTCACAAACATCAGCGGCGATTTTCTTGATCTTGTCGGCTTAGAATCAAACCCCGAAAATCCGGAAGAGTATATGACACCTGGCGGCTGGAAAAGCTTTGAGGTTGTGAACGAAACCATTCGGGTTAAAGGCGGCGCGGCGGTTGAACATCCTGTTAAGCTGACAATTTGGGGTCCCGTCAGCGAAACCGCGCTGATGCGTCAACCTGTTGCGATACACTGGACCGCACTTGAGCCGCAAGCAGTTGACATCGGCTTGTTACACATTGATGAAGCCGACACGCTTGAAGACGCGATTCGCGTCATGAATCGTTCCGGGGGACCGCCGCTTAATGCCGCCATAGCTGACAACACCGGACGGATTGCATGGACCTACTGCGGCAGGACGCCCGTTCGAAAGGGTTTTGACGGCGCTACGAGCGAGTCTTGGGCAGATGGAAAAACCGGTTGGGAAGGCTACATTCCACCGGAAGAGCTGCCGCGCGTGATAGATCCGCCTGCGGGATTCTTGGTAACAGCGAACAATCGGACGCTAGGGAAAGACTACCCGTATATAATCGGTCACAATTACTCAAACAGCTACCGCGCCTACCGAATCAACGAACGCCTAAGTGAAATGGATCAGATTACGGAAGGAGATATGCTCCAACTCCAGTTGGATACGACCAGCCGCTTCTACGATTTTTACCAACAGCTAGCGCTTTCAGTGCTGACGATCGAGGCTATTGCGAATGAGCCAGAGCTGAAAGCCGTGCGACGACACATCGAAGCGTGGAGCGGTAAAGCAGAAGAGGACAGCGTCAGCTACGGTGTACTTGTTCACTTCCACCAGCGCTTAGCGACTGATGTCTTTACGCCGTTCTTGGCACGCTGTAAAGAAGTGGATGATAACTTCGTTTTTACATGGCGTACCATCGAACCCCCGCTTCGGATGATGCTCACAGCGCAGGTGCCCGAGCTGATTCCGGATACCAGCTACCCAAATTGGGAGGTGTGGATACGCGTCAAGCTGGAAGAGGTGTTGCAACAGTTATATCGTGAATACCATATAATTGCGCTTGATGAACTGACTTGGGGCCGAATCAACGCGGCGGATATCACCCATCCATTGGGGCGGCGCATCCCGGTATTGGGCAAATATTTGAACATGGCGCAAGATTTACAACCGGGAGGGACGTTTTGCGTCCGCGTCACGAAACCGGACTTTGGTGCGTCTGAACGATTCGTCGTCTCACCGGGGCAGCACGCAGACGGCATATTACACATGCCCGGCGGTCAGTCGGGGCACCCACTGTCGCGAAATTACAGGGATGGGCATAAGCACTGGGTGAAAGGAGAAGTTCACGCGTTCCTGCCGGGCCCGCCCGTACACACCTTGATGCTCAAGCCGGATTTGAATTAAGCCGATTGATACGCCACCGCCCCTAAAACACAATAGGCAGCGATTTCAAGCCGCGATGAAACAGATTTGCTTCCCACTCTAGTGCTTCCGTCTCAAGCTGCAGCGAAGGCAGGCGTTGAAGCAGCGCATTAATGGCAATTGCGCCCTGCACGCGTGCTAGCGGTCCGCCCACACATAGATGGATACCGGTGCCGAGTGCAACATGTGGATTATCCGGCCGCCTGATATTCAGCCGGTCAGGTTCAGAAAATTCTGCCGGGTCACGATTTGCGGCGCCCATCGTCGGTAAGACAATCTGTCCCTTGCGTATCTGATTGCCGCCAATCTCGACATCTTCCTTAGCCATCCGCCAAATCCGCTGGAGCGGGCTATCGTATCGCAGCAGTTCCTCCACAGCCGCTTCTATTAAAGCCGGGTCGCTTCTCAAAGTTTCTAGTTGGTCAGGGTGGCGCAGTAACGCCAATAAACCGTTGCCAATCAAGTTGGTTGTCGTCCCGTGCCCGGCGAGGATGAGTGTAATACAGGTTGAAAACAGCTCGCTTTCGGTGAGTCGATCGCCCCTCACCTCAATGGCAATAAGATTGCTGATGAGGTCGTTCCGGGGTTGTTGGCGGCGTTCTGTGACAAGTGGGCGGAGATAATGTGTCAGTTCGTATAGGCTTTGGCGTGCCCGCTCAACGTTGTCCAGCGCGGCGCGGCCTGTTCCAACAAGTCCTACGCCGATATCGTCTGACCATCTCTTATATTGGTCGCGGTCTTCCGGCGGTATGCCGAGCATTTCACCGAGCACGATGGCGGGCAGTGGATAGGCAAAATCGCGAATGACATCCATCCGCCCGGCGTCTTTGACCTTACTGATTAGCTCGTCAACAAGCGCTTCAATACGCGGGCGCATGCTCTGAACTAAGCGCGTCGAAAGGACTGTTTTCAACAACTTCCGGATTCGCGTATGATCCGGTGGATCCAAGTGCGTTATCGCCCTTGAAAAGTGCCCCTTGAGGGGACCCAATTTACCGCGTCCATTCTCTGGCAACTGTTCGAGAAACAGGTCAATCCTGCCCACATTTGAGAAGCGGGAAAAGTCACGCAAGGTGGCGGTGACATCATCATAGCGTGTAAGCACCCAACTGTTCCAGGCATCACTCCAATGTACTGGATCGGCGTCGCGAAGCTGGTGGTAAATCGGATACGGATTCGCATAGAAATCGGGCGAAAGCAGGTGTCGATCTAATGTGGTTCTGTCGCTTTCAGACATGGATTCCTCTTTTCGCACCTTTTTCTCGGTCAGGTACGCCTCTTCTTGCGCTCAACGTTGGGCTGATGAAAGTGTAACCGATTTGTCAGATTCTAGCGAATTTGCGAAACGCGTGCCAATCAGCGGGTGCGGCGCCGCCGGTGTATGATGTCGAAACTTCACCGATATAAAGGCTTCCCTGCGAGTCAATGGCGATGCTATGCGGTGCGAAGTATCTACCTTCTCCAAGTGGATCGGCTGCCCCCCATTCAGACAAAATTTCACCATTCAAGTTGCGCACGGTCACTCGCGCCGACGGATTGTCGTGATCGGGAACTTTGCCCGAGCTCATGAACACCCCGCCGACCTCCGCGACATACATATTCTCGTTAGGATCGAGGCACATATCGCAAGGCCAATAAATGTCGCTCCATTGATTGATAAATTCACCTTGCGAATTAAAAACTTGAATACGAAGGTTCTGCCGATCAGCAACATAAACTAAACCGCTTTTATCTACACAGACACTGTGCGGCGTGACAAACTGGCCCGGGCCGTCGCCGGGTTCACCCCACGAAAAGAGCAACTCGCCATCGGCGGTGAATTTATGTACCCGAGCGTTGCCATAGCCGTCGGTTACGTACAAATCGCCTTCCGGGGATAGCGTTGCCCACGTCGGAAAGTTAAACGGCGGGCCTCCGCGCCGTACGGCTGATGCCTGGTCCCCCCACACATAGCCGGTATCCGCAGGATGGTCTTTGGTCTCGATTTCCATGAGCAACTCGCCGTCAGTCGTAAATTTCCGAATCGAATGCCCCCAATCGTCAGCGCAGTATATCGCGTCATCCGGACCAATGAATATGCCGTGCGGCCGCTTAAATTGGTCCCTCCCCCACGTCTGCAAGACGGCGCCGTCTGCGTCTAAAACGACCATACCGGTTGTCTCGCGGGTAAAGGCGTAAACTCTGTCTTGTGAATCAACAGCAACGCCAGGACTATCTTCGAACGGCCAGTCCGCAGGAAATTGTCCCCATTCCCGAACTTCTTCATAAACGAAGTCACCAAAACCAACTCGTCTCATTTTGCGTGCGTTTCTCCTTTATCGGTTTGTCACATTACAATTGCTGTCCGACCTCAATTGATACACCGGAATTTTTGCCATTTTAGCACGATTACGGTGAAAGGTAAACTGAAAAGCTTACCAAGTTCTTGGACGTACACACCTAAACAATGTAATTCGATGCTGCATTGAGTCCGGCGATTATATCATTCCTGCGTAATGGGAAAAAGAAACCGGTTCGAAAGTTGTTGAACAAGCGGCTGTTACACGTACACAAATCGTCTTAACTAAATCCCCGCATCGTGCTATAATATGGCGTGTGTCAAGAGGCGAGGAAAGCAATTCACCGTCGGATGCATTAATCGCAGATTCCGCATCAATTAATGGCCTGTTTTAGGTTTACGGCACACGGCGAGTGCCTACTACTTTAAGGAGAAAGAGATGCCAAGAGAATTAGTCGCGGTTGCCCCCGGTCAGCCGGTCTTGAGAGAGTATGAAGATGGTCCCATTCCTGCGGACAGTGTGCGGGTTCAAGTCGAGTTCGGCTCACCCAAACGCGGCACCGAACTCACAGCATACTACGCACACGACGGCGAAACTTTTCCGATGGGCCTTGGGAATATGTACGTCGGAAAAATTATTGAAATCGGGGAAGAGGTTGAAGGTTGCGAGATTGGGGAACGCGTCTCCAATCACGGACATCTTAGGGAGACGCATACGTTGCCTGCTGGGAATGTCGTTAAGATGCCTGACCGGATGACGTGGAAAGAGGCGGTCTGCTATGATCCGGCGCACTTCGCAATGTCTGCGATTCGTGATGGAAAGGTCCGCGTTGGCGATCGGGTGGCTGTCTTTGGACTTGGCGCAATAGGGTTGATGACGGTGCAGATGGCACGCATTGCGGGGGCTGATTTTGTCGCTGCCGTAGACCCGCTCGAAAGACGGCGGAAGGTCGCGGAAAAGACTGGGGCGGAGCTTGTCATTGATCCCGCTGACTCAAATACCGGCGAGGTACTTAAAGAAGCGACTGGCGGACTTGGCGTTGATGTGGCTGTAGAAACGAGTGCAGTGTACGAAGCCCTTGATGATGCGCTTCGCGGCGTCGCTTTTGAAGGGACAATCGTCTACGCTGGACGCGCGAAAATGTGTACAGGCGGACTTGACCTCGGTGCTGTCGCACATGTCAACATTCCTAACATCATCTTCGCACGCGCCAACAGCGATCCGAACCGCGATCATCCGCGTTGGGATTTCAAACGTATCTTCGAAACCTGCTGGAAGTGGCTGGAAGACGGCAGATTTGACTGCGAAGACGTTGTTGACCCGGTGGTGCCGTTTGAAGATTCAGTTGAAGCTTACATAGAGATGGACAAGCACCCTGAACGGAGCGTCAAATTGGGCGTCGCCTTTGGGTAGTTTTACTGAAAGGGGGAGGATTACACAATGGTGAATTTGAAGGAGTCCATGAATTTAGCAGGGCACAACTTAATTCATATGCTTTCGCCGGATGAAAACTACTTGCCCAACTTCTGGATTTTCGTGGGTAACGACTACGGTTCAGAAATCCGTTTCTTCGGTCCGGGTCATAATATCGGCCGATGGTGGGATGCTTTGCTCCGTCTGGAAGACGCGACGGGCTTCAAAATTCCGCCGGATATAGAAGCAGCCATGCTGGAGAACCTAAAGAGGTTTTACGACAATCCGGATCATTTGTGCCTCCGCCCGCTCGACATGCCCCGCGTCGATGGCGAAATCCTCGACTTCCATTCTCCTCGAGAAAGCCTCCTAGCCCTCACCGGACTTATCAAATACCGTAACGACCAATGGGCGATTGAAAAAGCGCATTTGATGTTGGAGTCCATCGACCATATTCTGTATCCCTACGAACATTGGGAGACTGACCCTGGCAGAGGCATCTGGAATGTCGAAGCGACCCATCGTTATAGAGAAGCAGGCAGCCCCGAAATCCAATCTGCTTGGGCGCTTTCCGCAGTTGTATCCCACGGCCGCCTGATAGAAGCGCTAATTGAGTATTATGAAATATCAAAGGACGCCTTAGCGTTGAAACTAGCGGAGAAATTCGCTCGATATCACCTGGCTCAAACCACCAGGCCAGATGGACGCTACCACGCAAGGTGGGACGCCACAGAAGACCCTTTCATCATGCGCGGACATACGCACTCCTATCTCAACACGCTGCGCGGGTTGTTGCGCTTTGGCGAAATCTCCGGTCAACACAAGTATATTGATGTGGTCGCTAACACTTATCGAGAAACCATACCAAAGATTGTCAAAAAATCTGGTTACACATGCCATGACCTCGGAGACGATAGTGCCCACAAAGGTGAAGTAACTTCTCCAGGCGACGCCGCTCAGATTGCACTCTGGCTCGCCGTTCGCCACGGCTACAGCGAGTTTCTCGACGATGTCGAACATAACGTCAGAGCCCGCCTCATTCCTTCGCAGATTACCGATAGTCCTCCGCTGGAACCGTCCAATTCGGATGGTGCACAGGCCGATGTGAGAGAGCGGATTATCGGCGCTATTGGCGGCCTGCACGCCATGCCGCATGCGGGCAAACAATCCGTCACCGATGTCACCGCCGCGGCTTTACACTCGCTCATTGATATCTACCATCATATCGCCGTAGCCGACGATAAAGGATTAACCATATACTTTCATCTCGATTACGAAGATGAAAACCTAAAAATCACCGGTACGAGATCGCATCAGGCGAAGGTCAAAATCAGTCCCAAAAACCAGGAAAATACGTTTATAAGGATACCCCGGTGGACGCCCAAAGACACAGTTCGCGTGTCCGTAAATGATGAAGAGTATGCACCAGACAAAATTGGTGATTTTATCGTTATCCCGAAAGAAAAATTACCGGGCAATATTGACTTATCATACGAGTTACCGGTATATCAAGAAGTTGAAATCACTGACAAAATGGAATACACTCTCAGTTGGCGGGGAGATGAAGTGTTTGACATTACTCCCAATAATGATTTTTACCCGTTCTATCCAACTGGCCAAAAAGCATCTGTCCGCAGCGACAACGTTCCAAGTGCCAATCCCGTACAATTACAAGCCCAACCATTTGATTTGCAGCACGTGCGTTTGCACGATGGCCCGTTTAAAGATGCTATGCTGCGAGACGGCAAATACCTTCATGCACTAGATGCCGACCGCTTGCTGCACATGTTTCGCGTAACGGCGGGTATGCCGTCGTCCGCCGAGCCGCTCGGCGGATGGGAAAGTCCGGATTTTATCCTCCGCGGCGCCTTCATTGGGCATTACCTCACAGCCTGCGCCTTAATGTATATCAGCGACGACGATGCAGTGCTCAAGGACAAAGCCAATTATATAGTAGCGGAATTGGCTAAATGCCAACAGGACATCAAAGGCGGTTATCTCAGCGCATTTCCGGAAGATTACTTTGACGACATCGAAGCCGGTGAGCCTGGGCGTATCGGCATCTCGAGAGTGTCATGGTACGTCATCCATAAAATAATGGATGGGCTTTATAATGTATACCATCTTATTCGCAACCAACAAGCGTTGGACGTGCTCAAAAATATGGCCGCGTGGGCAAAATGGCGTATAAATCGATTGGATGAAGATCATTTGCAGGAGGTTCTAAATATTGAGCACGGCGGGATGAAGGGGCTGCTGTTGAAACTGTATGCCGTAACCCAAGACCGGGATCATCTGAGATTGGCTATGCGATTTGAGCATAACCGAGTCTTTGACCCGCTAGCTGAAGGCGACGATGACATCTTAATCTGGCTTCATGGCAACTCGACTATACCCAAAATTCTTGGCGCTGCCCACCGGTATGAACTATTTGGCGAGAAGCGTTATCACGACATTGTTGATTTCTTTTGGAATCAAATTGTCAATACCCGCTCGTATGTTACCGGCGGATCAACGGATCATGAACACTGGCAACAGTCGAATGAATTGTCGTGCCAACTAAGCAATCGAACGCATGAATCCTGTACGACCTACAACATGTTGAAACTTACGCGCCATCTTTTTGGATGGACTGCCGGTGCGCGATATGCGGATTACTATGAACGAGCGTTATTCAACGGGATTCTCCCCACGCAAAATCCCGATGACGGCATGTTGATGTGGTATGTACCTATGGCTTCAGGCTACTTCAAATGCTTTAGCATGCCTGAAAGCGACGACACCCCAGAACGAAAAGACGCCTTCATGTGCTGTGTAGGTACAGGAATCGAGTCATTCGCCAAATCTGGCGACAGCATTTATTTCCATAATGGCGAGGAACTTTACATAAACCAGTTTATAGCATCAGAGTTGTCGTGGCGAGAAAAAGGACTCCGCCTACGCCAGGAAACCAACTTTCCTGAAGAGGATTACACCCATATTGTACTGTCATTAGAGAACCCTATCGAATTCTCCATACATTTTCGCATACCTTACTGGGCAGTACATGGCGGCGAGATGTTGCTCAACGGCAATTCACTACAGGTCTCTTCCGGCCACGAAGATTTTTTGACGATCAAACGTATATGGGAGGATGGCGACACGTTGAAACTGCGTTTGCCGATGTGTTTACATCTCCACCCCATGCCGGACGATGAAACACTCACCGCCATTATGTATGGCCCGTTGGTGTTGGCAGGGGAATTGGGTAAGGAAGATGTCCCCCGCGTCAAAGCTGGTGAGGCGAGTATGATGGAGCCGGTTGATGCGCCGGTTCTCATTGCCGATTCGGATGACCTTAATAAATGGATACAGCCCGTCGAAGGAAAACGGCTGACCTTTCGCACCGTGGGGCAAAATGAAGACGTGGCGCTCATCCCGTTTTATCAACTATTTGATGATCGCTACGCGCTTTATTGGCGTGTATACCAACGAGGCAGCAAAGCCCATGCAGACTATTTAGCCGAAGACCAACAAAGAAAGGAAAAATTGAGGCGAACCGTCGATACCGTCAAGGTGATTTCGAATATTGAGTCCGAATATTTACATAAGCTCGAGAGCGAACACAGTTCAGCTTCACAATACATGGGCCGACACTGGCGAAACACATCAGAAGGCGGATGGTTTAGTTACGAGTTGGCTGTTCTTGCAGACGTACCGATGACGCTAAGCGTTACCTACTGGGGCAGTGAGGATGGGCGTACTTTTGACATTTTTGTGGAGGATTCGCGTATTGCTAGGCAAACCCTCAACATTAATCACCCCGGTGAATTTTTTGATGTAACTTACGATATTCCTATTGAGCTTACCCGCGATAAAGACCGCGTGCGAGTGAAGTTCGAGGGAAGCGTCGGTATGGTATTCGATTGTACTATGTTGAAGTGAGGTTGAATGAAGTGTTGCTGAAGTTGCTTTCGTTAGACGGTGGGGATATGCTTGTCCTGATGTTCGACTGTATCATTCGAGGCAGACAGAATTATGATTTAATCTAACATTTGATCGTTGTATGGACCGAGCACAGTATCGATTGAAGAGGTTTCGGGGAACCAAGAAATAATTTTGCGCAACACGTCGTCGAGTAGCGCATCGGGACAAGAAGCACCTGCTGTGAGGACGATGTCGATTGGGGCGCAACCGGGAGGATTCATCGGAAGCCAATTGTCTGTTTCACGCACGGTTTTTGTGTCGATTCCTAAGTGTCGAATGCGTGTTGGCGAGATCATTTCGTCGGCGTCGCAGATGAAATAGGTCGGCATTTTTTGTTCACACAGTTCGACCAGGTGGCTAGTATTGGAGGAATTGTATCCCCCTACAATTACTGCCAAGTCGCCGCCGTCTTCGATAAGGGCAATAGTTGCATCCTGGTTTTCTTTCGTGGCGTAGCAAAGCGTGTCCTTCGCGTCGGCAAAGTGTTCGTCAATATTTTCCTCGCCATACCGATCAGTCATCGCTCCTCGTAGCAGATTGGCAATTGCCTGTGTCTCAGTAGCGAGCATCGTTGTTTGATTAACCACGCCGATACGCTGGAGATGGAGATTCGGGTCGAAACCCTCAGAGAATCGGTCCTCGAAACACGCAAAGAAAAATGCAGCGGATGCTTCCCCGCGTATAACCTTTGCGAGGTTTTTCGTTTCTTCCAAATCGCGCACCACGACTACAGGCGCTTCCGCTATAGCATGAGAAAACGTTGCACGCGTTTCCTCGTGGTACCGCTTACCGTGGACAACAACGGTGTAATTTTGCAGACCTATCTCTCGGCTTTTTTTCCACACCTTCTCGACAAAAGGACAGGTAGTATTGTACGCATAGGGATTGATGCCGCGCCGATCTAGTTCAGCTTGTATTTCCAGCGTGGTACCAAACGCGGGCACAATGACAATATCATACGGCGTCAATGTATCGAATGGAATGAGTTGGTTGCCTGCGGTGTCGCAGAGGAATTGCACGCCGCGCTGTCGCAAATTTGCGTTTACACGCGGATTGTGGATCATTTCCGACAGTAGAAACACCCGTTTATCCGGATTTTCTTCAAGCGCACGATAGGCAATCTCAATAGCGTTTTCAACCCCGTAACAGAATCCGAAATGTCTCGCAATTTTGAAACGAACCGGACCAAATTCCAGCACTGAAGGGGCGAGATCGCGCTTTCGCGGATCGGTAATGCGGCGCGACTTTTTGACCAAGGAAATGATGGAACTTCGGTAGAAGTGGGGAACATCAAACTCTCTGGGCATTTACATTACTCCGGACAGTCCAATCCACGCCTCCATGCGCTGTTGTTCATTAACCAACATCTAGTCCTTTGGACAGAAAATCCGGTAATTAAACTTGGAAAATTTATAATATCTTAGTAATCTCGTCGGTTTCAAAAATAGGCAGCGGACTGCGTTGGTCGTCGGTCTCAAGCCAGAGTCCGCTATCCGGAGCTAATAATTGACCAACTACCTCACAAGAGATATTTTCGTTAGATAGAGCAAACAAAATTTCTTTGGTGTACGCTGGCGCCGCGGCAATGAGTAATGCCCCCGAAGAGATAACGCCCAAAGGATTGAGGTGAAATTCTGCACACAGTTGTTCGGTCTCTTCCGAGATAATCAGTCTTTTCTCCCATAGTATTGCACCAAGCTTCGTTGCATACGCTAACTCGTGAATTGCCGTCGCCACACCGCCTTCAGTTGGATCGTGCATCGCATGAACGCCCTTGATGCCGGCAGCAATTGCAGCTTCTTTCAAGACTGAAATGCCGGGATTTGTCAAATAGCCTCTCGCCCGTTTCAAGAATGCGGGCGAAAATCGGTTAGACAAATATCCCTCTTGCTCACGCGCGATTATTGCTGTGGCTTCGATGCCAATCCCTTTGGTTAGTATTAAATCGTCCCCCGCGCGAGCTCCTGCTGCAGTAATCAAGTTCTCCTTTTTGACCTCGCCGAGCATTTGTCCGATGACGATCGGCCGATTCAAGCCGCAAGTGACTTCAGTATGCCCGCCGCATAGCGTAATGTCAAATTGCCTGCATGCCGAGGTTATTTGCAGCATAATCTTACGAACCAAATCCTCGGTTGTTTGATTTTCGGGCAAGAGAATGGACACTAACAACCATTTTGGAACTGCACCCATCGTTGCAATGTCGTTGCTATTCACGCAGACAAGGTACCAACCAATCTCTTCAGTTGCAAACGTAATTGGATCTGTCGTTGCAACAAGACAAGTTTCCCCAAAGTCAATAACTGCAGCATCTTCGCCGATGGTTGGTCCCGCGATAAGGCGGCTTACGTTCTGGAATTTGGGTAGAATTTCCTGCAAGAAATCTATACTTAGCTTACCGGGCGGCAGTATCATCGTCAAGCATGCTTTAGATATGTAATTTAGGCACTGAGCACTTTTCGCCCCTTCGCGCGTCTTCGTGACAGGATTTTTCTCCCGTCCCGATAGGACATACGTTTACGGAAGCCAAATTTGTTTTTTCGTTTGCGGCGGTGAGGTTGATATGTACGTTTCAATAGCTCGCTCCTTCCTAGATTAATCTGCGAAAAGCAGAGGAATAATAGTCTATTCGATTAGAATTTGTCAAGTATAATCCCCTTCAACAAGTCTGATTTACATCTTGCGTAAAGTTCCAAATCATGATATACTAGGATTCTAGTTGCATCCTATTTCGTGGGCAGCGCGGCAACAATGTATATAGGTCATATATTCTTGAGACGTTACTTTGCACAAGGTGTATTGAATGACGGTAATCGTACCGAAATTAAAATTTAGCGGGATTTTTGACAATCATCTTTTCCGACATTTATACTCTTCTTTTGCTATACAAAGTACTACCACCACCAAGTTTCTAGGTCGTATAAATTTTGTGGATAATTTGTGAATAACTTGTGGATATAAATTCCTCTCTCATCATTTACCCGCCCATACACCAAAGCATAGTTATTTCAAATTGTTTGCATTGCCACCTGTATTAGGGGCTTGATGTGTTTTACTTTGCTTAAAACAGCTTTAATGAAACTCTCGTATGGTGCAGTAATCTCCCCGCACAAATGAATCTAGGAATACTATGATGCAGCAAAGCCCCAATGACATCTGGATGCAAATACTATCTGAACTTGGTGACATTGCGCGCGACGATATTTTTCTAAAACAGACCAAACCTATTACCCTGACCGAGAGTCAGTTCACAGTTTCAGTGCCAGCTCTCTTCACACAAGAGCAAATACACGATCGATTTCTAACATCGATAAACGAATACTTAGAAGAGTTCGTGGGGACGGGATGTAGGCTTAACATCACCGTGGTTCAGCCTGATAATAATTCGACTCCTGGTTTTTCGTCCGCCGCTGCCGCAACCTCCGTACTTCCCGCTAAAGAAACTCGCCTAGACCCCAAGTGCACGTTCGACCGATTTGTTGTTGGAGCCAGTAACCGTTTGAGCCATGCTGCTGCACTTGGCTGCGCTAAAGAGCCCGGAGATAAACACAACCCGCTATTCATCCATGGCGGAGTTGGGTTGGGGAAAACGCACCTGCTACATGCAGTCGGCAATTATATCCAGGCACATCATTCACACCTCAAAGTGCTTTACGTGACTTCTGAAATCTTCATGAACGAATACATTGATTCTATTTCCGCCCGGACAACTGCGCAGGATTTTCGTAACAAATACCGAACAGCAAACGTGCTTTTGATTGATGACATCCAGTTTCTACGAGGCAAAGAGGGCACACAGGAGGAATTCTTCCACACCTTCAACGAGTTACATTTGAACTCGAATCAGATCGTGATGACAAGTGACCGCCCACCCAGAAACCTTGAAACTGTTGAGGAAAGACTTACGTCTCGCTTTGGGTGCGGCATGGTAGCAGATATCGATCCGCCGCAATTTGAAACACGACTGGCTATCCTGCGCCAGAAGTGCGAAGACTATGGATATGAAAATATTACTGATAGTGTTTTAAGTTTCATTGCTGAAGTGGTTCAAACTAACATCCGCGATCTTGAAGGCAAACTCAATCGCCTTGTTATGGAGAGTAGTGTCTGTGAGGAAGAATTAACTGTCGAGTTTGCGGCGCAAGTGTTAGGCCCTCTTTCCACACAGTCGCCTGTTGGTCACCATAGAGCTATCACCGTCGATGATATACAAGAAGCTGTCGCCAACTATTTTGAATTAAAGATATCGGACCTGAAATCTTCCAAGCGAAACCGGGCTTACGTTTACCCACGGCAAATTTCGATGTATCTCTGTAGAGAATTGACAAGTATGTCATTACAGGAAATTGCGGCTGCTTTCAATAAGCAGGATCATACCACCGTTATCCATGCGTACGACAAAATCCAAGAAAGGATACCAGACGATACAAAACTCGAGCAGGATATCAAATTATTGATTGCTGATATACAATAACTTGATTAATGCCGATACATCAAATATTTGAGTCCCATTGTTGTTGGTTGAGACGAAATTTTTCCATACCATTGCGCCATCGCGTTGAAAAACTATCAATGGCATTTGCCTCGTGAAGTCTCTCATGTCGGATGTTCCCGCGCTGAACACGCACTGCGTTACCCAAAAAATTCCATTACGATTGCATTGTAAGTGTAATACTTATCTACATATACCCGCTAATTAGAATTTCGATCGACAGGCAGCGGTGTGACGATAGAAACAAAAATGACTGCGCCATCAGTCTCAAGCGCGCACTGCACCACAAAATTTAGCAATTGGGTTTAAATTTTAGAAAAACATCGTACAAATAATAATGTGTATAACTTGTGGATAAGTATGTGGATAACTCTGTGTATAGTCCGTGGATAAATGTGGATAAATAAGTTGATGTACAGAAATTGTGGATATCTGATTATTTATCCACAACTTTTACCCAGTATTGCAACTCAATAATCATTTGGGTTTACAGCAGTTGTCCACATGTCCACAGCTACTACTAATACTTTAATTTATTTTTATATTTATAATATATAGAGAATAGTACACCGGATATGTAGGCGGAAATGCTTGCTTGGAACCCAAGTAATGAAAAAAGAACTTAAAATTTTAATTACGTGCTTTAAGGAGGAAAAAAATGGAATTAACATTTGAAAAGGACAATTTACTAAAAGCAATACAAGTAGTACAGAGTGTAGCTGCTGGAAGAAACACGCTGCCGATATTATCGAACGTTTTAATTGATGCGACCGGCGACCAAATTGTAATAGCATCAACAGATTTGGAGGTCGGTATTCGAATGATTGTTCCGGGAACAATATCCGACGAAGGTGCTATTACTCTCTCCGCAAGAAAACTTGCTGAAATTGCACGTGAACTTCCGCCGGCAGAAATTAGGTTTACTACCACCGCGAACGATCGCGTTGAAATTGTATGCGCACAAGGTACTTACAAAATGATTGGTTTGCCCGATGACGAATTTCCGAATCTTCCTACAATTAAGGACGATTTTTTTACAATTAACGGGGAAATTCTACGATCAATGATTTACAAGACTGAGTTTGCAGCTTCGACTGAGGAAACGCGGTATTTTCTTAACGGGCTTTACTTTTATTTGACACCCGAAATCACTCAGATGGTTGCGACAGACGGGCGGCGTTTGGCTATCGCTTCTGATGGCCCATTGACACCAGCGCCAACGGAACCGATGGGTATAATTGTACCCCTCAAAGCAGTCCGTGAAATTGTAAAGACATTTGCTGAATCGGAGGAGATACGCGTCTGTTTGCGGGAAAATCAAATCATTTTCGCAGATGATGTTGCAACCCTTACTTCTCGATTGGTGGAAGGGGAATATCCTAAATACGAGCAGATTATCCCGAAAGACAATGAGGGAAGAGTTGTGCTTGATGTGGAGTTGTTTTTCAGTGCATTGAGGCGTGTTGCTTTGTTCTCAAACCCAAAAAATTTCTCCATCCGACTGGATGTACATGAAAACGCGGTTAATATCTCTGCAAAAACGCCGGAATTAGGAGAAGCTGAGGAAACTATAGATTTCAAAAGCAGCAATGGCGAAATCGAAATCGCATTTGATGCGCGTTTTCTGATAGATGTGTTGAGGCATATTCAAACTGAAGAGGTGGTGATGGAATTCAAAGATGCGTTAAGTGCCGTGGTTTTAAAACCTGTTGGCGAAGATAATCATCTCGGATTGATTATGCCTATGAGGCTTGAAAGCTAGGCCCAAGGTCTCCGACATTACTCGTTAAAACGATGCGATTAAACTACCTTCTGTTACGCAACTTTCGGAATTATGTAGATTGCGAGATTGAATTTCCAAATAAAGGTAACCTGATTATCGGCGGAAATGCACAGGGTAAAACTAGCCTGTTAGAGGCAATTTACTTTCTTAGCACGGCTAAATCCCACCGCACCTACCCAGATGATGAACTTATACGGCATAACGAAGACTGGTTTTATCTAAAGGGTATGATTGCGGGTGAAAGCGATTCGACTACAGCAACTCAACCCACCGGTACTCACTCTAATCTAATTCACGAATTCCCGCTCGCTAACTCGGCGGTTAAATCCAGTTATATTGAAGGATTCCAGCCATCTGCCGATATTAGCAATTGCTATTCTACTTCGTCTAAGCCCGGTAGGCAGGATCTAGACTCGCCTAATATGACTCTGGAAGTCTCGAACGAATCGAATGGCAAAAAGCGGTTTAAGCTGAATGGAGATCTTCAACGGAAACTTTCCGAGTGGATTGGACAGTTCAACGTCGTTTTCTTTTCACCTGAATCGCTTACTTTAGTAAAGGGGGCGCCCTCCGAACGCCGGCGTTTTATTGATATTCTAATATCCCAACTCAGTCCGGCTTACTTAAACCATCTGCAAAATTACCAGTTTGCGCTCAAGCAACGTAATGAGCTCCTGAAGCAAATTCGGGCGAAACAAGCCGGAAGCGACGATTTGGAGCCTTGGGATATGTTACTCATTGAAGATGGTATTGCTATTATTCAATCTCGTAATGACATGCTAAGTCAGATGAGAACATATGCGCAAATGAAACATATCGAACTGACCGGCGGGAGTGAGACACTCGACTTGGAGTACATGCCTCCTCAGGCTTTGGAAGGTATCTCCTCCATTAGCCAATCCGAAGCCGAGGATATATATCTAAAAGCCTTAACTTATTCTCGATCGCACGACATACTGCGTGGGACGACGTCTGTAGGTCCCCATCGAGACGATTTGAAACTCATGTTAGAAACAGGGCGAGACGAAAATTTCCAACGTCAGGATGCCAAAGCCTTCTGTTCACAGGGACAACAACGTACGATTGCGTTAGCTCTAAAATTGGGGGAGTTAGAGTTAATACATACGTTATCAAATAAGGCGCCAATTGTGTTGTTGGATGATGTAATTTCAGAACTTGATGAGATGCGTTCAAAATATTTGTTTGATTTGCTGCAAAGATTAAATTCACAGACTTTTATCACTTCGACGCGGCGAGAGGTTTGGACCGAATATCTGGAAGACAGTTGCATTTTAACGATAAAAAATGGACAAGTTATCAGACAACACGCACAAAATTGAAAATATCCTTTCATACTTATTGCGCGAGTATGGTTACGATCGGAAAATACTTGAGGCGAAAGTGCTTGCGGCCTGGGCTAGTGCCGTGGGCGAACCTGTGGCGCGCAATACTCGACCCATATCGCTGATTAACGGTAAGTTAACGGTTTATGCGGTGAATACCGTTTTGATAACTGAGCTATCGTTACTCAAGCAGCATGTCACTGAAAAAATTAACCATACCGTTGGTAAAACCGCGGTGAGAGATTTGCAGTTTTCTGTGAAGGCAATCAAGCCGTGTACCCGAAAAATGCAACCTCGTCAGCGTTCCAAGCGTCTAAATAGTTTAGAGAAAGTTGTACTTACCCCTTATATTATAGAACGCATTGATCGGAAGATAGCCGAAGTAGAGGATACAGAATTGAAAGCGAGCTTGAAACGTGTTTTTATCAAACAGAGCCAACGCGCTTTAATTGATGATGCCCAGTCGAAATCCGGTTACATTTCCTCCCAGAATCAACCTAATCACGATACTGATTCTCCTGAACGCGGCCGCGGTGCCTCATAGGGACAGACATTACCAACTTGGAGTCCGAAAAAGAAGTAACAATCTTCGCGAAATATTAATCTCCTACCCGGCTCATCAATGGATATCAAATAATCAACAGGAGAAAAAAAGAGCATGGCAGATACTTCTTATACAGCAGATGATATACAAATACTAGAAGGTTTGGAGCCGGTTCGCAAGCGTCCAAGCATGTACATCGGTACAACAGGCCCATCAGGGCTTCATCACCTTATCAAGGAATTAGTCGATAATTCAATTGACGAAATCTCAGCCGGTTACGGTTTAAATATCGAAATTGTTATTCACGCTGACGGAAGTGCTACGGTACGAGATGAAGGGCGCGGAATCCCGGTAGATCAACATGACAGCGGCGTTTCGGCACTAGAAGTTGTGCATACGACGCTGCACGCTGGTGGTAAATTTGATGGCCGCGCAAATGCAGGATATAAAACCGCCGGTGGTTTGCATGGTGTTGGCGCTTCCATTGTGAACGCCTTATCAGAGTGGTTCCGTGTTCAGGTAATGCAAGGTGGAAAGGTTTACCAGCAGAAATATGAGCGCGGCGTGCCAATTACCGATGTAGAAGTATTGGGTGTGAGTAAAAAGACGGGTACAACAACAACTTTTTTGCCGGACGCAGAGATTTTTGAAACTGTCATATTCTCTTACGATTTCTTAGCAGAACACCTGCGCGAATTGGCTTTCTTAAATCGAGGTATAAAAATTATCTTCAAAGATGAGCGACTCACCGAGGAAGGTAAGCAGAGAGAGGTACGTACTTTTAAATACGATGGCGGCATTTCGTCGTTTGTACAGCATCTTAACCAAAACAAAGATGTACTTCATACCACTCCTATCTATATTGAGGGTACCCGGGACGAGGTTTATGTGGAAATTGCGTTGCAGTTCAATGCTTCCTATTCCGAGAATTTATTCTCCTACGCCAATAACATACGCACATCGGAAGGCGGATTTCATGAAAGCGGTTTTAAAAGCGCGTTGACACGCACCTTTAACACCTATGCGAAAGATAATGGCCTTTTGAAGAATGTAAAGATTTCGCTATCGGGCGAAGATATTCGTGAGGGGTTGACAGGAGTAATTAGCATCAAAGTGCCCGACCCACAATTTGAAGGACAGACAAAACAGAAACTGGGAAATACGGAAGCCGAAGGTATAGTACAGACGCTTGTCAACGATAAGTTGAAGAGCTATCTCGAAGAAAATCCGTCCGTGGCAAAAAAAGTAATCCAAAAAAGTATACAAGCAGCGCAAGCGCGAGACGCCGCCCGTCGGGCTCGGGAAGTCATCCGTAGAAAAGGAATTCTCGATTCTGCATCAATGCCCGGAAAACTGGCTGATTGTTCGGAACGAGACCCTGCACTTTGTGAAGCATTTCTCGTTGAAGGGCAGTCAGCAGGAGGGACGGCAAAGCAAGGGCGTGACCGGCGTTTTCAAGCAATACTACCGTTAAAGGGAAAGGGAATCAATGTCGCAAAGGCGCGCTTGGACAAAATCCTTAAAAATGAACAAATCGTCGATATTGTGACCATGCTGGGGACGGGGATCGGACAGGATGATTTTTCGATTGAGAAACTACGATATCACAGAGTGATAATTATGGCGGACGCTGATGTTGACGGTGCACACATTCGTACACTGCTGTTAACTTTCTTTTTCCGCCAAATGCCGCAATTGGTTAGAGATGGGTATCTATACATTGCTCAACCGCCGCTGTACCAAATCCGTAAGGGGCGTCGCGCGCAGTATTTGCAGAACGACGATGAGATGAACGATTACCTCTTGGAGAACTCAATTCAGCATACAGAGTTGGTTAACATTCGACGAGAAAAATCGTACACACCACTCCAATACCGTGAGATTGTTGATGGGATTAGAAGCATAAAGGGCGTGTTGGATGATTTACAGCGGAAGGGGATAGATTCGGATAGGATATTCGATCAACATTTTCGCGGTCAAGAAAAGGTGCCGCTTTTTCTGATTCAAACAGATCAGGGGGATTTCTACCGCTTTGAGGATGAAGAGATCGATAGTCTGATTGAACGGATTACGCAGCCGCAATCCGAACTTGCCAATCTCGACGATACAACTGAATCGGTAATCGAAGATGTATCGGATATGCGCGAAATTCGGAATTTGGATACGTTTGTCGAGCGGTTAAGTAAATATGACATTTTTCCGCATGACTTCGATCACATGAGTACAAACGGTAATGAGGAAGATTCAATTTTTACTATCCAGGATGGGGACCGGCAACCCCGACAGGCTAACAACGTATGGGAATTGTTGCAGGAAATTTTAGATATTGGCCGGCGCGGCACAAACATCACCCGCTACAAAGGGCTTGCTGAAATGCACGCCGAACAGCTTCGAGACACCACGATGAATCCGGGCTCACGTGTATTACTTCAAGTGAAGCTGGAAGATGCTGTTGAGGCGGAACGGGTGTTTACTTTGCTGATGGGCGATAATGTTGCGCCTCGACGTGAATTCATCGAAAAGTTCGGTAATCACGTCAATTTGGATTTATACGGGGCGTAAGGCTTGGCGCCTGATATTAGAAAAGGATTTGTACTCACCAACTGTAACAGAAGTAGGGTAGAACGTGCTCACATCAGATAGAGAAAACCAAAATATTGTTACGAGATACATCGAAGAAGAATTAAAGGAATCCTACCTGACCTATGCGATGAGTGTCAATACGAACCGGGCGATTCCTGATGTAAGAGATGGGATGAAACCGAGCACGCGGCGCATCATCTATGCTATGGGCGAGATTAACCTGACGGCTAATCGCCCTTACGATAAGTGTGCGGCAGTTGTTGGCGAGGTGATGAAAAATTTTCATCCGCACGGAGATGGTCCGATTTACGACACATTGGTCGGGTTAGCGCAAGAATTTACGATGCGCTACCCGTTAATTGATGGACAGGGGAACTTTGGCTCGATTGATGATGATCCCCCTGGAGCCATGCGTTACACAGAATGCCGGTTAATGCCAGTTGCTGATGAGATGCTGGCGGACATTCATAAGAATACTGTAGATTTTCAGCCGAACTACAAGGAATCGGCGACCGAGCCAACGGTACTTCCGGCATGTTTACCTAATTTGATTGTCAACGGCACTACTGGAATCGGCGTCGGATATCTTACGCGCATCCCACCCCATAATTTAAACGAGATTATCGATGGCTTAATTTTGATTCTTGAGAATTCGGGTGCGACAGTTGAAGATTTGATGAAATGCATACCCGGTCCCGATTTTCCGACAGCAGGTTTAATAGTCGGTAAAGAAGGCATACGCGAAACGTACGCAGTTGGCAAGGGGAGTATCACGGTTCGGGCAAGAGTTGTGATTGAGCGGTTGGCAGGGGGAAAGGAACAGATTGTCATTACAGAAATACCGTACCAAATCAAGAAAAACCAGTTGCTTGAGAAGATGTATGAACTGGTCGTAAGTAAAACAATCACTGGCATTAGCGACATACGTGACGAATCGGATCGGGAAATACGTGTTATTGTTGAACTGAAGCGGGGCGAGATTGCACAAGTCATCTTGAATCAATTGTACAAGCACACCCAGATGCAGAGCAACTTCAACTCGATTATGTTGTGCTTGGTCGACGGAATTCCGAAAGTATTGCCTCTGAAAGAGATACTCCAAGCATATCTTGATCACCGGCGAGAAGTTCTTCGTCGTCGAACTCAGTTTGATTTGGATCAATGCGAGAGACGAGCGCACATTCTGGAAGGGTATCGTATAGCATTGAATCAAATCGAGGAGGTAATCGAGATTGTTCAGACAGCGGACAATCCGCAAGATGCGAGGGATGAATTAATCAGAAGTTTTTCCTTGTCGGAAATACAAGCCAATGAGATATTGGGAATGACATTACGCCAGTTGACCGGCTTGGAACGACAGAAAATCAATAACGAATACGCCGATCTTCTGGAAAAGATTGAAGAACTGAAAGCCATTCTTGAAAGTGAGATGTTAATTACCGACATAATCAAGACGGAGCTATTAGAATTAAAATCCAAATACGGGGATGAACGTCGAACTGAAATCATTGATGCCGTCAAAGAGTTTAATATTGAAGATTTGATTGCCGATGAAGAGATGGTTGTGGTTATCTCACACACTGGTTACATCAAGCGGATGCCAATCTCGGTCTACCGTCGCCAGCATCGAGGCGGCGTCGGAGTTATGGGGATGGGGACAAAGGAAGGGGATTTCGTCGAACACATATTTGTTGCTTCCGCGCACCAGTATATCCTATTCTTTACGGATAGCGGAAAATGTTATTGGCTTAAGGTCTTTCAGATTCCCGAGGGCAGCCGGACATCAATTGGTCGAGCAATAGTCAACCTTTTACGGGTCGAGAATGACGAAAAAATTACAGCGTTTGTTTCAGTACGGGAGTTTGACGAAAATCGGTTTGTTTTCATGGCAACTCAAAATGGGATTGTAAAAAAATGCAGCCTCGACGTTTTCAGTAGGCCGTACTCCGCTGGCATTATCGCCATTAATCTTGATGTAGGGGATAAGTTGATTGAAGTACAGTTAACCGAAGGAGACCACCAGGTCGTCCTTGTGACGAAATCCGGACTGTCGATTCGCTTTAATGAGCATGAGGTCCGTAGTATGGGGCGAACAGCGGCAGGGGTGCGGGGGATTCGTTTAGCGGATGATGATTTTGTTGTTGGAATGGTGTCTGCCGCGGATGAGAGGCTAATGCTGCTAGTTGTTACGAAAAACGGCTATGGGAAACGAACTTCCTTGAAGGCATATCGATTGCAAGCGCGTGGCGGAAAGGGAGTAATCGCTATTAAAACAAGCGAGCGAAACGGTACCGTCGTCGCCGTGAAAATGGTATCGAATGATGATGAACTAATTTTCATCAGTTCGAACGGTATGGTGACTCGAATCCCGGTAAGCGACATACGAGCAATTGGCAGAAATACGCAAGGGGTTCGTCTGATGGCTTTGCGTCCAGATGAAATTGTCGTTGATGTTGGAAAAATTTCTGGAAATGGCAGCGATGCGCAGGAATAGCGTATAAAGGGAAACTGAAATGTTAAGATTGATTTCATCTGTTCTCATGTTTTACGTTTTACGTATAGCGCATTACATTATTTTGGTAGTATTTGCAGTTTCCTTCACCCGGGCCGATATGATGGGCGGTGATTCGCCGGGTGTAAATCACACAGCGTTAAACCGTGCGTATGAAAAGGCGAGCCGTGTTTATACGCAACTAGCTTGGGCAACTTACTTACGATCGAATTACCTGAGGTTCGATAAAAAGCAGTCTGATGTGAAAAGGGCATATGAGGAAGTTTTGAGAGTATATGAGCCGTCTGCCTTTGTACATACTCAATTTGCGAGCCTTTTGATAGACTTGCAAAACATCAGAGCGGCCGAAAAGGAATGCCGCAGGGCGATTGCGATAAATCCAGAAATGCCGGCTCCCCGTTTTCTGCTGGGTTATATTTTAATACTGCGGCAAAAAAATAGCACTGGAAATTTAGACGATGCCATAGCAGAATTCGAGACAGTGATTGAACTCAATTCCAATCATGCTACAGTAAAATTCGGGGGAATTATTGTCAAATGCCTCGTTGACTCCCATCGATATCTTGGAACTCTTGCATACAACCGAGAGGATTATGAATCAGCGGTTCACGCTTTCAAAGAACTGACGCGTATCGAATCTTATCAGCCGATATACCATAAGCGACTCGGTGATGCTTACAAAGATTTGGGGAAGAATGAAGAAGCGATATCCGCTTACGAGCGGGCGGTTAGAATCGATCGAAATATGTGGCAGGTGCATCAAGAATTGGGGAAGCTATATATCGAAGAGTATGAAAAACTAGAAAATCTAATTTGGAATTATACAGCAACAACCGACACCGCAGAGATTGCGGAAGGAAATCTTATAAAAGCCATCAATGCATATACAGAATTGCGCCGGCTTAATCCCGCTGAACGGGATAGGTACAATTACGGACTGTCGGTTTTTCGTACTCGTCTTGGAAGCCTCTATACCTACTTGTCGAAAGAAGAAAAAGCAATAGAGGTATTACAAAGAGTTTTAGATGAAGACTCGAACAATGTTGACGCAAACTATTGGATTGGACTTTCTTATCAGGCGCGTGGGAACTTCGAGAAAGCCGAACACTATCTCAGAAAAGTCGTTGCACTTGCTCCCAATCGTGACGAGGGATATAATGCACTGGGTTATCTCTTTGCGGAGTATAGCACCAATCTAGACGAGGCTGTTGAACTCATAAAGAAAGCACTGGAGAAATCGCCGGAAAATGGAGCTTACCTTGATAGTTTGGGTTGGGCATATTTCAAGCAAGGGAAACTGTCCGCCGCCCTAGAGCATCTTGAAAAGGCTGTCAGCTACATTCCCAACAGCGTTGAGATTCAGGATCATCTAGGAGAAGTCTATCTGAAGGTCGGGTACAAAAAGAAAGCAATCTCAGCTTGGCGTAAAGCGATTCAACTTGAACCAGATAATGTGAAAATACAAGAAAAATTGATAAGATTGGAAGATGGGATGAGTGAAGAACGGTAGACGAAGAGAAAACCGCGAGGTTTAAGGGTGGGAGAACGAGCGGAATAAGGAGAGGAGAAGAATGACGGCCAATCCAATCCAACTGTACGTTTCTCGTTCTACGCATTACGTATTGCGGCATATTACAATTATATTCACGGTATTGGGAGTGCCAACGGCTCATGGCTGGATTGATGGTACTCCCTTTTTTTATGACCGATCAAACGTATGGGTAAGTAGCGAGTTAGTCTTAGATGCAGATACAGACGATAAATCTATCACTCGCCCTAACCGGCCTGTTGATGCTTCTGTGCCTGCTCAACCGTGCGTACCCGAACTGGCAGTAGGAAGCCGCCAATCTTTCTTCTCAATTGATTTTAGAAAGCGTGAACAATATGTTGTCCAATCGACTTTACAAATAGTTGGAAAATTCTGCTACATTTTCGTCGAAGATTCACAGTGGGGACAGACTGTGAATGCGGCGACCGTTGAGGCTGTCCGGCACGCGTTTGACGATGCGACACCGGCCGATTTTGGGCGAGGTATTTACGAAATTGAGACTGCACTATTTGGACCGCCGCCCAACATTGACGGTGAAGATAAAATCTATATTCTCTTACTAGACATTCGCGATCTAGCGACAGTCAGCGGCGGATTTATCGGTGGATTTTTTAGCCCCGTCGATCAACAGCGAGGGGTGCTTCGACACCCGGAATTCGGCACATTGGTGCATAGCAATGAGCGCGACATGATTTATGTTGACACCCATCCCCTAGATGCTGGAGGAGAAAAGGGGTTGGGAGTATTAGCGCACGAATTTCAGCATCTTATTCACTGGCAGCAGGACGAAGACGAAGAGATTTGGGTCAATGAAGGGTGTTCTGATTATGCCATGTTTATCTGTGGATACAGTGTTGAAGACCATGTCATACCGTTTGAACGAAATGCGAGTGTATCATTGGTCAATTGGCCCCATGGATCTCGCAGCCAGTTATCGCATTATGGCGCGGCGTATTTATGGATGCTGTATCTCCACGAACATTACGGCGGCGCAGACACTATCGCGGCCGTTGTAAATCAGCGTGGAAATGGAATTACCGGTATCAATAATGCGTTAGATTCGCGCGGCGTAACGAAGAGGTTTTCAACCATCTTTTCCGACTGGAAGATAGCGAACTTCTTGGACGACTCCGATTTTGCAGAAGGCCAGTACGGTTATAGAAACGAGCATCTGAATCTGCATCTCCACCGTAACCATCAGTCTCATCCGGTTGCCGTTACCGGGAACCGGCTTGCTGCCTATGCGGCAGACTATATAGGCCTGTCAGCCGTGGGTGGGGCGGGGTCATTGAGCATCGCTTTTCAGACTGATGGGGAGCACGCTTACCAAATACGGGTGATTGAACTACAATCTTCTCAGCCAATTGCCGTTCGCCGCATGCCGTTGGCCGGGGATGGGAAGGCACAACTCAGCATTCCAAATTTTGGAACGGGCGTCGAACAAGTTATTCTTGTACCCAGTGTGCAACCGGAACCCTTCTCATCAATCGAAAAGACAACATCTTACGCCTACAGTACTAGACGAGGCGAGAACGTAGCGTTTCGTTTGGCTGTATTGCCGAATCCCGTACATCCAAGGTATTGGGATGTCATCGCTGTTCCAGACGACGTGATAAGTGTGATGGCGCCGCTAATCTCCGTAACCGAGGGTGAATCGGTGGTTACATCCGTGATTACGACGAGAGTACCAATGAAATCCGTTCGGTCTGGAGCGCTTTATTCGTTTCCGCTCTACCTTTCGCCGGCAGTCAACTTGGAAGAGGTCCACTGGAAAGTATTCTTTTTGGATGAGCTGACGGGCGAGGGCAATCTTGAACTGAAGTAGTGCGCGGCGTCGTGTAAATGTATCCCCCGTATTCACTGGAATTGCTCAAGTTTAGCATGGGTACTTTAGCGTCACGCGTAAAAAAGCCACCATCGGCAAAATTTAACACGTTACTTGAGATTGGATGAATCACAGGTGTTGTCCTTTTATTGGTTGCAGTATGACTCAATATATAGTATAATACCGCCTTTGAACCACGTGAGTAATTTTCGCGTTTAAGAGGGAGACCGCTAGCAATGCAGCCGGTGAAAATTGGAAAGAAGGCATTACAAACAGCTAACTGCGAGCCTACACTTAACGACACGGAAGTACTCGATTTCTGCAGACAGGGTTACCTAGTGTACGAAGGTGTCGTTCCGAACGAAATCAACCGGAGAGTTTCTGAATTCATCGAAAAGCATGGACAGGCACCTCTTCGACAGGAGGATTGGTTCATTGAGAACGTGCTTCTCAATCCGCAGGCGGCAGGTGCCGTACGGTCGCTTCTAGGCGAGGAATTCGGCCTTCCGGTTGGAGTGGCAAATCATCGGCTAGAATGTCCGGCACCAGCGCAGTGCTGGCACCGGGATGGCGGCTCACGCTATGGCCCGGAAACAAATCATTTGCAGGTATTCTATTACCCACAGGATACCCCTGTAGAGCTTGGTCCTACGGAGATAGTACCCGGCTCCCATTTCCTCTTTTGCTTGCAAAGTTGGATGCAACACTACGGCAACATTCGATCGGGACTTCGCATGGCTTCACCGGCTGGTACTATTTTCATCACAGCTTATCCCATCTGGCATCGCCGCTCTGAGTCCACTGCGCACGGACTCCGCAATATGTTGAAATACTGCTACTGGCGAACGGTGCCACCCCAGCGGGATTGGATTGCCGAACCGGACTTTGATTTCGCTATGGCTCAATTTAGCTTCGGCGGCGTCCCCCGGCAGCAATTCCGAGATTGGTATGATGCCGCGGCGATGTTTTGCTGGTTGTGTGGGGATATGAGTATACTCCGGGAGTTGGTGGGCGGTGAAGATTGGCCCATGGGCTACCCGCCACCTCGATCCTCGGCACAGATATATCCGCCCCAAGGGTTCTACAGATTTCCCATAAGCCCAATAAAAGACCAAATTAAGGTTTGAGGCTGATGGATTAATAATGGTATACGGAGGACCTTGGTTAGGAGTTTATCAAAAAGAAGTGGAGGTAGATCCACAATGAAGCTAGATAAAGAGACGAGAACTTTTGATTGTGATCCTACACTGACGGACTCTCAGGTATTGGAGTTCTGTAGTCACGGCGCAATCGTGCTGGAAAGTGTCATTCCAGATGCAATTAATCAGCGAACAGACGAATATCTAGTCGAACATCCGACCGGAGAACCAAGCACAATCATTCTTGAGGATTGGTTTCTTGAGAATGTGCTGCTTCATCCCCTAGTAGCAGGCGCTGTGAGGTCAATACTGGGGCGGAATGTCGGTTTGCCGGTACTTATGAGTAATCATCGTGCCAAATGTCCTGCTCCTGCGCAGGGGTGGCATCACGACGGCGACTCGGTATTCGGTCCCGAAGTCAATTATTTACAGGTGTTCTATTATCCGAAGGATGTCACGCCAGAGATGGGACCGACTGAAATATTGCCCGGTTCGCATTTAGCGCCGACAGGGCGAGATATAGCATGGCGTGGAGGGCGCCTAATGGACTCGCCTGCGGGCACAGTTTTCATTACGATGTATCCAATCCTGCACCGCAAGGGCGAGTCTACCGCCGAGGGGATAAGAAATATGTTAAAGTGGAGTTACTGGCGAACAGTGCCGCCCCAACGGGATTGGGTTGTCGAACCAGACTTTGATTTCCACACGGCGAACTATGGCGGACATGGGACTGCGAAACTTGTGGCGCACAAGTTCTTCTGGCTATGCGGCAATGGCGACGGATTTCGGACAATGGGCGGTCAAGCTTGGCCCTATTCGGGTTCGCAGGCTAACCAAATTCAAAAATCATATGGGTTTCCATCTGGTCCGCCACAATGGTAACCTAGTCCAAACTTTTGTAGTAATTGAAACCTTGGAATTCTAGTCTAATTTTAACTCATGTATGATACGATGCTGAAGGGGCTTAATTTCAACTAATGGTCGAACCAAGTGTACTGATGCGGTAAAAGTTAATATGGAGGGAATATTTTATGCCAGCGATAAAGCAGCAAATTGAACAATGCATTGAAGCGCTGAGACAGGATGCGCTTACCGAAGCAGACCTGTCCGCAGTTCTTGATGCGCTTGATGAGACGAAACCGAAACGCCAAAACTTGCTCTACCTTCAAACCGGAGGGACTTCCGTCGGGTCAGGCGCCCACGGTTGCACCATGGTTGTAGATGGTCAGATTACTGAACCACCGGATCAAGACAATTGGCCATATAGCTCACCGCTTGATGCGATGCGAGATGGATGGCGGATTATTGAATTCCCCAACTTGGCGTTGTTGATGGACGAATCACGCACCTACGGGCTTGGCTGCGAGTTTATCCTAGAAAAATGGGAGTAAGCTAAAACGCCCGTAATCGGGTCTGTGGGCAAACACTCTTCATTATGGGAATGAGATGAAAACCTATAACTGCAAACCCACGCTCACAGACCAGGAAATTATTGAGTTTTGTAAATATGGCTACCTCATGTTGGAGGAAGTGGTACCCGACGAGATTAATGAGCGAGTCATGGCGTTTTGCGATGCGCATCCTGAAGGCAACCCGAACGAATTCCTGAAAGAAGCATGGTTTGTCGATCAAGTCTTGTGCAACGCGCCGACGGCAGGTGCTGTGAGGTCCCTACTCGGTCGTGATTTCGGAATGCCGCTCACTATCAGCAACCATCGTGTCCATTGCCCTAGAGAGATTAACGGCGGTTGGCATTGTGACGATGGTTCGCAACATGCGCCGAATGTCGATTACCTTCAGGTGTTTTACTACCCTCAGGCGACGCCTCTTGAGATGGGGCCAACCGAATTGTTGCCCGGCTCCCACCATCTGTCCATGTCTTCCCATTTTATGAAACACCTTGATTCAATTGTTGACGCCCACAAGACTGCTGCGCCGGCTGGTTCCATTTTTATTACTGTCTATTCTATTTGGCACCGTGCCACTACTGCTACGGCAGCGGGAATCCGAAATCTGATTAAGTACACTTATTGGCGCACCGCCGTGCCGGCGCGGGACTGGGTTATTGATCCGGATTTCAGGTTGAAGAACGCGGACTTCGCAACGGGTTCGCCAGAACCCCGCCGTGACTGGTCGCGCGTCTGCCACGATGCTGCAAGGATGTACCTATGGCTACGCGGCGAGCTGAATAACTACGAATGGATTGGCGGACTTGCCTGGCCTGCTTCAGCAACCGCGGCGCATGCGAGAGGGTTTTGTCCGGGTCTGCCCGCCGACTTGACTTAGCATGTACGATTTGCGCGGGTTACGTGTTGTGCGAGTCGCCATCTGACGATATTGACCAACCCATCATCAATCAAGGCAATCCATGGCGGTACCAACAGCGCATCTCACGCACATCCGAAACCAACTTGAGAAGTGCCGCAACAAACTGGTGCAAGGTAGTTTGACGCTTGATGACCTGCAGACAATCATTGACGCGCTGGATGAGGCCGACCGAAATGTGCAGGACATTCTTTATATTCAGGCGACAAATACAGCGCTTGAATCTCCCGTTTTGGGCATGTCGCTCTATACCAATGGAAGGCGAATTCCGCTGCCATCGAATCGAAATGAACTACCGTATGAATCCGTCATTGAGGCAATGCGCGATGGCTGGCACATAATCAGTTTTCCGAATACGGCGTTGGTTATGGACGATTCAATCACTTATGGACTAGGGTGCGAATTTATCCTGGAAAAATAAATGATCATTGCGTTGCATGGTGTGTCCATAATGTACTGTAATCTCATCACTGATATCCGGGTTGCCTTCGAGACTAACCATGAGGCGTTAGAAATTGAAGTGGGCAAGCTTTTACGTTATTTGGACCAAGGATTTAAAGCTGAGGAATTACTCCCAATCTTTCGGGCCAACGATGTCCGGCCTGTCATGATTAATTCGGTGCGAGACATTGACCGTGTGGATGGTCGAGAGCGCGACCAACTGCTCACGGAAGTGGAGCGGCTCTGCATTGCCGCTGCAACCATCCAATGCCCGACCATTCAGATTGTGGCTTTCTGCCGCCTTGAAGGGAGGCCGTGGAGCGAGATATTGAAGCTGACAGCTAGGAACGTCGCCGATATCGCAGATATTGGGAAGCAACACGGCGTGAGTTTTCAATTTGAACCCATCGCTTGGGCGCCAATCTACTCTCTGTCCCAGAGTTTGCAGGTTATTGAAGAGGCTGATCGGGATAACGTGGCGATGGTAATCGACTTTTGGCACCTCTACGCTGGAGGCGGTACGACACCTGACGAGGTGGCAAAGTTGGATAGTGCAATGATTTACTCGGTTCATTTCTGCGATGGGGTAGCGCACAAAACAGGTGCTCCATGGAATGAGGCGGAACTTAGGGGATACCTGCCTGGAGATGGTGAAATTCCGATTGAGGAGTGGGTTAGTGCGGTCAAATCGACAGGGTTTGATGGGATATGGTCTTGTGAGCTTGTCAGCCCCAAGCACTGGGAATGGAATCCGTTGGATGTTGCCCAAGAGTGCAGGTTGCGAATGGAACGTTACCTATCATAGCTTAAAGATGACACCACTTTATCACTGTATGGAGTATTCTAACTTCCCTACGGGAAAACAGGAAAAAAGAAACCAACTCAACCTGAAACAACAGAGAGGTACGAATACCTCGCCTCGGAGAAAAAGAGAGAAACAGTTAGATTTTGTACCGGTCGGGTGAAAACTACTAGAATAATCTAATTTGAAAAATCGTATTTCGCGGGGGAAAACATGCCAGTCGTAATACCACGTCTAGTCGTTGAGGTGTTCCAACACCATGATTTCCAAGGTAGACAAGGGTTTGTAATTGAGCCGGTCCGGTCAACAGCAGAAATTGGGTTTCAAGATAACATCTCCTCTCTCAGAGTCTATAAAGGACCCAATTTTGCATCAAGTCCAAATTATAAAGTCATCCTTCATGAACACGCCGATTTCAAAGGACGGAAGCTACCACTTGGGCCGGGGATTTATGCGAATTTGCATGAAATGGCTTACGACTTTGGAGATATCGTCTCCTCGATTAGCTTCGGGTCGGTTTTACAGACTGTTGGCCCCGAATGGGGAACGATTCCCCTGATTGTCGAATGCTATGAGCATATAGATTTTCAGGGCCAGAAAATCACAGTGTTGCGTGATATTGTCCACTGGGAACAAGGACTTCACGACGCAGTTTCTTCTGTTCGCATCTTCAAGGGCCCAGATTTTCCACCTAATGGCGCCGAGGTGATACTCTATCAACATACGAACTTCGAAGGTGCTCAAGTACGAATCCAGATGGAACCTAAGGATTATAAAAAGGAAATTGAAAACCTCCACGTACTGCCTCAGAATTTCGGAGATACAATTTCCTCTATTAAGATTGAAGGCTGGTCTTCCTCCAGCGAATTTCCTGAGATAGTCTTTGAAGATGAATTCATCGGCAACCAGATGCGCCCGGAATGGAAATGGGAGGATCCCCATGGCGGCGGTACGTGGTCAGAGAGCCAGGGTTATCTAGAAATGCATGTTCAGCCCGGACAGGATTTATGGCACGGCAGTCCGCCGGGACATGGCGGCAACATGGATGCCCCGCGTCTATTAATGGAGGTGTCCGGCGATTTTGCCATTGAGTGCCGGATTCGCGTAACCCCTGAGCAGAGAGAACACGGTGGGCTCATTGTATGGAAAGGGCCGCATGCCTTCGTTAGGTTAGAGAAAACTTCCGCTCCCCACGCATTCAGAGGCGATGTTCGTTTTGAACGGCATATGAATAGAGTTTACTCCCTCGTTGGCCGTGGTACGGGATTGATAGGCGTGTCGGCGAGTCATAATCGGGGAAGGGCGCTCTTCCTTCGACTTGAACGCACAGGGAATCTCTTTTCTGGATTCGCTAGTTCTGATGGTACGAACTGGCAAAGCTGCGGAAAAACACATGTCGGCATGGGCGATCCGGTTCAGGTTGGTTTGCACGCGCTTTGTCCGGGCAATATTCCTCCTACCCTCACGCGGTTCGAGTATTTTAGGGTATTCAAGCGGAAGAGTGAGGTGGCGCAGTACACATCACGTGTACCAACCGCGTGGCAACGACCAAGCGATGAGGAATTCCAGGACCAAGTGGAAGAAGATCGCCGACGCTCAATGCGTGATTTGTTCTAATACCTAAAAAAAATCCCAATGGGGCTAATTGTGTTCTGGTCCTATTTTAATTTGTACCGAGGATGCTTTTACAAGCACGGCAAATCACGAAATGTTATGGTCATCGGAACATTTTAAACGGTGTGGATCTTGTCGTCCAGCCTGACGAAGTAGTTTCGATTTTTGGGCCAAACGGATCGGGCAAAACAACACTCGTCAAAATTCTCTCCACGTTAATCAAACCCACCTCTGGCAGTCTTCAGATTGGCGATGTAGATGCGCTTGCTGAACCCCAGCGCGTTCGTCAATCATTAGGGCTGGTGCTTCACGAACCGCTTGCCTATCTCGGATTTAGTCCGTATGAAAACCTTAAATTTTTCGGACGGATTTACGGTATTGATGATTTGGAAGGGCGGATTTCTGATGTCCTCGCCGATGTTGAACTCACCTCCTTTGCCCACGAACCCGTCCGAATCTTCTCACGCGGCATGATGCAACGGTTTATGATTGCCAAAGCCCTTATCCATGATTCGAGTATCCTCCTTCTTGATGAGCCGTTTTCGGGACTCGATGCGGCAGCGAAAGAGATTGCGCTCAGGTTGATTGAGAAAGAGCGTGAACGTGGTAAAGGCGTTTTACTTACCACCCACGATACAGAATTGGGATATCTTGCCGGTTCGCGATTCATTTTTCTACTGAATGGGCAGATTGAATCTGTTGCTGTGAAAGGTGAAATTGGATTAAGAGATTTGTCTCGCCGATATGGAAGCAAGATAAAAAACAGTGACCGGCAGCCAGTGACCAGTGGTTAGCAAGAAGCGCATCTTACTGAACGCTCGCCACCGGCTGCTGCATTCGGTTACGGCATAATTCTGGAGGGGCGGTTGTCGACTAGGGATTGGATTTTGGAAACAGAGGGTGGGACCGAAGTGTATCGAACGCCCTTTCTTCTTGCGCGTACTTTTTTATTTGCTTGTCAAGTTTAATGGCGCTTTCGAGGGAATCAATCGCTTTTGCAGCGTCGTCGGCTAGCGCGTAAGCACAAGCCAAGTTGTAGTGGGCGAAGGGAGAGCGAGGGTCAATCCGGATGGCTTGCTGACACGCCTCGAGTGCTCGGCGAGGCAAATTCTGCTTCAGGTAAGCCGTTGCTAGATTGATATAAACTTCCACTGCATCCGGCTTGATTTCGAGGGCATGCTTGAAAGCCGCGATCGCTTCATCATATTGTGCCTTACTCAGATAGGCTTGACCGAGGTTATTATATAGGAATGGTGCTTTCGAGAAAAAGAGGGTACGCTTTTTATGCTTGATGGCGCTAGTATAAGCATTGATTGCTTGGTCAACTTCGCCGCTCTTCAGATGAAAAAAGGCTTTGCGCGACTCATCGTTAAACTGAATTTGATGGTGCCAGATCCAGATAAATCCAATCGTCACAATGAGGCAGAACGCCATGATAAGCTTTTTCATGATGAAAATCCTGCGTTTCTCAAGACATTTGACTATTGTCTTGTTGTCGAAAAAAATGACGGGGTTTGGCTTGGGGAGACTCAAATGACCGTATCATTTTTATTATTTTTACCGAGAGGCCGTATGAACTTTACGTATGGTAGGCAGTGGGAATTATTTGCATTGGGGCGCCTATTGCCATGAAAACTTATGGTTTCGGAATTGTCGGCTGCGGCATGATTGCGGATGTCCACGCCGCGGCAATCGCCGAGCTAGACCGTGGACGATTAGCCGCTGTCAGTTCCCGACATTACGAAAATGTCAGGCGGTTAGCAGATAGATATCATGTGGACGGCTATTCGGACTACCGTGAGATGCTCAAACGCGATGACCTCGACATCGTCTGTGTATGCACGCCTAGCGGTGTCCATCTGGAGGCGGCAGTCGCGGCTGCGGAAGCCGGCAAACATGTCATTGTAGAAAAGCCGTTGGAAATCACATTGGATCGGTGCGATGAAATTATCCAAACTTGTGACGAAGCCGGGGTGCGTCTATGTGCAATCTTTAACTCGCGATTTGTCGAAGCGAGTCGGTTGTTAAAGAAGACAATCCATTCCGGCCGTTTCGGGAAACTTACTTTGGGCGACGCTTACGTTAAGTGGCACCGTTCGCAAGCATATTACGACAGCGGCGGATGGCGAGGCACGTGGAAACTTGACGGCGGCGGCTCACTTATGAATCAGTCCATCCATGCCGTCGATCTCATCCAATACTTCATGGGGCCTGTCAAAGCGGTACAGGCATTCACGTATACATTGGCGCATGAGCGTATTGAGGTAGAGGATGTTGCTGTTGCCGCTCTGCGTTTTGCAAACGGCGCCTTGGGAATCATTGAAGGTTCAACCGCTGTATACCCAGGGTTTTTGAAACGTATTGAGATTTCGGGCAGCAACGGCACAGTCATTTTGGAAGAAGAAGATATTACAACATGGAAGTTTGATCCGGAGTTGCCGGAAGACGCCGAGATACGCCGCAAATATGCGAGGAGACAATCAGGAGGAGGCGGTGCGGCTGATCCGCGAGAAATTAAGCATGCTAACCATCAACGGCAAATGACAGATTTTATCCACAGTATCAATACCGGTATGCCTCACCTTGTTGATGGGCGCGAGGGGCGAAAAGCAGTTGAGATTATCCTTGCCATCTATAAATCCAGCCGTGAAGGGCGGATGGTCCACTTGCCGCTGGAACAACAAACACTAATTTAGACCTGAAGTCTCGTATCATTCGGGTTAAAATGCAATTTCAGCAATCAGTCTATTTCTTCTTCCGCCCGCTTTTAGATTGTAATTTCTTCCATCCTCCGGCTTCCGCATGATTCTTCCTCCCTTCCGGGCATATCGGTTGTGTTAATCATATTCGAGGGTAATCTTGATTGCGCCATCTTTTTTATAAAGGGACAGCTCAAACGCCCGCTGTACTTCAGTGAACGGAAGATTATGAGTGATGATTGGCGACACATCAATACGTCCTTGCGAGATCATATCCATCGCCAGCGGGAAGTCGTTCTGGACATCCGGTCCAACAGATGCAATGAAACGCACGTTTTTATGGAAAAAGCCGCCAAAATGAAAATCGTATACATCGTCATCAGGCACACCAAACGCAAGGATTGTCCCGCCTGGTTTCACGAGATTTAGGCAGTCATTGATTGTCTCCGTCTGGTGTCCCACCGCTTCAACTACAAGGTCAGCCATCACGCCGTGTGTCAGCTCGGCAACACGGGCAACCGCGTCTTCTTTGCTTGCGTTTATTATGTGCGTGGCACGCATCTGTTTTGAGACCGCTAGACGATAATCAAACAAGTCTGTCCCAATAATCGCCTTCGCACCGAGATTACTCAACATATGCGCCATGAGCAAACCCATTGGTCCTTGCCCTACAATCACGACGTTCTGATGTAGCAAATTGCCAAACTTCCGACATGCCCAGATGACGGTGCCTAACGGTTGTGACATCAAAATACAGTCGCCGCGATGGAATGTTTGCAGTGGGACTGTGACATCTTCATGCGACAAAAAGTACTCTGCGAGCCCGCGCATCTCGTTCGGAAGCGCAAGCACAGTTTCACCTTCCTTGAAACGATCGGACTTACTTGCAGCAATCGTACCGATGCACTCATGGATGGACAACCCCGTCGCAAATGGATAATCTGCCGCAGGATGTTCCATCGCAAAATACGGCATATCCGTTCCGCAAATTGCGCTAAGACGCGCTTTAATAAGCACTGCGCCTTCAGGTTCCGAGGAAATATCGGGTACACCTATGTCGATGATTTCAAGTTGGCGCGGCGCAACAATTTGAGCAGCTTTCAAATAACCTCCCGTCACGAGGAGAAGATATTATCGGCGAACAATACTTTTTCCCTGCTTACATCATTTGCACAAGGACTCACACAATTCATAGATTATACCACGAATTCGTAAATTCCAACAGGTGAAAACTAATTGAATTGTTGCTCTACTATCACCTAACAGATGAACCTGTTAAGCGATCGCCGCTAGCGCCCCGCGGAACTCATCAATTCCGTTTTTCGCTGCCTGAATCAACTGGTCAGGCAGGGGATTGTCGTGGAGTTTTAAAATTTGCAAGTTTGGGAGGTTTGCAAGCGCTTTCGGTAAGGAAGTTAACTGATTGCTACTCAACGCCAACTCCCGTAATTCGGTGAGTTTCCCAATTTCTCGTGGAATATTCGCGAGCTGATTTGACTCGACGAAAAGATACTGTAGCTTGGAAAAATTGCCTATGCACGGCGGCAGCGAGTGGATTTGGTTATTCGCTATTGACAGCGTCTCAAGGTTTCGAAGATTACAAATTTCCTCGGGTAAGCTATCTAAGTGGTTGTAGTCAAGATACAGTTCTTCCATAGCGGAGAGTTGACCTAATGTTTTGGGTAACACCGAAAGCTGGTGGCCTTGCAGCGTTAACACGTGGAGATTGGTCAATCCGCTCAAATCGTCTGGTAACTTTCTAAACTGGTTATCGTCCATCTCAGCGACTTCAAGTCGGTTTAATTCGCCAAAGCTGGCGGGCAATTCCTGGAGTTGCGTGCGCTGGAAAATAATCGTCCGTAATGCACTAAGACGGCCCAAATCCGCCGGCAGTTCAGTCATTTGGCTGCCAATAACTTCCAGATGTCTCAGGCGTGACAGGGACACAATCTGGTTTGGCAACTGTTTGAGTTGGTCACTCTCTACATAAAGACTTTCCAGGTGCTTCAATCTCCCGATATCCTCTGAGATGTTCTCAAGCTTGTTCCACCACAGCGAGAGATCTTTCAACTGAGTCAGCGTCCACACCTCACTGGGGAGTTCTTTTGATCCAACGGGATTTTTCAGGTTGAGCGACGCGGCCCCGTCTTCGCGACAGGCGGCGATATCGCGTTGCGCTCGACGTTGGTAATATTCGGATTCGTGCGTATCGGAAGTCATGATCTTCCTCCTTTCGATTCTGATTTGCCTTAGTCCTAGGCGGCTTCTGACAAAACTACGGGCGTGTGAAAGCCATCGCTTGATTGTTCCTTCCGGTTTCCCCAGCTGTGCCGCAATTTGTCTTATGGTTAAACCTTCGAGATAGTATAGATGGGCGGCTTCGACATGATTCGACGGCGCTTGGGACAGGGTTTGGAGCACGGTATTGAGCAGGTCGGTCTGGAAGCCATCGTGTTGACTTCGTCTATTGATGATGGGTTCAAGTTCACTATTCGCCATGGGCGCCTCTCGACGCTGGACTGACCGGAAGAAATCATGACATCGGTTTCGAGCAATCTGCATGACCCATGCAGCCCACCTGTCCGGGTCCCGAAGTCCCTTTAAACCTTGCCACACATCCAAAAGTACTTCTTGTAAGATATCCTCGGCAGATGCAGGGTCAGGGATTTTGGATTTGACAAGCTTCACCAGCGGCGTCTCAACGCGTTTTATCAGTGTCGAGAAGGCTTGGCTGTCACCATCAATACTCTGTTTAATCAGTTCTCTGTCTGGGATTCGACTCATTATGAGGTTGTTTTTCCACGCAAAACCGTTTTCCAAAAAATGGGTGCGTCCTATTGGCATATCTCGGCTGGGCGCCGGGCAGGCGTGAAGTTAACCATGTTAGGAGTGCAGTGTGACATCCCACAGCAGGATAGTGCGGTCAAAACTGCCGCTTGCGAGCAGACGACCATCGGGGGAAAAGGCGAGAGATTCAACTTGGCTCTTATGTCCTGAAAATTCAGCAACGAGGTTTCCTGTTTCTACATCCCACAGCCTAATGGTTTGCTCCGGCAAAGTTCCGCCGGTGGCGAGGCGGGAGCCGTCCGGCGAAAACGCAATAGACATAACCTTTCTGACATCAAATGTCGCCGTCTTTTGCCATGTCCCTGTATGCCACAGATTAACATGTCCATTTGAAGCGGCGGCGACATGATGTCCATCGGGTGAAAACGCAACCGCTCTAACCTGGGACGGGTTTTCGAGCGTGGCAATATTTTTGCCCGTGGCGACTTCCCAAACTCTGGCGGTCTTGTCAATATGGTTCTCATCAGGGGTAAAAAAATGAGATATACCCTCTTTCATAATAAACACAAGTTCACCGTCTGTGTTTCTAGCTACACTCTCTGGATGTTCTATCCAATTGTCCGCTCCTCCACTTACTAGAAATTTTCCGTCGGGCGAAAACGCAAGCACGTAGATTTCGCCTATATGGCCTTTCAGAGTTCGATAGACGGTTTGGGTTTCCACACTCCAGAGTGTGACTGTTCTATCCCAGCCGCCAGTTGCCATGAGTTGACCATCCGGTGATACCGCCGCAGTAAATACAGGTTGTTCCGGTGTGAAGTCCGCGATAGTCCCGTCCTTCCACAATCTGACTGTTTCTTGCCCGCCGGTTGTAAAAAAACTGATAACCAGAAAGCGCCCATCGGATGAGCAGGCTACAGTTTCCCCTCGGGATAAATTAACATGCAAACTATGCCCTGTAACTTGCTCAAGTGTCCGGATTTTTTCCCCGTTTTCAATATCCCACAGCGTCAGAGAGTAGTCTGTGTCGAGACCGACGAGGTGCTCCCCATTGCGTGAAAAAGTGGCAATCCAGCGGTTAATCTCTTGAGAGTCTTGAACTGGTAGATCCTTTCCGTCTTTGCCGAACCTGGCGACAGCGCCGGGCGGTAAACAGAGGGTATTCTGTTGAGGGTAGTTGCCGGTTAAAGGGCTAGCGGAAGTCATGGTCTTCCTCCTTTCGATTCTCATCTGCCTCAATCCGAGGCGATTCCTAACAAAACTACGAGTGTGGGAAAGCCATCGCTTGATCGTTCCTTCCGGCTTTCCCAACTGCACTGCAATTTGTCTGATGGTTAATCCTTCAAGATAGAATAGGTGAGCGGCTTCGACATGATCCGGCGGCGCTTGGGACAGGGTTTGGAGCACAGTATCAAGCAGATCGGTCTGAAAGCTACCGTGTTGACTTTGTCTATTGAGGATGGGTTCAAGATCGCAATTCGCCATGGGCGCCTCTCGACGCTGAGCTAACCGGAAGAAATCATGACATCGGTTTCGAGCAATCTGCATGACCCATGCAGCCCACCGGTCCGGGTCCCGAAGTCCCTTTAAACCTTGCCACACATCCAAAAGTACTTCTTGTAGGACATCCTCGGCAGATGCAGGGTCAGGGATTTTGGATTTGACAAGCTTCACCAGCGGCGTCTCAACACGTTTTATCAGGATCGAGAAAGCTTGGCTGTCACCATCAATACTCCGTTTAATCAGTTCTCTGTCTGGGATTCGACTCATTATTAAAATCTCTTCACGCTATTAGGCGGATCTCAAGAGGGAATGGTTCGCTTGATTATGTATTTTCTTTTGTCTTGATTCGGATTCTGTACACAAAAACCACGTGAGGATTCTACCATAATCGCTTAAAGGCATCAAGAAGGGCAAGATTGCCTCACTCACCTCCCAATCTTCCATTCCCGCGGTAAACTAGCCTTTTCGTTTTCCCGTTTAATCCCTAGCCTTATCGTTATCAATTCATTTAGAACCGTGGTTACAAACTAACGACGTGTTCCATTCCCAGATTCTATGAAGTCTAAAACAAATCCCATCACGGAACGTTCGGTTCCACGCTTCATGCTTATCGCTTCCGGAGTGATTTTGGTTATCTCTTCTATCACCCGCGTCCAGGCGGAACCTGTCCGCAAAGATGCCGCCTTAACCCATCGTTATTTGGAACTTCGCACGGTGCCGCCAAAGGACAATGAGGAAGAATCTGAGGACACCACACAGACCTTTGGAGAAGAAGATTCTGATGGGTCGGTGAAGCAGAATTATGAATCATCGTCGGAAAGTACGGCGCCCGCTCTCGATTTTTTCAGAAGGTATAAATCCCCGCGCAAAACATGGGCCGATCCATGGAAAGTGGATGCAAGACTCGAGTCCACACCGGAAGAAGAGCCGTCCCTAGAGATGGTGACGCCATACCTTGAGGCGCTGCGACGGTGGAAGGATTCTCCCTTCGCGATTGAACCTCGAGATTTGTACCGACTGCGCGATAACGAGCCGGGAAAGGAAGAGAAAGGGTTGGTACTGCCTCTGAATTCTACCCTGCAGATTACAGGACACAAATCGGTAACCGTTGAAATGAATCATACGCACTACTTCGGTCAGGGCGACATTAACCGCTTCGGGGGCGGGTACCAGGGCGGTTTCGGTTCTGGGCTGGATCTGGGATTGACCTCTTCTTACGGCTACGACAGCTATGACGATTTCGGGGGTGGATTCGGCGGAGGCTATGGGAGTACCGGTTACGGCGGCGGCTATGGCAGTGGGTTCGGCGGGGGTTTTGGAACGACCCGTTTTGGGGGTGTACCCCGCGCCTCCGGACCGACTATCCGACAAACCCTCCAAGTCGGCCTGCACGGTCGAGTGGGGGAACATACACACGTCGAGGTTGATTATAGCGATTCCGGTGATGCATTGGGCGGCGGTTATGGCGGCTATGGAGGCTACAGCGGCGGATTCGGCGGCGCGAAGGAACAGAAAATTCGGGTTTGGTACCAGGGCGGACAGGACAGCATCCTCAAAACTCTCTCTTTTGGCGACATTACACTGAATTTGCCAAACACTCGTTTCCTGAACGTCAACCGGAATTTATTCGGGCTCGAAGCTGTCGCGGCGCTGGGTGATGTCAAAATGACGGCGTTTGGCTCGCGCAGCAAAGGCATATCCGAGACACGCCGCTTCAGCGGACAATCAAGGCGTGCGGGTTCGGGGTATGGCGGCGGCGTTCAGATTCCCGATGCAAACTACGTTAAAGAGCGTTTCTACTTAATTTCACTGGGTGAAGACGGCCTACTCCACGGCTCCTATCCTCCAATAAAAAAGGGGAGCGAAGAAATTTACATTGATGATAACGTTGCGGGCAACAATCAAGGCGGCCAGCGGACGGTGCAGGGATATTTCAACCTCCAATTCCCGGGCCAGGACTATAACATCGATTATGAAACTGGAGAGATTGAATTCCTAACGCAAATTTCACCAAGTTACCGAATTGTCGTTGCCTATGAGTATCTCGGGGATGGCGGAGGCGTTGTAGGGAAACCGGGTAATGTCTTTGAAGATGAAAACGGCGATGGTTCGATTGATGAAGAGGGCGAAGAAGTTGGTTACGTAGTCCTCAAAGAAAAAAGTTTGCGCGGCACTGAAGCGCGCCGTGTGTACAGCCTCGGCAACCGAAATATCAACCCTCGCGATTATCAGATTGCGATTTGGCAGCAGGGCGGCAGTGAAGCGTTCGAGACGCCAGACGGGCCGATTCCTTATATTCAAATATTTGGACTAGATACTAACGGGGACGGGGTTGTCGATCCGGAGTTTATTGATTTTGACCGCGGCCTCTTAATCTTTCCCAGTTTGCGGCCGTTTGTAATCGAAGAACCGGCCAGCCCGTACTACCCGTTCCGTGAACAACTGAACAACGAACTGATTTACCTTGAAAACCCGCGTCCCAGTGATCAGGTGTACACAATAGTGTGCGACTACGCCTACCAATCCGAAACTTACAACGTGGGTCTCTTTGTGATTCCGGGCAGCGAAAAGGTGCGCCTTAACAATCGCCTACTACAGCGTGATATTGATTACACAATGATTTATGAGGTGGGGAGCCTCCGCTTCTTTACCAAGCTAGATGAATATGATGAAATCGAGGTTGAATTTGAGCGCACGCCTTTCGGCAGCGCGTTGCAGCAAACCGTCGCTGGCGTATGGTTGGAATACGCTTACGTCCCCAAGTCGAAGACACCTGCCGAAGAAGGTCAATCTAATCGATTTGAGCGGCTAGGCGGCGGTCTTGATAGACGCGAAGAGAGCAATCGCTTTAGGCAGGGAGCCTCCTTTGGCGGTTTTGGCAATCAATTCGGGCGCGGCGGCTTTGGAGGCGGCTTTGGCAGCGATTACTCAAGCTTGAGCGGACGTTCCCGGCGGCGGCTTAACACGGGCGCAAGTTCGTATTTTAACCCGGTATTCCGAAAAGGATTTAGCCTGTCAACGGGTTATATTCTGAATACTGGGCAGAAGCCGAGCCGTATTCCTGATGTGAACGATGCGCCTAATCGTCTGCAAGCGTTCAACGTCAATACGAGTTTCGGGCGTAGCTTCAACCTCGCATGGCTGTTCAATCCAATGCCGTTCGTTACCGTGAAGCACTTTCCACTGTCGATTGATTTCAGCGGCGAGACGGCATTCTCCCATAACAACCCAAACAGCGTGGGGGTCGCGTTAATTGATAGCATGGAAGGCGCGAGAGAGGCGACAAGCGTGTCTACGTTTAAGCATAGTTGGCGCGTTTGCAGTCCGCCATTCATAGAAGAATTGACGCCGGAGAATCGCGCGCTCTTTCGCGTCCTGCTAAGAGATAAAGACGATTCCAAGGCTGTCGGCAATTACATGCGGAACCGTGACGTACCGGCATCCTCCATAAACCCGTTCGCACTATCGACGGAGCAGCGTCTTGTGATGGAGGTCGGGTATGATTTCACGGATGTCATTGAAGAGTGGGGCGGATTTTCGTATGGACTATCAGCCTCGGGGGCTGATTTTTCAGATCGAGAGGCGTTGGAAATTTGGTTGCGTGTGCGCGGCGATGATGATGTTACGTTATATCTAGATCTCGGTGTTGTCAGCGAGGACAGCGATTTTGACAACCGACTTGATTCAGAGGATCTTCCGAAGGAGTTGGAAGATACTAACGGGGACGGGAAAGTTGATACGCTAGACTTAGATTTGGAAAATTTGCCGCCATCCCAAAAATTCAGTGCGAACGGATCGCTCGACACCGGCGAAGATGAAGGATGGGATTATGATGCTTCACTCCAACCGAGGCGGGTTGGCGCCGACAATAAAGAGTTCGATACTGAAGATTTGAACGGCGACGGGGTTCTGGACACAATTGACGCTTACCTTGAGATTGCCATCCCGCTGAACGATATTCCGGAAGAGTGGGTCAAAAAACGTAACCAGAGCGGTTGGACCTTCTTGAGCATTCCGCTGCGGGAAGCGGCGTCTGCGGGTAGCCGTCTCCCAAACTTAGGGTTTGTGCAACATCTCCGTTTTTGGCTGCGGAAGAACCGCCCCGGCACTGTTAATGGGACTATGGAGTGGGCTTCGATTGAACTCGTAGGAAACCAATGGCAACAGGGCGTTGTCACTCAGCAGGGAAACGTCGTTACTGAGACGGCAGAAGTGTTTACTGTTGCCACGAAAGACAACTATAACTTTGATGATTATCAAGATGCCTACGACCAGATTAAAGACAACAAGGCATTTAAGAAACTCCATCCGTTTGTATCGAGCAGTGTTTTTGGTTTTCAACAGGAACAGCGCGAACAAACTCTGACTTTAACCTACAATTTACTTCCGGGTTCATTCGGAGTTACTTCGCAAAAGTTGCGGGGTCTTCGCCAGGGCGAGGGCCAAGATTTCTCAAAACATGATAAACTCAAGCTGTGGATTTACGGGGACAAGAGCCACTCGACATTTGTGATGCGGTTGGCGCCGAGCATTCGCACCAATTACCGATCGTCCTTTTATTCTTCGGGCTCTTTTGATGAACCGAGTCGGGAACCGGAGGAAGGGGTGAATATCTTTGAGAATCTTAACGACTTTTATGAATATACGCGCGTGATTGATTTTGAAGGTTGGGAACTGATTGAAATCGATCTGGAGGATGTGAAACGGAATGAATACCCAGATTTAAACCTGCCTGCGGCACAGGAGGAAGAATCGCTTGACACCATTGAAGGGGAGATTGAGGAGCCGGTCGATTCAAACGAAACTGACGGCCATCCGGACGGGTTAGTCATCCGTGGTACAAACAGTTCTCAACTTTCAATTAAGAGCATCGGCGGTATCTTGGTCGGCATTCGCAACGACACGGAACATGAGGTTGGCGGGGAAGTTTGGGTTAACGAAATCCACTTGAGTGATCCACTCGTGCGGTCGGGCTGGGCGCGGCGCGCCAACATGTCTATAGAACTTGGTCCTTTTCTCAGTGTTCGCGGCGGATTTGCAAGACAAGACAAGGATTTTGAAAGTTCATCCGGACAAACAGGGCGGCAACGCAGGCAGGATTTAGGGTTTAGCACAACCAGCAACGATTACAACATAGATGCCGATCTCCATCTTTTCCGCTGGCTGCCAATTTCCTACTCCATCCGCGAACAGGAATCTGAGACGGAGAGCCGCCGCGGATCGTTTAGCACGTTTCAAAGCGGGAAAAGCAAAACGCATAACCGCGATGTGTCCGCCCGCTTTAATCCGCACCGATACGTGCCCGCCTTGGGTTTTGCTTACAATCGACAGAATTTCTGGAACGAACGCCAGGGGACCGAGGTTAGCAATCTCTATACATCCACCTTCCAATACGGACTTGGCCAAATCTTCGGGCTTGATGTGCAGTACCGACACGAAGACGTTGAGGTCGATCCATCTACGGCAACAGAGTCCGGCGGCAGCAGTTTTTCATCCTTTGGTTATGGTTACGGACGTAACCGAGACGAGAAAGTTGACAGCGGCTCAATCTCAATCAATATCAGTCCGGTTGCAAGCTTCAGCCTGAATCCGACCTACGAGGTTAGCCGTACGCTTGAAAGGCGCGATGATAATCTCAATCGTACAAGCGGGTTCGGTGCCACTAGTTTTGGAACACCGTTCCAAACAACGCCGGTAACAACCAACCTATCCATGACGGCTGAGCCTGAGTCACCCGAAACCAAATCGGAGTTTACCATTGGCGGACGTGAACATCGGATGTCTTTGAACCCGCGATTGAACCGCGATTTTTTTGGCATTCGTCCAACAATCAGCAACCGTATCAGTTTACGTGAAGACTGGTTTCGCGATCAGAAGAACGCCCGAATCAACGCGAATATCCGCTTTGGCCTTAGTATGCGCCCAAGAGTATGGTTTGGATGGCTGTTCCGAGATGCGAATATTGAAACGATTGGAGACGGGATCGACCGACCGAATAGGGAGGAAGATAGTTCTAACCGAACAGCGAAGGCGAAAGTTTTGGATGAAAAAAACCAAGAGACACTCGACAGCTTTGAAGAAGAGATAAAACTCGAAGAGAAACGGCAGCGCGAGCTGGATCGACTTGAACGTATGGATGTTGATATGGACATGCTCGAAGAGGCAGAGAGCCAAAGAGGAGATTGGATTTCCCGAGACAAAGCTGAACTAGAGCGCAAGCTGAAGGAGAGGCAGGGCAAACAGGGTGATGGGCAATCCGGTCTACTTCGTCGAAGTATGGAGAGTCTTGCGTTAAACGCTGATGTTAGTTTTGATACGCAAGACTCCCTTCAGCGGCTCGCACCGGGAACCTCAATTCGAGATATTCTGGAACTTCCAGCCGACACACCGGAGCGCAGCCAATCTCGGCAGAGAAACCGGTATGGATTTCGGACTTCGGTCGATCCATGGTCGTGGATGTCGCTCGGCACAAACGTCTCCCGCGGCAAGGGTTTTACGAAATCCTTAAGCACTTCGTCCGACAACCTGACAATAAGCTACGAAGGCAACATCAAACTGTTGTTTAACGCCAGTTCGAGCTTGCAGTTAAGATACCGGCATACGCAGCGGGATCAGAGTAACATCAATACGACGATAAACGAGAGTGTCTCCCAAGAACCGTCCGTCAGTTGGACCCAGTCGCTGGGGGCATCAACGCGGGGTGCGCTGGGTGTTCGCATGACGATGCGAGACCAGGTTCGCGGCGGCGGGATTGACAGTTCGGCGCTGATAATCACGCCGAATCTCAGCATTGACTACAAGCTTCGTTTAGAGGGAGGACTTCCGATACCGATTCTGGGGCGAATCCCTCTCAAGCACGATTTGGATCTCACGAATACGTTGTCTACGGTTATCCGCCGGGAGAACTATGGGAAGAATCGGGAGGAGAGATCGGAACGTTACGAGACGACGTTACGAACGCGGTACAACCTAAGCACGCGCCTGACTGCGAATTTGAATCTCGGTCTCAGCTATAACAACGACCATGTCGAGGAGGGGCGGGATTTCTTATCAATTGCGAGTTCAGTGACGGTGCGCGGCGAATTTCAGTGAGATCAACCGACCGAATTTGGCTTGTGGGAGAGGCTTCCTGGCCTCGATATTGACTACCTAAGATGATTTTTGTAGCTAACCCGACTCAAAAGTAGAAATTCCAATGGACAGGCGACATGAATGCGGGGCAAGATGCCCCGCCTACGGAAGGTGTAGCGTCTGAAGTTGATTCTCGTAGCTAACCCAACCCAAAAGGAGATTACAATGCACACGAAACATCAGGTTATCAGCGGTATCATTGGCGGTATTGTAGGCAGTATCATCACGGCGTTGGCGGTGTCGTCAGTGACAGCGCAACGCGATAAATTCGGGGATATTGAGTGCACAAGTTTGAGAGTCGTTGATGCGTCAGGCAAGGTGAGGGTGTTTCTCACTACAAGAACATACGCAAGCGTGCTGGAAACCGACGCAAAGGTGAGTGTCATTGGTGATGAACACGGCGGGCGTGTCGGAGTCTTGGGCAAGGACGGGGAATTCCGGGTGATTCTCCAATCCGACGAAGACAGCGGGCGTGTGACTGCTAAGGGTAAGGACGGGGAATCGATGGCGTGGCTTGGTATCGGTGAACACGGCGGGATTGTCGAGGTCCGGAACAAAGACGGGAAACCGGTGGCGTCGCTCGATTACGGGTCAAACGGTGGTTTTGTCGGTGTCTTGGGTAAGGACGAGAAATCGGGGGTGGCGATTGGTATTAGTGAAGACGGCGGGGCGGTCGCCGTTACTGATAAATTCGGGAAAGTAAAAACCCTTGACTGAAAAAACAGTGCCAGTAGCCAGTGGTCAGTGGCTACTGGCGGCTCACGTCTTTCCGTTTTCTCGTTTTCTCCCCCACTCGTCACTCTCCACCGGCACTGCTTCTTCCCGTTTTAATCCACTGTGTGACTATCAACGAGATTAACACGAAAACTGCGCCGCTAATGAAGATGACTTGATAGCCAAAATGTTTCCATGCGAGTCCGCCGATTAGCGGTACCGCGACTGCAGCGACATGGTTCATGGTTACGCCCATCGCGAGCGTTGGCTTGAGATCGCTTTTCGGCGCGATTTTGTTCAGGTAGGTGGTTAGCGCGATACCTCCAATAAACAAGAAATTATCAATACAGTATAGGATATACAAATGGTTTGCATTATGCAGCACCGCATAACCTATGAACACGAAAAATAAGCCGATATAACTGGCGCTCAACATCTTGCGTTCGCCGAGTTTGTCGATAAGTTGACCTGCAATTGGAGCCACAACCAGCACTACGACCTGATTAATCAGGACGAGTCTAATAATCAGATTTCTATCGGTGCCGTACACTTTGACAAGCGCGAATATCGCAAAAGTAATGAAAATTTGCCTGCGGCATCCTTGAAGGAAGGATAATAGATAATAGAGCCAATAGCGTTTCCGGAGCACAAGCCGAGGCTCGCGTTCCGCTTGTAACTGACGCGAAGCGAACATCAAAATTACTCCGCCGACAGCAACTAACGCGCCGCCAATTTGAAACAGCCCTTCAAACTCTAAGGCGTTCACAGCGAGCAGGCACAGCAAGATTGCCCCTAACGTAGCAAAACTCTCCACGCTTCTCAATTGACCTAGCCATTTTCCCTTCTCGTCTCCCTCGGAGTAGGCTAACGTCATTGCACCGCGCAGGGGCAGCCATGCGTGAAAGCCGATGCTCCATACGAACGAGTAGATGAGCACCTCTAAGAATGCATTCGCCTGCGAGTATGCCGCCATTCCACATCCCATGACGATGAGAGCGATTCCACTGAGAATGGGCGGCGCAAAATAGATTGTAATAGCGGTAAAGAATGCGTTGAGGAATCCGGGCACTTCCCGCAGTGATTCCATATAGCCCAATTCAACGGAATCGATACCGATTCGATCCACAATGAAGTTGTAAAAGAGCGCTGTCTGGATTCCGAAAAACACGCCGGTTCCAAAGACTGCGCATGCCAACAACCGAAAATTGCGGCCCCAAGTTAACAACCGTTTTTCCTTTCAATGTCTGGGCGACCCCAAGAGGGAGTAGCTCTAAAAGCGGTGCACCGCTGCCTGCGGCTAGTGACCAGTTTTTTCACTGACCACTGGCAACTAGCCACTGGTTTTATGATATACTATACTCGCCTTTCAATTCTTCTGTAACATAAGCTGAAATCGGCTAATACCTAATCCGCGTGAATCCCTTTATACAGTGTAAGATGTGTAATTTGAAACCGAGTTTTTTATTCAAAACTCGGTTTCTGTCTGTAACGGAGGCAAATCCCAATCAAACCTGCATTAATCTTCCTAAACGGCAATTACGACTCTGGCAATCCTGAGTTCTACAGACAGGAGATTGAATGGGGGTTGGAGAACAGATACCCATTAATCTGCGCTGATGCAGGGTTGCAGTGTTTTTGTAACGTCAATCAGACGTATGGCGCTCAGTTTGCCCCAACGGTGCTTATCGGCGATCTCGATTCATTGGATGAAGCCCAGACAATACGCGGTATCGAAGGTTTCCGAGCAGGCGGCATGCGAATTATCCACGAGTGGGTTGGCATGGTTGACAAGGATTATACAGATGGACAATTAGCGGTAGCCTATGCAATAGAGGAATTCAACTCCGCCCAGATTATTATCTACGGCGGGTTGCCTAAGTCGAATGGCTATGAGACCGACCATTTCCTTGGGAATCTGAAACTCATGCGCTTCGGTTTTGGCGTATTTTCAAAAAAACTTGTGAAAGCCATTAGTTCAACCCAGCCGCTCTCACCAACCAGTCAAGGCGGCCGAATTAACGAATCACCTTCCGTTTCTCGTAATGCTTATTGTGCAGAAATGCGGGACGTTTTCCAAACGATTCATTTTGTAGTTTCGGATTTGACATTAGAACGAAAAAACGAGGGGTTGCAGCGGATCTCGCTAGTTGCAGCGCATCCCCATGTGATTGTGGCAAGCAGCAAGAATCTACGTTGGGGTTTATCAGGATTGCGAGTCGATCCGGACATGGACGCGGATGTTCCGAGTACTCTGCGAAACGAGTTCACGCCGAATGCAGATAGCGCTTCGATTCAGCTCGCAAAAGGTTCTGACCCGGTTTACGTTATCCATAACTGGTACAACCAGTAGTTTGAAACCGAGTTTTTATCCTTCAAAACTCGGTTTCTGTAACGGAATGTACACCACACATCACTAGCCACTGGTCACTGACCACTGGCACTGCTTTTCCGTGAGTGATTGGTTACAACTGATTCGTAAAGCTGATGTAATTTCTCGCCGATTCGGCGCCAGTCGTAATCAGCCTCGACGCGCTGCCAGCCTTTTTCCCCGATCTGCCGGCGCATCTGTTTATCTCCAATGAGTTGAACGACGGCATCGGCAAAGCGCGCCGGTTCGTCAGCGATGATAATTTCTTCGCCGCCAATTAGATTTAAACCCTCTTCTCCTACCGTTGTTGAAACAACAGCTTTTTCCATGGCGAGCGCTTCAAGAATTTTGAGGCGCGTACCGCTGCCAATCCGCAGGGGTACGACGTAAACCGTTGCGCGCGCGATGTACGGCTTGGTATCTTCGACTCTCCCGGTAACGATAATCCCCGGACGCTCCCCTAGTTTTTGCACTCGATTCGTGGGATGCTGCCCGACAATGTAAAATTTTGCATCTGCCCGCCTGGCTTTAATTATTGGAAAAATCTCATCCGCGAAATAGATGACGGCGTCCTCGTTTGGATACCAATCCATACTACCGGTGAAGACGAGGGCGGCTTCGTCCTCACACGTGTGGTTTGGTTGATACAACTCCAAGTCTACCCCATTGGGAATCACGTCAACGGCGGCATTGGGAGCGATGCTCTGGAGTACGGCGCGATCGGTTTCGGAGGTGCACGCAATCGCATCGAATTTTGGCAGTGTCCGGCGTTCGTAGCGTTCAAAGAGGTATTTCTGTGACCAGAATAGGAATTTGCGCGCGGGATTATTTGTCTGTTGACACAGGCGGCGCCAAATGTGAGAATCGACATTATGCGCGGTGAGCAATGCGGGCAGATTCGCCTTTACGCGATATGGCGCCGTATGCAGGTATTCGTGGTCAATCAAATCAAAGGTGTTTTGCGTCAACAGCGCGTGCAATTTTTGTTTGAATGCCGGGAAATAGTAACGAGCCACGGTAATGGGCTGCCTCATTATAAGGGCGCGTAAAGCCGTGTTCGGGCGCAGCGGCGGCAAATTCGGGGCTCGTTGCACCAGATGGGCGTCAATCCCCAATTCGCGGAGGTAGGCAATTCCTTCACTATCCGTCGGTGCAGTTTCCAGCGCTAGCAGGGAAATCCGGTTTTTGGAGGCAATCTGTTTGAGCAAGTTCAATATGCGGATGCGTCCGCCATCGTTGGGCGGGAACGGAACCGTGATAGATAGGAAAAGAATATTCATGCTCCATTGCTTTCTGGCGGAAATGGCTGTTTTGATTATTCCAGAATATGGTTGATATGTCAAGATGTAAAATTTGGGCGGGATTCTGGGCGCATCGTTTACGTTCAACTTGATGGAAAGTATTTGTAGGTTGGGTAGAGCGGATTCGGTAGGGGTTGTTTCATATTTAGGAAGGGTTTCAGGGGAGGCAACAGTTTGAAAGTTGTTAGCCTGCAGCGAAACCCAACGATCAACTGAGTGAATAGCGAAGGCGATAGTCTTCACCGACACGAAAACTATAGCGTTCCTTGTTCGGTCGCTAACCAGATTTTGGTGGATTGTTGAAACCGTACTCAAAAATCAAATGAAAAAAGGGTTGCGAAAGCGGGTATTGCAATGGCGAATTTTAACAATAGGGATATTGCAACTTTACAGATAATTCAAAATTTCATAGTTTTCATAGTTTGGCGCAGTTCTGATGTAGTTCCGAATTGCAGAGAAAACGGTCGGTAATCCAGTCGTGGACAGATCTTTAGGCGGGTTTCATCGGGCGCGGCGTGACACCACACTATGAAAAACTGTGAAAAATTAAAATTTTGCTAAAATAGGAGTTTTGCAGTTGAACGCCCGAAGGTATGTAGTAGGGATCAACTGAGCGAATAGTGAAGGCGATAGTGATTCCTCTTCATTGCCCGTTTCTACATAAAACAACATGTCAGATGGAGGAAGAGAACGGCCTGCCGGACGCGCAATAAATTGCGCCACTACAAACTGAATTGCGTAAGGTTCTGTAGGTAGGATTGAGCTATCAACCGACTGAATAGGGAGGGTGATAGTTCTCTCTCACGGTGGGAGATCTTTTTCGGTTCATTCAATGTTCATTCCCCTCCTTACCAAGGAGGAAGGAGGTTGTAGGTTGGGTTGAGTCAACGGCAAAACCCAACCTACACTACAGGATGCCACAAAACCTCACACCGTGTCACATTTTGTGAGGTATGGTGTGATGTGGAAAACGGACTTGTGAGATTCGCTGAAGCCCGCTTGTGATGCGGATTCGGAGGCGTTTCGGTTTTGTAAAATATCTACGGATGTCACAAAACCTCACATATTTTGGGTTTCCGTCTGAAACATCTGAATAGAGTAGTTTGAGTTGAACGGCATCAACCAAAAATCCGCGCATTACGCTTAGCTTTCGGAGTTCGATTCCACAGGAAACTCCAGCTTGTCTGTCACCGTGCGAAATTTGTTGTTTATCTTTTCCAACACCTCCCTTGACGGGGATTCTCCCTCCGCAGTAACCACGATTCGAAATTCAAACTCAAGCTCAGGTGCAATTTCGGAAAAGTCGCTAACGGTTTCTGCGAAATCCTGGATTTGAGTTTCAGTGAGGTGCGATTCAGTATGACCTACCCATAATGGGAGCCGTACCGGCGTTTGATAAAAGTCGCTGACCGGCGGATCCTCAGCAATGATCAGTTTGTTTTTTAATGCTTGATCGACCGCATAGCGAAAGACACCATCGGAAATGGGAAAGCCTTTCTTGGATTCGAGCGCGTGTTTTATCCATTCAAGTGTGACATAACCCGAACTATCGGGTGGATTTTGCATCACCGCCACAATCTCGGCGGGAGATAGCGTCATAGGCGCTTCCGAAACTTTTAAACCAATCTTGTCCGCATTGTCGGCATCACAGGGCCAAGCGCGGCTGCTTTCGCCGATTTCAAAGAGTTTTTTGTCCAAACCGTCGTTGACAGCGTCAACTATGAAGGTCCACGGCATCGGACCTCCTCGACGTTTGACGAGTTCAGCCATCACCTTACCGACAGAGGATTTGTTCCCTTCCCACGCCTCGGGCAGCGTGTGCTGCGTAATTTCCCCGCCACGAAGGGGTTCGGGCGGGGCGAGTAGCTCCAAGTCATCATGAAATTCGGATTCAGGCAACGCTTCCTTATAATAAGCTTTGCTCCGGCTGCGTCCCATCAGCATACCTGCGTCAACTGCAGCCCTGATTGCACCGAACAGAATCGCGTCGGACGCGAGTGTCGGAACGTCGTCTCGTTCGAAGTATTCCCGAATTCCACCCACCGTTATCGGAACATTATCGTTTTGCCACAGTTCCGGTAATACCCCAGGACGCAACAACTCGGGGCTAAGATTGTGGAGTTCTGCGTGTTCAACCGGAACAATTTCCAAATCTCGTTTTGCGAGCTCTTCAGCGGATGGCGATTCGCGCCAGAATGTGCGCTGAGAGCCGTCCGATCGAACGTCACGCAGGACTATTCGTCCTGCTGTAATGCCGCGTTGAAGTGTTTCGACGAATACCGTCCGTCCCAACAATCTAGGCAGCCGGGGAAGGCTGGCAAACATGCGATATAGTCCTTGGATAGGCTTTGAGGTTTCATCGGCGCCCCACAGTTCAAAAATGCTGTCGGGTGTTAGCAGGTCCGGATCCAGTGAGGTCGTCAGAAGGCGTTCTGCTTCCACCAGAAAGGTTGTTATCCGATCAAAGGGTGATGCAGGTCCCGGCGGCAACAGATGTGCTTTAATTTTACCCGCCTCGTCAATCGCAATCAGTACACTATATGTCAATTTGATGGAATCTGCGATGCCGGCTTCATCATCCCGTTTGCGTTGCAGCAGCAGGGCTTTTTGCGGTTCGCTCAAGAGGTTTAACTCATCGCCGCTTTCGATTCCCACCCAACCAAGAATCTTACGAATTCGCTGGCGCAATCCTGCCAACCGCGCGTTATCAGGAGCAAGTATGATGATGTTGTTACGGTAGGTCCTATCGAAAAAGACTTTGAGGGATTCGGGGACATCCGCGCCGGGCACTGCGGAAGACTCGGGACCAACAACCACGAAGTGGAGATCGGGATTGTCGGAAACATCGGCGGATGAATCGGGCAAGACGTGAACGACCACCTCAGCGGTATTCTCACCGAGTCTGGTTTTTCTTATCCGCTGTATCAAATCGTCGTTGATTCGGTCTTCTGTCAGCCGCGCCATTGCCCGTGCGTGCATGCTGGTGAGATTGGGTGTTATCCCTAGACTCCAAATGCTTTCGTCCTCTTTGAGAAACCAGGAAACGTCGCGCCACCCAGAAAGCCCATCCTCCACCGACATCTTGTCGATATCCGGGTGTGCGAGCAGTGGATAGAGGTCTGTCAGATCCGCTTTCTGCCCAAGCGGCTGTGAATGCAGAAAGGTAGAGAGCACGGATGCTTCTATTTCTCGGGATTTGAGCAGCGGGAAACCTCTCTGAATCTCGCGGGCTTTTTGAAGTTCGCCAGCGAGAATTGGCGTCCACTGATTGCCCTCTTCGCACGCTTCAATCAGTTCACCCACCGCATCAGAGAGTTTATCCTCCGTTCCGAGTAACGCGCTCGGTCCGACAAACGGAGCGAGATCTTTCCCGTCGGACGCTCTCAAGGCGGTTGCAAATGTCCGAAGGACGCCGCGCGTGCGTTGGAATTTACTCAATTGCGTCCACTTCTGATAGAAAACATTGAGCAATTCCGGGTGAAATGGATAAGATTCCAAGAGTTGATCGTATGCAGCCCGATCCTTCTGCGAATCCCGCAGGGGCAGTCTTTGCATCGCTCCAGTAAGGCTGTCTACAATAGTACGACGTGTTGTCTCAGACGGGATAGATTCAAATAACCGCCGTCTAAGCAATTCTGAGATGTCGTCACGCGACACCGGTTCAACCGTTTCTTCGACGCGACGGAACACACTCTCCACCGCACTTAAAACTTGGGCACCGGTTGAATCGCCAGACACAACCTCCGACGTAATGAGGCTAGCAACAATTGCGGTGCCGTCCGTCCTGCTAACCGCTTGTGTAAGTATTTGGAAAAAATCTTGAAGAATTCCCAATCGCCTCGGATCATCGTTTGCCGCACCGCGCATGTACATGAGGGTTTCATCAATTAGGACGAGCGTGGATAACCCCGCGGCGTGCGGTGTTTTCAGGAGTTCAACAAGGAGGGGTTCAGCGGGTGTGACATAACCGGCTTCATGTTCAGCGACCTTTTCCAGCCCATCATTACCTGCCAACTGATAAGCCAACGCACCCCACGGTGTTTTGACTTGCCGCGGCGTCCCTTCAGGACTGAATACCGAAAGTCCCGCTCTCACGTCAAATTTATCGAACGGCAGTAGGGCAACTCTCGCCCGCGGCAGTGGATCGATCCCACTGAATCCTATAAACTCCTGCACGGTTCGATGGGTTTTCAATTGATTGCCCTGCTCTGCCAAATGTAACAGAGCAATCAGTGCGTGAGTTTTACCGCCGCCGTAAGCGACTTGAACCCGAATCACAGGCTTTCCGCCGCGCCCCGATAACCGCTGAAATACATCTCGCACCAATGTTTTCAGGTTGTAGGTTGGGTAGGTGCGGTCAAAAAATCGATCGGGCAATCGATAAACATTCGGCGCATCATCTGTTCGCACTCCATACAGATCCGCCGCAAATTCTGCGAGTGTGAGTGTACCTTGGCGAACATCATCTCTCAACACACAATGTTCATGCCATGCGATGTTGTTCATGTTATCTCCTTTTCAAAGACTGTAAGTATCTGTAGGGGGACATAATAATTGTCTGAATCGCGGATTAAACGGATTAAGGGATTGCACGGATTTTTGACCGATGGTTTGTCGTAGGACGATTTATCGCCCGTCCCCCCTCTATCCCCCCGCAAGCAGGGGGAAGGAAGAACGCGCAATGAACGCGTTACTACAAACTGAGCCACTGGAGCGCGAATCTTTGGAAAGAATTTAGGGGTAGGTCCTCGATGGGATCGGGATTCAAAGCAACTTGTACCTATCCTTCCAACCTTCCAGTTTTGTCCCTTCCATCCATTCTTCTTGGTTTCGCATAAACTCATCATTTCGTTTGCTTATCGGGGCAAGGATGCCCCTCCCACAAAACATACTCCGCTATGATTGTGCTTTGAATCTCAGCAATCATGGGGTAATCTCTCGAAAAGTGAGTTGTTGTTCGGTGTCCTCCCCCGATAGATTTGGGGTGTAATTGATGATTGTCTCCAAAAGCGATCTTTCATCGGAACCCTGCGGACTCATTTCGATGAGGGCTTGAACGACCGACTTAAAGAGGTTGTTTTCTCGCAAACCCTGCTCGGTGAGATAGGTGCTAATCAGCTTTTGGTCACCAGCCTTCCAGAGATTCATGACCCTATGGAGCATGTCTACCATTGGCAGTCCACCGGAGGGGTGAGTCTGTCCCACTCGATCCGAACGCCGGTCGGTATGATCCAACAGACGGAGCGCGTTACCTGACGAGGCTTTCGTCAAAATACCGATTCGGCGTTCCGTCAAATCGTCAAGCGGCAGTCCATACCCTTGCGCCAATAGAATGCACTCGCCCACCGGCGCATCCCCCGCTCCGAAGTGATTCATGTGCATCAGGTAGTAGCGTGTCCATTCGTCTAGCGCTTCCGTGCTTGCGCCGTGCAGAATTTGTCCCAATGCAAAGTCTGTCACGATACGCCGTACCTCTGTGAGAAACTCTGCCACCGTAAACGCCCCTCCATCCATCCGCCGGACCTCTTTATAGCTGGAATAGCTTTCCAACGCAGGGCCTATCGCCGTCCAGACGAAGTCCGGTCCTTGAATTCCGGCATCCCAGAAATACCGCAGGCGTTCGGTAATCCGTTGCTGCATTGTTTCTTTGACTTTGCTGTAATGCCCCACTTTTGCGTTCTCTAGTCGCTTTCGGCAGACCAGCCACAGCGAAGTCGCGAGCGCGGCGGAGTTCTTCCCGCGCATTCGGCTTGCTTTTTCTGTATCAATTGGCCACGATGCGGTCACAGTGAAGCCCGCACCAATGATTGCTGTTAGCAACGTCTCCCACGCCTCTGGATCTTTGTGAGCAAAAACGATAACTATAAGTGCATCATCAGATAGGGTGCGATGTGCCCGCGCGAACGCCTTTTTCATACCCTGTGTGTAATATTCCCTCGCCTCATCCTTAGCCCCACCGAACCGAGCGGTATGCTGAATTAGTTCCGCCGCTTTCGGCACGACGGAATCATCGGTTTGAACACCAAGTGTCTCTGGAATGAATCCATTTCTTTTGTTCCACACAAAGAAGAAATCGGAGGCATCCGCATACGGAACTGCATCGTAGTACGGTGGATCCGTCACAATCAGATCCACGTCGGACGGAAACGCCGTCTGAAGCACATCCCCACAGGTTACCGACGGTGAGGGGTCTTGGATATGGGGCCAGCCAAATAAGCGGGATAACACTCGTCCCTGGACTATTTGATGGAGCTGATACGAACCGCTCGACCCACCAATCATGTTTGCCTCTCCGTAATCCCAAGTAATCGGAATCCGTGCGGCAACAAACAAACGCCCAACCGCTTCCTGATTCAAACCCCAAGTTGCACTGGTGCAGTTGTAGTCTGCGATCTTGCTAATCAGCAGCGCGAGGTAAGCTGATACTGCTTCGATCCACTCAGATGAATAACTGAAATTTTCCATCTCTATCCTAGCCGCTCGCGTCCATTTCACGAATGTCATCAACGCCAACAACTGCCGGGGTGTGAAGAGATCCGACCATTTCTTAAAGCCGTAGAGTGGAACACGAAATCCGAGCGTTGCAGGTCCAGGCATTGGTTCATCAGGAATCCCATGTGGAATTGCATCGGTAATTGCAGCCAACGCTTCTGTTGACACGTCCGCGGCGGCAATCTCCGCCTGAGTGGGGGGACGATATTCTTTGCCATGTTTCTCTTGATAGACAACTGTAGTCATCTGCGCCTTAAGTTTGCCCTCATGTCCACACTGCTTGATGTAGTCCCCAGGCTGTTGTGAGCAGCAAAACGGACAGGTTGCTGTCGACCCGGACATTGTAGGTTCCCCAACATCCCCTGAGTCTTTAGGTGTGAAAATCTCAAAGTGGACACGCTTCGTCTCGAAGTCAGGCCTGAACTTAAGTGCACGCTTTCCATTTATGATGACTTTGGTCCGACTTTTTGTTTTTTTTAGTCGGAGAAAGTCAGGACGTTTTCGATTGTCAGGGGTGTCCGTAAGTGTTTTCTCAGCTTTTTTACAAACCCAGAGGGTCTTGAGCAGTGGAATCGTCCCATCGCATCTTGGATCTTGGCACGGAATCGTTCTCGCCCAGAGATAGGCGACCGTGGGTTTGTCATTAATTAGGGGATAGTATTGCACGAGATCATCGCGGGCTTTTTCCAAAATCCACTGCCCCCACAAGCGGACATGATTAGCGAGATCTCCATTTCTTAAATCGGGGTGTTCATTAAGATTCAAGTCAGGAAGTTCATAGGTCTTTCCGGCAAACCGTTGAGGATATTCAAGTGTGCACTTGAGTAGGAACCACGCCACCGGGTTATAGTCGTTGGCTGTCACCGAACAACCGAGCCGCATTGCCTCAAGCGGAATGGCACCTCCCCCAGCAAACATATCCATCACTTTCGGCGGACGCCCGTCGTACGCCTTCTGTACGAGTTCTCTGGCGATTCGTAGCTTATTGAGCCAGCGTCCTTTCTGGTCTTTTTCGTCCCAATTCGCCTGTCCATTTTCATCGCCCCAACGGGTCAGCGAAGAAATGAGGTCGCAAACGTAGTCACGCTGTTTGTCAGGCAACGGCGACCCGGAAAGTCGTGTGTACTCCCTTTTCATTATTTCAGGGGCATCGCCGGGATCGGGCAGCAAAGTTGCTATTGTTACGGCGCGGCATGCGGCGAGAGGACGGCGCGCGGGCCAATAGTGTAAGCCATTCGGTCTTCCGTGGTTCACCTCCTGTTCATCTATTGAATCCTTGGAAACCTTCTGCAACGGAAAGGCTTCCTCAATGAGTCTACGTGGCATTGGGGGATTCTCCTAGTCTTCGCAAATATGGAAATGCGATTGAAACACTGGATGGCAGTTCATTCGTTGCCAAATGACAGTTCCGGGATCGGGTTCGGTATCTACAGGTACGTTTGGGAGATTCAACTGGTGTTCATCAACATCTGTTGTAAACTTCTTGTCCGGCAATTCAGGAAAGAGAGTTAGCTGCTGGAGGCGAGTTTCTTCAGATGCCAATCGTAGCAAGACATAGCACGCGAATTTAGTAACATAATGCAAAAATGGATTAGATATGAACTCTCCATTGGATAACGCTAGAAGTTTATCGCGATCATGAGGGCTCATCTTCACCTCATCTAACCACTGTTTGATTTGGCTCTTTTTTGCCTTCGGACTGCCTTGCGCCATAATGAGGAAAAGTACGGATTCATCGCTGTCAACATGCCATGACTTCAGGTTATCAGTAACACAGTCAAGCAAGTGAGGGTCGTCAAATCGGAGTTTGTCAACCACGAGAAGAAGGGATTCCAAGACGAACATCCGAAGTGACGAGTTATGATGATTCAGATTTACCCGCGAAGTGCTTATCCAAAAGTCATCTAGCGTAATTGCGTACAACGCATTTTCAATCGGCAGCGCCTCATACCAATAACGTGCGTTGTAATTTTCTTGCTGTCTCATTTCATTGGCGAAGCTCGAGATTTCCTTAACAAACGGATGCTTAACACACTCAGGCGCGAATGCGGCGAACCATTGCACAAAAAATGCACGTAGTTCCTGTGCCCGTGTAACCGGCCTCTTCCCGAAATTATGAACCCAGAACTCAAATTCTGATTCTAGGACTCTAGCCAATCGTTCTTGATCAATGGGAATTATCGGAATTGACACTTTCATTCCTCGCTGTTACTGATAATGTCATTGGCGTTGACAACCACGCTCTCCTCAGGTTTACCAATTCCTTTTGCATGGGGATTTTGGCAACGGTACAACTTCGGACTGCCTGACTCACAGTGATAAACCGTGTAGAGCCAGTAGCGGTCTTGATGATTAGCGGCTTGGCGCCATTCATTCGGTGTCAATTCGATGTTTGTAACTCCCGTCCGCCCCTTGACCTCAATAAACCGAACCTCGCCGTTGGGGCGTCTGGACTCTAGGTCAAATCCTTTCATGAGGCGTGGATCGGAGACATCCTGAATCCGGCCGCCATGTTCCCGTTCATATTCGATGACAGTTTTGAGAGCGATTATCTCGGCGTCATGTGTTGGCTGGGTCTCGGTTTCGTCCTGTGCAGGTGGTACGACAAGGGCGCGTAGGTAAATGGTCACATGCCCCAATTGGGTGCTTTTGATTTCGTCAATGAGACTAGCTTCAAGCGCGGAACGTTTTGTAGGAAGTTCGGCGAGTTCTCGTTCGCAGTCGTTGAGTTTCGTCCGCGCCGCTGGAACCGCTCTGGCAACGGCGTCTTTAAGTTTACCCCGCTGTTCGAGCAGCTCGCCTTTCCTCAGGTTAAATGAGATTTGAATCTGTCTTTTCTTATTCTCCAATTGAGATTGAAGTTCGCTGCGGATGTCAGAAACGCTTGGATTCCCTAATTTCTCAGCGACGAAACCTTTCACGAATTCGGCATCGTCAGCAAGATTAATCCATTCGCGGGAAATTGGTGAGTTGTCTCTCTCCGGCGGGGTTAGTGTCAACAACAGATGGGCAGGAGTTTTTTCACACCGCCCGTCTGAAAAATGTTTAACACCGGCAAGGACTGCGTCGAGGACACGGGGTTCTGTATCATCCTGCCGCAGCACCGGCACTCCTACCAAATAGAACAGATACGGTTCATCCGTCTGAGAATCGGCATACACCGCCCCGCGATATCCTTCATCGTCAAATTCTCCCAAGAAAAGGGACAAAACCGACTCAAAGATGGGTTCACCCGGGTGGAGGTAAATCGCCTGCGGCTGATTGAATCCATCGGGCAGGGCAATCTCTTTGGAGAATGTCAATCGGTCTCTCAGATGCAACGGATATTTCTCAATTGCACTTTGCACCGATGGCGGGCAGCGGGACAGCTTGAAAACGTCCTCGACATCACCCTCAATTTCATACCCGACTAGCGATGCAGCTTCATGAAAGAAGCCGCGGACATACGCCGGCATCATTCGCAACGTTTCGGCGGCTTCCCTCCGCTTCTCTATACCGCTCAGTAAACGCCTGACTTCGCTACAGGCGACCAATTTCTGCTGCGCTTCCAGTTGCTTTTTGACATTGCCCGCCGTAAATTGGTTATTGATGGTTTGGATTGAGGCGTCAACTTGATTACCCGTGATGGCTTGTTCAATGAGTTTCGACAGTGATGCGCCGCTGAATTGCTGACCGACCACATCAAAAACCTTGTCGTCACTCAATTCGTTGCGCATCTGTTCCAACTTTTCCAGCAGTACCTTCAACACTCTGCCCTCGCGCGTGTCTTGGGCAACGAGGTTTAACAGAACCACCGTGCGCGTTTGCTTGTATCGGTGGATTCGCCCCATCCGCTGTTCAAGCCGGGCCGGGTTCCACGGAATGTCGTAGTTCACCATTAGCCGACAGAATTGAAGGTTGATGCCTTCACCAGCAGCATCGGTTGCGACGAGATAACGCGCCCCGTCGGCGTCGCGAAAGAACTCAACTTGCTTCTCACGCGCGTCGTATTTCATGCCGCCGTGGATTTGAGCGACCTTTCCGGCGAAACCTAGGGCTTCCAGCCGTCCGATGACAAATTCCATTGTGTCCCGATGCTCGGTGAAAATGAGCACCTTTTCGTCCGGATATGCCTTTAATGCCTCCCGCAGTTTCTTGAACTTACTTTCATCTTTCAGGTCGTAAACCTTCCTCGCCAAAATGGTAAGGGATTGAACACGGACGATTTCCTCTTCTAAATCCTCGATTGATCTAGCGCTCGTTGCCTCAGCAAGTTCATCATCAAGCTGTTCCGCTTCCTCTCGGCCGTCAATAGTCTCCTCCTCATCACCTGTTTTGTCTTCTCTGATGTCAAATCCGGGGAGTTTGTCTTGCTGCTCTTTTAATGTCTCTAAAGTCAATTGTCCGTCGCGGAGATCGCGAAGCGTTGCACGAAGTTTTTCTTCGCGTCGAATCAGGCTTTGCAGTAACGCGTAAGTTGAACTAGCGAGGCGCCGCTGAAGCACCATCATCGCCATCTTCGCCGCCGACCGGTTGTACTGTCCGGCAAGATCGAAGTAGGTCTCACAATAGTCGGTGACTTTTTCGTACAGCGACTGTTCACTGATTTCGCCGTGTTTCAAGGGGTAAGCAATGGTTCGGCTCATTCGAGGCGGGTAAATGAGTTTTTCGTCAAAAGTAATCATCTCCTCCTTCATGCGGCGGAGTAAATGCTTTGACTTCTCCGACTCAGGCAACCGATTAAATGCCTCTTGTGCGGCAAGTAAATCTGGCATCAGAAGCCGCCAGAGAAAGTAGTAGGCATCGTTTTTGCCCATGTGAGGCGTTGCGGTCAACAGTAACAGACTTCTTCCTCCCGCGGCGATCCACTCGGCAAGCTGGTATCGCTTTGATTTCGTGACTGTTCCGTCCGACTCAAACCTTGCCGATAACTTGTGGGCTTCATCAAAGACAATCAGGTCGTAAGGCGGCGCTTCGAAAAGGAACTCCTGCATCCGTTCTTGGCGCAGCGTATCGAGACTGACAATGGCTAAGTCGTATTGCGGGTTAAGGAAGGGGTTGGCGTCTGCGGCATCGGCGCTAGATAGAATACGGAAACTGAGTCGAAAAAACAGGCGCAATTCGCGCTCCCAGTTTCCGATTAGTCCTGCGGGCGGCACAATCAATACCCGTTCCACCTGCCGCCGCAGTAACACTTCTTGGATATAAAGCCCTGTCATGATGGTTTTTCCGGCGCCGGCATCGTCCGCCAACAGGAATCGCAACGGGAAGTGTTTTAGCAGATGGTCGTATACCGCGATGAACTGGTGGGGAAGCGGATCGATAAGCGATGTTTCTGTGGAGAAGATTGGATTGAACAGGTAGGCATGTCGAAGGCGATGGGCTTCAGCAACAAGTCTGACGACGTTTGCATCCGCCCGAAACGCACCCGATACCACATCGAAACGCAATTCCAGTTCCGCGATGGAATAGGTAAACGGTTCATCCTCACTTTGAAAGTAGAGCCGGACAAACGAATCGTACCTCTCAACCCGACGAATGACTCTCTCCGTGCTTTGATTCCTATCAACCAGACATGTGCCGGGCTGGAGCAGGTCCAAATCAATTGTTTGTGGTTCATTCGGTATGGGGTTAATTTCTTTCGTTACAAATCCGATAAATTGTTGCGAAAAAGAAAAAGGAGATACGAATTCATGATTGGTTTATTCGTTAGAAATTGTTTGAAAAGTCATTTGATGCGGTTTCGTATCAAGTAAGTGAAATCTATTTACACCATGGTCTTCAGACGCTTTATTACTAGGCAAAAACCATGCCAACGCGTAGTCGAAGGCGAGTGTTAAGGCTTACAGACGGATAAACCCTGTCATAGACTGATCTTTATAGGGTACGGCGGGTTCGGTCGGGCAGAGATGTGCGATGGTGGATGGGGGCAGGTGTCCCAAAATGAGAATCTTTAATAAGGGTAAAATGGAAGAAAAGCGGCGCAAATCCAGTAATGGAGCGGGATTCGGGTGTTTTCCCAAATTGGGAATTAGTCCCATTTTGAGACAGCAAATAAGGGTTTGAGGCGGCGGGGGCGTTTATGCGTAACTGTTTTTCTTGGCAGGTGAAAGGTTTTTTTTCAATTAAGCGGTGAAATCACAAAAAAATCCAAGAGAATGTCCGGATTCATCGGTGTCATCGGAAGGGAATAGGTCTATATTCACCTCTCGACACCGAAATGTCGATTTTGGGTCTTTGGAAGAATGCGATGTGGGGGAATCGATAATTTGATTTTGCGGCAATGATAATGGGTGTCGGCGGGAATTAGTGAAGCCGGGAGAGGATTGGTGAGGACTATAGGAAGACTACTGTCTGTCTTCGGTATTCACAAAGTTGATTGCTCTACCCAACCTACAAAAACTGTCAGATGATTGATTGATTTTAACTCAGACTACAAGGACAACCTCCTTCCTCCTTGGTAAGGAGAGGGATTCCTATCGTCTGACATCGTTAACATGAACTCGGTTTATCGTATGGAGTATGTTGCGGTGTATTCTGGGCGGGACGGAATTGGATTTGTCCGTGAGGGGGATAGGGAAATCTGAACGCTCCCGTCCGTAACTGGTTTTCGCGCCAAGATACCCAAAAAAATCCCCTAGTAACTTCAAACTGATTGAACCGTTGGTTGTGCTCGCCGACACGGGAGCGACATCTTGGCGAATCGCTACATCAATAGAAGCATGATTAAAATAAAAAAGGCGGCTGGATTAAATCCAGCCACCCTAATCTTGTACAGGCTGAGCGGCTCTACTCTTGCTCGTTCTCATCCTGTTCTTTCTTCTCGTCTTCTGGTTTTGGAGCCTTTACGATACCAATCAGTTTTTCAAGGGTTTCATCGCTCATACTGTTTATAGGTCCATTGATGATAGGACCGACGTGATATGCGTAACCGCTGCTACCTCCCCCTTGACCTACTAATCCGGTTTGCCCTTCAAGAAAAGCTACAAGCTGGCTAGTTGCTAAGCGAGCGAGCATTACCTTTTCTCTGTCATTTGACTTTTCAGGTGCTTCTAAAGCAAGTGATTCCACATACGGATGGTCTATTAATCTACTAACGCTGGTATGCAGATTATTATAACTTTTCACCGCCAAATCGCCGGTGCCTTCATAAAGTTCCGTGTGGATACTTGCCTCCAGATCATTTTTCAGAGCCCGCGCCGGCGGAATCAACGAGATTAGAGCGCGGAGATCTACCGTTTCAGCCATTTTTAAGTCTCCTTTTCAATGCCTAACGCCTCAAGGATTTCAGGCTTGAGCAGTTTTCGCAGGTTTTTCCTGCCGTAGAAAATTCTGGATTTGACGGTACCGATATCGGTTGCCATCGCTTCCGCAATTTGTGTATAAGTCAAATCTTCTTCACAGTAAAGAATCATTGCCTGGCGTTGAACTTCCGGCAGGCGGTCAATCGCTTTCTGTACCTCAGCGTGGAGTAGTTTCCAGTGCAATTCCTCGTCGGGTTGTTTGCGGAGATCGGCGAGGAACGAGAGGTCGACAGCCGAATCTTTGGAGTCTACGTCTAGAGGGACAAACTGAAAACGTCCCTGATGTCGAAGCGTGTCGTAACAGCAGTTACGGACGACACGGAAGAGGAAAGGACGCAGGTGCCCACTCGATTCGAGTCGCTCAAGGTTCATGTAGAGTGCCAGAAATGCGTCCTGCACAATATCATCTTCCGCATCGCTGATCCCAACTAGTCTACGGACAAAACGCCTAACCGAGGCATCCAGTGTTTCTTGCAATCGATCGAATGCTGCGTTATTCCCCGTTTTAGCTTTCTCAAAAAGTTCATGTGCTCCACTGTCTGACACCAATTCCCCCTCTCTACCAATAATACGGAGAAAACAGGGAATTGTTCATTGGAAAGGCATTTTTCTGTAGGTTTCTCATGGAGCATTTTTGAAAAAACGGAATCCAAGTGAAACACATCTGAATTTGGGATTTGACATGAGAGGAAATTAGGTTATGCTTGTGCAAAATCTTAAGGAGGAGTTCAGATGTCTGATACCCCAATTTCCTCAATTTCGGCCCAGTATTCGTAGGTTGGGTAGAGCGACAATTCCAAAACCGTTCTTGCGGAGATAACCGCTCCGAATCCCCTTTGATTAGCTTTGCAGGGTTCGCGGAATGAAACCCAACGCATTTGAAACTTACGGAACACCGAAAAGCGTTGGGTATGGCTGTGCGAGTTTTGTCAAGGTCATCGTAACGAAAATGGGGCGAAGTTCGGGCGGAGTGACGGTGTAGGAATTTGGAGAAGACTATCGCCTTCCCTATTCGGTCAGTTGATCGTTGGGTATGGCTGTGCGAGTTTTGTCAAGGTCATCGTAACGAAAATGGGGCGAAGTTCGGGCGGAGTGACGGTGTAGGAATTTGGAGAAGACTATCGCCTTCCCTATTCGGTCAGTTGATCGTTGGGTATGGCTGTGCGAGTTTTGTCAAGGTCATCGTAACGAAAATGGGGCGAAGTTCGGGCGGAGTGACGGTGTAGGAATTTAGAGAAAACTATCGCCTTCGCTATTCGCTCAGTTGATCGGTCTACCCAACCTACAAAAACTTATCAAGGGGGAGGATTTTACTAGAGATGACTATGGAAGACCATCACTATTCGTTCAGTTTACTGCTTTGCCCAACTTACAAAAGCTTTCTCAGGTTGATGCCTCCATTTTTGGTTCGCAGATTGACATTTGCCGACCCGCCCTCGCCAATTTTTCCAGATAACCGCTTTTTGGATTTGTACGTGAAGGGAATAGGGAAATCCGAGCGCACCTGTCCGTTGCTGGTTTCCGCATCTAGCTGTCCGGACCAATCACTAGGGAGCTTCAAGTTGATTGAACCGTTTTTCGAGCTTGCCGTCACGGGGGCGGCACCTTCGCGTATCTCGACGTCTATAGAGCCATTCTTAATGACAAATTTTCCTTCATCCGTTAATCGCTTAACTGATGCTTCAATTTTGCCATTTTTGTTAGTAGCGTAAATGCGTTCCGCGACACCATACAAATTGATTTTGCCGTTTTTGCTAGACGCGTGAACACGTTTCGCATCACCATGCAATTCGATTTTGCCGTTCTTCGTATGCGCGTTCACATCAACAGCGGACGGGCATTGAATTTCATAGGTGACACTGACGCTGATGCCCCATGGCGGTTTGGGGTGTTTTTTGTAAATCTTTATTTCTTGTCCGCATTGCTCAACCTGAACCTGAACTCTCTGCGCAAATCTCTTTGCGCTTAATGTGGGCCACGCACGCACTTTTTTGAATGCACGAACAATCACTTTATCCCGCGCCGAACATTCAAGCGTGATTGCGCCGTTCGTGGTTTCCGCAGAGACGACCGAGGTGTCCGTACCGTCAAGCGTCCAATCCAATTGTTCCGAGAATTCGTTCATGATTTTTCTAACTCCTTCCAGTTGAGTTTATCGCTGTATTGCAGTAGCTATATGAAACGGTTATGCCGGGTGTTGCACGATTTGTGCCGCCTTTGCAGCCAAAATCAGCGACTCATCGTCAGCGAAAGGGAGTACAGCACGAATGCTTGCTTGATTTTGTGGGTTTGCCAGTTCCTATAAATTTCCTTCTTTGCAATCAACCAAATAAAGGAACATCTCCTTTTTTTGACGCTACCCATTAGCGTACGAGAGAACAAAGTTCCGTCAAAATTCATTGAAAACGCAATAGACACTCGACTTTACTCCGAATGAAAATGTCTTGGGCGGATTGGATAAATTTGCACTGCCTCAAGGAAAGGGAAATCAGTTTCACGCATAGATAACTGAGGTTGCCGCCATTCCTTTCTCCAAACGGCGAAAGGGATATCTTCGCGGCAGACCGGCAATCTCGCCAGAGGTTGGACGGGAACTTTGCTCACCCATTCCCATTCATATATTTTTACAAAAGAATCGCGGGGAAGAATATAAACCGTGCCATCTGACCAAGGGTTTTGGCGGTCCGAATCGATACCTATCGCCAGAAGGTAAAATCGGCGATTTCTACCGGAAGCGTCCTTCTCCGTGGAGTACCCATTATTTGTAATTGCGATTTTAGCGCGGTCACAACTAGCGAAGTAAGTGGTGAGGATGGCATCAGGGGCTGCATACACAAAATTGGTGTCTTTGTCCTCCTCTGTCTCGAACCCCTTTCGTATTGGCAGGAAATCCTCAATATCGGCTTGGCTCGACCCGTGCAACACGACGTTCTTATGCTCGACGAGGTAAGTCAGAAATTCATGTTTCGGGTAGACGAGGTTGTAGTCGATAGCGCTCCCAATGCCGCGGTCGAGAGTTGATTGGTACATATATTCAAATGCCTGGACCTTTTCATCATCTAAGTACAGGTCGAGTTGCGCTGGCTTGAAATCGGATGCGGTTGGAAACGACGGAATCGGCGACTCTGTTTCCGTTTCTGCTATCGCTTTTTGGGCTTCCGGGGAATCCATCTTTTTCAGCGCGTAAAGCGCATGGCGACGGAGTATCTCATCCGCATCACTGGCTGCGTATATCAACGCGGACAATGCCGGTTGACCGATTTTAACTAGTGCTTCTGCGGCAACGCCACCCACATCTTCTGTTTTCATAGTTTTGATCAAGGCGGGCACCGCTGCTTCAGCCTGATTGCCCACTTTTGCTAAGGCGTAGGCAGCCATTCGGCGCACATGATGGCTATCATCAGCTAAGGCTTGCATCAGTGCGGGGACCGCCGTTTTTGTGGGATTAGTCAGCGTACCCAATTCCTGAGTAAAATAGGGGCGCAGCACCCATTCCCCCCAGGCATTCTCTAGCCATTCCGGCACGGGAGGTTTAGGCGATTCAGCCAATTCTCCTAACAATCTGGCGCTACAGAGTCGAATCCACCAATCCCTGTCCTGTAGCCTCTCTATTAAAAGAGGCGCAATATCACTGTCTATCTCACCGATTGCAGCCAGCGTATAGGCTGCCTGGACGCGAACATGAGCAGATTTTCGGTTATCCCGGAATACCTTCATCAACAGAGGCACCGCAACGCCAGCCGGTACGCCGATGATGCGCAGTGCTCCAGCTATACTCCATTGAAGGCGATCACTGGTGACATTGCTGCGCCCTAAGACGCCGACCAATGCCGATACAACGTCGGAAACCGGTTCACCGATCGCCGCTAACGCAAAGGCAGCTGCGCTGCAGTCGCTGCTTGTAAACCAAATGGGACGCGAATCTTCAGCCGATTCACACCTATTGTTTAGCATCCGAATCAACGCCGGGACAGCCGCCCGAGCGGGATTACCAATCTCTCCCAGCGTCTGCGCTGCTTCGCATCGAACGGCTTCGTTCGCATCAGATAGCGCATTCGCCAAAACCGGAACAACAGCATCAATCTTGGTGTCATCAAGGCAATATAGTACATAGGCGGCACTGACCCGGACTAGACTTTCCCTCTCCGTAAGGGCGTCCATCAACGGAGGCACAGCCTGTATGCCCAGTTTCTCAAACGCCTGCCGTACCCATCGAAAACGAATGGCTTGACTCTCATGTCCCAACGTCTCTATCAGAACAGGTATCGCGGCGGGGTTGCCTCGTTTCGCCAAATCAATCGCCGCGTTTATGCGGACAGATTCATCTTCATCATCTAGTACGCGTATCAATTGCTCCACGCTGTCCATATATTCCAAAATTGACTCTCCTTCGTTGAGGATAAGTTAGTTTGGATTTGGCTGTCCGAGCACAGAGGTGATGGAATGTGCCACTGTTCATCCGAGGAAATGCTACCACTTTCTTAGATGGATACCTCCATTTGTGGTTCGCAGTTGGACATTTGCTTGCCCGCCCTCGCCAATTTTGCCGGATAGGCGCTTTTTCGATTTGTCCGTGAAGGGAACGTCGAAATCCGAATGCACCCGTCCATTACTGGTTTTAGCGTCGAGATGTCCGGAGAAATCTCCCGGAAGCTTCAAATTGATTGAACCGTTGGTCGTGCTTGCCGTCACCGGGGCAACGCCTTGGCGGATCGCTAAAGTCAAAGAGCCATTGGTGGAGACAAACATCCCTTCGTCCGTTAATCGACTGACCGATGCTTCGATATTCCCGTTAGTGGTGACAGCGTGAATCCGCCCGGCGCCGCCGTGCAATTGAATGCCTCCGTTGGTCGTCTTGGCATCAACCGTGCCTTCTACACCGTTGATTTCGATCTTGCCGTTGGTTGAATGCAGATTCACACTAACAGCGGACGGGCATTGAATTTCATAGTTGACACTGACGCCGATGCCCAATGGCGATTTGGGGTGATTTTTGTATATCTTTATCTCGTTTCCGCGCCGCTCGACGTGAACTTGAACTTTTTTCGCAAATTCCTCTGCTTTTGCTGTGTTGCGTGCACGGACTCGTATGAAGGCACGGACAATGACTTTATCTTGGTCCGAGTCTTCAAGCGTGATAACGCCGTTTTTGGTTTCCGCTGAGATGACCGAGATGCCCGCGCCATCAAGCGTCCAGTCCAATTGTTCGGAGAATTCCCGATTTCCCGATGGAACTCTTTTCCGCTTTGGTTTGAAATCTGCATCGAACTCTGGCAGATTAAACTCGAACTCCATACCCATGTCTGCCAGATCTATATCAAAATTGCCAAGGTCGTTGATATCTAAACTATCAAATAATTCACCAATCATTTGCGGATTAATGCGCCCGAAGATATTAATGAACATGATTCCCCCGCCGCCTTCAGCCATGATGAATAGTCCGTTTACCTCATCTTGATGGGAAAGGATACGCACCTCAATGATTTCATCGGCTTCTTTGACTTTGGCGATGATATCCCAACCCTCTTTCGTCAGCTTATTTTCGTAATAACGTTTGACTTCGCCGAGATGTGCATCGCCGAGATGGTAACCGCGCACATGTACCCCTTCCAGCATATCAAGCAAATCAGTTGTTGCATCTTTGGCAACAAGCCCAATCAGTTTCCCGGTCAAATTGAACTCGATTTTGTCTTTCGGGGTTTGGGGGTAATCGAAAGCAATGCGCCCATCGATATTCGTTTCCTTTTGTGCTTGAGCAACGCCGCCTCTAATTATTATAAGAATGCCTGACAAAAGTACGACGCGCCAGTTAAGGTTTCTATAGCGATTCATGAGTTGTACATCTCCTTACAATTGAGTTTATTGAATCGTGAGGTCTTTACGTTTCGACTGCGAAACACGATTATTCGCAGCGGCGTAAATCGCATACGGTGTAAACAGCAGCGATGCGCACGACACCTCCATCCCCTGATTAGATTGTAATGATTTAATGAACGACTTTGAATAAAATATACTACAGCTATAAATGTTTGTCAAGACATAAAACAAATTTTAGCATAATGTTGCTAAATAGGTGAAATTATGAAATATACACAATGAAAATAAAAAAGATGCCATGAATCGTATAAGCGACTCATGGTTCAATGAACGTGTTTTCAGAACTGGCATATTGGCATTGACAACTTCCAGATTCGGACGACCTAAATTTTTGAGAACTGCCTTTTTTCCTTCTCAGCAAGAGGTTCAAAGTTTTCAGGTATGCAGCCCTGCTAAGTTTCTGCACTGGGTTTATATATCATAACTATAGTTTTGCGAGAGCGACAATCGCACCTACCGAAACATGGGAAAGTATGAATCGTATTGAGTATAGATGGAAGGATATTGAGTATGGTATAATTGTAGATGTGTTCGTATGAGTACAAGCATTTAGGATTATGGGATTTGACCTATGTTATACAGTTGAATGAGGAGAGAGACATCAATAAATGCCAGCAGAGATAATTGACGGGAACCGGCTCGCAAAATCGATACGCAGCGACACGCGGCGCGCAGTGAAAAAGCTGAAGTTTACGCCCGGTATTGCAGTAGTGCAGGTCGGCGACGATCCGGCTTCAACGATTTACGTAGATTACAAACAGAAGGACTGCGAGCGCGTTCGTTTTCATTCGGAAGTTTACCGAATGAGCGAAGGGGCGACCCAGGACGAGGTAATTGACCAAATACAGACGTTGAACGGGCGCAAGGAGATACACGCGATTCTGGCGCAAATGCCAGTCCCCGACCAGATTGATGGGCAGGCGGTAATTGACGCGATCGCACCGGAAAAAGATACTGACGGTTTGGGCGCGGCGAACTTGGGAAATTTGATGATAAACCGCGAGTGCGTACTGCCGTGCACGCCGGCGGGGATTGTTCGGCTCATCGAATCAACCGGCGAGGAAATCGAAGGCAAACATGCGGTTTGCGTGGGGCGCAGCAGCCTTGTCGGGAAACCGATTGGGTTGATTTTGCTCAACCGCAATGCGACGGTAACATACTGCCATTCCCGTACACGGGATCTGGCGGAACAGACGCGAAGCGCGGATATATTGATTGTCGCGGCGGGTAAACCCGAAATGATTAAGGCAGATATGGTTAGAGAGGGAGCAATCGTGATTGATGTCGGAATTAATCGGCTTGAAGGTCGGCTTGTTGGGGATGTGGACTATGAAAATGTCAAGGGTACGGCGGGGTTCATTACGCCGGTGCCGGGCGGGGTTGGACCCATGACACGCGCGATATTGCTAGAAAACACATTGAAACTAGCGATTTCTCAGTGCGGCTGAGGTTATTGTCATTATCGGTTCAAATTCAACCAATGGGTGATTGGTTGATTGTAAATCGAGGCTGGGAATCCTCTCCCACAAACCGGCGAGAAAACGAATAATTTCTGAAAGTCGAGGTTAGGGAGCTTCTCCCACAAAACGATGTGCTCACTCCTGCGGGATCCAAAGGAAGGAGACCACCTTATTAATTCGGGGCAGGAAGCGTGAATGCTCGATAATGAGCCGGTCTGATTTTGCGGGACACCAGCATGACAGGGGCACCTTCCCCCGTTTGTCCCTAGTTTCATTAAGTGCGGTATCAGCCAGGGACGATGCCAACGCCTCCGGGTGAAGCGGTTTGTCTTTAACAAGGTAACAGTCGCTATTTCGGCGAAAGTCATCTGAATAGGCGAAATACTTAATTTGTCGATTCTCGGAGAACACGATAGCGCAAATATGCCGGCTCAGTCGGGTGTAGCGAATTGCCGTGCTTGTAAGGGAAGTGGCATAACGGGCGGAGAGCGCGTCGATTGCGGCTAGGCCGACGTTGGGCAGATTCTCGGCGTCTTCCTGAAAAAATGGGGATGGCATCAATAACTCAACGGCAAACTGGTTTGCGCGCTGCTCTTCCGGACCGCGTGCGTTAAAGAAGCCTAGTTCGCCTCCGCGGCAGCGCCGATCTCCGGTTGCCTCCCGATCCAGGTGATAGTGTCCCAATTCGTGAGCGATAGTGAACCTTTTTCTGGATTGAGACTGAATCTGGCTGTTGATGAGTATGCCCCAGGTATCTCCGACCCGCATCAGGCAGCCGTCATATTGGCTTTCCATGTCCCGTTCCCAGATGACGATCTCAAGTTGTTTGGCAATATTTTGGGGCTGAATCGGTAGGGCATGAATGTTTAACTCTTGCAGCAAACGACGTGCACATTCAGCGGGATGACGAGAATTGTGTGACAGCCCGTGTGCAACGTTAGACCAGTTAAGGGAATTTCGTCCAGCCATCTTCAGTCCGCAAATACTTTGCTTCACTCACTTTCATTTTTAGCTTTGAGAAATTCATAAAATTCAAACATCGTTTCTTTGTCTTTCTCAGGGAATTCCATGATGCCGCGAAACATGATGCTGACTTTCGGATCGGCTAAAAGGTCGTCGTAGCCTTGTTCCTTTTTGCCGAGTAGATAGTCGGTAGTAATTTTCAGGGCATCGGCTAAACTTGAAAGTGTGTCGAATGACGGCTTACGTGTGCCGGATTCAAACTGGGATATTGCCGCAGGTGTCAGATTCGCTTTCTGCGCAAGCTGGGTCTGCGTCATCTTAAGTTTTAACCGGCGATTGTGAATACGTAGCGCAACAGACATAATTAATCCTTTCTTTTATTTGGAATGATGAAAATAGTTACGTAATGCAGTTTACGGCATACGGCGTGTGGATGCTACTTTAGAACCAGAAGTGGGACATTAAAATTAGCTGATCTACGCCTCGAAGTTGCCGTGAATTATTATCGGTCCGGTTCTCATTCTCAATGTTGAGCCAATAAAGCAACTCAAGGGAACCACTCTTCATAAACGTGTATTGTGCGGCGATTGTTACACGCTGTTGGGCATCTCCCAATATCTTTCGATTTGAATCAAACAGGCCGTAGCGGCCCGACAATACGATCCCCCGCCTCAAATGATATTTGGCACCGACATAGTAGCCTTTGGAGTCAATGTCCTCATCCCCGAAACTGATACTCTCACCGTCCCGGAAGTTTCCGCCAAAATTGAATTCTCCTTCGAGAACCAAGTCTTTGTGAACCGCGGTCAGAAACGTCCCAACGGTCATGCTGCGCTGATCCTGCGATTTATTGCGCAGATAGGAAACACCCGCGCGCAGCGGACCCACGTTGCTGCCCGCAGTCGCAACCCAAGCCTTGTGGTGGTTTTCATCCACATCGGCTGAGCGGCCGCCGGAGAAGATTGTCGCATTTCCACCGTTGAATACGGCTGCGTTATAGAATAAACCGCCATATGATCCGCCCACTTCAACCCCAACGTCCCGTTTGTTTGATCCCAGATTGTATCCACCTTTAACGAGAATGTTATGGTCTTTTTGTTTGAGGCCGAACGGAATCCGGAATTGGCCGACTTTAACGTAGAGGTGTTCGGGAATTGCATCAACTGTGGCAAAAGCGTTGAGCATTGCGCCTAAATTGTTGGACAGGGTCAGTCTAAGTTTATCAGACGCTTCGGCGTTGACGGTTAGTTCCCCCTGCATCATCAAGAAGCTGTCAACGGATGAGTGGCATGAGGCACAGTTGGCGAGTGTTTCCTCTTCGTGAACGACGTCGGTCGTCTTGATGTAAGCGGTGCGAATGTCCACTGCGCTTGTTAACCTTTGCGCGATTTCTTTCGCCTCAGCCATTAGCGACTCGGGGTCGAAATCTTGGGGGAACTCAAAGTAGTTTTCTTCAAAAACTTGTCCGACAGCGTTGCGCGGGCCGCCGCCAGCGGGATCGATATGGCAGAAAACACAATCCTTATCTTCCCGCGCTGCGAACTCCGGGCGGGCTGCACTATCAAGCGCGGTAAAAGATGTCAATAATACACAAAGCGACAGCCCCAAAAGCAGATGTCGATAATTACTTGTCAATTCATCGGTCTCCTATATTTTGTAAGTTACGGTTTTTCCAATCGCGCCATGCGGTTGGAACGATGCAATGTCCGATGGTGTTGTTTTCTGTTGCAGTGCAGAGATTATGAACGGTTTGAGCGGTCAGCGTCCAATCTTCATTAAAGGGACATTGGGATTTGAATATGTATGGTTTAGGCTATTGGCGGTCTCATGTTTTCGAGGAGGCCACCAAGAAATTTGGAATTTGCCTATCAAAAAGATCCCTGCTAAAAAACCGCCGATGTGTGCCAACCAAGCTACTGCAGCATCTTGAGATGAAAGATAAACAAAATTGAACAATTGCACTAGTATCCAAGGGACAAGCACAACAATAGCTGGCAAAGAGACGATATAAATTAGAAACAGACATCGAATACGGGATTTGGGACGTGCGAAAAGGTGGGCGCCCATCACCCCGGCAATTGCGCCGCTTGCGCCGATCAGAGGCACATCGGAGTTGTAGTGAAACACGACGTACAAGAGGGTGGCTGACACCCCGCATAGCAGATAAAACAAGAAGAATTTCATCCGTCCAATTGCATTCTCAAGATTGGGGCCGAACGCTGATAGATACAGCAAATTACCTATGAGATGGACAAAACCCCCATGGAGGTTATATGTATCGTGCAGAAAAAGAGAGGTAATTAGGGTTGGACGCGATAGGTCCGGAAGTTGCGGAAAAAAGAAGATAAATTCGCTAATCCTTTGGGGTATTGCGCCGAAATGTAACGAGAGATTCAAGCCGCGATAATGCCAATAATAGAGCTGACACGCAAAAACAAGGATATTGGCAACAATTAACAACTGCACTGCGCTAGGGAGTTTAGAAGATTTTTCCGCCCGAGGCGGACTGGGCAATGGAATTAACAAGGTACGGTTTCCTTATGTCGATTGATGCAAGTTGACGATTAGAATAATCAGTTAACGCCCGGATTCAAACGATTTATATGTTGTGCGCAAGTATACAACGTAGAAAGGTGTTAGATGTTTTCACATTTTGCTAACTTTTGTACCCGGTTGCGTCAAATGTATCAACGTCAAATCGATCAATAATGCCCATTACAAGTTCTCTAATCGGTGCATCTTGGACGCCAAAGACCTCCTGAGCCACGCCCGGCCCTGCCCCAACGAGGACGATGTCACCTTCGCCGGCTCCGACGTAATCGACAGCGATTGTCGGGGTTTTGACGGGCTTGGATTCTAAATTCAAAGGTTGGATGAGTAATAGGGTTCGATTGTCGTAAGCAGAGTGTTTAATCACCGAGACAATCTTACCGATTACTTCTGCGATATACATCTTTAGTCCTCTGCTTTTGCTACGGTCATGGAATCCACGATTCCGACAACAGCAACGTCGACGGGCATTTCACGCCCCGACATTACGCCAATGGCGTCACCGCCCGTGACCATATAGATGGTATCGCCATAGCCGGCGGCGCCGTGCGGGTCAACGGCGATAAGGGGGGATGCCACAGATTTGCCGTTCGCATCGAGAGGTTGTACAACTAGCAGCCGCGTCCCAGTTAAGCTCGGGTCTTTTCGAGTGGCAACAACAGTTCCGATGATTTTTCCAATATCCATGGTACTTGCTGTGGAAGGGTATACTATTTGATGTTTAGCGCTATCATTTTACACGAATTTTGGATTGATGTCAATCGGTCTGGCGGATTAATGGCGAGGTAGCTTCCATGTATTGCCCGTTTAAAGTACCGAGTTTTGAAGAAAAAAACTCGGATTCGAATAAAGGTCGCGATTCGGAGATTAATCCTGCGGGATATGGGAGCTGTATGAACTGTGATTTTTGTGATTGAATGATGGGCTATGATTCAGTTCTTGTAGGTTGGGTTAAGCGGTGATGACGAAAGAAAGTATATACGTTGTGTACGTTTCGAGGTTAGAATGCGTTTTAAATTTTGATAAGGTGTAGCGAACCCAACGATCAACTGACCGAATAGGGAAGGCGATAGTCTTGTCTTATTTGCGAGGCGTTCAGGTTATCGGTGGCGGTGCGGCAAGACGAAAAGCGTTGGGTTACGCTCTGCACATTCAATCTTGGACGGCGTTAGGCTACCGGAGCGAAAGGTAAAATTGTGCATCATTAGTGAAATCCGATCAACCCAACCTACAGGAGCTAAATTGCAGGTTTTTGCTGCGTTTAAGAAACCGAGTTTTAAAGAGAAACTCGGTTTCAAGTGAGCGTGCGATTGAATTGACCTGGCGAGTGGGATATGCTAAACTCACGGCGTGTAAATTTGTTGGGAGTTGAGGGAAAAAAATGGAAAGTGCATCGTTTGCCGCCATTGACGTTGGATCCAACGCAATGCGGCTGAAAATTGTACAAGTGCGGGGAGATGGATCCGTTGCACCGATTTACCAATGCCGCGCCCCTGTGCGTTTAGGGCATGAAGTTTTCTTGACGGGTTTTTTAGCGGAAGAGGCAATCCAGAAAGCGATTGAGGCGTTTGGAGAATTCCGAGATGCCCTCAAGCGGTCGAAAGTCCATTCCACCCGCGCCATTGCGACTAGCGCGGCGCGTGAAGCTATCAACGGCGATAATTTTGTAAAACGGATTTACAGTAGTTCGGGCATCCAATTGGAGCGAATTTCCGGCGGTGAGGAAGCCCGCCTCGTGCAAATCGCGGTAACCCGTAAAATCAATTTGCGCGACAAAATTGCTCTGGTCATCGACATTGGAGGCGGGAGTGTTGAGTTCGATGTCATCGACCACGGTTCGATTGTCTATTCTAACAGCCTGCGTCTAGGAACGGTGCGGTTGTGCGAGACCTTTTTGCGAACTGATTCCATCTCTGACCTGCAGGTATTACTGCTAAAGGCTTACATGGAGCAACTGCTTGAAACGACGTTGGATGCAATCAACACTTACAAAATTGATTTGGTGCTGGGCACCGGCGGCAATGTTGAAGAGATTGGCAGACAAATCGGGTTGGCTGAAATGGAAGGGAACGGTTTTCCGGAAGATATCCGTTTTATTCCATTGCGTGATTTTCGGCGTTTCGTCAAAGAAATTTCCAAACAGAGTGTGGGTGAACGTATAAAGCGGTACGACATGCGCGCAGATCGGGCGGATGTCATTCTGCCGGCAAGCCTAGTGCTCACCGAAGTTCTGAGTAATGTTGTAGGTGCACGTGGGCTCTATGCCGCGAATGTCGGGCTCAAGGATGGCGTGCTTGCAGAGATGGTCGACCGCTTCCGAAATTCGTGGGACACGACATTGGAAGAAGGGGAAATCTTGAAAGCGGCGACAGCACTTGGGCACAAGTACCAGTTTCATGTGGGGCATGCACAACAGGTGCGTTATTTGGCGGAGTTACTATTTGATCAGTTGCAACCTCTGCATCAGTTGTCACGGGAATCTCGAATGCTTCTACGTGTAGCTGCGACACTGCATGAAATTGGCGGATATATCAACTCAAGCACCCACCATAAACACTCGTATTACTTGATATCAAATTCGGAGGTTGTTGGGCTTCACCCACAGCAACTTGAACTCATCGCCAATATCGCGCGTTATCATCGCAAAGCGTTCCCCAACGAACAGAAACACGCTCATTTTCAGGCGCTTTCGTGTGCTGACAAGGGACGGGTAAAGAAGCTGGCTGCCATTTTGCGGATTGCGGATGCACTAGACCATCAACACAAATCGGTTGTTCAGGGCGTGAAAGTCAATATCCGCGAGGCTGCCATTGAGATTGATGCGCAATCTCTCGACGCATGCCTTTTGGAAAACTGGCATCTTCAAGAAAAAGGGCGTCTGTTCACGCATACGTTTGGGCTTGCGGTACGTCTATTGGTGAATGGGCGACCCGCAGATCCGATTAATCCAAACGGTTTGAAGTAAGGATTGTCCGGGGAAGGTATTAATTCCCAATAATAAAGTAAAACCAATAATTACCTATACACTGCGGTAGGTTCGGTTTCCAACCTTACCTGCCGAAACATGTGTAAATATGAATGGAATTGAATATAGAGGCGGCGGATGAAAAGAGTCCAACTACGTGAAATAGCGCACAGCCGATCGGGCGATAAGGGAGATGCGGTGAATCTGTCGGTCATCCCGTACCGGGAGGAAGATTATGACCTTGTGTGCCGTGAAGTCACGGTGGAACGGGTTCGAGCATTGTTCAAAGACATTTGCCACGGCGAGATTGTACGCTATGAAGTGCCGAACGTTTCAGCGCTGAATTTTGTACTCGAAAATTGCTTGGGCGGCGGGGTGACCAAATCGTTAGCGCTCGATATGCACGGGAAGTCGTATTCGTTTCTGTTGTTGAGTATGGAAATCGATGTGCCGGAATGAAGGGGGTTTACGCTCTGGAATGCTGGCTACGGGAGATAAGATAGATTTGGATTGAGCTATGAGTTATCTTTTTCGTTTCCAGCCGCAGCCTTGGGTAATAATGATACACTGGTTCGCGCCGATGTTTTTTAGGTGTTGCTTTTCTCCGTTTGGCCATTGGACTTCTATGTGCGAGACAGTGGCGGCTTTACCGAGACCAAACAAGAGTTTAAGTTCGTTTTGCGACAAATAACCCGAACCGCTACGGACCTCTTTCATTTGGGAAAATTCACCCATATCGAGCGTCACACGCGCACCGATTGCGTCTGTGACTCCATTTGTTCCAATTAACTTGACAGCCAACCAATTGTTCTTGTTTGCCCCGTCATTGCGCAAGAGGCGGGGGCGGCTGTTGGAGTTGGTTACCAGAATATCAATGTCTCCGTCCAAATCGTAGTCGGCAAACGCCGCGCCGCGACTGACATCCTCCAGCCGCATGCCGGGACCTAGTTGGTTGGAGATTTCAACGAAAGTGCCGTCGCGATTATTTCGGAACATGAAGTTTCGCTGCACATAGGTGCCGTCTTGTCCCATCTCTTCGAGATTATCGTGGAGGTGCCCGTTGGCGACAAACAGGTCTAAGTAACCATCATTGTCGTGGTCGATAAATTCTGTCGCCCAACCGAGGTACGGATAGCTAACGATCGCCGTTTTCGACGCGGACGACACGTCGGTGAAAAAGCTAGCTTGGTCATTACGATAGAGCGTGTTTGCCTGATCTGCGTAGTTTGTGACAGTCAAATCCAGCCACCCGTCGTTGTCCCAGTCGCCAAAAGCTGTGCCCATACCGTTCTCGGCGACACCAATGTCGCTGAACGCGACGCCGATGAAGAAGCCGACTTCTTCAAATTTGCCGTTCCCTTTGTTCTTGAATAAGAAGTTCTCTGTGGAGTCATTGGCGATGTAGATGTCCGGATACCCATCATTGTCGTAATCGCCCCACACCACCCCCAAGCCTTTCCCGACCGGATTGTAAATTTCAGAATTCCGGGTTACATCGGTGAATGTGCCATCGCCATTATTCTGATAGAGTGTATCGGGCAGCCCTGGAAAATCGTCAGGTTGGCAGTAGCCCCTGATTCCCTTATCCTTTCGACCGCACCATGGGTTGTTTTCAATACTAAACTCGATATAATTGACAACATAGAGGTCGAGGTCGCCATCGCGGTCATAGTCGGCGAATGCACAACTGCTGCTCCATTTCGGTTCTCCCACACGGGCGTCCTCTGTTACGTCGGTGAAAGTACCATCGCCGTTGTTTCGAAAGAGGACATTTTCGCCGTAGTTTGTAACGTAGAGGTCGGGATAACCGTCACCATTGTAATCGCCGACAGCGCAACCGTGCCCGTAGCCGGTGTCGCCTACGCCTGCCTTTTCGGTTACATCAGTAAAGGTTCCATCTCCGTTGTTTCGGTAGAGTTGGTTGATTGGCGCTTCTGTGCTCTGATATCCCGGTAAAGGGGCGCCGTTTACGAAATACAGGTCCGGGTATCCATCATTGTCATAGTCAAAAAATGCAGCGCCGGAACCAATGGTTTCCATGAAAAATTTTTGTCCGCTTCGCCCATCGACATGGGTAAAATGGATGCCTGCAGATTGCGTAACATCGACGAATTGAACGTCGGCATCCGCCGTGGCGAATGTGCTGGCAAGAAAAAACGTTAAGCAATAGATTGTGAACAAGAAGCTGTAGTCGTTGAATTGAACGCGTGTGCCGAGTTTTGTGAACCAACTGCGGTTATTGGCTGGCATTTGGGAGGGAAAACATTGGAGCGAGATTTGCATGAGTTTAAAATAAATGCCGCGGTTCGGGGAAAGTTTCTAGGTATTAAGATGCTGCGATTTGGACGTAGTTCTTGCGAATGAAGAAGTCGCGATTCGGAGATCGCTCCTACAGTCTTTAAGCGAAATATTATACGTGGAACGGCTTCCTATTGCAATAGAAATTCGGTTTTGCCATTCTGAGCAAAATTCGGAGTTAGTGCTGAATTGGAATCTTCTGGGTGGATATTTACACGAGAAGTGATTAAGAATCGAGGCTAGGAAGCCTCTCCCTCAAACCGATAAGGGAATTTTATCATTTTAGATGCCATGGCAATTGAAGTGTATGCCGCTAGAAATTTCAAAAAAAATCCTTCAGTGTATTGATGTAGTTTGCTGATCTTGACAAAAAGCTGAAATTCGTGTAAAATTTTGTTTGGAGGAGGCTTACTTTGAAAAGTACGAACGACTGTGAACCAACCTTGACCGATACGCAGGTATTGGAATTCTGCAAGAACGGCTATGTAATGTTGGAGGCCGTTGTTCCAGATGAGATTAACCGGAAAACGTTTGAATTCATTGAAAACCATGGCCACGGCCCCCTTCTGCAGGAGGAGTGGTTTGTGGACGAGGTGCTGCTCAATCACCAGGCAGCGGGTGCGGTGCGTTCATTGCTGGGCAAGAACTTTGCGCTACCCAAGGGGATGGCTAACCATCGAATGGAATGCCCGGCTCCAAATCAGAATTGGCACCGCGACGGCGGCTCACGTTATGCGCCGGAACTGAATCATTTGCAGGTATTCTATTACCCGCAGGATGCACCGGTGGAGATGGGACCCACGGAAGTGGTGCCGGGTTCCCATTTTTTCTTTTGCTTACAGAGTTGGATGTCGCACTACGGGGGGATTCAAGGCAGGGTTAAAACCGCCGCGCCCGCAGGATCGATTTTTCTCACGGTTTATTCGATATGGCATCGCCGTTCGGCGTCCACAGCAAGCGGTATTCGTAATATGCTGAAATACTGCTACTGGCGAACGACGCCGCCGCAGCGGGATTGGATTATCGAACCCGACTTTGACTTCGGGCACGATCACACCCCTATATACAGTCTAGACGGTCCCAACTTTCGGCAGCAGTTTCGCGATTGGTATGACGCTGCGGAGATGTTTTACTGGCTCTGCGGATTAACTGATGAATTCAAAGCGGTTTTGGGCGGCGAAGGTTGGCCGCCGGGTTATCCAATCATGTGGAAACCCAAAGGATTTCATAGACAAGTTCCCGCGTCAACCGGATAGGCATAGTTTAGCACCTCAATATTACCCCGGATAAGCGTTGCTAGAGAATAAGAAACGGATAGTGCAATGCGTTCAAGCGCACATGGATTTGGAGGGGTGTTTTTTGCCACTCTGAGATGCGAAACGTGCACCGTGTTCAGGTGCGGAGTTGAGGGACGGCCTTGAATTATCACTCGCCTTCAAGAAATTGTACCTATTTCATCATCGGCGCTTTTTTTACAGTTATCTTGCTGAATTTTGGCAAGATGGCGGCAGCCCAGGGTAAATCTCGTTTTGACAAGGCAGTTGCTCAATATCAGCAAATACGCGATGCGAATCCAGGATCTATTGATGCCCACCTGAACCTGGGCCTAGCGTATGTGTCGTTGGGCGCTATGGACGAAGCGGCAGAAACGTTCAAAGGCGCGCTGCGATTGGATCCGAATGACACGGCTGCTTACTACTGCTTGGGGGGAACCCATTTGCGGCAGCGGCACTACGAAAAAGCCATAGATGTATTTGAACAAGCCATTCGGTACTTTCCTGATTGGGCTCAAGCCTATGCACAGTTGGGGATGGCTTGGTTTCGGCAGCACGAATATGATGAAGCGGAAACCGCATGGAAAAAGGCGTTTAACCTGATGACGACGTCGAAATCTCGAAACTATCGGCTTGAACCGTCCTCAGTTATCCAGCGGCAATCTCGGATGAGTCCGCTGACCGCGGGCATGGTGAGTTACTTTCTAGGCCGAGTCGCATTTGAGTATGGGCGGGTTGATCAGGCGGCTGCATACTACCGGCAATCGATTCGCTTGGAACCTTCTTTGGCGGAAGCGCATTTCCGGCTTGGACTGGTCCACATCCGGAAGGAGGAGGGCAGTGAAGCGGAGCGTGCGTTTCAGGAGGCAATTCGTCTTGACTCTCAATTGACTAGCGCATACTACCGGCTTGCGCTGCTGCATTTTAAGCAGGGCAAAAAAGCGGAAGCAGAAGCGGAGATGAAGAAGTTCCGGCAATTGCGGGACGATCAGGTAGATGAACTCGCGGTTCTGCGTGCATCTCAAGGGAGGGAAAAAGCCGCCGCGTTGTCGAATCTGGGCTGGAAATACATTCACGAAAAAAAACTCGATGCGGCGCTGCAGCAATTTGAACAAGCACTTTGGCACGATCCGGATATCGCAGCAGTGCATAACGGGCTAGGTTATATCTATTCTACCCGAGGACAACTGGAAGAGGCGCTTAAGGCGCAGCAGCGCGCGGTCGAGTTGAAGCCCGATATGGCTTCCGTGCACAGTGGGTTGGGGCTGGTTTGGCTAAAAAAGGCGCAAAGCTCAGACCGGCGGGAAGACTATGAAAAGGCGATTTCTTCCTATCGCAAGGCGGCCGGGTTGAAGCCGGACAGCCCGCAGACGTGGCTGAATATTGGTAGTATCGCATTTCAACTTGAACTATTCGAAGAGTCTCAAGCGGCTTACGAAAAACTTCTGACTCTTGAACCAGATCGATTACAGATTCGCTTAAGACTGGCGCATGCTTATTTTAAACAGGGGGATTTTCAGCTCGCTGCAGGTCATTACCGGGAAGTTATCAAGCAAGACCCAAGTCTCGCGGAGCCATACTATAGACTAGGTCTCATCGCGCTGGATAAGAGTCAATTTGATGCAGCGGTGAACAGCTTCGAGGCCGCGGTGAGGTTACAGCCGGAAATGATTGAGGCGCACTATTTCCTCGGTAGAATTTTTTTGAGTCAAAATCAGATTGATGCGGCGGCGGAACGCCTGAATACTGCGGTAGCGCTGCAACCGGACATGTTTGAGGCGCACTATTACCTCGGTCTAGTCCATTCAGGGCAGAACCGGGTTGGCTTGGCAGAACAGGCATATCAGCGTGCGATTGAACTGAACCCTGCTTTTGACCCTGCATATGAACGGTTGGCGCATTTATACGGGTCCCGGGACGCGCACCTCGAAAAGGCGTTAGCACTTGCGGAAAAGGCTATCGAACTTCAACCGGATTCAGCCCGTTATTTAAATACGCTGTCGTGGTTGCATTACCGGAACGACGACTATGCGAATGCGGAGGACGCCATTCAACAAGCGCTCTCCTTGCAGCCGGAAAACCGAACCTATCAAGAGGGTCTTAAAGCGATTCAAAAGGCACGACAGGAACAGAACCGGGATTAACCAATTAAACGAATGGATGGTGAGCGTGATAGTAATTACTGGCAGTTAAGGTTGTGGAAATCTATCGCACTCACTATTCGTTCGCTTGATCCCTTGTTATTTACACGGTTGATTCGTTTAAATTGTATGCTTGACATTTCCAAGTGCCGAGCGGCGGCTGCGAGGTTTTTATGAGCGGAGCTGTCTCGATTCGGAGATTGCTTCTACAGTGGGTTGGTTGTGGTGATGGATTTTGCTGTATACAAGGGGGAGAATCAAGATGAAATACATTCGCACTCCAGAGGATTCAAAAGGCACTTTCACGGGATTTGGCGATGACACGGTCCCGGGGATTGCTCATGAAGAGGCGGGGTATTCGGTAATTATCGCGGGGCCTGATGAATTATACGGGCAGGAATTGAATCAGCTTTCGACAAATCGATTGATGATTGGCATTCATACATGGCCGCCGGGCAAGACACACGGCAGTCACCACCATCCCAAATGGGAACAGTGCTATTACGTTTTCGCGGGCAAGGCGGAAATTACTGTGGGTGATGAGAAAAAGATTGTGGGGCCGGGCAGTTCCGCATACATGCCGGCGAAGGTCGAACACGACATCACCGCGATAGGTGATGAACCGCTGGTGGCGGCGGTAATTGGTTGTGTGGTGGATGATAACGAGGTGAGCTAGGGGCGCTCACTTTGAGTCTTGAGTAGGCGCGTGCAGCGCCAAACCTGACAACATTTCTGCTGACAAATTGAACTCAAGAGGCCGAATGTCCACAACCGGTAAGGTCAAAGGCTAGGAAATTAAAAGCCGCGTATTGAAAATCTGTAATGAGGTGATAAAAATGCTGTCCCGAGAAGCGTCAATGCCGACTGTGTACTTCAGCATACTGTTGTTGATTCACGCCGTGCTCGCGGCGGGTACCGAAGCGCAGGCACCTGAAAAACCGACCATCGCAGTCTCCAGCGATTCAGGAGGCAATAATGCAATATGGTATATAGACCCCGATGGCGGCGACCCGCGCTCAATTCTGAAAATCGAAGGCGCTCCGCTGTCTTGGGGGATGGAGTGGTCGCCGGACGGCAGCCAGATTGCGTTCCACACCCAAGTGGGAAAGAATGTGGATGTCTACGTGATGGACGGCGACGGCGAAAAACTCAAAAGACTAACTGACCATGAGGGGGAAGATAGCTGGCCGACGTGGCACCCTAGCGGCAAGCGGCTTGCGTTCGCGTCCGACAGGGATGGAAACCTTGAAATCCAGGTGATGAATCTAGTGGGTAAGGTTTTGGAAAACCTCACAAACGACCCCGCCCCGGACACTCAACCCACCTGGTCACCGGACGGCCGGCAGATAGCGTTTGCTACCAAGCGGGGTAAATCGCTTGGTGACATCTGGGCGATGGAAGCGAATGGAGATGAGCCGCGGAATCTGACGAACACTCGCGGGAAGGAAATCCAACCGAAGTGGTCACCGGACGGCAAGTGGATTGTTTGGTCCTCGCAAAGGAATGGAAACGGCGATATCTTCGTGATGGATCCCCAGGGCGAGAATCTCAGGCAGATTTCCGGGGTTCGGAAAGACGCTATTGGACAATGGGATGACCGCGAGGTTTCGTGGTCGCCTGACAGTAAAAAGGTAGTCTACATCAGCCGCAGTCCCATCTTTATCGCGGAGGTAGACAAAGATGATGAGCTAGTCGCACACCCGATGTTGCCGGACATCGGGGTAATCCACGGCTCTCCAGCTTGGTTTGATCCTGATTTTGTCCGAGCGTTTTCCGTTTCACCGGTTGAGAAACGACCGTTGGCGTGGGGGTGGCTTAAACAGTTAAGACGAGGCAATTGATGACCGCTGGTGCTAGCGTGCAAGGGCACTGGGGAAACTTCCCCGCGGCGTGCGGCGGGAAGGTGAGGCTTTTTGGCGTTGGGCTAGCGCGGGCGAGATAGGGAATGCGCAGATGCAAGACCTCCGAAATTCGACCATGCGGAAAGTATGCGCCGGTCTGGTTTTCTTGGCGACCATCATCCTGCCGGCGATTGCGCTAGCACAGAAAGCGCCCGACAAACCGACTATCGCGGTTTCCGCTGACCCGCGCGAGGGAGGCACGATTTGGTTGATTGCCCCTGATGGAGCGGACCAACGCGCCATTCTAGATATAAGTGGAAACCCGTTGCCGCTAGGATTGGCGTGGTCGCCGGATGGCCGAAAACTGGCGTTTCACACCGAAGTAAATGGAAATGTTGACATCTATGTGATGAACGCCGATGGGCGGAATCTCAAACAGCTCACCGAAGCGCCTGCAGAAGACAGTTGGCCTCAATGGCACCCCGGCAACCAGCGAATTATCTTCACGTCTGACCGGGACGGCAATTTTGAAATTTACGTGATGACGGCGGAGGGTGAAGGCATCGAAAACCTAACAAATGACCCTGTCATCGACATTGACCCCGCTTGGTCGCCGGATGGCCGAAGCATTGTCTTCTCTTCTAAGCGAGGGAAAACCCTCGGCGATCTTTTCGTGATGGATGCCAATGGTGAAGACTTGCGTAATCTCACCAATCATCGCGCTCTAGATACGCAACCCAAGTGGTCGCCGGATGGCTCGCAAATTCTCTGGACATCTCACCGCGATGGAACGGGTGATATTTTTCTAATGGACGCCGACGGCGGGAATGCTGCGAAACTCAATGCCTTTGCCGCGCCTCGTGACCATTGGGAGGAACTTGAGCCTACTTGGTCTCCCGATGGGGAGATGGTTGCTTACGTGACGGCTGGGGGCGGGGATAGTTTCATTATCTTGGCTATCGCCGGGGCTGATGAAGCAGAGCAAGGGCGGTTGCAGATTGGTACACGAACTCGGTCACCTGCATGGTTCGACCCTGATTTCATCGGCGCGTTCGCCGTTTCCCCTGCGGCTAAGCGCATTTTAACTTGGAGCTGGATAAAGCGGGTAGTTCATGGTAATTGACAATTTGCCGTATGATAAACGATGCGCGCGTTGATCGACAGCATTACGCAGGAGATGTTCAACTAACTCATTTCAGAAAGCACGCAAACGATGGAAGGAAAAACGGTACTGATTACCGGCGCTGACGGCGGAATTGGGAGAGAAATTACCAAAGCTCTCGCTAAAAAAGGTGCGGCCATTGTCATGGCATGCATCGATCTAAACGATGCTCGACCTGTGTACCAATCGATTAAACTGGAAAGCGGGAACACGAAGGTTGAGATGATGCAGGTTGATTTGGCATCGCTCGCTTCCATTCGTGAGTTCGCCGATGAATTATCGCAGAGATATAGCCATTTGCACGTGTTAATAAATAATGCGGGCATCTTTCGCCCTGAAAGGGAAGAGACTCCGGATGGATGTGAAGCGACCATGGGAGTTAACTATCTGGGTCCATTTCTCCTTACGAATTTGCTACTGCCAATGCTCAAACAAGCACCCGAAGCGCGCATTGTGAACGTTGCGTCCAATGCGTATGTTCAGGGCAAAATTGACTTTGACGATCCACATTTCCAAAGGAAGTATAAGAGTTTCAAGGCGTATGCGACTTCCAAACTGGCTGTTGTTCTGTTCACCATGGAAATTGCGGAGCGTTTGAAAGATACACGCGTCACGGCAAACGCATTGCATCCGGGCCAGGCCTCTACTGGAATTTGGAATGTGCATCCGCAGAAGTGGTACCAACCCTTGATGAGTAAAATCATGAAAAGGTTTACCCATTCCCCGGAAGAGGCCGCGCAGACCAGTATCTATTTGGCGAGTTCCGATGAGGTTCAAGGGGTTACCGGCGGATATTTTGACAAAAAGAAGCTCAAAGCGATACCGCCCAAATTTAAAGATACGCAACTACAGAAGGGGCTTTGGGAGCTAAGCGAAAAACTGACGGGGCTTGCATAAATTCGGCGCATATTTTGAAGCAAAGTGTGACGGTAAGTATGTGAAACCTTTCCACAAACGGAGCGATTCGATTAACGATGCGAAGAATAATCCGTAATCGTACCGGAAGGGGGTTATCGGCTATGCAATTACGGAAGCTATATGTCCTGTACATCGGTATGTTCATTTTGATTGGAATAGGGTGCATCGTGAGTGTTGAGGCACAGGCGCCCAAAAACCCGACCATTGCGGTCTCTAGCGATGCAGCGGGCGGGAATATTTGGGTGATGGATACTGATGGGGAAAATCAACGCCCTATCCTTGAAGTTGGCGGCGATCCAGTTCCCTTGAGTTTGAACTGGTCGCCGGACGGCGAAAAACTGGTTTTTCATACACATCTGAAGTTGAACACTGATATCTACATTGTCGACGGCGATGGGGCGAACCTCAAAAGACTCACCGACCACGAGGCGGAGGACGCGTGGCCCGACTGGCATCCTAGCGGTCAACGTATTGCATTTTCAACAAACCGTGACGGAAATTTTGACATCTACACGATGACGCCGAATGGAGTTATCCAGAAGAAACTTGTAGATGACCCTGCCAACGATCTCCATCCGGCGTGGACGCGGGACGGCCGTAAGCTTGCGTTTAGCTCGAAGCGCGGGCGGACGCTGGGAGATGTCTACACCATGGACGTCGATGGTCAAAACCTGACCAATCTCACCAATCATAAAGCGGAAGACAGCCAACCTGCGTGGTCTCCGGATAATGAGAAGATAGCATGGATCTCTTTTCGGCCGGGGAACGGTCAACTCTTCGTGATGGATGCTGCGGATGGCGGGAACATAGTCGAGCTAATCGGTTATGCGGGAGTGAAGCGTGATCCTGAGTGGTCACCAGATGGCAGAAGGGTCGCGGGTGTGGGTTTTGGCGGCGGCAGGGCTGTAGTTTTTACTAGCAACCCCAACGGAGAAGGCGACTGGAAAGAGATACCGGACATCGGTTTCCCGAATCGGTCTCCAGCTTGGTTCGACCCTGGGTTTATTCCGGAGTTTTCCGTGACGCCTATCAAGGCGCGGCTCTTGAGTTGGGGATGGGTGAAACAGGTGCGATTGGACAATTAACAATGGACTGTGTGTGCGGCGGAATGACGCGCTGACACACACCGCGAATTTTCAATACCACAAAAGGGACCACAGGATGTGCATTCAGAAATTTTTGATGTGTGCGGTGTATTCGGTCTGGCTGTTACTACTACTGAGTGCGATACTCATCGGGAACGCGCCGGCTGAGGTGCCGGACGAGCCGACAATTGCGTTTGCTACGGACGTGAGGAAAGGGGTAGGCATCTGGTTTATGACCCCCGAAGGAGAGAATCCTCGGTTGGTTTTAGAGGTTGGAGAGGACTCGCTGCCGTCGGGCTTAACTTGGTCATTCAACGGGAAACAGATTGCGTTCCATGCCGAATTAGAAGGGAACATTGATGTCTACGTTGTAGACGCCGGCGGGGAAAATCTCAAGAGACTGACGGACCATCCGGGAGAAGATAGCTGGGCGGCTTGGCACCCGGAAGGGGAAAGGCTTGCCTTTTCCACGAAACGCGATGGGAACCTTGAAATCTATGCAATGACATCGGCGGGAGAGGCATTGGAAAATATCACGAACGACTCGGTGCAAGACCAGTACCCCTCGTGGTCGCCAGATGGTAGAACGATAGCCTTCGCTTCCAAACGGGGGAAGACTCTTGGGGACATCTTTGTGATGGATTCGAGCGGTGAGAACGTACGAAATCTCACCAACGTTCGCGGCGAAGATATTCAACCCAAGTGGTCGCGGGACGGGAATCGAATTGCGTGGACCTCTCGCCGTAACGGTGCTGGGGAGATTTGGTCAATGGAGGCGGATGGAGCGAATCCGATGAAGATTAGCGACCTCCAGGACCCCAGAGCGCCGGGAGTGAGAAATAGGGATGTTACGTGGGCGCCTGACGGCGGACGTATTGCCTCGACGGCGTTTGGACAGGGAGGAGTAATTAACATCCGAATCCATCCTTCGGATGGCAATCTGGAGTGGCAAGATTTACCGGCGGTGGGCGGTGAAGATAGGTCGCCGGCTTGGTTTGATCCGGCCTTCGTGGGTGCATTTTCCGTCTCCGCGGCGGAGAAACAGCCTTTGACCTGGGGCTGGTTGAAGCTGGCAGGACGATAACGAATACTAACTACCTATATTCATTTTCAGTTGAAAACCGATTTGGATATAATGGGCAGCGGTGTAGAGATAGCGGCATCACATATTCTTTCGTACACGCACGCTTTCGTTGGGAGGTTGTAAGCTATGGAAATACAAAAAACATTATCACGTGTAATTTGTTTCTGTCTTCCGCTCTTGTACAGCACGGTGCTTGCGATGGACGTAGAAGCACAAGCGCCGAATCGGTCGACCATTGCGGTTGCAAGTGATGGCGACGTGGGCATCTGGCTGATGAATGATAACGGAGGTGGCGCACGCCTCATTTTGCCGATTGACGGTAATCCTATGCCGTCGGGTTTGGTGTGGTCTCCGGACGGAACAAAGATAGCATTTCACACGGAGTTAGATAAAAACGTCGATATTTACGTGGTGAACGGCGACGGAGAAAACCTTCGTAGGCTCACGGAACACGAGTCAGAGGATAGCTGGCCCACATGGCACCCCAGCGGGCAGAAGATAGCTTTCCACACCAACCGTGACGGCAATCTTGAGATTTACACAATGACGTCACGCGGGGATATTCTGGACAACCTGACCAATGACGCGGTCAAGGACCACTATCCGGCGTGGTCGCCGGACGCTCGACGGATAGCGTTTGCCTCCAAACGCGGGAAGACGCTGGGAGATATATTCCTGATGAGCCAGAATGGCGAGATTTTGGAAAATCTCACGAACGTTCGGGGTGAAGATTTTCAACCTAGGTGGTCTTGGGACGGCAAGCAGATTGCGTGGACCTCTGCTCGAAATGGCGCAGCAGAAATTTGGGCGATGGACGCGGACGGCGCGAATGTCAGGCAGATTAGCGATCTCCAAGATCCTAAAGCGGCAGGCTTTCGAGTTCGGGAACCCTCTTGGTCGCCGGATGGCAAACTCATCGCTTCGGCGGCACTTGGGGGCGGCAGCGCGACTATTCGCGTGCATTCGGCAAAGGGCAACCTGAATTGGATGGACCTGCAGGCAATCGGCGCCCAAGACCGTTCCCCAGCGTGGTTCGATCCGAAATTCGTAGTTGAGTTCTCCGTTACGCCAGTTGAGAAACGTCCTATGACGTGGGGATGGGTAAAGCAAATAGTGCAAGATGATTGACTTGCTAGATTGATATGCGAGACCTCACATTCTTAAACGCGGTTACGCATAAACCTTTAATCAATGAGGTGATTACGGTGCAAAATCGAATAGTGTTGATGTGTGTCTGGTTCTTGGGGATGTTGGTATTGAGCAACGCAGTATTAGTTGTGGGGGCGGGTGCAAAAGCGCCCGCGAGGGAAGTCATCGCACTCACGACTAATGCGGGTGAAGGGGTAGGTATATGGATGCGCAGCCCCGATGGGAAGAACCCGCGATTCATTCTAGAAATTGACGGAGACCCGATACCCTCGGGCTTGCAATGGTCTCCGGACGGCAACCAAATTGCGTTCTTCACCAAATTGGAAGACAACATTGATATCTACGTGGTGGATGCCAACGGCGAAAATCTCGAAAAACTTACCAACCACGAGGCGGAAGACAGTTGGCCCACCTGGCATCCTAGCGGCCTAAGGATGGCATTCCAAACTAATCGTGACGGGAATTATGAGATTTACACGATGAATATGCGGGGTGACATTTTGGGTAACCTGACGAACGATCCAGCCAAGGACCAGTATCCGGCATGGTCGCGAAACGGGCGGCAGATTGCCTTTGCATCGAAACGAGGCAAATCCCTTGGAGACATCTACCTTATGGATGGTGAAGGGGAGATTCTGCAGAACCTTACTGATGTTCGAGGCGAAGATATCCAACCGACATGGTCGTGGGACAACAAAATGATTGCTTGGACGTCTCGTCGAAGCGGCAATGATGAGATTTGGACGATGGATGCCGCGGACGGCGGGAATTTATTGAAGATTAGCGATCTTCAAGACCCAAAGGCGGGCGGTTTCCCCAACAGGGAGGCGAGTTGGTCGCCGGACGGGAAACACATTGCCGCGGCGGCGCTCGGCGGCGGCCAAGCGAACATCCGTATCCACCCGGCGACCGGCAATCTGAACTGGAATGATCTCCCAAACATCGGCTTGCAGAACCGCTCGCCGGCGTGGTTCGATCCGAAGTTGGTGGTTGAATTCTCGGTTGCACCTGTTGACAAACAAGTATTGACGTGGGGTTGGATTAAGCAGGTTGGCGGCGATGACTAATACGCTTTGGTATTGGAGTTTTAACCATCAGTCAGATTCCGGATATCAAACAGTGAGGTAGCAATTTATGCAAATTCAGAAAATTCGGCGTTGTGTTGTGTCTGTTGTCGTGTTTCTTTTTATCAATGGCGTACTTTTGACGCACGTCCATGCGCAAGCGCCTAAGAAGCCAACGCTTGCGGTTTCCAGTGTAGGCGAGGGTGCGATTATCTGGTTGATGAATTTGGAAGGTGAAGATGTCCGCCCGCTGTTGGCGATTGACGCTAATCCACTGCCGTTGGGTCTGGAATGGTCGCCAGACGGGCGGAGGCTTGCGTTCCATACCGAAGTGAGGAAGAACATTGATGTCTATGTGGTGAATGCCAACGGGAAAAACCTTAAACGGCTCACCGACGATGCAGCGGAAGACAGCCGACCGAGCTGGCATCCCAGCGGCAAAACGATTGCCTTCACGACCAATCGGGACGGGAACTTTGAAATCTACACGATGACGGATGGGGGCCAGGCGCTGAAGAACCTTACGAACGACGCGGTAAAGGACACCGATCCCGCGTGGTCGCCGGACGGACGAAAAATGGCGTTTACGTCGAAACGAGGGAGGTCGCTTGGGGACATTTACGTCATGGACCCGAACGGGGAGAACCTGCGAAATCTGACGAATAACCGCTCGGCGAATACCCATGCCGCATGGTCGCCGGATGAGCGGAAGATTGCGTTTATCTCGAACCGAACGGGTGCTGCCAACATCTATGCGATGGATGCTGCCGATGGTGCAAATCAGGTACCCATCGCGTGTTGCCGCGATCCGGAGTGGTCTCCGGACGGAGAAAAGATTGCCGGCGCAACATTTGGGGGCGGTTCAAGGATTTTCATCCGGGATGCGGACGGAAAAGGACCTCAGCTGGAACTACCGGGGGTCAGCAATGTCAGCCGTGCGCCCGCGTGGTTTGACCCTGATTTTGTGACGGTATTCTCAGTGTCGCCTGCCGAGAAGCAGGCACTGACTTGGGGCTGGTTGAAGAAGGCGGCGCGTAACGAACAATAAACTATACCAAATTTTTCAATTGCCGCCCGATTTGATTTGAGAGAACTATCTTATCTCTGGTATTGCAGGGGGTGAGGACTATCCAAAATCAGAAAACAGAAATCTTGAGAATTATTTTAGTTGTGCTTTTACTAATGGGTGCGATGTTCCTGTCACGCGCCGAGTCGAAAGCACCGAACAATCCAACCCTCGCGGTCTCTACTAACGCGGACGAGGGCAATATCTGGTTGATGAACCCCGACGGCAACAATCAGCGTGCACTGCTGTTGGTTAACGGGCAACCGTTGGGATTGGAGTGGTCGCCGGACGGCACAAGGTTGGCATTCCACACTGAATCGAAGAAGAACATTGATGTCTACGTAGTGAATGGGGATGGAATGAAGTTGAAACGGCTCACCGACGATGCCGCAGAAGACAGTTGGCCGAACTGGCATCCTGGGGGTGGGAAGCTAGCCTTCACGTCCAACCGCGACGGGAACTTTGAAATCTATACGATGAACGCGGCAGGGCAAATCATTGAGAATATTACTAACGACCCCGCCGCCGACATCCAACCCGCGTGGTCGCGGGACGCTCGAAAGATTGCCTTCTCTTCGAAACGGGGTAAGACGATTGGAGACCTCCACCTCATGGACGCGAACGGAGAAAACCTGCAAAATCTGACCAATCACCGCGCCAAGGACTCGCACCCTGCATGGTCGCCGGACAATGAAAAAATCGCTTGGATTACGGAACGCTCCGGGCATGCTGAAATCTTTGTAATGGGCGCAAATGGCAAAAACCAGATAAAAATCGGATGTTGTAGAGACCCTGAGTGGTCACCGGACGGCAAAGAACTTGCTACGACTACGTTCGGGGGCGGCGTAGCGAAGATTATCATTCAAGATGCTGATGGAAAAGGAAATCGCACAGAACTTCCAACGATAGGCAACTTTAACCGCGCCGCAGCGTGGTTCGACCCTGAATTCGTGACGATTTTCTCCGTATCACCTGCCGGCAAGCACGCACTGACTTGGGGTTGGCTGAAGCAGGAGAACGTAGCAAATAACAAAATTAGGTAAAGATTTGGCGTGATAGCCGTGTAGAGAACCCCAAACATAAGGTTGACGGCTATATTGCCGTAGGGTGTGCAGATTCATTCTAAAGCATACAAACTTTTCATTTGTTCCTGACTTGATAGGAAAAATTTTCAGTGAGACGCAGGACGAGTGTTTTTGCGCTTTTATGTCTTTTGGGTACCACGATAAACTTGTTCGGCGCCGATGAACCGCGAATAGCGTCGCTGATTAAACAGCTTGACGCCGCGGATGCGTCCGTTCGGCGGCGCGCTGCGATTACCTTGGGCGGGATGGGCGAACTCGCTCACGCGGCTGTTCCGGCATTAACAGATATGCTGCAGAATGATAAGGCGGCGTTGAATCGGAGCGGCGCCGCTTTTGCGCTCGGGGGGATAGACACGCCCGACGCAAAAAAAGCGTTGAGTGATGTCCTCTCCAGATGGCAGAAGGCGGTCGAGGTCAATCCCACCGATGAAGCGGTGCGCTACAATCTGGGAATTGTCTATCAGCAGATGGAGGAGCTTGACAAGGCTATCCCTGAATTCAAAGCGGCAATCCGTATCAAGGCAGACTTTTCGGCGGCGTATAACAACCTCGGAAAAGCGTATGGAATACAGGGCGATTTTGAAGCAGCGATAGCAGCGTTCACAACGGCAGTGCAAATTGACCCGATCAGTCCGGTGCTGCACACCAATCTAGGAATTGTGTATCAGCAACAGGGCAAATTCGACGGCGCTATTTCCGCATACAAAAAGGCGATCGAGATTGACCCGAACTACGCAGAAACATATACCAATCTGGGAATCGTGTATCGTAAACAGGGCAGATTCGAGGGCGCGGTTGAGGCGTACAAGACAGCCATCCGCCTCAACCCAAACTACGCGGAGGCGCACAACAATCTCGGATATGCCTATGAGGATTTGAACAGATGGGACGAGGCGATTGCTGCCTACAAGGAGGCGATTCAAATCAACCCGAACTTGGCAGAGACATACGCGAATCTTGGATTTATTTATGAGCGGCAGGGGCGCAATGCAGAAGCGATTGCCCAATACAGGTCGTTTATCCGTCTTGCAAGCGAGAATGCCGCCTTAAAAGATTTGATAGCCGAAGCCCAACGCCGGATACAAATCATTGAAGCGAAGTCAAAACTCTTCGATTAGTACGTCAGATTACACGGCAGATGCGCGTCGTTATGAGGGGTTTTTATGGAAGTTAAAATAGAGAAAATGTTTGACTTTCCGGGACGCCAACCAAATGGAATGCAAGCCACAGAAGGAGGGATTTGGTTTCTGGATCAGGTCTCGAATCAAGCCGTCTTGGTCTCCTATGCAGGGGAAGCTTTGAAAGCTATCGACACAGATTCCGTGCACGGGAGCGGCATTACGGTGGACGGTACGAACCTTTGGCTTGCATCGACTCTAACGCCGACGCGCATAGCAGCCGATGGACCTGCAATTTTTAAAGCCGACCCGGCAAGCGGGAGGACGCTTGCCGCCTATCCGACACCAGGCGCGCAGGGGTCAGGGGCGCACGGATTAGAATGGCGAGACGGCAGGTTATGGGTGGCGGTGCCGCCTTCTGCGGCGGTTTACCAGTTAGATCCGGATAATAATCTTGCCGTGCTGCATTCTATCCCGGCGCCGGGAGACCGTCCGCACGGCCTTGCGTGGGAGGGCGACGACCTCTGGTGCGTAGAAACAAATCACCGGGCGTTTTATCGGTTGAGCCTCAAGGACGGTTCGATTGTTGACAGGATTGAAATACCCGAGCCGTATCCAGAGCCGCACGGTATGACCCGCTGGGATGATTGCTTCTGGTATTGTGATGCGGGTTCGGGAGCGGTTTGTAGGGTGTCTTGATTAGCGACGTAGTCCTTTGTGGGAGCTAATGTAGGCGCGGGTCGGGTGTGTTGTCTGAACTGTGATTTTTGTGATTAAATGATGGGCTATGATTGGGGGAGGACATTGAACTTATCCCCAATGTTGAGGCGGTGATGCGTGTCCTTTAATGAAGAGGATGGGAATTGAAAGAACCTACAATGCGGGTGCTGCGTGTAAGAAGCACGTGAAACTATCGCGGTTGAGTTGGTTGTCGTTAGTTTTTTTGGGTTGGGTTAACCGGATTTTACCGGGTACATACTAAAAAACGTCGCTCGTGACAAATTCCATGAAACGCAACTCAATGCTTTTGGTAAGCCCAAGCTTGCACCGTGCAATGGAGAGGAGAACTTTCGTGTTAAGCGATATTCACAAGGTGATAAAAAATTGGAACCTGGAAGATAACCCTCAAAATGAACAAACAGTGCGCGAGGCTTTAATTTTCCCAATACTATCTCATTTAGGTTGGAACAATTCGGAAATAAAGCCAAACTATAGTATTAGAAAAGGGGAGGTGCCAGACTATGTTTTGCTAATCGAGAAAAAGTTAAAGGCTATTATCGAAGCTAAAGGAGAAGACATTAAGCTAGGAGAAGGAGAAAGAGAACAGTTAAAGAATTACGTCTTTGAGAGAGGAAAAAGCGAGCCTGTGGTAAACCTGGCTGTACTTACTAACGGCAAAGAGTGGCAGTTTTACTTCCCATCTGAGATTGATAAGTTCGATGAATTTAGCCTTGAATCAGTAGCCATACATGAACCACTGTTGCCCCATTTGATGATATCTGTCTTAAGCCGATGCAACGTCGTATCTGAAAAAAGTGTCCAAAACGCGGAAACTCTCCTACGAGGCAAAACAATATTACCTCAGTTAATGCAATTCGTCAGAAACTTCAATGATGGCGATGAGGACATCCTTATACCTTATCTTCAAAATCAAACGCCAGCCCCGCCTAATCCGCCCGTCCACGCCGACGTTGACGACGCAACGCCAAGCGATGCTGAATTGCCAAATGAAGCGTGTGATGGCAAGCCTAACGATGATGTAAATAGCAGAAGACTTCAAAATTTTACGTTTAACCAAGTCACATACCCGGTAAACAGGTGGTCGGACATATTGACAAAGCTATGCGAAATTATTCGCGACAGCAGAAATCCACGGAATTTAGATGAGAGAGTGTTGAATATTGAGGGCCCGCAAGGTGGCAGGAAATTTGTTCGAAATGAGAATAACGGCAGAATCCGATTCAAAGGCATGAATGCTAACAATCGTCGTGATGCTTTGTACCAACTCATTTGTGAGTTTGGATATAATTGTAGCGATCTCAGTTATTCTCTCGCCAAGTAAACCATCCCGCATCTCTGCAATCTCGCCTCTTTTCATTTGCCACGGCGGTAAAATAGAATCAATGTGTATGATATCGAGCGTAATGGCACGCTATACACCCCTGACCCAAACCAAAACCCGTTTCAATAACGACTATAACACATAGGAAACGGGGACTTCCGTTTCACAAAAATAGAAAATGAATGAACAAAAAGACATACTGGAAAATCCAGAGTTTGAATCGTACTGGCTTTCGCATGCAAATGCGGAGGCGGTATTGGAGTGGTTAAAAGAACGCAAACCACGTGGTCAACTCACTGGTGGACAAATAAGCGAAGAACTTCAAACAGTTCTGATTGAACGCAACGAACCTTTAATAGACCTAGGATTAGCATTGTATGCACGTTTGACAAGTGATATAGCGCTACGCTTATTTAGAAACGGTGACACCGCAATAAAGAAGGCATTATTGGCCGGCCCTTCAGTCTCAACTGAATTAGGGCGCAGTGACAACTGGATTGTTGATAGAGAATTTGGAGTCTTAAAGGAGTTGCTTCAGTCTTTTGATGACAATGTAGAACTATTACAGTTGTTCTTTTCAAACGAATATATTTATGATAAATGGCTAGTCTACCTGTACGAAAGAACAGATGCTTTCAAAGTGTTAACTGATGAACAATGGCTTAAGGCAATAGGATTTACTATTTCAAATCCTATGCTTAAACCTAAATCTTATCGGAAAGCCATGTCTTCTGACCCCATCGGGTGGTTCGTGCTCTCGTCCACAGAACATCCGTACCATGCTGCTTGGAGGCTGTTTAACACTGTGCCAGTCAATGAAAAATTGGCAGTAAACGTACTTGCTTACCTTGGAGAAACACTAGCTCCACTTGGTTATTCAGTTCCACATGCACCTAGCGACATGGATGTGCTGAATACAATAAAACGATGGAGAGTCGAAGGTAACGAGGATAAACATGGCTTATATCGCAAATGTCGCGCGGCTCTGGGCAGGCTACTAGAGGATGAAAAAATAAAGGACAGCGATGATATTGCTTTGAGGCAAGCATTTTATGCCGGTTCGGAGTGGCACTGCCGCAAACCTGAAGAAGTCAGGAAAGCCTTTGAGCAAGATAGAGTAAAATTCCTTGATGTGGCAATAGAGAACGTTTCCTTCTATAAAAATGAAAGCGTTAGAGCCGAACTTCGGCAATGTTGCCACGATTACGAATTCAAGGACGAATACCGTGGCCAACAATTGGAATCGCGGATTCAACTCGACCTATTTGACGGTGAGGTGGATCGACTTAGACAGCAACATCCCCAATGGTTTCCCGACTTTGACGGCGAGATTCCCATCGATGAGATTGGCGATTTGAGTCTTCGCGCCGAGGAACGCCTCGTGTTTCTTCAGAAGCAGATAAAAGCAATATTAAAAGAATTAGTTGGCACTAAATCTGAAGATAATCGTTCTTCTCGGTATGACGAAGATAAAGCATCCCTTATCGCAAAAATGAAAGCCGAACTTGACCAGTCAAATCAACTAATTTTATCAAAGTTGGTGTCAGTTACAGGTTGGATGGTGTTCGTAGGAATCGTGTTTGCTATTATCTTGATTGTTGTATTGATAAAACTGTGAGATGGTCAGGCACGCAGAATTTTGTTGCTCATAGCTGTGTTAAGATGTCGAAATGATTTCTATAGCAGTTGCAGTTTGTTACATTTAAGGCGTCAGCCAATGTGCGGTGAAGTCAAGACGTTTTCATATGGACAGACCAGAAAAAGCGTTGGGTTTCGCTACGTCGTATCAATTTTTGAACTGCTTCCACCCGCGGAAATCATACGCACTGTGTTGCGTGTTTCTGGAGGTAAGAACTATCGCCCTCCCTATTCGGTCGGTTGATCGCTCTACCCAACCTAAAAACCTTCGTCTTTGTACTCAACGGCGAAAGTCTCGACGCTTTGGCGTACCAGCATAGGAAACAGCTATGAAAATTATTCTCACCCTATCCCTTATCTCAATCGTCATATCGGCTTGCGGCGACGATGAGAGCCTCGTTGCTCCCGAGCCCGTCAACCCTCGAAATTCACCACCTGTCATCAACACAATCTTTGTTCCGGAACGAGTTCATGCGAGCGCACGCATAACGCTTGAAGCGATAACTCAAGACGTAGATGGGGATGCACTGACTTACAACTGGCAAGCGGCGGGCGGATTGCTCAGTTCCAACTCGAAGCCCAAAGTGATTTGGACTGCCCCCATCGAAATGGGCGTCACAACCGTCACACTATCTGTCAAAGACCCTACAAACAAAGTCGTCTCCAAAACCGCGGAGGTCAGCGTTATTCATTCCTTAATCGTACCAGCTCAGGAAGCTGCGGGCATTAGGTTGGGCACTCTGCTTAGTGACGCTGCTAAACTGTACGGGATACCCAAACATCACTTCGAACCTCACCCCGATGGACTCGAACATTTTGACGTCGACCACTACGAATGGAAAAACGACGGAATAATCGTTTATCTTGATAGTTCCGATCGTATTCGCAGAATAGATATAAGCGCGCCGAACACCGCAAAAACCGTAGGTTGCAACGGTATCGGCAGCTCCCAGGACAAGGTAAGGGACGAATTTGGGCCCACTCCCTATCAGGGGGGCGGCGGGACGGTTACTCGTCGTACTGTAAGCGAACATTGGGATATGGGTATTGGATATATTTCCTTCGATTTCATCGTCAATCGCGATGCCAACCACAAATCTCTTACGCACTTAGATCCCGACGATATAGGCGGCGCCACGCTTATTGTCATCTGGAAGGCGGAAGAATAGTACAGTGCCAGTGACCAGCGGCCAGTAGCCGGTAAAAGCAGTATCTTACTGACCACTAGCCACTGGACACTGCTTTTCTCACTTCCCGTACTTGAACCTTGCAACCGCCCCCAGTTCCGCCATCTCTGCACGTGCATAATGCGTCGGCATCTTCGGAACCTGCCACCTGCCGGCAGTTTGCACCTCTACAGCCTCCTTCATCCTTGGTAAGGAGGGGAATGAGAGTTGACATGATTTGGATGCGGGGTTCGGTAATGCTAGCGAATGTATTGTGCGAGGTGGTCGCGTGAACGGCGGAGCCCGTCGGCTTGTGCTTCCCAATCGTCGTAATAGCGGATGTCTTCCAGTTCGACGCTGATGATGCCATCAAAGCCTTCGTCCTCAAGGCGTTTGATTACCTTGGGCCAATCGGTCAAACCCTCGCCGGGGATGCAGTAGCGCCACCAATCTTCGCCGAAGGTCTGGGGTTCGTAGAAGGTGGGGCCGAGATTGCCGTGCAGGTAGTAGGCTTCTGCATCGAAAACCGTGTCTTTTCCGTGCGCGTGCCGGACGTACGAGGCAAATTCATTGAGCAGGCGCAAATAGTCCACACCCATTCGAATCATGTGGGATGGGTCGTAGTTTAGGGCGAGCGATGGGGATGGACATTCAGCGTACATCAGACGCAGCATTTCAGGGGTACAGCCCAGTGTAGGATAGTGCGGCGGGGGGCCGGGCCAGCCTTCGAGCGCGATGGTGACACCCTTAGACTCCGCAAATTCGACAATCGGCGGAAACACAGCCTTCCAGATTTCAAAGTTTGGGACTCGCCCGAGGCTTCCATCTTCGGGCACAAGGACGCAGAACATGATACAGACGCCGTTGTCGGCGGCAGCCTGAATTGAGGCTTTCGCGGCTTCGGCGCCTTTTTTCTGCTTGGATTTATTGACGCTTAGCAAGTCGCCGACGCCCTGAATATCAGCGCTGCCGATGACCAAACCGGCGTCGTTTGCGGTTTTTGCGATTTGGGGTGTGACGGTGCCCACGTCAACTGCTTCAAAGCCGTTGTCAACACACCAACGGCAGAAGGAATCAAAGGGCATTTGCGCGCCTGCGCCCGGTATGCGTAAACCTATTTTCATTTGTTGGATTTTCCTTTCCTTTTAAACGATCGGCTTAGCGGAATACGAGGGGAAAGTCTTACTTTAAGAAACCGAGTTTTTCCAAAAAACTCGGTTTCTCTAGTTTTCTACCCAACCGACAAAAACTAGCCCCGATTATTGGGACAGGGGTGTCCATCCTCCCATTTTCTTTAAACTGGTTAATATCCCATCAACCCGCAGCAGCGGCGGCATACCGGCATGATTCCCTCGGTGCTGATGGAGTGTCTGAATTTTACGGCGGCTTCGTTGTTCCAGATGTCTGTGACGGCGTCGGTTTTGATGTTGCCGATGATGTAATCGTGATAATCGCGGCAGAGGCTTACATCGCCGTTGCTGTCGATTTCCAGCGTCATGAAGATGCTGACGCACTGGTTATATCCGAAGGAATCGCTGTGATTGGTATAGTAGCGGTTGATATCGTCGCGCGTGTTAAGCTTTGGCATCATCATGGGTGGGCACCGTCCTTGGGTTCGGGAGATGTTTTCCATCTCCTCAAATTTATCAAGGATAACGCCGTGATCGAAATCTTTCCAGGTGCCAATCCAGCCAAAATGGGTTTGCGGCTTAAAACCGAACCGCCGCTCGAAATCCATCGAATGTTCTTGCGCGGACTGCGAATCGATCCACCACGTGAGATAGAAGATTTGCGTGTCTGCGTATTGGCTGGTGAATCCGTAGAGGTCTACCACCTCGTCGATGTTGTATTGTGTGATGCAGCTCAACGGAACAACGTACGGGAATTTCTGATTGCGGCGTTTTTTCTCTTCGCTGATAGTTTCGAGCGCCGCTTTGACATCCTTGAAGTTGTCGTAGTTCTCGGTAACGCCCGGGCGCTGCGTGTTGTGGATGTCCGCGTTGGGACCGTCAACGCTCACGTAGAGAATTTTGCAGGTGTCGAGAATGTCGTCTGCGCGTCTCGCGACGTTTGTGGCGTTGGTCACGAGCGAGATTGGCATCCCCCGCTCCTTGATGTAATACAGCAACTCTATTAAGCCGGGATAGAGCATGGGTTCGCCGCCCCAAATATACCATAGCGGCGACCAACCGGCATCAACAATCTGATCGACGAGCCGTTTGTATGTTTCGACGGGTACCTCGCGCTGTTTCAATTCCTTGAGTGAACTCCCGAGCAGGTAACCGTTATCGCCCCATTGACCGCAGGAGTGACAGCGCAGATTGCACATATCTGTGATACGCAGGCTGACCAGTTGTACCGCGTCGCCTCGGCCGTGTTTTGCCCCGAACGGGTGCCGCCAGTTAAAACTCTCTTTTGCGATTTGATATTTGACGAACGTATAGGAGGTCCACCAGTCTTCTAACAGCGTGGAGGCGAGCTGATTAACAAAAAAACGCGGCGATATTCGACTACGTTCAGGCATTGAAAATTCCTTTCCAAGTTTATCCGCCTTGCGGTAACTAGTTACAGAAACCGAGTTTTGAAGAAAAAACCTCGGTTTCAAGAATTAATTTCTACATGACCATTACAGATTGTTTATATTAGGTATAGTTTCACTTCGTGTGTATTCTTCCCAAAATACGGCATTTTGTGGCTGAAAGGATTTCGTAGCGTACACCGCCCCAGACGATTTTGTTCTGAAATAGGGCGTACACGGCATTCAGCCCTGCAAGGAACATCGATGTTGGCGCCGCGAACGAGGATATTCTGATTTTTTCATGCACCTGCGGGTCATCCTTTAGCCATTGCGGTAGATTTTTGGAGAAGAGCCGATAACTTTGAATTTCGATAAATGGCACCAAAAACACAAGAATGAGCCGATTATAATGAAACACGAGCGGGATAGACGCGAATACAATTAGCGCTTTCGGCAAAAATACCAACAGGGTGAGAATCCACTGTGCTTTGAGGCCCATCCTGAAGGTCATGACCATCTGCCGATTGGTAAATTCAAGAATCTGTTTCCATGTGCGGTTACCGGTATGCGTAACCGCGATACAGTCTGGAACGAAATGCACTTTAAGTTTGAGGTCCTTCACGGTGTGGGTCAGGTTGTGATCTTCGATAGTCGCATTTTCCCAACGTTTCAATACTGATCCGGCATCAAGGAGACGGCGCCGAATGGCGTTTGATCCGCCCCATACCATTGTGAGCGAGTGATCGCCTTGGAATGCGATCTGAAAATTAATCCAGATGGTCTCGACGAGCGAAGCAAAATTTAATCGCTGCGGCACATAAAACCGTGCGCCGACTGTTGCGCCGATATCTTTGTCCTGTAGAGGCTGGACGAGCAACTTGAGCCAATCTTTTTGAACCGTTGAATCTGCATCGACGAAGGCGATTACATCGACGTCGTCCGGCAATTCGGCGATCGCCGTCATCAGATTCTCCACCTTCTGGGACCGCGGCAGTGAATTATCGATGATGTTCGGCGCCAAGAGCACACGCGCGTTAGTTCTATCCTCGGCGATCTCAAGGAGGTGTGGGTAGGATATATCGTATCCTGATGTTCCCGTCTGATGTGTGACGAACAAAATTTCATAATCGCCGCCGTAATCTTGGTCCAATAACCGCTTGGCATTTTCTGCGGTCTGTGTATCCCATCCGTAATGCGGCGCAATTATGGCTGCCTTTGGCGTAAACTCGGGTCTCTTCGCTTTCCTTTCTTGACGTGCATAGACGAATGATTTGATGATGACTAAGATTTCTACGATGAGGAAAAAATATGCGGTTCCTATAAGATACGTAACCATTTGCACCACGATTAAGCGAAAGAATAATGAGTGCGATAGCCTTTACCTCACCGGAGAGCGAAGACTATCGCCCGCCCTATTGGGTCGGTTGATTGTCCCGCCCTATACCCCGAGCCGATTGCGCCTCAGTATCTCTCCGGTGGTTTGTATAGTGGTTACCTTATGGCCGGCAATCGGCAAAATCCGCTCGTGAATTGTATCAATGATCCAGTCCTTCTGTGGGAAGAAGGCTTCTTCCATCTCTGCGGGCGGTGTAATCCAGTTGCGTGCGCCAACCACGGCGATGGGGCCGTCCAGATGGTCAAATGCCAACTGGGCAATATTCGACGCCATGGTGTGGAGAAAAGTGCCGCGTTCGCAGGCATCTGAGACTAGGACGACCCGCCCGGTCTTTTTCACGGATTCAACGATAATTTCGTAATTCAGCGGGTTGAGAAAACGGGCGTCAATCACCTCCGTAGAGATGCTGTGCTTTTCCTCGAGTTCTTCAGCCGCTTCAATGGCTCTGTAGAGGGCGGCGCCAATGGTGACAATAGTTAAATCTGCGCCGCGGCGGCGGAGCGCCGGTTCGCCCACCTCTACTTCATAGTATTCGGTTGGTACGCCGTCTTCTACGAGGGTTTCCGGTTCGGAATACAGCCGCTGGCTCTCAAAGAAAACAACCGGATCGGTGCCGCGCAGCGCCAGGTTCAACATACCCTTCGCATCGTATGCGGTCGCCGGAAACATGACCTTTAAGCCGGGAATATGCGCCACGATTGAAGACCAGTCTTGGGAATGCTGCGCCCCGTACTTCGAGCCGACAGATACCCGCAACACCAACGGCATCTGCAAGACATTGGCGGACATAGATTGCCATTTCGCCATCTGATTGAAAATTTCATCTCCCGCGCGCCCCATGAAGTCACAATACATTAGCTCCGCCACAACGCGTCCGCCGGAGAGGGCGTATCCAACGGCTGTCCCCACAATCGCCGCCTCGGAAATAGGAGAGTTGAATAGCCGATGATATGCCAGGCACTCGGTTAATCCGCGATAGACGCTAAAAGCGCCGCCCCAATCCCGGTTTTCCTCGCCGTAGGCGATCATTGTAGCGTCTTCATAGAATCGGTGAATCATGGCTTCGAAAAGCGCCTCGGCGTAGGTTAAGGTCCGAAGTTTAGGCAGCGGTTTCCCATCTTTCAATCCAAACCGGTTCTTACTCAACGTCGTTTTGAGGCGGCTATTCTCCTTGGGAATTAACACCTCCGGCTCGCGTTCGTCCATGCGGTCTTTGAATTCATTGGAGAACATCACATCGCCAATTGAGTCGACTTGAACATCTATGCGGGGAGAAATTTCCAAGGAGGCAGCGGCTTCCAACACTTTGCTTAGACGCGCGCCGATATCAACCCGAAATTCGTCCAGTTGGCTATCATCCGCGTGGCCGTTTTCCTTGAGATATTTCCCGTAATTTGCCAGTGAGTCCTGTTGGCTCCAGAGGTCAATTTCCGATTTGTCTCGATAAGAGGAGGCGTCCGAAGGTGAATGTCCGGAGAATCGGTAGGTCACCGTGTCCAACAAGACGGGACCATTGCCCGCTTCCAACACCTTCCGTTTTCGAGCAACCGCGTCCGCCACGGCGAGCGGGTTGTAGCCGTCTACCCGCTCCGTGTGCATGGCTTCCGGATTGACACCTAACCCCACGCGCGCTAGCACATCAAAGCCCATGGTTTCGCCTTTTGGTTGGCCGCCCATCCCGTAAAAATTGTTCATGAAGTTGAATAATATTGGCGGGTTTCCTCCTACATCCGTGTCCCATAAGGTACGGTACTGATCCATAGCGGCGAACATCATGGCTTCCCAAACTGGGCCGCATCCCAATGAGGCGTCGCCGATATTGGCGATGACGATACCCGGCTTTCGGTTCACGCGCTTGAAGAGTGCGGCACCGGCGGCGATATCGGCGGAACCGCCTACGATGGCGTTGTTGGGCATAACACCGAACGGAAGGAAAAAGGCGTGCATGGATCCGCCCATGCCTTTATTGAATCCGTATTCTCTCCCAAAAATCTCGGCGAGCGTACCGTAGAGGGTGTAGTTGACGGCGAGATCTTTGACATTTCCCTTAGTCAACGTCTCTACGACGCGAAGCGGAGCGCCATCCATATAAGATTCCATGGTATCCATCAACGCTGGTTCGCTCAACTTTTCAATGGCGGCGAAACTCTTGGCGAGAATCTCGCCATGGCTGCGGTGAGAGCCAAAGATAAAGTCCTCCGGGGAAAGGTGGTAAGACTGGCCTACAGCAGCGGATTCCTGGCCGATGGAAAGGTGCGCCGGCCCCTTATGATTGTATTGGACACCTTGGTAAACGCCTTCTTTCTTGATTGCATCCAACATCGCCTCAAATTCCCGGATATAGAGCATATCTCTATAGATGCGTACTAGGTTTTCCGAACCGTACTGTGCAGTCTCCTGTTTTGGATCTGCTGCGTAGGCGTTTACGGGTATTTCTTGGCTTTTTATGACTGACTTTTTGCGAACGTCAGATGGGTCTATTGTGAGGGACTTGGGCATTCCCCTATCGACTCCTTCTCCTTATCGGTACTGCTAAGACTATCGCCCTCGCTATTCACTCGGTTGATCCCGTCGCTATTCGCTCGGTTGATGGCTCGCTATTCGTCTGCGAGATTATACAGGTCGGGCAATCCGCGGCTTTTAGGCGTGCATTGCCGTAAGGGCATCTTTGAAAATTTCCGATACGGTCGGATGTGGAAAAATAACCTCTTGAATGTCTTGAACCCTGAATTCATCTTCAATCATGGCTGCGGCGCCGTAAATAATCTCGGAACATGCAGCGCCAATCATCTGTACGCCTAACAACGCATTGCTTTCGGAATCAATTACTACCTTGCATAAGCCGCGCTTTCCCGGATTTTCAGCTAGAAAGCGGCCGTTGGCGCTCATGGGCAACTTCGCACATTTCACGGTGACGCCTTTATCCGCAGCCTCCGCTTCCGTCAGCCCGACCCAAGCGACTTCCGGATATGTATACACCACCCAAGGTACCGCGTGGTACCGCATAACATCCCATTCGCCGAGGATGTGTTTAACCGCGACTTCGCCCATCCGCGCGGCGGCATGGGCTAACATAGATTTGCCCGTGATATCCCCAATAGCGTAGATGCCCGGAATGTTGGTCTGCATGAACTCATTGACTGTAACACCGCGGCTATTGTGGTCAACCCCAATTTCATCCAACCCTAATCCTTCTAAGTTCGGCTTTCTGCCAACGGACATCAGGACGTGGTCACAAGGAATCGAAGTGGACTCTCCATTTTGACAAAACGTCACCGTATCTTTTCCGATAGACTCCACAGTGCTGCCAAGATGGAAATCTACATCCACCATCGACTTCCGCAGCATCCGGGCAAATTCGGGGTCTAGGGTTGGGATTATTTCCGGCAAAATTTCGACGACTGATACATTCACGCCCACGTTGGAAAAAAAGGATGCGAACTCGCAGCCGACGACACCACCGCCGATAATGGTTAGGTTTTTCGGTAAATTTTCAATTTCGAGGATTTTCGTGCTGGTGAGTACATGCGCCGCATCCGCGCCGGGAATGGGCAAACGGACGGGTGAGGAACCCGCAGCAATGATTATATTCTCGCCTTGAAATTGCTTCCCGTTGACTTGAATTGTGTTGCGATTGGCGAAGCGGGCTTGCCCGTGAAGTAATTCGACCCGATTTTGCTTTATCTGATACGCGACCCCTGCCCGCAGTTTCTGAATAACTTCACCTTTATGCGACATTGCGTCCGCGAGGTTGAATTGCGGGTTTTCGACCGTGACACCGTAGGCTTGGGAGTTGCAGGCTTGGACGAACAGCTTTGCGGAGTGCAGCAGCGTTTTACTCGGAATACACCCTTCATTCAAGCAAACGCCGCCGAGATTGCTTTTTTCAATTAGCAGTACTTTTTTGCCTTTGGCGCCGGCGCGATCGGCCGCGATATAACCGCCCGGCCCGGCGCCGATGACGATGAGGTCGTAAAGGTGGTTTGCCATTAGAAGACTATCGCCCAACTAGGAGCAACTATCGCTTTCGCTATCCGCTCAATTGATGATTTTTTTGGGACAACCGCGAACGATAAGCAGCGGCTTTCGTTTTGCGCCGCATCCACCCAAATTCTTAACTCAAGCTCTATCAACTCGCTCAACTTCATGCTCTGACTGCGCATCAGGCCGATGTCTAGTTATATCTCCTTGCTCCCAATGGTAGCGTGTGCGTTCTCATTCTCTAGGGATTAAAACCTAAAATATGCCGTTAAACGCGGCATAATATCTGTATTTGGTTTATCGCCTATGTCGGGTTGATCGTAGAAAACAAGGAACAGATTCGGGATAATATTAAGGTCTTTGATAACTTTCCAATCAAGCCCGATGATAATCGAATTCGATTTCGCTGTGTTGCTATAGGGAGTATAGGATATTCTTCCAGCGTCAGGGTTCGCCGAGAACATCCTATCAAATCGCGCAAATCCCCATACCCTATTCTCCGTAATTTCCGCTACGCCGAAAACCGAAATTCCCGAAAGATTCAAATCTTCTGCAATATCGTCCTGTTCACGGATTTGATTTGCGGCCTGGACACCAAGCCGGAAAATATCGTGCTGATAACCCAAAAAGCCTTGAACGGTGCGCTGATTGAGGCCGCCTTCGGTATCTCCAACATCCGCATAAACCTCCACTACTATGCCGCTGATGGGTCTGGCAGCCACGGAAAGATAGACTTTCTTGTTCTGGTCAATCTCGCCGCTAGTACCCATTCCGTTTGCAATCATGAGATTGTAGCTAAATTTCTTTTCTGCATCAATGTTCCCTTTGACTGCCACGCCGAAGTCTGTGCTAGCTGCGAGTTTTTGTAAATCGAGCAATGTCTTCGTAACGTGGCGATAACCCCATACCTTTTCGACATTTGCCCAGGTTGGCGTTCCGGAAAGACCGAAGTAGGTTGCAGTTCGCCATGCAGGGCTTTTCCATTTGAGATAGGCGTGTTTGACAAACGGTTCTAGACGTTTTTTTTCATTGGCGGCGGGAAAGGAGGGGCTATTCATCTCAAGCCGCAACCGTGTTGAGAGCTCATCCGACATGCCTTTATCGTACGTAAAATAGATGCGGCGGTACTGGAATCCGCTTCGATTCTCGAGGGCTGAATCGTGAGATTTAGCGGAGTAGTAGTAATCGCCGAAGAAGTAACCGCTTATGCCTTCAGCCCACACGGCTGAATGGCAGCCGATCAGAAGTATTACCAGCAGGCTTGCGCCTCGCCAGAAATTCGATTTTAAGTTAGCCGTAATTTGGGTACGTTTGCGTGTCAGGTATTTTACTTTAGCACACTTTGGGCGCTGGTGCAACAAAAAAGGAATTTCGATGCGAGGCGGCGAACTGCGAAGTTTCCGGCGGATGGGACGGGAATAGTTATGGCATTATAGATATCTGCCAAGGTTGGATCGACGATTAAAACAGAGCCATATTTTGGTGCTTTTAATTTACGGCTGGAATGTGACAATAATTAGGAGGAATTGCAACAAAGCGATGGAGATTTTGAGACGATTATTGGACAAGTTTTGGGAGGTTATTGCCGAACCTCTAGTTTCTGCCTGGATGTATAATCACCGGCGTGCATCTGCAGGAAATAGAGTCCGCTTGATACTCTTTCTCCGTAGCTGTTTCGGCCGTCCCAATACGCTGCTTTAGAACGATGGCGATAGTCGCCGGCGGGTAGGTATCCCAGATTTAGCCGCCTCACTAGGCTGCCGGTCGAACTAAAGATATCCATTCTTACGTCGGCAGCCTCGGCGAGTTTAAAGGGAATCCATGTATCAGGGTTGAAGGGGTTGGGGTAGTTTTGGAAAAGCTCGGCGCGCTTAATTTGACCGAAGGTTGCGGCGGGTTTCCGCGCAGATTCACCTAAAACCCGTGCTGAATGAAAAGGCCCCGTGATGGCGAGTGTCAGACCCGGAAATTGAATGTTGACGAACAGGGTTGTGCCGTCCGGCGAGAATGTGGCTCCCGCAAGTTCCGAATCGTTTAGCGAGTTCTTTCCAAATTTGTAGAGGTTGCCTTCTGGTGTTACACCCACTAGGAACTGTACTCCGACACCATCTTCACACAGAATCAAATCGCCCCACGGTGCGACGGTGACATTGTCGGCATTTTCCAAAAGATTGCTATTGTTCGGCTCGATGAATAGGTCAAGCTGCCCTGGGTAAATATCCTCTGCAGTTGTGCCTTCAAACCGGCTGGGAATGTAACGCCAAATCTGTCCGGTCCTTGCGGCGCCGCCGTTGGTGCACGCGAAGTAAATTGCGCCGTTTCCGTACCACATACCCTCACCCCGCGCGAACATCGCGGCACCGTTTGAGAAGCCTTGGTGGCGCAGGTCGTCCTCCGGCGATTCGACATTAACGATATCAATCCACGAGACATCTAAAGCCTGTCCAACGTGGACGGCGCGGCGCTCCCAATTCCTGGTGTCCACGCTTGGCATATCTCTAATTGCCAGCGCCTGAAGGCGACCGCCCGCGGCGAGGTTTCCGGGTTGATTCGGAATGAAGCGATAGATGAGTCCATCACTTCGGTCTTCGGTTTGGTAGACAATCCAGCTATTTGGATCTACAGCAATCGCCTCATGATAGAACCGTCCCATGTCTGTCAGGGGAACCGGATCTACTAATTCGGCGGCATCGGCGGGAACGTCAAAATTATAACCGTGGTCTCGCTCATGGCCGTCTACCGCTCTCTGGACGGATTCTTCGCAAGTAACCCAACTATTCCAAGGCGTCGGTCCCCCGGCGCAATTCCGAAGCGTACCGGCAAGGCTCAGGAAATGGCTTTCCAGCGTTCCGGTTTGAGTGTCATAAACCATGGTTGTCGTACCGCCGATATCCGGGAGGCCCGGATCGAACATTTTTTCGAGCGGCACCTGGCCGACGAGTTCATTCGCTGTGCCGAATGGGCTTTTTTCAATCTCGTCAGCGCTTAACTCGTGGTTGCGGACAAGAACCGTCTTTCCGTCTTGCCTCGGATAGGCAGCCATGCCGTCGTGGTCGCCCGGTACTAACAAGCCATCATCCATGAGATCGCCTGTCCTGGAGAAGACCCGATAAGCAAATCCTGGCGGCAGGTCAAGAATTCCATCGGGATCAGCGATCAGATTACCGTACCGCTCTACAATGAATCCGCCTGAACCCTGGCCTGATGCGGAATCGGCAAAGAGTTTATGTAATCCTACGAATCCCATCGCAATCGCGCCGGAGGACTGCTGCAGGAATGCGCGCCTGGAAATTTTCCTCGGTCGATTCAACGTTCTTTCATCTCATACGGGTGAGTAATTTTTTTGGCTAGAGCGTCTTTGTGCGCCGGTTGCGCTGTAATGACAAATCTTTCTGTAAATCAACCGACAGTTCATGCCTAGGATTTTTCTATCTTCCCAATAGTATACGCTCTTTTTTTCAATTCAACGCTTTGAATTTTGGCGATTAACGCGAAAAAGCTATAGGCGATAGCCCGGAAATCTACTCTAAAACGGTTCAATCATCATATTTTTTCGTTTCGCGTTATGTATACCGCCGCAAGCGTATTCGCCTTATGATACTCAATGCCGCCCATCTCGTGCGAAAATTCTGGAGTTGATGTTCAGTATATCACTTTAATTTCAAAATGGTTTCAAGATTCCGAGGCAGACTAGCGTGAAGTGTGCTGCGATTTACGGCGAATGCAGGTGCCGGAGCATCGGGTTTGGCGGCAACATTGGGAGGGGTTGTTGGAAACTAGTACAAAAAAAAGCCCGGCGAGAGATTGACATGCAATCTTTCGATTGCCGGAAGAACACAACGCTTAACGCAGGTGCGTTGGCGAATAAATCGGCGGGCATAGCCGCACTTCCCGGTTTGAAAGAAACAGTGCGCGTTTTGATATCCGAATCCCTCAAGCGTGTCAATAGTAAGCAGACGATTGCCGCCAAACTCTTGGGGAGGTCAAGATGTGCGCTGAGTCGGCGTTCATGCCGTTGCCGTAAATCACCGGCCGAAAAGTGGAGCGGCGATTGTCTTTTTAAACATTTGCTTTCAGCACCGTATACATACCGGTTTGGTACCGCCATCTTAAGAAGAGGTGCGACATTTTTTGCTTTTGTCAACTTTTGTCGCACATCCCCCAAAACCCTTGTGTGGCAAGGCTTCACGCGCCGGCAACCCCAAATTTCCTTCAATTGTGTCAACAAATGTCGCATCCATTGCCATAGGCATTCAAAGCTATGCCGTCCCTAACCAAAAAAAATAAAATTGCCCGTATCCCTTGATACATCAGGGTTTATTCGCCAAAACCGCACCTAAAATGACGGTGACTATATGTATTGGCATGTATTTTGCTTATAGACAATATCACAAGCTGCAGAACGGTCTGCAGCGGTCACATAAATTCCTCTCAACCAAGAAGAGACAGCGGTAGAAAGGTGATAACAATGTTAACGAGTAAACAGAGACTTGTAGTGGGCGCCACAGTTTTGTTCGCGGTGTTACTGGTTGCAGGCAGCTATTTCGGAAGCCGCTGGTTACATGGTCCGGATGTGAATCCCGTGCCGGAACACCTGTTGACTGCCAAACGGTATGCCGGACAGATGAATTGTCCTGCCTGCGCTTCTGTTACTCAAGATGCCCCATCAATGTCTGAATCACAACTCGAACCGGGGCAAAACAACATCACTCATGAAGAGTCGGAAACTCTGCAAGATTTTCTTGGCAATGACGAGTCAACGACTCTTGCTGACACCCTGTCCTCACTTGAAAAGGATGAAGGGAAGAATTTCCCTGATGTGCCTGAAGGGTTTCCATCAAACATTAGACCAGTTTGGCTCGAAGACTTTTTTGACGAGATTCTTCACGCCGACCATGTGATAATTGACCGTGTCTTGATAGAATTGTGGAATCAGGGAGACCACGAAATTGTATACGGTGTTCTTGATGAAGATACCGGTAAGGTGTACCCAATCTATCACGATGTGGTTTATGTTGAGTGGGATAGTTACGTTGGTGAAAACCTCAATGGAGAGTCGCTTGAGGTGCCGTATATTAGCTACAGACTTGGTATTTCAAGCACGGTTGAGCCATTACTCAATGAAGATGGGAATCTTTTTACAGTGGAAGAATTAATGTCGGGCGCTTATGTGACGATGCATCCCGATGTAACCTTTGTTGATTACAGTGATGCCGGTTATGACCCGGCAACTGTTCTTAACGACTACTAAAACAAAAAGGAGAATACCATGAAAGTGAAAGTGTTGGTCACGTTGAGTATTTTTGTGTTTACCTCCCTAATTGTTTGTATTAGCGTAAGTGCGTATAACGCTTGGGCTAGCGGGAGCCGCAATGCGACTGCTGGAACCATTTCGCTAACTGGCGGAGCGAACAGCACTGGGCTTGTGTCCGGAACAGTCAAAGCGTCAGTTAGTATTGGAAATAAATCCGATAGTGATAGTGACACTATCCACCCCGGGACGGTAGCGAGTGTATCCGTTTCCATGGGAGGAGCGGATAATAAGAGCGGCAGTGCAAGTGGTTATGTGAGTGGTAGAGATGTGCATAACTGGCATCATAAACGAACACATGACGTGCGGTACAATGCAACTAGAAAGTCGTTTAGTGAAAAGACATCGCACGTAATCACTCCGCCAGAAGGCGAGGATTAGAAACAACGCATCACTACGCGAAAACGCGTGTCCAGTTGCCAGTGAATAGCATTTGCTGGCAACTGGACACTGACCACCGCATTTAACGATTGGAGAAAGCAATGATTTTCAAGCTTAGCCTATTATCCTTTTTTATTTCCGTGCTGTGCGTACCGCCCGGCGGCGCCCAAGATTTTCCGCTATGGGGGCTGCCCAAGGGCGCCCAAGCGCGCCTCGGTAAAGGTGTGATAAATGAAATACAGTATTCGCCCGACGGCACCCGCCTTGCGGTTGCCAGCAGTATCGGAATATGGCTCTACGATACGGCGACTCATCAAGAGGTTGCTCTGCTCACTAGAAATATGCATTCGGTCAGTAGCGTTGCGTTTAGTCCCGATGGAAAAACCATCGCTAGTGGAAGCGTGGACAATACCGTCCGCCTGTGGAGCGCTGATAGCGGAAGACACCAGCAAAAATTCAAGGGGCATACAGATTGGGTCTCAAGCGTTGCGTTTAGTCCCGATGGAAAAACCGTCGCTAGCGGGAGCAAGGACGGTACCATCCGCCTGTGGAACACATTTGGCAGAAAACACCAGCGAACGTTGGACGGGCATTCAGATGGGGTCGAAACCGTTGCATTCAGTCCCGACGGAAACACAATCGTGAGTGGGAGTCGGGACAGCACCATCCGCTTGTGGAGCGCTCATACCGGCAAACACCAGCAAACGCTCATCGGGCATACAGATTGGGTCTCAAGCGTTGCGTTTAGTCCCGACGGAAAAACCATCGCTAGCGGGAGCGGGGACCATACCATACGCCTGTGGAACGCCCATGCCGGAGAACACTTGAAAACTCTTAAAACGCTCAAGGGGCATAGGCATTGGGTCTCCAGCGTTGCGTTCAGTCCCGATGGAAAGACCATCGCTAGCGGGAATTGGGATGAAATCCAACTGTGGAACGCTCATACCGGAGAGCACCAGCAAACGCTCACCGGGCATTCAACTTGCGTCGAAAGTATGGCGTTTAGTCCCAATGGAACCGCCATCACCAGCGGGAGTTTGGACGGTACCATCCGCCTTTGGAACGTTGATACCGGAAAACAACTGAAAACACTCATGGGACATACAACTCCAGTCGAAAGCGTTGCGTTTAGTCCCGATGGAAAGACCATCGCTAGCGGGAATTGGGAAGATATCCGGCTGTGGAACGCTGATACCGGAAAACATTTGAGAACACTCATGGGGCATACAGATTGGGTCGACAGTGTAGCGTTTAGTCCCGATGGACACATACTCGCCAGTGGTAGCTTGGACGATACCATCCGGCTGTGGAACGCTGATACCGGAAAACACCTGAAAACGCTCTCAGGTTGGGTCTCCAGCGTTGTGTTTAGTCCCGATGGAAAGACCATCGCTAGCGGGAATTGGGAAGATATCCGGCTGTGGAACGCCGATACCGGAGAACATCAGCAAACGCTCAAGGGGCATGAATGGTTCGTCCTAAGTGTTGTGTTTAGTCCCGATGGAAAAACCATCGCTAGTGGAAGCAAGGACGATACCATCCGGCTGTGGAACGCTGATACCGGAAAACACCTGAAAACACTCATGGAGCATGCACTTCAAGTCGAAAGTGTTGCGTTCAGTCCCGATGGAAACACCATCGTTAGCGGAAGTATCAACGGTACGGTCCAACTGTGGGACATTGAAACCGGAAAACACCGGCGGACACTCAAAGGGCATACAGCTCCGGTCGAGAGCGTGGCGTTCAGTCCCGATGGAGAGACCATCGCTAGTGGAAGCGAGGACAATACTATCCGACTGTGGGACATTGAAACCGGAAAACACCGGCGGACACTCAAAGGGCATACAGCTCCGGTCGAGAGCGTGGCGTTCAGTCCTGATGGACGCACACTGGCGAGCGGGAGTCAGGACGGCACGGTGTTATTGTGGGAAGTTGAGTCTTCAATCCAATTAGCGGTGGAACCGTCGGAACGACGCATAACAACCTTGGGAAACATCAAACGGACAGCGTTGCTGCAAAATTATCCGAATCCGTTCAACCCGGAGACTTGGATACCTTATCAGTTGGCGGACGATTCGGTCGTAACCTTTAGCATCTACGACCAGCGCGGTCATATCGTCCGCACCCTCGACATTGGGCATCAACCATCGGGCGTCTACCGAGACAAAGCCAGCGCAGCGCATTGGGACGGCCGCAACCAAAACGGAGAACCCGTCACAAGCGGAACGTATTACATTCAACTCGCGGCGGGCGATCACAGCTCGACACGGCGGATGGTGGTTGTCAAGTAGGCCCGTACCGTAGGAGTGATAAACCAGTAATTCGAAAATCAGAATTTCGTCGCTACGGCCAGGGAGAATTGCAGTGTAACCCGCCGTGACTAGAGCGGAACGGAAGGAGAGTGCATCAATGAACATGTTGAAACCAGTCAAATTGAAATCTGGAATGGCTTTAATGATGCTGACAATCTGGATTGGTGTTGATGGGTTTTCAGCGATTGCCGAAGCACGAGTGCAGCCGCCGCGCCGTAAGCGGCGAGTTATGGTCAGTCCAAAAAATGAGGCAAAAGCGCAGAAAACAGAGATTAATATTGGTAAAAGCCTCCTCGGCATTACACGCCGCGCCAGCCGTCAGGGTAAGGAAAAGATGGTTGATTTCGTCTATGTCATTGAACACGGCGAGACGATGAAAGCGGCGATTGCGGAGATTGAAGAACAGCTTGACAATATGGTGAGTGTGTTCGAGGAGTCGGGGGTCGACTACCGGATAGCGCCAGTCTGGTTTCAAAATCAGGGCGGTGGAAAATTTGAGGGCAGCGAATTCAGGAACGACTTTCGTGCTATCCAGGATAGTTTCTACACACAATTTCGAGGCAGTCATTTGACCGGATATGGACTTGAGGCGATGATGTGGGGGGTAAGGGAGTTGAACTACAGATCGGATGCCGCCAAGCACATGATTGTCGTCACAAATTCCCCGTTGCAGACGGCATGGAAAGCACCAAATGCAACACAGCAACGTACCAATCAGATAATTGAGCGGTGTGTGCAGGATGATGTTCACATCAATGTTATTGGGGTAAATGAAGCCGTGCAACTACAGTTGGCGGAGGAGACCGGCGGGAAGTGGTACGCAGTTGACGAATACCAGCAGGTACGAAGAACACCCTCATATTTGGATAAGCGGATTCAAAGAATTGGCGGGATTTTCGAACTCATTGGCGAACACATGATTCCGGCGGCGAAGCAATCTGCCGATATCGTCTTCGTCTTCGATTCCAGCTTTAGCATGAAAGCCGATGTCGAAGATATTTGCGGTGGATTTGATGTTTTGGCGGAAACCCTAGATGAAGGAGGACTCGACTATCGTTTCGGGGTTATCCGGTTTTGGGCGCGAGTAGGCGGGGGAGAAAGCTCAATCGTGGTGACGAAACCGCCGTTAGATGCTGTGCAGGTCAAGAAGTTATTCCAGCTGCCGAAGGAAGGCGATGAACACCTGCTCGATGCAATTATCGAAGGCGTCCCCAAGCTTCAAACGCCTGCGGATCGCCAACTTGTCCTCATGATCGTAACGGATGAACCGACCAGCCGCCGCCGCGAGAGGGGATACACACCGGATATGGCGATTAGCGTTTGCCGCCAATCCGGTGCCATTGTTTATGTCATTGGCGGTTATGAACATCCGCGGCATAGCGAAAGGGATGTCTTTCAGCGACGCGCCCCTGAGGTAACAAAAGGTGAACACTATGCCCTGCCAAATGCTCAATTTTCTGACGAACGATGGTAACCGCGAACGCAGGGATTTTAATGCGTTAATTTGTCAAGATCAATTGCACATGGGAATGATACAGAAAAATCCTCCCCCTTACCAAGGGGGAGCTAGAGGGGGTTATAGACATACAGTCGGGAATTGGAGTTCCCGCCTACCAGAATTCAACCAATCCAACGCTTTTGGATATTGCGGCGAGTTCGGTTTGTTGGAGGCGGTACGGATAAGACTATCGCCTTCGCTATTCGCTCAGTTGATCTCTACCCAACCTACAAGAGCTTTCACCTTTCAGTTATCCGAAATACAGGTGAGTTTGCGTACCATAGCACCCAATTCCTGCTCCATTTTGTATCATTCCGCCGTGTCCGCTGACGCTTCCGTCTTCAAAATAGGGTGCGACATTTTTTGCTTTTGTCAACTTTTGTCGCACATCCCCCAAAACCCTTACCTAGCAAGGTTTCACGCGCTATTTTTCCCCCAATTTTCCCGATTTTTGTAAACAAATGTTGCACCCCCTTTGCCTGCCCCGTCAGGACGCTGCCGTTTCAGTCTGAAAAAAATTAACTGCCCGTATCCCTTGACACACAAGGGTTTCCGAGTCAAATCGGAGCTTAAATTGTACGGGGTTATTCGTCTTGGCACGCAATTTGCTTATGAAATACCCATTAAGTAGCTCTTTGAACTGCGGAACGGTCCGCAGTGGTGACATAAATTTCTCGCAAGAGCGAGGATTGACAGGGTGAGGAAGGTGATGTCCATGTTTACGATTAGACAGAAATAGTTGCTATGCGGATTGATTGCGGCAGCTATTTCGGAAGTCGCCGGTTCCACTATGTGGAGCCGGTAGCAGTACGTAAGACCTACTAGCAGCATTATCCTGGTGAAAAAATTAACGTTCGATACTACATGGGCTTCACTAAAAAAGGTTAACTAAACGGGGGTGACGACTTGAACGCTAAACGCAAGACCCATAGATATTTTCGCAAGATAATTAAGCGGTACCTAAAAAGGCAAAATCCTAGGTTGCAGGTTATATATCGTAAGACGACTGCAAACTACTAATTGCCTTGAGAGGTTCCAAGTAAAGATAGACAATGGCGTATGCTAATAGCGTGAGCGTATTCAGATTGGCACACAATTTACTTATAAGATAGCCATTGGTAACACTTTGAACTGCGGAATGGTCCGCGGTGCTCACATAAATTTCCCTCAAGCGAGGATTGATAGAGTGAGGAAGGTGATGTTAATGTTCTCGATTAGACAAAAACTGTTGGTATGCGGATCGGTTTTGATTTCAGCGCTATTGATTGCAGGCGGTTATTTCGGAATCCGCTGGCTCAATGGCCGCGATATGAAAGCTGTACCAGAACGATTATTGTCGAACGATCTGCAATTTGCCAAAATGAATAGCCTTGTCCACGCGTCTCTTTCACGAGATGTTGCTTTAAGGTTCATCCTGAGGCATGAAACCGGGCTGAATATCCATGAACCCGCACATGTTGGCGGGGTTTCTTACGCGGGCATAACGGCTGTCGCGTGGATGGAATGGCGGAATAAACAAGGTGATAAAGCGCACCTGCCCGCAAATGTAATCCGCTTAGGGCGCACAAACACGAGTCAAGATGCACTGGCTTTGACCGATGCAAATCTGGAGGTAATAAAGAGGTTTTACCGAGATTATTTTGAACGTTATAATTGCTGGGACGTTCATCCGAGCTTGCAAGCTGGATATGCAGATTTTGCTACGCTTGCGGGTGCGAATGCGACACGGGTTATTCAGAAACTGGTGAATGTGGAACCGGATGGAATTTGGAAAACGCGTACCGCCTTAGCAGTCAAGAAATTCAACAATAACATTGACGCAGCACTGAAAGAGGAACCGGAATATGCGTGGAAGGTTTTCTTGGAGTTTGATTTTCATAAGCGCGAATTCTTAAAAACTCTAGCAAAGCAAAATTCTTTTTATGCGAGTGCTCTCCCCGGTTGGCTTTCGAGATCGAACAACCTCAAAGCAGTGATGAAATCGTACCTTTTAAATGATAAAGTGTGAAAGATATTAAAAAGTCAATACACAATTTAGAACCTGATTGGAAACATGTCTGCTAGTAATGTTATGAAGGAGGAATTACCAATGAAAACTTTAGTTTCAGCTCTACTGATAACCGCGTTCGTCGCCGCTTTCTACTCTGGAGAAGCCGAATCAGTCGTCGACAGAGACATTGTACTTGCCTTGCCGTTTGATGAAGGCAGAGGGGAAATTACCAAAGACCTCTCTCGGCACGGAAACCACGGCATACTGAAGCAGAACGCAAAATGGGAGGCGGGTAAATTTGGAAATGCAATTCAAGTGGAGCCGGATGGTTATGTCGATGTCGGCAAAGATAGAAGTCTGAAGCTGTACGAATCAGACTTCACAATTGCCATGTGGATCAACATGAATGAAACCCTATTCGGCCATCGACACGCGTTCATCGCTCAAGATGAAGGCCCCGGGTTTTTAGACAAGTGGATTCTTGGATACAGTTTACACGGGAATCCAACGTTAAACATCCTCAAAGTTGTCGGAGATGGAGCCGGCGGTGCGTCTTTCGGCAGAAGCTTCCTTTGGGAAGTGCAGCCTCAGACGTGGCATCAGGTTGCTATAGTGCGTGACCGATTCCCACGCAGTTGGGGCGAAGAGCACACAATTTACTTGGATGGCAAACAAGTTGCGCGGTTTAGGATACCATCGAATATAACGGATGATTTCACTCCCAGATCCATTAACGCACCGGTAACCATCGGTTTTGCGGAAGAAGACATTTGGCTGGATGGCCTTATTGATGAAGTCCTAATTGCGAAACGGGCCTTCACCGAAGACGAGATTACTGCGCACTTTCAAGGCGGCATTAAACGGGGATTAGGGTTGGCAGTTCATCCCAATGAGCAATCTGCGGTTGCTTGGGGCTCCATTAAGGCGAACATATTGCATTGAGATTTGCAATAAAAAGTCTATCAACAATTAAAGAGGATTAATCAATGAAAGTGTTACTCTTTTCATTCCTAGTTAGAACGTTACTTCCTAAGACTGAAAAAAATCACACAAATGAATGGAGGTTTCACATGACACGGGTATTGATTCTCACTGCCATCTTAGTGATGTGCTTGGCTTGCAGCGAAACCGAAACACCAATTCCGAGGGAACCGGAGCCGGTGGTAAAGGATAAAGTTCCGACAGAATTTCCACATGCGCTTATTGAAAGTTATGCCCATATTCGAGCGGATATGACTGAGCCTGAGTATGATGCCGTTCTTCAATACATGTACGATTTCTGTCATGCTCAAGGAGACGCAAATGTACGTCTTGGTACACAGATTGCTCATAATGAGGTTGATTTGGAGCTGAAGAATACTGTGTCGGAAAGGGTTTATAATCTCGCCAAGGGACTGCCTCATCCTGCGGCTACGTATGACCGAAAGAGCAGAATCAAAGTGAGGTCTTGGTTTATTGATCCCGACGTAGAAGTGCTATTCCGCTATGTCCCAGCAACCGGGTACACTGTTATCTACAATAGAGCGAAATTCTTAAGACTGCTGAAGCTATACGAGCGGAAGCATGGACAGCGTGGAGAGGTGATCACGAGAGTCACGGCAACTGAGGCTTTGTCCAATAGCCCTGCCGAACCGTGGATCGATGCGAAGCGCCGAGCCATAGCAGATCAGATAGAAAAGAAGTTTCGCGATAAGGGCAAGGTAAAAATCCCATATGTTCTTAGCGAATTGGGTGCTGCCTACATATGGGTAGATGAAGTGGATGGCTTGCCTGTCGAATCGAAATACAAAGATTGGATAGTTCATATTGACGATGCGCCCCGTGCAATTGATGTGCAAATTGCGGAATACAACCAGATACACAGCCCCGATGCCTACGATTGTGTGGAGGAATAACGAGGTCTACCATGATACGTCTACTGATTCGCTATTCGTTATTTCCATCGTTTGAGATTTGTGGGCAAATTCTGTGTTTTTCTTGTTATTAGGAGTTACGCAGTTGGATGTCCAAAGGTTCGTAGTAGGGCAATTTATTGCCCGTTTCTACATAAAACAATATGTCAAGTCAAGGAAGTAAACGACCTGCAGGACGCGCAATAAATTGCGCTACTACAAACTGAACTGCGTAAGTCCTAATTATTCTGGAAATATTGAGGATTATTCCAATGAAGAAAGTAATGTTTTTCAAGCTTAGCTTTTTATTCGTTTCCGCTCTATATTTACCGCACAGTTACGCCCAAGATTCTCCACAGTGGGGGCTGCCCGAGGGCGCTAAAGCAAGGTTCGGTAAAGGCATTATGCATGAAATACAGCATTCGCCCGACGGCACGCGACTTGCGGTCGCTAGCGGTACCGGCGTTTGGCTTTACGATACGGTGACTCATCAAGAGGCCGCACTGTTCACTGGGCATACGGGTAGAGTCTGGAGCGTTGCGTTCAGTCCGGACGGACGCAAAATCGCAAGCGGGAGTTGGGACCGTACTGTCCGGCTGTGGGACGCGGAATCGGGTGAACACTTGCGAACGCTTACTAGACACACGGGTTGGGTTTATAGCGTTGCGTTCAGTCCGGACGGACGCACCATCGCTAGCGGAGGTGAGCAACCTACGATCCGGCTATGGGACACTGCTACCGGAGAGCAACTGCGTACGTTTACCGGGCATACAGATGATGTCTGGAGTGTCACATTCAGTCCCGATGGACGAACCCTCGCAAGTGGGAGTTCGGACGAAACCGTCCGGCTGTGGGACGCCGATGCCGGAGAACACCTGCGAACGCTCAAAGGGCATACGAAATCGGTCTGGAGCGTGGCATTCAGTCCCGATGGGCGTACCCTCGCAAGTGGGAGCTTGGACAAAACCCTCCGGTTGTGGGACGCCGATACGGGAAAACCTCTGAGAAGGCGCAGCGGGCATACGGGTACGGTCCGGAGCGTTGCGTTCAGTCCTGATGGGCACACCATTGCCAGCGGGAGTGGGGACAGTACCCTCCGGCTGTGGGACGCCGATACCGGAAAACACCTGCAAACACTCGATGGTCATAAAGGAATGGTCTGGAGCGTTGCTTTCAGCACCGATGGACGTACGCTAGCCAGTGGCAGTTGGGACAGCACCATCCGATTATGGGACATTGACACGGGGGAGCACTACCAAACACTCAGCGGACATACACGCGAGGTCAATAGCTTAGCATTTAGCCCGGATGGACGTACCGTAGCAATCGGTAGTCGCGGGGACAGTACCATCCGACTGTTGGACGCCGGTACAGCAAAACACCTCCGAACTCTCAACGGACATTCAAGTTGGGTCCGGAGCGTTGCGTTCAGTCTCGATGGGCGTACCATCGCCAGTGGCAGTTGGGACGATACCATCCGATTATGGAATGCGCAAACGGGAGAACATCTTCAAACGTTCATTGGGCATTGGGGGACGGTTTATAGTGTAGTGTTCAATCCCGATGGCACCAGGTTAGCCAGCGGGGGTTGGGACGACACTATCCAGTTATGGGATCTCAATAAAGGCAAACACCGGAGAACGCTCAAAGGGCATAGGAACCACGTCTATAGCGTAGCGTACAGTCCCGATGGGCGCACACTGGCTAGCGGGAGTTGGGACGACACTATCCGCCTGTGGACTGCAGGTGGTAAACATCTGCGAACGCTTGACGGACATAGGAATCAGGTAAACGACATCGCGTTCAGCCCCGACGGACATACGATTGCTAGCGGGAGTTGGGACACTACCATTCGATTGTGGGACGTTGATACCGGAGAACACCTCCGCACACTCAACGGGCATGCGTTTGGGGTTTATAGCGTTGCGTTCAGTCCCGATGGACGCACAATAGCTAGCGGCGGTCATGATGCCACCGTCAGATTATGGGATGCCGACACGGGAGAACACCTGCGCACGCTCAACGGGCATACTGATGAGGTTTGGAGCGTTGCGTTCAGTCCGGATGGGCGTACACTCGCCAGTGGGAGCTGGGACGGCACCGTGTTGCTGTGGGACGTTTCCTCTTTTATCCAATTAGCGGTGAGACCGCTGGAAAAACGCGTCACCACCTTGGGAAACATCAAACGGACAGCGTTGCTGCAGAACTATCCGAATCCGTTTAACCCAGAGACCTGGATACCGTACCAGTTGGCAAACGATGCAGTCGTAACCTTAAGCATCTACGACCAGAGCGGTCATATCGTCCGCACCCTCGACATTGGACATCAAGTATCGGGAGTCTATCGAGACAAAGCGAGTGCTGCGAATTGGGACGGCCGAAACCAAAACGGCGAACTCGTCACAAGCGGAAATTATTACATCCAACTAGAAGCGGGTGATTACACCGCGCTAAGGTGGATGGCGGTTGTTAAGTAGCACCGAACAATACGTTTCCGTTCTTGTCGGTTGGGTTAGTCAGTTCAATCGGTCATTCACAATTTAGACTTGGGCGCAGCAAGAAAGGAGAAAATCCAATGATTGTATTGAAACGATACACCTCGAAATCGGGGATTGCTTTGATGGTGTTGACTATCTGGATAGTCGTTGATGCATTAGCAGCGTTCGCTGGGGCGCAAGTCCAACCGCCGCGCCGGCAATCGAAAATCATGATTAACCCAAAAAAAGAATCGAAAGTGGAAGAAACGGAAGTAACCAAGGTAAATGTCGGCAGAAGCCTTGTCGGCATCGCTCGCCGCGCCAGCCGTCAAAGTGAGAATAACTTGGTTGACATCGTCTTTGTCATCGAACGCGGCGAAAAAATGAAAACGTCGATAGTTCAAATTGAAAGACATCTCGGCGAATTAGTGGGTATGTTCGAGGAGTCGGGAGTCGACTACCAGATAGCGCCCGTCTGGTTTCAAAATCATCGAGGCCCAAAATTCGAAGGCAGTCCGTTCATTGACAGCCTGCGTGCAGTACATGAAGGCCTTTACGACGATTTTCGGCACGACCACTCCACCGGATATGGACTTGACGCGATAATGTGGGGGTTAAGGGAGTTGGATTACAGATTGGACGCCCGCAAACACTTGATTGTCGTCACAAATTCGCCCCTGCAAACCACGTGGGACGCGGAGAATGCTATACAGCAGCTTGCAAGTAAAATTGTTGAACAGTGTAAGCAGGAGGAGATTCACATTGACGTTTTTGGGGTAAATAATGCGGTTCAGATGAAATTGGCTGAGGAAACCGGAGGCAAGTGGCGCCCCATTGATGAATATCAGCAGCGAAGGTGGCCAACCTCTATGACAGATAAGCGGATTCTCAGGATCGCCGGGATTTTCGAACTCATGGGCGAACACTTCGTCGAAACGGTGAAGTCGCCTTCCGATATTGTTTTCATCTTCGACTCCAGCTTCAGCATGGGATTTAATACTGATGAAATATGTACAGGAGTGGATAGGTTGGCGGATGCGCTTGATGAGAACGGACTCGACTATCGTTTCGGTGTCATCCGCTTTTGGGCGCGGGTAGGCGGAGGAGAAAGCTCAATGGTGGTGACGAAACCGCCGTTGGATGCCGAGCAGGTCAAGAAGCTATTTCGGCTTCCGAAGGAGGGCGATGAACACCTGCTCGACGCCATAATGGAAGGCGTCCCCAAGCTCGACACGCCAGAGCATCGCCAGCTTGTACTGATTATCGTAACCGACGAAGCAACCAGCCGCCGTCGGGAGAAGGGGTACACCCCCGGCGGGGGAATTGATGTTTGCCGCCAAGCCGGTGCCATTGTTTACGTCATCGGCGGTTTCGTACACCCGCGGCAACGCGAAAGGGATGTCTTTCAGCGCCGAGTCGCCGAAGTGACAAATGGCGAATACTATGCCATGCCGGGTACTCGGCTTTCTGACGAACGGCGGTAACCGCGAACGCAGGGATTTTAATGCGTATATTTGTCCAGTTCAATCGCACATGGGAATGATACAGAAAAATCCTCCCCCTTGCCAAGGGGGAGCTAGAGGGGGTTGTTGACAGACCATCGAGAATTGGAATTCCCTCCTACCAGCATTCAACCAATCCAACGCTTTTGGATATTGCGGCGAGTTCGGTTTGTTGGAGGCGGTTAGGATAAGACTATCGCCTTCGCTATTCGCTCAGTTGATCGTTGGGTTTCGCTGCGCACTAGCAATTCTTGAACGCAATCAACTGACCAACCTCATGCCTCATAATTCCCATATTTCATCAAACCCGCTCTACCCAACCTACAAAAGCTGTTTTGTCAGTTTAATCCTCTCCCTTACCAAGGGGGAGGTAGAAGGGGTTATAGACATACAGTCGGGAATTGGAATTTCCTCCTACCAGAATTCACCCCACCCAACGCTGTTATGACATAGAGAGGCCTCAAAAGCATTGGGTTTCGGAAAGACTATCGCCTTCGCTATTCGCTTAGTTGATTTCTACCCAACCTACAAAAACTCGGCTACCCGAAATGCATGATAGTTTGCGAATGGAATCCGTGGGAGTTAGTTCAATGGTTGCGCCTAATTCCTGCTCAATATTTGTATCATCCCGACTTACCCGGCGAGGATTCCGTTTTCAAAATAGGGTGCGACATTTTTTGCTTTTGTCAACTTTTGTCGCACAGCTCGCAAAACCCTTGTATGGTAAGGCTTCACGCTCCGGGAACCCCAAATTTCCCTTAATTGTGTCAACAAATGTCGCATCCTTTGCCATAGGAATTCAAAGCCATGCCGTCCAAAACAAAAAAATAAAATTTCTCGCATCCCTTTGCACATAAGGGTTTATGAGCCAAAATCGAGCCTCTAAAATGAAGGTGATTATATGTATTGGCATGTCTTTTGCATATAGACAATACTACAAGCTGTAGAACGGTCTGCAGCACTCACATAAGTTTCTCTGAAATGACGGAGGTGGAAGGGTGAAAACCACGTTTACGAGAAAACAGACACTCTTGTTGGGCGGCGCATTATTGTTTGCTGTGGTGATAGTGATTGGCAGCAATTTCGGAAGCCGATGGGTGCATGGCACGAATAGTGAACCATTACCTGACTTACGTGTTTCTCAAGACTCGTCAGTTGAACGAGAAGATGGAAATATCAGTAATTTTCCTGAAGTGCCTGACGGATTTCCGATGACGCCGGTGTGGCTCGAAGACTATTTTCAGGAGCGTGATTTTTCGGACCACGTAACAATGTACCGCGTCCTAATCGAATTATGGAATCAGGGCGACCATGACTTTTTGAACGCTATATTTGAAACTCGTAGCGGTAGAGTTTACCCAATCTATCCGGACGTGATATATGTCTGGTGGGATAGTTATACACTTCAAGCGGCTAATGGAAAATCTGTTGAAATGCCTTTTATTCGCCGTCGGCTTGGCGCCACAACCACGGTAAATCAGTTGGTCGATAGCTACGACAGGCTTTTTACAGATCAAGAAATAACGTCAGGGGCGTTTAAGACGAAGTTCCCCGGCATAAGCATTGTAAACGCCGAAACCGCCGGGTACGAACCTGCGGCAATTCTTATTGACTACCAAAATTAAAAGGAGAATTCCATGAAATTGAAATTTTCGGTAATGTTGTGCAGCTCCATTGTGATTTCAATTCTTGTCATTTGTGTTAGCGTGTATGCGTTTAACGCCTTCTGTACCGCAGATGAAAATACATGTCGGGCAACGGCATCAGTGAACGGTTGGGGTCTTGTAAATGGCTATTATAGTGTACGCGCCCGCGTTGACCACGCGGTAGATCAAGATGGCGGCGCGTTTGCTAATGGGAATAATCTTTCCGATTCCGCTGTTGTAGATCTCGTAAGTTGCAGCAGCGGTTCCGCGTACGCGTCGGTCTCCGGTTTCGATGCCAACGGCAATTTTCATGCGAAAAGCGATGACGCCGCGTTTTAGCCCTACCTTTTGTAGATTGGGTAGAGATCAACTGAGCGAATAGCGAAGGCGACAGCCTTTCCGAAACCCACCGCTTTTCTGTCGTCGAAAGGTTTCAAAAGCGTTGGGTAGCAGCAATCTCCGAATCGCGACGCAGTTTTTCATTTTAATCCTCCCCCTTACCAAGGGGGAGCTAGAGGGGGTCATAGACATATCATCGGGAATCGGAATGCCCTCATGGCTGTTCGTATTGGTTGACATGCACGCAAAACGGTGTTATTCTTGTGCGAACTTATCCGGTAAAACCCGAGGTGAGAAATGCAAGCGGAAGATGGGAAACAATCACAACGAAATAGCGAAATACGGCGGTTGCGCCAGCAAGTGGCGAGGTTAGAGCGCGATAGAGATAAATTCAAGCGGATGTCGGAGGCAGATCCATATTACAACGGCCCGGACATGTTTGCTTCTGCTGATGCCGTCTCGGAAAGGGTTCTCCACTGCAATGAGGCGTTATGCACGGCGTTGGGTTATGCAGAAGCGGAGATTGTCGGCCACCCTATTTCGAAGATATATCATCCGGACAGTGTCGAAGGTGCAAAGAAAGCCTTCGCTAGCCTTGTAAGCGACGGTACAATACGTGATGCGGAGCTAGTATTGCGGAAGAGTGATGGAAGTACGTTGGAGGTAAACTTAAATGCCGCAACTTACCGTAATACAAGAGGAAAGGCGCTTTACTGCCGGTTCATTTGGCGGGACATCACGCGGCAGAAGGAGACTGAACGTGACCTTCGAGCGAGTGAAGAACGCTTTCACCAGTTGGCGACCAGCATCCGCGAGGTGTTCTGGCTAATGTCGCTCGAAGGGGACGAGTTTTTCTACCTCAGCCCCGGATACGATGAGATATGGGGACGATCCCGCATGGACTTAATGGCAGCGCCGATGTCGTGGGTGGAGAGCATCTATCCGGATGACATAGAGCAGGTTATTGCTCATTTTGAGCGTCAGAAACTCGGCGATTCAGTGGAGTATGAGTTCCGTATGGTGCGTCCGGATGGTGAAATCCGTTGGATTCATGCGCGCGCCTTTCCAGTGGACGATGAGAACGGCGTACCCTACCGCGTAGCGGGCTTTGCGCTGGACATCACGGAACGCAAGCGTGCCGAGGAACTATCTGCGCAGCAGCAGCGCCAGTTGATTCTAGCGGATAAGATGGCGTCATTGGGCGTCATGACCGCCGGCGTGGCGCACGAGATTAACAACCCGAACAGTTTTATATTGCAGAACGGACAAGTCCTTGAGAAATGTTGGTTGGCCGTAATGCCCATCCTAGAGAGGTATTACCACGAGAATGGGGACTTTATGTGCGCTGGAGAGCCCTATACGAAATTAAATACTGATATCAAGGACATGACTACGGGAATGATTAGCGGGGCGAGGCGAATCCAAGAGATTGTGAACGCGCTCAGCGATTTTTCGCAAAGCGGAGACGAAGAATTAAAACAATCGGTTGATTGCAATGCGGTGATTAACGCTGCAATGTTGATTATAGAGAATTTGATAAAAAACGCTACAAACCATTTCTCGCTCGAATTGGATTGCGGCTTGCCGTTGATTCAGGGTAATGCGCAACAAATTGAGCAGGTATTTATTAACTTAGTCACGAACGCTTGCCAATCGCTGTCCGACCCGAGCAAAAAAATCGCGGTTTCGACCCGAAAGCGTTCAAACGATGTATTGATTGAAGTTTGCGACGAGGGAGAAGGAATTCCGCCTGAAAATTTAGGTCGCATCATGGACGCCTTTTTCACTACCAAGCGTGACACCGGAGGTACCGGCCTAGGGCTGTCAATCTCTTACACTATTATCAAGAATCATGGCGGAGATTTGACCTTCGCCTCAGAACTTGGAAAGGGCACGAGGGCGACAGTCAAGCTGCCTGCCGCCGTCGGAGCGTAATCAGTGAATACAAGTCAGTTTCCTACCCGTCCAATATTACTCGTTGACGACGAAGAACTTTTTCTTGCCAGTACGAGCCGTGCGCTTAGGTCAGAGGGCATCAATCGTGTCGTCCAATGCGGTGACAGCCGCGAAGTTATGTCTACGCTGTCAAAGGATGACTTCTCGGTTGTGGTGCTGGATTTGATGATGCCTCATTTATCAGGGAAAGACCTGCTTCAATTGATTCTTGCCGACTTTCCAGACGTCCCCGTAACGGTTGTCACGGGCGTAAAAGACGTGGGCACCGCCGTGGAATGTCTGAAGACCGGGGCGTACGATTACCTCGTGAAACCGGTGGATGTCACGGAGCTCACGGCGACGATTCGGCGCGGACTAGAAATGAGCGAGCTGCGTCGCCATACTCGCCTGCTAAAGGAGCGTGTGTTTTCTGACGCGCTGAAACAACCTGAAGCGTTCTCTGACATTATTACTCAAGACAGCGGCATGCACGCCATTTTTCAATATTCCGAGGCAATCGCCCAAACCGACCTGCCAGTATTGATTACGGGCGAAACCGGAGTTGGCAAGGAACTGATTGCAGCGGCAATCCACAAGTTGAGCGGGCGGGTGGGTGACTTCGTTTCGGTCAATATTGCGGGGCTCGACGACCACCTATTCTCGGACACGCTTTTCGGCCACAAAAAAGGGGCGTACACTGGGGCGGATAAGCCTCGCAAGGGATTGATTGAACAAGCGTCAAACGGTACGCTCTTCCTTGATGAAATCGGAGACCTGCGCCTGGAGTCTCAGGTCAAACTGCTGCGTCTTCTGCAGGAAAGAACTTACTACCCGCTTGGCGACGATTTTCCGCGAACAAATAACGCAAGAATAGTTGTTGCGACGAATCGAGATATACAATTCCTGAGAGAGTCCGAAACTTTTCGCAACGACCTCTACTTCCGCTTGCAAACTCATCATATTCACCTGCCGCCGCTTCGTGAGCGGGCGGGGGATATCCCGCTATTGGTTGAACACTTCCTAGCGCATGCGTCCGAGACTCTAGGAGAGGACATGAGTACCCTTGCACCGGAACTCCTAACACACCTTGAGGCTTTCGATTTTCCGGGAAATGTCAGAGAGCTAGAAGGATTCGTACTAGATGCGGCAAGTCAGTACAAGGGCGGCGTTCTTTCTATTAAATCTTTCCGGAAGAAGATTGGTGGGGAATCTGACCTTTCCCTTGATGCGGGTGATACCGGCGAAGCTGAAATTGTGGAGAAGTTAGCCGAGTTGCGCAGATTTCCCAAGTTGAAAGACATCGAGCGGTTTGCAGTTGCTGAAGCCCTCAAACGCGCCAACGGAAACCAGACCACTGCCGCCCAACTATTGGGCATGACGAGGCAGGCGCTGAACAAGCGTCTGAACCGTTCCAAAACATCATCGGACGATGCGTAAATCATCGTTTAATTCCTTCAGTTCAGCACTCCAAATCTTTATTTACCCTCCGTACCTACCGAAAACCCCTCATTCCAAAGGGATGCAAAATTTGTTGCTATTGTCCACTATTGTTGCACATCCCGTAAAACCCTTGTGTGGCAAGGCTTCGTTCACCATTTTCCCGAATTGTGTCAACATAAGTTGCGCCCCTTTGCCTACCCAATCCAATCGCTGTTACTCTCGACCGAAAAAAAATTTAACTGCCCGGATCCCTTTACACATCAGGCTTCCCAGTCCAAAACGGAGCTTGAATTGCGGGGAAATATTCGTCTTGGCACATATTTTGCTTATAAGATAGCCATTAAGCAACACTTTGAACTGCGGAACGGTCCGCAGTGGTCACATAAATTTCTCTCAACCAAGGATTGACAGAGTGAGGAAGGTGATATCGATGTTTACGATTAGACAGAAACTGATAATATGCGGATCAGTCTTGATTTCCGCGCTATTGATTGTGGGCAGCTATTTCGGAAGCCGCTGGCTCCATGGCCCCAATGTGGAACCTCTTCCAGAACACCTGCTGTCGGACGGGCCGCACGCCGTAAGCACGAATCACCCTGTCCGCGCTTCTGTTTCTCAAAACACTCCATCGGACTTAGAAACAGATTTGGTGTCAGATGGGGGATTATCCGATGATGTTGTATCGACATCCGACTCGGATGAAATTGAAAATGCAGAACGGAACGAACTTGTTGAAGAGCATTCCGCTCTTGAACAGGAAGAAGGGAAGGATTTCCCTGAAGTTCCTGAAGGGTTTCCCGTCACTCCGGTGTGGCTCAAAGACTATTTTCACGAGCGCGATTTTTCCAACCACGTTAGACTTTACCGTGTCTTGATAGAATTATGGAATCGGGGAGACCGAGATTTTATAAGCGGTTTCTCAGAGTCAAAATCGGGAAAGGTGTACCCGATCTATCCAGACGTGGTGTATCTTAAGTGGGCTAGTTATGTTCGTGTAAGTCCTGATGGACAATTCGTAGAAGTGCCGTTTATCAAGCGTAGACTTGGGGCTACGGACACAGTGAATCAATTAGTCGATAGTGATGGGCAGCTTTTTTCGGAACAAGAAATTTTGTCAGGGGCTTACAAGACGAAGTTCCCTGGCATAAATTTTGTTGATTACGACGATGCAGGATACGATCCTGCAACTGTTTTTAATGACTAAAAAAGTAAAGGAGATTATCATGAAATGCAAAACGTTGGTTATGTTGAGTAGTTTCTTGGTGTTGGTAATTGGAATTGTTTGCGTCAGTGTTTATGCGTATAACGCTTACTGTACCGCGAATGCGGATACGTGTAAAGCAACCGCATCAATTAATAATCACGCTCTTTATGATGGTTCTTACTATCTGTACGCTCGTGTTGATAGTGAAGAAAAGGAAGACCATGACGATTTCGCAGATAATCGGGTTTCTACTTCAGTAGTCGTAGACCGAGAAGATGGCACTTGCTCAAGCGGTTCTGCATACGCTTCTGTCTCTGGTTTCGATGCACAGGGCAGACCTCATCATAAGAGTGATAGCGCATCATTTTAGCCGTAGAATTAACCTAGACAATAAACAGCGCTGTTGACGAAACGTCTCGTCTTGTCGCGGCAACTCTCATGTTGATAAATCGGCGGGTTATTGTTTCGGTAGTATCATCAGGCGCTCAAACTCGGGTTGGGTGTGTAAATTCACACTCAACCCAATTCTATTCTTCTATGTCATAGAGAATTAACCCCTTAACTAGAATATGGACATTATTCAAATGAAGAAAGTAATAGTGTTAAAGTCTAGCTTATTATTCCTATCCGTTCTATGTCTACCGTTTAGCATTGCCCAAGACTCTACGCAATGGGGGTTGCCCGAGGGCGCTAAAGCGCGCTTAGGGAAGGGTTCGATAAGTGAGATACGATATTCGCCCGATGGCACGCGACTTGCGGTCGCTAGCGGTATCGGCGTATGGCTTTACGATACGGCAAACCGTCGAGAAGTCGTCGCCTTGCTTACCGGGCATACAAATGCGGTCAATAGCTTAGCATTCAGTCCCGACGGACGCATCATCGCTAGTGGAGGTGGGCGAACTATCCGATTGTGGGACACCGATTCGGGAAAACACCTACGAACGCTCAAAGGGCATACAGGTCCGGTCGCCAGCATTGCGTTCAGTCCCAATAACGCCACACTCGCAAGCGGGAGTATGGACCTTACTATCCGCCTGTGGGAAATCGATACAGGAAAACACCGAGGAACACTCAACGGGCATATGGATCCGGTCGCTAGCGTAACGTTCAGTCCCGATAGCGCCACACTCGCGAGTGGGAGTTGGGACAGAACTATCCGCCTGTGGGACGCCCATAACGGATTACATCTGCAAACACTCAACGGACATACAGGTATTGTCGATAGCCTTGCATTCAGTCCCAATAACGCTATTCTAGCAAGCGGGAGTTGGGACCGTACCCTCCGCCTGTGGGACGCAGACACAGGAAAACACCGGCGAACACTTAACGGACATACGCGTGAGATTGATGACATTGCGTTCAGCCCCGATGGACAGACACTCGCGAGTGGGAGTTGGGACAGAACTATCCGCTTGTGGGACGCACATAACGGAAAACATCTACAAACACTAGAAGGGCATGCGAAATCGATCTTGAGCATTGCGTTCAGTCCCGATGGACGCACCATCGCTAGCGGGAGTTTCGACGCTACCGTCCGTTTTTGGGACGCCGATACTGGTAATCGCCTGCGAACACTGAACGGGCATATGCCTGGGGTTGATAGCGTTGCGTTCGCTTCCGAAACTGGAATGCTTGCAAGTGGGAGTGGGGATAATATAATCCGACTTTGGGACGCTGATATGGGAAGGCTCACGCGAACACTGACAGGACATAAGTCTAGGGTCAGTAGTGTAGCGTTTAGCCCCGATGCAGACATACTTGCAGGTCAGAGTAGGAACAGTGTCCGCTTGTGGGACGTCCATAGGGGAAAACACCTGCGAACGCTTGATGGGCATACGGATGCGGTCAATAGCGTTGCGTTCAGCCCTGATGGACGCAACATTGCTAGTGGGAGCGGAGACCGTACCATCCGATTGTGGGACGCTGATACCGGAAAACACCTGCGAACGCTTGATGGGCATACGAATGCGGTCAATAGCGTTGCGTTCAGCCCTGATGGACGCAACATTGCTAGTGGGAGCGGAGACCGTACCATCCGATTGTGGGACGCTGATACCGGAAAACATCTGCGAACGCTTGATGGGCACACGGATGCGGTCAATAGCGTTGCGTTCAGCCCTGATGGACGCAACATTGCTAGTGGGAGCGGAGACCGTACCATCCGATTATGGAACGCTGATACCGGAAAACATCTGTTAACACTCAATGGGCATACGGAAGAGGTCTTGAGCGTTGCGTTCAGCCCCGATGGACGCGCATTAGCTAGTGGGAGTGCAGACCGCACTATACGATTGTGGAACGCTATTACAGGAGAGCATCTGCGAACGCTCGCTGGGCACAAGTATGCTGTAAATAGCATTGCGTTTAGTCCCGATGGGCGCACGCTTGCCAGTGCGAGCTGGGACGGCACCGTGTTGCTTTGGGAAGTTGAGTCTTCAATCCAATTAGCGGTGGAACCGTTGGAAAGACTCACAACGGCGCTGGGAAACATCAAACGCACGGCGTTGCTGCAGAACTATCCGAATCCGTTCAACCCAGAGACTTGGATACCGTACCAGTTGGCAAACGATACTTACGTCACTTTGAGCATCTACGACCAGAGCGGTCATATCGTCCGCACCCTCGACATTGGGCATCAAGGGTCGGGCGTCTATCGAGACAAAGCAAACGCAGCGTATTGGGACGGCCGCAACCAAAACGGCGAACCCGTCACAAGCGGCGCTTATTATATTCAACTCGACGCGGGTGAGTATACCGCGCTACGGCGCATGGTTATTGTCAAGTAGCACTGCACGATCGGAGTGAGAAACCGAGTTTTTGTAGGTTGGGTAGAGATCAACTGAGCGAATAGCGAAGGCGATAGTCTTTCCGAAACCCAACGCTTTTGGAAACTGCGGCGAGTTCGGTTTGTTGGAGGCGGTTCGGATAAGACTATCGCCTTCGCTATTCGCTCAGTTGATCGTTGGGTTTCGCTGCGCACTAATAATTCTTGAACCCAATCAAGATACCAACCCATGTCTCATAATCCACATATTTCATCAAACCCGCTCTACCCAACCTGCAAAAACTGTGTGTTCCTTTATCCCGTCCAGTAGAATTTAGGTGCATATTAACCTCCCCTAACCCCTCCTTGTTAAGGAGGGGAATAAAAACAGAAAATCCTCCCCCTTACCAAGGGGGAGTTAGAGGGGGTTGTTGACAGCCCGTCGGGAATCGGAATTCCCTCCTAACCAGGATTCAACGCCCGGTAGGAGCGATCTCCGAATCGCGACGTTGTTTTTCAGTTTAATCCTCCCCCTTACCAAAGGGGAGCTAGAGGGGGTTATATACATATTGTCGGGAATCGGAATTCCCTCCTACCGGAATCTACCGCCTGTAGGAGCGATTTCCGAATCGCGACACATTCGCCGTTAATCACAGTCCATCATTTAATCACACAAATCACAGTCTTTGTAGGTTGGGTAGAGCGGGTAATACCAAAACCGTTCCGATTGCTATGACGGTTTAGTAACCAAGACAATGCTCTTTGCAAATTACATGTAGCGAAACCCAACGCTTTTTAACCCTTGCGACGTTACAAAAGCGTTGGGTTTCGCTGCGCGCTACCAAATCTTGAACTCAATCAATTCCACAACCTCATGTCTCAAAATTCACATGATTCATCAGCCCCGCTCTACCCAACCTACAAAAACTTTAATCACAGCCCATCATTCAATCACACAAATCACGGTTCAGACGGCTGCCAATATTTTTCCTTGACAATCAAAATAACCGTTCCGTATAATCTTACAAGAATCCGGTCTGCTTGATGTTTAGGACATTAAAATAATTTTAACGGCGAGGCGAGGGGCGCTGTATGACGTGCACCCTCGCTTTTTTTATGAGCGTAAATCGGAGAGGCACCCTGAACCGTGAAAAGTGTCCGAAAATTGAAACCTCGATTTTAGGACACAAAAGGGCACAAAAGGACACTTTTCGGCATATCGAAACCGACGCATTCCGCGGGGCGCCGGATGTGCCGCGGAGCGAGTGTTTGAGCCGGCTTTCAGGCATTCTTCAGATGCGAAAATCAATTGACATTTGGCGTTTGGAGGGGAGTGTCCACGGGGACACAATCCCGCTCATGGGGACACCTTTGCCATCCGTTAAATTTAGCAATTTTCAGTCGAGCAAATGTATAATTTTTAGTCGCAATGACTATAAATCTACATAGGTGGGCAGTGCCGAAGGAATAGTGAGATGATTCAAAATGCTGCGATGCATTAGGGTTCTAAGCGCCAATAGGTGCCCATGAGACACGGTTTTTCGTCGGGGCTGTCGGGTTGGTAGTAGACTGTCAGGATAGAACCATCGTCCAATTGAACTGAGGCGGGATAGCCTAAGTCGTTATTGGGAGCCTCGCCGAGGATAATTTCGTTCTCCGAGTCCCAAGCGGCGCCGCCATCATCATGGCTAACGCATGCGCGCTGACCGTAGGGCGGTGTTCGTCTGCCGTATACAACAAGGAGGCGATTGTCTTTCAAGCGGATTAAATGGGGCGGATTGTCCGCCCATATAGTGGTGGGATGGGCGGTTGACCAAGTTTTTCCGCCGTCCGTGCTTTCCGATTGGTGCATGAACCGTTGATCGGCTTGCGGCGGTTCGTAGCGAAACAGGGTGAGGAGTTTTCCGTCAGCGGCTTCAACGGCATGCGGTTCATCAAGAACCGCGGAGAGACTGGCGGAGCGGGGGATGCTTCCGATTTTTTTCCATGTCCGCCCGTCGTCTGTGGACTCAGCGACCCAGTGCCCTCTGCTTCCGACATACAAAAGCCGTCCGTCTGATAGCTCGATTGGCCCGTGCGGTGCGTGTCCGGGCAATTTGATTAGATTACCCCAGGTTGCACCGCCGTCATCGGAACGCCGAATCCAGCTATGACGCCACTCCTCAATAATCTCGGCGGTAACCTTTTCCTGATGCCGTTTCCAACACGTAAGCATTTCGGGGGTAACATGGCGCCTGAATCGAGGCGGGAACTTGTGCGCGGATTGGAATAGCGTCGAGGAAAACCATGTCAGCAGCAGCGTGCCCTTTTGCGTTTGAAGAATGCCTGCATCCCGGTCGTCAAGCGGCGTATTGTTAATCAGTGCTGGCTCGGTCCATGTTGATCCGTCGTCCCTGCTTCTAACCATATATGTCTTTCCCCACGGACAGAGATGGGCATCCCGATCGCCGGAAAAGGCTACAAGCAGTTCGCCGTGGCGCGTCTTGGCGACCGTTGGCCAACCGATATATTTCCCACGCTGTTTGCAGATTACCTGTTTAGAAAGAACGGTTGCTGTCCTTTGATTTTCATTCGGCATATTTTTTTCCTAATTCGACGGTAGGTGATATCCTTCCTTCATGAGGTCAATTTTGTAGAGGCTCTTTCCCGCCGTGATGTATAAAGTTTTGCGCTCTGCGCCGCGCCCGAAGGCGACGTTGGTGGGCAGGTCGGGTGCGGTTCGGATAAATTCGAGTTCCTTCCCCTCCGGCGAACGAACAGCAATCCCCGGGCGTTTATGGCTGCGTTCGGCAACATAGAGATTTCCGTCCACATCAACAACCAATCCGTCGGGCCCAAATTCCGGATAGTAGTCAACCAGGGTTTTTCTAAACGCAGCGGTTCCGTCCGGGGCGAGGTCATACGCCAGCAACGCCATTCGCCCCTTGCGGACTGGCGCGCCATCGGGAATCCGATCTAAACCTATCAAACCGTTATCGTGGCTGACCACGTACAGCGTCTTTTGATCGGGCGAAATTGCGACGCCATTCGGCTTTCCAGCATCTGTGATGATGCGGTGGATAGATCCGTCCGTATCTATGCGATACACTCCCATGACGGGCTGATCGACCGGTTCGTGTCCGAGGTAGCGGGGATCGCTGAAGAAAATGCGCCCTTTTTCATCGATGGTGATGTCGTTCGGTGAGTTGAATGGGCGGCCATCGTATAGCCCGGCGATGATGGTACTTTTTCCCGTCACCATATCCGTGCGAGTCACGCGGCGTCCGCCAAAGTCAGCACCTTCGGCTACAATCATACGACCTTCGGCATCAAATTTTATCCCGTTGGACATGCCGCTGGGCGAACGGAAAATGGTGGTATTGCCGGTGCTTGGATCGTATTTCCAAATATGCCCCGCCTGCATATCCGTTTGATAGGTGAACGTAATGTCGCTGAAATAGACCGCCCCATCCGGCGCAACAGCGCCGCCTTCCGTGAAAAACGCGCCGTCGAACAGTTTTTTCAGTTTGGCGCCTAACGGTAGGATACGCGTATCTCCGCTGTGCATTCCCTGATGGGCATATATCGGCGGTGCACTTGTGAATGCGATACTGACGGCGGCAACTAACATCGAGTGGGACGCCTTTTCGAGAAGTGACCGAAATTGTGGCATATTTTTCAAAATACGGCGGAAAAATCTTATGCCAGTCGAATGTTTGAAACGGACAGTGATGCGCATAATACCTCCTTCAACTGCTTTAGTTGGTGAAACCGTTTTTGATAAAATGAAATCATCGTTAGGAATTACGCACTTCGGAATCAAGGGCAACCACAAGGGTTGCCCATACAGGGAATAAACCAAGTGTAGGGGCAGGTCTTGCGCCTGCCCAATCTCCGGCCGGCGGAACGGAAAAATAGTACACGTGTCCAACTGCGTAAATCCTAACCGTGTTGAATTTCATCAGCCATGCGTCTCAAGCTATCCGCGCCTTAGTAAACGGCGTTTCACTTTCGCTTTCGATACTTTGAGACGTCACGTAAAAGACGATGCCGATAATGAACCAGAACATTAGTAGCGGCCGCTGGTGCAGAATATGGTCTGCAAGGCCGTAGATTAAGGCGGAAATCAGGAACCCGCTGCCTCCGATGTATAAGCCGGAACGCCAAAAACCGCCGTTTTTGCGTAAGGCGAAGAGTCGGCGAAAGATTAGGAAAAGCATCCAGAAAAATAGGAGCAGCGATGGAATTCCCTGTTCAACAGCAATGTGCAGATAGATGTTATGCGCATGGTACGGTTCATGGTACATGTCCGGCGGTCCGTGCAATTTGTATTCATGACGGAATCTGCCTAAGCCGATTCCGGTTATCGGATACTTCGCAATCAGTTGGGCAGAGGTTTTCCACCATTGCGGACGTTCGCTCATAAAACCCGAGGGGCGCTGCCATACTGTTTTGAATCGATCTTTGACATCTTGGGGCATGAAAAACGGCGACAGCACGGCGAGAATCAGCAGTCCCCACAATAACCGCCGTTTAAAACAGATTGCCATATAAACCGCCGCGAAAAAAACGGCGACCCATGCCGCCCGCGTAAGTGTAAGCGCTAAGTTCGCTCCCATTACGCACAAGAGAAAGCCGAGAGACACAATCCAACCCCAGTGTATAGATATCCTTCCGTCCTTGTTTCGGCGAGTACGCCAAGCCGAGATGAGATACCCCATTGCGATAGGGACGACTATTACCAAATAGGCGCCCAAATCGTTGGGCATCTTAAACGTCCCGGCGAGGCGAGGCTCAACATAGTAGATATCGAGTTGTTCACGACTATTCCTGACAATGTATTTTCGGTTGTTTTCCTCGTCCTTCATTACCCATTCGGCGTCCTTGTTTGAGGGAGAAATGGAGGCATTTTGTGACAATCGGCGGCCGTTATTTTCAAACGCCCGCTGCCAGTCCACTGAGGGCAACTTCTCGCCGGTGCCGCTTTGAAGTGTGGCATCGACACTAAACAGCCGCACTACGCCCATATTCGTGCCGTTGAAATAGTACCAGAGACCGAGCACGGCAGACAGCCCGCCAGCGAAGAGGAATGCAAAAACCATATAGCGCCATCGTTCGCCGAGACGGCTGTGAATTACCGCATAGAACAGCAATACCGCACGAAGCAGTTTCCAGAAGTAGCCGAGACTGCTACTGGATGGATTTGGCGCAAAGAACGAACCAACTAGCGCGAGCCCGAGAAATAGGGCGACCGGTATGTCCAAAGGTGTCCGTTTCCAAACGAATTTGCGTTCGCGGCAGATTCGCCCTATCCATCCGAGCAGAGCAAGCGTTAGTCCGGCATAGAGTACGATTGTTGAATGGCCGAACGGAAGTGCAAGAACGAAGATGAGAAACCCGATATGGATAGCAAGATCGAAATATGCGCCCGGCGAGGGATGACGTAGAATCGCGGCATTTCGAATCTTGTCGAGCATGATACGTAGGTTTCAAGCCGTTGTAGCCGGCAAAGTAGCAACTCTTTCCCTGGGTATTGCCTCATCAATAAAGGATTGCAAGCACAATCAAACGCCACTGATTAGGGAGTAAGGGTTGGGTACTGGTGCGAGCGGTCGAATCCCCGATCGGTGTCATCAGAGCGCCATCCAACGCCAGGTTGCCGGTTTCGAGTAATCGAAGCTAATCTGTTCACCGGGTTTTAGAATGAGCGTCTGCCCCGGGAAGAGGCCGCCGGTGATGGTTTCCGATTCCGATTGGCGCGGCGGCTGCATGGGGCGCGGCGGACGCATAAGATTGTCCACTAGGCTGAGATTGTAAGGCGTGGTCTGAGGTGTACTGCCTGCGTCTGTGATTGTCCACCGGCCGATCTCGCCCGCAGTGAGAATGATGATTTGTACGGCATAAGACGTAGTGTTTACGAGCGGTTCTCCCGAAGCGGGGAATTCCGGCGTCGTAACGTCGAATCCAACGGGCCAATTGGGGATGATGCGATTCGTTGGCGAGGTTGCATTGTTGGTGACGCCGTTGGGCAGCGTCATCGCCATGACCGTGTTATCTCTGGCATCCGGCTGGAAGATAATATCGGTGCCAGGCGCGCGAAGGCCGAAAAATGAGAGGGTGAGCATGTTTCGCTGGGCGTGGATGTCGGCGCCGATTGCGTTTGGCGGAGTGAAATTATCCAGCGTAACTAGCCGCTCTGCTGTACTGGGAAGGTGTTCCTTCTCAGGATCGAAATGCGCGCCTCTCGGTGCGTGGAAGGACATGTCAAACCGGTTATGGACGATTTTCGCCGAGCCGGCTTCGCCGAGTTGCAAACCGGTGCAGTCGCCCTTCGAGTGCATCTGATTTCCGAACATTACTTCAATTTGGTTGTTGCTAATCCATTGCCCAGTTCCGCCGTTGTCGGTGAGATGAACGCCGCACTTTATTGTATTCGTCTCCTCGGCAAAAATCTTGCTGTTGACAATCATGCCTTCGGACGAATCAATCAGGAGCGCGTCTGCATCCGGGTGCCCGGTGACGATTGCCGAAAAGTCGAATACGCAGGCGGTAACGACCTTCATATCGTCGGGTCCCGGTGATTTGGGCTTGATGCAAACGACCGCATCGCAGGAGTTTGAGGCGATGAGACCGAACTTGTACCGGCAATTCATCTGGCTGTCGATTTCAATTGCGTGCCCGCTGTCCTTGCGGTAATAAAGTAGGGGATTGCCGCTATCGACCTTGAAATCCTGGCTCCACGGCACGCGTAAGGTCTCGTCGAGCGTATAGATGTTGTCCGGAATACCTTCACCTTCATGTGTGCCGCCGCGTCCGCCCACAATATAGACATCTCGGCAGTGTTTATGGGCGTAGTCGAGGGCTTCCTGAATGCCGCCGGTTTTCGTTCCGGATGTATTTGGGCCGAAGTCTCCGCCGTCGTCGGGACCTTGGAGTGTAACGAATACAAAGGGCTTGGCTGGCTGACTCATCTTGGTCGTTCCTTCTTGTCTGACTGGTTCAGTTTAGGAGATATGCGCGTCGGTGCAACAAATGCAAACTACGGCACACGGAGTGTGCCTACTACTATGTTTTGCGTAAGTCATAAGTGTAAAATAGGAAACCTCGTCTAGTTACCGTTATGTTGGGAGGAGGAATCATCGCCGGTTAGCTCCAAAGACTCTTCCTCTTGAGCGTCCTCTTGTTCGAATTCCTCCATCCGCTCCTCTTGGATTTTTTCTATCTCCTCCTCCTCGACTTCCATCAACTCCTCGTCATGCACTTCCTCCAGTTCTTCGAAGAAATCGGACTGTTCGGTTTGAAGGGGATCGACGTCATCAATTTCTTGGTCTACGTGTTCCATTTCGGTTTCGGGTGGTGTTTCTCTCGCGAGCTGTCTTTCGTATTGCATTTCTTGGAAATCGGTTGCCCATTGATAATTGTTGATGCAGGAACGGTTGCACGGCTGTCCGCTTGCCAAGACGTGGCATACCCGGTGATTGAGTTGAAGGGAGCTGGTTAAGCACGTCCGCAACTGCTCCGGATCAAATTCAGTGCCCAGCAGAAAACTATATCCGCCGAACGCCATGGATTCCCGTGCGCGGTTCTCGTCATTTACTATCGAGATTACCTTGATATGCGGACGGTAGCGTTCGATATAGCGGAAAACCTGAGACCGTCCGCGGCGGGTTCGATCCAACACGACCATTCGGTAATTTCCCAGCTTCATATACCCGATGGCTTCGATTCCATTTTGGGCGATGTCGCATTGATAAGTTTCGGACTGCAGCGTCGTCTCAACCTTTTGTTGTACGTGAGGATTGTCGCTGACGATTAGCACATCCCCTTTGATTTGGGAAATACCGACGGATTCTTGAATGTCAAGCGGTACCAAGGCACGCCGCGTTCGCCTTTTGAGCTGCCGACGCGCACGATGCATTCGCCGTTCCACAAAACTAAGCCTCGATTGCAGGACGGGATGGGTTTCAGGGCGACTCCCCTTTTTCATTTGTGAAACTCCAAAATCGGAATATGTGCTGGTATCTCGCTTCTTCTTATAATAACACTAAAAAGGCGGCTTGGGCAAAACAAACTTTGCATACATAGTTTTCCAAATCATTGCAAAACGGAGGTCAAATGATTCTCGCAGGCAAAATCGTACTAAAAATTGGTGCGGGAGATTAAGGTATGGCGGCGGCTAAAAAATCCGAGATTGCCTGGGTTCAGCCAACCAGAAGGTCAGCAACCCTGCCGTAAGCGCCAATACGGCGCCGGAAATAAACACGGGTTCAAAGGAGAGCCGGTCGATTATAAGCCCGATCAGCGGGGACGCGAAAAGCGAGCAGGCTTGGATTAAATTTATCACGCCCAGGTATTGCGAGTGCTTGGCGCGCGGCGCGATCTCAAGCGTGTAGTTCATGATAACACGATTGAATGCCGGAAAAAATCCCAGAAACGCAAACACAAACCAATAGAGGTCAGCTCCCATGGGTAGCTGGCTGATGGCAATTGCTGACAAAGGGGCGAAAACTCCGATGAAAACCAAAATGCGCAGCACGAGCCGGTTGCCGCGTCGATCGGCTAAATTTCCCATTGCCCAAGAACCGATCGCGGTTACGACGTTCTGTACAGAAATTATGATAAAAAAGTTCGCGGGCGCCAGTCCCAATCTCCGCATCCCAAATACCGTGTAGTGCGGGAAAAGCAGCCAAGCGAGATGGAACAACACAATAACTACCGCGAGAATGCGGAAGTTTCGGTCATAACGTACCAGCATCAATCCCGAACTAAGAAACTTGGCAAAAGAGGGCGGCGCCGATGAGCCGGCTGATTCCCAAGAATACCAGTCCGGCGTCTCCCGAAAATAGAAACTGGCGCACGCGGCAAGACCGAAGAAACCCCCGGCGGTGCCAAAAATCCACGCATAATGCGTGTTTCCTTCTCGCAGCCAATGCGGCATGACCAGCCAAAAAGCGGCAACCGCAAGCAGGCAGCCGATGGAATTGTCATAAGCCAACAGCCGCCCGCGCTGGTCGACGCGGATTAACTTACCTTGCAGGACGCCGATGGCGAGCCGATTACACCCCATCATCAACCAGCTCAGTGTGTGTGATACCAGAAAGATACCTACGACGACAGGACCAGCGAAATCTGACAATCCCAATATCAACGCCAGAACCAACCAAGGGAGGGCGTTGCCGAACGCGGAGATTACGAACACGCCCTTTTTTCTAATCATCTTTGAAACCGGGTGCGCGATGAGAAACAGGGGCAGACTTTGCCCGAGTCCAAAGATAAGCGGGAGGAACCCGCGTATGACGCCCGACGGGCTGTGCAATTCAAGGAATCGTGGAATAATGGCAGTTTCGTTCTTGAATATCCAGCCGATGCGCACCAATACCTGATTCACGACGAACACCATGAAGTTGTGTTTTTCATGAGGTTGAGATGAATTTTCAATGTTGTTCATAAAAGTGTCCCGAAGCGGTCTCGCTGTCTAATTTTGTGGGAATTGGCGGTACTCGTTTAATTTGTAGGTGTGCGGGCATCAACACTTTTAAAGTCTGTCGACCAATTTGGCAATTTCGAGCGTCGAACGTACATCTCACATCATCAACCCATTGAGACACGAAAAAAGTTGGGTTTCGTTACATGGTATCAAGTTTCAATCCGTGTTGGTGCTCGGAACCAATTCGCTTCATGTTGCGTGTTTCATGAATGCCGCTTTACCCAACCTACAAGAGCCGTAATAGCTAAACATTCTGAGCGAATCTAGGTTCACTCAAGCGGAAGGTTAGGAAGACTGCCCACAAGGTGATTAACGAGCAGAAGACAAATACAGGTTCAAAAGAGAAACGGTCAATCAGCAGCCCGAGCAGAGGCGACGCGCACAACGGGAGCGCTTGGAAGAGACTCATGACTCCCAAGTATTGCGGGTGTTTTTGCTGCGGCGAAATTTCAAGGGTGTAGTTTATGACAACACGATTCGATACGGGAATGAATCCAAGAAAGGCGTACACAATCCAGTAGAGGTCCGCGCCTATGGCCAACCGGCTGATAAAAATAGCTACCAATGGGGCTAAGGCGCCGATGAATATGAGCATTCGCAGCACAAACCGGTTGCCCCGGCGATCGGCTAGATTGCCCATCACTCCGGAACTCAACGCATTTATTGTATTCTGTACGGCGATTAACGTGAAAAAGTTCCCGGGCGCCAATCCCAACCTGCGCATCCCGAATACGGTGTAGTGCGGGAATAGCAACCAAACGACGTAGAACAGAAGTATTACCACCGCCAGCCTGCGAAAGTCCCGGTCACGGCGCACCAGCATCAAGCCGGAACCGAGAAACTTAAGTAGGTGAGAAGATTCCTGCACGGTTGAGTCTGGCGGTTCGCGGAAATACAAACCGGCATATGCGGCGAGACCGAAGAAGCCGCCGGTGGTTCCGAATATCCACGCATAATTCGTGTTTCCTTCGCGCAGCCAGTACGGCGCAGCCAACCAGAACGCGGCAATCGCAAGCATACACCCGATGGTATTGGCATAAGCCAGGATTCGCCCGCGTCTTTCAGCGCGGATTAGTTTGCCCTGCAGGGTGCCGTTTGCAAGCATATTGCAGCCGAGCATTAGCCAGTGCATTGTGTATGATGCCAGAAAGAACCCGACGATGACGTTTCCAGCGAAATCAGTCAACCCCAGCGTCAGCGCCAATACGAGCCAAGGAATCATGATGCCGAACGCAGACCCTATAAACACAGCCTGTTTTCTGGGCATCTTTGAGACTTGGTGTGCGACGAGAAACTGGGGCAAGCTCTGTCCGACTCGGGCGATAAGCGGCAGGAATCCGCGAATGACGCCGGATGGGGTATGCGTATCGAGAAAGCCGGGCATGACCACCGTTTCAGTCTTAAATATCCAGCCGATACGCACGAAAATCTGATTCACAACGAATACAATGAAATTGCGTTTTTCATGGGGTTGGGCTGTTTTTTGGATTGGGGTCATAGAAGCGTTCTAAAGAGGCATCGCCGGCATTGGGAAAGGTAAATGTGCAGGGTGATTTTGTAGGGTCTTGGTGTCAACTTACGATTGCCGAATTGTTGCGAGGCAGTTGGGGGTGAGATTCTTCTCCTGATTATCGAGGCAAGGATGCCTCTCCCACGGTGGAAGAGGATGCGTCGGTTCTTTCGTTGAGATTCGGGTAGCGTTTGTAGGTTGGGTAGATTGGGTACACCGAAACATGCCGATTATAACTAATTAATCAATAGGCTAGCTTTGTGCAAGATACACTAGACGCAGCGAAACCCAACGCGTCAGAATTGTGTCAACCAACTCAGCTATTGAAAGGGCATGCACACATCTCACCCCGCTGCCATCGGACTGGACTATATAAAGACTATCGCCCTCCCTATTCGGTCGGTTGATCGCTCTACCCAACCTACAAGAACTTGCCTAAAACGCTCAACTCGATTGAACCAAACGCTACATCTGAATCCAGATTCATAGAATTCATTACCCCTTACATTTCATGAAAGAGAGGCTGATTTTCTAGGTCTGAACTCTTGCGTCTTTGATACGCCTTCAGTTTTTCAAAAATTCTTAGTTGTTCAGGTGTATTGGCAGGTTCTTCATGTGGGCGTCTCGGCGTAAAATTCATCACAAGAGCTTCAAGCATGGGTTTTCTATTTTCCATCCGCGCTCCAATGTGATAGAAGTGTTCCTTGGTTAAAACATTGAATTTTGACCACAGTGTATCAAGGAATACGTTTTTCCTATACGGACTGCTATGCCACGTTGACAGAAGGAATTTGCAAGGCAATCGGCTTAGAATCGCGAACAGTTGATGCTCATGCTCCTCGTCCCAGCTATCAAAATAGTCTGTGTGACGCCCGACATAAGGCGGATCGCAGTAGATAAAATCATCCTCAGAAACCTCTTTTAGTGTTTCTCTAAAATCTTGGCAAACAAATGTCCAATTAGAATTCTTCGTAATAATGGACACGTAATCAACTTGGTTAACAATCTTTGTAATATATGCCTTAGAAAATCGTTGCGGTTTGTGCCCGAAAGGCGTATTAAAGCCGCCTTTGCGATTGAACCGAATCATCCCATTGAAGCAACAGCGGTTCAAAAACAGAAAGTCAAGAGGCTCATGTGTTCCGTTAAACCGAGCGCGTACTTCGTAATAGTAATCTTCACCACATTTTGCAAGTATCTGCCCTTCGCGTTCAAGAAATCTTCTCACCTTAAAGCCGTCTACCTTTCCACTAGCAATGGCTCTATAGAAGTCAATCAAATGGGGGTTGCTATCTGCGAAGATTGCACAGCGTGGCATGACATTGAAACCAACGACACCTGACCCCATAAAGGGTTCAATCCAAGTGCCTTCAAAAGACCAATCCATAGCCCTTCTGATTAAAGGAAGAATCTTGCCTTTGATGCCTTGGCACTTTATCGGAGGAATCATGACTTTCATATCTAGCTCTCGTGCCTCACAGCCTTTTTACGCGCTTTGGGTACAATAAGGCGAACGTCGCCTCCTCTGTATATCACAAAATCTCGCAAGTTAGTAATTTGCTTGGTTTTGCCTGGATCTTCGGAGATGGTAATCTTGCCATAGTTCATCCAGTAATCATCGAACCATCTCTCGCCCAAGATTGAAAACATCCCTCGTTCTGATACTATATCATCAATTCTGGCGATACTACCAATGTTTGCGGTATTTCCACTGCCGCTTTTATCGCTTGCAATCTTCCATTTTTCCGCGACGAAGAACCTGAAATCCTTAATTACGGACGCAATTGAGTGCAGTTCCTCAATTTTGTAGGTACGAGTTTCTGTTGTCCTTGACTTCGAATGTCGGCTATAGATAATTCCCAGACAAAAATGTCCTTGGTATTGGCCATAGGGGAATTGAATATTCTTTGAACTTCCTCTATTTACGAAATATGCCCCATGGGAGCCCAAAGTGAATCCATTGCAGAATTCCGGATTTTCGGGCAAACGATATGTAGTTTTGAAATCAACAGCGAATTTGATGCGTTCGTCATTGGCATGCACAAAAGAGATATCTGGATAGTAATTCTGATGTTCGGCTAGAACCACCCTGTATCCGATTTCATGTGCAAACTCAAGTATCTGAGGTAACAGGTGTATCTCAAGAATTTTGGATGTTATCTTGGTATCCGAAGATATTGTGTAGATGTTCTTGCATACATCAATGAACCCCTTTACACGCCACTGCCCATCGTCCGTACTAACATAGTGGTCTAGCGATGATACAAAGTTTTTTAGGCAGCCAAAAAACTGCTGTTTAACGGAAGAATCTTGACTCACGACAGAACACCTTTTCCTCATAGAAGAAGTTGTGGTTTGAAAGCCAATGACAAATGACCATTTGCTGAAAACAACTGTAGATAATTGTGAGTAATAATCAATGCTAAAATAATAAGGACATCGCGTTGAACCGGAACGAGAATCCAATACGATGCCCTTTTTTAATGCCAACTTGGTCCGATTTTACGAGCAGCCGCTGGTTTCGCCGCAATTGAGGCAGCGGTAGCAGGTTCCGTTGCGTACCATGATTGAGCCGCAGGCGTGGCAAGGGGGTGCGTCGGACTGCATTGAAGCGACGCGTTTTTCTTGGGCTTCCAACTGCGCGCGCTGACCGCTTGGCAGCATGGCGGCGGGCGCATTTAACTCTTGGTTGCCGCCGTTATCGGCGAAGGAGTGGAGTTGGCGGGGATCGACGAGTTGATCTTCGAGGCTTTCATCTTCCTCAGATTGGCTCTGGGCAAGGAATTTTAATCCTAGCCAGCGGAAGACGTAGTCGATAATCGACTTCGCAATCGGGATGTCCTTATTGTTGGTGTAGCCGGACGGCTCAAAGCGTTTGTGACTGAATTTTTCGACAAGCGATTCCAGCGGTACGCCGTATTGAAGCGCGACCGAAGTCATGGTTGCGATGGTATCCATCAATCCGGAGATGACCGACCCCTCCTTGGACATTCTAAGGAAGACTTCCCCGGGCCGCCCGTCCTCATAGAATCCGACGGTGAGGTAGCCTTCGTGCCCGCCAACGCTGAACTTGTGGGTAAGGGATCTGCGTTCGTCGGGCAGATGTTTACGGACGGGACGGTACTCTACCTGTATTTCCGATTCTATCTCCTCCGCCTCTTGCTGGCTGGTTGTGGAGAGCGGTTGGCTGCTCTTGCTGCCGTCTCGATAGACAGCCATGCACTTCACGCCCAACTTCCACGCCTCGACATATACCTGCTTAATTTCGTCCTCCGAGACCTCGTTGGGAAGGTTGACAGTCTTTGATATTGCGCCGCTGATGAAGGGCTGGACAGCCGCCATCATCTTAACGGGGCCCATGGGAGTGATGTAGCGCGTGCCTGTTCTCCCGCATTTGTTGGCGCAGTCGAAGATAGGATAGTGTTCCGGCTTGAGGTGCGGCGCGCCCTCGACAGTGCCGCGTCCGCAGATAATTTCTTCGGCAGCGTCAATCTCCTCACGGTTGAAGCCCAACGCGCGCAAGATACTGAAGCCCGGCGCCTGCGCACTTTCAGCGCTAATTCCCAGCCGCTGCAGCGTTGCCTCGCCGAGCGTATGGGGCGCGAAAGCGATGTTTAGGTCAAACGCGGCGGGCAACACCGATTCAATTTTCGACAAATCTTCGTCTGTGAAGCCCTTCTCCTTGAGTCTTTCTGTGTTGATAGGCGTTCCGTTGAGCGACGCGGTGCCGACGATGTAAGCGACAATTTCATCAATTTGGTCGGGGGTATAGCCGAGCCGCTCCATGGCTCTTGGCACGCTCTGGTTGACAATTTTGAAGTAACCGCCGCCGGCTAGTTTTTTGAATTTCACCAGCGCAAAATCTGGTTCGATTCCGGTGGTGTCGCAGTCCATCAGAAAAGCGATAGTGCCGGTGGGTGCGATGACCGAGATTTGGGAGTTACGGTAGCCGAATCGTTCGCCCAGTTGTAGGCAGATGTCCCAATCTTCCCGCGCGGCTTGGAGCAGGTTGTCTGGACAGTCCGCTTCAGAAATTTCGTAGGCTGCCTCGCGGTGCATCTGCATGACGTCCAGCATTGACCGGCTGTTCACTTCAAACTCGGGGAACGGACCGACGCTGCCGGCTATCTCGGCGCTGGTTCGGTAACCGTGTCCAGACAGGATTGCCGAGATTGACGCCGCCCAGGCGCGGGCTTCATCGCTGTCATAAGGAATGCCGTTCAACATCAAGAGTGTGCCCAGATTTGCATAGCCTAGACCGAGCGGGCGAAATTCGTGCGACCGCTGCGCAATTTTCTCCATGGGGTAGGCGGATAGGTCGACAATTATTTCCATCGCGGTGATAAAGACACGAACAGCCTGGCGAAAAGCGTCAACGTCAAAGCTGCCATCGTCCTGCAAGAACTTTGCGAGGTTGATACTTGCGAGGTTGCAGGCGGTATCGTCCAAGAACACGAATTCCGAACAGGGGTTGGTTGCGTTAATGCGGTCGCTGCTCTTGCAGGTATTCCATCGTTGGATGGTGTCGTCGAATTGGACGCCGGGATCGGCGCAGGCCCAAGCTGCGTGGGCGATTTTATCCATCAGCCACTTTGCCTTATACTCGGATGCGACCTCACGGCTGACGCGGTAGGTTGTCTTCCAGTCGCCGTCTTTGAGGTATGATTCCATAAAGGCGTCGGGGATTCGCACGGAGTTGTTGCTGTTTTGGCCGCTGATGGTGCGGTATGCCTCGCCGTTGAAGTCTGCGGGATAGCCGCCGGCGATTAAGGCTTGGACTTTCTTTTCCTCGCGCAACTTCCAATCAATATAGTCCACGATTTCGGGGTGATCCATATCAAGGATAACCATTTTCGCGGCTCTGCGCGTGGTGCCGCCGCTTTTAATGCTGCCCGCCCAACGGTCGAAACCTTCGAGGAAGGAGAGTACGCCTGAACTTGCACCGCCGCCCGAGAGATGTTCGCCTTTAGCGCGAATCTGGCTGAAATTGGAGCCGGTGCCCGAACCGTATTTGAATAGGCGGACTTCGGATTTTTGCAGTTCAAGCATCGAATCTAGGGAGTCGTCCACACTCTGGATGAAACAGGCTGAGTTCTGCGGCCGCTCATAGGCGTTTTTTGTTTTCTCGACGCGTTCGGTTTCAAAATCCCAGCAGTAGTTGCCGCCGCTGCCTTTGATGCCGTATTCGTGCCAAAGCCCGCAGTTGAACCACACCGGTGAGTTGAAGGCGCCGCGTTGGGTAATGAGCAGATAGGTGAGTTCCGCCTCAAAGGACTCGGCATCTTCGGGTGAGGCGAAGTATCCTCCCATCTGCGCGCCGGATTGGCGGATGGTATGCGCGACTCGCTGGATGAGCTGGCGGGCGCTTGACTCTTGCTCGGTTCCGGGGACGCCGGCTTTACGAAAGTATTTCGATGCGGCGATGTCAGTCGCCAATTGGGACCAAGTTGTGGGGACTTCTACCTCCGTTTGTTGGAAGATGACCTCGCCCTTCTCATCATAAATTGCGGAATCCCGTTGTTCCCACTCGATTTCCTCGTACGGATGGACACCGGGCGTCGTGAAAAATCTATCGATCTTCAAGCCCGCCTTCTGATGCCGTTTATTTTCGGCTGTCGGCGCGCCTACTATCTGATTGTCACGAGATTTGGATTTTTTAGCTTTAGCCATGCATGTAATCTCCTTGATAGCGAATAGTGCTAGATTAAAACGATTGAAATCATTTAGAAATTAAAAATTCCTTGGTTTTCAGTTTTACATCGAATTACACCGATGTAATTCCTGAATTGCTGAAAGCTAGTGCTGGAGCGGATTCTGCGCATTACATTTTACATCGCTTATATTTTTTACCTCGCGTAATCGCTCTTAATTCCTCAATTATGACGGTGTAATGCTATACGTTTAGAGCAATGGCACTATAGTCAATTCCATTCATATTTACACATGTTTCGGCGGGTACGGTTGGAAACCGTTCGTAGGGGACTGGAAAATACCGGTTCGGTTGGGAAACCGAACCTACCGCGGCGTATAAATAATTACGGGTTTTTGTTAAAATTTTTGATTGAGGTGTTGGGTATCTCTGTGATTCAACCCAAGCTATTACTACCCCACAATTCTCAAGTTTAAACCTCAATTTCCTTGGATTTCTCGTTCTGGATCAGTTCCTGGAGTTCTTTCTCAAAATCTTCTACGTCTGTGAAATCTCGATAGACTGAAGCGAATCGGATGTACGCCACTTTATCTAATTCTTTAAGTTCACCCATGACTAATTCACCGAGCGCGCGGCTTTCAATCTCCGACTTGCGCATATTGATGAGTTCCTGTTCGATATTTGCTATGAGATGATTGATGGTTTCATGGCTGATAGGGCGTTTTTCGCACGCCTTCATCAGATTCCGCTTCAGTTTTTCCCGATTAAAGGCTTCTCGGCGCTTGTCCTTCTTGATGATGAATAGATTCAGGACCTCGGCGCGCTCATAAGTTGTAAACCGCTTGGCGCAACTCAGGCACTCCCGGCGCCTGCGGGTTATGTGACCGGCGTCGGTTTCCCGTTTATCAAGGACTTTTGTTATCGGACTTTCACAATATGGACACTTCATATTTGCCCCTATATGTTGTGTTGTCCTGTGTCAAACGCACAATATACACATATCATAAACGATTAAAAAAATATTGTCAAGCGTTTTTTTTGGAATTTTTTTTCGGCGCGGTGTGCTACTGGCGGAGATGGTTTGCATATTGTGCTGGTGTCAATTAGGGCATGGAAATTCAAGCCGAGGGGTATGGGGCGAGGAAATCAATCGACAAACCAGATACAGAAACCGAGTTTTGAAGAAAAAACTTCGGTTTGAAGGCGGATTTGCAAGGGTTTAAATTTTGCTTGAGAATTGCAAGTATTTGTAATAAGCGGGGAAATGATAGACCCTAGCGACAATTTCTCACTTGTTCAGGATTGCCAGATTCAGACTGGATGTCGAATTTGGTCCGCGTGCAAATCGTTTAACCCCCTCTAGCTCCCCCTTGGCAAGGGGGAGGATTCTTCCATTGAGGCAGCAACATGCGTAAAACATCTGCTTGAAGATTGAGTTTTGAGGGAAAAAACTCGGTTTCAAGGATCGCAGTCTGCTTCGCTGCAACGCCGTTGACAAAGGCAGAGGATTTGACTATAATTTTGCTTTATGGCGTGTCTGCAGGATGAGAAAAACCGGCATGGGAAAATTCTTATGAGCGAGCGCAAGCCCAAGGTTGTTGTGGTGGGCAGTTTTATGATGGATTTGGTGATAAAGGCGGAGCGGCGGCCGCAGAAGGGGGAGACGATTATTGGGCAGCAGTTCGGCATGTTCGGCGGGGGCAAAGGGAACAACCAGGCGATTGCTGCGGCGCGGTTAGGCGGGGATGTGACGATGGTTGGGCGGATGGGAAGAGATTCGTTTGGAGATACGTTGATGGATGCGCTCGTCGAGGAAGGGGTGGAAGTTGGCTACATCGTTAGAGATGCCGAAGCGGGTACCGGGGTTGCGTCTCCGGTTATTGATGTAGACGGGGATAACAGCATTATCATCGTGCCGCGCGCCAATATGCGATTAAGCGCTGCGGATGTGGAACGAGCGGCAACAGCCATATCTGAATCTGATGTCCTGCTCCTCCAGTTGGAGGTGCCGATTGCGGCATCGCAACGGGCTGCGGAAATCGCCAAGTCAAGCGGAACGAAGGTCATCTTGAATCCAGCGCCGGCGCGGGACTTACCCGATAGTTTTCTGTCTCAGGTTGATATACTCACACCCAACCAAGTTGAATCCGATTTCCTCTCCGGCGTAAAAGTATCAGATTCGGAGAGCGCTGAACGCGCCGCTAGGGTACTACTTGGCAAGGGCGTATCTGCCGTGATTTTGACGCTCGGCGATAGCGGGGTGTTGTTGTTCAAGCGCGGCATGTCGACACGCATGCCGGCGTACAAGGTGGATGTCGTGGATACAACAGCGGCGGGTGACGCTTTTTGCGGCGCCTTGGCGATTGGGCTGGCGAGGGGTGAGGCGCTTGAAGACGCGGTTGCCTTTGCCAATGCGGGTGGAGCGCTCGCCGTAACTGCGCTTGGGGCGGCGCCATCAATGCCGACGGTTACGCAGGTTAGCGAATTTTTGGCGTCATGACTTGTTAACGTTTACGAAGCCGATGGAATCCTCTCGTAATCACCATCGCCATTCCTTTGGATGCCATAGGTTTTCTTCACGGACGCCGAGCTCTTTCAAGACAGGTTCGAGCAGCGATAATTGTTCCAATTCCTTATCGTTGTGCGCGTCGCTTCCAATGAAGAGTTTTACGTCCCGCTCAAGGCACAAATGATAGAACTCTAGCAGGTGCCTTTGATTATAGCGGATAAATTTCGGGCTTATCTCAATGCCGGTACCTCGTTGAGATGCGAGGTCCAACTGATAAATTAACCGCTTTTTATCGACATTCCGCATGACCTCTTCACTGAACAATCCCAGATCATCCGAGGAAAAGCGAAAGACTTTCGGATTAAGCACAAACGGGTGGGCGATTGCATCTGTCAATGGGCATGCGATTGCGGCTTCAAACATGTAAATCTCATGGATTGCGACTTTTCTCGGATGCTTTAAATCGTCAGGGGCTGCAACACCGCGCAAGTGATAGTGGTTTGGCGCCATCAAAACATAGTCGAAGTGGGCGGCGAGTTGAATATCGATTGAGGCGACGCGGTATTCCAGCATGTGCGATTCAACACCCAAATGAACGGTAATTGATGATTCATGCGGTTTGATGGCTTTCCGCGCTGTTTCGATGTTTTTGGTTTTATGGTTGTAACTGTAATCGTGATCTGTGATCCCAATGGCTTTTATACCGTGCTTCTGCTGAATTTGAACGATTTTCTCCAAATCAAAATTTCTATCTGCGCAGGGGGAGAGATTTGTATGAATGTGATAATCGCGGGTCAACATGTTAATCTCCTTCAGAGAAGAAAACGGTTTCGACAAGTAATAGATGAGTGCGATGGATTCGTTTGAATTTCCAGAAAATGCGAACCCGGAAACGAGCGGGGAAATATCGTGTAATTCTCTTTTTTCTTGCGATGTATTATGACAGATTCACTATGCGAATGCAAGCAAAAAAAATTTTGCATCAATTTTTAGAACGCCGAAGGTTCAGTATAAAATGTGCAACCGACCCAATAGGGAGGGTGATAGTTCTGACCGACTGTAGGGATCGATCAACGGCGCAATCAGCGCAGGCGAAAGTCTTCGACGCTGTAAATGATATCGCGCTCGCTATGCGTTCGCTTAATCGCGCCGTGTTTCACGGTATAGGATTTGTAATATTATTCTCATGGTGCCTTCGTGGTGTTGCAGCGCCGCCGAATCCCAATCTTTTTTTCGACTACCAGCCTACGACTAGCGAGTGGACGGTAAAGCCGGGGATGGAGGTTTCCGCATTTGTAGGCAGCTTACAAGACTGTTGCCAAGCGCGTGCAACGAGCATCTTGCAGACAGACGGGATTGAGTATGTCCTTGCTATCAAGATTGACTTTGACGATCAGCGCGGGAGGCGGCCGGGAAGAGAATTCGACCAGTTTCTATTTGCGGACGAAGGCGTTTCGTTAAAAACTTACTACCGTGAGGTTTCTTACGGGCAGATGAATATCGAGTCCGGGCCGATGGGCGGCGTTGTTCCCAGCGGCAATCAATGGGTTCGTGCCGCGCGGCCAATGGGATTTTATGGACAGGGTCGGATTAACCACAGCCGGTTGCAGGAACTTGTTCGAGAGGCGTGTGCGGGCGTCGATGAAATCGTTGACTTTACGCAGTATGACCGAGACAAAGATGGCGTTGTGGACCATGTTTTTGTCATTCACGCCGGCGATGACGAGGCTTCAACATTCAGGGGAACGGTAGGACCAAACATCTGGTCAATTTTGGCGAGCGGCGTAAATCGGCGATTTGACGGGGTGCTTGTAGACACCGCTGTCATTGTTGCCGAAGAGCCGAGTTTCGATAAACCCCACCTCGGCATTTACTTTCATGAATTCTTCCACGATTTCGGTGCTCCCGATGTATACAACCCGGGGGCAACAGGCGCTTACGATCACAAATGGGGTTTGATGGGCCTCTACGGCCCCTACCAAGGCGACATGATTGGCGACGTTGGCGACGGTTTGCGGCCGAGCCATATCATGGGTTACCTGAAATGGGACTTCGACGCCCGTCCCGAGAATGGGAGAACGGGTTGGATTGAACCGATTGTGATTAACGAGAATGTGAACGACTTGCAGATACCTAGCTTTGAGTTGCCGCCGCACCATGACAAGCTCTTCAGGATAGATTTTTCCAGCGGTGCGGAGAACTCCGGCAATAGTGCAGAATTCTTCCTCATTGAAAACCGATACCGTGAATCCGGGGCTAGGTTCGATACGCATCTGCCCGAGTCGGGAATTCTCATCTGGCACATTGATGAAACGCAGACGCGGCCTCGCGGGGCCGTTAATGCAGCGAGACAGATTTGGCTGGAAGATCCAAGCGACCCCGAACACATCGGCATCAATCCGAATAATCCGGATGCGCGTCCGGATATCAGGTTTATTACGGACGGCGCGGCGTATTCGGCTAACGACAACCAAACTACGTTTACGCCGACGACGCAGCCAAGCAGCAATTCAAATGACGGCGCCTTTTCAGGGATTTCCATCACGAACATCGGCTTTGAGGGACAGACGATGTCGATTTCGGTTTCGTTTGGCGATACCTATGAACCCAACGATACGCTCGCCGATGCGTTCCCTATCGAGTTTCGCCAAACCTATGAATCTTTCCTATTCGATGAAGATGACCCGCGCGATTTGTACCAGTTCGATGCGGCAGAGCGACAAGCGGTAATTATCACGCTGACAAATGTCCCTGAAGAGGTTGATTACCGATTATCGCTGCTTGACGCGAAGGGCGCCACGGTTGCGGTGAGGGAAACGGTGGAAGGCGCCGAACAACAGATTGTCTATCTACCGGATCGGTTTTCCACGCTTTACATTTCTGTGGCGTCCCGCTCCGGCTACAGCAGTACGGATTCCTATCGCCTGACCGCCGATGCGGTTCGGATAGAATCCGGGAGGTTAACCTTGATGCGAAAGCAGTTCGATGACAGTATTCGCGTTTCTCCTAATCCTATTCCTGTCGGGGGCGCCGATATAATATTTTCCTATACGATCCCCGGGTTCCAACTTGCTGATGAGGTCGAACTCACGATTTATACCATTGCCGGTGATTTGATTTACAAAGACTCGCATCAGCATGTAATCGGATCGAAGCAGTTCCGCTGGGATGGGAACAACAGTCGAGGCAACGCTATTGCCGCAGGGATTTATATTTACGTTTTAGCTGCCACGGAGGCAGGCGAGTCGATTCAAAATATTGGGAAAATTAGTAAGGTCGGATAATAACCGAATCCACACGTTTCTGGTGGCGTAAGGATACCTTTTCTTGCGCCAACTCAATGTCCACGTTAGACTTTGCTTAACCACGGGTCCGGGAGAGCAACAGGGGGGCCCCGGTCTCGATTGAAGACGTTGTTGGAAGCCGGCCGAATTCAAGTGTTCTTATATCATGAGCGCTGCCGTAGAATTCCGGGTCAATCTTGAAGAAGTCCTTTGGGAAATCCACGTTGAATTCCGCGGCTTCCACCTCAATGGTGATCACTCTTTCAAGCGTCCCGTCGCTCTTAGACACGGAAATCTGAATGATTGCAGGATACCAAATCTCTCCGAATCGGCGATAGTGTTTATACTCCCCGACATAAAGCACGGGACCATCTTGAGTTCTCCTCATTTCTAACCGTCGAATGCAGAAATCTTTCTCGACATCAACCCAACTTTTTATGTGCCTTCCATTTTTCGTTTCATACGCTAGTAGATGGCACAATGCCCCATCCTTGCTCTCTTTTCCAACCAGCCTTGCGGTCGCCGGAACTGTATCCCTGCCATACCACGCAAACTGCCGGAACCCGTAGTAAGAATTTTCACGAAAAAACCGAACCGAAGGTGCAGGCGCACGCTTCACAATGTCTCCGAGATCTTCCTTCACCTGCGTCTGTGTGTCGTAAGTGAGTAGGTAGAAAACACCTGCATGACCGTGCAGTGCCTCTTGACTGTCCAGGGAAAGTTCCGGTTGTTCTTCAATAGTCATCTTATAAAGCGTACCCTTTTCCATAACCTGAAACGCCATTGAGCACCTCTCAATGTCGGTGCGTTGGCGATGCCATTCCGCCCAGAAGTTGAGTTGTGCTGCGAGATGAACCTCCTCAAACTCTTTCAGTCCAACATCGGGGTAGAGTGGATCAGGTCCGGATTGACTAAAGTTTTTCAATTCATCCTCTTTTTCTTTTTTCCTCCATGCGGCAATCTCGCTCTCCGACATCAGCGCGGCGTGGTCAACTTCGATAACAGAGTATTGAATTTCCCCGCTCTGAATTGCAAGCCTAGCCTGATTTGCCCCGCGAATAAGCGAATCCACAGTAAGTTCATGGGAGTAGCACATCGACCCCGCAAAAGAGAGCGTCAAGTAAATGTACAAAGCGATTCGAGACATAATACGCCTCCTTACTAAAAATGCGGCGGAAGGAGAATTTATATTCCTTCCGCCGGTTGACATGATCAAACAGTCAGTATTCCGTTAAGGTTACGAACTACTTGATGGACACAGCCATCTCTTAGGCTACAATTCCGCCACATTTTTTTTGTTTTCCATCTATTAACACATTTTCTTACCCATTCTCCGTTTTCACGCACATCTGTCGTTATACACCAAGAGGTTCCAGATTTAATTGCGTCCTCCATCGTGAATGCTAGGTAATCATAATCGCAGGGGATGCACGTGTAGCGTGGGTAAGTTACCTTAACCCCTCCTGAGGGACAGTCTTCAACAGTATAGCGCCAACATTCTTTGAACTCATTCACCCAATCACTTACACGTTCGTGGCGCTTCTTCCCATCCGTTTGCTGCATCATCTCCGAATCACTCAAAACGACTAGATCTGATGACGCAACAAGGTTTTGGGAAACAGAAAAGCCGAAACTGAGGCAGAAAACTACCGTTACGGCTGCTCCAACAACTGATTTCATCTGAAGCCTCCTCTCTTCTTTTGAAAATGAGAGTATTCCCCGGCGAACCTACCACGGTTCGACATTAGGAAGTGTTACAACTGCTTTGTGAAGCAGTTAGAATCACAAATCCACCGCGTTGCGGTGTTTTCGTGTCAAGGTGTTATTGCGCGGCTTGCCACGCTTTATAGTCTTCACGATGGGTTTGGTAAAATTCTTTCTCCGATGAAAAGCCGTATTCCTCCAAGAGGGCGCTGGATTCCTCAACGAGTCGTTCGGATTCGTCCTGAAGTTCGTATATTAATGGCGCCAACTCTTTCCCTCTTCTAATCCGTGCATTTGCTCTCGCCACTCCATCGGCTGAGATAATTCCTTCGTCAGCCATAATCTCGCTTACTTCATCAATAATGGAGATATCCTCAAGCTGCATTGGGACAAGTTCTGCCGCAACATATCGCCTTATTTCCCTCAAGGCATGGTACTTGGAAAATAATACTTCTATCTGCGGCGAAAGAGGATTTTCCTCGGATCCCGCCATAGTATCCCAGCCGGCAATATCTGATTCATCGTCACTCGTCTCTGTTGAAGGCAATGTCTTGGAAGCATCTTCCGCCTCCGCTGACGCCTGCTTCATGCCTATCGCTGCTGCTGCCTGCTCCATTTGTTTCGCTTCATCTACACTCGTTATTACAGTGCTCGCCGTGGAACCAAGAGTTTGTGGAACCTCTGATGGTAGTGGCGGCAGGTTCTCCATAAATTCATTAAACCGGTTTTTGTCAAATTCTAGGTATATGTGAAGTCCAACTAACACCAAAACAACGGCTGTGGTCAGCAAAATCAGGTTTCGCATTAAAAATCTCCTTTCACGTTCTCTACTCGACATCTTTAGCGCACCGAAAGCCGACTGTGTAGGCCCGGTGTGTAGGTTTCTCTGCGTATCGGTGGGTGCATTGGAGCTGAAGCCGAATCGAAGCCCAACCGCCCCCACGCAAAACTCTGTGTTGCCCACTATCTGGACCTTTTGGATTTTTCGGTGGGCTTTGTGAATAGTAATTTTCGGCATACCAATCCGCGCACCATTCCCAGACGCTGCCCGCCATATCCAACAACCCGTAGGGACTTTTCCCTTTTGGGTAACTGCCTACAGGCTTGAGTTTTTGTTGATGCGGGAAATAGTGGAGTTTTTCAAAGTCCATTTTATTGCCCCACGGGTAGTTACGTTTTTTCTTCGTGCCTCTCGCGGCCTTCTCCCATTCAGCTTCAGTAGGCAATCGTTTCCCAGCCCATTTTGCGTAGGCGTTGGCTTCATACCAACTTACGCCGATGACTGGATGGTCTGGGGCAGTTGAAACGACATTATCACCAAAAGCTAGAGGGGCATCAATACGATACGTTTCCCGTGTGGGGTAGTAATACCGAGCCTTCTGAATGAACTCCCAGCCAGCCTCTGTCCAATACTTCTTCTTTTTATAACCACCTGCTAAAATAAACTCTTCAAATTGGGCATTGGTGACTTCGTGTTTATCAATGTAGAATGCGTCTAGATAGAGTTTGTGCGCCGGACGTTGGTCGACAGGAGTTTGAGACTCATCAGTCCCCATGATAAACTCGCCCGCAGGTACTCGTACCATTCCTTCTGGTGTTTCGCTCAGTGCTTGACTCGGTATCAAACACAACAGCAGGAAGAAAACAATATTTTTCACAATCGATATCCTCCTCAATCCCAACGAATTGGGTTTTCATGGAATGGAAGCAATTTCTATGCCAAAGCTAAAATCCCGCGTCCATTTGAACTCGGTTTGGACTCGGAAAGCCTTATGTATCAAGGGATACGGGCATTTAAATTTTTTTTCAGACTGGAGCGGCAACGTCCTGACGAGATTTGCAAAGGGGTGCGACAAATGTCTACACGATTTGGGAAAATTGGGGTTAGGAAGCGGGCGAACCCTTACTAGACAGGGGTTTGGGGGTTGTGCGCCAAAGTGTGCAATAGCGCCAAATGTCGCACCCCTTTGAATGAATGGTTATCGGTGAGAGGATAAGTTTGATACAGATTAGGTAGCAAATTGATACAGATTGGCGACCAAAGTTGGGAAAAGCACACGGGTTCACTCGTGATCTGATGATGTTTGATCGAGGCTCAAGAGAATGTGCGCAATATGAACGAAGATTACTGAAAAGCGGGGCTTACCTAAATCACTTGACAAGCCGAAACTGAACAACACATCTGAGTTGACAATGTGATTGTTTTTGTGTATGCTCTGAACCATGTTGATTTTCCGACACCGCGAGAGTTCAAAAGGCCTATTCTGCAAAGAGAGACCTTTTACAGACTTTAAGAAGGGCTTTCGCAGGTTAAGTTTTGACGGTATTGGATAGTCTTCGATTCCAATTTTATGGAGGCGAAAACAAGGAATTAGGATTCCGCTATTACGTGGTTGCTATGCGGCGGGTGGCGTTGAAAGTCCTGCACCGCATAAAGGTTAATTTGCATGAATTGACAGGCACGGTGTTTTTCATTATAATACCGATCAACCGAGTGAATAACGAGGGCGATAGTATTTACAGTTTTGAAGCCTGTCGGCCTCACTATCTGTTCGATTGATCGCCCACTATTCGTTCGCTTGATTGTATTGGGGAGATGAAAGATGATCGAAACATCTTCGGCGGGAGGGCGTTTTCGCGAGGCGTTATCTATAGAAACCCCATTGGCGGTCGTCGGCGCCATCAACGCGTACGCCGCTTTGATGGCGGAACGCGTGGGATTTCGGGCGATCTATCTTTCCGGCGGCGGTGTTGCCAACGCCTCTTACGGGCTGCCCGATTTAGGCATGACTAGTTTGAACGATGTGCTAGCGGATGTGCGCCGCATTACCAGCGCGACAGGACTCCCGCTACTGGTTGATGCGGATACCGGCTGGGGCAACGCGTTCATGATTGCTCGAACCGTGCAGCAGATGATTAAGGCTGGCGCCGCAGGGATACACATTGAGGACCAGGTGCAAGCGAAGCGTTGCGGCCACCGCCCTAACAAGGAGCTTGTGAGCGCTGCAGAGATGGTGGATCGGATTAAAGCCGCGGTTGATGCGAAGACAGATTCGGACTTTGTACTGATGGCGAGAACTGATGCGCTTGCTGTTGAAGGGTTGGAACAGACGATTGAACGCGCATGTCGTTATAAGGAAGCAGGGGCGGACATGATTTTCGCTGAAGCCATGTCGGAACTCAGCCAGTATCGACAGTTTACGGATGCGGTTGACATTCCAATCTTGGCGAACATGACGGAGTTCGGCAAGACACCGCTGTTCACGACGGACGAACTCAAGGCGTTAGGAGTGAGGTTAGTGCTGTATCCGCTGTCCGCGTTTCGCGCAATGAGCGCGGCTGCGCTCAATGTGTATCAAACTATACGCCAACAGGGGACACAGAGAGATGCCGTGCATAACATGCAGACGAGATCGGAGTTGTATGAGTTCCTAAACTACCACGAATACGAACAGAAACTCGATCGACTATTAACCGCAGAGCCAACTGCTAGCATTCTTAGCGAGGGAGAACCCAATGAAAACTAAAAAGCCGGGGGGGTTAGCCGGCGTTACTGCCGGCGAAACTTCAATTTGCACGGTAGGACTAGAAGGAATAGGACTCAACTACCGGGGGTATTCCATTCACGATTTAGCGGAGCACGCGACCTTTGAAGAAGTCGCTTATCTGTTGATTCACGGCGCGTTGCCTACGCAGGCTGAGTTTGATGACTACAAAGCGCGGTTAGCAGGTATGCGCAGCCTGCCTGCCGGGATTAAAACTGTCCTTGAACAGTTGCCGGGCGATGCGCATCCGATGGATGTCATGCGTACCGGTTGTTCAGCGCTGGGCACAATCGAGCCGGAAAACGAGGCAAACAATCAGCTTAATATCGTGGATCGGCTTACTGCCAGCTTCGGTTCGATGCTGCTCTATTGGTATCATTTCCAGAAGAACGGTGAGCGCATCAATACCGAAACAGATGATGACACAATCGCCGGACATTTTCTCCATCTGTTGCACGGTGAGCCGCCGGATGAAGTCAGCCGCAAAGCTGTCGACGTGTCGTTGATTCTTTACGCAGAGCACGAATTTAACGCTTCAACCTTTGCTACCCGTGTCGCCACTTCAACGCTATCCGACATTTATTCCGCAATTACCGCCGCCATTGGTACGCTGCGCGGTCCCTTGCACGGCGGCGCTAACGAAGCCGCTATGGAGTTGATTGAACGATTTGAGACGCCGGACGAAGCGGAATCCGCTATTCTGGACATGTTAGTGAAGAAGACCTTGATTATGGGCTTCGGCCACCGTGTCTACACGACCTCAGATCCGCGTTCGGATATTATTAAAGAGTGGTCGCAGAAACTCTCAGAGAGAAGCGGCGACACCAAACTGTACGATATCTCCGAGCGTATTGAACAGGTGATGTGGCGAGAAAAGAAGCTGTTCCCGAACCTCGATTTCTACAGCGCGTCAGCCTATCATCTATGCGGTATCCCAACGCCGATGTTTACGCCAATCTTTGTGATGTCACGGGTTACCGGTTGGGCTGCTCACGCCATAGAGCAGCGAACCAATAACAGGCTTATCCGTCCACGCGCCGACTACATCGGGCCCGATTCGAGACCCTATCCGCCGATAGCTGACCGATGACGATTCAAGAATTTCAGAGTTTGATTGAGCGCATCTATTTTGAACGGGATGCCGGACGCGGCGTGGACCGGACGTTTGTTTGGTTCGCTGAAGAGGTGGGCGAACTTGCGAAGGAGATACGCCGTGAACCTCAAAACGCCAATCGCCTCCGGGAAGAGTTGGCCGACGTGTTCGCGTGGCTTTCAACACTGGCGAGTTTGCTGAATGTCGATCTCGGGGACGCCGCGCGGATTTATGCTGATGGATGTCCTAAGTGCGAATGTGTTCCTTGCGCCTGTCCCGGGTAAAGTTGATTGTTGTTGCCGATATTGTCTAGACCGCGATTCTGTTAGTTCCTTAAAATCTTCGATATGCGATTCGCAGCCGGGAGAATGGCGGCGGATTCCAAGTCCTTTGTCCAATTCTCAAATGCTTGTTTTCCGGAGGAGCGTTGCGATGGCGTGTTGCAGCGATTTATCATTGTTTATGGAGAATTAGGAGGCCACGATGAAAGAACAAAAACAGTTTTACTGGCACAAGTTTTTGACAACTTCAATGATTGCTACCGGGGTTGGATTTTTGTTGCTGTCGCTCAGTCTTTCAAACTGCGCGTGGAAAGCAGACCGAGAAAATTAGGGGGAAGAACACGAACGGTTAGGCTCGCCTGCCTTGGAGATGGAGGAAGTAACACGTACCTATAATCTATACGACCATGCGCCCGAAGGTTTCGAAGAGTATGTAAAATATGATTGGAGCAGAAGTGTTGATGAACAACTTACAGCCAGGTACTTTCCGCCAGGCGATAAACAAAAATTCCTTGATTTTATCGACCAGTATGACCGGAGAGCATGGATATTCTATCACCCGTATAGTCTGGACATCTACGTTTTTATGGGGCATCTCATTGAGTGAAAGTGAAGTAGAACAAACTCTTGTAGCTTGAATTGAGCGGAAGGCGAAACGCAACGCTTCTAAAGTGAGCCCAGCAATTCCGAAAATTCCAATCCCATACGCTCCACACTTCCATCCTTCCAAGTTCCAGTGGACGCTCCGGTAGCTATCGGTTGGACCGCTTTAACACACCTTGTGTTTCCTTTCAGAGCGTTCTAGGCTTAGCTTAGTATTTTTGAACGGCGCCGGGTTCGATTTCTTCTACGGACATTCCTTCTCGCCAAAAGGGGTGCGACATTTGGCGCTATTGCACACTTTTGGCGCACATCCCCCAAAACCCTTACCTAGCAAGGCTTCACGCGCTATTTCTCCCCAATTTTACCGAATCGTGTGGACATTTGGCGCACCCCTTTGCCTACCGCGTCAGGACGCTGCCGTCTCAGTCTGAAAAAAAATTAACTGCCCAGATCCCTTGTCACACAAGGGTTTCCGAGTCCAAACGGAGCTTGAATTGCGGGGAAATATTCGTCTTGGCACACAATTTGCTCATAAGATAGCCATTAAGTAACACTTTGAACTGCGGAACGGTCCGCAGTGGTGACATAAAGTTTTTGCTTACCCCCAATGTTTAGACAGTTATGCTAGTCCATTAAGGTGTAATTGCTAGGCAATCTAGGACTATCTGGGCTGTACGCTCAGCCGCACCGGGATTGCCAAGTTGTGCGTGAACCTTGCGGAGTTCCTCCTGTTGAGATTGCCGCGCTTCTAAAGACTGCAGCAACTTAAGCGCAATGGGGGTAATTTGCGACGGTTGTGCATCGTTCTGGAGGAGTTCCGGAACGATTTCCCGCCCTGCGATGATGTTCGGCAAAGCGCTCCTGTCTATGGCAGCGAGCGATTTTATAATCCACCAACTCGACCGCGACATTTTATATAGTACGATCATCGGAGTTCCTAAACAGGCTGCTTCGAGAGTGGCTGTCCCCGATGCTATCATCATCAGGTCTGAGGCTCTCATTGAATCATAGGTGTTCCCTTTAACAAGGTTTACGAACGGCATTTTCGGCAGGGACTCCGGATGGATACTAGGTGCGAGCGGAAGGATAAACTGACAATCCGGCACGGATTCGCGGATGTGTCGGGCGGCCTCTAGCATGACTGGGAGTAACCGGTCAACTTCCCGGCGGCGGCTGCCCGGCATTAACCCTAGGACGGGCGAGTTTTCGCGTAAGTTCAGCGTGCGGCGGGCTTCCTCGCGACTCAGGTTTGATTGGGCGAAGTCCACGAGTGGATGCCCTACAAACGTCGTGTTTGCGCCCGCATGACGGTAGAATGTTGCCTCGAAAGGAAAGATTGATGCAACGATAGTAGCGTATTTGGCTATCTTTTTGGCGCGATGCGGACGCCACGCCCAAGCTTTGGGAGGAATGTAGTAGATTACGGGAATACTCTGTCGATTGGCGAAACGCGCTAACCCTACGTTAAATTCGGCGAAATCTACCAAGAGCAGGGCGTCAGGTTTTGTTTCGCGGATGTATCGCTTTAGATGTCTGCGTTTCTTCAGAAATGCGGGTATGGAAGCAACAACTTCGCCAAACCCCATTACGGCGGAGTCGCGAATGTGAAAGATTAGGCTGACGCCGGACTGTTCCATCAAATCTCCCCCCATACCGACGAGATGGATACCGGGAGCAAGGTCGTTGAGTTTGGACGCAACGCGAGAGGCATGCAGATCGCCGGATGGCTCTCCGGCAACGATCATGATTGTTGGCATCGCCGAAATTGGTTGAAGGTTTTTACCCCTTGTCACCTATAATTTTTGGGGGCGCCGCGGGAAGATTGTGTTCTGAGTAGAGTTCCTTATAGATGCGGTAGCTATCGATGACTTTCTTGATATGGCGGCGGGTTTCAGTAATCGAAATATCCTCAATGAATTCGTCGAAATCGGAAACGTCCATTTCATTTAACCATCGTTGAATGCGGCCGGGACCGCCGTTGTATGCTCCGGCAACGAGCGCATGGTTGTTTTCAAATTTATCCATCAGGTGTTTCATGTACCATGTGCCCATCTGAATGTTTATCTCCGGATTCAGAAGCATGGCAGTGCGGAAGTGGCGAATTCTGAGACGCCGGGCGAGATCCTGACCGGTTGCAGGCATGATTTGCATTAATCCCAGCGCTCCCGCCCAAGAAGCGATATCTGCATTATAACGGCTCTCTTCACGAATCATGGAAGCCACGAACAGCGGGTCAATCTCGTATGCTTGTGAATGCCTCTGGATGATTTCTCCGTAATAGAGCGGATAACGCAGTTGGTACAGTTCGATTGGAATAGCTTCGTTTTCATCTTGCAGCATTTCAAAACTTGCCAGCTTATCCGCATATATGATTGCTTTCTGAAATTCTTTGAGTTTCTGATAGCAGACAATCAGGTTATAGTAACTATCTTGAAGGTTGGACCTATCAACACGAATGGTTCCCTTGAGTTCGGTGAGCGCATCTTCGTAAAGCCTGAGCTGCATCAATTTTGCAGCGCGCGGCGTTTTCTTTGATCCGATATCTTTCCAGACCGAATTGTTGGGCGCGACATTTGCCCGTGATTCAGTGGTGTTCAGAGAGACTACACCTCCCTGAGGCCCATTCTTAAGGATAGCCCGTGCTCGGTCCGCATAATACCAGTGGTTGGCTGCAACGTTTTCGCGGTACACTTTTTCGGCTGCTTCCCACTGATTCTGACGCTCGTGACTCTTGGCTATCCAAAAGTGCGCGGCTGTGCTAAACGCACTGTCTGGGTATTGTTCCAGCAAGGCGGCGAAGGTTTCGATGCACTCTGCATATCGTTTTTTCTTAAATTGAATCCATCCAATGCGCCAATATGCTTGGGATACTAAATCGCTGCTGCGATATTTCTGTGTCATGCGGCGATAGGTCGCGATTGCTTCGTCATATTGTTCTTGGTTCTGTTGCACCCAACCGAGATCGTAATGCGCATCATCCGCTAACGCACTCCACGCGTATTGTTCGAGGAAAGCTTTTAACCGCTTTTGCGCCATATCGGGCTGTTCCGAGCGGCGATAGCAAAGTGTTGTTTGATATAGCGCCCGCGTCAAATAACCGCTTTCCGGGTACAGCGAACCCACCTTGTTGAATGCCTTGATTGCGGAATCGTACCGCCGCTGCCGGTAGTAACTCCGACCGACATAGTAGGTAGCTCGACCTGCGAGTGAATCCTTGTAACCGGCTGCAACTCTTTCAAATTCTGCGCGAGCCCCTGCCCAGTTGCTATGATGGTAAAGCACTAACCCCTGGTTCATGCGTTGGGTACGACTAATTTTATAATTAGGATGTGCTTTCACTAGTTTCTTAATTCGATCCAGTGCGTTCTTGGCGACCTCGTCGGTTGGATCGGCATTGGTAAGTTGTTGATAAGTGAGTAAGGCTTGCTTCCGTTTACCCAATGCTTCGTAAACCAATCCTCGTTCATAAAGTGATTGCCTAACATAGCCGCTCCCTTTGTTGTCTATCAAGTTAGACAAAGAGTCGAGCGCTTTTTCATAGTCGTTCTGCTGTTGGTACACCTTTGCAATCTCAAAATTCGCTTCGCCGAAATGGAAACTTCGTGGATATTCATCAATTAAACGTTGATACCAGATTAGCGCGCTTGGATAATCGCCCATTTGATGATATGCTTTGGCTAGCCGAAAAAGTGCATAATCAGCCAACTCATTGGCGGGCGCAACGGCTTTTTGGTAATGTTGGACGGCCTCGTTCCATTTTTCCTGTTTTTCGTAGCAGTGTGCGAGGACGTGATGAATTTCCTCCGAATTTACATTCAATTCTTGAATTGATGTTTGCAGCAGCGGTTCTAATTGTAGGGCGGCCTCAGCGTAGTTTTCTTGGTCTATCAACGCGAGTGCGCCTTCCAAAACAGTGTCCGCATGTAGATTTGAAACCATACAACAATTCACTAAAATACACAGGGCAAGGAATAGAACAACTGACGGTTTGTTAATCATACCTACTCTAGTAGAACTGGCGGCAAGACCAGACTGGCGGCAAAGTGAAACGGTCTATGGAGTTATCTGATTAGCCTCCGTGAATTAAAGGTCTTGCTCCTACATCCACCGATTTACCTCCTTCAAGATTTTGAGTCATTTTTTTCCTCGAACGCCAAGCATGACTTATGCCGAAACTCATAACGTGCTGTTTAAGGTAACGCAATCCGCAAAATAGTTTGAATTGTATTTGGGTGCTGTAAATATTTTAACGTAACTGGACAAGGATGGTTACAAGTTAGGAAATCCAAAATAACGGATCGCTAACTGCTCAGAGCGATAGGATATGCGGGAATACTCCATTATCCTTTTGGTGAAGACGCGGTAGAACGTCCAGATCGTCAGCAAATCTAGCACAAACCTGACTTAGATGTCAAGAAACCTAGGGAAAGAACCGATACCCGTATCCACCCACAATTTCGCGGATGATTGTCCATGACCCTCCGACGACGTGTTGACCTAGAATTACTCCTAAAAAGAACGGCACCATCTGGCGGTAGAGCCGAATACCGCCAAACTTCAGGATTGTCCATTTAACCAACCACGCCAGAAAGACCGAAAACCAGGCGGCACTCATTACCCAACCGCAAGCGACGGCATAACCGACCGGGTGAAAAGGAAATCCTACGAATCGCTGATGTAATACCATCAGGAGGAAGGTCACGGCAGCTCCCAATCCGACCTCCCTGAGCATCATATCGTTGCGCGCTCCCGGGTTTTGCAGCCAGACCTGCAACCGTCGAAACGCTTCTGCCCCCAAGCTGCCACCAGATCCTGCTCCATGTTCATACAGATTGTGTGTATATGCCCAAAAGCCGGCGAAAGTTCCAACCACTGATGCAATTATCATCGCCGCTAGGTATATGCGGCTTGGCGCCCTGATTACCTGTGCAATTCTAAACCCTTCCAACTGGTGCCCGACCGGATGTGAGCGATACGCTCGACTCATCCAATAGAGTCGAGTAAACATGGCAATATTACGAGGGCCAATACGACTCGCACCAAAACTGTTCAGGAGGAGTTGTTCTGGCCCCATCCATTCAGCGTCGTGGGCTGGGGGACCGATTTCGGCGCGGATGCGAGCGATGGCTACCATATAAAGGAAGTAGATTAGAAGGAAAAGGGTTGCTACCCAGACGGACATCCCCGCGTAGGCGAGGAATAACACCAATATAATTGTGCCCGATATCATTCCAAGGCTTGCAGCTCGATACGTCATCGGCTCGTTGGCAGCCACTGACGATGGGGTACCACGAATTGACCACCGGACCACCTGAATGAGGTATTTCCGACTGTTCCATAATACGAACAGTGTGAGAATCATCCATGCACCCGATGTCGTAAAGCTCCGATACGGGCCGGGTGTGCTCCACAGTCCAATTGCATTCCGACAAATGAGTTCTGCCTTCCAGAATACGTGAAAGAACCATGCGGAAAACGCAAGATTGACCGGCAGAAAATACCCCAATCCCACCACAAAGGGGTAGACTGCTATGGGCGTCCAACCGATGGCATTCCAAGGCTGGGTTGTGAAAAGCGGGCGGAGGTCTTGAACCAGTTTGAAATTGGGGAATGACGGAAAAAGCCCATGAAGACCGTTGATTAAATCCAAACTGCCGGCGACTGCGAAGCCGATCCACAAGCGAGGATTAGCAAGCAACCCCGTACCGCCACTTGCCAACTCCAGCGGCAGTTGGATTACCGGGTAAGATAACCTTTCATTTTCCGCCCACTGTTTACGGATGAGTGCGTTCATGCACACCAAAACGAATAGCAGCACGATTAAAAAGCTACCCCAGATTGCGACGGGAACCAGCCATGCGTTGATATGTTTAGCGATATAGAGCGATGATTCACCTTCGTGGAACGCCAGCAGCGCCTTCTCGTCAGAGACAAAGAGCCATTCAGGCAGATGCTGCCGGAATAGGACCGACCATTCATTTTCCGGCGTTGCGAACCAGAAGGCGGTCAATGTTGGCGCAAAGACAATCATTAGGTCATGTCCAAAGATACCCGTTCCGATCGACAACATGACGTAGACGATTAGAAGTTCACCGGGTTGAAATGCGAACTTTGGTGAATATTTTTTTAGCAGCGCATTCAACACCACAAGGACAAAGAGGGTGAATGTCACATTGTAAAAGAGGGTAAAGAGGGTTGAGTAGACGGGCGGATGGAGCGACTCAGCATGCATGAGCCAGTGCAGATTGATTGGTATCAACACGATACCCAGAATTATTGCACGGACAAACGACATTTTCCCTTTGAATTGGAAATGGCCAACAAGATGCTGACCGGCAGGCTGTTAATTTCGCATGCGACCTTTATGGCTCTATGTGCTAACAGTCAAGTGTCGAATTATTCTCACTTGACATCTCGATTTCGCGTTTGACGATGGTTTTGACTTCATCTTCGGCCGCATGGATACGAGACCAATTTGCAAGTATGACTTCTTCGTCCCCGGCTTTTTCAAGGGCATGCTCAACGAAGCGTTCCAAAAATTGAGAAACAGATGCATCTCTGAAAAAACTCTCAAACCAGATTGCAAATTCCTTTATCGCTTCGGATTCTTTGGTAAAAGCCCAAAAGTTGACACTACAGGAATCAAGCCCTTCTTCAACTTTTTGCTGCGAGAGCCACACCGCGTCGGGAAAGCCTTTGCATAGGGGTAAAATGTCAGCAATTAGCCTACACTGTTGAATGTCTAGGTAGGAAATCTCTGGAAGGATATCAAATCGTATACTGTATTTATTAGCATGGAGCGCGTTTGGAAAATTTTCCGCATGTGAAGCATTAGTTTCGCGTTCAGATTCGGTTTTGCGTTTGCGTCGAAGTGCCATGTTCAACCTTCCACAAACTCGACAGGCGGCGGGTAAGTGCCGGCCTCAAGATGGTTTCCGTCGGGGTCTTGAAAAAACACCATTGTGATGCCCGCCTCCTCAACGAACAAAGCTCTGTATGGGATGTTATGTTCCTTTAGCAAGCGTTCGACTTCATCGGTGTCTTGAACATAAAAAGCGATATGATCGGCGGTGACTGAGAGATTGCGCTCTTGAGATTCTTCGTTAAACTTTGTGTGCCTCGGCTGCTTTAGGTGGAGTTGAAGTCCATAGTTGTACAGCCAAATGCCCGGTGCTAAAGGGAAGTGCGGGCGGCGAATTCGCTGGAATCCAAGTACATCGCGATAGAACGCCATACTCGCTTCGAGGTCAGCGACATCGAAGGACACGTGATTGATTGACTGTAATGGTAAGGGTTGTGGCATGATGATAAACCTCCATTTTAATGCGTATAAATTGGGTTTTCAGGGTTTTGACGAAGAATTGCGCATGAAGCATTAACACAATTCGTTGTATCGCCGTTGATTTATTGGTTTTGTGTATGAACGAGTTTTGCATGAGCAAAGCGGTCGCGATTCGGAGATCGCTCCTACGGTGATTTGGGTGCGCCACTGTGCATGTTCTAAGTTGATCCTTCTTTTGCATTATTGTTTTCCCGTCAATATTTGGATACGTTTCAACGCTTTTTCGGTTTGAAGCCCTTCCGGATCGAGTTTGACTACTTTCTGATATTCTGCCAAGGCGAGTTCTTTTTTGCCAATTTGCTCATAAGCGATTGCAAGATTGTAGCGGCTTAGCGGCCAATCGGGTTTGAGTTCAATTGAGCGCAGATAATGGGCAATCGCTTCATTATTATTTTTGCTGAGGTAGAGCGTGTATCCGTAATTCATCAGGATTTCTGCGTCGTTAGGTCGAATTTGAATGGCTTTTTCAAGGGCGCGTTTTGCCTGCCGCCACCCGCGTTCCTCATCGTGGGCTAGGCACAAGAAGGCGTAGTCTTTAAGGGCTTCAACATTTTCCGGATCCGCTTTGACGGCTTTCGCGAAAGCGGCTATCGCCAGGTGGAACTGTCCGGAATTGGCATATTTTTCGCCGAGATAAAGATGAGGCCTTGGATTGCTGTGATCAAGGTTTCCTGCTTTCTCGAATTCAACCATGGCTTTCTGGACGTCGCCCATCCGGTCGTGAGCGACCCCAAGGGCGTAGTGTGCGCCGGCTAAATTCGGGTCGAGTTTTATGGCTTTTTGCAAGTCGTCCATGACATCTTCGGGATCATAGAGCAATAACTTCGCCTCACCAAATGTGAAATTGGACATGAACAGCCCACGTCGGTAATACGCTTCTGCGTTAAATGGGTCTAGTTCAATTACTTTGTCATAGAGACGAATTGCTTTGAGTTGCTTCTGCCGATCATAAAAACCCGCGAGTTTGAGATGGTAGGCTGCAACATTAGGAGATTGCTCGGACGCTTTATTCGCATGTTCGATTGCCAACTTAAATAGCGTTTCTGCTTCTTCTACTTCACCAGCTTGCTTTTTCCGATTGGATTTTTCATCATAAAAATTTGACAGTTGATAATGGATTTCCGGCTGCTTTGCATCAATCGCCAAAATCTGCTGGGCAATCCCTTGAAACTCTTCAAAGTTTTTTTCCTGCTGGTAGCTTTCAGCCAGTTTTAACAGGAGATCGAGACTGGTTTTACCGAGTTCTGCCGCCTGCTTATACTCTTCGATCGCTGTGTCGGGCGCTTTCTGCTCATAACTTTCAGCGAGGGTGAACCGCACGTCAGCATTGTTTGGATCGAGCGCTTTCGCACGTTCGAGATGAGTTTGGGCGATTTGCGTTTGGCCGAGTTTTAGGTAGAGCATGCCTAAGAAGTGCTGAAGTTCCGCATTGTCAGGGTGTTTTTGAAGAATTTGCGCAGCGATTTCCACTGCATCCAACGTGCTAACATTGTTCAGCAGATTCACATATTCCGCGTATTTGGAATCCACGGCTAATGCACTCCGCAGCGCTAAGATTGCGTTACGCCCGTCGTCACCGTCCAGGAAGATGAGTGCGAGCTGATAGCGGACTTTGGCGTTTTTTGGGTCGAACTCGCGCCCTTTGCGATATTGCTTCAGCGCGTCTTTCGGTTTTTGCTGCAAAGCGTAAATTTGTCCCAACTGATAGTAGGCATCAGCGTAACCTTTGTCATGTTTTATTGCTAGTGTGAAAGCTTGGCGCGCAGATTGAAGGTCTCCAGTTTTTCGGTACAGTGCGCCGAGTTCAAAATGGATTACGGGATTCTTGGGACGTGCGCCGAGGGATTTTGTGTAGTGTTCGATTGCGCTTTGATAGTTTTTCGCATCTCGATGGTAATTCCCCAGTTTTAGGTGAGCCTCCCAGAGGTTGGGATTAAGCTGGACACTCCTTTTATAGGCTTCGATTGCCTTTTTGGTATTCCCCCGAGCTGCAAAGCACTCACCCAATGCCGCATAAGCGTCTGCAAACTGAGGCCGCTTTTCTATTGCCATTTCTAGCAATTTTACTGCTTCCATGAGGGACGTTTCGGATCCCTCCCTGATATAGGTATATCCTAAGACGTAGAGGACAATTGAATTTGCCGGTTGCTTTAGGTATGCGTTTTTGTATATTTGCAGTGGAATGTCTAATCGGCCGGTTTGCTGCGCATGTGCGATCAGTTCGCGGTGCAACGCCAGGTTTTTCGGATCCTTGCGAACCCGATTTCGGTAGCGTTCAACGGCTTGTTCAAATTCGGCGGAATCTAGCGCGTACGCAACGGGATAGCGGCAATAGATTATGACTATCGACAGGATAAGCGTAGACATCCATTTTATCAATAATTGGGTATTCATTGAAGTCTCCCTCCTTTCTGCCGCTTAAACAATTGTACCCGTTTGATGAATCAAAAGATGGGTGGGGCGACATCGGCTAAGGAATATGGTAAAACCGTGTGTCTACTTTCGCATCAACTGCCTACGTTTACTTTATCTCCGCCGTACGCGATTGCATTATTCCAATGGAATGTGCTCGGTCAGCAATCGGTATGGGCTGTTTTCAGTAGTTTCAAGCGCCTTGAAAATGTGTTGTTGTGCCTCCTGGGTTTTGGCGCGGAATATCTTAAAAAAACCGTTATAGAAGTGGTCCGGATGGACATCAATGCGGATTTCGAGGGATTTCGCCTGTTTGGATTTTGAAACGTTGTAGGTATACACCCAGGTCCCGCCCGGTGGGATGCGTGTGTCAAAAATTTCCCGGTTTAACGACAATGGTGCCCGCCGTTGAATTGCACGCACCTGGTCGGTGCCGGGAACAGGATTTCCGGCTGAATCCAGTAGCCGCACCGTGACAAATATCGCGGGCGTGATGTAGGTTGGCAAGTAGTGGCCTGCTCCAGCATTTGTCAACCGAATGTCGGCTTCTATTGTTTTGTGTTGATTCATTACCTCGACACCTAATTTGAGGGCGTTTCGGACAGTCTCGGGATCATGGATGCCGCGCCACTGATGACGGCGGTTCGGCATGTGGCACGATTGGCAGGTTTCTCCCTGTCGGGCGTGAGGGCTTTCAAGCCACTCATTGTAGGTATTTTCTAGAAGTTTGCCATTCAGACTGAACCCGTTCGGCTCAAACTGATGGCACGACTTGCAGAAAGCGGAGTCTTCGTATGCCCGGCTGGCCACGGCACCGCCGTGGTGTCCTTCGCCAAAAACGCTTGCTGCGGCTGCAGTTTCTGAAAAAGGGGGCCCAAACCGCTGGTGTGATCGGACGTGACACGCGGCACAAGCAAGCCCTTGAGATTGTAGTTTTGCATCATACAGTTGATTCACGGCATGTCCGCCTTTCGGCGTTGGTAAATGCTGATGTTGTTCGGACAATGGTGCATGGCATGGAGAGCAACTGTCAACATAACGGGGAGTCTGGTCGACTAACTGTCCCCAAATCCCAGGTCCCATCGCCAGCGCATGACGGGTGGATTTCCAATCCTCCCACTGTTTTGTATGACACATTCCGCAGGATTCAGAGGCGAGCGGCGTCACCGTATTGTTATAATATTCGGGCGGTTCACCCTGAAGCGGGATGGGGAACTGCCAGAATTTCGACAAGAATTTACTAATATCTTTTTGGGATTGCCCTTCTATATTGAATCTGAGCAATTGATATTTGTCGTTTTGTTGCATTGCCAAAAGGGGGTTCTTCATCAATTCCAGGTCTGACTCGGGAATGTCAATCTGCGGGGTGTGGATGTGTACTCCGCGATGTGCACGAATTCGCGCTATGGTTTCCTCAATATCCCACGCCTTCAGTTTTTCAGTGATGTTCACGTCCATATATTTTGTAATGCCGTGGCACTGAGCGCATCCGTTGCTGATGTAGTTTTTGAATCCTTCGCTCGCTTTGGAAGGATTGGAATGGTATTCAGGGAATGTTTCCATTGGGGTTTTGCCATCAGGAAAATGACTCAACAGGTATTCGCTCACATCTAAAATCTCCTGATCTGAAAACTCGTAGTCCGGCATTTTTGTATGTGGATGGAGTGCCGCGGGGTTTCGGAGATAGGTTGTGAGCCATATGCGATTAATTTTTGTTCCGACCTGTTCAAGATTGGGACCTGGGTTGTCGTTCACTCCATTCGATTCATGACACGCTTGGCATTCATTCGCCACGAAGATTTTCCTGCCATTTTCGGCGTCACCTGTTCCATCAATCACTTGGAAAAGTCCGTCATTCCGTAGGGTCAGAAGAAATTCGACGATGGCTTCACGTTCATGCTCAGACATCTCGACTTTTGGCATCTTTGATTCTTTAAGATAAGTTGTTGGATCTTCAAGCCACTGCCTCAGCCATGATTTTGTGACTTTATTACCAATGGTATCAAGACGAGGCGCATACCGTGCTGCGGGTATTTGTATGGGCAGGTTGTGGCAAGTCACACAGCCGTATTTATTTAACACAAACCTACCGCCGGAGAGCGAGAGAGCGCCCGGCACCGCTGGTGCGGTATGACATTTTCCACACGCCGCCTCCACGCGGCGACCACTAAAAAACGGTAATTCGGCGGTAGAGATGTGTGCTTGGCTTATGTCGGACGCCGCTGAATTCCCACCATGGCAGAGCGTACAACCGAATATCTCCGCGCTGTGGAGATTCAGGTGATTTCCGGGGTGCTGCGGCGTTGAAGACCGCTCTTTGAAGTGACAATCCAGGCACTTTTCAGCATCGGGCCGGATGCCGACTGACCTGATAATCGCGTTCCAATCTTTTGATTGGCGGGGCACTGCTGAACGTGCTTGTGCGTTGGTTAATTCTGTGATAGGCGCCGGAATGATTTGAACGTCTTGTGCGAGCGGATGGATGTTTTCGTCCTTCCGGGAGTTTGTTGTTTCGTAGGAACCGCTCTGAGCAATTACGTTGAGAAGTGAGGAGGATAGAGCAATGAATATGGCAAAAATCCGGGAAAATCGTTGCATAGCGGCGTGCGCGGCTGGACACGATGTGTATTTGGGTTTATACCCTGAACGCTTAGGGTTGCAATTACATTGAATTTGTATTTCACGCTTCGTTCCGATTAAAATTGACAAAATGTGATTCAATGGCGTAGAATAACCACATACTTAAATCTTTAATTGAAGAGGAGGTTACTCAAAATGCGTTTATTACAGTTGGCTCTGCTCTGTTGCGCGGCGATGATTTTCGTCATGGGCTGTGCATCGGAGAAGATGGAACAAGCACCCGAAACATCACAGCAGACTAGTGAAGCTGCGGATGCCACGGCTGAAGAGCCATCAATGGAGACTGCTGCCGCTAAAGAAATCACGTTAGCGGTTACGGGACTCACGTGAGGCGGTTGTGTAGCCAAAGTGCAGTCTGCACTTAATCAAGTACCTGGCGTGATTAGTGTCAATGTTTCTCAAGCGGAAGGTAAAGCGGTAGTTCAGTGCGATACAAGTAAAGCCTCAGTTGCACAACTTACTGACGCTGTTAAACAAGCAGGATTCAGCGCCGAAGCGACGAACTAACCTTTAGAATCAGACCCTACCAAAGGAGTGCGGAAATTTTGTTTTCGCTGATGATGAGATTCTCATGTCCATGGGTGAATTACTTACGGGTATGGGCCGGCGAAATTTAACTTCCGCACTCCAATTTATTTGCCCCCAAATAGCTCCTAACGCTTAAACACAAGATATTTGCTAAAGCACCTTCCCTTGAGTGGGCAATCTATTTTCAAACCCAAGTGATGTCTATTCCCATCAATGTGATTTTCGTCAATAAGGGAGGTACACACAGCGTATTTGGGGGTACTATGCCATACCAAATAGCGCAAAGGTTGAAATACTGCGCCATTCTAACACAGGCATTAACTCGTGTCAACTTGCTTTTGAGCGGTATGGAAACAGAGATTGACTTTGAATGAACACGGGAATGGGCGGCAGCGCAAGAAGATTAGGATGAGCAAATTCCAACGAGTGAATGACCAATTGAAAGGGGGAAAACAGTGAATGTGTATTTGATGGATGTTGTGTATACGGCGGGGACGATAATCGTGATAGTAGGTATCGCGTGGAAGGCGCTCTCGAACTTGCGTAAAGGGGTAAAAACGGAGGTACTGACACAAGCGAGAATGTTAGAGAACCGCATGGATCAGCGGGCATCGGAGATGGATCGAAGGATAGATGATGTCAATCGACGATTAGACAAACAAGACGCGATGCTAGCGACGATACTGCAGAACCATCTAGACTTTATCGCGCGATTCAATACGAGGAAAAAGTCATAGCGGTTCGGGATGGTTGGAAAGTCATGATGCAAACCTTTTGTTGCGTCAATTGAATGATTTTATCAGAAGTAAGAAGGATGTTCATCTCTAACCCAACCTAAAAGGAGATCACTGTGGACACGAAAAAGCAAATTATTAGTGGTATTATCGGCGGTATAGTAGGCAGTTTAATCACGGCGTTGCTGGTATCGTCCGGCACGGCACAACGCGATACCTTTGCCATGATACGGTGTACTGAACTAGAGGTCGTGGATATGTTGGGCGAAGCGCATGTGATTCTCAGTGCCGGTGAACACGGCGGCGTTGTCACAGTCTATGGCAAAGAGGACAGAAAGTCGGGGGCGCTCCTTCACGCTGGTGAACAGGGTGGGCGGGTCAGTGTTTATGGCGAGCGCGGGGTATTGCAGGCCGGACTTGGCGCCGGTGAACACGGCGGGATGCTTGTTCTCAGGGATGAGGACGGAGATTTAAGAGTCCTGGGGAAAGCACATAAGGGGGACAAAGATGAATGAGATCGCACAAGCTGAACAGGGTAAAAAGGCGGTCTCGGTCAGCGATTCTACAAGGTTGTTGATACGTTCTGGAGTCTCCGAGAATACGATTCAGGCGTATGGTCGGGCGTTGGCGAATCTCAGTGAGTGGTTCGACGGTCGGGTTGAGGCGTTCCATATCGACAAGCTAAGGATTATATCGCCCCCATGATGCGGCACTGGCGGAATACATCACGGCACTTCACGAAGCCGGCAAATCGCCGTCCACAATTTCACATGCCGTCGCCGCGGTCAAGTCCAGGGGCTTACATGGCAGGAAGTCAAGCGGGTATGTTCATTTGCGGAAGCCAGTAAGACGCTTGCAGGTCTGCGTGATTCTGCCCTGATAAACCTCATGAGCGATTGTCTGCTCCGGGTATCCGAGGCGGTCGCGGTCAATGTAGAGGACATCCACGACGGCGTGTTGGAAGTCAGGCAGAGTAAGACCGATCAAGAGGGTGAGGGCGCCGCGCTTTACATCGGCGAATTGACGCACCGGGTGATAAAACATTACTGTAGAAAGGCGGGAATCGAATCAGGTGCGTTGTTTCGGCGGGTAAGATTCCAACAACATCTTGGCAAGGGACGGCTATCTGCCGAGGGGGCTAGGAACGCTATCAAGCGTTGGGCCAGCGAAGCCGGCGTCGAGGGCTTTATCAGTGGGCATTCGCTTCGTGTCGGTTTGGCAGTATCGTTAGCCCGTGCCGGCGCCACTGTCGTTGATATGCAAACTGCGGGGCGTTGGAAGTCGCCTTCCATGCCGGCGCATTATGCCCGTGCGGAACTCGCAGAACGGGGGCGATTGCGAGATTCAAGTATGGCAAGTAGCAAGGCCAGTGTCCACGGCTTCACATTTAGGGGCTTTACTCTAATGGGAGAGTTTGATGAGCGGCACTTCTGTTGAGAACTCGATTTCGGCATCGACTTGATTCCCCAGAATGTCTTTAACATCTCTGAGTTGAATTCTATAGCGATGGTTTTTCACCAATTCTTGCCCTTTTTTTGGGGTTATGGTTACTGAATGGCTACTCTTTTCAACATGCCAACCCAGCGGTTCGGCATCAACGGGTTGGATTGTAATCGTCCAATTCCCGTGAATTGGACGGGTGAACTTGAAAGTAATGCCATCAGTATTCAATGAATTGAGAGCATCGGGATCCATTTCAACAACCGGCTGTCCATCTTTTATAGTTTGGGATATGATACCGAAGGCCGGCAATGCTTCAAGTGCTTGTCTCGCTTCATCAAAGGCAGATCTGAGGCCTTTCAAAATAATAATCGTGTGTTCACGTGTCTTCCAACCAGGATGGGTTAATCCTTCAGCTAACGCGGAAAACATCGCTTTTTTTACTTCAGGGCGAGGCTTCTCTCTTAACTTCCCGTAGCGGTTCGGTCTAATCATAAATCCATAAGCACTGGCGGCACCATAACGAAGCGACCATTCGTTACTATGCAACGCCTCGATTAAGGCAGTTTGTCCTTGAGGATTCCTCTTACCCCCACCCCAGAGTAAAACATGGCAAGCATCCGAGTGACCAAAGAAGGGCGATCCATAATAGAGTGCCTGTACTAAACCCGAAATAACTTCCGGCACTAATTCCTCCGAATCGTACAAGAAGCCACTCATTGTCCGAGAACGCACTGTGGCGCTATCATCTTTTAAGGCTTTAACCAATGCACGGACAATGTTTTTGTTGTCGGGAACACTATTCTTAATAAAAAACAGTATGTCCACAATCTTCTCGCGCACCTTGTCATTTTCGTGGTTTAATTCCACAATCAAAGCAGGCACTGCCGCTTCGCCCATTTCGATGAGGGATTTACGTGCGTATTGTTTTACGTCCTCATCTCTATGGTTAAATTGCTGAATTAACGACGCGATGTCCTTATCTTGAGCGTGAGATACAATGCTTGCCATGCTCACCAAATATAGAAAGATTAGGGCAACCCGTTTGAGCTTGGTCATGGATTTCCCCCTGTAGATTATCGCCAAGTTCCTAGCATTGCCTTAAGTGCCAATCTATTAAGTCGCCCGTAATAGGCCACGGAACCATAGTTCGTAAGTTGGTGTGCGTTAAAGCCGGTATGTCCGCTATACCAGCCGGCGGGGTTATAATTTCCATCTGCTCTATCCATTTCTATCGCGTACCGGGCTTCAAGATCAAAAGCCTTCATCTCCGTAACATAACTGAAATGGTATGGTTGACCATATATGAAGTCTTGTGGTATCTTCATAAAGTCATGGACATGAGAAAATTCATGAACCAGAGCCATCGTCAACGGAGCCCTCTGTCCCTCATATTGAGGTTGCGGCGGCATGGCACCTTCATTGATTCTTACCCTAATAGAACCGTTATTAGGATCTAGTGTGGCATCGGCAACCGCCCCAGGTGTGAGGTTTTCTGTAATCCTTATATGCACAGGCGTGCTACTTTCGATAATATCGGTCACAATACCGCCCGCAGCATTACTTCCAGCGATTCCTGTTCCGTTTATTCCCCCTGTGAATATTGAATCCCAAACCACACTATCATTGCCTGTCAAATCGGGCTTTACATAGCGACCATCAACTTGTTCAGGGACGCTTCTTATTTCGGTGCCGCCCGGCAGGACGATATACATCCCCGTCGGGTCAATAAACATCATCGGATTATTCGCCGCATACGCATAGTGGTTCACCCCGTCTCCGGCGGGGTCTCGCTGTGTAAAGCGTCCGATGTGTGGGTCATAATAGGCTTCTAAAACGGGTGAAGCGATAAGGGTTAGCAGCAGCATTACAAGGGTAAATCGTTTAACTCTTTGCATAGTCATTTCCTTTCGTTGAATAGTTGATGAATCCGGATAAATGTAAGGTTCAAGTTAGTTTTTTTAATGGGCGTGTCCGGAACTCCGGATCGGAACCTCTGTCGAAAACTCGATTTCGGCACCGAGTTCATGATACCCCAGAGCATCCTCAAATTCTCTGAGTTGAATCGTATAATCCTGCTCTTTCACCAGTTCTTTCCCTTCTGGGGGGGTTATCGTTATTGAATGGCTGCCCCTTTCAACATTCCAACCCAGCGGTTCGCCATAAATGCCTTCAGTAACTGGCCTGATTGTAATCTCCCCCAGTAAGTAACCTGAGAGGGAACGGTTGAATTTGAAAGTGATACCATCGGTATTCAATGAATCGAGAACATCGGAATCCCTAACTGTATCCCCGTCTCTGATAGTTTGGAATATGATACCGAAGGGTGGCAATGCTTCAAGCGCGTTTTTCGCTTCCTCAAAGTCATGGGCGTATCCCTTCAAGTAAAAAATCACGAGATTCTGTGCCTTCCAATCTGGATGGGTTAATCCTTCAACTAAAGTAGAAACCACCGCTTTTGTAGTTCCGGGCGGCGGCGGCTGCCCAGTATAAGGCGTCACAACAATTGTTTTAAGTCCAGGGGAAGGCGGCTTCTCTTTATTGCGTTTATTGGGAAACTCCAAGCGTAGTTGTCTACGTCCATCTCCAAAACTATAAGCGAGGGCGGTGCCGAAGCGAAGCGACCATTCACTACTGTGCAATGCCTCGATTAAGGCAGCAGCAGCTTGAGGATTCCATACGCCCTCATCCTTGACTAAAACCTCGCTGGCACCGGGGTGATAGAAGGGAGATCCATAATAGAGTAACTGGACTAAGCCCGAAATAACTTCCGGCGGTAATTCCGAATAGTCCAAAAAACTAACCAATGCCCAATCGCGCACCTTTTCATCGTTATCTTTTAATGCTTTAACCAATGCACGCACAATGTCTTTATTGTGAGGTACACGCTTTCTAATATCATGCAGTATATACACAACATATTCACGCACCGTGGCTTTTTCGTGGTTTAATCCCACAACCAATGCCGGCACCGCTGCTTCGCCCATTTCGATGAGAGCTTTTCTTGCGCTTTTTCGGACATCAGTATCAGCATGTTCAAGTTGCTGAATTAACGATGCGGTGTCCAGATCGTGAGCATGACACACAATACTTGCCATGCTCACCAAATACAGACAGGTAATGAAAGCCCGTTTGTAGGTGTTCATTATTATCGAATAATTGATAGATTCAGGTGGCAGTGTCCACTGCTACTTGCCAATCACACTATTAAGAGTCTATAACTAATGACAGATAATATCCATCATTTGTTGATGGCTACTTCTGTGCGTGCACGTTTTTCAAAACCCCGACGGCTTTCGATGCTTCAGTTGCTTTTTTATGCGTGTTGATATGATAGGCTTGTCGTCTTTCTCCAACACAGGGACGGCAGCCTTAATCGCTTCAGGAGTTCCAATTCTTTTTAATGCGTAAGCTGCATACCGCCGAACATCTTTATCTTTATCTCCTAATGTTTGTATCAATGCGGGTTCGGCAGCTTGAATGTTACCATCTATCTCTGACAAGGCGAAGGCTGACCACTTGCGCACCTCTACTTTTTCGTGGCTCAATGCCTCAATCAGAAAAGGAATGGCAGGTTCGCCGATTCTGGCTAACTCCATAGAGCTTGTAACGCGTACACCTTGATCCGTATCCGCCAATGCTTCCAGTAAAGGTGGAACGATTTTGTCAACAGGCTCGCCAATTCTGCTTAACTCGTATACTGCCTCTTTACGGATGAAAGTTGATTCATCACTTAAAGCGTCTATCAGCGCATTCAGAGCGTCAGGAGTGCCAATTCCGCCCAATCCTAGCACAATCGACACTCGAACATTTTGCGTTTCGTATAGACCTTTCTTTAATATGTTTATCAGTGTGGGAACAGCAGCATTGGCGGGAGGGCCAATTTTGCCCAACGCGGACGCTGCTGCTGAACGGACTCGATCGTTTATGTCATTCAACGAGGTTATCAACGCTGGGACGGCAGTAACATCGCCAATGCTGCCTAACGTCCCCGCTGCTGCGACGCGAACCGAATCGTTCTCATCCTCATCTCCCAACATTTCTATCAGAGTGGGAACCGCCGCTTGGGCCGGATGATTCGTCTGGCTTAATGCGGGCTTTCTACGCGGGGGCAGCAAGTCCTCAAGCGGTATTAGCATTATATCTACTGCGGTAGGTTGCGCCATTCTACCTAATGCTGACGCAGCGGCTTGCCGCACCCCATCGTCTTTATCCTTCAGTAGCTGTATTAACGCAGGCACGGCTTCTTGGGCTTTTGACCCCAGCCACCCTAGCGCCGATGCTACATGATAACGAGTATATTCATTGACATCATTTAAAGCCTCTACCAACGGACGCACCGCAGGCGACCCAATTGCAGCAAGAGCTTCAATGCAACTATTGTGAAACTCCACAAACATTTCCCTCCTGTAGACAGAAAAATTCGGTTTTCTGAATGCTTCTATCAATGCTGATACAGCGGCCTCGGCGTCGCTGCCCATGAGCGTCAAGGTCTCAACAATACTTAAAGCGAGTTTCCGATCTGCTTCCGGCAATACGCCCACCAATGCTGGCACGGCTGGGGCGCCAATTTGAGCCAAACGTATAGACGCATTGTGACGAACCTCTACGGCTTCGTCGCCAAGCTGTGTGATAAGCGATTCTATCTCTAGTCTCTCCGATGCTGAAGCGCCCAAAATCAGACCGACTGTCGCATAAAGAAAAAGAATCAAGGCTCCCTTGCGTTTCATGATGTATCTCCTTGCGTTGGACGTTTTTCGGTTTAAGCCCCCGCCACTGTGTTTTTAGCCCTATCGGAATGGACTTGCAGTTTCTCGTGCCGCCATACTAATATAGTAATGATATGTAAGTGAATTAGGATTAAATTGCTTACTTAGCAAATAGGATGGTGGCACGTAACCCAGCACTGTTGCATTGTGTCCCCCGACCTCGGCTGCAAATCGAGCGCCTATGTCATACGCCTGATATTCAAGGTCATAGACATTATAGTAGCTTCTATTTCTAAACGTGCTGGGATCGGTTATCGCTTGGTTTGCATGAACCAGTTCATGTATAATCGTTTTCCTTGATCGTAAATACCCTCCGAATGTTCCGGTGGCATTCTTGGCATTGATTCTAATCGAAATGTTGTCATTCGAGGCTGTATTCAAAAATTCAGTGACACCTAGTATTGCATCAGGCAAAGACGAATCAAAATGCAGATAAACGGTCTTGTCGCTTCTGATGACATCCATAACAGTTTTTCCAACGGCGGTAGTGTCTCTGAGATCGGGGTTTTTCGTTACCGATCCGTCTTCTGCTTCGATTGTCCTCATACCTGTTATGCCTGTATACAACATGGACGCTTCAGTGCTTAATCCAGCACCACCTGTATGAAAATGTAGGCCACTGCTATCCATTGTAACTTCCTTGCCGGCGGAGCCCAATATCACAATCCTAGTGCCCGTCGGGTCAACAAACTTCATCGGATTATTCGCCGTATACACATAGTGGTTCACCCCTTCTCCTACGGGGTCACGTTGTGTAAAGCGTCCGATGTGTGGGTCATAATAGGCCTCTAAAACGGGTGAAGCGATAAAGGTCAGCAGTAGTATCAGTAGGGTAAATCGTTTAACTGTGTTCATAGTCATAGCATGTTCGGGCGTTTTATTCGCCCGCTCCTTTCGTTGAACAATTGATAGATCCAGATAGTTTTGACATGCGCTTTTTTGGCTTCGGCATCTCTTTTATGTTCCTTGAGACAGTAGGCGCGTTGACCCAGAAAATCCGCCAGTGCTTCTGCCGGCGATAGCGATTTCAAAAAGCGGTTGGCGTATTCTTCCGCTTTGGTGAATGGATGCGGCCACCGGCGATAATGCGAATCCGGATAAGGATTCCATCCTCGCCCTGTCGCCTCAATGTTGAAACGCTCTGTTTCCGACTCCCACCGCACAAAAAGATGGGCTTTGGCGCGCACTAGTTTTAACGGATAGCCCAAGCGTCTACCGATAGCAACGACCAAGACAGGCATTGAGGCGCAAGTTCCCCACGGACGCGGGGATAACAACCCATGAAGGAACACATCTCTTGAATCGGCATAGAACCGTGTCGATTCAAGGTCGTACAATGCGTCAGACTCAATCAGTTCGGGATTATACCTGACCCCCATATCCTGTGATAAGACCGACACCATCATCTCAATCTGGTAGTATGCAAGTGAGCCGTTGTAATAGTCCTTATCTCGATGAAACAGATATTCGTGGCGTTGGGTTTCATGTTGAATATGTTTCGCCCATTCATCGAGTTTTGCTAAAGCCTTTGGAATATCAAATGCTTGCGCGCCGGGCAACCCCTGTGCACAGACCATGTTGATGTAGACAATATCAAACTTTGGCAGTTCCGTTTCCAGTTCTTTTTCGGTTATGGCAAGCAACCTTTCAACCGATAGCGGCTCGCTTAATTCCGCTGAGCATAACGACACGGAAATCAAAAAGAGAATCAGAACCGGGATTTTTGGCATGGGATTCGTTTTGTTGATATAAAGCCATTAACTGGTGGGATTTACTTGTTGCCGTCTAATTCTAGCACAAGTATCAAGCCGTAGTAATCAAAAATACGCGTGCCGTCGTTAATTTGTAATGAAAAAGGGATGTGCACGTCAAACGCACAACTCCCTTTTTGATTTGAGGCCTCATATCGGGTAGCTTCAGGGGCATTCGAGTGAAGGCTCGGATTCCCTGATCGACAAGCATTTTATACTTCCTCTCAATTTCTGTCAAAACTTTTTTTCACGTCGCTTGCGGCTCTCCCGCCTTGACCGCGGCAACAATCCTGTTATGCTCCGAAGTGTGAGTGGAGTGTTCAGATGATTTAAGATTTGGAATTGGGCGGTTTAATCCATCTCATTGTCCACTCGGTGCACAATTTACGGCAGCATTTCTGATTATTGCTGCTGATGTCGTTACGACCTCGTTCCAAAGCTTACTGCCTAATTCGGCACTCGCTTTGGTCGCGTCACCGATGACACCGGTTTCTGAGTATTTCGTAAAATCGAGATGCGGATCATTCCAGTCAACTTGACCGGTGTTGGGTGGAGGGATTTTGTCGACGCGAACAATCTCCGGGCATTTGTATAGAGCGATCGAAGTCGCAAAGCTGTCGGCGTGACCGCACGGAATAGCGGGATCAGCTACACGCAGCCAAATATCCCGGTAGGGAAGTGCTGGAAGGCAGGCGGTACATCGATTCTGAAATTTCGCGTTGAACTTGTTTACTGTACTCTGTAACCGATGCTCTCCGCAGCCTCGCCAGGCGACGATGGTGCTGAAACCTTGTTCTGCGAGCGATTCAAGGACGAAATAGATGAACTCTTCGTGGACCGGGTGCGGAATGTTGACATAGCCTGAACCGAAGCCACAATGTTCCGGGGTTGGGCCAAATGGCATTGCCGGCAACACTAGGGCGCGGCCGCGATTGTGCTGTACAGCCGCTAAAGCAACGGTCTCAGCGAACCATGTGTCGAAACCCACCGGCAAGTGCGGGCCCTGCTGTTCTGTGCATCCGGTCGGTAAGATTGCCAAATACCCTTCCTCAATGAAGCCCTTAATTTCCGAGTATGTATAATCTGTGAATTTGTAAGAATTCATTTTGCGTAAATATTAATCATTTCCCCCGGGTCTTGAATCGTATCGTGAAATGGAAAGTATACCAGCATGCGGGGGTATCGGTAAGGTTACGAATCCGGCTCGAAAATCAACTCCGGCACCACGACCTCCCATGTATCGCGTTGGATGCCGCGTTGGTACTGGGGTTCCGAATAGTCGCGGTTCCAGGCGACGATTGCCCAGACTTTAGCACGGTTGCAGCGCATGTTGTTAAGCCCGTTGAATCCGGAGGCAAGCTGCCCGACGACATTCCCGTTGCGATCAAGAAGTTCCCAACGCTTCGACCCGAGGCGCACATGCAACGGATCGCCCGGAGAGAGCGAGGCGATATCCCGATGCACGGGATTCTCGGGGGGCTTATACCCCGCGAAACTCAAGAAGACATCGCCCAAACTGAGTCGCTTATAGCGTTGCACAAGGTCCGGCGGTGCCGGTGGAAGTTTGGCGGACTCCTGGCACAGCACCGAGGGATTACCCCGCAGGGCGTCTTGCAGCCGGTGTTCGCCCGGAAAGCGCGCCAGTGCAAGGGTGAGGCGCGCGGGTCATTGCGACGTAATACAGCCGCCGCGGGGCATCTACATCCTCGTCATCCTCGCCGCGGTCAACGCGATCCCAGCCTCCTTCTAATACGACCACATGGTCGAATTCCAAGCCCTTGGCGCGGTGGGCGGTCAACAGCAGCAGCCCCCGCTGGCGGCGGCGTACGTCGCGGCACCATTCAGCCAGCCACTCGACGAAGTGATTTGCCGGTGTTGCCGATCCGCTGGTTTCCAACGTGTGCTCTGATATGCCTTCGCGGAGCAGTTCGGTCCAAGGATTTGCGGGCAGGTTGTCCATCCAGTTGTTCAATTCTTCCCCTGATAACAAGCGAGACTCCTGCGAGCGCAGCCATTCGACTAGGCTGCGGGTTTCCCGTAGATGCCAAACTTTCAAGTTGTCTTCGTTCGCCATCTGAACCGGAATCTTCTCGAGTTCGCAGAGGCTGCGCACCGGGTCTAGGTAACGCCATTTGCGCGCGATGACGGCGCATTTCGACCAATCCCAGTCAGGATCTAAATCGGACAATCGCTTCAACTCAACGACGACTGCCTGCGCTTGGGCGATAAGATTATCGCCCACAAGCAATATCTGCACTTTCCCGCCGGCGACCGAGTCAAGCGCAGACCATGCGCCGCCGTGCGGTTCATCCCGCCTCGCTCTGTTGATCTCAATAGGGTGCTCGGTCTTCATGCGGTGCTGCGCCGGCTCGATTAACGCATTGGAAGCCGCGATAATGCGGGCTGTGGAACGGTAGTTGCCGGTCAGGAAGGTGGGTTGGGCGCGGTAGTCCTCCTCAAAGCGGCGGATAAACTCGACTGAGGAGCCGTTGAAGGCGTAGATGTTCTGATCGTCATCGCCCACCGCGAAAAGGCTTAATTTGTCATCTTCGTCGGAGAGGGTTCTGCCCGCCAGTACGGAAATCAGATCGTACTCGTCTTCGCCGATGTCCTGATACTCATCCACTAAAATCCAGCGGAACCCCGCAAGCAGGCGCGCGCGGTATTCGTCGGCTTCGTCCGGCGGCAACCCTTCGCCGTGCAGCAGCGCCACGGCATCGCGGAGTATTTCCTTAAAACCCTCGTCATCCATGCGATTTGCGCGTCCCTCGAAACTGGCGCCGACCAGCCGCATCGCGAGCGCGTGGCAGGTGAACACCAACACCCCGCGGGCGTCGACACCGATGAGTTCTGCTAAGCGCCGGCGGATTTCGACGGCGGCATGCCGGTTGTAAGCGAGCGCCAAGATGCCGCGGGGGTTCTCGCGCCTCACGCGAATCAGATAGGCGATACGATGCACGAGCACCCGCGTCTTGCCGGAGCCGGGTCCTGCGAGCACCAGCACGTTCGTCTGCTCCCGGTCGTCCGCCACGATGCGGCGTTGTATGGGATTTCTCAGGTTTTCGACAATGGTTCGCCAAGATTCCGGCGTGGTCTGCCGCGAAACTTCTCTGTCCCGCAACCAGCGTAGTAGGAACTTATCTCGGGTAAGCACAAAATAGTCCATAGCCAGACGCAGCGCGTCAGTTATCGCTCCAAGCCCTAGCATTGCGAATTCCGCTAAAATGTGAATCTGCAGAATCTGTTCGCCGTAGTAAAGATCGAGGGGTTGAAAATCTGATCGCGCAAAACCGCGGCGATCCGACTGAAGGTGGATGGTCATCGCTGGTCGAAAAACCGCCAGCCCTTTATTTAGTTGGATTACCTCCTGCTCGTGGAGCCACAGCAGAGCGCGCTCCATGAGTTTTTCGGGGCGCTTCACTCGGTTCGCCAGAATAGGGTCTGACTTAAGAATAAGGTCTGACTTAATCGCCGCTAGCAATTTCCCCACCGTTGTCTCTGCGAGCAGGTCCGTGCCTCGGCTGCCGGTCGGCAGGCTGGAAAGAAGATGTTCGAGCAGGCATGCCGCGGCTTGGCGGCGCAACGTAGCGATCTCCGCTAACACATTCCACTCGCGCAGCAGCGTCACCCGTACAGTTTCCGGGTCAAGCTTCCGAACAGCTAGACTTCCGCCGCCGCTTCCCTCGCCCCGTCCGTCGGCGGCGATACTTCGGAGGATTCGCCACAGGCGTTCAGGCAGGGCGTAGGTATGACCGTCGTCTTTAAGCCGTTGGTTGACGTCGCGGAGATGCAACATGGAGGTATCCTCCTTTTCCATATCGGGAGCCAGCTCCTGCAGGAGGGCAATCAGGTCACGCTCCAACTCTGCTGCCTTTGTGTACCGATCTTGTGATGAGTGTTTACCTCCTACGTGGACGAAAGCGGTCAACACGGTGTCGTTGTTTGCGATACCCAACTGCTCCAGGTCGTCGAGTGCGCCTCGCACCCCCTCTGGCGTCAGACCGGAAGCTGCCATCAATTCGTCTGTGGAAATGCCTTCGTCCGGGTCAGCGTCAATTAGCTTCTCGACAATTTTCATTAGTTGTTTACGGTAGTCATTTCTGTGACACATTCGTTCCAGTCTGGCGCGCGCCTCCTCCACTGAATTCACGCGCAGCGAGGACGGAAACACTTGCACCCGGTTCTCCTCTCGACTCAACAACTCCGCCTCCTCCAGCCACGCCACCGCGGTGCGCACGCGGGTGTCGTCGGTTGCCGAATCCCGGTCAAAGGCGTTGTCCTCGTCCGCTCGTAGGATTTCGCCGGCGGTGGCTACCACCTCGCCGCTCAACCGATTTCTCCGGTCGAGATTACGCAGTGCCCTCAGGACGCCGTTGATTTCTCGCCATGTGAGCCGAGAATAAGCCGACATGCCAAACTGGCGCTCGACATCATCCTGAGTGTATAGCAGTACGCAGTGCGCCGGCTGCTGGTCCCTACCGGCGCGCCCCGCCTCCTGAAGGTAATTCTCCAAGGAACCGGGGATGTCGGCATGGACGACCAGCCGCACGTCCGGTTTATCGATTCCCATGCCGAAGGCGTTGGTGGCTGCGATGACTCGCAACTCGCCGCTGATGAAGTTTTGTTGGACGTGTTTCTTGGTCTCCGGCGGCAGGCCCGCATGGTAGTAATCGGCTTTCGTCTCATTCGCCTGCAGGAAGTTTGCAACCTCTTCAGTCTGTCGCCGCGTGGCGCAATACACGATGGCGCCGCCCGGTTTTTGTACCGGTAGATGTTCTGCAATAATCCGATGTACATGAGCGAACTTCTCACCGCCGCTCGTCCGCACGACCAAAAACTCCAGATTGTTTCGTTGGGCGCCGCCGTCGAAGACATTCAGCTCGATGTCGAGTTTGTCAAGAAAATAGTCAATAATTTCCGCCTTCACATCGGGTTTGGCAGTAGCGGTCAGGCATAACACAGGCGGCACGGGCTGCTCCCCCGCGGTTTCCCGGATGAACCGGCCCACGTACCGGTAATCGGGGCGAAAGTCGTGCCCCCATTTCGAGAGACAGTGCGCTTCATCCAGCACCCAGGCGCCGATTTCGCGCTGTTCTAACGCTCGGCGGAAGGGGATGCTGCGAAGTTGCTCCGGCGCAATCAGGACGATGCCCGCATCCCCCAAACGTACTCGATCCAGGGCATCCGCCCTTTCGGGCATCGACAGCAGTCTGTTGACGGTGACGCAGCAACCGATGCCCTTACGTTCAAGCCCGGCGACCTGATCAGCCATGAGGGCGACCAGCGGCGAGATTACTACCGTCAGGGCGCCCGTCTTGTCGTAGCGCGAAATTGCCGGCAGTTGGTAGCAGAGCGATTTGCCGGAGCCGGTTGGCAAGATTCCCAGCACATGTTTCCGCGCCATTACAGCTTCAACGATGGACTGCTGAATGGAATTGCCGTCATCATCGTCTGGCTTTTCCCGGAATTCGGCAAAGCGAAACCATCGGTTAAGTTCACTCCGGGCGTTGTGCCGTTGCCGGCACCAGTTGCAGTTGACCGCGGCGCAGGGGGTGTCTCGCAGTTGGCGCACCAAACGTCCGGCTCCGGGAAATTGATGCCGTACCCAAGGCGGCATGACCGAATTGCCTCCGGACACCGGAATCCACGCCAAGGCGTAAGCCAACTCCCAGGCGTGCCGGTCTGCATTTGCTATCGCCTCGCGGGTGTGCGTTTGGCACGCGTTCCCACTCAGAATTGTGTTTATGCCGTCAAAGGCTTCAACGTCCGTCGGCCTTCGCGAACCTCGCAGAGAATCGAAGATCTTGTTACACCCTTCGCCGTCAGCAGTCGTGGTCAGCCAATGCCAAGCGGTCAGCAGATTGGACGATGTATTGCTTAACGCAATCCGCTGGTCGCTGAAGACCTCCATAGCAAGTCTGGCATCCATTTCGGGGTTGTTGATGCGCCCTCGTTTGAGCTGTCCGTCTTGGTAATGCTTGACCAAGTGGTGATACGGATTGCGGGGGAAGGCGAGAGGATTAAGTCGGAGCGTATCTACCGCGGGCAGGCTTAATAGCCGCAAGTTGGGGTTTGCGGCTCGCAGGTGGGGCAAATCGAAATCGATAAGATTGTGGCCGAGTAGGAAATCTACGCCGTCGGCAAATTCGTCTAATTCTGCCAATGCAGCGTCCAATCCGTTGCTCGACGGGCGGCGCGTTAGTGGCTGCGCCCTATCTGGGCGTATTGCTGCGAAGGCGTGGATACGGCGGTCTTTGACACCGACTTCAAGGTCCAGTGAGAGGAAATTCTCGGAGTGTTCGGTGGTTGTTTCTAGCTCTGCACCCATAGGGTTGTCAGTCGTTAGCGGCACGGCACACAGTTTTTTCGGTGCACGGTGATTTTAATGCGTTCGGTAGTCATATACTAGCAAAAGGAGGTGGCGGTGTCAACTTCCGCCATCCGAATCTAGGAGGCAAATGGCGGCCGAGACTTTCTATATTAGAAGCGGGCAAGAAAAATGCCTGGAAGGAGGGGAGGCTGGAAAGATGGCGGGCGATGGCGGGTAACCCAACCTACAAGAACTCTCGATCATTGTGATTGATACTTACTGTTGGGTTATGATATTATTCGTATGTTGATAATACGATTTTCCACGGATTGCTAAGGAACGGCGAGAAATAGCGTGTATTGAAGGGGAGGCTATACGATGAAATTGGGGTTGTTCATGATGCCATTACACCCGCCGGAGAAGGACCGTACACAATGTTTCGAAGAAGACATTGAGTTGGTTGTTCATGCCGACAAGCTTGGATTTACGGAGGCGTGGGTCGGCCAACATCACACGATTGCCTAGGAACCCATCCCATCTAACGATGTTTTTATAGCCAACGTGCTGCCGCACACGAAGAACATCCGCCTTGGCCCCGGCGTATCGATAATTCCCCACCATCATCCAGTTAACGTCGCCGGCCGCCTCGCGTTCCTCGACCATCTGTCTCGCGGCCGCATAAATTGCGGATTTGGCCAGTCCGGGATAGCGACCGATTCGGAATTGTTCAACCTGCCGGACCGAAAGACGCAGGGGCTGATGACGGTCGAAGGCATCGATATGATTCTCAAGTTGTGGCAAGCCGAAGCGCCCTTCGACTTCAAGGGGCAATATTGGCATATCAAAATCGAAAACCCTGTTCCCGAGCGCGGGATAGGCGAATTGCTCAGACCTTATCAGAAACCGCATCCGCCGCTCGCGATGAGCGCAACCCAAGGCGAGTCGCTGGCGTGCCGTATGGCTGGCCAGCGCGGCTATATGCCCCTGAGCACGAATATCGTGCCTGCTGCGACAACGGTCGCTGAGCACTGGCGAACGTACTGCGCCGGCGCTGAAGAGGCGGACCGCCCGCCCCCTGGCCGATCCATCTGGCGTGTAGCGCGCAGCATCTTCGTTGGCGAATCGACCGAAGATGCCTGGAATCACGCGCTGAATGGCGCGTTTGCCCGATCGTTCGACTACCTCATCTCAGTTATAAGGGCGAGAAATGTGTTGAACTTGATGAAGCACGATTTGGACATACCCGATGACGAGGTGACACCGGAATACGTCCTAAAACACCTTTGCATCATCGGAGATGTGGACGAATGCATTCGGCAACTGCATGACTTGTGGGACGTTACCGGTGGATTTGGCACACTCCTGATGATGGCGCATGACTGGGATGACAAAGCCAAGTGGATGCGCTCAATGGAATTGCTGGCGAAGCATGTTGCACCTGCACTGCCAACGGTCTAAGCACGGGCAAGTAAAGGTTTAATCCGGCTAGCTTAAATTTTGAGCCGGTGAGTCGGGTTTTCCAACCCGAAACTCTTTTTCTGTGGAACTGTTCTGCTGCGTGATCTAGCTGCCTACCGCGCGCCGGTGCAAGTCTGGCTTATTAGCCGTGCCATGCCATGTTGTACGTGTTTATTTTGAATACCGCGCTGATAATGCTCCAAATGCAGCCCATGGAGTAGTCGCCCAGTATCAAGCCGGCAAAAAACGGGATGGCGCCGCGATAGGCTTTCAACCCGCCGTAGCGGAGGATGGCGAACTTGAGCGCCCAACTGACAAGAACAGGCACCCAAACATAGACCATCTCGCCCGGACTTACCCCCAATACGTAGCCGACCGGGTGAAAGGGCCACCAGAGAAACCGCATCTTCATAGCTAACAGAAAACCGGTGATACCAAAACCGAGCCCCATGGCGCTCATCGTAAAATAGTCATGTGTCGTTGGAAGACTTAACCACGGTTGAAGCCGCCAAGTAAAGCTTTCCCTCCCTATCCCCACGATGTACGACCCTGAGCTGACGGCACCGAGTTTATACAGATAGCTGAGGTATATCACAAAGGTCACCGGTATCCCAACAGCAAGGGTTAGAATTATCACCCGCAACAGTTTTCGATTATCAATATTGGACTGCTCGCCGATTCGAAAGGCTTCGAGTTGATTTGGCATTGGATGGGCAACCTGTTCACGATTCAACCAATAGAAGAAGGAGAGCACCGTCAAGTTTCGCGGGGCAAATACCCGAGTTCCCATAGCTGTCACCATCGTCCGGGCGGGATCAATCCAAAGCATTTCATGAACGGGCAAGCCCAATCCGCTCCTGATTTTCGTCACGCCAATGGCGCCGCAACCGTAAATTCCCCAAAAAAGCAGAAGTGCCCAAAGTGAAAGACCGGATTTATAGGCGAACCAGATTAGAACGAGCAATCCAGCCATGATGCCCCAACAGGCGGTTCGATACTGCATAGGCGCACTGGGGTCATCTGTTGCCGGCTTGCCCGTGACGGCTTGCGTAAACACCCACTTGAGGTGTCTGCGGCCGATCCAGAGTGCAAGGATACCCAATCCGACCCATGCCCCTTGTGCTTGTTCGTCGAAGTAAAGCGTGTGCCATCCCGATACCCCCATCAAGACTTGCGTCATTTTTTTTAGGATGTAGAAGAACCATGCGGAAAAGGCGAGGTCTAGCGGCATGAAAAAGGCGAGTCCGATGACGAATGGTTGGAAGGATACGAGTGTCCTGCCCATGTATATCCACGGTTTATCCTCGAAGGCTAGCGGCTGCCACCCTACGGGGATAGGCGGAACGAACGGGTAAAAGGTGTGCAGACCGTTGAGAAGACTAATACCGGCTGCAATGCCAAAGCCCATCCACATCAACTTATTCTTTAGGAAAGTGGATGTATCTCGCCCCATCTCCAGCGGCAGCCAAGTAATCGGATAGGTGAGCCTTTCATGCTCCGTGAACTGTTTTTGGACAATGGTGTTCACGCAGATGAGGACGAAGTAGACGACAAAAATAAAAGCCGACCAATAAAACATAGGCCCAAGCCAAGCGGCAATGTGCTTCCGTGTGAAGAATGAGGACTCGCCGAGAAAAAAGCCGGACAGGGCGGTTTTGTCCCCGACCGTGAACCATTCGGGAATATGACTCCAGAAAAGATTTCGCCAATCATTCTCCGGTGTGGCGAACCAGAAGGGGTGGACGAGAATTCCTAGCAGCCGGGTCATTCGGTGTCCGGACACGGTGGTTACCATGACAACCATGATATAGATGACCAATAGGTCGGAGGCAGTAAATGCGAATCTCGGCGAGAGTTTCTTCAGGAGGAGATTGGCGAGTATCAGCACAAAGAGGCTAAAAACGGCGTTACTGAACAGCGACATATAGTTGTGCGCCGGCCCTATGACGAGGTCGTTGACCGAAATCCAATAGGCGTTGACTGCCATCACCAAAATGCCAATCGACACCGCTTTGAGGGAAACACCGCTTGCCACGCTGTTTTTGATAGTGGAGGTTTGATTCACAAATCACCCGGCACGGGATTGGGGCATGCGCACTGCTCAGTTTTGGATTGACGTTTTTGGGCCAATCGGCAATCGTCAACTTCGCGGCTTGGTGGGATAGAGGCAGTTGGTACAAGCACTTCAATAACTACATCCGCGGCGAAGAATAGGCTTGAAGTCTTAGTCTGTTGACCGAAGAAACAATCCGAGGATTGGGATATCTCAATTCAACGAGGTGCAGCGAGTGTCAATCCCGTAGCTTCTGATTTTCCGACGCTATCTATCGGAAAACATGTCTCCCGCCTGCTTGAGCCAACCCCATGCGAGATTTCGTTTTTCAGCGGGGGAAACGGAGAAAGGCTTGACAAAGTCGGGGTCGAACCACGCCGGCGCCCGGTTCGGGAAGCCTATAGCCGGAAGTATTTCGACGAACTCTGCGTCTTGTTCCTTCACATCCGCCTCAAAAATTCGGATACTTGCAATATTTCCTGCGAAGTGAACGCAGGCAATTTTTTTACCATCCGGAGACCATTCGGGATCCCGCTTTTCGGAGCTAGGCGGTTTTACGATTTGTAGAAAATTCTCGCCATCGGCGTCCATCACATAAACATGGCCTCTACCGGTGCGGCGGGAAAGCCATGCTATCTTCTGACTATCCGGAGACCATCTCGGCCGGAAATCCTCGGCGCGATGATTTGTGAGGTTTTTAAGATTTTCGCCGCTTGCATCCATCACCCAGATGTCTCCGAGGGTTTTCCCTCGAATGGAGGAGAAGGCAATATGCCGCCCGTCACGCGACCATGCGGGATAACTGTCGTAGACAGCGTCGTTTGTGATGTTTTGCAGAACTTCCCCTCTTGAAGTCATCTCGTAGATTTCAAAGTTTCCGTCCCGATTGGTGGCAAACGCTATCTTTTGACCGCCGGGGTGCCAGTTTGGCCAACTATCCTCCGCCTCATGGTTCGTGAGTTGGCGGAGATTCTCGCCGTTAGCATCGGCTAAATAAACATCAATGTTCTTCCTGATTTCGGTATGGAAGGCGAGCTTGTTGCCGTCCGGTGACCACACTAAACCCAAGGGTACGGGGTTTCCCTTGATCGCGAGAATTGGGCGCTGATTCTTCCCATCGGGATCCATCAGCCAGATATTACCGCCTTCGGCGTTGGCAGTAAACGCAATGGTTGGATTATCGGGTGCCTGCGCCGCGGCACTTCTCGGCACCGCGATGGCCGCCAAGAGAATAAGACTGACGCATACTGCACATGCGAACGATTTCCGGATTTCCATGACTCGTTACCTCCTGGTAAAGTTCATCAATGCTAGATTCTAAGTGCATATAGGTCATCTTGTAAGTTCGTATGCGTAAAGGTTGGGGCAACCGCATGCTTCCTATGCCGATTTTAACAGGGGAAATAACCGTTGTCAATATATCCAAACTAGCGTTGACGGGCTACCATGTGTTGCGAACGGGCACGTTTTGCGCTTTGAGGTGCCGTTTGATGTTTTCAATCGAAAATTCGCCGTAGTGGGTGATGGAGGCAACAATGGCGGCGTCGGCACGGCTTTCGACGAACACGTCGCGAAGATGTTGCGGGTTTCCGGCGCCGCCCGATGCAACCACGGGCACAGGCACCGCATCTGTGATTAACTGTGTTAGCTTGAGTTCGTATCCGGCTTTAGTTCCATCTTGATCTATACTGTTAACCACAACCTCACCTGCTCCCAATTCGACGCCGCACTGCGTCCACTGCAGTGCATCCAAACCAGTAGCACGGCGCCCCCCATCAATATAGACCTCGTAACCGCTCGGGATAGAATGGCTTTTCGGCACGCTCTTCACCTGCATACTTAGGACGATACACTGGCTACCAAATGCCTTCGCGCCCTCTGCGATTAGGTCCGGGTTTCTGACTGCGCCAGAGTCAATACTGACTTTTTCAGCGCCTGCGAGCAGTACACGGCGCATATCCTCCAAGGTGCGAAGCCCTCCGCCGACGGAGAATGGGATGAAGATTTCCAGCGCTACCGCCGATACAACATCGATCATGATATCACGTCTTTCGTTGCTAGCGGTAATGTCGTAAAAGACAAGCTCATCCGCACCGCACTCATAATAGAAACTCGCCATTTCGACGGGATCTCCGATGTCAACGTTTCCACGAAAGGCGATTCCTTTTGTCACTTTGCCAGCACGGACATCAAGGCAGGGGATAATGCGTTTGGTAATCATAATCTGTTGTCTGAACTGTGATTTAGTGGTTAATCGTACGCATAATGGGGGCCGTTGATTTTACTCGTACATTGTTTGGAGAAGTGCGCCGGCTTGTAACTGCTGGATAGCTAAGGAAATCTGAGGATCGAATTCGTACTGATCGAGATCGTTTTCTGTCTGACGCGCAATTGCCAGCTTTATGCCTGCATCGCTCAAAATAATTTGTTCATTTGCGAGCATATCCACCAGTTGCCGGAATTTTCTAAGAAGCGCCTGTGCCTCAGCATCGTTTCTCGGCGCTGCACGTGCTATTTCTAGCTGATTTAGGATGTCATCACCATTGTTCTCAATGTATGCCTTGATTTTCTCGTTAGTGTTGAGTTTTCGTAACATTTTGACTTCAGGCCTGTTAAACCACGGCAGTTCGATGTTGGGAGAGATACCGTCATCATGGATGTCAACACCGTTAGGGCTGTAGTAGTGGGCTGTAGTTAACTTGACTGCGGCGCCGCCGCTGAGCGGAAATATTTGCTGCACCGAAGCCTTACCGTAGGTTTTTTGACCCATGACTAAGCCGCGCCCGTGATCTTTTATGGCTGCCGCAACAATCTCAGATCCGCTTGCGCTGCCGAAGTTCACAAGCACCACTAGCGGGTAGTGCTTCTGCAGTTTCGCTTCGATGGCGACGAAGTTTTGCCTCGGCTGTTTTCCTTGGGTATAGACGATTAACTGCTCGGGCTCCAAAAAGCAACTCGCAATTTCAACGGCAGACTGAAGAATTCCACCGGGATTGGATCTTAAATCCAAAATAATTCCACGAATATCTTGCTGGTTGAAGGTTTTAAAGACATCATCAACATCTGCGGCTGTTGTTTGGCGGAATTGGTTAATCCGGATATATCCGATATTCCCCTTGAGCGTTTTGGATTCGACGTTGGGAAAACGGATGACATCCCGCGTCATGGTTACTTCCAGCTTTTCGAGTTCTCCCTCGCGGATAATTGTGACCTTCACTTGCGTCCCCGGCTCGCCTCGAAGGAGTTTAACAGCCTCTTCGAGAGTCATATTCGCTGTCTCTTTTCCCTCGATTTCCTCGATGACGTCTCCGCTTTGAATGCCTGCCTGACCGGCAGGCGTGTTCTTGAAGGGGGTGATGACCGTCAACCGATTGCCTCGAATGCCGATTGCCATGCCGAGACCGCCATAAGTTCCGCGGTTTTCCTCGCGCAATTCAGCGAAACTTTCTGGTTCGAAGAACTGGCTGTAGGGGTCTAGCGTTCGCAGCATACCACGAATCGCACCGTAAATGAGTTGCTTGGCTTCAGGATTGTCTCGGTGATCCTGTTGTGTGCGGGCGAGTATTTCAGAAAAAAGCTGAATTTGTTCCAAAAGTTCATCTTCGAGCGGATTTCCGGAGGCCGGCTCTTCATCCTGTGCGATAACCATTATCGGGATGAAGGATAGCATGCATCCCAAAATTAAAACACCACCGAGCCAACTTGTTAGAACGGGTCGATTTGGTTTCATAATATTCACCTATTGCGGTTTTGATTGAATTCAGTTAGTTTGTTTCAAGTTATGGGTCTTGATGTGTTATGTTTGATTGTTTAGATTTGAAGAAAATTCGGTGGAGGACTCGGCTGCGAACGACATAAATCGCAATGAAGGCGGCAATGGCGTAAAAGATTAAATCTATCCACTGCATCTGGTCCCGCATGAGTTCCCACGTAGAATGCCCCGCGAAAATGGTCTGCGCTATGGGTTCAGCTTGATTGGAGGAGATTCCCTGCGTGTCCATGAGTTGAGTTTTAATCCGTTCGAGGGCGTTCCAACGGACATCAAGGTATTTACCGAAAATGATACCAAGGACGGCAAACAGCGAGGCGATTGAGCAGACACTTATCCGCCGAGATCTGCCTGTCAACAGTACGCCGAGTCCAGTGAAGACGCCGATGGCGAACGCGACCCCGCCTGCTGTGTAGCCTGTCCACTGGACATACTTTGCCCAAAGCATTCCCCCGACAACGGCGCCGATTAGTCCGCCTGTAGGGACAAAGACAAGGTTAGCCGGTTTCGGATTGTTCATATTGCTCCTATCATTAAAGATTTCGCGATTCGGAGATCTCGACTACCGTTTAGAATCCGCTGCGAATCAAAAGTTCGGCTTTTTTTGATGGCCGCCGGTGTGTTGTTCATAAGTGTACGCCACTTGCAGGATTTTGTTCTCTTCAAACGCCGGGGCGATAATTTGCAAGCCGACAGGCAACCCGCTATGCGTCAAACCGCACGGCATGGAGATTGCAGGTATACCCGCGAGACTCGCCGGCGTAGTCAAAATGTCTGAAAGGTACATCTGTAACGGATCGTCTGTCCGCTCACCAACCTTAAATGCCGGTGTTGGTGAAGTCGGTGCGGCGATGACATCAACTTTTTCAAATGCACTATCAAAATCGGACTTAATCAGTGTCCGTACTTTTTGTGCTTTTAGATAGTAGGCATCATAGTATCCCGAACTGAGCGCGTAAGTACCGAGCATGATTCGGCGTTTAACTTCTTCTCCGAACCCTTGGCTCCGCGTCTTTCTGTACATGTCAATGAGGTTTTCGGCGTTACTGGCACGAAATCCGAATCGAACGCCATCGTACCGCGCTAGATTGGCACTGGCTTCAGCAGGAGCGATGATGTAATATGTTGCGATGGCATATTCGGTGTGGGGTAAGGAAATCTCTTCGATGATTGCACCGCACCCACGAAGCACTTCAATTGCGCCCCGAACCCTGTCTTCCACATCTGCATCTAACCCTTCAATGAAATATTCCTTTGGGATGCCGATTTTGATTCCACTGATGCCGTTGACTAGGCTCCGGGTGAAGTCTGTGTCGGGACGATTCACGGAGGTAGAATCCATGGGGTCGTGCCCACAGATAGCGTTGAGCATCAAAGCGCAATCGGTCACATCTTTGGAGAAGGGGCCAATCTGATCTAAAGACGACGCGAACGCCACAAGCCCATACCGTGACACACGCCCGTAAGTCGGCTTCATTCCAACGACACCGCACAGCGCGGCGGGTTGTCGAATTGAACCGCCAGTGTCCGATCCGAGGGCGCAGATTGCAGCGTCTGCGGCGACCACGGCTGCGGATCCGCCGCTTGAACCACCGGGGATGGTATCCAGATTCCAGGGATTGCGAGTAATTTTAAACGCTGAATTCTCTGTTGATGACCCCATCGCAAATTCGTCCATGTTTGTCTTGCCGATCATTACAAATCCTTGATGACGAATTTTAGTCATAACGGTGGCGTCGTAGGGCGAAATGAAGTTGTGCAGAATCTTGGAGCCGCAGGTTGTCAACACGTCTTTGGTACAGATTACGTCCTTGACTGCGATTGGAATTCCTGCGAGGGGCTGCATTTCCTCCCCGCGTTCGAAACCCGCGTCCGCAACTTCGGCTTGCTCGAAAGCGATGTCCTTCGTTAACGTGATGTACCCTTGTACCCGTTGTTCGACGGCGCTGATTCGGTCGTAAACGGATTGCGTAAGTTCAACCGAAGTGATTTCGCGCGCTTTCAATTTTTGGTGAAGTTCGTGGGCTGCCAGTTCGTGTAACGGCATGAAACGTGTACTCCTTTGTGGATAATCATGGCAACACATTGACGGCTTGCTTGAGCAGCGGCTTCAGGTCTTTCATGTGATTAAGCATGTGGATAATTGAAATTTCCATCTCCTCCATACAGTCAGCGAGATTATCCTCAGAGATTTCTTCGCTTTGCACAAGTGCGGTATAACACTTTTCAAAATTTGGTATTTCTCCGGCAATGTCGCTCAAGTGAAGGGCAATCATCGCGCGTTTCTTCGCTTTAAGCGTCGGAAGGTATTTTTTTAGAAGAATATCCAAGCGGTCAATCTCGTCATGCTTGATTTGGTTTATGTTAGTAATCGGTTTATCTTTTTCATCGGCAATTTTCTTTTGATGTTCGCACACCCGCTGTTTCAAAGTTTCGATTCCTTTGCGTCTTTTTCGTTTACGTAAAATCTCAAATCCCTCGCTGTTTACTCAATGACTTTCGGCACCTCAAAATATCCTTCCTGGGCGCTCGGGGCGCCTTCCAAAAAATCGTCTCGAGGATTGGTTGGCTTCGGGACATCTGCTTTGACGATATTGCGGATAGGAAGGACATGTGAAGTCGGCGGTACGTCGGCCGTATCCAATTCGTTCAACTTTCCAATATAGTCTATAATGCGGGCGAGTTGATGGGCGAACTGCTGAATATCTTCTTCGTTGAACTCGAGCCGTGCAAGGGCAGCGACGTGTTTCACTTCTTCTGTCGTAATGGTTGCCATCTGGGTATTCCTAACCTTTCGCGTTTCTACGTTACGATAAATTTTCAACTGTTGTAAATGGTTGAAGAACCCGAGTTTTGAAGTAAAAACTCGGGTTCAGGAAGAAACTCGGTTTCAATAATCACTTCCTGCTCTTTGCAGCTTTGCGTAACCTGCCATTAGTGTTTTTTCGATTCCGCGCGTGAACCGTATAGTAAGGCGCATATCGGGTCCATATCCGCTCATGGCGGTAATTTTGCCTTTTCCGAATTTTGTGTGGTAGACCACCTCACCAACGTCGTAATCGAATGCGAAGCCCTCATCAGCGTCGGGCGTATCGGGGTCGTAGGACGAAACGACCGGACGGTGCGGCGGCTGAAAGACATCTTCGCGATCCAGCAATTCGTGGGGAATTTCTTCAATGAAACGCGAAGGCATCCGATAGTCGGTGTAGCCGTATTGCCGCCGCTCGCGGGCATGGATCATGTAGACCTGCTCTTTCGCGCGTGTAATGCCGACGTAACAGAGCCGCCGTTCCTCCTCGAGTTCGGCTTCGCTGGAGAATGAACGCTGATGCGGCAATAATCCTTCTTCCATCCCGGCCATGAATACAATCGGAAATTCCAACCCTTTTGCGCTATGCAGCGTCATGAGCGTGACCACGTCGCTTTTGTCATCCATAGTGTCGATGTCAGCGACTAGCGTAATCATCTCCAAAAATCCGGCTAACGACGGTTCGGCGTCACGCGCCTCATATTCAATGGCGGCAGTGATAAACTCATGGACGTTCTCGACCCGGCCTTGCGCTTCAATAGTGCCTTCTTGCGTCAGAGATTTAAGGTAACCGGAGCGGTCGAGTAGTTGTTCTATTGTGTTAGCCGGTGCATCGTCTGCATCAAAGGAGTCGATGAGTTTAGCGAATTTTCGCACTCTGTCCCGTTCCGCATGACGAAGCCTGTCGACCTCTCCGACTCCTTTGATAGCCTCGAACAGGGAGATGTTTGCTTCGCTAGCGAAAATCTCCAGCCGCTGCAGCGTCGTGTCGCCAATTCCTCGACGCGGGACGTTAATGATACGCCTGAGACTGATTGCGTCCGCCGGGTTGACAATTACGCGCAGATACGCCATTATGTCTTTAATTTCCATTCGCTCATAGAATCGGACACTGCCCACAATCTGATACGGGATATTGGCTTTTCTGAGCGCATCCTCAAAGGTTCGGGACTGTGCGTTGATTCGATAGAAGATTACACATTCTCCGTATTTCACGTCCTTTTCCCGCCAGCGCTCAATCTCCCGTAAAACTACGTCCGCCTCCTCGTTCTCGTCTTGTGCCTGAAAGCAGCGGATGCACTCTCCCATCTTATTCTGCGTCCAGAGTTTTTTCTCGGTTCGCTTCTGATTGTTCCGGACAACTTCATATGCTGCTTCGAGGATATTTTGTGTGGAACGGTAGTTTTGCTCTAAGCGAAGGACAGCGGCATTCGGATAGTCCCGCTCGAAGTCGAGGATGTTGTTGATGTCGGCACCTCTCCACGAGTATATCGACTGATCGTCGTCGCCTACGGCGCAGATGTTGTGATGCTTATTCGCCAACGCATGCATCAGTCGATACTGGCTGTGGTTTGTGTCCTGATACTCATCAATGAGGATATATCGAAATTTACTCTGATAGTAACCAAGCACATCCGGATGCGATTCAAACAGCTCGACGGTTAGCATGATAAGGTCGTCAAAATCGAGGGCGTTGTTTTCCCGAAGCCGGTCTTGGTACATGCGATAAATCTGTGCGATGCGTTCCTCAATGTAATCGCTGACTGCCTTTGCGTACATTTCAGGGGTAGTGAGTTCGTTCTTGGCGTTGCTTATGGTACTGAGGGCAGCCCTTGGATGAACATCGCTCTCACGGAGTTGGAGTTGCTTGAGAATATTTTTAACAAGCGTAAGCTGGTCAACGGTATCGTAAATCGTGAAGTAGCGGGAATAACCGAGCCGTTCAATATCCTTGCGGAGAATCCGCGCACAGGTTGAATGGAAGGTCGCTGCCCACACGGATTGACTGTCGGGGCCAATTAGACTCTCAAGACGCGCTTTCATCTCTGCGGCAGCTTTATTGGTGAAGGTTACGGCAAGAATATTAAACGGTGAAATTTTGCGTTGGCGGATGAGGTAGGCGATGCGGTGGGTAATTACCCGGGTTTTGCCGCTGCCTGCCCCTGACAATAGCAGCAGGGGGCCTTCGGTATGTTGGACCGCTCTGCGTTGAACTGAGTTCAGAGATTTGAGGAGATCGGTCATTATAAGTTCAAGAGTTCCCTGATAAGGGGGATTTAGGGGGTTAAAAACGTGGTTATTTCAAGATGAATCTACTATTCCCACCTTGCCGGATCGACGTGAATATACCCAAGACGTGTCCCATGTTGAGAAGCAAGAAAATGGCTTGGGAAAGAGCTTACTCCCATTCAATGGTGCTAGGCGGTTTTGAGCTAATATCATAAACGACGCGGTTAATGCCTTGCACTTCGTTGATGATGCGATTGGAGATTACCGCTAAAACGGCGTCAGGAATGCGCGCCCAATCCGCGGTCATGGCATCGGTGCTGGTGACGGCGCGGAGCGCGACCACGTTTTCGTAAGTTCGCTCATCTCCCATCACTCCGACACTCTTAACTGGCAGCAGCACCGCCAGTGCTTGCCAAATCTCATTATACAAACCAGCTTTCTTAATTTCTGCGATGAAGATTTCGTCCGCTTCACGGAGAATTTCTAGCCGCTCTTGAGTAACAGCGCCGATAACTCGGACAGCTAAACCGGGACCTGGAAAAGGATGCCGCCCAAGAATCGGTTTCGGGATGCCTAACTCGATGCCTACTGCGCGCACCTCGTCTTTGAACAAATCTCGGAACGGTTCGACGAGTTTGAAGGGTAAATCTTTGGGCAAGCCGCCAACATTATGGTGCGTCTTTATGGTTGCGGAAGGCCCTTTGACGGACACACTTTCGATTACATCGGGGTAGAGGGTGCCCTGCGCAAGGTGGTCAATCGCCCCTAACGTCCCCAACTCGTCTCGAAAAACTTCGATAAACTGGTTCCCGATACGCTTGCGTTTTCCTTCGGGATTGTCAACGTTGGCGAGGCAATTCAGGAATCGATCTGTTGCGTCGATGCAGTGCACTTCGATTCCAAGCTCCCGAAAATCTTCAATCACGCCTTCCGCTTCATTTTTCCGCAACAAGCCGTTGTTAACAAACACGCAAGCAAGCGCTTCGCCGATAGCGCGCCGGAGCAAAACTGCAAGGACGGTTGAGTCAACGCCGCCGCTCACGGCGCACAACACGCGATGTCCTTGAATCTGCTTTTGGATTTTCTCCGTTGCCTCGGCGACAAAAGATTTCATGGTCCATCCTTTGCTGCACTCACAGATTTCAAAGACAAAGTTGGAGAGAATCTGATTATCATCTTTTGTGTGAACGACCTCGGGATGGAACTGCAACCCGTAGATATCCCGGTCTATATCACCCATCGCCGCGATTGGCGAGTTGCGCGTGTGGGCGATCTGGAGGAATCCTTGCGGCAGCACCTCGATTCGATCGCCGTGACTCATCCACACGTTCACCTCGCCCCGCAAATTTGCGAACAGCGGAATCGGTAAATCAACGACCAGCTCTGCCGAACCGTATTCACGTTCATCGGCTGGGTGTACCACACCGCCATTTGACAGGTGTGCGACGAGCTGCATGCCGTAACATATGCCTAGAATGGGAATTCCAAGCGCAAAAACCCCGGAATCGGGAAGGGGCGCATCTGACGCGTAAACGCTTGAGGGGCCGCCGGATAAGACTATTCCCTTTGGCTGCATGGAGGCTAACCGATCGGCGGGGGTATAATATGGATGAATTTCACAGTACACCTCTTGTTCACGAATGCGCCTGGTAATCAACTGCGTATACTGCGATCCAAAATCTAAAACGACAATGGTGTCACGGTTCATTGTCCTCATCCTTAGGGGTGGAGATTATGGGAACAATATCAGATATACTTTATCTAGCGTCGACGCGATTGTCAATGATTTTCTGCTATTGCTTTAAAGCCGGATGGCGGTATTGGGGCGAGGGTTGCGGCATACGGAGTATGCCTACTACTTTTAAGAGAGGCAAATGTAAATTTCACAGTTTTCACAGTAGATTGAAGCGGAACCGGACACAAGGTCGAGATTTTGGAAGCGTGAAATTCAGTCTGGGACTGGATTTCAGTCCGATTGTTTCCAATAACCGGACATCCTTGGACAACGTTACTGTGAAACTTTACAGTTTTTGTCTGAACTGTGGTTCGTGTGATTAAATGATGGGCTATGATTGGGGGGGGCAGGTAATCAGTTGGTGTGCGGGAGGTTTCAAAAGAGTTGGGTTTCGCTGTGCGCATTTTTCCGCCAAGCTTCATTCCAAATTTGGAACGGTTTGTGGGTGAAAGGGCGTTAATGGAGTAATCCGCTCTACCCAACCTACGGGAACTGTCTTTTTCTTGACTTTTTTGCGTAGATGTTGTAAAATAGCTGGCAGTATAGGTTGTTAGGGGTGCTCTCTCTATTTTAAAGGGTCGGCGAGGGCTGAGAACAAACCCTTTGAACCTGACCTGGGTAATCCCAGCGTAGGAAAACACGAGTTAACCCACAATTATCGATTCAGGTCGGAAAATCGCCGTTGTTATGCGGCGGCGGCATTTTCGATTAGGACACCGTTTTCCTTATGCTGGAAAGCGGTTTTTTTTTGCTTTTTGTTTGCTTGTTGTACCGTGGTACCTAGCACATATTGCATTGAATGGTGATGGCGGCGTCGAGACGAGGGTCACGGCATACGGAGTATGCCTACTACTATAGCCGAAAGTAAAATCTATCAGGAGGATTAGCCAATGCCCCGTGAACAATCGAAATCGGAAAGCGGCGAAGCTTTCCCGAATAGCAAGAAGGTTTATGTATCCGGAGAATTATATAAAGACGTCCGTGTGCCTTTTCGCGAAATTTCGCTTCAACACACGCAATCACCTAACAACGGGCGGTTTGAAGCCAATGACGCGCTGCGCGTTTATGACACCAGCGGTCCGTGGGGGGATGATTCGGAATCGTGCGATGTCAAGACAGGATTGTCTCCGCTGCGCCGCGATTGGATTCTTGCACGCGACGATGTTGAGGCGTATGACGGCCGCGAAATTCAGCCGCAGGACGACGGATATCTGACCAAAGGGCACGAAGCGCTCGCTCGAAAGCGCGAGAAGGAGAAAGGTGGCTTAGAGCGGTTTGCTGGCTCGAGACCGAAACCGCTTCGCGCGAAAGGCGGGCAGCCGGTCACACAGATGTATTATGCCAAGCGCGGTATTGTTACACCCGAGATGGAGTTTATCGCCATCCGCGAGAATTTAGGCCGAGAGAAAGCATTTGAAGCGATTTCCGGCGACTATCAGACCCGCAACCTGTTGAACCATCAGCATCCGGGCGAATCATTCGGTTCATTCATTCCGCGGCACATTACTCCTGAATTTGTGCGAGACGAAGTCGCGCAAGGACGTGCGATTATCCCGGCGAACATCAATCATCCTGAAAGCGAGCCGATGATTATCGGGCGTAACTTTCTGGTAAAGATTAACGCGAACATCGGCAACTCAGCGGTGGCTTCTTCTATTGAAGAAGAGGTTGAAAAAATGAGATGGGCGACGAAATGGGGCGCGGACACCGTCATGGATTTGTCTACGGGCAAAAATATCCACGAAACCCGGGAATGGATTCTCCGGAATTCGTCCGTACCGATTGGCACGGTTCCAATCTATCAAGCGCTTGAGAAGGTCGGCGGCAAGGCGGAGGAATTGACTTGGGATATTTACCGCGATACGCTGATTGAACAAGCTGAACAGGGCGTCGACTATTTCACGATTCATGCGGGTGTACGGTTGCCGTACATTCCACTCACGGCGCACCGCTCCTGCGGGATTGTGTCGCGCGGCGGGAGCATTATGGCGAAATGGTGCCTATCGCACCATCAGGAGAGTTTTCTGTACACGCATTTCCGCGAAATTTGTGAGATTATGAAAACTTACGACATCTCCTTCTCGCTCGGTGACGGTTTACGTCCGGGCGCCATCGCGGATGCAAACGACGAGGCTCAAATCGCTGAATTGAAAACATTGGGCGAACTCACGCAGGTTGCGTGGGAGGAGGATTGCCAGGTCATGATTGAGGGGCCGGGACATATCCCTATGCATCTGATTAAGGAGAATATGGATCTTGAGCTCAAACACTGCTACGACGCGCCGTTCTACACGCTCGGCCCGTTGACAACGGACATCGCTCCCGGTTATGACCACATCACAAGCGCCATCGGTGCGGCAATGATTGGATGGTTTGGGTGCGCGATGCTGTGTTATGTCACGCCCAAAGAACACCTTGGGCTTCCGAATAAACAGGATGTGAAAGAGGGCGTGATTGCGTACAAGGTAGCCGCACACGCCGCCGATCTCGCCAAGGGCCATCCGGGCGCACAGGAACGCGATAATGTGCTTTCAAAAGCCCGTTTTGAGTTCCGATGGGAAGACCAGTTCAATCTTAGCCTCGACCCGGAAACTGCACGCGCATACCACGACGAGACGCTTCCGCAAGATGCCGCCAAAAAGGTGCATTTCTGTTCGATGTGCGGTCCGCATTTCTGCTCCATGAAAATTACGGAAGATGTGCGCCAATATGCGAAAGAGCAAGGTGTTACGGAGCAGGAGGCGTTGGAGTTGGGGATGGCTGAAAAAAGCACAGAATTTAAACAGGCCGGATCGGAAGTGTACGGTGACGGATAATTTTTCGAACCGAGTGGAATGCGTGCAACGCCAATGGGCGCAATTGGCGTTTCTATGAACCAGAATAAACCCCATCTTCGATTTGAAGATTGAAGATTCCGTCTTAGGAGTTAGTTTTGCGCATATTAATGCATGTTTCGTTTGCAGAGGAGAATGATGGGTAGCCACAACCCACATCCAAATCGACGAGTGATTATCATCGGCGGCGGGGTGATTGGGTTGAGCATCGGCTGGCGGTTAGCAAAGGCGGGCTGCGCAGTATCAATCTACGAGCGGGACCGCGCGGGGCGTTCGGCATCGTGGGCGGCTGCGGGAATGTTAGCTCCGCTCGCCGAAGTTCACCTTGAGGAGAAGGCGCTCTTACGATTGGGCAGTCTCAGCCTTGAGATGTATCCGGAGTGGACAGCGGCGCTGGAGGCGGACAGTGGGTTGCCCCTCGGCTACCGGACGGAGGGGACGTTAATTGTCGGCGTAGATCCGGATGATGCCCGTGAACTGGAACATCTGTACGAATCGCAACAATTCTTGAACCTGCCGTGCGAATGGCTCACCGGCGCCGAGGCGAGAGAAATAGAGCCGTTGCTTTCCCCGAAGATCACGGCGGCGATTTCCAGCCCGAACGACCATCAGGTTGATAACCGTTTGATGGTCCACGCCCTGATTGCCGCGCATGGGAAAGCCGGGGGATGCCTGTACGAAAACGCGCCCGTCGATAAAATTGAAATTCGAGGTGAAAAAGCGTACGGGGTGTGGGTCGATGGGGTTCTGGAAGATTGTGATGTCATTGTACTTGCCGCCGGATGCTGGTCTAACGAGATTGAGGGGTTGCCACGAAATGCGAAACCGCCGTTGCGCCCGGTCAAGGGCCAAATTTTGGCGCTGCAGATGGAGTCGGGGTTGAAACTCCAGAAGGTGATTCGCACAACCCGCGCGAAGTATCCGACAGATGTCTATCTCGTACCCAAGAATGATGGGCGGCTGGTTATCGGAGCGACGAGCGAAGAGATGGGGTTCGATACCCGACTGACCGCCGGCGGTATATTCGAGCTGCTTCGGGGCGCATGGGAAGCGGTTCCCGGCGTTTACGACCTCCCAATTGTAGAGACCTGGACCGGATTGCGACCGGGAAGCCGTGACAACTCACCCATCCTTGGTCCATCGGCTGTTGAGAACTTGGTCATGGCAACTGGACACTATCGTCACGGCATCCTTCTAGCGCCAGTGACCGCCCGCGAGATTGCTTCGCTCGTTTTGACGGGCAAAACCTCGGAAATCATCTCACCGTTTCAGTTGTCACGGTTTGCACATTAGCGCAGGGATTTTTGTGCTGGCGATTATTATGTCCAATGGAAAGAGCCAATGGATATACGTGTGAACGGCGAAGTCAAGACGGTTGAGCAAGGGTTATCGCTCTATCAACTCCTTATAGACCTGCAAATTGATCCGGTCCAACCCGGGATTGCCGTTGCCATGAATCAGGAGTTAATTTCCAAAAAACAGTGGCAGGAGACGGTAGTCCGTGCGGGCAGCGAGGTTGAGATTGTCCATGCCGTTCAAGGCGGTTAGGGCAGATCGGAATTATAGTCACTGAAGCTAATAATTACACATATTTAATTCCAATCAAAAAGGGGAGTAACCCCCCTAGCCCCCCTTGTCAGGGGGGTATTTGTTTGTACGTATTTCATGCCCATAAATCTAACGATTTTATCTTCTGACGAAATGGTTTAGGATGTATTCAGCGTCTCAAGCGAAGAGCCCGGGTGCCGCGGACACCACTAGCACAATCCGCTTTATTGTCAGGGTGCTCGGTTTTGGGGCTCCTCTGATTTTTTTCAATGTTTTCTGGATTGTCGCGGCAGAGCACCGTGCCGTTGGGGAAGTGACGGTCTTCTCATTCTTTCCAACGGTGCTTTTCACCGTGTTTATGCTGGCGATGATCAATCACGGCATAAAGCGCTTTGCCCCGCGTTTTGCACTGACAGCATCCGAACTTGCCACGCTCTACGTCATGATTTCGATAGCCACCGCGCTTTCGGGACGTGACATTGCCCGCCAACTTGTTCCGACGACCATCAACGGTTTTTGGCTTGCGACCCCCGAGAACGACTGGGCTAATCTTTTCCACGCCTACCTTCCGAACTGGCTTACTATCTCTGACCTCACCGTGCTACAGGGGTATTATGAACCCGGCACTGAGCCTTTTTGGCAGCGGTTAATTGTGCTGTCGTGGCTTAAACCTTTCGTAGCGTGGTCGGTTTTCACTGCCATTTTCCTGTTTGTCACGCTGTGTATCAACATCGTACTTCGGAGACAGTGGATAGAACATGAGCGGTTGAACTACCCGATTGCGCAACTTCCCATCGAGATAATTGGCAACACGGCGGGCGTTTTCTCAAGCAGGCTGACTTGGATAGGTTTTGCCGTTGCGCTGGCAATAGAGGTGTTTGCCGGGTTGAACTATCTCTATCCATGGATTCCCGCGCTCCCGCTGAAGGACATTGAGATTGCGCAGTTTATGACCGAGAAACCGTGGAGCGCTATCTCATGGTTCCCGATGAAAATTTACCTTTTCGCGGTGGGTGTGGGTTACTTGATGCCGCTTGGGCTTTCCTTCTCGCTTTGGTTTTTCTTTTTATTCTGGAAAGCGGAGCATGTCGTCTTTTCTGCAATGGGCTGGCGCCCTCTGGACCGTTGGCATGGCGAACAGCGCGCCGGCGCATGGCTTGCCATTGGGTTTATTGCACTCTGGACGGCTCGGCGGCATATTTGGTTGATGGTTGTCGGGCTATTCAGCAGAAGCGGGGAGGCGTCAAAGCAGGAGCCGTTGTACCGTTTCGCAATCTATGGGGGGATTGGCGGGTTTCTTCTCATGCTTGCGTTTTGGCACGCTGCGGGCCTTCCGTACTGGGTGGCGGCGCTCTACTTTATCATTCATTTTCTCATGTGTATTGCTATGGCGCGTATGCGTGCGGAGTTGGGGCCGCCCACGCATGAACTTCATGACGCGCTGCCGGACCGGCTTATCATCATGTTTACGGGGACTCGCCTTGTCGGCGCAAAAAACCTTTCGCTGACGACGCTGCTTCAATGGCTCTCCTATGGTTACCGTTCTCATCCGATGCCCCACCAGCTCGAAGGGTTTAAGATTGGTTCAGCGCTGCGGATACGGGACAATCGGCTTGTGGCGGCGATGATTTTTGCCGGCATTGTCGGATCGTTGATTGCCATTGGCGCACATATCGTGCTTTACTATCAGCATCACTACAGGCAGGGCTGGGATGCCGTGGCGCCGTTCCAATTCCTTTCGAGTTGGATTACCAATCCCCGCGACCCGAGCACGCGCCAGATTCGCGGCTTTGGGTTTGGATTCGCCTTTACGGTCTTGCTTGCGTACTTAAAGCGCCGGTTTTTGTGGTGGTCGTTTTACCCTGTGGGCTTCGCCGTTTCGTACGGATGGTGCATTAGCGGCATGTGGTTCTCTATCTTCTGGGGATGGTTGCTCAAGCGGCTTGTCTTTAAGGGCGGCGGGATTGGCGCCTATCGCCGTGCGTTGCCGCTGTTTCTGGGATTTATATTAGGCCAATTCCTCGCTTGGGGGCTATGGAGCCTCATCGGCGTCGCACTCGGTATAAAGGTTTATAGCCTCTACCCATGAGTAAAATGAGCGGTTTTTATTTATTTGAAAGAAATTCGTAACCTGTGCTATAATCGTGCCGGTATTTTATTCCGAATATCAATTATACCGTTACCGCTATTCCCAAGAATAAGGAAGCCAAAACAACAGTTGGGGAATCTGAAAAGCGACCCGAAGGGCGAACCACATTAGGATTATTGTATGGGCGGCGGAAAACGAGCGTTTTATCGGTAAGGGTGTTGCCGAGATGAACACCAAGAAAATCATCATACTCACCTGCGTGTTTGCGATTGCGGGGCTTTCCGCCTGCGATCAACTTCAGCCTATTCTCCATCCCTCTCTGCCATCACAAGCCTGCACAGATGGCGGTCAAGTCCTCAATGTTGGATTCTACGCCTATTTTTCACCAGTGAGTTACAGTGCCGACGAAGAGCCTACTGCCGAGGGCTTTAGTACACATCTTGGCTATGAAGCAGACCTATTGACGGCACTTGAAGCTATGGAAGGCGCGGGATTGTCGTTTGTCCGCCACCCTATTGCGGTTTGGCCGGACATCTGGCTGAAGTCCGCCGATTCAGAATACGATATTGTCGGCGGCGGCATCACGATTCTCGACTCTCGCACCCGAGATGAGCACGGCAACAAAGTCGTTAATTTTACGTCAGGGCATATCAAGTTTCGCCAGTCGCTTTTGGTGCGCACCGAAGACACAGAACGCCTCGCCGACTATGCCGATCTGACCAGCGATGTACGCGTTGGCGTGCTTTCCGCAACGACCGGAGAAGCACGTTTGCTGGTATTGACGGGACTTGTTGATGCCGACGGTGTTCTCGCCGAGGGTACGCGTGTTACGACACCGCAAGGCACTGTCGTCGCGGATGGCACCGAGATGTACATGATTACCGCCGCCAACGCCACTTCGAATTTGGCAGGACGCAGCTATCTCTATCCGCCCTCGGAAAAAATGCCGCAAGTTGTTTATCTCGGCGATGAGGGTGGTGAATCGGAACTCCTTGATGCCCTGGCCGCGGGGACAATTGATGCGATAGCCAGGGGTGAGATTGGAAACCGTGATGCTGTGCAAGCCTTCAACAATACATTCACTGTCACCGTCCTTGACGAGGAAGTAGAACTCGGCGGATTTACGCTGGCGATGGAAGATGCAGCACTGGCTACTTGCATTGACGAGAAACTCAACTATTTGACAGATGACCGGAATATTGGCTATGCAGAATGGGTGGCAGATCCCTTGATATTCATGCGGCGTGCGGAGATGTGGAATAATTGATAGCCATGACATACCGTGATAAGGAAATCAGGCGCCGATTTTGGTCGGGCAAGGACAGAGTCTCTCAGGGACGCCAACACATTGAGTTCATCGTGAGTTCCCGCACTTTCGTGTTAGCAATATTGAATTGAAAACAATTACTGTCACTGAAAATGATCCATGAGTTGTATTAGAGCCTTGAAATTTCGGCGAGTTGTTTGATTCGGCTATATGAGTAAGAGGTTTTGAGTGTATTTAACCTCGTTTTCAGGAGGGAAAAATGAAAACCCACGGAACAGGGCAGACACGTGGATTTATGCCTACTGCATTACTGACATCTGCGCTATTCGCCATAGCAATTCTGCCGGTGAAGGCAGGCGTGGATTGGAAAGCGCTTGACGTAGGCAATCTATCGTCTGCTGTTTACAACACCGCAGTCGTCGGCTACCCCAGCAACCCGACCGCTAACCCATCAGGTTGGTGGCCCGCGGGGACGAACGATTCCTACCTTTATGAGGGCAATATCTGGATTGGCGCCAAGATTGGCGGGGAAGTTGGGGTTTCTGAGTCGGATGGCAGGCAGAGTGAGATTTGGCCGACTGACGATGTGCCCGAGGTGATTTCTGATAAGCCCGGTGTAACAACGCAAGGGACGCCGACGAGCCAAGCGATTCGGTTCAGATGCACGGACATGAACGCTGAGGCGAATAAGGGATTAATTCTCGGGTTGGAGCTTGATGTCAACGGCTTTCAGTGGAGTTATGCGCCGCTCTACGACTTTTTTATTCTGGAATATAATGTCAAAAATGTTGGGAACGAGACGCTCGAAGACCTATTCATGGCGTTCCGGTACGACGTTGATATCTCTAGCAACGAAACGGGCACGGCGAGCTACTCGGCTGATGACTTCGTTGCGCTGGATGAGACGCCGGATGCGCTCAACCCTGAAGCCCATCCGAACCGTTATCTCTCTTACGGCTTCTCCAATGCGTCTGCGGTAGGGTATATCGGTTTGCGGGTGTTAGATTCGTATATTGGGGACAACGCGCAGGATGCCGGGGCGAAGATTCCATTTACAGCGCATAAACGGATTACGATTTCCACCGATCCAACGACTGACGCGGAAAAGTACGCTTTAATCAGCATCCCCGGCGTTGAACCGCTTCCCGCGAATTACGACGATCAGCGCTTTATCCAGTCGTACGGCCCCATCGCAGCGTTCGCTCCCGGACAGGAATTCACGGTCATCGCGGCAGTGGCGATCGGCGAGGGGCTTGAAGGGCTGCAGGCATCGTCGGACTGGGCGCAGAAGTTGTACGATGATGCCTATGTTGCTCCGGCGCCGCCGCCGTCCCCGTTGGTCACTGCCCTTCCTGCTGACGGACAGGTGACACTCATTTGGGAAAGCGATGGTCGCTGGGTGGACCAAGGTGTGAATAAAAGTATCGAAGAGTATGTTGATGTGACCGATTCGGAGAAGATATTTGAAGGTTATCGGGTTTACCGGAGAGATACGTCCTACGATTCATCGTCCGGCAACCCTGTGGAAGATTGGACGATGCTAATGGAATTTGATAAACCGAGCGCAACCGGCAACTTCTTCACGGTGGCGCATGTCGGCAAGCAGTCGGACGCTACGATTACAAACGAGGGCGATGAGCCGTTTTTTTCCGACTTTTTCAAGAGTGCGGTTTACGCCATCAAATTTAACTCTAGTACGTCCTTTGAGGTAATTAATACGACGCTCTGGGAGGTAATGGCGCATAATCCGGAGTTCCCTGCGAACGGTGAGGGGTATGTTGTGGTGAAAGACTCGGCTACGGGAGAACCGTATCCTGATGGAACCTACCGTTCCGGTGCGCAAATTTACTTTGGTGGTTTGTATGTCGCAATTTCAGACGGGCCTTCAGGCCCTCCAGTGGCGGGCGATATCTTCCGGGTTGTTTCTACGCCGTCGATGGCGCTCGGCGAGGATGCGGGCATCAAGAATTTCTACTCCGACGAAGGGTTGACCAATGGCCTTGAGTACACCTATGCGGTTACCTCGTATGATACGGGCAACCCTATAACCGGGCTTATCGCGATGGAAAGCAGCCAGATTGAGACCATGGTTCATGTGGTGCCGCGTGCGCAACCGGCTGGGTATCGAGGTGCCACCGCCGATGTGGTGGATACACCTTCCGGCCTCACGGGGACGGTCACGGTTGAACCGATGGTACTTGCGCCGAACAAGGTGACGGGACATGAATATAGAATCGTCTGGCAGGGCGCGAAACAGACCGATGCCGGCGCCTATATTACAGGTCCCGGATACCAGCCGCCCAGTTATGAGATTATTGACGCGGCGACAAATCAGACGGTGGTGGAGCGGCAATCGTTTGAGTGGTATGACCCTCCTCACGGCGAGGCTGTGGAGGTGCTCTCCCCGATGTTTGACGGCGTTATCCTAAAGATAAAGGGCGTTGATGTAACGTACGGGAGTCCGACCGAAAACTCGATTGTCAACGTTGAGTTGAGTGAAGGCTCTGTTTCGGGTTGGACGGTGGACATTCAGTCGCCCGGCGTCGGAGAGAACACGTGGCCCAACGTTTGGTGGGCAACATATTACCGTCCGCATACCTACTCGATTAGGTTTGTCGACGATGCGCACGTCAAAGTGATGGATGAGATTACGGGCGAGGAGATTGCGTTCAACGGCGAGCGCGCCGATGGGTATGCAATCTTTACTGGTGCAGCCTGGAGTGATACTTATATCCGGGAAGCTACACCAGATTTTTTTCGGATTTACATTCGGGGCGGTTACTTGTACATCAAAGATCCCAACCGTGAAATCTCCGCAGGCGATGTATTTATGGTTGAGATGGGCGGCGTCAGCGCCCCGCAGGACGGTGACGTGGTGCTTCTGAGGACGGGTGAAGAGACGCTTACCGCAGAAAACATCGAAGCCGATCTAGGACGTATCCGCGTTGTGCCGAACCCCTATTTCGTCACCAACCGGGCGGTGACTGCCGAAGGGACGGATAAAATCTTCTTCACCCATCTCCCGCCGCGATGTACGATACGGATTTATACGATGGCGGGCGAGTTAGTGCGAGAGATTGAACACGAACATACCGCAGCCTTCAGTCCGGATGATCGTTTGGCGCAGGGGGATAAGGGCGGCACGGAGACGTTTGAGCTGCTAAACCGTTACAATCAAGCCCTTGCCAGCGGCGTCTACATCTATCATGTTGAAGCGCGCGATGAGAGCGACGCTGTCGTCGGTAATAGAATTAGCCGGTTTGCGATTATTCGATAAATGGGGATGCGCCTTTGAGGCGCGCTCTTCAGCAGGAGAAGACCATGCACAAAACTATTTTTATGAATAAAGCGATGGACAAGCGGCGATTCAACCCGATAATTTCTGTTCTTTTGGTTGCCGCCGTGTTTTTACAGGCGGCTCCGAGTAACGCGACCACAAATGTCGGTACTGCGGGCGCACAGTTCCTGAAAATTGGCCCCGGCGCGCGTGTGGATAGCTTGGGCGGCGCGTTTGGCGGGCTTGCGAACGATGTCACAAGCATTTACTGGAATCCTGCCGGGTTAAGCCAACTCGAACACACCAGCTTTTCAGACACGCACACAATATGGTTGGCGGACGTGCGGTACAACTATCTTGCGTTCGCCACGCCGATTGACAAGGTGGGCACCTTGGGCGCAAGCGTTACATTTCTGAACGTCCCGGATATGGAAATTACCACGCTCTCAAAGCCGGATGGGACGGGGTTGTGGTTCTCGGCGTGGGATGCGGCGGTATCGGCGGCGTATTCCAGGCAGTTTTACGAAAAGGAATCCGGGGTCAGCCTCTCCTTCGGAATCAATGCCAAATACATCCATCAACAGATTCATCGCGAGAGCGCCAGAGGGGTTGCCGTGGATGTTGGCACCTTGTACCACACCGGCTGGAGAAGTTTGCGCATCGGGATGTCCTTCTCGAATTTTGGACCTGAAATGCGTTTCAGCGGTCCCGACCTTGAGACCGGCGCCGAAGCGGCGGGCGATCCCAGAAACGCGGACTACCGCCCGTATCCGGACACGACGAATCCGACGCGAACGGCTGAATTAGAAACCGTGGAATTTCCGTTGCCGTCCAATTTCCGTCTCGGCATCGCCTACGATTTAATTGATTCTAGCGATAACCTGCTCACGATTGCGCTTGACGGCAACCATCCGAACGACAATAGCGAACGGGTAAATTTCGGATTGGAGTATTGGTATAAAAAGGTGGTTGCTCTCCGCGGCGGTTATAAATTCCGGTTGGGCGCTGACCGGGGTGATGATGAAGAGGGGTTTACGCTTGGCTTGGGTATGCACATGGATTTTGCGGGGACGATGCTTTCTCTCGACTATGCGTTTGCTGATTTTGGGCATCTGCAGCGTGCGCACCGCGTTAGCTTGGGGTTGAAATTCTGAGGAATCAACCGACTGAACAGGGAGGGCGATAGTCTTGTCTAGTAAAATCCTCTCCCTTGGCAAGGGGGAGCTAGAGGGGGTCAGGTTTTTGTAGTTCTTGTAGGTTGGGATCAACTGAGCGTATAGCGAAGACGATTGTCTTCTCCGCTCCCGCTTCCAATAAATCAAACGCCTCGAAATATCCAAAAGCGTTGGGTTCGCTACTTTTTAACAAATTCTAAACAACTTCATTTACCAATATCCACTCAACATTTTTCACGTCTTTCATTTACTCCGCTTACCCCAACCTACAAAAACCACGCTTCAACACTGGATGATTATGTGCTCTCTTAATCATAGCCCATCATTCAGTCATATGAGTCGCAGTTCAGACAGCTCTTGTAGGTTGGGTAGAGCGGATTCAGCCAAAAACACCCGTGAAAACGAACCGCCCTATCAAACTCACAGCGTACAAAACTCGATGGATATAGCGAAACCCAACGCTTTTCAAACCTCACCCATCCCAATTGATTACCAAACACCAACACCGCTGCTAATCCCGGGCAACCCTTTTTCCATGTACCTACCCCCAATGTTTGGACAGTCATACTTGTCCACTAAGGTGTAAGCGTTGAAAATTGGTCAATCAACCCTGTATCGGAGATTGAAGTTGAATAAACTGCGCGGTCCATCCCGGTAGGCTCTGTTTCCAACCGCAACGCACTATACACAAATCCTAACCGTTTACGCATTACGCTTTACTCGTTACGCTTTACCGTAGGTGCGATCAAGCGAGTGGATAGCGAACGCGATAGAGATCCCCTTCCTAACCGCACCCGACACCACCCGGTAATTACAGAAAAAAATTAAATTTTTTTCTTAAAAACGTTTTTTCCACAAAAAAGTTATCCATTGACCGACCTAATCCTCCCCTAAAACCTTCTCATGTGTCCCAATATGGGACGAAGTCCCATATTGAGAAAACGCCCCCATCCCGCGTCATTACAGGCTTATCCGCTATTTCTGCCAATCTTATCAGTCCCATTATGAGACTTTTTCAACCCGCACCCTGTCACGCTACCGTCCGTCTGACTCCTTCCCATACCTATCAAAGCCAAGCTACCACTGGATTTCTATGCCTTTACAGAGTTGAACCCTTCCTTAGACCGACCGTTGGCACGGTTTTTGCCATAGTAAAGAGGAGGCAGATCGTCTTTCTCTGATCCGGCTGGTGCAAGAGATTTACGCATCTTATAATCTTTCCCGCGGCAGGAGGCGGCATCACGGTGCCGTGATGCCTGCCGCACCCCTTCGCCGGGGAATGGAAGGAGGGAGGGAAGTTCCATGTATTTATATCAATAGACTTTATGGCAGTGGGTTCAGTTCGAGCCGACGATAGAAGGTTGCTGCCTGTTCGTCTATCGTTCGTGTTCCAAACGAAATACAAAATAGCCGCCGCTTTGGCAGTGTTGTGCCATGTCTTCGCGGCGCCAGTAAGTCGGAATTTTTGCGTGTGCCCAAATTATAACCAATAAAATGCGATTGCTTATTCAACTCTATATGGGTAGGAATCAAAATAAATCCTTCAGCAATAGCATTACTCGCTTTGATTGTGTGCCTTTGATGGCAATTGACTTCATCTTGAAAAAAGCTCACAGAGAGAATTCAAACGGCTATGGCTAATACTAAGAAAGGAGTTTAATAATGACCCATAGATGTCATAAGCAATCTACTGAAATGCTCAGATTGGTGTTGTTACTCTGTGTTGTACGGTAATTCCCAAGGGGTTTAAGGCGGTAGGTTCTTGCGTAGGGCCAACTCTTCGTAGAAAATCTAATCAACCAACGCTAGAAGATTTGAGAAACGATTATTACTATGGCATGAAAACACCAAAAGGTTGGGATGCTGGCGAGTGGTACAAATACAAAACCGAAACCCACAAAAAGCACTCCAATACCTTAACAGCTTGGCAAACAACGAGAATAGATGTTTAACTTTCAATAGTAGGAGTTTACTTAAAATGAAGCATGGGTTTGTTCTGGGATTGTGTGTGTTTATGATAGCTTGTGGTACTACTCGCTACAATGCCGTTGTTGTTCGAGATGTCCCACATCACCCCGTATTTATTGTACAACCGCCCAACAATCGGTTGTATCAAGCATGGTTTGCAAACGAAGTTGAACATGCACTGATTAGCGCAGGCGTTAAAGTAGTGATGCCTCCGCAAAAAACCAAGGACGTCATTGTAACCAAAAGCATTGCTGCTGTCGAATCCGCCATGCACGTAGCGGCAATTCGTGCGGGAGCAGGAACGATAACCGAATCATACGATGAATATGAGGATGTTGGCTGCGACTATTTGGTGCGCACTTTCGCTATTGAAAGGCATATCAAAATTATACGAACGTTAGATCGTGAAGTAGTCGCTTTGGTCGAAGTTAAACGTCCTGATAACAATGAAGGTGGTCTTGGAATGCCGCCTTCGGCAGTATCCACAGTAGTGCCATGGGGCGTAAAAAGCCCGTGGCAAATACCATTGTACCAGGCCCTAAAAGCAATGGGCATTCCTCTCGGAAAAAATAGATTCACAAGATAGACAAGAAGGCTGGCAATGGGTGTTAACAGCATTTCTGCCGATACGCACCTTCAGACAAAGGAGATTTACAATGTTCTTGGAGAATTACCATCTAACAGATTAGTAAACATTAACGCTATAGATTGCGCGGAATTAGCGGAATTAGAGGTAGATGGCGGACAATATCATATTGTGGCGGTGGGCGTAGATTTGCATGACCCGTCAACAAAGCCTGAAACCCGGCATCGGTACACTCTCTATAGCACGCCAGACCAACAAGATTACAACGCCGTTTGGAACGACCTTGTTATGCAGATTGAAGGAGGGGCGCGAATATTGCGGTTACGATGATTTTTTCAGGCGGTGTGCTGTATATGCTTGATGCAACTCATAATCTTATGACGGGGAGCGGGGGATTCATGCAGATTGTGACCGATCGCACACTTACTCCTGCCCCCGTCGCCTTATGGCGGCAACCGCGCTAACGCAGATTGCCGACGGATACCCGAATAGGAAAATAGGATTCCTAATCGGGTAAGTAGGATTGCAGCCTTTGCCGCGATGAAGAGCGGACTGAAAGTCACGCTCATAAGGTGCTTGTTCCTCGCCGCCCATTTTTCCACCAATGAAAATGCCCGCTAACCCATATGATCGGACATTTTATAAAAAAAGGAGGAGGTTATGACTGAAAAAATGACAGTACGGACTTCCCCGCCTCCACCACGGCACAGACGTGTTTACGGGCGCCTGTACTATGATGATATATACTGGGCGGTATCGTTCCCTCTAAAATCGTTTGACGAGCTCAAGGGATTTGTAGGTTTGAAGGGTAGCGGTTGGCGTCTCGAAAGGACGTTAGCGAAAAACCTGAAACCGGGCGAAAAGGCGTCCGCACTTGATAGGTATCATGATGACCCTGAGACGTTGTTAAATTTCATCAATCGCCTTGAAACGGAGATATTTAATGAAACCCCTGATTAATTGGAAGTAAAGGGCAGGTCTAATGGCGTTAGGCAGTATTTTCACCATTATCGGCCTGCTGCTGTCGCCCATATCCGCACAAAAGGAAAAATTCGGAGATATTGAATGTGAGAGCTTGAAGGTTAGCAGTGGCGATGTGCTTATACATATTAGACCATATGACATTGCGATTTTCGACGACGGTCCAACATTTAGAGGTGCGGTGATCAGTGCCGATGAAGTGCTCCTCCGCGAAGGGGATAAAAAAGTGATAATCGGTACGGATAGACACGGAGGTTTTGTAAGCACCCATGTAAGATCGAAAGGTTCTGTCATCATGGGTATCGACGACAAGGGGCACGGCGCCATATCTGCCTACGACAAAAACGGTTATATCCACAAGTAATCGAAAGGAGATTTACAATGTTAAAAGCAGAAAAGTTTAATTTGGACAGCACTGATGAAAGCGTTGTCAGAGTGGGTTATCGCAATACGGAAGCCCAAGGAGTCCAAAACTACCTTCGAGCCTCTATTACCCATTTAGATACATCCAAAGACGGCCATATCTACATTTTTTATGATGAAGAAAAATATATTCACCTCACAGTTACGGCAAAAGGGGCTGACAATGAAATCCCTGATTAGCTGCTTGATCTGTCTGGTCATCCTCGGCTCCGCGGATAAAGATTCCGGTTTACCGCGCGGACAGTATATCCAAACGGATAAAACCCTACCCAGTCACCGAACCCTGAAATTGAAAATTTTCGATGCTTACGCCAATTTAGTCAGAGACATCGAGTTTTTTTAAAGGAGAAACAAACATCGTTATCTCGTCAAGAAGCCAATCACGCCCGGGATTTATTCCTACGAACTGGAAGGCGACAAATTTATGGTTATTGGTACCGTATCCATGGAATCGGGCGACACCGATTTGAAAGATACTTGCCTCAAAGACGCTAAACGGAAACAACTTGGAGTGAGAGCGTCTGCAAAGAAAGAGATAGAACAAATCGACAATGCCATCGCTTTAGCTGACGATATGACGGCAAGAATCGATGCCGTTTCGGCTGCCGCCAACGATGCCCTTAAAAATTGTTTCGTTTATAATTCGGATTCGTCACGGTATTACCGCGAAAAGCGCCAAAGCGGAATCCCTCATGCGTGGATTGTAACCGATCCCGAGTATATTCGGCTGGTGGACGCTGATATCGAAAAAGAGTTGTCGAAAAGAAGAGCGAAAAAATGAAAATCCTGATTAGCTTCATCATCGCCGCGGTCGCATTTGCGGCAATCGTCGGCTGGGGTTTATACGTGACGACCATTAAAATCTGTAACTTCTGCGCCCAGCCGATCACCGAAACAGAAGTCGTAGAAGATATTTGGGCGGCTGATTCGACGCCTAAACCGCATTTGATACAACAAATGCTCACGAACGCCGAGGCAAGCGAATTCGCGGTCAATGAAGAAGCCACGGCAACCGATAAACTTGTGATCATGCCGGGCGAGATTCCTTTTCCGCTAACCGATGAGCAGATATACGAATGGTATAAAAGTTTACACACTGAGGTCGAAACCATGAAGGAAGAAATTCAATTACTGCGCAAGACCAAATATGGCGATATTGAATGCGAGAGTTTCAGGGATAAGTAAGGAGGATGAGTACGACCCGGCGCAAACGCAATAAAAAAAGGGGGTGGCCGCCACCTCCCCCACAACCCTTACAAAGAGGAGATTTACGATGTCTGATACAACTAATCCAACCTATGAATCTGTAACTTGCAAAAGTATTACAATCGTTGACGACGAAGGTAATCCCACTATTTGGATTAAGAACAACACAATTTCAATCATAGGTATCCTTGACTTGACCATGGATGATCAAGGATTGCCAAGGATTGTTGTGCGGGACCGCAATAGTGACGCAAAAGTCTGTGTTACTGTCATCGAGCATGATGATGATAGTGATTATTCGAGAGGAGAGATTACTATTTCCGACTGGGAAGGGAATGAACATGTATTTCCCATGTTTGTCGCTAGCCCTAGGCTTTAGCTTCTTCTCCACAGGGGGAGGCTACCCCTTCCCCCACAACCCTTACACAATGTGATGTATAAACCACTTATTCTAACAATAATGGTAATTTTAAGTTTGAGCTGTGGAGCTAAAACTAAGAATGCCGTCTCTAGTCATTACGCCAAAGGTTATGCGAAGGGGCTAGAGCACGGCAAGACTGGGCTATTAGTATTTCCCAACAATTGTCCAATCTGTTTTGATATACCATGCAAGGATTATATGCGGGGATATCAAACAGGTTGGCGAAAAGGCAATCCTCATAAGAGACGCAGAAGGAACAATTAGTCATATAATCGCGTATTTCACCAGCCCCAGCCAATAAAAGAAAGGAAGGAGGTGATAAACAATGGCAAAGCAAAAAGGAAAGGCAAGTAAGGCTGTTTACCCTCAGAATAAGCCAAGTAAGGTACACGGCAAAGAATCGGGTAAAGGCAAAACCAACAACCCTAACCCCAAATCTAAATCTAGCAAAAAGTAGGTTAACCGGGGGCACCTCCCCCACAACCCCTTACAAAGGAAGGAGATTTTCGAGCCATGTCCAAGTCAAATTCGCTAAATCATGAACGTAAACGCCGGATTCCTGCGGTTGAGCCGATTTTAGAGCGGCGGCAGAGAAAGAAAAATCGCGTGTCTAAATCTCTTGGGTGGATTGTATCTCTTGCTTTCCATTTGGTCATCATGCTGTTTGTCGCTTTTCACATCGCCCAAAATGTAGCGATTCACGATGATGATGCAGTGGTAACTGAAATGTTTGAGGCGAAGAAGGTTAAACCCCCACCTCGTGAACCTGAGCGTGAAGCTAAGACAATTAAACCCGAAGTACGGCTAACTCCGACAACCCGACCCAGCCAGCCCGTAAAACCGGTGGACATTCCGTCCGGCTCAGGCGGATATGCTGTTCCTTCAGATAACCTTGTTATTGACTCACCTGATGCACCGCCGGAGATTCCCAAGATTGAAAGGCCGCCAATTGCCGAAGGGGAACGCCCAAGCATTGAACCTGAATTGCCGAAGATTCCCACCACCAGGCCTGACCGACCATCAATTTTTAACGAGATGGAGACAGACATCCCGGACGCAGATATTGGGCTAGACGACACTGTCAACGTACCCGTCGTGGACATTACGGATAACACCGTACCGCCGAAAGCCATCCATAAGCCGAAGCCGAAGTATCCGGAACGTGCCCGTCATGCCGGAAAAGAAGGGGTTGTGAAGTTAGAGGCGACCATCGGAATTGACGGCAAAGCCAGAGATATTAAGGTAAGAGCGGGAATTGGAATGGGCTGTGATGAAGCAGCAATCGAGGCGTTGAAACGGTCGCGGTTTAAGCCGGCGCAAAAAGACGGCAAACCGGTCACAATCCGCATAATTGTTCCGTATCGGTTCAAAATTGAGGATTGAATACTTGCCGTATGCAATTCACGATAGAAACAGCAAATATTCTGAAGGCGATTAAGTCGCTCCAATCACAGGCGGCGCGAGAAAATCAGCTATCGAATGTTTCCGATGTTCGTGTGCGGAGCATTGGCGTTGACAGGCTTGAGCTTTTCGCCGCAGACCGAAAAATAACAATCGACGCGGAGATTGCACAACCGGGGTCGGTAAGTCTGCCGATTATACGGGTGAGCGAAATAATCCGAGCAGGCGAAAGCGCCCAGTTCCGGAGCCTCCCGGGTGGACAGATGCAGGTTGATTGCGGCGGACAGACCTACTACCTGAGCGCGTCCGGATACACACCCGAATCATTGGCGTCCAAGGCCGCGGCGGCGGTTGTCACCGAAAAGAGTAGTAAAGTCCGCAATTCGATGTTAATCTCCGCGGTGGCGCACGTTATCTTGGCTTTTGTCATTTTTATACTGGCAACCGACGATGCGGAGGTTATCGAAGATGCGATTGCCGTGGAGATGGTAAAGCCGGTGCCAAAGACTAGGCGCCCTAAAAAGATTAAGCCTAAACCCCCGGAGCCGGTGCGCCCAGCCGTGAAACCGATTGCCCAGTCGGTTCGCGTTTCGGCTGCTCAAAGAATTGCTAAGCCGATTGCGCCGGCGCCGGGAAGCGTATCAATGGACGTGTCGCCGTTGACGCCCGACGCGATTGTCGATGCGCCTGTCACGACGGCGGCACAGCTTGACACTAGACGCAATGAGGAGGTTATTGCGCCGGGGGTTGGAAGGCGCCGGGGTCTCAGAACCGGACACGGGCGGGGTACGGACGACATCAACGGGCCCGGCCGCGGCGGGATTCATTCGAGCGGAATTGACTCGCTGGTGGGGTCGGTCGGGGCTGCTGATGCCGGCGGCGCGGGAGACGACCCGTTGGCTAAAATCACGACTGTCCCTGATGATAAGTTAGGTGCTATTTTAGAGGGTGAGGGCGCGGATATACAAGGTCACATCCGCTTTACTCGGTTAATACATTCCCTTGCAGATTGGTGGCAAGACCCGTCAGCTCTGCCGAGTTTCATGCGGTGGTTATCGGACAACACTCGGCTGCGTGCGGATATGAAACTGGAGGGCGGCGCGATGCGGATGACAGATCCGCGAATCCTCGATGCGCCGATAATTGTCATGACAGGTCACGATAAGGAGTTGACCACAACCCGTAACCTGATGCGCGGCGAGCCGTGGCTGTCGGGCTTTACACCGGCAGAACGGTCGGCGATGAGAAAGTATCTTGTGGAACGCGGCGGGCTGCTATTTTTCGATGATTGCGGGTTCAAGGGCTTGTTCGCTGCGCGTGTCGCTGATGAATTGAAGAAAATTATGCCGGAATACCCGCTCCAGTCTGTTCCCCACAGCCACGAGATTTATTCTATCTATTACAAGCTGTCTATTCCGCCGAACGGGTCTGATGTGTATTGGGGGTCTGAAAACAACCCGAAGGTGACAAAGTTTAAGTTTCAGAAGGGGATTACAATCGGGCGCCGCCTCGCAGTGGTGTACAATCGGAAGGATTATCTCTGTGCGATGGAGACGGCGGAAATCCCCAGCCGGACAATGCTGCGGATGCGCCGTTCCGCGGACGTGCATCGGTTCATGGTGAATATGTTCGTGTATGCGATGAAATACGGCGGGAATACTGACCGGTCGGCTTATAAGAGATGAAAAGCGGACTGAAAGGCTGTCCGCTAATCTACATTATCGGACATTTTCCACAGAAAAGGAGGTTACATATGCGACCACCATCCAGCGATGACAACCGTTTGTATCTACTTTCCGAAATCGACGACCTTACTGAAGCATTACGCCACGCTCGGAATTTTGGCACTCATTATGCTACAGATAAGAAAATTGAGCAATTATGCGAAGCATTGACTGACTTCCGTGAGTTTCTTAATTTGTGGAACAACCAATTCAGAAAAGGGGTTCGAAAATGATCAAAACCACTTGGAAGCAAAAGGCAGGGCTAATGGCGTTAGGCAGTATTTTTACCATTATTGGGATGCTGCTATCACCTATAACCGCACAACAGGATAAATTCGGAGATATTGAATGCACGAGCTTGAAGATTGGCAGTGGACTCGAAGATGCGTTTATACTTATTAGTAAACAATCCATTGCTATGTGGAAAGACGCTCCAACAAGAGCTACGATAATCGGTGCCGGTGATGTCTTCCTCCGCGAGGGTGACGCTGTAGATAATAAACAAGTGAGAATCGGTACTGATGAACATGGCGGCTATGTAAGTACGCATGGCAGATCGAAAGGCTACGCCATCATGGGCATCAACGAACATGGCAACGGCGCCGTGTCCATCTACGACAAAAACGGCTATAGCCAGTAATCAACAGGAGGGAAACAAAATGAAGCGAAACTTGATTCCCCCGCTAATCGCGCTCGCATTCGTTGGATTTTGCTTTTGGTTTTTAGACGCCATGTCCTATACCAACCAGCATCCCTTTACCGCCATTACTTTGGATAGAGAAAGGGCTTGGTTGATTGAGTACATGGCAGAAGAAAAGAAGAAATACGATTATGAATTTCGTACCATCGAATACGTCCACAACAAGCAGGGTCGATTTATCGATATTACCCACAGAACCCCTGTTATCAAACGCCCGAAAAAGCTGAAAACAGAACCCTTTTATGTGGATCCGTCCAGCATCCCGGAGATAATGAGAAACCCCGGTAGAAGACCACAGAGATAAAAAAAGGGGGAGGCAGCCGCCTCCCCCATAATCTTATGGCGGAGGGGAGGTTAAACGCCGCGGTTATGCTGAGGGGCATTTCCGCGGCTACGCGAGGTTTAACCTTGCTGCGACCTCTCCGCCGCCACCTTATGGCGGTGACCCTGGCTCCCCCGGAAACCCGGTGCGACACAGGGCCGCGAGGAGCTCTCATGATTGTTTGGGGATCTGGTGGTGATGTAATTGATTGTGGTCAGATTGCGACGCAACATTGCGAAGTGTGTGACAAAGAGCGGCGATTCAAGCTTGTTCTTGAGTATAGACATTGGGGCGTATACTGGGTTTTCAATTTTGTAACTGAGAAAAAATGGCTCATGCTTTGTGATATATGCGGAAGGGGGTGGGAATTAGATACACATAAAGTAGAATCTGAACTTGATGGTAGTCCCATTCCGTTCATGAAACGCTTTGGTTGCCTTACTTTCATAGGTGTAGTAGTGTTCATTTGGATTTTAAGCGCAATTTCAGGTTCGTGCTAAAAGGAGGCACACATTGAAAACTTACAAACAGAAGTTAGCCTATATTACAATCGGCGGGATATTGATGCTGATAGGTATGATAGCCTCTAGTGTCTTGATGCCTAGCCTCTTCGCTGAACGCGCAAAGTTAGGAGATATTGAGTGTACCAGTTTGCGAGTCGTCGATACGGACGGCACAACGCGGATAATTCTTGTTCCTAATATGGAAAGCATCAACACTCTCACGGATACTTTTAAACTATTCAGTGATAGAGGCGTAATAATTGGCGTGAATAAGTATGGAGGGCGTGTCGCAGTCTCTGGCAATGGCGGCACTTCATCAATTGCTATGGCTATTGATGACGACCTGCTGGCTGGCATTACAATGATAGATAAAAGAGGAATAATACACCTAGATCCTGCTTTAGGTGAAGAGTAACTAGCGATACGCTCCAACAAAGGAGACCTACAATGTCGGAATTACTAGGATTACTGCTGTTGATATGGGAGCTTGTCGAGCCGTATGTCATGTGGGCATTGATGATGATTGCCGTCTTACTCATCTTCGGCAGCCTAATGTACGCATTCATTCGCTTTTTTGCCGCATTACTTGGGCATTAACAAAGGAGACCTCTATGGGAGCGCTTGCCATCATCGTATTCCTAGTTGTTTTCGGAATAGGTTGTAAAATTGAAGACGATTGGAGCCGAGACGGTCCCCCCGGTTGGGTTTGGCTGGGATTCTTTGGGATAGGTTTTTTGGTCTTCGTTGTCGGGCTATGGTGTTTCGCCGCTGCCGTGGAATCCAGGTTCGGCTGGCTACTCGGAGGCGTTCTCTAACCGAGGCGCATCATAAGGAGACCTGCAATGTCAGGGAAAAGTTGTTTACAATCTTTTTCTTTGCTTGGATGTTTTATGCGATTGTCGCACCCCCAAAGCACGAAAGGTATCGTGGAAGGGAGTAAACGCCGCGGTTATGCTGAGGGGCATTTCCGCGGCTCCGCGAGGTTTAACCTTGCTGCGACCTCTCCGCTGCCACCCTTTTTCAAACTAAATTATAAGGCATACGAAAGGCAGTCTACAATGCCCCGATTGCGCAAACGCTTGTCCCCGCTACTCGCTATTATCACGGCGCTTGCTGTCGTTATCTGCTTGGTTGCGCTCGTTGGCTGCGATTCCCATGCCGAAGATGCCCGTATTATTCACGTTTCCTCCGGTATAATGCCTGGGGGGGAAGGCGGTTGGGGCTCAGGCATTAGGTATTACGTACAGTTTGACGGGCCTGCGGAAAACGTTACCGTCAGCGGTTGCAAAGGGTTATATCAGACAGAGATAGAGTGGAACGTAAGCAGGAAACATGACGCGGTGACAAAAATCATTCATGACAATCCTCTTAAACCATTATGCGGGGTAACACCCCTAGTTATTTCCTGGCGCGGCGGTTATCGAAATATTAGGTTTGATGTGGACGATTAGCGATACGCCCCAACGGTCAGCGAGAAAACAAAATGAACCGAAACTTGATTCCCCCGATAATCGCGCTCGCATTCGTTGGATTTTGCTTTTGGTTCTTAGACGCCATGTCCTATACCAACCAGCATCCCTTTACCACCATTACTTTGGATAGAGACAGGACCTGGTAGGTTGAGTATATGGCAGAAGAAAAAAAGAAGGCAAACCAAGAATTGCGTACCATCGAATATGTCGATAAACACGGGCGATTTATCGATATTATCAACAGACCCTCCCGCGATGAAGAGCTGACTGAAAGGAGGTGATTTTCAATGTTTATAAAAACCGACGACGATCGTACCCTAGTAAATACGAGTCGGCTTACGAGAATTGTCCATGAGGGCAATCGTATTGCAGGCTATGCTCCGGAAGAGCACGGAGCTATAGTAATAAAAAAGGGAACCCCAGAGGCATTAGAATTGCATTGGAGGTACTTGGAACGATTGTTAATTCCGACGCAAACAAAATAAAAAAAGGGGGAGGCTGCCGCCTTCCCCACAACCCTTTACAAAAAGGAGATATTACGATGAGACATCTCGGCATGTTGTTTATTCTTGTAGTAGCTATATCCTATCTAACAGGTTGTGTTGCTTATAGCACGTCGCCAGTTACCGGTGTATTGTACACCGATGTTAAAGCACCGGTAACGGCGACTGCGAGCGACACTGCCGCTATGAAATCCGGTTCGGCGACCGTAACTTCGGTATTAGGGTTAGTCGCAACTGGAGATGCGAGCATTGAAGCTGCTGCCAAGAACGGCGGCATTACGAAGATTCACCATGTTGACTATTCGTCGAAAAGTGTGCTGGGGATTTATGCTGTCTATACAGTCACAGTGTATGGCGAATAAAATATGACGGGGGCGGAAGGCTCTTATGTCGGCTACCGCACCACATACTTCTGTCCGCGTCGTCTATCTCATAAGGGGAATACTCGAATGCCATACCCAGTAAGCGAACCGCTCACCAAAGAAGATTTGAAGGAAGCGTTATCCAATCTAGCCACTAAGGATGATATTGCACGTCTAAGAAAAGATTTGGTAGCCATAATGAGTGTTCGACCGACCGATGAAGAAAATCATGTCACGGATGAAACTTCCTATGTCGATACCAAGCCAACATCATTTACATTGGGGACGCGGACATGCAAGGTTGAACATTGGAAAGACGTATTACCGCTTTTGTGTCGAGAGTTGCATGAGCGTAGTACAGATAAAAAAGCATTGTACGATGGATTGCTAAAGTGTTCTATATTTTCAGCTAAGCAGCCTCTCCCAAGAGTCAAGAGGAGGTGGGAATTTGTGCATCCACTAAAACTCTGGGTGTTAAAATACCATGGTGCCGATCGCACGGTGGAATTAGCTAGACGAATAATTGGTCGCTTGGGCTATAAGCCAGCACAACTCACATTTCGCTGCCATTTGAAGTGATATTGTTAGACACGGGTTGAAAGGAGGTGTTGTTGTGACTGAGGCGGATTTCCCCGAAGGTTGGGACGATGAAGCGATGAGACAGGTCGAGATACAGATTAAACAGACTGAAAGAATCGAGTGCCAATTACTCACAACACCTTGCAAAGAGGAAGATGACCCAATGAAGGCTTTTATTCTGTTAATAGCGTTAATCGTCCTTGCTGGGTGCGGACACACTCACCCTATAGCTGAACATGAACACCCGCACGAACACGACCATCACCATAGCCATCAGCACGACCACACGCATGAATCTGAAGCAGTTGCGCTACACAAGGATTTGGTCGGAAAGTATCGGCTGGAGACATACAATGACGGACGTGATTGGCTGGTTGAAAATGCAGAAGAAATGCGCGGCGAATTAACTATAGAACTAGACCATAAATTTGAATTTGTAATAGAACAAGACTACAATTTCGATTCTGAATGGGAATCTGTTAGCCCTTTTTATCCTGAAGACAATAATCCCAAATATTACAGAATCCAACTACACAGATCGGCGATTTTCGCGTATAGCTCGAAATACTTGTTTATGCGATACCACAGTTACGATGTTAGATGGAATTATGGCGTCCTATTGGAATACAAATGGGATGGCGTTGTTTTAACGCTTATCTGGCATTCTTTAACTCGCGACAATCGCATAACAATGAAATGGCGGAAACTAAGGTAAAGGGAGTCTTTGTACGTTGGGTTACGCGGGTAACACCCAATGCGCACCTAACACTTTCGCAAACAAGTCGTATCGCGCCGCCTACCAGATGATGTTGTCATCCGGATTGACATATCACGGTCAAAACAACGGAGAGAGCAGGTATTTTGACTGCGTTCATATTCTAGCCAGTGAGCGTGTTTCCTCCAACCTGCTCTTTCCAAACAAAGGAGGGAAACAAAATGAAAATGCTGATTAGCAGCTGTATGTGTTTGGTCATTCTCGGATGCAGCCATACCCACAACATTAGCGAAATGCACTATGCACGCCCCCCGGAAACAATGAATCCGGACGACCCCAAAGATACCGAATTATTGTTAAGCGTCCTGCTCCGAGCCAATGTGGAACACTGGATCAGCGACGCCATCCGCCGCGGCAAGAGTGTCAACGAAGCATTTGAAGAAGCGGACGCCATCTATAATGCCATAAGCCCCAATCCCAATGACAGAATCACCGACTATTATTCAGATTGGGATACGTGGGAGGCATATAGACTGTCGTGGCAAGAACATACAGCTCAACTTGAAGCGGAAAGGAAAGCATCCCGCGCAAAATACAAGGCAGAAAGCGACGCACGGAAAGCGAAAATCAAAGCCGATTTTGATAAAAGGCTTGAAGAATACAGAGAGTCGTGTTGCAGAGAGGGGCATACCCATGAAAGCACTGATTAGCGGCTGCTTATGTTTACTCATCCTCGGATGCAGCCATACCCATAACCTCAACGACATGGTGTACGGTCGCCCGCCGGAGAAAATCGATACGGACAACCCCCGTCAAGGTCATTTTTTGTTAGGCCAACTTCTTGGAGCCAATAGAAGCTATTGGATCGCCGCCGCCATCCGCCGCGGCAAGAGCGTTAGCGAGGCGTTTGAAGAATCGGACATCATCCATTCCGCCCTAACCCCCGCGCCCAACGACCGCATAAATAGCTTTCATGGCGGGTGGGAACACTGGCAGGCATACAAAGAGGCGTGGGAGGAACACGCGAAAGAACTCGAATTTAAAGAAGAAGCGAGCCGTGATACGTATCGCGTCGAAAGCAAGGCGCGGATAGCCAAACTCAAGGCTGAATTTGATAAACAGTTTGAAGAAATGAGAGCACGCAGCAGAAAGGAAAGCGAGGAGCGAGCTAATGAAAGCGCTGATTAGCACAGTATGCTTTTTAGCGGCAATCGCCGTCCATGCCGCCAACAAGGATTTAGTTATCGACGCCTAGCTTTTCAACGAAGGCAAAGACTGGCGCCCCTACAGTGCATCAGGCAAGCGTTTATCGGTGTTAGGTGAGCGTGCATGGATTGACGGCATGTTTGGAAAATGCCTTAATTTTCGAGTAAGCTACCTCACAACATATAGGGATTTCCCGCCAGAACAGCAAATTGAGGAAATAACGGTTATGGCGTGGACAAAGAATTTCGACGGTCTGAATGGCCGCCTATTTAGCACGTTACAGCCATTCGATGAAAAAGAAGGGGTTATCGCCGTGTTATTGCCTTGGGATGAAGCTGTGCGTTGGCGGTGCGGATCGCCATACGTCGAATTGGTAATCGAAGCTGGCATGATAACTCGGGAGGTCTGGCGGCACTGGGCGTTTGTGCATAGCAGGCGCAAAAATCTAATGGCTATCTATGTGGATGGGGAATTGTTCGCATCACTGAATAGATCGACAACATACGTTCCGCCCGACGACAGGAATAATCTCCGGTTTATAATTGGTGGGCCAAACAGGTTTCCTGGGCTTATCGACGAGTTCGCCATATTCAATATCGCGCTCCCCCCACGCGACATTCGTACTGTCATGAACCGCGGGCTAAAAACCGTGCTCGCCGTCGCCCCAAAACACACACTCGCAGTCTCTTGGGGCGAGATTAAGAGGTAAAAAAAAGGGGAGGCTGCCAACTCCCCCAAGAATCTCTTACAAAAGGAGAATTACGATGTTTTTGTTGCTTGAAGAATTTTCGCCAAATCATGGATTGGCCATAAATACAACTGCCGTGTCGTATATTGAAATCAATCAAGACGCTACAGAAACTAAAACAGAGAAGGTATACTTAACAATTGGACTTATGTCTGGCGAACAACCGCTGATGGTGGCGTACCTAATTTTAATGCCGCAGTAACGGCCTTTAAAAAACTCACTGCTGTATTGCCCGTGCACCAGCCCCGATGATACGCGGGTGCTTTAGTGCAAGATGTGCTTTGGCTCGCTTGTTAGCGAGGTATACTCCCGTGGCTAGAATAAGCGATAACGACGCCACTAAAGTTTCAAGCAGCATGGTGTCATCTCCGAAGATTACACTGCAATCTGCCGTAAAGAACTAGCCCGGCGAGCGCCACCGCGACGCCGGCTATGAACGTGAAAATCTCAGTCCCACAAAAGTTTCGTCGCCCTCAACGTCGGTATGCTCGTTCTGAACGGCTGCGGAGATGGCGACAAGATTGACTCTAAGAAATACGCCGAGCGCAGAACAGCGTAAATCTATCAGTCCGGTGAGTTTACGGGAAAGTGGAATTACACAAAAAGGTAATCGGTATATCGGCAGGCATTGTCTGATTGCCGCGATGAAAACATTTGGCACGGGCATTAACTCAAGGAGCCCTACAATTTGGAAAACATCAGACGCATAATTTACTGTACCTTGATATTTTTCCTATCGGCGATTTTCGTCGGCTTTATGGCATTGTGCCTCCTCGTCGTTGTCGATTTTGTCATCGCCTACGTGTTTGAATTCCATATCCTAGACTACTTCCGCTCATAGTTCTAGCGATGATCCCCAATCGCCGGCGCCTCAAACCACGCACTCGCAGCCGTTTGGGGCGAGATTAAAAAATAGAGGCAGTTGCAAACAAAAAGAAGGGGGTGATAAATTGAGTCCCTACACCCGACGTTGCTCGTCGGCGTCCCGGCGGCGCTTGGCGCCGGTGCGGAAATTTTGAAAAGACTATAGACAGATTCTCAACGGGTGTTCTCGACCGATGTGAGTTTACTTTGACCCGTACCGATACCGACTGGCATATCGGTGTCAACTACCATACATAAGGAGAAAGTTATGTTCGATTCCATGCTTAGGAAGATTCGCAAAATCCTAGTGCCCTTAACCACAATACTTTTAGTTCTTTTCTGTTTAGAAACTCAGGCAAAACCGGGCGCTGCCCCATATCACCAACTAAGCGTTAATGCTGCGCGCGAAGTTAGCTTTCCATCGACAACCACTGAAGTAGGACACATAGCTGTCATTCAGGGTAACGAACACCTCGTCCAACCCACAAACTTTTTCGATTTAGCCAATAGCAGTTTACGATTTACTCCCAATGCCGCGGGCGGATACGATGTGTCTAGTCCCGATGACGTCGAATTTGAAGCGGCTTTCGGCCAAGTATTGGATTTGACCGATGATGACAGCCGAAAGATTGCCATCGAATTCCCGTTCACGTTTTTCGGACAGGCGTATACCGAAGTCTTCGTCAACTCTGATGGGAACTTGACATTCGGTACAGGGGTCGCCCGTCATCGGGCAAGGGATTTGCAAAACTTTGTGGGCGGTCCGCCTCGCATCGGTGCGCTTTATGCGGATTTAAACCCCGATGCGTTTACATTTAGTGACGAAGCTACGGCAGTAGAAGTTAAAGATACACCCGGGCAAATTACAATCACTTGGTTCAATGTTCCATCATTTGAAAGCTATGATTCCGAGATTACGATGCAAATAGTTCTATTCGACACGGGCGGCATCGACATCCGTTTCGAATCGTCCAAAAGCCGAACTGGCATCGTGGGGTTATCCCCAGGCGGGCTTAACAACGCCTTGCAGACAACTCTCGTGGACTATTCTGATGATTTGCCGGTTGAAGGCTCAACAAGCGCCATCGCTGAAGTTTTCGTATCGGAATCGACAGTCAATATCCAGAACGTAGCGAGAGAATTTTATAAGAGCTACGGCGACGACTTTGATAGTCTGGTGCTCTTTACCAATTTTGAATCGGATTTAGACCTCTTTGGTGTCCTCGCCTTTGCCGTTCCCGTCAAGAATGATGTTTTAGGGATTGGCAGCGGTTATGCCGGTAGTGATATTTTTCCGATTTTCGATCATACCGATGATTACGGCAGTCTGGGCAGGCTAAGAACTTTTCTCGTGATGAAGAACTTAAAGGTATGGTCTGACAATCCATTGGAGAATGTCAGCGGCGCTGCAACTTCTACCTTGAGTGTGGTATTGCACGAGTTCGGACACGGTTGGGGGGTTGACATAAATCCGGTCGAGTTGTTAGGACGCGACTACACGCATTGGAACTTCTTCCTGCATACGGCTGGTTCGGTTATGGGCGGCAACGATATTCGGGATAATGGAGACGGGACTTTCACCACGCTAACCCCGAAAGATATATTCGGCCCGCTCGATTTATATTTGATGGGCTTGTTAAGACCGGAGGAGGTGCCGCCGACATTTCTAGTCGTAAACCCCTATGATATAGACATTCCGCCGCCGTTCGACAATCCGCGTTTATGGGGTGATTTGCAATTTCTAAACCCAATGGCAGACGTGTCATTCCGCGGCGAGAAAGAGGAAGTTACCATTGAAGGCATCGTCGCAGCAAACGGAGAGCGAATCCCGCATGCTGATTCTTCCCAAAAGGACTTTCGCGTCGCATTCATCCTTCTGACATCGGGTGAATCGGCGCCGGCGACGCAAGAGATTGAGAAGGTTCAAGCCGCCAGACGTTTTTGGCCGCCGTTTTTTCACCGAGCGACGAACAATCTAGCGACCATGGTCAGTACGCTGGACGGCTCTGTTGAAGATGTCGTGCTGCCGGAGGAAGCTACCGGCAAACTCTCGTATACGGTGCCCTTAAATAACGGCTTGAATAATATATCGTTGCCGCTGCGTCCATTGGAACCGCATACGGCTAGGAGTTTCATGGAATTTATCGGCGCGACGATGGTAATCAGTATCTCTGACGAAGGCAGATTCGTCTCATGGACTCGTGATACTCCGGGCGACGGATTTCAGATTGAGGGCGGACGCGGTTATATCGTCAATACGCCTAATGGCGGCGATGTCAAGTTCACGGGAGCAGGCTGGAGCGATTCACCGGATGCGGAAGGTATCGCAGCCCCATCGGCAACGCCTATTCCGCAAAATCTATGGGCATTTGTTGTTGACGGCGTGATAGACGGAGAAGGTTACCCTGGACCTTACCATGTTTCCGTGAAAAACCTCAGAACGAACAACCTGCTTACAACCGCGAACGTGGAATCAGGGGCCCGATTGACGTTAGGTTTCGCCGATATGAACCGGAACCCATTAGTCCGCGTTGGAGATACACTGCGTTTGACTGTGACGGATGCCACTTCAGGCGAACCATTTGGAAAGATAGATAAACTGGTTACGCTGGAGGATATGCGGCGGGCTTACTCAACACTGCATTCGACGCTTACCAACTTGGTGCCGATGACCACTCAAGTGCTTCAGAATTACCCAAATCCGTTCAACCCTGAAACATGGATTCCGTATCAGCTAGCGGAGGTGTCCGAAGTGTCCATTACCATTTATGACGCATCGGGGCGCAGTATACGTACACTCCAACTGGGGAATCAAGCCGCTGGTTCTTATCTGACTCGGGAGAAAGCTGCCTATTGGGATGGACGGAATGACCGCGGCGAGCGAGTCAGTAGTAGTCCATACTTCTATAGACTCGACACAACAGACTCCTCCACTGCAAGACGGATGGTTATCCTTAAATGATTCCAGTACCGATGCCGACTTACATCGGGATGGCAACTGCCAAAATTAAGGAGAAGTGATATGTTGAAGCTAATACACACAATCAGTTCTTGTAGGTTGGGTTAAACGGGTTACGCCGAATACATTCCTACGGAGAATTTCAGTTCCTATTGCCGAACGCTGTTATTGGCGAAATGGTCGTAGCGTACCCCAACGCTTTTAAATCTCTACACAACCCCGCGGCAATTCACGCCGACGCAACCGCTAAACCGGTTGGTGAGACAGCGTTTTGCCCGACCGAAATCCACCATAATTGCCTGTCCAGTTTTTGGGGATGATTTCAGTCGATATTGATGTTCGCATAAATTTCAGATAGACTAAAATGACGGTTGCTCGTATTGGAAATTCCTAAATCTTATGTGTATTCAGTTGGAGAATTTGCCATGAAATTCAAGTGCCTGTGGTACAGTAGTTTTTGTGTTATTTTGGTAGTAATCACTCTAAATTTAGTATATGCCCAGCAAGCCCGTCTCGATACGATTCGGGAACGGATAGATTCCCGAAGCTACCCTTCAATCTTTGGCGCCTGGGGCGGTGTATTCAATCCGCCTTTGATAGACCGTCACCGTTTTGAGGGTTTTAACGAACTTCAAGAAATGGCGATTTACGATGTTCACTGGGGATCCTACTTCATTCGTTGGCAATCCACAGCGGACGGCGAACACGTACCCGTCGTCGCAACTGGTCACATATCAAAGAGCCGCAATTGGCAGCGATGGATGATGCGCTATAACCCCAATATGCTGTTCCTTTATCCGATGGATTTTATTGGGATTGCTGACCCAGAATACATGCCAGCCGACTCACCGTTTTGGCTGAGAGACAGCGGCGGAAATCGAATCACGGATGGCACGACTTATTTTTTCGACCTTACAAATAAGGGCTTTCATCAACTGTTAGCCAAAGAAATTGCATTAGCAGCCGAAAGCGAATTGTATGACGGCGTATTCTTTGACGGAGGCAGATGTTGCTATATTGCATCATATCGCTACGTAGACAATGACCTTTTAAGCCAAGCAAGGCTAGCTATTCTGAAAGCTATTCGAGCTGAAGTCGACGAGGATTTCCTCATTGTCATGAACACCAATCGCTGGCGTACTGACCCTGGCCATGCTCCTTACGTCAACGGACTTTTCATGGAAACAGTATGGGATGCTCACCCAGGTGAACCAAACTATCCCTACACACCTGCTGGTATTGCACAGATTGAAGATACGCTTTTATGGGCATCCGAAAATCTTCGGCAACCCACAGTCAACTGTTTAGAGGGATGGGGTATGTCTGAACAAGCCTTCGACAGTCCAGACAACATACGATGGATGCGATTGTTTACCACGATGAGCCTGACGTGCGATAACGGTTCAGTCCTATACACCAAGGGGCCACTCGAGTTTGGGCATGATCACCACTGGTACGATTTTTGGGGCGTCGATTTAGGACAGCCGATTGGTCCTAAAGGGGAACATTATCTCGTTGAGGGCCGCCAACGCTATTCGGGCTTGTATATCCGCGAATTTACTAATGGTTGGGCAGTGTATAACCGAAGTCGTATAACGCCAACCATCGCGCTTCCCGAAGTAACAGTTTCTGTCGCTACGGGCAAGTATGACACGACGCACACAGTGGGCTCTCTGGACGGAGACATCTTCCTCCTTAGCCATCCCACCCGTGTATCGCGACAGCACAAGTTACTAACCACGTCATGGGCGGAAATAAAACGACCAACAAGGTAAACGCGATAGTGCAACTCTTGATAACCTGGCGCCACAAACACATGATTTACTAAATATAACCCCGGTGATTAGAGACATAATGGCGATTGTCCCCTCTCTCTGCGGCATGGCTGCGCAACTTTCCGATACGGAAGGGAAGAATCTCACGCACACCGCCGTACCGCTTTGCCGCTTTGGCATAAATCGTATTCACAACCGCCTCGCTGCTATAAACAAATGTTGAAGAAAATCTGGAGGGAATTTGTATTCAGGTTGGCGATGAGTCTGGATGCCGAATCGATATTATCGACAAAAACGGAGATCGCAAAGTTTCCCTTACGATTGATAAGGAGGCTAATGGTCGAATAGCAATAGCAGATTCGCAATTCCGTGTTCAGAAAAATTGAATTGTGGCGGGACGCTTGGTTATTCTGGCAGGAGTTTAAAAGTCTGCTCCTGATTTCCTCCGCTGAGTTTCTGTAGGTTGGGTTGAGCGGGTTACACCGAATACATTCCTATGGAGAAATTCCGTTCGAAACAACGAACGCCGTTTTTAGTAACTTGCCCGTGGCGAAACCCAACGTTTTTGAAACGTACGGATAGCCGACCGGCACACGCCAACACCAGCACGATTGGAACAAGGAAAAACAATGAGAGTATTTGGAATTCGGAGCGGTGTGTTGTAATCGGAATTTTCTAGGGTTGCCGAAGGTTTTTAATATTGAAGACTATCGCCTTCGCTATTCGCTCAATTGATCCTTGGGTTTTGCTCTGCGTGTACTGGCAGCGGCATCATTAGAAATTCGGAACGGTTAACTGTAAGCTGAACCGTTTTTTGAATTAATTACTCTACCCAACCTACAGAAACTGGATATTATCGCCAGAGCCAGTTTGTCGGATGCCCTTAGACGCGTTTGGCGTCTTGATGAGATTTTTCGGTAGGTTTATCCTCGGTTCTGTCTCCTGCCGGGGTATGGGCGCATTACGGACGCTCTAGGTTCGTAGCGACTTGGTTGCTTATTATACGTTTGAGGATGATTTGATTGATGACAGCTAGGAGGAAATCGTGACACGTGAGGAGCTTAAGCCTGCACAATTGAGTGACATTATACGTTCAGAAATTCGCCATATTTCTGAAACGCATTGGGTTCAAAATCTTCAGCATCCCGCTTACCACCTACGTCAACCAATTCCAATCTTAATCGAAAGAACAGATGATGCTGTGAAGGCTACCTACGATGATGTCGAACTACACAGCACAGGCGCCAACGAAAAAGAGGCGAAGTCAAAATTGTGCTCGAGAATTGTTGCCCGCTATAAGGAGTTAGAGGACAGTGCTCCAAAGTCTCAAGACTACATGTTCCTAAAGCGAATTATCGTAGAAGTTGAACCCGCAGCATGGCAAGAACTTAAACAACTCTATAGTGCAAAATTGGAAGAAATTCCTCATGTCCAGAAGGGTTATATAAGAATTGAAGGTAAAAACGCAGAGGTCATAGTCTTACTCACGGAAGAATCTGTAGAAATAATCATGGAGTTAGCCCAGCTTGATCTGGAGATAAATCAGAAATTTCGATTTCTTTCCTTCTCTGCGGAATACGAATCAGCAGAGGATTATCTAGAGTTGGAGGATTTTGAATGTTTTTATGAAAATTTCAGCTAACCCACCTGTATTCCCGTGCCCCTTCTAACTATCATCAATGGAGTTGAAAACACGGAAAAACCATGCCGACGAAACGAGAACATATTGATAAGCAAACAAGCACACAAATCACGCTCTCTTACCTTCAACAATCGCAAAACAGCCCACAACACGCTGACTGGATTGTGACACTCGCCTTCTACAAAGCCCTACACGCCGTTGATTCTTACTTGGCGCGGAAAAACATCCACCCAATTGGGCACAGCAGTAACCGGCAGAATACCGGGAGACATGAATATTTCAAAAAACACCTTAGTACCTTATACCCGCAGTACAAAGCACTTTATAGGGCGAGTAGAAAAGCACGATACGATGCGCATACTTACCAAAATAAAACTCAAGAAATCCAGTCGCTTATTCAAAATTCGGTCAACATTGAAAATCACATAAACACAATTCTGTGAGTAAATTGTCGCGCCTCGCTTAATACTACCTTATCCTGTGGCAGGAGGTGTTTCCTCGACACCTCCCACAGGCTGTACCTCTGAATCTCAACTCTCCTATGCCACAAAAGCACGCCAATAAATCTCGCAAAGAAATCAACTAGTAGTAAATTGTTGTGTTGCGCAGACTCTGTGCAGAATTGCCAGGTGAATGTAGGTTGGGTTGCGCGTGCTCGCGAAACCCAACGTTATTGAACGTTCGGATAACCGGCCGGTAAACATCATCGCCAGAACCTTTGGAACAGGAAAATAGAATGAGTGTATTTGGAATTCGGAGCGGTATGTTGAATTAGGAATTCGCTAGGGTTGCCGGAGGTTTTTAATACTGAAGACTATCGCCTTCGCTATTCGCTCAGTTGATCGTTGGGTTTCGCTCAGCGCATATTGACGCCGGCATTGTTTGAATCTCGTACCGGTAAATTGCTACCGGAACCTTTTTTAAGTTATTTACTCTACCCAACCTACAGAAACTATGATGGCTGAATCAATCAGGTCGTCAGCGGGTTCAAAATCGAGCATTCTCAACTTATTGTTTCAAATACTCAAAAATACTCAAACCCACCAACCCGCTCTCTGTCTAACCTTAAGCCCATTTTCGCTAATTTTCCTATTTCCCAATTACTCACAAAATACGCAAATAAAATATACTGAATCTACCTCCCCCCAACCCAACCTTACAGGAGTGTTTTTAATTATTTCGGATAACACAAACCGCGATAAAATTCCCTTTTTTTATGGACTGTAAAAACTGTAATTTTGGTTGAAATATGCGGACTTGAATTTCGAGCTGTTGATATTAGACATCTTTCCAAAATAATTCCACCGCCGGATAGCCCCAGAGGGGCGACAGGTATATAGAAATCACTGTTACACATCAACATCTAGCCCCAGTGGGGTGGCAGGTGTAAAACGACTACCCTCAAATTGGGCTAATACGCTGTAGGGGCAACCCTTGTGGTTGCCCTTAACGCTTCGGTTTTGTCAACCACATTGAGTTAAATAGGAAAGATGTCTATTCGTCGATTGACGCCATGAGCGTTCCTGGTTTTTGTAGGTTGGGTTACGCTCCGTGCATCGGATTTTGTTCGTCGTTAGGCTTTTAGAGCGGAACGTAAATTTGTGCATCATTTGGTAAAATCCGCTCAACCCAACCTACAAAAACTTTACAGACCGGAGTGTGCCTACTACTATTTCGCGGCTGGAAGCCGCTCCCACAAGTGGTTTGTCGCGATTCGGAGATCGCTCCTATGGGGGATGGTGGGTGTCGGGCTGGAAGCCCGACCTACGAGAGACCTGCCCGACGAGAATCCCGCCCAACGGGAATGGGTGGGGTTTGTTGTGCCTTGCATGGTACGATTCCATGATAAATTGCAGTTGACTTTAATTTGTATAAGGTTTATAATGAGTTCAGAGTTCGATGATTACGGCTCGCCTAGAGATATACTCTGGAAGTGAGTGTTCTCGTACACAAGAATTCACTAAGGCGAACGGTATCTAAATGATACGGCTTCGCGAATTTTCGCATCGGATAGACATAAGCAGGGCAGGTTCTTATCTGCCTATGCAATAATTGAAAGGATAAATGCTGTGAAATGTAAGAGTTACACACGAACCTTGAGTCTCGGGATCGTATTTCTGTTGTTTGCCTCGCAATGGGTTGCGGTTGCCGAGGACAAAAAAAGCCCGATTAAGATTGGCGGCGCTATTCGGGTGGGATATGCCTACGGCACCTACGGTGATGAGGACAAGGCGCACCGCCGAGGCGAAAACATTGGAGATGCCGACCTTGAGCTTTTCCGCCTGAATGCCGATTTGGACTATAATAATGTTATCAGTAGACTGGAATACCGATGGTACGATACCTACAGCATGATACACACCGCTTGGCTAGGGTATAACCTCGGCGAGTTGGGCACAGTGAAGGCGGGTGTCGTACGGGTTCCGTTTGGACCTACTGCTTATGGTGTCTCAAGCAGTTGGTTCTTCGATCAACATTTTTATGTCGGGCTTTCGGACGATATGGATGTGGGAATCAGATGGAGCGACACCATGGGCAAGCTGGCGCTTGATGTAGGCTACTTTCTTCAGAGCGAACCCCAGACGGAGGGAAGCAGCGTTGCGAGTTCGCGGTTCAGTTATGACATCGTCACGTGGGATACCAAAGTCTATCCAAAGGACGATACAAAAGTTCTAGAGAATAATGAAGAAAAAGAGATCAAAAAAGGAGATGTTGATTGGGACGTTTCTGCTGTTGAACACGGGTTCGATGAGCAACATCAATTCAACCTGCGCGGCATTTATTCGCTTGAGAACATTGCGGATGTCGGCGCGTCGGTTCAATACGGGTTGTTGAAGGGGACGGATGTGGACGATGACGGCGCGAATCACTATGCGCTTTCCGCGCACATGAAGAACACGTTCTCGGATTTCACAGTCTACTCTCAATTTTCCTATTATGCATACAACATTACCGATGAGACGCCCTGGGGCACCGGCGACCTAATCCCGATGGGCGCTTACGATTTTGCATGGCCCATAGCGTCCAAGGGATTGATTCCCGCGCTAAATCTGCGCTACAACGGTATTGATGCGTCGGGTATCTCGTGGATGGACAATGTTACCCCTTATGTTGAAGCCAGTACGATCCTAAAAACGGTGGATAACTTTAACAACAGCACCTTGGTGACACTTGGCGCTAGCTGGACGTTGTTTGGCGCCTTGTATGTCTATAGTGATTTGGCGCTTTCCAACGGCAACGGATTTGTGGGCAACGTTGATGCTGACGGAAAGGTAGAGGACTACGCCAACATTTATACGGGTGCCGGCGACTATGGCGCCAACGGCAATGACGCGTGGAATTGGCGAATTAACTTTAACTTGGGTTACTATTTCTAAGCGCTGCGCTTGCAACAATGGACTGCTGTGTCTGTCCAACCGGAAGGAGAATATTTGAAAATGCACGAAGAAGGAAATCAAACTCAATTGCCGCAAGACAGGGAATACCGGAAGTTATTCGGTTTAGATATCTATTTGACTCCAGTCTTCGTAATTTCCGCAATCGCCATCCTTATCTTTGTCGTCGGTGCGCTTGTGTTTCAGGAAGGTGCGACGAAATTGTTTGGAGATGTCCGCGTCTGGCTCACGACGAACCTTGATTGGTTGTTTATGATTACAGTCAATCTTGTCACGCTGTTCTGTTTGGTTGTGGCGTTCTCGCCGCTCGGCAAGGTTCGCCTTGGGGGAGCAGATGCGGAGCCGGAATACTCCAATTTGACGTGGACAGCTATGCTCTTTGCGGCAGGCGTAGGCATCGGTCTACTGTTTTTCGGCGTGGCGGAACCGATGTACTACCTGAAGAACCCGCCGCTCGGCATTGATGCCGGGTCGCCGGGAGCTGCAGTCACCGGCATATCTGCGACCGTCTTTCACTGGGGAATTCAAGGCTGGGCAGTCTACGGCGTTGTCGGACTTGCGCTCGCATACTTCGCTTTCAATCGGGGCCTTCCTCTCACGATCCGCTCGGTGTTCCATCCCCTGCTCGGCGACCGCGTCTGGGGTTGGCCTGGCCATGTCATTGATACCTTCGCCATCTTCGCGGGTCTGTTTGGGCTGGCAACATCTCTCGGTTTGGGGGTCAAACAGGTCACATCCGGCATGAACTACCTATTTGACGTTCCCGCAAACAATACCACGATGGTGGTGTTGATTGTTGTGATAACGGCTGTCGCGCTGACATCGGTGATAACGGGAATTAATGTCGGGATCAAGCGTCTTAGCCAGTTTAACATAATCCTCGCGTTCTTATTGCTGTTGGCTGTTATCATACTCGGTCCAACGCTGTACATTTTCCGCAGCATGTTCAATGGATTGGTTGACTACGCCGTTAAAATTGTGCCGCTCAGCAACTGGATTGGACGTGACGACACCGGCTTTTTTCACGGCTGGACCACGTTCTACTGGGCGTGGTGGATAGCGTGGGCGCCGTTCGTGGGCACGTTCATTGCGCGCATTTCAAAGGGGCGGACGGTACGGCAGTTCGTAATCTTTGTGTTACTTCTGCCGACGCTGTTATGTTTACTGTGGTTTGGCGCCTTTGGCGGCACGGCGCTACACCAGCATATCGTTGACGGCTATACCGGTGTAACGGAGAACGTTGAGGCGTGGAAGCTGGAAATCGCGCTTTTTAAGATGTTCGATGAACTGCCGTGGACGATGCTGCTTTCATCCGTCGCTATGCTTTTGACGATTATCTTTTTCGTCACGTCGTCGGATTCTGGCTCGCTAATCATTGACACCATCGCAGCGGGCGGCAAAATTGACGCACCGGTGCCTCAACGTGTTTTCTGGTGCACGATTGAAGGGTTGGTTGCCATCGCGCTGCTCCTTGGCGGTGGACTGCAGTCGTTACAGGCGGCTTCGCTTGCCACCGGCTTCCCGTTCGCCATTGTTCTTTTGGGTATGGCAGTTTGCGTGTGGATGGGGCTTCGAAAAGAAACCCGTTGATTCGCGGCGAATCATCTAATTGCACCGTCAGATGGGTTGTATTGTTTGAATGTAGGAGGGGAATCTTTGTGTCCGGATTATCGGGGCTAGGAAGCCCCGCCAACTGATGTTCTCATACAGATTAGGACTTACGCAGTTCAGTTTGTAGTAGCGCAATTTATTGCGCGTCAGGCAGGTCGTTCACTTCCTTGACCTGACATATTGTTTTACGGATAAACGGGCAATGAATTGCCCTACTACGAACCCTTGGACGATCAACTGCGTAACTCCTAACAGATATTAAAGTATGGTAAAAAACAGCAAAAATACCGGAGTTGGCAACTTGCCAGATTGGTCCTATTGATAGAATGGGGGAACAGAAACGATGATGCGGAATTCTTCCGTGATTGTGGTAATTCTATTAGTTGCGATGGGTTGCGGCAGCAGTGACGAAGACGAGCCATCATTGGTTGGATCATGGGAGATTGTCTCGATTGATGACCAACCCCTTAGCGCAGTAGCCAACTTGCTAACCTTTGCTTTGTCGTTCGCTTTCGGTGTACAAGGGCAAGTTCAAGGAATAGATTCGAAGATTGCCGAGAATGAGGTGGTTTTTGCCGCTGACGGTTCGTATAGTCTTATTCTTGGATTTGAGTCGACCGTCACTAAAAGTGACGGCGTTCTTGTCACGCTGAAGCAAACTTTTGCCACGAACGGGAAATATACTCAATCGGGTTCACAGTTGTCGTTCGTTGCGGAAGAAGAAAAGGTTATCCTTGAACCTAAGGATGTCTGGGATACGCTAAATTACGGAGAGGAGCAAAGCCCAATTTCCATAGCGGAAGCCACGTGGAGTTTATCGGAAGAAACGCTGACGCTAAGATCTACTGCCCCCACCGGTACGTTTGTCCTTATGAGGCGTGCGGAGTAGTTGAACCGCGAAATCAAGTGATAGTCGAACCGGCAAAATTTTTGTCGAATCCGCAGGTGTGGATGGAAACCGCACCTACCGAATCATGTTCAAATATGTTAAAATTTCACATGAAACTGACCAATGGTGCAGCGTATGAGCGGCGTGGTCCGAGGCATGTGGCGAAACCGCTGGAGGGGATGCGATTTGCAGCGTTGAGGAATTTACGGTGTTAAGGATAGGGAAGAAATCATTCGGCGAGTGTTCTAAATATAAAGACATAATCGAAACGAACTTCAAACCCACAATGCTTGATTTCAGGAGAGATATCAATGAAAAGAAGACACGTTATCTTCTGGATATTTTTGACATGCGCAGCAGTGCTTATGCTCGAAGTAGGTGACCGCAGCGTCTACGCCGCCATCACCGGCAAGATTTCGGGTGTAATTACCGATGAAGCGACCAGGGCACCGCTGTCGAATGCTACGGTAACAATTGTCGGGACAAGCAGCACTGCGGCAACGAATGACGATGGCTATTATGTCATGGCAAACATCCCGCCGGGGAGTATTGATGTAAAAGCCGAGCTCACAGACTACGCTTCAAAGACTGTGATGGGTGCGAAGGTGTTCGCCGGACTCACCACAACCTTAAACTTTGCGTTGGATGCCGCTGAAGTTGTAACTCTGGAAGAGATAGAGGTGACGGCAACCAAACCTCTAATTAAGCGGGATGTTACACAAAGCACAAGGATTATTGAAGCAGACGAGATTGCTGCCATGCCGCGTGACACCGTGAACGGGATTCTGCAAACGCAGGCTGGCGTCGCGGTAGATAACGCGACCGGCACGCTCCACATTCGCGGGGGACGCTCAATGGAGATTAAATATCTGATTGACGGTATCCCGATTAATGACCCGATTTTCAGGGGCTTGGGCGTGAGTGTCGACGCGAATACGATTGAACAGATGGAGGTTATCACAGGCGGCTTCAATGCGGAACACGGTGATGCGCAATCCGGAGTAATTAATCTCATCACGAAAGCCGGCACGCAAAAATTTTCCGGGCGCATCCGGTACCGCGTTGGGCAGTGGGCGGAGCACCACGGCGATCCGTTATACGGCCCTTGGCTGGATCCGGACAACGGTTTCCGGCCTGTGGCGCTCGAACCTTTCAGGGGCATCTTCCTCGGCAAGCCTTACGACTATCAGACGCCCTATCGCGGTGAAGCGGTTACCGTTGGCGAGTTGGCTGCGCGTGAGGGCGATGACAGGGTAGAATTCACGGAGATTGTCCCGGGTGTGTATGCGGACATGACGAAAAATCCGCAGCTTCCGGTGATTGATCCGGAGACGAGCGAACCCATGGTAAATCCGGATACAGGCGAGGCGGTTACGTCACGCCAACCTTATCAGGACGCCGACGGCACGGTTATAGACTATGAGAAAAAACAGGTTACGCTGTTTGACAACTATGTTGTGGATTTGGAGCAGTACAGCGGGTTATTCAACGACACGAAGAATTATGAACTTAGCCCGATGCATATAGGGGAATTTGCGCTCAGCGGACCGATATGGGGCAATCGGCTGACATTCTCCGCCGCAAGCCAGTTGCGGCGGGATGAAAGCTACCTGCCCAACAATGACTCGAGGGGATACACTTTTCAGGGTAAACTCAAGTTTGAGGTGACTCCCGACATCAAACTCACGGCGAGCGGGCTGATGGATCAGCGAGAATCCAACTCGTACGGCGGTTCGCTGCGCTTTCTACCCAGCGCGGTTCCGGTGGCGAACCGGGATGGGAGGAGCATGTCGGTGCAGCTTTCACATAATCTCAATTCGGGTACGTTCTACACCCTGACGGTTGGGCAGTTTCATCGTTCCTTTGAGAGCCATCAACCCGACAAATTGTGGGATCCGTTGGATAAAACGTTTGAGGAGAACGCTTGGGATCCGGATAAAACCTTCGAGGAGAACCAAAATGAGGGAAGAATCAGGAACCCGACCCAACAGGCGTACAACGATACAAGCTACTTCATTGCCGGCGATGACAATAGTTGGGTTGACCGCAGCTCGACGACGTCCATAGTTAAAGCGGATTTTGCCAGCCAAGTGACGGCAAATCACCAGATTCAGACGGGGGCTGAATTCTCGACGCAGAATCTATATTATCTCGGAGCGACAAATCATGGGAGTTCCAATCTCTACCTGGAGTATTATGACGTAACGCCCGGCAGTGTTAGCCTGTATGTACAAGACAAGATGGAGTACGCGGGAATGATTGTCAATGCGGGGTTGCGGTATGAGCAGTATAATCCTGAGGGCGACATTCCTAAAGACCCGCTGAATCCGCTCGAACTTAACGAGGATGGTACATTTAAGTTAGACAAGAGTGTCTACAGGGTTGGGTTACCCATCATCAAGGATCCGGTTAATCCGTCGGTCAAGCGGTCGCTCGCGCCGCGCCTCGGGATGTCGTTTCCGATTACAGATCGGGCGAAGTTGCACTTTACGTACGGACATTATTACCAGATTCCACGGGGCGATGATCTCTACGAAAATCTTTACTTTGATATGCGGGGCGCCATTCGGAGAAAGGGGAATCCCGACCTCGAACCGGAGAAGACTATCGCGTACGAGGTTGGCGTGGCGCAACAACTCACGGACGACTTAACTGTTGACCTGACCGGGTTCACGAAAGATATCAACGACCTTGTGAGCAGCCTGCATGTCGATATTACTAACGATTACAGTTATTTCATCAATGACATCTACGGTCGGGTTCAAGGATTTGAGTTTACGCTTCGCAAGTGGGGCACGGGTCAGAGCCGGGTCTCCGGGATGTTCAGCTATACGTATTCCGTTGCGAAGGGGAAGGGCTCCAGCCGCAATCTGGGTTACCTGACCTTTTATCGGCAGCAGCCCGAAGTGACTGAAAGCCACCCTTTAGACTGGGATCAGCGCCACATTGTGTCCGGTACGTTGGGGATTCAATTGCCGCTTAATGCTACGGCGAATCTGATTGGCAGGTACGCCAGCGGCTTGCCCTACACGCCGAATCCTGCCGCGCCGATTAAGCCTGACGTGAACTCGAAGCGGTACCCGCCGACGTACAATGTTGATGTGCTTCTTAGCAAGCGGATAATACGTGCGGGGATGACGTATACCGTGTTTGCGGATATTCGGAACATCTTTAATACGAGGAATTTGGACGACCTGATAGACCCGGTTACATACGACCGGTACGGTATCCCGCTCAACAATAGGAAGCATTCGAGTCCGCTCTCGTGGAGTTCACCGCGATTGGTCATGATGGGGGTGAGTTTGGATTTTTAGGTGGAGCGGTCAACGGAACTTAGAGAAGAAATAAGCTCTGTCTAAGAATAAGTTAGTGATTGGAGGTTGAAATTAGCCTACTGGAAGACATTCAGAACGCTGCAATTGATGCCTCAAGTGACCTAGGAACGGTGATCAGGAAGTGTAAACTCTTAGCTGCACATTTGGGTAGTCGGCAGCTTGAGAATTGGCTCATTTGGGAATCCAACGGTTATCCAGAGGATGTTCCTGTGCCCGGGTACCGCGTGTGGTCTCTTCAGGTGAAAGGGAATTTCGCGGGGCCGTTTGGTTCCGGCCTAAGGAATGCACCGATTACTCCAGCGTTGCTTCCCAAAGATGTTCGGGGAAGTTACATGGAGTATGAATTTAGGATGAGTGTTGCAACCGTCGAGTCAGCTCTAAAGGAAAACGACAGTGACATAATTCAAGTCGATACAGGAGATTTGTCGTTGACTTTGGGTGCAACTGTTTACAAGGATATGATTTGCCTAGAGTGTTGGGCCGAGTTCAGCAAAACAAATTTTGTTGAACTGCTTAATACAGTACGAGACCGCATATTGGACTTTTCATTGGCTGTATGGAAGGAACATCCCAATGCAGGCGACCCAAAGTCAAACGCTCGGGAATCCCCTAGTTCGGATACGATTACACAAATATTCAATACGACCGTCTACGGCGGACCTGCAAACCTAGTAGGGACAGCAAAAGACTCATCTATAGAATTCAACATCGTACCAACTGACTTTGAGTCAATGCGCCGTGTGTTGCAAGCCAATGGCGTATCTGAAGGAGACATCGCAGACCTAAGAGAGGCTGTTGATTCAGATGAAACACCTAAATCTCCGGGACAATTTGGTCCTAAGGTGTCTTCGTGGATAGCCGGAATGATGAAAAAGGCTTCGGAGGGTACTTGGAGTGTTGGAATCGGAGCAGGAGGAAACCTTTTGGCACAAATACTCTCAAAATTTCACGGTCTTTAGAAATTCTGTTGCAACGGTTTCTTACACGAGTTACTAAGCAGCGACATCCGGCAACAGTAGGTTCAACGTAACTGGACATCATCAAGAAGGATATTCTCATGCAGGAATCTAGGCCGTGGAAAAATCTGATAATCTTGTTGCTTGTAGTATTACTCCATGCTATTGGCTGTGCTGTGCAACGCGTTGCTATACCAGAGATTCGTGACACGCCTAGGAAAGGATTAAACCTTGCGAAGCCGGTTATTTTTTCGGTGTTGGACGCAAGGACGGATAAGGAAAGGTCGCAAGAAGCCATAACTAGTATACGCAATGGTCTTACCTACATATATGGGAATTCACTAAAATGGGCTGAATACTTCGAGAAAATCCCAGCCGGAAATGTAGCTGTAAAAATAAGGCTTAAAGCGAATGAAGCAAATTTTGGAATACGCCGCGTGCCCATAGCTTATGTTCAGAATAGGTTTTCCTCAACATTAGCAGTTGCACCTAATAATTGGGTCAATGTGGTATCAGTTGCATCAACCCAACAGACCTTACTTGCAATGTCTTTTGTTCCTCAAGGTAGGTGGATTGGCACATCTTGGTTAGAAGTTGAGATCGTGGACAAGAGAGTTGGAGATTCGGAAAGCGTAAACTTCCCTATTGTAGCAGAACAAGAAGAACCAAACACTTGGGGATATAAATCTGCCTCAAAGGCCACGAACAAATCATGGGGGATGGTTAGTCAACACCTTTTACAGATTTTGGATTCCATGTTTCTTGCATTGCGAGATCAGGACTATTGAAATAATCGGAATAATCTCAACCATATTTGTAATTTATGAGGGTGCTGTATAGTGCATGTCCTTGTTGGTGAGGTAGCAGTTCGGAATGACACACAATCAAAACCTCCGACTGCCGGTGCCCCGGACATTTGTGCCTCCAAAAACCGGCGAAAAAATTGAATGTAAGGGAATTAATTACTACATCGGTCAGCAAATCGGGCAAGGCGCGTTCGGTGTTGTATTTGATTGTCGTGACGAGTGGGGAAACGAACTAGCCGCCAAAGTGCTTTTGCCACGGAATCAGCGGTATGAGGTTATACGAGAGGAGTGGATTCATGAGTTGCAAAAACTTCAACTACTCCGCCATCCACATGTTACCTATATCCACGGTGCTTTTGAACACAAAGATACGTTCTACATTATTGTGGAGAAGTGTTTTTGCTCGCTGAAAGAATTTATCGAAAACCCTGACATAACCGGAGAACTTTGGTTGCCCTATGTCTGTCGTGACATTCTCAATGGGCTCCAATTCATCCACGACCATGGTTTTGTTCATAAGGACTTACACGCAGGAAATGTGTTTGTATCAGAACAGCGGCACCCAATGAAGCCCGACACAAATTCCATTTTTAGATTCAAAATCGGCGACTTGGGTATCAGCCGTCTTGAAGGGGACATTAGTTTTTTCAATACTCGCCTTGCCCATTGGATGTTACCTCCCGAATTCCTGAGACCTGCAGAGTTTGGTGTATTGGGTAAGCATGTTGACATATATCACGTAGGTTTGCTATTGCTAGGTATGCTGCTCAACGAAACACCTGATTTCACGAAGGATGAGATTGTTGCCGGTCGTCCGAGAGAGATTGCTGAAGGATTATCATCAAGATTTGCGGGATCGGTTGCCCGGGCATTGCGACGACATGTTAGTGCTCGAACCCCCTCTGCTATTGAGATGTGGCGGGAAATTTCGGCAGCATCAGACGGTTAGTATAATAAGGCAGTATTGAAAGTAATGCTATTATCCTAATTCTCAACGTTCGTGGGAAACATGCTCAGCAATATGCTGACGGTGCGAACATTGTCCGTCTAGCACCAGATGTTGCCGCTGCTTTTCCCGATGACGAAGCTGTGAATGAAGCGTTACGATTCGTGTTAAAGTAATGGATGACGCGAGGCATCTATCCCGCGATTCCGATTGATAACAGGCTTTGGTGTACCAACCTTGGTTTGGACAAAGCCAAGCATTGCTCGTTTAGTTTTTTGGAAAAATGAGCGGGGGTGTTGGAAATCAAAGTTAACCGATTGGAGGATTGTTTGAAATCACCTGTTACAATATTGATTTCAAAGGATGAAATTGTTAGTGTAAATGCGTCACGTGTCCGTGAAATTCTTGACAGTTTTGTTCCAACTTTGATCGATAGGAATCGAAATCGCGTTAACATCATGGTCAACGGGTACGACGATGACTCCCGACAACTGTTTCTTATTGGTGAAGTGAGGAAATGGTTTCATCATCTTTTTGACGTGGTTCCAGAACTGTTTTTTTGGATGGATATGCTCCCGCCGTGGCTTGCGTTCTATTCGATAATGTTTGGAACGCCTGTTCGAGCGGAGGGAGGAACGACAGTCTCAAAGGAGGATTCACAGCGATTCTTGGTGTGGGGTTATCAGAACCTTAATATATTCTGTTCAACCCACGGCGTTAGTCCTGATTTATCCAATGAACACATTCGTTGTGCGATTGAGAGTAACTTGACGGTCGTGGTACAGCCACATTGATTTTGCGTGCCAAATCTCAAGAATATTTTCTTGACAGGAAAGGTTTTTCCAATCAAACGACCCCGTCATTAACGTGGCTCATACGGACAATATAATGAATGTTAAGGATAGGCCCAGGCGGACAGTCATCCTATGCAGAAGATTTAGGTAATACTTGTTGGGTGCCTAAGATAACTATGACATGGTCGAAATAAACCAGCAGTTCGGCGCAGACGTGAGGCAAATGCTGGTTATCTTAATAGGAAATTCATCGTTAGTTTTACGAATATGCAGGATGACTTACGTTAGGGGATAACCCGGATTTTTACGGCGAGTGTATGGCAAGAAGATGATTGGTTTATTGCGCAATGTTTAGAGGTTGATATTGCGAGTCAAGGCAGAAGCGAAGCAGAGGCATTGCTCAATCTAAGAGAAGCGCTGGAGTTACACTATGAACCGCCTGAATCAAATTCTTAGTTGGTAGGAACTGGGATTGTACTGCTCCGCTCTAGTTTGTCAGACGCTTCGGCGAAGCGTACTAGCGGTCCAAGTTAACATGGCAATAGTAGGAAATGAACATGAACCCTGACTTTTACAATTTGGTTTTTCCAATTATGTTTGGAATTATGGCAGTCTTTTTCTTGACCATTGGAGTTCGGGGCGTTCTGGTCAAGCGGCCTTTCTTGGTCTCGAATAGATGGTGGCTGGCGATTTTGTTCGTTGTATTTGTTCCAATAATTCTGCTGAATTTCTCAATGCCGCTACCCGCCAGTTTCTATGCTATAAATTGGGTGATTCCGCTTATACTTGGGCTTCTTCTGTTGCGGGGATGGTTTCATTACAAGGGTTACACGGCGTACGCCGTGACAGATACATCGTTTCGAGATGGAGTGACAGCAGCGCTTCAAAAGCTGCGGTTGCCCTACGAGGTGAGTCTTTCCGCAATACGCCTGACTTCTATTGAAGCCGACCTGCAAGTGTCTGCTCATTCGTGGATGGGAACCGGGATGATTAGGGTCAAACAGCGGGTGCACAAATCTGTGCTCAGAGAGGTTGTCCGTGAGATGAACGAGTATTTCCGCATTTCGTCCGTACCTAGGAATTTGATTTCCTGCGCGGTTTATTTGAGTATGGGCGTGATTGGGATATTTTTCGCGTTTGACATAGCTTTCTTTCGTATCATCTTCTAACCGTTTTTCGACGCTGAAAGGCATCGGTGAGGAAATTCAATCGTCGGGAGGTGTGTGCCGCACTGCACAATTGCTTCCGGTTTATCGGAGTGTCAGATTGCTCAAGCAGTAGCCGTTTGCCGACAGATGTCTTTGCCAATTTCCGCTGAAGTCACGGCGGTTGGATTGGTCGAAGTCTCGCCCGCCAGTTATCGTACAGTGTATTTGTGCAAACTTGATTCGTAGCTTGTTGATACGAAGGAAATCTCACGAGACAATGGAGTAAAACGTCGCGATTAGAAGATCGCTACTACGGTCTTTTGGATGAATGGCTGCGTTGACTCTAGAGCGCCATCAATAAATACTATGGAGGATACAGAAATGTTCAGACAAATAGTAATGAATCTGTTTTTGGGTGTATTTGGGCTTTGCGGGATTATCGGCGTCATCGGCTGCGACAGTTTCGAGGCGTTAATTACTGAAGTTATAGATCCTGAACCGATTGAGCCTGAAGACAATGCGTGGATTGGGACGTGGGTACTTGAGAGCTATCAGGGACTGAGTGCGCGAGAAACTCTTACCGAATATGATGATTACGGCGATGAGGACTGGACTTTTCTCGACGCCGACGGCTCGGTTGTAGAGGGTAATCTTCGAGAACAGGCTATAGCGGCGTTTTGGTCTGGTGAGGGTGTTACTGGTTTTGACGGCTCGATTTCTTACTCGTTTCATGAGGGTGGCGCCATGGAATTAGAAATCGTCATTCGGCTGCAGTTGCAAGTGGGGGATATTCAGGGAGTGCTTGTCGGCACGGATCTGTTACCGGGCAGCTATTCTCTGGTTGGTTCCGCTTACACGACCGAAATCTCTGGAGAGGCGGAAACAGGCACATGGGAGCGGACGGAGGATACACTTGTACTGAACCCTGATGGGAGTGATGGCTTGACAATATTAAATAAATTATAGGCGATTCGAGGCTGTACCTCTCAGGTTATGACTGACCGCGAATAACGAGCCGGGTCGGCAGGAGAAAGACGACATGAATCTTGATTTCTATGAGGGGATATTTTCAATTGCATTTCCAATTCTGTTTGGACTTATGGCACTGTACGTCTTGACCATTGGGTTTCGGGGAATCTTGACCAAGCAGCCGTTCTTGACTTCAAACAGATGGTGGCTGTCGAGTTTGTTCGTTGTTTTCATTCCGATGGTGTTATTGCTTCTGTCGTTGTCATTCCTACCTAGCGCATTCAAAATCATGAATTGGGTACACGCGATTATGATTGGGGTTATTCTTCTAATGGTGTGCTATCAACTCAAGGGTTACACGGCGTGGGCAGTTACAGATACGTCGTTTCGTGAGGCGCTTCTAGCGGCGCTTGAGAAACTACAGTTGCCCTACGAAGAGAGTCTTTCCGTAATACGGCTTACAACAATTGATGCGGACTTGCAGGTAGCCATTCAGTCGTGGACGGGAACGGGCATTATCAAGGTCAAACAGCGTGAATACCATTCGGTGCTCAGAGGGATTGTCAATGAGATGAACGAATACTTCCGCACCTCGTCCGTACCTACAAAGATGATTTCCTGTTTTTATTGTTTGGTTATGGGTGGGATTATGGTAGTCTTCGCAATTGGCATGTTCTTCTTTTGAAATATCTTCGTAACCGTATGATGTCGAGAGAGTTCCGTTTGAACTAATGTGTTTAGCGTTTTGGGGAAGGGTGGAGAAACAAAATGAATCTTGATTTCTATGAGATGATATTTTCAATTGCATTTCCAATTATGTTTGGACTTATGGCAATCTTCTCCTTGACGGTTGGGCTTCGGGGCATCTTGACCAAGCGGCCTTTTTTGGTCTCGAACAGATGGCATCTGTCAGAGATGTTCGTTGTCTTCATTCCGGTAGCCGTATTGAACATCTCATTATCGTTACCCGGAAATTTCGATGTCATAAATTGGGTAACCCCGGTTTTTCTCGTAGTTGTTCTCATAATGATGTGGTATCAATTAAAGGGATTCACGGCGTACGCCGTTACAGATACATCTTTTCGCGAGGCGCTGCTAGCGGCGCTCGAGAAACTACAGTTGCCCTATGACGAGAGTCTTTCCGTAATACGGCTTACAACAATTGATGCGGACTTGCAGGTAGCTATTCATTCGTGGATGGGAACGGGCATTATCAAGGTCAAACAGCGTGGATACCATTCGGTGCTTAAAGAGGTTGTCAATGCGATGAACGAGTATTTCCGCATCTCGTCCGTACCAACGAAGATGATTACCTGTATTTTTTGTTTGGTCATGGGAGGCATATTGGTTGCCTTCGCAATTGGCATGTTCTTCTTTGGAAGGAATATTGGTACCATTTGATGCCGGGACACACCCATTTTTGCGATGTGTTCAATTAAATCCGGATGTGGGTTGCTTTGTAGGACATGTATGGGTCTGCTGCTATCCGAAAGGGTGTTATTTCCGTTGAGTGAGGGCGCTTAGGGATTTTTGTGCAAGATGGAAAAGATGGATGGACTGAGAATTGGCGGCAGCGACTATCAATCCCGATTAATTATGGGGACATCGGGTTACCCGAATTTCGATGTGATGCTTCGTGCACTTGAAATAGCGGGTGTAGAGATGGTCACAGTTGCCCTCCGCCGGGTAAAGCTATCGGGCGCCGAAGAAAACCTGTTCAATATGCTGCAAACGCGCGGATACATTATCCTGCCGAACACTGCGGGCTGTTATACGGCGAAGGAGGCGATACTGACTGCTCAATTGGCACGTGAAGCGCTCGGCACCGACCTCATCAAGCTGGAAGTCATCGGCGATGATGAGACGCTGTTTCCCGATGTTGAACAGTTGCTATGCGCAGCAGCAACGTTAGTCAAAGACGGTTTCACTGTGCTGCCGTATTGTAACGACGATCCAATCACCTGCAAGAAGCTGGAGGATTTGGGGTGCGCGGCTGTCATGCCGTTGGGGGCGCCTATCGGTTCAGGCATGGGGATTCGGAACCCTTACAACATCGAAATCATTCGCGATAGTGTCAGCCTGCCTCTCATCGTCGATGCCGGCGTGGGAACCGCCTCTGATGCAACCGTTGCGATGGAGCTTGGTTGTGACGGTGTTTTGCTCAATACTGCGGTAGCTAAGGCACGCCAGCCTGTGATGATGGCGGAAGCTATGCGCAAAGCGATTGAGGCTGGACGCCAAGCGTTTTTAGCTGGGCGCATCCCAAAAAAACTGTATGCGACGGCATCAAGTTCTTGGGAGGGCATGATTAGGTGAACGAGATGACTTTTCGCTTATGTGTATTGGCGATTATTAGTATTTTTGGATTTACGGCATCGTGTGTTGACGCGCAACCTCCCGATCCAGAGTTGTTCAGCGCAGTTTGGGAGGCTCGAAAGTATATTAACCTCAAAACGAGTTATGATTCGTCCGAACTTCAAGAGTGCTTCACGGACAGCTTAAATATTCTCGCTGCAAATTGGCATCACCTTCCAGCAATCTACCAGAGGGAATTTCAGGGTATATTCCTTCGTCCTGGTGCGCCGGGAAGCCTCTTTGGATCTGTGTATCTACCCAAAAAGTATGACACACCGCACTTCCGACTCCACTACACCACGGTTGGCCGCCATGCGCCTCCGTCCGACGACTTCAATCCGATGAACGGAGTTCCCGATTACGTCGATATCTGCGCCGATGCGCTGGAACGATCTTACCATGTTCAGATAGAATTGATGGGTTATAAAGCGCCGCTTGACGATTTTTGGGTTAAGGTAAATGGAGGCAACCAAAAATACGACGTATACCTGTTTATGTTCCCTGCACTGGGTATAACTGTCAGCAGCAGCAGCTATGGACGTGTATTGTCGACGGTCGTAACTACGGCTCCATGGTTCGGAATCAACTCTCGCATGCACCTGTATTTCGGGAAGTCGGAAGCCGTTCGGTTTATTGAAACGACGTGTGCACATGAATTTTTCCACGGCGTGCAGTATGCCTATAACGCGCTGATGCCGACATGGTTTATGGAGGCGTCTGCGACGTGGTCAGAGTCAAAGGTGTACGACGGCGGTTTGATTGACGATCTTGATGACATTGCAGACCCTGACGAGATTGGCGAGACCAACGCTTACAACTACTATTCTGGGCAGTTGCGCCGTTGGTTTCTTCAGCCGGACATTGCGCTCAGAAATCGTGTCGGCGACCATGAGTACGGTTCGGTGATATTCGTATTTTATATGGCGGAGCGGTTCGGCGTCGATATAGTCAGGCAATTTTACGGCGGCGCCACCGAAGGCTCGTACCGCGAGTACGGCAACTTTGAAGGTGTCTTCAGGAATTATGGAACGACGCTTGTTGAAGCATTTAAGACGTTCACCGAATGGAATTACTTCACGTACAATCGTGACGACGGGGAGCATTACTTCAACGGCCATCGGTTCCCGCCAGTGGCTATCCATCCAAGCGATGTGCATCAGCGCTACCCGGTTCGCATTGATTTCGATTCGGAATCTATGCCCGAACCGTTTTCAGCGCGCTATATAGTTTTCGAGCCGGATGGCGTGATGAACGAATTTGCCGTCAAGGTTGATGGCGCGGATCTCGCTCCAATGGACATGAACGAACTCTCTGCGGGAGACCGCGACGCCATTCAAGGGGAGTTGGATCGGCATGAAGCCACAGGTCTGCGCGGCTGGGGGGCGAAATTCGCCGTAGAAAAGCGGGATGGAACAACAGAAGTTCGCGAGGCATTGACGTATCATCGATCCCAGGAAGCCCAAATCACGTTCAATGATTTTGGGGGTGAGATTCAAAAGGTAACGTTAATCCTAATCAATGTTCGTCCGGATGTTGAACGCGTCGTAGTTGAAGGCGGCCGGTCTGTATCCGGACGTTTTATTTCAGCGGCATTTGGCGGGTCGGTGAGCTACATGGCGGGCCGCCCGCCCGCGGGAGTATTGTCTACTCCCACGGTGTCGCAGGGCAGCGAGGGCGGGGTATTAGTTCAATGGACGCTTGAAGATTTGAGCGGTATTCGAGAGGTCGCCATAATCCGCAAACGGTATACATCCATATATGACACTGACAGCCCACAACCGTTCCAGAATGCGGCGGAAGTCCTTGTTGCCGCGGATCGAGACGGCAACGGCATCCCTGAAGGGGATATCAATATTATTGGGCGCGTCAATGCGACTGACACCAGCTTTGAAGACGTAACCATTTTTCAAGACATTGATGTCGAAGATTCTCGTTTTGATCCACAGAATATACGTTATTTTTACGCCGTAGTTCCGGTCAACGCCGTTGGCCTCATGGGAAGGCCGGGCATTGATGCACAGGGTATCACGCCTGCCTTCACTCCGCTGAATACCACTGCTGCGCCGCCGCTGCACACGCGCTTGCTGCAAAGTTATCCTAACCCCTTCAATCCAGACGTTTGGATTCCTTACGAATTGGCAGAGGACTCACCTGTTTCGATTGAAATCTACGATATCTCCGGCGCATTGGTTCGCACGCTAAATCTCGGCGTGAAAGTGCGAGGGCGGTATATCAAGCAGGGAGAGGCTGCACATTGGGATGGGCGCACGAATACGGGCGTTCGCGCTGCGAGCAGCGTATATTTCTATAGTTTAAGGACGGGTAGTTCTGTTGATACGCAGAAAATGGTCATCACGAAGTAGGCGCGGAATTTTAACCTGAACGGATAGGCGGGAATTGGAATTTCCGCCTGCTCTGGGCACGGTATCCGGACAGGAAGTCTGGAATCGGAATTCCCTCCTACATGGTTGTAAATTGGGGATTGGTATCGTTAAAACCAAGGGATACTTTTAGAAGATGGCAAGATTCACGGTTATTTCTCTGGTTCCGGTGCGCAGGGCAGCGCTCATTGGCTGCCTGCTGCTATTGGTTCTGGGGTGCGGCGAGGACGGGTTGATAGACCCGCACGGCGATGTCGAGGAGGCGCCGCCTTTCGACGAAGGGCTGCATGCGGTAGATTTTCCCACAAACAACGGTTCTGCTTGGAGCTATGTGAATGTGGAAACCGGCCAGGAATTCACGTTGAGAATTGAGAATACCCGAGAGGTTGAAGGGTTGACCCATCGGCAGATGACAATCAGCGAGATAGAAATTCCCGGTGACCCTGACAGCGCCAGCCGAGAAGCGGTCGATCATCTTTCTGCTAACGCCGTCTACTTTTTTCAGTCCGATTTTCGGATTGTAGAACCGAATTTTGTGATTGCAACCTACTTTTTGAAAACATCACGAACTCAGATTGAATCGGCATTTGATGTTGCCAATCCTTCAAGGGTTTTCCACCTGAAACACTTTTCCCCCTATCGGTTCTGGGATTTTCCGTTGAAGAAAGGCAATTCGTGGACTGTGGTTGAGAAAACGACTGAACCGACCGTCGAGGTTATTCGCCGTGTTCTTGATGAAGGCGTGCCGGTGGCAGTTCCCGACGGCAACTACGATGCGTACCTAGTTGAGGAGGAGATTGTAGGTTTGTCGGAGGAAACGACTGTAAAACTATCTAATGCTGATCCGCCGGAATTGGAAGTTGCCAGATATGAGCCGGCAAAATACTGGGTCGTTCCCAATGTGGGCGTTGTCAAATACCAATACAACCAGATGATTCCGGTAACCGTAAATCAAGAGCGGATGTATCTGCTCAGATTTTTTGCTTTTGAGCTGAAAGAGAAAGAACTCGTTGCGGCGGAAACGCCCTAATTCAGCGCTGCATTAATCCCCTCTGACAAATTTGATATCTGGTCCACGAGGCTCAGCCTGGAATTTGGGGTCATCGTGCTGACACTGTGCGCAGCGAATTGATCCAACCCGTGCGCGCTCCATCCGGGGCGCGAGCTTACCTAGCTTAAAGGCTATTCTTGCAATGTCATCCGCCGGAATACCTTTGCTGCATGTACCGCAAGGAACGTGCTCCCCCGCCTTGACTGTCGCTAAGAGTTCAGATGCCGTGATGTTGGTGCTCCTTCGGTGTGCGCCGATTTAGCCGTTGACCGGTGGGTTGATGCCCCGATTCCTACGCGAATAGTCTTGAAATTTCTGATGCTCTTCGGCAAATTTGCAGGTCAGCAAAAAAGCGTCGTTGCCACAAGCAATCAATTGAACGCCCTCATCTGCCCACCGTTTGCCACTCTCAAAATCGTTTACGTAGCTTCCAAGAATAACGTCGTAGGCTTTTGCTTTGGCAATGACACTCTCAATGCTGGCGACGACTAGCGGGTGATCGAGCTGCCCCGATACGCCTAATGAAGTTGATAGATCGTAGGGTCCTATAAAGATAGCGTCTAATCCGCCGCTATCGAGGATTTCATTGATATTTTCGACGGCTTTCGCGGTTTCAATCTGCCCGATAATAAAAATCTCTTCATTTGCCTGCTTCGTGTATTTGACACCGTCTAACTTGCGAAAATCCCCATAATCGGTGTGCGCGATGCCAAATGCGACGCCTCGGTCGCCTTCCGGCGCATATTTTGCCCATGCGGTGATTTTTTCAACATCTTTGCGCGATTCAATGCGCGGCACCATCAGCCCTGAAGCGCCTGCATCAAGAGCTCTAGAGATAAAATGCCGTTCCAACGCTGGCGGCCGTACAATGCTGGGCAAATCAGACCCTCTAGCAGCTCTGATGATGCGTCCGACGGATTCTATTGTGAAAGTGGTATGTTCCATACATACAACGATAAAATCGGCGCCGGCGCTTGCCAAGAGCGTTGCAATCGATGATACCGAAAATTCCATTACAAAGGTTCCAATTAAAATTTCTCCTTTGTGTAAAGTCGATTTTATTTGATTTGCTCTCATTTCCGAATTTCTCATGCCATGATGTAACGGATGGATTGACGTTTACGCTGAATTTCCCTCAACGAAAAGCGTTGGGATGAATTTACTGCCGGGATGCGCATAGCGGATGGATTATTTCCCGATGAGGTGCAGTGCGCAAATCATTAAGTGAGATCAACCCAGAAAAAAATCCTCAATTTCCCTGATTAGTTTTCGCGCGCCGTTTGCTGCATTGGTAGGCCTGCGCATGTCTTTTGCTATTGCCAAGGTCTTTTCGCAAAAGTCGTAAGCCTGTTTCAGCTTTCCGGCTGTGCGTGCGTCCTCAGCAACGTTGAAATAGCAGATTGTTGCCCGCAGCCGGCTTTCATCAGCCGATTCTGATTGGTCGGAGAATTCAAATTGTTCCGCCGATTGTAAATACAAATTACCGGCTTCAGCCCAATTTTGTTTTCTTTCATGCAACGCGGCGGCTTCGGCGAAGTGAAAACCGGCTTCTCCTGCGCTCTGTCTCGCATTAGTAATGCGCCGCGCTGCCATATAGGCGAGCCGAGAACGTGCATAACATTCCGAAGCTGATTCCCAATCCCCCGATGTGATAAATGAATCGGCTTGTTTCCGATAAAATTCCCCGAGTTTTTTATATTCTGACCGAGCTCGCCTTGGTTTTCGCTGTCGAGCAAACTCTTCAGCCGACTGACAAATTTGAGTTGCCTCGAGTTCGTGAGCGTTTTGAATCTCCTCATGACACTCTTTCAACATATATTCTGGCGATGGATCATTCCCTGGGTGAGCGTCACCCGATTCATGAGGTAGGGGCCTATTATCTGTGCTTTGAGAATTGAGGGAGGAAGGGTCATCCGATTCGCTGGGCGAGAATTGGCTGTAGAACCATTCCTTCAATTCCAATTTCTCATTCGCAGGCAATTCATTGATGGATTGAATTAACGCTCGTGCTTTTGTGGGAAGGATGTTGGAAATATGTTCCGACAACTCGTGAAATATCCCATCTGCTTTCTTGGCGGCGCGGGCGTTTGCCAGGTAGAGGCGGTGCGCTTGCTGCATCTCCTGCAAAGCGATCTGCGGCGAATCAGAACGGAGATTTTCAATAGCTAAATCGTAGTGTTTATCCACCTCATTTTCACACTCGTTTCGTTTCTTCTCCTCAAATTCAACTTGCCCTTCGCGTAGAATTTCCGATTCGATATTCTCAGCCGCTTCGGTAGAGAGTCTTAATTCCTCTCTGCTTTTGGATAAAGCGGCAGATAGAATGTCTGCATTTGAGTAGCTGCTGATGGCACTTCTTGCCGCGGCGGCATACCATTTTCGGCGAATTTGATCCAAGTCATCATGCATTTCCGCGGCTGAACGATAACGTCCGTTCACATCGGGATGCAATGCTTTTAGCAGGATGTCGTGAAAATCGTTAGGCACGCCAGCGAGGTCAAACGCTGCAGATCGTTTTTTCGCTTGAATCTCATTATGATTTGCACCTCTGAAAGGAGATCTGCCGGTCAACATTTCGTAAAGTGTCAACCCTGTCGAATAGAGATCTGCCCTGTGGTCATAATTGCCCTCGTACTGTTCAGGCGACATGTATTTGCGTGTTCCTGTGATGGTTCCTGCGTATTCGTTTGCTGTTTCAAGAATGCGTGCGACGCCAAAGTCTGAAATTTTGGCTGTGAGATTGGCGGTCAAGAGGATATTTTGCGGTTTAATGTCTCTGTGAATGATGTTACATTCATGCGCTGCGGCCAATCCGCGGCAAACGTCTAATGCAATGCTAATTGCTCGATTGGGTGTGATTGGCTTTTCATTCATCAGTTCCCGCAAACTTGGTCCATCCACATGCTCCATGATAATATAGGCAATATAATTGTCGTCACCGGGTTCAACCGTATGAATTGAAACGATATTCGGATGGCCCCAATTCAATCCCATGGCGCTCAATTCGGTAAGCAGATAACGCATGCGGCCCGGCGGATATGAGGACTTGGACAATGTTTTTATAGCGACAATGCGGTTGGTTAGTTGTTCTTTAGCGCGAAAAACAGAAGCAAAGCTGCCGCTGTTGATCAGTGTTTCAATCCAATATTTTCCTAAGACCAATCCGTCCAATTGCATATGCGCAATCCTTGCTACTATGCGTTTCCGGAGATGATATGCTAGCGGAGAGAGTAGCACAAATCCGAATGAGCTGTCAAGCCTTTATGCACAAGGCTTCGATTGCCATCGTGGAGTTTGAGTTCGGTGAAGGGGTGAGATGTGATTTTGACTTTAAAGATAACCACTTAAGGCAGGTTAGAATGTTGGCGCTAAGTGCGGAACGTAACAGCGATTAGTTTTCATCATGAACCCGACATATTGGTTGATTCGGTTTTCGCGATTTGCACGGCTTCAACTAAGCGCCGAGCTTTTGATGTCAAGAGATTGTATTGGCCTTCGGCGACAATTTTATTATTCACTAGCGCACTTCCAACTCCTAATGCTGCGGCGCCAGCCCTGATGAATTCTCCCGCATTATCGAGGTTGACGCCACCTGTTGGAACAAGGGGAATTTGGGGCATTGGCGCTTTGATGTCTTTGATGTAGCCGGGTCCGACACCGCTTGAGGGAAAAACTTTGACATAGTCTGCACCGGTTTCCCATGCCTTTAGAATTTCAGTTGGTGTGAATGCGCCGGACATAACAACCGTACCGTACCGGTTACACATTTCGATGATATCCGGTTTGGTTACGGGGCTGACAACAAATTCTGCGCCCGCAAGCATCGCCGCGCGGGCGGTCTCCGCATCAAGCACCGAACCAACTCCCACCAGTATTTCGCCGCCGTAATTCGCCGCCACGCCGCTGATTATGCTTATGGCGTTCGGTGTAGTCATGGTAATCTCAATGATATCCACTCCACCGGTTTTAATTGCGTCTGTAACCTTGATTAGCTCAGCTGCGTTATTTGTGCGGATTATGGCTATTACCCCACACGCTTCTATGCGTTGCATATGTTCTCGTTTTTTCATCTAATGTTCCATTCGTCAAATTGAGTTAATGAGATTTCTTGATTTTATGCGATTTTTATGCTACAATGTTGGCAGTTCAGGTTCTTGGGGAATAGAAGCGATTTTAATCTGTTGACTGCTGTTCCGTACCAACGACCGATTGAGGCTCCGATTGAATATCAGCCTCGCCGAGGCAATTACCAAACACAATGGAAGTTGACCAGTTTTTGCCCCGATTGATTGGATTGGGGCTGCTCCTATTTTTATCTGGTTTTTTCTCCGGTTCAGAGACTGCACTGTGCGCTCTGACCAAGTTGCAGATTGAACGTCTCCGCAAGGACAAGAGAAAAAGCGCCACAGCGATTGTCAATTTTGTAGATAATCCCCGCCGATTGTTTATCACCATCCTGCTTGGCAATACCTTTATTAACGCCGCTTTTGCGGTAATCTCTTTCTCCCTGATTTCCAAGGTGTTCAGTCAAGATGTTACTGTGCCCGCCCAAAGCGCTTCGGGTCCTGCCATTGTTACTGCAACCATCCTCATTACATTGCTGCTTCTGATTTTTGGAGAGATTACGCCGAAAACGTGTGCGATTAAATACGCGGAGGGGTTTTCTAGAATCACGGCACGTCCACTTTGGATCTTTTCCGTGCTAATTTACCCTTTTCGCATCGTGCTAAGAGGCATCACGAATCTTTTGATTCCGCTGTTTGGCGGAAGCCATATCCCCAGAGAAGAACGTATCACGGCTGAGGATTTCAAGGTGATTGTCAATACTCATGAGGAGGACACGCTGCAAGCCGATGAGCGTGAGATTCTAAGCAACATCCTTGAACTCCGGGAGATTGAAGCGAAAGAAATCATGGTTCCACGCACCGAAATGGTCGCGATGGATTCCTCGGCTACTATCCAGGAAGTATTAGATAAAGCAAGGGAAGTTGGATTCTCGCGTATACCCCTCTACCGAAACCAGATAGACAATATTTGCGGCGTTTTCCATGTCAAAGATCTTCCTTCATGGCGGACCGCAGATATTGGAAACGTAACAATTGAAAATTTTCTGATCAATCGACACACGTTCAGACGCACACAGTCTGAACCGAATCTAGTACATCCCGCATTCTTTGTACTGGAAACTAAAAAAATTGCAGATCTGCTATCTGAATTCACCCGTGAAAAAAACAAAATGGCTATTCTAATAGATGAACATGGCGGTATTTCCGGTCTCACCACTATTGAAGATATAATCGAAGAGGTCGTCGGCGATATCATTGACGAACATGATACATCGTTGGCTCATCCTGAAATCATCATGCACCCCGATAATTCCGATATGATAGAGGTCTTCGGACGTGTCAGTGTTAGACAGATTAATCAACAGTTCAACTTGAAAATCGACGAGGGAATTGCAGATACGATTGGCGGTTATGTCTTGGGACTTTTTGGGCGAATCCCGTTTGTCGGCGAATCTCAGGTTGACGAGCACGGGAACCGATTTGAGGTTGCCGCAATGGAAGGAAATCTCATTGGCGCCGTGATAATGAATCTGCCTGAAAGCACAGATGGCGCCGCGTCGGGGCAATCAAAATGAAAGTACCGTATCTTAAATTCATCATACTCTTGATAATTTGCTGTTTACTAACGGCTGCGACGCCTCCACAGGGTTTCTTCAAGCCGCTCACATCGGTAGATCTATTTCCGATTGTCATACTTACGTTCGGTCTAGTAGTTTTCATAATATTGTCCGCCTTCTACTCTGGATCTGAAACGGCTTTAGTCTCCGTTGACAAGATAAAGATTAACCGGCTCGCGGAAGAAGAAAATAAACGTGCGAAAATTGTCAGTAATCTCCTCAAAAACCCTGAAAAGATGCTTGGGTTGACGTTAGTTGGAACCAATCTGGCGAATGTTGTTGCGGCGCAACTTATGTTATTGCTTGTGATTTTGCTGCTGGCTGCGACTGAAAAAACGCAAGAACGGGTTGCAACAGTCGTCATAACAGTGCTCTTGCTAATCTTTGGTGAACTTCTACCCAAGACAATCTTCCGTGCTAAGGCGGATGCGCTTACTTTGCGCTATGCCTATCCGTTGAGAATCTCTAAGTTCATACTTGGCTTTATCGTAAATATTGTAACATACTTCACAGATTATCTCGTGAAGATTATTGGCAAAAACACTGAATCTAGTTCGCCAGATGCGCGGCGTGATGAATTACGTCTATTGGCGACGATGGGGGAACAATCCGGGGAGCTTCTCAGAGATCAGCGCCGGATGATTCACAGCGTTCTCGACTTGCAGACCCAGACGGTGGATCAGGTAATGGTTCCGCTCGTTGATATTGTTGCGGTCGAAAAAAACACTGATGTTGAGACTTTCCTGCGGACTGCATCGGAATCCGGTTTTTCCCGCCTCCCGGTTTACGAAGGGCAAATATATAACATTGTCGGAATAATTCACCTGCTTGACGTCATCTATGCTAACCATGATACACCAACTATAGAGCGTTTTGTCCGCACAGATTTACATGTAGTGCCCGAATCGAAAAAAACCAGTGTACTGCTAAAAGAGATTCAACACAGCCGGCACACGATGGTGTTTGTGGTAAATGAGTACGGCGGCGTTGTCGGATTGATAACAGTCGAGGATTTGGTTGAGGAAATTGTCGGGGAATTCTCGCATGAGGAAGATGAGGGCTCGTATATCCGTCTGGTCAGTCCACGCATCCTTGAATGTGACGGAAGGGCGGAAGTGAGTGTCTTACAGGATCAGTTCGGTGTTCCGATTCCATTTGGGGATTATGAAACAGTTGCGGGCTATATCCTAGAGCAGACCGGTACAATTTCCAGACCGGGTGACGAGATTGTAACTGATAACTTGATAATTGTGATTTCTGATGCTGATGCACGCAGTATCCGGCGAGTGCGCATCCGAAATAAGGTTGGCAGTTTTAAAACACGTGAGGTGTGAAACGTGTAAGGTTTGCTAACGCATCTGGCCGCCCAACTTTACGCATTTTCCCAACTCCTTTTCTTGAGTTCGTCTCGTCATAAGATTCCGCGCGGCGGCGTGACGACGATTTCATCGAGTACCATGTCAAGCGGTTGAGCAGCCACAAAGAGGATTGTCTCGGCGACATGCTCCGGATTTAACATCAGATTAAAATCAGGGTGTTCTTCGATTGTGTCCCAGAATGCCGTATGGATTGCCCCCGGGGCGACCGCAGTGACTCGGATATTCTTATCCCTAACTTCTTCCGATAAGACTTTTGTGAACGCAAGCGCCCCTGCCTTTGCCGCACAATAGGCGCTTGATGCTTTGAACGGCACTTTCGCGGCAATCGAAAGCACGTTGATAATCTGCCCAGACTGGCGCTCAAGCATGGTTGGGAGCGCAAATTTTGAGCAGAGAAACACGCTCTTGAGATTTGAATCCATCACCGTGCTCCATTCCGCCTCTTCAAAATCAGCCACGAAGCCAAAGCTGCCGATTCCTGCATTGTTTACGAGAATGTCAATCTGATGATGGGTCTCCAACGTACGCTGAATCAGGTTCGCCACGTCATCGGAATGCATTACATCAGTTGGTATAACGTGCGCAATTCCACCTTCTGTATGGATTCGGTTTGCGACAGCATCCAAATCTTGTTTTGTGCGTGCGGCAAGAACGACCTTTGCGCCAGCACGCGCAAAAGCGAGAGCTATGGCTTCGCCGACACCGCGCGAGGCGCCGGTAATTACCGCAACTTTATTTTTTAACATTTAATTGACTGTATTCGCCTCTTAATCTGAACGTTAAAGACTAGAGTTTATGCGGTCTGAATACATCGCATGAACTCAGCGCGCGTTGAATCTTCGTCTCGGAAGGCGCCTAGCATCACGTTGGTCATCATTATCGGGTGTTGCTTTTGTACACCACGGCACATCACGCACATATGTTGAGCCTCTATGACGACACCTACCCCGAGGGGATTGAGCGCTTCTTCTATCGCTAACGCAACCTGTCGAGTCAGCCTTTCTTGAACCTGAAGCCTGCGGGAGAACATATCTACGATGCGAGGGATTTTGCTGAGACCAATAATCTTTTTTTGGGGAATGTAGCCAACATGACACTTACCAAGAAACGGAAGTAAGTGATGTTCGCAGGCGCTATAAAATTCGATATTCTTGACGATGACCATCTCGTCATATTCTTCGTCAAAGATTGCATCGTTCAGCACTTCGTCAATGGTTTGGTTATACCCTTGTGTCAAGAATTGAAACGCCTCCGATGCACGCTGGGGGGTTTTTTGCAGCCCTTGCCGCGCAGGGTCTTCGCCAATGTGACTTAGCAATTGCGCGTAGATTTGCTCAAGATTTGGGTTTGGAGTGATTGTAGTGACCTCAGAGGACTCTGCTTCAGGAATTTTCATCGGTTAAACTTTGCTCTCCGTAATAGTCAAAATAGCTCCTAGGCGTCTCTCTTAATCGAAGCCGATAGAGTTTGACCGGCTTTAGATGGGGATCAAGAATACCCCAAAGCACTTTCACAAAATTTTCAGAAGTTGGGTTTATTTTCTCAAATTCAGGCGTGTCTAAGTTGAGATGTTTGAAATCAAACCGGGCGAAAATCTGCTCCTCAATAATCCTATCAAGAAATCCCAAATCTGTGACCAGCCCTGTTCTTGGATTCACCTCGCCTTTAATCATGACCTCTAACACGTAGTTGTGCCCGTGCCCGTGAGGATTATTGCATTTTCCGAAGATTCGCCGGTTTTCCGCATCGCCAAGTTCTTGGCTGTGTAAGCGATGTGATGCGCTAAATTCATAGACTTTGGTTTGAAAAACCATGTATCCTTCTCCATGATAGTCAGCGAACGCGGTCGAATCCTCATGTAAGCGGACGCGGTGCAAAGCTGCGTCTTTCAGATGCTGTTCGATCGAATGCCACATCTGTATCGCCAGATTTTCGCATGTCGGTTGCAGTTCGGGATTGTTTGCGAAGACGGGATGTTGTTGGTTAATCAGCTTGTGATCATAGTCCACAACGACACGCTGTTTGAGGAGCGCATCTAGATTCGCGATATTGACAACCATTCCATGTTCGGGCTCAACCTCTCCTTTTACGGTTACTTCAAGCACATAGTTGTGTCCGTGGCTGTTGGCGTTTGCGGCGGCGCCGAAGAGCGCGACGTTTTCGGCTTGGCTAAGTTCGGGGACGCGATAATAGTGTGATGCCTCAAAGGCAACTTGGCGTGTCAGATGATGCATGATAAGAATACTACATAAGATAGTGGCTACTACGCGCCCGTGAGCGTTACAACCTTGCCCGCCACGGACTCAAGCTGTACGCGCATTAGCCACTCGCTTTTGCCGCGGAATCGCACATCGCACTTTTTAAGCCACTTTACGAGCGTGTCTCGGTCCGGCGCCTCCCATTCGCAGACCATCCGGCCGGACAAGGTATCACACTGCACTCGCAGATTCTTTACGCCGTCGCTTTCCTCGGTTGCAAACCGCGCAAGTAAACGCTCCACATCTTGGCGGGTCATGCAGGCGATAATGTGGACCGAAACAAACTTAGCCATCTAAAACTCCCGCATCAATCCTACGAAAGGTTTGGCGACGCCCCGAACGCCGATTGCGGCGCCGCGTAACCACTACTCCTTGGCGATCGGTGCGCCAATCAGGTTGCCCCATTCTGTCCAACTGCCATCGTAGTTGCGCACTTTTTCGTAACCTAGCAGATACTTGAGTGCGAACCAAGTGTGCGAGGAGCGTTCTCCGATGCGGCAGTAGGCAATGGTTTCCTTGCTAGGGTCAACGCCTTCGCCTCCGTAGATTGCCTCTAGCTCATCGTAGGATTTGAATGTTCCATCTTCAGCCACTGCAGTTGCCCACGGGATATTGGCTGCACCGGGAATATGCCCGCCGCGCTGGGCGGTTTCAGATAAACCGGGCGGTGCGAGGATTTCGCCGGTGAACTCTGCGGGAGAGCGGACATCAACAAGATTGATAACTCCCTGATTCAGCGTTGGGAGAATGTTGTCCTTCGTCGCACGCACATTGTCGTCGGGGAACTTAGCCTTGTAATCTGTGGCGGACGGTGCAGGCACGTCCGTTATCAACTCGCGCCCTTCATCAATCCATTTTGTGCGTCCACCGTTCATCACCTTTAGCCTGCTCTCATCGTGTCCGTAATATCGGAACTGCCAGAGCGCGTAGGTGGCGAACCAATTGTTATTATCGCCATAAAAGATAATGGTGGTACCGTTGCTGATACCGCAATCGCTGCAGAGTTGTTCAAATTGGTCTTTGGTTAGGATATCCCGCCGTACTTGATCGCAGAGTTGGGTCTGCCAGTTGAGTCCGACTGCACCTTTGATATGTCCTTCGCCGTAGGCGTCGGTGTCGACATCGACTTCGAGCAGCCTGATGCCTGGGTCACTATGGTGCTGCGCAACCCAATCGGTGCTGACCAAGACTTCAGGTTGGGCGTAATCTGCCATGATAAAACCCTCCGGTTTCAGTATTAAATTTCGGTTTTCTGTTCAAGACGATGTGAGGGAGAAATGAGCCCTATTGTTACTCTATAATTTACCCGCATTTCTCGCCTATGTCAATAAATTTTCCACGGCGCGGAGCGATTATCAGACGCTTTACATCGGATTTGGCGAATATGAAGAGCGGATTCATGAAGGGAAAAAGGTGCTAGGGGGGAATTTTCTAATGGGAAAGATGCAATCTCGCTGTCAGATATGGGCGAACGCTCGTTCACGCTTCACAGATGTCCTGAAACTGTTCCAACGCCGCTGTTAGATTTGCGGCAATCTCTTCCGCCAATTCGTCGGGTCTGTGAACAGTAAATCAAACGACAGCAGTTCAAACTCTTAGGATATGCCGGCTGTCATCAGGAAAAACACGACTTGGATGGAGCAACCGCTTGGCGGCAAAAGCGAAACGTTGCAAGTCTTTCTCGAATCCAATCGCTTGACGTCCAAGGTGCTGAGCAGCCACCAACGTAGTTCCAAATCCACAGAATGGGTCAAGAATCCAGTCGCCGGGATTGGAGACCCGATCCACGACAAACTCTGCTTGTTCCAGTGGGAAGCGGAAGAAGCTGGATGCGGTGAAGGCAAGCGGCTCTTGTGTTCTGTCCATGGTGAACTATGTTTTATGTTACACGATTGGATCGTCATTGCCGAACTGGCCTTCTCTAGTATTTCCCGTCCGTTATTATGTTATGGGTATTGCGCAAATCGAGTTATGTAGCGGTTATCATGAATTGATAAGCGACCGTAAATATTCGCCGGCTTTTCGCATGGATTCAATCGGATCGGATTCGCCTTCGTAGACGACGGAGACGGGTCCATTATAACCCACTTGGCATAGAATTTCAAGAATCCGCGGGTAATCCAGCCACTCCTCAATGCCGCTGTCAATACGATAAAACTTCGCGCGGACATACACGGCGTGCGGCGCGGTTTTCGCGATGCTATCATAGCAATCATAACCGGGATGAGACGACCCCCGGTGACCGCTGGCGCCGGGCGATCCAGCATATTGTCCGGTGTCTAAGATATGTGTAAAATAGGGCCGATTTGTCTCTCGAAGGGCGCGAAGCACATCGTCGCCGGTGCGGGTGAGGTTGTTGTGATTGTGGTTCTGTAAACCGACTAGGACACCCTTTTCATATCCGTATTCGGCGACTTCCTGGAATCCGGCGATCATCGGCGCCCAAAGCGCTTCTTCATCGCCGTACTCGTCAGGGACATACGCACCGAAGACTCGGACGAGCGGGCAACTCATGAAATTTGCGACATCAATCCACTTTTTAATTGCCGCAATTTGCTCTGGGTGTTCATCAACGGGACGCCCGAAATCGTTGCTAATCCCGATATATCCCAGCGGCAGCCCTAGTTTCATCAACGTCATCTTGAGGTCACGAAGATATCTGAAATCAGTTGACTCAAATGCGCTTGTATGCAATTCAACGACGTCGAAACCGAGGTCGTAAATAATCCGCGCAAAGTCATTAGCGGTTGTATCCCTGAGATTCAAAGACATCGTTCCTAATTTTATCATAGTAGCAGATCTCCGCGAATCTTCATCAGAAACTACGTTCGAACAGTATATCGCATCTATATCGGTCAATCAACCGTATTTCCGAGGAATTGGGTGGCGCAGATTTTTCGATGCCTTGACAGGGATATTCCGTCATATAGGTTTGAAAAACGCGAAGCCAACGAGGTTTACCATTTGTGGATGAGACATTCATCGAGGTATATGAATCGAATGTTGACGCTATCTACCGGTTTGTTCTTCGGCTACTGGGGAACCCAACAGATGCCGAGGACATGACCGCCGAGACATTTCTCCGAGCGTATCAGGGCTGGACTGAGTTACTTGACCCGGCGGCGGTGCGTTCGTGGCTGTTCCGCATCGCGTACAATGGGTGTATCGACCTTTTACGCCAGCGCCAACAACGCCCGGCGATTTCATTCGATTATCCAATTACGCATGAATTGACTCAGTCGTTGTCTTTCTCGCTGGATTCGACGGAATCGTCGCTCAAACGGTTGATTAACGCTGAAAGCAGGGAGTATTTGCAAGCCGCCTTACTTCAACTACGACCTATCGACCGCACGGTGCTGGTGTTGGGCGAATTGGAAAATATGCCGAACCGAGAGATTGCAAAGATTGTTCAACGGAGCGAAATCGCTGTTAAATCACTTCGGCAACGCGCACGCAACGCCTTGCGCGATGAGGTGTTGCGGCTGCTCAAACAGAGAGAAATATCAATCGAAGACCTGTTCTAATTCCAGACTCAGAAAAACACACCCAAGTAGGCATCAATTGGGAAGGACATTTCTCAATGCACTCCTTGCGGGTGGGGAGGAACCGATGAAATTCACTTGTGATGTGGCTGCGCTGACGCGCGCCTTAACCCTATTGAAACTCGACGAACCGGGGACACACTTGTCGATTACGATTCAAACTGCGCAACTACAGTTTAGATGCTACACCGACGACGGGAATTTCCGTGTAGATTATGCGATTCCAGCGGAGGTCGAAGCCACCGGAAAGGCAACCGTTCCCCCGGACGCGCTGTCGCGAATCTGCAACCACGCGGTTGGTGAAACACTGCGTTTCAGTCACCACAAATGGCATGGGTGTTTGGAAGTTGATGGCAATCAACATCGGCATGCCGTGCGTACGCATGCGGAGAAGTGGCAGAATCCCGAACTTGAAGCGCTTACCGACGCGCCCGACCATGAAGTGCAAGCACCGCAGTTTGGCGCGGCTCTGAAATCCGTTCTGTTCGCGTCGGTACAGCCATCGGACTCGGACGAGGCAAAACGGCGTCCCTCTGTTACGGGAGCGCTCTTTCATCGACATGACGGCGAAGATCGAATTGTGACGACCGATGGCAGACGGATGGCAGTGATTAGCTTTCCATCAATGAATAAACCAGCCCAAGCGGGAACCTCTATTCCGATGCGGGCAATGCCTTATGCCGCTTGCATGAAGATGATTGATTTGATAGAATCCTTAAATCCGAACGTCTGCCGCCTCCGCTTCACTGAGAGCGCCGTGGGTTTTGAGGCTAAGGGGGTTTCATTAAAGTGTCTCTTGCCGAAAGAGGATTTCGCGGATTATAAGTGGGTTCTTGAAAAAGCGAACAGCGCCCGCTTGGAAATCAGGTTGAGTCGTCAAGAGTTGCTGTGGGCACTCAGAGCCATCCGCATAGGTGACGACCACCCCCACAACCGTACGGAGTTTTGCATTCGTGATGGACAGTTGACTGTTGAAAATAGTACGCGCTGGGGAAATTCGAAAGCTTGTGTGCCGATTCAGTATGAGGGGCAAGGTACTGCGGCAGGATTCGATGCCAGTTTCATTGAAGACGGGTTAATGCACACCGATGCCGCCGAAGTTATATTCTGGATGCGTCCGGAACCGACTGATTCAATGCGCCTTGAATTGGCGCAAAACTTTCAATACGTTGTAATGCCCATGAAATGATGCAAGCCGACATTTCTACTGACAGACTCATACGATTGATGCGCGAAGTGTTCGCTCAAGAAACACTCGCCCATGAACGCCGCGTCCGAATTTACGATCGCATCAGCGTTAATCGGTGCGTACAAAGGATGGAGTTCTGGACGAGCCCAGCGACGCCGTTCGACGAACCATCCGTTGAAGACATCACGGATGAGGCAGAGCAACCATGGCTGTTCCCAGACTCTGGAGCACCGGTGCCTCCAATCGAATCAACTGTGTCTCCGTTGCTTCACGGCTCACAAATCTGATCGCAGGCAATAACGGCGCCATCGGATTGATGATGAAATTTCATAATAGAAAAAGCCCTATTGGATTTAGCCGGCAGGGCTTTTCTGCGCGTTATTAACGTTTTTGCGGGTTTACGTTAATAAGACATTGAGTTATTAACGTTTTTGAGAGTATATGTTAATGCATTTGAGAGTTACAAAGATGTTATTGGATTGAACAACCTAACTTACACTTACGCCGCCAACTGCTCATTCATCACCGCAAGGATTGTTCCCAACGTATCGCCAAACAATTGATGCGCCTTAATTGCCCCGCCCTTTACTTTAAACGGTATTTCCTCGAAGTCTTCCAGTTGAATGTCTAGCGACGTAGCGATATGGTCTTTTATCATCTTCAACCACGCCATCTGTTCCTCTGAATACAGTCTTTCCTGCTTGTTAAGCCATTCCTGAAATCTCCGATCGACACTATCTTTGTAAGGTTCGAGCGTTTCCGCCTCCCCAATCGCAAAACGCACCAAGGATATAATGTCGGTCAATAGCTTGTCCGGTCTCGCTCCTTTGACTGTCGAACGGTCCAACTGCTCATACGCCTGCCATAACCTCACGGTTGTGAGATTATGGGGCGGGTTTTTGACGGCATCTGCAAGTTGCTTAACCTGCCGATATGTCAGGTACCGCTGTCCGTAGGGCTTACTGTAGATGATTTGGAGCGCTGTCAACTCGTCCTTATTGTCTTCGATAAACTGTTTGAAGTCCGTCACTATCCGCTCGGCATTCTCCTTTGCCTCACGGTCATATCCTGATTCGATGAGGCTATCTTCACTCACGTTGTCGATAGTCTGCTCGCGCCGCCTTTTGATGTCAATAAGCGTGTTACGTAATTCAGGATTGTCAAAGGGTTTGCACGCATCGGTGATGCGTTTTTCCCTCCATTCGCGCAGTAACTCAGGTGTTGGGGTTTCGGATTCTGTCGACATCAAGGGATTTTCATCTTGGTCCGGGTCTACAGCCTTAAGCAGCCTGTTTATCATCCCATCCAAGGTGGTACCTCCTGACGCTTCGGTAATCTGTCTTTGCGCATTATCACCAATTTGACGGTCAAGGCGTGCGAGCCTACCCGCCAATGTCGTCAAGGTATCGGAATCTCTGATTCCGAGCGCCACCGATTCGAGCAGCTTGTCGAACGGCACACTGCGTTTTCGCTCAAGCGGTCGGGACTCGGTTTTGTCATTCTCGCAAACGCCAATCGCGTCAACAATTACGAAATGAGTTTTGTGATTGGTGTCGGGCGTGACCGCCTGCAAGTCCGTCGGTGAAATCGTACGCGTCCCTCTGCCTTTCATCTGCTCAAAGTAAACTGCCGATCTGATATTTCGCATGAAGGTGATGCACTCTAGCGGTTTGATGTCCGTGCCGGTGGCGACCATGTCCACCGTAACCGCGATGCGCGGATTGTATGAATTTCGGAAACTGGCGAGCAGGTCTTCCGGTTTCTCACCCGTTGTGTGGTATGTAATCTTTTTGCAGAAATCATTGCCCAACCCGAACTGTTCGCGGACGGTGTGCACTATATCCTCTGCATGCGAGTCGTCCTTAGCGAAGATAAGCGTTTTGGGCACATCGGTTCTGCCGGGGAAAATCTCCGTGAAAAGATTATCTCGAAAAGTCTGAATCACGGTACGGATTTGGTCGAGCGCTACGACAGCGCGGTCAAGCTGAGTTGCGCTGTATTCCATATCCTCATCAAGCTGTTCCCATCGGGTTTCGCGGGTGAGCCGGTCGCGTTTGTCAACGTAAAAGCCTGCTTCGACGCCGCCGCCTTGGTCCGTAATCTCTGTCTTGATACGATACACATCATACCCGACGTTGACGCCATCCGCGACCGCTCGCTCGTGGCTGTATTCCGTAACCAAATTTTGATTGAAGAATCCGAGTGTCTGCTTTGATGGAGTGGCGGTGAGACCAACGATAAAGGCGTCGAAGTATTCCAGCACGGGCCTCCATCGGTTGTAGATTGAGCGATGGCACTCGTCTGTGATGATGAAATCAAAGGTCGAGATGGGAATATCGGGATTGTATTCCACGTCCGCAGCGGGTTGATTCGCCAATATCATGTCGAACATCGAGCGGCGTTCGATTTGCTCATCTAAGTCCGATGCCCCGTTCAGCATTGAATATAACCGTTGGATTGTAGTGATGCAGACTTTGCTCACCTCATCAATATGGTTGGCAGTGAGATTTTGCACGTTGTAAAGTTCGGCGAATTTTCTGCCGTCGTCCGGCGTGGTATATTGCTGAAATTCCTTGAGCGTCTGCCTTCCGAGATTGCTGCGATCAACTAGAAACAGTATTCTATTAGCTTCTGCGAATTTGATGAGCCGATAGGCGAAACTAACGGCGGTGTAGGTTTTCCCGCTTCCGGTCGCCATCTGGATGAGTGCGCGGGGACGGTTTTCCGCAAACGATTTCTCCAGATTCACAATTGCATCAATCTGGCAGTTTCGTAAGCCATGCTGGTCTAGCGGCGGCAGATCTTTCAGAAGATCTCGCAGCGTATCCCGATGGGTGACCCACTGCGCCAAAGTTTCCGGTTTGTGAAAGGCAAAAACGCGGCGGGAACGGGAATCCGGATCACGTAGGTTGCGGAAGAACGTTTCAACGCCGGTGCTCTCATAACCGAACGGCAAAGGGTTTTGATGATATGGAAGTTCCGTTGGAATTCCAGTGAGATATTTCTCGGTTTGTTCAGAGACACCGCTGAGAGTGGTGCCCTCCGGTTTGGCTTCAATGGCTCCGGCAGCTTTTCTGTCGATAATTAGCAGGTAGTCTGCGGTCCCGGAAACCATGGGGAATTCGCGTATTGCAACACCCCGCGATTCACCAAGATTCATCTCCTCCCGATCTTGAATTGCCCATCCCGCGGCCGTGAGCATTCGGTCAATGTTCTGTCTCGCTTTTTGCTCGGGGTTCATATCCTCTTTACCTGCCGTGACTTGAAATTTGCTTGCAATGGTTATCGTTATTTTACCTGAATCCACAGTTTGTGTCAAACGGGCGCATCATTAGACATCGTTCCTAATTAACTCAATGTGGTTGACAAAACCGAAGTGTTACGGGCAACCACAAGGGTTGCCCCTACAGCGTATTAGCCCAATGTGAGGGTAGTCGTTTTACACCTGCCGCCCCTCTGGGGCTAGATGTTGATGTGTAACAGTGATTTCTATTTGTCTGAAAAAACTATCTTCGATTTGACGATCGAAGATCCCGTCTGGGGCTATCGGGCGGCGGAATTATTTTGGAAAGATTTCTATTGACTATATTCCAATGAGAGTGATATTTCCGCCAGCATAGCTTGCCTCAGCCAATCCATCGGGTTAAGGACGGGCGGCATGGTCTCGACATTGGAGTTAGTGGAATGAAGCTGCGGATTAAAACAACCAAGGGCTTACGGCGATGAAAAAAGTTAAAGTCGCTGCCAATAAAAATTGAGCATCGCCTTTCATTCAATCAATATGGGGTGTCAGCCCCAAAACTATCCCGCCGTTAATCGCTGAGTTGATGTTTCAACGTAACCTAGAACCTCCCCTTACCCCTCCTTGGTAAGGAGGGGGATGTAAATTGAATGAACCGGCTTGGTAAGGAGGGGGATATAAAAAGAAAATCCTCCGATAATGCGGCGTCGCAGTCTTGTGAACACTATAGTAGCTGCAATTAAAATTACACCATTTAGTCCGAAATTGTTCAGTTGATGGTACAACGCAATCTACAACCTCCCCTAACTCCTCCTTGTTAAGGAAGGAGATGTATTATTGAGTTAACCGGATTGGTGTGGAATAATTGGCGCGACTCTCTTGGTAAATACTGCGAATCCGGCTCGGTTTAATTGCGTAATACTCTGCAAGATTATGGTGGATGTAAGCGAGCGGGAAATGATATAATTTCGATCTTGAACGTACGTTTTCCAAATTTATGGAATTGGCGCGTATGAAGATCGGACATTCGCCCTGTTAATCTTACGTTATAATTTTTATCTTTCGCGAAGAATTTAATTAGAAATGCATGATTCCGATAAGGAGGTTTTCTATGCTACGGTATTGCCGCTACTTCGTCGTGGTTGTTGCGCTGTGCGCCATTGCGAGTGCCGCATTGGGGGCGTTGAGAGATGGTGTTATTACCGTTTTGACGTTTAACGATGAAACCGCAGACGATATAACTGGCCGCAATGACGGTATCTTAAGAGGCGGCGCAAGATTTGCACCGGGTAAGCACGGACTCGGTCTTGATGTCAACGGAGTGGATGCCTACGTAGAGATACCCGATGACAAATCGATGGATGCGATGGCTGATGAATTCACACACGCTGCGTGGGCGTTCATTCGGAAGTCGAGCGATCACGGCGCGATAATTTTCAAGGGCGAGAAAATCGGTTGGGGACCAAACTTCCATATTCGGATGGGTACACTCAACGACACCGACCTGACGTACGGTTCAAATAATGTGAAGGGTGCGGTGGATAATAAGCCGGAACGAGGCGCTGCTAATCCGGAAGGGTGGTTTAATGTTCGCGGCGCATACAAGCTTGATACTTGGATTCATATGGCGCAAGTTGGGAACGGAGAAACCATCCAGGGGTTTCTTAACGGCAAACCCGCGCATGTCACTGACGGATTTCATGGGGCGGCCGGACGGGACCCGATGGCGCTGACGGCGCCCTACGCGACCTTTCCGGGTTTTCCGATTCTTGTCGGCGCGTCGCGGGGGCGCGGCGATGATGTTAACAACTGGGAGTACATCGACGGTATCATAGATGATGTGGTAATCTTCGGCCGTGCACTTTCTGTAGTGGAAATCGAGAAACTCTCAAGGCTCGATTCGGAGGCGCTAGCTGTCAAACCGAAGGATAAGCTCGCTACCACGTGGGCTGCGATTAAATACAACTAAATCCGGCCGCCGCTTGTAATCGTTTCTTGGGTTGTGAATAACAGACGGCTTTTGCAACCCTATTTTGATCGGTGAAAGAAACCGCGTTTTCAAGAAAAAAACTCGGTTTCAGATTAAAAAAGTGAGACATTTGAGATTTTGGCAAGTTGTCGAATAATTAACTTTGATTTGAAATTAGGCATAAGAGACGACTGGGTGTTAGCAACAATTCATTATATGCAGCCGTGAGCTTAAGTTAGAAAGGCTTGAATCGGGTTAGACATTGTGATATACTGCTAATATTCCAATAATAACGAAACTAGGAGGGTGCTTTACCAGATGGCAGGCGACGCTTTAGGGTTAGTTGAAACAAGAGGTTTTGTCGGAAGTGTTGAGGCCGCGGATGCGATGGTCAAAGCCGCAAATGTTAAACTCATTGGGCGCGAATCGATAGGTGGGGGCTACGTTACTGTCATGGTTCGCGGCGATGTCGGGGCGGTCAAAGCTGCGACAGATGTTGGAGCAGAGGCGGCGGCAAGGGTGGGAGAAGTAGTTTCTGTCCATGTCATTCCGAGGCCGCATGCTGAAGTGGAATTGATTTTACCGTCACAGGAAGCATCAGACAATGCACTGGCTATTGATTTAGTTGAAGGAGATTCGTCAAGTTAAGGAAGACGGCGGATGCGTGACGAGGCGCTGATTGAGTTGATTACTCATAAAGTGCTTGAACAACTACAAACCGAGCATCCTTGCAGCGGTTGTGTTTTGCGAACTTGTGCGGTCGGGGATCGTGCGTGCGACGCTGTCTTAAAACGGAACAAGATACCTGTTGGGGTTTCGGCCAGACACGCGCATGTTACGCAGGAGCACTTGGAAATCCTTTACGGTGCAGGTCACCAACTGGTAGCCCATGCTCCTTTATTTCAGCCGGGGGCATTTGCGGCCGCCGAAACAGTGACCATTGTTGGTCGGCGGATCCGCGCTATTGAAGGGATTCGCATCCTGGGCCCGGTGAGGGGCTATACACAAGTTGAGCTGGCACGCACTGATGCAATTCGTTTAGGGCTTGACCCGCCGATACGTGATTCAGGAGATATTGAAAATTCCGAACCGATAACCTTAATCGGTCCGAACGGTTCGATTTTTTTGGAGCAAGGGGCGATTTGCGCGACACGTCATATTCATATGACGCCGGAGGACGCGAAACGTCTTGGCGTATGTGAAGATGATTCGCTTAAAGTTCATATCCACGGTAATCGTGCTTTGACTTTCGAAAACATTCGTCCCAAAATCTCGCCGAGTTATGTGCTTCAGATGCACTTGGATACTGACGATGCCAATTCTGCGGGTTTACGCGGCGGTGAAGCCATAGAGTTGTCGCGCGATTAGGAGTTGTATCAGTGGAGGCCAGGGAGGAGCCTGATAGACGAATAATAGAAGAAGAGGTCAAGGCGGTGCTGGAGCAGCGGGCGATTTCCGCTTCGCCGGCTGTCCCTGATAAACGACTGCTAGCAATTTTTGACGCAGCGCAAGTCAATCTCGCACCGATACTGAACCAACTTGAAGCGTGCATGAAAGGTGGTTACGATACAACGGCAATATTGTCCGATCTGGCTGCTAGACTTTTGGACAAGGAAGCAATTCAGTCGGTATGCGGCGAGGAAAAAGTTCTCACTTGCGAGGACATCACGGACTTGGCCGATTTTGCCGAGAGACAGAATAAAATTGCCGTTCCGATTTTATCTCATCCGATGGCAGCGAAGCTTGCGTTGGGAATCGCGGATACACCATGTACTTATCTAATTTTTCAAGCGCTGCGTCGCGGCGATAGCGTTATCGCGGCCTCTGATTTCATCGAAGGATTTGACGAAACAGAAACGACATCCCAAAATTCAATATTGGAGCGGAATTACGTCAAAACGCTGTCAAATTTTGGTATTCAGTTCGCGCCAATTGAGCAGCTAGCTGAAACACTACTAAGCGGCGGTTCCTTGAGCCTTTGCCCTGTCGATGGAAAGGGGGCAAAAACAGTGATTAGCAGTTCAATTATTGCGAACCTCGCACCTTCAGTTCAAGAGTTTGTCTATACCAATCCTGTCGTAATCACACCACTAGCGCGTGATTTGGCGGCTGAAAGAGGCATCCGATTGATAGATAAATCTAAAGTGATTTAGAGCCTGTTTGAAAAAGAAAAAAGATGTCTGAACGGTTGATGTTTACGTTTACTCACTGGAGCAGTTGATTCCGAACCAATGAAGGGAGTAAACATGAACCGAAAACGTTATCCTAGTGATTTGACCGATGTACAATGGCAGAAACTGTCAGCGTTTCTGCCAACCCCTCAACCATTAGGTAGACCTCTAAAATGGGAGATGTACTTAATTGTCCATGCCATCTTTTATGTCGTCAAGTCCGGTTGCCAGTGGCGAATGCTACCATACGATATGCCACCGTGGCAAACCGTCTATTACCATTTTAGGAAGTGGGAAGCCGACAATACATGGCTCTTGATTCATCAGGCACTTCACGAACAATCACGCTGTGATGGTGGCAAAGAACCATCACCGACAGCAGCTATCATTGACAGCCAATCCATTAAGACAACTGAACTGGCGACGACTCGCGGTTTTGATGGTCACAAGAAGGTCAAAGGACGCAAACGACATCTAGTAACGGATACGACGGGTATTCCATTGATGGTCAAAGTCACTGACGCGAATGTCAGTGATAATCAGATTGCTATCGAGTTACTAACAGAAGTGTTTAGCTGGTACATAACCATTCAGTTGGTGTGTGCCGATGCCGCCTATCGTGGAGAATTGGAAGACTGGTTATATTTTGCTCATCAATGTCAACTGGAGATTGCATCTACGCTAGGACGGGAGAAGTTTGAAGTTATCCCGTTACGATGGATTGTTGAGCGCACATTTTCTTGGCTTGGTTGGTTTCGTCGATTGACTTTGGATTATGAACGCTATCCTTAGGACTGCTGAGACTATGGTGTACATCGCTTCCATTTACTTAATGCAAAATCGAATCAAATGACTTTTCAAACAGGCTCTTAAGATATTGGCTGGAAGTAGGTATTACTTTCGCCACAGGTTGTATCACTGTTGCCACACTTTCTACAACGGCGGCTAATTCAACTTCGGCTCAGTCTTGATTCTAGAGGCGAAATTTACTTGGCATCTATTTTGCTAGACTTATTCATACTACGAGCGAATGAGGATAATTTTTCATACAGCATGAGAAGGTACCCGAATTAAGGAGGGTCGGCATGCTGTTACACTACTTCAGAATGAAACGAATTTACGGAGGATTTGTCATGAAATCCCGAATCAATATCTCTATACTACTCATAATTTTAGGGGTATTGTCTACAGCTTTTGCTCAAGCAGATTATGAATACGAATATTTATCAGATTTGCTGGGTCGAGAACATCGAGAGGCTGGTGATGCTGATGATTGGATTGAGCGCGGTAATGCAACTGTGACTGCGAGTCCGCGTTTTGAAGACGGCATCCGTTTAACGGCTTGGGGCGGCGAGTTTAACGAACAAGGCGACCACGAATTTGCGATTGCAAGCGCAGTTTATTTCTTTGAAATTCCGCGGCAGGCACAGTATGTTGAAATTCTAGTTCGGTACCGAGGGGAACCGCGCGACGCTGAACTTGAAGGCCAAGAAAAAGTTGTGGGGCGCGTTTGGGTTCGCAACACCAAACGGGAATACGCTAGTCGCCATTACGACGATAAACATGCGGCTGAGACTAGATATGGTGATACATTTTTCTTACGAGCGAAACGGCGCTCAGAAACGATTAAAATTGCTGCTGCCGGCCATGTTGCTGACGGTGAACTGGAAATGCACATCGTTGTTGAAGACGGCGAACAACTTGATGTTGAACATATCGACGTTTTGACGTATAAACGCCGGCCTGATTTTCGCGTTGTTCACCGCTACGCTCGAAGTTACGACTGGCGCCCTTGGCATAGATATACCTACCACTACTTTTACGACGGTCCGTTTTACTATTGTACGGACCTAGATTACTATATTCGATGGAGTTATCCGTTTTACGATCGGCGTTATCTTTCCATTCGATACGACTTCGGCAACTATCTCCACCGATATTACACGCACTACCCACGGTATTATTATCGATCGTATTCCAATCGTACACATGTGCACGTGCACACTAAAAACCGTGTGAAAACGCATCGACGCGGCTTTAACCGGTGGAGTGAAGAACATGAGACTGTGCGTCACCAATATAACAGGAGTCGGCTATCAAGGACGGTGAGCGGCAAGCGAAACTCGGATGTGCAGAAACGTGTGCGGGGCGTTATAGCAAAACACCATCAGGAATCGGTTGCTGCGGGGCCGGCGCAGCGTTCCATGTCTGCGGGCAAACGCCAGTCATTCAAAAGGAACACGGAGTTTAATCCTACGACAAGGCGGCGGAGCCAATACTCGAGACCATCTCAGGTTTCATCCAGATCGCGTTACCGTCCAACGAATCAACAATACCAGAGTCAACAGGACAACAGGCGATCTAACAATGAACGCCGGAGTCGTCTATATTCTCGTTCTCGAATTTCGAGAAGTTCGTCGAGCACTCCTGCGGCACGGTATAGACCTGCGCCATCTCGGACGACATCGCGCTCAAAACCAATCCCGTCCGCGACATCCCGTTCTCGGGCGTCATCCACTCGACAATCTCCTTCACGTACGACAACTAGGAACAAGGACGATGATGACGGGCAGAGTACCCGCCAAAGCGAGCGAAGTCGAAATACATCGAGAACAAAACGTAATAGTCGAAGAAGATAAGTACAACATGCCACAAATAAGCAGCCAAGGTGATTCATGCTTTGGCTGCTTTTTTCTTTTTGACAACGTTTTTCGTTGACAAGCGTTTCGACTTTTGCTATTATTTTCGGTGCTTTCAAAATTTAAGGCGTTCTTTACATTTTCGCTATTGCCTTAGATCGGTAAAAGCTATGAATCGGCAATCTACCAAATTACATCTGCTTTTAATTCAACTGTTGGTGTGCCTTTGTACGATATTTTGGGGAGGACAGGCAGGCTTCGCAGAGGAAGCAGATGTTCATCTAGTCTCGCCAATTGCTGCGGTCGCCCGCTCTGTTGTTATGCCGGGGTGGGGACAGTTCTACACACAAGGTTACCTGCAAGGCAGCGTGTCTATAGTCGGGACTGGGGGTCTTCTTGTCGGCAGTCTGTTGGCTCACAAATCCTTTCAAGACATCTATGATAACGAGTATGTGCCGGCTGCCGAGAAAAAGAGAGATTCTCCAGAGGCTTTGTCATACTATAACCTTGCAAATCAGCGATTCAAGCTACGGCAGTTTTTCCTAATGGCAGCAGCTGGTGTTTGGGCATACAGCATTATAGATTCCTATGTTGGCGCCAACCTTTATAATGCAAAGACAAAAGCTAATTCGCTTATTGATGACGTCAAACATATTGAAGATTTAGGAGTGCAATTCGGGGTTATGCCAACCCAACTTCATATTGGAATTGTCAAAATTTTCTAAAGGTTAAGTAAGGTAGCCCTAACTTTATGGAGGTGTTTTTAGTCATGTTAAAGGGCTTTGCCAGAGCAGGTTGTTCATTGATAGTTTTTGCGTTAATTTTTAGTTGCGGAGATGTTGAAGAAATCGGTCAGGTCCAACCTGAGGAATATGCAGCGATAAATAAAGTTTTGAAGCAGTGGCGGGAAGGCTATGAGAACGAAGATGTCGAACTGTATATGAACGTGTATTGGAAGGACGGATTCCTTTACGTATCGGACATGGGAACAGATGACGACACCACCGATGATGTCATATTCGATAATTGGGATGATGAGAGAGAATCTGCAATTCGCGTCTTTACGCGGTTCCAAGATATCGAAATTGAGCTATCTGAACCTCCTGAAATTGACTTTTTGAATGAGGAAAACACAAGAGCGGAAGTCAATAATCACTATAGAATCCAAGGGTTTGTTGCCAGTGGTGAATCTTTAGATGGAGGATTTACAGGCTGGTTTGCGGAAGGAAATAATCGGTTCATCTTTGAGTCAAGAGGCGGCGTGTGGCGGATTGAAGAGTGGCATGATGAAGCGTTTAGCGAAGAAGAAATTAAGCTAGCCAACAACCTTAATTAAGCTAGCTGAAAACCGTAAAGATTTTCTCATCAACATACAATTCAGGCGTATCAAGCAATGTCTTCCAATCCCGGTGATTGGAAGTTTCAAATCCGCCGTTAATCGTATGGGGCAGCGCACTATTGGAAGGCTTAACTAACTTAAAGAAACGCCTTAATTTGATAGATGCGAGTCTTTAGTTTGGTTAGCGATGGTGCGTTTGTGTCATTACAGTTCCTATTGACTTAACAGCGTGCCAAGTTTCTAACTCAATTCGTACCGCCAATTTTGGTCGCATTTGAGAATAAGAAAGTGCACTTTCAATGCCTCAGCAAGAGGTACATTTACGTGATTATCTCACAATTTTACGAAAGCATGATTTCATAATATGCTTGAGTATTTTGCTCATTTTGGGAACTGCACTAGTCGTCAGCTTGTGGTTACCAAAGACTTATTCAACTACCGCGCTAATCCATATCCAACCAACGTCCAGCTCCCCTATCCCCTCCTCTGGTGTTTTTCAAAGTGTTCTGCCCGGCGGCGTTGACCTCGGTGAAATGGAAACAATCGGTCAACGTTTTGCTACAGAATCCATGTTAACTTCGGCTATTCAAAGCTTAGAAACTGCCGGCATCAAAGGGGCGATCTATCTTCCTGCAATTGGACATTTGCAGCGGAATTTAAAAGCGAGGAAACGTCCAGATACGCAATACATTGAACTTTCGCTAGATTTAACGGAAGCGGAAGGAGGCGAACGTAATTCCGCGTTGTTAGTAAACCAATTGATTCGCGAGTATCAGGGCTTGCGCAGGGGCGATGAAACAAGCAAAGCCAGGAACCGCCGGAAACTTCTAAAAGATGAGATTGCGAATCTTTCTGAAAAAATTAAGGGAAAAGAAGATGAGACGGTTGAATTCATCAACAAAATGGGTAGTCGAGTAACGTGGAACGCTCAACTTACTAGCGTGCTTGACCGGCAGGTCAGATTGCTCGATCAAGAGGCTCAACTTGAGCGCACGAGGAGGGTAACACAGTTAGAATTTGATCGGCTTGAAAAAGAGATTTCTGATTATCCTGAAGAAATCAGAACTTCAGAAATTATTAGGAACGACCCAATCTGGCGAAATTTTCATGAAAGATTAATGTCTTTACAACAATATCGAATTGGGCGTCGTGAACTGGTGGGCGAAAAATCTTCGGAACTTCGGGCGACGGATGCAGAAATTCGAGATCTTCAAGATAAATTAAACAACTTTGAAACAGACTTGAAAAAGACATCTGAAAACTATGGAAAAGTACCGCAGTATATCAGTTTGCGAACCGAGATAATGGGTCTTGAGACGAGTCTACGGCAAGCCGACCATAATCTGAATCAGATTAATTTGCAATTAGACAAGGTAAACCTAGAGTTTTCACAACTGGTAGATGAAATTCCTGAAAACGAATTTAATCTTTCAACAATGAAAACCGAGATTAATGCGCTGTATGAATTGAAAAAGGAGATAACCAAACAGCATCTGGAATCAGAAATTCTGGTGGCGGAAGCCGAATCTGCTAACTTGGACGATCGGGTTAAGGGAGGAATTGAAGTCGTTGATGCAGCAGTTCCTCGAAAAATTCCGGTTCGTCCCCGCATAGGTTTCATTGTTATCATCGCTGGAGGAATTGGCTGTGCTGTTGGTATTTCAATTACCCTGTTGAGAGAATATTTCAGTGACAACTACCGACGCCCTGAAGAGATTCAGTCCGATCTCGGCATATTTCACTTAGGTGATGCTGAACCCCAAGAACAGAATCCATTTTCTGAAACTATTTCTGATTGCTACCGAACCATTGCGGCAAATTTGAATCTCACCAATCCTGAAATTGATAAACAGATTCTCATGCTGACGAGCTGTGATTTCTGCGAAGATGTTTCGGCTGTAACGGCGAACTTGGGAGCGGCGATGGCATCAACGAAAAACTCGGTTTTAGTTGTTGATTGCAACTTGCCGCAGCCCAAACAGCATAGGATTTTCGATATTCAACTCAATGCCATCCCGATAAACACGCTTGAAAACGACGAAATGGATTGGAACCGCGTGATTCAACGCACGCATATTCCAAACCTCGACCTGTTACCCGCGAGATTGTTGTCATCAAATCCCACTGATTTCTTGCGGCTGCCACGTTTAAACGTCCTCACTGAACAACTTCGCGAACGCTACGAACTCATCTTACTTGATGCCCCGCCAATTTTACCAACATCTGATAGCCTTGTCTTGGGTGTTCATTCGGACGGTATTATATTGATAGTTGACCTTGACCAAACCCACCGGGAAACGCTCCGTACATCTCAGAACCGGATAGTGCATACCCAAGTTCAGCTTTTGGGATTTATTACCACTTAGATTGTGTCATTAGAAGTGAGTGCGAAGGGAGAGCAACTTTGTAAGATTTTTTTAATCAGGATTGAGAATCCGAGTTATTACCCAAGGAATGTACGAGTTAATGTCCTGTAGTAGAGTAAAATACCAAATACCGACCATAGACATTAACAGAATCATAAGTAAAAGCGTGCAAAGAATTACGTATTGATATGCGGCGGGATGGGTCAGGTTAAAAGTGTGCAAAAAAGTCTTGACAGAAAATTGTAGAAGTGTTATCTTAAAGGCTGCCTTATTTTCGGAGCCTGATAAAACCATCTCCACTGAGTTAAGCAAGTTACAATCAATTCATCCAATCAGTGAGCGCAGTGAGCGACCTTCAGAGTCAGAATTGGTTGGATACCGCTGGCCGAAACGACCGAGATTACTTTTGATTAAATTCCCTCTGCGGCAAGGAAGGGCAGCAGCACGATATTTGTAATTACATTCTTATCTTGTTTAGGCTTCAATTCCACATTGACGGTGTGTCAAAGTCTTCCGTCACACAATTTTTGTACGCCCTGTCTCCATAGTGCCGGCTATCCAGGTGTTTAGAAATACTCAATATCCTTTGTTACGGGCATCAGTAGGCACCATGCAAAAAAAGTCTCTGTTAATTGAAGTGTTGATTGACATCGTTCATACGGCTTAACGGGTAACTCATAGCGATAGGAAACAACTCTTGGGGTTATGTAAGTGAGCAGGCGATTAGATGAAAGGAGGTCATGATTTCCCGCACGACAGTATTGTAGGCTGTTGGCGACATAGGATTAAATCGCGAATAGTGATTTTTTCCGGTAAAATTGCAACATAGTAGTCCTAACGTTTTCAAGGACTATGGTTTTATCCTTACTTTTGGCTTTCGCTCAAAAACGACCAAACAAAGGCTATATATGTCGTTATTACGTATCCTTTAGTGTTGGTTTTTCCACATTGATGTTGTGTTCATTCGAGGAAGCACAAGCGCATGACGCGAAAAATGAGTCTAGGTTGAGTTGAACTCAATGATATTTTGTTTGCACTGTGATGTAACAATATGTCAATGGTCAATGTGATGGAATAGATTGTTGCCGCAGATTTAGTGGGCAAGAACGTCAATTTGACCGATTGACCAGTACACAATTTTATTTGCTCAAGGAGGCATGTTTAATGAAGACACCAAAACCCTCGCTTGATTGGTTGTTTGTTGCGGCTGGATTGTTCAGTTGTTTAATGTTCTATGGTTGCGGGGCACAATCACTGGGACCACAAGAGCCCCTGCTCCCTTCCATTGAGGGACAATCCAAGTTTTCTGACCGATTTCAACTCGAGGAAGAACCTCAATTCTTCTACGATCTCTTTGGAAAGGAATTGCTGGAAGGATCGGAGGTCTATAACTACCGAGAACAAAAGTTGTTTGATCCATCCGGAGAACTAATCGTTGGATGGACGGGCCAACTCGATAGTGAGCGTTTCTCTGCACAATTGGACCGTACTGTATTAACAGAAGACACGTTCCGCGGCAGGCATGCAGAGTGCGCCATCGGCGACAACATGCGAATTAAACCCTCTACACTATTTCCGAACCGATATATCATGTATAAAACGGAATTCGATGGTTTTCGCATGGATATTTCGTTTGCGCATGAACGCCACCTATTTACGTTGCTCAACTCCCGAATTTCTAACCCGGCGCAGCTCTCTGATGCAGTTCCCACACTGGCGGGCACCTTTGGCCGGCGCAACGGTTTTTCGGATGATGCTGGGGTTCGGCACATTGAAAATGCACGATTACTCGGATTTCGTGCACAGGGGCTTTTGGGCGATGTGTTTCGCGCGGGATTCACGTATGTTAACCTTCAAAAACAACATCCGGAACGCGTAGAGAATCCGATGTTGGGTTCAGTTGCGAATACTCCGCCGGAACGGATTGCGGTCGTATTCCGTGATGATTCTCCAGAGGATAACCATCCGTCAGCATTCGCGAATCTTCCGGAAGAAAACATCCAAGGCGGTGTTGGTGCGGCGGTTAAGACTATAACAGTGACGATTGTCACGCAAGGACTTGAGGAACTGACGGTTGACGAGAGGGAAGCAGGTGAAGTTGCCCGCCAGTTACCGGAAGAACAGCAAAAATTTACTGTGTTTTCCGATGAGATTTTGCCGGTCGGAGGCAGCACAGTGCATGAGACCGGGGATTGGAAAATCGTCGAGGGTTTCGATGCTATGCAGTATGAATTGAACCTTGAGGCGTTGGACGATCCAATCAACCCGCGCCAGGTGAAATCCGTGTTGTTTGAGATTATAGCTGCTGGCGACTACAATATCTCAGTGGTCGGTTTCAGCGGCGCCAACGTCGGCGACGTGAGTTCGGATTGGATTAAGACGTCAGACGGCCATATTGAAATGCCGTTTCGAGATGTCATCCAAGCGCCTGGCAATTACGGGCAGTCGTCCGATTATACGAGCAATCGAGCCAATCAATTTCGGAATCCAAATGCGTGGACGGGTGAGGGGCGCGCACGTAAAGTAAGTTATCGCTACGGTGCTGCGAGGGCGGCGGTGTTGTACGGTGTGGACTTGGAAGGCACACTGTTTAACACGTTAATTCGCGCCCACTATTCCGTCAACAGCAAGTATAAACAGTATCCGACTATCCCAAAAGACAAGGTCAGTTTCAGCCAAGTCAATCCGGATATTGATGAGCCATCGAATATCGCGATAGATCCGTCAACGGGGCGGGTGATAAACACCGATACGAATCTTCCGACCTACTCCGAGACTGAAGGGGAAAGGTTTGAAGCCCGTTTAGGTGGAGACGGCACCGACGAAAACGGCAGTGGGGAACTGGGTCGAGAAGTTGCGTGGTTCATCAACCTCAAGCAACGATTCGGCAGGCTGTTTTTGGAGGAGACGTTCTATCATATTGACCCCGGTTACACCACGACGTACCATAATTGGGGTGCGAACACAGACAGAGATCAGACGTATTCTCTAGATCGGACACCCGAATCGGCGGCGGAAATCTCACCATACGATGAAATCAATTACATTTTGGTTGAAGATGATGATGATGATGATGATTGGCCAGATGACATCGACTTTGACGGTGTTTTACCACAAGCCGACGACCGTGATCAGAACGGCGTGTTAGACTACGAAGAAGATTTTCTGATTTTCGAAGCAGATCCTCCCATTTTTCAGGATTTGGTTGACTTGAATAACAACGGTGTAATTGATTCCCTTGAGGATGATTATGAGCCGCAGTATGAGTACGGTATTGACCGTGAAGGATACCATATCGCTGCGAGCTACGACTTGTTGGATAACCTAACACTGAAGGTAGGTTGGCTAAACGAGAGCGAAATTTCGAGTCGCCGCCAGAACGATTCGAGATATATGCATCTGACTTATCAACGCGACATCCCTGATTTTGGGACGATGTTGTTCCAGAACCGGTTTGTTCGCGTTCGAGATGACATTCCCGAATACTCGATTACACTGCGTCCTGGTGAATTAGAGACAACGCAAGAATCAGATGAATTGGACTTCTTCAACGCACGCGCGAATACATCGACACTCCAGTTCATTTATACGGCCATCCCGAATTTGACGTTAGAGACGAAATTCTTGTTAGTTCTTCAAAAGCAGTTCGAGCCGGATGCTGAGGATGCGATAGCGTTAGACATTCCGTTCGACGAGTCTTTAGAAGAAAGTGATGAGAACACAGAACTGGATGAACGTGTGGATTTGATGGTGCCAGTGGATCAGGTTCGTGTTGCCGGAGATAGACGTGAATTCCCGTTCTATCCCGATCACGGTCTAAACCCGCTGCATCCGGATGCTGAGCAACAGCGCGGGCTAGTTTATGATCCCGACCAGTGGAAACAGCGCCGCTACGCGGAGCGCAATATTCGTAACCAGACAACTGTTATCAAGTTTAAATATGAGATACCGTTGGGCGACTTGCCGGGAGTAGACAAGATTGGTGAGGATTTAACGCTCACGCCTATGGCGAAGTACATCTGGACGAAGAAGTTCGATCGAAAAGGCGAGGAGATTGGCGACGTGTTGAATCCGCGCCTTTTCGTGCCAACGGATTTGGCACCGGTAGAATACTTGCGGTTTAATATTCGGAGTCGTGAGGATGTGCTGGGTGTACGCCTAGATTACCAGTTCTCCCAGCGAGTGAATATTCTTGCAGGTTTTCAATACCGGAAGTTTACCAACCGGGACAACAATTTCAAGAATTTTCTAACGAATTTCCCTGTTGACGAACCGGTACCGGTTTTATTCCGACCAGACATTCGTACGCGTATCTTTGAAATTCAGATGATTAAGCGTGGTGAGTGGTTAGGGTTCAACATCGTGGTATTGTCGGGTTTCCGCCGGACGCGAATCATATTTGAGCGGACGACGACTAACACGACGTTCATCCGCGCAATGATGGGATTCTAGTATGGAAGCGCCAAGCGTATCGAATGCTTGGCGCTTTTTTTCAATTTGATTCAAAACTTTTGAAAAAATCAGGGGTTTGTTTATAGTAGGAAGTGCCATCCCTTTTCAAAGTCATAACCTAAACGTACAGATTGTGGGAGGAAAAGATGCAACGTTTGAGTGTAACTCTAATTATAGTTAGCTTGTTGATATTCCAGGGTGCGGTAGTGTTTGCACAAGAGGAAGAAACATCTGTAGATGTCTCCAGTACAACCGGCATTGTTCGCGGTCAGGTTTTGGATACCTCAGCTCAGTCAAACCCTGTTCCCGAAGTCAACGTAATTATTAAAGATGTCAGTGGGACCGAGTATGATACACAAACAGATACGGGCGGGGAATTTGAGGCAAGCGGCATTCCCCCGGGCCGTTATTTGATGAGTTTCTATAGAGACGGCTACAAAGACAGGGAAGGTAAAGCAGTTACAATTACAGCCGGCGGCGATCAGTATGTACAAATGAAAATGACGAAAAAAGATACCGTTTTCACATTCTTTGCGAAGTTCGGTATCATCTTCTGGCCGCTTGCTCTGTGCTCTGTTGTGGCAGTGACGTTCATTATTGAACGGCTATTTACCTTTGCGAGAAGCCGGTCAAAAATCGGCACGGAACAGTTCATGGCAAGTATCACGAACTTCTTGCGCAACGAAAATATAATGGAAGCTGTCTCAACTTGTGAGGAAGCTGGCGGTCCATTAGCTAACGTATTGAAGGCGGGATTGTTGAAGTACAGCCAAGCGCAAATTGAAGAACGAGAGATTACCAAAGAAGAAATCCAAGAAGCCATTCAGGAGGCAAGTCTCCTCGAAATTCCTGAGCTTGAGCGGAATCTGCCCGTACTCGGTACAATCGCCGCTATTTCTCCGCTGTTTGGTCTGCTGGGTACGGTTATCGGTATGATTAGCGCATTTACGACCATCGCGCTAGAAGGTACCGGGGACCCGCAGCAACTGGCAGGAGGTATTTCACAGGCATTGCTGACGACTGCAGGTGGTTTGACGATAGCTATTCCTTGCCTCATTTTCTACAACCTATTTGATAGCGGGGTCAACAGGTACGTAATTGAGATTGAGCAAGTCTCAAACGAAATCGTGAACCAGTTGGTGCTTGGTCAAATGGATAATGCCTAAACCTGACGCTTCGATGCTGTCCCTGTAACGTAAAGTTACAAGGGCAGCATTGTATTATTACTACCTATCAATAGGAGGATTGAAATGGCTCAGGGTGGAAAACCTGAACGTATGACATTGCTCTCTACAAAACTGAAAGAGAGAAAGGGGCCGCGAATGGACATGGCCCCTATGATTGACTGCGTGTTCCTACTGTTAATCTTTTTCATGGTGGCAACGACATTCTCGCCGATGCCGGGTATTCGCGTGCAGTTACCGCCGCCGGGCAAGCCGAATCCCAATAAACCGAAGGGACTAATCGTGCGAATTGCCAATCCGTCGGGAGCAGAGCGCGTGGGTACAATGGTATTGAACGATGAAATCGTCGGATTCAACGAAATGTTTAGCCAGTTCATTAATGCCCCCGAAGACATCAAGAATATGCTGATAATCCAATCAGAGCGTGCAGTTTTACATGAGCAAATTGTTAAGATTATGGATCTTGCAAAACAGGCAGGTATTGATAAAATTGGCTTTGCCATGGTCGCGAGGGAATGAGACAAAGTAAGGGTAGAAATGCCTTTGTTTCAACCGCGCGGCCGGTGTTAAGGACAAGGTACGAATTTCCCCGCGGCCCCCTTAAAGAAGCAATTTCGAATAAGGTCAATCAAGAGGCCGCATCATGACATATCTATTGATGTAATGGAGCGTGCAATTCAACGCTTTAGTAGACCTGAAGGAACTGAAATTCATAAACCAAATTACTAACACTACGAAATGTTAATAAAAGGAGGAAAACCATGGCTTTATTTCAGCGGCGGGGTGGTCGGCAAGACACCGAGTTGCAAATGGCGCCGATGATTGATTGCGTGTTTCTGTTGTTGATTTTCTTTATGGTCTCGGCAATCATGCGTACGCCTCCGCCATTTTCAGTCACGCTACCGGAGTCAGCGACAAAGCACGAGTTTCCACGTAAGAAATTTAACTTATTTATCAGTCCAGATGGTCAAATTTCCTTTGATGACTTGTTAATGCAAACGATGGACGAAATGGATATATTTCTTGCCACGCACGAGCATCTGATTAGTACGCTAATCATCAAGGCTGACAAGAGCACCCAACATGGCGTGGTTATTGATGTGATGGAGCGTGCGAAACAACGATTTAGTAAACCTGAGGGGCAGGAAATTGCCATAGCCGTATCGGAAGATGAGTAAATCTTGATTTATACGCTTCCATGAAATGTGCTAATTGCATTTAGTTTTATCGGACAATCGAATTACGGGCGAAAGGCAAGTTGACGCAGATTCGATGCCGCCGTTTCGGAAGTGTAAGTTTTTATGTAAGGCAGCCTAATGGCTGCCTTTTTTTGACTATTCAGATCAAAGATTGACAGATATACTTTGGGTGTTTGAACAGTCAGCTAAATCTATCGGGTTTGGACTTAAGGGCAGGAGACAAAGGTTGTATTGCATTAGGAATGTAAAACTAAAACGGCTTTTTGGCGGATTAGCTCTAGTTCAGCTATTTGCGATATTTGGGTGCAGCAGCGGGGAGATTCAAAACTTCGAGAATATCCGAATCGAATCAGATTATCGCCTCGGCTATCTTGATATTCGAATTATTCTGCTAGATAGGAATCGCAACGCCCTCATCTGGAGTGAAAGCATTCTAACGCCGGGGGTTGGTGTTAATGCGATCTCCGAATCCAAATTCATAACGGATGCTACGATCTATTCAATGCGGCAGGGCACCAAGAACGAAAAGGTTTATGATGGCCAACTTTTTGACTTGCGGTGGGGTTCGCTTGGCAGGTCAAATATAAGATTACTACGTTCAGAAATTCCACGCCCGCTAATCCTGGAGGATCCGCAGCGTGACACAGAAATGGGAATAATTACGGTGACCGTAGAAACGGATAAACAGGGGCCGTTCTCCCATACTTTGGAAGAGACACGGATTTACACTAGCCTTCCGTAAGAGCGTTTTTGAAAAATAAGCGGCAAACCCGTTAACCCAACCTGCAGAAACTGTAGTTCTCTTAGCCTAGGCGCAGCGGCGTAACATATTGTCGGGAATCGGAGTTCCCTCCTACAGCATGCACCCGTGTAGGAGCAATCTCCAAATCGCGATACGGAAGCTTTAAAAGGTTATGTGCAGCGGCGTAACATATTGTCGAAAAACGGAGTACACTCCTGGGCGCGTCTTTCAAATCGCGCATATGAGGAGGATTGCTGAATCCTAAATTTCAATCGAGGGTGCTTGACACAAATTCAAAATTTTTGTAGAATATTGGGATATTCTTTGACCGTAATCGGCATACCGTTGCCGCGACTCTGACGCCAAGAGTTTCAAACTCTTTTTGTGTTGACATTTTTAGGGAGGGCGTTTGTGCTGAATTTTATTCATACGCTTGAAGATTTAAAGAGCAGTTTTACGGGATGGGGCGATGAAACAATACCAGGTATTCCTCGTGAGGAATCTGGATATTCAGTCGTTATTACATGCCCCGAGGGCGAATTATACGAAAAGCAGGACTCAAATCCATTTGCCACGAAACGCTTAATTGTTGGCATCCACACATGGCCTGTGGGGAAAGCACACGGGAGCCACCACCATCCAAGCTGGGAACAGTGTTATTATATCTTTGCCGGGCAGGCGGAAATCACTGTAGGCGACGAAAAAAAGACTGTAGGGCCGGGAGGTTCTGCGTATATACCCGCGAGGGTCGAACACGACGTTGTCGCTGTCGGCGACGAGACGATGGTCGCTGCTGTGATTAGTTGCGTGTTGGACGAAGACGATCTCAACTAGGACACTGGCAAATGGGTTTAAGTCGATTGTGTATTCCTCTCTAGAATGGGCGCCGTTGTCTCGGCCATCGTGACTAGGAAGCCTATTCTACGGAAATTTGCATTATTTGTCCGACGCTATCCTAATGCACGACAAGCACCGTATTGCCGTTTCTTCTATCCTTCAAAGGAGATATTAGCGTGGAATCTACGCTTCGGATTCATTCAGCGACGCTTCTCGATTATTGCACACGCCTTTTTGAGGCGGTTGGGACGCCAAACGAGGTCGCGGAGGTCGTTGCCCAAATCCTAGTTAACTCTGACCTGAAAGGGCACACTTCACACGGTGTGTCGCAAATCCCCACGTACACAGAACCGGCTCGACCTGGCTACATAGATGCGATAGAAAAGGAGAGGCTGATTCCTGACGGGATGCCCGAGCTGGTCAGGGAAACGGCTAGCACGGCTCTAGTCGACGGTCATGTAGGTTGGGGGCATTATGCGGGACGATGGTGTATGGATTTGGCAATGGAAAAAGCCCGCGCCACCGGGATGGGCGCCGTAAGCCTCACGCGCACGCATCATATCGGGCGACTCGGGGAGTTCGTAGAACAGGCTGCTGGTGAGGGTTTTATCGGCATGGTAACATCGGGCTGGGGAGGAGAAGAGCCGGGCGACGCCGCGCCGTTCGGCGGTGCCGAGGGAACGCTGTCGACTAACCCAATCGCGCTCGGAGTACCGTCCGCGGATGGCAAACACTTTATTTCCGATTTTGCAACCACTATGCTCTCCGGCGCAAAAATTCACCTCGCGCGTGTTAAGGGGACAGAGCTTCCGCCGGGTTGCATTATTGACAAGCACGGACAGCCGAGCGTCAATCCCGGCGACTTTTTTGACGGCGGAAACATGCTTGTCTTCGGCGGATATAAGGGATATGCATTCTCTCTGCTGACGTGTTTGATTGGCGGTCTTGCAGCGGTTAGCCTCGATTCGGAACGGATGGGCGGCACCTTCTTTCAAGCAATCGACATAAGCGTTTTTCAGCCGCTGGACGCGTACCAGCAAGCTGTCAACGATTTTCTTGCGGGGATTCGATCCATCCCGCCAGCACCCGGTTTTTCCGAAGTGCTTGTTCCCGGCGACCCGGAGCGGCAGGCTGAAGAAAGGCAATCACGTGAAGGGATTGAACTGCCGGCTACAGTTTGGACGTTAATCTTGGATCACGGCAAGAAGTACGGCGTACACGAAAACGAATCAACTGACTAAGCCGCCCACCTGCCGACAGAGAAGACACATGCAAATTGCGCTTGACCCCTGGATGATACGAGACCGTTCGCTGACTGAAGTTTGCCGGTTCGCCGCTGAAACCCAACACCAGTGGATTGAACTGTCACCGCGCGACGATTTCTTACCCTTGTTCATAAGCCCCAGAGCAAATCGAGATAATATTGCCGAGTTGAAGCGTGCATTGCGCAACTACAACGTCGGACTAGCCTCGATGTGGACAGTGTACCGGTGGTCTGAACCCGACAACGCCGAAGCACGCGCAGCGGCTGTCAACTACTGGGAAAAAGCGATTCAGGTGGCAGTTGAGCTTGAGTGCTCCCACCTCAACTCGGAGTTTAGCGGCAACCCGGACACGCCGGAAGCGTGTGACGCAGCGTTCTGGCGTTCCATGGAGGATATTATTCCTATTCTTGAACGGGAAAACATCACCATGGCGATTGAACCGCATCCGGGCGACTTTGTTGAAGATGGAAATAGTGCAGTAGACATTATCCGTGCAATTGGGTCGCCCTATGTCAGATACCTGTATTGTGCGCCCCACACTTATCACATGGGCGGTAATATGACCGAGATGATTCGCTACGCGGCGCCGGTACTGGATCACGTCCATGTCGCCGATACGCTCGATCACCGGATTCCGGTTCGTTATATCGTCAATCCTCTTGAATCCACAGTCCGCATTCATCAACATCTAAACATTGGGGAGGGAGACATTGACTGGGAGATGTTTTTCCGTACGCTTCAGGAGGTCGGTTTTGACGGCGTTATGACCAACTCAGTTTTTGCGTGGCCGGATAAAGCCGAGGAGTCGGCGAAGTTCATGGCAAAAAAGATAAACGAGTATCTTGAACGGTTCGACTTTGGCACCCATAATCTTGCATGAATATTTCCCCGCACGCATGGCACGCGTTAGGCAGAAAGAAATCGGATTCGACGGAATCATCAGGAACGGTTCATGATGCGTGTTGAGAACAACAACCGCTGTTTCGCTTGTGGTAAAGAGAACCCATTTGGTTTGCAAGTCCATCCTGATATTTCGCCGGACGGGACGCAGGTTAAGATTGAATGTATCCCGCCGGAGCACTTCCACGGGTGGACAAATATCGTGCACGGCGGTATCTTAAGCACGTTATTGGATGAGGCGATAACGTACGTGGGCATCGCTAATTTTGATGGGCCTGCGGTGACTGCGCAACTCGATATTCGATTCAAAAATCCCGCACGCGCCGGACAGAAGCTTCTCGTGACAGCCAATCGCCTGAAAGCCGGAAAGCGGCTCATTGAGGTTGTTGCGGAGATTAAACTGCAGGATGGAACACAGATTGCAGAAGGAACCGGAAAAGTTATGAAGGTCGCTGGGGTTTTCTAGGCACTGTTCACTTTACGCCGTTTGGACAATCTAGGCAAACTGTTTCGAAAGGATGTCATTTGCGATTGCCGAATCGCATTAGAGCCAAATGAGTCGCCGATATCTCATCAATTTTGATTCTGCGGAGTTGCCGCGGATCGACACCGATTTTTTGGTAATCGGAAGCGGCAGCGCTGGATTAAGGGCAGCCATTGAAGCCAATCGCCACGGGGATGTTGTGTTGATTACAAAAGGCGCGCTTCAAGAGAGCAGCACGCGGTATGCACAAGGCGGCATCGCCGTTGCGATGAGTGAGGATGACGAAATCGGGTTCCATGTCGAAGATACGCTTAAAGCGGGAGTTGGGCTCTGCAATGAGATTGCTGTACAAATCATGGTTGAGGAGGGCATTGAACGGGTATCGGAACTAATTCAATGGGGCGCAAATTTCGACAAGGAGGGTGAAACGCTCGGTTTCACGCAAGAAGCGGCGCATCAACGCCGGCGTATAGTTCACCGAGGCGATGCTACTGGCGCAGAAACCACGCAGGTTTTAGTCACGCATCTCAAGAAACAAAAACGGATACAAGTTATTGAGCACGCCTTCGCGGTTGATTTCATGACACAGGACAACACCTGCTACGGAGTGGCCGCCCTCATTGATAGCACCCTGCACTGCATCTTTGCCAAAGCCACAATCCTCGCAGCAGGTGGGCTTGGGCGAATCTATCAATGCACGTCGAACCCAGAAGTCGCAACGGGCGACGGTTTCGCCCTGGCTTGGCGGGCGGGTTGTGAAATGATGGACATGGAATTTGTCCAATTTCATCCTACTACGTTGTTCCTGATGGGAGCCCCCCATTTCTTAATCTCCGAAGCCTTGCGGGGCGAGGGCGGAACCTTAATCAGCGGGCGCGGCGAACGGTTTATGGGCAAATACCACGAATTGGAAGAACTTGCGCCACGAGATGTGGTGAGCCGCGCCAACCTTAGTGAAATGGAATTGACAGATTCACCCTGCGTCTACTTGGATATCACACACCTATCGCCGAATTTCATACAGAACCGCTTCCCGACAATCTACCATACGTGCAATCAGTACGGTATTGACATTACCACGGATTTAATCCCGGTTCGACCTGGAGCACATTTCATGATGGGCGGTGTTCGAACCAATATGAATGCCGAGACGGGCATTCGCGGCCTTACCGCCTGTGGTGAGGTTGCGTGCACAGGGGTCCATGGCGCGAATCGGCTCGCAAGTAATTCATTGCTTGAGTGTATAGTTTTTGGCACACGTGCGGGAAAAGCCGCGGCTAAATACGCGGGAAAATTGGACACACAAGTGCACGCGAGTGTTCGGATTCAGTCGAATGACGAATCAGAATCCAGCAGCGATAAATTCAATGACACATCCAATCCGTCCGTTGATATCAACACTGCCCAAGAAATGATCCGAGAGCTAATGTGGAGACACGCCGGTATACTCAGAAATGGCGGAGACCTGAAGAAAGTTGCCGATGCGTTAGCACCATTGGATCAGTCGATATCGGGAAATCAAATTGAAGCACTTGAGTTGCAGAATATGCTTGAAGTAGCGAGGTTGATAACACGCATAGCTATAGCGCGTACCGAAAGCCGCGGCGGGCATTATCGGGAGGACTACTCCGAAAGAGATGACACAAATTGGCGAAAACACCTCGTGGTTCGCCGCAATGAACCGATGTTGAGATATGAGCCGGTTTAAGCACTAACATATTTACGCTAATCGCAATCTATGTCGATTAAGAGCCACTATCTATAGTAAAACACCTTTTCATCGCCTTTTCAGATTTAATTGGGAGATTCATATGTCAGAGATGACAACTCAGAGTGAAATTCAGAATTACAAAGGGGTGCTTCAACAACTCTGTCATACGAGGAACCTTGGAGAACCGTTGTACGAATCTAGACAACAGGGAAAACCGGACTCGCCTAGCTGGATTGTAACCGTTAAGTACGGACAATCTAGTTACATTACTCCTGCGCCGATTTCCGGCTCAAAGCGACTTGCGGAACAAGCGGCGGCCGAACAGGTTATTGAGGTTATTGAGTCCCGCCAAGAAGCTTTTTTGGCGGGGAATCCCCTTGATGGTGAGCAAATAGCGGCGCAATCTTCTGAAGCCAACACACAAGTTGAACTGACAACAGGTGTAACACCTTCGACGGATACGCTTCATGTGCCCACCGAACTAGTTGCGAGCGCACTCGGCATTGCGAATCATCGGTTGACAACGTTACGTAGCGGCACCCGCTACCGCGAGGTTGCAGAATCGAATAACGGGAGTCAAATGTTCGCACAGAACTTAGCCGAATTAACCATGAGAATTGTGCGTGAGGTTGCTGCTGCAGCAGAGCGGTCTAACATCAAATTCGGTGGGAATGTTGGAAAAAACTGAGTGCATTCAGGATACGGCAAGCGATTTATGCGGCGAGCACCGACACAAAATTGTGATTGTGCAACAGCAACCAGGTTTTTTGCGAAAAACTCGTTTCTATTCAAGCGGAGTATTCCGTTCTTGAATGAGGCGGTTCAAAAATCTTTGACATGCAATTGATGTAAGTGCTATAATTACGACTTGGCGAGCAAGTGAAACTGAGTCTCATTATCATATTTTGGCAACTTTTTCAAAGCGAGGGCGAAAGTCAATTCGGTGGTTTGGGTTGGAAGGTAATGGGTGCGCCCGGCAACTCGTTCAAGAGTGATCCTGCTGTTACCTTGGGGTAAGCGACTTGCTACTGTTTGGAGCGGAGCTGGTTAAGCTTCGTCGGTGCCAACCTGTTGTGCAAGGTAGTTTTGGATTCCCATTTGGTTAATCTGATCTAACTGGGCTTCAATCCAGTCGACGTGGTCTTCCTCATCTTTGAGAATCTCCTCTAGAAGTTCTCGTGAACCGGCGTCTTTGTGGGTAATAGCGAGTTCAATGAATTCATTCAGCCGCTCAACAGCTTCTTTCTCAAGGTCAAGGTCGTTATCCATCATTTCTTCGACAGTCGTGCCAATCCTAATCTCAAAATACCGCATCATGTTAGGCATTCCGTTGAGATACAGAATCCGCGCGATAAGTTTTTCGGCGTGCCTCATTTCTCCGATCGCATGCTCACGAATAGCTTGGTGGAGATGATGGTATTGCCAATTTTCACAAATTTCGGAGTGGGCAAAATATTGATTGATTGCAGTTAGTTCGGATGTTAATACTTCGTTAAGTACTTCGATGATTTCGGGATGGCCGTCCATTGTTTTCTCCTTTACGCTTGGAAGTGTTAGCCTTTATGAGAACCGTTCAAATTTGAGTACACACATAATAGTATAGTTGAGCGTGGTTCTAGATGTCAAGTGGGGAAGCTATAAATCCCTTTGCGCCTTGAATCCAATATTACAGCAACGGGAGATTACAATGTTGAGATATTCCGCTGGAATTTTAGGTTTACTTTTAAGTGCAACAATATTCGGAACAACAGATGCCAAGGAATTGGTGATGTATTCCGGGAGAAGCAAAAGTCTAGTCGAGCCAATCATTAAACAGTTTGAGAAGGAGAACGGTACAGAAGTCAAAGTTCGATACGGCGACACCGCCCAGTTGGCGGTTGCTATACTGGAAGAGGGCGCAAAGAGCCCGTCAGATCTGTTTTGGGCTCAGGATGCCGGCGCACTGGGTGCGTTGAGCAAGCAAAATATCTTCAGCCGATTGCCCGACAGGATTTTATCCGAATCTCCAGAACGCTTTCGAAACGTTGACGGCACGTGGGTTGCAACCAGCGGCCGAGCGCGCGTTCTTGCCTACTCGCCGGAACGCGTCAACCCGAAAGCGTTACCCGATAGTATATTTGACCTCACCCATCCCATGTGGAAGGGCCGAATCGGTTGGGCGCCACAGAACGCATCGTTCCAAGCTTTCGTAACCGCAATGCGAGTTTTGGAAGGCGAGAAGAAAACCGAGAGCTGGCTGCGAGCTATGAGGGAAAACAAAACCAAAAATTATGCGAAGAACACCCCGATTATCCAGGCGCTTGCCGCTGGAGAGATTGATTTAGGATTGCCAAACCACTACTATCTCTTGCGCTTCAAAAAGGGCAATGCAAAGTTCCCGGTCGATCAGACCTTCTTCAAAGCCGGCGACGCGGGAAATCTAGTCAACGTGGCTGGCATTGCGCTACTGAAGAGCAGTAAGCGGTCTGAAGAAGCGTTGGCTTTCATCGAGTTTTTAATATCCATCAAAGCACAGCAGTTCTTTACGAGCGAAGTCTTCGAGTACCCGGTTACGGATAAGGTGATTCCCAACGCCCAACTGCTGTCTCTGGACGACCTTCTCAATCAGATACCAGCGCTAAACCTAGAGGATTTAGACGATCTGGATGGTACGCTGAAACTATTGAGGAAGGTCGGTCTGCTATGAGAATTCTTCTCGCGCGCCAACTTTCTCCCTGGTACTTAACGCTTCCTGCGATTGCGGTAGGAACAGGGGTTCTCTTGCCGTTGGCTTACCTGCTCGTCCGAGCCTTCCAAGCAGAAGCAGCCGATCTCACTCAGATAGTCTTCCGCGCGAGAAATCTGTACCTCTTTGTGAATACATTTCTCCTTGCCGCTGGGGTCCTTGCCGTCGGCGGGTTATTGGCAACGCCTCTTGCGTGGCTCACCACCCGCGCGGAACTCAGAGGCAACCGGATTTTTACCTTGTTGGGTGTATTGCCGCTGGCGATTCCGGGTTACGTAATGGCGTACACACTGTTGGGACTGAGCGGACCCGATGGAGTTGTAGCGAGTCTATTCGGGTTTAGGTTACCGCGTCTTAGCGGTTTTTGGGGTGCGCTCATTGCACTAAGTTTCTGCACGTTTCCATATCTTTTCATGAATATACGTTCAGCGTTGTTGGGACTTGACGCCGCGCTTGAAGAATCTGCGCAAAGTTTGGGATACAGGACATGGGAAGTTTCCCGATATGTGGTTATGCCGCAACTTCGCCCGACGCTTTACGCTGGCGGGCTAATCGTCGGGCTGCACGTTCTCGGAGATTTTGGCGTGGTTTCATTGATGGGCTACGAAACCTATAGTTACGCGCTTTACTCGCAAAGGCAGTCCTTCGACCGCACCTACGCGGCTTGGCTGGCATTGATGCTTCTCGCACTTGCCGGCGTCTTCATCGCCATAGAGGCTAAACTGTTGCGCGGCGCTAAACTTCACCGCACGGGAAGCGGTCCGCCACGAAAAGTGCCGTTAATTCCGCTTGGTGCTTGGCAGGGGCCTGCATACATTTTCCTTGGCGTTTTAGCATCCGCAAGCGTAATTCTACCGACTGTCACAATCTGTTTCTGGATGCTGAAGGAAAATGTACCTTCAAATATTCAATCCCTGTACGAGGCGCTCTCTGGATCAGTCTTTGCTTCCGCTCCCGCTGCGCTTCTCTCCACTTGTTTCGCGGTGCCGCTCGCATATTTGGGCGTGCGTTACCCCACGTTCCTCTCCCGACTCCTAGAACGTGTGGCATATTTGGGTTACGCGACGCCGCCCGTGGCACTTGCTCTTGCGCTCATCTTCTTCACGCTACCACTATCCGGTATTTATCAGACGCTTTGGGTCTTGGTTTTTGCCTACACATTGCACTTCCTCGCTGAATCTATTGGGCCCGTCCGAGGTGCGCTCTATCAGGCGCCGCCTCGATTGGAGGAGGCAGCTAAGTCCCTTGGCTATACGCCTCTGCGGGCGTTTTTCAAGGCGACGTTTCCGCATTTACGCGGCGGGCTTACGGCGAGTACGGCTTTAGTTTTTCTCTCTGCCATGAAAGAACTTCATCTCACGGTCTTGCTCTCTCCCGCGGGGTACGAGACGTTGGCGGTAAACGTCTGGAGTTACACAAACGAAGTTGAATTTGCGAAAGCGGCGCCGTATGCGCTGGCGATTCTGCTATTCTCGGCACTGTTTGTGGGACTTCTGCTTGTCCAGGAAAGGATTTCCCATGAAACCCCTGCTTAGTGTGCGAAATCTTACCAAGCAACTTGCTCCTCACCTTGGGCCTGTAGTGGTACAGGTGAGTTTTGATGTTTACGCCGGCGAAATTTTCGCGCTTTTGGGACCGAGCGGTTGCGGGAAGACAACGACCTTACGAGTGATTGCAGGCTTTGAGCACCCTGATGCAGGCGAGATTTATCTGGAAGATCGGCTTCTTGTAAGCACGGAAGTACACCTGTCAGCGAATACACGGGGGATCGGATTTGTCTTTCAGGACTACGCCCTTTTTCCGCATCTCAGCGTCATGGATAATGTCGGATTTGGGCTCAGGAAACTGACCTCTAAATTGCTTCGCGAGCGATGTTTAGAGGTGATGGAGTTGGTCGACCTGATTTCCATCAAAGACAGGAAACCTCATGAGCTTTCGGGGGGAGAGCAACAACGTGTCGCATTGGCTCGGTCAATTGCTCCAGGTCCGCGGTTAATTCTGTTGGACGAACCTTTTTCTAACCTTGATGCTGAGTTGCGCCATACTACCCGCGAAGAGGTGCGGGAGTTGTTGAAAAAGACTGGGATGAGCGCAGTGTTGGTCACACACGACCAAGAGGAAGCGCTCTGTTTGGCCAATCGGATCGCTGTAATGCAAAACGGACAGATTGAACAAATCGGGACGCCCGAATCAATCTATCACTGTCCCCAAACGCCGTTCGTGGCAGAGTTTCTTGGTAAGACGAACCTGATTTCCGGCGAAGCCAAGGGGGATTGCGCCGATACTCCGCTCGGCAGACTTCCACTCGATTGCCATGCGGAAGGGAAGGTGCTGCTTTCGATTCGTCCAGAACATCTTACTATTGAGCGTTGCAATGAGGTCCACCCGAATGGTTTGCGAGGTAAAATTGCGATGCGCGAGTTTAAGGGGCATGATTTGACCTACCGTGTCAAAATCGGAGAACAGGGTTACATTGTTCAGACCGACCACCGCTGTCCGTTTAAGGTCGACGATCAAGTTCAGCTAAGAGCGGTTGAGCCTGCAGTGGTGATACGCGGCAGCGGCGATTCCGGCACGCTTAAATCACCACTGAAAATGGATAGCCAAGATACTCGTGCAGCGGAAGCTTTTCAGAATAAAGTAACTGACAGCAGTTAGTTGATGGAATGCGAATAATCAATTAGCATGTAAGCCCACCTAAGACACCACATGCGTTTCAGGAGGCAAGTGGAGCGTAAAAATCTTTTTGCTCGCGCATGTTCTTTATCTTCCCTAGCCATTCTTTTGAGAGGTTCAACCGGATATAATATCGATTTTATGGGAAGTTTCCTATCAGAAATGGTATAATTTACCATCGCAAACCTATCATCTTTTAGCCCCAACCATTTCGGAACAGGGTCTATCTTGACCGAAATCTATTCAGCCGTGGGTTTTATGAGGACGGGCAACATCCCTCCGCGTCCCTTTTTCTACATCTCGTACATTCTATTTTGGAAGGAGTGATCATGTCTAGCGAAAACACACTAACGCAGCCGGTGGAACCTGCTGTGAATATCGTTGACCCAATCCACGATTTTGTAAAGGATGGTGCTGATATACATGGCGAACGTCTTGACACCGAATCAGATCCATTTTGGAGCGCGTTGTGTGACATTGGCACTGAACTTTGGCTTGACACAGGTGATATTGACGGAGCAACACCGCTTTGGACCGACGAATTCACGGCGCTAACGACGAACAACACGTTGCTTAACGCCGAGGTGCAAAAGGGTATATACGATGATTTGATTCAGAAAGCTGCCGGTACGCTTTCTGGGTTGGATACGCGGACACAAATTATCGAGATTGCGTTTGTCTTAAATGCCCATCATGGACTTCGTCTAGCACAACGATTCGGCGGCAAAGTGAGCGTCGAGCTACATACGGATTTGGCTCACGACATCGAGAGAAGCGTATCGTATGGTCACCGGTATTATAATATTTGCCCCGACGCCTTTATCATCAAAATACCGCTGACGCCAGCGGGCCTAATTGCTACGCGCCGTTTACGAGAAACAGGCGTACCGGTTAATTTCACTTTGGGGTTCAGTGCGCGGCATAACTTCATAGCAACAGCATTTGGCGCGCCTTCGTACGTAAACGTGTTTCTTGGTCGGCTAAATGCTTACATGGTTGACAATCAATTGGGGGACGGACGGTTGGTTGGTGAAAAATCTGCACTTGCGAGCCAACGAGCCGTTAATGACCTGGCTCAGGGTACTCAAGTACCGACGCAACAAATCGCCGCGAGCTTGCGAGGAGCTGGGCAGCTTGCGGATTTGGCAGGAATTGATGTTATCACGATGCCCGTAAAGGTTGCTGCTGCTGCCAAAAAGGAACTTTCAGGGGAGTGGGACTACAAAGTTGACAGCGATTATCCGATACGTCTCAACGACGAGGTCAGTGCATCGGATTTGCGTCTACATACGTTGTGGGAAGTTGCAGAATCAGAGCGTAGGCTAGTTGAAAGTATTACGACCGATACGCCTCAGACGGCGGAAGAGTTGGTGATACAGGCGCATGACATGGGTGCCGGCGATTTGTTTCCTAGATTATCCATGGCAGATCTTGACAAAATCGCTTCCGATGGCAAGATACCGAAGCATGAAATCTGGGAAGAGCGCGTCAAGTCAGGTGGACTTGCGATCGACACGCTCTTGAACCTCGCCGGACTCGCCTCGTTTGCTACCGATCAAAAAGCACTTGACGAACGCATCCGCCGGTTGATTGCAGGTTAGTAGGGCGTGCCGGCGCTGTTTTGCTGGAGGCGAGTATGAGCGTAAGTTCGTATCGCCGAGCTGCATTTATCGCTTCAACCGGATTCGCCAAAATTTGAAAGCGAAGGAGAGCAACCGTGACGCGAAACATTGGGATTGGCGTGATTGGTGTAGGCTGGATGGGGATGACACACAGCCGCTCCTACCGGGAGATTCCGCATCGATTTCATGACAGCGGCATCCAACCCCGTCTGGTAATTTGCGCGGACGAGGCGGAAGACCGTGCACGCCAAGCGAAAACGCGGTTCGGTTTTGAACGGCACACCGTAGATTGGAGACAAGTAATCGCGGATCCGGCTGTTGAAGTAGTGAATATTGCCGCATCGAACAACGTCCATCTTGAAATTGCCCGGTTAGCAGCCGAAGCGGGTAAGCACATCTTCTGTGAAAAACCTGTTGGCCGAAACCCGATGGAAACAGAAGAAATAGAACGTACGGCGCGCCGGGCGGGTATTCTGACTTTCGTGGGGTTCAATTACAGGTGGGCACCGCTTGTGCAGTACGCACACCAGTTGATTCAGAATGGACGTTTGGGTACGCTAACCCACTACCGGGGCACATTCTTTACAGGCTGGGCTAGTAATCCTCAAACGGTACTGTCGTGGCGGTTTCAGCGAGAACTTTCCGGGTTAGGAACTTTGGGAGATTTGCTGTCGCATGTGATTGATATGGCGCATATGATTGCGGGACCAATAAAGTGCGTGATTGGGAATCGTGAGACGTTTATCCCGCAACGTCCACTACCCAAACCCGGCGAAGTTACACATACGACAGCTCGCACGGCGGGACCGATGGGAGATGTAACTAACGAAGACTATGCGGGCGCACTGGTGCAATTTGCCAATGGAGCACATGGTACGCTAGAGGCATGCCGGATTATAAGCGGCTTGAAATCTCCCATGGCGTTCGAGGTGAACGGTACGCGCGGGGCATTGAGTTGGGACTTTGAACGGATGAATGAACTCCAACTCTATCTTCCAGATGACAACAATACCCATGAAGGTTTTGTTCGCATAGTAGGCGGACCGGAGCATGCTTTCCATTCCCGATTTAATCCCGGTCCGGGCATTGGTTTAGGGTATGAAGAACTCAAGGTCATTGAAGCCCACCAATTCTTAAAGTCTATCCTAGACGGCCGGCAAGCTGCACCCGGCTTCGCAGAAGCTTTAGCAGTAGCACAGGTGCAGGCTGCGATACAACGTTCGTGGGAAACTGGGCAATGGCGAGACGTAGAGGACGCATACGCAAGTTAGCCTTTCGCGTCACAAGTCTGAATTAGCCCCATTCAGCGTTGTAACACCCAAGCAGAGTTAATGTTCATTGTAGCAGTGCGCGCAGTTTAATCGATTGGATCGAAGAACGTAAGATCCGCGCCGAAGTTCTGCATGGCAACCACCGCATCACCCCGAAGCCGAGTACGAATCTCCCTTGTGCGGTGTTTTAATTGAATTTCCTGCTCTGGGATGGCGAATTTAAAGGACAACACCCGATTCACTGGGGGTTCAGCAATAAAAAGATAGCCGTTAGTGTGCGTTGGCGATTCAGATGTTCCCTCTACCGTTATACTCGCCGGCTCAACCCAAGAAGGAATGCGGACGAATAAGGGGGCGGGGTATTTTGTCCTAATACGTAACGCCGATTCGGTATAAGGGGATTGAACATTGATTGCATCTGTTTCGTGATCGAAAAGAAGGTTGACCCAATGTCCGGCGGAATCGAACCGTGTTGCCTCCCGATATACCTCACACAATGAACCTACCGCGCCGCCGACGATGTCCATGTTGAAACTCACGTGGGAGGTTTCAACTGCTTGGTGACCGTAAGGTGCAGGGAAGCCGAATGCGCCTTGATGCCTGTTGGCAACATCGCGCTTGCCGTCTTCGCCCTCCGGGTTGGGCGGCTCTTCGATAAAGGAGATGTCGCGTAGTTGGGAAGGGAGCAGGTGTCCGCGCAAAATACGCTCAGCGTCCCCGTAATAATCCGTGTAACCCCAACTGCCTAGAATCAACGCTGTTTCAACGATGTCCCCGGTGTTATTCACTTCGCCGTTATCCGGGGATGCATCCTCGCGGCTAGACTCAATTACCCAACCAAGCGCATCGCGAATGTCCCAGAGTCCGTTGTCGTAAAAGGCTTTCACTCGATTCATGAGTGTTGAATCACTTGTTAGGTCCGCGAGTTGAGCAAGCGATGACATGATGCAGGTGGTCGAATGAGTATGGGTCGCAAAAATCGCCGGGTCGTATCCGCCCTCCTCAGTGAAGACTCCGTTGATGGTTTTCTCCTTGAGGACGATTGCTAAATCCAAGGCGGGACCGTATCCCGTAGCTTCGTAGTATTTTACCAGCGGACCGATTGCACGCGCCAAACCGGTAACGAATGCATCGCCAGGGGCTCTCAACCCCATTTCTTCTATGCGTTCCCGATCCCAGGCGTGCGATGGGGCCCAGTATTCGAAAATGGCGGCGATTGAGTCCTCGGCTAAGCGGCAGGCTTGCTCGGACTGCCGGTATTTGGCAAGTGCGTAGAGCGCATGAAAGCCTTCTCGAATATTGTGTGCGATACAATTCTTTAGTTCGCCGTCGATTGTCTCGCGATTCAAGGGCAGCGGTATCGGGCCGCTATAAGAATAGAATGCGGCATTCGCATGCTTTTCGATTGCATCCTCGTCCAGGTCGATACCGATAGCATCTTCGGCATTTAACAATGCGTTTAAGTGACGTCCTGGAACATGGGACTCCGAAGCATACGAAGCGAAGGTCAACTTCGCATCAGGGCGCACAAGCGACCCGAAAAAGGGGATGTCATTGTCGTCCGCGTTGAAAACGCTGCACATGGTGCGACAACCTAGAGAAATGGCGTCGTGGATGTCAGTTGTGTTCACGTCGTTGAGTTTTGTCATAAAGCAATAGCTCCTTATTGATAGTTTAATGCGCGATCGTGAATTACACTCGTCGGAAACCTTTAACGAAATTAAAATGGGGAGTCAATATCGGCGCTTTGTTATTAAATTGAATGGCGAACGTAAATTTATGCTGACCTCCAAATTAAAATCTATGGCTTCCTCCTCAATAGCTGTCCACGATTCTATGTGTTTTTAGGGCGGACCAAGTGGTTGACAATTTACCTTTAGGATTGACGTCAAAAGCACTGGCGGCAGGAATTACGCCGCCTTTCATGATGGTTTGAATTTCCCTCTGTGTTAAAGCGCGGCTGAAAATGAAAACTTCGTCGATAACACCCCCTTCCAGTGTATGCATTCCGTCAGCTTCACCCCTCCCGACGTATAGCGTAGATGGGCTAACAATGGGCGGTGTTTTCCCTTCATCAACGCCTGTTATTAGTTTCCCATTGACATAGACATTTCCCCTTTGACCATCATATGTTAAGACATAATTGTACCATGTGTTTAGTTTAAATTGGAAGCCGGCAAAGGTCCTGTCATTTGGCGGGCCGTTTGATGCGTTCCAATAGGGATTAAAACCCGGGCTTACCAGAATGCGGTATTTGCAACAACCGGCGCCCTGCATCTCAACGCTAATAATTGCGTCAAAACCACGATGCTGTGTGAGTTTAAAGTAAGCGCCGATGGTAAATTGCCCTGATTCTGAGATTGGGTCGAGAATTTTTCCTTCGGCTGCAACATGGGAATTGTTCCCGTTCCCGAATTCTACGGCGCTACCACCCTTGCCGTTTTCCGTCCACTTAGCTCCATTTTTGAGTTTTCCGTCAAAACCGTTGCCCGAAGCGTCTTCGGTGCGAACTCCCTCTCCTTCATTAAATGGGAGGTAAATCAACAAATCGTCTAGCGCGCCGGCTGAAGGCACAAGAATTTGCACAGCGGAGAAGAGAATGGAAATAGCAAATACGAATCGCATCGGAATCTATACTCCAAGAAACTATGCAAGTACCTAAAGGAAGATTGTCTCAGTTAATGACCGCTTTACGATGGTGTTGGAAGACGGCGTTTCGACCAGGATGTTCGCAGATTTTTTCCAAGAAACGGACGATCGGATATGCCGCTTTGGCTGTGGCCGATGTCCCATTTGCGCGGCCATATAAGATTTTCCGCCCCCGTGGACGCAGATGATTGCAATGACGACCAACGAGATGCGTCATCTAGCCGATACAGAACACCGCCGGGACCCATCCCGCTATGTAGCGCCAGGTGGAAATCAAAAGGTTCTCCCGGTGTCATCACCGTGCCAATCCAAGTCTGTGTTCCCATTCCAGATTCGGTCACGAGTTTAATCGTGAGCACCGGCGGACAGCCCTCAAATCCAATCCAGATTGTCGCGGCGCCCTCAAGGTCGTCCCATCCACAGAGGAGGGATTGCGTGTTCTTGCCAGATGCAATGTGGTGCAGCACTCCTGAGATGCGCCAGGCACAAAGCCAATCATCACCGAGATTGTGACTAGAATCGTCCCAAGCGCATCCGAACTTTGCCGATGCCCCCTCTGGTGTAACTTGTTCCCATTCAACCGCCGGTGGAAGCGATATCGGCCATTCCAGCCGCTCACGTACCGTACCATTAGTGTCAATCACTTGGTAGCTTGTACCTGCGGGGTCGACAGCAAACTGCACGGCGTGGTGGTATTCTGTTCGACCGGGCATGAAACCGCCGGGACCATAGTTGGTACCCGCTCCGCCGGTGCACACTTGGAGTACTCCCTCACGTGCCTGAACATCAAAAGCAATAATGTGACTGCAGAGGTAGGCTTGAACGCGATGTTTAGCCAACACATCCCAGAATGATTCTCCTTCATCTGGGACAATTCGCCAGAACGGATACCGCTCGTAGCCATTTACAGTTAGAGCCGGATGATGGCCCGCGACGAACTTGTACGCGGCATCGCCGTTGGCGTATAGCACTCGGTCTAGCCATTCATGCTCAACATGGCCGTTGCCCCCTAGTCCAGAGTAAGCCGTATTGACACACACTAGCAAAAAATCGCCGCGGCGTACGAAATAAGACAAGCCCTCCTGACCTGAGGGGCCATTGCAGGGGATTTCAGGAAAGACGTCACGCCACACCTGTTCGCTCTCGACATCGTATGTGTTGTGGTTGCTAGTTGTGTGATAGATTTCTACGGCCCGTTTCCTGAACCAGCTCATTTCCGTGTGCAGCCAATAGTGCCACTGCTGACGTAACGCGGCATAGTCTTGCGTAATTCCCAGAATGTGGTCACCGGGAAAGATGATGAAATCGGGTTGGGGATGAATCCTCGCTACCGCGGCATTCACAGCGGCGAAGTTTGGTTCGAATTTTGCGCCGGGCACGCCAGAGCAACAATCGGCATAGACGACAAACTGATGCCCACGCCCGCCACGGGGCAGGAGCGCCGGAATGCCCCGCTCACCGTCGGCGGGATTTTGCACGTTGAGTTGACTAGGTTCGGAAGAAAACGACATTAAGGGCTCCAGTTTAAATGGGTGTCGAAGGGTGAATATACTTCAATGTGCGGCAACTTACCAGGAATCGGCTGGTAGGCATTAAGAAACTTCTTGTCATCACCCGCGGGGTGTTTTTCATGAGATCTCAAGTAGGTGTGATAAGAACAGAGGGCCAAGATATTATAACGCATAAATAGGCAATTGAGAAATCATCTTTCTAACTGACAACCAGTTGCTATACGAGATGTAACCCGTGTTCTAACCAAGTTGCAGAGTCCACAGCATTATAAGAACCTTCAAATCAAAAATCAAGAGAAAAATCTGAATCTTGCCGTGTAATTTCAGCCTGTTGCGGATCCGGCTAAGAACGTAGTCATCGTGACACGACTTCTTTTTTGGCGGGCAACGAGCATTGTCCTTGTGTTTTCTTTCTACTTGACTTTAGGATGCATTCACGTATAATATGCAAAAAGTAGGGCTATCGTTGATTCCGGCACTAGAAAAATAGGAGCGCGTTAATGGCGGACCAATCATCAAGCGGCGGTCAATTGCAGGGTAAGGTCGCCATTGTCACAGGCGGCGCTTCAGGCATCGGTGAAGGAATTTGCATGGAGTTCACTCGACAAGGGGCCGCATTGGTTGTTATGGACATTGATGGTCCCGGCGGTACCAAGGTAGCCAAAGCGATTGAACATCTCGGTGGCGAAGCTATTGCGTCAGAAACAGATATCACAGATGATGTAGGAGTGAAAGCGGAAGTAGAAAGGACTTTGCGGCAGCTTGGTACAGTTGATATCTTAGTCAATTGTGCGGGTTGGAACCACTTTGTACCGCCTGATGCCTATTCAATGGAGCTTTGGCGGAAGATACGTTCTGTCAATCTTGACGGCATGTGGAACACTTGTCACGCGGTTATGCCCGAGATGATGAGAAAGCGAAGCGGCAAAATCATCAATATTGGGTCAGCGGCAGCGGTTCGCGCAATTCCGCAAGCTGCTTCTTATAGCATTGCCAAACACGGGGTTGTTGGGCTGACGAGAGCATTCGCTGTAGACTTGGGCGCATTTAACATAAATGTCAACTGCATTTGTCCGGCAACGATTGAGACGCCCTTGTTGATGGAGGCAACGAATCCAGTATTTAAGGAAGGCATGCTACGTTCTATCCCAATGGGCAGATTAGGCAAGTTATCGGATGTCGCAAAAGCCGCACTGTTCCTTGCATCCCCAGATTCGTCATGGATAACCGGTGTTGTGCTGCCGGTTGATGGCGGGTTAACTGCATGTATTCGCGCGCACCACTTTGAGTGAACCGCGGCATGCTTTTTCCACCAAAGGCCCCTAAATCCCTCAATTTCACCCCGACGTCAAAAAAAATTCCATGAAGCTACAAAACAAGATTGCTATTATCTCGGGTGGCGCATCGGGCATGGGTGCATCTATCGCTCAACTTTTTGCCCAAGAGGGAGCGAGGGTCATCATCGGTGATATAGATGATGGGAAAGCGAACGATGTGGCATTGAAAGTCGGAATGGCGGGAGGTCATGCGCAAGCACTAGCACTAGATGTCGTAGATGAGAATCAGGTGATAAGATTGGCCGATGCCGTATTACAGGAGTTTCATAGGATTGACATCCTCGTCAACTGTGTCGGCATAGCCGAGTTTGGGCCTACTGCGGAGGTTTCCTTGCAGCAATGGCGAAGAGTAATTGATGTAAATCTGACGGGAGTTTTCTTGTGTTGCAGGGAAGTTGGAAAGGTCATGATTAATCAGCGGTACGGGAAGATTGTGAATTTTGCCTCTACAGCAGGAATGAGCGGCGTGCCCCAGATGGCACATTATACAGCATCAAAGCACGGCGTGGCGGGATTAACTAGGGCTCTCGCTGTAGAATGGGGAAAATACAATATCCACGTTAATTGCATCTGTCCCGGGGCAACTGCGACCCCGATGCTGCTGGAATCGACAACTGAAGATTATCGCGCGGATAGGTCTAAGCGGGTACCACTTCAACGGCTGGGACAACCCGAAGAACAGGCTCGCGCCGCATTGTTCTTGGCGTCTTCGGAATCCGACTATGTGAACGGTTCTCTCCTGTGTGTAGATGGCGGCGTGGGCGCCCTGTCACCCGCCACAAGCACAGAAGCGTTAACAGGCGAAACATAAGCGAATCATAAAGTAGAACGTTAGCGAGAGACATTATGTCACGGACTGGGCACTTATTGAAACAAAAGAGAGGAAAACCATGAAGGATGTCGTTAAGGCGAATGAGTGTATGTTATGGAAATCACCACTCCCGCACCGGCGTTGTATGGGCTTGATATTTGAAAGAGACATCACCCCCACCGCCAATATCGCTGCCGGAATCGTAATTTTACCGTCCGGCGAGGAACAGACGAAGCTGAGTGTTCACGAAGGAGAAGAGATTTATTACGTTTTGCGGGGGACGGGTCAATTTGTATTGGACGATCGTGTAGTCGATGTGGAGCAAGGAACAGCAGTATACATCGCCCCCGGTGTAGGCCATCGCGCCATCAACACTGGCGATGAGGAGATGGAACTCTATTGGGTGAATACACCCCCCGTATTTGGACCAGTTGGAGCCTATCGGGACTTGATGAAGGATTGGGAACGCATACGCTAAAGATGAAATCATCTGTTGCCCATGACTTGCGGTAAGCTTGGCTTTTATGCACGCCTATGATAAACGGGAAAAAAAGAACGACGCAACTTCGGGAGTTACTGGAACAACCCGGCGTAGTTGTAGCCCCTTGTGCTTATGACTGCCTTTCTCTTCGTATCATAGAGCGCACGGGGTTCAAAGCGGCATTGCACGGTGGTTACAACACGGCAGCGAGTTTTCTGGGAATGCCGGATATAGGGCTGCACACCGCAACCGAAATGGTAAACTATGCCAGAAACATGGCGGCTGCAGTAAACCTCCCTGTGATTTGCGATATGGATGACGGATTCGGGGATATTTTCAATGTGCTGCGGACGACGCGAGAAGTCATTCAGGCAGGGCTGGCGGGCATGTATATTGAAGATCAGGTGTCGCCCAAGCGATCGCCATCTTTAGGCGGAGGCGATGTTATTCCTGTGGAAGCGATGGCGCGCAAACTGAAAGCTGTAGCCAAGGTGCGAGCGGAGATGGACCCAGAATTTGTGGTGATTGCCCGAACGCACGCAAGCCGGGCGATAGGGCTGGAAGAGGGAGTTAAGCGCGGCATTGCCTACGCTCAGGCAGGTGCAGACATAATCTTTGTTGATCCGGGTTACACAGAGGAGACCGTCGAAGAGTTAAAGATAGTTGCCCAGAACATTCGCCCTTATGCTCATGTACTGGCAAATATGACTGAAAGCGTCGGAAGACCATTGCTCACAAGTGACGAACTGTACCGTATGGGGTTTAAGGTTGTCATATACCCTATGACCGCGCTCATGGCGGCGGCAAAAGCAGTTACTCGAGTGATGAAGGAACTACAGGATAATGGCACAACTATATCGTTAGTGGATGAGCTAATGCCCCTTCAAGAAGTCGCACAGCTCACAGGGATGGATAAAGTGAGAACATTGGAACGGGAGTTTAACGAAGAGACGTTTTGATATTTTTTTATGTCAATTGTTGCGTTTGCAGCGAGACAGCAGTTTGTCAACAAGTACCGGTTTTGGAATTTCCTGAGTCTATCGGAATGTGGTTGCAGGCAAAAAGGCGGTTGTGCTAAAATGGGATCGTCTAACGAGAATGGAGGAAATTCGTTTGAGAAGGATTAACAATCAACAGTCTGGTCTGACGTCTACCCAGCTTCTGGTAGTGATTGTAATCATAGGTGTTGTGGCGGCAGTCATTTTTGGCGGCGGCCGCATACTTGGACAAGCGGGAAAAGCCCTGCAAGCGCAGGCTGCTGAAGAAATTGAAGCGATAGGCATTGCGCTTGATAGCTATGCGAAAGACAATGGGGATTATCCATCAACCGCGCAAGGACTTGCTGCGCTCTGGGAAAAGCCTGAGAAACCGCCTATTCCAGTCAATTGGAGTGGGCCGTACTTAAAGATACCTTTCACAAAGGATCCGTGGCAGAATGAGTACATCTATATTCGCCCCGGCGTCCACGATCGCTATGGTTACGATTTGATTTCATTTGGCAGTGATGGGCGCGAAGGCGGAGCGGGGGAAGCTGAAGACGTAGTAAGTTGGATTCGTCCAGATGAGTAGAATAGATTGGGTTATTTAGCGGGCGGCAGTAATGGCAGCATTCAAATTTAACACGTTGGTGTAAAGCGCGCGACCTATGATAGCCCCCGACGCACCGGATTTCTTAAGGTCAACGACATCTTGAATTGACGTGATGCCGCCAGAAGCTATGATGTCGGATTTTACAGTCTCAATCAAAGATTGAGTTGCCTCTAGGTTAGGCCCCTTCAGCATTCCATCGCTTTCGATGTCCGTATAGATGATGGTTTGAATCCCCTTGGCTTCTATTTCTTTGGCGAATGTAAGCGCCGAAATTTGAGACAAATTTAACCAACCCTCTGTTGCAACCATTCCATCTTTTGCATCAATGCCGACGGCAATTCGATCTCTATATATATTCAATGCCTCCTCAACCAACCGCGGATTATTGAGCGCGGCTGTACCAAGAATTGCTCGCGATACACCGAGGTCCATAATCTGATGCAACCTCTCGATTGTACGTATACCGCCACCTAATTGCGTAGGAATACTAACAGTGCCGACGATTTCCTTGACTATGTGAAGGTTCCCGGTTGTCCCTCGGAAAGCGCCATTGAGATCGACGAGATGTAGATATTCGGCGCCTTCCTGTTGCCACTGTTGTGCCATGGTTACGGGCTCATTCGAAAAAATTGTTTCCTCCTCGGGGCGTCCTTGTAACAAATTGACACATTTTCCGTTTCGGAGATCGATTGCGGGTATGATTAACACGGTTTCAACATCCTCCTTACTGATGTCCTAGATATTCCATTTAACTTGATTCCTGATGTCAATACAGAGGAATTAAAAATGCGTTCCGTTATCGGCATAACTTGCAGTTTGACAGTAACCAATATCGAAGGCACAATGCATTTTTTGGAACGCAATCTAATAGCGCGCGACTATGCTCGCGTGATTGAATATATAGGGGGGACACCGCTCCTATTACCGCACGTTGAAGATTCGGGTTGCATCGACCATTACCTCGGGTTGCTTGACGGACTGATATTGTCCGGCGGGGGCGATATAGATCCGCTGCTGTTTGGGCAGGAGCCGCACCGGAAGATTGGTAACGTGGACCGAGTGCGTGATGAAATGGAACTGAAACTGACACAAAAAGCGTTGGATCAGAACTTGCCGATTCTGGCAACGTGCCGTGGTATGCAGGTTTTGAGCGTTGCGGCGGGCGGAACAATATACCAAGATATTGCGTCCGAATTGCCCCCGCCAACTTTGTGCCATATGCAGAAGGGACCGGGTTGGTATGCATCGCATACGATTGATATTCTTCAGGGGAGCCGCCTACAACAGATAGTCGGCGGCACGTTGACCCGAGTCAACTCGTACCATCATCAAGCAGTGAACGAGGTTGGGGATGGATTTGTTGCCACTGCACACTCTAAAGATGGTGTCATCGAAGCCGTCGAAAATCCAACGCACAAATTTGCTTTGGGGGTGGCGTGCCATCCGGAGCTGATGTGGGAACGCCATCCTGATGCGCTAAACTTGTTCAAGGCATTTGTAAGGGCGTGCGGGTAACGGACTGGTGAATTGCCGAATCAGTAAAATAATAGTATATTTGAATTACATGTGTTCCTTCCTGAACAGAAGTTTGAATGCGGAGCATTGCAAACGGCAAGTATTGAGTTGAATTATTGCCTGAATTTTAATACTCTCGTTCGATGACGAAATGAATTAGGCGCGAAAAGAGGGTTTTTGCCCGACTATCCGGTAGGCGGGCAAATTGGTGATTGAACTGTGTACATGCCTTTTGCGCGAGTTTTTTGGACTGTTGTTGTGCGTATTGGATGGACTTATACTTCCCCATCAAGCGCAACACGCCTTCAATTTCTTCTTTGGTCTTATCCTCTCGAGGTTTATCCATAATCTCGATTACGCGCAGCGCCTCGGTCTTTGTACATGAGCTCAACAAGTGGATGAGTACAAGCGTGCGTTTGCCCTCACTGATGTCGCCGGCAATCTCTTTACCGTACCGCCCCACTTCGCCGACGAGATTGAGTACATCGTCTTGGATTTGGAAGGCGACTCCGAGATTCATACCGAACTCGTTAAATTGATTGGCTTCGGCTGTGGTTGCACCAGCGATGAGAGCGCCGATTCGACAAGGGGTGATACATGTATACCAAGCTGTTTTCTGCACACACATAGTCCAGTAATCTGCTTCCGTTAGGTTCCAACGGTTGTTGCTTACCCAACTTAGCTCGATATGTTGTCCTTCCACAACCTGATTGCAGAGTTGTGAGAACTCGAATAGAATCTGAAACGCAATCTCATAGCCAAGAGAATCTGCGTTCGTATGGAGCATTTCCCACATTTTGCAGTGGAGGGCATCGCCGACGTTAATTGCCATCGGTACGCCATACTTTTGATGCAGACACGGTTGACCGCGACGTAAATCGGACTGGTCTTCAATATCGTCATGGATTAACAGCCAATCTTGCAAAAGTTCGAGTGCCGCAGCAGTATTGAGAGCCTTTTTTAGATTTCCGCCGAAGGCTTCGCAGATTAGCAAACAGATTGCGGGGCGCAATCGTTTGCCCGAACGCAGCGGATAGTCTTTCATCATCTCATAGAGCCGACGCACTTCATCGCGTTCGTGTTCTTGAGGTAGAAAATTTAAGACATGCGCATCAATTTTCTCTTTTGTTTCCTTGAGGAATTTGTCAAGCGGGTCAATTTCTAGCATGCGACGATGTGCCTTTGAATGGAGAGCCTATGAACCGATTCCTTAAACGTCTAGACACTTTGCCTTTTCATAATACCATATTTCAATTGAATTTTCTACTGCAGATGAAGACTACCACCTACGTGAATGCTGCGTATTAGCAAATTTTGTATTGGCCACAGAGGTGGTTTGCACATTGTGCCGGTATTGATTAGGGTTTAGATATCTAAGCGGAATGGCTTTCCTTTACTGCTCGGTTAAATAAATCGATTTTTCAAGAATAAACACGGTTTTAAACCTATAGACTTTTTTGCGAATATTGGTGAACACAAAAAGGCAAAGCAATGCAATAAGAGATCGGACTTACGCACTTCAGATTGAAGTTGCCCCATCCATAAGGCGTCCAAGGGCATTGTCTGACTCTAAACCATTGTAGGCGGGGCATCTTGCCCTGCATTCGTGATGAAGCATCGAATTACGACACCTCATCATTCAACGGCGTGAGTCCTACCGGATTAATGTGTGTAATTTTAGCGGTTGTGTCGTTCCTACTTGAAAATAACATTACGATGTAATAATTGGGTTGTGGGCGGCGTCTAATAACACACGGGATTTTAATTGCAGTCCGATTCTCGGATTTAATAGATTCTAGCGTGAATACAACCTGAACAATGACACAGACGAAATCGTAATCTTTTTGATAGGAGTTGAAATTCTATGCCAATCAATTTTTTCCGATTCATGATTGTTCGCGCGGGAATCCTCCTTGTGTTTGTGCGAATTTGTATCGCCGGTACGTGGATAGACGATTTCAGTGACCCAACCCTTAGAGATTGGGGGGCGGTCTAAGAAATCGCGAGGTTAGCGCGGGTGTTGTTGGTGGACACTTCTATTATAGAGGAATAATTGAACGAGCATCTTATGAGATGGAGAATTGGGCATTAGGAGAAATCCAAGATTTTTCGCTCGAGCTGAAGTTTATGGTTAGAAACCTCCGGGTCCCACGGGAGAGTTCTTGGATTATTCAATATTCCTTATTTAACGAAGAAACGTGGGATTACGACGGGATTATGCAATTTTGGTGGGATCCCCAAGGTGGAATGACCCCAAAAAACTGGACAGTGAGCTAAGAAGGATTTTATAATAATTAACCGTCCAGAAAGGGGCTATCATGCCGAAGACAAGACGTCAATTTACACCCGAATTTAAGCTCGAATGTGTGCTAGATATCATCAGTGGGCGGAAACGCCCAGTTGAAATTTGTAACGAATATCAAATCAGCGATACCTTACTGTCCAAATGGCGCCAACACTTCATGGAAAACGCCGCAAATCTCTTTGTGGGTGAACAGAACCACAAGAACGCCTCCAATGCGCGCATCGCTGAACTGGAGCGTCTCGTCGGGCAATTGACATTGGAGCTGTCTGCCTCAAAAAAAGTATTGAGTTACTTCGACTCTCGATAAAGCAGAAACGGGAATTGGCGAAACGCGGCAGCGAAGCATTTCCCATTAGCCTACTGTGTAATGTGCTCGGCTTGTCTCGAAGCAGTTTCTATTACGATTCCAAAGCCGAGGGTGATGCTCAGCTTTGCCGGCATATCGAGCAAATACGTTTATCAAATCACCGCTATGGGTATCGCAGAATCACAAATGAACTGCATCGTCAAGGATTGGTTGTCAACCGAAAACGGGTGCAACGTCTGGTTGGCGCACTAGGGCTTCAGGTACGTCCTAGGCGAAAGCGGGTGATTACCACCAACAGTCAACCCAGACGATATGCGTATCCGAATTTGCTCAAAGATTTATCGGTCACTTATCCTGACCAGATTTGGTGTGCAGATATCACCTATATTCCACTGGCTAGTGGTCAAGTGGCTTATCTGGCATTATTGTTTGATGTTTTTACTCGAACCATAAGAGGCTGGGAGTTGTCAAAAAACATGTCAGTTAACCTGTTGTCTGGAGCACTGAGAAAAGCATTAGCAAGACAGCATCGTCCCCAAATCCATCATTCAGACCGAGGTGGACAGTACATTGCTGAGAAGTATTGTCAGCAATTGAGAGCGATAGCGTGCCGCATTTCCATGACGGACCGTGGCAGAATCCATACGTTGAGAGTACGATTGGCAGAATCAAAGACGAGTATATGGTTGACTCCGAGTATCAGGATTTCCGGGATGCATACAACCAACTTAGTCCAGTATTAGATGTCGTGTATAATCAGAAAAGGCCTCATTCAGCGCTAGGCTATCGGACACCTGCTGAATTCGAGGCAGCGTATAATGCGCACTAGAACACCAATCGATATTTAATCTTGAATTAACAACGCAGCACTAACACAGTTATAGGTTAAGTCCTAAACTTCAAAATACCTTCTTAACATCGACATTTTCGTGTCCAAACAATTGGGGTCACTGCCAGGGGAACCCAAAATTAACATTATGGATGTTACAATTGATCGCTTCGAGCGGGGGGTGCTGGAATGGGATCCAGATGAGAGGGAAATCTGGATTGCACAGACCGCTGCAATAGACAGCTTTGCATTCGAAGAAAAGGTCTGGTACACGTTGCGGATTGCACGCGAAGGAAACCAATACACTTTTTCGATGGGCGATGTGATTTTATTCGCAGAAGATGATGCTGTGCAGATGGGTACCATTAAACTGAGATTTCATGGACGGAATACCATCTGGTTAGATGATTTTACCGTGACCGGCCCCGGTGTGCCGAATGACGGTCCAGGCTATTTGGGAGTTAATCCATCGGCAGAGCATGTAACCACGATGTGGGTAAAGCTGAAAGCACAGAACTGACTGAAACCGTTCTCCCGCTTTCCAAAGGGGAACAACTGAGCGAATAGCGAAGGCGATAGTTTTATCCGTATCGCTTCCGATAAACCAAAAGTTCCGCAATACCCAAAAGCGTTGGGTTCGCTACACCTTAACAATTTCAGCACACATTCAAATACCGATATCCATTGGACATTTTTCGCGTCTTTCATTTAATCCGCTTAACCCAACCTACAAAAACTTACGCACTTCAGATTCAAGTTTCCCGATTCGTAAGTCGTCAAATGGCATTGTCCGACTCTACACCATTGTAGGCGGGGCATCTTGCCCCGTATTCGTGATGAAGCACGAATTACCACACCTCATCATTCAACTGCGTAAGTCCTAAAGAGATTGGTTTCGTCCAATGAGTGCACAAAACAGGGCAAGGATTCGTTCAATATGCACCGTTTGGTGCAAGGCCGAGCTACGGTGAGGGCTATTTGGGATTGAAAGGGGTAGTGTGGCAAAAATGATACAGTTATGAAAATACATTTTTTGGACTGATGTTGGTGTCACAATAGCGATCGGGAAAGCGCGCCTTTTTTCGGAAAAAGATATGCGCCTTTTCTCGCACGAACAACCTCTCACACAACGAAGTTACACCCTAGCGCATTTTCCATTTATGCCGCCGCACTATCATTGCACGTTTTTCGGACAATCCCGACCATACCCGACCATATATTGAACAGTTAATCGGGCAACAATCCCTAACCGGCTTCATTGTTAAAGCATTCAGAACTGGCATCATACTTGCTATATATTGAGAAGCAAACACAGCGTAAAGACTAATTGGAGAATCGGTTATATGCTGACTACGGTGCCGCTTTCTCTTCCCGGTACGGCAAGACATGCCGAATTATTCGCATAAGGAGGTTACACCGATGAAATCTCGTTACAAGTACCGCTTCTGGTTAATGTCTCTAGTGGTACATCTATGTCTCGCGATAGTCTTCAGTTTAATCGCCGTCAACCAAATCAATTCGAGAGAAGTTGATGCTTTAAATGTGAGCATTTTTAAAGTGAAACCCATAAAGCCCGTAGAGAAATTACCGTATGTCAAAACACCTATTGCCGCGCCAATAATACCTATGCCTGACATTCAAATCGAACGACAAATAGCGTCGTCGCAGTCCCGGGTTCTGACGACCCATCCGGGGCGATCTGCCTCCGTATATGCGGCGAAGGCCCCGGCGGTGGATTCCCTAGTTTCTCAATCTACCCCGCAATCTGAACGCGCCGAAATATCTGTCGAGGGACTCGTACAGTCTTCTCGTGTCAATCGACATCCGGCCCAACCTCTTGCTACTGCTGTCGATCTTCCGCTTCATTCAAATGCCCCGCTAACGTCGGGGATGAGCGGAGGCGGTTCGCTCTCGGAAGGGGTAGGCGGCGGTTACGGTGACGGACATAGAGTTGCCAGTTCAGGAAGCAATGTGGATGGGACCAGGGAAAGCGGCCGTATTGGACTGACTTCGTTGATTGGTGCCGAAGGTGCTGCCAACATTGACGACGCGCTTTCCGATGTCGCTGACAAGGTAGCATTGGGAGGCGGCGTGCCTGAGCTCCCCCATGGTACTCCCGGTGCAATCGTGGTGGGGCGCGGACGAAATATAATGGGGCGATTAAACTTGGCGCGTTTTGAAGATCCGCTACACCCTAGTGCGGACATATGAGGCAGCGGTGTCGGCAATTTCCGATTTGGGGCAGGTCTGTCCTATCTAGTGCAATCGCTAAATGAAAAAACTAAGATAAAAACACAGTTTGTCGATGCGGTCGGAATGAACGATGCCGGGTTCTTTAAGGCACCAATTATATTCATGGAGCCGATACCCGGGGGGTCAAACATAGGCCCAGAATATCTGGGGCGAGTGTACGACTCTCACAGCAACCCAATTTGGAACACGAGGCGACCGGGTGGATTAAGTGAGTATACAGACGCTGAAGTTCAAAGTCTGCGGGAGTATGTGCTGCATCGTGGGGGATTCATCTATATGGCCACGCATGGAAATGCGGAAAATGCAATGAGAGGCACAAGGAAAGTACTTCGGAGCCTCCTGCCAGAACATCAACTCGGCATTGTTCGCAATGATCACCCGATTTACAACACATACTATTCGCTAAATGGCCCCTTGCGTTTTCCGTTGCGCAAAATTACCTCAACGGGCGGTCATAGCATTCCCCTTCACTTTGGACCATATTCCGAACTGCAGGGTATCACTATTGACGGGCGCCTTGCCGTTTTAGTTGATACCGAACAGATGATGCATGTGGTCGATGGAGCAGTTCAGAAGCCTTTCTATGGGAAGTTTAAAAGTAAGAATCAGATTTTAGTGGAACTTGCGCCGCACGCAGCGCGCCAACTAATCAACATTGTCGTCTATGCGATTACGCACGGGAATATTTCGGATTACAGCAACTACATTCCCGAAACGGTTTTGAATGATTCGGCCGACGACGGTTTTTGGAAGAATGCACCAAATGCCGCGCAGAAATTGTAGATTTCTGTTTAAACAATGAAACAAGGACTAGTAAATTGGTTCGCTGGGTTGAATTGATGAATTGATGAATTGAAGGCTTTTGCCAGCAGGTGAATTAAGAGAGGAGGAGCAGGAGTGTTTGTCTGTCGCTGACGGATAAACGTACCCACGAATTATTATGGAGAGATTAATCCGTTACTCTTACCTTGGTCTGTTTGTTTTTGTGCTGTTAGGGTTTTTTGTTGGTTGCGGTGGTGACGATTCCGAGGATGTCGGACCGAGGACAGTGTCATCGCCGGAGGGAGTCATCTCAGGATCCGTTACAGATTTGGTCACCCATGCTGGAATTGTAAATGCGACAGTCACGTTGTCTACGAAGAAGAGCGTTACAGACGAAAAAGCCATCTTTGAGGAGGTCGCAACTACAACTACCGATGCTAATGGCATCTTTAGGTTTGAATCGCTCAAAAGCGGCGACTATAACCTGCGCATTTTAGCTCTTGGTTATCTGGAACAACGAGCGGCAGTGAGCGTCACTCGCAAAGATTCGGCAACCGTTGATTTCCGCCTTGAACCCGGCGTTAAGTTTGAAGGCAAGGTGATATCTAACGACGGCAATCCGGTGCGAAATGTCCTGGTTACATTGGGCGATCGTGCGTCAGTTACGAACGCTACGGGACAATACATAATTGCCCCGGTTTCCGATGGACAATACGATTTGACGGCAGAAAAGCCGGGTTATGACACAGTAAACATGCCGGGTATCACTATCGGCGACAGAAATGTGGTACAAAAAATTTCTATTCGACGCCAAATGGCAGGGCAAATTGTCTTCGCTCGGGGAGATGTTGCCGGCGAGGACTTTTTTGGGATTTCAGTCATTAACGCAAACCGTGCAAACGAGACAGCGCTTACCCACTTTTTCGACGACCAACCTAGCTGGTCACCGAATGGCGGGCAAATTATCTTCAGTCGTTCAGAAGGCGGTGCCCCACCACAAATCTATGTAATGAATAGCCGCGGCGGCAATACGAGGTCAATCAGCGGCGTCAATTTTAATGATCGGCATCCGGCTTGGTCACCTGATGGGGACCGCATTGCTTTCGTTCATGCCAAGGCGCTTCGAAAACCGTCGATTTACATCATGGATGCAAACGGAGAAAATCGCATTCAACTTTCCCTCTGCGAGGCAGAATCGAAACCGACTTGGTCGCCTGACAGCACCCAGATTGCGTATTCCTATGATAGAAATCTCTTTGTGGTGGACATTGAAGCATTTCTTGCCGCTGACGCGGCACTCCCACCAGAAGTAGAACCGAAACCAGAACCGGAGCCAGAACCGGAAGTGGAACCGGAGCCAGAACCGGAGCCAACACCGGTGCCGGTACCAGTGCCGGAACCGGAGACAAAACAGCATGAATTAATTCGTGCAGCGCAAGAGGAGTTTCAACCGCCCCAAGCACCGGTTGTCATCGCGTCGGTAATTGAAGGCGGCGTTGAACGGTTAACGGAGGGCTTGGACACCGAACTCCACCCGGATTGGAGTCCGGATGGTTCTAAGTTGGTGTTTACCAAAGAAGTTTCTCTGAGCCAAGCTGCGATATGTGTATTAGATTTGTTTTCACGGGATCAAACCACCCTGACCAGCGAGGACAGTTACAATGGCTATCCGTGTTGGTCTCCTGACGGGACGAAGATTGCTTTTAGCAGCGACCGCAACGGCAGCTTCGGTATCTGGGTTATGGATGCAGACGGCAGCAATGTCACATCTCTGTTCGATGAGTTGGGCCAGGATGATATTCTCAGTCAGCACTCATGGCACCAGTGAAGCGGGGGCTATAGCTTCAACTTCCGGCAGTTCGAAATTCATAGGCTTAAAAGCGGTAGATTTTTTCTTTAATTCGTAAATCAGATTCATTGCCAGTTTGCGATTGTGTTCGCCCGCCAAGGCTTTCGCACTGGACCGAACCCGCCAATTATGCCACAAACCTAATAGAGAAATCCCTACCGCATCTACATACCGCTCGTCACGAGTTGCGTCAACCGCTAGATATATAAGCGCGGCATTGACTGCGGCGGAGATGAGTCCGTTACGGCGTTGGCCTACGTAGATTTGTCCGAATCCGGGAAAAAAAGTGGACAGCCAATGGGCGCTGTCGGGCGACTTGAGCGGCAAGGGAATATTGGCTAACGTCGTATCTGCAAGCTGGTTGGATACCATACTGAGGGAGGTATCAGGCCGGAACCTGCCGACCTTTCGAAATTCCGCTATCCCCTTCATCCAATTCCACTCATGAACAAAACACCAACTCTTTAGATATTGTGCCTGTGCCGATAGCTGAACATCTGTATCAGCATGAATAATCTTGGAAAAATTGGAACGGGCACTCGTATACTCTCCGGCGTCAAGGTAGGATTTTCCCAACATCAGTTGAGCGTGAGGATTGAGCGGGGAATCCGGATCCGTCTTCATTAGTTCTTCGAACATCTGCTGGACCTTTGCGCTATTTCCTTGATAAAAGTAACCTTGTGCGATACGGTAACGTACAAAGTCATCCACATCTGTATCCGAATGGTCAAAGAGGAAGCGCTTGTATTCAAGCAGTGATGATTCATAGTTTCCGTGATTGAAGAGGTGGTCGGCATATCGGAGAGACGAATCGTCTTGCTCTGCCTTAGCCTGTTGACAGATAATGACCATGAGAGTAAAGAGCAGAAAAAACATAGAAAAACGGGCACTCCGATTGAGAAAGCGGTTTTTTTTATACGTTAAATGGCAGTTTCGGCGTCCGGCGACCCTCAAAATGAGACAAAAGCGGACAGGTGTATTTTCTGTTTCGTTAGGCAACCAGGAGTGTTGTAGACCGCATAGTTACTGTATTCGCGGCGTGTGGATTTAATTCATTTTTTCACAGACAGCGGACATGGCAAGGGTGTTTTGTGAGGAGTATGAAAAGGCTATACGAAGACTATCGCCTTCGCTATTCGCTCAATTGATCCATCCTTATTCGGTTAATCCGCCGCTGTTCGCTCAATAGATTCTATTCGATTGATTAATCTTCGACTGTCGGGAGAAGGATTTTTCACGAACAGTGTTTCTCCGGAAACTATTAATCTGAAGCGCCGAATAGATTGGATTCGTGAATCTGCGTTCTGAGTCGGTTGAGAAATGTACTTTCCTGTTGTCGATTAAAGGTTTTTGCGGATTGTACGGCGCCATAAATGTTGCGCAGATGAAGAGAACACCCAATCGCCGCCAATGGAATCGCAATTCTATAGCGTTCCTCGTTAACGTAGTATATGGTGCCGCCGACAACGGTAACAACTGCCAACAACGCGCGCAATCCGTCGGAAGAACGGTCGCTATATGCCTGTCCAAGCCCAGGAGCGAACGTTGAAAGCAGTCCGGCTGTTATTGGAGAACGGCGGGGCAGTGATTCACGATGTTGAACGATTCGTGAAAGCCGATCACTCGCCGCGCCGAACGGTGTTTGGGCGAATCTGATACTGACCTGTTTCCACTCCTGTGCAGCGCTTGACCAGTCCCTGTTTTCCATGTGGATCATGCCAATAATGAATTGTGCACGGGGAGCTAACCCACTATTTGGAGAATCTGATACGAACTGGCGCAACGACGCAATGGCATCGGACTCCTTGCCTTGCAGCAGTTGGCATTGTGCGACATTCGATTTTGCCCGCTGGGCCAATGGGCTCATCGGGTAGATGGCGATCAACTCGTTGTAAGCTTCTATTGCTACTTGCAGTTGGCCGGTGTTTTGATAAGCCGCCGCGATTCGAAATTGAACGAGGTCGTTTTTTTCGCCTTTGGGATATAGGAAGAGGTAGCGCTGATATTCATGAATGGAGTTGCGATAATCTTCTTCTTGAAAAAGCGAATCTGCGAATGCGAGCAGATTTTCGGCATCAAAGTGGGCATATGCTAGAGGAGAAAATAATGGCAGGAGACAACAAGAACAGACCCGAAAAAACTCAAGGAAGGACGATTTCATTTCAGTGTGAAATGTGATTAGCGAGAAGGGATTACCCGAACTGATGGATTCAGCGACCGGGAATTGGGATCGATAGTCTTGAAGCCGCTACTATTATGTGGGTTTCCCCGCATTTTTGATTGGATTAATTTGAATCAATTTTTGTTGCGGCGGCTTTAACCAGTTTGTTTTTCAATTATCTCTTTTCCGAAATCAAAAACTTGATGGGCAACATCTAGAAGCGTTGGTGCGAAACGGGAGGCTGCAATAGCCTCTTGAAACCCTTCACCGCCATGTTGATTCAGCAATATGAGCGCCAATCCAATTATAACGCCGCTGGCAGCGATTCCAAATACGCCGCCGACAATGTTATCCAACCATCCTAAAACGCCTCGGCGGATGATTTTCTGAATTTGCTCAAAAACCTTGTCCGCCGTTAGGCTGACCACGGCTGCAATAGCGACGACACTCACCCATTTCGAGATGCCCTCATGCTCAATTACGGCTTGGAGGATTGACGCAAGCTCACGCCACAGTTGACTCGCAACAAATATACCCATGGAGATAGCAGCAATTCCCCATACGCTGCGTGTAAAGCCAACTCGAAGACAATTCAAGCCTCCTAGACCGGCAAGGACTACAATAACGATATCAAGCGTTTCCATTTATACAAATGGATTCTCTGTACGAGGGTTACTCTGAGTTTCAAGATTTGCCCCGTTGTTCTCCAATTGCCACGAGGCTACAATTTCATCCGGTGTTTTTCCCAAAGTCTCTTGGATTGCGATTTCAGAGGCACTTCCGTTTCCGATACGATTGAGAATTTCTCGGACGCGGGCGAATCCAAACTGATTTACCAGATATCCCACTATCGCACTTGACTGAAGATATGCTAATCGGCGGTTCCGAGAGTCGAGTTGGTGAAATGGTTTTTTCAGCACATCCATTGTCAAAAGTTGTTGATTTTGTCTTGCATCTTCTAGGTATTCGTGCTCATAATTCATAAGGGGACGGGAAATCGTTTGAGCAAGCCCTTCATCAAGCCATCTTGGACACTGTCCTTGTGTTAATAAATCAACAGTTAGATGAACCCATTCGTGTCGAATCAACGTCGATAAAATCCCGGTTCCAGCGTTTCCGGGGCGGTGGATGAGTTGAATGCCGTCGTTATATTGAGCGGCAGCCCAAGGCGGGAGTGTGCGATTGAGAGTGGAATATGAGGGCAAACTTGCATCTTCGATGGTGATGGGAATTGGTTGGCGGGGATAGCACTGAAACATCCCGCCAACCTCGTGGTAGATTCGTTCAGCTAGTTGGCATACGGCTGAAATCGTACTTTGGGGAGTTGTGTCGGGACAAGTCAGTGTGAAGCGTGAGTGTTCGATTTCAATGGTATTGTCGGTAGCGTTTTCGCTCCAAAGATGTTGGACGGGGAGTTCTGGATTAACGTCTAGCCGGTTTTGCGTGGCTTCATAAAACGCTTGTTCTTCCAGAATCCGCTGTTTCCGCCGTAGGGCTGTTGTGAATCCCGGCCGTAATCGCAGCGCAGTTTCCAGCGATTTAAGCGCATGATCCCAGCAGCACAGCATTTCATACGCTTTTGCGAGGTCTGCGTAAATCTCAGCCCGTGTTGCATCAATTTTCAAGCCCGCAAGGTAATGGTGAATTGCCTGGACATAAATAGCCTTTTGGTAATACTTTGCGGCACGGTTAAAATGGGCTAACGCAAGTTGTCTCTGATTCATACACTCAAGAATTCAAACAGAAACTAACGGTGCATGTTCAATATCGACTACATAACAGATAACGCTGCCGAGTTGAATGGTTGCGCCCGTTTGAAGCGCAGTCGGACCTTCTATGGGAACGCCATCCACATAGGTGCCGTTTGTACTGTGGAGATCTGTAATATATATATCTCCATTTTTCAACTCGAATCTTGCATGCAGGCGTGAAAGCGTCCCGGCTGGATCGGAGAATCGGAGGCGTGCGGCTCTACCCCGCCCAACAGTAATCTCTTTGATATGGACGGTGTAAACCTGTCCAACATGTTCGCCTTCGGATTCCGTCAAAGAGAGACGGAGGGCGCCTTCCTCCCGCTGAATTTCGGAGACTTCAAGCGATTGCTTAACGATGGTTATCGTAGATTCGACCTGAAGCCGAGTCGGTTCAGATATGCGCACGCCATTAACGTAGGTGCCGTTGCTGCTGCCAAGGTCGGTAATGTAAACATTATCGCCGTAAGCTGTGAGCAACGCATGCCGGCGTGAAACCGCTGCATTGGTATTTAACTGAATCGTTGCCTCAACGCTGCGTCCAATGATTACCTCTTTGAAGGCGATGTTATACTCCTGTTCCATTCCATCAATCTGGGTTGTCCTTAATTTCAGATTGCAACTGCCCTCCACTGGCGCAAGCGTAATTCCTTCGGGTTCACCCTCTCTTTCGATTATTACTGTCTCAGCAGAGGGATCGACCTGCTGTTGGGGATGCGTCGGAGGGTTTCCGGCATCAGGCGGGTGAGCGAGTTCACTATCACTTCCAACCGGATCCATACTGTAAGCCGGTTGCAAATGCATGTCGGCGGGAAGGTTTTCAGTTGCATTGTTTTTAATTCGCCGCGTTAGCTCGCCAGCGATTCGTTGTTTTGCACCAGGACGCGGTAAGACACTTTCTGTTTCGCGAAAGCCGTAGTGGGCAAAATGGATTAGCGGTTTCAAATTCCCTACCAGTGTGTCGTCTTGGTTGGATTTAAGCAGTCGTTTCTGCTTGCGAGAGAGTTTCTCTCCTTTAATCCAACATGTGTATACCTCTAACATCTCCGCGTTCTTCGATTCATCACTGCTGTAAATCGGTCTTGACTTCTTCCAAAAGGTCATGGCTAACTCCCCTCCAAGTTTAGTATGTCTATTGCAAGCCTTTTCTGATTAGGATTTGTTTCAACTCTTGTGCGCAACGAAAGATCCAAATCTTGACGGTACCTTCTTTTCGGTCAAGCGTTTGGGAAATCTCTGCGATACTACATCCCTCTATATGACGTAATATCCAAGCTGTTCGATGATTCGGCTTAGTCACCTGGGCGAGCGCTTGTTCCAGAATCTCCTGAGCTTCTTGAGATTCAATCAATCTGTCAGGTGTTGGCCGATTGTCCTCGTACTCACTTGGCATGTCAGCATCGGCGTCGACATTCAACAGCGATTCACGAATTCTTTCTTTCTTGCGAATTGCATCAATGATAGTATGCTTGGCTACGACATTTAACCATGCTTGAAAACTTCCCTGGTCGGTATCCCACTTATCGATTTTCTCCCACATTTTGACAAAGATATCGGAGCAAACCTCTTCAGTATCTTGATGGTTTTGAAGCATACGATACGTTTTGCTAAAAACCCAACTGAAATGCTTGTTATACAACAATCGAAAGGCGGACTCATCCCTTTCTTTCGTGAGAGTTGCCAAATGGGTATCTTCCTGATCCGAAGGATCATCCGTAATTTGGCGCGCCAAAGTGGGTGTCCTCCCTACCGTAATCAAGCACGTGCTAACCAAATAGTTCCTATTAATCCGAACGCTTTACGGGAAAATCCGTTTCAGAAAATTAAATTTCACTTGGAAGGCGATGAGAGAAAGACAATAGACTGACAAGCTACGCCTTCGGTAATTTATTCTGCGATTCCACATTCATCCTAAAGCTGCGTCAACCTTATTGACGGCTGATGCTAATATGCTAGCATGAATGTCGTGCATGTTGACATTGAATCCAAACCGTAAAGTTCTACTAAGAAATGAAAGGGTTTGCGGGCACATGTCTGGTGAATACTCGACATTTCCACCGTATTGCGGGTCTTGCCAAGGATAGTTTGACTCGTGTGGGCTGTTTTTAAACAGAATCGAATTCCAGTAGCGGTAAATGTGGCGATCTGGAAATCCTTCATTGTAGACTGTACCTGCGTTTACGCCTTCGGCTTTGAGCGCTTCGGCATATTTTGGCACAAGTTTTGGGTCTTCAATAATAATAGCTGCGCTGATGCCGCATTCACCATTGGGGTCGTCCACAAATTGCGGGGTATACCCTTTGGGAGCATCTAGTTCCGCAAGGAAGGCTTTTTTCAGCCGACGGGTATGACTCAATATGTTTTCGAGTTTAGAAAGCTGCACTCGTGCAATTGCGCCCATAACTTCGCTTGGACGGTAACATTGACGTGAGAACGGCGGATTTTGCCATTCTTTATCACTCATCCACATCGGCATTGCCGGATCGCTAGCGAAAGCGGCCCGCTCGTAAACATCGTAGTCATTCGTAAACACTAATCCGCCTTCACCGCAGCTTATTACCTTATAGTAGTTTAGACTCCATGCTCCGGCGTCTCCAAACGTTCCGGTGTAGGCGCCTTTATATTGCCCTCCGACACACTGGCAGCAATCTTCAACTACTTTAAGGTTATGTTGCCGGGCGAGGGAAATGAGATTGTCGAGCCTGCAGGGTACACCTTGCATGTGAACGGGCAGGATTGCCTTCGTGTATGGAGAAATTTTCCGGGCGGCGTCGGCAGGATCCATGCCAAGCGATTTGTCAATTTCGGCAATCACGGGAACAGCACCTACGGCGACAATTGCCGCTGCTGTTGCGATGAAGGTGTAAGCGGGGAGGATGACCTCATCGCCGGGCCCGATGCCGAGTCCGGTTAAGGCGCAAATTAACGCACTTGTGCCGGAGTTTACCATCAAGGCATATTTCACACCCAATAGCTCTGCCGCCTCCTTCTCAAACGCGGCTACATTAGAGTTTACGACAAATCGGAAAAGGTTTCCGCTCCGCAGCACATCGTTGACCGCTTTAATCTCTCGTTCATCGATAACGCTTGGTCCGTGGACTCCGCTGGGAATAGGTTCTGTAGTGACCGGTTTTCCACCATGAATTGCCAATCGTTCTGGCATATTTCGCTCCGGCGTTCGCTCCGCTTTTGTTGTTCTTTGTTGTTATGCGTTAATTCACTAAACAATGTACCATATAGTGAAGTTTCTGTCAACGTTTGTTTGAGTAAAGCACCGAGACGTGTCGAAGGAGAAGCCAATCAAGGCCGTCACTTTCATCAACCACCCTCTCCCAAAGCTCCGCGATTCAGGGGCGTTTGATGGAAGCCACGGACATATTTTGGCGCTGGGTTATTATTTCTGATGTAAGATTTGGACTTGATTCAGCACAGGCCTTATGCTAAACTAACGGCTCGGTACGGGTCGATTGCCGAAGCTAGTCCTTGAAACAACCTACGCCAATGAGGAACGGATACCGTGAAACGTGAAGCTGAAATTATACGCGAAACGCGGGAAACGCAGATTAGGCTCACACTGAACATTGATGGAACAGGTGAGTCGGAAATTAGCACCCGCGTTGGATTTCTAGACCACATGCTTGAACTCTTTGCCAAGCACGGACTCTTTAATCTTGAGGTCAATGCAACAGGCGATCTCCATGTTGACGATCATCACGTGGTGGAAGATGTCGGTATTTGTTTGGGAGAAGCCTTCAAAAACGCAGTAGGAGACAAAGCCGGCATCCGCCGGTTTGGCAGTTTCGTTGTTCCAATGTATGAAGCCCTAGCGCAAGTGGACCTAGACTTATGCGGCCGTCCATACCTGCTCTACCGCACGCCGCTGCGCCGGGGCAAGGTGGGAAGTTTTGACGTTGAGCTCGCTGAGGAATTTTTTCACGGATTTGTCAACCATAGCGGGACGACACTGCATGTCAACGTATCGCATGGAACAAACCGCCATCATATCATTGAAGCAATCTTCAAGGCTGTTGCAAGGGCGTTGGATATCGCAACGAGTTTCGACGACCGCATCAGCGATATACCTTCGACAAAAGGGATGCTTTAATCAAACTTTTGCCCCAACTGTGATTTATGTGGTTAAATGATGGGTAGGATTAGGGGCAGTGGGTGATTGAAAGCGGTACGATTGGGGTGATTGTCTGAAACAGGATTTACAGGATTGAAGGATGTTCAGGATAAAAGGCGTGTGTTGATTGGATTCACTTCGAGATTGTGTGCGGTTTCAGGGAATCACTTTGTTTAGTGGATATTCTATAATGCCTTCGGCGCCAATCCGCCTTAGTTCCGGTATCAAATCGCGTACTACGTGCTCATCAGTTATGGTCTCGACAGCGTACCAACCGTCGTCACTGAGTGAAGATATTGTCGGATTTTTCATGGCAGGCAAGATTGCCAGCAACGAATTCAGATTTTCTTGACCAATATTCATCTTCAAGCCAACCTTCTGCTCCGCCGTCAACGCACCTGAAAGCAGCATATGCAGGTTTTTCGTCTTCGTCTGCTTCCATTCGTTTTTCCAACTCTCTTTATTCGAAATCAGCGTGGTCACAGATTCCATCACGACGTCAACGATTTTCAATTGATTCGCGCGTAGCGAACTTCCTGTTTCCGTGATTTCCACGATTGCGTCGCACAGGTGCGGAATTTTGACTTCCGTTGCGCCGTGTGAAAATTTGACTGTTGCGTTGACACCGCTTTGCGCGAGATAGGTTCTGGTCGCTTCAACCAATTCGGTGAAAATGACCTTGCCTTCAAGGTCTGCGGCAGATTCGATGGGTGACTCCTCTCCGACAGCCAGAACCCACCGTGCTGGTTGGTTTGTCTGTTTGCTGTAGGTGAGCGATGCAATCTCTAGTACGTCCGCTTTGCATTCACGCACCCAGTCACGTCCAGCCAGCCCCACATCAATTACGCCGCGTTCGACGTAGAGCGCCATCTCTTGCGGGCGAAGAAGCATGACCTCAATTTGGTCGTCGTCTATCTGTGGATAGTAGGATCTACTGCTGACTGTGATATTGTATCCGGCTCTTTTGAACAGGTTGATGGTGGATTCTTGGAGCGACCCCTTGGGAATCCCCAGCTTAAGTAATTCCATCGATTTCTGCTTTTGCCCTCTCTTTGAATGTGCGTTCATTTGCAATAGAATTCAGTTGCGCGGCAGAGGTTGTCAGAATAGAATTGACAACCATCTGATCCGGCGGCGTAACAAAATGCGACGCCATGTTGAAGCGGCTGAATTATAACACATCCAAAGTGTTTGATTCCATAAAAGCAAATCGAATGGATTTACTTTACGGTAACATACCACATCTGTGCGCCGCGTTTTACACGCAACAAGATGGTCTCTTTGTCCGACTGTACAGCGGCTTTGAAGGCGTCAACGTTTTTGACATGTTGGTGGTCAACTTCAAGGATAAGGTCGCCCTTTCGAAGATTCTCTTCGCCGGTGGCAGCTTCGGCAGCCGGGCTATCCGGCTCCACACCAGCGATTAAAACTCCTTCATAAGTCCCATAACCGAACGCTTCCGCAAGCGACTTAGTCAGGGTCTGCAGACTCAGTCCTTTCCAGCCAGTTTGACTTTCAATACGGTGCTCGACGTAACCGTGAACTGCTTCATCTGTTCGTTCGCCAAGCGTCACGGGAATTTCGATCGTTGAGCGATCGCGCATAACCGTGACGGATACGTCGGAATACGGTTTTGCCATCTCGATCACCCGCCGCAGATGTTTTACATTCGTAATTGCATCATCATCCACCGCGACAATTACGTCGTTAATTTTCAAGCCGGCTCTTGCGGCAGGTGTTCCCTGAAGAACGCGCTGGATAAGCGCTCCGCTTGGTGCCTCAAGGCCAAGTTTCAGCGTTGTTTCCGGATTGACGTTTTGAATCTGAACACCCAACCAGCCGCGTTGAACTTTACCATGTTCAATGAGTTCCGCGGCAATGCGCTTAACCGTGCGGATTGGGATAGCAAATGCGCCGTCCGATGTGTTGTCGATACCCATTCCGATGACCTCACCGCTTGCGTTAACGACAGCCCCGCCCGCCGAACCGGAGCGGAGATTTGTGCTAATTTTGATTACGTCGTTATAATTGCTGACGGGTAGTTGATGTTCAATGCCGCTGACGACACCAAGGGCTACGGATAGATTGCCTTCGACGCTTCGCCTGAGATCGAGCGCTAACTCACCGATTTTAACCTGATCAGATTCGCCAATTTTCGCATGCGTAACGGCGTCGCGATCGACCTTAATTACCGCAATGCCGGTTCCGTTGTCCACTCCAATCAGTTTAGCTTCGCGGTGCGTGCTGTTTCCGAGCGTGACGGTGATATTGTTGGCGTTTCCAATTAACTCTGCAGCCGTGGCGATGTGGCCTTCATCATCAAGTACGATGCCAGAACCAAAGCCTTCGAAATAGGGAAAATCCTGCAAGAAATGAGGTGGTTCGGGTGGGAGACGGAACTCTCGGTTTTGAATTCCCGAGTCAGGTACGTTGTAAAAGGGTTGATATGTCCCATCCCCTTTCGGAATCACACGGGGAAGCCAGTAATGCTCGCCCTTACTGCTGTGCTTTACAGTTTGCTCGGCTTTAACCGCCACCACCATTTTGCTAGCCTCACTCGCAATCTCTGCGAATGCGTCGCTGAGTTCTTGGAGTGTTTGTATTTTATCTGCGGCTGGCGCCGCGGTGGGATGGACCATGTTAACGGCGAATGCCAAGGCTACTGCGATACAAAGCGTTACTCGAACATGAGATTTCATTCTGTGTTTCCTCCTTTTATTGTTTGGGAGGTAGCACACGATAAATTGAAGTTTGTTCCACTAAATTGAATTTGTGACGAAAGTGGTTTACATATTTGGGCTGGCAAAAAGTTAGGATATGGAAACCATGGCCGGCAGGGATGGTGAAGTAGTTTCCTATTATCGCTATGAATAAGAAACCGAGTTTTGAAGAATAAAACTCGGTTTAAATTAAAGGTCGCGATTCGGAGATCGCTCCTACGGGGAGATTGGGTCTGGTAGGAGGGAATTCCGATTCCCGACGATGGGTTCGTGCCCTCAACCCAAGCTGCGAAAATGCTGTTTGTTATACACCTGCCGCCCCGCTGGGGCTATAGGGGGTTTTTGCTGCGATTAAGAAACTGAGTTTTGAAGAAAGAACATCGGTTTCTAGTTACATTCTGTAAGGATAAAAATTCCCAATGACTTGCCCGCGGATTTAGTAGCGGTGCATGGTTCCATCCGACCGCCTTACAATCGGCATGTACGTAGATTGGTAGGGGAATTTTTTCGCCAACTCTTCGTTGAAGTCAATCCCGAGTCCCGGCGCGCCGCCTGGGTGAGCATAACCGTCTACAAGTTTGCAGGGCGTTGGAAAGAGCTCGCACAGCGTCTCGCTACTGCTGAAGTCTGTCCACTCTTGTACGCCGAAGTTGGGGATAACCATTTGTAGATGGAGCGCGGCTGCCTGTGAAATTGGCCCCAAATCCGCCGCGCCGTGGAACGCCGATTTCACGCTGAAGGGTTCGGCAAGCACCATGATTTTACGAGCCTCTGTGATACCGCCGACGTGCAACGGAGCGATGCGGATGTAGTCAATCAACCGCTCTTGAAACAGCGTCATGCACTCGTCCCGATCGGTGAACAATTCGCCGATGGCGACATTTGTAGTAGAGGATTGGCGAATTTGGCGCAATCCTTCGCGCTCTTCCGGCATCACGGGATCTTCGAGGAAAAAGAGCCGGTACGGCTCGAGTTGTTTTGCCAACCAGGCGGCTTCCGTCGGTGTTAGCTGCTCGTGTACATCGTGGCACAACTCAACTTCCATACCGAGCGCGTTACGCAGATGCTCAAATATTCGAGGTGTTTCAAGGAGATAGCCCGCGGGTTCAAAGATTGCTGTGCCGGGTACACCATCGCGTATGGGTGGTTCGTAATCGAGGCGGCCGCTGCCGCCGTAGTCACCGCTTTGGCAGCGGACAATTTTAAAACCGCGTTCCAAGAATGAACGAACGCTATCTTCTATCTCTTTGGCATCACGCCCGCCGGCATGCCCATAAACCTTTACGGCTTTCCGTGAAGCACCGCCCAACAGTTGGTAAACGGGCAAGTTCGCGACTTTTCCCTTAATATCCCACAGGGCGAAGTCGATGGCGGACAGCGCTGCTTTGAACACCGGTCCTGACCGCCAATAGCCGCTGCGGTAAATCAAATGCCACAAATCTTCGATGTTGTGCGGGTCATGTCCGATAAGTAACTCCTTGATGTGTTCGAGATACCGAGCGACGACAATTTCGTTTCCGTTGAGCGACCCCTCTCCCACTCCATAAACGCCTTCATCGGTTAAGATTTTGATGACAACATAGTTCAGTCCCGTTGGACGAGTGACGAATACGCGGACGCCGGTAATTTTCATTTTGGCCTCGCCTTCCTGCAAATGTGGAACGATTCAGGAATCTAATCTGTTTGAATAATCACTTTGAGGTTGTATATGAGGTAGTTATCTGCTATAGTTTTGACGTTACCGAGAGAATTTCATAGCACTTAGTTTTTACAATTGGTATGAATTAGGGCTTGGAATTACAAGCCGACGGGAATGGGGGAGTCGCTTGTATATGCTACTCCGTTAAAGAAACCGAGTTTTCAAGAATAAAGCGTCGGTTTCAGATCGAATTTCAAGTTGACAATTGCACTATTTAGGAAATCTGCACATTAAGGAGGATTTCATGTCAAAGTTTATCGTGTACAAAGGATACGAAGAAGACGCGCCACCGCCCAAGATTCCCAAACCCGATGTGGCGCCGGATCCTAAGATTGTAACCGTCCAAGAGGGAATCCCAATCCTATTTCCGCCGTGCGAGGGGCCTGCTGTCCGAGTGCTGCATCCGACCAATCCCAACGCGCCATCTCAGAATTTCAGTATCACGCAACTTTACATGCCGCCGCACACCGTACTCCCCACGGGTTCGCACGAACCCGAAGAATGCTACGTCATTCTCCAAGGCGAGGGGGAGATGACTTTTGCCCATTACACTCGTGAGGTGAAAGCGGGCGATTTTATCTACTTACCGCCTTGGTGTGTGCACGGCCTTGAGAACACCGGAACTGAGATGTTAATCGTCCTAGTTTGTACGTCGCCGACGAATCCGTAACTGCAACTGACTAGTGAATGCGATAGTGTTTGAGATGAGGTTTGGACTATCGTGCTCTCGATTAAGTCGGTTGATTCCTGACATAATTGGGTGTCAATGAAAAATAGTCGTCCGTACGCCCATTTAATATTCGTTCGTAACCGAGTCGGGCAATGTTCGAGCCGCGCGGCACGTTGAAGGCAGCGGATGCAAAAATCGCATTTTCCCCGAATCGTTTGAGTATGGCGCCGGAGTATCGCTTCAACCCATCGCCGACAAAGACGGCAGGGTCACTGACGCGATCCAAAAAAGCTTCAATCGGAACACATAGGTCGTCAGATTTCCGTTCCAACCTTTCGCCGCCGTGAAAGACGGCACCGTATATTTCATTTCGGCGGGCGTCAAGAACGGGACAAATCACCGTGTTTGTGTAACGAAGATTGTCGGCAACCGCCGCTAGAGTGGAAACCCCGACGATTGGTTTTCTGATTGCATAGCAGAGCGCTTTAGCGGCGCCAACGCCAATTCGAACGCCCGTAAATGAACCTGGGCCTATTCCGACGGCGCACGCATCAAGCTCATGTACGGTCAGGTTTGCCCATTTTAGGATTTGATCGATTGCAGGAATCAAACGCGATGAGTGAGTCTGTACGATATTTAAACTGTGCTCCCCAACGAAGTTTTCGCCGTCAATTAATCCAACGCTTCCGATGGGAGTTGATGTATCAACACCAAGGATTTTCATATTCGGTCCGATTCGGTCCTGCCTTTCATCGTGGACTTGTCCCGATATGAGGCGTACAGATTTGCAATTGATTGACGGTTCTTTTCTTGGATTAATGTCTCAATTGCCCGCCGCATGCCTTCCTTGAAATTCCGACGGTTAAATTGCTCTGCATGTTGCGCGATACGAGCCGATGAAAACTTCGTTTCCATAAGTTCAAAACGTTCAATGGCTTCAACAAGCGACTCGGGTGTCTGCTCATCAAAGAAAAGTCCCGTCACCCCATCCACAACCGTTTCCAGTGCGCCGCCCGCCTTAAAGGCAATGACGGGTCGCCCCGATGCCATAGCTTCTACGGGAACAATGCCGAAATCTTCTTCGCCGGGAAAGATAAGCGCACGGCAACGGGCATAGTGATCCCGGAGGACTGAGAAAGACTGCCGCCCCAAGAAGGTTATATTAGGCGCAGCTGCTTTCCTCAGCCGTTTCGATTGGTCCCCGCCACCGATGATTGTCAGCCGCTTCCCCAACTTGTTAAAGGCTTCCACTGCGACATCGGCGCGTTTATAGCTGACGAGTTGACCAGCCATTAAATAGAAGTCCCCCCGTATGTCAGACGGCGTAAAGGCGTGCGTATCCACGGGCGGGTGAATGACTTCAGATTGGCGTCGGTAATACCTCATAACTCGCCTTGCAACGTAGGCGGAATTCGCGAAAAAATGATCGACCCGCGAAGCTGAAGTCACATCCCACAACCGCAAGTAGTGAGCGGCTATCGGCATAAAAATTCGCTTTAACCAGCTCGCAGTTTGCTGATAGTCGTGGTACAGGGGCCACACGTAGCGCATTGGGGTATGGCAGTAGCACACGTGCAGGGCGTCGGGTGGAATCACTACCCCCTTCGCTGGCCCCGACTCGCTGCTTATCACTAAGTCGTAGTTCTTCAGATTGAGTTGTTCGAGCGCGATTGGCATTAACGGCAAGTAGCTTTGGTAATGGTGGACTGCACCGGGCAAATTCTGGATAAAAGTCGTCTGGATTCGATGCTTCTTAATGGTTTCTGAAATTGCGGATGGTTTGTACACATGGGTGAAGACATCCGCATTGGGGAAGAGTTCACAGAGCGCCTCCACAACTTTCTCACCGCCGCGCATACTAACTAGCCAGTAATGAACAATTGCAACCTTCAATACGCAATACCCCTGCTTGAAAAGCGTCCGTGAAAGAAGCGCAAATCTATCATCGCCCGCATAGGGATTGCCGTCCATTCGGAGAGCGGAGGACAAAAAGGAAGAATAGGAATTGTCGAAAGCGTTTTATTGGCAATCTTGACAGATTATTTCACGCAGTGCCGGTGATGTCAAGGTAAATGCGGGTTGGGGAGTTGGACGGGGATTGTCTGAATCTGGATTTTCAAGAATGGTTTATGCGTGACTTGAATGCAGCGTGCTATCCTCAATGTGTTTAATGAGAATTGCATTCATGTCATCCACTTTCCGTACAAGCGTTTCGTTCTCTTTTGACATCTGAGTACTTACGCCATTTATTTGAGTATGCACGTCATCTATCTGAATGCGCACATCATTTATCTGAGTACGCAACTCAAAAATGTCTTCTTTATTTGGATAGTTGTCCAGTCTGGCTGTTAACAGTTTTTCAAAGAGGTCGAATCGTTCATTTAATGTGTGGTGAATTGCCTCGAATCTTTTATCGATGCGACCAAATATGAAGTTCAGGAACGCAACCCATAAACCAGCTACCGCAATAACTGCTATTGCAGCGCTAACTATGATTTTAACCAGTTCCGGAGTGTCCATGCACGACTTTCCTCTTAATTGGATTTACCCTCAAACAATAGAATACTGCCAACAGTTCGACAATTATATACCATTTAACAGGATTATGTCAATAAGAGGTACGTTTTTTGTAGCAGGCAAATACTTAGGAGGCTACGGTCCGCCGCGGCATTATGAGGTCATTGTCTGAATCAGGATTTCCAGGATAAAAGACATTGGTTGATTTGGAAATGTAGGGGTTGTTTCGTCTACCACACTGACAATGGGATTTAAGTGGTTCTCGCGCGACGGATTCAATATCTGCACAATTGGCTCAAGAATGTATAGATAGAATGCCCTTGCACGACGTAACGCTAAATGCTATGATTATATGCAAAATCAGCCGTGGGAGAGAACTAGGGGAACAGCAATGTCTCAGTTTTGGGATCGGATCGCTTCAGAATACCATGCGGGGGTTTCCCACCAATTTCTGCTCCATTTTAATGTTGAAGATTTGGTACGGGATGAAGTATACGGTTATTTGCCGATGTTTCCGTATGTTATGGAGCAACTGAATGTCCTTGGCTGCGATTTCGTCATCGGTTATGCGCCTTCGCAAGGGGTCGTATGGCCGGATATCAATCGGTGGAAAGCTATCCAAAAGTGGTTGGGGTTGCTTCCGCATGAAGAAAAAAAAGGAGATGAATCCCGGTCGCCGATTAACTCAAAGATCCATCACTGGAACCTGCACGAAGACGGATTTTTGACTGGCAAACATCCACCGAGTGACGTTGTACGGAAAAACCTTGACGCTCTCGCCCATGAGGGACGTGCTAAAGTTGGGCTGGTCATCAACTATGTTGAAAAGATTGTTCCGAATACTGAGTTGACGGCGCTGGATAAGGAGTCCGCCCTCTTTCTGGATATGTTTCATGGGTGGGCAGGTGATTTTGACGTACGCATGAAAAAGAATATCGTGCTGTTCATGACGCAGAATCTTGCAGAAGTCCATCCGTCGCTCCTGAAGCAATCTGAAATTCCGACAATCGAAATCCCGTTCCCCGACTACAATGAGCGGTTGGAATTCATCAAGTATCTCATCAATATCCCAATCCCCTCGCCGCCGCCGACCGACAGCCAAATCACGAAGCCGATAACGCTAGCCCCTGAATTTAGCGTGGAGCAGTTCGCCCGCGATACGTCGGGTTTGAACCTGTTTGGTATACATGACGTTGTGCTGCGCGCTGAAGAAGCGCAGACGGCAATAACGCTTGAGTTGACCGAGAGCTACCGCCGAAATCGCGTTGAGATTTTCAGCCACGGCATTGTCGAGGTTCTCGACACTTTCACTGATTTGCAAGGGATACGCGGGATGGACCACGTGATTGCTGTCATTCGAGACGTTGCCGCCGCCATGAGCGAAGGGGATCTTCGGCGCGTACCGCGCGGTCTGCTTTTTCTTGGAACCCCTGGTACCGGCAGAGCCATGGCTGCCGGAATGCTGGCGGGTCATGCAAATATGGCGTGCGTGCGGCTCAGAAATATTCGCGAAATCGGCGCGGAATTTGCCTATCCGAGCGGCGAGGAACACGCTTATGAGCGGAATTTGAAACTTGCCATTAACTTTATCCAGGCGGTTGCTCCAGTTGTTGTATTGATAGACATGGATAGGGCTTGGGCGCTTCGGGCGAGTTTACAGCCGTCTCACCTCGTCAGTACGTTGCCGGTTGAGTTGTTGAATGCCATTGATGACCCTTCGCTACATGGGAAAGTGATTTGGGTTGGTTCGTCAAACCGCCCCGATCTGATGGATGCAATATTCCGTAGAGACGGGGTTTTCAATCACAGATTGGTCTTTCTTCCGCCCGCGCCGGCGGAACGCGCCGATATTTTGGAGCATTTTTTCAACGATGCCGAGATTGCTGTCCAACATGTCGATTTTGGAAAGATTGGCGGGGACGGTTTTACGGACGGACTTTGCAGCAGCCACCTTAATGTTATCGTGCAGCGAAGCTACAACATTGCAAAACGTAATAATCGACAAGCTGTAACCGAGGCTGACCTCATCGAAGCGGCGATCGACTATGTGCCGGAGTATTCACCCGAGATGAACGAGTTTACTGCACTGCTCGCCCTGCGGGAAGCCAATTCCCGTTCGATGATTCCCGCGGAATTACCCGAAGAATTTCGGGGATTTGTAGCGGGCAATCGAATCAATAAGACAGCGATTAATCAGCGTGTGATAGAGCTTGCACAGCAGCTTGGGTTGGAGACATAGTTGTCTCATGCTAACGACGTGTTGTTCGCGATAATTTTCCGTACACGCCCGCCATAGGTTGTAATCCGATGTATGTTACGCCTTCCCGAATTCCCCCCAACAAATGCAATGGGATTTTTGAGATTGAGAATCAGCTGCGTTATTGGTGAGGTTAAAGGTTCGCGATTCGGAGATGGCTTCTATAATCTTTTTACGGTGTTCAACAATGACGTTAAAAAGCTAGGATTGAGACGGTATGAATGAAAGCGAACCGCTCACAGGTAAAATTCTTGTGGTTGATGGAGAGACTTCAGTCTCCGAAGTGTTGTCGATGTTTTTGGATGAAGCGGGCCATGATGTTACAAGTTCGCTCACCGGCACAGAGGCGATGCGACTCATCAAAGAAGATGTGTATGACGTTGTGTTGACAGATCTGGTGCTGCCGGATATCAGTGGAGGCGAGAGGTTAAGCGGCGGACTGAAACTTCTAGAGTTTGCGAAGCAGGTTGATTCCTCGGTTGAGGTCTTTATCATTACGAGTCACGGCACGCTCAACACAATTAAGCGTGCAATGCGGTTAGGCGCCTACGATTTTATTGTGAAACCTCCCATTTGGGAGGAGGTTATTCAAGACGTTGCAAGTGCGCTCGTTAAACGCCGATTGGCGATTGAACGGGAAAGATTGGCTCGTGAGGTGAAACAATCCCGTGAAAGCGATCTGGCTAGACTATTGCAACTGTACGATAATCTTGCCAGCGAAATGAAGCAGGCGCGTGCGGATAATCAAGAATTGTTCGACTTAGCGACGCGCGACGGTGTCACGAATCTATACAACCATCGCTATTTTCAGTCGCAGCTTCAGAACCTGATGCATGAAAGGCCGCTGAAGCAGTCAATTTCATTGGTTATGATTGATACGGATAATTTTAAACTTTATAATGATCGGTACGGGCATCTGAAAGGGGACAAGATTCTTCGGGAAATTGCTAATGTACTCAATCGCAACATTCGCGACACCGACATCGCCGCACGATACGGCGGGGACGAATTTGTTGTCCTGCTGCTTGAAACAGACAAGCACCGGGCAATCCGGTTTGCGGAACGGTGTGTGCGTTTGGTTAGCGAACATACGTTTAATGAAGGGCATCCGGAATATAAATTGACGATTAGTGCTGGGGTTGCCACTAGTCCGGAAGATGCAACCAATCCGGACAAACTCATTCAAAAAGCCGATAAACGATGCTATGCGGCGAAGCAAGCCGGAGGTAATAGGGTGCGTGCCGTCGAATAGTTGAATTGGCTTGACAAGCCGAATGTCCGTAATGTAAACTCTATTTGCTTTTCTCCCTTATGCCGGGATGTTGGAATTTGGTAGACAAGCTAGATTCAGGATCTAGTGGGCGTTTTTGCCCGTAGGGGTTCGAGTCCCCTTCCCGGCATTCATTTTCGGTATTTTCCCCTCCCGCGATTCTCTCATTGGACATCTCTCCTTATTCGCCATTGGTGCCAGGTTTTGTTGACATTTCACAAATTAAATCCATCTCTGTCCGAGAGTTTATGGGCAGGCACAAGACCTGCCGCTACATAATCCTTGTGGGCAACCCTAAGGTAGCGTTTGTAGGTTGGGTTAAGCGGTTTAAACGGAGGACGCGAAAAATGTCGAACGGATATCGGTATTTGAATATTTGCGGAAATTGTTAATGTGTAACGAACCCAACGCTTTTGGATATTCCGGAGCGTTTGATTTGTCAGAAGCGAGAGCGGAGAAGATTATGGGAAAACTATCGCCCTCCCTGTTCGGTCGGTTGATCGTTGGGTTACGCTCTGCGCATCGAATCTTGTACGCCGTTATCTTGCATAGCGTAATGTAAAATTGCACGTTATTTGGTGAATTGCGCTCAACCCAACCTACAAGAGCTGTTTTCTTTATACCTGTCGCGCGGATGGGGCTTTAGGTTGAGGTGTTGGTATGTTTTCTGTTGAGTTGGCGTGCATTGGTGTTCGGGGCGTATCGCGTCCGGGAGGACGCTCCCACAGAGGCAGGGAAGCAATCAATTTTATGGATTCTGTTGGCATTTCGTCGTCCTGTTGGAACGGAGGAAGATGCCATCGGGCTCCGGTATAATTACGGCAACATGTCTATTTGTCCCGCTGCAAGGTCTCCGGGACGAGCCGAAGGAAGATTGCAACTGCCGTGAATCCGATTCCTGCCAAAACGAAAGCTGAGAGTGCTAGCCCCCACACCTCGGCTATATTTCCTACGACCAAAGGACCTGTAACACCGCCCACGTCCCCAATCAACCGCCATACTCCGAGGAATTCGCCTGTTCCTTCCTGCGGTGCCATGTCAGCGCCAAGCGTCATCATGGTTCCGGAACCAAGCCCATTCCCAAACCCCATAACAATGGTTGCAACGAGGAGTGAGGCGAAACTCCCAGTAAACGGCACCATCGCCATCCCCAGTCCAAAAATGAAGAAACAGGGGACAACGGCGTAACGCCTGCCGAATCGATCCATGATGAATCCAGCCAGCGGAAACATCGACAGGTCAACAAATGATGAAATGCTCAGAATAAGCCCTACTGCTTGAACATCCAGCCCGACAATTTCACTACCGTAGAGCGGTATAATAATCCCCCTGCCTGTCCGAAGCGCTTGTGCGCAGACATGTGCCGTGCCCGCTGATGCCAACGCACGGTAATTCGACTTTAACACAGCGACGAACCGTTTCCAGTATAACGAATAATGAACTGTTGGGGGTTGAAGTTTCCTTCTGGCAATGAAGAAGAGAGATAGAATGAAATTCATCGCCATAATTGCGGAAAACAGAAAAAAGGGAGACCGCAGTCCGTAATGTGTGCCGAAATATCCCCCGGCAGCAGGACCTAAAAAAGTTCCGGTTCGGTTAATACCGCCAAACAGTGCCAGCGATCTGCCGCGCACCGCAAGCGGGATAGCATCTGTCATGTATGTGTACCGGGCAACCGCCCATAGCGCACCGCCCATGCCTCCGATTAGTTGATAGATTGCCAACTCGTAGAAGGATTGAGCAAGTCCAATACCGAGCATGGAAATCCCCAACACGACGGATCCAATTAACATGGACAATTTGCGTCCAACCCGATCTAGCAAGATACCGGCGGGTACGTCGGCAATTAATATACCGACTTCATGCATAGCGACAGCGAGACCGATTAAGCTGAAGGAGACGTTAAAAGATTTCGCATAGAGCGGCAGTGTTGGAATGAGGGCGCCTTGCCCAAAGGAGAGCAGGAAGGTTGGGAGATAAATCGGTAGGCATAAAGACAGCCACGTAAACGTAGTCTTTGGCAGGTTTTGCATTATTTGGGTTTATGATGTTAATCGCATGTCTCGCCCATAGTATTCGCGAGTATTGACTTATTGTCGTGGAGATATTCCGCGATACGAATTAGGGGCGCAGTCCAGATGCGATTACGAGCACCATCAAGATGGGCTAACACCTCCTCAAAATCTGACTGTGCGACGAGAAGATGACCATCGCCAATTCCGTGAAAGGTGAGGATGCTCCATCCTCCCTGATTCGCTGTTTGTTCAACTAGCCCAATGAGTTCAGCAGCACCGCGCTGCTCACATTTAAAGGAATTCAAGCAGTGCAAGTCTGCATGATAGGGTGAATTGATGGAATTACCTATTTCGCCGCCCGCCCGTGCTGCGAAGAAAGTGCTTGCCACGATTGGGACATAGCTTCTTCGGTTAAGCCCTTTTCCAACGAATGTATTGTAGCAAGGGTAGCAAAAGGTCCATCGACTCACTTCAGGAAAAACGGCTTTGAAACGTCTGTCCGCTTCGAGCAACTCATCTTCGATCTCGCCGAGTATCCGATACTCAAGTCCGCGGTGGTTCGGTGCCATGACGCCTGCAGAGGAACACCAGTGATGAATTGAATGATTGCCGATTTCGTGCCCGGCGTCATAAGCGGGACGAAAACGCATTAACGCCTGGCATCCATCATCTTCGCCGCCCGCCGTGATGTAAAATGTCCCCCGCAGTCCATATTTTTCCAACAACGGTACGGCTGTGTCGATATGCGACTGCATCCCGTCATCAAACGTGAGGCTGATTGCAGCCACTTTGTCACCGTCCCACAGGAATTTCTGCATGTCTCTACCTCAACACATCTACGTACGATGAATCAACTAACCCCATCGTACCCGCTAATTGTGGATCTACCATTTTGCAATCTTGTTGCGCCACAGGTGCTTGTTGAGTTCTTCTTCGTTGAGTTCTGTTCCCCAGCCCGGTCCAGTGGGAATTCTCATGTTGCCAGCGTCAATTTTGGGTTTACGCGTTACCAAATCGTCCTTCCAAAGGACATCGTCGATGTCAATTTCCATAATCCGCACATTGGGAAGTACGGCACACAAACTGGCACTAATGAAGGTAGCAAGGTGGCTATAATAGTTGTGAGGCGCGATATTGAGTTGGAATACTTCGGCAAGGCCTCCTATATTCTTGGACTGGGAAAAGCCGTTCCAAGGGACATCCACCATAAATACGTCGGCAGCATGCCGTTCAAAATAGGGCATATAGCCGCGCATGTAATACAGGTTTTCGCCGGTGCAAATCTTGGTGGAAGTGGATTCTTTTATCTGGAGAATGGCATCCGGATTGTACATGTCGATTTCTAACCACAGTAGATCGAACTGTTCCAGCATCTTGGCGATGCGCATACACGCTTCAGGCTTAAAATTGAAGTTGAGATCGAGGTTAATGTCCACATCGGAACCAACTGCATTCCTGAACGTCCCAATTAGGGTCTCAATGTGCCGCAAAAGCTGATTGGTAATGACTTGGTCGGTCGTACCGGGGCCGCTTCCAAAACCCGGGAAATATACTTCCGCGGGATCGCCGGGCATGATAATGTTGGTTTTGAGTGCGGTGAATCCTCTGCTGACCACTTCATGAGCTAGCTCCGCAATGTCGTCCATACTTCTGAGCGGGGGCGTGCTTAGAAGTTCAGCATGAACTGCTCTAGTCGTGCCGCAATGTGACCAGTAGAGGCGCACGGCTTCACGGGTAGGGCCGCCGAACAGTTCGACGACCGAGATGCCGAGCGCCTTCGCTTTAATGTCAATCAACGCACATTCAATTCCGGCAATCGCCTTGGCAGCAATTCCGCCCGGACTCTGGCGTGTGCTTCGGATCATGTCCCAGAACCGCATTTCGTAGGCTCTAGGGTCTTCACCGATGAGGATGGGCTTTAAGTCATCGATCGTTCCTACAATTCCGTAAGGGTTCTTGCTGTCGCTGCATTCGCCGTATCCGGTTATGCCATCGTCTGTCTGTATTTTGACAAATATCCAGGGCCTCCAGCCGCCGTCCACAACATAGGTGTGGATTTCGGAAATTTTCATGTCACTCTCCAGTTGCGGTAATAAATGGATCGATAGCGCAGGGTGTTAAACTTGGCGATTGATTATCGGATTTACTAGCCGAGGGTAAGAGCAAATTCGGATGGTTTACTTTCCGGATGTGTTGCGCAACGTATGAATTGATAAGCCGCCTGCAATGGTTAATTGCCGCCGAGTCGTAAAAGTTCGCGGACGTGTATAGCCTTCGCCGGTTGGCCCTGCAATGGTCATTGCCAGGAATCCCTCACCGTCAATTGCGGCACAGGCGTATGAGGGTGCATTGACTACCACGACGTTAGCGTTAATTGCTTTTGTGAACTGCGTGACTCGCGCCATGTTGTTGGTGTGGAGCACGATAGTGTGCTTGCGTCCGCCGTCGGCGGCAGTTGCTCCCTTAACCGCCTCGTTGAAATCGCTGACGCGTACGACCGGCAGAATCGGCATGAGGTATTCGTTTATTACGAAGGGGTGATCGGCCGAGACTTCTAAAACGATGACCACGGTATTCGCCGGGGCGTTGATGCCTGCGGCGCCGAGAATCGCGGTTGCATTTTTGCCGATAAACTCGCGGTTCACGTCCCCGTTTTTGTCAACGACGTTTTGCAGTTTGTTGAGTTCCCCGGTCCCGATGGGGTAACCGCCATTCTGAGTAAGTTCGCTGATAGCTTCATCGGCAACGGATTCGACGACAAAGAGCGCTTTTTCACCGACGCAGAGCAGGTTGTTGTCAAAACTTGCGCCGAGGATGACATCGTTAGCGGCTTTTTTCACATCCGCTGTTTCGTCAATAATTGCCGGCGGATTACCCGGACCTGCCGCGATGGCTTTCTTTCCGCTGGACAACGCAGCCCGAACCACGCTGCCTCCACCTGTTGCGACGAGCATGGATACATCCGGGTGACTCATAATCTCTTTCGCTGTACGCAAACTCGCCTGCGCAACGGATGTAAGCAGATTAGAGGGGCCGCCGGCATTGACAATTGCTTCGTTGATTACGCGCATGGTTTCTTCCGTGCATGCCCGCGCATTCGGGTGGGGGCTGAAAACGACCGAGTTTCCGGCTGCTAGCATAATGATAGCGTGATTTATCACGGTTGATGTTGGGTTGGTTGTCGGCGTAATGGAGTTGATGACACCGAATGGCGCATATTCGACGAGCAACAACCCGGAATCGCCCGTTGTGGTTTCTGAGTGTAAATCTTCGACGCCGGGAGAAAGCCTTGCAGCGGCTTCATTCTTCATGGTCTTATGCTCGGCGGTTCCCATGTCCGTGTCTTTGACCGCCAGCTCTGCTAACCGCGTTGCATGTTCGAGTGAAACCTTTCTGATGGCTTCGATGATTTCTACACGCTTGGCAAATCCGAGTGCCGCAAGTTCAGTCTGCGCGGCTTTTGCCGCTGCAACCGCTTGATCGACAGTGGGATGCACAACCGAGTCAGGCATACCTGAAGGCGGGGGATCTGGATTTCGTGATAAAACCTGACCGTCATCTCGAAGATTTCGGACTACCTGCGCGACGATTTCTTCGACCTGTTTCCGATCGATTTCTGCCATATATCTCTCCATTTTGGGTGTTGGGGACTTTCTACCTAGGTTGCATCAATGAGTATTCTGTACACCTGAGAATCGCTATCGCGCTCGCTAATCACTCGCTTGATCCCACACTGGTGCTTCGGGTTGGCGTGTTGGTATGTTTTTTGTTGAATTGGCTTGCATTGACATTCGGGGATTATCGCGTCCGGGAGGTCGCTCCCACAGAGATGAGGAAGATATCAAATCTGTAATGATTAGGCGTTCCCTGCCCGCGGTTGTTCAATGAGGGGGACCCCGCCCCTACGTTTACGGACGACATCACAAAAATGTCAAAGCGCCTTTTTGAGATTGAAGATTTCCTTTGGGGCTATTGATGTTTAATGGGTAAATTAATGCGAACCGACACAATTAAAAATGCGACGGTACGATTTGTCCGTCGACCTGAATCGGCACGACATCAACAAGATTAAGCTGAGCGCAAAATTCGAGATCGTCCGCCAATCCAATCTCAGCAAGGTTTCGACCGTGATAGCAGTCTTTCAACATGCCGTGCAGATTATGGCGATGCGCACGATAAAGTATTTTCGCTGCGTCAGCGGCATCGGTTAGATGCTCCGTATTCAACGAGGCTACACATGCGCCTGCGAAGGCGGTATCCTCCATGCAGTAACTGCCCTCTCGTCCAGCGCACACTATGACAACCTCACCTTCGACTTGCATAAGCGAGTTTATGATAGCGTGAAGATTGAGAAAACAGCCAACGAGCACCTGCTTAGCGGAACGACACGCCCATAAGGTGCGCGTGCCGTTTGTTGTTGTCAAAACGACTTGTTTGCCCGATACGGCGGTTTTGGTATACTCGCACGGCGAATTTCCAAGATGGAAACCGTTTACCTTTTTGCCGCGGCGCTCTCCGCAAATTATGGTATTCGGCCGATTCGCGGCAAACTCAAAGGCGTCATCCGGCGTTAAAACGGGCGTGATACTGAGCGCACCATTTGCTATGGCAAACGTGATGGTGGTTGTGGCACGCAAAATATCCGCGACGACGACAGTTTTGCCGGTGGGAGGTGAAATCGGTAGAAGATTGGGTGTGAAGATTACATGAATGGAAGCGGGCATTCTCGGACTGGGACATGGACAGTGAAACGCATTTGTTCGTCTACGAGCAATTCGTTACAGATGTTACGAATTCGATTCTAAAAAGTTCGTGTAGACATTACCATTTAAAAAACGCTCATCATTTAGGATTTTGGCATGCAGCGGCAAGGTAGTCTTGATTCCTTCAATATCAAACTCTCCCAAAGCCCGCTTCGTCCTTGCAATTGCTTCGTCTCTGTCACCCCCATGCACAATGAGTTTAGCAACCAACGAATCGTAGTAAGGTGATTTAACATAGCCGGGATAAATGTAGCCATCCACGCGTATGCCGATTCCGCCCGGGGGCATATATGCTTCAACTAAGCCCGGAGAAGGACGGAAATCATTTTCGGGGTCTTCAGCGTTGATTCGGCACTCAATTGCATGTCCGTTCATTTTAATATCCGCTTGGTTGTAATCGAGTTCTTCTCCCATAGCCAAACGAATCTGATCCTTTACCAGATCTATTCCGGTAATCATTTCCGTTACCGTGTGTTCAACCTGTATCCGCGTATTCATCTCAAGGAAATAGAAGTTGTCTTCTGCATCGACGACAAACTCGATTGTTCCTGCGTTTGAATAGCCGATTGACTTTGCTGCTTTAACGGCTGCCCTTCCAATCTCGCTGCGAATCTTCGGGTTAAGTGAAGGCGCAGGCGCTTCTTCGAGCAGTTTCTGGCGTTTGCGCTGAATCGAGCAGGCGCGTTCACCAAGGTGGATGACGTTTCCGTGGTTGTCAGCCAGGATTTGAATTTCAATGTGCCGAGCGTTTTGGATCCACTTTTCAATGTATACCTCTGCATTGCCGAACGACGCCTTCGCCTCAGTTTTTGCGGTGTGGAAGAGGTTCAAGAGACTCATACTGTTGTGGGCAATCCTGATGCCGCGCCCGCCTCCGCCCGCGACAGCTTTAACGCCGACGGGGTAGCCGATCTTATCTGCGAGTCGGACGGCTTCCTCTGCGCTTTCAACCACTCCCTTTTTTAAGCTTCTCCGCAGTCCGTGACGACTACTCCGACTGCCCGGCACCAATCGTAACCCGGCTTTCGCCATGGTTTCTCGCGCTTCTGCTTTGTCGCCCATTGTTCTCAAATTTTCGACTGATGGGCCAATGAAGGTAATCTTGTGGGCGGCGCAGATTTCGGCGAACTCCGCATCCTCTGCCAAAAACCCGGCGCCGGGGTGTATGGCATCTGCATTGGTTAATTCCGCTACCGTAATGATGTTTGCGTGCTTGAGATAGCTCTCCGCCGGTGCGGGCGGACCGATGCAAGCGGACTCGTCGGCGAGCTTTACATTTAGACCGTCCCGGTCGGCTACTGAATGTACGGCAACGGTTTTAATGCCCATGTCTCGACAAGCGCGAATGATGCGGACGGCAATTTCGCCGCGGTTTGCGATTAAGATTTTTTTAAACATGATTTTGAATTTTATCTTTTTTCAATACGGAACAACGGCTGATCGAATTCAACAGGTGCGCCGTTTTCAACAAGGATTTCAACAATTTCACACGGGAATTCCGCTTTGACTTCATTGAAAATTTTCATGGCTTCAATCAGACACACGGTGTCTTCTTCAGATACGACTGCGCCAGTTTCAACAAATGCTGGTTCTTCCGGAGAAGAGGCACGATAAAACATGCCGGGCATTGGTGCTTTAATGGTTTCACCTGCATCATCAGGTGCTTCCGCGGACGTCGTATCGGGGGATTCAATTTGCGCGGTTGACGACAGCGACGCGGCATCACGAGTTGGAACGGGCAAGGCAGACCCGACCGGCTCACCTCCCCGTCGGATTTTAAGGGTAATATCCCCTTCGTGCAGGTACACTTCTGCCAAATCCCGACTTTCCATTAAATCGCAGATCTGCTCAAGCAATTCTATGGCCGTTGTCGATTTATCTTCAGGCATGAATTAAACCCTTTCTACATATGTTCCCGTGCGAGTATCAACTTTGATTGTTGTCCCCTCTTTAACAAACAATGGTACCTGAACAACCCCGTCGGTTTCCAGCTTTGCGGGTTTTGATCCACCGCTAGCCGTGTCACCGCGCAAACCCGGGTCGGTTTCAACGATGGCTAGTTCAACAAAAGTTGGCAATTCGACGGTCATCGGTGTGTTCCCATCAATTTTGATTTTGACGGTTTCGCCTTCTTTGAGAAATTTTATTCCATCTCCAACAAAATCTTCCGACAATGAGTATTGATCGAAAGTTTCGTTATCCATAAAATACAGTAGATTACCATCTCTGTACATATATTGCATTTCGCGCTCTTCGAGGCGGACGGTTTCGACCGAATCGCTTGCGCGAAAGGTCCGATCGATGACCGCACCATCGGCAATCCGTTTGAGCTTGGTCCGAGCGAATGCGTTGCCCTTTCCCGGCTTTACGTGTTGGCAATCCACGATAGTGTAGATGATATTATCCAGCCTAATAACGAGGCCGTTTCGTAAGTCATTGAGTGCTGCCATAATTACCCCTTCGTTCGAATGAAGAATCTGAGCGTTTCTTTTCTAAACTCGCTTTGGGCTAAATCGATTTTTCCCAATTCATTCCTAATCAGTGAACGTGTTGCGATTCCTGCAAGATGTGGATAATGGCATCCAGCGCAAGAACGTAACTATAGGCGCCAAAACCGCCAATCACACCGACAGCGACGGGGTTTATGTAAGAACGGTGGCGGAACGGCTCGCGAGCGTAGATATTGGAAAGATGAATTTCAATTACAGGGAGGTTAACAGCCGACAATGCGTCCCGGATGGCGACGCTTGTGTGCGTGTAGCTTGCAGGATTAATTAGGACCCCGTCCGCCCAATCAATATTGTCCCCGATGACGGAGACAATCTCGCCTTCGTGGTTTGATTGAAAGATTTTGAGTTCAACATTCCGCTGCGAGGCAATTTCGAGCAGGTGCGTGTTGATGTCCGTCAAAGTTTGAGTGCCGTAAACCTCGGGCTGGCGTCTACCAAGGAGATGAAGATTTGGTCCGTGAATTAGTAGAACCTTCATGCTGTTACTCCGTTTAATCCTATTCTAGCGGTGGCAATTCATTGTTCTCGCCTTTTCCGCGGGGTTCTTTTGCCTGGTGCTGGCGTGTTTAACGGAATAGCGCCGTTTGTTATCATGTCCTTGGATTCTACTATTGTTCGGCGCCTCAGGAATGATGATTCTCAGGTACATTGCGAAATTGCGGTGCTGATTGCGGCGTCATCAATATCGCCGCGTACGATCACTTCGCCTATTCGCGTTGGCAGGATGAGCCGCAGATTCCCGCCCTTCGCTTTCTTATCAAGGTACATCTTTTCAAGAAATTTGCCAGGGTCAATTCCCGATTCAAATTTCACCGGCAACCCTGCACGCTGCAAGAGATTACTCTGGCGCTCCCAATCCGTTGAGTCCAATATACCTAAATTCACCGCGAGCCGGGCGGCGCAGTTCATGCCAATTGCTATGGCTTCACCGTGGCGGTAGGTATCGTAATCCGTCAATGCTTCAAGTGCATGGCCAAAAGTGTGTCCGTAGTTCAGAATTTCTCTCAGTCCGCTCTCTTTCTCATCCTTTTCCACAACGTAAGCCTTAACCTTACAAGAGCGAGCGATTATGTCAATAAGGATGGATTCATTTAAATCAAGAATAGCATCCAGGTTGTCCTCAATCTGATCAAATAGCGGCGTGTCCATAATCATTCCGTACTTAATGATCTCAACAAGTCCGGATCGGATTTCACGTGCCGGCAATGTCTCCAGCGTCTTTACATCAATGAGGACGAATTTGGGTTGATGAAAGGCGCCAATAAGATTTTTGCCCTTCGGGTGATTTACTGCCGTTTTACCACCGACACTCGCATCCACGTGGGCTAGCAACGTCGTCGGCACCTGTACCCATGCGATGCCGCGCATATACGTCGCGGCGACGAAACCCGCGAGATCGCCGACCGCGCCTCCGCCGACCGCGAGCAACGTAGAAGCGCGATTCATGCGGTGACTAATCAACTCACTGTGCAGCCTGGCAAATTCCGTTAAGGATTTGTATTCCTCGCCGGATGGGACTTCAACAATCTGATAGTCAAAACCAGCGTTTGACAGACTCTGGGAAACCGTTTCGCTGTAGTGTTTGCTTACAACAGCATCCGCAACAACGATCGCCTTTGGTGATTTCGCCTTGGGTTTAAGCAGTTCTCCTATCTGACCGAGATGCCCGTGTTCAATAAAGATTGGATAGCTATTCTCATCAAGCTCAACGTGGATGGTCGGCATGCTGGAATATCTCTACGATTCTATTTGCAACTTGGTAAACTGATAAACCGGACGTTTGGATATCGTAGTCGGCACGAGCGTAGTACGGGGCGCGAACAGCAAGCATTCGCCGGATTTCGTCCATCGACTGGGAGGTCTGAATCAACGGACGGTGGGTTGAGCGCCGCACCCGCCTCCAGATTGTCTCCGGAGGCGCCGTTAGACAAAAGACAATCCCATTTTGCTTTAGCAATTTCAGATTAGATTCCCGAAGAACAATGCCCCCGCCCGTTGCGATTACATGGTTGTCCAACCCGGATACCTTGCAAGCAGCCGCGCTCTCCAAATCGCGGAAGTAGGATTCGTTATGCCTCGCGAAGATGTCCGAGATGACCATGCCGCTGTCTTGTTCGATAACGCTGTCTGTATCAATTAACGGCATCTTTAATTGCTTGGAAATCCTCCGCCCTACCGACGTTTTCCCCGTTCCCATAAAGCCGACCAAGACAATGTTTGGCACCCATGCCCCCCTCCTTCGCGAAGGTATAAGTATACACTTGATGCGGGTAATTGTAAAGTTTTTTTCTTCCTCGGCGACTGACTAGCGCTACTAGACGGGCTTAATCACAGGTTTGAAGGCGAGTGCGGAAATAGCTATACCATGTGTCGAATTTTGGGAGTGTTGAGGTATTGGGATGATTTTTTTGTTGAACTGGCTTGCATTGATGTTCGGGCATGTCGCGTCCGGGAGGACGCGCCCACAGAGAAAAGGCAGCTATCAAATCTGAATAGTTAGACGTACCCTGTCCGCGGTTGGTAAAGGGGCGGGCGGACACCGCCCTTACGGTAACGCACGGCTTCACCTAAATGACAAAGCGCGGTTGGGAAACTAGCACCATTGGTCCTTAACTTCATGTGGTGTACGGAATGCGGGTAGAACCAAGAAGCGTAGGAAACAAGGGGGTGAGGATAAATCGGCGAATTATGGAGATAACGGAAGGGAAAAACCGCTGAATGGAATTGAAAAAAGGGGAGGTTATTCTCTTTCACCGAGTATAACACGGCGTTTAAGTGTTTTTTTGTCCCTTCGAATTTTAATCGTAACCGGCGTATTGGGGTTGGAGTTTGCAACAAGTTTTTGTAATTCCCAACGTGTATGAATGGGTGCGCCATTGAATTCAGTAATGACGTCCTGAGCGACGAGGCCGGCGTTTTGCGCTGGCGTATCTTCCAATACTTTATTGATTCGGACACCTAAGTCGTCCTGAAGAATTTCGACTCCCAGCCACCCGCGGCGTACCTTTCCATCTCGGATAAGTTGTTCTGCAACGGTTTTAACGGTCTTAATCGGAATGGCGAAACCAATTTCGCTGTCCAGCCAGACGTTTCCTTCGGAGGGTCGGACGCGCGACACGGCATGATGATCTCCGGGCAACTTGGGGCTTGACGGGGTATTAGGCAGTGATGTGAAATAAGGTTCAGCCAGCGCTGCAGTAATTATACCAATAATCTCTCCAGAAGTATTAACGACTGCCCCGCCACTATTTCCGGGATTCACTGCGACATTCACTTTGATGGCGTCATAGGGCAGATTCGGTAATGTTTCTGAACCGCTAACAATACCAAAAGAAAGTGTTGGCGCGTGTCCAAAGGAACTGCCAACGGTAATCACCCAAGCTCCTGTGTGAACCTGATCTGAATCCCCAATTTTTGTTTGTAATGAAAAATCTTCCTTCAATGCCAGCACGGCAATATCCGTCAAGCGATCGATGCCTGCGAGTTCAGCGGAACTGCGCTGTCCGTTGCCGAATACGACCTCGATTTCATCGGCGCCGTCAACAACAGCGCGGGTCGTCACAATATAGCCCTCTGAATCAATAAGTGTACCCGATCCGATATTTTGAAAATGAACCGTCTTCTGACTATCCTCGGCGAAGGGGCGCGATACGTCGGTATCCAAAGGAGAAAATCCAGCGTCCGCTTGCTGTTCAGGTACTGTGAATGATGCAACTACCTCAACCACAGCGGGCTTCACAGACTGAACAATTGCTTGAAACTCGCGTTCCATTGATTTCAGGACATTCTTTTCCGCGAACGCGAAGGAAGCCACCATCGCGAATAGAACAATGCTGGAAGGAATTGACAATGATTTGTGCTTCATTTTATGCTGTCCTGTGCCCATTCATTAACCTACCATCCTCCCCTTGTCGGGGCGTCTGTGTAGGTGACCGTCTGCAAGATGTAATTTCGCTCGACACGCTGCGGTTGAATTGCTTTGGGAAAAACTGGCCCCTCAAATGCAGGAAACTCAACGAGGCGTTGCCTTTCAAAATCAGGAACTAAAGGTGATGTTCTGCCTAGCCATGAATCATCAACACGAATTCTTGGCGGCGGCAACACGTCGTAACGTCTGACATTAGGTGTATTCTCGGTGCTTACGACTGAAATAGTTTCGTTTCCGACGTATGCGTTTTGGTAAAGATAAATGCCTGCTATGGCGCATACTCCAATCCCCAAAGCGACACCGCTAAACGCCCACACTGATTGCGAACGTATAGCCGCAAGTGTACGACGCCACCAAGGAATCGAATCCATTTGCGCATTAGCGAGGCGAGATTGCAAATCCGAATCGAAGTTTGGCGATGGTTCGATTGACGGCATCTGATGCAATAAATTAACCGATTCGCGGAATAACGTAAATCCGTTTTGACACGAACCGCAGTTTGCAAGGTGCGACTCAAATACCTTCGTTGTTTGATAATCAAGTTCGTCTTCAAGGTAGGCGGAGAATTGTTCTTCCACGCTTACGCAGTCCATGGTTCCTCCACAAAGTCTTTTAATTTGTCTCTTAGCATTAGTCGTGCTCGATTGATACGAGATTTCGTGGTTCCAAGCGGCAAGTTCAAAATTTTGCTAATCTCTTCATAACATCGGTCTTGCAGATCGCGGAGTATCAATGGTAATCTATAGCGTTCCGGCAGCTTGGAGATTGCATTTTGTACCGCTTGTTGCCGTTCCTTCTGTACTAGTTGGTTTTCGGGTTGCAAGGAGGCGTGAGCCGGGGCGGTTGCAATTAAATCTTCGCCGACGCTGTTATCTTGTCCGAGTTGTTCCTCAGAGTTAAAGTTATCAATGAAGAAATTGCCGCGCCGTCCGCGGTTGCGGAGCTCATTTTTGCAAAGATTAGCTGCAATATGGTACATCCACGTACTGAACTTTGCCGCCCCGGTTCTGTAGCGGTTAGCGGCTTTGAACATACGTATGAAGGTCTCTTGCGCCAAATCCTCAGCCGAGTTTTGGTCGCCCAAGAATCGTCCGATGAAATTGACGAGAGGCGCTCGGTTTCGGCGCACAATGAGATCGAAGGCTTCCATGTCTCCTTGTTGGCACCGTTGCATCAATTCATCGTCCAAATCTGACATTATCATTGCCCCCACCGGTGATTATTGTATGTATACACCAGTTCATAGCCCAAGTTTCAATTTTTCATCAGAAAGTTAAATTCAGCCAGAAGCTATGCCGAGATGTTCCAAGTACCGCAGAATAGACTCGCGCTAGATACTAGCACAAATTATACAGATAAACATGCCATTTGTTCAATGAAAAATATAGAGCTTAAAGCCAAATGCAGTTCGCTGGAATCGGTGCGGCAGCAGCTTGTTAATATCAAAGCGGAGTACCGCGAGACCGTGGAGCAGATTGACACCTATTTCAACGCGTCCAAGGGCAAGGTAAAACTCCGGGAGTTAGATGGCGGTTACGCATACCTCGTCTACTACGAACGCCCAAACGCCGCGGAATCGCGCTTTAGCACCTACCAGATTTGGGATATTCCCACCCCAGCCGCTTTCAAGGAGATTATGTCAACAGTTCTTGGTGTGAAGGTTACTGTCGAGAAGCGGCGCGAATTGTGGCTGTACGGCGACACGCGGATTCACCTAGATCGGGTGGCCAATCTCGGTGAGTTCGTCGAATTGGAGACGGTTATCCGCAATCAGACGGCACGGGAGGCGTGGACGGAGCATCACCTTGTAAAAGATTTGCTCGGAATCTTGAAGGAGGATTTGATTGCCGAATCGTACAGCGATCTGTTTTCAGAATTAGACAAGGGAAATGGAAAGGAAAATACGTGACGCATTCGACGTTTGTGTGTTATCCGTCATACTCTGACGATGGCAACGGTTCAAGCGACGCGCCAACCGGTTGGCTGCCTGTTGGCCTCCACGGAATTGAATCGTGTGCGCGATATGCAACGTCTAGATGAGGCGTTTCAAGACGCGCATAACCGCGATAGCGCGAGTCCAAGGCTGTTTCAAGCACACCTGTCGTCAGCAGGGTTCGCTCGACGGGATAAGACGGCTCACCGGTGACAAACATCTCTTCGATGTTCAAGCTAAGGTAACTAAAATGGGGGTGCGGAGGACTGTTCAATAAATGGAATTCTGTACTATGGATTTCGTTGTTAACACGACAGGCATATGCGAAATCAGAAACATAGCCATTCAACATCAAAATCGCGCCTCGTGTTCCATCGCGGTATTCGATGAGAAACAGTGCCGGATGTGGGCAATGTTCCTCCATTGACCCCGCGGGTTTGTTCTCAATAGCGTCACAGGCGGCCGATGCCAGTTTGTACGACCACAATCCAATGGTAGCGGTATTCCACACGGCAACGCCTTCTAAACACGTCACGGCTGCAACCCCCGTTTCGCCGCCGAGGCGGCGCTCAAGCATACATTGCAGCGTTTCCAGCGTGTGAAAACCGTAGACATCCAGCCCGGCATAACCAATTGCGATTGCCTCCTGAATCGGGGCGTCCAACTCGTGTTCCAGCCACGGGTTTCGATAGGCTAGCGGCAGGGAAGAACCCGCCATGAAGGGCGACCCCAGTTGCGCTGCGCGGTCGACCATCCACTTGGCGTCGTGCCAGTTGTAGGAGAGGTGTTTATCGCAGAAAACTGGGACGGCGTTACCGCTTTTCGCAAAGACGCCGCAGATCTGCTCCATAAAGTATTTCCGCGGGTAGAGGTTTTGATCTTTTTCATTCCATGCATAGTCGCCGTGTTCCGCGATCAAGAGGACTCCGTCGACAGCCAACTGCTCTCCGCCAAGTGTCAAGGCTTTTACAATGCTTGGATAGATTTCTACACCGTGTTCGGCGGCGAGTTTTCGGCTCAAGTCGTTTTGGGCAAATTGATCGACATACATAGACACGATGTCGACGCTAGGTTGAATTAATCCGCCATCGGTCGGGAAACCTTTCATGAATTTTGTTACGATCACGTCGGCGTGGGACAACGGCCGATATTCCGTAATAATTGCTGCGATTTTTTTACGTTTTGGCATTCGGCGAATCCTTCTTAAATTTGATTACAAGGTAGAATTGTGGTCGGGTTTATTTGAAACACGATTGGAGCCATGGTGACGCTGGTTAAGGCATACGGCGAATTTCTGTTACGGCTACGGAATACGGAGTGTGCCTGCTACTTTACGGCGCGAAAACGGGAATTGGTGTTACCGCTTGACAGGAGTTATCAGATTTCTTATTATAATCCCTGTCCAAATTTAAATGTGTGAAAGGAGAAGAGCATTGTACACCACTGTCATCGTTCCGTTTGAATTCTATGCGAGCCACAGTTTGTCGGTGCGTGAGACGCCGCACACGCATCACTGGACGCTGAAGCTATTTGTGAAAGGGATACCGAAAAATGGAATGGTCATCGACATCCTGAAGCTACGCGAAATTGCCGATCCGCTTGTCCAAAACGTTGCTAACACCTATCTGAATGAAAATCTAGCTTTGACCGAAGAACAGATGGCGTGTCCAACTTGTGAAATGTTGTCCGCGTATTTTTTTAAGCACGTTTCTGAAGAATTGAAAAGATTCGATGTGCAACTTAAAGCTGTTGAAGTTGAATTAGGTGAACCCGAAGGGAAAGAGTGGGGATCTGCGCGTATCGAGGCTGATTGAGAGAACCTGCGCATTAAGCATTCAGCGATTAAAACGACAAACTTCACCCGCAGATCCTGTGGTGAATTTCTGCAAGAGTTCTACCAGTTTCCGCACCGTAGCGGTATTTGACTAGTTGGTGGGTGCGTGTGGAAACCGCGCTTACCGAAAGATATGCAAAAATGGACTGGACTGTTGGACTCGTTCTTTCAAATGCGCTTTACATGCTTCATTGTATGATGGAAACCCAAAAAGATCAAGTTGATTTGCCGTTGGTTTCGGATTTTGTGCTGCAGTGCAATCTGGCGCTCCACGCCGCGGCAAACCCTAGCGCCGTCTGTATTTGCTTGACGTCTAGTAGGGGTTATGTTATCGTTTCGGGTTACGCACATCCTGAAAAACAGCTCGGTTGATAGACTCAATAGCTACACAAAGCGATATGGAAAGATTCTTCATTGACCTCGAAAACGACCTCAAAGTTTCGGCCAATGGGAAAATCCCAATCCTTGTAAGAAGGTGGGGACATGGTCCTAGGGTGCTGCTGGTACACGGCTGGTTAGATTCAAGCCTAAGGTGGACGAATCTGGGTGAGAGGCTTGGCCGGCATTATGAGGTGTGGGCACTCGATTTGCCGTCGTTTGGACAAACTCCGGCGATTTCGCTGGATTACACCACACTTGAGATTTATGCGGCAATCCTCGCCGAATTAATTCTGGAAATTACAAATGAGCAAAAGTTACACGGTTTGTTGGGCCATTCGATGGGCGCGCAACTATCACTGTTTTTGCTTAAGCGTATGCTTCCCGCGAAGCGAGTGATTGTGTGCGGCGCGCCCGTAACTGATGTGAAATGGCTGCAGCCGGTTGCGAATCGGCCGAAACTTGTGGCAAACTGTTTAAGTGCGTTCAAGACCCTGCCAATTGGACTCCAGATCCCATTGGTCAAACTCGGCAAACTCATTGCGCTCAGATCGTGGACCGCTGCAAAAAATGAGCAGCAAAGCTTGGCGGAGGTTGATGTGCGAGCTGCGGCGACACTTTTAAAACAGGTGTGTGCCTGTGGCCTCTTGGATGACCTCGAGCCTTGTTCAGCGGATGTGTTGGTAATTCATGGACAGTATGACCCGTATGTTTCCCGCGCTGCCTCCGAGCGTTTAGCCGAAAGGCTCAACGGGCTATTTTACGAATTTCAAGGTTCGCATCACGCACCGATGGTTGAGAAACCTGAGCGCTTTTATCACGTGGTTAAAGATTTCTTGGATGGGTACCAAGAGTTTTGAATTGACAGTGAGGCGACGTATTATGAAGCTGGCAGGGCGAGTTGCTGTTGTCACAGGTAGTGGAAGGGGTGTCGGCCGTGGAATTGCGCTTGAGTTGGCGCGAAATGGCGCCAATGTGGTAGTCGCTGACCGAAATTTAGACACAGCGCGCGCGGTAGCCGATGAGATCAAAACCCTAGGTGCAGATGCGATGCCGCTGCTAGTTGATGTGACGGTTCAGTCCCAGATGGCGGCGATGGCGGCTCGGACAGCCACAGACTTCGGACGGCTTGATATCATGGTCAACAACGCCGGCGTTGGACACGTCAAACCGTTCTTGGAAATTACCGAGGATGAATGGGACGGTGTATTTGCGGTAAACCTGAAGGGCATGCTATTCGGCATGCAGGCGGCAGCCAAAGCAATGATAAATCAAGGGCGGTGCGGCCGAATCGTAAACATCTCCTCGGTAGCGGGCAAGTCTGGGCGGCCTGTCTTAGCAGCCTACGCCGCCAGCAAATCCGCCATAATTAACCTAACGCAATCGGCTGCGATGGCGCTTGCACCCCACGAGATTACAGTAAACGCAATATGTCCCGGCGTTGTGGATACGCACATGGGAAAATCAGTCCTCGCTAAAATGCGGGCGTATGTGGACGACGGCAAGATACCCGAAGAACTCATACAGATACCTGCGGCGCCACTGGGACCGAGAGCCGAGCCGGAAGACATTGCCAGGATGGCAACTTTTCTGGTGAGCGATGATGCAGCTTATATCACGGGACAATCTATCAACGTTGACGGCGGCAGGTGTACACATTAAACTCAACTGAGAAAGATGCTTAGAGATTTCAGATGACTTTCCCAGAACCCCTCATCTGAAATTTTGAAAAAGAGAATCTGAAACTTCCCACCATGCGCGTTACTTCTGCTGTATTCAACGCTGTGATTCATGAGTTACGGATGCTTCTCGGAGAGCGGGCTTCCACATCCGCCTCGGTACTTGCGAATCGCAGCAGAGACGCATCCTACCATAAACCGCGTCCTCCTGATGCTGTGTGCATACCCCATTCGACGGCAGAGGTTGCGGAAATTGTCAAGATTTGCGCCGCCCACAGCACACCAATCATCCCGTTTGGCACCGGCACCGGGGTTGAAGGCAATGCGATTGCGCTGCACGGCGGAATCTGCATTGACCTTTCCCAGATGAAGGATGTCCTAGCGGTGAATCCCTCCGATCTGGATTGTACTGTCCAAGCCGGCGTCACTCGCAAGCAATTGAATGAACACCTGCGAGACACGGGCTTGTTCTTCCCAATTGATCCGGGCGCCGATGCTTCCATTGGCGGAATGGCATCCACGCGCGCGAGCGGCACCAACGCCGTCCGTTACGGGACGATGTTGGAGAACGTACTTGGGCTTAGCGTCGTGCTGCCAGATGGGAGGATTATAAGAACGTCGAACCGCGCGCGGAAATCATCGGCGGGTTACGATTTGACGCGGTTGTTCGTAGGTTCGGAAGGCACGCTCGGCGTTATTACCGAAGTTGCGCTTAAACTCTACGGGGTTCCAGCGGCGATTTCTGCGGCGGTGGTGTCTTTCACGGATATTGAAGGGGCGGTAAACGCCGTTATCCGAACAATTCAGTTAGGCGTTCCGGTAGCGCGGATTGAACTGCTGGATGAGATTCAGATGGATGCGGTTAACAGATATTCCGACCTCGATTATGCGGTGCAGCCGACCTTGTTCATGGAGTTTCACGGCACTGAAGCCGGTGTCAAGGAGCAGGCGGAGTTGGTGGAGACTATTGTATCGGAATTCGGCGGGGGCGGTTTTCAGTGGGAAACCGAGGCGCAAGCACGCAGCAAGTTATGGCAGGCTCGACACGATGCCTATTATGCCGCGCAGGCGCTGTCGCCCGGCCGTAAAGGTTGGCCAACTGATGTATGCGTACCCATCTCTCGGCTCGCCGAATGTGTCATCGGAACCAAGAAGGATCTTCAGGAATCATTCCTTACCGCGCCGATCCTAGGCCACGTAGGCGACGGTAATTTCCACGTAGTTTTCCTTATCAATCCGGACGACCAAGAGGAAGTTGCCGAAGCGGAGCGCCTAAATGAACGGCTTGTGATGCGGGCGCTCGCGTTAGATGGCACATGCACCGGCGAACATGGGGTTGGGATGGGCAAAATGAAGTATTTGCGAGCGGAGCACGGTGACGCAATTGATCTGATGCGCGCTATCAAGCGCACGATTGACCCGCAGAACATCATGAATCCGGGCAAGGTTGTCAACTCCTAAACGAAGGCCGGGACTAGGAATCTTTGGGTTTGGTATGAACTAGACCCTGAGTTCATATTCTATATCCTGGTCTATAGAGGGCTTTGCCCGATGTCCCGTGCGTAGATGCCTGCGGCGCGTCCTCATAAGCGATGCGGTAACACCGGTAAACACCTCTGTTGACGCTCGATCCTGCTGCATACGGTTCAAAACTGAAGCTCAGGTAGGGATTAACGTATTCCCATACAATCTCGCCCTCCGCCGTAATTTCGAATAGGCGCCCGCCGGTGGCATCCAGCGAAAACGTATTGCCGTTGGGAAGCCGCTGAATTGACCCCCACGCAGTGCTAAAAAACTGACTTCTATGGCGGCCTTGCAGACTGGAGAAATGCGTCCGCTCCCAATTCTGCGGCAGGTAGCTGTACTCCCAGACAGTCTCGTTGGTCTGCGGGTTTATCTCTAGCAGACGCGTGTAGTTGCGCCATCGCAATGGATACCCGCTTTGTCCGCCGTTATCATAGACAATGATGTTGCCGTTCTCGAGCATGTTGGGGTGATGCGGGCCGACGAGGTTATCATATTTCCACAGGAACCTTCCAGTGTTTTTGTCGACGATGGCGATCATACCAACTTCTCTGAAACATGTTGAGATGTTCCCGTTGGGCAAAACCTCTAGTGTGTTGGTGTGCAGCCAGTCTACGCCTCCATTTCTAAGCCCGCGTTCTCGAATCAGGCGCTTCGCCTCCGGAGTGAACTCAAAGTCATCGTAATGGTCGATAGACCGCCATTCCCAAACAATATCACCTGATGGCGTGACTTCGATGAATCGGTCGTCATAAACTGGCTTATCCGAAATCCGGGGTTCACTGATACCCAACTCGCGCGTGAGTATCATGGTGTTACCGTTGTCCAATCGGACGAAGTCGTGATGCGCGTTCTTGTCACGGTATTCCCAGACAACGCGGCTATCCCAGTCGAGTTCCTTGACGCCAAATCGGTTAACGAAAACGAGGAGATTCCCCTTCGGCAAGTATTTGTGGTACCATGTCGTTCCGATGGTTGTCCCTTGATTCTCATCGTCCTTTTGCATATTCACCGCCCACATGTGAACTACCTCGCCGTTCATGTCGATCATGTACACGTATGGGCTGAGATGCGGCGCATAGACGGTGTATCCGTTGCAGCACTTTTCAGGCTTATACACGGTCAGACCTGTGGGCCATTCCAAAACGGACATTCTTTACACCTCCGAGACGTGTGTCGTTAATTTTCGTTTAAATCGAGGGCGACATACCGATAACCGATTGCTTTAAGCCGATTTACAATTGATTCGCGCAGCTGAACAGTTCGATCAAAGTCCGAATCTGGCACTTGGATGCGCACAATCGCGCCGTGATGGGAGACGGAAGCCCCTTCGATGCCCAGTTCAATCAGATTCCTCTCTGCAAGTTCGATCAATTCATCTACGTTTGGTGTTTGGCTGGTGTTTGATGCCATCCCTATCCTCCCCTTTAGACACTGCGTGAGTGTAGCATACAATACGCCGAATCACAATGCAAATAATCTCCCCAAGAAGCACGTGTTTGTGCCATGGGTTTAAGCCTGTTGGACCGGTAATCCCGAAACGAGCATGTCGCGCCCGCAATCGAAGAAGCCGAGATTTGACGCCGCGATTCGGAGATCGTTCCTACAGTGTTTTGGATGCTTTGCGCGTAAACCAACAATGAATAGCATCGTCTAGTTTAGTATAGGAGGAAACAGCCATGAAACTCACCAACAGACAACTGCTCGCCATCATCGGTGTCCTCTCATTCATTATCATTGCCGGGGCAATCTATATTGGAATCCATAACACGGGAGAAATGGATCAAGTTTACGTTGAGACGTTTTCGCCGGAGGGTCAAGTAAAACCGCACGGGAATTTTACCATTGCATTCTCTCGCCCGGTTGTTGAGAGCACCGACATTAACCAAGATTTGAACGAAATACCCGTCAAGTTCACTCCTCAAATTCCGGGCAAATTCCGCTGGATTGCACTGAACACGCTTCGTTTCTACCCGATAGTTTCTCTATCCCCGTCCAGCGAATACACCGCGGAAATATCGCCGAAAATACCTTCATCACCAAATGTTGCGATTACCGGGAAACGCAAGTTTGCTTTTTTCACCGAGCGTTTTCAGGTACGGAGTTCTCGACTTGCGTTTGAATACAGTACCAAAAAAAAGAGCCATGCGAAGATTATCGGCACGGTCGAATTCAATTATCGTGTCAGCGCCATAACGTTGAGGGAACGGCTCTCGATTTCGCACGAAGGCGGCGCGAAAATTCCCTATCATATACGCACGCGTGCGCCGGAGGCGTACATCGTAGAATTAGAGACCGAGGAAGTCGTGCGGGGTGACGGTGATCAGCGCATTCAGATGAAAATCGATAAGGGTTTCACGCCGATTGACGGCCATCTCGGTCTTGAGAAGGCTAATATCACGCCAATTGTCCTGAAGCGGCACGATGATTTGCTCATCACCCGCGTATCCCCCCGTAGCAGCGGAGATGGACGTTATATTGAGGTTGAGGTGAGTTCAAGTGTTGATGTCAAGGATGCCAAACCGTATATAGTGGTGGAACCCGAGATAGATTTTAGACTCGCTAGCCGATACCGCTATCTGAGAATTCTGGGTGACTTCAAGCCAGCTGACCGCTATACGGTAACAGTTAAGCAGGGGTTGCGTTCGGAAGATAACGCGGTACTCCGGAAAGAGTTTTCCACAACTGTGGCAATTCCAAACCTGAGACCGAATCTCCGTTTCATCGGTGAGGGACGCTATCTACCCAGAGATGGTGCATTAAACCTCGGTTTGGCGACAATTAACGTCAACAAGGTGCAGGTTGAAATCGAGAAAGTATTTGCAAATAACCTTGTTTTTCTCGCTAGTGCGCAGGGTTGGTCGGATTATGCGCGAAATCTAGGTGAGTCCCTGCACAGTGAAGAGGTTGAAATTCAGTCTGTACTTAATGACGAGGTGACAACGCCTATCCCATTGAAGGATTACCTGTCATCCGATCACATCGGTGTTTTTAAGGTGACAGCGCGTGACATTGACCGCCGCTGGCGAAGCGCCACGCAGTGGGTTATGCTCACCGACCTCGGCATCATGGCGAAAAAGTCAGCGGATGTGTTGTGGGTATGGGTCAACTCGCTCTCATCGCTGCGTCCTGTTCCTTATGCAGAGATTAAACTAATGAGCGACAACAACCAGACCTTGTTGAGCGGTACGACCGATGAAAATGGTTGGGTCAAGTTTACGTCTATTGCGGAGAAGATTAAGGATTTTACGCCGTTCATGGTCACTGCTGCCAAAGGGAGCGATCTCGCGTTCGTTCAATTGAATCAGCATAAACTCTCTACAACCGATTTCGATGTCACGGGCGCACCGTACCTGAGTAGGGGCTATGAGGCGTTTATCTACCCCGACCGCGGTGTGTACCGTCCCGGAGAGGTCGCCAACGTGGTGGGGATTGTACGTGCAGTAAATCGTGCGACTCCGCCGCGATTTCCGGTGCTGATGCGGGTGCTGGGGCCAAACCGGCGGATAATGCGAGAGTTCCGGGCTCAAACCGATGTGGAAGGGGCGTGCGAATTTCAGATTGCGCTGCCACCCTATGTGAAGACGGGCAGATATACCGCCAAGCTGATAGTTGCCGAACAGGAAATTGGGCGTTCGCATTTTCAAGTTGAGGAATTTGTGCCGGATAGGATTAAGGTCAAGCTCAACACAGATAAACCGGTCTATGCCCTTGGCGATAAAGCGGAAATCAGTGTTGCGGCGGTGAACTTGTTTGGACCGCCGGCAGTAGGGAGACGGGTGCAAGCTGCTTGCGAAATTGAGGCGGATATCTTTACTCCGGCAGAATGGCGTTCATTCACTTTCAACGATGCGGAGATTGGGTTCCAGAAACAACGCATTGATTTGGGCGAAACTCAGACGGACGAAAACGGCCAAACGACCTATCAACTGAAAATTCCCACGGGTCTAAAATCCCCGTCCGCGTTGCGCGGCGTTGTCGCGGCGACGGTCAGCGAGCCGGGCGGCAGAGCTGTGAGTGCTTACCAACGCATCACTATCCACCCCTACTCTCACTACGCCGGTATCCGTAGGGTATCGGAAGGGCATGTAAAAATCAACGCTGAGACCCGGTTTGAATACATCGCCCTCGACAAGGAGGGAATTCCTGCACCGGGACGGGTTTTGGAGTTGACACTTTTCAAACTTCAGTGGAACTCTATTCTTAAACGCGATAATCGCGGACGCTATAAATATGTTTCAGAAAAGCAGGGGATCCTGGTCGAATCCTATCCGTTGGCATCGTCTGGCAGTATCAAATCCATCGGCTTTTCACCGGGCGAATACGGGGAATACCGGGTGCAGCTACGAGACTTGGCATCCGGTGCGTCAACATCAACAAACTTCACCGTCACCGGCTGGGGTTACGCACCTTGGGCGATGGACCAACCGGGCCGTATAGAGATTGACCTTGATAAAGCGACGTACCAGCCGGGCGAAATCGCAAAGGCACAGATTAAAGCGCCTTTCTCGGGTAAACTTATTCTAACGATCGAGCGGGATAACCCATTAAGTTATCGGACAGTTATGCTGCACGAAAATACTGCCGTAATTGACATCCCGGTTCGCGCTGAATACACACCGAACGTCTACATCTCTGCTAATCTCATCCGTTCGACGAAGTCGTTGGAACGACACGCCCCGGCGCGTGCTTTTGGCGTTGCGCCGCTAAAGATTGATAGCGAGGCGAAGCGGTTAGCGGTTCAACTCAATGCACCAGAGAAAATTCGTCCGAACCGGACGGTCGAGATTGGGTTCCGTGTTAAAGGCGGTTCCGGTGCGAGGCATGTCACGATTGCGGCGGTGGACGAGGGCATTCTCCAGTTGACCGATTTTCGGACGCCCGACCCGCATGGCTTCTTCTTCCAACAGCGCGGACTCGACACCGCGTCCTATGACCTGTATTCCGCAATTTTGCCGGAGATAGAAGCTGCAAAAGGGGATTTGAGCACGGGCGGCGGTGATGGCATCGAAGCGGGGCGCAAAAAGCGTCTTAGCACTATTAGCGTGACACGGATTAAGCCGGTTTCGCTGTGGTCTGGCCTGCTCAAAACGGATTCCGCCGGAAAGGGCGTGGTTCGGTTTGATGTGCCGTCGTTCAACGGGCAGTTACGCTTGATGGCAGTTGCGTTCGACGGCGATCGATTCGGTTCGGCGCAAGCGTTTGTCAGCGTGCGCGAGCCGATTGTAATGACGCCGACTTTTCCCCGGTTTATCTCAGGCGGCGACCGGTTCCAAGTTCCCGTTACTATTTATAACGGCACCGGCAAGCCGGGGGACTTTGAACTCCAATTGAGTGCGACAGCGTTTGTTGACATCACCGGCAGCCGCACGCAGTCAGTTCATCTCGACCTTGAAACAGAAAAGCAGGTCTTATTCAATCTTGAGGCGTCAGATGCGATGGGAGAAGTTAGGTTCAATCTCTCAGCAGCGGGCAACGATGAGCGCGCCCAGATTGAGACCCACCTCCCGCTTCGCCCGGCGGCTCCGCCGGTGACGCTGACAGGATACGGAGTGGTCTCTGCGGGTCAACCGGCGGATTTTACCTTCCCGTCTAACTTCATCGAAGGAACAGCGGTGTATACTTTCACAATTTCGCCCTTCCCGGCGGTGCAATTCGCGGGTGGCTTACAGTATCTATTGAGCTATCCGCACGGTTGTGTCGAACAGACGACCTCAATGGTCTTTCCGCTGCTCTATTTCGACGAGTTTGCACGTTTGGTTGAACCAGAACTGTTCCAGAGCGGCGGTTCAGATTATTTTATCATGGAGGGCATTGCAAAGCTTGAAAGTATGCTTCTGCCCTCCAATTATTTTGCGTATTGGCCCGGCGAGACACACACACACCATTGGGGTAGCATCTACGCCGCGCACTTTTTGGTTGAAGCGCGGAAGGCTGGGTATCAGGTTTCTGACCGCGTCTACGATGCGATGTTGAAGGGGCTGAAGCATGAGGCAAAACAGAGCGGCGGCGATGGCAGACATGAAATGGAGCGCGTTGCGTACGCCTGCTATGTGTTAGCCGCGGCGGGGCACCCCGAAAAGAGCACGATGGTCTACCTGAAGAACAACCGTCTGGATTCACTCAGCGATTACAGTCAGTTTCAGCTTGCCGGCGCTTTTGCACTCTCAGGTGACCTTAACACCGCCCTATCCATGCTTCCCACTACCGTCGCCCCGCGAACTGATGATGATGTGCGCGAATCGGGGGGCAACTTAAACTCGTCCGTCCGTGCGCAAGCCATAATGCTAGATGTATTGGCAGAAGTGAATCCAAATCACCCTTCAATTCCGAACCTTGTTAAACGACTCGCCGATTCCGCTTCTAACAACAATCGCTGGTACACGACGCAGGAGAATGCGTTCGCTTTTCTCGCACTTGGCAAAACCTTCAAAACACAGATGCAGAGCGACTACATCGGTACAGTGGCGCTGAACGGCGAGCAATTCGCAGACTTCGACGCCGCGGAACAGCAATTTGCGAACGAAAACTGGGGCGGGGCGCAGGTTCAGGTGAACGTCGAGGGCACCGGGAATTGTTACTATTATTGGACGGCATTCGGTGTTCAGACCGATTCAACTATTCAGGAGTTTGACAATGAACTGCAGGTGAGGCGCAGCTATTTCTCTGAAAACGGCGTACCGATAGAAGACGGGAATTTTCAGCACGGCGGCCTGCTCGTTGCGGAGATTACGATTAAGGCGTTGACCGATACATTGGAAAACGTTGCTGTGGTAGATGTCTTGCCGGCGGGTTTTGAGATTGAGAATCCGCGCTTGGAGTCACGTGCCGGGGTGCCGTGGATCTCCAAGAGTGGCTTTCAACCGGACTATATGGATATCCGCGATGACCGCCTCATCTTTTTCGGCAAATTCCCGCGCCAGAAGAAGCAGAAGTTTTACTATGCCCTTCGAGCCGTGACCCGCGGCGATTTTGCACTGCCGCCGGTAGCTGCCGAAGCCATGTACGATCCAACGAAATCTTCGGTGGCATCGAGCGGGAGGATACGTGTTGTGGAGTAATTTTTGAACGAACGTGGAGTCACGTTAACATTATTCGCCTGTGATTGTCAAACTACCTGAGCAAAGGTTAAAATGCGCAGATACCTACATTCGAAACGGGTCCGATTCTGCCTCTATCTGATATCAGGAACCGTGCTCGTTCCATTAGTGCTGTTCCAGTTGGCGAATCGGTTGTTCCCGCTGCCTGTGGAGAAGCTGCGTCCGCCGGCTTCAACCATAGTTCTCGACCGCAACGGCGAATGGCTCCGGGCTTTCATCGCGTCCGATGAGTCGTGGCACATCCCCGAACCCTCCTTGGATGAGATTTCGCCAAAGCTGCGAACCGCGGTGTTGACATACGAAGACCGCTGGTTTTACTGTCACTTCGGGATTAATCCGTTCTCGATATTGCAAGCGGCAATCGACAACATCAAGGCGGGGAAAATCGTCCGAGGTGGATCGACCATAACAATGCAGGTTGCGCGCATGATGGAACCGAAAGCGCGTACGGTTCCGAACAAGTTGGTTGAGATGTTCCGCGCCCTCCAACTTGAACTTGCCTTCTCCAAAGACGAAATATTGACCATTTACTTTAATTTGGCGCCCTACGGCGGCAATATCGTCGGGTCTGCAGCGGCGTCTCGCGTCTATTTCAATAAACCCCAGAACGGTCTCAGTTTAGGGGAAGCCGCGCTGCTGGCTGCTATTCCGAATTCGCCGACGTATCTGCGTCCGGATGTTTATCCGGATAACACGCGGGCAGCACGAAAGAAGGTGCTGCGGCAGATGCGCAGATTTGGGAAAATCGGCTTGAGTGAGATGCAAGAAGCCGCCAGTGAGTCAATTCCGACGAAACGTTACCCGATGCCGTTTAAGGCACCCCACTTAACCAGGCTGCTGGCGAAAACAGAGTCTTCCAGAGGACACCTAATCAATTCGACGATCGATTCCGAAATTCAGCAACTTTCAGCGCGCGTACTTCGTGAACATCTCGCACCTATGAGGCGAGCGGAGATTACAACCGGTGCCGTTGTGGTGATGGATACGACAAGCCGAGAAGTGCTAGCGATGGTCGGCTCGCACGATTTCTTCGATTACGCAAGCGAGGGGCAGGTCAACGGTGCACTGGCTCCGCGTTCGCCAGGTTCCGCGCTCAAGCCGTTCATCTATGGGCTTGCCTTAGAGCGGGGATTAATCACGCCGGAAAGCCTTTTACACGATGTTCCCGTTGATTACTTGGGCTTCAGCCCTGTCAACTATGATGGGGATTACCGCGGCTATGTGACGGCACGGGAGGCGCTCGCCCATTCGCTCAACGTACCCGCCGTTAACCTATACGCGCAACTCGGAAATGACAGCGTCTACGATTTTCTCAAACGGGCTAGAGTTTCTACGCTGCCTGAACCTAAGCCCCACTACGGATTGTCGTTGATCTTGGGTAGTTGCGAGGTTACGTTGCTGGAGTTGACAACACTCTACGCCGGACTCGCCAATCTTGGCGAATTTGAGCAGCATCAATTAATTAAATCGAGCGGAGACACGGTACCCAATTTTTCCACGAAGCGGCTATTCAGCAGGGGCGCTAGTTTCATTCTTACCGAGATGTTGACGGAAGTACGCCGCCCGGATTTGCCTACCGCGTATGAAGCGTCAATAAACCTCCCCAAAGTCGCTTGGAAGACGGGCACCTCTTACGGACATAGAGATGCCTGGAGCGTCGGGTACACACCGTCATACACAATCGGGGTTTGGGTGGGAAACTTCGACGGGCACGGTGCGCCGTCGCTCGTCGGGTCGGAAGTTGCAGCGCCGATTCTATTTGCGCTGTTCAATGGACTGACGAACTCCGCTGCCAACCGATGGTATACTCGCCCATATCAAGTCAGCACGCGAGAGGTGTGCGCCCTGAGCGGGATGGTGAGGTCGGCGAACTGTCCGACTACCAAAGCCGGCGATTACATCGTTAACCGCTCTACCAACACGCCGTGCCGCGTACACAAGCAAATTACAATCGATAATGAAACCGGAGCGTCGCTCTGCTCACACTGCCGAATCGGGAGATCTTACCACCAGGCGGTTTTTGAGGAGTGGCATCCGGCGGTCGGGACATGGTTGAGCAAAAACGGCTACGCGATTCAACCGATTCCGCCGCACAATCCAGATTGCGTTGGGGTCGTTGCCGGTCAAGGACCCGTCATTCGATCGCCGTCAGAGGACAGCGAATACCTCATTCGGTCGGGTGTGGAACTTGAATATCAAAAACTGCTTTTAGCTGCGTCCGTGTCCAATCGAACGAAACAGATTTTCTGGTTTGTGAATGGAGAGTTGGTTTTTAAGGGGGCGCCCGATGAGCCGGTTTTTTTAACGCCCGTTGCGGGGAGGCATCAATTGACCTGCGTTGACGACGAGGGGCGATCGTCGAGCAGAATGCTGGTTGTTAGGGATTAGTTTTTAGAGTAAGAAACCGAATTCTTGTAGGTTGGGTTGAGCGGGGTTTAGGGAAACGCGTGATTATACCGCGAACCTATCGTGGTTTGATTGCGTTAACAAATCTATGTGAGGTAGCATAACCCAACGTTTTTGGTAATTCGGAAGTTTGTCGTTGGGTGGAGGTGGTTTGGTTATACGAAAAGCGTTGGGTTACGCTTTATGTATTTTGTGAAGAGCGTGGTTTTGTATTTGCGGCGTTGTTTTACCATGGATATTTTTTTGGCGCAACCCGCTTAACCCAACCTACAAAAGTTGCGTTAAGTTCAGCGCGACGACGGCGATCCGACCGTTGGCTCTACATCCCATAGGAGAATTGTTCCGTCCGAACTCCCGCTTGCTAGTATCTTGCCATCTGCGGAATATGCCACGGAATTGACCGCATTCGTATGTCCCACAAGGGTAGCCTTGTGCCTGCCGGTCTCGGCGTCCCACAACCGAATCGTATTGTCATCATTCCTGTAACCACTCAAACTTCCACTAGCAACGGTGCCACCATCTGGAGAATAAGACAAGGAGTTAATAGGACCCGTATGTCCTTCAAGGGTCCGCATGTGTTGTCCCGTGACGGTATCCCACAGCCGAATCGTCTTGTCCCAACTCCCACTCGCTAGCGTCCGACCATCTGGAGAATACGCAACGCACGTGATCTTCTCCGTATGGCTAGAAAACCGCCCGACAATCGCCTTAGAGCGTCCCGTCACGGCATCCCATAGCCGTATCGTATCGTCATCGCCTCCGCTAGCAAGCGTGCTTCCATCTGGAGAATATGCTACAGACGTGACCCAACTAGTGTGCCCTACAAGGGGCCACCTGAGTCGTCCTGTCGTTGTATCCCAAACCGAATGGTTCCGTCCTTACTTCCACTCGCCAGCGTGATTCCGTCCGGAGAGAACGCGACAGATTCAATTGGAGATTTATGCCCTTCAAGCGTGGCCCTGTGTTGACCCGTCACAGCATCCCACAATCGAACGGTATCGTCCTCGCTCCCACTGGCCAGTGTCCTTCCACCCGGAGAATACGTTACAGAACCAATCCGATACGTATGTCCCTCAAGAATCTGCTTGAGTAGTCCTGTGGTGGCGTCCCACAGTCGAATGGTCGTGCCATCGCCCCCACTCGCCAGCGTCTTTCCATCTGTGGAATACGTCACCGAATTAACCGCGCCCATATGCGTTACAAGGGTCTGCTTGGGGCGTCCGGTGGTGGCACTCCACAACCGAATGGTGTTGCTGTCTTCCACAATGGCTAGCATCTCACCATACGGTGAAAACGCCACGGAATTGACATCCCCCGTCTCAAGTGTCCGCTTGTGTTGCCCGGTGGAATTCCACAGTCGAGTTGGTCCGCTCCCAGCTCCACTTGCTAGCGTGCGACCGTCTGGAGAATATGCGATGGAAATGCCCCAGGAGTACCTAGGGCCTTCAATATACTGTTTGTGTTGTCCCGTCGCAGCATCCCACAATGAAATAGTCGTCTTATCGTCACCAAATTCCATAAGACCCCCGCTGGCGAGAGTCCGACCATCTGGCGCGAAAACAAGGGAAAAGATCGAATATCCTCCGTCATGGCTCCTCTTGTGTTTGCCCGTTTTGGCGACCCATACACGAATCGTGCCGTCCCAATCCCCACTCGCCAGCGTCATGCCATTTGGAGAAAACACCACAGAAGTGACATTATCCGTATGCCCTGTCAGGGTGCCCTTACACCATCCGGTTGCCGTATCCCACAGTCGAATTGTATTGTCAGCACTCCCACTCGCAAGCATCCTGCCATCTCGTGAGAATACTAGGGATTTAACCCAATCCGAATGCCCCTCAAGGGTCGCCTTATACCATCCGGTCTCCGTATCCCACAACCGAATCGTCGTGTCAAAACTCCCGCTAGCGAGCGTGCTACCGTCCGGGGAATAAGCCACACACGCAACGCCATCGGTATGCCCAGTAAGCAGGGTAATTTCTGCCCCAGTGTGCGCATCATAGAGCCAGATTCCTATGCTGCTCGCCACCGCTAGCTGAGCGCCGTCGGGTGAATACGCAATGTCACTTATCGTACCCTTACCGAGGCGTGCTATGGCGCCTTGAGGTAAACCCTGGCGCGTGTAATCTTGTGCGAAGCTATTCTGCAGTAAAAGAATGGCGATGGCAAAAAGATTAACTATGAAACACAGTGTCTCTTTCATCAAATTCGATCTCCAATACACCTGAAATGGGATTTAGCTGAATTCGGATTTACGGTTGACAAATTCATCTTTTAGAGGGATATGCTTGTCTAGAAAATCGTGGCTGGAAAGCCCCTCCCACAGATATTGTCAAGGTTGGTTTTACAGGGGATTGGGGCTTGCGAGGTCTAGTCCGTCGGCGATTTCTTGGATTTGACTCCATGTTGTCTCATCGACGGAGATGCCGTGTACGGTGCGGTGTTTTTTCTGGCGCGACTCCGGTTCGCCGGGCACGAGCACTTCACTGAAGCCCGGCGCAGGCGGCGACGATTTGACGTGCTCAACCAGTTGCGTAACGCGAGGGTAAAACTCCTCCAACGGCGTGAACTGCTGGATATCAATAGCAATCATGAACACGCCGTCGCTATCGGGTTCTTGCGGGGCGTCAGGGCGGCAACATCCGATACCAGAGATGCCACCCGCCATGATATCGACGATGAGGCCGAGTCCAGTTCCTTTGTATCCGAGAGCCCCGCCCAATGGGAGCAAAGCCCCCGCCGGAGGTCCGTAAAAATCGGCAGTATTCGTCGCAGGCTGCCCCTCGTGGTCGATTATCAGCCCCTCTGGAACTTTTGCGCCCTTGTTGTGCAGGGCGCGAATTTTTCCCTCGGGCGCAGTGCTGGTAGCGATGTCCACCACGACTGGATCGCCTTCACCTGTGGGTACGCCGATTGAGATTGGGTTGGTTCCGATACGCTTGGCAATGCCGCCGAACGGGGCAACCCACTGTCCGCATCCACCCGCATTCACCATCATCATCCCGATTAACCCTTGATTCGCTGCCATCTCCGTATAACTGCCGAGACGCCCGGTGTGAAAACAGTTATATACGCTGGCAGCGCAGATAGCCGTCTGGCGCGCCTTACGGATAGCCAATTCCATCGCCTCATGCGCCACGACCTGACCGAACCCGAAGTTGCCGTTTATTAACAAACCGGATGGTGTGTCTCGCACGATTTCCAGCTTGGCGCCCGGCAAGATTCTGTGCTCCACTCGGATTGCGTTGACATATTGGGGGATACGAAGTACGCCGTGGGAATCTAGTCCAGCTAAACTTGCGTCGATGAGATGATCGCTGACGATCTCCGCTTCCGTATGGGGCACCCCGACGCCCTCAAATATGTTTATTGAAAATTCTCTAAGATTATCGGCTGCAAATGTTGGCATATTTTCCTCTGTTGGAAATCAGAAATTTGTTCGATTGAAATTGGAGAAATTAGAAGCGTGCGGGGCGAGATGCCCCGCCTACGGCGGCTGTAGCGGGTTAAGATGTCCCGTCTACAAATGGTGTATCGTGTGACAATGGTCTTTGAGGCTTTATGAATTTAGCGGCGTCAATGTGAAACATGCGGGGCAAGATGTCCCACCTACAATAGTGCGTTCGTCTTACGTACATTTTTGCGGGTGCCTTCGACATCGAAGCAGGAGAACTGGTTGCTCCGCATGATGCGCGTTGCAATCGCCATGGCATCCTTTTCGGTCATGTACCCTTCGTCAATTTCCGCTTCGAGTGCGCGTTGAATTTCGCGGCGGGCTTGAATGGCGTAAGCCACGGTTGCGGCGGGCCATCCGGTATCCCCGCCGAAGGCGAAGAGCTTGTTTACCGGAACCGCATGGAGGAAGCGGCGTAAGAAGTCGCGTGAGGTATACGGATCGATGCTCCACGCCCAGCAGAGATCCACCCAGATGTTGCGGTAGTGCTTCGCGAGCGCAACCAACTCATCGCTGTAGGGATAGGCGATGTGCATCAGGACAAATTTAACCTCAGGATAGCGGGCGAATAGGGCGCACATGTTCCCGGCGGGAATACGGCTTATGGGCAAGCGGTCGTTGCCGGCGTAGTAGCCGGTATGAATCTTGAACGGGAGGTTGTGCTCAGTCGATAATTCGACGCCGCGTGCCCAACACCAATCGCCGAGGCACAGGCGGGTCTCGACACTCACTTCTTCGGCGGGTTGGCACAACACGGTTTTGAGGGCAGCGGCGGCTTCCGCATCGCCCCGTTCGATCCAGCTAAGGGTTCGACTGTAGGCGTGCTGCGACTTTACGGCGATTGCGCACGGCGCCCACTTTTCGAAAATTGCCTCCATCGCCTGTCTCAGCGACGCCAAGCCGCTCACCTCTACACCGGTTTCGTCGTAGATTTGCTCGGCATTGATCTGTCCTTCGCAAAACCCTACCCAGGATAAATCGTACAGGAAGAAGTCGGGTCCGGAGTGATCGGGCAGGCACGCCCAACAGAAGTCGTCGATTTGGACATGATCCAGATTAGCCAATTCGTACAGCAACCGATAGCGTTCACCCGGGCGACGTAACGCCTGAAGTTTTTCTTGCGCGGCTGCGAGGTTTTCGCCAGTGATTTCTTCAATTCCGTACACTTCCTTTGCGATGAGCCGCACAGCCTCGCCGTATCCGGTGAATTGCGACGCTTCCCACGCCTCTCGGATATCCTCGAATCGCGCTGCGATTCCGCCGCCGGACGGGTTCATCAATTCTGGCGTATCGCCCGTTGAAGGGTTTGCATAAGAATAAGGCCCGTTGATGCTCAACAATCGTTGCATGGCTTTGGGCGACGCGCCAGCCGTGTGTAGGTCTGCGGCAACATAGTTTCCAAAAAGGTCTTGAAGGATATCGGGTCCATTCTCCACCCACTCGTTTTCCTTCCGCAGGTGTTCATGGGTGTCCACGAGAGATGTACCTTGAATGTGATGGGCAAGATCAGTTGCCATAGCGTAATCCTTTCAACATTCTTACGCGCGCGGAACAATTTCCATCGGATACTCGGACAGATTCTCAGCTCCCGACTCGGTGATGAGGTACATATTTTCGATGCGCACGCCGTAGTTCAGGGCGTCCGCGTACCCTCCGGGTTCCACGGAGACAACATTGCCGACTTCGAGCGTGCCGCCGCGGTCGCGGTTGAGGTCTGGCATTTCATGGGCGCGCAGGCCGATGGCGTGCCCTCCGTGATGAACTAAACCGGTATCCGCTAGCACTGGGTGTTCGCGGATTTGCGCGTCGAGTGCGTGCCACACCTCTGTGCCGTCGGTTCCCGGCGTTAAGAGTGCAGGTACTTCTCGCTGAACCGACGCAATGTGGTCGTACACGGACTGCTGGAGGTCGGTCGGCGTACCTCCGACGACGAAGGCGCGCGAGAGGTCAGACCAGTACCCTCGATAACAGGTCCACGCATCAACGATGTAGATTTCGCCCTGCTCAATGTTTCGGTTTCGGGCGGGACCGTTAAATACTCCGCATTGATAGTCGCCGTCGTGAAAGACCTTCTCGCCGGCTCCCATCATGGCGCCGCGTTGGCCGGCTGCCAGCACGGCGAGTTCGTTTTCGCCCGGTAAAATCGCCTTCTGCACTGCGGTATACGCTGCCAGATCGGCACGAATGCTCTTTCGAATTAGCGCTACTTCATCGGGATCTTTTCGCGATTGCATCGTCCTGAGCAGATTGTCGACGGCTACCCATTCATCAGGCTGCAATCCGCTGTCAACGGTTTGTTTGAGCAGGTGCGGCATTGCCTCCGCTTGCCAACCCAGCCGTTTGATTGCCCCCGCACCCTGGATTCGTTTCGCTACCACCTCATTCATGCCGTCCAATATGTTGGGATTCATCGTGCCCAGTTTGTTCCATTCGTAGGTGGTACAATCGTCCACGCACGACACGCCGTCATCCGTGTTCGCCGCGAGCCAACAACCGCCGCCGGTTTCCAGGAGCAAGAATATGGGAAACTGAGCGGAGAGCATCCCCGTGAAATAATACACGTCGCGGTAATCTGTCAGCACGGCTGCGTCGATGTTCTCTGCGGAAAGCTGCTCTCGGAATCTGTTTTGTCGATTTAGACAACCCGATTGTGTCAACATCAGTGCTACCTCCTGTGATACAACTAGAAATTCGGTATATTGAATGCTTCAATCTGCGAATCTGAAAAATCGCGCCGCCGTTCCACCCATGATGTCATCGTATTCAACGTCGGATAGATTGGGCAAGAGTTCCTTAATGATATTTGTGAGTTGACCGTAACCGGGGTCTTTCTGAATCCATGGGAAATCGCTCGCCCACATGAGACGCGCCGCACCGTAGATGCCCATGATGTGTTGATGCCATCCGGTAAGGTCTCGATAGGGGTAAGCTTCCGTGCTGAAGGCGTATTGGCCGGATAACTGGAGCATCACGTTTTCATATCGGGCAAGCCGGTGGGTGGTATGAAAAGCGGGATTGTACATCGGTGTTTCGACGTGGGGGCGCCCTTTTGCGTCAATGGAGAATTTCCCTTTGCCGGGACAAACCCCGAGATGGTTTATGGCGATTCTGAGCTGGGGAAACGCTTCCAGTAAATAGGGGATTAGGTGAGCGTCAACTGCTCGTGCGTAAAGCGAGATTAGGTAGTCCTGCGCCGCCGCATGTTCCCAGATACGATAGGTTCTGAATTTCCGGACATCTATTTGGGCAAAAGGGTCCTTAGGTCCTCCAATCGAGAAGAGCCGAAAGCCGATAATTCCTGTCTCCTGACACAATTTGTCCATATGCGGCGCCGGGTCAGAGATGTCCGCGGGTATCGTGCCGATGCCAAGAAAACGGTTGGGGTAGGTCTTTAAGCTGTGAAGCAGGTATGCGTGGTGTTCAATTTCCTCGCCGCCCAACTGTACAAGGATTGCACGGTCAATCCGGTGCGCGTCCATTTCAGCGAGCAGGTTTTCAACCGGCGCTTCCAACTCCGCCGGCGCCAGCGCATCGGTTTCTCGCGGAAACTCGGCGGATGGCTTGGCAAAAACGTGAACGTGTGAGTCAATTCGCAGCATCACTCCCCCAGGCTGAAAAGTCTTCGACGCTCCGGTGTAGTACAGTAGTGAGCAATGGAGGCGTGGGCCCCCGATGGCACACGGTTCGGGGTGTATTTCTCATAAATCAGTATGACGGATTTTCTGGGCGTGCCTGTAGGGTTATCCATAGCGGCATGCCATCCGTAGGAGTTAAACATGATGGCGGTACCCGCACCGCCTGGAAAGGTTTTGTGGCCGGGCATGCTTTCCAACCGGTGCACTTTGGAATAGGGTCCTGCGTCCGGTTTGTGGCTGCCCGGCACGAAGGCAAATTCGCCGCATCTGGGTTCTACGTCGTTCACATAGACCTGAACCTTGATGTGCAGCGGATGGGTGTGGGGTACGTCGGGGTGCCAACCGGAGTAAGTCACTGGCCATGACGGGACGGTTCGGGCTTGCGGTGACATGAAAATCACCTCCCCGTCCGTGACCGCCTTGAGATAGGGGTAGTAGCTGGGATGGTCAACCAGGTCTACGAAGATTTCGTCCTTTTCGAAAACCCCCGGTATGTCATAAAATGTGCTCACGGCTTCGCCAGCTTCGACACGCATTAGCCAGTCGGATTTGCACTGTTCCGCCCAGTAGTCGAAGGCACGTTGAAGCTGCGCCAAGTCCTCACCTTGAACGGCGTTATTGAATACAAGATAGCCTTCTTCTTCCCATTGCGTGCTTTGTGATTCGATAGATTTAGACATAGCGAAGTTCGGTTAAAGAATGGAATAAGACTAGCCGTTGCGGCAATTCCGATTTAAGTGCGCTTTTGTTACTTAAAAACTTGTTTGAATATTAGGTGAGAAAGCCATTTTTGAGGGTTTGGGCTGCTATGATGTCTGGAACTTCTATCCAGCGGGATTTACTATCGCCTTCGCTATTCGCTCAGTCGATCCCGCGCTAGGGCTATGGCTTACGGCAATAATCGCAGAAAAAAAATTGAATTTTCGATCAGGTTTTAACACGATTCACAACGACGCTATTGATTTCGGGTCTTGTGTAGGAGCGCGGCGTGCATGAGGGAATTGGCCGCGATTCGGAAATCGCGCCTACCAACCCCGGGCTTGTTCGATAATCTTTACATTTTCGAGGCCATCTTCTGCGGAGACGATAAGTTCTTCTTCTCCTCTGACTGCGCGGCTGAAAGCTTCAGCCTGGTTCTGGTAGAGCGGCGCCATCGGGGCTTCGGAAACCACCGCATCTGCGCCAGCGCGGCTTTGGGTGACGGTGCCTCCGCCGCCGAATAGGGTTCCGTCCAAGATGCAGTAGCCCTCGCTGCCGTAGAGTTCCAACCGCGGGGCGGGGGCGCCTACTGCTGTAGAGGCATCCGCAACGCCGACCGCACCGTTCTGGAAACGTATTGTGACAACGGCGTGGTCATCCGTCTCCAAGCCGAAACGCAGACTGGACAGTTCGCCATGCACGGCAGCTGCATCGCCTAAGAACCAACGGAGGAGATCGATGCCGTGCGTCCCGACATCGTTTATCGCCCAACCGCCGCTTGTCTCCTTTTTCGCGCGCCATGTTGTGGGCGCTTCGCCGTACGGGAAGTAAATTTGCGCTCGCGCGTAGATTGGGGTTCCGAACTGTCCGTCATTCCAATCCTGCCGTAATTCCTGGTGAAGCGGATGATGCCGCATATGATAGCCGATGCTAAGAAGGTTGCCTGTCCGTTCGGCTGTGTGAATCATCAATACGCACTCGTCGGCGGTGACAGCCATTGTCTTCTCGCACAGGACATGTTTGCCGTGTTCGAGCGCTGCAATTGTCTGTTCAGCGTGGAGGTTTTGCGGCGTGGCAATCCAGATGGCTTCTATCTCATCGTCTGCAAGGAACTCCTCCAGATTACTATAACCACATTCGACGCTGTGTTTCGCACAAAATGCGTCCGCATTTGCCTGGCTGCTGCTCAACACGGCGTGGAGCCGAGCATTGCTTGCCCCCTGAATTGCTGGACCGAACATCGTATCCGCCCATGCCGTTGAACCCATAATTCCCCAAACAACCTTTTCCATGAATGATTCTCCCTGATTAGTGCGTTTGATGTCGTGTGCTATTTGATTTCAATTGGTAAACGCTATCGCCATCGTTATTCGATTGCCTGAACGCCTCCGGTTTCATCTATGGGCGCTGTGCTGTTTTCTGCGTCAAATTCTGCCGCGGGCGCCTCTTGTTTCAAATCTGTGGACTTCTTGAGCAGCGAGTCTAGGTTAGAACTATACAACATAAAGATCTGATCTTTGTCCGTGCGTTTGACGGGGTTCCTGTCGTTGCCTTCCTCTTGTTTCCCAATTAACAGCACCCGTGTTGAACCGTCGTTCAACCTCGCCGTAACCGTTGCGCGCGGGTCATCTAGCTCATGTTCAGCGGGGTCTTGCTCTTCTTCAAAATCGTCTGTTTTAAGTGAACTGAGCGTGTCCAGGAGACTATCAACTTCTGTCGGATTAACGGCGGAGGCGACCGGCTTGAGCATTTGCCATTTGCCCTCGGCGTCAACCTGAAGCTCAATGTCCTCTTCTTCCGAGTTTATGGTGAGATTGGTAGCGTCTCCCTTATTGAAGTTGAAGATTGTCCGATCTCTCCAAGTCCGGTACCCCTTATCGAAAGTTGCTTTGAGGTATCCTTCGCCGGTGTAAACGTTATTGGAATCTGCTGCGCGAATGTAGCTGCTGAAGACACCGGGGGTGGTCTTTCCGACGAAGAGGTGAGCGAGTATATTGTCGTTTGCATCCAAGAGTTTTGCTTCGGCACCTGAGGCATCGACTTGGAATACCGATTGTTTATCGGGATTCGTGGACACGAGATCGACAGTCTTGAATTCGGCGACTTTGTCGAACATCTCATCAACGGCTTCCGGATCCGCGGGATAGTTGTCCATTGTCGCCACCAACCACTGATCGTCCTCTTTGACAAGGGTGGTGGTTTGCGCTAATGCCGTAATCTCAACTCGAGCTACGCTCTCGCGCTTGAAGTTTGGGAATAGCGGCAATGCCGCTTCGACTTTCTTCTCGCGTTCGCTCTTACCGAACGGGTTCTCTAAGATCAAGACGAGTAACCCTAACACTAACAAAACACAAACTAATACTAGGAGTTGCTTCGTTTTCATGATTCAACAAGGGTTGGTGCGCGACGCTCTAAAGCGCGCCATAGGTTTCAACCAACCGTTTTGCCCTCCTTCTCAAAAGGTATCGAATTAAGCCAAAGGCGACCACGACTATCGGAACGCCAGCAATATTTGCATATTTCAGGAACAGTTTCTCGGCTTCGGAAACCTTTTTTAGCGGGCGGTCTGTTACGCCATGGGATCGGATGTGGATAAGGTCCTCACCGAGCGTAAGCCAATCAATGGTGTTAAAGAAAAAGGTCATCTCATCTCGGCCGCTAAATTGCAGAAACGCGGAATTTCCGACCACAACAATCTGTGTCGGCTGGCTCTCGGTTATCGTGGTACGATCTTCACTTGTTTCTGATTCCACTTGAAGTTCAGCTTCAGCCTCATCTGATGAGGCCGACTGGTTAGACGGGATGTCTTTACCGGCATAGAAACTCATGAAAACCCCCGAAAGCGATGCTGCGACTGTATGACTTTTTCGTACAGATGATGGAGCCCTAAGTTGGGTGTTCGGGGCGATGTCGTAAGGGCTTTGCACCGTCCAGCTTCGATCAGTTGTTTTCGCAAGCGCGATCGTCTCAATAGCGTCCTCTTCTTTCGGCAGCAGTTCGAGCGAACTTGCCCAATTCAACGTCAGGCTTTCCAACTGGCTGGTGACGATGCTCTCATCGGATAGCCCCTTAGCAATCTCCCCCGAACGATTTCGGTATTGATTTAATACCCTGACGAAGTACGGATAGTCGCTTCTGACTGTGAAATACCCTTGCGTATAGGTAAGTTGCCCTTGGGAGGCATCGTCAAGCACGAGATTGTTGCCGAGTTTAACGCCGTAATGTTCAAGAAGTTCATTCATCCCGGTCGTCAGCGTCTGTACCTGTAGTGTTCCTTCCGGTATTTGAATTGCGTCCACCAAAAAAATCGCCCGTCCGCCGCGCATAATGAACTGATCGATTTCGTACTTTTCACGTTCAGTAATTTCTTGTTTAGGGCCAGCGACGACAAGCGTCGCCACATCTTTATCGATTTCTCTCCCTTCGACGATGGTAACTTTTTTGACAGTATACTGCTTGCTTAACTCCCGGCGCATGTTACCGAACCGTTGAGCGTCATCAATATCGAGTTCATCGTGCCCTGCGAGGAATGCAACGGTCTTGTCTTCCGTTCTGGTCACCTTGAGAATCGCGGATGTCAGGTCGTATTCCAAAGTGAAGGTGTTTTGGACGACAGGTAGGATTTCCTTTTTGTCTTCATAAATCACGGCAATCCCCATATAGACGTTTGCGACTTGTGCTTTGTCTTTCTCGATTACGTTCATCTGCACTTCAGGAATTCCCATGAACCGAAGTTTGTTCTTTTCTCCCTCATCATCGCCGGGATCAATAAAGTCTATCTGCAACTTATTTGATATGGCACGGTATTCATCAAGTACATCGCGGACATCGCGGCGAATTTGGGCGACCCGTGCGGGTTCGCGCGAAAAATAGGCGTTAATAGTCACAACGTCGTCCAGACGCTTGAGAACATTCTTCGTGGAAGACGAAATTGTGTATCGTTTGTCGTCGGAGAAATCCGCCCTTACGAATCGGCGGCTTGACAGAAAGCTGATTGCCGCAAGAATAGCCAATACGACAAGGATAAAGACAAGCGTATTGCTTCCGTATTTAAGTGTTCTGGTTGCCACAGTATTACCTCCATTTCCGACTTTCAAGAGATAAAACGCTCAGGTAGAGAAAAAACCCGATAACGGATAGATAGTAGATGAGATCTCGGGAATCGATTACGCCTCGTAGGATGCTGCTAAAATGCGCGCCTAATCCTAGATAGCTGAAAATCGGGACAACCCAATTCGGCGCGTTGAAGAGTACAATGTCCTCGCCGATGATGAGCAGTACAAAGGACATTACGATGCCGAGAATAAAAGCGATAATCTGGTTTTCCGTCAATGTAGAGGCGAGAAGCCCAATTGAGAGGTAAGCGCCGCCCATGAGAATGAGCCCAATGTAGCCGCCTACGATGGGACCGCCATCGGGATCGCCTAAGTATGCGACCGTCAACGGCAAAGAAAATGAAAAGATTACGGTGACGGCAAGCAGGGCAAAACTCGCAAGATATTTACCGATGACGACTTCGTAATCCTTGATTGGTAGGGTCATCAAAATTTCAACTGTACCTATCTTCTTCTCTTCCGCCCAGAGTTTCATCGTCACGGCTGGGATAAAGAGGAGAAATAGCCAAGGCATTAGCGCAAAATAGCCTCGCAATTCAGCTTGGTTGACGAGGAAAAAGCTACGAAAGAAAAACCAAGCGGAAATTCCCAAGAAGAATGTGATAAAAATGTACGCGATTGGAGAATTAAAGTAGCTTCTGAACTCCTTCTTGAAAATGGCTGCGATGTTGTTCATGAGCTTTCGTGTCCAACCTCCTTAAATCGTTATCATTTGACGCTTTTGGTGTGCTGCCTCAAGAAATTTTATAAGCTGCACGATGGGAGTATCCATATTTAACGCGAAGATACCCATTACGCATTACTCATTATCCATTACTTACATCATTCGCCGATTCGCTGCCAGTTAACTGCAAGAACACATCCTCCAGACTAACCGTTTCTTGACGTAACTCAGTTAGGCTCCAGTGATTATCGACGACAAACTGAAAGATTTCCTCTGCTGCGTTATTGCCTTGCTGAGACGATATCCGGTATCCGAGAATTGCGTCGTCGGATTGCACGCACTTGTAGTCGGATACAAAACTTAGGTCATTGAGTTTTGCCTCAACCTCCTCACGGGGGCCGCGAATCGAGATATGGACAACTTCCTGTCCTTTTGCACGCCCAGCTAATTCCTCCGGCGTGCCGTTAGCTACAAGGCGCCCTTCATTGATAATCAAAATACGGCTGCATGTCGCTGAGACCTCCGGCAAGATATGCGAACTGAAAATAATCATCTTCTCTTTGCCGATTTCTTTAATCAGATTGCGAATTTCTATGATTTGGCTGGGGTCGAGTCCAGAGGTGGCTTCGTCTAGGATGAGTATTGATGGGGCGTGGATGAGGGCTTGTGACAAGCCGAGGCGTTGACGGTAGCCTTTAGAGAGTTCCCCGACATCTTTTTGGATAACTTTTTCAAGCCCGCAAATGTCAATGACCTCTCTAATCCGTTCTTTTCGCTGACTCTTTGGAATGTTACGGATTTGCGCGATAAAGTTGAGATAATCAAGGACGCCCATATCGGTGTAGAGCGGCGCGCTTTCGGGCAGATAGCCAATCTGCTTTCGGACTTCGATGGACTCCTCAAAGACATCGTATCCGGCGACTTTAGCTGTACCTGCATCTGCCGAAAGATAACAGGTCAAGATACGCATGGTTGTGGTTTTACCAGCGCCGTTTGGGCCAAGGAAGCCCAATACTTCGCCAGCTTTTGCATCGAAAGAAACATCGTTTACAGCGACGGTTGCGCCGTAGCGTTTTGTCAGATTTTTGACTTGAATCATATAGGTTTATCACCTCGATTATGGATTTGCGAGAACCGAAGTTTAATGACGAAACGACAAAAAATAATATCACGTTGACAAAAATCTCGTCAAGAAAATAATGTATCAGTTTGCTGTTTTAGCCACCTTCCCGTAGAGACCTGCCGCGGCGAATTTTTACGGTGTCCGTTTATGCGGAGCGAACCGCTATCCCAGACTCCAACCTCCGTCTACCCACAGTTCATGACCCGTGATATAGGTGCTGCGATCAGAGACCAAGAACAACACGGCGTCAGCCACCTCCTTCGCCGAAGCGTGACGCTTGAGTAGGGGGCGTTCCTCCTGCGAATCCCAAAAGTCCTGCCCGAAAGAGCGCGAGAGCGGTGTATCTATCGGACCCGGAAGGATGGCGTTTGCCAAGATACCGTGCATTGCGAAGCCCTTCGCCACCGATTTCATCAATGCCAAGCAGCCGCCTTTGCTCACGCCGTAGGCAACGTTCGCGATAATACTGCCGACGCGGCCCGCGGGCGAGGACACATAGACGATGCGCCCGTATTTCTGTACCTTCATGTGAGGAATGACTGCCTTTGTGCAGAGAAACATACCGGTCACATTGACTGCCAGGATTCGATTCCAGTCTTCAAGCGTTACGCTGTCCCAGTCCGCAATTGGACACATGCCGGCGTTGTTGACCAAGATGTCAATTCGACCGAAACGACTCGTCGCAGCCTGAACCATTGCCTCGACCTGCGAGGGATTGCACACATCAGTTGGCAGCGCTACCACTTGCCCTTTTTGAGCATGCATAATTTCTTGGGCAGTTGCCTCCGCTTGGTCAGCTTGCAAGTCGGCGATGATGACGCCGAGTGCGTCCGCTGCGGCAAAGGCTTCCACGGTTGCCCGTCCAAGCCCCTGGGCACCCCCGGTAACAATTGCCACTTTGCCCGTCAGATTCATCGTTGTCTCCTTTCACTGATGTTGTCTTTGGATGCCGATTGTGCTATGATAATCCTAACGCTTGCGCGAGAACGTAGTTACTTAAAGCGTGAGCGAAATTGCGAGCAATCCGCCACACCCAAGATAAAGAAAGGACGGATACGGATGATTTCAGACAAAATTGTGCGGTTGGTTTATTTTATAGCGGTTGCCGCGGCTGCGGCGGCGTTCACTAGCACGGCGGACGGTCAAGTGATTGAAAAGGGGTTAGTTCACTACTGGTCATTTGATAAGATTGACAAGGACATCGTCCCAGACCTTGTCGGCAAAAACGATGTGGAAATTATACGCGGCAAATCACCGCCGTTGTTAGCTGGCGGAAGAAGTGATCCAAAGGTTGTCAAAGGGAAACTGGGTAGTGCATTGGAGTTTGACGGCGACGGCGACTATGCGCAATCAATAGAGGAGATTGGAATATCCGGTTCCGATCCGCGGACACTGAGCGCCTGGGTCAAATGGAATACAAAGAGCGACCAGTTTCACGTTCTCGTTGGTTGGGGGTGGGAAGGCGAATCCGGTCAAGCTTGTAAAGGTGAGTTGTTTTGCATTACAACTTGGCATTCAAACCAGATTACAATGTGGGGCGTATGTAACGATCATGAATCGCAATTCGGTGCAAAAGTAGGCCGTTGGTACCATGTAACCGTGACCTACGACAATAAGACGGAACTTAAAATCTATGTCGACGGCGATGATGTGGTGTATGACAACGCGAAGGTACAACCGTTCCAGACCGGTGATGGGACACGAGCGACGTTCGGCAAAAAGATTTTTACCTTTGCGGATCGAGCCTGGGCGGACGGCGCCGTCGATGAAGTTGCAATCTATAATCGTGCGTTGGACAAAGGAGAAGTCCTAGCGAATTTTAAGTCTAAAGGATTTGCCGTCCATCCTTCGGCGAAACTTGCCGTGACGTGGGGTTCAATGAAGGATTTCAGATAAACCTTGACGCTGTTGCACAAATTCTCAAAGTGAGCCAACCGTTGCAGAATCGGCGGTTTATCCCCTATTCACCTTCGATTAGCTCTCCGCCCTTCTTCAGGAAAGCAATACAGCCGCGTGAAACCTCGACCTTTACGTTCTCGGCAATTGCGAGCACAACAATTTCTTTGTCAACGCCGATGACTTTCCCGTGTAACCCTCCCGTCGTAACGACGAGATTTCCCTTTGCAAGATTATCTAACATGGCTTGATGTTTTTTCCGTTTAAGCTGTTCAGGACGCCATATGAGGAAATAAAGAATTGCCAGCATCGGAATGAACATAAAAAACATTTCCATAGTTTAGTCTCCTCTAGATTTAAAGTATTAGCATTGCATCACCATAGCTATAGAAACGATATTCCCGAGCGATAGCCAGCCGGTAAGCTTCGAGAATAAATTCGCGGTCAGCGAACGCACTGATAAGCATCAGCAGCGTCGAGCGCGGCAGATGAAAGTTGGTAATCAAAGCGTCAACGGCTTTGAATTGATAGCCGGGATAAATAAAAATGTCTGTGAATCCGCGATAAGGGCGGATTCTCCCATCCGAAGCGACTGCTTCGAGGGCTCGAACCGAGGTAGTTCCGACAGCTACCACCTTTCTCCCCTCCTCGATTATGGAATTGAGTTGGTCGGCAGACGTTTGAGAGATGTCAAAATACTCTTCATGCAATTTATGGTTTTCAATGTCCTCGACTTTGACCGGTTGAAACGTGCCAAGCCCGACGTGGAGCGTTAACGTAACCCAGTCGAATCCCTGCCGCTTGAGTTGATTCAGCAAGGTTTGTGTGAAGTGGAGCCCTGCTGTAGGGGCGGCGACAGCGCCTTCGGACGAAGCGTAGACACATTGATACCGGTCTCGATCTTCCGCGTCGGGTTCACGTTTGATGTAAGGCGGCAGAGGTACTTGGCCGACTTGCGCGAGAATAGACTGAAAATCGCCGTCATAGGTGAAACGGACGACACAAATACCGTCCTCATTTTTTTCGCGAATTTGGGCGTTTAAAGCGCCCTGACCAAACACTAAACGGGTACCTCGGTTGACGCGCCGGCTAGGTCTAACCAGCGCTTCCCAAATTTTTTCTCCTTTTGGACGGATTAAAAGTAGTTCAATCTTACCGCCTGTCGGCAGTTTTGCTCCAATCAGCCGCGCCGGAATGACTTTGGTGTCGTTGAGCACGAGCAGTGACCGAGGAGGTAGAAACTCGCCAATTTGCGAGAACTGCGCATGGCGTATTTCCCGTGTTCGCCGATTGATGACCATTAAGCGGGATGCATCTCTGCGTTGCAGCGGAAACTGCGGGATAAGCGTATCGGGCAGATTATAGTCGTAATCGGCGAGTTTCATATTTCTAAAGACTTACACAATTCAGCGTCAGCGGTAAATATGAGTAGTCTTTCCTAGAAGGCGGTGAAAAACGCAGTTTGCCAAGGGCACCTACCATTTGGCTTAAACTGAATTCTCGGATTTGCTAATCAGCCGCTAGGGAATGAAAGTTATCGAAACGGAGAAGGAATGCCTAAGTCTTTACATATTTTCCTTACCAGTGTATTGGTAATTTCGGTGTGCCGCGGCACTGATGACCGTTGCCCTGTGGAGTTATTCTTCCATATTGAGTGTTTAGCTCCTTCTCTATACAAGTAACATTCATTCTGTTTTAGATGTCTTTTTAGGGAACGTAAGGTCACAATTTAATAGGAACTTTTTCGTATCCACCTAGCGCTGATAGAGCTGCAAGGTCGTCCTCTATGAACTCTCTCAGTGTAGTTTGAAGTGTATTGATTAACTCCTCTCGAGTTGCTTCTTGACAGTTTACACCGGGAATTTCCTGAACCCAACCGATCCACCAATTGCCTTCATTCTTAATAACAGCAGTATAGACAGGCGATGACATCGTAAAACCTTCCTTTTTGGTTAATTTATTATGTTATGCATAAAAGGCGAGTTATTGATGGTTGCAACGTCTCATGAGGAAGACAGCGCCTAGAAAAACGTGGGTTGGCAGTTTTGCGGCGCGGGGAAACCCAAATGTGCATAAGCCTGGTCCGCCGCTACACGTCCAGTCGGCGTGAGTGACAGAAATCCGATTTTGAGTAGATAAGGCTCGATCACTTCCTCAATCGTCCGTTCATCTTCACTGACAGCGACAGCTAGCGACTTAAGCCCTGCACGCCCGCTGAATTTTTCAATCAATGTGCTCAAATAATCCCTATCGCCTTTGTCCAAACCGAGTTCGTCAATACTGAAGAATTCTAAAGCTTCCTGTGCAACTGCATGGGTGATAACGCCGGTAGATTTCACAGTTGCATAATCCCGTACGTTTAGCAGCAAGTTTTTGGCGATTCGCATCGTACCGCGTGAGCGGCAAGCAAGCTCGCGTTCCGCCTCTTCCTCAATCTCGACGGGGGGTTGCAGCCGATTGCTGTATTGGTTGATAGCAATCTGAATTTCATCGTCGGTGTAATAACCGAGATGAATACGGATACCAAATCGAGTTTGGAAAGGTCCCGATAACAGACCCTCGCGCGTCGTCGCCCCTACTAGCGTGAAACGGGAAAGTGGTACCGTAATGATATCCGCCGAAGGCCCCTGTCCGACTGGCAAATCAATCTTATAATCCTCCATTGCGGGATACATAGATTCCTGAACATATCCCTTCATGCGATGGATTTCATCGACAAATAAAATATCGCCCGCTTCAAGATTTGTTAGGATTGTTGCCAGGTCAAGCCGTTCCATTGTTGGACCGACCGCAGACTTAAAGCCGCCGCCCATTTCGTTCGAGATAATCTTTGCAAGCGTTGTTTTTCCGAGTCCGGGAGGACCAACAAGGAGAATGTGCTCTAATGCCTGTTTCCTCTGTTTCGCTGCATTTATGTGGATGTGCAGTCGTTCTTTAATGGTCTCTTGACCGATAAACTCCTTCAGAGTTTGAGGTCTAAGGCTATATTGGGTTTCGTCGTAGGCCTCCAACAATTCCTGTACCTGTTTGCTCATTTTCAACTCTTACCGAACTGCGGCAACGGTTGTCCCGCTCGAACTTAAAACTGTCGGAGTACCCAACTCGTTTAAATTCTTGAAGGACTCTTAGAAATATATCGAAGCGCAAGCCGAATCAAATCTTCTAATTCTGCCGCTTTTCCCAATGCGTTCTGAGCCTCCGCCATCGCCCATTCTGCGGTGTTTTCAGCAGCGCCCAGACCGACTAACGCTTTAACGCCTTCCTCTGCACGCTGCTGCGGCACGGCGTCATCAGATTTTGTATCAAAGTGAATTTTGCCGATAGCGTTTTTCAGCTTAATAATAATGAGTTGCGCCATCTCTTCATTCAGCCGCGGCACTGCCATCAACGTTTCATGGTCGCCTTCGCGGACGGCGCGTTGAAATTCGACAGGCGAAAGCCTAGAAACAATATTTTGCGCAAGGGACGGACCGATACCCTTTACGGTAAGGGCGATTTCAAAGACTTTTAGTTCATCTGTTGAGGTAAATCCAAATAGTTTAACTTCATTCTCTCGACAGTGATGGTAGGTGTAAAACTTGACTTCCGATCCAATCTCTGGCAATTTTGCCGCCGCGTTCAATGAAATTTCAATGTTGTAACCGATGCCATTGACTTCGACGACTGCTCGTTGGGGGGCGCTAAACTCCAAAATTCCCTTGACAAACGCAATCATCAACTCAACCTTTCTTGCAGTTGCAGCAATTTGTGGGAACGAGCATGGCAAATCGCAACGGCGAGTGCATCTGCGGCGTGATCCGGGTGCGGTATTGAATCCAATCTTAGTAAGGTTTTGACCATTTCCTGAATCTGGCGTTTGCTGGCTTTGCCAAATCCGACAACAGATTGTTTCACATGCGCAGGCGTGTAGCTGAATACCTCACGATTCATGTTTGCGGCTACCAATTTTGCGATGCCTCTAGCTTCGCCAACTGCTAGCGCACTGCTAACGTTCTTACTAAAAAATAGATCTTCGAAAACAAAAAAATCGGGGTGATATTCAGACGCGAGGCGGTTAAGCCGGTCGTAGATGGATTTCAAGCGTTGAGGGGATTCGGTTTGAGAACTCGTCGTGATGGTACCAAAGTCGATGAGACTGAGCGGGGTTCTATCGGCTTCAATGAGTCCGTAGCCGGTATTTGCAATTCCCGGATCGATGCCGAGGACAACCATTAGGCAGCCGCTTCCAAAATTTCATCGGGGATGTCAAAGTTCGCATGCACTTTCTGAACATCGTCATTTTCTTCGAGCGATTCCATCAAGCGCAGCATTCGTTCTGCTGCTTTGCCTTCTAATTTCACGGTAGTCTGAGGAATCATGCTGAACTCGGCTGCAAGAATTGCCGCCCCGGATTCTTCCACTGCCGATCGCACCTGATCGAATTGTTCAACGGAAGAAACAACCTCAATCTGGTCATCTGAAGGTATGAGGTCATCCGCGCCGGAATCGAGGGCGAGCATGAAAAGTTCATCTTCATCAACGCTTTGTTTTGCGACAACGATTAGCCCGCGCTTGTCAAAAAGCCAAGATACACAACCCCGCTCCCCGATACTTCCGCCGTGTTTGTTTAAAATGTGTCTCACAGCGGCAATTGCCCGATTTTTATTGTCGGTTAAGACTTCAATCATAATTGCGACGCCATCGGGGCCGTATCCCTCATATGTTACCTCTTCGTAATCAATGCCTTCGAGTTCGCCGGTTCCGCGCAGAATTGCCTTTTCAATGTTGTCGTTCGGTACATTGTTTGATTTCGCGGTTGCCACCGCAGTCCTCAAGCGGGGATTCATGTCAATATCGGCGCCGTCAAGACGCGCTGCAACGGTGATTTCCTTAATGAGTCTAGAGAAAAGTTTGCCGCGCTTGGAATCAACTGCGGCTTTACGGTGTTTGATTTGCGCCCATTTAGAGTGACCAGACATTTGATTTTTCCTTTATTGTTTGTTGAGTCAAAACTATTTTAGCATACAGCCACAGTTGGCGCAAGCAAATTGTGTTGGGACTCGCATTGTCTGAACTGTGATTTATGTGATTCAGTGATTTGCAGGATTAGAGGCGGGTGTTGATTGTGAATTGTGATGTTGGGAGTTTAATTTGTCTGAATCAGGATTTTCAGGAAAAAAGACAATAGTGATTGGGAGTTGTGGGAGGGCAAAGCGTCAATTGAAATCGAATACTGGGGTGTCGTCTGAATCTTCCTCGGGAGTCGTATCTTCGCTCTGATTTGAGCCACTGGGCGGGGTTCCAGCTTGTTCAAGGGGAGGCTCATCAGAAGTTTCCAGCTTTGGGGAACGTCCACCGAGGATGGTGAGTGCGACGATGGCAAGTACGGATAGGCTGGTGACAGCAAGTGCAACCGGTCGTTTTCGCAGGGGTACTCGCTCGCGCTTATCCAAAAAGGGCAGGAGAAGAAGGAGGACGATGGTAGCTGTGGGAATCACGAAAGTGCCGATTACTTCCAGCGGCCCCTCGAAATATTTGAGCAATTGAAACAGCGACAGGAAATACCATTCCGGACGCGGATCGTAGCTAGCGTCGGTCGGATCGGCGAGTTCTTCGAGCGGTACTGGAATAAAAATCGCAGCCGCGGCAAGCAAAATGAACAGCACCAAAATGGCGACAGCATCTTCAAAGATTTGATCCGGATAGAATGGTTTGCCGCCCTGCATTTCTACGGGTTTGTTTTCGGGCAGTCCGGCAGAGCCGTAATAGCGCACGAAAAACAGATGGAGCCCGACGAGCGCAAAAACGAGCCACGGCAGCCAGATGGTATGCAGGGTGTAAAATCGTGTCAGGGTGACTGCCCCGACTTCGGCGCCGCCGCGAAGAATTTTTGCGATGAAGTCTCCTACTAACGGTACTGTGCCTGCAATCTCCACACCGACCACCGTTGCCCAGTACGCCTTTTGGTCCCACGGCAGCAGATAGCCTGTAAAACCAAATCCCAACACGACCAAAAAAAGAATAACACCGACCATCCACGTCAGTTCCCTTGGGGCTTTGTAGGAACCGTAAAGTACGACCCGCAGGAGATGCAAGAACACGACAATCACCAATGCACTGGAGCCCCAGTGGTGTAGGCCTCGGACAAAAGCGCCGAAGGGGACTTCGTGACTGATGTAGTTCACCGAATTATAGGCGTGATCGGGTGAGGGCGAATAATAGAGCGCCAAAAACGCCCCCGTAGCGGCTTGAAGAATCAGAAGAAAGGTCGCCATACTACCCAAAGAGAAAAGCCAGTTGATATGCTTTGGGAGCGGTTTGTTGAGATGATTAACTACATCTCTTAAAGGGAGGCGCGATTCAAAAAATTCGGCAATCCTGTGTCTCAACTGCTATACCTCCCTGACATACAGAATGCCATTTTCCGACTTGACCGGCAGCCGCTCCAAAGGACGCGGCGGCGGTCCGGCGATGACATTACCGGATTCGTCAAAGATACCGCCGTGGCAGGGGCAGTGGTAGTGCCGTTTCTTTTCGTCCCATCGGACGAGGCAGCCGAGATGTGTGCAGACGCGAGAAAAAACCACAAAACGCCCGCCGCCTTCATCCGTCACATAAACGGAGCGTTCTCTAGTCGCCTCAACCCAGCCATCTTTAGATTGAAAAGTGTAGTTAATCTTCTTGTGGCGGGCGCCATTAAGCAGATCGACGAGCCCCAAATCCACCCATTTTTTTTGTCCCTTTTTGAACGCAGGGGCAATTGCCGAACCGATTAGCGGCACCGCCATCGCCAAGCTAATGACACCGCTGATGAAAGCGATGCCGGATTTAAAGAAGGTGCGCCGTTTAGATTGTCCTAAATGCGTTTCAGAAGTCATTTTCTTCCTCTCCGTAATCCTCCTTCAAATCTTCGTCTAGGTCAATCTCCTCCATGCTAAATCGAAGATGCGCCTGGTTAACCACGTTAAGGAGCTGCTGCCACTGTTTGCGAGTCTTCTCCGTATCCCCGTCTTTTTCGAGCGATTCGGCGAATTCGTGAAGTGCATCTAAGGTCTTCTTCTGTAAATGGCGGTATTCCTCCTGGTTATTTGGGTTCTTCGGAGGTTCAAAATCGGCGATTAAATTTGCATATTCCCAAAGCTGTTTTGCCGCCTTAACCGCATCGGCTTGATTTCCGCCGGTTTTGAAGAATTCCCGTATCACGATGTAAGATTCGTGCATCTCGTGCATTAACTCATGGAGGTCTTCGATTTCATGTTCTTTATCACCTTCCGGTTTTGGCTTCTCTTGCTTTTTGAGGAAGAGTGCGTAGCTCATCGCGAGGGTTTTTTTGGGCATCATCGCAACGGCTTGAGAGGCTTCCGTCTCCCCTTCGACGGGCTTAATGTCCTTCCCAAGCTTAAATTTGTCGTCGATTCCCTTGCCGATGAATTGTGAAAGGAACGCTTCCCCGCCGATTTTGGAGGATTCCTTGTGCTTGTAAACGTCGACCTTGACTACTTTTCCGCTCATATTTAAGGCAACCCCACCGCTTATGATACCGTGCGGTCCTTTGACCTTGACGAATCGTACTAATCCCATCGGCTTCTTTTTGTCGTTGTACGCGATGTAAAATATTGGGTTGCGGTCCTCGTCAAGTAACTTTGCGCCAATCTTCTTTTCGATGGATGCGGCTTTATCTTTGGACAACGTTACACGCTTCTCCTCAAAATTCTCCGCCTTCTCAAACATGGAAGCCAATCGGCTATTGATTAAAGCCTCCTCATCTGCCAGAGCGGTGTTGGCACGGACGAATGGAAATACTCCCCATAGCGCGATGAGGCAGAACATAACATTGTTCACCCTCATTTTCTCCTCCTTTAGTTCGTTGAAAATGTGAATCTGAGACGCTGCAGTTAGATATTGTAACAATGTTTGCTTTGATTCCTCAACCCAAATCCTAGCTTGGCACACGGAGTGTGCGTGCCACTATGCCATGAGCTTGCAACTGCTTTAGTCCTAACTATTTCTGGATGAGCATTTTACGGGTCGCCGAAAATTCACTTGCGTTAATGTTGTAAAGGTATATTCCGCTGCTTACTGACTCGCCCGCTTCATTGCATCCGTCCCAATAGGCCGCACGCGAGGGGGAGCGGTACTCGCCCGCGCGCAGTAGTCCCGGTGATAGGATGCGAATTAATTGACCCGTTGAGGTGTAGATACGAATCGTGACGTTGCTCTCATTTGCGAGGCGGAATGGAATCCACGTTTCAGGGTTAAAAGGGTTGGGGTAGTTTTGCAGCAGCCGGTTTTGTTTTACTTGACCAAAGATGACGAATTCCCTGCCGTGCGGCTCAACAGCGACAGGTTCGGAAGGAAGTAGTGCCGTTCCGTCCCAAATCTGGATTTTACCAGTCTTGTCCCACGAAAGTAGAACGGTTCCGTCTCGACTCAATGCGAAATAGTTTGGTATAGGTGGATGGTCGATAGGTGTGCTTGTTTGCCAATCCCAAATCTGGAGGCGATCGTTGCGGCTGCCGAAGAGATAACGCCCGTCCGAACTAAAGTGTGTCGGTGAGTCTACCTCCAACGTCGCGCGAAGACGCGGGTAGTTTGGGTTAAGTTCCCAGATTTGTACGAATTTCCTGAAATTGGGTCGAACTCCTTCGCGAATAGGTATTGTAAGTAAAACTGAACCATTCCTTAGCGTGTGGAAGGAAAGTCCCGAACGAGAATTCTGCTCCTCCTCAAACTCCCAAGCAAATTGAAATGTGAAGGCATCACCATCGTGTTTCCATAACAGAACGCGCTCCCTCAGCGATGCTGTCAGGTACTGGTCGTTTTCGCTGAATGCGATGTCATAAAATCCTGGATACGATGTCAGATTGGGCGCATCCTCGGACATGGCAATTTGGTTGTGTTCCGGTTCCTCGACGTTTAAGAGTAGGACGTTCCCGTACCCATAACCATTTGCAGCAACCCACGTCCCCGACGAACTGTAGGCGATTTTAGAATGCCCAGAAGTATACCAGAGTTGAGTTGCAACTTCACCAGTCTGGAGGCTGTGTATCTGGATCCATGGGTCGCGCCCGACTGCGAGTTTCTGCCCATCCGACGAGATTGCGAATCTTCGGAAAAGCCCGCCTTCGGCAGAAACCATATGGCGCAGTTCCCCCGAAGGTAGGTTCCATATCTTGATATAGAAGCGAGATGCCGAGACGAAGGTTTTTCCGTCGGGGCTCAGTGCGGGGATTCCCGCGACAAAATCCGCCCACACGTTGCGCCGTTGCATGGTTACCATGTCCCACAATACGACCGCGTCCCGATAGTGCAGTAGCATGGTCTCCTCGTCCGGGGATAGTGTTATGGAATTTAACTCGCGAAACTCGTCACTAAACTCACCTATTTGATGCCCAGACTCGACATTCCATATGCGTACCAAGTCGTCCCATCCTGTCCACGTTCCGTTGGCGTTCGAAGAGGTGAGACCGCTAGTTGACGTCGCCACGTACAAACGTTGGCTGTCTAGACTGAAGGCCAATCCTGATACACTGCCAATGCCGCTCTTTTCTCGCCACACGCGTGTTTGGGCAGCCACACTCCATAGATTGACGTAATTCGAATACCTTGTGAATGTCGCGGCGAACCTTCCGTCCGGACTAATGGTCACATCTTCAACCCATCCCTCGTGCCCTTCAAGTTTTCCTACTAAGCGGCGATTCTCGACATTCCATATTTCGACATGTGAACGCTGCGAGACAGCCATGAGATGGCGGCCATCCGGTGTAAAAACCAGGACGTTACCCGGTGGAAATGACGAACAGGTGTTTCGGTCTAATCGCAGCCATGGGTTGCGCTCACCTACCATTCCGCCAATTGACTTGCCAGTTTGCCAGTTCCAGAGGTGAATTTCACCGCCGAAAGCGGTTGCAAACAGTACCGCTGTAGGGCTGAATGCCGCTGCATCAATGCGGCCTTCTATCTGCCACTGGTTTATCAGCGCACGTTTCTTGACACTCCAAATCTCTACCACTGTTGTTGTTCGATCAGCATGACAGTTCAATATCGCTAGATGATCAGAAGTTGGGCTAAAAACGACTTCACGGATACGCGTGCGTTCGCCGAATTCGTCAAGGACAGCACCAGTATTTGGATGAACGACTTGAATCTGCGACTGGCTAACACGTAGGATGGTCCCATCGGCGTGGAAAGCGTGCCGCAGTGGATACGGGTGCCCAATAGTACCGACGGGTTCGATAGCCAAGGCTACCATGGGAACACATACAAAACTGAATAAAACGCTAATGATCATCTTCATGTTGTGTCTCATGTTTTACGGCGCGCCGCGGAGTGACCTCGGGTCAGTGGTGGAAGCATCGCACGGCTCCATATTTTCCACAAGGAAGCCGATTTCACGATGCCTTAAATTTTTTTACCGGATTTTGGCTTGAATTTGGAAAGGCGTGTATTACAAAGGTTGTTTCCTTAGCAAGGGGATGTAATAAAGGTGCGTCCCAAATCACGCAAGCGAAGTCACGCTTTTCTTGGTGCCTCAGTTCTTTTCGAGTCCTATACTGGGATATTGCGTTATTTTTTTATTTTGACTCCACTCCAGTGGACGCGATGCTTGCCAGCGGGGGACACTGAACGCGCTAACGCAGGGTCAAACCAAGACGATCTTGCGTAAAAACCGTCTGGCGATGGGTGATTTGTGAGGTTCCGCTGATTGTTCCCATTGGCATCCATCACATAAATCTCACCACTTTGACCGTCCCTTTCGGAATAAAATATGATGTTTTGGATGTCAGGCGACCACGCCGGATAGCGGTCATGCTCCGGATGCTTTGTCAGGCGACGTCGGTGCGTCCCATCTGCGTTCATAACATAAGTGTCCAATTTTCCCCCGTTTTTGGAAGACTCAAATACAATCTTTTTTCCATCTGGAGACCAGTCGGGGTAGCGATCCCCAGTATTGACTGGGGTCAGTCGGCGTTGATTGCTCCCGTCGCTATTCATCACGAAGATACCAAGCCCGTTTCGAGTCGACGTAAATGCAATCTGCTTCCCATCGGGGGACCACGACGTACATATATCTTGCCCAGGATGATTTGTCAGGTTGCGGGGAATTCCGTCATCGGCGTCAATTACGGCAATGTCAAACTGCATGCCATCGCCAACGCCTTCTAACCCCACACCGTCCAACCCTTCAACTTCCCAAGTAAACGCAATTTTTTTCCCATCAAGAGACCACGCGGCGGGCGGATCGCCTTGACCTACGGGAGTCAGGTAACGCCGATTTTTCCCATCGGCGTCCATCACGTAGATTTCATCGTTGCCACCTCTAAATGAGGTGAAGGCAATTTTAGCCGTTCTGGGCGCCTGTCCCCACCCATCGGCGGTCAATATTGCACTGCCAAGAATGACTAAGAAAATAATTACGATGTTAGACCGACGCGCTCGGGTCATCTCTCTGTTTAGTTGGTAATCGAAAAGGACGTATTAAAACGCGACCATAACGCCCAATGTCGGCAGAATCGGCAGCATCGGCTCTTCATCAATTTCGCATCGGATGAGCGTTCCCGTTTCCTCGTCGCGCACCTCACTGAACGCATACTGGTCAAGGTTAGTTCGATTGTAAAGATTTAAAATTTGGAAATACCAGGTGAGTTCCCACTGGCTGTATGGATTCCGATCCGTGAACCGAAAATCGAGACTGTGATAGGGCGGCATCCGCTCTGAATGCGTCGCCCCGAACTGCCGGTCGCAGGCGATGTTTCCCCCCGGCAGAGAGACCAGCGAATGCGTCAACGGCGTTCTCGGTTCGCCGGAATGGAAACGCCACGTCAGATAGAGATGCCGCCCGCGCGAAAGTTGATGACTGCTGCTGACAGCGATAGAATGCCGCCGGTCAGACTGACGAAAAAACGTCTCGCCGCCTGCACTTTCTTTGGCGACCGTGTATGCATAGCCTATGCTCCACGTGAACCGGTTTGAAACCGCGTGCGTGACAAATATATCTACCCCTTTTGCCTGCCCGGATTCGGGGGGCGTGAAAATCTGGGTCTGCCGGCCAAATTCCCTGAGCCGCCCAGCAAGATTGTCCAATGTTTTTGAATACGACTCCAAACGGAACAGGAAATTATCGCTTGGACTGTATTCGCCGCCGAGAATGTAATGAACCGCTTGTTCAGCGCGCCCGACAGTCTGAACGCCGTCCTCGACAGGGATATTCATCAAACGGATGGGTTGGTGATAAAACCCCCACGCCCCGCGCAACACTAGCTTCTCTGTTGGGCGAACGGCAAGCGCGGCGCGGGGTCCTAGTTCGTAGTTTTGGATACCCGCAGCGCGATAGTCTTGGAATATATACCGCCCGCCAAAGTTGAGCGCGAGTTTCGCGTGGAGCTGCCACTCATCTTGTATGTACGCCTTCAGTTCGCCACCGCTGCCTTCTAGGTCCGCAACTACCCTTGCATAATTGTTTACTCCGGACTGCCGCTCGCGGACATCGTAATCGTATTGCGCTGTCATCCACCGCCATTCGATTCCGCTGCGAAACAGGTGTTTATCCAGAAAGCCGGCTGTAAATTCGGTTTTTGCACCCAAGAATCGGAACGAGCGTACATCGAAGTCCGCGGCTCCGGTGCGCCGGTCTTGTGCTGTGTTTCCCCCAAAAACGAATACATCAGACCAGTTCGCGTTACCAAAGCGATGCTGCCACCGCGTCCAAACGGTCAAGTTGTCATATCTCGAATCTAAATTATTTTCGATGTCATCTTGCCGAATCCGGTTCTTGTCCCAACCGTATAACCCGTTTAGGGTGATTGTGTCCGTCTGTGTCGGCGCATAGGTGAGTTTTGCGTAGGCATCAGCATATTGAGGCTTGTAATCCTCTTCAAGGTCGATGAGCGCTAGAATCAGGTCAACGTAGCCACGGCGTGCTGACAAACGCCACGACCCCTTTTCTGATAAGGGGCCTTCCACCATCGCGGTCGTATTGATAAGGTCGACGCCGAAATTGGCGGACACCTTCTCAATTTTTTTGGACTTTGTTGTGATGTCGAACACGCCTGACATTTTGTCCCCGTATTCCGCGGGGAAGCCGCCCATCCACAGTTCGACGCGTTGAATTAAATCTAGCCCAACCAGTGAAACTGCGCCGCCAAAGTCTTGTAGGTGGTACGGATTGAAGAGCTCCATCCCGTCTAACCGCACCAAAACGTCGTCCTTTTCGCCGCCCCGCACACTGAATCGCGCGCTGTAATCGCTCGCAACGACTCCAGGGAATACATGTGCAGCCCGCATCACGTCGTTATCAACCAGCGGAAAGCGTTCAATGAGCCGTTTTGAGAGGGATATCCTTGACGGTGTATCGTCACCGATCGCAAACCGGCCGGGTGTCACGACGATCTCGTCGAGTTCAACAGGTTTCGCATCGGTCAGTTCTGAATCGGCCTGATCGCTTAGGGCAACTCCGAGAAAAACCGGCAGCAATGGATTGCTGATTAAAATTACGGCAAGCGCGATCTGTTTAAAGTAACGCTTTAACATATCGGCATTAAGGTCGATTGATGTTTGTTGGCGGCGGCGATTTGAGGAGCAATCCTATTTCACAACGGTCAGACGCCTCGTAGTCCGGTAATCACCCGTTTCCAGCGTGTAGAAGTATGCCCCGCTGCCGACCGCCTCGCCAATATTATTACGGCCGTCCCAATAGGCCGCACTTTCTCGTGAGAGATAACTCCCCGCGAGTTTCATGCCCAAATTTAACGTCCGTACCAGATGCCCCGCAACATCATAAATTTGAATTTGCACATTTGCAGATTCTGCGAGTTGGTACGGAATCCACGTGTCAGGATTGAGCGGATTCGGGAAATTTGCCAAGATCGTGGTTCGTTTGACTTCTCCAAAGAGAACGGGTTTGGGAAAAAGCAGACTTCGAACGTTCCAGATTTGTGTTTCGTCAGCAACGCTATCCCGGGTTATCACAACGGAACCATCCCGATTAGCAGCAAAGTAGCGTGGTATTTCAGGTACTGTGACGGGTGTTTTGGTTGCCCAATCCCAAATCTGAAGTTTTCCCCCGTGATTAACAAACAGGTAATCCCTTTGCAGATGGAGAGACTCAGCACCGCCGCGTACAAAATGGATTGGAGCGGAGGCATCGAAACGCATTGATTGCTTCGGGGCGGTGTCTCCAAGTTCCCACACCTGTAACTCATCCCCATTTCCGATAACAACTAGGGCAGGATTCGTCGATTTCGGCTCAAATGCGATGTCGTCAATCTGAGATGTCGGAATTTGCCACGAATAGCGATGGACATATCTGTCCTTGTTATTTTCCCACAGATGCACCTCGTTGTCCCAATCCGATACCGCCAGATAGCGGTCGTCCGGGCTGAAAACGATATGACGCTCTGAGATGTAAGCTTGTTCCTTTGGCAACAGTTCTTCCCGTTTATCAGGGTTGTGAAGATTGTAAATGACTACACTGCTATGCTGGCCTACGGCAAGCCGCCTGCCATCGTTACTGAAAACGTAGGGTGTCGATCCAACTGTATTTGGGACCTTTGAGACGATCCGACCGCCTCGGGTCTGCCGTATCTCTATCCACGGGTCATGACCTACAGCGAAATACTGTCCGTGCAGCGACATCGCAACATGACGAAAAACATACTCGTCAGGGAAGATTGTTGCCCGGAGCGTTTGTGTACGGAGATTCCAGATTGTGAGGGCAGCGCTCAATCCATCGACGAGGTAGTGCCCATCCGGCGTAACAGATCCCCATCTAGGGGAAACGTAATCGGTTCGGAGCGCGAGACGTCGGCGTTGTTGGATGTCCCATACCGTGACAAAGCCATTGTAATACCAGAGCACCGCTTGTGTTTCATCGGGCGAAATAGTAAGCCCCTCAATGCCAAGTGTCTCGTCGCCCAATTCCTTGAGTTGTTCACCGGTTTCGATATCCCAGATGCTTACCCGATTGGGTTGCCTTGGGTAACCGCTTGTGCCGGATGCAATGTAAATCCTCTTGCTATCGGGACTGAATCGCATTTTTTGCACATTACCTGTGACGTGCAAAACAAGCTGTTGCGTCCCTAGCTTCGCGTCCCAAAACTGAATCCGATCATTGGTGTCAGCCATAACAATCCAACGACCATCAGGACTGTATATCGCACGTATTACCCTAATAGTTCTTGTGTAGCTCCACAAGCGTTGACGAGAAGCAATATCCCAGGCGTCGATTGCCGCTTCCCAAAGGTCGTTTCCTCCGGGAAGCTCACGGAAGATATAAGAATTGATAGAGAGAAGTTGCCTCCCATCTGGGTTGAACGCTAGCCGGACAAAGCTCGGTTGATCCGTCCATTTAATCTCGCCGATGGATTTTCCAGTTTCCGTACTCCAGAGGCGAATGATGCCCTTATCGTGACCAGCAAAAACCATTAGATCTGGGCTCAATGCTGTGTGATAAAGGGTCAGCGGGATCGTGCGTTGAAGGATTTTTTGTTGTGATGCCAACTCCCATATTTCTATCGCAGTTTGCGAAGGAAAGCGTTTTGTCCGTACAATTGCTAACTTCAAGCTGTCTCTGCTGACGGTGACATTCCCCATAGACACTGTTCTGTCAGCAAAGCGTTCTATAGTTTCCCCAGTATTTGGGTCGGCTAACTCAATACGGTTAGAAAGAACGCGCAGAATTCTCCCATCTGGCAGGAAGGTAATTTCCCGGAGTTCGCCATTTCCCAATGAACCGATGGGGCTGAGTTCGGCAATAACAACTGAAGTTAACGTCAGACAGAAAATTAACGTGGAAACTGTTTTCATTATAGTTCTGTAGACTGCAACATTAATAACGTAATCGGCAGAATAGTCAGTGAACACGTCAATCTCCTACTTGACGATTACCATCTGCCGTAACTCGGTGTAATCATTTGTCCGGAACTGATAAAAATATGCGCCGCTGGTTACGGGTTTTCCGTATTGGTTGCGGCCATCCCAATACGCCGCTTCTGATTTGTCTCGGTAGACTCCCGGTTTTTGATGTCCAATGTCAAGGATGCGGACGACATTACCGCTCTGGTCATAGATGGTTAAGGTGACGTAAGCATCTTGTTCCAACTGATAAGGTATCTAGGTTTCGGGGTTGAAGGGGTTCGGATAATTCTGCAGCAGCGCCGTCCGTTTGATGTTTCCGAGTATGGTGGTAAGTTTTGCCAATGGCTCCACACCGACCCCAACGCCGCTAGAAGCGGGAAGTTCCCACAGCAACACGGTGCCTTCCCAACTCCAACCGATTTCCCGAATCCCGCCACTCGCGATTGTGCGTCCATCGGGACTGAACGCGACACTATAGACCCAGTCCGAATATCCTGTGAGCGTAGTACGCACCAGTTCACCCGTATCGGTGTCCCAAAGCCGAATTGTATTATCGGTACTTCCACTAGCGATTGTACGTCCATCGGGACTAAAAGCGACGCTTTCGACAGGAACCGTATGTCCTTTGAGGGTTCGCAGCGGTTGTCCCGTATCCACATCCCATAAACGGATGGTGTCGTCACCGCTGCCGCTAGCGATTGTTCGTCCATCGGGACTGAAAGCGACGCTAAAGACCCAGCGCGTGTGCCCATCGAGCGTTCGCCGGTAATTTCCGGTATCAGCGTCCCACAATCGGATGGTCTTGTCACCGCTGCCACTAGCGATTGTTCGTCCATCGGGACTGAAAGCAACGCTATAGACCCAATCCGTATGACCAGTAAGTGTACGCTGATGTTCTCCAGTAACCGCGTTCCATAATTGAATAGTCTTGTCACCGCTCCCGCTAGCGAGTATTAGTCCATCAGGACTGAAAGCGACGCTGTTGACAGAACCCGTATGCTCATCTAGTGTACGTAGATGTTTTCCTGTATCTGCCTCCCATAAGCGGATGGTATTGTCCCAACTCCCACTAGCGAGAGTATTTCCATCTGGACTGAAAGCGACGCTATAGACCCAATCCGTATGCCCTGTGAGCGTTTGCTGGAAATTTCCCGTATCAGGGTTCCATAGACGGATGGCGTTGTCACCGCTCCCGCTAGCGATGGTTCGTCCATTTGGGCTAAACGCGACGCTATTGACCACGCCCGGTTTTGTGAGCGTTCGCTGGTGATTTCCCGTATCAGGGTTCCATAGACGGATGGTGTTGTCGCCGCTCCCGCTAGCGATGGTGCGCCCGTTTGGACTAAACGCAACGCTGTGGACCGTAGCTGTATGCCCAAAGAGTGTTCGCAGGAGTTCTCCTGTATCTGTGTTCCAGAGATACATGGTACCGTCCCAACTCCCGCCACTAGCGATTGTGCGGCCATCGGGACTGAACGCAACGTTTCCCGATCCGAAGAGTGTTCGCAGGAGTTTTCCGGTGTCAACGTCCCACAGCCGGATAGTGGTACTTCCTTCACTAGCAATGACACGCCCATCGGGACTGAATGCAACGCCTTCGACGCCAGATTTATTCATGACAATCGTCTGTTGGTGATTTCCCGTGTCAGCGTCCCATAGGCTGATGGTGCCGTCCTCGCTCCCGCTAGCGATGGTACGTCCGTTGTGACTGAACACAACGCTGTTGACCTCACGTTTATGCCCGGTAAGGGTTCGTCGGTGTTCTCCGATATGGGCCGCCCACAGTCTGATTGTATTGTCCCTACTCCCACTAGCGATCGTGCGTCCATCGGGACTGAAGGCAACGCTATTGACCGAATCCTTATGTCCGTGGAGTGTTCGTAAATGACTTCCCCTATCGCCGTCCCACAGTCGGATGGTTCCGTCCTTGCTTCCACTGGCGATTGTACGTCCATCGGGGCTGAAGGCAACGCTATGCACCCAATCTGTATGCCCAGCGAGCAGAGCGACCTCTTGATGGGCCGCGGTATCATAAAGCCAAACACCGATACTGCCGGCGACCGCAAGTCGAGTGCCGTCGGGTGAATACTGAATCTCATTTATCCAACCTTTGCCGATTCTCGATTTAGCACCCTCGGGCAGCCCCCATGGCGAAGCATCTTGGGCGAAGCTGTGAGCCAAACATAGAGCGGAAACGAGCAATAAGCTTAGCTTAATAATCACCGCTTTCTTCATTGCAATAACCCTCCATGTTTGGGTGTCGAATTTAATTTAAATCGCACGTCGTAACCTCAGATTCCAGTTTTTAGAAAAGTTCGGTTTCTCACATTAATTGTACGGTACTATTTAACGATTACCATTCGCCGTAACGCGGTATAGTCGCCCGCACGGAGTTGATAGTAATAAGTGCCGCTGGTTACAGGTTCTCCGTTTTGGTTGCGGCCATCCCAACACGCCGCATCTGCTTTATCTCGGTAGACTCCTGAATCCTGACGTCCAATGTCGAGAAAACGGACGATATGACCGCCCTGGTCATAGATGGTTAAGGTGACCAAAGCATCTTTTTCCAACTGATACGGTATCCAAGTTTCGGGGTTGAACGGATTTGGATAATTTTGCAGCAACGCCGTCCGTTTGATGTTTCCCATGGTGGTCAGGTGTCTTCCCAACGGTTCCACCCCAACTCCGATAGAGGACGAAAGTTCCCACAGCAACACGGTGCCGTCCCAACTCGCGCTAGCGAGCGTGTATCCGTCGGGACTGAAAGCGACGCTATTGACCGAGCTTGTGTGTACTGTAATCGTTCGCCGGAGTTTTCCTGTACGAGCGTCCCATAGGCGGATGGAACCGTCCCAACTCCATACACTCGCGAGTGTGTGTCCATCGGGACTGAAGACGACGCTTTTGACCGATCCCGATCCGGGGATTGTTCGCCGGAGGTTTCCCGTATCAGCGTCCCACAGTCGGATGGTATCGTCACCACCTCCGCTAGCGATGGTTCGTCCATCGAAACTGAAGGTTACACTATCGACCGAACCCGCCCCTGCGATTGTACGCCGAAGTTTTCCCGTATCAGCATCCCATAGGCGGATGGTATTGCCACCGCCAGTTGCGAGTGTGTTTCCATTAGGGCTGAAAGCGACGCTATTGACCCAACCCGAATGTCCTGCGGTTGCAACTGTACGCCGAAGTTTTCCCGTATCGGTGTCCCACAGATGAAAGTTATTTCCCCTACTACTACTGGCAATAGTGCGTCCATCGGGACTAAAAGCGACACTGGAGTCCTCCAAACCAAACGCATATTTGTTGAGGGTTCGCAGGTGTTCTCCCGTATTAGCGTCCCATAGGCGGATGGTATTGCCACCACTGCTAGCGAGAGTGAATCCATCGGGACTGAAGGCGACGCTTTCGATCCAACCCGTATGTCCTGCGATCGTACGCCGAAGGTTTCCCCTATCACTATCCCATAGACTGATGGTATTGCCACTACTGCTAGCGATGGTTCGTCCATCGGGACTGAAGGCGACGCTTTCGACCCAGCCTGTATGTCCACCAATCGTGAACCGGAGATTTCCCGTATTAGCGTCCCACAAGCGGATTGTGGTGTCTCTACCCCCGCTAGCGATGGTGCTGCCATTGGGACTGAACACTATGCTTTCGACCGAACCCGATGCGTCAATCGTTTGACGAAGATTTCCTGTATCAGCGTTCCACAGTCGAATGGTAGTGTCTCTACTCCTACTAGCGATGGTTCGTCCATCGGGACTGAACGTTATGCTTTCGACCGAACCCGATGCGTCAATCGTTTGACGAAGATTTCCTGTATCAGCGTTCCACAGTCGAATGGTAGTGTCTCTACTCCCACTAGCGATGGTGCTGCTATCGGGACTGAACCCAACGCTATAGATGTAACTGGAATGCCCTTCGATCGTACGCCGGAGATTTCCCGTGTCGGCGTCCCACAAGCGGATTGTGGTGTCTCTACCCCCGCTAGCGACGGTGCTGCCATCGGGACTGAAAGCTATACTATAGATGGAACCCATATTTCCGGTGAGTGTTCGATGGTGATTTCCGGTATCTGTGTCCCACAATCGAATAGTGTCCCCGCTCCCACTAGCGAGTGTACGTCCATCGGGACTGAACGCGATGTTATTGACCAAACCCGATACGTTGATCGTTAGCCGGAGGTCCCCCGTATCAGCGTCCCAAAGCTGGATGGTATTGTCCCGACTCTCACTAGCGATGGTGCGTCCATCCGGACTATACGCAACGCTTTCGACATACATATTCGGGGCGAGTAGGGCGACCTCTTGATGGGTCGCCGTATCGTAAAGCCAAATACCGATACCGCTAGCCACCGCAAGGCGGGTGCCGTCGGGCGAATACTGTATTTCATTTATCACACCTTTGCCGAGGCGGGCTTTAGCGCCATCGGGCAGACCCCATTGCGGAGAATCTTGGGCGTGACTGTGCGGCAAACATAGAGCCGAAGCGAACAATAGGCTAATGTTGAAAACCCACGTTGTCTTCATAGCAATTACTCTTCATGTTTGAAAATCTTTAATTATCTCGTCCCTAGTAGTTGTAGAAACAAGATTTATAAATAACTCGAATTCGCTGCAATTTTTTGTCGCTACTTGACGATCACCATCCGCCGTAACTCGGTGTAATTATCTGCCCGGAGTTGATAGAAATATGCGCCGCTGGTGACGGGCTCTCCGTTTTGGTTGCGGCCGTCCCAATACGCCGCTTCTGATTTGGCTCGGTAGACTCCTGAAACTTGATTTCCAATGTCGAGGGTGCGGACGATATGGCCGCTCTGGTCATAGATGGTTAAGGTGACGGAAGCGTCTTGTTCCAACTGATAAGGTATCCAGGTTTCGGGGTTGAACGGATTTGGATAATTCTGCAGCAGCGCCGTGCGTTTGATGTTTCCCAACGTCGTGATGCGGCTTTCCAACGGTTCCACCGAAATCCCAACACCGGTTGATGCGGTGATTTCCCACAGCAACACGGTGCCATCCCAACTCGCACTAGCGAGGGTGTCACCATCATGGTTGAAAGCGACACTACTGACCGACCTCGCATGCCCGGCGAGTGTTCGCAGGTGGTTGCCTGTGGCAACGTCCCACAAGTATATCTCTTCCGAGTTTCCGCCAGCGAGCGTATTGCCATTCGGGCTGAAGGCGAGGCTACTGGCCGAACTCGTATGTCCGCTGAGTATTTGCAGTAGTTCGCCCGATGCTGTGTCCCACAGAAAAATCTCTTTCCAGCTCCCACTAGCGAGCGTTGCACCGTCAGGACTAAAAGCGATACTACCGACGGCACCCGTATGCCCTTCGAGCGTTTTTAACTGCTTGCCCGTGTCAGCGTCCCACAGGCGGATGAAACTGTCGTGCCCCGCACTGGCAACAGTGCGCCCATTTGGGTGGAATGCGACGCTATTGACGGAACCTGTATGTTCGTCGAAAGTTAGCAGGTAGTTGCCTGTGTCAGCGTCCCAAAGTCGCGCCCGACTGTCATAACCTCCGCTGACGATTCTGTCACCATCTGGGCTGAATGCGACGCTATTGACTCTTAATTTATGCTCGCTGAGCGTTCTTAAATGTTTGCCAGCGGCAATGTCTAACAGCCGTACAGTACTGTCATCACTCCCGCTAGCGAGCGTTGTACCATCTGAGCTAAATGCGACACTATTGATAGAATCGCTATGTGCCTGGAGCGTACGCAGGAGTTCGCCAGCCTCAGCGTCCCATAGCCATACGGTTCCGACATCACTCCCGCCAGCGAGCGTCGCGCCGTCAGGGGCGAGCGCGATGCTCCTGAGCGAACTCGTATGCCCGTTGAGCGTTCCGATGTGGCTGCCCGAGGTAACGTCCCACATTCGGATGGCGCCGTTGCGGCTGTGACTGGTGATAGTGCGTCCATCAGGATTGAACGCAACGCTATTGACCCAACTCGTATGTCCGTTGAGCGTTCGGATGAGTTCGCCCGAAGCAGTGTCCCACAGATGAATATCTTCCCAAATCCCACTGGCAAGCGTTATGCCATCCGGGCTGAATGCGATGCCATTGACGCCACTTCTTTCCGGCTCGAACGTCCGGAGAAGTTCGCCTGTAGCAACGTCCCACAACCGAATTTCGAAAAAGTCCGCGCTGGCAAGCATTGTGCCATCTGGACTGAATGCAATGCTATCGACACTACCAAAATGCCCGGTGAGGGTTTGAAGGATTTCGCCCGTGTCAGCGTTCCACATCCGGACGGTAGCATCCCAACCCCCGCTGGCGACAGTGTGTCCATCTGGACTAAACGCAACGATTTCAACAATACTAGAATGCCCGGTGAGCGTGTGTAGAAGTTCGCCCGTATCAGCGTCCCATAGACGGATGGTATATACAACATCCCCGTCGCCAACAATATCCCAGATCGTGCTACTTGTGATGGCACGACCATCGGGTCTGAACACAACGCTTTCGACCGAATCCGATACGGTAACAGTTCGCAGGGGTTCGCCCGTATCGGCGTCCCAAAATCGGATAGTTTCACCACTTACACTTGCTATGGTGCGGCCATCGGGACTGAAGGCAGCGCTTTCGGCAGACATATTCCCAGCGATTAGGGCGATCTCTTGGTGGGTTGCCGTATCGTAGAGCCAAATACCGATACCGCTAGCCACTGCAAGGCGGGTGCCGTCGGGCGAATATTGCAATTCATTTATCACACCTTTACCGAGGCGGGCCTTAGCGCCATCGGGCAGACCCCATTGCGGAGAATCTTGGGCGGAGCTGTTTGATACACATACAACCGTTACAAATACGAGTAGTATGAATCTTACGGATAGTGCCGTTTTAATGAATTGGTTATTCTTGTCTGCTTGCATTGTCTCGCTCCTCTTTAATCATCACGTAGATACTCACTTCCGAGAATTCTAGTTTTCGAAACTCAATCAGTGTCTTCGAGGTGATTAAATGGGCGGGCAAAATACGTGCCAACGGATTCACCACTTCGTTTTTCGGCTCGGTATGCCCGTTATTTCCAGCCGTACCAACATTTTGGAATTTATTTTCGTGAGTCCGCCCTTGCACAAATCGGTGCAATTCAGATGTACCTTTGCTCTGTTTGGTGCATCTCCCGAGGCCTCCGGTTCATTTGGACCTCCGGCAAATTCCCTTCGATTAGTATTGATTGTCTAGGCTGACAATCACATTCAAACCCGGTGCGTTGATGCCGGAACCGTGCTCGCGATACCGCTCATCCAACAGGTTTTCTAGTGCAAACGTGAGTCGATTGTAATCTGTCAGTTGATAACCGCCGCGCAGATTAAGCGTGACCCAACCTGCCGAACCTTGACCAATCGCTGCACCGTTTGAATCAAACTCGACCTCACCTGTATCGCGGGTAGTGCCGGGGATTCGCGGGTCTCGAATGTCACTGCGATTCAATCGCCGCTGCTCGGTTGCGCCGCGAACGAAAAATTCTCCCCAGTACCGCCTAGCTGACGGGTGCCAGCGGATACCGAACATTCCGTTGAGCGGCGGTTCGCGGCGAATCCGTTCTTCCCACGGGTTATTGGGATTAGGTTCTGCACCGTTAAGCGCCAACACCTTCCCGCGCGTGTAAGCCGCGTTTCCGTAGATTGACCAACTGTTTTGAATAGGGAGCATTCCAGCAAACTCGATGCCTTGAATCTGCACCTCATCAACATTGTCGAACACATAGACATCAATGCCCGGATTGTTTCGCTGGATTTCCGTAATCAGGCTTGGCAGCGCCTTTCCAGTGTAAGCGTCTTCGACTGCAACACGGGTGACCAAATCGTTGATGCGACTGTGAAAAAGCGTGAGCGAACCGATAAACTTCTGATAGCGAGCTTTAAGACCGCCCTCTGCTGTCCACCCTGTCTCTGATTCGAGGTCGGGCGAAGGCGAGTCAATACCTTCGTTTGTGACTTCAACGGCGGTGGTATCATTCAGCGAAGGTGCACGGAACGATGTGGCAATATTGCCGACGAGGTTCAGTCCGTCAGTGACTCCTACGACGATGCCTGCACTGCCAGTGAGCGCGTTCCCAGATTCGTTAAAATCGGTAAACTGATCGGAACGCACCGAAAGGTCGGCTTGCGTGTTATAGCGCGCAAATCGCCCGCCGAGTGTGAATTCGAGGCGGTGGTGCAGTTCGATTTCATTCTGGACGTAGAGATTCGCGTCCCAAAATTGCGAGCCGTCAATAAACCTGCCTTTCGTGTTGTCCACCTTCTCGGCGCCGGTCGTGATGTCGGTCTTGACGGTTTGGCTGAAAAGGGTATCGAAGTAGAATTCGCCGCCTGTGACAACTCGCTGCCTTGGTAGCGATGAATTGGTTGCCTGTGCACTCAGACCAAACGTGTTGACGGTATCAAACCGCTCTCGCCTTTCCGTGGCATCCCGCAAGAGTTCGTTCCGTCCTTCTTTCTGCCGATGAAATGAGGCGGTGAATCGAAACTGGTCAATCGCGGAGTTGGTTGGTTCAGCCAAATAAGTCGCATAGAGAAGATCTCGGTGCTGGGGTTCAAAAAAGAACTCGTCGTACTCGCGCGGTGCAATCTTGTCGTAGCGCGGAGTTTTCGGCTGACGCCAGAGTTGGTAGGCGAGGTTTACCGCACTGGTATCGGTGAGTTGGTAAGCGAGTTTGGCGTCGGCGTCGTATGCGCTCCAATCCAGCGGTGCTTCAGAGTCAATCAGCCAACGCTCCGGCACATCTTTCGGCGGAGCTTCAAAGACTTCTACGCCTGACGGGTTTTCGCTGACAATCTCAAATTTACGGTTCTTGTAGTGCAGGTCGTAACCGCTGCCCGGATTGATGTCACCGAACCGGCGGGCGGACGCACCGAACGAAAACCCGAGCCGCTTGCGGTTTCCCATTACCTCAAAGCGTCCGAGCCGTTCTGAAGTTCCAGAAGCGAATCGACCGAAGGTGCGGGACTGGATGTTCCATTTTTCCGTGGCATTTTCCATGATTACATCTTTGGTGAACATGCTAATGACGCCCCCCATGGCGCCGCTACCGTATAGCATTGAGCCAGCGCCCCGCAACACTTCAATTCTGTCAAGGCTAGCCGGACTTATTGTCCCCAAATACTGATTTGGACCGGAGCGAAAGGTAGAGTTGTTGAGTCGGACGCCATCTATAGAAAGAAAAGCTTGATAACCGGTGAGTCCACGCAGCATTGGCGAACCTTGCCCGGCAGTCGTTTGCTGCGCCCAGATTCCAACGGTTTCGCGTAGAATTCGGGGTGTGATGTCGGCGTTGATGCGTTCAATTTGCGCGCGGTCAATGACGGAAATCGAGTTCGGTGTTCGGAAACTGTCTTTTGGGACGCGGGTTATGACGGTGATTTCCTCCAACTCAATGGGGTGTGCTTCCGCCACGGCCATTCTAGAATGCGTGAGATGGATACTGATAAGAAAAAAACTCAATCCTATCCATAGTTGTTTTCGTCTAATTGCCATCGGTAATACTCCTTCCCAACACCTTTTTTTGGATTGCAAGATTTTGACATCGCTGTTATTATGCATAAGCAATCCTCGTGCCAATGGGATTTAGAACGGAAAACACTTCTACACGGAGAGTTCCTACCGATTTTGTTGTGTAGAGCGCTTTTTACTGTCCAAATTCTGGACAGTACCGTTAAATCATTGAACACCAAAACTCGCAGAGCAGCCAACTATGGAAAAACTCGGCGTTTACGCCCTCATTATCGTACTTATTAACGTCATGTTGCTTCAAATCTCCTCTGCTGATGCGATTTGGGAATCCGAGATTCAAAAAGCGCAGGAATCGGCTGTTCTCGGAAATAGAGCACCGGCGGTTAAAGAGGTGTCTCAGCTAGCTAAGCCGCTTTGGCAGGAGTTTTTCTTTGCCGATGCAAGATTCCGCCAAGAGAGCATTTTTCAGGACGGTTCTCCGAGCCGCTATCGATACCGTATACGTTTTCGTATGGGCGGCAACTTTCCAGTTCATCCACGCGTGAAGCTGGGTTTCAGAATGGTCACAGGTGCGACGGATGACCCAACCACGGGCAATGTTGACCTAGACGACTATTTCTCGAAGAAAGGGTTCAATCTTGATAGGCTTTTTCTCCGGTATTCGCCGCACTCGTCCCTTACGGTTACCATAGGCAAATTTGCCAACCCGTTTAAACGTGTTGAGCTGGTTTTTCACAACGACGTGCAGTTGGAAGGGGCAGCCCAACAGTTCCGCATTGACGACGCAGGATTTATTTCGCAGGTGCAGGCAAATCTGGCGCAATTCATTTTGGCGGAGACAAAGGGCGGACCGGATACGAACCTTTTTGCGGGGCAACTGTTTTTCAAGGGATTTCAACTCAAAGGATTGTCGTTCGGCGCAATGCTTTATGAATATCGAAATGAGGACAACATCGCCCAAGCGGTTGAAGATGGCATGTTGGGCGGCGGGGATACGAATCCGCGGGTAGGCACAGGTACAGGCACCTCAGTCTATCCGTTTGGATTCCGAATTATTGAGGGGCTTGCGAAGTATGAACTAGAAATCGAAACTGTGCCGGCGTGGCTTCTCGCGTCTTATGCGCAGAATCGATTGGCGGATTTGGATGACACGGCGTATTGGTTTGAGGTCGGAGTCGGGCCTATACTTCGCTTAAACAACTTGCGTGCGCTCTACCATTATGTTAGGGTGGAACAGGCATCAATGATATCTAACTATAACAATGCCGATATATTTAACCCGAATACACATGGGCATGAACTGAAATTTGCCTTGCCAATCGAGAAGAATATCGGCGTGGAAGTGCTATATTTCATAGCTAAGAAGATTATTGCATCCGGATCAAATCCTAATCAGCACAAGACCCGAGTGCAGATTAAAGCGAAATTCTAGCCGTTGCGACTAGAAATTCCAACCCAAACCGTCGGTTGTTACCACAGCGTAAAGGCGTACTGCCAACCAGCAAAGAGCCCCCAGTCTAGCTCCATTTGAGGTCCGTCTAGGTGTTGATACAGCGGTAGTTGCAATTCAACTGCGAAACGTTGTCCTGCTAGCAGTCCACCGAGTCGGTCGGGAAAATTGAGATTGGCTCCGGCGAGAAGGCTTCCGCGTGCTCCACCTTGAAGGCGGGGATCCATTGTTGGTGCCATTTCCGGGTTGAGTGCTTCGTCGTTGCCCGAGATATTTCCCCAACTTTCAAAAAGTGCACGTACAGAAATGCTGACCCAGTCGTTTAGACGGCGCGCGCTCCAGAGTGTGGACGCTGTCATTGGACCCCGGCGGTAGGCTCGACTGTTTTCGTTCAATGGGAGGGTGACGCGCATTTGACCGCCAAAAGACCAATTGTCCCGTGTTGCTGCGACCGTCATACCTGGCATCAATTCAAAAGAGCCCGAACCCAACTGCATGGGGTACGGCAGAATGCCGTTTTTACCCTTTTCCGCAATTGAGCCCGTTGGAATTGACAACCCCGCGTTCAATAGCACAATGGCGTTATGTGATCGGAGAAGTGGGATTAGTGCGGAAAGTTTGGTGTCGCCTAACCCGCTGCTTTCCATTTCATGAGCTCCCACAGGATGGTCGTGACTACCATGAGAGTGTTCGTGTGTCGCGTCGCCTTGCATTTCCATAAACTTGTCTCCGTAACTCGTCATTGCCATCAGCGTGAAGTGTTTATGCGGCGCAAACATCGCCCCAATCATGTGCATCTGCATCCTCATGCGGACGGGAGCCACCGCATATTTGCGGAGGGTGTCTTCCGTTGAAATCAGGCTTGTACCGTCCCGGAGCCCGTCCATCCGCATCGGCATAAAGCGGTATGACAACATCCACTCGCTTTTCGCATGAGTATGGTCACCCATTACCCCTAAAGGAGCGTGGCTGTCGGGTCTAGTTGATACGGTTATTGAGTCAATGTGTTCGCCATTTCCGTGAACCGGTGTAGCGTAGATGTTCGTCAGCGAGAATATCACCGATAGCATGATTGAAAGTTTTATTCGTATTTTCATTACACTTCCCTTTGGTTTAGGACTCGCTGTGTGTTCCTATTGGGAACTATATCCTTGCACAGTAAATGACAATCTCCCACACACTCCCAAAAAAGCACCCGCAAACCAAAACAGCGACTCGGTGCCAGTTAACCACCAAAAGGCTGCTCATACTGGACGTTTACCTCTCAGCCATTGCTGTGATACTTGTGGACGCTCATTACCCAGTGAATCGAGATTGGTGCATTTACGTATATCATAAAACCTTTGGTATATCAAACATATTCTAGCGTTTTTGGTAAAATCAAAATAACAAGAGGCAAAACAATTATCAACCGATTCCAATATGCATTTCTCATTCGGTGACGTGGAGAAGATCGAAATGGTAAAGTGTCCGCACTGGGAGTGCCCGCGTAGTTGTGCTGTCCGTCGTAATATCTGTTGAAGACGGGTGGCGAATGTGCTATTATGTCCACGCGAAAATCTAGTAGCTAAGTGGCTGTCAACTTCGAGATAGCGCCTCTTGACCAAAAGTAACAGTGTCCGCAATAGAGACGGAGAATTTACATGGCATACCGCGACATCTTGGAAAAAATCCGGCTCGCTTTTCCTCAGCCGGTATCGCACCCCATCCATGATTCGTATTTCGTACATTCAATCATGCGCGCCTTAGATCAGGTTGATGCACTGAAAACGCAACTGCCGATGCTCGGCAACGTCGTTCCCGGAAATTTCGAGCGTGCAAAGGAGGCAAGGCTGCCGGATGGAGTATCCTCCGTTGAGGATGTCACGACCGAACTCGTGAATTACTTGCAAGGCATGACAATCTTTGGGCATCCCCGTACGCAGCAAAACGTTATTCCTCCGCCGACGATTCCCAGTCTGATTGGCGTGCTCCTCGCTTCCCTGTACAATCCGAATATTGCTTGGGATGAATATAGCCGCCTCGTTGCATTGGCTGAAGTTGAGGTGGTCGCTATGACCTCAAAATTGATAGGATATGACCCTAAAGAGTCGAGCGGCATGTTTACCTTTGGCGGCACCGGAACGACACTCTATGGCGTGAAGCTAGGCTTGGAAAAGGCTTGCCCGGAGACGATAGATAAGGGCGTACCCGAGAACGCTGTTGTGTTTGTTTCCGACGCGGGCCACTATTGTGCCGCTAACGTCGTCGGCTGGCTCGGAATAGGAACGAACAATCTGATTACAATCCCGACCAATGTCGAAAACGAAATCGATCTCGTGCAACTTGAGCAGCAAGCACGAACGGTACTAGAAAACGGGAATCGAATTGCGGCGATTATTGCGACATTGGGTACCACCGATTCGTTTGGGTTGGACGATTTGCAGAGCATTGCGGCGTTACGCGACGCGCTTGTCAAAGAGTTCAAACTTGATTACAAGCCGCACATTCACGCAGATGCAGTTATTGGGTGGGCATGGTCGGTGTTCAATGACTATGACGTTGAGAAGAACCCCCTCGGGTTCCGTCCACGTACCGTCCGCGCATTGGCGGGGGCATGCCGGCGAATACGGCATTTGTCCACGGCGGATTCCGTCGGAATCGACTTTCACAAAACCGGTTTTGCGCCTTACATTTCTAGTCTCGTCCTCGTCAAGAATCAAGCAGATTTGGAATTGGTGACACGCCACCCGGAACAGATGCCGTATCTCTACCACTTTGGCGACCATCGCCCCGGGATGTTCACCCTTGAGACTTCCCGATCCGGGACAGGGGTTCTCGCTGCCCTCGCCAATTTTCGATTGTTTGGCGAGCAAGGATTGCGCGTCATCCTCGGACACATCGTTGAAATGACGCAACTCCTGCGGGAACATCTGGAAGGACATGAAGGCACAACCGTGCTGAATCGAGATAACTTCGGCACGGTTACGCTCTTCCGCACCTATCCGATTGGCGTCGATACGTTTTTAATCAAGCGGCAGGAATTTGAGGACGCAAATTATCGCGACAGCTTGCTGTCTCACAACGACTACAACCGGAAGATTTTTGAATACGTACATTCGGAGGCGATGGAAGGGCGGGGCGTTGTCATTTCCACTACCGACTGCTATCGGCGAAGCGAATACGGCGAACCAATCGTGGCACTAAAATCATTCATCCTATCCCCGTTTGTCGATGAAGTAGATGTAGAAACCGTGGTTTCAAAGGTGTTGGAGGCTAGGGGAAAGGTGAGTTAACGTGTTTGACCGTACTCAGCGGATGATTCGGTGTTTAGAGTACCACAATTGTTGTGCGTGTGGAAAGGAGCGAGGAATCGCCCGGCCGAAAACTTAATTTTATTGCCGAGTTGATGGTAAGTTGGGTTGGAATGACTCTGGGTGAATCCACAGATTCAGACCAGGCGAGAAATAGCAGTCAGCGTTTATCATCGGCGCGATTCAAACAATTTTAGCAAAAAAGTATGTGACAAGTGGTTCACCTCAAGATCGGAAGACGAGGCATTTTTCGACTTGTATTTGCTTGAATTTCTTAGTTGAGGGTGCTATGGTATCCTCTAGGGCGTTTTGCGCCCGTGGACAAGCAGGTAGGGTTAAAATAAGACAGAGAACGGTAAAATAATGACTGTTACACCGAAGCAGAAGGTACGCTGGGGGATTTTGAGCACCGCAAGAATTGCGGATAAGGTGAGTCGTGCGATACGCTTGGCAGAAAACGCTGAATTAGCGGCGATCGCTAGCCGGACGGAAGAACGTGCTCGCGGATGGGCATTAGAGCATGGAGTTGACCGCGCCTACGGAAACTACGATGCTCTACTAGAGGACCCGGAAATAGATGCGGTCTACATTCCCCTGCCGCCGTCAATGCACGCTGAATGGACCATCAAAGCGGCTGAAGGCGGCAAACACGTGCTGTGCGAAAAACCGTTTACCGCAAATGCAGAAGAAGCGTCTGCTATGGCGGCTGCGTGCCGCACGCACAATGTGCATTTGATGGATGGCGTCATGTGGGTTCACCACGAACGTACCTTTGCGATGAAGCAAATCATATCCAGTGGTGTTTTAGGCCGGATGCGCCGGGTGACAGCGGCGTTCACTTTCAATTGGGAAAAGATTCCCGAAGATAACATACGGTTGAAAAAGGAGTTTGCCTGCGGCTGTCTTGGCGATTTAGGTTATTACTGTATTCGCGCGATTCTCTGGGCTTTTGGCGATCTCCCTGATCAGGTCTTCGCTACTGCGCGCTATTACCGGGGTACGGATTTCAATGTGTCGGGTACCCTCTGGTTTCGAGACGAACGGATGGCTTCGTTTGATTGCGGTTTCGACGTAGGGAGCCGCATGTGGTTTGAGATTGCGGGGACCCGAGCCTCCTTGATATGCGACGATTTTGTAGACCCTTGGAAAGAGGAATCGTCCCGATTTTGGGTGCACGACGTTCAGGGCAAAGCCGCAGAACACAAGTTTAAGTCGTGCATTCAGGAGGTGCGGATGATCGAACGGTTTTCGGAGTGGGTTCAGTTGGGGCAGCCTAATCGCGACTTGCTAACCGACGCCGTCGATACCATGCGCATCTGCGATGCGTTGCATAAATCCGCACGGTGCCGCGAAATCATCAAGTTCAATCCTTGAAGACGTATTGATATCGGTGTCAGGTACATCTCCGGCTAATTAAAGCCGAGTTATTCGATATGGATCTCTCCCTTCAACAGTTAATCGCAACCGGACTGGAAGAAAATGCGGCTGCCGATATACTGCTGCGAGTGAATCAGTTAAAATCTACACTTTCCGGTCCAGCTTGTTGGACCGAAATTACGCAGAAACTACTCACCCCGGATCTGCCGTTTGCCCTACACAGACTTTTGCACGAAACAATCTTTGCCGATTGGGATGCAGCGCAAGGTCCCCCGCCAGCCTGGTTCCCTTCAAAAAACCAGATTGAATCCACGAATATCGCCCATGCCATGCGTGAATTGAATCTGAATTCCTATGAACATCTCCATGATTGGTCGGTAAAACACCGCGCTGAATTCTGGGAACTCATGATTCAAAGACTGGGGATTCGATTCAAACGCAAGTTCTCCCGAGTTGTTGGTTTGTCCGATGGTGTAACGTCGCCGAATTGGCTTCTAGATGCGCAGTTGAATATTACCGAGAGTTGTTTCAATGCGCCGGACGATGCGCCTGCAATTGTCTTCCAACGTGAAGACGGGGCGCTTTCAACCGTAACCTATTTGGAGCTTCGTTCATTGACGAACCGCGTCGCCAATGGACTGGTGCGCGACGGATTCTGTCCGGGCGACGCTATTGCAGTTAACATGCCAATGACGGTGGAATCAGTGGCAATTTACCTCGGCATTGTCGCAGCCGGGTGTGCCGTGGTCTCCATCGCCGACAGCTTTGCACCGGAGGAGATTGCCATCCGCCTGCAACTCGGAAATGCCAAAGCCGTTTTCACTCAGGATTATATTGTCCGTGCACAAAAACAGTTGCCAATATATGCCAAAGTCGTTTCCGCAAATGCTCCAAAAGCAATCGTGCTTACCGGTGAGAGCAAGCAGCCATCCTGTGCGATTCAATTGCGGGACGGCGATTTGACTTGGGGCGAATTCCTCTGCGAGAATAGTGAGTTCGATGCTGTGTCCTGTCAACCCTCCGATCATGCCAACATTTTATTCTCCTCGGGTACAACTGGCGTGCCCAAAGCGATTCCTTGGACGCACACTACCCCAATCAAATGCGCCGCAGACGGCCATTTGCATCAGGACATTCAATCAAACGACGTTGTAGCTTGGCCAACGTCTATTGGGTGGATGATGGGGCCGTGGTTAATCTTTGCTAGTTTAATCAATCGAGCGACTATTGGGCTGTATTATGGCGTCCCAACGGGTAGAGGATTTGGTGAGTTTGTTCAGCATGCCGGCGTCAAAGTGCTCGGCGTGGTTCCTAGTATTGTGAGGACATGGAAAAATAGCGGCTGCATGAAAGGGCTTGACTGGACAGCCATCAAATCATACAGTTCAACTGGCGAGTGTTCAAACCCTGAAGACATGTTGTTTTTGATGTCGCTCGCAGGATACCGCCCGGTCATCGAGTATTGCGGCGGCACGGAGATTGGCGGCGGCTACATCACTGGGACCATGGTGCAGCCAGCCGCACCATCGACGTTTACGACACCTACATTGGGATTAGATTTTTTAATTCTTGACCAGCGCGGTCAACCCTGCAATAACGGGGAAGTCTATCTAATATCGCCGTCAGTCGGGCTTTCCACGTCATTGTTAAACCGAGACCATCACCAAGTATATTTTGAAGGCACCCCTAAAATGCCGCCCAAAAAAGGCGATATACCGCTGCGGCGCCACGGAGATCAAATTGAGCGATTGAAGGGGAACTATTATCGCATTCACGGCAGAGTGGACGACACAATGAATCTTGGGGGGATTAAAGTGAGTTCGACGGAAATTGAACAGACCCTCAATTTAGAGGCGGGTATACGGGAAACCGCAGCCATTGCGGTATCGCCTCCAGGCGGGGGGCCTAGTCAACTAGTGATTTACGCCGTCCTTCTGGAAAACGTCGACATGGAAAGGGAACCGCTGAAGGCAGCACTGCGTATGGCGATACGGCAGCATCTCAATCCCCTCTTCAGGATTCATGATGTCGTCATCGTTGACGACCTGCCTCGCACGGCTTCCAACAAGGTCATGCGGCGCATCCTACGCGACAATTACCAGGACCAAGCGGCGGCAGCCGATGATGTCAACTGACAAAACACCTTCTTGACGATAAAGACAAAAATTGGCTTGACAGCGTTTATTCGTACATATTACCATATTCCAGTTAAAATTTAGGCATGCCTAAATATGACCAGTTGGAACTGTTGGATGGTTTAGAATGATAACTCATGCGATGGAAGATTATCTAAAGGCAATCTATCTCCTACAAAAGGGAAAAGAGGAGAAAGTGCCTACCTCTGTCATTGCGCAGCATATGCACGTCTCAGCCGCATCTGTGACTGGTATGATTAGAAAGTTGGCGTCGATGGAACTGCTCAATCACAACTCTTACCACGGCGTTAAGTTGACCGAGGGCGGCGAGAAAATCGCTCAAGAGGTTGTCCGCCACCACCGATTGCTTGAACTTTATCTGGTTGAAATCATGGGGTTCACCTGGGATAAGGTGCACCATGAGGCGGATAAGTTGGAACATGTCATCTCTGAGGAGTTTGAGGAGAAGATGGCTGAAGCGTTGGGCCATCCAACGATAGATCCGCACGGGCACACTATTCCAACAAAAGAGGGTAATCTCAAGGAAACATCCTATGAAATTCTGGCGGAGATCGATGCAGGGAGTTGTGTCACGGTTCGACAGGTTAATGATGGTATCCCTGAGATGCTGCGTTACCTTGCTGGATTGGGGCTAGTTCCGGGTGCCCGTGTCCAAATTGTGGCCAAGGCGCCCTTTAATGGACCTTTATGTCTGAAGATTCAGGGATGTGAGCACCATGTGGGCCGTGAAGTAGCGCGTAATGTATTCGTGGAATTGTCCGGACCAGACACAGACTGAAAAAACCTCGTTTACATCACCATTGAAGAAATTCCTGTAATTTTTCCACAGAAATCAAGTGCGGGAATCGCGATAAGAGGTGTTTTTTAGCGGCGTCAATGCCCACGATCAGTAACCGGCGAGTTGGATGAATTGAGGAATGTGTTTAGGATTGATAATGGGATTTCAAGAAATCAGTTCTGGTAAACTTTGACATAGCGATTGAATTTCCTCAAATTTTAAAGTATAATATTCCTGCATTTTGCTTGAACAATCTGCTATAAAATCTCTATTTGGGAGGAAATCACAGATGCCTGGGTCTTTAGGTGGATGGGAAATTCTCTTGATTCTTTTGGCTATCCTTGTCATCTTTGGGCCAAAGCGATTGCCGGAGATGGGACGTTCACTTGGGAAGGCAATACGGGAATTCAAGAGTGCTGGAAAAGATATTCAAAACGATTTGGCTAAATCAATGGACGAAGAGGATACAAATTCGTCCAAACGGACGGATAAAGGAGTCTAGCGGTGAAGAGGTATGGCATCTGACGACGGTAGGTCGATGACCTTCTGGGAGCATCTTGAGGAGCTCCGGCGGCGGATAATCATATCTGCTATTGCGGTTGGTATTTCCGTGGCAGCTAGTCTGACGTTTCATAATTTTTACGCCAAAATTTTGACGTTGCCGTTGAATATGCCGATCAACAAATCGTTGGCAACATTGATAGATTGGGTTGGTGCGCCGGAAGCGTCATTCTTTGGGTTTCTCTCAATTGTTCTTAGGGCTAGCGGTTCAACCGTTGACGCGGAAATCATCAAGGGCGGCGTCGTCGAAGGCATTATGGCTTACATCAAAATCAGCTTTACCTTTGGCTTCCTGATGGCTTCGCCGGTGGTGCTTTACCAGATCTGGTCGTTTATCTTCCCCGCATTGACACATCGGGAGAAGAGGTATGCACTTCCCTTGTTTTTTGTCATCGTGTTTTTCTTCGTAGTTGGCGCGATCTTTGCCTATTTTATCGTGGCGCCAGTCGTAATTGAATTTTCCGCAAAGCTCTTAAAAGACTATGCTAATTTGTGGGAGTTGGACAGATATGTGAATTTCCTGACGCGTTTGTTAATCGGGTTCGGCATCGCGTTTGAACTTCCGATTGTTATGGCGTTTCTGTCATGGATTGGGGTGATTAATTCTCAGGGGTTTCGAGAACGACGCCACTATGCGTTCCTCGGTATCTTTATATTGTCGGCTATGTTGACCCCGGCGGATCCGGCATCAATGCTACTGATGGCGATTCCACTCATTGGACTATATCAGTTGGGAATTTTTCTCGCTTTTCTCGTAGAAAGCGAGCCGGAAAGCTATGCTTAATTTTAACTTACAAGAACAGTTGCCGCTCTTATTTGAACTGCAGCAGACCGACACCGAAATTCTGGCGGTTCAAGATAAATTGAAGTCGGTTCCAAACAAGATAAAAAGGTTGGAGGAGAGTATTCACGTATACCAGCAGAAATTGGAAGAAAAGCAGAAACAGTTAGCGGACGCGGAAAAGGAGCAACGATCAAAAGCGGGTGCGCTTGAGATGCAGCAAGAACAACGCCGAAAATCTCAGGCACGATTACGGGAGGTTAAGACCAACAAAGAGTATCAGGCGGTGGATCAAGAGATTAGTTTTCTCATGGGAAAAGAAGCGGAGATTGAAGATGAAATTTTAGAAATCATGCTACTGATAGACCAACTCAAAGAAGAGCTGAATCAACAACAAAAGGCATTCGACGGGGAGCAAGCGAAAAATAATGAGCAGAAAGCCGAATATGAAAAAGAAACGGATGACCTCAAATCACAAATTGCAGACTATCAAGAAAAGCGTCTTAATTTTCAGCCGAAAATCCATCCCGATTTAATAAACCGTTATCAGGAATGGTTCAAACGTCAAGGCACAGGGCTGATTTCGTTGGTTGTAGACAATGCGTGCGGCAGTTGCCATCTCAGAGTTCCGCCTCAGACGTTACAGCAGGCTCGTAAGAACGAACAGATAATCCGATGTGGAAGTTGTCAACGTATTCTCTATGTTCCACCTTCCCTACCTGATGAGGCGTCCTCTGATTGACCCCGTTCGAAAAATACGGAACAACACGATTGAGCGCGCAGGGCAGACTGTCGTTCTCCTCCATTTGGTCGATCATTCACTATTTGTTCGATTGATTTACCCCTTAATCAAAAGGTATAACATCGCAGTGGGAATAAGTTCAACTGCCAACATTAAGGTGTTGCAGGGCGGAGGGGTAGTGATCGTTTGGCTTCCATTCATGAAAATTTAAAGCAAGTCCGGGACCGAGTTGCTGCTGCAGCCGATCGCGCTGGTCGCGACCCCGAAGCGGTACGCCTTGTCGCCGTGTCCAAAACCAAACCAGCTTCTCTCATTTTAGAAGCGATTGACGCCGGCGTTACGGAGATTGGCGAAAACCAACTTCAAGAAGCCAAAGCCAAATATGGCCAGATTGACCGGCCGGTGAAGTGGCATTTTGTTGGGCATTTACAAAGAAACAAGGTCAAAGCGGCATTACGGTTTTTCGATTTGATTCACTCGGTGGATAGCCTGCGTCTCCTTGATGAAATAAATCGTCGATCCGCTGGGTTGAATTGCCAGACCGACGTGTTGGTTCAGGTCAACACATCGGGCGAGTCGAGTAAATACGGCGTTCAGCCGGAACAGGTACTCAGCTTCATCGAAAGCGCCCTAGATTATAGACATGTCCGGATCAAAGGACTGATGACAATCGGGCCGTTTGCACCGAATGTGGAAGCGGTACGTCCTTCGTTCGCATTGTTAAGGCGGCTTCAGGAACAGGTTAAATCGCAGCAGTTCGATGGGGTTGACATGGCGTACCTTTCGATGGGTATGTCGCACGATTTTGAAGTTGCTGTCGAAGAAGGAGCGAATGTTATCCGAATCGGCGCAGCTATTTTCGGCAAACGGGTGTAGGAAAGGAGTATAGACTTTGGATAGGACACTTCGATTGGGCGCCATAGGTGTCGGCAGCATGGGAAGTGCAATCGTTAGAGGAGTGGCGGGCGATTTATTAACAGCGGCACAGATTTGGATTACGGATATTTACAAACCACCCGTAGATGAGTTGTGCGAAGAATTGGGCGTTAACCGCGCGGCGGATGTCTCTCAACTAGTTGAGAACGTTGACTGCATTTTGTATGCAGCCAAGCCGAATAATGTGCCAGAAATTTTTCCGGAAATCGCAGCTTCAATTAGTGCGCATCAATGGCTAATCTCGATCGCAGCAGGCGTACCTGCAGTTAAATTGGAATCCTATTTTTCTCCTCCCGCACCAATCGTTCGCGTGATGCCAAACATCACGATTTCTGTTGGCGCCGCAGTCTCGGTCATTGCCGGGGGCAGCGCCGCCACTGACAACCATCTTACGCTAACACAGGCTATTTTTGATACTGTAGGCAAGTCGTTTATCAGGGACGACACCTATCTTAACGCTGTTACCGGTTTAAGCGGCAGCGGCCCTGCGTTTGTCTTCCTGTTTATTGAAGCGCTCGCGGACGCTGGTGTGCAGGTTGGATTAACCCGAACGGATGCATTTCAACTTGCAGTGCAAACGGTGCTTGGGGCGAGCAAGATGTTGGAGAAGACTGAAGAACATCCTGCGGTGCTGAAAAACCTTGTGACTACGCCGGGCGGAACTACGGCGGCGGGACTGTACGAACTGGAGCGTGGACGCCTGCGGGCGATAGTTGCTGATGCGGTTATTGCAGCGACCAAGCGTGCAGAGGCACTAGCGAAATAAAAACTACCGACAAGGAACCGAGAATATGGGTTGGATATTGAGCAAATTGATTGGAATCTATACACTGATTGTGGTTGCCAACGTGATTTTGTCTTGGTTGGTGCATATTGGCAACCCGAATATGACGATTCGGAGATTCTATTGGACAACAGAGCAGTTGGTAGGTCCACTTTTAGATCCAATCCGCCAGTTACTCAGACCGTTAATGGGCAATGTTCCGTTCGACATCTCGCCAATCGTTCTAATTCTTCTGTTGACCGTACTACAAAATTTCGTGAACGCGGCATTTTAATACTTGGAATTGATTCAGATTTATCGATTCGCGCGACCCATTAAACCAAGAAAAAAATTAGAAGAATCGCAGGTGCCTTGGATACATAAAGTTACACCACGATTGAATTTTGTTATTGGTTTGTCGGCCGAAATGCCAATCGCCCGATATACAGCACATTCGGAGAATCGTGATGAGCGTTACGGTTATCGTCCGTTACCAAGCTAAGCTGGACAAAATCGATGCCCTATTGGATTTTTTGACCGATTTACAACCTATGTTGCTTGACGCAGGTTGTAAGCGAATTTCACTGCTTCAAGATCAGGCACAACAACATCACATATTTGAGATTGAGGAATGGGAATCCGCTGAATCGCACGAGGCAATGGTCAAACAGGCGGAAGATGCAAGTGAATTCGATCAGTTAGCAGATCTATTGGAGACCCCCTATGAGGCATATACTCTCGATACAATTCATGCAATGCGGGGCAGTTAATTTTAATCGCGGCGCGTTTAATGCGCAACCAACTGAAACCGCATCAATCTGGTGCTTAGGGAAAGTTAACCATGTTTAGGGGCCAAATCAAGCTGTTTCTTCCGTTATTCGGGATTACCTCTCTCGTGCTCGCCGCAGATCAGTTGACCAAATGGTTGGTCCAAGAAATCATTGTACCGCGCAATCCACAGGTTATTGTTGTCATTGAAGGGATATTTGAACTTAGCTATACCACAAACACCGGTGCTGCCTTCGGACTGATGCGCGGGCAAAATTTGATTCTTACGATAATAACAATCGTTGCTATCGGCTTTATTTTTGTCTATTACAAGCAATACCTGCACAGTTTGTGGATGAGAATTGCCCTCAGCGTCCTGCTAGGCGGGGCGCTCGGAAATTTTTTGGATCGAATTCGCCACGGCGAGGTCACAGATTTCCTTCGGTTTAGATTGCTGCCGAATTTTTGGTGGCCAACATTTAACCTTGCCGATGTGGCAGTCTGTGTCGGGGCGGGAATGCTTATGATTCACCTGCTTCGTCATCGAGGAGATTACGATGATCGCAAACAAAGTGAAAGTTAAACTGTTGTCCGTTCTAATAATTGCGTCGTTGGCGTCGGGAAATTCCTATGGCCAATCTCAAAATTCGTCGGGGGAAAGGACGCCGCTGCGCAGAGGACAGGGCAAAGCCCAGGAAAGAGAAGTCTATCAAGAGAGCGCATTGCGGCGATTTGAGATTGTGACACTCGTTTCACTACCATTTACAGCAATTCATAGTTTTCTTGCTGTGCGCGGCGTTGAAATGATTCGGCAAAACAAAGTTGCACCTGACCTTGACAGCCTGGACTTTAAAATTATGGGTGCGTCAGCCGCGTCACTCGCACTCTTCATTGGTTTCTGGGATTGGCTTCATACACGCGATAAAAACTTGTCCGAGCAGCTCATTCCAACGTCACCACCCTCCGTACCGACACCGGAAAAAGTCAGTGAGAACGAATGGGAATTGGAAGATTCGCAGGGTCTTTTTGTTCCGTTGGTCCACATTCGATTTTAGCTGTTTTGCCAATTATAACCGATAGTGCCATAATCAATTGGAATTGGCTTATCTGCTTAAACGCTACAAAACAAGCTATGGCGGTTTTGAATATTGAGGTCGGTGAGAACACACCTATTTTACGTGAGAAGGCCTCGCCCGTCGAACAAATTTCCGCGAATATTTCTAAACTGGTTCAGGATATGTTTGAGACCATGCGGTCAGCTCAAGGCATCGGTTTGGCTGCGCCGCAGGTAGGTGTTTCCAATAGGATTATTGCCATCGACATCAATGACTATCACCCTGAAATTCCGCCAATTGCGCTGATTAATCCTGTAATTACGCGTGCGCAAGGTGAGGAACTGGGAGAGGAAGGGTGCTTGAGTTTGCCCGGTTACAGGGGCATTGTGAGGCGTGCCATGGATGTAACGGTTAAGGGCCTGCTTCTGAACACGGATGAAGTCGAATTTGAAGCGAGCGGGTTAATGGCGCGAGTCTTACAGCATGAAATCGATCATCTTGACGGGGTTCTGTTCATTGACCGATTGATTCTTGAGGATCAGGAGTTGCTCGAAACTCAACCTGAAAGGATTAAGCGAACAAATAGTGAATGATCAGCCGACCGAATAGGGACGACTGAGCGAAAGCACAGCGCTATTGAAAAATGAGAATCGTTTTCATGGGGACGAGCGAATTTGCTATTCCTAGCCTGGAACAGCTAATCGCTGAAAACTTCAATATCGTCGGTGTCGTGACCCAACCGGATAAACCCAGCGGCAGAGGCAAGCGGCTCACGCCGCCGCCCGTCAAGATTATTGCCGCTGCGCACAATTTGCCGGTATATCAACCTGTGAAAGTGCGAAATCGTGAGTTCATTCGAGTTTTGAAAAAACTTAGACCGACGGCTATTGTAGTTGCCGCATTCGGTCAATTGCTGCCCAAATCGGTGTTAGCTATCCCACCTTGTGGATGCATAAACTTGCATCCGTCTCTACTTCCCAAATACCGCGGCGCTGCGCCAATTCAATGGGCGCTAATCAATGGGGAGACGGAGACAGGAGTGACTATAATGCTGCTTGATGAAGGGGCGGATACCGGGGACATTATTCTACAAAAGCGGGTGAAAATTGACCCTCAAGATACAGCCGCGACCCTCTCCAACCGCTTGGCACGTTTAGCCGCTCCCTTGTTAATTCAAGCCTTGAAAAACGCATCAGATGTTCCTCCGCCTCATTCGCCGCAGGACCACGCGGAAGCGACGCAAGCGCCTCGACTGACAAAAGAGATTGGGCAGATTGACTGGGAAAAATCCGCGGACGAAATTTGCAATCTAGTGCGTGGTACCGCTGTTTGGCCCAGCGCATACACCTATCTGGGGGATAACCTTCGCTTGAAGATAATCGACTGTGCTGCTGTCGATTGTACGAATTCCTCAGATTATCCGCCGGGTACAATCCAGATTACGCCTGAAATGGAGCTCATTGTGGTTGCGGGACAGCGAGCGGTGCGGCTGGATCGTGTACAACCTGCAAACAGACGAAAAATAAGTGGTTGCGATTTTATTAACGGTCATCGATTGAAAACTGGAGATCGATTGCTCCGTAGGGATCAACCGAGTGAATAGCGAGGGCGATAGTTTTAACCGATAAGCAGGTACAATTTCAACCGAGTGAATAGCGAGGGCGATAGTTTTAACCGATAGGCAGGTACAATCTCAACCGAGCGAATAGCCAGGTAAGTAGTTCTAACTGACGAGCAGGTACAACCTCAAAAGAACGAATAGTAACTGCGATAGGCATCTAAAACTTTCCCACTCTACCTTCGGACGTTTAAACGGACTAAAATGATGAACCTAAATGCCGTTTTCTTTGCGATAATCAAAGTTGCTTTTTTTAGCCTAACAGTTGTTTGCATTGTTGGACTGGTCTTGTTGTTCGTCGTTATTCCTAGTTTGGTTCAGGGCGGCGAGGTTGCAGTTCCTAATCTGATAAGTCAGAGCCATCAACAAGCCATTCAGATGGTTTACAATGCAGGATTACAACTCGATCCAGAACTTGAACAGAAACCGAGCGATGTGATTCCGGAAGGCCATGTAATCGCACAAGAACCCCTCGCCGACTTCAAAGTGAAACGCAAGAAGCCGGTTCGACTGACTTTGAGTGTAGGCAACGAGAGTATTTCGGTGCCTGATGTTGTCAATCAATCCTTCGAGGACGGGGAAAGAATCCTCAAAGACGCCGGATTTCGCCGTGGGCGCGTTGCGGTTGTGCATTCGGACCGCTATCCTGAAGTCAATACGGTGATTGCGCAAACGCCGCAAGCCGGCGCCGCGCATGTGCGCGGAACTCTAGTGAATCTGCTGTTAAGTTCGGGGCCGCGTCCAAAAATTTTGCGTATGCCGGATTTACGCCGTATGGGTCTTGATGAAGTTCGTAATTTACTTGAATCGCACAGCCTTAAAATTGGAGTAGAAAATTACGCGCTGCATGCAGAAATTAATCAAGGGTTGATTATCAGCCATCAACCGGACGCGGGCACGCTGATTCCAGTGGGTCAGGTTGTTGATCTCGTGATTAGCGGCTCACTGATAGGATCGGAAAAAAAAGGGGAATTCGTCGTCATTAAACACGAAGTGTCCTCGACGACTGCCGCTTCGAAAAAGGTGACCATTTTTGTGGTAGACGACCGCGGAAGAAAAAGAGTGATTGATAACCGCTACCAAGCCGGGTTTCAGATTTCTCAGCCGTATAAAGTCCTCGGCGAAGCGACGATGATTGTCTATGAAGATAATAATGAAGTAGTGAGGAAAGAACTGTGGTGACCGAAAAAAAAATCAAGATTGCCCCGTCGATGCTATCAGCGGATTTCAGCCGGATGGGTGAGGAAGTTAGCAAAATCGTTGCGGCGGGCGCTGATCTTATCCACCTTGATGTTATGGATGGCCATTTCACTCCCAATTTGACGATGGGACCGCAACTCATCAAATCCATTAGGCATTATACCAATCTCCCTTTCGATGTGCATTTGATGATTACGCATCCTCAAGATTACATTGATGTATTCGCGGACGCCGGCGCGGAGTTCATCACGTTTCATCTCGAAATTGATTTTCCCATCCAGAAGGTGATTGATCAGATTAAGACACGTGGGATACGGGCGGGCATCGCGCTACGCCCTTCAACACCGATATCTTCGGTTGAACCGTACCTTGCCGATTTGGATCTTGTTCTGCCCATGAGCGTTGACCCTGGCTTTAGCGGTCAATCGTTCATGATGAACACCCTCGAAAAACTGGATCGGTTGCAGCAACTTGTTCGAGCACGGAACACTAGTATTGAGATTGAGGTTGACGGAGGAATCACGCTCGATACTGCTCGTTTGGTGGGAAGCCGCGGGGCAACAATTTTAGTTGCAGGCACGGCAATTTTCCGCAGCGATAACGTTAAAGAGGCGATAAATGGATTGCGGGAAGCCGCATCGGCATGAAGTTAAAAATCAAGATAAATGAAGCGGGAATACCTGAAATAAATTGGTATTCCCTCCCATACACCTTGTCCTTGGCTGGTACTTCTACGAGGCAAAAGACGTTTTCCGAGCTGGCGAATGGGCTTTTCTGCCTAAAAGTGGGATGCCTTCCATCGTTCCGTCCCGTCCAATTCAGGTCCTAGTTCCGCGGCCAGAACTGAAATGTGTCATACTCGCTTTACCGACTGCAACACCATGCGCTTATCCTCATGGGTGAGAATGGCACGCCAGCCGAAAAGGAGGGTGCTCGCAATGAACACGGGGGCGCTCAAGATGATAGACCACGGGAGGATACCTACAACTTTTTTGAGCAGCAATGTCGCTGAAATGATGATTAGAAATCCGCAGGTGAGCGTTGCCAGTTTGCCGATGGAAACCTGCAAAGGACGAATCAGATTTAACCTTCGAGCGATACAGTAGAATACCAAAACCACCAGCGCCCGACTAAATGTGAATGCCAAAGCCGCGCCCTCAATTCCCCACCCTGTGATTAACGCCCATGAGAATGGAATCTGAAAAACCAAGAGTGCCAGTGCAATTGCCGTCACCGCTTTAATATAACCCGTCCCTTGCAAGAACGTGCTGAAATACCATGAAACAACCGAGAGCACGTATCCCGCAGCGAGGAACTGAAGTACATAGACGCTTCTGATACCCTCCTCGCCAATCCACAACACCAAGATTTCCTCCGAAAATATCATCAGAAACAACGCCGCTAGCCCCATCAATACGACGAGATATTTCAGCGCCTGCCGGAAAAGATTCTCTAATTTCGTGACATCTGAATGGTGAAGGGCGCTAAAAGCGGGAAAGAGGACAGGCATCAGGCTCGAAGGAAGAACTGTCAACGCACTGATGAGGGTGAAAGGAACGCTGTAGTAGGTGACTGCTGTTACTGTCAAGAGCGCGCCAATTAGGAATCGCTCAACGTAATGTAAAATATAACTCGCGACGTTGTGCAGCGTCAACCACCCGCCAAACGAAAAAAGAGCGGGGCTCATTTTCATATCTAGCGCAAAGAAGCGGTCTCCGGACGGCAACACCTTCAACCAGAGGAAGGACAAGACGAATAACTCGAAACCGTTTTTGATGACGAGTAGAATAACAATAGCGGGCAATCCACCATCCGCATAAAGAACAAACGGAGGAATAACCGCGGAAAGCAAGCTTGAAGGAACGCCCACCAGATTGATTAAATCGAACCGCTGATGCGCCTCTAACACTCCGGTAAGCGCAGATTTGACCAGTGCGATGAGCAGACCGACGGCAGCAAGGTAGAAGACCTGTTGGGTCTCTTCGCTAAAATTGGCATTCACCTGAAAGACATTGTTCACCAGAAGCGATGTGAATGCCATAAGGGTGAAGCTTGCAATTAACCCTAAACCCAGTGTAAGAAGAACAGCCGTCCACGCGATAGCGGGAATCGCGGCGCTTTCCCCTCTACCCAGCGCTTCCGCTACCTTCTTTGCGGTTGCTTTCCCCAATCCCAAATCAAGGACGCTGAAATAACCTATGACAGCCCAGATTAGCGTAAAAACCCCGTAACGCGCCGCACCCAAACCTTCAACTACATACGGAATCGTGACCCCCATCACAACTAGGGGCAGTACCTTCGCCCCAAAGTTTAGGCTCGTATTTTTGACCAACAGGCGCCCATGTAGTTTGAGTGTTTGAGGCATCCGTGCACCTGTATCTACGCATACTGCCGCACTAGCTTATGACTCGCCATCTCCTGAATGTGACTCGTAGTCTCTGTACCAAACTTTTCGGCAATCATTTCCAGATACCTTGAACTGTTGAAATACGCTTGAAAAGCGTGGTCTCGGAAGCGCAAAACCTCTGACGCAGACAGATACTTCGTCGGCAGCGGCAGGGTATTTTGGGCGTGTTGAGAATAACCGCTCCATTCTGCCGGCAACTGCCACCCCGCGTCTAAAGCTTGACTGTAGAGTTGGGATCCCGGATATGCCATGGCGCAGTAAAAGTTGGCGAACTCGCAATTGAGTTCGAGGGCGAGGTCTAGAGTTGCTTGCATCGATTCCAGATTGTCTTCGGGCAAGCCAAAGATATAATTCCCGATGACGTTGATACCTGCGTCCCTAACCGCTTCGAGGGTCTGGTATATGTCCTGTTGATTAAACCTTTTCTGCACTTCATCCCGCACGCGCTCGCTGGCAGCCTCTATACCGAACGCAAGCCAGTTGAAACCGGCACGCTTCAACATATCCACCATCTCCGCCTTCACCGTATCCACTCGGGCGTATGCCCAAATGTTCAGGTCATACCCGCGTTCGATAATCCGGTTGCAGATTGCCATCACATGCCTGGGGTTGAGCACGAACATTTCATCGGCAATCTTGATGTTCCGTACCCCGTAATCTTTAACAAGTGTGTCAATCTGGGCGATGACGGAATCCGGGTGCCAGAACCGGTAACTGTTTACGCGGGATTTGTATCCCAACGCTTGTTCTCCGCTCTTGAACGGGGCTTGAATGCAGCAGAAACTGCAACGATACGGACAGCCCAATGTTGTATAGATGGCTGCATACGGTTTTCGGTCCAATCCGCCAAAGCAGTGCCAGTTGTGGGCGCGGTATTTCTCCATAGGTAGAAGGTCCCACGCCATTGACGGCATTTCACGGTCGAGGTCTTTGACCAACGGCGCAGCTTGTGTTGATTTGATTGTACGTTTACTGTCCCGATACCAAATCCCTCGGACTATGTGATAGTCCCTCCGTGTGGATTTGAGTATTTGCAGGAGTTCTAAGACAGTGAAGGGCCCATCCCCACCGCAAACAAAATCGACGGTTTCCTCTTGCAGGGTGTGTTTGGGCAGGGCGGCAGCATGGCCGCCAACCAGAAGCACTTTGAGTGCTGGCGACCGCTGTTTGACTGCGGCGCATATCTCCCCCGCGGCGGTCATGTTCTGAGTCGAGGCAGAAGGTTGGTGTCCATAGACAACGACTGCCGTCAACACCGGACGCATCTCGGCGACTCGTTCGGCGGTCTCTTCAGGCGTTAGGTTTTCCGCGTTGGCATCAACGATGGCAACGGAAAACCCGCGGTTGCGGACGAAAGTTGCCAACAACCCCGCCCAAACTGGGGGTTCAACGGCAGATAAAGTGGACGAAAGGGATTGATAGATTTTTCGTGGGTTCCCCGGATTCACCAGCACTAAATCAATCTGCTTTTTCTTTGTGATAGTTCGATCCTTCACTATTTTGTCCTTGCTATATAATACACCGTCAGATAAATAACGATTATGTCTGTGGGAGGGGTTTCCTAGCCCCGATTATCGGGACAGGGATGTCCCTCCCACAGTGAAATAATATAACATTTCTAAACTTTTCTGATGCTGCAATATTCTGTCGAACGGGCATCATCGCAAAATTGGTGATATTCTTACCTACCTCATATCCTGTGGTAAGTGTGTTATGCCGTTGTAACCGAAAGCACGGTGTCGCATATGAAATGGATATCTTCTGGGCTTAACTGTGGATGATTTGGCAGTTGAAAAGCAGTCTCGTGTATTCGGTCGGCGACCGGAAAAGCGGTGCTTCCATACCTATTCGCCCAAAAGGGCTGGCGTGACATGTTGCCTCCACCCAGCGGCCGCGTCTCAATTTGGTTTTCTCTAAGGAGTTGGGCAATTCTTTCCCGTTGCCCTTGCGATTGAGCCAGAGCCACGAAGGCAATACTGCAGATGGACGCACGGTCATTTCGCTGGCAATGAAAATCTGTAGCGTCTTGAAACCGCGACTGGTAGATGTTGTGATTCTCGATTCGCCGCTTCACAACGTAATCTATCTTCTTCATTTGCGACAAACCGATTCGCGCGTTCAAATCCGTTGACCGCAGGTTGAAACCCGGATAGTAGAAGGTGAAGGGGCGATTGAATGCAATAATATTGTTCTCACTTGCTTTGTCTTCCGCTTTCTTAAAGGGAAGATCCTTCGCCCAACCGTGGCTCCGAATCTGAACCAAAATGTCGTGGAGTGTTTCATCGTTTGTGCAAATCATCCCGCCTTCTATTGTAGACAGGTGGTGACCGTAATAGAAAGAGAAGGTGCTAATCTCCCCAAAGGTTCCAACAGGTTGATTGTCATAACACGATCCAATGGCTGCGCAAGCATCCTCCATCAGGATAAACCCGTACCGATCTTTGAGCGCGAGAAGCGGTTCCATGTCGTTCGGCACACCGAGTGTGTGAACAATGAGGACCGCCCCCGGTTCATGCGATTTCAATAATCTTTCTAGACAGTCCAAATCCAGCCCAAAGGTATTTTCGTCCGCTTCGCATAAAATCGGCTCAAAGCCGAGTTGAATGGCTGGCGCAACGGAGGTTGACCAACTGACGGCGGGGAGAACAATCTTTTTGTTGCGCAACTTCTCTGACAGCAAGAGGGAATCGTACATCAGAAGATTGGCTGAAGAACCGGAATTGACAAAGGTTGCGTATCTGGCACTAAGCCATTCAGCCCATTGACGCTCGAATGCGCGTACCAGTTCACCCTGAGTCAACCAAGGGTTAGTCTTTAACCACGCGATAAGGTCCAGGAGGTCTTCCTCGTCGATTGTCTGCTCGGCAAGCTTGTATTGTCTTCCCATTAGAATGGTCCCCTGAATTCGAAGGATTCTGCCGAAGTCTCACTTGGACTTGAAATATCGGTCGCTCTATCGAAAACCCGAGATGCGCCATTGCCGTTAACCAAACGGTACGCCGCAGTTGCTATCTTCTTTGCGTCCGGGTAAAAGTGATTCTCCAGATTTTTTGTGGTTGGACAAGTCACAGGCGCAAACCCCATCCGGCGGCATTCCGTTTTCGCATTGCCTAGCTGTTCTGTGACCTGCACTATAATTTCCGCGCTGGCACCGCAGGTTGTCCAGGCAGTGTCAACAACGAGGAGTTTCCCGGTTTTTTCAACAGAGGCGATAATCGTATCTATGTCCAGGGGGCTTAATGACACCGGGTCAATGACTTCAGCGCAGAGGCCCATGTCATGGAGGTATCGCTCAGCACCTATGCACTCCACAGCCATATGCGAAATACCGACGAGTGTAATGTCACGCCCTTCCGCCAGCACCCGCGCTTGACCGAAGGGAATAGTGTAGTCCACCTCTGGTACGTGTCCCTTCTGATAGTAAATCAGGCGGTGCTCCACAAACACCACCGGATTATCGTCCCGGATACTTTGAATCAAGCAACCTTTCGCGTCGTAGGGTGTGCTGGGCGCTACTACTTTAATGCCCGGAACGTGCATAAAGAATGAGTGAAGTCCTTGAGAGTGCTGTGCCCCTTGCCCCCAACTTCTTCCAATAATGGCACGAACAACGATGGGCACACAGACCGCACCGCCGTACATATATCGGCTTTTGGCGGCGATGTTCACCAGTTGATTCATGGCTAAAAGGAGAAAGTCCATGCGGATATGAACGTGAATCGGACGCAATCCGGCGAGCGCGGCGCCGATGGCAACCCCCGTCATAGCGTCCTCGGAAATCGGCGTATCTACAACACGGTCAGTTCCGAATTTTTCAACCAGCCCCGTTGTGGTACCGTAAATCCCCTTGAAATCGTCGACGCCGATGCCAAACACCATGACCGACGAATCTCGCGCCATTTCGTTTTCAGTCGCCTCGCGAATCGCTTCGGCGTAAGTCAACACACGCTCCATACTAAGCCTCCGCGAACACATCGGCGTAAAGTTCGCCGTCATCGGGAAATGGACTGTGTTCAGCAAACTTAAATGCTTCATTGATTTCCGCTAGCACATCCGCTTCAATTTGTCCGCGCGTGCCGGGATCCAAGCCCGCGCCGATGGTTTTGAGCGGGTCACTCTCGAACCAGGGTTCCGCCTCGCTTCTGGAGCGGTAGCCTGCATCGAAGTCTTCATTAGGTCCCACGTGTTCCCTCCACCGATATGTCATACACTCGAAGAATCTGGGGCCTTGCCTTCCATTCCGAATCTCGTCGCTCGCGCGCTTCACCCGTTCGTAAATCTCGAAAACATCACTATCCTCAATTCGTTCCGCGGGCATCCCATATACGCGCGCACGATCGCAGATGTTGTCCATCGGCTGGCGCTTGGACTGATGCGAATTGATAGCATAGCCGTTGTTTTCGCAGATGAAGAGGACAGGGACGCTCTTGAGTCCTGCAAAGTTCAGACTCTCATGGAAAACCCCTTCTTCAACCGCGCCATCCCCGAAAAAACTAGCTACGATGCTGTCTTTACCATCTAGTTTCAAAGCATAGGCATACCCGACCGCCAGCGGGATAGTTGTTCCCACAACGGCGGAAGTGCCCATGAACCCAGCGGCGGTGTGAATTAGGTGCATCGAACCCCCTTTTCCTCTTGCACAGCCCGTAACCTTGCCGTACAATTCGGCAATCATTTTCTTCAAATCCCCGCCCTTCGCCAAGTAGAGCGCATGGCTTCTGTAAGTGCCGAAAACAACGTCGCTCGGTTGCAGCGCCTCGCAAACCCCGACAGATACCGCCTCTTGACCAATTGATAGGTGTATGGGACTTTTGATTTTGTCGATAGGGTAGATTCTAGCGATCTCTTCCTCTACCCGTCGAATCCGATATAACGCACGATAAAAATTCTCAACCATGGTCTTTTCTTCGTCCGCTTCCTGATTGTTGATATACCTACCGTTATCCCATTACTGAAGCTTGGTGCACAACCTTGTCCGCTTCCCGCCGCCAATACGCAAGCAAACCCGCAAGGCTTTCCTCAAAAGTGTGTACCGGCTGCCAACCGGTCGCCTCCACGAATTTATCAACGCAGGGGATTTGAAGCGTCACATCTGCCGGTCGAAGTAGGTGCGCTGCGCAGCGTCTTGGAATCGGCACGTCACTCAAAACAACTAGACGTTCCAGAAACTCGCCAACTGTCATAGAAGTGGCGCCCCCAATGTTGTAGACTTCGCCGGGTTTGCAGTGCAGAATTGATTCCCAATATGCCCGCATGGCATCCCGCACATCAACGATGGTGCGGACCGAATTCAGGTTGCCATGCACCAGTTCCTTCTGTAGTCCGCGTTCAATCCACGCGACCTGTTTTGCAAAAGCAGTCGCAAACAAGTCGGTGCGCCTCGGATTCAGATAGGTAAACATACGCGTGCGTATGATGCGCATGTCGTAACTGGTAAAATAGGTCCAGCCCAGCAGATCTTGAGCCACCTTCGAAACCGCATAAGGACTCGCCGGCCGCAACGGCGCATCTTCCGTGATTGGCACGGCCGTAGAATCCACTACACCGTATACCTCTGAACTACTGCACAACTGAATAATAGGATCGAGCCGCGCCATCCTCACCGCTTCCAAAAGATTGCTGGTGCCCAGTACATTGTTGCTCAATACGGTGTTTGGTGTGATAAATGAGGCGCGGACATTAGCGTGCGCCGCTAGGTGAAAGATGGCATCCGCTTGAGAATCCTGCAGCACCGCCAGAACCGAACTGAAATCCAACAGGTCGGCTTCATGGAGGGTCACGCGGTCACTAATGGCTGAGAGGTGATCGGTTGTGGTGCTGTGCCAACGGGAGATGCCGTGGACTTCAATATCTGCGTGATTGGCGGCAATATACTCCGCCAAGTAGCTGCCGCCAGAACCTCTAACTCCGGTAATCAGGACACGGCGAACGGTCCGAACTTGACCCATGAAATCTCTCCTTTACCACCTACAATGTGTGGAAGACTGCGGGATGTTTACACCGCCATCCGTCCCCTCCTTCTAAAGGTGAGCTAACTCTTGAAAAGGTTGAATCGGCTGAGTGGCGCGCGCTTGCGCTTCAGCGGCATAATTCTCTTCGGGATTAAAAAAGATAATCTGGCTGCCTGACGATTCAAATCGAAACGGCACATGGATTAGTTTGCTAAACGCCTCCTTTACCTTTTCTTGTCCGTCGGGGGGCACAAAAAGCAGCATGAATCCGCCGCCGCCAGCACCCGTCAGCTTGCCGCCGATAGCACCCACTGAACGTGCACGATTGTAAAGTTCATCCACACGTGAATTGGAGACCTTTGGACTCAATGTGCGCTTGACCTGCCAAGCTTCGTGCAACAATTCTCCAAATGCAGTAATGTCCGATTCACTGTTCAGAATTAGAATTCCCTCTTCCACCAAATCCCTCATGATGCACAACTGCTGTTGTTTACCCTCTAAATCGTAACTGCGGGCGATATCCGAAGCCGTTCGCTTGACGCCGGTGTAGAACAGCATGAGATGGGAATTTAGATCCTGTATACGCTCTGGACGAACGGTGATTGGCACGATAGAGAATTTTCCATTTTGAAAAAAAGAGATATGGTTTAACCCACCATAAGCGGCGAGCAGCTGATCCTGACACCCAACTGCTTCATTGAGTTGTTCCTGCTCAATGTAGATACTTTCTTTCGCCAGTTGGTACTTGCCAAGCATCTGCCCTTTGAGGGCGTACAGCGCATGCAGAAGCCCGACCGTGAACGCGGAACTCGACCCCATCCCGCTTCGTGCAGGCAAATCTCCATCATGGTGAATCTCTACCCCACAATCGAGGTTCACATGCCGTAAGCCTTCGCGGACGGCGGGGTGGCGAATCTCGTCCACGTTCTGGCAATTTTCGATTTGGGAGTAGACAATTCGGATACGATGCTCGAAGAACGGGGGGAGGTATCGACATGTGAGATAGCAGTATTTGTCAATTGTGGTGGCGAGCACCGCACCGCCGTGTTGGAGATACCACGCCGGATAGTCCGTCCCGCCGCCGAAAAAAGAGATTCGAAACGGGGTTCTGCTGATAATCATCGGCTGTCTGTCCCTTAATTCTCGTTTCTTTTAGATATTCTTAAGAATCCGCGAAGGTTGGGTTACGCTCGCCTGCTCAACCCAACCTACACGAACTAGGAATAACTATAAAAACTATCGCCTTCCCTATTCGGTCAGTTGATCCTCCTTGGTAAGGAGGGGAATGATTATGATAGAACCGACAAGGCGTCCTTACTGTGGGAGAGGCATCCCTGCCTCGATAATCGGGAGAAGGATTTCCCTCCCACAGCGTGGCTCCGTGCGAATTTCTGGACGTGTGGGTAATCGTAAGCTTGTCAGAGGGGAATCTCTCCCTTTTAGACATTTTTGAAAGGCGCCCGCCCCAACATGCGATACCCTTTCAGCAACTCTTCTATCCCATCGTCCAGTGAGCGCCGCGCCTCAAATCCGGCATCACGCAACCGCTGGTTGGAAACGATGTAGTTTCGTTTGTCCGGGTCGCTGCCAATTTCCGAGAAGTGAAGATAGAATTTCGGTACGTGTTCCTTAATCTTCAACGCCAGTTCCATCTTCGATAGATTGGCATTATCTAATCCCACGTTGTATGGGCGTCCCACTATCAACTCCGCATTCTTAATGCAGTGAATAAAACAATCCGCCGCGTCACGGACGTGGAGATAGTTGCGCTTGAAATCCTTTTCAAAGATGACGATATAGCCGTCCGTGACCGCTGCATAGACGAAATGGTTCACCAGCAAGTCCAGACGCATACGGGACGACATACCGAACACCGTTGCAAGACGCAATGTAATACTGTTGGGGCTGTCGAGTATCTCCATCTCCGCCTGCACCTTTGTCTGACCGTAGAGCGAAATCGGCTGCAGCGGTGTGTCTTCTGTACAATATGTCTCGCCGGACTGCGTCCCGTAGCCGCTGTTCGTCGTAGGAAAGATAACCAACTGCTGGGAAGATCTGAGTCGATTAAGCGTCCGCACCGCCTCCAGATTCACTGACTGTGCCAACCATGGATCGCGGTCGCAGGTGGGCGCCCCGACAACCGCTGCAAGTGGGATGAGCACATCGGCGTCCTTCATAAGACGGCGCATGAACTCTTCATCTCGTACATCTCCCTTAACGAAATCGAAGGCTTTATGGACACAGAGGTGGAAGAGGCTACCATGACGGTACATCAGGTTGTCGAGGACGCTCACGCGGTAACCTTCAGCTAGAAGGTGTTCGCAAAGAATGGTACCAATGTAACCGGCGCCTCCAGTTACCAAAACGTGCGTCATTAATCGGCGCCCTTTTCAGTGGGGATTGAAACTTTACAAAATAGTTTTAGTTCTCAATTGCCGTGCCACATGCTACTCTTTAGTGACAAGAACTTAAAACTACAGTACGGTTTTAGCAAGAAGGGACACCACTTCGCAATTCGACGTTCAACTGCCTTTTTAAGGAACGTAGCTAGAAATACAAAAAGGGCTTTTGGAACCGCGTAACCGTAATAGACGGACAAGTTAAAGCGTTCGCGACTAGCCCGAATATAATTCTTCTGGCTCATCCCGCCATCACGCATGAAGGTTATATTTCTTGGGATGTATTCGAATTCCACGCCTGCCAAAAATACCCGTAGCAGAAACTCGTGGTCATTTGCTAATTTATAGCGATGGTCAAACAAACTATGTTTTTCGAAAACTCGGCGATCTACAAAAGCGGTGGCTGTATTAACCACGCAGCCTTGGAACAACCTTTCTAGGTCATCGGGCGGCTTTACGATGAATGTTTTCTCCCCTGTTTGGACATCAATTCGCGTCATATTGCCGTGATAGATTTTCGGTGTATCGGCTGAATAATTTCCGATTATAGTTTGCACCGCATCTTGTTCATAGAAGTCATCGGCACACAAAATGCCAATCAGCTCGCCGCGGCTCAACTGTAGTCCCTTGTTTATCGCATGGGAGGTCCCATCGTCAGGTTCACTCAGCCAATAATCAATTTGGTCATCGTATTTTCTTATGATATCCAAGGTGCTATCCGTTGAGCCGCCATCGATAATAAGATATTCAATGGGATTGTAGGTCTGGTTAATTACCGATTGGATGGTTTGCGCAAGGGTTTTCTCTGAATTAAGGCAAATCGTAATAATGCTCACAAGCGGATTATCATCGTTCAACTCTCTGTCGAAATTGCCCCCAAGGCGAGTTCCGCCCTCCAACCGATTAGTGGTTTTCAAATTTCCCGCTGGTAAAGAGTAGTCCTTCATGCTTGTCTCCTAAATGCAGCGACGATTGTTCCTAACCCATATGCTGTCTGTTGTATCATAAACAGAAAGGGCACAATCGCAAAAGCCTTCACGGTTTTCAGACGGGTTGCACTATCAATGCCGACAGCAGTAAGAAACAGTGTCGTTATTATCATACCTCCCCCAACAACCTTAAAAAGCGTTTCAGAGAATATCGCTCCACAGACTAGTAGAATGGCAAGCAGTAACGCAATTGCCGGCAACGTGTATACGGGTTCCAATAAGGATTTGTGCAGATGGATCATTTCGACTCTCGCCTTTCCCATCCGGTACAGTTGCCTAAAATATTGGCTCACCGTTGCACGCCTGTGATGATAAATTGCTGCATCCGGTACATATTCGAGGGTGTAACCTATCTGCTTCACCTTTAAACTTAGGAGAATATCTTCCCCATGGAATCGATTGGGAACTCCTCCGACGGCGTCGACGGCGCACTTTCTGACAGCCATATTAAAACCACGCGGATAATAGACGCCAAGTTTCTTTCCCTTTTTCCCTCGCAGCCCGCCGGTGGTGAGGAAAGCAGTCATTACGTAACTCTGGCACCTTCGAAGTAAACAATCATCAATTGGTGCCAACTCAGAGCCGCCAACCGCTCCAACTTGCGGTTTGTCGAAAACCGAGGTCAGATTGTCCAGCCAGCCGAAAGGCGCAATGCAATCTGAATCGACAAAGACTAAGATATCGCCGTGAGCGTGTTTTATTCCCAAATTCCTCGCAGCTCCCGGACCAGCACGATTTTGCTTAAGAAACCGCAACCTCCCTTTCCAGTCTTCGGCTAGGTTTTTTAGTAGTTCGCATGTCCCATCCGTTGAGCCATCATCGACAACGATAATTTCAAAGGAACAAGAACACTCCTGCTGTCTGAGCGAGGGGAGTAAGTCTTCTAGCTCATCTTTTCGATTGTAGGTCGGAATAATGATGGATATCACATTTTCACCCTATTTTTGTCCTTCTAACACTCTTTTGATAGGGTAGCGGCGATCTAAACGCTCAAAGGCGTTGGTGAACATCTCACCCAAAAAGCCGATGGAGAAAAATTGCAACCCCACGATCATTAACAGAATACCCAGCATAAGCAGGGGACGAAATCCGATGCCCTTTTGAATCAACCATAGTATCGCAAGGTAAGTATTTATACCTGTGCCGGTGAATAGGCATAGGAACCCCAGTACCCCAAAGAAGTGGAGAGGCCGTTTCAAGTATCGATTGAGAAAAAGAATGGTCAACAAATCCATAAAGCCGCGGGGAATACGTCCAAGGCCGTATTTCGATTTGCCATAATGCCGTGGATGATGCTTCACCGGCACTTCCGCGACCCGAAAGCCGTTTTGGTGAGCTAAAATCGGCAAATAACGATGTCGATCGCCGTAAACCAAGAGTTCCTCAATCACTTGGCGTCTATAGGCTTTGAACCCACAGTTGACGTCGTGGAGGTTCAGATGTGTACACCAACAGACCACCCGATTGAAGATTCGTGAGAGCAGCACTTTGGACCACGAATCCCGTCGGTTGATTTTCCAACCGGATACGACATCGTAACCATCCTCGATTTTCGCCAACAAGGTTGGAATTTCGCTCGGGTCGTCTTGCAGATCGGCATCAATCGTGATGACAACATCTCCCCTTGCACGCGTAAACCCCGCTGCCAAAGCGGTCGCCTTGCCCATATTGCGCCGAAACTGGATGACGATGACTTCAGATGGCATCTTTGTCGAATCTCTAACGAGAGGTTCCTCATATTCTGGACTTGAAGGGCATGCGGTATCCGACACCCTTGACGCCCCTTCTAGATGGTAGTTATAAATCTCCTCCATGATGTCAAAAGAACCATCTGTGCTGCCATCGTCCACGAAAATTATTTCATACGGCGCCCCATTTTCCCGCATCACATCTCGAAACTGATGATAGAGGATTTTAAGGGTTACAGATTCGTTGAATACGGGTGTGATAATGGAGATTTGATTTGGTGTTTTCATATCGTTGTCATTACTGCAACTTACGAAATGAAATAAGCTGCTGGCGACTTTCTGGTGTATCATTACGACATTCTTCTCGCGAACTGAGACCACTTCCCTACGATTTTACCGGTGTTTACCCTAGATTTCAGTTTATCTATACCGGATTACTTCGGGACGTCTCGGCGCCATGATTGGATCGCCTAGACCATCGCTTAATCAGTGAATCTTCTCAAATCAATGAAATGCTCTCAAGGGAGATTAAGGGTGACTCTCTTGCCCGAAATTTTCAGGTCGACCCGTTTGGATTCGATGTTTTCAATTGTTGCATTCCCTACCCTTTCGCCTATAGCCGCGTAATAGGTTTTTTTAGATCGGCGTTCTACCAGAAGAGCTTTGGCAGTTTCACCGCCAGATTCAATCCAAGTTGCAACCAGTGCGTACTCAGGTTCACGTTTGGGTGGCCTCCAGCCCAATGGACGAAAAAGGTTATTTTCAACGATTACACGATAGAAATCACGATTCCGGTCAAAAGTCGGATTTCCTCTCGCTTGATTTGTCCGGCCACGTTGCAATAAGTCTTCATGCGCACGAGTCTGGTTGCTCTCAATTATGAGGAAAGGCGAACTCACAAAAAGACTTACGAACAATACTACAGCAATTCCAATGTGATGTTTTACTGCTCCCATTGTTTCATTCCGCATCTCCGCCTCCAATTTTCCACTAGATCCATCAGCGAATTGCAAGTCTGATAGCTAACGCTGCGGATACGCTACTTCAACATTTTGGGGGACTGTGCAATTACCTTCTTTTTCTTTCTATGCAAGGGAACAACACGGTATTTCTCCTCAATTTCGCTATCATGTCTCGAATTTCGTTAGGACCGTCTTGCAAATCGGCGTCAATCTTCATGAACACCTCTTTCCCTGCACGCGAAAACGCCCGTTTGCCAAAGACGACGCCTTGCTCATATTGCATAGAAACTGAATGACGATGACTTGGGTGGTCGTCTGTGTCGCATTTCCAACAGTAGTTTTCTCAGATTCTCGGCGGTTTGAAGAATCGGTGTATCCGACGCCCTAATTATCCCCATCATACCTTGAATCCGATGGTTAATCGGTTTAAGAATTGCGAATTCGCTGAAGCGTATGCAACAGTCGAGTCGAAATTTTCAGAGCTGTTTTCACTTGTAGTTACCCGATGCACTGCGTTGATTTCAAATCAGTTAGTCTCAGGTATCTTTACACAAAATCATCATAGCAATTTCGGCGAGCTAATTTTTGAGTATTAATGCTCCGAGAGCAGAACTATGGAACGCGGAATCGAAACGGGATTCAGTTCCCCTGCACGGACCTCTTTATACCCGATAAATCCAAACATGGTCAATCCCGTTGAGTGTTATTATACACTCCAACGTTCCATGCAACGTCCCTGATTGTGGCACACGCCCAATTTGTAAGTCGCGAATATAGACTACCTCATACGCCGGTTTCAGCCTCGTTTCTCTGTCTGCCCGATACGCGTTTCCTATAAAATACCGACGCACAAATTCTGTTGCCAACGGTGATACTTGAACGTTAATTTTGTGGGCGTTCGGCTTCTGATTGAGATATTTTGCGGCAATATCCAAACCCGACGCTTCTCCTACCGTGATGATTTTTGTTATATCGGTCAACTTGAAGCAGAGATTGTAGTACGTGCCGTAGTAGGGATGCAGCCGTAATACCGGAATCACCTGAATCATAAAGAAGCAGAGGATTGCAACGACGCAAAAGAAAACTTTAGGAAGGGTTGCTTCGGTGCTGAAGCGGGTGTTGATGTAGGAATAGCTCCACTTGAGGAACGCAACAAACCCAACTGCTGCGAGTATCTCCAAAATCGGGAACGCAGGTAACAGATACCGACTGAACTTTTTACTCGTCAGCGAGAGACAGACAGTAAACAGTAAAACAACAGCCATCAATCCGAGCGCTATCCGAAACTGCCGTGCGCATTCTTCCTGCCCCCGCCGCCACCAAAGAAAGAGACACCCGCCGAGTGCAAGGGAAGGCGTTAACGGTGTACTCTTTATACAAAGCACTAACGGGTAGAAGAACCAGCCGGGATCATGGACCACCTGCCCTAAAAAGAAATGTTCTACCTCATGCGGTGTGGTCACCGCCCAGCCAACTCTATCTAAGACAAGCCAAACCGTCCGCATCACACAGACGCAAACCACACCTAACACCAGAAATGACGATAAATACGGCAGGAGTAGCTGATGTGTCTCTTTTTGCGACCACCGATGCGTAAAGGCGATAATACCTAACAGACACAACCCAAAGATAAAAAAGGGGAACGTCCAGAAAACGGGCCACAGCACAAATGCAGTTAGCAACGCGCAACTCAGAAAACAAATCGCCACTCCAAGAGAGTTAAAAAGGAACTGTCGCCAAATCACCGATTCATTCCGGAATAACCCTAAACAGAGCGGCACCCACAATAGCAGGATGAGCGAATAGCTTTTGGCAAGGCACGCCAACCCAAAGGCAACCCCGGAACCAATCAGATAGCGCTGTTTCTTCGGAGTTTGGCAATACAGTAGGAAAGCTAATACCGCCAACAAGCAGAAAACCGCTGCTAACGCATCGGTGTGGACGCGGCGAGATTGAGCTAAAAACAGCGGAGAGCAGACTAAAAACGTGAAACTGATGACTGAAACCCAAAGCCCGAACAGTCGATACAGCAAGAAAAACGCGGCAACAAGCCCTATCAACACCACTACGCCGATAAACCACCGGCCAAATGCAAGGTTTCGAACATTTACCTTTGGTTCAAAAAAAAACGTGCGGAGTCCGGCAATCCACATCGTCATGACGCCGGGGTGGTAAGATACGAGGGTTTTTGAGAAATTGCGCTCCTTAACGGCCAACATGAAATCCGTACTGCGACGTAACCACAGTGCTTCATCACTTGACCAGTGGGCACCTAAAGAAAAGAGTCGCGGTACTGAAGCAATCGCAAACAAGCATAATACCAAAATGAGAGAGAAGCGTTTCATTGGGTGGGTGGTTTTGAGAATACTGATTTCCTCTTCTCTTCTTCAATGTAATGTCAACAGAACCTAGATTCTGAGACTGTTTGAAAAGTCTAATTTGGGGTAAACGCCTTGGAAATCCAGTGGTTTTAACACTCACATGTCCCAACAATCGGGTTTCCACCTACTTTTCAAACAGACCCTAATCTATTTTGCCTTGGTTATCAACTGCTTGATTCTTCATCTCTTCTTGCTTCGTCGTTTCCCCCATCTTGAATATTACTATTATTATCTTGCCCAAGATTATCAAGACAGTCTTGCAATGCATCTGTAGCTGCCCTTAAAGCGATTACCGCGTCTGTGTATTTTTCCATAGCACGCATGTATCCTGGGTACGTTGCGGCAAGGGAAATGCCCACACCAATAGCCATGCCAATTGGCCCTCCTGAAAAGGCACCGCCACCAGCCCCCCCGAGCCCGGACCAAAAAACTGTTCTGCCAGCTGCTTCCTTATCTTTCCACGCCTCTTCACGTGCTTTCTTTGCCGCCTCGTACGCATCACGATAAGACTGGCAGTTGTTATCGTCGTGGCTGTGACAGTAGAACGTGAAAATATGCAAACATAAAACAATCAAACTTGTGACGGATACTAACTGTTTTCTCATGGTGGTATACTCCTTTCATAGTTGGGAATTTAAATCGGCTAGAAGCCGATCAGATTCACGTTTCAGTTCATACCATTCCTTTTTGGATTTTTCATCAGGGCGTAGTAATTCCCGGAGATTGGACAGAAGCTGATTGGGCGATTCTGTCGGGTTGCCTGGCACTTCTTCCCAAAACTCTTGCACTTCTTCAACTGAGAGGTTATCGGAGAGGTTTTCATCAATAGCGTCACGAAGTGTCTGGCGTTTCTCGGGTGATAGAGTACCCAAGACCGATCCTGTGAATGCTTTCATAGTGCGTATAGCCAAAACCCCTCGGGCAACGTCGGCGTCAGTATACGCTCGATCTTTCGCCAAGTATTCTGTGAAATCGCGTTTCCATGCGACCAAGCGCTTGTCACGTTCTTGAAGTGCTTGAAACTGTTCGGGCGCCATACTTCGACCGCTGTTCGCGTTAGTGGCTTGCGGCAAGAAAGTTGTTTCTTCATAGCTACCATCTTCGAGGGTTTCGGTGTCTTCGGTGTCGTTGTTGTTAGAGTACACTGCCGGTGCCTTTTGTGTTGTGCTATTTGTGGATTGTGGAGCGCGAGGAGAAACGTGGGCAACTGTGGATGGCGAATCACCGGTAAAGTTGTCTACACGTGACGGGTCACGCTCAGGAAGGACATAGACGATTTGGGATTCGGGTTGTGGTTTATAGGCAACGTAGTACGTTATGAATACGAAAAACAACGTAACAGAAATCAACGAGGCTCCAAGAACATACCTGCTACGTTTCCTTATGAACGACATTTTTTTGCTCCTTTCAGACTAAAGAGTTAGCCATGTAGATTCTTTCACTTCAGAAGAAATTAGCGAAAACTTTCGCAATTACCCTAAGCACTATTATACCTCAGACAAATGGAGTCATGGCGGCGATTCCGCCTCGACGTAATTGTGGTGCTCAAAGAACATAAGAACCGCATTTATACATACAAAGAGAGACATCTGGTTGAATGTTTCACCAACAAGCTAAAATGGTATCGTCGTATCTTCTCGCGGTTCGAGAAGTTGGCTGCCCGTTATTTTGGATTTCTGAAGGTTTGTCTCCACGCTTATTTATTTGGCTCCGTTGAAATGCCAACTGAACCTAATATATATCAATCATATACTTTGTCTCTTCGCCACTTCGCAAAGACTTCTTCTTGTCATCCTGGAGATTTTCGAGTATATTCCTAAGCGAATCGCGAGTCTCATTTATCTCTGATTGTACATGCCGTGTATCAGGCTGAATTCTTAACCACGCCTTTGTCATGAAAATTAAATCGTCAGCGGTCATTGGTCCCTCTGCCGAACGCTTGAGCATTTGAACGACTGTAGCAAGGTCTTCTGAGTCACCAGACATATCAACGTTATCAGACTCCAGGATGGAAATAAGACTTGCGAAACCGCTCCCACCGTCTATGTCTTGTTGAAACTGGCCTTCCCATGTAGCTTCCTCTTCCTCAAGTTCCTCTGGTTGCAAAATGGTAGTTTCTTCGTTCAAAGGTTCTACTTCAGAATGAACGGGTTTGTTCACGACAGAATCAAACGTCTCCAGCGATGGTGGTTCTGTTTCAATTTCAAATTCATCGGGTCGCTGTATTAAGAGTTTTGGTATCACTGTTTCAGCAGGCAATACTGCTTCCTCAACCTGCGTGACTGTTAGTTTTTCTCTCGGGGAGACGGTCACCGGTGAAACTTCGGGTTGTTCCTTAAGTGATTCTTTAAAACGTTTCAAATCCCACTGGGTGTAGAAAAAAATTCCTGTACATATTAGGATGGTTAGAATGAGAAGACCACAAATAATTTTTTTTGGCGTTCCTAACAATAACCATATGTTCATCAGTATACTCCTATAAGGTCAAGGGGAGATTTGAAATCCACTTCAACAGTTTCAAGATTTTTACCTTGTGCTTTGAGTGTTTTGGCAACTTCGCCGTATTGTGCCATTGCTTTTCGATGCTGTTGTATCGGTTCAGTATGCTTCTCGGCAGAAATAGCAGTGAACATTCGAATTTCCAACTCAGAAATACGTGTCACATCTGAAATCAGCCCCTTTCCCTCATGACTCAGGCGAAAATAAAGGGGTATCCACTCGTCAGCAAGGGCATGAGTTCCGAACCGGATTTTGGCAATTTCCAAGAGTTCGGCGCGTGCAGTTACTAGGTTTGTTTCCTTAAGAAGTGACTCAAACTTAACAAGATGCTCTAATGCTTTCGAATCCCAACCGTAGGCTTCTCCAGCTAGCTCTTCAGAAGTACGTAGCGGGAGGCTTACTGTTTTTGCCTGTTTGTAAATTTTGACGACTTGGTCTAACTCTTTCAGAGCAACTTGATACGCTTCAATCTCTTCGGCATGTTTTGTGGTGTCAAGGTCTGACAGCATTTGAATTTGCAATTCAGCAAAACGTTTCAGTTCCGAAAACGATCCTTTTCCATCACGCCTCAAGCGGTAACAGCGCGATACCCACTCGTCAGCTAGCGGATGTATTCCGAACAAAGTTTTAGCAATAGCCGAAATTTCGGTGCGTGTTGCCTCTGGAGCAATCTTCTCAAGCGGTGACCTAAATGCAGTGAACATTTTTTTCGTAGTAACTTGATTAAACGCTTGCGTAATTTCAGGAGTATCGTGCGATTCTGTGTGATTCTCCGGCATAGGCAATACATTTTCCAATTCATGTGCTTTTCCATGCCCATGAGACTCAATTGGAAAAACGGATCTGAAATTCAACAAAGCTAAACATAGTATACCATAAATTACAAATCGCATTGTCACCTCACTTTTGTGATAACTTTTTTTTCACTCCAACTCGCTGCTTCCTAATCTTCACTTATTTTTAGTGAAACCACAGAAGACGACTCCCTAGAACTTATTTGAAAAGCGGGTGAAAAACCATTATGGGTTATTCGAGAGGCAAAATCATCAGGTTTCCGTGACATTTATCCCTAAATTGCCGCTCTCGAAGACGGATCCCGCTTCTGATAGAGACCATCATACGTTTGATCGGTCAAAAAAAAAGGGAGTACCATCAATTTTTTAGGGTAATTACCTTAGAAAACCCAATGACTTTGACCTTCGAATCACCCAAAAATGGCTAAGTCACCTACTTTATCAAACAATCTTCTACTACTGAGACCTCTAAGATGAAGTTGAATTAGGGTGGTTTGGATAATGTACGCATATAGTGGCCTGTATACAATCATATAAATTGCCATCGGAATCTTTCTTGCAAATTATGATCGTGACGCAATTTGCAGGGTGAGCGTCTGCATCTTGGGTAAAATTCGTAATTAGTGAAATAGACAACATGCCTATCACTAAAATGAAAGCGATTCCTAGAGTTAACGCTTTTCTCGTCATGATAAACTATTCCTTTCTGTTTTGGAGAAGCAATTGCCTTCTGGTAAAAAAAAGCTTGTTAGCGTGCCAAAATTCCTGCGGTTATTCAAAAAAAACTGTGAAGTGAAATTCGCCGGAATTACGCTACAAGGTGAGGAACTTGTCCTCTAAATCACAATTCTCTGCATGTTGCTGAACTGCCCGAATACTCAATACCTGCTGTGACCTCAAGTTCATTAGCCTAATGAGCCTAATGGGAAATTGCGAGAGAGTGAGGTACACTCAATATGTTTTTGCTTTATCCGGCGCATATCTACAATGAACCGATATGCGATACCGAAAATCCAGTTTAGAAATTTTTCCGCCTCTCCTTTCTTTGGAGTATTTCTAGATCATGGAGGCTCTACTGATTGGGCTCGTAATGCGCAATTTCTATGCCAAGTCTAAAATCAATCCCGCTTGAATTTGAACTCGGTTTTGACTCGGAAACCCTGATGTATCAAGGGATACGGGCATTTAAATGTTTTTCAGACTGGCGCGCCCTGGCGCGCCATCGTCCTGACGAGAAATGAAGAGCGGAACGACAATTTGGCTACGCGATTCGGGAAAATTGGGGTTAAGAAGCACGTAAGGCCTTGCTAGACTAGGGTTTTGGGGGTTGTAGCCACAATGGCTACAAAAACGCCGAAAAGGCGTCGCCTTTAGAAGGCGTGATCGCGGGTGGAAGGACAGGTTGATACAGATTAGAGAGGGCGGGTGGGAAAAGCCAACGCCGTTTTACGCATCGTCCGATGATGTTCGTGCGCGGCTTAAACGCTTGTGCAGCGCATTTTTCGATATGCCCAAGAGTCTTGCGGCAACGGTCTGGTTGCTGTCGGCGCGCTTAAGGGCTTCAGAAATTATCAGTTGTTCCGCTTCTTTCAAAGTTTCCTTCAAATCCGGAAGTGCGGGGAACGCCGACAATACATGCGCAAACCCGCTTGCTTGCAGCGTCATGTCCTCTCCGGAAACTGTTGACTGCTCGTTAATCGCTTGTCGGAAAGTATGTGTGTCGAGTACGCCCTCTTTGTGTCGACTGACAGCGTCTAGTACCATGCCTTCAAGTTCGCGGACGTTCCCCTGGAAATTATACGTTTTAAGCAAAGTAAAGACCTCTGGTGAAGCCGTGGGAATTTGCTTTCCTAGTTTTTCAGCCGCGATTTTGAGGAAATGGGCAACTAGTAGCGGGATATCGCCCGCTCTGTCACGAAGCGGCGGCAGGTGAATATGATGAGTTTGCAAGCGGAAGTAGAGGTCGTTGCGAAAAGTTTCGGACTCTCTCAGGAATTGTATATCTCGATTCGTAGCAACAACTATTCTTGCGTTATTTGTTCGCGGGAAATCGTCGCCAAGCGGGTAGTAAGTTCTTTCCTGCAGAAGACGCAGCAGTTTGACCTGCGACTCCAGGTGCAGGTCTCCGATTTCATCTAGGAAGAGCGTGCCGTTTGACGCTTGTTCAATCAATCCCTTGCGAGGCTTATCCGCCCCAGTGTACGCCCCTTTTATGTGGCCGAAAAGCGTGTCCGAGAATAGGTGGTCGTCGAGGCCCGCTATATTGACTGAAACGAAGTCACCCTCTCGTCCGCTCAACTTGTGGATTGCCGCTGCAATCAGTTCCTTGCCAACACCGGTTTCGCCCGTAATCAATACTGGCAGGTCGGTTTGGGCGATTGCCTCGGCATATTGAAAAATGGCGTGCATGCCGCTGTCTTGAGTAATAATGTCAGAGAACGCTTCAGGATGTTCCAAGGCGTCCGTCAGCACACGCTCCTTAAGCAGACGACATTGGCACCGCAGTTCGCTGAGTTCTACCCCATGTCTAACCGTTGCCACAAGCCTGGCGCTATCGATCGGTTTCAGGACGTAGTCGTACACCCCAGTTTTCAAACAATCAACCGCCGTTTCCACATTGTTTACTGCGGTGAAAACCGCTACGGGAAGTTCTGGAAAGTCCGCAAGAATCAACGGTAGTATGTCCAGACCGGATAAGCCGGGCATCAGCAAGTCCAGCACGACAACCGAAAAGTCTCTTTTCGACAGCGTCGGAATTACTTCGCTGCTGTCACCGCATTGGACGATATTATTAATGCCCGCTAACTTGAGAGCATAATCTGCACTGACTAAGAAATCTGCTTCATCGTCAACCAGTAGAATGGGATGGGTAGGAAACTGAATTGGATTCATACGGTTAGTTTTAGGGGGCGGCGGGCAGCTTGACTGACGCTGTCGTTCCCTTTCCAAGTTCGGAGGCGAGGGTTAATTCCCCGCCATGATTCTCCACGATATTGTAAGAAATGGAAAGCCCTAGTCCGACGCCGCCGGCATCTCGCTTGGTGGTGAAAAAGGCGTCTGTGATGGACTGCAGACTTTCGCAGGGAATCCCTTCACCCTCATCACGAACTTCTATCAACACCTGCTTTGAAAGCTTGCGGGTTGAAACTACGATGCTTTTTGTATGGTCGGTCAGGGCTTGGCAAGCGTTCGAGATTAAGTTAATACATACCTGTTCGAACTGTTGCGCGTTGCCGAGAACATCAGGCAGATTGTCCTCAAATTGAGTCGAGAAGTTTTTCGTAGATTTTTTTATCAGATTCCCCAAAATTAGGACTGCGGAGTCAATCACCTTATTACAATTGACCGGTTGGCTTAGGTCCAGGTCACCCTGAGGTGCGAAATTGCCGAGCGCTTTTACAATCTTTTTAATTCGATTCGCGCCGTTAATGATTCTGGTCGCCATTTCGTTGATACCGCCTCGCAATTGCGAATAGGGCATGCCGGCGCACATGAAATCCCCGTGCTCTTCGCAATATTTATCCAGAAACGGTTTTACGCTTGCCCAAGATTTCTGAAGAGATTCTCCGTTTAGCAAGATAAAATTGTTCGGGTTGTTAATCTCGTGCGCCACGCCCGCCGTCAGACTTCCTAATGAAGCCATCTTGCTCGCTTGAATTAACTGTTGCTCGGCACGCTTGCGTTCGGTGATATCCAGGGTCAAGCCCGCAACGACGTAGGGATTTCCGTTCTCATCGTTGACTGGGAAGGCGCGCGCATGAAGCCAGCGGATTTCGCCATCGGGTTTGACGATACGGCCCTCGTACTCTACACACTCGCCGTGTTTCTGTTTTTCGAAAGTGGCCAAAATGTCCTCTAGGTCATCCGGATGAATGTGCTTCGTCCACGACATCGGGTCTGCGTATAGTTCCGAGCGAGATCTTCCCCACATCGATTCGTATCCGGGACTTATGTACAAGACCTCACCCCCGTCAAGCGACATCAGCCAAAAACCTTCGCGGATACTGTTCGCTAACTGGTGAAAGAGCGCTTCGCTCGCTCGAAGTTTCCGTTCAGTCTCCTTATGCCGCGTGATGTCGCGCCATATGTACCGGCAATAAAGTAACCCTCCGCTTGTATCACGGATGGTTGAGGCACTCAAGTTCACATCCACCGAACCTCCATCTTTCTTCCGCAATACTAGCTCCACATCATGTATTTCACCGTCACTTACAAGGCTGGTGAACCCCGCCTTTGCATCTTCGAGGCAGACAGGATGATAAATCTTCGAAATAGGGTGGCCGACAATCTCCGCTTCAACGTAACCCAGTTTCTTGCAAAGTGCTTCATTGCAGTGGCGAATCTTCTCTGTATCGCCATCCGTTGAAGCAAGCATGTCGGAGGAATTGAAATATGGGTCTGCCTCCACAAACCGATTGAACTGAACGCGTTCGCGTTCAAACACCGCCGAATTCTGACGTACGCGTAGTGATTCACTTTTTGGTTGTGCTTGCGTCTTATCCTCGTCTTTCATTTCACACCTCCGTGCTTGCAAGGCAGGTTATTCATAGCATAACACGCTTCTCAAAAGATGTCAATCCTCCTTAAAATCAGCGGCAGGGGAAACGCATCTTAATTTTGGGTTTGACATGAGAGGAATTCAGGACATGCTTGTGTAAAATCTTCCAAAGGTGCAACCCCCCTGTCTAATCCCCCTATTTCCTCTCAAAGCCGCATGGGACAACACTTATTTGACTACTATTTTAGAAACTCTATTCTGAATAATCAGGTGCGTTTCCCCTGTTACACAATTTTTTCACGGTTGATAACCTGTCCATGACGTGATACAATGTGTGTTATTTCTTTTTATCTCCTTCAGGTCGCTGCATATCGAATATCATAAAGGAATGCCATGGCGATCCATGACAAGAGACGTTCATATTGGCGGAAAAACCTACAATACTTGAGTATATTGCTTTCTACGTGGTTCATTGTGTCCTTCGGCTGCTCGATACTATTTGTAGACTTTCTGGATAGAATCAAGATAGGTGGTTTTCGCCTCGGATTTTGGGTGGCTCAACAGGGGTCAATTTATGTATTTGTGGTATTGATTTTCATCTATGTTTATCTGATGAATCGCCTCGATAAAAAGCACGGTGTGGACGAAAGCAATCGGGAGTAAGTATGAACGTGCAGGCTTGGACGTTTGTGATGGTCGGTCTTTCGTTTGCGCTCTACATCGGTGTGGCGATCTGGTCGAAAGCGAGTTCGACCGGCGAATTTTACGTCGCAGGCAGCAATGTGCGGCCGGTCCTTAACGGTATGGCAACCGCGGCGGATTGGATGAGCGCCGCATCGTTCATTTCAATGGCCGGGCTAATCTCGTTCATGGGACGTGACGGCGCAGTTTACCTGATGGGATGGACTGGCGGGTATGTCTTGCTCGCGCTGCTCTTGGCGCCCTATTTGCGGAAGTTTGGCAAGTTCACCGTTCCGGACTTTGTTGGCGATCGTTATTACTCGCAAACTGCGCGATTTGTTGCCATTATCTGTGCGATATTCGTGTCGTTTACATATGTCGCGGGACAGATGCGCGGCGTCGGCATTGTCTTTTCACGGTTTCTGAACGTCGATGTCAACGTGGGCGTGCTTGTGGGCATGGGAATCGTCTTCTTTTACGCAGTGATGGGCGGCATGAAGGGTATTACCTACACGCAGGTCGCGCAATACTGTGTGTTGATTTTCGCTTACCTCGTACCGGCGATTTTTATTTCCCTTCTGATGACAGGAAATATTGTCCCTCAATTCGGATTCGGCGGGACACTGGCAGACGGTTCCGGTGAATACCTACTGGACAAACTGAATGGATTGAGCCGTGAACTTGGCTTCGACACATATACTGATGGACGAAAGGCTAAAATTGATGTCTTCTTTATCACCGCCGCACTAATGATTGGCACCGCGGGCTTGCCGCATGTTATCGTACGTTTTTATACGGTGCCGCGCGTTGCCGCCGCACGCAGCTCGGCTGGATGGGCGTTGTTGTTCATTGCGGTACTTTATACGACCGCTCCTGCTGTAGCAGCATTTGCCCGAACTAATCTGCTTACTACGATGTCCGATACAAACTATGAAGACACGCCGGACTGGTTTAAAAAATGGGAAAAGACTGGACTAATCCAATTCGTTGACAAGGACGGCGACGGAATCATTCAATACCGCGGCCCAAAATCGGATGTCGCAAACGAACTTACAATTGACCGAGACATCATGGTGCTTGCGAATCCCGAAATTGCCAAGCTACCGAACTGGATTGTCGGCCTTGTTGCAGCGGGCGGACTGGCGGCTGCACTCTCGACAGCGGCAGGGCTGTTACTCGTAATCTCTACAGCAATCGCGCACGACCTATTGAGAAAAGAACTCATTCCAACCATCAGCGAGAAAGGGGAGTTGATTGCGGCGCGCATTGCCGCAGGAGTCGCGGTGTGTATTGCCGGGTTCTTCGGTATGAATCCGCCGGGTTTCGTCGCACAGGTGGTTGCTTTCGCATTTGGGTTGGCTGCGGCGTCATTCTTCCCAGCTATCACCATGGGGATATTCTCAAAGCGTATGAACAAATACGGTGCTGTCAGCGGAATGATTGTTGGCATCACCTTTACCGCAACATACATAATTTACTTTAAGTTCATTCAACCTGAACACAACACTGCGGAACACTGGTGGTTGGGCATTTCGCCCGAGGGGATCGGAGCGCTCGGCATGGTGCTGAATTTCTTGGTTGCGGGTATCGTCTCTTTCGCGACGCCTGCGCCGCCGAGCGAGGTTCAGGAACTTGTCGAGGAAATTCGCATGCCTCAAAATTCAAAGCCTACGCTTCTCTGAGTGCGTGTCTTTGGAGGTAATGGTAAAACGTTCCAAACTGGCGCTTAAGTCTTTCCCGAAGAGTTGGAATGTTTTGGTTTCCGTGTTGTAAGGAGGTACATGATATGAAGCGGTTAAACCTAAAATTAATCAGTATAATCGCTCTGGGTATGTTGCTAGCGTTGGGATTGCTCCAGATTGATGCAATCGGCAACTTGCATCCGGTACTCAGTTCTATCGCTGCTTCAATTCAATGGATGGTGGGTTGGATATTCGGGCCGGATTCGTCGGAAATACAACGAATCATTGTGATAGGTAAACAAGGTGAATTTTTAGACGCGAACGACGCGAAGAACCGGCGCTCGCTGCAAATTAAACGGACATTGCCGCGGCGCAATACAGGTATGGGTATGGACATGGGTGAAACACCGATGATGGATTTCTTGCGAAGGGATTTTGGTAATTCTGCCCAACCCACGGCAAGTGAGCCAGCCGATTCCCAGGCATATCAAATCTTACATGACATAACAGCGACTGAAGATCCTGTGACAAACCTATTTCCGGAATATGCGATTGGAATTGACGACTACGGTTTGGAAAATGTCTTGACAAACGACAATAACGAGAAGAATCCAGATGCTGCGCTAAACGCGGCAGTTGTTGGTCCCCTGCTGGACGAAATCAGAACCGATCTTGAGGACAAATTAGAATTAGATTCACTGGACGAAGTTGGGCAGGAGGAGTAGACCGAGACCACGCAGATTTCATGTGTGCTTCATTCGTAAAAGAAATGAGATCGTAACTATTGGCGAGTAAAATCTGAAATAGGGACGTACCTACCTTTGTTTTTTTGCCCTTCCCCAAGTCGATTGCAGCTTGTTCTTTGGAGTTACGCTCTGCCAGACACGAGGCGTTTTCCAATCCGGCGAATGTGCATTTCTGAGAAATAGTTTGGCGCCTCCCCCGTTCAATCCAGTTACGTAAAGGTTTCCAGTCCCGCGGCTAAACAGGATACGTTGTCCATCCGGCGACCAAGAAATACGTCCCTTTCCATATGCAATCTCTTGAGGATTGAAGGTATCCCTTATGTGTTCTGGGATACTATTACCATCAGCATTCACCAAGAATATGCCATAGCGGAGGGTGCGCTGCGGATTAATTTGAATCGCTGAAAAGACAATCGTCCGACCATTGGGAGCCCAAACAGCGTTGTTAAGCGCAAGTGGTATAAAATCCGGATCAATATCAATTGAGTTGACCTCCCGTGTGTTCATATCAAGTGTACGGAGTTCGAGAACCCCTTGGTCCTGGTTCAATTCGATCCAATAGACAAACAACATTTTATTGCCATCCGAAGACCAACTGATGTTTTTAATTACGCCATCTATTGTCTCAAATATCAACCGCTTATTCTGACCATCCGCATCAATCGTATAAATGCGCCATACCTTTGCATCCTGCCTGGGTTTATTCACAAAGGCAATCGTCTCCCCTTGTGGTGACCATGTCGGCGATGTATTCAAAAATGGACTATTATCCAACCGCATTTGACGGTTCCCATTGTCGTCCATCACATGAATCTCCTGTACTCCATCTACAACTCGCACGAAACTTATCATATCCCCTCTAGGAGACCAAGCTGGCATCAATTCGGCAGTTCCACTCTGGGTTAAATTGACAATCTCGCCGCCATCCGCATTCATCGTGTGGATATCATAATTGCCAGTTCTTTTAGAACTAAAAGCAAGATGTTTACCATCCGGTGACCAACTTGGTTCCGTATCAATAGATGGGTTGCGAGTCAGACGGACAGTTTGCAGGGAAATCCTGTCGAAGGTATAGATGTCCGAGTTATCGTCTCTTTCAGATGAAAAAGCAATCTGCTTCCCATCAGGTGAAAAGACAGGGGTACTATTGTAGTCCCCATCCATAATGAGGTTTTTCAAGTCTGATCCATCAGCTCTGACTTGAAAAATCTGCCAGTTGCCGCGTGGGATTACTACGTCAACAACCGCGGAACGGTACGCTACACGAGTCCCATCAGGCGACCATCTCGGGTAACGGCTATGATAGTTGCTTTGAGTCAGTTTCTGTTGGTGTCGTGTTTTGACATCCAGCCAGTAAATTTGATGAACTAAACTCTCCTGATCAGAAGCAAACGCGATTTTTCTCCCGTCCGGTGACCAATCAGGCTGGACATCGTCTCCCCAGCTATTGGTCATGTGAGTACGATTTTCCCCATTCTTATCCACGGTGTAGAGATCGAAATCTCCATCTTTATCTGAAGAAAACACAATCCTACTTCCGTCCGGTGCCCAAGACGGATGAAGATCTGCACTCGGTTCAAATGTCACTTGATGTTGTTCACCAGATCGTATATCCATGATATAAATGTCATAGTGCCATTGTCTACCTCGAGCCATCTGCCAGACGTATGCGACCCGTTCACCATCAAACGATAATGATGGTGTGGCAGCTAGGAAACTCTGTTGTTGTATTGTAAGCTTTTTAACTTGACCGGCTGCACCAGTTGAGAGTTGTATTTGGTCGAGCTCTTCACCTTCAGACACAAACACAATTTGTTCTTGTTGCCTTTGGGCATTTGCGGAAAAAACAATAAGAGTCATCAAGAGCAACAAAAGAAGAACATATGTGACGACCTCAATTCTTGCAAACAGGTAACAATTTGAATCGGACACATTCGTTGGTTGATGACAGTTCCGTATTATCACTATCTCCAAGCCTCCTCATGCTATTCAATGCTAATCAGTAGCCTAATATCTAAATGATCCAAATATTCAATTTTATCTAAACCGCTTGTCACAATATCGACGAGCGCATCGGTGTTGAAAGCGAATCGAAACCCAACACCATAAATATAAAACTCGGTTACTGATTATAGCAATTCATGTGCCATCATCAATATGCTCCGAATTTGGGATCCGTAAGCATATGGTGTCAAACCACGCGTGTAGTTTGAGATGTCTTTGCCGTGGAAGTAGATTGCTGGAGGGGTGTCAGAAATGATACATATCTGTTGCAGAATGAGAATGGCTTAAGCTCTACAGTCCTGCCTTTTAGAGCTCAATTTTTGGTGAGGGGCGGGTGCAAAATTCCGGGGCAATGACGAACACATCGAGAATTAAGAATCGGTTTGGCTTTTTGTGTCCGCAAGGAGCTTGATTCGGACAGCGTTCTTGTAGGCTGCTACAGCCTCTTGGCGCTTGCCTTGCGCTGTGTAAACGGAACCTAGCCGAGAATACGCTTCAGCGTTGTTGGGTGAGAGGGCAATCGATCGTTGGTAGGCTCCGATGGCTTCGTCATATTGTTCTTGCAGTTGATAAACAATTCCTAAATTGAGGTGTATCATTGGATCGCTTGGTTCGCAGACGATTGCTCGCTTGTAGGAAGCTGCTGCCTCGCCGTAATTTCCAACCATAAAATATGTCAAACCGAGGTAGAAATGTCCTTCCGCGGATTCTCGATTGTGTTGGAGCGCTTGTTGAAATTCCCCGATTGCCCGCGGGTAATCTTTTGAGTTCAGTGCGTCTATCGCCCGGTTCAAGTGTGCCGATGCTGCCCGATAAGTCTGCACATGTTCTCGACCGCGCTGTATCGCCTTGTCCCTAGGCATACCGCTGTCAATTTGAACCCCAGTCACGGTTAATGCACGATTCGAATTGTCTTTGCGGTTGTTATTCATAACGATTTACCGGTGAAATGCATTGTGTGGTTCAAGCGTCTACTTGGAAACGCCCGACAACATTCTCATTTTTGGAAATGCTTAGCGCCGTCCTTTACGCCTCAATAATCTCCACATTTGCGCGCGGCAGTGTGATGCGTGCGCCGTCATCTAGCTCAACTTCCAGTACCCGCACATTTGCTTCAGTTTCAAGCTGTTGAAGGTCGACCGGCAAGGCGGTGACACGTCCAAGTTGCCCGAAATAGGGTTCACGGATAATGCGGATAGGAGTATCGACTTCAAGCACGCCGCTTTCATGCGCGGTTTGGGGGGATTGTTCACGATTTTCAAATGGTATGACAATTTCGGGGCGCACGACCCCGGCTCGAATTTGCGTGGCACCGTTAATTGAGGCTTGCATCCCTTCCTGATCTTTGAGCAAATTATATGTACGCCCTGCCATACTAATTTTGCCAAAACCTTCAGTAATGATAAGCGTAATCCCAAGTGCTTCTGTACCCGTGATTGCGACGCCGAGTTCGTAACCCAAGAACTTCCGGAGATCGGTGTCGTTTATTCCACCCGCGACAACTCCTTTTACGCCGCACCGTATGGCTTCCTGAAGCGCGTCATACCCAACGATGGAGCCGCCTACGAGGATTTTGCCGCGATGTGTAGTCTGAATGGCGTCCGGCGTCAGTGGCGCATTGGGCGAATCAACAACTACGTTCATGGTACCGACGGCTTCACCTCCAACGCCGAAAATTCCCTGAACGTACGTCCCATATGCTTCTACAACGACGCCTTTATCGGGAAAAACCTCTACAACCGTTCCATTGATGAATGCCTTCATTTCAACGGGCAACGGCGGTTCACGCAAAATCACTTGCCCGGTAACCTTAGAGATGGTCTCGATTGTTCCATCAATCGGAGAACGCGCCAGTGACCTAAACAGCCCGAATATTCCCTTTGTCATTGCGAGTGTTTCGTCTTTTGCAACAGCTTCTCCCTCTGTTTTATGCATATAATCTTTGACGTCTTCGGGCGGAATACTCAGGAGATTTGCAACGTTTACTAGTTGGACGTTCCCCGGCCGGTTCGTTCTTGCAACGACGTCTTCCGAACGCACCGCATCGCCCCTCTGGACAAGCACGTCTCCTTTAAGCGGCAACCTGCGCTCTTTCCGAATCTTCGAACCTGTTGTAACTTTGAGACCTGGGGTATAGGCGTATGCCATGTATCACAACCTCTGAATGCTGGGACGTCAAGCGTGCAAAATTGATAGGTACTATGGAACTAACTATTTCAGATTATTTAATCTTGAGAGTTCGTCCGTTGTCTCCACTGAATTCGCTGCGATCATTATAGCACAAGCGGGGTGAAAAGTCATGGATAAACCCGCGACTGATGAACGCTTAGAGCTTGTTTGAAAATTAAGCGCCAAACCCATACTTGAGCGATTGAGTGGTTACAATCATTGGAACTTCTATCGCGCTCCCTATTCGGTCGCTTGATCCCGCTCTGGGGCTTTGGCTGTATGGAAATGCCCGTTATCGTGTTAGCTTGTTTTGACAAGAGATGGGGTAAGGGCACTGCTGAGACAGCGCACACACTGAGCATTTCGGAGTTTTGGCGCATGTTGCTTTACCATGACGTACAATCAGGGCGTGATACTCGTTAAACAGGTCGGTATCCTTTGGTAAAGCGTCCATGAAGATTTTTTGAAATTTACCGTAGTCGTATTTTCCGTCCGTCCAGCCAAGCCGTGTGAGTAAGCGGTATGTATATGCATCGACCACAAAGATGGGCTTGCGAGCTGCATAAAGCAGAATGGAGTCCGCTGTCTCTTCCCCAATTCCATAAATCGAAAGCAGTTCTTCCCGAAGCGGTGGCTGGTCCATTGCCAATAATGCGTCTAAACTATTCCGGTAATTAATTCGTAGATGCTCCATGAACGCCTGAATCTTCTTCGTCTTGACACGGTAGTAGCCAGATGGACGGATGAGCGCTTCCAGCGTGTCTTGGGGGCATTCGCACAACCGTTCGGGCGTTAACAGCTCGGCGGTTTTTAGATTTTTAATTGCGTGATCGACATTCTTCCATGCGGTCGATTGTACAAGAATCGCTCCAATTATCACCTCGAATGGAGTCTCAGCGGGCCACCAATTCTGCGGACCGTATTCGGCATATAAACTATCATACAGTTGAAGTAATTTCTCACGCATGTTAGGATAGAACTCGTTACAGATATGAACGATACAAAATTATTTTAGACGATTCCGGATCGAATTGGCGTGTTTTAAGGTGACGCATTAATCTCAAAATATAACCTTCCCAGTCGCCGCCGCACCAAATTTGACGGATTTGCATGGAGGGCGGTTTATACTGCGCCCGCACAAACGGCGGTCTATGAATATTGGGAGGTTCACAGCCACCCCGAACATTTGCGGCTTGTACGACTTTGACTTGCTCTGCTAGTTGCCGCGGGTTATAATTTAGCTAAATCTCAAGTCTTACACAAATGCCACGCTCGAATAACTGAAGGAGAACACAATGGGTTCAGAGTATTCATCGACAATTGCAGCGATTGTCCAAGAGCTCGACGCGCGTCGTCCGCTCCCGCCGCTTGTGCCACAGAACGATTGGAATAGTGATCTAACGAATCGAATTCAGGGAGTCTCCGTAGATATACTCTTTGACGGCCAAGCGGTTAAAGATGATACTTTCGGCGCTTCAGTGAAGAGTGGGTTGCTGCTTTGGAACGATGCCTTGGACGTATCGCACAAAATCTCTCAGAAAATCGAGGGTCAAACCGGCAGCTATTGGCACGGTATCATGCATCGCCGCGAGCCTGACTATAGCAACGCCAAATACTGGTTCCGCCGTGCAGGCGCGCACGCCATTTTTCCGGCGCTTCGAGAACAGGTGCTAGCGTTGATAGAAGAGCGATCCAACCACGCGTCTGGACTCGCGGATTATGCGTCAGCCATACAGCAGAAGACGGACTGGGACGCGTTTCAGTTTGTCGATTGGTGCCAGGATGCAGCGGGCACGTCCGATGAGAACGTGGTGGAGTTCCTAAGAGCCGCACAAGTCAAAGAGATTAGGCTTCTACTCGATTTCTCTTATCAACGTGCGATTGCTTGAAAACTCTACTGTCGGGAAACATAAGGGTTTGTTATTGAGGTAGTGCAGAAGCGTCCTAAAGGAGTCTGCATCGAATGAACCGTTTCATCGCTGTTAGCCTGTGTTTTTCACTTGTTGTACTGTTGGGCTGTTCTAACGATCAGGAAATTGATACGGAGGCAGCCCGAAAAAACCAGGTTGCCGGCTGGACTGCCTACAATGACGGCGATTTTTCCGCTGCACTTTTGAGTTTTGAGCGTGCAGTCAATCTGGATGAGACCCTGCCGGATGCGCGCAACGGCTTGGGCTGGAGCCACCTGAGCGCATCACGGACTTCTTCAGTGAATCCTCAGATTGTCGCAAAGGCACAGGATGCTTTCGAGGAAGCTATACGTCTAGACGTGTCAAATGCCGATGCGTGGATCGGGTTAGCAAACACGCTTTTTCTCCGGCGCGAAAACCCCACGGACTTTCAAACCGCGCTGCTCGCCATAGATAATGCGCTGAAAGCCGATCACGCCACTCTCTTTCGACACGATTATCAGTCGATCGCAGACTTACACGCGCTGAGAGGCGCATGTTATTTCTATCTGGGAGAGAAGGAGCTTGCGAAAGGGGCAGTGGAAGCCGCCATTCAGGTTGACCCCCAAAACACGGCTGCCTTGTCAATTGAACGTCTACTGGAATTCTGAGAGAAATGGGATGTTCCAGTCGTTGAAGCACGAATGGATCACTACGTTGATAACTTGGGTTGACGAGGCTTGATAGAAGTGATACAATACTAAGCTGGAAACACAGGTTGGCAGCGAAGCGGTTTCGAATCATTAATCAATGCCCGTGAAATTCCTATGGATGCAAAATGCTATCAATGCAACGAAGGAACCAGTAATCCTTATGGATGAGACCATTCAGCCGATATTGGAAAAAGCATTAGCCGCGGAACGATTGGATTTTGACGACGGTTTAACGCTTTTTAAGAGTTTCGATTTGTTGTCGATTGGCAGTGCAGCCGACACCATCCGCCAGCGGAATCACCCGGAGGGACGTATCACCTATATTGTAGATCGCAATATCAACTACACTAACTGGTGCTATGTCGACTGCGAATTTTGCGGTTTCTATCGCCATAAAAGCGATCCTGACGCATATGTGATGTCCAAAGCAGAGTTAGGCAGTAAGATTCAAGAGACAATCGATCTCGGCGGCGTTCTCATCCTGATGCAAGGCGGATTACACCCCAAACTGAAGCTCGACTGGTACGAAGATTACCTCCAGTGGATTAAGGCAAATTATGACATCCACATTCACGGTTTCTCACCGCCGGAAATTGACTGGTTTGCTAAGATTAACAGGCTTACGCTGAAAGAGACGTTAATTCGATTGCGCGATGCTGGATTGGATTCAATTCCGGGCGGGGGCGCAGAGATTTTGACCGACCATGCCAGAAACGAGATTAGTCCGAAAAAATGCACTGCGGACGAGTGGTTGGAAGTGATGCGGCAAGGGCACTATGTAGGGCTTAAATCAAGCGCCACGATGATGTACGGACATGCCGAAAGTTATGCGGAGCGCGTAGAACATCTCCTCCGTTTGCGCGAGTTGCAAGACGAGACCGGCGGATTCACCGCTTTCATTTGTTGGTCGCTACAACCCAATAACACCCGCCTCGAACACATGCCGCCCGCTGGAAGTTTTGAGTATCTTAAAACATTAGCAATATCCCGCCTGATGCTTGACAATTTTGACAACTTCCAGTCTTCATGGGTAACTCAGGGGCCAAAAATTGGTCAGTTGTCCCTCAGATTCGGCGCGAATGACATGGGCGGCACCATGATAGAGGAGAATGTTGTGAGTAAAGCGGGAACGGTTTACTGCATGCCAATCGAAGAAATCGAGCGGACAATTTCCGACTTCGGATTCACCCCAAAACGGCGGAATTTTTTCTATGAGATTCTTAACTAACCTCCTGCTAGTCTCCTAGTCAAATTCCCTCAAATGACCCAAACCTCCTCCACGAACGGAACTGCTACCCATCACAGATAGAATTTGGGAGTTGCTTATGTCTAAAAATGTTGTTGCAGAAACAAATCTCGCAGACCTAAAGCTGCTTCATAGGGGCAAGGTTCGCGATCTCTACGATCTGGACGATCGGCTGTTAATTATCTCTACCGACCGGATATCGGCGTTTGATTACGTACTGCCTAACGGCATCCCATACAAGGGACGCGTCTTAACCGCGCTTTCCGAATTCTGGTTTGATTTCACAAGTTCCATTGTCGAAAATCATCTTATTACGACGGATGTGGCAGCGTACCCAGATAATGTTCGGCACAATGCTGACTCTGTCGAAGGCCGTTCCATGCTTGTCCATAAAGCGAATCGGATAGATGTCGAATGCGTGGTACGCGGATATATCGCCGGTTCTGCCTGGGCGGAATACAAAAAAGATGGGACTGTGTGCGGGGCAAGGCTTCCGGAAGGGTTGCAGGAATCTGACCGCTTGTCCGAACTAATCTTTACACCCGCCACAAAGGCTGAATACGGGGAGCACGACGAGAACATTTCAATTGCTCAGATGGAAGGTATCATTGGAAAGGACTTGGCGGAGCGCGTAATGCAGACAAGCGTTGCGTTGTTTGAAGCGGCAAGCGAGCGGGCAGAAGAAGTCGGGCTGATACTTTGTGACACGAAATTCGAGTTTGGTCTGCTCGGCGAGAAACTTATCCTCATTGACGAAGTCTTTACTCCGGATTCATCTCGGTTTTGGCCAAAAGACGAATATGAACCGGGCAGGTCGCAGCGCAGCTTCGATAAACAGTACGTGCGCGACTATCTCAATGAGATTGGATGGAATAAACAGCCGCCTGTCCCTGAACTGCCGGAAGAAGTAGTCGAGAAAACCAGCGAAAAATATCTGGACGTGTACCGCATGATTGTTGGAAAGGATTTGGTGTAAAGGTAAAATTGCGGGAAACGTGGATGGGAAGGCGACGAAGCACAACAGGAACTATGTACTGCATCACTCCACGGCGAAAAAAATGCTCCGCTCGAACAGTCCGTCTAAAAAGATGTCAACTGACCATTCGCCGTCGGTAAATCCGCCAGAGGGACGGTCGATAAAAAACCATGTAATCTGATCGCCGGTTGATGAGGTAAAGGATTCAGCGTCATCTCGAAATGGTGGATCGTCCACGTCTTGTGCTGGTGAATACCAGCTGACTTCAGCGGTATGCCGCCCTTCTACGGCCGCCCAATACATCCATAAGTAGATGCGGTCGCTTGACCCGAAAAAGGTATCGGTGATTCCTACCGGCCGATCGTCAATGAGATCTACCGCGAGGACAGCCTCTAGAATCGCAGGTTCACCTTGGAGAAGATCCAACGATCCACTTCCGCCCGATGGAGAACTATCGCACCCGCCGAGAACCGTGCTGCCTAGAACCACGACCAAAAAGAACCTAATCTGAAAATTATACTTTTTCATTCGACAATCACCCAATGTTTTATATCTGCTCACCACAAAATCATAACCCAACCGACTTACCCTTGTCAACTGAAATGTTTGTGGCGCGGCGAATTTAATTTTCGCCCCCCGCGTTCAACCTTCCGTAGGCTCCAATACAATCCGAATTTGTGCATCAACAGCTCCGCTGTCAAAATCTATCTCAGCGTTGATTGCGCCAAGCGCTTCCAATGGGAAGAGATTATTTGTAATGCGAGTCATCAACGCTGAACCATCGCCTTGACCGGAAGTGGATGCAATCAACCCGAGTATTGAGGTGAGGCGTTTTAGTTGAGGAAAGAATCGGTTGGGTTGAATAAAGATTTGACTTTCAGCGGATTGATGAGTTGAAGTTGAGAATCCTGTTTCAGGCAACGCCGCGATTCGTCCCTCAGAAGTATCAATGGCGGTTTTCAATCCATCGAGCGTAGAACTGATAATCCAATAATTATCGACAATTGCACAGCCGCCTGTTACGGAGAACAAGAACCCGAAACGAAGTTGGACGGGGTAAATCTCTGTTCCGTGATAATCTTGAGGTTTTAGAAATTGGAGCGGTTTACCGAAAATGGAGACCTTTGCGTTCCGCAGCTCCGCAAAATCCGCTCTAAAATTAGAGTCATCGCGGATGGTGAGAATGAGCAGTGCTGGCGGTATTGCCATCGGGTTTGTGCCTTGGGCATCAAGCAGCAAAAACGCAAACTGCGAGTTTAAATGGCGAAAGAGTTCAATACGGTTCCCTTGAAATTGGATGAATTGGGCGTTTTCCATCGGCGTCCCCAACGCTAAAAAATCTTCGTCTCTGCTTGCGCAAAGAAATGCCGTGGTTGCCGGGAGTATGGATAATAGGCTTTGATTGATTGGACGCGAATCATTCGGCATGATTTTCGGAGTTGCGTCCCATGTTAACCGATGTCGAGAGTGAATAACACCATTTTCATAGCGATTACCGACGCTCCACGCGTTGACAGGTGCCAATAATGACTTGAGGCCGCCGTTCAACGCGAAGGCTTGAGTAAATCTGGAAACATTGATATACATTGTGTTACTGTCCGAGTCATACCGTTGGCGCATGTATTCCCGGGTAGGATCGAGGCTGATGAAATCCTGCCTCGCATCTGAATGCATATCAATTGTCTCCTGAATTAATGATTTGTCGAGTCCCAACAGACCTATCTTGCCGATAAAGGCGTAGCTGAAATCTCGCGGATAGCCGGTAATTGTGTTGATATCAATTCCCCTGTAATTCTCCTTTTTCCGCTTGTATTTTGGGTTGACAAAATCTGTGGCTGTGAGTGCCGCAATCTCTAATTTCTCTTTCGCGCCAACAATACTAATCAACAGGAAAGAAATTTCGTCTCCGCGATGGTAAAGGCTCAAAATCGCTTCTTCTCCAAAGTAGCCTTTAAGTGCCTTTAGATTTAACTCCCCGCCCATTTCATACTCCCAGTGTTGTTTCTGATACACAATTTGGCGCCACCACGATTCTCGTTGGATTTCTGTAAGGAGCGGCATCTTCATTGTCTGTTTTCCAAACTCGCTGCGCCCAAAGGTTTCAACAAATCCGCCGAGATCTTTTACACTTAGATAACAGATTGGTGCGTCAGGAAGCAGGGTGAGCAGACTCCGATCCGGCTCCCGGAGGGAAATCGACCGATACAATAATACTAGCGCGACTAGCAGGACGAGGAGCGCGCCAATCAAACTGAGAAGAAGCCATTTTTTGGAGAGGAGCGTACGCATGGGAGAATCTTTCCCCTCAATCTAGTCTCATGGTAAGAAATAGCATATCTACACCTTATAGCCATTGCGGCCATTTACCATCGGTTTGTGGGCGAGGCTTCCTAGCCTCGATTATCAATCACCCCTTGTGTAAATAAAATCCAAAATGGCTATAATTCGGCAGGTTGCCAAATCCTTTCAAATCTGGCCCCCTTACTTCTGAAATGAACCGCCCTTTTTGATCGCCCACAAAGTCTTGAGCAGGATTTTGATGTCAAAGCCGAGCGACCAGTTTTCAATGTAGAATAAATCGTAACGGAGCCGCTCTTCGAGTGAGGTGTTTCCGCGCAGACCATTGACTTGCGCCCAACCCGTTAAACCGCATTTCACCCGATGCCGATCCAAGTAGTGAGGGAAAGATTTGCTAAAATCATCAATCAGCCCTGACATCTCCGGCCGGGGTCCCACTAGACTCATATCCCCCTTGACTACATTGACAAGTTGCGGAAGTTCGTCTAAACCCCAACGCCTCAAGAATCGCCCGAGCCGCGTTTGCCGTGGATCGTCCGGCGCAGCCCATGTGTGTCCAATTCCCGCCTCCGCATCTTGGCGCATAGATCTGAATTTGTAGATGCGAAAGGCTGTCCCATCCCTGCTAATCCGTTCTTGGCGGAAAATGACTGAACCTGCAGATGTTAACTTCACCGCAATCGCAATCGCAACCATAACCGGACTCAAAATAACCAAGGCAAACGTGCTTAAGGCGATGTCCAACCCCCGCTTAATCAGCCCGCACCAGCCGTGTAGTGGAAGTTCTTTCAACTGAACAACCGGAATCCCGTCAAAATCCACCACATGCGTTTTCCCAATCATAACTTCGTAGAGGTCCGGGAGAACCCGAATCTGAACGGGCAGCCCTTCGCAATCATGCACAATCTGTAAAATCTCTTCATGAGAAATTGCCGGTGACGTGATGAACAGTTCGTTAATCTGATACTTTTGGACGAGGCTGCGCACTTCGGTTGTGCCGCCAAGAACATACTGAGAAATTGGCTCAGGCGGTAGTTGCTTTCCGATTATAACACCGAGTAATTGGTAACTTTTACGGGCTTTTCCTCGGATAGAATGGATGAGTTGCCTTGTGGTTGCGTTAAAGCCGACAACGGCGACTTGGCTTACACCAATACCTGCCTGCTGCAGCGTTTGCTTGAACCGCTGCACCGCGAGCCGATTCAAGTAAAGAAAAACCGCGCTCGTCCCGCACGCCAAAAGCATTACCCAGCGAGAAAATTCGTGGTGGTGATAGAAGAAAAAGACGGCGCCAAGTGTGGAAATTAACGCGACGGCTGAAGCCTTCAGAAGCGTTAGGCCAGTTTCCAGCGTAATCTCGTTTTCGACCCGATAAAGCCCTAATCCCCGAAGTGTCAATATCCAGATTGCCGCGTTCAATGGGATGAGCTGAAAGTAGAATGCGAGCGGTGGATTTCCGCCCGTGTGGATGGCAACTGCCTGCAACCAGCCCGACTCAAACCTGAGCCAGTAGGCGGTGCGGATCGAAATTCCGATGAGGCAGAAGTCGATGACGACCGTTACCGCGGTTAGGAGTTGATTGAGAGATTTATTCGCCATGTTGCTTTCTTAATTTATAGACATTCAAACTGCATGAAATTTTACCAAAGGAATGCTATCTCCATCAACCATAAACTTCTACAGTTGTTTTACCTCGTCAGAGCGCGCATCCAAATCACATTGCACTTGTCGTGCATCCCTCATCAGCGCTGTCAAGTATGGTTTGGAAATCCACCACAAAGGTGATATAATCACACACGCTGAATTGGATCATTATGACAGTTTAGGACGACTCAATCATACCATCGCGGCAACACAGTTTCGATTCGGACAGGACAAAACTTTAAAGGGTATTGAATACATACACGGAGTTTTTGCCATGCAACTCACAACACATCAACTCAACTTCTTTCACACCTTCGGCTATCTGGTTTTCCGTGAACTTTTTGGTCCGGATGAGATCGCTTGGATTATCGATGAGTTTGAGGACGTTATGCAGACCTGCGGCGGCGGTAAGATGCACGATGGATCGAAGCCGACCATGATTGTTCCGACCATCGATCACAGCGAACGGTTATGCACGCTGCTCGACGATGCCCGAATTGAGGGTATCGCGTCCGCCATTTTGGGTGATGGCTTCAACTATGCTTCGGGCGACGGCAACTATTATTGCGGCGACACGGATTGGCACACAGACGGGAACTACCCTGAACTCTTCGCGATCAAGATGGTTTTCTACCTAGACCGGCTCACACGCGACACCGGCTGCCTTCGCGTGCTTCCCGGCAGCCACCGACGCGACTCCATATGGCGGTCCGGTGAAATCCATCCCAGAGATGCGCAGCATTTGTGGGGATTTTCGCCATCCGAGATTCCTGGTGCCGCCGCATTGGCGACGAATCCGGGAGATTTGGTGGTCTTTTACCACGACATCCTCCACGCTTCGTTTGGCGGATCAACCCAACGGCGGATGTTCACAATGAACTTGAATAAGCACGCAGCCACCGAGAGCGAAATGGCGCGTATTGACGAATATGTCCGCGGCCACTGCCCCGTCGCGCACGGATTCAAGATTGGCGGCATGTACACCGAACTCATGCTCAATACCGCGAGTCCACAGCGTATGCGCCACCTCGCTCAATTACACGAACGGCATGCGTTGGTGTATCCGCACGACACCCGTCATTCGTGAGAATAATCACATTGCCATAAGAATAAGAAGAAGTAACAATCGAATTTGAACGAAATTTCAAAACCCTCAATATGGCGTGGTGAGCTATGGCACCGCTGGCGCCTTTTTGTAAGCGGTGTCACTCATCGGACGAAGGTCTTAACAACGCGAACGGCGGCTTTCGGGGAGTGCGTTCGTCTGGTGGGTTTGTTTCATCGGCTGGGAACACAAGGATTTCGTTCTGTTCGGGATATTGCCCTTCCCGGCAGCGCGGCGGGTTCAATTCGTTGCCTAGAATGATTCGTTCACTCGGTTCGTCGTATTGCATGGCGACTGAATACCGATACCCTTGATTGTTAGCGATGCTCAAAATTAAGGACGAACCAATAATCGTAGGGGCTAGGAGGTTTGGATTCGCGGAGGGACTAGGTGCGTTTGAAATCTGTCCAATTTATCCCCAATTGCCTAATACCTGCGCGAAGTGTTCCAATTGGCATATCGTTAGTTCCGTGATCAGGAATAACTGTCGCGCTTTCCGTAAGGGGGTTGAATCATTTTCGATGAGAGCCTCGTGTTCTGTGTTTCGTTTCGCGACAACCGAGTTTTTTGAGTTTACGCGACATTTCTCGATATGTCATGGCGCTCACGATTTAGAGTGGCTTGAAAGACGTATGGTACAGGCGAGCCATCAGCCCCGTTTAATTTTGGTGTCAGTGTCTGAAACGGATGAACTATAGGTTCTTGTTTGGACTTTTGAATAATGTTGTCAGGCAATGTACGCCCTAAATCTTCATATAGTTCGAGTGTTGCGATGAATGCGTCTATGACGTTATTTAACGCCTCATCTACCGAATTCCCGTCCGTTATCAACTCAGGCAATTCCTCACATGTTACTGTATAACCGCCTTCTGGTTCCGGGGTCAACTTCACAGTAATGCAATAAACAGTGGTCGGGGCGTTCACAGCTCAATTTCCTTTCAGGTAGGTTTCGGCATACAAATGTTCATTGTTGTAATGTCAAAGGCGTACCAAACTGCGCCGCCGTCGGCGGAAATTATACCATTGGATACGATTTATGATCGAGTGACAAGTAGGATGATAAGTCTAGCGTCTGAGTTATCATGTGGTTGCGTCGTTATTGCGTCGTAAGCGTGGAATATCACAACTATAGAAAGCAATCATTGAACCCGCTTGATGCTCTTGAAAGCAATTCTGCAGTGTTGCGCTCAATACTCGATTCGCTCTAGAATCGACCGTGCGTTCTCCGCATCCCAATTACAGTCTTGTGTCAGGTACATGAAAATCGCATCTTCCATAGATATATCAAGGCGCCTGTGGTGGCCGCGTATTATTTTAGCGGCAGCGATGGCGCTATTCACCGAATGACTGAGTTCGGGAATAGCTAACAGCGAATTCCGGAGCTTGTCTTCGGTCGGCGGATTGCTTGCTCTTTTATTGTATTCTTCATATAACTCTTGAAGTTGTTTGGTTCTGCCAGGGTCTGACCGAAGAAAGCTGTCAATTGCACGTTTTTTGTTGATTCGTGAATGCGGATGCGCAGCAGGATTGGTGTAAATTGTAACAGAACCATTATCTGAGTGAGCCTCGTTGGTTTGCAGTAGTCTACTCTCTTCGCCCGCCGCAACGTCCGCCCGGTCTGATAATCGATTAGCGCAACCGGTGTCGATTATCAAACATACCACGATTATGAACAAAGCCGTTATTCGTGTCATTTTATCTCCTCCTCCATTTTCCCACCAACAATCCCAGACACGCTGCTTCCAAAGCGGGCCAATCGAAGAGTATTCTACAAAATAGTAACACGCAGCACCGTGAGTGTCAAGATATTGACCGTCTAGACATAACGCTTGTATTTAAATTGGAATCTAGGTATAATTTTACGGTTTGCTGCGGCACAACTCAACCTCACACTTTTCACAATCTACGCAACGCTACTTGTCGCCCGCGTGACCGGGGTGACAGGTGGTAAAGGAGAATAATGATGCAAAAATACATACGTACTCCAGACCACGACATGCGCTCTGGACAAATTTCGATCGCTGAGCTACATCCGGACGATCACAAAGATCAACTGGCTTCATGGCTGTTTCTTGGCCCCGATGTAATTCACGGCAAGTTTAATCTCGGCAACATGGTATCAAAACGATTGGAAATTTCTGTCGATACCTACACGCCGGACGGTTACACGGAAGAACACACCCATCCCGATAAGGAGCAAGCCTATTACATCGTGTCCGGTCAGGCGAAAGCTACAGTGGGTGTTGAAGAAGGCATCGTCGGCCCGGGTGGGGTAGTATATATCCCGCTGAATATGCCGCACGGATTTGCCAATGCAGGCGATGAACCGTTGACCGTCGTGGTAATTAGCAGTTACGAACTATAAAGGATGATTTGTATTTTAAACATCTCAACGGTTGTAACCCTAGCCGGTCTTTGATTTCAGGAGATGGAAAGCGCACATGAAGAAATATATGCGGACCCCAGAGGACCCATTGCTTCCAATTACGGTCTTTTGGCAAAAAAGATTTGGGAATCTTGCCCCAAAGGAATACCGCTTCGGCAGGGCGCTGATTGGTCCAGACAAAATATTCGGCGAATACAACCTCGGAAATATCAGTTCCAGCCGGATGCAGTTCGTTGTACTTACCTATGCAACCGGTGGAAGCCATGACAAGCACGTACACGACGACAACGAACAAGCCTACTACATTATCGCGGGTCAAGCATCAGTTACGATTGGAGAGGACACATCGGTGCTCGGACCAGGAGGCGTCGCCTTGATTGCGTTGGGCATACCGCACGGGTTCCACAATGCGGGGGAGGAACTGCTAACCTTGCTGGATCTCCATACCTACCAGTTCGACGATGTCCCTCCGAGCAAATTAGGTGTGGCAGAGGTGACCTACGGATTGCAAGGCGGCGTCGAAGCACACGCTCACTCCGACCGAGAGAAAGTCTACTACATAATTTCGGGGCAGGCGTCTGTCAAGATTGGCGAAGAAGAAGCGGCGTTGGGTGCGGGGAGCGTCGCATTTATTCCCCGACACGTAACGCACGCATATCGAAACGTTGGCGATGAGCCGTTAAAACTCGCTGTTGTCAGCAGTTACGATGTATAAAATACGTAAGGACTTTCCCAAATCCGTCGGCGCATTTCAACTCAGTTGCGGTAACCCCGAAAAATACACCCAAGGGCGATTTCATTTCGTCCGTACGCGCTCACTTAGTTCCGCCAGCCTTCGCTTGCATTCGTTCTGAGCCTCCGTTAGGCCTTTTGGCGTCGCATCGCTACGGTCAAGATAGTTGAGCACGACGGCTTCTGCGGCGGCGAACTCGGCACAACAGTCAACCACTTCACTGGCAATTTCGTTCGGTATTGTCGTCACGCCGTTGCAGTCCCCGTAGAGAAGATCGCCTGGGTGTATGGTGATGCCGCCCACATGAACGGGTATCCCGATGGCAGCGGTGTAGCCGTAACCGTGCGAAGAGATTGCGCCGTTGGTAAACGCGGGGAAGTCCAGCGCCCGTACCTGATCAAGGTCCCGCCCGGTACCGCTGGTTACGATTCCCACAGCGCCGAAAGTCTTGAGCGACTTGCACATGATATCGCCGAACGTCGCCGCTACCTTCGGCTCATCGAGGTCCTGGTACACCACCACAGCCGGCCCCGGCAGCGCCTCGAAACTCTCCAATTGCGCTTCTAAACTCACCTGCTCGCTGCTCGTCCTTGGAGCGCTCGCACAGCGCCGCATCGCCGTAGAGGCGTATCCTACCATCGGCGGCATTTCCGGGAAGCAACACTTCACATGTTCGTTCATATACCCCGCGTCTCTCGGACGCACATCGAATAGCTCGATGACGTTGCACACTGTAGGCGAGTCGTACCGCTTTAGCTGCTCTATCTCCTCATTGGATAAACCTCTGTTCGGCATATCAGCCCTCCTGGTCAATGGTTATTGCAAAAGTTATTGTTTATTCATGGTCCGACAGCGAAGTATTTGCCTTTTATCAATGTTTACATCAATTCAGAAATGTAAATATTATACCACAACGACAGCAACGCAGGGCTACCAATTTTGGATTTGATAATGCGCAAAATGCGGTTGTCGGTAGCCGGTTCACTGTCATTGGCGTTGTGAATCGCACAGATGCGATCGAGCGGAGAAACGAATTGACCTGATTCACAAAATCGACTATACTTCCAAATACATACCCAAGAATTTGCCAAAACTAGGAGAACATCGTAATGACTTCAAACGGACCTGTGCCGAAAGCGCGTTCTGAAGGCCGCGGCCCCACCATTTGGCTCGCCGGTACCCCCGACGATTTAGCACCGTGGATGCCGCTGGGAATAGCTGGAATTGTGACCAACACCGTAGTGCTGAACCAGTACGCCAAGCCGTACGGTTCGGTAATTGCACTGATTAAGGAATATCTCAACATCACGGACAAACCCGTAGTTGTGGAAATCGATGGTCATACGGTCGAGGAACTGCTCTCGGTTGGGAAGGTTTTTACCGACCTGTCGGGTCAGATTATCCTGAAAATCCCATGCTCGGCAAACGGGCTTAAGGCGTTCAGCGCGCTCAAGAAGGACGGGATTGAGACGTTTTGTACGACTGTCTTCTCCTTGACCCAAGCCGCCGCTGTCGCGCAGGCTGGTGTCGACCACGTCTTGCCGTTCTGCGATCCGGTCAAATCCGTGGGCGGCAATCCGACACAACTGATACGTGAGTGTGTACAGATGTTCAGCGGATGGGAGGAGCGGCCATTTATAATGGCGGCGCTCGTGCGTTCAGTAGAGACGGCGCACGCGGCATTCCGTGACGGCGCCGACGAGCTGGTCACCATGTGGACGGTGTATCGTGATATGCTGGAGCACCCGCTGACCGACCAATGGAACAAAATCTTCATGGACGAATGGGTGGATATGCACGAAAATGGTTTGCTGGACGGCGTGCCGGTTGAACTCGATTGAATTGCGATGCCGAACCATCTCGCACGGCTTCAAAGCGTATCTGATGGCGGCGTGCGGCGGCATTCACGGGGGACAACGCCAATCCCGGGCCGATCGGGGAGGATGATTTTCCCCGCCTCAAGCGTAACGCCGACATGCGGATCGTTAACAATGAGAAGATGCCCATCAAGATCGGCGTAATCCACAAACGGCGTGAGGTGGGCAGCCGCCGTGATGCCAAGCGAACTTTCTATCATGCAGCCGATCATGACCTGTAGACCGTGGGTGCGCGCGGCGTGAATCATCCGCACGGCTTCGAGGAGGCCGCCGCATTTGGTCAACTTAATGTTTATTCCGTCAACACAACCCAGAAGCGGGGGGATATCCACGGCGCGTTTGACACTTTCATCGGCGATAATGGGGACATCCACGTGTTCTTTGATATATCTTAGCCCCTCCAAATCGTCAGCGCTCGTTGGCTGCTCGATGAGTTCAATCCTGTAAGGGACTAGGTCTTCGATTTTACGTACCGCCTCTTTGGGCGTCCACGATGTGTTTGCATCGACATAAATCGGTTTATCCGTTGTACGGCGGATTGCGCGGATTATCTGGAGGTCGTGAGGCGTGCCGAGTTTAACCTTTAGGATTGGGTAATCTCGCGCCTCGCGCGCTTTACGACCCATAATCTCCGGTTCGTCCAACCCAATTGTGAATGCGGTGCGCGGGGTTTTATTGGGATTGAGTCCCCACAACCGGTAAAGCGGCACGCCTAACCGCTTGCCGAGCCGATCATGCAACGCCATATCAACTGCGCACTTCGCCGCGTAATTCCCTGGTAGCGTACATTCCAACCTATCCATCACGGCTTGAATGGCATCTAGATTCTCATCTAGATTCTCATCTAGATTCGAATCGAAAATTTCTAGAGCACCCTGAACCGTCGCGACAGTTTCGCCGTAGAACCGAGCCGGCGCAGCTTCGCCAATACCGCCATCAATCTCGACGTAGATAACCTGTCGATATTGATCGGCATCCCGCCTTGAGATTTTGAATGGATGGACAAGCTGAAGGTTTGTGACGCTATGCCGAATGTTCATAGTGTCAAACTGACAAGCGGAGTATTATGTCGGATGATGCGCGATGGTGGCATCTAGCGGCGAAAGAATTAGGGAATCAAATTTCAATTTTAGCACGGCGTCAGTTGGTTCCGCAATCACTAATCGCAGCATGGTTCGTCCCCCAGTTTTGAAAGGAAATAGCAACAACAGGAGAACGAAAGCAAAAAAGAAGTAGAAAAAGTCGTAAAACCGTGTCTTTATTAGGTTAAAGAGAGGAACAACTCACAGTGATTATTAACGAGGACACAATTGCTCGCGCACAATCCGGGGACGAAGGTGCATTCGTCGATCTATTGCGGGTGCATTATGGTTATGTCTATGCGATTGTTATCGGAATCGTGAAAAATCCCCAAGACGCCGAAGAGGTCGTGCAAGATTCTTTTCTCAACGCTTATCGCGGCCTGCCAGACCTCGAGGATGCGAAAAAGTTTAAAAACTGGCTGGCAAAAATTGCGCGAAATCGTGCGCTCAACTGGCAGCGAGAACAGCGGATTGATACCGTGTCCATCAATGAGGTGGGGGAGCACACACTATCGCCCTCGGATGCACCGGACGACGAGTTGATACACCGTGAACAGAGCGAACTCATTCGCCGTGCGATAGAGACGCTTTCGCCAGGTGAGCGGGAGATTGCCCGGTCGTACTATATTGAAGGCGCAAGCTACGACGAGTTGACGAGGACGCATGGGTTGTCGTACAAAGCGGTTTCGGTACGGCTTTCGCGTGCCAAACAGAAACTCTCCAAGCGGTTGGGTCATCTGCTCACTGGGGTGTTCGCTATTCCCGCGTCGACACTCAAAAAAATCTATTCAGGAGGATTAACGGTCATGAAAGTTGGAACAATACCCAAAATCACCGCGGGGGTAGTAGCCGTCGTCATACTAGCCTACATCGGGACGCGCCAGTTCATTTCGTCAGAAGAGGATACGTCCTCGTCGGTTGAGATTGTGACTTCAACAGAGTCCGCGCAACCGGCCATCCAAACGGATGCCATACGAAGTAATGCAGTCACCGCACCCCCGCGTGAAGATAAACCGCGAATCTCCGCAGAAGAGATGCAGCAGATTGAGGACTTCTTCGCTCAACTTGACGAGGCAGACTCGCATTCGGCGACGGATACGTCGCAACAAGTAACGGACGAAGCCTTAGATAAGAACGCCGATGCGGGCGATGCCACCGACTCATGGGCGACGCCAGAAGACACCACTCAATCCGCTGAAGATGTAATGAACGCTTATCTGAAGGCGTTCCGGAATTTTGACGCTGGCGCGATGCTCTCATTTCTGACAGGTGCAGCCAAAGAAGAGTTTGAAAGTAGTTTGCCTTTAGGAGGGTTACCACAAGAGATTGAGGAAATTTTTTATGATAGTGGTTTGCCAGAAGACGAGGCAGATGAGACACTTCAGATGATACAAGGAATGATGCAACCAATCCTTAAACAGATGTTTAGTCAAGCAGAGATTGTGAGCAGTGAGTTTGTCGGCGAGGAATTCCACTTTCGATTAAGGAGCCAGTTGCCGGAAATGTCAGAGATGCTAGGAAGGTTTGGGCAGGACATTTCAGAGATTCCCGAGACATTTCAGATGCCTGAGATGCCGGAAATGCCCGACTTTCTTCATAAGATGCGAAAAGAGAACGGTACATGGCAGATTTATGAATAGTAGAGAGAAGTTTCACAATAACTCGCAACCCGCCCCATGAGTTCTCATCAAGGAACACCTTGCTCCAGTTCCGTTGCTTACACCACAGATTACGTCCGTAAAAATCCGTGTATTGTTACGACACTGAGGCGGAATTGTTACGCTTGTGTAAAACGGTCGAAGATGTGACAAACTGGTTCTTTGCTCAGTTTGACTCGCCGAATGCCATAGTGACACAGCTTTCTGTAAAAGAAACCAATGTCTAGCAGCATCACGTACACTTGATAAGGAGAATCGATCATGCTTGTGAATCTTTCAGGCAAACACGTAAAACTCACCTAAATGCCCTTGAGATACATAAGGAGAATCTCCGGATTGCCCTATGATTAGGCACTCTTGCGTCAGTTGAAGGTAGCGACATTGATAAATTCATGGCTATACACACAACTGAAGATGGCAAATTTTCAGTTTCTATAGGGATTCACCTCGCCGATATGTTTGAAGAACGAGGACATCTTGTATTCGAATGATGAATGCGCGTGCGTCTGCAGCGTGACTTGCAAAAAGGTTACGAGTTCGTTAAACATGATCATTATGAGGTGTTTCAACGAGTGGAGGAATGTTCCATCTCACAGCAAATTCGAGAGGCTAAGAAAAAACACCGATTGCTAAACGGCATAACAATGGAAACTGCCGTTATAATTGTGCCATGACTATATGCTCATTTATGGAAGGGTTTTTATGAATCGCAAAAAACGAATTGCCTTGGTTACCCTCGTAATAGGATTGATTATTATACTAATTCAAATCACGGTTACGGGTGTTACTACAGAGACGTTATTCATGACGGGGTTGCTTCTCTTTTCCGCGGCAGCGGCGGCTTGGGGAAAACGGACACCATGGAGTGAAAAACTAAGACCGGTTATGTTTGTGTTTGTGGTGGTTGCGATCGCGTTGTTTGTGTGGGCAACAGTCAATCTAATAAAATCGTACAAAGCTGAGGTTAGCGAGAGGAATTCAGCAACTAATAATTTTAATTCTTTGTCGGCACCTTCTCCCTCTTGGAAATCAGAGAACAATCGAAAACAACTGAATCAGAATCTCACAATACCGTATCACGGCTGATGGTTTGAGCAATCCATTACGCTACACGCTAAGCGCGGGACAGCGCCACGAATCATCTGTGTTGGGTCGTTAGTTCAGGGTTTCACCAATGAACATGATTCATTCGTATAGTTTAACCTACTGGGGTGCAATGCCGGTTGTTTCCCGCGTGCCAAAAGCCGTCACTTAAATGCTATAATGCCTGTCTTTGTCATGAAAGACTCTAATGGATAGTTTAAAAACATAACCAAGCACTATCGGCGAATCTTTTCTTGGTCTGAGTGCCTTGCCGAATGCCATCTTGGGTTTCTCGGTTTCGTTAATTCGGTCGTCTAGTTAGGTGAAATATCTACAGAGCCTTATTGGGTCGGGATTTTGAGCAGTGTGCATGTCGGCGATGAATTGCACTTCCGCTGGAGAACGTTTGGTGTGCCAGCGTCGGTGGAACATGGCACATTCATGAAATTGAAGATGAGGTGTACCATCACTAACCTGAATTCCTAGTCCAAAAACTACACAAGGCGAATGGTTCAATCCATTCGCCTTTTTTCTTTTCATACCGCTAAAAATCTGCTATTCTGAGAATCCTTTGATCCAGTAAATCCTGATTCAGACTGTTTATCACCCGATAAAAGTGGCAAGAAATTTATCTGGATTTTGTAGTTGAATATGGCCGAAGTTCCGATTTCACAACGGGAAGCATACGGATTGTACCTAAAGGAGGTGCCAGATGAACCGCGTAATGCTCCTCGTCATTTCATTTTTGACGGTAGAGATTGGTGTTGCGGCGAGCGCACATCCGCAAAACGATTCCACGCGGTTTCGGACTGCCGAAGGCGAACCGATTCATGAAGTCCGGATTCAAGGAAATCAGCAAATCAGCGAAGCACAAATTCGAAGCGCCCTTGAAAACGCACCTGAGGATATCACAAAAGCGATTACAACCTTGCCTTTGCCCGATTTGAATAGGGCCATCTTGGAAATTAAGCATGACGGTTCGAGGCGTGTAGCAACAATTATCGTTGTAACGCAGCCGGATAGGCAGAGTTCGCCAACTCCACCAACGACGCGGTTTCGGACTGCCGCGGGACACCCAATTCATGAAATTCGGATTCGAGGAAATCAGAAAGTTTCCGAGGCGGAGATTCGAGGCGGCCTTGAATACGGACCTGAAGACCTCAACAAAGCAGTTGACACCTTAAAGGATTTCTTACCCTATTTTAGTCGGGTCACCTTAGAGTATACGAATGACGGCACAAAGCTCGTTGCGATAATTACCGTCGCCGAAAAAGCGCTCTCTTCAAACTATTATCTCGGTCCAGTTCCGCTCATTCGGTTTAATCGTGTCACCGGATGGTTGCTGGCTACTCGCCTCGAACTGGGAAAACGGTGGCAGATGGGACCGCTCTGGATGTGGGACATCCCTAGCTCGGCTAGAGCGCATCTGCCAAAATTATTTGGAGAGATTGGCTACGGATTTGGAAATAAGTATCTCAATTACAGAGTGGGTGGAGAAGCTATCCAGGGGCAACCCAACATCTGGAATTTGGGCGTCACGGCTCAAATCCATCGCACCACCGCTGTCGTCTCTCCGGATCTTTTCCCGTCCTACGAGGATGGATGGTACGTCTGGTGTAGCGTTCTGGGGCTGACTCAGCTACATAACTACTATTTAAGAGAAGGGGTTGAGATGTCGATTCGATGGGAACCGCGGGAGTTCACGCATTCGCTCAAATTCACGATGCGCGCCGAATCACACGAAAGCCTGCGTAAATCTACGGATTGGCATCTTTACAATTGGGATTCAGTTCCAAAAGCGAGAGAAAATCCACGGATAGACCCCGGGCGGCTGCGGAGTGTCGAATTTACGTACGACCTGAACACTAGGAAAAACAAAAACCTCGGTTGGCACAATACCCTTCTCGTCGAGCACAGCAGTCCTGCCGTTGATTCCGATTTTGATTTTACGCGGTTTCAGTTGCACCTGCGATATGCAGTAGGGAAAGGAAATAACATTGTCCAAACGCGGCTGATGTTGGGCTTTGCTACGGATGAACTGCCGATTCAACGCCAATTCTTTATTGGGGGGCCTGGTCTCTTGAACGGATATCCACTCTACGCATTTTCAGGAGATCACGGCGCCCTGCTCAATATAGAATATTTATACCGTCTCTCAAATCTGTACCATTGGGGGTTTCTGAATGAGTGGTTCATCGTGTTGTCCCTTAATGAAGGGCAAGTTTGGAGTATATCTGATAAACCGTACCGCTTTGATCCAAAGACAGATGTCGGTATCGGTTTACAGTTCTCGGAGGACAGCCCTATTTCCAGAATGAACTTTTTCAAACCCCTTGAATCCGGACGCGGAATCGAATTCGCTACAACGTGGTTTTACCGTTTTTAGAGGAAAAACCTCCTGCACGGGTATTAAACTAGCTAATTCTTCACTTTGGGTATCACCTCATCGGAGAATCTGCTATCCTAAAAATTCTTTAATCGGGTAGTCCCTAAAATCGAACGAAAACGCACGCGGTCTGAACCGCCTGCCGGCACGTAAATCGAACCATTCACAGTAGGGAGAACAGAATTATGAAAGTACCGAACTTCATATGTACAATTTGCCTCGCTTTGATACTCGGATCCGATGCAGCGGCTGCGAGTGCGAAGGAGCAGCTTGAAAATTCGCCGCGGCACGGCGAATGGGTGAAAATCCCGTCGACTAAAGGGCGGAGCGTGAATGCCTTTATTGTTTTTCCTGAGATTAAAGAGCAGGCGACTTCGGTGATTGTCATCCACGAGATTTTCGGACTGACCGATTGGGTAAGGCTCGTCGGCGACAGACTCGCTGAAGCAGGTTTTGTAGCCATCTGCCCCGACATGCTTTCAGGTATGGACGGCGGCGGCACAGAGAGTTTCGAGTCCGGCGACGATGTTCGCAGAGCCATTCGGAATCTCGACGCCGGTCAAATTACAGCCGATTTGAAAGCGACAGCGAAATACCTTCGAGACCTGCCCTCAACAACGGACAAGGTTGCTGTGAGTGGGTTCTGCTGGGGCGGCGGACAGACATTTCGGTTCGCGGCGAACGACGACACAATTGCCGGGGCGTTTGTCTTCTATGGTCCTCCGCCAAGCGGCGAAGCCATCCGTGATATTAAATGCCCTGTCTACGGATTTTATGGCGAGAACGATAATCGAGTTAATGCCACAATTGAACGCACCAAAGCCGCCGCTGACGCAGCAGGCGTGAGCTATGAACCGGTAATTTATTCCGGCGTTGGCCACGGATTCCTCAGACACGGGATGGCTGATGATGCGAGTAATGCCGAAAAGGCAACGGTTGAAAAAGCCTGGAAGCGATTTGTGGAATTGCTAAAGGGATTGTAGCGGAATGGGGCCGCGGGCGGAATAAGATTTTGGTCTAAATGCAGCAGAAATGAGTCATTACGATGTTAAGCGAGAAAGCGGAAATCCGGTTTCATGAAGAAGGGTACGTCGTTTTTGAAAGGCTTATTTCCCGCGAGAAACTTGCCCATTATGTAGCGGTCTTCGATGAATTGGTTAAGCGAAGCGCACATGTCCCTGTCGATACGCCGCACTGGTCATTCGAAATTGACAAAAACGGTCAGCAGATTCCGGGCTTTTTGCACAAAATTCAAGGCGTCTGCGTTCTTGAGCCGCGCATCGTTGCCCTGGCTAAAGAACCGGAAATCCTTGACCGCGTTGCGCCGCTAATCGGACCGGACATTGACGTGTTTGGGACAAAGTTCTTCCCAAAACTCCCCGGCGGCGGAACATCTGTCTTCTGGCATCAGGATAACTTCTACTTCGGGACGAACACGGGGCGGGTTGTAAGCTGCGCGATTTACCTTCAAGACGCGGACCGGGAAAACGGCTGCTTGCGGGTGGTTCCCAATAGCCATAAATCGAAAGTTATCGCAAAACATCACAGAAACCCCAACACGTATGGCAGTTGGGTTCAAATCGATGAATCGAAAGCGGTTGATGTCGAAGTGCCGGCAGGTTCGGTTGTGATATTCTCAGCAAACCTGCTGCACGGCAGCCACGATAATCGCAGCAATCGAACGCGCTACTGCGCCGCATGGCATTACACACCCGCTGACCTGCTGCTGGAGCGTTTTCCGCGCGATGAATGTAAAGACCGGCACAATGTTAGAGAAAGCTAGAAACGGTTCCTGTTTCCGATACCCACACGCGAAAACGCTATACAGGAGAAATTATGAAATTTGGAACGCTTCACAAAACCGTAGCCGGTGCAGTAGCCCTCATTTTAGTCGGCACGATTATAACACTCTGGTTCATTTCGGCTGAAGAGGATTCGGATCGAGAGGTTGAGATTGTAATATCATCGCCAAAGGAGTTTTCAGATTCGGCCGCTCAAACGCGTACGGCGCGAAATGCCGAAATCGATAGCGCTTTGCCAGAAGACACGCTGCGAATCTCTGCCGCAGAGCTGCAGCAAATTGAGGACTTTTTCGCCCAACTCGAAGACATGGCTGAACAACCAGAGTTGGATGAACCGAAATCATCACTAAACGCAGAGATAATACAGGATAGCGCTGAACACTTCTCCGAAGACTCGGGTGCAAATCTAGAGCATCCCGCTGAACAAGTGATGAATAAGTTCGTGGATGCGTTTAGGGATTTCGATTTGGAGACGGTTCTCCCATTCACTACTGAGAATGCCAGGAAACCTATTGAAAACCTTTTGAGTGTTCTCGGTGGGGTGATGCCGGAAAAAATGCTGAATGACTACCTGACTTCAATCGACGATGGTATGTCCGAAACTGAAATAGACGAGGCAGTTGAGTCGGCTTACAAAGCAATGGATTCAATTCGATCTCCGGAAAACCTAGCGAAATGGCGTCGAATTTTCCGTCAGACGACAATCGTGGGTAGTGAATATGTCGGCGATGAATTCCAATTCCGATTGACCGTGCCGATGGCCGATGCATACAGCAATTTTGGACTAGTCGTTAGCATGTGAAAAGTAGACGGGGAATGGCGCATCTATCGGATGAAAAGTTAAACAACCAACGTCTCTCACCCCAGCCCCTCGCTAGGCAATTATTTTTACCCATTCGCCTGTTTCATTTTCAACCCGTGAAAATTTTTTTATCCTGAAAAGCCTGTATTCCTAGGACATAGGCAGTTCAGCTTGTAGTAGCGTAATTTATTGCGCGTCCGGTATGTCCTTCACACCCTTGACCTGACATATTTTTAAGTAAAAACGGGCATTAAATTGTCCTACTACGAACCTTTGGGTGTTCAGCTGTGTAAATCCTTACTCCAGTAAATCCTGATTCAGACAGAAAATACCCAAAAAAGTAGTAGAAAAAATCGCAGAACGGCGTTTTGGTTAAGGTACAAGAGAGGAACGAAGCACAGTGGATAATGACAGCGCACTCATTTGTCGCGCGCGAGCTGGGGATGAAGGTGCATTTGTCGATCTGATACGGGCATATCACTCTTTCGTTTATGCAATCGTCATCGATATGGTGAACAACCCCCAAGACGCCGAAGAGATTGTCCAGGACACCTTTCTCAACGTCTACCGTGGTTTGGCGCAGTATGAGGAGAGGTCAAAATTCAAAACTTGGCTCGCAGAGATTGCTCGAAATCGCGCACGAAGTTGGCTGAGAAAACAACGGATTGATACTGTTCCTATAGACGAATTAAGCCTGTTTGATGAAATCGGTAAATCCACCGTCAAGACGCAAGAATTGCCAGACGAACAGTTGATTCTCAGTGAACAGAGGGAGCTGATTCGACGCGCACTTGGAACGCTTTCTCCAAAAGAGCGGGAGATTGTTCACTCTTATTACCTTGACGGTGCGGACTATGACGAACTAATGAGTACGCACGGACTGTCTTACAAAGCGATTTCGGTTCGACTTTCGCGCGCCAAACAGAAACTTGCCAAACGGTTGGAGCATCTGCTCAGCGGTGTGTTCGTTTCTCCGATAACCTCACTCAAAAATTTCTATTCAGGAGGATTAACGGTCATGAAAGTTGGAACAGTTGCCAAAATCACTGCCGGTGCGGTAGCCATCATTGTACTCGCTTTCATCGGGACACGCCAGTTCATATCGTCGAAAGAGGATAACTCCCCTACGGTCGAGATTGTAACATCAACTGAGTCTGCAAACCTAGCCTCACAAACGGACGCCACGCGTAAAGGTACGTTCGCCGCACCCTCGCGTGAGGGTAAGCCGCAAATTTCAGCGGAGGAGATGGGGCAGATTGAGGACTTCTTCGCTCAACTTGAGGGTGCAGACGCACAATCGGAGGCAGATTCGCCACAACTAGCAACAGATGAAGCATCTAATCAGGATTCCGAATTAGGCGACACCGATTCACCTGTTGTAGCAGAAGACACGGACTTATCCGCAGAAGAAGTGATGAACGCTTATGTGAAAGGGTTTCAGAATCTTGACTTTGAAGCGGTACACTCTCTATCCACAGGACGCATCAAAGGAGAGTGGGCCATGGCGGCGACAGGCAACTTCCCAATCCTAGACCCGGCTGAACTAGCTAAACTGCTAGATAGGCTAAAAGATTTGTCGGATTTGCCGGTTGAGATGCGTCAGATGGCTGAACAGCAGATGCGGAGTATTGAACAAGAGATAAGAAGTGGGGCATTTGAGCGGAAGATGCGAAACGTGTGGCTGAAATCTCTCAGTCAGCTAGATGTGGTGCGTAACGAATATGTCGGCGATGAATTTCACTTTGTATTGGGAGGACCAGCGCCGGATAAGTCGGAGATTACATGGATAGAAATCTCAGACGTCATTGTGCCAAATACACTTTTCAAGATGCGGAAAGGGAATGGCGCGTGGCGGGTTTATGAGAGTGAGATATTGGACTCGCGCGAATCAGTATCCGATTGAACGCAGCCGATGGTGAATAATCGGCTTGTGGCTGAACTCTTGCCTCCTCACGACAACTTCATTTTTCTGAGTGGCGGTCAAAAATTTGTTGTAGTCAATGTCATTACATGTACGTGGATGCATGCTCAAATCATTCCTAGCTTCCCGCGATAAGCAACCTGTCGCTAATGCCATACACGGTTTGTCTACCAATCGCTACTACCACAAAGGAGAGAAAATGCGATTTTTGATTGTGAGCCTTGTCTGTTTGCCTTTGTTTGTTAACGGCTGTTCATTGAGTGTATCGGAGAAAAAAGATGTGGAAATGCCGTCAGGGAGCACGTCTCAATCTGCTGAAGATGTGATGAATACTTTCGTGAAGGCGTTTAAGAATATGGACTTTGAGGCGATGGGTTCGCTAATGACAGGGACTGCCAAAGAGGAGTTTGAAAAGGCTGCGGTAATGGGCTTCCCGCTCATGGATCCGGAAATTGTACCGGAAATGCCGGCTGAGATGCGTCAGATGGTTGAACAAACTGTACTTGAGTATTTTAGTCGGTTAGGAGTTGTGAGTAGCAAATATGTTGGGGATGAATTCCACTTCAAAATGGGCGGACCGCCGCCCGAGATGCCGGAGATATCAGGAATGGCAATCTCAAAAGTGACCGCCTCGAATTAGATTATCAAGATGCGAAAAGAGAATGGCGTGTGGCGAATTTATGACAGTGAAACATTAGACTAGCTCGCAACTCTATCCGACAGTATCAGAAAGTTCAAACCTATCGTACCTACACTACTTTCGTCACCGTTATACTGAGAGCAAAACACCTTCCTCAAAAGGAGTGAATCATGAGGTATATAATCACTTGCTTGCTTTACTTAACTTTTTGCAGCATTGGATCTCTTTCTTTTGGTCATTCAGGTGAACCCACAGAACCCCCACACCTGAGGCCTGCACGTTCTCAACCGTATCGTATAGACTGCACACTTTGGACAGAGCACCTCGACACATTTAAGAAACGCCTGCCCACCGACCCTGCAGCAGCCCGCTCAGAACTCCAAAACGTTGCAAAAAAAATGTTTGGCGGACACGCACTCGCTGAAGAATGGGTGCCCCTCTACTTTCGCCTTAGCCGAGAAGGTACTGAACATCTTTCGGATCTCAAACGGGTGTCCGAATTGGAAATCCGAATGTTGACACACATCAATGCCCGGGAGTTTGCCAGACAGATACAACACCACCGCAAAATGCTGGAACACTACGATGAGTTGAAAAAAATGTGGGAACGTTCAGAGCCAACTCTTGAAACGCGGGAACAGGATGAACAGAAGGAGCCGTCAAAAACAGGGGCGATCTTGGACACCAAGGTCGGGCAAGAGCATTTGCATGCATTTCATGAACTGCTCCAGACGGACCCGAAAGCTGCAAGGGCGGAACTTGTCTCATTCAGCGCGCTCGCGTTTCATGGACACCCTCTCACAAAAGAATGGGAGGAACTCTTTTTTCGTCTTTCTCGTGAGAAAGAAGGCACGATTCCAGAGATTATTCGGTTTCTCGAATTAAAAAAGCAGATGCTAAAAGACCATTCCCCTGAAAAACATGCCAAGGAGATTGAAAATTTAGAAACCGCAATTGAAGATATTAAACCTTTAGCCGAGTTTCTCGAACGCCAGGGGACCCTAAATACACAGAAGACGCGCTTCACTTTCGACTCGGCTTCCCCTGAATAATTCCATAGTACCGATTAACTGTCGGATGAGTACTGTAGACATTGGTATGAGGAGTTTCCTTGCCCCGATACACCAGGCGAATGGTTCAACCCATTCGCCTTTTTTATTTCCAACCCGCGACAAATCTGTTATCCTAAGAATCCTTTATTCCAGTAAATACGGATTCAGACAGTTTGGCAACAGATTCACCTCAATAATTATCCTCTCTTTCCGCCCAGAAATTGTCCACCCTTGTAATTTTTCAGTCTTTTGCATTGTCTTACAAAATGAAGTCGTTCAGTGAGAGGAGCAGCAGCGTGTACACGGAAGATGGATACATCATCGGAAAATGCCTTAATAGAGAATCGGCGGCATTTGCCTTGCTCTTTGATAAATACAAGTCGAGCGTCTACGCTCTCGCTTACGCAAAGCTGAGTAACTTAATTAATGATGAGGATGCCGCGCACGTAATGTTTTTTAAGTGTATCAGAATCTCTCTACCCGTAGCAAAGGGTTAAATACTAGGGGGCTATTTACTAAAGAGATTGCGCAGTGTTTGAGCGTTCCGTCAATACCGTCAACGACTGGCTGATGCGAGCCAGAACCAAACTGAAGGAGGAGTCAATTGCAATGATAGACACCACATTTACAGAGAGAAAATTACAGTCAGGCTTTACGTTCCGAATCGTGGAAGCTATTAAGTCAACCAAAGTGCAACCAATTTCAACAAAGCCGTTGCCTGCGTTCATCGGTTCAGCAGCAGTCGGGATTGTGCTTACCTTTATGTTTTTCAGTCAATTGCTCCGTCCAGCCGCTGCGCGCGGCGATCTGGCCAGTTCACCGTACCCCAGCGATATCCAGATGACAATGATTGGAGAGATTCCGGTTGAACTCGTTGCTGATGCCTCCAAACCGCCGACGGTTGCCGGTGAGCCCGGAACGGGGGTTGTCGGCAATTCGCCCGGTCAACCGAGTTCGATGAACGCCGCCGCTACAATTTCGAATTCTGAGATACCAACCCCGTACAAACTGGACAATGGGCTGACAGTCATTCTACGTCCTGTTCCCACGTCAAGCCAAGTGGCGGTTGTAGTGCTGTTCAATTTGGGCGGAGACCACGACCCGATCGGAAAGTCCGGCAGAGCACACCTGCTTGAACACCTGTATTGCACCGCTGCAGCCGGTGACACCCCAGCGCGCGACGCCATGAAGCTTCAAGAACGCTATGTTGCAGGCTGGAACGCGCAAACAGGGTTCGACTACACTGTTTTTGCAGGTGTCGTCGAAGCAGGGCAATTCGCGTTGGAGTTGAAGGATGCGGCTGCGCGCATGAACGATTTGCAAATCACCTTAGCTGATCTAATCCGCGAGGTGCCTCGCGTGATGACAGAATTGAGTAACATGTACAGCGGCGTGCCGTCGCTGGTCGGCATAAACCGTGTGCGAGCTCAGGTGCACCCCATCCCCGAAAGCGGACGGGTCGGCGGTGCGCCCGAGCACATTGAGACAATGACTCTCGGTGAACTGCAGCAGTTATGGCAGGATTACTACAAGCCGAACAACGCCGTTCTTGTCATCGCAGGCGGGTTTGACGTTGCCGAAGCGCGGCATTTGATTGACCAAAACTTCAGCCTGATTCCGTCCGGTATGCCTCCGCCTGCAAAGCCGCCCAAGCCTGCAGCGAAGACCGGGGCAATTCGCTTCATCACCGCGGAACCTGTGAACGACGTTACGACCGGCGTCGCAGCGATTGGATATGCTGCACCCCGACCCGGGAGCAAGGAATACGCGCCGTTCCTGATAGTTGTCTCACGTTTGTGGGCAGGCGCGCAGGCTGCATTTCAGCCGGGCAAAACACCGCCTGTGTACTTTACACCATTGGACGATGGCACCACGCTTGTGCTCCAGACCGACGTGCAAATTGAGGCGGACATTGAGTCAGCGCTCGATCAACTCGACCAACGCCTAAACACGGCATTGACGCCGAAACTCACGCCGGCGGACAAACAGCTAACGATAAACTCAATGGCAATGATGGGCACAGTTGATGTACCGGATGCCATGTGGGCGCAAAATCCGTACGGATTAGCGTTCAGCATTGGCCGCCGGTATCAACTGAAACTAAATGGCGGGGATCTGCGCGATGCCATCCAGCGTGTAACCGATGTAGATATGCAGCACCTGGCAGCGAATGTATTCTCGCCAGAGAAACGCGACACCGTCATCGTTGGCGGCGCTTCTCTGCTCTCTTCTGAAGAATCGGATGCACGATTAAGCGTTGATAGCGCAGGCGTATCCGCCGAAGAGGTGATGAACGCCTTTGTAGAGGCACATAAAAATCTTGACCTTGATACGATGCTCCCGTATTTGTCAGGCACCGCCCTAGAAGAGGTAAAAAGTACCATGGACGTGTTTAGCGGTGAGTTTCCAGAAGAGCTTATAGATTCCATGCCGGACGGCACGGTTCAGATGATGGAGGATTCTATGAACAATCCCATGGTGCAAGCAGGCTTGCGCTCAATATACAGTCAGTTAACGGTTGTAAGCAGTGAATTTGTCGGCAATGAATTTCATTTCAAATTGAGAATACCGATACCGAAAATAGAGATGCCGGACGTATCGGAAATGCCCGAACTACAAGGGATAGAAATGCCGGAGGGGATGGAACTGTCGGAGATGCCCGACCACCTGGAAATTCCGGATATGACTTATAAGATGCGAAAAGAGGCTGATGAATGGCGAATTTATGACATTGATTATCAGTAATTGTTAGCGGGCTTGTAGAACCATGGTCTGAAGTGCAGTCGAAAATTGTGTAAGCCGTAACATGCCTCTATGACTTGATTGTTGAATCCATCTTCCATGTTCGCAACAATTCTTTTGCGGTAAGAAAACGATTGACCCCACCAATAGCATGTTCTACTCGTAGTAGAATTGACGAAATGTTGCGATTGGTTTTTTCTGTAACGTTGATTGCAATGATTTTAGTTGTAAAGGAGTCTTCAAATGAAAACAGTTTTATCCTTGCATATACTGTTCTCCTTGACCTTGTGCAACGCCTTTTCGCAAGATGCCTCGCAGTGGGGTTTGCCTGAAGGGGTTGTAGCGCGGATCGGAAAGGGGGCGATAGGTCAAATACAGTATTCCCCCGATGGCGCTCGGCTTGCAGTCGGCAGCGGAATCGGTATCTGGCTCTACGATACAACGACCCATCAAGAGATAGCTCTGCTCACCGGACATTCGGGAATTGTGGCGAGCGTAGTGTTCAGCCCGGATGGCAGCATGCTAGCGAGTGGAAGTTCGGACAATACCGTTCGTCTGTGGGATGCCGTGACGGGTTTACACCTACATACACTGGAGGCAAAATCAGAGGGCACCTTGAACGTGGTTTTCAGCCCGGATGGCAGCACACTAGCAGGTGTGTCGCAGACGACCGTTCATCTGTGGGATGTCGAGACTAAAACACATACGCGGTCACTGGAACTGCGTACTCCGCAGGGAGATACATATTCCGTTGGTACCGCCGCGTTCAGCCCGGATTTCTCGACGTTGGCAGGCGCAAGTTATGACAAGACTATTCGTCTGTGGGATGTGGAGACAGGCGTACCTGTACGAACTCTGGAAGGTCACACGGAGTATGCCACCGCGGTCGCGTTCAGCCCAGATGGCAGCGTACTGGCAAGCGGCGGTTGGGGCGATAGCATCCGACTTTGGAACGCTAAGACCGGAGTACACCTTTGGCAACTGGAAGAACGCATACCTATGGTCTCGAGCGTCGCGTTCAGCCCGGATGGCAGTATCTTGGCAAGTGGTGGGCCTGGCACGACCATCGGATTGTGGAATGTCGCGGCAGGAACACGGCTGCGGGAGCTAGAAGGACATACGGGTTGGGTCACTCATGTCGTCTTCAGCCCGGATAGTGCAACGTTGGTAAGCGGGAGTGACGACGGGACAATTCGCCTGTGGAATCCGGTGACGGATACGCACTTAGGGACGCTGGATGGACATATAAAACCCGTCATTAGCATAGCGTTCAACCCGAACGGTGCGGCGTTGGCAAGTGCGAGCCGGTTGAATCCCATTCGTTTATGGGATGCTGTGACAGGCGAGCACAAGCGGTCACTGGACCGGTATTTATCAGAGGCCCATAGCATAGCATTTAGCCCGGATGGGCTAACGTTAGCAGGTGGAAATGGGCATCATTCCGTCTGCCTTTGGAATGTAAAGACAGGTGCATATCTGCGGACATTACGAAACGATGACGGCGTAGACCACAGCATAGCGTTCAGCCCGGATGGCTCAGCGGTAGCAAGTTGGAACGGCGAAACAACTATCCGCCTGTGGAATGCCGAGACGGGTGCGCAACTGCATAACCTGCACTGGGAGGCGTCGGACACCGTTCCTCGCGTTTACAGGCCGGCTCGCTCGACGCTTGCGTTCAGCCCAGACGGCGCGACGTTGGCAAGCGGGTGCACCGACGCAACCATCCGACTTTGGGATGTCGCCACGGGCGCGCACCGCCGAACACTAAAGGGTCATACCGCGGACATCACGAGCGTCGCCTTTAGCTCAGACGGAAACAAGATAGCCAGTGGGAGCGGCGACCATTCCGTCCAGCTTTGGAATGCTGCCACGGGGACGCACCGTAGAACGCTAAACGGTCACTCGGCAGATGTTACCGCGGTAGAGTTTAGCCCGAATGGACGAACGCTTGCGAGTGGGGATGCCGACGCAATCATCCTTCTGTGGGATGCCAAGACGGAGACGCAGCGACGAAGCTTGAAGGGGCATACGTCGTACATTAGTACCCTGGCATTCAACCCGGATGGGAGCACGCTGGGGAGTGGAAGTTACGACGGAACAGTGCTTTTATGGGATGTCTCTCGATGACCCGCAACCGAATTCCTCAACACTTCACCAGGCGAATGGTTCAACCCATTCGCCTTTTTTATTTTCAACCCGCGTGTATTTTGTTATCCTGAGAATCCCTTAATCCGGTAAATCCTGATTCAGACAGTTAAATACCCAAAAAGTGCTAGAAAAATCTCAAAAGCTGTGTTCTGTATAGCGTAGATGGAAGGGAATGAATTACGGTGAGGAACGACGATACGCTCATTTCTCGCGCCCAAGCGGGAGACGAAGGTGCATTCACTGAATTGATGCGGGCGCATTATGCCTTCGTTTATGCGGTTGTAATCGGAATCGTGAACAATCCCAACGACGCCGAAGAGATTGTGCAAGACACCTTTCTCAACGCCTACTGCGCCTTAGCGCAGTATGAGGAGCAGACCAAACTCAAGAGTTGGCTGGCAAAAATTGCGCGAAATCGAGCCTTAAACTGGTTACGCGAACAGCGGTTGGACACCGTATCTATTGATGAAGTGGATGAGCGGGCAGTTCAGTTGTCAGAGTCTGCTGACGAAAGCTTGATTCGCGACGAGCAGAGAGAACTAATTCGACGTGCCATGGAATCGCTGCCGCAAAAAGATAGGGACATCGCTCACTCCTACTTTCTTGAAGGCGCCAGCTACGACGAACTGATTCGGACGCATGGGTTGTCATACAAGGCGATTTCGTTTCGGCTTTCGCGTGCCAAGCAGAAACTCGCCAAGCGGTTGAGCCATCTACTCACTGGTGTATTCGCCTTTCCCGCGTTGACACTCAAACAAATCTACTCAGGAGGATTAACGGTCATGAAAGTTGGAACCGTTCCCAAAATCACCGCCGGGGCAGTTGCCATCATCGCACTCGCCTTCATCGGGACACGCCAGTTCATTTCGTCGAAAGAAGATTCGACTCCAACGGTAGAGATTGTTGCTTCAACGCCAACTGAGGCTGAAACCTCCGCCGCTCAAACGGACGCCGCTCGTAAAAGCGCAGTCGTCGCGCCTGTGCCTGAAGACAAACCACAAATCTCTGCAGAGGAGATGCAGCAAATTGAAAACTTCTTCGCTCAACTCGATGAAGCGGACGCACAATCGGACAAAACACAACACGCAGAAGCCGCACATCAGCAAGACTTCGATCAGCATGTCTCAATCAGTACCGATGCGGTTGTTGAAGACACGGAACAATCCGCTGAAGAGGTAATGAACGCCTATATCGAGGCATCCAAGAATTTAGACTTTTAGGCAATGCTCCCGTTATTGACAGGGGCTGCTAAAGAAGAGCTGGAAAGTGTTTTGCCGGACATGAAAGATTTTATGGAGGAAAATCCAGAGCTCAAGCAGATGATTGAGTTGACGTTCGGCCCGGTGCTTGGCGGGTCCGAGGTTGTAAGCAGCGAATATGTTGGCGATGAATTCCATTTTCGAGTGAGAACAACTTTACCACAATTTGGAGCACTGATAGAACCGCTGATGCGGGATACGCCGGAAGAACTACGGGCGGAACTACTGGACGAGATGCCAGAGTTGCCGGAGAGCGTAGAAAACGTTGTTAAGATGCGAAAGGAGGACGGGGCATGGCGAATTTATGAATAGTCAGACGTTAAAGCAACCGGCAACTCAATCCCACAAGACTTCGCAAGGCGGATGGTTCAACCCATTCGCCTTTTTTATTTTCAACCCGCGAAAAATTTGTTATCCTGAGAATCCTTTAATCCGGTAAATCCTGAGTCAGACAGTTCGGTAACAGATACACCCTGTCACTTATCCTCTCTTTCAACCGAAAAATTGTCTGCCCGTGTAATATTTCGGTCTTTTGCATTGTCATACTAAATGAAGCCATTTGGTGAGAGGAATAGAACCGTGTACACAGAAGATGGATACATCATCGGAAAATGCCTTAATGGAGAATCGGCGGCGTTTGGCTTGCTCGTTGATAAATACAAGTCGAGCGTCTATGCCCTAGCTTACACAAAGCTTAGAAACTTCCACGATGCTGAGGACATCACCCAAGAAGTCTTTATTAAAGCCTATCAGAAACTTCCTACCCTCAAGCGACGGGATAACTTCTTAGCGTGGCTGTTCTCAATTACGGTTAATTCGTGCACAAATTTTCTCACATCCCGATTACGCCGTCCAGATGGAGACTACATCGAGGACCAAGACACGGCGCTCTTGGACACACCGTCAATTGATGCCTATCGAAGCGAAGCCGCAGCCGAATCCATCCGTGAGGCGATTGATCAATTGCCGGAAATCTATCGACAGACGTTGACGCTCTACTATCTTGGCGGTCTGAGTAGCAAGGAGATTGCGCGGTTTTTGGGGACTTCTGTCAACACCGTGAACCAACGGTTGATGCGAGCCAGAACCAAACTGAAGGAGGAGTTGATTTCGATGATAGACACCACATTTGCAGAGAAAAAATTACAGTCAGGCTTTACGTTCCGAATCGTCGAAGCCATTAAGTCAACCAAAGTGCAACCGATTTCAACGAAGCCGTTGCTTCCATTCATCGGTTCAGCGACCGTCGGGATAGTACTTACCTTTATGCTTTTCAATCAATTTCTCCGACCAGTTGCTACGCCCGGCGATCTGGCCAGTTCACCGCTTCCCAGCGAAATCCAGATGACAATGTTTGCAGAGATTCCGGTGGAACTCGTGGCCGAGGGGGCCAAACCGCCAACGGTTCTTGGTGAACACGGCACGGGGATTGTCGGTAATTCGCCCGAGCAACCGAGTCCGATCAACTCCGTCGCCGAGGTTAAAATTTCAAAGACCGAGATACGGGCGCCGTACAAACTGGAAAATGGGCTGACAGTCATTCTACGCCCTGTTCCCACGTCAAGCCAAGTGGCGGTTGTAGTGCTGTTCAATTTGGGCGGAGACCACGACCCGATCGGAAAGTCCGGCAGAGCACACCTGCTTGAACACCTGTATTATACCGCTGCAGCCGGCGACTCCCCAGCGCGCGGCGCCATACAGCTTCAGGCACGCTATGTTGCAGGCTGGAACTCGCACACGGGATTTGACTACACCGTTTTTGCCGGGGTCGTCGAAGCAAAACAATTCGCGTCCGAATTGAAGGACGCGGCTACCCGCATGAATGACCTACGCATTACCCAAGCCGATCTGAATCGTGAGGTGCCTCGCGTGATGGCGGAGTTGAGGAACATGTATAGTGGCGTCCCGTCGCTGGTCGGTTTAAACAGTGTTCGAGCTCACTTGCACACGATTCTCGAAGGCGGACGCGTCGGCGTCGCGCCCGAGCACATCGAGACTATGACGCTCGACGAGCTCCAGCAATTTTGGCAGAATTACTACAAACCGAACAACGCCATTCTTGCCATCGCAGGCGGGTTTGACGTTGCCGAAGCGCGGCAGTTGATTCACCAAAACTTCGGTCACATTTCGCCCAGCGTGTCGCCCCCTATTAAACCGCGCAAGTCTATAGCATTGACCGGCGGGCTGCGGTTGCTTACTGCAGAACCTGTGAACGACGATACGACCGGCGTCGCAGCGATTGGATATGCTGCACCCCGACCCGGGAGTAAGGAGTACGCGCCGTTCCTGATAGTTGTCTCGCGTTTGTGGGCAAGCGCACAGTTCGTCTTTCAGCCGGGTAAAACACCGCGTGTGTACTTCACACCGCTGGAGGATGATACCACACTTGTGCTCCAAACCGACCTACAATCTGACACAGACGACCATATTGCACTGATTCAACTCGACGAACGCCTAAACACGGCGTTGGCGACAAAACTTACACCGGAGGACAAACAGCGAACGCTTAACTCAATGGCAATGTTGGGCACAGTTGAGGTGCCGGATGCCATGTGGGCGCAAAACCTTTACGGTTTAGCTTTCAGCACCGGTCGTCGGTATCAACTGAAACTGGATGGCAACGAATTGCGTGATGCCATCCAGCGCGTTACCGATGCAGACATGCAGCACCTGGCGGCGAGTGTATTCCCTCGAAACAAGCGCGCCACCGTCATCGTTGGCAAGGACTCCCTCGGTCAAATCGAAGAACCGGAAGTGGACACCTCCCAACTACCGTCTGAATCTGAAACCGAGTCCAGCACAACCGACGCGAATGCATCCGCCGAAGAGTTGATGAATGCCTATATAGAGGCGTATAGAAAGCTTGAACTTGAGACGATGCTGCCGTATGTGACAGGCACTGCCCGACCAGTGGTAACGGGTCTTATAGGCATGTTTAACGGTGAGCTTCCGGATGAGCTTGTTGATATATATTATAATGACATTGGGTTATCAGAAGAAATGGCGGACGGTATGATTCAGATGTTAAACGATACGATGCAGAATCCGATGGTGCGATCAATGTTCAGTCAGGTTGAGATTGTGACCAGTAAATATGTCGACGATGAATTCCACTTCCAATTGAAAATAGCCATGCCGAAAATAGAGATACCGGACATATCGGAGATGCCCGAATTACAGGGGATAGAGCTGCCGGAGATGCCCGAGCACCTAGAGATGCCGGGTACGTCTGTTAAGATGCGAAAAGAGAACGGTGCATGGCAAATTTACGAAGTTAATTATTTGTATTAAAAGCGGAACTCTTAACAAACCCACAACCGTATTCCCCAAGATTTCACAAGGCGAATGGTTCAACCCATTCGCCTTTTTTTATTTTCTGCCCGCGAAAAATCTGATATCCTGAGAATCCTTTAATCCGGTAAATCCTGAGTCAGACAGTTACATCACAAAAAAGTGCTAGAAAAAATCGCAGAACAGTGTCTTAATATAATGCAACGGAGGAACGAAAAACTGTGGATAACGACAACGCCCTCATTTCTCGCGCCCAAACATGGGACGAAGGTGCGTTCACTGAGTTAATGCAGGCGTATTATGCCTTCGTTTATGCGATTGTAATCGGAATCGTAAACAATCCCAACGACGCCGAGGAAGTTGTCCAAGAAATCTTCCTTAACGCTTACCGCGGTTTGCCACAACTTGAGGATACGAAAAGATTCAAAGGCTGGCTCGCAAAAATTGCGCGAAATCGAGCCTTAAACTGGTTGCGAGAACAACAACGAATCGACGCCGTATCCATCAACGAGGTGAGCGAAGGTACGCTTCAAACCGCGGATTCACCTGACGAAGAGTTGATACGCCGCGAACAGAGAGAACTGATTCGCCGCGCGATGGAAACCTTGCCGCAAAAAGATAGGGACATCGCGCGTTCGTACTATCTTGAAGGCGCAAGCTACGACGAACTGATTCGGACGCACGGGTTGTCATACAAGGCAATTTCGTTTCGACTCTCACGCGCCAAACAGAAACTCGCCAAGCGGTTGGGTCATCTGCTTTCTGGTGTATTCGTTTCTCCGATAACCACACTCAAACAAATCTATTCAGGAGGATTAACGGTCATGAAAGTTGGAACAGTACCCAAAATCACCGCCGGGGCCGTAGCCATCATTGTACTCGCCTTCATCGGAACGCGCCAGTTCCTATCGTCGAAAGAAGATTCGTCGCCATCGGAAGAGATTGTTGCTTCAACGCCAACTGAGCCTGAAACCTCGGTCGCTCAAACGGACGCCGCTCGTAAAAGCGCAGTCGTCGCGTCTGTGCCTGAAGACAAACCGCAAATCTCTGCAGAGGAGATGCAGCAAATCGAAAACTTTTTCGCTCACCTTGATGAGTCAGACGCGCAATCGGAGGCCGCTATCTCACAACTAGCAACGCACGAGACAACCAATCAAGATTTTCAAAAAGGCAATGTCACTGATTCATCTTTTGAAGCCGAAAGCGCTAGTTTTGCCGCCGAAGAGTTGATGGATACTTATCTCGATGCATATAGGACTTTTGACTTTGAGGCATTGCTCCCGTACGTAGATGGGACCGCCAGAAATCACATTGAAACTACTTTGCACATCTTCAGTGATGGGTTTTCAGAAGACGTAGCAGATCGTATTTCCGACGAGATGTCGAAAGAAAAAGAAGCGATGTCAGAAAAACAGATGGATAGTCTGCAGCAAATGATGTTGGAGATTAACCAGAATTCAAAAGTGCAGGCGAAGATACGGCAAATGGCACAGGAAATGTATGGGGAGATGGAGATTGTGAGGAGCGAATATGTCGGTGATGAATTTCACTTCCGATTGAGCGTGCCGATGCCAAAACTACCGGGATTGGGAGAGCTTCCTCCAGGGTTTCCAAAGCCACCAGAAAGCATAATGCGCCTCGTTAAGATGCGGAATGTTGATGGAGTGTGGATAATTTATGCAAGGGAATAATCAACAAACTCCCAACTCTATTCCCAAAGACTTCACGTGGCGAATGGTACAACCCATTCGCCTTTTTTATTTTCAACCCGCGACTAATCTGATATCCTGGGAATCCTTTAATCCGGTAAATCCTGATTCAGACAGTTACATCTTCAAAAAAAGTGCTAGAAAAAATCGCAGAACGTCGTTATGTTTGATTAAGGGGTATAAGGAGGAATGAAGAACAGTGGCTAACACTAAAGATCTGATTTACCGCGTTCAAGCGGGGGACGAAGGTGCATTCACGGAGTTAATGCGGGTGCATTACGCCTTTGTTTATGCGGTTGTAATCGGATTTGTAAACAATCCGAACGATGCCGAAGAGATTGTGCAAGACACCTTTCTCAACGCCTACCGTGGCTTGGTGCAGTATGAGGATCGGGAAAAATTCAAATACTGGCTGGCAGAGATTGCCCGAAACAGTGCACGAGATTGGTTGCGAAAACAGCGTGTCAATACTGTTTCCATTGATGAAGCGAGCGCACACACACTCCTAACCCCGGACGCACCCGACGAACAGTTGATACGCCGCGAACAGAGGGAACTGATTCGCCGCGCGATTGAAACGTTGCCGCAAAAAGATAGGGAAATCGCTCGCTCGTACTATCTTGAAGGCGCAGGCTACGACGAACTGATTCGGACGCATGGGTTGTCATACAAGGCGATTTCGTTTCGGCTCTCGCGCGCCAAGCAGAAACTCGCCAAACGATTGGGTCATCTGCTTACTGGTGTGTTTGTTTCTCCGATGCCCACACTCAAACAAATCTACTCAGGAGGATTAACGGTCATGAAAGTTGGAACAGTACCCAAAATCACCGCCGGGGCGGTAGCCATCATTGTACTCGCCTTCATCGGAACGCGCCAGTTCATATCGTCGAAAGAAGATTCGTCTCCATCGGTTGAGATTGTAGCTTCGACGCCAACTGAGTCTGAAACCTCGGTCGCTCAAACGGACACCGCTCGTAAAGGCGCGGTCAGCGCACCTTTACCCGAAAATAAGCCGCAAATCTCCGCAGAAGAGATGCTGCAAATTGAGGACTTCTTCGATCATCTAGAAGGTGCCGACGAACAATCGGAAACGCAGGCGTCGCAACTAGCAACGGACGGGGCATCTAATCAGGATTCCGAATCAGGCGAAACCGATTCATCCGTTGCATCAGAAGGCACAATCTTATCCGCCGAAGAGGTGATGAACGCTTATGTGGAAGCACTTAAGAATGTGGATTTAGAGGAAACTCTCCCCTTTGTGACAGGAGCTTACAGAGATCATATTGAAACTAGTTTACGTTTCCTCGGAGGGGAGTTTCCAGAAGAATTTGTAAATGAAACCTTAAATGCAATTGAAGATAATTTTCCAGAAGGGGTGCCAGAAGCGTTAGTAGAAAAGACGAGAGAATCTGTGATTCAGTCTATACTGAAGGGACTGGATGCAATTCAAACTCCGGAAGGACAGTCGAAGATGCGGGAGGGTTATAGTCAGATAGAGATTGTGAGTAGTGAATATGTCGGCGATGAATTTCATTTCCGATTAGAAGCGCCAACGTCGGATAGCCCCAGGAACACTGGATTCGTTCTTAAAATGCGAAAAGTGGATGGGGAGTGGCGAATTTATGATGGGAAGGGTAATATAATGATGGGCGAATTATTTAGGGAGGAAAGGGTAATATACTGATGCATTAGACTAATTCTGACTTCGCTCCGCTAGACTTCATCAGACGAACATGGTTCAATTGATTCGCCCTTTTTTGTTTTGTCACTTTTTCCAGATATTCACGGATGACCGCTTCATGTACGATGTCGACCGGCTCTTAGGAGCGTTATCTGTGAAGAGCGTCGGGAAGATATTCCATGGAGGCGATGTGTTCTTCAAAATCGTGAATGTACTGGCACCATTTCCCGAAACCGAGTGCCCGTATCTGTTGCGCCAGTGCGTTTCGAAGATGGGGCCGCACCGGGTAAAGCGGATTTTCCAAAGTTCATTCAGACGGTTGTGACAGGAGCTGTCCTTCCCCCTCTATCACCTTCACAAACTGATTGGCTTTGACGCCTTCAAAACGCTCCACCAACCCGCTGGGCCATCGAATCTCCACCGAATCGGCTTCTGATGCCTCGCCAAGTCCAAAATGTAACCGCATATCGCTCTGACAAAGGTAACTGGAGCCGCTTTTTACTTCCCGGATTTGTGAGAATCCTCCTGCGGTCACTTTCACACGGGCACCAATCCCGTCCCGATTACTCTGCGTGCCGATGGTCTCCAGCATCAGCCAGTGGTTTGAATTTACGCTGTCGTTCCGAATGAGGTCCGGCGCCTGATTGGAATTGGTAATCAAGATGTCAACGTCGCCATCGTTGTCATAATCGCCGAATGCGGCGCCGCGGCTTACTTTCTTTATGTGCAATCCGGTGCCGATGCCCTCGGAAATCTCATAGAAACCGCCATCGCCTCGATTTCTGAAGACCTGGTTTCGCTGGGCGTACGTACTGCTCTGATTGACATCTCTGTTAATTTCTTCGGCCTTGTCGTGTACATGCCCATTCGCCGCGAAGATGTCCAGATGCCCATCGTTGTCGAGATCTACGAAATCCACACCCCAGGCGAGATACGGAAGGCTTGGCCTTCCAAGGCCGGCTGAAAAAGTCGTATCGGCGAAAACAGGGGGAAGCCCTGTATTTTCCCCAATCCCGTCGTTGTGATGGAGAGTGTTTGGTTCATCCTGGAAGTTCGTCACAACCCGATCTAACCAGCCGTCGTTGTCATAATCGCCGAAACTGATGCCCATCCCGCTTAAGGCAGTGCCTCTGCCGCTAAAGGCAACCCCAACGAAAGTCCCCACCTCCATAAAAGTGCCATCGCCCTTGTTCCAATAAAGTGTGTCAGGCGTCGTATCATTCGCCACGGAAAGGTCAGCATAGCCGTCGTTGTCATAGTCCCCCCAAACGACGCCCAGCCCCTTGCCGTTTGAGTTCATGAATCCCGCATTCTGTGTGATGTCTGTAAACGTGCCATTGCCGTCGTTTCGATAAAGCACATCCAGCGCCCCCGCGAAATCTGCCGGCGGACAATAGGCGCGGATGCCTCTCTCATAGCAATCCTGATTATTCTCTAATTGATACGTCACATAGTTGGCGACAAATAAATCTATGTCGCCATCGTTGTCATAATCGGCGAAAGCAGCGGAAGCTCCCCACCGCTCATCTCCAACACCTGCTTCATGCGTCATGTCGGTGAAGGTGCCGTCGCCGTTATTGTGATACAGAAGATTTGGGCCGAAATTCGTGACATAAAGGTCTGAGTAACCGTCGTTATCGTAATCGCCTACGCAGCAACCAAAACCATATCCCGTATCGCCCACGCCAGCATCAGATGTCACATCGGTGAAGGTGCCGTCGCCGTTATTGCGGTAAAGTGCGTTAGTCGGCGGAACATCCGAGCGCATCTTCGGCAAATCCGCGCCGTTGACGAAATAGATGTCCAAATCTCCATCTTCGTCATAATCAAACCACGCGGCGCCGGAGCCAAGCGTCTCAACAAAATACCGCTCACCGCTGCGGCCGTCTGAGTGCTGAAAGTGGATGCCGGTCCCGCGGAACACGGATGCCGCAGCCGTAACTTGAGCGGGGACTTCGGTGAAGTGGAATTGGGCGTTCACCGGCAAGCCAGAAAGCCAGAAGACTAGAAAACCGAATGCGGGGAATATGAATCCTGAACGGATTAACTTCCGAGTCCCCTTCGCTTTCCCCATTCCCTCACTCAATTCCTCGCCGATCCATCAACGCCCGTGGCTTGTTGAACGGCTTTGAGTCCTCGTTGGTAGAGCCGATTATCGGGTTGCAACACGAGTGCTTTTTTTATGGCGCTTTCCGCCTGCACATAATCTTTGTTGATGTAATACAACCATGACAGGGTATTGAGGTAAGCCGCCGAATTGGGTTGAAGTTCTACGGCTTTCTCGGCGAGTGCCACAGCCTTGTTTGTGTACCTGCCCGTCTGTCCGTATAGGTGTGCTAACCGTTCATAGGCTCTGTGGAAGGAGGGCTGAATCTCGATAACCCTCTGAAATGCTTTCTCCGCCGGCTCAAACTGATTCTGTTCAACGTATATTTTTCCAAGGAAGTAATGCGCTTCAGCCATATCGGGTTGGATTTTTAGCGCAGTCTTATAGTTGTCGACGGCGTCATCTGCCCGGCCATCTTTAAATGCTATGAATCCCAAGTCATAAAACGCTTCGGCGAGATCCGGATTTTGCTTCAGTGCTTCCTGATAATGCCGATTTGCCTGTGGGAATTTCTCTTGACGCAAATAAATTTTGCCCAGATTCAGATGAATCCGGCTTATCGGAATTTCGCCAAGTTGGGTATGCGCGTGATTCGACCGAAGTGTTAACAATGTTATATAAGCCTTTTCAGCTTCCTCAAGACGAGAAAGTTTATTGGCAATATTGCCAAGGTTCAGGAGGGCTTCCGGGAATTCCGGCTTCAATTCTGTTGCCTTGCGATACGCCGAAAGGGCTAATTCATAATCTCCTTCGCTTTGAGAAACTTCTGCACGCTTTAGCCGAATGAGTCCCATGCCCGCGTATGCTTCAGCCATCTGAGGTTTCAATCGGATCGCCATCTGTTGAGCTTGGATTGCTTTCTCAAGTTGGCCTTGCATCGTATATGCATAACCGATTCCGTTGTGTGCTTCCGCGAGATTTGGGCTGTGCCAGAGTGCTTTTTTGTACTCCCGAACAGCCGCTTCGTAATTCTTCTCATTTAAATATTGCCAACCGAGGTTTGATAGGACGGGGGCTTTGTCTGTGTTCAACATCAGGGATAATTGCTGCTTCCGGAGTTGTTCCAAAGAATTGTTAAGTTGTTGAGATTGCGCTATCGCGTTGGCGGCTTCTGCCTGTTTGCCTTGTCTGAAATACAATAACCCCAACTGGTAGTGGGCGTGCCCCATTTGAGGTCTAATGTGAATTGCCTGGCCGAATGCTTTCTCTGCCGCTTCCCACTCTTTTTTTTGAACATGAACCATCCCAAGCTGAAAATACGCCTCCGCAAATTGGGGTTCTATCCGGATAACTTGACGGCAGTATTCGGCAGTCTCGTCAAAAAGTCGACGTTCGAATGCGATAAGGCTAAGATAATAAACAATACCGCTTTTTAGCATCGGTGCCACTTTATTTATCCATTCTTGGTTTTCTTTTTCGAAGATGGGCGGTGGTGCAAATCGAGGGCGATGGGTTTTCGACATTGCCATCAGCGAAAGCGCCTTCTTGAAAGCGGCTTCAGCCTCATCATATTTGTATGTCCGAAAATAGCACAATCCCAACTCCGAATACGCGTCGCTCCAGTTTGGAAGCAAACGGACAGCACTCTGAAAAGAAAAAATTGATTTCTCAAAATTGCCCTGGAGATTGTCGATTCGCCCTAGCCAATAGTGTCCTTCAGGAGACTCCGCGTCCAATCGGAGCACCTCGCGGAACATCTCCTTGGCTTGCTCCATCGCATCCACCGCTAGATACGCGAAGCCTAGATTCATATACGCCTCTATCGACGCCGGATATTCATCCACAGCCTTCTGGTATTTCTCCACGACATCGGCGAATTCGAACCCTTCAGGTGCCTGGCTTGGCGCCGCCCGGCTAAGCCCCAGCAGGATAACCAAAGCCAGAGCCGAAACCTTACAACTGAAAAATCTTCTGAGCGGCGGTCTGCTAATTACGGGCATGATTGCCTTTTGCAGAAAACGAAAAGAGTCCTACTATTAGAGAATCGAGATTGGGTCAGAAACAGAACGGCTTTCGAGATTCCACCGGAGGGAATCGTGTTTCAATGGAATTTTCGATCGCATTTGGTCGTGGAGTTTTCTTGGGGCGTTGCTGCATCACTGTTCTTCCAACGATGTGCTAGACGGTATCAGTGTGGGAATAGAACAGTAAATTCTGGAATTTCTTTTGACAGAATTTTACACTAATTCAACGGGCTTGTGCGGTCAAAAACGCCGAATAATTACAGGTTGGATGGACGCACCACAGCAGCAAGGAGCGGAAGTTGCTCTAGTGCGCAGGGTAAGAAAACTGAATAATAGTGAGGCAGGACCTTAGTTTCAGACGATGAAACACTTAGAATACCTTGGGACCTTACTGTTTGATTCAATCCTTGAATTAAACAACGCTTGTCTCAAGTGTCGACAAGACTTCTACCAAATCGCCCACTTGGTAGTAGATGAACCGGTCGTTATTCTCTTCTCCGATTCATCCATTTTAATGTCCCCCACGTCGTAGTGAGCGCTTTGTCCACTGGGGCAACTGGCAATATCTCGGCAATACCTTCATTCATGGCCGTGGTAATTTCATCGTGGCTTAGTGCTCGACTGAAAACCATGGCTTCGTCAACCTTCCCCTGGAATTCCCGGTTCCCGTGGCGACTCCAGTTAGCGATGCGAAACCTATCTGTGGCAACCGCGAGGTCTTGTGGAAGGCCTACCTCCGCGGACACCTCACCGTCCAGATAATGTGTCAGTTTACCATCCTTGCGTACAACGACGAAATGCTGCCAAACACCGCTCTTCAGTTGAGTTTGCGCCGCTTGGCCAAGCCAACATTGCCGCGGCGCACCTCCCCCGATAAAGTAGAACCGATTTGGAGTGTCGCTATTCTGTTCAAAGGACATTCCCTCACAATTTATCGGAGGACCTGGATCGCCGCCATGGCTAGAGAGAATATTTGCCCACTGTTTTTGGACTTTTCCTGGATTCACCCAACAGCCCATTGTGAAGTCATCGGTTTCCACAACGACTGGGACATTTATCTGTACATAGTCAACAATTCCATCGAAATCCAAAGCGTCGCCAAATTTTCCTTCGACCCATTCTGGATTATTTACAAACTCTCCATCATTACCATTGCCGGAGGCATCGGCTACTTTATCGCCTCTACCTTCGTCAAAAAGCCATATCGCTACAGCGCCTTCAATGTCAAGTTGGGCGTCGGTTTTACCTGTTAACACCAGACTGATGATGATCAGACCGATACAAAAGACGGTTAATCTGACAGATGTGCTCTTCATAAGACAATCTCCTTATAAAATTTGCCGGTCGAGTTTTCGAAATCGACAAGGAAATCTCCGTGTTAGAATCCCGACCGACAATTTAACGCCACAATCTCGATTCGTCCAGGGTTTTTAATCGAGGAATCCATTTCTCATTAGAATGAAGTCACGCGTCACGTGTAAACACAATAAGATTTAACCTTCTTCTCACGTATTACTCATTACGGATTATTCTTTGCTATATTAGGTACTAATCAAAGCTTAGCCGCTTACAGTTCGCACAAGAGGGCTTGCAATTCTACATCCGGTTTCAGATTGAACAAGAATATCAGCTGGCACTCAACGTTTGCGTGCTTAACGTAGAATGGATTTGAAGGTTAAACCACTGAAGGGTTCAAAGCCGTATCGAAGACGGGAACTTGGATTCCTAGCCATCACAATCCACATGATAGCGTAAGCACGGGCACGCCTGCCTCTGCACGAGGATAAGACGTATTTCAGATTAAAATAGTGTTTTTATCCCTCCCCAGACCGCAGAAATTTTCCTTGCCGGGGAAACGGCGATTTCAACATCAAAGCCATCGTCCATAAGGCTGGTAATTTCATCGTGGCTCAGTGCTCTATCGAAAATAAAAGCGTCGTCAACTGTGCCATTGTACCCCCTGCCCTCAAAGACGCTCCAGTTTCCGATGCGGAAATTAAGTGTGGCAGGTGCGTAGGGTGTATCTCTTTGAGCGCGTCCCTCCGCGGATACCTCGCCGTTCAGGTAATGTGTCAATGTAGCCCCCTGCCGTACAATGACGAAATGCTGCCAAACACCGGCTGCCAGTTGGGTTTGCGCCGCTTGACCAAGCCAACAACCGTTTTCCCCGCCACCCGCGATAAAGTAGAACAGATTTGCGGAGTCGCTAACCTGTTCAATGGACATTCCCCGGCAAATTTCCGGAGGTCCTGGATCGCTGCCATGACTGGAGAGGACATTAGCCCACTGGGATTGAGTCTCGCCTGGATTTAGCCAAAGACCCATTGTGAAATCGACTGTTTCGACAACGACTGGGGCATTCGCTTCCACATAATCATCCGCTCCATCGAAACTCACACCTGCTCCGAACTTGCCGTCCGTCCATGCCGCACCATTTGCGAGGGTTGCGTGAAAATCATTGCCAGAAATATCGCTAGTTGTATCACCTTCCCCTTCGTCAAAGAGCCAAATAGCCCTCGCGCCTGTCATGTCAATTTCGGCATCACTGATACTCGTCAACACCAAACCGGCGAAGACCAAGCCAACGCAGAAAAAGGTCAATCGTACAACTGTCTTTTTCATGAGATATTGTCCTTTCTTGAATGGTTGCCATGTTGGAAAACCTCATCTCTAAAGAATGAAGAAAGAGTCAAAACGAATCTATAAGCTCAATCGCTAGAGTTGGTTTTACTTTAAGCGCATTCCTCCCAAAGGGATCCTTCGCGGTTTTCGTTTGAGCGCGGACAAATGAACCACCCCACGCTAACATGGTTAATTTATGGTACCGGGTACAGCCAATGAGCCACAAGAAGACACCGCCGAAGGCGGAAAATCCGACCAGAAACAGCTCTTTCTTCGGTTTTCGCCTGCGGCCACAAATCGCTTCGCCTTCGGATTACGATCCAGCTTGTGTCAGCATTGCCTCAATCCGATTGGCATATCAACTCAAGCTCCCGCAAACTGCTATTTTAGCCATTGAATCGGCTTATAGAAATCGTTACGCTCCACAAACAAAAAAGCGCCTCCAGAGAGGCAAACTAACCTGCCTCTTCAAAGACGCTTGGCAAGAAAAAATAATTGCGTATGAAGTTTCTCGGTGAATCCGGACCAATATAATCCCATAATAGTCGGAGTATCAATCCTGTCCTCCGGGGAAATGCGGTTGCGGGACGGGTTACAGGGGATTTTATTTGTGATAGAAGCAAGCAGATTCATCGCTGTTGTACCCAAGCGTTTAGCCCGCCAGAGAAATACCTACCTTATGCACGGATTCAATTGAATACATCCTATCAGAGTTTCAGATGCTGTGTCAACTAAAATGTAGGGCAAAAACGCTCGGAAAATTCTCCTGAGAAGATAGGTTTTGGTTGCAACTTTGACACCAAATGAGGCCGCAAACTCGATCGGCCGAACGCACACCGCGCGTAATGAGATACGCACTTGAAAATTGGGTGCGTTCTTGAGATGCGAAGAGAGGATGGAGAGCGGCGAATTTATCGTATAGAGAGTACGCTATTGTGAGATCAAATTTGCTCGCCCTTCGCTCCGCTAGACTCAATCAGTTCGCCCTATTTTGTTTTTAACTTTTTCCAGATATTCGCGGATGACCGCTTCATATCCGATATCCGTCGGTTTATAGTAGCGTTGCCCGTGTAGAGGTTCGGGGAGGCATTCCATGTCGGCGATGTGTTCTTCGAAATCGTGAGCGTACTGGTATCCCTTTCCGTACCCGAGTTCTCGCATCAGTTGCGTGGGTGCGTTCCGCAGGTGGAGCGGTACCGGGTAGGCGGATTTTTGGCGTACATCTTTCTGAGCCGCTAGTAAAGCCAGATATGAGGCATTACTTTTCGGTGCGCACGCGAGGTAGGTGGCAGCCTGAGCCAAATTGAGTTGCGCCTCCGGAAGCCCGACAAATTCCACGGCGCGTGCCGCCGCGTCCGCAATCAACAACGCTTGTGGGTCGGCGTTTCCGACATCCTCAGACGCCAAGATTACCATTCTCCGTGCAATGAAACGCGCGTCCTCTCCGGCTTCAAGGAGCCTCGCCAGCCAATAGATGGCAGCGTCTGCATCGGACGCACGCATACTCTTGATAAAGGCCGAAATTAGGTTGTAATGTTCATCGCCAGCTTTATCGTGGCGCAGCATCCGTTTCTGTGCGGCGCGGCGGACGCTCTCCGCATCCAAGTGACGGATTTGCTGCGAATTGGGCTTGCACGTTTGCACCGCGAGTTCCAACGCATTAAGTGCTAGCCGCACATCGCCGTCCGCAATCCGAACGAGCGCTTCCATAGCCGCATCCGAAAGTGTGACTCGATACTTGCCAAGTCCCCGTTCAATATCGCAGATTGCCGTATCCACTATCTGCTGGATGTGGCGTGTTTCTAGCGGGTGGAACGGGTAAACCTGCATGCGAGAGAGGAGCGGGGTATTCACCTCAAAGGAAGGGTTTTCGGTAGTCGCACCAATCAGCACAATTGTGCCGTTTTCCACGAAGGACAGCAGAAAATCCTGCTGCGCTTTGTTAAAGCGGTGGATTTCGTCCAAGAACAGGATGGTAGGTTGATTTTGGATTTTTAAGCGTTCTTGAGCAGCGGCGATTCGTTTACGCAATTCCGGAACGCCTGTTGTGCTCGCGTTGATAGGCTCGAAGTGCGCTTTTGAATACTGGGCGATAATGTGCGCCAGCGTAGTCTTGCCGCACCCCGGCGGACCCCAAAAGATGCAGGACATCAACACGTCGCCTTCGATTGCACGACGAAGAGGCTGTCCCTTGTCCAGCAGATGCTCTTGTCCGACGAATCCGTCGAGTGAATTGGGGCGAACCCGGTGCGCCAGAGGTCCCGCGCTTTTGCCGGACGTCGGCTGAGAGTCGAACAGATTGGTGGGGGTTCCTGACTCATTCACTGGATGACCTCCGCTAAATTCTGGCGGTTCAGGTTGAGATAGACCGCCCGATCACCCAACCTACCGCGGGATGCATTCTACCACCCGACGCAATGCGTGTCAATAATTTTGAACCCGTGACAATACGCATTTGGGGTTTCTTCACTCCAATGCCTCACGCTGAATGTGGTGCACTATCTCCTCACGGATGAAGCAGTTGAATATGATTGACACTGATCCCAATCATGCTATAATGAACGCTGCGTCTGCTGACACAGCGGTATTCTTATTGATGAAATACAGCGGTTCTGATACAATGAAACTTGTGAAATGCGATGGCGAAATCAATGACGGTGCGAAGACAACGCTGTGGAGGCAGACTTGCATAATTATCTGAAATTTAAGCTACCTGCCGGGTATAGTCAAGAGCGTTTGATTCGTGAATCGGCTGATGCATCGTACTCCACCAAAGAAGAGCAGTCCGCCACAGAGCGTTTTACAATTTACGACACCTTCGACTGGCGTTTATTCAATAATTCACTTGCTTTGTACGGAACTGGAAGTCACTTTGTACTGCATCACCTTTCTCAAAACACGTTGATGGAGCGCGCCCGCATCCGCGCTCAACCCGTCTTCATATGGGATTTTCCTGACAGCCGATTGAAAGACCTGCTGTCGCCGATTATAAAGGTACGCGCGCTTTTGAAGCGCGCTGAAATCGTCTCCCATTCAAATTCCTACCGCATTTTGAACCCCGACGAAAAAACAGTGGCGCGCTTCGTTTACGAAGCGTTCAGGCTTAAACCTGACGCGCCCGCGATGTCAACTCATCTGACCTTAGAGCAGGTTCGAGGATATCCGGCATACTTTCGAACGTTGGCCAACCAATTCCACGATTTGGGATTTCCAACAGTTGGGGAGGAAGATATCTATCGCAACATCTTGGGAGCGGTAAATCAGTACCCGGGAGATTATTCTACAAAATTGAAATTAAAACTCGACCCGGATATGCGTGCTGATGAGGCGACTAAAATTGTGCTGCGGCTTCTACTGAAAGTCATCAATCGCAATGTGGAGGGCATCAAGGCGGACCTTGACACTGAATTTTTGCACGATTTTCGCGTTGCTATCCGCCGGACACGTTCCGCTTTAAGCCAGATTAAGTCTGTGTTCCCGGAGGATGCAATCGACCGGTTTAGGCGGGAGTTCGCCGCATTGGGCAAACTCTCGAATCCGCTGCGGGATTTGGATGTTTATCTCCTTAACGAAAGAAACTACAAGGCGATGCTTCCGAATGTATTTCAAGTTGACATTGAGCCGCTGTTTGACCATTTACGTGTGAAACGATCGGAAGCGTTAAAGGAAGTTGTTGGCAATTTAAACTCCAAACGGCTCTCGCGGATGCTGAAGGATTGGGAAGCCTTTCTTGACGAACCGTCGAAAAACACTTCACCGGCACTTAACGCAGGTGTTCCAATAATTTTTCTTGCGCGGAACCGAATCTACAGGAGGTACCGGAATGTCGTTAAACTTGGACGCCTGAGCTTTGAGAATACCGGAGATGAGCTGTTGCATCAACTCAGGATTGAATGCAAAAAACTGCGGTATTTGATGGAGTTCTTTTCCAGTCTGTTTCCCTATCCAAAAATTAGTATTTTAATAAACCAGTTGAAAAATTTGCAAGATAATCTTGGGGATTTTCAGGATGTGTGCATTCAGGACGAATATCTTCAGACGATTACTGGTGAACTGCCTATAGCGAATTCGCAGTCCAAAAGGACAATTCTCGCAATAGGCAGTTTAATCGGGGCGTTGAGTCAAAAAAAACAGACCGTTAAAAACTCATTTTCCAATATTTTCAACGATTTTGCTTCCTCTTCAAACAGAAAGTTGTTCCGGGAACTTTTCGCTTCGTAATTGCGCGAGTTTGTTGAATGAAAACACTGGCAATCTACAGTAATAAAGGCGGCGTCGGAAAGACTGCTACAACCGTTAACCTGTCATATTTAGCGGCTCAAGCGGGGCTAAAAACCCTTATCTGCGATCTGGATGCGCAAAGTTCTGCGACATATTACCTTCGAGTCAAACCCAAACTCAAATCAAGGACAAAGGGGTTCGTTAAAGGCGGCAAGCGAATCGAACGAAATATCAAAGGCACGGATTTTGACAATTTGGATCTGCTGCCATCGGATTTTACGCATCGAAATTTGGCGGTCACTTTTCATCAATTGAAGCGTTCGAGACGTCGGTTAAAACGAATTCTAGAGCCGCTTCGGGATGAATACGACTTAATCACTTTGGACTGTCCGTGTACCATTGATCTGCTTGCGGAGAATATTTTCGACGCTGCGGACTCCCTCCTCGTTCCGCTAATTCCAACCACGCTGTCCGTGCGTACACACAAGCAGTTAATCGATTTCCTTGATAAAAGCGGTTATGATTCGGGCAACCTGTACACCTTTTTTTCGATGGTTGATAGGCGGAAAAAAATCCACCGTGAACTGATGCAAGAGTCGTTACGCGTTTTCAACGGTGTTCTGCAGACCGCTATTCCTTATCTGTCCCATGTCGAAAGAATGGGAATCCAACGAGAGCCGGTCTCGGTCTTTGCGCCCAAGTCCCCCGCCGCAAAGTCCTATCAAAATCTATGGGAAGAAATTGAAGCGCTGGGCGTAAGTCGAAAGAAGGGCGGCAAGAAAAAGAGATCGTAGAATGAAACTCGCATTTGACAAGGATTATCGACCCATTTTTTCATCTAGAACGAGAGCGCATTGACAATGATACACATTCCGATTCTACGAGCTGGATGCCCTTATCGCAGCCTAAATATCCACCGCGTGCGGCACGTCCAGACAGGCGAACCAATCGCTGAGGTGAGTCAGTCGAATCGGGGGTTAATTGCCAAGGACTTAACCACAGCCGCGCATCACAAACGCGCCCTTGAATCGCTTTCCGTATCGGAACTGGTTGCAATTTGTAAGAAAGCCGCCCATTGTTTTACTGATTCGGTTCTTCCCTTGGGCGCCGAATCGCAATCGCCCGGCGACTACATTCGACAGCTTTCTGCGACGACAGGCATGCCGGAAAGTCTCTGCCGAAACAACATGAACAAAATCCGGACGGTTCTGGATGAAATGGAAGCGGTTCTGGGAGGGTTGACGCGCGGACTGAATCTCTCCATACTCGACGACGGTTGGGGCGTGCAAGATAAACGTCCCTTGAGCTACGTACGTCAAACGAATGTGTTAGGGGCGGTGCTGCCCAGTAACTCCCCAGGCGTGCATTCGCTCTGGCTGCCTGCCATTCCGATGAAAACCCCGCTGATTCTCAAACCGGGAGGCGAAGAGCCTTGGACGCCTTACCGCATCGCGCAAGCTTTGATTGCATCGGACTGTCCTCCAGCGGCGTTCGGCTTTTATCCAACGGACTACACAGGCGCCGCTGAAATTTTACTTCGCAGCGGCCGCTCAATGCTGTTCGGCGGCGAATCAACCGTGACGCCATGGAAAACCGATCCACGTGTGCAGATTCACGGGCCGGGCCGTAGCAAGATTGTCATCGCGAATGACGAGATTTCAGATTGGGAAATATATCTGGATGTCATGATCGCATCCATCGTCGATAACGGTGGAAGGTCCTGCATTAACGCCTCCGGAATCTGGGCGCCCGCCCATAGCCGCGAAATCGCGGGGGCTTTAGCAAAAAGGTTGGCGCAAATTGACGCGCTGCCGCTGGACGATCCGCAGGCACAAATCGCCGCATTTTCGAATCCAAAGTTCGCCCGTCAGCTTTCAAGTCTCATTGACGATCAACTGAAAACACCCGGTGCTAGCGATGTGACAGCCGAAGTTCGAGGGGGCGGAAGGCTAGTTGAAAAAGCCGGTTGCACCTATCTTCTCCCAACCGTCATCTGGTGTGAAAGCCCGGAACATCCACTGGCGAACACAGAATACCTGTTTCCCTTCGTCAGTGTGGTAGAAGTGCCGCAACCAGAGATTTTGGAACGTATCGGCTCAACCTTGGTGGTCAGCGCTTTCACCGAAGACGAAGCTTTTATCAATGAGTTACTTGGCTCCCCAGATGTGGAACGCCTTAATTTAGGTGCGATTAGCACCAATCAAATCGCTTGGGATCAGCCGCACGAAGGCAATCTGTTTGAGCACCTGTATCGGCAACGGGCATTTCAGATGACCAGTACGCGCCGTAAAAATTGAGGGCAATGCAACCTTTCGATTTTCAACCGAGTACGCGCGTCATATTCGGCGAGAATACACTCGTTCAGTTGGGGGCTTTGACAAAGGAATTAGGCGGCACGCGCGTTCTGGTTGTGTCCGATTCGGGCGTCGTCAGCGCCGGAATTGTGGAAAACGCGCTCAAATCCTTGAGGAAGGAATCGTTAGCGGTCTCTGTTTTTGACGGTGTAGAAGAAAATCCGACAACTCGGCACGTTGAATCCGGTGTTCGGTTTGCGGCATCACAAGGAAAGATTGACCTAATCGTCGGTTTAGGCGGCGGCAGCGCAATGGACTGCGCTAAAGGAATCAACTTCCTCCTCACGAACGGCGGCGCTATGGCGGATTATTGGGGCGAAGGCAAAGCCTCCAAACCGATGCTCCCCTCCATCGGCGTTCCGACCACCGCGGGCACGGGCAGCGAAGCCCAGTCTTTTGCGTTAATCACCCAAGAGGTTTCCCGCCAAAAGATGGCCTGCGGCGACAAAAAAGCCCGATTCCGAACCGTAATTCTCGATCCGGTGTTGACGGCAACCGTCCCGAACCACGTGGCGGCGGCGGCGGGCATTGATGCAATCGCCCACGCTGTGGAAAGTTATGTTTCGACGAAACGGAATCCCATCTCGCAGGCGTTTGCCAGAGAGGCGTGGCGGCTGCTTGAGGGGAATTTCGAAACTGTTCTACGCAATCTCGAGAATGTTGACGCCCAAGGACGAATGCTGCTGGGGGCGCATCTCGCTGGTGCTGCGATAGAAAACTCCATGCTCGGCGCAGCGCATGCCTGCGCCAATCCTTTGACAAGTCGATATGGTGTAATTCACGGCGTTGCGGTGGGATTAATGCTGCCCCACGTTGTGGGATTCAACCGACAGGCGGTCGGCGCGCTTTACCGCGAGTTGTATCCTTCACCGTTAGATGAACGCATTTTCGAATTGATTACCGCCGCACGGTTGCCGGTGCGGCTGAGAGATTTCAATATTGACAGAGTGGATTTGCCCAATTTGGCAAAGGAAGCCGCGGCGCAATGGACGGGCGGGTTTAATCCACGGCAAGTCGGGGAAGTCGAATTGCTGGAACTGTATGAGGCGGCGTACTGATTCAGAGCACTATGAGACTTGAAACGGCGTTTATTCTTGTATACCCGGTGTCTGTATCCGGCCGGTATGGAAGTGAAACCCCAAAAATTCCCGCCTTTAATTCGCAAATTGATGAACGACACCCATATATCAAACGCCGATACGAACAGACGTTACCGGTTTTCGGCTTTCATTGTAAGTGCGATTCTCATACTTAACACACAAAGCCGAGCCGATGCCGGAGACTGGGTAAGTTTCCGCGGAAATCCTCAACTAACAGGGGTAGCTGCGGGTGATTTCCCGGATAACCCTCAACTGCTCTGGACGTTCGAGGCGGGCGAGGGCATCGAGTCTACGGCTGCCATTGCTGCGGGCACGGTTTATGTGGGGGCATTAGATGGAAACCTTTACGCCATTAACCTTGAAAGCGGTTCGTTGAAATGGAAATATAGTGCATCCGATGAGATTAAATCGTCGCCAGCCGTGTTTAGGAAAACTGTATACTTTGGTGACGAGATGGGAGTTTTTCATGCCGTGGATGCCGAAACCGGTCAACAAAGATGGATTTTTCAGACCGATGGTGGTATAATTTCATCCGCAAATTTTGCGGGCGATTCTGTTCTGTTTGGCTCCTATGACCAGTATCTGTATAGCGTTTCAGCGGAGACCGGGGCGTTAATCTGGAAGTTTGAGACCGAAGGATACGTTCACGGCACGCCGACGGTAGTGGACGTTCGGAGCAGCGGCAGCTTGCCGTACCCGAATGATGTTGTGGTTACGACGGGCTGTGACGGTTATCTGCGCGTCATAAACGTACTCAACGGCGAGGAGAACAACAAAATACCGCTGGGAGATTACGTTGCGGCGAGCCCTGCTGTTCTAAAGACGCGGGCTTTTGTCGGAACATTTGGCAATCAAGTGTTAGGCGTTGACCTAAATCATGCCGAAATCCTCTGGAATTACGAGCCTGCAAAGGGCGGGTTTCCATTCTATGCGTCAGCCGCTGTGACGAACGACGCGGTAATCGTTGGCGGCAGGGATAAGCGAATCCATGCGCTCAAACCGCAAACGGGCGAACCCCTGTGGATATATCCAACCAAAGCGCGGGTCGATTCCTCGCCCGTAATCATCGGCAACCGAGTTCTCTTTGGAACTGTGGGCGGTGTCATTTACGCACTTAATATCAATACGGGGGAACCAGTTTGGCAGTTCGTTACAGGGTCGTCTATTGTTGCCTCTCCATGCGTTGCAGGCGGGAATCTTGTAATCGGCTCGGACGATGGAGTTTTGTACTGCTTTGGCGGAGGAACACGGAGCAATGAGTAAACAAACGGAAACGATAAAACCCGAACCGGCGACAGCGCGGAAAGATTCAAAAGAAACACAAGTCGGAAGTGTCTTCGTTTCAAATTATCCGCCGTATTCATTTTGGCGCAAAGACAACATGCCGGTGTTAATGGATGTCCTGAATTCCTCGACAAATTCTCCGATTGAAACGCCGTTAGGACTCTACCTCCATATTCCGTTCTGCCGCAAACGCTGTAAATTCTGTTATTTCCGCGTTTACACCGACAAAAATAGCTCGGAGATTCAAACCTATCTTGAAGCGTTGACAAGAGAGGTTTCGCTTTACAGCAAACTGCCAAGAATTCTTGGACGTCCCTTGACGTTCGTTTATTTTGGCGGCGGCACCCCTTCTTACATCAGCGTTAAGCATCTGAAGACGCTTGTCAACCGCCTCAAAGCGTCGATGCCTTGGGATGACGCCGAAGAAATCGCTTTCGAGTGTGAACCCGGCACTTTGACGCAGTCGAAACTAACCGCCATCAAAGAGATCGGTGTCACGCGCTTGAGCCTCGGAGTTGAAAATTTAAACGATGCTATTCTAAACGAAAACGGTAGAGCCCATCTGTCCAAAGAGGTCTATGCAGTTGTGCCGTGGATAAAAGACCTCGAATTCGAGCAAGTCAACGTAGATCTCATTGCGGGCATGGTCGGCGAAACGTGGGCGAGTTGGCGTGATACCGTAAAGAAAACCATCGACTTGGATTTGGACAGCATCACCGTTTATCAGATGGAACTCCCGTTTAACACCGTTTACTCAAACGACATTCTCGGCGGCGGGACGGGCTTATCTGTGGCGAATTGGAAGACGAAGCGCGAATGGCATCAACATGCGTTTGAACAGTTCGCCGCTGCTGGGTATGAGGCCTCCAGCGCTTACACCATGGTAAAAAAAGGCAGCCCAATAAATTTCGTCTACCGGGACGCGGTTTGGCACGGCTGTGACATGATTGGCGCCGGCGTGGCGTCGTTTTCCCACGTCGGCGGTGTGCATTTCCAAAACGCGTCCGTGTGGGACGATTATATCCGGTTGCTTAACCAGAATAAGTTGCCGCACGACCGCGCATTTCCCACGACCTCAAGAGAACAGTTGATAAGAGAAATGATACTTCAGCTAAAATTAGGGAAAATCGAAACCGGCTATTTTCGAGAAAAATTCGGGGCGGACATTTCGGAACTGTTTGGTTCAACTTACAAAAAACTGAGAGATGAGGGTATGCTGACCTATTCTAGCAATGAAATTTCGCTGACGCGAAAGGGGTTACTGCAGGTCGACCAACTGCTTCCGGAATTTTATCAACCTAAATATCGTAATGCGCGGTACACGTAGTCGCTTCCGTTTACAATTTATTACTCAATAAAAGGTGAAATTTATGTTTCAGTCAATCGACGAATTCATTATTGCCGTGCTTGCGCTCGGCTTCCTTATCTTTATTCATGAACTTGGGCATTTCCTCGCTGCAAAGCGATGCGGCATTCGAGTTGAGAAGTTCTCTATCGGATTTGGACCCAAACTCGTCGGCTTCACGAAAGGAGAAACCGAATACTGCATCTCAGTGTTGCCGTTTGGCGGATTCGTGAAGATGCCGGGGGAGAACCCTGAAGAACGTACCGGTGCGCCGGGCGAATTTTCCTCTGCCCCCGTGGAACACCGTATATTCGTTGCCATTGCCGGTCCTGCGATGAACTTTGCGTTCGGGATAATTGTCTTTTCGCTGATATATCTGGTCGCAGGTAATTATGTACGGAGTTCAACCGAAACTACCCAGATTGGGTACGTTGTCAAAGACAGCCCCGCAGAGGTTGCCGGAATCCGTCCGGGTGACCGAATTGTTTCTATCAGCGGAAACCGATTGCAGGGGTGGCAAGATTTGAACACAAAAATCCTCACAAAACCCGGCAAAGAACTCGAAATTGAAATAATTCGCGATGGTCAAAAACAGACGCTAACCGTTGTGCCGGAAACCGAGAAAATTCGGGCGCGCGAAATCGGGCGCATTGGCGTTACGCCAAAAATGGACGCGGAGGTCTATCGCGTCTGGGACGGCAGCGCGGCGTCAGCCGCCGGAATCCAAGTTGGCGACCAAATCGGTGCAATCAATGGAGAACCTGTCTATTCACATCTTGACTTTTATGCCGCTGCCACACAACACCATGGTGAGGAAGTCGCCCTCAGTATTAAACGAGGATTTATTTTTGCGGTCGACCTTCAATCCCAAATCGAACTGGACAGTGGCGAAATTCCGGCTGCTTTGAAACGTGCACTTCGCGATAACGGTGTCCGACTGTCTCATGCGCCGGTAGTCTCGACAATATCGGCGGGTGAGAGTTGGCTGCTCTCTGATAGCGATATAACATATGTACTTAGAGCGGACGCGCAAAAGTTAAACATCTACGAACATGACGGCGCGCCGCTAGAGATGAGTTTGCGCATCTACCGGCAGTTTATTGTTGCCGGCGTTCAGGAGGGGAGCGAAGCCGAAAAGTCGGGTGTGCAGCCCGGAGATGAATTTGTTTCGGTGAACGGTGAATCCGCGTACACGATTAATTCCCGCGAGGAGTTGCAAGAACTACTAGCCGGCGCAAATCCCAATCAGCCCATTCAGCTTGCATTTCGCCGCGGCGATGTAGCGCTTGGTGTGGCAGTCCCGCCGGACTACGCTAGCAATCTATTTGAGGGTTGGGGGTTAACGTTCGGCGAGTCGGTCAGCGGCCTTCAACTCGCCGAACCGGGCCGCGTTGAAAAATATAACATCATTACCGCCTGGGGCCGCGGGTTCGGAGAGAGCTGGACTATTGTTTCAAACGTGTTTTCACTCTTGGGCGGCCTCCTTAGCTTCGATGTCTCTCCAAAGCTGCTCGCAGGGCCGATCGGTATTGTGACGGCAACTGCTGAAACTGCGCGTGCAGGTCTGCGCGGCCTCCTTTACATTGTCGCCTTCATAAGCATCAACTTGGGCATTGTGAATCTGCTGCCGATTCCAATCGCGGACGGCGGTCAAATCCTATTCTTTGCGCTTGAAAAAATTCGTGGTAAACCGTTGAGCGTTCATAAGCAGATGCTTGTGCTGAAAATTAGCGTCGTCTTTATCATTGGGCTGTTCTTATATATCTCATGGTATGACATTCTGGGCCTTGAGCCCGTTGACCGCTTCCTCAAGTTTCTCGGCGGATAAATTTTGGTTCTATCATAGTTACGGCGTTCTTTAGCGATTGACCGGGTAATCTGGACTGACCTACTTATACTGCTCTGACAAAGGATTAAGCGAAAGAATACCTAAGACTATAGATTTCAGGTTTTCACTTGATTTGGGCACTCGCACTCCAATTTGAATGGATCGATTTGTGTAATATTTAATTTGCATTGGCAACACTACCTACCATGCTCGATTCAATACGGGTTCGGCGCCACGATCCAGAAAACATGCTTGACCAACTGATAGGCTTTCCCGATCAGTGCGCGGGTGCGGTAAAACTTGTCGAGGGTTTCCAACTCGACGGGTATACTGAACTTGAGATTCGTAACATTGTCATCGCCGGAATGGGCGGGTCCGGTATCGGGGGCGATTTGGTGAAAGCGGTGGTTGCCGATAACTGCCCAATTCCTGTTGCTGTCCATCGCGACTATTCGCTGCCCGCGTTCGTTGGGCAGGGGACACTTTTTATCGCCGTCAGCTTCTCCGGTAACACCGAAGAAACGCTGATGTCCGTGGAAACGGCGTATGAGCGTGGAGCGGAGTTAATTGCCATCACTGGCGGCGGCAAACTCGCGGAATTTGCCGTACAGCGCGGCATTCCCTGCCTCACTATTCCTGCCCGCGGCCAACCCAGATCCGCGCTCGGATATCTCTATTTACCCGTTCTAGCGATCCTTGACCGACTTGGATTTGCGCAGGGATTCGATTTCCGGGGCGATACACAAGAGGCAATCCATCTGCTGTCGCGGTTGGTAAACGGCTTTCATCCTGATGTCGAAGACAACCGCCCAAAACAGCTTGCCCGCCAGATGTGCGGGAAACTGCCAATCATTTATGCGCCGCAATCACTCGGCGCCGTTGCAATCCGATGGACAGCGCAGATTAATGAGAACGCAAAATCGCTGGCGTATCACAACCTTCTGCCTGAGATGAACCACAATGAAATCGAAGGTTGGAAGTTTCCATCCGATTTAACGCGATGCTGCTTTGTCGTGATGCTGCGTGACGATGCCGCGCACAACCGTACGCAGCGGCGAATGGAAATCACCGCCGAACTTATTGAAAGGCACACCGCGGGTATCGCGCAGGTCCATTCGCAAGGCGAATCGCTGTTGGCGCGCCTCCTTTCGCTAATCGCGGTAGGCGACTGGACCAGCTTATATCTTGCCGTCTCGTACGCCCAAGACCCAACTCCGGTTGTTCGGATCCAGGAGCTCAAACGGCGTTTGCAAATGGGTTGAAGCATATGGCATAACCGAGTTTTGCCCCAAGACTTGAAACCGAGTTTTTTCCCCAAAACTCGGTTTCTTCTAAGCAAATTAGCACGAATTTTTAACCCGACCCTATTCACTATCCAAAATGTCAGATTCAAGAGAAATTGTTCAAGAATATCTGGATATCGTTGCAACCGTGAGGGAGTACGTGGAAGAACAGATGCAGCTCGGCTTTACGGAGCACCATGAACCCAAAAAACAGACCGGCGATTTTGACCTGAAACGGCTGCGTGAGGAAGCGGCGGACTGCACGCGCTGCGAATTGCATCAAAACCGTAACACTGTCGTTTTTGGGACAGGAGATGAAAACGCCGAACTCATGTTTGTCGGCGAAGCCCCCGGCGCCGATGAAGACCGGCAGGGCGAACCCTTTGTCGGTCGAGCCGGACAACTCTTGACCAAGATTATTGAAGCCGTGGGATATGCGCGCGAGCAGGTCTACATTGCGAACGTCATCAAATGCCGTCCGCCCGGAAATCGGAACCCAAAACCCGTTGAGGTCGAAACCTGCGAACCGTTTCTCCTGAAACAGATTGAACTCATCCAACCCAAAGTTATCTGTGCGCTTGGCAGCTTTGCCGCACAGACCCTACTCCGTACCGATCAAAAAATTTCATCACTGAAAGGGAAATTTCACGATTACCGCGGCGTAAAAGTCATGCCGACCTACCACCCCGCATTCCTCCTCCGAAACCCGAACGCCAAACGAGATGTTTGGGACGACATGAAGATGGTAATCGCCGAACTCAAAAAGGACGGTGCGCTGAAAGATTCTCCCCCTTAGTAAGCTTACTATTACCCACAAGTGTTAAAAGTCGTGCGGAGTAGACACTCGGGATAACCGCAGATACATACCGTTCCGATTTCGGTCCATCCAATCTTCATTCCCCTCCTTGGCAAGGAGGGATCAACCGAGTGAATAACGAGGGATCAAAGGAGCGAACAGCGACTGCGATAGTCTTCTCCGAAACCGCCAGCTCAATCTAAACCTACACCCGCTTTAGGCAAAGCCTTCATAAGAGAATCTTCCCGATGAAAATCACATTTGCATCTTTTCTGTCGTTAGCCCTCCTCTGTTTTTTGCCGTCCAGTTTTGCGCAGGAACCCACGATTCTCAATCACGGCGATACCGTCCACTCGGTAGCGTTTTCCCCGCGGGATTCGTCCATAATTGCCAGTGCCGGTGCGGATAACACTATTAAGCTGTGGAATTTGCGGCAGAATAGCGTGAAAACTCTCGGTAACCACGAAGGCACGGTCAATTCAGTGGCATTTTCACCGGACGGCAAAACCCTTGTGAGTGGCAGCGATGATTCCACCGTCAAGGCATGGGAAATTTCAGGTTGGCAAGAGATCGCGTCCCATGAACCCGTGTCATTCCAAGTGCCTTTTCCCGTAACTGAAGTAACCTTCGCGCCCGATGGGCAGCTAATCGCCGCCGCCGGTCAGCATGTAATTCTGATTGATGCCGTATATCAAACTGAGATTGCCACCCTTCCGCACGGCGCATGGATTTGGTCGGCAGCGTTCTCCCCCGACGGACGACTTCTCGCCTCTGGAGACCATAACGGAATCGTGCGGATTTGGAATGTCCAAGAGCGGCGAATTGTCGCTCAACTAGAAGGCCATTCAGCGGCGGTCGGATCTCTCAAATTTTCTCCGGATAGCCGAACGCTGGTGAGCGGCGGAAACGACGATCTCATCAATTTGTGGGATGTGTCGAACTGGGAACGCCTCGGAACAATTCCGAACAATGGCGCCGTCTATTCGGTTGATTTTTCTCCGGATGAAGATGCGCTCGCTGCATCGGGATGGGAGGTCAGCCACTGGTCCATTAAGAACGGCGAAAAGCTTGCAACGCTGGCTGAAGGCTCGGATTGGATTAGGGCGGTAGCCTTCTCTCCCGACGGTTCAATACTTGCCAGTGGCGGGAGAGATGGCGCGGTCCGCGTCCGGAATATCAAAACCCTTTTGGCGCGACAAGGGCCGCGGTATGTAGTTCGCCTAATCTATTTCCTTCCCAGCGATCGCTCACCTCAGCGCGGTATAAACGGCAACTTTGATAAGTTAATAAGGGATGTCCAAAAGGCTTATGCCGGGCAGATGGACTATTACGGGTTCGGCTATAAGACCTTCCGGTTGGAAACCGATGAAGCCGGCAAGACGGTAGTGCATCGTCTGGAGGGTAAGTTCAATGATGGGCATTATCATATTGATACTTGGAACAGAGTCTTGGACGAAGTAGACGAGCACTTTGACCGCTCGATAAATATCTACGTTGCGGCGATAGATATCGGCAGCCAAAGGATTGGCGGCAGTGGCAGTAAAGTATGCGGCCGTGGCGGGCCCGATGGGGCTTTTGGCGGGACTGTGATTGTTCCGGCCTCCGGCGACTGTTTTGACCATGATGTAGTGGTACATGAGCTTGGCCACGCCTTTGGATTGCAACACGATTTCCGCAACGATTTGAAGCCGTGGATTGTATTGTACAGCGGCGATCCGATGTCGACCTCTAGTTGCGCTGCTGAATGGTTGGATGCGCACCGGTATTTCAACACAAGGCGTCCGTTTTTCAACCTGCCCGCAACATTTGAGATGCGTCCGTCCTTTGAAGTTCCTCCCGATGCGATTCGACTCCGGTTTGACGTTCACGATCCGGACGGGCTCCATCAAGCGCAACTGCTTACACCGGAAATTGACGATGCAGGTGGTTTAATAGCTTGCCAATCCTTGAATGGTACGAATTGCACCGTAGAATTTGCAATCCCCAAATCAACGCTGAACAAGAGCGGCGAGGTGCGGCTTCAAGTTATCGATTCACACGGCAACTTTTCAGGGAAGAGTTTCAATACCGACCCTTAAGAAACCCCTAATTTCTTGTAGGTTGGGATCAAGCGAACGATTAGTGAGGGCGATAGTCCTCGCTACTCTTTTGTTAAACCCAACTTACAACTGACCGTATAAGCGATACGATAGCGGCTAATACAATCTTTATTCCCCTCCTTACTAAGGAGGGGCTAGGGGAGGTTATCATTTGCATTTCTCCGCTGGTTCAACCCAACCCACAAGGGCAAAGTAGTGCTCCCCCTTGACAAGGCTTACTATTACCCACAATTCTCTGGAGGTAGACACCGTCTATGTTGGGGCCAAGAACGATTGTTCATTTCGGTATGGTGTAAACTGTGGGAGGGACATCCCTGTCCCGATAATCAGGGCTAGGAAGCCCTTCCCACAGGGGCTTCACAGCATGGTTACGTCAACAATGAGGGGAGAAAACCTGTACACAATCCGGCTTTGCGGACTTGTGGATAATAGTGAGCTTTACAAGGGGGGAGCTAGAGAAGGTCCAATGCCGCCGAAAGGCGGACGATACGTTCAGTGTAAATTCACCGTCTAAGGGTTTTTGTCGACCTGCCCGGCGCCTTGAATGTTACTCAACACAATCATAAGCATCAGGACTATGAATATGATTATACGCTTCGAGCTGTTCATCCGTCGCTTGAGGTGCATCATCGTAATCAACAATCAATTCAGCCGCGTCTTTTGGGCTTATTAGATTGCCTGCCTGATCCCAATAGATGACCAATAAGTCCAAATCTTTAGGAATATCGGGCGGCATAAACTTGTTTTCAAAAAACTCTCGTACTCGTTCCAATTCAGCGTCCGTAGGAATGGCGATACCCCGTACACGTTCCCTTTCTGGTGGTTCCACATCAGCAAACTCGCCTGCTAGCCATCGGGGAATGTACTCTTCGAACCATTGGTCTTCCCAAGCCTCACTTAAAAGTTCACTTGTGCGATGAACTCCATCCTCATCGAGAGCGTTAAACTCATTTGCCGCACTATACCACGATCCAGATCTGCCCGCCCCCACACCCGATTTGTCAACCGTGCCAAACAAGTCTATAAATATTGTATAGTCATGCTTTAGATAGACAACTTTAATTTCATACCTTCTTGTTAGGACAAACTCTACCGTCCGCACCTCAGGCATTACTAAACCCGCTGCGCGAATTCGACCCCGTTTGGTATTTAGTTCGCTTGGCAGAAGTTTGCCGTCTTTATCTAATCGCCTAATAACATTAAGTGCATTTTCGGATAAATCATCTTTCAAATATGCTTGAAAATATGAGCGCGGAGTCCGCCCGTCACACGTCTTTTTCATTTCGCCGAGGAACAAATGCCATTCAAATTCCGTCATGTGTTCTTGTAAATCAATGAAATGTTCGGCTAACCCTTGTGGAATACCTTCCGGGATTTCATACTGTGCGCGTTCCGGCGGCACGCGTTCAGATTCCACCATTTCGGGCTCCGCGGGTTCGGGCGGTTCAATCACCCGTGTCGGCGGTTCAGAATCGCTGCAACTCATAACCAATAGTAAAATCAAAACAACAACAAGGATTTTCATGATACGCCTCCTCGTACAGAAGTAGGCTTAATTGAAATTTGTAACACCCATCACCTAACATTCTTCAACACTATCGTCGCCGATTTAGGCTGTGTATACGGTTATGATTGCAAATTCTGCGCCAAGAGATATTCCATCCTCATCGTTAGACGGAAAATCCTGATGTATCAAGCCACGAGTGCAGTCGGAGATTTTTCCTTCAGCTAATCGCCGCTTGCACCAAACAGTGCAGTTTGAGCGGACGAATGTACTATTTCGTGCACCTCCCAATTTCGCTCCATTCAATCTGCATTCGCCTCCTTAATACGGAAGTGTTAGGGGAGGTTATAGGTTGGGATCAACCGACCAAATAGGATCGACTGAGCGAATAGCGACTGCGATAGTTTTCAAGTCTTTACCTCCAGCATTACCGAACAATCAAGCTGCAAAAATTTCATAGTTTTCATAGTTTTCGGATGTATCGTGAGAGATTGATTAAGTCCAAAAAGGGCGTGAACACAGTCTACCACTGATCTTCGGGAAGTTAGTGTCAAAGTGACTGCCGAGTTAACTATGAAAATTTAGCATTATTTGCAATGACGGAAGACAATGGCGACATCAAAGACAAAGACCTCTCTACATGCGGGACTTTTTGGGAATGTCGATAAACAAGAGTTCATGTACATTAGATTTGGCGGACGATCGTGTCGTCGGGTGTCAAGAGTTCGCCCCCGTAGGATCGATTTCCGAATCGCGACACGTACTTTCTCTTGCCCATTTTCGCCTAAATGATTTTAAAATTTGCGGTTGACATACAGCCGTTTTTCTCGTAATATATTAAGTGAATATGTGTATAGTAATTAGATTGTATGTTGGGTTTTACAAAGTGAAACCCTACCAACAAAAACTGTGACCAGCTTTTGCTGGCCACTGGCCACTAGCCACCGGGCACTGCTTCCAAATTAAGGAGAAATTGCAATGAACACAAAACAGAAGCTCGCATACATCGCCATCGGCGGCTTACTCGTTGCCACCGGTATGATTATCTCACCTCTTAACGCTCAGAAAGATAAATTCGGAGAAATCGAATGCGAAAGTTTGAAGGTCAATGGGCACATTGAATGTAGGCTTTTGGGGGTCAACCCGATGGAGACTCCATTGGGAGACTATGTTGCGGGCGCCGTAATCCTCAGCAGTGCTGAGAATAAGAAAGGGTGGACGGCTATCAACTTCTCAGGGGTACGGATGTACGACGCCGATAATAATCAACTACTGAACATCGGTATTGATGAACATGGTGGTTTTGTAAAAACCAGCGGAAGATCGAAAGGTTATGCCATCATGGGCATCAACGAAAAGGGCAATGGCGCCGTAACTACCTATGACAAAAACGGCTATCGGCAGTAACCCTAAACGGCATGGAGGATTTGCGATGAAGCATTATGTCATACTAAGCGGTATTATTGGCGGGATAATCGGGAGTGTATTGACGGCCTTGTTGGTTTCACCAGTCACAGCGCAAAGAGATAAGTTTGGCGCGATCGAGTGTCGGAGTTTAACGGTGGTGGATGAAGCGGGTATAGCAAGAATTATACTAACTACCGATTACCATGATATACACAACCCAGGAATTGTAAAAATTATTGGCAGCAAATTTGGTGGGGGTTCCGTCCAACTCTATGATAGTTTTGAGAGTACGGATGCCATTCCGACCGTGCATCTCGGTAACAATACCATCGGCGGCTTTGTCAGCGTCAATGGGAATGATTTTTATCACCGTGCCGAGCTGCCTGACGACATGGCTATTCCAGCGATGGCAAAGCTTAGCGTCGGTTTAAAAGGCGGGCTTATTAAAGTCAATAACAAACATGCACTTAGCAAACTCGAACTTTCTTCCGATAATAAGGGACTTCATTTTGCCGATAAGGGTAATATGTCTAGCGTACAAATTGGTGCGAATGAAGGCGGCGGGTTTGTCTTTACCAAGGACAAAAACGGACAGTTAAAAGTCCTTGATTAGTTTTTTAGGTTGGGTTGAGCGGAAAATTCCAACACCGTTTCTGCCCCCATGAATCGTCCAATGCCCTCTGCGATGACATGGCAAAAACGCGCAGAGCGTAACCCAACGTTTTTGAGTCTCTGGATAACCCCACGGCAAGTCACGCCAAAACAAACGCCAAAACGGCTCGTGAAAGCGCGTTTAACCAGCCCCAAACCCACCTTAATGGACTGTCTAGTATTTGGGGGTGATTTCACTAATTGTACCGGCAATCAAGGCAACTACGACCAAGCTGGCGCAGGCGGCTCGGAAAAAACTGTGCCTTATCATGGGATTAGTTCTCCTATTTTCAGAGGCGCCCGCATAAGGCGGCGCCGAAGATATTGAAATTACCACTCATCACAATCGAGCTGGGGTCTGAGCGGTCGGAAATTGGATTCAGCGCTCTCGACCTTGAGATCACAGAGCGGCTGCGGATCCTGAATATAACCCAATCCCCAAATCGTTAAGTGCAGGTGCGGTAGATTGTTTAATGCCACCAGCAGCGAAACATCCACGTTAACCTCGAAATGTAGGGTTAGGGTTCTTAGTTTGGTTAATTCCAACACCGGCGAAACATCCATACCCTGGTTGAAAGATAGGGTTAGGGTCGTTAAGTCGGCCAGGTTCGCCAACGGCGTGATGTCCACAATCTGCCAATTGCCTGATAGGTTTAGAACCCCTAGTTTGGTTAATCCCGCTAACGTCGTGATGTCCGGAATCGGATTGCCTGATAGGTCTAGTGTCTCTAGTTTGGTTAATCCTGCCAACGTCGTGATGTCCGCAATCCATGTGTTGTCTAGATGCAGCGTTCTCAAGTTGGTTAATCCCGCTAAGGGCGTGAAGTCTTCAATTTTGTTGTTTGATAGAGTTAGGTAGTACAAGTTGGTCAACCCCGCCAACGGCGTGATGTCCTCAATCCAATTTTCGTGTAGGATTAGAAACCCTAGTCCGGTTAATCCCGCCAACGGCGTGAGGTCTGTAATGAAACAGTCGCCTATCCATAGCGTTGTCAAGTTGGTTAATCCCGCCAAGGGTGTGAGATCTGGTGCCGGCGCTTCCTCAAGTGTAATCTTGTTAAGGTGTAGTTCCTCTAATTGAGTTAATCCCGCCAACGGCGTGAGATCTGTAATGTCATACCGTTCCACCTCCAGCACTCTCAAGTTGGTTAATTTGGCTAAGGGCGTGAGATCTAGCGTTTGTCTATCGTCGTCTTCATGCGGCCCGCCAAGTTTTAGAATCTGCAAGCCGGAGGCATATTCAAGCCCTGTCAAATCTTTAACTACGTCTTGACTAAAGACCTCTAACGTTCCGAGCTGCCCTATTTCCCCGGCGGTTATGACGGTGCCGCTCTGGTAATCTCGGTCGAAAATTCGCAGGTGCGCTTCAACGCTTTCGCGGAGAGTCGGGTCGGGGATGTCAACCGGTCGATCTGGGGGAACGTCTGTAATCATTTCATCCTTATCATCCTCTATGTTTTCCTTGTCCTCGCCGCAACCGACGACGATTGCTGTAAGTGCGAGGCAAAGAGTAAATAACAAAACCGTCGTTAATCGTATCATCGCTTTCCCGTGTTTCAAAGAACCCAAATAAACAGCTGCATCTCGGATAAACTCATCTTCTACTTTCACAACAATATATCCTCCATCCGTTAAAAACACGAAATAAAATCATAACTCTACGCTCTCCTAAATAGGACGCGTAAGCTTACCACCAATGTTTAGACGATAATGCCTGCCGCTTCGCCAACAGCCAATCACCTTCCATTCCAACACCGTATGCTCATGTCCTCTCTCAATCAATGCCCATCCTTCAATCACACAAATCACAGTTCAGACAATTCCGGCAGGTTGTGCAGCAGCAATCTCCGATTCGCGGCATGGATTGTTCATTTATTTCGTTCAGCCGAACCTTTGTGTTTATAAACCTCCCCTAGCCCCTCCTTGGTAAGGAGGAATCAACCGAGTGAATAACGAGGGCGATAGTTTTCAAGTCTTCATCCGCGATTTTCGTTGGGTGAGATCCGCCTAGCGCTGATCCCAACCTAGAAAATCCGTAGAAAACTTCAGCGACCAGCTAGTGACTCCTCCCTCCTTCCAATCCATCATCGCCTCTACGAAGACCGCGTCACCGGTTCTTTCGACGTTCCTGTCTAATAAGGCTTCGTATTGTAGCATCGTCTACTTTGGCACGAAATTGGAATCGATGTGCATATGTGGAGTAAATGGATTGTACCGTCCCGCTCTGATAATACATGACTTTCGGCAGCAGCGTCTGCAACTCATTGTTGTATTTATCCAATGCCAACAACGCTTCTACACATGCCATAACAACCCCGCTGCCTTTCATGTCGCCTCCATAACTCAATATATCAATCTTCTTGTTTCTTGTTAGCGATTCAATGAACGACCCCTTAACAGGACCTATGGCATCTAGACTGTCGCGCAACGTCTCTAACAACCCTTCAATTACAAACGGTTCCGAATATCCTGAACGACCCAGCAAATCAACGCAAAGCCAGGTGCATTCCGAATCCTTTAATCCTTGATAAACTAGAATCTCGATTGCGTCCCGATCCACTTGACCGCTCTTAAGTAGTGCCATCGCCAGATACAACCGTATCTGCGGATTGGAATTCTGCCGAAATGCCACCCGCAACTTTCGACTGGCACGGGCGTTTTCCCGCGAATACTCTCCCCAAAGTTCCGTGACACTCAATCGGAGTTTTTCATCTGACAAGAGATCCACCATTACATCATGCAGCAGGTCGTCCCAATAATCGAATAATAATAAACTCTCAACTGCATGAAATCGAACGAGATAACTCTCATCGCGGTTTTCAATGGTGTGCAATAAAACGGCTTCGATGCTTTCGTTGAACGAAATATAGATTGCTTGTCCAAGTCCTCTTATGGCAGCAGTTTTTACCCGTTCGTCCTTTTGTCGGACCGATGTTTCTTTGTCCACTATCGCATCGGTAAAAATGCGCCAGGCAGAGGGTTCGCCTTCCTTCAGATTTGCCAATGACAACAGCGCTGAAGCCCGAACTTCGGGCGCATCATGTTGCGCGGCTTCCACGAGTGCGTTCCAAATTTTCTGCTGCATCTTCGGAGGGAACTTACGTCGTTCAAGCCGGGCTGAATACCGTGGGTGTCCTGAATACAGTCCCGTGGTGAGTCCTGTGGAGAGCTCTGTAAGCGATTTAGCGGCGGCAGTGCGCGCCTTCACGCTACTATCGCTGCGTAAGGTATCCAGCAACTCCACCACGGCATCGCTGTTCTGGCGAGATTGCCGCTCAAGAGCCAGTGCGCTCGTCTTGCGAAGTTCGTAATCTTCATCGTGCAACCATTCGATCAGCGGTTTCGTAGTATTTCCCGTCCAAATATGGCTGACGGCTTTAACCAACTCATCGGACGGTTGAGGCGACCGCGCCATGACTTCAAGTTGCGTTATGACAGTTGGGTGGAGTTTATGGTATGCCATACGCTCCTTATCGGAAAGTAATGTAGGCTTGTAAAGCGCCTCAAGCGCGTAATTCTGAAACTGCGGGACCGGGTGTTGAAGCATTTCCAAGTAGTATTTCCAAATTTTGTCTGTATGTTTGTCGAGTTTAACCCATTGCAGCAAGGCTACGGATGCGAAGCGCCGTAAGTCAGGGTCTCGCTCGGTTGCGACAACTTCCTGAACCGCGCGCACCGCGCTGCGAGTCACGCCGTGTTTTCCGCCAGGAATGACTCCCAAGATGATCAGTGCTGCCAATCTAACTTCTTTGTCCTTATCACGGCGCAACGCATCAACAATTGGCGAGAACCCCCTCATCCTATCCAAGTAATATATTCTTCCTAAAGCCAAGATTGCACGGCTGCGGATTGTCGGATCTTCGTGCCAAATATCTTTGGAAATTTGCGATCTAATCGCGCCTAAGGGTTTTGACCCCGACCTTACGCGCGCTGAACCTGTCTGAACACTGCCATGGAGGCTGAATACAAACATCATTAGCGTCAACAAGAGTGTCCAGGTCCCTTTAGAATAATTAACAGTCGAACAACCCTCTCTATTCATCGTCATCTCACCATTTAAGAATTTACCGCAAAAACGCCCTGTCGAGTAGTATTTGGTGGTTGGGTTCAGCAATACCTGAGCGAATAGCGAAGGATCAAGCGACCGAATAGTGAGTACGATAGTCTTGGTTCTTAATGGTAGAACCTAGCGGCAAAAAATCTACCGTCGGGAATCGGAATTCCCTCCTACTAGAATTCGCCCTGAAGGAGCAATCTCCGAATCACAACATATCCTTGGTTAATCGCTTAACCTAACCTAAAAAACTTTTGCTAATTAACAGAAGCAGGCCTGAAACCATTGTAGATTGACGTATACATAGCCAACTGTGTCATAAAAAGGGTAGAGGGTTTTGGCATTTGCCAAGCGGAAATCCAGTTAATTGTCACTATTGCGCTCATAAAAATTAAAATTACTTTTTTGAATAGATTCCGGAAGGTTAACCACAACCCCTTGTTTAGTATATCTTTTCTTGGGAATTGAAAGTGAATCTGCCCCTTCATAAATGGCTTCCAATATCCAACATTGGGCTAAATCCCAAAGTTCTTTACTATCCGTCAATAAAATGAGGTTCAATGTTTTGGTTTTTGATGTTAATTTTTTACTTTTAGAATCCAAATTGTCAAAAAGCCCAATAAAATACTTAGGTGGTGTAGCAAAAAATTCTCCTGCTGAAAGAGGTTCTATACCTTTACCCGTTACATCAACATCATACACCTTTCCATTCATATTTTCAACTTTCATCCTGAGCCTCCTTGGATATTGGCTCTTTACGAATGGTTTCATATATAACAGCAACACGCATTGAATCCATATCCGAACGTAGTTGCTTAACCTCATCCCTAACATCATCCACTCGTTTATTTAGGTTGGATTCAAGACTATTGAAACGTTTTTCGTAATGTGAAGATGTGAATTTTACCATAGACCATACGCCGCCCACTATCGCTACAATTATGACCACCGCACTACCTAACACCATTTCCAAATCCAAAGTCATAATAAATCTCCTTTTAGTTTTTGTAGGTTGGGTTAAGCGGATTGCCCCGAATGCATTTGAATTGAGAATTTACCCTCCAATCACCAATCAAGCTTAATAACAACATGCGCGTAGCGAACCCAACGCTTTTCTTAGCACCGTACCGGCACTCTGCAACAATACACGTCCCAATTACCCAAAATCGTTGTCATTTCCTCCCATTGCACTTCAATCAATTTTCACCCTCCACAACCGCAATCTCCACATCCGTCAAGCCGTAGAGCTGATAGACCACCTGATCAATCAGCGCGTCGGTGTACTGGATACGGGCGAGCAGGGGCTTGAGTTTAGCGAGGCTATGATTAAACTCGCGCTCCAGCGATTCTTGAAAAGTTCGGCTTGATTCATCAACGGGGATGACCCGTCGGTTTTTCCTCAAAATCTCCAGTAGACGGTCAAACGTCAATTCAAAATAACTTCGAATCGCCGTCTTGTTCTGGAGTGCCTCAATTTCGACCCCGATTTCGCGTTCCAGCCAGCGGTGAAAGTCCCGAATTTCCTGCCCTTTCTCCTTGTTCATCCCAACCATGTCCTCCGCGAGATAGCCGAGCAGGTCGTGGATGACATCCGAACGCTCCGGCTCGGCAGCAAGATGGTGCTTCACGAAGCCGAGAACGCAGTCTACGCTACCTCTGTCGAGGCAGAATTGATAAAGGGTCTTGGCTTTTTCGAGTTGATGGTTGCGTTCATCGGCAGGCGTGATGAAGTTGATGCGGCGGATTGGAAACTCGCGAACTGTTGCTATATCAAGCTGAGGAAAATCATCTCGCTTGGCAACTTCGGAAAACCAAATAAATATCTGTGAAAACAACCTAGAGTTTATGAGAGCAAGCAGATATAACAAGGAAATAGCGGAATCTTTGCCAATTGCAAGTATGTACGATTTGTTAATAGCAAAATCTGTATCAACATAGGTCGCATGTATCCGATGCTGACGACTGATGATTCGACGGATAATCAGTCTCTCCCCCGCGAAGAAATCATCCGAAGGGCATTCTTTCAAATCTCGCATGCTCACATGTCCCATTTTTTCTCGCTGCAGATTGTATCGGTCAACAGTACCCCAGAATCCTTTCATAGCTTCTCGGCTTTCCTGAACTGCATCGGAAAACGGAGTCATGCCACGAGCCACATCCAGAAATCTCTCCGCCTTTGTGCCGAATTGTTTAACTTTGTTGTGTATAGAAATAACAGATGGAGAAAGTAACGTCAGGAAGCGATGATGCGAATCCTTCCGCCAAATAGCGGAGTTCACCTCATTGTATTCTTGAGTTTTTGATGCCAATTCTTCCGCTGATTCTCGTATTCCAAAGCGTTTGATTTGTACGCGGCTAGATACAGCACGAGATTTTTGAGAAACAAAAATAATTGTGTCAATGTAGGCATCGGGAAACACGTCATAGGGTAAGTGAACTATATATTGAATTGCACACACTGAATGTAACCACTCACGTAAGCTGCGGTACGTTCTTGCGGTCAACCAACCGCTTGGCACGATAAACCCGATCCGTCCCTGGTGTGCTAACTCCAAAAGCCCCCTTTCAGTAAAGACGCCAAATGAATCTGCCGCATTATCCGCTACCGGCAAGTTAACCTTTAAATACCTCTTATCCAATTCATCAAAATTCGCCCCATACGGCGGATTCCCTATCACCGCGTCAAACCCTGGATTATCCTTCTCACGTCCGTACTCGTCACGAAACACTTCCGGGTACTCAATCTCCCAATGAAAGAACCGTTTCTCCGCCGCAATCTCCTGCGCGTGTCGATAGGAAGACATCGCGTCTAGTTTCGCCATTTTTTTGTCGCGCAGCGCATCAACAGCGTCGTGATATTCCGCACGAGAAACACTGTTTTCGAAATAGAGACTCGTCCAAAGATTCGCCACACCTTTGTGAAAACGGAGCATCGTCTGCGCAATGTCCAATTGGTGTTCCTTCGCGTGGATCTGGTCGGCGCTGCGGCTCTCCATCTCCTCAATTAACAGGTAGTGTCCGATGGCGGTTGCAACCGTATCGGTGAAAGGGTACGCCATCGAAATCTCCGTCTGAGTCTGACCGGTTTTGCGGCGGCTCTTTTTCAGTTGCGGTAGGTTCGGAAGGTTCGCAATCTTCGCCCCGATAAGGGCGTTGCCGCAGCGAATGTGATGGTCGAGAAACGAAAGCGGCTCGCCCTTTGCAACGGTGTGCAGCCAGAGGGAGAGTTTCGCCAACTCCACCGCCATCGGGTTGAGGTCAACCCCGTAAACGCAGGACTCTACAACGCGCCGGCGCCAGTAGGCGAGTTCCGACTCTTCGCTCCCCGTTTCGGTCATGTGCGGCGCGTCCGGGTGCGTTATTAGTTCTTCGGCGAGATAATCGACAACGCCGACGAGGAAATGCCCGCTCCCCGTGGCGGGATCCAAAATTTTGAGCTTCAGAATCTCCTCAACTGTTTTGTCCTTACAGAGCGGCGCCAGCGTGTTTTCGACGATATAGCGTACGATGTAATCGGGCGTGTAATAACTGCCGGTCGCTTTCCGTTCGCCCTTGTCGGTCAGCAGAAAAACCTCCCCTTTGCGATAGGCAATCTCCTGATTGGTGTCAGATTTGGGCGCAACCGATTCACGCTTCTTCTTTAAAACGATGACCAAATTTTCGGTCGCGATTTGCGGTTGATATTCGAGCAAACCCTCGTAGATGTTTCCGAGATGGCGCACGTCGAGGTCGCGGTAGGTGATTCGTTCGCCCTGTTCCGTCCGTGTCAACAGTTCAATTGCCTGCGCTAGTGCCGCGTCGCCGATTTCGTATTCTTCAAGAAACGTGTGTTGTTGCGGATTGAATAGCCCGCCGTTATACTGGGGGATGTGGTTTTCCCAACCGTCATTCACCAGCGTAAATAATTGCCGCAACCCCGTCCAATAAAGGTTCGCCCCCGGAGCGTAGGCAATTCCGCTGTCCACTTTTTCGTGAATGTCGGTCGCCATTTGGTCAAGGCTGTATAGCATCGCATAATCGCGGTTTTTTAACGGCAGCAGGTCGCGGCTTTCGGCGTAGAGGATAAACAGCAGGCGGTACAGCAGAATCAGGCAGTTGCTGTGAATTTGGTCGAGTGGCGGATTCGCGCTGTCGAAACCGTTTCCCGAAAAATTCAGAAAGCCGCCGATGAGCAGGCGTAGGGCATCGTAGACGCGGTTCTTCAGGTCATCGGAAATAGCGATTGTGTGCTGTTGGCTCTCATTTAATACCCGGTCGAGAAAGGATGCCCCGCTCACATTGGAGATGAATGCGTCGCGCCGAAACAGGCAGTAGAAATAGCGGAAGGTCTCTAGGTTTCCGTTATCGGAGAGCAGCGCGGCGAGATCTACCTCATAAAAACTGTCGAGCCGGTAACTGGTCTGACGCTGATAGAGCCGCCACTGCCTGCCGTTAGTCAGGATGCCCCAGTCTTTATCCGCGGATCGGAGATAGTAGTCAATCTGATAGCTGGGATTTTGATTGGTGAACGGGTCGCCCCGTCCCTGTGCTTTCCGGTCTAGATTGCGTGACCACGCTTTCGCGTCCCCGATGGCGATAGCCGTTTTGAAGAACTCGTTGGTGTTGATGTGAGGTTTTGCCGCATTGAGTGTGTCAGTCGACTCGAAGAATGCGTAATCCGGTATTTTGGATCCCTGCGATGTTTGGAGTGCGGGCTGCACCTCAAAAACGTGTCCTAACTGTTCGAGCAGCGGTTGGATGAGCGCATGTTCAGTTTGTGATTCGTTGAGGTGTTCTGCATTCGGAGCGACTGCGTCGTAGCGATCTTTGATCGCGGCGTAATCCGATTCGATGTCCGGTGTATTCCTCCACTGCGGCTGGTCAACGATGAGGGCGTCGAGGTAGTAATCCGAAAACAGTGATTGATTGTTTACCGCGTCGGGCAGGTTTTTGGCGTTCATAGACATCGGCGTATCTGGTCTTTACTATACACTTGGCGGTTCGAAAATAGAGGATAATCCGCGTCATTCTATCAAAACGTCCTGCCGACTTCAATTCAAATCACTCGCCCAAAAACCGATTGCCTAGAGAGGTAATTTTTGTAGGTTGGGTTAAGCGGACTTTGCCCAATTCATTACCTATGGAGAATTTTCGTTCCGAATACCGAACAACGTCATTGGCACCCTGTCCGTAGCGAACCCAACGCTATTGAAACCTCTGAATTGTCGATTGTCAGACGCCAGCACCGGGACGATAAGAACAAGAAAAAACGACGGGTATATTGGCAAATCGGGGCGGAGCACTGAACACGGAATTGATTGAAATGCCGGAGGTATCTTTACTGAAGACTATCGCCTTCACTATTCGCTCAGTTGATCGCTATACCCAACCTACAAGAGCTTGGAATAAACACGGTTATCGATGGTAAGAGGACATGAGTACCTGTAGGTTGAGTTGAACCCACGGTCCACGCAATGTCCAAAAATCGCGTATTGACGCATCCAGTTAACCGTGATAAAATTGCTCTGTTCAATGGCAATTGGCAGCCATTGGTAGGATTGCAGCCCTAACCTAAGAGCGTGTCCGAATATAAAGACTTCAGGAGGAGAATATGTTCCGATTCATATTAATTGCAGCCGCCGTGGCATTTCTCGCAACGACTCAGGGGCTTGCAAAGGAGATGGAAGATGTTGTTTATTTGAAAAATGGAGGCATCGTTCGTGGAACGGTCATCGAGCAGGTCGCGGGAAAATCGCTGAAGATTGTGAGATTTGACGGCAAAGAATTCCGATACAAGATGAAAGAGATAGATAAAATCTCCAAGGAGACCGTGATGAGAATGCGCGCTATCGGGAAAAAGAAAAATCCCATGGTAGCGCTCGGTCTTTCGTTTCCCATGATTGGAGCCGGACAATTTTACAACGGCCAATACGTAAAGGGCACAATCCAACTCGGCGCCGCTGTAGTCGGTTTGGGATTTACACTGAGCGCTAGCGGGGATAACGAGGACCGACCAGATGGTAACCTAGACGTCGATGAAGATGACTGGATGAGTGTTCCTGGATATCTGCTCTTGTTTGGCGGGGCAATATGGTCGCTGATTGACGCGCCGATGTCTGCCAATAAAATAAACCAGCAGAATCAAGTTGAATCTTTCGGACACCTGTTTCAACTTGACGGCGACCGAGCCACACTTGGCTTGGATCCTGTTGCGTCACGCAGCGGATTAGGTACGCTATTGACGCTTCGATTTTAGAGTGAAATAGGTTAAGTTGAACAGTACAAATCGAATCTAAAAGTAGCCGATGAAGATGCTGATTAACGCTCAGCCCAACCTCCTTTCATCTGTTCGAAATTATGGCGTTAGCAAACCTTGATGCGCATTCGAACGTTTAAGTATAATGATACGAGCAAGCGGTGTTGTTCTTAGCCAACTGCTCTGATAGAATATATCAGCCAGTCTAGAAAGCCGTAGGGTTGAAAGCCGATTTGTAAAATTAATGGCAAAGTGAGCACGCAATGGTCACGGCAGGACAGCAAACCATAAAATATCAGAACCCGCCCATAAATGAGATTGTCTGCGGTATCCTTTTCGATTCAATAAAGGGGTTTCAAACGGGACATTTCGGCATACTTTGGGAAAAATTCAGGCCCGAATTTTCTGGACTTGAAGATCAAAACCCGCTTGCTCCAATATCGGAACAGGACTTGAATGATCGTACTAAACTGCCGCCGCCAAGGGTTTGGTTTGTACACAAAGACGAAAACGAAATCATTCAAGTGCAGTTTAATCGTTTTTTGCATAATTGGCGCAGAAGAAGACCCAATGATGAATATCCGGGCTATGCAACAGTCATAGAAAATTTCGAAAATTATCTGTCTCGATTCCAGGAGTTTCTCGCCGAGGAAAAATTGGGAGATCTCGTACCCGCACGCTATGAGATAACATATATCGACCACATTCTAGAAAATGAAGGTTGGGAGACGCTTAATAATTTGGAAGAAGTATTTCCGAATTTTTCCCCGCCAATTGGCAAGAATATACTTTCGAGCGATGTAAGAGAGATTGACTGGCAGATGGTGTTGGGGCTCCCGAATGATCGTGGACAACTGCAATTTTCAATTCGAACCGCTCGGCGAGTTTTCGACAACCGCCTGCTTCTTCGTATTGAATTCACTGCACATAGCAGCCAACCGTATAGACCGATGCGAGATTGGTTTAATTCCACTCACGGGGAAATTCTCGAACTTTTCTCCAACCTAATAAGTGAGAAAATACAAGAACAGTTCTGGGGGAGAAAGTCATGCCCGCCGCAGGCAACGTAGCTACCAACGACCAAAACATCACATACTATCCATTGCGCTTGGAAGTTGACATGAATCCCAAACATGTTGAAAAGGACAAAGGGACATCGGTCAGACTAAAGTATGGGAGTGGATTTGGAATCACTCGAGAAGACATCAGTGGGGAAGATGGCATTCAAAGACGCGAGCTATTGGAGCAATTTGATGTTATAGTCCAATGGAATACTAGCAATTATTGGCCCCCACCTGCTCGGAGAGCGGAAACTCCAACTACAGATTTAGGCATAGCAAGCATTGACAGGTATACCACCTTAGACTTCGACAGACGCAAGATATTAAAGCAATTTGAAGGTATTTCCCAACGAGAATACAATTGGGATGGGTATGAATCCAAGAAGCCAAACGAATTAAGTTTTAATCACGCGAAGCACCTCATGGAAGAATTTCTTCATACCGTCGTTACTGAAGGACATTCGTGGATCACACCGTTAATTTCCAGCGATGAAGACGGAAATATATCTGTAGAATGGTACGGAGAAGAGCGGCAACTGCATTTTCAAATCGAGGGAAAAACGGTGGTGTATATTCAGGTGTGGGGCCTGAATATTGAGACCGAAATGCATGTCGACACGCTTCATGGTAAGGACTATCTCAGAGTTTGGAATTGGTTGCTTTATGGATAAAAACGACTACGTGCGAGACAGTGAAGAACTCTATCGCAGCGTACGCGGAAAATTAGAAGACAAAGAGTACATTCTCAATGATGGAAAACTAAGAATTCTCCCTAAGGCTTTTAGTGATAGGAATCGAACACCATCTGTAGACAGGGCAATTTTTAGAGTTAATCCCTCTCTTTCTCGGTTACATGATACTGATGGCATTATTAGCCTGATAGCTGGTGATGTTCGTGCATTAGGAGAGGTGGAAACAAAAACCGAAGACAAGGAGATTGTCCACGCCGTAGATGTTATCTATGACCCTACTTCCGATAATCCTGCCCATTCGAAAATTGCTGTTACTCCTGAATTCTTTGGAACAACTAACAAGCAGAAATACGCATTTCGCTTACTCAGGATTGCTCTCGCCGAGCTTGCCACGAAAAACGGTTGGACGTTACCACCCGGCGGAGAGTAAGCCTATCAATAGGCTGTCCGAATAGTCTGTTTCTGGCTTTACAATCAGATTATTGTCGGATTGTATAACCGCCAAACTTATCAATCGTCCCGATACGCCCGGTATGTGGGTCGGTGAAGAGAAACGCCCTCGTTTGGCCGTCTTTACCGACGAAAGCAACGCGCCCGCCATCTTCTTCGGCGCGGAAAGATGCCTCCGAATGTCCCTCCTTTCCGTACGCCGTGACAACCCCGCCCTGATCGTCCGTGGAGATTGTCACTCGCGCTGTTCCTTCCGCATCAAGGACCTCTAACTTAGAACACTGTATCGTTTCAAACGCCTTTTGCGCCGTTACCGGCGACAACAGCATTCCGATGATAGTGAAATCCGGTTTTAGAACGCGAAAGCATTTCCTAAACCCAACGCTTTTCTATCGTTCGAAAGTTAAAAAACGTTGGGTTACGCTTCATCAATTCGAATTTTGAGTGCAATCAAGACTCGCAGCGCATGCGGCACATATGCGTTGGTTCGTCAATTCCGCTCAACCCAACCTACAAAGGCTTTTTTAACTCTCCACTAACCACTCTCCACCGCCTTTACCGGTTCAACGCGAATTGATTTTGGCGAGGTTGGACAGTGATACTGGCAGACCCCGCACCCGACGCAGCCCGGCGACATGACCTCAACCCGGTTATGTGCGTCTATCCTTATCGCGCTCTCACCGATTGGGCAACTGTCGACGCAGTCGCGGCAGCCGATTGCTTGTGTTCGAAGGCATGTATCATAATTGACGATCGCTAACCCAATCTGAATCTCATTGACCGTCAGCTTTTGCAGCGCCCCGCTCGGGCATACGTTCATGCATTCGAGCGTCTCGCAGACCACGCACGGTTGATAGTCCGGATCGATGAACGGGGTTCCCGCCCGATCGGGGTCGCGTGAATTGATAGGCTGGATTGCACGAGCCGGACAACTGTTTACACAGGCTCCGCTGCGCACACACGTATCCAAAAACTCATCTTCAATAATCGCCCCTGGCGGACGCAACAACGTTGTTTCGACGGGAATATATGCGCCAATCTGTGAATCCACGTACTCTGCGACCGGCTGCGCAAGCCTAGACAACGCCTCCCGAAAAAAGGATCGTCTGGTGTGTGCCTTTGAATCGTCAGATTTTGCCATATGCGTTTAGCCTCATTCAAATACTGCCGCAACGTAGGGAACGTCTACGCCCTTGCCGCAGAATGGCGGTGAATCCTTCATCGTGCCGGACACGTTCAACCGCTTTTTCTGCATACCATCCGTAGTCAATTTTGGCAAACGTGCACGGCGGTGTCAAGGATAAAATCCCTTCACCCGTTGACGGCAACTGTGGAATTTTAATTGACAAAAAAGGCGGCTCAAATTACAATTGACAGATTGACGGGCCGCTGCGGTAAACAACAATGTTCTAATCCCGTGGCTGCATGTGGTTCCGTACAGCGCGGTTGCGGTGTTCGCATGCGGCGCCATGGAGCGGTTCAATAACCAAACAACGAAATGGAGGCGGATATCATAATACGGCAAAATAACTATCGGATGAATATCTTACTTGCGCTGATTCTAATTGGATCATCGGTTTTACTTTCGTGCGGCGATGAGGGAGAACCGGTGTCTCCCATGACAGACGGCGAGATGCAACCTGAGGACGGGGATAAAGAGCCAGACGGCATGATGGTGGAACAACCGGAAGCGCTTCCCGGGCTGCCTGACTACACCGCCGGATTTGAGACTTGGCTCAAGATGAACGCGGAACCGATTGTAGGCGGCTCGCCCGCACACTTCGGCACGAAGGATATTCTTATCAATCAGGAACGTGAAGCCCTCGCACCGGACGGAGAGCAGAAGTTTCCTTATCCGGACGGAAGTATCATTGTTAAACCAGTTTACCGATCCGACCAAGACTTCATCGGAATATTTGCGCTCATGACGAAAGAGGCGGGAAGTAATCCTGGAGCAAACGACTGGACGTTCATCGAATACTCGCGCCGAGAAGGGGACGCAGCGTTCACGGTGCTCGCAAAAGGCAAGCTCTGCGAAAGCTGTCATTCGGGTGTCCAGGACACAGATTATGTTTTTCAGCGGCTTGAGTAATTGATGAGGAATTCGAAAATCTTGCAATGGTCAAGAACAATGTGACTTGAAACCGAGTTTTTTCTTGAAAACTCGGTTTCTGTAACTGGCAGAGAGAGTTGGAAAAAAAATGCCTACAGCAGCGCTCATCACCTTCGGGTGCAAGGTCAACCAATATGATACGCAGTCAATGCAGGAAACCGTGCGGCGAAACGGTTACACCGTCGTTGATGAGGATGAATCTGCGGACATTTACTTCTTCAACACCTGCACCGTGACGCATGTTGCTGACCAAAAAGCGCGTCAGGCTATTCGCCGCGCCATCCGAAAGAACCCAAACGCCAAGGTGCTCGTTACGGGGTGCTACGCGGAAAGCGGCCAGAGGGAAATCGAAAAGATTCCCGGTGTATCGTTCGTTTTCGGAAACCGCGAAAAAGCCAATCTTCAAGCGTATCTTAATGAAATTCACGGCGATGACGCGGCTGAAGATGATTCACCGCTCTTACAAATAAAACCGGTGCAGCATGACCCGATCCGTGAACATGCCCGATTTAATCACATGGGCGTGAGCGGTTTGACCGAACGCACGCGTGCGCTCATAAAGATTCAAGATGGGTGCAGCGCCTTCTGTACCTACTGTATCATCCCTTATGTCCGCGGACGCATGACCAGCCGCCCTATAGCGCATATCGTGAAAGAAACAGAGCAGATTGCCGCAAATGGATACAAGGAGGTCGTTATCACAGGCGTGCACATGGGAACTTACGGGAAGGATATCCGGAGAAATTCAACGTTCGCCGATGTTCTGGAGGGGGTGCATCCTATTGAAGGGATTGAACGCATCCGCTTTAGTTCGATTGAGCCAATGAATTTCCCTGAGGACCTCATAGATAGGCTGGCGGACTTGCCAAAGTGCATGCCGCATTTCCATCTGCCGCTGCAGTCGGGCAGCGACACAATTCTGCGCCGCATGCGCCGGCAGTACTCAACGGATGAATATGGGCGCCTAGTGGAAAAGTTGCGGCTGGCTTTCCCGAGCGTCGCCGTGACCACCGATGTCATGGTCGGTTTCCCTGGGGAGACCGATGCGAATTTTGACGATTCGCTCCAATTCGTCGAGGAGATGGGATTCAGCCAGTTGCACGTGTTTCGATATTCTCCTCGGCAAGGCACAGCAGCAGCCGAGTATCCCGATCAGATACCGCCGCACATATCGGCGGAGCGAAGCAAGGCGATGATTGCACTTGGAAAGAAACTCCGAGACCAATTCCGGTGTCGGATGTTGGGCAAGGCCATGGATGTGTTAGTCGAGGATAGCCGGGAAGGGGAAGATCGACAGTTAGCGGGGTTTACGGGGAATTACTTGCGCGTTTTATTGAATTGTCCAGATTCTGCGATTAACCAAATTTTGCCGGTGAAGTTGTTGGCGTTAGACGGTGAGTTTATTCAAGGAGAGGTGCTTTCGCGCTAAACTTGGTACGAGGCGCTGCAACACCGATAGTAATTTCATCCACACTTAGGCGAAAAGCATACGAGTAGTCGCTATACCTGTCCTAGATTTTCCGTGAGGAACAGCCTCCCACAGTTCTTACTCGAGTTCCAACGACCTACAACGCGGTTAGGAGAGTCAATTCGATAACGGCACTATAAACTCATGCACTAAGCCGCGGCCATGCTGTTTATTCTGCGAGCAAGACGAGATTTTTTCCGATTCGCCATACCTTTTTTGATAACGCCCTTCTGTGCTGCTCTGTCAAGGTGGCTGGCGGCTTGTCGATATAGTTCCTGTGCTTGATCTAAATCCTTTTCTTCAATCACGGCTTCGGTCTTCTTCACCATCGTCCGCATAGCGGATTTCTGTCTAAAGTTCCGCTCACGCTTCTTCGGATCAGCGCGAAGGTGTTTCAGTGCAGACTTCCTCCTGAAATCGGTCTGCTTTCCTTCTCTTTGAGGCAATTTTTGTCACCTCCTTTCAATGTCATTATGTATAAGATGGTCGAGTCGCGTTATGGATTCGGCTAGGGGAATCGTTACCGTTAGCATTCCTAAAATAATAGCACAGACGACATCGTTTTGTCCATGTTTCTTTAGCGATGCTTCAGAATCGTTCCGCTGTCACAACTGTTTTCTCGCGAATTTTCTGTCCGTTACCGAACGATTGCCAGCTTTTTGATTCGCGAATACGTCTCGCCTTTAACTGACGCCTCAAATTTACACACGTATATGCCTGTAGCGACCTCCCGCCCCGATGCATTCTGGTGATTCCACCAGGCTCGCCAAATGCGCGGGTCAGATCCATCCGGCACGCCCGTCTTCTGTTTCACCAACGACCCGTCAGACGCATAGATAAAAAAATTCAACGCCTCCATTGGTAAATTGCTTTCGCCTCGTAATTGAGTCAATTCATCCGTCAATCGAGCGGGATTGGGAAATACCGCCGCGCTTATCCATTCAAAATCAGGTTCAAACAGGATAGTGCGTTCAACGGAACTTGCACCAAGTGGATACACAACCGTTGCACGCACGAGATTTTCCCCCGGTTGCAACGTTACTTCCGCCTGATAAGTGCGATTAATTCGGTCTAGGTTAGCGAGGACATTGCCTGGACTCAAGACAATTTCGACCGGATACGTGGACTCGAACCGACCCGTGATATTGACCGGATTAAGGTTCGCGGCGGGGATGGGATCGATTGTAACGCTAGCAATGGAGGCACTTTGAAGTGATTGGCTTGCCAGGCCATTCAGCATAACGAGCGCAAGTTGAGTTACTTTACGAACCAATTGCAAGTTGACCTTTTCAACCGTGTCGCGAAAGGTATGATAAAAGGAATTCGCTTCATAGCCAAGCGAATCTTGCCGCGGCGTTGTGCTTTCAGTGAAAGTGACCGCCCGATAGCCTTCATTCCAAAACGGGCTGTGATCGCCGGCGCTGAGCGACCCATCACGAATTGGTAGAATCTCCAATCCAATATCGTACCATTCATTTGCTATCAACGCCATCTCGCCAATCCAGGCGGAGTAGTCGTCCGAATCATTCGCGAGCACTTCGACGAGATCCGTTATCCAGTTGAAGCCGATCATGTCGATATTGATGGCAAGGACAATGTTTTCGCCTGCCTGTGCTGCCTTTTTGGCGTGATGCAGACTCCCCTGTCGTCCGATTTCTCCACCGTCAAGTGCGATGAACCGCAACTCGTGATCGTAATTATACCGGCTTAACAGATGGGCAATCTCAAGCATCGCGGCGACGCCAGTCGCGTTATCGTTCGCGCCGGGCGCGTCTGAAATCAATGGATTCCAACCCGCGTAATCTCGATCGCCTATGCTGTCGTAGTGGGCGCAGAGAACGAAGATTCGATCGCTTTTTGAACCGTTCTGAGCAGGCAGCCTAGCAACGACGTTTTTCAACCCGCTGAATTCTTCTATTTCGACTTCCAATCGCGGCGAGCGGCGAAACTGGTTTACAATGTACCGCGCTGCATTATCCGCAGCGTCTCGATGATAGGAACTTCGCGTGCGGTAGGCTACAGGGTTGTTTGCCGATGCATCCGAGGGTGGGAGGTTTTCCGATGCAGGAGTTGGCGTCTGCTGTACGTTTTCCTGCAACGCAATGATGTGCGCTTTCAGGTTTTCTGACTGGACTAAGGGAAGGATTTCATCGCCGCGGTCAGCGAAACTTGCGGCGGTTCGTAAGGACGAGATTAGGAGAATCGATAGTAAATGTCGGAACTTCATACTGTGGCGGCATAGTGGGCGTTGCGGCTTTGGCAATTCAGTTGCCGGGTGGCGCACTGATAAAGCAATCTTCTCTACTCATACTCATCGTACGCCTTCCCAATCAACTTAATTTCAAGGTTTTACTTGTCATCGACGCCTCTACCATTACCCAATCAACCGTCCAATTTCCCAGACGACACATGAAATTGCAAATCCAATGTAGACAAGCGAGGCGAGAACCATAATCACGGTTGAGATACTTTTCGGCTTGGCAGCCTTCGGCAAGAACCGGTGATTGATATAGAGCGTGAGCGGCACATAGATTGCCATGGCGAACCCGCCCATGTAAGCTGCGTTGAAGAGAAAGCCGAGTTCGCTGACACCCTTCTGCTCCATTACGAAGGTTATCAAACAGCCGGCGACGATCCACGTGCCCGCCACAAGCAAGTACCACCAACTCAACTCACGTTTCTGAGCACCCTTGAAATTTGTGTATACAATGTCGGCAATCGACCGCGAGACCCCATCAACCAGGGCGAGCTGCGTTCCAAAGAGGGTTGCCACGCCGACGATCAGAAAGATTACGCGCCCGGGGCTGCCCCACACTTCGCCCAGCACCCGTGCTTCGTCCCAGATGAGGGTTCCCTTCGCGGGTACGATCCCTTGAGGATGCAAAACGGCGAGTGCACCGAAGATGAAGAGTAAGATGGTGACGGTGTTCAACGCCCAGAAGAAAATTAGCTGATCTTTCTTGATATAACTCCACCACGCCTTGAACCGATCACGATTCTGCGTTGTGTCCTCGAAGACAAATCCCGTGGATGGAACGGTCTCGGTCCTGCCCCGAAGCGGGTTTTGCAACTGCGGAAGGCGCGCACCCATGCCGATATTCTTATCTCGAAGATAGAAGGTGTAGAAGAGGTTCGCCGTACCACCGGCGCCCGCAAAAACGATTGCGATGAACATGGCTTTCACCGTCATGTTTGGTGCTTTGTAGCCAACATTCAGAATGCCTGCACCCAGCTCTTTCCACGTATTTGCCGAACCGACAGCGACGGCGACTACGATGAGCCCCACCGTGACGATGATGACGAGCAACTCAATAGTTCGCTCAACCGAGTGATAAATCATCTTGGGGCCAAAAAGGAGTAGAGCGACGGTGCCAAAGGTGACGACGGTCCAGAATGTGTCGGTTCCCCAACCACCAGGTCCGACCAGCAGGGCTTTGAGCGCTAATCCGGAAACCCTCGCCCAGCCGGGCGCTATCCAGCTTAGCACGGTGATGAGGATGAACAGCGGCGCAAACCCGCGCCACACGCGGCAGTAACCGGTGTAGACCGTTTCACCCGTAGCAACTGTCCAGCGTCCCACTTCGAAGTTAATCCATAGTTGCAGAAACACGCCTAGGACAGCCGCCCAGACCATACTGCCGCCGTACTCCGCTGCAATGCGCGGCCAAATCACAATCTCGCCTGCTCCGATGGAGAGCCCGACCAAAATAGCCCCTGGTCCAGCAATCTTCCAAAACGGCATGGTTTTCTCGGGCAAGTCCGCGGTCTTGAAATCAGCAAGCGGTTCGTATATTTTTTTCATCCCGACAACTCCTTCTGACTCGCTGCACCGTCTACGCCAGTCGATACCTTCTGTCGCTCATGATTGATACAAAAACCATTCTACTGAGTTTTCTTCGCTCCGTCAACAGAAATCATCAACGTCTTCCAACACCTACCATTGACTGCACAACGTTTGCGCGCTATATTTGCTGTAATAGGACCCGATTGAGGACGGGTGTAAGGCAATCAAAGATGGCTTTGCTTTACGCGAAATAGGCATTGCTTGCACCCACAATCTGTGGTAAAATCGGACTTGGATATTCTAGATTTTGTGAGTCGGATTTGCCGATTATTTGTTGGTTGTAAAATAGGAAACTTTGGTGAAGGATAGTGTTTCCCTCCTGAACTCCACGGAAAATCAGCAAATTAAGGACTAAAGACACAACGAAGCAGAATCGACAGGTGAGGCGAAATAGCAAATCTCGCCCGCCGTCCTTGCGTTACTTAGGATTACGTTAGCCTGTCATGGCGCCACATAAGGAGACTCATGGCGGACGAGTTCATTGATATCCGCGGTGCTCGCGAACATAACTTAAAGAACATCAACCTCAAGCTGCCGAAGGACAAACTCATCACCTTCACCGGCGTAAGCGGTTCTGGCAAGTCATCGTTGGCGTTCGACACGCTCTACGCTGAAGGGCAACGCCGCTATATCGAATCGCTTTCCGCTTATGCCCGCCAATTTCTCGGTCAACTGGAAAAACCCGATGTCGATTTCATCGGCGGATTATCCCCGTCCATCTCGATTGACCAAAAGTCTGCCGGCAACAACCCACGTTCAACCGTCGCCACCATCACTGAAATTTACGACTACTTCCGCGTGCTGTTTGCGCGTGTGGGTGTAAAGCACTGTTTAAAATGCGGAAGCGCTGTGGGGGCCCAGACTACAGAAGCAATAATAGATGGAATTGTGAATTTGCCGGAGCAAACGCGCATATTGGTGCTTGCGCCAATCGTCAGCGGACGAAAAGGGGAATACCGTGAAGACCTCGCCGACGCACTCAAGGCGGGATTTGTCCGCGCCCGAATCGATGGCGAGGTTTATGACTTGATGGACGAGATTCAGTTGGATCGCAACCAACGCCACGATATTGAGATTGTAGTTGACCGCATCGTAATCAAACCCGATATCCGCAGCCGTGTTGCAGAAACTGTTGAAACCGCCTTGCGAATGGGTGAAGGACGATTAATTGTCAACATCGTTGAAGGGCAGCCTAACGCCGGCGACCTCCTCTATAGTAAGGACTATACATGCGTCCACTGCAATATCAGTTATGAACCGCCTGCGCCGCGCCAGTTTTCCTTCAACAGTCCGGCAGGGATGTGTCCGACGTGCAAAGGGCTGGGCACGAAAACTGAAATCTCTCCCGATTTGGTCGTACCGGACGTAACTAAGTCAATCGAAGAGGGGGCGGTGGTCTTTTGGGGCGAACTTGAGGCTTTAAACACTCAACACATCGCCTTAGGTTTGGCGTCGCACTTCGGTTTTAGCTTGGATACCCCGTGGAATGAGTTGACCGACGCGCAGCAGCAAATTATCCTCTATGGCACGGATGGAGAAAAAATCCCCTTCGTTTACCGCACACGCCGGCGGCGGCGTCATCGGTACGAGATGCCGTTCGAGGGAGTCATCCCCCTTGAGGAGCGAAAGTATTTTCAAACAAATTCGGAGATGCACAAACGGTATCTTTCAAAATTTATGGTTACTAGCGTATGTCCGGATTGCGAGGGTAAACGACTCAAGCTAGAAGTCAAATCTGTGACAATTGCTGAAAAATCGATATTTGATGTGATTGAGATGACGGTCGGCGACTGCCGTGAATTCTTCGACAAACTACAACTGTCAGAACGCGAAGCCTTCATCGCAACGGACCTGCTGAAAGAAATAAAAGGGCGTCTCTGGTTTCTCATGAACGTCGGGCTGCATTACCTTACTTTGAATCGCACGGCGCCGACGCTCTCAGGGGGAGAATCGCAGCGGATCCGGTTAGCGAGCCAAATTGGAGCCGGACTGCGCGGCGTGCTGTATGTACTTGATGAACCAAGCATCGGATTGCATCCACGCGATAACGCCCACCTACTTTCGACACTGAAGCATTTACGTGATATGGGTAACACCGTGATTGTTGTCGAACATGACGCCGATACAATGTGGGCCGCGGACATGATAGTAGACTTCGGGCCGGGCCCGGGGATTCAAGGCGGGAAGATTGCAGGGATTGGACCGCCCCGCGAAGTCGCTGAACATGCAAACTCGATCACCGCGAAATATATGCGGGGGGAACAGCAAATTGAGATTCCCGCAAGTCGCCGCGATGTTAACGGCAACTGGCTTGAGATTTACGGTGCGCACCACCACAACCTAAAACACATCAGTGTCCGTATCCCAATAGGTGCCTTTACATGTGTGACCGGCGTCAGCGGTTCCGGCAAGAGTTCACTCATCACCGATATTCTATACAAAGCACTTGCCCGCGATTTGATGAAAGCGCATGAACAGCCGGGGGAGTACGAAGAAATTCGAGCGCTCATCGTTAAGGAGCCGCATCAAAAAAACGGGGCGATGGAAAACGATGAGGAAATAGACCGAGGGAGTGAGCGGAAAGAAGAGAGTGTAAGTCGAAATGAGACCAATTGCACTACCCGGCATGAATTACGCAACGTACAATCCGTAATTGACAAAATCATCGACATCGATCAGGCGCCAATCGGACGGACACCGAGATCGAATCCGGCTACCTACACGAAAGTTTTCGATCACATTCGAGCGCTTTACGCCCAAATGACCGAGTCGAATATACGCGGTTATAAGCAGGGGCGATTTAGCTTTAATGTTAAAGGCGGACGGTGTGAAACCTGTCAAGGCAATGGATCGCGGCGGATTGAGATGCACTTTCTTGCCGATGTTTGGGTCAAGTGCAACGTTTGCCAAGGGAAACGCTATAATGATGAAACGCTGCAGGTCGAATACCGGGGGAAGAACATCGCCGAGGTCTTGCAGATGGATGTCCAGGAGGCTTTGGAGCACTTCTCCAATGTTCCGACAATTTCGAAAATACTGCAGACTCTACACGATGTTGGTTTAGATTACATCAAGCTCGGGCAGCCCGCGCCGACGCTTTCGGGTGGAGAGGCGCAGCGGATTAAGTTGGCGCGCGAACTAGCTAAACGGAGTACGGGCAAAACGCTCTATATTCTCGATGAGCCGACAACAGGGTTGCACTTCGATGATGTGAAGAAATTGTTAGAAGTCTTACATCAGTTGGTAGATGCCGGCAACACCATTGTCGTGATTGAACATAATCTTGAAGTGGTTAAAACGGCGGATTATCTCATCGATCTCGGACCTGAAGGCGGCGAGGAAGGCGGATATGTCGTGGCAGCCGGGACGCCCGAAGAGGTGGGGGAGGTGGAGATGTCGTATACAGGTCGAGCGTTGAAACCCGTCTTGGATGAGAGAAACAATGGAAGGATGTACGATAGCAATCATTCAGAAGCCACGTACTCCAATCCGTCGCGTTTGCCGGCGGAATCTTCCAGCGAAATCCATGAGTCAGATGAAATCTACTTGACCGAAAGCGCTGTAAAACCCGAAAATCTTCGGTACATTTCCGTGCGCGGCGCGCGGGAGCATAACCTTAAAAATGTAGATGCGGAAATCCCGCACAGGAAGCTCACTACATTCACCGGCGTGAGCGGTTCCGGAAAGTCGTCCTTGGCGCTAGATACCATCTACGCGGAGGGGCAACGCCGATACGTTGAATCCCTTTCAACCTATGCACGGCAGTTTTTGGGACAGTTGGATAAGCCGAAGTTTGAGAAAATTGAAGGGCTTTCACCCGCGATTGCAATTGAGCAGAAGGCGCCTAGCAACAATCCGCGGTCAACGGTCGGAACGGTCACGGAGATTTACGACTACCTGCGCGTGCTCTACGCCCGAATCGGGATACCGCATTGTCCCCAGTGTCGGCGGGAAGTCGGCGCCCAATCGGTGCAACAAATTGTGGAAAAAATTATGACGTTGCCCGCCGGAACGCGATTGTATGTTTTGTTTCCGTTGAGTTTGCGGAGTAACGAGGATTATCCGGATGCCTTTCGGCGCGCGCAGCGCGATGGATATGTTCGCGTTGAGATTGATGGCGAGATTTACAACATCGATCAGGCGCCTCAGATTGGCAAGAGCATTAAGCACGATGTCAAAATTGTCGTTGATCGCCTAGCCATTGAACCCGATGCGCGCAGTCGGCTTGCCGAAGCTGTCGAGACTGCCACACGTGAGAGCGGCGGCGTCGTAGCAATCAGGGAAATGGACGAGAGAGACAAGAAGGGCAGCCAACGCGCAAAGCGGCGGCGTGTTGGGCATCATATTTTCAGCGAGCATTTTGCTTGTGTCCCCTGCGGGTTGAGTTTTCCTGAACTCACGCCGCGCCACTTTTCATTTAACAGTCCTCTAGGACAGTGTAAACGATGTGAAGGCATTGGCAGTATAATATGGCGCGCAGGCGCCGTTTGTAAAGAGTGTGAAGGAACACGCATTGAACCGCTGGCGCGTTTTGTGACCGTGAATGGCAAAACTATCGCGGAAGTCACCGCGATGTTAATTCGAGATTCAATTGAATTTTTCTTAAGCTTGAATTTGCCGCCGCATCAGGAGAAAATCGCCCGTGATCTTCTCAGAGAAATCCAGAATCGGCTTCAATTCCTCGCGGACATCGGACTGCACTATTTGACCTTAAGCCGTCCTGCGCCGTCGCTTTCAGGAGGGGAGATGCAGCGTATTCGCTTGGCAAGCCAGCTCGGCAGCGGATTGACGGGGGTGATGTATATTCTTGATGAACCCACGATCGGGTTGCATCAGAAGGATAACGAGCGGCTATTGAACGCGTTAAAACGCCTTCGGGACTTGGGCAACAGCGTACTCGTCATCGAACACGACTCGGAGACAATGTTGACATCGGATCATATTCTCGACTTTGGTCCGAACGCTGGAAAATTGGGCGGCGAAATCGTGGCTGTCGGTTCGCCAACTGAAATTCAGGGCAACGAAAAATCGATTACAGGCCGTTATCTAGTCGGCGCGCAAAAAATCGAAATCCCGACGGAAAGGCGTGCGGGCAAAGGAGAGCGGCTTGAGCTTTTCAATGTCCGAATTAATAACCTAAACGGCATTGATGTCAAAATTCCGCTCGGGACGCTCACATGTGTGACAGGGGTTTCAGGTTCAGGAAAGAGTTCTCTTGTCGAAGAGACGCTCTACCCAGCGCTCGCCGGTAGTTTGAATCGGACACAGATTGCAAAAGCTGGAAAGTTTAAGCAGATTCGCGGCATGGATTTTCTAGACAAGGTAATCCACATTGATCAGCAGCCAATTGGAGAGACCCCGCGTTCCAATCCTGCCACTTATACCGACCTTTTTACTAAAATTCGATATCTGTTTGCCGATCTGCCCGATGCCAAAATACGCGGCTTCGGTACACGCCGATTCAGTTTTAACCAGAAAAGCGGACAGTGCGAAACGTGTCACGGGCACGGTTATAACAAAATCGAGATGCACTTTCTCGCGGATGTCTGGGTAAAATGCGAAACGTGCGGCGGAACCGGGTATAATAGCGAGACGCTTCAAGTCCGCTACAAAGGCAAAAACGTTGCCGAAATTTTGGCGATGACGGTGAAAGAGGCATTGGATCATTTCTACAACGTGCCCAGCATCCGCAAGGGATTGCAGATGCTGTATGACGTTGGGTTAGATTACATTGAACTCGGACAGTCTGCAACGACGCTGTCGGGCGGCGAATCGCAGCGTGTCAAGTTGGCGCGCGAACTCGCCAAACGGAGCACCGGCAGAACCATCTATATCATGGACGAACCCACTACCGGTTTGCACTTCGATGACGTGCAAAAATTGTTGGTTGTGCTGAATCGGCTTGTGGACAAAGGCAACACAATAATCGTGATTGAGCACAATCTGGACGTGATTAAGTGCGCGGATTGGGTTATTGATCTTGGCCCCGATGGCGGCGATGAAGGCGGGGAGGTTGTCGCTATGGGGACGCCGGAGGACGTGGCGGCGGTGCCTCCTTCACACACCGGGCGATTTTTGCACAAAGTGCTTTTCGGTTAACGCATATCCAAACATATGAAGGAAAAATACTGCACCGTATGCGGCAGATGAAAATCGCAGCTTTCACTTGACAATGTTGCATTTATGATTTATACTTTAGTCTCGTCAAAAAGCGGAAATGAAGTTTGGGCGGGTAGCTCAGTTGGCTAGAGTGACGGCCTTACAAGCCGTAGGTCACAGGTTCGAACCCTGTCCCGCCTACCAACCAGTGGTTGACTTATCGGGCTCGTGGTGTAGCTTGGTCGAACACATCTGCCTGTCACGCAGAAGATCGCGGGTTCAAATCCCGTCGAGCCCGCCAGCTTAAATATTACTTCGTATCCTAACCACAGGCTGTCTTCAAGCAACCTGTGGTTTTTTCATATCTATAGATCGGGAGAAGGGGGAGAGTTTTCGTGTTAGATCTCAAGTTTATTCGAGATAATCCCGACACAGTGCGAACGATGCTAGAGCAGCGCAGAATGGACGCACCGTTGGATCAACTCATCAATTCCGACCGCAGATGGCGCGAGTTGATGGGCGAAGCTGAGTCGCTCAGAAGCTATCAAAATTCGGTATCCAAGAAAATTGCCGAACTCAAGAAAACTAAGGGTGATGCGTCTGAACAGATTGTTGAGATGAGGCAGGTTTCTCAGAAAATCAGAGAGCTGAATGAGAATGCGCAAGTAAAAAAGAGTGAAGTGGATGAAATTTTGATTAACCTCCCAAACATGCCCCATTCAAGTACGCCGGCCGGCAACAGCGAAGCGGATAATATTGAGGTCAAACGATGGGGCGGCCTGCCGACTTTCGATTTTGAACCCAAGCCGCATTGGGAACTTGCAGAAGCGTTGGATATCATCGATTTTAAGCGCGGCGCAAAGGTTGCGGGCAGTAACTTCGTGCTGTTTAAAGGGATAGGGGCGAAGCTAGAGCGTGCGCTGATTAACTTCATGCTCGACCTGCATGTGTCCCAACACGGATATACCGAAGTCTCTCCGCCTTTTGTCGCTAACCGTCCTACAATGACCGGCACGGGGCAGTTGCCTAAATTCGAAGAAGATATGTATCGATGCGACCGCGATGAAGAAAATGAGAGCGGCGATCTCTTTCTCATTCCAACGGCTGAAGTTCCCGTCACAAACATTTTCGCTGGTGAATACTTGGATGGTAGAAATCTCCCAATCAACTACACCGCATATACGCCCTGTTTTCGGCGCGAGGCCGGTTCTTACGGCCGCGACACGCGAGGCTTAGTCCGCGTCCACCAGTTTGATAAAGTCGAAATGGTAAAATTTACGCTCCCTGAGACCTCCTACGACGAACACGAACGCTTACTAACCAACGCTGAAGATGTTGTACAAGCCCTCGGTCTGCCTTACCGCGTTGTCACCCTCTGTACGGCAGATCTTGGGTTCGCTGCCGCAAAATGCTATGATGTAGAGGTCTGGACCGCCGCAGAGCAGAAATTTCTAGAGATTTCTTCGTGCAGCAACTTTGAGGATTTTCAGGCGCGCCGTGCAAATATCCGTTTTCGCCGTGAACCCGGCGCAAAACCGGAATTTGTGCATACGCTTAACGCTTCCGGGCTTGCGTTGCCGCGAGTGGTTATCGCGATACTTGAGAATTATCAACAAGCGGATGGAAGCATCCGCATTCCAGAAGTTCTTAAACCTTACATGGGTGGAGTTGGGAGGATTGGATGAACGGCAAAGGGTATATTAATCCGCAGTTGTTGATATCCGCCGAGGAGTTGAAAAGCAGAGTTGATGATACAGACATCTGCATTGTGGATACGCGTCCGACACATGAATATGTTATAGGACGTATTCCGAATGCAATCCATCTAGATTTGTACGGGATTAGTCTCAATGATACGAGCGAAACCCCGTTTAATGCGTTTATGTGGACGATTGCCCATCTCTTTAGTGCACGCGGTGTTGATTCCAGAAAAACTATAGTCTGGTATGAGAATATCTCAGGTGTCCGCGCTGCGCGGGGCTTCTGGTTCTGTGAGTATTTTGGACATGATAACGTCCGGGTATTAGATGGGGGTTACAATGCCTGGATAACCGCGTTGGGAGGTGTGAGCTTTGGGGCTACATTACCGGATGAAGTTCCTCCATTTCCGATTAATCCTCAAGCAGACTTGCATATAGGAACAGCCGGCATTCTCGACCAGTTGAATCAGAGTGATTTCGCCGTGCTTGATACCCGTACGGGCGATGAACACTATGGACAAAACGCTAGAGCTGCGCGCGGCGGTGCAATTCCTGGGTCGGTTCACATCGAATGGCTAAACAATCTGGACAAGGATGGGGCGTTCAGACCGGCGGATGAGTTGCAAGCCATGTACCGTGCCGCAGGTATTACGCCTGAAAAGCGGGTGATGTGCTACTGACAGGGCGGTTACCGTTCTTCCCACGGCTATCTGGCGCTGAGGTTATTGGGCTATCCAAGGGTCAGCAACTACATCGGGTCGTGGAAAGAGTGGGGGGATCGGCTGGATTTGCCGATCGAAACACCGAATCAACTTGATTCGTGAAATAGTGCAAGCAATCGAAATCGCTCAAGCTACAGAGAATGTGCACCATGCCAATTTTCTCACCAGAGACCTTAACGCAGATGTGCCTGAAGGTTTTTCGTGCTGCCGGTGTCCCAGATGCTGAGTCAGAAGTGGTAACGCGTTCAATGGTTGATGCCAATCTGGTTGGACACCATTCGCACGGTGTCATTCACCTGACGAAATATATCCAAGAAATAGAGGCTTCCTTAATCCAGCCGAAGGCGGATATTGAGATCAGGCGAGAGTCTCCATCGACGGCCGTTCTAAATGGCAACTGGGGGTTTGGCCCTGTAATCGCAACTCGTGCGGTGGAGTTAGCTGTGCAAAAAGCAAAAGACCAGGACATCAGTTCTGTCGTTACCCTCCGCTGCAATGAAGTGGGCAGATTGGGAGGTTACGCTTTGAAAGCCGCAGAACAGCACATGATCTGTGTTTTGACTGTGAACGACCACGGCGGCGGCCCATGTGTAGCCCCGTTCGGAGGCATTGAGGGCAGGCTTTCGACCAATCCGATTGCTTGTGCAATTCCCGTCGAAGGGCGTGAACCGGTTCTTTTGGATATGTCAACTAGCGTTGCCGCTTCCGGGAAGATAAGGCTGAAAAAGAACCGGCAAGAAACCGTTCCGGATGGCTGGCTTATCAATGCTGAAGGCAATCCGACAAACGACGTTGATGATTTTTATGGGGTGCTGCCCGGCGCATTGCTCCCTTTCGGAGGAATTACCGCGCACAAAGGGTTCGGACTGAGTTTTGTCATAGACATTCTATCGGGCGCATTGACCGGTGCAGGTTGCAGCCGAGATGGTGAGGCGAGAGTCGGCAACGGTTTATTCGTTTTGGCAATCAATATCGCTAGCTTCGCGGATGTCTCCGATTTCAACGAGGAGGTTAATCGCTTTATTGCATATGTAAAATCTGCAAAGAAATCACCCGGTGTTGAGGAGATTCTCATTCCCGGCGAGCGCGGGATTCGAGAGAAAAATAGACACCGTCAAGAGGGCATCTTTATCGATGACAGCTCATGGACGGCAATCCAAGCCGTTGCATCGAAATACCGGATCAGATTGACATCAGTGTCCAGTGGCTAGTTGCCAGTGGTCAGTAAAAAATATGTCACTAGCCACTGTTTACTGGTCACGGTTTCCAAAGGGGAGGGCAAAATGATGTTTAGCAGCAAAGATTTGAAGGTCAAGTTGGTGTATATGGGTTTCGGCGGGATGGTAGCTATCATTGTGATGCTGTTTGCGATTGGTATGCAGTCGCCGGTCGCGGCCAAAAAGTTTGACACGATTCAGTGTTCTCGGTTAGACATCGTTGATGCGGATGGGAACGTGGGGATTGTGCTCGGTGTCACTGACCACGGCGGGCGTATTGATGTCTATGAAAAGGACGGAAAATCGAATGCGTCGCTCAATATCAATGACGATGGGCGGGTGGTAAACACGTTTGATAAATTCGGCAATTCAATAAACCGGTAGTAAAAGGGGACATTTCAATTTAAGTCGGAATCACCTGAAGCCCTTGCCAGAGCGGATCCGCAGAAAAAAAGGGGACATTGAGGGGACATCCAATTCCTGGGTTAGGAAATCGCGCACTGCGTTTTTCATTGGGCTTACCCATCTCACCCGAAATTATGCGTCAGAACGTTTGGAATGCTCCGTCGTGTGCTATCAATATGATGGGGTCGTATACGGCGTCGCCGACTGAGTCGAAAGAGAAACTGCCTAGAATAGTCTCATAATCGCTCGTGGCAGCCAATGCCTCTTGTATCGCATGCGAATTGATTGAGTCCGCCTCAGAGACGGCATTCACCAGAAGTTTCACCGAAGTATACGCCAATGCACTGAAAACCGACGGCGATTCACCGTACGCCGCTATGTAGTCCTGAACAAACACCTGATTCCCGGGTGTGTCTGCCGTACTCGTCCACACCGAAAACGTAATTGCCCCTTCCGCGGCTGCGCCCGCCTGTTGCACCTCGCTTACACTCATCAGCGGAACGATAAAGGGCACATCGTCCGGAATCCCAACTTCGCGCCCCTGAGCGAGTACCGTCGGCTGGTCAAACGTATTTGCTGCGACAAGAACGGTTTCCGGCTTCAAATCCCGAATCCGGGTCAATTGGGGGCGGAGATCCGCGTCGCGTGTCGTGAAGGTTTCTGTGCTCAAGACCTCGACGCCGAGCGCTGCGAGGGTCTCCGAATACACGGCGTGTGCGCTGCGGGAATACAGGTCTAGGCTGTCAGCTATTATGGCAACCTTTTGGTATCCAAGTTTTTCCTGTGTAAGCTGCACGCCTCGCGGTATCACTTTGTCCACAGTCAGGTTCACGCGAAACACAAAGTCGCCGAGCGCGCTCAACCCTTGCGATGCCGATGTCGGCGCGATAGCCACAATCCGGTTCGTCTCTGCCAACGGGAAGGCTATCTCGGTTAAGGTCGATGTGGCGGGCCCCAACAGGGCAACCACTCCGTCCTCATGGATTAGCTTGTTGTATGCGGCGATTGCACCCTCCGGCGTGCTATGATTATCCTCCACGATGAAGCGGACACGCGGCGCCGCGACCTGTGCGCTGTTAATCTCGTCACGCGCAAAATAGAAGCCGTTTAGATACCTGACTAGGGCGGGATCGTCGGGACCGTCAACGAAGTCACCGGACAGCGGCATTACCACGCCGATAAGGAGTTCGTCTCGAACCGTACCCGGCGTCTCTATGCTGGACAAATGCGTAGCTAGTTCCTCACAGCCGCAAAGCCCCACGATGAGCGCGGTGCTGATAAACAATAAACAGATTTTCGAGATAGGGTTCACTATAGTCGAACCTCCCACTTTTTTTGAGTTAGTTGTTGGATGGAAGATTCGAAAAGTTGGAACAGCGGCGTCTCCGATTGTCCAATCTTCCGCTCTGACCGGTGTTACTCCCGTTCTTCATAGTTGTTATAGAACTATTTGCCACAGGAAACGAGTGACTGCCGGGGTTAGCAGCCGTGAGATTCTTTTGCCCATTTGCGACGCTGCCAATTATAACACGCCGGGAGAAATGTTAATAACAAAAAGTTTGTCGTGCGTGTGAATGTTTGTTATACTCACGAATAATATCTTAAGGTAGGCGAAATGAAACGGCGAAATCAGAAGCCGGCGGCAGTAACCGTAGTAGCCGAGATTGAAGTAGTCACCGACCATGTGTTCCAACCAACAAGCCATCAAAACTAGGAACACGCCGGGATGGGTTCGCAATAATAACGCTTCCGGCAAGTGAATCATCAGCAAAGCGCCATCAAAAAGCAAATGAATAATCGGGGGTTAGTGAAGACTTTAAAACTATCGCTTTGGGAACTCTATCGCATTCGCTAATCGCTCTGTTGAACCCATATCAGGGTGTGTCTGAATGTGTGTAAGTATAGGTGTAAATCTTTATTTAGCCTGCCTGAATTAGACGTAGAGGTGTGTCTTATGTTTTCACGTTCACGTAGCGAGTCGCGCAAGCGCGCGCGTTGGTGGCTTCTTGCTGTCGTCGCGGCGCTCACCGCGCTCGCCATCATATTCATTTGGGCCTCAGAGGCATCGCACCGGCAAGAACGGGTCATGCAAACAGCACTTGCGGTGTTTGTTTCGTTCACCCTGATGTTGATTTGGCTGCTATTTTTCTCGCGGCTCCGGTGGAAGATTCGGCTAATCTCTTTTGCAGTGATTGTCCTGGTGCTGTTTGGCGCAACAAAGCTATTCCGATTTAAGGGGTTTAGCGGGGACTTGGTGCCCTCATGGGAGTGGCGGTGGAAAAAGAGTCCGTCCGAGACCGTTTCTCCAACTCCCTCGGTCGATTTAAATGAAATAGGGAGTACGGTTGAATCGTCATCGGTTGAGGACTATCCGCAGTTTCTTGGACCGAATCGCAATGCGATTCTGGGCGATATTCGATTAGCTCGGGATTGGTCGAAGCGTCCGCCCCGGTTGATATGGCGCCAACCCATCGGCGCCGGTTGGTCGGGTTTCGCTGTATTTGGAGAATCTGCAGTTACGCAAGAACAGCACGGTGAACAGGAAACGGTTGTCTGTTATGAACTGAAGACCGGCAAGGTTAAGTGGCGCCATGAAGATAGAACCAAGTACGAAACTGTGCCTGCAGGCGTTGGTCCCCGCGCAACGCCCACAATCGTGAAAGACCGTGTCTATTCCTTGGGAGGCACCGGAATCCTAAATTGTCTAGATCTCGCATCGGGAAGGCAGATTTGGTCTAAGGATATCGTCACCGATAAGGAAGTAGCTAATTGGGGAATGAGCGGTTCACCGCTAGTTTTTGACAACCTCGTTGTGGTCAGCGCCGGCAGGGTGAACGGCAGGTCATTGGTTGCGTTCAACAGGCATACCGGGGAAGACGTTTGGAGTGCCGGCGATGACGCCGCGGGATATAGTTCACCACTTCTTACAACACTTGCTAATGTACGCCAAATTCTCATTTTTAATTATGGCAGCGTTTCGGCGCATCAACCGGTAGACGGGAAAATCCTATGGCGGCACCCCTGGCCGAAGAGTACCGAATGTGTTGCTCAACCTGTTCCGCTTCCCGGTAACCGCGTGTTTGTTTCGAGTGGTTACGGTATCGGTTGCAAACTCTTTCAAATCCATCAGGATGAGAGGGGTAATCCCGATGAAGGTGAGGATTTACGCAGCTTACGGGCATCTCTCGTTTGGGAGACGCCGCGGCTCAAAGCCAAGTTTACGAACGTGGTTTTCCGAGATGGATACATTTATGGGCTTGACGACGGTGTGCTGGTGTGTTTGGATGTTGCCAACGGCCAGCGCAAGTGGAAACGCGGGCGGTACGGGCATGGTCAAGTGATATTGGTCGGCGGCCTGCTTCTCGTACAAACCGAATCTGGCGATGTTGTCCTAGTAGAAGCGAATCCAAACACACACCATGAACTCACGCGCTTTTCCGCATTAAACGGCAAAACGTGGAATAGCCCCGCACTCGCCGGTAACTATCTGCTTGTGCGAAATGACCGCGAAGCAGCATGTTATGAATTGCCCCTCAATTAGTTCACGTATCGATGCATCTTTTAGAGTCTAGAGGCAAGCCAAAGATATATATATGTGTGTTGACAAGATAAGAAGAGACTGATAATATACACTATGTAAACCGATCTCTGGTTAGCAACAGATGTGGTTTCAGGGATTGATTGAACCGCTTCAGTTCTACGGCAGATCGGGAAGATGTAGTTTCAACAAACTAACCGAAGTTGTGTTCAACGCACGGATAAATATTCATCCGTGAAGGAGGATTGAGGCATGTTTCGCTTGCAGAACGTTATCGTATCCATTTGCTTGTGTATTATCGCAAGCGCCGCGTCGGCTGCGCTTTCTGATGGGCTTATCTCCGCCTGGACATTTGACGATGGCACGGCAAACGATAGTTTTGGCAACAATGACGGTACGCTCATGGGCGGCGCAGAAATTGTGGATGCCAATCACGCCGGGTATGGCAAAGCCGTTAATTTGAACGGGACAGATGCATTCGTCGAGATTCCGCATAGCGATTCGATGAATGCCATGGCTGACGGGTTAACTGCTGCTTGTTGGTTCTTTGTGCGCGGCAACACGCAGGAGTTTCCATCCTTCTTCTGGAAAGGGTTGCAAGTTGGCTGGTCTCCCGGGTTTCTGTTTCAACTCAGTTTTCGGCACTCTGGCACCGCTATCATCCATTTCGGCAGTTGTACCGATTCCGTTGAAGGCTGGTTCAATACAAATGAAGGTGCTGTTGACGACGGTCAGTGGCACCATGTAGCGACCACTGCGGACGGAAAAGAACTCAACGCCTATTTCGACGGTGAGCAGCGAATCGAGTTACAGAGTAGTTTCACTGGCGGGAACGCCCCGCTGCCGCTCGCCGGCCCGTACAACGTCTTTCCAGACCAGCCGATTCGAATCGGAATGAGTCAGGGGCTTGGCGGTAACGCCTTTAACGATCCTGGACCGCTTGAAAGAAGGGCATTCATTGACGGCATGGTTGACGAGGCGGTCATTTACTCTCGTGCCTTGTCGCCGGAAGAGATTAAACAGCTCATGTCGGCGTCGATTGGGACTGGGGTCGATCCGAAAGCGAAATTGGCTGCTATCTGGGCGAATCTGAAAACGTACTAGATGATGAACTTGAACGGAAGCCCGATTATAGCTGAATCGGGCTTCCATTCAATTTTCCCCAGCGCTGAAGTCTAGGTCCAGGGAGGTTTCGCATGATACGATGCCGGCATGTCTTCTGCACGATGATTATAGGCGTCATTGCAAGCGCCGCCTCAGCAGAATTGACGGATGGTTTAATGTCCGTATTTCGTACTATTGGACGCGGTCCTTAAAATGCCGCACCATAAATCGGGCGTATTCGCGATAGTCATCCATTTCCGCTGCGGTTCTCAGCCATGTGTCTTTAGGGCGATCGGTCCCTAGTCCAACCCCTAGATTCAGAATAAGCTTAATGCCCCCGTTTGCTAACTCGGTAATATATTGCTCCGCTTCGGGCGCAACGACATATGTTCCCGGCGCCCTCCTCACTCGGTGCCAATTGAGTGCCGTATCCCCCCAAACGCTGTTCTTACCCATTTCAGTCCTAAATCATAGAGTTCGTCCGCTACAATCGGGTAGTCTCCGCCGATTCGGTTGTCCGGAAGCTCAGTCGATTTCATCGTCTGTATTTGCCTTCGGGACATCGCGTTTTCTTGGATTTGGTTCATTATGCTAGAATTTATCAACTACGGCTCTGATGAACTAGATGCACCAACACGCCGATTTCTCAAAAACACCTCGAGTTCCTCAACCGTGTCGAAGATTTCCTCACAGAGGTTTTCAAAGAAAAGGCTGCGCTCATGAGCATGCACAGCGTAAACAGGTTTGTTGTACCGCGATGCAAAATTCATCTCGCTCAACACGCCGGGCGAAAGCTTATCGGTCGGGTATATGACAACAACAAAATCGCTTTGACGGATGAATTGATAATCTCTCGAAATGGTACGGGTCTTGATTTGCTCGCTTGAATTTTGGTCGAGGCGGCTGATGGTCGTGATTTCCATGTCACCTGCTGCGTCTTGTGCGTCCGAAGGTAAAGGCTCGTCTTGGTGGACTAGTTCCATGTCTTTGATAGAGAGCGGATCAAACACGATGTAATCCTCATTCATTTTCTCCCCAAACGAACGGATTTTCTCGATTTGATCTGCAGATTCTCGGATTAGCGTGATTGGATAACTCAAATAGAATTTCTGCTTGGCTGAAAAGACCAGGTCATAGAAATTTTCCAAGTTGTGTTGCCGGGAAACCGTGTAGTGGGGCTTTTCCTTGAAACTTGCAAGTTGTTTGGTCAAAAATTCCTCTTCATCAAGCCAGACGTTTATTTCCCCGCGTTGCATCCCGGTCCATTGCGGGTTGTCTTGCATACGCGTTTCGATGTCAGCAAGGTTGTCCACCACGTTGATGAAGATATCCGCTGGAAAATTGTCGATTTCTCGCAGTGATATTCCTTCCACGAGCACGCCGCGCCAACGGAAACAGGCGTGCAGGCCGACAAACGCATGATCAGCATTGTGCGCGAGATTGGCAATTTCATAGAACGCGGATCGGCGTGCTAATGAAAGCACCGCGTGATCGGAATCGAGCACTTTTTCGGTAAACTTGACGCCAGATTCCGCGGCGGTGTGTTCCATATAATCTCCGACGTTGAAAAAACCGATGTGCACACCTTTCTTGCGGCAGAGCGATTCGAAGTCTGCCATCAATTCTTTTCGCCCGGAGCAACTGATGCCTGTGCAAAGGATGTTCATACGATTTCCCCGTAAAACGTAATCGGCAAGAGATTCACTTTGTTTATAATCCTTGCCGTTCAGAACCGCAGGAGCACGGAGATTCGGTGTGCATCGCCTACATCTTCGTTTGGGACGAAAGCGTAGTCAAATTGGAAGTGAAGGTTTTCGAGGGAGGCTTTTCCCTTGCGGCGAACGCCGATTCCTCCTGTTAGACCGTTTTTCGGATTCTCCCCCCGACTCATACTGTAACCCACCCGCAGGGCGAGAACGTCATAGAACCAATTTTCGGCGCCGATATGGAAGGTCGCGAAACCGCTTGATATTGGAATGTCTACATCGGCGACGATTGCAAAAAAATCCCGTGCCGGTTTCGGGTTTGCAAGCGAAACCTCCTTCCGAATTTGGTAAGCGATACCGCCGCGAACGTTCGTCGGCAGACTTTCGTCCGTATTGAGAAATCCGAGATTCTGCAGGGAAACCCCAATCCCCAACCGATTGTTGAGAATGCGCAAAACACTTCCCAAATCGATGGCTGCGCCATATGAGTCTTCAATATCAAGCTGTTGGGAAATACCCCGTGCGGTTCCACCGATCGAAAGTTCCGGTAATACGGCATACGCGTACGATGCGCCCGCTGCGAATCCGCCCACTACAACGGTACTGTCAGGTTCGTCGGTTGGACGAGTGCGGCGTTCGATTTCGGTAAATGCGCCGAGCAAACTTGCCCCCCAAATCCCATTTCCGACACGCTGGGCATAACCAATGAATTGGCTGCTGATATCAGCAATCAAGAAATTCTGCATGGCGGTCAGTTCTCGCGTGTGAACAGACGTTAAACCGGCAGGATTCCAGAATATCGTGTTGACATCGTTGGCAAGCCCCGCAAATGCGCCTCCCATACCAACAGGCCGGCTACCGCCCTCAATCTTCAAAAAAGCCGCGCCTGTAGTGCCGGCTTCGTCATGAATTTCCTCCGCCCATCCGGACGCGGCGAAAAGGAAAATAGCGATGACCAGCGCACAGCTTTTTGCTGACCACTGACCGCTAGCCACTTGCACTGCATTCTTAACCATTACTCGACCCACGTACACATCTGATTTTGCGTTAATTCGCATCATGACCTCCGCTATTAAGTGACCAGTTGCCAGTGGTCAGTGATTAGCCATTGTAGGTTGGGTTGAGCCAACGGCGAAACCCAACGCTTTTGAAACCTCCGGACGACAGAAAAGCGTTGGGTTTCACTACGTTCAACCCAACCTACAAGAACTGGTCACCGCTTACAAGGTAGTTTCTTCCGGAAGCTTACACATCTGTCCCATCGGTTCAAAGATTCCGCTAACATCTCTGATAAACACATTGCCGCTGAGTATGTCAATTATCCCCTGCTGACATTCCGGGAAGCGTTTCAAGAAATGAGCGAAACTGAAGTCTTTCGTATAGAAAGCATACACTAGCTTGCGAAAGGCTTCCAGTCCCTTGACAAACTCAGGTCCGAATTTACCTAACTGCTCACCGGAAAAATCGTCTTTCTCAAAAGCATCATTTATCGTGTCCGATGCCATCTCGCCGGATTTCAATGCCAAGAACAGGCCCGTGGAATAAACAGGGTCTATGAACCCGAAAGCATCTCCCACAAGCACCCAACCGTTACCGGCGATTTGGCGGGCGCGATAGGAGAAGTCTTTGGTCACTTGGACGGGAAACAGTTGCTTTGCGTTTTCAATTCGCGGCTTCAAAGGTGCACATTTATCAAGTTCTTCTTCAAAAATTTTTTGCGGGTCAAGCCCGTCGCCGTGTAACCGTCGATCCTGGATGAGATAGTCGAGTCCGCCGACTACACCGACACTCACACGATTGTAAGGTAATGGGATGTACCAGAACCACGAATCCTTATTTCCGGTGTGCAGGATTAATGTCGCGCCTTCATCTATCCCCGTGTCACGAACCCCATCTTCAAAGTGAGTAAACAGCGAAGCTTTCTTCAGTTCAGGTTCGGGGATATTGATTTTCAACTTTCGAGAAACAAGCGCGCTCTGGCCTGTCGAGTCTACGATGACCTTTGCCGCAAGATCCGTGATATTTCCTTCCGCATCTCTCGCTTGGACGCCCACTGCTCGGGCTTCGTCAAATGATACCTCGTTGACACGAGTGCCGCGCCGAACTTCAACCCCTTTTTCTTGAGCGTTGTCGAGCAACATCTCGTCGAATTCGGTGCGCAACACCTGCCATGTAACAGATGCTTCGTGTGGATCGTTGTCAAAGAAATAAAACGGGGCAGAGGCTTTTCCTGATTTTGAATAAAACTGCACGCTGTACTTTTTCGGAAAATGGCTGGCTTTCAGTTTTTCAAGTAATCCCAGCCGCTTAAATGTCCAGTAGGTCGCGGGCATCAACGACTCGCCAATCTTAAAACTTGGGGATTCTTCGCGTTCCAAAAGCACCACGCGGTGCCCCTTTTCCGCGACTAAGGTTGCAACCGTGCTTCCCGCTGGCCCGCCGCCGATAACGATTACTTCGTACATATTATTCTTGGACGTGTTTGACGTTTTCATGTTTAGAAGCGGTGATTAGCGGGGAACTCTTGTTGGTTGGTTTGAGCCGACGGCGAAACCCAAAGTTTTTGAAACCTCTGGACGACAGAAAAGCGTTGGGATACGCAACGTGTATTTTGCCAAGTTCGATGTATGGCGTCCGTAACGGATACTGCCGTAGGAACGATATTGGAATTGCCCGCTCAACCCAACCTACAAAAACTAGACGCAGTGCCCGTGGTCAGTGTTTAGTTTTTTTCTGGCCACTAACCCACTGGCGGCTGGTCACTGGCTGTGATTGTTATTGAGGCGGCGATGATCAGTGAATCGTTTCGCTTTCAGTTCAAAGCGGGGCAACGTTCCGCGAGGTGCGGATTTAGCTTTAACGCGCAACCCTAGGGCGTTGCGAATTCTTTGGACGACAGCGGTTAAAATTTCTTCGGTATCGGTTGCTTGAATTTCCAACCGAATCTCCATTTCGTCCAGTTCTCCGCCGCGGAAAACGTCCACAACAAACTCCCCCACTTCGGGAAAGCCGCGGACGATGTTCTCAATCGCGCTGGGGTACACATTCACGCCGCGTACAATAAGTACATCGTCTATCCGTCCGATGATTCCCGCCTTCAATTGCCTAAAGCTGCGTCCGCATTCGCAATGTTCTGTTTGCGACTTCACCCAATCGCCGGTCCGATAGCGGATAACCGGCGTACCAACACGGCCTAAGTTGGTAACGACCAGTTCGCCTTCATCCGCGGATTCTCCCGTGTCAGGATTGATTACGTCGAAGATGAATTCACCTTCGTTCAGATGAACCCCAGATTGGGCTTGGCACTCAAAGCCCCATGCGCCGACCTCGGTGGCGCCTGTATGGTCGTAACACCGGCTACCCCATGCGCTTTCGATCCGTGCCTTGGTCGCTGGAAGACTCGCACCCGGTTCCCCAGCGTGAATCGTGATACGGACACTGGAATTAGCGATATCAACTCCTTCGGTTTCGGCGATTTCGGCGAGGTGCAGCGCATAAGTAGGCGTACAAATCAACACTGATATGTCATTATAGAGTATTGCCCGCACCCTTTGAAGAGAGGTCATTCCTCCCCCGGGAATAGATAACGCGCCCATTAACCGTGCGCCGTCATGGGCGCTCCAAAAGCCAATAAAGGGACCAAATGAAAAAGCAAAAAAGATGGAATCTCCCGATTTCACGCCGGCTGCGTTATACACTGCGCCCCAACAGCGAGCCCACCAACGCCAACTCTCCTCGGTATCCAGCCAACGCAGCGGTTCACCGGTTGTGCCCGATGTTTGATGGATGCGGATATACTGGCTTCGTGGAAAGGTGATGTTTGTTCCGTATGGCGGATGCGCCTCCTGATCTGCGGAAAGTTCCTGCTTGGTCGTAAATGGTAATTGTCGATAATCCTCTAGCGTTCGTATATCCTCTGGCTCTTCTACGCCGGCGTCTTTTAGCTTTCGCTGCCAGAAAGTATTGGATTTCAACACCGGCGCGAGCATCGTTTTCAGTTTCTTTAATTGAATTTGCGCTAAAGCTTCCCGATTGAGCGTCTCAATAAAAGGATCTAGATAACTTGTTTTCATATCGAAGAGCAGTGGTGAGAACACAGTGATTAGTGGAAAGTGGAGAGTGACGAGTTGAAAACTTCTCGCTCTCCACTAATTACTCTCCACTAGTCACTGTTTTTCCACGCTCCACTCATTTTGAGCGATCCAAGGAACGTAACAAAATTGCTTTTAGCTTCAACTCCTAAACCGATCCCATAGCTTTCTACTGTTGGAAGTCCCGGGCCGACTCCTGCTGCAGTACCACCGATGGCATAAATTATCCCATCTACGGCGCTAGTAGACAAAAACACCCGCGGCGTTGGCATGTCGGGCTGACGCGTCCAAGTATTTGTTGCCGAATCATATTCTTCTACAGTTGGAAGCCCCGGCCCTGTCACTTCGGCTGTGCCGCCGATGGCGTAAATCTTCCCATTTGCCACGCTGGTGGACAATGCGGTTCTTGCGGTCGGCATGTCAGCCGCTACGGTCCATTTGTCGAGGACTGGGTCATATGCTTCTACGGTGTCAAGCACAGGCCCCTGCACCTGAGTAACCCCTCCAATCACATAAATTTTACCGTCAACAACACTTGCAGACGCACCCGCTCTCGCGGTCAGCATATCCGCTTTCCGCCTCCATATGTTGAGCATTGGATCATATTCCTCTACGATGGCGAGTACCGGTCCAAGTTGGTCGGGAACGCCCCCAATCGCATAAATCTTCCCATTCACTACCCCCGTGGAAAAAAACGCTCTTGCAGTTGGCATTTTGCGTTTATTTTCCCACTGTTCCAAGACAGGATTGTAAGTCTCTGTTGTGGCAAGAAAAGTAACGTTCGGCAGAGCTGCCCATCCCCCAATGACGTAAATTTTTTCATCCACGACGCACGCGGACATGCTTGCTTTTGCCATCGGCATATTCGGTTTCTGCGTCCATTCATTTGATACCGGATTGAATTCTTCAATCGTCGAAAGCGGTGGTCCTTCCGCTGCGCCGCCAATGGCGTAAATCTTTCCGTTCAATGTACATGTGGAGCACCACAGTCTTGGGGTCGGCATACCTGTTTTCTTGGACCATTCTTCTGCAAGGCTAATCGGAGAAAGCCAACCTAACAACAAAACGAATCCGAAAAGCCGTACATCGTTTTTTTTCATAGCACGATTCCTAAAATGTGTCTGAATTATGACATTAGATGTTCAGGGGAACAGAGGCATGAAGCATGGTGGGTAATATCGGTAACGGCCTTCAGTGGCGAACCTTCCTCCATTTACTTTCAAACTTTGACGTACCGAGAAGCTATAGATTTCCGGCTTCCGTGCCAAACGATTTTGTCGCTCGAGCCATTTGGAAGGTCCCCGTATAATTTTGGCTGGTGTAGAATCCGATAAATTTTTCCTCTGTAGCTCGACCAATCCAGTCGTATACACCGCCATCTTTTTCTCCAAGGTCCACACTGCCTTTAAATAGGACGACTTCTCCGGTCCGGCGCCCGAGCATTTGTATTGTGTATTTATAGGGACGTCCACACTCGCCCTCAAATGTCGCTTGCCATTCGCCGCGAGTTAACGCCACCACGCGGCAGTCTAACTGCTGCTGAGTATTCTGAGCGGCGTTATTTGTCTGTTGCGGATGATATACGCCCCAAGTGCCGGTCCAGTCGCCGCTGATGTTGGGTTGCTCAAAATTCTTTACGGACACAACTCGCTGTTTATTCGGTGCGCTGTTGTTCATTTGGGGCGTATTGCCTGAATGGCTGCAGCCAACTCCAACTATCATGGCGTAGGTTGCTGCCCACAAAAAAGGCAAATAGCCAAGAATGTTTCTATTTTTCATGTATCAAACCTCCTTGGAACTAGTTTGAAAATTCATTTTATACAGCCCTTGAGGGGCGGCAGGTGTATAGTACCACACTACCCTCCGTAGGCGGGAATCAAGCGATCGAATAGAATCAACTGAGCTAATAGCGAAGGCGATAGAAAATCCCGCGCGATAGAGGTTCCACCGGTTATAGCAACTAAAATGCCCAAGACTGGTTTGGTGCATTGCGCGTGATGCCGGGAATTAATCTCTGAGTTTGGACGTAAAACTGTACCCTGGAAGAAATTCCAAGTCTAGATGATTCTGTAAGCTGGTTGGAGCCATCAAATCCTGCGCTCCCAATGTCGGATGGAAATTATACCGCAAATGATTGTTGAAAATTAGGTATGACTGTCCGTGAGACGTAGTCTACCGTCGCATTACGCACTGATAACCTAGGCTCAATTGAATATGAGAACGTGGTATTTGTGGCGCTAATCTTCAATGCTTGAATTAGGAGTCTCCAATTCGTCTAGAGTTCGATGAAGATCGGGTGGGAGTGGACCGGCCTGGGCTGCGAGGACGCTCTCTTCCAATTCTTCCGGGGTGGACGCACCGACTAGAATGGTTGTGATACACGGGTCGGCGATAAGGTAGCGGACTGTCAGTTCGATCAAAGACAAACCGCAGCCTCTCTGTATTTCGTTCAATCGGGGAACGGGACTCTGTCCCTGATCTGCTCCAATGGTTTTAAACACGCCTACCGGAATATAAGCGGTACCCTTTTCCCGTATTAACGGCAGCACTGTGCGAAGCGCATTGCGGTGCAGAAGCGTGTATTCATAAGCCACTAGACATGCATCTACTTCGATCCCGCGCAAAACGTAGGTTATCTGCTCGGCGTGGTCCGACGTGATTCCGAGAAAACGGCAGATTCCCTGTGCCTTTGCCTCGTACAATACCTCCATCACGGGGGCGTCTGTGAAACTATAAGTTTCGTCAGGGTTCAACAGTTGTTCTTCCGGAACGCCGGACTTCCACCAACAAGCCGATTCCGCGAGATGGATTTGTAGAATGTCCACATGACTCCGCCGTAACGCTCGCAGGCTCTCCCAAAGTTGGGAGCGAAGCGCGTCCGGTGACCGATAGGCTGCTGATTGAGCAAGGAAGCCTATCTTCGTCGCCAATAAATGTGGCTCCTTGCGCCCTTCGAGAGCATTGCCGAGAATCACTTGAGATGCTCCCTGGCCATAGACTGGCGCGGTGTCGAAGTAATTGACGCCCAGGTCTAGCGCCCGGCGTACAGTGGCAATGCCGTCCGCCAAAGAGTGCTTATCAAGGTAGCCCCCGCCAAGGCCGATAACGGTGACCTGCTCATTGGTCCGTCCGAAAGGGCGAAGTTCGAGCGTCGCCGTCACTGATGAAACCTCCATGCTATCGGATAACGTTGGCGCATCGCTGGAACGGGCACTTTACTATGTCACCATGTGAGACAGGATGCAATATGTTCCGAACCTCGAATGTGTGAGTCCTAGTCACTTATCTCAACGACAAATTTGATCGCCTGCTATTATATTTGAGCTTAACAATGCTGTCAACGATTAAACAAGTAGGCTCAGCCAACCTCATAATAGAGGGAATGGCGAGTTTTCGCTTAGCATCGATCGAATAATTAAGGTAACACAATTCGCCGGCTTTCGAGTATTGATTGCTCGCCTGAAAGGCTAACTTTAATTGCCTCAAGTGCGGTTTCGGCGTCCGCATGCGCCGCGCCTGTATCGCCGTCTTGGATTTCTCGCAACCACAATTCTTGGAGTGAAATATTCGGTGCATCAATCGGCTGAATTTCCTCAATTTCCGATCTGGTCGAACAGCGCCAACCGCCTTCGCTGGAAATTGTACCGTCTGCCATGACGTAGTGCTGGCGTTGCTCCGCCGCCTTAATCTCAATACCGCCTGCCCACGTCCATTGTCCGATGCCTCCTGCCTTGAACCCAACATTGACGGTATTGGCAAACCGATCGTATGTCCCACGATTCGTTAATCCTTCGTAAGCGGCGCCTGCCTCAACCCACGAGACACCGCCAAACAGATCGATTACTGGATAGATATGATAAATGAAGAAGTGTGCCGGCGGTCCTGAAACAGGTAGGTTAAACAAGATTTCAGGGCGGGCGCCACGCCCAGGTGTGAGGCGCAAGAAAGAGGTTAACAGCAGATTTCCGAGGTTCTGGCGTTTCCGCTTAATGGCTTTGTGCAGCTTTGACACAGTTTCAGGATGTGAGATTCGCAGCACGCGTTGCTTGGATTTCGCCACAGCGATGGCTTTCTCGCCTTCGCCAATGGACCGTGCCAACGGATATTCGGTAAAAACGTGTTTATCAGCGCTCAACGCACCAATCGCGATTTCGCCGTGGCTGTCGTTATGGGTAGTGATGACGACGCTGCCCAAGTCCTCACGCTCAACCAGATTTTGCCAATCCGGTTCAAATACTGCATCGAATCTCTGCGCGAGTTGTGTACCTGTGTGAACATTCCTTGATGCAATGGCGGCGACTCGAGCGGCATCAAGCCCGGCGAATTGTTCGGCGTGGCTTCGCGCCATGCCGCCGGATCCAACGATACCAATTCTGATTTTTGCCATGCAACTCCTTAGGCGTAGCAAATGAAATGGTGGTACGTTTGCGCGGACAATCAGCCAATACCGGAATCATCACGATTTGCTGTTCCCATTAACGCCGCAATTTGTTCAGTAAACTTTATTGCACTGTTGTCTTCAGGTTCATAGCCGATAATTTTGCGGGCGTTTACGATGCTCCAGAATCCGTGCGAGTTGCCGCTTATTCCGTAGAAGATTTGAAACGGTACTCCATTTTCATCTTCGATGTTTTCGGTTTCGATGCTTTTGATGAAAAGCTGAGTCTGATCCCGTGCGCTCAAGTAAGCGCCAAGCCCCCGGTGAATACGCTTCAGTTTGCTAGGTTCAACTTCATCAAGGATTGTTTCTCGAGGGGCGCCGATTCGAAGTTGTACATTCTGCAGCTTTTTGCCATCGACATGCCCCGCGGCGAACACAAAACCGAGATGTTCATACGCCTCTTTCGCCCATCCGTAGAAGTTGTCAGACAGTGGGCGCATCTCCGGCGTTACAACATCCCATTCATCCGCCCAGATTAACCTTTCATAGTAATCCGCCGCGTGATTTGAACTACACACAACCACCCGTCGAACGTCTTCCTCAAGACACGTCTGATAAACATTGTATGCCATCTGCACGTTCGCAAGCTCGTTCTCAAAACCGCCGCGTTTGAACGCGCAGTGTACCGCGGCGTCAATGCCATTGAAATAACGGCGGTATGCGTCGCGGTCGGGGACAGTTAAATCTACAATCTGAACACCATCGACCGTCTCATTGTCCCGATTAGTCGTATTGACATCGAGCAACACCAGATCGTACCGTTCACGAAACGCAGGTAACATCCGCCCTGCGATATATCCCGATGCGCCAGTAATTAGAACTTTTCTTTTGTCAGTCATATCCGTGTGTATTACTTAGTTGGGACTTACGAAATAGGTCCAAAAATCCCCCTGATAAGGGGGACTTAGGGGGTTAAAAACATGAATTAACAACTTTTTAAGTCCAATTTTCCACCTCTGCTCCATTTGCGTAAGTCCGGTCAATTTGTTGAGTTTTAGTGCAATACGCAATGCTGCGGCTGCCATTCACTCGTTTGCGGCATTTCCTCCTGTCGCATCCAAACACACCAGTTCCTCGTGGTTTCGGAGGTAAAGTTTGCCGCCCGCGAGGGTTGGCGCCGTCCAACATTTGCCGTGCAGCAATTGGATATCCCCTTTTTCCCTATATTCCGTCGGTGTTGCTTCAACCAACGTGAGCCTGCCCGCATCGCCGAGGACTATTAAATTTCCGTCAGCATAAATCAGACTGCCTTTGCCGAAACCGCGCGCTACCCATTGCTCTTCGCCCGTATTCGCTTCAATACATTTCAGGATGGTGTTGTCAAAACCGTATAGGTAATCGCGGTGTAGCACCGATGCATTGAAATGATTCTTCATCACACGGCTCTTCCACACCTCATCAACCGTCACCGCACCGCCGTCGGCTTTCATCTTGACTAGCGCGGCACCCTTATCGTAAGCGGCGGAGACAAAAATTTGACTCTCTGGAATGAACACCGGCGTCGCTATGTTTATACCTTTTGACCAGTGATATTTCCAGTAAACCTGCCCATCTGTTGGCGATACAGAAACCGGACCGTTTGATGTAAGAATTATGAGTTGCCGTATCCCGTTGAATGTAATGGCAATGGGCGATGAGTACGCAGGTGCATCAATAGCGGATGTCCAAATCACATCGCCGCTCTTAATGTCGAAGGCAACAACAGATTTACCGTCCTTTCCGCCAACTTCAACCACAAGGAGATTGGCTTCAACAAGCGGTGATGTGGCGAACCCCCACCGCGGGACCTTACTGCCAAACTCGTCAACTAAATCGTAGCCCCACAATTTTTCGCCAGTTCTAGCGTCTAAAGCGTGGAGTTTACCTTTCGCTCCCAGCACAAAAACCACATCTCCATTCACCGTTGGCGTTGAACGCGGTCCATCGCCGTGGTTGTTGGTGAATTTTGAACCGGTACGAAATCGCCAAATTTCTTCCCCATTGGACGCATTCAAGCAAACCGCGTACTCATCATTCCCTTGTGCGAACATGGTGTAAAGGCGCCCGCCCGAAATGGAGATTCCCGAATAGCCGTGTCCAAAAGGGATTTTCCATAAGACTTTGGGCTCGTCCTGCTGCCAACTAGTGAGAAGCCCGGTTTCTTGGGAAACCCCGTCACGGTTGGGCCCCCGCCATTGAGGCCATTCGGCGCGTGAGCCGTTTCCCAATGCTGTGGTTAGCATACTGTTACTTAAACAACAAATTAAAATCAGCGAAGCCGCTGTGAAAAGTTTACTTATTTGGTTAAGTCGCATTAAATATTTAATTGGTTAATCCTCCTTTTATTGATGGACAATTGTCTATTTTAAGGTACGAAAAATGATGTGAATTGCGGTGATTAGGTGGATGAATCCCAACTATTCATAATAAAATCTGGAAATCTTAATTCCGTAAATCGCCAAGTTAGTATACACAAAAAAGTCACGACTTTCCATAGACTTTTTAAAGCCGTGTTCATTCGCTCGCGGACGCACCATAAAAACGCCTGGGCAGTTACGCCATCGGGGGTTGTGGAAAACTCTGTTATTCAGATATGTGAACAGACGCTTTCACGTTTGACGGTATAATACTAGAAAAATTATAATGTCGTAACATTACTGTGACCGAGTGCGTATTCAATTTAACATTTTTCTCCCAACTAAAAAAATATTTTGATTCGCAGGTGAGATTTCGGCGATGGCATACGTCTAACATTCATACAGCGATCGTAAAGGGAGGAAGCCATGCGAACGGAAGATGGTTATATCATTCAGAAATGCCTTGATGGAGATGCCGCTGCGTTTGGCTTGCTCGTCGACAAGTACAAAGGCAGCGTGTACGCGTTGGCTTATACGAAACTCGGTAACTTCCACGACGCTCAGGACATAACGCAGGAGGTATTTCTCAAGGCATATCAGAAACTTCGCACGTTGAAACAGTGCGACAAGTTTCTGTCATGGCTGTACGCGATCACTTCCAATTCGTGCAAAGACTTTTTGCGTTCTAAGGCAAGCCGGCCTGATGGAGAGTACGTTGCCGACCAAGAACAGGAGTGCTTGGACAAGATTTCAATGTGTTCATACCAAGAGGACGAAATCCATCTAACGCTCCAAGAAGCCCTGTCTGAGTTGCCCGAGATTCATCGGCAAGTCTTAACCCTTCACTATTTGGGAGGGATGAGTTGCAGAGAGATTGCCCAGTTTCTCGGAGCATCGCCCCATGCAATAGCCATGCGGCTCAACCGCGCACGCGCTAAATTGAAGAAGGAGATGTTAACGATGATGGATACCAGTTTTGAACAACAGAAGCTTCATCCAGCTTTTACGCTTAACATCGTCGAAGCCATTCAGCGAACACGAATCCAATCGAGTCCGCAGACGCCCGCTGTTCCCATAGGGATCGCGGCCGTTAGTCTGCTGACATTGTCAATGATGTTTCTCATCGTGCCCTTCGATCAAGTTCCGGCAGTCGGTACGTTGATTGGGACGCCGGTGTCAAGTGAAACCGAAGTCACGGAAACCGGCGAAATTCCCGTAGATGTGGTAATGCTTTCGGATACTTTAGTTGTTTCAAGCGGCGACGGCAAAAAAGATCCGATCAAGGGTTCTCGGCCGACCAATGAGGTGCGGGCGGCAATCGCTGATACCGAAGTGGAAACGGACAGCAGAAATGAGCCGACAGCTCGTCTTGGCAATGGTATCGTGACCGAATTGGCCTATTCCCCGGATGGCAAGCTGATTGCTGTCAAGGGGGCTATAGGCATCTGGTTTTATGACGCCGAAACACTTACGGAAGTTGGAATGATAGCACATGGGGCGAGCACCATCGCATTCAGTCCCGACGGAAATACACTGGCATCCGGCCGTAGAGAATCTAAGGTTTATCTATGGGATGTGTCGACACAGCAGCAGATTGGGAGTTTGACATTGCCGAGTAAGGGAGTGACGGCCTTATCCTTTTCGCTTGATGGGAACACCCTCGCCGTAGGTTTCGGTTATGGGGAAATTGCTTTGTGGGATATGCGTACCCAACGGCAAACCGCGTTGCTAGAAACCGCTTCAAAATTCGTGTGGGCTTTAGCTTTCAGCCCGGACGGGCAGTTGTTGGCGTCAGGCGGATATGAAGACTCAAAAATTAGTTTGTGGGATTTACAAACTCAGACGCTAATATGGTCATTCGATGGACATATGCACGATGCAGGGCTACCGAATTCTGCAGTTTCGGATGTTACTTTCAGTCCGGATGGAAAAAGCTTGGCTTCAGGGAGCTTCATTGACGGCACTTTACGTCTATGGGACGTAGCGAGTCGGGCACAAATCGTACTGTTGCAAGAAACTAATAACCTAGATGGCATAAACCACATCGCCTTTAGCCCAGATGGCGCAATCTTGGCCTCCGCTAGTGATGACTCCATCATCCGAATGTGGGATACTCGCACACTAAAACAGATCGGTAAGTTAGAAACTAAATCTGGTGGCGTAACATCTATCGCGTTTCGTCCGGATGGAAAGACACTAGCGTCCCTGAACGGTGGGCGTGCGCCGACGGAAATTCAACTGGGTGGAGACATGTCTATTCGGCTTTGGGAGGTTGAGAGTGGAAAGCAAATCGCCGTAGCTCAAGATCACAGCCCTTCGGTTTCATCAGTAGCGCTCAGTCCTGACGGCGAACTCTTGGCTGTGGGACGTGATAATGGTGTCGTTGAATTATGGGATGTACGAAGCAAGAGACGAATTGATTCTTTACGGGGCCACGCTGCAATGGTGCAATGCGTGGTGTTCAGTCCCGATGGGAGACTTCTTGCCTCAAGTGCGTCAGAGCACGCACACCTTTGGAACATACGCGATCGAAAACAGATTGCGGTCTTTAAGCACTCCGCAATTGTGGAATCCATGACGTTTGGTCAAGACGGTAAAACTCTTGCTTGTGTTGATGATACCTGCATTCGGTTATGGGACACACGCCGGAAAAGAGCAATATCTGTGTTGGGGCAGGAGCCTCCACGCAGAAAAGCCGGTTTCTTGGAGAGGTTATGGTCAAAGTGGGTATACGGAGAAATTCCAGTTGAATCGCCAGTTGCCAACAGTACCATAGCGTCAATAGACTTCAATCCCGACGGGAAGTTGTTGATTTCCGGTGGAATTGATAACGCGGTTCGATTATGGGACGTTAGAAAACGACGTGAAATCTTCACGGCCGAGCCAGACAAAAAGGGTATGGAATATGCCGTCATCAATTCCGTAGCGTTTAGCCCTGACGGGCAAACGTTTGCGACGGCGGGGACCCACAGAGAAATTCAATTGTGGAGTATAGCGGAACACAAGATAATTTGGACATTGGACGCAGGGGAATGGATTTACGCACTCGACATCAGTCCTGATGGGCGTTTTCTCGCTGCTTCAGTCAAGGCGAAGGCAAAGGTGTGTGTATGGGATATGAAAACGCAGGAAGAATTGATTCCCCTTGACGTATCTGCCTCTTCGCTCGTTTTCAGCCACGACGGGAAAATGCTGGTTACGGGCGGTTCGGATGGCACCATTCGATTCTGGGATACTGACGGGTTCCAAGGCGATTGAGCCCTCTCCTGAAATAGCATACGCCTCTTAATGTAACGGTTCTATCAGTATCAAGAGGCTTTTTGGATGAGTTTTTGTAGGTTGGGTTGAGCGGAGATTATTAAGAGCGCGCGATGATTTGTGGGTGATTCGTATGTTCAAATTGTTTCATAGGGGTAATGATGCAGCGTAACCCAACGATCAACTGAGCGAATAGCGAAGGCGATAGTCTTATCCGAACCGCCACCAACGAACCGAACTCGCCGCACTATCCAAAAACGTTTGGTTACGCCCCGATTGTTTTGCGAAATACATGGTTCGGCAGTCGGAACGGCAATCGCCGTTTGAACGGTTTTGGTAATATACGCTTAACCCAACTTACAGACGCTTGAGGTCTATTGAAGGAATGGGTGCTTACTCGAAGACTTCGAGTTGGCCGTTTTTAACAATCAGTACAACCGGATCATACACAGCGTCTCCGATAGCATTGAATGAGAATTTGCCTAAAATCGTGTCGAAATCGGAGATGTTCGCCAGCGAGTCCCGAATAGCCGTTGAATCGGTGGACTGGGCGTCTGAGATTGCTTTTGCTAAGATAAAGACAGCGGCATACGGCTGCGCCGCCCAGACGCTCGGTTCCATACCATATCTCCTGGTGTAATTCTGCACGAAAGCACCATTTCCCGGTGTGTCAGCAGTGCTAACCCAACTGGTAAATGTTATCGCTCCTTCAGCGGCGTCACCCGCACTTTGTACTTCATCCACAGACAGGACGAGACTGATAAAGGGAATTTCGGGTGGAATCCCAAGCTGACGTCCTTGGGTCATAATCTCAATCAACTCTATCTGTTGCGCCGACACAAAGATGGCGTCCGGATTTGATTCCTTGATATGAGTTAATTGCGTGGATAAATTGGTATCACCGGTCTCGAAATTTTCCGATGCTACAACCTCAATGCCGCTATCGGCGAATGTCTTTTTGAATAGCGCGTCACTATCCCGGGAAAAGAGATCAACACTATCTGATATCGTCGCCACCTGTAGATAGCCGAGTTTTTCTTGAGTCACTTTTACCCCATCGGGAATCAGTACCTCTGTGGTGTGGCTTGCCCGGAAGATAAAATCGCCTATCTCCGTCAAGCCAGAGGCGACGACGACAGGACTAAAAGCCACAACCCCGTTTTCTTGCGCTATCGGAAAAACTGATCTGGCAACGTGTGATGTCCAGACACCGAGGATGACAGGAACTTTATCTTGGTGGATGAGATTATTGAATGCCTCAACCGCACCTTCAACGCTGCTCTGGTCGTCCTTGATTATAAACTTGAGTCTTAAATCGCTCAGTTGCGACCTGTTAATCTCTTCAAGCGCCATGTTAAAACTGTTTTCCATCGCTAAGGCACCGGGCCCGAATTCACCAGGCCCTAGATGCCCGGTCTGTGGCAAGACGACACCGATAGTAATCCCCCCGCTAAGCCCCTCCATCTGAGGTGGAGCGGGACCGAGAAGTTGTTGGATTTGGTCACAAGCAGAACACCCTACGATCAGAGCGATAATCACAAAGACAATCGAAAATGCGGCGAACCATCTATTAGCCATCTTGAATCTCCTCCTTTTCGAGATACACGAGGGTGGTAGCATCCTAAGAGGGCAACCACAACGGGTGCCCCTTCAAATCCTGTTCAGATTCGGAGGTTTACTCAAAAACCTGAAATTGGCCGTCTTTGACAATCAATACAATCGGGTCGTAGACGGCGTCGCCAACCGCGTTAAATGAGAACTTACCCAGAATGGTGTCGAAATCTGTGATGTTTGCCAGTGCATCCCGAATTGCGCTGGGATCAGCCGATTGGGCATCGGCAATTGCCTTAGCGAGGATGTAAACAGTGGCATATGCCTGCGCTGCCCAAACGTCCGGTTCGATACCGTATGCTGATTGGTAATTCTGAACGAAATCTCGATTTCCCGGTGTCTCACCGGTGCCGATCCAAGTGGTAAACGCAATCGCCCCCTCGGCGGCATCGCCCGCAGGTTGAATTTGACCTGAGGAAAGGGTAAACATAATAAGGAACGGAACATCGGCGGGAATCCCAAGTTGGCGTCCTTGAATCAGGATTGCTGGGGTCTCTATCACCGTCGCCGAGATAAAGATGGCGTCGGGACTTAAATCCTTGATGCGAGTTAATTGGGCGGAAAAGTCAGTCTCGCCCGTCTGGAAAGTCTCTGTCGTTAGTACCTCGACGCCGTTCGCGGCGAGAGCGTCTTTCACAACTGCCTCGCTATCCGTGGAGAAGAGATCGCTTTCATCGTATATGGTCGCTACTTTTTTGTAGCCGAGTTTTTCCTGAGTTATTCTGACACCACTTGGGATCAATACATCCGTGGTGAGCGCGATGCGAAAGATGGAGTCGCCGATCGCGCTGAGGCCGCGGGCGGCAGAGGTGGGGCTTATCGCCACAACCTCATTCTCTTGCGCGATTGGAAACACTGTTTGTGCCTGCATTGACGTGGCGGGTCCGAGGATGGCAGATACGCCGTCTTGATGAATCAATTTATTGAATGCTTCAACGGCGCCCTCAACGGTGCTCTGGCCATCCTCGACGATAAGTTTGATTTTTATGTTGTTGAGTTGCGAGTTATTGATCTCAGAGACTGCCAGTTCAAAGCCCTGTCGCAACGGCGGATTCTCTAAGAGCCTGTTTGAAAAGTCATTTGATTCGATTTTGCATTAAGTAAATGGAAGCGATGTACACCATAGTCTCAGCAGTCCTAGGATAGCGTTCATAATCCAAAGTCAATCGACGAAACCAACCAAGCCAAGAAAATGTGCGCTCAACAATCCATCGTAACGGGATAACTTCAAACTTCTGCTGTCCTAGCGTAGATGCAATCTCCAGTTGACATTGATGAGCAAAATATAACCAGTCTTCCAATTCTCCACGATAGGCGGCATCGGCACACACCAACTGAATGGTTATGTACCAGCTAAACACTTCTGTTAGTAACTCGATAGCAATCTGATTATCACTGACATTCGCGTCAGTGACTTTGACCATCAATGGAATACCCGTCGTATCCGTTACTAGATGTCGTTTGCGTCCTTTGACCTTCTTGTGACCATCAAAACCGCGAGTCGTCGCCAGTTCAGTTGTCTTAATGGATTGGCTGTCAATGATAGCTGCTGTCGGTGATGGTTCTTTGCCACCATCACAGCGTGATTGTTCGTGAAGTGCCTGATGAATCAAGAGCCATGTATTGTCGGCTTCCCACTTCCTAAAATGGTAATAGACGGTTTGCCACGGCGGCATATCGTATGGTAGCATTCGCCACTGGCAACCGGACTTGACGACATAAAAGATGGCATGGACAATTAAGTACATCTCCCATTTTAGAGGTCTACCTAATGGTTGAGGGGTTGGCAGAAACGCTGACAGTTTCTGCCATTGTACATCGGTCAAATCACTAGGATAACGTTTTCGGTTCATGTTTACTCCCTTCATTGGTTCGGAATCAACTGCTCCAGTGAGTAAACGTAAACATCAACCGTTCAGACATCTTTTTTCTTTTTCAAACAGGCTCTAAGCCAAGTCGCCCAGTGATAGGATGAACGGCACCAATAGAAATTTCTTCGCTAAACCCTTCCATCTGAGGTGTCGAGGGGAGGAGAAGTTGTTGAATCTGGTCACAGGCGGATAGCCCTGAAATCAGCGCGGCAATCATCAAGATTAACGCAGATGCGGCGAATTTTCGGGTTTTCATCTTGTACCTCCTAGTTTTTATAAAAGAGCGTGTTATTCCTCTAAACGAGCACCCGTAAAGGGTGTCCCCAAGAATCCCTGTTATCATTTGGAGACCTACTCAAAGATTTCCAATTTGCGGTTATTGACAATCAGTGCCACCGGATCGTAAACTGCATCACCGACCGTGTCAAAAGAAAATTTACCCAAAATGGTGTCTAGATTTGTGATATTCGCGAGTGCGCCGCGAATCGCGGTTGAATTGGCGGATTGGACCTCTGAGAATGCTTTCGCCAAGATGTGTACGGTGGCGTACGACTGCGCAGCCCAGATACTAGGTTCCATACCGTATTTCGCACTGTAATTCTGAACGAAGGCACCATTTCCCGGAGTGTCTGTCGTATTGACCCAACTCGTAAAAGCTATCGCCCCGTCTGCAGAATCACCCGCAGCGCGCACGTCGGCCGTAGTCAGCGTGTTAATAATGAACCGCACTGAATCAGGTATTCCGAATTTGTCAGCCTGAGCCAGAATCTCCGGTTTATCTGGCGGCAACGCGGAAACAAAGATTGCGTCGGGGTTTAAATCCTTGATGCGCGTCAATTGTGCAGAAAAATCGGTATCGCCGCTTTGAAAGGTTTCTGTGGCCAGAATCTCGACACCATTTGCAGTGAGCGCGTCCCTCATTACCTCGGCGCCATCCGCGGAGAAAAGGTCGGTTTCATCATATACGATTGCTGCCCTCCGGTAGCCGAGTTTTGCTTGTGTCGCCGCAATGCCGCTGGTAATCAATACGTCTGTGGTGAGAATGGTACGAAAGGCAAAATCACCGATCTCGCTCAGGCCTCGCGCAGCGGCGGTGGCGCTTATGGCTACAACCCGATTCTGTTGCGCTATCGGAAACGCCGCTTCAGCCGCACTTGAGGTACCTGGTCCAACGATTGCGGGCACCCCGTCTTGCTGAATCAGTTTATTGAAGGCTTCGGCAGCACCCTCCGGATCGCCCCGGCTGTCCTCAGTGATAAACCTGAGTTTTGTATCGCCAAGTTGTGAATTATTAATCTCTTCTTGAGCCAGTTCAAAGCCGCGTCCCATTTCCATCCCAACGGAAGCAAGCCGTCCCGTGATAGGGTAGACGAGACCGATGGAGATTTCCTCACCGAGTCCGTCCATCTGATTTGTTCTGGGGAGCAAAAGTTTCTGAACCTGATCGCAAGCGGAAAAGTTCGCAATCAGAACGATAATCACGAAGGCAGAAGCAATTCTGATAATGTTTCTGATGCCCATGTACTGTACGTCCTTATTTTTCTATTACGTTACCGGTTGCACATCTTGGAAAAACCGAGTTTTTCACGAACGATAGGACTGTCGACCCACAGCAAAAACACGGTTTTTGTCATTTGGATTGTCGAGGAGATTATTCAAAAATTTTGAATTCACCGTTTTCCACAATTTGTACGATTGGGTCGTAAACGGCGTCCCCAACATCATTAAAAGAGAATGCCCCTAGAACCGTGTCGAAATTTTTTGTATTCGCGAGTGCATCCCGGATTGCGGTTGGATCGGTGGATTGGGCTTCCGCAATCGCCGCTGCAACAATATGAACAGCGGCATGTGACTGCGCGGTCCAAGCGTTTGGCTCACTCCCGTACGCCTCTCGGTAGTTCTGGACGAAGGCAGCATTCCCCGGTGTATCAGCCGTGCTAATCCAACCTGCGAAGGAGATTGCCCCCTCGGCAGCGTCCCCTGCGTTTTCCACGTCATTTATCAGGCTAGTGATAAACCGAACATCGGTGGGAATCCCAATCTGGCGGCCGTTTATCAGAATCTCAGTCTGTTCCGGGAGTTGTGATGCGATAAAGACGGCTTCAGGATCTGCTTCCATTATTCGAGTCAATTGTGCAGAAAAGTCGGTATCAATACCTCCTTGGAAGGTTTCTGTAATCAAAATCTCAACGCCAATCTCCGTCAGCGTGTCTCTGAACTTTTCATAGCTATCTATTGAGTAGGAATCAATATCATCATATATAATCGCTGCCCGTTGATATCCAAGTTTCGCATGCGTTGCCCTGACGCCGCTGGGGAGCAGGATATCTGTAGTGAGTCCGGCGCGGAACAGAAAATCCCCAAGCGCGCTAAGGCCTGTTGCATTTGAGGATGAACTAAATGCCACAACTCCATTCTGTTGCGCAATTGGAAACGCTGCTTCGGCTTGACCTGAAGTTGTGGGGCCAAAAATAACCGGCACATCCGCACCAATCAGTCTATTATAGGCTTGGACTGCACCCTCAACGGTGCTTTGGTCGTCTTCGACGATGAACTTAAACCTTACATCGCCCAGTTGTGAGCTGTTTACCTCCCCAAGAGCCAATTCAAAGCCGCGTTGTATCGGTAGTGCAAAAGTGTCAAGCCGCCCGGTGACAGGGTAGACAAGACCAATGGGAATCTCGCCGCTGAGTCCTTCCATTGGAGGTGTATCTGGAATGAGAAGTTGCTGAATCTGGTCGCAGGCGAAGAGTCCCGTAATCAGCGCGATAACCGTCAGTACAAATGCTAATCGGGCAATTCTATTTGTGTTCAATTTGAGCCTCCTTGTTTTTTTATAACTCAAGCCATTCTTTATTATCCTGATTTCATTGAGTGGTCATTCGAAGATTTCCAACTGACCGTTTACCACAATCAAGATTTTCGGGTCGTAGATAGCATCTCCGACCGCGTCAAAAGAGAATTTACCGAAAACAGTGTCAAAGTCTGAGATGTTTGCCAATGCGTCTCGAATTGCAGTTGAGTCAGTGGATTGGGCGTTGGCAATCGCTTCCGCCAAAATATGCAGACCGGCATACCACCGTGCGGTGTAGTTGCTCGGCTCCTCCCCGTATTTGGCGCTATAGTTCTGGACGAAGGCACTATTTCCCGGTGTGTCAGCCGTGCTTGCCCAACCTACGAAGGTGATCGCCCCTTCTGCAGCATCGCCCGCCGCATTCACGTCCGCTGTGGTCAAGGTGCGTACAACAAACGGAACTGAATTGGGTATTCCGAGTTGGCGGCCTTGCATCAGGATTCCCGGTTTTTCCGGCGATAACGAGGAAATAAATATAATGTCGGGATTCGCGTCCCTTATCCGAGATAACTGTTCGCTAAAGTCAGTGTCGCCGCCTAGGAAGGTTTCTGTGACCAGCACTTCGACGCCGTTCGCGGCAAGTGCTTCCCTCACCGCCTCATCGCTATCTGTGGAGAACACATCGCTTTCATCGTACATCGTTGCCGCTCTTTTGTAGCCGAGTTTTGCCGAAGTCGCCTCAATGCCGCTCGGTATCAGCACATCAGTGGTAAGCGCGGCACGAAAAATAAAATCGCCAATCGCACTTAGACCCCGCGCAGCGGAGCTGGGGCTAAAAGCTACGACCTGATTTTCTTGCGCTATCGTAAACGCTGCTTTGGCCTGACTTGACGTGGCGGGTCCGAGGATAACCGGCACGCCATCCTGCTCAATCAGTTTATTGTATGCTTCAAGGGCGCCTTCAACAGTGCTCTCGTCGTCCTCTATAATCAGCTTGATACTTCTATCTCCGAGTTTTGAATTGTTAACCTCTTCGAGAGCTAATTCAAGCCCTTTTTCATTTGGATTGCCAAACGTCGAAGCGAATCGCCCTGTAATAGATAAGACGACGCCGACGGGAATCTCCCCATCGAGTTCTTCCATCTGAGGTGGTGCGGGGGTGAGAAGTTGCTGAATCTGGTCACAGGCGGAAAGTCCTGCCATCAGGACGGCAATTGACAGTAAAAACGCTAGATATTTTATTCTCCGGACATTCATGTGGCACCTCCTTGTTTTGAAATGAAAAAATCAGGCGAGGGGCAACCAAGAAAGACATACCCTTCAAACCTGATTTGTTGAGAATCGGTACGTTGGATAGGGAATTGAACTTAATTCGATTTAAAACCGAAGGCGTAGGGAACAACTTTTGGTTTTCAGGCATAGACCGGTGAATTGTTGTTCTCTACAAGATACAGATCTTGATTCGGTGTGGATTACTCAAAGACTGCAAATTCGCCGTCTTTGACAATCAATATCTGCGGATCGTACACCGCATCTCCGACCTCGTCAAATGAGAATTTGCCTAAGATGGTCTCGAAATCCATGGTATTCGCCAGCGCGTCTCGGATGGCAGCCGCATCTGTGGATTGCGCCTCCTCCATCGCTGCGGCGAGAATATGGAGCGTGGCATACGACTGCGCCGCCCATGGGTTCGGGTCAGCACCGTAAGCCGTGCGGTAATTCTCGATGAAGACTTGGTTTCCCGGGGTCGCAGCTAGGCTGGACCAACCTGTAAAGCTGATGACTCCTTCGGCTGCCTCGCCCATACCAGCCTCAACCAAGGCGTCCACCTCGATATTAGAAAATTCAGGAATTATGAGATGGACAGAAGGAGTGATACCGAGTTCGCGGCTTTGAATCAGAATTGGAGTCATCTCTCCTGCTAGAACTGACGCAAAGATAGCTTGCGGATTAGATTCCATTAACCGGCCTAATAAGTCTGAAAAGTCAATTTCCCCGCTTTTGCTGTCGATTTCTTCTGTTGCAACAATATTAACGTTGTTCGCCGTGAGTGCTTCCGTCAAATCATCATGCCCGATTGTGGAATAGGTATCGGCACCATCAAATATGGTTGCCACCCGCTCGTACTTTAACACTTCCTTCGTAATCATGACGCCGGGAGGGTTTAGCCGAGAAGTGATTAGCCCGGCGCGGAAGTTAAAATCACCAGCTTCATTAATGCCAGAGGCTGAGGAGGTAGAGCTAAAACCTACAACACCGTGTTCATTGGCGACGAGGGAAGTCTCTTTGAACTGAGATGAAAAACCGGGACCGAGAATAACAGGTACGTTATACGCTTCAATAAGTGTGTTAAAGGCAGTGACCGCACCCTCTACAGTTGCACCATCGTCTTTCGGGATAATCTTGAGTTGATCATCGGGTGCTCGTGAGCCATTTATCTCTTCTGCCGCCAATTTGAAGCCGCTTAGCATAGGTTCGCCGAAAGTGGCAGCATAGTAACCTGACAGCGGCAAGACCACGCCAATGGGAAGCCCTTCCGCTCCCGGTTCGGGTGGAACTAGGATTTGCCCTAGCTGGTCGCAGGCGAATAGTCCTATCATCAGCATAACCAGGACCAATACAAACGTTAAACTACTAATCGGAGTTGCTTTCATGTTGAATCTCCTTTTTTATGGTTTCTGATTGAGTTGATAATGCTGTAAATTAAATTCATCCACAAAAAAAGCGATGTTCTTTTTGGATAACACGTGTCGTTTTGAAAAAATCTCAAAGTTTTCGATCGGCCAATCTAATTTGCATCAATACTGTAATCTGGTTGCACACACCAACTACCAGGTTTCTACCTGGATCGGAATCTACTCGAATGCTTCAAATTTCCCGTTTTTGAAAATTAGTATTTGCGGGTCGTAAACTGCATCGCCAACGGCGTCAAAAGAGAATTGCCCTAAAATAGTGTCGAAATTTATAGTTTTTGCCAATGCGTCTCGAATCGCAGTTGGATCGGTGGACTGGGCATCCGCAATCGCTGCGGCGAGGATGTAAAGCGCTGCATACGATTGTGCTGCCCACGCGTTCGGATCCGTACCGTATGCCGCTCGATAATTTTGGACGAAGGCGCCATTGCCAGGTGTCGGTTTGATACTAGACCACGCTATAAGGGAAATCGCACCCTCCGCAGCAAGTCCTGCGCCTTGTACCAGTTCTAGGGACAATTGAGGTATAATAAAAGGAACCGAGCCGGGTATACCGAGATCGCGGCCTTGCGTGAGAATCAGGGGTATTTCCTTTGGTAGGGCAGTACAAAAGATGGCGTCGGGATTTGTCGCCTTAATCCGAGTCAATTGTACAGAAAAGTCGGTATTGCCGGTTTGGATGGTTTGCGTAGTAAGTACCTCAACACCGTTTTCCGCAAGCGCATCCAAGAACGCTTCGTTGCTATTGGTAGAGAAAAGATCGGTCTCATCATAAATGGTTGCCGCTCTTTTATAGCCGAGTTTTTCCTGAGTTATTTTGACCCCATTGAAATTTAGCTCATCGACGGTGAGAGAGGCGCGGAAGATATAGTCCCCAATCGCGCTGAGGCCGGGGGCGGTGAAAACAGGGCTAAACGCCACGACGCGGTTTTCTTGCGCGATAGGAAACGCGTCCTTGGCTTGGGTTGAGACAGCAAGCCCCGTAATAACGGATACGCCGTCTTCATGAATCAACTTGTTAAATGCTTCAACGGCGCTCTCGCTGCGATCGTCCTTCGTAATGAACGTGATTTTTGCATCACCGAGCAGGCCTAAACTGTTAATCTCTGCGCGAGCGAGCTCAAAGCCGTTTTTCATCGGCTTCCCAAGCTCGTCGGCGAATTGCCCGGTAAGAGCAAGGACTACACCAATCGGAATTTCCCCATTGAGCACTTCCATATCAGGCGGCGGCGGGACGAGCAGTTGCCCAATCTGGTCACAGGCTGAAAGCCCCGCAATCAGAAAGGCAATCGCCAATACAAACATGATTATTGTAAATCCGCCGACCTTCACGCTGAACCTCCTCGTCTTCATTGAAGGCAATATTAACTTAAAAAGCCTGCCACCATTTGCTTGCTGATGACAGGCTTTTCCGTTATGTGAATCTACCGCTGAAGGTTACTCAAATGCCACAAGCTCACCGTTTTCAACAGTTAATACAATCGGGTCGTAAACTGCGTCTCCGACTTCATCAAAAGAGAAATTTCCCATAACGGTGGGGAAATCCATGATGTTCGCCAGCGCATCCCGAACAGCGGTTGCCTCGGTCGATTGTGCATTTTCAATCGCCTCCGCTAGAATATAAAGGGTGGCATACGATTGTGCCGCCCAGGGATCGGCTTCGATGCCGTATTCCGCTAGGTAATTCGAGACGAAGGTTTGATTTCCCGGTGTGTTAGACGTAGCACTCCAATTGGTAAAAGTAATCGCTCCCTCGGCGGCGTCCCCTGCGATTTGCACTTCGATTCCGGTCAGATCAGGAACTATGTACGGAACAGAGGCAGGGATACCGACTTCACGCCCTTGAATCATAATATCTGTCATTTGGGCGGATAAAGCGGAGATGAAGATTGCATCAGGAGTTGCCTCCATTATCCGTGTTAACTGCGGCCTTAAATCAGCAGGTTTGTCTTCGAAAGCCTCGGCGATCACAATATCAACACCACTCGCCTCAAGGGCTTTAACCACCTCCTCATTGCTGCTCGCGGCATAGACATCGTCCGAATCATATATCAGCGCCGCCCTTTGATAGCCGAGTTTCTCCTGACTTACCCGGATTCCCTCCGGATTTAGAACATTTGTGGGCAGCCCTGTCCGAAAGACAAAATCGCTACGTGCGCTCAAACCGGCAGCGGAAGAGAGCGAGCTATAACATACAATTTCGTTTTCATCTATGATTGGAAATAACTCCCTGAGCTGAGATGAGAAAGTGACACCCGTGATTATGGACACGCCATCTTGATGAATCAGTTTATTAAAGGCTGTCATTGCGCCTTCAACCGTGCTCTGATCGTCTTCAATGATGAAGGTGATTTGCGAACCGCCGAGCTGGTTAATCTCTTTTTGAGCGAGCTCAAAGCCGCGTTTCATCGGTAATCCGTAAAGAGGGCCGTTTGTGTCGTCCAGCGGCAGGGAGACGCCGATAGTAATCTCGCCAAGCCCATCCATATCAGGCGGCGGGACGAGAAGTTCGCCAAGCTGGTCACAAGCGGAAAGCCCCGCTATAAGCGCGGCAATCGCAATTATAGATGCGAATTTCGTGAATCTGCTGACGTTCATTTAAAACCTCCTTGGTTTTGAAGGGATTAGGCGGGGCAGCACCAAGACAATATTGGTAACCCCGTTGATTGATATTTGAAATAGGTTACTAATGTTTCCGAAACCCCGTCATTGACGAAAAAATGATGACAGGGTTTTGCTTATGGACATCTAGCGATGAAGATTACTCAAAAATTACAAACTCTCCGTTTTCGACCGCAAGCACGATTGGGTCGTAAACCGCTTCGCCGTTGGGGTCAAAAGAGAAATTACCCACGACGGTGTCAAAATCCATGGTATTCGCCATTGCGTCCCGAATCGCGCTTGCATCGGCGGACTGTGCCTCTGCAATTGCCGCGGCGAGTATATGGAGCGCTGCATGCGACTGTGCAGCCCAAGCAACCGGCGCCTCACCGTGAATTTCGGTGTAGCTTTGGACGAAGGCTTGATTCATAGGTGTGTCAGTCGTGCTGAGCCAACCAATAGAAGTTACCGTGCCCTCGGCGGCATCGCCTGCGGCATTCACCTCAATACTAGTCAATTCGGGAACAATAAAGGCGACAGAAGGCATGAGTTCGCGCGCTTGAACCATGATGCCGGGTATGTGCGCGCCTAAAGCCGAGATAAAGAGTACATCGGGATTTAACTCCATTATCCGAGTGAGTTGCGCCGTGTAGTCGGTTTCGCTGCCTTCGTAGGTTTCTACTGCCACCACGTCAACACCTCTTTCGACAAGCGCCGCCCTAAACGCTTCGTCGCTGCGCGTGGAGTAGGTATCGCCGAGGTGGTATATCGTGGCGGCACTCTCGTATCCGGATTTTTCATGAGTCGCATTGACGGCAGCGGGATTAAGCACACCTGAGTTGAGTCCTGTGCGGAAGATATAATCGCCAAGCGCACTCAAATCTGGGGCAGACGAGACTGAGCTTACAACGACAACCCCGTTTTCTTGGGCAATTGGGATTACCTGTTCGAGCTGAGTTGAAATAGCAAAACCGACGATAGCGGACACGCCGTCTTCATGAATCAGTTTATTTGCCGCTTCAACGCCGCTCACGCTCTGATCGTCCTCCACGATAAAGGTCATTGTGGCGTTTCCGAGCATTCCCGAGTTGTTTATTTCGTCGAGGGCGAGCTTAAAGCCGTCAAGCATTGGTAACCCGTACGGTTCCGCGAATTGCCCAGTCTGAGCGACTACGACGCCGACGGGAATCTCGCCGCTAAGCCCTTCCATATCGGCCGGCGGGAAGAGTTGTTGAAGCTGGTCACAAGCGGAAAGTCCAGCAACTAGCGCGACAATCGCTATTGTAAACGTGAACTTAATGAATCTACTAACCTTCATCTTGAATCTCCTTTTGTTCATAATAGTGTTCAAAAAAATTTTAAGCGGGGCAAAATCTAGAAAACCTCGCCCAGTCCGATCGTTATCGATTGATTAGGATTAAGTTCAAGCTGAAAACTACCATAAGAAATACGCGGAACGGCGCATATCTTCTTGACGTTTCGTTATGAACAACTTAACCAAATCATATTTTTCCACAGTTTAAAGTGGTTGTCAAACAAAAATAGAGAAGTTATGTGACAGAATCGCCGTCTACTCAAAGACTTCAAATAGAGGCAAGGTTCACCATTTGTTGGCTGTACGCATCGGCGACTCACTTGAACATGTTATTTTTGACTATGACCTCGCATTAAATAAACGCATTACGAGAGAAATAGATTCATCTTATCTGCAACCTGAACGAATCACCAATGCGCGGAGTGGTACACAAGGAAAGGCACGGCTATCACGCTTTGTGCGCGCTAAATACTCATCGGCAGACCGAGCAGATGCCGAGAATCTCGATGACTCTAGATTGGACCTGAAAGTCAAGTTTCTCGGCGGCGGCAGTGATACACCGCTCGATCGTGTGACTGACAAGCTCAGTTGCCTCGCCGCACAATTTGCAGACGACGAACTGTCCGCGATGCGGTTCCTGTGGGAAGTCACACCCGATATAAGCGTTTAATGAGGTAATCCTGTGAATCAAGCCCTGCTCAATCAGAAACTCGAGGGCGCGGTAGACGGTTGGCGGTGCGGTTTTCCGGCCGCGTTTTTGAAAGGTGTCAAGTATATCGTAAGCGCCGATTGGCTTGTGGCTGGCGCACACGAGTTCGAAAACCTGTTTCCGTAGCTCGGTAAATCGTACGCCGCGCACCTGACAAATCGCCAAACCCATTTCCAATGCGTCTTTGACGCACTTAGAATGGTCATGGATTGGCTTGGGAAAGGTTTCAATCGTTGTGTTTTCCGATTCCGTAGAAGACATAACCCTAGCTCCTTAAAACTGAAGGTGTACGTTATGTTATGACGTAACGCCATGATTGTCAATGAATTCAAAACGTCTTGCATTTAGTGGAAGTAAGAACGAGTCTTGATTCCTTTGTTAAAGATTCAGTCAAATCCTCCTACCTAGAAGAATCCACAGGAGTATTTAGTTTTTTCGTTTTTTGACTGATTTTGGAACAACCCGAACCGGCAGGAGGGAATCAAGCGAGTGGATAGTGAATGCGATAGAGATCCCCTTGCCCCACCGCAGCCCCGACCGGTAGATTGAATTACTGGAGAATTAATGACCCTAGAAGATACCATAATTTTGACTTGACTTCTGAAATTGTTATGTTATAATATAACATATTGCGGCAATTATTGCAATATAACCGGACTTACGCAGATGAACGTTCAACCCCTCGCAGTTCGATTGTTTATCACTGCACAACGAAACTCGATGAGTTGGACGACTACATTTAGGGTTTAGATTTGTAGTATGGCGATTTATCGCCCGACCGGAAGGGGAGTGAATTTCGCTGCTACGAACTGAAGGGCCTAACTCCTAACAAATTCAAAAGGAGGTGACAGGATGGATCGCCAATTTCTCAAGGCGAGTTTATGTTTGTTGGTGTTACTGTTGATAGTTGCTGGCGGATGTCAAAAGGAAAAATCGGAAGACTCCGCACATACAAACCCTACGACAGAGAAAAAACTTCGCGTCGCCGCAACAATCAGCATGATTACGGACATTGTGGAAAACATTGGCCGAGATAGGATTGACGTCACCGCGATTGTCGGTGAAGGCGTTGACCCGCATCTCTATAAACCGACAGCGGGAGATGTCGAACGGCTGAAGGACGCTGAGATTATCTTCTACAACGGTTTGTATCTTGAATCGAAAATCATAGGCGCCGTCCTCAATAAGATGGCGTATAAAACGAAGGCAGTCGCCGTCACGGCTGGGACTCTACGCTCACAACTTCGCACAACATCCGAATTTCAGGGCGGTTACGACCCGCATGTCTGGCACGATGTGTCGCTCTGGATGAAAGCAGCTGAAAAGGTTCGAGACACGTTGGTTCAAGCCGACCCGGATAATGCCGAATATTATCTTTCTAACGCGAATAGATACTTGGCAGAGTTGAGAACATTGCATGACGACCTACAATACCTCGCGGCACAGATTCCCGCCCAGCGCCGCGTTCTCGTCACGACCCACGATGCGTTCGGTTACTTCGGACGTGCTTACGGTTTCGAGGTGCGCGGCCTTCAAGGGTTGAACACGGAAACGGAAGCGGGCGTCGCCGATGTCAGAGAACTAGCGGAGTATATTATTGAACATCGAATCCCCGCTATGTTCGTCGAAACCTCAACCCCGTCGCAGGGCATAGAGGCTGTTCAAGCCGCTGTTCGCGCAAAGGGGTTCGAAGTCCAAATCGGCGGCAGGCTTTTCGCCGATGCGATGGGAACGCCCGGAACTCCTAAAGGGACGTATATTGGGATGATGCGCCACAACATAGATACCACCGTGAACGCTTTGAGAGCTGAGTTAGCTTATCGGAGGCAATAAAAACGTAAAGCGTGAGACGTTAGCGGCAATTGGACTGGATGTTTACATGCCCAGTTCAACCAGGAAACACGCAATGCCGATTTATGAAATTGAATGGTTCGATTGTGATGTTCTCTTTGAGGAACGGCTTTCCCTTGCGCCTTTGGACGAAGCGGTTGTCGAATGCACCATCTGCTATACGCCTCGCGTCAAAAAGGTCATTAACGCCCCCACCTTACTCGTCAGCCGAGGGCGCTCCAATCCATCCGGCGCTGAAGTAGATTCCGGCGAATCGGGTGCCGAAGAGTCCGTAGAACATGCAGCGATTGAGGCCTTGGATGCGCCCAGCTATAGCCACCCGGTCGGCTGCACATGCTGCTGAAATATTGGGGCAAATAGGCGTTCACCCGGCCGGATTTTAAAGGGTGAGCGGTGCAAACAGTTCTCAATTCGGAGACTCAAGACAATCGGTTTGCCTGACGAATTGACAAATACACACAATCTATAATTCAAGGTGTGAGAGGATGGCTGAAATCCAAGACTTCAAAGAACCGATTCCGGTGACCATCATCAGCGGCTTTTTAGGCGCGGGCAAAACCTCCCTGCTCAACCACATTCTCAATGCCGACCACGGATTGCGCGTGGCGGTTTTGGTCAACGATTTTGGAGAGGTTAATATTGACGCCGGGTTAATCTCCGGTGTCTCTGGGGAATCCACCATTAACCTTTCCAACGGGTGTATCTGCTGCTCAATTCGCGACGACCTGCTTGAGGCTACGGTACAATTAATTCAACGCCCTGACCCGCCGGAGTATATAGTCCTTGAGACCAGCGGCGTATCTGACCCTTTGGCGGTTTCATTGACCTTCCTGGCGCGTGGATTGCGGTCGGCGGCGCGAGTAGACAGTATGCTAACAGTGGTTGATTCCGAGCAAATCTATCATGTAGACAGAAAGCATCGGGAGCTCGCTTTAGACCAAATCGCTATGGCGGACATTGTCGTGCTGAACAAGGTTGACTTGGTCAATGATGAAAAACGGGCGGAATTGGCAGACTTCGTCAAAAACCTTGTTCCGAAGGCGCGTATCCTCGAAACCACACACGGTAAGGTTCCGCTCGATTTGGTGCTTGATGTCGGGAGATACGACCTCCGCCGCTTTTCGGGGAAAACGGGCTTGGATGTTCACGTCCACCCCGACGGGGAGGAGCACGGCCACGAGGATGAACACCATCACGAACACGACCATACGTTGGTCTTTAATACGTGGAGTTATACGACCGAGAAACCGCTGTCACATCGGGCAGTGCGTCATGCGGTGAAAACGTTGCCGGCGGCAATCTACCGCGCCAAAGGGGTTGTTTATCTCGAAGAGACTCCGGATCGAAAGGGAATCGTCCAAGTTGTCGGCCAACGGGCGCGTGTCATCATTGGTGCGCCATGGGATGATGAGAAACCGGGCACGCAGTTAGTCTTTATCGGTGAGCCTGGCGGAATTGAAGATTGCGAGTTGCAGTCGCGATTTGATGCGTGCGAAACGGAAAATGAATCGCACGAGGTTATCGCGCCTGATGCCGCCGCCGATTTTGAATTGCTTCGGGAGCTTTTTTTGGAAGAACCGCCAGCGAATTCACACAATGCAACTGATTCTTAACTTCATAATACAACTTCGATTGAAAAGGAGGTTGCAGCTATGCGTACTCACATAAGAGCCACACTGGTTCTGCTTATGTTTTCGATTTTTTGTTTGACCATCTCATGGCAAGCCGTCGCGCAACAGGGTGACCACGACCATGAACATGTCGCCGACATCCCGGCAGGTGATATTCATCTGACAATCGGTATTCCGTATCATATTGCGGTCGTGGATGTACCGTTCGCAGGCGCGTCAGAGACCGAACTCTTCGGTATCAACAACGCTGGGGACATCGTCGGGAGCTATGCAGATGCAAACGCTGTTCGGAAAGGATTCTGGCTGAGAAACGGTGTCTTCGAGACGATCGCCCCAGAAGGTGCAACAGACACACGTGCATTCGGAATCAATACATCCGGTCAAATCACGGGTCGGTATAAAGATGCGGCTGGCGTGCAACACGGATTCCTGAGAGAACCGGACGGCCAGTATATATTAGTTAATCCGGGTGCAGCTTTTAACTACGCATGGGGTATCAACGACTCCAGTCAACTCACTTCGTATAATTTCGATTTCCCAACAGCGAACGACATTGTCATCACCAGTTTTCTTCGCGAGCCGGACGGGACTTTCGCGCAAGTTCCCTCTTCGGGCGGTGTTGGCGGCAATGTTTTTCGTGGTATCAATAACGCCGGTGTGATGGCGGGATGGAATCTGCCTGAATCAGGATTTACACCAACAAAGATAATTGATGGGCTGATTTACGAGGATGGCGCGTTCACGACACTGTCCATTGACGCAGAGCGGCATACGCTCCCCGATGACATCGACAATCATGGCAGGATTGTCGGTCATACCGCGCCGCTTGATTTCTCCGAAATACACGGATTTCTACGCAATCCGGAGGGCGAGTTCCACCGGTTCGGGATTCCCGGCGCAGAAGCCACGATAGCACAAGGCATTAACGATGACGGTGTCATTGTCGGCTGGTTTGAAATTCACCAGGAAGACGGAGAACATCAGATTCACGGTTTCATTGCCACCCCAGTGCCTACCGACGGAGATGACTTCAGTCACGTATACTTCGCATCTCTCTCCGAAGGCTTGAACATGATCTCCTTACCGCTGAAGCCTCGCCAACCGATGAATGCTCGGTCGATGGCGGAGATGGTTGGCGCAACGACGGTAATTGAGCTTGATGATGTCAACCAAGAGTTCATTGGCTGGACGCCGGATGCACCGGACAACGGGTTTTCAATCGAAGGGGCAAAGGGATACATCGTAAACGTGCCGCACGTCCGACAGGTTGCCTTTGTCGGGGCGCCGTGGACCAATCAGCCGCAAGTTTCGGCGGCACCGGTTGCAAGACCAATTGATAAGCCAAATACCGCCTGGGCGTTCGTTGTCAGTGGGCAATTAGAAGGCGAGCAGAACCTTGAAGGCTATCTGGTTACAGTACGAAATCTGCGAACGAACGCTATTATGGCGAATCGTGTGCGAGAGGGCTACTTTGCCGCGGCGACCGCCGATCTCTCCCGCCAGAGCGTCGTCTGGGTCGGCGACACGCTGGAAGTCACCGTTGCGGATGCAACGGGAGAGATTGCTTCGGAAAGTCTGAGGTTCGTCGTGACGCCGGACACGCTTGCAAACGCAGTTCTCCCTATTACGCTGGAGGGGATTGGCATACCGAAGCAGAGCCTACTGTTGCAGAACTATCCCAACCCGTTCAATCCCGAAACATGGATACCGTATCGCCTTTCGGAATCTGCCCCTGTGACGCTATCAATTTACGATACGAACGGGCGACCGGTGCGAACGCTTTCGATTGGCATCCAGCCAGCGGGTTTCTATCAAGGCCGCGCACGTGCTGCTTATTGGGATGGTCGAAATGATGCGGGTGAGACTGTTTCAAGCGGCGTTTATTTCTACCGATTGTCCACGCCGTCTTTTCAACAGATGAAGCGGATGGTTATATTGAAATAACCTTGAATTATGCGCCGAAAAAAAATCATCACTACCCTTGAACGGAATCGGGTAGTGATGAATCAGTATATTCGCAGGAACGTAACGCATAGGAAAAAGGTATGAGAGCAGATGGAATCGAATCACCGCCAAAGCTGGCGTCAAGGCGGCGTGTCTTAGCGCATATGCTGGTCTGTAAAGGTTGTTGTTGCGGCGTGACTGAGAAACGAAATCCGCCGGTACCGGTCGAGTGGCTCAAACAGGAGTGGCGGAACCGGCGGCTGTCCCCTTCAATAACATTGACTATCAGCGAAGGCTGCCTTGGGCCGTGTGATCTCGCAAATGTCGTCTGTATAACATCGCCGCACGGCGTTGTGTGGTTAGGACAGATAGAACGCCATCTGCACTATACGCGGCTTGTAGATTGGGCGGACGCCGTGGCACGAACAGATGCGCTGCTTCCGTTGCCGCCAGCCTTTGATAGTCACCGTTTTGATCGGTTTCGATCTCCCCCGTTCGGGTTTCAGAAAAAACAAGCGGCCCTTGAATTGCAAGGCTTCAACGCGGCAAGCGTTCGCCGAGTAGGTTCCAGTCGTTCAGAGGTGCTGCATTGATACGAGCTTGATTACGGTCGGTGTAGAGGACTGTGCAACTGGTTGGCGCAGTTCCGTACGCGCGTCCCACAGCCTAGAGACCGCAGATTTGAGAAAAATCCGGTCAGAATCGTGTGCGGTGACCGATTCGACGCCAACTCTAGGGACTGTACCGCAAACTGTTAGTTTGCGGCTTATTTCAAAGGAGCATACCATGAAATCATTGAGCATCACCCTCGTGATAACGGCAGTTCTGATATGTGCATCGTGTCACAGTCATAAGGAGATAGCCGCAGCAAAGCCGGTCAACCCGCAATGCCGCTGCGCTGTCGAGAAGGCATACTATGAGAATCCAATACAGCCCGCGCCTATAGGAAAAATGCCGGCATCATATGGCGCGCCCGGCAACGCCATCTGCCCGTGCGGCATCGATAACTCGGATCAGGGATAATTCCGGGCCAGGTACGCAACCTCCGCAGAATAGAGACCGCGGACTTGAGAAAAATCTGGTCAGAATCCTGTGCGATGACCGGTTCCGGGCGAAATTTCAGGTATTAAAACAGCATCATGTGCTTGGAAAGGAGGCAATACCACAGTGCAGAATTTTTTCAATTCGCAAAAAGAGAGTGACCCGCGGCAACTCGTCCAAGTCAAATCGTGGGTCTCCCAAGCTTTTGACCTATCAGAGGACGTCTCCGTGATGGTTACCCAGTTGCAATGCACCGAAGAAGGCTGTCCGCCTATTGAAACGGTCATTGCAATCATGGAGACGCCCGGCAAGCCCCGGCAATACAAGATTCACAAACCGCTGGCGGAGGTGAAGCAGACAGACATCGTTAGCTTGACCGCTGGCTAAATCCAACAAGTAGAGAAAGGTAAATTCAGCCATGCTAAACAATCAAGTCCCCGTTACCGTGTTGACGGGCTTTTTGGGATCTGGTAAAACCACGCTTCTCAACCGCATTCTCACCGAAAACCATGGCAAACGTATCGCCGTCATCGAAAATGAGTTTGGCGAGGTCGGCGTCGATAATGATTTGGTCATCGGCGCCGAAGAAGAGATTTTCGAGATGAACAACGGCTGCATCTGCTGTACGGTGCGCGGCGATCTCATCCGTATTTTAGGGAACCTGATGAAGCGCCGCGATAAGTTCGACTACATCATGGTCGAAACCACAGGGCTCGCTGACCCCGGGCCGGTTGCTCAGACGTTCTTCATGGACGCCGAAATGCAGGACAAACTGCAACTGGATTCCGTCACGACGGTAGTTGATGCCAAGCACATCTGGCAGCACATCGATGACAGCGACGAAGCGCGTGAACAGATTGCCTTTGCAGATGTTATTCTGTTGAACAAGATTGACCTTGTGACCGAGGAACAGTTAGAGCAACTGGAAGCCAGAATTCGCAGCATGAACGCTGCGGCGAAGATTTATCGAACGAAAAATGCCGTGGTTGAAATGGACAAGATTCTCAATGTCGGCGGATTCGATCTCGACCGGGCGATGGAGGTGGACCCGCAGTTTATGGAACCGGAATATCCCTTCGAGTGGGCTGGTGTTTATAATCTTGCAGCTGGCACCCATGAACTGGTGCTCCAAGAAGGCCCTGACCCGACGATGAAAGTTGCGTTGATACCCGTAAGTGAGTCAACCGATGCAGCTTTGGAGGGAGCTGTCGAGCCAGTCGTTATGGTTTTCTCCGATGATGAGCGTGAACTTTCGGCGGCCGGCGCCCTTCAACCGAGTGGACAACTCATTGCGTTGAATCTCACGGCGGACGAATTACGCTTTGAAGTGCAGGTCGACCGCCCCGGCGCTTACGCACTGTTTACCGAGCATCACCCGGACGAATTTCAAGCACAACTCTTTGGTAGCGGCGCACTTGTCAAGCCAGCTGTTGAACGCGAATTTAAGCCAGATCACGAACATGACGAGGAAGTCACATCGGTCGGCATCACAATCCCCGGCGACCTCGACTCCGACCGGCTGAACGATTGGATTGGCAATCTGCTTCAGACAAAAGGCCTAGACATCTTCCGCATGAAAGGTATTCTGAGCATAAAAGGTCAGCCAAACCGATTCGTCTTTCAAGGTGTTCATATGCTCTTCGACGGTCGCCCTGATCGCCCGTGGGCTGGTGAACCGCGCTACAATAGCCTCATCTTCATCGGACGCAACCTCGACCGGGCAGAATTGACTGAAGGGTTTGAAGCATGTCTCGCTTGAACAACCTGAGCAACCGCTTTGTCCAGCCCATTCAACTGCGCGAAAATTGGAGCGGAACCGTAAGCGACCACGTCATTGATATGGCGTGGTCTCCTGATGGGAGATTCATCGCTGCCGCGTCGGTTCTCGGTCCAGTGACAGTTTTTGAAGGTCGTCGTCAATCGGTTATCCAAGCCTTCGATGGGCATGAATTCGGCACAATGTCAATCGCATGGCGTCCAGACAGCAAGGTGCTTGCAAGCGCAGGACAAGATGGGAAGATTCGGTTGTGGGATATGACAACTGGCGAAGCCGTCCATTCGCTTGACGGGGGCGCAGCATGGGTTGAGCACCTAGCATGGAGCGGCGGCAAGAAACCGATCCTCGCTTCTGCCGCTGGTCGCAAGCTGAAACTCTGGAGCGCCGCCGGCGAACTTGTTCGCGAATATCGCGACCATCAGAGCACGATTTCTGGTCTCCAGTGGAAACCGCATGTAAGGCAACTTGCCTCGATAGCGTACGGCGGCGTTACGCTATGGGACCCGCAACAGTCGGACGCTGTCCGCCGGTTGGAATGGAAAGGCTCATCACTGGTGATTGCGTGGAGCCCTGACAGCAAATACATCGCCACAGGAGATCAAGATTCGACCGTACATTTCTGGATCATGTCTACCGGTGACGATTTGCAAATGTCTGGCTATCCGACAAAGGTGCGGGAACTCTCGTGGGATGCCGCGAGTCGATACTTGGCTACGGGAGGCAGTGAGGACGTTACGGTGTGGGATTGTTCCGGCCGCGGACCCGCCGGTTCCAAACCCATTACGCTTTCCGGACATCAGGATTTTATCAGCGTTGTGCGTTTTCAACATCACGGAAAACTGTTGGCTTCGGGCGGCGCCGACGGTCGGGTCTTCGTCTGGCAATTGCGAGGCAGACTCCGTTCTCGGCCGGTACATGAAGCGGCTCTGACCGCGGGGGTCACAAGCCTCGTTTGGTCACCGAATGACCAGTACATTGCCGTTGGTGACGAGTCGGGTCGGGTGAGCGTTTTTTCGATAAGTTAAAGTTTAACATTCAAACGGAGTCGGTTGCCCGAGTTCTTACTTCGGTCAGTATGCGGTCGATTTGTCTGAGCAGTTTGCCTTAACCGATTTGGTAGTAGACAAAATTTTGTTTAAGGCACAATGACCTGTCTGGCATTTAAGTTACCTCCAATGTTTAGACAGTTATGAACGAAAATTAAGGAGTAAAGGCTTTTGTCGGGAATAACGATCGTTATTCCCTACTGTCGGATTAGGCAGATTTGAGCGATCGACTGCGTAAGTCCTAAGAACCTGTTTGAAAAGTACATTTGTAGGGTGCGCCCTGCGCACCGGCCTCTAACAGCCCCAGCGGGGCGGAAGGTGTGTAGAAACTTCGAAACCCCGTTGCCCCAAGCCCCAGCGGGGCGCAGGTATGTAGCAGCCAACACTTAATACATGACTTCCTACAAATGACCTTGCTACCAATTATTCAAGCAGGCTTTCATCTACAAAGTTTCCAAAAGAGGAAATCTACAGTTTGACAGACAGAAGGTAATGTGCATGAGTCTAACGCTCGAATTAACAACTGAACAGGTTATTGATCTAATTCAGCAAATGCCGCTAGAAGAAAAATTAACAGTACTCAAGACACTTGCAAAGGAAGCACGCACTATGAACCGTGTCGGTGAACTTTTTGGCGAGGGTAAGATTTTTCTGCCACAAGTTGTCAAAAGCGCGCGGGTCATGAAAAAATCGGTTGCGCATCTCATTTCGGACATTGAGAAGGAACAAGCGGAAGGTGATGTCCAATCAAGAGGCAAAATCGTAATAGCAACGGTGAAGGGTGATGTGCACGACCTCGGAAAGAACATCGTCGGAGTTGTGCTTAGGTGTAACAACTATGAAGTCATTGATCTCGGTGTGATGGTGTCTGCAGACGAGATTCTTGAAGCCGCGCGGAAAGAAAACGCCGATATGATCGGATTAAGTGGACTCATCTCGCCTTCGTTAGATGAGATGAAGTATGTTGCTGAAGAGATGGAACGTGAAGGATTCCGTATCCCACTACTCATCGGCGGTGCTACCACTACAGAAGTACATACGGCTGTCCAAATTGAACCTGTTTATAACGGTCCAACAATCTATGTGAGGGATGCATCCCAAAGCGTCGGTGTTGTCAGCAACTTGATGAGCGACGAAAGGCAGGAGGCGTTCATGACGCAGACGCGTGAAGAATACGCCAATATCCGCGTGCGGCGTACGAAGAACCGAAAGCGGGTGAACTTGCTACCGTTCAGTGTCGCACAAGAGCGGAAATTCACACCGGGTTTGCAGAATTATCAGCCACCTGAACCGTCTATGATAGGGATTAAGGTTTTTGACGACTACCCTCTGTCGGAACTCGTTGATTACATCAACTGGAGTCCGTTTTTCACAATCTGGGGACTCCGGGGTAAGTATCCAAATATATTGGAAAATCCGCAGGTCGGCGAGGAGGCGCGCAAACTCCTCAAAGATGCGGAAGCACTTTTGCGTATCATTATCGAAGAGAAAAGATTTCAAGCACGCGCTGTCGTTGGGCTTTTCCCGGCCAATGGTGTCGGCGAAGACACCGAAATCTATGCCGACGCAGCGCGGACGGAACCCATCGCTACACTACACCACCTACGTCAACAGACGGAACAGCCGTTTAACAGACCGAACTTCAGTCTCGGTGATTTCATCGCGCCGAAAGCGACAGCATTGCCAGATTATATCGGTGCCTTCGCGGTGACGACGGGATACGGTGTCCCCGAATTCTGTGCTGAATTCGAGCGGGAACAGGACGATTATAACCGTATTATGGCGCAGGCGTTGGCTGACATGTTAGCAGAGGCGTTCGAGGAGAAGATGCACGAAACGCTTTCGGGGTATGCCGTCGATGAGGCGTTGGATAACGATGCCCTGATCGCCAAAAGATACCCAGGCATCCGTCCGTTACCGGGGTATCCTGCCTGCCCGGATCACAACCAAAAACGGACGCTGTTTGATTTGTTGAAAGTAACAGAGAACACGGGAATTACGCTTACGGAGAATCTAGCGACGTTCCCAGCAGCGTCTGTGAGTGGATGGTATTACGCGCATCCAGAGTCTCGATATTTCAGTATCGCCAGGATCGGGGAGGATCAGGTTGCAGATTATGCAGAACGCACCGGTATGGACATCGATACGGCGAGGCGATGGCTAATACCGTTGCTTACCTAAGATTGTCCCCACAACTAAAAAAACAAGTCGGAACGAAACCGCTTTAGATCGAGTTGGCTAATCTGTTTCCGTGTTAATCTTCCGATTTCTTATTCGGAGGAACGCCGTGTGGTTCGTGAGGAACACTTTGTCCACGCGCGTATAAACCGAAGCACAATGGGAGAAACTGTCCTCGTTTCTGCCAACATCTCAACCCTTAGGCAGACCTCTAAAATGGGAGATGTGCTTAATCATCAATGCTATCTTTTATGTCGTCAAGTCCGGGTGCCAGTGGCGAATGCTGCCCCACGATATGCCACCGTGGCAAACCGTCTATTACCATTTTAGGAAGTGGAAAGCCGACGATACATGGCTCTTGATTCATCAGGCACTTCGCGAACAAACACGTTGTGATGATGGCAAACAACCATCACCGACAGCAGCTATCATTGACAGCCAATCCGTTAAGACGACGGAACTGGCGGCGACTCGAGGATTTGATGGTCACAAGAAGGTCAAAGGACGCAAACGCCATCTGGTAACAGACACGACGGGGATTCCATTGATGGTCAAAGTCACTGACGCGAATGTCAGTGACAATCAGATAGCTATTGAGTTACTAACCGAAGTATTTGACTGGTACATAACCATTCAGTTGGTGTGTGCCGATGCCGCCTATCGCGGAGAATTAGAAGACTGGTTATATCTTGCTCATCAGTGTGAACTAAAGATTGCATCTACGCTAGGGCAGCAGGGGTTTGAAGCTGTTCCGTTACGATGGATTGTTGAGCGCACATTTTCTTGGCTTGGTTGGTTTCGTCGATTGACTTTGGATTATGAACGCTATCCTAAGACTGCTGAGACTATGGTGTACATCGCTTCCATTTACTTGTTGCGAAACCGAATCAAATGACTTTTCAAACAGGCTTTAAGTTAATTTCATTTTCCACACTTAACTCTGAAGAGCCGGTTATTTAACCGATGCCGAGTAGAATCGGAATGGCGTTTTCAGCCCATTCACGTTAAGGATCATTCTCTTCTTTGGTTTGCCCCGCCTGCCGAGCTGCACCCTTAAACACAGCGTAAAGATACCAGAAAGCAGGCACCAACAGCACACCCCCCGCAATCAGTACAATCAACAACGGACGCAACACTGTATCCGGTGCAGCCGTATTTGAAAAGGTTAAGTCCGGTGTGACAAGATACGGATACTGTGCCAGCCCCCAACCGAAAACGATGAGCGTAACCTGTATCGGAACGAGGATACGCGCGAGGCGAAATTGGCGCTTCCAAATTGTCCAGATCGCCCACAGTGCCATCGCGCCCGTTAAAATATGAAACGGGATCGACCAAGACGCGCTACCGAGTCCGCGTCGAATTGCCGGCGCACCCTCCGCAGACAAGATAAAACTCAGTCCTGCCATCGCACCGACACTCACTGCCGAGATGAGAGCACGTCGCCGAAAATCCTCCTGCAATTCTGTGTCCTCAGTCTCAAGGGTGAGATACACCGCCGCAAGCAACGCACAAAGCGTCAAGGTAAAGAACCCGTTTGCAAACGGAAACGGCGCAAACCATGCCGAGATGAAATCTGTGTCCACCTGTCCACTCGCCACGTCAACGTGTATCGTACCGGACGCGACCGCGCCCAACGTAACCCCTAACATCACAGGCGTAATAACACTTGCCACAGCGAATACTCGGCTCCAACGGCGGTGTATTACATCCGATTGAACATCATAGGTGCGAAACACAAACGCCGTGCCGCGAAGCACAATACCGATGAGCATAAATGTCAATGGAATATGTAAAGCCGTACTAATTGCAGCGAATGCAACAGGAAACGCCACGAAAAGTAGAACGACAATCACAATCAACCAGACATGGTTTGCTTCCCAGATGGGTCCAATCGCGTGTGCGATAAGCGAGCGTTGTGCGTTCGCACGGCGACCTGTTGCAAACAGATCCCAGATGCCACCGCCAAAATCAGCACCACCTGTCAACATATAGATAATCAGGGAAATAAGCATTACACATGCAATGCAGAATTCAAGACTCAACATGAAAGTTTTCTCGACGTGTCGGTGGGTGCCTGGAAGTAGGTTCGCCGCAACAATCTATTGAAGTGCAAGCAGCAGGACAACATCGGAGTCCTGCGGAACTTATCCAAGAAATGTTGTTTAACCAATAATCGTGATTAACGCTTGACATTAGCTTAAAAATATCTGACGACGTAATAGGATAACAACGATAATAGAGAGGAAAATATAAAGTACCGTAAAACCGAGAAAGGGAACGACGAGGTTCGGCATTGAGGTTACCGCCTCAGCGGTTCGCATGTAATTATAAATAATCCACGGTTGCCGTCCAACCTCTGTGACCGTCCAACCTGCCTCAATCGCGATAAACCCAAGCGGTGTACAGAACGTAACGAACCGAAGATACCAACGTTGATCCGGTAGTCTTTTATGTTTCCACGCGAGCCAACCACCGATAACAGCAGCGGCAATCAGCACTATCCCGCACGCTACCATAATTTGAAATGCGAAATGCACAATCGCCACAGGCGGACGGTCTTCCGGTGGCACCGCCTTAAGCCCCATAACTTCAGCGTTGAAGTCAGAGTACGCAAGAAAACTAAGTGCCTTCGGAATTTCAAGCGCATATCGAGTCTCTTCAGTGTCCTCGTTAGGAATACCACCGATACGTAAAGGTGCCCCGCGTTCGGTCTCCCACTGCGCCTCCATCGCCGCAAGCTTGATAGGTTGGTGTTTCGCCAGCTTCTTGGCACTGATGTCACCCGAAATCGGTTGCAGGAGTGCGAACACACCGCCAACACTCAGGGCAATCGCAAACGCACGGCGATGGAAAAGGTTGTCGGGATCACGTCGCAGAAAATAGGCGTGAATGCCCGCCACCGCAAATCCGACTGTCAGAAAAGCAGCGATAGTCATGTGAAGTGTTTGGCTAAACGAGGAGGGATTCAACATTGCCGCAATCGGATCGACATCCGTCACCTCTCCATTGACAATAGAGAAACCGGTAGGCGTGTTCATCCATGCATTCGCGGTGACAACAAAAATACCGGACAAGGTGCCGCCGATCAGCACCATCATCCCAGCATACCAGTGGGCATATTTTGGAATACGGTTCCAGCCATAGAGGTAAAGCCCTAAGAAGATCGCTTCCAGGAAGAATGCAAACCCTTCCAATGAAAACGGCATGCCGATGATCGGACCAGCGTAAGCCATAAAATTGGGCCACAACAAACCGAGTTCAAAAGACAAAACGGTGCCAGAGACCGCGCCGACAGCAAACATAATCGCCGTCCCTTTTGCCCACCGCTTCGCAAGCGTCAGGTAAACCTCTTCTCGCGTTTTGAGCCATAGCCCTTCCGCAATCACCATTAGCAGCGGCATCGCTATACCGATCACCGCAAAAATAATGTGAAATGCGAGCGACATCGCCATCTGTGCGCGTGCTGCCAATAAATCTGTCACGAGAAGGTTCTCCTTATAACATTTCTAAGGGGTTAGGGAATCCTTGAGATATTCCGATGCATAGGTTTTTACGGAGACTCGGTGCGGTTAGGAAACCGCACCTACCGTGTTTAAGTAACCCATGATTCAAGTCCGAGAAGCTTCTTTCCTAAAGGTGTCAATTCCGCTGTTTCACCGTGGTGATGCTCCTTCTCTTTCGCCTCTTTTCCGAGTCCCGTCAAGCGCTCGCGCCACCCTTTAATTCGGGACTCAGGATTGCCATTCTCTGGCGCAGGCGACATCGTGATATATTGCGCCATACGAGGACGCTCAGCGGAGTTCGGACTACTTCCATGCGGCAATGCACTATGCCAGATAACCAGATCGCCGGCTTTCCCAGCAACCGGCACCGCTTCTGCTTGGTATTCTCGGACAACTTCCCGCGGGTTCACGTCATCAGGTAAGTCCTCCAACCATTTCTCCAACTTCCGATGAAATCCCGGAATACAGGTGAATGCACCCTGATTACCCGGCGTATCTGCCAGATACAAAACACCTTGCACCTTCAAACGTACCGGCATATCATCCAACGACATATCCCAATGTAAGTAAGGACCGGTGAACTTCCAATCCGAACGTTCAGGCGGATTCATGCTCCCACGATCAAAACTAACCCAGAGTTTTTCCGTCTCCCAAATTTCCGAGAACGCCTGGTGGACACGGGGGTATTGGCGGTTGTCCCACAACGCTTGGTGTTGATAAATCTCCACCATGATGCTCCCGCGCGGTGGATCGGGATACCAACTGTCTGGATTGTCGCGGTCCATTTCAAGAAAATCCCAGACGGCTTGTTCTGCAGCGCGGCAATTTTCAAGTGGTACCGCCTCCGGTACAACGACGTAACCATTCTCTTCCCAAAATTCTAAGGCTTCTGCGTCAAAAACTGGCATAGGCCCCTCCTCACTAATCGCTCCAGTTTTGGACCCCTCTGTAAACAGAGAAATGCTTTAACTGCTTGAAGATTAATATGGTATTAAGAATATCGTAAAAGATTGAGAGAATCAAACTTTTCGATTTATAACCGTCCCTGAGCCTTTCCAAATTTTCGCAAGGCTCTCCGATACCCGAAAAAGTTCTCGCAGTCAATTCAGTCTTGCGCTAAGCTCGACTTTGTACATTTAAGCAGTATAACAGGCAGTGTCCATCAAGCATTGGATAATAGCGGGAGAGGTTTTAACCATCTAGTCTGCGTCTGGCAATTGCAAGGCCGACGCCGTTCTCGGGCGGTTCATGAAGCCGCTCTGACATCGGGGATCACAAGCCTCGTTGGTCACCGAATGACTAGTATATTGCTGTTGGTGACGAGTCGGGTAGGGTGAGGTTTTTCGATAAGTTAAAGTTCAACATTCAAACGGAGTCAGTTCTTGTAGGATCAACTGACCGAATAGCGAAGGCGATAGTCTTGTAGGTTGGGTAGAGCGATCAACTGACCGAATAGGGAAGGCGATAGTCTTCTGCGAAACCCAACGCTTTTACAACCTTCCACCTGCCGAATAAACGCTGAACCCAATGTAACGCCATGGGTTTCCGAGAACAGGTAATCCACATGTTTTTGTAGGTTGGGTTGAGCCATCAACCGACAGAAAAGGAAGGGTTCAACTGAGCGGATAGCGAAGGCGATTGTCTACCCTAGTAATATCCTCCCCTTTCATTGTCTCATTTATTCTCAGACTGTTGTTTACACGACTTGCAAACAAAACTACCTTCTTTGTCGGCTTTGCCTAAGTCATATTTGCGGCAGACATCGCATTGTAGCTTATCGTCTTTTGAAAGGACGTTTAGCGCAATCGATCCGCCTATGAAACCGCCAAGCCCGTACATCATCACTTGCGGCATGTTACAAGCAAGACATGAAACAGTCATAAGAATAAGCAGAATCATCTTCATGGCTTCACCTCCTCTTTACCCTAGCTTCCGCCATTTCATTTGGAATCGTTTACTGGTGGCGGTTACGGAGAAGACTATTCAAGAAAACTATCGCGGCAGCCGGCAAATTATCGCCTTGGCTATCCGCTCAGTTGATCCTATTCGGTCGGTTGATCCCGCCTTGTCAAGGGGGAGGATTTTTTTGAGAAGACTATCGCACGCCCTATTCGCTCGCTTGTTCACTCCATGCTCGGCCGCTTAACCCAATCAACATTCCTTTAGATTGAAAATCCCTCATTGCCTAACTCTTCCGGGAAACGCACCGCCCTTTTCGCGCCTCGATTGCCTCGACATACCTTTCGATCCGCTGCCAGCGAAAGGCTTAAATTGCTCCTATAAACTATGCTAATATATTAGCATGTTAAGCGGCTCAATAGAGGTAAAGATCTTTTTTCTTGGTTACCTTTTGGTTACCTCACGATTTCAATGAACCCGCACCACAAGCGGGCCGGTGCATCTCGAAAAAAGGTAACCACCAACCTCGGATCGACCGGAAATTACCCAATTTCCATTGTCTTCCTGATTTCACCCTGAAAAAAAAAGGGTGAGACACCTAGCGGTGCCGCTCCCATCAAAAACTGAATTGTCGGCAGCGTTATCATTCCAATTCTCCTTACCAAATCCCCTTGGACTGCGCAATAATGTCTATAGGCTATCCTAATCTAATTTTTGTAGGTTGGGTTGCGCTTTACGGTTCTCGCCAAGAGTGTCGCTGTGTGTTCGCGGCGGTTAATTGCGTCATGTGCGCATTCGGTGGTGCCCGCTTTACCCAACCTATATGCCTTTAAGGATTGGCGGCGTCTTCGTCCACCGCGCCGCTGTTGAGGATTGGACAGAGTTCGCAGAGTTGGCTTTCACAGAAGTTTTTGTCGAGATAGATTGCGCCCTGTTGCTTTTTTGCGGAGGGAGAGATGCTCTGAATTGGCTGCTGTTCGGTGAAGATTCGGGCGGCAATCTTATCAGCGATAGGGTCATTCTGTATCTTTGGATGATGGTCGTAGAGTTTTTGAACCGCGTCAGACAATTTGGAACTCTGCGACTCTTCCGCCCATACAAGCGCGAGCGGCAATAATTTATCAATGATGATTTTAGAAGCGCGAGCTTCTCCTATAAATACTGTTCCCTTTTTTGCAATTCCTTTTCCAAAACGAGAGTGGTTTGCCCAGTAACCGGCGGCGGGGAGCATCAATAACTCGAGCAACTTACGGCGTATTCGTTGCATACCCTTTTTGTTTGCCGTTGCTGCGGCTTCGATGTGGGAAACGAACTCCGCCAACAAGCTATCCGTTCGGGAACTAATCAGCGTAGCCATCGCAGCGATGCGGCGAGTGGGGAAGTTCGGCGGCCGCGTGTTTCCGAACCGCCATACATGCCCCGACATTCGATTGGAATTCTCGTATTGCGCAGAAGCAGCCCACAGCGTTTCTAACTGAGAAATAAACGGTTCATTAGCTTCGCAGGGCGAGAGCAGATCGCATTGCGAAGGTAGCAAGCCCGCAACCCCGAGCAGTATAGCTTGAATCTCCTCATTCGACTTTCCCATCAATTGCGAGATGGGCACTCGATACGCCAATTCCCCAAAGGATTCGCGGTTTAATTTGTACCCCAGCGCGTCCATGATTCCCCTGTAGAGCAACTGCTCAAAATCGACCGTGACGCGCTGCGCTTGCATCGCCTCTTTATGTGCAATGAGCCGCTCTTGTCCGAGTTGATCGAAAACCGACTTGAGCGGTTCAATCTTCAGCCTTCTGCCTGTTATTCGGCATTCCAGCCGATTCGCTTTCGGATTCTTGTATTCGTCGATTAGTTCCACCAAAGGTGTGTCGAGCCGGTGAGACAGTTCTAACGTCGGAATCCGATTACCGTTTTGAGTCCGAGTACGCAGATTGATATCGTCATCCCAAAAAACTACATGCAGTACGGCGCGGTTATATTTTGAGTCGAGATGGTGCTTGTGATCGTACCAATTGGATGAAGAAACGTGAATCTCAATATCACCCGTTAACAACTTCCCATTGACTAGAATTTCGGCTCCAGCGAAGTCGGGTCCCTCGTTATGATTCCACTGCCCGGTTTTCAGCACTTGCAAAGTACGTCCGTCGGTCGCCTTCAACTCAAAGTCAAAAAAGCGTCGATCATTCCATAATTTCTGAACGAGGTGTTCATCAATGTTGCTAAGGTCCGGCATCTGTATAATCCGTCACTGAATGGAAGATTAGGTAACAAAGGTATATGATACTATACCAAAAAAACGGTGATAAATCCAGAAACATTCAGAGGCTTCATGTTAAATTTGCAAGAAATTTTGCAATAGCGGTTTACCGGCGTGTGTCAGAATTGATTCCGGATGAAATTGCACACCCCAGATAGAATGTTCCTTGTGCCGGATTCCCATAATTTCGTCTTGATCTGTCCATGCCGTGAGTTTAAGACAGTCTGGCAGCGTCTCCTTTTTCACGATGAGCGAATGGTAGCGCGTCGCCTCAAACGGGTTTTCCAGTTCGTCGAAAATTTCCTCGCCGTCGTGGTGAATCATAGATGTCTTCCCGTGCATCAGCCGCTCTGCCCGGACAACATCGCCGCCGAAGGCTTCGCCGATGCACTGGTGCCCCAAGCAGACGCCGAGCAGCGGCAAACGGCCGGCAAAGCGACGAATCAACTCGCAGGAGATGCCTGCCTCACGCGGCGTGCAGGGGCCGGGGGAAATTACAATCTTCTCAGGTGCGAGGTCTTCAACCTGTTCAATTGTGATTTTGTCGTTGCGGTGGACAACAAGATTCGCGCCCAGTTCACCGAGATATTGGACGAGGTTGTAAGTGAATGAGTCGTAGTTGTCAATCATGAGTACCATAGTTTTTTCCTTAATTAAGTATGTCTGTACTTTCTCACATCTTTTTTCTGATTTAAAAAACGCTTATTCCAATCCCGCCTCCGCAAATTCAATGGCTCTCAATCCAGCCTGCGCCTTGTTCAGCGTTTCCTCGAATTCGAATTCGGGTACAGAGTCCGCAACGATGCCGGCGCCAGCCTGGATGTAGGCAACACCGTCCACGACGACGAGGGTACGAATTGTAATCGCCGTGTCTGCGCTGCCGGAGAAACTGAAGTAACCGACCGCGCCACCGTAAGGTCCCCGCCGCGTCGGCTCGAGTTCCTCAATAATCTCCATCGCCCGAATCTTCGGTGCGCCCGACAGCGTTCCGGCGGGGAGACAGGCGCGAATGACATCAAAAGCGGTCTGTCCCTCGCGCAGTTGCCCTTCGACGTGCGAGGCGATGTGCATGACATGCGAATAGCGCTCGATTACCATCATCTCGCTCACACGAACCGTGTGGTATTCGCAGACACGGCCGAGGTCGTTTCGCCCTAGATCAACGAGCATCACATGTTCCGCCCGTTCCTTTGGATCGGCGAGCAACTCTTCAGCGAGTGCAGCGTCTTCCGCGGGGGAACGTCCGCGCGGTCTCGTTCCGGCGATTGGGCGGGTCTCTGCGCGTCCGTTCTCTACACGCACCATCATCTCCGGCGAAGCCCCAACGATCTGGAGGCCGGCGAGTTTGAGATAGTACATATAGGGCGAGGGATTGACGGTGCGGAGCGCACGATAGATTTCAAAGGCATCGACGGAAATTGGGCGGCTAATCCGTTGTGACGGAACGACTTGAATGATGTCCCCCGCAGCGACGTACTCCTTTGCGCGAAGGACGACAGATTCGTAGCCTGCTTTCGTGAAATTCGACGTAATCTGCGTTTGGGTGTTTTCCTCTGGCGTTTTCTTGCCGGGATTCATGCGAAGCGGACGCTTGAGTTTCGCAATCAAAACTTCAATTCGATTTATTGCATCTGCATACGCTGCGTCAATATCGCCATCAATATGCGCGTTGGCGATGACCTTAATCCGGTGGTTCACATGGTCGAAGACCAATAGCGTATCGGCGGTCATGAAATAGCAATCGGGTAAATCCCGGTCATCCTCGGTGCAATCGGGTAATTCTTCGACTAACCGCACGATGTCATAACTGAGGTAGCCCACAACCCCGCCGTGGAAATGGGGCAGTCCTTCGACCTGCACCGGCTGGTAGCGATTCATCAGTGCTTCAAGCTGAGTAAGCCCGTCCCTTGATTCACACGCGACGATTTTACCGGTTCGCATTTCTGTGATTTTAACCTGATCCCCCTTACTCTGAAACAGGATGGATGGATTCGCGCCGAGGAAGGAGTACCGGGCGAGATTTTCGCCGCCTTCGACGCTTTCCAGAAGAAAGGCGTACTCATCGCCGCCAATCTTGTAAAATGCGGATACCGGGGTCTCCATGTCCGCCAATATGGATTTGTAAACGGGAATCAAATTGCCGAGTTGCGCTTTTTTCCGAAAATCTTCCGAAGTGGGATGATACATTGAGAAGTCTCCTTGCTAACTGTGGGCGCCCCGTCAAATGACGGCATTGGTTGCGGTCATCAGACCGCAACCACACGGTTACGAATAAACTGCGCCCGGGTCAAAAACTTTTGTACCAACGATGCGTGCCGAATTGCCGTTGGGGGAGACTTCCCGGAAAAAACACGAGCGATACCCTTCGTGGCATGCCCCGCCTTTCTGCACGACCTTGATGAGAAGCGTATCTGCATCGCAATCGAAAGCGAGCGAGCGCACATCTTGGGTGTGCCCTGAAGTCTCCCCCTTTACCCAGTATTTCTGGCGGGAGCGGCTCCAGAACGTGACGCGCCCTGATTCAAGCGTTCGCTGCACCGCTTCGCGGTTCATGTAACCCATCATCAGTACGTCGTTGTTCTCGTAATCTTGTATGATTGCCGGGATTAGTCCGTTTGAATCGAATTTGAGTTCGTCGAGCATTTGCATCGTGATTTTCCTCCTAACAGTTGGCATAAAAAAAGCCGTAGACAACGTGGTGTATGCCTACGGCTTAAAACTATCAAATGAATGCGAAATCTACTTCAGCAAAGGCATACTCCTCCCACTCCAGTTTGAATGCCACCAATGCCAGTTGTGTGTTGCCGTATCGGAATGGAGGAGGAACGTCATAAATATCATTAGCTTTGCCTTTCGCTGCAATTTGCTAAAGGGTATCATAACTTGGATTTATGTGTCAAGTAAAAAACGGCGGTTCGCATGCCGTTAGGTACCCTGCCTGTTAAAAACTCGGATAATCCTCCACTAAATTGCCCTGCGGCGAATTATCTACTGTTTGCGCCCTTCGGTAGGAATCTTCCTAGGGCTTAAATATTTATTCGGGGTCCAAACATTCCACCAACTCTGAATCGTAAGAACGTAAACCCTTCCCTTCTCGCCGACAAACAAAAATGGGGCGATGCCCGCATGGACACGCGGCCTGTAAGTTCCAATCGAAGGCTAAACGGCTGCCTTTCATCATTTACAGTCGAGTTCTACACCGGAAATAGCTGTCGTCTTAAGCGCACAGAGTGACAAAGCGTCTACAGTATCCTTAATGTATAGGGATAGTTTTTCTAAGTTGGTCAATCTTGCTAACGGCGTGAGGTCATCAATACGACTTCTGTTTGAGTTTCCACCACCTAGGTATAAGTGTCTTAGATTTGTTAAGCCCGCCAACGGCATGAGATCATCAATCCGATCGCTGCGTACATCTAGGTATTCTAGGTTGGTCAATCCCGCCAACGGCGTGATGTCTTGTAACCCACACTGGCTTAGGTCTAGGTATCTCAGTTTGGTTAATCCTGCCAACGGCGTGATGTCATAAATAGTATTGTGGTTTAGATGCAGGGTTTCTAAATTGGTTAAACCCGCCAACGGCGCGATTGCATTTTCATCCCAATCCCGAATACGACAGTCGTCTAGGTATAGGTGTTTCAGATTTTTTAAGCCCGCCAACGGCGTGAAATCATCAATATCACGGCTGCCCGATAGGCGTAGTGTTTCTAGGCTGGACAAGCCCGCCAACGGCTTGATTCCTTCAGAAGCGTGCTGTACGGTTAGGGATAGGTGTTTTAGATTTTTTAAGCCCGCCAACGGCGTGAGGTCATCAATATCGCTAATGTTGGCTGGGATTTGCACTAGGTGCACATGGTTCATTGCGTATGTGATTTCTATGTCAATCGTGGCAAGCGTGTCAATCGGCGAGTAGTTATAGTTGTCAAAGTTAAACAGCGTGATATGTGCCCAATCGTTCGGCGTGATGTCGTCAATCAAATGGTGCCCCGATAGGTCTAGGTGTGTGAGACCTGTCGCAAACTCCAAGCCCTCTAAATCGCGGATGGGGTGTAATAGATTTACGTTGCCTTCAGGAGTAAAATGGGGCGCTGCGATTATCTCTTGAACCATCGCCATCTGCTTATCGGTTACGAACTCCGCCCCTGTGCCTACCGCTTGCCTTACTAGCGAGAGGAGTTGGCGGTCTCTGATGTAAACCGGTTGTCCCCCACGAACGTCTGCCATTAAATTTTTTTGCTCTTTTTGACGGGAATCTTCCTCCCCGCTGCAACCCATTGTGGTCGTAATCAGGGCAAATACAACTACGCTTGTGACGGCTGCACGGATTGTGCTGTAACAAATCATGGTATCTCCTCTATTCTAACGAACTGTTATTGGAATGCTTCTTTCCGAACTTGTAATCTTAATCCAATTACGCAATATCCGACCGCAGTTCACCTAACCTGTCATTCAATTGGTCAAACCGAGAGTTTTATCAACGTTTTTGAAGCCAATGGTGCAATTACCTGCCATACTTTCGTTACTTGACAATTACCATCCGCCGTAATGCAATGTAATCGCTCGCACCGAGTTGATAGTAATATATGCCGCTTGTGACAGGTTCTCCGTTTTGGTTGCGGCCATCCCAATACGCTGCGCGTGCTTTGTCTCGGTAAACTCCCGGTAGTTGGCGTCCAATGTCGAGCGTGCGGACGATATGACCGCTCTGGTCATAGATGGTCAAGGTTACAAGTGCATCCTTTGCCAACTGATACGGTATCCAGGTTTCGGGGTTAAACGGGTTCGGATAATTTTGCAGCAGCGCTGTCCGTTTGATGTTTCCCAACGTAGTTAAGAGACTTCCCGACGGTTCCACCCCAATTCCGATTGCAGACGCAACTTCCCACACCAACACGGTGCCGTCCCAACTCCCGCTGGCGAGTGTCTGGCCATACGGACTATACGCTACGCTTTCGACCAGGCTCGAATGCCCTGTGAGCAAGGCAACTTCTTGACGGGTCGCCGTGTCGTAAAGCCAAATACCGATACTGCTAGCGACCGCAAAAAAAACTCGTAGTGCAAACGGCATACAAGCGTTGGTTCGTTAACGCCGTTCAACCCACCCTACAAAAACTGCGCATTGGTTATTCGACATGGTCTTACGTGTTTTAAGAGGGCTTTGTCTTTCCGTCTTGTCACCGGTGGACACGTTCTACGTTTGGAATCTTCGATCTTCCCCCTTTTCTGTTGCTGCAAAAAGGGTCTCCGCCAATTCAACCCCGCGTCCCTTGTCAATCTCGGTATTGCTTATTTTATATGATTTTGCTGGTTGAATGCAATTGGGACACCCTAATCGGCAATTACAGTCTTCCGCAATCTCAATGCCTTTTTTCAAGGCGCTGGACCACACTTCAAACAGTTTTTTGGCTATGCCAATTCCGGTGGGATAGTTTTCATAGTAAAAAGTAGCAGGTTCTTCAGAGCCTCTTGAGTAGGTACTAGTGTCAAATGGATCTGCCGGAATGACAAACATAGCGCCCACACGAATCATGTGTTCTAAGGCGCCAATTCCGCCAGAAGTGGTTTCACTGGGCGGGAAATTAATCCAGAAACCGTGTAGGTTGGCTTTGGAGTATGCTGATCCTCCATTACCAAATTGACCAACTGCTTCGCCAGTGTGCTCGTTAACCTCACTGTAACCTGTGAAATTCATAATTAAGTCAAGCGTTCCGTAGATTATTTCAAAGTCACCATAACCAAACCCATCGAAAACTTCCTTTTGATAGAGTACCGTGTAAAATTTTGGGTCAGTTCTGTGATTAAGTTCCGCCCTCTCTAGTTCAATGGCACCTGCCAAATGCGAATGTACGCGGTATTGCTGGCCGAAGAATGTGAAGATAGCACCAATATAGGCTTCGCGGAACCGACGCACTTCCGAAATTTGACCCAAAACCTCATTCCGAAATCTTAACTCGACCGGTTTGTCAAATCCCCCACGCATTTTTAGTATTTGCTGTGGCTTGAAACCCTTTGGTACCATGCCAGTGAAGTTTTTCGCCGCTTGAAAAAAGGGTCGCCCAGTATAGTCTTATCCGATTCGTTTAGGTCTTTGCCCGATTCGTTGACTAGCGAATTGAGATGATTTTGAATCAGACCTTCGTTGCCAGTGTCAACCACTAATTCATCAAAAGGCTTCGTCAGAAAGGCGTGCAAGTTGCCCACGTAGAAGTGGTCAATCGGATCATTCATGGCGTAGAACAGCACAAAAGCGTCCTTGTCCCATTTTCGTCCAGCGCGTCCAATTTGCTGCCAAGCGGACGTAATTCTAGGCGGAAACCCCGCCAAAATCACGCCGTCTAAACCACCGATGTCCAGACCTAATTCTAGGGCGTTCGTCGTGAATACAACGTCAATTTCACCGTCTCTTATGCCCTGCTGTATTCTCTGCCGTTCTTCGGACATCAGATCTGCATGAAAAGGCACAATTCTGTCACGAGCGAATCCATTTTCCTCAGCTAAGCGCGCGCAATCGCTGTAGGCTTGCTCAAGGAATCTCTTGGTTGGGCAAAAAACAAGCACGCGCAACCCTTGGGCGAGAACTGCTAGTGCCGCATTTACAACCCTAAGGCGAAGAATATCCCTGTATCTGTGATCGGGAATGGAAGGATTCACGAAAAAATAATGTCGCTTAGGACGCAAGACATCCCGAGCAGATACGGCAATGACATCGCGTCCGGTGAGATTCTTAGCATGTTCGGCGGCATTCGCGCAGGTCGCGGTCGACAAAAACACTCGAGGGTTCGTGCCAATGCGCTTCAGATGCAGAAAAAAGCGCCGGAGCAATAGCGCCATATTGCCACCAAAAAAACCGTGATATTCATGAATTTCGTCAATCACTACATACCGCAACTTGTGCAGAAAGTCTTTCCACTTATCCCGCCAACCTAGAAATGACATATTCAAATATTCGGGATTGGTAAATAATATCTGTGGTGGAGAATCTCGCAATAGCTGCCTATGTTCCTGTTCGGTGTCCCCATCGTAAGGAAAGGATTCGATGGAGAGCAAACTGCAAAGTTGCTCAATTTGCTCGCGCTGATCGTAAGCCAACGCCTTCATAGGGTAAATCATTAGTGCATGTGAACTCCTGTCGCGAATCAACGAATCAAGCATCGGCGCGGTAAAAGCCAAGGTCTTTCCGCTCGCTGTGGGCGATTCCAAAACTATATCTGTACCCCTGAGAGACAAATCAATCGCCTTAGCCTGATGTTTATAGAGCCGATCGATGCCGGTCCTGTTAAGGGCATTTCGGACAGATGGGTGTAAATGGGGAGGCCACCGATCATTGTATTGTGGAGCGATATGTTCAACGGTCTTTTCTTCTATCTCGTCATTTTCACGTAGTGCGTCGAATTCTATGAGCCTTGCCTTAAACTGCGCTACTTCAATCATCAATTCTACCTCGCGTTTAGATATAGAAATTAATTTAAGATCCTGTTTGAAAAGTCCTTCCATTCCCCGGCGAAGGGGAGCGGCAGGCATCACGGCACCGTGATGTCGCCTCCTGCCGCGGGAAGGATAATTGAAAGCGTCAATGTCTTGCACCAACCGGATCAGAGAAAGACAATCTGCCTCCCCTTTGTTATGGCAAAAACCGTGCCAACGGTCGGTCTAAGGAAGGGTTCAACTCTGTAGAGGCATAGGAATCCAGTGGTAGCCTAGGTTCGATGGATATGGGAAGGAGTCAGACGGACGGTAGCGTGACAGGGTGCGGGTTGAAAAAGTCTCATATTGGGACTGACAAGATTGGCAGAAATAGCGGATAAGCCTGTAATGACGCGGGATGGAGGCGTTTTCCCAATATGGGAATTCGTCCCATATTGGGACGACGGAGGAGGTTTTAGGGGAGGATTAGGTCAGTCAATGGATAACTTTTTTGTGGGGAAAACGTTTTTAAGATAATTTTTTTTTGCCGGTGATTACCGGGTGGTGTTGGGGGCGGTTAGGAAGGGGATCTCTATCGCGTTCGCTATCCACTCGCTTGATCGCACCTACGGTAAAGAGTAACGAGTAGAGCGTAATGCGTAAACGGTTAGGATTTGTGTATAGTGCGTTGCGGTTGGAAACAGAGCCTACCGGGATGGGCCGCGCAGTTTATACAACTTCAATTTCCGATACAGTGTTGATTGACCAATCTTCAACGCTAACACTTAATGGACAAGTATGACTGTCCAAACATTGGGGGTAAGTTCACTAAAAGCTGAATTGCGTAAGTCCTATATCTTTTGGTGGCACACTTCAGTACGTGTCTGCCTAGGGCTTTAACACTTTTTCGGTCGATGTGGTGTGAGCAGTTAGCCTCCTTAATGCACGCGCGTTCTACCAATTGGTTTCCTCGCCCGGCGACCAGGTGTCGGTAGCAGTCCAGCGACCGAAATGGATTGTCTGTCTCTCCGATGGCGTCGCAAGCAGATACTGTGCAAGCTTCCGAAGGGCTTCCGCCTTCTCATGCCTACTACCGTTGCCGATTGGCTCAATGCTCTTGGCTATTTCAATCGCCCAATTGACATCAATCCTAGTTGCAGCCTGAGCAGCTTCGCGAAGTTGATAGGCAGGGTGTTTCTTGGAATTTGAAGTACGATTTGCCTTCGCCATTACCTCTTCGATAAGGTTTCGAGCTTTGTCGGGATAGATTTCCGCCATATAAAAGGCAATGTCGACAAGTTGATAATCAAGATGCAGCTGATCCATAAGTTGCTCATGCTCAGGAACTTGGGGCGGGCTGGTCTTGAGTCTTTGCAGCAGATCCGAGAAAAATTCTCTTGAGCGTGTTTTGTCTACCAAGGAAAGCATATGCCCGACACGTGCGGATGTAGCCCATCTGCCAGGGTGAGACCCAAACCTCATGAAATCAGGGATAGAACTCGCTTCCTCGAAAATATACAACGCTTTCTGTTTATCATCTTCAGCGACTAGGATTGCTATCTTTGCCAAAGTTATTGCCTTTGCACCCTCCCTTGAGGACATTTGTCGTGCTACATCAAGAGCCATCCGAACATCTGTTTTTGCGATCGCTAACGCAGTATATTTCGTGGCTTTTGCGAGATAGCCTTTCCCAACGAAATCGTTGTCACGCTCAAAGAGTGAACGCATCTCAAGCAACTGCTGCCACGCAGCACGGGGGTCATGGTCTGCAAGACTGATGATAACGTCGGTCAACGGACGGTAAACGCCTTTCATATCGCTCCGGTTCATGATGAGGTCAATGGCTGTCTCAGAATCCGATTTGACGAGTGCGGCTGCCGCTATGCCGAGCATGCCAAATTCGCTGCCATCGCGAAAATTCGCCTTAGTTTGCTCAATGAGTTCTTTCTTCGATTCCTCCGTAAGTCTAAAGTCTGTTCCCGGCAGGAAGTCGCCATCGAGGAACTGAATATCGATATCGGGTTCCAATGCCGCCTGTTTTGCCTCTTCCTCTGTCTTCACCCCTGCTTTTGGGATAATTACCCTTAACTGCTGCTCAATTTGCGCCATTTCAAGAATACTTGCTGCTCGTAGCGCGGGAATTGCAATGCGCAATCGGAGTCGGGGTACAGTCACTTCCTTGAGGGATTCCATTGCACGCAGAAGTAGCTTCTTGGCTTTGTCAGGCGATTCTTTTGCAAGTATCTCGGCACCTTCTGCGATCAGCCAAGCCTTAGTCTCAGGACTTTGTATTTTGTCCACTAAAGTCAGTGCTCCCACTGCGTCGAATCCGAATTGCTGGCTAATGATTTGCGTATAAGCCCAATCCAGCTTGTTTTTATCTTTAATTGTTTCCGCTAATGCCAAAGCATGGTCAATGTCCCCCTTCGTTAACTCCGCCAGCAGTGACTCGCGCGCGTAATAGCTTGTTCCTTCCGTCAAGTTCCACGCTTCGCGAAGCAACTCTAGTGCCAACCGCGTATCTTCAGGGATGCGGGAGTTCAGAACAATCTGATTTTCAACTTTCCCATAGTCGTCGCCGATCTTCACTGCCGCCTGGTTGCTCCGTCCGATATATCTGTTGTCACTTAACCTTGCATCAGATGGTGTCGGGCCTACAATCGGTTCGATCGGAACAGAACTTTCTGGTACCTGCGGCAAAAATACCATCTCGACGGGTATGGTTTCGTCGGCAGCGCTCAAGTCAAAGGGAGGTATCGACACCGTCTTCGGTACAACCCCCAACCCGACGAGCAATACCAAAAAAACTGTGGCTCCGATGGGAATATGCCATGGCGTCTGTGGTTTTGGCGGCGTGAGTTTGGTTTTCTGCACAATATCCATGATCTGACTCGTGAAGCTAGCCTTCAACTGAGTTGGTTTGGCGATTTGATCAATCATGTCTCTCATCTCCTTTCTCAGACGTTTACGCGCGTGGTACAGTCGGTTGTTAACGGCGTTCTCCGACGCTCCGATGAGTTTACCAATCTCTGCACAGGACGTACCACCCATGTAGAAGAGTTTCAACGTTAGCCGATCTGTTTCCGACAGTGCGTCTATCGCCTGACGCAGTTGCTTACGGGTTTCCTCCCGTTCAAAAGTCAAAAAGGCTTGATCGGCTGCTTGAGTTGGGCTGAGATCCTCAAGCGGAACCGTCAATTCCCGCTCCTTCTTCCGCTTTCGCAGCAACATTTTGCAAGCATTCGAAACTATACAATATAACCAGCCTGCAAAACGAGAAGGCTCCTTCAGCGTCGCGAGCCGCTGGTGTGCATTGAGAAATGCTTCTTGGGCAACGTCCTCGGCATCCTGAAAATTGCCTAGTTTGTGGTATGCAATGGCGTGCACAGCGCCCTTGTAACGGTCAATCAGAGAAGCGTATGCCGATGCATCGCCTCTCAGGGTTTGATGCACCAGCATCTCATCACTATTGTTTTTCATGGGAAAGCACCTTAATGCATTGGTCTCTGCGGGTATAAGATGCACAAAATCAGTCGTTTCTTAGAGCTTGTTTGAAAAAAAAAGAGAGAATTAATTCTTATCTACACCCTGAAGTTTCCCACGAAGGAAATCCACACTCTCCTGAACCTCTGCTTCCGCGAGGCCGTGAAGTATCAAGGGGCCGTCGAATCCAGTTTTGTGTAGCAGGGACAGATAATAGACGTAATCCAAAACCCCTCGACCCGCAGGTGCGTCCCCCGCTTCACCGTCGCGGCTCAAGTCTTTGGCATGTGCAATAACGATATCCTCGCCTAAGAGGGCAAACGCTTCATCTAGAATTTCGCGCATGCGCGGCAGTTCGCCAGTGTGAAAGATGTTGGCGGCATCCATCACCACTTTCAAGTACGGCGACTGCATCTCATCAAGCAGACGGCGGCCTTTTCTCGCTGAATCCACCACATTCGACACTTCGGGTTCAAAAGCGAGTGTGACGCCGTGTTCCTCTGCAATTTGCAGCGCTTCCCTCATTGATGCAATTAGGTCTTTCCACGCCTGCGGCGAATCGTTTTCAGGGTGGCGACGCCACATGTTGTCGGGATCCCGCGTGCCCGTGCACAACGTAATCACTGATGTGCCAAGCCGTTTGCATACAGACGCGAGTTCACGCAGCCGCCGCAGCCCGGTGCGGCGGTTCTGAACATCGGGGTGAATCATGTTAAACGTACCGGACAATGCTGCCATCGTGATGTCCCGCCTTGACATCTCTCGGCGGATGGCATCGCAGTGTTCAACCTTTATGCGGTCAGGCATAGACGGCAACCCGGCGCAGACCATGTTGAATTGCACGCAGCCCAATCCGTATGCCTTCACGGCATCCAAGGTTTCTTCAAGCGTTGGGCGAATAAACGTCTTCGCGAAAATTCCAATCTGCATAAGTCTTCCTTTACAATGAGGGATTGAACTCAGAAATCAAGGCAGTTGCAGCCTATCAGAATAGCTGTAATCCGTCAATGATGATTTCTGAAATTTTAGATTTTCTGTTGACGCGGCTAGGCCAGAATGATATGATGGATAAAATATCATGCAAACCGTCAAGGACTCCACAACAGGAATCATCCTCGCTGGCGGAAGCAGCCGTCGAATGGGGCAGAACAAGGCGCTAATGCGGCTTGGATGTGCCACACTTATTGAACACACGCTTTGTCAAATGAGATTGGTCACGACTAATCTCCTACTGATTACGAACACCCCATCGCAGTTTGGGCATCTAGGCGTGCGGATGTATACAGATGTTGTTCCAAACATGGGTGCATTGGGCGGTATATATACCGGCCTCACCCGCGCAGACAATCCCGCCGTAATCTGCGTTGCTTGCGATATGCCGCTGCTGCAGCCGAGACTATTGTCTTATTTGACCACAATCTTGGGCGAAGACGATGCCGTTGTTCCGTATGTCGAGGATTCGAATCCCTCTGACCCCAAATTTCAAACACTGTCCGCCGTATATTCCAAGAAGTGCTTGTCTGCCATCAAGCAGATGTTCGCCGAGGGTGAACTGCGCGTCCATGCATTATACAGCCGAATCTCTGTTCGTGTTGTCCCGCCGTCCGAATGGCGGCAGTTCGATCCGCACGGGCATTCGTTTTTTAACATCAATACTCCCGCTGATTTAAATGACGCAAGTCGGCTAATTCATTCTTTTCAAAAAGGAGTTGAACATTGAAAAACATTCCAATTGTTGATACCCATGTTCACTTATGGGATCAAGGTGCGTTGAGATATCCGTGGCTTGAAGATGCACCGCCATCATTTGCTAAACCGCATGCGTTAGCGGAATATCGAGCCGCCCATGGAGAAATTAATATTGAAGCGCTGGTCTTTGTGCAATGCGGCGGGTATGATGGAGTCGTGGAAGCGGAATGGGTGGCTTCTCTGGCAAGAGACGATGCTAGGCTTAAAGGGATTGTAGCCGAAGCGCCCGTTTATAATGGGGAGGAAGTCAGACCAGTATTAGAAAAACTGGCTGATATTCAAATAGTCAAAGGAGTACGTCACGTTATTGAAGGCGAAAGCATTGAATTTTGTGTACAGCCGAATTTCATAAAAGGGGTACAAATTCTCGAAGAATTTGGTTTCAGCTTTGACATCTGTATCCGTCACCCGCAGTTGGCAAATACCATTAAGATGGTGGAGCAGTGTCCGAATATCCATTTTATATTGGATCACATTGCAAAACCCGATATTAAAGGGCAAATCTTCGACCCGTGGAGGGGCGAATTAAAAACACTGTCCGAATTTCCGAATATCGTCTGCAAAATTTCTGGCTTAGCAACGGAAGCCGATCACGAGAATTGGACTCGGGAGGATATGAAGCCGTACATTGAACATGTGATAGAATGCTTCAGTTTTGAGCGCGTGATGTACGGAAGTGATTGGCCTGTTTCGACGGCCGCAACGGAGTATCCGCGGTGGGTTGATACCCTGAAGTGGGCGGTGCAAGACTATTCTGAGGATGAAACCAACAAATTATTCCACGACAACGCTATCCAGTTTTACAGGTTAAGCTAAAACCATTTTAAGGGGCGCTGCAAGATATGGAAACGACTCATCACTTTCAAGCGAGCCATCTTCACGCGATCACGCGGCGGCTATTCATGGCAGCAGGCACGCCGCGTCATATTGCCGATACCGTTGCCGAAATTTTGGTCAATTCCAACCTTGTCGGTCATGATTCACACGGTGTGCTTCACGTCCCCCGCTATTTGCTGGACATCGCAGAAGGGCGACTTGACCCGGATGCCGAACCGAAAGTGGTCAAAGAGACAGCTAGCACGCTTCACATTGACGGGAACAAGGCATTTGGGCACTACATTGCACGGAAGGCGATGGATTTGGCGATTGAAAAAGCTAAACAGTCTGATGTCTGCTGTGTGAGTTTCCTGCGCACCGGGCACATCGGCAGGCTGGGAGAGTATGCCGAGGTTGCTGTGCGAGCGGGGTGCATTGGCATCATCACAGTTGGATACAGCGGGATAGACAAGGGGTTTGTCGCGCCATTCGGGGGTGCGAAGGGTGCACTTGAGACTAACCCGATCGCCGTCGGTGTTCCGACCGGTGATGATACGCCGTTCATCATCGATTTTGCCACAAGCGTGATTGCCGGCGCAAAAATTGAATTTGCGGACAGTAAAGGCGAAGATCTTCCCGAAGGGTGCATTGTTGATAAACACGGGAATCCAACCGTCAAATCGGCGGATTATTGGGATGGCGGAGCGCTGCTTCCGTTTGGCGGGCACAAGGGTTATGCACTTTCACTGCTGACTTGTCTGCTTGGCTTCCAGCATGGAGACTTTGATGCCGAGAAGGACTACGTCGGCGGTATATTCATGCAGGTGATTAACATAAATGCATTTGCGCCTGTGGAAACGTACCAGCGGAATGTTCGTGAATTCCTAGACAATATCAAGGCATCGCCGCCGGCACCCGGCTTTGACGAGGTCTTGGTACCCGGTGATTTTGAGCGCCGTTCACGTCGGCACCGCTTGGCTAACGGCATTGATGTTCCGGACGCCATTTACTACAAACGTACCCGAGAATGGGCGGAAAAGTTGGGTGTTACTCTGGGTGAGGAAGTGGTCGAAACCGCCGATGTAGATCGATATCTTGTCTCGTGAACGCGATAGGAAAATTGTAACGCGCATAGTGTAAATTTCACTACAGATTGGGCATTATTCCTTGTTTCTGGTGTAAATCCCGCATAATGTTTGCAGAGTCCGTTTCTACTCCGCTGTGCGAGTTGATTTGCTGCGCGAAACGCAAATCATCCTAGGCTAATGGGTACTTAATTATCAAGCGGATTTCCTACTACCTACCACTGTTAATGCCGCTATAATTGCGCGTAAGTTGCCCGTTTTGCAGCAGAAATGCTCGGTCAAAGTAGGAGCGAAAGCTGTGGAAAAAGCACACTGCTTTCAAGCCAGTTATCTTCACGCGATTACCCGGCGATTGTTGACGGAAGCAGGCGCGCTCCGTCATATTGCTGATGTCGTGGCAGAGGTTCTGGTCAACGCCAACCTTACTGGACATGACTCACACGGTGTGCTTCGTGTGCCCCACTATTTGTCCGATATTTCAAAAGGAATAATCCATCCCGGTGCGGAACCAAAGGTAGTCAAAGAGACCGCCAACACCCTATTTATTGATGGGCAGTGGGGTTTTGGGCACTACACTGCCAGAAAAGCAACGAAACTGGCAATTGAGAAAGCAAGAGAAACCGGTGTCTGTTGCGTGAGCTTCGTAGGTACCGGACATATCGGGCGGTTGGGGGAATATGTAGAAATTGCGGCACATTCGGGATGCATCGGTATCATTACCTATGGCAGAGGCGAGCGGGTAGGCAAAAAGATTGTGCCTTTTGGCGGCGCAAGCGGCATGTTGGGAACCAACCCGATTGCTATTGGGGTTCCCACGGGTGATGACGTGCCCTTCATCATTGATTTCGCCACAGCGAAGATTGCCGGGGGCAAAATCATGGTCGCCGAAAGCAAAAATTCCGAACTTCCGGAGGGTTGCATTATTGATAAACATGGCAACCCAAGCGTCAAAACGGAGGATTATTACGACGGCGGATTCCTACTGCCGTTCGGCGGACATAAGGGTTACGCGCTCTCGCTCCTAATTTGCCTGCTTGGAGGATTGTCTGAAGGCTTCAACGCTGAGCGGGGAGCGATGGGCGGTACGTTTATGCAAGTAATTGATCCCCGCGCTTTTGCACCGTTGGAGGCCTACCAGCGGCGTGTTCGCGGATTTCTAGACGACATCAAGAAAACACCGCCGGCACGCGGCTTTGATGAAGTATTGGTGCCTGGTGATTTTGAGCACAGTTCACGGGTTGAGCGTCTAGTTCACGGAGTTGAAGTGCCGGACACCATCTATCGGCAGATACAGGACTGGGCAGAGAAGTTGGGTATCTCTCTGAGCGGCGATGTAGTCGAAACCGCAGACGCCCGGCGGTATCAGATTCCGTAAGCGCACGAGCCTTCGCCTGATTCATTATTAGTCCGTTGCAAATAGCTCTTCGTTATAAGCAAATAGTGCCGGAGTTCCACCGGTGTGCAAGAAAATCACAGTTTCATCGGAAGTAATCTTGCCCTTTCTAACATGGTCAATTAAGCCGGCAAAGGCTTTGCTGGTGTACACCGGATCCAGGAAGATGCCCTCGGTCCGGGCGACCACTTTCAAGGCGTCAATGCATTCGGAAGAGACTACACCATACGCCTCCCCGACGTAATCGTCTGAGTTTTCTACCTCATCATCAGCGATTTGTAGGTTTAAATTTAGAATCTTCGCGGCATCATTTGCAGCATTTCGGATTCGCTCGACCCGATCATCCCAACGAATCGGAGTGATTCCTACGGGTTTCAATTTCATTCCTAGCGCTTTTGATCCGAGGATTAACCCCGCTTGGGTACCGCCGGTCGATCCTGCATAAATCCAGTCTGCCTCAATTCCTAATTCCTGCTGTTGCGCATGGATTTCAGTGACACACCACGCAAAAGCCACAGCCGCTAGGGCAGTCGATCGGGGGTGTGCAATGACGTATGGCTTGAGACCCGCTGCTGCCAGTTCCTCCGCCGTGGCGTATTTAATCGCATCCAATTCAGGGCCAATAGGGAGATCGACGAGTTCAACGTCCGCACCGGCGAGATAATCCAAGAGTAGATTTCCTTGCAGCGTGCTTTTCTGCCCTCGTGACAACCGCAGGTAACACTTCAATCCCAATCGAGCGGCGGCAGCGGCGGTTTGGCGGCAGTGGTTCGATTGTGACGCTGCACCGTGAACGATGGTGTCTGCACCGCGATGGACTGCTTCGCCAATTGTGAACGTCAACTGTCGGACCTTGTTTCCTCCAAACGCAAGCCCTGAACAATCTTCCCGTTTCATAAAAATGCGAGGCCCGCCCAATGCCTCGGATAAGCGGGGGCATTCTTCTAGGGGTGTTGGGAAGTGACCAATGTCAACTTGAGGAACCAGTTCAATACTTCGACAAAGTTCCTCCCGGGTCACAATGTGATTCATATGTACTCCTTGCGAAATCGTAAAATGGATTGATGCCGTTGCATTGAAACGTGGACATCGGGAACTCCGTGAAGATTGAAATTTCCGCCATCTGCCGCGCTAAAGCCGCGGCAGAAGTTTACTGATGTTTCCTGAGCCGTGTATACATAATTTGTTCAAATTGCATCTCACTGGTGTCAATTTGCATCCACTCTCCGGTTACCGGATTATCATTGCGCGGCGAGCAATTCCTTAAGTAAGTTTTCCAACTCTTCATTCCCAGCCGCCAGTTCAAGAGCACGTTTTATCTTTGTGTCGCGGTCTACATCTGAGGTACTGGCCGGTTCCCAGAGAACTTCTACGTTTCTGGGATTTAACCTGTCATAATTCACCTTGACGAGGGACATCGGATAATCGTCGGGAATGAGTATAATCCAATCAACCGTTTCGCCCCGATCCGAGTATCGACGATCGGTTTTCAAACGTCGATCCTGATACGGCACGTTTCGTTTTACCCACTGTTTACGGTTGAATTGATCGATTTCAAAATTACCGACCTCCAACCAACTGCGCCCAGCGCCGTTCGGTTTAGTGGTAACAACTACCTGTTGCACGGTTTCTTTTCTCCCTAAGATTGCTTTCCCTTTGGAGTTTGCGTTAAAAAACTACCCTCGCCGCGACTGAATTTAAACTTATGTGCCTAGCAGCTGGTGGTTTTCAAGGGAAACATGTTTTGCCAACTCGGTCCAAGCGATTCTTAAACCGGTGTTCGTGTTAATGGTTTTCAACGTTGGCGCAGATGAAATTGTATCATACTGCATTTTTGCCGATTCTACCTTGTTTTGTCAAGGCATTTTTAAATTCATAATCACCCTTCGTCTTTGGAAGGTCGTGGATTGATGGTATTGAAATGCGTTGAGTCATTTGGGTCATCATCCATAAACGAAATTGCGCGGCCAGTTTGAACATGCGGTTGGCAGAGCCGCCGATTACGGTTCTAAACAGGGTTCAATCTAGGTTCTGTTGACATTTTGCGGCTACTGATTCGGCAAACGTTGTCACCATTGGATAATCTGATATAAGTAGCGCAAACTGTTAGTTTGCGGGCTGGGATCACAATCTAACAGATTGTGTTACAAAAGATTCCTTTGTACTTGATAGGGACTGCCGTTTGACCGTTCAATTCAACCCACGGGATGCCAAATGTCAACACGCCCTAGTTACTCACGCCTGCAACTTGCAAAAATATTGAGGATGTGTTAAGCTATCTTTCCGAAATGTGAAAATGCAACTTTTGCGGCGAACGTTCTAGACTAAAAAAATGTTAGGACTAACGCAGTTGTACGATGAGAGTGATGCGGTGCAAGATGCCCCGCTTGCGGCGGTTGATGCTGAAAAATCGAATTGTGCTCAACCTAAAATCAAAAATATGCCAAAGAACTTACTACCAATAGCTCAATTCGGAATTAATTTGTGTTTTTCTGATTAAATTCGAGTTTTTTTTGAATCCAATTGAAAACTCTGAGCGTTATGTTACGTTATAGTGAAAATATATATTTCTCAAAATGACTAGCGCGATACGCCAATCCGGTTTATAACGGCATTATGTTTTTCAAGCAGAATTGAGGTTTTTACCAGTGCGAGTCGGGATGAGATATGGTCGAGGAACTTTGGAAGTTGAAATTCCCGACCAAAATTTGGCAGGGGTTTTAAATGTCCAACAATCTGTTCCACTTGCCGATGCAGAACAATCAATTTGGGAAGCGCTCAAGTCACCGATTGATTCAGCGCCATTGAGCGAATTAGCGGCGAATCGCACCTCCGCTTGTGTGGTTATTTCGGATGTAACACGCCCGGTTCCCAATCAATTGATTCTTCCGCCTATCCTTCGAACTTTGGAACTACAACGCATCCCGCGCGAAAAAATTACAATTTTAATTGCTACAGGAATCCATCGCCCCAATGAAGGGAAAGAGTTGGAGGAGATGGTTGGGCGCGATATCTTAAATAGCTACCGGATTGTTAATCATCTTGCTCAAGAACCCCAAACGCACAAATACCTCGGTTTAACACGGAATGGCACTCCTGTTCATATTGATAAAACCTATTTGGAATCCGATCTCAAGATCACTACCTCTTTGATTGAACCGCACCTGATGGCAGGATATTCTGGTGGACGCAAGGCGGTCTGTCCAGGTTTAGTTTCGGTCGAAACGATTAAAACAATGCACGGTCCGAAAATCCTTGAGCATCCAAAGGCATCCGTGGGAGTGATGGCGGACAATCCATTTCATATCGAAGCCACAGAAATTGCCCTGATGGCGGGTGTCGATTTCAGTGTCAATGTAGCGATTGATAGTCGGCGAAGGTTAACCGGCGTATTTGCCGGCGATTTGGTTAAAGCACACCTAGCCGGTGCCAAATTCGTTGAGAAACAAGTGAAAGCGACGCTGCCGCGTCCAGTAGACGCGGTAGTCGTGTCGGGTGCCGGTTATCCACTAGACGCGACGTTTTATCAAGCGATTAAGGGCGTGTTGGCTGCCGCGGAGATTGTCAAGCCCAATGGAAGCATAATTCTTGTGGCTGAATGTAGTCAGGGTATCGGTAGTGAATCCTTTACGGAACTCATCCTGAAAACCCAGGACCTTGAACAGTTTGTTCAAGGTATTTTCAACTCGGCGAACTTTATCATCGATCAGTGGCAGCTTGAAGAACTGGCAAAGGCAGTAAGAAAAGCTGCAATTTATTGTTATGCCGGCGGTATTCCACACAATCAATTGGAAAACCTCTTTGTGCGTCCGGTAGCAACCCTTGAAGAAGGAATTGAGCTTGTACTTTCAAAACACGGGTCAGATGCTAAAATTGCGGCGATTCCAGACGGTCCCTACGTTTTGGCAACAGTCGAAAAGATGTCTTAAATAGGGCGTGAGTATACCTTACCCCGTTAATTGGCAATTTTTTGCACAGGGAGACTACCAGTGAAAAATGTGTCACACCCAATTGTCGAACTAAAAGGATTTCGTGACAGCTTACGGTTAATCATTGCACCAGATGCATCAATAGAGCAGGTAGAACTCGCGATAAAGAAGCGGATGGCAAACTTGGGGTATTCCCTTGCTGGAACAACGATGAACATTGATATTCGAAACGAAACCCTGAGTGATGAAGAAATGAATCGCGTCAAAATGCTGCTGCATGAGACCTACGGCTTAGAAGTTGAACGGCTCTTGGATGGAATGGGCCGTGAAAATGAACCGGCGGACAATGAGATACATGAGCCGGTGGCAGATTGGGCAAATGAACCGACGCCGAAACGGAAGATTAGGGGCGCCCCAGCGCTCCATCGCGAAGAAAATACCATCAAGAATAATTTTTTGCCGAAAATAGAGGAAGTTCGATATATCCGACACACCTTGCGATCCGGGCAGGTTGAACGCTTCTTAGAGGGGAACATGATTGTTTTAGGCGATGTAAACCCCGGAGCGGAAGTGATAGCGACAGGTGACATCATCGTGCTTGGAGTATTGCGCGGTGTTGCTCATGCGGGGGCGCTCGGTGACACCTCATCGGTAATAATCGCTTTAAATCTGGTACCGACCCAATTGAGAATTGGGCAGTTCATTACACGCCCGCCGAGTGGACGGCAGGCGTCGCGTCAGAAAGTGGAAATTGCCCGAATTCGCGAAAAGGCCATCATCGTTGAGGATTACAGTGGACTGCAATCTGCATGAATACATCCAATTTTTAGGTGGAATTTAATTTCCTCGAGCAACTAATGAGAATAATTGAATGAAAGGATGGTAAAACCCATGGGGAAAGTAATTGTGGTTACCTCCGGAAAAGGGGGGGTTGGCAAAAGTACTTCCACAGCAAATCTAGGAACTGCTTTGGCCTTACTGAACCAAAGGGTCGTTGTTGTTGATGCGGACATTGGGTTAAGAAACCTTGATGTCATTATGGGATTGGAAAGCCGTGTGGTTTACACCTCAATGGATGTGATTGAGGGTACTTGCGATCTCGATAAAGCGCTTGTCAAGGATCGGCGCACGAAGGATTTACACCTCCTAGCTGCTTCTCAGAAGAATAATAAAAATGATATTCAACCCGAACAGATGAAAAAGATTTGTCTCGAGTTGAAAGAAGAGTACGATTATGTTCTTGTTGATTCTCCCGCCGGGATTGAACAGGGGTTTCGTAACGCGGCAGTAGGTGCTGATGTAGCAATTATCGTAACAACACCGGAAGTTACGTCAGTAAGAGACGCCGATCGGATCATCGGATTATTGATGAACATGGAAATAGATGACATGGGGTTGATTATCAACCGCCTTGCGCCTAAAATGGTCGAATCGGGTGATATGATGAATCCGGATGACATTATTGATATTTTATCAATCAATTTGATTGGCGTCGTTCCGGAAGATAAGGAAATTGTCGTCTCGACCAACCGAGGATTACCCACAACCTACAATCACCAATCGCATGGTGGACAAGCTTACAGGCGAATTGCGAGGCGGATTGAAGGAGAGGACGTGCAAATTCCAGAATTCAAAGCCGGCGGCTGGTTTAAATTCTTGTTCAATTTCAATTCGTCCAAGGTAAGTTAACAGGGGAGAAAAGCATGCTCAAGCAATTGCTGAAACTATTTCATCGGAATCAGAGAAGTAAAGATACTGCCAAGAGTCGCCTACAATTAATCTTGGTTCAAGATCGGATTGGCATTGATGAACAACTTATGAAAGCCTTGCAGACGGACATGACAGCGCTATTGTCAAGATATTTTGAACTTGAACAAGACGGAATTGAGATGGAGATGCAACGGGAGGGGCAGTCGATGGCGCTCGTTGCAAATATTCCGGTCTCCAGTTTAAAAGTTCGCCGCCCTCTACAAGCATGAGTATGGACAAGTGGAATTATGTTCTAACTGCCTCGGGTAGTAGGAGTTGTTCAACCGCCTTGGCGACGCCGTCGTTTTGATTGGTTTCTGTAATGTAGTCCGCGCACGCTTTTATCTCGTCCACAGAATTGCCCATCGCAATACGAAATCCCGCGACCTTCATCATGCTTTCATCGTTGTAACCATCTCCGACAGCAACAACGAGTTTCATGGGGACATTGATTTGAGCCGCGAGTGTTTTTAATGCCCGTCCCTTTGACACATGAGGATTCATAAACTCAATATATTCAATCTGTGTTCGTGTAACATACAGACGTTCTCCAAAGCTTTCTTCTAATTCAGTCAGAAGGCGCTTAATTCTTTCCGGTGTATCTATTATCTGCATCTTGGTGGGGGTTTCTCCATACAGTTGATGGAGATTGTCAAGAACCGCAGCCGGCACCCCTGTTCTTTCCTCGTAGAGTTGACTCCACTGATTGCGCGTTTTAACATACAACCTATCGTTTAAGCAAAAATTGAAATGCAACCGCCGCGTATCGCAATATTCAACAAGCTCAGTTGCAATTTTGGCAGGAATAGGGCTGTGATGGAAAACCTTTTCAGTTGTGGCATGTTTAACCATCCCGCCGTTGTATGAAATTATCGGATTCTCTAACCCAATCTTGTTACTGATTGGCAAGATTGATTGGTGCATTCTACCTGAGGCAAGCACCACGATAACTCCTTGCGCCGTTAAAGCCCGAAGTGCTCTACAGTTCCGCTCGGAAATAATGTAATCGTCGTTTAGTAGCGTTCCGTCCAAATCCACAGCTACTAAACAACATGGAATTCTTTCCATTTTTTTTATCCCTTTTGTTTCCCCCATATCTGTCCGCAACCCTCTAACACGCCCCGCTCACACTAAATAATTTAGAGTTAAAATTCAATCGTAACGGGCATTTTTCATGCACACCAATCGAATACTCTAGCGGCAATCAGCGGATAGCTTTTCCTGTATACCGGTCGAAAAGGTGGGTGTGTTGCTCGTCAAAATCCAGCCAAACAGATTGTCCGGTTTCTACTTGAAATGCGGGATGAGTGCGTGCCCTAAATACAATCAAATTGCCCGCGTCTGAATTCTCTCCGACGAAAGTATCAACAATATTGGCTGACCCTAGGGATTCTACAAGATGTACCGATGCCTGAATTTTTCCATTGATTGGCTCTTTGGATACAACAATGTGTTCGGGACGGACACCGAAAACCAGTTTGTTGTTTGTGGCTTCGCGTTGAACTCGTGCCATCTGTTTGCCGGATATCGGTAATCCGATATCGGTGTGGGTCAATTGTAAGATAGATTCTCCGGCTTGCGATTGAATCTCTCCATCAATCAAATTCATTGATGGGCTTCCCATGAATTCAGCGACAAACAGGCTTTTCGGCTGGTTGTAAACTTCCTGTGGAGCGCCAAGCTGCTGTAACACGCCCTCGTGCATGACGGCGATTCGATCTGCCATTGACATGGCTTCGACCTGGTCGTGAGTGACGAAGACCGTCGTTGTTCCGATTTCACGCTGTAGGTGTTTGAGTTCTGAACGCGTATCGACCCGAAGCTTCGCGTCGAGGTTTGCCATCGGTTCATCCATCAAAAACGCTCTCGGACGGCGTACCATCGCTCTGCCAAGTGCGACACGCTGCATTTCGCCGCCGCTCAAATTTCCCGGCTTTCGGTTCAGAAGGTGCTCAATTTGCAAGGTTGATGCGACCTCTCCTACCCTGTTCCGGATTTCGGGTTTGGGCACTTTTACCGCTTTGAGCGGGAATGCGATGTTGTCATAGGCGGTCAGGTGTGGATAAAGCGCGTAAAATTGAAATACAAACGCGATGTCTCGATCCGCGGGCTGCAGATGATTTACCTGTCTCCCATCAATGAAAATAGCGCCTTCATCGGAACCATCCAACCCAGCAATTACTCTAAGTGTCGTAGTCTTGCCGCAGCCGGACGGCCCTAGCAAAAAGAAAAATTCCCCATCATGGATTTCGACGGTTAAATCATTGACGGCAACGACGTTGCCAAAGCGTTTTGTAATGTGTTCAAGACCGATTTTTGCCATGAAGAACAGTGCGGCGATACGGAAATGCGGGCATAAAACTTGGGTTGGGATTTCCCTGCAGGAGATGAATAGCTACATTTTAACATAGCATAGCCGTAATTGAAAACAGAATTTCGACAAGGTACGACGGATTATCACAACCAGTCCGAATCAGCGGCTTAATTTGTGGTTTGGGGAATTTATTCGCTAGTATGGTGCCAAGCGGGTGAATGCGCGAGTCCGTTCAACGGTTGAGGAAATCGGAGGAAACGCAACAAGGGAGGAAGCGAAGCGCGGAGTAAGGGCAATGGTACGCAGAATTTAAAACTGCCAATTGTTAATCATCAGGTGCATCACGGCGCCCGAAATTAACGGCATTGCCACATTGTCATCCAATCCAAGCGGGAAGAGTTCAATCAGTGTCGCCACGGCAGCTCCAGTGAGCGCAATAATCGGATGGATTTTCATCAATAGTGCAATCAATGCGCACACCGTGAAACACGCGAGACTACCCTCTAAGCTTTTTTGCGAAATTAGCTTTGTTCGTCCCCATTGTTTGCCGATTATGGCTGCAAACAAATCCCCTAATATGAGAAAACAGATGCAAACGATAGCAAGCGTTTTATCGAAAACAAATACGCAAACAAACGATCCAATAAGGTAGTATGTCGCGCCGGTAAACCCTCCTTTTCGTTCTTGAGGGCGTAACATTGGGGAAAATATCCGGACGAATAAATTGAGAAACGACGGCGACAACCATTTCAATAGCTCTATCAGCAGAGCGATGAGAGTAAGTATGCCGACAATGACGATTATTGTACGCTGTTCGGTGAACGAATAGACAATAGGGACGATTAGTCCAATCAGGTGAATGCCTTTGCGTTGTAATTCCTGCGCCATTTATGGTCACCTATTCCGCTAAAAATCGCTGACTTTAAAAGCATGAAGGCGCAAGAATTATGCCAATAACCATAACTCGGGGATTGTCAATTTCATTCCATGTTCTAAGGGGATAGTTCACGGGGTGGTTTAGCGCTTTAGGAATGGCGTTATTTTTCGTGCCATTACCAATGGCAAACACTATGCAGGATGGATAAGGGCGTCCTTCACGGTATCAATTGGGTAGGCTTCTGTTTATACTCCTAACGTATGAAGTTGGTTTTTCAGGCATGACCTCTGATTGCCGATGAGCGTTGAATTCATGGTGCAAATTTTTCATAATTGTGCAATTTTTGCATGCCTCCGGTGAGTAGTAGTAGTCATTCGTTAATCATATAAACTTGGCAAATTTAACGTGATACTCGCAAACTTCGCATTTACGGTAAGTTGTCAGATTAACTGACTTTGTTGAGATCGTGAAGGCTTATTGGTAGGGATATGGTTTAGAGAAGCTATTGGGCATTGGGAAGGCGAGGCCATGCGTTTTTTGAGCTAGCATTGATTGAAAATCGCTGCCATCACCGGTGATGCCAATGACATAAGCCCGAACGCCCAAGGATTGGCAGATTTCAATCGCTTGTTGTGGGGAATGGTTACCTGTGCTGGGTTCATCTGTAAAAGCTAAAAGAGCACGCCTCGCATCGGAACGAAAGCGAATCTGGGGTAACCCCTCTACGACGGCGTCGATAAAATGTTCATCGCCTCCGAAGGGAATATTCGTAAGTCTTTTTAACAACCCTTTGCTAATTGGCATCTGCGTGACAACAGTTCCATCAATTGATTTGATGGCGTCCTTCGCTTCCGCAAAACGAATCAGCCCGATTCGATAGTTAATCGGCCGGAGGTCCAATTTTCCAAGAAATTCACTTATGCTGAACATAACTGATTCCATTTTTCTGCTCATACTACGGCTGCAATCAAGCATTATTATAACGTCAACCTTTGCGTGATTGAATTTTGGCGCCGCCCTTATTCTTGGAACACCTGCCGGTGTCGTTTCTATTTCATTCGCCAGCAAATGCCGTGCGTCCTGCGACGCTGGGAACTCGCCGCCGCTTTGGTGAGAGGGTTGCATATGGGCCTCAGGATTCGAATTATGACCTCCACGAGCGATTTCTTTAACAATTTTTCGCACATTTCCGAGTAACTTCTGTAACTTTACGTTTTCACGCACCCGCCTGTCATTCGAATGGTGTGCTGCTAGTAGACTTCCTGGCTTGGAAGTCCCACCCGGTATCTCTTGCCAAAGCCCATCCGTTGCTTCGGCAAGGCGTTGCTGAAATGAGTCAGTGTGACCTAGAACGTTGACGTGAATGTCTTGCGATGTGTAATTGTCTAACACCTTCTCACGCATCTCCTTGATTGCACCGGCTTTTCGCAAACTCGTTGTGGCAGGTTCATCTGTCACCAACACCAAATGTTTGTCAGCGTCTCCATGAAATTGAATAAAACTCAAGGTTGACATCAATGCGTCGAGCGCACGTTCGTCGCCACTTAGCTGAACGTTCTTCATTCGGTGGCGCAGCAGCGCTACATCCGGCATAAGCGGAATTGTTTTTACGGACTGTCCTCCCTGTTTCACACTGAATTCTAACATACCAAGATAATATTCGAGATTAATGTCGGTGTATGCATCAGTCATAGCATAGAGGTAATCGGCGACCTGTTGAATGTTATCCCGCATACTTGCGCTAGTGTCAAGCACAAACACGACATTAACCCTATCTTTTTGCCGTGTATTGATGACATGCTCGGCGATTTCGCGCAATGCTTCTGCGAAAGGATTTTCGTCTGGTACTATGCCGCCTCCGCCTGAACGGCTTCCGATCGGACCTACGTCTGCCGTGCCTGTCGATTCAAACATATCAAGGCCGCCGGATCCATTCCCTTGAACGCGTTGTCGGAAACTTTTTACGCCGTCCCCATCATCAGGTAGGGCGAGGGTTGAAACCGAAGGGATACTTACTTCGCGGCTGTTGAGTTGCTGCGTTGCTGTCATGACATCGGGCAGTCTGTCTTGAGGGTTGCTCTGATTGACTGATGCGCTGTGCTGTAAAAGGCGTTCTGATAGATTTAAGGTTTCGTTAATAGGATGTTGGGTAGCCTGCAACTTGACGGTTTGCGGTTGGTCTGGCACCGGTGCATGGTCTTGACGTGGAACAAAAAGGCGTGGTAAGGGTTTAAGCACCTTTCGACGCGGCTGGGGCAAGTCTTCTTCGTCAACGAATTCAACGGCAACTGCGTCCTTCAAATCTTCTTCCTGCTGGCGATAAATTACAATTGTCCATGCGATGAGTAGACAAAGATGAATTACCAAAGAGATGAGAAGTGCACGAGAGGATCGCGCTTTGTTTAATCGTTCTATCATCGATTGATTCCTTCGTCGACGTACATGGATCTTGGTGCATTGCTTTAATAAGACGATGGGAAAGACAGATTGTTTATTGAATAGCGTCTCGCTTAAATCATTAAATCTGTTGAATTTTTCCGGATCTGATGGTATCCTCTTGGCGCACGAAATCGGGTTTAATGCCGATTCTCAACTCATTACCCAAACCCTAGCTTGCCAGATTTATCACATAATCATATCCAATTCGGATAAGGGAATCTCAAATGCGCGCAATTTCAGAGCCTGAAACTTACTTAGCCAACCAAATTGTCAGTGAGGAAATGATTCAGGAATGGGTTGAAAAGTTCCACCGAAACGGTTTTTTGTTTATTGAGAATGTACTGCCGCCAGCGTGGTGTGCCGAGTTGCGTGAAGATTTAGACTGGGCGCTGCAAGAAAACCCGGACGGTCTCAACATCACTAGCAATACAATCCAACTGTGCCACCGGATGTTCGAACACAGTCAAGCCAATCTCAGGTTGTTCGATCTTGAGCCCATTGTTAGTTTTGCCGAGGCGCTTGTTGCTGCCAACTGTCACGTCATCCACAATAATTCTTTTCGATGCCTTCCGGGGGGCGGTATTACGAACTGGCATCAGGACGACGCTCCCCACTATGTTGTCAATGACGGTGAGCCGCCTACGAACGTGCACCTGCCAGTCCTTTTTTTTACGGCGAATTACTATTTGACAGATGTTACCGCAAAAGAATACGGCGGCACAGAGGTTATACCAGGTTCTCATCTGCTTGGCGCCCAGCTGCCTGCCGCGTTGGAAGGCACGGAATGGGAAAGTCGGATTCACTACAATCTAGGAGCAGCTGGCAGCGTTGTGATGTTCAACAATCAAGTTTGCCATCGCGGGGGGCCAAATCAAAGCGAACGGACGCGCTACATCACACAAGTTACTTATGCCCGGCGAATAATCGGACATAAATACTACCCGTTTATGAATTACATCATGCCTGAAAATATCTACACAAATGCAAATCCACGGCTGCGCCGTCTCCTCGGTTTCCTTGAGCGCGGAGCATATGGTTGATGAATGATCGATATGAAAGCAGTCGTTTTTTACGAACAGGGCGGCGTAGACAAACTTCTTTATGAAGATGTTCCTGTTCCGGTCATCGCCCCATCAGAAGTATTGGTTGAAGTTAAAGCATGCGCGGTGAATCACCTCGACATATCCGCGCGCCGCGATCGTCCGGAGGTTCAGCCGTTCCCGCACATTCTTGGATCGGACATTGCCGGCGACGTGGTGGAGGTAGGTTCAGATGTCCGCAATGTTGCTGTTGGAAATCGTGTTGTTTTGTCGCCATGTATCTCTTGCGGCGAGTGCAGGGATTGCCTCAACGGCGATGAGAACATGTGTGACTTCCAAGAAATTTTGGGTTTTCAAACCAATGGCGGCTATGCAGAATATGTCAAAGCCCCCGCCAAAAATGTGATTCCAATCTCATCAGAGCTCGCCTACGCACACGCTGCCGCAATTCCAACGGCTTACCTCACCGCATGGCACATGCTAATCAGTCGGGCGCAGCTTCACCCCGGTGAAAGCGTACTTATTCTGTCCGCCGGAAGCGGCGTTGGCAGCGCAGCACTGCAAATTTCCAAGTTGTGCGGTGCTACCGTTATTGCTACTGCCAGCACGGATGAAAAGCTCGAGCGTGCGCGGCAGATGGGTGCAGATTTTACAATTAACTATACACAAACCGATTTCAGTAAAGCCGTCCGGGAAATGACAGATAATCGAGGTGTTGACATTGTGTTTGAGCATGTTGGATCGGCGACATGGGAGGAGAGTATGGCGAGCCTTGCGAAAAATGGGCGGCTTGTTACGTGCGGCGTTACGACGGGAAATACCGCACGCATCAATATTCGCAAGATTTATCAGCGGCAATTGACCATTCTTGGATCGGCGTTAGGATCAACATCTGAACTGCGCACAATCATTCGTCTTGCAGAGGGCGGAAAATTATCCCCTATTGTCGATCGTGTGCTGCAGTTACAAGCGGCGGCAGAGGCGCATCGCGCCCTTGAAAATAGAGAAAATTTCGGAAAAATCTGTCTGTGCCCTAATCTTGAAAGCACCTGAATTAGCGTGACTTAATTGCGGCTTGGGAGGCGAATCCGACTGAGGCAATCTTCGAAAGAGCTATGTAGGCAGGCACTCCTCATTCTCAAGTTTGCGGTATGAACAACTCGCGTTCCGCCTGCTGCGGGGTGCGCTGGATTATGATAGTATGAATCTCAGAACTTCCCCCGCCCAACAGACGTATTTCCCTCTGCATCAGTAGCCTGAATTGTTATGATGTGTTCACCGGCCGGCAGTGTCTCCGTTTGAACCATAAGTTCTTCCCGCTTGGAATCGAAGATTCCATCCGCCGGAAACATGACCTTCCAATGTTCATCGTTGTCGATTTTATAAACCGCCTTTTGAATATAACTCATCGCGTCCTCAACCGAACACACGATTTGAAATGTATCATCTCCGTTGGCAGTCGCAGCGATATTGCCTACTGCTGGCTGTGTATTATCAATGTCAAAAGGATCGCTGATTTTCTCAGAAGCTTTTGCGAAACTAGGCGGGTTGCTTAGCTTATCCGTCGCTTGAATTTTCAGGGTGTAGCGTCCGTCGGGCATTGATGTCGTATCCCAGGTGTAGTTAGGCTGATCCAATTTCTTTTTGAGTAGTTTCCAATTTGTCTCATCAATGCTTTTGTAGTAGATGGTGAACTGCAGGGTATCATTGTTCGCATCTTCTACTTTCCAGGTTGCCCGCCGCTTCCCATTATTGCTTTCAGCTTGGCTTTGGGCTCTGTTTTCTCCCGGAGGACTTACATCAGGGGGTCTGCCGGAGCCTTTGGGTTTATCTCCGCGATGAATCTCAACTGAAGTAAAACGAGGCTCGACATTTGATTGGACAGATGCAACAGCTACTCTTTTTAGAATTGGAGTCGTTGACGGAGCGCTCGTCGTAAGTGTTGCACGCCATTGGATGAATCGTGCTGTTGGACTCGTTATCTGAGAACCTTCCGGGATTGTCAGTGCGCTTGACCAATCGCTCCAAGTGTTATCCGGTTTTCCAGTGTTGCCCGTACGCGTAGCGAACGAAATTGAAGTACCTTCCGGCGAAAGTCCTTCCCACGATAATTTCCCCCACCGCGAAATGAGTCGCGTATCATGAGCTACAGATTCTAGTGTTCCCGATGAATTGCGATCGATTTTCAGTTCAAAGAATTTACCGGCATTGCCTGTTCCCAAGGTGAGTTTGCCATCTGTGCTCCGGTGCATTGCAAGAATCTGACTTGCATCGCATTTTCCCAATAACGTAAAGTCCCCATCCGTATTGACTCGAAAAACCTTTCCGTCGTCCCCTGTTCCAACCAAGAGTTGATTATCCGCTTCGACAACCATTGACAGAATCAATGGGGCTGGTGCCGCCCAAATCATGGAGACCACGCCGTCAGGATTAATCTGATAAAGCTGTGACTTCTTTTCTTCGGGCGGCGCGCCTGGCGGAGGAGGACCGCTTGGCGGTGCGCCCGGCTTCGGTGGAGAAGTTGTGACGGTACCAGCGTAGATGGTGCCTTGGGGATTTACAACCAGCGTGCGGACCTCTTTTTGTCCCGTCTGATATACAACTGAAACCGATCCATCGGGTGTTATTCGGTAAATGACACCTTTACCCTCACTTCCAGCGTACAGAGCGCCTTGGTGGTACAGCAGGCACATAATGGAACTCTCTTCAGAGTCAAACAGGACGCTGTTTTCACCCTCAGGCGTGATTTTGTAAATCTTGCCGTTTGTTCCCGTCGCTGCATATAGATTTCCGGCATCATCAAACGTCAGCGCAAAAACGAACTTTTCCTCGGAACTAAGAAGAGTATTTGGTGGAACACCTTCTTGGGAGATTTTATAAATTAAGCCATCAGGCGCCGTGCCAGCATAAAGGTTGTCATTTTTGTCTATAGCAAGACTCAATATTGCAACCTCTGGCGAGTCGTAAAAGAGCGATGATTGACCTTCGGGATTAATCTTATAGATTTTCCCCTGATTGCCAGTACCCGCGTAGATGTTTCCTTTAGAATCCTCGGCTAGACACCAAATGTAAATCTGCTCTATATCTGTGAAAACAGCGTCCAGTTTAGGGGACAAAACGACGTCGTTTTTGCTTGAAATCGATACATCTTTACCGGTTCCGGCTTCAAAATCACGATGGCGGTATTGTTCCCACACGGACGTTTTCACTGCCAACGCCGTTCCAATTGCGGCAACCAATAGTATGGCTATGAATCCCAACAGACAAAGAACACGATAATGCCTCATGAAGAAACTTCCTCCTCTTAATGGCTAATTGAAGATTGGCAATGGACTATGGGGCGTTTCGGTCTACGGTGAATCGTACAAATTGTCCACCAGAGATAACGTACTTCGTCGGGACATCTTGAATATGCAAGGTAGTCCCGCGCGTGTAGCCTCCTTCACCAGACTGGCTGGGCGAACTCATGACCGAGAGCATAGACAAAGGGAGTTCCGGGAATTCTCGCCCTTGAACAGTCATGCCAATTTTCGGGATAAAAATCTCAAGTATAATATTATTATTGCTAGGGTTGTGTTGCAACAGTTGGATGAGTTGATTGATATTTTTTGGGTAGTAGTTCAGCGGGGCGCGGGTTCGCTGCCAGGCTTCATGGGACACCGCGCTTGCAACAAGGAGTGTGGATAATCCTTCAGGGGCGTCATCCGGAATTTTAATGTGCCCCACTTGCATAATTGGCGCTTCAAGATAAGGGCGAAGGGTCACCATCACCTCAATTTGCTCACCCGGGCGATACCGATTTTTATTTATCCTAACCGCTTCAATAACCGCCGTTTTGCGCTTATCCTCAATTTTGATGTCAACGGTAACTCCTTTAACCACAATCTTTTCATATTGATTACCAATTAGACTTGCTAACGGGGAAAAAGCCTGAAACGCCCAAAACCCCGGCGAAAAACTGGATGAATAAACATTGCTGCGCACAATCTCTTGAGATGAGAGATTGGGCTGATCTTGGAGTGTAATTGTCGTATTTATGTTGATGGTATGATCGCCGCTATCAATCTCAAGCGCGCTGATGCTATTCCAAACCCCAGTCATTGCGATCGCCGCCGATAAGTCACGATGGCGCAGCACCTCATACCGAACTGGATGGGTTTGCCCGTCTGTCGTTTCAATGCTGGCGCTTACCGGCATAAAACTGGGATGCGGTCCGGTTAAACCCGCGATGGCTGTTTGGCGATCCTGCACCAATGTGCCTATCGGTTTCGTCGGGGATGCGACTTTGAACGATCGAGTAATACTGGGTAGAATAAAATGGACATACCCTCCAGAAAGCGGGAGATTTACATGACCTTCTCCAAACATTGAATGACCGAAACCGATTATCTGATTTCCTTCAATATAGGTCATTGTACCGTAACCAAAAGCTGTGAAATCCCCTCGAGAAAATTCCATACCGACTATCTGGCCGGGCTCAATGGGTGCGCTTTCAACGGGCGATCCTCCAGCCGTTCCACGCATTGGCGCCAGCCGATGTTTGTCGAAAATTGGTTTAAGGAATCCTAATACTTGGGGATTCATCGTAGGCAACGCCACCGGAAGCTGAAGCAGAGGCGAACCGCTATCCACCGTCGGAATGGACTGTGTTTCCAGCGACTCTTTAGTTGTAAAAAAACCATCTGAAACTGAAGGCAATGGCTCGAACGGCTTCCAAGCGGTATGTATGCCAACGCCAAAAAGTCCACCGCCGGAATAGCTCATATTCGGTTGCATTCCGCGCCGCGTTACCTCAATCATAGATTCAATGGGTGTAAAGCCGACGAGGTTTGAATCTTCCCGCTGGTATAAATAGCCGAGCGAGAGGGCGCCGATTAGTCGTCCTTTGATATAACCCGGGCTGCCGCTCATCCCGCCGGCAGCACCGGTCTTCTCATAATTATCCCCGCTCGCTTCAACCCAAATCACGTGCCACCGCGGCAAAGAATTGTATTCGATGGTAACAACTTCAAAGGGAAAACTTTCGACAGTTGTTCCCGAAAAAACGGTGTACGCTTCTCCTTTCATGCCCGGTTTAATTTCTGACAGGGGCATAAATTTTTCAGCATCCCACTTTATTTCCGCTGCCGCGTGCAACACCATTGAGCAGAATACACATATTATCAGCCAACAACAAAACTTCCTCAAACTTTCACCTCAATCTGCAATTCTTGGAATCGAATAAGGCCGTTCTAAATCATTTATTTGATGGAAAATTCAAATCCCTTTTTGAATCGTAGTTTCCAAGACACAACGTGCGAATAATAACAACATTTTAAGGCAATGTCAATAAAAATCCGTCCGTCCGGAATACTTGGACATAGGAGTTTGTGATTGATGTCTACTGTTATCTCTGGTAAACTACAGACTATCATTGCCAGCGGGAAATTGAATTAACGCAGGACAGAAAACTGTAACTAAATGGGAGAGATACGAAGTATCACCGGTAATACTTGTTCCGCAGAGAATCATTTCAATTGACTAACCACAGGTCATCTATATTGGTGTGACGATTTGTTATGAGAGGTTAGCCATATGGAGACAAAAAAGCACCACCGGCATCAAATATCGACAATTTGTACACTTGGGGGCGCGGGTCACGGAAAAACTACCCTGACCGCTGCTACCATAAACGTGGTATCGAAGGTTGGCTCGACACAATCACTGGCGCATGATCTGGATTTGCAACAACCGATTCACCATTCAATCGGGGGGCGGTTAGGCGTTAGTTATAAGGCAGTCGACTATGAGACAAGCGGCAGGCATTACACGCACATCGACGCAATCAGCCACGCGGATAACGTCAAGATGCTGATAAGCGGTTCGCCGCAAGTTGGAGGAGCGATTCTAGTTGTGAGTGCGATTGACGGCGTGACGACTGAAACAGAATCGCAGATTCGCCTTGCAAGCCAAACTCGAATACCGGCGGTGGTTGCGTTTCTAAACAAAGCAGAACTTATCAAAGACCCGGAGCTAATCGAAATCTGTCAAATGGAGATTCGCGAAACGCTTACCGCTTATGGCTATGTAGAAGCCAAATCCCCGATAATCATTGGAGATGCTGAGAGAGCTTTAAGATATAATGGGAATAATCTGAGTTCCAGTGACTGGAAACCAATTGTGGACCTTATCTTTGCACTGAACCGTTGCATTCCGCAACCGATAAGCACCTCAGATCTGCCGCTGATTTTGCCGATTCGAGAAGTGACTGATGATCCGAAAACCGGTGTGTCAACACTTCATGGAGAGATTATTCAAGGCAGACTTGCAGTTGGCCATTCAGTACATATCGTCGGCAAGGGCAATCTCATCAAAACGCGCTGTGTAGCCATGCGTTCCCACGCAGAACTTCCCCCTTCGCCGCACAATGGACAAGCCGATCAATCGGTTGAAAACCAGGAGGTCGTTCAGGTTGATTCGGAACCGGGCTGGCTTTCGCCCGGGCAGGTTGTATCCGATCCGAAGACCATGAAGTCGCATACTGTTTTTGAAGCTGCGGTTTATGTTATGACCCAAGAGGAATGCGGCGTTCACATCCCGCTTGTCGAAAACGATAAACCGGATATCCATCTCTGGACTATCGACATTACCGGACATCTACGTTTACCGCCGGACGTTGCTGTCATTAACCCCGGAGAATACGCGACAGTAAAAATCACGCTTGACACCCCTATGGCATTATCCGTAGGTGCGAGGTTTGACCTCAAGAAGATGGGAGTGAAGCTTGGCATTGGGGTCGTGACGGCAATCGTGGAATAGCAAAAACGGCGTTGTGCAAACCACGTCCGCTAAAATGCGAAGGCAACACCATCGTTGATGTTTGTAAGATTTACTTAGTCTTGATTCCTGTCAAACCGGGTTGTCATCGCGGCTGCATGCCCGTCCAAGCCTTCCACCTGCGCCAGTTTGACCACCGCGGGCGTCACCTTTTTTAGAGCCGACTCGGTATAAGAGATTACGCTTGTCTTCTTAAGAAAATCGTCCACGTTCAACGGAGAAGCGTATCGCGCGGCGCCCCCTGTCGGAAGAATATGATTGGGTCCCGCGATATAATCGCCGACGGATTCCGGCGTGTAAGGTCCCACCAAAATTGCGCCCGCATTGCGAATTTCGCCAATCCACTCAAATGGGCGTTCCACTTCCAACTCAACGTGTTCAGGAGCGATTGCATTCGCCAGATTGATTGCTTCCGCCAAATCGGGGACGACCAGCGCGGCGCTGTGGTTCTCAAACGCGCTTGTAAGTTCAGTCTGGCGCGGAAGTACTTTCGTCTGTAATTCTACCTCTTTTCGAACCTGTTCTGCGAGCGTTCTTGACGGCGTCACAAGAATCGCGGAGCTATCTTCACTGTGTTCTGCCTGAGAGATTAAATCTGCAGCGATGAAAGCCGGTTCCGCGCTCTGGTCGGCGATAACGAGGACTTCACTCGGACCCGCCAATTTGTCAATGTCGACCATACCGTAGACCTCCTTCTTGGCGAGTTGGACAAAAGAGTTTCCCGGCCCGACAATCTTGTCTACTTTTGGCAAAGTTTCCGTTCCATAAGCCATTGCCGCGACAGCTTGGGCGCCGCCGCACTTGTAAACCTCCTGAACGCCGCATTCCGCCGCTGCAACAAGCATATGCGGATTAATCTTGCGATTCCGCATGGGGCCCATGAATACGGCAATCTCTTCAACGCCTGCAACCTTTGCCGGAACCACGTTCATGATGAGCGACGAAACCAATAGCTGACTTACAGAAGGCACACATACGCCGACACGCTTCAACGGGCGAATCATATGCCCTAAAAGGACACCGTTTTCTTCGGCGGTGAACCATGAATTTCGTAACTGTTTCCGATGAAATCTTTCGATATTCTGCCGGGCAAGCTTGACCGCATCAATGAATTCTGGATCGACATGTGACTGTGCGTCGTTGAATTCCTTTGCTTTTACGCGTAAATCTTTTACGGCTATTCTCGGCGCATCGTACTTGCGTGTATACTTGATTACGGCGGCGTCCCCATTTTTACGAACATCTTGCAATATGCGGCGTACCGTTTTCAAAATGTCCTCATCGTCGAGTCGTCCGCGCAGGTTTAACCGTTTAATGAACGCTTGCGCTTCTTCGGTATAGGCTTCAAAAATTTTTAACATGCAAAACTCCTTAACGGCAGCACCGGTACGCTAATACGACTCGAATGAAACTACTAGGATAATCGCTATATATCGAGGAACACAGTTTGTTATAAAGTCATCGGGTTGACAAAACCAGAATAGCGAGCACCATCAAATCATCTACATTATACCATATTCCTCTGTATGGTGACGGATTTCTACTTGTGTCGACGAGACTGCGATGTCTCCGCTTACAGTTTTTTGTCCGATCGTCAAAACGTTTCAGTCGCCGATTTACTCTGGTGCATTCCACAGCAGCACCGTTCCATCATCTGATCCTGAAGCCAGTTTTGTGCCGTCGGGCGAAAACGCCACGGTCCAGACGTTGCCGGTATGCCCTTGAAATGCAGCGATATGTTTTTGCGTCGAAACATCCCACAGCTCTACCGTGTTATCCCACGACCCGGAAGCGAGTTTTGCGCCATCCGGTGAAAATGCGACGGAGAAACCCGCAGCATCCTCCTCGTCCGTGAGCGCCGCGAGAAGTTTCCCTGTCCCTACATGCCACAGCCTGACGCCATCCATCGACGCAGAGGCGAGTTTCGTTCCGTCCGGCGAAAATGCGACAGATAGGACAGAACCCCTGATAATCTCGGGTACAACATCACCGGCACTGTCCATCTGATCTTCGTTGATGTCCTCTCCTCGGCGCGGCGCGGGCAGCACTTTCACCGGGATTTGAGGGCTATTTATACCGCCTAGTGTATACAGCACTTTGCCGGTCGGAATCTCCCACAACCGAATTGACGTATCATCTGCGCCGGACGCCAGTTTCGTTCCATCGGGCGAAAACGCGACAGCGTTGATTGAACTCTTATGCCCCCGCAATCTGGCGGCGCTTTGCCCTGTTTTGACATCCCACACGTTGATGGTTCTGTCTTTTGACCCCGCGGCAAGCAGCGTTCCGTCTTGCGAGTACGCGACCGCGGTCACTAAGTCCGAGTGCCCTTGTAGGGTATCAATATTTTTCCCCGTATCTACGTCCCATATTTTAACTGTATGCTCGGCATTCCTTGCATCTGCTGAACCCGCGGCGAGTCTTGTGCCGTCGGGCGAATACGCAAAGGATGCGGCAAAATTCGGAGGCCCTGCCAGCGTGGTAATATGCCGGCCGGCGGCAACCTCCCATACTTGGACGCCGCTCATCGAATTTGACGCGAGCGCCGATCCGTCAGGTGCGAACGCGACAGCATTAACCACCCGTGTATGACCGGGTAAGGCGGCGAGATTTTGCCCGGTCGCTGCATCCCACAGCTTGACGCCATCCCATGACGCTGAGGCGAGTTTCGTCCCGTCCGGCGAAAACGCAATAGAGAAAACATCCGCTGAAATCTCTAGTTTTCCGAAATCGATGTGTTGCCGTGCGTAGAGATGCTGCCCCGTCGATACTTCCCAGAGCGTGATACCCTCCGACGACGCCACAGCGAGTTTTGCGCCGTCGGGTGAGAACGCAACACACATTGCATTGCCATCACTTGGTTTCACTGTAAATACGGCGGTATTTTGCCCTGAATCTACATCCCACAGTTTGACTGTGCCATCGGATGGCGAGCCTGAAGCTAATAGATGCCCATCAGGCGAAAAGGCGATGGATGAGACCCGTTCTGTACCCTGATTTAGCGTCTTAAGGTGTTTTCCGGTTTCAATGTCGTATAACTTTACAACCGCCGCCCGCTTCCCATTAACGGCGCACATGTCTGTCCCCGCTAACGTCACACCATCGGACGAAAACTCGACCTTGTACAACCCCTTATCTTGGATGATGTCGAGTTGTTGTCCTGCCCTCACATCCCACAATCTATCCGCCCAGGCAAGCTTTGCCCCGTCAGGCGAGAACGCCGCAGTATCGACAAATCTTCTCTCTACTTGGAATGCAGCGATATCTTGTCCGCTTTCGATATCCCACAGTTTTAGCGTTCCGGGGAATTGGGAGCCCGACCCTGAAGCCAGTTTTGTGCCGTCAGGCGAGAACGCCACCGTGGAAACCTCCTCTTTGTGCCCGGCTAGCAGCGCAATTTCATCCCACGTCTCGGCATCGTAAAGCCATGCGCCGATGCTGGTTGCTACGGCGAGGCGGCTTCCATCGGGCGAAAACGCGATACTTCTGTCGCCGAAACTCACCCCGCCTTTCCCCAGACGCGCAACCGCTCCGTCGGGCAAATTCAACGTTGAATAATCTTGAATTTGGGAGACGGCAACCGGGTCGGACGTAAACAAGGTAAGTCCGCTCAATAGAATAATTTTGTAACGAAAGGCTTGTGATTTCATCGGGGTGTGGCTATCAATCGCGGGTTGACATGAATTGATTTTGTAATTTCGCTTTTGCGTTATTTTGGGTTTAACCCAACCTAGGAACCCTTACGGCGTCGAGCGACGAATGTCATCAGTAGGAAATTCAAACCCACAGATTTCAGCCAAAATTACAGTTTTTACAGTCCATAAAAAAAAGGGAAACTTTTGCGGTATACGTTGTCTGAAAAAATTAAAAACGCTCGTGTTAATTTGGGTTGAGTAGGTAGATTTGGAATTTGTGATTTGCTTATTTTTTGAGTATTTGGGACATTGGAAAATAAGCGATAATGGGCGGAAAGCTAGACAGGGAGCGGGTTTGCGGCGTTGAGTATTTGTGAGCATTTGAGAAAATAAGTTGCGAATGCTCAATTTTGAACCCGCAGACGAGTTGATTGATTCAGCCATCATAGTTTCTGTAGGTTGGGTAGAGCGGATAATTGCAAAACGGTTCAGGTAACAATTAACCGTTCCGAATTTCTAACGATGCCGATGTCAAAACACGCAGAGCGAAACCCAACGCTTTTATACCCTCCGGGAACCCTAACAAAATTCCAATTACAATACACCGCTTCAAATTCCAAATTCACTCCTTGTATTTCCTTGTTCTTATCGATTTGGCGGTGACGCCTGCCGGTCGGCGATCCGAACTTTTCAAAAACGTTGGGTTTCGCTCCACCATTACATGTGCCAAACAATCTCAATGTATGTACTGCTAACGAAATACTACGCATGTATCACCATATCCGCTCTACCTAACCTACAAAAACTCGCTTGATCGCGCTTACGGTAAAGCGTAACGAGTAAAGCGTAATGAGTAAAGAATTATGAATAAAGCGTAATGGGTAAGGGCTTAACGTTCCTCAATCCATTTGCCGATTAAAAATACTACACCGACAATAGCGATAGCCGTTTCGACCTCGATTTCGCCGATGAAAAGTATAAAATCGTTTAACAGATTCTCTATGTACGCCGGGACATCTTTCACCTGCAAGGTCGGCTCCTTATTGCTTTCGCCTAGTGCGGTCTTTCATTTTTAGCTCCGAGCGTAACTCTTCGTGTTCACACTGCATTTGTGCGAGTAATTCGGCGCGGTCTGCCTGTATTTGCGGTATCAACGAAGTAATTAGCTTTTTGGTCGTGCGATTTGTCCAGAAGATAGCGGCAACGATTACGACCGGCAGCAGGTACGTTACGAGAATACTTGCAACCGTTAATGCGATTATCAGGAACTCCGGTGATTGCAAGGCGTCCATGGTGTAGCTCCTTGTTATTTTTGCTCTTTGTGACGCCATCTCAGTTTCTGCAGTACCTGCCTATGCGGTTCTAAGACATCCGCGTCAAGTTCTGCAACGATTTTTTCACACGCTTCACTAATATCTCGTTGTCCGCCGAACATGAATAATAAATGAGTTTTTATCGAAACAACATCATCGAAAAGCTCACGGGCCAATTCTCTCAAATCCTCATCATGCAAGCGATCTGTCAAAGCCAAAACAGTATCATGCCTACTTTCCATGACAACAATTGAGTAAGCGTTAACAAAGGTATGATGAACGTGAACTACTCGGACACTATATAGGGCTTCATCATATACAACTTCAACATCACCGATCTGACGGAGTCCACGACTTAAATAGCTTTTGATTATAGATTCATGACTATCAGATGCGACTTCAACACTAACACGAAACTTATAGTCAGATTTCGCAGGTGGCGCGCCATTGGCGAAGACGACGCAGAAAATGAGAGAAAGGATTATTGTTTTTGGGATCATTGCGGTCTTGGCATTCTTCCCATGAATTTTCATTACTTCATTTCCTCCTACGTTGAGAGTAAGGTTTCCATAGTTTGGCTCCTAAGGATTTTGAGTTAGTTTATAAACTGATTTAGCGGTTGGGAAGGGGAACTCTATCGCACTCGCTGCCCACTCGCTTGACCGCGCTTACCGATGGTTGGACGTTAATCAGCATTTGGTAGCCGGGGAATTAAGGATTACGAACCACAGCGGCTCCAATAAAAAATGTTAGAAAACGCACGCCCGAACCACAATGTTCGGGCGCATAGCGTTACCTGTCTGTATCTTGAACAAAGGCGTCCTACACGCCCATTCGGCAACCACCGGGTTTAGCCCGGTTGTTACCATAAGGCGTAAATTGTTTCACTCTGGCAATTGTTTAATGCCGAGACAACAAAAGTTTCAAAGTGCCGCGTGCGTAACGCGTTTTATTTGCGTTAGAAATTATGATTTTTGGAGCGAAACCCAATGATTTTAATTCCTCCGGCATTCCAAATAAATTCCGTATTCAATGCTCCGCCTCGATTTCCCAACATATCCATGGTATTTTCTTGATCTGATCGTCCCTGTGCCGGCGTCGGACAATCGGGAAGGTAAAGGTTTCAAAAACGTTGGGTTTCGCTACATCATAAACATCGGCCAACAACCTCAACATTCTAACCACGTGCAGATCTCCGCATCTCGTACATCATTCCCGCTCTACCCAACCTACAAAAACTTCCGTATTACTTTCAACACCTCATCGCTAATCATTTTAATATCTCCTTAATCGCAGCTTCAAAATCGTCGTTCCAGTCAAATACCGCCACCGCCTCCTCCGCCAACACGCATCGTCGCCCCGCCCGCGCACTTAGGGGATTTTTGTTTGATTTATGGGCGCTATTCCTTGCTGGGGTTGGCGAAGAGGTCGGTCAACTTCATCTCGGAGAGTTTGTTACGGTCAAAACCCGGCCGCATCGCTAGGGCGTCTACCGCATACTTGATGCGCAACCAACGCACGACTTTCGGGTGCTCACGCCAACGCCGCTTCGCTGTTTTGTCGCCCAATGCAGGGCGCGGAACTTCACGCAATCCCTTACCCGCTTCTCTTAACTCCTCGCCAATCTCGCCGCCTAGCGGCGGTGTACTTCGTAAACGTTCTAATAAAGATCTTCCGCTCTTTTTAACTCTCATTTTAATACCCCCTTAATCGCAGCTTCAAAATCGTCGTTCCAATCAAATACAGCCACCGCTCCCTCTGCCAACACGCATCGTTGCGCCGTCCGCGCACTCAGGCGATTTTTGTTTGATTGGCGGACGCTATTCCTTGTTGGGTTTGGCCAAGAGCTCGGACAACTTCATCTCGGAGAGCTTGTTTAGATCAAAACCCGGCTTCATCGCTAGGGCGTCTACCGCATACTTGATGCGCAACCAACGCACGACTTTCGGGTGCTCACGCCAACGGGCGCGCGCTTCCTTGTCTTTCCAATTAGGCGCCGGAACTTCACGCAACCCCTTACCCGCTTCTCCTAATTCCTTGCCAATCTCGCCGCCAAGCGGCGGTTTGCTTCGTAAACGTTCCAATAAAGATCTGTCGCTCTTTTTAACCCTCATTCTAATACCTCCTTAATTGCAACTTCAAATCCGTCGTTCCAGTCAAATACCGCCACTGCTTCCTCTGCCAACACGCATCGTTGCGCCACCCGCGCACTCCGGGTATTTCTGTTTGATTGGCGGACGCTATTCCTTGTTGGGCTTGGCGAAGAGGCCGGACAACTTCATCTCGGAAAGTTGGTTTCGGTCAAAGCCCGGCTGCATCGCCAGAGCATCTACTGCATACTTGATGCGCAACCAACGCACGACATTCGGGTGTTCACGCCAACGGGCACGCGCTGGCCTGTCGTACCTAAGACTGCAAAAACAGTTTGTGTGTCCATTGTAAACCTCCCTATTATTTTTTTCGTAGTTGTATTTCCGAACGCAAATCGGGACGTTTAAATACCACAGTTTCACCGAGATAGAGTCGTTTTCCTAGACGGTCAGGATTATTATAGAATTGCGGTTCGGCTGATAAAATGAGAATGTTGTCAAGCCTTTGCCATGTGCCTTCGTAACGTTCATGATGCCGTACAGTGTCTGGTTCTCCAACCCAGCGCTTCAGTATGCATGTATTGTCATAGACTAAATAAATACCACGAATGGATACAACTCTCTCGCGGGGTTCTTTAAATATTGACCAACTGCGCTTAATAAATGTGCCGTTTGGTCTGAAAATAAATCGGTCTGAAGTTGGAACCAAGTTGCCACCGGTATCAAAATCCATAACGTTCCACTCTCCGACCCATTCAGTCATAGGGTGAGGTACGGTATCGTTGTTGCCATTGTGCTCGGCGGCACACCCAGAGAGGGCGCATAAGATGAGAGAGAGGATTATTGTTTTTAGGTTCATTGCGGTCTTGGCATTCTTCCCGTGAGTTTTCATCACTTCATCTCCTCCCACGTTGAGAGTAAGGTTTCCATAGTTTGGCTCCTAAGGATTTTGAGTTAGTTCATAAAGCGATTCATTGCGATTGAGATTGGCTTTAATACCTGTAGCGGTGCGCCGCATAAATTCGTCTAAATCGACAGCATGATTATCGACACTGGTTTTACGTATCTCACAAGTATCGGCTTCATAGGTCGCTCAATACTAAAACACATCACGAGGTGTGTTTTCAAAAATATTAGGTGTTGAAGCGTAGCCGGATTGCCCAGCGCTTACACCTTAATGGACAAGCATAACTGTGTAAACATTGGGGGGGTAAGTTCACACGAGTGTACCCGTCATTTAACATTTTTTCAGATCTAGTAGTCGCATTGTGAAATTCTCTTGCGTTTTAGTCTAATGTATTCTCAGTTCCGTTTTGGTCCCGTGTACCCACAATGCCGTTGCCGTATTTGTCGATTGTCATCACTGCACGACCTTTGCCTTTGCCAAGGACTAATACAAACCCGCCGTGTTCCTTAGGACCGAGATGCACAACAGGTTCATCGTCCTTGTCAACGACAATGATTTTCCCACCGTGTTCATCAATAACGAGCAGCAACGAAGATTTCTTGTCCTCGCCAAAGACGTTGACAATCCCGCCGTGTTCGGTCACATCGTGCACCACCCCAGATTGTCCGTCCTTCCCAACGACAACGATAATTCCTCCATTTTCATCGGTACCGAGCGCGGCCTCAGGTTTCCCGTCCTTGCCATGGACACGGACGCGCCCGCCGTGTTCGTCGATATAGAGCATGGCTCCACGTTTATCGTCCTTACCACGGACACCGACATGCCCGCCGTCTTCATCGGTTGTGAGCATGACCACAGTTTGCCCGTCCTTGTCATCAACACCGACACGCCCACCATCTTTATCAATACTGAGCACGACCCCAGATTCCTTTTCCTTGCCAACGACAACGATAATTCCTCCATTTTCATCGGTGCCGAGCAAGACCCCAGGGGCCTCGGACTTGCCATGGACACCGACAAGTCCGCCGTATTCATCGGTTCCAAGCGCGACCCCAGATATCCCGTTCTTGCCGCGAACACGGACTTGCCCGCCGTATTCATAGGCAGTGAGGAGTACTTTCACTTCGCCCGCATCATTAACAAGCTCTAACCGAGAACACTGAATCGTGTCAAACTTCTCCTTTTGAGTAGTACCTCGCATGATTGTTGCACAACCCATTGAAGACAAACTTACAGCTAGAACCAACAACGCAACTAAAGTTCTCAACATGTCAATTCTCCTTTCATTGCGTAAATATCGCCAGACGTTTCAGTTCGTTTAGGTTACTGTCGATAGCCGTTTTTGTCGTATGTCCTCACAACACCGTTGCCGTATTCGGAGATGCTCATCCTCGTGATACCGGAGCCTTCTTTGCCACGAACAGATACATACCCACCGTAATTACCTTCACCAAAACTCGTCACAATTTTACCGTCTTTGGTAAAGCAAAGGGCAACGCTCACTTCACCGGCTTTGAATATCATCCTGTCTTTCCCCTCTTCATCAACAATCGTTAATGTAGTACACCGAATCGAGCCATACTCTTCCCTGTGTGAGGCCACGGGGGACAGGAGCAGTCCGATTATCGTGCCGAGCATCGCATAAACCAATCCAATCTTCCAATTTTGCACTTTAAACATTGTAATGCCTCCTTGATCCAACTTTCGCCATACTAGCAAGTTAAGATTTGTAACTTTTAGTTGTATGTGTCCTGCATTAAGGTATAATGTACATAACAAGGGCGACTATCGCCTTAGCAACAAGGGCGGATTGAAATTAGGGGGCATGAATCTAAAATAACCGATGACGTTCCGTTATATCGCCGTACCGGTTTTTGCCTTGAGTGCCATTAGATACACCTAAAACAATCCAGGCAATGACCGCCAGAACATCGAAAAAACACAGTATGCACCACCATCCATTCCTGTTCATATCGTGCAGCCGTTTGATAAAGGCTGGAATTTGAATTGCGCATTGAAGACACCAGCACCCAAATGGTAATGCTAAATAGAAAACACCCGGGAAGAATGCTCTCGTCACAATGTCGCCAGTGACTAAAAACACTATCTTTAAAATACCCGGAACCATACTAATACCAATTAGTGCCCAATAAGTGCGACGCGAGATTCGACCTTTGCAGGAAAAGAACAAGCGGGCGATCGTATTCCGTCGTACTACAGATTCATGGCACATAACATTCATCTCCTCACAAACAAAAAAGCCGTCACGCAAGCATCTACCGCAACGGCTATTTGATGTTTCAGTCCTACGGCAGGTTAATTCGTCGGTAATCAGTTGTAATTGGCGGCCAGTAGTATTAGTTGTTATCCACGATATACTTTTTCATCTTGCCAGTGGGATGTAGAGTAATCTCCCCTTCGATAAGCGCATCCTCAATCGCCTTAGGAATCTCTAACAATGAATTGAAGGGGTGCCGGTCGCCCGATGTTATGCCATGTGTCTTATTACTTATAAGGCTGACACTTCCATTTGTCCAAGCATGTTTCGGCTCGACCTTGCTTTCTTCTTTTGCAATGTTTTCGGTAAATAGATACACAGTAAGTTTAATCGTTTTCTCGCCGTATTTGGCGTTACGTTCAGACATTTGACTCTCCTTATCACTGAGTGAGTTTAATTCTGGTTAACCGCTTAACTAGTACCAAGAGTTAATACTTGACCTCTTCCTCTGTCGTCAATTGATAGACCTATGCGAGCATCGCCATCTAAACCACTAACAGCAATAATGCCTCCGTTATGATTTACAGTTAGTGTGAGTTGATTAGCGTCTGGATCAGTGCCTACGCCTGATATACTGACCTCTGGTTGCCCAGCAGCATTAAAATCCAGACGAATTTTAGCTCCTTCACCGTTTGTTACGGTTATGCTTTCACACTCAATATGTTCAAACTTCTCAACTTTGGGTAGATATGTTGACATCTCCAAACCTTCCTTTTTCAATTGTGCAGTATTCGGCGAACCGGCACCGCGGGTTAAGGTAAGATATATTACTCAACAAAGGCGATAATCGCCCCGACAATGACGGCAATCACAAACATGTTTGTACCCGTCATGTGACATTTTTTCAAATCAAGTAGTCGCATTGTGAAATCTTCTTGAGTTTTAGTCTAATGTATTCTCAGTGCCGTTTTGGTCCCGTGTACCCACAACGCCGTTGCCGTATTTGTCGATTGTCATCACTGCACGACCTTTGCCTTTGCCAAAGACAGATACAAACCCGCCGTGTTCCTTCGGACCGAGATGCACAACAGGTTCATTGTCCTTGTCACTGACAATGATATTCCCACCGTGTTCATCGATAGCGAGTATCAACAAAGATTTCTTGCCCTTGCCAAAGACGTTGACAATCCCGCCGTGTTCATCGATACCGAGCATTACCGCAGATTCTCCATCCGTGCCAACGCCCCTGACATATCCACCGTGTTCGTCTTCGCCGAACATCAACGCAATTTTCATGTCTTTGCCAATGAAAAGACTAACCCCACTCTCTTCACCGGCTGTGAGTAATATCCTCGGTTGGCCCGAATCATCAACGACTGTTAAACCGGAACATTGAATCGCATCAAACTTATCCCTTTGCGCTGTGACTGGTGAAACCAACGACGCTGTTAACAAACTCCCTATGACTCCGCCAACAATACCGCTTATAACAAGACTGTGTTTCGATTTCATAGCAATTTCTCCTTAGTTGGGAAGCAGTGTCCAGTGGCTAGTCGCCAGTGGTCGGAAAAACCGGTCGCAGCTATTGTAGGTTGAGTTTCACGCTTTTCAGTCTGAATACTAAATATATATTCACTTAATATATTACAAGAATAGTTGTTATAAGTCAAGCGCAAATTTAACAATTGTGTAGGTGAAATATTATTAGTGGGAAAAAGCAGTGGAGAGTGATGAATATTGATCGGAGAGGTGTGAGTTTTTTTGCGTTAGGTTGAATTATTGACCGAATTTTTGTCGCGATTCGGAGATCGCTCCTACGGAAAAGCGTAATGCGTAAACGGTTAAATTTTTGTAGGTTGGGTTGAGCGGATTACACGAATTAATGTACAATTTAACGAGGCGCTTCGGAAGACTAGCGACTTACAAGATTCGATGCGCGGAGAACCCGAATACTGGAGAGGAAAAGGCTACTACTGGAGAAAACTATCGCCCTCGTTATTCACTCGGTTGATCCTATTCAGTCGCTTGAATTATTCGCTCAGTTGATCGCTCAACCCACCTACAAAAACATGTGGACAATCTGCTTTCGGAAACTCATGGCGTTACGTTGGGATCAGTGTTTATTCGGCAGGCGGAAGGTTATAAGAACTGTGAATCCCATCGCCCGCGATCCTGCACGCATCGGCGAGTGACTTCTTGGGGATGGAAGGGGCGTGCCTCTCGCCAGCCCTACGTATAACGTTGGGCATGCTGCCCCCGCACCTTAAGGGCGTGAGCCGGCCCTCCGCGCCGGCGCATGCGATGTCCTTAACTCAACGAACCGAACCGGCCACGTCGGCTTGCCGCCAAGCCACCGGGATTGGGGGCCGAGCGCTCCCCGCGCGCTGCTTTGGGTGGCGCTCGGATAGCGTTTCGGAAGCGTCCGTGGAGTTGCCTTGGAGCAGTGCCCAAGCGAGCGAACTCGGGTTACGCGCCGCCAACCTCAAGTCAGACCCGGGTTGCCGACCCACACCATCCAGAGCGAGCGGCTTCTCTTAAGCTCGGTAAGCTTCTGCCGTGCCAGCGGCCACTGGCCTTCAGCGATGTTGACTCGAAAGTCCGACAACCGCCCAATCCCGTCGCGTCCAACAGCAGAAGTTCGAATCTCATGACGCGGGTTCCCAAAGCTCGATCGCGTTTCCTTCGGGGTCGTGGATGCGGGCGAAGCGGCCGATGCCCTCCATCTCGATTTCCTGGCTGACCTCGATATCTGCGGACTTCAGTTGTGTAATCATCGCGTCCAAATCGGTCACGCGGAAATTCAGCATGAAAGTCTTGTCTGCTGCGAAATAGTCCGTGTCAGCATCGAAGGGCGAGAAGACGGTGACCCCGGACTCGGTCACCCACGGAGCCATCTCCATGTTCGTCGGAGCAGGATTGATCCCAAGGTGATCCTGATACCATTTCGCAAGTCCTTGCGGGTCCTTTGCCCGAAAGAAGAACCCACCGAATCCCTGAACGCCCTGCATGCTACCTCCTCTCGATTATGGACTGTACGATCTACGCGTCGGAAATCCCGCAGAGAGAACCACTCTCCGTCAGACGGAGGTGTTCGAAGCGTATAGGGATCCTTGCGGAAATCGGGCCGGAAACGAGCCGTCTACCGGCCGCGCTCTAGCTTGCGTATGTTCGGGACCCGAGCGAACGGTGCGCCCTCAAAGCGAGGGGCATGAGCCGAACAGACCCAGGGCGCTCGTTCGCTGCGAACGCCACCACGACCTTCGGGCAGCGAGTAGGCCCCTTCGATCCTCAGCTTCCCTACCGATTGCCCTGCCCGTCGCCGCCGCATTTCACCCTACCCCATACTCCTCGGGGACCCGAGATCGTCGATCCTGGCGATCCTACAGCCCGTAGGTAACCCGAAATCCCCTTGAAATGCCCGGGAACGGCCTCTGAGCCCGTCGCGGGGCCCGGTCAGCCCTCGGTGCTCGTTCTCCGGCCCGCCAGATACGCCGCCCACTGCTCCATCAGGACACGTCGGCGTTCGAACAGGTCCGAGCGGGCGTAGGCGGCCTCCATGACCGCGAGCGGCGCATCCGTCCGCTTCGCCGCCCAGTCGCGGAAGCTGTAACAGGATTTTCATTGTCGAGATACCAAATAATGTAGACGCCGGCTTGGTCTTCAAAGAAAGGATGAGCTAGTCTAAGCCAATCTAATCGCAAGGGACATCCTTCGTCGTCTTGCATCCGCCATTCAAGATAGAGCATGTGCGTTTCCTTACGTGGAGGTTTTGGGGCAGGCTAAACCTCACTTTAGAAATAGAAGAGTCTAGTAAACGATGACGCTAAGCCCGCAATCCATTGTTGCGCTCATGCAGCCCGTAACAAACATCTTTTGCTTGTTCGTGTACTTCAAAAAAATACAGGGGTTACCATCTCTTGTAAGGTCATCGAGTGCGTGTGTTTGTCTGTGCGTTGTTTACGTCGTACACGTGCTTAACGCCTTGAGCTGTGACTAACTTCAAACTCATTTGGCGATTATGGATCCAAAGACAACAATCCGCTCACACCTAGCCGATGGCCTCAATTCCTGTCTTCTCGGGCCAATATGGCATTGTATTCTTCGTCGGATAGCTTAATATACAATGTTTGTATCCTATTGTAGTCTTTCAGTCGTGCTGCGGTCGTGAATTCAACTGAACACCCTGGCTCGCGTCCGTCACTCCAGTGGCGGTTGTCAGTAAATTGTATGTGCCTCCCGCTGTCCTCCTCAACGTAGACTGTGCCTTCTGCCATTGCTCGTAAATCCAATACATCGCCTACGCTTAAATTGTGTTTGCGCATGACCTCCGTTTTGTCCATTGTTCTCACCTCCTTTAATTTAATTGTGAATACATCGCCGACCCGCCAACTCTTTTCCTAGCGAGTCCAGTGGGAGCAATTCATTTCCCAACAGATTGCGAATACCGCAAGTATACCAAAGATGGAAATACGAATCAATCGGCCCACCCGAACGACACGTCGGTGCCTGTGTTGGTAGTGAATTTAAGAGGTTAATTGAGCGGCTAAACGCAATCACCGCGTGTGCTCATTGAATTGGAGCGAGAGAAGCCTTCCACACTATTGGACTATCGGTTGATTCTTCGCTGTTCGCTCAGTTGATCGCTCTACCCAACCTACAAGAACTGCGTGGGGCGTCGTATAGTTAGTTGGCGGCTAAGCCGAACGATTCTGAGTTTTAGCGTCCGCATGTCGGAATTGCGCAGCGGGGCGTCCGCCCTCCGGTAGTCCTAGCGGCAAGCGAATATTCAAAAGAAATGGGCGGTTTTCCCTTTCAACCACGTTCAATCCGTGTTCAATCGCCGCAGCCAGGCGAGGCTCCGCTTGGACGTGCAACCCCTCCACACCCACGCCTTCGGCGAGTTTTACGGGGTCAATGCCGTCCAGAACGACTCCGGCATATTCCCCGGTCTCCTTCATCACCCCATCCACGCTTGCGAAGGAGGACGCAACCGCGCCGTAAGACTGGTTGTTGGGAATAATGTAGAGGACCGGTATGCTATGGTGTGCCGCGGTCCACAAACCCGACTCTGCGTACAACAGCGAACCGTCGCCGACCAACCCGACAACCGGCATTTCAGGGGCGGCGAGCTTCAATCCCACGGCTCCTCCAACGCCGTAGCCCTCAGACCCGCCGGCAGCGCGGATGTATCTGTTCCTTCCGGTGTCTGTTGCATCTACGGTGTCTGAAGAAAGCGTATATCCGCCGACGGTGTCCCACGGGACCGCATATTGTTCGAGCATCACCAACCCGCCGCCGCGACGTTCTAGGGCAGTGTCGAGCGTCTCTGCCACTATCCATGGCCGAATCTCATTAGGCCGCGTCTCAGTCTTCCACACTTCGTTTATTCGCTGGACGTGCAGCGCGGCGGCTTGTTCCATTACCCAAGCCCGCCGCTCGTCAAAGCGGCTCGGGGTGGAATGGCTCGACGCCAATTTTGCCAACCTTTCAAAGGAGCGGCGCTCGTCCGCCAAAATCGCCGTAGACAGATACGGGATATTTTTGATATGCTCAATATCCGATCCAATGGCGATAACCTGCCGCGCTTTAGAAAATACATCGAAATCCCCGGACCTTCCGACGCCGCGATGATGGATACCGATACAAACGATCAGGTCGGGTTGAAGGATATCGACCACCTGATCCAACCGACCGCAATTGAGTGGATGTTTCGTTGCGATGCTTCTTTCCCAAGTGCCGACAGGGACGTAGCTGCTGACACAGGGAACACCGAAGTGTTCAGCGACCGCGATAATTTGGTCTTCCGCGCCACTTTTCCAGACACCATCCCCAATATAAAACAGGGGAGACTTCGCGTCGTGCAAAGCAGATTCAATCTTCTCGACATCACTATCCGACGGATAACCCGCGTGGAGGTCGGGGATGCTACCTTCAATAATGTTCGCGGTTATCTGCTCGTGCCCAAGCGCCCGATCATAAACAGCGAGATGGACGGGGCCCACCGGCGGCGTTTTGGCGACCAGTAACGCACGGTGAATGGCTTGGGGCAGCCCTTCGGGGTCGATCACGGTCCAATTTTGCTTTGTAAAGGGTGCAGCGATGGATGTCGGCCCGAAACTGTGACTGAGATCGAGTTCAATCCGATCCGCGAAACTGCCGGTGTCTCCTGCGAAGCTGATGACCACGACAGGTAAACCGCCGGACCAAATGTTGATTAGCTGCCCTAAACATTGGGCAAGCCCCGCGGCAAGATGGACCACCATAACCGCCGGGTCGAGATTTGCCTGCGTATAACCGCCAGCTTGTGCTGCGACGCTGCCTTCATGGAGCGCCAGAATGCCGTGTATATCCGGGTGATCATGCAGTGCGTCGAAAAAGCGCGCCTCGCGCGAGCCTGTATTATAAAACAGATATTTCACATCCAGTGCCGCAAGTTGCTCGACCATAACCTGAGACGGATTCGCCGTGATAGACCGCATTTGCATAAAGTTGTATTTCCCTTTCTTTGTGAAACGGTTAGGAGATACGCATTTAAGGTGCAAATAACGAAGGTTGCTAGTTGATAAACCAAACACTAGAAACGGAGTATTTATGACAAAACTCGGTTATTCTCCTATTCTAACATCTTGGGTTATGTTATAGCATGGTAATTTTACTAATCGCGGCGCAGATTGCCTAATCCGTAGTCCATTCCCCGCTGCGAAATTGACGGAACTTGCATTGGTGGGGTGGGTAGGGCGATCAACCGGCTGAACGGGGAGGACTTTGACTGGAGAAGACTATCGCCCTCGTTATTCACTCGGTTGATCCTTCGCTATCCGCTCAGTTGATCTTATTCGGTCGGTTAATCCTGTCCTATAACCTCCCCTAGCCCCTCCTTGGTAAGGAGGGGAATTAAGATTGCAATATCGCTGTCGCAATCCTCATTCAGTCGGTTGATCTATTCCTACAGTTGATGTTGAGTTTCGGGGAAGACTGGAGAAGACTATCGCCCTCGTTATTCACTCGGTTGATCCTTCGCTATTCGCTCAGTTGATCGCTCTACCCAACCTACGAAGACTTCTACCGGTTTCGGCGATCTAATCGACCTTGAAATTGATGGAAAAATCGTTGATAATTGCCTGATACTCGCCCGGTTCAAATGTTCCTAGCGATACGAAATGTTCAATTTCGGTAATCACAGCGGCGCACGCCAAGTCAATAGGACGTTTAGTCGTAATTTGAATATGGATTGTATTGTCGTGCCGCGAATCAGTTGTCTGATGAAGGGTTGTGCAACTGTCTGAAAGGTAACCGTTGATATGCAGATTAACTTGAGGCGGAGCGGTCTCAAGAATCTCTGCCGTACCATCTACAATTGGGAGTTCATTGATGACATACGTTATGGAGTCAATAGTCTCATGGCGTGGTGGATCTTCCGCAAACTCATCGTCATCGGACAATACCTGCACGAGTTGATCGCATGAGGAAAGACTAATAATCAGGAGACTAATCCCGAGTATAGATGCAAATGCGGTGAATCTTCTGACTTTCAATTTGAACCTCCATTATTGCCGAAAATGAGGAATTATAACCGAATAGAGCATAGGCAATCTACCCTTACTGCAATGAAGATGCAACAACGTGTCCGTGCGCTGACGGCACTCCAAACGCCGCGGTTACTGAAACAGAATCTTGAAGCGAATGCAACGCTCGTTGACGGCAAGCGCCGATCCGTCGAAAGGGGGAGTTCTAGGTTTGTTTGTGATTAGCGACGGCGGACGCTATTGAATCCTCCAGATGGTTAAAATCGTTGGGATTCGCTGTTAGAGCTAAACGAGAAGAACCAAGACTATCGTGTTCCCTGTTCGGTCGCTTGAACCTATTCGGTCGGGTCTTTGCTATTCGTACAGTTGATCCCTCCTTGGTAAGGAAGGGAATGAAGATTGTAGAACCGCTATCGTAATCCTTATACAGTGTAGGTAAAGCGTTGGGTTACGCTCCCCGTATTTGGAAATCCACGCCCTACTTAAATCGGAACGGATCATTGCGCAGGACGGGTTTTGGTATTACACGCTCAACCCAACCTACCAGAACTCAGTGTCTCGGCGTCGTAAAGCCAAATGCCGATGCGAGAAGTGAAAGTGCCACAAATGCAGAGAGAGTTTTCAGGTTAGCTCTACCGTACGAAGGGTTCATCGTCTTGCCTCCTTTTGTTAGGTTGCTGCGGGTTATCCTTTCAGTAACTTGAATCTCATGTTTAATTACCTATCCCCCAACGGCGCTGTACCGGCAATCCGTTTTTCAAGGATCGCTACTCTAGGTGAGGATTCGCTTAAGGCTCCACTTCCAAGCTGTCCATGTGTGCGCCACTGTCCACGTAAATTCCCGCCCATACTACCATAACTATCAGCCTCTGTATGCTCAGGTTGACTCCTCATCCAGTTGGTATAGACAACTGGTTCTCCGCTGTTCCACTGCCATTCGCCCGCTTCAACTGAATAGGTCAACCCAATCCAATAGGAATGAAAGCCAAAGTGCTCGACCAGCCACTCCTGCTCGGTACTGTCATTTATTGAAACGAGTTGTGCACCTTCTGTGCGTGCTTTGGTTTGGGCATCTTGCCAACTGCTGCAACGAATGCTTTTGTAAAGGCTTTCATTGGGAGCCCCAATCCACACGCCAAGCATGTTCGGTTCGGTGGGTGCCATCAATCCCATCATGTCCCGAATTGGTGTGTCGTTGAGTGTGAACACCATGTCTTTGCGCTCTGCCCCAGATTTGACCGTAAATTTCGATGCCGCAGAGAGTCCTTGATATTCTACGGACGCGACATAGACTCCAGGTTGAGGCAAAAATTCGATAAAGTAACCGGCATAATCGGTCACAGGTCGGCGACTTGAATGGTGGAGAGAACTTTTATCCGAACCGCCACTGCGTACCTCTAACATGAACATTGCTTTCGGAAGTACAGTGCCGTCTTCAAATACGATTCGTCCCCGCATCAACATGGAAGTTTCTTGGAGTGTGAAGACCAGATCTTCCCGCTGCTCTCCACTTTTGAGGGTAAACTCGGACGTTGCCGAAAGCCCTTGACATTTCACCGAAACCTTGTAGGATGCGACCTCGAAATTAGGCTCATCTACGTATCTCACAAAGTAACCGTCCGAATTCGTTCGCGTTGACGATCCTTTTGTCTCTGTACTAGACATCCCATTGTTGTATTCACTTCGCACGTGGAGGTCGATCTGCGCGTTCTTAAACAGTGTGCCATCCTTTGATACGACCAATCCGCGATAACGAGTACGAGGCCGCACCGTGATTCTCACGTTTTCGAGATGTGTTCCCGGCTCAATCAAAAGCTTAATCCCCTTTGAGTGCGACAGGACTGTTGGATAGACAGTTATCGCGCCGATTTTCATTGATAGCAGTTCATAACTTTTCTGAGATTCCTGCGGCGCTGAAGACGATCCAATCAGTTGAACCGGGCCGGACATTACAGGGGTGATAATGAAATGTCCCGCTTCATCGGTTGTATCGACAGAAATTATCGGAAGGCCGCTATTTGCCGCAACAGCATAGCCGTTGACAAGTTTTATGGGCTTCATGGTTAGCGGAAACCCGGCGACCGGATTCCCTTCTACATCAACTACACGCCCAGAGAGTGTGCTTGGGATTTTCGGCGTGATGCCGAGCGACACGGAGGTTACCAACAACACCACAATCCCGGCGATTGATGTCACGCTGAATTTGAATATTGAACGATTCATAGTGGATATCCCCTTTCGATTGGTGCGTGGTGAAAGATTGAAAATTAGAATCTACACAAGAATCATCAATTTTCATTTATCATACCATTTTTCTCGGCGTATTATCAAACTTCTATCCACGAAGCCGAATTTGTGCAATCGGGTAAAAAACGTCGCAGCCGCCGGCGCTTTTTCATGATCGGCTATTGTAGGTTGTGTAGAGCGATCAAGGGCATGTGTGCCGCGATACGGAGATTGCTCCTACGGTAAAGCGTAACGAGTAAAGCGTAACGAGTAAAGCGTAATGCGTAAACGGTTAAGATTGTGTAGGTTGGGTTGAGCGAATTTTACCAAATGATGTACGGTTTTACGTTTCGTGCCAAGAGCTTAACGACGTACAAAATCTGATGCACGGCGCGTAACCCAACGCTTTTTGGATACCCCCACGTCGCCCGAAAACCTGGACGCCTCGAAATTAACGAAAAACGTTGGGTTCGCTGCATCACAAAAAATCCTGAACGAATTCTAATACAAATATCCACTCGACATGTTTCGCATCTTTCATTTGCTCCGCTTAACCCAACCTACGAAGACTGGAGAAGACTATCGCCTTCGCTATTCGCTCAGTTGATCCTATTCGGTCGGTTTATCCTTCGCCACTTACGTAGTCGATTCCAACCTACAAAAACAGGCTTTTATTCGGTTCGGCACGAATTGCAGCGGTTTGATTCTTGTCCTATCATGTGGTACACTAGCGCTTGAAGCCGGAAAATGTTTCGCTCTCGCAAATGTTTAAATATAGTGGAGGTAATCGTGTCAATCGTAACTGTACAATCCCACCTAAAACCAATTATTCTCATACTCGCGCTGCTTATCGTATCGTCGTGCGGGTTTGAAGGCAGATTTCTGCCGGTTAGCGAATCGGACGAAGACGAGATAAAGGCGGCGTTGAAAGATAGGTCGTTCCGCCAATTTGATCCGGACGACATAGATGCGAGTCCGAGAAAAGCGGTAATTCTGGATTTCTTTGACGGAATTAGTCTCTGGGCGCAATATTCGGAGGGCGAACACGCAATCAACGAGTGGGAGATCCGCGCAGAAAAGTATCGCATTGAACAGAAGGAGAACGGTTCCGAGATCAAGATGTATTTCATTGAACCGCGTTCGGAGAGAATACTGCCGACTCGATGCGACGATTGTATAGAAACGTCGGGGATTTCTATTTCGGTAAGGGACGTTTTCGACAGCGAAAAGATATCCTTCAAACTGAACGACCCTGATGAGAGCTTACCATCACCGTTTCCCGTGTTCAACTCGTGGACGAAGTTTAGGGAGGATGAGTATTTCGATTAAAATGTGTAAGCGCGCCCGACAGAGGGCTGCGCTTAGCCGGAAGTCGTTGCTTCTAATGATTCATGCTTCAGGGGAAGGTGAGTTTGACACAGGCTTCAATGCGCCGGTTTTAGGTATGGAATCGGAGAGAAGCGGTAAAACCACTAGCCTGCCGCTCGAAAGCCGCTTCACTTCAAACGGTACATCGTAGGCGGCCTCCAACAGTTGCGGCGTGAGAACAAGCGCCGGAGGTCCAACCGCAATCGGGATCCCTTGCCGCAACATGAGCACGTGCTCGGCATACATTGACGCCAAATTCAGGTCATGAACCGCGGCGATGACCGATTTCCCCGACTGCGCGATGGACTGGCACAAATGGAGGATTTGTACCTGATGCCGCGGGTCAAGATGATTCGTCGGTTCATCCAGGAGAAAGAGTTCCGGTTCTTGCGCGAGGATGCGGGCGAGATCGACGCGAGACGCTTCCCCGCCCGAAAGGGTTGGATAAAAAAGGCGTTCAGCGAACATCTCGGATTGTACCTTTTTCATAGCTTCTTCAGCAACGGCGAAATCTGCGGGGCTTTCTTTCGCGCCGTTGAGATGCGGATGGCGCCCAAGCAGGACAATCTCGGAGGCTCGGAATGGGAAGTTGACATCTCGTTTCTGTTGGAGATAGGCGCGTTTCCGCGCTAATTCGCGCGGCGCGTATTGACAGGCTGATTCGCCGAAAAATGTAATTCGCCCGGTGGTCGGCGGCAGTTCGCCGGAGATGAGGCGCAAAAGCGTTGTCTTGCCCGCGCCATTCGGTCCGACGAAAATCCAAAACTGACCGGCTTCGATTTTCAGGTCAATATCGCGGACAATCCACTTATGACCGATCCGATATCCAACTGCCACCAGTTCAACCATATACCACCTCTTTTTTGAATCTCATCAATAGCCAGAGAAAAAACGGTCCCCCAAGCAAGGCGGTGATTACGCCAACGGGCAGTTCAGCGGGAATGGCAACCGTTCGCGCGAACAGGTCCGCCAATACGAGCAGTATCGCACCGCCGAGCGCCGATCCGGGCAACACATACCGATGGTCGGCGCCGCCCATGAGGCGAAGCAGGTGCGGTACGACAAGTCCTACGAAACCGATGCCGCCAGCGGCTGATACGGCTGCACCGGCAGTCAGTGCGACGCCAAAGACTGCCCATCGCTTCAGCGATTCGGTCGAAACCCCGAGATGATATGCTTCCGATTCGCCCAAGCTCATGGCGTTAAGCGCGCGAGCCAAACGAAACAACACGACTCCCCCTGCGGTTGCCACCGGAAGCGTTACCGCAACCACACGCCAGGTCGCCCCGCCAAATCCGCCGAGCAGCCAGAAGGTAAGGCTCCGAAGCTGTTCTTCGTCAGCGAGGAAGGTCATCATGCCGATGCCCGCCCCGGCGAAACTGTTGAGCGCTATCCCGGCGAGTAACAGGGTTACCGTGAGAACCTGTCCTTGGGTTTGAGCGATTTTCCAGACTGCAATCGTTACAATCACGCCTCCGGCGAATGCCGCGATTGGCACACCCCAGATTCCAAAGAACCCGCTCCCAATCAGTACAATCCACACCGCTGCGCCGAGACCCGCTCCCGCAGTTACGCCAATTAGTCCAGGATCTGCGAGCGGATTGCGGAAGATGCCTTGCAGCGTCGCCCCGGAGATGGCTAAGACTGATCCGACAATTGCGGACAAGATGACGCGGGGGAATCGGACGTAGATGAGTACATCAAAACCGTCTTCGCGGAATAGCAAGACACTAGGTATGCGCCAAGGAAGGATTTGGTATGCTCCCACTCCTGCGGCGACGCACAATGAGATTGGGAGTAAGCTGCCGAGGGTGTAAAGGATTCGCGCTCGATTTGTCACGGTTTACCGATAGTTATGCATAGCCGTATTATAGGGCGTGGTGACATTTGTGTGAATCCCTCCGTAACCGTAGGGGCGGGGTCACCCCGCCCACAGATTAACCGCTGGCAGGAGACTCCCAACCATACAGATATGTTTGGGAATAGAGGGTTGGGTAACCCAACCCCTACTAATCGTCTTGGAGCTGTGCACTGCCCCTATGATTGTTCAGTTGTGATGAAATGTCAACAGAACCTAGTCGTTTAGGTTCATATTTACACAAGTAGGAATCGACTGATAGATGATCGAGGCTAGGAAGCCTCTCCCACAAACCAATGAGTAAATGTCTAATTTTTAGCCGCAATGACTATGGACGATGGCGAGTTGCAACCGAACTACTCCCTCTTTGAGTTGAAAAGTCCTTGAGATTCGTAGATGCCGCGGAATAGGTCAAGGGCTGCCCGCCCGCAGCGGGGGCCGAATCCGGACAAATACAATCCATCCATTGCAACCACTCGCTTGTTTCGTCCGGCGGGCGTCTGTGCCAAACCGGGCACTTCGAGCAACCCTTCGACGCCGCCGATAGATTTCAACCCGGATTCAAACAGCACGTACACATCCGGTTGTGCGGCGATAACCGCCTCCGCCGTCATCGGTTTGGAGTCCTTGATCTTTCCGGAGGCGTTGGTTGCTCCGGCAAGTTCAAGCATTGCGCCGGGACCGGAATTCTTGCCGAGCACAAAAGCGGTTTGCGGACCTCGCAAATATAGAAACAACACTTTCAGTTTTTCCTTGCCTTCCCGTGCGGCAAGCTTTGAATTCAACGTTTCAATGTCCTCGTCCAACGCCGAGATTAATTCTGTTGCGCGCTCCTCACGACCGACCGCCTTTCCGATTTTGCGCAGACGTTGCGTGGCTTCGTCGAATGTTCTCGGTTCTTTGAGCAGCAGCACAGTTACGCCCGCCATGCGCAGCTGATCGACGACTTGAGGCGGTTTCACATTTGCGCGGCCGATGACTAACGTCGGATTAAGGGCGAGAATCCCTTCTGCGTTTAGCCGATACTGATAACCGATCGACGGCAAGGATTCCTTAACATGTTTTGGATAGGTGGAAGATGCATCACAGCCAACGACATTTTCGCCGGCGCCGAGCGCAAAGAGAATCTCAGTGGTACTGCCGTTGAGCGAAACGATGCGCTCGGATGAGTTGACGACTATCGTTTCGCCGTGGGCGTCCGAAACTTCCACCGGTTCTGCATTGACGATTGATGCAACCAGACAGAACAGTATTGCGAGATGCCGCATTTTCAATTTTGACTCCTTGTGTTGAAAGTGGGATATAATAATTGACCACTTCTGTCGAGCGATGGTGAGTAGAAACCGAGTTTTGGAAAAAAACTCGGTTTCTACCAGAGCAGTGTGAGACGCAGTACAAACTCGTTGCGGTCTAGACCGGTCGTTTGCGCCCGAGTTAGAAATTTAGGCTTCCATCGGGTTGATGGACATATTCAAAGGTAACAAAACCGCTGTCCTTTTTATTTTCATTGTCCTTGTAGTAACCGATGAACCGAACTTTAGCAAATGTACCGTCCGCCGCTTGAACAATGAACACGCGATTATCAAGCGGCAAAACCCAGTGGTTGGGCGGTCCGGTGTAAATGTACCATCCCTTCTCGCTCTGTGCGGCGATCGCTAATGTATCCGCGGAATCTGCAATGTACCCATCGGCAGGCGCTTCTTTCACACCCTCAAACTCCACATCTTTGAGCATAACAGCGGCGCCCTTTCCCGGGCCGCTGACACCGCCATTGAGTTTTACCTTTGTCCGTTGAAATCCGAGGTCCCAATCCGCTGAATTTTCCGGGTCTGCCACTTCTATAACATCATTCGTGGCGAAGGAAAAATACGACCACGCTTCTCTATTGGTCGCATCAATGGTGAAGGTGACAACGTCGAGTTGCGGTTCGACCTCGACGGGAGTTTGATTAGTTGGCGGCGGGGTCATAGTTTCAGGCAACTGTTCCTTGAGTGGTTGCTCAGGTGTGTCGTTGTCATCATTACCGCAACCGAATAAGAAAACAACCCCAACAATCATAACCGACCAGAAGATTAGCCGCCAAACGGCGACATCTCTAAAGGCATTCATAATACCCCCTATCGATCAATTGAAATAACGGGTTAAACAGCAATCGGATGACCCGCGTCCGTTAGAGTTTTTGTATTGTCGTCCTTTAAAGTTAACATGGCTTCCGCGATAGTATCTGCAACATCGTAGAAATCTTTGGGAGTCATCGCAATGTCAATCCCGCGGTATTTGAAGTGAATATGCCCCTCAAGGCATTGATAAACGCAACAGATGTTGTTACTCGACCGAAACTCTTTCGTGTGATGCATTTTTTACCTTTCTAGATAGTTTGAGGGTTGAGTAAATGTACATCTCCCTGCTATTAGGAAGATAGGTGTAAAAGCAGCAGAATTGAAATGCAAGTGATTGAAAAATACGCAAGCGTTTTTCCGCGCCGACGTAGAACGAAGCGAATAAACAGGTGAAACAGATAGAGCAGACACACACCACTCACGCCGGACACTTGGTGCGACCAGTCGTTGTGATAACTGGCGTGCCATCTTAAAACAGCGAACAGTCCAAGAATCGATAGCGACAGCCCGATAATCACGCCTTGATGACAAAGCGTGTCCAACCGCTCAAGCGCCGGCAGGTGTTTAAATGCCGTGAGAAACCGCTTACGTTTGAGTTGGCGTTCTTGGATGAGGTAGAATGCCGATGCGGCGCACGCGCATGCAAACGCACCGTTTGCGAGCAGAAGTGAACGCGAATAGATTAACCAGCATGACTGCTGCAATAAAGGCGTGAGCGCAATCAAAGTACCGGTGAGTGCAATCGCACCGAAACCGGTTATTCCAATGAGGCGAGATATGCTGAAAGTCATCTTTTATTCTCTTGGCAAAATTGATTGCTGTGTAGTGAATAATGAGTAAAGCGTAATGCGTAATGGTAGGGAATAATTTCCTTGACGTTACGCATGACTTGCCAATACAAGCTTCACGCTCGTCCACAACCCAAACTAGCTTGGGAGTCTTGGGTTGGCAATTGGTAGACCTTACGAGTACAACATTAAATAGAGTAAAGTTCGCTAATCTTGCTCGCCGCGGCAGCAAATTGGCGGCGAGCAAGCATATAAGGTTCATCTGTCGGCGAATCAACTACCGAACTTAAGCCGCGCCCATGTCGTTACGAGTTTCGCTTTCGCTTCGACTGAGGTTTGAGCAGACGTCTGGAAACTGCGGCTGCCGTCGTCTTGGAAGGCATACTCGATGGTGATATTACCAGAGCCTTCCTTGGCTTCGTTGTCGCTGTAATAGCCGATAAAGCGCAACTTTGCGAACAGCCCGGCTGCGGTTTGCAGCACGTAGACCCGATCGTTGGGCAGAACCAAGTGATTTGGGGGACCGGTGTAGGTGTACCAACCGTCTCCCCGTGCAATCGTGGCAATCTGGTCGGTATCCGGTACGTAGACGCCTTCCGGCGCAGCGACAACATCTTCAAATTGAACACCTTCTAATATTAGGACGGTGCCTTCACCGGGACCGCTGGCACCACCGTTGACAATCACCATTGTCCTTTGGAAACCGAGGTCCCAATTTATTGAGGATGAATGGTGTTCAACTTCGACCGGCTTACCTGTTGAGAAGCTGAAAAATGTCCACGCCTCGCGGCTCGTGGCGTCAATGGTGACGGTTGCGCTGTGAACTTTCGCATCAGCCGGTACCACGCCGAAAATTATTGTGCAGATGAATATCGGTGTTAAGAGAAACCTAATCTTCTTCATTACCTGATATCCTTTTAATGTTTTTGGATTAAGGTTAGCAACTGTCAACAGCGCACACCCTTGGGTGTCAAGTCCCGCGGGAGCGATGTGCTGGCGACAGAAATCGTATGCAAAAATTGAGAAGCAACGTGAAGCAAATTCCACGCGTAACGATTGCCAAGCTACAAGTTGGGTTGGTTTTTTCAGACCACTCTCTACCCGATAAGAGAGTTGTCAGAGACGCAGTGTCCAACGTTGAGAATCATGGCTCAGTAATTTAGCGACAAACCGCCGTAAAATGACCGCCCGGAAAAGGGATAAAAGGTCGGAATTTTGAAGTCGAAGATGTTGTTGATTCCGAACGAGGCTTTTAACCATTTGATGACCTGCTTCGACGCCCGAATGTTCCATATCCAGTTGCTTGGCGCATACTCCTCATCTTCAAGTACCTTGTCACCGTCGTCGTAAAAACCCCACTTACTGGCGTAACGCCCGCGCAGGTCAAGGTTGACACCGGCGTCCGGGTTCATGTAAACGAGCTTGAGGTTACCGCTATGCTTTGATCGGTTCAGCAGCGCCATACCGGTCTCCTTGTCCTCGCCGTTGAGATATGCATAGCCGATTGAGGCGGCACATCCCCTAATTGAGCGGGTCGAGAATTCGACTTCAAGCCCTTCAGTGAATGCCTCGCTGACATTAAAATACTGAAACTTACTCCCACCAAGCACGCTTGTCCCGATCCGTTCCGCTTCAATAAGGTTGTTTAGGTTGTTTCGATACAGGTGCGCCCGTCCGCGAATTGAGGACTTGAATAGGTATTCAACTCCAAGATTCCAGTTGCCCGACGACTCCGGTTGTAAGTCCGGATTTCCAAGCACCTGATACCCGGATGTCACATTGCTGAAATCGAGATATAGGTCTTTGAAGTCAGGGGCGCGAAAACCTTCACCGAAGGAGGTACGCATCGTTAGATTAGGTGTCACGTGATACATCCCGCTCAACTTTGGACTGAAATGTGTTCCAAATTCGGAGTGATTGTCAAACCGTCCGCCCAAGACAATCGACAGTTTTGCCATTGGTCGAAATTCGTTTTGGAAAAACAGCGAGTCGGTTGTGATGTCCTTTTCGCCGCCCGTGATGCGTTTCGATTCGAGATTTTCAAATATCAGTTCTGCGCCAACGGTCAGTTGATTTTTTGAACCGAGAGCGGCGTCATATTGCACTTCGCCCTTGATTAGGTCTTGAATTGTGACATTTGATGACGCGGTGAGCGATGCGCCGCGGTCGATAACCGTGGATTCATCGCGGTACCGCGTGCCGTAAATTTTGCCCATCAACTTTGAGCGGGATCCGACTTGATATTCCGTGCCGACGCTGCCGCTGAAGTTGTCAATGTCGCCGAGCCGGTCAAAAACGGCGCCCTCTCTTTCGCTGACACCGTCCTGATTTTGGGCAAAATATTGCCCCGAAAACAGGAGGGTTGATTTTGGGGTCAGTTGATACTCAGTTCGCGCCGAGTGGGTCCAGTTTTGATAGCCGTCAATCGTTGTCGTAAGGTCTGACTTGTCCAGGTCGATTGGGTTTCGGCGGTTTGCAGTAACCGTCATTAACCCGTTGAACTTGCCGCGATTCAACCCAACCGTGCTACGGCTGTCAATGGTGTTGTGGTTCCCGAAGTTGTTGGTGAATTGAGCAGTAAACGGCGATGATATTTTTCGCGTGATAACGTTGATTACGCCCCCCATCGCGGCGCTGCCGAAGAGCGCAGACGATGCGCCTTTGACAATCTCGATCCGTTCAACATTTTCGACTGTCATACGCGCAAGATCCAGTTTGCCGGCGATTCGCCCAACCTGCGGTTCGCCGTCGACCAGAATTAGGATGTAATCCGAATCTAGCCCTTGCAGTTGAACTCCGTCGCCGTGGGCGTCACGATTGACAACGACACCCACTCGATGCTCTAACGCCTCTCCGATGTTCTCTGCACCTGTTGCTTCGATTTCGCTGCGCGTGATAATCTCGGTGATAATAGGTGTATTTTTCAATTGACGCTCGGTTTTTGTACCGGTGATGACAATCTCGTCCATCTTAAAAATGTCATTGGTTAACTCAGTTGAATCGAAGGCATAGGCAGATTTGGGGCCTGTCTTTAAAGTTATTTCCCCAATGGCGAAGATGGCGAAAACCCCCATCAAAATTTGGGTGTGCAACGTCATTTATAGATTTCCTCCTAGGCAAAATTCTTGACAATCTCAAAGCGACTGGCTTATCCTAATGGGAACAGAAAGGGCGGTGGGCGCAAAAAAGCCCCAATTTATGAATCCGATAGGGATAGGGAATGCGGCTAACAATTGGACGTTGCGAGTTCTTCCCTATATCTATCGTTCGCCTTTTCTGTTATATTAGGTCTGATTTATGCAAATGAGTCTCAGTATCAGCCATTTTTAAAAATGTACCATGCGGCGGCGTCAGTTTCTCCCAATGCGATGCCTCGTTGTCTTATGATGGCGTCGTGCCGCACTTCGTTAAGTAGTTGAGTCAAATTTCCACGCACGAACATGGATGGCATCTCCCCTGGCTTTAAATCTAATCGGTTACGGTATTCACGGCAAGACTTGTCTCGGTTGCAGTGATGTTTTTATTGATATGCTGATGGTTTCGCCTGCATAAATTCATCTGATTCAAATGATACCATATCGTACTTATGGATACGCCGAACTGTTGAGCGCGTTCTGAGAGTATGGCATCAGGATAATCCTTTACGTGACGCCGTAAAGCGCCAATGTCAAATTTACGGGCGTGCGGCGCCCGCGGTTTAGGCGGCAGGTTGACTGACGCTAACCAATTGTACACCGTCCTTCGACTGATATCGAATCGGCGAGCGGCTTCGATTTTGCTGCCGCCAGCTTTAACATAACTGACAACTCGTTTCCTTAAATCTGCACTATAACTCATGATTGTGAAATGAAATAACTACATTCCTCCTAGTATGTATAATACAATCTTTAAGTGATCATCGCGGTTCCCTAATCGGACACCGTTACGATTCGATTTGCCAACGCTTTCCCCGCTTTAAACAGGTCGTGGAGATGCAGATAGCGAAAGAGCGCGCTTCTGCCTGTCAGATATAGATTCTCAAATGCCTCAAGGTAATCGATCAAGCGCCTTATGTTTTCGTCAAACCCAACCTCAAGTACCGGATAAGCAAAAGGCAACTTATAAGAGCGATAACAGAGAATTTCTTCAGTTGCAATCGGTTTAACATGCTGTAAAGCCTTCCAAACCAGGGCTTTTCGTGCTTTGTCCGACATACGCCACAACGCATCACGGTTGTAACACGGCAGTTCAAGCACTATTGCCGTCTGACCTTGCGGGGCCATGTGAAGGCTTCGGTTTTTTGGTTCATAAAGCCGCGTAAAAGGAAACGATTCGCTTGGGAAATAGAGCGAGGCGTTAGGCGAAAAGGAGTTGCGGTTCAAGCAAAATACGCAGAGCACCAGATTTCTGAATTTGATTGAATTCGCGACATCTAGAAGCTCCGGCGGCGGCGGCGGGTCTAGAATTTTCGTTGTAAGCGTCAATGGCAATGTGTTGACAAGCTTCGTGGCTCGCAACTCGTCATCGCCGCCATTTAATATGATTTGTTCGATTTTGCCGTTCTTGTGAACTAAGCGGCTCACTCGGCTGTTGGTTCTGATGCATCGGTCTCCAATAAAATCCCGCATTTTTTCTGCAATCATCCCGATGCCGTACCTTGGATAAAGGAAAGAACCGTCCAGATGGCTCGGCTGTTGAACATCGCCCATGACGGTGGAACGGATAAAATTTTTGATGTCCAATCCGTTTAATCTGCTGCCGGAGACGGCTGTAGATAGCTTGTGCGGCGGCTCTCCCCACAGTTTTTGAGAATAGTTGAGCAGGAAGCGTTCTGCTAATGTCTTTCCGTACTGATTGACCGCAAACCTCCCGAAGTTGTCTGCGGATATTCCTCGGCCAGCGCCCGGTGTATCACAAGCGATTTTTAGCAAGGTTTTGGCATCCAGTTTCTTCACCAAATTAGTCAATGTGAGCGGAAACTGGACGAACTGCCCCTCGAAAAAAATCTCACTTGGCGCTTCGACGCGGAGTAGCGCGTCGCCCAGAAGTTTTTTGACCTCGCTCGTGACTTCGCGGTCTTTATCGTGGAATCGGTGGGCGCCGGTATCGAATCGGAAGCCGCCTGCCCGGAGTGTGCGGCAATTTCCGCCGACATGTGCACTAGCCTCAACGAGAGCAAAATTGATGCCGCGCTGTTTGGCATAATACCCCGCCGCCAACCCCGCAGGGCCGCCGCCAAGAATCTGAACGTCAGTTTCGATTGATTGCAAGTTTTTGTCTACTCAGCGATATTGAGTTTGGATGTGAGTAACGTCTCTCTACTCTCACGTTAATACTCAAACAAGGGGATTTCAGACCACATCCGATTAACATACGGATTGTGATAGAACGTCTTTCGAGTTTTCATTGCCCGGCCATGCAGCGGGCTGCCGATGACTACGAATTCTGAGCTCAACTGCTCGTCAAGTTTCACGGTGTCAGCCTCATCTTTAATCGGGATATAGACCGCTTTCAGCCCTTGAGATTCAAGGTAATATTTTATTAGGGGCACCGAGACCACACATAGTTTATCGCTCTGTTTAGCCTTGAGATACTGGTATATCTGCGCAATCGCCGTCGGATTTTTGTGCTGCACAACCAGATGAAGCGTAACGTATCCGTAACAGAGCAAGAAACCGGCTAAAACCACTTTGAGTATACGGTTCCGATGCCCGGCGATTCTAGCACAGGCAAACGCGATGAAAAGTCCCAAAAAAGGGATTAACGGCAGAACATGCCGGCTCTTATTCACGACGTTTTGAAAGCAGAAAATCCAGATGACGTAAACCACACATCCGATAAAACTGGCACTCAGAAAACTCGACCGCTTGACATTTTTTATCTGGCGCCAATTTGCGGCGAGAATTCCAAGCAGCGTAATAGTTGTGCATGCGGTTATTATATGCCGCCCGCCCCAATAAAGCCCGAATCCGTCTGCCCTCACGCCTTCAAGAAGTTTCGTTATTCGCAGCCACATTTCGGGGTGGCTAACAACAGTGCCGCCAAATTCAAAAAGATGCCCTCGACTTTGGGTCTGAGCGGCTTGGAGCAGTGTTTCCCATCCGGTGAGGAAAACTAAAGGGACTAGCCAAATGATAGCGCCAACTGTTCCCGCCGCGATAAACCCTAACGACATCCAATTTGTCCGCAACCGCATGAATAGCGCGGGTATGAGCATTGGCAGATAGGAGAGGCGCACCCCACCTAAGACTCCCGCAAGAAAGAACCCGAACCCGACTTTACGCGGATTCTGGTCTTTAACTGTTGTGAAATAGAGACCGGCAAAAACGAGCCCAACTCCCATCGCGTCCGGCATGTAGCGGTTGCTCATCAACCACAGCAGCGGGTTGATGAACAATACGAAAACGGTAATTAGCCCGGCAGACGAAGTGATTCTAATTCCCGCAATCTTGAGTAGGAAAAAAATCGTCAAAAATATGGATACGCCGCCGATGAGCGAAAACGCCAAGGCATAACGCCCCGTAACGGCATAAATCAGCTTGCCGACAAAACAGAAGACGGGGTAAGCCGGAAAGTGGGGTTGCAATTTGGCGACATCATAGTCAACCATACTCAACGCAAAACGGAGACTATCCAAATCTTCGATGTAGAATATGGTTGTAAGCAACCGCGATGCCACACATAGGACGAGTACAATACACCACATTTTAAATTCAGTGATACGCAAATCCGAGAATTTGCGTATCACCAATCTGCCTAGATGTCGACGATCTGATTCCCTATGTGCGTCCACAATCGTTTAAGTCTTACCAATTTGCCATATTGGCGCCGGAGAATCCATACGCTTCCTGCAACACAGTCTTCGCACGGTTGTAGTTCGCAACCGTCGTGTCATACCCGTTGCTGCCGGGGGCGTCGTAGGCTGGCGCCTGACCCATGATGCCGTGCAATTCCCTGAGTTGCCCGTCGCTAATCAGCCTGAACGGATTATATTGCAGGGCTACAGTAAACCCTTTCATTTCTGCCCAGTGCTTATTTTGATTGACGCGATTTTCATCCGCCGTACCCAGCTTGGACATGTCGCTGAGCGTATCGTTAATATAATGGACAACTGTCGCGGCGATTACCTTCTCCATACCGTTTGCAGCGATCTGCCGCTGTTGACTGATTTCAGCCACGGTGCCTTGGTTAGTGATTAGGGTGCGGCCCTTGAGGAACGCATCGAAAATCTCCTGCGTGAAGTTCACGCCAGAGCCCCCTTTATCACGCTTGCCGGCGTTACGCGAGAGTCCAAAATTATACTCCGACTTGAAATCGATGCTGCCGTCGCCGTTGGAGTCAAAGGTAAAATCATCGATGCTGCCGGCGAGTTGTTCATCGGTATAGCGGGCATAGTCTCGCGCAGCGCCAAAGTAGCCGAAGGCTTCGTCCCACGCATGTTCCATAGCGGTGTAGGGGTCGGTTCCATTACGCGCCTCGTTGTTGTCGCGGTCTAGCAAGCTGTCGAGATAAACTCCCGTGGCTTGATAGTAAGGCACCGCACCGATAAGTACTTTGTTAATCATCTGCGTCAGGTCAACGCCGTTGTCATCGGTGTAGACCGCCGGTGTTCCGAGTTTATCAGGGTTTTCCGAGTTATCCGCGATAATTTGAAACCACTCTCGCACCAGTTCGTCCGCGGTATGGTCGTAGCCTATGACGACGTCTCCCGAAATTTTCCCTGACAGATTTTTGCCGGTCGAAATCGAGGAATAATGGCTCTCCAAAACTGGCAGTGCGCCGGCGGTACTAAGTGATTTAAGGTTGAGTCCATCGTCGTAATCATAAAGATTAAGCATTTCTTGAACAGCTGCTGCTCGAGCGCCGTCTTTGCCCAAACTGTCAATAAAGATTTTCAGGTCTTGCAACAGCAGATTGCGCACCGTCTGTCCGGAATAGGAAACGCTGCTTTTGCCTTCAACGAAACGACTGTCAAATACGTAAGCGGACGGCACCTGAATGGCGGCGTCGCCTTCTGGTGGTTCTTCAGTGAGAGGATCCTCCGTGTCATCCTCGCCGCAACCTACAACAAACAGGCTGGTCGCCAAGAGTAGCACAGTTGTCCAGAGAATCCGCTCGGTAAACACTTTCATTTGTTCTCCTCTTCAAATTGAATGGTTAAAAATTTAACCGATTAAACCTCTCGTTTGAAAGGTTTTGACTAAAACCCATGCTTGATACCAAAAAGTATCTGCCGCCTGGGTCCAACAAGAATACCTGAGCTTAGGTTTGCTTCTGGTTGACCGGCGTTCGAGTGCAATCTCGACCCGATGTAGACTTTGTCAAAGAGGTTTTTGCCCGCAACAAAAGCCTTCCATTGGCTCGAAATTTTATAATCCGCACTTGCATTGACGATTGTGTAGCTCGGAATGGGGCCAGTATCACCGCGATTAAACGTCTGTTCGATATTCTCAAAGTCTGTGAAGACCTTGTCGACAAATCGCATGTCTGCTCTCAAGCGCAGGGCATCACCAAGCTGTTTTGCCAATCCGACAGTCAAGGTGTGCCGCGGCGCGTAGGGCAATTCGTTTCCAACGAGGTCTACATCTACGTTCCCGGCAATAGTGGCGGACTTGACGATACCGCTCTTGATTTCAGTTTGGAGATAGGTGTAAGCAAGATTAACGTCGGGAAGCAACGGTGCGAATCGTGAAACGCCGATTGCAACCGCGGTTTCCAATCCGTAATTGTCAACTCTACCTAAATTCTTAAAGGCTGTACCACGTCCTGCCGCGACTATGTCCGAGATGCTAATTAGGAATCCGGTGACTTCTACGGTCAAACGCTGCCCCCAAGACCTGAAACCGGCTTCCATGTTCCAACTCTTTTCGGCCTTGAGGTCGAGCCCGCCGGCGTCGACGTTTTGTCCGAAATTGGTAATTTTTAACGCTCCGCTGGATGGCGCTGTATATCCTCTGTGAACCCCTCCGAACAGATTGAATCTACCGAGCTGATAGTTTGCTCCTATGCCGGGCAACACAACAGAAGAAACCTTGTCGGCTAGCACAGAACCGTATAGCCGGTCAACTCGGTCCTGCTTAAACACCTCAAAGCGGAGTCCCGGAGTCAGCGTGAACTCGTCCCACTCAAGTTGTTCTTTAGCATAGAGTGCGAGGGCAGCGGTTTCGTAGTGGTGGCTTTGACCCACAATTTTCACGGGGTCTTCGGCGTCCACCGGCGTGCCAGTGTAGTAGACACCGTCGCGTGCATCTGGAGCATCACCAATCTTTTTATCGTCGATAAAGCGTTCCCAGTGAACTCGTGCGCCAATGTCAGCGTTGCTGTGTGTCCCGGCAAGGCGGTGTTTGAAGGAATAATTTTGTTCTATGCCGCCGACGTAAAACGTCCTCAAGATTCCAAAATTCCCTTTTCCGCCGCCTATTCTCACTAAGTCCCCGGTTTGAAAATAGGGGACCGGCGCTAAATTCCCCGTTTCAATTGCCGAAGGACGAACGTAGATATCATCCTCGCGCCACCATCGGCGGTCAAACACGCTTGTGTATACGGTGGTGTTGCTTATGAGATTATTTGAAATCCTGTTCGTGTAAATTAGATCAAGCGATGTACGAATGACCTTAAAATTATCGTCCTCCTTCGGATTGAAGTTTGGGTCAGTTCGGAAGGAGTATTCCGTCAATCCAGTGTAGGTCGCGCTCGAGTCTTCAAAATTGCCGTTAGCTTTGAGATAGAGCGTCTTTTGCTCACTCAATTGGAACAGCGTCTTTACGGTGCCGTTCGCTTGGTCAAACGAATTGTTTTCCCGAAATCCGTCGCCGTGTTTATAAAGCAGTTGTACGTCGGAAGCGATATTTTTGCTGCCGAGGCCCCGCCACTCCGAGAAGGCGCTGTAAAATCCGTTATTTCCGACAGTCAACTGATTTGCCAAGCGGCGGGTCCCCACCGGTTTATGAGTAGTATAGTTAATGACCCCACCCATTGTTTGGGGACCAAAACGAAGTGCGGCACTCCCTTTAATGACCTCCACCGCATCGATTCTATCTGATGGCGGATTGTAGTAGGCATTCGGATAGATGTAGACCGCGGGTTGAATCGGTACACCATCTTCTAGGATAAGGACTCGCGCACTCCGGCGCGGATTCAAACCGCGGATGCCAATGCTCAAACGCGAATTTCCGAATCCGTCGTCCGCGTAGCCGTTTATGCCGGGCATGAGTTCGAGCAATTCCTGTGTCCCAACCGGGCGAATCAACTCGACCGATTGCGGTTCCAATACGCTAATAGTGCCGGTGAGTTTTCTGTTAATCTGCGGTGATTTGCCAATGATCTCTACGGGCGCAAATTCAAAGAGACGGCTCAACAAGGCTATGTCTAACGCTTGCGTGGTATCGGAATCTATCTCAAGCATCTCAACATAATCATCATAACCGATCAGACTTACCTTAATCAGTATCTGCCCCAAGTCAACCTGAGCAAAATGGAAAGTGCCATCTCGTACCGTTTTTGTCTCTCGCGAGTCCTGTCCATTGGATTCAATTCTAACCGCGGCGCCCATAATCGGTTGTGCCGTCTCTTTGTCAACAACTTTACCGCGAATCTCGACTGAGCTAAAGCAAAGATTCGGCGTGCCTAGTAGAAGAATTAATGTCATTAAAATTCCTAAAATCTGATGCATAGATGTGTTCCCTACACTTTCAAAAGAGTTCTGGATTGGTTTTCCTGTAGCGGTTGCCGTCAATATCTTTATTCTGACCGGCGTTGACCGCATTGTTCGAGTTGTCGGTTCCACTGACCGGGAGATTCGTATTGCCGTAGCTGCCGGTCTCTTCAGGGACTTGAGACTGCGGTTCAAGCAAAGGGTCGCTCTCACAACCAGACAACACCAGACCGGTTGCAGCCACCATTACCAACAACAAGATGCTAAATTGGATAGGGGTTAGTTTCATCATATAAATCCTCAACCTGATAATGGTTATTAATGTCGTCGTCATTGACCGACGACGTACTATTTTCTTGACATTTGTTAAGCGATTGGCTTACTCTTATTTGTACAGAAAGGGCGGGGCGCGTTTGGGAAATTGTTGATTTGCTAACGTTCGCCCCGATTGGGCGCAAAAAAGCCCCAATTCATCTAATCAACGGGGATACGGGAGCTAGCTAACAATTGACCGTTGCGTGCTGTCCCTTTCCCTGTTGTTGGCCCTTTCTGTTTTTTTCACATTTATTGAAAACGAATCTCAGTATCAATAAGTAATTTTACGAATTGAGCCACACTCGCCGTGTCGGTACAAATGTGCTCATATGTTTTACTGATAGATTCGTGTGAAAACAATTCGTCGTACATCTTCGTGAGCCTTTATCTGAAATCTGAATGTCGGTTGTTTTTACACATTCTAATGTACGCTGAATGCGCCGCCGTGCGGCTCTTCCACAAGGTCCGGACGAGAAGAATCGAGAAATACCTCGTGAAGTTCTAACTTGTTCGATTGCGTGAACGCCTCTTTGGGCAATGTTCCGGATTGGGCATGCCCCTTCCGGAATTCATCCGATTCCACCCAGTTTTCAAAGTCTTTGCGTGATGCCCAAAGTGTAAAAACCACGTAAGGGTCATCGTCATTTACCGGCCGCAACACCTGATTTGATATGAACCCGGGCATGCCGTCGACAAGGCGTGCGCGATTTCGGAAACGCGCCTCGAAGTCTTCTCTAAATTCAGGCGCAACGTAAATTCGATTCGCGACAGTTATCACGGCTTTGCCCTCCGTTTTGCCTTCGTATGATAAACTCGAATGGGGTTATGTTGGATTGGGCGGCTCGGTGAATTGATATCAACAAAAATGTGGTCGCCGTCAACCTTCACGGGATAGGTCGCAATCTCGCATTTCCCCGGCCAGATGCACGCGCCCGTCTTGACATCAAACTTCCATTGATGAATTGGACAGACGATAACCCCGTCCATTAACTGACCTGAGTGTAAAACTCCGCCAACATGGGGACAAATATTGTCGACCGCGTAATACTGTCCATCGACATTGTGGATACCAATGCAATGCCCTTCTAGCTTTGCGTCAATACAGCTACCCGGTCTAATTTCGTCCGTCTTGGCTGCTATGATGAAACGCGGGGTGCTGGGGCTGTTTTGAACCTCTTGAACTTGCAAGGTCATATTTTTCCTCAAGTATTGTTGACATAAACTACATCATAAAGATTAAAACTAATGTCCAATGCCTAAATGGATGATAGGACTTCATTCCTACAGCGATTCCAGAAACGCGATTAGCGCCTCTCTGTCACTTGCCGGCATCTGCTGAACTCGCTCACGCGATTGTTCCGCCTCTCCACCGTGCCACAGGATTGCCTCCAGCAAACCTCTTGCGCGGCCGTCGTGGAGAAAGTTGGTGTGTCCGTTGACCACTTTTATTAACCCGATACCCCACAACGGCGGTGTACGCCACTCCGATCCGCTCACTAGGAAATCGGGGCGGTAGTCTGCTAACCCCGGACCCATATCGTGCAGAAGCAGATCGGTATATGGGTAAATCGTCTGGTTAGAAACCGCGGGCACATCTGCCAGCGTTCCCGTCTGCAACATCGGGATATGGCATCCGGTGCAGCCCGCGCTATCAAAGAGTTCCTCGCCGCGCTGAACAACCGGGTCGTCAAGGTTGCGGCGGGCAGGCACTGCAAGGGTTTGAATGTAAAACGTCACCACGTCCATAATTTCATCGCTGAGTTCCGGGTCGTCACCCCTACCGTCGTATTGCGGTTGTCCAGCCGAACTCTCGGTCGGCAATAGCGAAGTTGTAATACCGATATCGTCGTGGTAGGCAGAAGCGACCTGTTGAAGCAACGTCGGCTGATTTGCTTTCCACCCGAACCTACCTAGGCTTAACCCGTTCTTCTGGACATCCCAGACGTAATTCGCTTTCCCTGAAATGCCATCGCCATCCTGGTCCTCCTCGTCTGCCAAGGCGAGGATGGTCGATTCAGGTATCGCTTCAAGCAATCCTAAACCAAACACAACGGGGGCGACGCGGGGAGAGATTTCAACATCGTCCGGTAACGGTTGATATGTGTTTTCAATACTGTAGTTCGGCGTGCGAAGATACACCTTCGCGCCGTCGCTTGTCGCGAGTTCACCTTCCGTGTAATTGATTGTAACCGTCCCCTCTGGGGGCACGCCGTAAATCGCGCGGTTGTTGAGTTGTGTGCCGAAACCGGGAACTGGGACAGGTCCATGTGTAACGTCACCGTCCGTATTTGGAAGACTCACGCGGAAAAGCATTGATGTGAGCTTTTCCCCGGATGTCGGTGCACGTCCCCGTCCATCTCGCGCATGGCAGTTGATACACGAGATATTGTTGTAAACTGGACCGAGCCCCGGGTTGACCTCCGCCGGCACTGTGACAAACACTGCTTCAAATTCAAGGTCTCCGTCGAGGTGTTTTTCGAGTCCGTCTGCCGAAAGGTTTGGGGCAGGTGTCGAAAACGCATGGCTGGTTGCGTCAAAAACCGTGGTTTCCCCACCGGAAAACCTTTTATCCACAATGTCCATCTTCTCCGGATCGGTTAGATCGTCCGAATCACAAGCAGTAATCAGCATACAGAACAGTATCCCAGCGAATAGGGTGTTTGAGATATGATTTGATTTCATGGTTCCAAGCTCTTAATATTTGCCCCATCAAAAAGAGAACAAATATATCTTCATTGATCTGTCCGTTCTCGCCGGTTTTCAGCTTTAGACTCACGTACTTTTGCTGCCAACTGGTATAACTCTGCCAACTCAAACCGATTGATGGCGTGGAACCGTTGAACAACTTCCTCAATAGGGACGAATTCTACGCTTGCCACCTGTTCGCCGCCTTCAGGATTTTCAGGGCTGCTGATGATTTCTACCGCTCCATAACCCACAAGCCGATAGAATTCGGGATGCGGCAGATGCGATCGATAGGGTTTTGGAGCAGTCGAAAAACAGTGCCATGCGCCGAGTAGTTCAAAGGTTATCACCCGTGCACCAGCTTCTTCAATTAACTCACGTCTTATTGCATCCGAATAGCATTCGTCCGGCTCCAGCGTGCCTCCCGGAACTTCCCATTCCCCTGTTTGTGTGCGAAGCATTAACCACAAATCCTCTCTGAACGGAACAAGGTTGACATTACTGATAAGGTTGAGCGGCGGTAACTTGTTGAGGCATTCAAACTCACAGCTTACAGCACCCCAAGTGGCGCGTTCAAACAGGTGTGGAAAGTCGATTTTGGATATCAAATTTGCCCCTGTTATAGTCATTTGGGTTCATATTTACACAAGGAGGAATCGACTGATTAATAATCGAGGCTAGGAAGCCTCTCCTACAAACTAGGTTTTGTTGACATTTGGCATCCCGTAGGTTGAATTGAACGGTTAAACGGCAGTCCCTATCAAGTACAAAGGAATCTTTTGTAACACAATCTGTTAGATTGTGATCCGAGCCCGCAAACTAACAGTTTGCGTTACTTATATCAGATTATCCAATGGTGACAACCTTTGCTGAATCAGTAGTCTCAAAATGTCAACAGAACCTAGTGAGTGGTGCGAAGAAACCGAGTTTTTTGAAAAAACTCGGTTTCTCTCATTAATTGAAGTTACCGTCTAGCACCAACTTTAAGATATCGTTCTCAAGTGTACGCTGAACCGTATTTACTGCGTCAATTGCCGCTTGGACTGAAGAACGATGGGAAGTGATAGAATCTCGGAATGGATCTGGAATCGCACCGATGGTATCAATGGCGGTTTGGACTTCGGTAAGGAATCTGGCGTCCAATCCGGCGTCCACTCCATTTATAAATTCGTTGAGCCCTTGGCCATCGCCAGTGAATTTCCCCATGTAGACATTCTGAATACCGCGGATATTGTCTTGGAAATCGCTAATTGAGTTGAAGCTAAACTGCGACTCGACGAGGGTTGTGTCCTGCTCGGAGAACGGGTCGGAAATTTTACCGTTAGCGACTTCATCGGCGATGACAATCATTCCGTTGATCATCTCCTGCATACCGTCTTTCTGTGATTTATAAATGGTGCTCGATGTGCCGGCGTTAGCGACCTCACCGGCGTAGTTTTCACCCGACGCATCCCACGCGGTACGCAACTGGCCAGTTTTATCTTTCAGATTCTCCGTAGTGGCAATTAGATATTCGAGCTCTCGAGGCGTAATTTCCTCAGCTTTTCTCTGGTCTCCTTCGCGGAAGAGGAGATACTCGATAGTATGGAAGCCTTTCAGCGTGTCTTCTAGCGCGTCAATGGATGCCGAGGTCAAATCCTGGTCACTGGCGAGCACCGCGTCGAGGTCTACTTTATTGACGGGCCAACTATCTAGCGCCGGGTCGAGCCCCTGTGTATCAACCGGGCCGAACAAAAATGCTTCGCTCTGTTCCCACGGTGTCCTGGCTGCCTTCCAAGCTGTTTGCGCCAATTCCAAATGGGATTGGTTGGCGGCTGCGTTTAATGCGTTGACAGCGTTTAATAGGTCACTCGCTTTATTGTCCAAATCGGTGTAGGTGGCAAGCACGACCTTGTTAGCGAAGTCATTCAAAATGGTGGTTGCATCAAATGCGGCTCCCGTGTCAGGATCGATTTCCTCGTCCTCGCCGCAACCAGAGAGACCGCACCCGATGAGAAAGACTGATAAAACCAGAAGCGTCGATAGTGTACTGCAATAGAATTTTTCTAAGTGTTGATTGAATCTCATTGGATTCCTCCTTGTTGGTTTAATGTTGAATTTAGTATTGAAACCCAAATCCGAGCGCGAAAGTGTGTTCGTCCTCAAATTCGGTGTCAAATATCTCTATGGGTATGGTGTCTAGCACCTCTACGGGTGTAGAGCCCAATGTTCGTGCGGAGTAGTGCCCTTTAAAGACAAGCTGCGGATGCGGGTGGTAATTGGCGCCGAACGTCCACGTCTTCCGTTCCCAACGCGGATTATCGAAGATGTCTCCCTTAACCTCAGCCATTGTATCGTAGTTGTCGTAACGGATGAACAGGTCGAGCGCCGCCTGCGTGTTCAGCGATGATTTGAAGAAAGTTAGCACATTGAATCCGACTTCGAGGTAACCGCCGTGTGCTCGGCTGCCAACGGGTGTCCGCTTTACGTTCAAGTTGTTGGAGAGATTTCGATTGGCTTTGGAGACAAATTCAGAATTTTCGAGCGTACCGTAAAGGAACATGCCGCGAATTTTCAATGCGCCGACCTTGTAAAAGCCGTGCAGGTCGACAATTGAAACATGGGCATCTGACTGAAAGTCTGGTTTCGGACGGTTGTCCGCACTGTCGCCGTAGTACCCGGAGAGTCCGAGAACGGCTCCGTCCGTGACTGTGTAATCGACACGGCCGACGAGCGCGAAATCTTCAGCATTTGCAGCCTCAAAACGCAGTTGATGACCGCCGACTATCCATCGGCGTGAGCTGAATCCGGTTGAATCCAATCCGTTGACAACTTGCGCTTGATAGCTGAACGCGCCGATATTGCCGAATATCTCAATTCCGTTTTCATGCCAGATGGTTGGGATCAGGTATGATTCGGATTCCGGGCGGGTGGTCGTGAAGTAGTGTTGCGGGCGATGCCGTTTGGTAGTTAAGCCGACCGGCACGATGATGTGACCTATCCGCAAGTTGAATGTTGGACGAAACTCAAAGACTGCAGCCAGTTTCTCAACGATGACCTCACCGCCTTTTTCGACCTCCATCTCAAATTCGCCAAACTCCTCAAATTTGTCGAACTCCATTGTGATGCCGGTGCCGCCGTGTTCAAACTCAAGCTCCGCTTCAAGCCGGATGTTGTCATTGACCTGGTACTTCGGCGCGACGACAAGCCGTTCAACGTCAATATGGGCGCGCCGCTCTGGATCTGTTTCCCAAAAAAAGTTAGCGTAGTTGATTACCCCGTAACCGGAGATTTGGAGCCGCCCGGAATCAGCCGGTGCGGCTTGGGCAATCAAGATTAGAAATACACCAAAACAAAAACTGCGCAATTTTACCTCATTTCGTTATTGATATTGAGACTCTATTTCAATACGTTCTTAAATAAAAACGGACGTACTTAATCCGTCCAAAACTGGTTGAGACCATAAAATCTGAATTGCAACTGAGACTCAATCGCATAATATATGTCCATCACCAAGAAATATTCGGAAAATCGCGATAGTATAATTCATCGTGAATATTTTTGTCAAGTCTTTTTTATTAATTTTTCAGAATAAATTTCCGAATTTTCTGAAATATCTACTGAAATGAAACGCAGATTAAACGCAGACGACGGACTATTTTGACATCTGGGACACATTCTCGAACATTTGCGGCATCTAATGAGGAGATTTTGTTATTGTTAGAATTTTGTGCCGTTATCATTAATGGGTTTCCATGTAAGTGAAACGGTGACGGTTAACTGGGTTAGGTCGTCAAACTGCATGGCTTTTGTACCGGCAATGTCACGACCCGGAAAGGTTTCGGTCTTGCCGACAAAGTCGTCCGAAAAAGGAAAGAAATCTCCCCCTGGGGCTGGGCATGGATAAGCATCATCCTCAATAACGACGAGATATATCACCTTATCCTGAAGATCGTCGAATGTCAAATAACCGCCATCGGGCTTATTGAAGAATGCGCCAACGGAGTAATGCCTGTTCGATACATCAACATGTTCTAATCCGTTTATTTGACCGGAGCACGCAATAAAATTATCTACACGGTCATAAATGTGTTAAGCTACCCCCATCCTTTAGACAGAAAATGAGGAGATTTAAGAAATAAAACCTGACTAATTCTGGTCAAACTTAAACGCCTGAAGTTAGTGAAAATACACCTCGTAAGGTGTACAGTAATCGAGCGATTGATGAAGTCGCTCTCGGTTGTAAAAGTTGAAATAATCTCTCAAGCGGCGCCGAGCCGTGTTCATTGAATCATAGTCGTTGAGGTAAACCTCCTCATACTTAACACTGCGCCAAAGTCGTTCAACGAAGATGTTGTCAAAGTAGCGGCCTCTACCGTTCCAACTAATGGCTATGCCAGAGGCTTCAAGTCTAGCAGTAAACGCCTCCGAAGTAAATTGACTTCCTTGGTCGTTGTTGAATATTAATGGACTCGCTTTACCAAGCGCCCGTTCCAGAGCCGATAGGCAAAAGAACACGTCGAGGGAGTTTGACAGTTCCCATGACAACACATAACGGGAAAACCAATCCATAATGGCTACCAGATAAACGAAGCCATGGCTTAAACGAATATAGGTGATGTCAGTTGCCCAGACGTGGTTCGGTCTGGTGATGCTTAATCCTTTCAACAGATAGGGGTACACTTTCGACGGTTTGCCCATTCTGGAGATCTTGGGATAGATGGCAACTAATCCCATCTTCCGCATTAACCGTGCTACCCGTTTCGGATTGACAACATATCCTTGACGACGAAGCCATTTCGTTAACTTAGGCACCCCACACCACGGCCTCTTGGTGTACTGTTCATCTAACAGACGCATGTACAGCAGATTTTGTGGTGACTCCCCTACAGGAGTGTAATAGAACGATGCTCGAGACAAGCCTAAGAGCTCACACTGTCTTGCAATCGACACTGAACGGCACTCCGGTTCAACAAGCTGCCGCTTCTGTTCAACGGAAGCGCGACGTTTTTTTTTGAAGCCAGTCCAGTTCTACCTTCAACTGACCAATCTGGCGATACAGTTCAGACACTAGCTTGTCGTGGTCGGACGCCGTTTTTGAACGTCCCTTCGCAAAGAGTTGAGGTAATTCCTCAAGCACCTGTTTTTTCCATTGGCTGACTTGAGCCGGATTGACACCGTATTCACTGGCAATCTGACTGATAGTCTGCTGATTCTTGATAGCTTCAAGAGCCACTTGCGCTTTGAATCGGCCATCACGCTGTATTCTACGGGACATCGTGGAGAAACTCCTTTCTTTTTCTTGGCGTTTCCGAGTCCTATTTTCGCTCAGATGATGACCATTTTTCTAGTCGAAAAGATCTCTTATGCAACTGTCTAGGTTTTGGGGGTAATTACAGGTTTAACGTATTGAGAAACGTTCAGATGAAACATATTTAACCAACACTAATTTTACTCTCTTCGAATTTTTCGTTACTTCAAAATTATCATCTTCCACACGGCGAAATAATCGCCGGCGGACAAGTGATAGAAATACACACCGCTCGCTGCCTGCTCACCGAACTCGTTCTTTCCGTCCCAATACGCGGCTTTTGTGCGATCAGTATAGTAACCAGCCATCTGATGACCTAGATCCAACCAACGGACTAACATGCCTTTTGAATCGTAAATCGAGATTTGTACATCGGCGTCGTTGGACAGATGATACGGTATCCACGTCTCTGGGTTGAACGGATTCGGGTAGTTGGGCAACAGCGCTGTTTCTTTCGGAATCAAAACCGTGAGGAGTTGTTCCAAAAAGAGAACACCCCTTTGCAACTTTGTGTCCGTTAGGTCCAAATGCCGCGCTTGTGACAGCCAATCTTGAACATCTGCGGCGGTGAGTATCGTCAGTGTTTGTGGATGTGCGGCAGGCGCGGCTGCCGTGTTTTCCAGTGTGCCTGCAACTAGGAGCAGGTCTTCAACATCCACCACACCGTCTCCGTTGACATCAGCACTGTTCGGGCCAGTCTGTTGAAAGTTTGAAGCAACCTCCACCAAATCCTCGAGGTCCACCACACCATCTTGGTTTGCGTCTCCTTGGGGGCCTGCGGTGACGGATATTTCGGCTGTGAGTTCTGACCCGACGTAGTTTGCAATGGCGTCCGCGCCCACGGTAAAGGTAAGTGTCGCATCGGCGCTAATGTTGCCGTCGAATTCAAGTTCGACAGTGATAACGGTGTCGTTCCCTCGGTCCGGTTGGTGCCAAGGGATTGTCACACCGTCAATACCGGAGACGGTCACGGCATCTCTGATGTCGAAGATAGAACGCGCGTAATTAGCGCCGCTAAGCGTCAGAGTGACCACGCTCTCATCAAGGCTTACCTCTGTCAACGGGGAATCAGAAGAGGCAACCACCGATTCCATGTTCGCGTTGACGGGAATTTGGGCAGTGAATGCTGGGCCATCGTAACTTGCTATGGCTTCTGCTCCCACAGTGAAGGTTAGTGCCGTATCGGTATCAAAGTCACCAGTGAATTCAAGTTCAACGGTGATAACAGTGTCACTCTCACGGTCCGGTTGGTGCCAAGGAATAGTTACGCCGTCAATACCGGATACTGTCACGGAATCTCTAATGTCGAAGATAGAACGCGCATAATTGGCACCGTTAAGCGTCAGTGTGACCTCGCTCTCATTTAGGGTTGATTCTGTCAACGGGGCTTCTGTTGAGGCGATTATCGACTCCTGTCCCGCAGCGACAGACATTTGTGCAACCAGTGCGGGGCCGTTATATCCCGCTATGGCATCGGCTCCGACTGAAAAGGTGAGTGTGGCATCGGTGTCAAAGTCGCCGATGAATTCGAGTTCAACAGTAATTACCGTATCGCTCTCACGGTCGGGCTGGTGCCAAGGAATAGTTACGCCGTCAATGCCGGTGACGGTCACGGCATCTCTGATGTCGAAGATAGAACGTGCGTATTTAGCGTCGCTAAGCGTGAGTGTGACCACGCTTCCAGCCAATGTTGCTTCCGTCAAAGGTGCCGCCGACGATGCGGTTACCGATTCATTCAGCGCAGCTACGGGTATCTCCGCGATGAATGCCTCGCCGTTGTATCTTTGTATTGCATGGGCTCCGACCGAGAAGGTGAGTGTGGCATCGTTGTCAATGTTGCCGCTGAATTCAAGTTCAACGGCGATTTGGGTGTCGCTCTCCCGATCGGGTTGGTGCCAAGGTATAGTTACACCTTCAATGCCCGAGACTGTTACCGAATCTCGTATGTCAAAGACGGATCTCGCGTAAACTGCGCCGCTTAGCGTCAATGTGACTACGCTCCCATCCAGCGTTGCTTCCGTCAACGGCGTCTCTATTGATGCAGTTACCGATTCCTGCCTGCTTGTGACGGGTAATTGTGTGTCCAGCGCGGAGCCATTGTAGCCCGCTATGGCATCGGCACCGACGGAAAATACGAGCGCGGCATCGGTGTCTATATTTCCGACAAATGTCAGTTCGACAGTAAGCTCTGTATCGCTGACTCGGTCCAAATCAAACCCTTGAATCGTGACACCATCAATGCCGGAGACGGTCACGGCATCTCTGAGGTCAAAGGTGGACGGCTCGTAAACGCCGCCATTTAGTGTGAGTGTGACGACGCTCCCATCGAGGGTTGCTTCTGTCAACGGCGCCTCTGTTGATACGGTTACCGATTCCTGCCCGCCTGTGACAGGAACTTGTGCAACCAGCGTTTGCCCATCGTAGTTAGCAATGGCTTCTGCCTCCACCGAGAAGGTGAGGGTAGCATCGGTGTCAATATCTCCGTTGAAAGTTAACTCGACGGTCACCTCCGTGTCGCTCACACGATCTACGCCGAACGTACCAATAGTTACACCGACAATACCGTCAACCGTTAAGGCATCTCTAATCCCAAAGCTGGATTGTGCGTAAGTCCGGTTTTTTAGCGTCAATGTAACCACGCTTTCATCCAAGGTTGCCTCTGAAAGCGGCTGCGGGGTTGATGCCGTTATGGTTGGGTCTTCCTCCACAACCGCTGTGACAGGTATTTCCGCAGTTAGTGCGTCGCCGTTATAGTTCTCAATTGCACCCGCCCCGACTGTAAAGTTGAGGGTGGCATCGGTGTCAAAGTCCGTGCCGTCAAATGTCAGCTCAACCGTTGCCACGGTATCGCTGACCCGATCTACATCAAACCTGCGAAATGTGACGCCATCAATCCCTGACACCGTGACAGCACGGCTGATGTCGAAGCTAGATTGTGCGTAAGCACCGGATGACAAAGTCAATGTAACCACGCTCTCATCCAGCGTCCCTTCATAAAGCGGTTGTGAAGACGATGCGGCCATTGTTGGGATTGCTTCCACCACAGCGGTGACAGGTATTGTTGCGGTGAATGCGGGCCCGCTATAATCTACTATTGCGCGCGCCCCAACTGTAAAGTTGAGGGTGGCATCGGTGTCAAAGTCCGTACCGTCGAACCTCAGTTTAACCGTTACCACCGTATCGCTATCTCGTTCCAGGTCAAACGTGCGAAATGTAACGCCGTCAATACCAGACACAGTAATGTTATTTGCAACCGTGAACCGCGATTCGTAGACACGCCCGCTCAACGTCAGCGTCACCGTGCTCTCATTAAGCGCCGTCTCCGTTAAGGAGGTAGGCGATCCGACCACCGATTCCTGACTTGCGGCGACAGGTAGGGAATTGGTCAATGCAGGACCGTTATAACTTGCAATTGCCCCCGCCTCAACCGTGAACGTAAGGGTAGCATCGGAATCAAAATCCGTGCCGTCAAACGTAAGTTTAGCGGTCAATTCAGTATCACTCACACGTTTCAAATCAAACGATCTAACACTTACACCATCAATACCCGACACGGTCACAAGGCCGCTCAGCCATCGTTCAAAAATTCGGTTACTCAGCCTCAGGGTAACTACACTCCCATTCAGCGTCCTCTCCGTTAAAGATGTCGATTCTAACGTTATTGTCGGGCTCGCTTGATCGTCTAGGTCCGCCACATCAATGGTAACGGTGATGGAGTCCGTAAGCCCCCTGTCGGAGACAGTAATCGTTACACTATAGGAAGTTTTGGTTTCGTAGTCGAGTGCCGCCTTTGTCTTCAACTGGCCAGTTGACGGTTCAATGTTAAACGAAGACGCGTCAATACCGCCGAGGGTATAGGTTAATGTGTCGTTATCGGGGTCTGTAGCCGTCACTGCATTACCGATGTTTGCGCCCTCCGCCGTATTCTCAGCTACTGTTCGCTTGGTACGGCTGCCTTCGGAGAAAATTGGCGCTCTGTTCGTCGGAGTTTCAGGTACGTTGGTCACATTGATTGTCACCGTGATAGTGTCCGTTAGACTGCCGTCGGAGACAGTTATTGTTACCATATAGGAAGTTTTAGTTTCATAGTCAAGCGCCGCCTTGGTCTTCAACTGCCCCGATGTGCGGTTAATGTCAAACGAAGCGGCGTCAGTACCGCCGAGGGTGTAGGTTAGGACGTCGTTGTCGGGGTCCGTAGCCGTTACCGCACTACCGATGTTCACACCTGTCCCCGTATTCTCCCCCACTGTACGGGTGGCGCTACCTGCGGCAAACACTGGTGCATCATTTTCGTTGCTGACTGTGATAGTGACGGTGATGGAGTCAGTGAGACTGCCATCGGAGACCGTGACCGTTACGGTATAAGCGCGTATGGTTTCATAATCGAGTGCCGCTCGCGTCTTCAACTGTCCTGACGCACGCTCAATGTCAAACATAGAAGCGTCGGTACCGCCGAGGGTGTAGGTAAGGGTATCGTTGTCAGCATCTGTAGCCGCCACAGCATTACCGATGTTTACGCCCGCTGCCGTATTCTCCGCCACTGAGCGGGCAGCGGTGGCGCCATCGGTGAACACCGGTGCTCTGTTCGATGGTGCGGCGATGGTAATTTGGGTTGAAAGGGCAGAACCGCTATAGTCCACAATAGCGTCCGCCGCGACTGTGAATGTCAGGGCGGCATTGGCGTCGAGGTCAGAACCGTCAAATGTCAGATCAACCGTTGCGACAGTATCGCTCACACGCTCTATACCGAAGGTTCCAACTGTTACGCCAGTAATACCTGATACCGTCACGTTATTTCTGACGGCGGTCTGAGTTTCGTAGGTACAGCCGTCCAATGTCAGTGTAACCACGCTCTCATCTAGCGTTCCTTCAGTCAACGGGGTGGTTGTTGTGGCGACCACCGATTCCAACAATGCGGTGACGGGTATTCCGGCGGTGAGCGCGGCACCGTCGTAGCCAGCTATCGCATCAGCTCCAACCGTAAAGTTCAAGACCGCGTCGCTGTCGAAGTCAGTACCGTCAAACGACAGTTCAACCGTTACCACGGTATCGCTCACACGCTGCACATCGAGAGACCTGAACGTTACGCCGGTAATACCTGATACCGTCACGTTATTTCTGACGGTGGTCTGGCGTTCGTAAGTGCCGCCGTTCAGTGTCAGTGTAACTACGCCCTCATTCAGTGTCCTCTCTGTCAATGGAGCGGATGTTGAAGCGATCACTGATTCTGCAAGCGCCGTGACGGATATTTCAGCAGTGAGTGCAGCGCCGGTATAGCCTGCAATTGCGTCCGAACCAACCGTGAAAGTCAGCGTGCCATCGGTATCCATGTTGCCGCTGAATGCGAGTTGAACGCTCACCTCTGTATCGCTCACGCGATCCACATCGGAAGCTGATACGCCGGCAATACCTGACACCGTTACATCACCGAAACTAAATCGCGAGAAAGCACTGCCGCTAAGCGTCAGCGTCACTATACCCCCATTTAGCGTCGCTTCTGTCAACGACGGTGAAGCGGCAAGGCTCAGGTTGGCAGGGTCTACTGTCGGTACGACGATTTCTCCAAGTTCATCAATTCTCCATGAGCCGCCGGTGAGTTCTGTGGCAACCAAATGATAGGGTACACCATTGACTGTTGCGGTTACATTTAACGAACCGCCGACGGATATTTGGTTGAACCACGAGGGAAAATCCGGGTCGTCCAAGCTCGCTTGACCGTTATCAAGCACAGAAAACTCGGTATCGGTGTCGGGGTAAGTACAACTTTCTCCTGGTGAAAGAACATCCCCTTCCTGACAATCTGCCATGACAATGTCGTCGTCTACATTGGTGACGTTGATATTGACCGTAGTTCGAGCTTCAAGACTTCCGTCTGAAACCGTAACCGTTACCGTGTAGACAGCTTTTGTTTCGTAGTCGAGTGCATCTCTGGTCTTCAACTGGCCTGATGTGCGGTCAATGTCAAATGAAGAGGCGTCATTCCCGCTGAGCGTATACGTTAAAGGGTCGTTGTCCGCATCTGTAGCAGACACTTCGCTGCCAATGTCTTCACCTACTCCTGTATTCTCTTCCACAGAGCGGATGGCGGCGGCGCCATCGGAGAACACCGGTGCGGCTTCGTTTACGTTACTGACGCCGATAGTGACCGTAATGGAGGCTGTGTCAGTATTATCGGAGACACTCACCGTTACCGTGAACGATATTTTGGTTTCATAGTCGAGCGATGCCTTTGTCTTCAACTGACCGGATGTACTGTCAATTTCAAACGAAGATGCATCCACGCCGCCCAAGGTGTAGGTTAGGGTATCGTTATCGGCATCCGTGGCTTTCACTTCACTTCCGATATTTTCACCGGCACCAGTGTTCTCTGCGACTGTACGCATGCCGGTGTTACCTTCGGAAAACACTGGCGCATTGTTCGCGGAGGTTTCGTCTATGTCAGTGACATTGATATCGACAGTAGTGGAGTCCGTAAGGCTTCCATCGGAGACAATAACTGTTACCGTGTAAGCGGACTTGGATTCGAAATCGAGCGCGGCTCGCGTCTTCAACTGTCCGGTGAAGGGTTCAATGTCAAACGATGACGCATCAGTACCGCTCAAGGCGTATATCAAGGTGTCGACGGTGTTATCATCTGTATCGGCATCGTTGGCATCCGTAGCGGTTACTGCGTTACCGATATCTACGTCGGCAGCCATATTCTCTGCCACGGAACGAGTAGTACGGTCTTCAGCAAACACGGGCGCTTTGTTGATTGTCCACCCGATATCATCGAGCATGCCGAGTGCAATGGAGCCGGGGCTGTGAATCGCTTCTGCCCTATCAAAATACGGCGTCATTAAGGAGTTCGGATCGCCCGACTGAAACGTCTCCTCATCCAAATGGACGAAGCTCGACCCTTGAATCCACCACGTCGGCGCGAATAGTTTTGGACGGGCTCCATTGTATGCAAGTTTCCCATTTGACCCATTCCAGAAGAGGCTGTTACCGGTGAACTGTTCTCGCAGCGCGGTAGATGGGTCAGAAAATTCCGTAATCGCCGTACCGGCGCCGTTGACTACAAATTCGTCGTAAACCTCGGGGAATCTTGCGTGGGATGGACCGCTTCTGAGCGCACCTTCAACACTAAAAAAACCGGTTTCAATCATTCTACTCGTGCTAGAAATACCAAGACCGTGACCAATTTCATGAAGCACAACACTAACAAAATCGTACTTGCCAGATGGTGTGTTGGTATCAGTGCCAAAATACCAACCTACCTCGTCGTTGCTGTTGAATCTCACAATGATGTCTGCTTCACCGCTCCTCAGATTTCTACCGGCAATCTTATCAGCGAGAGCAAAAGCAACCCACAGCCGCTCTCCGGCGAAGTTCCACCAGTTTCCGGGTCTTGCACCGCCCAAATTGATAGATCCATCTTCCCATCCGCCGCGGTCTTCAAACGTTGCGTCTACATGGATGGTCACAGGTGACCGGATTAGCGAAGCCCAGATATCAACCGCATATTGAAATGCCGCCCGCGCTTCGTCCGTAAAACCGTGATAGGTTACGATAAACTGTGGATTTACTGTTCTGAACCGACGAGCATGTGGGGGCGGTGTCTGCATTGGCGGCGCAGGTACGCTTGTATTCGCATCTTCATTGGTTCCGTATAAAACAACCGGTGACCCCGGTGCTGCGTCTTGGCTCATCGCATCGGGAATCGCTGCAATCAAACTGAACAGCAGGAAAAACATGGTAAAGAAAACTATCGCAAATTTCATAGTAACCGCACCTCTTAAGCCGCTATTATTTAGTTATAGATAATTCAGGTTTATCGAAACATACATGTGGCGAATTTTGCCAAATCCCGCCCTTGGTGTCAAGAGAAATGCCCTGCATACTTCGTAACACGCCAGTAATTACCATCGGTTTTTAGATTCGGCTCGACTGAATTATAAGACAGTCGTACAGCCAAATCCTCCTGCAGTACTGATTAGTTTAGTACGGTAGATTGTTTGCGGTAAATGGGATGAGGCAATTTATGCACCACATGCTATAAATGCCATTAAATATTGGTTTGGTTTGGACGCGGATAATCTGAAGTGTCAAAGGCTGCGGGCAGTTCAGAATTTTTTGAGTATGGGGAGGAAATGTTTAGGTGGTATGGAAGGGGAATACACTTTTGTTTACAAGAATTCGATAAAACAGACGCAGAAGGTCGGGATAGCCTGCACCAAATCTAGGATTCACGGGTTGTAAACAAATGTGTCTCAAATAGATACAAATGTGTAAACACGTTGAGGGAGGAGCGGTTGCCATTGTTGGGCGCCGTAAGATATGTTAACCGATTGCAATGATTAAATTGTAACCGATATTACCATGGAATCGAACGCGCATTAAAGCCTCAATGAAAGAGAAAAAGTCACGCTACCTGCTGATGTATGCGTTTACTTCATTGGGAAATTTAATTCTAAACCAATGAAAGGGTTAAGTATGAACCATATACATTTTTCGAGCCTTATACCAGATGTCCAATGGCAACAACCATTATTATTTTTGCCAATTTAGAGAATCTAGCAGCAAATACAATGGAAAGGGAACTGACCTTGCCATTATTTTCACCAAACGGAAGAAATATCTTCACGAGAATATTGTCGAGATTTTCCTAGGCTCTAAAAAAAATTTAAATTCCAAGAAAAGGTAGCACCAATCGTTATCGGCATCATGTCTTGGTTTGGCAACGAAAAGAACGGTCTATCCACCCGCAATTCAAGGTTTAGGCGGCTCTGCGTGAGTCGCAGCATTTCTATTCCGACGACACCATAGACTCCCAAGCCAGTATCTTCTTCCGATTCTGAATAGTAGGAATCGTCTTCGAAATAGTAATCGTCCTCCCACCACTCGTCATTGAACTGTGGTTGTCTAGGAATTTCCTTTCGTTCTGTCATTGGTTCTCGCGGATCGTAGCTGGCTGCGACAAATGCGATCCCGCCGCCCACATAGGGTGAAATGTTCTGTTTGGCGAGGAAATAACGTCCGCCGACCGACCAAGTGAAGAAGAGAAAACCGTCGTTGTTCTCGTCTTGGCCGTTTCCGCTAATCTGAAGGTCAGTACCTGCGGCGAAGGACGGTGTTTCGTGATACCAGCCGCACTGGAATCCGGCATCACCAACTATATCTGTGCCCGGGATAGAAATTCCGATAACTCCGAAATTCCAAAGCGACTCACCGGATATCTTTCGAAGTTCACGCGCTTCCTGCTCAACAACACTCTCCATGTCAACCGTCGCATCAATTGGCTTGCGGTGGACGAGCGCATCAACCAACCGCGGCGCCGCGGGAATCATCTCTTCGATATTTGCTAAGGTCATCTGCCGTTCGGCGATAACGGTTCCGATAGGACTTTCCTGACTCAAGCGCACAATAACCTTCCCACCTAGACGCCGTAACACAATGCGGTAGACATTTCCAGAAGCAGGCGCCTCGAAAACAGGATCGCTGACCGATATGCCCTGCTTGCGCAACTCATCGCACACCAACATCGCTGCAGTCTGTGCGTCAGAATCATCGATGCCCGGATTATCTCCGATTAAGCAAACAGCAGTGGTAGGTGAAGAGACGTTAGTCTGTGCGGATGCGTGGAGAGCAGAATAAATGAGTATAACTACGCCAAACATGCAACTACAGAATCGTTTTGGATGAAACATCTTGAAGCCTCCTTATGGGTATTCAACTTAATTCTACAAATACTTGAGGATTTGTAATTTTTATCTTTGCAATCCTATCTGTCGTTTACGCCCCACAGAAATTTTCGGAACTGTAGCATAGCACTTTTTAACGAATGTCAGCAATGTCTTGCAGTCGCTGTAAGAGTGCTTCGGATGCTCGGCGGGACTGCTGGGTATTGAACTGCTTCACCGCTTCTTCGGCGCGGAAGATATTGCCTCGGTAATAACGCGAGAAAACAGCCCCTCCCCACAAAGCCGCATCCATGTAATGCCGGTCTAGCACTGCATCGACTGTGAGATAACCGAGGACACCGTTCAGGGTGAGAGCGTTTAACCAGCTTCGCCAATTTCCTGCGTAGACTTGCCCCGCTCCGGGTAGGATTGCCGATAAAACTTTGGCTAACCCAGGGGATTTCTGCGGCAAGTTGACCGCGTTCTCAAGAAGCGTATCAAGCTTTTCATCCGTGGTATAGTTCCGCAACACCTCACCCGCCTCCGTCCATCGAAACTGGTAAATTAAGGCAATGGCTTCTAAAAAAAGCGCGCGTTGGTGAACCGGCGCGGATGGGTTCCGCATCCTCGCCTTTATCAGCTCAAGCCGTCCAAGATCGTAGTCCTTCGCAGCGATGAATATCACGGCGAGTTCCAGTTGGTATTTCGATTTTTCTTCCGGATTCGAAGCGTGTTGTACTGCCGCATGCATCGCAGCGACGGCTTCACCCCAATGACCCTGTTCTCGATTAGCGATGCCGATGTTGCGGAATGTTTCCGCCGTACGAGGATCATCCGGATGAAAGAAAATGAAACGCTTGTATTCAGTTATAGCGGCATCAAAATTGCCCAATTTAAAAAAATGGGATCCCAGAGAAAGCGGAGTATCTTCCCCGGTTGCTGTGGGGCCACAGAAAAGTGAAAGCGCCGCGGCAAGAAGGGAAAATACAACGCGCCTCGAATTCATTGCAACTCCAACTGATTAGCTAACAACGAGTCAAGGAAAACTCAATACAACAATTTTATGGATAACGACCCCAAGAATTCGTCCGCCGCGTGTCGGTTGTAAACATGCGCCGATATTACGGAGCCGTAGATATTTCCGACATAAAAGATTCCGCTGAGCGCACCAAACCCCCAGCCTTTTGCTGAAGAAAGCCCGTTCTCTCTGAAACCGTCGTAAGCTTGCCAGCCCGTTAAGCCGACAGTAAACAGTGAGGTCAGCGTATCGCCGATGCGTCCTGTATAGAGCCGACCAGCGCCGGGTAAAATCGTTGAGAGAATTCCTGCCAAAAGCGGACTGCGGTTAGGCAATTGCGTTCCCCGCATTGCGTAATTGTGGTACAGTGTTGCCCTCTCCCTGACCTCTGCCACATCCGATTCCTGCAACCCAATGAATATTTTGTTGGCTTCAAACCACCGCTTTTGCATCAGGTAAGAGAGCCCGATTAGTTCTAGCGATACTGCACGAGACGGTAAATCAGTAATGTGCGGCAGTGCTGCATCCAGATAGTTTACAGATTGCTGAAACTGTTCCGTGAGGAAATAGGCGACGCCGATTTGAAAGCGTGCACTATTAACCAACTGGCTGTCGGGAAATGTGTGTAGAAACGTCGAAAATGTCCTAATTGCTTTTTCAGATTTGCCGCCAAGACGGTAACATAGTCCAATTTGATAATATATTTTGTCGCTTTCTCTAGGCTGATAAAACAGATAGCGTTGAAATTCACTCGCGGCGCGAAGGTAGTCGCCCTGCTCGTATAAAAAATCGGCGAATTTACGGACATTCTTAGGGCTGTAATAGTCGCGGTGCTTCTCAGCGGTTGCAACCGATAGGGGCGTGGTGCAAAGGAGGACAATGAGCGTGAATCGCCGTAGACGCATACAATGGAAACGAAACCATGCCCCTTTCTGTTGACCAGTAGGAATGTAAACTTGAGTCTTGCCAAAACAACTATTACCACGCGGCATAATCTGAAACCGGATCGAGGTATTTAGCCGTGGCATCATCTTTGTAGTAATGCCTCGATACCGAACCATTGCATCGGAGCAACCGGTCACTGGTAAGCAATAGTCCCCGCAGCATACCGTATTCCTGAATACATCCCATGCCGAAACGTGAACAGCTCGGTACGAAATTGCACGCCGGACCGTCTTGGCTAGAGATAAATTTTTGATACAAACGAATCAGACCAGCCGCGGCGAGCTTCAGTTCCGAGGTCTCCTGAAGATTAAAACCGACAGCCTCCTGCGGTTTGGGAGTTGTGATAGGGTTGGCTTTACGGATGAATGCTAGGTCGGCGGCTTCATCTGCAGGCGTGGGAAAAACGAGGAAAACGAATGACAAACAGAATGCAATGAGGAGAACTATAAGTAAGGCTCGCGCTGAGACACAGGAACCCCGCCCGACAAATCTGGATAATCTGGGGTAAGTTACCATTTAACGACCTTTACTGGTACGGATTCCGGAATTATGAAATTTAATATCGGGTTCCGCCTCTCCGCGTTCACTTGTGGGTTGTTATAGACTATTCGCTCATGTTGTAAAACTTCAGAATTTGCCCCATACGTCTTGGAAGTAACCGTCATTGGTATAAAGTTAATTCCGACTTTGCTGTGATCTTGATATTGGGATTTTGCAATTGTAACCCCTTTTGGGTTTTTGACTTCGGTAGAAAGGAGTCGTTCATCGCGCATCCCGAGAATGACAGCGCCGATTTTATCTCGTGCTTTTTCAGGCGGTGACCAATAGGTATAGAGCATGTCATCCACTATCACGTGTTTGTCAAGAGAATACCCAATGGTTGATAACCCAAATTCTGTTTGTGTCGACTGGATTATGGACTCCACAAACGGGAGCGGAACTCGTCCCGGAGAGATAAATCGAAACGCCTGCTGCTCTACAGGGTAATAGATTTCTAGGACGTTGTCCTTCACAATCATTATCTGCTTGAGTGGTTCCGTAACCTCAACGACAACACGTGTTGTTTTGGCATCGTAGTGCAGGGTGCCGGTTGTGTGCTCCGTTATTTCATTTTCGATTAATTCGCGTGCAAAATCCAAGGAGAGGCATTTTAACTGATCGGCGTGGAGCGAAGTGCAAAAAATGGATATGAGTAAAAATGCAACTGTACGTTTGGATGATTTGGGCATCTGTATTGTGACAGCACGAGTCAATAATCACCCGCCACCAAGCTCCTTGGAGTAAGCCATTGGTAAGACTAATCATCAACTGCTGCGGCAACCACAATTAATGCTATGGATGCACAGGCGTTGGCAAGACAGCCATTTAGAGCACTGTTAGCCTGACGCTTTTTGGCTGTTTCAGTATAGGCATCAGTGTAAAAAGCGACATATTCTGGTGATTTACCTATTAATCTTGTGGCCGGAGGAGTTGGCTCAACAGCATAGGCAATAACGATCGCGATTACACCGCCTAAACAGCCTCCCAAACACCATAGGGTAGAATTTATATCATTTTGGGCATCTCGTTTCGCAGCGGCTGTTGCTTCTGCTTGTACATTCCGTTGGGCAAGGGTGACAAAAGGCATACTGAACATTATTGATGCCATAAAAAGAGCCAAAATCTTGAATGGCATTTTAAATTCAATTCTCAAGGTACATTTCCTTCTAAGTAGAATGTCTGAACGAGCACTAGCAAAGGAATTTGCATGCGGCTTCTAATCTTTGGCTAGTGAAAATGAAAAGACGTAAATTTTGAAACATGAACCGTAACTGAAATTATTCAGATGTGCTAGGTTGTAAATCGAAACGACACCATATTGTAAATCGCCGCTAAGGTTTTGTCAATCTCTTTAGGGAGTCAGCGTTACCCTTGAAAATTGTTGAAACAAAAATGAACAAGGAAACTTGGTATTTCTCACATAATGCAGAAACAATCATTACATGGATGTAACTTCGCTGGGTTAGAGGGAGGTCGCTTACGATACCAATGCCATTATTTCGCCGGTGCCTTGTGTAAAAGGTTCCAACGCTTTGCCCAAAATTGCGTTCCGTCGCCGTTCATTCTCATTGATGAGTTCGATGATTTCGCCGCTGCCCATTCCGCTTTGCGCTTCTAACAACCGGAATTTCATGGCGCAGCCTGGTATTGAACTGGAGGTTAACGCATCGCCTACTTCAATTGGGCCGTTCTCATCGGTCACCTTGACCGGAACACTTCCAAACAGGGTTAAAGGTGCCGTCCGCTCATTATGCTGTGGACTAATCCTTATTGCCGGACTTCTTGAGACGACGCCGGCTATGGCGGTCTCATAAGCTTTCTCGGACCGCTTTACCTTCAACCTGTCGTTTGTGTCGATCACCGCGATTTCCCCTGGTTCTAGGTCGCCGTTGCAGAGAAATTCTTGCGCCAAACCTGTATGGTGCGCTGTTCCGCTGATGTCCAGCTTAGCGCGAGGCGTACCCGTCCCAACGCCAACGTTGCCTTCCGCACTTACGACGAAGTGTTTACTTTTTCTACCGTTGCTTGTTACCTCGAATATATCGTCGGATTGCGAGGCGGCAGCCTCCACGATAGCCTGTATTTCATCAATCATCCCTTTGACGTGAAATCTACCTTCAGGCGGCCCGTAGTCGTTTGGAGGAAGCCTTCCAATAATGAGCCTACCGTCCTCATCAAGGACGAAAGCGTCAATCAGCGCGTCCCGAATGATGGCAAATTTGTACCCCGGCTGGCTCGGAATCAAGATGCACCACTGGTTGGGATGGTCGCCTTTCCACAGCCGGATGCCCACCTCCTTATCATCCCGCGTGTTCATCAGATTAAGCAAGAACGTAAAGCCCCCGTTAGAAACGAAATAGGCTTCATGCCAGTAAGGGTCATGCTCAGAGTGCTGATAACCCTTGAAAAAGCGCAGCCAAGGGAATCCGGAGGTGTCCTGAATATTTAGGGCGTCTACATTGGTAAAATTCAGGGTGTGAATCGGATGGATGCCTACATCCTCACCCGGCGAGAGTTCGATACGGCTGGTGATGTTGCCCTTTTTAATTTTCATTTCTGTGTGCCTCGTATTTATTGTGGTTAGTGGGAGTTATCTCTAAAATCTGGCATGTCCAATGGTGAGCAGCGCTTCAGCCACCTGACCGAAGGCGCGTCCATCAACCGTTATGTCCAAACCGATGGGTTGACGTCTGCAGCATGTGCCGGCCGGAGCTGTAATAGAGATTTGGATCTCTTTCCGCTCGCGAGGGCTTAGCTCAATTTCAATGGATTCGCTTTCCCAGCCCGCGGCGCCGATCAATCTAGCCGTCGCTTTACACGCTGACGGAAAGGGGTTAAGGACCCATCCCTGAAACTCTGCCCTTACACCGGTCGGAAGGTGCAGACGGTAGGGCTTGAGCGTCCCGCCCTGAGACTCGGCGCCAAAATGGACATCGCCATCTCCTAATATCATCAGGGACTGGTGGATTTCGTCGAACGCATTGGCGCCGCGGTCGAGCACCTCGTACCATTCGTCGCTGGTTTGGTAGGGCATTGTATGTCCGGTCAATATCAAATCCGGTTGAAAGCGTCGAAGGTCTTCCAGTGTTTGCTTGTAGCAACCGATATCAAGGCCGTTTTTGTAAACGTGGTTGGTAAACAACTTAGCTCCGGATTCAAAATCCTTACCTTCCGTATCGAAGAAGATTTGGTCTCCGGTATGCGCAACCCGCTTCCCGTCAATCTCCATGCAAACAAGCGTCGCAAAACGTGTGTGACCGGACATCGGGTAAAGGGTGATTGGCACATCTTCCCAGTAAACCGTCTCAGCGTCGGGTAGGTGCCGGGTGACCTGAATCGGTTCGTGCCAGAGGCAGGGCCGATCATAACGGTTGGGCTGCTCAAGGATGTCGGAAAAGTGTCTCCCAGCCCAGACGGTGGTACCAAACAGCCGTTGAAGCAGCGGTATACCGTTCACATGGTCGTCGTGAAAATGTGTAACCAGAACTGTATCGATTCGATCGGCGCCGAAATGTTTATTTAGCCCACTCAGTCCGTGTAGAAATGGACGCCGATTAGATACGTGCTGCTTGCCCGGCGCTAAATATGCCGCGGTGTTGTATCCATAATCCAGCGACATCACTTTTCCGCTTTTGCTGATGACGAAATGCGTATGAGCCGATCCGTACTTGGAGCGGTAAAGGTGGGGCAGAATTCGTTCGATGTCGTCTTCGCTAGGTTCGTTCAGTGCAGTCGTAAAACCGGGGACAATCTCGTCCAGGCGTTTGAGATTCTTTTTGAAGGCGCCAATTGCACCGGTCGGGTTATCAATGGGTTCGCCGAGGCTGGGCAGCAGCATGTCTGGCTTGGCATCAAGCAAGCGAGAGCAGCTATGCCAGAGGTTCACTGCCCCGCTCATGTCATTGTAGTTGTATTGGAGCGGCGCCAATCGAGCTGTTCGTCCATGACCGCAGATTACTTCTCCAACGAAAGCCAATCGCCGTCCGTTCAGCGTGACGAGGTAGCTACTCGCTCCATTCGTGACGCCCGGCGTGGGAATAACTTTCCACGCTAAACCCGCGATGTTTCGCGTTTCGTAATCCATCATCCAGTCTGTAACCGGTATTGGGCGAACTGGCGAGAACCGGTCCCAGCGATTGTCGTACGAATTCCAGATTTGCCGTTCGCGGAAGTGCTGTTCGGGGTCCAAGAAGTATTCTGCGTCCCAGTAAGGCCCCAATGTTTTTGCCCCGGCTGCATGCAGGCGAATTGAGCCATCCGAATGGTCCCTAAAATGATGGGTGAGCAGAACCGTCAGCGGCCCATTTTTAACGACCTCGCCGAGATGGTTCGCTGCTAGACCCGTTCCTGCATTGATTAGAACTGTCCCCCGAGGACATTGCACTGCGTATACGCAGCAACTATCCTGAAACATAAAGACGCCGTCATGAATCTGTTGCCAAGCGGATTTACCCATAGCGTATCTCCTCTTTTTATCAACCTTCCAAAAAATGTATGCCTATTGCGTACCGTGCGACTGAACGTTATGCGCACCTCAATGTGAAACACTTATCTCAAGGAGCGCGACATCTTCTCTATCGATCGCCCGATATTGACGTTTGCTCAATTCCAGTTTTAGTGCAGGATAGTCAACGCCGTACTGACATGTAATTGTTTTGTGTGATACAAACCCACAACTGTAAAATAGGTTCTCCCGTATCAGACAATCATTATACCATTTTCGTATGAAGATAACGCGTTCATTCTAGGGACACCTTCCCGTGTGTACTGCTTGAACAGACACAATGATTTATCCTTACAGAATATTGTCACATTCTTGTGGAGAAATGGTAATATTTTATGCACAGGCTCCGCCGATGCAGTTTTTGTGTGAGGATTGCCGCTTCTTTGGCGTTTTATATGATAGAGCGCGTGAATTGCGAGGAGGACTTTACGTGAATCGAGATGAAATGCTTGTCCGGGAATCCCTTGCGGGGGACGATACCGCTTTCGGTGTTCTTGTTGATCGCCACAAAGCTGCCGTATACGGAATCGCCCGCCGCAAACTTGGCAATCACACCGATGCCGAAGACGTAACGCAGGAGGTCTTTCTTAAAGCCTATCAAAACTTGGGCGCGTTTCGACGACCTTATAATTTCTCTGGCTGGCTTTACACTATTACGGTGAACTGTTGCCGCGATAGGATGCGGCGCATGTCGAGAAGCGCAAAACATGAGGTGCCGATTGACAGGGTAAGGCCCCAAGCGCTGGAAGAGAAGGCGGCGGAGTCTTATCAGGACGATGAACTGAAACGCACAGTACGGAGTGTAATTGCGGAGCTGTCAGAGAGCGATCAACAAGTTTTGACGCTGCATTACATGCACGGATTGACGTGCAAGGAGATAGGGCGGTATTTCGGTACATCTGCGCGCGCAAAAAGCCTGAACACCGGCTCAAAGGGACTTTCACGTTCGATTTGCTGAAATCCATCCAACAGGAAGGGATAATACCCCATCAACCTTCGACAAAGCCAAGTTGGAGCGCCCCGCTTTCAATGTCGCTTGCCGGGTTGACGATTCTCTGTATGGTCAGCTTGGGAATCGGTACGGGTGACAACCAATTCTCACAAGAACCGAATTCTTATCGGAATGTCAACTTGGTTGGTGGCGCCATTGCGCAGGACGATAAGACGCCGCTTCAAGTTGATGCTGACGAACTTCCGACGCTTGGTGAGCTTGTCGCGGAGATTCGGAAAAACGGTGAGAAAATCAGAAATGGGATGGGTTATTTGGTTATCAAGAATCAGTTTCTTGCCCCAGACCGATATTTTTTCGCGTTCGCTAAGAATCGTTTTCGGCAAGACGACATCTTACAGTGGCAAGGCGAACCGCATATCAGCAAACAGCAGATTTATGATGGTGAAAAGGACATTCTGTTTGAGCCCAACCAAGGCGTGAGCGTTAATTTGGATCATCATGAGCCTAAGTATACCTTATCGCTTGCCAGTTGGATTCGCTTTACGTGGGGGATGAACTTGTATATCGGCAACAGGCGTGTTCGTATTGGTGAGTATATTAAGCATCACGGCACGGACGTAATCGGGCACGAAAAGATTGGGGATAGTTGGTGTTACGTTGTCCAAACCACTGATCATAGCGAACGCCGGTTTTGGATTGACCCTGAACAAGGCTATCGTCCTCGTCGCTTGGAGACTCGCCATAGTAACAATTTTGTTACCTTAGATATAACCTATCGCCAGTTTGCCGATGGAAGTTGGTTTCCTCGCACCGCTGTTGAAACGCTTCGACTCTCCGAACAACCCGATGACGTTATTGAGGAAATCCGGATTACGTTTGAAGACTTCCAGATTAATGCCAATCTACCGAAGGAGCTGTTCGACGTTCGTAGCCTGAATCTGCCGTCGAATACGTGGGTGTATGATGGACGAAATGACCGCCGTTATTCAATCGAAGACTACGAGCGTGGGATACAGATTCCATATGATGATCGCGCCCTCAAACCGCATAAAGTTAGGGAGACACAGCACAAAGGGATTGAATTAGTCTACGTTCCCGCTGGGGAATTTCTCTACGGAGAATTGAACGAGAAACGGCTCACAGGAGAATTTTACATCGCCAAATACGAGTTGACAAACGTTCAATACAAGCGGTTTATCGACGCAAAGGGGTATCCCGCGCCTGTCTTTTGGGATAATGAACTGTACAACGCGCCAAGTCAGCCGGTCGTTGGAGTCAACTATGCAGACGCTAAAGCGTTCTGCCAACGGGCAGGTTTTCGGCTTCCGACGGAGTTGGAATGGGAAAAAGCGGCGCGAGGAACTGATGGAAGGACGTATCCTTGGGGCAATTATTTGCCGAAGGCAACCCTAAGTGGCAGGAGAACTGAAGCAGAAGTGGAAGCAGAATTGGGAAAATATGGAGTGTTTCGCGGCTACACTGTTGAGCAGAAACCGGGAGGCAGTATGTTGTTTGAAACCCAAATGGTGGAATTCGGTACACGAAATGTCGGCAGCGCGCCTGCAGGGGCGAGTGCCTATGGCGTCCTCGATATGGCTGGGAATGTCCGTGAATGGGTTGACGGCTGGGGTATCGGCGTCAACGGTTTGCGCGGTAGAGTCGTGCGAGGTAGTTCATGGCGGGATTATACGGACGACGTACGCTGCATGGATGCGCGTGTCTACAGCATCGTAAGAAATGGATTGAGTCCGTCCGACGTACGCCAGTCCTTTACCGGTTTCCGTGTGGCGATTGATGCGAATAAACTGCCAGAACTCAACGGCGTAGAATGATCGGTCATTTAGAAACGGAGTTACTTCGCCCCATCCAATGACTGCTGCAGACTATACTCTGTTTTTGATTTAAACTGCTGCGTATGCCGGTAAGAAGTCGATTGGGTAGCAAGCCGAACTACCACAACATTTGGTGCAATACTGAAACCATAAAGTCGTAACAGAAGCAACAGCTAAATCAATCCCCTTTACTAGTAAATAAAGACTCGGTTCCTATTGGCGATTGCGGAAGTGCGCTTACGCCTCTGACCGATTTCGAGATCCTTCTGCCGTCGTCTGCCCTGCGGCAGCCAACGCGCTGTTCTACGGGTTCGTGTTCGCTGCCATACTCTTTTTCTGGAACTGGTTCGGCATCAGCAAGGCTGCAAAAGATTTTACCGCGGTCAGCGCAGATGTCCGTTCGCTGGTGTGGACATTCTTCGATGCGCTGCTACCGGTGTTGAACGGTGCAATGGGAATCCACTTGCTCCGCCCTCAGAGAAACCAATCAAGCGTGTAATACGGTCGCCGCAAACGTACCAAATCCGCGCTCCGTGGCTCATCTCCACCGTATCTAAAATCACGCAAAAACCGGAGACTTTTCCCGACATCAGGTAACTTAATGGTGGATGACTCAACCACCTGTCTCGCAAGTTCAATTTGCCTGCTCTACAGAAATTCTCGCATGAAAGGCGTTGACACTCCCGTCCCCATTTTCCGGCTCCGCGGCAACTACCAGCTTGAACACCTGAGGTCGATAGAAAGGATACTGGATTTGCGCTGCTCCCCTGGGAGGCATATCCGTCGCATTGGCGAACGAGTGATAGTAACGCTCCCCGCGCCCTGTAGGGATTTCAACATCGGTATCGTATAAATAGAAAGAACCTCTCAGTTCGGCGCCGCCGACTCGGATATCAATTGCTAGCGTCCCACCGGTTTTAAACGCCGTGGCATCAATTTTTACGACAGTGAAATCCTGACAATCCGGTGTTGGAGCCCGAAAAACATCCAACACTTCCAACGAGGGTTGCGCATTGTTGAGGACAACGTTTAAATCACTTAAGAGCGGTTCCACGGCGCTATCATCTACTTCGCCAAATAAATATCCGAAAGAATTATCTCGACTCAACCCGGGACGTTTCCCCTCTAAGAACCTGTTTGAAAAGTAACTGGCGGAGCCGTTGTTTGAATATTTGAGCGTCATAATCATCGGATTTTCAAGGCATTTACCCCAAAATGACATCGCCCGATTACGGATTTGGACTTTTCAAACAGGCTCTAAGACCTATTCCGCCGGTGAAATTTCCGTTAACCGACCGCCCAACAACCCGTGTTTCCCCAGTAGTGCTTGTCCAGCACCTTCTGGAATCGTTTGCGGCAACCGGATTTAATCGCCATTTGCAATTCTTGGAAAATGTCCAAGGTTACGCCCGCCAATTCCGCGAATTTGTCCTTGACACGGATAGGGCTGACCCGGAAAGTCTTAATATCATAGGCGTTGGCGAGGGAATGTCGCAGAAACGCGTCAGTCCGGAGTCGAATCCAAAGTTTGAAGATACACTCAATCTCAGCCGTGATTTCAACGCCACGGCGATAGATTTACTGTTGTTAGCGCTGTTTGTCGTTGTTCTTGTATCGGGTGCGTATCTCGCTTTTGTCCGTGTTGAGGTCTAGCTAAGCGTCACCACTCCCCGTATTCTTCAGACTCCGGCACGACAGAAATATACGCACTAAAAGCGTTGATGCACCCCTCCTTGCTTGACCTACTCCCATTAGCCCTCAACTTAAAACGCTGCCCTCGTTTGAAGTTGTGAATGATATGACCTGTTCCACCGGGAGGGACATTCCACGCTCCAGCCAGTGCTTCATCAGGAGATTCATCTGTAACAAGTTCCGTGTCACCATCGAACAATTCAAACGTCCCTGCCGCCTCGCCCCCACCGACCTGTATCTCAATGTAGAGTATCCCGTCGTGTTCAAAAGAGGTTGTGTCAATGTCAACGATCGTGTAATCCGGCGTTTCGGATGCTCGAAAAACATGCAAAACCTCCTTGAGTTTTTTCCCCAAACTGATGGGCCTTGCTCCTAATTCTGAGAAATACCTTGCTTCAAAAGCCTCTAGAGAACGATTAAGCAGCCTTAAATAGGCTTGTGTCCTGTTCCTGTAGGGAAGTGCCATCTCCGGATGATGCGCCAGCACTTCTGCCTCTGAGGTCAGCGCCAATATATCAACCGAATGGGAATAATGTTTTTGTAGTTTTGCCGCGACGCGGCTTGCACCTTCCCCTCTAACGCCGCGTATTAGTTCCGGCAACTCTCTTAGGAACACCCAAGTATTTACAAACTTCTCATTGAGCGTCTTTATCACTTCTGAATTGGAGAGCGGACCCGCCCTCAATCGTTTGCCGTTCGCTCAGCAAGATTCGTCGTCCAGTGCCCCCCAGACAAGGATTGCATGGATCGGACGGCGCGTTTTTTTTGCAAGTTCGACCGCTTCTTCAACCGGCCGCCATTCGATCTCAGCGAACTTATAGAATTTCAACTCCATCGCCCTGCGCGCCTCTTCTTCAGTGATGGAATCGTCCCACGTAATTTCACCATGGTCATCGGCGCCGATGGCGAGGAGTTGCATGCGCGGAACAAAAACCATATCGGCACAACCATAGGCGTTGATGTCAATGTTGCTATTGCGGGGCGGCAACGCTAGTGAAAACGCTTGAACCGTCCTATCCATCAGATTAACGACTAGTTTTCCCGCGAATTGCGATGCAATAAATCGGGCTTTGCCTTCATCCTCTTTCATCGAGTTCGCACGCGTCCATTCTTCATAAGCGATACTCGACAACGCGAAATCCGCATGAATTCGGAAAGTAATTTCCGCATATTCCGCCGAAAGGGCGCGTAAGCACGCAAAGGCACCTTCCGTGCCATGATGTAGATTCGTCGTCGCTCCGGCGTGGAATTGGCGAAGGAACAGAACAACTCCCTCCGAATCAAGCTGCCATACATCTCCCACTGCTACGGATGATGAGGGAAAGAAGGCTTTGAAAGCGTCTGACTCATATTTTTTGAACGGGTAGTCTGGAGATAAATCGAACAACTCAGCGTGTTCTGGGATTTCTTTGTGCAGATTAAATGTAGAATCCGCAATCGGTTCCCAGTGTGCTTCTACCTGCACGCTCCGCGAATACTGAGGCACGTTATTTAAATCCATTCTCATTTAATTCTCCTAATGAAATGTGGGTTGCATCAAACTTTTTGCGGTACCGTCAGGTCACAGAAACTCTCGCGTCGGATATTTTCCTGCTATTTTCATTGTCCATAGTAGATGTTAGCAATTACCAGTTGACATTTGTCACCATTAACGCATAATACGACATTTTAAAAACCGCTGCAACCATGTATTGAGGGATTAATGCATGGATGGCGGCGTAATCTTTGTTCTCGCTGTCATGGATGTTTGCGCAACGTGTATTGTCCGTATAAATGCCGTTGAGAAGACTATTATGCAGCTTTTACCGCAACACAGTTTCGGATGCACTTTTCACGGAAATTACGCGATTAAGCGAGAAATTTCTCAGAGATACGTGCATTGCTTTAGAGCCTGTTTGAAAAGTCCAAATCCGTCATCGGGCGATGTCATTTTGGGGTAAATGCCTTGAAAATCCGATGATTATGACGCTCAAATATTCAAACAACGGCTCCGCCAGTTACTTTTCAAACAGGTTCTAAGGATTCCATTAGAAATAGTCGGTAGTTTTCCGCCGCCGTTCTCCCACCATCCAAGGCGTTGCTGGTAAATTCATTGAGTGGAAGTTTCCCTTTCAGTTCAAAGGTGGGCGATATAACCAAACAATCCACCGGTGAATCTTTCTTCCAGCCCTTCATGATTGCTTGTACCAAGGGGGACGTTGTGTCAAAGGTCTTGGATTCGCGCTCGCGTCTCTTGGCAATAGGAACTCGTAATTGCGGTTTACGCCCTAATTCGGCATTGGTTGCCCAAGTGTTGATGAAATTCTCGTTCAAGAATTTGATGACCCGGTCGTGTGAGAAAGCAACTGCCCTCAGGAGTTTGCCGCTGCCTCAGCACGACTCGTCAGCCAGCGGCCCATCTACGGAAAGGGCGTGAATCGGCTTCTGTTGCACCGCTGCGGTTTTCAAGGCTTCTTCCAGCGATACCCAATGAATTTGCGCCGATTCGTAAAAGCACAGTATCAGCTTGTGCGCCGCTTCTTCTTCCGTAATAGCTTCTATGAATTCAAGATTCTGCACACCGGGTTCAATACCGGCACGTAATTCCATTTGCGGGCAGAAGCCGGTATCGGTAATTATCGTATCTGGTCTCCATCCTTCTTCCGTCGTTTGCCAATTAGCATCGAAGTTCATTATACCTTCAGGTACGCGCATCTGGAAAAACACAATCTTGTCTTCATTTCGATCGATAACGAGATGCCCGGCAAATTGGGAGGGTGTGAACCAGCCGTCCGTCAACGCAAATTCTGCATGAATGCGGAACACAACATGGGCAAGTTCATTGTTATATGCACGCAGGCATGCCCACAATCCACAGGAGTCTCCTGCATCATGGTGCAAATCCAGATGTGGATTAGGGTGAAGTTGCCTCAACAACGCCAGTGCCCCCGCTTCCTCAATACGCCAGACTTCACCAACCGAAACCGCTCCCGACGGGAGAAACGCACGAAATACTGACGCAGAATACTGCATCTCTGGCTCAGCGCCCCTTAGATTCGCCAATGCGTCCCACCTCTTATGGAAATCTCCAGCAGAGTACTCAACCGGCGCGATGAAACCGTTCACGGACACTTCTGCTGTGTCGTCAAGATTGACGGCGATTCTGTTTTTGAAAGTTTTCATCTATATTTTGGGCATTGCAAGGCAAAACCCGAACTCCTCAAAATCTGATTTGACTATTCAGCCAAAAAATTTTCCAATTGCGGGTGTAAACGTGTAGGGTGAAAGACTGGTCCGGATTGGCATATCTAGACTTACTAATCCCTACCTGGTAACTACCCTTCATGCAACTGAATCGGTACTGCAAACCTGCGTGTAAAGGAGTCTTAGCTACGTTCTCCGCTCCCTGTGGCGATTCCGATGTCGCTATCGTACAAGCGTAAAGAACCTCCTCGCTTGGCGTTGCCGGCTGGGATACCAATCGTTAGCGCACGTTGTAATCCTGATGTTCAGTCGCGGGTGTCCGTAATTGTCCTATACCACACACGAGGTTCGCTCAAAGCCGGTATTGGCAATTACTCCAATCCCGGCTGTTTCCCTTCTAACGATTGCACGAGAAACGTTAGGTAACTCTCCTCTTGGCGAATGCCCTTACTTCGGGTGTTCTCAAGGAATTCATTGAGCGGAAGTTGCCCTTTCAGTTCAAAGTCGGGCGATATAACCATACAATCCACCGGTGAACTTGTCTCCCCGCCCTTCAAGATTGCTTGCGCCAACGGGTGGGAGGTGTCGAACGTCTTGGATTCGCGCTTGCGTCTCTTAGCGATAGGGTCTCGCAAGCTACGATGACGCCCTAATTCGGCATTTGTTGCCCAAGTGTTGATGAATTTTTCGTTCAAGAATTTGATGACCCGGTCGTGTGAGAGAGCACCTGCCCTCAGGCATTTGCCGCTCCCTCAGCACGACTCGTCAGCCAGCGGCCCATCAATCGAAATGGCATGAATCGGTTGCTGTTGCACCGGTGCCATTTTCAACGCTTCTTCCAGCGATACCCAATGAATTTGCTGGGACTTGTAGAAACGCAGTATTAGAACGTGCGCCGCTTCGTCTTGGGTGATGGCTTCAGCAAATTCAGCCCCGAATACAACGTCTTGCCTCCCAGCATGCAGTTCCATTTGCGGGCAAAAGCCGATGTCGATATATTCGCCCCAGCAGACATCGAAGTTCAGTACGCCTTCGGGTACATGCATCTTGAAGTGGGCAACCCTATCTTCGATTCGGTCGACAACTAGACTCCCGGCAAACTGCGAGGGTGTGAACAAGCCGCCATTTAAAGCAAATTGTGCATGGATGCGAAACACGATTTCAGCGAACGCATCATTGTAAGCGCGCAAACACGCCCACAATCCATAAGAATCACCATCATTATCGTAACTCGGATTCGGGTGAAGTTGTTTTAGTATTTCCAGCGCGCCTGCTTCATCGATTTGCCAGCATTCACCGACCGTAACCGGTTCTGGAGGCAGAAAAGATTGAAAAACCGATGCAGAATGCTGCTTTTCTGGCTCAGCAACCCGTAGATTTGCCAACGCCTCCCAATCAACATGGAAGTTGTATTGCGTGTATTCAATCGGAGCGATAAAGCCTTTAACAGAAACTTCTGCATTACTGTCGAGATTAAGCTTGATTTTGTTTGGTGAAGTTCTCATTTCAATTTCCTTTTTACAGAAATCTTAGCATGAAAAGCGTTTATGGTCTCTGTACCACCCCATTGATCGCCAGTAGCGCACAGGTTAAAACGCTGTCCCTGATTGAAATCGTACTTAATTTGTCCAGTTTGACCGGGCAATATACCCCAGACCGTGGTTAGTGCGTCAAGTGCCTTCTGGTGTTCGTCGCTTCCTTGACTGTTCCATGCTTCAGGATCGATGCCATCAGGCACTTTTTCTGTCGGAAGTTTCTTGTCCCCGTTGAGCAGGTGGAAAATCCCTATTCCGTCGTATCTTCTCTCGTTTCGAGAAACTCGCTGCCCGCTATCTTGGATTTCTGAGTTTTGTCTCCACGCTTATCTGGTTACGTTGAAATGTCAACAGAACCTAGTGTTGGTAGTATAAAGTCATCTCGAGTCGTTGACGGACACATAGACGCCCAAACCCACACCCCCGTCCGTGGCGAACCAGAGCGTGCCGTGTCTGTCCTCAAGCACCGCTGACACATTATTATGCGGCAGGCCGTCGCCTGTCGTAAAGTTGTGGAAAGTTTTCCCGTCATAGACACTGACGCCGTCACGGCTTGTAAACCAAAGGTTTCCTTTCCGGTCCTGCGTGACGCTTTCGGTTATATCCATCGGAATACCCTCATGAGACGGAAAATTCACCAAGTTTTTGCCATCGTACCGGCTAATCCCGCTGCCGCGCCCCATGATTAATAGATGATTATTTCCTTTTATGACCTCGTACTGATTTTGGTATACGTCGAGTCGATTCTGTTCCTTGACAACAAAGTATTCTCGGAGCCGGGGACAATTGTTGATTCGATCTCCGTTGTCACTGATGCGCCATTGGTCATCTGCCGTTGGGTGCACGGAGACGCTCTGTCGGTAGACATTTAGCCTTTCCTTTTCTATTCTGACGGTGAAAGTATCTCCGCCATAACACCCATTTGAATGGTTTTCCCTCTCGGTCATCAGCCATAGGCTACCACTCTCCTGGGTTAAAATCTCCGTATCCTTTAGTAATGAGCGCTTGAGTTTCTTTTCAAACTCTTGCCGCAGGTTTTTTGGGAATGACGAATTACTGCTGTCTAAGTCACACTGGCGTTTCAGATCGAGGCGAAAAAGAAACTCCGGATCAGAAAGTGGAAATTCATTCCTTCCAAAAGCGTCCCGTAATTCGACGGAAATGATATTTTTATCGAATTCCGTTTGGAATTTCGGTTCAATATCGAACAGCTTTCCATCCCGAACTAGCCCTTTGCGGCCTTCTTCCTGCGACCAGATCTTTGCCTTATGTGAGAGGGCAATGCCGTTTTTTTCCATGGAAGTCCGCATATCCTTTGATATTGGGTTGCCACGGTCAATATGGTGGTTAAACTTCATATCGAGGCATGCGAGCAAGCCTCCGCCGCCGGCGCGGGTAATCCAGAGATTGCCCTGCTGATCGAACAGAAGGTCGGTCACCCAGCCGCTTTGCAGCCCATCATCGGTTGTGAGATACTCAAACATCTCTCCATTGTAACAACTGATGCCGCCGTAGCCCCCAAACCAGAGGTTACCATCAGCGTCTTGCACAATCGCATCAACACCGTTGTTAGAGTTCCAATCGGCGCTGTGTGCAAATCCGTCCTTAACGTTGTAAAAGTTATGGCCATCGTAACGACTCACGCCGCCGTGTGTCGCAAACCAGAGGTGTCCCTCCTTATCCTCAAATATGTCCTTTACCGTGTTGTCAGCTAGGCCGTCCGCTGTGGTGAAATTTTGGAAGGTCTTTCCGTCATAGCGGCTGACCCCCTTTCCCTCAACGTTCCACCGCCCCGTGCCGAACCAGAGCGTACCGCGGCTATCTTCAAGAATTGCGCCAACGGTATCCAACGCTAACCCATCGATCTGCGTGAAATTCTGGAAGGCCTTGCCATCATAGCGGCTAACCCCATTGGTCGTACCGAACCACATATTTCCTTTGCTGTCTTCAAAAATTGCGGTGATTGTATCGCCTATCAGACCATCCTTCTTAGTCAACGTCTTTTGCAATCGTAATGCAGTCACCATGCTAACAAACTCCTCTCTCAGTTGCTTTCTGGATTCTTGAAGCCGACTACGAACCGTGCTTGTGGGAATCTCAAGCTGATGGCTTATCTCTTTATAGGAATACCCGCAAATGTAGTAAAGGTGAACCACCGTTCGATTCGCGGGGGAAAGTTCAGAAATCGCCTCTCGAACCTGTTGTTGGATTGTCTGAGCTGAGTAGATCTCGTATGTCCGCTGATCTAAAACGGCGTCCCCCGTCTCCTGCAACGACACAAATCTCCCGTTCGCTTTGTGTTCCCGTGCCAACCAACTCTTGGCGGTATTTTTCGTAATTGTTAACAGCCAGTTGACAAATGGCCTTTCTGGCTTGAAGCAATCCAGATACTTGTATGCTCTTTCAAACGCCTCTTGCGCGACATCTTGCGCCGCTTCTTCGTTTTTTGTCAACGAGCGTGCGGTTCGCATGACAGTATGTTGGTAACATCGCACCAACTCCCCGAAAGCGCGGCAATCTCCTTGTTTCGCTTTTTGTACAAGTGCCTTATCGTCCAATTCTGCTTGCATGCTATGCATCTCCTGAATTCAACGGTTTTACCAACTAAACCATGAGACCGTTTTCAATCAATAGTATATACCTCTGTTTTGTGTAAAATATCGGGTTGCTATTATTTTTTTTTAAAGAACGATAGGAATCAAGTTAAGCGATAAATCCACCTGCAGTTCGAGCATCAAGCGACTCTGAAGCGGACTTAGGGACTCTAGCGCAAAGATACCATACGTGCCAGACCAATCTCCTGTTCCAAACCTCACTCATTTTACTAGTCCTTACCCCACAAAACCCAGACATCGCTGCGTGCGTGCAACCGAAACTGCAACCAAACGGCTCTCTGTTTTCATGGCTGGCAGCGCATCACTCGCCAACGCCGCCGGAGTCTGCGCGTCGGATTCGGGTGTGCCAGGTTGGCGATGGACGCTTTCGAGTCCGCGCTAGTATTTCAGCCAATGGACCGTGTCGCACATCAGAATCTGCTTGCAATTGAATCTCAACTTGCTTTTTCACCGATTTTGTTCGGGAAAAGGCTGCCGAATATCATAGCGCCCTTTTTTCAGTATTGGTAGTGTGCCATCTTCAATCATTAAATCGAGGGGCGATTCCTTGGTTTCGAGCGGCATTTTGACCAAATTCTTAACCCGCAGCGATTCGTAAATTGCCATCATAATTTCCATGGTATAACGCGCCTGGCGTCCGCTGCTACGGTGTTCAGGCACCTTTCCTTCCATCCAATCGATTAACTCCTGAAATTGGTCTGTTCCCACCGCTCGCGGCGTAATCTGTTTCCAGCCGCTGGTTTTGTTATTCAGAAGCAGGACCGTTTCGTGTTGTCCAGTTTTAATCTGGCCCTCGGTCCCGTAAATTCCGGTCGCTTGGGATGCCGGTTCAGGCAAATCGCTTTCATACACTCCCCGCGTGCCGCCTTCAAAGCAAATCAATCCCATGCACAAATCTTCACAATGGTTTCGGCGTTCCCACCTATCGGTTGTACGCGAAACTTGTCCAATTACCCAAAGTGTTTCAGGGTCTGATAACTGATACCGCATCCCGTCAATATGGTGTGTACCTATATTTAGCAGTCCGGCGTTGTGTTTGCTTTTTCTCAGTAACAGCGTCGGTTGTCCGATGGCTCCGTCTCTGACAAGTCTTCGAATCTCGGTATTTGCTGGGTTGAAACGCCCTTGATGTCCAATGGCGAGCTTGACATCGTTCTTTTCGCACGCTTTAAGCATGTCATCAGCACCACCCAAGGAAGCAGCCATCGGTTTTTCGCCGAGAATGCCTTTAACCCCTGCATTTGCCGCGGCAACAGTAATCACAGGCCGCACACTTTGGCAGGTCGTAATGCTAACAATGTCTAGATTCTCTTTCTCTAACATCTTGTGATAGTCGGTGTAAACCGCTGGCATAGAGAATTCTTCGGCAACTCGTCTCGCCGATTCTTCGTTGATGTCCATTCCTGCAACGAGCTCTGTTGCTGGATTTTGGGTATAAGCTCTTGAATGAATCCTTCCCATACCGCCACAGCCAATAATTCCAACCCGATACGTTTTAGCCATCAGTTAACCTCCTTCGGAGTCTTGCCAGATCGGGATTGACATACTCCCAAAGCGAAAGCATTCGGATTCTTCTATCAACAGAACGAGCCGGTAGTGAAAACTAGACTTGCGGTCTTGCAAGAATGTGTTAATCTCCCAACTCTGAGGAAGTCATTGCTGGTTACATTCAAAGAAAAACCGCAGATTTTTGAGGTCTGAAATTGTGTGTGGACACCCAGCCGAGACAATGGCTAAAACCTGACGTCCCAAAGTCAATGATTGCGCAGGATTTATCTGACGCAGAATCCGGTCGTTTGGGACATTTACGTGATTTGGTCGCTTACAAAATGCCAAGTTAGGTCATCAGGCGTTTTTCGCTGTTTGAGGCTTACACTACCAAACCTGCATAAACTCTGAACCATAATAATGAGATTAAACGATTTGGGTGTCCAATAGCGGGGATAGGTGGAAAGCCAAACTGGGACTACATTTAGTGCATATGTGAAGCACTATATTCTGTAATAGAAACATAGTTGGGCTAAGCTGTTATACTCGTTTATAAATCCATTTTACCTGCCGGCGATTGCCGAATTTCGCCTACGGTTCCGATCAGTCGCGTGACCGTTCCGTCATCGTCTGCCCCGCGGCAGCCAGCGCCCGCGCACCGACACCCAAAACCGATACGTACCCTTCGGAATCGGCGTGGTTGAAATTCCCAACGTCTTCCATTGAAGCAGTTTCCTCGGAATAAAGCGAGTGGGGCGCCTCGCCCGCGGCGTGGAAGGCGACAGAGCCTTTATACAGCGCGACGGTAACCACCCCTTGCGCTAGGCGCGTAAATGGGGCAATTGACGCTAGCTGCGATTGGGTCGCAGGGTCGAACCAATAGCCCTGATAGATTTGTTCAGCGACCACCGCGGAAACCTGCTCGAAGACGCGCGTTGCCCGCCGATCCAAGATAAGTTGAAGCAGGTATTCGTAACATTTGCCTAACAGTTCCATCCCAGGCGATTCGTAAACGCCTCGGCTCTTAATGCCAACAAATCGGTTTTCGACCGTGTGGATGCCGATACCAACACCGTTACGCCCGCCAATTCGATTGGCTTCAATAAGGGCACTAAGCGGACTGGCTCGACTTCCATTGACTTCAACGGGGATCCCGTTGGAAAATGCGGCGGTGAAATACTCAACTTCATCAGGAGCATCCGTTGGGTGCACGCCCATCCCGGGTGTGATAAATCTAGCGGGGGTTTTGAGGGATTCCAATTTGCCGGCTTCGTGTGTTAAGCCCAACAGATTGGCGTCAGTCGAGTAAGGTTTTTCATGGGTTGCCCGAATCGGCAGACCGTGTTCGCTGCAATAATCGATCATCTCCTTTCTACCGCCAAATCGCTCCAGAAAAATCGCATCCCGCCATGGGGCGTATACGGATAATTCGGGATTAAGCATATTGGCTGCGAGCTGAAACCGTACCTGATCGTTACCGCGGCCCGTGCAGCCGTGACTCAAGATGTTAATGCCGCGCTTCTCCATCTCCGGAAGCAGCGCTTCGACGGTTACATGCCGCGCGATGCCGGTCGTATTCCAGTATCCGCCTTCATATTTAGCTTGAGATTGAATCACCTTGATGCCCGCCATGGCTAGGGAATCTTTGGCATCAACGATAACTGCGTCTTGGGCGCCGCACGCCAACATCCGCTCGCATATTTCCTCTACATTCTCCTCGTCAGGTTGTCCGAGGTCAGCCGTGAAGCATACGACATTGACGCCGTTATCGACTAACCATCGTGTGATGGTGCAGCTATCAAGCCCGCCGGAAACCGCGGCGCCAACAGTTTTACCTTTTAGTGCTTCTACATTCATTTTTTCTCCTTGTTATTATTATATCTTTTAAATTTCAGGCCAAATTGTTTAAAACTCATGGGTTGAAGCAGTACCGACATAGATTGCACTGTGTCAGCATGAACTCACCCTTCATCTATCTTCATGCTATTCATTCGCCGGCGGCTGACAATCAGGAACGCCACTCCGATGTATACCATTGAGGGAAAAGATAGCAGCGTTGTGGACAGCGCAATGCCTTCCAAACCCCAGCGCCTCATGAAAATGAGGTTCAAAATTGGGTTGAAGGCTGTTCGGACCAGCGTCGCTGAGAAGACGAACGTCACGTTTTGAAGGGAAAGGTGGGCGCGGATTAGCAGCCGACTGATTAAGCGGGGCAGCGTCCCAATCAGGTAAATCCCGAGCAAGGACGCAACATGAAGCCGTTCGGGTTCAGACATTGCGCCGTGCCCGTAAAGCAAATCTACGATGGCGACACGGAAAAAGTAAAACCCGTAGATTATCGGTCCCATGACGCCGACAATCGCGAGTACGCCTTTCCACACACTCTGCCGCAGGAACTGAATGTTGGCGTCGGCGGAGATTGCCGACCAGTGAGACAGCAATACGGGCATGATAACGCCTGCCACGGTTTCAGGAATCGTGCAAAGTCTGAAGGAATAATCCAATTTGGACACGGAGCCCGCGCTTAAGGAGCTTGACATCCCTCGATCGACGACAGGATTGGCGCCGGCGGAAATCGCAGTGCCCATCATCAGAAAAAACTGCTTCACAAACCGTTTCGTTTTCGAGTACGCCCGCCAGTGGCGCTGCGCGTGGACAAGGCTAAACAATCCCTTAATTTTGAGCGAGAACCGGCACACAATGAACAACGCAATTGTTTGTAATAGTTCGCTGATGATGAGCGCGAAGACAATGCTACTCAAACCAATTGATGGCTTAAGGGCGTAGGTTAACCCGATGACGGCAGGTACAGCGAGCGCCTGAACAATTGCCGGCAAACTAAAACGCTGATACGCATCCAAGACGCCTTTCAACAGCCACCGAATCGAAGCCGAGATTGTGAAAACTGCAAATCCGCACACTATGCCAATGGCGATGATATTGGGGATGTCCGGGCGCGGTAGGAAGAGGCTCGAAACAATATAGCAAATGGTGAATAACACGCAGCAGATACCGGGCATACCGATGAGATAGACCGAAAAGATTGCTCGCAGACACGCGTTTGCATGGGCTTGACTTTTTGTGCGTTCCTCCGCCACCAATGGAATCAGTATTGAATACGCCGAAGCTGAACTCAAGATTTGGACAAGAAAGACTCCAATCCCCCAATAGTAATAGAGAAAGTCCATCTCCGGATTTACGCCGAACCAATTAGCGAGAACAGCGTATATCAGCAGCGTGCCGCCGCGGCTCATCAGGCTTACCGGCGTCACAATTAGGAGGTTTTTGAGGATAGATTGATGGGGCGCGGAGATTTGGAAGCGAGAGATGAGATTTTTGAACGCGAAGCGAGGTTTGGGACGGTTCATTTGACCGGACTGGGGTGATTGAGAGCTTCTCGATATACAGCTTCCAATTGCCGGATAGATTTTTCATTATCGAACAGCCGGTGAATCTTCGCCCGTGCTTGTTCGCCCATGGCGTCGGCGAGCGTCGCGTCCGTCAACGCACGGCAGATTGCCCGTGCTAACGCCTCGGAATCCGCAGCTGGCACGAGCAACCCGCTCTTTCCGTCTTCGATTAAGTCGGATACGCCCCCCACGTCAGAAGCGACACAGGGCAGCCCAATCTCCATTGCCTCAATGAGTGCATTTGGCGCGCTTTCATGCAGCGACGGCAGAACTAAAAGATTGGCGCTAGATAAAATCGGAAAGATATCTTCACAGTAACCGGGCAAGTGAATACGATCCGACAGATGATGCCTATCAGCCAAACGGCTTAATTCATCTTTTAACTCGCCCTCGCCAAGGATTGTCGCCGTGAAGTCTGGGCAATTGAAATTTGTGCTGAGCAGATTTAACGCTTGGATTAGGTACCGGTAGCCTTTTTCGGGGACTAATCTGCCCACGCTCACGATGTGTTGTTTTGGCAAATCAGGACGATGCGCGTTCCCAAGTTTACTTTCAGATAGAGACGATGAATTCGGTGAACGGATAATATTCAGAATTGCCAGGATTCGCTTTTCAGGATAACGCGTTCGAAGATTGTCCCAGAGGCGAACCGCATTGGTCAGGATAACGTCCGCTTGATGGTAGATGATTCGTTCCGTCAACCAGAGCCGCAACCCCCCGTATCTAGCATGATAGTCGCCGCGCTGTGAAACAATGAATGGGACGTCAGAAAATACGGCAAACCGACGTGCAAGCCCGCAGAGGAAATTGGAATACCATAGCCAACTGTGAATGATTGATGGCTGCACTACTTTCGCGATCGCCGCGAGTTTGAAGACCCTTGCGATTAAAGCCGATTTAGAACGCCTCCTCCCATTCCGCAGGACGGTAATTCTCTTGACAATCGGGAGCTTTTCCAAGCGGTTTAGCCAGTTTCCCTCTTCCCGGCTCAATACGACAAAGGCTTCAAAATTATCACGGTTCAACCGAGCCAAAGTCCTGAGCAACTGCGTTTCAGCGCCGCCCCTTCCCATTGAATCGATAACATAGAGAATCCGTATCCGATTCAAAGTCCTCCTCAATGCTTGGCACTTGACAATAAGAATTCAAGGTTCATCTCAGTTGTTTAGCTCGCAGCACGGGGTTTTCTAGGACTTTCGGGTTCACGATCGATTCTGGCATCTGCCCGGTTAAAACCTTTGCGACCGCTGTCGCCGCTTTGATCTCTAGATCATAGATGGACTCCTCCGACATGAACGCGGCATGCGGGGTGATAACGACGTTGTCCAAGCCGAGAAGGGGATAATCGTCGGCGGGGGGTTCCTGAGGAAGTACATCCAAAGCGGCGCCGGCAATCCATCCTTCAGTCAACGCTTTGTGAAGTGCAGTTGAGTCGATGATATCACCCCGAGACGTGTTGATGATATACGCAGTCGGCTTCATTTTGCGAAGTTCCTTCTCTCCAATCAGTCCTTCCGTTTCGGGCGTCAGCGGTGCGTGGATAGTGATAAAATCTGAACGTGCAATCAATTCTTGAAGGCTCGTGCACTCCACGCCGTACTTTTGAGCTATCTGCGGCGTCAACCGCGGCGTATATGCCAAGACTTCTAGTCCAAAGGCATTCGCTTTCGGCGGCATCGTTGCGCCAATTTTTCCGAGCCCGATGATACCTAATGTTTGGCCGCGCATTCGGCGCATTGATGGTCCCACGTCTCGGTCCCACTCACCATCTCTCACACCCCGATCCAACAACGCAACCTTTCGAGCGCATGCCAATAACAGCGCCATTGCGTGATCGGAGACCTCATCAACGCAGAAATCCGGGACGTTTGTTACAACGATGCCCAACCCTGTTGCGGTCTCCACATCAATGTTATCAACGCCGATACCCATCCGTCCAATCACCTGGCATTCGCTGGCGGCTTGAATGACGTTACCGGTCGTCGGTTTCCAGTTGGTGAGAATACCATCAGCCTCGGGTGCAAGGGCGACCAGCTCATCCTCCGCGCCGGTCTCGGCAACGATCAGTTCCGCTCCGATTTCTGCGAGGACTTGACGCTCCAACTCGACAGAGGGCCAACCGTAATCGGTTATTATAACCCTATACCTGGAGGACACGATTAATTTCCTTTCTTTGAGCTGCAGTTGCGGCGCGGATCATTGAAAAGTAAAATATCTCCTTATTCCAAGAATTTACTCTTCTCCAAACACTGCATCGAATGCCGCCGCCGGAAGTTCAAAATCGATAGCCTTGATTCTTGCGCACGATTCTTCCGCACCGCGCTCGCGATTCATTCCGCTGTCTTCCCATTCAATTGAAAGAGGTCCATCATACTCGATGCGATTAAGTGCGCGAATAATTTCTCCGAATTCGATTTTACCATGTCCGATTGACCGAAAATCCCAGTAGCGCCTCGCGTCACCGAAGTCAAGATGTCCGCCAAACACGCCTGAGGGACACGGCGTGGATGACCACCAGACATCCTTCATGTGCACGTGGTAGATGCGGTCTGCGAATCGGTCTATGAAGTCTATGTAATCAACACCCTGATAGCCAAGATGGCTCGGATCGTAGTTTAGTCCGAACGCCTCGCGTCTGTTGACGGCATCCATGGCGCGTTCCGTAGTAACGATATCAAAAGCAATCTCGGTTGGGTGCACTTCTAAGCCGAACTTTACGCCAACTTCATCGAATACGTCGAAAATTGGATTCCAGCGGTCAGCGAAGTCCTGAAACCCCCCGTCAATCATCTCAGGCCTGTTGGGCGGGAAAGAGTAGAGCAGATGCCAAATGCTGCTGCCGGTAAACCCGTTAACGACACTCACGCCGAGTTTAGCGGCTGCACGCGCAGTGTTTTTCATTTCTTCTGCCGCCCGCTGGCGAACGCCTTCTGGATCCCCGTCTCCCCAAACGTAGGGCGGAAGAACCGCCTCGTGACGGCTATCAATATTGTCGCACACCGCTTGTCCGACCAGATGATTACTAATTGCCCAGACCTTGAGTCCGTAGCGCGCTAGGAGATCGTGCCGCCCCTGACAATAGCTGTCGTCCTCAAGTGCTTTTTGCACGTCAAAGTGATCCCCCCAGCATCCCAGCTCTAAGCCGTCATATCCCCATTGACTGGTTTTTTTCGCCAAATCCTCAAGTGGTAAATCTGCCCACTGCCCAGTAATCAGTGTTACAGGTCTTGCCATTTCTTAGTCTCCTTACAATGTTCCAAATTTCTGAGGATGAATTCCCGCGAGTTAATCGAAGAACTTTCGTGCATTGATGAAACGCATTATATCACGATTGAGACCGCCTGTCAATCTCGCTAGATGTGGAGAGACGTGAGGAATTAAACCACACATGCTGCCGCAAACCGCATACACTTGCCACTTTAGGTTTGAATTATATTTATCAGTTCGGCAACCTCGATCTAGTTTCTCTGATTGACCGAGGGATTGGAAGACTCCGGAATCACTTCTTAGCCCCGCGTTAAAACCGTATGCCCCCATTTCTTTAATCGAAGTGAATTCGTAACCACGAACACGGAACTAAACGCCATCGCCGCGGCGGCAATCATCGGATTGAGCAAGAACTGTTCCGGATTGCCAATGTCCAACGATTTAACCAACAGATACAGGGCACCGGCGGCGATTGGGATGCCAAGTATATTGTAGAAAAACGCCCAGAAGAGATTCCACTGGATCGTGCGGAAGATTTTGCGGCTGAGTTGAATCGCGGTTGATACGCCCATCAAATCTTCTTTGAGCAACGTAATATCAGCGGTTTCGATGGCGACATCCGTACCGGTGCTAATTGCAATTCCAATATCGGCTTGCGCTAGCGCGGGCGCGTCATTGATGCCGTCACCGACCATGGCAACGCGCTTGCCCGCCTTTTGCAACGCTTGCACATGTTCGGCTTTGTCCTCCGGCAAAACCTCCGCCACAAATTGAACAATGCCGGCGCGGTGGGCGATCGCCCGTGCAGCCGTCTCAATGTCGCCTGTCAACATAACCGTTTCAAGCCCGAACTGGTGCAAAGCGTCCACAGCTTTTTCGGAGGTCGGTTTTAAAGCGTCCGCGATAGCCATGAGTCCAACAATTCGCCCGTCAATACCGACCCAGATCTGGGTTTTGCCTTCTTCGAAGAATTTCGCTTCAATCTCAAAATCGTGCGTGCGCAACACCATGCCGCTCTTCTCCATGAATCGGCGGCTGCCTACACAAACGTCGTTATTTCCTACAGTTGCACGAACGCCATGACCGCTAACCGCTTCAAACTGTTGTATCTCCACCGCTCCGTTTTCCCCAATCGGTTGAACCGGTATCCCGCGATCGCTACAGGCGCGAATGATCGCGTCAGCTAGCGGGTGTTCCGATCTAGACTCTAGTATAGCAACGATTGACAACAGTTCTGATTCCGGGTAATCTTCAAACGTAATGATGTCGGTCACCGTTGGAGTTCCCTGTGTCAAAGTTCCAGTTTTGTCGAACACAACCGTAGAAATGCGGTGCGCCATCTCAAGGCTTTCACCGCTTTTGATTAAGATGCCCAACTCCGCGCCGCGCCCCATCCCGGCAACAATTGCTGTAGGCGTGGCTAACCCCAGCGAACATGGGCACGCAATAATCATGACCGCGATGAAATTCTGCAGCGCCATCGTGAAACCGGAGCCGAAGGCCAACCACATAACAAAAGTAAACGCCGCAATCCCGATGACGATCGGAACAAAAATCCCGGCGATTACATCCGCTAACCGCTGCACAGGAGCTTTGGAGTTTTGCGCCTCTTCAACGCGCCGGATAATCTGCGCCAAAACGGTGTCAGCCCCAATCCTCGTTGCCTCATAAATTAAATTCCCAGACCCGTTGATGGTTCCGCCAATGACAGCATCCCCAACAGTTTTGGGAACTAACATACTTTCACCTGTCAACATTGACTCATTAATGTTCGATTTGCCTTCGCAAACAACCCCATCAACGGCAATCTTCTCACCGGGACGGATTACAACCCGAGTTCCAATCTGAACATTCTCAATGGCTGTCTCAATTTCTCGTCCGTCCTGTAGAACGTGCGCATTCTTTGGCTGAAGCCCGATTAGCTTGGTGATGGCTTCTGAAGTTCGCCCTTTTGCCCTAGTTTCAATAAATTTACCGACGAGAATCAAGGTGATTATCATGGCTGCTGTTTCATAGTAGTTAGCCGGGTTCGGCTGCGGTGAAAAAAGAGATACCGCTGACACGGCGGCGCTATAGATATACGCGGCAAAAGTGCCAACGCTGATTAACACATTCATATCCGCCGAAAAATGCCGCAACGCCGCATAAGCCCCTTTGTGGAACTGCCAGCCGCACCAAAACTGAATCGGTGTTGTTAAAGCAAAGAGGAGGACGAGTTTCAGGCGCACCGCGGCATGGGCGGTTGGATGGTAGAACATTAACGACATGGCGATGGCAGAAACGAGCGCAGCCGCGAAAATCTTCCATTTTAATTGAGACAACTCGCGCCCATGCGCTTGTGTTCTCGCAGCCAATCGCGTCTCCCGCGTTTGCGGAACGTCCTTCGCAGTATACCCCGCGTCGCGAATTGCCGTCTTGAGCGTTTCAAAATCGACAACCGATTCGTCATACTGGACCGCCGCTTGTTCCGTGCCGAAGTTGACGCTTGCGGTCGACACGCCCGGAACGGAATTCAGGGCTTTCTCGACCCGCGCCACACACGCAGCGCAGCTCATCCCACTGACCGCTATGAACCGCTTTTGAATTAATTCTCTCTCTGTTTCCATCTCGTTATCCAAAGGCTTTTAGTTTCTTCCTGTTCAGGTTGGCATTCCCTGAAGTGAATTCGTTTGGCTTACGTCAACGGCGCCGAAACCTCGTCTAGTTTTTCGCGTACTGAATCATCGAGCGTCCACCCAAGCGCGCCAACATTCTCTGTAACCTGATCCATCGTGTCGCAGCCGATAATGGCGGCGGTAATCTCCGGGTGCGAGAGCACCCATGCCAATCCCAACTGCGCCGGTGTCTTGCCCAGCTCTCCGGCGAGTTGTTTTACGGAGGAAATAACGGAATTTACTGCTTCTTGAATTGACCTGCCGTGTTCCAATCGCGGATTGCGGTTCGCCCACAGCGCTTCAGGCGGATACGGTTCTGGCGAATTTACACCGCTGAGAAGCCCTACTCCCAACGGACTGTACACCATAACACCCAACTCCTCCTCACGCACTAGCCCGAAAATTTCGCGCTCAAGGCTGCGATTCAGCAGGCTATATTGATTCTGGATACACATATACGGCGTGGCATTGATTGTATCCGCAATCCATAACGCCTTGCAGATGCGCCACGAGTCCTCGTAATTGCAGCAGCCGATGTAGCGGACCTTGCCGGCGCGAACTAAATCGTCCAATGCGCGAATGGTTTCCTCAAGCCGCGTCGATTCATCAAATACGTGAACCAAGTAGACGTCTATGTGATCGGTGTTCAGACGCTTGAGCGACCGGTCAACCTCACGCATGATATGGTACCTTGACGACCCCGCATCATTCGGTCCCGCCCCAACTGAACTGGCTGCCTTTGTGGTTATTACGACATCGTCCCGTTTTCCCCGAAGGGCTTTACCCAGCACAGTTTCTGCGTAGACTATGCCGTCCTGATTGGTTCCTACGCTATAAACGTTCGCGCAGTCAATGAAGTTGATGCCTAAATTGATGGCATGTTCAACGACCCTTTCGGCAGCGATTGGATCGGATTGCCTCCTGAATCCGAGGCCGAGCGCCAATGGACTGACTTTCACTCCGGCTTTCCCGAAATTTACATATTCCACGAGAATCGCTCCATTGCAAGGCGGCAACAATCACGGCTTTGTTAATTTCACCGAAACCGCGTGTTAAACACGGATTGAAATAAAACTAATTTTTCCCTAATCTCCTAAAGATTGTGTCCCTCAGTTTGTTCGGTGTAAACTCGAACAGTCGGACAATCTTACAAACGAAAGGTGTGTGTTTCCCATTGGGGAATGTCTGGAATGGTATTAAAAATGGAGAGGTTTTTGTAGACGGCAAAATGCGGGGCTTCACGGTTGCTTCGCAATTGTCGTAGGAGACCACCCCGACTTACTTAGGGGGTCACACTGCTTCGACTGAGTGCACCAACAATTCCTGCAAGCGCGGCGGGAAGGTTTCATAAATTTCACGCTTGACTAGGGGCCACGTCGCAGCCGGGCGGTGTACCGACATGGGCATGTAATATATGTTTGCGAACATGCGGTGCTGGTCGGTGGTCGTGTTTGCGCCAGTCCGATGCCAGAGTCCGTTGTGGTAAACAAACGCCGACCCTTTTTTGCCGGTCACCGGGATTTCCTGCGGATAACTCTCTCGGCTCGGTGCGCGCTGCGTATGGTGACTGAAAGGCACTATCCGTGTTGCGCCGTTTTCCGGGGTGCCGTCTGTGAGCATCCAAAAGACCTGAAGCCCGTTCCAGGGCGGAATTGGAGAACCAGGTCCAGCGCGCAAGGCGCCGCTTGTCGGCCAGTCGGCGTGTAGTCCGTGTTGCGGAGTTCCGGGCTTACACCATTTCATTGCGACGTTATTTGCGATTATAAAGCCTTCCCCAAGTACCGATTCGGCGATGTCGAGAATTAAGGGATGAATGCATAGCTGCGCGAGTTCCGGAAAATGATTGAGCGAACCCTCCAGACTGATGTAGTCGTTTCCCATCGGATCCATCATTGGGCGTACTAGACTATCCAACTGCTCAGCCTCTTCGGGCGATATCAGGTTTTCCAAGATACAGTATCCTTCGTCCGCCAACCGGTTTTTAACCTCGTTGATTTCCATCGTATTTCTCTCTATAATCAGTGCTCCATTTAGGATTTCGACAAACAGCCTTGACCACGCTAATCTTGCCGCAAAGTATAGCACGATTCCTTGAAAAGTCAAACAAAATTGAGCGGCAGGTTGGTTTAGGCGATGATGCCGTGTTCGCCGCTAGCCCGAAAACTAAAGCGCTACTGTACACAATGTGGAAGATTAGGCGTGAATGTGGTATAATGAAAACGAGAATGGTGCAATTTGTCTTCCTCACGGTCTGATACTCAACTCTTATTGAACTTGCGCCATCCTCATTCTGCTTAACTAAAGAAGAAGTCGTTGTAAATATTCATTACCAGAAAGGAATAGCAAATTGGAAAAACTTATCATCACTGTCACCTGCGACTCGGATCTCTCGTATCCCGGCAATCCCTACGGTCCAAAACCGAGCGATACCAAAGCCGTTGCTGCGGAGTATGTGCGATCCATCAGTGCCGGCGCCGCTATCGCTCACACACACGGATCATATACCACCGACCCGGAGATTCAGCCGGATGGCAGAAAGCTGCAACTGCCCATCATTGAAGGGTGGGTCGAGATTGTGGACGGAATGCGGGCTGGCGGCGGCAACCCGATTGTTCAGCTTGGGTTAGCCAGCATGCGTTTGGAGCACAAGGTAGAGCTGTGGGATACAATCAACGCTGACATGAGCGCCATTGCATTTAACTCGCACGACGAGTATTTTCATCCTAATCCAGCCTACCCCCCGAATGAAATTTATGCGGTTCACCCAGTCTCGGAACTCAAAGAGTACGCCCGGCTGGCAAACGAGCACAGTGTCAAGCTGGAGATTGAGGCGTTCCATACGGGCGCATTCTGGAACATTCAAAAACTGCGCGAAGATGAGGGGCTGCTGCCGGATCCGCTCTGGGTGACGCTGTTCATCAGTTGGCCCGGCGGTTCGTGGACACCGCCGAAGGCTGAAGCCATGCTGTACCTCGTCAACAATCTGCCGCCTCGGGTGAATTGGAACATGAGTTGCATGGATCCGCCGGTCTACTGGCAAATCGTCAATCAGGCTATCATTCTCGGAGGGAATGTCCGTGTCGGCATGGAAGACTGCCCCTATTTGGAAGACGGTACATATGCAAAATCGAACGCACATCTCGTGGAGAAAGCCGTCCGCATGGCGCGTGAAATTGGCAGAGAAATCGCGTCGCCTGATGAAGCGAGAGAGATTATTGGGATGGCGTAGTTGCGCAGGCGCAACAAGCAACTGAGCGCGGAAGATAAAGCAGGCAGGGGGCAGAAAAACATGCGCCCTGCCTTTTTTATGCTTACGAAAAAAATCGCGTCGGATTTTAAACCGGGTGTTAAACGATTAACCTTATCAACGAGCAATTTTAAGTAATTGCTTGAGTTCACTCTGAATCATTGAACTGTTCATCGACCTCGCTAGCGGTCAAGCGGAGGTTGTTAGTCAGATAGATAGCATCCAACTGGGTCCTCGCCTCGCGCACGTAGATGCGGATTTCGTGTTTTCCTTTGGTGAGGTATAGTGCGCTGACCATTCGAATCGAATTGCGGTCTATCGCCGGCACCCACCCCCACTGCCCGTAATTTGTGGCGTCGCAGGCGAGAAGATTCGGTTCAACATCGGTTGCCACGAAGAAAGAGTCGCTTTTTCCGTCGTGAGAGAGTGTTCGCAGCCAAATCGCGTAGTCGCCATCGTCAGTAATGTCAACCTTGTATACCAGCCACGTTGACTGCTTATCACCGTGCCGCGCAACAAGATATTCTCCGCCTGACGCGGATTCATCGTTACGCTTGACGAATACGTCCCACCGTTTTTCGCCGTCAAGCCGAGTAAAGTGCTCTGCCTCCACAAAGTAAAAGAACGGTATGTCGGGCATTGGTACCCGCTCGATTCCAATCAGATTTGCCACACCCATCCTTGCGAGGCTGGCTTGAATCTGATCGATTGTCAGGACGTTATGTTTCGGGCCGGGAAAGTTATTTGCTAGCGGTTTGTAGACGACCTCATCATCAACACAAAACCCAAGCAAGCTGCCGTCGTAGTCAACATACGCATCGCTCAGCGCCGATGTGCCTAACCCGCCGATTTGCAAGGAGGTGATGTTTCCTGCCCCGTCAACTTCGAGCGTGTGGACGCTTACACCGCCGTTTACGGTAATTTGCGCACCGTGGCTTTGTCGCCATTGATCGCGGGCGGTAATCTGCGCGATTGTAGGGTACGTTCTCCACGGGCGGCCGTCCGCGGTTGTGTAGCCAAACGGCGCGTATTCCTTCAAATCATCAACTGTTCCCATCTCGACAGGCCGCAGGTACTTCACGCCTTCGACTTTTAGAACAGCTAGTCTCGCCTTTGAATCTCTAGCGATAACCTGCGCGGCAAAATAATCAGTAACTTTCGCCCGGATGGATGTGGCATCGGCGACAATGTCGGGAACAAGTAGCAACCCCGTTGAATTTAGTATTACGCCCATGAATGTAACCCCGTCAGCTTCGATAAGTACACAGGATTTCCGGGATTCCATTCGCTCATTACGAAATGCGGACCTCTTGCGATTCATCTCATCGTGCCGTCTATCAGCTTTCGTCTCAGGAGCGGCTTCCGTCAACGCTTTGAACGCTGATCTGTCGTTGATTGCGGAGAACGCCCCCGGCATTCGCTTTGCCTGCTTCGCTAACCGTCCACTCGTGTCATTTTCCATTGCTATCTCAAAAGCCTGCCAGCATTTTTCGGCGTCGCCTTGTTCGCCATAGAATCCGGAAAGGTCAAAGGCAGCATCGGCTAATCGGAATTCCGCTTCCGTTTTGGACTGGTTTGCCTCAACGAGTTGCGCCAAAGCCCGGTCGTAAAGTGTTAACGCTTTTTCGCTTTGGTCCTCTCTGTACAGATTTATGAGCGTCATGATGAGTTCAATATCATTCGATTGAATCCCAAAGGCTTGCTCATATTCCGCAATCGCATTCTCCTTTTTTCCGCGTCTTAGGTGTACGTCCCCCCGCAACTTGTGTATTTTGGCGTTGTTCGTCTGATTCAGTGCGTCCGGTGATTCGGCAAGCAGTGAGGAAACGACCGCGTTAATCTCGATGCCGCCGCGCAGGTCGTTTTCGCGTACCATCCCACTCTTGTCAATCACTGTGTAGTGTGGAATGCCTCTCACATTGAAATTTTCTTGTATCTCCTCGATCTCGCGAATGTGAATCCACGGCATTTCATTATTTGCGACGAACTTTGCCACAGTTTCGTCATTGACATCCGAACTGATACTGATTAGTACGAAATCGGGGTTGTCCTTGTGCCTTTCATAAAGCGCTTTCAGCTTCGGAAGCTCCCCGATGCACGGTCCGCACCACGTTGCCCAGAAGTCCAGCAAGACGACCTTGCCGCGGTAGTCCTTGAGTGAGACGGTTTCGCCATTGATGTCCTTCAGGTTGAAATCAGGCGCGGGTATGCCCAATGTTAATTCTGCGGCGAAGAGGCGGTTTTCGGCAGCCTTCTCCCATTCGTTCATCATTGAGTAAAGCCTTGCCTTCTCTTCATACACTTGCGGCAGAGCTGCCGAGTCATCAATTGTGTCTAGTTCGGCGATCGCCTCCTTGTATTTCCCCTCCTGTTCAAAATAACCGATCTTGAATGACCGTATGTCAAAGGCGTATTTCGATTCGGGAAAAGTTTTCAGGAAGATTTCGATTTCAGTTTTGGCTTCCTCTTGCCTTCGGAGCCTCGATAGACCTTGAATCTTATACATCCATGCCTCATCGCGCTTATCGCTTTCGGGGTAGGTGCGCAGAAATCGTTCGCTGAGTTCAAACCCTTTTTCGCGCCGTTTCGTGAGTTGTTCCATCATCGCCTCCCTTTCGGCAACGGTTGGCGTACTTTCAGAACGGCTTGGCCTCCATAGCATAGCTTCCCTAATCTATTGAAGTAAATATTCGTCGTCAAGTGCTTCGGCAATATGCATGATTCCGAGCGGAAGGACGAGACAGGCGACGGTCAATACGCCGACTGAAACTGCGGCTCTCGTCACAGGCCGCCGATTGCGGTCTGCCGCCAGAATGACCCGCAGCCGCTTTTCAATCCACGAGGGCTGCGCCATAGCTACCGCAGCGCGTGCAGTAAATGCACGCGGCAACGTTTCCCGGGCAATTTCTAGCAAGTGCTCGGCATAGTCTGCCGCGCGGAAGCCGCCGATCAAGACATGGTCGTCGCAGGCGCGCTCACGTTCTAGGCGCATGCGTCGATCAGCCATCCAGACCAATGGGTTAAACCAATAGACGGCGCAGGAGATATGGGCAAGCGTTTGCGTTACCCAATCCCACCGTTGGACGTGTGCGAGTTCGTGCAGCAACACGGCGCGCTGACGGTTTATCGGCCAGTTTTGCGCATCAGCGGGAATCAGCACTTGGGGACGAATGATGCCCCAAGTCATCGGCATCTTCACCTCGCTCCGTAAGAGCGAAACACTGCGCTTCAAGCCGATTTTTTGCCGGAGTTCACGCATCAACGCTGCCAAGTGGCCATCGGTTACACGTTGACTTCGCTGTGCAATTTTCCAAATGCCTGCCAACCCTGTCAACAGTGGAACGAGGACAATCAACATACCGATGCACCAAGCAATCCCGATAAAGGTCCAAAGGGCTGGCATTGTCCACCATCCCGGCTTCTGCAGTGTGAAATTTTCGGATGTTTCTCGAACCGTGCTAGGCAATCTTGCTGTTTCGGGGTTGGAATCGTTTTGAGAAATCGCTGCGCCCGGCGTGACGGACCGGCTATCTACGGATGGAAATTTTGCATCGTCCAGATTCCTTTCCAAACCGGGCGTTGCGTCGGTCCAAGTGTGCATCTGTGGGACAACTGGCAACCGCCAGCTTGGCAAAATCACAGAAATGACGGGTAGGCAGAGGCAACTGGAAATTGCCAGTAACCATATCAGGTGGCGGATCGCCGAAGAACTGCGCCGCAACACAAGATTCAACCCGGCAGCCATTGCAAGCACAATAAATCCCTTTACGGACGCCGCCAAAAACACCGCTAGCCAACGACTCGAATGTTCGGAAACCTCGAAGAGCGAAATTAGGGACATCATGGGGTTTACTCCTTGTAATGGTATGTTACGGCGGAATTAATTCGATCAACGTACAGTACCATCATGGATTTTCGTCTTGTTCTGACTTGGTTTGTTCGATGAGTGCCGCCAAACGATTGGATTCCTCGTCGGACAATGCAGTATCAGAGACATTCAACAGTGCGGCGATGGTTTTCTCAACCGAATTATCGAAAAAAGTCTGAAACACTTGTTTAAGAGCCGATTCTCCGGCATCCTGACGCGGGTAAACCGGCGTGTAGATGAATCGCGCTCCCTCTTTATCATGCCGAAGATGGCTCTTCTCTTCTAGAATTCGCATCATCGCCCGGACGGCTGAATAGGATGGAGAGACTTCCAATTCATCCAATACTTCTGCGACCGAAGCCCGGCCTCTGCGGTAGACGATGTTCATAATCTGTCGTTCGCGGCGACTTAGGTCACGAGGTGGTTTGTTGATAGACATATTTCCTTCCCTAAAGGTACATTGAATTCGACATCCAATAATCATTAATGCTAGAATTGTAGTATTCGTTAATACGGCATGTCAAGTGAAATTGCTAAAATACCTGCATTATTATGCAGATTCCTTTACAATTTCGTTAATTTGACTGACGTACCGTCTAAACTATGGGTAAGTAATTCTGTGAATGGATATATTCACATGTTGGTGTTTAGGCGAGAGTGCCGAGAACGCACTAATTTTACATCTGCGCAATCAGCGAAGTTGAACTCCAGGGGGATAGTGCGAGATGCAAACTATTCTAGGGTAATCTTCGGAAGGAACAGCGATCGGAATTGTAGCGGTATATCAAACGCGATCGCATTGGCAATCTGAAACAAAAAGCAATGAGAACCGACGCGGTACAAAGTAGGTAATTAGGAGTCCGCCAGCTCAGAGAGGAAAAACTGGCTGTATAAGTGGGGTATCTGTCAATCTACGGACTAGTTTTTGACCTCTCCCCACGTCGTCTGCAGCTTGTTTTTTGGGGTTACGTTCTGCCAGATACGAGGCGTTTTCCAATCCGGCGAATGCGCATTTCTGAGAAATAGGTTGACGCCTCCTCCGTAATAAAGGTCGTGGGCAATTAAAGTATGCCAAAGCGGTTCTTGATTATTGCCGTCGGCGTCCACTAAGAAAACACCGTACCGGAGGACACGCCGCACGTCTGTTGAAAGCGCTGAAAAGATAATGGTCCTACCATTAGGTCCCCAAACTGCGTTGTCAATCGGAACGTCCTTCAAACGAATTGAGTTGACCACCTTTCCTGTCATTACATCAAGTATGCGGATTTCTGTGATCCCTAAGTCCAATTTGTCTAGATTGACAAACAGCATTTTTCTGCCATTTGGAGACCAACTAGGTCTACTTATTCTCACGCTTAATGTTTCATATAATAATTGCTTATTCTGCCCATCCGGATCAATTGTATAAATACGCCCAACCTTTGAATCCTCTTCGGGCGAATTCACAAAGGCAATCTTATCTCCTTGCGGCGACCATGACGGATAGCCGTTGTAAACAGGACCATTATCCAGCCGCATTTGGCGGTTCCCGCCGCTGTCCATTACATGAATCTCCCACCTTCCGTCTACAACTCGCGCAAAACTAATCTTATCCCCTCCGGGAGACCAAACTGCACCATATTCGGAAGTCTCACTCCGAGTCAAATTCACAATCCCGCCGCCTTCGGCATCCATCTTATGAATGTCAGGATTGCCCGTTCTTTTGGAATTAAAAACAATATGCCTGCCATCAGGTGACCAACTCGGACTCGAATCGATAGATGGGTCACGCGTTAGGCGGACAGTTTGCAGGGAATCCCTATCGAAGACGTAAATGTCCCAGTTATCATCTCTCCTAGATGAAAATGCTATCTGCTTCCCGTCGGGAGAAATGGCGGGGCTATTGCTTTCACCTTCTACAATCAGGCGTTTCACGTCCGTTCCATCAGTTCTGACTTGCCAAATCTGCCGGCCGCCGGTTAGCGCCACATCAACCACTGCAGAATGGTATGCCACCTGAGTTCCATCAGGCGACCATCTCGGGTAGGCAGCATGAAAATCGTTATTCGCAAGAGTCTGTTGGTGTCCTGTTTTTAAATCTACCCGGTATATCTGAAAAAAACCCTGGGCTTGATCGGAAGCAAACACGATTTCACGCCCGTCCGAAGACCAGTCAGGTTGAACATCGTCTCCCTCACTATCCGTCAACGGGGTGCGATTATTCCCTTTTTCATCGACGGTGTAGAGGTCGTAATCACCATCAAAATTTGAAGCGAACACAATCCTACTTCCGTCAGGTGCCCAAGAAGGATAAAGACTATGGATATTTCTATTTTGTGAAAGTGTCACTCTACGTTGCTGACCTGACTGAATGTCCATCAAAAAAATTTCATAGTTTTGCCGGCGATGGGCTGACCAAGAAAATGCAACCCTTTTTCCATCATACGATAATGATGGCGTGGCGCAGCGTCCTTGCAATGTAAGCTTTTTGACCTGGCCGCCTAAACCATTTGTGAGGCGTATTTGTCGGAGATCCGCCTCTTGTGACACAAACACAATTTGCTCCCGCTGCCATTGGGCATTTGCGGAAAAAACACTGAAATTTATCAGTAGTAATAATAGAAAAAATAAAATATACCGCGTGTCCACTTCAATTCTTGCTAACAAGTAACGGTTTGAATCGCACGTTTTAGCTGGTTGATGGCATTTCCTCATTGTCATTATCGTCGAGCCTCCTCATGCAATACAGCGCTGAGCAAGTTGGTTACTATGGTTGAATTTCAGGCTACAATCGGAGTCGGTCAAGATATTTGCACGGGTTCGATCTGGGCACGGTTTACTTCTTGACTTCGCCCCAAGTCGTATGCAGCTTGTTCTCGGCTGTTACTCTCTCGCGGGATACAGGCTGTTTCCAATCCGGTGAATGCGCATTTCTGAGAAAAAGGCTGACGCCTCCTCCGTTTATCCCGGTTACGTAGAGGTGTCCAGTGCCGCGGCTAAACAGGAGGCTTTGTCCTTCGGGCGACCACGAAAGACGTTCCTCGCCGTAATCAACCGCCTGAGGACTGAAGGTATGCAAAAGGGGCTCTTGATTATTGCCGTCGGCGTCCACCAAGAAAACACCGTACTGGAGGATACGCTGCACGTCTACTGAAAGCGCTGTAAAGACAATATTCCTACCAACGGACGACCAAACTGCATTGTCAATCGATACATCTATCAAATGAATCGAGTTGACCACCTTTCGTGTCATCACATCAAGTATGCGGATTTCTGAAATCCCATTGTCCAATTTGCTTAAATTGACAAACAGCATTTTTCTGCCATCCGGAGACCAACTGGGTCTACTTATTCTCACGCTTAATGATTCATATAATAATCGCTTATTCTGCCCCTCCGGATCAATTATGTAAATGCGTCTCACTTTTGAATCCTCTTCGGGCGAATTCACAAAGGCAATCTTATCCCCTTGCGGCGACCATGACGGAGATCCGTTGAAAACAGGACTATTATCCAACCGCCTTTGACGGTTTCCGCCGCTGTCCATCACATGAATCTCCCACCTTCCATCTACAACTCGAGCGAAGCTAATCCTATCCCCTCCGGGAGACCAAGCTGGACTATATTCGGACGTTTCACTCCGAGTCAAATTCACAATCCCACCGCCATCTGCGTTAATCTTATGAATGTCTGGATTGCCCGTTCTCTTGGAAACAAAAACTAAGTGTTTGCCGTCCGGTGACCAACCCGGACTCGAATCGAGAGACGGGTCGCGAGTAAGACGGCGAGTTTCCAGAGAATCCCTGTCCAAGATGTAAATGTCCAAGTTATCATCTCTCCAAGATGAAAATGCAATCTGCTTCCCGTCGGGAGAAATGGCGGGGCTACCACTTTCACCTTCTACAATCAGGTGTTTTACGTCCGTTCCATCAGTTCTGACTTGCCAAATCTGCCAGCCGCCGGTTAGCGCCACATCAACCACTGCAGAATGGTATGCTACCTGAGTGCCGTCAGGCGACCATCTCGGATAGGCGGCATGAAAATCGTTATTGGCAAGAGTCTGTTGGTGTCCCGTTCTGACATCTATCCGGTATATCTGAAAATACCCCTGGGCTTGATCAGAAGCGAACACGATTTCACGCCCGTCCGGAGACCAGTCAGGTTGCACATCGTCTCCCTCACTATCCGTCAGCGGGGTGCGATTATTCCCTTTTTCATCCACAGTGTAGAGGTCGTAATCACCATCAAAATTTGAAGCGAACACAATCCGACTTCCGTCCGGCGCCCAAGAAGGGTAAAGACTATGAATATTTCTATTTTGTGAAAATGTCACTCGACGCTGCTCACCTGACTGAATATCCATTAAATAAATTTCATAGTTTTGCCGTCGATGGGCTAACCAGGCAAATGCAACCCGTTTTCCATCAAACGATAATGATGGCGTGGCGCAGCGTCCTTGCAATGTAAGCTTTTTAACTTGACCGCCTAAACCATTTGTGAGGCGTATTTGTCGGAGATCCGCCTCTTGAGCCACAAACACAATTTGCTCCCGCTGCCATTGAGAATTTGCGGAAATAACACTGAAATGCAGTAGCAATAATAGAAAAAATAAAGCGTAATGCGTGCCCACTTCGATTCTTGCTAACAAGTAACGATTCGCATCGAACGTTTTAGCTGGTTGGTTGCATTTCCTCATAGTCAGTATCGTCGAACCTCCTCATGCTATCAAAGGAATGGTGTAAGTTCAATGTAGAGGTAATCGGCCTGTTTCCTATTTGAACCCTAACCAGCGCACCACAAACCGTTTCGATAAAGTAAAGAACGGCACCCAAACTAATCACCTACTGTAGATTCTCGCACACTACCGTTCTGTTAGGTAGATGATTGACTCACGCAAAGAAACAGCATCACTGCGAGAATTATAGCATTACCTGATTCAGCATGTCAAGACAAAATGCTAATAAATCTGCATTTATTTTTTCATGCCTTTGAAATCACCCTATGGTTCGGTTCTGGCGGTGTCTATGGGCAAGGATAGATATGATTGGGAAAGATGTCATGCAGATATTTAGGCGCGAATGTTAAGGAAGGTGCGCGGGGCGAGATTGTAACGAGAGCAGGATATTGAATATTCGCCTCAATCGGCGAAACGGTATTTCGTGGGACACATCAGAGGTGTTGTTGCGTCGTGGTAATCGTTGGACGAAGCAAAGGTCGAATGGGTAAGCGTGTGTCAGCGTAGTAGCATTGATTCTTCTGAACTGTTCATTTTCCCAAAAGGTACCGCAGCGCGCTTTCGAGTTCGGGATACTGGAATGTGTAGCCAGTTTCAGACAATCGGGCAGGCTCCACGCGGGTGCTTACGAGCAGCATTTCGTCCGCCATTTCGCCGAAGACGGAACGAACCATAAAGGCGGGCATGCCAAAGAGGGTAGGGCGGTTCAGCACGCGCCCCAAGGTTTTTGTAAGTTCGCTATTGGTGACCGCCTGCGGGGATACCGCATTTACCGGACCGTGCAAACCGTCTTGCGTAAGAACGTGATTGATTGCACCAACGACATCGTCTAACGCGATCCAACTAATGTACTGTTTCCCATTCCCCAATTTTCCTCCGGAACCCATCTTGAATGGGGGAAGCATTCGTGCCAATGCGCCGCCGTCCAGACTAAATACAACGCCAATCCGAAGGTTTACAACTCGGATGCCTGCTTCCGCCGCCGATCCCGTGGCTTCCTCCCATTCCTGGCAGACATCGGGGAGAAACCCCGATCCCGAAAAGGCTGCCTCGTCGACTGCCGCACCGCCGCGGTCGCCGTAAAAACCGATAGCAGACGAGCAAACCGCTACCTTGGGCGGCCGTTCAAGTTGGGCGATCGTCTCGCATAGCAGACGCGTTCCTTCGACACGGCTGTCGCGTATTCTGGCTTTTTTCTCTGCCGTCCATTTCCCGCTGGCAATGTTTTCTCCGGCGAGATGCACGACCGCATCCAATCCTTCCAACCCGCCCTTATCAATGTTTCTCGATTCAGGCGACCAGTGAACCTCATCTTCTCCGGACGCGGGCTCGGTGCGGACGAGTTTCTTAACCTCGTGTCCCTGCTCGGTGAGGGTGCTAACCAACGCCGAACCGATGAGACCCGTTGAACCAGTCACGAGGACTTTCATAGATGTGCTCTCCGTATCAAATCGCTGCGATTTAGAATTTCACAAAATCACGTAGACTCAAGCTTCGTTGCGCACACGGTAAATATCGAAAAATGCGAAGCTGCCGATACACGTATCCCGAGGCACTTTCAACGCCGTATTACGCTTCATGCAAATAACTCTTTGACCACCGCACCGTTGTCAACGACTCGAATCGGGCGACCCATTCGAGAATAATTTTCGGTGTGATAGTCTATCCCTAGCGCAAAGCAGAGCGACGCAAATAGGTCGGGCACGGAAACCGCGCGGTCAACAACCTCTATCCCATCCGCATCCGTCGCTCCGACCGCCTGTCCGCCTCGAACACCGCCGCCGGCGAGAACCGCAGACCAGCCGTTCGGGTAGTGGTCGCGCCCGTCATTCTCGTTAATCCTGGGAGTCCGTCCAAACTCCCCGAGCCATAACACCACCGTCTTGTCCAATATTTCTCGATCGGCAAGATCTTTCACCAGCGCCGAGAACGCCGGATCAACTACACTAAGTAGGTTCTTCACTGATTCAAAGTTGTTCGAGTGGGTATCCCAACCGTCAAGCGAAACCTCAACAAACTTCACGCCCGCCTCAACCAACCGGCGCGCCATCAGGCAGCCTTGCCCGAATTGGTTCATTCCGTAGGATTCTCTTAACGCTAACGGCTCTTCATTGAGGCTGAACGCCTCTGCGTGCGGCGAGTTTATCAGTTTATCCGCCTTTTTGTAGATAGCTTGATGGGCTTCAGTGCTGCGTGTGTCTCGCTTCTTGAGGAAATCCTTCTCCAAATCCTTCAACATACGGAGACGTTGGCGAAATCTATGGCGGTCCATTTGCGGCGGGTACTTGAGATCCTCAAGCGGTTCCATCGGATTGCTGACCAAGAACGGATCGTGCGCCGCACCTAGAAATCCGCCCGTAAAAGTTGGCGAGTTGATGTTCACACAACTCGGCAATTCAAAATCGTCGTCATCCATATAGTAGGAGGCGATTGAACCCAGAGTCGGGTGCTGCACGGATCCCGTCGGCGCGTAGCCGGTATGCAGCAGGAATCGCGCCCTTTCATGATTCCCTTCGCCCGATACCATCGATCGGATAATGGAGAGGTGATGGGCTTGCTCGGCGAGCAGCGGCAAATTTTCAGAAAACTCGATGCCTTTCGCACTTGTCGATATCGCCTTGAAAGGCCCACCGTTCGCCGTACCCGCTTTTGGATCAAACGTGTCCAATTGACTCGGACCGCCGTTCATGAACAGAACAATGCAGTGTTCCGCTTGCGACGGCAGCGCATCGATCGCGGAAAGTGCCGGCAGTTGCAGATGCTGCATGGCTATCAGCCCCAAAAAACTGCTCGTGCCGAATTTGAGAAAACTGCGCCGCGACATATCTTTATCGTATTGTTCAGGGCTTTTATTTTCCGGAAACCATAGCTGTGTGTTCATGTCCTCTTCCTTTCGTCAACAGTTCACGGCTTACAGCTCCAAACGCCGTAAGTCTACTAGTGGTTTAACGAGAACTCCGCCGAGTTCAGCAACGCCCAATAGAGGTCTTCATACGGTAATTCCTTGTCGCGGTACAGGCTCGTGTCCTCGTAACGTTTGAAATAGGATTGTTCTGAAGCTGTCGCCGGGCGTGAAAGCGTCCTGAGATAAATTTGATCTACCCGATCCGCTGTGGTGCGCCACCGTTTGAGTATGTCATTGATTAGACTGCCGCGGGCTTTGTGATCGCCGCTATCGTTCACCAACGGTCCGTTAATCATCATCAACGCTTGCGGCACGGTGCCGTTGAACGCCTCAAGCTCCTCCATTTCGCCGTTGGCTAGCAAGAATATGAAGCGTTCGAGGTACCGGCGTTTCATGTGTTCGAGCGCCCCCCGGTCCCGCCGTTTCTGAAGCCGATCAAAACCCGTGGCTTCAATCATCGAATAGAAGAACTGCTCTGCGTTCAACGGCTTGACATAAGCGTGCGAATAGTGGGTCTCGTCGTCTGCGTTGTGCTTATTCGCCGCGGATGTTCGCTGGTACGCTTGCGAATTTAGTATCGTTCGCATGAGATACCGCAGGTCGTAATTGTGCGCCGCAAAATCATCCGCCAACCAATCGAGCAACTCCGGATGCGTCGGGGGGTACTCTTCTCCAAATCCGTCGAGCGGTTCCACGAACCCTTTGCCCATAAAATGCGCCCAAATCCGATTCACGAGTGCGCGGCTGAAGTACGGATTCTCTTTCGATGTCATCCATTCGCTCAATGCACGGCGGCGCAGCATAGGGGAACCCTTGTAGCGTTCGCCATCCAAGAAGCGCGCCGGCGTTTCTTGTTCGGCGTCCGGAATGTACACGGAACCGCGCGGAATATTCCTCAAAACGACATCAATCTCCTCTTCTTCGCCGTTTTCGTCCTTCTCGTAGATTCGCTCATATTCCGTACTCGCAAAGAACGCCGCGATGCTATAGAAATCTTCCTGCAGCCACTCCTCGCTCTTATGGTCGTGGCACTGCGCGCACTGCATCGGCAAGCCAAGAAATAACCGCGACGTCTGAGCGGTCAAGTCTATCGGCGATAGGTCGTATCGAAGCAAAAAACCGCCGGCGCCGTTCTCCGTAATCTTCCCATCCGCCGTGATTAACGCGGCAACAAACCGGTCGTATGTCAGATTGCGCGCCAGCGCCTCGCGAACCCAGTTCGTCAACTCAAAACGGCGGTCGCTATTGCCCCGCCCAACCAACCAGTTCACCCAAATCCGTGTCCAGTTGTCAAGAAAAGGTTCGCTGCCGAGCAACTCGTCAATCTTTTTCTCGCGCTTGTTCTTCGATCCATCGTCGAGGAACCTCACTACCTCGTCAACATTGGGAATCTTTCCGTTCAGATCGAGATGCACGCGCCTCAAAAACTCGGCGTCTTTTGACCGCTTCGACGGCTTAATCCCCTCTTCTTTCAAGGTGGTGTTAATATATTCATCCAGGTGCTTCGTACTCGTGGAGATGCGCGCCTCAACTACGGCGCCAAATGCAAGCAGCGTTATAATCGCCAAGGCGATTATCCGGAATTCCCGCGCTCTTTGTATAATTCTCATAAGTACCGCTCCTATCCTAATCACGCCAAACTCGCTCAAGATGCCGGCAGTCCCGGCACGCCGCCTTGGGAATCATTTAATAAAATTACGCATTACGTCCGTATTTTCTCCGATTATAACATTTTCAAAAATAAATTTGCAACGAAAATGCAATTGACAGTAGAGGTACCTTTTGGTATGATTGGCAGATAGAGCAGCACATACGTACACGTGTTGTCGAAGAGTATGGTTGCCTTAACGTCGCTTGAGGGATTATTTCAACATTTCAACCGAGAGCGGTCACATCAATCGCTCGAATACCGAACACCTTACGAGGTGTATTTTCACTAACTTCAGGTGTTGAAAATTGACCAGAATTAGTCGGACATTATTACTTAAATCTCGTTAGTTGCTGTCTAAAGGATGGGGGTAAGTAATAGGTTCAACGTGAGCGTAGATAAAACTTGGAAACTGTGATGGCAAAGATTAAGGATATTCCAAGAATAGACAGACCTCGCGAAAGGTTCCTGAAAAAAGGTCCGGACGCACTTTCAAAAGTCGATTTATTGGCGATTTTGCTAGGAAGTGGAATCAAGGGGAAAAATGTCCAACAGCTATCGCAACAAATTATAAAAAAGTTTGGAAAAGATTTTCTGAATGTTACGGTGGACGATTTAAAAGGGATTGCTGGTATTGGCGAAGCAAAAGCATTGCAAGTCGCGTCAGCAGTTTCCTTGGTAAAAAGATTTTACACCGAAGATCAAACTAACGAAGTTGTGATCAAAAATTCTCAAGACGTTGTTTCTGTAACTTATGATTTGAGAGATAAGAAAAAAGAGCATTTAGTTGGTTTGTATCTAAATGCACGAAATGTCTTGTTGAAAAAAGAGATTGTTAGTGTTGGACTCTTAGACAAGACATTGCTACATCCAAGGGAAATTTTCTATCCCGCAACAGAATTAAACGCTGCAAGCGTGGTTATCGTTCACAATCACCCGTCCGGTGAGACATCACCCAGCGAGAAGGATGTTCAAATCGTTGAAAGGATAGCTCACGCCGGAGAAATAATGGGAATCCCGGTGATTGACTTCGTGATCATTTCCGAAAAAGGGAACTATAGCTTTAATGAAAAGTTAAAGAATCAGCTCAATGGCCTTGACTATGTTGCGGACGGAATACAAAAAACGCTTTTTGATTTGCTAGAATTTGAAAAGCCAAATTATCAAGTCAATATTCAGAAAATTGATAAACATCTTTTTCAACCGCGAGAATCGAAAACGGGTTACTTCCAGTTACAAAATCGACGTTACTTGGGGAATAAATATAAACTCCTTGGATTCATTGAGGATATAATTTCTGACAAATGCGGATCCGTAAATTCACTTTGCGATATTTTTGCTGGCACTGGAGTTGTTGGAGAGAGATTTAATAGTCCTGATATAAAAGTCATTTCCAATGATTTCCTCTTTGCAAATTATGCTTGCCTACATGCTTTTTTGGGAACGAACAAAGATCTACGAACAATCGTTTCAAAAAAAATTGAACATCTTAATAATCTGCCGAACGACAAAGACAATTATTTCTCAAAACATTTCGGCGGCACATATTTTACACAAGAAAACGCAAGAAAAATAGGAGCAATTAGAGAAGAGATCGATACGATTGCAACAAGGGAGAGTGATAAGAACATTTTGATTTGTTCTTTACTCTATGCGGTGGACAGAGTTGCAAATACAGTTGGTCACTATGACGCTTTCCGAAAAAAAATGGATATGCTTCAGCCGATAAAACTACTCATTCCAGATGTTAATCATTCAAACAACACCAACAATGAGATTTACCGAGAGGACGCAAATGCGCTCATCAGAAAAATCTCTTCCGATGCCTTATACATTGATCCGCCGTACAATTCACGGCAATATTCAGATGCGTATCACCTTTTAGAAAATCTTGCAGAATGGGAAATGCCAGAAGTTGTTGGTATCGGCAAAAAAATGGATCGTTCGCATATCAAAAGCAATTATTGCCTTAAGAACGCAACAAGTGCATTTGAAGATTTAATCAAGAATGCAGATTGCAAACACATTCTTCTTTCCTACAACAATACAGGAGACTCAAAAGATGGGCGTTCAAATGCACGAATGAGCGACGACGAAATCTTGCGAATTTTACGAAATAAGGGCGAGGTCGAAATTTTTGAAAAGTTCTATCAAGCCTTTACCACAGGCAAAAGCAACGGCGAAGGTAATACGGAACGCATTTTCTATTGTAGAGCAACAAAATAGCGATGAAGAAACCTTGGTCAATTACAACAACATTGAGGAATCCCGAAAGGTTAAGAGATTTCTTGCTTGTTGTGAAGCAACTTCAGAATTCAGATTGGGACGCAGAAAGCCAGATGGAGTATCAAATACGTTTGATCCAAAACCGAGTGTATGGTTATGGAAAAACTCAGTTTTACAATGGATTACCACAAGCAATGATTGATCTGGTTGATGATTCATCGCAAGAAATCTCATTTGAACAGGCACAAGAGATATTCAACGCCAAAGCATATGAAGATCCTGCAATGCGCGGCAGGCAATCGTTAAACCCACTTAAAAAGTTTGGGTTTGTCCTTATTGAAAATGGAAAGTTAAGAATAACAGAACTAGGAAGACTTTTTCTAAACGAAGACTTCGATTTCGGAGAAATCTACTTCAAAAGTTTCTTGAAATGGCAACTACCAAACCCAGATAGTCGAGACTATCCCGATAATGGCACCTATGACATAAAGCCATTTATTGGAACGCTTCATTTGATTAACTCTGTCAATCAGATAGAAAAGTCTATTGGTAATGCACCAAAGGGTATAAGCAAAAAGGAATTCTCTCTTTTTGCCCCTACTCTCGTTAACTATAACGACATAGAAAGGTATGCCGAATCAATCATATCACTTAGGGAAGAGCTAAACGGAAAAACCAAACAAAGACAAAGACAGATTTTGGAGGCCTACAAAACAAGATTTGCTGGTGATTTTCTTCATACTGGCATTAAAAAAGATATTGATCGCTTACTAAACAACCTTCACGATTACGGAGACAACGCAATCCGTTATTTCCGCCTAACTCGATATATTCATATCCGCGGCGGTGGTTTTTATGTTGACCTCGAACCAAGACGATTAGTCGAAATCAATTCCTTATTAGCTTACGATAATGCTAAAGCACAGAAGTTTGAATCAAAAAAAGAGTATTTTTCATATATTTCAGATATTGCTCAACCGCAGCTACCGTGGGAGACAAAAGAAAAGTATTCCGAAATTGCGAAAAAACTCATTAACGAAATACATCAATATGAAGCAGACCTAGACAAAGACACTACTACTTTAAAGACAATAGAAATACTGCAGGACAGCGAATTGAAGGAATATCTTGCGGAGCTTCGGAGATATAGACGGCAACTCCAAGAGGAAGAAAATCAAAAAAAATCTCAATCAATCGAGCACATTGAGTCATACATCGAATCACTCGAAAATATTTACAACGTAGAGGATGGTCCAATTTTACTTGAAAAATATTCTGCGCTCGGACTGCATGCACTTAATGCCGCTTTAAAAATCCAGCCAAATCATCCAGTTGGAGACGATAACGAACCAACCTTTACTGCTCCCGCAAATACACCCGATATTGAATGTTTCTACGAAGATTTCAACGCAATTTGTGAAGTAACAATTCTTACAGGTCGTAATCAATGGTATAACGAGGGACAGCCGGTCATGAGGCATTTGCGGGATTTTGAGAATAAAAATGGCGACAAACCCTCTTATTGCCTATTTATTGCACCAAGATTACACAGAGATACAATCAATACATTTTGGACAGCAATCAAATATGAGTATGAGGGCAAGCCACAGAAGATTGTTCCTCTCTCAATAGATCAATTTGTTTCGATCCTAAAAAAATTGCTCCAAATGAAAAACGAAAAAAAGTTATTGAAACATTCAGATATTTCTCGTTTATACGACGAGATTCTTCAGTCTTCAACCTCATACAGTGATTCTGGAAAATGGATAAGAAGTATCTCGGAAACAATCTCAACATGGGGAGAAACTCTTGTAACCAAATCATAACAATATGAAAACAAATGTCATCTACCACGGAGATTGTATCGAAACACTCAACAAGAAAGTTGATAAGAAATCCATCGACTTGATTTTTTCCGATCCTCCATATAATTTGTCTCGCAATGGACTGCAATGGAAAGGCAACAAAACTGGCGGGGACTGGTACATGGTAAACGAGGAATGGGACAAGATGTCTGCGCCAGAATATCTGCAATTCACAAGAAAATGGCTTGGCGCATGCGATACGATCTTGAAAGATAAGGGAGCAATCTATGTTGCTTGTAGTTACCACAACATAGCGGAAGTGATGATCGTCTTAAAGCAGCTTGCCTACAAGATAAACAACATCATCACTTGGCACAAAACAAACGCAATGCCAAACATGACAAAGCGAGTATTCACACATTCAACGGAATTTGTCGTTTGGGCGGTAAATGGAAGTGGTTGGACATTCAATTACGAAGAAATAAAGAAAATAAACCCCGACAAACAAAAGGACGGAAGTTTGAAGCAAATGCGTGATTTTTGGGGGTTGCCTCTCGTTCAGGGCAAGGAGCGTTTGCGAGGTGAAGGGGGGCGTGCACTTCACCCAACACAAAAACCCGAAGAAATGTTGAAGCGAATTATTCTCGCAAGTTCAAATGAGGGTGACATTGTTCTCGATCCTTTTTTGGGGAGTGGTACAACTTCCTATGTTGCGAATAAATTTGGTCGAAGATGGATTGGGATTGAAAAGGATAAAAATTATGTAAAAATTGCCGAAGAGCGAATGAAGTGTATATGTTGAAAAGAAATCAATAAATAATGAACATTGGAAAATTTGCCAACCGCCAAGCCGTCGGTTGTGAATTCAAAAAATATACGGTTGTTTTTGGCTTTAACACTCCCTGCGATTATTCCATAATTCCCATAGCAGTCCTTTTTGAAACTGAATTGTGCTCCTATGGACTTATGCGTTTTAAGGAATGAAAAAAGATTGACTTTGTAGACCAAATATGTTAAACTAAATTAACGTAACAAAAAAGGGGCAGTGTCAGGCTGCCCCTAAATGCAACAAAATCTATAGTCGAAATGACGCACAGATGGTAAGTCTTGTTGCGCCGTTTTTTTAGGATAACACAGATTGCCGTCTGTGTCAAATAAAACTAAAGTTTAAATTGCAAGAAAGGACATTTTAGCATAATGAACTCTGAATATCAAGATATTTTAATTGAGTCTCTCTGTGAAACGATTAAAAGCGAGCGAAGCATGTGCGAGGTGTTGCGTGCTGAAAATAAGAGTTTAGATTTTGATAATAAAAACCTTGTTGATAGCAACCAAATTCTTGAATCGGAAGTCAAAAAACTTCAGAAAAGAGTCGATGATCTTTGGGCGGAATTAGATGATTCAAGAGGTAGAGATTATCCCCCTACCTTAGATTGTGATGAGTCTGGTATGTATGTTGGGTAGAGTGACATAAATCACTTACTGCGAATAACTTTACAATTGGCAGAAAATAAGACGCAATTAAGTAGGGGGCTTTTTACCTCTCTAATCGTTGTGCCAAAACAATAATGCTGGCGAGCAAACGCATGGAGTTTTAAGATGTCGCACATTAAGGATTTAGAAGGGTTGCAAGAAGTAAAGGTTGAGATCGAGCTAAGTGGAATTTTCACAACATTTGCGGCGTCGTTGATTCATGATACTGATTGGGTAGAGTATGACCGCAATCATCCAATTATCGACGGCACAGTTATTTCCATACCAGAGGAGTATGCCATTGTTGTAAAAGACGATGAGGAGACGTGCAGAAAAATCTTTGAGCTTGACTTGGGCGATATTCCCCTATTTATAGTTCCTAAAGAAAAGTCTCTTGTGTACAAATCCCGCGAGCGCAAGATAATGGGTAAAAAAATGCCTAATGTTCGGGTATACCCCCTTTATCATACATAAAAACGTAAGCTAACTAGAAAGGAGATTTAAGTGATTCGCATTGTATTTTCTCACAATCCGCCTTTGGTAAAAGTGTTAAATCCGAATATGATTTATCAGCTTGAATTTCGTATTGAAACATCAAAAGACCAATCCAAACTAGCTAAAATTATTGTATACTATCCACATGCCCCGGTTGAGTTGTTTAGTACGCCAAAACATGATGAGGCAGCTGAGGTTTGGAAAGCTGTTGTGGAGCAACTTGGTGGTTTGACTGATATAGACTTATCGGATAAAATCACTGTTGTTCCATTTTGAAAATCGAATGGAGTATTATTTTGAAAATGATATACACTTTACCACCGTGGAATGAGCAATAAAAAAGCCGAGAACACATGCTCTCGGCTGTAAAGAGAATTTTACCAGATATGAACACTCAATTAATTGGCTATATTTCGGAGAAAATGTCTATAGAGCAGCCTTTTTGAAGCTGATAGTTGCTACTATCGACTTATACGATTTAGGTTTTCAGAAATAAAGGCATCTTTTTTCCTGATGTGTTAATTTTAGATTGGAATTTTGGTTAAGTCAATGGTATAGTTCTAATCTTTAAATTGACAAACAATTGTTTTTGTGGGTGAAATTGTTTGTATAATGGCGATAATGTATGGTATCCTACATGGGCTAAGTGGCGCCTTTAAACGCAGAAAGGGCAAAACAGTGATGACTCGGGAGGATTTTCTCACTTAGCAGGATTTCATTGATGCCATTCAAGACCTCCCATCAGAGCTTAGTAAGTTTGCTACTAGAAGGTGAAATGCCAGAAAAAATTAGAAATGGAGTTACGGGTAGCGTCGCGAGCAAAGTTCAATCATTGCGTGAAATGATGAGCAAGTTCCACGATTATATTTCTGACACTGATGACGTGTCTGAGGTTAAGCAAAGTATAAAAGTATAAAGGTAATTGCGAAGCGTTTTGGGGGTATTGATAGAGGTCCGCAGACACTGCTGAAGAGTTGAAAGAAACCGCATCAGATTAACGCTGGCGAGAAAACGCAGGAAGAATTGTACTCATGGCTAGCTGGAATGAAATTTCTGACGAAATTAGAGAAGCACGTGATGGATATGAGCAAGTGCGCCATAAATATCTTAAGAAATTTCATGAATTGCGAGGTGGAAGAAACGTGATTTCTTATGCCTCTGGCTGGTTGCATAATGGCAGCAATAGAGAAGGCACAAGTATTGAAGATAAAGATAAAACCGCCTTCATGTCTTTGTCGATTGGCAAGCGTAAACCCGAGGATTCGCCCACAGGAAAAGCAAGAGAGGGCGTTGTTCATGAAAAAGGCCTTGATTTAATTCTGCATACTGGAGGCGGAAACATTGCAGCCGCCGAGTCTATAATGGATTTTTTGCTTGATTTGTATCACGGTGACGTTGAGGTGTTTGTGCCGCAAGTTGCTTTGTCTGCGGGTACTATAATGGCGTGTGGTGCAAAGAAAATACACATGGGTACTTATTCTAGCCTTGGTCCGATTGACCCTCATATAGGGAGCACCCCAGTTTGGTCAATACTTGAAGATTTTAAAGAGGCTAAGAGAGATATTGCAATAAACGAATCAAACTATTTGGTTTGGCTTCCCATTTTGCAAAAATATAGCGTTGGTATAGTTTCTGAGTGCAACGTTTTGAATCAGCTGTCTGCTTCGGTTGCCAAAAAATGGCTTAATCGCGAAAGCGGAATGTTTGGCGACCTCAAAAGCATAGATAGAGAAAAAAAGGCGAGTGAGATTGTTAGGGAATTGTCCAATTATAGTAAGTTTAAATCTCATGACAGACATATATCAATGAATGAATGCAAAAATGAGATTGGGTTTGGTGACAATGTTGTTAACCTTGCCGGTGACGGCACCAATGATTATGATTTTATGAAAAGTGCTTTGCTTTCATATCACCATACATGCGAACATACGTTTTTAGATAATGAGGGTTTAGGTAAGATTATAGAAAATCATCTTGGACATACAATCTACAGTTTTAGGCATAAACACGAAGCGACTTCTGCTGTTGCGGAAATTGCAAATCTTAAGAACTTTAGGGCGTTTCTTAATAGAGAGTTTGATGAATTGATAGATGAGTAGATTTGTTTTTTTGCATCTGAGCCCTCGTTAATTCGGGGGCTTTTTTATTTCTATCCCATCTATACTTTTACGATTTTAACTACCAAAAACACAAATAGTCTACATCTACTTATTGCGTAAAGAAATTAAGAGCAAAATCAGAAACATTATGTCCTCAATGGATTGTAGCGCCATTGATGAAATGAAGTTGGAGCGCGTAAGCGAGCTATGGGGGGGTTGGTGGCGGTACTGGCGTGGATGCAACTAACCAATATCACATTGACTCTTTCAATGCTACTGGCGTAGAGGCGTGCCTTAAGGAACTTGGGTTGGATAATGATGAGAAACCCCCGCCTGAAAAATGCGAGGAAACAGTTTTCAATTTAATAAAGTTATTAGACGAATTCTAATCAATTCAACTGCTTGACAAACAATTATAACGGATGTTATAATCTGACAAATGAAAAAGGGGATAGCTAGCAACTATCCCCTTATGATAATCACAATCAAGACCAATCTCTGACGCCGACCAAGCTACCAGAGATTAGGTAGGCGAAGTGTTTGAATTAACGCCTTTTTTTATTTTATCACAATGGACATTCGATAGCAAGAAAAAATGTCCATGGGCTTTCGATTGCCCAAAACAACCCCCGACCCCCGACTCCTAACCTTCGCACAATTGAACTTGGTGTTTTTATATGCACAAACGAATTGAGTGGAAAAACAAGTTGCGGCCAATAGGGCTCAGACAGGACATTGTGTGGAATCTTGCGTTGCCGGCTTCTCGCGACAACGTTGTTGACGAACTTTACGATCGTTACCCCGATTGCCATCGTCGTCGAGACGACCCAATCTGCGTGCATCAGGACCGCGTTGAGATTGCAAACATAATCCAGATGCTCGATTGGATGCGTCCCGAATTTGACGAGCAGAAATACGGCGCGATCGTCAGAACAGCGTACAACCGGCTCATTCCGCAGGTCATTTGCATGCTCGCATTTTCATTGTCCAAAGGTGTCCAGCAACACCGAGAAAGCCTCGAAGATTCAAACTGGCCGCGCGTAACATTTAAACACCCTGTTGATGAAGGAAAAGCGCTTCTGGATTCCGTCAATGTCTTCGGTAGACTCATGAAAAATTTTCTGGCGCTCAAGGCTGCCCACACTAAAGCCATAACTATGCCGGACAAAAAAGTCGATCCGCATGTTTTTAAAACTGCTCATCGCGTTGTAAAACTACTGGCGAACGATAGGCTAAACCCCCCTTTTGATGACAATCTAATTCGTATGTTTGAACATGCCGCCGCGAAATAAGGATAGCAGTGGCAGCCGGATCAAACAAAAAACTGTTGAAAATTGTTGAGTTTTGTTGAATTTAGAAAGGAATGCACCATATGGCACCCCGCAAAAAAGACATTGCATCTGTAAATCTTGAGTTGTCCGAACAACAATTGCTATATCTGCGAAGCACACACTACGCTACGCTTGAAGGGCTCGGAATCAACTCATGCGAATTCGATACTTGGCAAAACGATGCACTTTTTCGAACCATAGAAGCGCTGACGGAAGAAGGCGATCCGGTAACTCGCGGTAACTTTGAATCCCATATGCCCGAAGTTTGTGCAGGTTTCTTGGTTCATCAAGGTTATCGTTATGAGGATATCGAAACGCGCCTTGAGCTTGAAAGCGGCATATTGCTAAAGTGGTTGGACGTAGATGCCAATCACGAAGAGGATGAAGACGACGATGGGGATGACAATCCTTACGACGGAGATATTTTCATATCTGCACAAAATGCCGCCTGCGAAACCGACCCAAAAACAGAGAAAAATCGGAAGGAATTCGAGGCTGAAAAGCGTGAGATTACCGAAAAACAGTCCCTTGCAATCCCGCTGATGTTATCGGGGAAAACAGATCAAGAGGTGGGTGACATGATTGGTGTTTCGCGGTACACAATTATTTCATGGCGCCAGAATTCCTCGTTCGCTGAAGAATTGCTAGAAGCACGCACGTATCTTCAGGAATCACAGCTTCAGGCATTATCCACTGCAATTTCAAAGGCTTTCAAAGTGGTCGAAGAACTGCTCGAGGACAAAGATTCTCAGGTGCGATTGAAAGCCGCACTCGGTTTGCTAAAAGGTGTAGAGTTCCGTCCAGTTAAGTTTCCGAAATCTCCGTCTAGGAGGTTGTATTAACACGGTCATGCACATAAATTGGCACGTCATTACGCCGTGCCGAAATAAAACCGGTAATTTTATTGTCTTCGAAAAATTCTGTAAATGTGTGCTTCGGAATTTCTTGGGGCCTTTCTTCGGCGTCATCCTAGCCAAATGCCAATTCGGCAACTTACGTACATAACAGATGCCATTTTGTCAGTCTGGCACGATTGCCGGTTGTTTGCAACCAATGAAACGCCGTAATTACCCACGCTAGCGCGTTGGCATTCATCCTGCAAGATGACAATAACAAAAACCTAACCGCACAACAGGAGAGGACAAAAATGAGATATGATAAATTCACCATAAAGGCGCAGGAAGCGGTACAAGCCGCTCAAGACTGCGCAAGTCAAGCAGAAAACCCTGAGATTGGCGCAGGGCATCTACTAGCCGCGCTGATAGACCAGGCAGATGGTGTAGTCACGCCAATCCTACAAAAAGTCGGCGCGGATGTGCACGCCATACGTTCAGATCTGAATCAGGAGTTTGAAAGCGCACCCAAGGTGCGCGGCAACGGCAGTGAACTTCACCTTTCAACCGAACTCAGAACGGTCTTTGATACCGCGTGGAAGGAGGCGGCGAACCTAAAGGATGAATACCTGAGTACGGAACACCTGCTCATTGGCTGCGTGCAGGAAAAGCGGAGCGCCGCGGGGAAAATACTCAGTGCGCACGGCGTCACTAAAGACAAGATTCTCAAGGCGTTGGTGGAAATCCGCGGCGGTCAGCGCGTCACCGATCCGAACGCTGAAGACAAATATCAAGCGCTGACGCGGTTTAGCCGGGATTTGACGCACGAGGCGATGGCGGGCAAGCTGGATCCGGTCATCGGGCGGGACGATGAAATCCGCCGCCTGATGCAAGTGCTGTCGCGCCGTAGAAAGAACAATCCGGTGTTAATCGGTGAACCGGGCGTTGGAAAAACGGCAATCGTTGAAGGGCTTGCACAGCGCATCGTCAACAGCGATGTCCCGGAAAATCTGGCACATAAACGACTAGTGGCGCTGGATCTCGGGGGGCTTATCGCGGGATCCAAATACCGTGGCGAATTTGAAGACCGGCTCAAAGCGGTGCTCAAAGATATTGAACAGTCTGACGGACAAATAATCCTCTTTATCGACGAACTGCACACAATCGTCGGCGCCGGCGCGGCGGAGGGTGCCGTTGACGCCTCGAATATGCTCAAGCCCGCGCTGGCGCGCGGCGAGCTTCGGTGTATCGGGGCAACCACGCTGGATGAGTATCGGAAGCACGTCGAAAAGGACGCGGCATTAGAACGGCGTTTCCAGCCGGTCATGGTGGAAGAACCGTCTGTCGAGAACACAATCGCCATTCTTCGCGGCTTGAAAGAGCGTTACGAGACCCATCACGGCGTCCAGATTCAGGATAATGCGATTGTGGCTGCAGCGGCGCTTTCGCACCGGTATATCTCGGATAGGTTCCTGCCGGATAAAGCTGTCGACCTAATCGACGAAGCCGCGTCGCGCCGAAGAATCGAGATTGACAGCGTCCCGGAGGAGATTGACGAAGTTGAACGCCGCATCATTCAGTTGGAGATTGAACGGCAGGCGCTTGAGAAGGAGGAGGATGATACCTCCAAAGACCGGTTGGCGAAAATCGCCGAGGAGCTTGCCGGTCTGGAAGAGAAGCGCAATCAGCTTAAAGCGCGGTGGCAGAACGAAAAGGAAACCATCGACCGCATGCGAGAAATTATGGCGCAGATTGAAGCCCTGAAGACTGAGGAGGAACAGGCGACACGCACCGGGAACCTCACCAGAGCCTCGCAGATTCGGTATGGAGAACTTTTCGAGCTTGAGACGCAATTCCAGAACGCCAAAGAGAGCTTGGAGTCGTTGCAGCAGTCAAATCAGATGCTCAAAGAGAAAATCGATCGCGAAGCTATCGCTGAGATCGTGGCTAGATGGACGGGCATCCCCGTCGCGCGTATGATGGAGGGCGAAGTTCAGAAGCTAATTCACATGGAAGAACGCCTCAAAGAAGAGGTGATTGGGCAAGATGAGGCTGTCGAGGCGGTCTCCAATGCGATCCGGCGCTCCCGTGTTGGGTTGCAAGACCCCAGCCGCCCCATCGGTTCTTTTGTCTTTATGGGTCCGACCGGGGTTGGCAAAACCCACCTCGCAAAGGCGCTGGCGGAATTCCTGTTTGACGACCAAAGCGCAATGGTTCGGATTGATATGAGCGAATACATGGAGAAACACACGGTGTCAAGGCTTATCGGCGCACCGCCGGGTTATGTTGGCTATGATGAGGGCGGGCAGCTCACGGAGGCTGTCCGGCGCCACCCATACGGCGTGGTGCTTTTTGACGAGATTGAGAAAGCGCACGCGGATGTGTTCAATGTGCTGTTGCAACTGCTTGACGATGGACGGCTGACCGATGGACAAGGACGCACTGTCGATTTCAAAAACACGGTTGTAATCATGACATCGAACGTCGGCAGCCAGTGGATTAGCGCGGGGAACTTAGACGTTGACGAAATGCGGCATCGAGTCACCGAAGCGACGCAGCAGCAATTCCGCCCTGAATTCCTCAACCGTATTGACGATTTGATTATTTTCAATCGGCTTGGTGTCAAAGAGATAAAAAGGATTGTTTCGCTCGAATTGAATCAACTCAGCGCACGCCTCGCTGAGAAAAATATCAACTTGAATCTCTCGGAGACTGCCAAAGAAGAGATCGCCGTTCGCGGTTATGATGAGGTATACGGCGCACGGCCGCTCCGCCGTACCATCCAGCGGGATATCTTGAACCCGTTGGCTGTTGAGATACTTGAAGGCGAGTTCCGCGAAGGCAGCACCGTTGAAGTCGACTTTGACGATGAGGGCGGCGATGCGAAATTTGTTTTCCGCGAAGCTAGGGCGTGTTGACATTTGGCATCCCGTAGGTTGAATTGAACGGTTAAACGGCAGTCTTTATCAAGTACAAAGGAATCTTTTGTAACACAATCTGTTTAGATTGCGATCCGAGCCCGCAAACTAACAGTTTGCGCTACTTATATCAGATTATCCAATGGTGACAACGTTTGCCGAATCAGTAGCCTCAAAATGTCAACAGAACCTATTACATAATCTCAATTTTTGTAGGGAGGCGTGTCATTTCGCGCCAATATTCATTCCTAGGTACTACTTGAATTGCCGCAACCGAAGCCGTGGGAGTTTTCGTTCTACAACCCATATAGAATTTCCCACGAATTCGGCTGCGAATAGATTCAGCGGGCTGTTGAAATGACTGTACGTCCCCCATCAAACCTGAGTTTACGGTTTTAACATAAGCCCCGGCGTTGAAGCCGCCTCGCCATTCTATTGGGCTCGAAAGGGCGCTGATAGCAGCAGTTTGTACTTGACATCAATTCTCACCAATGCTATCATCTTAAGCGGTCAAGGTTGCGTCAAGACGGGCTTGCGTCCTGAATAACAACGTCCAAAGCGATAGACATTTATCCACCCCTTCTCACCTGAAGCAGATGACGATTCAGGTTCCCCCGATGCGATGATTGTCATGCTGAACATGTCCATCAAATCGATAAGAAACGTGGGGGAAACCTTAATTGAAAGCGGCAGAATCGGTCTGTCTATCTCTGGTTTTGTTCGATTTTGAGGCAGGTATAACTCATCATGGCAGTCATTCTTGGATTAGACATCGGGGATGTACGAATCGGCGCCGCGATAAGCGATGAACTCGGTATTGCAGCGCACCCGCTCTGCACAATTACGCGGAAGAATCGTAAGGTCGATCTCGCAGCGCTAAATGCCCTAATTGATGCGCACGGTGTAGACCAGATTGTCATCGGGCTGCCGCTTCGGCTCAATGGTGAAGTTGGGATTCAAGCGCAGAAGGTCAAAAAATTCGCTGCGTTTTTAGAGCGCGCATCCAATCTACCAATTTCATTCTGGGATGAAAGTTTCACTACGGTAGAGGCGGAACAGATACTTCAGCAAACCAAAAAGCGTCGAAAGAAGCAGAAGAGAATCATCGATCAGGTGGCAGCCGTGTTGATACTTGAGAGCTACCTAGAGCAATTACGAAACCGCCCATAGCTGGGAATGCCAAGTAACGATTACTGGTTTAAGTGTCAAAATAAAATACGATGAATTCACGCATTCTTTATAAATACGCGGCGCGGAATGCCCCTGCAATTATCTACGTTGCAATATTCAGTTTGTCTATCTCGGGCGCAATTGCGGCGATTTTTGCGGTGATGTGCTTGAGGCCGGTCAGTCGAGATGCTAAACCGCGATTATCCTCCATTTCTACCGGGATGAGTTCAAAAGCCATAGCAAAACAGCTTGCGCGTGAAAATCTTATCCGCAGTGCGGTGATGTTTCAGTTGATGGCCCGGTTCAGTGGTGCTAGCCGCGATTTGAAAGCGGGAATCTACCGGTTGAGCGGTTCGATGACTCCCATGAACATTATCGAAAAGCTAAAAGCGGGAAGGGTAGAGACGCGCCGATTTGTTGTACCCGAAGGTTTGACAATTGCTCAAATTGGGCAGCTTTGGGAGAGCGAGGGATTTGGATCCGCGGAGGCGTTTGCGCGGGCAGCTAGTTCTCCGCTGTGGCGAACGAAATACAAGATCGAAGCGGAAACGTTGGAAGGATATCTTTTCCCGAATACTTTCCAATTGGCTGATGGAACACCACCCGAGGTACAAATCGAGTTGATGCTTAAGATTTTTGACCGGTTGTGGACATCTAAGTTGAGCGACGAAGCCGAATCGCTGCAATTGTCTAGGCACGAGGTGGTTACATTGGCGTCAATTATCGAAAAGGAAGCAAAACACGCGCATGAACGCCCATTAATTTCAGGCGTTTACCACAACCGCTTACGTCGAGGTTGGCGGCTGGAAGCAGATCCAACCGTTCTTTATGCGCTTGGCAACCCCGAACACCAATTGACAAGGGCGGATCTTGAAGTAGACTCTCTTTACAATACATACCGTCATAAGGGTTTACCGCCTGGGCCTATTTGTAATCCGGGGTTGGATTCGATCCTTGCTGCCTTACGTCCCGTTTCCACGTCTCATCTTTACTTTGTCGCCATTGACGGCGGCAAACACCACTTCTCGAATACTTTAAAGGAACACCAAAAGATGATTCGCAAAATAAAAGCACAAGGTGCGGACTGACAGGCTCAAGCCTACGTGCGTACAAGGAAGGGAGACTTCGATTTGGAGCGGCAACAGACGATTCAAAATGAAGCGGCGATTTCGGGGTGTGGTTTGATGCTGGGCGAAGCAGTTGAGCTAACCTTTAAATCGGCGCCGGAAGATTACGGGGTTGTTTTTCACCGAATCGATCTCCCCGGCAACCCCTCGATTAAAGTTTGCCCCGATAACTATGAAGATGCGGTTCCCCGCTGTACTAGCTTACGCAGCGGTGATGCTACAATCAGCAGCGTTGAACACCTATTGTCGGCATTGGCGGGTATGAGGATTGATAATGTGAGCATTGACATCAATGCGCCGGAGCCGCCTGCGCTAGATGGAAGTGCGTTGCAATATGTAAATCTCATCAAAGAAGCGGGAATTATTCAACAGAACGCACCGCGGTACTCGGTTGAACTGTCAGAACCGTTCGCTGTTTATGACAATGATAAGCAACTAATTTTACTTCCTTCGGATTCAATGCAAGTCTCCTTCGCGTACGATCACCCCCAAATACCGTCTCAAGTTGCAACCTACACCATCCAGCCAGAGATTTATGAAAAAGAGATTGCGCCTGCACGCAGTTTCTGTTTCGCCGATGAAGTTGAGGCGCTCAAAAATCAGGGGATCGGTAAAGGAGCGACTCATGAAAACGTGGTTGTTGTTGATGAAGGTGGACGCACCAGTGGTGCGCTAAGGTTTGAAGATGAATTCGTGCGGCACAAAATTTTGGATCTGATTGGCGATCTCTACTTGGGCGGTCAACTTCCTAAATCACAAGTTATTGCGATTCGATCTGGCCACGCTTTACACGCGCAGCTGATTCAAAATCTAGCGGAAAAGAGACTAATTGGAGAACCATTGCAAGACCCGGTGGAATCCCTAGAGATTTATCGGATTCTACCGCACCGTTATCCAATGTGCATGCTCGATCGGGTTATTGAATTTGAACCGGGAAAACGGGCAGTTGGTATCAAGAATCTCACAATCAACGAGCAATTTTTTCAGGGCCATTTTCCTGAGCAGCCGGTGATGCCGGGCGTATTGCAGATGGAGGCGTTAGCGCAACTTGGCGCCTGGTTGTTACTGCAAGAACAATCTGTTGAGGGGCAACTTGGATATTTTGCGTCGATTAAGGACGCAAAATTCCGGCGCCCTGTTATTCCGGGGGACCAACTCAGGTTGGAAGTTGAAATTCTACGGAGGCGCCGCACATGGGCGCGCATCGGTGGTAAAGCGTATGTCGAAGGAACGCTTGCAGCCGAGGGAGAGTTAGCAATCGCGCTCAACCAGAACGCAGCGGCGTAGGGGCGTGACCTTAATGAAGCAAACTTATCTTTGGAGTGCGCCGCATAGCACTTGCCGCAACTGATGGTCACTGATTCTAAGGGAGAGAAACATCCACGCTGCGCATTCGCGGCTGTTACCATTAGGGAGAAGATGAGTGAGCAATATTCACCCTACCGCAATTGTTTCGCCAACGGCAAAGTTCGGAGCGAACGTCGAAGTCGGTCCCTTCTCAATTATCAGCGATGAGGTCCAAATCGGTCGTGGAACCGTGATTGGCCCGCATGTTCAAATTGATCGCTGGACAATCATTGGCGAAGAGTGCCAAATCTTCTTCGGGTGTTCCATCGGCAATCCTTCAAAAGATCTTAAATACGGGGGTTGGCGAAGCTATGTCCGAGTTGGCGATCGGAATGTATTGCGAGAGTACGTTTCAATTTCCAGATCTACGGTTGAGGATGGCGCAACGATTGTTGGAAATGACAACTTGCTAATGAACTGGGTGAATATCGCCCATGACACCGTTGTTGGAAATCGAACGATTATGGCGAATTTCGCCACGCTGGGCGGACATGTGATAATCGAAGACGACGCGCGAATCGGTGCCCACGCTGCATTTCATCAATTTGTGCGGGTTGGAAAAATGGCAATGGCTGGTGCATGTTCGAAATTTGTGCAGGACGTGCCGCCGTTCACCATTTCCGATGGCCACCCTGCGCGTGTCCGTGCATTGAATGTAGTTGGTCTCGGCTCCTCTGGAATCCATCCTATGGCATCCGTCTCGCCGGAAACAATTAAGCATCTCAAACAGGCACACCGTATTCTTTTTCGTTCTAAGGTTGATTTCACCCAAGCAATTGCGCGGGTCAGAAGTGAAGTCAAACCGGATGAGGAAGTGGAATATCTCCTGAATTTTATTGAGAACTCTCAACGAGGTATCGGGGTTTAGACCGACAAGCATCAGATAGCGGTTAAAATATTGACGCAGGGGAGCCGGGATGGAGAAACTCGGGATAATTGCCGGCATGGGAGAGTTGCCCGTTTTGATGGCGCAAGCCGCGATCGATTACGGCCGCGTGCCAGTTGTCGTCCCTATCACGAAAAATCCCTCCGAGCGATTGGCGGATGTCTCTTCCGAAATATTTCCGGCTGGAATTGGACAAATCCAAAAGGTTACGCGAATATTTCTCGATTCAGGCGTCCGGGAAATTGTGATTATTGGAAAAATCCATAAAAGCGTGCTCCTTCGTCCCTTTCTATTAGATTCAACAGCGGCAAAAATTCTTGCGAGTACACGCAGCAAGGGTATCCGCGCCAGCATCGCTGCGATTATCGATAGGTTTGAATCGAAAGGGCTATCTGTCATTGAGCAACACCGTTTCCTCAAGGGTTTAATGCCTAAAGCGGGAGTATTGTCGAAAAAGCAGCCAACGGCATCGGAATGGAAGGATTTGAAGTACGGTATGCAGTTAGCTCGCCAAGTTGCAAACTTGGACATTGGACAAACCGTAATCGTCAAATCGTTGCTGCCAATCGCTATAGAAGCTATTGAAGGAACCGACGAGGCGATTCAACGGGGCGGGGCACTTGGGGGTAAAGGGATAGTTGTTGCTAAAGCCGCCGCTTCGAATCACGATTTCCGAATTGACGTGCCGACTGTCGGCAGTGAAACTCTGAAAGCGCTGCATGAAGTCAACGGCAGCGTTCTCGCTGTTGAAGCGAAGCGTACATTTGTGGTAAATCAGGAAGCGCTCTGCAGGCAAGCCGATCTATGGAATGTGTCCATCGTCGCAGTGGAGTAAAGTAGGAGTTAAAAGTAGCGCTTTGCACCTGTAATCATGGGGATGGGAGATATCTGCTGGAGTTGAGGAAATAGGTAGGGAGAGTAAGGGCGTGGATGTTTGTGGAACGCAGGGAGAGATCCATACGTTCCACTGGACTTGTACAATCACACACCTGTTTCTTAGTTCGCTTCAATTGCCGAAGTAATCTGCTTCGTGGTTGGAAACTCGCCTGTTTGGAGTTTAGAGTAGATTAGGTCTCCATTACTCGTCACTTCAAAGCAGCCGCCGCTGCCCGGGACAAGGGTGAGTCCCTTAATATCTGTCTTGTATTTATCCAATAGTTCTTGCGTCAAACTGACGGCTGTGGGTAAATAGCCTCAAGCCGTGCAATATTCAATTTGTAGATTCATTGCGAATCCTCCTATGCAGTCAATTTCCCTAACATTTAGGTCATTAGAACATTACCCAATCTGATGAATTACAATTCTACATGAATATTCTGCGCTAGGCAAGTATTTTCCACATTACCCTTTAAAAGCGGCGTGTTTACCGACGGCGCACTATCAATGAAGTCACCATTGCACTCGACAGAATTCCTCGTAGTCAATCAGTTCATGGATGGTGGGATTTTCTCCGCACATCGGACATTCTGAATCTTGCCGTAGTTTCAGTTCTTTGAATTCTGCTGTTAACCCGTTGAATAGTTTTAACCGGCCGATAAGCGGCTCGCCAATATCGAGCAAAATCTTGATAGCCTCAAACGCTTGTATGTTCCCGATAATTCCCGGCAATACACCAAATACGCCTGCCTCTTGGCAACTTGGCGCCATACCGGGCGGCGGAGGCATGGGATAGAGGCAGCGGTAACACGGTCCTTTTCCCGGGTAGAACACAGTCGCTTGCCCTTCAAACTGAAATATGCTGCCGTGTACGTTCGGCTTGCCCAGCATTACGCAAGCGTCATTTATCAGATAGCGGGTGGGGAAATTATCACATCCATCAACGACCAAATCGTACTGCCCAATAATTTCAAGTGCATTTTCCGATGATAGGCGTTCGGTGTGAGTGATAACTTGTACATCAGGATTAATATCCGCAATCGTCTCCTTCGCGGATTCAACTTTTAGACGGCCAATATCACTCATACCGTGCAGAATTTGTCGTTGAAGGTTGCTCAGATCAACGACGTCTTGATCGATAATTCCCAACGTTCCGATGCCAGCCGCCGCTAGATATAGCCCCGCCGGTGAACCCAAACCGCCTGCGCCGATGAGCAGGACTTTCGATTCGAGGAGCTTGGTTTGTCCCATACCGCCAACTTCTGGAAGGACAATGTGTCGGCTGTACCGCTCAATCTGTTCGTTGCTGAACTTAAACATCTGAAAATCACTCCCTGGTGAAACATCTCAATAGGCGCTAAAACTACTCCTCCAGATTTGCGAGAAGCTCCGATACGCTTTTTTGTGCATTCGCAGAAATTCGAATCATAAACCGCTCTCGTGTGTCCTCGGATGCGCGTTCCAACGTGAAATCATCACCGCCGTACATCTGCTGAAGCACAAGACTCAATTCCTGCCTAATTCCCTGAAATGACTCATCCGTATTCGGGGCGATATGTCGATTATTTACCATAAACAGGATGTCATCACCATTGAACCGAACTTCATTCTCAAGTTCTTCGGCTTCTTCTAAACGGCGGCACTTTTGAAGCGTCTCGACAAACGCACGATGCAGTTTTTGGGAATTATTCCCTTCCGATTTGTGCTTCCGGTTGTAGAGTAAACCGTGGCGGTTATGGGCGTTATCAATGCTATAATTCGCACGTTTGGAAATCAACAGCACGCCGGGGCCTGCATGTGTAAAGGAATAGTCGGCGTAGTTCAAGTAGTCGTCTTGATCTGCTTCCTCCATCCACCGGTTGAAAACTTTAATGAAGTTCTCGTAACTGATATGACTGTCTTCCGTAACGAAGACCTTAATGTTAATCTGTTGTAAGTCCATTAGTTGTTTTTTCCGTGATTTCCTTTTCTTTAGTTTTGAGGTTATGTATAGATGTTATCGGAGCGCTTTCCATCTCCAAGTTGGGGCGTTTGAATAGGTGAACTGTATCTCTTCGCCCGGTTCTAATATGACTGTCTGGCCAGCGAAAAGTCCGGCGGCGATAGTTTGCGTGCTTGGCGGCCGTGGAGTCGGCGGTGTGAGTTGCGGCCGCTTGAGATTATCCGCCAGGCTCAAGCTTCGCGGATAGGTCTGCTGGGTACTGCCGGCATCCGTAATGGCCCAGCTTGACACAATGCCCGGCGTGAGGATAATGATTTGCACCGTATAAGGCGTTGTGTTCATCATGGATTCGCCGGAGCCGGGCACCGGCGGCGTGGAAACATCAAACCCGATTGGCCAATTCGCGATAATTCGATTTGTCGGGGTTGCAGCGTTGTTTGTGATACCGTTTGGCAAGTTGAAGGCAAAAATGGTGTTGTCTCGGGCGTCTTGCTCAAAGACAACGTCGTGCCCCTGCGCTCGTTTGCCGTAAAACGAAAGGTTCAGTAAGTTCCTTTGCGCGAAGATGTCCACCCCGATAGCTTCTTCCGGCACAAAATCTTCAGCCGTAACGTACCGTCCTGTCTGTTCGTCCCAATGCACGCCTTTTGGTGCATGGTATGACATATCAAAACTGTTATGGACTATCTTCGTCGAACCGGGATCGCCCAATCGGAGACCCACGCACCTTTCCCTAGCGTGGTATTGATTGCCGTACCTCACTTCAATCTCATTGTTGCTAATCCAGTGCCCTGTGCCGGCGCCATCAGTCACATGAACTCCCGTGCCCATTGAGTTTGTCTCTTCTGCCACAATCTTGCTGTTGATAATCAACCCTTTGGACGAGTCTATTAACATCGCGGTGCTATCCGGATGATGTGAGACAATCGCTGAAAAATCAAAAATGCAGGCGGTGATAACAACGAAATCGTCCGGTCCCGGCGTTTCTGGTTTGATGCAAACCACAGCGTCGCGAGATTGAGAACCGATAAGTCCGAATTTGTACCGGCAATTCATCTGGCTGTCAATCTGGATTGCGTGCCCGGTATTTTTTGTATACGATAATACGTAATTGCCGCCATCCACTTTGAGGTCCTGGCTCCAAGGGACTCTTAGTGTCTCATTTAACGTATACACGTTATCCGGCAACCCTTTTCCATCGTGCATGCCGCCTCTGCCGCCAAAGATGTGAACGTCTCTACAATTTTCGTGCGCAAAGTCAATCGCTTCCTGGATTCCGCTGGTTTTGGTTCCCGGCGTGTTGGGGCCAAAATCCCCGCCATCTTCGGGGCCTTGCAGTGTAACATAGATATAAGGTTTGCGCCTGTTGCTCATTCAGTTACCTCCGAGTACAAATTGAATTACTCCTCCTCATCAGTGCTCAACGGTCGAACGTTCGATTATTGCGGTTACGCCTCAAGGTATGGCATGAGTCCGTCGGCCGGGATGCCTCCATGCCGTCGTATCTGCGGGGGACAGACGGAGAGATCCAAGACTGTTGAAGCAGTTTTCGTAAACGTCTGTCCACCGTCCAAAATCAGATCGACCAGTTTCCCAAGATTGTCCCGTACTTCCTCCGACGAAGTCGCCGGCATTTCATCGGATTTATTCGCGCTCGTTGTTGCAATCGGTCTACCGAAACTGTGCAACAGTTTCAGAGCAAGCGCATGATTCGGCATTCGCACACCTACGGTCTTCCCCCCGGCGGTGACTTCAGGCGGTAGGTTTTTCGCCTCGACAATCAGGGTCAACTCACCCGGCCAGTATCGATTTGCGAGTTGAAAGAAACTCTCCGGGACGTTCTGAGCGACCTGCTCGACATCTCCAATAGATCCGAGGAGGATAGGGATAGGTTTATCAATGGGGCGTCCCTTGACCTGATAGAGTTTGCGTACAGCTTCCGGGCGGCATGGATGGGCGCCGATACCGTATACCGTATCGGTGGGAAAAGCGACTACCCCGCCGCGGTTCAGAATCGAAACGGCTCGATCAATAAGTGAATCCTTGGCTGGGGTCATAAAGGACATAGAGAAAAAATCAATAAATTCCTGAATGTTGACTTTTGGCGAAATGGGTATTAGAGCATCTCATGCTATAGAAGCCGTAGCATAGGCGTTAAGATCTAGCCCATCCCGCAATCCTTCTCGATACTTGTGATAGCCAATGCCCGCAATCATTGCCGCATTATCTGTGCAGAGTTGAATCGGTGGGTAGTAAACCTCCACGCCAAGATCCACGCCCGTTTCGTGCATAGTTTGACGGAGTTGGCTATTTGCCGCAACCCCGCCCGTCAACGTGATTGCTTTTGCGTTTTTCTCCTTCGCCGCCCGAATGGTCTTTTGTACAAGCACGTCCACTACGGCAGTTTGGAAACTAGCTGCGATATCCTCGATTGGCGGCAGCTTCTCCCCCGCTTTGTCAACAAAATATCGGACGGCAGTTTTAAGCCCGCTGAAACTGAACTGATAGTCGCTGCTGTTGAGAAGCGGACGCGGAAAGCCAATTGCCGTGTCCTTGCCCTTACTAGCATATTCATCAATAATGCGTCCACCGGGAAAACCGAGCCCGAGGTATTGAGAAACCTTGTCGTAAGCCTCGCCGGCCGCGTCATCCTGCGTGGTGCCGAGCAAGCTGTATTTCCACCCCTCATGTACTTCAATCAGCAGTGTATGTCCGCCGGCAACGGTCAAGCATATATTGGGGAAAGGCAGATTATCATGCGCAATAAAGTTTGCATAAACATGACCTTCGATGTGGTTAATCCCCATAAACGGAAGCTTATAACAGTATGCTAGCGACTTAGCAGCCGACACGCCCACGAGAAGCGCACCAATTAAACCGGGACGATTTGTTACAGCAATTGCTCCGATATCGTCGAAAGATATGCCCGCATCAGTCACCGCCTGATCGATGATGTAGTTAATTGATTCGACATGTTTACGGGAAGCGAGTTCAGGAACAATCCCACCGTATTTCTGGTGCAGGTCAACCTGTGAAGCCACGATGTTAGAGAGGATTTTTTTGCCGTCAGCGACAACCGCAGCAGCGGTCTCATCACACGAAGTATCAATGCCGAGGATGTTCATCTGAAACCTTTACTTGATACCTGTTGACCGAAGCAGGTTAACCGTGGGATTACTCAAAAGGTGTTCCTCGAGTCGACAATTTGCTCCAAGTCACGCTTTAAGGCATCCCTTGCATGCTGCTTTCAAAGGTTGTCAACAATTCGATCAGCTCCTTAAAATCAACGATCGAAACAAACAGGTTCACTTCAACGCTGCCTGCATGCCCTTGACTGGAGATTCCAATGCTGTAGGTCTCAGGCATACTTGCTAGAACCATCATTGCCATACCGGCGGCAGGCTCAATTTGAGCAGCCATTTCTACAGTACGTTTGATCGCTGTGAGCGGGGAGATTGCAATAAGGAAATTGTTCTTCAGCGTCAACGCGCCGGTGATATTTTCGTAACCTGCAGCGCTATCGAAGCCTGTTGCTACTCCCGCAATTCGATCGATTGTATCCCTGACCGGCTGCGCATCAGCGCTCATAGCATAAATTAGTTTTCCATCTGAAATAGCGTAGTAAATGTTCAATTCTTTCGGCGCGAGTCCTTCCAAGCCTTCCATTTGTGTCGAAAATTGGGCGAAAAAGGAGAGAAAATTCGGCAGTGTGAAATATTTAATTTCCACACCGTTATATATCTCAGACGGTCCCAATGACGCATCCGCGTACATGTTTGAGAATTCGCCCGGCATAATGGCGCGCAGCATCAAATTAGAGGCTTCAAGGTAGGAGATAAAATCTTCATCCATGAAACGCTTGAGCTTGTCTTCGTTGACTACATCATAAATATACAGCATGTCGGGCATCAAGCTACCGCTGTAGTCGGCGGAAAAAGCGACTTCCTCTCCAAGGGGTTCGTAAAACTTTGCCATCCATTCAGTAACTTCCTGTGTTGCTTCTTCGCTTTCGTCTTCACCGGCTTCTGAATCCGACGAACTGAAAAATGTCATCATGGCTGTGCTTAACTTAATCAAGTCCTCTTTTTGAAATCGCATCGCGCTGTTTGCCATAGCTCCCGGCGGAAGATATTTGAGTTGTGTCAGGTTCACCTGCGCCGCATGAATATATTCGTTAATTTCGCTGTCGGCTTTGAACTTTAGGACTGGTGAAATCTGTAATGCACCTTCATTGAGTTCGAGCGCGAAACTCAATGCGTCGGCTTGATTGAGCACCCAGTCAACCCCGTCAACCATCTTTGCCGTAAACTCTAAAGTTGATCCGACTTGCGGGGTCATTTCACCCATGTCTTGCGTTCCTGCAGCCGTCATTTCCGCAAAGTCCGTCAGCCATTCACGGATGACTGGCATAACCGATTCCATTTCAACGTATCCAACGAGATCGTTAATGCCAGATTTCCTATCGAGTTCAAACGAGGTGTAGGTGACATCCCTAGCAATTGAAGGCATGGTGTTTTTATAGGTATCAATCGCATTTTCAATAGCTTCCGCAGAACCCGAAAAGACGATGAAATCTCCCATGGGTACAAACATGGTTCCATCGCTTGTGATGTAATATCGCACATCATTATGGTTCACAGACCTACGGTCCAATGCTGCAGTTTCGATAAGCTGTTGAACTGTCTCCGAATCCTTCAGGTAAGCGGCGGCAGAAGGAACCGAGGGATTCACACCGGTAAAAAATATAGCAAAACTTTTGCTTAAATCAAATAAACCGAGCTTCTGCAGCATTTCAAATTCCGCCCCGAAGAAATCTACCAATCCCATGGCGAGGTCTTCCTGCGGCGGATTATTGGGCGTCAACTCCGTGACGAGGGCTTTGATTTCATAGTTTAACGCCTGAAAACTAGGGGTGTAAACGAACCCAGCAACACCTGCAGGAACCACGTCCAAAACGTCGTCCATTTCCGCGGGAGTACCAACGGCAACTTCCTTGCCGCCGCAACCGAATAGCATTATCAAAATGGTCAGAATCAGAGTAACGTTTGCTGACAACACCTGCGTTTTCATGATCTATTCTCCTCACTAATGAGTTTTACAGTCTTCCGTTTAATTTATCTTGACTATTATGGAGGATAATGCCTCGCGGAGACGGTTAATTTAGAGTTTTTGACTCTCTTCAAAAAATTTGTACTCGATCCAGTTGTTGTGCCTGAGTCTACGCGGAGGAGGTTTGAACTTTAATCGCTTCTATCTTTTCCGCGAAACTATCAATCTCTGCATTAGTGGCAAGTACACCGATTTCCACCTCATAATGCCGACGTCCACCCGGTTCGATATACTGTAATGTGCCCTGTTTTCGCTCTTTCGCACGTCCCTCAACCCAACAATTAGCGGGTTCCAAACCGATGACGTATGTTCCTTCACCGTTCATCTTCCACTGGTTAAATTTGGGTAGCTGGGTCTTGTGATACCGTATGTATAGCCCCAATCCTTGCCCGTTGTTGAACGATCGATTCGCGAGTGCGACATGAATGTGGTTATTGTTGTCCGCCTGCATATCATGGTAATAAACCAGTTGGCCAAAATCGGCTGTCGGCGGTTCACACCGGGCGTGATTGCTCAAGCCTCCAGCGGAATGCTCATCAATTGGGAGGACTTCTTTCGATGGCGCAATTAATTCAGTACCCTCAGCTACAACGGGAAATCCAGCGTTGATATGGAACAGGTACATGTGAGGTGTGTCTTGATACCCGAGGTTTTCAACGACATCCTCAATGTGTAGACTCGCCGCCCCTAGCTCCGTCCAAATGCGGCGCGTTCGGCAGAGCGTGCCGCCGAATACTGTAGTCTCAGTCACTTTACCCTGCACCCATAAAGTATACCGATTGCCTTCCCATCGGCTATCTACCCAGACGTTCTTTGCGGGGATATAAGATACGCGTCCGTGCTGTCCTAGCTCCTCTCCCTCATCCTCACAGGGTGCGCCAGCATACATCATACCGCAGGTTGTCAGCAATCCTCCGAAAAACCCCCGCAGCCAACCGAATCCTTCCGGCTCGTAATAGGTGGGAGCGACATCTCCTGTACTCGACTGCCAGCTTAACGGGATGTCCTTGTACGATGCATGGGATATATCCAATCCCCGATCCAGCAACACCGTAAAATTTAACCCAGCGCCTGTCCAAAACTTGACCGCCTCAACCCCCTTTTCATTGCCTGCGGTTAATTCAAATTGTTTGACGCCGGCAATCTGCGAAATGTCACCGACATGGCGAAGCAATTCGATCCTGTCGAATTCTCTTCCATATAGGTTAATCAAATTAACCCTCCCCTTATGAGGTGAAAAACCATAAAGACGGAAATCGCAGCACCCTAGCAAATTACAGTTCTGCTCAATCGCTGATTTCCACGAAGCGTACAATCCATCTTCGAGTAAACAGGTTCATGCGCTTTAACCGCCGTGGTAACGCCGGGCGGTATTTCGCGTTTTAAATCGTTGCAGATGCGGCGGTATCGTACCGTGAGGCAGCGAAATTTTATTGGAATTCTAATGCCGGATGAGGAAGCGCCTGTCCTGTGAATGTATTCAGGATGAGTTGCACGACTGCCGTCTTTACTCAACAACAGTATATCATACCACTTATGCAAACTTCAACGCGAAAAAATGGCGAATTCATCTGAAGTACATTCCTAGCTGATACCGAAATTACAGTAAATTCCGGTACCGTTGGGGCGTATCAAAGTCAATCTAGATAAGGATGATAGGAGTCTTAAGAAAAAATATGCTGTTACTTTTTACGATACGGGAGGTTGCAACTGGCGAACTAGGAACTTGGGGGCTGGATGATGTTTCGGGTTAATCGCTTAGTTCTTTTGCCGTGACAAGCGGGTTGCAATAAAAACGAGACTACATTTTCCTTTAGGGAAAAAAATGCTTAGCATCCTTTTACCTGACTGCGCGAAAGAGAAAGTTTTTATGAGCCGAAATGAACATCTCGTCAACGCTTCGGGGCAAGCAATTCCGATCTTTTGGATTTGTCTATTGGCGCGGGTGAGCATTTCGAGGCTTGGAAAAAGTGTTGACAGGTTTTTTCAGATGATTTAAAGTGTTTGTGAGTCTAGGAATCCAAGCCTGAACTCGAATCCGCCTAAAACCACCCGAGCGCACGCTCAAATCGCTTAAACAAATTGTATAATCCATTACAGCCTTCAATTTCAGTTTCAACTTCAATCGGGACAAAAGGGCAACGTGGCTTGAGTAGGCAGCCCATTTTTGTGTTTTTGTTTCAGGTTGCAAACTGCTAACGGGCGCTTTGAAGTTCCTGCAATGCGTATTCCGAATGGAAAAGATTACCCCAGTGCCTCGAACCGTATTGCTGCTCTTTTTCTTGTCTCTTGCGCATGATAACATCCTTCCTTGCTCAAGCCACGCCCAAAACCATGACTCCGTTTTCAGCCTAAGTTGCCGGGACGCCAGCTTGCGCGACGTGTTAGGCAATCTTGCCGCGCAGAAAAGCATCAGCGTAGCGGGGCTTGATATTATCCCCGCGACCACCACTGTCACGACCAACCTAAACGCCGTGTCGATAGAAACCGGGCTGTTAGCACTGTTAGAACCGAACGGGTTCACGCTTGAAAAGCGCGGCGAAATCTATTTCATTGGACAAAGCCTCCCTGAGAGCCAACGCCTTTCGCTCAACATCTCCGAAGGGAAACTCGCTGTTGATGCGAACGGGGTTGAAGTGAATCAGGTGGTTCGTGCTTTAGCTCAAGCCGGCATGAATATAACTAGCGACTCCAACCTGACGGGTCAAGTCACGTCACATCTCCGAGACCAACCGCTTGACAAGGCCCTGCCCGTACTATTCGCCGACTTCACCCTGCACGTTTCCGATGACATCTACCGAGTTGAGCCTCCGGCACCTTTGCAGCAAGCTGGTTTAACGCTATTGATATCCGACGGTCGCATCTCAGTAACAGCCCACGAGGCGAGTTTGACTCTACTGCTGACGGAGTTGGCGGAGCGTGCAAAGATCAACCTGTCGATAGTGGGGGATATTGAGCGCCAAAAAATCACGTTGCGGCTCGATAACAGAACCGTTACGGAGATATTAATGGATTTGGCGAAAATGACCGGCTATACCTATCGTCAAACCGATGACCTCCACTTCTTTGGCAGACCTGAGATAAAAGCGGATGAACTGAACCCGTTAATCGAACGCAAGACCATATGGCTACGCCACCTTGAGGCAAACACGGTTCTCAACCTACTCCCGATTCATATCCCCAAGCAAAATGTCGTTGTCTCCCAGACGCACAACACGGTCACTATCGTCGGATCACGGAAGTTGATTCAAGAGGCAGCACAATTCCTTGGTGAACTGGACACCACAGACGATGCTATTCGTGGATATCAGGGCAGCGGCGCGATTGCCATCAATTCGGACAGCGGAACGGGACGGCTGAGCGTTGACCTATTAAACGCGCCGCGCTTCGATGCGGTACGTCAGCTCTCCATTGAAACCGGAATTGATATAGTGTTCTTAGATGGAACAGCGCCGGAGCCGTCAACCACATCGCCAACTGCGTCCCAACGTGCAACCCCAGACCCCCAGCCCATTTCATCAACCGAGACCGTTACCTTGCGCCAAACAGACGCCACTTTAGAATCGGTTCTGTCGGCACTGTTTTTGGGTTCGGGCTACGCATACAAATGGGTCAAAACGACGCCTGACGAAAAGCCGATGCTGATTATCGGATCCGAAATGAATGCGCCATTTGTGGAGGAGGAACTGATTGCCTTAAACTATCTGGATGTGCCGAAGGCAATGGAACTGCTGCCTGCCCCGCTCAATGTGAACATCAGCCCACTGCCGGAGCGGAGCGCCTTGCTAGTCGTGGGCTCCGGTGCGAAAATTAGCGCATTTCGTGAGTATCTGCAAACCGTTGATGTGCCTCAGCCGCAGGCGATGATTCAACTCTACCTGCTGGAGTTGACGAAAGGCAACCGTGACGAATTGGGACTGGCCGTCGAAGCCGCCGAAAACCGAGCTGCGGTTCAGATAAACGATAGAAGCGTGGTGAGTTTCGACTCGTTGGTGAGTGTGCCGCCGGCGTTCAGCGCGAAACTATCCGCGTTGGTCGAAAAAAATCGCGGTAAGCTGCTGGCTAATCCCTCGCTTGCTGTCGTGAACGGCGAGAAGGCATCGATCGATATTGGCGGGAAGCATCTGTTCGAGACCAACAACCCGATTTACACGTCGATAGGCGGGGTTGTCGGTGAATCTTCGTCGCAGGTAACGGCGTTCGGCGGATACCCGCCGTCGAGTTACCGCAGCTACTTCACGATTGAAACAGGAATTCTGTTAGAATTGACGCCCGCCATCGGCGCCTCCGGCGAGGTCACGATGCAAATACAACTCGCTATCCGAAATGCCGACCAACTGTCACGCGAAGAATCGTCGTTAGATCAGCGCCTGATACAGACCACCATCAACGTCCCCGATCAGGGCGTCGTTGTGATTGGAGGGTTGCTCCAGGAGAAGGAGATTCAGAAAGTCAGCCGAGTCCCAATCCTGGGCCGCATTCCGCTGCTTGGAGGTCTCCTATTCTCCTCAAAAGAAACAACCGTCGAACAGACGGAGTTAATTGTAATCATTCAACCGACAGTGATTAAAAGCAATGATCGACCAACCGAATAAACTGTAGATTGGGTCGAGCGATCAACCGAGTGAATAACGAGGGCGATAGTTTTCTGCGAAACCCAACAATCAAGCCAAAAGCCCCAGCGGGGCGGAAGGTGTATAGAAATACCGCAACCCCACCCACCTAAGCCCCAGCGGGGCGACAGATTGTAAGTTGGGTTGAACAGGATTTCGAAACCCAACGCTTTTTCTAAAAGATGAAAAGCTGTACCTGTTTGCAGATAACTCACGCGGCAGTCCGCCGAGCGGATATGGTTTGGCGCGGCGGGAGCTGGACGTGTGTCCGGGAAGATTCACGACCGTTACCGGCATCAGAGAGTTCTCCCCCTTACCACGGTGGGATCAAGCGAACGGATAGTGAGTGCGATAGTCTTAGGGGACAAGTCGTTGACCCGCTGTCTCATCCCGCCCTCGCAGAAACCGTACGTTACCTCCTTGCGGACATAAAGTCGCAGCCAGTATTTGCCTCCATATCCAGCAACGAGGTGCTGCTCAAATGGATTCAAATGTCGGATGCCGTTCCCCAAGCCACGGTTGAACTGCAAAAAGTGGCGATTGAGACCGCACTGGAGAACGAGAATCACATTCCCATCGCTTTGAATTCAGCCGCTTACGATTTTCAGTTACTGTCGCCGACGACGCTGTTGGTCGGTTGGATGCTTAAGAGAAAGTTAGTTTCGGTCTTAGCACAGCTTTCGGGAGTGGAATTGGCGTACCTAGCCCCGCAGTCAGTCGTGTTAGCCAACCAACTTCTTTCGCATTGGGACGGTTCGGAACGGGTATGTGGCGTACATATCGACGGACAGCTGTGCGATTTAGTGGTCGTCGAGGCGGGATTAACCGACCGACCAGAAAGGGAAGCTCAAATCTGCTTCGGGCGCAGCTTTGTTATCGAAAACGCCGATCAACTGTGGCGAACGGTTCGGCATAGCCTAGCCAACTGTCCTAACCCAACGGGAACACCGCTGAAAAGGATTGTCCTGCTCCATGCTGCCGAAAGTAGCAAAGGCAGTGCCAGTGGTCATGCGCCAGTGAACAGTGAGAGTAGTGCTTCTAATGCTGGCTACTGGTCACTAGCCACTGGCACTGCTTCACAGTTGGGGGTTGCGGAGGTTGCGGAATCCACCTTCGATTGGCATACGGCGTTATTGAAACCAATTCAGAGGCCAATTTCCAGTGACCGGTGGTCAGCAAAATCGTCCTTCACTGGCAACAGGTTACTGACCGCTGGCTCTGGTTTTATCCTGAATCTGCTGTCCCCGGTGCTTGCCGAAAGAGCCGTAAAACGAAAATTGCGGCGAAAGCGGTTGCTGATGCGGATGATTCCGATAGCCGCGCTGCTCCTGCTGTTGGGTGCTAACGTGAAACTCTTTGATACAATCGAATCGAAGAGCGAGCGTATTGATACGCTTCGTCGTGCCCGCGCACATGAAAAAACATTGCAGACGGAAACCAAATCGCTGCAAGAACGTCACACCGAAATCGAAGACGCGCTCGCGCATCTCGCTTGGGGCGAGCGTCGTTTCCCGACGTTGGCGGAGCGTTTGGTGCAAATTTCCAATCGGTGTCCCGCTACTGTGCGGCTAACAGAGATACGCACTGTTTTACCATCTCAAGCGACAAAAGCGGATGTCACCTTTGATGCCCGCCGCGCACTATTGGTTATCGGGGTTGCACCGGCTCAATCGGAGATAAATGCGTTCCGAGCCGCTTTAGTCACACAACCGGAATTCTCATCTGTCCGACAGGTCGAGACCGAACAAACCTTGATTGGCGGGAAGCGATGGCTGGAGTTTACATTAGCTCTCACCTCGTTAGAAGCAGTTGAATGACAATATCTGTAGGATCAACCGACCGAATAGAGAGGGCGATAGTCCTGCTTAGCTTCCTAGCCCCGATGGTCGGGACAGGGATGTCCCTCCTACAGTAACAGAAGGAAACGATCGATCGAACGAATAGTTGAGTACGATAGTTCTTCATAGAAATCTCAGGCGATAGTTTTAACTCTCCACTCGCCACTGCCTTTTGATTATGATACGATTACTCTACTTTCTAGTCTTCATACTGTTTGCCGCGCTAGTGGTACAACTCGCCCAATGGAAGCGTGCCACGGCGACAGAGAAGGACTTGTCTTCTACTGGTCACAAATCACAGACCACTGACACTGCTTCTACTGTCCACCAAAAGTGGATGAAACAGGTCGCCGATGCAGAGGAGAAACGCCATCGAATAGAAAAGCAACTCCTCTGGCGTGAACCCGATGCACTTTTGCCGGAGCTAGGAAAAATTTCCGATAGGTTATCCCCATTCCTCGTCGGCGTTGAGGAACTCCGAGAATGGCATCGCGGCGATTATGGCGCGCTCCCGATTCAACTGACGCTTTCAGGTAACTATAACGGATTTATAACTTTTTTGTCAGTTGTGGAACGGATAGTCCCGACGGTACGAATTGAGGAAGTGCGGCTCTATCGACGAAAAATGCAAAAAGACACCTTGTGGATGAGTCTGACACTTTCGCCGATGCACAAAAGAGACAGTGGAGAGTGGAGAGTGATGAGTGGAGAGCAATTCCTTAACTCTCCACTCTCCACTAGTCACTCGCCACTGATTGAGATGCCAGCAATACGAAGATTTTCCGTCAAACGCAACCCGTTTGTTTTTGACGCAACTGCACCGCAATCGATCACAGCCAAAATCTCGGTGACCGAGTCGACTTTACCGCAACTGACAGGAATCCTGTGGGACGAAGCGAACCCGATTGCCATATTTGGGGCACAAACGGCGCGTGTGGGAGACGTTATTGCTGGCGCAACTATCCACTCCATTGGACCGCAGCAGGTCGTTGTTATGCGCAGCACACAGCAACAAAAGCTGAAGTTGTGGAAATTGAAAGTAGAGGAGAGCGGCGAGTAAAGAATTGTCTATGCTCGCCGCTTTACAATTTCGGTATCGAGGTACGAATATAGACGTATTCCGTTCCGATGCCCCCGATGAATCCGGTCATACTATTGCACTGTTTGATTGCGTTGCTTAATGGGCAATGCAACCTCGCTCCTAACCATGTCGGACAGTTTCAAAAAAAAGTCCCCACCTCCTCGTGCCCTGACTTACCCCCAATGTGTAGACAGTGATGCGCGTCCATTAGGGTGTACGCGTTGAAGATTGGTTAATCAACACTGTATCGGAAATTGAAGTCGTATAACCTCCTTTCACGGCGGTAGGTGCGATTTCCCAACTACAGCGAATTCCGTCCAACTCGGTAGATTCGGTTCCCCAACCGCACCGGACATCACTCGGAATTTACCGAAAAATTATTTAAATCTTGAAAAAAATCCTGTCCTACAAAAAAAATTATCAATTGAATGAACTAATCCGCCCTTAAACCTTCTTCTTTCGTCCCAATATGGGACAAATTCCCATATTGGGAAAACGCCCCCATCCCGCGTCATTACAGGCTTATCCGCTATTTCTGCCAATCTTGTCAGTCCCAATATGGGACTTTTTCAACCCGCACCCTGTCACGCTACCGTCCTTCTGACTCCTTCGCATATCCATCGAACCTAGGCTACCACTGAATTTATCCGTCTCTACAGAGTTGAACTCCTCCTTAAACCGACCATTGGCACGGTTTTTGCCATAGTACAGGGGAGGCAGATTGTCTTTCTCTAATCCGGCTGGCTCTAGAGATTGATGCATCTTTTAATCCTTCCCGCGGCAGAAGACGGCAGCAGGGTTACGCGATGCCTACAGTCCCTTTTCGTCGGGAAAGGAAGGACTTTTCAAACAAGTTCTTAGCGATGTTGAATAGCTTCCACATTTTTGATACGCAAACGTATCAAATGACTTTATCAAACAAACTCTTAGGAGGTCAAAACATGTCAAGGTATTTCATAAGCGCAATTACGATTCTTTTCCTGTTGTTATCCACTTCATTTCTCCACGCGTCACCTATCCCCGGCGGAAACGACGACACCGGGGGCACTGGTGAAACCGGCGGTACTGGCGGAACCGGCGGCGGCCCTGGTGTGGGGCCTGGTGATGACGAGCAGCCTGCAGCCGCCGTCACTGTCGCGCTCGCTAACCCGTCGTTTGATGAAAGCAACAACAATGAGGAACTCCCAGGTCCGAACAACTGGACGCCCCTGACCTTGTTTGTCGGTGACAACTACATCTGGGATTCCGAGGTCAAATCCGCCGGCAGCCACAGCATCTCCATCCACAGCTCGCGCTGGAACTACGGTCGATGGTCAAGCGACGAGCTTACAGTTGAGAGAGACGGTTTTCAGTGGTACACCCTGACCGGGAAGGTCAAGACCCTAGGCAACAACGGTGAAGTCTACCTCTTGATAGCCTGGTTCAATAAAGATGGAGATATGATAAGCACGTCTGACTCACCTATGCTGCCCGCCGGCGAAAACGACTGGGGGACAGTCACCGTCAGTGCTTTGCCGCCCGATGGAGCGGTGAAGTTGAGCGTGTGGTGCATCTCCAACCACAACGCCGGTCAGACGTGGTTCGACGCATTAGAACTGACGCGGACCGCCTTCACCACCGACAACACGGTATCCTACGCGCAATTCCTGATAGACTACCCAACACACCTTTTAGCCATTGAAGCCAATGTGATGCAGGTACAGGAATTAGCGACCAAGGCGAAGTGGACGAAGGAAGAAGACTTCTACAACTCCGATGGGCAGCTTAGTGCTTCTCGGTTATACGCGGAAGCGGCGGGTATAACGCGTAAGGATACGGTGTTTGCGAATGTGTTCTCCGCTCTGTTTGACGGCGCGAAAGAGCGTGCTGAGGCATTGGCGGCGGCAAAGGCACGGTTTGACGGTTTGATTGACGAATCGTTGTGGCATGCTGTGCAGACGTCTGAAGCCGGAGGCGATTCGGAAAAAGCGAAGGAGTATCTATCAATACTTGAGGATCGGGGCGCAGACATAGGACCGGTTGGAACAACGGGAGCCAACGACGCAAACGGTGACACAAGTCCCCCGATACCGGAATAAAGCAGTGGCTAGTGCCCAGTCGCCAGTAAAAGCTTCATTCTGGTCACTGACCACTGGCTACTGGCACTGCATCTAAAGGAGGAAAGTATCATGAAAAGAAATTTCTGTTTTTGTATGTTAATAAGTCTGATGGTATTCGCTTTCTCTAGCGCCGCCGTAAGCCAGTTCGGGAGTCCGGTGCCGCGTCACCCGCAAGAGATGGACGGCATGGTCAATATGATTACCTTTGGGAGCATTCACTCGGAGACCGATTTGGTTGTTCCGGGGCGCGGATTAGGGATTGAATTTACGCGGAATTACATTTACAACGGCATCTCTCGTAATTGGTATCAAGGCGCCAGTTATATCGGACACGATTGGTCTCATTCCTATCAATGGGATATATACACTGGTGGGGCGTGGCATTACGGGAGTAGAGCTTACAAACTGCAGATCGTATCAATTACCACCGGCAGCGGCGCGAAACATACCTTTACGGGAACTGGCAGAAAACCTAACATAAAATTAACCCCTAAAGCCGGGGTGCGCGCCACTTTGAAGTTAGTGCAGTCAGGCACACAGGCTGGCGCATTTATCTACACAACCAAGCACGGTATCAAATACACGTTTGAGCAACTTGTCACCGATCGTTACGCGCGGTATGTGTTGAAAGAGATTTTAGACCCGAACGGCAACAAACTTACACTCCATTATGAGAACGCACCTGAGACACGCTATCAAGGCACTAGCGCTCCTAAATATCCCCGGCTCGTCGCGGTGGAAGATTCGCTCGGACGGATACTGAAATTCTACTATGATGTCCGGATAGATAACACGAATTTGACGCGGCATATCAGTAAAATTGAGTTCGGTTTGGGCACGCCAACGGCATTAACAACCGTCTATCGGACGGTAAAATACAGCCACGGTTGCTATGGCAGATACGCGAGACCTGTGCGAACTTGCCTGAAATCCGTTACACATCCGCTTGGCACCGGCGACCCCCGCGGCAGTGAGTTAAAGACTCAATACGAATACGAAACCTACTACAAGAATAACTATCGCTATCTCTCAGCAATCGTCTCTCCGTTGGGCTCTCGAACCACAATTAGCTATTTATATAACTATGGACTCAAGCACCTCCAGGTGTCAACTGTGTACGTCAGAAATCTTCCCAAGGCAGGCAGCATTCACGGGGACATAGTATATCGCCGGTACTATTTTATTACTAGTAGACATAACAACCGCCGTCATGCCATAGAAAGCGGAAGCGACCGGCATTACGCCGGCTATACTGTCACCTCAAGCGCCGTCATTGCTAAACACCACGGTTTGGGAAGCAGACGCTGGATATATGTAAAAGGTGTGAAAATGCCGCGGGCGTCTTATGCCGATTCGCGTTGGGTATACTCCAATAGAAATCTTATTAGATCGCAACATGGCGGTGCTTCTTCCAGCCTGGATTTTCTGTACAAAATCTACTATGCGGGCACAAATGCCACCCACAACAGTCAGATGGGCAACGCCACGAATTGGGAACAGATAGATACCACGAATGGCTCTGTTTTCCGCAAATGGACGGCGGACTACGAGACAAAGTTTAACCGCCCCCTCTGGCAGATAGACCCGATGGGGCATAAGACGACGTTCACCTACGACTCGAAGGGAAATCTCACCGAGCAGCGCAGCAAAGCCAATACCGGCACACAGCCCCACGCCGTCGACCACGACATCATCACCAAGCACACCTACGACTCCTACGGCAACCGAACCAAGACCACCTTCATGCCGGGGACAACGCAAGAGAAGGTTGTGGAGACTGTCTATGATGCGACCCATCACACGTATCCAATCGAGGTCAAGACCACCGTCACAGTAAACGGTGCAGACCATATCATCAAGACCAAATCCGAGTGGGATGTCAACCGCGGGTTGAAAACGGCAGACATTGACGCGCAGGGCAGACGCACCGAATACGCCTACTGGAAAGATAGAAAGCTAAAATACACCCGGCGCGTTGCCGATAACATGCACACCATCCCAACCTACGACAAGAACGGCAACGTCACCCAGACCCAAGTCCGCAAGAACAACTGGCAGACCGGCACGCTAATAGCCCAGACCAAAACCGAATACGACGCCATGAACCGCGCCGTCAAAGCCCACAGCTTCAAGGATAACTGGACGACTCCATACGCTACAGCCGAAACGGTCTACAACATTGCCGGCGACATTTCCCAGACCAAAGACCCCCGCGGCTTGATAACCAACTATACCGTCGATGAACTCGGCAGAGTGACTAAGCAGACCTTGCCCGACGGCGATTGGGTGGAGACGCGCTACAATACCCTGAATCAGGTTACGAAGGCGTGGACGAGCCAAACCGGCACTGAAACCAGCCCCGCCGTCAGCAATACCTACGACAACCTCAACCGCCTCTCGAAAGTCAGCTACAAGACGGGCGAGGTCGTAGACTACACCTACGACTTGGGCGACAACGTGCTTACCCAAAAGACCAACGACGGCGCGAATACTTACACCTATACCTTCACGCACGACCAACTCAACCGCATCAAGAACCGCACCGATTCGCTCTTGGGTTATAAGACCGTCTACGAATACGACGATTCTTCGATGCGGACGCGCATGTACGTCAATCCAACTACCGGCAGCACAACCACAAAGTTATACGATGTCCAGTATACCTACGACGAAGCCAACCGGCTGCTGACGGTTAAGGACGTGCTTGCTAACAAGACCGAAAGCTACGGTTACTTCGACATCGGGGCGTTGAAGAAAGTCACGGTTCCAAACGGCATCACCGCGCATCGAACGCTTGATAACGTCAACCGCTTAAGCACGCTGACGTACAAGAAGGACGCTTCCACTACGCTCAGTTCCTTAACCTACACCTACGACGACAAATCGAATGTGACGCAGTTGGTGAGAGACGATACCGGCGCCGGCGGGTCAAGCAAGACGTTCACATTCGGTTACGATAATATCTCACGCTTGACTAGCGCCAACTACGGGAACGAGACCGTCAGCTACACCTACGACAAGTCCGGCAACCGGCTCACACAGGTGAGCAGCGTTGATGGCACGACGACCTACACGGTTGCCACCAACAGCAACCAATTGACCTACCGTTCACTAGTGCCTGAAGATACCGACTTCTCGACGATGAATTACACCTACGATGCTGAAGGGAAGCTGACGCAACGGAGCGAAGGCACGGATTCGGACGCATTTACCTACGGATTCGGTTCGCAGTTGAAACAGATTCAGAAGACCCGAAACAACACGGTGACACAGACGCTCACATACGCCTACGACGGCGGGGGCAAACGGGTGAAAGTCTCGGACAGCCAGGGCACAAGGTATTTTCTTTACGACGGCTTGATGCCGGTGCTAGAATTGGATTCAAGCAAGAACATCACGGCCAGCTATCTCTATGGCGGCAACGGCGTTGTATATCGCCGGAAACACAATGCCGTTGCGCATTGGCACTTTGATGAAGGCACCGGCACTGTGGCGCATGACGTTGACGGCAGCCAGAACGGCACGCTGGGCGGCGGCACTGAAAACAAAAAGCCTGCTTGGAGCACTGAAAACGGGGGTAGCCTCCTTTTTGACGGCACTAACGATGTCGTAAAAGTCGCAGACAGTGATGCCTTAGACCTTGTTGGCAATACACTAACCATCAGTTGTTGGGTGAAGCGGTCCACTGTGGCGAGCGGGAATCTGGTCAAAAAGGCAAACGCCTCTAACGGGTATCGGCTCTGGATAACTAGCACCGGCGCGGTTCAGTTCGAGGTGCTGTTCAGCGGGACAACCAAGACCGTCACCAGTGCAACGACCATCCCCTTAAACACATGGAAGCATGTGGCGGCTCGGTATGACGGCAGCGAACTCCGCGTCTTTATCGGCGGCACCAAAGACACGGCTTCAACGGCATCAACAGCGTCGTTGGCGGCAACGACCAAGGCGTTGTGGATGGGATTTTATGATGCGACTAACCACCACCTCAACGGTTATCTCGACGATGTATCCATCTACGACGCTGCGCTAAGCGACGCTGAGATAACTAAATTGTCGAACAATCAGATGGGACGCTATGAATACCACCACACCAACGCTTTGGGCAGCAACATCGTCTTAACGGACGATAACAAGAATGTGCTTGTGCGGTATGAGTACGACGTGTTCGGCGCAGTTCGCTCCGAAGTCGGCACCAGCGACAACCCGCGCAAATTCACGGGCAAAGAGTATGAGAGCGATGTAAAACTCTACTACTTCGCAGCGAGATACTATGACCCCTACACCGGCACGTTTAATCAGCGCGACCCTGCCGGTCAAGGCGTGAATTGGTACGCCTATGCGTATAATAACCCGCTTGGATTTGTCGATCCGACGGGGATGTATATCGTCCTGCCGGGCGGCACCGAAATAAGAAGCGTCCCTAAAACAGATGCTGATGGTAACTATATAAGGCCGGCGGGTTTGACAGACGACGGTGGTCTGGTTTGGGATGCAATATTCACAGGGGGAATAAACGGCACAGGAATTGCTGGAAGTGGCGCTGCGGGTGGTATTCTGACCGATATAATTGAAAGTGATGTGCAAGTGAACATAAAGTTTGATAAAAACCTCGCATCGGATGCTAATACTGATCCAACTGACTTCCACAACAGCGGTATTACGGTAAATGTTAAAAACACACCGAATCCCCAATTTGTGGGCCAACTTATTAGATTAACAACGGATCTGGTTCATGAATTTTCTCATGTCCATAACTTTATCATGTATCCTAGTGTATTTCTGCATGGCAGCTCTAGTTATGATAAAGATTTTTATCTTTATGTCATGGAACTGATGGCTTTCGATTTAGGCGCCCGGTTCGCAATAGAAAATATGGATTGGGTAGTGGGCAAAAGTAAACTTGGCCGCTGGTATGTTGGTTATAGTCGCTTTACAGAAGGACAACTCAACACGTATGGGTCTGCGGACTATACCGAACAACTTCGTAATTTAGCAGCTACGGCCTCCAACTATTTCCCTAGATAATCGGGCGCCCAACTGTTTTAACTGAGATAAAACGTCGATGGGGTGTTGTATCAGACGGTTCTCCACACTGAAAGTTCAGTGGCTTTAGTCTGATAATCATACCTTAAAAATACAGGAGGATATACCGTGAACAAACACAAACGAACCCTGCTTATCTGTCTATATTTGGTGAGCATGGCAAGCATAGTGTCTCATGCTCACAATGAGAACATCGCATCGTTGATTCAGCAATTTGAACATGCGGATGTGGATGTCCAAGACAGTGCAAGTAAAGCCCTCACCGAAATAGGTGAAGCAGCAGTGCCGGCATTGATTGCGGCATTAGACCACGAAGATACCGGGGTGCAGGCGTGGGCTTTGAATACACTGCATGATATGAGAGATCAGTTTCATCAGCTTCTAGACAAGGACACGAGCACCCCGTATTACAAACACATCGTCCGTGGGTTGGTTAAAGCCCTAAAAGCTGAAGATTCGGTTATGCGTTATTCAGCGATAGGTGGCTTCATAGGTTACACAGGGCGCGAAGAACTCACACCGGAAGAAATTGCGGGTTTTATCCGGTTATTCTATTATGGTTCTCCCATCTTTTCCCCAGATGCAGCCCAAGTTTTGCTCCCGCGTATGGGACATCACGGGCGTTCCGCCTTAATCGAGGCGTTGCACAGTAGCAATTGGGCGCTTAGTTTCGGTACCGCTATCGCTTATGGATATGGTTTTGAATATGCGTGCAATAAGCCGGAGCTGAAAGTGGGGACTCTCCCCCCAGCGGTGGTTCCTAGATTAGCTGAAGGATTATCCCATCCAGATTGGAGGACGCGAGAAGAAGCGGCTGAGGTCTTGAAGCGCCTCCAATCGTGTCGCATTGGCGAAGCGGCAAAAGCGCTTGAAGCATTGCCGCCCTTCGGTATCATATCCCAAACCATCAAAGATAGGCAGCGATTTAGGGATCCCGATGCTCTCGATTCATTAAATACCGATGGCATTACTTTCAAATTCAACCGTTCAACTGGCGGGGGCGAGATTACAATCAGTTCCGATGATAGTGAACCGCTGGGTTGGAATGTTGAAAGGAGCAGTCATTCAGTGACCATAACCCCTCCGGAAGGCAAAGAACTGGTGGAAGGTCAGCGCTATACGATTCAACTCAGGGATTTTATGGATGTTGCGGGGAATCAAGTCGATGCCGAAATCGAGTTCTCAACAAAAAGGAGCAATCGAATAAAACGCCCGAACACGCAATGACTATGAACACAGTTTTTAGATTTACCCTTGCAATACTGCTGCTGACCCTTATCGCTGCACCCGCTTTAGAAGCCTACTACCACCCCCACGCCGGACACTTTTTACAGCGTGACCCCGCCGGAGACGGCATCAACTGGTACATTTATGCCTATAATAATCCGCTGAAGTTTATTGATCCGACGGGGTTACTTAACAGATTAGCAACTAACGCAGAACTCGAAACGCTCCGAGGAGCTGCAAACTTCTCTTTTGGAGAAAGCAATGCGAATATACTGATGAACTTTGTCACGGCGGTACGATTCGCAACGCACGATGAAAGCCCAGGTAAAGACGGGGAGTGGCTGTTCCGAGACCGTATAATAGTGCTCTATGCAATAGATATAGATAACGTCAATCTTCATCCATCGCGCCTAAGCACTTTCGTGCATGAACTTACTCACGCTTGGCAAGATATGACGGGCTATCAGGATCCTGTTGGGTCTGGCTCTCCAAACCCTGATGATAGATATGAACATACTCTTTATCAACTATATTACGTGCAACTGAATCGAGAACAGATGGCAAAAGCCGTTCAAGAACATTACTACGCCATGCACGCTGCTGGAGCATTTCCCGCAGGTGGGGCTTTCAAGTGGTACGCTAGTCATTATGGCGATTTGGCGGCATCAGAGGATACACTTAGCAGACAAGACCTAGTGGATATAGCTTCGTCATGGCGATACGAACCATTACTGAATGTGATTCGTGCACCCATCCTCAAAGCAACAACATTGGGGGGTATCAAAGGAGGTCTATAGCAATGAAGTTAGCAAGGTTTTACGATGCACTGACGAGAGGTTCAATGCTGTTTTGTGGATTGTGCTTGCTCATTGGCTGCTCAGCGGATGAGGAATTACAACCGGCGCAGTTGATAGAAGCCCGTGGCTATGATGAGGATACTCCACAGAGTTCATTTCCGCTTCCTGGCGTAATTGGGACTACTACAACAATTGAGCTTGTCTTTGATAAACCTGTTCTGGAAGTAAGCATCAATTATAGTGCTAAAGCCCAACCCGATGAAATGCCGCCGACGACAATTTGGAAACTGGAAAGCAACCACCTAGAAGATGTGTGGAATCTCCAAATTGGATGGAATCCGGAACGAGATGTAACCTTGATGGTAATCTATGAAGATGAAGCTGGCATCCATAAAGACACGCTGGATGTAACTTTAGGCGCATACAGTCTTGACGTGTTCCCCCCGCTCATTGTGTTCTTGGATCCATGGAGTGGTGAGGTTGATGTAGATGCCAATCGGTTGAACCAAGAAGGGATAAAGATTGGTTTTGATAAGGAGATGGATAACCGCCCATACCGAACCAAGATTGAAGTTTACAGCGGTCAAGAAATGCTTGATTGGAGTATTTATCGTTGGACATTGGACGATGATAATGGGGCGGTTCACACGGTCATCCTGATGCCTGAAAGCGAAGATGATTGGTTACTGCCGGGGCAGGATTATGAAGTTCATGTGGTCGATTTTTATGATTACAAGGGCACAAGGGGAGAGAGGCTTGAGGAGAAGCCGCTTGTGATTCGCTTCCAGACGGCGGATTAAAGGAATTATGACATGCTGTTGAACAGTGTGATGCTGTGTGCCGTGCTGTGTTTGCTCATTGGCTGCTCAGCGGATGAGGAAATACAACCAGCGCGGCTCATAGAAGCTAGTGCTTATTACTATCGAGGCCTTCAAGAGTTGGTTGTCAGCATCCTTCCACTAAATGGACGTGAGATAATTTCGCATTCGGATACAATAGAGCTTGTCTTTGACAAGCCTGTCCGACAGGTTAGCATCAATGAGGTAGACGCTAGACCAAATCAAAAACCGGCGGCGACGATTTGGCTGCTGGAAACCAACCGACTAGAGGTGTGGGATAGTCAAGACGGCTTTAATCCTGAAAAGGATGTGACCTTGAGGATAGTCTACGAAGACGAACCCGGTGTCCAGCATGGAGATACGCTTGATGTGACCCTGGGCGCTTACCATGTTTCGAGGCCCTTACCAGCGATTCAGGAAGCAAATATAAGTCATAAGCAAACTGATGCTAATGCCGATCAGTTGAACCGAGAAGGGATACGGATTACTTTTAACACTTTTATTGACATCCAACGATCCCCGATTGAAGTTTACAGCGGTCAAATGAGGCTGAATTGGATAATTGATTGGGCAAGCGATCAAGACATTGCTACCCTGTTGCCTGCAAGCGAAGACGATTGGCTTTTGCCGGGTCATGAATATGAAATCCATCTGTTAGACCTTTATAACATCGGTGGAGATAGAGGCAGAGGGCTTGAGGACGGCCCGATTGTGATTCGCTTCCAAACGGCGAGCGAGTAAATTTTTCACAACACTCGCCGCTGTCTTTTTCCTCCTTTTCAATTTGCTGTTTTTATTCTCATGCCAAAAATCTCTGTGCTAATTCTCCATTTGATGCCTGCGCTATGCTCAGCGCAATTTGCCGAGCCGCTATCGGTTGAAAAGTTACTTGCTATAACAGAAAAAGAACTGGAAACGGCACTGCCAGAGTTTGATATTGCCTACATCAACATGGTTTGTGCGCAGGGGCTGCCCGGCGCTGAAGCATTGGATATTCCGGCCGCTTTAGCGAAACTCGATGAATGGGTGCGGCGGATTGAGTCGGAAACCGAACGCTACCAACATCTATTTCATCGAGATAAGGGCTATTACAACAACTCACTGGCATATTACCAGATAGAGATGATGGTGACGGTCTTAGCGCAGGATATGGGGGTCAAATACAATTCCGAACTGATTGAGACTGGCGCATTGGACGACCTTAAATCGACGCGGTTTTTTGCCGATTCAAAAGATTTGTTCCTTCATGGGCTGTTATCTCAGCGTCCCATGGGAACTTGCGCCTCGATGCCTGTCTTGGTTGTTGCCATCGGTAGACGCTTAGGCTACCCGTTAAAGTTGGTACGCGCTAAAGCTCATCTCTTTGCGCGGTGGGAGTCGGAAAATGGACGTTTCAACATTGAGGCGACAGGGCGAGGGTGGAATCCTTATCCGGATTCGTATTACCGCAAGTGGCCGCACCCATTCACCGAAGCAGAAGAACAAGCCAACCGCTTTTTGAAATCGCTATCACCGGCAGAAGAAATGTCGGGCTTCCTAGGTCTACGCGCTCTCTGCCTAAAGGAACACAAAAGAGACGCCGAAGCCAAACAAGCGCTCGACAAATCCACATGGATTCATCAATTATACGGCAAAACAAGTCAATAACTCAGGAGGACACACACAATGAAGCAAATCTGTTTCTATCTGTTAATAACTTTGATGCTATTCGCTTTTTCTAACACCGCCCCCAGCCAGTTCGGAAGTCCCGTGCCGAATTACCCGCAAGAGATGGACAGCATGGTCAATATGATTTCTTTTCAGCTCGTTTTTTCGGAGACCGATTTGACTGTGCCGGGGCGCGGATTGGGGCTTGAATTTACGCGGAATTACATTTACAACGGCATCTCTCGTAATTGGTATCAAGGCGCCAGTTATATCGGACACGATTGGTCTCATTCCTATCAATGGGATATATACACTGGTGGGGCGTGGCATTACGGGAGTAGAGCTTACAAACTGCAGATCGTATCAATTACCACCGGCAGCGGCGCGAAACATACCTTTACGGGAACTGGCAGAAAACCTAACATAAAATTAACCCCTAAAGCCGGGGTGCGCGCCACTTTGAAGTTAGTGCAGTCAGGCACACAGGCTGGCGCATTTATCTACACAACCAAGCACGGTATCAAATACACGTTTGAGCAACTTGTCACCGATCGTTACGCGCGGTATGTGTTGAAAGAGATTTTAGACCCGAACGGCAACAAACTTACACTCCATTATGAGAACGCACCTGAGACACGCTATCAAGGCACTAGCGCTCCTAAATATCCCCGGCTCGTCGCGGTGGAAGATTCGCTCGGACGGATACTGAAATTCTACTATGATGTCCGGATAGATAACACGAATTTGACGCGGCATATCAGTAAAATTGAGTTCGGTTTGGGCACGCCAACGGCATTAACAACCGTCTATCGGACGGTAAAATACAGCCACGGTTGCTATGGCAGATACGCGAGACCTGTGCGAACTTGCCTGAAATCCGTTACACATCCGCTTGGCACCGGCGACCCCCGCGGCAGTGAGTTAAAGACTCAATACGAATACGAAACCTACTACAAGAATAACTATCGCTATCTCTCAGCAATCGTCTCTCCGTTGGGCTCTCGAACCACAATTAGCTATTTATATAACTATGGACTCAAGCACCTCCAGGTGTCAACTGTGTACGTCAGAAATCTTCCCAAGGCAGGCAGCATTCACGGGGACATAGTATATCGCCGGTACTATTTTATTACTAGTAGACATAACAACCGCCGTCATGCCATAGAAAGCGGAAGCGACCGGCATTACGCCGGCTATACTGTCACCTCAAGCGCCGTCATTGCTAAACACCACGGTTTGGGAAGCAGACGCTGGATATATGTAAAAGGTGTGAAAATGCCGCGGGCGTCTTATGCCGATTCGCGTTGGGTATACTCCAATAGAAATCTTATTAGATCGCAACATGGCGGTGCTTCTTCCAGCCTGGATTTTCTGTACAAAATCTACTATGCGGGCACAAATGCCACCCACAACAGTCAGATGGGCAACGCCACGAATTGGGAACAGATAGATACCACGAATGGCTCTGTTTTCCGCAAATGGACGGCGGACTACGAGACAAAGTTTAACCGCCCCCTCTGGCAGATAGACCCGATGGGGCATAAGACGACGTTCACCTACGACTCGAAGGGAAATCTCACCGAGCAGCGCAGCAAAGCCAATACCGGCACACAGCCCCACGCCGTCGACCACGACATCATCACCAAGCACACCTACGACTCCTACGGCAACCGAACCAAGACCACCTTCATGCCGGGGACAACGCAAGAGAAGGTTGTGGAGACTGTCTATGATGCGACCCATCACACGTATCCAATCGAGGTCAAGACCACCGTCACAGTAAACGGTGCAGACCATATCATCAAGACCAAATCCGAGTGGGATGTCAACCGCGGGTTGAAAACGGCAGACATTGACGCGCAGGGCAGACGCACCGAATACGCCTACTGGAAAGATAGAAAGCTAAAATACACCCGGCGCGTTGCCGATAACATGCACACCATCCCAACCTACGACAAGAACGGCAACGTCACCCAGACCCAAGTCCGCAAGAACAACTGGCAGACCGGCACGCTAATAGCCCAGACCAAAACCGAATACGACGCCATGAACCGCGCCGTCAAAGCCCACAGCTTCAAGGATAACTGGACGACTCCATACGCTACAGCCGAAACGGTCTACAACATTGCCGGCGACATTTCCCAGACCAAAGACCCCCGCGGCTTGATAACCAACTATACCGTCGATGAACTCGGCAGAGTGACTAAGCAGACCTTGCCCGACGGCGATTGGGTGGAGACGCGCTACAATACCCTGAATCAGGTTACGAAGGCGTGGACGAGCCAAACCGGCACTGAAACCAGCCCCGCCGTCAGCAATACCTACGACAACCTCAACCGCCTCTCGAAAGTCAGCTACAAGACGGGCGAGGTCGTAGACTACACCTACGACTTGGGCGACAACGTGCTTACCCAAAAGACCAACGACGGCGCGAATACTTACACCTATACCTTCACGCACGACCAACTCAACCGCATCAAGAACCGCACCGATTCGCTCTTGGGTTATAAGACCGTCTACGAATACGACGATTCTTCGATGCGGACGCGCATGTACGTCAATCCAACTACCGGCAGCACAACCACAAAGTTATACGATGTCCAGTATACCTACGACGAAGCCAACCGGCTGCTGACGGTTAAGGACGTGCTTGCTAACAAGACCGAAAGCTACGGTTACTTCGACATCGGGGCGTTGAAGAAAGTCACGGTTCCAAACGGCATCACCGCGCATCGAACGCTTGATAACGTCAACCGCTTAAGCACGCTGACGTACAAGAAGGACGCTTCCACTACGCTCAGTTCCTTAACCTACACCTACGACGACAAATCGAATGTGACGCAGTTGGTGAGAGACGATACCGGCGCCGGCGGGTCAAGCAAGACGTTCACATTCGGTTACGATAATATCTCACGCTTGACTAGCGCCAACTACGGGAACGAGACCGTCAGCTACACCTACGACAAGTCCGGCAACCGGCTCACACAGGTGAGCAGCGTTGATGGCACGACGACCTACACGGTTGCCACCAACAGCAACCAATTGACCTACCGTTCACTAGTGCCTGAAGATACCGACTTCTCGACGATGAATTACACCTACGATGCTGAAGGGAAGCTGACGCAACGGAGCGAAGGCACGGATTCGGACGCATTTACCTACGGATTCGGTTCGCAGTTGAAACAGATTCAGAAGACCCGAAACAACACGGTGACACAGACGCTCACATACGCCTACGACGGCGGGGGCAAACGGGTGAAAGTCTCGGACAGCCAGGGCACAAGGTATTTTCTTTACGACGGCTTGATGCCGGTGCTAGAATTGGATTCAAGCAAGAACATCACGGCCAGCTATCTCTATGGCGGCAACGGCGTTGTATATCGCCGGAAACACAATGCCGTTGCGCATTGGCACTTTGATGAAGGCACCGGCACTGTGGCGCATGACGTTGACGGCAGCCAGAACGGCACGCTGGGCGGCGGCACTGAAAACAAAAAGCCTGCTTGGAGCACTGAAAACGGGGGTAGCCTCCTTTTTGACGGCACTAACGATGTCGTAAAAGTCGCAGACAGTGATGCCTTAGACCTTGTTGGCAATACACTAACCATCAGTTGTTGGGTGAAGCGGTCCACTGTGGCGAGCGGGAATCTGGTCAAAAAGGCAAACGCCTCTAACGGGTATCGGCTCTGGATAACTAGCACCGGCGCGGTTCAGTTCGAGGTGCTGTTCAGCGGGACAACCAAGACCGTCACCAGTGCAACGACCATCCCCTTAAACACATGGAAGCATGTGGCGGCTCGGTATGACGGCAGCGAACTCCGCGTCTTTATCGGCGGCACCAAAGACACGGCTTCAACGGCATCAACAGCGTCGTTGGCGGCAACGACCAAGGCGTTGTGGATGGGATTTTATGATGCGACTAACCACCACCTCAACGGTTATCTCGACGATGTATCCATCTACGACGCTGCGCTAAGCGACGCTGAGATAACTAAGTTGTCAAACAATCAGATGGGACGCTATGAATACCACCACCCCAACGCTTTGGGCAGCAACATCGTCTTAACGGACGATAACAAGAATGTGCTTGTGCGGTATGAGTACGACGTGTTCGGCGCAGTGCGCTCTGAAGTCGGCACGACCGACAACGCGCGCAAGTTCACGGGTAAAGAGTATGAAAGTGATGTAAAATTATACCATTTCCCCGGGCGTCCCGTCGGCTATGACCCCTACACTGGCAGGTTTAATCAGCGAGATCCCGCCGGAGATGGCATCAACTGGTATGCCTATGCGAATAACAATCCGTTGGCGTTTATCGACCCGACGGGGTTGAGAGCCCTAAGTGCATTGGAGTCGTATGCTGTGGATATGGTATTTAACGGATCCATATCTGCGGATGAGTTGGATATAACTATAAAGCCTCTTTTTGACAGTCGAGGAAAGCCCGTAAGAGGAAAGTATCTAGAATTTCGAGACGGTAAGCACAGAATCGCAGTTAATCCGGACTTCTATGCCGGTCTCAATGCAGGATCGACAACATCCGATGCTTTTGGTAGCAACGGTTCACTTACCGCCGATGTCACAAACGCATTGGGTATTTTGATTCACGAAGTAACTCATGCGTGGCAGCGGAAGTACAATCGTTTTCGCGGACGTTCACCTTGGCGAGATCCGCCTCCGGACAAATCGTTTTATGCGTTCAATAGGCATGAATTAACGACCCTGAACTTAGGCATGGAACAACATGCTTCGGCAACCCAGTCCTACTTCCATATCGCCTGGCAACTTTCTTGGGGAAGAACGGTGGTTGATTTACGTATGGATATGAGGTTTGAGGAGTATCGCAGGCAAGTTATAAGTGTTCAAGACGCACACTCAGCTTTATCTTGGTTTCAACCTCTGATTACTCAGTATAATCTAGTTACGTGGGGCAGTATAAAAATTCAGTAACCTAAACGTAATTGCGTATGGTGGAAAATATGAAACTACAAATCATTTTGCCGTTTCTTATAGTTTGTCTTGTTTTAGGGTGGTTTTTGGTCATTGGCTGCTCATCAGAGCCAACGGATGATAGCATACGACCAGAACAACCGATGAATCCCCCGCGGGTGATAGCATTCAGCCCAAAACCCGGCGCTCAGCACTCTGCACCCGCTGAACTGAACACCGCTACGCAAGAATTTCGTATCAGTTTCAGCCAGCCAATCATACCAAATTCAGGTCGTATTGTGTTTGGCGTCACACCTTATCAACTTCAAGAGACCGAAGCGACCGATACCATTACATGGAATCAATGCTTTCGAACATTTGCGTATGTTGCACCGGACGACAATATAAGTTCGATTGTCATTCGTGATTTCCAGAACGTCAATGGCGATGTCCAGGCCCATCCTTATGTAGGATGGTTTCGGATAGCACCATTTGACATCGCTGCGCCGATAGTCCTTGAATATCACCCAATTGGGCAAGATGTTGACCCAAAAACCACACGCGGGGTGCGAGTTGTATTTGACCGCCCCATACAGGCCATGCGAGGCTCAACATCTTTTGAGATCAGTCCCCCGATAAAAGTTGCTGCTCTGCGTATTGACAATGAAAGTATGCGAGCCTGTACTGGTATCGCTACTTGGGAGTTTGGCTACATGCAGGAATTAAATTATGCAACAAAATATAGTGTCAGCATAGCAATAACCGATGATATGGGGAATCTCGGAGTTGTTGATTTTTCCTTTACAACTAGAGCCGCACCTGCTAGTGATTAGATTTTAGACAGCTAAAATTTTCAATTACGGCAGTCAAAAAGTGACCGATGAGATGAGAGAGCATTATCAATTTCTCCTAGATGAGTTCAAACAATGGCATGATGAATTGAATAGCTCGGATACTCAACCTTAGAGGAGGCTTTCCAAATGATACGCTTCATTGTGGTGCTTGCTGTCAGTATTGGTTGTTGTTTTCAGAGTAGCTGTGTGTCATACGGGGGTTCTAGCGGGGTGTATGGCTTGCATCCAGCACTGGAAACACCAGTGACAACCCCAGTATTTTGCGTTTACAAACACAACAGTGACTATAAAGATACAGCAAGTGACACCGACGATCTAGACCATATCCGACGCATTAAAGTTTATCTCGATACGGGGTATTCAGAACTTCCACCCGGACGAAGCAAGGATGTGATAGATTGGTTTATTGAATATAAGCCTGATTCCTCGGCACACACGGCGAGTCCTGTAACCACCATCGAGTACGGAACAGTACCGCCGGGGTACAAGGAGGAACATCCCGCTTTGCCCTTGATACCTGAAAAAATCTATGTCGCTGACGTTTCGGGGATGAGCTATACTTATCCATCACGTCCGATTCGTTTTGTTATCCGGTCGGACGAGAACGGGACACCCGTGAAATTGGAATACGTCTTTTCAAGGCACTTCCTCCATCGTGATCGTGATTAAAAGGAGAATTATGAGACGGCTTGTTTTGATTTTCTGCTTAATAACTGGAGCGGCAATCTTGAGTGGTTGCGGCAACGGATTACTAAGTTGGACAACGGTGCCGCCCTACTCGGAGGTTTCCCGCCCCACGTTCTGTTTACATGATAAATCTGAAAAATCCGAACATCTGCATCAAATTGCGGATCCCCTGTATATTGGTGAAATCGCTGTATTTCGTTTTTGGGAATCGGAGAAACACAATCAACAGGATTTGGGCGTCAAAACCCCTTGGCGGGGTCATGACAAGTGTTTCTGGCGAATGCAGTATCGACCGACAGAGAAACGGGCGAGCCATCCATTGCACTGTATACAGTATGGGGCGGTGCCGCCCGGTTACAAAGAATTGGTGCCCGCCAAACCGTTGGAAGTGAATCGGGTGTACAAGGTATATCTTTACGGTGTTGACGGCCATCCATCACTAGCTATGCGATTTATTCTCCGTCCCGATTCGTCCGGGACTCCAGTGCGGTTAGAATACGCTATTGAGGATTATCTGCCTGAATCACAGTATAACCCCATTGTGATTGAACGGCAACCAAAGGAGCAGTGAGGAAATACCCTACGGCGAGTTAGAGGATACCAATGGACAAAAGGAATGGGCGTCGTTTTTTTTCCATCCATGTGTTCATGCTTCTCATCAGCTGTTTAACTGTGATGGGGTGTTACCCGATGGGGTGTCACAATCCGGATTGGTCGGATAAGGATGTAGATTTCCTGATAACTCAACTCAAAAACAATCGATTTTATAACTTACGAGAAAAGGCAGTCTACCTGTTGGCGAGCAAGGCTCAACAAGAGCGCGATAAAGTCATTCCCGCCTTGACGCACGCTTTGTTTGATGAATATGCCTATGTTCGAGAAGCTGCCGCAGACGTGTTAGGTAGTATAGAACCGCCTGCCGTCTCAGCCATCCCCGCACTGATAGAAACATTGCGGGATGAAAATACGGGACGAACATCAGTACTCAATGATGAATGGCCTAGCGTTCACTGGACGGCGTTAATGTCATTGGGAAAAATGGGGCCTGACGCCGCGGAAGCCATACCTGCCTTGACAGAGCTTTTTCGTAGTGATGATAAGCGGTATCTGCGGTATGTTAGGAACGGCGCAGGGTTGGCAATTGTCAAAATCGACCCTTCTATGCGCGGCATCGTGATAGAGGAGCTAATTGAAAGACGGGCAGTGTGACCGTTAGTGGCATTAGCGGATGATGAGTTTCTGGTTCCCGTTTTGATTCAAATTTTGAACGATCCAGAGGCTTATAAGGAACGTCATCATGCCACTGCAGCATTACAGGACATCGGCACGCCTGAAGCATTGGACGCCGTGGTTGCCTATTATATTCAACGGTTGGGTTCTCGAACGGCTTGGGCACGTTTACGCGCCGCCCGCGCATTAAAGGACATTGGCACGCCTGAAGCATTGGACGCCGTCAAGGAGTTTGAAAAACGTCGCTGGTGGCCGTTTTGATTCAATTGTTGAACAATCCGGATCCTTTGAAAAACAATGAATACGCAAAAGCGGCTTGTGCTTATCTGTTGCTTTTCGCTCTTTATCAAGCAAGGGCTATTCGCCGAAACAGACTTGAGTCAACGCGACGGCCCATTCGTCATCGCGGGTCAAGTGGGGGCTGGTTTTGTCGGTGAGTCCGCGGGCTTCCTGGCTTGTATAGTTTCTTTACTTTATGCTGAGAACCTGTTATTCGGCGATGAGTTTTATAGTTCTTCTTAGGTCATTCACGTCTCTCCTAAAGTCGCGTTCGGCGGACTGGCGGGCGCATACGTTTCGAGTGCTGCGACCGTCTATCTGATTGGAGAAACCTTCGGCAGCGGCGGCGGCTCTTTTAAGCAGACCTTACGATGGGCGCCGTTGACGCCTATCGGTGCCACCATTGCCTATCAACGGTCAAAGAACCAATTTGCCGAAACAGATTTGCCTCAAGATCGGCGTCAAAGGGATGGGCTGCTCGTCATGGCTGGTCAAGTGAACGTTGGGATTTTGGGGCTGATCACAGGCTACAATTGGGGAATAGGTATAGGCGGCACTGTTAGTTCTATTTTCACTGAAGATGGGGAGCCTTTCCCGCCCGCATCATTTTATGGAGGCGCGATAGGCGGAATATTTCTTTCCGCTGTAAGCGCCTATGCGATAGGAGAGTTATATGGCAGCGGCGGCGGCTCTTTTAAGGAGACCTTAAAATGGTCAATATTGACGCCTATCGGCGGCACTATCGGCTATCAACATTCAAAACCAGCGAAGCTGTCTAATACCTCATCGGGCGGCAGAATGCGCACACTCCTACCACCGACAATAGCGATACAGAGTTCACAATTACCTTATCATCGCCTCGAAATGGACTACTTGGTACGATTGGTCAATGTGCGGTTTTAGAGGACGAGGGGAGCTCACGGATTCCATCAACAAAGGACTAGGACATATTCGCCTTTAACAATAATCTGAGGGCAACAAAAATGAAATTCGCATGCAATTATGATTTACTGATGAGAAATACAGTGTTGTTTTGTGGGCTGTGTTTGCTCATTGGCAGCTCAACACATGAAGGAATACATCCAATGACGATACAAAAGCTGATTGATTCTTGGGCGGCATCAGACCCGTCTCACACTTGGAGTCCACCAGCGATTGAAGCTGAAATTCGCGCCGCGGAAGAAAAAATCGGTTCGCCCCTTCCGTCATCTCTGCGCGAACTCTATGGGTTCTTCAATGGTGGTAATGACACTTTGGGGCAACTGTTTTTTTACCGACTCCAGCCCACCCCCGACGATTTACTAGGACTGACCAACGCCACCCAGATGTACATTGAGTGGGGTTGGTGCAATCCTCAAGAAGTTCTGTTGTTCGCTGATGAGGGGGCTTCTGATGTGTATGGCATCTGGTTGCCAGAAACTAACAGTGAAGTTTTCAGGCAACCAATCATCGAAGTCGGGGCTATACACGAGGAAGGTTGTATGGATGTGGTAGGAACGAACCTGGAGTCATTTTTGCTTGGTAGAAGTGCCTACTACTTAATGCAATCGGAGATACGGGCATTGACTCATATCGAAATTGCAGTCGAGGATGGGAAGGATCCGACGAACGCACTCAAGCAATTGAAGCAAATACAGACAGCTCTGGAGATGCTGCAAGTGCCGCAACATCTTCGGACGGAGCCATTCTATGCAACCTATGAAGAACAGTTCGGCAGCGATGCCGCGTCTGATTGGAATGTCAATCATCACTTTTGCCAGCTTAGAAAGTGGGCGGATCCGTTACTACCAGAACCTTACGCCGATTCGTATACCCAGAAATATACCGTCACAGACCTAAAGAAACTGTTCAGCGAGCCGAGACATAACTAACCCGTACTGCATCGAACGCAACCCAATGACATGAAAGGCGGTCAAAATGCAAAATTATAGACGCTTGTTCTTTTTAATCGGTATCATCATCTGTTCGAGAGCCGCCGCCCACAACACTTCTTTAGTAACTAGTCCTTTCAAGGGCATGAGTGAATCTCTGGAAATCTCTATCATCGAACTCGGTCATGAACGTCCACAGGTTCGGCAAGATGCCGCCGCGAATATTAAAAAGATGAACGTGACTGATGATAAGATACTGCTCGCATGGGCAAAGCTCTCGCTGTTATTAAGTCGGAGCCGGATGCTTGAAGACAACACCGATCATTGGGTACGAACGACAGATGCAGTTTTTGGTTTAATTGACATTGATAAGACTTCGGCTGGCGTGCTAGATACCTTGAAAAGCGACAACAGAGATGAATCCGCCCTAGGTCTGGATAGTTTAATCCTTCAGCTCGGTGACGAAAATCCGCAAGTGAAGCAAGATGCAGCCGCAGCCATTAAAGACACGAATGTGAGCCATGATCAGATACTCCTCGCTTGGGCAAAAGTCTTGAGGTTGTTGAGCGGCGGTGGGATAAGCGAATCTTGGCGTCAAATTGAAGATGCGGTTTTTCGTTTAATTGACCTTGATAAGGCTTTGGGCGGCTTGCTGCCTTTGTTGAAAAGCGACAACAAAGATGAATCCATACTGACGCGGTATATGATTGAGCGGATTGCCCATAAACTGAGGAACGCTAATATAAAACCGCTTCCCGGCACCGCCACCCTAATCGCAGAGTCATTCAACGACTCGGTGGCGGAAGTCCGTGAAACTGCGTCCCGTCTATTAGGGATTATCCCGTCCCATGCCGAAGCCGCCGTTCCGGGGTTAATCAATGCGTTGAACGATGAGAATCAAAAAGTCCGTGCCACTACCGTTTCCACATTAGGGGAGATTGCAGCGGGAATTCCAGCAGTTCAGCCTGAATTTCTCAAGACGCTGATGAGATTGACCGACGACAGCCACGATGTGCAAACCGCTGTGGTTGACGTATTGGGAGACATTGCGATGGCGATTCCGGAGGTTCAACTTGAAATTGCCAACAAACTGATTGATATGCTAAACGCGCCAAACTTTGACATCCCTGGTCATCGTCGCGATGGTAACTTTCACGTTCGAGTCGCGGAGTGTCTTCAGTCAATTGGTGCTGCCGCGGTGCCATTGTTAGTGGAGGCTATGAACGCAACCGACGCAGGAGTGCGCCATCATGCAGCTATAGCATTGGCGGAGATTGGGTCGGAACACGACGATGCAACCATTCCGATTCTGACTCAGGCATTGGCTTCGCCTTACAGCGTTACGCGGAAGTTTGCTACCTACAGATTCGTAGACTTGGCGGATCGGCCTCGGCTCGTTAATCCGGTGCTACAAGCCTTAGTGCAGGTGTTAGAATCGACGGACGATACGGTCAATAATCGGGTTGCCCGACCTACGGCGGTTTTAACATTAGATGCGGTAATTACTTCCTCAATCCTGACTCTGAAGAAAAAACTGGAAATTGCCGATAAACTGATTGCAACACTTAACACGCCGAACTTTGCGACCGGGCATTTCCAGCGTGGAGGAGACGTTCTGTCCTGTATGGAAGGCTTGAGCAACTTTCACGTTCGAGTGGCGTGGTGTCTTCAGTCAATTGGTGCTGCCGCAGTGCCGTTATTAGCGGAGGCTATGAACGCAACGGACGCAGGAGTGCGGCAACATGCGGCAATCGCATTGGCATGGATGGGTTCGGGGCACGACAAAGCGACCATTCCGATTCTGACTGAGGCATTGGCTTCTCCGCATTTTCATACACGGCATACGGCCCTCTCCGCATTAGCCGGGTTGGCGGAGGGAGCATCACTTGTCGATGAGATTACTCCAATTTTGGTAAGAGCCTGTTTGAAAAAGAAAAAAGATGTCTGAACGGTTGATGTTTACGTTTACTCACTGGAGCAGTTGATTCCGAACCAATGAAGGGAGTAAACATGAACCGAAAACGTTATCCTAGTGATTTGACCGATGTACAATGGCAGAAACTGTCAGCGTTTCTGCCAACCCCTCAACCATTAGGTAGACCTCTAAAATGGGAGATGTACTTAATTGTCCATGCCATCTTTTATGTCGTCAAGTCCGGTTGCCAGTGGCGAATGCTACCATACGATATGCCACCGTGGCAAACCGTCTATTACCATTTTAGGAAGTGGGAAGCCGACAATACATGGCTCTTGATTCATCAGGCACTTCACGAACAATCACGCTGTGATGGTGGCAAAGAACCATCACCGACAGCAGCTATCATTGACAGCCAATCCATTAAGACAACTGAACTGGCGACGACTCGCGGTTTTGATGGTCACAAGAAGGTCAAAGGACGCAAACGACATCTAGTAACGGATACGACGGGTATTCCATTGATGGTCAAAGTCACTGACGCGAATGTCAGTGATAATCAGATTGCTATCGAGTTACTAACAGAAGTGTTTAGCTGGTACATAACCATTCAGTTGGTGTGTGCCGATGCCGCCTATCGTGGAGAATTGGAAGACTGGTTATATTTTGCTCATCAATGTCAACTGGAGATTGCATCTACGCTAGGACGGGAGAAGTTTGAAGTTATCCCGTTACGATGGATTGTTGAGCGCACATTTTCTTGGCTTGGTTGGTTTCGTCGATTGACTTTGGATTATGAACGCTATCCTAGGACTGCTGAGACTATGGTGTACATCGCTTCCATTTACTTAATGCAAAATCGAATCAAATGACTTTTCAAACAGGCTCTAAAGGTGTTAGAAACAACATGGTATCCAGATGAAATCAATTTTGATTCGACGTTTCATGGCAACATTATTTCCAGGCTGTCACACATAAATCCGCCCGCAATATCCGCACTGCTTCGGTCTGAACATCATTATGTTCAAAATCGCGTTCTTTCTACCATCGCAAAATTTGGTATGAATTCATCGTCGTCAGACAACAGCTCTTTGGTAATTGGATTGGATGGCTATATAAAGAATGTTAAGGTAGACGGTGCGATTCCAATAATTAAGGAGCTATTGTCTGACGACGATGAATCCATACGTGAATCAGCGCTTCAAGCCCTCATTGCGCTTGACCACATTTCGACCGATGATTTGATTGTCACAATAACCGATGAAAACATACGTAAATGAGCTGAAATGATGATTCTCAACTCTCAAATAGTGCAACCGGTATGGACGGCATTAAAGGGTGACAATGAAGGTAACAAGGTTTGACTCAATGCTGTTGAAAGGTTTAATGCTGGTTTATGGGCTGTGTTTGCTCATGGCCTGCTCAACGGCTCCAACGAATGATGAGACTGAAGATATTATACCAGCCGAGCTTATTAGAGCCCGTGCGTATGATAGGAATACGGGGCATTCCTCTTCGCTTCCACTAAACCGCCGTGGCGTACTTTGGTATTTCATGATGATAGAGCTTCTCTTTGATAAACCCGTTCATCAAGTGAGCATCAATAGTGTCAACGCTGAATCCGATGGATTGTCGCCTGCGTTTGTTTGGACGCTGGACACCGCCCAACTGAACGTGTGGAAACGCCAAATAGGGTGGAATCCGTCACGCAATGTGACCTTGGTGATAGACTACGAAGATGAAGATGGCGTCCATACAGAAACGATCGATGTGAGGATTGGAGCTTACAGTATTGAGAAGCCGCCTCCAGAGATTAAATCTGTAAATCCAGAGACTAGAATCGATCTAGATGCCAATAAGCTGAACAGAGAAGGGATAAAGATTGGTTTCGACAAGACAATGGATACCCAACGAACCCGAATTGTCGTTTTCGCGTACAACGGTCAAGTGATACTGAATTGGGAAATCAAATGGACGGAGGATAATAGGATGGCTATATTGTTGCCTGAAAGTGAAGATGATTGGTTTCTACCGGGTCATGAATATGAAATCTATCTGGTAGAATTTTATAGCTCTGGGGGCGCAAGGGGAAACGTGCCTGTCGTAATCAAATTTAGGATGGCGAGCTAGTTACCGGTCGTGCAGCAACTTGGGAGAGTGTTAAAGGAGGTCAAACACGATGAAATTCACAAGAAATGGCGATATCCTGATGGGTAGTACGGCGATTTTTTGCTTTCTGTCTTTGCTCATTGGCTGCTCTGCGGATCAGGACAAGCAACCAGCGCATCTGGTAAACGCCCGTGCCTTTGATGTGGATTCCTTGAGATCTTATCCGTTTCACGAAAATGGTCGTGGTGCGATTTGGTTCTCCTCGATAATCGAGCTTACTTTTGATGAACCTGTGCGTCGCGTAAGCATCAATAGCGTCAACGCTGAATCCGATGAAACCCCACCCGCAGCGGTTTGGACGCTGGACAGCAGTCGATTAGACGTGTGGGATGGCAAAACAGGGTTCAATGCAAGCGTAATTTTGACCATAAATTACGAAGATGAGGCCGGCGTCCATTCAGAAAAGCTAGATGTAACGTTAGCGGCTTACAGTGTTGACGTGTTCCCCTCTGCGATAATATCTGGCGATCCACAGGTGGGTGAGGTCAATGTGGACGCCGCGCGCTTGAACAGAGAAGGGATTAAGATTGGATTCGACAGGACGATGGACACCCAACGAACCCGAATTGTCGTTTACAGCGGTCGAATGATACTGCGTTGGGAAATCAATTGGACAGAGGATTATGAGACAGCTATCCTGTTTCCTAAAAGTGAAGATGACCGGCTCTTACCGGGGCGCCCCTATGAAGTCCGTCTGCTTTCCCATTATGATATGACAGGACTTGGACGAGGGGCGGCAGAAGGGGCTTTTGTGATTCGATTTTGGACCGCAAACCAGTAAAATGCGGTGATGGACAGCGGAAACCCATCTCTAATATCATGGAGGAAAGATGAAAATACTGTTGAATTTTCTGTTTCTTATAGCCGTTCTTGCGTTCGCAAATTGCTCGGAAGACTATGACGAACCCTTCATGATTACTACCGAGACCGAGTACGCAGTTTACCGAGCGTTGATTGAAGGTCTGTACGTTGACAATGACATTAAACTGATTGTCATTGAAAGTAAAACCGTGTTGGATTTTGAATTGCGCCCATACACCGCTGCACGCGCAGTCTTTTATAATACATCGGATAAACCACTAGATCTTGTGGTTTCGCTAAATACATTCAACAGTTTTCAGAACCGAAACCGCCAATCTGAAACGCTCGATTGCACAAAACTAGCGCTCAGCGTCCCGTGTAAAATCCTTGATCGACAAGACGTTCAACAATTTTTCTCTCGTGGCGACAGAGAATTTGAGACTCCGATGTCCCAATGGTTACTCTTCTATGAAATTTATCCCGGCGCACAAGGGATTATGCAACTTTCGAAAATCGGATTCGATACCGAAGGACGCCAAGCTCTCGTCTACGTGGGCAACCAAGCTTTTGACACAGCGGGTGCAGGATTTTACATCGTGCTAGTTAGAAAGGATGATAATACTTGGGTCATCCGCGACATATCAGAGCTTTGGATTTCATGAGTTAAAGGAGAAACGTGAGGATACAGCAACTGACTTACATCATTCGAAAGTCGTCTATCGCGTTATTCGTGTTCTATCTGGCGTTAGCAAGTTGTTCAGATGACAGCGGTGAACCCTTTGTAATAACAAGCGAGACAGAGTACGCGGTCTACCGAGCATTGATAGAATACATGTATGTTCGCGATGATATTAAACTCATTGTCATTGAAAGCGATACAGTGTTTGATTCCAGTTTGATTATTGATGCCGACTTCTATAAACCGCGCGACATCAACGTGTTTCCAGAGACATTCAATAGTGTTGAAAGCCGCAATCGCCAATCTGTAACACTTGATTGCGCACAACTTGCGCTCAGCGTCCCGTGTAAAATCCTTGGGCAACAAGAGCTTCGGGAATGCTTTCCTCGCAATGATGTAGAAATTGACCAGTTAATAGACAGCATAAACGATAGCTGGAATCGCTATTATGATAAATTTCCTGGTGCTCAAGGGGTTATGCAGTTTTCGAGAATCGGTTTTGATACCGGGGGAACTCAAGCGCTTGTTTACGTTGGAAATAGTACCAATCTCTTATCGGGAGCAGGTTATTACGTCTTACTTATTAGAGAGGATAATTCTTGGCTAATTCACGATATATCGGTGGTTTGGGGGATATAAGCCAGCTAAATGCCACAACGCTCTTACTTTGCTTGTGTTCGCTCATCGGTTGCTCAACGGAGGAGGAATTGCAGCCAGCGCGGTTGATAGAAGCCCGTGGCTATGACAGAGATACGCCACAGGATTCCTTTCCGCTTCCTGGCATAATTGGGACTACTACAATAATTGAGCTTGTCTTTGATAAACCTGTTCTGGAGGTAAGCATCAATTATTCGGCTAAAGCCCAACCCGATGAAATGCCGCCGCCGACGATTTGGAGACTGGAAAGCAATCGCTTAGAGGGCGTGTGGAATCGCCGAAACAAGAAAGTGACCTTGATGATAATTTACGAAGATGAAACCGGCATCCATAAAGACACGCTAGACGTTACCTTAGATTTACAGAGTGACTCCCCTCGTGTGATAGCAGTCGATCCCCCTCCCGGTGCTCAACGCACTGAAGCGGTTGACATAACCTATCGAGAAGTTCCAAGGCAAGAATTTCGTATCACCTTCAACGAGCCAATCATACCAAACTCAGGTCGTATCCTGTTTGGCACTAGTCCTTATATTGCGACTATTCAACTACAAGAGACCGAAGCGACTGATACCATTACATGGAATCAATGCTACCGACCATTTTTTCTGGACAATATTGGTTCAATGGCCATTCGTGATTTTCAGAATGTAAATGGAGATGTCCAGCCTCGCCCTTATGTCGGGTGGTATAGAATGCCAAATTTTGACCCTGGCCCTGCAAAAGTCTTTGAATACTACCCAATAGGACAGGACGTTGACCCGGAAACCACACGGTTTATTCGCGTGGTATTCAACAGGTCAGTGTACTCAGCGATTTGTCAAATTGCCCCCGCAATAACATTGAGTCCGGCTCATATTGAAAATGATAGCATCAAAAGCTGCACTGGTGTTGTTATTTGGGAATTTGTCGGCACTGAGCAGTTAAATTACTCTACAAAATATGATGTTAAAATTGAAGTAGAAGATTTCGCCGGTACGTCTGCATTCGATTATTCCTTTACAACTAGAGCAGCCCCGTTCTAGCTAAAGGAGGGAAAAAACAATGAAATTCGCAAGGTTTTTTGAGTTGTTACTGAAAATCACCATGCCATGTTGTGTGCTGTTTTTGTTCCTAAGCTGTTCAGATGAGGGCATACAAGTAATGCCTGAAATACAACCTGCGCGGTTAATGAAAGTCACCAGTGACAATCACTATCAAGACACTAGAGATTGGCATTTTCCCGACGGCAAGGGGGATGAGGTACTTGCGCTTCAAGATTGGGCAGAACTTGTGTTTGACAAAGCTGTGTCGCAGGTGATTATTGATGTGGATAACGTGCTTGGTTACGCAAGACCTAACGGCATACCGCCGACGACGATTTGGATAGTAAAAGTTGGCGAACTCAATCTGCCATCTTTACCCTATTTCCGCACTCCCAAAAAGAATGTGCCTTTTACGGTAATCTATGAAGATAAAACCGGTTTGCATCAAGAAACGTTTAAAGTCGCGTTAGGCAATTACGAGCTAGGCCCAGAACCACCAACGATTGATTCCTCGAATGTATCGAATAATCAGATTGACGCCGACGCCAATCAATTAAACCAAGAAGGGATAAGGATTAGCTTCAGCAATCGGATAGATCCTCACCGAACCCGGATAGAAGTTTACAGTGGTCGATGGAAACTTAATTGGAAAGTGTATTGGACAGATAGAATCGAGACGGCGATCCTGTTGCCCGAAAGTAAAGGTGCTAGGTTATTGCCGGGGCGTGAATACGAAATCCACCTATTGGCTCTTTATAGCGCTGGGGGTACAAAGAGGGATGCTCCTCTTGTGATTACATTCCAAACGGCGGATTAAAGGAATTTTGACATGCTGTTGAAAAGTTTAACGCTCTTTTGTGTATTTTGTCTGCTCATGAGCTGCTCCGCGGAAGAGGAATTGCAACCTGCACGGCTGATAGATGCCCTTGGTTTTGATCAGGGTACGTTCAAGCACTACTGGCTGCCACTACATGGTAGTGGCATAATTAAGACTTCTACAATAATTGAACTTTACTTTGATAAGCCTGTTCTGGCGGTGAACATCAATCATTCTACTAAAGCCCGACCCAGTGGAGAACCGCCGGCAACGGTTTGGAAACTAGACAGCAACCGCTTAGAAGACGTGTGGAATCTTCAAATAGAGAGGAGTCCTGACAGGGAAGTGGTTTTAATGGTAATCTACGAAGATGAAGCCGGCATCCATAAAGACACGCTTAAAGTAACCTTAGATTTACAGAGTAACTCCCCGCGTGTGATAGCAGTCTATCCAAAGCCAAGCGTTCAGCGCTCGAGACCGGTCGAACTAGACGCCCTTACGCAAGAGTTTCGTATCACCTTCAATGAACCAATTATCCCAAACTCTGGCCGTATTTTGTTTGGTAACTAGCGGATTCAACTGCAAGAAACAGAACCGACTGATGTCATTACATGGAATCAATGCCGGCGACAATTTGGATTTCTTGAACCCGACGACACAGATAACCTAATCAATGTGGGATCATTAGTCATAAGTGATTTTCTAAACGTAAATTATAATGTGCAGCCACTTTCTTTTGTAGGTTGGTATTGGATGCCGGATTTTGACATCACCGCGCCGCGAATCGTTGAACATTACCCAATAGGGCGAGACGTTGACCCAGAAAACACACGAATAATTCACGTTGTTTTTGACAGACCAATGGCAGAAGCCTTCTGTGAGATTACCCCTGCAATAACACTTAGTCCCGCTCGTATTCACAATGAAACAATCAAAGGCTGCTCTGGTATTGCTACTTGGAAGTTTGTCGGAATTGAGCAATTAGATTATTCAACAAAATATGATGTTAAGATAGACGCAGAAGACAGGGTAGGACAACAGTTACTCTATAATTTTCCCTTTACAACTAGAGCAGCCCCGCTCTAGTTAAAGGAGTTCAATAACAATGAACAAGCACAATCGGGGTGTACTTATATGTCTATATTCGGCGCGTGGCGAGCATTGTATCTCATGCTCAAGGTAAGGACATCGCATCATAAATTCAGAAACTTGAACATACGGCTGCGGATGTCCGAGACAGCGCGGCTGAATCCCTCATCTAAATTGGCGAAGCAGCAGTGCCGGCATTGATTCAGGAATCAGCAGATAAGAACGTGCACGTTAGTCGCTAAACGGCTTTAGCATTGAAAGCCATGGAGGATTTTGAGCAAGCGCTAAATGAAAACATCGTGATAAATGTTCAAAAAAGCAAGTAAGCCCAATCGGAGACCTCACGCATTCAGATTCGCACTCCCATCATCAGCCTTCCTATGTTACCTAGTGCTGTTCTGCCGAATCCAAACCGCATCAAATCCTCATTCCAGCCAAAACCATGGTAGAGATTAGCCTTCAGCCTGCCGTATCGGTCACTGCGAGAAAGCCCGAACATTAACCGCACACGCAAACCCATTGGATAATTTTGTGTGAAGACCTCAGCTTCTCACTACAACTGTGTCGCCATCAATCACACGGATAACAAGAAGGTTTTCACCGCGCCTACTGACGCTGTTATTCTGAATGGAAAACTGTTTGAGTGCGTCTGTTCCCAACTGTGCACAGGTAAAACTGATTGACATCGCAACGTCGGATTGCTACAATGTAACTTTGATTGTAGGAAATTTGGAACATTCTATTGAGTGAGCGATTGTGATGAGACCGCGCAGGCAAGCAAGAGTATTCGCGCTTCAGATGTTGTACCAGGCAGATTTGACAAGCGATTCAATTGGTGCTGTTCAAGAGCGTTTCTGGAAAACAACGAAGGCGAAGGCAGAGATTAAGACCTTTGCCAATCTTCTTGTTGAAGGGACGCTGAAGTCCCTTACTAAAATCGATCCGGCAATTCGCAAAGCGGCGGCAAGCAGTTGGCCTGTGCATCGAATGCCCGTTGTTGATCGCTGTCTCCTAAGAAGTGCAACCTATGAAATCCTTTTTCTTGTTGACATCCCCGCTACAGTATCCATAAATGAAGCAATTGAACTTTCCAAAAAATATAGCACAGAAGATTCGCCGAAATTCATTAACGCAGTGCTCGACAAGATTAAAGACACGGCATGTAACACGGTTGATATGAAGGATTTTAATACGAGTAGAGGTGAGCGTTGACATTATTTCGCAACGTATATTGGGTGCTGTTTGCGAGCCTGTTGGTTCAATCCATAGTCTCAGCACACCAGGAAGTTAAGTTTGTCAAGGGATTTGGGGGGAAAGGCAAACAGGCAGGTCAATTCGGCGAGACCGTGTTCATCGCGTTCGATCGGGACGGGGGCATTTATGTTACTGACACCGATAACGCAAGAATTCAAAAGCTTGATGCCAACGGGCAGTTCATCTTTGAAATCAAGTCAACCGATCCGGAAAAATTCACTTTTATATATCCCACAGATATTGCAGTTGGAGAAGACCGATCTATCTACGTCATGGATTGGACTATAACGCAAATCGTAGACAGTGAAATCCTTCATGATGATAGTGGAGGTGCGGAACGTCCCAAAATTTTTAACTACGGCCCGTGCGTCCACCGATTTGATTCGAGCGGCGAGTTCGTGGCGAGCTACCATATCCAAGATTATAGCAAAAGGATACAGCGGCTCGAAAGGGCTGTGCCGGGACTTGACGCCGACGGGAACTACGCGCTAGTTATTCCCCAAGGCGATACAGAGCGTTCTTTTCTACTAGCAGTTGACAATCGCGAGAATTTATACATATACGATGCCGGGAAAATCTACAAATTAGGGGCGCATGACAAATCTGTGACGACTTTTAATACTGACCAACCGCGTGTGGGACAGGTATTAAAAGCCGCCGACATGGCAGTAGACCGCCAGGGAAATCTTTACATTGTTGATGAAGCATCGCATCTTGTGTTGAAATTTGATGGAAATGGAAAGCATACGCTGTCGTTCGGAGAATACGGCGATCGGGCTGGACAGTTTATCTCTCCTTTTCATCTCATAACGATAGATGATGGGTCGGTTCTTGTTGCAGATAAGTCCAAATATAAAAAGGATTTTGTGTCTGATTTGCCTCGGCGGGTGTACGACCCATTTCAGTTTGGCGGGTATCCTTACCGCGTCTTTCGTGCACGTTACCGATGTGTACAACGATTCCACCCCGATGGTCAATTTGCGGAAAGAATTCTAATTCGTTTTAGTCGGGAAAATGAGAAGCATGCGCATCTCAAACTCAAAGGCATCGATTACAGCGGGAACCTGTATTTTATAGATACCGAAACTTTAAAGTTTCGGCAGTTCGCCCCGGTAACCGGCTTGATTTCGTCTGCATTCCAGACAGAAGTCAGCTTGCAATACCTTGTCAATGTAGATGACATTGAAATAGATAATCGGGACGATCTGGATGCCGATCTCTTCAACAAAGCCGATTATGACGGACGTGCCAGACTCCATCGCACCGGTCTAAAGGCTACGTTAGCTTATGATTATAATGAAGACTTGCGTTTTGCAGTTTCCAACGACCTTGCCTACTTTAAATCTGTCGATGAGAGTTTTTACCGCGCGAGAGATTTTGAGGACTTTAGAGGAACTTTCAATCAGGACGACGAATCTACTGAGGTATTTTGGGAGGATCGTGTCCAATTTGACGCTACGCTCATCCGAAATCATAACCCTTACACCTACCGGGAAGCCTCAGCATTTGCCTACTTTAATGTCATTCGAACCGACTATATTAATGATGCATTTGACCCGCAGAACTTCAGATTGTTTGACTTCAGAGCGCACTTGTCGGATTGGGGCGCTGGGTTCCGTTACGACCTCAACAGAGCGTTTCGGCTAAATTTTTCAATCATACACTTTTTCGGATATAACGAATATACCTATATTGACGAAACGAACGTTCTGTATGCAACCGGATTTCAGCAGGGCGACGAGACCAGCGCTATGCTAGTGATTAACGGGATGTTTTAACCGGCGGGCGGTTATAGACTCTGCGTATGGTCCAGCATTCCATTTTCAGGGCAATGTGGGAGAGTTGTGATGCAGCTGATTATAAATGGCGTGTTACTGCGGCCTGATTAGAATGGTTTTTCCAAGCGCGGTGTGATGCGGAGTCAATTCGCAATCTGCTATCAATAGATGAGGACGAACACGGACATACCCTTGCTAGTTTACGACGGCGAATGTAAATTCTGCCGTTTTTGGGTTGCCCGGTGGCGGCACTTAACGGGTAATCTTGTTAGATATGCGCCGTCATCCCAAGTTGCTAGCCGATTTCCTGAAATTTCGCCGGAACGGTTCGAAACCGCGGTACTATTCGTTGAACCGAATGGAGAAGTGTACGGCGGCGCTGAAGCGGTTTTTCGCACACTCGGTCACGCGCCGCGCATGGGATGGCCGCTGTGGATGTATCGTAGGATTCCGGGATTTTCCTCGTCAACCGAGTGGGTTTACCGATTCATTGCAGAGCATCGGGGCATTTTCTCCGCATTGACCAGATGGTTGTGGGGGGAACATGAGGGGCGCCCCGAATACCAATTTACTCGATGGCTGTTCCTCCGAATGCTCGGTGCGGTTTACCTCATCGCATTCATCTCGTTGTGGACGCAGATTGACGGACTGGTGGGGAGCAAAGGCATATTGCCCGCACAGGAATATCTTGAAGCCGTGCGGGCGCAAAGCGGCCACGAGCGCTATCGGTTAATCCCAACGCTGTATTGGCTCAACACCAGCGACGGTTTCTTGCATCTCCTTTGTGGCTGCGGAACGCTTTTGTCGATATTGCTCATTTTTGGGTTTGCGCCGATTTATGCACTGATTGGGCTATGGGCATTTTACCTTTCGCTGGCAGCGATTGGCCAAGATTTCCTTAGTTTTCAGTGGGATGTTTTACTGTTGGAAACCGGCTTTCTGGCGATTTTTTTTGCGCCATCGCAGATTCTGCCGAAGTCCTCGCGCAAATCCCCGCCGTCGCCGACGGTATTGTGGTTGTTACGATGGCTATTGTTTCGGCTCATGTTTGCGTCGGGGGCCGTGAAATTAGTGAGCGCCGATGAAACTTGGCGCAACCTGACCGCGCTCAATTATCATTACGAAACGCAGCCGCTGCCGACGTGGATAAGCTGGTATGCCCATCAACTGCCCGACTGGTTCCAGTCCGTATCCGTTGTGGGGATGTTCGTCATTGAACTCGGTGTGCCCTTCCTGATTTTCGCGCCGCGGCGGCTGCGGTTTGTAGCATGCGCAGCATTCCTCGCCTTACAACTCCTGATTATAGCGACAGGCAACTATTGCTTCTTCAATCTACTGACCATCGCGCTATGTATCCTGTTGCTCGACGACACTTTTTTTCAGGGCATTCCGCTGAAACGGTTGTTCTCAAGGTTCAATGCGCCAGAGGCGGTGCCGAGGAACTCACACTATCGAAACGTGTGGGTAGCCGCGCTAACAGTGGTTGTGCTTCTGGTGAGCGGTATTCAGATGGCGCGTTTATTCCAGCGGGGATCGAGTTTGCCGCAGCCCGCCCAACATGTCCTGAACTGGGCTTCACCCTTCCGGAGCATTAATTCCTACGGCCTGTTTGCTGTGATGACGACGTCTCGACCGGAGATTGTCGTCGAAGGGAGCAACGACCGCCAGACATGGACCGAATACTCGTTTAAGTGGAAACCGGTCGATTTGACGGGTCGTCCGCGCTGGGCGGCGCCGCATCAGCCGCGACTGGACTGGCAGATGTGGTTTGCCGCGCTTGGAAGTTATCGGACGAATCGCTGGTTTGTAGAATTTATTGAGCGTTTGCTGCAAGGGTCGCCCGAAGTCTTGGGTCTGCTCGAAGAGAACCCATTCCCCGATGCGCCGCCGCGATACATCCGCGCTGTCCTATACGATTATCAGTTCACCGATTTCGATACGAAACAGGCGGAAGGCGCGTGGTGGCGGCGTGAGCGGAAAGGGTTGTATCTGCCTGTCGTGTCGTTGAGGGCTGGCTGACCGCGGCAGCGTTCGCGGTAAAAAGTGGCCGCGGAGATTCACAGCACTTAAAGCCGCTGTTTTAGAGACTTGTGAAACCTGTTTAATTTTCGAAACACCTCTGTTCGATTTGATTAATCGGCACATCTAACCGCGGCGATTACATGTCGAAAGCGCCCTGCCGAGTTTGCTCCGATTCTATCGTGCACCGCATGCTTTCAGGCAAGCCTGCATGTACCCTAGCGATTCGGCGGCGATAATGCAGCAACGCTCAATGCCGTAGTCCTTGGCGCCGATAATCTCTAAGTTGACGGGACCGGAATAACCGTATTCATGCAGCACGTGGATGTATCCGACCAAATCTATATCGCCTCGACCGTTTGCTTGCATTTCCGGCTTTCCCGGATTTCGATCCCGTCCCTTGCAATCCCGGATATGTACATGTTTTACCCGGGGAATGACTGCGGCGATGGCTTCAACAGGATTCTCTCCGGCGCGATGAATGTGTGACGGGTCCATATCAATACCGAACGCCGGTGATGATATCTCTTCCATAGCGCGCAGGGTTGTTGGCGTGTTGTAAATACTGCAACCCACATGCGCTTTCACACACAATATCACGCCGTAGCGCTCCGCCATCAGCGTTAGATTGCCGAGCGCTTCGATAATATTCGGCCAGGCTTCTTCGTCGTTGGATTTCCCTCCGGGGCCGCAGTTGACAATTGGAATGCCGATTTCGACCGCAGCCTGAAAGGCACGTTCCATCACGTCCGGATCGTGGGTAGGCTGTTCCATAGCTAGAAGCTCAAGGTCATATTCCCGCGAAAGCCGCCTAATTATCGGTGCAAGTTCTCTCCAGCGGTCAAGGACGAGATGTTCGCTCATGCCATTAATCGCGGACAACTCGATACCGTCGTATCCAGCTAGCGCGGTATACTTAAAGGCGGCTTCCAAATCATGTCCGCCGAACAGAACGGAATTTGCGCCTAATTTCATAAAAAATCACAAGTAAGTTCTGCCTATCCTTTTTTCATGAAAACACCGGTTATCGGCAGAGAGTTTTTGCCCCTTTACTACTGACTGAATATAGATTCGCCCGATTGTCCGACTTGAAGCACAATTATTCGCCGCGGCATTGAGGTCGTTCTCGGCAATCTTGGAAGGAACGAATCACCTATTTTCATTTTTCTCCTTCGTTCTCAACGCTTGCGTGCTGTTGTCCAAGCTGAACTAACTCCGCGACGTTTTCCATAAGCGATGAAAATGTTCCCATGCAAATTGCATGGCGTATGCCTCTCATCAAGCTCAGGTAGAAATGCAGATTGTGGAGCGTGTGTAATCGATGAGCAAGGATTTCGTTTTCTACATATAGATGGCGAAGATAAGCGCGTGTAAAATTCCGGCATGTGTAACAGACGCAGTTTGGATCAAGAGTTGAAAGATCTGACTTGTATTGGGCATTGCGAATCTTAACCACGCCGCGGCTCGTAAAAAGCGAACCGTTTCGCGCATTGCGCGTCGGCATCACACAGTCAAACATGTCGACGCCGCAGCTTACGGCGTACACTAAATCCATCGGTGTACCGACCCCCATTAAGTAACGAGGTTTATCTTGCGGCAGCATCGGGGCGGTGTAGGTTAATGTATCATACATCAGATCTTTGTCCTCGCCAACGCTCATCCCGCCAATGGCATAACCGGGGAATCCGATTGCTGTTGTTCCTTCCACACTTGCCTTCCGGAGTTCTTTTTGCATCCCGCCCTGAACAATACCGAACAGCAATTGATTTCGATTATTATGGGCTTTTTTGCTGCGCTCCGCCCACCGCAGCGTCATTTCCATTGAGGTTTTCAGATAACCATAGTCGCTGGTGTGGGCTGGACATTCATCAAAGACCATGATGATGTCGCTGCCTAAAGCGTTTTGAATCTCGATCGAACGTTCCGGGCTGATAAAATGCTTAGATCCATCAATTTCGGATTGAAATTCGACGCCCTCTTCCGATATGGTTCGCAGCGGTCCCAAGCTGAATACCTGAAACCCGCCGCTGTCAGTGAGGACCGGCTTTTTCCACGCCATGAATTTGTGTAGTCCTCCTGCCTCCCGGACTATCCTAGGCCCCGGACGCAAGTAGAGATGGTAGGTGTTTGCTAGGATAATCTCCGCACCAACATCAACTAAATCGCGCGGGGTGCAGGTTTTGACCGTGCCGCGCGTTCCAACGGGCATGAATATTGGAGTGTTGACAATGCCGTGAGCAGTCCGCAACTTTCCAATTCTTGCACCTGTGTGCATATCTTCGTGAATCACGCCGAACTTGCTTTCAGCCATTTTCCATTGCCGACCGTAGATGGGTTCAATCAAAAGACCTTGACATCAGTTCAGTCAGTCTGATATATTCAAGGTACAGATGGTATTTATCGCGTGGCATTCGTAGCGATTGACGCGGCGAGTAAGTGCTGCGTAACTCGGTTGTTACGGCGTATTGTATAGTGCATAGCGGTGACTGTCAATTGGAAAAACCCTAATCCTGAACTGCGCCAATGAGAACACAAGATTAATTGTTGTGCGCAACATCCTCGAACCCGATGGCTCAATGGAGGACATATTTTGAGGGTTAGATTAGGATTGCTCATTTTCAAAGGTTGGGATTTACCTGCCGAACTTAATGCTATGCACTTGTTTAGCAATGATTGACTTTTTAGGTTGGCACGCGCCAAATTTTCGGCTATAATTTGATCTGATTCTACTATATAGGCTTTGGGCAGATACCACTAAGCCAGTCAGCGAAAAGGAGACAAATAATGGGGTTTTTTGATCGGGTTTCAACCATATTCAAATCCAATGTAAACGCTGCATTGGACAAAGCAGAAGATCCGGAAAAGATGCTAAATCAGATTACAACGGAGATGCAAGAGCAATTGGTGAAAGTCAAGCAACAGGTCGCAGCCGCAATTGCTAATGAGAAGCAGCTCCAAAAAGATTATGAGCAAGAGCAAGGTCAGGCAGAGCAGTGGGAACAGAAAGCCACCTTGGCACTGCAGAAGGACAATGAAGAGCTGGCAAGACAGGCGCTCTCCCGCCGTAACGAACATGCGAGTACCGCCAGTGGGTACAAGGAACAGTGGGAGAAGCAGAAACAGGCTGTCGAGATGCTAAAAGAGAATCTCCGAACGCTTGAACGAAAAATTGAAGAGGCAAGACGTAAAAAAGACCTGCTCATCTCTCGACAGAAGCGAGCCAAAGCTCAAAAAGCCATTCATGAGACCATGGCGGGTATGAAGGATAATAGCGCTTTTGCGAGTTTCGATCGAATGGAAGCCAAAGTTTCGGACATCGAAGCCCGTGCAGACGCAGCGGCAGAAATGGCTGAACTTGAGCACGACACACTTGAAGATGAGTTCGCAGCGCTTGAAAAGGACGGCAGTGTCGACGATGATCTGGCGGCGTTGAAAGCGAAGATGAGTGCAGGCGCTAGCAGTGCTAGCAGCAGCGGTTAAGCATCGGAAGCTGGGACGCAATGCGAATACGGTTTCTGTTTGTCCCGCAGCGTAAAGGAGTGGAGCAATGTCAAAGATTAGCACACAGGCGGAGATTACAGCATTTCTGAACGCCCAAGGTTATAGTGTAGAGGAAGACGGTTCAATTCTTATCATCCAAGATGAGGACGGACTGAATATCTTTGCCGCTGTAGATGAATCACAGATAGAATTTATGGTGGACTTATGCAGTGTAAACGACCTCAATACGACGAACGTCGAAGAGATTTACGAAAAGATTCTTGACCAAAACACCGAAATCCTTCCAACCTGCTTCGGGATTGATTCAACGGAGTCGGATGACAAGCGAATTGTATTGGTTGATAGCCTAGCATTAGAGAATTTGGATACAAACGAACTTCTCCTGTCGCTAGACTCGCTCGCAGTAAACGTTATTACTGCGCACGATTTGTTAGCGTTGTATCTCAAGTCGCATGCTTGAGAGAGATGTCTTTTCCGTAAACGGCTACTGATTGGCTGCCAGTCTAGGTATGAAGGGCAGGGCTGTCCACGTCCTTCATCGGTGTTGAGGTGCTCTTGGGACTGTAAAAGTTGCCCGACGGTAATACTCAAAACATCCAAACCGGGAATCGTCATTCAAGGAACTGGTAGAAGCTGGAAAGAACTCGGGTGAAAGAGGGAAGACAGAGCACATCTGCGGAATTTTGTCTTGGTTTCTACCCTCCATGTCCTATCTTCTGTACTCTCCAAACGCCAATCGCGCGCATGTCCTATCCGTTCATATCCCTTTTAAACCTAGCATCTACATTTGACGCATGTATAGCATAGTAATCTATAATCTTTTCGGAGTACCGAAAATCATAACAGAAGGAGCGTTGCATGGATGACATTCTAGAAAATCAAGAATTTGATGAAACATCAATTTTTCAGGAACCATTTGACGAACCAGCCGATGAATTCGTGCTCAGCCCGTTAGAGGCGGTTGAGAATCGATTGATGTTTCTTCGTGACCGTAACCAGAGTTTTTATCTCGGTTTCAAAGCATACCACGACGATTACAATTTTCAACAAGCCATTAAGCATTTTCAAAATGCAATCGAAAACGAAACACCATCGACCAAAGAATCCTCTGAGAAGGCTGAAGAGAATGTAGAACAGCAACTGCAAGAACCGAGTAGCGTGGTTGCGCGGTCAATGTATTGGCAGGCAGAATCCTATGTAAAAATTGGCAAGATAAAAAAAGCGATTGAAGTATTTGAATTGTTGTCAAGTCAATATCGGATGCATCATCTAAGCCCAGCCGCAGAACGGCGTATCGAGGTATTGAGAGCACATCAATAAGCAGACGACTCGGCGTAACGAACCGGAATCTCGAGTTGCGAAGCGGAAAATCTCCAGTCGTGCCGCCCTCCTTTAGCTCGCGTTTAGCAAGGGTGAAAATCCTTCGATGGAAATACAACGTGCGCAGAACATCTTGTTGACCATTCTACAGGCTGTGCTTTCTGCGCGGACGCGACTACGGCATATCTGCTACAATTTTCTGAACTTCTGTTTCTAACTCCAGCGTCACTTGCTGAGTAATCTGCCTCTTTTCCTTCTTGTAGGCTTCGTAGAAGGCTAGGAGATTTTTGGGGTTGCCAATCCGAACGAACGCATCTAGCGGGCCTTTGACTTTCGAGCGGCCGAAGACCTCTACTTCCAGCCGAGTGATAACTTCCAGGAATCGTTCTTGAGACGGATTTTCGCCGATATACCCCTCGTAGATTGCAATCGAGTTCACAATGCGGCGCAGATCTGTGTAAAATTGCCGAAACTTATCAACCCGCTGCGCATGAACGCCTCTCTCATATTCGGTCATCTCCTCCACCTCCCGGTAAATTTCTCCATCTATTCGGTTCTGAATGGCGCGAACCCGCCTGAGCGGATGCCAGTCCGGTTGAGGCGCGAGTTCCATGAAACTCTCCATCTGGGACAGAATGTGTTCTCGCATGAGTTCGATTCGTTCATTCAGTGAACTCCCTTCGTTTATACGCAGGCGGTATTCCCTCGCCAGTGTCCCCAGCAGGCTGCCTCCAACATATTTCACGCGGTCATATAAATCTGTTGGAGGTTCTGCGTCTTCAGGCAAAACGCTGTGTTCCAGATTTAACAGCGCCTGCTCAATTTCGCCCCACATGTCTTTCTTGTAGATGTACTTTAGCCCGATTGGTAAGAGGTAAAGCGGTTTGAGATCGTCCGCGCGTTCCATATCGTGGAGCGCCCAGAACCCGAACTGCGCGACCCCGCTTTCAAACGGCATGATGGTCTCGTTCTGATGCGAGATTTCCCCTTCGCCGAAGACAACCAGCTTTTGTGCGCCTTTGGATAACATGGCACGAGTCAACCGGAATGAATCGCGGTCTACGGCGCCGCGCACGACAGAATAGCTGCCGAGCCGGGTCATGAAAAATCCTCGGCATTTCATCCCTGCCAACTTGCGGTCAAAGGTCTCCCGCGCGCACATAAACCGAAATGGCTTGCCGCCTCGATTTGAGAGGGCAAACATCACATGCGGGTCTGCGCGGCTCGGATGGTTAGGCACCAGGATCGTTGGGAATTCGTCGGTTGATTTGAGGCGATCAAGGGATACGCGGTCAATGTCTACATGTTGCACCCGCTGGGAGAGCCGCATGAGCAGCGGTAACATTAGCTTGACGGTACCGATAAAAACTCGGTTCTCTTTCGGCGGTTTGAAATCCAGCATCAGATTACTCCAAATCAAATATCTATTTTAAGGAGGTCATGCGGGACGTACTGTGTAGGTGCATTTCGCGTCTTATCACAGGCGCGCACGGGAGTTTATCGTACTTGTTCATGTGCGGAGGCTCTAGAGATTCTCTGCTGCATGTAATCTTTCATGAATTGCCGTTCAACCCTACCTACAGCACTTGGGTTATTTAATCGGACACACCTACGGCATGCTCGCAACGATATTTTGAACTTCCGTTTCTAATTCCAGGGTAATTTGCTGTGTGGTTTGTCTTTTCTCTTTCTTGTAGGCTTCATAGGTATCCAGCAGATTTTTGGGCGTACCAATCCGAACGAAAGCATCTAGGGGACCTTTGACTTTTGAGCGGCCGAAGACCTCCATTTCAAGCCGTGTAATGACTTCCAGAAAGCGTTCTTGAGATGGCTGTTCGCCGATGTACCCCTCGTAAATCGCAATCGAGTTCACAATGCGGCGCAGGTCTTTGAAAAATAGTCGAAATCTGTCAATGCGCTGTATGTGAATCACCTTCTCATATTCGGTCATCTCATCCACATCACGGTAAGTTACTTCATCTATCTGTTTCTGAATGGCACGAACCCGCCTGAGTGGACGCCAGTCGGGTTGGGGAACGATTGCCATGAAGTTCTCCATCTGGGACAGAATGTGTTCTCTCATCAGTTCGATACGCTCATTCAGTGAACTTTCCTCGCTTAGATTCAGGTGATATTTTTTCGCCAGCGTCATCAGTAGTCTCGATCCAACATGCTTCACTCGGTCGCACAATTTAGTCGGCGGATCGATATGCTCAGATAGGACGTTATGTTCCAGATTCGTAAGTGCCTGCTCAATTTCACGCCACATATCTTTCTTGTAGATGTACTTAAGCCCGACCGGTACAAGGTAGAGTGGTTTGAGGTTACCCGCCTTTTCCATATCATGGAGCGCCCAGAATCCGAACTGTACAATCCCACTTTGAAACGGCATAATAGTCTCGTTCTGATGCGAGATTACCCCTTCGCCGAAGATAACTAACTTCTGCTTCCCGTTGGTCAGCGTTTCTCGTGTCAGCCTAAATGAGTCGCGGTCTACGGCACTACGCGCTACTGAATAGGCACCAAGCCGAGCCATGAAAAACCCTCTCCATTTCCCCAAGTTAACCGGTCAAAGGTCTCTCGTGCTGCCATATAGCGAAATCGCTCCCCACAGCGTTGTGACACCGCAAACATCACATGCGGGTCAGCGTAGGTTGGATGATTCGGCACGAGAATCGTTGGAACGCCTTCAATTGATTTCAATCTATTGAGGGATTCGCGGTCAATATCTACATGTGCAACCTTTCGGGAAAGCCGCATGAGCAGCGGTAACATTAGCTTGACGGTACCGATTACGATTCGATTCTCTTTAGGCGGCTTGAAATCTAGCATCGAATCACTCCAAAATCAGGAAACATCTGAAACCCAAATCTGCATGGTTTACAGCGTTGCTACCTTACTGCCTAGTCCGTATTGTGGAAATGAATTTCGCGTGCTTAGGGCGGCATTGCCGAACAAAACTCAACTTCTCTGGGGATATGCGATATTTTAAATCATCGCGAATACCGTGTCAACACGCAAACAAAGCCTAGCGTTGCAAGTGTCCGGCATAGATCCGGGTTGAATTCGGTTGTTAGGGATGCGCCTGAGAAAATCGTTGCGCAGATTCATTCGGTTATGGTTAAATTGAACGAGTGATTCTGTGAAAATTTCATAGTTTTCATAGTTTTCCGAGTCAGCGCGGCGATATGATTGCGGCGAAAAAGGGGCGTAAATTCAGTCTAGCACTGGTCTTCGCGTAGTTCACGCTGAAGCGGACTCGGGAGTTAACTATGAAACTTTAGCGTTTTTTCCAACTGCCACACCGGGCATATCGGGGCGACTGGTATTTTTGGGAGTGTCAGTAGCCGTGAATTTTTTAAGGGTTTAATTTGTAACATACAAAAAGGGAGGTAACACAGTTTTTTGCAGCTTTTGTAGGTTGGGTTGAGCGGTTTTAACGAACCGACGCATGTATGCCGTGTGCGTTGCGTGATTTGAGGGCGTTCAAATTTTGAAATTATGAAGCGTAACCCAACGCTTTTCGCATTTACGCACGTCGCCCGGTGACCGGAACGCCTCGCAATTAACGAAAAACGTTGGGTTCGCTACCTTTAACAATTACCACACATATTCAAATATCGAAATCCATTCAACATTTTTCGCGCCTTTCATATAATCCGCTTAACCCAACCTACGATAACTCTAACAGGGATTCCCCTGAGAAAATCGTTGCGCAGATTCATTCGGTTATGGTTAAATTGAATGAGTGATTCTGTAAAAATTTCATAGTTTTCATAGTTTTCCGACGCAACACAACGATTTGATGGCGGCGAAAAAGGGCGTGAATCGAGTCTAGCACTGGTTTTCGAGAAGGTTGCGCTGGATATGGCTCGGAAGTTTTCTATGAAATTTTGGCGATTTGTGGAACTGACACACCGGGCACATAGGGACTATCGATTTGTTTGGGAGTGTTCGAATGCGTGAATTGTATAGGGGTTTAATCCGCAACACAAAAAAGGAGGGTCTCATAGTGTTTAACAGCCAGCATTGGAAAATTAAGTTGGTCTATATTGGGTTTGGTAGTTTATTAGGGTGTCTTTGCACAATAATAGGGATGTTAGCGTCGCCAGCCACGGCGCAGAAGGACAAGTTCGGAGAGATTGAGTGCACCAAGCTGACGCTGATTGATCCCATTACCGGGAATACAACCGCCGAACTCAGGACCGACGAACACGGTGGTCTACTATACCTATTCGGCTCGAACGAAAACCGAGGTGGCGTCAGACTCGGGGTGGATAATCATGGCGGGGGCTTAACCATGTTTAGTAACTTGAAAATAAGTAGTGCCCACGTAAGCGCTTCGATGGGAACATCAAAGGAGGGCACGGGCGTAGTTTCAATCAATCACAAAAACGGTGGCGGAGTTTTCATCTCCGCGACCAAACGCGGCGGCGGTTTCTTGCACACAAAAGGGGCGAACCATGATAACAGTCTGGCATCAATAGGCGCAAGTGACGACGGGGAAAGCGGTTTGATAACGGTCTCTAGATATAAACACGGGAAGGAAAATGGCGTAGTACAACTTTTGGCAAATAATAACGGAGGCGCTGTATCTATCTACGGCAAAACAGATGAAAAAAGCCGTGTTGTAGTTGGTATTAATGAATATGGAAACGGCTTTGTGTCTACTTGGGAAAAAAATGGCTATCGGCAGTAGGTCTAAACTACAAAGGGGGATTTGTAATGAAAATCTGTGTGATTCTAAGCGGTATTGTTGGCGGCATTGTAGGCAGTGTGTTGACGGCGTTGTTGGTTTCACCGGTCACGGAGCAGCCGGTCACGGAGCAGAGAGATAAGTTTGACACTATTCAGTGTTCTCGGTTAGAGGTTGTTGATGCGAAAGGCGAAGTGGCGGTGGTGGTCGGTACCAATAATGACGGCGGGCTTGTCGCGGTCTATGGCAAGGGCGAACAATCGTGGGCGTCGCTTGGCACCAATAAAGACGGCGGTTTTGTCGGTGTGTATGGCAACAAGGACAGAGAATCGTGGGCGTCCGTTGGTATCAATGAATACGGTGGGCTTGTCGTGGCTAGGGGCAAGGACGGGGAATCGGGTGCGTCGCTCAATGTGGATAAACATGGCGGGGAAGTCGGTGTCTTTGGCAAAGACGGGGAATCGCGGGCGGTGCTCAGTATAGAGGAAAACGGCGGGCGGGTCATCACTTCTGATAAATTAGGCAATGCAAAAATCCTTGACTAAAAAACACTGGGGCGGTAACGCAATTTTTAGCAGCAAAGACTTGAAGGTTAAGTTGGTCTATATGGTTTTTGGCGAGATGATAGCTATTATTGGGATGCTGTTTGGAATTGGGCTGGTGTCGTCCAGCACGGCAGAGCGCGATAAGTTTAGGGATATTGAGTGTACACGTTTGAGGGTCGTTGATGCGGACGGAAAAGTGACAGTGATTATCACAGCTAGTGACCATGGCGGAGCTATCAGTATCCACGGTAATGACAGGTTATCGTGGGCATCGCTCGGAATTGATGAGCACGGCGGGGTTGTCGGTGTCCGTGGCAAAGGCGGGAAAGCGCAGGCGTCGTGGCTTAGTATTGATGAACATGGCGGGCGTGTCGATTTACATGGCAAGGGCGAAGGCAAAGTTGCAATCGGAATCAATGAATACGGTAACGGTGTGGTGTCTACGTGGGACAAGAACGGGTAACGGCAGTAAAAAGCAATGACTTACGTAGCCTTTACTGACGTGCACTCACTTAATGAAAGCAGAAAAAGCGAACTTTTTATGACGCCCTTTGTGTAAAACGACAGTGACACTGTTTGTATCAATTAAATCACTACACTACGGAGGAAAAGAGAATGTCGAAATTGTTACACAAACGGCAACTGTCCAGATTAAAGTTGAATCGTCCAATTGTGCTTGCCATCGCACTGACGGTAATTCTCACCGGGGTTTACGCTCTCGGTGCCAAAGCACATTCGGAACACGAGGAGTTTGATCACGAGAAGATGATGGATCGAATGGCGGAGATAGCAGAGGGCATAGCCAAGACAGCGCATGTCGCGCCCGAATAGCTTATCGAACGGAAAACGAAAGGTATAATTGAACGTCTGAATCTCTCGGACGAGGAGGCAGAGCACCTTGAGCCAAAGGTAAAAGCCGTGTTGCAGCATCAGAAGGAGCGTGCCGAAACATTAGCGTCGATGTTGAAAGACCTCAGAAAAACGATGGCAGCGGCAGATGACGCGGAGGTTCAGTCGGCGCTTGAGGAATACAAATCGAAGCAGTCCGCGTCAGATACAGAACTAAAGGCGTTGGAGACATCACTGCTTGAAGGTTTGACGGTACGGCAGGAGGCCATATTGACGCTTTCCGGCGTTATCGGCAATCAAACTGGGCATGTCCTGTTTGGTGAGCATATGCAGTTTGGTGTATTGCCTGGACGTGGTGTGAAGGAATTCAAAGCCTGGGGGTTTGGTCCCCATGCACCCCCACCTCCACATCTTTTTCATTTCCATCGCTATCACTAAATGCCCGGCTGCAAGTGCTAGGCGGTAACGGAATCGCGGAGTTCAGCCCGAACGGGTCGCGGTAATACATCCGGTTGGTTGGACTCCGCCTTTTTTTTTGGTCGCAATTCAGTTTTTGTAGGTTGGGTTGAGCGGATTTCACCAATTGATGTACCATTTTACGTTGCGCTCTGGAAGCCTAACGCCGTCCAAGATTCGAGGCATCAAGCGTAACCCAACGCTTTTCGTATTTCCGAACCGTCTCCGATAAATCAAACGCGCCGTAATGTCCAAAAGCGTTGGGTTCGCTGAATCTTAACGACCTCCAATCATGTTCAAATACCGACATCCGTTCGATATGTCTAGCGTCTTTCGATTGCTCAGCTTAACCCAACCTACAAAAACCAGTAACCCGTATGACGCCGAGAGGCAAATATCAACAGCACGAAATCCAAAACCGCACATTTCAGCCAAAATTACAGTTTTTACAGTCCATAAAAAAAGGGGGAAATTTTGGAGTATGTGTTGTTCGAACGAATCAAAAACGCTCCTGTTTGGTTGGGTTGACGGGAAGTAGAATTGCGATTTTGATTTGCTTATTATGTGAGCATTTGGATTATGCGAAAATTGGCGAAAATGGGCTTTAGGCTAGACGGAGAGCGGGTTAGTGGGGTTGAGCATTCGTGAGCATTTGAAAAAATAAGTTGAGAATGCTCATTTTTGAGAGGCCTGACGGGTTAGTAGCGTCAGGTTCGATTGTGCTAGGTGCGGTTCTTTCGTTTGAGATTAGAAGTGCGAAATTGGTAGCAAAGTTTTTACTCTAACCCAAAATACTCGCACAAATCCTAGATGACACGTCTGGCTTTGTCTTCGCCAAAATTCGCTATTTTAGTATAACATGGATTTTAACCCTTGCCAAGCGAGGGAATTTAGATTCAGAAATTTAGCGGCGAGTTAGCCTTTTACTTTCAGATGTCGTAGGGGATGCGGACAGGAAGAGGATTGGAGCGAGTTTAACCTTCGTGGTCAGAGAATCAAAAAAATGCTTGACATGTGATGTGTTAGGTAGTATAATTCAGATTATGAGGCATATATTGCCATGATGTGGTTTATTTGAATCAAATTACAAATTAAAATGGAAAGGGCAATGACTATGGCGGAACGGACTAAGAAAGGGAGTAGAAAAGGGCGGAAGACCATCATGCTTACAGACGATCAGCTTTTCTTTCGATTCCTTGGAATACACATGATAGCGAACCTGAAGATTGAGTTTCAGCGGACACTGCGGATTCCAGACGACAACCGCGAACATTATTTGCCCCCGGGGCTCGGAAAATTTCCGCTAAGCCGGGTGGACGATTATTCGGATAACTTGCCCGAGAGATGGAACGAACATGGCGGCGTGTTTTTCCCTATGTATCAATCGGAGGCGATGTGGATTAATTTTCGCGGAGATTATCCGATGGCGGTTAAGATTGCGGCGGGAAAGATTAACGCTATAACCGGCAAACCTTGGAATGAAGAACTCAGTGACGAACCGCAGGATTACGCCGTGGTTCCGGGTCAGCGGTGGTTGGACGGGTTCTGCGTACAGAAGGGCTTAATTCGCCAGTTCGTGGCGATGGCGTTGGGTGAAGGATACACTGCAGAGGAGCAGTTGACGGGCGAAGCGGAGCACGGCGGACTACAAATTGCAGTTTATCCGATGAAACGGTCTGTCTACGCGGAAAAGTACGGGTTCCCCGTGCCGCAGCCTAGAGGGGACAGGATTTTCGTGTGTGCGCAACCCATGCGGGACGAACCGGAGATGGGTTTTGCGCCGGGCGGCTTGATGCGGCAAGAAATTTACGAGGACGAACACGGCATCGATGCGTGGGACACGTCGCTATGTTCCCGTTGCTACGTGCATATTCTCAATAGCGTTCAGCTCTTGCACCTAACGGGTTGCGAGCCTCCAAGTATGGCGCCGACAGCAAGGTATTACACTGACATGGGGCTCCCTTGGTTCGACTACTACGGTGGAGACGTGGAGGCATTAGAAGGGTCAATTGATTTAGTACAATTGGACAGCGTCGCTTCTGTCAGTCTTAAAAAGGGAGAGGGTTTCCTCTCGGACAACGATCCGGTGACGCCGGCGGTGGTGAAGAAGCTAGACCAAACAATGGTGAGGGAAGGAGTATTCTAAGCAAGGGGAAATTTTTCTACATAACCCGATTGCCGTATTTCAATGTATGATGTGTAAGTTGCCGACTCAACCCAATAACTCAGTAAGGAGAGGTCCATAATCATGGAGCAAAGAGCAAGGAACGGCAATAAGAGTATCGAACTTAACGACGATCGACTTGTATTTCGATTCCCGGGGGTACACAGTGATGCGGAAGTCGCAATCGAATTCCAGCAAACGCTGCGGATTCCGGACGACAACCGCGCATACGATTTGCCGCCGGGGTTGGGGAGATTTCCGCTTAACCGTGTAGACGACTACCCGGATAACTTGCCGGAAAGGTGGCAGCAACACGGCGGCGCGTTCTTGCCGATGTACCAATCGGAGGCGCTCTGGGTTAATTTCAGAAGTCAGTCCCATTACGGGATGGCTGTAAAGATTGCGGCGGGCAAGGTCAACGCCGTGACGGGTGAGGCGTGGAACGAGGGACTGAGCGCGGAACCGCAAGACTACGTCGTTGTACCGGATCAGCCCTGGTTGGACGGGTTCTGTGTTGAGAAGGGCTTGATACGGCAGTTCGTGGCGATGCCGTTGGGAAAGGGGTACACAGCGGAGGAACAACTGACAGGCGAAGCTGAACACGGCGGGATTCAGATTGCGGTCTATCCGATGAAGCGGGAGATGTTTGAGCGGGTGGGGCCAATCTGGCGAAATAGGGCAATGCCGGTGTGTGAGGCTCTACCTGACGAGATGGGATTGGCGCCGGGCGGATTGATGCACCAAGAGATTTACGAGGACGAAATCGGAATTGATGCGTGGGATACGTCAAATTGCTCCCGCTGCTTCGTGCATATCGCCAATAGCGTACAGTTCTTGCATCTGACTGGATGCAAACCCCCAACCGTGCCGCCGACGGCGCGGGATTACACTGATGCCGGGCTGCCTTGGTTCAGATACTACGGCGGAGACCTGAAAGCTCTGAAAGGAGCGAAGAAACTGGCGGGGCTGGACAGTGTCGCTTCCGTTAAACTGAAGAAGGGCGAAGGGTTTCTCCTGGACAACGACCCCGTAACTCCGAAGGTGGTGAAGAAGTTGAACCGCTCAATAGTTAGAGAGGGCGTATTCTAAGCCAGATGAGGATTGTGTTTTGAATCAAGAGAAGGAATCAGATAGGAGTTTCCAAAGCGATAAAGTCACGAGAACTGAAGCTAAGTCGAACGCGTCTGACAATACGCTTAAGGCGTATGAGCACGCAAAACAGAAGCTGCAAGCGTGGCTGGAGGGTCGTAAGCCAACGGACGCGGTGTTAGCCGAGTATATTCGATATCTGGATGCAGAAGGGAAGTCTGCAGCAACAATCAATTTGGTCGTCGCCGCGGTTAAGTGGATGGCGGCACATCAGGGCGCGGACTACGAAGTTGGACCGGTCACAGCTAGCACGCATTCTGAAATTCGCATGGAAGGCAAACAACGTAGGCGCCGACAGGCTGACGGGCTCACGTGGGAAGATGTCGAGCGGATGTGTGCGGCGGCGGAATCGTCAGACACAACTTCGGGATTACGGGACGCCGCCATGATTAGCCTGATGAGCGATTGTCTGCTGCGCATCTCTGAGGCGGTCGCCGTCAACGCGGCGGATGTGAAGCGTGAGGGACTTCTGGTTCACAGAGACGAAGGCGAGCAGGCGGATGACGCGCTGTATATTTGCGAACCTACACGGCATTTGATAGAACAGTATCAGCAGAGGGCAGGGATTACGTCGGGTGCGTTGTTCCGGAGGATACGCTACCACAAGCATGTGACGGCTGACCGGCTGGGTGTTAAAGGGGCTCGTGAAGCGATACAGCGGTGGGCGAAAGCAGCGGGGATTGAAGGAGCGATTAGCGGTCAGTCGCTTCGCATCGGTTCCGCGCTTTCGCTCGCTGAAGCTGGGGCGAGCGTGAAGGAGATGCAGCGCGCGGGGCGTTGGCTTGACCCCGCGATGCCGGCGCGGTATGTGAGAGAGGCGCCGCCGGAACAGAATCCGGTGGAGAAGTATAAAGATGGGAAGTGAACTACATTCTGGCGGTGAAGGGAGAATAAAATGTTAACATTGCCCGCGCTGTTCGTAATTGTTTTTACAAAAAGGGCATGGTTGCGCGCCACTGCTTGGTGTGTTTGGGTACTTGGGCTAATACACTCGCTCGCTAAAGGAAATGTCCTTCTGTACGTAATGACAGCGGCGTTTTGGCTAGGCATTCTCTATTTGATACGTTGGATTGTTAGAAGAGCCAAGTCTAATCGCGTTACAAAAGCCGAGGCTAACGATGTCGATTCGACATTGAGAAATAACGGATTCTAACTTTAAACATAAAGGATGGTGCTATGACGGGAAAAGAACGGTTGCATGTGGCAGCGGGCGGCCCAATGGAGTGGTTGAAACGCGAATGGAGGGATTGCAAAGCGTTATGGCTTGGGTTAGCCGTGTTGATTACGGCGTTAGCAGGTTCAGGCTTTAGATTTCTTGAACGCTATTAAAATTGACTCTTTAAGGAGGCAACAATGTTAAAGGTTACGCAGAATTTACTTGCTTCGTTAGTAGTTGGATTCATGTTGTTTAGCTATTCCAATGCCGATGCTCAATATCAATCCTATGAATACAGTATTGATGTCGATTAGTACGACTACAACTTTTGGCCCGGTCGGACTTCCTATGACATTAAAATCCGAGATAAAAGTAGTTACAATCCCTGTCGTTACGGCTGTGTTGAATCCAGCGAAGTATTAACGCGTTGTTCAGGTTCTGGAATACATGTTGCTAACGTGCCCGGCATTGCAAACCGAGCTGTAGCAAGATGGGTACGCAAGAAAGAGCGACAAGGGATTGTCAATTCCCAAATTGCAACCAACGATGCCACAACACGATTTTATAACGCCCAAGCCCGACTTTTCAAAACGCAAGCCGCATTGTTGCGGGAAGAGATAGCGGCGACTAAACAGCGCACGGCTTTAATTAAGCAGGAGATAGCTGAATTGGAAAAACAGCCGAGCCAAGTGCAAACAGTTCGGCAACGTCCACAAGTTATAGTTGTACAAAAACCAACTGTTAAACGCCGTGCCGTTAATCCATACCGCATTAGTCAAGAAACATTACCTACGGATACGATTGAAGAATCGTTGTTCGATCAAATCATATCGGGCAGAGTCAACGCGAGACTTGCTCTGAAGAGTTGCAAGTCTCTGGGCGGAGACGTGGACGAATTGAAGTCAAGCCTCCGTTTTTTCCGCTCCAATGTTTACACTGGGGTGGAACAAGGGTTATTCAAAGGGATACTTGATGATGCTTCGGTAGAAGAACTTGTAATCCAAGCTAACCGATGTCACTGGTAATTAGTAGCGGCGGCGCACTGCATTATTGGGAATGAGGGGTATTGGTAGGCGAGACGCAAGCGGGAGTCGGCGTGACGTTGAGTCCGCCATTCCCCGCGTTCTTTTTTGTTCAACACACATAAACTAAAGGAGGTTACATGTCATTAAAACAGTTGTGCTTCTCGTTGCGCGGGCGAATATGTCGTTCTCAATATTGGAACGCCATAATTCCCGTCCTAATAACTCAACTTATAATGGCTGTCACAATTGAGTCATTTCCTATTTTCTTGTGGCTTCTAATGTATTTACCTTTAGTCTATGTTGACTTTGCCCTCGCAGTAAAGCGTGTGCACGATATCAATATGAGCGCGTGGTTTGTGGTATTGTTGGTGGGTCTTCGCTCTATTGATATCCCTGTCGTATATATTTCCGGTTGGATAGGTACTCTTTACTTTTGTGGTATCCGGCGCAGTTATGCGCTTGATAACCAATATGGTTCGCCCCCTCAACTATTTAAATCGGAGTCCGTATGAAATTGATTGATTTGAAAGAACATCTCTCAACATTATTTACTTTCATTTTCGTGGCTATTGTATGTGTTGCTTTAAGTATAGGCATTCCTCTATTCAACGATGCCGCCCGCGCTATGTGTCGCAACATATTGGTAGTGTTGGCAACAATCATTGGCAAATTAATTTTTCCAGAATAACCTTCCCCATTCTTGAAAGGAGTTTGATGTCATTAAAACAGTTGTGTTTTTCATATCGCGGGCGAATCAATCGCGCCCAGTTTTGGGCGTTTGGCGGTATAATCGCGATTTTATTACTGATTCTTTACGCCATGGTGAATTATCTTACTTACTCTTCCTCTTTGTCCTCGCTCATAATGGTCATGTTGTGTGGTATCAGCGCGTTTTTAATCTTCTACATGGGAATACCTGTATCAGTAAAACGTCTACACGATGTTGGTGCTACCGGTTGGACAATGCTGTTGTTGTTAATTCCGATCCTCGGTGCCATCATACTGTGTGTTATAACTGGTTTCATGAAAGGCGATTCGGGTCCCAACAAATATGGACCGCCGCCTGAACCTTGGAATGTGCCAGAACACGAACATCACCCTTAATTCAAATGTGGAAAACTAGCACTTGGATTATCATACTATTGCTTTCCGCGTCTGCTCTCTGTTTGAAGAAATATGCCACCAAGAAAGGCGAGCAACAACTCCGAACCCGGTTTAATAACCGCAATCTTGGCAGTTGCGTTTATTGGGTGGTCATAAGTACTGTTTGCATAGGTGCCCTAGCACTCGCCGATCTGGTGTTCGTCATGATACCGAGTTTGTTGTTTTTGGTATTCTGATATAAACTTATGGGACATGGAGGGCACTGGTAAGCCCGGAGCAACTAACACCCACTAAGAAAGGACATCGCAATCGATCATAGACACGCCAGTAAAAAACTGGAGTACACAATATCTCTCATTAAGCAGGAACTTGAGAAGATTGAGACTCGTCTTTCCATGTTACCAGCTGTCCGTATTTCTCGCATATCACAGGATTTAGAACGGGTTCTTGAGATTCTTCGACAGGATCGTCAGTAAATCCTTCGTCCCAGACTGCAAGTTTTAGGGAGTCAATGAGACCATCGCGCAATTCTGTCCATGTGCGTGGATTTTGTAAGTGTTCTAGTTGCTTTTTATATTCTTCTCTTGTCATTAGTCCGCCGAGTTTGTTGTTTTCGGCATTCTGAAATAAACTTATGGGACATGGAGGGCACTGGTAGGTCCGGCGCAACTAACACATTGCAAAGGAGTTGCATTTGTGCCCAGCAGTTCCGTGTCCCGCCCCAATGAAAGGAAAGCACTATGACTATTCCCGTACAACCCCGAGAACCTCTTGCCCCACATGCGTTCCAGGAGGCAGTGGTGCGATTAGAACGCACGACAGATCATATGCTCACAACTATGCGATTCATGTGCGAACTTCTAGTTGATATAAAAGAGTTGCAGAAAAAGCAACTAGCCGTCGTCCGGGAGGACGATTGCGATTGTGGATAAGTTGTTGGCGGCTGGTACCACGCGACATAAAGAGAGACTCGGAACCCATCGAAGAAGGAAATTGAATGGATAGGCGGGGTAAAGGGTGACACACCGTAAGGACTACCAGAAAGGATTATTTCAATGACAATACCTGCCATGCCTTAAAAAGAACCTGTCGATCCTAAAATTTTACCGGAACTTGTGATGCAGATTGAAACGCAGTGTAGCCACATTGAAGCTAGATTAGAATACATCGCACGAATAGTACGCGACATCAGAGAAGCACAACAAAAACAACTAACGTGGGATAAGCCCTCACCCGAGAAATAACGGCGAGCAGTGGACGGTTTGTAAGATTACCCCCATTCCATGGACGGCGATGAATGCGATTTAGGGTGCAAATCCTTGGCAATTTGGTCAGGTTATAAAGCTGAAATCAATGCTAAAATTCCTTATGAGTTGTGTGAAAGTTACGTGATAGAGAGAGCCATAGGCAAAACACCTGTAGGTTGAGTTAAGTGGTGTTGACGAACCAACGTATGCATGTCGCGAATGTTACGTGTTTTGATTCCATTGAAATTTTTACCGATTAAGCGTAATCCAACGTTTTTTGTTATATGCGACGTGTGTCGTTGACCGGTAGTGGTTGCAGTGAAAACTATCGCCATCGCTATTGGCTCTGTTGATTGTTGGGTTACGCACCGCGCATTATATGCGAGCTACCTGGTATAAAATTCGGATAGGTTCTTGAAGCACGACTGCTATTGGATTTACCTGCTCAACCCAACCCGAAAAAACTGGGTGCAACAGTACGAGGTCGCCTCAGGTTTTGTAGATTATATTTTCGGCAGACGCAGCATAAGAAGTTCAAGTGATTTTATCGCCTGGAGGACCATAATCATTCTCGCCGTCTGTACCTTTGAGCAGACCACAAGCAAAAAGAAGATATACGAACCCGATAAAGGGAATAAATACCATGAGCGCATTCTTACCGGATCGATTCGTGTCATGTAGTCGTTTAACGGTTACAGTGAGACCAATGAATAATGAAGCCAAAATTGGGAACAAAATGAACACAAAAATCAATGTATCCGATTGATCATAACCATCCGTCAAAATTCCGACGGCGCAAGAGACTAGAATCGCAAAAGAGATAGCTGCCGAGCAAATCCAAAATATTCGTCGGTTGATTCTCCCTTTGAATGAAAAACACAACTGGTTCAAAGTCAAAATTAAACCGCTTCCACGACAGTGATACATAATATCTTATTGCGCGAAATGGTAACATATTATTTGGAAATTAAGCGGCGAAAAATTAGTTGTTTTGCATGCCCAATCAGGAGTGTTGCCGAGAATGGGAAGGTTTCTATTCAGGAGTCATTGCGACGTTGCCGAAGGGGTGTTTAGATTATGGCGTAGCTATAGTATTTTCAACCGCACGTTTCGTTAAATTTCAGAACGTAAATGGATACTATTGCCAAACCGATGGTGACTATGTCGGCTATAAACCACACTTCTCGTGTCGAGGGTACTCCAAAGTTTCTGTAAGTTGGGTAGAGCGGATAATTCCAATACGGTTCCAGAAGTAATAAACAGTTTCGAATTTCTAATGATGGTGGTGTCAATGCACGCAGAGCGAAACCCAACGATTATCTGAGCGAATACCGAAGGCGATAGTCTTCAGAATTAAAAACCTCCAGAAAACTCTCAAATTCCGATTACAAAACACCGCTCCGAAATCCAAATACTCTCGATTTCTTATCCTGTTCCAATCATACTGGTGTTAGCGTCTGTCGGTCGGTTATCAAGACTTTTAAACACGTTGGGTTTCGCTCCGCCATTTCAGTGCCAATCAATTTCAATGTACGCACTGTTTAACTAATAACACGTATGTTTCATCAATTCCGCTCTGCCCAACCTACAAATACTAAATCCGCGTAATGTATTTAGGACGGAATTGCCCTTCAGCTACTCTCCCAACGCCCAAATTCCCAATCCGCCACGGGTTCGATTCAGCCGGCATTATCCCCGCCATTACCATTCGGCGCGGGCAGCGCTTTTGCACCATTGCCGTCCGTTTTCTGTTCGGGCGCTTTAAGTGCAAGGGTTAATTTCTGCAGAGCCGCAACAAGTTCTTCAGCGTCGCTTCCAATCGCCTTTTGATCTGGTGCTCTCAGCGCAAGCGTTAGCCGCTCCAATACGGCAACAAGCTGCGGCGGAGACAGGTTTTCGGTAACCGGCACCTCCACTTGCGATAGCTCCCGCAGGTTCTTCAAAGTTTGCGTCAACGAATTTGTGAGCAGTTGATATTCTTTCGCGTCAAGCGATTTCTTCTCCAATATCCGGATTGTCCGCTCAGCGTGTTTGGCTAGAAGCGCCATCTGCTCTTCTTTAGAGGTTAAAGGAATGTCGCTCACTGTCTGCCTATGTGACTCACGCGCTTCACGCCATACCGCTCCGTATTTCTTCTCGGGCCACCGTGCCGACCCCGGCTTCAGATACGCTACACGCGGAATCAGCGCATCCCGTAGTCCCTGCATCCCCATAGCGTCCTCATGCGCTAATCGATTCATCGTATCGTCTGACATCATCAACTCTGTGGCTGCATCAGAGGTGGAAATGCCTTGCGCATGCGCGCGAACAAAAAACTCACGGTGCGAATCAGAAATAAAAGACGAAACGTACCAAACCATCTCATCACGCACCATTTCTCTTATTTCATCCAGATAATACGAATCCAACTCGCTAAAATCGTCAAAATCTTCGTCATCGTCCTCCCCATATTTTTCCACTATTGTCTCCAACGCATAACGCTGAACCCGTTCAACAACTGCATTAGCAAGCTTTCGATCGCTGGTAGTTTTAAACAACTCTCTTACATCTGACCTAAGTTCTGAAAGTCCTATCTTCTCGGCATCCCCAAGAAGCGCCGCCTTTAGTGTAGTCTTCGACTTTTCCGTCGCCATTGTTTCACCTCATATTTTAGTAAGGTTTGAAATTTTCATAGTTTTTATAGTAGGGTGCCGCGTCCGAACCGATAAAAACCGCGCGGAGATCTGACCACGACTGGACTGCCGCCCGTTTCCGCGCCGCATCCAATCTGCATCGGAACGGCGCGAAACTATGAAAACTATGAAATTTTTGAGAATCTGTAAAGTTACAATTTCCCAATTGTTAAAATGTACCATTGCAACTTGCGCTTTCGCAACCCTTTTTTCAAGTTATTCGCGTTTGGATTGCGCACGATGCCCATGGAATTTCCATCGCAGTCGCCGATGGTGCCCTTAATCCCCCTGCTCTGTTGATTGCACGTCCAACCCTGCAATAACTTGACACGTTCTGGATTGCGTGATACGATTTTACATTCAGTGCCATATTGGAAATTTTCGGTAATTCTGTCGTCGATATTGACGTATCTCTACACCCAATCAGCATCATTCCTTTGCGGTTGACCGTTGCCCGCACGGTGTATTCGGACTGAGAAAGGGTGCCCTGTAGAGGAAACCAGAGATTCAACTGACAAAATCCAGTTACGGATAGAATAAGGAGGTCGTGTCCATGACCAACCGTAAAACCGCATTTAGCACAACAAACAGGACGATGCGAATTCTCCTAGGGAATTCTGCATTGCTTAATGTCATTCCAGCTATAATCGTTGCGGTTGTAATGATTGTTGGCTGCAGTGCAAGTAATCCGAAGGAAGTTTCCGAGGTCCCATTTGCGGGCGAGTCTCTCGCAGAATTAATCGAATTGCGCGACATGACTGCCAAAGTGGTTTCTATGGGTGAGTCTAGCGTTAGAATGAATGAAGACATGATAAAACAGCTTGAATCCGTCGGCATCAGCGCCGACGGGCTCAAGGAAGCAGGCCAACAGCTTGAAGAGACTCTTAAGGACACCGCCAACCTTCTAGCCAGACTGGAGGCTGCCATAAAAGACAAACAACCCAGTGCAAATGCTAATGAGTAACCATGTCGTAATCACGTCCTCATTGTAGAGGAATGGTTTTCCTGATTTTCTTATCTTGTAATAGCGAATTTTGGCTTGTGAATTTTTTGGTATAAAACAGACCAATGAAAGACACGTTTGATTCTATTTATGCGGCGGTGGTCGCCACGGCGGTCAACACATTTGTGCTTTTGTATCAGTTGTTTCGTGTTGAAAGCTGGCAGTACGACGAGCCGATGAATGTTTTTGGGCGTTGGTTAGCCGTGGTTGGGCTGCTGTGCGGGGTGGGTTTGTTAGTGCATCACGGCATTGTATATATGGGGCGAAGGAAATAGTGATAACATGGATTGGGATTTTTTTTGGTATTTGGGCTTTATAGTGGCGGGCTATTTGTTACTTGACCTCATGGTCATTAGACCATTCGTCCGCAAAATTCGAAAAGGGCTCGTAACGGAGGACATGCTCAAGAAAGAGTTGGGAGACCTGGAATCTCGTCTGCGAGAGCAAGACACTGAGGCGCGGAAAGACCACGAGGAGGCAAAGTGAGTATCGTCAAACGTTTTTCCTGTACCTGATTACGCATTCCAATTCCCCGACTGAAACACGAAGACATGTTGACGGCAACTGCTGTCGTGCTTTAATATCTCCGTAGTCTCTCATGGAAAACAGCATAGCAGTCAAAACCTCAATCCTGCCCGCCACGAAATGAAAGGAGCCAATCTGTGAAACGAAATATTCGGAGTGTTTGTGTAGGTATTGGTGTGTTCCTGGGTTTTCTTTTTGTGTACAACGTTGTGGCGTATTTCCACTCATCCACTATGCGCACGTCTGGATTAGCGGTAATTGTAATGATAGGCGTTTGGTCTTCTATCAATTGGGCCTTTGTATTCTGGTCCAGCACCGCCGCCCGAAACAAGAAGCTCGACACTCTAGATGAAAAATTAAACCGCCTTTTAGAACAGCAGGAGCGATAGGGTATATGTTAATGAGCGGAGCCGTTGTACTTGGTCTTTATCGTTTGCAAGGCCCGGTACCGAGAAATTCTAGGACCCCGAGCGCGAATCTTTACGATGAAAATGTGGATTTGATTTGGGGTTCATTCGACCAAAGCCCCTAGCAAGAGCTAAAAAACTATCGCGGTCGTTGTTGGATTCCTTCCCCCAACCGGCGAATACTGATAAAACGAATGTAACGCTTTTTTGCTTGGTTAAAACTCAGCAAAACGCATTTTTCGCTAACGTTCGGAGTTTTCAAAAGCGTTGGGTTCGCTACCTCTTATCAAAATGTCAAATGCTTTCTAACATCGAAACGCATGCAGCGCATTAACTCTCTTTCGTCATCACCGCTTAACCCAACCTACAAAAGCTGCATTAGCGGCGAGTGACGCCAGTCTTCAGATAAACGACAAGCCGGTTCCGGCTCTAAAACACCTCAAGACGGTAAAGGAGATACATCTTCGGCCGGGTTTGAGCGCTAAGTGTAAATCCTGCGATTAAGCCGTATGTGTTGGTTTATTAGGGCTTTCTTTTGCGATTGAAAGTTAATCCCCGCCTCCCGAATCATACCCGCTGCGCCGCGATACAGGGAAATGTTCCGAATGGGTCCAAATCTTTGTTATCCTCTCGTATGCGGCGAATCCGCCCGACGACAGCGCTCCGTGCAAGCAGACAGCCGCGTCGCGACCGGGCAGCAATTTATTGTGGTCAATCTGCCGTGGCAACGCCTGTCGTGTCTCGGATGTGCCTTCCGAGGCGTTGAAAATAGACAATATCATATATGGCGTACAAAATAACACCCAACAGGTCCCCACCTGCACGCGACAAATTTACGGCAACGACGAAAGACACAATGAATACTGGAATAAAGGCTAGGAAAATTCGAACGCCTACTATCCAACCCAGAATGAAATACTTTTGGACGAAATCGTAACCTTCTCTCCCGCCATTCTGCTCATACACATGATACAGGCCCCCGATTACGATAATAACGCTCAGACATACTGTTGCCATTTCGAACGCGTCCAATCCATCCGATGATATATCTAGTGAAAAGATTGTTAAAACCACGCTTTCAAGAATCAAATAGGGCAGTGCCTCGTCATCTCTGAGGGATCTGTTGCTCAATTTTTCTTTGAGCGGACCGTATTGAACAAAATACATTGCTTGAACTTACCCCCTTCCTTCAGACCGACAATAGGTTACAGGTAGGATTTTACAATGAGCAAATGCGATAGCCCCGACGTGTGCAAAATTTAATTCTATATGAGATTGTAGCCACAATTTCACCGCGTTGTAAAGCGGAAACCTAAGCGGCGGTATTCTCGGCGCAAACATAGCGACATGAGCGTGGGATGCATTCGGTTTAAGGATCTTGAAACTTTGTATGTAAGTATCTGTAGGTTGGGTAGTGCGATAGTTCTTATCTCCAGTGAAGATTACGATGATAGCGCGAAACCCAACGATTCACTGAGCGAATTGTGAAGACTATAGTCTTGAGCGTATCGCTTCCGATAAATCATACGTTCCCCAATATCCTAAAGCGTTGGGTTCGCTACCATTTATCAAAATTTCTAACGCTTTCTAACCTCGAAACGCACGCACCGCATAAACTCTCTTTCGTCATCACCGCTTAACCCAACCTACAAAAGACTTCTGTCATGTGTGGTCTGATTTAGCGATGGCGGCAAGCAATAAAAAGGGATTCGGTCAAATGTCGAGGGCAATTGTTTTAGCATTGGAAGTATAGGAGTTGCCGCATACCGGGGTATTCGGGCTAGTCCCGTTACTCAAATAATCGCTTCACCAAAATTCAAAAGCGGCGACCAGCGGCAGCGAATCAGTTGGTTACGGTCATTCGGCTACTCAAAGGTTTGCCAGACGAGGCGAATTGCAAAAGCCAACGAGGTGACAACAAGCACAACTTTAATCCATTTTTCTCCTCTGTCAACCGCCCAATGGCTGCCGAACCAGGCGCCAGTGGCGTTACCAAGCGCAAGTGTTAACCCAAAAAACAGATCGGCATTGCCGCTCTTAATGAAGACCCCAAGCGCAACAACGTTGTAAAAGATGCTGACAAACAGCTTAATCGCATTTGCACGCACGAGGTCATAACCGTTTATTGATGTCAGTGCAGCAATGATCATAAAACCCACGCCCGCTTGGATAAAACCGCCGTAAATACCAATAAAAAAGTAAACAACCATTGCGGCAATCTTGCGGTTCCAACTTACGCGCGGAATCACACGTTCGCCTTGCAATTGTCTCGCCGAACTGAAGAGTATTAAACCCAACACCCCTACCATGATTGCCGCCAACACCCTTTTGAATATAACGTCCGGCATGTCAACCGCGATATTCGCCCCGATTAAGGCGCCAGCGGTTGCTGGCAGCACCAGCAATGCGCTAAAGCGAAAGTCGGAAAACCCTTTGCGATGAAATCCCGCGACGCCGCTTGCACACTGAATGGCGATAGCTATTCGATTGGTGCCGTTCGCTTTCGCGGCGGGCAAGCCGAGGAAGATTAGCATGGGTAGCGTAAGTAACGAACCGCCGCCTGCCATAACGTTAATGAAGCCTGCAGTGATTCCGGCGATTAAAATTAAGGGAATCTGCCAAACCAGTTGCATCTCAGTCGTTGTTCCTTGTTCTGTAGTGGTAGATTACGGCCAGTGACCAGTGGCTTGCGGACAGATGCCAGTAAAGGCAAAAAAGCGCTCTTGGCAGTTGGGGAAAACATAACGACACCGAATGCCTGTCTGATGTCGGGAGGTTTCAAAAGAGTTGAGTTACCGCGAAGGCGAGAGAAGATGCTAAAAACCTATCGCAGTCGCTGTTCGCTCCTTTGATCGCTCCCTGATCAGTCGCTTGATCCCCATATCCCCTTTTTCGCGGCTTGAGCTTCTCGTTGCGCTTTGATGAATTGCCCGCGTTTAGGAAAGTCGACACCGTATACACGCCCGAATCCGCACCGTATGATTTCGAGATTGACGAGCTGATTATCGGACGTACGATAGACAAATGCAAGCAGGCGCCCGTACCGATCACGCTGCTTACGCCCAAAGCGGAGGACGACCTTTTCTCCCTGCAGAAGCCGCTTCGTAAACGCCGTAGCCTCTGCGCCGTAAGGCTCCGGCGGTATGTCCGGGTGTACCGTCTCCGGCGTGTCGACGCCGAGGAGCCGTACCGATTCTTCTACCCCGCCGTATCGAATCTTTATTGTGTCGCCATCGACCACACCCAGAACGACGTGTCCCGGCGCTTTGTAATCGCAGCGCAGTCTGATGCCTATCCCGACGGCGGCGACGAACGCCACAAATAGGAGCCAACCGCATACCTTTTTCATGCGTCCTCACTATGCGTACAAATGCCATTTATAGTCGTTGCAACTAGAAATTGCATATAGTAATTCGATTTAAAAGGGATCTCGGCAGTGACCCCAGAACTATCGCCCTCACTATTCATTCGGTTGATCCTTCACTATTCGCCCAGTTGATCCCTTATCAGGTTTACTATTACCCACAAGTCTAGAAATTCGCACGGAGCCACGCTGTGGGAGGGAGATCCTTCTCCCGATTGTCGAGAATCAAGCGACCGAATAGGGAGTGCGATAGTTTTAGATGCCTCTCCTACAGTAAAACCCAACCTACACCGTGCGGACATTTGTGTTCACAGTAATTATGTCGAAGCGGCGCAATCGTGTCAAGCATGACTATACGCTAGCTTCAGTGTCGGGTTTGGCATTTGGCAGCAGGACAGGTTTTCCCTTGCAATATATTCTGAATTCAATCTATACTTTTTGCGGGCGGAAACACGGTGGAGAGCGATAGGAATAGTGGTAAGTGGAGGGTGATAGAAGCAGTAATTAGTGGAGAGTGGAGAGTGGAGAGTGATTAGTAAAAGCAAGAGAGCAATTGAGTATACGCACTTACAGCCGAGTGTTATTGGGATGATGATTTCATTGGGTTTACTGGTCGCAATGTCGGTAGATGCTGGCGATGAGCAAGCAGCGCGCGCCTACGACGAGGGCTTGCGCGCGGCTTTCCGCCAGGAGCATCAACAGGCGCTTAAATCGCTGAATCGAGCGATCAGACTCGATTCATCATTGGCGGACGCGCACTATTATCTAGGCATACTTTACGGTGCACGGGACGGATGGATCAAGGCGTTGGCTGCATTCCAAAACGCTACGGCAGCAGCCCCGGCTTATATTGAAGCCTACTGCAGAATGGGTGAGACTTACCTTGTAGAACTGGCGCGCGTGAACGAGGCAGTTGAACCGCTTGAGCGTGCCCTTCAGATGGACCCCCACCATGCCCAGGTGCGTTCGCTTTTGGGCACAGCTTACTTTCGCCAGAACCGCGTCGAAGAAGCAATCCGTGAGCTGCAGCACGCTGTTGAACTGGATCCTTCCAGTACCGACGCCTTATATACACTTGGACTGGCGCGCTTTCGAAGCGGCGAAAACGAGGCTGCGAGTTTGCACTTCAAAAAGATTATCGAACTAGACCCCTTCTACGCGAAGGCGTACCTGAACCTCGGGAACTGTTATCGCCGAATGGGGCAGGCTGAAAACAGCCGCAAGGCGTTAGAGACGTTTGCAAGGCTTAGCAATGATGAGGAACAGATAGCGCGCCTTGAGCGTGCGGTTCGCCACGACGATACGGATGTTGAGGCATGGTATCAGTTGGGACGGCTTCAATTGGCGCGGCGCCACTGGGAAACCGCCGCGGGTGCGTTCAGGAAGTGCATCACACTCAGACCCAATGAAGCGCGGGGATATGATGCGCTCGGTTACCTATATTTCCAACTAAAAGCCTATCGGAAAGCGATGCAGATATATGAGGATGTCGTTAAGCGGCACCCCGATATTCCGCAGTATCGAAACAGCCTCGGCACGGTTTATATGACGATAGGGAACTATCCCAAGGCAATTGAGCAACTAGAAGCAGCGGTCCAGTTGAGTCCATCCGAGCCTGCCTTCCACCTAAATCTGGCGCAAATCTACAAACGCGCGGGTTACACCGCGAAAGCGGAAGAAGCGTTTCACACCTATCAGCAGCTCAAGTCCCAAAAAGAATAACGGGCAGGAAGTGATAAAGTAACTAGGTGAGTCGGAAGAATACGGGTTCGGAGTGAAGAAAGAGGTTATCCCGTCCATGTCAATTCAGTGTCATTGGGGCAACGAAGTTTGCGCGATTTCTAAAAATGGCGGAAAGTTGTGGCCATCATACAGGCGGTTGAAGACGTACATTACGCTGTATTCGTTCTTTATACTTTTGCTGCAATGCGCCAGCCTTAACGCGGACAATCACGAAATCCAGTTCGTTGATGTCACCGCTGAAGCGGGAATCCGTTTTCGGCATGTGAACGGCGCTAAGGGCGACTACCATTTGCCCGAGACAATCGGTTCCGGCGGGGCATTCTTTGACTACGATACTGACGGCGACCTGGACCTATATCTGGTGAACAGCGGGGACTTAACCGGCACCGACTCGGACGGTACGTATACTAGCATCCTTTACCGTAACAACGGCGACGGGACGTTCACGGACGTGACCGACGCGGCTGGGGTGGGAAACTCCGGCAATTACGGGATGGGCGCTGCGTGCGGCGATTACGACAACGACAGCGATCCCGACCTTTACGTGACGAATTTCGGCGCAAATGTGTTCTATCGAAACAATGGAGACGGTACGTTTACGGACGTCACCGAGGCTGCGGGCGTGGGAGACGCGCTGTGGGGCACTAGCGCAACCTTTTTTGATTATGACCGCGACAGTTATCTCGACCTATACGTCGCCAATTATGTGCTTTATTCGCTGAACATTAACTATCGTCCCTGCGGAGTTCACGGCATCCGTACGCACTGCCACCCGAAAAACTTTGACGGCGCGCCGGACCGCCTTTACCGCAACAATGGGGACGGAACGTTTACAGATGCCACTCAAGCAGCGGGATTCGGCGGCATCGGCGGTCCGCATAGCGGAAAGGGTTTGGGTGTTGCCGCGGCGGATTTCAACAATGACGGCGAGCCGGATGTGTATGTCGCGAACGATGACACGCCAAACTTCCTTTTCTACAACAACGGGGATGGCACGTTTACAGAAACGGGACTTCTAGCGGGCTGCGCCTTTAGCTTCGACGGTGTGGCTCAAGCGGGAATGGGGGTTGATGCCGGGGATTTCGACGGTGACGGCAATCTTGATATTTTTGTCACCAACCTGTCACATGAGACGAACGCGCTCTACCGCAACAACGGCGACGGGACGTTTTCTGATATCGTTTACGAGGCGAACTTGGGAAAGGAGAGCTACCTATACGTGGGTTTCGGCACGCGCTTCTTCGATTACGACAATGATGGTTACTCCGACATCTTCATCGCCAACGGGCATATTATCGAGGCTATCGCCCAAGTAACGGACGTTCTCACCTATGCGCAGCGCAACCAACTGTTTCATAACAACGGCGACGGCACCTTTACGGAGGTGTCATTTGAAACCGGACCGTATTTCCGCCGCGAAGGCGTCAGCCGCGGGGCGGTATTTGGGGACTATGACAACGACGGAGACACCGACATCGTCGTGACGCAGTCGAACCAGCCGGCAGAGTTGCTGCGAAACGACGGTGGTAATCGGCGCAACTGGGTTCGGATTAAGTTGGTAGGGACGATTAGCAATCGCGACGGTATCGGCGCGCGGGTGACGGTGACAGCAGGTTCCGAATCGCAGATGCAAGAGGTGCGCACCGGCTTGAGTTATCTGAGCAGCAACGATCCGCGGATACTCTTTGGTCTAGGCGATCATACTCGTATTGACCGCCTTGAGATTCGCTGGCCAAGCGGGATTGTGCAGGTGTTAGAAAATCTTGAGGTGAATCGGGAGATTGTTGTGGTGGAGAAGGGGGGTGAGTAGTTTTAAAACCCCCTCTAACTCCCCCTTGGTAAGGGGGAGGATTTTTGGATGTTAGGACAGGAGAAACCGAGTTTTTTGAAAAAACTCGGTTTCTGACCGTTTTTTATCGGCTTAGCTTAACCAATGCCTCTGCCGCCCAGAATTTCAGTTCAATGCGTTCGTTGCCGCGGAGGATTTCGACTAGTTTTGGAGCAATGCTTGTCTCACCCAACTCTGCCAATGCGACTGCGGCATTTCCTCGTTCATCGTCATTACCGTCCGCGAGGGCGGTCATCAAGTGAGGTACGCCGCGTTCGTCACCCAACTTCGCCAATGCTTCTGCAGCGTGCAATTGCACCACCCACCTCGTCATCATGTGTATCTGATTCATATTTTTATCGGAAATAAAGCCGCCGTCACTGCTAAGAGCGCTTATTAATGCGGGGACTGCACGCCTATCCCCTAACTCTCCCAACACCTGTGCAACCTGCCATTGCACCTCGTTGCGATATCGGCTGTTGAGAATATCAATCAAATAGGGAACGGCGCGCGTATCGCCTTTTTCTCCTAACCGTATCTGAGCATCACTACCTCGCGACACGTTGATGTTATTCTTGAGAGCATCTAACACGACAGAGACGCCGCGCTCATCTCCCAACTCGACCAACGCTCCCGCGGCACGTCGCTGCGCTCTATTACTGTCGTCATTGAGAATCTTAATCAAGGCACTGACGCCATATTCTTTATAAAACTCGTCTCCCACCCTCGCTAGCGCTAGCGCAGCACGTACTTGTTCATAACTTTCGCTATCTTTCAGAATTTGGTACAAGATGAAGCTAGCTCGCCCATCCTCCAATTTTCCCAACGCTTCCACGATGTTGCGTGGATTTTCGACATTCCCATTATTCAGGGCTTCTATCAGGTAAGGAACAACGCTTTTATCGCCCAACTTGCCCAACGCCCTGGCTGCAGGTCCCCAAACATAGACATTTTTTTCGTCATCACCTGTGTAAAGCTTGAAGCCCTTTATCAAAGCAGGTGTAGCACGTTTATCCCCTAAAGACCCCAATGCACTTGTAACACTAATAATCTGCATCACATCCCAGCCGGAGATGGAATACCTCATTTCGTTGAAAACATTTATTAAAGCGGGTACAGCGCCTGTATCACCTAAATTTTCTGCAGTTTCTGCGGCGGCGATAACTACACGATTATCGCTGTGGCTGAGTGCACCCCTCACAATCTCTATTAGCAACTGGGGTGAGATTGCTTCACTTAGCTTAAAATATCTATAATACTCCGTGTACGCACGATCGGTTTGTCCGTCTGCGGCGAGCACCCTCACCATCATGGCGCGCCCAATCGGTTTCGCTGGGTGTTCTTGAATGTAACCATCGATTATTTTGAGCGCTTGCTTTCGGTCCGCCGCGTTGAGGAAGCCGCTTCCTGCAGTAATCACCCGCTCCAACATGGCGTACCCTATTGGGTTGTCCGCATGTTCCTCAAGAAAACTATCAACCAATTTGAAGGCTCGGTCATAGTCGTCTACCTTAAGTAAGGCATCTACTTTGCTCTCTAACTCAGATTTTTCAGATGCGTAGGTTGGGGGATTCAGCGCGAAACAAGCTAAGGCAGCTATGGTTATTAGAATTGAAAATGCGGCGGGAAATTGTTTCAATTTTTGGTGAACCCCCTCTAGCTCCCCCTTGGTAAGGGGGAGGATTTTCGTATTCGTAAGCGAGTACCAGAAGCCGAGTTTTGACGAAATAGTTTCAAATTACACAAGGTGACTATCGCCTTCGCTATCCGCACAGTTGATGCCCCTTAGTAAAGGAGAGGACTTTTGCGTGTGAGATAGGAGAAACCGAGTTTTTTCAAAAAACTCGGTTTCTTTTCATCGTTATGCTATATTTTACGCACCGCCGAACAGTTTTACCGCCAAGCCCCAGCCGCTGCTCCCGGCGGAGATGATGAGTACGCCTGCCGATACGATGGCGCCGATTAGCATGAGCGGGTGTGTACGGTAGGCGGCGGGCAGTTTGAAGTTCAGATACAGCGCGGCGAGCATCATCACTGCGATTGAGAAGTTTGCGAGAATGAAGCCTGCGATTTGGGTCAGAATGTCGAATGGGACGTTTAGCCAAACGAGGACGATTGTGGCGACGAAGATGTAGACGCAAACGACATGCCGGATTTTATGATAATCCCAGTCGCGTCGGTGCCAGACGGCCTGAAAGAACTCCTGAATTACGCGTGCGTAGATTTCGGGCAGTGCTTGCAGAGTACCCCAAAGCGCTACGATGATGCAGATGTAGTACACCCAGACGAGCGAGTCATGAATGTTGCTCCAGACGTGGGCTTGGTTGGTCAGCAGCCCCCACCCTTCAAACGTGGTTTGGAGGGGATACAGCACCGCGGCGCCGGATAACATAAACGCGCCCGTCACAATGAAAAGCACGACCGCTCCGATGCCGGCATCCCACCGCAGCGGCGCTACCAGCTTTCGTAACTGGCTCACTTGCTCCGGCGAGTCGGGCAGGTAGTCGATTTTATCGCGTGTGAACGCGTGCTGGCGGATGGTGTCAATGTTCTGGTGACCCGTCAAACCCCATCTGTGCATCCCAACCCAGTTGGCATAGACAACGTACCCCATGACGGAACCGCCGACGTATCCGAAGGCTGTTGCCATCGTCAGCAGCGGATTTTTTATAGCATCCTGCGGCGCCCATGCGGGAAACGGCGGGATGTGTCCGAAACTAATGCTGCCGATGATTGCTTCCCTAAAATTGGGACGGACAATTAGCGTGCCGATAAGTGTACCGGTGACGAGGATAAGGCAGATGATTATTTGCTGCTTTTCTAGCCTTTCAAACGAGAGCCGCAAACCGAACGCAAGCGCAAGCGTGATAAAGCAGGACGTGAAAATATTCTCCCAGATGGGTTCAGTGATAGACTGTGACAGCGAACTTTGAAATAAAAAATGAAACAGATCGCCGCACGGTTTGGCAATCGGTACCCAAGCGAGCGGCGCGCCGAGCATTTCCATCGCCACGATCGACAGCGGCAGCCAACCGCGGGGACCGGGCAACCGAGCTAAGCGGTGCCCGATGTGTTCACCGCTGACGGCAGTGTAGCGGCCCAGCAGATAGGTGACAAATACGCCCTTGACTACGCAACTGAGCAGCACGAGCCAAAGCAATCTATAGCCAGCCCAAGCTCCGGCGCGTACGACGACAATGGTCTCACCCGCGCCGATGCTGACCGACGCCACAATTGCTGCGGGGCCAAAAACGGCGAGCAGTCCGATCAGTTTCTTGAGCGACCACGATTCACCAAAGACACCGCTGATTGGTGGGATGTCTACCCTGCCTGGTTTTTGGTCTTCGTTCAATTGACAGCTCGCTTTCTTTCGCTTCAGGAGTGCGGATTGTAAGTCCGGTCCACGTAGACGGGGCAACGTGCCCCGCTTGGATGCACTTAGGTGATGCGGGGCTAGGAAGCCCGACCCACGGGTTTGAGGTGGCGGCAATTTTCAAACGGATTTGCCGCCAAGCCGCAGCCATTAATGTGATGTATGTGTAGGTGCGTTATAACTATTAGCGGAAAACAGACTAATCTTGTTACAGCCGCATTGTCATGTGAGAAGAATGTTCATTTACCCATTGAGAAAAAAAGCCCCTACCACATGGCGTGGAAGGGGCTAAAGATTGGACGTCCCCGACGGGATTTGAACCCGTGTCGCCAGCGTGAAAGGCTGGTGTCCTTGGCCAGGCTAGACGACGGGGACGATAGGTGGGCCGTACAGGGGTCGAACCTGTGACCACCTGATTAAAAGTCAGATGCTCTACCAACTGAGCTAACGGCCCTAAGTTGGCGGTGCCGCTATTGTAGATAGCGATAAATGATACCGAATTGTGACCCAAAATGTCAAGGCAGCGTATTGACATCGGTGTGGCCGCATCTCAACCAGCGGGCGATCAATCAGATGAGAGAAAATCTGAATCGCAAATTACCGTTTGTGCCCGATCTTTACCTACGGAAGCCATAACAATGGGCACGTCTAAGAATTCAGCGACGTACGAGATGTATCGCTTTGCGGTCGTTGGCAAATCTTCGTATCGGCGAACATCGGCGGTTGACTGTTTCCAGCCGGGCAGTGTTTCGTAAACAGGCTCACATTCAGCGAGAGTCCGTAAGTTCGCCGGAAACGCCGATACTTCCTCGCCATCACGCTGATACGCAACGCAGATTTGGATTTCATCAAGGCAGTCTAAGACATCAAATTTCGTCAGAACAATACCGGTAAAGCCGTTAATTTGCGTTGCATAGCGCAGTGCGACAAGATCTAGCCAGCCGCACCGGCGCGGCCGCTGGGTCGTTGCGCCATATTCTTCGCCGATACGGCGTATCTCTTCATCCAAATCTGGCGGCATCTCTGTCGGGAATGGGCCGCCCCCGACACGTGTCACGTAGGCTTTTGAGACCCCCAAAACGTGACCTATCGCTTTGGGTGCGACGCCCAGCCCTGTACATACCGCACCGACGGTAGTATTGGACGACGTGACATACGGATATGTTCCAAAATCGATATCGAGCATCGTCCCCTGCGCACCTTCAAAGAGCACCTGCTTCCCAGCTTTCATCTCTCGGTGCATAAATTCAGGGGTATCAATGACATAGGGCGCAAGTTGCTGAGCGTATTCGTAGTATTTCTCAAGCAAGGCGTTTCTATCAATCTCGCCGCCGATCTGATTGAGGACGTAATCTTTGGCTTCAAGGTTGAAGTCAAATTTCTTCTGGAAGAGGTCGAACTCAAGCAGATCCGCGACCCTTATCCCCGAATGGCGGTTCATCTTATCGACGTATGTTGGTCCAATTCCGCGCGAGGTGGTGCCTATCTTTAACCCGCTTCCCAAGTCGTCCCACGATTCCATTATCTTGTGGTAAGGGAGGATTAAGTGGGCTCGGGAACTAATCTTCAGGCGGCCGCCAACCTCAATCCCACGTGCAACTAGCTCATTGATTTCAGCGAAAAGCGTTTCCAGATTAATGACCACACCGTTGCCAATCACATTTACGGTATGGGGGTGAAGAATACCGGACGGAAGCAGATGAAGAATGTATTTCTCGTCACCGATAACGATAGTATGCCCCGCGTTATCACCGCCTTGATACCTTGCAACAATGTCGGCTTTTTCAGCGAGAAAATCCGTGGTTTTGCCTTTGCTTTCATCGCCCCATTGGGCACCCAATATAGCGATATTTGGCATGATTTACATCCTCGATGAGATTCCCTACAATAAGAAGAATCTAGCGTTTGGAGAATTGGAACCGTGCGCGCGCGCCTTTCTGTCCATATTTTTTGCGTTCAACCATTCGCGCATCCCGGGTCAAGAATCCTGCTTTTTTCAGGGTGGGTTTGAAAGACTCATCCGCCTTAACGAGGGCGCGGGCAAGTCCGTGCAGAATCGCTCCCGCTTGCCCCGAGATACCGCCGCCATGTGCGTTCACGAAGACATCATATTCGCTGCTTCTTTCAATAACTCCAAACGGTTGTTTCGCAATCTGAACGTGGTCGGCCCGATCAAAGTATTCCTCAATCGGTTTTCTATTGACTACGAACTGTCCAGATCCATCCTCGACTAACCTAACGCGTGCCACGGAGGTTTTACGCCGCCCTGTTCCCCAATATTGTTCCGCTGCCATACCATCTCCTCAGTTTCAAATCCGTTGTCTAGTCATAAAACTACTGATAGATAAATTCCAATTGCGGTTACAAACCTGTTTGAATAATAGGTGACAATGCCATTCTTGGGTGTTTGAGTTGCAATAATCTGTCGCCCCGCTGGGGCTTTCGATGTATCGTAAATTGACCTTACTATTTTACTGAAAAAACTATCTTCGATTTGATGATCGAAGATCCCATCTGGGGCTTAGGCTTAAATCAACTGACGCTCTAATAAAAAAATGGATTTTCAACAGATTCTAAAACCCGTTAATTTCATAAGCGAATTTCCAGTTGAAACCACCACAAAGCCCTTACTAAGGGTTATATCTCCACTATTTCGGGTTGCTGCGCATCGTGCGGATGATTCGGTCCGGCGTAAACCTTTAACTTTCCTATCAGTTTACGTCCCAAGCGATTTTTCGGCAGCATTCCCTTCACCGCATGCCGTATGATTTCTTCAGGTTTTTTCTGCATCTGTTCTTTGAAGGTGGTGTATTTGTCCCCGCTTGGATAACCGCTGTAACGAAAGTAGGTTTTCTGTTCCGATTTCTTTCCCGTGACGATGACCTTCTCGGCATTAACTACGGCGACGCGGTACCCCATATCGGCATGCGGGGTAAAAGTCGGACGGTGCTTTCCCCGTAGAATCGTCGCAATTTGAGTCGCCAACCGCCCGAGCACTTTTCCATTCGCGTCTACGACATACCACTTGATTTCCCAATCTGATTCTTTAAAAACGTATGATTTCATTGTAAGCATAATCTGCTCCTACGCGTAATCACAAGAATGTGTGCCCTGCACTTTACTAGCGATCCAACTTCTATAGATGAAGCACCATTGATGTTGAGCACAGCCCGAAATAATATCATAACTGGATTGCGTTGTCAAGTTGAAAGAAACTCAATCTGTCGCTAAAGTCTTTTGGGCGGCATAGATTAAACGGCAAAATCTCGATTTTTGGGTTGACATCATATATGGTCTTTGCTAAATTGCGAACTGCGTGAACGCACACGACGAGTGAGTATACCTTAAAAACGACCTAGAACCACGGCGCGGCATGTAACATCAATTCAACCGTTTGTAAGCAATGTTCGTCAAAAGTCCGTGGTAGAAAGGACGGACTGTGAAACGGGTTTGCAAACCGGAAGGGAAGTTTAATATCGTCTTAGAGGAGGTTCCTACGCCTGAACCGGGCCGCGGCGAGGTTCGTGTCAAAGCGGTACGGAGCCTTATCAGCCGGGGATCGGAGATGGGTGGACGGTATACACGAGCATCAGCGATTGACCCGGAACGGATGGGATACTCGCTGGCGGGAGTTGTTGACGCTGTCGGTTCGGGCGTTGAGCACTTCTCGGTAGGCGATCGGGTGGTTGCTTCGGCGCCGCACGCTCAATATGTTGTTCGACCCGCGCGTGTAAGTTCTCCGCAGGAGCACGCGCAAGTGGTTCCCATGCTATCGGCTGTCAATTTTGATCAGGCTCCCTACTATCCCCTGGTGTCGGGCGCGGTAGCATGGGTGGACATTGAAAACATTCAACCGAATGACACGGTTGCCATAGTGGGGCAAGGACTGGTCGGCAGCCTAATCATGCAGGTCGCAAAAGCCAACGGCAATGGGCGTGTAATTGCAATTGACACATTGGACAACCGGTGTCGGTTAGCTGAAGGTTTGGGCGCCGACGTTGTCATCAACGCGTCTGATGAAGATGCAGTTCGAGCTGTCCGCCGGCTAACCAACGGTATTGGCGCCGATATTGTTGTGTACGCCGTCGGCGGACCTGGGGGCCCCGACGCATTCGACCAAGGGTTAGATATGCTCGCTGTTGGGGGTTTATTGCATTTGATTGGACTGTACGAAGATTCGCCGCTGCCGCTGTGGAGCGGCAAAATTCAGCGGCGGCAGATACTCGGAGGTTACTACGGCCAGACGGTTGGAGCGGGGATTTCTCGCCGCGCAATGGGACTTCTCGGATCCGGAATCATCCGGACAGAGCAGATGACAACTCACCGATTTTCATTTAGCCAGGCCGCGGACGCGTTTGATTTACTCTACAACCGGATGAACGAAGCCATGGGGGTACTGCTCGATTGGGACGCGGCATAATGACATATGCGTAATTTTGGGTTGACGGAGAATCGCCAATACGTAATAATAACTAATACCGCTGGTTTGAGTTTCGGCTGGCATGCAGAAGAACGAAGAGACTTCAAACTTGATTGGGGTGATCCACGATGAAATATGACAAAATCAATAGAACCTTTGACTGTGAACCGACCCTAACCGACACACAGATTTTGGATTTCTGCCGAGATGGGTACCTAATCCTGGAAGGTGTGATTGATGATGAAACGAATCAACGCACGTGCGCCTATCTAAATGGAGAACTTCCATCGAACCCGAGTTATATTCCCGAGGGACGCAACCGCCGGGATTTAGAGAGAATCCGCAACTCTCATGAACCGAGCACGCTCTTCCTAGAGGAATGGTTCGTTGACAATGTGGTTCTCAATCCGCAAGTGACCGGTGTATTACGATCGCTGCTGGGCAGAAATGTCGGGCTGCCTGTCCTCATGAGCCGGCATTCCACAAACTGTCCGTCCCCCTCACAGGGATGGCATCATGACGGTGGATTCGTGAGTGGACCAAAAATCAACTTCATTGAGGTATTTTACGTTCCGCAGGATACGCCGCCAGAGATGGGGCCTACCGAAATTGTACCAACATCGCACCTTGATCCGCCTTATGCGCCGGAACTGGCTCAAGGGGTTTCCTCCGCCGGACCGGCTGGTACGCTTGCTGTCCATTCCCAAAGCATTCTGCATCGAAAAAGCGACGCTACAGCATCGGGCGTGCGGCACATGCTGAAATACGACTACTGGCGTACAGTAAGCCCGGAAAGGGATTGGATTATTGAGCCGGACTTCAATTTGGGGACGGCGCTTTTTGATCGAATTCCTCGCCACCTAACCAAGTATGTCGCTGACATGTACAAATGGTTGTGCGGCATAGGCGACGATTTCCTAATCACAGGCGGCCAGTCGGGGCCCGGAGTTAGCGAAAACCTGATCGGTCCTCACTACGGTCCAAATTACAAAGGGGAATCACAACCCGGCTCCATCTAATGCGTTCGTCTATCGGCGGCGTTGAGGGAAGTTTATCGGACGCAACCCAAAATGGCGTTAGTATTATGAGATGGACGCAGGTCACCGTGGTAACCTCTCAAGAAGCAGTTGACGCTGTCTCGAATTACTTGTTTGAGTTGAATGCGAGCGGCATTGAGGTTAAAGAAGATTCGACCTCGCCCCAATCCGCGGTGAAGCTAATATCCTACTTTCGCACGGACGATATTGTTAGTGATCGTATACAGGCGGTACAAAAATATCTAGCGCAGCTTCCCGAATTTGGGATGAATCCACATCCGGCGGAAGTTTGGTTGAGCGAGGTTGAAGAAGAAGATTGGTCAGCGAAGTGGCGATCCGGCTTCCACCCTCGCCGCATCGGTAAACGCCTCGTTATCGCCCCAACATGGCATGAGTTTACGCCCAATGAATTGGAAATCCTAATCCGATTAGATCCGGGAATGGCGTTTGGGACTGGGCATCATCCGACGACCCAGGTGTCAATGGAGCTGTTAGAGAGGGTAATCAGGAAGGGCGACATTGCCGCCGACATTGGCACCGGAACTGGCATCTTATCAATTGCGGCAGCCAAGCTCGGCGCCAAGCGGGTCGATGCCACAGATATAGATGAGACAGTGATGCCGATTGCGTCGGAAAATGTTCTACGCAATGGCGTCGAACCCATCGTTCGTCTGAAGCAGGGCGACGGGCTGAATGCGCTGTGCGGTACATACCACCTCATCATATCCAACACGCTTTCGGAGGTAATTCTCCCCATGATTCCTCACTGTCCGCAATATCTCAAAAGTGAAGGGAAAGTTGTATTGTCAGGAATTATGGGGAATGAAGCGGGTGAGATTGAAATTCTATTGCGAGCGAACGGGTTTCAATGTATTGAGATTCAGAAGCAACACTGTTGGGTGGGTATTGCCGCAACGAAGCTGTGAAATATGGCGAGAGTTTTTTTGTGGCGAGCATCCAGTAAATCATGCTATACTGTTATTTTCACGTATCTTGAGGCACATAGCGAATAATAACCCATTTGGAGGTAAATTTTATGCAACGTCACTTGGTGTTGAGTTTGATTTCTGCCCTTACTGTATTGGCGTGGGGGATGGTTTCGCCGGTATCCGCTGACCTTGAGGCGGGGCTCCTCGCACACTTCGACTTTGAGGGCGATGGCGATGTCCTGATGGATATCACCGGAAATGGTAATGACGGGACGATTCAAACCGCCGAGCGGTCAGATGACGGCTATCAGGGCGGCAAATGCTTGCGCTTTGCCGACCCCGACCGAAAGGCGTCAATTTCTGGCGCAGGGCTTTTGGTTACAAACGCGTTCACGGTTGCAGTCTGGGTCAATCAGGAATCTTTTGACCCCGATGGTGAGAACCGACTGATTTACAAACACCAACAATACAACTTCGATCTCCTCAGGGGAGGCGGCCGCCTTGAAATTCGAGCAGAGGGCGGTTGGCACGGTACTGCTCCCGCAGAGCCGCTAAGTGTGAACGAGTGGCATCTTGTTACGGCGACGTTGGACGGACAAGTATCGACCCACTACATTGACGGCGAAGTTGTCGGCGGCAATGACGGAATCCCCGGACCAATCGAACAAAACGAATCCGATCTTTGGCTTGGGAATATCGGATTGAATTCGTTTGTGGGTTGCATGGACAACTTGCGTGTCTATAATCGTGCGCTCAGTGCAGACGAAGTATCGTCACTGTTTTTAGGCAGCGACGGGGAAGCCGTATCGCCTGAAGGGTCGCTAGTGACCACATGGGCAACAATCAAACACGCCCCGTAACGGGCTCCCATCCAAACCCTCCAATAGGTCGAGAGAAGGTGGGATTATTTCCTGCTTCTCGATCTATTGGACGCTTACGCATTTGTATGGATGATGCTATTGGTTAGTTTATAATTCAGATATTGGAGGAGATAAAATGAAATTCCAATTCCTGTTCTATGTTGCGGCGGCGGTTGTTTTGCTGTTAGGGATTTGGGTATCGCCTGTTCTAGCCGCACTGGAAGACGGACTCGTAGGTTATTACCAGTTCGAGGGGAATGATGATGGTCTCAAAGACTCGAGCGGTAATGATAACCACGGTAGAATTGAGAGTGCCGAGCGGACAAACGATGGCAAGTTCGGCAAGGCAATACGTTTTAAAACCAATCAGCAGGGCGCCATAATTCCGAGATCGGATTCTCTAATGGTCAAGGATAAGGAATTTACCGTTGCCTTTTGGGCGTATCCGGAAAAATTCGACCTAGCTGGCGAAAACCGAGCGATTTACAAACACCAACAATACAACGTTGACCTGCTTCATGGCGGCGGCAGGATGGAAATCCGGGTCGCGAACGCCTGGAGAGGGACTGGTGTGGGAAATGTGATGGGCGTGAACGAGTGGCACCTAATCGTGTGCACTGTATTTGAGGAGACAGGAACTTACTACACCGATGGAGTCCGACAAGGTCAGGTTCAAGGAATTTTCAAGATTGACCCATTTGAATCAGATATCCAAATTGGGTTTATGAGCTTGAATTCGTATGTCGGCGCAATGGACGAACTTCGCATCTACAACCGCGGATTTGACGAAGATGAAGTATTGGAGTTGTTTGAATTAGAACCGGGAGAGCAATCCGTAAAACCCCGCAATTCAATCACCACGACGTGGGGTGCGATAAAGCACGTACCCTAATGCCTGCGCCGTGCAAACTTTAGTTTATAGATTTGACTGATTGTTGAACGATGCCGCGATTTGATGTTAATTAAACCGAGTTATTGGTGATGGATAGCAAATCATGTGTGGCGGGCAATCCTTTGGTGAATGCCCGCCCTTAAGGCAAGTGCAGACCGGTCTATCTATTTGCCGCGTTTATCCTTCCCTCTCAAGAAGTGCATACTACTAATTGTGCTAGTGTTGTAGTAAGCAATCCTGTCTACGGTCAAGCCACAATGTACGTTGAGTTCTCCACTTGCATTGTTATGCTCAGAACCGCGCACTCGTTGAGGTTGAAGATTGTAGATACTAAGACCATTTCTCCTCGTCCTTCCTGAAATCCGCGCCAGATGTGTTTCATCCCAATCCCCACCGCATTCAATTGAAATTGTCAAGCTGTTTACCCCAACTTGATTCTACTCGAAGGCTGTTTTTCATGACAACCGGATCGTGAACTTTTCCAAGAGTCACGAAAGAAACCGAGGAGGCTGCGATGATTGTCGCAACGTTGGATTTGGAAAACCCCGACCACCTGCAATTGGTCAAAGGGCAGTGGCGATACGCCGGCGGGTTGGTTCCGGGAGAGCCTAACGGCGGTCTAGTGGACCAACTCAAACAATCCCCAGCGCGGTTGGCGGACTATGACGATACCGACTGGACGGTATGCGAGAACATACAAGCATCCGTTTCAGATGGTTTTTGCTTCGGTTGGTACCGCCTCGGAGTAACACTGCCTGAACGGGTCGGCAATGCGGACATTCGCGGTACCCAGGTGTGGTTTACAACATGTGTAGACGATTACGGCGAAATCTGGATTAACGGCGAGTGCGACATTGCGATCGGCAATACGGGCCGCGGCGCGATATCGGGCCACAACGCACCACAACGCGTGAGCGTCTGCGAGAATGCGCTGCCAGGTGAACGGCACATCATTGCCTGTCTCGCAGTTAACGGCCCAATCGCTTTCCCGGGCGGCGGTATTTTCCTTCGCTATGCCAAGCTGGAGTTTGGGCGCGCCGATTAACAGCCTTAAATGAATCGGGGCGACCGTAGGTAAAAGAGTACACTCGAGCTAATCCGAGTTTATCGACCGTTACAGTCTTCTTCGGCATCTTACAACCGACTTAAATCCACCGCTTAATACTTCCCACCGACGCTAAGGATTGTTAGCATATTCGAATGATGACATCTCCTTCATCAACGAGAAGCGTGACCTTCCGCGCGGTGCTGATTGCGCTAATACTTACCGTACCCAACTCCTACTGGTTGATGATTAGCTGGGGAACAGGCGGCTATGACAGCGGTCAAAGTTTTCCCACCGTTGTTTCGTTGTATTTCAACGCCGTATTCATCCTTCTGCTATTGATTGGTTGGAACTATCTGATTCGTTTCGCTGCCCCGCGCGCGCAGTTTAGTGATGGCGAGTTGACCGTTGTCTATCTGCTTCTTGCGGTAGCATCTTCCATCGCCGGGCACGATATGCTCCAGTTGCTCTGGCCTCTCATACCCCATTCAATCTGGTTTGCAACGCCAGAAAACGAGTGGGCGGAGTTATTCCACCATCATATCCCTGATTGGCTGACGGTAAAAAATCGGGATGCACTCGTCCCTTTTTATCAAGGGGAATCGACGCTGCACATTTGGAGCCATCTATGGCTTTGGATTAGACCTGTGTTCTGGTGGTCTGTTTTACTTGTCGTTCTGACGTGGATGATGCTCTGTCTGACGGTACTTGTGCAGCGGCAATGGGTCTATCGGGAAAAACTGACGTATCCTATCATCCAGATTCCGATGCAGCTTACCGAACGGAACGGGTCCGCGTTGTTCAGAAACAGGTTGTTCTGGATAGGGTTCATCTTGGCGGGCAGTATGAACCTAATCAACGGCCTCCATTTTCTGTTTCCGGTTGTACCCAGCGTCGGGGGAATTGGCCACAATCCTTCTAAAGTAGGATTTGACTTGGGTCAACTCTTTACAGAAAAACCCTTAGACGCTATTGGCTATACGCCGCTTGCGGTTTATCCCTTCGTGGTTGGCTTGAGTTTTTTCATCCCGCTCAATCTCTCGTTTTCCATCTGGTTTTTCTATCTGTTTCGAAAGATAGTTTTGGTATGGGGAACCATGCTAGGGCTCGGACACCTTCCGCGCTTTCCCTTTGCGCATGAGCAGTTGTTCGGTGCTTGGTCCGCCCACGCATGATGTCCTTTGGCATCCCGGCGGTGCTCTAGTCTCCATTTTGGGAACACGTAGATTCGGCGGAAAAAGTTTGACACTATTCACGTTTTTTCGCGGCTTCAACCGATCATACCGCTGCCACCCGATGCCGGTCATGCTCGAAGGATTCAAAGCGGCTGAATTGCGCAGCATCGCTCCGAGCAGGTTAATTCCTGCAATTATGCTAGTAGCTGTGGTCGGTACCATCTCATCAGCTTGGGCATACTATGCACAGGGGTACCGTTATGGCGCGGCGGTTTACGGCGAGCATTGGATTCGAGGGGCATTTCTAGGTCAGTTACGCGTATGGTTGACAACCCCTCAAGATGCGGCGCCCCTAGAGATTGCGGCATCTATTGGAGCGTTCGCTTTTACCGGAATGCTCACAGGATTGCATCGATGGTTTATCTGGTGGCCCTTGCATCCCGCCGGTTATGCAATTGGGATTGGCTACCAAACCATGAATTGGTATTGGGTTTCAATCCTTCTGAGTTGGTTGATGAAGCTGATTTTAGTCCGTATTGGCGGAATTCGTGCTTATCGTAAAGGCGTGCCGTTTTTTACTGGGTTGGTACTGGGTGAATTCTTTATCGGAACGCTCTGGAGTTTAGCTGGTGTCAGCCTAGGGCGTCCGATGTACCGTTTTATGTTTTAGGCTGCAAATGGACGGTTCATTTAAGGAAAAGCCATTTCTGGAGACGATTCAAAACCTCCATCGGCGAAATTCGATCTAGTTGACGAGTTTCACCGATAGTCAACGCCCTTTGAAGCATCCACTTGAACCGGGGGTTGCGCTCCTTGTGCGACAGTTTTTTGCTTGACCGCGTTAATACCCTCTTGTATAATTCGTTTCAATAACATACGAATAAACATTAGGCATCGCAGCTTGCGGCATGAAGAGACTGGCCTATTGGTTGGAGCGTTAATGCCCGTTCCGTCCGCCGCCAAGAAATCCCGCCAAAGTCAAAGAAACGCCAATTAAGAGAATGGAACAGGTCAGCGCGTTTGCACCCAGCAATATCTCATGTGTTTTCAAGGTTGTACCACATGAGGACGCGGCCAAAATGCACTCGCTGGGGATGGGGTTTACCATTAATGAAGGTGTAGTGGTGACGGTATCGCCATATTGCCGGACGAGTATTCTGTTTAATGGCGGCGAGATTCATTTTCCCACAGTGGTGTCAACCCTTCAAAAATTAACGCCCGAAACAATGCTCATCGATATCACGTCGCCGCAGCCGTTAGGGTGCGGCTTTGGATTGAGCGGTGCTTCTGCGTTAGCCACGGCGTATGCAGTTAATGCTTTGTTGAGCTTAGGCATATCTTCAAGAGATCTTGCGATGATAGCTCACGTGGCGGAGGTGGAAAATCTGACTGGTTTGGGCGATGTCTGCGCGCAATATCACGGCGGCTGCCTCGTCAAATTAAAGGCAGGCCATCCGCTTTCGGCAGAAAGACTGCCTGTTCGAAAACAACCCATTTACTATAAGTTTTTCGGTCCCATTCAGACCAGAGATGTCCTCACAGATTCCAAGCAAACTGACAACATCAACATATCGGCTGATAAAGCGTTGAAAAATCTGGGAGCGCTCGTCAATTCTGAAGCGGTAGACTTTAATACCTGTATCAGATCATCCAAGGTATTCGCTATCGAAAGCGGACTGCTAAGGGATCAAAATGTCCGGTGTGTTATCAATCAGATTGAAAGCCAGAACGGGTTTGCATCGATGATTATGCTGGGAAACGCCGTATTCAGCACACAACCATTTGAAGGAGCGAAAGAGACGAGGATCTCTACGGAACGGGCGAGGTTGTTATGAGCGATGTTCCAGAAGGCCATCCACGGTATCAATCGCTGAAATTACGAGATGATATCACAGCCGGTGTGGAGAGCGGCATTACCTCCATCCACGGTCTGATTGCACACGGCCGCGGCGAGGCATTCGACTATCTTATCGGAGAGGAGACACAGCAGTTCGCTGCACAGGCTATTCACACAAGCGCCGCTATGCTATTGCTCGCCGAGCACCCTGTAGTCTCAGTAAATGGGAATGCTGCAGCACTTGTCCCTGATGAATTGATAGCATTAGGAAAGATGCTAAAGGCGCCTTTGGAAGTGAACATCTTTCACACCTCTAAAGGGCGGGAAGCGACGATACAAGAATATTTGTTGAATCGCGGAGCCGTTCAGGTGTTGATACCCTCTCCCGATACCGAGCTTTCGTTTATCGACTCAAACCGAAAGTACGTCCACCCAGACGGCATTTATCGGGCGGATGTCGTATTTGTTCCGCTTGAAGACGGCGATCGTTGTGAAGCACTGCGGAAAATGGGAAAAGATGTCATTTCAGTCGACCTCAACCCAATGTCTCGGACGGCAAACAGATCAAGCGCCACCATCGTGGACAACGTGGTCAGGGCTTTGCCGCTGCTGATTCGGAAGATTTGTGAATTAGCGAATGCTTCGCCGATTGCCTTACACCGGATAGTCTCAAAATACAGCAATGAAAAAGTTTTAGAAACTGCACTGCAATGGATTCGTAGAGCATAACGGCTGAACCCTGTTTGTTGAGGGTTTATTAAGATTCTAAAGGAGAACTTCATGGCATGGGAGACGGAAAGTCCGATACGCGTAGCGATTGTCGGTGTCGGCAACTGCACGAGCGCCCTTATCCAGGGACTGGCATATTATCGAAAATTTGGCGCAGATGCGCCGGGACTCATTAACGTTGATATTGGAGGCTACAAGGTCACCGACATTGTGCCAGTCGCAGCCTTTGATATTGATGACCGGCGTGTTGGAAAAGACTTATCTCAAGCAATTTTTTCCGGCGCGAATATCGCCTATCACTATCCCGGTGTAGATGTCCCTGACTGCGGTGTCGAAGTGCACATGGGGCCGCCGATGGATGGTATCAGTTCTGCGCTGTCTGACTTTGTAGAAGTTGCCGACCAACCGGCCGCGGATGTCGCGCAAATCTTGCGGGATAGTGGGGCAGAGATGTTGCTGAACTTCCTTCCGACCGCTTCCGCGCAAGCGGCGAGATTTTACGCCGACGCCGCCATCAAAGAGGCTAAAATTGGATTTATCAATGGGATGCCAGAACTAATTGTCTGCGATCCGGTTTATCAGAGGGCGGCTTCCGAAAACGGTGTGCCGTTAATCGGCGACGATGTGAAGAGCCAGCTTGGCGGCACAGCTATCCACCGTGCATTGCTTCAACTATTGCGCGCGAGAGGTATCCACGTCAAACGTACCTATCAGGTAAACTACGCTGGCAATACTGATTTTTACAACCTCGTCAACCGTGGACAGTCGAAGCACAAGACCAAGCAAGAGGCTCTAGAAACACTGGTTTCTTCAGACTCAGAAATCTCGACAGGGTTTTCGTACGTTGATTTCATGGGGGACCGCAAAACGGCGCTTTTCTATATTGATGCCAGCAACTATGGTGATGCGCCGCTGCACTTTGAAGCCAAATTGGAGGTAGAAGACAGCGCAAACTTTGGCGGCGTTATGGTTGATATGATTCGATACATGAAGCTGGCGCTCGATCGCGGGACATCGGGAGTACTCCATGCCGCATCCGCATGGTTGACCAAGCATCCACCAATCACGATAGACGACGATTCGCTTGCTGTTCAGCAGTTGAACGAATTTGTTGCGGGACAAAGAGAACGATAACTAGAAAAACCTCTTGCCTGCATTCTTTATTGCACCAGCCGATACTTCGGAGCGGCGGAACGCGCGAGCTATGTCCTTATACCAGTGGAATTACTTATGCTTCACACATCTGCCCACATTTTTAGTTGAAATTGGCGATATTATCTGGTACATTATATGGTGGCTATGCGACACCAAATATGGTAGCGGTGTAATATAGAGTTTTCCCGTTCTCGTCTTACGGATTTAGGGAGTCCGTTTCCAGCCGTCACAACTATCTTTCTTAAGAACAGCATTAATGGCATCCAGAATCATTTGGGTTCTTGTACCGCGGCTTATTGTTAATGTCAGGCAAGAGTGTGAGTTTGACTGCCGCCTCAAAACGACACCATCGACAATTCCGGTCCGTTTGAGTTAAAACATAAGTGTAGCGTTGCCAAGGTAAAAGGTCACGCTGTCGTGTAGGAATGCTTAAAGCCAACTAAACTAACCTCTGCGGATTTCGTTTACAAAAACAGAGACTGACAACGGCTTTAATCAATTCAGAATCGGAAATCTTGATCGACAAAGACTACCAACCCTTTTCTTGAATTTATCCTATTTCCTACTTCCCGACTATATTCAGTAGAATAGCACTTCAGTTCAGTCGACATTTTAATGAGCGTGCAACAGAGAGGAGATTTTCGTGCCATGTCCAACGGTAATGTAGAAAACACCGAGGAATTTCAATCGAAGTCGAATTCGCTAGAACATGAACGTAAACGCCCAATTCCTGCGGTTGAGCCGATTTTAGAACGGCGAAAGAGAAAGGAGGGGCGCAGGTCTAAATCTCTTGCATGGATTGTATCACTTGCTTTTCACTTGCTCATACTGCTGTTCGTCGCATTTCACATTGCCAAAAATGTAGTGATTAACGATGATGATGCAGTGGTAGCGGAAATGTATGAGGCGCAGGATACCCTAAAGAAACGACGTCTACGCGAGCGTGTAGCCCAGAAACCTGAACCCGATATTCAGCGAGTTGAGACGATCCAACCCCGTCAGCCAGTAAGGCCGGTGGACATTCCGTCCGGCCGCGGCGGCATTACTATTCCTTCAGACAATATTGATATTGGCTCATCTGGTGCACCCCCAGAAATACCGACGATTGAAAGACCGCCAATAGCCGCTGGGAATCGCCCAAGCATTACACCTAATATGCCGACGATTGCCCCCAAGAGGGCAGAAAGACCAGAAATTTTTGACACGTTTGAGGCAGATATTCCCGGTGCCGATCTTGAGCTAGAAGACCCAGTCGACGTGCCAGTCGTGGACATAACGGAAAACACCATACCCCCTAAAGCCCTGCATAAACCGAAGCCGAAGTACCCGGAACGTGCTCGGAATGCCGGAAAAGAAGGGGTTGTGAAGTTAAAAGCGACGATTGGAATTGACGGCAAAGCAAGCGATATTGAGGTTCTCGAAGGAATGGGCTATGGATGCGATGAAGAAGCAATTGAGGCGCTGAAACGGTCACGATTTACGCCGGCTCAAAAAGACGGTAAACCGGTCGCAATTCGTATAATAATTCCGTATCGGTTCAAAATTGAGGATTAAGCATTCTCAAGTGGGAATTGAGGAAAAGGAAACACTTTATCTCAGATTGGATGCGATACGTATCGGCGACCGTCGTTGTGTTTCTTGTTTACTCACTTATATCCTTGGCGGATTTTCCATTTGAAACCGCGCGCCCGCTGTACATCGGCGCGAGAGCATTGGGAATGGGTAACGCCTTCACGGCAATCGCTGACGGCGCAACAGCGGGTTTTTGGAATCCTGCCGGATTGATTCAGGGGCAAGGCGTAAAAATCTTCGGTGCCAACAAATTAAACGACCGAAACGACTATGCCTTCGATCCAAAAGGAATTGGTTACACCTATCGCGGGTATGGGTTGTTCTGGGGGAACAAGATTGCATTGGGAGTTGAGTCGGGAACGCCCGATTTTAACTACTACGCATTTGCCCGTCAATTTACTGCCTACGGCGCGGTTGGCACCAGTATCAAATTCAAACGCAAACACCCAAGTTGGCGTTATCAATTCTTCGGCACCCACCCCTCCTACGATATTGCCCTGCTAATTAAACCCTACACCAATCTGAAATTTGGACTCCTCGCACAAAATTTGCCGAACCGGTCTGGCATTCAATGGTTGACGCTCGGAGTAGCATATCGCTGGCGGCAATTGCTGTTAGCTTGGGATACCGCGTTGCCAAGGTTGTCCCTACGCCAAGCGGAACTCTACTTTGGGGTTGAATACAGAGCGGTTTCATTTCTACGAGTGCGTGGAGGATTGTCAGATCAAGATTGGACGATCGGGCTTGGGTTCGATTGGAGACAATTAAAGGTTGACTACGCGCGCATTTATGAAAGTCATTTCGCGTCAGACTTTATCACAGGCGAATTGCGGTTCTGAGGACCGAACAAAATTAAATTCGGATTTCCAGCTATTAGGACAAGGATAAAAATGTAGGTTAAATATTGGTTTCCCATTCCATACAGCACGGTTTAAAGAATCAGCACATCATGTCACAGCAAATATTTAAGGGAGATTTCGGCGAGGTTTGCCCAATTAAGAGGAGAATTTAGAATCATGTCTAACATTGACACTGAACCTACCCAAGAGTTTGAATATAAGGCTGAGATGAAACAGCTCCTTCATCTAATTGTACACTCACTTTACACGCATCCCGAAGTATTTCTTCGCGAGCTGATTTCCAACGCTTCCGATGCCTTGAACAAAGTGCGTTTCCAACAATTGACGGACCGCAATGTTTTGAACCCTGACCTTCCGCTGCGGATTAACATTGCGCTTGACGCCGAGGAACAGACGTTTTCCATAACGGATTCGGGCGTCGGTATGACAAAGTCTGATTTAATTGACAGAATCGGCACCATAGCAAGTTCAGGAACGTTAGAGTTTTTTCAGAGATTGAAGACTGAGAACAAACCGTTCGACGGCAATATGATAGGTGAGTTCGGCATCGGTTTTTATTCGGTATTCATGGTCACGGATAAGGTGACGATTCAAACTCGCCATGCCGATGCAAACTCAATTGGGTACCAGTGGGAATCTACTGGCGAAGGCAAATTTACCATTGAAGAAATCCCGCTCGAAGAGAGAGGGACGAAAATTTTCTTCAAATTGAAAGACGACGCTAAGGATTTCAGCGATGACAATCGGGTTAAAGACGTCATCAAGAAATACTCCAACTTTGCCGACTTCCCCATCTATGTCGGCGGGGAGGAAGTGAATACCATAAGTGCGTTGTGGCATAAGAACAAGAATGAAATAACAGAAGAAGAACGAATTGAGTTTTATAAGTTCATTTCCAACGACTATAATCCGCCGCTTGACCATCTGCACCTATCAATTGAAGGACGTGTAAATTTCAAAGCTTTAATCTTTTTTCCTGACACGCCGCCGCTAAACTATTTTAGAGTGGAAGATTTGAGGTCGCTGCATTTGTATTCCAGTAGAATCTTTATCCAAGACGATTGTAAAGAATTGCTTCCTGAATACCTCCATTTTGTGTCGGGCGTTGTTGATACGGAAGATTTACCCTTAAATGTGTCCCGCGAAGTGACACAATCCAGTCCGGTCATGGCCAAAATTAAGGACGTGATAACGGGTAGGATTCTCTCGCTTTTAGAAGACTGGGCAGAAAATGAATCAGAGAAATATGAGAAGTTTTTTAAGAACTTTGGACTGCTCTTTAAGACAGGAGCCGGTTCTGATTTCGCCAACAGAGACCGATTGATAAATCTCTTACGGTTCGAGTCCTCCAAGGCCGAAAAAGGGGAGTTCACTTCTTTAAAGGAATATGTTGACGGTATGCCGGAGGATCAGAATGAGATTTATTACCTGTCAGGCGATAACAGAGATGCAGTTGAACGAAACCCTAGTTTGGAATACTTTAGAAAAAAGGACATCGAAGTACTGTTTTTCGTTGATGCAGCCGATGTCTTCAACATCCCGCATCTTCACGAGTATGACGGTAAGCCGCTGAAGAGCATCGAAAAGGCGGACATAGATTTTAAACCTGACGCGGATAGCCCTAACGATACTCTGTCCGAAGATGATATAAAATCGCTGATTTCTTTTTTCAATGAACTGCTTGGCGATAAGGTGGAGGATGTTGTTGCATCTAAAAGGCTGGTTGATTCGGCGGCGACCCTGGTTGTTGGCGCGAGCGGTATGGACAGGCAGATGGAACGGATGATGAAAATGATGGGTGGGCAGATCGGCGAATCCAAGAAAATCTTGGAGATTAACCCCACGCATCCATTGATTAAAAATCTGGCGCAGCTCCACCGGAGCAAAAGCGACGAGGCAATTCTCAAAAGCTGCGCTTTGCAACTTTATGAAGGAGCATTGTTGATTGATGGAAATATGGAAACTCCGACTGACTTTGTCGCCCGGATGACGGACATTATGGAACAGGCTACGCGATGATTCCATATCCACCGAATCAATTTGGCAACAGTCTACGCGGAATTCTGCGAAAGAGACAAGCCACACTTTTTCGGTCGAGCGCATCACACACGGCGGCTATGTTTGAGGGTTTGACGTTTGGGAAACAACTTAGCCAATTAAACGCAACTTTCTCATTTCACGTCTAAACACTTTAGGACGTTTTGTGCCGTCTTCCAACCGTGTCCACGCTCTCAAGGAGGATTCTTCATGTTTGTCCCAAGATTTTGCCGTAGTGTCCCGTGCATATTGTATTTCGTTTGCTGCGCCTTGTTTCCCTCATCACGCACCATTGCCCAAGATGAGACTAACGACGATAAAGTCATTGCCCGCTACAAGCAGATGCTTGAGCGTAAGCCGAAAGCGGGAAGCACCTTCGACCGCTTGTACCAATTCTACCTCGAAGACGCCGGCTTGGACGCCATGGTCGCCGATTATCAAACAGCATCACTAGCCAACCCGAACAATCCCAACCTTCAGTTGATTCTAGGACACATCTACAAACGGCTCGGTAAGGACAATGAGTCCGTTTCAGCGTATCAACGCGCTGTTGAACTTGCCCCGAACAACTACTATCCCCACTTTGCACTTGGACAAACGTATGCCGCGCTGCGCCAATACGAGAAGGCAATTGCCGCATTGACGCAATCGGCTGACTACGCAATTGCAACCAAGTCGGCTACGCTAGATGACCTGACTGCACTCTATAAAACCCTTGGACGCGCCTATTTCAGCAGAGACCGTGTGGACGACGCGATTTTGGCGTGGGGGCAAATCTCTGAACTTGAACCGGAGAACATATTCGCCCGCATCGAACTCGCCGACCTGTTCCGCGAACAAGAACTCTATGAGCAAGCCATTGAACAACACGAAGCAATAATTCAGCTCAAATCAGATGACCCTTACCGAGTGTGTTTGAGTCGCCGTGAAATTGGGAAGATACAGGAAGAGAAGGGGGATTATGCTAGTGCCATCCAAAGCTATGACGCTGCGCTTGCATTGACAGGACAGGGGAATTGGCTGCGGAAAGACATTCAGCATCGTATCATCGGCATCTACGCCGCCGACGGGGATTGGGAAGGATTAATCGCGTATTATCAAGACAAACTCAAAGTGACGCCGAATGCCCCCGAACTCATCGGCCTACTGGCTTCGGCGTATATTGAGAACCAACAACTTGACGACGGAATTGCCTCATATCGAAAGGCGTTGGATCTCGCCCCGACGGATGCCGGTTTACGCTTAAATCTCATCGCTGCATTTCGCGCCGCGCAGAGATTGGAGGACGCGGCGGCGGAGTATGAAATCCTCAGTGAAGAACAGCCTGACGATTTTGGAATTTACCGCGAACTTGGAGAGTTGTATTTGCAGCTTGAAGACGAAGTGCGGGCGAAGGGTGCGTATCAGCGGATGATTGACCGCGATCCGACGAACGCAGGGACGCACCTTATTCTCGCGGAGATTTACGCCGGACACGAATGGCTAGACGATGCGGTCGCAGCATATGAAAAGGCGATTGCACTTGCACGGGAGAGTCTCGATTACATTGAATATTTTGGTGAATTCTACTTCCGTCAGGGAACCCGTGAGAAGGCTGTAGAAACCTGGAATCGGATGGTTGCCGGAGACCGGGCAATCGCTGAGAATTTTGATAGGCTTGCGCAGTTACTCGATGCGAAGGAATTTCAATCCGAAGCGATGAATGCGAGCCGCAAGTCGGTGGAACTCGCGCCCGGAGAATACCGATACCGTGAGGCGTTGGCGCGGCGGTTGATGGAAAACAAGGCGTACGAAGAGGCATTAACAGAATACGCAGAAGCGTCAAAACTTGCACCCAACGAATTTTTTGCAGAGCAGATGGGTGGGCAACAAATTGAAATTTATCGTCTGCAGGGTACGCTTGCGGGGAAAATTGACGAGTTGGAAGCCGAACCCGAATCTTTCGACCAGCAGAAACAGCTTGCCAAGATGTACGTTAAACTAGGGAACGTAACGAATGCACTGGAATCTCTGATTCAGGCGCATGACATCAAGCCAGATGATGTGCAGGTCAACCGGTGGCTTTCCGAAATCTATATCCAGCAGGGCCTCCGAGATGAAGCGGTTTCAGTTTACAAACGCCTCGTTGAGATCGACAGTGTAAACGCCCGGGAACACTATGCAAAGATTGCGAAATCCTATCTCGACGCGATGGAATTTGATGCGGCGACAGCAGCGGCGAAGCAAGCGGTTGCACATAGTCCGCGCAACCCCGAAGGACATCAAATGTTGGCGGAAATCGCCAAACAGATTGGGAATTATGAAACCTCCTTCGACAGTCTCAAACAAGCAATACGCCTTCGTCCGGAAGCAACCGACATTCGCGAGGAGCTGGCGGAAATCTACAAACTTTCAGGCAATCCTAGACAGGCAATCGAACAATATTGGCGGTGCTGGGAGTTGAGCGACGGTGTGAGTGACAAGCTCACCTTCGTAAAACCACTCTCCGATACGTATTATGACTTGGGACGGAGCGAGGAGTTTGAAGACAAGCTAAAGCAGATGTCAAAAGCGAATTCGTCCAACATTGCCCCTGCCTTGGCGTTAGCGGAGGTCTATCAGATGGAAGGCGACCTACTGAGTGCACGATTCCAATTGGCGCAGGGTTTAGACCGGGAGCGCGAGAATCCGAATCTTCTGGAGCAACTGGTCGAAATTAACCGCAGTCTAGGCGATACACAGGATGCACTGACGTATCTGCAGCGTCTGGTCAAAGTGCAACCCGATCCATTCCACCAGCAGCGTCTGGGGGAACTGTTGTTCGATCTAGGTCGGGAGCAGGAGGCGATTCAGGTGTGGACCAAGCTGCTGCACGCTCGAAATCAAACGCTTGAAGCAGAAATGAAACTGGCGGCGTTGTTGATTCGGCACGGTCTTCTTGAGGAAGCACTTGTGGCTCTCGACCGAGCGGGCGAAAAGGTGAAGGACGCAAAAGCAATTTACCAAGTCGGATCGGCTTTGGTTGAAATGAATGAATTAGACCGGGCGCGACCGCACTTCCTGCGGCTTCTGAAGATGCCGAAACCTCAAGCAAACGTAACTCAGACTGCTAAAGCGCGTTCGACTGCCCACAGGTACGGGCCTCCCGGAATCAACCTCCGCAGATTTAGCCGTGTTGAAGAACTAGTTTGGCGGATACGGGACCAGGCATATGGAGGTCACAGCGGACAAAAGTGGTTGCCCAACAGTTTTGAAGAAGCCCAAGCCGGGGCATTGGTTCAGTTGACAACAATTGCACAACAGCAGGGCAAACTGGACGAACTAATCCAGCAATTTGAAGCGGACGCGCAGGCAAATCCGAAGGACATTCAGACCTTGGAAATGTTAGCGCAACTCTACACATTGACTAAGGATACTGACAAGGTAGTCGAGGTTACTGAACGGCTGATAGGTGCGTCACCTAATGACCAGGTGTACCAAGCGTTGCGATTGTATCATTCTATTCAGCAAGACTCCAAACCTGAAAACTACAAGAAACGTCTTGATGAAATAAAAGGATTGTCGCACGATGCGCGGCTTTGGTTCACTGCAACATTCGTTGGTATGCTCTATAATCAAGGGCGAAAGGCGGAGGCTGAACGGGTGGCGGACACTCTTGAGACGGCAAACGTGACCGATGTAAATACCGGTTCGGAGCTCGTCTCCATGTTTGCGCGACTGGGAAGAGTTGAAGCGGCCGAGAATCTCCTCGCCCAACTTCAAATCCCTGCGTCGCCCGCACCGTCCGCACCTTCCCAGATGGTGTTCGGGCAATCGTTCGCACAGCAACAGTGGTGGCGGTATGTTCGCATTTATCAGTCACTCGCCAACGCTTATGTCCGCGAAGGAGATACAGACAAAGGTATTGAACTCTTCTGGAGATTTTTTGACAGAACCAAGCCGAACGTCACGAATGCCCGAAAAGTTGTGACACTTGCATATTCGTCCCAATCCTACAGTGGTTACACACCCATTCAGTCCAGCTACCCATCGCCGACGACTTACTACGATCAGACCCGATTGCAGTATCTCCAACAGATCTTCAGCGAATTTTGGATGAGGGATCAACAGGAAATGTTTTTCGCAAACCTCCAGAGCAAACTGGATGCCGCTAAAGGAGGGGACCGCGTCTTTCCCGGTTTGGCATTGAGCTACTGCTATTGGTGGGGTGGGAACCGGGACAAATCTCAGGAATTTCTCTCAGCGTTACAAAAGGAGTTTCCGGAAGACCTCACGCTTAAGATAAACACGGTATTTGCCTCAATTCAAACTGGACAGCATGCGACCGCTTTAGAATTACTTGATGCGCTCGCCGGGGCCGATCCGCGAAATCGCCGTCAATACTATGACCTGTCGCTTCAGCTTGCCGCTCATACCGGCAACACCGTCAAAGTACGGGAGCTGATGACGAAGGTGTTAAATTCACCGGTGGGGGTCCGCGAACTTTACAAGTTTTCCCAGAAACTGCAGCAGACCGGCTTAACCCAATACGCCATCGTTGTTGCCAAGAAAGTGATGACGTTGGCGATGGGTCAACGCGACCCAAATTTCTTGATGGAATTGAGTTCGCATTTAGAGGACCTCGGTCGGGGACAGGATGCCACGCTCATGGCTGAACGCGCGCTGCGGTTCGCTAACCAACGCGACCGCTATGGTCATACCTTGCACTCGTGGAGTTTCCAACAGGCGGCGCATCTGGTGAGTCGATCCAGAACGGTTCGCAAGCAGGAACCGCAATTGGTCGAAGCCGCTGAAAAGAATCCGGATTCATTCCAAGCGCAGGTGCGGTTGGCGTCATATTACGAAAGCACAAATCAGGTCAAGAAGGCCTCGGCGGCATTCGATGCGGCGCTCGCGCTTCGTCCAAAAGACAGTATGACCCGTCAGCGGTACGCCCAGATGTTACAGCGGAGCGGACACGCGGCAGATGCTGTGACTCAATACACGGCACTTCTAAAACATAATCCAAATGCACTCGGCTACGACTACTGGGAGATGGTGGAAACCTTCTTCCAAGCGGGTAAAGTCGATGAATTGGTTTCGATGGCAAAAGATATGATTGCGCCATCTGTAGGAGGTACTCACGTTAACTATTTTGCCCAAAACGTGGCCGAGCAGTGTCTCCAGAATAACCATGCCCAAGCCGCCGTTCAAATTTACGAGAAGATGTATGAGATTCTGCCGGATGAACATGGCACCTATACTAACCTAGCATCTGCCTATGCGGCTGCTGGCGAACGAGAGAAAGCTATTGATTTTTTGCGAGAAAAATTAAGAACTGATTCGACTAAAATTTCGCAGAATTCCTATCAACAAGTGGGAATTGTATCCAAACTTACTGAACTCTACAAGGCATCCGGCAACATACAGAGTTTGTTAGAGGAATATGAAGCTAAACTCGCTGAGAAGCCGAGTGACCCGTCGCTGCTCTATTTGGTTGCGTCAATGAAAATTGCGGCGCACGACCTTGACGGGTCGGACCCGCTTGTTGCGCAACTTCTTGACGATGAGGTTGTGTCAGTGGACGCACAGCGTATTGGTAGTTTGGCAGATGCTTATCGTGGCGCGGGCGACCGCACCCGTGAACTTCGTCTGCTAAAATCCGCCGCCGAGAATCTTGATTCGCAGAACACGTGGGAGCTATCGGAAATTTTCCAAAAACTCGGCGCAGCCTACGCCCACAATGGTGAGAAAGAGCACGCACAGGACGCATTCCGAAAGATGGGGATGGTTCGCCTGATGATGTTTGGCGGCAGCGGCGGAGGTTACTGGCAGAAACAGGAAATTGCCTCGGTTTACATGCAACACGAAATGTGGGAGGACGCGGAAGCCACGTACACTGAAGTTGTGAACGATTTGTCCGCAGATCAATGGGCAAGAGAGCAAGCGCAGCAACGATTGATGGAGGTTAAATCCCGTAAAGGCGGACTCCAGACTACGACGCGGCTTCCTGAAAAGTTGGAAGAGATGGCAGGGACAAATCTCGGCATGCAGCGGATGTTGGCGCAACAGTACATGCATCAGAACGAACTCACAAAAGCGGTGGAAATATATGAAAAAATTTCTGAAGTCATGCCGGAAGACCTAGAATCGCGTGCGCAACTCGCTACAATCTATTCACGCCAAAAAAAACACGAAATGGCAATTAGCACTTGGCAAGCATTGCTCGCGGCCGACCCGGAAAACACCAAATATCAGGACGGCATTGTCAACTCTTTGCGTGAGGCAGGCAGGCTGCCGGAAGCGCTTGACCTTGCTCAGAAATACATTGAAGGCGAGGCGGATAGCGGTGTCCACTATATCCGCCTCGCACGAGTCTATGCGGCTGAAAATAGCATTGACGACGCCATCGAAGCCTTCAAGCAAGCGATTGAATTTGGACCGGGCGATGGACAGGCCTACCGTGAATTGGCGCAACTTTATCTCCGCAAAAATGACCTGGATTCTGCCGAAAAGGCGTTTGAAGATGCCATTCAATACACTGGGCGAGAATGGGAACGACGCGATATTGAACGGCAGATAATGGGCGTTTACCGGCGTCAGGGCAAGTTAGATGAGATGCTTCAAAAAGCGGAAGAGGAAGGCACGCTTACGTTCGAGATGCAACAAGAGCGCGCTCGACGTTTTCGGCAGGATGGCAAATTGGAAGAAGCTGTCGGTGCACTAAAGAAAGCGCTCGATATGACATCCCAAAGCTGGGAGCGGAATCAGGTATCCAGCGAACTCGTGCAGGTTTATGTGCAGCTCGAAGAGCATGACCAAGCGTTAGAACTCTACGAAACGCTGTCTCGTTCCAGCGCAATGGGAGGTATGTCAATCAGTCACAGTTCCTCCGGTTTCAAAATCCAATTTGGTGGAGATGAAGCACGCGAGACGCTAATTCGTGCTTATACGAGTCAAGGGAAGCTCGAGCAATTGATGAACCGCTTTGAGAAGAGAATGGAAACAGAAGCGGATAACCCGGCTGTAGTCGAAATGCTCGCTGAAATTCATCGAAACAAAAACGACTTCAAGCAGGCTGCTGAAATGTATCAAACCCTATGCGAAATACAACCCGGCAACGTCCGCAGTCATTATTACGCCGCCGCCGCTTACAACAAGAGTGATCAGCCTCAATTGGCGAAAGACCTCCTTAATCAAGGCGAGATTGCCCTTTCGGCTAGTAACCGCAATCAGGACATGTGGTTCCTCGCTGCAGTGGGGTCTATCTGTCTTGATGGTGAGATGTACGATGAAGCAATCAAACTCGTCGAAGACGCAATTGCGGCGATAAGATGGCACAGCCCTTGGGATAAGGAGCGTTTGTACGATATGCTCGGGAGAAGCTACGTTGGCGCAAAGCGTTTCAAAGAAGCCGTCCATGCTTATCAACAGATGGCGAACGTTGCCCAAGATGACGGCCAGCGAAAAGTCGCCGAAGCATCAATTCAACGGACGTACAAAGAGGGAGATATGTATGACGAATTGATTGCAGAGCGGACTCAAGCAGTTGCGGACAGTCCAGACGATCCCGACACGCATTTCGCACTGGCGCAATCATATGAATGGAACGAAATGCCCGACGAAGCGATTTCCGCTTACGAACGCGCTAGCGAGTTGAATCCCGATAGCACAGTAATTATGGCGCCTCTAGCAAATCTTTACGTTACCGCTGGCCCTGAGAAGGCGAAAAATATGTACAAGCGGCTCATAGAGCTTGCTGATACGGGTCGCGATCGCGCGCATAGACGACGCGCGCTAATCGACCTGCATACACGCAGCGGAGAATATGACGCCGCTATCGCCGAATTGCTTATCGCATCGCGTTCCGTTGAGAATGAATGGGAACGCCAAACATTGCTCCCATTATTGTGGAATGTTTACAAATCGCAAGGCCGCTCGACGGAAGGGGTTGCTACGCTTGAAATGCTTGCAACAGAGTTACCGGACAGCCCAACGCCGCACGAGGTACTCGGTGACGCCTACAAAGAAATCGGCAATCCCGATAAGTCGGATGCTGCGTACGCCCAATGGGTAGCGCGCCGGCAAGGACTTCTTGACAAAATGCAGGATTGGCGTGGACGCAATTGGGGGTATGGCGAACTCGTATCCAAACTACTAGCAAAACAGGCGCTACCCGGAAAGGCGATTGAATTGGCGGAACTTACGCTACAACTCGAGGCAAGTCCAAAAAACAAAACCATATTGGGGAAAGCGTACGTGTTAAATCGGGAGCCCGAAAAGGTAAAGGAACTGATTCAGTCGTCGACGAATCGACAATTGCGGCATGGTTTGGTCTTGTTATTATCTGGCTATTATAAGCGACTCGGAAAAATCGACGTTGACGTTGTCTCAATGCTCCGAACAGATGCCAAGCATGCCACTTCTCCCACGGAGAAAAATGCCGCGCTTAAGGGACTTTGGGACCTTTACGAAGCAGCCGCGCAAAAAAGCCAAGCAAATATCGTAGGCAATCCTGTGTCTTCAATTATGTTTTACAGTCTTAATGGAGAGGGAATTGCGCTTTCTGATTTCAATGGAAAGGTTGTCCTTCTCAACTTCTGGGCGACATGGTGCCCTCCAAGCGTACGTGGGATTCCAGAGCTTCTCGCGTTGCAAGAACAACACGAACCTGAAGGGCTTGTAGTTGTAGGCGTTTCGGTTGACCGAGAAGGGGAAGATGTCGTCAAGTCGTTCGTTGAAGAACATGGAGTTGCCTATCCGAACCTAATGGTGGGCGAAGATTCGGCGGCGCAACTCGGCGGATTGGCTTCTCTCCCATCAACTTTCCTAATCAATAGGGATGGAATAGTTGTTAAGCAATATAAAGGGTTCACGGATCAGTCGGTGTTCATGGAGGATATCAAGACTATCCTTGCCGAATAGCGTTAATGATGCCTTGTGGTATTTCTTAACAACCAGAAGCAGCTAGCTAGGCAACACTGGAGGAATTCATGAAAGCAATAACGGTATTACTTACGCTTGTACTTGTTGGTCTCTTGGGAGGTAGATTAATCTATCTGGATGTTCACGCCGCTTCCGTCGATTTAGATACAGCAGTAGGAATCTGGCTATTCGATGATGGCGAGGGCAAAGTCACTGCAGATACATCGGGGCGCGGCCATAATGGGCAGTTCACTGGCGAGCCGCAATGGGTTACAGGAAAGTTTGGCACGGCGTTGGAGTTTAACGGGACTGGCGATGTCGTCGAAATACCTCGATTTGGAGAGGCGCTTCCGAGTGAGGAAGTGACCATTATGGCATGGATAAAGCTAGGAAAAGTTAAGAACCAGGACCTTGTATGCCTAGTTCCTCTTAACAGTACTGGTCCGGCTTCAGGGATGCTAATGGATCGTTGCGCCATCCACTTTCCCTGGAGCGAAGCCCCGTTCTATGACACCATCCACTGGCAGTATGGTTGGGATCAAGTCACAGTGGATCGCCCTCTGGGTTCCGTCGGTAAATGGGAACACTGGGCATTTACGTACAGCATACCGGGAAATTTCATGAAAATTTTCAGAAACGGCTCAGAGGTTGCATCAACAAATGGCGCAAGTCGATTTTCTCCACGAATCGCGGACTTACATGTCGGCGGGAGATTGAAGTACTCCTTTGACGGATTAATCGACGAATTAGCGGTCTTCAACACCGCATTGAGCGAGAAAGAAATCAGAACGTTAATGGGAGGAATCAACCGTGCATTCGTCAAAAACGTAAGTGTTGGAAAGACCGTAGCTAATCCTGATACCGCCTCCGTTCCCATAACTGTGTCCGCTCGACTGCCGGGTGAAAAACTTCAAGGATTCAGTTTCGACATGGCTTTCGAACCCTCAATTCTACAAGCAATCAACATTGGAGAAGGGTCTTTTTTGAAACATGACGGCGCGGCAACAATTTGGAACCCCCCATTGATAAACAATGAGGATGGACTCATCGCGGGCATCACAAGCCGCCGGACCGGAGAAGATGGTGCCGAAACAGACATTGGGCCGCTTGTTGTTGTGACCTTCAAACCGGTAGCAGCTGGCGGAAGCACGGTGCGTTTACAAAACCTCCGCCTGTTTGCGCCAGACGATACAGAGATTGCTGTAGAAGCACAATCAGGTTGGATAGATGTGTTTCCATATGGCAGGATTTCCGGGGTAATCAGAGACGCCGAGAATCAAACGCCAATCGCCGGTGCAAAAGTCGAAATTCGTAGAGATGGCTATTCTTTCGGACTTGAAACATCTTCAGATGATTCCGGCAACTATACCGTGAACAGTGTCCCCGTCGGTGAATTCGAGGTTGTTGTTTCTAAATTTCCCTACTCTCGCGTAGCTGCCAAAACTCAGGTGCGGCCCGGTGAAACAACTTCTAATATCGATATTGATATGAAACCCATACTTTCACAAGATGTGCAAGATTCGCAGAAATAGGCGAATGCGGGTTGTCGTTTCCGCCTAATTTCAAGCGCTAAAATTCTGTTTGACAAGATTGCGTGTGAATGGTATTTTTAACGTTATGATTCCTATACCGGATTGTGCTCCACCACTTTAGCAGTTGGACGTATCCCCTTAACACGCGGTAAAAACCACAAGGAGAGCAAAATGCCTGACGAATTGATTCTCGAAAAGATTCAAAAAGTGCGCCGCCGATTGAACGTACAAAGAACGTTCAAGATGCTGGCAAGGCTTCTTTTTTGCGGTATGATGCTATGTGTGCCGTTGTTTATCGTCGATAGCTTTATGGCATCGTTCGATATATCCCCCATCGTCCTACTTTGGGTTTCGCTTGGCATCTCCGCTATCGGGCTGATTGCAAGCCTATTTCGTCCGATCAATCTACAAGCTGCCGCCCAAACCATTGATGTCAAAGCCGCGTTAAAAGATCGCGCGGGGAGCGGACTTGAGTTTATTCAACGGCAGACCGATGAGGTGTTGACTGCGCTACAACTAAAAGATACCTCTGACTGTCTGGAAGCAGTGCCCGCTAAGGAGGTCGTTCGATATTCGATTCCGCGCGAAACCAAGTTTGCCGCGTTGGTAATAGTTATGGCGTTGGCGTTTTCTTACATCGAATTTTTTGCGCCCGTCGAGGCGCCCGCGACTCTCGACTTCTCGCCGCAGATAGCCGCAGAAGCCGATCATCTTCTAAAACAGATTGAAAAGGTTGAAGAGGAAGCGGATCAGACGGGTCTGGAAGAAGTGGTAAAAGAGATTAAGGAGAGAATCCTTGAACTAAAGCAAGAAAACATCACGCCTAAAGAAGCGCTCGCCAAGTTGACCGAAATTGATGCGGCGCTGCAATCCCAGATGAATCTTGAGGACGTTGCCAAGACGGATGCCTTGTTGAAGTCCCTCGGTGAACAGCTTGCCGAAAACCCCAATTTGAGCGACTTCGGCCAGGCGTTAAAGTCAGGCCAATATGAAAAGTCTGCGGAGAGATTGTTCAAGTTTTCCCAAAAACTCAAATCATTCAACCCGGAACAACGCCAAAATGTCTCTGACGCGCTCGAACGCGGCGGGTCGAGTTTGCAGGGGACGCCGTGCGATTCATTGGGAACTGACTTGGCTCAAGCAGGTCGTGCGGTAAGAAAGAAAAATTCCGACGGCGCTAGGCAGAATTTGCTAGCTGCCGCTCAAAAACTGTCGGATTGTGCAGGTACGAAAAAGTGTAACTCGTTGTTAGCGAAGCTTAAAGCTCAGTGTAAGGCTTGTAAAATAGGAATAGCTAGTGCATGCAGCGCTAATAAACCTGGTCCGGGAATAGGTAGCGCGACAGATTCTAATCCGCTCGGCGCGTTGACCGAGCTTGACGCATACCGTCAACTAGAGCGAATCACCGGTGTACAAGGTGCCGGAAATTCGACAATCGAAGAGATTACTCAAACACTTATCGCTGAAGACCCGGCGTCCGCGGGGACGCAAACAGTGGAAAGTTATGAGGAGGCTTACACAAAATACCAGCAGTTTTCCGAGGACGCGCTCGCTCAAGAACAAATTCCGTTGGGGTACAAGTTCTACGTAAAGCGGTATTTCGAGTCCATCAAACCAAATGAGGAATAGTAAACTCGCGGCGCGCAATGTATCGGCGATGAATTGTGCTTTTCACTTCAGGCGTTGAAAGTTCCTCAATGGACGCTGATTTCATGAGTCGCAAAAACAACCCGAAGGAGGGGATAACATGAAAACAGGGCGGTTACTAACAATTATGGCTGCACTCGGGATAGTATTTTTCGTCTTCTTGATTACATCCAATTCCACAATATTGGGAAATGAAAAAGCCTCTGAATCGGAAACAAAAGACCTCATGTCGCAGATAGAGGGACTACAAAAAGAGCTTGAAGTTCTTAAAGAACGTGTCGGTAGACTTGAAAGTGGACAAAGTATATCTCCCACCTTGCCGCACATTATGCATCCTTCGCATCCACGTTCGGACGCGCACGAACTCCCCAAAGGTTCAATAAGGGGAGAGGCATACGGCATTCCTTATACGATCATTCCCTTGCAAGACCAAATCATTCATAAATGATTCTTTCCAGCATTTGGGGAGCAATAGCAAGTACGCCTCGGCAGTTAACCTGACCGTCGTGTTTAAATCGCAAATCAGACGGCTGAAGAGGCAGGGAGGCTATTGCGCGAATAAGATGGTGGATTAAAGTGCGCTGCGCTTTTGAATTTTCCGCCGTAGCTATACCCTGCAAATTTCGCAGTTCACTTAAGTGCTGTCGAACGGTTTCTAAATCAATGGAAACCAACTGACTACCATGGAAATTGCACGCCCCTACCTACTCTTCTTACTGCTTCTATTGCCTCTGCTTTACTTCGGTCACCGCCGTAGCCTCGTCGATCTAGGACGCTGGCAGCGTCGAGTCAGCTTTGTTCTGCGTTGTATCATTATTATCCTGCTCATCCTTAGCCTCGCTGGACTCCAATTCTTAAAGACTGACGATAGGCTAGCGGTCGTTTTCCTCGCAGATATATCAGACAGTATATCGGACGATGGGTTGGAAGAAGCGCAAAAATTTATTGATGAAGCGACAGGACACCGTGCGGACGAAAGTACGAGCGTTGTGGTGTTTACTGACAGCGTACAAGTCATTCGGGGTTTTGCCGATAAAAATTCTACGGATACCAACAACGAACCGAAAGCGCATGAAGCGTTTAACCTGGCTGAAACGCGGGCGGAATGGCTGGCAGCCGATGAGGGTGCAGGAGATGCTACCGATATCGCTCAAGCTGTCGAGATGGCGTGGGGAATTTTCCCTGCCGACACAAACAGGCGAATCGTCCTAATTAGCGACGGTACAGAAACCCGGGGTAATGGAATTCGGGCAGGGTTACGCGGAAAAACCTTCGGCGTACAACTTGATGCCGTGCCGATTTACCCGAGCGATGCGCCGGAAGTCGTGATGAAGCGGCTTGATGCGCCGGTGCAGGTCAAGCAGGGCGAACCATTCCAATTGGAAGTCTATATCCACAGCAAACATGAGGACTTTGCGGTGATTCGCCTACACAAAAACAAGTTCGAGATTGCCAAAAGAGAGGTACCCCTGCAGGTGGGTGAAAACCGATTCAGTTTCGATCAAACCGCGACTGAAAGCGGAATGTTAACTTTCGACGCGAGTTGCCGCTCGACTCAGGACACACGCTACGATAACAACCACGCACTCGGAATTGTTGTTGTTTCTGGCACACCGAAGGTGTTGGTAATTGATGAGAACGAGTCACAAGCGCGGCATCTAGTGCGCGTACTTGAGGAGGTAGACATTCAAGTCAATGTCCGAAACGGTTTAGGGGTTCCCAATGAGCTGTCTGACCTTCAGAATTATGACCTGCTGCTCTTTAGTGACGTGCCCGCCAACCGATTAAATCGGAAACAGATGGAGCTCATCCGCACATTTGTTCAAGACCTTGGCGGAGGGTTCATGATGTTAGGAAGCGAAAATAGCTTTGGGCTTGGGGGCTACTACAAAACACCGATTGAGGAGATTCTACCGGTGCGTACCGACACAGAAAAGAAGAAGGAGACTCCGAGCATTGGAATGGTGCTGGTAATTGACAAATCAGGAAGCATGTCGGGGATAAAGATTGAACTGGCAAAAGAAGCAGCTCGCGCTACGGTCGAACTGCTTGGGCGTCGCGATAAACTTGGAGTTATCGCCTTTGATGGGTCTCCGCACTGGATCGCCGAGATGCACACGGCAGCAGACAAATTCTATCTCTCCGACCAAATCGGATTAATACGCGCGAATGGTGGTACCAATCTCTATCCCGCACTTCAACAGGCGTATCTCGCGCTGACCGAGACTAGGGCAAAACTTAAACATGTCATCGTCCTCAGCGACGGACTATCGCAGCCGGGCGATTGGTACGGTATTGTGAATTCGATGCGGGGCGAGCGGATCACGGTTTCGACTGTGGGCATCGGCAGTGGCGCCGATATGAACTTGATGTCAAACATCGCAAATTGGGGCAACGGGCGAGCTTACTTTACGCAGGACGCCTACAGCATCCCCCAAATATTCGCTAAGGAGACCGTCACCGCTTCAAAGTCCGCAATTATTGACGAGCCGTTTGTCCCGCAGGTTGTTAAATTCGCGCAGGTCTTGCAAGGCATTGACCTAGATTTGGCGCCGTTTTTGCTCGGTTACGTTTCCACACACCCGCGGCCAACAGCCGAAGTCTACTTGGTTTCAGACCGGGGCGATCCGATTCTAGCGGGATGGCAATACGGCTTGGGCAGATCTGTTGCGTTTACATCTGATGCAAAGGCGAGATGGGCAACAGATTGGCTAGAGTGGCCCGGCTACGGAAAATTCTGGACTCAATTGGTGCGCGATACCATGCGAAAATCCACTGCCAGCAACTTCCAGGCAGACATTGAACAAGACAAGGGCGCGGCTTTCTTGACTGTGGACGCGCTTAACGCGGAGGGTGAATTTCTCAACGAACTCGAAAACGAAGTCTCCCTCATTTCACCTAACCTAAAGAAGAAACCCCTTGCAATGGCGCAATCGGCGCCGGGGCAATATAAACTCTCTTTTCCGGTGAACGATATGGGAGCGTATTTCATCAACATCATGCAGAAGCAGCATGGTGAACCCGTCAACACCCAAGTCACCGGCACAGTCGTCTCATATCCTGAAGAGTACCTTGTGCACACGGCAAACGAATCGCTCTTAAAGCAACTTGCCGCGGCTTCGGGCGGAAAATTCGCGCCCTCGCCTGAAGATGTGTTTCGCGCACCCGAAAATCCGGTTATAATTCGAATTCATCTTTGGCGTATTCTACTTGCTATCGCTGCGTTTCTGCTGCTTCTTGATATTGCTCTTCGCCGGATTGATTTTAGGCGTTCTTCTCAGAATTAACCAATTGAACATAGACACTAAGCTCCGAAGCGTGAGTTTTTTATGAATCGGCATAGTAAATGCGGTCGATTGTCCATTCCGACTCACATTTGCCAAACTCTCTCATATTCAGCCATATCCTTAGCAATCGGTAATACGTCGTTGGTCGTCAGAATGCCGCGCTCCGTGACGATGCCGCGAATCAACTCCGCGGGTGTTACGTCAAAGTAGATGTTTCTAACCTTTACCTTTTGAACCCCCTCCGATATTACCTCGGAACAGTCCATCTCTTCCAACTCGATTGTTGATTCATTATCGCGGGTTAAGGGCTTAAATTTGCTTGTTTGGCAGAGGGCGTATACCGGCACGTATTGCCTTTCGGCTGCAAGCGCAATCAGATGCGTACCCACCTTGTTCACCACTGCCCCATCCGCAAGAACGGTATCCGCACCGATTAACACGATATCCGCTTGTCCAATAAAATATCCCGCTTGTGCATCGGTGATGAGAGTAACATCGTATTTCTCCGACAGGCGATTGGCGGTCTTGACGCCTTCATATAATGGCCTAGATTCGGTGACAATGATGTGTAAGTTTTCTCTGCTTGAACTCGTAATTGCATTTACAACCGTTCCACTGTAGCTATGTGTCAGGATGGTTGTATTATCTGCTAGCAAACTCTCGGTTTGGTGCGAGATGATTTTCGAGGCGTTCCTGCAATTCGTCTCATATTCATCAATTTTGTCAGAGATTAGCGCTCTCAGATTAGAAACCCGCTTGGGTTTAATTGGTTCCCTCATGGCGTGGTAGAGCACGAAAGCAGTCGCATTTGTTAATGGGGCCATGCTTGGCCTAGTCCTACGCAGATGCCATGCGACGTTGGACAAATGCGTAAGCAGGGCGTCCGGAGATTTGGCGCGTACTTCAGTAGTTTCCCTTTTCAATACATGCAACGCCGTTAGCGCAAGTTCTGACGCACCGTGTGTCCGATCTGCTTCAATGTCAGCAATGCGATTGGAAAGCCCTTTTCTCAGATAGACGCTATCGAACGTTTGCGCTAGGTTTGGGACGGTATTATGCGCTGTAATCTCACCCGGCTCAATCCATAGTTTGTCGGTATGCTCCCAATTTGTGCAGATTTTGACCGGGTTTGACACATTGTAGAGAAAGGGGTAAACCATCCAAATCCGGTTTTCATCCGCGATTCTTACCGGTTTGCCCTTTCTTACGAATTGAATATCTTCCGGGCAAAGTCCAGTCTCCTCTTCTATCTCCTTCAGGACTCTTTCATCAGGGGATGCATCGCCTTGTTCTATCGAACCACTGATGCCCGCCCAGCGCCCTGGATATGTCCTGACTTTGCTACTACGTTTCAGCAGCAGGATTTTTCCGCTATGTGCCAAGAATGCAGTTACAACCCGTCTTGTTTTCATCTAAATGTACGCAATCGCTGTCAACTCACGCTTCAGCATCAACTGCTTTCAACCATAACGTAAAAGTCGCTCCGGCCGAATCGAACCTAGTTTCCTCAACGCGAATGTCGCCGCCAAGATCTGTGAGAATTTTCTTTACAATTGCCAGTCCAAGTCCCATCCCCTCTTTCTTGCCAGACACGTGCGGCATGAACAACTTTGGTCTCATTTCAGGGGGTATTCCCGGACCTGTATCGGAAAACTGCACACACACTTTTGATGAGTCTGCTGACGTAAAGGCACGAATCGTAAGCACGGGTTTGTTCATTTCCGTCATGGCTTCCAGCGCGTTTTTAATCAAATTGAAAAAGGCGCGTTTCAGATACTCCGCGTCTGCGGTCACTAGAGGCAGGTCTGGTGAAGCATCAATTTGGCAGTCAAAATTCGACGGTACGTTGTCGAATAGGTCCAAGGTTTCATCAATTGTCTCGCGTAAGTTGACGGACGCGATCTGGGGGGATGGCATCCGGGCAAGCAGGGAAAACTCGTCAAGCAGATGCCTTAACCCCTCAACTTCAGTGATGATGGTTTGTGTACAGCGATCTAGAAGCTCCCCAAAGTCTTCGTCATCGTTCTGGTAGCGGCGCTGTAGGCGTTGCGCCGACAACTGGATTGGGGTCAGCGGATTCTTTATCTCATGCGCCAGTTTTTGTGCGACGTCCTGCCATGCCGCAATTTGTTCGGCGCGTTTGAGTTCTTCAGTGCGTTTCTTGAGGTCGTTCCCCATCCGGTTGAACGCCCTCGCTAAATCGGCAAATTCATCATCAGTTAGCACCTCGACCTTGTAGTCAAGATTTCCATCGGCAATCTGTTTTGTGCCGGCAACTAGTGATTGGATTGGCGTGTTAATTCCCCTAGCGAGGGTACGACTCACCCAAAAGGACAGAGCAATTACCAAAACTGCTGTGATTACCAGCGCTATAGAAGTTGTTCGCTTTTCTGTTCGGCGGTTTACCGTCCCTCCCGCATCCATATTGGACTCCAACGTGCCGAGTTGGCTTTTGATGCTCCCAAGGCTGCTTTTGATGGAGGCCATCTGAGAACGTGTCTGAGCCGGTGTCAGCGGCATTGATTTTCCGACGACAATGGCACCCAATCGTTGGACGCCATCTTCCGAAAAGATTGGCATCCCACATATCAAATACCCTTGATTTTCCAACTCCTGGGAAACTGTAGGGGCATCAGGCAATTCATACAAGGGATTCAGAAATTCGGCGAGATTGAGCGGCGGCAAGTCCGAGGAAACGCTGGTGAAAATTCTGTTCCCCAATCGATCATACAAAGCAATGAGGTATTCTGCGTTATCATCGGCAAGTTCATCCGCCCGTATGCCAACAGCTTCAAGATTAAGCGAATCTAATCCTGCAACCAAATCAAAATCGACCGCTAAAATCTCGGCAACGTGTGTCAATAAGTCGGTTTCGTGAAGCTCAAGGTTATGGGCGAGTTCCTTTGCATCACGCAAAATTAAAGCCGAATTTTCCAAAGTATTGGCAATCTGATGACCTGCCCACCGTTCAATGCTTCGACCAATCAGATGGTAAGACACGAGAACAAGGACAAGCGTGGGAAGCAAGGTAAGCCCCACAAATACCGCCATTAGCTTGCGTTGAAAATTCAAATGAGGGCGTATCATCGTTCGTTATAATGTACGAAATTTCTTCGAAATTTGTGTGGTAGCAATCAAGGCAATCCCAATCTCGGATTTTAGCTTCAACGGAAAATGCGGAAGCTAGGAAGGGATACTCCCTGATAGTCAAATCCGCGCTGCCCGGCGCAGATATTATACTATAGAATGGGATTCACATTCAAACCTGCTTCTTTATCATATAAGTAACTCAAATCAATACAAAACCAACCTTCCCATAACTACTACCAATATATCCCCGAATTTTGCTTGACACATGAATGGCTATTTGCTACTATTTTCGGAAGCCCTTCAATGAGAGGAAAATTGCAAGATGAAATCCGTCCTTGTTCTATGGGTTTTCGTCTTTCAAATTGGTGTGCTGACGTACGGTAATTTCGGGTTTGCTGGCACATGGCGCGACGATTTCGAAGATGGACGAGAACCAGAGTGGGCTATCTATAATTTGGATCGCCGCGTGGAAAAATGGTGGGTTGACGAAGGCGAGGCCGTAGGACAGATCTTCGAACCCGGTTTTATGAGTTTGTGGCTAACGGGGGATATGGATTGGAACAACTATTCCCTCTCATGCAGAGTAAAGCTTGTGCAGGAAAAACACCTCCCAGCGAGTGTAGGGCTTACTTTGTACGACCGCGGTGAGCTGGATGAGCGTTACCTGTTTTTCATCAATTTTACGCTTGGAACCTCAAGGATCATTAAAGCCACACCACAAATCTGGTTCATTCGAAATTTTCCCTTTGTTGGAGATATAGAGAAGTGGTACGAACTTAAGGCATCGGTCAACGGTGATCTGCTCGAATTTCGGATTGATGATGAGGTTTTTGCAGCGCGGGATCTCCAACCCCTTAAATCCGGCCAAGCGGGGCTGGTGGTTTCTGGCGCCCAAGCACGATTTGATCATGTCGAGATTACCGGTGAAGATATTAAGGAGGGTGGTCCAGGCCGTCCTCGGTCTGTGGATTTAAATGGAAAACTCGCAGCCACGTGGGGTCGGGTCAAATCCGCGCGATGAACTAGGGAATCCATATAAACCGGATGATTCCATCGGTAAAAAGCATACCACACAAAATTGGTTGGATATGGAGCACATTTTCCCCATACTTTAATTCAAAATGAGGTAAATTTGTTGACGGAATAGCAGAAATTTTTTGCACATGTTGTGTTTCTTTGCACTGTAATTTTAACAGGGTAATTCTTCCACTTTTAAGAAAAAACGAAAAAGCAAATTGGAGCAAATCTCAAGGTTAGAATCAACCTACCACACGTACCCATGGGCTTTATTAGCAAAGTAATCAATAAACAAGATCAACTTGTTGCTCGATCGAATCAACAACCGACCCTTCCGTCTAGGGTAGCAAATACTGACGATAAAAAAAGCGTGTTCGTCAAACGGAGGCGAAATAATAAGGTCGGACCGACGAGGGAACAGGTTTTAGAATTTCTCCTTGAATGGATTGATACTTTTTCAGCTAACGAATCACGCATGTTGCGCGGAATTTTTTCACTTTCGACGACTACTGCGCGAGAGGTCATGATTCCGTTGTCAGAAATCATCGCCGTTCACGTCGCAACACCCATCGAACAGGTGAAGGCAATAGTGCGTCACTCCAACTATCAATACATTCCTGTCTATGAAGAACGTATCGATCGACTGACTGGAATCGTGAGCATCTCCGATGTTCTGTATGCACCCCAGAAATTGAACGAACTGAATTCTCTTATTCGACCAGCCTACTATGTCCCCGAGACAAAACTCACGAGTGATCTACTTGAGGAGCTGCGTATCGCTGAAGACCCCATTGCAATTGTCATTGATGAGCATGCAGGGTGCGTTGGATTTGTCACTTTGGAAGACATAATTGAGCAAATCGTAGGTGAGATACGTTACAATCACAAACGGCATACCCCGCCGGTTGAACTCCTCGACAACGGTTCATGGATTGTTGATGCGCGGACATCAATAGATATGATTAATTCATCATTCGGCACAAACATTAAGAGTGATCGATGTGATACAATCGGTGGGCTCATCTTGAGCCTATTCGGTCGATTGCCGGAACAGGGTGAGAAAATCCACCATAGCGGGTTTGAATTTTCTGTCGAGGAAGTTTTCAGTTACGGTATTTCCGTAATCCATGCCCGCCAGATAAAGTCGGTAATTCCCGCGGAACAGCACAGGAATTAGCAGTTATCACACAATTTCAGAAAAATTGGTTTTGCACATCCAATCAGGTGTGATATCGCATTAGTTCTTTATCAGATGCGCAACCGTAAAAGACGTAGTCGACAAGTTGAGGCGGTGTTCTATTGTGACGCGGGTTGAGTTTGTGGCATGGTTGCGTCCCAAATGTTCAAAGCCAAGGATTGAAATTTGCACCGAAATTAGCGGCGCATAATCTTACGAAGAACTTTACTTTTCGAAACACAGCAGGTACGACACCATGAAGATTTCAAACCGCCTTGACCAAGGTAGAAGACGTGGTTCATGGAAGCGAGTTGTATGGTATATGATTCTTCTCTCCGTGATTTTGGTGTTGATGTGGCAAATGCCTACAATCACCCGCCATTTACCCTTCTGATTATCTCGCCGTTTTTTTCTATCCGTTTTTTTAAGTCTTTAATTTATGGATTTGCCTATGCGAGCGCAAAACTGTACCCCAATCTGTGCGGTAATTCTGTTGTTCAGTTTCACCGTTATCCTTTGCTTGACCGACGCAGCGACTGCCCAGGACAATCTAGTGATTATTTCCCCGCACTGGGAGGGAATCGAAACGGAATTTAGCAGGAGTTTCAGGGAGTGGTACGAAAACAAAATTGGAAGGCAGATTACTCTTGATTGGATAGATTCAGGTGGGACATCGTCCAATTTTCGATTTATCGAATCCGAATTTCAGCGTGTTCCCGGAGGCATCGGCATCGATCTTTTTTTTGGGGGAGGGACGGATAATTACCTCAAGCTTGCCGACAGAGGTCTGCTAGTTCCGTACAAACTGCCTGCAGAACAATTGCATGGAATTCCTAAAGCGTTCTATGGGATTCCCGTGTATGATACGGAATATCGATGGTATGGCACAGCGCTATCAAGTTTCGGGATCATGTACAATGAAAACCTTCGTCAACGTCTCGGCTTGCCCGAAGTCCGAACATGGAAAGATTTGACGCGCCCCGAATTGATTGGCCGAGTGGGTGCGGCAGACCCGCGCGAAAGCGGCAGCGCGCACATGATGTACGAAATCATCCTTCAGGGCTACGGTTGGGAAAAAGGGTTTGCGTTAATTACGCAATTGGGTGCAAATGTCAGAATGTTCCCCGCTGCCTCGAGTAGGATTCCCAGAGATGTTACGTCGGGGCAAGTTATCTATGGAATGGCAATCGATTTTTACGCCTATGCGGAGATTGCTGTAATTGGAGCGGATGCGATCGGATATATCGTGCCGTCGGATGCAGCCGTTGTGGGCCCGGATTCCATAGCGATACTGAAAGGTGCGCCGAATTTGGAAGCGGCTCAACAGTTCATCGAGTTTGTGCTTTCGGATGAAGGGCAAAAGCTATGGATGTTGCCTATTACCGATCCCGACGGTCCCAAAGAGTATGAATTGAACCGTTGCAGCGTGATTCCTACCCTCTATTATGAACTCGGTGAACGCTGCGCAGTATCGAATCCGTTTGAACTAAAACTGACACCCATTCGGTATAATGCAGAGAAGGGTGGGAAGCGTTGGGACATTGTGAGCGATCTTATCGGCGCGCTCGTCATTGACTCGCACAGAGATTTGGTCAATGCGTGGAAAGCCATTAATGAAACAAGAGATATGGAAAAACGGCAGGCGGCAATCCGAAAGCTGGTCGAATTACCAATTTCAGAAGAAGAAGCCATGCGAATTGCCCAAAGCAAGTGGCACAAGCCGGATTATCGCAATACCAAACTCAAGGAGTGGCGCCAGTTTGCAACCCAAAAATTTAAAGCAGCAAAGAAACTATAGCCTTTTCGATTAGCATTTCTCCCGCGATTTTTTCCCCTCCAAATTCGCTACTAACGAAAAAAAGGCAAATCCCAGATATAGGATTTGAATTGAATTCCTTTATCTGAAATTTGCCCCGGTAGTTTATTTCAGCCTCAAACTGCGTGCAAACCTTTGCAAACACACCTCACGGGCTAATCGTGAGATTTAAGGTCCGCCCATGTCGTCGCGAGTTTATCCTGCGGCAAGACCGCCGTGGGAATTTCCCCACCGGCAAGCGCTCCGATTTCATCGGCGGATAGTGCCCGGTTCCATAGGCCGATTTCATCCATCTTCCCATTGTACCATTCCGCTCGCCCTTCATGGACTAGACGGTTGCCAAAGTATAACACGGCTCCCGTGGTGTCAGGGATTGGCCCCTCGAATTCAGTGGTGCCCGCCACGTTGCCGTCGATATACACGACGCTCTGCGCCATGTCGTGTGTCCATGCGACATGGTGCCATTCGCCAAATGCGGGAAACGGCATGTCGTCAGAGAAACCCCACGAGCCGCCATGACCCCAATGCATGCGTTGGTCGCCCAGGACATACCATTGGACTCTAACAGCATCGCTCTCCGACTTATCCATCAGTGAGCCACCGCCGCGAGGACAAATCCACATGGCAACAGTGAACCCAGGATCCCAGTTGTTGAGGTCGGGCGCATCTTCCACAGTAATCAAAGGATCGCCGCCAGCCGTAAAATCCAACGCCGTACCAGAGTTAGAGGGAGTGTCGTCCACAAACGCAATGCCCGCTGACAGCATACCGGTATGTCCCCCGGCGCTATCGTTGAGGGTATTTCCAGAGCCCTCATCACAACCCCAGTATGCCACTAAATTGCCATCTATCGCCGCGAAAACCGCCGAATTGGCAATCATGGCTATGAGGGCGATCAAATAAAAAGCGTGTTTAATGAAAAATCTATACATGTCAAGCCTCCCTATTCAAAGCATTTTTTTGTGCAAATTATCGTACCAACAACCGGCAAAACCACCGAACAACCTAGAATCTGTAATATCTCGTCACAATAATGTTTGGGTTTGGAATTCATGAGAAAAAGCGTGTTTAGATGTACAATTCTGAAATGCGCAAGGTTAAATCTTTCACGGCGCCCCAAACTTAAGCAATAACGCAACACACCTCCTCTCTTTGTTGCTGACCAAACTCGATTTTTTGGATTGGAGTGCAAATTCCCGAAAAACACTTGTTGGGTTGCGTTTGGACCTTTTTCACGTCCACTTTAAGTATATCTCAGCAGATTCGCTAATTCAGGCGAGTTTTCAGTGTTGCCCACGTCGTCGCTAATTTGCCCTGTGGTGACACGGCGAGGAAATTTGGCAGCCCTTTCTCAATGAGTTCATTGACCTCATCCTCGGACAACGGTCGATTCCAGAAACCGATATCGTCCAATATCCCATTGAACCACTCTTGCCGGCCCTCCCAAGGCAACCGGTTGCCAAAGTGCATATCCCTCCCGGTTTCTGGAACTGCCCCGAGGCGGTTCATGCCAACTTCCTCCCCGTCACGATAAACAATGCTCGCTTCATCTGGTTCATGCGACCATGCGAAGTGATACCATTCGTTAAAATTGGGAACCGGATTGCCATCCGAAAACCCCCATGCCCCGCCGATGCCCCAATGGTGGCGTTTGTCGCCAAGGATGTACCACTGAATTCTCGAACCGTCATCCCCCGATTTATCCATAATCGCGCCGCCCTGTTTGGGGTTAATCCAGTGCGCGATCGTAAACCCGTCCTTTAGGATATCAATGTCCTTCGAATTTTTAACCGTAATGAGCGTTTGACCCGCAAGCCGATAGGCAGACTTTCCGCTCTTGGCGTCATCAGTCCATTCCCCGCCATCAATTTCGCCGTCGTGGTCACCGACAGCATCTTTCATAACAGCCCCTTTTCCCTCATCGAGCAACCAAGCGGCAACCAGTCCGTCAACAAGGTCAGCCGGAGCTTTAACGGAAATCAGGCTGAAAAATACAGTAATCGCAATGAAACAGTAAGCTATCCTCCTCATCAGGAATCCTCCCCTTTAGAAATCTTGCGCAAAAACGCGATAGATACATCATGCACTGATCGACTATCTCATCTCCTAACCTCTGTTAAGCATTATAGCATAGCTAGACGTTTAAGTTCCATACGAAACCTACCATCTTGAAATTTCGCTTTTTCATTGGATGATTACGCACCCTTCATAGAAAACTCACGCTTATGATGGTTACTTGATTCGAGTCCCAGTTTTTGTAGGTTGGGTTAAGCGGAGCAAGTGAAATGGACTCAATATGTCGAATGGGTTTCGTGATTTGAAGCTGTTTAGAATTAGTTTGGATGTAGCGAACCCAACGCTCTTGGTTATTTCGAATGTATTGAGCAATCAGTAGCGGCTAGGTGATTTGAAAAGCGTTGGGTTACGCTACATCAATTTCGGTAAAGGGGTCGTTTGGATGTTTCGGCCGAATATCTGCCATTGTTACGGCTTTGGGTTTATCCGCTCAACCCAACGCTTTTCAAACCTCTGTACGCCAGAAAAGCGTTGGGTTTCGCGGCATGAATCTCGGCAAGCGTGACGTTTGGTACTCGTGACCGGTTAATTCCTCAAGACCGGATTTGGAATTACCTGCTCAACCCAACCTACAAAAACTGGTTTTTGGCGATTTAATTGGCTGATCGCGCAGAGTTCAAAGATAACTCACGTTTTCGATGGGCCATCTAATCCGATTCCCGGCGCGCACCGGTATCCCACGAAACGAATTGTGCCGGGTAGGAATGTCAATGCGGTAATGTCAAAGCGTCTACCGGCTCGGATTCGACCACAGCCGCAAAACGATACCGAATGCGAATTCAACAAACGTCTTTGCTGCCGATTATTCAAAGAACTGAAGTTCTCCGTCCTTAACGACCATTATAATTTGGTCATACAGTGCGTCACCGTCAGGATTGAATGAGAACGCGCCCGATTTGCCCAAAATTGTCGGGAAATCCTTCGTTTGCGCAAGCGCGTCCCGAATGGCTGCGGCATCCGTCGATTGCGCCGTCTTAATTGCGTTAGCGAGCACGTAAAGGGTTGCATACGATTGTGCCGCCCACGGTTCGGGCTGGATACCATATTTCGCCCGATAATTCTGAACGAAGGATTGGTTTCCGGGGGCGTCAGACATGGTAAACCATCCGATAAAACCTATGGCGCCCTCAGCGGCATCCCCCGCCTTTCGCACTTCATTCATGGTTAGATCGGGGACAATAATGTCAATACTGTCGGGAACACCCACCTCGGAAGTTTGCGCAACAGTCTGTGCTATTTCTTGTGAAAGCGCGGAGACAAAGAGTGCGTCAGGATTTGCCGCTACTATATTGGTCAATTGCCGGGTCAAATCGGTATCGCCGGTTTGAAAGGATTCCATGATGAGAATCTCGACTCCGTTGGCTTCAAGTGCTCGCCTTAACACTTCATTGCTATTTATGGAATAGACATCGATCTCATCATATATCAATGCCACTTTTTTATAGCCGAGTTTCTGTTGAGTCGCGGCCAAACCGCTGGGTATGCTAATATTTGTGGCGAGACTGGTGCGGAAGATAAAATCCCCAATCGCGCTCAAACCGGCAGCGGAGGAGACCGAGCTAAAAGCGATAACTCTATGCTGCTGCGCGATCGGCGCAGCCTCTTTAAGGTGCGTCGAGATTGCGAGTCCGACGATGGCAGATACACCCTGGTCCGCCAAGTGCCGTACAGCCTCCTTCGCACCGTCCACACTGCTCCGATCATCCACAGTGTTAAACGTGAGTTTTACATCACCGGCGTTGTTAATCTCCTCGCGAGCCAATTCAAAACCGCGTTGCATAGCGAAACCGTACGCTTCGGCATGTTTCCCGGTCTGTGCCACGACAACACCGATGGGAACATCTCCAGTCATCATGCGAGTGTCTTCATCATTCGCATAAACCGATTTGACGTTCCAGTCCGGAATTCGGAATACCGAATCTTCGTTAACGCTTGGCATAAAAACGCTAACCGCCAACACTCCGATTGACATCAATAGACCGCCAAGCGCGACGAAGCTGCGCTTGTTTCTTATATTCATAATTCATCCCGTGTTGTTGTTTATTGTATTATGCCATAACGCCTATTGCCGTCCGCATCAACGACCGTCACACTCGTGCACTCAGTGTCTCCGATATTGTCACCTTGTGCCGTGGCGGGCGATGCTAGCATCCCCATATCGTGCCAATAGACCCGAACAGGCAATCGAACGCTGCATGAACCAAACAAAACTGCTTTCGAGTTAAACATAGGACGGGTTAATTAAAAGGGCGACCGCAGCGGGAATTGAACTACCCGCAGCGAATCATTTACAAAGGAGCCCCTTACCCCCGTCATGAGAGGATGCCAATCTAATCACTCAACAATGGCTCCGCAGCCGATTCGGGCACCGGCAGCCCCTGAAGGCTGGGAGGTAAAATCGTCTGCGTCGGCATGTACAATTATGCCTTTTCCCACAACATCGAAGATTGAACCGGTTCCGAGCTCCCATAAGTCTGTCGTCAATTCGATGTTGCCGGTACCGTCATCGCTAACCAATATATTACCGATGTCGCCGAGATGGAATTCACCCTCTCCCCATTTGCCGTGGGCGGTGTTGGTCGGATTCCAATGCCCGCCTGCCGATGTCCCGTCGGGTGCGCTGCAATCACCAAATTCGTGGATGTGAACACCGTGGAGTCCCGGTTCCGCGTTCTGAATCTCAACCGTTAGCGTGATTGTATCTCCAGTCTGTTCGAAAACCGCCGTACCCGTTACCTCGCTTCCGCTCGTCGAATCAATCACAGCGTGTGCCCCTGCTGACTGCGGCGGCGGCAACAAGTCCGCAAAGTCCTGAACCGCATCGCAACTCGCCAACACGGTGGTAACGGCAATCAACAGTAACAGCATTGAAGTTTTACTTCTAAACACGTTGACTTCCCTTTTCATTGTAAGCTCCTTTCGTTTTACCTCATCATGAGTTAATCTCGTTTCAAAAGTCATCCGCTAATTCGGGCCTGTCATGTCTAAACAGACCATCTCCTTCTCGTTTCGAGCGTAGAGCCTGCCGTTCGCAAGCGTCGGTACCGTCCAACACAGTCCGTTCAGCACGTCTGCGCTCGCCGCCTCATGATAAGCGGAAGCGGTCGCTTCTACCAAACCCAGCTTGCCGCGGTCACCGAGAATAATCAGGTGTCCGTCTGCGAGCATGAGCGTGCCTTCTCCGTATCCTCGAGTTTTCCATTTTTCCACGCCGGTATTGGCATCAATACATTTCAAAATAGTCCTGTGAAAGCCGTAAAGGTGATTGTCATGCAAAACCGACGTAGCCAACCGGTTCTGCATTCTCTCATTTTTCCAAACCTCTTCGACCTCTATTTTGTTCCGAGCACTTGATTCCGGAGAATCCGTTACCTTGACCTGTACGACTGCGGCTCCCTTTCCGTACGCCGATGAGATGTAAATCTTGTCCGGTGCAATGAAAATGGGAGTTGCCGCGTGAACATCATACCGTCCCGTCCGCCACGGGTAACTCCAGAGCAGTTCACCGTTATCGGTTGATACTGAGAGCAACCGATGCCCCGCGAAGACAATGAGTTGCCGTATCCCGCTAATTGTAACAGCAATCGGCGAGGCGTATCCCAGTTTGCCTGTGTGGGAAGTCCAGAGGACATCCCCATTCCTCTTATCAAAAGCCACGATAAACTTCCCATTGTTTCCGCCGACCTCTACAAAAAGCTGATTGCCTTCCACCAACGGCGAAGAACTGAATCCCCACCTGGGCATGTAGCCTCTGAAATCTTTAATCAAATCGTAAGACCAGACCGTCTCTCCATTTACACTATGCAACGCATAGAATTTGCCCTGTGCGGACACCGTGAAGAGGAGCTCCCCGTCGATTGTCGGGGTTGCACGAGGCCCATTGCCGCCCTCGTATTCATAGAATGTTTTGTCGGTACGAAACCGCCAAATCTCTTCCCCATTAGAGGCATCGAGACAAACGACGAATTCATCTTCTGCGTCCGAGAACATCGTATAGACACGTCCGTCAGCGACGGAAATACCGGAAAACCCCTCGCCGAGAGAAACTCTCCAGAAGACTTCAGGACCGCCATCGGGCCACTTTTTGAGAAGCCCAACTTCCTAGGAAATCCCATCTCGATTGGGACCGCGCCACTGCGGCCAATCCGATGCACCGGCGGCTGACACACCGCCATAAAGCAGCGAGTATATGATTGAGAATACTGTGATATTCTTTATCAACAACCCTCCTTAATTTTTCGTAGTTTTTGTAGGTTGGGTTAAGCCGAGCAAGCGAAATGGTCGCAATAAATCGAATGGATATAGGGATTTGAAGTGGTTTAGAGTTAGTTTGGATTTAGCGAATCCAACGCTTTTGGTTATTTCGAATGTATTGAGCAATCAGTAGCGACTGGGTGATTTGAAAAGCGTTGGGTTACGCTACATTATTTCGGTAAAAGGGCGTTTGGATGTCCCGGCCGAACATCTGCCATCGTTACGCATTTGGATTTATCCGCTCAACCCAACATACAAGAACTGTGAGCATTGCTGCTCAACTGATTCAAGTCCGGAATAATACCAAAAAAGATGTTCGATTCGATGCACAACCCCCGCGTATGCCTACCGTTAAAGTAAACGATAGTGCCTAACCTAAAGTTATAGCCCTATTAGGTGAAACACCGCTGCTAGTTTTAATTCTCAACACTTACATCGAAATTTCAACAGGAACTTACCAACATTTCTACACCAAACCAAAAACAATGCTGACAATTCAGTTTTATTCCGATAAAACCTATACAGTACGGGAAACAGTCGAAATAGTTATGCAATCCTTGAATTATGTTGGGGAGCAATCTCCTCAAAATAATCTTCAGTATTCTTCGTCGGATGTGTACTGGGTTTTGAGGAATCTACTCGACTATATAAATAGGCGAATGGGGGGCGAATTTGTTTTGAAACGGCTTAAAAAGGGGGCTTGGGGAGTTGAATATATCGCTGGAGATATTGCGAAGCGTAAAGCGGATGAACAGCATAAAAAAGAACTCCGCAAAACATCCGACTACATCCAGCAGATAACCAACGATCTGCCATCTTGGGGGTGACTGTCCGCCAAGTCGTTGTTTAATTCCTTCTTTGAGCGTTCCGGTCGTATATAAAATTAAGCTGACTTGTCAGAATAGAATTAACAAAGCTAAAGCGCTGCTATGTTTCCCACCTTCCAACCAACCCGTTCAACACTTGGGATTTGGCAAGCCGTAACATGCATTCCTTTTCCTGTGAAAACATAAGCCCACCTTCAACTGAAGCATCTCTCTCGGTTAGTACCGCATCTTGAGGAACGCGTTGAGACGCTACACCCACAGCGACGAAGTGAGGGATTCCGTCACACTATCCCGGCAGAAATGCCGCCGCCTTCGCATACGTCCCAGCCGGGGAAATTGCAGTTTGAATCTCCTGACTAGGAATTAAGCAATAGTCGGTCTTCAAGAACTCGCCGCACTCGCCCACACTAACTCAGAGAAGTCGGTTTATTTTTTCGCAAAGCCTTTCAACGTCTGAATCTTTACCTCTATAACTAAAACCACGACTGAAATGCTTTTCCCGAATGATTCTTTCGTCGGAGAGAGTGATAACCCGTTGAGATTGGAAGTTACTCACCAATTTCTTCGCTGGGACGCCGTAGGCAACAATCGCTTTCAATGGCATATTTTCTATTAGGAGTTTCACAACCTTTGCGTGAGATGCGTTTGTCTCGACCGCGTTGATACCGTCCGCGTGGATTAGATCGAGACAAGTTCTTGTGCGAGACTCCCCTGACTCTCCTATTTTGCGGCGATATTCCAAATAATAGGTTTCGAAGCGTTTGTAGTCGAATCCCGATTCTAGGTTCCAGAAATTCCACCAATTCGTGTCAAGTTTAGTCTTTTCGTCCTCCCCGATCATGATAACATCATGTGCGTCAGGAAAGCCGTTTTTCTCATTTCGGCAAACAAAAGGACGGTAATCACAACACGGGTAGGGAATCACTTCCTTGAGACGTTCTGTCCAGTTAATGCGCATTGTGTATGCCATCGGAATCTCCTTTCAATTAATTGCAATTGTATCACAATCTTGGTTACGAGCGTGGTCTAAATTTTCGATGGCAGCGCACTAAATTTACGTTGGCACTTCAACCGTTATGATAGGTTAATACAGGGCTGCCAGACAATCCCTTTATAACGGCGTATGAAAGACATATTAAACCAGATCTCGTCGTTCATTCGGAACTCACTCAAGAAATTTACAATGTTTCCTTTGAAGTAACCCATGTGGAGGTTGTTTTCAGAAACATAATAACCGAAACTGTAGACTTTTTCGTCTATAGTAATTAAACCTGGAATCAGAATCCACGACGTGACGGCAAGTTAACAATCCACCATTTGGCGTAATTGGAAATGCCGTGCCCAAGAACCGGCGTATTTCGAGATTGTAGGTTGTGACAAAGATCTTATAGAAAATAGGAGCAATTTCCATTAGCGATTCTTGATTCTATCGAAAGGCAGAACTACGGACGGTAATACTGTTTGTTGAATTGTTGGCTGTCAGCAATCAGTGGTGATAAACTTAAATCTCTTTGATTTCCTCCTCCAGCCACTCAATCGCAGTTTGTTCGTCGCGCTCAATGGCGATTTCTACCGCCCGCTTGGCACATTCCAGTAAATGTTTCGACTGTTTTCTTAAGTTGAAGGATTCAACGACTTTTTGTTGGATTTGGTTTTGTTTTTCTATCGGCAAAATTGGAATGACCATTGCTTTAACCTGTTCCGGACGCCAATGAGGAATTAATGAACCGCCAACATCTCTGTTTGATTGCTCTTTAGTCAATATTGAATTTAGTACCAGTGTCAAATACTCATTGTCAATTCTATCAGTCTTGCTTTTCAATCGGAGTATTCCTCCTGACGGAATCATTTTTGGAGGGACCTCGCGCAAATAATAGGCAATGCCGGGGGTACCGTCCTTGCTGAGAAGTATCTCGCTTTGTTGAGGTTGGTGTTGCGCAGCTCTTGAATACACCGAATCGGAAATATACTTTTCACTAGTGATTTCAAATGGGTTTAAGTTGCTGACGCGAACAAAAGGAACTCCTTCATTAAGATACTCTTAGCTTCCTACTTCTATACATTTCTTTATCATAACTAAATTCCCCAGCGTATCCCAGCCGCCCATACAGTTTTTTATCGCCTCAACGATTCCCTCATATTTCGGCTGGTAGTATTCCGCATCAACACGCTCGGCTTGTTCAGTGTCGGAGTAGTCTTTAACAAATGTCAATCGGTGTTTCGGTTGCCAGTTAGCAAGCCCAAGTTCGGCGAGGAGGAGGGCTTGGGCTTGACTGTATAATTGTTCTGATTCCTTTTTAATCGCTTCGTGTAAAATTAAGCTATCCGCTATTCGGTTTTCTAACTTATTATCCGCTGGCTTGAAAATGAGAACATTTCCTACTCGGTCAAACGTCAATTTAAACTGGATTGTCAGTTCTCTTTCCCTGAGCAATTGTAAGAAACCATATTTTGAACGTAGAAAAGCAACTAAGTAGTAAGGATCAATATTAGCGATTGATTTCAGGCCTAAGACATTGCGCGATAAAGCCATCTCCTCTATATCATGAATTATCGAGGCAAAACATGGGGTTCCTACTTTCGTTATGACTATTTCCCCTTTTGACAACCTCTTGATGTTTTTATGTTCATTGGCAAATTCTCTCGGTATTTTTTCAAATTGTGTGCTTTGTCTTGATGTAATAATAGGGTATGAGACACAGTCAACACATCGGATAAATGGTAAACCATCAGCTGCATAAAGGTGAATCGCAGCAGGATAAAAGGCGCTGCCGGTAATAGAACAAAAGTTCTTCAGTGGTATTGCCTGATTCTCTACGAGTTTTTCTTCTATGTGCAGGTAGGTAGGCTGAAAATATTCGGCATCTATCCTATGTCCTAAATCAATGTCAGAATGATTCATAATTGAATACTGCACGATTCACCCTATTTGTATTTTTAACGAGTCCTTCGTAGGGAACAACGATCGTTTTTCCCTACACCATGCCATTTGTTACAGTTGGTTCGGTTATTTTTATCCAATTTCCAGTTCAGTTGGTTGTATTGGAAGTAGGCACGGACACGATATATATCCTCATCGTTTCTGATTACGTGGTCATAAAATGATTTCTGCCAACCAAATCTGTGATTTCCCCAACGTTTTCTTACCTTCCGCGTAACCGATTATTTATATTGCGAAATGATTTTGGAAATAATTGCATGTTACGCGCATTTCGTAGAGAATAACGATTGTAGTTTCCTACGAAATTTCAATAAGGGTTTATGCGATGCCACCGTGTATTTCGGGATTAGATGCCTTAACCTCTGCGATAGAATTATTTATGTCTGCAATAGCGGCCCTCACGATGCCCATCACAACGCCGTGTTCCGGCTTACTGCACGATTCGGTGGTGTTCTCTAAAATCTCCTCAAACAGAGGCATCATCAGCTCCATTACCAGAGCAATATTTCCAATGCTAAATGGATCAAGATGAGTCGCCCTTCCTTTTGTTGGACTAACTATAAGAGGATTCCATACAAACTGCCCGTGACTCTTTGCAGTAGACACATCATAATATATTTCTGAAAATCTCGATCCTCTATCTACCTCGTCTATAATTTGTCCGAAAGCTGGTTTAATGACCGGTCCCCCCTTTTTATTTATAATCAGAGGATATACCCATCCATAACTACCTTTGCCCTGTTTTTCATAACGGGTTTCATACCACCTTTCCATTTGTATCCACGGATTATCTTGCGCATGAGGATCGTCTTTGGGGGCAAATATTGAGTAAAATTTCAAATATGCCGAATTCGTATAATACTGAAACCGTCCAGGCAGATCCGCATCCGCCTTGCTAAATTTCAACATGAATCGACTTTTTACAAAGGTCTCGTAAAGAGTACGCCAATACACAAATGTCTCATCCGCCAACCCGGCACGCAACTGATTGACAGTCGCAAATAAAATCCGTATCGCCTCGAAAGCAAATAACCCAAGTACAAAATGCAACTCATTATTATCGCGTTTACACTCATTTATAAACCACCCAGTCAGATGTCCCAAATTGTCAAGTTTGCAAAACACCTCTCCCCAATCTCTGGCAATTTGCCGACGCATACTCTGCAATCTTCCATCTTCGGAGACACAATTAGATGGGCTACTCAGCATAGAAATCGCTTCGTCCAACATTAAATCAACTATGTCATTGAATTTGATTCCATCCGTCACATGCCCTGCAACTTTCTCTGAAATCTGTTGATACAATGTCTTCTGCCCGAAGCCTTCAACGAGAGGCGGATGTGATGAATCAGTGCATATATGTGTGATTGGGTTGACGTTACCACTCTTGTCTATACTATAGAACATATCTTTTTCAATTAAAGGGACCACGGTTAAGGGCATACCGTTTCTTTGGGTAACGACATGTGACAATGTGTCTTTTTCTACGTCATATGTTACAGAAACTAACCTGCCATCAAATTGTGGTCTATATGGCCGTTTAATGATATTGTCGTAATTATCTTCGTCTATCATAAAAATCATAATCATCTTTCCGGAAATGTTGTATCAATCACAGTCTGAGAGCTTACGCAGTGTAGGGAACAACGATTGTTGTTCCCTACGATGATTACAATCAAGTTTTAGGTGATGCTGGAGTGCCGTAATTTGCATAAGGTTTACGGCATACGGAGTCTGCCTATTACTGTATTTCTTTTTCCATATCGTCCATTTCATCCGATAACCGGGAGACATCTAACCTCGGGGTTGACATATATCTTTCTTTTGCTATTGTTAGCAATAAAAGCCTCCTATGCTTTGCGTCGCTCTGTCATTGCGCCATCTTCTGCATCCGTCCAAAAACTCAATTTTTCCTCCTTCGCCCACTCGATAAAGGCTTCAGCGATGCCATCTTCTAATTGCCCCTCATGGCTATGCAAATCGTGTTCAACAATCAGATGACCGTTTTTGTCTAGTTCATACTGCCCATTGCTATTCTTGACATAGACATAATCTCCCGATTTGTTTTTGCCCGCCTTTTCGCTCACGGCAAAGAAAATCGGATAGTCGTCCAATTTTGGGCACAGTTCATCATCCCACTTCTGCACAAAAAGGACGCTGGTCTTCGTGCTGGTGTGGGGTTTGAAAGTGTTGCCATGTAATCCAACGACCGCCAAGATACGCCCTCGCTCGGCGATAAAATCACGGATATGTTTGTCGGATGTATTGTTGAATCTGCCCTGCGGAAGCACAATCGCCATACGTCCGCCAGGTTTGAGAAAGTCCAGATTGCGCTCGATAAACAAGATGTCACGCCCAACTTTACTCTGTGCCGCACCGTTTGCCTTGAAACCTAGTTGATATTGATGCAATAGTTGGCTCTCTTTGATGTCTCCGGCAAACGGCGGATTTGCCATCAGAATGTCAAAGTTGAACTGCTTATTGTCCTCTTTTTCCGCCCTGAGTCGTTCCAACCGTTCAAACCCCCTACCGTAGGTGTTGATCCATTTTCTATCCCGCTCAGTCCGGTCACTCCAGTGCACAAAATCAAGTGTGTTCAGGTGTAGAACGTTGGTTTCGCCATCACCGGCGATCAGGTTCAATGTTCTGGCAACCCTGACTGTCTTTTCATCGAAGTCGATGCCAAACACTTTTAGGATGTTCTCTTTCTCCTTGGGCGGTATTTCGAGGTTACTGAACAAATGCCCCGTTAGTTTGAAGATTGTATGCACCGGAAATCCGCAGCTACCGGCAGCAGTATCGATCATATATTCGCCGGGCTTGGGTTTCAGCATCTGAACGCACATATCAATAACGTGCCTAGGTGTAAAATATTGCCCTTTTTCCCCTTTTGCGGATTTGTTTACCAAATATTCGAAGGCTTCGTCCACCACCAGCAGATTGGAGTTGAACAATTTAATGTCCTGCAAACTGGATACACAGATAGCGAGATGGCTGTCGGAAAGTTCAAAAGTGTCATCATCGGAAAAAACGCCCGGCCACTCGTCTTTTGCCTGATTGAACAAGTTCTGTATTTTGTGTTTGAGTTCTGTATCTGTCTGCCCTGTATTTCGGAATTCCATCGGCCGGAAGCCAACATCCGGAGCGTTTTTGACAGCAGCCTTAAGCCTAGCATAATCTACCCCTTGTCGATATCCGTATGGATTTTCTCGTATAGCTATGTTAGTCGCTGGCCGCACAAATCTGTTTAGAAATTCCTTGTCCGACCGGCTTTGAAATTCATCGTAAAGTTTGGTGAAAATTAGTTTAAAAATCTCCTCAAACACGTCCACGCCAGCATTTGCTAGCACCTCATCCTCCATCTCCAAAACTATATTCTTCAGGGATTTTTGCTCATTGGAAATCTTATCCTTGAGGATTAAATCTTTCAGCGTGAAGTGTTCAACGAGGATGTCCTGAAGACTTTGGTCCACTTTGGGAATATCGGTGATTTCTTCAAAGTGATTCGGATCCCTGCGGTTGTAATGGGAAATCTGCTGCCCGTTTGTCCAGACACCTATCGGCGCACCGGTGGCATTGCAGTAGGAGCGTAGCTGGCTTTTACCGTCTTTGAGTTTAGGTTTTTTCAACTCAACGATGATATTGGCTGAATCAGGGCGGTCCTTGTCAAAGATGACAATGTCAGCACTTTTCCTCTGACTTCCAAAGTTGACAGGGTGTTCAAAAGCCAACCGGGATTTGGGATAGCTGTATTCATTGATTAGCTTTGTCGTATATAGTTGGCGGACGACTTCTTCCGGTTTGAGTTGAATCGCTTTGTCCCGTACAATACAGTTGACGAATGGCTTCTCTTCACCCTTAACAGTTTTGATGAAGATATTGTCGCGCAACGCTTTAATCTCTCTTTCCTTAAACAAGGAAAGATGATAATTGCTGTCTTTAAGAATCGTTTCGATGCGGTTCGGTTGTGTCATGAATGCCTCGTTTGGTTGGAGATTAGCGGTTGTTAATTGCGGTTCAAATCTCTAAAGGGTTTCTTTACTTGGACGGGATTTGGGTTGTGATGCGCTACACCTTGCCAATCCATTAGGGCGGAATTGCGCTGTTGAACCAAAATGGATGGCTACTTAAGCATAATCCCATATGCGCTGCGCCTAGACAGCAACAATTTCACTTTACTTGGCAGGCATGAGGCTACAACCACCACTAATTGCGGGCAGGAAGTGAATTTCGGTGTCGGCTTTTACGGGTTGGCGCATGCCTTCCCGTGAGATGGTGCCGTCAATGTAAAGCGAGATGTTTTTCCGTATCCGATTGCCGTCGCAGAGGCGTGCTTTGAAGCCGGGATAGGATTCTTCAAGATTTTCAATCACTTCTCGCAGTGTTTCGCCGTCCACGGTAACTTTATCTGCGCCGTTGGTGAGATTCTGCATGAGGGAGGGGACTGATACGATTGGCATGGTACCGCCTTACATGAATGCGGGGAGGATTGGAAATACCGAGACAGGACTTACGCAAATTGAGCAGAAAAAGGAAAAATTGGACTTAAAACTCGTTATTTCCATGTTTCTAACCCCCTAAATCCCCCTTATCAGGGGGACTATTGAACTTATTGCGTAAGTCCTAAGAGAATGATGTTGGGAGTGTGCCTGCCCCATTGCCTCAAATCAGAGGCAGGCACTGATTTTTTCGGCTATCCCAAAATTTAGAGTTTCCCCATCGTTTTGAGTATCCGACCGGGAGACATTGGGAGCTCGTTCATCCGAACGCCTATAGCGCGATAGATAGCGTTGGCGATCGCAGCGGGGGGCGGAACGATTGGAACCTCTCCTACGCCTCGTACACCGTACGGGTGGCCCGGATTGGGAACTTCAACGATGACCGTGTCAATCATCGGCAAATCTAGGCAGGTTGGCATGCGGTAATCGAGGAAACTCGCGTTGGACATTCGACCGTCTTTGTCATATATATATTCCTCATTCAACGCCCAGCCAATCCCTTGCGTGACGCCGCCTTGCATCTGCCCTTCGACGTAACTGGGATGGACGGCTTTTCCGGCGTCTTGGGTTGCTGTGTAGCGCAGGATTTCGACCTTTCCGGTATCCGGATCGACCTCAACATCAACGATGTGCGTGGCGAAAGCGCCGCCAACCCCAGTCGGATCAACGGAAGCACGCCCGGTGACCGGACCGCCGACTTCATCAAGCCTCGCAGCCAACTCCGTGAAACTCATGCGCTCATCTTTGCCGTTCACGCATATAAAATCGCCGTCCGCGAACTGCACTTCCGTGGCATCGACCTCCCACAATTTTGCCGCGCGTTCGGTCATCTGCTGCTTAACATCCTGAGCAGCTTCATAGGCGGCGTATCCCGTCGCAAATGCGGTTCGGCTGCCGCCGGTTACATCTGTGTAACCGACTGAATTCGTATCGACTACCGTGGGATAAACCGATTCGGCGGGAATTCCCAGCACCTCCGCGGCTTGCATTGCAATTGAAGCCCGCGTGCCGCCGATATCGGTCGAACCCTCAACAAGGCTAATGGTACCGTCGGGGTTTACGTTAATTGCGACGCTAGACTTCAATCCGACATTGAACCAGAACCCGGACGCCACACCTCGCCCTCTATTTTCCCCTTCGAGCGGCGCTTCGTAGTGTGGATGTTCCTTTGCGGCTTCAGTTGCTTCGATGCAACCGATACGCGGGAACACGGGACCGTCAATGCGGCTGACGCCCTCTTCTGCTCCGTTGAGGATGCGGAATTCGAGCGGATCCATGCCAAGCTTCTCGCAGATTTCATCGACGACGGTTTCGGCAGCGAACTCGGCATTAGTTGCGCCGGGCGCGCGATACGCATTAGATTTCGGTTTATTGACGACCACATCATACCCGTCAATCAGCCCATTGGGGATATTGTAGGGGGAGAAGATACACATGGCTCCCGCGCCAACGGGTGAACCCGGGTACGCGCCAGCTTCAAACGCCAGGTAACCCTCTGCCGCGGTGATGCGTCCGTCATTAGTGACGCCCATCTTTACACGAATGTAAGATGCAGGGGTCGGCCCGGTGGCTTCAAAAACTTCTGCCCGGTTCATCAAGACCTTGACAGGACGGCCCGATTTCTTGGACAGCAGCGCGGCAACCGGCTCAAGGTAGACACTAATCTTCCCGCCGAATCCGCCGCCAATCTCCATCGGCACCACCTTAACCTTGGAAACCGGGACCTGAAGAATTTCCGATACTTGTTGACGCACGGCAAATGCACCTTGCGTACTGCACCAGATGGTGAGTTGCCCGTCGGGATTGTACAATGCCGTTGCGTTGTGAGGCTCGATATAGCCTTGATGCACGGTACCGGTGACAAAATCGTGGTCGACAATAACGTCTGCTTCAGCAAAACCTGCGTCAATGTCGCCCTTTTTGTGTTGGAAATGACTCGCGACATTACTCGACTTTTCAGACTTTTCTCCCATCGCGTCGGTTTTCAGATTTTCATGCAGCAGCGGCGCATCGTCTTCCATCGCTTCCCGCACTTCAAGTACTGGCGGTAACACCTCGTATTCGACATCAATTAGTCCAAGCGCCTCTTCAGCCGTGTGAGGGTCGTTCGCCGCAAGCGCAGCGACTGCATGCCCTGTGTAGAGCGCTTTGTCGCTCGCGAGAATATTGTCGCACAGATATTTCAGATTGACTGCACCTTCACCGAGATCGGCGATTTTGTCCGCTGCCGTAGGGAGGTCCGCCGCAGTCACAACCGATTTTACATCGGGATGGGCTTCAGCGCGGCTAGTGTCAATGGATTTAATGCGGGCATGGGCGTGGGGACTGCGCAAAACCTTTCCGTGCAGCAGCCCGGTAGTTTGGAAATCTGCGCCGTAGAGGGCGCGGCCTGTCACTTTATCGACACCATCATGTCGGATAGGACGGGTGCCGATGACTTTATATTCTTTCTTCTCTGACATTATGCACCTACCTCCGAAGACATAATTTGAGCCGAATCGAGCACGGCGCGGACAATCTTATCGTAGCCGGTACAACGGCATAGATTGCCTGCCAGCCAGTAACGGACTTCGTACTCAGTTGGGTTAGGATTTTTGTCCAGCAGTGCCTTTGTTGCTACGATAAAGCCGGGTGTGCAGATACCGCACTGAAGCGCCGCATCTTCCAAGAAAATCTCCTGTATCGGATGGAGTTTTCCCGGCTCGGCAAGACCTTCAACGGTTTCCACCGTTTTCCCTTCAATTTCAACGCCAAGCACTATACAGGAATTGACCAGCCGTCGATCAAGAATTACGCTGCATGCGCCGCAGTTTCCATTGTTGCAACCTTCTTTGGCGCCGGTCATTCCGAGTTCATCTCGAAGGACTTCAAGCAGGCTCTGGCGAGGCTCACACAGAAATTCAACAGTTTCGCCGTTAATTGTCGTTTGAACGTGTACTTTCTTCGGCATCTATTTTCACGACTCCTTCACTCTTTGAATTGCACCATTTAAGGCGCGGCGTGTCAGCACTTCAACGAGGTGAACCCGCTGTTCAATCGTTCCGCGCATGTCGCTGATTGGTCGGGCGATGTGGCGCGCCGCTTCAGCTGCTGCATTGACCGCTTCGTCGGACACTTCCCTGCCAGCGAGCGACGCACTGGCTTCCTCGGCGAACAATGGCGTTGGGGCGACCGCAGCGAGTCCGATTCGAGCTGAGACGAACGATGTTTTCCCGGCGTCCAAGACGACCGATGCGCCGGCGCCCACCACCGCGATGTCCATTTCATTGCGCGGGATAAATCGAAGATAATATGAGCTTGAATGATTCTTGGGTGCTGGAATTTTAAACGATACGAGAAATTCTCCGTTTTCCAAGACAGTTTGCCCCGGTCCTGTGCAAAACTGTTCTGCCGGGACTTCGCGCGTCCCGTTTGGCCCCGCAATGACGCAGACGGCTTCTAGCACAATTAACGGCGGAATCGTATCCGCGGCGGGCGAGGCGTTGCACAAATTGCCGCCGACGCTCGCTCTGCCTTGAATTGCGGTGCCTCCGATTATCTTGGCAGCGTCTGCAAGCCCCGGATATGCAGCGGATATTTTATCATCCGCGTAGATTTGATAGCAGGGCACAGCTGCGCCAAGATGTAAGCCGGAATCCTGGGAAAACGAAAGCACGTTGGTTTCGGGTATGTCTTTGACATCTACCATCAAATCCAACTGCCGCCTGCCTTCTCTAACCATAACAATGAGATCTGTACCACCGCTCAACGGTTTCGCCTGATCTCCCTTTTCCGCGAGCAAAGCCACTGCCTCATCAACAGTTTTTGCGGGTATATAGTCAAACGCTCGCAAGGCATCAATCTCCTTTCAAGATAGATGGTTCACAAATGGAACTTGGTGAGCGCAGTTGTATCCCGATCATCGACCGGGGCTGCACATTTTACGGTTCTTGTTGGTCACTCGCTTTATCTTAATCAAAAACACCAGAGATGTCAACAGAAAAAACTAGATATAGATGCGTAGATATTGGACGCGCTAATCTTGCAAAAAACTGCGACACTGTTTGGTTGAACTTTAAAGTTTTCAAAACTGTGTTCACAAGCTCATATTACCGGAGTAAGTTTCTTATCTCAACGCAAAAAGTGTCCCAAGAATTTCTAGTTTTCAACTGAAAACGCTGTGCGTTGAGTGTGTTGACAACCAATATCAGATAGATTTATAATGTATTCTAGAGTGTGGAACAATCATACACGGATTTAGCGATAGTTCGCATGTGTTAAAGTGAGGAATTGTTTTTGGAAAATTTGCCGCGAACCAGAAGTCAACCGCCGAGTGGAATATCCCTGAGTGCACTGGCAATCGGCGTGGTTTTGGTGGTCGTCAATTCCTACTGGATCTCAGCCAATGACTACCTTAAAGGCCTAAATCACACGTACATGTCGCTGTTCAGCAATGCGGTGTTTACGCTGTTTGTGCTGATATTGCTGAACCTCCTGTGCAAAAAGATTGTTGGTAAAGCCGCATTCAAAAACACCGACTTGTTGGTCATCTATGTCATGGTCGTCATGGTGTCGACCATATCAGGACATCGAATGACTCGACTACTCGGTCCCATTGCTCACCCTTACTGGTACGCCACAGCGGAAAACGACTGGCGTAATCTCTTCTGGCATTATATCCCGGGCTGGTTCACCGTAGAAAACGAGAATGACCTGCGAGGCTTTTTTCTTGGTGAAGACACGTTCTTCACCTTACAACACATCAAGGCTTGGATTGGACCGCTGTTTTACTGGTCTGCCTTTCTGTTTGTCCTCTGCTTCATTCTCATCTGTATCAACGCGATAATCAAGCGGCAGTTCTCCGAACATGAACGGCTTACCTACCCGATTACCTGGTTGCCGCTGGAGATGGGGCGGGATCCGGTTGGATTTCTGAAGAATCGTTTAATGTGGGTCGGATTTGGAATTGCGGCCGGGATTAGCCTTTTTAACGGTTTGAAGGCTTTCTATCCGTTCGTCCCTTATATACCGGTCGGGTGGACGCAGTTTCATTTTCAGGAAAAGCCGTGGAGTTACATGCACGGGACGCGCATCTCTTTCCAGCCGTTTGTCATTGGACTCTCCTATTTTATGCCGCTGGATCTCGCCTTTTCGGCCTGGTTCTTTTACTTTTTCAAGAAAATGACGCAATTGTCGCTGGGCGCCACAATGGGATGGCGCGAACTTTATCTCGACGAGCAGGCTCAGGGAGCGTGGATTGGCTTGGGGCTTCTAGCGCTGTGGGTTGGACGGAGACATCTCAAGCGCGTTTTTACGCAGATATTCACCGGAAAGGGAGGAATAGATGAGGCGGCGGAGCCGATGTCGTACCGCGCCGCAATGCTGGGCATCCTCGCGGGCGTGATTTTTCTGCTCGTTTTCGCTTATAACGCGGGGCTGTCTTTGTGGGTTATCCTACTGTTTTTAACGCTGTATTGCTGTGCCGCCCTAGGGATAACCAAGATGCGGAGCGGACTGGGATTGCCGGTGCATGAACTGCTCTGGTTGGATCCGGGACGCACAATGGTCACCTCACTGGGAACGCGAGCCTTTGGCGCCCGAAACTTGACGGTTCTATCCTTCTTTTTCGGATTGAATCGCGACCAGCCCGGCCACCCGATGCCGAATCAACTGGAGGCATTTCGAATCGGTGAAAACGCGAATATCAATCGTCGAAGGTTGACATGGGCGATGATTCTTGCCTTTGCCGTCGGTATTCCGGCAACCTTTGTGATTTATTTTGGGCTTTCATACCACTTCGGCGTTGAGAATCAATCGGAAATCGGGGGCATGGGCAGGGAAAGCTTTACACAACGTCTGCAATGGTGGCTGACCTTTCAAAAAACAACGGATTACACGACGATCGGTTTTATGGGACTCGGTGCGGCAATCACGGGGTTTCTATTAGCCATGAAGATGCGCTTTCTATGGTGGCCGTTCCACCCGGTTGGTTATGTATTGGGAGTGAGTCCGGCAGAGATGATTTATATTTGGGTGCCGGTGTTGATTAGTTGGTGCTTAAAATTCACAATTCTTCGGTACGGCGGCTTGCGAGCGTATCGAAAAGCCATCCCGTTCTTTGCAGGTCTGATATTGGGAGATTACGCTATGGGCGGTATTTGGAGCATCATGAACGCGGCATTCAAAATTATGACCTATAATATGGGCTGGCACCCCGTTAGGTGGTGGGAGTAGAGATAACTTGTCGAATAGTTTCGGTCTTCAAATTTCACGCTGCTGAGGAGGGTAAGACAATTAATACACGAAAATCATCAATTCGGCTGGGAAGCGGATCCGGCGCCGGCGGCGACCGTATAGACGCCGCATTGAATCTGGCGGAGAATGGCGGGATTGATTATCTGATTTTTGACGCTCAATCGGAAAAAGCCTATTCCGAATCCGCACTGCGAAAGGCAAAGGGCGATGTCGGATACGATGTCACGCTTGGTAGAACCCTGCTAACTGTACTTCCGGCATGCATCAAGAATGGTGTTAAAATCATCCATAATGGTGGGAGCGCAGATGTAAAAGGTGCAGTTAATTTAACAGCCAAAATCTGCGAGGAATTGAACATTAAAGGTATCAAAGTCGCCTATACGCAGCCGGATAGCAGCGCCGCACTTATCAACGAAATAGATCCGGTAACATCTGAGACGGGCGAGCCGGTTTCTATTTTCGGGGATAGGCTTGTAGCCGCTATCGCATACCAAGGCGCACCGCTGATTGTTGAGGGGTTGCGGCGGGGCGCGGATATAGTGATTACTAGTAGAGCCGGTGATTCCACTCAATTTCTTGCGCCGTTGATATTTGAATTGGGCTGGCAGATGGATGACTGGGATTTGCTGGCGAGCGGGCTAGGCATTGGGCACCTGATGGAGTGCGGCGCGCAGCTCTCGGGCGGATATCATGCAGATCCCGGAATGAAGGATGTATCCGGTTTGGACAACATTGGAATGCCTATCGCTGAGGTGTACGCAAACGGAGACGCGATTATCACGAAGGTTCCAAATACAGGCGGGGTAGTGTCCGAGCGGACCGTCAAAGAGCAACTCCTTTACGAACTCCACGACCCAAGCAACTACATTCATAACGATGGCGTGGTCGATTTCACCAGCACGGAGATTAAGCAAGTTGGCACCGATCGAGTCAGCGTAACCGGGACGAAAGGGCATCCTCGACCATCAACGGTAAAAGTGCTGCTCGGTGTACGTGAGAACTTTGTGGCAGTTAGCCGGGCTTATTATGGTGGAACCGGGGCGTATGCCAGAGCGCAGTTAGCTGCCGATACAATTGCAAAGCGGGCGGTACGCGTTCACGGTATTGATAAATCTGCCTTGAGGTTCGATTTTGTTGGCGTTAACGCACTCTTTCCGTGGTCTGATGTAGATCTGTCTGCGGTAAAAGAAGTTGAGCTGAGAGTGAGCGGCTATTTCGACACCCAAGAACAGGCGTGGGAAGTTTTGCATGATGTTGAGTCTCTCGCTCTAAATGGGCCGGCGGGCGTATCCCAGGGACTGCGGCTCGATTACCAAGCGGGACCGGAAGAAGTCATCGGGCTTTATACCACGCTGTTACCCCGTGAAACCGTACAATTTAACGTACACGAATACGTTGTAGAGTAAAGGAGGGAGAATGACAATGGCTAATCGGATTAAGCTCAGGCAGATATGCCACTCGCGATCGGGCGACAAGGCGGATACCGTAAATATCGGGCTGATAGTCTACGACCAAACAAACTACGAGTGGGTGAAGGAACACGTAACGGCGGAAGCTGTAGATGATTATCTCAGCGGCATACCGCACGGGCAAATAGAGCGCTACGAACTACCGAAAATTGGCGCGTTAAACTTCGTAGTTCGTAATGCGCTTGGGGGTGGGGTGTCACGTTCGCTGATGATTGATGGGCACGGCAACGGGTTTAGCGCCATTCTGCTTGACATGGAGATTGACGCACCCCTGAATGATTAAATCCGATAGAGCGCACAACGGATTGAAAATGAATAATGAACCGCCGCTAGACTTAACTGTTCATCAAGAATGATTTGACGCAGCCATCGCCCCATCATCCGGCTGATTCCAATGGTAAACCAATTTACCATTCTCATCCGTCTGGACATCAATGCAGGGCGAATTGTATTGTTCCATCTTGTCAATCAAGCTCGCCATAACTTCAGAAGCATTACCAATGTGGTATTGCTTCCTCAACTGAGATTCAGTTATGCTTTTCTGGTCCATAATGTATTGGATAGCGGTACTTTCATCCTGATTGAGCATAATGCTATCCGTTTTCTGCGGATCTTTTCCACCGTTTGGACGCATATACACCCGTTTGCTCCCAATTCGCGGTGCATTGGGTTGGCCAGCGACTTCTGCTCTTCTAGATCCAAGAAAATCTCTGTCACTCAGAATTCTTTCCGACAAGCGCCGCCCTTCGTCTAGTCTCTCCTTCATCACGTCCATTTCAGATTGAAGTTTCCTAACTCTCTCATGCAATTTTGTAATCTGTTTAACCACCTCAGTTGAATTATCAACTGAAGATTTACTTTGACCGTTCGCACTTGATTTAGCCGATTTTTGCCAATTCAGGACGGCCTCTTCTCCCTGATGACCAGAATGATTGTTGCCATTCAGCGTAGTGGAGGATGCAGTTGACTGTTCGGGATTTGCGTCTAGTGATTCAAGCGGCGAGTTCTCAAGTAGCTGGATTTCGTAATTGTGGGGTTTAATTTCCGCACCATTATCTGTGTAAGCAACTTGGACATAGCAGCGTTCTCCGACCTGTAACTCTTCCAGCCTGATCTGAATCTTTCTGAAAACACGTGTGTGGTAATCGCGCAGCATATCCGTCATGCCTTTTATTAGCTGCTTAAGATAAGCTATCGGGTTACTTTTTGATTGAAAATATGGCGAATCAGTTAGCGGTCGAGTCAGGTGCGCTAAGCGAACGACTTTCGGCGGCACTGCATCGCCGAGCGATTGAAGTTCAATTCCCCATTCGATTGACGTTTCTCTGACGCAAGAGACCAGATAGGTATAATGTTTTGGCATTTGAATTGGTTTCCTCGTGATGAATTAGAGAGATTTGGTACACATTCTATTTTTTTTGGAAGAATTCTATCCATACCAAACGCATCTCGTGTGAAACGGTTTCAAAAAGTAAAACGGTTAAATTTCTGCAAGACGTTACCATTAGGTTAGGTTCTTAACGAGCATGTCGAACAGCAAAGCAGATAAATCAACCCTCCCAGGGCATTAATTCCTTGGACAGCAAACACCAAAACCTCGTACTTCATTACCGCCCGAATTCAAACTACCGGCAAAATGAGTAGTGTGCTGTGATGCGAAAAATCTTGGCTGCGATTTTAAGGATTCCATCATCCTTGCCGAAATAGGGAACAAACACTACTTCCCCGGTGTAAAAGAGCGTGTTGGTTCAATCCATCGGCACGTTGATTGCGTCAAGTCAAATTGAGGAACAATTGCAGTTATGAACAGTGTAACCCAACCGAGTAGCTTGTTATGTTTATCCAACTGCGAATACATTTCGATGTCTAAATTTAAGCTAGTGATAGACTTCAAAAACGGCGTTGACAATTAAAGGTGCAGGTGCTATACTGCAATCGTAAATCCAGAATTATAATCCGGGGGATAAGGTCAATGAACTGCTCTGGTATGGGAAACTGTTGACATTATTTTTGATTGCTGGCGGGCAGTCGGGATTTGCTTATTCAGTTGATGAGATTTTCCACAAGTTTAAGGCAGCTTATGATACATCCAAGAACTTTAGCGCTGAGTTTGAGGAGACAACGCTTCAAGATGGCAATAAAAGCATTGCGGGCGGCAAACTGGCATTTAGCAAGCCTAACTTGTTGCGCAAGGAGTATTTGAGCCGCGAGGATTCTAGCCAAACCGTGCAGTTAATCATCCTTGATGGCGATTATTCCTGGTCTTATACGCCGATGCTGAATCAGGTCAATAAGATGCGGTGGAGCAACTCGAATCGCAACGAGTTATTGCCGGGAATCGGGGCATCATTGGATGATGTTCAAGAGAATTATGATATGCGGCTAGTTCCGGATTCCATCGCGAATAAGAAAGGCGTCTACCAGATTGAATTGACGCCTAAGCCTCATTTGCTGTCTCAACCGGCTGATGGAATCCAGCATGCGCGCGAAATCTTGGAAGTTTGGGTGCAATCGAGTGATTGGTTGCCGGTGCAGTTCGGTTACAGATCCGAAAGAGAGGATGGGAGTACCCTTAGTGTAATAGTTTCGTTGAAAAAAGTTCGGCGCGATGCGGAAATCGCGGCCGATGCCTTCAAGTTTATTATTCCCGACGATGTCGAAATCATTGATCTTTCATCTGACGAGTGAATCGCACTTCTCACGAAGCACAACAGTCTAATCATGAATATTCACAACCTCATGCGCTTGGCGAATTACCTAACGATTTCACGCATCGTCATGGTACCGCTTTTGATGCTCTCATTTCGCTACCAACGTTTGCTTGCGGCGCTAATCATTTTTGCCGTATCGTCGCTTACAGATTTCTTCGATGGACGAATTGCTCGGAAGCAAGGTACCACTAGTTTTGGAAAATTTATCGATCCACTCGCGGATAAACTCCTTGTTGGTGCGGCGTTAATCTGTCTTACCCGGTTCGGAGAAGGACTAATTCCAGGCTGGATGGTTATCACAATTGTAGGGCGTGAGTTTGTTGTTACGGGGTTGCGGATAGCATTCATTGCAACGCAGGGAACTGTCGTCGCATCAGCCAAGTGGGGGAAATATAAAACATCTTCTCAAATGGTTGTCCTAACCATAAGTTTGGCATTGCTTGTTATCTATGAATTTGGAGGGTTGTCAGTGCTTCCCGTCGACCTAATCGTTCACCCCTTCGGGCCAATCTATTTTATGATGTACATCCCGCTCATTTTAACAGTGGTGTCTGGTTTAGAATTTCTGTATAATAACCGCAAGGCGATGTACGACTTGATGCGGTCAGCGGATATATACACCGACGACGATCTCTAGATCGATTGTATCAAGCGTAAGTGTCAACGTCAAACTGCACATTGATGTTTGCTATTTATTCAGTATTTGGGGTATGCAAAACACATCGCAGCAAATTCGTTGTTTCGTAGCAATCGAAATCCCGTCTACAATTCAAGACAAGTTGGCACAAATTCAAGATATACTCAGAAAACGTGTTCGCCATGCGTCATGGGTTAATCCGAAAAATATTCACGTTACATTAAAATTTTTGGGAGAGGTTGAACACACCCAGCTCGGTACGATTGAAGCTGCCATCCAGAAGGTAGCGATGGGTCATTTCGCATTTACGATGCGGGTTGGAGGGATTGGTGCATTTCCGAATCTAAAACGCCCAAGGGTGGTTTGGTGCGGCGTTAAAGATGGGAGTGCCGAGATAAGTGAGTTAGCCAAAGAAATCAACCTTGAACTAGATCGATATGGATTTCCGCGCGATGAAAGAGCAGCCAACCCCCATTTAACAATCGCTAGAATCAAAGAGCGGATGGATCTGCGACCTTTCACTGATGCGATTCAGCAATATGAGGAAATTGACGGCGCCTCAATGACGGTCAAAGAGATTACACTTGTGCGGAGCCAACTGCAATTGACAGGGGCGGTCTACACCCGCTTAAAATCGTGTAGATTGAATATGGAGGTTTGATGATGACAAGAGATGAAAAGAACCATACCATCGATCTTGCAATAACACAAATTGAGCGGCAACACGGTAAAGGCGCGATAATGCGCTTTAACAGTACTGAAATTGTTCCGGTCGAATCTATTCCAACAGGTTCACTTGCACTAGACATTGCGCTCGGTGTAGGTGGAGTGCCCCGCGGGCGAATCGTTGAAATTTTCGGCCACGAATCTAGCGGAAAAACAACGCTTGCGCTGCATGTTGTGGCTGAAGCACAAAAACAACGCGGGGTTGCGGCATTTGTCGATGTTGAACACGCACTAGACCCCAATTATTCCAAACGCATCGGTGTGGATATGGATGAGTTACTCATTTCTCAGCCGGACACCGGCGAACAAGCGTTGGAAATTGTGGAAACCCTTATTCGCAGCGGGGCAATTGACATCGTTGTGGTTGATTCGGTGGCAGCGTTGACACCTCAGGCGGAAATTGAGGGGGACATGGGTGACGCTCACGTGGGATTATTGCCGCGTTTAATGTCCAAAGCGCTCCGTAAACTCAGCGGTATTACCAATCGGTCAAAAACTTGTGTAGTCTTTACCAACCAGATTCGTCAGAAGATAGGTGTCATGTTTGGCAACCCGGAAACCACTCCTGGCGGATTAGCGCTAAAATTTCATGCCTCTGTGCGGCTGGAAATGCGCCGGGTCGAAAGCTTGAAAGAGGGGAATGAAGCCATTGGGAACCGCGTACGCGTAAAGATTGCCAAAAACAAGGTGGCGCCGCCATTTCGGCAAGCGGAGTTTGATTTGACTTTTGGAGATGGCATCTCGAAAGAAGGAGGCATTCTTGATGTCGGTGTAGATGAAGGCATCATAGAGAAAAGCGGCGCATGGTTTGCCTATGGAGGCGATCGGCTAGGGCAAGGTAGGAACAATGCAAAGCTTTACCTAAAAGAGCACGCCGAAATTGCTGCTGAAATCGAAACCAAAATTCGAGAAAAATTAGGAGTTCATAGCCCGCCAGGCACCGCCTCTGTTAGCAATGATGTTGATGCCCGAGAATCCGTTGAGGAATAGGAGTTGGATTCGCCTTAGGAAAGCTAAACTGCAATGACTGGGATTAGTCACAATCGCGGCGACGCACCAAATAATTAGCGAAAATCAATGAATGCACATTAGCAATAACATCGAGTTTGGGCGATCTTGAGATCGGCGCCATTGATCGCTCGCCGCAAGGTTTCTGAGCTTGTATCTGAACGGCGCAAGCCCTGAGAGTTCCGGATATTTTCCTTGACACGATTATAGGCGAATGCTATAATCTAACCGCCCTTAGCGTCCAAAATGACAGCTATTTTAAGTTGCTTTTCCAGTGGGAAATGCTACACGTTGTCAATACTAAACCTGGCGTAACTGGGCGGTTGCGCGTAGTACGGAGCATACGCAATGTGAATGCCATTGGGTAGTTTCTGGCTACTCAAGATTTTCAAGTTTAAGTCGCGTTTCTCGTCTAGTGCATTGATAAAGCACCCAAAAGCAAATAAATTGGAATTAGCTGAAATGTTCTATGCAAAAGCAGCGGGTTTTCAAAATGATGTGGAATGCAATGGGACAACACCCGAACTTCAGCAATTAGGTGTTCAGTGTCTTCAATGCGCTAATACTGCCAATGCTCAGTCTTATGTTGGTTACGGTTGCGGCCGCCAGAGCGGCTATCCGGTGAAAATCGAATTTTTACGAGGTCTTGCCGATAGATATCCTTACCTGAAAAACAAATTTGCATTGAGCGGGCAAAACCGCACAGGTGCACCCAGCCGACGGAATGTACCCCCTACCAATCTAATTTCCCTCCTTCCAGCTCGACAGGCAAATTCACGATTTCAGATAACGAGTATCAATTTTACCTGCTAGAGTTGTAATCGATCGCTGCATTCCTACGTACTATCAGTTGGTTTTTGATAATGAGTCAAATCGCAAAATAAAAAATTAGGTTGGGTAAAATTATGGCTACCAAAAAAAGAGGTTCCGCAAAACGTGAAGACATTCAGGAAACATTGGATCTGACACCTTCTTCATCGGAACGGGTTTCGTATGAAACACGCATTCGTGAATTGCAGTTCACTGTCGAATCTCTGGAAAGCGAAGTCGATAATCTAAGAAGGCGGTTAAATGCCGTTCCGTCTGATGATGTTGAAATCCGGCTTTACGAAATGACGCGCGAATTAATGCAGGCGCATCGTCGAAATCGGAAACTGACAAGCACACTTCAGGAAGCCAAAGAGAAACTGGAGCACCTTAAAGAAAAAGTGGAACAATTAAGCGCTCCCCCCAATAACTACGGTGCATTTCTCCAGTCCAACGACGACGGAACAGTTGACATTGACCTTTCTGGTAAAAGATGGAAAGTCAATGTCGATCCGGACATCAACATTGAGCAACTTCAAAAGGGTCAAGAAGTTATTGTCAATGGTGTTATGAACATCGTCGCCGTTAGAGATTTTGACCAGCATGGTGAGGTAGTTAAAGTAAAGGAGCGGCTCGATGAAACCCGAATAATCGTTAATCTTCGTGCGGATGAAGAGCGGGTTGTTCAGATTTCCGATCTGCTGAAATCAGAGCCGATTCGATCGGGCGATCTTGTATTGCTCAATCATACAACCGGCATGGTCATGGAGAAACTTCCTAACTCCGAGGTACAGGATTTGTTACTTGAAGAAGTGCCGGACATCAAGTATGCAAATATTGGCGGCTTGAATCTACAGATTGAAGCCATTCGTGATGCAATTGAAACACCATACTTGTATCCGGATGAGTATAAGGAGTTTAGTTTAACCTCACCGGTCGGCATCCTTCTTTATGGCCCGCCCGGCTGCGGAAAAACCTTGATTGCCAAAGCTGTTGCTAACAATCTGGCAGAACGGGTGCGCCAACAGACAGGTCGAGATGATGTCAAAGGGTTTTTTATAAATGTCAAAGGTCCAGAGCTGCTAAATAAGTATGTAGGAGAGACTGAACGGAAGATTCGGGAAGTTTTTTCGAAAGCCAAAGAAAAATCGAAGGAAGGTGTGCCTGTCATCATTTTCTTCGATGAGATGGATTCTTTATTCAGATCAAGAGGAATGGGTATCTCATCCGACATGGAGTCAACGGTTGTCCCAACATTTCTCGCTGAGATTGACGGTGTTGAAGGGTTGCATGATGTAATTGTAATTGGGGCTAGTAATCGACAAGATCTTCTTGATCCAGCCGTTTTGCGCCCCGGTAGGCTGGACATCAAAATCAAAATCGACCGGCCCACGGCAGACGGCGCAAAGGATATTTTCTCAAAATACTTGACCTCGGATTTACCCATTGCACCTTCTGAATTAGAGAAGTTTGAGCAAAAGCCGGAAGATGCAATTCAGCACATGATTAATCAAGCGGTCGATGAGATGTACGCCACAACGGAAGACAATAGATTCATCGAAGTGACTTATGCACGCGGAGAGCGCGAAACGCTTTACTTCAAAGATTTTGTGAGCGGTGCGATGATTGATAACATCGTTGCTCGAAGTAAAAAGATAGCAATCAAGCGCTTAATCAATTCTGAAGAAGCAGAGCGGGGCATTACGCTTGAGGATCTTCAACACGCTATCCGAGAGGAATATAAAGAAAACGAAGATTTACCAAACACAACGAATCCCGATGATTGGGCAAAGATTTCCGGACGGAAAGGCGAACGAATTGTCAATATCAGAGCTTTGATGAACGAACCCGATCGCAAGAGGAAAGATGTGAGAGTTGTAAAGGGTGGGGCGTACCTTTAAAGATGTCAATCTATTCTTTTAGCTTATGACAACAACACCGATGATTATGGGAACCGAAACCGAGTATGGGATTTCGGTAAAAAATGCACGAGATCAGGATCCAGTCGCCGCCTCGACACTCATCGTAAATATCTATAAGGATCGGGGGCCGAAGGGCATCACGTGGGATTATGAGCAGGAAAACCCATTGGTGGATGCAAGGGGGTTTATATCCGAGGGCGAAAGCAATCCTCCAGATCAAGAGAACAACAGTCTCATCAACGACATTCTAATTAACGGTGGGCGGTATTATATTGACCATGCCCATCCGGAATATTGTACGCCAGAATGTACAAATGCCCGAGATCTTGTGAAATATGAAAAGGCGGGAGAACTGATATTAGATTTGAGCCGCATGGCTGCGGAAGAGTTGCTGCCGGCTAACCAAGACATCATCATATATAAGAATAACAGCGACTATAAAGGTCATAGCTACGGCAGCCATGAAAACTACCTGATGAATCGGAGTATTCCTTTTCAGGACATTGTCGCGGGGTTAACCCCGTTTCTAGTGACGCGGCAAATCATCACCGGCAGCGGAAAAGTTGGAGCCGAAAACGGCGCGGAGGAAACGGACTATCAAATCTCGCAGCGTGCAGATTTCTTTGAGACGGAAGTGGGATTGAGCACCATGGTGGCTCGTCCGATAATCAACACCCGCGACGAACCCCACGCCGATGAAAAATTGTACCGCCGATTGCATGTAATCGTCGGTGATTCCAATATGTCAGAGTTCACCATCTATTTGAAAGTCGGAATCACGTCGATTGTGCTGAAATTAATTGAAATGGGTGTTGGTGGGGATGCATTTAAACTCTCAGACCCCGTTGCTACAATTAAAACGGTGTCGCGAGATTTATCATGTAAAAATCCCCTCGATTTGGACGATGGACGTCGATGGACGCCGATTGAAGTGCAGCGGGCTTATCTCGAACTGGCTCATAAACATCTTCCTAAGGCGGATTTTACGCCAGTGATGCAGGATGTGATGGACAAATGGGAGTTTGTTCTCAATCAGCTCGAAGTCAATCCGATGCTGCTAGATCGGCATCTCGATTGGGTGATTAAGAAAAACCTCATCACTGCATATATCGAACGTCGCGGTGTCAGTTGGTCGGATCCCCGCGTCCGAATGATGGATCTGCAATACCACGACATACGGCCAAACAAAGGGTTATATGTCAGGTTACTCAAAAACGGCCGCGTCGAACGAATACTCAATCATGAGGAAATCGTTAATGCTGTGACCCATCCACCTGTTGATACACGCGCCTATTTTCGGGGTGTGTGTTTGCAAAAATACCCGCACGAAATTCATAGCGCGAGTTGGAATTCGATGATTTTTTCACTTGATGGTTCTTCATTAGACAAAATCTTAATGGACCGCCCACACTTTGGCACTCAAGAAATTGTGGGCAATCTATTGAGGACCTGTACGGCATCAGAACTCGTTCATGCAATTCACGGATCCAACAACAATTTTTAAAAGGAGGAGAGATAAATGCCGTCCGAAAAACAGCAAGAACACAAAGATAACTTGACTCAAGATGCTGAGGAAATCCAACCTGATCCGGAAGTTACGGAACAAGGGGAGGAAATCAAAGAAGATCTCGACCAACTTCTCGACGAAATTGACGAAATTTTAGAAGAAGATTCAGAAGAATTTGTAGAGAATTATATTCAAAGAGGAGGGCAGTAGTGCTGCTTGATGTAGCCGACTACGGCAATTCCGATTTCCTTGAAATCCTCAAGCGCAGGCGTCCTGAACTGTATGCCGCATTCAACACGGAGTCGTTATCCGACGTTCCGCTGCCAAGCGCGCAGCATCATGCCGTTTCACTTGATGCGCTCAAAGGCACTACGGTGTTAGCGGCTGTCTACAAAGAGGGAGTGATTATTGCCGGGGATCGTCAGGCTGTAGAAGGGTTTCAGGTCGGCGAGCGGCGCATCCAGAAAGTTTATGAAGTAGATGAACATTCAGCGATTGCGATCGCTGGCGTCGCTGGGCCGTGTATTGAAATGGCAAAACTGTTCCAAGTTGAGGTTGAGTTTTACGAAAAAATAGAAGGCACAACCTTGAGTTTGGAAGGCAAGGCAAATCATTTGTCAAACATGGTGAAGTCGAATCTTGGTATGGCGCTGCAGGGATTATATGTCATTCCAATTTTTGCCGGTTATGATCCAAAGGAGAAACAAGCCAAGATCTTTAAATATGATGTTACCGGCGGGCGGTATGAAGAAGCAGATTATCACGCGATAGGATCCGGCGGCAAGGATGCACAGACAACCTTAAAGAAACGTTACCGCAAGGATGTGGCCCATGATGAGGTATTGAAGGTTGTTGCCGAAGCGCTTTGGGATGCCGCCGATGAGGACTTGGGGACAGCGGGACCGGATTTGATTCGTGGAATTTACCCAACAATCAAATGCATCGATCGAACGGGCGTTTCAGACATTGCGGATTCAGAGGTCGAACGGCTCTACACTGAATTAATTGCAAGCCTCAGAGAGATGTAACGAGAGGAGGTGTTGATGTCCACACCGTATTATGTGTCGCCGGAACAAATCATGCAGGACAAAGCTGATTTTGTCCGCACCGGCATCGAAAGAGCCAAAGAGGTTATTGTTCTAGAATACAAAGACGGCATCGTGATGGTTGCGGAAAACCCGTTGACGACACTCTTCAAGATTTCGGAAATTTATGATCGAATTGCACTCGCCGCTACTGGCCGTATCGCAGAATATGAAGCCCTAAGATACCTCGGCATCCGAGAAGCAGAAATCAAGGGTTATACGTTCAACCGTGCAGATGTTACTGCGAAATGGTTAACGAATAACATTTTTTCACAGCGAATTGCCGCAATTTTCTGGCAAACAGATACAAAACCGCTTGAAGTCGAACTGCTTCTTTGCGAACTTAGGGCGGATCCGGATTCGAGTCATAGAATCTATCAGCTTTCGTTTGACGGCACTTTTTGGGAAGAACAGAAGTATGCAATTATTGGCGGGCGATCGGATGAAATTTCAGAATTCCTTGAGGGTGCGTACGAAGATGGATTAGAGTTGAAGGATGCGGTAAAGCTTGCTGTAAATGGCTTTGAAACCATTGAGGCGCAGGCGGAGGAAGATGAGAGATATCACATTTCGGCTGACACGCTTGAAGTCGCTGTCCTTGATGAAAATAGAAATAGACGCAAATTCAGGCGTCTCCTGCCGGATGAACTCGAAGAGATATTATCATCGTGAATCGTAGAATTTATGGCTTAGAAAATGAATACGGGATAATTTGTACATCCGATCGGCGAGGCGGCAAAGCGCTATCCATCCAAAATGCCGTGATGTATCTCTTTCGCGAAATCATCTCTGGACGAATGTATCCGGATGTATTTCTAGAAAATGGGGCTCGATTTTATCAGGATATTGGTTGCCATCCGGAATACGCCACCCCCGAATGCGATAGTGTAACGGATGTCGTGATTCATGACAAAGCCGGTGAGCGGATTATTGAGCGGCTATCCGTTGCTGCGGAACGTAAGATGCGATTTGATGGCTTCCTTGGGAGAATTTCAGTTTTCAAGAATAACACGGATACGCCCGGAAACACCTACGGTTGTCACGAAAACTACCTAATGGAGCGGCACGTTAGCTTCCGTCAACTCGCTTCACAGTTGATTCCATTTTTTGTCACTCGCCAAGTTTTTGCGGGCGCCGGCAAAGTTAAACCGACCAACCGAGGCAAATACGTTATTTCTCAGCGCGCCCAGCATATCCGTGAGGAAATCTCCATTGCAACGACAACAGCTCGGGGAATCATAAATACACGCGATGAACCGCACGCCGATCGAGAAAAATATAGGCGGTTGCACGTTATCGTCGGCGATTCCAATATGTCTGAGTTAGCGACATTTTTAAAGGTTGGAACCACTTCAATTGTCTTGCGGATGATTGAGGACAATTTCATAAAAAAGCGTTTGGCTTTGCGCGATTCTGTACGAGCAATCCAGCAAATCTCGGAAGATACGACCTGTACCCAACAGATTGAATTGGAGAGCGGCAAGCGGCTATCTGCGGTGGAACTTCAACGAGAGTATCTCGAATGCGCTAAACTGTATTTTGAGCATGAAGAATCGAGTCCCGACGAAAACAAGATTATGGCGTACTGGGAAGGTATTTTGACCTGTTTGGAAACAGACCCTATGCAACTAGATCGAATACTGGATTGGGTCGCCAAGAAAAAATTGATTGAAACCTATGTCACCCAACGCCGCCTTAAATGGGACTCGGCAAAAGTCATGATGCTCGATCTACAGTACCACAATATCCGCCCAGATCGCGGATTGTATTATAAACTTGAAAAAAAAGATCTTGTTCAAAAAATGGTTACCGATAAGGATATTGAGAACGCTATGCACTATCCACCGGAAACCACCCGCGCAAAATTCCGGGGGCGTTTTGTAAAGCTGGCAAACGAAAGGAAGGTGCTCTGCGGCGTCAATTGGAGTTACATTCAACTGTACGAACCCTACCAAAAGCTCTACCTTTCAACCAACCCCTTTCAGGTGGATTTTGACGAAGCAAGCCGTATGATTTATTCAATTTAAATCCGGTACGGCGGAACTTTCCAATCTGCGTTCATATATCCCTCCCTTTGCGGAGGGATTTTCTTTGTTGAATTTTCAATGCCGCATCCGTAACTATTGTTCAACGCAATACCAACATAGGGACGATTCAAAAGAGGGTTAAGATGTCTCATTCCAAATATGTGTATTTTTTCGGCGAGGGGAAAGCTGACGGAAGCGCTGAGATGCGTGCGCTGCTCGGCGGCAAGGGTGCGAATCTCGCGGAAATGACAAACTTAGGCATACCAGTCCCCCCCGGATACACCATATCCACAGAGGTCTGCAAGTTCTATTACGCGAATCAAAAAACATATCCGGACGGGCTAGAGCAACAAATTGATGAAAATTTGGGAAAGCTCGAATCTGCAATGGGGACTAAGTTCGCCGAGCCGGAAAATCCGTTGCTGGTGTCTGTGAGATCAGGCGCCGCAATTTCGATGCCGGGCATGATGGATACGATTCTCAATCTCGGCTTAAACGATGACACGGTCAAGGGTCTGATTGCCAAGTCGGGATCCGAACGATTCGCTTACGACGCTTACCGCCGGTTCGTACAGATGTTCGGCAACGTCGTTCTCAACGTTAAACATGATACTTTTGAGCATCTGTTGGAAGCGAAGAAGAAGGCAAAAGGCGTTGAACTGGACACCGAATTAGAGGCGGGCGATCTCGCAGAACTCATTTTGGAATTCAAAACGGCTGTCAAACGGGCTACGGGAGCCGACTTCCCGGAAGACGTACGTCGGCAGTTGGATATGGCTCGTGACGCGGTGTTTGAATCGTCGAATAATGAAAGAGCGGTTATCTACCGCCGATTGAACAACATCCCCGACGATCAAGGACAAACCGCTGTAAACGTTCAAGCCATGGTCTTTGGAAATTTGGGCGGCAATTCAGCGACGGGGGTTGCATTTACGCGAAATCCGTCAACGGGAGAAAATCGCTTCTACGGCGAGTTTTTGGTAAATGCACAAGGCGAAGATGTCGTCGCGGGCATCCGTACGCCGCTCCCCATTGACGACCTCCGTACCATTTTGCCGGATGCGTATAATCAGTTGGTGGAAACTGCCGGTCGACTTGAAACGCACTATCGCGATATGCAGGATTTGGAATTCACCATTCAAGATGGGCGCCTCTTTATGCTTCAAACCCGTGCAGGTAAGCGGACAGGTCATGCAGCCGTGCGCGTAGCTGTTGAAATGGTCAATGAAGGTCTAATTGATAAGCGGACCGCTGTGATGCGTGTACCGCCGAACGACCTTGACCAACTGTTGCATTCGATGATTGATCCCAATTCAACTGTTGATGTGATTGCGAAAGGCCTTCCCGCCTCTCCCGGTGCCGCCGTCGGCAAAGTAGTTTTCACTGCGAATCGTGCCGAGGAACTAGCGCACGAAGGTGAGGACGTTATATTGGTGCGGTCGGAGACTTCGCCGGAAGACATTGGCGGGATGTATGCGGCTGCGGGAATTCTTACATCGCGCGGTGGAATGACATCTCATGCCGCCGTCGTCGCACGCGGTATGGGAAAAAGCTGTGTTGCCGGGTGCAGCGCCATCGTCGTCAATGCAGCGAACAAGGAATTTCACGTCAATACACTGCAATTCGAGGAAGGCGACTACATTACGCTGAATGGGTCAACAGGTGAAGTTATTGCCGGGGCGGTCGAACTGATTGAACCCACATTGAGCCGTGAATTTGCAACGCTCATGGAATGGTCGGACGAATTTAGGAAACTTGGCGTTCGTACCAATGCCGACACACCGTCGGATACTAAGAAGGCGAGGGAATTTGGCGCGGAAGGTATTGGGCTTTGCCGTACAGAGCACATGTTCTTTGAGGGAGATCAAATTGATGCGATGCGGGAAATGATCCTCGCGCGAAATGAAAAAGGGCGAAAACGCGCATTGGCGAAGTTACTGCCTTACCAACTAGAGGACTTCATCGGAATTTTTGAGGCAATTGACGGTTATCCTGTCACAATCCGAACTTTAGATCCGCCGCTTCATGAATTCTTGCCGCATACCGACGAGGAGATTTACGCACTTGCGGATAAAACCGGTAGTTCCCCCGACGTGCTGCGCAAGCAAGTGGAATCGCTGCGCGAGACAAACCCGATGTTGGGCCACCGCGGCTGCCGTCTCGGTATTGTCTATCCGGAAATTACGGAAATGCAAGCGCGCGCCATCTTTGAAGCCGCCGTGGATGCGGCCAAACGTGGGATTAAAGTCATTCCCGAGATTATGATTCCCTTGGTCGGCCATGTCAAAGAGCTGGTGTTACAACGCCAGATAGTCATTGATACTGCGGAAGCGGTGTTCAATGGCAGCGGTGTCAGAGTCGATTACCTCGTCGGCACAATGATAGAGCTCCCTAGAGCGGCATTAACAGGAAACGAAATCGCTGAAGCGGCGGAATTCTTCTCTTTTGGGACAAACGACCTGACGCAAACCACGTTCGGACTGAGTCGAGACGATATCGGAAAATTTCTGGAGCATTACGTTGAGAGCGACATCTTAGAAGGTGATCCATTCCAAATACTCGATAAGGATGGCGTGGGGGAACTCGTGCAAATCGGCACAGAACGGGGGCGTCAAACCCGCCCCGATCTCAAGGTCGGTATCTGCGGCGAGCACGGCGGTGAACCGAGTTCGGTCGAGTTCTGCCATCGTTTAGGGTTGGACTATGTGAGTTGTTCACCGTTCCGAGTTCCGATTGCCCGCCTCGCTGCGGCGCAAGCCGCTATCAAAGACGAAGCGTGACGCTTCGATAACCGCAAATTGCGGCTCGCGGCATACACCTCTCAGCCTATTTTTAAGCGTAAAAACCAAGTCACCTCCTCCCTTCCCCTTCTCTCTTACCTGTCTACAATCACATGCGATTCCCCCGTAGGTTGGGTTTAGCGGTATTGGTGAAGAAATGTAGCTATGCCGCGCGCGTTTAGTGATTTGATTGCGTCAGGAATTTTGATTGCCGCAGCGTAACCCAACGCTTTTTGTTAATTGGGATGTGTTCCGCTTATCGGAACTGGTTCGGAACTAGGAAAAGCATTGAGATACGCTTTATGAATTTTTGCAATAGCATGAGTTTCTATCCATGACGTTATATTTCTTTCGTTGTGTATCTGATATAATCCGCTCAATCCATCCTAAAAAAACCTTGCCCGCGTTACGCACGAACCGCTAATCCCGATAAGGCGCTGATGTCGAGCTAGAACGCTTGACACATTAACATTCTTGTGTTAATCTTTGCCTCAATGGATATAATGAGCGGCGTTCAGTAGCCAAAGATACCGGTTGATGAATAGCATCGCCGCAAACCATTAAGGCGTTTCAAGAGCAACATAGTCATCTACCCCATTCACTCCAACTTCCCCATTACAAGGAGGTGTCTGATGGGCTGGCTCAATGGCGTTTACATCGGTTGTACACTGTTTTCTGTGAGCATTACAGTCCTTGATTTCCTTGGATTCTTGAGCGGAAGTCAAGACGATGGCGGAGACGCTGCGGACGCACCCGATGCAGGTGATGCGCAGGGCGGCGAAGTTGAGCACGGCAACATGAACTTCGACACCGATCTGCCGCCAGATGAAGTTCACTCGGGAAAAACAGCGCCCGCGGATATCACTCACCCGACCGGCAGGGTAGCTGTGCTGTCGGTTCTTTCCTACCTGCGCAGCCTCGTCTATTTCTGTCTCGGTTTTGGACCTACCGGCTGGGTAGCCATTACTTTGGGAAACAGCGCGGTAAAGAGTTTAGTCTGGGCGGTGCCGGCGGGGCTGGCGGCTTTTGTGTTGGCGCAGGCATTCTTCCGATTCCAGCGCACCGACACGGATTCATCCCTCCAATCAGAAGAACTTTACTTCCAACGAGCAACGGTTATCGTTCCACTTACACATGACACGATGGGTAAAGTGCGTGTTCGGGTCGGTATGAATGTGACCGAACAGTACGCGCTAGCTGCCGAACCAAACACCCAGTTTGAAAAAGGGGATACGGTTTGGGTGACCAACGTTACCCCTGAGTGTGTTTACGTCGAGCACGAAAAAATTGCAAAGGAGTAGACAAAAATGGAAGAAATCCTTAGCCAAGGCGGCGGCATTGCCGGCGGCGTTCTCGCAGTCATCGTTTTCCTTATATTGATTGCGGGGCTGCGCGCTTTGGTGCGTGTCTGTCCATCTAATCATATTCTGGTCGTTACCGGAGGCGTACAAACCGTCGTTGAAGGCAAAAAATACGGTTTCCGGCTTCAAAAAGGCGGTTGGACCTTCGTCATTCCGTTCATTCAGAGTGCCCGGTTCATTGATATCACAATCATTCCGATAAACGTACAGGTCGATAATGTGAATTCGGCAAACGGTATCACCGTCGGATCGGACGCGACGGCGTGCGTTTGCATCGACGACATGGACAAGGTGTTGCTCTACAGCGCTGTGCAGCAACTGCTTGGAAAATCGCGCGTACAGATCCAAGAACAGATTCAGCAGACAATGATTGGCAACTTCCGTGCGACACTCAACAAAACCACGCCGTTGCAGGCAATCGGCATGGACGAGAGTGTGGACAGTGAGGAGCAGGCAGAAACAGTCAAAACTTCCGCCGCTAGCGAACCTTCAGAGGGTAACGCAGCGAATATCGAACAAGGCGCGGACGATTCACCTCCAGCCGCAACGCCGGAATCCAAAGACGGCGATCGGGCAATCTTCCGGCATCTGTTGCTTGAGGATTGCCGTGAGGATTTAAGCGCATTCGGTATGAATGTGGTCTCGGTGTCGCTCCAACGGATTTGGGATACATCGAACTACATCGCCAATCTTGCGAACAAAACCCTTTCGCGCAAACGCTAGGAGGTAGAAATCGAGGAGGCGCGGCTGCAAGCGCGTGCCGAACGCGCCGAATCCGATTCAAAACGCCGAATGTTAGTGGCTGAAAACCGCGCCACGGAGAAAATTCTTCAAGCTCGGCAAGGCGTTGAACTGTTTCGCCGCCAATCCGACGCAGCCATCCACCGCGCAAAACTTGAGGCGGACAGCGGCATCGTCAAAGCCAGGAGTACGGGTCAGAGGCGCATAGAGGAAGTCACGGCGGAACTTCAAAAGCTGAAGAACCGTTCCGAGGTTATTGTGGAGGCTGAAGCCAATCGCCGCGCTGCGGAGATTCTGGCGGAAGGCGAGGGGAAAGCCGTTGAGATTGTTCAGCAGACGGAGAATGAACTTCTCCAACAGAAAGTAGATTTACTCAAAGAGACTGGAGATACGGGCAAAATCGCGCTGTTCATTACGCAGTTGCCGCACCTTTTTGAAGCGTACCGCTCACATGCGAAGTCGTTAAAGGTCGATAATTTGCTGGTGCTCAACGAAGAAGACGGTTTCAATAGCGCTGTCAATCGAGGTCCAGCGGCATTTGTCGATTTCTTGAGATGCTTTGAGCAGGGCTTCGGCATTAGTGTGAAAAACCTAATCACGCAGAGGGGTGCAGACGAGGCAAATGCCGCCGAATCTGCGACAACTCAGCAAGGAGGTGCATCATGATACTCTTCCTCATTATACTCGGACTACTCATCTTCATTACGTTAATCCTTCAACTTGTGATGAAGATGAAGCTGATTCCCCCGAGCGAACTTGCCGTGGTGCACGGCAGAGGCGGCAGTTTCAGTACGTTCCGAGGCGGGCGCGTTTTCGTGTTTCCGCTCATCAACCGCTTTAGCACCATGGACTTAACCCCTCAAACCACGACGGTGGTTGTGGAGTCTGCCATTGCCGAGGGAATTGTTCCCCTGACCGTAAAAGCAACCGTCAGCTATGCGGTCGCGAAAACCGAGAAGGGGCTTGTCAACGCAGTCAAGCGCATCCTGAACATGACCCGGAACTGGGATGAACTGCAAGCCATTGCCACGTCTATCATTGAAGGGCATCTGCGCGACTCCATTGCAGCAATGACGCCCGAAGAGGTGATGAGCCAGAAAGACCAGCTTATCCAGAACATGATTAAGGTCTGCAAATCCGATCTGGAAGGCATCGGCCTGGAAATCACCACCATGAATATCGCTGACGTGGACGATCATCGGCTCGAAGGCGTTGAAGAACCCGACCTGTACATCGCGCTGCTCAAACGCATTCAAACTGCCGATGCCGAAGCGCAATCCCGGGAGGCGCAAGCGAACGCGCGCGCCGCCGCAAAGGAGCAGTCGGAAGAACGCCGGGCTGAAGTGTCTGTCCGCGAGCTTGAAAACGAGCATCAACGGATCGACGCAGAGGCAAAGGTCAAGACTGCAGAAGAGAATCAGCGCGGCGCCATTGATGCGCAGGAAGAGACCCGCAACGCGGACTCTGAGGTCGCGGGCATTCAGGCGCAGATTGAGGCTGAAACGCAGCGAATCGAGATGGTGCGGGCAAGATGCGAGGCGGATACCATCGTCCCCGCGTCTGCGACAAAAGAAAAGATGATTCAAGAGGCGGAAGCTCAAGCCGCGACCATCCGAGGGCAGGCGCAAGCCGAACTCACCCAACTCAAGCGAACCATCGAAATCCTCCGTTCGGCAGGCGATCCCGGGCTGACAACCTACATCATTGAAAAGTTTGAGGATTTAATCGAACCGTTTGCCCAAACCCTCGATCTATTCCCTGTCGATCAGATTACCGTCATCTCCGGTGACCTTCACCAAGACGGACCCATCTCTGCCATCCATCCCAACGCCATTGATGCAGAGACCAACCGCCGCGTAGAAGAAGCGCTCGCCGCCGCGGCTGCGACAGTTTCACAACTGATAGATTAGATTTTCGCCAGAGGTTGAATTGATTGGAAAAAAGCAAATCTCCATAAACAACAATAAAGCCTCTGGCTTTCAACAACGGTGTTTTAGCATGCTTCTACCGTGAAACCCAACACCCAATCTCACCAACTAATCACTCTCAAGTGTTGGGTTTCACTCGCCTTCCCCGTCTGTGTGCGATTTCTCATGGATTTTCATTTTACTCAATTGATATGCTAAAAAAATCGTCATGTAAGTGTCCTAAATCTGAAAGCACAATTTGGAAAATGAGTGCCCCCACGAAAGTAGAGTTTAGTGTCATTGACTTTAACCTGGTCAATGATGCCTTAAGCGCAGAGGAATTATCATGTGACTCCGATGTGGCATTTTCATTCGGGGAGTATGTTTCACTAATCCAAATTAAATTTACGTAAAATTGGAGATCGATAGATTGAAACTAAGAACACCGATAAAAGCGTTAATTGTCGTTTTTTTATCATTTGCTTTATCGAGTTGCGGAAAAACGCAATATGTAGTCCTTCGTAATGTGCCAAAATATCCATCGTTTGTTGTTATTCCAGCTAACAATTATTCTCATGAAGTTTGGTTTGCAAATGAGATCGAGAATGCAATTATCAGCGCAGGAGTCAAGGTCGTCGCCCGGCCCGTTACAAAAGAAGTCATGACGGAGAAAGGAGTTCACGGAGCGGAAGGCATACAAGGATCTGGTGCTCAAGCAATTAGATCCGCGGAGGCAAAAGTAACCGAAAGATATTTTGCGTTCGACGAAATTACTGCCGATTACATAGTGCAAACCTTCACGACCCCTGAGCAACAAGTTAAATTTACTAAAAAGGAATCAATGGAAATTCTAGCAGTTGTCACCGAAATTGACGTGTTAAATTCTCGAAGCATCAATAGAAGGTCAAATTTATGGCAGCATTCAATTCATATGACGTTGGATAAAATGGGAATTCCCGTTTTCGAGTAGAGTAACGTCATTGAGAAGTAAACAGAGGCTAAACATCATCGTTGAGTATCACGACACTTTTTCAATAAAGGAACGTTTAGAATGCCAAGCGAAGAACCTTTTTTGGATCCAGAACGGAGAGAGAAGATTAGCGTTCCTGAACTTGCGAGGCACATCCTCCGTTATCTAAAGTTTTTCGTAGAAAGGGCGCGAGCCGGCAGCTCTCGCCATCAATTCAGCGATGACGATGTAGAGTCATGGTCTTTGGCCCATCTACAGTACCAAATCTGCCCAGAAAACAAACCGCAGCATGAAGTAAAAGACCCAAGTTTTAATCGGAAATTTTCCGAAGCCATAGCACTACTTAGGCATCGAGGATTGTTGATGGATGGAATGCCGAGAAGTCCAAACGAATGGCCGCGCGTCCAACTTACTTCCGATGGCGAAACGGCAACCCTTGAGGATGAAACACAGATTTCTATTGATGGCGCACAAGAATTTGTCAACAAGGTCATAACGGAAATACCAAACCTCGACCCTGTTGTTCAGCGTTGCTATTTGGAAAGCCTACAAACTTGCCAACACGGTTTCTACATTTCATCGGTAATAGTCCTAGGGGTGGCGTCTGAGAGAGCGATAAAGTGTCTAGCAGACGCCATCATTAACCATGGTGATAGACGGTGGGGGGATATTGATAAGCAGCGAAATATTTCAGCGTTAACGCGCCATTTGTCAGAGAACATTGACGTGATTTTCGCGTCAAATGCAGATTCGAAGTTTCGGCGTAGGCTGAAGGATAAATTGGAGGGAATAGCCCAGATATAACGTCGAAATCGGAATGATGCTGGTCACCCTGACCCCGAGAGCTTTCCGCAAGACTGGCAAGATGACAACGAACAAGAAAGTTATTTGAAGGCATTTCGCGACTATATTCGCACCGTGTTTAAGGCGATAGCGATTCTTGAAGATGGGATGCAAAATGAAACTGAATAATCCTCAGCGTTTAACAATCTGGCTGATTTCCTGTGTTTGAAACAATCACACCAATCCACGATAATCAGTGAACTCACAGTATTTCCTGTCAGGTGCGTGTGAAAGGAATGAGGGGAAACCGATTTCTGTAAAATACTGTATTAGTCAAGAAGATGTCGGATTGATTGCGGGTGAATGAGCCGGCCCCCTTCAATACAAGCCTCTCATTACTCATAGTTTCTTAAAAGTCGGCAAAGTCACACGGAACTACACGGTCGAAGGGAGATTACTCTCCCGACTATCGAGGCGAGGGCGCCTCTCCCACGGTGGGGAAACCTTGTCGGTTCTTTCATTGAGTTGATTGTAGGTTGGATTGAACCAATGGCGACACCCCACGTTTCTAAATCCCGTGGAACGATTAGATAATTTCAAAAGCCAAACACGTAACATTCGACGCCATCACTAGCACAAACAGAAAAAAGTTGGGATTCACTAAAGCACAACTAGCGCGATTGCCCTTTTCATACATTAATACGGTTGCATGATTGCGAATCTGCAGACAAACAACTTATCAAATACCCACTTCGTTTGGCTCGAATCCAATCCGACGCTAAATATTTCAACTAAGAAGAGGAGCATCTATAATGACATATGAACAAATTGTAGACTTAGATGAAAACACCCGCCGACTCTTTGACCGAATTATAAACAAGGATATAGAAGACAGCATCCTCCATCTATGGATTCTGACAGCAACAAAAGACGATACTAGCTCTAGTGATTATTACAACGCAAGGGGTGCAGTAAGATTGGAGCTAGAGTTGTATCGTAATGCTATTGAGGACTTTGATAGGTGTATAGAATCCGGTAATGAAGAAGTTCGAATTAAAGAGCAAATCTATCTTTCACGTGGCTATTCAAAACTCCAACTAAATTTATACCACGAAGCCATACGAGATTTTGATGTCGTTTTGCAAATCAATCCCAACAATTACGAGGCCGCTAATTACCGAAACTTGGCTATTCAGAACATTAATGCCACGCCCAATGTTTAAAATGTTGCTACTCACCATTCTCACGACAAAATCCGTAAATTGTATCACCTCCGCTTAAAATCTAGAAGAAACACACTCATGGCTAAAGCGTCCGCAAGATCAAGACTAAACTGATGGTAAATAAGTAAGATTGGGACCATTATTCCCTCCCCACTGTATTACTGCACTATGTCGAAGTCTACGACCCTAAACTCTACTTGTTTTGTCAGGTTCTTGACACTTTCATGAACCGTTTTCCCCGTTACTCGTTTCGCTAACCCAGCAGGAATTATTCCAGCAAACTCCACATCCCGAGTATCAATTGGATTGCCTTGGTCATCAAGGAAGATTGCAAAACAGCGAACATTTCTTACATCTTCGCGAAGTCGGTTCCGTAAGGAAAAGCTGTAGCCGTAGTATTCGGAACGTAAGCCGATGTAGTGCCACTGTATCATACCGCCGGTTACTCCTTCGACACTTCGACCGCCGTAATTGGCAAGGAGGGAGCGTCTGGATTTGGGTGTTGATTTCTGCGATAATGGTTTCGCAACTCCCACTTTCGAGATCAATTTCGTCAGATAGTTAGAAGGAATAGCGAAATTGAGGTTTTGACCCTTGCGGAACGTTGCAACTGAAACACCTATCACGTTTCCCCTATCATTTAGGACGGGGCCGCCGCTGCTCCCTGGAGAAATCGGAGCGGTAAGCTGAATTAGCTTGTCGGTTCCGACCGTTCGAATGCTGCTGATGATGCCCTGCGAAAACGTACCTTCCAAACCGTGCGGGTTGCCTACAGCATAAACTGTTTCTCCTACCAGTGCGGTGTCGCTGTCACCCAAAATAAGCGGGCGAGGACCAAAAGCTTTGACATTTAGGATTACCAGATCCCGTTCTTCATCAATTGCAGAAATGCCCCTAATCTCGTATTTTGTTTTCTGACCAACTAATTTTGCGTATCCGCTGGTAGCACCTTCGACGACGTGAAGATTGGTTGCAATCTGCTGAGGCTTCACAAAAAATCCGCTTCCTAACCCGATAGGCTGACTGTTGGAATCCTCCACGACCAAGAGTACAGTAGAATTGAAGGCGTTTTGGGCAATTTGTTGAGCAGTTTGGGCGTGTGCAGGCATCACGATGCTGCAACTATAGAGAAAAACACAAACGGCGAGAATCACAAGAGATTTCATTATAGACTCCTTTTGAAATAGTGGAGAGTGGCTACACGATTGGCATGCTATAGCGATTAAGCGATTGGCACCTTAGTTCCTCTATAGAAGCCTAATTTAATAGAGATTACGAGGTGCCTAGCTATGGGAATTGGGCAAATCAGAGGACACCATTCCGATTTGATGTGATGATGGTAGCGATTTGCACGAATCCTCAGATTCCCAGAACCATTCAGAACGAGAGTATCTAAACGTAGTTTGACTTTTCGGGAAGATTTCAATTAAGATGCCGATGAACCTAGTAGAAAGCGGGACAAGTGAAGATTCCCTTAATAGATTTCCCTTCCACTCTCGTATTCGGCAATTGACGATTCAAACTGCAGCGTCCAACCGATTTCGTCCAAACCGTTCAGCAGGCACTGCTTTTGAAAATCTCCAATCTCAAACGGGTGCGCGGTGCCGTCCGGTTGAATCACGTTCTGATTTTCGAGATTGATTGTCAGCTTGTAACCCTCTGTCGCCTCGATCTGCCGCATGAGATCCGCGGCAATATTCTCCGACAAAACGACCGGTAGGATGCCGTTTTTGTAGCAGTTGTTCCGAAATATATCGCCAAAGGAGGGCGCGATTGCCGCCGCGAAACCGTAATCTTGCAAAGCCCACGGCGCATGTTCACGAGAGCTGCCGCAGCCAAAGTTCGTGCCTGCGACTAGGATACTTGCCCCCTGATAACGAGGTGCGTTCAGAACGAAATCCGGATTGAGTTCGCCCGTGTCAAGAAAACGCCAGTCGTGAAAAAGATACGCCCCAAAACCGGTACGTTCGATACGCTTCAGAAACTGCTTTGGGATGATTTGGTCAGTATCGACGTTGATTCGATTCAGCGGGACGCACAGTCCCGTGTGTTTTCGAAAGGGTTCCATACTCCTGTCTCCTATTGGCTCGCCGATGATAAACCTTGCAAATTGCGGTTATAGCCACTGCAACTAAAAATTACACATTACCTTCAATCCGATCAAAAAGAGGGGTCAACCCCCCTAGCCCCCCTTATCAGGGGGGTATCTGAATGTGTATAAATTATGAATTTAAATGGCTATAGGTGTTATTCCCACGTCCGAACATCGACGAAATGCCCGGCGATTGCAGCCGCCGCAGCCATCTGCGGACTGACGAGGTGCGTCCGCCCGCCTTTTCCTTGCCTGCCCTCAAAATTTCGGTTCGATGTGCTCGCACATCGCTGCCCCGGCATCAGGATGTCTGGATTCATGCCGAGACACATGCTGCAGCCCGCCTCGCGCCATTCAAAACCGGCGGCGCGGAAGATACCGTCCAAGCCTTCCGCTTCCGCTTGCCGTTTGACCGCTTGCGATCCCGGAACGACAAGCGCATTTACCGTCGGGGCAACCTTTCGTCCCTTAGCCGTTTCAGCCGCCGCGCGAAGATCTGTGATTCGCGAATTAGTACAGCTGCCGATGAACACCTTGTCTACCTGAACATCTGTCATTTGTGTTCCGGGCGTCAGATTGATGTACTCAAGCGCACGTTGGACGGCATTTTTCTCATCGAGTGTCGGCATATGGTCCGGATCGGGGACAACGCCGGTCACATCGGTTACCATACCGGGGTTGGTCCCCCACGTGACCTGGGGTGCAAGTGTTTTTGCATCAATGCTGATGGATTTGTCATAACTCGCACCCTCATCGGTCCGCAGTCTGTTCCACCGCTCGACAGCGCGATTAAAGGCTTCTCCTTTCGGTGAAAATTCGCGGTCCGCCAAGTATTCATAGGTCGTATCATCGGGCGCGACCATGCCGGCTCGTGCACCGGCTTCGATGGACATATTACAAACCGTCATCCGCTCCTCAATGCCCAACGAACGAATGGTCGAACCTGAATATTCAATCACGGTTCCCGTGCCGCCTCCAATTCCGATTCTCCCAATTATTGAGAGAATGATATCCTTCGCTGTCACGCCGCGGGAAAGCTGCCCTTCGATATTGATTTCAAAGGTCTTCGATCGTTGCTGCAGAAGGCATTGTGTCGCGAGGACGTGCTCAATTTCACTGGTGCCAATGCCGATAGCGAGCGCCCCCAACGCGCCGTGCGTCGAGGTGTGGCTGTCGCCGCAAACCATCGTCTTTCCCGGCTGTGTAATCCCAAGTTCAGGGCCAATTACATGCACGATACCCTGTTTCGTACTATGCAGGTCGTATAAGGTAATCCCGAATTCGCTGCAATTTTGCGCTAACGTCTCTATCTGTTTGGCGGCAATCAAATCCGTGATTGGGAGGGATCTGTCCGTTGTGGGTACGTTATGATCCATCGTCGCAAACGTGAGATGCGGACACCGCACCTTTCTTCCGGCGAGCCTCAAACCTTCAAACGCTTGGGGGGAGGTCACTTCGTGGACGAGATGCGTGTCAATATAAAGAATTGTCGCTTCTCCCGGTACCTCACGCACGATGTGGGCGTCCCAAATCTTTTCAAACATCGTTCTCGGCTTCATCTGCTTCTCCTAGTGCCTGGTGTTTCAATCGTCAAGTTCCCATTCGTATTTTTAGCGTGCGAGATTATACATTAAGCGCGGGTAAAGATCAAGCGGAAAGGACGCGTGAGGAATTTGCCACGAAATTCTTGACTTTTATTCGGACTTTTGCTATGCTAATGCGTGATTGAAGTAATCATCTTTCGAAACCGGTATCGCTTCTCAACCGTGAAAGGCGGCTTGATGCCAAGAAATCTTCTATTATCCGCTAAAGTTCTCGTTCTTTTGATCGCCCTATCCGTGTGGACGAGTTGCGCCATGATTATGGGCGAAAGTGAGACTTCAGAGGAGCAGGTCGTTACGATGAGAACGACGAAAGGGAAGATTGTCATTGAGTTGTATCAGAATACTGCGCCCGTCGCCGTTGGCAACTTCAAGAAACTGGTTAAGAAACGGTTCTACAACGGGCTAACATTTCACCGCATAGTAAACAACGAGAGTTTAAACATTGTACAGGGGGGTGATCCGAGTGGCGATGGTACCGGCGGCCCCGGCTACACCATCATTGACGAGTATACCCTACCGAACCAACGCCCTCATCTCAGAGGCACCGTCGCCATGGCGCGTACCAACGCCCCAAATTCAGCAGGGAGTCAATTTTACATCTGTCTGAAACCGCAGCCTCATCTTGACAGGCGATATACAACGTTTGGTCGAGTAATCCAAGGCATGGATGTCGTCGATCTGTTGGAGATTGGCGACAGCATGAAAACCGTTCGATTGGAGGTGAAGTCAAAGTATGTTAAGCCTCAGTAGCAACCGAATGTGCACCAGCCGTTTTGCTCCGGCGTTTCTCGTAACGCTGTGCGTCATGTTTCTCGCAAGCTGCCCAGAGGAAAAAAAAGAGCCGCCCGCACCGAAAGCGCGTCCGGCAATAAGTGCGCAGCCAGCGCAGAAAAAAGCGCCGCAGATTGACATTCACAATGCTATCGCTGTGATTGAGACAGCCAAGGGAATGATGGAAGTTGAATTCTATTCCAACGACGCGACTCAGACGGTACAAAACTTCGTCAAGAACGCCCGATTGGGATATTACAACGGTAGGTCGTTTCACACTGACAATCCCGGCGAAACCATCCAAGCGGGTTCTCCTCTGGTAGCTGACACGATTCCATTGGAGAAAAACGATCGGGGTCATGTTAGAGGGATAATTGCGATGGCGGGCGATGGAGTTGCAGAATCACACGCCTCCGAATTCTACATCTGTCTCACCGCACTTGAACCTGTTGGTGATTACGCAGTATTCGGTAAAGTCGTCAATGGCCTTGATGTGCTAGATAAAATTGAGCCGGGCGACAAAATCACGACGATTAGTATCCGCGAAAAAGGCTAAAATTCGCCGCTCCCGACACGAAGTTATGTCGGGAATGAAGCGATAAGCTCATGAAGGCTGAAGGTTTGTCCTACCCTTCAGCCTTCTTTACTTTAAGGTTGAATTTGCCGATGTTTAAAATCTGCAAAGTAGAAATCCATGCCGTTGAAAACGCCGATTCTTAGCGATACGCTAAATAACATCAGTCTTGAAGAGATTAAGAAGATGATGGGCCCTCCGCCTTGGTCCCACCCAGTGGTGCTCGCAGAACACGTGGTAGGCGTGGTGATTTACCAGAATCCGGGACATATAAACGACCGTCATTGCCACGATTACGACGAGTGGTGGGTCGTGCTTGAGGGCGAGATTGAATGGGTCATAGAGGGGCGCGAAGATAGGCCGGTAAAGGCATCCGCGGGGGATTTTGTCTATGTCCCGGCGCGGTGTTTCCACCACATTTTCCCCAAAGGCGACAAACCATCCGTGCGAGTGGGAATTGCGCTGCCCGGACATGGACATCTACATGAAAGACCGGAGCGAAAAGCCAAGGTCACAATAGAATAGGGGATTATCAATCGTCCTTAACGAGGAATACATCCCATTTGATTCTGCGCATTTCGAAAGGCGTCAATGTTAAAAAACCCATTCAAACGAAAAAAGAAAAACGAAGCACAAGAACAGACACAGACGGTGCCGGAGGAATCCGTGAATTCGGCAAATTCTCCTGACACGGTAGAGATACCCCCAGAGAAGCCCGGCACGCAATCATCACGGCAGACTGATTCATCGGTCGATGCGGAACGCAACTGGTTCGGCCGCCTTAAGGCGGGACTGTCAAAAACACGGAGTCAACTTCTCGGTCAAATTGGCAGCCTTCTGCGCAGCGGCAACCGTATTGATGAAGATTTACTGGATGAAATCGAGGCAATCTTGATTCAAGCCGATGTCGGCGTCAATACGACGGCAAAGTTGATGAATAATGTCCGGGAGGCAGTCAATGCAAAGGGGTTAAAAACTCCGTCTGAATTGGAAGAGATTCTCAAAGGGGAAATACTCAATGTACTCGGAGAATCGGAAGCGGGCATTGATGTCGAAGGTCGGCAGCCGTATACCATTCTGATTTTGGGCGTTAACGGTTCTGGCAAAACGACGACAATCGGTAAACTCGCGCATCGATTCATATCCGAGGAAAAGCGTGTGCTCGTCGCCGCAGGAGACACGTTTCGCGCCGCTGCCGAAGATCAATTGGCAATTTGGTGCAATCGCACCGGCAGCGAACTGATTAGAGGCAGCCACGGTTCAGACCCTGCATCGGTAGTCTTTGATGCCGTCCAAGCTGCGAAGGCTCGGCAGGTCGATGTACTTCTCGTCGATACCGCGGGACGGCTTCATACGAAGAAGCCCTTGATGGATCAGCTATCCAAGATCGGGAGAGTCATGTCGCGCGGGCTGCCGGACGCCCCGCATGAAGTCCTGTTGGTCATTGACGGGACAGCCGGCCAAAATGCAATTATGCAGGCGAAAACCTTTAACGAAACCGTGCCTGTTACAGGCGTTGCCGTGACAAAGCTGGACGGTACCGCAAAGGGCGGCATTGTCATTGCCGTGAAGGAGGAAATCGGTGCGCCCGTCAAATTGATAGGAATCGGGGAAAAATTGGACGATTTACGCGACTTTGTTCCGCGCGATTTTGTTGATGCACTCTTCGCACATGAGGCAATCTAACCGACAACTTTGAAAATTTGGCGTTTATTGGCGTGAGGAAAAGAACCTGAGAAAATTTGAAGGTGAGCAATGAGAGTATTGGTTATTGGCAGCGGCGGAAGAGAGCACGTCATCGCATGGAAGATTGCGCAGAGCGCGGTTGTTGAAAGGGTATATTGCGTGCCCGGAAACCCCGGCATCGCGCAAATCGCCGACTGCCGGTCGATTCGCTTGGAAAACAACTTCACTGAACTCGCGGACTTCGCCGAAACGGAAAAGATTGATCTGACTATTGTGGGGCCCGAGTTGCCGCTGGCGAAAGGTTTAGTCGATGTCTTTTTTGAACGCGGACTTCGAGCGTTCGGACCCAATCGGAAAGCGGCAATCCTTGAAGCCAGCAAAGACTTTGCCAAGCAGTTAATGATTGACAACAACATCCCGACGGCGGCACACCGCACATTCGACAGTCCGGACGCGGCGATTGCATATCTCAAAGGGTTAAACACACCGGTCTTTGTCAAGGCGGATGGCCTCGCCGCAGGCAAGGGCGCCATTAGCGGTCAAACGCAGGATGAAGCCATCAGTGCAGTTGAGCAGATTATGGTCAATCGTGCGTTCGGCAGCGCGGGGAATAAGGTCGTCATCGAAGAGTTGCTGGTTGGCGAGGAGGCTTCCTTTACTGTGTTGACCGACGGTGTGCATTGCGTCCCATTAGTCAGCTCTCAAGATCACAAGCCGGCGCTGGATGGAGACCGAGGAAAGAATACCGGCGGCATGGGCGCCTACTCCCCGGCGCCTGCCATCACCCCTGAAATACACACGAAAGTCATGAACGCGGTTGTTTATCCCACTATCAAGGCGATGCGTGATGGGGGGCGTCCATTCAAAGGTGTGTTGTATGTCGGCTTAATGATTGACGGGGCGGAAGTGAAAGTATTGGAGTTCAACTGTCGTTTAGGCGATCCAGAAGCGCAGGTGCTGCTGCCGAGAATGGAAAGCGATTTGGTTCCGCTGCTTACCGCGTGCGTGGACGGAGGATTGGATGAGATTTCAGTCGAATGGAAACCCGGAGCGGCGGTAAGTGTAGTTATGGCATCCGGCGGTTATCCAGAGGCTTACGAGAGTGGTAAAGCAATCACCGGACTAGACGCTGCAAACTCACTGGAAGGGGTAACCGTCTTTCACGCTGGTACAAAGTCGGATAGTGGACGCATCGTCACCAACGGCGGGCGAGTGTTAGGCGTCACGGCGCTGGCGAGCAACGTCCGAGAAGCAATCAGCCGCGCATATCGCGGAGTCGCAGAAATCCACTTTGACGCCGCCCATTTTCGAAAGGACATTGGACATCGGGTGTTGGGCAGAGATTCGTGAGACGTGAATGCATATCTGACTAAAATGGTAAAATGAATGACTGAAGATCTTACCTACACGCTCGCCAAGTGTTGCTCGCCGCAAGTTGGAAGCCGCGTTATCGGATACTTCAAGGAAGGCGGTGCCATCGCTGTCCACCGTTCCGGTTGTACATCGTTAAAACACCTTCGGCAAGAACGGCTCCTCACTGTGACATGGCAGGAAATTCAGACTGCAGCATCGACTTTGGAACAAGATGAAGCTGATGAGACGTTTAACACGCTAGATGAGATAGATTTCCTTATCCTCAAGCATCATCAAAAGTTTGGGATTGACTACTCAATCGCTGTCTCCGAAGCACTCGGAATCGCACTTGAAGAAACTTACAAACAGCATCGGAAGTTAAAGGCGATTGGCGGTTTGAAACGCGTCGAAAAACGAATTATTCAATACCGCAAGAATATCGTCAAAGGAAAATGGATGAAGCACCGGAATCACACCTATTATGAGTTGACTCCTAGAGGAGAAAAGTGGATTGAGATGTTTGAAAGAAACGGGTTGGCAGACGATGCATGTAAACGAGACAGCGGCGTATTTCGTCGAAACTTGTACGATAGGGGCTGATTGCATAGGAAGGAATGAGTGCACCAAAACGAAGACCAACTGAAAAGCAAAAAGCGTGCAATCGCTCCCGGCGGCTATCGTGAAGTCTGGATGTTGGGGTATCCCGTTGTTATCACGATGATGTCGCGTACCGTGATGATGTTTGTTGACACGGCAATGGTGGGACGGCTCGGCGCTGTAGAACTAGCGGCTGTCGGGTTTGCCGGATTATTGACGTGGACGCTGTTTTCTTTCTTTAACGGTTTGCTCTTCAGCATCAATACCTTCGTCGCACAACGTTACGGTTCCGAAGATCGGCACGGGGTCGCGGTTGCAACTTGGCAGGGGCTTTACTTGGCGCTTGGATCGTACCTTGTCGTATTGCTGCTGAGTCGAGTCGCGGGATTTTTGTTTGCAGTCATGAACCCTTCTGACGAAGTTCAACGGTTGGGGGGCATCTACGCACAAATTCGGTTGTACGGTGGGATTAATCTATTCATTTCATTCGGGGTGGGCGGTTTTCTGCGCGGCATCGGCGACACGCAAACCCCGATGTGGATTGAGCTTGTTGCGAATATTATCAACATCGTCCTCGATTATGTGCTCATATTTGGACATTTCGGTTTCCCTAGGCTAGAAGTCGCGGGTGCCGCCATTGCAACGGTAATTGCGGGTGTCGTGGCGGCAATTGGCTATCTCGCCGTTTTCCTGTCACGGAAATCCGACCAAGCCTTCAAAACGCGCTCCAATTTTCAGATTAATTTCAGCGAATTGCGCCGTATTCTCCGAATTGGTGCACCGATGGGGGTTCAGTCTTTCCTGGACCTATTGAGTTTTACGGTATTCACCGCTTTTATCGGGCAGATGAGCGATGTTGCACTTGCGGCGAATACCGCGGTAATCACTTTGATTTCCACAGTGTTTATGCCGCTCCACGGAATCTCTCGAGCCGCGGCAACATTAGTTGGACAATATATCGGATCGAATCAACTGCATTACGCCCGTAAAAGCGGCAACACGACAATTAAACTGGGAGTTGCTTACACCCTAGTGGCGGCGATTGTGTTCTTTGCAGTGCCGGAATGGCTGTTCTCGTTGGTTACATTAGACGCGGAGGTTGTGCGGATTGGCAAGTTCATTCTATATTTTGCCGCAATTTTCCAAATCGCAGATGCATTCGGCATCTGTTCGGTAGGCGCGCTCGAAGGCGCGGGAGATACGCTTTTCACAATGTGGGTCGGCATCGGTTACGCATGGTTATTATTCCTTCCGCTCGCTTATGGGATTGGCGTAGTATTAGGTTACGGCGTTGTGGGCGCATGGGGAGGAGCCACGGTTTATATTATTATCCTTGGATTAACTTACTTTTTGCGCTTCCGCGGCAACCGATGGGAGCGGATGCGGATTTGAGTTTATGCGGTGAACTAAGTGCCGCATGGATGATCCGTTTACCGTTATGTAAATTCTTCACCAACCCACAACATTCAATTATTGATGACTAGTTTTAACGGTTTGCCCGATGAATTCAGGAGGCTACCATGACAACGTTACAATTGACAACCTTGGCTGCAAGACAGGAACAGATTGAGCGCAGTAAAACTCGGAGGCGTTCAGCGCTGCTCCTGTCTTTAATCTTCCACCTGGTCGCTGTAATCATCTATCTTTTTGTCCTTCAGCAGAAACCTGCCAAAGACGAAGATAGCATAGCCGTTGAATGGGTCAAGGACTTACCTAAGCCGAAACTGCGGCAGCCTAAGACCAAACCGCCGTTAAAAAAGACAGTCCGCAGACCCGATGAACTGCTTGCACGCGAGGCAAAAAACAAACTCGCCGAATCCTCACCCAACAAGATTCGAGAAGTCATGCGTCTCAGTGAACGGATTGTATACAAAAATATCGAAGTCAACACGGCAGCGCCAAGTGAGAAGATTCCTGAATTGATGACGGATGCCCAACTCCGTGACGCTGAAGCATCAAATCTTGAACGGCTGGTTTCCCACCGTGGACCGGTGGACGGTCAGGGGAAGGTCACGGGACGTGTGCGCGTACCCGGGCAGCGCAACGGGATGTTCGGTGTTGATTCCTACGGTGACTCGGAAGATGGACTGCTTGGCGGGGGTGGGAATTCGGGAATCGGCGATAAATTGGGAATCATTGACTTTCTTGACGAGTTTGAAGGCCCGCAAAACATCGTCTATTGCCTTGATGTCTCTGCAAGCATGCAAGCGGCAGGATTGAAGAAGCTTGAGCTCGCACTCGAATCGATTAAAGAATCGATGTTTTCGCTTGGCAGCAACGACTATTTCAACATTGTTACGTTTTCGGCGAATGCGACGCTGATGAGCAAATCGCTGCTGCCCGCGACGAATGAGAACATTGAAAAAGCGTCAAAATACCTCAATCGATTTACTCCTGAACGCATCGTGAATTACCAAGGGACAAATCTCCTCGCAGCCGTTGAAAAAGCCCTTGAAATCGACACATCAATCATCGTATTGGTCACAGACGGGCTTCCAACAGCGGGCCGCGGTAAGCAAGGCCATATTGAAACAGATTCTAGGAAAATCCTTGAGACCGTCAGAGCGAAAAATGTGAACGACGCGAGCATTTATGTCGTCGGGCTAGAAATAAATTTGCAGCGTTCGATGGGAGCTCAACTGTTGGTCTCATTGACAGATCAGAACAACGGCAAATTCAAGATTATAGGTTCAGAGCAGCTGGCGCAGTATTCAAAATCAGGTCTTAATCCACTGGATGATTAACTCACCTCTCTCAGATGCTTTTGCACTGATCTTGTATCACGATGAGGTTGCGCAGTGAAAAAAGGTCGGTGTCAATTATCCGCCCTCGTCCTACCGTTGTTGTTCCTAATCCCGATTCTGTTACAAGCCCATGAAGATGGATTAGGAAAACACATTATAGAAGCTCACCGAATTGAAAACACTCCACCGCCCAAAATTGATGGACGATTGGATGATCCCGCGTGGCAAATCACAAGGTTCGTAAGCAAATTCATTCAACTCACTCCGAATCGCGGCCAGCCTGCGACAGATGATACGGCGTTTGCTATCGCCTATGACGATAATCATATCTACGTCGGATTCCGCTGTTTCGATGCCGATCCCGATAAAATTATCAATCGCATCACGCGGCGGGGAAATGTGTATGAGTCGGATGTAATTTCCTTTTTCTTTGATCCTCATCATGACCACCGCACCGGTTACAAGTTTGCAACCACGCCCGGCGGTGTACAAAGCGATGCCTATCGTTATAATGATTCCCGGTCGGATTCTAGCTGGAAGGGAATCTGGTGGGTTGAAACGCAACGGGATGACCTTGGATGGACTGCAGAGTTTAAAATCCCGTTCGCAAATTTCCGATTTGCAGCCAAGGGGGAACCAGTATGGGGATTTGACGTTGAGCGTGTGAATCGGAGGAAGAATGAGGTCACCGTCTGGAAGCAGATGACCCAGTCCGGTGCGGTAACGCGGATGGCCGACCTGGGCCACTTGACGGGAGTGCAAGATATCAAATCCGGTAAACAGCTAGAGATTTCTCCCTACTTTTTAGGAGGCATGTTTAAGGGTAACGGCACAGAATCTATCTCTGAAGGGGAGGCAGGGGTAGACCATGAGCTGGGTACCGGTTTAGATATTCAATTTAACTTGACAGAGTCACTGAAGACTAACCTTACCGTTAACCCCGATTTTGCCCAAGTGGAAGCCGACCAGTTGGAAATTAACCTGACCCGCTATCCGACGCGCTTTCCGGAGAAGCGGCCTTTCTTCATTGAAGGCAACAGCTTCTTTGAAACCCCGTTGGATCTCTTTTTCAGCCGCCGGATCGGCAGCCGCGGGGATATTCTCTGGGGTACAAAGATGACTGGCAAGGTTGGCGATTACTCAATCGGATTTCTGACCAGCCAAACTGGCAGTTTCGATGTGTTCGGGTTTGGAAGGCCGGCAGAATACAATGAATCGGTACTGTATTCAGCGGTGCGGCTTAAAAAGGATATCCTGAAGCGTTCAAATATCGGGTTTATCATCGCCAACAAAGAACACCTTGATGACAATCAGAGTGGGCATAGCCGTGTGGGAGGCGTAGATGCGAATTTGCTCTTTCACAAAACGTATCGATTGTCGGCACAATTCAGTGAGAGTTTTCACCCGGGGGATGACACGAATAACAGCGCCTATCTCATCGAGATTGGGCAGCGAAATCATCTCTGGAACGCCGCAGTCGGATTGGAAAGGATAGCCCCTCTATTTGAAACCAATCAGACAGGTTTCTTACAAAAGGAGATGTATCGAGGGGAACAGGGTGTTAGTTTCGAAGCGGCTTATACTCCCCAGTTGCGTTCGCATCGCTTATTTTTGGAGGGACACGGCGGCGCACATCGTGGGCTTTACACCGAAACGTATTTTAACGATTGGAAGGCGACCATTCCAAACAGCACGCTTTCTCCGGAGTTTGAAGAGGATTTAATCGCTTGGGAGGGAGACTTTTCTGCGGGTATGAATTTTACCGAGTCGATTTTGGATGTCTTCGGTGCGCATTATCGACGTGCACAGGAGGTCGAGCTAACCGACATATTCACGGCAAACGAATACGGAATTTTTGTTGAAACCAACAGTGCTCGACCCGCATCGGTAGGTTTAGAGGGCGAGGTGGGCGATTTTTACAATTTTGCGAGGCAATCCGCAGGGAAGAAGCGTCAGTTCTCTTTATTTAGCACCGTCCGGCCGCGGAGTAATTTCACCGCGGTATTCACGGGCAGTTACGCCCAGAGCTTGGATCAAGAATCCATCGTTGACGGACGGTTTTTAGTAAGTTCGCTGCGCATCACTTATCTGTTTACCCGGGATGCATTTCTGAGGGTATTTACCCAAGCTGGGCGCGAACATACCTCTTACGACAAGATACACACTGAGAAGAATTATCTGGTCAGCGTACTGTTCGGGTGGGAATACAGCCCGAAAAGCCATCTATTTGTAGCGTATAATGAAGATTGGCAATCCGAGGAAGAAGAGTTGAAGTTGGACGACCGGGTTTTCGTCATCAAAATGTCTTATCTCTGGAATCGCTGAGGGTATACTTCACACTCGGAATGTGCGCGGTTTTGACGAGATTGCCGCATGCTTGACACCGAAGCGTCGGCATGTGTTTTGCCCGATGGGAAAGCGCTGCCCTTCCGCCCAAAAATCTGCCTCGGTACATAAGCTACGCAACTGCCCGGCTCACCCCTAATTTCAACTGAAATCCGGACACGGTGTCTTCGGCCTGCGCAGCCGCTGCCATTGGTTCACCTGGACGCAGTTCCAAGCTTAGCGTTTCGTTCGCAATGTACGCCGACCAATCGGCAATCACCTGCATGAGTTCTTCGTCAGCCTGATACGTGGTAACAATTCGATCATCTAACTTGAAATCGGCTGCTTTCCGCAAGTTCTGAATGTGCCGCACAACCTCGCGCGCCAATCCCTCCGAAACTAGTTCCGGAGTAAGTTGCGTGTCAACGGCAACCGTCACCCCCTGTTCCGTGGTGACCGCCAGTCCCTCCGGTTGTTCGTGCTGAATGATGACCTCGTCCGCGGCGAGCGCTACCATCCCGTCATTTAATTCTAGTGCAATCGCACCGCCGCCTTCCAATTGCCGTACCGCTTCCGTTTTGTCTTGGTCGCTTAACTCATCCAACGCTCGCCTCACCGCCGGGAAGCGCGCCCCAAACCGCGGTCCCAGTATGCGGTTATCCGGCAGCAGACGATATCGTAGCAGTTGATTGGCATCGTCCACAAACTCCACGGACTTCACGTTGAGTTCGTCCGTAATCAACACAATCATCTCATCGTCTAACTTCTGTCTGTCGGGCAGGGAAACTAAGGCGCGGCTCAGCGGTTGCCGAACCTTCAGGTTCGCAGAGGCACGGGCGGCAAGTCCCAATGTTACTACTGTGCGGGTTGTTCCCATCGCCGTAATGAGGGATTCATCCAGCAACGCATCGTGTGGTTGCGGCCAATTGACGTGGTGTACCGATTCCGGCGCTGTCGGGTCAACCCGGCGCACCAAGTTTTGATAGATTGACTCCGTCACGAAAGGGACGAACGGTGCTAGCAGATGTGTGAATGTTACCATGACGCTGTAGAGCGTCCGGTAAGCGGACTGTTTGTCCGCATCCGCCTCCGATTTCCAGAAGCGGCGGCGGCTACGCCGCACATACCAGTTTGATAAATCGTCAAGAAAACGCTCAATCGCACGGCAGGCTTTATCCGGCTCGAATGTCTCTAGTCCGTCGGTTACTTCGCGGACCGTTACCTGTAGCCGCGATAGAATCCAACGATCCAAAGTATTACTGTGCAGGTTGTCCGCATACGCTGCCCAGAGCTTGCTGTCCGGCTGCCACCCGTCAAGATTCGCATAAGTGACGAGGAAGCTATACAAGTTCCACAACGGAATCAGGCACCGGCGCCGAACCTCATCCGCTCGTTTATACCCAAAAAGTAGGTTTTGCTCCGGTTTCGCGACGCAATACATCCAGCGCATCACGTCCACTCCCATCTTCTCCGCCGCCTCATCGAACCAGATTACATTTGGCGAGGACTTGTGCATCGGTTTTCCATCTTCGCCAAACAGTGTTGCGTAAGTGAAGATATGCCTGAAAGGTGCGTTTTTCGCCATGACGGTGCTCATGGCTATTAACGAGTAAAACCAGTTGCGAAATTGGCCCGGAAAACTTTCACTGATTAAATCCGCGGGAAACCACTTTTTCCAGTAGTCTCTGTCGGTGCGGTACTGAAGCGTGCTGAAGGTGACGATGCCCGCGTCCAACCACGGGTTGCCTACATCTTGAATCCGTGAAACTGGCGCACCGCACTGTGGGCATGCGATTTTCACGGCATCAATCCATGGGCGGTGCGGCGTATGCCCCTCAAACAGTTCCCAGCCCTCAACGGCGCGTTCCTTCAATTCCTCGCGGCTCCCGATGACATGGAAGTGGCTGCATTCGCTGCACTCGTAGATTGGAAGCGCTAGACCCCAGTAGCGCTTCTTGGAAATCATCCAGTCGTGCATATTGCGCAGCCAATCAAGTTCGCGTGCACGTCCAAACGCGGGATACCAGTTGGTTTGGTTCAGGACAACGTCCATCATCTGGTAGCGTAAATTTTGGTGCTTTTCGGCTTCATCAATCTCCTCATAGGGCTTGTCAAATTGTTCACCCATTGAGATATACCATTCGTCTACCAAGCGGAAAACGAGTTCCTCTTCGCATCGCCAACACACCGGATAACGGTGCGTATAGTCCTCCAGGCGATACACAATACCCTTCTGATTCAGATTTTCGAAAATTTCTTCGGTGACGGTATGTACATACCTGCCCGTCAACCAATCGAACCCTTCTCCATAGATTCCACCCGCCTCCAACGGTGCAATGACTGCCAGATTCTGGGCTTTGCTCAGCTCAAAGTCCTCTGCTCCGCACCCCGGCGCTACATGAACAATTCCCGTTCCCTCGGCTTTTCCCACCTCGTCCCACAGCACGATGCGGTGTTGGGCGGCTGCTCCGGCGGTTTGTTGGGCGGGCAATTCATCAAACGGGCCGTCATAGGTCCAACCCTCTAACGCAGAACCCAATTTTTCTTCAAGTACCTGAAAAGAACCTCGAATGGCGTTCTCCAATGCCCCTTTGCCCAGCCACATGCGTTGTCCATTTTGTTCAACGAGGACGTAGCTGAGATCGGGATGTACGGCTGCCGCTACATTGCTAGTCAGTGTCCACGGCGTCGTCGTCCAAACTAACAGGCTTTCATCGGGGCGGTTGCGCAGCGGAAAGCGCAGGAAAATGCTTTTATGGCTCAACTCCCGGTATCCGTCGGTTACAATCTCGTGTTGGCTTATGCCCGTATCACATCGCGTGCACCAAGGCATGACATCTGTACCCTTGTAAATCCAACCGCGATCGAAACAACTCTTGAGCATCGACCAAATCGTGTAGTTGTTTTCGTCTGAGAAAGTGAAATAAGATCCGCCCAACTGCGGCAAGCCCAGCCGTCCGACGAGCTGTTCCGCTGTGTCGGTGACGGAGCCATTCGGTGCTTCTACGGTGACTATTGCCGATGGGTCTTCAGCCATCTTCGCTTCCAGATACCGTAACTGCTGCGGGTCATCCCACTCCATCCAGTAACCCAACCGAATCGACTGTTCAGTCTGCGTTGCGGCGTATCGAAGCACCGTCTGCTTGCAAGCGTTGACAAACTCCGCCAGCCCGTAGGATTCAATATCCTTTTTACTCTTAAATCCAATTTCACGCTCGACATTGACCTCAACCCAAAGCCCTTGGCAATCAAACCCGTTTTGATAGCGCGTTTGGTAACCTTGCATCGCCTTGAAACGGTGGTAGAGATCCTTGTAAGTGCGTCCCCAAGCGTGGTGAACCCCCATCGGATTGTTTGCTGTAATCGGACCATCTATGAAACTCCAGCGCGGTCCGTCTTGTCTTAACGCTTTGAGCTTATTAAACGCGTCGCTGCCGCGCCAGAAATCAAGCACTTGATGTTCCTGCGCGATAAAATCGACTGTGTTGGGTACGTCCTTAAACATACGCTCTTCCTCCATAACGCAAACCGTTGGAGCGTCCAAAACCTTCCAAAAGCTATAGTGAATCCTATGAAGACTTATATACTGCGGTAGGTTCGGTGTCTTAACCGAACCGGTATTCATCCAGTCCATAGGTGCGGTTGGATTCCGCACCTACCGCGGCGCGTGCACATATGGCTGGTAATGGCTATGACAGATATTCACCGAAAATAAAAACGCCCACCATCGAAGCCTGTTTCGATAATGGGCATTTTGGATAATTATGATTGCGGAACCGAATTTAGGTCGTTTCTGTCAGCCCACCACCGTAAGACGCGCAAATGACGGCGATTATTGTAATCAAGGCAGACACGAAATGTACAGCGGGTATGCCTCTATTATGCGTCTTGTTCATTGCGGCGGCGCGTGATAATGAATGTGACACAATCCAAATCTCTCCATCTGAGGTCGCGGCAAACTTTAACGCTATGTTAACAAACGTTCGATAACATGTCAAGTTTTTTCTAGTTTGATGCAATGGGTGCGAGGCAATCCGTCCGCCGCCAACGATTCTGTACGTTTCGGCTGTCCGTATGCCGCCTAAACAAGCCGATCGCCGTATACGCACATCTCATGCTAAATAACGCATCGCATCGGGTTCATGCCATTGCAATTGTAGATGCACCGTTTCATGCGGCTTGAAAGGCGTGATCACTGATTCGACCGGGGTCCCCAACACATCGATTTTATCAAGAGCAGCCGTGCCATATCCCATCTCTTTGGCGTAATGCATCAATCCAAGATGCAGCGGATCAAAGCCCATCGCCTTCGCCATCACGGTGTCAGCGGCAAACACGTCTGCACTTGCGACAGCAATCCCGAAATCAACGGCGTCGGTTCCACTTGGACCGTTTCCCTGTAACCCTAGGTATCCGTCAATAACGGCGATATCGGGACGAAGATATCGGGACAACCGAATCAGATTGATGTTCAGTGTCTGCGCCTCGCGGGGCAATTTTCGCTCCGCGTGGGTGCAGAAGCCGTGCATCTTGACGCGGTCCTGTTTGCGTAATGTCCCCATAATCATGTTTTTAAGGGCAAGTGTAACCACACAGACATCGTGCGTTTTTGCGACACCGACGGAGATCGTGCACGGGCAATCCAACACAGTTTTGGGCATGTACACGGGTACTTCACTGCTATCCGCGAGTAGGATGTGCGTCTCCTCCCAATTCTCCTCTTGATTGAGATCCACTAACCGAATTGGGATGGGGTATTCGTCAATTAACGCGTAATAACCGAAATTCTCGAACGCCTCTCCGGGTACCTCTTCGTTGCCGCCTTCCGCCACAATGATTTCCTGCGGAGGGGTTGCGGTAGTCAGCAAAAAATCAATTGTGCCGCGGATGGCGTCAACGTGTGTTGACGCCAACTGGTTGTCGCCTGATAGGAAATTCGGTTTCAACATCACCTGATCCCGCAACTTGGGAACGACATCGCCGCGGACCAAATCGAGTGCGGTGAAGACATTTTCGCGTCGATTTCCTTCTCGGGTAAGTGCAACTCTCGTTCGATTGTCAATCATGATTCCCCTCCGTTAATGATTATGATTTCCCCATTGAGATGTAGTTTACAACACGGGATGGTCAGTCTCTCTTTTTCGATGAGATCCGTAATTTCCCGCCCTTTTGCATGCCCATCGTGATTTTTACGACACCTCTAACCATGACCAACGTGCCCGCGGTTAAGAAAAAGATAAGCCCTAACCGTTTTACAAGCGCCGATGGTTGAAAAAAGTATATTAGGAATCCGATGAGCATAATGAGGGCGAGTACGTTCAATACTGTTACGCTGATATACCATTTATCCATAGGTACGCCTTCGATCTCGATTGAAAGCCATCTGAATCAGTTAGCTTCGGTTCTTCCTTCTTTTTTGGCAACCGCCAAAAGATGTGCACTGACACCGAGAAGTGTTGTTTCGTCTTCTATCAGTCGCAACACTTCAAGAATAATCGCTTTTCGCGCGGGGTCTGCCCACCGCTCTTCGAAATCTCCCAACAGCCATGATGACCCCTCTAAGCCCAATGTGCTTAAATGGCTAAGTCCTGCTTCCTTGATTTCCGCTGCTAATTCTTCTGGTCTGTGAAAGTATGCGGTTGTAAAGTAACCCGGGATCTCTTTCGGATTGAGGTGATTGCCATCTTTTACATCTTTCAAGGCGATATTATGGAACTCTGGATCGGATAAGAAATCCTGAGCCAAGCCGCCAAGAAGAGATGCGAACCGTGAAATGGCAGCGCAAAACACCAAACCTCCGGTTTTTAAGACGCGGCGAGTTTCTTTCAATGCTCGGATTCGATTCGAACGCCGTGGAAGATGGTAGAGCGGCCCGAGTAGAAGCACGACATCCATAGAGTCAGATTCGAAATCGAGTTTTCTGGCGTCTCCTTTGCCAATGCTGGCAAGAAGCGCCGCACCGTCTGCCGTTTTCGTCTGCTCAACATGGAGGGGTACAATGTCAATCAGATGAACTGTGTAGGACTTTTCCGCTAGCCAGAAGGAATAGGCGCCGGCGCCGCCTCCAACATCGAGAATTTTTGCGGGCGGCGGCGGCAGGTATCTGAGTAGGATTTCCTTCGTTCTTTCAAACTCCACACGGTCGAATCCGCCACTGAGGCGGGCTGCCTCTTCGCCCTTCTCGTAATACTTGAATATCTTCTCGTCCATTATCCGTTTATCCGAATTTCAAGGATGCTCCACAGGTTTTTGCAAGTAGCGTAGTGCGGTTAAAGGAGAAGTGGACGGTATAGCCTCATAATTGTTCCATCCATGTATAGCTTTATCGAAAGGGTGAAACCCTTAAAATTACCATGATTTCGACGCACAAACGAAAATGTAGCTTTGCCGCCCACTTTTCGTACAAGTTCCGTTGTTAGTGAAGCACATTCTCATTGTAGGGAACACTCCCGTTGGTTGTCTCCTTGATTTGCGCATCTAAATCAACCTCATTATGCGGCTTGAAGCCGGGCAGCGTTACGACGTTCACAAAGGCATCCACGGCGCGATGTCCGGTATCTGGCGGAATGTAGACGACGTCACCCGGTGTTAGCGGTATTTGTTCGTGGTTTGCGAGATTTGTAAGGTCCGGAAATACATGTAGATGACTATCGCGCCCGTAAGTGTTCAACGAATACGCGCTCGGGTTGAGCGCCAGGTAGATTTCGTGCTGTGGTTTGCCGCCGCCGACCGGAATCGCTGGGTGGTAGTGGGTCCGCGAGGACTGAGCAGTAATGTTGACAACATGGCTATTGACCGTATTGATGCCGTCAGCCTCATCTGCGGTCGCTGTGTTGCAATGCCATGTCATGGTTAAGCGGCGGAAACCGTCAGTTGAAGTATTGCAACCGCCCGCCGTATCACGCAGATAGCGCAGGCGGCGAGCCGTCGTTAAGTGTGTCATGAAGATGTTCGTGTTCTCAATCCACCAATAACTGAATTTCCCGCGCACCCGAATCGGCTCATCATCCAGTACGGTGAGTTGGTCGCCAGCTTGAATGGGTTCAAACGAACTCGTCTGTTTCGTAGACCAACCGATAGTAGAATAGTTCACCAGCAGAAGTTCAAAGGTACGGCGCACCTTCGGTCGGCTGGACCATTGTCCGCGAGAGGCCCCGCTCTCCTCCATTAACCAGATTTCGTTGGCGATGTCGCCAACCAATGTTCGTTCCGTTACCCTGTCTAATATGCCCTCAACCGGCGGTCTAATTCTTTCATGGAGTGTGTCAAGGTTTCCCGCCAATGTTTGCAATATTGACCAATTCTCATCATCACATCGATCCGTTTCGTAAATTGCGGGCAATCGCTCGCCATCTCCCTCTTGCGTCCGATAACCTGAATCTAGAAAGACCTCGCCCGCGCCCCGATCAATCCAGATATATCGGACGCCGCCATACTCCGTTGCAACCTCACCGTCGTCGCCTTCGAAATGTCCCATCCCTATTTTGATGCCGGGATGATGTCGTTCAAATTCAGTGAATACAGCTTTAAGGCTTTCTGGGTCTTCAATATGTCCAACAACAACGTCCGGCATGCACCCGTTCCCTTTCCAAAATGGCTGCGAAGCATCATCTTCCCAAATACTGGGACGTTACGAGGCGGCATAATTTTACCATGTTTAACCTGAAACGCAAAAGTAAAACGAAAGGGGTATGTGCAAATAACGTGGTTCTTTAAATACGATCAGTCCGAAGACTCGCCTGCTGTTAACGGACTTTACACTGATATCAAAAGATGTCCGTACAATTATTGGATTCAACAGCATCAATGGTTTTGGCTTTTTCTCATCTTGTGTTGTATGGTATAATCAAAATGAACAATCTTTTCGAGGCCTCACCATGCATCCAATGCAAATTATAAAAAATCCTCTAAAAAAATTCTTCTACGCGGTTTACCAAAAGCGGCTTGAGCAGAAAACCAGCCATTGGCATATTCCCCACCACATTGGTATTATTCTTGATGGTAATCGCCGTTATGCAAAAAAGCAGGGCTTTATGGATACCATCAAAGGACATTATGACGGCGCTCACAAACTGGAAGAGATGCTCCATTGGTGTGATGAGTTGGGCGTCAAGATTGTCTCCATCTGGATTTTCTCTCTCGACAATTTCAAGCGCGATCAATCCGAAGTCACAGAGATATTAGATCTTATTGAAAAGAAGATGCGCGAAGTTGTGACGATTGAAGGGCTGCACACCAACCAGATTAAGATTCGATCCATGGGACAAATTGAACTGCTGCCGCAGAGTCTTCAAGACGCAATTCACGCTGCGGAGAAGGCAACAAAGCATTACGACAAATTTATTTTGAACGTAGCTGTCGCTTACGGCGGGCGTGAAGAGATTGTCGAAGCCGTCCGCAGCCATCTACAATCCGAACTTGCGAAGGGGCGTGAACCCGCCGAAATTACGGATGAACTCAGTGTCGAAAAGATTAGCCCACACCTCTACACGTCTGAATTGCCGGACCCCGACCTGATTATCCGAACCAGCGGAGAGGTACGACTATCTGGGTTTTTGCTTTGGCAAAGCGTGTATTCAGAATACTACTTCTGCGATACGTATTGGCCATCATTTAGAAAGATTGACTTTCTCCGCGCAATTCGTGACTATAGCCAACGGCAGCGGCGGTTCGGGAAGTAAGGAATACGGTCAAGGGCACCTTTGTGTCCGCGAAAGGGGAAATCGAGATTGCCTGATTATAGCCCCATAATTCACTGGATAATCGAACTCTTAATCCTCAGCGTGTCGGTCTTTGTCGCTACCCATATCTTATCGTCTATCCGTGTCAAAAACTTCGCCACGGCAGTCGTCGTAGCGCTCGTTTACGGAATATTGAAAACGGTGTTCACCAAGATTTTTATTTTGTTAACACTGCCGCTGTTTATTCTGACGCTCGGTCTGTTCTATTTTGTCATAAACGCTTTTCTCCTCTGGATTACGGCGAAGATAATCAAAGGGTTTGAGGTAAATGGTTTCTTCAACACCATAATAGCTGCCCTTCTAATTTCGTTTATCGACACTGTCCTGCATTGGGTAATTCCCTGCTAGTGCTCTAAAGATTCGCACTAGCGCCTGTATTCGTAGCAAGGCATAATCGTCAAGGCGGACGAATTTATATGGACGACAGTCACGGACGAGTCATTCGCGCCCGAACGAGTTTTTACGATGTCCAACTTGACGGCGGTGTGCTTCGCTGCACGCTGCGCGGGCGTGTCAAGCGAGAACGGCGATCGGAGGAGGGCAAGCAAATCTACGCCGACCCTGTCGCAGTTGGCGATGAAGTAGTGGTCGCGCCCCTTGACGAGGAAAGGGGTGTTATCGAAGGCATCCTGCCGCGGCGGACTAAACTATCTCGCCGCCACCCAGGCAAGCGAGACACAATCGAGCAAATTGTCGTCGCAAACGCTGATCAGGTGGTGGCTGTTGTTTCAACCCGCCTGCCGGACCTTAACTACCGAACGCTCGATCGATTCCTTATACTAGCCGAAGCAGGGCAGATGGGCGCTGTCGTTTGTCTAAATAAGATTGACCTTATCGACTCGGTGGAAAAGGGTAGGGTAATCTCTATGTTGAACGTCTACGACCGTCTCGGCTATCAGGTAATCTATACTAGCGTCACAGATGGCGAGGGTATTGATCGACTCGAACGTGTATTATCCGATAAGTTCAGTGTCATCGTCGGGGCGTCTGGGGTAGGGAAGTCGAGCCTTCTTAACGCGGTGCAACCGGGACTCGCCTTGCCCATTGGTGAAGTCGGGTTGAAAACCGGTAAAGGACGCCATACCACAACGCTTGTTGAACTCTTTTCCTTGGAAAATGGCGGCGAAGTGGCGGACACGCCGGGCATTCGAGAGGTCGGTCTGTGGGGCGTTGATACGGAAGACCTTGACCTCTATTTTCCGGAAATGGATTCCTACCTTGGTGAATGCAAATACAACGATTGCATCCATCTTAATGAGCCAGATTGTGCAGTAACCGAGGCTGTCAATGCAGGCGAGATTAGCCCGGTTCGATATAGGAGCTATGTCGTCCTAAAAACTGGCAGCAGCGGCGGTATCGCGGCACCCTAAGAGAGGGAAATGAATGTCTGAAAACCCGAAACATACAAATCGGCTCATTAACGAGACGAGCCCGTACCTCCTGCAACACGCTCACAATCCTGTCGATTGGTATCCGTGGGGAGAAGAGGCGTTGGCGCTCGCGAGGCGTGAGAATAAGCCGATTCTCTTGAGCGTTGGATATGCTGCATGCCATTGGTGCCACGTGATGGAGCACGAATCCTTTGAGAACGAGCAAATCGCCTCAATCATGAACGAACATTTTATCAACATCAAGGTGGACCGCGAGGAACGTCCAGATCTTGATGAAATCTACATGAACGCCGTCCAGATGCTCACGGGATCCGGCGGTTGGCCAATGACCATGTTTCTTGCGCCGGATTTGAAACCCTTTTACGGCGGCACCTACTTCCCCCCTGATGACCGATACGGACGCCCCGGTTTCCCGCGTGTGCTGCTTGGTGTAATTGAGGCGTACCGCGAACGTCACGAGAGCATTGTTGAACAAGCAAATCGAATCACCGAACGCTTGCATCAACTATCGGAGACGCAGGCGGGCGGTCAGCCCCTAAACACCGATGTATTCGACCGTGCTTATCAAGATTATCGGTCGCGGTTTGATTCTCGGCACGGCGGATTTGGAAGTGCGCCCAAATTCCCGCCGAGCATGGGACTCGCTTTCCTGCTGCGTTACTGGCACCGCACCGGTAATCAGAACGCGCTAGAAATGGTCGAACTAACGCTGCAAAAAATGGCGCAGGGCGGAATGTATGATCAGATTGGCGGGGGATTTCACCGCTATTCGACCGACGAAACTTGGCTCGTCCCACACTTTGAGAAGATGTTGTACGACAACGCACTGCTTTCGGCAATCTATTTGGAGACGTATCAGGCGTCTGGAGAGCCGTTTTATGCGAACATCGCTCAAGACACACTCGACTACGTCTTGCGCGAGATGTACAACCCGGAGACAGGCGGGTTTTACTCGACGCAAGATGCGGACAGCGAGGGCGTCGAAGGCAAGTTTTTCGTTTGGACGCCCGATGAGGTTGAAGACTTACTTGAGGCGGAGCACGCGAAGGTTTTCTGTGAATATTACGATATTACGGAACCCGGAAATTTTGAAGGCGAGAACATCCTTCACGTCCAGACCCCGCCGGACATCTTCGCAAAGAAACTGGGAATGGATTTGGGGGAGTTGGAGACGATTCTCACCGAAGGGAAGCGGAAGCTGTTTGAAGTGCGCGAACAGCGCATAAAGCCCGGTCTGGACGACAAAATCCTCACGAGCTGGAACGGTTTGATGGTTCGGAGTATGGCATCAGGATATCAAATCCTTGGACATAGCCGCTTACTTGAAGCTGCGGAAGCGTCAGCCAATTTTGTGTTGACCGAACTGTCACAGCATAACGGGCTGCTGCGAACCCATCGCGCCGGTAAAAGCCATCTGAACGCCTATCTCGAAGATTATTCGTATTTCATCGCTGGCTTAATCAATCTATACGAGGCGACCTTCAATCCTCACTGGCTCAAAAACGCCCGACGACTCAATGAGACGATGATCGAACAGTTCTGGGATGACGCTAAGGGCGGTTTTTTCTATACCAGCAAGGGGCACGAATCGTTGATTGTCCGGTCCAAATCGGCATACGATGGCGCTACGCCGTCCGGCACCTCGATCGCCATCCACTGTTTACTTCGGCTTTCGAAGTTGCTCAATCAACCCAATCTAACGGAAAAAGCGCAAACGGCATTGAATCTCTATTCGCATCAGATGAAATCGGCGCCAAGCGGTTCTGCTCAACTGCTGTGTGAACTCGATTTTCTGCATTCAATCCCCAAGGAAATAGCGATTGCCGGGAAGCTGAACAGCGAGGGGGCGAAGAATGTCCTGCATGCCATTCACAGCCGGTTTATCCCGAACAAGGTCATGGCGATGTTGGACGATACGGATGAGAAGGCTCACGAGACCGAGGCGCTCATCCCGCTCCTTGAATACAAGCGGCAAATCAACGGCGAAACAACCGTCTATGTCTGCGAAAATTACGCCTGTAAATCTCCTACGACGAATCTCGCGGAATTGAAAAGCCAGTTGGACTCGAAGTGAAGAACTGAAGAACCCCCCTCTCACTCCCCCTTGGTGTGGGGGAGGATGATTGTGGCCGCTTAATAAGGGTGAGGATGTTGGTGCCGAAGCGATAAACGGTAGAGTTTTGTCGTTACTGACGAATCTCGAAGAAGCAAGAAAGTTCGTTGTTCGGTTTTGTGACATCATTCTGCTTAGAAAGGAGCACGAATTGTGGCTGCGGATGAGATGTTGCTGTTCGATGTCGAATTGAGTTTTCAAACGGATTTAAACCGCGGTACGCTCCCGGACGAACTGCGCCAAGCATTTAAAAAGAACAAGATTGTCCTCTCTCGAAATGTCAAAGTATCGATTGAAACGGAAGACAGCGAATGGTTAATTGTAGACAAAGACGACGACCGCATCTACACGGTCAAGCGAGCCGAAGAAAGGCTGAACATATACGACGATGAAATTGCTTATAAAAAGGAACAGGCGCTGTTTTACTGGCAGGACGCTTTAGAGCATCAACAGAAGGGTGAATTTTCCGATGCGATTGGGTTGTATCTAAAATCCATTGAAATTTACCCGACTGCTGAGGCGCACACCTATCTCGGTTGGACATATAGCATGATTGGACGCGGCGAAGATGCGATTGAGGAATGCCGCAAAGCCATTCGGGTTGACCCTGATTTCGGCAATCCATACAACGACATCGGCGCATATTTGATTGAAAAGGGCGAATACGATGCCGCTATTCCTTGGCTGGAGCAGGCGACTCGCGCACCCCGATACGAACCGCGGGCGTATCCGCACATGAACCTTGGCCGCGTCTGGGAACATCGGTTTGAATGGGATAAAGCGATGGCGTGCTACAAACGCGCCTTGTATGAAATGCCGGATTATGACGCTGCCTTCATCGCGCTACGAAGGCTGAAAGCCAAGCTAAATTAGGTATCGCTTCAGATTAGTGCCCAACGTGTGTCCGTTCCTGATTCATACCGAGTTTTTGGCAAAATTACAGTTTTTACAGTCTATAAAAAAAGGGCGAAATTTCGGATAATTTCATAGTTTTAATAGTAAACTGAGAAAACAGAGTGGACTAAAATACCAGTAAACCTTTATGCGGTGCGGGTTCAGCCGACTTTTGGAAATGTGTTACTATGAAAGTTTCATAGTCTGAATGTCAACTTTTGTACATTATCTTCAATGGGCGTCAATTTCAAGTTCGGATTCGTCAACTTCCCCTGAAATGGGCTTTTGTAGGTTGGGTTAAGCAGGTTATCCAAATTATATTGATTGTAACGAAGCGTTTGTCAGGTTAAGCGCGTCCGGGATTTGATGGATGGAGCGAAACCCAACGCTTTTCGTTAATTGCGATGTGTTCGATTTTTCGGTGGCGCCGTGTGGGGAAGACTATCGCCTTCGCTATTCGCTCAGTTGATCGTTGGGTTTCGCTCCACTGTTACAGCTACTAAACAATCTCAACGTACTTACTGCTTACAAAACACTACGCAAATTTCACCATATCCGCTCTACCCAACCTACAAAAACTATTGAGAATTTTTAACGTCCGCCATAACATGGTTAAGACCGCGCTTTAAATTTGTAGGCAGCAGGTCTAATCTGTATCGGGGGGTTCAACGAAAGGTTAGTGCGCCCTTTAGGGAAGCCCAGGTAGTGGCGAGTTTTCCATGAGATTGAACGGCGAGGACTTGCGCCAAACCGCCCTTGAAGTGAGTTTGAATTTCAAGGTCTGTGAAAGCCCGCCGGAGTATCAGGACTTCGTCGACAATGCCATCCATGGCAATGGGGCCTTCAGCCCATCCGACCGTCAGCGGCGCTTCAATGACGGGTGGAATCACCAAGTCATCGGACGCCATGCTATGCGGTTTGCCATCAATATAGAACGTATAGTCGTCGCCCTCCCGCACGACAGCGACCTGATACCACCGATTCGCTGCGGGTTTGGGTTCCCACAGCTTCGAATCGAGTTGCGCCGCGCGCGCAGGTTCGCTGTTATACGCCACAAAATTCAATTTTATACTTTGGGCTTTGTTGTATCGAAAAATCCACTTGTTTTTCGATCCGCCCCCTTCATCTTGGCCGAGAAATCCGTGTTGTTGGACGTCAGTTTCCTCCATGTTTACCCAAGCGGCAATCGTAAAGTCTGTGTCGGATAGACTCAGACTCTCATCCTGTCCGGCGTCAACAAAGCTAACCGGCTCGAACCGAAGCGCACTACCAAACTTTCCATCCGCCCAAGTAACCTTTCCGTTGAACGTGCCGTGATTTTCGTGGGGGGAGAGGTCTTTGGTGTCCTCACCAACACCTTCCTCAAATGGCATGGCAAGCACCACATCATTGTCCACCGCGGCAGCGGCTATTCCAAAAGAAAACGCCGCGAATATAATGGACAACACCAAATTCAGAACCATTGTTTTCATTTTTATTCTCCTTGTAGGTAGCAACACACTGTGATGATTTTGAAACTCAGAAGCGCGTTGGTTTGGATGCGCCATACTGACCGAAAACTCCTAGTGCGGCATTCACCTTCCACGCTTCGGCAATGCTCGAAATTTCTCAGTTTCTGTGGGTTGGGTAGAACGGATGATTCCGAAACGGTTCAGGCAGCAATTAACCGTTCCGATTTTCTAATGGTGCTGCTGTCAATACACGCAGAGCGAAACCCAACGATCAACTGAGCGAGTAGCGAAGGCGATAGTCTTCAGTATTAAAAACTACCGTCAACCCTTATAAATCCCGAATTCATCACACCGCTGCGAATTCCAAACACTCACATTGTTTTCATTATTCCAATCGTTCTGGCGGTGGCGTCTGCCGTTCGGCTATCGAAACGTTTCAAAAACGTTGGGTTTCGCACCACCGTTACATTTACGAAACAATCTCAACGTATGTACCGCGTACGAAATACTACGCATTTTTCGCCATATCCGCTCTACCCAACCTACAAAAACTTTCGCAATGCAATTATCAACAGTGCAAAATCCCCAATTTGTTGCCAAAGTCTGCAACTCCTTGGTGAGAAGGTAGACTTTCTCAAGACTGCGTTGATTGGGCAGGTGGTGCCAAAATCATCGCTCAAAACCAAGTTCTTCAATATAGGGTGATGGCGCAGCTTCTCGATTGCCCATGCGCGAATTCACCAACATTACAACACGTTTTCTAGCCCGTGTGAACGCTACATAGAAGACACGCCGTTCAGCCTCTTGCTTCGCAGGAGTGTCTGCATTTCGATTTGGCCATATCCCATCGTTCACATCAAGTAATATCACTGTGTTAAACTCTTTTCCCTTAGCGCGCAATGCCGTCATCAGGTGAAGAGGGTGATTCCATAAGTTTTCTTGATCCTCCTGTTCAAATGGAGGAATATAAACTAGCGTTTCCCTCGCCCTCTCAATGTCGCCGATGAAGGAATCATAATCATCACCATAGCTTGACGCGTACTCAGCCAACTGAAAGAAGGGGGGATCTACGTAAAAAATGTCATTTTCAGCCTTACCAAAATCACGTTGTAGCCCCTCGAACTTGTCACTTAGTTCGATTAGTGCATCTGATACGGTCTCAGCGTTATTGAATGCTCTTATAGAATCCGCCATAGCGATGCTCATACGCCCTTCGCGATTTTCGTTTATTAATCGCCCTCGGTACCCAATCAATGTGTTTGTTGCAGACACGACCGTGGATAAATCAGATTGTTGAAGATAGGTTCTTAAGCCTTGTATTTCAACGTTTCTAATAGGGTATTTTTTCACGCGGTTGCACAAAAACAACAGGTCATCTAAAACCTGCCCCGCTCTCTGTGCAACATCGGAGCGAGATTTAATTTCTAAAAGGTCAAGAAGGCTACCAAACGTATCGCTCAAGAAAATTTGCAAATCCTCAGCCGCACAAAAGCGCATATCTCTAGACGCAAAATGCATTTGATACGGGATGATTTGGCTTCGTTTCCGCCCAATTATCGCTACACGACTGGGGCTTCTACCTTGTTGAATTTCCTCATTAACTATCGTATCAACGTACTCGAGCGCTTCAATGAGTCCCCTGGTTTCCCTAATCTCAATTCGCGCATCTAGAGAACTAACTGCGTTAACTTGTTTATGCTCACGCCGCGAGTTGTGGGAAATCAGTCGTTGGGCATGTTCAACGATGTTTCTAGGAGAACGATAATTTACGCCGAGTGTATATGTTTGAAACGCAGAGCCAAAAAACCTGTCGGGATCTAGGATGTAGTAAGGCGTTGCTCCTCGCCATTCAAATATTGCTTGGTCGTCGTCTCCTGAGATAGTCAACGTGGCGCGGTTACGTTCAACGATGGCTTTGACTAGCGCTAGATCAAGCGGGTTGATATCTTGGAACTCATCGACGAAAACATGGTCATAACCTGCTGCGCCGGAAAGGTAACGTCCCTCTGTTACGCTCTTGCGCTCTTCCCTGTAAACGTAGTATTTTTGGTCTTCAAGGGTAAACGTGGCGCTATCAAGTAAATGTCCTGTGGCTTCTAGCCAAAATTTGTAAAATATATCGTAAACTTCACGTTTCTGTGATTCGATTACACGTCTCAAGGCATCAATGCCAGACTCGCCGTTTAAAATTTCAATTTCAATTGCGCCGTCATCGACAAGACGACCGACGTCAACCCCGTTTCTTTCGAGTGCAAGAACTAAGTTGATGCTGTGGTGATTCTCGCTATCAAGCATATCAAGATCGACTAGTTCACCCAGCAACTCTTTCAATCTCCATTCTAATCCTTGAAGTTCAAGTTGGCGCCATTGCTGGGAAAATTGGCTGAAATTTGCATGTATGACGTGGTCGAATCCCAAGGACTTAAATCCATCAATCACGTCCATCAACATTCGTGGAGCAATATTTCTTGTCCGTCGATTCCTGCTCTGAATCGCATTTCTGATAGCCTCATGATTTCGCCAGACCGGTCGAAGTTGATTGTGCATTGCAAAATGATAGTCTCGTTTTGTATTGAGGAGCCTGGGGTAGGAAACAGCATTCCTAATTCGGCGATTTCCCCAAGCGTTCAGAGTCGTGATTTCAATAGAATTTTGCAAGTGTGCGAACCGATTGTCTTCATCAAGACGGCTACTTAATTCTTGCATAGCGGCACGAGTAAATGTCACAAGGAGGAAGCGCAAACGACGTGGTTTAGCTTGTTCGGCGAGGTGTTTGCAACGAAAAAGTAGACAAAGTGTCTTCCCGCATCCCGCCGGTGCAAGTAACCTGATGTTTGTTGAAGGGGCTTCGCAAAACAACCTTTGGGATTGGTCAAGTTGGTCCATATATCTCTCCATTTTTTTGCATGTTCAATGTACGAGGACGGTACAATATCCTAGCGCAAAGAGCAACTTACTCCGCTGTCAGCTAATTGCGTTTTTGAATGAAGGCAGTTTTTTCCTTGACAAAAACGCGACGGCATGATAGCATTGTAGTGTTGTGTCGCCCTAATCCTAATGTCGGATTAAACAAGGTTCACCGACCAACCGAGACAAACCAGTACGCATCGAGTCAGGGCGACACCCCAAGACAATACATTACGCGTCAAGTCAGGGCGACAAATCAAATCACGTCCTTACGACACAAAATGATTAAAAAGGGGAGGGCGGGCGAAATGCCCGTCGTCCCATTTTTTTTGCTTTTCCCGTCCGTCCCTAAGCAATGTAGTTTGGCTTGAACGCTGGCGATTTCTATTCTTTGTCCTACTACGTAGAGGTTCGCTGCCCATTCCTGTTCTTTAGTGAGTTTCAATATCGGTTTTGTCGTCGGGGATGGATTTGGTTTTTCTTTTCTTTGTTTTTTATATCATGCGCACGTCATTGAAAAATGTGAAAATTTGGTGTTGCGTGCGTTTGAATACCCAACTGTCAACTGGCTATCGCAAAATCTCACTTATTTTGTCTGAATCAGGATTTACGGGATTTTAAGATTTACAGGATTGATTCTATGCGTTCCCGTTTATTGTCCTGACAACCTTCTATCCTGAGCATCCTGATTCAGACAATTTACACCGCCACCTCTAAAAATCACCGCAACATATCACTAGCATTAAATTTCGGCTAGGACAGTGTTCGCTTGAAAGCCTCCGCGATTTAGTCGTTTCGCCCAGATGTCTGTGAATAGTATTTTAACATATTTCAAGGCGTATTTGCTCTGAAATGGTGGGTGATTTTTTGCTTGGGACGAATAAAATGGGAGGGGCTGCAAAAATGGCTATGGATCTGGTATTGGATCGAACATTTGGTCGAGATCATTCGCAGGGGGTGTACATCCAAAGTCATTGTAGGTTGGGTTGAGCGGATTACACGAATGATGTTTGTTATAGCGAATTGATCGGCATGTTAACCACTTCCGAGATTTGATAGATGAAGTGTAACCCAACGCCTTTTGTGGATTGCGAAGTGATTAGTCGACCGGAAGGGTTTGGGGGACACGAAAAGCGTCGGGTTACGCTACAGTCAAACAACGTACAAATAGAATCATTGCTCGGAAGCGATGCAACAATTTGCCCGTGATGTTGAAGGGTAGAAGTTTAATTGTCACTTGCTGGGAAGGCAGAGATTATTTCACCTCCCGATTCAGTCGGTTGATCGCTTAACCCAACCAACAAAAACTACTTCTCAAGCGGGATGCGGAACACGCCTCGCCCGGTTGTGCCTGCGTAAAGGACGCCATCAAGGACCGCCAACGAATCAACCCGGTGGGCGAGTGAACCGATCGGCTCCCACAGATTTTTTTCACGCGCCAACCGAAAAACACCGTTGTAATATGTTCCTGCAAAAAGTGTCGATCCGTCAGCATGTATTGTCATAACCGATGTATTAGCTAATCCAACATTAACTGGTATCCACGAATCGCCGCCGTCATCGGAACGGAAGACGCCCACATCCCAAGTGGCGGCGTAGAGTGTCGTTCCAATCCACTTGAGCTCTGTTATAGCATCACTATTCATGTCTTCATTGGTTAATTCCCATGATTTTTCAGTGTCTTTCAAGCGAAAAATCTCTCCCTGCCCAGTTCCAACGAAAACAATCCTTTCATTCACCGACAACGCCGCGATGGCATGGCCCTGCAATCCGAGATTTGTCCATGAATCCAAGTCTTTCTCCCAACGAAAAACACCATCACCCTGGGTTCCGACATAGAATGTCGTACCGACAATTTCCAAGGACTCGATTGTAGACAATCTCCTGTCCACGTAGAGTTCTATCAACGAATTTCGCTCTGCATCTAACTGATATATGCCACCTTCGACGGTATCGGCGAAGCGAGTCGCAGCAGCATAAAGTTTTCCGCCCGAAACCAATAGTGCGGAAAAATGGTATTGTGCCGGTGCCGCGCCATTCTTCACGGGCGTCCATAACTTTCCGCCGTCAACTGAATGACCAAATCGATCGCCGAATCCGGCGTAAACGGTTTCGCCAACGACCGCGAGATTGTCTACCCACGTATTCGTCATGCCAGCGTTGACTTCAATCCAAGAATCTCCGCTATCCGTAGAGCGGAAAACGCCACTATCCGTTCCGACGAAAACAGTTTCCTCACTTACGGCTAACAACGCAGAGACCGTTTGGTTTGTTAAGCCATCGTTTACTTCTGTCCAAGAATTGCCGCCATCGCTTGAACGGAATACACCACCTCCAAAGGTACTCGCGTACAAAATCGTTCCCGACACCGATAACGCTTCGACGGTATGTATCATCGATTCTGCGGTGATTCGCGTCCAGGAGTCTCCTTCGTCCACTGAACGAAACAGCCCTTTGTCTTTGCCCATGTATAATCCCATGTAAAGCGCATCTCCCATGACAGCCAACGAATCTACCCGCAATCCCGATGGGAATTGGCTCATTCGCAACGGATTCGCTCCCGACTCAATAAGCGATTTGTTGATGGCATCGATATTAATCGGTTGCACTGTAAAGCCTGCATTGATTGGTGTCCACGAGTTCTCACTTGCTCTTCTGCGAAAAGCCCCGTCCTGAGTGCCCGCGAATAGGGTGGTCCCCATCGCGGCAAATTCACGAATACCCAGGTTTTCCAATCCATCGTTAATCGGTATCCACGAATCCCCGTTATCATCTGTATACCAAACACCGTCTTCGAATGTGCTAATGTAGAGGCGATTGTTGATAAAGAGCACGCCATTGACACCAGAATACTTACGATCATGCGTCATTCTGCGCCATGATTCTCCGCGGTTGGTTGAAACGTACAAACCGTCACTCGTGCCAGCGTAGAGCGAGTTGTCTTTATGTACAAAGGCATTGACAGGCATAAAACCCTCTCCCCTGTCGTATGACAACCCTGTATTGACCGGCGTCCAAAAATCGCCGCCATCGGCTGAGCGGAAAATACCTGCCCCCGCCGTTCCGGTGAAGATTACGTCTTCCGGCGTGGCATGGAATGCGCGAATTTCACCCCCGTAGGGACCATTGGTTTGCGTCCAGCCGAGCTGCATCCATTCGCCGTTCTGGGGATCCTTTGCAGCCGCCAAAACGTTATCGGATGCGCCGTTGCCGTCATGGGTGTTTTCCGCATTCGGTGTACCCAGTCGATTCACAAGAGCCGGTTTGGTCACGGGCAGGTCAATTATCGGCGCATCAATTACGTCGACCAGCGTCGCGGGTTCTAGCGCGTTAAGGCTATATGGATGCTGAAAATGGGTCATCTGTCGTGGTGCCAACCCGACGAACAGAACCACTAAACTGAGCGCCGCGACAGCAATCCACGGAACAATGGGTTTACTGGAGGGCGGCGGAGCCGGTTGAAGTTCGCGGATTCTGCCTATGATCTGTTGCGTCACAGTGTATGGCAGTTGAAATGCTCCTGACGTCTGCTGTATCATTTCTGTCATCTCCTCTTTTAAATGACGTCGGGCGCGATAAAGTCGATTAAGAATGGCGCTGCGCGATGTCCCCATGAAACGCCCGATTTCTTCGCAGGTCATGCCTGCAAAATAGTGGAGCGTCAACACTGTTCGCTCGCTTTCGGGTAGATTTTCAAGCGTATCGCGTACATCGTCACGAATCTTTTGGTCGGCGTGCTTCGCCACAGCCATTGAATTCATCTCGGCTGTCTCAACGTTGTCGATAGCGTGTGTATGTGACCTTTCTTTTCGACGCCATGACAAACAGAGCCGGGCGGCGATGACGTAAAGCCAGCCGGAAAACCGATGCGGGTCGCGGAGTGTCGATAGTTTCTGATACGCTTTGAGGAAGGTATCTTGGGTAATCTCTTCAGCATGGTGGAAATCCCCAAGTTTGCGGTAAGCCAGCGCGTGGACGGCTGCTTTGTATTTATCGACCAAAAAACCGTACGCTGACTCGTCGCCTTCCAGTGTGCGTTGAATTAATTCAATTTCGCTGAGCGCCATTTTTCACTCCCGATGCCAGTGAATGTGTTGTTGGCGGTTGTCAATTCAATCGCCTTCTATTTATAATGACGCGCTTGGGAGATGAAATATCGCAGGCATGATGATTTTTTTTTGCAATGGAACGAAAGCGCGCGAGAGGGTCTAGGCGCAGATTCGCATTGAGAAGCATTGTAGATTGGGTTGAGCGGATTTCCCGAATGATATTCATAATAACGAAGCGTTCGTCAGGTTAACCGCGTTCGAGAATAGGTGGGTACAGCTAAACACAACGTTTTTTGTTGATTGCGATGTGTTCAATTTATCGGTGGTGCTGTGCGGGGAAGACTATCGCCTTCGCTATTCGCTCAGTTGATCGTTGGGTTACGTTACAGTCAAACAACGTACAAACAGAATCAATGCTCGCAAGTGATGTGACAATTTGCCGGCAATGTTGAAGGGTAGAATCTCTATTGTCATCTGTTTGGAAGGCGAAGACTATCGCCCTCCTTATTCAGTCGGTTGATCGCTCAACCCAACATTCAAAAACTACGAATTTGGGTCATTTTCATGGCATCATGGATTGTTAAGTTCTTTCAGAACTTCAAGCAAACCAATTTCCTTAACAACGAGTGTGCGTGCTGCTTTGTCACCGAGACGCTGTCTTTTCCAACCAAAAATGAACACCCAATCGATCCAACTGAGCATAGTAAGCAGTAAATTCCTGATGAAGGACTGTCCAAACGTACAAGGGGTAGCTGTAAATGAGTGAACCACCTTCGTCTTCACTATTTTCTTACCCCAGCTTTGACCATTCGATAATCCATCCTGAAAAAGCAGGTATAGAATGGCTGCAACTAAGCCAATAGCTAACCCAATCGTGGAATTTATCAGCAAGCTTCCTAAGACAATTGCCATATATATCAATCCATCTAATAATTGACCGACCCATCTTTCCATTAAAGAAGCGAGTTGATAACGACTTCCTTGCACTTCGATAATGCGCACACGGCACCTCCTAATTCGTTAGCGGAACCGAATTCATTGGCAAATTTCTATTTAAGGTACTTCTAACATCGGGCGGAATCACCAACTCAAAATTCTACGAATAATTATAGTCTCACGTATGGGGTTTCGTCAAGCGTATCGGTGCCGATGCGGGAACTCCGGGATTGTGGAACTGCGGGGCAAGCTCAGGCGTTCTTTCGGGACATACGGTTGGGCAAACCATTGAATAAAGTGAATGGATTTTCGGTTGATTTCAAAAAACGCATAGTGTATACTATGCGCCGTTTGTCAGGAAATTGCCAAGCCCCAATCAATTGATTATGAATCTAAATTCAAAATGGCTTGGTTCTGCGCTACAGAATCTACGATGGTTGACAACTGTTATAGAGTTCAGGTTCAACCAATTTGCGCAGATTGACAACAGTGAGGTCTTTATCAAAATAAACAGGAAGGAGGATTCGCGATGTTAAATCGACATAATGTACTGATTGCGATTTTGATTGGATGTGTTGTATTCGTGGCTTGCGGCGATTCAGAAGACGATGAGCCCGAAATGGACGATGAGTCCGAACAAATGCTGGCAGCAGGCCTGCCGTCAGATATTGCGGGGTACGAGTCTTGGAGAAGCGTTGAGCTCGGCGCGCCGCCCGCGAAATTTGAAGTGCCGCAAGAGAGCGGCAGCGCACACGGGGCGGGTACCCGAACCGTCTATATAAACGCGACGGGCGTCGAAACCTTGGAAGATGCGAGTGAGCAAACCTTTCATAGCGGAACCACGATTGTCAAGGAAATCATGGATGACGCCAACAGCTACCTCTGGCGTGTCGCCGTCATGTGGAAAGTGGACGATGCGATGTATGCCGACCACAATAACTGGAAGTACATCCAGTATCAGCGCGATTCAGCGGATGACGTGTTCATCGGCGTCGCTGGCGACATAGATGGAAAAAGAGGCGAAGGGTGCCACGCGTGCCACAGCAAGGTAAATGATGAAGCTGTGCCGGGTAAAGACAGCGTCTTCACCCAACTCCCTTGAGTCTATATGTTCGCATGCTGTTGATGAGAAGAGGGTCTGCCATTCATTAGGCAGACCCTTTTTCTTTGTCGCGGCATAGCGGTGCAATCTCTAACGCAGCAATGACTTCCAGCCGAAATCTCCCCGTAATAGCCATTCATTTTTTACTGCTTCTCGTTTGCGCATACGCAATGGCGGCATCTAGGAGAGGTTTTTGCCGGTCTAGGTCTCCTTCCGAGTCGAAATCAAACTGGATCCATTCCCGCATTTTAGGTTTTCCATAAGGCTGAAAATAGGAGTTTTCGCGCTTCTCTCTCGCCTCATTCGCCATCGTTTCCGGTAGCTTTAAACCAATCTTCCCCTCGTAGAGGCAAGCGAACATCGAACGCCCGACGTAATATGCCGGATAGCCAAACATTTGCCCCGCGCGGACATCATCACTCTCGGAAAAGAAGTTATCCAGTATGGCTTTTTTAGGTTCGTTCTTCAACTATAGTTCTACCCGTATATAGTCCAAACTCTTTTGCAAATCGGCATTGAATGCTCGGAAATGAGCGGAGTTTTGTGGGTTGCATTATATAGCCAATTCGGTTAAAATAGCGATTAGGCAGTAGATCGGATGGAAAGACTTCCCTTTGAAACCCCTGACAGATTGCTGAGCGGAAAAAATCTTAGAATACCTCGATTATCCAAACTGTTGCATTATAGCAACGTTTGAAATAATTCCCAAGCGAAAAGGCTGCAAAAAGCGCTGTAGTTTCTGTTACTAAAGGATACGAACATGGAGGCAGAACATAAACAGGTTGAAACTTTATACCTAATTGACGGGCACGCACAGATATTCCGTGCGTACTACGCCATTCGCGGTGGATTGCGCAGTTCTGTTACGGGAGAACCGACCCACGCCGTCTTCGGCTTCACGGGTATGTTGTTTAAACTCCTCTCTCAGTTTCGCCCAAACTATGTTGTAGCCGCGATTGATATGCCCGGCAAGACGTTTCGCGACGATCTCTATGACGAGTACAAAGGTACTCGCGAGACTACCCCGGACGACCTAATCTCACAGATACCCCGAATTCTGGAGGTAACCGAACTATTCGGTATCCCAATCGTCGGTGTGCCGGGTTTAGAAGCCGACGATGTTATCGCCACAATTACCCAACGCCTACTTGACGACTCCGCATGCGACGGCTTGCGAATCCGCATCGTCTCTAAAGACAAAGATCTTGAGCAGCTCCTCGGCGATCGCGTTACGATGTTTGATATCCATTCAGACGCAACAATTGATGCGGCATCGCTGCAAAAGGATAAAGGCATAACACCGGCGCAAGTGGTTGATTTGCTTGCATTGATGGGCGATAAAGTGGACAACGTCCCCGGTGTTGAAGGCATTGGGCCAAAAACCGCCGCCAAACTGATACAAGATTTTGGATCGATTGACGGTATATTCGAGAATATCGACAAGATTAAAGGCAAACGTCGAGAAAATTTGGACAAGGCACGTGCCCATTTGCCCCTTTCGCGTACCCTTGTGACACTGAAACGCGACGCCGACTTCCCGTTTTCGCTAGATCAAGCGCGGGTCGACTCCATTGACCGCCAAAAACTTATGCTGCTGTTTGAGCAGTTGGGGTTTAACCGGTTTCGGAGGGAGTTGGAGCAACTAACCGATGGCACCGAACCGGCGGTTTCCGCGAAAGTTCCCACTCCCACGACAAGGAAGGAGCGGGTCGCAGTTTTGGAAGAGCAAACGACAGCGATTCTGGAAAAAGGCGACTACGGCACCGCCAGCACGGGTACCTACACTGCTATCACGACACCGGGACAGTTGGAAGAACTCGCGGCGGCACTCCGTGATCAGCCGATTGTCAGCGTTGATACGGAGACGACCAGTCTGGCGCGAGACGCAGCGCTCTGCGGTTTGAGTTTCTCATGGGAGCCTGGGCGCGGCGTTTATGTTCCGGTTCGCTCGCCAAATCCGAGCGAACACCTCGATACTGAAACTGTCTTAGGTGCCCTGAAACCGATTTTGGAAGACAGCAATCTGCACAAGTGCGGTCACAATCTGAAGTTTGATGCGCACGTGCTGCTGCGAAACGGTTCTAAACTGCGCGGCGTCGTTTTTGATACGATGCTCGCCAGCCTGTTAATCGATCCTGAACAACCGGGGCACCGGCTGGATACCGTCGCCTTGCTTCACCTTAACTATAAAATGATTCCAATCGCTGACCTGATAGGTGAGGGTGAGGAAGAGAGAGCTATCGACACGATTCCGTTGGCGCAGGTTACCACCTATGCCTCCGAGGACACTGACATCGTGCTTCGCTTGTATCACCACCTACTGCCCAAGTTGGAGGAGATGGGCATTACTGCCCTTGTACGCGAAATTGAATCGCCGCTCGCGCCAATCATTGCGGAGATTGAGTTCAACGGCGTTGTCTGCGATCCGGAGGAGTTGGCGCGGCAAGGCGAAATTATCAACGAGCGAATCGACGCACTCCGCACGGAAATTTGGGAGCTTGCCGGCGGCGAATTCCATCTGGAGTCCACGCAGCAACTTGGGGAGGTGCTCTTCGACAAACTCGGTTTTGAGCCGGTGAAACGGACGAAGAGCGGCCGGTGGGGTACGGACGTGACCGTGTTGGAACGGCTCACCGCGCAGGAGGACTTGAATCAGCCTCACACGACGATACCGCGTCTTATTATTGAGTACCGCCAACTCACCAAATTGACTAGCACCTACCTTGATCAACTTCGAAACGCGGTCAACAAGGAGACGGGGCGCATTCATGCCACGTTCCATCAACTCACCACTGCAACAGGGAGGTTGGCGTCGCACGGGCCCAACCTACAAAATATCCCGGTGCGGACAGAGGTGGGACGCCAACTTCGTAAGGCATTCAAAGCCCCGGATGGCAAAAAACTCATCTGCGCCGACTACTCACAGATTGAACTCCGGTTGCTCGCTCACTTCAGCGAAGACCCTGGCTTGATTGAGGTGTTTGAGAAAGGACTTGACATCCACACGTCCGTGGCTTCGCAGGTGTACGGCGTCCCGATTGAGAGCGTGACGCGGGAACAGCGCGACCGTGCGAAGACGATAAATTTTGGCATCATCTATGGAGTATCCCCGTTTGGACTCGCGCGGCGGATTAAGGGTATGGACGTAAAGACCGCTACGGCGTTGATTAACGACTACAAGGAACGCTTTCCGGGAATCGAGATTTTCTTGAATCGGTGTATCCAACAGGCTTTGGAACACGGATATGTTTGCACGCTCACCGGACGGCGGCGGGCTATCCCGGAGATTCACTCCTCGAACCGGCACCGTCAAAGTCAAGGTGAACGTTTAGCGTTCAACACGGTGGTTCAGGGCAGCGCGGCAGACTTAATTAAAGCGGCGATGGTGAACGTGCAGCGGCGCATTGATGGAGACTGTTTGCCGTTGAAACTGCTGCTACAGATTCACGACGAATTGGTATATGAAACGCCTGAATCGTTCGCTGACGCACATGCAGCCGTTGTGCGCGAGGAAATGGAAGGCGCGATGACGTTGCGAGTTCCCCTTCGGACGGAGGTAGGGATTGGGGACAATTGGATGTCGGCAAAGTGAGATGAGAGGGCAAAGATTTCAGCAGCGCGAGTGAAGGTAGCGTGTTTTATTTGGATGCTTCTCGTAAACCGTACCAATTGCCTTCGGGGTCCAAAAAGATGGCGAACATACCCCACGGCATTTCCTTAGGTTCCTGTGAAAATTCTACACCCCGCGCAGCCATCTCCCTGTGAGTTTGTTCTATATCCTCGCATTCAAACACCATGGATGGCTTCCGTTCAGCCCAATCCTCCATCATGCTTTTTGGGTAGATGACGATGCAGGATTCGGCGCCCGGCGGCGCCATTTCAATCCATTTTGCACCGGGGCCCATGGGTAAATCACGGCGTATTTCAAAGCCGACCTGTTCTCCCCAAAACTGTATGGCTTTATCTTGATTTGTCACGTAGACCGCCGATGTGGCTATCTTTCCAATCATTATCCCGCTCTCCGTGCTTTCCGCTTGCACTAATGCGCTACATACCCATCATCATCAGGAAGATTAGGGGCACCTGCGGCTTCCTTTGAAATCTTATCGCAAATCTCATTCCACTCATGCCCCGCGTGCCCTTTAATCCAGCGGAATTTGACATTATGTTGCTCGCACAAATCCAGCAATCTCGTCCACAGGTCGGCATTTAAGGCTTTTTCTTTGTCCGTTCTCCACCATCCCTTTGCTCGCCATCGCCGCGCCCACCCTTTGGTGATTGCGTCGGCGAGGTATTTTGAATCCGTGTACAGCGTAACCGAGCAGGGCGACTTCAGCGCCTCCAATCCGACAATTGCCGCCATGATTTCCATCCGGTTGTTTGTGGTGAGACGGAACCCTCCGGATAACTGCTTCTGGTTGCCATTATAACAGAGCACAACGCCGTATCCACCCTTACCCGGGTTACCGAGACAGGCGCCGTCAGTGAATATTAATACCTCTTTTTCGCTCATTTTGGCTGTTAAAAGCCTCCGAGTCTGGTTGCTGTATGAATTACGGACAAACACCGGACGGCAACAAAACCCTCTTAATTTAGATGTCGTGAAGGTGTGTCAGGCTTTCATCGCATTATATAATCGAATGTTACAACGGCAGTGACTTTCTTTGCAATAGACGAAACATCATCACTGGCTTCCTCTGCAATGCTGCTCGAGTATGCGGACTGAACGCTAAATTTTCCTTGACGCGCGGCGCGGAGCGGACCTAGATTCGCTTCGCTGCCCTCCGCCAACGTCTTCGCCCGCATCCGTGCGTCTTTTGTTGCCTCCACGAGTAGCGTACTCTTTAGTGCGTTGACCCCCGTAAAGTAATAGCCTGGCATATCCATCTTAAAGTTTACTCCTCGCCCGAGAAGATCGGCTATTGATGTCGCAATTTTTGATATGTTGTGCACGTCCTTCGAGTTGACCGTAATGTCCTGTGAAAGTTGGAATGCCTCAACCTCGCTTGTTTTATGGCCGTTTTCGGTGCGGATATTGTGCTCGCGTACTTGGACTGGAAATATTTTTGTTTCCTCGGATTTCACACCGTTTTCCTTCAGAAAAGCCACCACTGCTTCGCTATGTGAGGCAAGAACAGGATATGCCTTTGTCAAATCTCTGTCTTTCGCTTTGACGGTGATATGCCATATCGCCAAATCCGACTCGGCGGGAATTTCTGCGTATCCCCTGACCTTGATGATTTGATGAGCCATGACGACCTCTCGCGCGAATTTTGTGACGAGGTAGGTCGATATTACAAGGCCGAGCGCGAGTATTAAACCGAGAGGTATAAGTGCCTTGGCGTTGCTCATGTTTGAAACTTCCTTAACTTACTCGATGAATGAACAAACTCCGTTATCTAGAGGATTTGGGACTAGCGCGTCGGAGACCTGCCTAAACCGTACGAGACCAAAGTAACTCAAATGGCTCTCATGCAACGAAAAGGAAATCACCGCTTGTATCAGTGGGTTAGTTTGGATTTATTCTTCAGTGGCGCTAATACTGGACAAATATTCAATTGCCCCTCTGTTGCCGCTGTTCAAAGCAACGCGCAACGGTGTTTGGTTCTGATAATGTCTTCGATCGTTCATATCGGCGCCCGCTTCAATCAGGATTCTAAGCGACTCGGCATACTCCTGCTCTTCACCTTCTCCGCACGCCGATCCGCCGTAAGCGGCGGCATGCACCGCATCCAGCGAATTTGGGTACGCGCCGTTTTCAAGAAGCAGACGGATGGTTGATATTCGCGCGTTGTTTGCGGCCCAAGATAGCACAGATCGATACCAATTTGCATTGCTGGCATTGATGTCCGCACCATGCGCGAGAAGTTTGAGGACAAGCCTGTCTTTTCCGTCATTGGCGGCGTAATGCAGCGCCGTACTCCCTTTGATGAATGGTTGCCCCTCTTCATCTGGACCGGGCCATACCAACGTTGCGATTTCCGGATGAGATTCGATAAGGGCTATGCCAAAGTTTTCTTCTTCCGCCTTATATTTCGTAGCGAGCAATTTATAGAATGGCGAATTCTCGTCGTATTTCATGGGTATGTCCTTCAAAGCTGCGTCGAATGGATTATGGGAAACCCGCAACGACTCGGAATACCGTGATTCAGAATCGGAGATATAGATATGCTGGTGCGCGTTCCCAAGCCCTCGTGCGGGAGTACCTATCGCAGTCCCATATAATTATTCATTCCGCACACGCATTGTGCATGCCGTAATAAAAACGTATGGAATCCTACGAAACAGCTCGCCCGAGCACACTCAATAGGCCAAAAATCGGCACAGGTCACTAGCAAAGATAAAACCACGATTTGATGCCACCAAATGCGACAATTGGCTAGTTCTTAGCTTAAAAAGTTTACGATGCTATTTCAAGCCTAACTTGGTCAAGCGTGACTGAATCGCACCTGGTTTGCGTTGAAAATGCTTAGCTAGTTCTGAGGGGCTTAACCCCATACTATGCCTTTTCTTCAATTCCTCATCTTCTTCGGAAGACCATTTTTCGTAAGCCCTCGGATGATTTCTGCGTATTTCCTTCACACTGTACGATTCAGGTTGACCAGGCAGTCTTAACGATTTGATGGCTTTGTCTAGGCCTGATAAAAACGATTCTATGTTCTCTTCAAAGACCACAATTCGATTGTGCCTGTAGTAATCGTTTGCTTGATTTGACTCGCTGATCGTCAGATGTCTTTCGCCGTTCTGTGAACACCTAACTTCGAAAGAGATCACGTTATTTTCTGTTGACACGCTACCAAGAAAATTTTTCCGCGCGGAAGACATTGACTTCGATTCTGATCCAGTCTCGCAATTCTCAGTAGGATAACCATCCCGCTTCCACCAATCCAAGCCGCCGATTAGCTCCTTCACGCGGAATCCTAACTGTGCCATCTTGAGTGCGCCTTTGGTTGACGCATTGCAACCGATACCGTCGCAGTATGTGACGTAGAGAACTTCTCGATCCATATGGGTTGTCGTCTCTTGGCACATCGTCCGATGCGGCAAACTGACCGCTCCGGGGATGTGTTCTTCTTCGAACGCTTCGGAAGAACGTGCGTCGATTACGACAATTCTCTCGCCGTTTTGAATGGCTTCATTGAGGTCCCATGAATCGGTTTCGTAGCTTAATTTGTCTTCGTAGTGCCGGATACGGCCATCCAAATTTAATTCCTCCAACTGGTATGGTCAGCCCTACCGCTAATTATAGTTGAATTCAGCGAGAAATTCAAGTGTTGCGTGGACGTTGGAGGGAGGACAGTTTGGGTTTGTGGGGATTTTTGCGTAGCGGGAACAGTTGTCAAAACAGGAAGTAACGCTGCGCCATGGGAAGGACTTCGGCGGGTTCGCACGTGAGGAGTTCGCCATCCGCGCGAACTTCGTAGGTTTCTGGATTTACTTCCATCTTCGGCAGGTAGGAATTTTTTATCATGGAGGATTTGTCTAGAGTGCGGCAGTTTTGCACGGCAACCGTCGGCTTTTGAAGATTGAGACGCACACCGACCTCTCTCGCAACAGCAGCCTGTGAAACAAACGTGTAGGAGGCGGTATACGGGAGGCGACCAAAAGCGCCAAACATCGGACGCCCTAGAACCGGCTGAGGAGTTGGAATGGAAGCGTTTGCGTCGCCCATCGCCGCCCAGACGAGGAATCCGCCCTTCAGCACCAATTGCGGTTTGACGCCAAAAAAGGCTGGATCCCATATCACGAGATCGGCGAGTTTGCCCACCTCAATCGATCCCACGTGGTCGTTGACACCGTGCGTGATTGCCGGGTTTATTGCGTATTTGGAGATATAGCGTTTTGCACGAACGTTGTCGTTTTCGCCCGTTTCATCAGGAAGGCGCCCACGTTGGACTTTCATTTTGTGGGCAGTCTGCCACGTGCGGAGAATGACTTCGCCGACACGCCCCATCGCCTGTGAATCGGACGCCATCATACTGAATGCGCCGAGGTCGTGCAGGATATCCTCGGCGGCGATAGTCTCCGGGCGGATCCGGGACTCGGCGAATGCCAGGTCTTCGGGGATAGAGGAGTCTAGATGGTGGCAGACCATTAGCATGTCGAGGTGCTCATCAATGGTGTTGACCGTGAACGGCCGCGTAGGATTGGTCGAGGAGGGCAGCACGTTGCTTTGACCGCAGACCTTGATGATATCCGGCGCATGTCCGCCCCCCGCGCCTTCAGTGTGGTAGGTGTGGATGGTTCGTCCCTTAAATGCGGCAATGGAATCCTCGACAAACCCCGCCTCGTTGAGTGTGTCGGTGTGTATGGCGACCTGCACATCGTATTCCTCGGCGACGGATAGGCAGCAGTCGATTGCAGCGGGTGTCGTACCCCAATCCTCGTGGAGTTTCAATCCCAACGCGCCCGCCTCAATCTGTTCGTTGAGTGACGCCGGCAGCGATGAGTTGCCCTTGCCCAGAAAACCGAGGTTGATTGGGAAACCGTCTGCAGCTTCCAGCATTCGCGCAATGTTCCACGCGCCCGGGGTGCAGGTGGTGGCGTTGGTGCCGGTCGCTGGTCCAGTCCCGCCGCCAATCATCGTCGTGATTCCCGAAGAGAGGGCTTCATCAATTTGCTGGGGACAGATGAAGTGGATGTGGACATCAAGTCCGCCTGGCGTGACAATCATCCCCTCGGCAGCAATAGCTTCCGTGCCTGCACCGACGATCATACCTTCTGTGACGCCGTCCATTATGTTTGGATTCCCCGCCTTGCCAATCCCGACGATTTTTCCGTTTCGCACGCCGATGTCTGCCTTGACAATTCCCCAATAGTCTAGGATTAGCGCATTGGTTAGTACGAGATCGAGCACACCGTCCGCACTTGTTGCACCGGGCATCTGTCCCATGCCGTCGCGCAGCGTCTTGCCGCCTCCAAATTTCGACTCATCGCCGTAAGTTGTAAAATCACGCTCGACTTCGATAAATAGTTCGGTGTCCGCAAGGCGAATTTTATCTCCGACGGTCGGTCCGTAGATGTCTGTGTAGGTGCGTCGCGGGATGTTGAGAGGCATTTTGCACTCCTTTACGCTTCGTCAAGCGGTCCGTTGGTCAGATTGTTCAATCCGTGCACGATTCTTTTGCCCTTTAGTTCCGTGAGCGTCACAGTTTTTTCATCGCCCGGTTCAAAGCGTACAGCGACGCCTGACGGGATATTCAGCCGCATACCGAACGCCTTCTCCCTATCAAATAGGAGTGCGGTGTTGACCTCGAAAAAGTGGAAGTGCGATCCGACCTGTATGGGCCGGTCACCGGTGTTCGCAACAGCTAACTCGACGGTCTTGCGCCCAACGTTGGCGGTAATGCCGCCTTCCGCAAGTATGAATTCTCCGGGAATCATCTCTTTGCTCCTTTAACTGCTCATTATTACCGAATCGGATTGTGGACAGTGACGAGCTTCGTGCCGTCGGGGAACGTACCTTCGACCTGCACGTCGTGGAGCATCTCCGGCACGCCGTCCATTACATCGCCGCGGTTCAGTAGGGTGGTGCCGTATTGCATCAGTTCTGCGACCGATTTTCCCTCACGGATGCCCTCCAGAATTTCGGCGGTGATAATGGCGACCGCTTCAGGGTAGTTGAGTTTTAAGCCGCGTGCCCGCCGATCATTGGCAAGCTGCGCCGCAACGTAAATCAGCAACTTCTCTTGTTCACGGGGCGTTAAGTTCACGAGTAATTTCCTCCGAGTTTAATACTTCCGCAAATCAACGCTGTCGAGTCCAAAATGTTCCAGCTTCAGCCAATTCCAGATCGCCTGAAAAGCAGAATAAATCGTCCCTGCGTTGTGGGCGAGCATCCGGATTGCGATACCGCTCTGATGCAACTGAGACACTCCGCCCGACGATTTCGAAGGCTGGTTGAGCAACGGCTCGGCAAATGTACAAAACGGCTCCCATTCGGGCATTTCAAAATCGCCGATGAGATACCAACTTCCCCAGCAAGTATATCTCTCTAACACTGCTAGTTTGGTGAGGTAAGATTGGCGGTCCGGTTGGATGCAGCATGCGTCAAACAGAAATAGCCCATCCGTATTTGAAGCCTCTATGCGGCTAGCAAAACGCGTGAATGCCAACGTTTCTCCCCGCGCCAACCGCCCCGGCATAACAATTTCCTGCAGGGCAACCTTTGCGCCGCGCTCTAAAGAGAGGGTGATACTTTGACTAAAATTCGCGTCTCGAAATAGGATTGTTGGATCCGGCAAGTATTCAAAGAATGCGTCTTGCCCGACCTGCACCCGCATTGATTGCGATGCGCCCTGCTTGGGCATGGCGTAAACTTTCGTCGCCGCCTGCGTCGTCAGAATTGCGTGAGTGTTAGCAGCGAGCGTAATCTCAATCTGATAATCGTCGCCCTGAACGACACCTCCTGTTGGACTCAAAAGGTATACACAAGCACAGCTCGACGCATCGTAACGCGGCTTCATCACCTGTAACGGCACTCTGAAGAAGCTCGCCGCCAACACCGTACTGCCGTTTCGTTGTTCGAAAGCGAGTTTGAGTTCGCCGTGGCGTCCTGCAATAGAGCTGATGCGTGACATCTTAGACGCTGAGGTACTCCCGAATCATGTTCTGGTTGAGCGCGTCGGTTTCACCGTGTGCGACAATCTCACCGCGGTTCATGATGTAAAACTGCTGGCAGAATTCCCGAACAAAATCGAGGTACTGTTCGACGATAAGAATTGTAAGCCGTCTGTTTTGCACCAATTGCCGCAGCACCACCCCAATCTGTTGGATGATGTTCGGTTGGATGCCCTCGGTGGGTTCGTCCAAGATAAGAACCTTCGGATCAGTGACGAGCGCGCGTCCTATAGCGAGTTGCTGTTGCTGCCCCCCGGAGAGGTCGCCGCCCATCCGACCTCCCATCTCTTTGAGAATTGGGAAGAGTTCATAAATCTCATCCGGGATTTGTGTGCGTTTATCAGCACGCGCCGATAGCCCGACCCGTAAATTTTCCTCAACCGTCAGTTTCGGAAATATCATCCGACCCTGCGGTACGTAAGCCAACCCGGCTCGTATCCGCCGGTGCGTCGAAACGCGCACAAGTTCACGGTCTTCGATTTTTATCGAGCCGGACGTCGGTTTGAGCAGCCCGACGATATTGTTCATCAGTGTCGTTTTTCCCACACCGTTACGTCCCATCATCGAGACAATTGTCTCCGCAGGAACATGAACATCCACCCCACGCAGCACTTGGACTTCGCCGTATGAAAATGAGAGATTCGAGACTGTTAGCATGATGTTGGTGATACGTAATACGTAATGCGTAACGAGTAATGTGTAAACGCACATCCAAACGGGTTTCTCTAATTCTGAAGCCCGCGTTCTCGTCGCTATCTGCCGAGATATGCCTCAATGACCTCCTCTTTTTGCTGAACCTCTTGCATGGATCCTTCCGCCATGATGACTCCTTCATTCAGCACGGTTACGAACGAATCAAGCTGGCGTACAAAATCCATATCGTGCTCAATGACGATAAGCGTATGGTCGCCTTTCAACTCAAGGAGAAGTTCCGCTGTCAACGCCGTTTCGGCATCCGTTAAACCGGCGGCAGGTTCATCGACGAGGAGCAATTTGGGGTTGGATAGGATAAGCGTGCTAATCGCCAACCATTGACGTTGTCCGTGACTCAAATACTTGGCTTCAAGGTCTAACGCATCTACGAGTCCGACTCGCTCTAAAATTTCTAAGATGTGTTCCCGCTGGGCTTTTGTTGTGTGTCCAAACAGATTGGGCCACAGATGGTAGTGGCCCGGTAGGGCGAGCTCCATATTTTCGTAGGTCGTGAGGCTATCAAAAACGGTCGGCGTTTGAAACTTCCTGCCGATTCCCCGCAACGCAATCTGTTCTTCTGTCTGTTGCGTAATATCGGTGCCATCGAAAAAGACATATCCAGTCGTCGGACGGGTTTTGCCGCTTACGACATCGCAGAGCGTTGTTTTACCCGCGCCGTTGGGACCGATGATAACGCGGAGTTCGTTATGTTCAATTCCCAACGCCTGTATATCTAACGCTTTGAAACCGTCAAAGACTGCGGTTATATCTTCCAGAAAGAGCAGAAATTTCTCCTCTGACAATCGACTGGCTCGAGGACTGTACTCTTTATATTCGGCGATTCGTTGGGCTTGGTCCATAATAAAACTAGGTTCTGTTTGGAATTAGACAAATTGAACCTATCTCCGTTGCAAGCATAATGGGCATGTACACGACCCGCCCCTACATTGAGGTTACCCTTGTAGGTGCAACGCTCGTGGTTGCCCGCTCTCAATCATCTCGCAGCACGCACCAAGCGCCGCCACAGATCGATTAAACCGCCGGGGAACAGCAGAACGACTCCTATGAACAGACCACCTAAAATAAACTGCCAAAATTCTGGTTTCCAGACAAACAGGAAGAAGTCCTTCTCAGAGGTAAAAAAGTTGTAAAGAAGATTTACGGCTAACGCCCCAAGAATTGCTCCGGAAAGGGCGCCGCGCCCGCCAACTGCGACCCAGACAACAACCAAAATCGACGCACTCGCCTCCATGTTCGTCGGCGTAAAAATGCCCATCTGCGGCGCGTAAAGCATCCCGCCCAGCCCGGCAATCATGCCTGCTAGGACAAAAGCGAAGAGCTTATAAATGTAGGGTTTATAGCCAGAAAAACGCAGCGTAGTTTCGTCATCACGAATGGCGATGAGCACACGTCCCAGCCGCGATTTCACGACGTATCGGCAAAGGACGTAAACGCCAACTAACGAAAGCAGCGTGAGGATATACAAGCTCACCTTGACATTAGGGTTGGCTAACTTGAAGCCCGCGATTCGGTCAAACCGTGTCAATCCGTTAGTCCCGCACAGTTTCATATTGTTCATGCAGAACACTAACCACCCCGCCACCGTAATTGCCTGTGTCAAAATGGCGAAATAGACGCCGCGAACCCGGCTCCGAAACCCGACATAGCCGATTACTAGAGCGGCTAAGCCAGGAATGAGCAACCCGAGAAGTGTTGTGACTGGCAGTGTATAGAAGGGTTTCCAGAACCATGGAACCAGCGCATCACCCGGCGCTTCGCCGACTTTGTACGGATATACGACGTACAAGCAGGCGGGAATTTTCCAGTTGTTGGCGTCTATGATTCCCTCCGGACCGCCGTGGTGCGCCAAATACATCCCCATCGCGTATCCGCCCAGTGCGAAAAAGAAGGACTGGCAGAGACTAAGGATACCGGTATAACCCCAGATTAGATCGAGTCCCACCGCGACAATTGCAAATGCCATGTACCGGCCGAGCATGTTAACTGTCCCGATGGTAATAAGCCCAGTGTAATATGACAGCGGGATCATGACTAACCCGACAAAAAGTAATGCCCACGGGACATGCCGTTGGACAAAAATTGGCCAGCCGCCAGTTGCCGCAACTTGTGAATTTTGGCTCTTTAATCCCAATCCATTTGTCCGGAAAGACTGAGGCCTCGCCGCATCGCCTCCATTGCTTGACTCGGCGGTTACAGTTCTTTTAAACATCACTGAGCCTACCTTTAGGCGCAAACAGGCCTGCGGGCTTAAATTGGATAAATGCGACAATGACAACCAATAGCAGGATTTTTGCCCAAATCGCGCCGACAACGAAAGACCCAATTTGCGTCGGCTCAACCACTTTCGTCAGCACGCCAATACCCAATCCCGCGCAGATTACGCCGATTAGTTCGCCCACACCGCCGGTGACGACGACGAGAAATGAATCAATGATGAAGTTGGTCTGTCCCATATCCGGCGTGACGCCGCCGATAAGCGTCCAAGCACAGCCTGCGACTCCTGCAATTCCGGCGCCGAAAGCAAACGTATACCGGTCTACACGCTGCGTGTTCACGCCAACGCTCCTTGCCATATTCCGATTTTGCATCGTCGCTCGCATCCGCAAACCCAGCTTCGTGTAGTTCATGAGGTAATAGATTAGCAGAACGCACATGCCGCACAAGACAATGATGAAGCAACGGCTGTAAGGGAGGACGAGATCTTGCACAATTTCGATACCGCCGCGCGCCCAAGTCGGGGCGTTAACCCCAATATTATCTCCGTAACGAATGCGCACAAGTTGGATCAAGATAAGCCCAATCCCCCATGTTGCGAGCAGTGATTCCAATGGACGTCGGTACAGGTAACGGACAACCGACACCTCAATGAGATAACCGACGAAGGCCGCTGTGAGGAAAGCGGCAGGTAATGCGGCGATATAATACAGGTCTGAGGGGTTGTCAGGTGTATGGCCGAAAAATTTTTGCATCTCAAAGGTCGCGTAAGCCCCAATCATCATCAATTCGCCGTGCGCCATATTGATGACGCCCATCAGACCGAAGGTAATCGCAAGTCCAAGTGCCATGAGGATGAGAACAGATCCGAGCGATAGCCCACGAAATATGTTGCCGACCCCGCCCACGAAACCTTGATAGCCGTCAATCTGGTCAATCGAGAATTTGTAAGTTTTCCTAGCGTCTTCATGCACCGGATTGGCTTCGTTGGCGTCTTTTTCCAGCTCATCGAAAAGTTTTTGCAACTGCGGCCGCCCGCGCATACTTTTTATGTTTCCCAATTCACGCGCAACTTCAAGGTGTGCACGCGAATCCGACGCTACGGAGGTTTGATTTAAGCGGATGAGAAGCAGGCTTTCTTTGGCGATATAGCGAATTTTTTTGACCGGGTCGTTCTTCGACATCTCTCGGAGTTGGCGTACCGATGCGATAATGCCCGGCGGGTCACCGCATTTCTTTGCGCCCGACATCCGGATTTCACGGTCTGGAGATGACAGCCGGAGAAGAAATTTAGCGCTATTTGCGAGTTTGCGTTCTGCTCTTGAGGGACTAATCTCCTCAAGTTCCTCCACCGGGATTTCGTGCGGTTCGCCGTTTGCGTCCAGAATTGGTTCGCCGGTCAACACGTCTGAGACACGGCAGAATTCGTTGAAATCCTCGTCATTGATAATCTCTTTGCAGAGAACGACTGCATCATTCCAAACGTATAGTTCGCTCAATTTATACGATTGGAGAATTGCCTCCACACGCATGTCACCAGTTTTTGCCAGCGCGATGACAGCATCTTTGCGGGTTGCGGTGTTTTCGCTGCTGAGTTCGTGGATTTCAGACCGGATGAATCCATCGTCCGCACGAGCTGAACAGAGGTTAGAATCAATGAGGACTTGCAGCGAAAAGGAGATTGCGAGGATGCTGAAGAGAATACGCACTTTCGGCATGGGGGTGCACCTCAGATGGCTTACGCGGGAAAGGGGAGGATTTTGAATTAGCAAAGGTTCAAATCGTAAAATGAAATTCACAAAGCGTAAAGCGTCAAAGGACGCCTTACGCTTTCCGAACTCTTCAAGAAAACGCCGCTAGATTACAGCCAAGCGAGCTATTATCTAACGGCGGGGCACAAACTTGGTTATTCTTCGGATGTTTCGACAGCAGCCTTTGGACCGCCAGTCGGTGCCGGGAAATTACCGTCTGGGTGTAGGTATTTGCTGTAGGAATCGGGCGAAACCAATCCATCCGACTTATAAACAATCTTGAACTGGCCGTTCTTCTTAATTTCGCCAACGTATACCGGCTTGAGCGTATGCTGGTTGGTTGCGTGCATCATCTTCTTACCGCCGGGTGCGTCAAATTCCAAACCGTAGACAGCCGCTCGGACCTTATCAACATCGAAGGACTTCGCCTTTTCAACGGCAGCTTTCCACACGTATACGCCGAAGTAAGCGGCTTCGATAGGGTCATCTGTGACCCGGTCCGAGCCGCCGGGCAGATTATTCTGCTCACAGAACGCCTTGAAGTCCTTGACGAATTTCTTGTTTTCGGGTGTGTTTATGCTCTGGAAATAATTCCAGGTGGCGAGATGTCCAACGAGAGGCGGTACATCCATCGCTCGCAACTCATCTTCCGCAACGGAGAATGCCATGATGGGGCAATCGTCGGAAGTCAACCCTTGGTTGGCGAACTCCTTGTAGAAAGGCACGTTGCTGTCACCGTTAATGGTGGACAATACGCATGCGTCGCCGCCAGCGGCGAACGTCTTAATCTTCCCTACGATTGTTTGGTAGTCCTGGTGGTGAAACGGGGTGTACTCCTCGACGATATTCTCATTGGGAACACCCTTCGTCTTTAAGAATGCTTTCAGCACCTTGTTTGCCGTGCGTGGAAACACATAGTCGGTTCCAAGAAGATAGAATTTTTTGGCACCGATTTCTTCCATCATGTATTCTGCGGCAGGAACCAACTGCTGGTTCGGGGTCGCGGCGGTGTAGAAGACGTTGAGCGACTGCTCCTCACCTTCATATTGTACCGGGTAGAACAGCAGAGAGTTATTTTCCTCAAAAACAGGAAGGACAGACTTTCGGCTCACAGAGGTCCAGCAGCCAAAGACGACCGCGACTTCCTCTTTAACGATTAAATCCTTGGCTTTTTCAGCGAACAGGTCCCAGTCGCTGGCGGGATCAACGACGACCGGTTTTATCTCCTTACCCATCACGCCACCGCTTGCATTAATCTCTTCAACCGCCATCAGAACGACGTCTTTGAGAGAGGTCTCTGAGATTGCCATTGTGCCACTCAACGAGTGCAGTATTCCGATTTTTACTTCACCATCCCCGGCGTTTACCTGCGTGGTACTAAACATTCCCACAACTATGATTAGAAAACTTATCGAGGCGATACTGCACAATTTTGGTTTAGACCGAAACATAACTAATGATCTCCTTAAGTTTTTTTGCTTCTAAGTGATTTTCATTTAGAACGTGAAAAGGGATTCGGCTGCGATGATTGTCTCTTCCGCGTCAATTCGCTGTTTGAACTCGGCGAGCAGCAACCAGTTGTCCGTCGCTGCATACGATGGACTGAACGTAAACTCCGTAGAGCTGTCCGAATCATCTAAGTTGATGCCGCTAAAACGGAGGGTAACTGCAACCGGCGCTGAAATCGCATCTTCCAGCGAGATATTTGCCATCCCCAAAAAGTGCATGCCGTTATTACCATCGGCGCCCCAGTTGCCCAACAGGTCAATTTCCCCGGCTAGGGTCAACGGTCCCTGGGTAAATTGCGCCCAAGCGTTGAGTTCCGTTTGTGAATAGTCTTCCAACATATCCATCGCATAGCCGACCTTCGCCGTAATCTGCTCGGTAGGCATCAACGAAAGTTGTGTCTCGACACCCGGGTCTTTCACATCCGTATCGTTCACATCCCAGACACCGGACAAGAGCGCGACGTAAATGCCGACCTCTTTTACGGGGCTGACATTGACTGCGACGCCGTTCTGATACCTAGGATAAGGAATTCCCTCGGAAAAGGAATACTGATAGAGCCCCGTCGGCTCTGCGGCTTCAAAGCCAAACGAACTGAGAAATCTACCAGCGGTGATGCTAACGCCGGATACAACATCTTCGGGAAGCGTGTATGTCACGAACCCCTGTTCCAATTTAAGCCCTTGTTCCGCGGCTGTGCTGTCAACATCAATGCGCCCGGTAACTGAGCCGTAGTCGAGATGGAAATCCAACTCGAACTGATCAAATGACAGACTTGCGTCGGTGTGATCGTCATGGCTGCCTATTACGGTTGACATATCCAAAAAACCTGACAACGACAAGTTGTCCGTCAATTTTATTTCAGCGTAGAGATTACCGGCAGTGAACGCGAGAACGACAAAAAACAGTGTGGTTAATGCAAATTTTTTCATGAAAAAATCTCCAATTTTGTGATAGAAAACATTACCTTATTACCTTGTAAACCTGTTTCACCCTACCTTAAACTCTAATACCAAAAACATACATAACGGAAATTGCCAAAGCGTCACAGGTTTTAACAAAGATTTTAAGGAAAATTGAAAAACAGGTAATGCAACCTGTTTTAAAACTCAATTTCTCAACATAGAAGCAAGAGACATGCCAAAACCAATTTCGGTCTTTAACTAACCATAGTTATTGAATTATATCATTCTGCTCCAATTGATGTAAACACTGAAATTTAAAGGGTACACAGCACTTTTCAGCATGGTTTTACCAGCGGCAATCTGTATTGGAAAAATTGGTAATCAATCAGCCCAAACAAAAAAAACAGCATATTGCTCAAAAAATATGCAATATGCTGTCTGAATTTTAAGCGATATTCGAAATTAATTGGCGTTACGCAGTGGATAGGTCAACGTTCTGTAGGTCGTGGATTTATCGCAAACCAATCGCGCGTTTGGCAACTTAAAATTTGTAGGAAGTAAAGGCGAAAATATTTGAGGCAGGAATATATTTCATGTTAAGATATGGACGATGGAATTGAATTTGCTTTATGCTCCTATGCAATTCTCAAACTTGGGGGAGATGGACGTCAAAGCATGGTTGTTGGCGCCTTCTGACCTGCACTCACTCATGTGTTCGCACGTAAACAGAAAACTAATTCAACGGAGGATGTCATGCCCACTACACAATTCACGGAAGATGTTAAGAACGAAGTAATTGATAAGGTTTTGGATTCAGGAACAATAATCGGAGAAGTCATCAAGACACTGCGTCACACTAGTTTCGATGCTGATAATAGCTCATTTGATAACGCAATGAAAACACTGGAAAGCATTGAAGGATTGAAGAAACTATTGGATTCGATACCAGTAGTGGATTAACTCTTAAGCCGATCAAATAGGAAGGAAGTGGGAGAGGCATTCACCTCCGATTATGCCTCAATCTCGCAAAAAAGAAAAGATGGACGTTGGCTATTTTACATACCATCGTAGTCAACGTTCTCCCACTCCTATATTCATACGTAAAGTTTATGCGGGCATCGGCACAATTCGATGGATCATGCCGAAAAGATCGCAACTAACGTGTGCCACTGTAGATCGCATGTTACTTTATGATGACGAGTCGACGTGTTTGATGGAATGATGGGGTAGACAAGTGATAGAAGTAGGTACCGCTAGCGACTAACTCCCCGTTAGTACTGCGGCCATCCCAATATGCCGCACGTCCACGGCTGTTGTAGAAACCAGCAGATTGCATGCCGAGTGACAGCGTGCGAACCAGTGCGCCTGTCGCGTCATAGATGGACAAGGATACCGGACTGTCTTCCGAGAGTTGATATGGAATCCACGTCTCCGGGTTGAACGGATTCGGGTAGTTCTGCAACAACTGAGTCAATTTCGGTTTACCGATACTGTCAAGACTGACGGACATAACGGCGTCTGCTAGGTGCTCAAGAGTCACTTTGTAAGTGAGGGTCGGTGATTCAACGTTGCCGTCCGGACCGATGGCATAGACTTCAATCTCATCTCCGATTTGGACAACGCTTTGGCGCGACATGTCGGCTGTAGCAGCAGCGAAGTAATCACCTCGCACGGGCGTGCTTATGGTACTATCTGTTCTCAGGTTGCGGACGAATACTTGATAGTCGTCAAACGCCGGTTTACCGTCCAAGTGACCGCTAACAACGAACGCCCACGCTTCCCGTTCTTGGGGTGCATCCACAGATATGAAAGGCGGCGCGGCAGCCGCCTCGGCCTGATTTGTCCAAGGTGCTCCGGCGAATGCAAATTGGCGAGTTTCCGGCACATTGACGATGTAGCCGCCTCCGCCTTCGATCGGAAAACCGTCATCGGGTGCACTTGGCGTCCATGCGATGAAACGCTGGTTTGCGGCATCAAGCGTGATGACGGTCGTCGCTCCTGTCAGTCCTGCGAGCGACTTGGCGCTCATCGGCGTTGGCGGCGCCAATGGCACGGAGATCATGTTCAACCCCTTAACTAGTGTGACATCGTAGGTGTTGCTAAAATTGTCGCTCTCTGCCTTCGTATTGAGTTTGGCGATGAACCCGTGCCTGCGCCCATCTGCCGAGTCATAGTGCCCGACGACAGAGCCATCCTGATTGATGTTCCAGCCTTCCGTGCTAACGCTTCCCGGAAACCACAATTCATGTAGCCCGTACAGATATGAGCCGACATAGGAGCGTGGAATATCATCCACAGATTTGGATCGGGCGCTCACAAATACACCCCTACCCGCGCCATCATTAATACCGTGCAGAAAAAAGTATTCCAGATTTGACGGGTCAAGATAGTCAAGAATTACAAACCTGCCACTCAAAGTGAGGGCGTATGCGTGAAATAGACCGTCAGCGTCCACGAAGCTGCCTACGATGAGGCCTTGTGAGTTCACAAAATCGGCGTATGTTGCTATGGCACCCGGCGCTTCAACGATTATGTCCCCTGAAAATCCACGACGAACGCCGGAATCGTCTATAAAATTACCCGTCAGGACACCCGTCGCATCACTGAACCCGTATATCTCCGTTTGCACAGCGCCCGGAAAATCGTATCGCCGCAGTTCGCCATTTTCTAGGATGACACCGTGGTACAGACCATCGCTATCTTGGTAGTGCCCGGCAGCTACCCCATTGTTGCCGAGCGCATAGAAATAGGTTCCTTGCGAGTCAGGGAAATCATACGTTGTAAAAACACCATCGGAGAGCGTAAAGGCAACCTCTTTTTCACCATCGGTGGTCCGCGTGTAGCCGGCGTAATCCTCAAAGTCGCTACTCGCCGTCAACGCTAAAAAATCGACACCGGGAACATCAATACTCTCATAGGTAAAGTTGAATTCAGGCGGTCTGGCGATGAATCCGTGTCTACCACCATCCCCCGAGTCGTAATACCCAACGACAGACCCATCTTGATTGATATTCCAACCCTCGGTGCTTACACTACCCGGAAACTGTAATTCAGACAATCCTTGCTGGGATGTGCCCACATAGGAGCGCGGAATATCGCCTATTGCTCTAGCCCGCGCAACGATAATCCTTGTATCAGTGAGGCCGTGCACAAAAAAGTACTCCAATGTAGATGAGTCCAGATAGTCGTGCATTACAAATGTGCCATTCGGGGTGCGCACGTATGGATAATATAGACCATCAGGGCCAATGTAACTTCCCGTGATAGCGCCACTCGCGTTCACAAAATCGGCGTACGTTGCCGTCGCATCAGGCGCTTCAACGATTATGTCCCCTGAAAATCCACGACGAACGCCGGAATCGTCTATAAAATTACCCGTCAGGACACCCGTCGCGTCACTGAACCCATATATCTCCGTCTGGACAGCGCCCGGAAAATCGTATTGCCGCAACTCGCCATTTTCCAAGACGACACCATGGTGCAGACCGTCGCTATCCTCGTAGTGCCCCGCAGCTACTCCATTATTGCCGAGCGCATAGAAATAAGTGTTCTGCGAACCGGGGAAATCATAAGTCGTATAAACACCGTCAATGAGCGTAAAGGCGACTGTTTTTTCACCGTCAGCACTCCGTGTGTAACCGGCGTAATCCTCAAAGTCGCTACTCGCCGTCAACGCTAAAAAATCTACACCGGGAACATCGATACTTTCATAAGTATAGGTGAATTCAGGGGAGCCGGGAGTTGAGCCATTATCGGATTGTGCATCGGCGTTATTTGAGAAAAAGGTATTGAGACATACAAATAACGTAATGGTGTATAGCAAAAAACTGGTTTTAGTCTGAGTGTGCAAAAGCAAAATTTCTCCTTTAAAGTTTTTTCTCTAAAAATCAAAAATAACCGTTGGTGCTAGTTTGAAATCAATAGCCGTAACAAAGCACCGTGGCTTTGATTCGAACATTGTTAGATTGAGGTCATGTGGCGTTTTCCTCGATTTTAACGTTGGTCTTTTTGGATTAAACAATTCTTGATTAACGGACGGAAATCTAGACTCATGACCGCAAAGAATTTTATCACACATTGGTTCTGTCGTGTGGATGAAAAACTCGCATCACGCAAGAAAAACCGCAAACATAGTCAAAGCAATCTCCATCCCTTTTGGGAGTGTTGGAATGGTGTTGTCTTTCAGGTTTCCATCTTCCACTTATGTCTGACAAACGTTTATGTGCTTCCGTATCAACGTCTTGCGCGCGGCGGTAAAATCTCCCGCTTTTCAGATGCATCTTGGGCAAGTCCTAAGGAATATCGGGATTCGCTCTTGTGAACAAGTGGGGATATAGGTGGGGATGTGAGACTACAATAGGATTAAAAGCGCGAATGGCTTTTCGGTTTAAGCTTACAAACCGGAAAATCGGGAATCTGCCTGCGACCTGCGACGGGGATAATTAGGTATTAACTTTGTGTGATATTCAGCTGTGGAGACACAGCTCTATCGGCATTTCTGTTTTGCATCTGCGTTACCCCTGAAGAGTTTGTCACGGAAGAAGCGGAATTCAAACAAACATCCATCAGTCAGGCTGCATATTACCACAATCCTGAAATCCGAATATTTTGTCAACTTTTGATTAAGGGGATTTAGTTCTCATCTTCCCGGATCTGTGTTCTCGACTGGCCTGTCTATGGAAAGGGATATAGGCGTATGTAGGGACTAACAATCGTTAGTCCCTATGAATTACAGCGAATGAAGCACCATTACGTGACACAAAAGTCTTCAACTACATAAGCCCTATCTTGTTTGGACTAACTGTCCGGTCCAGGCAGCGCTCATGTAGAGCCTGTCTCACATGCACCGCCTTTCTCGACGCCCAAAGATGCAAAGCGTGAGAAGACCTTGGTCGGTTCAGGTGCGCCGCATATGGGACAAACTAAATCTTGATAATCCGCATTGATGCGTTGCAGGGCTTCAAATTTGGACGCGCATGCTACACATTGATATTCATAGATGGGCATCTGTTTTTCCCTCCGTATAGTTGGAGCAGTTATGCAAGTTCAAATACCAGGTTTTAACATTGTTAAACAACACCGCGGTTATAAAACATAATCATTGGTTCGCGCGCATAAAAATAGTTTAGGACTTACGCAGATTGATCAGACGGGGTATATTTTTTTGAAAAGGTCATTTTAACCTCCCTAAGACTATCGCACTCACTATTCGTTCGCTTGATCCCTTATCCGGGGGACTGTAAGAGAAAGTGGGTAAGTCCTATAGTTTTCATTTTCTGGCTTCCGCCTGCATTCGTGCAGCTTGCCCCGGATTGCCGATATGAAGGGTATCATAAGCTTGTTGGGAGGTCTTGAAAGGACCTATTCCCTCATGCCCGTGCCAATCTCCTTGCGTCATCATGGGGTTTTCCATGCCAGTTTCACGTTGACGTTTCTCAATCCAGCTTTGCATCCGCGTCTCTAATTTAGCAACGATGTCTGGATTTGCTTCCGCAAGATTGTCATTTTCTTGAGGGTCCTCAATGAGGTTATAGAGTTCTACCATCGGCTTAAAATGGAAGTCAGGCTCAAGGGCGTGAATTAACTTCCATTCTGGCGTGCGCCAACCGTGCTTCCGCATCCAGGTGCATTCGGTGATGTAGAATTCACTTTCGTAAGAAAAAACTGCACCGTTAATCATCGGAATTAGGCTCACCCCGTCAAATTCAATCTCGGTCTCGATTTCTGCTAGTTCGAGAATGGTAGGCGCCAAGTCTTTGTGCTGATTATAACCGCTTACGCGCGCGCCGGCGGGAATCTTGCTCGGGTATCGGATAATTAGCGGCACATGCAAGGTGGGATCGTAGAGGCCGTGATGATCGAACCAGCATTCATGGTCGTAGAGCGTTTCACCGTGATCGCCGTTGATGACGACTACGGTTTCGTCCAGGATGCCGCGGGCTTTTAGGGCTGTAAAAATTGTCTGAAGACAGGCGTCCATGTAAGCGATTGCTCCGTCATATTGGGCGATGACGTAATCTTTATCCGTTATGCCGGGCGGCATCCAACTGGCGAAAAAATCGCAGAACGGCTTAAAATCCATCACAGGATTCATGGATTTATTGTGCGGGTCGAATTCGTCCCCGTGGTAGAACATGCGCTCGTACGGTTCGGGCGGCAAATAGGGGGCGTGCGGATCCATGTGGCGAAGGAATAAGAAAAATGGGTCACCCAAGTTAATCAATCGATCTAGTTCCGGAATTGCCGCGCTGTTGAGGTTTTGCGCTTTCGGGCTGCGCCCTTCCGCCCAACTGCCCCAGGCTGCGTAGTCCAAGTATTTGTCAAAACCGCGTGAGCTTGGGTTGCCCTCGAAACCTACGCACGTCGTGTTATAGCCTGCGCCGCGAAGTATCTCCGCCAAGGTTTTGACTTCCGGTCTTAGCGGCCCTTTATGCCGCAGCGCAACGACCTGCGTACTGAAACAATCCATGCCGGTGAGCATGGACGCATAGGCGCTAGTTGTAGGAATATGTGGACTGTAAGTTTGCTCAAAGAGCGTTCCGCTTTGGGCGAATCGATCGATATGCGGTGTGGTGCAATGCTGATAGCCGTAACAGCTCATGCGATCGGCACGCAAGGAATCGACCCCCATGAGCACGATGTTGGGTCGCTTTGCCACGGGAACGTGAGGCGCGCAAATGCGCCGCTCCTTTTTTCGTTATTGAGTTGGACCGGGGAATCGTTTTGTTCTATCGCTGTATGCTCGCCGTGTTTTCGCTTTAACCGCCATTGGTTAAAACCGGGTTTTAAGGGTTAAATTCGATTGTACGTACAAACTCATCTTCCCATTTGAGTTTAATCTCCATGTAACCCTCAGGAAGCATGTCGAGCATTCGATCCGCCCATTCAATAATACAGATGCCGTTTCCCTCAAAATATACCTCTAAACCCAGATCCAGTATCTCTTCCCGCCGCTGAAGTCGATAAAGGTCTATATGGTAAATTGGGATCTCACCTTCATATTCGTTAATCAGGGTGTAGGACGGGCTGTTGACAATCTGGTTCGGATCTATTTTCGCACCGCGCGCAATGCCTTGCGTCAGGCAAGTTTTGCCCGCCCCGAGGTCTCCAATGAGGGCAACAATGTCGCCGGGTTTGAGGTTTTGCCCTACGCGTACCCCGATTGCTTGTGTTTCTTCCGGACTATGCGTGCGAAAGGATTCAGCCATGTTTGATGAATTGATTCAGAATTTGAAAAAACCTGAAAAATAACGAAATGCGCATGAATGTTATTTTGTTAAATACTCACGATACCCGACTTCCGATAACCGCGCGGCTTTCTTTGCCACACCTTCGCTAAGTTTGGCTTTGTAGGCTTTGAGTTTATCGTCAAGTTCCGGGAATTTTAGTGCGAGAATCTGGACGGCGAGTATGCCCGCGTTTCGCGCACCGCTAGATCCGATTGCAACCGTTGCCACCGGAATGCCGGGCGGCATCTGTACGGTTGCGTAGAGCGCATCAACCCCGTTAAGCGGCCCTCCATCCACCGGAACGCCAATCACCGGAAGCGTTGTATGTGCTGCAATGACGCCGGCAAGATGGGCGGCACGTCCTGCGCCCGCGATAATCACATGAATTCCTCGATCGGGAGCATCTACGGTATACTCAATCGTCCGTTCCGGCGATCTGTGGGCTGACGAAACCGTAATCTCAAACGGAACTTCAAATTCTTCTAGAATCTTTGCAGCCTCAGCCATGCACGCAAGATCTGAATCGCTTCCCATGACAATGCTGACCAAGGGGCTTTCTGATGATAACGCCTTTGTTGTCATACAATTTCCTTTCATGACTTAATTTTGGCAATTTCTTTCTCAGTGACAGCTTTCAGTTTTTCGAATTTCTCGTCACTGAAATTCGATTTGATGTGAAATGCTATCTTACCGTCAGGATTTACAACATACAGGTTCGGCATCTCTTTTTGCGTCCGGTAGGCTTTATGGGTCTCGCCTTTCCAATCGAGCAACAGTGTTACGGGCGGTTTGTTTTTCTTGAGTTGCCGCTTAATGAGCGCTTTCGGTACGAACCGCGGGACGCTCCGCATATCAGCGATGATAAACGTTGCGATACGGCTGTTTTCTTGATAATCCTTCTGAATAGCAAAAGCCCATTTGTCATCTTCTTTTTGTATCTTACGATTTCCGAGGATTATAACGACCACCTTACCGCGCAGCTTTTTCAACGAATGTGTTCGATCAGCTGCGTCTTGCAGCACAAATTCTGGTGCTTTGCCGCCGACCTCAAGCGGTTTGTTAGTCTCCGTTGTGTTTGCCGCTACGGAACCGTAAAAGATAAAGCCGAAAGTTAATACCGTGGCTAGTTTAGGCATTATAGGATTCTCTACCCTAATCTGTCAACGTGTTCGCTCATTTTGGGATGAACAAATCTGGCCACATCTGCTTGAGTACGCCAAAATTCGCAGAGGTGATGAGGCGAACAGGACCAAATTTCGTTTTGGTTAAAGTCTCACCATTGGGCAATTCGGTATCATACACGAATGATTGATTCCTCAAGGCATTGATAGCAGCTTTGAACGCGGTAAGTCCTCGTTCATAAGGCATCAGATCGACTTCTGCGTCGTGTTGTTTGGACATGATTTGGCGACACGCTTCCTTTCCCGCCCCAACCCCGATAGTGATTATTCTATCTACAAGCTCGTGCAACTGAACACCGCGAACTGCACCGACTGCCAGTGTGCTGTCAACTGCAATAATTGCTTGGATATTTCCCGCGTAGTTCTTCAGCATCTGATTGGTATAATCGAATGCTGCCTCCGCAGTGAGGGCGGATGGTCTTGCAAAAACATGAATCGCCTCAGGATATTTGTCTAAAACTCGGTATACCCCTATTGCGATGTTCCGCAGAGATTCAGATCCGGCAGAACCTTCCAAAAGTAGGACGTTTCCCTTATGCCCAATCTGCGAAACGGCGTATTTCGCAGCTTCTTCTCCCAGCCTCACCTCATTCACGGCGATATGGCCTCGCACCGGCATACTGACCAACATCTTATCTAAGGATATAACAGGCACACCCCAGCGGCGCGCCTCTAATAAAATTGGATATGCGGCACTCCCGTCGACGGTATTCAAGATTAGTGCCTGAATCCCGGCTTCAAACATGTCTTTAATCTGACGCCTTTCCAATACGACGGCATCCTGTTGCGGCCCTTCATGCCGCACCTCATTCCAAAATATCTCGACCCCGTACTCCTGTTCATGCTCAATCATCGCCTTTTTCATGAGCACATTAACCGGTGTTTTCGCCGTTGGCACGCTGACGCCGATTTTATCTGGCGCTTTGTTGTCATCACAGCCAATGGAGATTGGTGTCACAGAAGACAGAAGCAACAGGATTGCGGCAATTTCAAACGCTGCTACTGTTAACGGAGCCTTGTGTTGTATCATGTTCACACTTAGAGAGACTTTCTAAATCGATGCGGTACGATGAGAAAATCTACCCCGGTTTATTGCCTCATTTTTTAGTCGTGATGATCGGCGAAATAGAACAGCTCAACCTTTCCCGCCAGGACGCTACTTTAGATTATTGACATATCTTTCACGTTTTACCGAGGCGAAAAGGCTCAAGCGACATTGAAGGACGCCCTGTTGTTATAAGTTCACCGATTAATTTTCCCGTAATCGGCGCGAGGAGAATGCCATTTTTGTAATGTCCTGATGCGACGATTACGTTTTCGTACCCGGGCAGTTTCCCAATATAAGGTCCTCCCCTTGAATATGGGCGCAATCCAGACCATGCTTGTACGAACGGCTTTTCGGCGAGCGCTGGCATCAATGTGGTACCGGCTTTAATCAGCCCGTGTATGCCTCCCAACGTTGTTCGGTTGTCGAATCCGGCAAATTCAACCGTGGCGCCAATCAGGATTTTCCCATCTGATCGAGGGACGAGGTAAACGCCGTATCCGTCAATGATGTGCCGAAAGAGCGGCGGCATGGTTTCAGTCAACACCATTTGCCCGCGTACTGGCTCGATCGGCAGGGAGTAGTCGAGGAACGCAGCCATCTTTCCCGACCAGCACCCCGCGGCAATTACGATTGTTTCGCCGTAGTGCGCCTCGCCGTTTACCTCAACTCCAACGGCGCGTTCTGCCTTCCGTAAAATTGCGGTGACTGGGTTGCCGAACAAAAACTGCGCCCCCAGTTGTGCTGCCCCGTTCGCGAGCGCTTTGGAGAGTTTGACACTTCTGACCTGCGAATCGTGGGGGAAGCGAACCCCGCCAATCACTTCTCTTGAGACGGCGGGTTCGAGTTCCAACACCTGTGCGGCAGTCAACACTTCAGCAGAAAAGCCGCGCTCGATGCGCCGTTTTGCCAGACTTATCAAGCCATTTTTTTCAGCGTCAGTCGAATATACGGCGATTGAGCCGGATTGGATAAACTCAATGTCAATCTGTGTCTCGGCTTTTAACTCTTCTGCCAACGGCGGATAAAGCGCGAGGCTTGCACGGCACAATTCCGCATACGGTTCTTGGGTTGAAGCATGGGAAGCCAATATGCCTGCACCCGCCCGTGAAGCTTCCCGGCCCACTCCGCCGGCTTTATCGATTACAAGCGGCTTTACCTGAGATTTGGCGAGGTTATAAGCAACTGCACAACCGATGACACCACCGCCAATAATTATAACATCCGCATGGCTGACACTCAAGCTCTGCCCCCTCCCGAAATTCGGCTTCTGCATCGTATTTGTTACGCTAGAAGCGTGAATTTGTACGCAATATTAGGATTATATTATATAATATCCATCATAAAAATGCTCACACGAATCAACGAATATTGGGGAGGCGTGAATAATTGGAATTATCTTCAAATATTAACGGACGACGTATTCGCTTTTCGACAATGAACTAGGAGGAGTTACCAATATGAAAGCTGCTGATCTGTTTATACAGTGCCTCGAAGCCGAGGGCGTTAAGTATATATTCGGGGTGCCGGGTGAAGAAAATGCCGAGTTTATGATGTCGCTAGAGCATTCACCCATTGAGTTCATCCTTACGCGGCACGAACAAGCCGCCGCCTTCATGGCAGACGTGCACGGAAGACTGACCGGTCAGGCGGCTGTCTGTCTCGGCACGTTGGGGCCCGGCGCTTCAAATCTTATAACGGGCGTGGCTGATGCCAACATGGACCGCGCCCCGCTTGTCGTTATTACGGGGCAGGCTGACAGCCGAAGGCAGCACAAAGAGAGCCACCAAAACATGGATGTCGTCGGGATGTTTAAGCCCGTCACGAAGTGGGCAATGCCGATAATTCACCCTGGGAACATTCCGGAAGTTGTCCGCAAAGCGTTCAAGGTGGCAATGACCGAAAAACCCGGGGCGTGCCATATTGAACTTGCCGAAGATATCGCCAAGTTACCCGTTGAAAACCAACCTATCCCCAGTAAGCGGATGCGCCGCCCAGTGCCAGATGACAAGATTGTGAATCAGGCGATGGATTTAATTCGTAGTGCGAAAAATCCGGTAATCCTTGCAGGTAACGGCACCATTCGCAAACGAGCAAGCACGCAACTGCGCCAATTCGCTGACGCAACAGGCATCGGCGTAATCAGCACATTCATGGGCAAAGGGTGCATCTCTCGCCACGCGCCGAACTACCTCTTTACAATAGGGTTACAAGCTAAGGATGTCGTGGCTTTAGCCATAGATGCCGCTGACCTCGTCATCACACTCGGATACGATTTGGTAGAATACCACCCGCGGCTTTGGAACCCAAAGGCAGATAAACGAATCGTCCATATCGACTTTCTTCCAGCCGAAGTGGATGAAAATTATCGTATAGATGTAGAGGTTGTTGGCGACCTTGGGCACACCCTTTGGATGCTCAATGAGCGTATCAAACAGCAGCCGATTCGCTATGAGGTGAATGAATACAAACCGATTCGAGACGCAATGCTGACCGATTTCGCTGAACACAAGGATGATGACACACAAGGCAGTATCCGTCCGCAAAAAGTGCTTTGGGATGTGCGAAAAGTGCTGGGCGCTACAGATATACTTTTGAGCGATGTCGGTGCGCACAAGATGTGGATTGCCCGCTATTATCACTGTGACGAACCAAATACCTGCTTAATCTCCAACGGCTTCTGCTCCATGGGATTTGCCTTGCCGGGAGCCATTGCCGCAAAGTTGGTTAATCCAGACAAACGTGTGCTGGCAATTTGCGGCGACGGCGGATTTCTTATGAATGTACAAGATTTAGAAACTGCAAGGCGAATTGGGACCAATATCGTCGTGATGATTTGGGAAGACCGCGGATATGGACTTATTGAATGGAAACAGCGGAACGAATTCGATCATAATACAGATTTGTCCTTCGACAATCCCGACTTCGTTAAGTTGGCTGAAGCTTTCGACTGGAAAGGAATCCAAGTGGAGAATGCGCGTGACGTCGCCCCTGCTTTAGAGCAGGCATTTACCGCTGATCGGCCGTGCCTCGTCGTCGTTCCAATAGACTATGGCGAAAACGCGCTGCTTACTGAACGATTGGGAAATATCGCCCATGCAATTTGAGATTGTAATAATCTAAATTCAACGCGCCTTTGATTCAGGATATTCATAATAACGATTACCGATTTTACACTACATGTGCCGGCAATGCACCGGACAATTTGAAGAAGGCGTGTTTCCTTCGGCGCGGTAAGATTCGAGAAGGAATAAAGCGCGCACGTATGGCCCGTGTGCGATCCAGCCTCGCCTAAAATAAATCGATTTATTTTGCCTTGACAGCCCACTCATTTGACAGTATACTAAACTTATTGAATCTCCAATTTGATTGCAGAGAAAGGGAAGAAGGTATGAGAAATTGGAAACAGCATTTCACGGTTTTGCTCATGCTTACTATAGCGAGTAGCGGCTTTGCCCATATCGTCGATCCAGACACCGGATTTCCTTTTCAATATAGAGCCAATTTAGCAGAGGTTGCTCCTTTGGTCGATGGGTTCCTCGACGACCCAGCCTGGGAAGCAGCAGAATTAGGAAATTTGGAGTGGGATACGATTGAAAATAAACGCTGGAACCAGCACTCAGATGACTTCACAGGCACCTTTGTCGCTGTGTGGCGTAATAGTTTCCTTTACATCGCAATCAAGTTGACTGACGATCTAGTCGAAACCCACGAGGAAAAACTCTCTCGCCAAGACCATCTAGAAATATATCTTGATATAGATCATACAGGGTACCAAAGCAACCTTTTTCATCATACACTTCGTGCTGGTGAGCACAACCCGGACCCTAACTCACCCATCATTATGGTAGCTTGGGGTGATGATGGACAATCCTGCGAATTGAGTGTTAACTTAGGGCAGTCCCCGAAAAAGGATGATGCGATCGGATTTGGCATCTTATATAACGACGTGGACGGCGGGCGTCTGAATCATAAAATTCGCTGGGCGCCAATCGCGTCCACTGAAGATAACACACTCGCGGATTTGGTGTTCACTTCCAAGCTAAAGCTAGACGCCAACCTGAAGGCTATGCAGTGGGGCAGCATCAAAAGTCTTTACTAAACCCGTGCATGAGATTGCCGATTCTTGATGTTTCATTTGTCCCCGGAGGCACCGTGTTTTATCTCGGCAAAACGCTAGAACTAATCGGCATGGCATTACTCGGGGCAGGTTTGTATATTGGTTGTGTCAATCCACATGGACTAAGCGAAGGCAAAGCGATGGGCGCCGAGATGGGTTCGTTGGTTTTAGGCATACTCATATTCTTTGTCGGAAGGACGCTAGAAAAACGCCAATCTTAGCGGCAAATCTGTTCGTGCGGATTCCGATTTATTGTGTGGGTTTATCCAATAGTCCACCTTTGTTGTGCAAATCCCTACCACGATTTTAGTTAAGTTTTTAGTGATTGTTGTTTGCCGCAGTTTCTAGGCAATCAGAAATCTACAACCCCAGTAGACATGTCTATTGAGGAGTACCTTGATCAGTGTCCTCTCGCCGCGCATACTTCAAAAATTCCATATCATGCAATCGCGGGGCGATGTCTTGCAACTGCCAGCGAATGCCGTTCAAATCCTCAGAAATCTGACTTAAATCTGCTTGTATTTGTTGATAGGTCATTTGTCCGCTGTACGGGAATTTTCCCGCTCTTTTAAGCGAACGCGATGTTGCCAACCAGACAATTGCAAGCACCGTAACCGTTATGCTCCCCAAAACTATCGCTGCCATCGCCGCAATAATCACTGAAAATTTGATGAGGAAAAAGAGCATCAACCCTAGAAAAAGTAGTAGAAGCACTAGTGCCATTCAACATCCCTCCCTTACTCTATAATGCCTTTTGCGATCTTGATGAGCGATTTCACCTCTTTTTGTAGAAACCTGACATCTTGCTGAATTTGCACCACTTGTTCATGTAGTTGCTTTATCTCGCGTTCGGACGCGCCCGTTATATAACCCCGTTTCTTTGAAGAGTAAGACGTGCCCATCCAGACACAGCCAAGCGTTGTAACCATAATACTTCCAAATACAATTACTAGCATCAAGATCATCTCTGTCATTTAGAACTCCTCTAATTCTTCATTTTTTGTTTTGCCGTCCGACACCTGCGATCGTAAGGGTGCGCCCTTAATTTTATTGCCTTCCAATCCCAAAAGGGACGGCAAATAACTGTATGTGCATTTTTCCGGTATCATTCGCAAGATAAATTTCATCCTAGAGGTTGATGTGATGATTGAATCAATCGGTTGCTGCAAATAGAATATAACATAGTTATAAATGTATGTCAAGTCATAATGCAAATATTCATACATATTCACCACAATCATTTAAAATATCATAAAATGTAGTCAAAATATAAAAACGAGCCATGAATCCTTGGTGATGTCTCATGGCGCAATGAAATTAATCATTTTAGCGTGTTTTTCAGCCGGCAAGCACTGTATTTGGGTGGCACATTTTCAAATCGGAGGGCGTTGACTCCACGAAATGATAGAATCCACGCATTTGGCACGGCGCAAATCCGTAAATGCAAACGGTTCATACCGCACATTCGTTTTGTGTGCCGCTCCATTATTCCAATTTTGAGCCGTCTTAAACAGCGGTTAAGCTGCTGATTTCTTCTTCTTCTGCCGCCTGCGATTGAGGGTTTTACGGATGTATTCGGCGGCGTCAGGCGTCTTGCAACTCGTTTCCCCGTGATCGACATCTACCTTCCCGATTTTCGCAGCAACTGCAAGCGCCTGTTTCTCCAATTTGCTGTTGCGAATCCCAATGGCGATGAGCGTTGAATTCATGGCGTCCCTCACCATGTTTTTCCGCAAGTGAATTTCTTCCCCGATGATGTGAAGATAGTTTTCAAAATATTCGTCGGACAATTCTTCGTCTTTCATTGCAAGATGGGCAAGAAGTTGCCAGCCTGCACGCCCAGTCCATTCCCCCTCCGAGTCACACCACTGCTTCATTTTGGCGCGGGTAAATGGTGTTTTGCTGACGTGTTCTACGAATTCACCGGCTACCATACCACTGTTCAAGTCTCTCGCCCAAGCGTCAAGCAGAGCCTCATCCGTCAACTTTGGGTCAGCAATCATGGAGGCGATGAGGCGGGCTTCAAGCTGGCCCGTTTCCCAGAGCTTTAACGCCAACGCATGGTCGACCTTAATCCGTTTGTGCATCTTCCTCAAATTTGCAAAACTGACGCCGTAGACCGTCTCATCGGCGCCGTGGCGTTTATAGATTTTTCGGTTCTGCGCTGTGCCGAGCGACTCTAGTTCTTCGAGCACTTCCTTCTCAGTCATTTAAGTCGATTCTCCTTTCATTGTAAGCCAGTTAAGTGGTTATGCGATGTACACCATTATTGTGAAATACCGCGAAGAATATCTGAAATCCTGTAACAGGGAAATCGTTACCATCGAACACGATAACGAAAATTAATGCGAAATGGTTCGTTGTTATTGACAAGCCGTAGGTAGTCCTCTTACGAAGACGTGACTAGTTTCGTAGAAATCTTAAGGCGCCGACGTACAAACTGTGACACGGAATCGATACCCATGTTGAGCAGCGCCGTGATGAGTATCAGCAGAACTACTTTATCAATCTGATCATCGGAAATTGCGCTCTCAATGTAGAATCCAAGCGTGTATATGCCGAGAATCCCAAGAATGGCGGACTCCCGCATCATCACCTCCCATCGGTAAAACAGGAACGCGAGGAATTGGCCGTATACGCGCGGCAAGAATTCGAACAAATACCGGTCTATCCGTCTATGGGGCGTATCTATTCTGGGAGAGACCAAATCGGCGTTGTTGCTAGTCAGGAACGCAAGAATTGCTCCGTTGTGCAGAAGAATCGCCCAAACAGCCGGGAGCATTGACGGTCCCCAGAGCTGTACAAGGATATACGCGAGCATGTACTCCGGAGTCGTGCGGATGACAACCAGCCCGAAGTGCGAGATCCGATTGACGATTTTCCCCGAGAAGTGCCGGCACGCGAATGGAAAACTCAATAGCGCAAATACGCCTGTCCCAACCAACACAATTTGGGTCAATATTACGGTGTTCCCTATTCCTTCCCAAGCCTCCTGAACGAAAATTTTGTGCGCCCAGCCAGGAATTGATTCCCACACAAACGAAACGTCGTGTGATCCGTCGTGGATACCATCCCGGCGCATTGGCCACGGCAGGATGTCATAGGTGAAAAAGCGGACGATGTTCTCCCATGACACGTTGATTGTCTTCGACAACAACACGAACGACGTTGCAATGTAAAGTGCGGCAAGACGCGGCTTGACCCAGTACCTGAGCGAGGCAATCAAGATGTAGAAGGCGTAGAGCAGTGCCCACGCCTCCGAGTACAAACCTTCTCGAAACGCAGTCTCAAGATGGAATCCGAGCGTCGGCAGTCCGATGAATCCGAGAATAGCGCTAGAACGCAGGGCGCACTCGAAACGGTAGCTGGTGTAGTGTTTGGTGTCGGCATAGATGACCGGGAGAATACCGTAAACAAAACGGCTCAAACCCGCAGCCCCTTTAGGAACGCCTTCAAGCGGGCCCCGATCCGATTCCTGAATAATCTCCGCATATACCTTGGCAAAGATGCCCGCATAAGGAATCGCAATGGCGAGCACGCCGCAGGTTGAATTTAAGCCAACAATAGGCAGAAAGATAAATGCCCAGAATATCTCGTGAATGGCGCGGATGAAAGCGCAGAACAACCTGACAGCCATAAAACGAAAAACGAAGGCTAATCCGATGCCGAGCACAACCGCAAGAAACGTACCGCAGACAGCAAAGATTACTGTGTTGAGCACTGCAGATTTAAAACCCCACAGGGCAGGAATATCCGGAGTGATTGCCCCCCAAGCAAGTTGGCCCAGTTCGGTCCAGGGGTGAAGTGTGGAGATTTCAAGGTCTGCCAGTAGGACAGCAATCAACGCTATGGCGAAGAAGACAAGGCTGGTTCTCAACATGGCGGCAGTATTCCCTTTGAAACGTCATGAATTCAATGGGCATTCTCATTGCGATACAGTTCCGTAAGCATCATCTGGGTCACCGCCTCGGCTGGCAGATCGAATTGAACCTCTCCGCCGCGAAGCCCGACCATCCGCTGTGAGAACTTCAGGGCGAATTCCACGGCGTGCAGCGACACCACAACGGTTTCTGCATTCTGCATAATGAGTTCCATCACCGTGCCTGCCTGATGCGGGTCCACGGAAGACACCGGCTCATCCGCCAACAGGATATCCTCGCCCCGGTAAATCGCGCGGGCGACAGCGACCCGCTGTTTTTGTCCTCCAGACAACGCACCAGCCTTATCAAAAGTCTTCTCATCCATGCCCAACTCGCGCAGGATAGGAACAATCTCTTGCAAAGATTTTTTCTGCGGTTTTATCAGGTTCAAGAGGTTGTATGCTGTGGAATATCGATCGAGCCGTCCAATATAGACGTTGTGAAATGCGGAGAGTTGCGGCACAAGGGAATAGTGTTGATGAACGAATGAAGGCTGACCCTCGACGCTTTCGTAGAGTGTACGAAGTAATGTGGTTTTGCCGGCGCCGCTCGGACCTACTAGCGCGACCTTTTCGCCCCTGTCGATTTGCAGCGTGATATTCTTTAGCGCAACAGTGTCTTGGTAGGCTACACTTTCCGCGACCAAACTAAACAGCGGGTTACCGGGGGATGATTTCATGTGCTAGGAATGGGAAATAAAGACTGAAGTGATAACCCTCATCATAACGCGTCTCTAGTATTCATATCAAGGTATGAAAATGTTGTATTGGTCGACGACGTCATCGTATGTTTTAAGTGCTTCTTTCGTACCGGAATCCAGCATTTTAATATTACAAGGTAACCAGCCCAACTTACCGTAAAGTCGTTTGGTATAAGATGTCCACGAGAGCGCGAAGGCGTTTTTCTCTGGGTGCAGCAACCCCTGCGACAGGAGGTCGACTAACTGTTTCGTGGGTTGGGTATTTTGGAAATCACGCTGAATCGTTGTTTCAAGAACATCAATCTCTTCCGTGATTGGTACGATACACGTATATCCCCACACTTGACTATCAGCGGCACCCATGACACAACGTCCCTGCTCATAGCGACCGCGAATTTCATCCGCTGTCGGTATTCGCCCGCGTTTCTTCTCGCCGCGAATCTGCCCTGAGATCTGGTTGAAAAAGGAATTCAACTCCTCTTGCGAAAAAAGACACGCTCGATTAGTAAAGATGAGCGTGCCCTGTTTCGCGTTGTCCGCTGCGTGAGATTCATTGTCTTCAGGCGGCTGTTCCTCCGAGGTCGCAATTGGTGCGCTAAGATTCGGGGCTTCGGGTTCGAGCCAATCGCCAAAGAGTTTTCGTTCCTGATTGAAGAAGTTCATTTCGCCAATCCGTACTGATCGTAGCGATTTTCTATATTCGTGGAAAATCAGATGGAACTGTAACTCAGTGTCGGAGATACTTACCAAACTTAAATCGGGCAGAATGACACGTACACATTGTGCCATCGGCGTAAAAACCCGTTACTAATGCGACGGCGTGTCCCGTCAACGGGGAAGTGAGACTTCATTCGGAACATCAATGTCGCCGGCGATAATTTGCGCCTTCAATGATTCAACGGTCTGTAAAATCTCATCTGACAGCAACGACTGATTATATTCATCAAGAGCATAGCTGACACCGCCATCTTCAAGTCCGAGATATCGGACACCTGCCATAAAATTGCCGTCAGCGGTTTCACCGATCACTCGCTCCACAGAAGCCGAAAGCTCTTTGACCATACTCGTCAAGACGATTCCGGGCGCGAGATGATTTCCGTTAGAGTCAACCCAAATGATAAATTTCCTCTGCTCTTGGGCGGCTTCAAGCACACCTTGACCCGATCCGCCGGCAGCGACGTATATAACATCGACGCCGCTCTCATATTGTGCCAGCGCTATCTCTTTCGCTCTGTCCGGCTGGCCGAAACCCGCTTCGTTCTCGCTGATATATTCAATGGCAACCTCTGCATCCGGATTGACAGCGCGAATCCCGGCGGCGTAACCGGCTTCAAATTCGTGTAATAACGGAACATCCGCGCCGCCGATATATCCAATTTTTCCGCTCTCTGACTTTAAAGCTGCAATCGCACCAACCAGAAATGAACCTTCGTTCGCCTTATAGTTAATCGAGGCTACGTTCGGAACGTCAAGCACAACATCAAAAATCGCAAATTTGACATCAGGAAATTCGGCTGCCGCGCGCGCGAGCGGCGGGCCCATCTGGTAACCTGCCGCTAAAACGAGGGCTGAATTCTGTGCGGCTTCTCTCAAAACCATCTCTGTTGCTGCCGGATCGCTCTCCATGCCGTCTAACTCGGTCAGGCTTATTCCAAGTTCCGCCTCCGCCTTCCTAACCCCAATATGGAAACTATCACAATATGATGAATCCCCAACGCAATCGCTTGGATACACCATGGTCACATGAATTGATCCAGGATCCATTCCGCTTGATGGTTCCGAGATGATAAGTTCTTGAACCAAGTCGCAACTACAGATAAAAAGTAGTCCTAATGCCCAAAAGGGGTAATTTCTCGAGACGCGGCAAATTTGTTTCATACTTCTCCTCTTCGACAACGGATTGATATGTGTAACACGTTACATTCGGCGCGGCGTGACCTTTCACGCCGCTCAAGATGATTTGAGATGAAACCCAAAACTCCGCGGCCAAACCCGCCGAAATTAGCAACTCCCCCTCAACCTGAAATCTTAACACAAGTCCCGGTTTATTTCAAGCATCGCAACAAACGCTTTCTGCACCTTAGTGCACCAAAACCCTCCGGCTCTCTTTAGATGTAAGGATGGTTGTCTCGAATCTCCCTTTATCGGACTGAAATTTTCATCTACTTGGCCTTGAGTATTTGCAAGAGTTCTCGATAACGCTCGCAGGTTGAGGGTGCCGCGAAGTGATTCAAATTCGTTTGCACTTCCCAGTCCGAAAATCCGCAATTGCACGGTTTGCATGGCGGTCTAACTTTCCTGATTCCACATCTTCGTCAAACTGCCCATCCCAAACTTCGGCATCGAATTCATCAAACCATGCCCTGAAACGGGCAAGTTCTTCCGCCGAAAGTTGGGAAACGGCTGATTGCAGTTCTTTTACACGAGGTGCTGTTGACATTTCACTGCAACAAGATAATCGAGAGGTGTGCAGAGACACACGTTCCTTCGTAGGGGTTGGGTCTCCCAACCCTTTGTTCACACATCAAAGACGATATCGGAGTCCTGTAGGTCAATGGGCGAGGCATCCTGATAAACACTATCGCCCTCGCTATTCACTCGGTTAATCCCCTACGATTACAGACAGCTTCGCAAATGTCAATAAACCCGAGACCATAAATCTATCCGCAAGCCACACGCTGCTTAGACTAAATCTCGGAAGCCGCGTTATCTCCGGGTCTTTAACCGTGCCCAAGCCGCCGCGAGTTTGTCTGATGGTTGTACAGAAACTTCCACGGAAAATTCTACGAGTCCATTATTCATAACATTGGAAATATCGGCTTCACTCAAAGCGAAGTCGAAGAACGCGACTTCGTCCATGAGCCCGAAAAAAGTAAAATTCGGTCTGCCCGACATCATCCAGCTTGTAGCTTCGGGCAATTTTGGATTGGAATCTGTCTTATGCGCGACTTCCACCCCGTTTCTGTATACCTTATAATTGTCACCTGCTCTTACGACAGCAAGATGGGACCATTCCTTTAGGGGAAGCGCTATCTCTTGGCTGATCAGGTGTATCACCGCACCATCCACTTCCCTGTAGTCGAACCCAAGCGTTTCCCCAGGGCCTGAATAGAAATTAAATCTATCTGAATCGGCGGCATTACCTCTTGTCCAGAAAATGGATCTATGGTTGTCGTCAAGAGGTTGGAGCCAGAATACAAATGAAACATCATAGTCACGGTGGAGAATGAATGCCTGATTCGGATCGTCGTTCTCGAACAGTACAAGCGTGTCCTGTCCATTAAACTCCAACGCTTCGCCGAACTGGCCCTGAACGTATTTATAGCCGCCCTGGATTTCTCCGTTGATGCCCTTGCCGGAAACGTCCTCAACCGTATTTCCTTCAGCTTCATCCAAAAGCCAAGCGCCAACGGATTCAATCTTTGCATCGCTTTCCGCAGTTAGCATCAATCCAAAAACAACGAGACCGAACACCATGGACAAAAACGCCAATGTAACTTTCATTTCGATTACCTCCTCCTTGGGTTGAGTGAAATGAAGTGGTACAAGTTTTTAGTGATAGCATTCCATGCGCGGTAGGTGTGAGAATGGGACAACAGTTGGTAGGCGTGACTATTCACGCCGCACAAAGATAATCTGAGATGAAATCCAACGCTTCGCAGCGGAACCAGCCTAAAACAGCGTCGTCTCCATCAAGCTAAAATATTAACACAAGTCTCAGATTATTTCAAGCCTAGCGACACACTCAATCCGATACTCCGCCAATCTGAGACTCGCAAATGTGGCACCCATGTCTACTCTATTTCTTCCAACGCCCGCTCTATCTCCGGCGTAAACACCTCTTTTAATTTTAACAGATTTTCAATGTGCCATTCTCTGATTTCTTCTAATTCACTGTCAGACGACTCAATGTAACCATCACAATATACTGCAATTTTTGAACTTTTATTATCGTCGGCGCGATCCCAGTCAAGTTTATCCCCAAACTTGGGCGTGAAATCTGTTTTTCGCTTTTCAAGCGCATCAAAGAGTTTTTTGTTTTTTTCTTGATCTGGTCCCATGATATCAATGGCGGCACATACCTTACCTCCCTTTACAAACGACGCAAGATAACGAATCTCTTTGATGCCGGAGGAAAAACGAAAAAAATTACGCGAGAGGACACTATGTGCACGTGTAAAATCATGACGTTCCCTTAGTTCATTGATAAGTTCTTGAAAATACGCTTGATACTGCTCCGCTTTCGGTGATAGGCTAGTTGCTGTTTCCTGTCGCTTGGCCTTCTGCCATTCATTGGGAAAAACAACTAGATTGAAGTCGAAGGCAGGTTTTGAATTGTCGATTTTCAAAACTTCTACCACGACCGCAAAAAACTGCGTATCTATATCCGTTCTTTGATTTAACCATTCCAATGCTTGACGGTGTTCATCCCGAACCTCATCGGAAATCCAAATGACGATTGAATCGTCAAATCCAGCGGCATACGTGAGGAGCTTGCCGAGATGATCATGATCGGTTTGGGATAGTTGGTTCTCAATAACGACCGTTCGCGAGCTATTCAAGTCTTTAGCGAGAAGATCTAGAGAAAAATCACCAACCGATTCTTCTCTACCGGTTAGCTCGAGCTCTAGTCCAAGTGCAACTCCCAACGCTTCAATATTTGATTCCAGCCACGGCGTGAAGTCGTGTGCCTCATGCGACCATATTTCACGCAATGGTACTTTTTTCAATTCACCAAATTCGTTCATTTTGTCAGCCCTCTTCCATTCATGAGACTTTTGATGGTACGAAGATTTGCTTATAAACGGCGGATTCGGTGACTACTGAATCAGTTTATCATATTCAGCGTGTGTTCCAATCCAGAACCAAACAATCACTCCCTCATCAACGACTCCAACCACCCGATAGTTCATATTGATACGAGCGGAATAAATCGGTTCAGTGGTATGTATCTTTTTGAACCGAAGGCTTGGATGGTTTGGATTCTCCCTGAAAAGCGAGTAGGCTTTCCTCGCCTGGTGTCGAATGTCGCTTGGTAATTTTGCAAGCATCTGACGAAACCGTTTTGTCGTTTTTGAATTCATGTTTAATCTGAATCTAATTCTTGAGTTTGACCCTTGCGATGTTCGGCAAGTGCTTCAGAAGCTAGCTTGGATAATACGTCTTGAGAATCTGCAAATCGTTTATCCCACCGCCTTTCGGATTCAAGCTCAGCAAGCAACCAATCTGCCAGCGCATCTTGCTCCTTTGGGGATAGTTTTGAGACTTCTGTGAAAGCTTGTTCAAGTCGTGCTGTCATCGGGAAACCTCCTTTACGAATGAGTCGTGAATCATAAAATTACGGATTGCTACGATCGACTAAAACAGTTTTTTGATTTTGTTGTCTATGTCGGTTGTTGTGTGAAATATGCTGTTTATCGCAATAACTGGGACACCTTAACAGGTCTGTAATTGACAATGATTAACTTCCTGCCATGTCACTGGATGTTGTTCTAAACTCTGCATCAACCATTTGCGTTCGTACATGTCTACCTGATTTACCTTACCGCGTTGATGTGCTTCCTTAGTGAATTCCCGATTCGTGATGATTATCGGTTGAAAGGTTGTGTCGTATTTTTCCTCATAAAACGGTTTCGCTGCGAGAATTTCATCCACGCCATCACCTCCAGGTTTTTCGCCTTCTCGACGTTGTTTGACTTGTATCAAGAGTCCACATGAGTCTCCTTGACGCGGGTGAACAATGACATCCGCGCCTTTGTCGCCTGAATCGGGTGTTAATTCGGCGTGGTACCCCAGCACATGAAAAACGGCGGCAACAAAAACCTCGAATAATTTGGGTTCAAGTCTATCAACATCTTCTAATGTCAACGAAGAATTATTCTCCTGTTCAGGTTGAACTGCCTGCAGACGGGTTAACAAGTCTAGAGGAGTTACTTCGGCCCGTTCCGTAGGGAAGAGCGTGCCCTGTGAAAGCTGGCGTTTGCGTTCCAGAAGTTCGTGCAGGATAACGTCGAACGTCTGAAACTCGGGATGGGTTGCCATCGGCAGGTAGATGTGCACGGGCCGCGTTTGTCCAATACGGTAGACCCGGTCACTTGCTTGATCTTCTTTAGCGGGATTCCACCAGCGGCTATAGTGAATGACATGGTTCGCTTCGGTGATGTTGAGACCAACACCTGCTGCGAGCGGAGACATGATAATAGTGTTGAAACCCAGGCTAGCCTGGAAACGATCAACGGCTTGTTGACGGCTCATCTTCATCGAACCCGCTCTTTGTGTGCTGCCTGGGGTACTGCCGTTGACGATAGATACGTTCTCCAAACGGTACTTTTCTCGAACGACATGCGCTAAAAGATGCTGGGTCTTTCGCCGTTCAGCAAATAGAATCACCTTTTCGTCTGCGTTAGCAATTTTTTCAAGGATTTTTACCGTCACGATAAGTTTTGCCGATTGTTCGATTAACGTGAGAAGGGGAAGTTGTCCCCATTGGGAATCAGCTAACAACGGATGGTCGGAAATGTCACGTAACTGATGTAGCACTTGCAAGATTCCGTTGCGTGATTGTGCACCTGCTAATTCGGGCTCGTGCGACGACTGAAGTGCAGCCTGATAGCGTGTCACTTGCTCAGACGGCATCTTTTCTTGGCATGCTTCGACGTGTATATGTTTTTCTGGGAGATCATTCAGAATGTCAGATTTTAATCGTCGTTTTAGGTGAACACCAATGCGCTCGCGAACCTGCTCGCCAAGCGCACGAATGTCTGTTTCAGGGCGCTCAAGGGGAAGACAAAAGTTACGGTTAAAATTTTTCGCGCTATCAAGATAACCCGGTGCAACGAAATCTGTGATACACCATAAATCCATCAATGAATTTTCAACGGGTGTGCCTGTCAATGCAAGTCGAAAATCAGTTTTGAGTGCTTTCAAGGCGTTTGTCACGAGTGTTCCGGGCGTTTTGATTCGTTGTGCCTCATCAATGATAACAGTTGCCCACGAAATCAAGCCTAAATCCAGTTGGAAGTCACGGACCGTTTCATACGTTGTTAACACCAGATCGGCGGCTCCGAGGCGTTTGACATCAAGATTACCGCGTCGTCTGTGTAATTGTTGGGGATGTTTTTTGCCTTCGATTTCTGGAATAGGGCACACGGTTGTGTCGGTCATCTCCGACTTGAATGTTTGTAAATCTTTTCCGTACAATGTAACGAAATCTAGTTCACCATTGGCAAAAAACTTGGGATATTCCGCTGCCCAATTTTCCAAAAGCGCGATTGGTGCCACAATCAGGTACGGTTTGTGTTGTGATTCTTGCATGCGAAATTTCGTGTGATGCCATTCCAAAAAACAGAGCACCTGTAACGTTTTGCCAAGGCCCATGTCATCGGCGAGCAATCCACCGGGATATTCTTTCTCCCACAGTTGCTGTGCCCATGCTAGGCCTTCTTCTTGATGCGGCAGGAGTTTGAATTCCTGTTTCAGGTTGGGCGGGAGTTCAAGCAGATGCCGAAACGGTTCCTCGATTGAAGAATCAGATGCTGCAACGTAATCGGGGTCGTCTATGTTCTCCTCAATTATTAAGATAACAGTCTCGGATTTTTCATCCGATGTACGCGATGGCTTCGTCCGATGTTTGAGTTGTTTTTCGATAAATGGGAGATGTTGCTCAACATCAGAAACTGGAAGTTTTTTTCCTTCCCATGTCAGATGGGTTTGATTTGCCTGTTTTGCCTCACTAATCACTTGCCGAAGTTCATCGAACTCCGTATCAGTGTTGATCTGAACTTTCGTTTGTGATTCTGTTCCATCATCAACCAAAATACCGGGGATCCACTGGCTGTTGTACGGTGAAACGAACGGATAGGTCCTCGGTTGATAGATGCCGATTTCACGGACGCGCTCACTGAAAGAAGGAGATTCATCTGTCGAATCGAGTTCGACAACTTCGGGATCGAAATATGTCTGTGGTGCTTCGGCAATTTCCGCGAGTTGTTCGCGGGATACACGACGGTACCGCTTAACAGTTTGCAAAGCCGCTCGCTGTTCTTCTTGGAAGAGAACGCGGGTTCGGCCGCCGTCAGGTTGAGGTAGATTGTACGTGGTCTCCGGGGTCGAAAATTTGTCAAAAACGTCTTCAAATTCTGTGCTGTCAACCCCGGCTACGTCAGGGATAATCTCAACAGCATCACCTGACTCGCGCAGACGTAAGCGTACGGTTTTTGGTGCGACCACTTCTTCTTGATTTAGATACCGTTCTAGTTCAGTCCCCGTCTGCGTCGCAAGCCCTTTTATGTTTGCAAATTCGAGGAGATTGGATTGAAAACTTTTGTCCGCTGCTACTCGTCCGTTGAATGCATCAAGCCCTTCCAAAAGAACGAACTGTTCATATGTGAGAAGATACGCCCATTCCTCCGTTAAACGCAATATGCAACCAATCCGGTTAGGATGTAAAGGCTTTCGATCCGGTTTCAGGAATTGATAATTGTACCGAAACTCCGGTTCGTTGAGCGTTCCGAGCGAGCGAATTTCAAGATCAAACGGATATAGATCTGGCAACCCGAGCAGGCTCTGTTCGACGGAATCCAAACAACATACTTCCTCGGACGGGATACGAATCCCCATTTCCGATGGTTCCGCCTGACCGTTATCAAGCAGCTCTTTGAGCAACAACCATTGAGCCTGCGCGTGGTGTGCCTCCGGCGGCAGGTTGGCTGCGTATTCGGACGGTGAAGAATGATCCAATGGAGGAGAGAATTCAATGCCCGTCGGTGTCTCCTGCCAGTTGAATTGTGGCGATTGAGATTTGGCTTTTCGGAATGAGTTTAACATCATAATTACCTTACAACTGATAGCTTCGCAACGGCTTAAACCCAAGCTCTCTGTTTATCCAAGATGCTAATTCGTTTTGCCAAGAGTAGTTTTCTGAATACGAGTGAATCACACGGAATTTTGCCAACGACTGATTACGTAAGGTATTTTCGCGCCAAGTATCCATCGTATACTCCGAGTCGTCCAAACGAAATGGTAGCTTAGAATTGTCATAGATATAGCACGCTCCGTCTGTGCTAAACTCGACAAAGGTGTAATTGCCCATCCTAATGATGAAAGCGTGATGCCAGCTACTACCGCCTGTCAATGTGGCAGGCCGTCTTTCTTGGTAGTATTCAAGGGTTTGAGGATCATTTCTAAATAGATATTCAGCGTTTTGACGCAATACCGGACGACAAAAGGAAATACGTTCAAGATACGCCAACCAAAAGGCTTTTCGATAGGCAAATTTGCGATCGTCGCAGGCTTTGGCGACAACATCGAAGAAGAAACGGAGGTCTTCCTTTGTAATCCATCTCGTAAAAATCTGTTTTACCTCATCGGCGACATTGCGCCAACGCACATCCCCGCCTGCAATTCGTGGGTCACCCCATTCTCGCAGAACGTAGGATTGTACAGGTTGCCGCAAGTGTTCAGACACATCATATCCAAAACCCTCAATGAGTTTGGACAAAACGGTGCGGCTCGTTTTATCGCTGTTGTGCTTCGCAACAAATTCGATGACATCTGCCACAGCCTCTCGACCAGCGGGGCGGTTGAGTGCAACATACGCCTCAGCTACCGCACCGAAGTAAGGATAGCTGCGCGCATGATCGGGCAATTCGAGGACTGACCAAACATCCGACAGCTTCACCTTTGAACGTACCAAGTTCAGCGCAAGCTGGGTTGCGCTGTTCTCTTCGCAGTACCAATCCATATTTGCTTTTAGTTTCTGAACGAATTTTCGGGATCCGTTGTATACCGTTAGATGCTTTTTAACAAAGGCGCGTAACATCTCCGCGTTCGGTGAGTCCCACGCTTTTAGCAGCGCATTGAAAATGCCCGGTAGTGTGCTGACGCGAAAACGGTTTTCTATCAGTTGTAGCGCGTCGTTAAGTTGGGAAGTGTCCACAATACGAGATAATTTACCTTCGGAATAAGTCAACGCCCATGCCAGTTGTCGGGTACGTTTAAGTGTGTCAAATTCTGTACGGAGTCTCCCAGTGCGGCTGGCGGTGAAAAAGAGGCGATAAATTTGGCGGAGATCCTCTCTATTGGGCGGCTGATGCTCGGCACCACCGTGCTTCCGCATAATTTCGTTCAGAATGTCATGCGTCTGTTGTCTAATTTTAATTGACTGTGGCGCACGGCGGGCAAATGCGTTCGCGTCAAAGCCAACAAAACCGACTATTTCACTGGTGGATTTCAAGCTAACCTCCTTCGGTCTTCTTTTTCGATGAGATTATAACCCAGTCTCTACCTCCAATAATTTCTTAGCTTTGGGCAAGACCAGATCCCAATCCCTCAATCGAAATTGAAATTCAACACGGCGGTTTTGAGCACGTGCTTCTTCGGTTTCATTATACGTGTCCACCCAGTCCCTCAGGGTATGTCCTCGGTTTTGGGCACGCGCTGCCTCGGTGCCTTCAGTCACAATTGGTTGAGCAAAACTCCGTCCGTTTGCGGACAATAATTTTTTTAACGCATCTGCATGACGAAATGTGCCGAACTCGTCCGCAAATAGATACGCCGCCACACTGTTCGCCCTGCGTAGGCTCAATTCAAGATTGAGTTCCCAACTGCCGACATTGTCAGTGTGTCCTTCGATAATCACCTGTGCGATATGCTCACTAACATTAGGCTCGGAAAGCAGGACCGAAACATATTTGGGAATAAACTGACGAAGAAATGCTTTACCCTCCTGCTTCAGTTCATCTTTGCCAAAATCAAATAAGATACCTTCCATAATGCGAATTACCCCTGTGTCCGGATCGACTTCGACATCAAAATCAGAAAGTTCTTTAAGGAGACGGCTGATAAGCAATCTCTTAACCCGCTCCCGGTCGTCGAGTTGTTCTAATTGATGTCGTTTTTCTGCCATCAGGTTTTCGAGCCGCAGCATAACGAAAGAGAGCAGAAGCACGAAGATAAGCAGCAGCCCTGCCATCAAATCTCCCAATGAAAGACCGAACGGGTTTTCATCTATGAGTGTTTTAGATTTGGGATGTGTTCTTCGCATTATCTGCTACCACCTCGACGCGCCATTCGCTCATTCATGTCGGTCACGTCTTCAACGATGTCTGTCAGTGCTTCAACACTGCCAGAGAGGGCTCTTGATGCTTGAGCCAACTGATCGGAGAAATCGCTAAGATATTGATTGATAGATTCGCGGGAGGTTGTGGCGTACGTATTCAACCCTTTCTCAATTTCTGCAAAAATGCCTCGCAAGCCATTGTCGACCGTTTGGAAGCGTTGCACAGAGTCGTTGAGATGCCCAACTGCAGCTTGGATTCGTCCCGTCGTTTCACGGTTTGCCGCGAGATATTTTTCGTTTTCTTGGTTGAATGCGTCACTTGCTAGTGTCAGTTTTTGTCCAGCCTGCTCCAGCCTGTCCGCTCCGCCGGTCAGTTGCCTTGAAAACGCTTGCGTCGCCTCAATTAACTGGCGGATGCCGGTTACACTCGCGTTCATCCCTTGCAACATTTCCCGCCCTCTTGCCAGTATCTCCTGCAAGCCACTGAGTTGTTCATTAACTGCCTCTGTCTGATGGCTTTGTTGTTGCAAAAGCCTGCGGACACTGTGTTCAACATCTACGACGCTTTCACCAAGTCGAGTAACCGTCTGTTCAAAGCGTTCATGCATCTGATTTGCCATTGCTGCGTAGTCTGTTGCTGCTTGTGAAGTAGTAGAGGTAATTGCTTGCTGCAATTTGGAAATAATGTCTTCGAGCGTTTGAACACTTTGATTAGAAACTGTTTCGATAACAGCCATTCGTTGGCTCAATTGCTCATCTGTTCGATTAGCCGCGAATTCCATTAGTTCGCGCATCCGATTCGTCATTGCTTCAGACTCTGCGGCGGTTTGTGAGGCAATAGAAGCAATCGAATGTTGCAGTTGAACAATCGTACTTTGGAGTGTTCCAATGCTCTGATTAGAAGCCGTCTCTATATCTGCCGCCCGTTGTCCTAATTGCTCGTCCGCGCGGTTTGCCACCGATTTCAATAGATTGCTTATGTCAGAAGCGACTTGCTTCATCTGCACATTCATACTGCTAGTTGATTCAGTCAAGCTCTCTTGCTGTATATTAATCGTTCCCTGTAATGCGTTGAGCATTTCGCCCATCATCTGTGTCATTTGGGCGGGCAAATTCATCAGACTTTGACTCGCACTGCCAACCGTCTTCGCAAGTTCTTCCATTTGTGTCACTGTTGATGTGGACAGGGATTCATGAAATTGCTCTATGAGTTGTCCGATAGCATCCATAGAAGATTCTTCTTTTTGCTCACGCAATTCTTCGACTGCACTGTTCAATTTACCTAAGCTCGGTGAAAGTTGCTCCACCATCGCATTGCTAAATGCTTCAGGAGCGTTTTGAAGTTCAGTGAGTATCTGTTGTCTACCCTCCGCCATCGCACTTTTAATATCGTTCGCCAAATCTGTTGAAAATGACTTTAACGCCTGTGTCTGTTGAGCGAGTTCGTCCTCTTGTCGAAACGAGATTTCTTCTTGTGTTGTCAGTGTGAATAGGCGATCTAGTTCGCGTTGCAGATTCGCAATTGATTGACTTACGCGGCTGATACGCCATTTTTCCAATCCGTTGAACGCGAGCGAGGTTAGCATACCCCAAACGGAGGTTACAAATGCCGTAGATACACCCGATAGAAGTTTTTTAATCGCTACCTGAATTTGGCTAGTCTCCTCAAAGTTAATCCCGGAAAACGGTATCAACCCCCAGACTAAGCCAACAAATGTGCCAAGAATCCCCAATCCCACCAGTAAAGCGGGTACACTATTCCAGAATCGAAGGTTCAAATGTTGATCCAACAGACGTTCCTCGCTGAAAAACAGCGATGCTTCGTCTGTTTTATATACCATCTGATTTTCATTATGATTTCGTGTTATGAGTGAATCCTCAAACTCCCGCCAGGCGTCTGTGAGTTCCTTGTTGCGATCAAACTTGCTTTTTAATTCCTGTTTAATTGATGGTTGAACAGGTCTGTCGTGTTTGCGTGCTTCGTTCGTCAAATCATCAATTAACCTGCATCGAAAGGAGGTTTTCACCCAAAACCATACAACCGATACGAAAGCGTATGACACAATGACGGAAATAAAACCGTCCGCAATCCAGTTGATAGACCCCCACCATGGGAGCAATAGCTTAAGAAATTCGTTCATATGAGTTGCCTTTTGGCATATATTCCGACTGTCAACATTTCAAATCTGTATGCATTGTCAGAACGAACCCGGAAAATTGATAGCTCACGTCAATTCGCCCTTTATCCTTCAACCCGACTTACTGCACTTTGGTAACCACGCCTTTGTCAATGCTACCGCTACGGCCCCTCCAACCGAACCCGCAACAATCCTTGGTTTCCCCGTTCCAACCGATGAAATAGGCGTTCAAGGTAAACGCGTAATTTTGCATGGCTCATATTCAAAGTCCGATTCAATTCCATTCATTTCCAAATAAAAAGGCGGCGCGGTTTTGAACCGCGCCGACCAAGCGAAGGTATGCACCCATAAACAAGTTAGGTTAAAATGTCTTCAATAACGAGAGGTTGCGCCAATTCGTTGTTCGCAACTTCCAGTTTCTCACGGCTCGAAACGACGCACAGCGCAGCCTTATCTCCGTTTCCCTCCAAGAGTTGAAGCAATGCACGTTTCACCTCAGCAGGGGTGGCACGCCGGAGTTGTGCGTAGCGTTCCTCTCGCATTTCGCGTGTTTGCCCAACAAGATGTTGCCTCAGTGCGTCGCTTGTAGCTTGGCTAGGACGAATCGGTTTCTCGCCGTCTTTCGCCGTAGCGATAATCGCTCGGTCTATGTCAATCTGTGTCCATTCCACCTGTTTAACATAGTCAACGGTTTGATCGAAGACATTGACCGTACGTGCGACGTGTGGATCTCGGTATGAAGATTGGCACAGCAACGAATCATACGGACTATAGGTAAACCTTGCCCCGTAAGCATTGCCTTTAAACCGGATCTCGCTCAGTATGTAATCCAGCCGAATGAGATGGGCACCGATCGTCAACAACGCTGAATCCGGATGCGAATAGTGCGGTGCCGGCATCACGTGGGCACAGTGCGCAATCTGAATGGGGCCGGCTAATCCTTCTCGCGGCGGCGTTCCAAACGGCTGGAACGCAACTGATCCCAAAGTAACAGGTTCATCCCGCATCGCGTCAAGCCACCCACTGAGTTTGGTTCGCGTTGTTTCAAACGCAGGATCGGCACCGGTGAAACTTGCGGTTACCCGTCCGCGTGTTAACAGGAAATCGCGAATCCCTTCTATATGCCGCATAAGTCCGGTGCTAAGTTCGTCAAAACTGTCAAGCAACGTTTCGCTATTGCGGAGTTGCGGCAGGCCATAGATGGTTTCAGCAAGATGAGCGTTCGATGAGAGTCCGCGTGAAGCGTGATGAATCGCTGTACTTGAGCCGTCATGGATCATATCTGTCTGATAATTCGCAACCGCTTGAATCATGACATCTCGGAGACGTTCCGTATCGCGTGGATTCACAGCGAAAAGTAAATCGTGCAGGACATCCAGCGCCGCATCCATTTTGTTATCAAGTGCTTTAAGGTGAAAGGACATACCCTGCATGGAACGATTTGGGTCGAGAGCGTTTGTAGAAAACCACGGTGCGCATCCAATACCGCCGGTGACTGAAGATGTCCGCTGTGCCATCTCTTCATAGCTCATATCAGCAGCGCCGAGTTTGCCAATAGCATCAGCATATCTGGGTAGATGAGTCCAGAGTTGCTCCGGCAATCCTTGCAGATCGAAGTTCAACACGAGGTAGTTAACACCGTTAGCAAAAACATCGTTGCGGAGCAGGTACTGACCGCTCACAGTTTCAATCGTTGTAGGAATATGTTTCGGTTTTTCAGGGAGATCACTGACTTGGAGTTGCGGCAGGTTTGCGAGTGATTCGGGCGAATTTGGGATGCCATTAAGGCGTTCAAGCTCGGCGGCATCATCGGCTATTCGCTGGACTTCGTCATCAGTCAACTGTGCCCGCGTCTCCTTCATCCGTTCAACGAGTTCAGCGTCCGTTTTCGCCTGCATGTCCCGATCCGGGGATAGTATATTTGCCAGACGGTGCGGGTTATCGATAAGTCTTTCTCGGATTAATTGGTTGAAAATTGATGGATTTTCCAGCCACCGTTCGTGCATATCAGCGAGGCATTGCCCCATCTTCAGGAAGGTATCGGGCTCTTTTTCGTATATCCAGCCTTGGATGGCACGGAAGTAGATATTGAGCGGGAACATTGACGCGACCTCTTGATAGTGATAGGTCGCTTGTTGAAATGCTGCTTCCACCTTTTCGCTAGCAATTTCTGAATCTGCAATCTGTGTAAGCGTGTCGTTGACCAGTTGCGTAAACGCTTCAACCCGATCCGCTTCACTCCCCTTGAGCGCGACGTCAAAAGTGGCTGCGGGTCCAATAGAACTGGCTCCGGAAAATATAATGTCGGCACCGAGTTTGGAATCAATAATCGCCTTACGGAGCGGTGCCGCTTCATTGCCGAGCAAAATGAGACTCAAGATTCGACTCAAGACAACCTCTTCTGGGTTCGTCGCATCTCCGATAATCCAACTGAGCATGAGATACGTCTTTTCCGTAAGCGGCTCATCCGCCCCGACAGGATAGCAATCCGTTACAACCCGCGGGGCATTCCACTTCGGTTGGTGCGTGACCTCCGGCCGCAATGGATGCATGGCATCACTGCCATCGTTTTTCGGGATGTTATCTAACTTATCCGCAAGGAAGGCAAGATACTCGCCCGTTGGAATGTCGCCGTAGAGGACAAAATAGCCGTTGCTTGGGTGATAATAGGTTTCATGAAACCCTTTGAGCTGCTCGTATGTCAAATCCGGAATGGCATCTGGATCGCCGCCCGATTCGTAGGCGTAGAGCGTATCAGGAAGGAGCTTGCACATCACCGATCGGTATAACCTAGCTTCTGGATCTGAGAATGCCCCTTTCATTTCATTATACACAATACCTGTTATCTTTAAATCTCCTGCGGGGACATCGGGATCGACAGGCGCAAGGTGATGTCCTTCACGCTTGAAAGTACTTTCCGTCAATAACGGATGAAAGACCGCGTCAAAATAGACCTCTGCTAAGTTGAAGAGATCCTTTTTTACGTTGCTTGATACCGGATAGCAGGTAAAATCGGCGCTTGTCATGGCGTTAATAAAGGTTGCCATGCTCATTTTAACCATTTCAAAAAAGGGTTCTTTAACCGGAAATCTGTGTGACCCTGCCAAAACCGCGTGTTCAAGGATATGAGGTACGCCAGTATCGTCCGATGGCGGCGTTGGGAAATTAATAGAGAAAAGGTTTTCAGTGTCGTTTGTGTAGAGATGCAGCAGGCGGGCACCGCTATGCTGATGTGTCAATACAATGTTCACCGCCCGCAACTCGTCAATCGGCGTGACGGCTTTTACTTCGAAGCCGTGCAGTTGATCGCCGGGACGCAAGTTTACTTCTGGAATCCGAGTAGTTTCCATTTTTTATAATTCATTCTATGGTTGAAGGTTATTGGGATAAATCCGGTAAATCCGATTCGATTACCGGAAAAGGATTATGACACTGCTAGCCAGTTTTGCCTGTTTTTCGGTAATTCGCTAGACAGCTGAACGCGATTTCCGCGAAGATTGGGTCAATGTCAAAAGTGTAAACTCTACGGCTAGAAAGCTCTCCGGCAATTAGCACTGTTCCAGAATGGGAGAAAAAGTCAACAATTAAATCGTGTTCTTTACTGCTAGTTTGCACGATTCGCTGGTGGCTTTCGGGGGCTTCTGACGGAAGCCTTCAGAGCGATTTACTTTTTGCTGTTCAACCCAACCTACGCGTGAATCTGAGATTTACATAGCCGGATTGCTGAAAATTGGCAAAACGGTTCCAACTATTTTCTAATAATTCCTACTTCAATAGCAGTGTCGAGGATAGTCTTGTACATCGAATTATCGGCAGGGATGAAGCTGGATCTCGGAAATGCATCAAGTATGGCAGGGTCTGTGATGTCGAGTAGGGCTTGCTGAACTTTCTTGATGAATCCTTTGCCGTAAGTTTCCTCGACATCACCCCGAATCGTCCAGTTGTAGTCGGGGTAACCCGGAGTACGCCAAATCACCTGCACCTTGTTCGGGTCAACTTTGCCTGCATCGACCTCCTTCCGCCAGACCTTGTAATTCATCGCACCGACTTCATAGCTGCCGGCTTGAACCAGAGCTAAGGTTTTGGAGTGGTCTCCGCTGAACCCGACTCGCTTGAAAATTTCCCGGGGCGCCATCCCATACGCCTCTCGGATAAAATACTCCGGCATGAGGCGGCCAGATGTTGAGCCCATGGAGCCGAATGTGAATGTCTTGTCCTGGATGGCTTTCGGGAATGCCTCCGAGAACGATAATCCTGTACTCGTATTGGCGATGAAATAGGAGATGAAGTCGGGATCCTCCGCCCCTTGCGCGATGGCGACGGAATCCGGAACTGCGATGCGGGCTTTTACACCTGACAACCCGCCGAACCAAGCCAATTGAACCTCGTTGTTCTTGAACGCTTGAACCGAAGCGCTGTAGGATTTCACGGGTACGTATTTTACCGTAATCCCCAACTCTTCCGATAAGTACTCGGCAATCTTGCCGAAACGCTTCTGCAGACGCGTTGTGTCCTGGTCCGGAATGGCGGTGAAGGTCAAATCCGCGCCCCACGCCGTGAAAGTGCAAAGCATAGTTAATAGCAGCATTGTTCCTATTTTCTGAAACGATTTGAATAAAAATACCATCTGATAATCCCTTCTTGTGTTATGAATTTTGAAAACACCTGATAGCCCGCAAAAATGAACTTTTCTGCGGACCATCAACGATTAAAACTTGTATGCGGCATATAATCTGATCCGGTCACTCGTACCGTCTGCGAATCCCTTATACTCGGTAGTCCAGTTGAGGTACTCCAAGTTAATTACCACGGGCCCGAAACTCGACTGTTGTACGATGAAAAAGACACGGTTCAGACTACGACCGCCGTTGCTAAGATCTTCGTCTTCAGGGTTGTCGACCGATGCCCCCAAGAAAATGACGTTTTTGTAGTTCTGCTTCTTAATGATGGTCACACTCAATTGAGCGAATCCGCCCATCGCGTTGATTTCCGCGTTGGTTTCAGGGTTGATTCCCTGGAAGATACCTCCCCGAACGTCGCTCAGGTTCTTGCCGGTCCAACCTTCGGCGCTCAACGCAAGGCGGTCTTGGTAAATCGGCAGTTTTACATCAACGCCAACCACATTGCTCTGGAATTCTGTATCGCCGCCGTCGGCAATTGGCGAGTCCAGTTCTTCCCACGCTTGGTGCGCCCAGAGGCCAACTTCTAGAGGACTGTCTGTATTCCAGACCGGCATTCGATAGGCGGCGCGTCCCTGTAACGTCGGACGCCCGGAAACCTCCCCGTCGGGCACGCCGTTTCCGTCGAGGTCTTTCCGGTCAATCGCGCTGGTCAGCCCTGCCGCCCCCTGCAGAAACAGGCGTGATTCGCCAATGGGCATAGCGTATTGTAAACGCGCTTGAGGTCGTCGGTCTGCGAGGTTGCCGGCGCCCCACAGTATCATATCGTCATTCGCGATCGGGTAGAGCGGCGATATTAGGTCAACAGTCTGTCCGGCAAGCACAGAAAAATCGCCCCATTGAAGTTTCAACCAAGCGTGGCGCATGCGAAACATGTTTCGCGAATCCGACGCCGGACCATAGAAATCAACCTCCATGCGTCCGGTGAGTTTTGGGGCTCCCATCCCCTTGACCTTCGCGCCTTTCAGGTTAAAGCCGAGGCGGGTCATGCGGGTGTAGAGCGTGAATTCGTCTTGGTTCTTAGGCGCCGCTTTTACGCCGTTGGCTGCGAGCGCTTTGGGGTCTTCAGAGAGAACGTAAGCTGGAACTTGTGTGTCGTTCAACCGTGAAGAATCGTAGGCGGCATCCATACGCAGAAACCCGTAAAAATGAATGTCCGATCCTTTTTTTGTCTGATCAGCAAATACAACTGTAGAACCCATTAACAATGCGGCAAATGTGATAAGCCGCAAATGCCGCCTTAAGTGTATTTGCATTCTAATCTCCTTTTGAGTCCCTTGGCGCAGAAACGAAGTGGGAGAGGTGTTATTGGTTTCACTGTTATTGGGACGAAACGATTTGGTGTGAAATTCGTGGGTAGGGGCAGCAAACGTTGCGTCTCGGTTACCATATCGGGTAGTGTACACCAGTTTCATTACCTGCCGCGTTGCTCAAATAGAGAGGATTTCATAGTACGCTAAAATCAACTTATTGTCAAGCGAAAATTCGCACCCATCAAATCATCGGCGCTTTGAGGATTTAGCGGTTGATCTCGAAGCGGTTCTCGCCGCTCAGCCTTCGCGCTCGCTATTCCTCATCTACTCCGCTTTAAGCACAGGCAGCTTCCGTAGCTTCTGTAGGTTGGGTTGAGCGGGATATATAAAATACATAACTAAGGAATAATAACGCCACGAATGTGAAACCACGCAATTCCCAAAATTAATAAAGCGTAACCCAACGCTTTTTCCAACTTGGATCCGGCTCCGATAAACTGGACTCATCTCGATTAACAAAAAGCGTTGGGTTACGCTATCCCAAACAAAATTCCTAATGCCTTCAAACCACAAAACGCACGCGATGCACCTACATCTCTTCGTCAATTCCGCTCAACCCAACCTACAAGGGTTTTAGGACTTTGCGATTAATCTCGAAACCGTTCCCGCCGCTCAGCGTTTAGCTCGTTTTTTCTCATCTACTCCGCTTTAAGTACGGGTAGCAGGGGCGATCGCAGGGCGTAGAAAACTGATACGGCGCTAGCGGTGATTCCAACGAGAAAAACCGCAATCAGCGTGCTTGCGAGCGAAAGCCAAGGAATATGTGCGCCGGCAGGACTGACAACGTGCGGAGATACCGCCGCAATCGCGGAAATACTGCCGATTAGTATGCTGACCGCAAGCAGAAATCCATTTTCCGCGAGAAGCATTATGGATAGGGTTAATCGGCGAATGCCGAACGCACGCAAGGTCGCCAGTTCGCCCCGTCGTTCGATGACGTTCCGCAATAGAATAACCGCTAACCCCAATGTCCCAAGAAGCAGCCCAAGCCCGCCGAGTGTCTGGAAAGTCGAGAGGTATGTGTTTTCAACAGCACGATAGTTGGCTAATTTTTCCGTCGTTGAAGTAACATCAAAACCGTAATCGCTCAACGTGTCCTCCATGATTTGTGCAATTGCTTCAGGTGCTCCGCTACCCTCTGATACGGCACTATTGCCTGAAGGCGGCTGGATTAAGAAATACGAATATCCGCTTTGGCTGGGGAAGTGTTTCTTGAAATTGGCTTCAGAAATTAACAGCTCGCTCTGAAAGATACTGCTTCGCAATAGCCCTACCAAACGAAGTGTTATCGATTCCCCAAATTCGTTCTGCATAATCAAATCCTCGCCAAGTCCGAGATGCAAAATCCAGAGGACAGAGTTGTAATCACCGATGGCTGGAATTACGCCGGATTCAGCCTCAACCTCAAGCGCGCGCCACGGATTCACACTGGCTTCAGGCGTTGTTGCCAACGCCCCCTGGAACTGAAACCCGCCGCGTTCGATTAACTCGGCGGGAACGCCCAAGATGCGAGGTTTTCGAGGTTTATACAGGTTCAAACAACTGACATCCTCCCCTGGCAAGAGCCGCAACTGGATTACCTGCGCCATATTTACGATGTCAGCGTCGGTGTCTGAGAACCCCAGTTCAAATCGTCCTTCCTCCGTGTTTAAGTTGTGATGCAGCGGGACATCTGATTCCGCAGTCAGCGCGAATCCACCCGATCCCGACTCTTTCTGCAGCATCAACCCGTGGCGTGTGCCGCTGTGGCGATTGGCGCCGGTGGCAACAATCACAAAGCATGCGCACCCAACCAGCGCTGCACAGAGCATACTCCGCCCCTTGTGGCGCGCGCTGTCTCGTACGCCCATCCGCACAATTCTCAGCTTTTGGCTGCGGGAAAGAGCGTTAGATGGAGTTCGGAGCCGCATTGAGAATAAAGCCAGCCCGGCAGCAAGTAAGAGTGCGCCGCTTCCGAAAAATAGCGGCGCGGACGATGTCCTTCCGGAAACTACGGCAAATATGATTAAACTTGCTGCGAGCCCCAAGCCGCCGAAGGCGAGAATCGGTGCGATTCGCCCGGCGGTCTTGTCCTCTAAAATTGTATCGCCGGCAAGCAGCGCGCGAACTGGTAGTTTGCCGAATTTTCTTACCGTCCAGCAGATTGAAAATAGAACCGCAAAGATACCGATTAAGTAACCAAGCACAAAACTCAACGGGTTGATGTGAAGTGCCAAAAAAGGCGTGCCGACCGCCGTCAGCCACCAGCTTCGCAGGCCAACCATCAAGAGCCATGCGTAAATGACGCCGCCGCCGAGACCGATCACACCGCCGATTCCCGCAAGCAAGCAGCCCTCTTTTATAAAACGCCAACGGATGATGGACACTGCGTAGCCCGAAGACAACAGCAACCCTATCTCACCCGTGCGTCCCTCAACTCCCAGCCTAAATAGCAAACCCACCAAGAGCACTGCGGATACTATGAGAAACAGACTAAACCCGATAAAAAGCATGCTGAAGTCCGTGGTGCCCGCGGCAGCCTTTAAACCTTGCGCTTTCACCGGCTGGAACACCAAACCGACCTGGGCGGGCTGAATCTTTTCCAATAATTCCTCTTGAAATTCTGCTCTAGTACGCTTGACATCGCCGCGGTACGCCGGGAAAATCCAGACTCCGGTCAAACTTCCAAATCGGCTTCGCCACAACCGCTGCCCCGCCTCTTCTGAAACAAACGCCTTGGGGGTTGCGCGGAATAAATCCCAGTAGAGTTCATCTTTGGAACGTATTTGGCTCAGATTGATTGGAAATGGGGCGTTCCAGTCAGACATGTCATCGGCGTCGTGGACGCCCGGAAAATTTGGGGTCAATCCCCGATCCGCCGCCAAACCGTCCAAAGCAAGAATTCCTTTCAAACGGAATTGGGCGTGCCGCGTTAGTAACTCTTCCCGCGGCCCCATAGCGTAATAGGTCACGCTGATCTGGTCTCCGACCATTGCGGTTAAATCTGCGGCAGCCCACTCATTGATAAATATTTCATCTTCGGCAAGTGCGGGTGCAGGTGAGCCGTCAGCCAATTGGAGTGACTCAGCGTGTTCCGGATTTAACGCCGTAACCGTCGAATAAGGAATTCGCCGTGCGTCAGTTGAAATTGAATTTGCCAAATAGGTCAGAATTGGGAGAATCTTAAGACTATCGCCCGTTCTATTTGCCTGGTTAATCCGCTCGGATGCAACCGTGTTCGCGGCCTCTATGACATACGGTTTGAGAAGGAACTGTTTACTTTCGAGTGCGAAATAGCCGTTTCCCCGGCGCAGCGTCAAGCCAAGGTCTTCGAGTTTCAAAACCTGATGCAGCCCCCTATGTAGGGACTTTAGGAGGTCGGTTGTGAGGTCCGGCGAATGGGAAGACTGAGAGATGAACACTGTGTTTGCGGAATCCGCTTGCCCAATCGCTTTTTGTAATGTGGGCAGGTGGACATAGGCATTAAACGGTAAGGTTTGGTTGGAATCTAGGCTGAATCTGCCGAGGCCTTGATTGGGGATGATGTTCGTAATGGTGAGCCGGAGGGTCTGCACGACATCGGAAGAACCGCGGCGGCCAAGTAAAAACTCGCGATGGATATCGCTCTGCCTTTCAAATGAGACTAAGAGGGGCGATCCGACTTGGACGTTTAATTCCTTCTGCAGCGACCGGTTAATGATGACTGATGGGAATGATTGTCCTGGCTGTTTTTCCAGAAATCCGCCTAGGTTAGCTGCTTCGCCTTTCGTCCACAGGTTCAAAAATCGTTCGTCGATTCCCTGAATTTGGACGCGAGACGCACGGGCGCGGGTGTCGGCGTTAACTGCGGTCCCACCGAGAAGAATCGCAGGTGCCGTGTCTTCAAATTGCTCCGTAAGTACCGGCTGATTCAATAAATCCGCCGCCAACGCTGCTCGAAAGAATTGTTCTGTTACCAACGCATAATCAATTCCGCCTAATCGATCCAACGTTAAGTCGCGCAAGCTGCCGCGAACGGAATCGCCGACGAGAAGCGCACCGGTGAGGACTGCTGTCGCTACTGCCGTACCCATCAACACAGCGAGGTGGATTCGCCAGAAATGGATTAAACTTCGACGCAAGTGCCTTCCTCCAGTTCGAGACAGCGCCCAAGTCGAGTTGAAAGTTCAAGGCTGTGTGTTACGACAATCAGGATATTTTGCTCAACCTCGTGTAGTTCAAATAAAAGCGACGAGACCGTGTCAGCCGTAGCACGGTCAAGATTTCCCGTGGGTTCATCGCAGAGAAGAAGGCTCGGACGATTTATAAGCGCGCGTGCCACAGCGACGCGCTGACATTCACCGCCGGAGAGTTCAGCGGGGCGATGGCTCAGTCGGTGAGTAAGTCCAACGCTTTCTAGCAGCACTTTCGCTCGCGCTTCGGCACCGCCGTTCGATCGCTTAAAAGCCATGGTAGGAATGAGTACATTTTCCAAAACCGAATACTGCGGCAACAGATGGTGGTCTTGAAAGACGAAGCCAATCACCCGGTTCCGAAATTTGGCGAGTTGCGGTTCAGGCAGCGCAAACGGGTCTTTATCGTTGATTTTTATAATTCCCGATGACGGTCTGTCCAACGTACCAATCAGGTGCAGTAACGTACTTTTCCCGGAGCCGGAGGGGCCGGTTATTGCAAGGGATTCGCCGCCGCCCATCTCAAGCGAAACGCCGCGAAGCACCTCGACCTCACGCGATTCATGCCCGAAGTTCTTATAAACTTCTGAGACTTTGAGTGAGGTTGAGTCCGATGTCATCATAATTCAGGATTTCGTTGTTGCATCCTTAGTTGAGTGTCAACCGTCCAATTCGGTGCGCGGCGCTTCTTCAATTTGGTCGGCGATATAGTCCGGTATCGGGATGGCGCGCACCCTTTCGCCTGGGTTGCAGATACAGCACACAACGGACAATTTGCCCCGAGCGATGTCCACATCGCCCTTCGTAAAAACGAACAGGTAGGTGAGGGATTTGGTCCCCTTTCTCCGAACCGTGAGATGGATTTTCAGTTCATCTTCAAAATTCGCGGGGTTGAGGTATTCGCATGAAGCTGCTAACCTCGGCCAACTGATAATGTCTCCATTCCATTCCGTGGTAACGCTGGTTCCCAAAGAACGTAAGAATTGATGCTCGGCAGACTCCATAAAGACAAAAAACCGCGAAAAGTGGACAATGCCAGCCATGTCCGTGTCAGAAAATTCTACTCGCCGTTTTGTGTGGTATTCGTGTGGCATAGGTCGTGCTCCAGTGCGTTACGATCGGGCTTCATTTTTGCTCCCGAATTTACTGAAATCGCTTCCCGATGGATGTTGAAAGACTCTCAAATCAAATTCAGGCACAACCGCCAGGATGTGATCGAAAATGTCTGCCTGAATCGCTTCGTAGTTCGCCCAGACTATATCTTTGCAGAATACGTAGATTTCGAGCGGCAGACCGTGTTCTGTGGGTGCCAACTGGCGGACAAGAAAGGTCATGTCTTGATTAATCATCGGGTGGTTTTTCAAATAGGAGACGACATAGGCGCGAAATGTCCCAATGTTGGATAGCCGTCTCCCGTTCACAACGCTTGTCTCATCTACGTGTGATTCCGTGTTGTACGCAGCGACCTCTTCCTTTTTCCTTTCGATATACTCCGAAATGTACTGTATTTTGGAAAATCGTCCCAGCATCTCCTCAGTGCACAGTTTAATCGTATTTACATCAACATAAATTGACCGTTTGATGCGGCGCCCGCCGGATTCTTGCATGCCCCGCCAGTTCTTGAAAGAATTGCTAATCAGTGCATAAGTCGGAATCGTCGTGATTGTTTTATCCCAATTTTGAACTTTGACCGTTGTTAAGGCAACATCCAGCACATCGCCGTCTGCGCCGTACTTGGGCATTTCAATCCAATCCCCCCGCGATAACATCTTGTTGGTAATCAATTGTATACCTGCGACGAACCCAAGAATGGCGTCTCTGAAAATTAGCAACAGTATGGCGGTCAACGCACCGAGTCCGCTGAGGAAAACGAGCGGTGTTTTATCCATTAAAATGCAAACAATTAAAATACCGCCCACTAAATAGATAACTATCTTTGCAACCTGGATAAAACCCTTGATAGGGATTTCTCTCGCAACGTCGAAGGATCGGTAAATATCAAGAACAGCATTGAGAAACGCATTGATGACTAGGATGCCGACAAGAATCATATAGATTTGCACTGTAGCGGTAACAAACCTTATTGCATTTCCATATCCCTCTAATGCTAGCGGCGCCGTAACGTAAATCACCATCGCAGGCGCGAGATGCGCCAGTTGATTAAGCACTTTTTTCTCAACAAATGTGTCATCCCATGTCGTTTGTGTGCGGGCAATCAGATTGGTCAGAAAAGCCAGAATCGGCCGTTTAACAAGAAAGTTGGTAAGCACACTAATTACGATTATAAGCGCAATGACCACACCTCTCGCCAGAATTTCCGCTATCGCGGCATCTATGCCCGAGTTTTCCAACAATAGGGTGATGAGTCCTAACATGGTACTCTCCAAAAACCTTTAAGAACCAAAGTAAGTATCTGATGTGATCAACAAACTGAAGGGCTTACGCAGTTCAGTTTGTAGTAACGAAATTTATTGCGCGCCTGGCAGGTCGTTCATGTCCTTGACCTGACATTTTGTTCTGTGTGGAAACGGGCAACAATGAGGAATTTCTATCGCCTTCGCTATACGCTCAATTGATCCCTACTACGAACCTTTGAATGTCCAAGGCGAAAGTTCTGACGGGAGAAGGCAGGTTCGCAAGACCGAATAGCGGCTGCGATAGCTTTCAGCGACTATTGTGGTCAGTACCCTGTCGGTGATACTTTTTTGTTTCCCATTCGGTCAATTGATACCCTACGATCCGGGTCTAAAAAGGGTCACGAGGCAGCCGCCGAGCGCTGCCAAAAGGATGCCTAGAACAAAGGGCCAACGCAGCGAACTTAAACCGCCGGCGGGCGGGTGCATCACCATCGCAGCAATCGCATTGACAATCGGCGCGCCGGCAAAAATGATAGACATGACTACGCTTGGTATACCCTTCGCCCCAAACGCCAATAGAACGCAGAATGCCCCCACTGCCCCGACGACTCCCGCAAGGGTTGACCAGAGAATACCTTTTACCGGAAAACTCCATGATGCGCCATTGGCGATTAACATGACCGTCGGCGCCAGAACCGCAATCAGTAAATAAGCGCTCCCGACGAAGAGAAATGATTTGTAACGCCCATGGACCGGGTCGCCCATAGACATCTGGCCCGTATGAAGCAAAACACCGTAAAGCCCCCAAGAAAAGACTGTAATTAACACAAAGTATAGCCAAGTCATGCCCGGCATAGGTGCACTTGGAGTTGGCATTTCTTAAGAATCTCCTACTTTGAAGATAAAGTGAATTGGCTCAACCATCCGTACAGATGACTGCCGTAATTTTAGTTTTTAGTTATGTATCAAATGACCCCATGAGCTAAGCGATAAGGAGACGGCATTGTCATCAATTACAATCGACTCATGGAGCTCAAATTAAAACCGCGACGCGATACAGCCTAAGTGTCGCACTGCTTGTATCAAAGACAGCGTAGGCGACAATCATCTGGTCACTTGATACTATTTGGCTATCAACATCTTACGCGTCGCGGAAAATTCGTCCGTTTCGAGCGTGTAGAAGTAACTTCCAGAGGCAACACGTTCACCGGAACTGTTGCGGCCATCCCAGTATGCGGCTTTGGATCGTGTCATGTAGTATCCCGCCGGTTTAATTCCAAGGTCAAGCGTCCGTATGAGACGCCCAGACGCATCATATATCTGTATGGCGGCAAAACCGGATTGGCTGAGCTGGTAAGGCAACCACGTCTCAGGGTTGAATGGATTGGGAAAATTCTGTGCTAGGAGTGTCTGCTCTGGACGTATGTCACCAACAACCAGCGACACCCGCTTGTAAGCCCTTCGGATGTCGGCAATGTTGACTGTGTGATGATGCGGACCCGAAACGATGTTCCCGCCGTCATCAATCACTGTAATGTCCAACCTATCGCCTGCTTGCACCACACTATTCCGATTGAGATCGGCCCAAACGGCAGCAACGCGTGTTTTGTTAGGGGCGATTTCGTCAGTTACAACAACACCGGTACGCAGATTCTCGGCAATTACAGCATAATTGGTATCAGCCTCGGCATTTTTCAAATCGCTAGCCACGATAAATGCCCAAGCTTCTCTAAATTGATTGGCCCCAGGTGCGGCCGCGGATTCGTTCTCCCACGCCTCACCGGAGAATGCCACAGAGCCGCCATCCGGCGTGTTGACGATATAAGCCTCTCCGCCTTCAATCGGGAAGCCCGACCCGCGCTCATCATCCGTGAAAGCTATGAAGCCCTGGGTCTCTCTGTCGAATCGAATGACTGCGGTGGCATTCGCCATCTGAGCGAGCGCGCGCGCAGAAATCGGGTCCTCAGGCATTAGCGGCAGAGAAATCATGTTCAATCCCTGTGCTAGCGTCTTGACAAAGATTGGCGGTAACGGCGGCATCTCCCACAGCAATAGCGTACCGTCAACCCCGCCGCTGCCAATTACGCTGCCGTCCCCGTTGAATGCGACGCTATAGACGAATGATTTGTGTCCATGTAATGTCTTGATACGTGCAAGCGTTTTAGTGTCCCAAAGGCGAACCGTATTATCCCAACTTCCTGTAGCAATCTTTTCACCATCCGGACTGTAGGTTATGCTCTTAATGCCGGTGTGAAACGACTCGACGGATTCCCGCAACTCCCCGGTCGAAACGTCCCACAAACGGATGACAGCGTCCCAACCGCCGCTCGCAACCGTGTTTCCGTCAGGACTGAAAGCAACGGTAATCGCATCACCGCGGTGCCCTTCCAGCTTATGCAATTCCTTGCCGGTTTCGACATCCCATAAACGGACAGAATTGTCTCGGCTTGCGCTCGCGAGCGTGTGGCCATCGGGACTAAAAGCCAGTCCCTCCACCCCTGTCGTATGTCCGGCGAGTGTTCTCAGCCGCGCTCCGGTTGCCACATCCCACAAGCGGATATCATCGTCTTCGCTGCCGCTGGCAAGCATTGTTCCATCGGCGTTGAAGGCAAGGCTAATCAGATAGGCTCTGTGACCGACAAGTGTTTTCAAGTGCGCCCCGGTTTCAACATCCCATAAGCGGACAGTATGGTCTTCGCTGCCGCTAGCCAGTGTGTGCCCATCCGGACTGAAAACAACGATCCCTACATCGTCGGTATGTCCAAACAAGATATGATCAAGTTTTCCCGTTTCAGTGTTCCATAACCGAATGGTAGAGTCCCAACTTCGCCCAATAAGCGCACGGCCGTCCGGTCTGAAACTAACGTTCAAGACCACATCGGCGTGGCCCGTGATGGTATTGAGGTGCGAACCAGTCTCCGCGTTCCAAAAACGGACAGTCGCATCCCACGCCCCGCTGGCTATTGTACTGCCGTCAGGACTGAATACAATTCTGACGACATCGGCGGTATGCTCGGTAATCGTCTTCTTAAGCGTGCCAGCCTCGGTGTCCCAAAGGCGGATGGTGTCGTCTTCGCTTGCACTTGCCAACGTGCCTCCGTCTAGCGGAGAAAAGGCGAGATCGAAGATAAGCGAGGTATGATCGGTGAGGACCGCAGTCTGCGTCTCTGTGGCAATGTCCCAGAGGTGAATCTCACCGTTGTAATCTCCGGTGGCAAGCGTCTCCCCGTCCGGACTGAACGCTACGGCTTGAACCAGCGACCTGTGTGCGGTGATGATTTGGAGTTGTTCACCTGTGGCGGCATCCCACAAACGCGCAGTTTGGTCCCAACTCCCGGTGGCGAGCATAGTGCCATCCGGACTGAATGCAACGGTATTGACGCGATCTCGATGCCCCCAGAGAATTCGAATCTCGTCGCCAGTCTCAATATCCCAAAGCCGGACGGTCCGGTCGTAACTCGCGCTGACAAGCGTGGTCACATCCGAGTTAATGTCTATGCTGCGGATTCCACTCCAATGCCCTTCGAGGGTTTGCAGCACCTCACCAGTTTCAGGATCCCACAACCGTATGGTCCTATCCCAACTCCCGCTGGCGAGTATTCTGCCATCAATGGAATATGCCAGTGCGGTGACCTCCTCCGTGTGCGCGGAAAGCAACGAAACCTCTTTAAATGTCTCGGTGTCATAGATCCAAATGCCGATAGAACTCGCTACTGCCAGACGGGAGCCGTCGGGCGAATACTGAATTTCCGTAATCCAACCTTTGCCGACGCGCTCTCTGGCGTCTTCAGGCAAATCCCACTGTGAAGGGTCTTGTGCAAGGCAGTGCAGTGAAATTGCAAAGAAAAGGAAAAATATCGTCGAAACTATTTTCATGCTAGAATTCTCCATAAATGGTATCGTGTGTTGCGTATATTTGCGTGTGAAGGTTTGCATACTTACGCCTATTTCTGTATCGTCATTTTCCTCGTTTCCACATAACCCGCGGTGGACAAGGTGTAGAAATACACACCGCTTGCTACAGCCTCGCCCCGCTGATTTTGGCCATCCCAATATACTGCAAGGCGTTGATCGGTGTAGTAGCCCGCAGGTTGATGTCCCAGATCGATACGCCTGACTAACTTGCCGTTGGCGTCATAGATTGTAACCTGCACACCGGCGTCTTCCGCAAGGTGATACGGAATCCACGTTTCCGGATTGAACGGATTAGGATAGTTCGGCAACAACGCCGTTTCTGTTGGGCGAAACGCTAAGAGGAGTTGTTCCAAGAAGAGAATGCCTCTCCGCGATTTCGAATCAGATAGCCGTAACTGCTGAGCTTGTATAAGCCACTCCCTTACGTCCGCTTCGTTCAGCACCGCCGCGATTTCAGGACGCGCCGGTGATGCGGCAATCTCCGTCCCGAAAGCGCCAGCGACCGCTACTAGGTCGGCTATATCAACTTCCCCGTCTCCATTCACATCGGCTGTCAGATTCTCCCCTGATTCGCCAAAGGCAGAAGCGACCAGCACAAGGTCGGCAATATCGACCATCCCATCTCCGTCTAAATCCGCGTTCAGCGGCTCTTCGATAACCTCCGGAGGCAGTATCGGCGCGTCCCAAATCAACACCGTGCCATCCCATCCTCCACTGGCGATTATGCTGCCGTCAGGGCTAAAAGCAACGCTCCTAACACCAGCCGTATGTCCGGCAAACGTGTTCATTAGTTCGCCCGAAGCGGCGTTCCACACCCGAACGGTGTTATCTCGGCTCCCGCTGGCAATCGTGCGTCCATCAGGGCTAAACTTAAGGGTTCGGACGCCGCTCTCGTGCCCGTTTAGCGTCCGAATCGCATCGCCCGTTGTAGGATCCCACAGCCTGATGGTTCGGTCTTGGCTGCCGCTGGCGAGCAATGAACCGTCAAAATTGAAGTCGACGCTAAGTACATCGCCTTCATGTTCCCTAATTGCTATCTGTGTTCTACCGGAGGGGACATCCCATATACGAATTGAGTCGTCGCGGCTGCCGCTGGCGAGAATCTCGCCAGAGGGATGAAAAGCAATGCTCTCAACGCCAGCCGCGTGGCCGTAAAGAAAATCCAACCGCAGACCAGTGGCCGTATGCCATAATCGAACAACATCGTCCTCGCTGCCGCTTGCCAGTATACTCCCGTCGGGACTGAAGGCTAAACTAATCAGGTAAGCCCAGTGTCCAACCAGCGTTCTCAGAAGTTCTCCGGAGTTCGCATCCCATACACGTACGGTGTCATCTTGGCTGCCGCTGGCAATTTTGCTGCCGTCAGGGCTGAAAACCACAACATCTACATCATCCGTATGCCCTACCAGCACGTTATCAAGCTGACCCGTATCAGTGTTCCAGAGGCGGACGGTTTTGTCCCAACTTCTTCCAACAAGCGTGCGGCCGTCAGGCGTAAAAACCACGCTCAAAACAAGATCTGTGTGTCCGGTGATGCTGCTAATCTCGTCTCCGGTCTCGGCATCCCAGAATTTAATGGTAGCGTCATACCCGCCGCTGGCTAGCGTCCCGCCGTCGTGACTGTATACAATGCTGTAAACATCAGCCGTATGTCCGGTAATTCTCTTTCGTTCTGCGCCGGTTTCGATATCCCACAGGCGGATGGTGTCGTCCTCGCTAGCGCTCGCGAGCGTCTTGCCATCCAACGAGAAGGTGATGTCGAAAACATCCGAAGTGTGGCCCCTGAATGTTCTGATTTCTGTTCCAGCTTCAACATCCCACAAACGGATTATGGCGTCAAAATCCGAACTGGCGAGCATGTTCCCATCGGGGCTGAAAGCCACAGACCGCACCAAAGATGAATGCGGCGGGAAGGTTCGGATTTCCTCGCCTGTGTCCAAATCCCACAAACGGACGGTATGATCCCAGCTTCCGCTGGCGAGGACATTGTGTGTCGGACTGAAAGCCACACTATTCACCCAATCGGTATGTCCGGTCAGCTTTCCAAGTTCCTCGCCCGTGCCAACTTCCCATATTCGAATTGTCTTGTCGTTGCTCCCGCTGGCAAGTGTGGCGCCGTCGACGCTAAAAGCCAAACTCCAGATAGCATCTTCATGTCCCCATATCGTTCTGATTTCCTCGCCCGTCACCGCATCCCAGATCCGGATGGAGTCGTCGCTGCTCCCACTCGCTATCAAGTTGCCATTCGGAGCATACGCTATCGCATTGACCGTCCGGGTGTGCCCGGTCAGCAAATCAATCTCGCGGTTGGTCGTTGTGTCATATATCCAAATCCCGATTGAACCTGCAACCGCGAGATGCGGACGAGTAGGAGAATACTGAATATCTCGTATCCATCCCTTGCCGAGGCGTTGTTTAGCACCTTCCGGTAAATCCCATTGCGAGAAATCTTGAGCAGACGCCGTTATTGAAGATACGGCTAGTAAGATGATTACTAACTTCAGGGTTATTTTCATTAAGAAACTCTCCTTATTAAGAAACAATTCCCAGTGACCAGTGGTCAGTGGCTAGTGGTTTTATACATTTAAAATTATATTTACATGCGTTCAGATTCTCCCGGATAAGAAATCAACCCAACGAAGCGCGAAGGATTAATCGATCGGACAGAGAGGTCAGCGGTTAGTTTAAAAGCGGAATATTTTAACATTTTTCCCGATTTTTGTTCGACAAACGAATTTATTGTGCATCTGTTAGCAATAAAGTGATTTGCTGCTCATACATGAGCAGGTATCGCAATTTGTCGGACATATTTCCCGTTTTTTGTCCAACAAACGAATTTGTTTTGCATCTGTGCACCACAAATCTATTTGTTGCTCACCTGTGAGCAGGTAACGCAATTTGTCGGTCATGTTTTACATTTCGTGTCCGGAAAATTCATTTGATGCTGATTTCTAATCTACGAAAAGATTTCCCATCGTGAATACGATTGTGTGCTAAAAGAAAGAACGTCCGCCGTGAGTTTTCTGGCCGAACCTACACATCAATCGCCTCCTGCTCAACATGAGGGCGTAGCTCAACCCGCAACGCTTTGTCAGTGACCAGATCGACTGGGATGCCCCAGCAGGTCCTCCAAGTAAAATTGCACGCCGAAGTAGGCTTTTGAGGTCCCCGGCCGGTCGAAACGAACCAAGATGTCTATGTCGCTGTCGGAGGACATCTCGTTACGCGCGGCTGAGCCGAATAAGGCAAGGTTTGTTACGCCAAAGCGTTTCGCAAGTATCGCTTTGTGCGCCCGGAGTACCTTCAAAACTTCATCTCTGTTCATTTGTCCACCAAGAAATTTGTCAAAGCTGTGCTATAGCCATTACGACTAAAAATTATGCGCTTACCAATTGGTTTGTGGGAGAGGCTTCCTAGCCTCGATTATCAATCAGTCGATCACTCCTTGCATAAACATGAACCGAAATGACTATAACGAGATTTGCCAGTCATATTTTCAGTTTCATGCCCAATAATCACAGTGTTGAAGGATTGCCTGTACTTTGGTCAAAATCGCCGCACCACTTCCAGTCCCCAAAACCGGGGTTCATTGACGTAGCTGGTCAGATTGTTAAAATCAATCCCGCCGGTTGGTGACGTGTCGTTGAGGATGTTGCGCCCCACGAATGCCACTTCCATATCGGCGAATGGCAATAGGCAAGCGAGGCGGAGACCTCCGTCCAAGAGCCAATCGTCGCCAAATTCCACAGATTCGTAAAGAAAGAACCGCACGCGGCTGCGGTATGCCCAGTCCGTAGACGCGATGAGGTGCGCACCTCCTGGAAGTGCGAGGGCGTAGCGCAGCGCCACATCTGCAATCCAGCCCGGCGCCTGCGGCAGGCTGTTGCCGTTAATGGAGTAAGTTCCGTCGGCGGAACCGGGCGGATCCAACATAATACAGGGAGCTCCGCAGCCCTGTATCGCTAAGTGCGGATCGTCAATTCGCGTATGATTGTAGCTGAGGCCCGCTGTAACTTCAAGCGCTGTAATCGGTGCAAGGGTCAATTCCGCCTCAACGCCCCGGCCGATAGTGCTGTCAGCATTCACCAACCGGTTGAAATTAGCCTCTCCGCCAACTGCAGTCAGTTGCTGATCTTGCATAAAGTAATGGAATGCAGCCATATTCAGGTGCATCCGCTGTTCCCACAGGCGTAATTTCGTGCCTCCTTCGAAGGAGAGAATCGTCTCCGTATCCGCTACCGTGACCTCATTGCCAAACAATAAGCGTCCCTGAATGCTCGGCGCACGAAATCCTCGTGCAGTGCGCAAATACGTCTGCACGCTAGGCGAGACCCGGTAGCGCAGACTCAAATCTCCGCTCCACACTGTGTCTTGCGGATTCCGGTGGATAGGACCTATGGGACCTGCCTCCGTAACGGCTGGGGAAGTGTCTCGCCATGCGGTATAGTCCTTCAAATCATTAGATAATCGTACACCGGCGCCCAATTCCAAGTCTTTGTTCCATTGGTACGTCATCGCCGCAAATGCCGCCCGCGCAGTCACTTCCTGCTCTTGTCGCACCATCCCATCATCGGTTCCGCCAGTCAAGGTGTTATAATTGAAATCTTCCATCTCCACAAACTCGCGGAAATAATACAGCCCCAACTGATAGGCGAGGCGGTACGGCGCTATACTCACTAGGCGGACCTCTTGGCTAAACTGGCGGAGCTGGGGAATACCGGACGCAGTTTCGGAAGGAAAGGGAATTTCACCGGGACCGCTCGGCGGACTGAAAACGGCGCCGTACCCGCCGTCAATGTCTCCGCGCGCAAACATGGTCAACCGCTCCAACCCTGTCAGTGAAACTAGTTGGAAGTTCCCCATGTTGTAGCGGACTTCCGCTGCCAAACCTTGTGTATTCAGATTTTGCTCATTACGACCGTCGTGCGCGATGCGGCCGCGGGTAAAATCGTCCACGAGATCGCCTTGCCCCTGCACCAAGGTATTGGCGCGGAACAGTCGCGCTGTGCCGTCCAAATCGCGAAGGCGGACCTTGATCCAAGTTTTCAGTTCCGGTGTGGGAGTCCATAATAACTGTATCCGGCCTGCTAAGTCACGATGCCCGCCTAGAGCGTTGTCTTCATCCGTATGCCCGTTTTCTATCCAGTCATCCCGCCGCTGGTCAAGCAGTGAAATCCGCGTGGAAAGCACAGATGGGATGAGTGCGCCGGACACCGCAGCCTCAAAATTACTACTGCTGAACCGGCCGTAACTAAACCGGCCGTATCCCTCAAATTCCTGCGTGGGACGTGCCGATTCAAACTTGACAGCGCCGGCGGGGGTGTTGCGTCCGAACAACGTGCCCTGCGGACCCCGCAATACCTCTATTCGCTCCAAATCAAAGGCGGGAAATCCTTTCAACAGTGCATTTTCGAGGACAACACCGTCATAGAGGACAGAAACCGGCTGCGACGCGTTAAGGTCAAAGTCCGTATTTCCTAGGCCGCGGATATAAAAGCGCGGAAAGACACGCCCAAACGAGGATTCCATCTGCAAACTGGGTGTGCGGTTCGACAGGTAACGTATGTCCAGTCCGGATGAGCGCAAGGCGTCGGCTTTTTCGCCCCGCAGCGTCGAAACCGAGAGCGGCACCTCAAAAGACCGCTGCTCGCGTTTGCGGGCAGTAACCATTATCTCTTCCAGCATAATAATTTCGTCATCTTCCTCATCGGCGTCAGCAGCGATGGGTATACACATCAACGCCGCGAAAGCCAACGCACATAATCGCACACCAAATCTCAAATTTCTCCTCCTGAACGCGTTAATGTAAACATCAATAAAACTTGCGGAAAGCGGGAATGTCCCCCAGAAACCCCTCGAAGCAATTCCCAAAAGGATTCATTTCGCCGTCCGTTTTCCGATCAGGAAATTATATCATACATCGGTCTACGGTACGACGGCAAATGCGGGTGAATCATACCCTAACTAAAACCAAACTCAATTACCAGTTCAGGTCCACTCCCGTAAGGTTCATCGGCATATCCGCCCCAGCGATTGAGAATCTTGAATCCGCGGCTAACAATCAAATCCTCGAACTGCCGAGGGTAGTAGAATCTCATGATAATTTTGAGGTTGGTTTCGTTGTCGAGCGTATTGTCTTTGTAGCTCCGGTATATTAATTCAGGATATAGCACTTGTTTCTCAAAATCAATGTGGCGAAATCTATAATGACAGGTAATCTGGACCTCACCAGGTGTCGCCTCCCAATTAATCTTTTCCTCTCTCGCGGTCAAAATATGGCGTAATTTCTCAAGGGGCCATGGGTGAAAGGCATTTAGAATACAGTTCCCATGCGGTGCTAGGTGTTTATCAATACAGTTAAAGAGTCCATTCACCTGATCATCAGTCTCAAGGTTTTGGATTGCACGGAACGGAGCAATGATGAAATCGAAGGTACGTCCAAAACAAAAGTCTGTAATGTCGCCGATTTCAGCGTACGCCTTCTTCCTTGGAATCCCTGCCTCCTGTAGCTATTGGTGACAAATTGCGAGCATGGTTTCAGACTGATCGATACCATGAATATATCTACACCGGTTTGCCAGACGCGACAGGACACGCCCAGTTCCACAACCTAGTTCAAGCACATCAACAGTATTGGAAGATATCAAGTTTTCATAAAATTGCACGTCATCCGGAAAGGGTTGTAAATCGTAGTATTTAGCGGCTTCAAGGCGAAAGTCCATAGTTTAGCGTACCAATCGTCGTCATAGGATGTCATCTGACATTTTAATTTCGCATATCTGTAAAGTGCGTGATTCAGTAAGAAAGCGAGGCTTCACATTGGACATTCCAACTTGCTCCCACTAATCCCCGTGAAATACGTGGGCATTAATCATTTTGTCAAACTCGGCTTCGATCTTGGCTCCAAAGTCCGACTCATTCTCGTAAACGTCCGTAAACTCGGCAAATTCCCGATGACCGTAGCTTGCGTGGCGATTCACGCAGGGTACCCAGAAGTCTTCCATGTGTGAAATTATAGCAATTTCGTGGTTGAGATTCAAGGACGATCTCGAAGTGATACGGTTTTCCGTTGAGCCGTATCGGTATCTCTGTTATAATGCGGCGTTGACAAAAACCGTGAAGGAGACCGCAATGAAAATTTTAGTCGAAGGAGTTCAGAACCGTGACCTAGTGGATCGCCTCCAGCAGTTCGCGCTCTCACATCCAGAGCAAAAGATAGAAGTAACGCTCACCACCTCGCGAGAGGAGTCACTCCGGGAAGTTGAAGATGCCGAGATTCTCTTTCCCAACTTCGATCGGGATTTATTCTTGAAGGCGCGAAAATTGAAATGGGTGCAGACCTACAGCGCCGGTGTGGATATGTTCTTGTTCCCTGAATTCGTCGAGAGCGAAGTTGTGCTCACCTCGGGCAAAGGCTTCGTCGGGATTCCGCTTGCAGAACACGCTTTTGGACTATTGCTTGCCTTGACTCGCGGCATTGCGCCCGCCGCGCATCACCGTAAGTGGGATGGCTACCCGTATGAAAGCCAGGAGTTGTACGGGAAAGTCATGGGCGTCGTCGGATTCGGCGGAACCGGGAGAGAGGCGGCGGTGCGTGCCCACGCCTTCGGGATGGGTGTCCTCGCCATTGACATCGTTGTTGATGTCCCCGCGCCGGACTTCATAGAGGAGGTTTGGGGACTCGATCAGCTGCCTAAGTTGCTCGGGGAATCCGATGTCGTGATGATTGGGTTGCCGCTGACTGAGGAGACGAGAGGGTTGTTCAACCGCGAAACATTACGGCAGATGAAACGGACAGCATATCTGATTAACGTCACACGCGGGCAGATTATGGACATGGATGGGTTAATTGAGGCACTGCAGGAAGGCTGGATTGCCGGCGCAGGGTTGGATGTCGTGCCCGAGGAGCCGCTGCCGCCGGACAACCCGCTCTGGGGAATGGAAAACGTCGTTATCACACCGCACTGCGCGGGCGCATCCCCGGTGCGGCTGGAACGGACTTGGGATCAATTTTTGGAAAATTTGTCTCGGTGGATAAACGGGGAACCCATGTTGGGCACATTTAATCGAAATCAGGGGTTCTAGCGGTTGGGCTACGCCTCACCCTTCCTGCACGAGCGACTGGCACAACTCCCTCGCTTCCTTGAGTTCCTCCGCTTGACCGTGCCGGACTTCGATCACTTTGAGGACATCCGATGGAATCTGCGCCATAATCTCATTGAATTCGAGATCTCCGAAGCCGGGAGGATAGTGGGCTTCGAGGTCTTTGAGCTCGTGTAGGTTGGCACCGATGAGATGGTCTTTGTACGCCGCCAGCCAACGATGCGACCAACAGAGCCCAATGCGTTCTTGCAGCGCCGCATGTCCGACATCATGCCAATACCGCATGTTGCTTCCTTCGAACTTCTCCAACAACATCCCCATCTCATCAAAATTTGGGATTTGATAATAGTGCGGTCGATTCTCAACTGCCAGATGGAGGTCCATCCGCAGCGCAAGTTCATTTAAGGCGTCGAGGCTGAACAGCGCAGCATCCTGATGTTTGGCTTGCTTGCGTTTGCGCCAGTCGGTTGCCTCTTCGACTTTGCGGCCAAATGCCTCAAATTCCCGTTCCCCGTATTCGTACAGATCCCTCATCAGGTAAGACCGATCATGGGTGTCCACCTCTCCCAGATGAAGCACGACAATCGGAATCTCAAGATCGACAGCGAGTTCCATTGTTTCGGTAGTCCACTTCAATGCTTCCTGCCGTTCGTCCACATCCAGACTTGATAACTGAACCGGATCATTTTCCGCTTCAGCTTGCGGGATATAGGGCAGAACTGGACAAAAATTATGGATGGAACACGGCTTCATCTGATTCAGATGCGGTTTGAGCTGTTCGAGTTGCTCCCTTGTTAGGTGTCGGCTCAGTTCGATAGCATCAAATCCGAGGGCTTTAAGTTCATCAAGCATCGCCGCACCATCGGGTTGATTGGTCGCATTCCACATTGTCGAAACTGCTATCATCCTAGGTTTCTTTCACCGTGACCTTTCGACCGGAGATTTCGAGCTTGCCTTCCGCACATAATTTCACCACTTGCGGGTAAATTTTATACTCTTCAATCTGAATTCGTGCGTGCAGGCTTTCCTCGTTATCACTGTCGTATACAGGAACCGAAACTTGGGCGATGATAGGACCGGTATCAAGCCCCTCATCAACAAAATGCACGGTCGCCCCGCTGACTTTGACGCCATAAGCCAGGGCATCGGGTAACGGATGTGCGCCCGGGAAGGCTGGCAGCAGCGATGGATGGATATTGATGATGCAGTTGCGGTACTTTTGCACAAACTGCGGCTGAAGCACCTTCATAAAACCTGCTAAGACAATCAGCTCTGCTTCGTACTTGTCAATAACTCTTGAAATCTCTGCATCGAACGCATTGCGATTTGGGAAATCTCGTAACTTTACAACATGGGTGGGGATGTTCGCTTGCCTCGCACGGGTGAGCGCGTAAGCAGTTCGTTTATCGCTAATCACGACGGAAATCTCAATATCACACGTGGTATCTCTGTGCAGTTGATCAATCAATACTTGTAGATTGCTGCCGCTGCCAGAGACTAAGACGGCGATTTTCATGGGTTCGAATTACGTCCTTTCGCGCTAGCGGGAGATCAGGTTGATTGCTGTTAATGCGCAGTTTTTACGGCGAAAACAGCGGTGTTTTATTGTAGCACACGGATGAACCTACGTAAAGTGATTTCAGCCCTTTTCGTTTGCCCCCATCCCTATAAGGTGATATAATCTGTCATAGCACAGGACGTTACTTTACAAGAAAGGCGCATCTTGCAATCATCCGCAATCAGAACAATCGACAAGTTTCGGCTCGACGATAAAGTCAGCATTGTTACTGGCGCGAGCCGCGGAATCGGATTAGCAATGGCGGAGGGTCTCGCCGGGGCGGGTTCGAATCTCCTAATTGTTGGCAGGAGATTAGAGCCGCTTCAGTCGATTGCTGGACGCATAGCGAATGAGAGCGGTCGTCAGGTGATACCGATTCGAGCTGATGTCGGCAATTTCGATGATATCGGTCGAATAGTTGAGCGGACAATGGATCAATTCGGTAGGATTGACGTTCTCGTAAACAATGCAGGCATTAACGTGCGCCGTCCCGCTGAAGAATACACCGAAGCTGACTGGGATACGGTTACAGATGTGAACCTCAAAGGAACTTTCTTTCTTACGCAGGCTTGCGGAAAAGTCATGATTCAGCAGAACGCGGGAAAAATTATCAATAATCTGTCGTTAGCCTCCGCGATTGGCCTGCCTACAATCACGGCGTACGCCGCATCCAAAGGCGGATTGATGCAAATCACGAAGCTGCTTGCAGTGGAATGGGCTAGGCATAATATCCAGGTCAACGGCATCGCTCCCGGTTTCATCCGAACCGCACTCACCGAACCGATGCGGGCAGATTCGCGAAACCGGTGGGTTTTGAATCGTACACCTGCCAACCGCTGGGGAGAACCGGCGGATCTCGCCGGACTGACAATTTACCTAGCGTCTGAAGCTTCTAATTTCGTTACCGGAGAAGTAATCTTCGTTGACGGCGGTTGTATGGCAGGAAGTGATTGGCGGTATCAGGCATGAAAAACTGAAGGACAGGATAAGCAGAGGCGCAAATTCCACCGTCCGTGCACATCGTCAACATTAATATATAGCTCTTGTAGGTTGAGTAGGGCGGCTAATCCTGCATCCGCAACAATGGCAAATTCACACTCGGAATACCCTAACGTCACCCTCGGCAAAACAGACGTAGCGAAACCCACTGCTTTTCCGGCGTCTAGAAATTTGAATAACGCTGTATTTCGCTGCACACAAAAATTTAATTTAACGCAGTAAACACACAATCTTCATGCCTCATTATCCACAGATTTCATCAAAACCGCTCTACTAAAGGTACAAACCCTGCCAACACCGAGTGCCTACGTGCTCCCTCAAACATAGCCCGTCATTCAAACACACAAATCACAGTTCAGACATTCTTCATAGGTTGACCTGAGCGGCGAACCAACCGTCGAGCATCTGTTACAGAACTTCTTCTTGACTGGCTGTTGTAAATACGTTATAATAAATTTAACGATTTGCACCTATAGCCTTTACAATTTTATTTTTGCACAGATTCCGAGGCGCCCCTGATAGCCGCAGCATCAAATCAGGCCTGCAACCCGAACTATGAAAACCGGTCAAAAAAGTGAAATCTCCGATTTTAGGGCACAAAAGGACACAAAAGGACACTTTCAAACAAAACGCGGCCGACTCATTGAGGCAGCTGCCAGGCATGCCGCGAAGCTAGTATTAGACGCGTTTCTGAAGCAAGCGTAGATACTAAAATTAATCAAAAATTTGCCGATGGTAGTAAGTGTCCCCGAGCACCTAATCTCGCGAATGGGAGCACTTTTGGAAACGGTCTAAATGATGTAGTAAAAGTAGGTTGGGTTGTGCGTAAGACCTAATTTAGTTATGCTGCTTCGCGTGAATAACCTGAAAACCTATTTTGATACTGATGATGGTATTGTTCCCGCTGTTGATGACGTGAGTTTCACACTTGCGAAAGGGGAGACACTTGGCATAGTCGGTGAATCAGGGTGCGGTAAAAGTATGACCGCACTTTCGATATTGCGTCTTGTGCCGCCGCCCGGAAAAATCGTGGCGGGGGAGATTTGGTTGAACGGTGAGAACCTGCTCGCCCGAAGAGAATCCGAAATGCGCGATATTCGCGGAAATGAGATTTCGATTGTCTTCCAGGAACCCATGGTTTCACTAAATCCCGTATTCACCGTCGGCAATCAGATTTCTGAGGCAATTAGGCGTCATCAGGGGCTAGATAAAAAAACAGCGTGGCAAAAGAGCATAGAATCCCTTGCTGCTGTCGGCATTCCCACTCCCAAAGAAAGTGTGCACAATTATCCCCATCAAATGAGCGGCGGCATGCGGCAGCGTGTCATGATTGCAATGGCAATCTCCTGCTACCCTTCCCTCCTTATTGCTGACGAACCCACAACTGCACTTGATGTTACCATTCAAGCGCAAATCCTCGATTTAATCGGCAAACTTCAAGACGATATGGGAATGGCGGTCTTGTTGATCACGCACAATCTCGGTGTAATTTCAGAGGCAGCGCACCGAGTATTGGTCATGTACGCCGGGCAAGTTGTCGAGAGCGCAATGGTCGACAAACTGTTTGAACGTGCGTACCACCCCTATACAAGGGGGTTGCTGAATGCTGTTCCTAAATTAACGGGAAACGCTGACCGCCTAACCGCAATTCAAGGTAGTGTTCCGGAACCGACTCAAATGCCTGACGGTTGTCGCTTTGCGTCGCGATGTGAATTTGCAACCGAGCAATGCAGGAGTGAAATGCCCCAATTGGAGCCGGTCGACTCGGATCAGATGGTGCGCTGTTTTGAATGGCGGAAAGCTATGCAGGTGAACTGACGCATCGGTGGGGTTGAATCGGAATTACAAATCTGTCCGGTGAATTGACGATTGGAGAGAAAATTCACAACGTCGCGGTTAGCCCATTATGAACGCCACCCTTAAATTGGTTTCAAGCGGCAATGGATTGAATCCAACGTCGGTATGTTTGTTGTATATTTTCCTTCGACAGCAAACGAGGCCGCGCAGTGCGCAAAATTGAGAGCCTCCTGCGGCAAGCGAGTTTCATAATATTTGATTAAAAACGCGGCTGCAAAAACGTCGCCGGCGCCCGTAGGGTCAACTTCATTCGCAGGATAGGCTTGGGAATCCAGTATACGGCCATTTTCATACAGTGTAGCGCCATACCTACCCTTGGTTAAAACCACAATTCTTGTCAATTCAATATATTTCTCCAGCTCATCCGGATAGGCAATCAAATCCTCCTCACTCAAAATTAGCACATCGGCACACGGTAAAATAGCAGGAGCAGAATCCCACCGCTTGGGTCGAACAACTTGCGAGTCCCCGTCCAACTGCCGCATCCAACCTTGCGGCGTGACACCGATTAAGGCGGAATTGAGGCTGTGAATACAATCAGGGTCAACTTCATCAGCAATCGGGCACAGGTAAGCAATTTCTGCGTTACGAGAAACCGACGCAACGACTTGCGGCCTCAATCGGCTGCTTATAGACAAGATTAATTGTTCCCGCCCGCCATCTGCGCCGTACCGGTTCTCGAAGATGGTCGTGTTTGACGATTCTTGGTAAATCACTTCGACGCCATCTAACGTCGGATTCTGTGGGTCAAAATCACTACCCACAGCCGTAATGGCGCGTGCGCGGCAACCAAGATTTCGCGCAGTAATCGTCGAATATGCCGCCGAACCCCCAATTACATAACCGCTCGGTGAAACATCATAACAAAAATGTCCAATGGCGAGAAATGTTGGTGTCATTTACCGGTCTATTGATACTATTTTTGGGTAGTCGGAATTCCGGAGCGTCACAGGACGGCAATCACGCCGGCTGCATGCCCAAGAGGCTTTGGGGTGTCACAAACAAAATCTGCCTTGCAATCGAAAGCGAGTCATCAATGGAATACTGTCCTTGGCTGACTTTCTGCGCCAACACTTCTGCGAGTTGTTTGCGGACAAGTATTGCTTTCGCGTATGCCCATTCCATTGTATATGCATCGCTGAAAAAACCGATTTGCTTGTTTGCCGCCACCATATCCAGCCGATCCGCTATCACTTTCCGGATGGTCGAGGGGAAGAAGTTATGCCACCAATAACCGGCGAAGGAGAGGTTTGGCAACTCTCTCGCCAATGTGCACAAGGCGGGACTCGCATGCTCGCTCGATAAAAAAACCTGAAATCTCAACTGCGGATGGCGTTCAAAAATTTGAGCCAACTGGAAAATGGTCTCCTGCCTGAGTTTGCTTCCCGTCTCATAAGGCAAGGGTTCCGCACCAAGGGAAAACTGATAGACTATCTCGTCCGCATGTTTATCCAGTTCGGTCAGGAATACTTCAAGGATATAGTTTGCGTAGACATCGCGATCCTGGATTGTGGCATCGGCTCGGCGGCTTAGGGCGGTTTCCATCTCGCTGTCACTCACCAGACGGTAGTTGATGTCCGTTGAGAAATGCTGTGCCGTGCTCAGCACTCGCTCATATGGAATTCTATCGCAATAGTGTTGAATTGCGCTGTGCACGTCGTCAATCGTGCGGATTACACGTTCTAGTATTGGGCGGGATTCAAGGGTCACCGGCAGCGGTGGGGATGGTTCGTTTTCATTCCACGCCTTCTCCAATTCAAAAAGCGGAATGTCGTTCTGTCCCCATTGCGTACGAGTAAAAAAAGCCCATTCCAAGCTATACTGCAGAATATCATCGGCTTCCCCATCATGGCCGCGCCAGAATTCAGTGCCGATGCGGCGGCTATTCGCTTTGCGCATAACCTCACGCGGCCAGTCAGGATCCGTCGACCGCTCCTTTATCAAACCATCCAGTGTAACCCAATTGTCCTCAGAAATCGGTTCTGTCCAGTGGTAGAGGTCCCTCAGGATGATTTTCAATCCCCAATAGCAACTGGTATTCTGGATATACTTCAAAAACGGGATGGCTTCCGAAATCCGACTGTGAATTTCGTTTTTGTCAGGATGTTCGTCGAGGCGTCCGCCGTTGGAGCAGCCGGCGCTATACAGGTCAGAGATTACCATGTGGTAGAGCAGCACATCGTGGAGTCCGCGCGCCGAGAGGTGAGAAGCATCAATGTGCGAATGGCAATCAAGGGCAGGAATTTCAGCCAACCCTTCTGCTAACACGCGAGTCAAAGAACCGTTGTTCATCGTTTATCCTCCCGAATTATGTGTAGGACCATTATCCAAAATCGGCAGCAGGAGAAATTGCGGAGATTCGAATTTCGGCTGACAATTTCATTAAATCGTTTCCCGTTCTCTCAGGAATTGTTCAACTGCGGCGCGGTCCGGGATACCGGCGCGTCCTCCAGTCTTTGTGGCTTTGATTGCCGCGGCAGCGGACGCAAAGCGAATGCACGCCGAAACCGGCAATCCCGACGTTATTCCTGCAGCGTAAGCGCCGTGAAAGACATCCCCGCAACCGGTTGTATCCACCACCTGAACCGCAAACGCCGAAAAATGCAGGATGTCACCGGGATTTTCTTCGCAGGCGTACCAGCAGCCCTGATCGCCTGCAGTAACAATCGTACAGGCGCGGGAGCTCCGAGACGCTAGATGTTCAACCGCTTGGGCAGGGTCATTCTTGCCCGTGAACACGGCAGCGAAACTCGCTGACAGTATCAGATAGTCGATTTGCGCCATCAATTCGCCGGTTTGAGGATGATCACAAAGTTCAATGTCGGCAATCGTTGGAATCCCCATCCTTTTGGCAATTCCGGCTGCGTACAGCATATTCTCGACGCCAAGATGGTCTATAAATAGCAAACGAGTCTGTCCAATGAGTGATTCATCAATGCTTTCTAACGGGCGCGGTGCAACTTCCGCGTCTGAGTAGAAAATATTCCGGGTCTTCGCTGTGCGGTCAACAATAATAACAGAGTGGAGTGGTTGGGCGCCGGTTTGACGAATAATCGGGCCGCAATCAACGCCTTCGCGTTCTAACTCTTCAATCGTCCAAGCGGAGAGTGAATCGTCGCCTAACACACCGCCAAACGCACATTTCGCTCCTAGTCGTGACGCCGCAACCAGCGTGGTCCCGGTTAGACCGCCGCCTTGGCGAATTTTGGACAATACGGGGGTTTTCGCGTCAGGCGGCGGGTAGCTGTCCACGGTGATAAAATCATCAACAGCCACGATGCCGCAACCGAATATATCCCAACTCGGCATGTCTACCATCCTGAGAACCAGTTTGAAAATTCATTTTATTCAGCCCCAGCGGGGCGGCAGGTGTATAGTACCCCACTACCCTCCGTAGGCGGGAATCAATCGGCTGAATAGAATTAATTGAACGTATAGCGAAGGCGATAGTAAATCCCGCGCGATAGAAGTTCCACCAGTTATACCAACTCAAACGCCCAAGAATGGCATTGCCGCCTATTATTCAAACAGGCTCTTAAGGGTGTCATTCGGTTACCCGCGCCCAATGTAAGGCATCTTTGACGCCATGACAGTCATGAATTGCACCACGGTATCCAGTGGGAGGCTAGCCATGTAAACTACCGCTCGTGCAACGTTGTCTGCGTCCATTCTTGGTTCAACCATGACGGAACCATTTGCTTGCGGAACTCCGTCGTTCATCCTCTCCGTCATTTCGGTTGCAGCATTCCCGATGTCGATTTGACCGCACGCGATATCGTACTTGCGTCCGTCAAGAGCCGAGGAGCGGGTAAGTCCAGTCATCGCGTGTTTAGTGGCTGTATAAGGCGCAGAGTTCGGGCGAGGTACGTGTGCGGATATGGAGCCGTTATTGATGATGCGCCCGCCCCTAGGTTCCTGGCTTTTCATCATCTTGAATGCCTCTTGCGTGCACAGAAACGCACCGGTCAGGTTGACATCTACCACGGTTTTCCACTGTTCGTAAGTTAGATCTTCCAATAGTACGGGCGGCGCGCCGGTACCCGCATTGTTAAATAACAGATCAAGCCTCCCAAAAACCTCCTTCGTCTTGGCGAAGAGGGATCGTACGGAGGCTGGTTGAGCCACGTCAGTAGGTACAATCAAAACTCGGCAACCCGACGCTCCCGCTTCCGCCGCAGTCATCTCAAGCGTCTCCGCGCGGCGCCCGGCTAGTGAAACCGAATATCCTTCCTGCAAAAGAGCCAGCGCTGTCCGTTTACCGATGCCGGTTCCGGCGCCCGTGACGATGGCGACCTTACTAACTGAACTCATCTATTATGTTCCTCCAAAAGACAGGGATTCACGGACCGTTGGTGCCAACTCCGCTGTCAGAATAGCGTAGCAAAAATCTCCCATACCGTCAACAGAAATCACTACCCTTAATACGTCACAATTTATCAGGCAGTCCGTAAAATAATGGGCGACCTATTGCTTGAATTCAATGGAAAATCTGCCTCAACGATTAAAGAGTGAAAAGTCAGCGAGACCGTATGGATTTTGGCTTGAGCAACCAATCGTCTACGACCTCGCTTTGACAAGGATTATTGTGGTACACTATCCGTCTTACGAACGACTATTGGATCGCCGCGCTTCAATTCAAGCAGCCGCGCGGCATTTCCTTGGTTGACCGAGATCTCTAACCGCCCGAAACTGCCGATAATTGCCAAACACTCCCCGGCTTGAGACTCGGCGTAAGAGCGGTTGAGCCGATTAATCTCGACATTTCCCGCCCGGATGGCGAAATTTTCGCGGGCGATTGTCGATTCGAGGGTTTCACTTGAAATGTTCGTGATTAGGTTGCCGAATCTATCGATCCAGATAATGCACCCGATAATTTCGGTCCGCGTGATTTGGACTTTAGAACCTTTCAGTTGCACGAGGTTATTAACCGCCCGCCCGATGTCGTTGAGGAGAACCCCCCTTGATAGATACGCCGCAATGGGCGCGAATATGTCCCTGCCGTGAAATGTGTTGCTAATCTCAGGTAGGCAATATTCGGCGTTGTCCACGGAGACAGCGCGATACGGGACATCTTCATCAAGCACGTAGCTCAAAACGCCGTTGTCTGGGCAGACGAAGCAGCCCGTTTCAGTTTGGCAGGCGATAGCCCGGCGTGTACTTCCAACACCTGGATCTACAACGACCACATGGATACTTCCGCTTGGGAAATAACGGTACGCTGAATCAATGATGAAGGAAGCATCATGGATGTTTTGGGGCGGAATCGAATGCGTGATGTCAACGATTTGAATATGTGGATTGATATTGAGAATCACGCCTTTCATGACGCCGAGGTAGGGGTCGTTCGTTCCAAAATCGGTCGTCAGCGTGATAACGCCGGAATGAGAATTGTTGATTGGAAATCACCTCCCGCAGTTGACTTTATTTTCGAAAGTGTACCAAAATGAAAACCCGTGAGCAAGGCGTAATATTCGCTTGCACGTCAACATACTCTGGGCTATAATACTGATATCCAATTTTGGGAATTGGACGGAGGTTTTAGAACAAGCTAACCATTCTTGGAGAAATTCAAATATGGTTGAAGACACGGATTTAATGACAATTCCTCAAGCCAGCGAATGGGCAACCGAATATCTTAAGAAAAATGTGACCGCTTCCAATATCTCTTATCTAATTCAATATGGAAGGATTCGGAAATATGACAATAATGGTTCCGCGAGCATTTCAAAACAGGATTTGATTAAATACTATCAGTCATATTTGGGGAAACGAGAAATCAACTGGAAGGCGCAGTTAGGCGAAGACGTAAATTGGGGATTGTCATTTGATTTTCTGAAAGAAGCTGATACGACGAAACACGTCCATAGGCTGCACCCATATAAAGGAAAGTTCATTCCGCAACTGGTTGAATACTTCTTAGATGGTCATACGGATGATTTCAAAAAAGATGACTGTTTCGAACAAGGTGATGTTATCCTGAATCCCTTTTGCGGCAGCGGCACAACACTGGTGCAAGCCAACGAGCTTGGAATGCACGCTATCGGAATTGATATATCTGCATTTAATACACTCATTAGCAACATAAAAATAGAAAAACATAGTCTCATTGATGTGTAGGATGAAATTCACAGCATCACAAACGCTCTGAAACGGTTCATCAGCCAATCCAATGTTGTTCAATTTGAAATACAACTCACCGAGGAACTCGCCAAGTTCAATAACGAACATTTTCCGTCTCCGGATTTCAAATACAAAGTCAGGCAAGGACTGATTAATCAAGAGAAATACGGGAAAGAAAAAGAGGACGAATTCTCACTCAGGTATTTTCAGCTAATAAACCAATATGGGATAAAGCTGTGGCAAAGAAAGTCAGAGAATTTCCTTGATATGTGGTATTTGTCGCCGGTAAGGTCAGAGATTGATTTTGTCTTTGAACGCGTGAGCCACATAAAAAACCGTGAAATCCAGCGGGTGATTCAGATTATTTTGAGCCGAACCATTCGTACCTGCCGAGCAACGACGCATGCAGATTTGGCAACTTTAAAAGAACCTGTAACGACTGTCTATTACTGCGCCAAGCATGGAAAAATGTGCAGGCCGCTGTTTTCAATATTGAGTTGGTGGGAACGGTACTGTCAAGATACAATTCAGCGCCTCGTTCACTTCGATAGATTAAGGACAGGCACATTTCAAACCTGTCTGACCGGAGATTCTCGGACAATTGACATAGTTGAGGCATTAAAGGCAGAAAACCCTGATTTTGCTCGTTTCGTGAATACACGGAAGATTAATGGGGTTTTCTCGAGTCCGCCCTATGTTGGGCTAATCAACTATCACGAACAACTTGCCTACGCCTATGATTTGTTTGCATTTGATCGAAAAGATGAGCTAGAAATTGGACCGCTCTTCAAGGGAAAGGGAAAAGAGGCTAGAAAACAGTATATCAAAGGTGTTTCAGATGTATTGCGGAATTGTAAAAGATTCTTGGCCCAGAATTATGATGTTTTTCTGGTGGCAAATGATAAGTTCAACATGTATCCATCAATCGCCGAACGTTCAGAAATGCGAATTGTCAATCAATATAAACGGCTAGTTCTCAACCGGACGGAAAAAGACAAAAGCGCATACTCCGAAAGTATCTTCCATCTGAAATCGAACGGTCTTTTTGAAAAATTCAAAAACTGATTCAATATCCAAACAGGAGCAAAAATGGGAAAAAATCTACCGGTAACGGACGCAAACCTTTATCCCATCCACGATAAGGTGCAAGCGGAGGAGCGTCTCTCATTTGACGACGGTGTCGCGCTCTATGAAAGCCCTGACATAACGGGCGTCGGGTATCTCGCCAACATCGTACGAGAACGCCAAAACGGGAATTTCGCCTACTACAATATTAACCAACATATCGACTATTCGAATGTGTGTATTCTGCACGCACGCTGTCACTTCTGTGCGTTCGCGCGTAAGAACATAAAGACTGACGGGGCGTGGGAGATGAGCGTAGACGAATTTCTCGACAATGCGGCGTATTCAATCGACCACGGCTGCACGGAAATCCACAGCGTCGGTGGCCTGCACCCAAAGTTGCCGTTTGAATATTATCTCGACATGCTGCGTGGACTCAAAAAACGGATGCCTCAAGTGCATCTGAAGTTTTTCACGGCGGTGGAAATACACCATTTTTCTCGGATATTCAAGATGTCGATTGAGGAAGTCTTGATTGCGTTGCGTGAAGCAGGGCTGGATTCGCTGCCCGGCGGCGGAGCGGAAATCTTTGCGGAAGAGACGCGGGAAAAAATTTGTCCCGGCAAACTGAGTGCAGAAGGCTGGCTTGAGGTGCATGACATTGCACACCGGCTCGATATCCCAACCAACGCAACCATGCTCTACGGGCACCTTGAAACCGTCGAAGACCGGGTTGACCACCTAATTCGTCTGCGCACGCAACAGGACAGGTCGGGCGGTTTTATCACATTCATTCCGCTCGCGTTTCACCCGGAGAACACACGCATGGCATACCTGCCGAGCACATCGGGGTTAACGGATTTACAGAATATTGCAGTGTCCCGCTTGATGCTGGACAATTTCCCTCACATAAAAGCCTACTGGATTATGATTGGGATGAATGTCGCGCAGGTCTCATTGAGCTACGGTGCAGACGACATTGACGGGACGGTGACGGAGGAGAAGATTACTCACATGGCTGGCGCGGTGACCCCCGAATCGGTCACCGTGGCGGAGATTTCCCGCGTAATCAGAGAAGCAGGTAGAATTCCCATAGAACGCGATACGCTTTACAACGAAATCATCCGAGAGGGGCATAGATGGCACAGAAGGGCCGCGTAAGGGTCGGTGCGGTATCATACTTAAACACAAAACCTCTAATCTATCCACTCTTGAATAATTGCCTAATGCAGTCCGACGAAGAGATCGACCTTTTCCTCGATTATCCCAGTCGTTTGGCAGACGACTTGAAAATTGGCAACCTTGATGTAGCGTTGATTCCAATCATTGAATACTTCCGGAACCCCGGCTACCGGATTGTTCCCCACATCTCAATTTCCTCACGTGGACCGGTTCGTAGCATCCAATTTTTCACGAATGCCCCCATTGAGTCCATCCGCCGCGTCGCGCTTGACACAAGTTCACGAAGTTCTTGCGCCTTGGTGCAAATTTGGCTCGCTGAGAAGTACAATCTCCATCCAGAGTTTACGCCATGTCCTCCTTCTGTCGACCCATGGTCGGTTGATGCGGACGCTGTTCTATTAATCGGTGATGCTGCGATGGGATTGAGTTGTCGGGCAGATTCTGCTTTAGATCTCGGTGCCGAGTGGCAGGAGTTCGCGGGTTTGCCATTTGTCTATGCGTGCTGGGCGGCGAGAGAAGGTGTCAATCTACGGAGCGTGCCTCAAATACTGCAGTGTGCTAAGCAACTAGGCATCAAAAAAATTCCGGAAATTGCGCATATCGAAGCTAAAAAACTCGGGTTACCGGAAGATACTTGTCAGGATTATTTAACCAATCACATTTTTTATGACCTTGACAGCGCGGAGATTGCAGGAATGCTGAAGTTTTACGATCTTGCCGTCAAGTACGATTTAGCCGTGCCGGGAATGGCAGCCGAATTTGTGTAGGGCAAGGTTAAATTTATAGTAATATGGATTTTGAGGCATAGTGCACCATGACTGAAACAACGCTCTTTGATTCATCTTATGAAACCCGTAAACGTCCGCGGTTGAACCAAGCGCTGAATCATCTCCGTCCAATGTACTCATCGGATGAACTCAAAGTCTTACGCATCGACAAAATAAGCGAAGAGGTATTGTCTCTGCGTTCCGGGCGCGGGTTCGTCAATCGGGAGATTCTCGAAATCGTATTGGGAAACCTGTTAGAATGTGTGGCGCCGGGTTCGCACAATGCCCCGCACCCGTTGCACCAAGAGCGCGAGTTGCCAAATGCAATAGAGGAGGTTGCCGATCAGCTCTACGCGATGATTACTCAATCCTTTTTGGCTGCTGGCGACGAAGAAACTTTAGAGGACCGCGCGCTAGACATCACGTTCGCATTACTCTGGGAACTCCCCGACTTCAAAATTCGTGCGCAATGGAATCGCTTCGCTTCTTTCAAAGACCCAGCCGTGTGGGACGCTTACCTCCTTCACGGCGGTGTTTCACGAGAAAAACTCACCGAACTTAATATCGGCGCACAAATCGACAAAGCCATCTCTACCAAGGATTTTCAACCCTATCAAGACGCCTTGAATCGTCTTGATTTGGCATTCGCTTTTGACTATCAGATGCAACTGGTTATGAGTACTTATCCCGGTTGGCGGTTGCTCTTCTACCACGATGTCGCCCACGCGTTGACAAAATCAGGATCAGTCGAAGGTAACCCCGATTTACATAGGTTCCCCGTACCGTTCTTGCCCCGTGCAATGGCGGAACTTGGCGGGCGTTACTATCAGGCAGACCTTCACCCCGAAACGCAAATCGGCGACGCTAACTTTCTTGATCACCCTCACCGCGGTATCACTACCGGACAAACCGGAATCATCGGGTCGGGCTGCGTTATTTACCCTTGCACGCTCGGGGGCATGAGCGTCAGAGTGAAGCAACGTCATCCCATCATCGGAGATTTTGTGCGGATTGGAACGGACGCAAGTTTATTAGGCCCTGTAAAGATTGGAAACCACTCGACAGTAGGCCCTAACGCGGAACTTCACGGTTTTGTAGAAATTGAAGCCGGTTGCGATATCGGCTCCTCAGTGGTTATTGGTACCGTCAGGAACGCATCTGTCAAACCGGGAATGATCCGCATAGGACAAAGCGTCCGTGTCGGTGACGGCACAATTATCGAAAATATCTCCGCAATCGATCTCATAATCCCGGATAAGGCAGAGATTCCAGCACGCAGCCATATCACTAACGATGGTTTTGGACATCCCAGATATTGAATGTAGAAATACTTATGGTAAGATTCGGCAGCCGTGTTGATTCGTACATTTCCCGAGCCAAAACCTTTCGGCTTGCATAAATTCCAAATTTCATATACAATTAAGCAGGGAGAGTGATATCGTATTGCAGAATCAAGAGTCTTTAAGCGTCCCGATACAGGACCATGCTGAAGCGCAAGTAATTTTCGGTCAAGCGGATGTTTTTCTGAAAATTGTCGAAGATAGCTTCAACGCCAAAGTTACTGTGAAAAGTGACGGATTGAGAATTGTCGGTGATGATTCCAAAGATGTTCACCGAGTCGGCAAGACGTTCGAGTCGTTGCTCAATCTCGTTCGAAGCGGTCAACAAATTGACGCAAGCGACGTCAAACACGCAGTTCGAGTATCAAGAAGCGAGAAACTCATTCAGCTGGAAAAATCGGTAGGGCCAGCCATTCCCGTATTTTCCAAACGTGGGGTTGTGCGTCCGAAAACCCCTGGACAAGGGCGTTATGTGGAAGCCATAAAAAACCACGATCTTGTTTTCGGGATAGGTCCAGCAGGAACGGGAAAAACCTACCTTGCAATGGCAATGGCTGTTTCAGCCCTAAAAGGCGGGCAGACTAGCCGAATTATTTTAACCCGCCCTGCAGTTGAAGCAGGAGAAAGGCTCGGGTTTCTACCGGGTGACATTTCTGCAAAGATTGACCCTTATTTGCGCCCTTTGTACGATGCACTGTACGATATGATTCCTCCGGAATCCCTTGAACGTTATATTGAGCGTAACATAATTGAAGTTGCGCCGCTCGCTTTCATGCGGGGCCGTACGCTAAATAACTCCTTTGTTGTGCTTGACGAAGCGCAAAACGCTACCGTAGAACAGATGAAGATGTTTCTCACTCGACTCGGTTATGATTCCAAAGCGGTTGTCACTGGAGACATCACTCAAACGGATTTACCTCTCGGCAAAGTCTCGGGGCTTGCCGACGCCCAAGCAGTGCTCTCCACCATTGCGGGAATTTCGTTTATCTACTTTTCAAGCGAAGATGTCGTTCGGCACGAGTTAGTCCAACGGATTATTGAAGCTTACGAAAATCGTACAGTTGTTCCATCCCAAAATTCCAACCACACTGAAGAAAACAGGCGTCTAACCTGAACAGCCGCACCGATGATTCTCACCAGCAATAACAGTCAGAAACCCGATTTGGATGAAACAATTATCCATAACGCGGCGTTGGCATCGTTACGAACACACGGTTTGGAAGATTGCGAAGTGAGCATACTGATTACGGACGACCTTGAAATTGAAACCCTAAATCGGAAATACCGTCAAATTACCGCACCAACTGATGTGTTGGCTTTTGCCATGAATGATGGAATTGACGGCAATCTACATTCACATCTACTTGGCGATGTGGTAATTTCTGTTCAGACAGCTCAACGCCAAGCCGCCGAAAAACACCATTCCCTCGAAACTGAACTCGCCTGGCTGACTGTACATGGCGTGCTTCATCTCCTCGGTTACGACCATCAAACGCCGCAGGACGCTGCGATTATGTTCGAGAAACAGGAAGAAATCCTCCGCCTGATTTAGTCACAATCTGTACGCGGCTTTGTGCTGCGGGAGCTTAGTTTTCTGCCTTGTATGATTTTGAAGGTTTAACTTTAGGAGTGTGATTTCACACTTGGACGACATAAATAGTATCCTTAAACTGGTTGGTTTGTTTGCTCTGTTAATCTTGGCAGTGTTGTTTTCCGCCGCAGAGACGTTGCTTGCCCGACTGACCAGGAATGATATGCTGAATATCGCCGAAGCAGGCGGCAAGCGGTATGAGATTTTGGCTTCGCTGCTCCGAGATTCACGGAGATATTCGTCGACGATTATCATCGCCAAGAGCGGATTAATTGTATCGATTGTAGTAATATTTTTGTCCCTAGTCAAAGTTGGACCTCCGGGGATTAGGGATATTATTGGAGCAATTCTTGCCGCCGTTACCATTGTGGTCATCACTGAGTTAATTCCGAAAAATTACGTGCGGGGAAGTTCCGAGAATTCAACGATTCATGCGCTACGCTTTTTGCGGGTCGCTTATTGGGTGCTATATTTTGTAATCAAACCGTTAACCTTGCTTGGATACTTCGGTGTGCGAATTCTGGGTGGAAAAGATCGCACTATACAAGACAATATAGTTACACCGGAAGAGCTGGAAACGGTAGTAAATGTTGGCGACAGCCAGGAGATTTTGGAGCCTGATGAACGAGAAATGATTTCGCGTATTTTGGATCTTCCCGATATCGTTGCTCGCGAAATTATCATTCCAAGAACCGATATGGTATGCCTAGAAGTTTCTACATCTGAGAAAGAAGTGCTCCAAACCGCGATTGGGTCGAGGCATTCACGAATCCCTGTTTACGAAGAGACAATTGACCATATCGTCGGCATCCTTAATGTGAAGGATATGTTGGACTATTGGGCTGAAGGCAAGCCAATAGATTTAAGGATGCTCGTAAAGGATAGGCCCCCGTTTTTCACACCTGAAAGCAAGAAAATATCTGAACTTTTTCGCGATTTGCGTGCAAACAAACAGCACATGGCAATTGTTGTCGATGAATATGGCGGCACAGCCGGAGTTGTTACCTTGGAAGACATTATTGAGGAGATTGTTGGTGAAATTCAAGATGAATATGATTCCGATGAACTGGAAGAATGCCATTCATTAGGCGAAAACGTGTATTCGGTTGACGCGCGTATGAGCATCGACAATCTGAATGAGCAGCTCGGCACACAGATAGAATCGGAAAACGTAGACACTATCGGCGGTTTTGTAGTGGATTACTTCGGGAAAGTTCCCGCACAAGGAGATCGATTCGCTTATCAAGGCATGGAGTTTACTGTTCTGCAAGCGGATGAACGGCGGGTGCACCGTATCCAAATTCAGACCCTCAACATGGCGGATGGCAAATCTAATCAATCCGGCCCTGCCGGACAGTGAGAATTTTTTACAGATAAAAAATGCGCACAATTAAGTACAGCAAAGGAAGCTTGACAGGTTCCTCCTGATATGATACAATCAGTGGCAAAATACAGCGTTTTTCAACCCATCGGGGCGTAGCGCAGTCCGGCTAGCGCGCCTGCTTCGGGAGTAGGAGGTCGGAGGTTCAAATCCTCTCGCCCCGATCCATTAAGTCATGGGACAATGGTACGATTTATCAATCGGCCTATTGTCCCATTTTGTTATCGTAAAATGCCAGTCCAAAAAACACCTGCGATTGTCATTCGATTTTATCCTCTCCGTGAATCTGATAAAATCATCACTTTTTATACCGCCGAGTTTGGTAAGATTAAAGCTGTTGCCCGAGGCGTCAGACGACCGAAAAGTCGTTTGGCAGGAGGTCTTGAACTCCTGAATTACGGTACCTTAGTGTTTTTTGAGCGTCCGAACAAAGATTTGCAGATTGTCAATGACTTTGACTTGATTAGTTCCTTTGAAGGAATCAAAGCAGATTTCGATCGAACAATTTACGGCTGTTATCTCGCGGAACTTATTGGCGCAATTGAGTCCGATCATTCGGTCGACCAACAGATTTTTCACCTGCTGCAGCACGGATTTGAAACCATGGCGCAAGTCGATGATATTGCGTTATTTGCGCGTGCTTTCGAGTTACAATTGCTTGGCTTAGCGGGATTGTCGCCGCAGCTTTCCCACTGTGTGGCTTGTACCCACGCCTTCAAGGATGCCACGTTGCATTTTAGTTCTCGTTTTGGCGGAATGCTCTGTGTGAGGTGTAGCGATCGTGATGCGAATGCAATTGCGGTTTCAAGAGGAAGTTGTCAGTTAATGCAGCAACTCCAAAAATCTAGTCTATCGCGTTTGGGGAGATTTCGCGCATCAATTCTAAATCATCGTGAACTGAAGTTTGTGCTTGCGACCTTTATCTCATATCATATTGAGCGCGATTTGAAGAGCTTAAAATTCATTGACAACCTCAACATTTAAAAATACATATACATTAGGTTATCGATTGACACTCGTTAAGAGGCAGAATGGTAATATTTTCCCACGTTTTGCACGTCGCATTTCACGCATCATGCCTTCATTTTTGCATCATTATCGAATCGAAAGGAGTTCGCAAATGAAACGCAGGTTTCTCCTGTCTATCAGTTTTGGTTTAATTATCGGTTTACTCGCTGGGTGTGGAGAAAAAGAGGATGAAGACTTGCTAGAAGCGCGGAAGGCGATGGATGATGCAAATTATACCGTTGCTCAAACAGCGATACAAGCCGTGATTTCGAGCAAACCGAATCACCTCGAAGCCCAATCGCTGCAAGAGTTACTGCAGTTGCGTGCAACCTCAGGTAAGGGTTGGAAAACGAAAGCGATTGACTGGCACAATGCCATTCAGAAAATTCTCGGTAATTTACAGCCCCTGAAGGATGAGATTGAAGCATCGGAGACGCTTGAGGATCCAGATTCGGATGAGTTGGACCAACTCGAATGGCTTGTTCGATCTCGAAACTCGATTGTTGGTGCCTTCGCAAACGCGCTCGCGGAAGCCGCCGAGCAAAACACACAACTCATTTCAACCTTAGCGAGTCAACCAAATTCCGTTGTCATCACGGCGTTGCTGGAGGCGGAAAATTGCTTTCATCCACAGCATCGACAGGCATCATCCGCACTAATTCAGCAACTTAATAATCAAGATTTGGTTTACAATCTGATGGTCAATGAAATTCAAAATTCTGACGCCGCCATCAGAAAACAGGCTATAAAGCACTTAGGAGACTTAAAAGATCCGCGGCTCATCCGCGAGCTAGAATCCGTTCTGAATAAAAAGGATGAATCGGCAGATGTGTTGTACGAGGCAATTGTAGCGCTAGAGGGGTTAAAAGACCAGCAAAGCATTATTCCCGCACTGAAGCTTGCCACAAGGACTAACGTCGCACAGGTGCGTATGTTATCCGCAAAGCTGCTCGGTATACTGAAGTCAGAAGATTCCATAGTAGATCTAGTCCGGTTGCTCGCAGATGCCAATGAACACGTCAAAAACAGCGCAATGACCGCACTGATCCAGATTGGACCGTTATCAATTGATCCATTGATTGAAGTATTGGACTCAGGGGCTAGGAACGTAATTCCAGAGGAAGATGACGAACCTAATTTCAGGAATGAGTATCAGTACATTGCAAATGTCTATATTGATACAGACCGGCTGAAAAACCGCCGAATCAGCACCCAAGCCGCAGCGATTCAGACCCTTGGTGCCCTGAGAGCCAAGAGTGCCGTTGCACGGCTAATCAATCTTTTTGAAAACGATGATTTACATGGAGAGGTAGCTAGTGCGTTGGCCGTAATGAAGGAAGTTGCTGTTCCCCATCTGATTCAAGCGCTGCGTTATCCGTCATTTCTTATCAGCACGGAGTTCCAGAACGATCTAAACAACGGATACGTCTCGGCGAATTTAAAACGGGTGTTGGAAAATAACGGATTCGCCGTTTCTGAAAATGTATCCATTTTTCTTGAGGAAGAAGACAGCAAATGGTTGATAACTGATAAAAGTAAACATCATAAAAAAAGAACCTATAATGTCAGAAAAGACGCGGGTAACCTAAAAGTTTCCAGGGATTTTATCAGGATTCGGACCGCCGAGGTCATGGACTTGATTGGAGATTTGCGAACGTTACCCTCCCTCAGCGAATCTCTAAAGAGCGATCCCAGAAAGGAAGTCAAAGCGGCTGCGGCTAAAGCCCTCGGCACGATGAAAACCCCTGGTAGGAACAACATCGCTGTTGATGCACTGACTGACGCCCTTGATTTAGATGATACCACTGCAACTAACGCTGCCGTCGCACTCGGCAACATCAACAATGAGAGTGAGCGGGCAATTAGCAAACTCATCGCAATGGCGATGAACAAACGTGGACGCGAGACGATAAGGAGGGCGGCGCTTTCCGCATTAAGTCAACTCGAGACAAACCAAGCGGTTCAGCCAATGATGCAGTTGATGTTCAGCGATGAGACCAGTGAAATTATTCGAAAAGACGCAGCGGCAGTTTTGGGAGAAATTAAAGCACAAGAAACAGTGTCTGCGCTTTTATGGGTTTTGTCAACACGCTACGAAGATGTCAAGGATTTCCAACGGCACATGAAAAGGCAACATAAGACCCTTGAGGCATTGGGCGTTGCTGTTGATGCCTTAGGTATTCAATGGACGCCTGAATATCCGCAACCTGATTATCAAAAGTGGGGAGAATTAAAGCCGATTCCCGGTCTTGTCCGAAGCGAGGCAGCCATCTCACTGGGCAAGATTAGAGGAAAATTACTGTTTTCCAGCGCTCAATTAGCCGAGTATGTCACAGATCTAAACAGTGGCAAGATTCCGGAAAATTTACGGCATGCACTTAAAGATAAAGAAATCGCACTCTCTCAAAACCCAACTATTGTAGTCGAGCGGGCAGGCGAAATTTGGTTTGTAACCGATAAAGAAAACCAGCAGCGGTACCATTTCCGGAAAGTCGGTGAAAGCCTAAACGTCTACACCCAAGGTGACCAAGTACTGGATGCGCTGTTTCACGCCCTGAAGGACGACGAGCGTGCAGCCGTTCGCCGGAGTGCTGCGCTAGCTTTAGGAGATATCAACGGAGAATCCGTTATTTCCCACTTGATTGATGCGCTCAAGAATGATGAGCACGGCATTGTGCGGCAAGAGGCTGCGGCTGCGTTAAACAAAATCAAAGGGGAAAAGGTGGTCGGTCCTTTGCTAACATCTCTCAAAAGGGACAAGTTTGAAAAAACTCGTAAACAAGCCGCAATCACTTTGCGTGAACTAAAGCAAGAATTAGCTGACAGCGGGTTGGTCGATGTGTTGAAAAAAGGCTTAGGGCCCTTTGAAGAAAAGCACGAAGTCCAATCCGTAATGAATGAAGTGATTGCTTCACTCGTCAAAGATGGTAATGCGTCTACAATCAATTGGCTGCTTGATGCGCTGAAATCCGTCCACGATGATGAAGAATGGATACGCTGGGCAGTTGTACATACAATCGGAGAAATCCGGGGGACGTCCGACAAGGTAACAATGACGCCGGCGCTGCATCAAAACTTAATGGCTGCGATACGTGAGGAGATGGCAAATCAGAGCTACCTTGTTCGCAAAGAGGCAGTGGCTGCACTTGGAAAACTCAAAGATCGAAGTGCTGTTGCCGACTTAACTGCGGTGCTTGAAAATACGAATGAGTCAAAGTCAATTCGAGCGGCGGCAGCCGCGTCATTGGCGAAGTTGCGTGACGAACGTGCTTCCGTTCCGCTCCTTGCTGCGTTAGACGATGAGAACGCTGAAGTTCGGTTGCAGGCTGCAACAGCATTGGGCGTTATCAAAGGGGCAAACGCTGTCAATAAACTAATTGAAATCCTCCATAACCCTCTAGAGGATACATCGGTGCGGACGGCTTGTGTAACTGCACTCGGTTTGATTGGCGACCGCAGCTCGGAAGCGGCAATCCTTCGCATTTTTAGAGCAGAAACCGGAACTGTCCACAAGAGCGTTATTACGGCGCTTGGCAAACTCAAAAGTCGTGAAGCCGTGACGGAATTGATAGCTATTCTCGAAGATCGAAGCCTGGAGTCGGACACCCGTACGATTGCCGCCGACGCGCTCGCGGCAATTGGGGATAGCCGTGCGGCTGAATCAATAAGCAGGCGGCTCGTTGACGACACTGAATATAGCGTGACGATAACACCGGATACATTTACCCACAACCCTGTGTTTGAGGCGTTCGTCAGTGCCTCCAAACCGTTTCAATTGTCACCCTTCGTGGCGAACAAGATGATTGAGCGAGTCGAGAGTAGTAAACCTGAAAGTTGGCCCATTAAGGCCGCAGCCGCCAATGCGCTTGGAAGGTCCAAAACCCCGGAAGCCATATCGAAGCTTAGAGAACTGCTGAATGACAAGAAAAAAGAAGTCCGCCAGTCCACAGCGCTTGGAATTGGTGAAGGCAAGCTTCGAGAATTTCAAGATGAAATTGTGAAAATTATGAAAGGTGAAACAGAATCGGATAAAGATGTGCGGCGCGGAGCCACGCAAGGTGTAGGTGAATTCGCAGACGCCTCCACCGTGCCCGATCTTATAGATGTCTTCAACACTGAAACCAATCATGAAGAGATTCGCCGCGATGCCGCAATTGCACTTGGAAAAATAGGGACTGACGCCGCCGTTTCGGCATTGATTGAAAAACTGAAATCGCTTCCGGTGAATCAGACGACCAAGAATTTGAGGTTAGACATCATCAAGGGACTTGCCGCGTCAAAGCATCAAGGTGCTATATCTGTGCTCGAAACGGCTTTGGACGATGACGATCCTGAGGTGCATTTCTGGACAGCGGATGCCCTATACCAAATTACCGGTGAAGGGCATGGCTATCACCGTGCGGGATAGATTCTATTCGCGGGGCGTTTGAAGCGGGTTGAATAACTGCGAGGACAATTACAGAAATTGTGCGGAAACTAAAGAAATTACGGATGGCGAAATTGATGTAACTTCCCCAAGTCCAGATAATCGCCGTCTCCAGTTCATATCGAATCTCCGGCGAGAGTTCACAACTCGACAGTGCACATCATCACATGTTCCGTGTACGGTCGCTCCGGTGTGGCAGCGTTAACGCTAACCTCGCCTATTCGCCTTAGCAATCAGGACGATTTGCATCTTCTACAACGGTGCCTTCCTTTAGAAATTCGAGAGCCTTAGTATAGCTCCGGCGCTGCAGATAATGAATCAGCATTCGCGGTGCGGTTGATTCTATTTCTTGATGTATTTTCTCGATTTGGTTAAGTGCTTGGGTGATATTCTGCTTTTTTTGAATCCCGTCAAACATCAATTCCAAGGATTTCTTCAGCGATAGTGTTTGTTCCGCTGTCATGGTGTACCTCCTCAAATCGTCCATAACGAGTCTCTAAACCTGCGAAGAGTTAAAATTATACCGTATTATTCATCTCCCGTCAAAAAATTCTCTTCCACTATCGACTGCCATGAAAGCCTTCAGGATGTCTTGCTCGAATTGCATTGTTGACTAGGGAAAACCTCATGAAAAGCATTGGTGTATTCCATGTCATTACCGACACAACTACCCAAACTCGATTCAACCATTACCAGTTAGCAGAGATGGCAATCAAAGGAGGCGCCGATACAATTCAGTTTCGGCAGAAAACTGGCACGACCCGTCAGTTGATTGAAACTTCGGAAGGGCTTCAATCCATTTGCAGGCGGTACGGAGTACCCTTAATCGTCAATGATCGAGCCGATATCGCGCTGGCCGTTGGCGCAGCGGGCGTGCACTTGGGACAAGACGATTTGCCGATTGCAATCGGGCGCCGAATCTTCCCGCGGAAGGCGATAATTGGCGCTTCTGCACGGACTGAAGAACATCTAATGCAAGCTGTCGACGATGGCGCGGACTACATTGGGTTCGGGCCCATTTACTGGACATCTTCCAAACTAGATGCCGAATTTCCAAAGGGTTTGGACGCTCTTCGACGGGTGTCGAAAATTGCCAATCGTCCGGTCATAGCAATTGGCGGTGTCACTGCCGATACTGCTTATGAAACCATTCGAGCAGGAGCGCATGGAGTTGCTGTCATTTCAGCCGTGTGTGCGCAACCGGATCCGGTTTTAGCGTCGCGCGAACTGCTTGCCGAGATTGAGCGTGCAAAACAGGAGTAATTCAGGTTCAATAGTTGTTATTCTTATACATTAACGGGTGAAAAGGACACATTCATTCTCGTTATGCAAATCAAACCGCTAATTTCCCCTGATGAATTTGTAGGATTGGAAGGTGTCACACACCTTTGTGTGGGTGGCGAAGCGCCATGGCTCAAGGCTCAGCAGTTAGTGCATGCAGACTTTGCTCGATTGAAAAGCGCTGGTTCTGATGGTAGGGCAGAAATTTATGCACGAGGCGAGCGTTGCAGGGAACGGATGGGCACACTCTGGAATGTTCCGCCCGATCGGATTGCGTTCATGCCGTCAGCATCGGAGGGAATGAACTGGCTGGCGCGTGGACTCAACTGGAAATCGGGCGATAACGTGGTGACAACCAACTTAGAGTTTCCGCCGGTAGCCTACGCTTGGAGAGGCCTTAAGTCCCTTGGCGTAGAGGTTCGTTTTGTGCCTCACCGCAACTGGATTGTGCACGAGGAAGATTTGCTGGATGCGATAGATTCACGAACGCGGGTATTGGCTGTAAGCCATGTGAGCTTTTATACAGGACAGTGTTTGAACCTGCAGCGGCTATCGAAAGGTGCACGGTCAAAGGGCCTGCTTTTTGCGGTAGATGCCACGCACTCATCAGGAGTCTTGAACGTACCTGCGGGGTTAACAGATCTCACCGTTAGCAGCAGTTATAAGTGGATGCTCGCTACGCATGGGGCCGCACCTTGTTATTTGAGCACACGGGCAGAGGAACAAATTGAAGCGTCCTGTTTTGGATGGCGTAACTTAGCGGTATGGCCGGCACAACAAGCCGAGCGGCTGCCGGATGCTGCAGTAAAACCCATGCCAAGTCTTCTAGAACCGGGGAATCCCGCGATGTTGGTGATAATGCACCTTGACAGGTCACTTGAAGGTTTGCTTTCGATCGGTATAGATCGCGTTGAGCATCACGCCATGTCTCTATCCGAACAGGTCAGTGCCGGACTGGAGAATCTGGGAATTGCGGTTATCACGCCTCAGCACCGGGCTGCGCGGTCGGGCAATACCTGTTTTCGGATTGAAGATGCTGAAGGAATTCAGAATCAACTGGCTGAACAGAGAATATTGTGCTGGGGCGAATTTGGGCGCGTGCGGATTTCGACGCATGTCTACAATGGAAGTTCCGACGTTACCCATTTTCTAAAGGCACTATCAGAATTGTGACCAACTGAGACGCAAGGTGATATAATCTGCTTTCAACCAAAGCACCCAAGTCGGGATGTATTGATTAACCCAAATAAACACATAACGAATCCGTACGATGCATAAATCCAAAATCCACCGCGTCGGTATAATTATGAACGGAGTAACCGGCCGGATGGGAACCAATCAGCACCTGCTTCGCTCAATCCTTGCAATTGTTAAGCAAGGCGGATTGGAAATTGGCAATTCGGAAGTCATAATGCCTGATCCGATACTGGTTGGCCGCAATCCTGCAAAATTGGAAGAACTGTCTCGATTATCCGGCGTAAACAAGTGGACGACTAAATTGGAGAATTCACTGTCCGATTCGGCATATCCTGTTTATTTTGACTCTCAGACGACTTCAATGCGGGGCAATTCAGTGAAAATGGCGATTGCCGCTGGCAAACATATTTATTGCGAAAAACCATCGGCTGCTACAACAAAGGAGGCTTATCGTTTATATCAAGCTGCGGCGAAGGCTAAACTCAAAAATGGCGTCGTTCAGGATAAGCTCTGGTTGCCCGGCATAAAAAAATTAGAAGGGCTAATAAAAAAAGGGAGTTTAGGCAGAATTCTGTCGGTGCGCGGAGAATTCGGGTATTGGGTTTTTGACGGGGATACTATCCCCGCACAGCGGCCTTCCTGGAACTATCGCCAGGAGGACGGCGGCGGAATCATCCTAGATATGCTATGTCACTGGCGCTATCTGCTCGACAACCTTTTTGGAAATGTAAAAGCAGTCTCCTGTTTCGGCGCGACACATGTTAAATCGCGCCGCGATGAGTCGGGAGTACCGTATCAATGTACCGCTGAAGACGCCGCATACGCCACTTTCGATTTGGAAGGCGGTATTGTGGCGCAATTCAATTCATCGTGGGCGGTACGGGTACGGCGTGACGATCTACTGACCCTTCAAGTTGACGGAAAAAAAGCCTCTGCTATTGCCGGATTGCGCGATTGCTGGATTCAATCACTTGGCGAAACACCGAATTGCGTTTGGAATCCCGATATCGAACAACCCATTAATTTTTCGGACGGATGGTCTAAAGTTATGGAGCCGCAGAGTTACGACAATGCATTTAAGGTGCAGTGGGAACTCTTCCTCAAACATGTTGTTAAAAATCAGCCATTCCCGTGGGATTTTTTGGAAGGCGCAAAGGGCGTTCAATTGGCTGAAAAAGGGATGGAATCTTGGAAAACCCGCGCTTGGGTGAATTTACCTGAGCTTATACCCGAATGATACCGGCATGACGTGCTTGGGTTTCATTTCAATGGATTTCTAACGCGGTCAGGCAAAACCGAATTCAAGGCGATAATCAGATATGTCCAAGAACGTACCTCTATCAAAAATTGACCAATATCGATGGCGTATTCCAAAAAGCTATATGAAAGGGATGCGTGTTGATGGAATTGTCTATGCGAACGAGAAACTGCTCCGGCAAGCGAAGAGCAGCGAAGCCTTGCAACAAGTCGCAAATGTGGCGCATTTGCCGGGAATCGTAAAACATTCGCTCGCTATGCCAGACTTGCACTGGGGTTATGGATTCGTAATAGGCGGCGTTGCGGCGACAGATCCACAAGCGGACGGTGTTGTCTCTCCGGGCGGAATCGGATACGACCTAAACTGCGGCGTGCGGCTGATACGGACAAACCTCAACATTAAACACGTAGATGGCAAAATCAAAAGTCTCGTGGGCAAGCTGTTTGACACTATCCCATGCGGCGTTGGTTCCAGTGGAAAGATACGGCTCTCCGTTCAGGAAGAAAAGGAGATGCTTTCGAAAGGATCGCGCTGGGCAATTGAGCGCGAATACGGCAATTTAGAAGATCTCCAATTTACAGAGGCTAACGGGTTTCTGGATTTCGCCGACGCTAGCGCCCCTAGTAAACGTGCACTGGAGCGCGGGAAAAACCAGCTCGGCACGCTCGGTTCCGGAAATCACTTCCTAGAAGTTCAAGTAGTCGATCGAGTGCTATATCGTGAGGCAGCAGAGGTCATGGGGTTATCCGAAGGTCAAATTTGCGTGATGATTCACACGGGCTCACGCGGTTTCGGCTATCAAGTGTGCGACGAGCACGTCAAGACATGGATAGACGTTGCCAAAAAGTATGGAATCAATCTCCCCGACCGCCAACTCGCGTCCGCGCCAATAAACTCGAAAGAGGGAGAAGACTATATCGCCGCAATGGCTTGCGGCGCAAACTATGCCTGGAATAATCGCCAGTGCATTATGCACTGGGTGCGCCAGGTATTCATGGATTTTTTTGATACCAGCGAAGATGAACTGGGGCTCGAGTTAGTTTACGACGTTGCTCACAACATCGGGAAATTTGAGAAACATCTTGTCGACGGTGAGGAACGTGAATTGTTCGTCCATCGCAAAGGGGCGACGCGAGCCTTTCCAGCCGGACACCCTGAAATTCCGGAGAAGTACCAGAATATTGGGCAGCCCGTGCTAATCCCCGGCGACATGGGAACCGCATCTTACGTCCTCGTCGGAAGCCCATCAGCGATGGAACAGACTTGGGGAACCACCTGCCACGGCGCAGGACGTATGCTTTCCCGTCGTAAGGCGGTGGAGTTAACAAAGGGGCGTGCCATTGCTCAGTATCTTGAAAAACAGGGAATCTTTGTGCGGGCTGAAGGTCGGCGAACACTCCACGAGGAAGTCCCCGAAGCCTACAAAGATGTCGATGAAGTCGTCAAGGTTGTTGATGCGGCAGGTCTCTCGCGGCGGGTTGCACGCATGCGTCCAGTCGGTGTAATAAAGGGCTAAAAACCCTTAGTATTCGTCAAAATTTACGACCTTCCACTCGCCTTCTATTAATTCCGTGTAAAGCACAGCGTTGCGGGACGGAATCAAGTTTTCAGCGTCCTTGACTGTCAGTCGATAGCTGAAAAAAACACGCTGTTGTTCGACGACACGGTGTACCTCACCGGTAGACATTGTCATGCTCTCGCCGTCACGGGTTCTAATGGTAAAGGTTGTAGGTGCGTTTTTATCATTTCCTTCAACTATCCCGATGATTTCTTTACCATTCTTTAATCGGACAACGCTTTCATCGAAGATTTTTTTCCCTATCATCTTATACTTTATTTTCGGCGGACTGTCCGGCGCTTCACCCGGCTGGCGGACGTTACGCAATAATTCGATTTCCGATTTTAATTTCTCTTCAGCCAACGCTTCGCTCAATTGCAGCGCAGCTTCCTGGTTCGCACGCAGATAGTAGTTATAGATGAAATCTTCGGCAACGTCGTCCGGAGAGTTTCTATCTGAACAAGCAAACGTAACCGTTAGCAAAACGAGACTGGAGCGAATCCATAACGCTTTCATGCCATTTTCCTGAGTCTTTACTGATCGCCTCATGTTTTTGCAAGCGTCATCAGACTTACGAACCGATCCGTCAAACAGCGTCCTCTCGCATCTGGAAAACTGCGTACGGGAGTATGAGCAAAGTAGTAGGCACACTCCGTGTGCCGTAATCTTCTTCTAATGACCCCCATCGCGCTCCAACCCAATATTCGCGCCCATCCCCCCTAGGCGGGGATCAAGCGACTGAATAAGGAGTGCGATAGAGATCTGCCTCATGGCTGGAAACCCTACCCTATTCGAAAATGTCCTCAATGCGCAAAGGATTTGCCATTTTCTTGTTTTCGGCTTCTAGTTTCTCGCGGCTCGCCACGACGCAAACCGAGGCTTTATCCCGATTTTCCTCAAGAACTTGGAGCATTGCCCGCTTGGCCTCCCCAGGAGTTGCACTTCGCAGTTGGTCATATTTTTCTTCAATAACTTCCTGCGTCTGACCTGTGAGATGATTCGCGAGCGCATCGGCTGCGGCGTGGCTGGGTCGGAGTGTCTTTTGGAAATCCCCCGCTCTCGAAATAATCGAATGATTGATATCGGTCTGCGTCCACTCCGAATTTCTGACATAGTCAGCAGTCCGTGAGAAAACGTCTAGCGTACGAGCAATGTGCGGATCAGCGAAGGAGTCATGGTATACGCAGCCTTCAAATGGGTTGTAAGCGAACCATCCATAATAGGCGTTCCCTTTGAGACGGATTTCCTTGAACGCATAGTCATATGCCACGATATTCGCCCCAACAGTCAAAAGGCTTGAGTCTTTGTGCAAGTAGTGCAGCGCCGGCATAACTTGCGTGCAGTACGCTACATCGACGGGAGCCGCCATTCCTTCGCGCGGACATTTCTCAAAAGGTTTGAATCCTGTTGATGCCGGCGTTAACGACTCGTCACGCATACTGCCAATCCACTCTTTGAATTTTCTTTGAAACACTCCATACGCTTTATCAGTGCCCGTAAAACTCGCCGTGACGCGACCTCGTACCAACAGGAAATCTCGAATCTGTGCAAGGTAATCACTGAATTCTTCATGGCATTCGTCAAATCGATTGAGCAGGTTTTCAATCCTACGCAGCTGAGGAAGTCCAAAGACTATTTCCGATAGGTATGCCTGCGGCGAAAACCCGCGTGCAGCATGATGGTTGGCTATATTTGGGCCGCGATAACCCTGCATGTAGGTCCGAAATCCTGTCATTGCCTGATTGAGCACGACGTATAAACGCTCTTTATCGTGAGGGTTCGCTGCGAAAACTAAATCTTGCAGAACGCCCAAAGCCCCTTCAATTTTGTCGTCAAGCGCTTTCAATCGAAACTGCACGTTCCACACAGGTCGGTTTGGATCAAGCGAGTGTGTGCTAAAAGTCGGAGTGCATTCAACACCCCCGGTTGCTGCCGAAATGCGTTGCGCTATCTGTTGGTAACCCATTTTGGCGGCGCCAAATTTACCGATGGCATTCGTGTACCTGGGCAGGTAACTCCATAAATGCTGCGGTAATCCCTGTAAATCAAAACTTAGTTCCACGTAGTTCACTGCGTTTGAAAACACTTCGCTGCGGAGCAAGGGTCGTCCGCTTACTGTTTCAACAGTTGTGGGAATTTGCAACGGCTTTTCCGGAAGCTCGGCGACATGCAGTTGCGGCAGCTTCGCCAGATCTTCCGGCGAGTTCGGTTGATCGCTTAGGCGTTCTAGCTCGCCTGCTTCCGCGGCAATCTGTCTCATCTGCTCATCACTTAATTGCGTGCGAATTTTTTTCAGACGCCTATTCTCATCAGCGTTAAGCCGAGCTTGCATACGCGGATCAGGAGAAAGGACAGTCGTCAATCGATGCGGGTTGTCCAGCAGTCGCTCACGAATCAGATTGTTGAAGATGCGGGGATTTTGCTCCCAACGTTTGCGGATAGTAGAAAGGCACGCGCCCATCTTAAGAAAGAGGGTTGGTTCCTTTTCATATATCCAAGCGTTTATGACTCGCTTCATCATCTGAAACGGAAACTTCGGCGTAACTTCTTGATATTCATATGTGAGTTGTTGGAACGCAGCCTCAACCGTTTCCGTGTCAATATCTGATTCTGCAATTTCTACTAATGTATTGAGAACCAATTCCGTGAACGTGTCAATTCGATCCACTTCGCTTCCTAACAGACCGGCGTGAAAGGTCCTGTTGGGACCGGTGAGTCCGTCAAGAAAACTGTAGTCGAATACGTCGGTACCTAGTCTAGAATCAACAATCGCTTTTCGGAGCGGCGCCCCCTCATTACCGAAGAGGAGAAGACTCAAGATTCGGCACAAAACGGTGTCCTCAGGATCCGTTGCATCACCTATTAACCAACTGAGCATCAGATGCGTCTTTTCGGTCAGCGGCTCATCTGCTCCAATCGGATAGCGGTCTCTTACCGTCCTTGCAGATTGCCATTTCGGCTGGAGCGTGATTTCCGGTCGAAGCGGGTGGAGACGCCCATCTTTTTCAGTTTTCGGGATGGCTTCAAGTTTATCAGCGAGAATCTCGAGATAATTGTCTGTTGGAATATTCCCGTAGAAGAAGAAGTAACAGTTGCGAGGATGAAAGTAGGTTTGGTAAAAGCCTTTAAATTGTTCGTAGCTAAGATCCGGCATGACCGCAGAATCTCCGGCGCCATTGTTGGCATAGCATGTGCTAGGCAATAGTCCACGGGTCACGGCCGTATGAAAGCATTCTCTTGGGTCGGACATCCCGATTTTCACTTCGTTATAGACAATCCCGTTAATTCTTAAGTCGCCCATAGGTCGATTTGGATCCACAGGTTCAAGATGGTGCCCTTCACGTTTGAATGTTTCCTCAGTCAGCAGCGCATGAAAAACGGAATCAAAGAAGACCTCGGCAAGATTGAATAGGTCTTTTTTGACGCTGCTTGAAGCATAGTAATAGGCGTGGTCGACCGCGTTCATAGCGTTCGCGCTGTCAAAGCTTGCCAGGCTCATCTTCATCATTTCAGAAAACACATCCCTGACCGGATAGTTTCGAGATCCCGACATTACGGAGTGTTCAACAATGTGTTGTACACCCGTATCGTCGGGTGCCGGAGTCATCGGACTGATTGAAAACCAGTTTCTGGTGTCCTCCGAATAGAGATGCAGCAGCCGCGCGCCGCTCTTTTCATGAGCGAGTTCAATAGCCGTAGCTCGCAGTTCGTCGATTGGCGTGACGGCTTTAACCTCAAAGCCGCGAAGTTGTTGGCCCGGGTAGAGATTAACAGAGGGGCATTGCGAATCGGTTATGTTTTTACGGTATGGATTGTGCTCGTTAGACTGTTGGGATTGCATAAATGCCTTCTGCTAGCTCGGACTCAAAGATTGGGAAAAATTACGCCATACTCGCACGATGGGACTCATGGCCATCTTTAGTAATGCCAGATACCCTCTATTTCCAAAGAGTCTGACCTGAAGTGCTCGAATACTTGTTGTATCTGTCGATGTAATCTTCTCGAGGTGGGGCGAAGATATCCAAAACACGCGCCGGTCCCTCTACTACATTCCCCGAATGCACCACGTCCGGGGGCACAATGAATGCATCCCCTGCTTCCATGAGGCATTCCTCTGAACCAATCCTGAATCGCATCTTCCCCGATAATAAAATACCGGCTTGTTCGTGTGGATGGCTGTGCGCCGGAACCTCACTCCCCTCTTCCATTTCAAGGAACGAGAGAAGCAAATTTTCGCCGGCGACAATGCCGCTGAGCGCGCCGGGGAATAATTGCATTTTGGGTAGTTTCTCAGAAGCAAAAAACGGCATGATTTTCCTTTCTTGACCTAATCCGCATGTATTCAAATTTCGTTCATCACATCTATATTCTAATGTCTCACGGTTCGATTAAAACCATCGTTTGCTAATTCAACTTTTTATCGCGCCATCATTTATTTGTTCGCTCTCGTCTACTGTATCTTGTTCAGTTTTCTTCATTTTTTTCTTAAGCGCCCGCCGATTAAATCCTCTCCGGCCCTTCCATCCATCATAGATGGCGTAGATCCAAAAGACAATGCCTTGAATAAAGCCGCTGATTTTAAATTTCCAGGAGGGACGATACATTAACTTCTTGGCGGCGTAAACGTTTAACTGTCCATCTACCTTCCTGACGGCGTAAGTTCGATCGCCCTGCGAAATTATCCATCGGTTGTTGGTCTTGTTTACTGAAGCAATAGCGTCCTTTGAGAGTAGGATGTTATTGTCCTTAAATGTCCGCCGTAATCTTTCCGAGATGATGCTAGTGTCTAAATCCTTTTGGAACTTCGGTGCTATGCGAAAAAGAAAATTATCGTCAAATGTGTACAAATGATAATCGCGCTCTTGATATACTTCTGCTTTCGCGGCAGTAGGTTCGGACTTTCCAGCATCTTCCCGCGTCTCTATGTCAGCCTGCCGGGATGCCCACCAAGTTTCAAGTCCATCAAAGCGCACCAAATCACGCCAATCATTTACCGGGAGCGAACTGATGTAAATCACCGCGCCCGCGGAGAGAACTCCCAAAAACAGAATCAAACCCTTCAGCGGTTTGCGCAAATAGAGTTGGCCCATTCCTGGAATTATTGATAAAAGCATAGCTAGGTACGATCGCTTCACGGTGCTCATCTCTGCCACTTAGACCTCCGCTGTATCAGTCACTGCGGGCAACCAGATAAACACCGATACAGATTACAACCGCCCCGATGATTCGAATTTTGGGCACAGATTCCTTAAGAAATACCCACGACAGAAGAATTGATAGTACATAACCGAGGCTAATCATTGGGTAGGCAACACTCAATCTAACGCGAGATAATATGATGAGCCAAACCATCATTGTAAATCCGTACACCGAAACTCCGCCAATGACGAATGGATTCAAAAAAGCTTGCAAAAGCTTGGGAATTGCATCTCTCAACGACTGAATTGGCCCCACAGCCATCATTCCTCGTTTGAGTAGCAGTTGTCCGCCAACTGTTAACAATACATTAAAAACTAGTAGTAGGAATATTTTAAAACTTAAGCCATTGTTCATTAGCGAAAAACATGCCTTTAACTGCTTCGATAGTGTATTCAAACAACCATTTTCGAGACTAATTCCGATAGATAAGCCGCTCTACTTACAGTTGAGGTAACGATTGAGTCTAAAATTTGACCATTGGCGCGAATATCTTTAGCTTCAGATGATGTCGCGGATGACGTAAATCGGCTTCTTCTGAGATTCGTGGTAAGTCCTAATTACCAGTTCTCCTATAAGTCCCATTGTGATGAACTGGATGCCTGTAAACAGAAGTAGCACGCCCAAAATCAGCATTGGCATACGTTCAACTAGACTAAATCCACGCTCTCCCGTGGCGGCAAAAAGATAGGACAAAAAGCCTGATTCAACTCCCGCCGGGAAAAACAATTTGCCAATGGTAAGATAACCGCAAATGCTGATTCCTGCGAGGAAGAAGATTAAGCCAACTAGGCCAAATATCTGGATTGGACGCGTTGAATAACTCATAAGAAACTTAACTGTGATGAGATCCAAAATGACCCGAATTGTGCGAGAAATGCCGTACTTCGATTTCCCGCGTGCACGTGGGTGATGCCTTACCTTGATTTCCGCCATTCGAGCGCCAATCAGTTTTGCAAATGCCGGGATAAAACGGTGCAATTCACCGTACAGGTTAATATTTTCGAGTATCTCACGTCGGTAGGCTTTCAAGGTACATCCAAAGTCGTGGAGGTAAACGCCCGTCATCCAGGAGATTAGGCGATTTGCGAGAATTGATGGGATGCGGCGCAGAAAAAATCCGTCTTGCCGATTCGCTCTCCACCCGCTGACAATGTCGTAGCCGTCATCTAATTTCTCTAGCAGCCGTTCTACGTCTAAAGGGTCGTTCTGGAGATCGGCATCCATCGGAACAATCACTTCGCCGCATGCATAATCGAAGCCCGCACTCATCGCAGCCGTCTGCCCGAAGTTTCGGCGAAATCGTATAGCGCGAATATTGGTATGCGTCTGAGCAATCTCTCGCAATATCTTAAAGCTGAGATCGGTGCTTCCATCGTCAATGAAGATGATTTCATACGTTTTCTTGAGTTTTGAAAGCGCATCTGTTAGTCGGCTGTAAAGGTCGTGGAGATTCTCCTCCTCATTGAATACGGGAATTACAATCGAGAGATCAACCTTTTCGCTGTCGTTCCTCTGGGAATTAGACATATTGAAATCAATTACCTGTGCGTTCAGCCCGCTTCTACCGGTTTTACGCTATGTCTTGAGCATTAGCCCTTTGGTTTCTTTCAAGTCGTCCGCCTGAAGATTATAAAAACATAAAATCTGTAACATCAATTTCTGTTGATTATACATCAATTCCTCAACAAAGTAAATGGATTTGTCGAAGGCAATTGACGGGCGTTTGATACCTAAAATCAAACGTTACTGTCGCTCAGAATTAAGCAGTGATGACAATTGTAATTTCAATACGGGTTTTGAAAATGATATTTGACATTTACGGCGTAGTGGAATATAATTATGCAAGCTTGCCGGCGCCTTCAGTGTAGCTTGAAAACTTTAAAGCATTATGTATACGCAACAGGTTATCGATCATTACAAAAATCCGCGCAATCTCGGTACGATTAAGGATGCAGATGGGGTGGGTATCGTCGGAACCCCCGCAGATAGTGACTTGATGAAACTCACAATCAAAGTTACGCAAAACCGGATTGTTGACGCTAAATTCAGAACAATTGGTTGTGTCGCTGCGATTGCGGCAAATTCAGCATTAACAGAACTCATCAAAGGAATTTCAATCGAAGAAGCATTAAGTATTACTGATTCTCAAGTTGAGGCGGCACTCGGCGTACTGCCGCCAGATAAAACTCGATATCTTGCGCTAGCTGTAGAGGTGTTGAAAGCAGCAATTCACGACTATTTTTCGCGTGAAATTCGAGAATTTAGAAAGGAGGAGGGTTCGTATGATTACTGTGACGGAATCGGCCGCCAAGAAAACGCGCACATTGCTTGAAACGGCAAAAAATGAAGATGAACACGACGCAGAGAAAGAGTATGGCTTGCGTATGAAGGTGGTTGGTGGAGGGTGTTCCGGCTTTCAGTACGAACTTGGATTTGACGAACCGCGAAGTGGTGACAAAGTCTTTGAGCATTACGGCGTAAAAATATTTTTGGATCCACGCAGTACGCTCTACCTCGCCGGTTCAACGCTAGACTACGCAGACGGATTAATGGATTCGGGTTTCAAAATCACCAACCCCAATGCGAAGTCCACATGTGGTTGTGGAGAATCTTTCAGCGTATAAGTCCGTTTTCAAAAAAAATTGGCAGGAGGTAGAAATTTTGCCTCCTGCCTTTTTTTTGACCAAGAATTTTGGAATGAAGCCGCATCTGATTTATCATAAATTAGCACTTGGAAAAGTTTACGCCACCGTTAAGCGAATTCATCAGATTGCGCGAAAAAGGATTCCTGCCAGGAATAATCAATCATTGCCTGAGTTTAAGCAGACCAATGATAATCACAGTAATGCCGATAGGTTCTAAACGATTTTCACATCTTGCGCTTTGGTTGATTGACATCTCCGCGCTGCAACGGCAATCACCTGTACCGGTTATTGAATGTGCTGTCTAATTTTGTCCGCAACTTCCGCAATCTGATTCATATCGCCCTGTTGAGGTTTCCATGGCAGAACTAGCGTATCGTCTTCCCAACGCGGGATGAGATGTAAGTGAAAGTGGAATATTGTTTGGAATGCCGCGGCCTCGCTCGACTGTAACAAATTAAGCCCATCCGGATTCAAGGCAGTTTTTATGGCGCTCGCAAGCTGCTTTCCAACTTGCATAATCTTTCCAGCCGTCTCGGCGTCGATGTCAAAAATATTTCGGTAATGTCGTTTCGGAATGACAAGGAGATGTCCCGGATTCGCCGGGTTGATATCCATAAAAGCGAGAATTTGGTCTTCTTCGTAGACTTTCGTAGCTGGTATCGCATCCCCAGCTATTGCGCAAAAAATACAGTCCATAATTGGCCTCATTCCGTGTTGGTGTACTGTGTGGAATGCGAAGCATAAATTCCCTCTTGTTTCTCGTGAAAAGTCTATCAAACTTCGCTCATTGGATCAAGCCGAATTTGAACGCTTACGGCAATCAAAATAATTTGGCTAAATCGGTGAACGGGCGGAAGCCAATATTGAAAACGGTTATAAGCAGTGATATAATTCACTATGGTTTGAGGTTTTTTGAGTTGGCTTACTAAACATCATAAAAAGGGGACAAAAGAGATGATCAAAAAAAGGTGGATACTTGGGACCATAATAATTTCAATATTAACGCTCATGATACTTACTTTTAATCACGCACAAAGCCAGGGTGACATGGTCAAACGCGGAAAATATCTTGTGGATGCGGTTGGGGCTTGCGGTCAGTGCCACACACCGCGTGCACGAGCTGAACCTGACATGAGGATGTATCTCGCCGGACATCCGGCAAATGCACCACATCCCAAATACGATTTTAGCTTGATACAACAGAATATTTTCATGTTAACTGCGCCTACACTTGCCGCATTTTCTGGCCCCTTCGGAACAACCTTTGCCGCGAATCTGACGCCTCATAACGAAACAGGACTCGGTGAATGGACAGAAAAAATGTTTATTGATGCAATGCGGACCGGATTTCATCAAGGTGACAAAGGTAATCGGCGCATTCTTCCTCCGATGCCCAAAGGCGCTTATGCAAATATGAGCGATGCCGATCTTAAGGCGATGTGGGCATATCTGAAAACAATTAAACCCGTTAGGAATGAGGTCCCTGCAGCCCTCAACCGGAGGGGTAGACCCTTCTAGAAACCGATACGCAAACGGTACCACAATTCCTTGCCATCCAACGTTCATCAGTCAATATCACCGCAGCAAATCCACGGAATGCGGCGTAATACAAACGCCGCGTTTTCTTGGCACGGTTCATCTGAATTCAAAACCGTTTTAGCCTTCAGCGAAACGAACGGCGTGTTGATATCGTTGGTTCTAAACACAAGGAAGTCATTTTGCTAGTGTCATGTAATTAACCAATTGGAACATGGGTAAAATGGAGACATGTCGATTTGTCCTCACACGTGCTTGTTACGACATGACACCGGCGATTAGATAACAAGGAGGCTGTACGATGGATAAATTAGTCATCAATGGCGGCAAACGGCTTGAAGGCACCGTATCCGTCAGCGGTTCAAAAAACGCCGCGCTTCCCATTGCCATTGCTGCAGCAATCTTAGCGGATGGCGCCAGTGTCATCCACAATGTTCCCAATCTCAGGGACGTTGAGACGCTATGCGGTGTCCTTGAAACGCTGGGAGCAGCGACGAAATACAAAAATGCCACGCTCCATGTCAAGCCGATAAACCGCACTGCTTACGAGGCACCCTATGATTTGGTTCGGAAGATGCGCGCATCAGTGTACGTTTTGGGGCCGCTTGCCGCGCGCCTAGGTAAGGCGAAAGTCGCGTTTCCCGGCGGCTGCTCGATTGGACCGCGTCCAATAGACCTGCACTTGAAAGGGTTAGAGTGCCTGGGAGCTAGAGTTACGATCGAAGGCGGTTACATTACTGCGGAAGCCAATCGATTGATTGGCGCTAAAATGAATTTGAAAGGCAGGTATGGGCCAAGCGTTGGTGCAACAGCGAATGTCATGATGGCGGCAGCATTGGCAGAAGGCACAACAACCATTCGCAATGCTGCTCGTGAACCGCACATCGTCGATCTTGCCAACTTCCTCAATGCGATGGGAGCAGAAATTCACGGCATTGGAACACCAGTTCTGAAAATTCACGGTGTCAAGCAATTACGCGGCACTGAGTATACCGTGATTCCAGATGACATTGAGACAGGCACATTCATGGTAGCTAGTGCAATTACTAACGGCGATGTCTTCGTGCAAAATGCGCTCCGCAATCACCTTGGTGCAGTTTCAGACAAGCTACTTGAAGCAGGTGTTCAATTGGATTGGGAAGAAAATGGCGTTCGTGTAACAACGCCTCACCAATTAGCCGCTATCGACGTGAATACAGAGGCATTTCCAGGTTTTCCGACAGACATGCAGGCACAGATTATTGGACTTCTCAGCGTTACCCCTGGAATCAGTACAGTTACGGAAACTATTCATACAGATCGATTCATGCATGTCAGCGAACTAAACCGTATGGGCGCCAATATCGACATTGAAGGCAACCGCGCCATAATACGCGGCGTCGACAAGCTTAGTGGAGCACCAGTCATGGCATCCGACCTTCGGGCCGGGGCGGTTTTGGTACTCGCCGGTATGGTGGCAAAAGGTGAAACAGTTGTCGCTCGTGTCTACCACATCGATCGGGGATATGAATCTATTGAAAGGAAATTGGCGGATGTTGGTGCAGATATTGTCCGAGTATAGAACTTAGGCCTACGCGTCGCAGCCGGCAAACGGCATTTGTTCACATTCAATCCTTTTTGCTGTTGACAAAGTTCGTGTTAGCCTGTATACTAGAAGAAATTGCCGATTGAATATAACCGCTTTAATTGCTACGCGGCTTCGCATTGGGTGATTTTCAAACCTTAATTGTTCAGGAGAAAAACGCATGAGGAAATTCAGAAATTTCACAACAATTGTTGCTTTGACATTTGTGGCCGCATGGATATCCGGCTGCGCGGGTTGCGCTTCTCCACCTGAACCGCAGAGTATGAGCCCAACTGACGGGCCGGAGACAGGTGGGACAACGGTCAGAATTTCAGGCGACAAGTTTGACATGAAGAAGGGTGTGGTTGTGACTTTCGACGGGAAAGCGGGCACCAATGTAAATGTTCCAAGCGAAACTGAAATTACAGCAGTAACGCCGGCGGGCGCAGCGGGGCAATCCGCTGAAGTTGTTGTAACAAACAACAGTAAACCTGATGAACCGGTGACATTAGGTCAAAAATTCGTGTACACTGATGCGACCCCGCCGAACATTACTGCGTCAGATCCCTCAGATGGAGCAACAATATCTGAGTATGATGATTCACTGAAGGTGAATGTTGCTGTGTCGATCACTTTTGACGAAAACGTCGATAGTCAATCAGGCGTTATTGCAGTTCAAGTTGAATCGACCCCGGACTCAATGAGCCAGGAATCTGGCCCAGTTTCGGGAACAATCGGCGGATCCGACAATATGGTGACTTTTGTTTCGGACGCACCAATGCGGGCAGGGCGGCAATACAGTGTTACTGTGTCCGGTGTCATGGATACGGCCGGCAACGCTTTGTCTGAACCTTATTCCTTTAGCTTTACAATTGCTTCTCCCGAAAAGGTGAGCCGATACAATGTTCGTAAGGGTGATACTCTCCGAACGATTGCCGCTCGCCCGGAGGTTTATGACAACGGCGCGCTTTGGCCAAGGCTGGTCGAGGCTAATCAAGATGATTACGACTTTGACCGCGATAGAATTTATAAAGGACAATGGTTGTGGGTTCCCCGAGGAGCCGCATGGGGGGATTAACCGGAAATTGCCGGAACAGCCCCGTAATTCGCGTCCAGTCGGCTTTAGTGCATAGCGAATTGGTATTTGGAATGATTTACATAGGTTTCAGAGTACGTTTGGTCGTGCAAACAGGGATGAATTCGAGTATTTTGAACGTTTGGTTGCGGTTAAGAAATACCGCAAATTTTTGTTGCAAAGTTTTTTGTAATGTGCTATACTTGCGCCATTCTCAGAAAGAGAATGGGCGAGAGTTTATGTATGTGTCTGGTTTTTCCGCCTAAATGCCTTAGTTTGAGCTTGAGCGAGGAGGCGGAAAAAAACTAAAACTGTATATATGTCCGGTAGAGTACTTTGGCTCGCGTTTGAATGAGTAAATACCGGCCCCACCGGCAATCCTTTGCAAAAAGCGTAAACCTGCGCAAGTGAACCAACGGGCTGATGCTATCGTTGGTAGGAAGACCTCAACTGAAACACGTATTTCAATAACCAACGCTTAAGTTTTCAACAATGCTCGTTGAAGCAGGATTTACTAAAGACCGAATTTTTTGATTTATGTGAAGATTTTTCTTTACAAAAATTTTAAAATTTGGTAGACTATTATCCACGTTGCAGGAGAAGCAAGACAAAAGAGCGTTTGTCAATCGAAAATGCTCGCATCTGATTTCAAACCAACGTTTCAATTTCAATTTGGAATTGTTGTTGGGTCGAAGGCGTTTCCAACAGCGGTCTGAATATTCTTGTTAACCATCTTCCCGAGAGGGAATACAAAGGATTTGACGTTGAAAACTGTATCAGGTTGCAAAAATTTGACACAGTCATTTTATCGTTTTTAAATTTCTTTCATGAAGGAGTAGACTAATGCAAAAATTGTTGAGAACCTTAGCTGTTATAATGGCTGCAATGCTAGTTGTTTTTATGGTCGGCTGTGGTGGCGACGAGACTGGTGAGGACGACGGTGAGGACGAAGCTGTGGAACAGCCTTCAGCGACGACCGCGACTACCTCGCCCGCAGCGGGCAGTGAAGTTGCCCCAAATGCCAGCCTTACAATTACGCTTGATGAAGCAGTTGACGGCGTCACGGTGAATGGCACCGCCGCTGCGGGTTCCGGGAAAACGTGGACCTTAAATCTTGCGGGTCTTAATTTGCCGGCAGGGAGCGCAACGCTGAACATCGGCTGGACAAACAAAGATGGTACTGCCGGTTCAGGGAGTGTCGCCTTAACCATTCAAGCTGAGGCAGACACAACAGCACCTTCCATTGACAGCAGTTCGGTGAGCAACAATGACAAAGATGTCGACCCGGCCGGACTCAATACGGATGGCATCTCAATTACGTTCAGCGAAGATGTCAAAGAAGGCGATATCTCAATCTCAATTGAGGGTGGAGATGCGCTGAATTGGTTGGCAGAATGGAGTGCGAATTCAGTAACAATTGTTCCTGCAAAAGGCGCAGAACTTGGCAACGAAACAACGTATGAAATTAAAGTTTCGACCGAGGACGGAGCCGGGAATAAATTGGATTCGACAATTTCATTCACAACCAAGGGCAAAGAATAATTGCAGCTTATAATTCTCCCTTAAAGGTTCCAGTATGCAAAAAAGGACAATATATCGTATACATATTGTCCTTTTTTGTTTTTAACTCGGTTTGTAGACGTTTCAATGAACATTGAGTGGGTCGTGCGCGCTAGATAGCCAACTATCATTTAAACTTGCGCTTCGTAGAAGATACTCTTATCCCTATGGCAACGTGTACCCTGCCACATGTTATGATTCGTCTCGGAACAATTTGGTTCCTCTTGTGGGCGGTGAGTTGTTCCCCCCGGTCGCCCATGTCGCGTATTGAAAATCAGCTTCCCAATGGAAACCCTCAAAGGGCGATAGCCCGTTACTTGGAGATTATGCGAGCCAATCCCGGTTCAGAACAGGCTCGAAATGCCCAATTCAAAATTGGAAGGATTTACGACGGACTGCCCGGTGAAGATGAAAAAGCAATAAAGATTTTTGAGAAAATCGTCCAATCTTATCCGACAAGTTCACAAGCGGGTGATGCGTTGTGGATACTTGCAAACCGGAGCCAAGAAAACGGGAACTACGAAGTTGCTCGACGCAGATACCTTCAATTCATCCTAGATTTTTCCCAGGATCCACGAACGCCAGCAGCTCGATTGCATCTTGCCGATTGCTACGTCCAACTGGGGGCAAACACGGCTGCGCTCAAAACGTTAGCAAATTACGAAACGCGTTACGCTACTGATTCGCGTATTCCTGAAGTGTTGTTGAAGGTCGGAACTATTCATGAATCCCTTAATTCCTCCGAAAACGCTGCGGAGACCTACCGGCGAGTAATTGCTCAATTTCCAAATGCTGCGGAGGAATGCGCACTTGCGCGGCAACGATTGGACGCACTTAGCGGTTTTGAAATCTCTAGTGCCGAAACATCGGCAAAATTAGCGCGCGAGCCGTTGCCGATTGAAGAAGATGAGACGCCTACCCAGATACGCAACGCGGCGCCAAGACCGTCTCTAAATCAACGGGCGGAATTCAAAAGTTGGGTGGCATCACCAACATTTGGATACAATCCACGTCGTCTGTTGATGGCAAGCGGTTTACTTGAGGGGCCAGACGTAAAGGCAAGTATGGCGGGAGATGGCGCTTTGCTGAATGATGTAGTTTATAATCTAGGTTTGATGCATTATATGTCGGAAGATTACAAGCGTGCGGGCGCTTGTTTGGAAAAGGTCCTTGATCTGGGGGTCCGCGATATAGACCTGCCTAACCTTTATCTTAACCTTGGAATTTGCTATAAAGAGGTTTCCGCATGGGATAAAACTAGGGGGATGTTTAGGAAACTAGCGTCAGTAGACATGAACGCTATCGAGCGGTTAATCGCCGCGGGTGAGAGCGAAATTCTTGTCGGGAATTATATCGACGGAGCTAAATTACTGGAAAGTTTGCTTGGAATTTCCGATCAATTCGATTCGCATATCTCCAATACACTGCGTGATTCCAAAAGGAGGCAAGAAAACAAAGGCCGCGCAGAACTCGAGGAAGGTGACAATGATTGAATAGCCGATAAAGTTGCGCGGAACGTGGAATAAATGGTGAAAGCCCATAGCGTCAGAAATCTATTCGACTGCCGACCGTGACTTGCGTAGGCATCGGTTTTCGGGCGTACCGCGCGTGCTAGCTTAACCGTTGTTGTAGGACATAAAATTGGGCAAGCAGCCGCGGAAAGTCCGTACTCGTGAGAAATCGGGATTTCATTTTTGGGACAGGTGGGTTGAAACTCACAAAGTTGTACACATTCTTGGCAAGCAAATCGTCGCTGTGGTATCCTAGAATCTGCGAAATATTTTCGATAGATTTGCGTTCACTAGCGGTGTTTCGCATTGCAATCGCAACTTTGATTCTGGTTGACTTGTTGACGCGTGCGGGTGATTTGACGGCGCATTATGCGGACGATGGTGCGTGGCCGATAGAAGCGGGGCGAAGGCGGCTTCCATTATGGGGATTTTCGCTGCACTTGTTCAATGGTTCCGTTGAGTTTCAAGCTGTTTTATTCCTCATTACGGGTGCATTCGCCCTTGCGATGCTTGTTGGTTACCATACGCGGCTAGTAACTCCGATTGTTTGGCTATTGATGCTGTCGTTGCATCGGCGAAACCCGCAGGTACTTCAAGGTGGCGACCATGTATTGCGTGTGTTGTTATTTTGGAGTATGTTTTTGCCGCTTGGCAGCCGTTACGGCGTTGATGCCTATCGGAACCGGGGTATCCGTCCCGCCTCAAGCACTGTCCGTTCCATAGGTGCGGCTGCAATTCTGCTGCAGGTCTGCATAATATACTGGTTCGCTGGGTTATTGAAATCACGCAATACGTGGTATATCCAAGGTGATGGCGTCTATTATGCGTTGATGCTCGATCGGTATGTGACGCCCATCGGAAAGTGGCTACTTGATGCTAACCCGATCCTATTGAAGTTGCTCAACTATGGCACATTGGGGCTTGAGCTATTTGGGCCGTTGCTCGCGCTGTTCCCCATTGTTGCCAGAGGTCCGGTTCGGTGCGGTATCATCGCGGCGTTTTGGTTGTTTCACCTAGGTATGGGTATTTGTCTCGAGTTGTGGCTGTTCGGATATATCTGTAGCGCTGCGTGGCTTTTATTCATCCCAAGTTGGGTTTGGGATCGCCTGAAAATAAAGTCACCCACTTTTGATCGCCAAGGAAACAAGACTATTTGGGCGCGTCTGTTGAATGGTGCCGTTGTGTTTCTACTGATTTACGTGTTGTTTTGGAATCTTCGAACCGCCAACAAACCGCTTTATAGGTTTTTCCCTAGTGTTATCAATCCGATTGGATATGCCCTTGGATTGGATCAGGCATGGGGGGTGTTCGCAGGTCCGTCGAAAAAGAACGGATGGTTCGTTATCACCGGGCAACTGAAAGACGGTACGAGGGTAAACCTTTTGAAGCCTGGAGAGGAAGTTCTTTGGGATAAACCCGAACTGGTGATTTCGCTCTACGAAAGTGCGCGGTGGCGGCGGTATATGCGGAAATATGTGAAGTTAGGAGACCCGTATAGAATGCATTATGGAGAGTATTTGTGTCACCGTTGGAACGAGTCGAACACCGGAATGAAGCAGCTTCATTCCCTCCATGTGTATTATATGAATCAACGGAATTTGGCCAACCGCCAAGTCTCGCCGCCTAAACGGGAATTGTTGTTGAGTTACACATGTGATTAGCACGGCGGCGTTTCGCTAATTTTCTTTTATCCCGACAATGGAATTGGGCTGCTTAGAGCCTGTTTGAAAAGTCATTTGATTCGATTTTGCATTAAGTAAATGGAAGCGATGTACACCATAGTCTCAGCAGTCCTAGGATAGCGTTCATAATCCAAAGTCAATCGACGAAACCAACCAAGCCAAGAAAATGTGCGCTCAACAATCCATCGTAACGGGATAACTTCAAACTTCTGCTGTCCTAGCGTAGATGCAATCTCCAGTTGACATTGATGAGCAAAATATAACCAGTCTTCCAATTCTCCACGATAGGCGGCATCGGCACACACCAACTGAATGGTTATGTACCAGCTAAACACTTCTGTTAGTAACTCGATAGCAATCTGATTATCACTGACATTCGCGTCAGTGACTTTGACCATCAATGGAATACCCGTCGTATCCGTTACTAGATGTCGTTTGCGTCCTTTGACCTTCTTGTGACCATCAAAACCGCGAGTCGTCGCCAGTTCAGTTGTCTTAATGGATTGGCTGTCAATGATAGCTGCTGTCGGTGATGGTTCTTTGCCACCATCACAGCGTGATTGTTCGTGAAGTGCCTGATGAATCAAGAGCCATGTATTGTCGGCTTCCCACTTCCTAAAATGGTAATAGACGGTTTGCCACGGCGGCATATCGTATGGTAGCATTCGCCACTGGCAACCGGACTTGACGACATAAAAGATGGCATTGACAATTAAGTACATCTCCCATTTTAGAGGTCTACCTAATGGTTGAGGGGTTGGCAGAAACGCTGACAGTTTCTGCCATTGTACATCGGTCAAATCACTAGGATAACGTTTTCGGTTCATGTTTACTCCCTTCATTGGTTCGGAATCAACTGCTCCAGTGAGTAAACGTAAACATCAACCGTTCAGACATCTTTTTTCTTTTTCAAACAGGCTCTTAATGGGCATCAGAAAACATCGAAAAATTTTTGAACGGTTTTTGAGCCTTCTTTGTCTAATGTAAATTGAAAGCGGGAAATCAGGGAGATAATGCCCAGTGGAACGTACCGAAGTTTTGCTTATCGAAAATCTCCGTGCAGGAGATATGACGGCATTAGCGATTATTGTCGAGAAATACACAAGGCTTGTCTACCGTCTAGCTTTCCAAATTACTAAGAATCATGAAGATGCTAACGATGTCATGCAAGATACGTTTTTGAAAGTTTATGAATCAATTCATAGCTTTCGGAAAGAGTCTGCCTTTGAGACTTGGCTTTATCGCATTGTTGTCAATCAGGCAATAAACCTTGTCAAACGCCGGGAACGCCGTCGTGAAGCCCCACTCTCTGGAACAACCGAAACTCACATTCGTTCAGAACTGAAGCGCGCATCCAATTTAAGGAATAACCCTCATTTGAGTGTTGAAAGGAAAGAACTACAAAGACAGGTTACTCAGGCAGTAAATAGCTTGCCAATGAAGCATCGAATGGTTGTAATTTTGCACGAGTTTGAAGGATTAACGCATCCCAAAATTGCGTCAATTCTCAACTGTTCTGAGGGGACTGTACGATCTCGTTTGCACTACGCCAGAAAAAGACTCAGGGAGCGGTTGAAACCTTATGTGGAATTGACTAATCTCTCTCCGTAAGATTTAAGGCTGTACCTTGTTTCATTGAACAATGAGGTAATCATGAAACCTCAATGCCGATCCATTCAGCGTTACTTATCTGACTACATAGACTGTACACTCTCTAGGGGTCAAACTGTCACCATTGCGCAACACCTTGGAATTTGCCGCGGCTGTCGGAACGAAGTGAAGTCCTTAAGAAATACGAAGGCCTTACTCTATTATTACGTTCGACCGACTCCCCCCGAGGGCTATGACAGCTTGTTTTGGCAACAACTCCAGAGTACGATAGAGGAAAATCCGCGGCCAACATGGTGGAGAAGTTTAGTTAGGTCGTTGTCATTTGTATCTGGCAGTCGAAGAATTTTTGACCGATGTAGTTTCTTTCTGAATTCGCTATTTCGACACCCCATTCAGCGGAGTTGGCGATGGGCGAGATTGTCGCCCGCTTATGCGGTCATCTTTCTCGTTATGCTCACGACGCTATTGGTGTACCAAGGATTTCAAACAAGTCGCAAAGAACAGCTTTATCCTACTGGTGCGCCGCAGTTTTTAAATGCGTCACTGAGTTATCACACCCATGTTGAAATGGACCATAATCTTGTTAGGGACAATCTTAAAAAAATTGCGAAAATACCCCCATCTTCACCCAATCAGTTTGTTCATAAAACACTCATGCAATCCAATCTTACTGATCTGACTACAGGATACTTGGATTGGAATGGGAACCCTCCTACTTCAGGAAGTGATGGCGAGGGGCTAAGTGAGATAATAACTCATGATTCATCTTCACATTCATTGGTTTTCGCTCAGTTATCAACCCCGGAACCTTACCTCTCTAGGGAAGATTATTCGCAACCCTTACGGGCGGTGATAAACATTTCGTATCGATTTGAAAGGAAAGATAACCGGTCGAGCAGCTTTACGAGTGGAGTATTGGCGGAAGTTACATTGGCAGACCTGTCGCTCGCGAAAATTTTGTAATTCTGCAAAAACTTTAGCTGAAGCTACGAGGTGTTAGATGATAACGCCTCTAAATACCTTATGCTTAACTCAAAACTTACAAGGAGATTGTGATGAACCCGAAAACACTAGGAATTCTTGGCGGAGTTGCGTTACTCGCTGTTCTGTTTTGGCCTTCCGGCAGTTCCAAGAAGGTCGAACGGTTATATAACGATGCAGAGGAACACTTTAGCCAAGCTGATTATGAACGAGCCATCGAAGGATATAACCTAGCCCTTGAAGAATCAACAAAATGGGGCGTTAAGACGGAAGTCATTGATAAGGATTTCCACACACTCGCACATTACAAGATTGCGGTCAGCTATTCAAAATGGGCGGAACAATCGGGAGATGTTAACTACTATGACACTGCGGTTCAGTATATTGAAAAAGTTGCCGTAGACGCGAGCGTGCCCAAACACCAAGAGGGGATAACTTACCTCTGGGGGCATATTCTCTACAAGCAAGAAAAATTCGAGCTGTCAGAACCCAAATTTCAAGCGTTAATCGAAACCTTCCCAAATAGCCTGTTCGTTGAAAACGCCTGGTACGCAATCGGCCAACTCAACTATAAGCTGCAAAAGTATGAAGAATCCCGCCATGCCTTTAAGGAGGTACTCGACGGGTTTCCAAACTCGGATTTCAAAGATGACGCGCAGCATCTGATTGCTCAATCTTTTCTCAATGAAAAAAACTACGAGCAATCTTATCAGGAATTCGACAAGCTGGCCACTGAAGAATTTAAAAATTACCCGGAGTTGCAAGCAGAAGCGATGTATAAAGCGGCTTTCTGTTTGAACCAACTTGCCCGTGATGAAGAAGCAATTGGGCGCTACTCAACATTCATTACGAAATTCCCCGATAGCCAATACGTCACTGCGGCATACTTCGATATGGGTACAATTTACGCGAAACAGAGAGACTATGACAACGCCCGAGTCAACTATGAACTCGCCCTGCAAAACACGGAAGACCGCGATCTTCAGGCTGAAATTCAGGCAACGATCGGCCGCACGTATTACGATCAAGAAGATTATCCAAACGCTATTGTATCTTATAATAAGCTGCTGGAAGAGTATCCTGAAAGCAACTTCGTCGCTGAAGGAAAATTGGGAATCGCGGATAGCTACTTCAAGTTGCAAGACTGGAATGAAGCTGTCGCGGCATACCAGCGCGTCCTTGATGAACACCCGGATCATACCGACTTTAAGCCCTATGTTACTTATCAAATGGGCGAATCCCACTATAAATTGGCAACTAATCTGAAACTCTCCGGTCAGAACGATCAAGCGGTAGGATACTTTGAAACGGCTCTGCAGTGGTATCAAACGGCGATTGATGAATTTCCGACAGATCCGGTTGCCCCTCATGCCCTTTACGGCGCAATTTGGGCGTTGAACGATCTCGGACGAAAGGATGAACTCGAAAGGGTAGCGCGCGAATTTATAGATAAACACCGTGCCGATCCGGAGTTCGATATTCTCGCAGCGGAAGTTCAGCTTAAATTCGCTGAAATGAAATTTAACGACTTCAAACAGTACGCGGAAGCGGCTGCAGAATACGCAAAACTTTGGGCATATCCGGAACTGCCGAAATTTCACACGATTAAGCTAATCGGAAAATTTCAGGAAGGGCGGGCCTACTACGAAGCCAGCAAACCGGCAGATTACCGTGAAGGAGATTCTGAAGCTGTGTTCAATGAATCACTGCTACAGCAATCAATCGTCGCCTATCAAGAAGCAATAGATAAGTTCAAAGACGATGCGTTTGTCGGTGGTGTAGAAGACGGCCGCTATGACGACTTTACAGAACGGCCCCAGCAGGTCGAGGCTTGCAAAATGAACCAAGCACTTGCGCATGAAAAACTCGATCAGTGGGACGATGCGCGTGCACTTTACGCATCCATTCCTTCCGGTAGTGAAAATTTCGAGCGGGCACAGTTGTTAATCGCACAAAGCCACGTTAGGGAAGGTAACCCGTCGCAAGCTGTGGCAGCATACCAATCAATCCTTGACTCGTTGAGCCCGGATAACCGCTCACTAGCAGAGATTAAGCTGGCAGACCTACTGCGTTCCGAGGGACGATTCGCTGAAGCCGCTGTTCAATACGAAAGTATTGTTGCAAGAAACCCAAAGGGTGAATATGCAGATGACGCGCAATACCTAATTGGGCTTTGTTACTACAAAGCGGCGGACGACGATTCAGCCTTACTAGAAAAATCCGTTGCTGCATTCCAAAAAGTCATTGAGCAATACGGTGACAGCCCAAATGCTATTGAGGGTTACTATGGCCTTGTCCTCGCCTATCGTGATTTGGCTAAACAGGGTGATGCCTCTCAGTGGCCAAATGTTCTTGAAGTCGCCGATCTCGCCGCAGCAAAATACGGGAATAGCGACGATGAAAAGGTCAGAAAGACGCTAGGTCATATTGACCTCGTAAAAGCCACTGCAATCGAACAGCAGGGTATTGATACCGAAGAGGATATGGCTGCACACCTCGCAAGTCTCAAGCGCATTGCAAATAATACGGCAGCCCCCGAAGACGCTCGCTCACGGGCACAGTTAAAAGTTGGACATTCGCTTTACGGCGCTAAGGAGTTTGAAAAAGCCATTGCCGAATACCAAATGTTCGTAGAGATGTTTCCCGGCAATGAACTTATGAAAAATGCGTTGTACCAAATCGCAGTATGTTATTATCAGTTAGGGCAAGACGCTTCGGACGATGGCACCAAAAAATTGTCATTCCAAAATTCTGCCAACTATGCTATGCAAGCAATCGAGACTAATCCCGGCGTTGATGCTATGATTAGTGCTTACTACACTTTGGGGCTTGCTAGATTTGGTTTAGATGATTCGATGGGGGCAATCGAAGCCTTCCAGAAAACAACCGCGTATGAAGGACAAACTGAAGATGAGGCGCGCCAGAGTTTAATCCATCAAGCTCATACTCGGCTTGCGGAATTGAATACGTCTGTCGGAAATCATGCTGCCGCTGTCGAAGAATATCAGCATGTTATCCAAAATACAGATGATGCTGACCGCAAGGGGCGCTCTTATTTCGCAATGGCTTATGCGCAAGACGCGCATCTGCAACAGTATAGTGAAGCTTTGCTCAACTACCAAAACGCCGTTCAATTGGTAGGCGATGCACTCGTTAAAGCACAATCGTATTATCGTTCAGGGTTGATTTATGAAACAAAGCTACAAGAGCTTGAAAACGCATTGCAGGCATATGAGGTCGTTACGACCGATTTTGCCAGTGAATCCGACAAAAACATTCAAGCAATGGTGGCAGACTCGGGAATACGTAAATCCGACCTATATGTGAAATTAGGTCGATTAGACGAGGCAATCGCTCAGGCTGAGATGGCGCGGCAGGCTGCCCAAACGGTACCGCAGAAAGTTTCCGCCCAGTATAATCTTGGTTTCCTATATTTCGACAGGGCGTATCAGCTCTTTTCAGATCAAGTGGGCGCCGATATGAGGCCGTACATCCTTGGAAGCCGAGAGGCTGCTGCGACTTACTTGAAAGTGCATGAAATCGTTGCTCCGATTGAAAATGCTGAGAAGTCCGTGATTCCGTTTGTTCAAAATGCGTTATTCCAAGCAGGTCAGATTTCATATTCGATTGGTTCTCAGATTAAGCTGACGGAGGAGCCAAAAGTAGATCTTGAAACGGCAACCGATGCGTTGACGCTTTTCATGGACTATGTCGATAAAGGGATCTTTCCAGCCTCGAATGAATTGACGGACAATATCATGACTGCATTGACATACATTGGATCCGCCTATTTTGAACTCGGTCGAATTCAACTCGGACTTGATGCTGAATATTCCGATCAAACCATAGCCTATTTTGAACGAGCCGTGCCTTCATTCAAAGAACTGGTTCGCCGCTTCCCAAATGCAGAGGATGCACCATTGTGGCAGTATCAGGCGGGAGAATCTTACTTCGCCGCTCAGAAGTTCCTGAAGGCAATTGATGAGTATGGAATAGTCCGCGGCTTGAATTCGCAGCATGAAAAAGCAGCGGAATCGCTTAACGCGATATCCGCAAGTTATTCACGTTTGGCTGACGACGCGGGGGACGACGCGGAAATGAAGGAAAAATGGAACGCGAAAATCTTCGATATAAACGAGATTCTCGCAAAGAACTACCCGGATACCCCCTACGCTGCTCAAGCGTTCATCAACCTCGGAAACGATTATTTTAACCAAGGTTCGGTCCCAGAAATTGAAAATGCCGAGCGCATCCGCCTCTATGACTTGGCTGTCGAGCAATACCGGCGGGCATTGGATGTGCCGGGTATCGATCAGGATTCCAAAAATACTGCTTCTGGATATCTGGTGGAAACGCAAACCGCGCTCGCAAGTTCATTCTATATTCAAACGAGTGATAATTTTGATAAAGCAAAGCGGACACGTGGTGAAGCCCAAAAACCGGCGCTTGAAAAAGTAATTGCTGAATTCAACGATATCATCAATGCTTATCCCAACACCAAATACGGAGATCTCTCACTTGCCCAAATCGGAGAAGCTTACATGGTGTTGGCTGACCAAGACGATAACTATTACAACGATGCACTCGATTGGTTTGACAAGCTCTGGAAAAAATACGAAACAGAACCTCCGGTTAGTCCGCAGGTCAACAAGGTGTTAAGGCGAGCTCAGCAGCAAATCGCATCTATCACATCCTACATGAAATCACAGGGCATTCCTCGCCGTACTGGCACCGGTAGCAGCGGCGAATGATTTAATCGCTGTCTCAAAGCCTGCACGCTATCGAAAACAGAACTTAATACAGGCTCTGGATTAACTGATGGGAGGTGGATTTTGCCCACCGATCGGCGGCTAGAATATCATTGAGGGTCGGTTGAAGTTTGACGTCATGTTGATTCATGACCTTTTCAATAATCATCGGTATGTCCATAAACCCGATGTGCTTATTTAGAAAAGCACTGACCGCAACCTCATCGGCGCTGCTAAGAACGGTGGGCAATGTCCCGCCAACCTCGGTCGCGGTATACGCATGCGACAGGCAGGGAAACTTCTCAAAATCAACAGGTTCGAAGTGTAGCGTGCGAATTTGAGTAAGGTTAAGATGCGAAGCAGGGCTCGGCAGATGGCGGGGATAAGTTAAAGCGTATTGAATCGGAACCCGCATATCGGCGACACCCAGTTGAGCTAGGCAGGAGCCATCCACAAATTCGACCATCGAATGGATGATACTTTCCGGCTGAATTATCACATCAATCTGTGACGGTTCTATTTGAAACAACCATCTCGCTTCGATGACTTCCAGTCCTTTGTTCATCATCGTTGCGGAGTCAATCGTAATTTTGTTCCCCATGCTCCAGGTGGGATGTTTCAGTGCTTCTTCAGGAGTCACGGTATGGAGTTGATTGAGAGGTGTTTCGCGGAACGGGCCGCCGGAAGCTGTTAAAATGAGGCGATTAATCTGGTTACGTTCTTGTAGATTGTCGCTCAGTCTACCAGAAAGGCACTGAAGGATCGCGCTAATTTCGCTATCGACGGGCAACAGATTGACGCCATACTCTTCGACCGCGCTCATTACCAACGAACCGCACATGACTAATACTTCTTTGTTGACGAACGCTAAGTCCTTTCCAGATTGAATCGCTTCCAACGTCGGCAGCAATCCTGCGCTGCCTCCGATGGCCTCGATAACCAAGTCGACTTCCTCCATCTTCGCTATCGCTAAAACTCCTTCTCTACCTGAAAGCACTTCAAGCGATTTCAAGTCCTTCAAGCGTTCCCGAAGCTGATTAGCGGTGTCTCTATCGTTTAATGCCGCAAGTCTGGGACGAAATTGGCGTATCTGCTGTTCTAGTAGGTCAACCGAAGTATTCGCAGCAAGTCCAGCAATTGCGAACTCATCAGGATGGGCCTGTGCGACGGAGAGAGCACTTTTCCCAATTGACCCGGTTGAACCGAGAATCGCCAAGCGTTTCATATCGAACCTACAAATCAAGCGTGAATGGCAAATTGAAAGTAGTAATAAAGGGTTGGGGCACAAAAAATCAAACTGTCACATCGATCAAGGAGTCCGCCATGCCCTGGAATCAGGGTACCTGAATCTTTGACATCAGCGGTGCGTTTGATTATTGACTCACTTAAATCGCTAATTTGGCTCACAATTCCAAGCAATATTCCAAGACCTAATGCGTGCACAGGACCGAACGTGTCTTTAAGCAATAATAACCAAATAACAAGACCGCCAATTGCCGCAATACACAAGCCGGCGATGGTGCCTTCAACCGTTTTTCCAGGACTGATTTGTGGTATCAATTTGTGTTTGCCAAACCATCTTCCCAGGACATAGGCGGCTGTGTCACTGCTCCAAGTAACTACAACTAGAAACAAAATCAACTCGCTGCCAATCGACTCGCCCGTAGAATCGCTTATTTTTCGCAGCAATATCAGATGATACCCAAACATCCAGCCGATATAAACCGCACCCGTTATGGTGGTCGTTACTGACATGAATGCGCTGTTAATTTGGCGATGAAGAATTTGGACTGCAAAGGCTAAAAAAAGCGTAAAGGCGAGAACAAATTCAACGGAAAGACGCTCCATGAGTGCTGACGCACAAAATAGGAGTCCTGATGCAACAACGGCAATCCGAATCTCTGTCAATCCGATTGACTTGCATAATCGGCTGAATTCGACCAGCATGAGGATTGTTACGCCGATTACCAGAGCGAAAAATGGACGGGGATCGCTCCACTGAATAGCGAAGATGACGATTGGGATAAGGACAGCGCAACTGACTGCTCGCTTCCAGAACATCGGTTAGGGACGTTACAGCCATGGGATAATTGAGTCATGAGGTCAAAAAAGAACGAATCGACCGGAAAATGCACCCATGCACAAATTCCGGCTGACCTATCTTTGCACGTTACATCTTAGGTTTGAGTGATTCCAGTTTTACACGAGAGATATTATCCCTATACAGAAAAATCAAATTCAGATTTTCATCGGTGTAGGCGGCACACATCAAGGTAGCTTCAAGGCGAGATGTCTACAACTCCATGAGTTCTACTTCTTTCGATTTCAGTAGCTGGCTTATCTGATCGATATACTTGTCCGTTATCTTTTGCACTGGATCATCGTCGCCTTGTCTCTTTTCCCCGCCTCTTTCTTTTCCCTTCCTGCCTTTTGATGAAGCGTCCGATTTGTCGAGCTTTTTAATGGCGTCATTCGCATCACGCCGAATATTCCTAATTGCGATGCGGCCGTCTTCAGCTAACTTACTGACATATTTTGCCAACTCCTTCCGCCGCTCCGTTGTCAGTTCAGGAACCTGTATACGGATAACATTGCCGTCACTATTCGGGTTTAACCCCAAATCCGATCGGGAAATCGCCTTTTCAATCTCCTTGCTAACTGTCTTATCCCAAGGTTGGATCATAATGACACGGGGTTCGGGCGCTGTGATGGTTGCAACCTGATTTATGGGATTCTTCGTTCCGTAATATTCGACTAACACACCGTCCAACAACGAGGGGGAAGCTCGCCCTGTCTGTACCCGTGCAAAATTATTTGCCGTGGACTCTACAGCTTTTTTCATCCGCATCTCTGCATTACGAATAACCGTTTCAGACATATGGAAACTCCTCATCATAAGGATGCTATTTCAGCACACTAATTTACAAGGCTGGTACACCCTATGCACAAATCATAAAATCTACATAATAATCTCGGCACCGGTAAACCAACACGCTTTAGGCGGTGCGGCGATGCATACGCTTCGGACTGAGCTCGAACGCCAGTGTCCAGGCGCCATACTTGTCCGATGTGTTTATTCACTCTGCGCCAACACATAAAGCGTAAATCGCCCAACTACAATGTTCTCTCCAAGCTGCGAAACACCCTCCTGGATAAGTTGACTGACACTCTTATCGGTGTCCCGAATGTAAGGCTGTTCCAGTAAGCAAACTTCAGAATAGAACTTTGAAATCCGTCCATCAACTATTTTGTCAGCGATGTGTTCCGGCTTGCCCTCATCCAAAGCCTGTTTTCTCAGAATTGTTTTTTCGGATTCCAATGCGTTTTCTGGGACATCCGCTTTGCTAACGTACTTCGGTTTGGATGCTGCCACCTGCATCGCAATGTCCTTCGCCAGTTTCTGGAATTGTTCTGTCCGTGCGACGAAATCAGTTTCACAGTTCAGTTCAACGAGTGAGCCGATTCTATTGCCAGGATGTATGTAGGAGACGATGAGTCCCTCAGAAGCAGTGCGCGCGCTCTTTAGTTCCGTCGCTTTCAGCCCTTTTTCCCGTAAATACTGAATCGCAGCTTCTAGGTTGCCGTTAGATTCTATTAAGGCTTTCTTACAATCCATAATCCCCGCGCTCGTCCGCGTGCGCAACTCACTGACCATTTTTGCGGTAATATTCATTAAATTTTTAATCCTCCGTTCAGTATTGACAGCAGACATTGCCAAACTTTGACTCGGCTTGCTTGTCTACCTGCGGTGTCTTTGGCGGCATTATCTTATCCAACGAGGTGAATACAGCCATAAAGTGTAATTCACTTTTCTCCGTCTGGTGCCGGTGTCTCCTCTTCAGCTTCCTCATCGGTCGTTGGCGTAGGTGCCGCGTTTTCCGGCTGCGGCATATCTATGTCATCCGCACCCTGCAAGGCATCCCCTCGTCCTTCGATAATCGCGCTAGCTAGGACGGAACAGATTAGCTTAATTGCGCGAATGGCGTCGTCATTCCCAGGAATTGGAAAATCAACCGGGTCTGGATCCCAGTTCGTATCAACTATTGCAATCACAGGCACGCCAAGCTTATTCGCTTCCCGGACGGCTGTCTGTTCCTTGCGGACATCGGTGACAATCACAGCTTCGGGAAGGCGCCCCATTGTCTTGATTCCCGCAAGGTTATTGTTCAGCTTAATCTTCTCACGCCTTAACTGCATGGCTTCTTTTTTTGGGAGTTTCTCAAATTGACCGCTTTCCTCATCAGTTTCAAGTTTTTTCAACCGGTCACTGCTACGCCTGATTGTTTCAAAATTTGTCAGCATGCCGCCTAACCAGCGATGGTTAACATAGAACATTTGACATCTCGTGGCTTCGTCCACCACGGTTTCCTGAGATTGCTTTTTGGTGCCGACAAATAACACCGCACCGCCGCCGGCAGCAACTTCCTGCAGGAATTCACACGCCTTTTTTAGCAATGCCAAGGTTTTCTGGAGATCGATGATGTAAATCCCATTACGTTCGGCAAAAATGTACTTTGCCATTTTGGGATTCCAGCGTCGTGTCTGATGGCCAAAATGAACGCCTGCTTCTAGGAGTTCTTTCATTGTAACTGTCAAAAAATCCTCCTTAATCTTTGGGTTTTTCTTACACTTCCCTCTCGTTCACATCCAACTCTCAAAAAACTGAGCACCCATTGTGAAATTAGGAAGTGCGTTTTTTGTACAGGACCACGCAAAACACAAAATATACCATATTTCTCGAAAATGTGTCAAGCATAGAAAACATACATTCGCGGCAACGGTGGAGACAGCCGGAAATTATATCGCGCTAACCTTTTGAAATTGCCAATCCCTGTGAACCAGGAAGCATTTAAAATCTAGTCCATCTCATAAACCTCGGATTTGGTCCTTCCGCGCCGCAACGTAAAGAGTTTTTGCATCTCCAGCGGCATACGTACGTATGTCTCTGGCCAAATTGGTTCAATGTGGGTATTGCCGTAATGATTGAACCATCGCGCGTGATACGCAATATTGAGCCCCACACGAACCCCATCTCCCGTGTTGGGTGTAGCAGTATGGAGTGTGCCGCCGTGCCACAGAAGAACTGAACCCGGCTGACCGGTAGCGATTTTCACAAGCGGACTCTCAAACGGAATTTCCGTCGGCTGTTGCTTGAAACGGCATTTGTGGCTCATCGGTACAACTGCAGTGGCGCCATTTTTCTCCGTGAAATCCGTGAGCATCCACATGGTGTTAATTAGCCACGGAACGTTCGGTACCTTGTGAAAAAAATTGGCTTCATCGACGTGGAGACCGTATCCAAGCGACCCGGGCCAAATCGGCTTGGCGCACACCTCGGTCACCCGGCAATCCGAGCCGAGAAAGTGGTAGGCAATCGCTAGCACGTCCGGGTGGGTCAAGAATTGCCAGACCCGATCGTCCAAGTTGTACATACCCGACATTGTCGTGCTTTCATGGGGATTTCCGGAGTTGTAGGCTTGGTACTGCGGGTCGTCCTGCATCTCCAAGCAGCGTTCGGCAGTCTCACCGGCAACATCCACCGGCATTCGACTCGCGAGAATGCAATAGCCATACGTGTCCAAGTGGTGAATCGCCGATTCTATTTCGTGTGTCGCCGTTATCTGCGCTGTCATCTGTTCGTCTGTCCGCATGCTGATTAAGATGTGACGCCCGCGCGACCTACTTTCCCTTGACGATTTCAGGGACGGGGCGTATAATTTGCTCAATAGTACTGTCTAAATCTTATCAGATTTCCACAGTCGATTCAATCGAAAAGTTCTCAGTGTGAACTTTGGGGAATCGGTCTTTCTCAATCATCATAGCTTAGACTGACTTAACCAGTAGGATTGTCAACAATAGGATTGACTTGCGTCGTTTTAAATCCCATAATGATTATCGCCATACCTCCACCGCACAAACGAATAGCGGCGCATTAGTTTTATTTGCCTGTACAGAGTTTGAAATTTTTGAGGAAAAAGAGCTATGCCTGAACTGAACTTAACGCCTGCCGGTTTTGACTACCATTACGTGGGAAGACCAGATAGGAATATTAAGGGCGGCATCAAAAAAGTAACCTCAATGTTAGACGACGCTGAGGAACATCGCATGTGCCAAATTGATTCTGGCCGATTGGGTGAGATCGACCGTGAAATCGAACACTGTACCGGAGCGATAACGCTCAATCCCAATGACGCCAAAGCCTATAACAATCGCGGCGTTGCCTACAACATTAAAGGCGATTTTAATCGTGCTATCCAAAATTTTAACACGGTAATTCGGCTCAAACCGGATAATGCGGACACCTATTACAATCGAGGTCTGGCTTACGGACAAGAGCCTGATGTCGACCGTGCCGTCCAAGATTTCAGTCAAATGATAAAACTGACACCCGATGATGCCGAGGCGTATAACAACCGTGGTGCGGCTTACGCCAAGAAAGGGAATCTTGACTGCGCCCTTGAGGATTTCACTAAAGCTATAGAATACAAAACCAGCGAGGTTCGATTCTATAGCAATCGCGGCATGGCTTACTATTCCAAAGAAGAGTATGACCTTGCCCGCAAAGATTTTGGCAAGGTAATAGAACTCAAGCTCGATTGTTTGGCAGACCTCATACAGAAAAGTGGCATCAAACCGCCGGAAGACGTCGCCGCAATGTTGACACCCCTACAGGCATGAACGTTGACATTCTGACGTGTCCGCTCAACGATGAGATCCGGAAACAAAGGCGCAGTTGTAAGTGAATACAGTGTTGTGATTGGAGAATGAAAGATGGCATGGATTCGCACTGTAGATGACGTTAATGCGGCTGGTATCGTGAAAGAGGAATACGACGCGGCAATTGCGCGAGCAGGGCGAGTTTACAATATCGTCAAACTTTTCAGTGCGCGGCCGAAAAGTATGCGCGCTTTTATTGAACTCTACAAAATCGTGATGCACGACGAAGAGTCCCCGCTTAGTCGAATGCAACGCGAAATGATTGCCACCGTTGTATCGAAAGTGAACGAATGCCGCTATTGAGTAATATCGCATGCGGACGAGTTGCGGGAACAACTCACTGACAAGCAGATTGCTCAGATCGTGGCGGATTTTCATACCGCTGATATTGACGAAACCACAAAAGCAATCCTTGAATTTGCCATTAAGGTAACCAAAGCAGCACCTACGGTTACACCAGCAGACTTAGAGCACCTCCGCGGTTTTGGACTTTCCGACGAGGCGCTCTTCGCCATTGTGGAGGTCGTTGGCTTTTTCAACTATGTCAATCGGATAGCGGACGCGTTCGGAGTTGAATTAGACGACTTTCTGGAAGGGAAAGATTTTGGTGAACCAAACAAATAAATTTGCGGTGCTTACACGCTTGTGAACATGACAGACGGACTAACGTTAGCCCACATCAGCCGAGAAGTAGGGGTTATCAACCTTGAAATTGAGATTCACAATTTGGTATACTTGTTATAAAGGCTTGGTTCGATGACGATTGCCTTTTCGGAATAGTAGCGGTGATTATTCAATTGTAAGAGCGTTGTCAACGAAAGCGATTGAAATTGGGAAGATGATTACGGGCTTCTAATCAGAGAGAAAAGTCATTGATGACATCCAATGAAATTCGATCGAGTTTTTTGGATTTTTTCCGGGAGCGCGGTCATACTATCGTTTCCAGCGCACCGGTAGTGCCTGCGGAAGATCCGACCCTGCTGTTTACAAACGCTGGTATGAATCAGTTTAAAGATGTGTTCTTGGGCGTGGGGCAGCGCGAATACAAACGTGCGGCTGATTCTCAGAAGTGTATTCGCGTCAGCGGTAAACATAACGATTTAGAAGAGGTCGGCTATTCCGGTGGACATCATACCTTTTTTGAAATGCTGGGCAACTGGTCCTTTGGAGATTACTACAAACAGGAAGCTATCGAATTTGCTTGGGAGTTGGTTACGGAAGTCTGGAAGATTCCGAAAAATCGATTGTGGGCAACGGTTCATTTGGATGACGATGAAGCCGAAAAGCTGTGGACGACAGTAACTGATGTTCCAGCCAGCCAAGTTATCAGATTCGACAAAGACAATTTCTGGGAAATGGGGGATACCGGTCCATGCGGCCCCTGTTCAGAATTACACATAGATCTCGGCCCAGATGCGTGTTCAACCCAAGACCCTGCGCACGAATGTGGTGTCAATAAATGCGATCGGTACCGCGAACTGTGGAATCTCGTATTCATACAGTATAACCGCGACGCAGCGGGAAAATTGTATCCGTTGCCAGAAAAACACGTTGATACGGGTATGGGCTTTGAACGCGCAGTTGCAATCTTGCAGGGCGTTGATTCAAACTACAAAACCGATGTGTTCACACCCTTGATTGATGTTATCGCCGATATTACGGATAGCGCGTATTCGGAAGACATTTCCGGTGTTGCCCACCGCGTCATTGCCGACCACGTGCGCTGCCTGACGTTTGCTATCGGTGACGGCGTAATGCCCTCTAACGAAGGGCGCGGCTATGTAATACGGAGAATATTGCGCCGAGCCGTCCTTTATGGAAAACGGTTAGGGATGGATGCCCCTTTCATTTATCGGCTCGTGGATAAAGTCATCGAACTGCTTGGCTCGGTTTACGCTGATGTCGTCCCGCGTCGGGAGTTTGTGAAGCAAATTATTCGGGGAGAAGAAGGGCGATTCCATCAAACACTTGATCGGGGATTGGAAATCCTCGGAAAATCACTTGATGAACTCCACGCGCAGCAACAATCTGTCGTCCCCGGTGAACGCGCTTTTGAACTCTACGATACCTTTGGATTTCCCCTAGACCTCACCGAGATTTTGGCTCGTGAGCGTGGACTGTCAGTCGATGAAAAAGGCTTCGCCGCTGGTATGGCCACACAGCAAGAGCGCAGCCGCGCCGCTTGGAAAGCCGCCGGCGGCAGCGGGAAGGGCGAAGAGGTTTATTTAGAAATTCTCAAGGAATATGAGAAAACCGAATTTTTGGGGTATGATACGGGGGAGGCGGAGGCAAAGGTCATCGCATTAATTCGAGGTAATGAACAGGTATCGGGAATCCACGAAGGTGAAGAAGTTGCTGCCATCCTCAACCGCACGCCGTTTTATGGGGAATCGGGAGGTCAAGTCGGTGACATCGGAACAATTGAGAGTGAAAATGCGAAGCTAAACGTCGTTGATACTTTCAAGCCAAACCCAGATCTGATTGTGCATAAGTGCAACGTTATCGAAGGAGAAATTACCCCGCAGACGCCAGTCAAATCGCAGATTGATGCGGTCCGGCGAGCACACATTGCCGCGAGCCATACGGCAACTCACATGCTGCACAGCGCGCTGCGCAAGGTGCTCGGAATGCATGTCAGTCAAGCGGGATCACTTGTTGAGCCGGGACGGTTGCGATTCGACTTCGCGCACTTTCAGGCCGTGACTGATAATCAACTCCGCGAGATTGAAGGCTTCATTAACCACTGTGTTCGTATGAATGACGAAGTTGAAACCGACTCCATGTCCCTGCAAACAGCCAAGGATAAGGGAGCACTCGCGTTCTTCGGCGATAAATACGGCGACGTTGTGCGTGTGGTCGAGATTGGCGGCTACAGCATGGAGCTCTGCGGCGGTACACACACGCGTGCGACCGGCGAATTAGGTCTCGTCAAGATTATGAGCGAAAGCAGCATCGCCGCCGGTACCCGTCGAATTGAAGCCGTTACCGGAAGTTCAGCCTATCAACATGTCTGTTCCGAAGATGACTTGCTTTCTTCCATCGGAAATATACTCAAAACCCCTAAGCATCGTACGCCGGAACAGGTGGAAATATTGGTGCAAGCCAATCGAGAACTTGAACAACAGATTAACGAACTGCAGGCAAAACTCGCAAAATCCAGTGTCGTCGATCTTGTGAATCGAGCCGTTGTCGTGGATGGTTTCCGCGTCGTGGCTTCCGTGGTGGAACGTATGAATCGGGACGGGCTGCGCCGGCTCGCCGACGAGCTGAAAAACCGCCTCGAATCCGGCGTTGTTGTCCTCGCTTCAGCAACTGGAAACGAAGTCGCATTCATAACAGGTGTTACTCCCGATCTCGTAGAAGGCCGCGGCTTGCAAGCCGGTAAAATTGTTCAGGCAGTCACTCGTTTAGCTGACGGACGCGGCGGCGGGCGCCCCGAGCTTGCTCAAGGCGGCAGCAAGGATCCCGGCAAGATGCAATGTGCGATTGATGCTGTCGTAAACATTGTCGCCAATCAGCTAAATTGAAGAATGTTGCGCCAGCTTGAGATGTTGTACATTAGTTGATGTAGAAAGGAATTTGATATGGAATGGGCTCCGATAGTTTGGAAGCTAAGTTTATCTGTATTCCTGCTCGTACTCAGTGGGGCAGCTATATATCTGGTTGTACGCTTAGGCAGGGTGCTTAGAGACATTGGCGGCACCTTCAAATCGGTAGAAGCAATAGTGGACAATGAGCTAAACGATTTACTCAAGGAGGTCGATCAGTCCGTCAAAGCGTTGAATACCGAATTGCCAGAACTGCTCAAAAATGTCAATGCAATCACAGCTTCTATCCAGCACATTAGCGAATCTGAAGTCCAGCCGATTACACACAACATTCATGAAATGACGCAGGTTGTGAATCAGAGTGTTGCCAAGCTAGATGAATTGATGAACTTGATCGGCGATTTTTCCCAAAAAACGGTCAATCGTGCTGAATACTATCGCGATCAACTCACTGTTCCCATCGCAGACATGATTAGTTTGTGGAGCGGAATTAAGACTGGTTGGGAGGTATTTAGTCAATCATGGAAACCAGAGGAAAAAGATGGTTCCGAATAGTGCAATGCAAAATATCTAATTTACGAGATTGGAGGTAATTAAAGTGAAGAATGAAGAACGTGGAAGCGGACTTGGATACTTAGTTGCTTTTTTCATGGGTGGATTGGTTGGTGCTGTCCTCAGTTTGCTGTTGGCTCCATTCGCAGGCAGCGAAACGCGAAGAAGGATTCGTGAAGTCTCTATGGATGCCAAAGACAGGACTGTTGATGCTGTCCACACCGCCAAAGGAAGAGCCACTGAACTCGTCAATCAAGGTAAAGACCGAATTGACGAAACAAAAGGCGGTATGAAAGCAGCGGTTAAAGCGGGCAAAAAAGCCTTCGTCAAAAAGAAGGATGAACTGTCAGATACGGCTGTTCAAAAAGATGGCAATTCAAAAAAGTCCGATGGCGAGTCCGCGAGTTAAAATTTTTCGGTTAGTCGACAGGCAAAGTACGAACGCCGGATTACCCTGACTATGGTTCACACGCATTGTTGACGTAGATTAATTGCATAAAATGTATCCACGAAAGTAGAAGCCACAGGTCGTATTTCCACCTGTGGCTTCTTTTTAATCGCGAATTTCGAATTACGCTTCTTATGAATCCTGATAAACTAAAATCGCTCCTTGAAGATGTTCGGCGCGGTGACATTGACATTGATACGGCAATTCAATCACTGCGCTATCTGCCGTTTGAAGATATACAGTTTTCCAAAGTCGATCACCATCGTCAACTTCGGAAAGGCTTTCCGGAAGTTATCTTTTGCGAAGGGAAGACCGTTAATCACGTTAAAGAAATTAGCAAGCGGATTCTGGCAGCAGGCAATCTCCTTTTTGCTACGCGCGCCACCCAGGAAATTTATGAAGCGGTGGTAACCCTTGATGCATCTGCGCACTTTAACGAACTCGGTCGGACGATTAGTGTGGGTCAGCCATCTGGGGAATTGCATGACGGCATCTTGGTCGTATCGGCGGGCACATCGGATATCCCTGTTGCGGAAGAAGCCGTAGAAACCGCCCAGATTTTGGGAAACCGCGTCGTACGCCTGTATGATGTCGGTGTCGCGGGACTACACCGCCTGCTCGGCAATCACGAAACGCTGGTCAAAGCACGCGTGATCATAGTTGTAGCGGGGATGGAGGGGGCGCTCCCGAGTGTTGTCGGTGGATTGGTTGATAAACCCGTGATTGCTGTCCCAACAAGTGTCGGGTATGGCGCTAGTTTTGGAGGCATGGCTGCGTTGCTGGGAATGCTGAATACCTGCGCCGCTGGCGTGACCGTCGTCAATATTGACAACGGGTTTGGTGCAGGTTATAGCGCGGCGTTAATCAACCAATCGCATGGGGATTTCAAAACGTAGATCACCACCGCGAAAACCGATGAACACCTCATTCAATTCGGACTATTTATACAAAACGTCAGGTATCAATACACCTTGCGCTCTATTTCCGCTGCCACAAGTTCCGCTAAGAGGCTACCTCTCGCCCTAACTGAGATAACGTTGCCGTCTCGATCCAGCAGAATTGACGCAGGAATAGAACGGATGTCGTACTGCTCCACAAGGGGGCCGTCGAAGCCGTCGCCGTCACAAATTTGCCGCCACGGCAACCGGTTTTCCTCAATAAACTTACGTAACACCGCCTCATCTGTATCAAGGCTTATTCCGATTACGTCAAAGCCTCTGTGGTGGTATTTCCTGTATACCTCTTGGATTTCTGGTATTTCTCCAAGACACGGTCCGCACCACACCGCCCAAAAGTCAACCAAAACGACCTTGCCGCGGTAGTCGGCGAGCGAAAGCGGTTTGCCATCCAAATCAATTGCCGCCGAAAAGTCTGGTAATACCCGTCCCTCGAACGCAAAGATGGGAGGCGCTTGCGTTCGATATTCGCGGGCGAGTTTAGAATCGCCTAACGTTTCATGAATATTTGCTAATCCATGCAAAGCAGACCCATCGCGTGGATCCACTCGCAATCGTTTTTCATATTCCGCTTGAGCTGACTTAATATTACCCAACGTCTCATAGATATTTGCCATACTCTTTAACGCACCCGACGCACTTGGATCCCGCCTCAAATTTCTCTCAAAAACGGTGAAAATATTGTCCAGCACGGCTCTCCACCGTTCAATCGATGGATGGTTGCTTTGGAGTTCGTTGTAATAATCGCTTGGTGTGTTGAAAACATCGTAATGCGTATAAACCATATCTACCCAATGATACGCCTCCTCGTCGGAAAAACCATTTAACCGCTCAAGTAGCTTTTCAAGCGAGACGAGTGCATCCTGCACCATGTCAGCGTTCCATGTGCACATGGTAAAAGCATAGAAACAAATCTCAACATCTTTGGGTGCCAACACCATCGCTTGCTCCAAAAGCGGGTACTTTTCGAACGGTTTATTCCCTGATATTTGAAACGCTTCTATGCCTAAAAAATGGACTGCGGCCCCGTTATTGGGGTCAGTTTTCAGAACGCTTTCAGCGTGCGCTTTGAGTTCTTGCAGCATCGCTTGCGAAAAATGGTACAGGAAATATGAAAGGTCGAACGGAAACGACGTTTTTCCGTCCACAACGCCTGCGTCAATTTTCGCTTTGAGGTAAGCAGTTAACTCGTCCTGAATTTCCGGCACGCTTTCCCAATCAGTTTCCGATGTTTTGTTGTTGTCGTGCCTGTCAAGAAAGACTCTCCAGACATCTGTAGTTTCGTTTTTCATCAGCTTTGTGGACTCCCCCGTTTTGCCGCAGGCTTGTGTATTCAACCGCGTGCACGCCGCGAAACCAATTGCGCGTTTCGGTCATTCTGTCCTGATAATGAATGACCTGAATGTAGTCATACGGCAGCCGCTAGTTCATTGCACAATCTGACGAGCCTCCGCCATCGTAATCCATTCTGATTCCGGCGTTGTCGGTAGCAGTCTATAACGCAACTTCGCCTCAATCTTTGCTCCATTGCCAAATCCATAGCTGAATTGCCGAGTCACACCCGGCTGGATGCGGTTGTCATCGCCGCCTTCCCCTGACTTAGCGGAAATGGAACGCTGTTCATGCCCAATAACCGAACCGCTATTATCGTAGATTTTCACATCAAGAACGACGATGCGCAACCCCCCGCCGGGAAGTGCATGCCCGGACTTGTTGGAAATGCGAATCACCGCCTTATTCTCGGAGAGCGAAATTTTCAGGTCCGCCGCGCTTTGTAGCATGTCAACACTGCGGCTCGCAATCCAAATGTGACGTCCGCCCAGAATCGGCTCGTTGCTCCGAAGGCTCTGTAACCGTTTAATGGCGGGCATGTGGCAGGTCGCACAGTGTTTTCCTGCTTTTGCGGCAGGACTATGCTTGAAGCTAGCCAATTGATTGTATTCGGGAACGCCGGGCTGACCGTGGCATGTGCCGCAAAGTTCAATAGGTGTCTGATGAAACTCGTCGGTAATGTTCGCATGTACAACTGCGTCAATGCTTGCGGGCGGACCGTGCATCCCGCCATTCGAATCGACATGGCACACCATGCAGGATACGCCAGAGTCTCGATCTGCCTCTCGCAATTTCGGCATCTTTCCGATGCCGGTGATTAGAATCGGCTGCGGTGCATGACATGGATCGCAACTCTCTTCCCGATCAGGGATTTCACTCGCAGCTTTTTGATAAATTGGATTTTTCCATGCCTGTGCATGCCGCGATTTCTCCCACTCCCGCCAGATTGCCGGGTGACAATTCCTGCATCTGCCTCGCCTAAATTCGTCATAAATATCATCGTACCCCAAATAGGTGCTGCCGAGATTTTGATTCTCCCCCGCCTCAATCTCGATCGACTGTTGCGTGTGCACAACGGAAATCGGACAGACACATATCAAGATTATTAAGTTAATCAATGTAACAAGCAATGCGAAATGCGGTATTCTCGAATTGCAAAAAGCAAAACACGGTATAAATCTTTCCAGGTCTCCCATTTACCCCGATTTCCTCAGCCCCGTAGCTTGCTAAACTTAACGTGCCCACGTTTGAATCGTTGCAGCGCCGTGAGACGAGCGTTTACACGGTTTCAAGGTATTCCAATAGAGTATACGCTGCTTGCTCTCCGCTGTGAATGCAATCGGGAATACCGATACCGTGGTAAGCGTTACCCGCAAATGCAAGTCCCGGGAGTTTTCCCGCTTGCACTTTAATCGTTGCCGCTTTGTCAAGATGCCCCGCATGATACTGCGCCATAGCGTTCCTGTGATGGCTCACGATGGACAGCGTCGGTTCTCCGTGAATTCCGAGGGTTTCACGCAAATCCTTTAGCACAGATTCAACCATATCGGAATCTGATTGAAGAAGATGGTTCGGTTGTAATGCGCCTCCTACAAATGCTCTCAATAACACTTTATCTGTAGGGGCGCGTCCTGCAAACTTGACGCTGCTGAATGTACACCCCAATATCGAACGCCCTTCCGTAGCCGGAACAACAAAACCTGTACCATTTAGGGGATGGTCAATCTGCTTTCGATGAAACGCCAAATTCACTGCAGCGGAGGATGCGTATGGAATGGACGCAAGAAGTACCGAAAGATCGGGGGCAACTGTCTTGATAAATGACGCAGCTCGTGTGGCGGGGAGCGCAAGACAGACGATATCGGTTTTAATGGTCTCTTGATTATTGAGGTGAACACGCCAACCTTCCCGGTTAGCAGGCTGTTCAATCCGACAGGCTTCCGCGCCTAGCTGTATAGAATCGGGCGGCAAGCGCTCAACGAGGGCGTCAACGAGCGTCTGCATTCCCGGTTCAAGCGTAAGGAACAAGCTGTAACGCGGACCGCTCGTGCCGGTGATTTCCGCCTTGGATTGTTTCTTCCGCCGAATCAACGCTTTGATGATGCTTCCGTGCGCTTGCTCCATTTCAAGAAATTGCGGCAGCGTCGCTTTCAGACTCAGATGTTTTGCATCCCCTGTGTAGACCCCGCCGATCATCGGTTGTGCCATCCGAGTGAACGCCTCGGTCCCCAACCGGCGCTTAACGAAGTGTTCCACCGATTCCTCTTCGCCGTGTCGATGGCGGGGAATGCAGAGATCCAGCGCCATTCGCAACTTCCCTCGCCAAGTGAAAATTGGCGACTTCACAAATGGTAGAAATGACGCTGGTGCCATCAAATAAAAGCCTTCAGGAACGGGATGCAGCGCGCCTTTGTGAAGGATATAGCTGCGTCTCTGCTTCGGGTTTGTGCCGATGAGTCTATCCCCAATCCCAAGCTCCTCGCACAATGCTTTCGCCCACGGCTTTGTGGAGATAAAGGCATCGGGACCGTGTTCGATGATATAACCGTCTTGCTTTGAGGTGCGAATTACGCCTCCCAGCCGCTCACTCGCTTCCAACAGTTTAACATCAAGTGGAACACCGCGCTTATGGGATTCAGTTATCAAACGGTAACAAGCCGCCAGTCCTGTGATGCCGCCGCCGATGACGACAACACGACGCGCGTCGCCGCGCTTCACTGCCATTGTGTCTCTCCGTAACCGCTTCTCATCGGCTTAAAACCTAACCCAAATCGCACCGGTTAAACGCCGCTCTCAACCCTTGAATCGGATCGTCCTTGGGGATGAATTCGTGGCTAACATATAGGTCGTAGCCGGTCTCAGCGATAGCTTGTATCACAGCCCGGCAGTTAATCTCTTGTGTCTCGTCCGTATCCCGCCGCCCAGGGTTCCCTGCGATGTGGAAGTGCCCGATATGCTGGATGTTCTCCTTAATATTTCGGATGAGATCTCCCTCCATAATCTGCATATGGTAGATGTCAAAGAGAAGTTTCATCCGCGGCGAGTTCACGCGCTCACAAACCGATGCACCCCATTTGACACGGTCGCACTGGTATCCGGGGCAATCAATCTTGCTATTGAGCAGTTCCAGGCAGAGATTCACCCCTTTCTCCTCTGCAACCCCAATAATCCGGCGCAATCCTTCCGCCGTAATATCGATTCCTTCTTCATCGGAGATGTCGTCGTACCGGTTTCCGGCGAAACAGATTACGCCTAGAACGTCGTTTTCAGCCGCGAGTTTTATGTATTCGATAAGCTCTTGACCTAACCAACCGTGGTTTTCGCGCCTGTTTAGCCCGATTGAGTGCACCGGTTGACCCGATCGGAACCCTGAACGGTAGATAATCGCAATCCGAAGTCCGAGCGATTTCGCCAACGGCCAGTATTTTTGATCAATCATCTCAACCGCTGACAGGCCAATCTCGGCCGCGCCTTGGATAAACTGCTCCGGGGTAACGCCGTTTCGAACAAAACACCATGCCGCCGCAGATTGCTTGACCCTGGTCATGCCGCTTTCCTCTCAGCGTAACACTGCCGGTATTCTTAATCTTTACCTGAACGCTCTCCAGCGCCAAGTTGGGGCGTCGGTATAGTTGAACTTGACTTTGTCGCCCGGCTCTAGGAGAAATGTTTGACCGGCGAAAAGCCCGGCTGACAGTGTTTGCGCGTTACCAACGCCGTCTACAATTGTCCAATCTACAACTTGGCCCGGCGATAGAATGAATACCTCCACGAGATAAGCGGAAGTGTTTACGAGGTACGTTCCTGAAGCCGGAATCGCAGGCGTGGAAACGTTAAAACCGACAGGCTCATTCTGTATGATTCGATTAGTCGGAATCTTAGCCTTATTTGTAATGCCGTGCGGCAGATTCCAAACAGAAACCGTGTTGTTTCTCGCCTCCTCTTCAAACACAACGTCATTTCCCGGCGCTCTACTACCATGGAACGCAAATTCGAAGCGGTTATTTTGGGCGAAAATATCCGCCCCAATCGCACCCGGTGACGGTTCAAATACTTCCGGGGTCGTAAACCTTTTTGTCTCTTCATCAAAATACACACCCGTGGGCGCATGTAGAGACGAAAAAAAACGGTTATGGGCAATTTTGCTAGATCCGGGGTCCCCTATGCGGAATCCAATGGCGTCTTCGGTAGCGTGGCATTGGTTCGTAAACATTACTTGTAACCAATTATTGCTAAAAGCCCCTTTCCCCGTACCGTCATCGCGTATATAGACCCCGTTTTTAAAGGTGTTTGTTTCTTCGGCGAAAATTTTGCTATTGATAATCGGTCCCTCGGACGTGTCGATCAAAATACCCGTGCCGCGCGAGCATGCTGCTGAAAAATCAAATACGCTGGCGGTGATTACAACAAAATCATCAGGTCCCGGGGTTTCCGGTTTAAAACGCACCGCCGCGTCTTCGGTGGCGCTGGCAATGAGGCCAAACTTGTATCTGCAGTTCATTTGGCTGTCGATTTGTATAGCATCGCCGGTGCTTTTTGGATATGATAGCAAGTAATTACCGCCATCCAATCGGAAATCCTGGCTCCAAGGAATTTTCAACGTTTCCTCAAGCGTATAAACGTTAAGGTTGATGCCCTCTCCTTTATGCATGCCGCCTCGGCCGCCGTAGATATATACATCTCTACAGTTTTCATGCGCGTAGTTTATCGCCTCTTGAAGGCCGCTCGTTTTGGTGCCCGGTGTGTTCGGGCCAAAATCGCCGCCGTCATCTGGCCCCTCGAGTGTTACAAAGACATAAGGTTTGCGCCTTTCGCTCATTTTATTACCTCCGTGTTTGTCGTTAAACCGTGCTGCATCGTTCGCGTACAAGTTCCGCGAGCATACTGATAAATTCGGGATGATCGCCGACTGTCTTGGCGCGGATAAACCGCATTCCACATTCCTCGGCAGTCGTTCTGGCTTCTATGTCTAGGTCGTAGAGTACCTCGACGTGATCGCACAAGAACCCAATCGGAGACACAATAACGTCACTAACGCCTGCCTGTTTTTTTTCGCGAATCAGGTCATTGATATCGGGCTGCGTCCAAGGAATCTTCGCATTTTCGGCTTGGCTCTGATATGCCAGATTGTAGTCCTTCTTGCCAATGAGGGTAGCTGCAACCCTCGCAGTTTCCGCGAACTGCTGGATATATGGCGAGGCTTTCGCCACAGATTGCGGCACAGCATGTGCCGTAAAAATCAAAGACGCGTTATCGAAGCCGTCCTTCGACAGGTGTTGACAGGCAACTTTAATTTCGTTTGTAATAGCTTGAATGTAGCCTGGATTCGTATACCAGGGATCTAAATAACTGATTGTTAACTGCGCATCTATCGCATCAATCGCTTCTCTAACTGTCTGCTGATACCAATCCCAGCTTACTTTGGACTGGTGGGGCGCCATGATGATGCCAAGAATACTACTATGCTTCTTCTCTTCCATCGCCGCTATGACTTCGCGAATGTACGGCGTCCAGTGCCGAAACCCGGCGTAAACGGGAATATCAATACCGCCATTTTGTAGAGTCGTTTCAAGTGCGCGAGCCTGTTTGAACGTTAGCTCGTTAAAAGGAGAAAAACCGCCGAGCGCCGTGTAGTGGCTGGCAACCTCTCTGAGCCGATCGGCCTGCGACTCAGATGTCCCGACAATTCCCTCAACGAAACAGTGCGCTTCTCCTGGGCAGGCGTCATATTTTTTGCAGCATCCGGGTGTTGGACCGCCAAATGCAATCAATAATATACTATCAAATCCGTTGGCAATGGTCATTCTGTTATTTTCTCTTTACGTTAAATTTTAGGAGTATTTGATGAAGTTGGCGTAGTGGTTAGTTCAAGCGATATTCGCCAACTGAGCCGGAATAAACTTCGCATCCGCCGCAACGGCTTTGGCAAAAAAGGCTTTCGCCTGCGTTTCATCACCATTGGTGCGGTGCGCAAGTCCAATACAAAAGTTGGCTTGAGCGTGTTGTGCATCTGTGAGGTTCAAATCCAACGCTCGACGAATATACCGCAATCCAGGCGTTGGATCGTCCCCATTACGATGTGCAGTTATAATGAGTGACTGCCCAATCAAGAGCAGTGCCGGGGCATAGGTCGGGTCTAATTCCAACGCTTTTCTTATGGCGGTTTTCGCCTCCGTGAAAAAATCTCCCTTTTCTAAGATACTAGATATACTTCGGGCGCTCCGATACAACAGTTCGGCAAGTTCCACCCATGCGGCGGGTTTGTCGGGATACCGTTGTGTCGACTCACGCAGCATCTCAACCGCCAATCCGACATCACCGCCTTCCTCCGCCTCTTCAGACGCTTGGCGGTATCCTTCGTAATTCTCAAGCCCAACCGTTCTTGCCTCGACTGCAGTTTTATCTGCCGAAGGAATCGCCGAGGGTTTCAGGTGTTGCCAACCCGGCTCCGAATCGTCAATCAGGCCTCGATACACGCGCAGGATGGCATAACGGGGTGTTCCCCAGACTTCAGCGATTTGTGTAATCCAGCCGGGCAATGCACTTTCCAAATCTGCCATGAGTTCAGGCAACTTCATGCCGCGCTCAACTCGCAACTCGACCTCCTTGAGGAAATAAGCCTCAATCTGTATCAATAAATCAATCTCCTCGTCATACGCGAGTGGACCATGCCCCGGCAACACATGTTTCGGCCCATATTCTCTCAACTCCCGAATCGTATTAATCCAATCATGATTTGCCGTTAACCCTTCATTCATCACCGGTTGACCAAAAATGGGAAAGCTGCCCGTCATGATTGTATCGCCAGAAACGATACAGCCTTCCCTAGGGATTCGAACCGCAGTGGCATCATCGGTTTCTGCTTTGCCGAGGTGAATGAGATGGATTGGCTGACCGCCGAGATCGATTTCCGTTTCCATTGAGAAGGTCTCATCGGGCAGATAGGGATCATCGCCCAATTCAAACCCGCGCGATTGGAGGAACGCTTTTTGCCGGGGGGCTCGGTTGACGATGAATTCTTTTGTCATTGCCCTTGAGAGAATCGTTGACCCCTCGTTGTGGAAGACGATATTCCCATTGGTGTGGTCCCAGTGGTAATGCGTATTAATCGTGTAAAGAATCGGTTTGTCGGTTACAGTACGAACCGCCTGAAGCAAGCGGCGAGCCATCGGTTGATTGACTTGCGTATCAATCACAGCCGCCCCGTTTTCACCGATAACAATTGATGAATTGACAATATTCCGAAAGAGATAAACACGGTCAGTGACCTTTTCGAGGTTCCCATAAACTCTTGGGGCAAAGGGATTTTCTCGGGGTGATATCATGTACTTGCCTCAAAATGGCTATGTTTTTTGGCGGTTTCATTGTTCCAATCATACGCTTTGGCGGCCTTCACAAAATGTTTCACATTTTCAAATGGAGTATCGCGGAAAAGTCCGTGGCTGAGGTTTAGGATATGCCCAATTTTGCCGCCTTCTTCCAAGCATCGGTTGACAGCAGCCGTAATGTCATCGGCAGTACCGTCTCGTAAGGTTTTATTATCCACGTTTCCTTGAAACGCGGCTTCCCCCGCAGCTTGCGCCTGCGCTTTTGCGAGATTTACGCATGTGCCGACGCTCAATACGTCCGCACCGGCTTTTAGCATGAGATCTAAATGAGGACATTCCTTCGAAAATAGAATAGATATCGAATTCGAATTTAACTCAGCGAAAATCTGTTCGTGATAAGGCTGAACAAAGGTTTCATAGCACATACGATCGATAATATCCGCGATGGATTCAAAGAGTTGCACCGCTTGCGCACCTTCTGAAATCTGGTAGTTGAGATAATCAATCGTCAGCCGTGTCAGGCGTTCCAATAAATTATGAAAAAGACGCGGTTCCTCACGCATAAACTGAAACACAGGGCTCGCCGCATTAGAGACTCCATTTCCCGGATTCATGGGGCTTTTGCCGGCAACCATAAAAAATGCCAGCGTCAACGGGGCGCCGGCAAAACCGACTACCGGTAATTGGCCAGCTAAACTCTGACGCAACCCGTTCAAGATTTCCCCTACAAATTTCAATTCTGACGGCGGCTGCACCGGTCGTAACGCCTCGACTTGTGCTCGCGATCGAATCGGTGTCGTCAACACGGGGCCCGGAGCGAATTGGAAGTGCGCCCCCATCGGGGTGAGCGGGGTAAGAATATCCTGATACATGATGATTGCATCAACGCCAATACGTTGCGGCAATAGCGAAATTTCAATCGCTCGCTCGACATCCCGAAACAACTGCTCCAAAGGGAGTTGTAGGCGGTTACGTAGTGCCCGATAAGCCGGATCTGAACGTCCGGCCTGCCGCATCATCCAGACGGGCACCCGTTCAACCGGAAGACGGCGTGCAGCACGAAGCAGGAGGTCGTTTTTTGGCGGGTGGGCGAATCGTTTTTGCGTTGAAGGCGGGTTCATGATTTTTCCATATCCTCATTCCCTAGTTTCCTCTTTCTGATGTCGTTCAAGAAACTCCCTGAGCTTCACGAAACTCCTGATGTTTTTCATAATTCGGCCGCTTTCCCGCTCCTCAAGATACAGAAAGAATCCCATAACGTACAGACTGATTAAAAATAGTAAAAACCCAAGTGCACACTGGATAATCGCTGAGGTATTCGAAACGAAACTCAGCTTGGGTGTTCCATTATCCCAAATTACGGAAGCGAAGTCACGGCACCCGGTCACCCCTATGGATAGGAAAATAATTGATAGCGCAAAAACAACAAAAAATTGTATGCCCATCGGTTTATCCGTCAGTAAGATACTGGAACATAGGTGCCCGGAATAATGTGATTTTACTCGCAGCTAGTCTTCAAAAATCCCGCATCTATTTGGTTGAAGACAGCCATATTATAGCACACAGCGCTGCTATCGGTAAACCCATATTCCCGGACGGACCCATACGAGAAGGTCAGTACAAGGTCTACGGCAGTGGAGTTACTTGGTTGTTTAATGCACCGAAATATTATATAATATTGAAGCCCTAAAATGCCATTGCCACTCCTAAAAGGGATAATCACCGTATTCTAAACGAGCGCTGACAATTTGGATTCGCACCCCTTGTATCCCCTCAATCACAAATGACCGAAAATGACCTGACCGAAAAACAACATGCCGCTTTACGCCGCATACCTGCCATTGAGCAGTTGTTGGTTCGTGGATTGTTTCTCGACATTCAGGAACAGTATTCCCGAGATCTCGTCACCGAAACGCTGCGTTCAGTGGTTGCGGAGATTCGTACACAAATTCTCGCCAAGAGTGAAATCTCGCATGTACCCGATGATGCGCAACTTGCCGGTATTACGCGCACTAAACTTGAAGCCATGACCGCTTCCTCTATCCTGCCTGTAATAAACGTGACCGGGACAATCATCCACACCAATCTTGGTAGATCGCTTCTCAGCACATCCGCGTGTGAAGGGATTCGTCAAACCGCCAGTAACTATGTCAACCTAGAGTACAATCTTGAGAGTGGAAATCGTGGACACCGTGATCTTATCACTGAACCTATTCTTCAGCGGTTGACCGGCTGTGGCGCGTCAACCGTCGTTAACAACAACGCCGCGGCAGTTTTACTGACGTTGAACACATTGGGGCGAGGCAAGGAGGTCATCGTCTCGCGCGGAGAATTGATTGAAATCGGCGGTGCATTTCGAATTCCCGATGTAATGGAAGCCAGTGGGGCAATCCTGAGGGAAGTGGGCACGACGAACCGGACCCATCTTAAGGATTACGAAAATGCAATCAACGAGAATACGGCACTCCTCCTGAAAGTGCATCCAAGCAACTACAAAATCGTCGGCTTTACCGCCGCACCAAGCATAGAAGAGGTCGCCGAACTTGGGCATCGGAATGACATCCCAACCATGGAAGATCTCGGCAGCGGATCGCTAATCGATTTGACCAAGTACAATTTACCTTATGAGCCAGTCGTTCGTGAGCGCATTGAGGCGGGCGTCGATATCCTAACATTTAGCGGAGATAAGCTGCTCGGCGGTCCGCAGGCGGGGATTATCGCCGGTAAATCGAATTTAATCCAGCAAATTCGTAAAAATCCGCTGATGCGGGCGTTCCGCGTCGGAAAACTGACAATCGCCGCGCTCGAAGCGACTTTACGTCTCTATCTCAATGAAGACAGCCTAATCGATAACCTCCCTATGCTTTACCGCTGTACACGATCAATGCATGAGCTACGAACGGTTGCCGAAAAATTAGAAATGTGCCTACGGCAAGTCTTTGGTGAAGAGATGGCTGTCGCAATCGAAGAGAGTCACGCACAGATTGGCAGCGGTTCGCTCCCGATTGAAACTTTACCCAGCCTCGCAGTAGTCTTGGAGTCGAAACACACCTCCGCGGAAGCGCTCGCTGCCAGTTTCCGCACTCAGTCAAGGCCGATAATCGGTCGAACGCAGGATAATCGGTTTTGGATGGACGTTCGAACGATTGGCGAGCAGGAACTGGATTGTATCGCCGATGCGGCCAAAAATGTCATGGGAGGCCTGAGCTGTAATTCAGGATAACGCTATGCGGCACGTCATCATCGGCACCGCCGGACATGTCGACCACGGCAAAACAGCGCTCATTCGCGCACTCACAGGAATCGAAACCGACCGGCTCAAAGAGGAACAAGAACGAGGACTGTCAGTCGAGTTGGGGTTTGCCTATTTCGACCTCCCCGACGGTTCACGCGCCGGAATCGTGGACGTGCCAGGGCATGAAAGGTTCATCCGGAATATGCTCTCGGGCGCTTACGGAATGGACGTTGTGCTGCTAGTCGTGGATGCGAAGGAGGGTGTACAGGAGCAGACCTTGGAACACTTGGAAATTCTCGATCTCCTCGGCATCTCAACCGGCATATTGGTGATGACCAAAATTGATCTGGTGACGGCGGAAGATTTAGCTGAATCTACCGAGATGGCACAAGAGATGTTGGCGGGTACCGCGCTTGAAGGCGCACCGACTGTGCAAGTATCGGCTGAGACGGAAGAAGGCGTCGCCCGCCTTAAGCAGGCAATTGTCGATAGAGTAAGAGCTGTTGCAGGAAAAGGGAGCCGCAACGGTATTCCACGCCTCTATGTGGATCGGATTTTTACCATGCCGGGGTTTGGCGCCGTCGTTACCGGAACGCTGATTGACGGTTCCATACACCGCGAACAACGGCTTATGATATTGCCGCAGGGGCGCGAAATTCGTGTGCGCGGTATACAAGTTCACAATCGTCCAGCGGACGAAGCGCACGCCGGACAGCGGACCGCATTGAACCTTTCGGGCATTACGACGGAAGAAATTCGCCGCGGAGATGTGCTTTGCACAATCGGCTTGTCAAGCGTGACGGATAACATTGATGTTTCACTCCATGTGCTGTCGTCCTTTCCGCGAATGTTAGAACACTGGACGCGGCTGCGGTTTTATCTCGGTACAAGCGAAGCGTTTTGTCGGGCGATACTGCTTGTGGATGAAGCGGTTTTGCCGGGCGATACGGCGCAAATCCAATTGCGCTTAGAGAAGCCAATTCTCACATTCAGGGGAGATCGGCTTATCGTCCGCGATTTCGCATCGCAGTATACCGTCGGAGGTGGTACGGTGATAAATCCGTTTGCGCCGCGCCACAAGCGGTTTGCGAAAGCGACTGCACAAACGCTCAATCAATGGAAAATGGCTGACGATGTCGGCGTGATAAATCTGCTGCTAGCGCAAAGGAGTGAACTCTGCTTGTCGGAAGACTCTCTGCGGTATTATCTCAGCCATCCGAATTCAACGATGGAAAAAATCCTGAAAGCGCTGGAACGTGAGCTTAAAATAACGCGTTGGAACGGTGGCAGCCGGCTTATTGCCGCTAGGGATCGATTGCAAAGGGCGCAAACTAATCTCATCAACGCCTTGGAGGGTTTCCACGCAGAGACGCCGCTCGCACCCGGTCAGAACACGGCGCAACTCCGTCTACAACTTGACCTTGATGAAATTGCTTTCGAGAAGATTGTGGGAGATTTAATCCGGCAGAAGCGGGTCGTTAAAGACGGAAATCTCCTGCGTTTGGCGTCCCATCAGATCCAATTCACTGAACAAGAGGAGGCAATCAAAGAGAAAGTTGAAGCCGCCTTTTTGGATGCAGGAATAAACGTCCCCAATATGAAAGCGCTAACCGAGCAACTTCCGGAATATTCCGCGCAATCGGTTCGAGAGACATTCTACGCGCTCGTAAATCTTGGACAACTTGTCAAGATTGCAGATGACTTCTTTGTCCATATCCGGACTTTAGAAAACACCATGAATCTGCTTTCCCGTTATCTCGAAGAAAAACCCGTGATTACCGTCGCTGAATTTCGGGAGTTTGCGCAGACTAGCCGCAAATATGCCGTGCCGTTCTTGGAATACTGCGACGGCAAAGGGTTCACGATTCGCGAGGGAAACCACCGCCGTCTGCGGAAATCTCCGCAAAAGAGTTCATAATCCGTTACGCACACTAACACGGCGCTCGTGCGTCCAATGTTAACCGTTCATTTTGGGAGAGGATAGGGTCCGGTGGCTCTACTGGTCTTCAAAACCAGCTTGCCCATGCAAGTGGGTAGGTGGGTTCGACTCCCACCCTCTCCCGCCATCGTGAAAAGCCGTCAGGGACAGTTGTTTATCGCGAAAAATTGCCGTAGGATTGTGAATCTCTATCAACCCTTAAAATCAGCAAGTACCTCGCGGAGTGTTTCGAAGATGCGATCCGCCTCTTCATCCGTCAGAATTAGCGGCGGGGCAACGAAAATGATATTTTCCGGCTCATCTACAGCGCGGCTGATTTTTCCGATTAGGATGCCTTTTTCTCGGACTGCCGCAACAATCTGATTTGTTTTCGCGGTGTCTAAATGTGATTTGCCGTTTTTCACCAACTCAATCGCCAGCATGAGTCCTTTGCCTCGGACATCTCCCACAACTGGCAACGATCGCAGAGTATCAAGTTTGTCAAGAAGGTAGGTTCCTACGCGCTCGGCGTTTTCCCATAACCGTTCGTCTGAGATAATTTTCAGGTTCGCCAAACCCGCAGCGCAAGCCACAGGGTGCCCAGCATACGTGCAGACTTGCGCGAATTCCCGTTCCTCCTCCGGCGTACCGAGAAATCCTTCAAAGACCTCATCGCTGACGACGCATGCGCCCAGCGGAACGTAGCCGCTCGTCAACCCTTTCGCCAATGTAATGATGTCCGGCAGCACTCCCCACCGTTCACACGCGAACAGCGTGCCAGTTCTTCCAAACCCCGTAATCACTTCATCAAGGATGAGCAATATTCCATAGCGGTCGCAGATTTCCCTCAGTCTTGGAAGATAGTCGTCCGGCGGAACAATCACTCCGCCGCCGCCGATGATGGGTTCGGCAATTACTGCAATGACGGTTTCCGCGCCCTCCCACTGAATGACTCGTTCGATTTCGTCCGCACAAAACATGGCGCAGTCCGAATTACTCAATTCAAACGGACACCGATAGCAATAGGGTGGCTGGACGTGCAGGAAACCGGGCGCGAGCGGTTCAAAAGGTTTTTTCCGCAGCACCTGCCCGGTTGCAGACATTGCCCCGTAGGTAAATCCGTGATAGCCGCGGTACCGTGCAATAATCTTGTACCGGTTCTGCCCGGGATACTTTTGCCTGCCGTACTGCCGCGAAATTTTTATTGCCGTTTCATTGGCTTCAGATCCGCTGTTGCTGAAATAGACGTGGTTGAGGTTCCCCGGAAGTAGCTCAGCCAGCCGTTCCGACAGTAACGTTGCGGGGATGTTTATCTGCGTATGTGGATAGTAGTGCAACTGCTGAGTCTGCTCATACACCGCTTGGGCAATCTCCTGCCGTCCATATCCGACGATGACATTCCACAAACCTGAATACGCATCCAAATATTCGTGTCCGTCCGAGTCAACTACGGTTGTCCCGTGCGCCTCCTTGAACACAATCAGATTAGTCTGATTCAAAAGTTCATGCTGAAAGAGCGGGTGCCAAACGTGCGCCCGATCAATTTCTCGGTAATCTTCGGTGGAAAATTCACTCTGATTGTTCGCCATTTCAATTCTCTTTCCAAGTGTTAAACGTAAATCAGTTAGGCATGCAACCTCGCCTTGTCGTTAACGTAATGCGGCCCAATAGTCATTTCAAATTTACACAAATCAAATCCTTCAATCCTGAGTATCCTGATTCAGACTACGTCTTCTGAGGCTTCTTCTTCGCAGCGGGAAACAGAATATTGTTCAGTATTAGGCGATAGCCCGGAGAGTGCTTGTGCAGATCCAGATTGGTCGGAATCCTTCCCTCCCCGACGAGATGCCGGTAATCCTCCGGATCGTGTCCGCCGAGGAACGTGAATGTCCCCTTGCCTAATTTCCCATGGATGTATTTTGCATATGGCGTGCCTTCGATGTCGCCCAATATGGTCACCGAATCGCGAATGGTGTCTCGATTGAAGGAAGTCGTCTGGCCAAGAAATCCCCGTACCTTTCCTACATGATTCTGCGTAAGCATCGTTGGGATTGGGTCGTGCTTTGCCGAAAACTCGAACAGCGTGAAGTCTTCTAAGCCCGATAGCGGGTCGGGCTCTGGTTTCGGGTCGTCAATATCAGAAAATTCATATAGATAGGGGCTTGTATGCAGCGTGAAATTTTCGAAACCGAACGTCTTTTTAAAATTCAATTTGGATTGATAGTCCGGCTGAGTGGGCGATCCATCAAGTTCGGGTGCGACAATATCGACGTGCCCGCCATCCGCCGCAATGGCGATATCCAACGTTTCTGGCGCCGAACACATCGCAAACAAAAATCCTCCGTTGAGGACATAATCCTGAATCAGTTGCGCAATATGCCCTTTGTGTCTCGGCACGCGGGAAAAGCCCGCCTCGGAAGCCGCTTGCTCAAACAGTCGGACTCGCTGCTTATACCACACCTGCCCCCTGAAAGAGCCATAGAATTTGCCGTGCTGTCCGGTGAAATCCTCGTGGTGCAGGTGTAACCAGTCGAACCCTTCCGTGAGCAGGAACTGGTTTTCGACCTCCTTGTCCCAGATGACATGATAGGGAATTTGGGCGTAATCCAAAGCAATCTTTACCGCATCGCCCCACGGGTCACGGTAGGGAGTGTTGTCCGGTGGGGCGTAAACCGCAATCTTTGGCGCCTTTTCCAACAAGATTTCATCCATGTTGGAGTTTTCCATCTCAATGAGAATTACGCCGTAGTCGGGATCAGACATAGGTTCAACATGAACTCCCATCGCCTTCGCCTTGACATGTACGTCAGGTGAATCGTGCAAAAGAAAGGCGCCGCCGCGGTAATTCAATAGCCACATCGCCCGGTATTCCCGCGGCGTTTGCAGTGTCCAGTAGGTCAATCCGTAAGCCTTTAGGTGGTTGGTCTGCGCCTTATCCATCGGCACAAGCAGCCATTGGGCGAAGGCACTGCACGCTATCGTGAAAGTAAAGCACACGGCAAGTATGATTTTTCTTGCTGAAGGCATCAATTTTTCTCAACCCCGTAGGTGCGGCTTCAAACCGCACGCTCTGAAACACTTTTAAATATGCATGGAATTGGCTATAACGTCGGTATTCATAGGCGATTAACTGCTGCTTGCACCACGTCTTTCAACGGCTTTCAAATGGACGGGCCCAACCATTGTAATCAAATCTCGGCACTATTCTACTGACAATCCCGCATCCATCAACACAAAAATCTGATTCGCAATCTCGCTCCGCAGCGCGTCGAGTTCCGCTTCGGGCATGGTAACCGGGCGATTCGGAATTTCCGAGATGCGCGTTGCGAGCCAGTCCGACGCATCTCCGGCAAGCCGCTGATGCTCCCGGTTCATCGAGGACTCACCATTGGAAATTAGTGCACGCAGCGTAGCGGCGTAGCGGGCATCGTCAATGCCTTCCTGCGCCGCTTCCCAAGTAATCGTGCTGAGGAGATTCCCATGTTCATCTTCAAAGGCGTAACTGCAACCCTGCCAGTCAATAATCTGGTCGTAGGGTCGATAGACGGGCGCGCCGTAGTACGTCCATTCGGTAAAACCGTCAAGCCCCATACGGTCGAGCCCAAACCCGGCGAAGTGCCGCGGAAAACGGTAGGCATTGTGCTGACACAGCCAACGGATTCCCCAGAGCTGTGAATCGTCAGCGTCGGTACGCTGCAGGTCGTCGTCGGTAAAGCGCCACAACTCCCCGACACGCACATCAAGCGGGACACCGATAGCGTCAATCACGTCGCGTGAGTACGCCGTACAGAGCAATTTCTCGCCGGGGCATGCTTCTGCAAACAGGGGGAATTCTACCTTCGCCCATTCAAGTTCACGCTCGTGCAAAGCCGCAGCACCGGGTTCATCCACGAGGAACCAGAGGATTTCCGGCCAATCTGCTTCCTTAGCGTGTTGAACCATTTGGCGAAAAATATCTTTGAGTACCTCCTTCAGATCTTCGGGATAGTCTTCAGCTTTATAGTCGATGCAGCGTTGGCCGTAATAGTCACCGGGCTTGAATTTCACACCGTCCACTCGGTCGAAGAGATCGAGCACGCGGCAGCTTATCATGCGGGGATAATACGGCACCTGCCTGTTAAACCCCTGACGTTTAAGTTCAGCCATCAGCTTGTCAGTGTGCGGAAAACTAGCAACGACACGGTCGCCGACGCGCTCAAGCACGGGCACTACGTGCCCCGGAGGACAGATAAGCATCGAATTGACGCCGTGTGCTTTCATGTCCGCGAAGTCCTGTGCGGTTTTCTCGCCTGTCAAACCGTAGTAGTAGACGCCCCACCAACGCCCGGGCGCCAGGGAAAAAGGATAGACCTCCAATTCCAGCCTTAGCGACGCTTCGCCGCCATGCTCGGTACGAACAAAAACGTCCCCTGTAAATCTGCCGGCCGGTGTCCCCGGCGGTACGTGAAATTTAATCCAAAACTGCTGGCTCTGTCCGCGGAGCACGCGGGTTATGGCGTCATAATGGTCTAAGAGTTTGGGCGCCTCGACAAAGAACGGGTCCCAATAGTCTCTCCAAATTCCGATACGCACCGGTCGAACCGAAACAGCGGAAGCCGGCAGCGTGACCCCATCGCCGTTCGACATAACCCCTAGTTCTACCTCTACCCTCCCCAAATCTCGGAGCGCACGTATGGCAAACTGCACGTGCCGTTTCTCGTCCAGACTAGCAGCCGTAGAGAGTGAGGCAGTTCGCTCACCGGATTGGGGGCTGCTGAAACGAAAGACGCCGTCAGAATCCGATCGTCGATATACGATGTAACCGCGTTCTTGTTCCTCGGCCGTAATATCCTGTGGAGCCGGGTCTGGTTTCGGAGTTCTATCTTCGATTTCATCCCAGTTCACCATCAAAACCCGGCGGCCGTCTTCGTAGATGCGTTCTACGACTTGCTTATGAAGCTGCGCCTCCCGATAGCCCTGTTCGGCTGCGCATACGGCAGCCAAACCTAGACTGCCAACCACACAAATTCCAATTAAACACACCATGTATTCCATGAATAGATCCTTCCGAACAAGGACTTGCACCAAAATTATAATAACGCCAAAAATTTTTTTAACTGCGGTAGGTTTAGCTTCCTAACTGCACCTGCCAAAACCCACGCGCCGTAGGAGCGATCTCCGTATCGCGACCCTCATTTGCGTCCGAGTTTTTCTTGAAAACTCGGTGTCTTTAACCGAACTAATACAGTTCTAATAAATAACCGCATAGTGTCCCGAGGCGCTCTACAACGATAAGGGGGCGCATCTCAATTTCCGGCGGAAGCATTTCGGGCGTAGTTTCACCGGTGAGTACAAGCACCGTTACGAGTCCGGCGTCGCGTCCCATTCGTATATCCGTGTACAGCCTGTCGCCGATTATGGCGATCTTTCGCGAGTCGAGATTCAAACGCTTCAGCGCCATCTGAACCATTTGCGGCTTGGGTTTTCCGATGACAAGTGGATCGACATCAGTCGCAGCCGAAAGCAGCGCTGCAATCGCGCCGCAATCTGGAATAAAACCGTCTTCCGTAGGGCAGACCTTATCTGGATGGGTTGCGACAAACGGAATTTTCCGCCGGATTAAATCCGTTGCAATCTCGAGCTTTTGATAATTCAGTGTTTTATCGAATCCAAGAACAACGCAATCCGGACGTTCAGATGTGAGGATAAATCCAAATTCTTTTAGCTCATTTTCAAAACTCGGCGTCCCCAAAACAAATAACTTGGTATAACCCGCGTCCGCAAGATGCATGGCTGTGGCGTCGCCGGAGGTTAAGACGCTTCCATCCTGCGCATCAATTCCGAGGCGGCGCAGCTTTTCCACATATGTGTGCGCCGACTCAGAAGAGTTGTTCGTCAAGAACAAATGTGGTTTCCCCAATTTTTGCAGGGTTTCAATGAACATTAGGGCGCCTGGAATTAGGTCATCGCCTAAATATGTCGTCCCATCAAGATCTATGAGAAACCCTTCAAGCTGGGTTAATATCTCCCGAATGACTTCAGCCGGTAGGTGCGAATGAATCATTTGCGCCTTTCAGATCAGCGAAATCGTCAATCTCGACCCAACGATGTGTTCCAATGTCAAACGTCCTAAACTCTATGCGCTGCAAAGCTTCGTTAATTGCAACCTCGGTCCACAGGTTTCTTTTCCCCTCGTCAACGATGATTCGGGTTGCTATTTTCACAGTCTCTTTAAACGCAGTAAGGCAGAATTTATACACATCAATTGAAACCCCAAAAGCGCTGGAAGCGGGTACCACTTTGCTCAATTCAAGCACCCTGCCCTGTGAATCAACGGAGACTTTCATCGCTTCTTCATCGTACCGGTTGGGCTGCACGCCTATTAGATTACCCCAGTCCGATTCCAACAGCGATGATATAATTTCACAATCAAAAACAACATCTCCGTTACATAACAATACGGGCGCCTCACCAATATTTTTAGCCGCCGTATAGAACGAATACATGTTGTTCGTGTTCGCATACTCCTCCTTGATTACCACCCTGACGGTTTCCGTATAACGCCGGCAAAAACTGACGACCAGATTGCACTTATAACCGGCGACCACAACAATTTTTCGGATGCCGCAAGCCAGCATCGCTTCGATTTGCCGTTGAAGGATTGGGATTCCAGCCACCGGGATCAGGCATTTCGGCACCTGATTCGTCATCGGCCGCAGGCGTGAACCGACGCCAGCCGCCAAGATGATTCCAATCGTCGCTGACATCCCTCGCCCCTCAATTCAGTTCATGTGCTTCGCCGGGGTTCCAGATGGCGAGATAGCCTTCGCTCGGCGGCTGCCCCTTGTATAACACTCGGTACAACTGGTCCACGATTGGCATTTCGAGGTTCAATTCGCCCTTCACCTCATAAAGCGCCTTCGCTGTCCGTATGCCTTCGGCGACACGCCCGTTCAGTGCAGCTTCCGCCTCTTCAAGCGCCATGCCGCGCCCTAAGTTTTCACCCAACGTTCGATTCCGGCTGTGGGGGCTCAAGCACGTCGCCATCAGGTCACCAATGCCGGACAATCCGAAGAAGGTGTCCGGATTTGCGCCCATCATCGTACCGACCTTAATCATCTCTCTTAGTCCGCGTGTGATGATTGCCGCCTTTGTGTTGACGCCGAAACCGAGGCCGTCGCCGATTCCCCCCATGATTGCAACGATGTTCTTCAATGCGCCGCCTAACTCGGTGCCCACCAAATCCGGGTTTTCGTAAACCTTCAGATGCGGCGTCGAAAACAGATCCCGGAGTATACCGAGGTACCGGTAATTGTTGCACGACACGACCGTCTTTGATGGGATTTTCCGGGCAATTTCATAAGCGATGTTCGGACCCGACAACGCTGCAATCGGATGAACCCCGTTCGTTTCCTGCTGAACAATCTCAGAGCAGCGCAGCCCCGTTCCCTCTTCAATTCCTTTCGCGAGGTTGAGCAAGATGACCTCTTCTTGAAGGTAGGGCTGTGTCTGTTGAACGACGCCGCGCAAGGATTGGGCGGGAATGGCGTAGATAATTATCCCCGCATTGTACATGCCTTCCGATATGCTGTGCGCAGCGTGTAGATTCTGATTTAACGAAACGCCGGGCAGATACTTGGGATTGTCTTTATGTTCCGCAATGTGGCGTGTCAACCACGCCTCGCGCGCCCAGATAGAGACCTGCAACCCCTTTTCAGCAAGCAAGTTTGCGACCGTCGTCCCCCAAGCCCCGCCCCCGGCGACAAAAATCTTTTGGATGTTTGCGGACATAATCGCAACTTTCTTAACTGTCAGAATCCAGCATTTAAGACGTTTTACGTTGCTGACGCAATCTCACTCCAACCCGATCGGGACAAGTTCAACCAGGTTTTTGAAAGGGTCTAAACAGAAGACGGGTACGCCGCCGTACATCCGCATCCATCCGTCAATCATGTTCCGTGAGAGTTCATCGTCGGGTTCAACACGATTGGGACCGAAAAGTATTTCGATGCCGTTCTCCTCCAAACGCGCTTCAAGCCCGTCCGAATCGGAAACCGCTAGCGCTACATGGCGATGGATGTGGCGGCGGGTAATGTCGGACACGCCGCCAATGTCAATGTACAGGTCTTCATAGGAGAGCGGACGTGAAGCGATGATGATATGAATTTCCTGGTTTCCGGAGGTATAAAAAATGCCGGGAAACTTGAAACTGGGACGCGATTTTTCTGTCAATCCCAAAACCTCGCCGTAAAACCAAGCGGCGCGCTCTTCATCATCCACAAGAAGCGTCACGTGATGGATTCCGTTAACCCTCATTCAATGCTTCCTTTCTCGTTGCTGCGTTCTATTTTGCCGAACTGCGGCAGATGTAACAGTTTATCTGGCAGATTTACGGGCTATCTCTATGGGTTCTGGAGCGGTGTCATGCGATTCCCGTGTCTTCGTACACCTGCATAACTTCGGTACGGATGCCGTCAGGGGCTTCAAAAAATGCAAATTTCCGTTTGCCAAAGTCGCTCTCAATGACCATGGGCCCCATGATGAAATTCACACCCGATTCGCGCAGCTTGGCTATTTCAACTTCGAAGTCGTCCGTTTCGTAGACGACGTGCAGAAAGCCCAGCGGCAGGTTCAGACCCATGTCATCTTCATAAGGGGCTTTGTCGAAGAGAATGATTCGTGTCTCGCCCATGCGAATCAGCGTATATTGGCACCCCAAAACTTCGCTTTGAATACGCACTTCTGCGCCCATGTAGCGGGTGTAAAATTCCGTGGTTTCTTCAATATTTTCGACTTTGACGCCGTAGTTCCACATTCCTTTTATCATCTACTCTTCGCGGTAGGAATCTCGTCCAAATCACTTCATTCTCTAGGTTCGGAATTGACTGGGACAGGGTGGAAACCGCACCTCCTCTTTTTGTGCTGCAGTTTATTCTTATTATATCCAACTCCAAATTGGAACGCAATTGTTAAAACTGTTTGGAGGTGCCTAGTTAACGTCTAAAGGTTCGTAGTAGGGCAATTCATCCCCCGTTTCTACATAAAACGATATATCATGCCAAGGACGAGCACGGCCTGCCGGACGTGCAATACATTCCGCCGCTACAAACTGCACTACGTAAGTCCTAACTATTTCACGAACGCGACAGCTTTCTGCGCAGCCGCCGCCAACCGCGCGATATGAATCTGAGCCTGCTCCGAAAGTACGTTAACCGTCCTCCCATTCTAGTCAGTCTCGGGCTCGAGACGCCCCACCAGAGCAGCCGACCCAACCTCCGCCGTTTCAGGTTGTTCAGAATCCTTAAAAGAAAGGTTATCCTATTGAGAATATTCAAAATCCACCACAACATGGTAAAAGACTTTATAGGCTGGGTAGTTCTTGTAGGTTGGGTTGAGCGGATTTCACCAAATAACGTGCAATTTTACTTTGCGCTACGCAAGTATAACGACGTCCAGGATTCGATGTGCGGAGCGTAACCCAACGCTTTTCGTATTTCCGATCCGCCTCCAAAAAACCAAACACAGCGCAATTAAGACAAGACTATCGCCTTCGCTATTCGCTCAGTTGATCGTTGCGTTCGCTACATCTTGACAAATTCCAAACACATTCAAATACCGATATCCATTCGTCAATTTTGCGTCTATTATTTACTCCGCTTAACCCAACCTACAAGGACTCGCTTCTGCTATTCCTTATTTTCATCCTTGGGTAAATATTGACGCCATTGGCTCTTCACGTATTCGTAGAAACCTTCCACTGGCTTACTACCGCATATCGGTGCAAGTTCCTGTCCGATTTTTGTGAATCGTGCCTTACCAGTCATTATTTCGTTTTCGGAATTGGGAGGTATTTCTAAGAACAGCGACTTTCCATAGTAATACACAGGAAATCTACGGGGTAGGTGAGTTTGTCTAAAATCGTTAGGGGCGGCAAGCTTAACAAGTCCAATACTCTCAAGGTGACTGAGGGGCCCAAAGTCAATACCGTGTCGGTTGTAGACTGCCGCCTGTAAATCAAATACCAGCGGCACAAAGTCGTGTATCTTCCAAACAAAGCCGCATAGTTTGGTGAACAGATGTGCTTCGCTCTTTTCAAGCGCGGCGACAAAATTAACAGTCCGCTTAGAGTAGGTGCCAGGAGCATTTGCTTCGCCAGCTAAAACTCGTGACCAAAGGCTCTGCATCTCACTGTCAGATACAATCCGAGATTTATCAAAGAAGTTGGAGATCCAGTCGTCATCCATGGCGTCGGGTTTTGCTTCTTCTTTCAAATGAGGTGCCGCTTTAGTGATTATGTCCTCCATGTTCTTTTGTTGACGTGCATCTTCTTCGATTCGACGCTGCGCGGCTCGTTTATGTAAGTCGGTAATTTCCATCGCAGATTCTGCCTTTATTTTGTCAACCGCAGCCTCTGCCTTAGCGGATATAATTGCAGCATCCGATTCTGCTTTAGCCTTGCGCCTAATTCGTGTAGGTTCAAATAGCACTCCGGTTGCATCACTAATTTTATTGATTAGTGTATCTAGGGGCTTCGTTGGGTCGCCCAAGTTCACAATAGAATTTGACACGGCTGAATGTCCTCCTTTTCTATTCTAAACCCAATTCCGGCAAACTTTCCACGATGTCAACGGTTTCGAGGCTGACGGTGATTACTTTGGAGATGAGGTTGACGATGTATGTTGGGTCGTCGAGGCGGTTGGGGTCATTGACGATGCCGCTGCGTTTGTCGGTTTTGACGCGGTACTGGTCAATTACCCATTCCAAAGCAGATCTATTTCCTAGGCGATAGTCAAGCACCTTTGCCGGTATGCCGTCGAGGGTAAGGAAGTCGTTGTATTTTATTTGGGTTTTGTCTTTGGACAGTTTCATCTTTTCAACGCGCCAATCGAGCTGTGTATCTGGTGTTTCGATCTGGGCAAGTGGAAATTCATTCACGTCTTCATAGCCGACGTGGATTTCTCCTAAGCGCTTGCCGGCATTGGCGAACCCCCAGAAGTCGGGCGCGTAGGGGAGGCGGGGCAGGTCGCGCTTGAGGTTGGCAGCATACCGCTCCCGATATTCCGGGTGGTGGAGCAGACCATATACGTAATGAAAGATGTCCCATTTGCCGATGGTATTGTCTCTGTAATATGTCCGGAATTGCGACAACGCCCAATTCGTGATGTTCTCCCGGCGGTTTGTGCCATCCTCATCGTAGGTGTAGAAGGGGAAGCATTGGGTACCACAACCCGGGCCCACAGCATGAAGATCTGTTGGTTGGTGGTTCATAATGATCATAAAGGGTTTCTCGGAACCCTTGTCAGTCAGGCAAATCACTAGATTTTCCGTTTGACTTTTCAGTGTGGGGAAAATGGATGGAAATAGGAGCACTCGGTCGTTCATCATTCGATCAAAGTAGAGATTTAATTTTGTAAAAGGGCGATAAAGGGATTGTCGGATTTTTGCGTTGTTGAATTCAGAGATATGTCCGCTCAGCAGTTTCTTTTTTAAGCCTTCACTCCACTTAATCTTCGTGACATCATTATCCACAAAATTATCAACGGTTATTTGCCGATTCTCACGACGCCTCCACCTGTCAAGCTCAGCATTGTAGGTATCCATCATCCGGCTTATGTTTTCAACCAAGGCGTTTCGGTTGAAATTGTAACACCACGAATCTCGATTCGTGCTGACACCGAGACTAAATGACTTAAAAATCAAATCCACGGCTTCACCATTCGCTGCTTTTACTTCCTTATCACCTAACGGGATAAAAGTTTCAAATTCATATAGGAGCCCTTTGGTGAGCCATGTATGTCGACGGTCTGGCGCGATTGGCTCCCATTCGATGTTACGGTAGTGTCGCTTAGAATTCAGATACCGAAACGTGTCTATCTTTCGCCAAGATTCGTCTGTACGAGCATAGAAGATTTCGGCTTTGGAGTTTGAAGTGCCACGAGATTTGATGAAAAAAGTGATGCTTACGCCAACCTGAATCCCGAACACATTGGAGTCGGAGACCTTCAACCCCTTGCGCGCGTTGCCACCGAGGTCCAAGATGTAAATTGCGCCAAAATCGTCCGCTAGTAGTTTCCTCATTCCATCAAAACTCAAATCATCAATAAAGCTGTTATTCGTTATGAATGCGACAATGCCTTCGTTTTCAATGCGGTCCGATGCCCACCGAATTGCTTTTACATAGGGGTCGTAAACTTTTCTTGTTTGGCTCGCTTTGAATCTTTTGGCATAAGTTGTCTTAATCCGTTCGTTCATCGCGTCATAGTCTCGATTTTTGTTGTTGTCGTTTTCGTTAATCTGACCGGCGTTGTAAGGGGGATTTCCGACAACAACAAACATCGGAGACTCGTTCTGATTTTCAATGCGGCGGGTATTTTCCGCTTCAAACAGAGATTGATAGTCATCGGGGTCTTCTACTAACTCAAAGGTATCAACGAAACAGATGCCCTCAAAAGGGTGATACCTTCCGGTAGCCATGAAATACTCATGCTCGATATTCATTGAGGCGATGTAGTACGGCAGCAGCATCACCTCATTGCAGTGGAGTTCGGACTGATACTTTTCCGCTAGCGCGGTGCGTCGAATCTCGCGCATGATTCGCACGATGAAATTTCCGGTGCCCACAAACGGGTCAATAATGTGGACGCCGGAATCGGAGAGCGATCGATTGAATTCTGCTTTTAGAATCTCCTCAACGCTACTCACCATGAAATCGACAATCGGCTGCGGGGTGTAGACAATTCCGTGCGTGTCTGCAACCTTCACCGAGAAGCCTTGAAAAAACTGCTCGTATACGGTGTTGAGAAAACCTTGTTTTTGGGAAAAGTCACTGATGGTCGCAGCGGTGCGTTCGATCGCAGCGTAGAAGTGGTCGAGGCTGTGTAGAAAGCTATCGCGGCTGAACGACGCCGACGTGAGTGCATCAATAACCTTTTCTATTTCTACGGCGATGACGTTGCGGCGGGTGAAATCGGGGTTGTCGAAGACGGTGCGAAAGATGCGTTCGGTCAAGAGGTGCTGGATTAGCATCTCCTCGACTGCGGCTTCGGAGAGGTTTGGATTGATGGCTTGACGACATTTCTCGTAGAACGCTCTGAAAGCGGGTTTAAGCCGATCATTTGACTCCCGCTCGGATTTTATGAGGTTTGCCAAGGATTCACCGAGTTCGGGCACAACCGTTTTGAAGTGCGCGACCGCCTCTTCCCAATCTGTGTATTCCGGAGCGTGGTGGGAGAAGAAGGTTTCAAGCGTTCCTATCAGGTCTTTCGAGTTTGTGAGGTCAGCATCAAGCACCGGCTGGGCGTTTTGCCAGAGGATTGCGCGATGCGGGGTCTGGAAGAGGATGTTGTCACGCGGATAGCCGGCCTCAAATTTTCGCATCACCTCGGACGGCAGGTCGTCGTGGATGTCTTTCGCCTCCCAGTAGCCGTGATTTAAGTTAAAGATGTCAATCAGTGCGCCGTCAACGACAATTCGGCTGCCTTGACGATTAATCGGATATTCCGGGACTAGGGTCCATTTTAGTTTTCCCCCGTAGTGTTGAAGCAGGGATTGAAATGCCGAGCGGACAGCGGTTTCGTGCGTAACGCCGAGGCGGTCGAATTGATCGAGTGCGGCGTAGTAATTCTTGATGGGTTTGTGGGTGGGTTTTAGGTTGAGGGTTGGCATTGTTTTTCGGATTGGTTTTACTAGATTATTGCATTGTGGCTAAACATAAGTCAAGGGTGAAGGCAGAGAGACATCAAGTATACTGGCTTAAATTGAAGGTTCGATCTCGGATTTAATCTTGAACCCAACCCCCTCTAGCTCCCCCTTGTAAAGGGGGAGGATTTTGCGATTGCCGGCACAGCGAGGGTTTAATTTAAGAATTGGGCTGAAAATTTGAGTTGTACCGAATCCCTTCTATCGTCATGTCGGTTCATGTTTGCGCGAGGAGGAATCGCCTAATTGACAATCGAGGCTGGGAAGCCGCTCCTACATCAATGTGTTGCACCGAACCCCCTCTAACTCCCCCTCGGTAAGGGGGAGATTTTTGCGGGTTAAAAGCGCACGGTTCTGTATCGGGTTGCACGGTACCATTCTTCGAGATCGGGGTCTTGATACCGTCTAGCGTTGCGGATTCGTTCAGATTTGTAGATACGCGCGCGGCACGCGCCCTGCACGGCGTCCGGGGCGTCGTTGTGATCGGCGGTCGGGAACTCGCGGAACTGTTGCCAGAACTCGCCGGGAAGGCCGACCCCGTTGAAGGCGAGCCAGCCGTTTTTTATCGAGGGTTCCAGCGTTTCGATACGCGCCTCCTTCTTCTGCGTTTGGGAATGGAAACCCAATGGCGTTTCGAACCGGTGCTTTTGCCGCATGGAATTGAATGCGGAATAGTAAGCGCTGCGGATGGTGTAATCTTTGTCAGGCGGCAATTCAACGAAAAACTTGGATTCCGGCACGGCTTTGTGCAGCATGGCATGCGCGCGCTGGTGGTACTGGATGGCGTAGTCGAACTGTTCGGTTAGCCCTTTACGATCCAGCCAGCAGAGCAGGACATACCCGTTCATACCCGCCATCGAGTTGGAGTTGGACCAGTTATCACCCGGCAACGGCTCCCAGGCGAGGACGACGGCACAAGCGTACGAATTATCGGGTACGTCGCGCCCGCCCATGGTGTCGAGGTAGGTGGTGAAGCCGCTGATTTGGCTCCATTCGACGATTCGACCGTCCTTCCGTAACAAGCCGCGCTCATGCACCCGGAACGTCATGGCGTTTTCCATATCAAACAGCGACATACTGGGATCGCGGGCGATATTTTGCAGTTCCCTCAAACAGAAGTGATATCCACGCTCAACAACCATCTTACGGACTTCGAGAAACGGCAACCGTTCGGGCCAGAGCGCAATGACGCCAGCGTTCATTTCTGCAGCGTGGGCGTTATAGAATTCGTCAGCCTTCGCGTCTCGCTCTACGTCATTGAGCGTCATGTCTCCATAAATTCCTGCCCATTCTTTCCAGAGATGTTCGTGGGTCGGGTGGTAGAGGTCTTCGGGTTCTTTAATGGCTTTGAAGTGGACATTTTTCCATCCGGGCGTCTTGGTCAACCGCATGGAAATGCTTTCCGGGTGTTTGACGGTGTCGACGTAGATACAGTTGATGTTCCCGCTGATGTCGGACGTAAACATGACATCCGAGAACAGCCAATCCCAATCGTTTTGACGCAGCTTGGGGTTCATGCAGCGTTCGGTGTCTTCTAGGTCATCGACGATGAGCAGCGACGGGCGTTTGCCGCGGACGAGCGAGCCGCGCGGTGATTGGTTACGTCCGCGGGGCACGAGGGTGACGCCGTTTGCGGTCTCGCATTCATCCATTTTCCATACGGGGCCGCGCAGAATTCCAAAGTCTTCGACAATTCCCGGTGTATCCATTAGTTCCTTGATGTCACGAAGTATACCTTGCGCCATTCCTTCGTTTCGACTGATTAGGAGGATAAATTTTTCGTCCGGAACGCCTTCAGCGAGCTGAAAGTCTTTGAAACAGATTCTCCAGAGCGGGTACCAGATAGCGCAGCAGGTTGTCTTCGCTGAGCCGCGCGGCGCTTGGACGTTGACTTTGACGCCGGTTTCATTATACGGGATGAGGTTTAGGAGTTCGACATGATGCGGCTGCAACGGCGACATGTCGTGCGGGTCGAGCAGATAGCGTTCGACAAAGAACTCCGGATCGATGTAAGCCATGTGGACGACTAGCTTACGTTCTTCCTTGTTATGAATCAAGCCTTTACTCCGAATCGACTCGTAACGATTTCGGGGGCTCAGGGAGTCTTTCGCCCGAATCTCCCGAATTAATTTGGGGTCGGGCTGCACCGGCGCCCGAGTCGCCAGGTTGGCGCTCGTAGACGCGAATAGGCCCGGTGAGGGAGAATAAGGCTGATCTATATTTCTCATGAATCTGCAACCTCAATCTAAGCAGCTTAAGTTCATCAATATTTTCTGCTGTGACAGCCAAGTCGTCAACGTCGCGCATGCGCTTGAGGGACTGTTCAATGTCCGGCAGGTGTTCAGCGACTGCGAATTCGAGCTGATCTCTGACGGCGTCCGCGACGGCGGCGCCATATTTCTGTGAGTTGAACCGGTCTCGGTTTTTGGGATTGCAGACTTGGATTGCGTTATGGATTGCGCGCCGATCCTGCGCGGCGTTACCGGTTCTGCAAGTCGCGAAGTTCGGATCATCGTAGATGGCTTCAACGGTATTTTTGGTACCGTACCGCTGAATGTTGTAGGCGATGTTTTTTCGAATGTCTTCGCCTTTCAAGGCTTCCAACCAAGTTGATTTATCGCACATTTTATGACCTCAGCGAGGCGATTGGTTATGATTAAATTTACAACGCCTTACAACGTTGTAATTTCGGGATCGCCGAATGCTAGTCGTAGAGCGGATTATCGAATTACAAATTACAACGGATTGTTTTTTCCCCACCTAGATACTTTTCCCACCTAGATACATGGATTAGCACATGCCGCCCAAACCTCGATGCGCAATTCAAAAAAAAAAGGCAAACCCTCAGCATCACTTGATAAGGCTGCCTCGCGGGTTTGCCTTTTCGAATAGTTTTATATTTAGTTGTAAATCGCGGCGCGGTTACCCGGCGCGTACGCTACTGTTGATATAATACTCGATGGAAAGAGATCTGTCAAGGGTGTTTTCATTCAAAATGTAAGACACTGGACAATTTAATAGTGTATGAAATAGCCATGTAGGCTCTTTTTTTTAAATAATAAGAAAAAACTTTACATTACACACAAAATATTTACACCGGGCGTTTTTTAATTTGCGGTAAGGAGGGTTGGTTATCGCACCGTAGACTTTGCGCAACTTACGAACGCGACACCGCATACAGTGATGCCGAAAAAAAATGAAAATCTGGTGGACAGACTAAACATTTGTATAGTATAATTTTGCGTGGACGGATAAAACTAACTTTCTAATTTCGCAGGGAGATTTCAAACAGCGCCAACGGCGGCGGCGAGACAATGTCAAAACAAACGGGACGCCAGACGCTAGGGAATGTTATTCCACAAAGGAGGATTTGCAGTGAATTCAAAACACTATCTGGTTTTAAGCGGGATTGTTGGCGGGGTCATCGGGAGTTTGTTGACGGCGTTGTTGGTGTCGCCGGTAACGGCGCAGCGGGATAAGTTAGGGGAGATTGAGTGTACTAAGTTGACGGTCGTGAGTAAAGACGGCAGCGAGAGACCACTGGTGGTACTTATGACGGAGGAAGATGGCGGGTATATAGCCGTCTGTGGCAATGATGGGAAACCGGTTGTGGGACTCTTTACCAAAGAAGAGTACGGCGGCATTATAACTGTTAAGGGTAAAGACGGGAAACCGGGTGCGGGCCTCGGTACCAATGAGTACGGCGGCCGTATAGACGTTATGGGTAAAGATGGGAAATCGCTTGTGGGACTCCGTAGCGCTGAGAACGGCGGCCATATAGGCGTTTGGGGTAAGGATGGGAAATCGCTTGTGGGACTCGGTATCGATGAGGACGGCGGTCGTATAGACGTTACGGGTAAAAGCGAGGGCGGGGCTAGCATGGGCATCAACGAATACGGCAACGGTACTGTGTACACGTGGGATAAGAACGGTTATCGGCGGTAGTAGCGCAAACTACAAACTCTAGGAGGACATTCGATGAAGGTAACGAGAGAGATAATGGCAACTATGGTGATTGGAGGCATGATTGTAGGTGCTGGAGTGTTGAGCGGGTGTAGCCGCACGATGAACAGTGCAAAGACGTTTAGTTGTGAACGGCTAAATATTGTTGACGACGAGGGCAAGACAGTCGTTAGCTTGGGGATGTCTGAGGACGGGGGCGAGGTGGTCGTTTTTGATAAAGCGGGTGTTCCTGTAATAAACCTCGTCGTTCTTGAACATGGCGGAGGCGTTGCTGCCGTTGGCAAAGACGGGTTTTCGAAGGCGGGGTTATTAGTCACAGAGTACGGCGGCGGTGTCGCCGCAATCGGCAAAGACGGGAAATCGAAGGCGGTTCTCGGTACTGATGAAAACGGCGGGAGCGTAGGTGCCTTTGACAAGGGCGGGAAGCCGATGGCGGGGCTCCGAATCGGAGAATACGGCGGGAGTTTTGAAGCCTTTGGCAAGGATGGGATATCGGGAGCGGTTTTCGGTGTTAATGAACACGGCGGGAGTGTTGCCGCCGCTGGCAGGGACGGGAAATTGCGGGCGGGGCTCGGTGTTGATGAACATGGCGGGCGCGTAGTTGCCTTAAGCAAAAACGGGAAACCGAGGGCGATGCTCGCTACCCGTGAACACGGCGGGAGTGTTGCCGCAATCGGCAAAGACGGGAAATCGCAGTCGGTGCTCGGTATTGATGAACACGGCGGGAGTGTTGTTGCCTTTGACAAGGACGGGAAATATCGGGCGGGGATGGGAATCACAGATTACGGCGGGAGCGTTGATGCCGTTGGAAAAGACGGGGAATCGGGGGCGATGCTTGGGGGCACAGAACACGGCACGGGTGTTGCGGCCTTTGGCAAGGACGGCAAATCGGGAGCGGTGCTCGGAATTGGAGAATACGGCGGGCGTGTTTCTGCCTTTGACAAGGACGGGGAATTGCGGGCGGCGCTAGGCATTGGTGAACATGGCGGGAGCGTCGTTGCTATTGGCAAGGACGGGTTTTCGAAGGCGGGGTTAGCGATCGCAGAATACGGCGGCGAGGTTGCTGCCTTTGGAAAAGACGGGGAATCGCAGTCGGTTCTGGGTACTGACGACCACGGCGGGCGTGTCGTTGCTTTTGGCAAGGACGGGCTTTCGATAGCTGGGATCGGCGTCAATGAAAACGGGGGAGTCGCCAGTATCTTTAGCACGGACAGCTCGGAATGGGTGAAGCTAGGATTCAACCGGAACGAATTTGGTTATAAAGGTGAATTGTCCTCGTGGAGGTGGGATCGAAGTATGTCTAATTGGCTGAAGCGAGGCAATTTGCGATGAGTTCGCAGCGGTTTATCAAGGACAGTGATGGGTTGGGTTTCGCAGAAAACTATCGCCTAAAATCGCTATCGCACTCCTTATGCCGTCGCTTGTTTTATCCGATGAGTTGATCGCTTGACCCAACCTACAAAAACTACCGCGCCAGCCCGCATCACGGTTTCAACGGCGAGACGGTATTTCGAATTCCGCCCATCAAGGCTACGATTTCGCGCTCGCTAAGCGCAACGTTGAAAACAGCGAACTCGTCGATAATACCGCCAAACGTACCACCCCACAAGGATGCAGGCCGCCCGCCGATGTGCAAATCCGCAGTACGGGGAGAATATTGGTCCGCACTCTTATACCACGCCACCTCGGACCCATTTCTGTATATTTTCATGAAATTTCGGCGTGCGCTGCATACAAATGCCCAATGTTCCCACCTGCCCAGAGTTTCCGAGGGTCGATGCATCCAAATCTGTTCCCCGCCAAATTGCCAGTGAATAGCATTCCGCATGGGCGTATTCCACGGGAAGTGCACGGCGAAGCGATCATCTATCTCGCTTTGCCAATGACCCCTTCGATTAAGTGGGACCAAACTGAAAAGGTCCTGATTCCTGACCTCTTCAAGTTTGATCCACGCCGCCACGGTTACTTCGCTACTAGGAATAAAATTACCAAAATCAGGGACGACGACGGCATCGCCGTCGTCGCCAAATTGTAAAGCTGTGCCAAACTTGCCGGGGACTCGCATGGTGCGCACCATCAGTGCCCCATCGTGTCCATTGCCGGACGAATCATAGGCGATTTCTTTGTGGTCTTCGTCAAAAAGCCACATGGCGACGACCTTATCCGGACTGATCATGGGGTAGTCGGACGATTTCGGCTTTGCGCATCCTGTGGCAGATAACAGAAACGGAATACCTATAACACACAGTTTATATAGCTTCATTTTAACCTCTCCTTTCGTACGGTGCCGGATTTAAAATGGTGAAATCCAAGTCGAGTTTCGTTTGAAAGGGACGGACGAGAGGGATGATGATGAAGTTTAGGATAGGTTATCGCCCGAGACCGGTGTGAAGAACTAAAAGACTCACCCGACCCCCTCTCGCTCCCCCTTGGCAAGGGGGAGAATTTGATGGGCAGAGAAGAATATCGCAGAAGGCTTCTAAGAAGAACTACAAGACTATCGCGTTCCCTATTCGGTCACTTGATCCTACAAAAACTACCGCGCCAGCCCGCATCACGGTTTCATCGGCGAGACGGTATTTCGAATCCCGCCCATCAGCGATACGATTTCGCGCTCATTTAGCGCAACGTTGAAAACGGCGAACTCGTCGATAATACCGCCAAAGGTTCCTCCGGGAGTGCCGCCCAATAAGTCTCTAGGCCGCCCGCCGATGTGCAATTCCGCAGTACGGGGAGAATATTCGCCCGCACTCTTATACCACGCCACCTCGGACCCGTTTCTGTAGATTTTCATGAAATTTTGGCTGGCGCTGCTTACAAATGCCCAATGTTCCCACCTGCCCAGAGTTTCCGAGGGTCGATGCATCCAAATCTGTTCCCCGCCAAATTGCCAGTGAATGGTGTTCGGATGGGGCCTATTCCACGGGAAGTGCACGGTAAAGCGATCGACGATGTCGGGTCTCCAATGACCAACGCGGCTAATGGGAACCAAACTGAAAAGGTCGTGATTTTTGATCTCTTCAAGTTTGATCCATGCCGCCACGGTTACTTCGCTGCTGGGTACGGACTCACCAAAATCGGGGACGACGACGACATCGCCCGCACCACCAAATTGCAAAGCTGCGCCAAACTTGCCGGGGACTCGCGTGGTGCGCACCATCAGTGCCCCATCGTGTCCATTGCCGGACGAATCATAGGCGATTTCTTTGTGGTCTTCGTCAAAAAGCCACATGGCGACAACCTTATCCGGACTGATTATGGGGTAGTCGGACGACTTTGGCTTTGCGCATCCGGCTGCAGATAACAGAAACGGAATACAAATGACACACAGTTTAATTAGCTTCATTTTGAAATTCTCCTTTCGTTCGGCACCGTATGTCCAATGGCGGGTCTGGTCGTTGGGTTTCGCAAGCCCGCACAAACCAACCGATACGAATCTATTCAGTGACTTGGTCGTTGAGCGGGGAGAAGAAGTCGAGGGATTCAAGGCGTTGGCGCCATCGCAACCGTCTTGGGCTGGGGATCGGAGCCGACCACCAGTCCGCATCGTACCATGGACCGACGGGCAGGCCAAATTTTTCCAGATCGGATTTTTTGCGTTTGTGGAACGCCCAACGGAGCGCTTTCTCTTCTTCAGGAGTTGCGGGGTTGTGGTAATACACAACGGCGCCAAGCCGCCGGTCGTCCTGACCGCCGCGGCTCGCATGCGAAAGGCGATGGTCGAAGACAATCACATCGCCCGGCTCAGACTCGATGCCGAAAGCGGGGACCTCATCTATAGTAGAACCGTCCGGATTTTGGTGAATGCTTGTAAACTCGCGCATCTGATCGAAGTATGGGCGGCGATGCGAACCGGGGACAACGCGGAGCGCTCCGTTCGCAGCGGTGAGGGAATCGAAATAGAATACGAACTTTACGCCGTATTGATGGTAGCTGTCGGTGTCAGCATGCCAAGGCGTATTGCCGACGTGCCGGTTGCCGGTCGCGTTGATACCGAGGATGTCCGATCCGCCGAGCGACTCAGCAACTGAGACGAATCGATCGTCTTCGAGCAGGGACGCAAAGAACGGCGTGTTCGATTCCATCAGGTAGGTGTGGTGCATCCGGGTGCCGTCGAAGGGGGCATGGCGATACTTACTCTCAAGCCCGATTTCAAACTCGCTGCGCAGCGTGTCCATTTCGCCGGTATCAAACAACTGGCGCAACAGCACGAATCCGAAGGAATCAAAGTGTTGTCGTTGTCTTTGGGATAACATCTGCAATACGACGTATACGCGCAATTGCGCAATCGGTTCCAATCAGCTTACTATTTCCCACAAGGGTAAAATGCCGCGCGCCGCAACGCTGTGGGAGGGAGACCTTTCTCCCGATTTTAGAGAATCAACTGAACGGATAGCGAAGTCGATAGTTTTCTGCAACTACCGGTCAACGATACATTTCGCATTTAACAAAAAACGTTGGGTTACGCTTCATCAGTTCAAATTTTGAACGCAACCAGAACACGTAACATACGCGGCATACATGCGTTGGTGCGTTAACACCGCTCAACCCAACCTACAAGAGCTACATTGCAAATTCAGATTAGATTTCAGATAAAACGCGGGCGGAAAGCACGCAACCCCCCTCTCGCTCCCCTTTATAAAGCTTACTATTACCCACAAGTCCGCAAGGTCGAATAGTTTAAGGGTTTTTCCCCTCATTCTTGACGTTACCATGCTGTGAAGCGCCTGTGGGAAGGGCTGCCTAGTCCTGATTATCGGGACAGTGATGTCCCTCCCACAGTTTACACCATACCGAAATGAACAATCGTTGTTAGTCCCAACATAGACGGCGTCTACCTCCAGACACTTGTGGGTAATAGAAAGCTTATAAAGGATGAGGATTTGATGCGGGGAGAAGACTATCGCCCTCGTTATTCACTCGGTTGATCCTACAAGAACTCCCCTATAAGATTGCCGTTGGGATTTTCAGCGCGATGCCTTCGCCTTGATGTTTCCCCAAACGGCAGCAGATTTGCCTGCGGGCTGAACTGCGACGAGTAGTTGTTGCACTCCGCCGTCGTAGTGCATCTTGATTTCATCGGATGTGAAGGCTCGCCTCGCGATTAGGGCTTCGTCAATAAGGCCGCTCATAGCAATGGGACCTTCCGCCCAACCGACAGTGACCGGTGCGTCGATAACAGGCGGAACGGCGAGGTCGTTCTCTAACTGCGCGCTCTGCTCGCCATCGGTGAAAAACGTGTACGCGTTTCCCGCTCTAACGACGGCGACCTGATGCCATGTGTTAGGCTGCACATCCCATAGGCCGGGTTCAAGCTGCATAGACTCGCCGTCGGCTGTATTTATATGGATGTTAACACTCTGGCTGGCGCCCCTATTGTACCGGAAAATCCATTTGTTACGCGGCCCGCCACCTTCATCTTGAGCCATGAACCCGTGTTGGTGGCCGACGGTATCTGTCATGTTGACCCACACAGCAAGTGTGAAGTCTGTGCCAGACAGACTCAAACTTTCATCATTTCCGGCATTCACATAGCCGACCGGTTCAAACTGTACGGCGTTACCAAATTTACCTGCACCCCAACTCGCGTTGTCCATAAGCGTACCGTGGTTACCGTGGGGAGAGATGTCCATGGTGGAATTGCCTTCACCTTCTTCAAAAGGCATGGCGAGCACAATGTCTTCATCTCCGCCGGCCGCTGCTGTCTCGCCAACACAAAAGACGGCGGCTATAGCCGCAATCGCAAAAATCGAAATTAAGGTTTTCATTGGAATTCCTCCTTCATGGGATTAATGCGGGAAATCTCAGCGTAACATTTGCGCCTTGATTTTGCCCCAGACTGCAGCAGATTTGCCTTGTGGCTGAACTGCCAACACGTCGTGAACTCCCCCTTCAAAATGCGTTTTTATTTCATCGGGGGTAAAAGCCCGCTTCACAATCAAAGCCTCGTCAATAAGTCCGTCCGTCGCAATTGGGCCCTCTGCCCAACCAATTGTTACCGGTGCGTCAATGAATTTTGCAACAGCCAGATCGCTCTCTAACGCCAGAGCCCGTTTCCCGTCGCTGTAAAACGTGTACTTGTTTCCGAATCTAACCACGGCGACCTGATACCATGTTTCGGGCTTGGCTCGCCAAAAGCCGGGTTCAAGCTGCATAGAACCGCCGTCGGCTCTATGGATGTGGAAGTTGACGCTCCGAACCCCGCCTTTATTGTATCGCAGCATCCATTTGTTGTTCTCCGGCCCGCCGCCTTCATCCTGAGCCATGAACCCGTGTTGGTGGGCGACAGTTTCCTTCATGTTGACCCAAACGGCAAGCGTGAAGTCTGTGTCAAACAGACTCAGACTTGGATCAGTGCCGGCATCCACATAACCAACTGGTTCGACCTGTAGAGCGTTGCCAAATTTGCCAATTCCCCAACCCGCATTTTCCATGAGCGTGCCGTGGTTCCGGTGAGGGGAGATGTCCATCGTGACCTCTCCTTCGCCTTCATCAAACGGCATGGCAAGCACGATGTCGCCGATGCCGGCTGCTTGAGCATATCCAGTGCAGAAGGCGCCGCACAATGCGGTAATCAGAGTAGCCGAAACCACTGCTTTCATAGGCTGTCTCTACCCGAAAAAGGCTTTCATCGGAGATCTAACGCAATGTCCGCGTCTTGATGGTGCCCCAGATGGAAGCGGCTTTGCCTACGGGCTGGACCGCCAACACCTGTTTGACGCCGCCTTGGAAGTGCGATTTAATTTCATCGGCGGTGAAGGCTCGCTTAGCGATTAGGGCTTCGTCAATACGGCCGTCGAGCGCAATGGGGCCTTCTGCCCAACCGATCGTGACTGGGGCGTCGATGAATTTTGGGACGGCCACATCGCTCTCTATCTGCCCATTCCTTGTGCCGTCGGTGTAAAACGTATACTTGTTCCCGGATCGAACCACAGCGGCCTGATACCATGTATTGGGTTTTGTTTTCCAAACACCGGGTTCAAGTTGATTAACGCCTGCACCGTCGGCTCTATTGATATGAAAATTGATGCTCTGACTGCCGCCTTTATTGTATCGAAATATCCATTTGTTCGTTGTCCCGCCGCCTTCATCGTGCCCCATGAACCCGTGTTGGTGGACGACGGTGTCTTTCATGTGGACCCACGCGGCAAGCGTGAAATCTGTTTTGGACAGACTCAGACTTGGATCGTTTCCGGCATCTACATAGCCAACCGGTTCAACGATTATGCCGTTGCCAAATTTACCCTTTGCCCATCCTGCGTTCTGCATGAGGGTGCCGTGGTTAGCGTGTGCAGAGAGATCTTTCGTGGTTTCGCCTTTGCCTTCATCAAATGACATGGCGAGTACAATATCTTCGTCGAGGGCTGCATCGGCTTCTGGAACATAAAACGCCGTAGCTAGAACCGTCATCAAAAAAGTCGAAACTAACGTTTTCAATATTTGTCCCTCCCTTTCATAGCGTTAGGGCTTATTCATTACACATGGTGCGCACTAACAGCATTGGGCGTTGAGATACTTCTTTGCCGTAAGAATGATGTTTGTTTCGTTGCCGCTGTTGTCCTCCCAAGCGAAATCCTCCAGCGGCGGATGGACTTCGATTACGTTTTGGCTTGCACCCGGATCGAGGATTACCGCTTTGTTGACGCCTTCGAAAGTCCAAGTGCCCATGATAACGTACCATTTCCCGTGCGTCGCCGCGGTGCGGAGCGAAAGGGAATCGGGGATGCTAGCGTCGACATTTACGTTCCAGACATTGTCATCGACGCCCTTTCCGAGTTCTTGGATACCGGTGTTGCACATCCGGATGTAGCTGAACCAGAACCAATTCGTATCACATTTTGCGATTGCATCGCTGACGAACACGCCGGTATCGAAGCCCATAATGTCGGTGCCTTCAAACCGGTTGCAGCAGACGCCCGACTGGGTAGAATTGAGGTATAGCCCTGTTCCGCGCTGTTCGCTTCCAAGCAAGCCGGTAAAGTTCAGAAAACTCATGAGCGCCGGCATCTCTGCGGTGGGTTTCACTAGGATTGCTGTCCCGCTGGAATTGGACTCGATTGTCCCAAAGTAGTATCGGCACCGGTTCATTCCAGTGACAACGACCGCATCGCCTTCCTTGGGTATGTAATGAAAGTATGTTCCCTCCGCCTGAATGGAAACATCCGCGGCGTCGGGGATAGTTAGCGTCTCTCCTAAATAGTAGTCTCCGGGTACCCATTCAACCGAATGCCTGCCATAACACTCCACGCTCTTTTGAACCGCAGGGGCGGTGTCTACTTTAGTCGTGACGCGGTTCGCACGGGTTATGGACTCTAGCAGCTTAACCTGGTCGTTCGTGCCGTCACAGATGAAGTCTGCGCGGTCTTTTGATTCGGTCGAAGAATTTGAAGCTGCGACAATAATAGAAGCCGCGTGACTCACGGATGTCGAGATGAGCACCAACACAAACGCTGCAACCAGTATTTCAAGAATCATATTCACCCTTTCACTAGTATAGCGCGTTCATTTTAAACCTGTTTGAAAATTCATTTTATACAGCCCCAGCGGGACGGCAGGTGTATAATACCACACTACCCTCCCTAGGCGGGGATGAAGCAATTGAATAGGGTGTACGATAGAGATCTTCCTTGCCTCGGGTGTGCCGTCACGGCCTGTAGGCGGCGCATCTTGCCCCGCAAAATGCTCGAAAGCATGAACAATCTACTTCGCACATGTTAAATTTTCGTCAATCATTTAGACAGGCTTCAGGCTGTTGTTTCCGGTGAATGCCGCGGTCAACTGTTTCTGGAAGCGCGCCCGATGGCGTCCGTTTGGCGGATTGCGTCGTGAACCGTATTTGCATCTAGCGATAGCGGTGTATAATATATTGAGCTGCCCGGCTCCATCGTGAATTCCACGCCGGCGTCAATCATGTCTCGGCTAACGTTCACCAGCCGGCTATCGTCTAGGGCGACCGGAAGATCGACGGCATTGTAGAAGGCGAGCATGTCATCAATAAATTCGTCAGAACGTCCTTCAAGAACCAATTGGACAAGCGTGAACCAAGCGACCGCCTCGCCGTGCAGTGTGCCGCTTTCCCGGAAGCCGTCGACAAGCTTAAATCCGTTCCATAGCCCGTGCGCGATAGATAGTCCGCAGTTTTCGTATCCCACCCCGCTCAAGAGCGTGTTTGCTTCAACGATTTTTTCGAACGCCTCGGACAAGCGCCCCTCTTCGTTACAGCGCTTCGCCTCTATCCCGTGTTCCATAACGATGTCATAGCACAATTTCGCCGCTGCGTACGCTAATTCTGTGGCGCGCCCCTCTCGGAAATTCGGCGCGGACGATTTGATGCATGCCTCCGCCTCGAACGGCGTGGAGAGCGCGTCACCCATTCCGGCAACCGTGTATCGCGGAGGACTCTTTACGATAATCTCCGTATCGGCGATGACTAGAAGCGGACCGCCCGCGCAAGGCGCATCTGTTGACGCGACTGTCGGTACCTGTACCAGCGGAAGTCCTCTGCTGTGGGATATGCCTTTTGAGGTGTCCAACGCTTGGCCGCCGCCAATCCCGATGACGACGTTGGCGCCGGATTCATCCGCAATCTTCGCCAACCGCTCAATCTCATCGTCGTTGTGTGTTCCTCGGAACCGGTTCACAACGGTGTCAACATTATGTTCTTTCAGACTGTCGGATATCGCAACCTGAGTTAGTGACAACGCCGTGGGCCCACCCATGAGGAGGGTTTTATCCCCCAATCCCGCGGTGAACCGTCCTATCTCATGAATTGCCCCCGGCCCCTGTATGTACCTTCCGCGCATTTCAAGGGTGTAGTGCATATTGTTCTCCTTCGTAGAGTCAAAAGGGGGTGTGAGCTGCTAAATCAGGTAAAGACTTGAACACTAATGCTCTCGCTAACCGCTCGGATGATTGCTAAATCGATAGCTTGCCCAAATCGGACGTTGCACTATCCTATCACAGCATAAAAATGAACGCAACAAGATTTTGGCGCGCTCTGGACGCTTCAGTTGTGGGAATTAATCCTACTTTACCGCGTCCAGATGGCATACGTCGGCGTGTTGAACGCAATACCGGCAAGACTCCACATACCGCCCACAACAAAATCGCCGAGAATGAGTCCCGCAAAAAACGGTATTGCGCTCCGGTATACCCGCAAACCGCCGTGCGTCAACAGCAAGGACTTGACCACCCAAGTGAATAGTACCGGAAGCCAGATGAACGACATGTCGCCCCAATTGCCCGTCCCTATTACGTAGCCAATGGGATGCAGAGGCCACCACAGAAACCTTAGCTTCAACGCAGACAGCAACGTCGTCACACCGAATCCCGTGCCCATAGCAATCATTGCGAAGCTGTCCACCTCCGTCGGGTTGCTCAGTCGGCTTTCTAACAACCTAAAGTTCTGCCAACCGATTCCGACTGTATGAAACGCGGCACCGCCGCCGATATCATAAGCCATGCCCAGATATACGAGAAACGTCCACGGAATGCCGACCGCGAGCGCGAGGAGCATCGCCGAAAGCAGCTTTCGATTGTCGATGCCGCCTTGGCGTCCGATGTGAAAGGCTTCGAGCTGGTTGGGCATCGGGTGCGCCGTGTTGACGCGGTTCATCCAGAAAAAAAAGGAGAGCAACGTTAAATTCCGCGCGCCAATCGTGCGTGTGCCTAGCGCCGCGACCATCGTACTCGCAGGGTCTTTCCCGATGGTTTCGTGCAGCGGCGGACCGAGTCCTGCCCGTACCTTCGTTAATCCGACAGCCATCAGGAAGTAACAGCCAAAAAAGATTAGCGCCGCCCAGAGCGAAATGCCCGCATGGCAGGCAAATAGAGCGATAAAAATGAGCCCGGCAACAATCCCGTAAATCGCCCATTTGTACCGCATGGGTTCGGCTACATCATCGGCAGTTCGCGCCTTTCCAACCGCGTGCTTGAACACGCCTTTCAAATGCCTTCGCCCCACCCATAAGGCGAGAATACCCAAGCCGATCCAAGCTCCCTGCGCCTGTTCATCAAGGTAGAATCCGGTGTGCCAGCCCAAAACGCGTCGCCCCAAGAGTAACGCTTTCCCGAGAGCGAAAAAGAACAGTGCGGAGAATGACAGGTCCAGCGGCATGAAAAAGGTGAGGCCGATGATGAACGGATTGAAAGACAGCAGCATCGTCCCAAGCGCGTCCCACGGCTCGTCGGGGAACAGGTGGATGTTGTCCCACGGTTTGATTGGAATATACGGAAAGGAAGGATACAGGTAGCTTACGCCGTTGAGGATCTCGATTCCGCCAGCCGCGCTGAATCCAATCCACATCAGTCTGTTCTTGAAAAACCCCTCCGGATTCTTCCCTATCTCCAGCGGCAGCCGGGCGATGGGAAAACTCAACCGTTCATGTTCCGAGAACTGCCGTCGCAGGACGGCATTTATGCAAATTAACACGAAGTAGAGCACAAACACAAAAGCCGACCAGACGAGAAACGGCACCAGCCAGTTGTAGATATGAGTGGCAGTTAGGAAAATCGAATCTCCCTCAAAAAACCCTTTTAGAACTGACCTTTCCCGAACGTTAAACCATTGAGGGATGTACCCGCCAAACAGCTGGTTCCAGTCGTTTTCCGCGTCGGCAAACCAAAACGGGTGCGCCAGGATATAGACGAGATAGCCCATGTTTGTGTTGCCGCCCACCGTCGAAACCATAAGCACCATTACATAAATAACGAGAACCTCCGTATTGTGCAACGCGTACCGGGGCAGGATTCGTTTCAATAGAAGATGGAATAGCACCACAACCACAAATAGGCTGAAGACCGTATTGGCGAACAGTGACATGTAGGTGTGCAATAACCCGCGCCAGATTACATGATTCAGCCAGTAGGCGTTTAAGACAACCAAGATCAGCCCGATGACAACCGCACGCGGCGTAACACCGGTCGAGGCGGCGGATTTGGATTGAGGAGATGTTCTCATAATTGGAGGAGTTGGATTGAAGGAAGGTAGATTTTCGCAGTTTCGCCGTTACGGTGCTTTCCGGGATCCGAACGTCGGTGCAATTGCACAGCCCGCAATGTACTGATTATAACGGTTTTCAAATCTGTGTCAATAACAAATGGCGGTACGTAAAATCTGCGGTAAAGCAATCACAATTTTCTTGACTTCCATCATAATCTGGTGTAGGATTGCGCAAATCAACGAGCACCATTATTCGTTAAGCTATACCCATCGAATCACTACACGTCATCGTTAAAATTCCGTCAAAAACTATCAGACATTATCACATGTTTGGGGGCTGCTGCCTCCCCGAATTGGCAATCGAAGAAAAATTATGCACGAACACCCTTCATTTGCACCAAATCAGCGGGAAGACGTGCTGGACTTTTTCCAGCGGAACAATTATGCGGTCATTTCGGACGGGTTAACGTCAAATGAAATTGATTTTCTCAATGAATTTGTGGCGGAAAGCCAACAGCGGATTCCGGACGAGTGGGGAATTGGCACCCGCGATATTCACGACCACGGACAAATCCTCGTCGAACACCCGCAGCTAGACGCCTTCGTCCAGCATCCGACCACGTATCCGCTCATAGAAGCAATCCTTGGCGAGGATGTGCGCTTCGCGCAGTTCGATTTTCGTGAGTTGCCGGACGGCGATGGAAAGAATCCCATGCGTTTCCACCAGGACCACTCTTACCTTACCCGCGATAACTGGGATCCAAAACACGATTACCAGTGCCGCTATCTGTGCCGAATTTTCTACCTGACGGATGTGACTGAAGAGACGCCCTGTTTCTCCGTTGTCCCGAATAGCCACCCCTACGCCACGGCAGAAGATGCCAAAGCCGAGATGGCTGAATATCGCGAAATTGCGATTCGCGGCGCCGCAGGCACGGCTATCCTTTACAATATTGCCACCTATCATGCGCGTTTCGCTGGGACAACCGATGCAGGCAGGCGGACGCAACACACCTATTATAGCCGCGCCGCAAGTCCTGTTTTGACGGAGTGGGTACTCATTCCTGAACGCTTGGCGCAGCATCCCGATCAGGCGCAGCGTGCCTTTTACAGCCAGTGGACACCCGCAACCCAAAGATACGCCGACGCCGGCTTCAAAAATGAGTGACCGAAGTCGGGGGAATCCGGCGTTTTTGCCATCAATTCTGCACGCAAGAACCGGTAAACAATCTCTCGGTTTGAGCATACCGACAACATGAAGGAGTATCGCAAATGTGGAAAATATGTCTTGGAATAAATGGCTTCGCCGTGTTAGGCCCTATCCACAACGTCAAAGTTACGTATGAAGAAGTGCTTGAACATGCAGTCGAGCTGGGTTATGACGGCATCGAACTCGACGGCAGGGACGGGGCTGGAATTGCGCCCTACCCCGACGTTCACGATGCGGCGGCTGTTGCCGTTTATGCCCGGCAGGTCACTGCGCACGGCTTGGAAGTCGTAGGCATTCAGGCAGGCGTGGCGCGGGGTGAAATCGGTTCACCAGATCAATCGAGCCGATTGGAATGGGGGCGGTGCGCAGTTGAACAGGTCGAGTTCTGCCACGCCATGGGCGGCGTTCAATGCGGATTTTGGCCCGCCATGAAACAGCCCGACCTGCCGCAGGACGAAGTCGTGTCCAGAATGGCGGAAGCGCTCCGGCCCGTCGCTGCGCGCGCAGAGGAACTAAATCTGATGACAACCATTGAGCCGGAGGCTATCCAACTTGCATACAACTACGCGCTCGCCGCGCGGGTTGTGGACGCGGTGGAATCACCCAACTTTCGCTTGATTTACGACTGCGGCCATGCGCAGATGCTCGACGGCGACGCCCTCGACGCTGTAACGAAGTATGCCGATTACATTGGTCATGTGCACTTCTGCGACTCGGACGACACCAACTTTCAAAATGTTGCACGCCACCTCGGCGCAGGCGAAGGCATTCTCGATCTTGACGCAATCCTCAGTGCGCTGCGAAACGTCGGATATGACCGGTGGGTACAGGCGGATGTCTGGGGCCACCCGGACCCGTTCCGCGCCTCTCGATTATTGAAATCGACGCTTGATGCCTTTCAAGCGGCATGAATTTCGCCCATCCCCCAAACAAAGCGCTAAACCGCCGGGGGAACCGGTTTAAGATTCAAGAATGAAAGGAGAACCACCATTGGCTAACACAATCGAGAAACGGCCTTTTGGCAAATCGGACGAACATGTAACGGTCGTAGGATTGGGCGGCTCTCATCTCGGAGATATTTCCCTGAACGACGGGGTAGCCACAGTGCATTGTGCGCTCGACATGGGTATCACCTACATCGATACCTCCCCGCTTTATGGGCCGTCGCAGATGATTTTAGGCGTGGCATTGAGGAGCCGCCCTGAAGGGTACGTATTGGCGACGAAAGTTGGTCATTTCCGCGACACGCGGCATTTCCGTTCCGTCGAGGCGATTCATGTTCAAATTGGAGAAAACCTGCGTACACTGCAGCGGGATAGCATTGGTGCGTTTCAGGTGCATGAGGCGGATTGGCGCGCCTGGTGGTCAGACGAATTACCGCACGACGAATACGTGGATCCAGATCAAGACTACGATTTTGCGGATTCCCCTGTCATGCAGGCGCTGAATGAGGCGAAAGCGCAGGGGCTTTGCCGGTTTACCGGCGTAACCGGTAACAGCGCAACCGAGACGGCTCACGCATTACGCCATGTGGATGTAGACGCTTATCTGGTTGCAGGTCACTACGACCTGATATGGCGTGACATTCGCCGCGAATCCCTGCCGCTCGCACGCGAGCGGGGCGTAGCCATGGTATTGGGCGGCGCGCTTCGGGGCGGGATGTTTGCATCATCTCAACAGGAGGTCGCTGAATCTTTCCCTCCGGATATCAGGTGGCGATTCGAACGCCTATACGAATTACAGCGCGAGAGCGGTCTTTCAATTGCTGCACTAAGCGTCCGGTATCTCATGGGCGATCCGGACGTGACCACGATGTTGATCGGTCCAAAAAGTCCCGCTGAGGTAGAAGAGAACGTTATCGCGGCCTATGACGGCCCGCTGCCGTCCGATCTGCATCAGGAGATTGAAGCGCTGGGCATCCCGTAGATCCCTGCTGATGCCGCTTTTACCAGTGGATGCCTTTCCATAATATTACCGGATTAAGCCCCAGGGGGGCGGCAGGTATATAGACTAAATTATAGACACTTATTCAATAATATACCGGTGCCCGATGGCATCAACCCTGGATCCGATTGGCTTGGGAAAAATGTCAATCGTCAAAACTCCCAGGCCCGTACGTTCCGTCCACAACATTGAGTTATTTGGGAAAGATGTCCAGTAATCCTTACCGGTGTTGTTCCCTACGCCTCATTTCCGCAATCAATTTGTGCAAGTAACTGTTCGACCGCGGCATCAAGTTGGCTGTCTACACCCTGTTCGGCTTCTCCGAGCGGACGGTCGACCTCCACATCAACCGGTCTGCCAACCCCTTCGGTATTTTCACCCTCAAGGGTTGTTACCTTAAACCGCGGCAATCGGAACCATGTCCCGTCGAGCAATCTCAAATTCGTTGTCCAAATCACGGCGCCGGCAGTGGGCATACCGACAACCTTTCCCAATCCTAATTTGCGGAAACCTTCGCTGAACATCTCCGCGTTGCTTGCCGAATGCTCATTGACAATCAGTATAAGGGGCTTGTCAAGGATGCGGCTCCCGGCCAAGTGCGTGTCCGGTGTGGCGATTCGCCCGCGGTAACTTGAACTCGTATACGCTTTTCGGTACAGCACGTCCAGGATGAACGGTGCGATGTGTCCGCCAGGGTTGAACCGGACATCTATGATGACGCCCGCTTTGTTGTGCGTTTCGGCATCGAGATCGGCGGTGAATTGGAGGTAGGCCTCATAGGACATCGCGGGGATATGGACGTATCCGAGCCGGCCGTTGCTCTTTTCATTGACATATGCGCCATTGCATCGCACCCAATTTTTATAACGAAGATCGGCGTATCGGCTTGCGTCAATCGGCTGAACGGTTAGATCGCGTGCGCCCGCGAGTTCCGGTTTGTCGTTGAGTTTTACCCCAACGCGTTTACCGCTTTTTCGCTGGAGTAGCTTGGCGAGATTGACCTGCCCGTTGAGTCCGACGCCGTCCACCGCGAGCAGATAATCGCCAACTCCGGCGGGCTCTCTCGGCAGGGTCAATGGCGATTCCGGTAGGAGATGGGTGATTTTGAAATGCCCGCGGCCCTCCAATGCCTCCTGATCGAAATCCGCACCGAGGTGGCTGTCAGATGTATTCGCGTTACCGCCCCGTGCGCCAAGGTGCGAGGCGTTCAGTTCGCCGACCATAAGATTCAAAACTTCACGGAAATCCGTTTGCGTTTGGACGCCCTGAATAATCGGTCGAAATTGCCCCAACAGCTCCTCCCAATCGCAGCCGTGAAATTGCGAATCGTAGAAACTATCCCGTATCAGCCGCCACGCTTCATTGAATGATTGCATTTTCTGAAGGTGAAAATCGATTTCAACCTCTGCTATAGTTTCAATTACTCTTGAATCACCTTCTTTACCGCCGTCTTCACTAAGCCCAAGTGTATGAATTCGACCGCCGTCGTTGTAATAGATTCTTTTGCCATCTGGCATGACATGGACATTACCTTTACCGGTTGCAGTTGAAGTTAGCTGCTTTGGAAGTTCACCCAGCTTTTCATCCTCAAGAAACATACTCCAGAGATTGGGATGGCCATTCATGACAGCGCGGAAGATTAGGGTTTTACTGTCAGGGTGAATACGCAACGCCGCCGCGTTTAGTTTAGCATCCGTGAGGAAGCGAAGCCGGTGCTTGATAGACTCAAAAGAAATCTCGACCGGTTCGATTTGCGCTTTGTCCGTATCGTTTTCTTTATCGGATGCCTTGCCATTTTCGGATTGTTTGGCGCCAGTCTCCGGTCTTTCTTCTTCGCTAGCGTTATCCTTTTCTGCTTCAAAAAGCTTATCAAAAACCTCTTCCTTGAATATTGGCTGGATCGGCTTAAGGTCTACCCGCGCAATCTGGTTTTCTGTCCGGTACTGTCCCGTATTGAATATGATGAATTTTCCGTCGGGCGACCAAAGCGTGTTGTAAGCACGGACGTTGCTCAAGAAAGTAGTCTGTTTCGGCGTGCTGTCTTCGACATGTTGGACGTAGAGGTTGCTAAAGAAATTCTGGTCTTGAGCGATAAACGCAAGCCATTTGCTATCAGGGGACCAGCCGAAGTCTGCCGGTATGGGCACATTGACGAATACCTGATTTGTGATGAAGGGGCGGCTTTCGAGTGTTTCGGTGTCCATCAACCAAATTTCGGTATTGCTCTGCATGTAGGCGAGCGTTTTGCCATCCGGCGAATATTTCGGCGCGAATTTCTGCTCTGGTGAATGGGTGAGTTGCGTCTCTACATGCGCTACAAAATCGTACGCGAAGATTTGGTTGTTCCCCAACCAATCCGACACATAAACAACCCGATTACTCTCAGGGTGCCAGCGCAACTGACTCTCACGGGCGGGCGTATCCGTGACCTTAAATGAATCCCCTCCTTTTTTTACTTTCTCACCCTTATCGGCGAGATCCGCAAAAACGTCTCCGTGGACAATGAACGCAGCCTTTTTCCCGTCCGGTGAAAGTTGGAATTCGACGATGTCCCCCGTGTAAGTTCGATGCGTCACAGGGTTAGATTTTTCGTCGGTGTACACAGTGATGTCTATTGGATCGCACTCTCGATTACTGAGATTTAACCGCCAGAGCTGAAAGCCGCGCTCAAACGCAATCCATTCGCTGTCCGCGGAGATTGATGGGCGCAACACACGTCCGTCGGTAAAATGCGTAATTTGCTCGGCGCTTCCGTCTCCGTCCAAGCGCATACACCAGATATTTTCCTGGCCGCTGCGGTCGCTGAGATAATAGACCCCATCCCCGTCCGCGTTCCACATGGGGTTCAGATTCTTGCCGAGGTACTGCGTTAACCGTTTATAGCCTGTTCCACAAACCTCCACCGTCCAAATGTCGGAATGTCCCGCCGGATTAGGCCCCCGCCGCCACCACGCGTGTCCGTTGTTGTTAAACGCTAACCTACCTCCGTCCGGGGAAATAGCTGCGTTATAGTGGGATTCCATAGGGTCGCCGGCAATGCGGATTGGCGTGCCGCCATCAACCGATATCTTGTAAATCGCGCCGCAGATGCCATCGTACATTGAGGCAAAATAGATCCAATTTCCGTCAGGCGACCAACATGCAGGCGGAACTGATGCGCTGTGATATGTCAAACGCCTCGGTGGCTCGCTTGAGTTTAGCGAGATGACGTAAATATTTCCCTCTCCTGTGCGCTGAGAGGCAAACGCCAATTCGCTCCCATCCGGTGAGAAAATGGGATGTGAATCGTGGCTTGGGTGAGACGTAACCCGCCTAGCCTGCCCGCCTTCTGCAGATACTATCCACACGTCACCGGCATAGCAAAATGCGATTTCGTTCCCGCTCGGCGAAACGCTCGGTTGGCACATATACGGGAAATGAGCGGTTTCGGACCTGTCTCCATTACGGTTTCCGGCGGTGTAGAGGGTTGATAACAACGTCAAATAAGGATGGCTCAAATTGGCCATGCGGGTTCCTTTCTAAATCAACAAGTTATCTCTCAATAATCTGTCGAACTGTTATCAGCTGTAGGACCAATCTCCGAATCACGACCACCGCTTTTGTTGCTCTTGTAGGTTGGGTAGAGCGGATTCAGCCAAAAACCGCCCATCAACACGAGTCGCCCCATCAACCTTACCGCGTGCAAACTCCGATGGCTGGAGCGAAACCCAACGCTTTTAAAACCTCTCCCATCCCAAATGATTACCCAACACGAACACTGTCCCAAACACCAATTGGCGAAGTCCTAGTTGTTGTAAGCGGTAGCCAATCCGCCTACGCTTCAACACCGAATCATTATGTGCTCCCACAATCATAGCCCATCGTTCAATCACAAAAATCACAGTTCAGACAGTTCTTGTAGGTTGGGTAGAGCGGATTCAGGCAAAAACCGCCCATCAACACGAATCGCTTCGTCAACCTCACCGCGTGCAAATTCCGATGAATGGAGCGAAACCCAACGCTTTTAAAACCTCTCCCATCCCAAATGATTACCCAACACGAACACTGTCCCAAACACCAATTGGCGAAGTCCTAGTTGTTGTAAGCGGCAGCCAATCCGCCTACGCTTCAACACCGAATCATTATGTGCTCACACAATCATAGCCCATCGTTCAATCACAAAAATCACAGATCGGATGAAGTATGCCAAAAATCTCTAGACAATTGGGTGGAGGGGTGTTATTCTCTTTTCAATGCAGAAATGAGCGGACAATTCGCGAATATCATAGCCGACCCGTTAACCGCTGTCAAGATCGATATTCTGGCACAAAAATTTGCCGGAATAAACAGCCATCCGAGGCAGTAACAGTTCATATAGAAACCCAAGACTAAATGTTAGCACCGCACCCCTACACTTAAGCTTGAATTAACCTTACAGTGACATTCGAAGATCATCCGCAGCCATCTCAACCTAAATCTATAGCATCGCCAGACATGGACAGATGGTTAAGGCAGCACCATCTCCTGTATGAACGTGCACCCGAAATCTGGGACGAGGGAATGCTACTCGCCAACGGCGACATTGGCGCCGTACTCTGGTTTGAACGGGAACGACTGAACATTTCGCTTGACAAGCTCGACCTTTTCGAAACCGCCCCGCAGACTAGAGTTATCCACCCGGACTTCCATTGGAGTACCCTTGTTGCGGGCTTAGAATCTGGACGGTGGAAGGACACAGAAGGAGTTTTCTCCAAGAGCTGGCAGCTCGTTTACCATCCGCCGGTAGGCCGAATCGAAATTGACCTCGGTTCTACGCCGACGGATTTTCGAGGACGGCTTCAGTTAAGTCGCGCGCAGGCAATAGCCCAGATGGTTTCAGGAAAACAGAATCTCAACCTGTCAGCCTTCATCCCGCCGCAAAGAAATGTGATTGTAATCACTATAGAAACGAATGCGCATACATTCTCTCCATCAGTTGCCTGTCACCCGGCTGAGGTGGAATTGGGGCAGTTCCGCTTCAGCGGTATGCCTGGCGATGTTCGGGCGGCAGGTCCCGAGCAGCCCGTAGCGTATCCTCCCGCTGAACTCGACCTTGGCGGACGGGAATGGGGTTGGAAACAGGCGATGTTGAACGGGCAGGAGTTCTATGTCCGCGGTATAACCGACCGTCCAGCCTCGACTCGTTGTGTCTTCTACATAACTTTGGCAAGTTCCGCGGAGGCGCCCAATCCTGACCTGCGTGCCAGAGCCGTGCTCCGAGAAGCAAAACAGGAGGGCGTTGCATCGCTTTTGGACGCACATACCGCATGGTGGAGTGCATACTGGTCGCGTTCTTTTATCTCCATACCGGATTGCCAACTCGAAAGCCTCTACCATTTAGGAATCTACCAGCTCGGTTCAGCTTCAAATCCCGAAAAGCATTGGCCCATGGGACTTCTGGCGCCCTGGACGCCGGATACGGACATGGTGGTTGGCGCTGGGCGGCCTCACTTTGATTTGCCGATGTACTATTGGCCCATCTACACCTCGAATCGACTTGAGATGTTAGACGCGCTCTGCGAATGGAGTTGGAAACTCCTCCCCGAATTCTGCCGGCGCGGCAGGGAGTTCGGCTGGGAAGGGCCGTGGCTGGGCGGCGCGCTTGGCGCGGACGGGACAATCAGCCTAATGGGCGATGCTAGCACCACCTATTGGCCCGGTTGCGGTGCATGGGTGTGTCATTTCTTTTGGCTGCGCTACCGCTATTCGCTCGACGAAAAATTTCTGCGGGAACGCGCCTACCCGATTATGCGCGAGTTCATGAAGACCTATCTCGGCATGCTTGAACGAGGCGGCGATGGACTGTGGCATCTCCCGTGGTCATGTTCGCCAGAATTCATCCCCGAAAATGGGGTTCCTTGGGGACCTGACGCCTCCGCAGATTTGGCGCTCATCCGCTTTCTAACGGAATCTCTTCTTGAATCGGTGGGTATTCTCAAAAGCGACGATCCGGATGCCGAACGCTGGCGGGATGTTCTGTCAAATCTCGCACCCTTCCCGCACGGGACGGATGGGCTTCACATCTGGAGCGGGCAACCGCTAGACCGTCCGCACCGACATATGACGCACCTGTTTCCGATTTATCCGATGCACCAAATTTCGATTGACGGCGAAACCGAAGAGAATTATCTCATCGATCAGAGCCTTGCACAGGTTGAATCCCACGGATTTGTAACTGACTGGCAGTGTTGGTCCTACGTATACCTAGCGATGATTTATGCGCGGGTTGGAAAAGGTGATAAGTGTGTCGAAGCGCTTAAAGCCTATGAGAACTATGTTACGCCGGTTGGTCTCGCCACCAATGCGCCGTACGAACGGGGCAAAGCAGCGGAAGGCGTGCCGTTGGAACCGAGTCTCGGAATGCCTGCGGTAATTATGGAGATGCTGCTCCAGAGTTGGGGCGGGATTATCCGCGTCTTTCCGGCGCTGCCAAAAGCGTGGGAGGATGTCGCTTTTTACCGGCTGCGGACGGAAGGTGCGTTTCTGGTCTCCTCGTGCCTGAAAGCGGGTCAGGTCAAATTCGTGAGCGTCGAAAGCACAGTTGGTGGGAGGTGCCGTATTGTGAACCCTTATGCGAGCCCCGCGAAGTTGTGCGATTCTTCAGGAGAATTCGTCCAGTCGTTTACTAATCCAATTTTGGAATTTGCGACCGTGCCGGGAATGGTCTACTTCCTTTTGCCCGCCGACGGGGATTTCAACACCGCCGATTTCGACCTGTACCAACCGGCGCGCCCTCCATCAGAACAGAACACCTACGGCGCACGTTAAAGAGCAATTAGAATCTAACCAATTAATTGCCCCATTTGTGCCGTTTATCTACCCAATGCGATATCCGCAATACTTACACAGCTTCCTCGCCTCGTAGTAGTAGGCGGGCAAATTGTTACGCCGCGCACGGAACTCACTGTGCCGCCCGCAAAGCCAATAGAACATCTCCGCCGTGTCAGAAATCGAAACATGATAGGCGTGCTCGAGTTCAAACTCCGGCTCCATAATCCAATCTCGCTCTGGTGGAACCGTCCGCATGTACCAATACTTCAACAGGTTCCGCGTCCCGCTCGCCGTGGACATAGTGCGCCGGTGCCATATCGAATAGACAGTGAGGAAGATCGAGCCGGCAGGCGCCGCAGTTGACACCGAATTTCGAATGCTGCCGTAGTGGCTCATAGCGCTTCCATCGGCGTACCGAAAATGCGACCCCGGTATGATTTCCGTCGGGCCAAGCTCCAGAGGCGTATCCTGTGGATAGTAAAACACCTGCAGCGAATCCAGCCCATGAGTAAACACCGAGCCTTTGTCCCGATGCCATCCCTGTGCGGTCTCCGGACATTGCACGCGGTGATTTGCCATGTAAGGCATGGTCAACGCAAAATTCTTGCCCAACACCGACCGAATCGCACCAGCCGCGTCTGGATTAAGGATGACATTGTCGACAAACCAGTCCTCCTCCAAAATTTGGAGCGGCGTATGTTCGGGATGCTCGTCCAGATAATCGAATGCCCTTGTGTTAATCTCGTCCGGAACAACGCCTTCAAGCATCAAAAAGCCCGCACGGCAAAAATCCAACACTTGCGAGTCAGTCAACGTAGGCGCGCAATCGTAAGTTCTCATAACTGTGTCTTATCTCCACATTTGGCATGTCTACCGCACGCGGTATCCGCAATATTTACAGAGCTTTCGCTTTTCATAGTAATACACGGGCAGATTGTTGCTTCGTGCGCGGTATTCGCTCTTTCTCCCGCACAACCAATAAAACATCTCCGCGGCGTCATTGCGCGCTCGATGCCCTTCTCGGTTGAAGGTGTTTTTGACGGGGACGTGATAGGCGTGCTCTAAGTCAAATTCCGGGTCGATTATCCAGTCCCGTTCCGGAGGTGAAGTCCGCATGTACCAGTATTTGAGCAAGTTGCGGGTACCGCCGAGGGTGGACGCGCCGCGACGGTGCCATATTGAATAAACGGTAAGGAAGATGGATCCAGCCGGCGCCGCGGTAGAAACCGCATCTCGGATACCTGTGTAGTGATGCATAAAGCCTTGTAAGGCAAAAAGAAAATGGGAGCCCGGCACTACTTCAGTTGGCCCCATTGCTAAGGGCGTATCTTGCGGATAGTAGAAAACTTGAAGCGAATCGAGTTCGTGGCTATATACAGAACCGCCGTCCCGGTGCCAGCCTTGCGCTGGTCCCGGTCCCTCGGCTTGATGATTTGCCATATAAGGCATCGTCAGAGAGAAATCCTTGCCGAGCAGTGACCGCACCGCACCCGCCGCTTGTGGATTGGTGAGCACATTGTCCACAAACCAGTCTTCATCCACAATTTTGCCGAACGTCTCTCCTGTGTGTTCTTCAAGAAACTGGGTAGTTCTTTTGTTAATTTCGTCTGGAACAACGCCTTCTAGCATCAAATAACCGTTATGGCAGAATTCCAAAACTTGTAAGTCATTTAACGTCGGTTCGCAATCGTACGTTCTCATGTCGCCTCTGGTTTTTCAGGTAAATCTGATTGTGGTGAATACGGCGTGCTTAAGTGTGGAACCTTCGGAAGGCAGAATGCCTTCCGAAGGACAAAATATTCATGTCACTATCAAATTCGGATAAACTTCTGCAAATGATGTCGATTCGGCGATTCTGGCAGTAAACCGACTTCTCCCACGTACAAGTCGCCATGCGCATCAACGTATATGCCGTGGGCGCCCTGCAAATCACCCGGTATGTCCGCCCCACTGCCGGTACCCCACCGTGCTTGGAGTGCGCCGTTGAGATCAAAAATACTGACTCGGCCGGGCAATTCCGCTACGTAAGCATAGTCATCGGCGTCAATGAATAGCTGACACGGAGATTCTGTATCCGTCCATTCGGTCAGATACTCGCCGCCAGCCGTGAAGACTTGGATTCGATTGTTCGACCGATCCGCGACGTACACTTTGTCATTCCGGTCCAGAGCAACGCCGTGCGGGAGAATAAACTGCCCGGGCCCAGTGCCGGGTTCTCCCCACGATAAAAGGAGTTCGCCGTCCGCCGAAAATTTGTGGACGCGGGCATTGCCATACCCATCTGAGATGTACATGTCGCCATTCTGGGAAAGACCTAAATTCGTTGGCAAATTAAAGGGCGGTCCCGCGCGGACAACCGTGCCGGGATCCATGTTTATTACGCCGGTATCCGGGCATTCACCGCTCACGCCCAACGTCAAGAGGAGCTCGCCGTCCGTCGTAAACTTCCGGACCGTGTGGTCGAAATCATCGGTAAGATACACTGAATCGTCAGGTCCAATAAATATGCCGTGCGGTCGAGCGAAGTCGCCCTCGCCCCAAGAGTTCACAAAAGTGCCGTCGCGCTCGAAGATTACAACCGGAGTCTCGCTGCGGTGGAAAACATAAACGCGGTCGTTTGAGTCTACCGCTACGCCAGCCACTTCGCCGAAGCGTAATCCTTGCGGCAACTGTTCCCAATCTTGGGCGACCTCGTATCTAAACCCGCCGCTGCCCTCAATTTCAACCTCGGCGCCGCGGTTCGATGTTGATTGGTCCATTATCATTCTCCCATAAAAAATGCATCAGATATCAAAAACGAAGGGGCAATCTGCAGTAGACTGCCCCTTACCATCGGGCTTAACCCAATATTATATCAAATTTTCAGATAAAATTGTGCATAAATATTTGGGCATAACTTGCCTGTATCTCAATCCTAATCTAACTGTATCTTGTAGAACCAATTCCCGAATCGCGACCCTCATTCGCAACCGAACTCTTGTAGGTTGGGTAGAGCGGATAATCCCAAAACGATTCACACAAGCATTAACGGTACGAATTCCTGATGATGCTGTTGTCAATACACGCAGAGCGAAACCCAACGATCAACTGAGCGAATAGCGAAGGCGATAGTTTTATCCGTATTGCTTCACATATACCAAACGCTCCGTAATATCCAAAAACATTGGATTTCGCTCCGCTATTACATTATCCGATCAATCCCAACGTAGGTATTGCCCACAAAATACTACACATGAATCACCAAATCCGCTCTACCCAACCTACACGCGCATAATCACACCCCATCATTCAACAACAAGAACCTTGCCAACTACATTTGCACGTTCTTCTGAACCGGTACGCTGCGCTTCAAGACGGAAGATATAAACCCCGCGCGCAACGTCGGCGCCCGATTGATTTTCTAGATTCCACGTCACGAGTTGGTCGGTACGGCCCGCGGAAATTTCTTGAAACTCCTCATAGTATACGAGATCCCCGGCAAAATCGTATATGCTAAGGAGAACGTCCATCCGCTCGTCGTCCGGGGCGTTGATATCGAAGGAGAAGTTAGCCGCATCCCCGAGTGAATGTCTCACTGGATTCGGCCAAACAAACGTCGATCTCTTGAATGAGAGCGAAACCGAGAACGTCGCCGTAACGCCGTCAACCACCGAAACGTTGCCCGCCTGATCAGTGGCGCGAATATCAAGGTTGTATACCCCGGATTGCGTGGGCAGAAAATCGGCCGCCCACCGGCTCCACGGTTCCTCCTCCGCTTCACTTTCATCTTGTGCCGGCACCGGATTGATCGGGGCGCCGCTAGGTCCCACGCCAATAATTTCAATCTGCAGAACTCCAGATGCAGATACTTCTTCAGTTTCCGGATCATAAGCCGTGCCACTCAACGGAATCGGTTCGTTTTCAAGCGTCGAGACGCCGCCGAAATCTGTGAGCGCGGCAACCGGTTCAGTTCTTTCATAAAGAAACTCCGTAGAGATTGAATCCATCGGTTGAAAACCGAGATCCGCCTCATCTAACCCAACGCTCGTGATGGTAACCTGATAAAGCCCTTCGATTGATAGTGCGTCAGATTTGAACTCAATCGTATCCACTCCGTTTTGGCGCATGTGCCCGTTTATCGGATTTCCCTCCGGATCATGCAGAGCAATTGTTGATTGAGAGAGGTCAACTCCCAGCCCGCGCGCGCCGTCGCGGGCAATATCTTCCAGTCTCGCCCGAATGACTACGCCGGTAATACTGTTAGTTGCCGATGGATAGTCGGAATGCTCCCTATCGTAGAGCAGAGGCAGATCGTTGATTTCTAAGGAATGCGTAATGACTAGCGGCGGACGTGTATCGTAGGTGAATTCGTACATCACCGGATCCGAGGTGTTCTTTGCGCGGTCCGCAGCAACTACGGTTACGCGGTATGCGCCATCTTGACTTCCATCGCTGGCAAGCGGCGTCGCCAGTCGCAAAGAAAGCGTTTCCTGTTCATCGCTAGACAACGTTCCGCGAATGCGATGACCCGTCTCAATGTTCTCAAACGTGAGCCAAGACTCAGCCAAATCGTCCCAATTTATTCCCGAACCCGGCTCGGCGTCGGTAATCAGTGCCTGAATCTCGTTGAGCGCATTGTTAACGCCCGGTTCCGCTACAATCAACGATACGGTATCCGGATCGATCTCGGGTGGAATCGTATCGTAAGCAAAGGTAAATTGCCGCGTTGCCCCCTGGCGTCCGGCGCGATTGACCGGTATCACCGAAATGGTATAAATGCCGTCGTCAGATCCATCCGAAGCGAGAGGGCGCGACAGTCGATACACTAATCTGCTGCCAGCTTCAGTCTGTATTCCCGCCACAGGTGTGCCATCGGGAGAGAGCAGCGTAATCGTTGAACGATCCGAGTCGTCTCCATCAAACTGAAGTTGGGCTTCGACCTGGCGAAGGGGTCTATTCGTGGTTGCTCTTTCAGGAGGCGAAGTCGCTGGTATGGTTGAAACCACAGCCGGTATACTTGACGAATAAAGGAAACGCGCCGTAAAAGGCGCATCGGCGCCATTTCCCGCCCGATCCACAGCTAGGACGCGGATAGTATAGTTCCCGTCCGCCACAAGCCCCGGGATTTGCAGCGTCATCCGCCCGCGGCCATCGTTATTCGGCTCGCCGGTAATTTCCTCGCCGTTTGCATCCAGAAGGGTTAAAGTCGAAGCGTCAAAATCGATGCCGCTGCCGCCGGTATCCTGTAAATCGGCCGAAATTGTACGGATATCATCACGGATCGCCTCGCCATCCGCGGGGTGCGTTTGCACCGTTGGGGCTATCGTGTCATACACCACCTGATGCGCAATGCCGCTTAGATTGCCCGCATTGTCGCTGAGAACAAGAACCACGGTGTATGTTCCATCGTCGCTGCCATCGGTTGCCAGAGATTGAGTAAGCGTGAAGATTATCAGCTCCGTTCCGTCATTGGTTAAATCTCCTGGCACAAGGTTCTCGTGTGAATCCAATAAGTGAATCCGCTGTTCATCGATTTTCAGTCCAGCCGGACCGGCATCGACCGCCAATGCAGCGATTTGCGAGATCTGTTCTCCAATATAGGATACCGGTTCAGTGAGAATGATTGGCGACACTGCGCTTACCACGGGCGGCTGAGTATCTAGTATGAATTGATGCCGCACCGGAATGCCGGCTTCACCTGCTGAATCAATGGGGGTTATTGTCGCCGTGTAGGTGCCATCCATCGTGCCGTCCGTCGCGAGTTGCAACGGTGTCCAAACAATCTCATTCGTGCCGCGCGTGCTCTGAATGCCGTCCACTTCTCCGTCAGGTCCAAGTACAGTAATTCTCGAGCCGTCGGAGGTCAAGTCTAAACCGATGCCGCTGACATCTACAAGCGAGGCAGTGATGCTGTCCAGCGCATTGACAAACTCAACCGGCGTAGAATGTCCGCCAATGCTGGCTGTTTCTACGCGGGGAGGCGCCAACTCAATTCTGAAATTGTAAGGGATGGCGCGCCCCGAGACGTTGCCAGCGAGGTCATGCGGCGTGATTTCGAGCGTGTAGTTGCCGGAACGGTTCAAGCGCGTAAAAGTGACGGTCATCGTGTCAACCCCGTCGTCGCGGGCATGTACGTCGATCTGACTTTCGTCAGGCGCAATCAATCGAACCGCTGTCCCCGCGAGGTCTACCCCACTGACTGGGGTTATTTCATCATGTGCGTCTGAGAATATGACAGTAATCTCATGCAACGACGTATCTATGATTTCTAACTGGTCAGCCTCGATGTTCGTTGGGGGTTCAGTATTTGCCGTCACGGACAGAATCTGCGGTATCTGCGTGTCGTAGATAAATGAGCTAGACGATTCGACGAGGTTGCCCGCCTTATCCACGATGGTCAGGCCGATGATGTATTCTCCATCTGCCTCCCCGTTTCGAGGCAGGGCTGGAGCCAACTCCAACGTGAGTGTCGAAGCCGCTTTGTCTGCGCGAATGCGTCCCGCGACGCGGTTGCCCGTTGGCCCCGTAAGCTGAATGGTTGACTGATCAAAATCTATGCCCTCACCGCTGTGATCTAGCAACGCCGAACTCACAGACATGAGTTGGGCAGCGTATGAAAACGCAGCCGGAGTGGTCGAGACAATCTCTGGATTCTGGGTACTATAGAAGAACGGAAATTCGATTGGACTGGTGTACGTATTACCCGCCAAATCGGTTGGCGTCACCTGAATGCGGTAACGCCCGTCAGCCAATCCGTCTACCGGCAGCGGATTAAAACTGAACAACACAGTTCCGGCGCCATCATCGGTCTGATTTCCGCCAATCTCGTCCCCGTTTGGGGCGATTAGACGCACGGCTGTCCTTGAGAAATCCATACCGCTGCCGCGCTCGTCCGAGAAGCTTACAATTAGACGGTGCACGGAGGACATGATGACAGTAGATTCCTGAAGTACATCAATACTCACACCGTCTGTCTGTTGTACGCGAATTGAATCAACGTTCGGGGCTTGCGTGTCGTAATGAAGCGTAAAGGATGCGTCTTCAAGGTTCCCGGCTTTATCGAAGGCTTGAACGCGGATTGAATACGCGCCGTCGGCGTCGCCGTTTCGTGGGAGAGGCGTATCAAGCAGCCACCAAACTGTTTCGCTGTTGTCATTATTGAGAACACCGGCGGTTGCTTCACCGTCAGGGTTCAACAACTGGACTAATGAGCGGTTAAAATCTATCCCTGCACTGTCGTCGCTCAAGACGGCCTCGACCCGTGTCAACTGGTTGCTGATGTTGGGAGCATCCCCTGTAATGTCGAGCGGAATAACACGCGATGGAGTGACTGCATTCAGCCTCACTGTTGGGGTCTGAGTATCCAATATGAATTGATGGCGTGCCGGAACACCCTCGCCACCCGCTGAATCGACAGGGGTTATTGTCACCCTATAGGTGCCATCCATCGTACCGTCTGTCGCCAGTTGCAACGGTATCCAGACAATCTCATTCGTTCCGCTCCTGTTCTGGATTCCGTCTACATTTCCGTCAGGTCCAACCACGGTAATGGTCGATCCATCCGAGGTCAAGTCTAAACCGACGCCACTCACATCATCTAACGTGGCAGTGATAGCGTCCAGCGCATTGACAAACTCCACTGGCGCAGCGTGTCCGCTAATGGTGAGTGCATCAACACGTGGAGGCGCCAACTCAATTCTGAAGTTGTAAGGGATGGCACGCCCTGAGACGTTGCCGGCGAGGTCGTGCGGCGTGATTTCGAGCGTGTAGTTGCCGGAACGGTTCAAGCGGGTAAAAGTGACGGTCATCGTGTCAACCCCGTTGTCCCGGGCATGTACGTCAACCTCAGTCTCGTCCGGCGCAATCAATCGGACCGCTGTCCCCGCGAGGTCTACCCCGCTGACCGGCGTTATTTCATTATGTATGTCAGAGAATCTGACTGTAATCTCGCTCAACGACGTATCAATGATTTCTAACTGGTCACCCTCGATGTGCGTTGGGGGTTCAGTATTTGCCGTCACGGACAGAATCTGCGGAATCTGCGTGTCGTAGATAAACGTGCTAGATGCTTCGACGAGGTTGCCAGCTTTATCGGTGACGGTCAAGCCGATGATATATTCTCCATCTGCCTCCCCGTTTCGAGGTAGGGCGGTAGCCAACTCCAACGTAAGTGTCGAAGCCGCTTTGTCAGTGCGAATGCGTCCCGCGACGCGGTTGCCCGTTGGCCCCGTAAGCTGAATAGTAGACCGATTGAAATCTATACCTTCACCGCTGTGATCTAGCAACGCCGCACTCACAGACATGAGTTGGGCAGCATATGAAAACGCAGCCGGTGTCGTCGAGACAATCTCCGGATTCTGGGTACTATAGAAGAACGGAAATTCGATTGGACTGGTGTACGTATTACCCGCCAAATCGGTTGGCGTCACCTGAATGCGGTAACGCCCGTCAGCCAATCCGTCTACCGGCAGCGGATTAAAACTGAACAACACAGTTCCGGCGCCATCATCGGTCTGATTTCCGCCAATCTCGTCCCCGTTTGGGGCGATTAGACGCACGGCTGTCCTTGAGAAATCCATACCGCTGCCGCGCTCGTCCGAGAAGCTTACAATTAGACGGTGCACGGAGGACATGATGACAGTAGATTCCTGAAGTACATCAATACTCACACCGTCTGTCTGTTGTACGCGAATTGAATCAACGTTCGGGGCTTGCGTGTCGTAATGAAGCGTAAAGGATGCGTCTTCAAGGTTCCCGGCTTTATCGAAGGCTTGAACGCGGATTGAATACGCGCCGTCGGCGTCGCCGTTTCGTGGGAGAGGCGTATCAAGCAGCCACCAAACTGTTTCGCTGTTGTCATTATTGAGAACACCGGCGGTTGCTTCACCGTCAGGGTTCAACAACTGGACTAATGAGCGGTTAAAATCTATCCCTGCACTGTCGTCGCTCAAGACGGCCTCGACCCGTGTCAACTGGTCGCTGATGTTGGACGCGCCTCCAATAATGTCGAGGGGCATGGTGCCAAATGGCGTGATCGCATTCAACACCTCAATGACGGGTTTTTCCATGTCGTAGGTGATTGTAAATGTCTGTGGAATCCCGCTGTTTCCCGCGGCATCCACCAGTGTTACAACCAGGGTGTACGTCCCAATACTCGAAAATCCGGCGGATTTAAAGGTGATGCGACTCATTCCGTCGTAGGTCTTTTCGCCGTCAACTGGGGAACTGTCCGGCGCCAGCAATTGAACCTCTGACGCGGAATAATCAACGCCCGACCCTTCCACGCCGTCTCTTGCCGTGGAAGGCGCCGGGTCTATAACTTCAAATTCAACTTCAATTTGATTCCAGTTCGTCGCACTGTCCGCTGGCATGCGGGATTCCGGCGTAATCTGCGGCGGGTGGCTGTCATACAGAAAAACGCTGGTGTAATCCGCGCTCGTGCCGAGTTCATTAACTAGATTGATTTCGATTGTGTACTCCCCGTCCGCCGCGCCGTCGGTTGGTAGTATTGCCTCCAGCGTGAGCGCCAGCGCGCCGTCATTTCTCAAAACGCCCGCTATTCTCTCGCCGAGGGCATTTTTCAATATGATAGTCGATTGCGAAAAATCTATGCCGCTTCCGCTTTTGTCAATCAGCGTCGCCGTAATATCTTCCACGCTATTGACAATCGCGTTGTCAGGCGGTACCAGCGTGTCAATCTCCGGTGACTGTGTTGCGAACGTAAATTCAAATCGAAATGGCGCTTCGGAGATATTTCCCGCACCATCCACGGACGTGACTTCAATCGCGTAAATACCGTCAGCAGTCCCATCTGTCCGCAGCGGATTAAACTGCAGTGTAATTGTCTCAAGACCGTTGTTCGACGTGTTTGACAAAACCGGCGTGCCATCAGGTCGAATGAGAAGCACTTGGGAAGCGGCGAGGTCGACACCGCTAAGGTCCGGCTCGAATTTAACAATGACTTTACTCAATTCGGAGATGTTGTCGCCGGAACTCGGCTTTGTGTTAGCAACGGTCGGAATCTGCGTGTCGTAAATTAGCGTAAACTCTTCGGCGAAAGCACTGCCCGCGAAATCTTCATACCTAACATGGACGGTGTATTCCCCGTCCGCGGATCCGTTGCGGGGCAGGGCGGTATCAATTGACCACGTTAAACTCGCGTTTTCCGCGTCGGCGGTAATCTCCTCGGCCCGTACAACCTGTCCATCGGGCCCTGTCACCTGAATTGTCGATCTACGGCGCAAATCGCCGTCTTGCAACACGGGTGAGAAATTGATGCCGGGACCGGTGTAACCCAAGAGTTGCGCCTCAATTGTCGTTAAGTTGCTGATGTGAGTTTCGCTGGGGGAATTCAGTCGAATCCCCGGAGTTTGCGTCGCGTACGTAAATTCAAATCGCAATGGTGCCTCCGCCGCATTCCCCGCCCGATCGACGGACGTGACTTCAATCGCGTAAATACCGTCCGCGTCCCCATCTGTCCGCAGCGGATTAAATTGCAATGTAATCGTGTCAAACCCGTCATTCGATATGTTTGACAAAATTGGCGAACCATCAGGCTGAATTAGACGCACTTCGGAAGCACCGAGGTCCACACCGCTGACGTCCGACTCGAATTTTACAACTACCTGATTCAACTGGGAGACGATATCGCCGGCTCCCGGCGTTGTATTTGCGACGGTCGGAATCTGCGTATCAAAAGTAAAGGTAAAGTCTTCCGTAAAAGCAGAGTCCGTTACATCTACAAATCTGACCGTGACCGTGTATTCGCCATCTGCCGAGCTGTCGCGCGGCAGAGGCGTATCAATCGTCCAATTCAACCGTGCGTTTTCCGCATCGGTAGTTATTTCTTTGGGTAAAACAACACTTCCATCCGGTCCAATCACCTGAATCGTCGATTCGCTGCGCGAGACGCCGTCTTGCAGAACAGGGAAGAAACTTATCCCGGGACCGACGTAATCGACCAGTTGCACCTCGATTGTCGTCAAGGTGCTGACTTGGGATTCACCGGGGGTATTGAGCCGAATCTCAGGGAATCGTGTTTCAAAGAAGAACCGAGTGTGGCGCACCGTTCCAATGTTACCGGCGCGGTCGGCGGGCGTAATCTCAATGGTGTATTCACCGTCGTCCGATCCGTCGGTTGTCAGCGGTTTCGGTAAGGTGAGCGTCACAGCGTCTTGTCCGTTATCGCTGGTGTCAACGCTGACCGCATTCCCACCATGCAGCAATCTCACGGTTGTGGATGAAAAATCAATCCCGCTTGTCGCATCTCCGAGGCGAACAGTTACTTGAGACAGAGATGAAACCGTCGCGTTGTCTGCAGGAGTTGTCGAGATTAGCACAGGTGACTGCGTGTCATAAATCAGAACAGCATCTGTTGCGTGAGCGTTGCCCACCTTATCCGCAAAGCTGACCTGAACCCCATAAGCGCCATCCTGACTGCCATCGCGGACCAGCAGCGGTTGGTTCAACCGAAAGACCAGTGTGCTGTCACTCACATTCGGAACCAACACACCGGGTATCGGGGCGGTATCACTACCTTCAACTTGGCGTACCATTTCAATTGTCGTCGAATCAAGATTGATGCCGCTGCCATCCCCATCGTCAAAGGCGGCGGTTACCTGAGAAAGCGGCGTGTTCCGGAACGTCCGCGGTTTCGAATTCTCAATCGGGGTAAGGGAAAGGAGTTGCGGTGGTTGGGTGTCATAAATGAAAGAAATCTGCCGCTGTGAACCTTCGTTGGCTGCACGGTCCACAGGCACAACCGTGAGGGTGTAAGTTCCGTCGTCTGTTCCATCTGTTTCTAAGGGGAAACTCATCCAGAATTGGATACCGTTCTCGCCGACGGGCCCCTGTCCGCCATCGACCGCGCCGCTAGGCCCATTCAGGCGGATGGTCGAGGCATTGCGATTCAATTCAATGTTATCTGCGAGAAAGGCTTGCATAAACTGCAGCGGCGTGTTGAACGCTGTTCCGGGTTTTAGGTCCACGCCGTTGGCAGTAAGTCTGGTCACAATCGGCGGGCTTGTATCGAATGTGAAATACACCGTTTCCTGAACGCTGTTTCCTGCTAGGTCCAACGCATCGACGGAGACCGTGTAAATTCCGTTCTCGTCAATGTCGTCCAATCGCGTATTGAGAGTCAGCGTGAGTCGGTTTTCGCTCTCGTAGCCCTTTAGATTTCCTGCGACTGAATTGCCGTTTTCATCTTTCAAGGCAATATTTGTCGATGTCGGAGCGAAATCAATGGCGGATCCGCCCTCCGGATTGATTATCGCTTCGATAACGGAGATTGGTGTGTTTTGAAAGGAGTTGCCGCTCGGCGTAACCTCCGAGATGGATGGCGAAGTAGTATCAATAGTTATTGCGCCAACAGTGAACTCACCTATGTTGCCCCCATAATCACTTCCTCGTAGTTGCAGATTATAGATACCGTCACTCAACCGTGAGCCAAAACTGTCATTCCCGTTCCATGTGAAGGTGTGGTTTCCCTGTGAGCGCCCGCTCAAAGGAATCGCGGGTCGGTTCGATTCGTCAAATCTTAACTGCAATGTTGCGACGTTTTCAGAGAGAATAAAGCTGATGTCTGTTGAGTCTTTGACACCGTCCCTATTCGGTGAGAACTCGCTTTGGGAAACTTGTACGGACGACTCGGGTGAGGCGCTGTCAATGGTGGCAGTAAGTGTATCGGCGAGGTATCGAAATATTTCGTCAACTCTACCGTCTTGGAAGGCGTCAATTTCAACGCGAATGTTGTAGGTCCCGTCCCGCACAGCACGAGCTGTGGGCGGCGATTCTTGTTCTGGAGACCGATCTTTGCCATCCCATTCCTGACGAATGATTTTAGGTGCGTCGAATTCGGTCGCTCCGGAGCCTATGGCGCCTCCGACCAGCCAATCATCGTCGGGATTGAATTCTCCATCGGGAGGACCAATCCCGCCTGCACCGTGCACGTCAATAATAATCCGAAAATCCCCTCGAGTACCATCCGTCACGAAACTGATAAGCAGCTTGTCCTGAACACCGTCACCGTTTGGGCTAAAAACGGTATCTTCGCCTGCGTCATCAATTACCTGAGGACCTGATTCAAAACCGAGCGCCCAAGCTAGCGGCTGTACCGGGGCAAAGGGTAAGTGTAGATGAAGCAAAAGAAGGAGAACAGATAGACGCAGAACAATATGAAAATGCCCTACGGGTGAAACTCTTCCATCGCGATAACGCTTCAAATTTTTTAGGATGAACACTTTTTTCCTCTTGAGTTCCAAATATAGAGCCGGTGGCTACGACTAATCGACATTTCCACGATGTGCTTACGACGGGAAACTCAATCAATCTTAGACGTAAAAACATCGGTTTGGTTGAGGGGTTGGGTTTCACTAGAATCTCTATTAATTACTCAATCCAGAAGGAGAAAAGACGCGCCTGGTGTAGATAAAACTTCAGCCGTACCGGCTTCTCAAACACCAAGTCGTGAGGGTATTTCCAGCCTACCTTGGCTTTGGTGCTATCCCCGGTAAACGGCGGCGGTTCCTCTCCCGGCACCCAGAATCCTTCGTGCGGTTTCTGCGTCTCTGCATCAATGATCTCGCTGTAAATCTCGCCCCAGGTTGCATCGGCGTTGATGTAGACATCCTCGCCCTTCAACTCGAACGGCTTGGTAACAATAGTACCGCATGCATCGCCGTCAATCGACACGAATCCGTCAGGCCGCAGCTTGGCGAGCATCAACGCAGCCGCATCTTCAAAGTGTTCTGGTTTCACATTGAGACGGAACAATTCCTTTGCGGAATTGAACTTTTGATACTGTGCGATGCTGGCAGGCGCACGCAGTGCATTGTAGTAGCACCAAATTTCACCGTCCGCACGCACAATGGGATGCCCCGCCATCAGGAGTTGGTTACACCCGTAATTTTCGCCGTCAAACGGTTCAAGTGCAATGAACAAAGCACGGTCAGCGGCGCGTTCCCAATGATATAGGTCGCGTGAGACCGTCAACTCAATCTGGTTTATGCGGGTATGGTTTGTTTCCGGTGGCGGAATGGCGCCGACGGGATTGAATATGGTCGGGAAACCGATATAAATCCCTTCGTACGGCAGCACAGCCATGTTGTAGCACTCGGTAATGTAATCCTCGTCGTCAACAAGAGGCGGCGTGATATATGCCGGGTCTTCGATTATTTTTCGGACACGCCGGCGTCCGTTCTCCTGGTCAATTTCGTCGGTGTGGAAGATTAGCAGGGGTTCGGTGAAGGTATTAAAATCGGAACTCGTGGAAAGCCATACGGAACGTCCCCATTCCGAACTCAACTTGACCATCGCCAGAAACTGGTTCGACTGATGGTCGTGCGTAAACTGGGACTCGTCTTGGCTGGGGATGGGCGGTGCATCGTGGAGCGTCCAGTCAGATCCGTCCGGGGACACCGCAAGGCGGCCGTTGGCGTTGAACAACGCTTTGTAACGGCGCCGCGGATCCGGATCGGATTCATCGCGCACAACGTGCAAAGGGATTCCCTGCCCCATATTTACCGGGTCCAAGGCGATGTTGTTGTCCCTTGAACCGCCGAATTCGTACAACCCCAAGGCGGGCTTTTTCCAATGCTCCCCGTCATCGGAGACCGCATAGTACGAATGCTGGCCGAAATACCACCATTCCCACAAATTCTTCTCAGAATTCCATTGCGGACAAGAACGGCTCTGAATCCCCCCGCCGTGGAGGACAGGCCCCCATTTCTTCGGGGAATGCAGTGTACGCGTAACGCCTTTCATACTCTCCACGGCAAAGTCATCCAGAAATAGCTGGCGGTATTTCTTGGGATCTATCAACTCAAGCTGCACTGAAGATTCCCCATCGCTATCGTATCCTGCGGCAATCAGGAACGGGCTAGCCCCATCATCAATGGCGTACGCAGATTTGCGAAAAAAACATGATTGGCTCTAGCTAAAACAAATCGCTCTCAGCGGTTCTTGCGCGTATTGCACCCGTGACTAGATAATTAACCTTGAGGTTGTAATTCCCGCCAAGGAGATCAAATCCACCCTTCACGTAGATATTTGACGCGCCGTACAGAATCGTACCGTCCACTGTCACCCTTTGCTAATGCACACAACCGCGCGCTGCGATGTCCCACTGCTCGGTGATGTGTCCGTCTTTTAGCACCGCATAAGTGTCTAATAGGTTTGCTACGACACATGCGTGGTTTGGCACGATTCGAAGTAGTGCGCCAATCTCCAAATCGAAACCCTTCCTGGTTACGAATCCATGTTCTTCCGATAGTTTGGCGACAATCATTTCGTAATCTTTGTCTTCAAACTGATCCGCGGGATACGCGAGTCCGAATCCTTCCATCCCCGTCATGCCGTGTGCGCCTTGGTCGGAACTCAAGGTTTTCGATCCGGCGTCAATAATATAGTAGTCGGCGTTTTGGCTCACGACCGTTGCCAGCACGGAGAGCGCAATCTGGTTTGGCTCGATGAGCTTGAGGCGCAGCGGCATCCTATCCATAAACACGTAATTGCCGGGTCGAATTTCCGTGATGCCGTCGTAGCTATCGCTCGCAAGCGTGCCGGGTGTGGATCCAACGGACACTTCCGCGACGTCAATACCGGTGCCTTCCAGCTTCGCACGCACGCGCTTCATAATCTCGCACTCTTCTTGGGCGATATTCCGTGCCGCCTCCATGTCTTCTGCCCCGTACGTGTGTCCCGCATGGGATAAAAGCCCTACAAAATTCAGAGCGGATTTTTGGATAATGCTTTGCACCAGCCCGACCATATGCGGATCGCCTTCCGTGAGTCCGCATCGGTGCAGCCCCACATCAATTTTCAAGAAGACATCAATCTGTTTTTGGTGTTTCTCCGCCGCACAAGCGATCGCATTTACCCCTGCAGGGCTGTCAACGATGAGTCGAAGATCGGCGTCATGCGCGTGTGCAGCGGCAATCAGGCGGTCTAGCTTTGAAGTCACTGCGAGTGGATACGCCACAGTGACGGAACTGATGCCGTTTTTAATAAATACAAGCGCCTCGTCTACCTTTGAAGCCGTAATGCCGACCGCGCCTGCATTAATCTGTCGCTGCGCGATTTCAAGGCACTTATGGGTTTTGATATGCGGGCGGAGACTGACGCCGTGCGCATCGGCTATGTTCTGAATCAGCCGGATGTTTGCCTGCAGCCGCTCATAATCCAACAAAATGTGAGGCGTTTCGAGTTCTAAATTCAATCCCATTTTTTTGCCTCCAAGCCGAGCGCGTCCGTGCAAACCCACCCACCAGAAAAAATTAATGGGCAAACTCAATACCTGCCCCTACATTTCTCCTTACTCCTTACGCATTACTGATTACGCATTACTCATTAGTCCTTTCTCCTCACTCGTGCCTCAACGCATCAATCGGAGACAGCTTCGCGGCTTTCCATGCCGGATAAGCGCCGAAAAAAATTCCGATCCAACCCGCAACGAAGAACGCCAACCCCGTGAAAATCGGCGAAATAATCGTTCGCCATTCCCATAAGGAAGGCACCATCTTGGCGCAAAACACGCCGACGCCAATCCCAATCAACCCGCCGATTACCGAGAGCGCGGTGGACTCTATTAAGAACTGGCCCAAGATATCCCGGCGTTTAGCGCCCACTGCTTTCCGCAAACCAATTTCCTTTGTACGCTCCGTTACGGAGACCAACATGATATTCATAATCCCGATGCCTCCCACAACCAGCGAGACTATGGCTATACCGAGAATCATATAGGTGAAGGTCTGCCCGGATTCCTCCAGCGTCTCCAAGAACATGGCTTGGTTGCGCACGTGAAAGTCAAGCGGTTTATTGGCGGACAGCTTGTGTTGTTTCCGCAGCAAATTTTCGATTTCAGCCTGTGCCGGATCCATGGCTTCGCTGCTAGCGGCTTGCACACTGATGCTCGACAGGTACTCGGTTCCGAAGACCCGTTTCATTGCCGTGCTCACGGGTATAATTATCTGGTCGTCCGGATTGCGGAACCCGGACGCACCTTTCTCCTTCAACACACCGAGCACATAGAAGTTGTGCCCCTTGATTTTAACGGTTTTCCCAATCGGATCGGCGTTTTCAGCAAATAGTTCATCGGCGACCGATTTTCCGAGCACGCACACCCGCTGCCGCCGGCGAACATCGTTATCGGTGAAAAACGAGCCGCTCGCAACGGGAAAATTTTCGGTATACTGAAACGCGGGTGTTGACCCGACTACGGTTGTGTTCGTGTTGCGGTTCAAGTATTTTGCTTGTGTGCGTTGGTTCAACCGGGGCGAAACATGGAGCGCATTTGTCATGCGGCGTTCCAGCACCTCAACATCTTTGTACGTCAACGTTCGCTGGCTTTCGCCGAAGCTGCGTCCGCGGAACCGGGTCTGTCCGGGCCGAATGCTGAGAATATTCGCACCCAATGTTTGAATCCGTTCCGTGATGTCGGCTTTTGCGCCCTCGCCAATCGCGGTGGTTGTCATAATCGCAGCCACACCGATGATGACCCCGAGCATGGTCAGCGCAGACCTGAGTTTGTTGGCGAACAAACTGCGCACTGCGTTGCTTAAGCCTTCAAGAAGTCCCACTTTTTTTCTCTATGAGTGTTGGAATGTGTGAAATTCGCCGGTCATTCGAATCACGCAATGTTTCGTATTGTCTGATAAGATTTCCGCTCTAAGTTTCGGCGCGAGCCTTTCGTCCTTGAAAATCCTTGTCCCGCACGGTGCACTCACCGCCCTCTCCCTCGTCCGCCAAATCCGCCGCCCATACGGCGCATCGTGGACGCGGGATTCTGCATCATCCTGCGGAATCGCTGCATATCTGCGTCACTACCGCTAGGGCGTCCGCCCCCGATGGCGACACGCTGCCCCTCTTCCGCGCCGGAGACGACTTCAGTTGTGTCAAAACTCGCGGCACCGGTAACGATTGGTTGCGGGCGCCCCGGTTGCCCATCTTCGCTGATGGGACGTATCATCTTACGGTTGCCAAATGTAAGAATAGCCTCATTCGGTAATACCAATACGGCTCGCCTGCTTGCCGCAGAAATCTGCACTGTCGCGTTCATACCGGGTTTCAAGAACGGCGCTTCGACCTGAACATCTTGTTCAGCCGCGCCTGTCGGGGAGGGCTGGTCGCCCATAAAACTATCCATCATCGCCATCCACGGATCTACATCATCGGAACTATCCGCACCTCTGTTTTCGGTGCGGGAATCCTCGGCGGCATCGGTTTCGTCGCGCTGCCCTCGCATCTGTCGAATTTGCTCACGTCGTTCCGGGTTAAATCCGCCGGCGCCGCGTCGGAATCTTCCGCGCTGCTGAGCCCTGGTATTTTTTATTTCGCTTATCACGTTAAAGGTGGTCACATTTTGCACCACCTGCCCTTGCGGCGAAATCCGAAGTATCTCGCCTTCAAACGGCTGATCGGGATAGGCTTCCACGGTAATCGTCGCCGGCTGCCCAACCTTCACCTTGCCGATGTCGGTCTCGTCGACTTCCGTGACCACGTAAACCCGTGACAGGTCTGCCATGGTTACAATCACCTGCCCTTCAGACGTGCCGAACGAAGATCGGCTGCCGCCCCCGAAGCTAGAGAAGATAATTTGGCCCTCCTCAACCCTTTTTTCCAGAACGGTTCCGGAAATCGGCGCTCTGATTTCCGTGTCGCGCATCTGCTCCCGCGCGAGTTGTAACTGCCCTTCGCTGCGTTTGACCTGCGCTTGGGCGTTCTCAAGCTCCTTTTCCTTGACGCTAATTTGAGCTTTGTTTGCGACAGCGAGGTTCAACGATTCCTTCGCCTGTTCGACGCGGTTGCTTTGAATTTCAATCTCCATGTCGCGGTAAGGCTGTTTTTCAATCTGCTCCAACGCCGCATCTAGGGCGAACTTTGCTTTGTCTATCTCTGCCTGCGCTAGCTTTAGCTCCGCTTCGCTGGCAGGTTGCTTGACTAATTTCGCTTGCTCAACGGCAGACTGATGTTGCGCCTCAGCGGATTGCAGTTGAGTTTCGGCGGTGTCCAGCTCTGATTGGGAGATGAGATTCTTTTCAAATAGCCCTTTCTTCCGTTCGTACTCTTTCTTTGCCAGGTCCCGGCTCGCCTCCGCCTGGTTAACCGCCGCGTTTGCCCGGTTTATCTCTTCAGCACGAACAGTCTCTGAGGTCAACAGTTTGAACCGCAAGGAGGCAATCTTGAGGTTGTTTTCCGCATCAGCCACCTGACGCTTGTTCGTCTTCTCTTTTTCGATGCGAATCTGCTCGCTGAGCTGCTCTAGCTGCTTTTTGGATTCGGCGAGCTTTTCTTCAGCCTGTTTAATCTGAATTTCCGACTGGTCTTTCTGCAGTTGGATATTGATTTCGGCTTGCTTCAGTCTTGCCTGTGAAGCGCGAAGGTCGGCTTCCGCCTGCTCAAGGTCAACCGCAACATAGGTGGTTTCGATACGCGCAATCACGTCGTCTTTTTCAACGGCGTCTCCTTCCTCTACAGACAGAGAAAGAATTTTGCCGCTCGCCTTAGAACTCACCTCGACAATATTCAGTGGTTCAATTGTTCCGGTGGCATCAATCACGACATCAATATCGCCGCGTTCAACCGTAGCGGTTCTTAAGTCAGACATTCCGGAATTGTTCGACTCTTCTTTGGTGGACGAGAATAGCGTATCGTAAAGCACAAACCCGCCAACTCCGATAACACCCACTCCGATAATACAAATTATTACCGTCTTTTTTCTCATTACAAAATCTGCGCCCACCTGCCGTGTAACCGCGGCATCGCACCCCGCATATAGTAGTAGGCACACTCCGTGTGCCGTAATCTTTTACGTAATATTCACCCGCCACATTCCGTAGTTATTATACATCAACGGCACACTCCGTGTGCCTACTACTTTTAAATCTGATGCAAAAAGTATTCACCCTCCCGAAGATGCCTTGGGTTCTTCCTAATATATTGCTGAATGGCACTGAACTGTTCCGGCGAACGGACGAGATGGTCGAAACTTTCTTCCTGCCAAAACCGTCCGGTTTTTCCAAGCACTTCATTTATCTTGCCGACAGCGAACTTCTTCCAAGAGCGACACTGCTTCAAAATCTCTGTGTCGCCAATCAAACCAACCAGTAAGTGAACATGATTCGGCATCACCACGAAATCGCCCATGTGATAGCGGTCCCCGTCGAAATGTAAAAGACTGTCCGCGACAATTTTTGAGAGTCGCGGTTGCATCAAAACGCAAGCACCATGACACTTGTCAAGGTTTTCCAAATATTGCCTTGTAAAAGTTTCATGAAAACGTGTTCGAAGAGTTTCGGGAAGTTCTGCCAGTTTATTTTTCCAGTTGGGCATTGACGTGGAAATCCCGTGTTGTGCAAGCCACGCTGACCGATCCGAGTGCCACTGCTTGACTATATGCCCGGGAAGCGAATCCGCAGTCCGATACGTAATAAAGTAGGTAGCTTGCGGTTGAAACCAATGTGGAAGGTTTGCACCTGCTAGAATGCGGACATCGCTATTGGAATCAAAAAGTTTAAACACGGTTTTAAAGTAGCATTCACACTCCGTGTGCCGTATCCCTTCTTCATCTACCGCACCCACCTACTGTAGGCCTGGCATCTTGCCCCGCGATTTACTGACCCCGTCCCCTTCCGCCGGGCCGTCCGCCTCTCATCCGCTCCATTCGTTTCTGCTGCAACGCATCAAGTTTTGCGGACTGCTCTTCAGTCAAAACATCATTCAGCTCGGACTCAAACGACTCCCGAACTTCCATCATGGCGGTTCGCATCGCACCGCGGTCACCAGTCTCACGCGCTGCTTTCATGGCTTTCTCAAGCGAGTCTCGAGATTTCTGATACACCGGGCGGGCTTTGATTAGCGTCTCATTGTCAACTTTGACGACAAACGTCAAATCAGACCACGAACTGTCAATCAAAGAAGTCGGGGAAAATCCGCCGCCGCCTCTTGCACCCCGCATACCGCCGCCGCGTCTATCGCGCATTTCGCTCCGATCAGGTCGCTGGGCTTGTGTGATCTGGTTTGTCATAAACACGATAACCGTCGTAACTGCTAACATGGCAACTAACAAAAACCATTTCGAGAATCGGGATTCTTCTGTGTTCATTCCGTTTATCATGGAAAACTCTCCTTTGGGTTCACGTTTTGGGAATTCAAATTCTTTGCCTTCAACTTCTTTCTTTAGACAAGCATCTATAGATAAAGTTCGTCCTTTTAGCGGTTTTTACCCCTCTGAATCACTCTATCCGTAATCGGATGTGTCCTTGAACCTTACTGCCCCGAAAAGCATGGGACTACCGCATTGACATCTTCGGATGCTCAATCGTTCGCCGTAGCACGACGCCCCACTGTCCAACGACCCAGAGGGTGTTCCCTTTCTTCGATTGGGCGATTCGGTACAGGTCGTTGCTGATGTCGGTATGCTCCTGTTTCCATGTGTCTCCGCCGTCGGTCGAGTGGAGGATCGTACCTTTGGCGCCCACGGCATAAATCCGCTGCTCATTCAGTGCAATCACACTGTATAAATCTGTTGTGACCCCGCTCGACAAGGGCTCCCAACTAAAGCCGCCGCCGGTCGTTCGCAGAATGATGCCGTAGCGTCCGACAGCCCAACCCTTCCGTTTGGTGATGAACGACACATCGTGCAAATCGTAGCCTGTATCCGTTTCATGATATTTCCAGTAGCCGCCGCCGTTAATTGTCCTTTGCACGATGCCGTCCCGTCCGACCGCCCATCCAAGCGGCGCATAATTGATATTAATGCCTAAAAGGTCATTCGCAGTAGATGTTCGTTGTTGCGTCCAGATGGGCCCGCCGTCTTGATTGTGAATTATCTGCCCTTCGTTGCCAGCCGCCCAACCTTGCGAAAATTCGCCAAACGCAACATCGTTGATGGCAAACGACCGTGGTGGATCCTCTTCGAATAAACCCGGTCGTGTGGGTGTTGAACCCGCAGTCCATTTTGTGCCGTCCGTCGTGTAGTAAACCGTGCCATCCCGTTGCATGGCCCATCCCCATTTTGGATCGAGGCTGGGAAAATGTACGCCGACAAGCGGTTGCCGAGTGTCGATGTGCAGGTCCTTCCAGGTCAGCCCGCCGTCTTGCGTCTCTAGTAACTGCCCGTTGTCGCCTGCAATCCAACCCTGAAGGTCGTTGAGAAAAAGGACATCCCTTGCGTCATCAAGTCTTTCGCCGAGTTGTCGTTCCCACGATTCGCCACCGTCCGCAGTGTGAAAGATATGTCCGGCGTCGCCAACTGCCCACGCTATCTGGTCGTTTAAGAAATAAACCCTGTTCAGTGACGGGTTGCCGCGTATTCTGGTGACCGTGCGGCGCATTCGCTCCGGTTGGGAATCCGTCCGCTGTGTCTGCGATTCGTCGGCGGATGCATCGCTATCTCCTACCAGGTCGCCTTCCGGCGTGAATCTACCGGTGCGCTGACGCTGGTCGCTAATTTGCGCTTGAAACTGCTCTGCGAAATCCGCATCCAAAATCGAATCGTCAGTGTTACTTGGCGGGTCGTCAGCAGCGCCGGATTCTCCGTCGCCGCCAGTCCAGAGCGAAAACAAATCGATCTCGTCTCCGCCGGCATTCCGGTGTGCGGATGAACCCTCATGTTGCGGAACTTTCGCCGCTTCCCACGTTTGACCGCCGCTGCTGGTGAGGTATAGGATGCCATCTCTATTTAAAGCCCATGCCTCTTTTTGGTTTCGGAATGTTACCCGCTCAAGCGTGCCCGTTGACGAGCCTAATTCCGAATTGACCCGTTTCCAGGTGGAGCCGCCGTCGTGCGTGACAATCGATGAACCATTTGCCTGCACAACCCAGCCCAAATTCGAATCGGCGAAATAAACCCCAATTCCCGCTAAATTTGTCTTGTCGAGTATCTTCCAGTAACCGCCGCCATCTGTAGTGTGAAGGACCAGTCCGCCCTCCCGGCGATCTCTCAAAACCGCCCAGCCCTCACTAGAATTGATAAAATGCAGATCTGTTATAGGCTGGTCGGAGGTGCCGGTATGTTGGCGCTGCCACGTCAACCCGCCGTCGGTTGTGTGCAGAATTTGTGCGGTATCAACCCCAAGCCACCCCTCTGTAGGCGTGATGAATTGCATCGTATTGATGCCCTGTAGGTTCTGCAAAACACCTCTGACCACCTGCCAAGTGCCGCCGCCGTCATCAGTCCGCAGCAACATGCGGCGGCCCGTAATCCATCCGTGCAGGGGGTCAACAAATGCCACCTGATTAAGGTCCGCCTCAACGCCGCTATGTTGTGGCATCCAAGTTTTTCCGCTGTCAGTTATGTGAGCAATAACCCCGCCTTTACCGACAGCCCATCCGGTATGCTCATTGAGGAAGAAGGCGTCTGTAAAATCGGTCTGCCATGCGGCACGGCGGATAATGTCCCAATGGTAAATCACCTCTTCGACTGTTACGGCATCCTCGGAAGGTTGAGGTTCTTCAACTTTGGCTACAGACGGCAGCGTCACCGGGAGTTCCGCCGGATCAATCGAATACCGCATTGCGATACCGCCTCTGCCGACTACGACCATACCTTCTGGCGAAATTGAGAATCCCATAAGGTCGTTCTCTGTACCGCTCACCTGTTTCATCCAATTCTCGCCGCCGTCCGTCGTAGTCAGAATGATTCCATTGTCGCCGACGATGATGCCGTGCATAGTGTCAGCGAGGTAGATTTTGTTGAGATTCACCTTGACCCCGCTCCGCTGAAATCTCCAAGTTTGCCCGCCATCCTTGGTGTGCAGAATTTCCCCGAACTGTCCCACCACCCAACCGTTTTGGCTGTCAGCAAAGTGGACCGCGTACAATTCGTTAAAGGTGCCGGAAGTCTGCGGCGTCCATGACATCCCGCCGTTAGTCGTGTGTTGGATAATCCCTGGCCATCCGACAACCCATCCCTCTTTTCCATTGAGAAAGAAGACGCCTTTGAGCGACTGAAATTCCGTCGCTGTTTGGGAAACCCAGGACGCGCCGCCATCGGCGGTGTAAAGAACTGTGCCGAGTTCGCCGACGACCCATCCCTTCTGCCGTGTAACAAAATACACGCCGTTAAGCATGTGGCCCTGGCCCGCGTACTGGCGCGCCCACGTCCGTCCGCCGTCGGTCGTATGGGCAATCATGTTCCGTTCTCCAATCAACCAACCTTCTTGATCGGATATGAAGAAGATGTTGCGGATATTGTCCCAGATATCTGTATCGACCTCCTCCCATGTTTGCCCGCCGTCTTCAGTGATTGCGATGGTTCCTCGTTTGCCGACGGCAACCGCGCGGTTCTCCGACGCAAATTGGATGTTTTCCAGGTCGTTCGATGTGGTTCCGCTTTTCATCGTCCACGTAGTTCCGCCGTCCTTTGAGTGCATGATTGTCCCGTGCCAGCCGACTGACCACGCTTCGTTCCGGCTCGTGAACTGTACCGCCATCAGGTTGTTTTCCGTGCCGCTCTCTAGCAGGCGCCAGTTGTCGCCGCCGTCTTCGGTGAACGAAATAAACCCGATATCCGCGACCGCCAAACCGCGCTTTTTGTCCAAAAAGTGAACGCCGTTAACCGTCTCCCTTACGTGGCCGTTAATGCTCGGAATGCGGCTGTCCTGACCTTGCCATCGTGCGCCCCCGTTCTGTGTATGGTAAATTGAACCATCGCTGCCGCCCATCCAGCCGACGTTGTCGCTGATGAAAAACACACGCCGGTTGTCGTTGACCAATCGATTCCGTACGATGCCTTCGCGCGTAGTTTGTTCACGCCAAGTATTTCCGCCGTCGTCTGTGCGGAGCACGCTCTCATATTCGCCGACTGCCCATCCCCGGCGATTGTCAACAAACCAGACGCCATTCAGCGTAAAATCGCTCACATACTGTTGGCGCGCCCACGTTTTTCCGCCGTTCTTTGTGGCAATCACGTAATTGTCTTCTCCCACAACCCATCCCTTATTGGAATCCGCAAAGACAACGTCTCTCAGCATACCGGAGGTATTGCTTTCCTGCAGGTGCCAGTGTCTGCCGCCATCATCGGTCGCGGCAATCACGCCGTTGTCGCCGACAGCCCAACCGTATTTTCGGTTGGTAAAGTAGACAGCCTTGAAATCTTCCCCGGTCCCAACCTCCTGGCGGTGCCATGTCTTGCCGCCGTCCCCAGTGTGAATGATAAACCCCTTTTCGCCCACAATCCAGCCGTGTTTGGGGCTGGAGAAATGGAGATCTGTAAAATGAGTTTCCCAATCAGCCTTGCGGGTGACCTCCTCTTGACAGCCATTCAATATTACGAGCATCGCGAAAGTGATTGTCAAGCCTTGCCAGACGGGCTTAATTCCTAGTTTCATCAATATCCTCCTGCTGCATACAATAACAAAGTCAACCCTAAAAATTTGGTATTGGATAGCAGAAACTCATGCATTAGTTCACACGAGTGTCGAAATTTCTTTGATATTGAAAATTTCGCTGTGTTATTATCGGTCATAATGAAGCACGAACGAGATTGAATATTTAGAATCTGTTTGAAAGCTCTTGTAGGTTGGGTTGAGCGGATTTCGCCAAATAACGTACAATTTTACATTGTGCTACGGAAGACTAACGACGTCCAAGGGTGTGTGAGAGAGGCTTCCCAGCCTCGATTTTCAATCACTCTTTGTGTATATATGTACCAAATGACAAAAGTCAATCGTAGTCCATCGTCCCATCACACAAATCACAGTTCAGACTATTTTTGTACGTTGCCTCGACCACACAAACCCATCATCGCTACCCTTCAACCCTTCCATCCTTAGGAACACATGGGAAATCGTTCGTTAATCAACATTATCGGTTTCCCATCAGCTACAATGCGATAGGTGCGGGTAAGAAACGCTGTTTCCTCCAAATTAGCGAGACCTGCCGGTAGATCTTCCGGGCGTTCAACCCCGCACCATAGTAAATCTCGGCGCGTTTCCAAGCCGCTTCGCTGCAGCAGCGTCCCTAACCCATCGCTCTTAAGTTCTAAACCTTCTCTGATAATCGTCGGAGTTCGGCTCAGTACAATGAGGGACGTCGCATAGGTATGGATAGTCGGCAGGTGGGCTGTGCAATTCAGTGTTTGCAGCGAAACCTGACGTCGAATTACCTCTGTGCCCTTTTTTGCTTTGAGCCACTCGTGATTGGCAGGTAGGGTTTGCATCTCCTGCTCGAACAGCACAATCTTGACCGGAGAAAGTGTGTAAGCTTCGAGGAACCGCGTAACTGTCCCGTCCGTGACCAACAGCGCACGTTGAAACGGTGTTAATCGACTTAGATTTATCTCCTCCAAGCCGTCAGGTTTTTCACATTGCGCGAAAAAAAGATCTGTTATCTGCTTTTCTGTGTCATACGTCGGTGCAGCAAACTTATTTTCATTCGATGTCACAATCTTTTTCTCTACTCAGTCTGCTGACCCTTCCAAGATTTGATACACTTCAAATTTCGGTGTGCCAGCTTGTATCTTCATCTGTTTCCCATACTCTTCCAAACCATCTGTCGGTGCCGCCCACAGTTTGGCAAGAACGGTCAAATCCGAAACCTCAGCCATCATTATGAAATCGGGCTGTTTGGTCCGCATTTGACTTGATGGCCCCGGCATCTGCATCCGTTTCAGCGCCGTAATTTTTAAACCCTCAATCCCTTTGGCAGCAGGCAGCAGTTTCTCTACCATGAGTTTTTCGGCAATCTCCGCGTTTCCTTTCGGGGTCAGGTGCAACCTGCCGAGTACAAGGATAGTGTACTTAGGGGAAGCATCTTGTTGACCTATTGCCATTACCGAAATTCCTATTCCCAGAATACACACTAGAACGGCTCCAATACATATAGTTTTGGAACTTAATTCCTTCATTGCTTTTCACCTCGTTTAGAAAAAGAGTATCTGAATGGCATATATGCTTATGCGTAGAACACGCCGTGAGTTCAGGTATTGTCCGTCGAATACCCTTAATTTAGGACGCCAAAACTCAAAAACCGTTTACCTTTTATCCATGGCGGAAGGCGGGCCGGCGGCTTTCAATCGAATAATGCAGCCGTTTCTAAACGAATCTGTCGGTTCACTGCGTCCCGTTGAGAACATCCGAGACCCTCACCCAACGCTCTTCTTCAATCGAGTGTCCGACCGCCTCAAGGACAGCTTGCACCCCAACAGCTTCACGGAAATCGGGCGATGGCGACTCTCCGTCGGCTACGCCGTTGAGGAAGTCGTAAACCGTGTGCACAAATGAAGCATCGTAGCCTATTCCCAGTCCGGGCGGCCACCAACGTCTTCCATAAGGGTGTTCGCTCTGGCCAACGAAGATGGTACGATAGCCTTGTGTGCGTGCGTGTTCACGCCAGGAAAAATATCGCAGCTCATTCAGCCGTTCAAAGTCAAAATACACGCTGCCGCGGCTGCCGTTAATCTCGAAAATGAACCGTTCGCGGCTGCCGCCCGCCACTCGGGTCGCCTCAAAGCTGCCGATTGCACCGTTTTCAAATCGCGCAAGAAATAGCGCGCCGTCATCCACGTTTACCGTACCTGTAGTGACACTCGGTTTACACTCAGAAGGAAGCAAGGGCCGTTCCTTAATGAAAGTTTCGGTTAATCCAATTGCTTTCTCAATCGGCCCAATTAGGTAATGCGCCAAATCTATCAGGTGAGATCCGAGATCGCCGAGCGAACCGCTGCCGGCCCGTTCGCGTTGGAATCGCCAAGTAATGGGAATGTACGGGCTTGTCGCCCAGTCTGACAACCAACACGCTCGCCAGTGATAGATTTCGCCAATTTCGCCCGCTTCAATCAGTTCGCGCGCCAATACAACCGCGGGCACTCGGCGGTAGTTAAAACTGACCATATTGACTATGCCCGCCGCTTCAACCGCTTGCGCCATTTCTTGCGCGTCTGACAGTGAATTCGCCAACGGCTTCTCGCACAAGATATGTTTGCCCTGCTGTGCCGCCGCTAGCGCGATCGGGCGGTGTATATCTCCCGGCACCGAAATGTCGACGATTTGAATGTCATCCCGCCCCACAACCTCCTCCCAGTTGGTGCTGTATTCCGGCCATCCGTAGCGGTCCGCGGCGTCCCGGACTCCCGATTCGTCGCGCCCGCAAATTACCCGGAGTTCAGGACTGGTTTTCGGTTCAAATAGCACGATAGCATCACGGTACGCCCGCGAGTGGACCTTTCCCATAAACTTATAGCCAACCATTGCTACGCCTAGAGTCTCCATCTATTATTGTTCCTCCTTTTAGTCGTGTGATGCATCGGTCCATGTGCCGCACCAGGGTGTTGAATTCAACCCACCCAATCCTCGCGCATATTTCACGTATGCAACCGGCAAGTGCTGTTCTGGCGGTTTGCAACTGACTACACGTCCGTGTCTGTCGGAGTGAAATTAATTCGGCGTGAGTATTTCAATCTGTGTTTGAACAGCAGCCCGATCGATAAAGGCTGTATACATTGGAGTAACTTCGCGAACAAATTTTCGCGCCCCGCCGCCGCCGGCAGGTCCGTTGAGAAATAGGCTTTCCACCTCTTCCCCCACGCTTTCTGCGTGACGCCGTGTGCCTGCGCGCCCGCTGACGCGCAATCTAACTTCCGGCGGCGGACTTTGCAACGGTAGGGAAGCACTCTGATACAGATGATTAACGCCAATTAAATCCACCCGCAGTTCACTGAGTTCGACGCATTCAGATTCTAGCCATTCGCGCACACATGACGCAGCGAGTTGGGCGCGTTCGTACGCGCCGGGGCCTCCATAGGAGATTTCACCTTCGCCGATGTAGCCCTCTTGAACACAAAGCAGCACCCGAAGTTTGTTCGGTTGCAGTCGCCCGCTTCCGCCGAAGACCTGCACGCGGTTAGGCGCCGACTGTTCAAACCGTACATCGGTCAGATCCGAAACTGCGTCCGGCGTGATTAGGCGTGAGGGGTCGCGGACTTCATATAGCAGTTGTTCTTTGCATGTGCCTACGCTGACCTCTCCTCCGCTGCCGGGCACCTTTGTAATGTAAGCGCGTTCGTCCTCATGAACCTCAAGGATAGGATAGCCCAAGCGCACGAGATCTTCAACATCCTTGTAGCCTGGATCCGCATAGTAGCCGCCGCTGATTTGGCAGCCGCACTCCATCAGATGGCCTAACATGACCGCGCGCCCCACCCGGTTCCAATCATCGCTCGGCCAACCAAATTCATACAGTAAGGGAGCTACGAAAAGCGACGGATCCGCGACGCGTCCGGTAATCACTACATCTGCCCCCTGTCGCAACGCCTCCAAAATGGGGGCTGATCCGAGATAGATGTTTGCCGACACAACATGTTCTTCAATATCCTGTGGGTTGAGGCCCAAATCATGAAGTTGCACCTGCCCGCGTTTCACCTCGTCAAGTATATCGTCGCCGGTGACAACCGCCGCCGCGAGGGTCCCAATCCCCATCTCTTGCATCAAACGCACCACTAAATTGCCCGCTGCTTTTGGGTTTGCTGCTCCCATATTCGTTATAATCTTTATGTTCTTCTTCGCGCACGATTCCAGTATGGCGCGCATACGCCTTTCAAATAAAGGATCATATCCCTTCGACGCGTCAAGGCGTTTCCGTTGCTGGGCTAGCATTATGGTTCGTTCAGCGAGGCACTCGAATACGATGTAATCAATATCACCGGATTCCACCAACTCAACGGCGGGTGAAATTCTGTCGCCCGAAAAACCCGCGCCGCCGCCAATTCGAATTTTTTTCATAGCCTCCTCAAGAAGTGCTTCGTGTTACGCTGAACTAAAAAAATTGTGCCCAACCAAATTGTGCAGATAAACGCACGGGCAACACATCTGTGTGTTGTGTGTGTTCACGGCTGAATCGTTCATGCGTTGTCAAATTGCACGGTTCTCCTTCGAATACTCGTCATTCGTCTGTCCGACGCCCATCCATACCCCGCGAAATAGGCTCCGCCGCTTCGGCGGCATCGCCATGACAGTTTCGTGAGGCGGCGCCCCGAAATGCCACTTTGCTGAGGCGTGCATATAGTGAAAAAACAGCGCCATACGGTCATGATCAGGATCCAGCCAATGTGGACCGCCATGGCAAACCGATTCGGAAAAAAACAGCACCGAACCCGCCGGGCATTCATAGGTTTCATACAACGGGCTGTCAATCTGGCGGTGTTCCGGTGGGATAGGAAAGTTACTTTTGTGGCTCCCAGACATAAACAGCGTGCCACCCATCCATTTCTTCACAGGGTTCACCTCCCACACCACCCGGGTCACCGGCGACGAGATGCGCCCGTTAAAGACATTGAAACTGTGAGTTGGATACATCTCCACGCCGCCGTTATGCGGCGGTGATGGCGGTGCATCCGAAGCGCTGCGGTTCGGATTGTAGGTTCGGCGAGCGAGATGCCAACCGTCGCAGCGGAAACCGTAAGTTTTTGCCTCGTCGTCTACCTCTCTGGGTACGTCTCCTTCCCGCAGCGAACCCGGTGAAAGGATAATCTCGTTTAACACACCCACTACCACGGGATGATCTAGCAGTTGGGAACATGCGCCCCCGCAAACATGCCTATCCCGCTCAGGAAGCGTCTCCGGGTTGGACTCTAAGGCATTCAGAAATTCCTTAATTTCTCTAATTTCGCCCGGTTGCAACACGGACGGAATCATCAGCCAACCCTTCAAATCGAAGGTAAAACGCTGCTCGTCAGTCATAGAATAAGTCATAATTCAAATCCCTCATACAGCCAAAACCCCGTAGGGGCGGCAGCTCTTATCGGTTGGATAGAGCGGACTCATTCAAAAAACCGCCCATCAAAACGTATCGCACGACCATCCTAACCGCGTACAATTTCTGATGAACGTAGCGAAACCCACCTCCCTTAAAGCCTCGCCCAGCCCAAATGAATTACCAATCACCAACACCACGGCTAATCCCCAACAACCCTCTTGTTTTATCCATTCCAATCGCAAAATTCACTCCGTCCGGCAACCAGTCACCCTCACACAGCAAAAACCTACACCATAGCCCAGGCGGGCGACAGACATAGCGAAAACTAGCCTCCTTTTTTGTTGCAAAATTGTCACCAAATTGCTATAATTGCAACATAATTCACGGAAGAGTTTTTGCTGAAGTTACCGCATTGCTTATCATTCTGCAGAGAATATGATACTAAATGTAGTAAATTCTTCCGCATGACCTTAAAATAATTTTACATCGTCAACTACATTAGGAGGCGCAACGCAAATTCCATGAACGATGATATCAAAGCAGCAATTGACTCAATGAGCGATTGCGGGTACTGCGTCCTAGAAGATCGCATTTCCGAAGACATGGCTGGTAGCATGGCAGAGCGATTCTTGGAAATTCACGCTGATCCCCAATACGAGCGCTATAACACCGGCGACAAATACTATCAGACACTGTTTGGCATGTTAAACCTTGATGACAGGGTCTGGACCTGCGCCAGCCATCCAGATGTTGTTGCCGTAGTCAGACATTTTCTTGGAGAAACCTGTCGTGTTGTCGAGGCTTGTTCCAAACCAACATGGCCCGGGGCAGGCCCTCAAGGACTTCACGTCGATTCTGCCGCACATTTCGCTGAAGTGCCGGACGTGCCGTGGATGGTTAATTCTATCTGGATGCTTACAGACTTCACTATTGAAAACGGTGCAACGGGAATTGTACCGATGAGTCACCGCTCGCGGCTTAAGGGGCCTCCGGCAAGTATAACGCACGATAGCCCGCTAATCAAGGCGGTCACGGGCCGGCCAGGTTCCGTTATGATGTGGCACAGTGGCTTATATCACATGGCTCGCGCCAATTCAACTACCGACGAAATTCGCGTCGGACTAAATATCGCTTACTATCCGCGCTGGTTCAACAACTGGAACGAAGGCGGCCACCAACCGCTCTGGCCCGAGACGTATGAACGTATGCCGCCGGAAATGCAGCGATTGTGCCCCGGTCGTAGGGGCCATAACCGCGAAGATGTCTATGAACAGTTTTAAGCGCAATGCACCTGAAAATCAGAACTTCCCCTTTCAGTTCTAAACCTTGTCGCGGCATCCTGAATTGACAAATGTAATTGAGATGCCGCCGCTGGCGGACAATATCTTTCTTGGGTTCTAAATTCCCAGTTTGCCATCTTCGCCCGGAACGCGGCTGCAACTGTTGAACCGCTTCCACGGTGCGATGCGAATGATGTGGCATGCACCGGTTTTCACGTGTTCACCTAAAATTATAGCATATCAAATAGGCAGGTACGCGTCAATCTAAATCATTGCACTTGCAGGAGAAACCTCACCAAAATATTTGAGTTAAACTAGCCTACCCCAACGCACCACAGTCAATCTCCCCCCTTACCAAGGGGGGATTGAGGAGGGTAAAAAAACCAGAAAGCCGACATCAATCATCGAATACTCATTTCGCCCATCCTCTTGTAGGATCGACCGACCGAATAGGGAGGGCGATAGTTTTCCTACAGTTTTCTGCCTTAAAAACCTCCCGCGCCCCTATCAAGCTCGATTATCAAAAATTATGCATTGACTCGCCGGTGTGTGGGAGAGGCTTCCCAGCCTCGATTTTCAATCACTCCGTGCGTATCTATGTTCCCAAATGACGCAAATTGATCATGGTCCATCATTTAATCACGAAAATCACAGTTCAGACAATGTTTGTACTTTGTCTCGACCTCACGAACCCATCATCGCCAACCTTCCAATTTTCTAATAATCCTTCACCCGCCATAGTAGCAATCTCCGAATCGCGACCCTTATTTGAAAGCGAATGCCTGTAGGTTGGGTAGAGCGGATTCATTCAATAACCGCCCATGATTGCGACTCAAACGACCAAGAATGCGTATGCCTCGGAGACTGTGCAATTCCGAAATTACACAGTGGACATCCGGTTTCCGGATGCATAAGCGAAGATTATCTTTAATCTATTCATCGGGTTGGCGTTTCAGGTAGGACATGAAATGCCGTAGGGGATAAGAAGCGTGCGGACGGGTTTGCACGGACTCGGGGGAAAACTGCTTTCCGGTGCCGATTACGCTCTCGGCAATATTTTCAACTTTCTCGCATGGAAGCAGAATAACTTCAAAATTCCGGTAGGCGTGTCGCGATGGGGATTATTCTGAAAAATTGTCCAGCAGCACGTCAGTGTGCGTCGCAGTACAGGAAATTTTACGTATTTTCTAACATTTAATCCGATTCTAACATAAGCAGCAAGAGATTTAGCTCTTCTTTCACCATGTCATTCTTTTCTTCGTCGTTATAATATTTCCAGAGATTGTATTCAAGATTGTCCTCTGACGGATGGGCTTTAATCTGTTTTACAAGCTCTTCGGTTTTGAGAATCTGGACAACCCGCAGACGGTCGTTTGGGTCATCTAACTGATCCAATTCATTGATTAAACGCACCGCCATGTTTTTCCCCAACCCCTTTTTGGCGTGCACAATCAGCGCTCTCGTTGCCGCTTTTTTGGTGTCCGCATCTGAATCCGACTTGAGGACTTTAATTAACGGGACGACCGCAGTCTCCGTCGGAAATTTTTGAAGCGCTCGTGCACCATACATACGCACTTCAGCGTCAGAGTCTTGTAGAACACTGACGATTTGAGCCGCGGGCGAATCGTTCAACTCCGACAGTGCCTTCGATGCGGCACGGCGCACGGAAACCTCACTATCACTTAAGCCTGCAATAATTTTCGGTTTATAAATTGATTTCTTGCCTAGTTTATAGAGCGCAACGTTAAGTTCCATTATCAACCCTGCATCCGCGGCGCTCAGCCCGTCTCGAATTGATTCCAATTCCGAAAGTACGCGAGTATCGTTAATCTTCCCAACTATCTGCACAAGCGTAGACTTCGCATCAGCCGAAGTATCCGGCGATTTGAGCGCAACGATTACGTGGTCTAGGCCTTGCGAACCAATCTCATATAACATATCGGTAATTTCACCCTTTATCTGCGCATACTTCCAAGCCCGCCCAAGGCTTTCAATCAATAAAGGTACGGCGTCGGCCCCTTTATCAATTAACACTTGCATTGCATCTTTTTGGATGCGGTGCCGTTCATTAAGCACATCTAAAATTTTCCTCATTTCCGCCGTGTTCAACGCGGCAAGTCTCCTCTGCCGCTCTTCTTTATAATCATCAACAAGATTTGCCTTCAAGGTCTTAGCATCGCCGCTTGAAAGCGCCGTCGTATAGGCAATCAACAATAATGCCCGCGGTTCCACTTTTTCGATTTCAGACTTAGCTTCTTTATTTTCAGCCAATGTTAGGTGCTCAATCGCCTCGATTTCCAGACCTGCGTCGAGCAGCTTGTCTCGACCAACTTCCAGTTGCGTAATCACCTGTTGGTTACACCCGGCACCGGCAACCAACACAAGAATCATGAGTATCTTTAATAACCTCTTCATGTTCTGTTTTTCTCTCCTATTCAGAATTTTTTGATAATCTGCTACTTTTAGTCAAGTGTGACACAGAATGGAAGTAATTCAAGATGTAGCGCCGATTCGCCGCTAAGTTCTAATGGGAAAATGAATCTTGCATTCTGATAAAGCCAACGTTCAGGATGATGAGTGTTCCGCAAAATTAGCCAAACTGACCTAGCTATCTGAGCCTTCTCACAAGGATGACAGAAACGGCAAATCTGAACAGTTTGCTTAGTTTACAAAAAATTGACATTTCTGTCAAGCATAAATTCTTTCCTGCCGGGACATTTTATTCCTAGCTCACCATTGGGGATGGTTCGCAGCGTAAACCTAAGAGCCTGTTAGAATTTTCATTTATTACATCGCCAGTACCCCGCCATCCCCCGTAGGATTGATCTCCGAATCGCCACCCCTATTTGAAACCCAACGATCAACTGAACGAATAGGGATAGTCTTCAGTCTTAAAAACCTCCTGCGCCCCTATCAAGCTCTATTTTCAAAAATTATGCATTGACTCACCGGTGTGTGGGAGAGGCTTCCCAGCCTCGATTTTCAATCACATCCCATCATTATTTCAACACACAAACGCCGCAATATTTTTCTCGACGCTCAAATGCATATTTGATATAATGAGCATTACGCCTACTAAGTGCGCTAATATCCTAACGTTGTCGGGCATTTTGAAAAATATTTTGACATACATTTTTCTACGGTCCTGCCGAAATGTTATTTTAAATCATGCTGCGAAAATCGCAGAACCGCTAACGAATCTGTACAAGTCTTCAATTCATCACAACGGAGAAATCAAAAAATGAAAATCTGTCTTGGTGAAGGATTTCAATTTGGACAATACACCTTTGAAGACGCAATGGATGCCATCAGCAGAATCGGTTATGACCATGTAGAACTTCTCAACGGAGGCGCCCATCTAGATCCAAATGCACCTGACGATCAGATTAAGGAGAAGGCGAAGGTCATGGATCATTACGGCATCAAACCAGCGGCTGTTTTGGGGGGCGGGCCTCTCGCTTCACTCGACTCGGAAACCCGTCGCCAGGCGGTTAAGGGTTTCAATCGCCAAATAGTTGTTGCACGTCTACTAGGGTGTGACTATATCACCAGCGAGATGAACGGCGGTACTTCGCTGCAGCTCAATGACTGTATAGACGCGTTTAAGGCATCTATGCGCGAGGTGGCTCCAGTGCTCGAAGGTGAAGGTGTACAGGCTTCGTTTGAAGCCCATCCCGGCGATTTTGTTGAAGACAATAATCTGGGTGTGGATATAATCAAGGAAATTGGGCACAAGAGTATCGGATACCTGTATTGTGGCCCGCACACATTCATTTTAGGCGAGGACCCCGCCGCCATGATTGAGTATGCCGCTGATGTATTGAATTGGGTCCACATCGCTGATTCCTATCGAGAAGAGCGCATCATCATTAGCTTTGCCCCCATGGGATACGCAACTGTGGGAGGAACCCCGGAATTCAAGGACACAAGGGGGCATTTGCATCTCGTTCCCGGCGAGGGTGAAGTTGATTTCGCATCCATCTTCCGCACCTTGAAGAAGATTGGATATGGCGGATTTGTCAGCGCAATACCTTTCGACTCAATAACTCCGGTGGAAGCTGTGACACAATCCCTAAAAATGATTCAAAAGTACATTTCAGAGTCCTAAAGGGGAAACGTCGCGCTAGTGTTGCATCCGAAGTTAAGTCGTTCGCGGTTCGTGCCGCAACTACCGCAGATGCCAGCTTTTGCAGGAAATTCTTCGGCGCATAATTGCCCACTCGCCAACTTGACGGCATCTACATCACAAGAAAAGGAAGGTCGCAATATGAAACCCTGTCTTGGTGAAGGATTTCTATTCTCAAAGTATTCGTTTGAAGCACGCATGGAAGAAATTCACAAAATCGGATATGAGTACGTAGAGACCGGCATTAACCCGCACGCACCGAAGGATGAAATCGAGGAACACGGGCGTATAATGCACCAAAATTGCATAAAGCCTGCCGCTATAGGCGGCGGAGGACCGATTGCCTCACTTAATGAAGAAACCCGCCGTCAAGCCGTAGAAAATGTCGAGCGCCAGATTAACGTCGCACGAATGTTGGATTGCGGCGTAATTACCTGCGAGATGAGTGGCGGCACGTCAGGCCAACGAGATGAGTGTATTCAGGCGTTCAAGGTGTCCGCAGAAGAATTGGCGCCGGTGTTGGAACGAGCGGGTGTACACGCAGCGTTCGAAGCGCATCCCGGCGACTTCGTTGAGGACAATAATACAGCGGTGGATATTCTCAAGGAGATCGGGCACGACAATATCGGATACATGTATTGCGGTCCGCACACATTTATCTTGGGCGACGATGCCGCCGACATGATCGAATATGCCGCAGATATCTTGAAATGGGTTCACATCGCCGACACTTACAAGCAAGAGCGAATCATCGTCAGCGACGCCTCCAAGGGATACGTCAGTATGGTGGGACTTCCAGACTACAAGGGGTTGACTGCACATATGCACCTCGTTCCCGGCGATGGCGAAGTCGACTTTGAAAGTATATTCCGCGCGCTAAAAAAAGTTGGATACGGCGGTTTTGTGAGCGCAATACCTTTCGACTCAGTCACACCTGTTAAAACTGCTACTCAATCTCTCAAGATGATGCGGAAGTATATTGATGAGGCGTAATAAATGGTAACGGACGATTGGCTGCCACCATCACTATGAGCGGCATAGGTCTATACCATAAATTACGCCACCACCCTCCGTAGGCGGGGCATCTTGCCTCGCCCAATGCTGAAGTATGGCATTTGGCCGGATCGAGCGACCGCTAAGAATCAACTGAGCGAAATTCGATGGCGTTAGTAAATCCCGTGCGATAGAAATTCCACAGATTATTGCGGCTCAAACGCCCAAGAATGGGCTTGCCGCCTATTTTTCAAAAAGGCTCTGGACACTAAAATTCGTTGCCGCATCTTAATGCACGGTGCACGGCATAGTTCAATTCCATAAAGGCGGAAATGGATTGGAAAACGGAACTCGCCTCAATTTTTCAAACTCCCTCCAATGCTTCGAAGCTGCGTTTCGGCGAGCCGATGAGCAAACACACCTACTTTGGAATTGGCGGGCGGGCATCTGCTTACGTTGAAGTCGCCGCAGTCCAAGAACTTGCCGCCGTTGCTGGTTTGAGTAAGCGTTGTCAAATTCCGGTCGCATTCATCGGCCGCGGTTCAAATCTGTTAATCAATGATGCTGGGTATGATGGGATTGTCATTCGACTGACCGGTGAATTCGACCAAATCGAGTTTAACGGGAGCCGCCTCCGCGCCGGTGCGGGTGTTTCATTGCCCAAACTGTCCAAAACTACCGCACGCCGCAGTTTGAGCGGTGCCGAATTCGCGCTTGGCATCCCCGGTTCGGTCGGCGGAGCTTTGATAATGAACGCCGGCGCGTGGGGAAGTTGCTTCGCGGACCTCGTGGAACAGATACAAGTGATGTCGCATGACGGCGAATTGATTGACATCAGCCGTGATGAGGCACGATTTGGCTACCGGCAGAGCCGCTTACAAGCCTACTTCTGCACTACGGGCGCCGCGCTAATCCTCACTCCCGGCAATTCAGAAACCATTACTGCCCGCATGCAAAAACTCTACAAACAGAAAATCGAAAGCCAGCCGTTTGTAGAAGAGAACGCAGGATGTATGTTCGTAAACCCGCCCGGTTCTTCCGCAGGCAAGCTAATCGACGAATGCGGCTTGAAGGGTTATCGAATTGGAGGCGCGGAGGTATCCAGAATTCACGGAAACTTCATCATCAATACCGGTGCCGCAACCGCACAGGATGTACTCAATCTAGCACGCCGCATCCAAACCCATGTCAAGAAGGAGAAGGGTGTCAACCTACAAATGGAAGTTAAACTACTGGGCTTTGGCAATCGGTGAACACTAAATCACCTAGCTTGGTGAAGGCCGCAAAATCTACACTCGCCCGCCCCGTCATTTGCCCAACCCGAAACTTTATCCGCGAAGTTGTTTCGTAATCGAGAGCGTATATTCTTTAATACATCACGACGCCTTTTAGGCGGGTCATCTTGCCCCGCGTGCGCCGCCGTGTCCTGTAGTCGGGGATCAAGCGACTGAGTAGAGAGCGCGATTAACGTTCCTCAACTTTTAGCAACTCAAACGTCCAAGAATGGCTTTGTCACCCATTTTTCAAGCAAGTTTTCCGTCCCGCCGCACCTCACCGTTTGTTTTTCGAATTTATAATCCAGTTGCTTGGCGGCTAAAGCGCATTCCGGCGTCGGCAACATCTTCACTTCGAGTATAGCGTCAATAAATTTAACCCTATGAAGCGTGAATCCTTTCCAATTATCAGCAAGCGCGCTGTGGTAGTGGGCGCAATTTTAATTACTGCCAATAGTTACTGGCTCGCCTATGTCGAGATGATTTGGCATACCGCACACCTTACCATTGTTGCGTTGTCGGTCAATGTCGTGTTTGCCCTTCTGCTGATAACCTGGCTGAATTTGGCTGTGCGGCGGTCTTTCCCGAAAGCCGCACTGAGTCAACAAGACCTTCTCGTTATCTATGCCATGCTGGCGGTAGGGAGCGCGTTTACCGGACACGATTCTATCCCGCGTTTAATGGGTTTGATGCCGTATGCCGCCCGGTTCGCAACCCCTGAAAACGACTGGGAAGCCCTGTTGTTTCACCATTTACCTGACTGGCTGGTAATCTCCCATCCAAAAACCGTAACAGATTTCTTTGAGGGTGAGGTCAATTTTTTTACCGGCGGCTACCTGCAGCATTGGATAAAGCCCATTTTATCGTGGTCGATCGTCATATTCTTATTGATGGTAGTTTTCCTGTGCATGACGATAATTATCCGGCGGCAATGGGTGGCGCATGAAAAATTGGCGTATCCGATTATCCAGATTCCCCTTGAAATTACTGGGCGTTCGGGAGCAATATTCAAAAACCGCTTGCTGTGGATTGGGTTCTCGGTTGCCGCAACGATTGACTTGATAAACGGGTTAGAATACTTCTTTCCGGTTCTGCCAAGTTTTCCGGTCAAGAAATACAACTTAGCGGTTTTCTTTACGCAAAAACCTTGGAACGCCATCGGCAACACGCCGCTCCATTTCACCCCATATTTAATCGGTCTCGCATTTATCCTCCCCTTAGATCTCTCCTTCTCTTGCGCATTTTTCTATCTCCTCCAAAAGGCGCAACTTCTGTACGGCGGCATGGCTGGTGTCGCAATTTTGCCCGGCTACCCCTTCTTTGGCGAACAAGGCGCAGGTGCGCTGCTCGCATTACTTGCCGTCGTGTGTTGGAATAGCAGAAAGCATTTTGCTCGTGTCATGGCTCGAATCGTCCGGCCAAATCAAGTAGAAGAAGCAGATGAACCCGTCCCGTATCGATGGGCAGTGATCACGTTGTGCGTCTGTCTTGTACTGTTGCTAATCTTCTGCACTAAAGGCGGAATGTCAATCTGGGCTTATGTGCTTTTCATTGGCGTATATCTAGCCATCGTCATAGGCTTGGCGCGCATTCGAGCCGAATTGGGGCCGCCGCTGCATGCAATCGGTTATCTCACGCCGCAATACTTGCTTGTCTCAATGCTTGGCACACGGCGTCTCAGGACGGGAAATTTGACGATGCTTTCCTTGATGAACTGGCTCAGTGGGGCGAGCTATGCCTCATTTCGAACGCATCCTTTAGCCGATCAGCTCGAATCCTTCAAACTAGCCGATCAGACCGGCATTAGAAATCGAACAATGCTCATTGTCCTGCTTATTGCCTGCATCGTTGGGATTGAATCAAGTCTCATTCTCTATCCATATACCATTTACAAGGAAGGGGTCGCCGCCGGTTCAGAGCAGATTCACGCAGGGGGCGCGGATACCTACAATTTCCTCAACTCATGGTTAATCAATCCCAAACCCACAGACTGGGTGGCAATGATTGTCTTCGGTTTTACGTTCGTTTTGAATCTCGGTATAATGGTCCTTCGCGCGCGGTATGTCTGGTGTCCGCTCCACCCCGCAGGTTATGTTATTGGCATCGCCCCCGGCATAACAGACTCCCTATGGCTTCCCTTAATGATCGCCATGATTGTCAAATGGTTCATACTTAAGCACGGCGGCATTAGAGCCTATCGCCGCGCAATTCCATTCTTTGTGGGTTTGGTACTGGGCGAAGCGCTAATGGGGTGTTTCTGGCCAATCCTCAGCCTCATCCTGCGATCAGCCGTGTATTCGGTCATTTAACCCAATAGCTGCCGCGAGAAATTCACACGCAATTTTCTTGACATCTGAACGTTCGTTTGCTAAGGTATTTTCGAGATATTATCAGCGTTACGACGCCCTGCAGGCAGGGCATCGTGCGCTGCCTACGCCACCACCCTTCGTAGGCGCGGCACCACGTCCTATACGCGGGCATCTTGCCCCGCGCATTGCTTAAATCTAGAGGAGATTTTCATTATTTGCCGGAAACCTACAATAACCCACTAGCAGATCGGTATGGCAACTCTCTCCGCCGCCATTCCACTTCAATTAGAGAGCCTTTAATTGCTTCGATGTTGTTTCCTAATTAGCAGACGGGAGCGACACATGCCGCTAACCTATCGGGTACACCTCGGTCGTACTCGCAGAATTGCCGCTCTAACCATTTTAACGCTTCTCCTGTTTATGGGAACGTCCAAGGCGATTGCTCAAGACAATGGTCACCCGCCTGAAATTAGCAATGTCCACGCACAACAGCGCTTCGGAACTCGCCTAGTTGACATCACGTTCGATCTCCGTGACCCTGATGAAGAACCGCTCTCTATCAAACTTACTGCATCGGAAGATGGCGGCGATTCATATTCGATAACCCCGCGTACCCTCAGCGGCGACGTTGGCGAAGGAATTCACCCCGGCGAGCGCAAACGAATCGTCTGGGACGTGGGAGTTGACCTTCAAGGGGTGAAAAACCCAAGGCTAAAAATCCGTCTAATTGTAAGCGATAGCCGCCGCCTACCCAAAGAAACTATTTCCGATATTGATGGCGCCGTGATGAGGTTAATTCCCTCGGGCGATTTTGAGATGGGGGATCCGTTCAATGAAGACACCCTGCCTGAGCGTCCTGTTCATACGGTCTACGTTGACGATTTCTACATGGATGCTTTCGATGTAACCAATGCGCAATTCAAAAAATTCGTCCATGCTAATCCGGAGTGGAGCAAAGATTTAATCCCACCCAAATTTCATGACCGAGACTACCTGAAGGATTGGGACGGAAACAACTACCCGATAGGGCAAGCTGACTATCCTGCTGCGTGGGTCAGTTGGTACGCTGCTGCCGCTTATGCGCAGTGGGTGAAAAAACGGCTTCCAACCGAAGCGGAGTGGGAGAAAGCTGCCCGCGGGGGCATGGTCGGCAAACGCTACCCAAACGGGAACACCATCACACACGACGAAGCGAATTTTACGGGTGTAGGCGGTCGAGACCAGTGGAACGGAGCGTCTCCGGTGGGCAGTTTCCCGCCGAACGGCCATGGATTGTATGACATGGCGGGAAACGTCTGGAATTGGTGCATGGACGAGTTCATTGCGCTGTTCTACGTCATTAGCCCAATGAATAACCCGCTAGCTGGCGAAGTTTTCAATTTCGTTGATGACGATTTCGCACGCATTAAAAAGCCTCGATCGCTGCGCGGTGGAAGTTTCGACGGTCATACGCGCCACATGCGCACTTCGCTCCGCGTTGCCGCCCGGCCAACATACACCGATGTATACGTCGGTTTCCGCTGCGTAAAAACGGCTAATCTGTTCAGAAATGTAGTCGAAGAAACGCCTCCGTTTGTCGTGGCTGCGCCGAAAAGCACACCGGCGGATGTGAACCGGGATGGCGTCGTAGACACATCCGACCTCGTACTCGTCGGGAACGCCCTTGGATCGGCAGGTTTAGGCATTCCCGCTGACGTGAATGGTGACCGGTTGGTGGATGCTTTCGATTTGGTGGCAGTGGCAAAGCGTATTCAGGCAGAAGCATTAACCGCGCCGAGTCTGCTGGCTATTCGGCAGCCAATTCCAGTTGCCGATTGGTTAGTTGATGCGGACGCAGCACACGGCGGATCGGCAGGTTTTCAGCGTGGAATTGCGTTTTTAGAGCGTCTCTTAACGCGCGTTGCCCCTGAAAAGACGGCGTTGTTCCCAAATTACCCGAACCCATTCAATCCGGAAACATGGATACCCTACCAACTCGGCGAGGCAGCCTCAATCACAATCACAATCTATGACATGCTCGGAAACGTTGTCAAGCGGATAGAATTAGCTAATCAACCGAAAGGAGTCTATCGAACACAAAATCGCGCTGCTTACTGGGACGGTTTCAATCAAGCTGGCGTACCCGTACCTACCGGTGTCTATTTCGTTCAATTAAAGACAGAGGGATTCCAACAAACCCGGCGGATGGTCTTACTAAAATGAACCTCGTAGGCGCGGCATCTTGCCGCGCGTGTGGCACCACACGTTGTGGGGGTGGCATCTTTCCCCGCCCACTGCCAATTGGAGAAAATCGATGAAAATCGTCATCGCGCCCGACTCATTCAAGGGGAGCATGACTGCGCTGCGCGCCGCGGACGCAATGGAAATTGGACTGCGCCGCGTCTTCCCTAACGTCGAGATTGAAAAAATACCCATGGCGGATGGCGGTGAAGGCACAGTACAATCTCTCGTTGACGCAACGGGAGGTGAAATCATCACTGAGCAGGTGCTCAATCCGCTCGGAGTAGAAATTGACGCAGGTTACGGCGCCCTTGGCGACGGAATTACTGCCGTCATCGAAATGGCGGCAGCCTCCGGTTTAACACTCGTACCGCCTGATAAACGCAATCCCCTCGTTACAACGACGTACGGCACGGGACAACTCATCCAAGCAGCTTTGAATCGGGGATGCCGCAACCTGATTATCGGAATCGGCGGAAGTGCCACGAACGATGGTGGTGCCGGTATGGCTCAAGCGCTTGGCGCCAAACTGCTGGCGGCTAGCGGAAAACAGGTAGAATGGGGAGGCGGCGGTTTAGGCAATCTCGCAACAATAGATATTTCTGGATTGGATCCACGCCTCGCTGAAACAGAAACTATCGTCGCTTGTGACGTTAACAACCCTTTAACGGGCGTACAGGGTGCGTCTCGTGTTTATGGGCACCAGAAAGGCGCAACCCATGAAATGATTGAACTGTTAGATACAAACCTAGCGCATTTCGATAAGATTCTGCAGCGCGGCCTCGGAAAATCAGTCGGGAACATCCCCGGCGCCGGGGCAGCCGGCGGCTTAGGCGCAGGATTGCTCGCTTTCCTTAATGGTAAGTTAAAATCCGGTGTTGAGATAGTCATGGATGCAACTAATCTTGAGCAAATTATCGAAGGTGCTAATCTCGTCATAACCGGGGAAGGGCAGATTAACTTTCAAACGGTTTTTGGCAAGACTCCGGTTGGCGTCGCAGCACTTGCGAAGAAGCGCAACATCCCCGTCATTGCAATTGCCGGCAGCATTTCCACTGACGCTGATGGAATTTACCGTGCAGGCATTGATGCGGTGATTGACATTGTACCTGAACCAATGCCTTTGGATGATGCAATCAAAAACGCCGCAGCGCTAATTGCCGACGCAGCCGAACGCGCCGGGCGAATGGTCGCCGTAGGATTGAAATTGCGCGATGGAAATGAGGTTTTTTCTTAAAGGGCGGCTAAACTGCGTATGGACGGCAGGTTGGCAGCTACAGTGGACCAAGACTCACCTGCGTCGCTGCTGGCATAGAGTTCGCCCGAGCGTACACCGCACAGAACATGGTCGGAAATTTCTCGGGAGAATGCGATGCCGTGCGTGTCGATTTCCGAAGCGCACTCTTCGGGAAACCCGTGGGACACTTGCTTCCATCGCGCGCCGTCATCAGTAGTACGGAAAAGGGAAAACCGTTTTCCATGGGTGCGCCAACCCCACGGAGATGTTGGCGAGCCGCTAATGAGGATGGTCTCCGGTTGGTCTGGATGGATGGCTATGCCGCGTGAATAGCGGATTGCTAATCCATTATTACGTGCTTTCCACGATGCGCCGCCATCCTCGCTCAGATAAAAGCCGTCTGCAGTCGCCGTGTATAGTGCATGCTCGCGTTCACGGCACGTAGCAACTTCATGAACGTCTAATTCGAGCCCATTATTTGTCGGTTGCCACGTTGCACCGCGGTCCAGAGTTCGCAAAACACCGCCAACGTGAATATTTAGGTAGAGTCCATCCCTGTAAGCTGGCGCGGCGCTCCGCACGGCGGGCGGACCGCCCCAAGGGGTGTACCAAGATTTAGAAGTTTCGAGCGTGCGTAAATCTGTTACTAATTCCCAGTCTTGATCGGTACAGTTGTAACGGTAGATCTTGGGCGGTTCGGTACCAAAATAAATGTCGTCGTCAATCGGATGAACGAAGAGTAGGGTAATCTCCTCGTTTATAGGGGAGTTCGCAATCCAATCCCAGGATTTTCCCCGGTTGCTGCTAGTCCAGATCGCTCCCTCGGCATTGTAAGCAAATAACGTTCCGTCGAGCGTAGCGGCAACTTGGCGGATGTCCTTGCCTTCCAAGGCGTAGCGGCTAAGAGTTTGGCTGGATTCATCCCAGCCGTAAATACCGTTTTGTGTGCTGATTAATATCATGCGAAATCCTTTTTTGTCGACAACAACCTTGCTATGCTGACCTGCTGAAAGGACAATCGGTTTGCATATAAAATTTAAGATTGAGGATTCCAGACCGGCAACTGCCGTTATTTTATAAACCTCCTGCGGTACATGTCAACATTTTTTCGATTTCTGAAACGAAAGGACAGTCCCAATCGTGCAACAAAATATATACTTTAAAAGCGTCATATACGTTTCCAACGCGTTTATAGTTTGTATCAAATGACCCCATGAGCTAAACTGATAACAGATGGTATTTCCATCAATCACCATGAATCCATGGAGGTCATTATGAAACCACAACGTCATTCAAACTACGGTATCAATCGTCTGGAATCAAAGACGGCGAGAGCGGCAATTATTCAGAAGATTGCGTCAGACTTCAATCTGATGCCTATTCTTGCCGAAGCCTACTATAATCAGATTTCTTCCTACTTTGCCCAACACGCCGATATCAAACTCACATCAGGCCAAATCTGCTATGAAGCCGTAGCCGCCGACGAACCCGCAGGTAAACACATCGCCTTAGCCAAAAAGGTCTCCTGCCAACTCACCCTCAATGATGTGCACACCGACCTTGAGGTGTTAGCCAACAATGGACTTGCAGCACTCAGACGACATCGAATCTTACGGTTAACCAAACAAGCCTATGAACAAGACGCTTTGCTCAGCTATGAAGATTTAGCCGTGCTATTAACCTCCAGCCCGGCGACCGTCAAACGCGATATCCGACAGTTGAAACAGCAAGGGTTCTTTGTAATGACTCGCGGCGCCAAGCACGACATGGGCCCCGGCATTTCTCATAAAACCCAAATCCTAGAACTGTACTTTAAAGGCTATCAATTCACTGACATTGAGCGAAAGACGAACCATACCGAACGCGCCGTGTTGCGATACTTGCGTAATTTCACTCAGGTAGCAACGCTCCATCATCAAGACTTTCCAAAGGAACAGATACGGCTCATCACCCATCTCTCTGACCGATTGATTCGTGAGTACCTAGCCCTGTATGATGAATACAAACATACAGAGCGAATGACGACTTTACTTCGTCCTGAACCCGTTGATGAAAAAAAGGGGGAGCACTCATGAGTAAATCATTGACGCGAACCCAAATCAACGAGAAGAAAATCAGACGTATCAATGATAAATCGTTGCGGCAGTTGCTGATTCATCGCTTTATCAATTCCTATGGGTATGACAAAGGCGAAGTGACTGCCAAAGCCATTGTCGATGACATCGTCAAAACCATTGAGGACTATTTCCTGATTCGCTTGCCACTTGATAAACTAGCCTCCGGCGAACAACTCCCTAACGAACGACTGCTTAGCTATGGTCAACTGGTTTGGATGGCTGTACCGATTGACGAATATCCACAGAAAGCCAAGTCAATCGTTAAAACCCGCATGAAACCTGTGGTTTTAAGCTTTCTCGCCCCCGAGGACATTGAACACTATTACAGCGGCTTCAGCTCTCGTGAACTCAGAATTCATCGATTGGTGCGATGGTGTTATCAAGCCTATGACCAAGGGGCATTGTTGACTCAACTAGACCTGGCTGTGTTGCTCAACGTCCGAGACCCGGTGGTCAGTGCGTATGTCAATGAGTGGCAAAGCACCAGTGGAAAAATCTTGCCCACCCGCGGCAACATTCACGATTTGTCAGCAGCAATTACCCACAAGAAAGAGATTATCACCCTTTATCTACAAGGGTATCTGACGCCAACCATTGCGGCTGAGACCAAGCACTCCAAAGAAGCTGTTGACCGATACATCCGTGATTATGAGTCGGTTAAGATTGTTCGCACCGCTACTGATGATATTGACAAAATCTCTCAGATTACCAAACTTTCCAAGCGCGTCATTTCTCAATATCTCGACCTTATTCCTCAACATTCGCTCAATGACATCAACGCAAACTTGGACGACGACAAAGATAACAACGTGCCGTCCAGTTCCAAACCTACAGGAGACTTGCAATGACAGAATACGCCTATTATTGCTTAGACTTGGGAAAACAACGTCTCTTTCTTTGGCATCGGCTTGGCACGCGATAGCCTTTTTGATATACTTTGTCATGCTTCTAGCCAAACCCAATGAATTTCTTGAAGGATAGGCTAGTTAAGCCAACCTAACTCGCTCATTTGATGATGGCTCGAAGTCAGTAACCACGCGCATTCCAACTATCATCAGGTCATTTGATACTATTTTATCGGGTTTCGGCTTTACACAAAAGACATTGAAAGGTGAGAAAATATGATAAAATTGAAAATCGTCATCTCTGCAATTGCGGTTTTATTTGTACCTGGCGGTTTAGTCTTCGCTGCATTCAACGATATCGGCGTGGGAGCACGCCCGCTGGGGTTGGGCGGCGCTTTCGTCGCCATAGCGGACGATGGCAATGCCGCACATTATAACGCTGCGGGTCTCGGTTTTATTGATAAATACCAGTTAAGTGCGACGTATGCACAGCGGTTCCAAGGACTTATCCGTTACGACTACATCGGCGGCATATTGCCGCTCGCAGCCGCTGGCACACTAGGATTAAGCATCGGTATTCTCAGCGAAGAATCTGAAATTTATGATGAACAGACTATAAAACTCTCTTACGGCAAATCGTTCTTACAGAAATTTGCGTTTGGCGTAAACCTCAAATCCCTGGGGACGCGCTACGATGAAGAAAATGAATCCGTTCGCGCCAATCCGTATTTTGCCGAGAAAACCGCTGCTTCCGCGTTTTCATTTGATGTCGGTTTGCTAGCAAAACCGGTGCCAGGATTTAGTTGGGGGCTTTCGGTGGAAAACCTGCTTCCGGCGGATATTAGTGTCTCTGAGGCAAATGAGGATAAAATTCCTGTCAATATGCGCACCGGATTTGCGTACAGCCTTGAGGCGATTGCAGAGACCATTGCGCAGGAGTCCCTGCGTGAAGCACTAAAATCCAGCGTCGGGCTCCTCGACGTTAGTTTTCGAGATGGAAATCGCCAGATTCACGCCGGTGCGGAAGTGTGGTTCAATCAATCCATAGGCGTTCGCGGCGGCTATGCGGTATCAAGCGGAGTGAATGGCGCGGGCGCTGTCGTAGTCGGCGGGAGCGCGAGAATTCCCATTTCAGAGTTCAACCTCCAACTGGACTACGCTTTCCAGATTCTCACTGGTAATCTTGAGAACAACACGACGCAGCGCATTTCACTAAATGTGATGTTTTAGGTAAAAGGAGGAAAACGTGACAAAACGCCATTTCACCATCGGAATAATTACCTTTTTACTTCTGTGTGCGGCGTTTAACGCTAACGCTGCCGTAGACTCCAGAGGAGAAATAAACGTCGAAGGAGACAATCAAGGGCGTGCACCCGCTAGTTCCACGGTGACGTTAATTGTAGCCCTTACCATCGATCGGTCGCTCGCAGAACCCGGCACGGAGGACATCAGAACCATGGAAATCAGGTTGGCACAAGCGCAGATGTTCTGGCAGACGAATTTTCGATTCGTGGCGCGAGACGGCGAGCCAATTGCAGCTGAACCGGAAGTCACAGGGAATATCCTGCGAATTGTTCTCACCAATCCAATTGCGGATCTGAGTAACGCATACTACGAAATTGTTTTCGACAGTAGAACCCCTGAAACCACGGGCGCGGCAAATTTTAACGTGCGGCTCAGAAATAAGGAAGACCGCCCAATCGGCGAAGCTATCAAACCAGGAAATGTAGACGGCAAATCAAACAATAATGACTTTTCCCTACTGGTTATTCCCAACGTACCCCCGGCACCAGTACAAGGGTTTACTGTAGAGACGGAGCCCACTGGCGAAAACGACGTAATTATTAAATGGCACAAGTCGACTGACTCGGATGTCAACGGCTATTTCATTTATCGTGACGCAGATCCGCCAATCAATGTCGAAACGCCGTCTGCGACCGTTTTTCAAGATGTGAATGTTCCTCCGGGAACGCACAGTTACTCAATTACAGCCTACAAGACACCGCTATTGCAATCCACACGTTCTGAGCCAATCTTCGTTGACGTTCACCCGGATACTGCCGCGCCGCAACCGCCCGCCGGCGTCGCAATAAATACGGTCGGCGGCAGGATTGAGGTGACGTGGGAGAGTAGTCCCACTCGCGATGTTGCGGAATACGGACTCTTTTTTGGGCGGTTAGGCGATCAGTTGACCCCTATACTTGATGAGACCGGTGGCGATGGAAAAATCCCCGCCGATCAGCCGTTGGAATTTATCGACCGGCGCGCACTCGGCGTGGGCGTTTTTATTTACGCTGTCGAAGCAATTGACGAAACCGGCAACAGGTCGGAACAAACCGCTCAAACGCTTCGAATTCTCGGCGAACCCTTTCCCAATCCCTTTACCCCGCTTTCCAGCAATGCCGATTACAACCGTGTTGTGTTTCCCGCGCGGGCAATTGAAGATGCTGAAGGAGAATTCACCGTCCTAATTTTCAACATCAACGGCGTACTTGTCAAAGAGTTGATAGGAGATGCGGGCGCACGCGAGCTAGAATGGAACGGCGAAGACGAGGATGGCAATCTCGTCGAAAGCGGCGTTTACGTTTACCAAATGCAGGTCGGCGAAAGCTTCAAAACCGGCACTGTAATTGTCGCAAAATAATAGACATCTTTCCAAAGTTATTCCACCGCCCGATAGCCCCAGAGGGGCGACAGGTATATAGAATTCATAGTAACATATCAACATTTAGCCCCAGCGGGGCGGCAGATATATAGAAACTTCAATTCACTATAAAGCCAAAACCCTAGCGGGGATCTTCAATCATCAAATCGAAGATAGTTTTTTCAGATAAATAGAAACCTTCCCGCTAGCTACAGTCTGCAGCGCACATCGTTGAACGTTTTCCACGCACAGAGAGGTTCCCATGCCTGCACTTGATTGGATAACAGTAAGGGGTTTCAAGAGTATCAATTCCATGGAAAAATTGGAGCTCCGCCCAATCAACGTACTAATCGGTCCGAACGGCGCAGGGAAGTCCAACCTCCTCCATGTCTTCTCCTTGCTGAATGCCATCAGCGATGGGCAATTTCAAAACTACATCTCACGGTCTGGCGGAGCAGACAGGATTTTGCACTTCGGCGCGGGAATAACACAACATCTGACAATTCACATATCATTCGAGAACGAAAAATACCGGTATGAAATAAAGTTTGAGGCAGATGATTTTGATGGTATGTATCCTTCCGATGAAGAAGTTTTGTATTTGGACAAGGCAAAATATCCCGGCCAACCCTACAAGCAGTCGCTTATCGGACGGGCTGGAGAAGCCGGGATCCGCATTCCGCAACGGCGATCTCAAGCAATATCGGGCGTTCGAAACCACCTTATGCGATGGCGAGTGTATCATTTTAACGACACAAGTTCCACATCACCCTTGAGGACTATAAGCTATCAAAGCGATAATCGCTGCTTGCGGTCTGACGGCTCGAATCTCGCGTCTTTATTGTATCGCCTGCGCGAAAAACACGAGAATTATTATGATTTGATACTCTGTACAGTGCGGCTGGTTGTCCCGTTTTTTGTCCTTGAGTTATTGACGCTCAAGAGAGATAAAATCCGACTTGAGTGGCGGCATGATGAATTCGACAATTACTTTGACGCACATTCCCTGTCCGATGCAACGCTGCGGTTCATCGCTTTGGCGACTTTGCTGTTGCAACCGAGAAGACTGCGCCCTTCCGTGATTCTTTTGGACGAACCCGAACTAGGATTGAATCCATCCGCAATCGCAATTCTCGCCTCTCTGATCAAACAGGCGTCCGTGGAAACCCAAATTGTCCTCGCGACACAGTCATCTCTATTGCTCGACCATTTCGAACCAGATGACCTACTTGTAACTAATCGTGTGGAAGGAGCAACTCAATTCATGAGGCTAGAAGGAGAAAAACTGAAAAACCGGCTTGAGAATTATAGCCTCGGTCAACTCTGGGAGAAAAATGAGTTTGGCGGACGTCCGGCACCTGAGTCCGCAAATCGGGGTACAGCGCAATGACCAGATTGCTCGTTCATGTGGAGGGACAAACCGAAGAAAGTTTCGTCAACCAAATCCTGGCGCCACATCTGTGCGTCCGTGGTTTCTCAATGGTTGGTGCACGATTGGTAGGTAATGCCCGTCAGCGGAGTCAGCGTGGAGGGATTCGGGCATGGCCAGTGGCAAGAAGGGACATCTTGAATCATCTGAGAAGAGACGCGGCGAGTGTCTCCACAACAATGGTGGACTACTACGGGTTATCGCATACAGGTATAGAAGCTTGGCCCGGACGCTCACAAGCCCGCGAGTACACGTTTCCGAACAACGCGAGGGCCGTCCGTTACTAAGACGACTAAAGACCGTTGTGTCCTACTCTTCGCTGTGACAATCTTTCAGCAACCCGACCGCTGCCAAACATCGGTTCATCTCTTCAATCAGTTCCTCGTACTCGGTGCTGCCGAAGTACGCTTTTGCGCGGTCCATCTGCTGTATGCCTGTTTTGTCTAGGTAGCGGATTGCCCCGGTATAGACGCCGTCTGCGGCATCTTTGAGGAGTTGGGCGAAGCGGGTCGGGCTGCTGCAGTGGAGCAGCGGTGTCAAGGACGCCATGACGTAAATTCCTGCAGCTCTGAGGCGGCGCATTGTTCTCAAGCGAACCCCAATCCGCGGCGCATGCGGCTCAAGTTTGCGCCGCACCCTATCGTCGTCGGTAGGAACAGAAAAGCCCACCCGCAAGCGGTTGCCAAACGCCTGCAGTAGCTCAACGTCGTCCAAGATGAGCGGACTGCGCGTGTGCACGACAACACTTTTCGGGTTGCTTTCCAACACTATTTTCAAACAACGCCGCGTGAGCCGGTATTGCCGTTCAATGTATTGGTACGGATCCGTGGCGGAACCCACGAATATCCGGCGCCCCCACATTTTGGCGCGCGCCTTCCCAATCAGAAATGGTGCGTTCACCTTCGGCTTGACCCAAGTTCCCCAAGGCAGAGGATGCTCGCGCGCATAGTGGTACTTCATCACATAGCAATAGGCGCACCCCATGCCGCAGCCGATGTACGGATTGAGGGTGTATCCTTTGACCGGGATTCCGTCTTGCGGCATCAACACCGAACGCGCCGCGTGTTCTTCTATGTTTAAGTGGGCGTGTGGCATAACCTAAAATATACTACACGCACACTTAGTTGTCAAGTGAAAAGTATTCACCGGCGGGAATTTGCATCAAAAATCCTGCAACCGCGCCACGGTATTGCGCCATGCTGATGGTTAACGATGATTCCCCGCTGCTCATGCCGCTGCACCGGCAGATTCCAAAAAGCTTATCGCCTTCTTGTGCTTCTTCTCATGTGCGCGCGCAAGCGGTGTACGTCCCTGTTTATCCTTCTGGTCAAGCTTGGCGCCGTAATCAAGCAGCAACTGCAGCATCTTGTCGCTGGCGCCGAAATGCACCGCCACATGCAAACAGTTTTCACCATACTTGCTCTTGATGTTGTTCGGATCCTGCCCCTTCTCCAAAAACCATCGGGCGCCCTGGATGCTGCGGCACGACACCGTACATCCCAGCGGCGTGTAACCGCCGTGATGATCCGTCCCGCGGGTGCCGTCGAGTGCTGCTCCGTATTCTAGTAGCAGTTCAAGCGAGTCAAAATGCCCGTCGCAAGCCGCGTGGTTGAGCGTGTCGTCGTCGGCGCATCTACCACCGGATTTAAGCAGCAACTCGAAAACCTCCGAATTATTTCTGTAGATGGCTTGATCGACGCAGCCGGTCAGGTCGGCGCCGTGTTCAATCAAACTCCCCGCAATCCGCGCCAGTGCCTTCCGCTTCTTCTCGCTGTCGTTTCCCACGCGGGAACTGACGCAGTAAGTCAGCGGCGTCCAGCCCTTGTCGCTCGTCCAAATTTTAGTTCCCTCATGATGCGCCTTTGCCAGGGATGGGTCATCCTTCAATAGAGCATTGACGCGAGAAGCGTCGCCAAGCACAGCCGCGTGGAAGATGTCGTACCGCCGGGGCGCGCTGTCCAGCAGCGCAGGCAAAAATTCAGTCGATTCGCCCGTAGCGCAAACGGCGATCGCGCTAATAAACGTATAACTGCCCTGCATCAATGGGTCGGCGCCCGCATCAAGTAACAACTTAACCACCTGATGATGGCCGTCGTGCTTGGGTGCAGTCTTCTTGTACTCCACCGTGCGGTGCAGCGGGCGGTAGTGGTGGGCGGACTTGGATTTCACGTTCGGATCGGCCCCATGCTCAAGCAGAAGGGCTGCCGCGTCTGCCTGTCCGGCGTAACACGCATCCATTATCGGCTTCCAGTTAGCGGCGAGCGTGCTATCTTCATTGAGCATAGCACGCATAGCTTTGAGGTCGCCCGCCGCGGCTGCGGTGGCAAGTGCTTTATCGGGTTTCATCCTAATTCGCTCCAGTTCTTCCTCACGGCGCCGCCGCCTCAACGGACGCGAGTGAACGCCGGAGGTCAATTGTTGAAATTACCAAAAATTGACCGACTGTAAAAAAAATAACCGGTTAGACCTGATGGATCTGTATGAGATTGCCGCACGTATCATCAAATATGGCCGTAATCACATCTCCGGTTTCCGTCGGCGCCATCTTAAATTCGACGCCCAGTTCGGTCAATCGTTCGTACTCTTTTTGAATATCGTCAACCGCAAATGACGTGTACGGAATTCCCTGCTCGTAGATCGACTTTTGGAAAGTCTTGGACGCCGGGTTTTCGTTAGGTTCAAGCACCAATTCAACATCATCGTGTCCTTCCGGTGAAATAACTGTAATCCACCTGAATTGACCCACCGGAAAATCCTGTTTCTTAACAAACCCCAGCACGTCGACATAGAATTTAAGCGCTTTGTCTTGGTCGTCAACAACTACACCCGTCAGTTGAATCTTCATGATTAGCTCCTTTGTTGGTTGTGGGTGGCAATCATCTCAACGCAGAAATTCGTCCGGCGGATTCACGAGAAGTTGAATGCGCGGCGCCAGGTTCGCCGAAGGTGCTGCGTCCTAATCCGACGCCGCTATCTCTGTTGCCAACTCCCGGTAGCGGCAGAATGCGTTGGCGAGCTTCATTTGGCGCGGCGTGTGGCACTCCGGTTCGAACAGTTTCGGAGATGCCGCCAACACGCAGACGCAGCGCGCCCGCGAAGTGGCGACGTTGAGCCGGTTGAGGCTATACAGAAATTCCATGCCGCGCGGCGCATCCTCCGGCGACGATGTCGCCATCGAGTAAATCACCACCGGGGCTTCTTGCCCCTGGAACTTGTCCACTGTCCCAATCCTGGCATCCGGCAGCCGATTCATCAACTCCGACACCTGGGCGTTGTAAGGCGTAATAATCAGCACGTCGCGCTCCGTCACCGGCAGCGTTTCACCCTTGTCGTTTGTCCAGACGGACGTGCCGTCAGTCAGCCGCCGAAACAGCTCCGCAACCCGCTCCGCCTCTTCAACCGACGAATTTCGATTCCCTTCATGGTGCACCGGCATTAAGCGCAGCCCCGTGCCCGATACGGGACTGCTAGAGTTGAGCTTTTGAATCTCCATGCCCTGGCGTGATTTCAACCTACCTTGGTAAAAGGCGTCGGACGTGAACTCGCATACTTTGGGATGCAACCGCCAGGTCTCCTCTAGGAACAACCCCTGATGCTCCGCAATCGTCTGTCGGCCGCCCAACAGATGAGCCAGAGCTGAGACGCCGGTGCCGTCGGGGTGCGTACCCTTAGTCGGTTGGTCTAACTGCTGCGGGTCGCCCAACAGAACTAGGCTGTCGGCGGCATGCGACACCGCGAGAACGTTAGCGAGAGACATCTGTGCCGCCTCATCAATAAATAGCACGTCTACTACGCCATGCGCCTCCGGACGGCTCCATAACCAAGCTGAGCCGCCGGCAACCTCTGTCCCAAAAGCTAGCGCAGAGAACAAGCCGGCATTGCTCGTTGCCCGCGCAATGCCGTACGCGCTTTCCTCAAAGTCCTCCTCAGAACATTTCTGGATCGCCTCGACCGGGATGTCCTGTCCTTGAGCCGCGCGCATCACCTCGTCCAAAAGATTTCGTATAACCTTGTGGCTGTTGGCGGTGATACCGACCTGTTTGCCGCTTTTGATAAGCTCAACAATCATCCGCGCACCGGTGTAAGTCTTGCCCGCGCCCGGCGGCCCTTGGACCGGCAACACGCCCGCGTCTAGCAAGGGCGCGATACGGGTAGCCGCCTGCAAAGCGGTTTCTCCTCCCCGGCGGATAGGATTTCCTTCCAAGCGAGGCGGCTGCCGCAGCAAGAGATCCTGGGCAGCGTTATTGTCGCCGCCGACGGTAATGCCGTTCTCAGCAACGTGTTCGCCGATGCGCAAGAGGGCATCCGCAAGCACATGAGTGCGAACGTAGTTTTGAGCGTAGACCGCAGGATGATGTACATTGGCATTGTCGCCGCCTTTCTTTATGTCTACGGTGCGATCCTCTAAATTAATTTGATCCAACGTCCCGTACCATTCCCCTCCAACACCGCGCAGAGACTCGCCGCCCTTCAGTTCGGTCTGTTGAGGTTCAAACTGGTATCGGTGCACGGGTCTTTCATCCGTTCCGCCAACAGTACCTATGAACGCGAGTCCGGAGAGTGCAGACCGCTCCTCGCTCAAGTCCTCTGCGGACAAATCGGCCAACCTGAAGAACTCCCACCACGTCGCCTTCTCCTCGCGTCGGTGCCAGTCCAACAGGTTTGCCAGCACCCACCTCGCCTGTTGCTCTGCGGTCCGTTCCTCCGAATCCGCTGGGACATCCCCAGCGATGGCTTCGGATAACGTCGCGACCCGTTCTTGGCGTTCACTAATCGACTCCGACGCCTCCCCGTCTCCCGCTGCAGGTCTTTCAATGTCCTCGCCGGACTCGATGAGCTTTTCCCGTTCCTGTTCCAGCCAATCGCGCAACCGTGATGCGGAGACGCAGCGGTCCCGGTTAGCGCGCGCCACGGTTGCCTTGTCAAAATCGCTGATACTAAGTGCATCGCCTAACTCCAGAGCCGACTGGATACTGAAGTTGGACAGGTAAGCTTCCCTATGCGGCACGCTGCGCTGGAAGCCATAGAACGCCTCCATATTCTTGAGTGAATAACTCTCCACGCTGGCACGAATCCCTTCGCGCATTACGCGGTAGAGATCGATAAAAAGACCTGCCCGCAGCATCCGGTCAACCTCTTCCTCGCGGGTGGCGTAGCGCCCCATCAACCGCTTCATCGCCCCCGGCGCGTAGCCGCCGAAGTGGTAGATGTGCATGCCTGGATACTCCGCCCAGCGCGCAATCACGAGGTCGACGAAGCGCTCAAAACTGTCTTTCTCGTCCGCACGAGTGAACGCCCAAAGTGCGGAGTGCCGGTGCACCCCATCTGCGCCGGTGACAATATAACCAAACAGATAATCCAGTCCGCCCTCACCGACGAACGGGTCGCCCTCGAAATCGAAGAACATGTCCCCCGGCGACGGCTCGGGTAGCATGGAGAGGCCGCGGTCCGGCGCTAATTCCAGCGTTTCGAAGATCAGCCTATTCTGTGTCCGCCCCGCTACCTGCACTCGCGCCTGCTCTCGCGCCCGTTCGTAACTCCACTTCGCGCCGCGTTTCGGTTGCCAAGCCAGCGGAAGCGGCTCTTCCGCCAGGGTTGCGGTCGTGCTAACGTCTCGTGACTGAAGTTCTCGAATCTGCGAGTTCGAAATTCCCGCCACCAAACAAAGATGATCGTCATTACGACGGCGCTGTTCGCATGGGCGCTGCCAGCGGCAGATATCGCAATGCGGTTTGGGATCCGGGTAGGTATCGGCGGGCACATCTTCGTCCAACGCCTGCTCTAGGCTGCGCCGAACCAACCGGTAGTAGGCCGCGTAGTCATCGGTACGGTACGGTTCTTCCTGAAATTCCGTCCATGGGACGACCACGTACATCTGTTTCGGGCGTTCCCCTTGAATCTGCTCAACTAGGTCGGTATACAGGGACAACTGCAGAATGGTTGCGCCTTTGGTCTCGCGGGAGAGCTTGGTGTCGTAGACCTCGTAAGACCATCTACCGAGCCGGCTGGGCGCCTCTACGCGCCGCAGGATATCGGCGCGTCCGCACCACCGTCCGTGCGCGAGCGCACCCTGAACGATGACCTCCGCCCCGCGGCGCATGGCTGCCTCCGTCTGATTTACGTTCATGTCCTGAACGGAGTCGCCGCCAATGCGAACAATTTCCAACCCGCGGTCCTTCAGGTGCCGGATATAATTCTCCTCGTGTTCTGCACCCCGCTGCTGCAGCAACTCCAAGAAGGGATCGTGGGGTGACGGCGCAACCATTTCCCCCAGCGCCGCTGCCGTATTCAACCGCGTCAGATGCCGGCAACTCAGATGATTAACTAAATCAGAAGCACTAAGCCGAATCCCACCCTCATACGTGTGCATATCACTCCAGTTTCATGTCCTCGGACACCTCGGCGAGCAGCCTGTTGATTTTTTCAACCGTCTCTGGGTCGGGCGGTGTTTCGCCCCCGAGCTCAACGCGGATGTTAAATTTTAAGTCCTCGCCGATCGCCGCGTCTGTAATACCCGGAATCTGATCCGCTAAGTCTTGAATGCCGTGGGCTTCTAAATCCGCCGTGGCTACAAGGACACCCGGGGGAATCGGCGGATCGGGATCCTTAATTTGTGGGATTTGAAGCACCACGTGTTGAGCGCTCGTCAAGTCGCACGGCCAGTACGCGCTGTCGTTACGTAGTGCCAGCCATTTCGCACGAATAGCGTCATCTATCGCCGAACGCACCGTCTGCCACGGCAGCGTCGCACCCCGTTTTTGCGAGAGCGCAGTAACTAGGGCGAGCGCCGTAGTTTTGCCATCCTCCCACGCCTGGGGGGTTGCCTCCTCCATCAACTCATTCACAGGAATCGGGGCAGGCGGCGGTCGTAGGGTCGCCTCGGGGTTAAGCACGCCGGCAGGCACGGGTTCATTAAGAATTGAAGCCGGTCCGCTGGTCAACCAGAGCGTCCCCAGTTCGACAGCTTCCAATACTGCCGCATCAACGACCGCAGGATCGCATTTGGGGATGGTGAGCGGCTCTTCATAACCGTCCTTTTGAATGTTCACGACATAACCCCCTGCGAAGTAGTCGTACAAGCTTTGAACCGTAAACTCATCGGACGGCCAAAGCCCCGGCAACTCTTGGTGCTTGAGCAGGTTGGACGGAAGTTCGCTCAAAGTTGCCGATTCCGGCAGCAGCACTTCAAGACTTGGATCTTTGAGGGCGGGTTCATCAATAGCCGTGCGCCAAAAGGTCTTCGTCGTCTTATTCGGACGCGTGTATTGTGCCGCCCAGATGCCCTGCCGGACGCCGCCAACTACAGTGTCTAAAATTCCCTTAGGCCGCAGCATCTTGGGCAGTTTCGCGAATTGTGCGAAAGCCCCGACCAAATCCTTCACGCGGCGCGACTGCTCGTCGTTGCGCCACAGGTCGTAAGGCCCTCCCGGCATCATGGCTTCAGCGCTGATCGCCGTCTCTTGGATTCGGGCTCGCTTGTCCGCCTTGATAGTCGTAAACAGCGGTTCGTCGGCCACAACTACTTTGAAAGCGTGAATCTCATTGCCCTCGTTGACCGTCACCACGATAGAATACGCCTGCTTAATTGCATCGGGAATGCGTCTGCGCGCCCGGTCCATCTCGTTAACGAGCATCCGGTCTCGGATAGCATCTATCTGTTGGTCTTTCAGTTGATCCCGAACCTCCTCCCAGCCGAGGTACTCTCGGACTCGCAACCGCGCCACTTCTAACCCATCCTTAGAAGGCACCGCCAATACGACCGCATTGCGATACACCCGCGGACGGTCGGGCGTCGTTGTTTCATTAATGAACCGCTTGGCTTCGGCACTCGGTTTGCCGGATTCCGAGACTGCACTCGGACGAAGAATCGCATAGTGGAAATCGCCGTCATCTGCGATATGGCGGGGTTGTTCAGGCAACTTGTGCACCTTGGCGCCAGCAGCGGAGGCGCCTGAAACCAGTTCTTTCTGTTTCTCAATCGCCTCAATAATCTTTGAATCGATAAGACTTGGGGGAACACGAGTCGTACATGCCGCGTGATGCATCTGTCGCAGGTTGGGGCGGTTGCCTAGCCGCCAAGCCTTAGGCAATGCTGTGGCGCCGCCGGCATCGGATTCTCCGGTGGCAACCTCCTGTTCGTCCAAAAACCAAGACAATTCCGTCCAGCGGCGCAGCGCTTTTTCCAACCCAATTTTATCCGGGTTGGCTGTGCCAATCAATACCATCAGCTCCGGCGTCAACGCTTTTTGACCGGTTGGCTGGGAACTCAAGAACACAGTCATGACCGCCTGCTCTATCTCTCTACCGCTTAAACCGGTGGTTTCAGACTGGATGATAGCCGCCTTTTTTAACTCGCCCTCAAGGATAGGCGCCCATTCTTGATGTTGACCCGATGTCGCATCAACGCTGGCAAAGGAGGCGAGTTCGCCCGCAGCTTCAGTCAAACCGGACTTTCCCGGTTCAGCAAGGAACACATTGGGGCCCACTAAAGGCGCCTTGTCCCACTTTTCGGCGTCGCGCAACGCCGTAGCGAAAGTGCGTAGAATACCTCGTGTGCGTTGAAATCTTTCAAGCTGCGTCCAGCGGCTGTAGAAGGTTTCGGTGAGGTCCGGGTGGAACGGATAACTGTTCAAATATCGCTCCTCCTCCGCCTTCTGCGCCTTCTTCGTCTCTTCATCAAGCGCGGAGACGCTGCGGATGACAGCGGTCACTTGAGGCCGAAAAGAGTCCTTGTCTTGTATGGACTCCGGTTTGAAAAAACGCCGCCGGAGCACCTCCGCCACGTCCTCTTTGCTCACGGGGCTGGCTGCCTCCTCCATCTGTCTGCCAAAGACATCAGACACATCGCCAAGGAGTTCATTTCCCACACTGTCGTGCTTCTTGGGATCCGAGGCGCGCAGCGACGCCACCATGGCGCAGCGGTCAACCCTAACCACGGCGCTCGTGAGGTGTTGGAAGAAATTGATGAGACGCCCACGCCAACTCTTGTCGGTTTCGACCATATCGCGCAGGTACATCAGCACCTCGTCCAAGAGAACCAAAGTCGAGAGATTGTCTCTCTGCGGCTTTGACAGCAGATCGGATAATACAGGTTCTGCGGGCGGCGTGTCGCGCTCAATATCTTTGCCATCGGCATGAAGCAGCCGTAGACCGTCCGAACCAGCAATCTGATAGGCGAGCACGCTCCACGGACGTTTGAGTTGGGCGACCGAGCCGTCGGGACCGCGCGTTTCGACGCCCTTCTCCAAATCAAACTTGTCAAAACACAACGCCGCGCACCGAGTCGATGGAGGCTTCTGTCCAATGTGTGCTTCAAACTCATCAATTGCGGGAAGTTCCGGCAGCGCCGTAGGGTCTTCCACCAGATGCTTGAGCGTGATGAGCGTATGCGTCTTTCCGCCGCCGTAGTTGACGGAGAGTGTCCGATACGCCTTGTCGCTCCGGCGTGCCAACCGCAGGACAACGTCCTTGACCAGTTCGCGCAGGTTGTACGTGGGATAGGTGAGGGCAAAGAACTCGTCAGGATTCTCGTAAGCAGGGCGCTTACCCTTTTGCATCACCACATCGTAAAGGTCAGCGGCAAACACCGCGAGTGAAAGATCGCGGGTTCTTACATCGTCGCGCAGCTGCACAACTTCATGCCACGGTTTCGGTGTCGATTTCATATTTATGTCATCCTCGTTTGGTGAAGGATTACTTCGCGTGTCAGCGTGTTGAGTTTTTCACAAATGTCTAAAAAAACGGATTGTCGCAGATGTGAACCCGTTTGGAAACCCATCCTTAATCGCACAATTTGCCTTAAACTCAATCTTCAATCATCACTCGAAGACGGGATCCCATGCATCTAAGCCCCGGCGTGGGATCAAGCTACCGAATAGAGAGTGCGATAGAGATTTCACATGAAATGGTACGCCAATTGTCTAAAAATCGATTTTGTCACCGTATTGTGCAAACAAGCTCTAAAAACTTTTTAATCGGTTACTTAATCCCATGCTGTGGTTTTGGCGTATGGTGTACCACGATCCTATACACCTGTCGCCCCTCTGGGGCTTTAATAGGTAGGACCTCCGAATTTCTATATACCTGTCGCCCCGCTGGGGCTTTGGTATATGGCGCCTCCGATATTTTATACTCCTAACGCCCGGCCGGGGCATCCAGAAACGGCAAATCTCCACGCAATTAAGCGCCAGCGGCGCGACAGGTATACAGCAGCGTTGATTCACCTGACATCAAAGCCCCAGAGAGGCGACAGGTGGTGCCTTGTCTCGCATTATTCAATCAGGTTGATGGAATTTTCACCTATATTGAAGTTTTTTTCGATTTGAGATCTGTATATCTTACGCTGAGGCCTATGATTGTTGGCCATGCCCTTTCTGTGCACCTGTCTCCCTTCTGGGGCTTTGACATATTGCCGTATGATTTTTTGTACTCTTAACGTCTGACCGGGGCATCCAGAAACGGCAAATCTCCACGCAACTAAGCGCCAGCGGCGCGACAGGTATATAGCATCGTTGATTCGCCCGACATCAAAGCCCCAGCGGGGCGACAGGTAAATCATTTCTCGGATGCGTCATCCAAATCAAAAACATATTTCGGATTATAGGGAACATCAAAACGCTTCAAAAACGAAAGATATTCCTCTCTAAAAGTATGACGTGTATGATGCTCTTCTTGATTCTTGATATAATTGACATCATCATTCAGTTGTGAATGTGAATACGAAAACGCCCCAAATCCCGTTTGCCATTCAAATCTTCCCGCTATCCAACTCTTTGTGTTGATAAATTTTGACGAATTTGCTTTGATGTCTCTCACCAAATCGGAGAGCGCGATGTTTGGAGTCATACCGACGAGAATATGAATGTGATCTGGCATTGAATTAATCCGAATTACCGTTTGCTTTTTGTTGGTGATAATCCGGGTAATATACTGGTGTAATGCTTCTTTGTGTTGTTTTGGAATGAGGCTTTGTCTACCTTTGACGGCAAAAACAATGTGTAGGTAAATTTGAGAATACGTGTCAGCCATGGTAGCTTCCTTCGCGCAACCGTCCACCTATCGCCCCGCTGGGGCTTTGGCATATGACGCCTCCGATATTTTATACTCCTAACGCCCCGCCGGGGCTTCCAGAAACGCCAAAAACTCCACGCACCTAAGCGCCAGCGGCGCGAAAGGTATATAGTAACATCGATTCAACCAACATCTAAGCCCCAGCGGTTCGACAGGTAATGGCAACCCAAACGTTCGAAAGTCGTTTCTGTCGCCTAATCCTCAAACAACAACCCTTGACCCGACTCGCTGAGTTCACCCTGCGTGGCGAGGTGGTTGCTCAACGATTCAAGAATCGATCGTTCCTCGGAACCTTCGTCCGCCAACTCGATGAGCGCCTGAAGAATCTGGTTGAATAGAGTGTTTCGTTGCAATCCTTGGTCGTTGAGGTAGTTGTCCACCTTAACCTGATCGCCGGCGCGCCAGAGGTGCATCAGCTTGTGCACGCGGTCGATGAGCGGCACCGGTTGCCCGCTTGGGGCTTCAAGGCCGAGGCTGCGCCGTCCCCGCCGGTGCCACGGTTTGAGTTTGATCTTGGCGCCGCCCCCGCTTTCCGCTTCCTCATCATCCTCTGATTCAGGCGTCTCATCCGCATTTCTTGCTCCCGATTGGGTTAGGAGATCGTGCTGGTTGACTAGCGCGGTGTCGGAGAGATTGCACGACAAGGCGTAGAGGATGCAAGCACCGACGGGGGCGTCCTTCATCTTGAAGTCGTTACGATGCAGTAGATAGTACGTCGTCACATCATCCAGTTCAGTCGTAGCTTCTGCCTCGCCGTCATGGGGCAGGACGCGATGGACAACAAAATCCACGACCATGCGACGCACCTCGCGCAGGAACTCGGAGACGGACATCAGGTCGCCATCAGCGGTTGCCTTCTTAACGACCGGGTACTTGCTGTAGGCTTCCAGTGCTGGACCTGTCGCCGCCCACACAAAGTCGGGTCCCCGAATACCGGCGTCCCAAAAGTCGTGCAGTTGTTGGGTAATATTACTCCGCATCTCGTCGAGGACGGTGTGATCCCAGCCCGGGCGCGCAGGAGGTCGTTTCTTGCATACAATCCAGATTGAGGATGCAAGGGCTGCCGATTTCTGAGCGCGCATTCGCGCAGATTGTTCCGTTTGAACGGGCCAACTTCCATCAACGACAAAGCCAGAACGAATGACCGCACCAACCAGTGTTTCCCACGCCTGAGGTCTTTTGTTGGCGAATACGATAACCAAACGACCGGTCTCGCTTAAATGTTCCCAACAGCGCCGAAATGACTCCGCCATACCCCGTTCGTAGTTCTCCTTCGAAACGGCGCAATCTCCGTTGAATCGACCTGCATCATCAATTAGTTCCCCGTCAGAAACGTCATGATTCCACTTTGGTCCGGTGCTCTTGGAAAAAACGTCGGCGAAACCGTTGTTCGTGTTTCCAATAGTCCTCCTGTTCCAAACATAGAAATAATCCATTAAATCGGAGTATGCAATTGCGTCATAGTAAGGAGGGTCAGTTATTATTATGTCAAAGGTATCAGAGTGCTTTGCAGATGACGCGCTCCCGACTTTAACTCTTGGAACCGGAGCGTGGTCGTTTGTAGCATTCGCGGCTGTTTCTAAAGCCTTACAAACTGCAGCAATACACATCATCCACCCGCCGCGAACATCATTATACGGGACAGCCTCGGAATAGTCCCAAGTCATCGGCAACGCGTATCGCACGAAAACGTGTCCGATTGCCTCGACGCTCGTGATCCAAGATAGTATCGTCGAGTTGAAGTCGAGCATTCGGTCAAAGCCACATGAAAGAATTCCTAATATTGCTTGGCGCCAGTATTGATTGTCACAGTGTTGGTGAACAGCAAAATCCGCTTCGCGAATTTTGCTAACGAACTGTCCAAGGCACACAAGTTGTCGATTTGTGAACAACTTCCGCCACGAATCAAATCCGTACCCGTCTACCGAAAATGCCCGTGACGCGCCGATTCCGGCTTTAGGCGTCGGTTCTTCTGGTAAGCCGAAGGGGATGTCGGCATAGAGGGATCGAAGTTGTTCTTCAGAAACTTCTGCAGCAGCGCGTTCGTGGTCGGTTGGCAGACGGTACTCCTTACCTTTCTGCCCTTCCACGACGACAACCGTCGTCACAGCGTCCAATCGCCCGGCGCGCCCTTCAAGGCGGATATCCTCCATGGTCATAATCGCCTCGCAGCATGGGCAGGTGGCGCCGGTGCGGGACATGGTGCCTGTGCCGATTCGCTTGTCGTGCTCCCGCCGCTGCGCGCTGTTCCCGCCGTTCTGGGGCACGTCGGTCTGTACGCCAAAAACAACACCGGTCTCGTCAGCGTTTGGTTCCATCGTCAATAGTATTCGCTTCCCTTCTTTCTTGCACAGCCAGCGCGTTTTGAGCAGGGGCAGCATGGCACGGCATCGTTTGCAGGTGACAGTGCGCGCCCACAGGTAGGCGACCGTCGGCTTGGCAATCCAGCGCGGGTTTCGCGCGTCATTGAGGTAGTCGTCGTCGAACTCGGCGTTGAGTGACTCGATTTGAGGCACACCGTTCTTATTAACCGCTAAGAGTTCTAGGGGCTGTGGCTCAAAGTCGGCGTCGGGGTCAATCGGCTCACGTTCTGCGTAGGTAGGATAGTAGGGTGCCAACTCCGCTCGCGCCTTATCCAGCACCCATTTCCCCCAGGCGCGGACGTGCCACGCCAGGTCTGCTTTAAGCAGCGAATCGTCGTGCGGGAGATGTTCTAATTGGGTTTCATTCCCGTCGCCGTGACCGAGGCGATGAAGTGCAGTACGCAGCCTACTGCTCTTGTACCCCTTGGCTTTCAGGTAGGATGTCATGAATTCGCGGTCAGCTACGGCGAATTCGGGCAGCGCTCGCGTCTGGCCTGCGAGTTTCTGGGGGTATTCGAGCGTGCATTTTAGGATGAACCACGCCACCGGGTTGATGTCCATAGCCGTGACCTCGCAGCCGAGGCGCATGGCTTCCAGCGGAATGGCGCCGCCGCCGGCAAACGGGTCTAGCACTTTGGGCGCCCGCCCGCCGTAAGCCTTGCGAATCTCGTCGCGAAACCACTGCAGCGCCTCGCCGTTCTCTCTACCCCAATGAAGGATGCCGCCCTCCGTCACCTCTTTGGTCTTTTCAACGATGCGTCCGTTTAGCCGTTTGCGTTCCGTCTTCTCGACAACCTTACCCGCCATGCGTTTCAAGATGGTTTTTCGTTCGTCGGCATTGCCGGGATCGGGAAGCAGCGTAGTGATGAGCGCGGCCCGGGCGGCTGCCAGCGGTCTCCGCGCGGGCCAAATGTGCAGCGTCGAGATATGCCCATGCCGTACATTCTTCTCATGCACTGAATCCAGCGAAACCTCCTTCAACGGAAAAGCAACTTCTATGAGGCGTTTGTTTTTAGTCATCTTCTTAAGTTGCAAACGTCTTGCCGTGCTCTTAAATGTAATACCTGAACGTAGCTTGCCGTTCGGTTACAATTGGGATATTTACGAGGATCTCGCGTAATTCTATCACAGGCATAATTGAGTTTGGTCAGGCCCGGGAAGCCAAATGGACAAGCTATGCTCTCGTCGGCGGCTCAACCGTCATTTCCTTTAGCCTTGTTTCAAGAACCCTAAAAATCGGATCCTTTTCCCGCCCTAAAATCTTAAGCACCTTTGATGAAATAGTAACACTATTTGAACTTTGACGTGACACTTCTTCAATGGCGTAAAACGCAGACGCTAGTGCATACAGTCTGTCGTCCTGGATTCTTTGCGCCATCAATCGGGCATCTAAATACAATTGCCGGCCATGCTCCAGATTTCCAGTTCGAAACTCCAGGAATCCTTTAGTGGCTTGTAGGACGACCTTTTCACGTGCGTTTAATGACAGGCGATTAGCTTTTAAAATATCGTTTCTCGCATTATCAATTTCTCCGAGATTGATTCGTGCAAACGCTAAATTATTCAACAGCGTGAAATCTGTGGGATTCGCTCTGTGACCAAGTTCGGCTAACCGTGCGCTTGTTTGAAATTCTTCCAATGCAACCGCGGCCACGAAGGAAGCGAGGGCGCTGGGCCTGCTTGAAAACGGTTGGTCGGACTTCCATAATTCAGCCTGTTCAAGTGCCTCTCTCCATTCTTCTTTCTGATAGTGAACCCACGATTTTGCCTCATACGCATTGGGAAGTGTGACATATTGATCTTTAAAATGGATGGTGTTAGACTGTCTGGACGCCCAAGCCATCTGCGCGATGCTGTTTTCCGTTGGATCTTCTAAAGATATTCGGAAAAATTTTTTCGATTTTTTTACACTGCCAGTGTCCAACTCCAAGGTAGCCACTGCCGCTGCAAGTTCACTAAGATGAATAGACGAAAAGCCTCTTTCGGTTAGTATCCGCCGAGCGGATTTAATGAATCTTGGTTTTCTGCCAGCAGCACTACTAATGGCAATCTCTGCGGCCAAAAGCCAGGGTTCATATTGGGTTCGGTCCGAAGTAACAATTATGTGGTGGGCTCGTTCTGGATTGTCAAAATGCATCCAAAGACGGCTAGCTGAACGAAGGACAAACCTGTTGTCGATAGCAAGCTGTAATGCAACATCCATACATCGTTTGGCCTGTTTTTCAAGTCCTAGAATTACATAGACCCGCGATAGTTCCACCCATGTGATTGGATCCTGAGGTTCGATGCGCAACATTCCCCGAAAGGCTCTCACTTGGGCATGTAGAGTCGAATCCTTTACCTCCACAGGTTTCGGCAATCTAGTCTCAACGTGGTCTGAAGTTTTCAGGATTTGTTCTGCAAGTTCTCTCGCCCAGGGAGAAACATTAAGGTTATCTTGGAGTAGGAATTTTGCTGCCCCAATTGCTTCCCTCCTTCTTCCAAGTGTCAAAGCTGCGCCTACAAGGTCGGATGCATGACCAATAGTCTGATGACGTCGCCAGTCTACAATTTTCTGAGCTAAAAAATCGAATTGAAGCATTTGATGGTTTCCTCGAGGTACGACGGAGTCAAGTTCTTGGAGTGTAAGAGCTTCGTTAAGCGTTCTCCATCGAGGAATCACTCTACGTTTTTTGTCTATACTAAATCCTGCCATGGTTATTTAGCTCGTCTGATAGCCCCTCCTCGATTTAGCGTCCACTCAGCCTTTCTTGCAAGACGGTCAAAAATAGAGACATACCGCTCAAGAGAATATTTGTTTCCATCCGTATCAATGTTCCTCGGATGTCCACGTCGCCGAGGATTAGGATTACAAAGTTGTTTCACCAATTTTGCAATTTCCTCGCTTAAATCGACCTGAAACTCCCGAATGATTTCCGAAAATACCCTTTCAAGATATGGCAACAGCTCGCTGTACGTATTACCTTTCCATTTATTGAAGGAATGGTTCTCATCGAGTCGCGTGAAAAGCAAATGCGTCATAGAAGTTCCTGTGTAGAAGAATACAAGTAGACTTCCCAATAGATACAAATCACATCCAAAACGACGTATCCGCCAATCTTCAGGAGTGTGTCCGTATAATAATTCCGGAGGTGCATAGGTTGGGTCACCTACGCAGGAAAGTTTATCGTAAGGTGAGGCGTTATTATGATCGAATGCTCTTCCCAAATCGGCCAACTTTGAATAGTCGTCGTCAAAAATTAGCACATTTGACGGTTTCAGATCTTGATGCGCAATCTCTACAGAGTGGAGTTGTTGTAGTGCCGCTGTAGCCTGATGCATTGTCCTTAACGCCCAAGCCTTGTCAAATGCTGTGTCGAAAGCTACAAATGACCGAATATCGCCTTTTGCGCACTCGAATATTAGATACTCGACTACACCACTTGGATCCTCATTCTGAGGTTCGATTTTTCCAGAGTCGAGTGCCCTCACGATGCGAGATAAACCTCTGGATCTACATTTTTCTAAAGTGTCCCGCTCGAAGATAAATCCCGCGGTCATGGCATTCAGTGTTCCGGCTGGATCCGGCGATTCTAGGGCTTTTCTGTAATCCATCGCCTTGAGGAATGCCTTTTCACCATTTACTGACCGGACAATATATGAGGAAGAGAAATGACCTCCGGTCGCGTTCTTGGGTCGTTCAATCAATTCCACGACCTTCCAACCATTCGGTAACTCTTTTCCGACTAGTTGCTGGGCGGGTGCTAGACTCCCACCATTAGTATTTTTCATATTCGGTAAGATTATCTTAACATGCTTGGTTATGCAATCGCTGTATATTTGTAGTCGCGTATTTACCAATTACCATGGATTACTACCGCCCTTCCGGTGATTTTTTTGCCCAAATCCGTGGAGGTGGTAGGCAGAAACACAATTGAGCCACTCAACGGACAACTACTTCATTTGTTGCCTGATCGCTTTGAACTCAACGTAATCACAGTGGCAAATGAGGCCCCATATATCCAATTTCGACTTCTCGTGTCGTGGCGTCGAAACGGAGGTGAATTCGGAATCCACTACCTATCCGGGCGTGCCATTCATACAATTCCCGTGTCCCGCGTCTTGACCTAAATCGGCGCGCGTTTAATAACGCCGGGTTGTTTCTAACGCTCTGGCTTTCGGGAGTGACTTTGCATGCCCAAGGAGGAGCCGGCCCTCCAACAACCCGCCATTCGGCAGCCGATTTGTCAAGCTCGGTGAGCCTTCTAATGCCGCTTCCGAGAAATTGCCGCGGTGCTTTAACATCCGGACCAAATACTAGATTTGGGAACGCTTCGTTCCTCTGTTCCCATGCTGCCGAAGGGGTTTGCTGCTCAAAATATGACGTGTGACGGCGCTCACAGATAGAGTTGGCATGAGTCGATCGGGCGAGGTTATCTATCGTTTCGCTTGCTTCTTCAATACTCTCGTCAGCTAGCAACTCGTTGAACCTGACTGTGAGCTGGTCACTGTCCCATAAAGAGTCTGACGGAAAACCAACGGTAATCCAATTAGCAATAGCACATAAGATGAGCGGTTCGCAGTCTTCCGGTGGAAGTTGTCTGCCTTCACACGCAAAGAATCGAGCCCTTACATTCGACTCGACGTCGCGCAGAAGCGGGTATTTTGAACTTAGACTCATGAGGAACACCGACTCTTCCCGTGCTCCGATTCTCTTTAAAGATTTAAATGCATCAAATAGTGAGAGGTTGGGTAGGATCACGATTTCGTGCACAGAAAGCCTCATTCGTAGGCTTGATTGCGCAATTTTCCGAATCTGAATCATCCCGATAGCCAGGTCCTTCAGCCAGCGAAGCGCAGTATCGTAATCGGGCGCCGTAAGGCTCGCGTGATTCAGTACCATTTCTCGCATATTAGTATTTGGGCGCAAGAAGTTTCTCCAAGTTTTCTTCGTGTTGGTCAAAAAAGCCGGCGGGCCATGTTGAAAGCCGTCCGTCCTCATCAATTTGCGGTGAAGTCACAACGGTCTCGCCTTCGGGGCGTTCAAAGTAATGGATTGCCGTTTTATCGGGAGAGATTAACCCGTCCCGCACAGCGATACGCACACCGTCCATGAAGTGGTCGCTGTGCGTTTCCACAATTACCTGCACGTCCGCCAACGATGCGCGCACCGCGAGTTCCGCCAGCTTCGTCTGCCCTCGCGGGTGAAGGTGTGCTTCTGGATTTTCTATCAAACACAACGTACCGGAATCAGACAGCAACGCGATAATTACCGGCAACGCGTACGACAGGCCAAATCCGACGTTTGTCGCACGAAAACGCCGCGAAGCAACGTCTCCCGGCCGGTCGAATGAGAAACCTGCGATAAGCGCATCCGCAGCGCGAACAGTCTCTAGCTGAAGATGAGCGCCGGGGGAAATCTCTTGCAGCCATTCGTCAACGACATCGATCATGCGACGGCTATGGGATTCTACGCAGCGCAAATCGTCTTCCGCCAGCAATTCATCCTTTTTCATATTTAAGTAGTTCAATGCGTATTCACTTCCCAAACCGAATTCGGCTCGCTGCGCCATGGTTTCGGACAACGGATAGGACTTTTGCGGACCGACTCGCTCGGCATCAATATACAGGAGATTTTGTCCAAATGGACGGACATTCTGCCAATCTGGTGGCACTAGGGGAAAAGATGGGTTCGAATCACACCCTTCGACAGTCAATTGATCGCTCGTTTGTGAATACCCGAACGACAGTTTCCACGGTGAATTGGTTTCGTCAGACTCGATTTCGAAACCTACCACATCATTTTCTGCACCTTCAAAAAGTACATCCCTGCCAGTACCGAGATCGGCAAGTTCGCCGCCCAGCACCAGCCTTCCGTCAAGCAAATCTTCTGACTCAAACGACTGCCGTAGGAGGAGCAGCGCCTGTATCACACTGCTTTTCCCCATGCCGTTCAAACCGCATAACAGGGTGAGCGGCGCGCAGTTTAAATCCAGATTTTCGAAGCACTTGAAATTCGATAACCTGATTTTCCTTATCATCACAGCACCTCTGTAACCAACAGTGAAATTGCCTCAAATCTTTTCTTCACTCGGTGCGGATCGCCCGTGGAATAAGAGATTGCCCTGTCGAATTCACTATCGTCATTCATCAACGCAATGAAGCGATTTATGACATCTTCTCGTTTTTCCACGAGTCTGTTTATTTCGTCGGAACTGCGGCGCGCAAGTTCGACGCTCCACGCGTCAAACAGCGCTTTACTGACAGGTCGGCGATGAGAATCGTCCAAGTTGTATCGCTTACGAAAAGCCTCGCTGCCAAATATGCGGTAAGCCGCTTCCATTGCCTTCTCGAAGTCTTTGGCAAGCAACCCAAGATCCTCTGGCGCCGTATCATTTATTTTGTTCATAACTCGACTAAGGTAGCCGTTAAGGTCGTTGTCGTTATATTTTTCCCAAGCATTTGCATAAAAGGCGATGAAGCGCAAAACACATTCCCTGTCAGCCATTCGGTCTTGCCTAATTGAGTAGTCCGTTGCTTTGCGGAATGCCTCAGTGTCGGCCAGTTGTTTCAGATAGTCTCGCACGGGACCTGGGTGTAAAGCATTGCGTATTTCCTGACCGTTCAGCGTCATACCGCCAGTGTTGATTCGGTGGAAAATATTGAACATTACGTCCTCAGGTGTCCCATGATCGATGACATTAACTACTAGTTCGCTTTCGCCAATTCGCCGCTGCATTTGCCTCGGAAGGTCGCAGTACTTCTTTTTATTGTATTTTTCGAGATATTCCAGATGGTTCAAGGGAAACTGGTCTGTAACATAGTTGTAAATGGTAAACATGCGTTGGACGCCGTCGACAACCAGCCAATTTTCGTTCTCATCCGCCGCCACATAAAACACTGGGATAGGAATTCGTAGAAGCAGCGATTCAATCAGCCGGGATTGACGTTCGGCTTTCCACACAAATGATCGCTGGAAATCGGGTTCTAAATCAACCTCGTTATACTTGATTCGTGAAACTAGCAATTCGACCGTGATGTTGGTCGTCCGCACCCTTATTTTCTCAGGATTAAACGGACGTTCAATTTGCGGGTCTTCAATTTCGACCTCCAAACCGGTGGCTGGGTCTTGCTTAGAGGCTGCGGCGGTTTTAGATTTATTGGCAGTATTTTCGATCTGTGGTTCGGCCCCCGAGTTAGAAACTTCTGATAGGGGCGTTTCTGAATTCATTATTGACGGATAGCTCAGGACTTTTTTCATCTCTTGCGGAAGCGACGCTTCATTGTGATGGCGCCGCCAGTAGTCTTCAAGTGCAGCCCGCCATTCGTCCGATTCGCGAACTCGGTTTGCCTGAGATAATACGTTATGGCTGATGCCGACTCTACCGTCAATGCGTGGTACCTGTTTGGCAACTTGCAACCACCGCAGCCCCTGAAGCCGTAACCGTATAAGGTCATCTGGATTGACGGGGATGGAATTTCGACGTCCAAGGTACCCATCATAATACTCAAACATTGTCCCGTTGTCCCTTCCCACGCACCTGCGTAGTCATTTGAAAGATAGTCTTTGGTCTCGCGCGAATGGAATAATCTCCGAATTTTTCAACTGTTAGTTTCACAAGATTAGAGCGTGTCGTTTCGGTTATTTCAAAAATTTCAACTATGTTGAATGCCAGTGGTTTGACCATCGCCAATTCAAACCTAGAATTTAGTTTTCTTCATGTGTTCACTATACCCCACGACTCCATGGTTAGTCAATCGAAACCGATCTGGTTCGGTTTGAAGTTTTGAAGCCTTCAGAACCCGTCATCTCATTGTTTCCTCAACAGGCGCCGACGCCTCGTTCAACGCCCCCTCGGTTATTGTGAACGCCAGAGATTCGCGGCTGCGGACGAGCAATTTAGCGAACGGGTCCTGAACACGCACGAGCCGCGGCCGCGGCGTCGCGCAGTCGAAGACCACGTAAAGCCAATAATCTTCACGCAAGTTGCAAGCCCGCGCCCATTCGTTTTCGGACATCTGCACATCCCCGGAACCAGCGCGCCCCTTAACCTCAATGGCACGTTCCTCAACAGAACCGTCGGCGCCTGCTGGGCGGCGGGACTTGAGATCGAAGCCGGGCCAATCCATCAGTCCGGCACGCCGCGCGAGTTCGGGCTTCGAGACATCCGTTACTACTGCCCCTTGGTGCTCCTCGTAAGCGGTTGCAACCTCCACGGCGACAGCTTCAACGCCGGCGTCGTAACGCTCAACCGCCTCAGTGTCCTGAACGGGCACGACGAGGGCGTGCACCAAAATCACGGCATCCCCGGACTGAATCAACTCCGGTTCGGCTCGCAGTTCAGCCATACGCCGATTTCGGGCGGCGGTTAAGCCGCGCTGTCGTTCCCTGACCACCCCAAGTTCCTTCTCCGCGTCCCGATCTCCTTCGCGTGCCAGTTGGTTGAGGCGGGATCGGGCAGCCGCAAGTTCGGCCGCCTGAAAATCGAAGCCGCGGTTGACGGACTCCATACGTGAGGGAAGGTCGTCGAATCGTCGCTGTCGATGGTGCTGCGCCAGTCGCTCACTTATCTCTTCCCGCGCAAACTCCAAAGCATCGGGCACCATACCGCGTGCCAAGGTTGCGAGCGGCACACGACTCGGCGCGAAGCCCCCCGCACCCCTGAGCAGCAGTAGGTGTTCGACTGGAAGTTCAGTGACGCTACCGTCGCTGGATTGGCGTAGCCCGACCAATCGTGATTCTAGCGGCTTACGCTCGTTTTCACGCTCAGAACGGTCATCAAACAGGTCGGTCATCTCGTCTTCTCTGCCGCGCTGTTCAACAGAAACCAGCGCAATGTGGAACAGATACGCCTCGGCGGCATAGGGATCGGTGTACACGGCGCCCTGTCGTCCGGCGCGTCCAAACCGCTCTAGGATGGCGTCTGAAAGGCAATCGAACACGGGCTCGCCGGGGTGCATCCAGACGGCATCTTCCCGGCTCACCGGTTTGTACACCGTTAGTAGCTGGCGTGCACCCTCGGAATACCGCTCAAGCGACGTGAGCAAGGAATCAGACGCACGCGGTCGGTTCGGTATCAAGCTGAAGGCGGTGTCAGCGTCGCCTTCAATGCGTAAATCAAGAAGCGGCGCCGCACGCTCCACGAAACGGCGGACATAACCCGGCAGCAGGTGACGATAGATTTCCTGCTCCGTCTCCTCGTTGAGTTGCGGCAGTCTACGGCGCACGTCGCCGCCCCCGCCGTACAGCACCTGCTCTTTTCGCTCTAGTGCCCGAACTTGGTCTTCCGTTAAGTTGCCCTCCAACCACGCGGCGACTTCCTCAACATCGTCGGTAAGCGTTTGCCGCAGATAATCGGTCATGGACACGCTCTCAAACAGACGCCCAACCACATCGAACACTTTATCGGATTGAAGCTGCTCTCGGATAATCTCAAGTTTATCAAGCAGCGTTTTCAATACACGCCCTTCGCGTGTGCCGCCCGCAACGAGATTAACAATCACCACGGGGTCGTGCTTTTGGCCGTAACGATGGATACGCCCCATGCGCTGCTCAAGCCGCGCCGGATTCCACGGGATATCGTAGTTGACCATTAACCAACAGAATTGGAGGTTGATTCCCTCCCCAGCCGCGTCGGTCGCTACAAGGTAGTTTGCCCCGCCTTTCTCCGCAGAACGGCGGAAAAACTCGACCTGCTCCTCGCGTTCGCGGTAGTCTAGCCCACCATGGATAAGCACAACCTGATCTGTGAACCCCAGACCTTCCAACCGGCGCACCAGAAACTCCGCGGTATCGCGGTGTTCGGTGAAGATGATGAATTTCTCGTCGTTGTATTTCGGATGACGCAGAACTTCTCGCAGTTTCTCAAATTTGGATTCCTCGCCCGCGTCCAACAATTTTCGAGACTTATCCAACAACTCTTCGACCTTACCTTTCTCCACCATTAACTCCGTAAGGCTGAAAGCCGTCGTGCCGCCGAGCGCTTGATTTTCATGCGCTTCGTTCTGGTCGTCCTCGGTCTCATCTGCGGTCGATGCGTCGAATACGTCGTTAGGGACATCGAGACGCTGTTGCTGGCTGGCGAACTGTTTTTCATTGACCCGTCCGCTCATGATGTCGTCAATCATCCCTTCCAACTTCTCTCTCCGGCGCTCGAATGATCGCATGAGTGCATAGGTGGAACTGGCGAGACGCCGTTGGAAGACGCTCATCGCCAATTGTGCGGCTGATCGGTTCAATTCTTTCGCGCGGTTGTAGTAGTCGCGGATGTATTCTGTCGTCTCGTCGTAGAGCTCCTGCTCGCCTTCAGGACCGTCCGAGAGATTGTAGCTCAACGTGTCGCAGTTACGCTGCGGATACAACGGTTTCTCGTTGTAGTGCAGCATCTCCTCCTTGGTGCGGCGGATGAAATGCCGATCTCGAAGTTCGCGGGGAAATCTATCGAAAGCGTCATAGGTGGAGAGCACCTCCGGCAGCAGCAGGCGCCACAGGAAATAGTAGGGAAAGTCCTTGCCCATGTGCGGTGTCGCAGTTAGCAGCAGCAGGTGCTGGGCGGGTTGCGGTAATTTCCAGTCGTCGCTGTCTACCTCAACCCCGGCGATAGCTTCCGCCAGCCTGTACCGATTCGTCTTGCGCACTCGTAAATCCGGCCGTCGATTCGCGGACAGCTTGTGCGCCTCGTCGAAGACGGCAAGGTCGTAGGGATCCGTTCGAGGGTCTCTAAGGCGGTCAAAAACCCGCGCTGTGACCAAGGTGTCCACGCTGACGATGACCTGATCGCTCTCGGCGCCGCTGAAAGGGTTGCCGTCTCGCGCGTCATCGCCCCTGATGATTCGGAACGACAACCGAAACAGCTTGCGCATCTCCTGTACCCAGTTTCCCACGAGACCGGCGGGCGGAATGATAAGCACGCGGCGGATGAGACGGCGGGACAGCATCTCGCGGATGTACAAGCCGGTCATGATGGTCTTGCCGGCGCCCGCGTCGTCCGCCAGCAAGAAACGCAGCGGGTTCTGCCCCAGCATTTTTTCGTAAACCGCGATGCGCTGGTGCGGGAGCGGGTCGATTAGCGAGGTTTCCGTGGCGAACGCCGGGTTAAATAGGTGGCCGTAAGCCAGGCGGTGCGCCTCTGCAACCGCTGAAACGGCGTTAGGATCGGCGGCGAAGTCCATGCTTGGCGCGTCGTCGGGAAGCGGTTGTGCCGCTTGGCCCCCGTCACTCGACGCCGCCAACTCAACGATGCGTTTCCAAGCCAAGTTGTTTGGGCGAGATTGCGCATTTTCCCACCGGTTAACGGTGGCGAAGGAGACGCCGACGAGCTCCGCAAATTGCGTCTGCGTTAAACCTTTTGTCTCGCGGAGGTCTCTAATTTTTTGGGGATAGTCTGCTGGTAAAATGGTTGACATGTAGTTCACGATTCTTGTAAGTAAATAGTTGACGCCTATTGTACCATACGCATCGTGTGCATGTCAAGTTGAAATATATCACATGTTATATAGGTTGTTTCGGGTAGGTGCGCGGCGTGGGAATTTAGAAGGGATTAAGGTGTAGTCCGTAAGTCCGAAAAATCGCGTGGGTCAATGTTGTGGGAGGGAGATTTTTCTCCCGATTATCGAGGTTGGGAAGCCTCTCCCACGGCAAAATATGTGTCGCCCCGCTGGGGCTTTGGTTTAGAGAGGTTTGATGTTGCTATACACCTGTCGCGCCGCTGGCGCTTAGGTATGTGGTGCATCACGATTCTATACACCTGAGAATCTCTACCGCATTGGTTAACCACGCAGTTGATCGCATGAGCGGCGGTCTTTAGAAGTCAAGCGCCTATCAGACTGCGAAAACGAATTCTTTCTCCAAACAACATGTCTACCGATATGCCTTTGTGATTCTTCGACGGCACCCGAAAACCTGCCTTGACGTGTTGTTTATCGAGCCTTTGACTAATCTGATTGCCGACAAGTGAATAGCGCACAATTATTCTCAGTTTGGCAGACTCGGCGCTATGATGTATTTCACATACCGAACGGAGGTATTCCAAGAACGGGAACGATCGCCGTAGCTGTTCCATACCCTTCTCGTTTTCTTCATTTAAAGTCTTCTTCAATTCAACGAATACCGCGTAATCCTCGCCTTCCTCCTCAAAAAGAAAGAGATAATCACAAACTTGCTTCCATTCGCCCTCTTTCACCCCCGATAAACTGCCAATGCGCCGCATATTTATTATGGTGATGTCGGAAGGAATATCGGCGACTTCGAGTTCCATCACGTTCTTTTCTCGTAAAACCGTGCTTCCATCCTTTCTCGGTGACACCAGAGCCTTATCCGCCAGCATATTTTTCAGATGTGTTGCCAACACGACTTTACGCCTCCGACTCATCTGACATTCGCGATGCTAAATCGTTTGCGACCCTGTTAATCCTGTCGATGGTTTCGTCGAAGACCGGCATGTCAATGCCGAATTTGTCCACCTCGCATCGGATTAGGCTGTTGTCTTGCGCTACGTAAGCACGGATAGAATCCGGGTTGAGGAAGTCTTCAGGGCTGTATTTGAGTTTCTTCACGACAGCCTCTTTGTTCTCGAATGGTCTACTTAGCATTACGAGGTTGTTAATCTCTTTGATGAGGTAATCGCTGTGCGTGGTTATCAAAACCTTTAATCCAGCCCGCACGCACCGCGCCAGTAATCGCGCCAAGAGTATCTGGTTGGACGTACCAAGGTGACTCTCTGGTTCGTCAACGATTAGGAGATGGTTAGTCTTCGCCGCATGTCGTAAGAAGAAATAGAGATCGGACAGTCCGCGCGCCGAAGAAGAAGCCAGATGCAGCGGTATGTTAAAACTGCGTCCTTTCCCGCGCGCCTTGGAAATGAAACGAATGTCATCGCCCGAACTACTGTAGTAGCCGTCCATCATGTCTTTAATGTCGTCAAACAGCTTACTTTCAAGAATTTCGCTTTTTCTCCTTTGAAGATTCGGAATGTCTCTGGTGTAATCAATGTTATCCTTAATCGGGAGCGCGTAACGACTGGTGGACTTCTCTATGAGAAAAAAGGGCGACAATCTATTTCTACTCTTGCCCTCGTCCCACTTCTGTAACAAATCTACCAACTGATTCTTGGTAAAGTCGAGTTCGCGGTAGAAGAGTGAAATGCCAAAGCGCTCTGCAGACAGAATGAACGGTTCAGGAAGTTGATCTTGAAGCAGGAGAAGACCATAGGCATGGCTGATGTAGGATTGGAAATCTGAAATGCGGTCTTGTTTTTTTACCTCGTCAGTATTTATTAGAACATGGCTTCCGTCGTATTTAATGGAAAGCGATGCCCTTTCCCGGAAATCCACCTTGACAGAGTGCATTGTGCTCGTAGACTCTTCATTGAAATTGACATCAATAGAGAATCCTTCAAAATCGCTTTTTTGAGAATTGAATACAACGCGCATAGCACGCTTAGAGAAGCTACGGGCAAGACTTTGAACCAGCATCTCTTGCTGTCGCAAGAACTGCTTTTCTTCCAAGGGAAAACTTGCACGCCCTTCTCGACTTACTTGATCGCTGATATGCCGCATGTCGGGAAATTTGGCATCAAATTTCCGTCCGTCTGCTAGGAGATCTTCACGGTGAAGCCAGTTCGTCCACATTTTCAAGAATCCGTAAAGCGTGTAAACTAAGTATGTCTTTCCAGTGTTATTGCGCCCAGCGATGATTGTGAGATCGCCGAGTTCCACCGCCGCGTCCTCTACCGGGCCAATATTCTTGAATCGAAACGTTGCGGGTCTAGGTCTCTGGCTGTTCATAGTCTATACCTTCCTTTGTCCTCACGTCTTAGTTTTCGGACGGATTGCGAAACAATCACGATTCTCGCCGCACCGTGAAGGGATGCCGCTCCACAAGCCCAACAATCCTGTCACGGTTTGTTTCTATCAGTTCGCGCTGTTCAGGCCAGAAAATCGCCGGCAGTCTATCGATCGGACACCATGCCAGCTCGTAGTGGTGGTCAACATCCGTTGGAATACCTGCCGCCTGCTCCGTGGCAAACAGGAAATAGTGCGCCGTAATCCACCAAACTCTGTCATACGACAGGCGTTCGCGTGTGCCGACTTTTCCAATCAGTTCCAGCGATGATAAGCCTGCCTCTTCTTCGATTTCCCGGCGTGCCGCAGCTTCCAGACTCTCGCCGGACTCCACGCCGCCCTTCGGCAAAACCCGATCCGAAAGCCCGACCTCGCCGACAAGCGCGACATAAATCTGCCCATCTTCAATCCGTGCAACGACACCGCCTGCAGACGTCCGATCCGGAACGCCGGGCGGACGCTCGTACCAACTCTCGTCAATCATCACCCTTCCCTCGTTAAATGCGACTCAAAGTATGCGAGTTGGGTTTCGCAGTGGGCTCAACCCAACCTACAAAAACTACGATATACCTGCCGCCCCGCTGGGGCTTTAATGTGTAGTGCCTTCGCATTTCTATATACCTATCGCCCTTCCAGGGCTTGAAACAATGTTACCTACGAATTGATGATTGAAGATGAATCTAAAAGACTTCTGTTGCCCTCACTAATCCCTCGCCTAATCGCAACCTACCGCACGTTACTCTCTAGAATGCAACGCCAGCCGATTCCCTTCGGTATCCTCGAAGTGTGCAATAAAACCGTATTCGCCGATGCTGGTCATGGGCAGCAGCGTATTGCCGCCGTTGGCGTTGACTCTCTCCAATGTTCCCTCAATGTCGGGCGCTGTAAAGTAAATCAACGTGCCGTGGTGCGATGGCGTGCAACCCTCCGCTTTAATAAGCGTACCGGCCGCGCCAATGGCGTCTTCGACAACGGGAAACCACGCCATCTCCGCGGCTCCCAGTGTCATGAGCGTAAGCTCCACATCCATCACGGCTTCGTAGAATTGTTTTGCTCTGTCCAAATCTATCACGGGAATCTCGAACCAGCCGACGGGGTTGTAGTGTTGAGTCATGTTATTTTTTCCTTTCGGCGCGGGGCGGAGTTTACGGCGCTAAATCGTTGCCGTGAACCGGACGTTGTTCTCAGCCCCGCGCGGTATGTGTGTTGATATCCGTGACTTACTCGTCACCTTGGCTCATGTGGAACACTTCCCAAATGTGTCCATTCGGGTCTTCGAACGTCCTGCAATACATCCAGCCTTGGTTCACGACCGGTATCGGTTCCGCGCCGCCCGCGTTGAGTGCCCTGCTCATCATCTCGTCAACCTCGTCCCGGCTGTCGGCAGAAAGCGCTGTGACCACCTCTGTTGTCTTCGATGCGTCGGCAATCTCTTTCTTGGTAAACTGTTGGAAAAACGACTCAACCACCAGCATCGCAAAACTCCCGTCTGCGATGATCATGCACACGCATTCCTCGCCGCTAAAGTCGTCATCAAAATCAAACCCCACCTGCGAGAAAAACTCCCGAGTTTCATTGAGATCTTTAACCGGCAGGTTAATAAACGTATTCCTAATCATGATTCCTCCGATGTTTCAGCTAATTTTTTAATAATGTTCAGCGCCTTGGGCATCACACCGTCGAAATAGCCCTCCTCCGCCGAAGTTATTTCCATTTCAACCACTAACTCGGTACCGCCGCCAACCTCATTCAGCGTGTAATTTTCATAGGCGGGCGCCCAAGCCTTTACCGCGTCGCTTTCCGTATCATCAACACCTTTGTGTACATAGCCGAGGTGCTTTATCGACACAAATTCGTGCTCCCGGTTTTCCGCAATCACCCCGACCATGCCGTCCTTTTCTGGGGTGAGGAATCGGATGGTACTGCCTTCGCTCCAGTTGCCTTCAAAATATGAACCTCCAGCAAATACTGCCGTCCACTCTTTATACGTCGCCTCCTCAAGAAGAACTCGCCACACGGCGGCCCGCGGCGCTGAAATTCTGATTGAATGCCAAGTTTTTTTCATTTGCGATTCGCTGCTCACACTGTCACCTAATTGTTTCAGCGAGTTTCTTAACTGCCGCCAGCGCCTTGGGCCATACGTCTTCCAAGTAAGCCTTATACGCCGATGGAACTTCGGCATCGAGCGTTAATTCGGTGCCCCCATCAATTGCCGTGAGTGTGTAATTTTCATAAGCTTGAGACCAAGCCTTCGCGTCGTCGCTTTCGAAATTGTCAACGCCGTCAATAATACACCCTCGGTGCTCGATTGACAAATACTCGTGCTTACGATTTTCCGCGATTTCCCCCACCAACCCTCTCTTTTCTGGCGTGAGGAAGCGAATAGTGCTGCCCGCGCTCCAGTCACCTTCAAAATACGAACCCTCGCAAAAAACGCTGTTCCACTGCCTGAACGTCTCATCGTCCACCAGCACGTCCCAAACGGTCGATCGCGGCGCGGAAATCGCGACTGAAAAATGAAATCTTGTCATATTGGTATTCCCTTTTTCAATAATTCGGCATCACGATCAAAAGAGTATCGTAGCTCCAATAATGATACAGCAAATCATACGTCCTTCTCGCCCGAATCCCGATAGCCCGTTAGGGTACGACGTCAATGCGGCCCGACCGGATGAGCAGGCGTACCGCTTGCTTCTTGCTGAATGGGCTCAACCGATCCGCGTTCTCCCTGATATATGCGATCACGGCGTCCGGCTCGGTCTTGGCGTATTCGCGCAGCGCCCAAGCAATCGCTTTGCGCAAGAAAAATTCGCGGTGGTCAATCGACGGCTCGATACACGCTTGGATTAAATCAAAATCTGTGTTGTCCTTGAATTTCAGTTGGCAAATGATGGACGAGCGGCGTTTCCAGATGTCGGGCGAGTGCGCCCACTCCAGCATCACCCCTCTCATCTCGTCAGGGTACCGCATGAGCAGTCCGCCGACCAGCCGCGGCGCGACAGCGTCAATATAGTCCCACCACGCACCGTCCACAATCATCTCTTCGTAACAGGGAAGCGCCTCAAGCGTTTGGAAATCGTCGTAGGCGTCGTAATCCGCGAGATTGATGGCGGCGTAGCGTTCTTCACGGTGTTCCGCACCGCGCCAGACCGCAAGAACCGTGTCGATCCAGCGCTTTCGGGTTGTGATCGGGTGTGCGGCGAAGACCTGCCGGCACACCGCTTTCAACGCGGGCGCCCGCAAGCCGAGATAGGGCATCTCCGATTTCATGTACGCCTGCATCCCGGGCGCTATTTCCGGGTCGGCTTTTTTCCGCAAACCCGCCCGCAACGCCCGGCAGAGTGCGGTTGACGAGTAGAGTCGGGACCGACCCGCTCGCGTAGATTCTGAGTTTAAGCTCTTCACAAATACGCTCCCGCGCTGTCGCTCTTGATGAGGCGATGGCAATTCACGCGGCGCTTCGGGTACCCAATCGCTTCAATCCTACTATGTCTACATTACCCAACTCCGAGAAGAACACCTCGGGTAGGGCGAGTGTCACTGCGTCCGCGCCTAGGTTTTTCTCTAGTGGCCTAATTCCCCCCACGGATCATAAGAACCAAAATTCCATACGTGGCGCTCAAAATCTCGGCAGCTATAGAGGCGTCCGCCGTAATCCTGGTCAGCCGGCTCCATAATAATCTCGGCGCCCGCGGCGCGTGCGCGTTCGCAGTGCGCATCCACATCATCGACAATCACATACGGCGCCTGGGTCACAGCGCCGGCGTCTTTCGGATGGATTAGCAGCGCATCGTAATCCCCGTCGTGCCCCGACCCCAGCATAATCATGCTGTTTCGAAACGTGAGCTGCGCATGCGCAATCTTGCCATTTTCACCCGGCACCACAAGATGCCGCTCGAAGCCAAATGCTGCGCACAACCACTCTATCGCGGCTGGCGCGTCTGCATAACGCAATCCCGGGATAATCGCCGCGCCGCTGAGTCCTGTCTCGTCCGTCATTATTTTATTCCACCCTCTTCCTAACTAACGCGGTTTAATCACGAATGCTTACCGGTAATCTTCCGGCTCGAAAACCGGGCGCAACTCAACCGTCCCTTCCTCGAACGGAGAACGCCGAATCCACTCTATCGCCTCATCTAATGATTCTTCCTGCCAAAGCCAATAGCCGGAAATCAACTCCTTCGTTTCCGGAAACGGCCCCTCAATAACAACCCGCCCGCCGTCCGTACAATCCACGCGGACGCCCTTTGATGAGGGTTTCAACCCGTCGCCGCCCAACATTACTCCCGCCTGGACTATCTCCTGGTTAAACTTTCCCATGGCGGCAATCTGCGCTTTCGACGGCATGCCGCCCCCTTCCTACTGTTCATTTGCCTTGATCAGCACCATGACCCTCATCAATCTTCCTCCAATCCTCTATTCGCGTCCATCTCAATATGCGTCATTAGACCGGGCAATTACATTAGCCCGACTTAGCCCAAATGACGATTAGCCAGGTGGAATAGTGCGGAGCGAAAATGCGTTCGGATCCAGTCTTACTCTGGCACAGCGATGTTTTTACATTGGCTAAAGCAGCAGGTTTTTCCTGCATCCGGCTAATACAAACATTTCGGCGTTATCCGTCATTTACCGTCGAAAGCAGATTCAAGCGCAGCAATGTCTATCTTACCCATCTTCATCATGGCGTCGTGCGCTCTTTGCGCGGCTGCTTTATCGTCGGAACCCAGTAGCCGCGGCAATGCCTCCGGTATAATCTGCCACGACAATCCGTATTTGTCGATAAGCCATCCACAACGGCTGGGGCTTCCGCCGTCTGCGGTTAACGCCGCCCACAGTTCGTCGGTTTCTTCCTGATCCTTTGTCAATACGGAGATTGACACCGCTGGGTTAAGTTCGTAGTGAGGCCCTCCGTTTAACACCATGTAAGGCGCACCGGCAAGTATGAACTCAACCACGAGCGCAGGGCCATCCGAATCGGGCCGGTAAACCCTTTCAATGCGGCTGTCCGGCAATAGCGATACGTAAAAATTCGCAGCCTCTTCACCTTGATTGTCAAACCACAGACACGTGCGCAACTTAGCTTTATGGTTCATTTCTGCCGACATTTGGGAAAATCCTCGACTCAATCACCTCGCGGCAGTTGACCGCGAAGTTTAAATACCTGTTGAGTGGCATGGTCTCCTCCGCCGAAACAATCACAAAATTTTCTGAAGCACGGGATTATACCATAAATCCGGTGAATAGGTCAACACACGCACTGCCGTTGCGTGGGCAATGGACTCTACAAATTTCGAACTGCCGCGTTATCCGGTTCGCCGTTTCAATATCGCCGCAGCTTCGGCTGAACCCTGATATTCAGCCCACTCCTTCGGCGTGCTTTTGTGTGCGCCGTCAACGATGCTCGGGTCGGCGCCGCGGTCGAGCAGCAGGTTCAAGCAGCCGACGCAGTTGTATTGCGCGGCAAGATGCATGGCGGCGGCATCCTCACCGTGTCCTTCGCCGCCCCAATCGTGCCGGAAATCCGGGTCCGCGCCGTGGTCCAGCAACCAAGCCGCCGCTTCGACCCTGTCGCTGTAACACGCCCACAGCAGCGGCGTGCCCCGGAATGCGTTCGCATTGACATCCGCGCCTAAAGCTACCAACGCCGCCATAGAATCGCACTGGTCGTTTCGCGCTGCCCAAGACAGTGCTTCGTCCAACACCTCCTGCCGGCTCCGCGTGCGGTCCCACGTTGGAAAAAATTCGGGTGCGTAAAAGTCAAGCCCGCGATAGGCATCCGGTGTCAACGCCGTACCGCCGACGAACCGGTCTAGGTCGTTCCCCAGTGCCGCAGCCGTGCGTAGATTGTCGGGATAGACCGGCGCCAGCACCTCTCCCATGTAGGCTTTCGCGTAAAACAGCGCGTAGGAAAGCGGAGAGGCGCCTGCCTTGCCGTGAGCTTCCAACTTCACGGATGCGCCCGCGGCGATGAGACGTTTGGCAAGGTCTGCGTGACCCGCCATCGCCGCGGTGTGCAGCGGCGTCCAGCTATCTTTGTCGCAGGCTGACGGGTCGGCGCCCGCTTCAAGGATTAGGTCAACGGCGGCATGTTGTTCGGGCGTGCCCGGTTTCAGCGGTATGGCGATGTCTTCCGTCGCAGCACGGCAGGCGAAATCGAGCAGAGTGCGCCCGTCTGAATCTCTTGCCGTGAGAACTGCAGGGGAGGAGGTGAGTAAATCTTTGAGTGCCGCAAGGTCGCCGTCACTCGCAGCCGCGGCGGCCTGCGTCAATAGGTCTTGCGTCATTTCGGTTGTCGTCGCAGCGGCGCTTTGCCGCTTTCAGTCTAGCACGTTCGCGCCGCCGTCATCTAACTCGGACGGACGCTGCCAATACGTGTATTGCGGCGTCCAGTCCTCGTCGTCCAGTCCCGCTAGTCCGAGCAGGCTCCACATCGAACAATAAAGGTCGCCAGGCCCAAACACGCACGAATTCTTGCGCAGTATAGTGTCGCCGTTCCGTTCGTAGACCACGGCGCCCGGGAAATTGTCGTCGCCGGTGTACACCGACTGTTCACGAATATACGCCCCGCCGCCGTGCGACGCGGTGCGAAACCGCCAGCCGCGGGCGTTTGCAAACCGGCGCTGAACTTCCGGCGAATCCTTCGATAGCAGCACAACCGACATGGCAGTCTCTAGATGCGGGAGCAAGCCGTTAAATCCGTCCGCCCACAACGTACAATAGCGGCAACCCTGCCCCATGTTGTGAATCGCCAGCAGCTTGTCCTTTTCGCCGAACAGTTCGAGTAGCGTGGCCTCACCGGTCAGCGTGGCAAAGGAGTAGTTGCGCACAGGTGTCCCTAGGTTGTTCTTGCGCAGTGTGTTGAGCTCGGCAATTAGCTCGCCGATATTTTGTTCGAGTTCGATAATTCTTTCACTAGACATAGTTATCTCGCAACCTCTTGAAAATGAACGTGTGTAAATGGCGTGAAGTACGGAGAAAATTACAGAGACTCTCCCGCTATCGGCAACCGCACGATTGTCTTGAGCTTTTCTGGCGCCGTACGGCGTGGATCGCTGAGATAAATCTCATGCCCCGGCGCCTGCAGCGCCATGTTTTCGGCGACCGCACTACGATGAAGCTCTTCGTAGATAGCTCCGAAGGAATCCTGATCGTACGGTCCAATGTGCAAGATCTGGAGGCTGTCGCCCTCCTCCCACTTTACCAACCGCACATCGGAGGTGTCAGTCCCCTTCTTGTCCAAGATAGAATCCTGCGCCGCTTGCAAGTTCTCGCTGCTCACGCATTCCGGGACACGAATCATCGTTCGCCAACGCCACTGTGACATGTCAGGAACGTCGACCGGATTGTCGTACCAAAGCGCCTCAAGAGGCGGCACAACAAAGTCGATCGTTCCCGCCTTTTTCAGGGCGAATTTCACGGTGTAAGCCACCGGATAGAGGTTCTGAATCGCCTTCTCGAACGCTTCGCCGCCCGGCGTCCCGCGCCCATCTACAGCAATGAAAGTCCCCATACCCGGGTTAACGCGCTCCACCTTACTGGTAGCGCGGTATAGCGTTTTCATCGTCTTTTTGAAATCAATCTTATCCATGAGATTCTTTCCGTAAATGTTCCGCTGTGTGTATCGGAGAAGCACCCAGCAACGGTAGATGCTTCACACGATGATACGTCAGAGCGAGCGAGATACAATGCTTCAATTCGGGAATCGGCAATTCGTCGGTCTCGCCGAAGACAATGGCTCTGTTCCCTTCAAATGTGAACACATCTCCGTAAACTTCCTCAAATGTAGCGATTAACGGCGTGTTACAGTTGAAATACATCGCGTATTGGTCGGGCGCCCTCGCCTTCCAGTCCATTCTGATTGTGCTGCCGCCCTTGGTGAGGTAGCTGGGTTCTCCCCACTTCTGCGTTTCCTCTAGCGCGTCGACACCCTCGTTCTCCAATGCCGTGTCTAGGACGATTTGCCGAAGGCGTAGCATCTTTTCACGCATAGCCGCCGGGTAGCCCGCAAATACGCGTGCAATGTCGGGGTTATCAATCTTCGACATGCCGGTCTCGCCGTCCATGAAAGTTGGTGAATATTTCGAGCCGATGGATGCGTGCCCGCTCATTCATGCGGTGGATTCTCGGCGAGCACCTGCCAGTTGATGCCGAATTTGTCCGTACACGTGCCAAAGTATGCGCCCCAGAAGGCGTCCGCCATCGGCCACATCACCGAGCCGCCGTCGGACAGTTTGGCGAAGACTTCGTCCGCATGTTCTCTGCTGTCCGCCTCAAATGATATTGAGAAGTTGTTGCCGGCGACCAGCGGCGCGCAGAACGCGGACGTCGTGTCACTGCCCATGAGCACACTGTCACCAATCGGCAGAGAGACGTGCATGATGCGGTCAAGGTGTTCCTCCGGTATCTGCATCTCTTCCATCTCTTCCGGCCCTTCGCGGAACGTCGAGATAAATGCGAACTCCCCGCCAAAAATAGACCGGTAAAACTCAAACGCCTCGCGGCAGTTGTCTTCAAAATTAATGTATACATTAACAGCCATCAATTCCTCCTAATTAAAGTTAACGTAATAGTTCTTGCAGGTTCGGTAGGAGCAATCTTCGAATCGCGAAACATACTCGCTAGTTTTTGTAGGTTGGGTAGAGCGGATAAATTCAATTCCGTTCCGATAGCATTAACCGTTCCGGACGGCGAACATTTCTCATTGCTAATAGCGTGTAGCGAAACCCAACGATCAACCGACCGAATAGGGAGGGCGATAGTTTTCCTACAGTCTCCAGCATTAAAACCTCCCGACCACCAACCCGCGCTATATTTTTTCTTCCAGTCTTCCAACCTTCCTTCCCAAAGATTGGCTAGGTTCTGTTGACATTTTGCGGCTACTGATTCGGCAAGAGTTGTTACCATTGGATAATCTGATATAAGTAGCGCAAACTGTTAGTTTGCGGGCTCGGATCACAATCTAACAGATTGTGTTACAAAAGATTCCTTTGTACTTGATAGGGACTGCCGTTTAACCGTTCAATTCAACCTACGGGATGCCAAATGTCAACACGCCCTAGTAAGTTAAGTGCTCCCCAATCACACCCCACCATTTAATCACACGAATCACAGTCCAGACATTCCCGCGGCAAACCTAACGCCACACCGCAATAATCACCGCCTGCCCAAGAATCGCGACCGCATTATAACCTAAGTTAAGCCAAACCAACCCCGCCTTACGCCCTTCAAATGCGAGCGACTGGTAGCCGACCGGGAGAATAAATGCGATAAGTGCCAAAAGCGCCAAGTAGACACCCCCGACAGCGTCCCCGCCCTTTCCGGCGACTGAGACGACGCGAGCAGCGTCTCCCAAACCCGAAAATAACTGCGCCAAGATAAACGCGGTAATCAGTGCTAACAGAAAGCTCCCACCATACGTCTTCAACGGGTTGAATCCCTCTTGAATCTCCTCCGCTGTGGTTTCCATCAGCGCGAGCCACCGTTTACCGAATAGCGGGCCATACCAAAGCGCGCCGACAATCATCGGAAAAATTCCGGCGGCTAACACCGCCAAATAATTGACATCTTGCATAACACTATTCTCCTTGTGCTTAGTGGCATGGGTAAGGATTAGCGGACGGCGAAAAGGCCATCGGACATGCGCCTTCGTCTCCTTGCCGAACTGTCGAAATTTAGTTTGGACTGCAATTCAAAATCATCGTCCGCAACGCTTCAGGCGGAATTCTTCTCGTAATGCGGTTGGTAGAGCTGCACGCGCACCCCGCCCGGCATCTCAAAGTGCACCACCAGCCCGAATCCGGCGTCAACTACGTCGCCGTCAAAGACCACGCCCCGGTTTCCCAACTCTGCCACCGTAGTCCGGATGTCGTCGCAGTAGAAGGAGATGTCGTGCGTGCCGGCAGGTGCACCGTGCGCTCCGCTCGGATCGGCGTCATGCACCCCCATATCCGCTTCCGGCAGGTTGAAAATAAGCCAACCGCCGCCAACATCCGTATAGGAATCGAAGCCGAGTTTGTCGCGAATGAACTCCCGCAACGTCTCCGGCTCCGACGAGTAGAACATCGTATGCACACCCTTAATCATTGATTATTCCTCTACGCGCGGAATCGACAACGCCATCAACCAGCCGCAGATACAACAAAACCCCAATGGGGTTGCCCACTAGGGTCTTGGTATAAACGCGTAGACCGCCGTATTGGCGGCAAATATAATTGGCTCCCCCGGACGGACTCGAACCGCCGACAAGGTGGTTAACAGCCACCCGCTCTACCAGCTGAGCTACAGGGGAATAATGACTCGCAGGTGAAACCCCGAGCAACGTCAGAAAACAAGGCATAATTATACATAATGCAAAGTCCGAATGCAAGTAAAAATTCATCGTTTGTCAGTACCGCATTCGTCCTGCGCGCCGTACGTTGGTACTGCGAAAAAAATAGCCATTGTTGAATCGGAAACTTTGTGGTACAATTTGGGGTGTCATCCACAATCTTAGGAACCCATAATGCCAATCAAAATTCTTCCGCCCGAAATTGCCAACAAAATCGCAGCCGGTGAAGTTGTCGAGCGGCCCGCGTCCGTAGTCAAGGAACTCATCGAAAACGCCATTGACGCCGAGAGTACCAAGATAAAAGTTGAAATCCGCGCTGGCGGCAAACGGCTCATCCGCGTCTCCGACAACGGCACGGGTATGTCCCGCGAGGATGCCCAGGTTGCCCTAAAACGCCATGCCACAAGCAAAGTCGGAACCATTGACGATTTGCAGCACATTCGCACGTTTGGATTCCGCGGCGAGGCGCTCCCGAGTATCGCCTCCGTATCGCAGCTTGAGTTGCTGACGCGCAAATCTGATGACCTCGCGGGCACAAAAATCGCCGTCGAAGGCGGCGGCGTAAAATCCGTGCAGGAAAGCGGCTGTTCGCCCGGCACGCACATCACTATCAATAACCTGTTCTATAATGTCCCCGCGCGCCTGAAATTCCTGAAAACCGACACCACCGAGTTAAACCACCTTACCAACCAAGTGACTTGGGCGGCGCTCGCACACCCGAAAGTTCAATTTTCCCTATCCCACGACCGCCGTTCCCTGATTGATGTCCGTACCTGTGATTCCTATATTGAGCGGATTCGCCTGCTCTACGGGAAGGAGTTCGCCGAAAACTTAATCGAATTTGACGCGGAGTTGCCCAACCTTCGTTTGCACACCTTCATTGGCAAACCCGAACTCACTAAATCGAATCGCAGCTACCAACTGTTTTTTCTGAACGCTAGGCCAATCCGCAGCAAGATTATCGGCGCCGCCCTCGGCGAAGCCATGCGCGCCATGGTGCCCAAGGATCGGTACGCCGTGGCTTTCCTGTTCCTGACGATGGACGCACAAGAGGTCGATGTGAACGTGCACCCCGCCAAGGTCGAGGTACGATTTAGAAATGAACGCGCAATCTTCAGCGCCGTTTCGCGCATGATAAACAGCGGTGTGCACAAGCACAAGTATATCCCGCGGCTTGACAAGGCGGCGCAGCCGGCATCGCCGGCCGGTCCTCCATTCGAAAATGAAGGCGGGTTCGGTGTTGAAGAAAACCCTCGAATCTTCTCCCAAACCGCGGAAACCGGGATGGAAATCGGAACCGACGACCGGATTAACCCTGCGTCTCAACCGCCGCGGCAGCCTGAGCAAACCGCCGAAGTTGCGTTTGAGCCTCTCCCTTCTGGTACGCCGGCGGAAATCCAACCGCCTGAACGTACCATCCCTGACGGCACGGCCCTCGAACTCTTCGATTTTGAAGATGTACAACTGAAGGCAAATCTGTTTAATACTTACATCGTGGCGGAGGCGAAAGACCGCGTGTTTTTCATCGACCAGCACGTCGCAGCCGAGCGGGTGCTCTACGAGCAATTTGTCCATCAACTGAAAGCGGACGGGATTCCGGTGCAGGGCTTACTACTCCCCGCAACAATTGAGGTGACCTCACAGCAGTTAACCACACTCAATGCGCACACCGAACTATTCAAGAAACTCGGTTTCGAGATAGAGCAGTTCGGAGGCAATACCATCCTTGTGCGTTCCATTCCCGCCATGTTGGCGACATCGTCAATCGCAAAGACGGTGACAGACCTATTGGATCGGCTCCCGCAAAATGCAATCCCACCCGACGAACTGCTCGGCGTGCAGGATGATGCGCTGATAATGCTCGCTTGCAAATCCGCCGTCAAAGGCGGCGATTCATTGACGATGGAGGAAATGGTCGCGTTGGTCAAGGACCTATCGAAAGCTAAATTACCGTTTAATTGCCCGCACTCACGCCCAATTGTCGTCGAGATGGCAAAAAACGAACTTGAGAGCCGGTTTAAACGGCGGTAGGAAATGTCCTGATTGGCTTTCCTGCGCATCATGGCTCCGAAGCAAACCGCTGCTGCGGCGCAACTAAATCTCCGAACATGCCGTGACACAACCCGCGGTTGAGGATGGTTTCATGAGGCTATGGGTTACTGGCGGAGCGGGATTCATAGGATGCAATTTCAGCCGATACTGGCTTGAACGCTATCCGAGCGATTCGGTTGTCAACATCGATTCCCTAACCTACGCGGGCGATCCGTCAAACTTCTCAAATGACGCCGATAGCCACCCCGATAGATACCGCTTTATCAATGCCGGCATTGGAGATTATCGCTGCATTGATCGGCTCATGGCGGAACTCCCTCCCGATGTGATTGTAAATTTCGCCGCAGAATCCCACAACAGCCGCGCTGTTCTCCAGCCGCGCCGATTCTTCGAGACGAACGTCATGGGTACACAGACGCTGCTTGACCTCGCCCGCAAACATCAGGTTGCCCGGTTTCACCACATCTCCACCTGCGAGGTCTACGGCGACCTCTCCCTCGACTCGTGCGAAGAATTCACGGAGAACCATCCCTATCGCCCGCGCACACCGTATAACGCATCAAAAGCCGCCGCAGACCATGCAGTCCGCGCCTATTTTGAAACCTATCAGCTTCCAGTCACCATTTCGAACTGTTCAAACAACTACGGGCCTTATCAGCACCCCGAAAAGGTCATACCGCTGTTTACAACGCACGCCATCGACGACAAACCGCTGCCACTCTATCGCAACAGCCAAAACCGGCGGGAATGGCTCGCCGTTTTTGATCACTGCCACGCCATCGATCTGATTATTCGGAATGGGAAAATCGGCGAAACTTACAACATCGGCAGCGGCGTCGAACAAAGTATCGAGGAAATTGCCGACGCAATCCTAGCCGCATTGGACAAACCCGCGTCTTTAAAAACATACGTCCCCGACCGCCCCGGTCACGATCGCCGATACCTATTGGATTCGACGAAGATTTGGACGGAACTCGGTTGGGAACCGCAGATCGATTTTGAATCCGGACTTCGGGATACCGTCCGTTGGTACGCCGAAAATCGAAAGTGGTGGACCGCCATCCGAAACAAGGCTGATTCCCATGCCGTCCAAGAAGACACCTGGAAATAGAAATTAAAGGAAATCGGGCACACCCAAGCCCCGCCCCTACATCGAGTTAATTCTCTGTAGGGGCAACCCTTGTGGTTGCCCAAATCGCTGCACCAATTTCCGTAGGAGATAGCCCCAGCGGGGCGACAGGTCATAGCGGAACAGAAATCCAAAAATGGGTTTGTCGCCTATTATTCAATCATGCTCTAAAGGGAATTTGGTCAATCCCATACCGCGCCCATAAATCTGATTAATTCTTTGTACGTGCAACCCTTGCGGTTGCCCAAATCGTTCACAGAAGGGGGAAATCATGTCGGAAAATCTTGAACATCAATACCAAGAATTTCGCGAAGTCTTCAATCATATCAAAGACGAGGTTGCCAAACGCATCGTCGGACAAGCGGAGATTGTCGAAGGCGTATTAATCTGCCTAATGACAGGCGGACACGCGCTCTTGGAGGGCGTGCCCGGCTTGGGCAAAACCCTGCTCATTCGGACGCTGCATGAGGTGCTCGATCTCGGATTTGCCCGCATTCAGTTCACGCCCGATCTGATGCCCGCCGACATAATCGGCACTAACGTCGTCGCCGAAGATGAGGACGGACGCAAATTCTTTGATTTCCAATCCGGTCCGGTGTTTAGCAATCTCGTGCTCGCCGATGAAATCAACCGAGCCACACCCAAGACGCAATCTGCGCTGCTTGAAGCCATGCAGGAGAAGTCCGTCACCGTTGCGGGAAAACATCATACCTTGCAACCCCCCTTCTTTGTCATGGCGACGCAAAATCCGTTGGAAATGGAGGGCACATATCCACTCCCCGAAGCCCAACTCGACCGCTTCTTTTTCAAACTCAAGGTCGAATATCCCAGCCTCGACGAACTCGACCTCGTGATGGAACGCACCACGAAGCGCGACATGCCTGTCGTTGAAAAAGTCTGCGACGGGGAACGAATCAACGCATTGGAACAGATTGTCCGCGACATCCTCATTGCCGAAGATGTCCGCAGGTACGCATTGCGGATTGTGTTGGGCACGCACCCCGATTCGGCGGACGCCCCCGAGCTAACCAAAAAATATGTCCGTTACGGTTCAAGCCCCCGTGGTGCCCAAGCGTTGATTCTTGGCGGCAAAGTCAAGGCAATCCTTGATGACCGCTACAACGTTGCCCGCGAGGACATTCAAGCCGTCGCATTGCCAAGCCTCCGCCACCGATTAATTCTCAACTTTGAAGGCGAAGCTGAAGGAATCGACCCGGACGGAATTATCCAACACCTGCTGGAGGAAATCCAATAACGCCGCCGCCCACCGTATGCGTGGCATCTTGCCCCGCGTTCGCTGAATTGGTTCAACTGACCGAATAGCGAAGCCGATTGAGATTCGTCTTCATTGCCCCTTTCCACACAAAACAATATATCAGGTCAAGGAAGTTAACGGCTTGCCGGACGCACAATAAATTGTGCCGTTGCAAACTGAACCGCGCAAGTCCTAACTTTAATAGGGAGGAAATCATGAAACGGTTGTACTTAATACTAACTCTATGCAGCTTTGCCGTCGTGCAAACGCTTGGGTTCGCCCAAGACTCAAATACTGGCACCGTACGCGGGATGGTCCTTGACACCTCACCGTTTGCAAACCCAATTGAAGGTGTCCGAGTGGTTGCCGTTAATGCTGATGGCATCGAACACGAAACGCTGACGGACAGCAACGGCGAGTACGAAATCATTCATTTGCCTCCCGGCCGCTATCTGATGAACTTCACTAAAGAGGGGTACAGAGAGCGTCTAGGTAAGCCGATTACGGCTACCGCTGCGGGCGACCTATATTTGCAGATGAAGATGTCTAAAATGGGTACCATACGGGGAATTGTCACTGACACCTCATCGCTTCAAAACCCGATTGAAGGCGTCCGAGTGGTTGCCGTTGATCCTGCCGGCATCGAACACGAAACGCAGACTGGCAGCAACGGAGAATTCGTGATAATCGGCTTACCTAGCGGCCGCTACCTGTTGAACTTCACTAAAGAGGGTTACGGCGACCGTCTCGGTAAACCAATGACAGTTACCGCCGGCGGCGATCAGTCGGTGGCGATGAAAATGTCCAAAAAGGCGTCCTTCGGTTCCTTCTTGAAGAGGCTTTTCGGTGGCGAAAGCACGGTGCCGTCGAAAACGGCTGAAGAAGAACCTGAATCGCAAAAACACGAATACGGTGCGCTGGTCTGGCTGTTGCTTATCAGTTTAGTAATAGTTGTTGGTGCTGTCATCATCGGTCGCCGAAGCCGCCGAAGTTCAGAGTGATGACAATTGCGCAACCTACATTTCAAGGGGCTGCCTCGCCATGAACGAAATCCAATCTACCCAATCCGCCTTTGACAGCGAATTTCTGAAAAAACTGGAATACCTTTACATCGTCTCGAAAAAGATTTTCGCTGGCAGAATCAAAGCCGAACGCCGCAGTACTCGCCGCGGCGTGAGTGTCGAGTTTGCCGACTACCGTAACTATACCGCCGGCGACGATTTCCGTTATATCGACTGGAACGCATTCGCCCGGTTCGACGAACTCCTGCTGAAACTCTACGAAGAACGCGAGGACCTGCACATCTACTTTCTCGTGGATGCCAGCCGGTCAATGACCTACGGCGACCCCCAGAAACTGCTGTACGCCAAACGTGTCGCTGCCGCACTCGCCTATATCGGCTTGTCGAATCTCGACCGCGTCAGCATCACCGCCTTCACCGAAGCAGACCTGAATCGGCTGCCGACGGAGCGCGGGAAGGGCAAAATCTTTACCGTGCTAGACTTCCTAGATCGGATCGACGGCGCCGGCGAAACCAATCTTCAGACCGCTTTCAGCAACTTTGTACACACCGCCAAACGCCGCGGGCTGGTAGTGCTAATCTCGGACCTCTTTGATCCGCGCGGGTTCACCGACGGGCTAAACGTGTTAAAATTTCAGAAACACGACCTATTCTTAATCCATATCGTTGACGACAAAGAGGTGAATCCCGAATTGCTGGGTGACTATCACCTCGTCGATATGGAAACGAATCAGCTTCGTCCCGTCACTATCAACGAAAGTCACCTCAAACGATACAAAACGCTGTTCCAGAAGTATTGCGGCGACCTCGACCGCTACTGTGTGCAGCGTGAAATAGGATTCATCCGCACAGCCACCGAATTACCCTTTGATGAACTCATTTTGCGCATCTTTCGAATGGGCGGGTTTGTGTCCTAAACCTCGAGCCGAGGTGCACTCGTCCGAACCGCGTCTATCGTACACCAAAAATTTTCAACACTAATATGAACTTCCTATCTCCCGCCGCGCTATTCCTATTTGGTATCGCCGCTCCAATCGTTGCCCTCTACATCCTCAAACTGCGCCGCCGCCGCGAACCCGTCTCCACCCTGATGTTCTGGGAACAGATTTTCAAAGAGAGGCAAACCACGTCCCTATTCCAAAAGCTAAAACACCTGTTATCTCTGCTGCTGCAGTTGTTGTTCCTAGCGCTCCTCGTCCTCGCAATAGCGCGGCCGCAGTTCGGATTCATGACGAAATTGGCGCGTCAGATGGTGCTAATCATCGACCATTCTGCCAGCATGAACACCCGCGGCGACATGCAAACACGCCTCGAATCTGCTAAAGAGCGTGCGCTGAAACTCGTGGATAACCTCCGCTATATTGATGAGATGATGGTCATCAGTTGCCACACGCAGCCTATCATTCAAAGCCCGTTCACCAACCATCAGAAATCCCTGCGCGCCGCCATTGAGGCGATTCAACCTACCGATGTAAAGACCGATTTGGCGCCCGCGCTGTCGCTCGCCTATTCCGTAACGCAGACCAATACTAACCCCGAAATTGTAGTTTTCAGCGACTTTGCGATAGGCGCAACCCATCAGGGTGAGCAGGTCGCGGATATGCTCCAAAATCCGCCGCCCCACGTCAAACTGCACCTGATGCCGGTTGCGGACACAGTGAGCGATAACGTCGGAATCACGCAGTTTCGGGTGCGGAAGAGTCTTGTCAACGCCTTCGACTACCAGACCCTGTTAACGGTTGCCAACAATTCAGAGGCGGAAAAGTCGTTCAAAGTGGAACTCTACCTCAACGACGCTCTCCTCGATGTGCGCCCCTATACGCTAGCCGCCGGCGAAGACAAATCTGAAATCTTCAGCAATTTCACTTTCGAAGGCGGCCGGCTAAAAGCAGCAATCGATGTCGATGATGCGCTCGCTACCGACAACGTCGCTTACGCCGCCTTGCCCAAACGCGAGCAAATCCCTGTCCTGCTCGTCACGCGCGGCAACACATTCCTCGAAAACGCGCTCGCCGTTGATGAAAAGTTGGATGTGTCGGTCGTTGCGCCGGATCAGTACAGTTCCGTCAGTGAGGGCGTGACGATTTTTGACCGGTACAGCCCGCCCGAACTCGGCGACGGCAACTATATGCTCATCTATCCGCCGAAAAACGGCGCCATGTGGAAGATTGGAGAACCGCTCGAATCGCCGATTGTTACCGATTGGGAGCGTGACCATCCCATCCTCCGCTACGTCCAACTCGACAATGTCCTGATCGGGGAAGCCTATCAGGTCACACCGCCCCCGCACGCCAAAGTCCTCGTGCGTTCTTTTGACGACCCATTGTTGATTGTTGATTCGACCGCAAATCGAAAAATAGTCTTTGCTGCCATCGACATCCTGAGATCGGATCTGCCGCTGCGCATCGCTTTTCCGGTAATCATTGCCAACACCATCCAGTGGTTTCGACGCGGTTCGGGAATCGAAGACTACCATCTTCAAACCGGCGAGATTTTGAGCAAACAGGTTCCTTCCGCGGTAGAAACGGCTGCCATTACCACCCCGGCGGGCGGGCAAACGGAAGTCGCGGTTGAGGACGGTCAACTCCTCTTCGATCAGACGTCCGTCTCCGGCTTCTATGAACTACAGTTCGGTGCGGACGAGGAGGTCTGGGCAGTCAACCTCACGGACGAATCGGAATCGCAAATCGGTGTAACGCCGTCGATCGAAGACTTACTGGGCGAGGAAATGATTGGACTCGGCGGCTCCGCCCTGCTGCGTTACCCGCCGTGGATTTATCTAATCTTTCTTGCCGTCGCCCTGAGCGCCGTCGAGTGGTGGCTCTATCAACGTCGACGAATCGACTGAGTTCGCCGCCGCCCCCCTCCGTTGACTTACGATTACCCACAAGTCTCCGGCGTTAGACGCCGTCTATGTTGGAGCTAAGAACGAACGTTCATTTTGGTATGGTGTAAACTGTGGGAGGGACATTCCTGTCCCGATAATCAGGGCTAGGAAGCCCTTTCCACAGGGGCTTCACAGGATGGTTACGTCAAGAATCAGGGGAGAAATCCCGTATCCCATTCCGACTTTACGGACTTGCGGGTAATAGTAAGCTCCGTAGGCGTGGCACCTTGCCCTACTCAACGCCGGAGTAACGTATTTGGCGGAATCAACCGGCTGAATAGAATCAACTAAGCGATTAGCGAAGGCGATAGTTTTCTGGTTGCCACGATAGTCTTCTCCACTAATACCCTCCCCCTTTATAAACTTACTATTACCCACAAGCCTCTGGAGCTAGACGCCGACTATGTTGGGGCTACGAACGATTGTTCATTTCGGCATGGTGCAGACTGTGGGAGGGACATCCCTGTCCCGATAATCAGGGCTAGGAAGCCCTTCCTACAGGCGTTTCACAGCATGGTATCGTCAAGAATGAGGGGAGAAAACCTGTAAACTATCCGACTTTGCGGACTTGTGGGTAATAGTAAGCCCATAGGCGTGGCACCTTGCCCCACTCCTTACATCGGGTTAATTCCCGGTAGGGGCAACCCTTGCGGCTGCCCTTATCACTAAGCCCCGGAGGGGATCAAACGAGCGAATAGCGAGTGCGATAGAGATTTTCGGGTATATTGAATTCATTGTAACACCTAATATTGAGCCCCAACGGGGGCGACAGGTGAATAATGCCTACCCTTACATCGGATTCAATTTCTGTAGAGGCAACCCTTGTGGTTACCCTTATCCCTCTCCGTAGGCGGTTCATCTTGCCCCGCCGACACCACCTGCGTGCCCACCACATTGAATAATTTAGGAAAGATGTCTAATGACAAATTCGAGTCGTCTATGCGCCTCCCGAAGTGCCTGCTCGACATCTGCGGGTGCATTCCCCCGCGCAAAGATGAAACCGAGGTAACGTGAACCCTCCGGGAGCGGAACAACCGTCTGTCCTAGCGGGATACTGATGGTAATGCCCTCAATGCCGGTGACCCGCACCGCTTCCGATTTGCCTCTCACCTCACGCAAGATGCCAGGGCGGGGGATGGGTATCATCATGACGCCGGCAGCGCCCGCTTCACGTTCCAACGATTGAACCTCCATGCCGACCGCATGTCGAAGGATTAGCTCCTCTAACGACATACCTGTGCCGAAGCGCAATGTGCGTGAGCAAAGCCCGCCGATGGATCTCGCTGCAATCTCAAGGAGCCATGCGCCTTCGTCGTTCAACCGCAGTTCTGCATGAACCGGACCTTCCCGCAAACCGAGCGATTTCGCAGCATGCGCCGTAGCACCGGCGATTTCCTCCTGCAAATGGTCTGGCAACCTTGAAGGCGTGATATACAACGTTTCCTCGAAAAACGGGCCGTCCAACGGATCGGGTTTGTCGAAAATCGCAAGCGTTTTGAGCTTGCCGTCCAAAAGAATGCCTTCCAAGGCAACCTCCATCCCGGGAATGTAGCTTTCAACCAGCACCTGTTGCGCCTCGGCATCGCCTCGATTGGCGGCGTCTGACGCTTGCAAAATCGCGGCTACCCGACGAAATGCCCCGATGAATTCCTCCGGTCCGTCGGCGCGAATCACACCGCGGCTCGCAGAAAGAGAAAGGGGTTTTACAACGCACGGAAAGCCAATCTGATCTACGAGCGTCGCGGGATTGTCATCCGTTGAAAAGAGATTGAACCGGGGCGAGCGAATACCGGCGTCGGCTAGCGCCTTCCGCATACGGTATTTATTTCGAGTGGCGTAAGCGGATTCCACACTGTTGTACGGAAAAGACAACGCTTTCGACGCCGTTGCCGCAAGCATAGTCGTGTCGTCGTCAACGCCGATGATGGCATCAATCGGATATACGCTCGCAAACCGAACAATCTCTTCCGTTCCCTTTGCTGCATCCTGAAAATTGAGCGTCAGCGTCTTGCGGGGCGACAATTCGGATAGCGTTTGCGGGCGGTCAGAACCCACCACGACCTCTATGTCTAACCGCTCCGCCGCCGCCAAGAAGTCGGTTGCACGGTACGTTCTCGTGGGCAGCAGCAACAGCACACCCTTCCGCCTCGACATAACCACAAACCCCTCAAATACTCATCCCCCACCTCACCAAGTTCTTGTAGTTCTTGTAGGTTGGGTTAAGCGGGTAACTGCTAACACGTTCCATGCGAAAATTGCCTGCCAGATTTGCAAAAACGCGGAGCGTCCGATATCAGCAGCGAACCCAACGCTTTTCATATATCCGAACCGCTTCCGCTAACCCACATGCCTACCGATTAACCAAAAACGTTGGATTAAGCTACACCGACCTTAATCACGGCCCATCATTCAACCACCCAAATCCCAGTTCAAAAAATCACACAACTTCCGCACCTGTATTATTCGCCTTCGTGATGAAACAAGTCCCCCCGGCTTCCCTGCCTTTAAGGAACACTCTCGTTTTTTCCTGCAAATCGATCAAATTTTCTCCAAAGGCAAATATCGCCGGTCCCCAACTGCTAACGCCGGCACCAACGGCGCCGTTGTCCAATAAGAAATTCAGCGTCTGTCGCAGTACCTCGCCGTGTGCGTCAATTTCAACCTGCTTCCATCCAAATTTTTGAATATAATTGACGGCTTCCCCAAATGCAGCCAGATTTTCTTCAAAAATCGCTGGCAGGAGTCTAAGCAAGATGAGGTGGGAGAGTTGTTCAGCCGTGGATCGGGGTTGAGGACACAGTTTCTGAAAGAGATTAACCTCGGTTTGACCCGCTATCCGACTGCAATTAGGAACGGCGATGAGCACGTCCCAGTCGGGGAAGGGATGTCGCAGAAGCGTGGGCGGCGGTGGCGCGTGTTCCGCTGCCGAAGACGGCAGAAACGACGATTTCTGCTCCGGGAATGAGTGCCCGCCGTCTAGGATGAATCCGCCGCCCTCAAATGCCGCAACCCCGATTCCCGAGGTCCCGCCGCGCCCCACCGCTCGCGCCAAATCTGTCACGCTCAAATTAAGGTCATAAAGGAGATTCACCGACTGGGCAATCCCTAAAGCCAGTTGCGTACCGGAACCAAATCCGGAGTGATAGGGGATTTCGGATCGGAATTTGAGATTAACCCCGCCTATCCCAAATTTCGCCTGCAGCCGTTCGACAACGCCGCGCGCGCGTGCTTGATAATGAACGGATTCGACCTGCACCCGGTTCGACGGTTCAGCCTCTATCTGAAAATTCGGTTCGTCAATTGCCAGTCCGATACTGCCGTCAATCCTACCCAATGCACCGTTGAGATCAATAAGGGCAAAGTGAAGTCGAGCCGGTGTCCTAATCGTCACGCTGCGCATAATATTATCATTTCACTAAAATACCAGTTCCTGTAAGTTCGCTAGGCGCAATCTCCGAATCACGATACATACTCGCTGGTTTCTCGCGCCTTCGGTAGGAGCGATCTCCGCATCGCGAATCATACTCCCCTAATCACATCCCATCATTCAATCCCACGCATCACAATTCAATCAATCACCCCCGCCGCTCGTCCCGTTCAATCAATCCGTCGCGAATGTGGAGAACCCGCTGCGCATGGGCTGCCAGGTCCGCCTCGTGCGTCACCATGATAATGGTGTTGCCGCCTTGGTTCAACTGCTCGAAGATTGCCATCAGCTCTTCACTCGACTTTGTGTCCAAATTTCCCGTCGGTTCATCGGCAAACGTAATTGACGGGTTGTTCACAAGTGCGCGCGCAATCGCGACGCGCTGAATCTGCCCGCCGGATAGTTCATTGGACTTGTGGTTGACGCGATCCGCCAATCCAACAGCTTCCAACGCTTCAAAAGCTCTCCGCTTCCGCTCTCTACGCCCCACACCGCTGTAGATAAGCGGCAACTCGACATTGTGTAACGCCGTCGTCCTTGGCAGAAGGTTGAACGACTGAAACACAAAACCGACCTTTCGGTTGCGAATCTCCGCAAGATGATTATCCGATAGCTTGCCGACCTCTTGTGCCTCAAGATAATACTCGCCATCCGTCGGCTTTGCGAGGCATCCGAGAATATCCATCAGTGTGGATTTTCCGGAACCAGACGGCCCCATGATAGCGATAAACTCGCCGGATTCAACAGTAAACGAAACGCCGCGCAGGGCGTGCACTTCAACTTTCCCGATTGCGTATATCTTCTTTAGATTGCGGACATCAATTAACAATTGGCTACCCCTTGGATTGTAATTTGCGTGCGTAGGTTTTGAACGTCGAACTGTGGTTTGTTGTATCCGGTTCCAGTCATTTTCATCCGAGAACGCCCATAGCGCGCTGCAATGCCGCTTGTGCGATTTTATAGTCGTAGAAGGCGCGAACCTGATTCGTCAGTGCGCCCGCGAATTCAGTCTGTGCGTCGAGCAGTTCCAACAAAATGGCAAGTTCCTGTTCATACCGCCCTCGCGTCACTTCAAGGCTTAACTCCGCGTTCCGCACCTGCGTGTCAGTGATTTCCAACGCCCGTTCCGCCCGCTTCAGGCTAAGGTACGCTTGGCGAACCTCTAATGCGATAGACCGCTCAAGATCTCCGGCCGTCTCACGTTCCTGTTCAAGCGTCAGCGTAGCTTCTTGCGTGCGCCGTTTTGTGACCCCGCCGTCGAAAATAGGAAAATTCAGCGTCGCAGTGATGTTCCAATTCTGAAAATCATTGAAATTCCTGGATTCATCAACCGAATCATCAATGGAGAGTTCATAATTCGACTCTGCGTTTAGCCGCGGCCATCGCCCCAACTTTGCCAGTGCCACATCCGATTCAAGTTGTTTAATTCTCGCTTTAGCCTCCCCAAATTCGGGGCGATTCTCATTGGCGTGTTGAATCGCTTCCTGTAGCGGCATTTCAATCAATTCGACCTTCCCGTTTTCACGGTACAACTGATACGTTGTGTCCTCTGCCACCGTAATCAATGTGCCCGGATCCAACCCCATAATCCGCGGTAGATTTGCCATCGCAATCTCAAGTTCGTTTTCGTCGTTCAGTAAGTTTAATTCGTCGTTCGCCTCCCTGACTTGAGCCGTCGCAATATCCGCTTCAATCTGAACGCCAGCCTTTACAAAATCTTCTACCCGCTCGCGGTTCTCCCTCGAACGCGCCAAAACCTCTTTATCGACCTTGACCAACGCTTGAGTTTTTAGCACATTATAGTATGCCTGTGTCACATCAAAAATTAGATTCTGCTTTATCCGGCGGTTCCGCCGCTCGGTCGCGTTGAGGCTCTCCTTTGCCCGATCGAAATTTGCCCTTCGCTGCCCATGATCCCATAATGTATACCGCGCCGTAATCCCGGCATCATAGTTGTGCCCAATAGACACGGAACCCTCCTGAGCGCCGCCAAGCAAACGCTGGTCAAATATCTGATTTGAGCGGTCCGAAACTAGATAACGTCCATTTACGAATAGTTCTGGATAATAGAGCGCTCGCGCGTTCTTTATGCGGAGTTCCTGAAGTGCCGAATCTATCGCCGCATTTCGCATGTCAGACGACTCTTCAACAGCAAGCTGAATACACTGTTCAAGTGTAAGTGCGTCTGGCACATCAGCCTCGCGTTCAGCCTGAATTTCTGCGCGGGTCTCCAAGACACCAACGAGCGGGCAAAATAGCACTGTACAAATAATAACTAAACATTTTTCGTATCGAATCATTCTCATCTCCTGCGTTTTTATTAAACCTCCATCTAAGGTCAACCCAATACTGATTATGACGGAATCGAAACCTTAAAGTTTAGGGCGAAGCCGTACCGCGATTAGCCCTTTCACAACCCCGCATAAAGCCGCTATCACTTGCGATCACAGCCCCCAAGATTTCCAGCCTGACCGGTGATAGCGCATCAAAATCGGCGTCAAGAGCGTATTAATTTTAGTCTCGATTTCCTGCATGTCTTTGTCAAACGTAAACACGGCGGCAATTGAGGCATCTGAGAGAAATCGCGTCGGTACCGATATGCTGATGTCCTCCGAATTCGGGCGCCATGCAGCGAATAAATTGAATCCCCACTCGCCAAAGCTTGGTACATAGACATGGTACGGAATCGCATGCAACCCCGCCGATTCAATCGTCTGATGTATACACCAAAAGGCTTTCCGCGCAAAGAAAGGCGAAGAACTCTGCGTGACAGCAAGCCCGTCTCGAGTAAGGCGGCGTTTGACGAGTTCGTAGAACTCCCTTGAATAAAGCGATACCAACCCTTCATCATCCGGATCCGGCAAATCGATGACAATAAGGTTGTACCGCTCATCCGTCGTTTGAAGAAACTGCTTGGCATCTCGGTTTATCACCTGTACCTTCGGACTGTGGAGGGCATCCCCGTTCAGTTGGCGGAATATACTGTCCCGGCGCGCCAGATTCGTAATCATCGGATCGATGTCAACGACCGTTACAGTATTCACATCGCTGTATTTCAATACCTCTCGTACCGCAAGCCCGTCGCCGCCGCCGAGTACAAGTATCTCTGACCGCGGCGAAATGAGCGAAGCCGCAGGATGTACTAGGGCTTCATGATACCGGTGTTCGTCCATCGCACTGAATTGCAGCCGTCCGTTGATGAAAAGGCGGACATCATCCTTCCAACGTGTTAGCACAATCCGCTGATATTTGGACGCTTTCGATTGGATAATTTTATCCGCATAGATGCGCTGCTCAAGATAACCGCCGACCGGGTTGCTGGCTATCAACCCGCCTGCTAGCCCAATTGCTGTCAACACGCTTATAAACCAGATTAATTTCAGCCGTCGGATTTCACGTCGAAATATAACCAGGTTCACGAAGACAACGGCAAGATTAGCCAACCCCATTACCATAGATATATCGAAAATTCCGACCACCGGAAGCAGCAGCAACGGGAAAGCTAGGGCGCCAATCAACCCGCCCAAGTAGTCAAAGGTCAAGACGTTCGCTAGCGCGATGCGCAGCGGCGTGTATTCGCGGAAAATGCGTGTCAATAGCGGAAGTTCCAACCCCGTGAGTGTGCCAATCAGTATAATCAAGACCCACATCACCGGTGCGTAGAATAGTTTAAAGCTGTAAGCCGCAAAGAGAAGCGGACACGAAAAACCGCCGATGAATCCGATTGCCAACTCAACCGAAATAAACGCCGTCATGAGTCGTTGGGTAAAATATTTGGAGAGGTAGGATCCAATGCCTAAGGCCGTCATGAACAGCCCGATGGTAATCGAAAACTGGTAGACACTGTTGCCGCGAAGGTAGGACGATAGGCTCCCGATGCCTAACTCATAAACAAGCGCGCAAACGGCGATGATTGAGGTAGAAAGCAACAGGATAACGCTTCGAGACTTCACAGATTGAAGGTTCGGATCGGAAGGGTTGGTGTTCATGTCATTTCAATCTGTGTTTGCGTCGTAACCATCCCGAATTCGTTCGGATAAGTATGGCAGGTGTGCGCACGGATACGTTTCGGTTGGCAGTCACACTCGATGAGCGTTACGGCAGGGTGTTCAACGCCGGTTGATTCCCGTGGAAATTCATAGTAAATCCCCGCGTTCTTCTGCAAATTTAACTGCCGGCACCGCTGCAAAAAATTGCCGGGTGTGTACCGTTGTATCTCCCAATCAATCGTATACCGCAAATTGGTGCAGCTAAACACCTCTCCTCCGGATTCATGCAGCCGCTTACCACAAACCGTAGCCTTTTGCATGTTGTCAATCGTTGAACACGCGACTATCTCGGTTATTGCGGCAAACGGCGTGCGGATTGATAGGGCGTGGCTCGTACTTACCACACGCAAATCTAGTTGATAGTCTGATTGGTGAAGACGCTTATGTTGCAGGACTTCTATGCCGTCCGGCAAATTTTCGGTTTCCAAGAGATAAAAATTTAGTTCGGACATTGACTGATTCTGATACCGTGTCATGGAAGTTTTTCCAGCGTCATTTTATCTCGCGGAATAGAAGTGCGCCATCGTGAATTTTAGCTTTGCACCTCATACGCCTACATAATATTTTGGCGTTCGATTTTAGCATGCGCATTTTTGCCGGTCAACACAAATCGCCGTGAATCATACCTTGACATTATGCGCTTTACAAGTTAGAATTTATCGCGTTTTTGCTGTAGGAGTGATCTCCGAATCGCGACCGCGTTGCTGTAGGGGCGATCTCCAAATCGCATTTGTAAGAGTCCGCGTTTTTTTCTGCATGCCATAGGGAGAACTACGTGACCCAAACCAAACTCGTTGATTCATCGCAAGAAGCCGAAAAACTGTTGGCAATGCCAACGCAGGCGGCGGAGGCGCTGTTTCAAAGCTATTCAACAGGGCAGCAGCTAGAAATTATCTCGTCCACGCGGAACGCTAGGGATCGGGAAGAACTCTATTACCTCGCGGAAGATTGTACCGAACTCGTCCAAAATACCCCGACACAAGATGTGCTGCAAATATTGGACAGGACAATCGGCACGGGACTGGCATCGATTATGTTACAATGCCTTTCGCCAGAACAGTTTGAAGAACTAATGGATCTGACATTATGGCGACACGGCAAACTCGATGAAAAATCACTCAACCTCTGGCTTTATGAATTGTCGGAATGTGACCGCGATGAGCTCGGGATTTTACTCTCTCGCGTGGATGTCAGGTTAATTGCCAACATGTTGCACGATCGCGTTAAAGTTAAAACTAGCTACAAAGCCCTGTTCATTGAGGCAGGTTTAATCGATCCTACATCCAAGGAGATTGTGTATGCCGATGAGCGGACAAGAGACATCGTAACAGCAATTTGGGAAGCGGATGAAGATCTGTTCACAAGTCTGTTGAATGAAATCTTTACGCTGGAGGCGCGGGCGGCAGATCGCCAAAAATTAGGTCTAGAACCCGATCGAGCCCTTGACCAAGTTAAGGAGCAGCGCGACGAACGTGTTCAAGCGCGAGATACCGTGGCTGGCATTGATATTACGGAGGAGGAAGTTTTTGAAAAGGTCGATCTTGATAATCTGAATCTTGAAGGCGGCAATTCGGACGAAACATCTGAGAAATCTAAAATTGAAGATGACGAAGAACAAAAAAATACCTGAAACCGATGCCCTAGTTCAATATGACAATCGACTATTTTTCGCGCAAACACTCGCAATCGGGCAAAAGACTGGTGAATTAACACCTGAGAGAATAGATGAAATCCACGAGGATACCGCAGTACTCTCTCACAAGCTGATTACGATTAAAGCAGAGGATTTCGCATCGTCTACAGCCATTCGAAAACATATTCAGGAGGCGTTCGCGCTAACAAGTATAGGACTGGAGTACGGCAGCAAGGGCGATTTGGAAAAATCCGTCCTTTTGCTGAATAAGAATCGCACAATAAAATTTTTTCAAATCGGAAATACGCTCGTTGATGGACTGGTGGCGCGTGCCCAGCGCTCGCTTGAAGCCTCAATACTCAGGGTTCTGGAGCAGCCCATGCCGCTAGAAACCGCGCTGAAAGAAATCCCCGTTTTCAACGATTGGGAACGCGAATTTCTGGAATCTATGTCCGGGCGAAAGCTGGTCATTGACGCTGCCCAAGTCGTGCTGGATCACGTTTCGATGCCGCGTCCCATAACAAACCTTGAAGACATCGCGGTCGCCAATCGGCAGTTGGATAATTTCGACCTTCGTCTGAGTTATTTCCAAGCGCTTCCGCAAGATAAGGTATTCGAGCCCGAATTGCTCTATGGGTTTAGTGACGACCTGCCTCGGCAAATTACGAAGGCATTGATGGCAAACTTAATTTTGTATCGTGAGATTGATTTTCAACTCACACCTAAAGACTGGGACGCTTTTCACGATATCGCATATGATCCGGAGGTATTTGCCGTCAAGAAGGATATGCGAGTCAAACTGCTTGCATGGATTGGACACTATCTCAATAGCTTGGGACAACCGGAGGAAGTTCAAAAATACGCCGTCAAATACTGGGAATATTGCTTAGAGCAACTGGAAACAGAACTTAGCCCCAGTGAAGGCTTGTAGTCGGGTCATCTTGCCCCGCGTGCGACCGAATAGAATCAGCTGAACGAATAGCGATGGCGTTAGTAAATCCCGCGCGATTGAGATTTTCTGGCATATAAAAAAGTCAATTCACCATCATTTTTTTCAATCACGTTCTTAAAACAACACGCCGTTCCCGTAGGAAAAATAATGTTAAAATCAGATGAACTCGAGCAGGACATACTTTATAAAACCAGGCATAGCGCCGCCCATGTTATGGCGCAAGCCGTAACCGAGTTCTACCCCAACGCTAAACTCGCAATTGGCCCGCCCATTGAAAACGGATTTTACTACGACTTCGATTTGGGAACGGACGGCGACGGCAATCCGGTTGCATTTTCACCGGAAAGCCTCAAAAAGATCGAAAAACGTATGCGGCAAATCATCGCGGGCAACCACAGATTCACCTATCGCGAAGTCAGCGTTGATGAGGCGCGAACACTGTTCAAGAACGAACCCTATAAGTTAGAGTTAATTGACGGACTCGTGCAGGGCGGTACGGATGAATACGGCGCCGCAACCGATGAAGTTCCCGTCATTGGCACATACCGTCATGATACCTTCGAAGATCTCTGCCGAGGCCCCCACGTCGAAGATACGAAACACATCCGACCCGACGCCTTCAAGCTGTTAAACACTGCCGGCGCATACTGGCGCGGCGACGAGAATAAACCCATGCTTCAACGCATCTATGGGACGGCTTGGCGCACAAAAGAAGAACTTAAAGGGCACCTGCAACGGCTTGAAGAGGCTAAAAAGCGCGACCACCGCAAACTCGGCAAGGAATTAGAGATTTTCATTTTCGATGAAGAGGTAGGACCTGGTCTGCCGCTGTGGTTGCCGAACGGCGGAATCATCATCGAAGAACTGGAAAAACTCGCAAAAGAATTTGAACTCAGAGCGGGTTACGACCGCGTTCGCACCCCTCACTTGGCGAAGGATGCGCTGTTTGATCGCAGCGGTCACTTGGCGCACTATACGGAGAGCATGTATCCGCCGATGGAGTTGGAAGGCGTCCGTTACTTCGTTAAACCCATGAACTGTCCCTTTCACCACAAAATCTTCGCCAGCAGCCCGCGCAGCTATCGCAATCTGCCGCTTCGGCTCGCCGAATACGGCGCCTGCTATCGCTTTGAAAAGAGCGGCGAACTCTTCGGTCTGATGCGCGTCCGATCCATGCAGATGAACGATGCCCACATCTATTGCTCGGAAGAACAGTTTCAAGATGAATTTCTGCGAGTCGTTGACCTCTACCTCGAATATTTTCAGCTGTTCGGCATCGAAAAATATAACATGCGGTTCAGCACCCACCACAAAAGCGGTCTGGGTAAGAAATATGTCGATAATGAACGGATGTGGCTGAAAACGGAGGAAATGGTTCGAAACGCCATGAAAAACGGGGAGGTGTCCTTTGTCGAAGTCACCGATGAAGCCGCGTTTTACGGTCCCAAGATTGACGTACAAATCTGGAGCACCATCGGCCGCGAATTCACGCTTGCCACCAATCAGGTCGATTTCGCACAACCTGAACGCTTCGGTTTGCGTTTTATCAACAGCGAGGGGAATCCTGAAGTGCCAATCTGTCTCCACCGCGCGCCGCTCGGTACCCACGAACGTTTTATCGGTTTCTTAATTGAACATTATGCTGGCCGATTCCCGGTCTGGCTTTCTCCGGAGCATGCTCGCGTGATTCCAATCAACGACAATCATAACGGCTACGCACAGAAATTGTTCGAACAGTTAAATGACGCAGGGCTCCGTGCGAAGGCGGATTTGAGTAGCGAACGCATGAATGCGAAAATTCGCCAAGCCCAGTTGATGAAAGTGCCTTACATGCTCGTAGTCGGTGACCGGGAAGTCAACGGTGGCACCGTTTCGCTTCGGAAACGCGACGGCTCCCGTCAAAATGACATGCCCGTCCAAGAGTTCATTGCTTTAGTCCAAGATCAGATTGCTGCTCGATCGGATTAAAATAAAGTTGCCGGTGACCAGTCAAGCCTTTTTGCAGACCGCCGGCCGCTGGCTTACGTAACTGAAAACACAAAACACCCAGGATGTCCGCTTTTTGCGGGCAATCGTGTGCCAAAATGAGCATTTTGACGCGCTCGCTGCGGTATGCACACTTAACCGGCAAACCTGCGCTGACACTGGATTCGGGCGTCATAGTCTGCGATGTGAACTCGCGATTTTCGCACGATATTAACACATGTTTGTGCATGTCCGCTCGATGTCCGCTTGATGTCCGCTTTTTGCCTATTTGTGTCTCACTCGTGATGCAAAAAACGACGATACACGACAATGAATTTTACTGACTACTGTCTCTTAAGGAAAAATTCATGCAGCGCATCTATTTAGACCACAATGCAACGACGCCGCTCCATCCTGAAGTGCGGGAAGCCATGATGCCCTACATGATTGAGCACTTCGGGAACGGCTCAAGTATCCACGCTTATGGACGCGAGGCGCGCAACGCAATCGATACTGCGCGTGAGCAGGTCGCGGATTTAATTGGTGCGAAAAGTCCGAGTGAAATCGTTTTCACCAGTTGCGGTACCGAAGCGGACAATTACGCCATAAAAGGCATCGCCGAGATTCAAAAAAATCGTAACGGCAATAACCACATCATCACCTCTGCGGTTGAACATCACGCCGTGCTGCATACGTGTCAACACCTTGAAAAGCACGGGTTTGAAGTGTCCTACCTGCCGGTTGACCGGTACGGGCGGATTCAAATCGAGAATCTCTCCGAGGCAATCCGTGACACCACAATCTTGGTTTCGATTATGCATGCGAACAATGAAAACGGTACAATTCAACCGATTGAAGACGTTTGCGAAATTGCAGGTTCGCACGGCATCCCCGTACACACCGACGCCGTACAGTCGGTTGGCAAACTCCCGCTCAATGTCCAAGAGATTGGCGTAAACCTGCTTACGCTCTCCGCACACAAATTTTACGGCCCCAAAGGCATCGGCGCCCTATATACTCGGCGCGGCACCCGTTTGGAGAACCTCATTCACGGCGGGACGCATGAGCGCAACCGCCGCGCAGGCTCAGAGAATGTCCCCGCAATCGTCGGTATGGGCGCCGCCGCGGCATTGGCGAAAAAACACCGAGAATCCTATAGCCAACATCTCAACCGGCTAACTAGCAAATTGCGCGCAGGGCTCCATGAACGCCTCGCTAAAATCTACGAGAACAGTCATCCGGAATACTGCCTACCGGGAACCCTAAACATTTCGTTTGAATTCGTCGAAGGGGAGAGCCTGATTCTGAGGTTGGATATGGAAGGCATCTGTGTATCGACCGGTTCCGCCTGTACCTCTGGATCGATGGAGCCTTCACATGTACTGGCGGCGCTCGGTATCTCGCCGCAGTTAGCGCAGGGCACAGTTCGATTCTCGCTCGGTAAAGATAACACCCAGGACGAAATCGAGGAAGTCGTCGAAAAAGTGCCCGCCATTGTCGAGCAGATGCGTGCCTTGTCTCCGGCTTATAATAGGAAGATGAAACGCGGTGCTAACCCGCGGAAAGTTCAATAACGCGTAAGAGCGTGAAGCACATCTATAGTAGGCGCAGCCCATCTTTGACATGCCAAGTATCTACAGCTATCTCGTTGAAACACAACACGAAAGTTTCCGGTTAGATCGGTTTGTAGACGAACAGCATGTTCTTGACCCGCCGCATCAGTTGTCCCGGTCAGCAATACAAAAATTAGTCTGCGGTGGTGCCGTGACAGTCAACGGCAAATCTGCCAAACCCGGCTATAAACTCCGAGTAGGCGATCAAATCTCCCTCACCATTCCAAATGGCTCCGTGCTGGAGTCTATCCAACCCAATCACATACCGCTCGATATTCTGTATGAGGATTCTAATCTCATCGTTGTAAACAAACCTGCGGACATGCTTGTTCACCCCGCCGCCGGCGTCAACACCGGAACGCTTGTCAATGCCTTGCTCGCACACTGCAGGGTTCTGGCTCAAATTGGCGGCTCGGAACGGCCCGGTATTGTACATCGGCTCGATAAGAATACATCCGGCGTGCTCGTTGCAGCGAAGACTGACCATGCCCATCGTCATCTCTCGGCGCAATTTGAAGCCCATACCACCGTACGCGAGTACCTCGCTGTGGCTTGCGGCGTTCCAAAATCGGAGTCTGGCACAATAAACGCGCCCATCCGCCGAAGTCGCAGAGATGCGCGAAAAATGACTGTATCAGTGGAGGAGGGTCGTCATGCCGTCACCCACTATTGGGTCCTGGAAAATTATGGCAAATTCGCCCTGATTCGGTTGAATTTGGAAACCGGCCGCCTTCACCAAATCCGCGTGCATCTCAGCCACATCGGTTTTCCGGTTGCAGGTGATGCCGTCTACGGAGGAGGGCGGCACCGTGCAATGCGTAACGCCAATTCGCCCGCGTTGGCGGAGGCGTTTGCGAAGCTCAATCGGCAAGCGTTGCACGCGCGAACACTTGGTTTTAATCATCCTGAAACCGGCGAGAAATTGACATTTTCGACGCCGATGCCTATTGATATGCAGCGGGTTGTGGATGCACTGAGAACATGATAAAACACAGGCGGTAAAACGTCGTGAATCCGCCTGTTTTCCGCTTGACGAAGTTGTGGGAATAAGGTATCATTCTCTGTCCGAATTTAGGCAAAGACGCTTCCGTAAATGATGAAAAAGTAAAGATGTCCCGTCAACGCTAGACCTTCTAATCGAGAACTTGCGAAACCCCAATCGCAGAGGTTTCGTTCAAAAGGAGAGGAGCAAATCAGCGTTTTACATAAATCTCTAACGCACTAACTGTTCTTTAATTTACGCTTAACACACCTGATGTCGAGGTCATCGAAAATTCAGACAAGTGCAAAATCAACGTAAAGCATGTGAAAACTCACGCCTTACGTTGCGGAAACGCGCGATGTAAGCTAATCGTCCGCAAAAATTGAGCGAAAAAAAGTGAACAGCCAGACGACTACTCTCGTTGTTGATTCTGACCGAAGACAATGCGAAACCATTTGTCACGCACTTGAAGGCGAAGGCTTGCAGGTGCATGTTACCGACAATCAATATGCGGCTTTAGATCGCATTCAACGCCTAGAAATTGATGTCCTAATCGCTCCGCTTAAAGCAGAACGGATTGACGGCTTAAAGCTCCTTGAAGCCGCTTATGGCAAAAACCCGGATGTTGGCGTCATTTTCACAACAGCGGCTAATGTATTGGAAACCGATACCGGCATCAAAGCCACGCTTCACCACAAATCCAGTTTTTTCCTTCCAAAACCGCTCAGGCCCGTTCACCTGAAAGCGTTTCTCCACAAAATCCTTGAGACCCGCCGCCTTACCCTCGAAAATCGCCGACTGCAGTCCCAGATTGATAACAGGGTAGGTCCCCTCCAATTAACAGGGCACTCAGCGGGGATGCAAGAAGTTCGGCAGATTATCTCGCAAGTTGCTCCAACAAAAGCGACCGTCATGATTCGCGGTGAGCGCGGTACCGGAAAAGAACTCGTCGCGCGTGCCATCCATCATCGCAGTCTGCGGCCCGGGCAACTCGTCGTTTTCAATTGCGCCGCCTTGGCGGAAGGGTTAGCTGAATCAGAGCTGTTTGGACATGAGCGCGGCGCATTTACAGGTGCGCACCGCATGCGCAAAGGACGATTTGAGACCGCGCACGGCGGCACCCTGTTCCTTGATGAAGTCGGCAAGTTAAGCCTATCGAATCAATCACGGTTGCTCCGCGTACTTGAAGCGAGAACGTTTGAGAGAGTAGGCGGCAATGAACCCGTCCAAGTCGATGTTCGCATCGTCTCCGCAACAAACCGCGATCTTGAGGAGGCCGTAGAGAAGGGTGAATTTTTGGCAGATCTCTATGATCGGTTAAACGTAATTCAGATCACCTTGCCGCCGCTTCGTGAAAGGAGAGAGGACATTCCGCTGTTAGTCAAGGTTTTTATCGAGGAGTTCAGTAGAGAAAATAGAAAGGCGGTTAAGAACATAACTCCCCGTGCCCTACGAACCTTAATAAATCATGACTGGCCCGGAAATGTGCGCGAGTTGAGAAACTGTATTGAAGGAATGGTCGTTATGTCCAATCGGTCGGAGCTAGATCTCGAAGATCTCCCAGAGCACACATTAAAGCCAACTGGCGAAGACTCGCAATTTATTTTTTCAGTGCCAACCGCGCTTGATGCAACGCTAAATGAACATTCACCATCTCATTTGGATGTAGCGGTTGGAATGTCTCTGGCGGAGATTGAGAAGGAATCTATTCGAGCCACGCTCAAGCATGTCGAGAACAATAAAGCCAAGGCAGCAAAGATATTGGGCGTCTCAAAGCGAACTATTTTTAGAAAAATTAAGGAATACGGCTTGAGCGGAGACTAGCTCAATTGATTCATGCTTTTACCGTATCCCAATATCACAAAAATGTAATTGTTGGAGAGATGTGAGACTAATAACACCGGCAATAATACTATCTATACCGGTTTCCTTGCTTGCCTCAAGTGGATTTTCTCAAAGCGTAACACTGGATGAAAACCAGGCAAGTTTCTTTGACCTGATAATTACGGTCGTCTCGATAATTATTCCGGCGTTGCTTGTAATCGGGGTTGTCCTCGGTATCTACGCTTTGTGCCGGCGAAATAGAATGAACCTGCCTCGCCTTTTCCGCCGCCATGAATCCACTGAAGATAATCAAATTTTGCGCGGCAGGATTCCCATAATGACGCCTAGGGAGGGTGTGAATCGGCCTGAAATCAAACCTACGGAAGAAGTCATTCCTTTAGAACCTGAGACCGATACAATTACGCTTGAGAGCGCCGCATTGAAGGCGTTGGAACAAGCCTTGCGGCTGCGCAATGAAGGTAACATTCCACAATATTACGAATCAATCGCCATGACGACCAAGCGGTATATCAGCGAAAAATATCAAATCAAAATCGTAGACACCGGCAAATCCTAGCGAGTCTGCCCCACGATTTGACGGATAGTGTTGCTGACCACGTCGGCGAAATCCTCCGCACATGTGACATGGTTCAGTTCGCCCGCCATCGTCCGTCGCGGTCAGATTTGAATCGGATACATCAAACGGCGAAGGAATTTTTCGAAAGCCAAGATGTTGCATTGCCCGCCAACGACGAAACGCATGACGCTTAACCCCTAGCACCATCCGATAACGATAGGAATTTACAAATCTTAAGATTCACCCCTGATAAAGGGGGCTAGTGGGGCTAACTCTTCATCTTTACCTGATGCTATGCCCTCTCAATTCCCCGCAATCGGCAGAATTGAACCGCCGTTCGGCATCACGATGATGTCGGATCGCTTTCCTGCCTCATCAAACGCCGCTTTCATCGCTTCTCGCAGATTAGCAAACGGCACTAAACCGCACTCTCGTACCGGCTTGGGTGATAGGGCTGATACCAAATACACCGTCGCTCGCCGCAGCACTGCGGCTATCGCAGCCGCTTTATGCCCGCCTATCACGAATTTTTGCTGAATTCTGTCTAACACCGCTTCGGGAGAGGTGGCGTTCGTCATCCAAGTCTCGAATGTCTGATTGCCGAAGCCCTCACTGCACTCGGCAGACATAACGATGAGCCCGCCGTCGCGGACGGAGTATTGTGCGTTGTCCAACGCTTTCTGGGCTTGATAAAGGTTTACGTCGCTAGGATATCCTCCCGCGCCTACCAATACGATGTCCGCCTTTTTGGGAATTGCAACCGTGCTGCGTTGCGCCGCTATCTCGCACCCGCGCCGATGCGCGGCGGTTACGTCGCCTGCTACCGCGCCGATAATGCGATGGTTGCCGTCCAAAACCGCGTTGAAAATAAAGTCGACACCAACCATGGCAACCCCTTCCTCAATATCGTCCCGCACCGGGTTGCCTTCCAATCGGCCGGCGCACGCCTCGGCGCATACCATCATGGCGTGGTTGGCTGTAATCGTCGCGTCCGATGCACATCCGGGCAGAATCGCTTTCGCACCGCCGGAATAACCCACGAAATAATGCAGCTCAACGTTGCCCAAGCAGATGCGTACATCGGATTCAACGACAGCCCGAAAAATCTCGACAGGCGTACCGGCAGTGGTAACGCCCAATCGGACGGTGTCTCTTGGGTCGTGATTGATTACCGCGGCACGGCGGTATACATCTGCACCAACTGTAGCCTCCAATTCCTCCGCTGTCATCGGTCGATGCAACCCAAGCGCAATGACCACAGTCACATCCGCGTCGGGGATCCCGCTTGCCGCCAGTTCGTCAAGGATTAGCGGCAGCAGCCGCTCGGACGGACACGGACGCGTCAGGTCGCTGGTCACAATCGCTATCTTTTGCCCCGGTCGAACCAAGTCGCGCAAACGCGGAGAATGGACAGGTTTCTCCAATGCCTCGTGCAAAAGCACATCCTCGTCCGGGACTCGTCCTTCCGTTTGCGGCCTATAGATACCGAGAATTTTCTCAGTCGGCGCATCAACGCTCACCGATGATCGCCCGTACGGCAATTCTATTGTTGTCACATCCATTTTCGAAAAAGTTCCTTTCCCAATCCCGGTTCTGTATGAATCAATAGTTCACGACATAAAAATGGTTTACACGGCGTGATATCCTCGCTTTGCAAAGTTAATTTGGAACACCCGATTTCCAAATCCGCTATAGCCTCCGCAGCAACGCGGACAAAAAAATCACGATTAGCCCCAATATCATCGTCAGGTTGATCCACGGCGAAGGGCGTTTTTGAAAAGGCTCAAAAACAGGGTACGGAAACGTGAGGACGATGCCGAGCGTGAAAATTAGAAAAACGATAAAGAGCTTGATGCCCAAGACGAGAATATAATATGAAAAGTCAGGAGAAATGCCCGACGCAGTTGTTGCGTTTGCGGATCTCAGGAATGAGACGAAATTGTAAATCCCCGACGCCAAGATTGTTACGAGAGCAATCCACACGACAACGCTGAACCGGCGCAGCGCCGCTGCCATGAGTTTCGGTTGGTGGCTATTCGGGAGGCTGCGGGAAGCGGGGATAAGCACGACGCGAAGGAAGAAAAAACCGCCAATCATAAGGACGACAGATGCGACGTGCAGCCACTGTATCAGTGCGGGAAGAAAGGTCATGTTGACGCGACGTGTGATACGGAATTCGTTCGATTGGGGGTTAAACGTAGGATGTCAGGATTCACAGAAACCGCACGTGTCATCGTTCGGTGTATGAAATTTACTAACTCTCTTGGCCTGTATATGTCCGGATCGAGTCAATCACGCAACAATCTCGCCGCCAATCGGCTCGAAACACCTTCGAGAGCGGTTGCAACCTTCTGGTGAAACGAATCTATCGTCTGGCCCCACCGCTGCCATTGTGCAGTTGCACCAATAGTGAGAGTAAGGGTTGGTTTCAACAAGATATTGCAAACTGCCGCCGGCGACATAAAGCGCTTTTGTGCGTAGATTTTGGCATATCGGTCGATTCAAGACGGACAAATCTTTTGCCTTTTCCATGTCTGCTCTCCTATTCCCTAAGACACCTTCATTACTGCACGGCTGACGAGATTTTGGGTTAATACCACCTTATACCCGTTGTCGTTCAGCGGTTCGGCATTCTTCACGGCTTCACTACCTGCGCGCTTTGCAACCGCTTCCGTGATACGCACGCCGTTGAGTGCAGCTTCAGCCTCCTTCGATCGCCACGGGATTGGCGCAACCCCGCCAATCACGATGCTTGCCCCACCGCAGGTTGAACCGTTCATCTCAAACGCAGCAGCGACGCTCGACAACGCAAAGTCGAAAGATCCCCGTTCGCGGGCTTTGATATAGAAACTCTTCGTATTCGCCGACGGTTTTGGAACGTGAACCTCCGCTACAACCTCGTTCGGTTCAAGCACGTTTTCACGTTGCGGGTTGATGTCAGGCAAAATGAAAAATTCCTCCAGCGGCATCGTCTTTTCCCCATCGGGACCAATAATCTTCACGGTGGCGCCAAGAGCGATTAACGCCGGTGCTGTATCAGAAGGATGAACAATATACACCGGTCCGCCGCCAAAGATTGCGTGGTACTTGCTCAATCCTTCGACCGCGTAACATATGTCGCCGCCCTTCTTCAGGCAGATTATCTCTGGGTTGCGGTAATACCAGCAACGCGGGCGCTGGCACAGATTGCCGCCTAGCGTGCCAACGTTACGAATCTGCGGCGACGCGACCGAGGCGGCGGCTTCCGCGAGGACGGTGTAGTGCTCTTGGATTGTAGGATGTGCAGCAATGTCTCGGACTGTTGCCAACGCACCGATTGTCAATCCAGTCGCATCGGCTTTAATCTCATCCATGCCGGGGATGGTTTTGAGGTTGACAACTTTCGCGGGAGTTTCAATGTACTCTTTGAGCTCACCGATAAGATCCGTTCCTCCTGCAATAACCATCGTTTCGCCCCATTCGCCGCTCAACAAGGAGGAGGCTTGTTCGACGTTTGCTGCATTGACGTAAGCAAATTTTTCCATATCCCTATCTCCTCATTCGTTCCATGCGTAGTTTGAAGATGTATAGATTCATCCGGACGCTGCTGCATTCTCGGCAAGCGCGTTAAGTATCTTATCGGCCGTGATTGGGAGGTCGCGAATCCGGACACCGATTGCGTTATAGACGGCATTAGCGATCGCGCCCGCAGTCGGGATGGTTGCAGGTTCGCCGACACCTGTCACTTTCCGGTCGGTATCGAAAGCGATGGACTTAATCTCGGGAACTTCCATAGCGCCCACAACCTTGTAATCCTCAAGGTTCGGGTTTATCATATAACCTGTCAGTGGATCCATGATGCGGTTCTCAAGCAGGGCATAGCCCAATCCCATAATAACCCCGCCGTTGATTTGGCTTTCGCAGGTTAAACGGTTCATCACCAGGCCGCAGTCCTGTATTGCCGCAATCCTAATGACCTTCACTTCACCGGTTTCCGTGTCCACCTCGACTTCCGCAAATTGAGTTCCGGCAGCCCCGGGCTCGCTTAGGCCGTCATGCCAGGCGCCGTTCCCGGTAATCGTCTCCATACCGAGATGGCCCGCCGCGCCTTTCCACGACACGCTCTTCGTTGGATCCGAGGCGGTGTATACCTTGCCGTCTGCAGCGCGCAGGTCGTCTGGTTGGGTTTCAAACTGCGATGCAATCCGTTCGAAGAATTTCTGTTTGGCTGCTGTTGCCGCAGTCTTCACCACCGGGGCAACAGAGGGTGTTGTCGTGCTGCCGCCGCTGCCGCCAGACGGCAGTCCTGGTCCGCTGTCCCCAATTTTCACACTGATGTCTTGGGGTTGTAAGCCGAGTTCCTCTGCTACGATTATCGCAATGACTGTTCGAATGCCGGTGCCGAGATCTTGGGTACCCGTAACCGCTTCGACCGTACCGTCAGCGTGGATTGTCACACGTGCTTGTGTTCCAGCGTGTCCGCCCCCGCCCCAAAGTCCGCTTCCCATGCCGATGCCGCGCTTCTTGACGCCTTTCCCGGCGCCGGGGACTTCGTTGCGCCGGTGCCAGCCGATTTCTTTTGCGCCGAGTGTGTATTCCGCCTGACGAATCTCGCTAGGGTCGTTTATTCGGCGGAATTCTAGCGGATCCATGCCCAGTTTTTCGGCGAGTTCATCCATCAGCGAATCCATCGCAAATTCGCCTTGAGGGTGTCCCGGCGCACGCATTGCGCGTTCACTTCCTGCGTTGATGGCAACAGCAAATTTCTCAGTCCGATAATTCGGCACCTCATAAACATAAGGCCCCGTAAAACTAGCGCCGCCGCCGATTCCCCCAGTCCCATAACCCCGTAGGTCGTAAGCGATTAAGCGCCCGTCGTCTGTTGCGCCCGCCCGCACGCGCTGCGTCATTGACGGGCGATTTCCAGCCACCAGATGCTCATCTTTGCGTGTTAGCATCAACTTCACAGGCGCACTAGCTATTCGCGCAAGCTCTGCCGCCGCACGTCCTTCGACACCGGGGCTAAACTTACTTCCGAAACCGCCCCCCATGTGTTCAGTGATGATGCGCACCTTGTCTTCAGGAATTTTAAAGTGTTGGGCAAAATCTCGGCGTGTACCAAATACCGCCTGCGTCGAAGCCCAAACAGTCAGGCTATCCCCGTCCCATTCGGCGACGTGCCCGTGCGTTTCCAGACAAACATGCGTTTGAACCGGCGCGCTATAAGTCGCCTCTACTTCCACGGCTGCCTCGGCAAAACCGGCTTCGAGGTTGCCGCGCTCATCAATGCCTGGTTGACTCTGATTCCGGTGCCAATCGTCTCGAATTTGCGGCGCATTTTCATCCATGGCTTCTTCGACATCAACCACAAAGGGCAGTTCTTCAAAGTCATACTGAATTAACCGTACCGCATCCTTCGCAATGTCGTCAGTGATCGCGGCCACTGCGGCAATTTCCTGTCCTTCGTGTCGCAAGCGTTTGCCGGGTTCAATCAGCGGAATGACAGCTTTGACACCAGACAACGCTTCCGCTCCGCTGAAATCTATCGCCGTAATTGTCGCATGTGCCACGCGAGAGCGCAGAATACGGCCGTAAAGCATGCCAGGCCGGTTAATGTCGAACGTGTATTTCGCTTTCCCCGAGACTTTGTCCGCGCCTGACAAACGGGGGATGCGTTTTCCAATCAGGCGTGTTTCGTGTGATTCTCCCCACGATGCCATTCGTCTAACCTCCCATCTTGCCCGAAGCCGTTTGCACTGCCTCAAAGATAAACGGATACGTGCCGCATCGGCAAATGTTGCCGGACAACCCGCCCTTAATTTCTTCAAGCGTAGGCGCCGGGTTTTCATCAAGCAGCGATTTTGACGCCACAACGAATCCGGGTGTACAGAAGCCGCACATCAGGGCGTCGTGTTGAACAAACGCTTCCTGCACCGGGTGCAACTGATCGCCGTTCGCAAGCCCTTCGACCGTCGTAATCTGTTTCCCCGCGGCATCAATTGCGAGCATCATGCAAGAATAGATTGGCTGCCCATCTACCTGAACTGTACAACCCCCGCACTCTCCGCGGTCGCAGATGGACTTGGCTCCAGTCAAATCAATACGTTTGCCGCTGGTATCGATCCCGTCCCGAAGCACACTCAACAGCGTTGTACGAGGTTCAACTTCAACCTCATGCGTTTCGTTGTTGATATGGAGCTTGATTTTGGCGCGGGTAATCGCTTCGCCCATCTTGGCGTCCGCCGATTTCTCAGCACTAACGAGCGCCGTCGGTGCAACCGTAGCTGCAACTGCACCGGTACCCATACCCTTCAGAAAACCCCGCCGCGAAATGACGGATTCCTTATTTTTATCTAAATCCTTTTCTTTTCCCATATCCCCCTCCGTAACCGATAAATTTATAGGGGTGCCGCAAAAAATGATTCAATCCACTTGAAATGATAAGCGCAATTTATCACACTTCCCAATTTCTGTCAAGCGAAAAGCACACTCAATACAAGTCAAAACACATACCGAATCCGAGCGTGTTGTCCTAAAATCTATAATTATGTTAGAATACCTTTTGATGAAGTGGTGAAAGCTAAAAAGACATGCGGGGATAAAATTATGGAATACAAAATCCCGTTGCGAATCGTCGTTGTGAACCCGCTAGCCGGAGTCAATTTCTCGCTGGAAAACAACGGGGAATTGGTTTCGGTTACCCAATCTACAGGCGAAGATATCGCGTTCGATTTTGAGGCGGTTGTGAAACCGCAGCGCGATACGGGTTTACCTAACTTCACAGGGCCATTCGCACGGGGAACGCCTTCGAAACGGTTCTTCTACATCAATATAGGCCAATCGGCGGGTCAGGCGGACTGTGAATGGAGCCGACGGGCAAAAATCTGGATTTCATCGGGCTATCCAAAATTCAATGTTCAAGAGGAAGTGACGTGGCAAATGGTGAAAGAGGTGTTCCAGCATCCAAATAAAGTGCTGATGGCGAGGTATATGGGGACAGATGACGAAGGCGGGCCAAGTTGCGCCAGCATTGGGCTGATAGATGGTGGATGGATTGTTGCTGATAGGTGATTGCCGGCAGCCGCACCTGACGAATCTTGAGCAAATATAAGTGAAATTGACTATAAATGGAGAATAATCATGGAACAGGAAATGGACATCAACGAAGCGTTGATCGAAGCAGGAAAGAATGGCAGATTTAACGACGTCCGCCGGCTAGTGGAACAAGGCGCAGACGTGAACCACAGCGACCTTCCACCGTTTTTTTGGGCGTATTTCAGAGGTCACACGAACATTTGCAAATGGCTGCTCGGTAATGGCGGTAACATCAATCACGATAGATTCAGTAAAATGACGCTGCTTATGAGCGCAACCGTTAGGGGCGATGTGGAATTCGCGTCTTTTCTAATTGATGCCGGGGCGGATGTAAATTTGCAACTCCCTGCGGGCGGGGAAACTGCGCTGCACAAAGCCGCTCTCCGAAATCAGCCTGAAACATTGAAACTCTTAATTAAACGGGGCGGCGATGTTAATCGGCAAACCAAAGTCGGCGGTCGCACAGAGATGGATTTCTTCGGCACAGTTTGGGGAGAAACTCCGCTTCACATGGAGGCAGTAGCTGCCGATATAGAAGTCATCAGGATTTTACTTGATGCCGCTGCCGACAAATCCATCAAGACCGCCAAGGGCGATACGCCTTACGACTATGCACTGCGCCGTGACAGGCGCAAGGAAATTATGCTCCTGCTTCAGTAGATGGTCGTTTACGCTCGCCCACACGTGAAATTATCTGCCGTCGATGGCATGGCACTACCATCTGCGCGTAAAACTCAACCGTCCCGTCAATCCGGTTTGCTCTTCCGCTTTTTTGGTATCATACCCATAAAGTATGCCGAGCGTGTTATTTTCGCCGTAACCGATGTTGATTCGCGCACCGAGAATCAGGCTAATAAGTTTCCCGTTATCCCCAAGCCCTAAAACGGCTTCAACTTGGGGGCCAACCGCCACGGTTCTGTTCACGGAATAGGTGGCATAATTGCGGGTGTAAAGTTCGTTGTTTCTTTCCTCATCGAACACAGAATAGAATGACCCAATCGACCACGATTTGAAAAAAAACTTGCCTGCGGGCATAAAAACAAACAGGTGCGGGAAAATTGCTGAAGGGCCGTCCGGCGTCTTATAATCAAACCCAAGTCCGAGCATGGGCAGCACTGTAAGGCTGAAACTGTCGCCCTTAACAGCGGGTATGGAAACACCGAGGTCAAACTCGCCGAGTGTATCATCAATGAATATATTCGACTCGATCGAAACTCCGCCGACACAATGCGTCGCCCCAATCAGGAAATGCGTGCCTAAACTATCCGTATCGACTCGGAACCACCCGGGGACGTGGCATTTTTCCGCTGACGCTCCACCCTCATCACTTTCTGCGCGTTCTGAAATACTTGTAACGGTCGCCATGCAAACAACCATCAAAACAGGGAAGAATCTAAACATTCTGAATAACGGTCCTTTCTTGTCATCATAAATAAATTCATTTTCGGTTCCATTGCATTCCAAAGGCTTCGCTCTAAATTAGAATAAACGATTATAACCAGTTCTGTCAAGGTACTTAAGCGGCAGTGCAATGGATTTGGTTTGATACCCATTCCTGTCGATTTTGAATCAAAAAAATTGGACAAAGCCAATCGGTTGTGCTAAAATACAATGCTGTGTTGGCGAATTTTTGAACGTTCGAATGAGGTAAGGAGTCTTGCAAAAGGTTAAAATCCATTTCACTCCCATTCTCTGGGTGATATTGATTGGAATCGTCTATTATCTGATAACGGTAAACCTTATCTCACTCGCGCACGACCATGAGCACGTCGATGTCAATTCAGAGCACTGCTCCGCCTGTTTCTTCAATGCCAACCACGTCGGTATTGAACTCACCCCCGTTGACGTCACCAAATTCGATGCATGCATCTCAATTCACAGACCCATCATCAAATTTCATTTCGTTTTCACGATCCTTGACAACAGTGTCCGGAGTCGTGCCCCGCCTATTTTCCCCGTTTAAGCTGCTCGTTGTTCTCATAATCTCTGTTTAATTTGACCAAATCTTTATCTGCCTTTCCCGGCTGAGTTGTATACGGTTTGGGTAGCAATTTGCCTATTTTTCGTTGTTTCATCAGTCGTGATGCCGGGAAATTCAGCCAATCTATGTCTGGAGGTAATAATGTTTACACCTGTTTTACGTTTTACGTTGTTGTTACTCGTATCTATTGCACTTTTCGCTGCATGCGGCGAAGACGATAATCCTATTGTCGAAAATGGCCATGACGATGAACCATTTCACGCCGATGCAGACGGTTTTGTCCTCAAGGTTGACGGGAACGAGATATACCGTCAATTCGAAGGGACGCATTCGGGAGGTATCACGCTCAAAGTCGGAGATGAACTCGACGTTCTGACCGCGTTCCTTGACCACGACAGCCATGAATTTTTTCCTGAGAATCCGGAAGAGGAAGACGACCACGACCACGACCACGAACATGGCGAGGAAGAGGTGTTTGCTTTAGCGCTCAGCGGATACGATTCATCAATCATTGAGATACACCTTTACCACGACGATCACGACGATCACGATGATGACGACGATCACGATGAGGACGAAGATCACGACGATGACGAAGATCACGATGAGCATGATGAACACGATGAACACGGCGATGAGCTTGCCGATCAATTCACCTTTGAGGTGAAGGGGCTTAAAGCCGGTCAAACGGAAATCAAGCTCCAACTCATGCACGGCGACCACCCCGATTTCACGGCGGCGCTCTTGATTCCCGTAACGGTTACGCCGTAACCGAAAACTTTGGTTTGCCTGTCAGCGTGCCAAATCCAATGATAAATGCGGTTTTGGCACGCCGGACCGGCAAATCCGATACCGGTAACAGTAACGAATGACGTTAGGAGCCAATAATTGAACAGATATCTGAATCACGCAGTCGTGGACAATGTGGGCGCATGCCTATCGTTTGCGTGCGCTGTCCACTGTATGGCAGCCCCGCTCTTGATGACCGTATTGCCGCTGATTGGGCTTGGATTTATTCTCAGTGAGTCAGCGGAGTTGGCGTTGGTTGTCGGCGCAGTGGGAGTTGCTGTCGGCAGTCTAAGTTGGGGCTATTGGCACCACCGAAAATGGCGAGTGTTTCTAATGCTCGGTGGCGCATTAATTCTAATCTTTATCGCACGATTTCACGCTTCAGAGGGTACCGAAGTCATCTTCATGGCTATGGGCGGACTGCTGCTCGCGCTTGTTCACCTCATCAATCGCCGCCTCTGCCGTATGTGTCAACTCTGCAAATTGTCGAACAACTGATCACGGTGTGTTATGCCGCTCTTGACAATCGCTAATCTCGAAAAAGCTTATTTTTCGCCTGAAGGTACACAGAATCGCATCGTTGATGTGCCCCATTTCGAGCTGGAGACAGGTTCGCAGATGGCGCTCAAGGGAAGCAGCGGCACCGGAAAAACCACGTTTCTCAATCTCATCGCTGGAATTCTGCACGCCGATAGCGGACAAATCGTTATTGATGGTGAGGAGATTACCGCCCTCTCCGAGTCTGGGCGTGATTCACTGCGCGCCAGCCATATAGGCTACATCTTCCAGACCTTCAATCTGCTCCACGGTTACACCGCATTGGAAAACGTCGTGCTCGGTATGATGTTTGGGAAGGGCGTTGATGTAGAGTTCGCCCAACACTTGCTTGAACGGGTCCGGTTGGGAGATCGAATGGGATATCCGCCATCGCAATTATCCGTTGGGCAACAGCAGCGTGTTGCAGTTGCCCGCGCTATCGCCAACCGTCCGCGCTTGGTGCTTGCCGATGAACCGACTGGAAATCTGGATTATCACCACGCTAACCAAGCGATTGCGCTTATCCGCGAGATTTGCCATGAAAACAACGCCGCGTTGCTCACCGTTAGCCACGATGTCGGAATATTGGAGCAGTTTGAGGAGGCAGCAGATTTCGCACAAGTGAATCGTGCATGATCGCATATAAATGTGCGCGCCGCATCAACCGGCGAGTGTGCATATCCAAATCCCACATTGAGCACGAACATTTGACATTGTACTGAAAATCCTGCGTCACAATATTGGCGTGAATAATGAAAAAACGCGTGAGCTTGTTATTTATCGTTCGACGCAGCCTGCGGCAACACGCCCTATCGACGCTTATCGCTGCGCTGTCGGTAGCGCTCGGAACCGGGCTCGTTATGGCTGTCATCGGTATCAAAGCGCAATCTGTAGCCGCCTTTACGGGCGGTCAGATCGGCTTTGATGCGGTTATCGGTGCGCGCGGCAGCCCGCTGCAACTCGTATTGAACACCGTCTTTCATCTCGAAACCTCACCCGGCAATATCCCATGGGCGATGTATCAGGCGATGAGAGACGACCCACGCGTCGAACTCGCCGTGCCTTACGCACTCGGAGACAACTATCACGGATTCCGCATCGTCGGCACCACTGGGACGTTATTCACGGAGTTTGAGTACCGTGATGGTGTTCGATTTCAGACTCAAGGCGGCGGACGTTTTTTCAATCCGGCTCGGCAAGAAGCGGTTTTGGGAAGCTATACCGCGGATAAGTTAGGCTTGAAGGTAGGCGATAACTTTAACCCCTATCACGGATTAGTATTTGATGAGTCGATGCGGCATGACGAGCAATATACCGTCGTCGGTGTGCTTAAACCGACCAATTCTCCGTCTGACCGCGTCATCTGGATTCCGATTGAAGGGATTTACCGGATGGAGGGGCATGTGTTGCGCGGAAGTGGGGAGGATTATGTTGCTCAACCCGGTCAAGAAATCCCCGACGAGCACAAAGAGGTCAGTGCCGTTATGATCAAGTTTCGCAATCCGCAAATCGGCTTCATGATGGACGCCACAATAAATAAACAAGGTAAGGCGGCAACTCTCGCATGGCCGATAGGCGCGGTGATGGCGAGACTGTTTGATAAAATTGGTTGGATGAACCAAATTTTGGCGCTGGTTTCTTATCTTGTTGTTGTGGTGGCGGCAGGCTCAATTCTCGCAAGTGTGTATAATTCGATTAACGAACGCCGGCGTGAGCTCGCCATTTTACGGTCACTCGGCGCGCGCCGGAAAACGGTTTTTTCCGTCATCGTGCTGGAAGCCGCATCTATCACCGCAATGGGCGTCGTCATCGGTTTCATCGTTTACGGCGTAATCTTCACGGCAGCGTCGGCAATTGTTCGTGCACAAACCGGAATCGTATTGGACCTGTTAAGTTTTCATCCTGCGTTCATAATCGCACCAGTTTGTGTTATACTCATAGGTGCAGCCGCGGGCGTTTTGCCTGCCGTCAAAGCGTATCGGACGGATGTTGCGGCTAACTTATAGTCATTGCAACTAAAAATTATACATTTACGCATTGGTTTGTGGGAGAGGCTTCCTAGCCTCGATTATCGATCAGTCAATCACTCCTTGTGTAAATATTAACCTAAATGACTATAACGCCAATTAGCTAACCCTTGCCGTTCGTATCCTGTGCCTCATTCGGTGGGGATTCCGTCCGTAGTTACACGAGGTCCGCTTGCCCCGATGTTCCCTGAGTCACGTAGTCCATAAATTTATCCACATCACGGTCAAATTGCGCCGAAAGGGCACACCTGATGCGGCGAATTTCTTCTACAATTGGCGAGTCTTTAATCATTGGGTTCTCCTTTGGACGCATTTTCATACGCTATTGATACCATATAAACGTGTTGAAACGTCTGAATTTTAGCGAAGCGTTTGACTTTCCCCATTAACACATTTTTGTAAAAGGAGGAATTCTCATGAAACTCCAAAACGCAATCGCGGCATTGATGTCGATTTTAGCAATTGCCGTCGTCCAATCCGGTTGCGAGAAAAAAGGAACGCACGACGGTAAACAGAAGCCAGATGCCCACCATCATCATACGGCGCCGCACGGTGGGACACTGGTCGTGTTGGGCGAAGAGTTCGCGCACGTTGAACTTGTCCTGGAAGAAAAGACCGGAAAACTCACCGGTTATGTCCTAGATAGCGAGGCGGAAAAACCGGTGCGCCTCACGCAGAACACCATCGAACTCAAATTAAATCGGTTGAAATCTGGGCAGTCAATTACTTTGCAACTCAAAGCCGCTGCAAACGTTTTAACAGGAGAAACCGAAGGTGATACCTCTCAATATGAGGGACAATCCGACGCGCTCAAGGGCGTGACGGATTTTCACGCGCAAATCACGTCAATTTCGGTGAAGGGGCAGCACTTCACTGACGTTGATTTTGATTTTCCCGAAGGCAACGAGGGTGAGCACGGTGAACATCATCACCATTAGTTAGGAGGCGAATGCGATGAAGCAGCTTAAAACGGAGAAACGACGAAGCTCTTGGCTTCCTTTTGCAATTACGAGTGTAGTTGTTGTTGCGCTGGCGCTCGGTCTTTCTCAAATGTTACCGGAACCACATCCGATTCGCGCCCTTAGGAAGGTAAGCGGTCAATCAGCGTCAATCGTTAAGCACGTTGACGTACAGGGTGCCCCGCTGGCGGTCGCAGAATCTGGCGATGCCAAACCGCGCGAGGACGTGAACCCCGCGTCGGAGATTAGTGTGGATACGCAGCCGGGCGCGGTGCCGGACTCCCAGCCTCCAAAAGTTGAAGTTGAACGGATTGGCAAGCGCACGGGCGAATATGAATCACTGACCTTCAATACGCTCACTAGCTATCGAATCAGGGAGCCAAACTGGGCAAGATTGGACGATCCGGATTACGTCGCCACGCTGAACCTCGACGAGGAAATTCCGCCGCAAATAAGAGCGTTGAACGGGTCGAAAATTGAGATTGAAGGGTTCATGTTGCCGCTTGAAGGTGAATTCGATAACGTTCGAACTTTCGTGTTGCTCAAAGACCAAATGGCATGCTGTTTCGGCGCAATCCCGCTTCTTAACGAATGGGTGTATGTAGAGGTTCCGCAAAAAAAGAAAATCCGCAGCTATCAAGATGTGCCAATTTCGCTTCGCGGCACCTTTCGTGTTGGACAAAAGTTTGAGGGCGATATACTTGTCGGCATCTACCACCTTGAGCTCGATCGTTTAAAAGCAGATGCACTCAAACTTCGAAAATCCTAAAGTCGCCTAATTCATTGTGAGTTACGATACGGATGTCTTGAAGGAGTTTGAGGTGAGTATTGAATTCGTAAGGCGGAATTGCATGGGCCGAAGGAATTTTTGACAAGTGTGGGAAGGTCAGGTCTAACATTGATCGGTGAGTTATCACTGGACCTAAGGAATCCTATATTTTATCTTTTTCGTGAGGAAATTACAGTGCAAACAATTGATAAAATCACCAATATGATCCGTGATACAATCAATCAATCCCAACTCAAAGGTGTTTTGTCACAGAATGCGGGCAGTTGGCGCATGTTGTGTAGTTCTTTAGATGTTATTGAAGATTCAAACAGTTGCTTGGATTCGTTTCTTATGACAGACATCTCAATTGAAACTGAAAACCAACATCTTGATGATGGCAAAAAATACATGTATTTATACGGAACTTTACAGGCTCTTTTTGTGCAACAAGATGCGGTTGAGCATTTGGCTGAAGCTCTTCAATTTCCATACACCCTTGATTCATCATTAAAGCATATACGGGACATTCGCAACGATAGTGTCGGGCATCCTACAAAACGCGGGTCGGGTAAACGGAAGACATTTAACTTCATTACCCGCGTATCAATAGATAACCAAGGGTATACTTTGGGTACAGCCTATGCGGACGGCAGGCCTGATTGTTTCAAGGAGGTAAACATTCCCGACTTGATTTCGACGCAGAGAAGTATTCTTAAAACTGTATTGGGTAATATACTCAAAAATTTAAAGGCTCGAAGTAGTGCCACAAAACGATAAGGTTGGGAGTGAAATTCTCACGGATTTCATTTATCCCGTAGTTGGCCGAATTGATCGTTTACGTGTGCCCGGCATTACGTCTCAGAAGAGTCTGTAGAGTTTGACTGAAGTAATGTTTATTTCATCATAATGTCTTTTGAAAATTTCAAGGCTGAATGGCGCATGCGCTGAAGAAACCATTGACAAACGGAGATAAATTTGATGTAATATATATTTGACGATACAATCCGCTAAATCCTTCAATTCAGTCAATCTGCAACCGGATTGGGAGATGGATTCATATGCAAAGCCCAGAGTTGGATAAACACGCTCACTTCAAAGTCGCTCCTTTCTTTGAGGAATTGGGTGTGTATATTATCAATGACGACACATGTCAACTCGATCTGTTTACAGGAGAATTTATTGACTTAATCGTTACATCACCGCCCTACAATGTTGGTATTGATTACGATTCGAATGATGACGCGATAAGTTATGAAAATTACTTGGATTTTAGTAGGCAGTGGATAGGGAATTGTTACAAATGGAGTAAACCGCACGCTCGCATGTTACTGAATATTCCACTCGATAAAAACAAGGGTGGGCACCGTAGCGTGGGGGCTGATCTCACTACAATTGCGCAGAGCGTGGGTTGGAACTACCACGCCACGATTGTTTGGAATGAAGGAAACATCTCTCGTCGAACGGCGTGGGGCTCTTGGATGTCCGCATCCGCACCATTTGTCATTGCCCCGGTTGAGCTGATCGTCATCTTGTATAAGGGGAATTGGAAGAAAGAGTTCGGCAGTAAAGAGTCAGACATTTCACGCAATGAATTTATGGAATGGACAAATGGCGTGTGGACATTCAATGGCGAGAGCAAGAAACGGGTTGGACACCCCGCTCCCTTTCCGCGTGAGTTACCCTATCGTTGCATAAAGTTGTTTAGCTACGTCGGAGACGTTGTGTTCGATCCCTTTTTAGGCAGCGGAACAACCTTAGTAGAAGCACACAATAACCGGCGCATCGGTGTTGGCGTTGAAATTGACAGCGGTTATTGCGAATTAGCTCGAAAACGGATTTTGGATAGTAGAGGTTTGTTTACAATGTTGAGGGAATCCGAATGACAAAAACGATTACTCAAGCTGACCTAGTGATGGAGTATTTTGTGAAGAATCCGAATCGTCCTATTGCGCATCCGGAAGTCGTGGACTGGTTAACCAGCGAATACCCAAATAGGACAGGTAAAACTTTTAGAGATCCCGATAGGGCAATCAGAAAATTGTCTCAAGAAGGGAAACTGGTAAAACTTCGGAAGGGTGTTTATAAATACGATCCCGAACTAGTTACTAACCCTGAATTAGAAGATTTCACAGCCGCACAAAAAGAGCAGATTTTAAAGCGAGACAACTACCGCTGTGTGATATGCGGGAAAGGACGACTCGATGGCGTCGAAATCCATGCGGACCATATCAAGCCGAAAGACTTAGGTGGCGGAGCAACTATCGAGAACGGTCAAACCCTTTGTGCAACTCATAATTTCCGTAAGAAAAATTACAAGCAGACTGAAACAGGTAAGAAAATGTTCATTCGGCTGTATGAACTTGCAAAAACCGAAGGCGATCGTGAAACCGAGGAATTCTGTCGTTACATTCTTGAAGGCTTCGAGGAATACAATGTCAATGATCACATTGATTGGAAACCCTGACACACAGTTCCTCAATCGAGAAATGCGAGGGTTAAGAAGATTTTCTCGGCAATCATTAAATCTCAGATTCACTTGTGTTTCTTTGCCACCGCTTTCATAACGTATCCGTGTTGTTCGAGGTAAAGAACGCTTCAACAGCCAAAAGCAAACCGCAGTTGCTGTGCAACTTGCACCAGTTTTTCTGGCGATCAGTAATTCCTAGCTTTAACTCTGAGCATTTAACTTTAGAATGTTCAATGAATTCTTGAATTATATTGATAATTGTAAACTTGAGGCAATACCTTTGCAGTGGTAAACTACAGGGGGGATTTACTCATGACAATGATACTCTACGTTGTAAACTGCTAACAAAATTGGGTTTACAGTTGTAAACTCTTGACTTAAATGTGTAAAATAGTGTATTATATACGCACCTATTCAATAAGGAGGTTGCCATGAATGAAAAGCCTGAACGCTCGCTAAAGTTTGTTGTGTATAGAGACGGCGAAAAGTTTATTGCCGAATTACACGGTGACGAGGATTTGATGATAAGCGATTCAAAGAAAGCTACCATTAGCGAAGTTCGCGAAATATCTTTCAAACTTGAAGACGATAATGTTTGGCAGATATGGTTTGGTTTAAGGTAGCGGGGAGGTGGGTTACAATGGCTAAATCAAACCGTAAAATCATGGTTAGAAAAACTGCTTCAAAGCGTTATGTAATTGAGGCTCTTAATTCTAATGGAATCTGTGATAAGAGCAAAGTTCAATATGGTAGGGTAGAAGGTTTCACCTTTAGATTTCTTCCTGACGAAATTATGGTTGGTATTACCCGACGACCCGAAGATATTAAACGAGAGGATTTATCGCGTGGAATTAGGGGACACTAAGGATTTAATTCTGATTGTAGTCGGTGCATTAACTATAATCAATATAATGTGGAATTGGGTTATTAAGCCTGTTAAATTTACCAAGAATATTGAAGCCCAAATTAACACGTTGAATATTCAGTTTAATCGGCATCTTTATGAGCATCATGGCATAAACCAAACTGAATGGTGGAATGTTCCTTCAGAATAAATGCTTCCCACCAATTTTGTCATATCTTAAACGAAATCTCTTGTTGAGTTAATTTTGTTAGTTTTCCTTTCACAATGGTAACGTTCGCTCAAACGTAAATATCTATAGTAATACTTTCGGGACTTTTACTATGGATTTATTCAATGTTAGCAAAAATTTTATACTGAGGAAGCCTGCCTTAAATTCATTGAAAAAAAACGGTTTCCCAAAATATTTTGTTGCCCTCATTGTGGCTCGCTAAAAGTTGGTAGAAAATATCGTCATATTATTTCTCCACTTTGGAATTGCTACCATTGCAACTCATCATTATCTACGACTTCCAAAACTATTTTTCATGGTACGAAAGTACCCCTGCCTAATTGGTTTCTCGCAATAGCTCTAATGATTAATGCTAAAAAATGAATCTCTAGCTGTCAAATGGCTGAACACCTACATATGAGCCAGAAGACTTGCTTGAGTATGATGATGAAAATCAGAAAAGCTATAGACGAGAATGACCATGTCCTATCTGGCATCAATGAAGCTGATGAAGCATATATAGGTAGGCGGGCAAAATGGAAAAAGAAGAATAGGTGGACTGATGTTAAAGTTTCAGTGGTGGGTTTGCTACAAAGAGGCGGTAAGGTCTTAGCTAAAATCTTTGATAAACCGTCATTCATAGGTTATAAAGATTGGGTCTCAAGTCATATTAATTGTAAAATCTCAACGCTCGTTACTGACAAGAGTATAATTTACAACAACGTCGAGTAGTATATGAAACGGCGAACGCTGAACCATCAGCGCAATACAAAATAGAAGCGAGTTTCGCGAGCAGCAGCGCATCCAACAACCGCTGTCAAAATGAGTCTCACAGTAACTTCAGCCAATTCCCGAGACAACTAGAATGGAATCTCAAGCGGTGTCAAAGAAGCGCGTCGCTATCCCCTTGATTTGGTTGCTGCTTTATATCGTTGCTACACGGTTGTCGCTGTCCAACTACGTGCTTTGTGTCGGTTCGGACGGTCACGTCGAACTTGAAGTGGGTGCTAACGGGCGGTGTACCGACAACCACCCTTTTGACTCGGAAGAAGATGTTATGCATGCTGAAGCGGCATCGGAAACGTACCACTGTGATTCATGTGTCAATCTCGCCATCTTTTCCCCTTAGACAAACAACCATATGTCATTCCCGCCAAAGACATGCAATCTCTCCACGCGGTTTCCGCTGTCGGTCTAACGGCATCTCAACTGCCTTTCCCTACTATTCCAATCTGCGCGCCGCCTTTCTGCGCCCCGGCGTTAATCAATTCAACACTAGTATCCCTTCGTACTACAACCCTCCTTATTTGAACTTAGTTCATAAAATCTACACGCCGGTTTCATCGCTTCTGGCTTAATCACAAATTGTGCGGTGGGCTGCCTTGATGAGCCTTTTTCAACCGTGCGTCGTTCTATATGTATGCGCAACAGCGGCGTTCAGTAGAATCCCGCGGCGGTTGACAGCCCCAAACGTACGGAATAAAATATAGGTCTATCTGTCCATTCCACTTGGAGGAGAACATCACGTATGAAAACCACACCTTGCCGCATTCTCATAATGGTGAGCATGTACCTATTCTTATTAAGCACCGTGAAAATTCCAACTGCCTTTTCGGAGGGGGAAGGCAAAATTTCGCTTGACACTGCAATCCAGACGGCGGTGCGTGACAACCCGGAACTTAGCGCGATACGCGAAAAACTCAAAGTCGCACGCGCCCGAATTGATGGCATAGCGTTGCTTGGTAACCCTGAACTAGAAACCGAGTTTGTTGGGGGGATAGATGGTGAGCAGCGACTTGAACTATCAAAACCTTTTGAACTCGGAGGGCAGCGCGGACACCGGAAACGAATCGCAAAAATTTTACTTGAAAAGGTGAATGCTGAGCTCGCAGATGCATCCCGGTTGCTCACTACGTCGGTGAAACTCGGTTTTTACGATTTAGCGCTTGTCCAAGAGAAACTAAAACTGACCGAAGCAGTCATTCAGCACTACGAACACATGCGTAACATCGCTACGGTTCAATTTGAAACAGGAGATATTTCGGCAACGCAGCTAAATCTGGCGAGGGTTCAATTGCAAGCGGCGCTGCGCGGCGCGGCCGCACTAGATGGTGAATTGCAGCGCGCACAACTTGAAATCAACAATCTGATGGGCGCCGCGCTTGAAGCAGCACCTATCGCAGTCGGGAGTTTGTCAGAAAACATGCCGGTGAACCAGCTTCAAACCCTGACACTCGACGCATTAACGACTCGCGCTCTGGCAAATCGACGAGACCTAACGTCGCTGCGATTAGACGCGCAGTTGACTGACAGGGAACTTCGGCTGGCAAAATCTGAGAACATTCCAGACCTGAGTATAGCCGGTATAGCACAACGTAGCCCAGATGAGCGGGCATTCGGTGTAAAGTTTTCATTTCCATTGCCGGTTTTTGACCGAAATCGTGTTGGGATTAATGTTGCAAAAGCCGAACAGGGAGTCAACACCGTTGAAATTAGCAACAAAGAACGGCAAATTACCCGCGAGGTGATGGGGGCGTTCATTTCACTGAAGGCTGCGCAAAAAAATCTCAAATTCTACGAGGGCGATTTGCTGAAATTGCTAAATGAAAACCTTGAACTGACGCGCACAGCGTACGAATTAGGTCAAGCCGGGATTTTAGAGGTTATACTCATGCAGAATGAGTTTATCAAGATTAGGTTCGCGCACCTGGACGCGCTGGCGGCGTTCCACAAGGCGTTGATAGAGCTTGAAGCCGCAATCGGAACTTCCGTAGAAATTTTTCAACAGTCGAACAGCATAGGAGGCTGACAGAATACAGAGTGTGCCGGCCGCCGTTCATCTTGTGAACCAATATTGAAGGTTTTTTTATCCAAAAAGGACAAGGAGAAAGTAAATGCTGCGTAGCTCTCGTCTCGCACGAATTGTGGCAATCACTGGTATCGTGACAGGATGTTTGGTTTCATTTAATGCCGCTAGGACATTCATTTGGGCGCAAGGTGAAGGTGTCCATGAGGGAAGTGGGAATCACACGCATAACACGTCAAATCATGCACACTCGCACGGCGAGCAAGTGAATCACTCACATGCAGAAAACGATCATGGCCACTCCCACGATGAACATGCCACTCACACGCATGGACACCCTCACAGCGAACACGCAGATCATGCGCACAGCCAAGAAAACACGGTAACTCTCACCGAAAAAGCGAAAGCCAATATCGGTTTGAAGACTGCCGAAGCCGAAGTTCGCTCAATTCAGAAGGGTGTACAGGTTTCCGGCAATGTAATCGCTCACCCCGGTAGGCGGAGCGTTATCACACCAAGAATCGGCGGGATTGTAAAGCGCATCCATTTTAGTCTCGGTGACTCACTAAAGAAGGGGGATGTATTAGTTGAATTAGAAAGCCTTGACCTGCAGATGGTGCAGATTGACCTAATTGAAGCGGAGACTCAACAGAAATCTTTGGTCGATGAATTAGGGAGATTGACGGAAGTTTTCGCCAAGCAAATTCGGCGCGAATTGCAAACTCGGCAAATTGACTACTTGGAATCGATATCCGAGTTGAAACAGATCAAAACTGCAGTTGAAAAACGACATGTTCTTGCAGTAGCGAAGACCACCGCCGTGTTGGAACAGATGCGTTTCAGATTAGTCAAAGCATACATTGAACTCAGTTTGCTAGAGGCTACACTCAGGAGGACAGAAACCCTAACGGAAAAGCGTATCTCCGCGCAAAAGGACTTGGTGGCGCAGAAGGCAGAATACCGGAAGGGGAAAATTGAACTGGCAGAAGCGAAGCAGCAATTCCAAATCCTCGGATTCAGCGGGCAGAAGTTGGAAAAAATCCTACTTGATGGAGGAGAAACCCCAATCCTTTCGCTGCTAAATTTAGAAACATTAGACTCAGATTTGACAGTGAAGAGTAATGACGAGTCCTTGCTGGAAAAATTCGCTATGCTCAGTGAGGAAGGGACGGAGTTGGTAGATGCAGTCGCGGCGTATAAAATCGCGGCTATCAAGGTCGCGGCAAACAAACAGCGCGCACTTGCTGCAGGTTTGAGTGAAACATTGCTCAATACCTTGACTGAGACCGGTTCAATAATATCGTTCAACGAACAATCCGCCGAAGAACTAATTGAAATTTACCTCGCCTTCGTGGCCAGTTCGGAAGCATTGGAAGGTATGCTTAACATTGAAGATGAACTACGCAGTGCTGTAATCACTTTGAACAAAATTCGGCAAAAACTTCGAGTGTCCGGACTCACACCCGCCGAAATTCAAAAAATTGCGCAAACCGGTCAGCCATCACCAACTTTCAACGTCAAGGCACCGGCTTCCGGGCAAATCGTCAACCAACACGTGACACTCGGCGCCACGGTTGAAAAAAGTGATATACTCTTCTCAATACTGGACACCGACATCGTCTGGGTTGAAGGTGAGGCGTATGAAAGCGCGCTCGCAGTCATTCACGAAAATTCCCAGACGGGCAGATTGGTACGCATTCGCGTACCGGCGTATCCCGGTACGGCTTTCACCGGTAAAATCTCCCACATTTCAGATGAAATGCACCCCGAAAAACGCACCGTCCAATTTTGGGCGGAGGTGGAAAATCCTGCCCGTCAGCTCAAACCGGGGATGTTCGCAGAACAGACAATCGTCCTCGAAAAAGCGGCGCCGGTTTTGAGCGTTCCGCTGAATGCGGTGATTGAAGAGGCTGGGAGCCGGTTTGTTTTCGTCGAACACGGATCCACCTACACGAAGCGTGAAATCGCGGCAGGTGCCGCCGATGACCGGTATATTGAGATAAAGGACGGTCTGTCCGCGGGCGAGCGCGTGGTAACTCACGGAAAGCACCAGTTGTTACGCGCAAACGTAAAGGTTACCGAAGGCGGTCATTCGCACGCGGGGCACTCTCATTAGGTGCACCAAGGAGGCAAATAAATGTGGTCGAAAATCACGGAAATTTCGCTCAGAAACAGACTCCTAACAATCGCGTGTACCATTGTGATAGTTGTCATCGGCTTTCGGGTATTCCGTTCGGCGCCGATTGATGTCTATCCCGACATCAATCCGCCCCGCATTACTATTCTTACCGAGGCGCACGGCTGGTCTCCTGAGGAGATGGAAACCTTAGTCACGTTGCCAATCGAAAGTGCGATGAACGGTGCACCGTATGTCTCGCGGGTTCGGTCTTCCTCCGCCGTTGGCCTATCGCTGGTATTCGTTGAATTTGATTGGGGAATGGATATTTTTCTGGCGCGGCAAATGGTCTCCGAGCGGCTTCAACTCGTTGCCCCGAATCTACCTCACGGCGTGGATGCGCCGATTATCTTGCCGACTTCCTCCCTTTTGGGCGAAATTTTAGAGTACGCGGTCGTTGATGCAACCGGGGAATTTGACGAAATGGAAATGCGGGATCTCGCAGATTGGGTCATCCGCTATCAACTCCAGTCCCAGGGCGGTATCGCAAATGTAATTAACATCGGCGGCTACGTTAAGCAATACCAAGTCTTCGTTAGTCCTGCCCAGTTGATAAACTATAATCTTTCGCTGGAAGATGTTGCAGATGCCCTTGCGAAAAGCAACGAAAATTCAGCGGGCGGATTTCTCATCAAGGATACGCGCGAGTTGATGATTCGCGGGTTGGGCCGTATCTCTACAATTGCCGACATTGAGAATGTCGTCATTGATGTGCGGGGGCACAGCACGCCGATTCTGGTCAAAGATATCGGGAGGGTGAAGATAGGCGAACTGCCAGAAATACGCCGCGGCGCAGGGAGCCGCAATGCGAAAGAGACGGTTTTGGGCAAGGTGGTTAAGCAACCGGGGATCAATACTTTAAGCCTAAACGACAAAGTTGTTTCCGTCCTAAAATCGCTGGAAAGGTCGCTGCCGGAAGGCATTGAGGTTAAAATCGAGTATGCGCAAGCCGATCTGATACGGCGCGCCGTAGATACTGTTAAAGATGCGTTGCGTGACGGCGCAATTCTCGTCGTTATAATCTTGGCTATCTTTCTATTCAACATTCGCACCGCCTTAATTACACTGACAGCCATTCCGCTCTCTCTAATCATAGCTGTCATTGCCCTGATTTCGCAGGGTGGTACGCTCAATATCATGACGCTCGCTGGCTTGGCGATCGCCGTTGGTATGGTTGTTGACGACGCCATAGTCTACGTCGAAAACATCTACCGCCGATTGCAGGAGCATTTCCGGCGCCGCGGCGGGGACGAAGCAAACGGCGAGACACCGACGCAGGTCGTAACACGCGCAAGTGATGAGATTCGGTCATCTATTGTGTTTGCGACGCTGATCATCATCCTCGTTTTCGTACCGCTGTTCAACTTGAGCGGTATGGAGGGTAGTATGTTCCGCCCACTTGGTTGGGCGGTGGTCATTTCAATGGCGGCATCGCTGCTCGTCGCGCTAACCGTGGTTCCCGTACTAAGTGACCTGCTCTTGACAAGTGTCCGAAGACAGCGTTCGCAAAATGAATTGCAATCGGGAATTCCGGCTGCGAAAGAAAGTCCCGTGGTTGGATGGATTAAACGGGCATATCGGCCAGTTCTCTCTTGCGTCATGAAGCTGCGGTGGCTTGTTGTTGCGTTGGCGTTGTTGATGATTACCTTGACTATAATGTCGATACCCCGCTTGGGCCGCGAATTTCTTCCGGTTATGGATGAAGCAACCTTTTCTGTAGCCGTCCACTCGCCGCCGGGAACTTCGTTGGGAGAATCCACGCGCATCGGTCGTGAGATGGAATCCAGACTCCTGACGCTGCCAGAAGTGACAAGCGTCAGCAGCCGTACCGGGCGGGCGGAAACGGACGAACATGCCCACAGCGTGGATACCCACGAAATCGTAGTGAATTTCATTCCACCGGATGAGCGTGATAAAACACGTGAGGAACTACTTGCCGAAGTGCGTTCTTTGCTATCCGCGGAAAATTTCCCCGGTGTGCACGTCTCCATAGGTCAACCCATTCAGCATCGCCTTGACCACCTCCTGTCGGGTGTAAACGCACAAGTAGCGTTGAAACTGTTTGGGCCAAATCTAAACACACTCAGACAGAAAGCCGAAGAGATTCGAGCCGTTATCGCGGAAATTCCCGGCGTGGTGGACCTGTGGGTGGAGCAACAGGCGCAAGTCGAGCAACTCCAAATCAAGGTCAAGCGGCGTGAAGCAGCTCGCTACGGCTTAAGCGTCGAAGATGTGACGCATTTCGCAGAGACAGCGTTCAAAGGCGAAGCGGTGAGTCAAGTCATTCAAGGGCAACGGCAGTACGCGCTCGTGATTCGAATTGACCCCACGCTTGTCAACACTATTGAATCTGTCGGAGACTTAAAACTAAGAACGCCTGCCGGAACTTTCGTTCAGTTAAAACAGGTTGCCGATGTCGGCTACGGGTTCGGGCCGAATACCATCAACCGAGAAAACGTATCTCGGCGGATTGTGATTCAGTGCAACGTCCAAAATCGAGATTTAGGCAACTTTATTGCTCAAGTTCAACGTGAGATAACCGAAAATGTTGTCCTGCCCGAAGCATATTTCCTCACCTACGGCGGACAGTTTGAAAGCCAACAAGCGGCGCAAAAACGGATTCTGGTTCAAACCGGCTTTGTCCTCGTCGGCATCTGTATCCTGTTGTATCTTGCAACGGGTTCAATGCGGCTTTCATTGTTGGTGATGCTGAACCTGCCGCTCGCGTTAATCGGCGGCGTCATCAGCGTTTTTCTCACTGGCGGCGTGTTGAGTATTCCATCTATGGTGGGCTTCATACTCCTGTTCGGCATCGCTGTGCGAAATGGCATTATATTGGTGACGCACATCAACAGCCTTCGTGCGGAAGGCATCTCACTGTACGACGCCGTGTTGAAAGGCGCCGAAGAACGCATCAGCCCAGTGTTGATGACAGCCTTGACTACAGGGCTAGGCATGCTGCCGCTCGCACTTGCCCACGGTTCAGGCGCAGAACTTCAGAAGCCGCTCGCAATCGTCATCAGCGGCGGCATGATAACCGCAACGCTCTTGACGCTGCTCGTCCTACCAGTGCTTTACTACGTAGTCGAAAAACGAAGGTAGTATGCACGGCGCCCCTCGATTACGATTATAGGTAAATCCTGCTTTTATCTTGACAATGCCGCCTAAATCCGTTCTAATTTAATGCCGCGCGATGTTCATTTTCAGGTATCCTCATACGCAGTTACCGTGATCCGGGCGAACTATCCACGACGACTACCGGCCATACCGCAGTCTGTAGCAAAGCAAAATTTTAAAGCGGGAGATTTCACGAATCTGTTCTGTAGAAATTGATGTTTAAGCAAAAATTAGGTGTATCCGCAATATAACAGGTGTGTCTAATTAATACAACACATGCGCCGACGGTTTCCGGTAGGAACTTGTCTACATTTCTCAATTGCACTTTGCCCGATTCGAGCGAGTCAAAGATCTTTGCAGCGAGGGCGTAGCACGACCCCATTTGATGTAACGACTGTATTTGTTGCTAAGCCGTTCCGCGGTGAGTTTCGTCCCGTAGTCTAACCCTTAGTGTTTCCACACCGGCCGCATAAATTCAGTGTTCAATTTCGCTTCGGTTAGCTTGCCGAAAGACATTGGCATCACTATTGCTTAGCATCCGGCAAACGTCAAAAACCGGAGCGTATGGTGCTATGATAGGTTTACGGTCTAATTCGGCTATCCGGATGCGGACTGGCCAATTAAACCCGCACAGACCTTTGCGCATATTCCCGCTGTCGGCAAATAACTTAATCTATACATAAGCGAATACGTTCCAATACCGAATACAGGCGATACTCATGACTATTTCAAAATGTGTCAAATGCGTATGCACAATGTTGATTTTGTTGAGCGTACTGTTCACCATCGGCGTGCCGGAGACAGAGTCCGATGAAGACGAGATGGGCGAGGTGTTAATTGGCGAGGATGTGCGCGGGGTCGAGATAGGCGGTGATTACCTGTGGCTTTCAACCGGTGCCGGCGTCAGCCGGTACAATTTTGATGCGAAAACATGGGATTTTTTCACAACGAAGGATGGGCTTGTCAGCAACGAAGTGAATTGCATCGGCATTGAGTGGAAGCAGGGGGTGTTCGATCGAAAACCATCCGGGCGCGTGTGGTTCGGCACAGATTCCGGGCTATCGGTTTTTGACATGAACCGAGACGAATGGAGAAGCTATACTGTCAAGGACGGGCTGGTTGCAAACAAGATTCGGTGTATTTCGGCGCGCGGCGACTGGATCTGGGTGGGCACCGAAAAGGGGGCGAGTGCGTTTCAATTGAAGAAGAATCGGTGGCGTTCATACACAGATTTTTTGGGAATTAAAACGGCGGCCGTAACAGCGATTCATCACGATTCAAAGTACGTATGGCTTGGAACCCCCGGCGGACTATCGAGATATAACGTTAAGTATGATGAGTGGGAGTATTTCACCAATCAGAGTGCCTTTTGGGTGAGCACCCGGGGCGGCAATCGCTCGGTCCCGCGCCCCGGCCCAGAGATAGTGCCCAATTCGATTATGGACATTCTGGGCGATTCGATTACGGACATTGAAGCGAGTGGCGATAGCGTATATATTGCGACGAATTCGGGGCTTGTCCGCACCGTTAACAAGAAATTTATGAACCCCACAGACCTCGCCAACGAGGACAAAGCCTATAGCAAACTGAAAGAGCCGCAACAATTCGCGGCCTCTGTGCGGGCAAGAAACCGGCAATTTTCGCGGAATCCAACGCGGGCCCAGGCGCGGGCTGCCGATTCGGAATATGAACGCGCCATGCGTGCTTTCAACAAACGCGAGGTCGACACATGGAAAACGCTCGGCTGGGAGGTCTTCGTCCCATCGAACGCCGTACAGAATCGTGAAACTCAGGAGTTGATACCGAATCAGATTGCAGCCCTGGCAATCTCGGCGGGCCGAGTCTGGATGGCGACGGGAAACGGACTCCTCAATTTCGATACAAAACTCGGAACCATGCAGTGGTTCCATCAAGATATGGGATTGGCATCAAACGAGATTAAGTCTCTCGCGGTCAAAGGGAACACCATCTGGATTGGAACTATACACGGGCTTTCGCAGTTTCACTCGGTTTCTGGCCGGTGGAAAACGTACCGTAAAGAGAAAACGCTTCCCTCCGCTTATGTGCTGGCAATTGGTGAGGACACCGATGGCGTTTGGCTGGCGACACAGAGAGCGATAAGTCGGTTTAATCCAAAAACCGAACGGTGGAAATCCTATACTAACGAAGATGGCTTGGGCGCCGGGGCTATCTCCTGTCTTGATGTCGTGGGCAACTACGTATGGATAGGCAGCGACCGTGGAATTTCGCGGTTCGATAAATTCAATAAAAAGTGGGATTATTTTCGGGCGGCGAAAAGTGGGTTGGTTGCCGATGAAATTACGAAAATCCGGGTTGATGGTAAGTCGATTTGGGTCGGCACCACACGCGGCTTGAACCGATACGACAATTCGACGCATGAGTGGACCGCGTTCTCAAGTCGGTTAGGGTTATCCAATGACAAAATCACAGACCTCGCCGCGAGTTCGCAATACCTCTGGGTCGGCACGGGAAGCGGGCTGTCTCGGTACGAAAAATCGGCGCAGAAATGGCACACCACGCATGCCTTTGAAGGCATGCCTATTCTGGCTTTAGATCGATCCGGCGGTACCACCTGTGTCGCCACTGAAACAGGCGTTTATCTACACGACGATAAATCAGGTGATAACTGGCAAAAGCTGGAAATCGGCCGCGAAGCGAGTATTGATGTCGTCGCCATGGACGGCAGAGAAATTTGGGGCGGCGGTTGGCGAAATCTGATACGGTACGACTTGGCAACCGGGCAAACGCGGGAGTTCACGGACGATGATGCGCCGGGGCTTTCAACAGTACGCATTCATGATATTCACCCGTCGCATGAATACGTCTGGGTTGCGACGGATAGCGGTATCTACCGGTACAACAAGCCCAACGATTCGTGGTGGGCATACGCCCCAAGCCGCGAGCGCGGTCATGAAGAAGTACTTGTCGCCAAAGATATTCGCGCCATCGTCATCAACGATGATTACGCTTTTTTCGGCACGCCCCGGGGAATCAGCCGGTACGATAAAACGGCGGATACTTGGCTCAACTATACAAAACGCGATGGACTTCAACACAATTGCGTGTCGAGTCTGTTGCTGTTGGAAAACGAACTGTGGGTCGGAACACACGGCGGTGTCAGCCGATACAACTGGGGCTTAGACAGGTGGACATCCCTAACCACTGCCGATGGGCTTTGCGACAATCGCGTAAACGCGCTCGCGCGAGACGGATACAGCTTGTGGATAACCACACAGAGCGGTGTCTCGCGATTCGACACCAAGGCGGGGACCTGGCAAACACTGACAAAAAAAGACGGGCTTCCCGATGATGTTGTTTGGTCGGTCGCGGTTGATGGGGATTACGTCTGGTTCGGCACAAATCAGGGAGCGGCGAAATACACACCCGATGAGAGTCAGTGGGCGGTCTACACCACCGACGACGGCTTGATCAACAACATCGTCACCTCAATAAATGTCGAAGAGAAGTACATCTTCCTCGCCACGCCGGGCGGCGTCACCATGTACGACAAGGAGGTCGAATCCCTGACGCCGTATTCACAGGCGGACGGCCTCGCCGCCACAGACGCCAAAAGCATCGGTTCAAAGGAGAAATATCACTGGATCGGCACCTCCGACGGCATAACGCTTTACAATCAGATTACTGACCTGTCCAGTGATTTTACCGAGGCGCAGGGGCTCCCCTCAAACAACGTGCAGGTCGTCGCGATTGACGGCGATGAAATCTGGTTCGGCACGAATGCCGGATTAGCGCGGTATCACTGGGTTCAGGGCGATTGGACAACTTATTCGGAAGCCCTCGAAGACATCGAATCAAATGCCTCGGACTTGATTAGTAACAACATCAAAACCGTCGTGACGGACGGCGATTATCTGTGGGTGGGTACACGTCTCGGTTTAGCCAAATATGACAAAATCTCGCACTCATGGCGTATTGCGAATTTAGGTTTTCCAAGTGATGACGCGGAAAATGAAGAGTTAGCCAATTTACAACGGCGTGTGGCTGAAAATGCACAGGCGGTTGAATCCGCTTTACAAGCTAATAATCCCGTCCGAACGCGCAAGGTTTACGTCGATTACCATCCAGAAGTTGCACGCGAGGAAGCGATTTCAATCATTCAGCGTATAGTGGAAGGGAGAACCCCACAACCAGGGGACCCGACTGTACCGTCGCCGCTCATAACGGTGAACGTCGAATTCCCGCCGATGCCGACCGTACGTACGATCGCCCCCGTCCTCGGCCAACTCTGGCTTGGCACGGAAGCGGGCGTCATCATCTACGATAAAGCCGCAAATGCGGCTAGGGAAATCCACCCGCTGCTACCGTGGGTGCGCCATATTCAGCAGCGAGACGGTAAGGTTTGGGTGCTCAGCGACAACCAAATCGCAATTTATGACCGGAAAGCGGACTCTTGGATTTTGATAACGAACGCTCAAATCGTTGAACACACTCGCGTGCAAACCGGGGCTGGATTGACCGAAAGCTTAGAAACCACCCCCGAAGATTTAGGGATAATCAGCTGCACGGCGATGGACTTTCTAAACAATCAACTCTGGCTTGGACGGGAAATCGGATTGAAAGTTTTTGAAATAAATTTTCGCCGACTGACGCCGGCGCATACGTTTGAAATTCCTTCATATCTGAAGAATGCCGAAATTACCGCACTGGCGTCGGACCCCGAAAACATGTGGGTCGGCACGAGACAAGGCGTATTCCGGTACAATGCGCCGGAAGGGCGATGGGTAACGCTAACAGTCCTAGATGGACTCATCGGAAACGACATCAGTACAATCACCGCAGGCGAAAAATACGTCTGGGTTGGAACCGCCGGCGAAGGACTCAGCCGATACAACCGCGCCGAAGAGCGGTGGGATGGATTCAACATTGACAACGGTTTATCCGACAACAATATTCGCAGCATTAGCCTGGATGGCAAATACGTTTGGGTCGGTACATTTTCTGCCGGTGTTTGTCGTTATGATTTGTCGACTGAACTGTGGACAATCTTCCGTACAGAGGATTATCGCGCGTTCGCAAGTGAAAGATAGGGTCTTGTACTTTTTGCCGATAAGATTGACGCACGCAGAATCTGTGGCGTGAAAGCAGATTCCTTGTCAATCTGTTTCTCAGGGAACATGCTTAATTCTGCTGCAGAAGAGTCTTGACGATGTTTGCAGGCGTGATGTCTTCCCACCCAATTCTCGGGACGCGATTACCTACCCTGCGGCTGAAAAATACATCTGTTCGTATCTAATTTGACGGTCTTCTCATGTCCGGAAACCGAGAAACAGTAACGTCTTTGGATTTCGCCTATGTATCACTCACGTTATCGGCAAGTTGCTCGCTTGAATTACACTCGGGCAAAGCGTAGACGCCGTAAGGTGCACCGAAATTTCGAATCGCTTCCGGCACGCCCCGAGTTCACTGCCGGACGTAAAAAGGAAGTATTAGCCGCGCCTCGCTTATCTACGGTCGCCCGTCGGAGGAAAATCGCCGCAACAGCGTGGCTGTTATCACTTGTGCTGAACGCCTTTATCCTTTTATGGGTGGCGATGTTGCCTACTCCGCACCCAATTGCGGAGTCTGCCATACAAGTTGCTGTTGTGCCGTTGCCGAACCCATCGCCGCTCAAACGCCGAAAACGGCCACCCCGGCAGATTGCCGCGGTTGACATGGATCGAAAGAGCCCAATTACCCGGCGTGTTGCTGCGGTGCCGCTTCGCACGGGGCCCCAGGCAACGCAATCAGCAACAGTCGTGCACTCCCCCGCTCGGGTAAGCTTGAATCCGGTGGCGGAAACCGAATTCCAAACGAACGTTGAGCTGAGTGCGGATGCGGTTTCCCAACCCAACTTGTCAGTGAGCAGTTTGCCGATAGTTGGACGAATGGCTTCGGAGGGAAAGGTAATTGCGCCAAGCCGTGCCGCCGGCATCCTTGACAAAATTCAAAGTAACGCGGGAACCGCGGTTCAGGTGGAGGTACGCGGTACCGGACGTGAGATTACAGGGTATTACAATATCGTGGTTGTCCAATACGAGGACGCGGCAGATGCCATTCGTGCCCAAGCTTTGAACCGCTTGGTGTATGCGATGAATAGATGGACGAAGGTACGGACGCAGCTTTTGCCTGAGACGATGCCGCTCGCTTCCCCCGATATTCTCCAAATTCCACTGATCTACGTCGCTGCACGAGATGCGTTTACATTCTCCGAAACGGAGCGTGCGAATCTGCGAGCCTACCTGCAGAGCGGCGGAACGCTCCTTTTTTCGGACATATCCACCGCATGGGGGATTGATGGGCCGGTGGCAAACTCCATTCGCTTCGAGGTCTGGAAGATTGTCGGTCAAACAGCACATTTCGTGCCGATTAATCGAAAGGATGCGGTCTGCCGCAGCTTTTTTGAATTTAAGAAGGGTGTGCCGCGCGTCGCCAAAAAGCGCGGCGAATTTTATGCGCTTAGACTCAATGGACGAACCGCTGTATACTACGACGCCGCTGGGATTGGATTAAAGTGGGGAGAAAATTCTGAGAATGAAAAGTGGTTAGAATGGGGTGTTAACCTGATCGTCCACACTATCGGGAGCGAAAGGCACCCCCAATAAGCCAAAGCGCAGGCTAAATCCAAATTGGAAATAGTACTGTTTTTTAGGAGAGACAGGACAGAAATCATTCAATCTGAACTTTATTGCCGATGTCGGAATTATCATCAATTTTATTAGCGCAATCAGTGTGATGAACTGGGTATGATACCCACTGGGTTCGATTTTTGAAACAAATAAATTTGACAATGCTAATCTGCTTGTGATAGCATACTGCTTTGTGTTTGCGAATTTTTGGACGTTTGAATGAGGTGAGGAGTGTTGCGGAAGATTAGAATAAATCCGAACAGCGTGGCTTGGGTAATAGCGATTGGAATCGTTTATTATCTGATAACGGTAAACCTTGTTGCACTTACCCACGACCATGAGCACGTCGATTGCTGTTCAGAACACTGCTCCGCTTGTTTCTTCAATGCCAACCACGTCGGCATAGAGCTTAAAGCCGTTGACGTCAACAATCTTAATACCTGCATCTCAATTCACAGACCCATCATCAAATTACATTTCATTTCCACGATTCTTGACAAGGGTGTCCGGAGTCGTGCCCCGCCGACTATCCCCGTTTAAACTGCTCGTTGTTCTCATAATCTCTGTTTTATTTGACCATATCATTATCTGTCTTTCCCGGCTGAGTTGTATACAGTCTCGGCGGTAGTCTGCCTATTTTTCGTGGTATCACCAGTCGTGATGCCGGGAAATACAGCCTATCTATATCTGGAGGTAATAATGTTTACACCTGTTTTACGTTTTACGTTTTTGTTACTCGTATCTGTTGCACTTTTCGCTGCTTGCGGCGAAGACGACAATCCTATTGTCGAAGATGGCCATGACGATGAACCCTTTCATGCCGATGCGGACGGTTTTGTGCTCAAGGTTGACGGGAACGAGATATACCGTCAATTTGAAGGGGCGCACACGGGAGGTATCACGCTCAAAGTCGGAGAGGAACTCGACGTACTGACGGCGTTCCTTGACCACGACAGCCATGAATTTTTTCCTGAGAATCCGGAAGAGGAAGAGGAAGACGACCACGACCACGACCATGAACATGGCGAGGAAGAGGTGTTTGCTTTAGCGCTCAGCGGATATGATTCATCTATCATTGAGGTACACCTTTACCACGACGATCACGACGATCACGACGATCATGATGATCACGATGATCACGATGAGGACGATCACGATGAGGACGATGAACACGACGAACATGACGATCACGATGAGGACGATGATCATGATGATCACGGCGATGAGCTTGCCGAGCAATTCACCTTTGAGGTGGCGGGGCTTAAAGCCGGTCAAACGGAAATCAAGCTCCAACTCATGCACGGCGACCACCCCGATTTCACGGCGGCGCTCTTGATTCCCGTGACGGTTACGCCGTAACCGAAAACTTTGGTTTGCCTGTCAGCGTGCCAAATCCAACGATGAATCCGGATTTGGCACGCCGGACCGGCAAAGCCGATACCGGTAACAGTAACGAATGACGTTAGGAGCCAATAATTGAATAGATATCTGAATCACGCAGTCGTGGACAATGTAGGCGCATGCTTATCGTTTGCTTGTGCCGTCCACTGTATGGCAGCCCAGCTCTTGATGACCGTATTGCCGCTGATTGGGCTTGGGTTTATTGTCAGCGAGTCAGCGGAGTTGGCGTTGGTATTCGGCGCAGTGGGAGTTGCTGTGGGCAGTTTCACATGGGGCTATAGAAACCACCGAAAATGGCGAGTGTTTCTAATGCTCGGTAGTGCATTATTTCTAATCTTTATCGCACGATTTTACGCTTCAGAGGGAACCGAGGTCATTTTTATGGCTTTGGGCGGACTTCTGCTCGCCGTTGTTCACCTAATCAATCACCGCCTCTGCCATCGAATTGTTGAAGAATTCACTCAATCTAAACTCGTCATATTTTCCCTGCTTGCCATACTTTTTACGCATGGCGCAGACGCAGTTTCGCTGTCCCGCACCGTTTCCGTTTCAGGAGAAGTGATTGATGCGGAGACAGAGAATCCAATCGCTGAAGTCGAGGTTACGCTTGTTGCTGCGGGGAGGACTATTCAGTCTCGAACTGATGAAACTGGGCGGTTTCAGTTTGGTCAAATTGTGTTGGGAACACATGCGCTGCAATTCATGTGCGTTGGCTATGAAGTATTAAATCAGAAAATTGCTGTCAATGCGGATCCGATAATGCTGGACGTAAAATTAAAGCCCAGCACAGTCCAACTCGGTGAAATCATTGTCACACCTGACGATGACGAACTCGCTAAGTTTGAGAAAACAACCGACCTCAAACTCTCCGATAAGAAACTAAATCAACAAATGGGCGCAACGATTGCCGAGACCCTTAGTGGAGAGTTGGGTATCGCCCAGCGGACGATGGGGCGATCGGCAGCACGTCCGGTCGTTCGAGGCATGGGAGGCGGCCGTCTGCTTATCCTAGAAGACGGCGGACGTTCAGGCGATAAATCGGCATCGTCTGCTGACCATGCGGTTGCGATTGACCCAACTACGGCGGCAAGGATTGAAATCACGCGCGGTCCGGCGTCGCTGCTTTACGGTTCAAGCACACTCGGAGGCGTCGTCAATGTCAAACGCGAGACCATCCCGCAAACTCTCCCCAACCAGCCGACGATGAACTTCACGTTTCAGAGTGAATCGGTCAACTCAGGGCTGACCGGGACAACAGGAGTGACGATTCCGGTCGGCAACCTCGCGTGGCGGTTAGAGCTGAACCGCCGCCGCGCCGGCGATATTCACACACCGGTCGGTATACTAGAAAACACCTCATTATCAAACACCAATTTTTCAACGGGTGCTTCAGTGGTAAAAGATTGGGGGCACATTGGGCTTTCAGGCGGTCGCTACCGTTCAGACTATGGAATCCCCGGCTCGCCCGAAGGCCACATCAATGGCGTTACGATTGACCTCGATCGCCAACGGTATGAGGGCAATCTGGAATACGCGTTTGAGGAATCGTTTCTCGAAAAAGTTAAGCTGTATTCGACCTATGCGCGCTATCAACATCAAGAGTATGAGTCCAACAATACGCTCGGCGTGGAGTTCGGTTTGTTGACGTACAACACAACCGCACTGCTGCACTTGCGCGGCGATGCAGTTGCAGGGATCTGGACCGAGTATCGCGACCATGCGACGGGTGGGTTTTACTGGACACCCCACACGCGGGAGATATCTTTGGCGGGGTTCTTTTTCAAACAGAAACGATACAACGACTTCACGCTACAGGCAGCGCTTCGTTACGACACCAAAAGGGTTGAGCCGTTTGTCGACGGTGTTGAAATACGTGCAGGAAAGGTCGAGCGGCGTGACTTCGGAGGCGTGTCTGGCGCTGTCTCAAGCATCTATCAATGGAACGAAAACTTGGGGTTGGGCGCCACCTTCATGAGGACATTCCGCACGCCGGGAATCGAAGAGCTCTTTTCAGACGGTCCGCATCTCGCAGTATTTTCATATGAAATCGGCAACGCTGAACTCGGTTCGGAGGATGGCTTCGGTACGGAGGCATTTCTGCGTTATTCAGGCAACCGAATGAAGCTCAATCTCGCCGTTTTTCGCAACCAGATTTACGGCTATCTGAGTCCGACCCAAACCGGGGAAAAGGAATGGGGTAGCGGCGCAGCGGGATGGCTGTGGATATATCAATACCAGGGGCAAGACGCTATCCTCGACGGCGCCGAGATCGGTATTGGCGGCGCAATTTTCCCGCGAATTCATGTAGAGTCGCACTTGAGTTACGTCAAAGGGTCATTGGCGGCAAGCGGGTTGCCGCTCGAACGCATCCCGCCGCTCAACGGACGAGTGGCATTGCGATACGTTACCCTACCGTTAAATTTGCATTTGACAGCGCGGTTTTCGGATGACCAGCAGCGGCTCGGCGAATTTGAAGAAAAGACAGATGGGTACCTCGTGTACGACGCCGGTTTGCAGGTAGTGTTCTCAATGTGGCATCTTCAACATCAGTTGGTAACCACTGTCGAGAATATATTCAATACTGAATACCGTCAACACCTATCGAGAATTAAATCGGTGATGCCGGAGCCGGGGCGTAACATCAAGGTTCTATATCGGACGTTGTTTTAGTTTTAGGTAGGACAAGTAGAGCTGGGAAGGCGCAAGATTAGTCAATGCGGAATTTCTTTTTCACGCCGTTAACGATGAGGTGGTAATTGCCGGGCGCAAACGTCCCGATATAAATTTGCTCTCGAATATCTGTCACGACCTTCGTGCATATCTTATCCTCACTGCGTTTCATTGTCATCCGAATGGTAACAGTGTTCCCTTCCCTTGAGTGATGCGTCTCATGACGCGTTGTACAACCGTCCGGCAGGTACCCGATAACCTCAACGGTGACTTGGACGGGTTGACTCTCAGCGACACGCACCGAAACATCTCTGACAGGCATATCGACAATAGTCCATCCCTCATCTCCGCCGTCAAGGATTTTGTCAATGACGTTCATGCAACCGATGCAGTGCGATAGGCTGAGTAAGACGACTAACGGCAAGATCTGTTGCGGCATTTGGGAGCGGGTTCTTTTCACGACAAGTCCTTTTGATGTGAGAACGGTTATGCTGGGTTACAATTCGCAATGCATTAGAAAAAGCCCTGTTGAATTCCCCAGCAGGGCTTTTCCATTTGCATTGAGCACTCACACTTCAAGGATGGCATCCTAGGTAAGTGCAAAATTTTCGAAATTCAGAACCAGTCCAATCCAATAGTTCAGTCATTTCGACATAAATGCCAACGGCCCTGCCTCTAGCCGATTGACGAGAACCACTAAATGACCGTTCAACCGCTGTTTTCCAACGATGTTTGGCATCTCCTCGCGGAAGGTCTGCCACAACTGCCCGCCGCGGCGTTTTGCAAGCAGGCTAGTCAAAAGAACGTTATTGTCGCCGTTAATTTTATGTGCCGCGATTGCATTCGATAACATGCGATCTACTTCCGGCGAAGCGGAAAGCCAACCTTGGGCGATGAGGCGCGTCGTCCCATCCCAAGAACTATCGTCTGACTTCACTAGCGACTTTACCGCGTCATCAACTTGGCTGTTTCGTGCGCCTCCGTCTCGAAGCAGCAACGCCGCGTATAAAGGCGTGAGATCATCGTAGTCCACATCATCCTTTGGCTTCCACAATTTCATAGCCTTAACCGTGGAGACGGAATTTTCAGCAAGAGTTGTGAGTTCGGCATCCTCGGGAATTGCTCTCGCTGCCATGCCGATACACCAAGCAGCTCGAGCCAAAAGCTCCGAATCTATCTCTCCGATGCGCGGATTGTCCCATGCAGATTGGAGTATGGTGAGTGCTTCAAGGTCAACACTACTCCGAACCGCTTCAGCAAGCAACTGCCAAGGCGTGTCGTCCATGCAGTTTTCAACGTGCTCACGCGCACCTTTTACTGCCGCTTCTTCTCGATCCTTAGCCCCCATTTCCCAACGTTTCGCCGTTAGTTGCTGCAGGGCTTTCAGTGATGCGCGCTCCTTGTTTGAGAGGTTTCGCGCAGCCGTCCCCATGATGTCAAGTTGATTGTCGCGCAACGCTTTGAGCAACATCTTTACTTTCGCGTGAATGTGCGGCTCGCCGTAGACGAGTAATCGCGAAGAGTCAATCAACACCGCGGACCCCGGCTTGAGTCCCGAATCGTCCTTCTGGTCGATGGCAATTCTGACTCCTTGAAGGAAAACGCTTAGCGCGTTCTCAACGTCCTCCTCGGACTTGAATTTCTTAAATTCTTTTTCCGAAGGTATTGCGAGATCTGCAACTTCGTATCCCCATGCTGAGGGCGTCTGTAAACGCCGCGATGTGCCGACTGTAATGGTGTCCGCGCCTTTCATTTGCCATGTTAGATGGTACGGTGCGAGCAGCCAATCAAGCGCTTGAATCACTGTGGCATTGCGTAAGTCCAGATACGTCACTCGAAGTTCCGTCGAATTCAGCAACTCTCCGACATCTTCGAGGCTGCCGACAATGAGGTCAAGTTCGAATCCACTCGCTTTGGCAACCGTGCAGATTGCATTGCCGAGCGGCTGATGTCGAATAACGAGGTCGAGTTTTCGGTTCAATCGCGAATGGGTTCCGGCACGATTCCGGCCAATCTCTTCCGTTATTGAAAAAATGGCTTTGGTAGCGGCGGGGTATATTTCATCCTCATCCTCAATGCCTGCTAGCAACCCCAACACGTGCTGGTAACGGAGTCGTGCCGCTTCAAGTTTGCCGCGTTTACGGAGTTCTTCTGCCTCCGCAAATGCCTCTTGTACCCCTTCGTGCCTTTGCATCGCCCACTGAGCGAAAAGGGCACGTGCAATGCCTTGAATACCGTCGCTACGGAGGCGAGGTCGTTCATACAAGGTGTCACTTGACCGCAGCGTAGGGATTTGAGCTTCTTGCTGAAATTTGCTTGTTTCGCCAATCGTGGATTTCATCATAGCAAGTCCCCGTGGCTCCTCGCTTTTAAGTGCACTTGTAGGTAAAGTAGGCTTTACCTGTCGTAAAATTTTCCTCCTCACTACTGACCGACGGTTTGGTTGTGCGGAATAATTCATCCGGTGTGCTTGATTTGAAACCATTGTAGTGTCGGATGAAGATACCCTCATTGGAGCGGACGGTTTAGGTTTACGAAGAACTTTGCGATTTACCAAGTCAAAATCATCATCAACTTCGATTCGTACACTGTGTCTGTTACCAAAGACGCCTTCAAAATCAACTCCTGCTGGTATTGGCACAGGAACAGCCACCTGCCGGGGCGGTTTCGCCTGCGCACTCGCGAGCTGCACTTCGCTTTCATCAACTGCGACGAAACTCGTGTATTGGCTCATCAGCCGATAAGTAATCGCTACCTGCTTAATTTCTTCTCTGACTTCGGGGGTGTCGGCATAGTACATCTGCGCTGAGATGTCCTCAATCTTCTTCCGCGCCCACACAGTGGAGAGAACGCCGTGCTCGGGATTCACATTCGGAAGCGTTACGTCGAGCGAATAAGAGAGCGGTTTTCCCTCCGCGGCGCCTGATAACTCAAGTTGTGTCTTTCCGCCATTCGCATAACGTCCAAATAAAATGACCGGGCTTCCTGTCCACAATTCAGGGATGCGGCGTGGAAAGACTTCGTAGACGGACAGATCGTTCCAATCGATCCGAATGTTCGCGAGTTGTGCACGATGGATTCGGTGAACAATCCGTGAAACCAGTTCCTTTGGATCGGTGTTGAGTTCAAGTACGCCTGACATTCCGCCGCCCTGTTTCGCCACGCCATCAATTAAGAACCGGTTGGGGGACGAGCCGATGCCGATTGTCCAAAACCGAATCTGGTCTCCGGCGTGCTTTCCAACCTCTTCAATTATCTCCGCCTCATTGCCGATTTGGCCATCCGTGAGCATCACGACGATACGCACCCGTTCTGAGTCCGCCGGTTCGTTGAGCACTTTTTGTATACCCGTGAGCATCTCCGTTCCGCCACTAGCTTGAATCTGCTGTGTGAACTTCAAGGCGCGTTTGACGTTGTCTTGAGTCGCCGGTACCGGTTTTTCAAACAAATTCTCAGCGCGGTTGGCAAAGGTGATGACCTGCACAGTGTCGTTCGGCTTACTCAGGCGGAAAAAGTGGCGCATCGCTTCTTTCACTTTATCCAAAGGTTCGCCGCTCATCGAACCTGAGGCATCAACGAGAAAAACCAGGTCGCGCGGGGGTGCTTGGGCGAGTTCGGCGTGGAGTTTTGGCTGGATCATGAGCATGAAATAGCCTTGGTCAGTGCCTTTCGAGTGCGCCAAAACAGCCATCTCCGACTTTTCACCGGCGACAGTGTATTTCATCACAAAATCTTTATTTGGAATTGAATCCGAAGGCGAAATTTCCGCCGTGGCGCTTGATGCTCCCATGCGCTTAAGCGTCGCTTCATGATTGACAATCTTTATGTCCCCAATCGGCACACCCGCTTCGAGTGTCACTGAAAGACTAATATCATGTCCGGTGCGGTAGCCCGGCTTGAGCGTCGGCGGAGTAATTCGCGAGGCGTCTGTCACCCGCGTCGTGTCCGGCGACCAACCTGTGCCGGACGGGTGTCCCTCTTCTGTAAGCGTTTCCGATTCTTCTATTTCGCCAACCTTGCCCTTCAGTTCGCTCGGCAGCTCCGGTTTCTTGGAAATCGGTGCACCCGGTATAAAACGGGGACCGACCACCATCGGGAAATGAAATTCGTAAGTTCCCATGTCGTAGTTGAGCACATCAACATAAGAAATTTCGATGTGGATTTCTTTGCCGGGCTTAATGTTGCCGACCGACTGGGTAAAGATATTAGGGCGTTCCTGTTCTAGCAGGCTTGCTGTCGATCCCCGTTTGACTGCCTGGTCATACATAGCGCGCGCTTCATCCCGACGCTTGATTATTCCCACTATCCGCCGCTCGCCGATGACCATTGTCATATCATCCACGGCGGCGGTATGCGGCAGCGGGAACACATAAGCTGCCTCAATATTTTCGTCGAACGGGTTGTCGAACGTTTGGGTCACTGTCACGCGGGCAATGAAGCCGGAGATGCTCGCACTGACATCCGTGTGTTTCAGCGGGCATTCAACGATTCCCTCGTCGGTATTGACGCGCAACGCACCTTGAGTGACATCCTCTTCCATCGGGTCAATAGGCTGCGGCGTCTGTGCGAAGGCAATGCCGCCGAGAAGACTGATGGCCATTAACGTATTCAGTCCAGTCATTTTTTCTACCTCATTGTGTTTTTTGTTGTGGTTTGGCGAATCGTGCCAAATTTTGGGCGAGAATCCAACCGCGGATTTTACAGTTACAAATCCTTGAATTAGGACATTTAGGCGGGACTGCGCTTAGCGCACACGCTTTCCTTGCAGTGACCTGCTAATTCCGGCTGGTTGAACTGGTGTTATAAACATGGACGATTGGGAGGGTACAGAGTTTAATCTGAATTGGTCCACGCGATAATTATTTTGCCGCCCTACAAAAAACACGGACGAAGTAATAGGTGTTCCGACTAACTTATCGCACCTGCCACCGGCCTGGTTCCGGACTCTTCTGCACTCGCCGGAACAGACTGGTCCACTCACTTGAGCCGTCGTCGTACCACACCTCCAAACGCGCACCCTCTACTTGGGCTTCGCCTTCGCCGCTATTGAAATATTCTAGGCGGTCGCCCTCCATGTGGATACAACTGCCATCTGGATATACGACCGTCTTGATAATCCTCGGATCCGGATGTTTGTAAAGCCCCTCGGCGTCAAGCTTTTCATCAGGCACGCGGTACCTTTCGACGGCATCTTCGTCAACTTCGACGCCTAAACCGGGAGCGTCCGGAATTCTGTGGCATCCGTCGACGACTTCAACAGGCTTTGTCAGCAAGTGATGGCTGTAAATGTTTATGCAGGTAATCGCAGGCCAAGTGGCGTGAGTGAGAACTGCGCCCAGATGCCCCGCCCAAGTAGTCGTCAATCCGGTTCCCACTATCTGCAACCAGAAAGGCAAATCAGCCTCAGCGCTTAACAACCCTTGCCGCACGACATCGGATTTTCCGCCGCTGATAACAAACCCGTCGCACACGGATTCCCTGACGTTGACGGTGTAGGGCGGCGATCCGAAGTGCATCGCGATCGGACGGTCTGTCTCCGCACGAATTCGCTTATTGTCTGCTATATGTTCCTGCGGTATTGGTGTTTCAAACATGGCTACGTTGTCGTATTTAGCCAACTTTTCCATGATAGGTATTGCGGTCGCTGCATCTCGGAAAGAAGCGTTTGGATCTAAATCGAGTTCGAAATCCTGGGGAACAACATTGCAAATTGCATCAACCTGTTCGACGATGTCCCACCACGGACGAACCTTATTTTTGAAGCTGGTATAACCGCACGCCGCGGCATCTTTGGCTTCAGCCGCCCATTTTTGCGGTGAAGCGTCTATCGACCACCACGAAATAGGAACCGTATCCCTAACCTTCGTCCCAATCAATTCGTAGACTGGCACTTCTAGGATTTTTCCGACAACATCGAAGAGCGCCATCTGCAAACCTGCGCCAATCGAATCGTCGTTCATCCATTTGGCAGGACTTTCGCCCAAGACACGCTGCACACTCTCGTCAGTGGTGCGTCCATAGGTGTAGTGAATCACCGTCTCACCCCATCCAACATGTCCGGTATCAGTGGTTACTTTACACATCTCTAAAACAGACCAGTTATAAACTGTCGATACACTCTCAATGGTAATCTGGCTCTGCCGCGCCGTATACGGCACATCGACAATAGTGCGTTCCACATCAATGACTTTCATGAGTTCCCCTTTCTACACTTGACCGTTAGTAAAATCTGAATTGGGAAAATGGGTTGAAATTGGCAGCGGGTTGTTTACATGAAAAATCGTTTCGGTGTGATTCCGGTGGATTCAGATTTAGCAATCTAGAATACGTCAGTAGAAAAAGTATGTCAAGGTATATTGAAGGGCAAAGCGAAAAAGCAGGCGGCGTTTCCGGAATCGGAGACATGGTCAATCTTTTCAAAGGCGCATCGAACTTGTTGATTATGGCAATTGGCTAGGATATAATTTACTAGGTCAATTCGGCATTGAGCACAAGCGGAACGCATTACGTTGCGTTGCCAGTCGTGCCGAATAACTCATCCTCCGTTCAATTGGCGCAATGGAGAACAATTCGATGAAATCTGCGGCGCTTCGATTCCATCTGTCCACTTGGATGGCGCTCTGCTGCCTGTTAGCAATGGGATTGAGCGCTTCCACCAAAGTTTTGGAATCAAACCCGTCCCAACGTAATAAGCAGCTTGCCGATTACCCGAATGAACTGGTGCGCGACGGCGGGTTGATTATCCTCCCAGATCACGGAACGGTGTACATTGCGGCGGATTTTCATGCGCATTGGCGTGACTTTAATCAGTGGCTTGACCGAACAGGCTTGATCTCGCAGATTGAATCAGGGGCGGATGTGTACGGATTGATTCTCGGTGATGTTGTAGACCACAAACCGGGCGATCCGGTTTTTGAACCGCACGGCGATACGAAAATTGTTGACAAGTTGATGCAACTCAAGAAGCAACTTGGAACATTGGGGGAGCGGTTGATTTGCCTCAAAGGCAATCACGAGTTCGAAGCCGCAAACACTTATGCACTGCTCAAGAAACACGGATTGACCGCAGCCAACCGTGAACAACTGATTGATTCGCTTTATCGAAGTCCGCAAGGCGCATATTTCCGGCAGTTCAATTTTATCGAGCGGATGACGGACGAACATTATGAATTCCTATTTAATCTACCAACCGCTGTGGTCGGGAAAAACGGCGTTGTTGGCGTCCATGCTGGAGTTTCGCGCGCCGTAAAAAACCTTTCTAGCCTTGTGCAACCGAGTTCAAAGGTGCTTGAAGAATTGCTTTGGGGCCGCTCTATCGTTGTTCAGGCTGGCGGGCACACGCCTACAGAAACGGACACCTTTCTTAAACACATCGGCGGCGGCGTGTTGATTGTTGGGCATACACCGCTGAGGTACTTTCCAAAAGAATTTGTCCAAGACGGCGTGGCGAAACTTGGCGGGGGTCAACTGATTTTCACTACCGGGTACGGTGCATCGCCCGGTGTACCGACCTATCTTGTCATCGATCTCTCTAAACGCTATCGATCGGTCTCAGAACTGCAATTTGGGACCGAGATTCAACCGTTATATCCGGAAATGCGGAAGCGATAAAGCAAGAGGTTAGAAAGGATTCTGGTTTCTGATGAGGACAGAATCACAAGATACAGACGGATTGCACTGTTTCGAAAAGAACTAGTCAATGTCATCATGCCGTTCGGCATAACAATACAGCGAGGACGCAAGCATGCAACACTTCAGTCAACGTGGCTTTGTCGAGTCACTGCACGCCAACCGTTCGGAAACAGAAGAGTTGTGGACAGACTGTTCCGAGTCCGAGAAAAACTCTCAGCTTTCTGGCGCGATTTATTTTCCTCACGGACAACCATGAGTATGAAACCGCGAACACCCATGCGAAGCGGCAAAAACAGGTAATTCGGTGACCATGACAGGGGTTATAATCACCGTGTAGGAGGCTACATCAGTGCGCCTTCCCCTATACGGCGTCACAATCTGGTTTATTCGCCGCACTCACGGTTATTCGTATTTGTACACCGTATAGTGTCATTCACTTCTCTCCATTATATCGATTAAATCCTTTGCTAAATTAGTAAGCCTTAAAGCAAGGTCGGGCGCCTCTTTTTCCTCTTCAGGCACGCACGTAATTGATGCGGACGCTCCACTTAGGTCACCTTGGCTTGCCAAATTATACAACAGGATTTCATGATCTCGGTCCAAACCGACCCAAGAATTATTCAAGTCATACTCGGTTACCTCAGCATCTGTCAATTCGCCGTCTGGGATCGGTTCACCGTGTTCATTCCCGCTGTCGGTACCCCTATGGCTTACCGAAATTCGAATGGAGTTAATCACCGGTCCGCCAACTACGTAATCGTAATCACCGGGTCTCCCGTAACTGCTTATTGCTAACGCGCCGTATTCGCCGTTCGACAGCAAGATATTGCCTGAGTCATCAGGGAAATAGAAGAAAGCAGATTTCCCTTTCCAATCCGTATTTAAATGCGGAATTGGGCATGTATCAAAGGTTAACTGAGGTACCTCATGATCGTGAGTGTTTATCCGTGAGTGTAAATCGGTGTGGGTATGGTTGCGGTTTAACTCAAGCCGATTTAGCCGTGAACGAACTGCGGGGTGAGTGTGTTCAATCAGGGCTGATTCATGTTTATGGGAAATCGAGGCATAGTCGTGATTGTGTTCAGTTAAATCGTGTTCATGACCTATTGACGCATAATCATGTGTGTGTTCAATTAAGTCGCGATCCTGATCAGTCAAAATATATTCAGGATGTTCATGTCCGCAACCTAATAGACAAATTGCCAAGACGACAAATACACATTTCATCGTATTCTCCTTTCATTACGTGCAGCTATGTGATTGGGCCAAAGAATGTAACCATGGCGTTTTGCTTGTTCATAGTACATTTTTCACGCGCCCCGTCATGTGTACAAGGTTGATTCTGAACTAGAAAAGTGGCGTTCCACAAATTTAAACGGTTTGAATTGCAAGGTTGCCAAAGTTATCGAAACTGAATCTGGTGCTCGAATTGGACGCAAATTATATGCCAAAACCCATAAGTCCCTTCAAATTAGTCGCAGTTCGCGATTCGGAGATCGATCCTACCGCCTTCCTCTCATTATGTCAATCAGGTCTTGCGCCAAAACTAAAAATTGTTCAACGAGGTCTCTAGCATATTTTTCATGATTTTCTTGGCAACCCCAACTGGAGCTTCCGCGCCTAAATACGTCTGGCTCTTGTATGCTAATCTGGTATTGGATATCTGTGTTATTATGGTCTAAGCCTAACCATGAATTTTTAACGTTAGTCGTAAGCACTTCATCGGCGGTTAACCTACCATCATCAGTGCTATTCGTGGCGTAATGGGTAAAGCGAACACGCGTCGGTACACTTACATATCCACCCATCACAATTGCGGGACCTTTATATCTATTACCATCTTCATCTTCTATATGGAGATAGCTAGTTTCCACTAAGGCCGCGTATAGCCCATCGGAGAGTATGAGTTTACCTGTAGGCTGACGATCCCATTCCGATATGCGCCCAAAGTCAAAATAGGCTTTACCTTGCCAGTCTTTATCGAAGTTTGGGATTGGGCAAACGTCAAAGGTTAGCTTAGTCGAGTCATGGTCGTGAACAAGAATTTGGCCGTGTAAGTTTACGTGTGTATGCTCACGGAATTTTTCAAGGCTTCTAATTTGTGCTTCTGCGTTTTGAATATCAATAGCCAATTCAGAATGCCCATGTTCGGTTAAAGGGTGATTATGCGTGGGGGTAGCGTAGTTATGCTCATGTCTAATTAAGTCATGCGAGTGTGTAGGTACAGGGTGCTCATGTATAACAAAATCGTGTTCATGGCTTAGCTCCGGATACTCTTGATGGGTGTGGTCAAGTAGTGAAAATTCTGCGTGGTCGTGTTCACAACCGAGATAGAAAATTGTTGCAAAAACCAAAATGAACCTCATCGCTTTATCTCCTTTCATACGTGACGCTGTGCCAGTGCCGCTCAAGGAATATATTGTCAAATACTTCGGAACCGCTTTTCCAACTGATGAAACAGTGTTTTGCTATCCGCCAATGCCGGACAGTTGAATACGGTGAATCTTCAACTGGCGAAATGCCCACCGCCTATTTGAATAGTTTCATTGCACGGTTGCCAAAGTAATCAAAACTGAATCAGGTGCTCGACTAGGATTGAGCGCAAATTATATGCCAAAACCCATAAGTCCCGTCAAATTAGTCTCTGTTAGCGAGTAGAAGGCACGATCTAACAAGGCGTACGGGCAGGATTTTGTTATTCGGCGTCGGGAAAAGCCTTCAAGCGGTATGATAGGCAAATCCGCATTCTTCGTGGATCTTGCACTAAACGGTGCACTTTTGACGAAAAATGTTCTTTTTTGTGCAAATAACGATGAAATGAACCTCCGTTCCCACCAAGTGCTGACGCAAACAGGCGAACCTCTCATGCAATATAATTCGCCGTACACAGCCGGATAGTTGACGTGTAAAGTGCGGTATGTTATTATTTATGCAGCTTGAGTTGGGTAGATGGTCGCGTTCCGATAAAGTCGGGATGAGGAAAGTCCGGGCTCCGCAGGGCGAGGCGCTGGGTAACACCCAGGAGCGGTGACGCTATGGAAAGTGCAACAGAGAGTAGACTACAACGCACTATGCGTTGTACAGGTGAAACGGTGCGGTAAAAGCGCACCAGTCCCGGTGGCGACATCGGGAGCTAGGTAAACCCCGCCTGGAGCAAGGCCAAATAGAAGGACGTGTATAGGTGCGCCCGCCTAGTCCTCGGGTGAGCCGCATGAGGTTGATGGAAACATCAATCCCAGATGAATGATCGTCACCCTGATGCGCGAAAGCAAATTAGGGGACAGAACCCGGCTTATTCCCAACTCAAGCGCTTTTTAAGCCATAAATCCTTAGTACGTTAACGAGGATACGCTAGGTCTGGTCTGCACCAATCCCCAATCACGTAATAAATAAGGTTTGACATGAAACCGAGGTATGCTATCAACATCTTTTTTCTGCTTGGCTGTTCTCTATTTGCCGCCATACCGCAACTCAGCATTGGCGATCGCGGTGAGACGCATTACAAAACCAAGCGCGACCATATGGTAGCGACACAAATTGACCAACGCGGCGTCCGGGGTACCCGAAAAGGTGTGACGGACGATCGGGTTCTAGACGCCATGCGGCGTGTGCTTCGCCATGAATTTGTCCGTGAGGTGGACAAACCCCGCGCCTACGCCGATCACCCACTGCCGATCGGATACGATCAGACTATATCGCAGCCATACATTGTTGCATTTATGACCGAACTTCTGAAACCCAAGAAGGAGCACAAGGTGCTCGAAATTGGCACGGGGTCAGGGTATCAAGCGGCGGTTTTGGCGGAGTTGGTCGACCATGTTTTTACTATTGAGATAATTGAAAAATTGGGTCAAAAAGCTAAGAATCGGCTGGAAGGACTCGGATATAAAAACCTGACGGTGAAGATTGGAGACGGCTACTACGGTTGGGAAAAACATGCGCCGTTCGACGCCATTATCGTCACTGCCGCTGCGGATCACATCCCGCCGCCCCTCGTGCGCCAACTCAAGCCTGGCGGGATAATGTGCATCCCCGTCGGCGGGCGGTTTCAGGTGCAATCCCTGATGCTTGTGCAAAAAAAAGCCGACGGTTCCGTCGTGACTAAACAGATTATGCACGTCCGGTTTGTTCCATTGACGGGGAAGCGTTAGACAATTCCGCCGCATCGCCGCATCGTTGAATAGGAAATCAGGATTCTTGAAATGAACCCTCCCTCAATTCGAAATGAAAGAGAATAGGAATTGGAAGCCAGTTAATCTCGACGGCGTAAAGACTTATCCCATTCGCGATCGAATCAACAAGGTGTCAGTCCGCGATTTTGCCGTTCCTCTTTCATCGCACACGGAAATTCGCGAATATCTATCATGCTTGCCCAAAATCCTTAAAGCTGCCGATCTCTTGGAACTCGTCGATCTAATCGCCGCGGCTTATCGGCGGCAAAAGCCGATCATCGTCATGGCGGGCGGACATGTGGTCAAGTGTGGATTGAGCACAGTTCTAATCGATCTGATGGAGCGCGGCATTATCACTGCCCTTGTGTGCAACGGCGCAACGAGCATTCACGATTTTGAAATCGCCCTCATCGGAGAGACTTCCGAAGACGTCGGTCGATACCTTCAGTCCGGTGAGTTTGGCATGGTTGAAGAAACCGGGCGATTCATGAATGAAGCCATCTGCGACGCAGCCGCCAAGGGAATCGGTATGGGAGAAGGTCTGGGACGAAAATTGATTGAACTGGACGCACAATTTCAGGATAAGAGCCTTCTCGCCGCAGCTTGCCGGCTCGGCATTCCCGTTACCGTGCATGTCGCAATTGGGACAGATATTATTCATCAACACCCGTTGGCAAATGGTGCATCTATCGGAGAGGCTAGTTTCACAGATTTTCGAATATTGACTGCGGTCGTCGCTGAACTCGGTGATGGCGGGGTAATCCTGAACCTCGGTTCTGCAGTTATACTGCCCGAAGTCTTTCTCAAGGCGCTAACAATCGCTCGAAATCTCGAACATCAAGTCACCCACTTCACCACTGCGGATTTCGATATGATTCAGCAGTACCGTCCCCTAGAAAACGTCGTCAAACGCCCGACAATCATCGGCGGAAAGGGGTTTGCCTTTACCGGACACCACGAAATCATGATTCCGCTATTGGCTGGCGCCATTGTTGAAAGAATAGAAAAAAGCACAGAATAACCTCGGCTGCAAAATGTCAAAAGTTGACCAGCAAACGTGGAGAGGTCGAAGATTTAACAAAAAAGATTACTCCGCTTGCGCATCAACGGCGATTTTTATGACCGTTTCGCCGCCTAACCGATACTTTCCATCCAGCGCATCAAAACCCTCCCGGACGCGGGAAAGCGGTAGTTTATGGCTCACCATGTCGGCGAAAGGAAACTCGTTTTTCTCAAGTATTGGGAACCCGCGTACAAAATGTTCATCCCAGCTTCCCCATACTGCCTCTAAACGGATATTATTAACCATCAGCAGTTGGTTCGGATTGAAGTCTATTGAACCGACATCGACAAAATGGCCGACCTCACAAAACGTGCCGCTGTGCTTAACGTAGCCCAATCCCTCCGGGATGGCTGGTAGGAACCCGGCGCACTCAAAGACAACATCTGCGCCGGCGTTTTTGGGGGTATGTGATTTGACTAGCTCGGTACGTTCAGCCGCCGACGTTACCTTCTCGATGTCAATAGTAACATCGGCGCCCATCCGGCTGGCGAGTTCGAGCCTTTCTGCGGGTCCGCCAACCATAATCAGCTTCGCAGCGCCGCTGACCTTTGCGCACGCCAACGTCACCAACCCGATTGCGCCGGAACCCTGAACAACAACCGTATCTCCAAACTGCAGTTTGGCGCGCATCACGGCATGTACGCCGATGGTGAATGGCTCCGTCATCACGGCTGCTTCTTGCGGCAGGTCTGTTTTGATGAAACAGGTACGCGGACAACAGAGGTAAATGTAATCGGCGAACCCGCCGCGAAAATGCGGCGGTTTATCCGGATTATATTGGAAACCGTACCCGCCGTCGTCTGCTGCCGGTGCGAATATGACACGATCCCCTTCACGGATGGGATTGCCGACGTAGTCAGTCTTTACGTCCTTCCCGAGTGCCTCCACAATCCCTACATTCTCATGCCCCAATAAAACCTCTTCGTCGAACCCTTTTTGCCAGAAGTGTAAGTCAGTGCCGCAAATGCCCGCCAATTCCTGTCGGAGTAGAACGGTATCCGGTTCCGGATCCGGCACGGGATACTCGCGAACCTCGAAATCTTGTCCTTGTGCTATAACTGCTCTGCCTGTTCGCCCCATCATCTTTTCTCCTTGTTTCATTGACGTTAAAAGGTTTATAATACGTATCGGCAATCACGATTATACTCGAATCCACACCCTGAATCAAAAGAAAAACTGTGCTCGCGTTTTGAGGCATCACGTGCGTTCGAAGGGAAAAATGTGAGTGCATTCGAGTGCCATTTCATGACAAGGTTATCCCGAATGAAATCAAAACACAAATCAGGCAGAGCGTTCGCTGTATCGATCTTTGTGCATATTATCGCCGGTATCGTTGGGTTCTTTTTCTGGCCCAACTCTGACCTGCGATTGGATGAAGGGGCAGTGAACGCTGTGCTGATGAAGGTCGAAAAACCGCGAGTCAAACGGATGAGCCGTCCCAAAAGGGCTAGAATACGGAATCGTACCGAGACAAACATTACAACGAACCAACCGAACCTAAAAATCCTGACCAGTAACGCCCCGGTAACGCAGCGAGGCGTTGTTTCGGCGGCAGCGCCGACAAAGTTAGGCGATCTCGGCTCGCTTGATTTCAGCGGCGGTAACTTAACTACCAACTCCGTGAGAATTGCGCCGCCTGTGCGCAAAACGGCAAATTCTCCTGTAAAGACAGTGCCGGTCGAGGAAGGGCGACCAAAAAGCCGATTGGTGAAGTTCATTGAGAAACAGCCGAATCCGCAGCAGATTATTTATTGTGTGGACCTTTCATCAAGCATGCTCGGCTTAAAACCGCGTAAACTAAAGAAGATAATTGCTATTTTGCAGGATTCGTTGACATTTCTTGAGCTGCACGACCAGTTTAACATCATGACGTTCAGTAGCGAGGTCGAATTTTATCAACCTAATTTTCTCGCTGTAACTGATGAAAATGTCTCCAGCGCGATAGCGTACCTCGAAGCCGCGAAACCCAAGAAAAGCGCGCGTTATGTCGACAAGGATATGTTCGAAGCGCTTCATGACGCGAACAACGTGCAGCCGACAATCATCGTCCTATTCAGTGACGGCATTTTGACGTCGGGTTTCCCGGATGTCAACGCAGTCGAAAAACAAACTGGCGGCAGGACGAAAATATTTACGATGGCGACCGAAATGGCTGAAGATTTCCCCGGCGCAGTGTTGTTGAAAATGCTCGCAGACACCAGCAGCGGTGAATTTTGGCTCGTTAAAAAGCCGCAACTTTTGCCGCCATTCAAAGGTTGAATGTAATGGCAAAGTAAAATTTAGACGCACGCACACGTATTGTTCTTGCGTTCCAACGGAGCAGAATGAGATTCTTTAAACCGAGTTTTTTCCCCAAACCCCGGTTTCTTCAGTAGTCCTTTAAACCGAGTTTTTTCTTCAAAACTCGGTTTCTTAACGGGTTCGGAGCCGCACATGCAGGAAGGGCATAGGATAATATTCACAGCGCCGTTACAGGCGGTATTGGAGCCGTTCAGACGCGATGAAGAACTCGGCAACGGTCAGGTTCTTGTTAAAACTGTGTATTCCATCATTAGCGCCGGTACAGAAGGGGCGCACTATTCCGGTCTGGAGGCAGAACATCCCGCTTTAGGAGACCGGCCCTTTACCTATCCCATGCAGACGGGGTATGGAAATTACGGGGAAATTATCGCCTTGGGCGGCAACTGCGGTGACCTTCGTACGGGAGATCGCGTCCTGAGTTTTTCCAATCACGCCTCACATGTCAAAGTGGATGCGCGGCGGTTTTGCCTGAAGACGCCGTCCGAACTTGATGGGAAAAAAGCCGTTTTCACACGGATGGCAGGCGTGGCAATCACCGCGTTGCGCGCCGCGTCCATTTCCCCGGGGGACAAGGTGATCGTCATCGGGCTCGGTCTAGTAGGAAATTTCGCTGCGCAGCTTTTCACGCTTTCCGGTGCGGAGGTAATGGGGGTCGATCTGTCAAACTATCGGATACAGGTCGCCAAACAGTGCGGCATCGCAAACGCAATAAATCCCGGTGATACTCAAATAGAAGGTGCCGTGATGGAGTGGACCGGTGGGCGCGGCGCAGACATCAGCGTTGAAGCCATCGGCAAGTCAGAACTGGTTGCGCAAGCGGTTCAGATGACGCGCCGAAAGGGCGAGGTTATTCTGCTGGGGAGCCCGCGTGCACGTGTCACAATGGATGTCACACCTATGTTAAGCCGGATCCACCTGCTGGGTATTCGACTAATTGGCGCGCTCGAATGGCTTTATACCATCCCCGAGACCGATGATTCAAGGCACAGTATCACGCGCAACTATCAACAGATTCTCGGATGGATTGAATCCGGCGCCCTCAAGACGGATCCGCTGTTGACGCACCTGCTTTCGCCGCTAGCCTGCCAAAACGCCTACCTAGGCTTGCACGAACGGAAGGACACCTATCTAGGTGTTGTATTCGATTGGAGTCGGCTTTAGATTCGGTACGAAGCGTGATACCATTCAAGCTGTACATCATCACGGACAGGTTTCGCTGTTCCCCGCGTTCACTGTACGGCGTAATCCATGACCTCTTGGATGCGCGAGTATCCGCCATTCAACTTCGGGAAAAAGACTTGAGCGATGCCGAGTTCATCAACTTAGCAAAACCAATCGCCAAGCTTTGCCGTGGCTATGCCGCGCACCTCTTCATTAACTCGCGCGCAGGAATTGCAGCCGAACTAGGCGCGAATGGTGTGCACCTGCCCGGGGATTCCGCGCCCGTTGAGGAGGTCGTCCCACAGTCGGATAACCGACTCATTGTAGGTTGTTCAGTACATAGCCGTGATGAAGCGCGGACGAGGGAACTGGAAGGCGCGGATTTCTTGACGTATAGCCCCATCTTCCCGACAGCAAGCAAGCCTGGATACGGCCCGGCTGTTGGATTAGAAAATCTCAGGAAGGTCGCAGCGAGCGTGAAAATTCCCGTTTTCGCATTGGGAGGTATAACACCTGAACGGGTTCCGGATTGTATTGGTGCCGGGGCGTATGGAGTTGCGGTGATGTCTAACGTCATGTCCGCCGACATCGGGATTCAGAACGCACGAGCATATCTTCGGCAACTCTGTCGTGTCCAAGATAGAGTGGGCGTTTAGCGATGAAACAAATCTTGACAATCGCCGGCTCTGATTCTGGAGGAGGCGCGGGCATTCAAGCCGATATTAAAGCCATCCACGCCAATGGCGGTTTCGGCTTGTCCGTCATTACCTCAATCACAGCACAGAACACGCAGGAAGTGATTCGCGCCTTTGACCTGCCGACCGGCATAATCGAGGCGCAGATTGATGCGATTTTTTCAGACTTCGATGTAGCAGCCCTAAAAACCGGGATGTTGTCTTCACCGGCAATTGTGCAGACGGTCGCCAAGAAACTGCGCCGTTATTCGCCGATGAACGTCGTCGTCGATCCGGTCATGCTTTCGAAAAGCAAGTTCCCCCTTCTGAAGCCGGAAGCCGCCGATAGCCTATTTTCCGATCTGATGCCGCTGGCAACGGTGATTACGCCCAACGTTGACGAAGCCCAACTGCTCGCAAATTGCGAAATCAACACGATAGCGGACGCAAAGCGAGCCGCGAAGATAATATCGGCTTGCGGGTGCGGAGGCGTGCTGGTTAAAGGCGGTCACCTTGCGGGGGAGCGTGCGTCGGATGTCTTGTTATCCGACGGCGAGTTTACCATTTTTGAAGCCGAGCGAATTGAAACAAAAAATACGCACGGCACCGGATGCACGTATTCCGCTGCCATTGCTGCCCAGCTCGGTCAGGGCAAAGACCTGATTGCCGCTATAGACGCTGCGAAGGATTATATTACGAATGCTATCCGGTATTCTCTTGATGTTGGTCGCGGTCACGGCCCAACAAACCACTTCTATTTCTTTGAACGCTGCATTAATGGCACTTGAATTTTATTGGGAGGCGTAACCCGTGCTTCACGGCGAACATCTTCACGATTACAGCAAAGATGAGGACGACCTCGGCAAAATCTATGATCGCGTATTGATTAAACGCCTCTGTGCCTACATGAAGCCGTACTGGCGCCAGGTCGTGTTAATTTTGGTCCTAAACCTCGGAAGCACGTGCGGGATATTGGCGGGTCCCCTGCTCATGAGGTATGGCATTGACCGTTACATAAAAGCGGGGACGTTGGACGGATTGAGCGGGATCGCGCTTCTTATGATTCTCGCCATGTTGGCAGACATGGTTTTCAGCTATTTTGAAGAATACCGGTTGCAAATGTTAGGGCAGCGGGTTATGTATGACTTGCGTATGGGGATATTTTCACATCTCCAGAAAATGGAGGTAGCCTTCTTCGACCGCAACCCCGTTGGACGCCTCATGACACGCGTGATGGGCGATGTTCAGGTGCTCAATGAGCTGTTCACGTCAGGGGTTATCACGATCTTCACCATTCTAATTAAAATCGTCGGCATCATGGTGATAATGCTGTACATGAACTGGAAACTCGCCCTGGCGATGTTCACGGTGTTGCCGATTATCTTTGGCGCCACAACCGTTTATCAAATTTATTCCCGCCGCGCTTTTCGCGATCAGCGAAAACACCTGGCGCGCATCAACGCCTTTTTACAGGAAAATATCGTTGGCATGACAACAGTCCAATTGTTCGCTCAAGAACGGCGGAACTTCCTAAAATTCGATCAGCGCAATCAGGCGTATCTGCAGGCGGGGCTGCGCAGCGTATTCTACTTCTCGATTTTCTTCCCGTTGATTGAGGTCGCCGGATCGCTAGGCACGGCGATTATCGTCTGGTACGGCGGCGTGCAGAGTTTAAAGGGTATGCTAACGTTCGGCGATTTAGTCGCCTTCATCCAATTCAGTCAACGCCTGTTCTGGCCCATCCGCGAGTTAAGCGAACAGTATACGATTTTTCAATCCGCGATGGCGTCGTCTGAAAGAATTTTCGACCTCTTGGATAAGCAGCCGGCAATAATCAATGCGGATGAACCAAAAGGGTTGGAAGCCATGAAAGGTGAAATTGAATTTCAAAATGTCTGGTTCGCTTATGAAGATGATAACTATGTCCTTCGCGACATCTCCTTCAAAGTCAACCCCGGCGAAACGGTCGCAATCGTCGGTCAAACCGGCTCCGGCAAGACCACGATTATCAACCTGCTGTGCCGTTTCTACGAGGTCAACCGCGGGCGCATTCTGATTGATGGGGTAGAAATCCGAGATTTGAGACTATATGACCTGCGCCGCGCTATCAGTATCGTGCAACAGAATATCTTCCTGTTTTCAGATACAGTCGACAATAACCTCCGCCTCGGCGCGGAGGACATAACGCCGGCTCAAGCGGTCGCCGCAGCAAAACACGTACATCTGGATCCGTTCGTTCAAAAAATGTCGGACGGATACGCCACCGAGGTCAAAGAGGGCGGCAGCGCACTCTCCGTGGGTCAAAAACAGCTCGTCGCCTTTGCCCGCGCCTTGGCGTTTAATCCCGACATTCTCATCCTCGACGAAGCCACATCAAGTGTAGACACGGAAACTGAAGGCTTAATCCAAGACGGGATTAAACGCCTGATGGCAAACCGTACCTCCATCGTTGTCGCCCACCGGCTGTCAACCATCCGGAATGCGGACAAAATCCTCGTTATGCACCGAGGCAAAATCCGCGAGATTGGCACGCACGCCGAACTGCTTAAGCGGCAAGGCATCTATTATCGGCTCTATCAACTTCAATACAAAGGCCAAGAAATCGCCTGATCTTGTTTTCCACCCCGCCCGCCAAGCGACAATCCCAAGTCGCAATTCAACCTGACGAAATTGGAATAATTCTTCTACGCATTGTTTTGTGGGAGAGACTGCCTAGCTTCGATTATCCATCAGCCGCTCCCTCCTTGTGTAAATATGAGCTTAAGTGACTATATGTCAGATTCTGTTCACGCGAATCACACGTAAATCCTCCCGTTTGCCAAGCGTACTATTACCCGCAAGTCCAGGAATTCGCACGGAGCCACGCGGTGGGAGGGAAATCCTTTTCCCGATTGTCGAGAATCAAGCGGAGGAATAGGGAGCAATCAACTGCGCGGATAGCGAAGGATCAACCGAATGAATAGTGAGGGCGATAGTTTTACGCCTTCATTACTCTAAAAATGCTTCTCCTACAGTGAGAACGCCTTGTCGGTTTATTACAATAATCATTCCCCACCTTACTAAGGAGGATCAACTGACCGATTAGGGAAGGCGATAGTTTTTTACAGTTCTTATAGGTTGGGTTGAGCGCTGTTTCTAGCACTCTCTATTAAGTCTTCGTAGGTTGGGTTAAGCAATCAACTGAGCGAATAGCGAAGGCGATAGTCTTCAAGTCTTCACCTCCAGAACTAATTCCGGCGGCAAATCATCCCACTTGGCGAAATATATGCTGCGTAACCCAACGCTTTTCGTCCGTTCGATGAATGTATTGGCGTAATTCACCGAGTGGTTGTTGCGGGGATCTAAAAGCGTAGGGTTTCGCCTTCGGCTCTACCCAGCCTACAAGAACTCTTACCAGGTGACATTTTAATTTCACAGTTTTCACAGTAAATTGAAGCATAGCCGGATTGCCTAGCAATTACACCTTAATAGACGAGCATTACTGTCTAAACATTGGGGGTAACTAAAGTTCACAAGAAATAATTTGACACATACAAAGATGATTATAGTATACTAAAGAATACAGCAGCAATGCTCACATTATGCAGCATTATTGCAACATTGCGCAGTAGAAAAAAATGGGGGAACGTGACGTGAAAAGTAAAAACCAGAAAGAATATACTGCCATTATCCAGCAACACGATAAATGGTGGATAGGCTGGATTAAGGAAGTTCCGGGCGTAGTTTGCCAAGAACATACTTATGAAGAGCTTATCGAATCACTACATTTGGGGTTAGAGGATATTCTAGACTGTGATAGCGAGAAACCTAGAAGAAACATACCTAAAAACGATTATCAGGAAGTGCCGATTTACCTATGAGTCAATTTATGCATGAAACGACAAAAACTACTAAAGCATTTACGCGCGAACAACTGTAAATTGCATAGAGAAGGAAGAAACCACTCTATTTGGATTAACCCAGAATCTAATTTGAAAACTACTGTACCACGGCACACTGAGATTGCTGATATAACAGCTCAAAAAATTTGTTAGGTATTTAGGAATACCAAGCATCTAATCGTTCAGCCGAGGGCGAATGCTCTCGGCTTTTTATTGCCGCAATAAACCCAACGTTTTTGAAACTCTCGGATAACCGAACGGTGGATATCATCCCCAGAGCGACAGGAACAGGGAAAATCAATGAGAGAAATAAGAACTCCGAACGGCGTGTTGAATTCGGGATTTGATAGGTTGCTGGAGGTTTTTGATACTAAATACTATCGCCGTCAATATTCGCTGCGTCGATCTCTACCCGTCCTACAAAGACTGATGATAGTTTAGTGCGATATTCAGTAGAAATCACTCAATCAAAATCTTATAGGTCGGGATTTGGAAGGTGATACCGATGAGGCTCCAAACGGCGCCGATTACGTAGTCGCCGAGGATTAGACCGGCGAAGAACGGAATTGCGCTTCGATAAGTGCGCAGCCCGCCGTAACGCAGAACGATAGATTTAATTGCCCAGCCGACAAGAACAGGGAACCAGAAGAAATTCATATCCCCGCCCCATCGCCCTGTGCCGAGCACATAACCGATTGGATGGAGCTGCCACCAGAGAAACCGCATTTTCATGGCGGTGAGGAACATGGTGAAACCGAAGCCTATTCCCATGGCAGTCACCGCGGCATAGTCGGTGCCCGTGGGATGGACCAGCCGCTTTTCTAAGCTAATGAACCCCCAAGCCATGGGAAAATGCGTGTGAAATGCGCCGAGGCCGCCGAGATTGTATGAGAGTTGAAGATAGGTGATAAATGTCAGCGGTATGCCGACGCCTAGCGCAATTAACATCGCAATGAGCAGGTGTCGCCCATTTATCCCGGTTTGGCGGCCGATGTGAAATGCCTCCAATTGATTTGGCATCGGATGGGCAGTGTTGACGCGGTTCAACCAAAAGAAGAAGGACAAAACAGTTAAATTCGCCGCGCCGATGCGCCGCGCACCAAAGGCGGAGACCATTATTGCACCGGGATCCTTTCCGTACATCTCGTGCAGGGGCGGTCCAAGTCCCGCCCGAACCTTTGTCAGACTAATCGCCATAATAATATAGATGCCAAAGAAGGCCGCAATCGCCCAAAGCGAAGCCCCGGCTTTGTAGCCGAACAGCATGATTAGGAGCAACCCGCCTATCATTCCGCAGACGGCGTACCGGTACGGCATCGGCTCCGAGAAATCGTCTATCCGGCTCTGCGCGGTTTCCTCTAGGTCAGGCATACCCGGCGATTTGGGGCGCCTACCCGCCGCCGCGGCGAAGACGGTTTTCAGGTGCCGGCGGCTAATCCATAAGGCGAGCAGCCCCAATCCGATCCAGCCCCCCTGCGATTGTTCATCAAGGTAAGGGGTCGTATGCCATCCGAACGCACTGCACGCGACGAGTTGTATTTTCCCGAAAAAGTAAAAGAACAGCGCGGAGAACGCTAAATCTAGGGGCAGGAAAAACGCCAAGCCGACCACTGAGGGCCAAACCGAAAAAAGCACGCTGCCGACAGCGTCCCACGGTTTTTCCTGAAATATGCCTGAGAACACGCGTTGCCCCACAGGGATAGACGGGAGGGCGGGGTATAGGAAATGAAATCCGTTGATGAGTTCAATCCCCCCTGCGATTCCGAACCCTATCCACATCAGTCGGTTTCGAAAAAAGCGTGCCGGCGTGCGTCCCATCTCCAGCGGCAGTTGAGCGATGGGATAGGTCAGCCGTTCATGGGTTGTGAACTGTCTTCTGAGGATCACATTCATGCAGATTAGGACAAAGTAAAGGACAAATATGAAGGCGGACCAAGCGAACGCTGGAACCAGCCAGCCGGAGAGGTTTTGGGCGGCAAGAAAAGAGGACTCCCCCTCGTAAAATCCGCGTAGGACGTTTCTGTCCCGGACAGCGAACCAGTCGGGGATATGTCCGCCGAAAAGCTGTAGCCAGTCATTTTCTGCCGTGGCGAACCAGAACGGATGCGCCAAATGATATATCAGATAGCCCATATTTGTGTTACCGCCGAGCGTGGAAACCGTGACCAGCATGACGTAGACAACGAAGAGTTCGGTGTTGTGGAGTGCATGGCGGGGGAAGGTTCGCTTCAGTACAAGATTCAACAGTACAAGCACAAATAGGCAGAATACCGTATTGACGAACAAGGAGATGTAGGTGTGCAACGTCCGACCGCCCCAAGCGGCATCATTCAACCAGTATGCGTTTAAAACCATCAGAACAATGCCGATGCCGAGTGCTCGGAGAGTGAGCCCTTTTGTTAAATTTGTGTGTGATTGATTCGGCAGGTTCATAAAATCGTTCCGGCGGCAGTAATAGTCATCTACATTCATGTTCACACATATTATGGTGGTATGTCAATTAACGATGACGGCGTGAATTAAAGACATTCGATAATTGGGCATGTTCACGCATGGTTTTTGTAGGTTGGGTAGAGCGAATTTGGCGATACATGCACAGTATTTCGTAAGCAGTACATTTGTTGAGATTGTTTGGTAAATGTAATCGTGGAGCGAAACCCAACGATTTTGAAATGTTCGGAAAGCCTAACGGTAGACGTCATCGCCAGAACAATAGGAACAGGGAAATGCAAAGGGAATTTTTGAAATTCGAAGCGGTGTATTGAAGCCGGACCCTGTTAGGGTTGCGAGAGGTTACAAATGCGTTGGGTTTCGCTCCGCGTGTATTGACAGTAGCATCCTTGGAAATTCGGAAAGGTTAAATCCTACCGGAACCGTTTTGGGATTATTCGCTCTACCCAACCTATAAGAACTATAAAAACTATCGCCTTCCCTAATCGGTCAGTTGATCCTCTTCAGTAAGAAGGAGAATAAAACAGAAAAATTCTCCCCCTTGCCAAGGGGGAGTTAGAGGGGGTCTGTCAAATCGTCGATTCAACCTCCCCTAACCCCTCCTTGGTAAGGAGGGGAATGATAATTGTAATGAATCAACAAGACATCCCCGCTGTGGGAGGGACATCCCTGTCTCGGTAATCAGGGCTAGGAAACCCTTCCCACAGGTGCTTCACAGCATGGTTACGTCATGAATGAGGGGAGGAAACATTCTAACCTCCCCCCTTTATAAGGGGGGATTGAGGGGGGTGGTTTGCCATAGTTTATGTGCCGCGATTTCGAGATTGATTTTAAAGGAGGCAGGTCCCGACAGCTTTTGTAGGTTGGGTTAAGCGATGATGACGGCAGCTCATTGCAAATCAGGCGCTAGCACGCTAATTCCCTTGTCGGTCGGCGTCATCGAAACAGGTTGAACGCGGCTGGGGCGTTTGCCGTAAAGGTCGGGGCGGTTCGCGGCGCAGGGCGTATCAAAGTTCGGTTGCGCGTAGGGCAGGTGAGTCGATCCGCGCGCGAGGATATGCAGATAGTTCGCCGAATCGCCTTCGTAGGAGTTCTTCTTGTAGTTCCAGGGCACTAACGAACGGGCGTTGCAGTAGTGGCCGACGAACGTGTGGCGGGACTGCGTCTTCGATCGGTTGGCATGCGAACGGTGCAGAATGTGACCGTTGAAGAAGACCACATCTCCGGGTTGTGCTTCGACTTGCACCTCTTTCCCGGCATACTTGTGCGCCACCCGCGCTAAGCCGTTGATCGATTCGTCAGGATGGCTAGCGGCGGCAATCGGTTGGATATCGCGCAGACCCCAGTCGCCGTTCTCGGTGACGCCGTCTAAGTCCGGGTAGATGGGCTCGCATTGTGACCCGGCGACCATCCACATGCAGCCGTTTTCCACGGTCGCCGGCTCAAGGGCGAGCCATGCGCCGCACAATGTGTCCGGCAGCGTCGGGATGTAATAAGAATCCTGGTGATAACCCTGACCGGGTTGACCCGGCTGTTTGAAGAACAACATTGTCTGGAGCGCGAGCACATCCGGACCGATAATCGCCTCAAGCACGTCGAGGATACGGGGGTGGAGGAGATACCGCTCGTGCAGCGGCGAAACCCGGTGCAGCATATGGACACGCTCCCAGTAACTGGCAATTTCGTTGGGCGGCAGGTGCTCGGGCGCCGGCGGGACTTCGGGGAACGACTCACGCCCAGCCAACACGTCGTCCATGTGATTGTTCAGTTCTTGGACATCGTCGTGCGAGATTAAGCCGCGCACGGTCAGGAACCCACGTCCCCGAAATTCGCTGTATTGATTAACGCTGACCCGATAGGGTGTGTGAGTGCGGATTTCAGCCTGCATAAGGGGGCTTCGATCTGTGCCAACCATGAATCTCTTCTTATTGAACGTATTCCCGTTTGACTTAATACCGTGCGGCGATTACTTCAATACCTCTAGCAGCCGTCCCAACTCGCTCTTCACTAGTCCATGCTGTTCCGTGTTTTGGCGGTATTGTTCGAGGTCATATTTCAATTGCAACTCCACGGGCGCAGCCTCAATTTGGCGTATTAACTCCTTTTCCCGAAGCAGTTGAACAATGCGAAGCCTATCCTCAGGATTGCTGATGTCCCCGCCTAATAACTCCTTTCGGATTAAATCAGCCGCCAACCGCCTCGCCAACCCGTTCGCCACGTGTACCTTCAGCGCATCGAACGCCGCCTGTTTCGCGGCGTGGTCCGCAGCACTCTTCAATACTCCTACAAGCGGCTGGACCGCAGCCTTATCCGGGTGCTTCTGAAGGACTGCCGCAACATATTCTCGAACCCGGTCGTCTGAATCTCCAAGCGCTTGGATGACATCCGACGCAGAATATTCCTCAAAATCAATAATTGCTTTCGCAGCGGCGCGGCGCACGTTCACATCACTAGCTCGTAAGCCTTTCAGAATCTGTGACTTATAGTTGCTCTTCCCTAGTTTATAGAGCGCTGCGTAGATTTCCATCTTCAAGCCGGCATCGGTCGTGCTATCGCCGAGCGCCTCCACATCAGAAACGACGCCGGCATCGCCTATCCGTCCAATCAACCGGACAAGCGAAACCTTCACTGCTGGCGCTGTATCGGGATTACTAATCTCGGATATAATCAGATTGAGCGCATCGGAACCGATGGTTGCCAGCATATCTCTGACATTGTGTTGGATATTTTGATATTCGACCTTGCCTAGTGCATCAATTAGCAGGGGAGTCGCAATGACGCCTTTGTCGGTTAGGACTTTCATTGCATCTTTCTGGACGCGGGAGCGTTTCACCAAGAGGTCGAGGAGGAATTTCATCTCCGCATCGCCGAGCGCTTCAAGCCTTTTCTCCCGTTCGAGATTGAACTCTTCTTCCAGACCGTGAGTTTTAGCGCTGCCGGAGGACAGCCCATGGTAGTAAGCGAGGATTAAGAGGGTTCGGGGTTCGGTTTTGTCGTATTCTTCTGTAACCGCGATTTTAAGCGGTTCGACTGCTTCGAGCGCGAGTCCTGCATTAAGCAACTTTCCGCGCCCAACTTTGAGATTGTCGACCCGCTGTTTTTGTTCGCATCCGATGCCAACAATCCAGATGAAGAGTATTGATATTGCAATTAACTTTCTCATGTTTAGATTCCTTAGCTAAATTACGTACGAATAGGATTTACGCAATTGAACGGTTATTTGTTGTAATTCGATGATTCGTAACAAATGCGCGGCACGATGCCCCGCGTACCATGGGCGTAGCATAAAAATTAAGGCGGAAATATTGTACCAGAATTCCGTGCCGTGTCAAGAAAAAAGCGAATGGGAACCGTGCGGCGCGTTCAAGCAGAGCAGCGCGGGGAGAAAATTGAATAATCGTGGTGCGCGCGGCTCGAAAAGGTTCATCCTAGGCGTCCAATCCGTTGCGGGTCACGTCGGGTAGTTCCGCACGGTTTGGAGGTTGAACATATAGCCGCATTTTGATATAATTAGCATTTATGCACTTCCGGTTGGTGCGGCGGAATTAGTTAACGGTTTACGCACAACACGGGAGCTTTCGTGAGATTGAGATGCCAGCTATCCAATTAACGAAATCCAGAATTCAGCTTTTGCGTTTGATATTCTGCATTTTTTTGGCGCCGGTTTTATTGAGTCTCTGTTCAGCGTTCGGAACCGGAACGGAAGACGCCTCCAATTTCCTCAGCGTGATGCGCGGCGACGCCGATGCGGGATTTGCGCGCGCGTTTGAGCCGATGGAATTTGAATTTCCACGCGACCATGGGCCGCATCCTCCCTATAAAATAGAATGGTGGTATTATACCGGAAATTTAAAATCCGACGGCGGTAAAGATTTTGGCTACCAACTGACGTTTTTCCGCAGTGCGTTAACGCCGCAGGTACAGGAACGGTCATCGAACTTTTCCGCCAATCAAATCTATATGGCGCACTTTGCGTTGACCGATGCGTCACGCGGCGAGTTTTACAGTTTTGAACGCTTTAGCCGGGGTGCAGCCGGACTCGCGGGTGCGACCGGTGAACCGAGATATTCCGTTTGGCTTGAGGACTGGTCAGCGCGGGAAACAGATTCGGGCGTGGTTCGCTTATCAGCGGTCGATGATCAGACCGATCCCGGAGCGGGGATTCATCTAACGCTGCGGGAGACTCGCCCCGCGGTGCTGCACGGCGATCGCGGTTTAAGCCAAAAGGGACCCGAACCGGGCAACGCAAACTACTATTACAGCCTTGTGGGTTTGCGCACGACAGGTTTTGTCACCGTTGACGGTAAAAAAGAGGCGGTCAGCGGTGTCAGTTGGATGGATCATGAGTTTGGAACGACCACGCTCGCCGATGGCGTGGTGGGTTGGGATTGGTTTAGCATACAGTTGGACAACGGCGCCGCCCTGATGCTGTATTGCTTTCGTAGAGCGGATCAGACGCGCGATTCACAAACGTTTGAAGGCACATTAGCTTACCCCGATGGCGTGCAGGTTGCCATTCGTCCCGGGGATTTTACACTGACCGTTACACGCGACTGGAAGAGCCCTGAAACCGGCATACGGTATCCTTCTGGCTGGCAAGTTGCACTTCCCAAATTGAATTGCCAAGTTAGCGTTGAACCGCTTATATCCAATCAAGAGTTCCACACTGAGTTCACCTACTGGGAAGGCGCAGTGCGAGTCGAGGGAGAGTTTAACGGCGCACCGGTAAGCGGTTGGGGGTATACCGAACTGACCGGCTACCAATAGTTATGCGCCGATAGAGGTCTTCGGGTAATCGGGTAGTTTTAACCGAGTAACCGTAACGCAGGAGCACTAACATCGGATGACACCGATTCAACGCAGACGCATTTTCCCCATAATAATACCTATCGCGATTTTCATGCTTGCCAATAGCGCACTTTGGGCGCAACACAAACCGCAAACGGATGCGGAAAAGGCTTTGGTGGAGGATTTTGGCAAACGCGCGACAGCTACACTCAAAGGCGAGATTGTCTGGTCGGGCGAAGATTTGTCGCAGGCAACCGTGCAGGTCTATAGTGATGAGGACCTGAAGTCGTTATATACGGGTGTTACGGGGTTGAGGGGCGGTGAGTTTGAAATTCGCGTCGAACCGGGGGGCTACTATCTCGTTGCTTTCGTGGATTTGGATCGCTCGGGAAAATTCGATATTGGCGACGGTATGGGTATTTACGGCATTACAGATTGGAATCACCCAAATCAGCGCAAGCAGTTGGTGAACATCGGTGCCCACAAAACAGTCAGCGGCCTTGCCATCGAGATAACGGCGAGAATGCAGAACGTTGACGGAAAAGGGAAGATAGTTGCAGCGTATGACTATCGCGAAAATCCATTTGAGGAATTCAAGAGGGATGTGACCAAGATTACCTCCGGCATCAAAGGGCAGCTGCATCGGAAGGGGAACGAATCGTTCGAAGACGCGCTCATTTTGGCATATACCGATCTTTCGTGGAAATTTCGCGCCGGGAGCGCACAGATTGCAAGCGACGGGAACTTTACGCTTAAATTAACCCCCGGTAAGTATTACCTAATGGCAACCATTGATGCAAATCGTACCAACCTTTTTGATCACGGCGATGAATTAGGCATCTACGGCATTGACGATCTGCGTAATCAAGGGGCATTCCCACAGCCGATTTTGGTGGACCCAAACAGATTTACGGCGGATATTCAAATCGAGGTGACAGGGAAGCAGACCGAGAGCGGGAAAATTGTCCCGCTGGCGGAATTCGGTAAGGAGACGCCTCCAACGCCGCGCGCAACCGAACGCGCACCGGCGAGTGTGTTGGGCGAAGTCGTGTGGGATGAAAAATCGCTCAAAGGGAGTGCAATCTATGTGTACCAGGACCCGGCGCTGGTGAAAATTGTGAAAAAGGTTGAGGCAGATGAAGAAGGGAAATTCACCCTGCAACTGCCGCCGGGCGGCTACTATCTTATTGTTAATGTTGATGCGGATGGTGACGGCAGCTACAGTCAAGGCGACGGCATCGGCGCGTACGGCAGCAACGATATGACGAGTATGCCGCCATCGACGCTGGTTTTGAAACCGGCGGAGAGTTTTGACATCAAACTCCACGTGACTGCCCGCTACAGTGCCGGTGGTCAGCTCGAAGCGATTCGGACGGCGGACTTGAACGATTTGAGCCAGAACACCGAAGGCGGAATTACAGGGCGCGTAATTTGGGAAGGAAAATCATTCAGAGAAGGCATTCTGTCACTTTCGAAAACACCCGATTTTGAATCGCCGATGCCAGTTACATTGAATTTGGAGGGCAATGGACGCTACGAGGTGACGGTGCCGCCCGGCGCGTACTATGTGATGGCGATGGTAGATGTCGACGGCGACCGCAAGGCGGGCTTGCAAGACGGAGTTGGCATCTACGGCACACGCTTTCCTGTGCGGGGCACGCCGCAGTTGGTGTCCGTGTTTAGGGGATACACGACCCCCTATATTGACATCGAAATCTTCGCCATGTACATTGACGAAGAGGGTAACATGGCTGAAATCGAGGATGGACACCGATCGGAAATTAAGTTCCAATACGGTGAGCCGGAAGACGTGTTAAACTTCACACGCTTTGGGCGCGAGGTTGAGCAGTGGTGGTATTGGAATCAAGGCGTTGGTTTTATCTTTGAAGCGATTGGCGGCGGTTGGCGGTTGCAGGATCATCAGAATTTTGAGCCAAAATCTGCCCCGCCCCAAACCCAAAGCGACCTTGAAATTCCATCGGAAAAATCGGCAGATGGGAGTACGGACACGGCATCTAACCCTTCTTACGCCAACGAAGAGCACCAGCCGGAACTAGCCCTCCTGAACGCCATAATCTACTATAGTTATGATGACATTATTTGGGGATACGCGCCAAACGATGTCTTGCAGCCGTTCGGTGCGGGCAGGCGTCCAACGGCTTCACTGGACGATACGCTCACCTATATCGATCTCGAAGGGAACGTCATCGCCCGCGACGCTGCCGGGGACGAAGAAATTTTACTGCTTAGCAAGCGTGAATTGGCATCAGATGCGGCAATCTCTCCGGATGGAAATTACATCGCCTTCGCAAGGCGCAGTGTTAATCGCAGCCGAATCTACATTCGGCATGTTCCCAGCCAGGAGGAGATTCTGCTTCCGTCAACAGCGAGGGAGATGTTTACTCCGACTTGGCACAGCGGCGGTGAGCTTCTCGCGTACAGCACGAGAGGAAGTATTGAAAATTCGGACGCGGGGAACGATCGGAATATCTATGTTTACGATACGGTAACACATCGGCTGGATCCGGTATCCATCAGCCCTGATGATGACGCGGAGCCGGCATGGTCGCCATCCCATCCTAACGTTTTGGCGTTTTCCCGCGCCGACGGGCGGTTTCGCCAAATCTGGATTGCTGAATTCAATTCGGAGGGAGTACCGGCGGAAAAGCAATTAACGCGGTACGGCGGGCAGAAGCCGATGTGGCTGCCTAACGGTTCAACGATTCTTTATGAGAATAACGGCCAGCTTTGGATGGTCGCGCATGACGGCTCGCAAAACCACCCGCTCCGGTTTAAGGGCAAAGTCGTCTACGGTCATGAACCGTACGCGATTCCGGCTGCCACGCCGTGATGTTCGATAGAAATTATTTGTGTTGTCTGAACTGTGATCCGTGTGATTAGCCTTTGTAGGTTGGGTTAAGCGGTTGTGGTGAACAGAGGTGGGTATGCTGGGTGCGTTAGATGTTTTGAACGGGTTAGGATTTATGGTAGGTGTAGCGTAACCCAACGTTTTTGGTTAATCGGAAAGTATTTGGGTTATCGGACCCGGTTCGGAAATATGAAAAACGTTGGGTTCGCTGCGGATATCTTGCGATGCACGTTGCCGCAAATCTGGGACGTGGTTTTCGCATGGCACGCATTAGCAGTTACCCGCTTAACCCAACCTACAGGAACTGCCAGGCCGTGATGTTCGATAGAAATTATTTGTGTTGTCTGAACTGTGATCTGTGTGATTAGATGATAGGCTATGATTAGGGGAGGGAATAATTATTTGATGTTGAAGCCTTTGTAGGTTGGGTTAAGCGGTTGTGGTGAACAGAAGTGCGTATGTTGGGTGCGTTAGATGTTTTGAACGGGTTAGGATTTATGGTTCGTGTAGCGTAACCCAACGGTTTTGGCTAGTCGGAAAGTATTTGGGTTATCGGCCCCGGTTTGGAAATATGAAAAACGTTGGGTTCGCGTCGCGATTGCGTTGACATTCTGTCCGATTCAACGGCAAATGCTGTGAAAATCTTCAATCTCTCTCATTGTTAATGTTAATATAATAGCATATTTATCCGCTCAAAAGACTTGAAGATCTTTTTTTCTTGGTTACCTTTTGGTTACCTCACGTTTCCAATGAGCCCGCGCCACAAGCGTGTCGGCGCAATTCGAAAAAGGTAACCATCAACATCGGCTCACCCGGAAAGCGGTCATTTTCCATTGCTTTTCCTTTACGTACCCCCAATGTTTTTGGTTAGTCGGAAAATATTTGGTTTATCGGAAACGGTTCGGATATATGAAAAGCGTCGGGTTCGCTGCGGTTATCCTGCGATGCACGTTGCCGCAGATCTGGAACGTGGTTTTCGCATGGCGCGCATTAGCAGTTACCCGCTTAACCCAACCTACAGGAACTAGCAAGTGAATGTTGCGATTAGGAGATCGCGTTTACAGGGGGTATTGACGGAGGTTGAAGATGAGAAGGTGGGGTACGTGTGGTTCACGCATCGCGTTTAAGTTTGAAATGGCGCATTTTGCGATGCAGATTCGTGCGTTCGATACCGAGTTGTTTCGATGTCTCGGTGATGTTCCAATCGTTCGCCTGCAGGCAATTGAGGATAAAGCGCCCTTCAAATTCGTGCCGGGCGTCCCTTAGCGGGGATTGAGTATTGATGCCGTCTGCATCCGTGTAAAATAAATCATTGGGGATATCCTCAACGTCGATGTGTTGTTGCGGGCATAAGATGACGAGTCTTTCAATGAGGTTGCGGAGTTGCCGCACATTGCCGGGCCAATCATAGCCGCGGAGAATCGTCAGGGCGGGTTCGGTGCATGCCATCTCAGGTTTACGGTTTTCCTGGCAAAACCGGTTTAAGAAGAAATTGACTAGCAAGGGGATATCGTCTCTTCGTTCCCGTAACGGCGGGACATGGATGGGCACAACATTCAATCGGTAATACAGGTCTTCTCGAAAGGTGTGCTCGCCGATTGAGGCTTTTAGGTCTTGGTTGGTGGCTGAGATGATGCGGACGTCAACGTGAATTGTCTTTTCGCCGCCGACTCGCTCGAATTCTTGATACTCAATCACGCGGAGCACTTTTGCCTGAGTTGATGCGCTTGTATCCCCAATCTCGTCAAGGAAGATAGTGCCGCCGTCGGCTTGTTCAAATTTACCAGCGCGTTGATTTGCGGCGCCCGTAAACGCCCCGCGCTCATGCCCAAAAAGTTCCGACTCGATCAGTTCATCGGGCAGCGCGGCGCAGTTCACCTTAACCAAAGGGGCTTGATTTCGGGCGCTAAGTTCGTGAATGGAATCCGCAATAAGTTCCTTGCCGGTACCGCTTTCGCCGGTGATTAGTACCCGCCCGCTAGTTGGGGCTATCTGTCGAATCTTCGCCATAATCCCTTGCATGGGGCCGCTGTCCCCAATCATTTGAAGATTGGCACCCTCGCTAGCTTGCGACCGCCTAATCTCGAACTTCTGAATCTCCCGTTCAACCTTCTGCAGAACCGTGTCCAACGAGAGGGGTTTTCCGAGAAAATCCAACCCGCCCAGCTTCCCGGCTTCCAATGCAAGATCGAATGTGCCGTGTCCAGTGATCATGATGACTTCCGTGTCAGGGGAAAGTTGTTTAATCCGCCGCAGTGTCTCGAGACCATCAATTCCACCCGGCATCAGAATATCCAAAAACACCAGGTTGATTTGTTTCGTCGCCACGCGGCGAAGCCCGTCTTCCCCGCTAAGCGCGGTCTCTGCAGAATATCCTTCGTCTTGCAGGGCGCCTTGCAACGATTCGCAGATGCTGGGTTCGTCGTCGATGATTAGGATTTTCAGCGCAGTACCTTGTTTCATCGGGTTCCTCGTAATTTAGTTGCTTGCTATTGGATTCAGATGTGCCGCCGCAAGCGGAAAATTCCTGGCGTAGCGCTCAATGCCCTCGGCAATCGCGCGGACAATTTTACGCTGGTAAGTCTTGGCAACGAGTTTTCTCGCTTCCGTTGAATTGGATAGAAACCCAATTTCGACGAGTACCGACGGCACTTTGGTGCCAATCAGCACAACAAAGGGCGCGTGCTTTACACCGCGATTCCTTGCGCCCGTTGCGGCAACCAGTTGTTCTTGAATAAACTGTGCGAGGCTGCGGCTTTCTGAACTCTTGCTTTCCTTGAGAATATCTCCCACCAATTTATCGAGTGCTTGAATGCTATAATTCGTACCTGCGTTTTCTCGTGCGGCGGTTATTCGCGCGGATTCATCGGACGCGAGCGCGAGATAGTACGTCTCGATTCCTGATGCGCTGGCGCTGTGGCTGGCATTGGCATGAATGCTGATAAAAAGATCGCCTTGCCCCTTCTTTGCAAATTTTGCTCGATTTTCGAGTGGGATATAGACATCGGTCTCACGGGTCATACGAACTTTATACCCCTTTTCCACCAAGAGATCGCGGAGCATTTTTGAGATGCCTAGCACAATACTTTTTTCCTGCTTCGCCCGATTAACCGCGCCGGGATCTCTTCCGCCGTGCCCGGGATCTATGATGATGGTTTTTACATCAAGTCCGAGTTGTTGAATCAACGACGGATTGGCGATTGGTTTGACGGGCGCAGCCTCCTTTTTTGCAGGCGTAGGTGCTGTCTTTCGTAATATTGGCGCCTTTTTTGGTGGTTGCGGCTTAGGAAGTACCGGCGCCCGTTCGATTGGTTTGGGCGGCAAACTGCTCGTGTTAGCGGCGGTAGGTTCAATCTCTTTAGACTGCAGATTAGCAATGCGTTCCTTAGCTTGGGCGATAATCTCAGGGTTATTACTACGCTCCGAAAGGGCTTGGTATGTGGTCTTTGCCAAGGTAAAGTGGCGTTGGCGTTCATAAGACCGGCTGAGCTGTAACTGTGCTTCATCGGCGATCGGATGATCGAGGTATTGGCTAATCACCTTCTGGTAGTACGTCGCAGCCCGATTATGGTCGCCGAGAAGTGCGTGGCAATGCCCTAGCCAGTAGTGCGCTTCAGGGACATGCGGCGATTCGGGATAATCTTGAATCAACTTTTGAAACGCGCCAATCGCCCGCTGAATCGGCGGCAACTCAGCGTCCTGTCTCAACCACATCCAGCAAGAACCTATCGCGTATTGTGCATCGTCCGCCCATTCACCTTTCGCATCTGCGTCAATGATGCCCTGAAATTCCTCTATGAGAGACGCCCAGGCCTCATTTGACGCCGGAACTCGACCGTGAGCCATTTGCCGGTGTTTAGTTGAAGCATCGGAATACGCCGCGGATGCAGCGTCAATCGCCGGGGCATGGACAACCGGAGGCTGAATCTCGTGAGGAGGGTTCGAGCGAGCGCAAGAAAACACCAGCGGCGCGGCTAATATGAGGACGTAAATGTAATTTTTTTGCATAATGTACAGTTTTAGTTCGGTTCGGACGTTTTTACTTTGGCTTGCGGGTTTGCATTTGTCGTAGGGGGTCAATGCTGGTTGCAATAGAATCGCCGCGCGCTCAATCGTTAGAAGCTAACGTCCTGGGCCATTGTTTAATTCCGCAACGCCGTTTGCAAGGGCGGCAAACTCTGAAATTTCCAATGTTTCGCCCCGCCGGCGTGGATCAATTGCAAGTTTGTCACAAACGGAATCCAGTGCTTCGGCGGTGATAGGAACGTTATTTTTTAGCAGCGCGTTTCGCAACATTTTGCGGCGCGCTTGGAACGACGCGCGAACAATCCGAAAGAATAAGGCTTCATCAGCGACGCGAACCTTCGGTGCATCTCGTATCTTGAGCTTGACAATTGCAGATTCGACCTGCGGCGCCGGATAGAAACAATCTGGTGGAAGAACATCGACAATCTCGGTTTCGGCGTAGTAAGAAATTCCAACTGTGAGCGCCCCGTAAGTTTTGCGGCCCGGTGGTGCAACAATTCGTTCAGCAACCTCCTTTTGCATCATCAGGACACAGATTCCAATCTGTTTATGGTGGCCCAACAACTTCCAGATGATTGGGGTCGTGATGGAATAAGGCAAATTTGCGATGACTTTTGAATTGGAGCGAGAGAATTGGTTGAGCAAAGGAGAGAGGTTTACTTTGAGAACATCGCCGTGAATCAACCTAACCTGCGGAAAATCCGTAAATCTACACTGTAATTCTCGAAATAATACGTTGTCTACCTCTATCGCAATGACTTGTTTGGCTTTTCCAGCCAGTGCTGATGTCAGAAAACCCAACCCTGCTCCGATCTCCAATACAGAATCTATGCCCGTGAATGCTGCAGCGTCGGCAATCTTTTCTAAAACGCTTGGCTCAATCAAAAAATTCTGACCTAGCCTTTTTCTAGGGCGGGTTCCAGTGCGGTTAAGAAACTTACGCACCTCTTGATAGTGGGTCATCTTCAGTTCAAAGATTGGCTGATGATAGGAAATGGTGCATCTGGGACCGCGTTATTGGCAGACATTAGGTCCAGACGGCGTTAAATCATAACCGCACAGACACATAATCCACCGTAGGGGTTGGGGCGCCTAACCCTCTATTCACACATCAAATCTGTATGGGCGGCGGGCCGATAGCGGTGTTGGTCAAAGGGCGAGATGACCAGACAAACACTATCGCCCTCGCTATTCACTCGGTTGATCCCCTACGATTGCGGACAGCTTCACATAAATGCCGTCGCGCCCCGGATTAAACCGTAGTCACTCGCCGTATTTTGACCCAGTTCCGTTGAGGCTGTCAAGCGGAAAACGCCGTTTCTCAATGCGTCCAGAATGAAACCGAGTTTTTCTAAAAAACTTGGTTTCTCCCAGCGGGCGACGACTATCGCGCTCGCTTAGCGTTCGTATGATTGGGCTTTGGCTCGACGAGTAACAACGCTCTGACCGCTTGGTTTTGATATTCGGGTCAATTTGTGTTATTATTTGCGTGTTTCGTAACGGACACATTCCTGTTATATTGCGCATTAGGAAAACATGAAGATTGCTATCCTCTCCCTCGCCAGCCAGAATTATGCGACCCGACGATTGGTTGATTCTTCCCGTGCGATGGGGCATACTCCATTTGTCCTCAACCCATTCGGGTTTTACCTCCACGTTGGCGGTGAAGGGAGGCAGATTTACTACGAAGATTCCCCGGTCGACGATTTCGATGTCGTTCTGCCTCGCCTGAGTTCTTCCACCGCGAAATACGGCGAGGAGGTCATTGCACACTTTGAATGGGCCGGCGTCTCCGCCATCAACCGGGCGCAATCGATTGCCAATGCCCGGAACAAATTCCGAACCCTCCGCATCCTCGCTCAACACGGTTTGCCGGTACCGCCGAGTTTCACCGCCGGCTCAGCTCAATTTTTGGATCGATGCGTCCAGGAGACGGGCGAATTCCCGTTCATCATGAAACCGTTCGAAGGAACGCACGGGAAGGCGTTTCTACTTCTGGATACGCAGACCTCCCTCGCCTCTGCGGTTGATGCAATGTGCGACCTGCATCAAGATTACGTTATTCAGCCGTTTATCCAGGAATCTTCGGGACATGATGCACGCGTAATTGTTGTCGGCGGAAAGGTAGTCGCCGCGATGCGGCGTACGGCGCCCGCAGGGGAGTTTAGGACAAATATCCATCGCGGCGGGGAAGGACATCCGATTCATCTCACAGACGAATACATTGACACAGCGCTTCGCGCCACGGCTGCGATGGGACTAGAAGTGGCTGGCGTTGATTTGTTGCAAACATCCGCGGGCCCGCTGGTATTAGAGGTCAATCCATCGCCCGGCTTTGAGGAGGTCGAAGCGTCGACCGGCATCAAGGTCGCAGAAGCGATTATTGCGTTCGCTGAAGAGTTTCTTGCAAAATCTAGCAGCGCAAATTAAGCCGTTCTCACCACAATAGCCGAACCTGACTGCGTTTGCGGCATTGAGTTGTTGCGTTCGACGTTTCATGATTAGTTGCAGCCGCGGCGTAAACGACACAAGCTCCCCACCCCATGTATGACCATGATTCGTCCCCTTTTTTGTATCCATCAGTCAATTAAAGTCGTTTGTATGGCAAAATTGTTCTGCGATGTTAATGTTCATATAATAGAGGACACTGTATGGCGCGGCAGCGCAATACAACACACAACTCAGAAGTGGAGCTTGTACCATGAAAACTCACAACAATCTTACAGTTTACGCACAGTTGGCATTGGCAATATTCATCTTCTCATTAGGGCTCACATCAATTGGGTTGACAAATTCAGATTTCGAGCATCGCCGCCGGATATTCGTTGGAACTAATGTTCGGGCGCTCGGAATGGGGAGCGCATTCACCGCTGGTGAATCGTCGAGTGACAGCCTTTTTTGGAATGCTTCAGCGTTAGGCTACTTGAACGGTTCAGAGACAACGCTGGTCGGGTTGCCATTCTCGGAATCCGCTGGAAAACGTGAAGCCGCCTTTTCATTTGCACTCAATCCGCAGGAATTAGGAATTGCAAAGCAAAATATCGGGAATGTGTCTGTATCCTCGTGGTTTGATGGATGGGGAAACGATGTTGAAGTGAACCGGCTCATGATGGTCGGATACGGCCTCTCGTTAGGGCGGGATGTTGCGGCCGGCGCGGCGATTCGCCATCATCGCCGAAACTTTGCATTGCGGACACAGCTCGGATGGAGTTTCGATTTGGGCTTTTCGTTTTCACGGGATTTGCACCGTGAAGGTCGTCGACTCGCCTTCGGCTTGGCTTTTGAAGAGTTGGGAGGGCATTTCTTTGAAAACGGGCAGCTTGTCAAAAAAATAGCGCCTATAACCCGGCTCGGAACGACCTACCGCCTCGACGGCAACACTATCTTTTCCGGCGATATCGTCCTCCACAACGATAAACAAGACCATTGGCAGAATCGCTTTCGGACGCATTTAGGTGCAGAGAGATGGTTATTCAATAATCGATTTGGCCTCCGAATCGGCTATACGGGAATCGCCAACTACGACCGATTCACAGAAGGTGAATGGTCGAGGGGATTTGGGGTTCGCAGTGATTCCGGGCAGGTTGACTATGCTTACGTTAGTGGAAATGAATTGGATCAGGGAATCCATTGGATTTCGGCGACGATACGTTGGGGCGGATCCGAAAGCACGCCTGCGCATCAACCGCCAATCGTAACCGCGGCAGAAGCGCAACCGATGAAACCCGCGGAACTGCCGGAACCGACACAGATATTGATGCCGCAGCAGGTTCAAACAGGTTTGCGGATGTCTGAAGAAGCCATCTCGCCAAACGGCGATGGGGTCAAGGACATGGCGGTTTTTGAAATTGACGTAGCTGAAGATGCCGCTTGGCAATTGGAAATCCGGAACGAGTTTCGCGAAACGGTACAGACGTTTTCTGGCACAGGAAAACCGATGAAAGCCGTTGAGTGGAATGGGAAGGATGTGGAAGGGAATCCAGTGGGTGATGGGCGGTACACCGCGCAACTCATCTATTCGGATGAGGCAGGCAAGCGACTTCCACAGCGCAAAATGGCATTTATCGTTGATACGACCCCTGCTGTGCTGAAAGTATCCGCAGAACCGCTGATTTTGTCGACGCAGGCGGGCGCACAACCTCACGATGAATTTGCAAGCAACGACTTAGTTGTCAACGTGCCGACCGTTCATGTGCAGGCTTCAGACCAGAATCCGATTACGCACTGGGAGTTTAATTTCTTCAACGATACCGGCCGCGCTATCGACCAGATTAAAGGAGAGGGCACTCCGCCGAATACGATGGTTTGGAACAACTGGCGCCGACACGGCCTTCCCGCGGGCGCGGATCCCCGATACAGATGCGGACTTACGGTCCACGACCTTGCGGGGAATCGTTCAACTAACGAAACCACCTTCGCGTTCATTGATTTGCAGAGAGGGCTTGACGAAGAGCCTGCCGTGATTGAACAAAGTGAGGCGCGCGAACAAATACTGGCGACGCCGGGATTGGCATTCGACTCAAACTCGTTCGAAATCAATGATGAGTCTCGATCATCACTCGAAAAAGTGGCAGAAGCACTCAACGCTGACCCGTACGCTCGAGCCGTTATCGAAGGGCACACTGACGACCGCGGCGATGCCGCATTCAATCTCGAGTTGTCTCGAAAACGTGCGGATGCGGTTATGATGTATCTTGTAGATGAATTTGATATCGACCCATCGCAGTTGTCGGCTATCGGCTATGGTGAAGAGCGGCCCGTCGCCGATAATGAAACAGAGGCGAATCGACGAAAAAATCGGCGTGTTGAAGTAGTAGTAATCAAAGATGAGGCGGAATCACAAGAGCAGGAAAACGCGGCGGTTTCGGCATCGCAATACACTGAAAAAGACGCGATTGAAGCTGAATCCATGTACGCGCCAAAGTACACACTGCTAGTGAGTTCATTCAAAAGCCGAGAGAACGCTGAAGTGCTCGTTGAGTTATTGCAATCGTTAGGCTTGGAGGAAGCAGTTCATCTTGCTCCGGTGATGATTGATTCTGAGCAGTGGTATCGTGTGACTGTCGGCCAGTTTAGCGATAAGGAAAAAGCCGCGGAATTGATTGACCAAATCAAAGCATCGCACGAGCTTGATCCGTTAATCATTACAGACACAAGCTAATTGAAGCCCGCTGCCGCGCCAACTTCTTACGACTCGGTTTCCATGGTGGTTGTTGACCGCTGCGCTCATTCGACAATCACCATCCGCCGAGTAGCAGCATAATCGCCCGCTGACAAACGATAGAAATATATCCCGCTGGAAACCCGCTCACCCGTATCATTTCGGCCGTCCCAGTAAGCGGCTTCATCCTTTACAGTATACGCTCCTCTGGCTTTATTGCCTAACTGAAGCGTGCGGACGTGATTTCCGGTAATACCATAGATTAAAATTTCAACATTTGCCGCCGTTGAGAGCCGATAGGGAATCCAGGTTTCGGGATTAAACGGATTGGGGTAATTCTGGAGGAGCGATGATCGTTTGATTTGTCCGAGCGATGTTATCTTTTTCGAAGACGGTTCAACGGCGAACGACTCGTTGGGCAGGATAAAATTGAGCGACCTGGGATTGAAGATATATGCCGCCCCTGCGTCATTTCCGGCTTCATCGTTGCCGGGCCCTCCAACAATGGCAAAATTTCTGCTAATGGCGACAGCCACGCCAAATTGCTCATAGCGGAATGGACTAAGCGCGTTAATTCTCTCCTTCTGAGTCCAGAAAAATCCGCTACGCAAGAAGGGATACACCGACCCTTTATCAATTTCCTCGGCTGGGTCATCTGTATCGCGGAGTAAAGGGTGATCGTCCTTCCACGCGCCAACGAGAACGCGATTTCCATTTATAGCGACAGCTGCGCCGAATTCATCCGCTAACCCGGCGTCGTCCGCGACAATCTTCTCATCCTGTTGCCAACCTTCCTCGTTTCGAATAAAGATATACGCCGATCCGGCGTCGATTTCCGCGTGATCGTCCTTGCGCGCTCCCACGACGAGCAAATTCTCGTGGATAGCTACCGCGTAACCAAATTCGTCGCCGATTCCCGCATCTTTGGGTTGCAGTTTTGTTTGTTGCTGCCAACGCGTGCCGTTGCGCGCGAAGACGTAGGCGGCGCCAGAATCAGGGCCAGCGGCGTCATTCTGATGGGCGCCGACGATGGCAGTATCACCGCTAACCGATACAGAGAATCCGAACAGGTCCTCTGTAATGGCGTCGTCACTCGTAATTTTGGCTTGTTGCGTCCAGGTATTTCCGTTGCTTGTGAAGATGTAGGCCGCACCGGAGTTTTCTCCGGCATTGTCGTTGCCAAATGCCCCAATAACGGCGGTTGTGCCGTCGATAGCAACAGAAGCGCCGAAATGGTCAAACATCCTTGTGTCGCCGCCTATGAGTTTCGCCGCCTGAATCCAATCGATACCGTGACGCATGAAGACATAGGCGGCGCCGGCGCTAGGACCATTGTCATCATTGCCGCACGCGCCAATGAGCGCGACATCACCGCTTATTGAGACGGCGCATCCGAACAGTTCACCCAATGTTGCCTCGTTAGAAAAGAGTTTGGCTTGCAACGCCCAATTTGTGCCTTGACGCTCGAAGACATAAGCGGCGCCGGCGTTGCTTCCGGCATCGTCATTTTCTTGTGCGCCAACAATAGCAGTGTTACCACTGATAGATACTGCTCCGCCAAACCGGTCATCTATTGCGGTATCGTCATCAACAAGAATTCCGCGCTGCGTCCAACCATTCTCATGGAGTGCAAAGATATAGGACACGCCGGAGTCGCTCCCGCCGGCGCTGTGCGACGGCGCCCCGACAATCAGGTAGTCTTCACCGATGTCAACCGCGGCGCCAAATTTATCGTCCCTTTTTCCGTTGCTTGCGGCAAGTTGTTCTGATTGTCTCCAAAAAGTTCCTTCATCGGGCTCGAAGATGTACGCTGTACCCACTGCCGCCGTTCCTATCTTGGTGGATTGCGATCCGATAATGATTTTCTTTCCGGTGATTGCAACGGAGTAACCGAAGCCTGACGCTGACTTTTGGATCAACCCCTTGCCTCTTGGATCGTATGGAAACATCCGAAGCCGAACACGGTTCCTGCGCTGAACCCATTCGGCGCCTTCACGCTCAAAAATATATGCGGAACCCGTAGAGGTGTTGCCGGGCGAACCAATGACAACAATATCTCCGCTGACAGCAACAGAGAATCCAAAGTTGTCTCGCGGTTCTGTGTTATCTCCGACAAGTTTCGCCTGTTGCGTCCAAAGGTCGCCGTTCCGCACGAAGATATACGCCGCCCCCGAATCTTTACCTGTTGAATTGGATCGAATTGCTCCAACGATGGCGGTGTCTCCGCTGATGGCGACAGCGTAACCGAACCACTCAAATTCATTCGCATCATTGGCGATTAGTCTTGCCTGTTGAATCCAATCAGACCCGCGGCGCACAAAGATATAGGCACTGCCGGCATCTGCACCGGGCACGTTGCTCCGGTGAGATCCAACGATAACGGTATCGCCATCCATTGCGACTGAGAATCCAAATAGGTCTTCCGGCTCTCCGTCGGACGGGATTAGTTTTGCCTGTAGTGCCCAACCGGTCTGTTTGCTAATGAAGACGTACGCTGCGCCTGCGTCTGGTCCTAGTGTTGCGTCTCCCGGCGCGCCAACAATGGCGTAATCCCCTCTTAAAGAGACACTCGAACCGAATCTGTCGCTGGGCGCCGGATCGCTGCCGGTGAGTTTTACTTGCCTAGCCCAACCTCTTTCGCTCAGAGAGAAAATTTGCGCCGTGCCGGAATCACCGATTTGTCCCGGAGCGCCAACGATGGCGTATTCTCCACTGATGGATACGCTGTGTCCCAAATTGTCGCGGCTTACCGAATCACCTGACTGGATTTTGACAATGTCCGCGTAGGTTTGATTCATTTGATTCACTTGCAAAATGCTAAAAATCAGAAAGATTAGCGCAGATTTTTTGAAATTGATACGTGAATTTTGATAAGAACATTTCTCGCGATTTGCCATATAATGTAGTAATCCCTTTATTGAACGTAATTTTGTCCGATGAACAATTTAATCCATTGCCGAATGGACTCGCACTCCCACAACAAATCACATTGTAGCATAATTGCGAAGCGTATAGAGAAAAATTATCCCGAGAATCGGCGTCCCTATGCAAGTGACAGTTGGCATTATAAAAAACAAATAGAATATTTCATATTGACAGGATATAGCGGTTCAGTTATTATTTTTGTAATGAATAGTGGGGAACGGAATGAGAGAATTCTGAAATAGACTTGTTTTTCTCGCCTCTGAATTAAATTTGTGAAAATGAGGACAATATGTTCAAATTGAATTTTTCATCAACTCCGATTGGGGCTCAGTATCGCATCGCATTTTTCGCTCTAATTCTCATTATCGCAGGTTCTCAACACATATTCGCCCAATCGCATCTAGCCCAAGATGCTTATGCCATCTTTGAGCAAAACTGTCTTAACTGCCACGGTCCCGATGGCGCCTACCGAGACGTACTCCTTATGGAATACGACTTGCTCATAGAAGGGAGTACGGTTATTCCAGGCAACCCCGATGGCTCCGATTTGTACAAACGCCTGCTAGGTCCCACTGAGGACGGCGGGTTACAAATGCCACTTGCAGCGGAGCCCTTGCCCGCCCAGTCCATTGACATCATTCGACGCTGGATATTAACCGGCGCGCGCGATTGGGCGGCGGCACCAATAACCGATAGGCAGTTCATCTCCCCCGGTGAAATACTCGTTACCATTGAATCCCACCTCATGTCGCTCGCACCGTTTGACCGATCCTTCGCCCGCTACTTGACACTTACTCATCTCTATAACATAGACGAGCGCGTGGAGATACTTCGTGAGTACCGCAATGCACTCTCCAAACTAATCAATAGCCTCTCATGGGGGAGTGAAGTCACCAACCCACAACCCATTGACCCGCAACAGACGATATTTTACATCGATCTTCGGCACTACGAGTGGGATGTCGATGATGGCTGGACGAAAATAGAAGATGTGTATCCCTACCATATTTCGTTTGACGCACCGGCACAGACCGCGCTGCAGGAACAACTGGCAAGGTTACAGACGGAGATGAACTGCGTCATACCGTCGGTTCATATTGACTGGTTTCTTGCAACCGCGTCTAGCCCTCCGCTCTACCACGACCTGCTTTCTCTGCCGTTTACGGACAGTGAGTTGGAAAGCCGATTGGAGGTCAATGTCGAACGAAACCTTAACAATGCACCGGGGGTTCACGTTTGGCGGGCGGGGTTCAACAATTCAGGCGTCTCTAATAACAACCGAGTGGTAGAACGCCATGCCTCTCGATATGGGGCGTATTGGAAAAGCTATGACTTTGCCGGAAATATCGGAACGCAAAACATCTTTACACACCCGCTGGATTTTACGCAAGATGGCGGGGAGATTATCTTCAATCTGCCAAACGGCTTGCAAGGATACTTAATTGTCGATGAGTCCGGAGAACGGTTGAATGAAGCCCCGATAAACATCGTTTCCAACCCCGCCGCGAGCGACCCGACGGTGCGCAACGGAATTTCCTGTTTTGGCTGCCACATTGAGGGCATGAATAAATTCGAAGACGAAGTGCGTTCCGCGATTGAAAGCCACGCCAACCCGCCTTACGACAAAGCGCAAGCATTACGACTCTACGTTCAAAAGTCAGACATGGATGCCCGTGTGGAAAAAGATATAAACCGCTACCGTGACGCGCTTGAAGCTACGGGTGGTGAGTTTGGCGGGGTTGAGCCGATATCACGTTTCCACGACGTGTTTCACGGACCTGTGGACGCAGCCTATGCCGCTGCCGTAGTTGGGTTGCAGGTCGAGACCTTCCTGCAGAAGATTCGTGAGAGTATAGCGTTACAAAACTTGGGTTTGTTAGCTTTAGATAGTGCGAACGGCAGCGTGAAACGTGATGTCTGGACCACAAGTTTTCGAGATGTGATGTATGCATTGGAGGTTGGCGAGCCCTCCGACGTGACGCCGCCAGATGAGTTGCCGGGTGCACATGTCAATATCCCGGATGCGAATCTGCGCGCAGCCATTGCGGAGTCGCTTGGCAAAAGCGCCAACGCGCCGATTACCGTGGAGGAAATGGGAGAGCTGAGAATCATTGATATTCGGCACAAGAGTGTGCGCAATTTGACAGGGTTGCAGCATGCACAAGGGCTAACTCGGTTAATTATACCTCACAATCAAGTATCCGACCTATCGCCCGTGAAGGGGTTAACGAATCTCACACACCTAGATGTTGGTGATAATCAGGTATCCGACCTATCGGAAATTGCAAGATTGATAGATCTGGAGTTTTTATCTATTTGGGGTAACAACATATCCGACCTAACGCCAATCGCAGGCTTAATCGAATTACGCGAACTCTGGGCTCGAATTAATCAGATATCTGACCTATCGCCCGTAAGGAAGTTAACAAACCTCACGCACCTTGAACTTGCTGGTAATCAGGTGTCAGATCTGTCGCCGCTGATCGAGTTAACGAATGTCACGCGCCTAGACTTTCGTGGTAATCAGGTATCCGACCTGTATCCCCTTGCGGAGTTAACTCACCTGAAATGGTTACACCTTGGTAGTAATCAGGTAACGAATCTTTCGCCGCTTTCAGGGTTAACCAACTTGAAGTGGTTAGCCGTTGATGCCAATCAAATCTCGGATTTACCGCCTCTTTCAGGACTAACCGAATTAAATCATCTGAATCTTGCAGTCAATGACATATCCGATATATCGCCGCTTTCAGGGTTAACCAACTTGAAGTGGCTAAATGTTGCACAAAACGACATCTCGGACGTGACGCCGCTTTCAGGGTTAACCAACTTGAAATGGCTTGGGCTCTATGTAAACAAAATCTCTGATATTTCGCCTTTGAATGCGTTACGCGAGAATACGACGATCGTTTGGCACAGTAATCCGGTGTTTCCCACCGAAGCTCCGAAAATAGAGGGCCCCTGGTTATGGGTTACAATACCAGATACGCGACTTCTCGCGGATACGGATTCATTGGCAAAAGCGAGTAGAGGCAGAGTGACAGAAGTCGAGGTTGCTACACAAGGGGCAGCTGCTGGAGATTCGGTCGGAAATGATGTTTGGACCTCCCGCCGATTGCCGCCTACGGGGGATGACAACGTGGAGCAAATGCTTGGCGGCCGCATTGATGGCGCCATCGTCTATGGCACCGTGTCCGTTTATTCACCGCGGCAACAAGAAACCACGTTATATGTTGGCAGCCATAACAGTTTTCGGGTATTGCTCAACGGAGATATGATTTACGAGTCCCTCGATTACCATGCGTCGTTTGATTACACGGATTTTCTCCCGGTCACCCTTCGGCAAGGCAAAAATGTCTTACTAGTGGCGATTGAAGCCAACTATAATTCTTTTTTCGGATTTGAACCCGGCACCGAATACACGTTAGCGACCGGTATAGGATACGCATTTTCCGAGGTGCCAATCTACCTCGGCGGAACCTTTAACTTCGATGTCCGTGCAGAAAATGTCTCCGACTTTTCAGGTTGGCAGTTTGATATCGCCTTCGACCCCGCTCGACTTGAAGCTGTTGAGGTTAATGAAGGTGAATTTCTGAAGTCCGATGGCGGCGCAACATTCTTTCAGGTGGGTCGCATTGACAACACAGCGGGAAAAATTACAGGGCTTAAAGCGGCGCTTCTTGCAGAACGCGGCGTGAGTGGCAGCGGCGCCATCCTACACGTGACCTTTAAGTCGAAATCTATAGGCGAAACGGATTAGGAATTGCAGAACTTCAAATTTGGGTCGAGCGCCGGAGAAAACATTCCTGCGGCACCGCTTGAAGTTTTCATTACTGTGGAGCAACGGCTACGGAGTGGAGATGTAAATGGTGACGGTGATATTGATATTTTTGATTTGATTCTGGTTGCACGACAGTTTGGCGAGAGCGTGCCCGCCAATTCGGACGTGGATATTAATGGCGATGGGATGGTTGACATTTTCGACCTTGCTCTAGTAGCGAAGGGGTTTGGCGGCGTCGCCGCGCCTGCAGTTGCGAAAGGACACATAGATGCCGCCACGGTAGAAGCGTGGATTGCACAGGCGCGGCTTGAAGATGACGGTTCGATTGTCTTTCGAAAGGGCATTGAAAACCTTGAGGCACTGTTAGCCACGCTAATCCCCCAAGAGACCTTGTTGCAAGCGAACTACCCGAATCCGTTCAATCCGGAAACTTGGATACCTTATCAGTTGGCAACACCCGCGGAGGTGACACTAACGATTTATGATATGAACGGAGCGGTGGTTCGGCTTTTGGAGTTGGGGCATCACGCGGCGGGATTGTACCAAAACCGCAACCGCGCTGTCCATTGGGACGGTCGCAATCAGCGCGGAGAGTCCGTGGCTAGCGGACTCTATTTTTGCACGCTGAAGGCAAACGACTTCACCGCGACGCGTAAGATGTCAATAAGAAAATAATATCAAATGATAGATGGTGGCAGTCATACCGAGAACTAAATGAATAAGGAACCTAAAGATGAAATCGATCAAGTTAATTTCGCTTTTGTTTATTGTCTCAACATGCTTCCTTTTGTGGATTTGGGTATCGGTTTCGAGCAGCCGCGCTTTCCGACTAGAAAAGCTGCCGGACAAAGGGAAAAATTGGAATTGCGCCACATGTCACAATGATCCGGCTGGGGGTGGGGCGCAAAACGCCTTCGGCAATGATTACAGAGAAATTGCTCTCCCCGCAGGCGACCGGTATACGAAGGAACTTGGCCAGAAGGACTCGGACGGGGATGGGTTCACGAACGACGAGGAATTCAACGCAGACCCGCCAACAAAACCGTGGGATGCGGAATCGCATCCGCCGCCAAGGACGGTGGAGCCGCGAGTTAAGCGGTTTATGATGTGGGCGAAACTCAAGCAACGGTGAAAATGGCGGGATTTTTCGTCTACGCCATTGCGCTTAGCGGAAACGAAGAAGGATGCCATCAAGGTGCAGGTGGGTTGCGTACCCGATGACGCTAGCGGCGTAGAAGGGCAGTTCATCCTTAATCAGATCGAGGCTGAGTGAGGACAAGAGTTGCATAGGATTGAAAATCTCACGCTCCAAACAAAATGGAATAATCAGAAAAATTGCAGGCAGTAGCAGCATAGTCAGCCGGGAATGCGTCCAGCCCCGATGTTTCCCGATGAGCGGCAGCATCGCGAAGAGTCCGAGAAACGCCGATTCGATATAGTGTTCACGCCAAATCAAAATCAGGTTGAATGCAAGAAAGATTCGATAGAAGATGGATTGGCTCTTGCTCTTGATATCTACGTCGGGCCACATCCCTGACAGCACAGCAATGGTGAAACAGCCCCCAATTTTCCACGGGTCCAAAGAGATAGTTGGATTCCAATCTATTGGGTATTGAAGTAAATAATGGCTAGTTAACGATGCGCCGACTGAAATAACGAAAAACCAGCCGTAGGCGACCAGCCCGCCGATGTAATGGTCACGGAAGACACTCATGATTAGCAGCCTTAATATTATAACGATGAATAAATCTGATCGGTCTTTGCGGCCATGATGAAATCGTTGCGATGCAGCCCTCTAATCTTGTGTGTCCACCACGTCACTGTGACGCTGCCCCACTCCGTCAGGATTGCCGGGTGATGACCTTCTGTCTCCGCTAACTCACCGACCCTGCCTGTAAATGTCAACGCTTGGGCGAAATTCGAGAATTGAAATGTGTGTTCCAACCGATTGATGCCCGCTCGTTCGATTAGGTGCCATTGGGGAATTTGCGGTTTAAGTTTGGCGATCTCCGCTTCCGTGACTAGCGGTGCGTCACGGCGGCAGGCGACACATTTTTCATTTGATAAACTTGCCATTGTAGTTTGCCTCCTTCCTTGTCCGAATCGCTGGGATAAACTGGTAGTTTCAGCCCATCCCGATTCTCGCAACTAAAATCCTATTTCATAACGTTAATACGGAATTTTAACACAATAAATCAGCGGATTCAACTGAATCGTGTACATTTGCGTCCAAGTTAATTAGGACGATTCCGCTTTTAACGCTTATTATCGAAACGGTTTGTTGGGTTTGAACGTATATCAATTGCGATGTCAACGCAATTAACGGAAGGAAGTGACGACCGCTATGCCAGGAATCGAACCCCACAACACAACTGTTAACCCGTTGGTAGAGCTTTCTTCGGCAGCGCTCTGCCTGTACAGTGCACTCGGTGTTTTTCGGGATAAAGACGTTCCGCCCAAAGTACAGGAGTGGTTTCGCGCCCCTCGGCTGCATCACCGAGTGAGGCGGTTTGCTGGTCTATCCAAAGAAGAAATTGATCAGGGCTTGGAGGAGCTCATGAAAGCCGAGCTGGTGCAGGTTAGGTCTGAAGGTAAGCGTCGGTGGTATCGGTTAAACTGAACGTCTTCCATGATTAAATCTGACTTGCTCGAACATTTTCCCAAGATTGTGCTCGCTTCGGCGTCACCACGGCGTGCTAACCTACTGAGACAGATTGGGTTTGAGTTCCAAATCTGCCCGAGCGGTGTCGATGAATCGGAGACCATTCACGCGCCGCCCGATACGGGTGTACAGATACTTGCTCTGGCGAAGGCTAAAGCAGTTTCGGCGAACCTCAAGCACGGGCTTGTCATCGGTGCGGACACCATTGTGGTCATCAATCAGCAGGTCATCGGCAAGCCGGAGCACGAAGAACACGCGATTGAGATACTGACGCAACTAAGCGGAGTGCGCCATGAAGTGATAACTGGCGTCGCTCTGGTGGATCTCGAGCGAAAGCGTGAAATCGTGTGGCGTGAAAAGACTGTGGTTCAGTTTAGGAAGTTGCATCAACGCGAAATATTGGCGTACGCCGGCAGCGGCGAGGTGTTGGATAAAGCAGGCGCTTATGGCGTTCAAGGGCGGGCGGCTGCATTTGTCGAACGCATCGAAGGCTGTTATTTCAACGTGGTCGGTCTGCCGCTGGCAAGTTTGGTCGAACGGCTCTGGAATTTGGCTTCCAATGGCACATAACAGTGCGCTAAACAAACGCTCGGATTCGCATTCGTTCATGGTAAACAGCCTGTAATCTCCCCGGTTATTTTTTCCCTTTTATTCACTTCATTATCCTCACTTCATGTCCAGCAGGTTGATGCCGCGGGCATTCTCCACGTCGATTTACCTGCCCACGAGATTCCGTGTTTTACTTCCGCTTTTTCTTGCGCTCGATGTATAGATCAGTTATAATGTACCAATCTTTTTACGCCTTGAAGTTTGGTCTAATGCTAGAATCGCGCCCAAGTTCTTTTCAGTCTGAAACCATCTCCGAAGGGACAATTCATCGGCTATCTCTATACTCTCGACTCCTCGCAACACTAGAGGAAGAGGGAACGACCGTTGTTTCGTCACGTGATTTATCGGAACGAATCAATTTTCCGGCAACGCAGATTCGGAGGGATCTTGCCTATTTCGGGCAGTTTGGTAAGCGGGGGATTGGATATGAGGTTTGCGCGCTCGGACGGTCGATTAACGAGATTCTCGGCGTTCACGTGCGCCGAAGGATTGCGCTTGTCGGCGTAGGGAATTTAGGCAGTGCCTTGCTCGGTTACCGGGTTCTGAGTGAACACAATTTTGAAATTGTCGCTGCGTTTGACAACGATGCACGAAAATGGGATCGGGTCATCAACAATGTGGTCATCTATAATCCTAATCGGCTGCCTCAGATTGTCGAATGCGAGCAGATAGAGATTGGAATAATCGCAGTTCCGCCGCAGGCGGCTCAGAATGTACTAGATGTATTTGTTTTAGCGGGTGTCCGCTCGATTCTTAATTTTGCCCCGGCTCGACTGTCGGCGCCTCGTCGCATCAAATTGAGGAACGTCGATTTTTCAATAGAACTGGAACGGCTCTCCTACTTTTTGCAACATGAATGCGAGACGACTTCGAAATCAGTCGTTTGACGATTCCTGAATACGTGCACGTTTTGGTAGATTTTCGTGAGACAGATTATGATTCAGGAACGGTCTAATTTACGGAATCTGCCGCCCAAATGGGAGGAATCAAAAATCCATTTAATCCTGAAACATGGATTCCGTTTCAGTTGGCAGAACCGGGAGATTTTAAATTAGCAATTTACGGTTCGGACGGTAAAGAGATTCGGACATTTTACTTTGGTAAGGTAGATGGTGATACGCGAGTAGGGTTACACCGAAATCCCTGAATCGAGGAATGAAGGATGAGCCAATTTCCAATCTACCGACCACGTCGTCTGCGTGCCAACGAGAACGTGCGGCGATTGGTTCGTGAAACGACACTGTGCACCGATGACTTAATCTACCCCATGTTTGTTGTTCATGGAGTAGATGTTGCGCATGAAATCCCGTCAATGCCAGGATGTTTTCAATACTCCGTCGACCGGCTCGTCAAGGCGGCGAGAACATTGGTTGGCCTTGGGATTCCGGGCACCATCCTTTTCGGGATTCCACAATACAAGGATGCATCCGGCTCGCAGGCTTATGCTGAGGATGGGATTATCCAGCAAGCAATTCGAGCGGTCAAGGATGCCGTACCGAATCTCCTCGTGATGACCGATGTCTGTCTCTGCGAATATACGGATCACGGACATTGCGGTGTTGTTCATGAGGGAGAAGTGCTGAATGATGCGACTTTATCGCTGCTAGCCAAGGCAGCGCTGTCCCACGCCCGTGCAGGAGCGGATGTCATCGCGCCTTCGGACATGATGGACGGGCGAATTGGCGCTATTCGGAGGGCGCTGGATGAAAATGGATACGAACAGATTCCAATAATGGCGTACGCCGCGAAATACGCCTCGGCCTTTTACGGACCCTTCCGTGAGGCTGCGGAATCCGCCCCTCAGTTCGGCGACCGCCGCTCTTATCAAATGGATCCTTCGAATTCTGACGAAGCGCTGCGGGAGGTGGGGTTGGATCTTGACGAAGGCGCAGACATTCTCATGGTCAAACCTGCACTTTCCTATCTTGACGTAATTTCGCGCGTGAAAGAGAGTTTTCAGGTGCCGATTGCTGCGTATAACGTGAGCGGGGAATATGCGATGATTAAAGCCGCCGCACAGAACGGTTGGATTGATGAACGGCAGGTTGCACTTGAGGTGCTCACAAGCATTAAACGTGCAGGCGCGGACATAATTTTGACTTACTTTGCGAAGTCGGTTGTGGAATGGCTTGAAGGATAATCTCAGAGGAGGAACCCGTTGAACAACCCCAAGTCCTTAGAAGCGTGGAAAAAATCCCAACAGTTCATTCCCGGCGGCGTCAATAGCCCGGTGCGGAACTTTCGCGCGGTCGGCGGCAATCCCCTTTTTATTCAAAGCGGCAATGGATCGACAATTGTTGACATTGATGGAAATGAGTATATTGATTATGTTGCGTCGTGGGGGCCATTAATCCTCGGACACGCCCACCCGCGAGTTGTGGACGCAATCAGCGGCACAATGGAGAACGGCACCAGTTTCGGCGCACCGACGGCGTTAGAAACTGAACTCGCCGAGCTAATCGTGAATGCGGTGCCCTCGATTGAGTTGGTTAGGATGGTCAATTCCGGTACGGAGGCGACAATGAGCGCTATCCGTGTGGCGCGCGGGTATACGGGGCGCGACAAGGTCATCAAAATTGCAGGCTGTTATCACGGGCATGTTGATGCGCTACTCGCCAAAGCCGGCTCCGGTGTCGCAACGTTTGGGCTTCCAGATTGTGCGGGAGTCCCCACAGATTTTACGAGTCACACGCTAGTGGTTCCTTTTAATGACGCCGACGCAGTGTGCCGAACAATCGAAGCGAACCACAATCAAGTTGCCTGTCTAATCATCGAGCCGATTGCAGGAAATATGGGCGTGATTCCGCCGCATGACGGCTACTTGGCTGAACTTAGAGAGATTACGTCTGAACACGGCATTCTCCTGATTTTCGACGAAGTCATCACCGGATTTCGGGTAGCGTACGGCGGGGCGCAATCCCGATACGGCGCCATTCCCGATATGACATGTTTAGGCAAAATTATCGGAGGAGGGATGCCGGTTGGCGCGTACGGCGGAAAAAAAGAAATCATGCAAAGCGTAGCCCCTATCGGCGATGTTTACCAGGCTGGTACGCTATCCGGCAATCCGCTGGCGATGTCCGCCGGGATTGCCGCGCTGAAAACACTTGCTGAACCCGGTGTTTACGAACAACTCGAAGGTCGCGCGCAAGCACTCGCTGAAGGGCTAAAAGATGCGACGGATCGGGCCGGCATTGATGCTTGCCACAACCGAGTCGGCTCGATGTTGATGTTTTATTTCACGAATAATGCTGTCACTGATTGCGAGACTGCGCAGACATCGGACATTAATCGATTTGGCGCCTATTTTAGGGGACTGCTTGAACGGGGTGTGTACATCGCACCCTCTCAATTTGAAGCAGGTTTTATTTCGCTCTCGCACTCTCAAAGCGACATTGAACGCACCGTGCGCGCCGCGGATGAAGTGTTGTCGCGAATTTAAGGTGCGGCAACGAAGAGAGATGGGTAAAACAGAAATCGTCTGATATTTCAAAGTTCGTATAAGATACGACGTTCGATTGTGATTTCCACGAAAGATAATACTTATTCTCACGGATGAAGATTGATGTCAACAACGAACCTCAGTGAGATTTGCCAGTTTATTGCTGCCGATTTAGATGCAATCGAAAGTAAGCTTCTCGAAAAAACGACGAGCCATTATGATTTTGTCGATCTTGCCGTTCAGCATGTAATCGAAGGCGGCGGCAAACGGCTTCGCCCAATTCTACTGGTACTTTCTGCAAAAGCGTGCGGATATGAAGGCGAGGATGCACACACGCTTGCTGCCGTTACTGAGCTGATTCACGTCGCTTCGCTCGTTCATGACGATGTCCTCGATGAAGCCCCGATTCGGCGGGGCCATGAAACGTTGCATTCCAAGTGGGGGAATAAGGTTGCAGTGCTTGTGGGGGACTACCTTCATGCGCGAGTGCTTTCAATGCTTGTCGCTCGACGCGCCGATGATTCGGCGATGCGGATACTCTCAGACACAACTCAAGCCATGTGTGAGGGGGAAGTCATTCACGCGTACAAAAACGGGGATTTCAATGTTGCGCAGGATGATTATCTGAAGATTATTGGACTGAAAACCGGGAAGCTAATCACTGCTTCGTGTGAAATGGGAGCGATGCTTGGCACAGATGATTCGGAGACCATACAAGCATTCACAGATTACGGTGAATCAATTGGCACCGCCTTCCAGATTATTGATGATCTTCTCGATCTTGTATCCGATGAAACAAAGCTGGGCAAGGAATCCTTCAACGATTTGCGCGAAGGCAAGTTGACGTTTCCAATCATCTATACACGCGGCGTCTGTACTTCGGATGAAAAGGGCACGTTAGAACGAGTCTTTAGCACGGAAACCGACGAGGATTGGGCAATAGATTGGATTACGAAACTGCTTCGGCGGTATCGGGTGCAGGAGTATTGCCTCCAGATTGCCCAAGAATATGCGGATCGTGCAAAAGCGGCTTTGGTTGGGTTGCCAGACACGCCCGCCAAGACCGCGATTGAACAACTCGCAGATTATGTGGTATCCAGAGATCGGTGATGGCTTCGCGGAAGGGTTCTAGGCGCCCTAGCTGACTGTCGGTTTAAATACAATCTCTATGTTCTACCCTGCACATTTGAACCTCCAGGATCGAAAATGCCTCGTTTTCGGAGGAGGAATCGTCGCCGAGCGAAAAGTCATCTCCCTTCTGCGTTGCGGCGGGCTGGTGACGCTGATTAGCCCCGATACGACGACGACGCTCAACCAACTTGCACAAGCAGATTGGATCCAATGGCGCCAACGCCAATTTCAACCGGGCGATTCGGAAGGTATGTTCCTAGTTTGCGCCGCAACGGATTCCCCTGAAATCAACACACGGGTATTTCATGATGCCCACGAGGAACATGGCATTAATTTGGTTAACGTCGTTGATGTAATCCCTGAATGCACCTTTGCGGCGGCGTCTGTTGTGACGCGCGGCGATCTGACGGTTAGTATCTCCACAAGCGGGAAAAGTCCGGCGATTTCTAGGCGCATCCGAGAATTTCTCGAAACAAAGTTCGAAACCGAGACTCTTTACACAACACCGGTCGACGCGAAATTCACACTTTCTCGCGAGGACTGCGGCCATCCGTATCCGGTCTATTTTTTGGTTGAGAGTCGTCGGTGTAATATCATCGGCAACCCCAATGGCATGAGCGAGGAAATTGGACGGCGCGTGCATCTATTGAGGCAGTGCGGCGCATTTGTTGAACAGATTGACGCCGCGCACGAGGATGTGAATCGCATATCGGAGGCATTTCTAGTCTACTTCGACAATATAGAATCGAGCTGTGATGACACCGTTTTCGCCGCACGAACAGGGAATGGGTCGACAGACGCTCTCAATGGGATTCAGTTGTTTGAATACGTCAATACCCCAGAGCTGGGGACGTTTATCACCCCAATTCTGGTAGTAGACGGGAATTTGATAATCGGTATTTCCGCAAAAACACCAACCGAAAAGGAACAGGGCACAGCCAAGCATCTACAGGCGGAACTGGCAATTCAATTCGAGAATAATGGGTACGGCGCGTTCATTGATTTTCTCGGTGCATTGCGTCCCTTTGTGATGGAATCTGTTCCAACGCAGCAAGATCGACAAGCATTTTTCGAGAACCTCATCGATCAAGTTCCACTCCTAGACTGGGAACCGAACGAAGGAATGAAATGCTGTTTACGCTTTGAAAACCCTAGTTGCTCGGCGGAATGCGCGTTTAACCTCGTTCGTCAAGGTCAGAGCGAGAGGGTACGCCAACACATTCTTCGTCAATTTGGGGATCGAAACATAAACTAACGTTAGCTAACTCTGTGTAACCGCACCCTGCCTCGATTTGGTTTTCGGGTGCATTCATGTTTCGCTTTACGTCTCATGGACTTTCTATTTTTACTGACGCTACTGATATACTTGGCAGCAAGTATTTTTCACGCGATATTCCTCACTACCGGCGATCGAAAAATTGATCGACTCGCTTATTGGGTAACAATCGGGGGGTTCGCGTTGCACTCGTTTTATTTGGTTTTACGCTGGCTGCGCCAAGGGGAGTTCCCGATGGCGTACTGGTATGATTCAGCCTCATTTTTCGCATGGGCAATTATATTGATTTATTTGTGTATTGCTCACCTGACTCGTCTGCGCACTGTCGGGAGTTTCGTTGTTCCTGCTGCCTTCATTGCAAACCTAATCGCTTATACCCTACCGAAGGGGAACGCAGCAATCTCCCCTGCACTGCAAAATTACTGGCTCATCACCCATTCATCCTTCATCTTTCTAGCTTATGCGGCGTTTGTCGCGGCATTTGGATTTGGGCTAATGTATTTAATTGAAGAAAAGCGGATACGGGAAAAGAAGCACACGCTCCTTTATAACCTTTTGCCCGCGCTTGGGAGGTCGGATCGGATTGGCCATAAGTGCGTCGTCGCCGGTGTGGTTCTAATGACCATTGGAATCATTATCGGAGTGTTTTGGACGCGAAATGTCCCAGAGGTCACGTGGAAATGGGTTGACCCAAAAGTTATCTTCACCATCGCAACATGGCTTATCTATGTTTTGCAACTCAGCATTCGCCAAGTATTCGGTTGGTATGGGCGCAAAACCGCTTATTCCGCTATCGTCGGTTTTGCCGCCGTGCTGTTTACTTATGTCGGCGTTAATCTGTTTTTACCTAGTATGCACGCATTCTAAATGATGAACCAGATATTTGTTGTCGGTACCAGCCACCATACTGCCCCGCTCGATTGCCGAGAACGGGTGTCATTTTCCGAAGATCAATATGTGGAAGCGTTCCGATTATTGAAGGATAATCGCCGGATTAAAGAGGCCGTTATCCTCTCGACATGCAACCGGGTCGAAATCTATGCTGCGGCTAACAGCAAAGATGGCTGTACCTTGCTTTTCGATTTTCTATCGGATTACCATCAGGTTGATCGGCGTCAACTCGCGCAATTCACATACAATTACCAAAACCTTGATGCCGTTCGGCATCTGTTTAACGTTGTAACCAGCCTGGATTCCATGGTTGTTGGCGAGCCGCAAATTCTCGGACAGGTAAAGGCGGCGTATGACGATTCTCTTTCGGCTGGTGCAAGCGGTGATGTTCTTAAGCGCTTATTCACAAAAGCGATTCGCGTCGGGAAACGAGTTCGTACGGAAACCGACATAGGCGCCGGTGCGGTTTCAATCAGTTTTGTAGCGGTTCAACTCGCCAAGAAAATCTTCCAGAGCCTCGAAGACAAAACGGTTGTGATTATCGGTGCGGGTGAAATGAGCGAACTCACGGCGAAACACCTCGTGGAGAATGGCGTGTCGAAAGTAATCGTTGCGAACAGAACGTTCGAGCACGCCGTGGAAATCGCTGAAAAATTCAGCGGTACCCCATTAACCTATGATGCAAATTTGAACTTCCTCGTTGACGCCGACATTGTGATTACTTCTACCAACGCCTCGCATCACTTAATCCACCGCAAATCGCTTGTGGAAATTATGAGAAAGCGGAAACACCGCTACATGTTTCTAATCGACATAGCGGTGCCTCGGGATATTGACCCGCGAGTGGGAGCGGTGGAAAATGCGTTTCTGTACAACATCGACGATCTTGAAGCTGTGGTCGCTTCAAACCTCAAAGAGCGGGGGCAGGAAGCGGAAATTGCGGCACAAATTGTCGAAGCAGAAGCTCTAAAGTTTTACTTAGAGTTGCAGGCACTTGATGTAAACCCGATTATAAAGGCTTTATACCAGAAATTTCAGGGTATTGCCTCAAGAGAATTGGACATCTGTTTGGACAAGGCGGAGCTATCACCCCAGCAGCAGAAAATCGTTGAATCCATGATTCAATCCATTACTAAAAAGTTACTGCATCAACCAACGACGCATTTGAGGCAGGTTGCTATGGATTCTGATTCTCTTGAGATAGCGGACAACATCAATGAAGATAATGTCCCGTATGTTCGCGCATTGCAGGTGCTGTTTGGGTTGGAGCACACTGGTGAAACGGATGTTTGAAACACGGACGGATGCAGCTAATGAGACAAACCATCACCATTGGCACACGCGGCAGTCAGCTTGCGCTCTGGCAGGCGGAGTATGTTAAGAAGCAGCTAAACCGACAATTCCCCGACATCGGGGTAACACTTCAAATTATCCAAACGACTGGGGACAAAATTAGAGAATCTTCTCTTGCCGGGCTTGGCAAAGGGGTGTTTACAAAGGAGATTGAGATTGCACTTTTGGATGGCGGAATCGACCTCGCTGTCCACAGCATGAAAGACCTGCCTACAGAATTACCGGGCGGGCTTTGTATCGCCGCAATTCCTGCACGCGAAGATCCGCGCGATGTGCTAGTTACACAATCCGGACTAGGCCTCAATCAACTCCCAAAAGGAGCAAAAATTGGTACGACGAGTCCGCGCCGAAAATCCCAGCTTTTGCACTTACGCCCTGATTTACAGGTTGTAAATGTTCGAGGAAATCTTGATACGCGCCTCCGCAAATTACACGAAACTGAGCTTGATGGAGTTATCCTTGCTGCGGCGGGAATTAAACGGCTGATTGGCGAGGAAATAATTACGGAGTATTTTGAGAGTAGCCGGATGGTCCCCGCCCCCGGACAGGGCGCCTTGGGTATAGAAGCGCGCGAAGATGACCATGAGATAAAAGTGTTGTTGGCCGCAATCAACGATAGTCAAAGCGAAACCGAGGTGTTCGCGGAAAGGGCTGTGTTAGGGGGATTGGGCGGTGGCTGTCAAGTCCCGATTGGCGCGTATTCAGAGCTGAAGGGCAATACGCTTCATATAATGGCTGCGGTTTGCAGCCCGGATGGAAAGCACCGCATGCTTGAGCGGTTTTCAGGCAGCCCCGCGTGTGCCGATGAAATGGCTTCCAACCTCGTAAGCAGACTGATTGATGGCGGCGCGGGCAAACTTCTAAGGTAAAAGGTGAAAGTAACACATGCATGATGTCCGCTAAATGTGGGAAAGTCTACCTCGTTGGAGCGGGGCCGGGCGATCCGAGACTAATCACGCTCAAAGGGGTTGAATGCCTCCAACGGGCAGATGTCGTAATCTATGACCTCCTCGTCAACGTCAAATTACTTGAGCACGCTTCGCCTCTCGCCAAGAAGATTTATGGCGGAAAAATGGCGGGCGAGCAGGCGAGGCAACAGTCTGATATTAATAGCCTGATGGTTCAGCACGCGATGGCAGGAAAGACGGTCGTGCGGCTAAAAGGCGGCGATCCGTTTGTCTTTGGACGGGGTGGGGAGGAAGCCTTAATACTCGCAGATGCGGGGATTGAATTTGAAATTGTGCCCGGTATTAGCTCGGCTATCGCTGCGCCGGCGTACGCTGGCATCCCGGTGACACACCGAGAATATGCATCTTCGGTTGCCATCGTGACAGGACATTCAGCTGCATTGGGGTCAGATTCGCCCGTTCGTTGGGAACAGCTTTCAACGGCGGTCGATACGCTTGTTGTCCTCATGGGCATCGGACATTTACGCCAAATAACAGAACGACTCATCAATTACGGCCGTAATCCGGAAACCCCTATCGCCTTGATTCATTGGGGCACAACGCCGCAGCAAGAAACCCTTGAGGGAACACTAGCGAATATTGCACTAAAGGCGGAATCGGTTGGTTTCCGCTCGCCGGCGGCGATTGTTGTGGGTGAGGTGAACACGCTCCGCAATGATCTGCGTTGGTATGATCGAAAACCACTTTTTGGGCGAACGATTGTTGTGACTCGCGCGCGTGCGCAAATCAGCGAATTGGCAGAAAAATTGGAATCCTACGGCGCACAAACAGTTCAGTTTCCCACAATCGAGATTCAGCCAATCAACAACAATGCGGCATTTGATGCGGCAATCGGTGGACTCGCCGGATACAACTGGATAATCTTCACGAGCGTCAACGCGGTTGAGATTTTCTACTGCAATTTACGAAAATCGGGAGGCGATTCCCGGTCGTTTGGAGACGCACGAATTTGTGCAGTTGGTCAGAAAACGGTCGAAGCGTTGGACAGGATTGGGATTTGTACAGATTTTGTGCCATCTCGATCTCATAGCGCGGCAATTGCTGCTGAGTTGGAGCCGGTCACAGCACAAAAAATCTTGGTGCCTCGTGCAAGAATCGCCTCTCATGAGCTTCCGGACGGATTGCGCGAGCGGGGGGCGATTGTTGATGTTATTCCAATCTACGATACCGTTAAAGCCGGCATGGAACGAAGTGGGGAAATCGAAGCTGACCTGCTCAACGGGAGGATTGACATGGTGACGTTTACAAGCGCATCGGCTATTACAAACTTTCTGGATATGTTTAATCAGCATTCGCCGGCGGCGTTACTTGCAAATGTCCACACCGCGGTAATCGGTCCATCAACAGCATCAGCGGTCCAACGAAGCGGGTTAACGGTGGATGTAGTTGCAAACGAAACGACTATTGAGAATTTAGCAGAAGAGATAGCCATATTTTACGCGGGAAAGGAGAGCAAATCGTGAATAGAAGAAGAATTAAGGTAATTTGTGCGAGCGCGATCATCGCTTGTGCGCTGGTGTTCTTGGTTGTTGCCGGCGTAAAGAACACCAGCATGCGGCACTTCACACCCGATGGGCTCGTAGCGCACGCACAAGAAGTTGACAATAAGGGCATCCAAGTCGACGGGCTGATTTCTGAGGGCACAACCGAATGGGATCCAACGAAGTTTCAGCTTACCTTTGCCGTGCGGGATCGTGAAAGCAAAGCGGAAGTAAATGTCCTGTATGCTAATAGAATCAAACCGGATAATTTCAAAGATGGTGGGAACGTTTTTGTTCAGGGGGAGTATAAGGCGGCGGAAAATCTTATCATTGCCACCAAACTCCAAACGAAGTGTGCGTCGAAATACGAAGCAGTTGAAGGAGTTACTGCGCAAGCTAGCAAGGCAAGTGAAGGCGAATATTAGGCATACTCAGGAATAGTCTTATGATGGCAGAATTGGGACAAGCAGCAATATGGCTTTCAGTTTTTTCGTGTCTGTGGGCGATGGTGATGCTGTGGATGGGACTGCGCCGCAAAAGCTACAATGCGGTCGTCAGCGGACGCAACGGCGTCGTTGGCACGTTCGCTTTAATAACGCTTGCGACTGGTGCGCTAATCTACGGTTTTGTTACGGACGATTTTTCGATGAGATATGTCGTCGAGGTCTCCAGCTACGACCAACCCCTGATGTACAAGGTCACTGCGTTGTGGGGACGGATGTCCGGCTCTCTCCTGTTTTGGCTTTGGCTGGTGACGCTTTTTGGTGCCTTGGTTATATGGACAAGCCAACGTGCGACAGATCATTTGGCGGACTATGCCCTCATCCCTATTTCAATAGTGCAGCTCTTTTTTATCATTCTCGTAACAGGCTTAATTGAGGGCGTCTATAATCCACTAGAGCGTTTTCCAAACGATGGAATCGCCCCGGACGGCAATGGGATGAATCCGCTCCTGCAAACGCCGAGTATGGTATTTCATCCGCCATCCCTATACGTCGGCTTCGTCAGCCTGACCGTACCCTTCTCCTTTGCGATTGGCGCACTAGCCGCAGGCAAGACAGGCAGCGAGTGGATAGTCAGATCTCGGCGGTGGATGATGGCATCCTGGCTTGTGTTGACGCTCGGCATTACGCTCGGCGGGAATTGGGCGTATCGCGAACTCGGGTGGGGCGGCTATTGGGCGTGGGATCCGGTCGAAAATGCCTCGTTCATGCCGTGGCTGCTTGGGACCGCCTATCTGCATTCGGTGATGATTCAAGAAAAGCGGAATATGCTCAAACTCTGGAATATCATCTTGATTACGCTGGCGTTTGAGTTTACACTGTTGGGAACGTTCATCACCCGCAGCGGAATCGTCTCTTCTGTGCATGCGTTTGCACAGTCCGACATCGGACACTATTTTCTGATATTCATTGGTCTTTCCACTCTAGGTGTGATTGCGCTTCTTGCGTACCGTTGGAACGACCTGAAAAGCCCCAATCGACTCGAATCCCTGCTTTCCCGTGAAAGCGCATTCCTTCTCAATAATTGGATGCTTGTGGGATTGACACTGATAATACTCTGGGGAACGCTGTGGCCAATTATCACAGAAGGCGTTACCGGTGAGAAAGTTGCCGTGCCCGAGTCGTTCTTCAATCAGGTAGTCATCATTCCCGGACTGCTACTTTTGTTGTTGACGGGGATTGGCCCTATCACTTCCTGGAAAAAGTTGACGCCAAGCAACTTCAGGCGGATGTTTGCGAAACCGATTGTATTCGGTATAGTCGGAGCCGTGCTTTCATTGGTGTATCTGGCTTTGAAAGGGCACACTTCAGCAGTCTACTCTGTGCTATGCGTTTTTGCCGGTGTATTTGTCCTCGCGGCTATCTCTGACGAATTCTACCGCGGCGCTAAATTGCGTGCCAAACGTCAAGAAACCGGTTTCGTTGATGGGCTAATCCGACTGGTTAAACGTAACAAACGCCGGTACGGTGGATACATTGTCCATATCGGAATCGTGATTGTATACATTGGAATTCTGGGGTCTAAGGGTTATTATTTGTTGGAATCGAAGGGGCTGCAACGTGGGGAATCAATGGAGATAGGGAAATTCAATCTCACGGTGGAAAGTGCGTTTCAGGAGGAGCACCCGAATTTCTCGCTCGGCGGCGTAGTATTCGCGGTTGAAAAAGACGGTAAGCCGATGGGAACGATGCGGCCGGCACGCGGATTTTATCACAAAGCCGAGCAGGGCGACCAAGATACGATCGAATCTTCGATTCGTCATTTCGGATTGAACGACCTTTATATTGCGTTAGGGCCCCTTCCTGAAAACGTTCCTGCCCATTTGGAGTCGGGAGGCATCGTTTCTGTCCAAGTTTACCATAATCCGCTTGTCAATGTAGTCTGGCTTGGTGTTGCCGTCATGATGATTGGCGGTTTAGTCGCAATGTGCGAGAAGCACGCAAAAGGCAATGTGTAAAATGAAAATCCGCAGCACCGTTCTCTTGATTTTAATGTCGTTTGGCTGCTTAATTTCAGCAGCGGCTGCTCAAGAACAGTTGTCCGCAAGCGAACCATCGCTCGAATCAAACCTAGAAGAATTGATGACAAGCGTGTACTGTCACTGCGGCTGCGTGCGAGAGACGATAAGGAATTGCGTCTGCGGCACTGCTCAACAGATTGAAACAGATTTTCGCAGTCACCTCGCCGCCGGCGGTACGGTTCAACAGATTCGGACTGACTATCTTGAAATGTACGGAACGCAGTTCTCGGCTCTGATGCCTGCCAAGGGATTTAATATCGTCGCATATGCGATGCCGGCGGTTATCATTGTTTTGCTCGGTGTGATTATCTTTTTGGTGCTTAGATCGAAGCGCAGCACGACATTAGCGGATTCGACCGCTTCGACCGAGCAGCAGATGTCCAATTCAGCAAGTCGATACGCTGAAATTGAGGAAGAATTGGAACGATACAAACAACAAAGGTAGCGTCGGGCATTATATGCCGGGAGTAATCATGTTTTTTGTGTTTTTATGGATTTTGTTGCTTGGAATTCCCCTTTTGGTCTATCTGGGTCTCCCGCTTTGGTCCCAACCCCGCATTTCGCCAGAAATTGAACCTGCGGAGGCACGTATGCAAACGCTTGTCCTTGAGCGTGAGCGCGGCTATTCAGCGCTTTTAGACCTTGAGGAAGATTACGAAACGGGCAAGTTATCGCAGGCGGATTATCAAACCCTACGAGCGCAACTGCTTCAAGAAACAGCAGCGGTTATGACACAGATTGATACGACTAACACGGTGTCGGTGGAAGAAGAAATCGAGAGATACAAACAAGAGAAGCAATCACGGGGTTGATAAAAAATATGCACGACAAACGTGTAATTGGTATAGCGCGCAACGTGCGCTTTTTGCGATTCATTTCCAAGGTTTTGTTTTTATTATTCGCGGTTTCAATGGTTCTGTCTCCCGCGGTTGGACAAAACGACGCAGGCAAAATCGAAGGGCGTGTCATAGATAGGGGGAAAGATAAACCACTGTCTCAACAGTTAGTAATTTTACGAATTCACCAGGACAGCAAGGATGTCCAGCAGCGCGACACGACAACAGACAACAGCGGGGCTTTTGCCTTTGATAATCTTTCGACTGCTTTCGACGTACACTACGTGGTTTCGACCACGTACGACGGGGAGGAATATGTCGAGAAAGACATTGTTCTGTCGGAGTGGGTGCCTAAAGTCAAGGTAAATATTGACATTGGAGGTTTTACCGACGACCCTTCGATGGTGAAGATTCGGCAGCATACAATTGTCATTACCCCGCCTCCGGCAGATCATGCTCAACATCAAGCCGTTTCGGTGATGGAGATTATTGGCGTCGAAAACACGAGCAAGGCAGCGTTCCGATTCGATCTTGACAATCAACCGACGGGTCTGTATTTTAATCTGCCGAAGGGGTACGAAGCACTACGGATAGATTCGAGTTTCAAGCAGGATACGACTGCCCAGACGACTCGGTTGGTTGCTAATCAGCCATTGGAGCCGGGGAATTCACAGGTTGGATTTTCTTATGTCGCACACATCGACTCGGGGTTAGACCTATCTCGGAAATTGACATTTGATACGGATGAGGTCTACGTTTTTGTTGCGGAAGGAACCCCGCTGGCATCACAATCGAGAATTTTGGGTGCGGGGCGCAGGGAGCAAGTTCACGAGCAGATTTACACTATTTATGCGACGGATCCCGCAAAGCCATTAACAACCGGGCAAATAGCAGATTTGCGCTTCAAGGCGATGAACCGGAATCCGTCAAATCCAACGTTGATTGCGCTGATTGCAATCTCAGCCGCCCTTGCAGGTGGTTTTTTGGTAGCGGCAATCTTCAAAATGCGGCGTCCTACACTGAATGCTGCTGACGATACTCAGAAACCTCAAGGATTACCCGATGCAAGTTGGCTGGGAAAGTTAGACGCTGCCGACCTTGAGCGCACGCGCGTTGCCCGGCTTGAGATAATTACGCGGTTGGATGCGTTGTACGAAGCGCGCGAAATCTCTGAGCGGGTGTATAACCGGCTGCGGAAAGAACAAGTCGACCGGCTTGAATCTGTCCTAATGCAAATCAACGGGTAAGTACATGATTATTGATTCATCTTCAGCTATCTCTGGGTTTAAAATATTAATGCTACACCTCAGCCGTGGATGGTAAATACTCTGGAGGAGAGGCATGCAAACCAGTCGCCGGATACAAGCCAATAAGCTTAAGACCTTCATCGCCCAGCTTTGTGAGACTGTTGGAACCCCTCCCAACATAGCGGAATCGGTGTCAAGAATTCTTGTGAACGCCGACCTCAAAGGCCATACTTCTCACGGTGTGTTCCTAATTAGGCATTACATGCATTCCATAGAGCACGAGGGTTTATTTCCTAGCAATGTACCGCAGATTCTCCAGCAAACCCCGAGTACGGCATTTGTGGATGCACGCAAAGGCTGGGGGCACTATTCCGCACAATGGAGTATGAATCTCGCCATGCAGAAGGCACGTTCTACCGGGATAGGAGCGGTCAGCTTCGTAAACATGAATCATATTGGTAGATTGGGCGAATACGTTGAACAAGCTGCGTCGGAAGGGTTTATCGGCATAGTGACCGAGGGGTGGGGTGCGCCGGGGCCCGGCGAAATGACCGAGCATGGAGTGATTGCTAACCGTCTGAGCACAAACCCGGTGGCGCTTGGCGTTCCGAGTGCCGACGGCAAGCCTTTCATATCAGATTTCGCAACAACAGTGTTTGCGAATTCAAAAGTCCACGTCTACAAAATGAAGGGAATGAAACTCCCGCCCGGATGTATTGTGGATAAGCACGGACAGCCAAGCGTTGAGCCTGATGATTACATTGAAGGCGGAAGACTTCTAGTTTTTGGCGGAATCAAGGGATATGCGATCTCTTTAATGACATGTCTTCTCGGGGCGCTTGCGGGTTCCTTCAACCGCGAATCAGGCGGCATCGGCGGGACGCTTTTTCAGGCGATTGATGTGAGCGCCTTTCAGCCTCTTGAGGATTATCGGCAGAATGCCAGCGCTTTTCTTGAGGGTATGCGGTCCACGCCGCCAGCGCCCGGGTTTTCGGAAGTACTTGTCCCCGGAGACTTGGAACGGAGGGTTGAACAGGAACAGTTGCGCGTTGGGATCGAATTACCGGAGACCGTTTGGAGCAAGCTCCTGGAGTACAGTGAGCAATACGACATAGAATTAGAACTAGAAAAATTACCAGCCTAGGCGGCTGTAGTAAAACAAATGTTTATTTGTACACTGCGGCGGATTCGGTTTCTTAACCGAACCTGTATTTATCCTGTGGGTCGATGCGATTTGAATCCCTACCTACCGAAACATGTGTAAATGTGAGTGGAACTGAATATATCCTTGAAACCGAGTGAAATCGGAATAAAGCATTTGGATTCTTCTCGATCCTCGTGAAAATTCCATGCAACAAAAGGAGAGCATTAAGTGAGCACGACTGCAATAACAGGTTTGCACGAAGGAGATTCCGGACATTTGAATAACCGGAGGCTTTTTTCTACAGATGCACCGGTGCTTGAATGGTCGCAATTCCCGGCGGACGGATTTAGCGAACCTGCATGCGGTGTGATATACAGACGCAAACAGCGAATCGAGAACGGAATGCCTTTAGGCGGGATTGACACAGGGCGACTCGATTTGAACACTGATGCAACCTTCGGATACTGCACGATTTTCAACTCCATCTGTCCTGAAGGCGGTCCGCTGGCGCTGCCGTTTCTTGGTATGACGGTAGGCGAACAGGTTTGGTTGCTCAGCGATCCGCGGGAAGCGTACGGCGGTTACATGTGGTTTGGCATCCAGACGCCGCGCGAAATTCATTATTGGGGCCATTATCCGGTAGCGGACCTGGAATACGAGATGCCGGGATCGCCTGTCAATGTTGGACTGCGCGCCTGGGCGCCGTTTCTCCCCGGAGACTCTGGCACCACCAACACTCCCGGAATCGTGTTTGAAGTACATCTCCGCAATGTGACGGACACGGCGCAGGAAGGGCGATTGGCTTTCAGTTTTCCCGGACCGACCCAGGCTGAAGCCCAGATTGAAGCGCACAGCCCGCGTGAAAAAGCGCCGATGCCGTACGGCCATACGTGGATTTCACTTGCGCCGGAACCGGTGAAGGCGGAGCGGCAAACCGTACACGGAGAATTTACCGGGTTGGTTGTTACATCGGAAAAGGTTCCAGAAATCGGCTACGCACTCGGTGTAGTTGGAGAGGCGGAAATCGAAACCGGCGGTGGACTGGCGATTCGGAGCCCGTCTATGAGCAGCGGTAAAGCTTGGGCGAAAATTGGCTCTGAACTTCCCGAACCCGGTGAAACGGACTTTAGCGGGTCGATTTCCGTCGGCTACCAACTGTCGCCGGGAGAGGGAAAAGTCGTACGGTTTGTGCTTGCATGGTATGCGCCCATGTGGATAGGAGAAGGCCCGCACACATTCACCCACATGTACACTACCCGATACAAGAGTGCCCTTGATGCGGCACAGTTTCTAAGCCGCGAACACGACTCTCTTTTGCGGCGCGTCCTAGCGTGGCAGGAGGTTATCTATACGGAGGCGAACCTCCCGATTTGGCTCCAAGATTCGCTGGTAAACATACTTCACTTATTTGCTATCAACGGCCTGTGGGCAGCGGCGCGCCCACCGATTGGACCGTGGTGTCACCCGGAGGAAGGGCTGTTTGGGCTGATTGATGGAATCACCGAGAATCCAGCCGTTGAGCCCATCCCGGACACCTTTTACGCCAATGCGCCTCTCGTTTTCTTTTTCCCCGATCTCGCCCTTTCAACGCTGCGCGGCTACAAAGCCTACCAGTTTGCGAATGGCGCAGCGCCGTGGATATTTGGCGGCGTTGTGGGCGCTGCTATTGGCGGCTACGAGCCGACGATGGGCGCCGAGTTTGCGATGCCAACACCGGGCTATCAGACGACCACCAATGGCCCTTGCTACGTTGATTTAGTTGACCGATACCTGCTTCGCACGGGCGACCGGGAAATCCTTGCAGAGTTCTACCCATCCATTAAGAAAAATACAATCTACACGATGAACCTCAGGCCAGAGGACGGCGCCGACGGTATCATCAGTGTACCGAGTGGAAATTTGGATCCGTACGGACCTAATCAGCCGCCGGGACACCACCTCGAATGGTTTGAAGCGGTATTATGGTTTGGGATGACATCGCACGTGGGAGGCATCCACCTCGCGAATTTGAGAATGTCGCAACGGCTGGCAGAGCAGGTGGGCGATGAGGAGTTTGCCCGGCAATGTAAGGATTGGCTGGAGCAGGGGAGTCAATCGATGGAAGACAAGATGTGGGCAGGGACATATTACTTGAGCTACAATGAGCCCAAAACCGGCCGAAAATCAGATGATGTATTTGGGTATCAACTTGACGGGCAGTGGATGGCAAGATTCCACGGGTTGCCGGGCGTTTTTCGATCCGACCGAGTCAAGGAAACTCTGGAGACAATCAAAAACACTTGCGCGGCGTTGACCCCCTATGGCGCATTGAATTTCTCTCGTCCAGACGGAAGTCTTTCCCAGGGTTTGGGATATGGTCCAACTGCCTATTTCACGCCCGAGCTGTTCATGCTTGCGATGACTTACATGTACGAGGGGGATAAGGATTTTGGCCTGGAACTGGCGCGCCGGTGTATTCATAATCTTACCATCAACACGCTGTCTACCTGGAACCTGCCGAATCTCGTACGCGGCGATAACGGCGACCGGTTGTTTGGCGCGCACTATGTTCAGAACTTGATGCTTTGGGCGTTGCCGGCGGCTATGGAGGGCAAGGACATTTCTGCATTCTGCGCGTCGAACGGGTTGGTTGACCGTATTATCCAAGCCGCCGGAAAGCGTCAAAACGACGTTGAGAACGTCTGATATGATTTGACGAAGTCAGAATTGAGTTTAGGTCTTGAATTGGAGAGGGTTTTGATCGAAAATGCCGCGAAACGGAGAACGCTCCAACCGTGTCAAGTTCTAATTTAATTCCATTTTCTCACTAAACCCTGAAGAGACAAATAATCTTGTGGCGAGGTATAGTAACCCTAAATCAGGATAAGGAGATTGCAAATGCAAATTCTCATCATCGGGTGTGAATATACAGGCAAGACGACGCTTGCCCAGGGCATCACAAGATGGCACGAGGAAATGATGGGACCTATCGCATATCCGTATTGGCACGACCACTTCGTGTTGCCAAACGTCGGCCAAGGACCCGATAGCCAAGCGGAGAATGAGGCTATCATCGAACTACTCAAAACGGTTCCCTCGCTGGTTGAGAAATTTCAGCGTTTCCAAATCCTTTACCATCTACAGCCGCACCTTCTTCGAGGCGACGATTTCTTTCTGGTTAACTGGTATTACGCCGATGCTGTGTATGGCCCGCTATATTACGGCGACTTTAAATCATCGTGGGAACCGGGTCACCAGTGGCTTGCGCAGTTTGTTGAACATGAGGTAAAAGCGCTGGTACCGGAAATGCTCTTGACGCTCGTGAAGGCGTCTCCGGAAGTCGTCCGTGAGCGTATGCGCCAGAATCCACAGCCGAATTGCCCGATAAAAGAGAGTGATGTAGAGATTGTGCTGGATCGATTTGAAGAACATTACAAGAATTCGCTATTTGATGCGAAAATAACGATAGATACAACGAACTTAACAATAGAACAAACCCTGGAGGATTTCGTGCACAAAGCAGAACCCTTCCTGCGATCTGTAGACCGGCAGCGGATTCTTAATCACCAAGTGTTGCAACAAACGAAATCCGTGGATACCCCATGATTTCAATGCAGCGATAAATGAGTATTGGATTGGGGCGTCGATTATTCAGGAGACATTCTTGAAGCCCACCTCATTTGCGGGTCAGCGTTGGGAATACATGGTTCAAAACTGATAAACCTCTAATCAAGAAAGGAACGCGACAATGCTACAAGCGCCAGATTCAGCAGTTGTTCTTTTTAACGGCCAAGACGTTGACAATTGGACGCAACGCGATGGTTCGCCAGCGACCTGGGCGATCGCAGACGGTGCGATGACCACCTGTGACGCCGATATTCTAACCGAGGAAAAGTTTACGGACTTCATGCTGCACCTGCAGTTTATGACTCCCGATATGCCGGACGCGACTGGCCAAGCGAAGGGAAACAGCGGGGTATTCCTGCAAGGCCGATACGAAATTCAGGTGTTGGATTCTTACGGCATTGAAGTACCCGGCATGGGCGACTGCGGTGCAGTTTATAACGAACACGCTTCATTAGTGAATGCATGCAAACCGCCGCTTCAGTGGCAAACGTACGATGTATTCTTCCGAGCGCCGCGCGTCGATGGCTCGAGCAATCAGATAGAGGCTGCCCGAGTAACTGTGTTGCAAAACGGTTTGGTAATTCAGAACAACGTCCATATCCCGAGCACCTCGGCAGGGGCAGTCGACGAAGATATTTTAGAACCCGGCCCGCTATTGCTGCAGTACCACGGTGATGAGGTGCGATATCGTGATGTTTGGGCCGTACCGCTCCCGCTTCAGGGGTCGGACGTATACTAGGGCGTGTTGACATTTGGCATCCCGTAGGTTGAATTGAACGGTTAAACGGCAGTCCCTATCAAGTACAAAGGAATCTTTTGTAACACAATCTGTTAGATTGTGATTTGAGCCCGCAAACTAACAGTTTGCGCTACTTATATCAGATTATCCAATGGTGACAACGTTTGCCGAATCAGTAGCCTCAAAATGTCAACAGAACCTAATCTTTTCGCAATGTTTCGTTTTAGATCGCAATCGTTACGTGTAAAGCGCTCCCTACACTGAGATTAGCTTGAAAGCGCTTTCATTTCTCTTTCAACGCTTTACTGTTAGTGCGTCCATTAAACGCTGAGTTCCTAGTGTATACTTTTGCTTGGGTGTTTCACGCGCCTAGTCATGTTGACGCACGGGTGCTAGCATTGACAGCTGTAGGGACGCATTACACCGGGTGTGGTAGGTTTGGGACTACTGTAGACTTCCAGTCAGCATTAAACGAGCGAACGTAAATTCCTTGTGATTGCTAGGTTCTCTGCGGTAAGGTTTGTGAAAATTCTGTGTATTGGCGCGGGGAGCCATATGAAAGAAATGCGGTATACTACTGCGGTTTTGGTTTGCGCTTTTATGCTGGCTGGATGCAGTAATGCATACCAATCACAACAAGCGAACGAACCGATGACAACGGGATACGGCAACCGATTCTTTGAACAGGGCAACATTCATCTTAAGGAGAAACAATTTCACAAGGCAATCGAACAGTACAGACATGCGCTCCGCTTAAATCCGTATTCTGCCGTTATCCACGCCGCCCTCGGATGGGCATATTACAATGTAGGCAACCTTGATGCAGCAATCGCTGAAGGCGAAGAGGTGATGCGTTTAGAGCCAGATAACGACGATGTCAAGAAGTTGATGGATTTGCTCTACCGCCAGCGGATTCACGGACGTTGAGTTGCCCTTATCGGACAATACGCATAGAGTTCGCTTGTCAACAACGTTTGCCCGCCACCCGCAAATTTGAGGTTCTCTCCAAGGCTCGATTTCCCATCATTTTCGGTGTTATCCCGCATACAACTCACTATGAAAAAATCTCTACTTCCAATATGAATCGCGAAAGTTTGCGTGCTGGCAATCGGGGTGTTTCTTATTGACACGTGTTCGGCTAGTTGATAAAATTTTATTCACAAGGACAGCGGGGGGAACACCGTGTTGCAATCGAAGGAATCTCTGGACACCTTAAAGGCGATGGAGTTGTTCGCCCATGCGCCGAGCGAAATACTCTCCTCCATCTGGGACAAGATGGAGGAGGTTCGGTTGTCCGCGGGAACGGCTCTTTTTAACGCGGGAGACCCTGGAGACGGCCTTTACTTAATTTTAGAAGGTAAGCTTGAGATTCATTCGGGCAGCGTACTAATCGGGACGAGAGATCCAGGCGATTATGTGGGCGAATTAGCGTTGTTAGACGATTCTCCACGCAGCGCCACGGTTGAGGCGATAACCGATGCCGTACTTCTAAAGCTCTACCGAGAGGATTTCCATCGTGCCTTGACGACCTCACCGCAGATTGTGAGTGCGTTACTCCGGCTGCTAGTTCAGAAGATTCGGAACGATACGCAACAGCGCGCCGCCATCCTCCACGCACAAGAACAACTCCAATATAACCTCCAACGTGCACATGAAATTCAGGCTGCGATGCTGCCCAGCGGCAACCTGACGCTGGATTGGGTTCACCTCACCGGAAGAAGCCAACCGGCTGCGATTGTTGGCGGCGATTATTATGACTATTTCCCATTGCCCGATGGACGCGTCAGCGTCGCAATTGGTGATGTTGCCGGGCACGGGTTTCATTCCAGCCTGTTAGTTGCAATCGTCAGCAGCGCCTTGCACTTTCAGGCGGAGCGGGACGCGTCGCCTGATTCGGTTCACGTTGCTTTAAACAAAGTTGTTCGAAACTACCGCCACACCCGTCTACTGATGACGTTTTCCTACATGATACTTAACCCCGCGGACGGTACATTTACTTTGACCAACGCCGGTCACCCGTACCCTTATTTGTACCGGTGCGGCGAGCGCAGGTGGACAACACTGGAAATTGACTCGCTTCCCTTGGGAACCCTTCTCCATCAACGCCCAGAGGAGATGACGGTGAAATGGGAGCACGGTGACCGTCTGTTTCTGTATTCTGATGGCGTCATCGAAACCCAAAACCAGCACGAACAGATATTTGGCGGCGATGCATTGGAGTGTTTTCTATACAAATACGCCGCCCTGGCGCCTAGCGAAATGATTACCCGCGTATATGAAGAGCTTAAGGACTATCGCGGGGAACAAGCGTTTGACGATGATGTTACAGTTGTCGTTGCTGAGTTTTCACCATAATTCTCTTTTGGGTGGTGGCTACGGGCTGATTCCAAAAATTTGCATGAGCATTGCCTTTTTACCTGCAGATGGAATTTAGATAATGTCAGATTTTAAGGATAAGGCGGTAATTGTCACAGGCGGCGCCAAGGGCATCGGACGAGGTATTTGCCTGGCTTTTGCCGAGGAAGGCGCCCAAGTGATGTGTGCTGACGTCGACGAAAGTGCGGGTGCCGAACTCTCCGCCGCATGCCAGGCGCTTGCAGGCACCATCCGCTTCCGGCAAACTGACGTATCGCAAAGCTGCGAATGTGAGGCGCTGGTCGAAGCAACGGTGTCGGCATGGGGCGGCGTAGACATTCTTTGCAACAACGTTGGTATCCAGCCGGCAAGCAGCTATTTACCAGCCCATGAACTACCCGAGGCGTTGTGGGACCGTATCATCAATGTGAACCTCAAAAGTTTTTTCTTGATGACGAAGGCATGTGTGCCGGAAATGAAAAAACGCTGCGGCGGAGTAATCGTCAACACCGCCAGCGTCCAGGGGCTACAATCCATGAAGGGAGTGCCGGCTTACGCAGCTAGCAAGGGCGGTATCCTGTCTCTGACCCGCCAGTTAGCCCTGGAGTATGCCGAAGACAACATTCGGGTACTAGCAGTTAACCCCGGTACAATTGACACGCCGTTGGTTGCGGAATCGCTGGAAATCATTGAGGGCGACGAGGAGGTATTGAGAGAGGAGATTGCAACGGCGCACCCTATAGGGCGCATTGGACAACCCGAGGATATCGCCCATGCTGTGCTGTTCCTCGCCAGCGGCAAGGCTTCTTTCATGACGGGGGAGTACGTATGTGTGGACGGCGGTCTGATGGCGAAAGGGGCTTGGACATAACGGCAATGACCGCACAACCGATTTGCAATAAAACGCGGAAACCCGATTAATTGATGTCTGAGCCATAATCCGCGCGAAATTCTGGAGATGACGATGAAAATCGGCGTACTTTCCGATAGCCACGACAATATACCCATGATTGATAAGGCTGTGGAGTTATTCAACGATGAAGGGGTTTCGTTAGTAATTCACGCCGGAGATTCTGTTGCCCCTTTTGCCGTAGCAGCGATGCATAATCTGAAATGCCGTGTCGTCGGCGTCTTCGGCAATAACGACGGGGAGCGTATTGGCATTGCCAAGCAATTTAAAGCTATCGGGGAGGTTCATCCTAATCTCGCCATCGTTGAAATCGGCGGGCGCACGATAGCAGCGACCCACTACCCCGAACTTGCCGAACCCATCGCGCAATGCGGTAGTTACGACATCGTCATCTATGGACACACCCATGAGATTGATGTTCGGAGAGAAAGTTCACTCCTTCTCAACCCCGGTGAGACCGGCGGTTGGACAACCGGCAGGTGTACCGCAGCAATTGTGGAACTTGATACACTGGAAGCAGAAATTCGTGAGTTGTGAAATCTGAAATGAAAAGCCATCGATGATTCAATGCTTGTAACGCATTTGTGTTTCTAAATATCAGGGAGTTGATTGATGCCGGTTTTGAAATTAAACGAAAATGGCGGCTACGGATTTCAATTGAGGACGCTGAACGGAATCATACATCCGCACGGCGGCTGTAATGGACTTATCCTTGAGGAAAACGGCACGCCAATCACTCGCCCCGGAATGTGCGCTATCAACCTTGAACTCTACCTTTCAAGTAGCGGGAGGTTGAGACATTTTATCCCCAGCGTTGAATCGTACTATGAAGTTGATGAAGGTGCGCTGTCTGTAGACTTCGACGAGATGGACGCGTGGAACATCCGTACGGTGTTGACCTACGATTTCCAAGCCGATGACTGTATTGATGTGACTTTCGATTTTAAGTTTTCTCGCGGCTGCGGGGGTTTTGAAGCAGTCGTCTCTTCCTACTTCGATGAGCAGTACGCTTCCTTGCTTAATGTCGGCCAGGAGTGGATTCGACCACATTTTCAACCGAATGAACAACTCTTTTTTACGCGCGATGATGAGGCATCCGTGCTTATGCAGGATGGGCGGTGGGATTGGCTTCAAGATTACGGCCGCTGTGCCAACGATGACGGACGGAAGTATACGCTGCCGGTGATAGTTAATAGGAGTGAAAGAACCAAATTCGCTCTGATTCAAATGATCGAGCTGATGAGATGCCCCGCAATTTCGGTCGACATATTCCCGAACGGGCAAGCATTCTCGCTAATTGGCGAAAATGTGAGTTCCGGGGAACAAATCTCTGTACGGTCGCGACTATTGTATCGCGATGCCGCCAATCTTGATGCCGTTACGGAATGGTATGAGGCATGGGATACCGCGCGGTAGAGTGACGTTCGCCAGGTTGCACAAGGTTTTAGTTTTTGAACGGACTGCCGAGCGACTGGGAATCTTGCTGTTTTGTATCAACCGATGCTCACAATTAGGGATTGGTGAATTACTGAATCTAGTAACGGTACAGCACGAAAAGCCGTAAGGATTCAACGCGAAGCCTGCATACGCTGCTCGGAGAGCGGATCGTGGAAAACGACCAACATCTTAATCCTTTGGTGCGTGAGATAATCAAAGCAATTGAAGACAATGATATCGAACGTGTAAAAGCGGTGCTCAGCCAGAATACACCGATTGCAGATCCGAACTGGTTAAATGAGCCGATATTACTTGTACACGTCGCGGCGGCAGTTTTTGAGGGGAAAATCCCAGCGGGAACAAACGATTATGCGATGACCAAAGCACTGTTGAATGCCGGTGCCGATGTTGACTTCTTTGATGGTTATCCGCTCGCCGCCGCCGTCAGCTACAATGCGCCGCACGTTGTGCGCGCGCTGCTTGAGAGTGGTGCGTCAGTCAACGGCACGGACAACGACGGTATACCGATGGCATATACGCTATTCTTCGGATCCACAACGGTTTCGGAGTTACTCGTGGAATGGCGTGCAAATATTGACTTACGATTTGCCGCCGGTATCGGCGATTTGGACAGGGTCAAGAGTTACTTCAAAGCGGATGGCAGCCTGAAACCGGGAGCAGGCGTGCTTGCCGATCCATACGGACATGAGTGGAAACGGAGCAATGGCACTGTCTATAGGTGTGAGCGTACACCCGAAAATATCCTGAGTCAAGCGCTCTTGTACGCATGTTTAAATAATCGGCTGGAGGTTGCGGAACACCTCATTCAACAGGGCGTGGACGTGAACGCTATGGTACCAGACTTAGGAGAAGGTAAGTGGACTATCCTGCATCGGCTGGCAACCAATGGCAATTTCGGCGCAACCGCGGATCCGATAGATGTAGAGTCTCGGCGGTTAGGTACCGTAAACTTTCTTCTAGAGCACGGCGCTGATGTAACCATCCGCGATCCCAAATTTAAGGCAACGCCGATGCAATGGGCACAACACTTCGGTTGTGAACGCATCGCTGAAATTCTGGACAAGCACAGCGGCGCATAAGAGCCTGTTTGAAAAATAGGCGGGAGCCCCATGCATCGCGTTGCCGTACTCATGTCCTGCAATACGAGGGCAGTGCAGAAAAAGATTCACGATGCGAATTGGTCCGGATACCATATCTCACAGCCTAAAAAAATAGAGGATAGAACGATGGCGATGACCGATGAAGAACGTTTTCGGTTTGACCTAGCCGGTTTTTTAATACGCCCGGCAATTCTGGCTCCGCATGAAATTGACGCAATCGTTGACCAGATTGACCGTATCAAACATGACCCTGAATCGCTGCCTCCCGCACATCGAGCCGTACCGGGAGGCCCCTCCAGCCTGCTGATTGACCATCCGAAAGTCATTGACGTGATTCACGAGGTCATCGGACCTGATGTTCGGATTGAAAGCAGCTTCTGTATCTGGCGCAATAAAGGCGAGTCGCCCGGACCGCTTCACGGCGGAGGACCGATACAAGCCGATCCTATTTTTGGGTATCGTGTCAAGGATGGGCGTATTCACGCCGGGATGGTGCGGGTGGTTTTCGAACTGACGGATATCGGCAAAGAAGATGGAGCCACGCATTTCATCATTGGCAGCCATAAGGCAAATTTCCCGATGCATCCGGATCATATGTCGTTGGAGCCGGGGCAGCGCAGCGAGTTTTTGAGGAGTTTCGAGTGTCCAGCCGGCAGCGCGGTTATTTTCACCGAAAGCCTATGTCACGCTGGTCCCCCTTGGCAGCGGGATACGCCGCGTATCGCTGTGTTCAACGCTTATTCCCACCTTGCAACAAATTGGCACCGCCTCACCGTCCCGCGCGAAGTGTTAGTGGGGCTGCCAAGGGAGAAACAGGCTTACTTTCGTGAACCGTGGATCGCCGACTTCCGAACCTCCCCATTTACGCAAAACACGATGGATCGGTTTGTCAACAATGATGAAGGTCCGGTCAATACCGATAACAGTCCCTGAAAGGAAATTTAGCATAACAGGAAATCGAACCTCAAGAAAGTCAATATGCAAATTGCATGGGCGTTTGAAACCACGCAGTGGTAAAAATCTAAATTATTGGAGCGAGATTGAATGCTGGCAGATTCTGAGAAATCGCAACTTGATGAACACGGCTATGTCCTTCTGAAGAATGTCATCACGAATGACGAGGCTGATCAATTACGAAGTCTGTCAATTTCTCTTGCTGCAAAGGAGCGAGAAGCTGGATGCGGCTTTATGTATTTTGAAGACTGCGCCCAGCGGGTCTGGAACTTGGTCAACAAAGGAGAATTGTTTGAAAAGGCGATTCAGCATCCGCGCATTCTCGCGCCAATCGAGTATCTAATCGGTGAAGACTGTACACTTAGTTCTTTTTCGGTCAACGTTATCGGTCCCGGAGCTCCGGATGGCGGTCTCCATATCGACTACCCATTGAGTGCTATGCCTACGCCTCGTCCGAGCTTCCCCATCGTTGCCAACAGCGTCTGGTTTCTCGACGATTTTACACTTGAGAACGGCGCGACCAGTTGCGTCCCCGGCAGCCACCGCCGGCTTGAAGCGATGCCGGAGCCCGGCGTCGAGTATGACGATGAAGTACAAATACCCGGCCCGAAAGGTTCGGTTTTGATTGTCAATGGTTCTGCTTGGCACGGATCCTCCGCGAATTGCACAGATCGCGATCGGGTTGCACTGCTCGGTTTTTTCTGTCGAGTGTTCATGAAACCGCAGCAGGACCACGCAAAACTTGCATCCGACACGGTGCTGAATCGCGCCGCACCGAGATTAAAACGGCTGCTTGGCTTCGATTCCATGCCCAGTACCAGGAATTAACGTCGGCTTTGATATTTTGAATAGTTTAAATAAAACGGTGTATGCGGTAAAAACGTGATTGAAATCGGCGGCTATGTCTCAGGTGGCTTCGATAATTTAATTCAGACGAGCTGTTGGATTTGGCAGGAGTGCAATTTACCCGACCCCCTCTAGTTCCTCCTTGGCAAAGGGGACGATTCTCCGGTGAATGCAGCAACGTAGGTAAATCATCCTCTTGAACAATACCGTCTATAGAACATTGCATGATAGATGAAATTCTCCAAGAACATATTGGTGTGATACAGCGGCTGAATAGCGAGTATTCAGTTCCCATTCAGCAATTGGGCGAAAAGGCGGTTGAAACGTTGAAGGCCAGCCGCACCATCTTCTTTTGCGGCAACGGCGGCAGTGCCGCCGAATGCCAACATTTGGCAGCCGAGATTGTCGGCCGCTTCGTTAAAGAACGAAGCGGGTATCCTGCAATCGCTTTAACTGTGGATACATCCGCGCTAACCGCGATTTCAAACGACTACGGTTATGAACGGGTGTACGAACGTCAGGTTGAAGCCTTGGGGCGGCCGGGCGATCTCCTAATTGGGCTATCGACTTCGGGCCGCAGTGCGAATGTCCTTCATGCGATGCGAAAAGCTAGAGAAGTAGGCATATTCACCGTTGGGTTGACGGGAAGTGGCGGGGGAATTTTGAAAGGCATAGTGGATTTATGTATCTCTGTACCTTCCAACACTACCGCGCACATTCAGGAAGCGCACCTTGTCATCGGCCACATCATGTGCAATTTCATTGATGCTAATCTTGCAATGGATGAAACTGGGTGATTATTTTATGTTCCGAGCAATAGGTTCTGTTGATATTTGCTTCTGGGGGGGCAATTTTTCCAGAGTTAGCGTTTCAGCGTCGAGATATGAATTTGAACCAACATATGTAATCGTTCAACCTACAAGGTTGGAATTTTCCAACTAGCTTGGTCAATGGGCGAGGAAACCTCGCCCCTACGAATACAAATGGCTTTACAAATGGCAGCGCGCCCAAGGTTCACAATGAATGGGTACGATAGGACGTATTTGAAATGAAAGGTGTCATTTTGGCGGGCGGTAAGGGCGTTCGTCTTTATCCTTTAACAAAGGTTACAAACAAGCATCTCCTTCCTGTGGGTAGGGAGCCGATGATTCTTAATCCGATTAAGCAACTTGTTTCGGCAGGCATCACAGAAATCTTGGTTGTAACCAGTACCGAACACATGGGAGACGTTGTCAATCTGCTCGGAGGCGGCAACGAATTTGGCGTCGATTTCAGTTACAAGGTGCAGGAGAAATCTGGAGGGATTGCCCACGCCCTTCTGCTCGCGGAGAATTTTGCCAAGGGTGAAAGAATCGTGGTTGTGCTTGGCGACAATATCGCTGTTAAATCGATAAGACCTTACATAGAGAATTTCAGTAGGCAGAAAAGTGGAGCGAGAGTCTTGTTAAAAGAGGTTGGTGAACCGACACGATACGGGATCGCCGCGCTAGATGAAGAAAAAATAGTTGAAATCGAAGAAAAACCCGGCAAACCCAAAACCAATTTCGCCGTCATCGGATACTATATGTACGATGAGCAAGTATTTAACTATATTGAAAACCAGCGTCCCTCGAAAAGGGGTGAACTCGAAATCACCGATGTGAACAACGAATATATAAAGCGGTCTGAACTCAAGTACGATATTCTTGAAGGCGATTGGACTGACGCAGGCACTTTTGAATCCTTGTTTATCGCAAACCAGATGCTCAATCAATGCCAAAACAAAATACAAGAGTGAAAAGCGGAGACGATGTACCGAAGTACGTTTATGCGGACGAAAACCGCGATGGTTGAATGGGTGTGAACCGGCGAGATGACCAACTCTATTGACATACAAGATTGAGGGTATTGAATGAGGGCGATGCTGTTAGCCGCGGGTCAGGGTACTCGGCTTAGACCCTACACTGACAGAATACCTAAACCGATGGTGCGAATTGGTGGGAAACCCATCTTGGAGCATAACGTTGAAAACCTAATGGCATACGGAATCAAGGATATCGCAATTAATCTCCACTACTGTCCGGATGTCATTATGGACTATTTTGGAGACGGCGCGAAGTGGGGTGTAAACATCCGTTACTCTTATGAAGAATCGCTTCTGGGCACGGCGGGCGCGTTGAAGGTAATCCCCGATTTTTTTGACGAAACTTTCATCCTCTGGTACGGCGACAATCTCTGCCATCTCAACTTGCCGCAACTTGTTGACTTTCACAACGCAAAAGGGGGGATTGCCACAATAGCGCTGCATTGGCGCGAGGAGGTTTCTCAAGTCGGAATTGTTGACTATGATGAGGATTGCCGAATCCTGCGGTTTTTGGAAAAACCGTCCCCTGACCAGGTCTTTAGCCATTGGGTTAACGCCGGCGTGTACGTGTTAGAGCCCGACATCTTAAAACACATCCCGGAAAACCAAAACTATGATTTTGGGCGTCATCTCTTTCCCAAACTATTAAAATCAGGCCAGAATCTATACGGTTACCGGATGGACGAAAATGAAAAATTTTGGTGGATTGATAGAACAGAAGATCTTCGGGCAGTCCAACGAGACTGGGAAGGCAGAGAGATTTAGCCAATTTAACCGTACGTGCACGGCTTGAATTGCGGGCAGCAAAACGGTTTGGAAGAGCACGGCTCACGGCGATTCAGCGTCAACGCCGTCACACGTATCCGCCGAATTCAGGCATGGCAGATTTGGTGTCCGAGAGACATCTAACTTAGAAGCGTTCTGACGGTTGTGAGAATATATTGTACATCCTTCATGAGCGATATCGGCGATTTGACGTATTCAAGGTCGAGAACAAGTTTTTTGGGCATAATCTGTTGAATATATACTTCGTCAATATTTTCCACATCTCGGATATATGAAGCTTCGTCCCGCCACTCAATCTGCGAAGGACCAGTGATACCAGGTTTTGCCGCCAGTACCTGTTCTTGCTCTGAGGAATAGTGTTTAACATAGTTGGGCACTTCAGGGCGAGGCCCGACAAAACTCATTTCCCCTCTCCAGACATTTATCATTTGAGGCAACTCGTCTAGCTTCGTTTTACGCAAGAGTTGTCCGAGCGCGGTGATTCGGGTGTCCTCGTGATAGGTGATGCCGGGTCCAATGTTTGCGGCGCTCGCCACCATTGTGCGAAACTTGTACATCAGGAAAGGAATGCCATTCAATCCGATTCGCTGGTGTTTAAAGAACACTGGGCCCTTTGAATCGAGCTTGATAGCAAACGCAATCATTAGAAAAAGGGGAAATGCGGCGAGAAGGCCCAATACCGAAAACATAATGTCAAAAGATCGCTTTGCGGTCGATGCGCGCGATGAATTTGCGCAAGTGTTGTTCATCGTGATATAAAGTGCGGCGGAATTAACCAAACCATCAGTCGATCCATCGGCTCGGGTTCATCCCGGGCGCTTCGGACGCCATATTTGTGGGTTTATTGCCTCCATGAAAGTCCCAATGACGGGTATTCCGGTCGGCGTAAAGAGGGCGTAGCGAATCGGGCAGTTTGGTTAAACCGGCTTCATCCCAAGGTGGTACATCCTTAATTGGGCTTGCCCAAGCAGGCCGATAGGCAATGGCCAACATCTCCCGCGGAAGGTCGCCGGTGTTGGGGTAATTGCCGTGGAAAACTCGGTGGTTAATCAATACCGCAGAACCCGCTTTAGCTGGCACCATGACCTCTTCGGGATGGGATTCATAGCGTTTGTAGGGGTTTGCGTCGGCATGCATACATAGATGGGAGCGGGGAACAACGCGGAACGGGGAAATTTCAGGCGTAAGATTGTCGAGGTAATACAACACCCGCACCATGACAGGGACACTCCCCTCATATCCAAAAATCTGGGATCCATAGGGTTGTCCGTCTGTGTGGAGGCTGATGCCCGGATGCCCGGGTTCCGAACGGGCGTAACCATAGCTCATGAGAATTACTTCATCACCGAGTAGCCTCCGCAAAAAGGATAGGGTTGCCGGATGGGCGGCGAGTTCGGTTATCGCTCCGCCGAGAAACTGAACGTTTGAGCGCCCCCGCTGGTGCACGCTGTAATCCACTGCGCTGGTTTCCAACTTTGCCGTTTCTGCCTTGAGCCGAGCAATTTGTTTGGAAGTCAACAGGTTTGGCAACTGTAGATATCCTTCGACTTCTATCTGTCGAATCTGTTCGCCCAATGTCAAAGCAGACCAGTCGCGGTCATCAATGCGTGTTCCATCCATCACAATCACCTCAGCGAAGGTTTAAGTTCGACGAAGCAAACATGAGTCTCCCGCATCGTTTACACCTATTCCATTGCCTTCCTACCAGCGGGTGTGAGTAAGACAGCCCGCCCCAACACTTTGCTCGCGCGTAAGTCATCCAACGCATCATTGATTTTTTCCAATGGATACAAATCGGTGACGATGGATTTTATTTTTCCTTCCGCAACCAACCGAACAGCACTCGCCAAATCCTGAAGCCGACCGCACCGTGAACCGATAAGCATCAACTCGTTCTGGGCAAGTTGTCTGCCACTGAGTTCGTATAGTTCCGGCGTATAGCCTATAACCAGCAATCGCCCGCCGTGGCGCAACGTGTTGACCCCATACGTCAGTGTCTCTCTGTTGCCGACGACATCAATCACGCAGTCCGCACCGAGCCCATCCGTGAGTTCGCGGACTTCTGTTTCGACATCCGTCTCGCTGGCATTGAGCGCGACATCAGCTCCCATTTCGAGGCCGCGTGCCACCTTTACCGCCAATCGGTCAACGGCGATGACATATGCGCCAGCCGCCCTTGCCAGTTGGGTAACGACAGACCCCACGCCGCCGACTCCGATAACGACCACAGTTTCGCCTAGGCTTACCTCCGCTCTATCCACGGCGTGAAATGCCGTGATGCCGGCGTCGCAGCACACGGCAGCATCAGGCCAAGGCACACCGTCCGGGACGGAAACAAGCTGCCGAGCGGGGACAAGGACGTATTCTGCGTGGCCGCCGTGTTTTATCCTAGCACCCATGACACCGGACATGTCGATACACAACTGCTCACGGTTTGTGCGGCAGAGCAAGCACTTGCCGCATGTAAAGAAATTGTGGGCGACGACCCGGTCACCGGGTTTGAAATCGGTTACTTGGTTGCCAAATTCAGAGACGACGCCGGCAATTTCATGGCCCGTGATGAACGGCAAATCGGGTGCGTAACCGAATCCATCAATCATCTTTAGATCGGTAGCATCCGTGCCGCATGCCATAACTTGCACCAAAACCTCGTCCGGATCGGGCGACGGCGTTTCCACCTCCTCGATGCGCAAGGGCTTGCTTAATTCTCTCAGAACGGCGGCTAGCATGATAAATTCCCCCTAGTCTTCATCTTGAATTCATGACGGGTTAGCGGGTTAGTTTCTCTGAAATTCTAGCGTGATTGCTGATTCGGTTGTCTCGCAGCCGCGGAAATAATGCCGTCTAATAGAGTCTTGCCCTCGGAAAGTACTTGTGTAGGCTCCATTTCATAGCCCCATGCAAACGCCTCATACTCAATCGAAATGTAACCTGTGTAGTTACACTCCACTATCGCCGAGACCAATGCCTCGAAATCAATGTCGCCCACCCCGAGCGGCGGGAATGCGTAGTCTTCGACATATCCTTTGGCATCCTTGGCGTGTACGTGTGCTACGCGGCGGCTCAGCGCCTTGAAGGCTTCGGGTACGTCGTCTCCTCTGATATAGTAGTGGCTCGGATCGAACAGCACGCCCAACGACTCTAAGCCCTCGTATTCAAGCAGGCGTTGCATACGAATCAAGTTGTGCACGAGGATACCGGGCAGTCCGCCCGCTTCAACAGCCAGCGAAATTCCCAAACGGTCTGCTTCCGAAACTAATTCCCGCAAGGCAACTACCATCCATTCCCAGTATCGGCTTTCCCATCCGTAGAATTCTTTCATTCCGGAGCCGGCAACCACACATTGGACTTCAAGGTCAGACGCGAGTTGCAGCGCGCCCTTAACGAACTCTAAATTCGCCTGTCTAGTCTCGGGCACAGAATGAATCAGGTTATTGTGGGCGTTCAACGCAACGATTGTGATTCCGGCTTGTTCCGCAGCTTGGCGCACCCGCCTTCTTGTGCTCGCATTGTCATCCGGACTCATGTGGGGCGGCGGCATAGGCAAAAACGGCGGCGCAATTTCAAGACTTATGTCGATACCTTGATAGCCGTGTTCTGCGAGTATGTTAATCGCCTCTTCTGTGCTGTATTTGCACAAAAGCCCTGAATTACAACTTAGTCCCTTCATGTGAATTTTTCTCCTCCGATTACACCGGTGTCTCCTATAGATGCCGGAACGATTTACGATCTCTAATTTTATGCGGATCTGCGATTTATGTCAACACAATTTAATAGCCTCGACTTCAATCTCGCAATTGTGATATAATCGTCCCAAATTGTACCTGATTACCATGCCAAAATTTACTCATTATGAGGAGAAAATATGTCCTTAATTGCACCAGACGGCGGTGCTCTAGTAGACTTAATCGTACCCGACAATCAACGGGTAAAAAAACGTGCCGAAGCAACAGACCTTCCAAAACTTCCGGTTACCGATTATGATGTCCAGTGGATACATGTCCTCAGCGAAGGATGGGCGAGCCCGCTTCGCGGGTTTATGCGGGAAGATGAATTTTTGCAGACGCTTCATTTTAACTGCCTACGCCAGCACGACGGTACGCGTGTGAATATGTCCATTCCGATTACGTTCGACGTTTCTACCGACAATTATAACCGTTTGAAAAATGAGAAAGCAGTGGCGCTCGTTAACACCGAAGGACATGCCGTTGCAATCTTACGCGATCCAGAATTTTACCGGCACGCAAAAGAGGAGCGGGCAGCACGGACATTCGGTTTAACCCACCCAGCTCACCCGAGTATCGAGAGAATCAATGCGATGGGGGATTACCTTGTCGGCGGGGAGCTCGAAGTGTCGGATCGAATCACCTACAACGATGGTCTGGATCAATACCGCTTGAGTCCTGCGGAACTTCGCGCAGAATTCAAACGGCGCGGCGCTGATGTCGTCTATGCGTTTCAACTGCGCAACCCCATTCACAACGGTCATGCGCTGTTGATGAACGAGACCCGGGACGAGCTAAAAAAACAGGGATATCAAAACCCGATGCTCCTGCTCCATCCACTGGGCGGTTGGACAAAAGCCGATGATGTGCCGTTGCCGGTGCGGATGCGCCAACACGACGCAGTTCTCGAAGACGGTGTACTGGATGCGGACACGACAGTCGTCTCGATTTTTCCTAGCCCGATGCTTTACGCCGGTCCAACCGAGGTGCAGTGGCATGCGAAGGCGCGGATGAACGCTGGCGCGGATTACTACATCGTCGGGCGGGACCCGGCAGGCATGCCGCATCCGGAGCGGCTCGACTCCGGCGGCAAGTCTGCCCCGTTATATGATCCTTGGCACGGCGTGAAGGCGTTACAAACCGCGGTTGGACTAGAACGCCTGAAAATCGTCCCGTTCCGCGTCGCGGCTTATGACAAAGCCGCGGGCAGTATGGGCTTTTTTGAACCCGACCGCGCCCCGGATTTTCTTTTCGTTTCAGGTTCGCAGATGCGTGAATACGCGCGTAGCGGCGAATCCCCGCCCGACGGATTCATGAGCGAGAAGGCGTGGCAAGTCATCGTTGAATATTACGCTTCCTTAGATTGAAACCGCAGAGGCAGCAGCCAGTGGCCAGTAAGTTTAGAAGGTTTGTTTGAACTAATCGCGGACATGTCTGTATATCTTGCGAAGAAGGAGTCAAAAATGTCAAATAACGGTATCCAGCTAAAGAGCAGCTACACAGGGGCTTCAAACTGGTTCCGCGGCAACCTGCATACCCATACAACCCGCAGCGACGGCTCTCTTCCGCCCGAAGCGGTAATTGCCGACTACGATAGCCGGGGTTACGATTTCTTGGCTATCTCGGATCACGACGTGTTGGTTAAACTCGATGGCTATCAGAAAGAGACCTCCATGACGCTCATCCCGGCGGTTGAAGTGACGGCGCGAGGTCCCCATATTTTGCAGGTCAACGCGGAAGCCTGGATTGAGCCGCACCCGAATCGACAGTGGGTTATCGACGAAATCAACAAACAGGGCGGCGTGAGTGTGCTGAACCACCCGAACTTTGAAGCGCACTTTAATCATTTTCCACAGGAACAGATGGAATCCCTCAATCGCTACCACGGCATCGAAATCTACAACGGCGTCATTGAACGCCTGCCCGGCGTCGCGTTAGCGACAGATCGGTGGGATCGCTTGCTGACAACGGGACTGGAAATCTGGGGGTTTGCGCACGACGATTCACATCTCCCGGTCGACGTTGAACTCGCTTGGAACATGGTACAAACAGAAGACTGTACAGTTGAAGGCATAACATCAGCGCTCAAAGCCGGCAGTTTCTACGGCTCTACTGGTGTCACAGTCACCCGCGTCGGTGCGGAAGGTAAAACGGTGCATGTAGCTACTGAAGATGCGCAGCGAATCCGTTTCATCAGTAACGCCGGCGTCATCCGTTCCACAGTCGATGCCCCTGAAGCTACATTCACACTACCGGAAAGCCCGGACGATGCCGCGCGGTTGGGGTATATCCGCGCCGAATGCTACGGCGCTGGCGGACGCATGGCGTGGACACAGCCGTTTTTCATCAGAACTTCGTGAAAAAATGACGTTCAAACTCGTTACCTAGGGATTGGTTTAGCTAAATGGAGGGTTGGTATGAATCTCGGTTGCCTTCTCAAACTGTTAGCCAGTTTGATTGCCGCGGGATTCGTCCTTGTCGTGGGATACGGCTCGTTATGGCTGTTGTGGGAAGTTAGCCATTCTTCTGCCGGACACTGGATGTTCAACATTTTGGGTTTCATACTCGGCTTGATTGGACTGGTCGTCTGCTTGATTCTCATCGGCGTGGTGGTTAGGTTCGTTTGGGGGCGTAGGTGAGAGAGGGTTATTCTCATTTGAAGAGTCCAAGTTCTTGTCAATGAATGAAAAATTGCGGAGCGGGTACCTTTTATCTAGATAAAATGCTGGATAGGAGTCAATATTGAAAACGTGCCAGGCACACACCCTAATCAATAATTTAGTGACGAAAATCTCTTTCTGATTGTCCAACGCGCGTTGACAAGAAAGGCCTATCATGGTAAAATGTTCCACGTCAAATGCTTTCAGTTTAAGGTGCCGCGAGGTGTTCTTTTTTCAGTGAAACCGAAGAATGCGAAACCTGTAAGAAGCGAAGGTGAAACATGGGAATTTGCGAAAGACTTCAATACGCCACGTTGGATGACCTTTATCTTGATACAAAGAACCCGCGACTTGGCCGACATCAAGATAGCACATCTCTCTCGCAAGACGAAATCCTTGATATAATGCGCACATGGGTGCTTGATGAACTCGCTGTGTCATATTTGGAAAGCGGTTTTTGGACACATGAAGCGTTATTGGTTACCGAAGAAGAATTATATGGAGAAAACCGACTAGTTGTTGTCGAAGGAAATCGGCGCCTTGCGGCCCTAATATTGCTTCGTCGGGCTGTAAATCGAGAAGAGACATCAAAAAAATGGATGTTGCTTGTCCAAAATCGAACAGTATCCGTAAGCCTTTTCAATGAGATTCCGTATCTACAGGTTGATTCTCGACAGGACATTGAGTCTTTTCTGGGGTTTCGTCATGTTACAGGTATCAAACAATGGCAGCCGGCACAGAAAGCACAATTCATCGCAAATTTGATTGATGAAGGAAACATGACTTATGAAGATGTGATGCGAAAAATTGGAAGCAAGACCCCAACTGTTCGACAACACTATATTTCTCACCGGTTAATCTTGCAAATGGAGGACACCTTAGAGGACTTCACGAATCTGAAGACTGAAGGAAGATTTAGCGTTATGTATCTTTCGCTTCGGACGCATGGCGTGCAGCAGTATCTTAATATAGACATTTTTGCAGATCCAAAAGTGACCATGGCACCGGTACCCAGAACTCACTTGGAAGCGCTCAGCTACTTTGCGCAGTGGTTATTTGGCACAAGTGAGAAGCCTCCAATCTTCACCGATTCGCGACGGGTTGATGATTTCGGGAGGATTCTTGAGAGCCCTAAGGCTGTTCAGTATCTCCAAGAAAACAGGAAACCGAACTTTGACTACGCGTTTCAGTTAGCAGGTGGTGATGAATCCCAAATTGCGCAACTCATCAACGAGGCGGCAAACAATGTGCAATTAGCACTGAGCCGCGTCCATCATCATAAGGATTCTGAAGATATTCAGCAAGCGATAAATAGATTGGGAATTGATGTTTACCAGTTGCTGGATGTCTTCCCTGGCGTTCACAAAGAAATCCAACAGGGTGAGAAGGAAAACTAATGCTTGCTCTTCCAGATAGTGGCATGGCCAGGTCAGTCAATCGTCACAATATCAAACTTGAAATATTGTGCGATTGGATAGAAGCTAGCATCCTGTTCGACGAAAGTGAGGACGACTTCTCCGTGATGGATGTTGTTGATGTGTTAATCAATGAAAATATCTATGATGGACGTGACTTCGCTGAAGAAATTCTTGTTCACGCTTGGACCGAACTCACGCGTAGGGTTGAATATGTTCGACCTAAAATGCCGTTCACTGTTACCTATCCAGAAGTAAAGCGGATTAATTCATGGCAGACAATGCCCGCTCACAGTTTTTGCGTATTGCTGTCGTTATCCCAATGCTATAGAAACTGGTGGGATTGCGTAACTGGTAGAGATCGCAACGAACAGGGAGAACTGTTCGAGTTAGTAACACAAGAATCCCTCAGAGAGCAGTTTTCAGATTGGCAAGTAAGACGAACTGGTTGGTCGCCCGTGAATCCAACGGGATTTCAAGAGATTGTGAATCAAACCGCCGACTGGCTTGGCGAAGACGCCAGACATGACAATCGCACTCGGGCAAATACAAGACGTAAAGACGGCGGTCTTGACCTCTTGCTTTACCGTCCGTTTTCGGACCATCGAGGAGGTTTTCCGGTATATCTCATGCAGTGCGCAAGTGGGCGAGACTGGGTCAAGAAGATACAGCAACCGAGCATCGGTCTGTGGCGAAAGTTGATTGATTTCGTGGTTCCGCCTCAAAAGGGTTTGGCGATTCCGTTCGCCCTCAGCGACGATAATTTTAGGGACCATTGCGTTCTAGTAGAAGGATTGTTGCTAGACCGGCATAGACTACTAGCGGCAGCGAGATATCGTGAACAATGGGAATCATCGTCATTGAAAGATCGAATCATCAAATGGGCAATGCCTAGAATCGAAAAATTACCACGCAACTAAAGGACAAACGTTGAAAATACGATGGGTTTAAAATTCATAGATCTCTTCGCAGGTCTTGGGGGTTTCCATTTGGCACTTAGGGAACTCGGCCATCAGTGCGTTTTTGCGTGTGAAATTGAGCCGCAACTCAACGCACTTTACGCGCGAAATTTTGGGTTCAAACCACACGGCGATATCAAAAAAATTGACAGTGCAAACATTCCCAGCCATGATATTCTATGCGCTGGATTCCCGTGTCAACCTTTTTCTCAAGCAGGCCATCGGAGAGGATTTGAATGTCCAGATAAGGGCGACTTGTTTGACTATGTTATAAAGATCCTCCGCGCGAAAAAGCCAAACTACTTTATTCTGGAAAATGTCCCGCATCTCAAACGGCATGATGGCGGACGTACATGGCAAAAAGTCAAAAAAGATCTTCTTGGAGCGAGTTATCAAATTAACGAGGCATGTTTATCTCCTCATCAATTTGGAATTCCGCAGATTCGCCGACGGATGTTCATTGTTGGGAGTCGCTCTGTTGATGCTTGTCTCCCTATACCGCCGCGTGAAATTGAAAAGCCGGATATTAGAAAGATACTTGACACAGATCCACCCAGCTATCAGAAATTGCCCAATCTTGTTCAGGAATGCTTGCATGTTTGGCAAGAATTCATTGAGCGGTTTCCGGAAAATACTCCACTTCCATCTTTCCCAATCTGGTCAATGGAATTTGGGGCAAACTATCCTTTTGATAAAACAACACCACATGTGTTAGGAGCAGACAAATTGCGTGAACTTGGATGTCTAGGGAACCACGCCACGCCGCTAACAGGATTATCCGATGAAAATGTGTGGCTCAATCTACCTTCTTATGCGCGAAGGAAACAGAAGCAATTCCCGACGTGGAAAATCCGATTCATACAAAAGAACCGCAAACTTTATCAGGACCATAAGAGTTGGATTGATGGCTGGATGCAAAAGATTAAAACTTTTCCTCAGAGTTACCAAAAATTTGAGTGGAACTGTCAAGATGAAGAACGGGACATATGGAAACTTTTAATTCAACTTAGGCCTTCAGGCGTCCGGGTCAAAAAACGGACGACTGCGCCTTCACTCGTGGCGATGTCAAACACGCAAGTTCCAATTGTCGGTTGGCAAAAACGGTACATGACACCACGAGAATGTGCTCGTTTGCAGAGCATTGACAAAAATTTAGTGTTACCTAAAGCCCAAACCCGCGCATTCACAGCTTTAGGAAATGCGGTGAATGTAGAACTGGTTAAAGAAATTGTCAAAGCGCTTACTTACCATTCTGAAGATTGCCTTCAGCAAACCCAGACCTCGACAAGTTTGGTCGAGTTGCCGGCGAGAGAAACATCGGGTACTTTCTCCCCGATTGTGCTTCCGAGTGTTGTAGCGAGCGAATTTAGATCTTCTTGTGAATACCAAGATTGAGCATCATGAATAAACGGGAAAAGATTCATATCCGTCCCGGCGTTGGCATCTTATCTGTCCTCAGTCGCCTCAACTATAGGCCTTGGTTCGCAATTGCAGAATTTGTCGATAATTCCCTTCAAAGTTTTCTTGATAACGGGGAGGAAATCAAACGGTGGGATGGAGACAAAACGCGGCTAAAAGTCGAAATTGAACTAGATCCCGCCGAGGATGGGTATTTAACTGTGCGTGATAACGCAGCGGGCATTCGCGAATCAGACTACCCCCGCGCTTTCCGTCCCGCGGACATACCGTCTGACACAAGCGGATTATCCGAATTTGGGATGGGAATGAAAAGTGCTGCGTGTTGGTTTTCACCAAACTGGGCCGTACGGACGACAGCACTTGGTGAATCGGTGGAAAGAACAGTTCACTTTGACATTGCTAAAATCGTAGAAGATAACTTAGAGGAATTAATCATTGAAACGAGGCCGATTGAACCTAGCACACATTTCACCGAAGTTATACTGTCGAACCTTCACAGGCCCCCTCAAGGGAGAACCATCTCCAAAATCCAGGATCATTTGGCAAGTATCTACCGGGTGTTCATCAGAGAGGAATTGCTAGAACTTCACTTCCGCGGAGAAGGTTTGTCGTACTCAAATCCGGAAATATTGCGTGCACCGTTCCACAAAATCCAATCGGAAGCACCGCGATTGTGGAGAAAAGAGATTGACTTCGACTTCGGAACAGGATTACGCGCACGCGGGTTTGCGGCTCTACGCGAGAAAGCAAGTACGTCAAGAGCTGGATTTGCGTTGTTTCGTAGAAAACGATTGATTCAGGGGAGTGCAGATGAGGGTTATCGGCCTTTTGGGTCGCCGAATAGTTACACTTACCAACGGCTTTTTGGAGAACTTCATCTTGACGGATTCAATGTCAGCCACACCAAGGATGGATTTCAGTGGGATGAAAACGAAGGTCCATTCTTAGAACTCCTGAAGGAAGAACTTGAAAAAAAACCTATTGCATTACTCAGTCAAGCAGAAGGATATCGTGTAAGGTCAAAAACTCAAGACTTGAAAAAGGGCGCTGAGAATTCAACGCATCGTACGTCTAAAACAGTAAAGAATGACGTGCCCCCAGTTGTTGAGAAACAACTTGAGGAAGGAACGGAGAATACACCACTACCTCACAATTTACCCAAGGCAAAAGTATCAGTTGCCAATAAAACCGTACCAGTGGAAATCGACGGCAGATTATGGGAAATCTCAATAGAGTTGTCAAATGATCCGGCAGTAGGTGATTGGCTGGATGTTAGTGACGACCCGTGGGATGGGAACCTTCGACGAGTCAAAATTCGAATGTCGCTTGCTCATCCATTTATGCTACGGTATGGTGGTACCGACACATCCCAAATCGAACCTCTCCAACGAATGGCAATTGCAATCGCCCTCGCTGAAATCACGGCGCGCGATAGTGGCGTACGAAAAACTAAAACGTTCATACGGAATATAAACAAACTTCTTCGAGACGCTTTATCAAAACCTTAATTGTCTTAGGACTTACTACTGTGAATCGCCAAGAAACTTTGCTACAAGAGATCGTTGAAATCATTTCACCTACGCAGTGCAACAACGATAGCATTTGGCAACCCATTGTTGGTGATGTGACCATTAAGTTACTAAATCAATTTAAGGAATCTGGCATCAATTCGACAGAGTGCGAAAATATAAAAGATGAAGCCGTCGCGGTGTTGTCGAAATGTGTTCCCCCTACCGCATCGGCTAGACAAGAGACGGGATTGGCTGTGGGATATGTACAGAGTGGCAAGACTATGTCATTCACAACCGTTGCTGCTCTAGCCAGAGATAATGGATACCAGATGGTCATCGTGATTGCAGGCACATCATTAAATTTGCTAAGCCAATCGACAAACAGACTCGAGGAAGACCTCAGTTTGCTTACAAAGTCAGATCGCCGGTGGCAGCATTTCAAAAGTTCTGAATTCGATGAAGGTGATTGCATAAGGATTAAGAACGTGTTAGACGACTGGCAGGACCCAACAGTTCGCAAACAGGATTGTCAAACGGTGCTTATCACAATCATGAAACATCACCAACATTTGAAAGCCTTGGCTGATATCCTCTCCGACATCGAAACTTTAAACGTGCCGGCGTTAATTATAGATGATGAGGCCGACCAAGCAAGTCTCAATACGAAGGTAAAAAAAGGCGACACGAGTACCACTTATCAACGCATCCTATCTCTCAAAGAATACCTGCCCTATCACACATTTCTGCAATACACAGCAACGCCGCAAGCGCCACTGCTCATAAACTTAATTGATGTGTTGTCTCCGAAGTTTGTAAAGGTTCTTACGCCAGGTGCAAATTATACCGGAGGGAAAGTATTTTTTAAAGATGATACCAACCGCCTGATTTGCACAATTCCTGAAAACGAAATACCAACAAAAAGCCAGCCGCTCAGCGCCCCGCCTGAGAGTCTGCTTCACGCGATGCGGATTTTCTTTTTAGGTGTTGCCGCGGGGATGATTTTGGATAACAGTAAGGGCAATCGATCGATGATGGTACATCCGTCACATAAGACGATTGGACACAAACAGTATTACTATTGGGTTGAGCAAGTAAAGAATCACTGGCAGGAGATACTCGATCCCAAATCAGATTCATCAGATCGTTTAGATCTTCTTGAGGAATTTGCGCATAGTTATCGAATCCTTCAGCAAACCGTGACATCGCTCCCAGCCTTTGAATCACTCTCATCACGTCTTCTCCACGCTATTCGTAAAACAGAATTGCACGAAGTGAACTCAACGAGTGGTAGAACACCAAGCATTCCATGGGAACGACAATATTCGCACATTCTGGTGGGCGGACAAGCAATGGACAGAGGTTTTACTGTGGAGGGAATAACGGTCACATACATGCCGAGAGGGGCTGGGATAGGTAACGCCGATACGATCCAACAGCGAGCGAGGTTTTTCGGTTATAAGCTTCCTTACCTTGGATATTGTCGGGTTTTTTTGGAAGACCGCGTTCGAGCGGCTTATCGCGACTACGTGATTCATGAGGAGGATGTTAGGGAGAGTCTAATTGCGCACGATGCAACCGGCAAACCTCTTGATGTGTGGCGACGAGCATTTTTCCTTGATAGAAGGCTTAAACCGACCCGTGACAATGTGCTCGGCTTGGATTACATTCGGGGTAATTTGGGCAATCAGTGGTACACGCCTAAAGCGCCACACACGTCAATGGAGGCAATTGATGCCAATCGCGGTATTGTCAATAATTTCTTAGGAACGCTGTCGTTTCAAGAAGATAACGGGAGTCCGGATCGCACGGAATCGCAGATACATCATGTGTCGGACAGTAATCTCAAATGTGTTTACGAACAGTTACTTGTGCCGTTTAGAGTCGGGCGGTCTGTTGACTCGCAGAGATTTACGGGCTTACGTCTTCAAATTGGTGCTTATCTTGATTCTCATCCTAATGAGTTGTGTACAATTTACTATATGAGCAAGGGGGTTTCACGTAAGAGAACCTTAGAAAAGGACGAGATTCCAACGCTTTTTCAAGGGAAAAATCCAAAAACAGGGCCAGTAATTTATCCGGGCGACCGAAGAATCAAGAGTAACTATACGACTGTACAAATTCACAATCTTGAAGTCATACGAGAAAACGGGGACGTTATTGTAAATGTACCAGCCATAGCAGTCTGGCTTCCGAAATATATATCGCACGATTGGCTTGTGCAGGACCAAGGTGAAATTTAGTTTGACAGTTGGCAATGATTAATCTAACCGACATTTTTCAATCACTAGGATCAACTACTACAGTCCACAACGCCAATCAATTTTCGGCGCTCCCAATACCTGAATATGAGCAGCATCGGCTCGCTAAGGATTATCAAGGGAGACCAATACTCCTAATCTCGGTTGTTGATGATCCCGGCCAAAAGCAACCTGCTCCGATTGTCCTCGAACATCTTACGGTCCTTCATGACCAAAAGTGTCGAGTTTCTCTTCAAAATGGGTCAACTGAAGAAAAGCAGTTCACGGTCGTCCATTGTACAAAAGAGGACACGACGTTGTATAGTTACTTTCTGAGGGTCGCCTCCGCCATCATCACATCACTCGACAATCGCCCTACCCATTCTAATGTGGTCCATACCATGAACCGATTGATCGAGTTATTTCAAGCCATGACAGAGCCACCTCGTAAGTCGGTTCGTGGTCTGTGGGCCGAACTGTTTTTAATCTCGCGTTCGTCTCGCCCTTCAGTTCTTATAGATGCATGGCACACAATGATAGAAGACCGGTACGATTTCGCGATGGACAATCAGCGAGTCGAAGTTAAGAGTTTTTCTGGAGACCTAAGATGTCACCATTTTTCGCTTGAGCAATTGCACCCATCAAAAGGCGTAATTGCTCTGGTAAGTTCTATGCTAGTTGAGCAATCACAAGCTGGAGAATCCATAGTTGATTTGAGAGGAAAAATACAAAATCGTCTTGGAAATCAACTCAATTCACTCTTGCATGTTGACTCAATCATTGCACTTACCCTCGGCAGCAATTGGCGCGGAGCATCTGAATCACGATATGACCCTAAATTGGGGAATGAGTCGCTCGCATTTTATGCAACATCAGCCATCCCTTCCGTCCGGCCTGATGTACCTTCCGCTGTTAGCAGGGTCCGTTTCCAATCGAATCTAACAGGAGTTTCTACTGTTGATTTATCGCACTACCGTGCCATAGGACAACTATTTAAGGCGGTACTTCGTTGAAGTTTCAGCGGAATACCACACTCCACTAGCATTCAAGTTTGATGTCCCCTTTCAATAAATTGTTTCAAAATACTATCACGCCTAATGGATTAACGCTTATCACTGATGAATTTCACGTCTATGATACGACCTCAGAATACTTACCACGAGATCTAGCATTAAGAACGAAATACTAATGCCGAAATCCACATCTTCGCAATCAGGAATTTCTGGTTACTTCGCAAACGATCGTGGTACCGACAACATTGCTAATACCGTATCTGAGGCCGTAGTTAACCCAACGGTTTTAACGTGGGTGGAATCAGGATACAGATTCGCCAGCCGAGTCGCTAACTGGGCCGACAGGTTCTGATCGAATAGCAGTTTCATGTGTGTAAACAACCATCTGCGATTTTTCTCGGTCAGCGGCATACGCCAGACAAGCGCGGATGTCTGTTTCAGCCAGTTCGGGAAATTCGCAGAGAATTTGCGCGTTCGTCATTGCAGCTGCAAGATATTCAAGAACATCATACACGGTGATGCGCATTCCGCGGATGCACGGTTCCCCGCTGCGTTTGCCCGGTTCGATGGTAATAATGTCTCTATAATTCATCTCCTCAACCTCCTTGGGGGCGTGGTGCAAGACATTGGTGAAAGTCCGTGGTTTTTGCTAGGCGTATTAGGTATGGCGCCCGGGAGATTTGGCGGTCTTACAGCAGGTTCTGGGGGATATTGCTCCTCGCTAGTGTGCGTGTGCGATGGGCGTTCACACTCTAGGAATTTGCTCTTGAAGTAAAACGCTTTGGGACGGAGTTTGCCAGAAAAAGGGGATCGCTATATAATCAAGAGTTCGACTACACATGACGCGGCAGTCATCCATCCTAAATTATTCAATGCGTAGCGAAGGGCTAGAAAATGAATTGGTATTTGCGGGCGTGAGGTAGTCTGCGAATTTTCGCAATCGGGCACGGGGAAAATTTAATGAGTGCAGAAAAAACGAAAATTTCGTTGATGTGTTCGTATGGGAAGTGCTTATCTAACTTTCTTGTTTTCCATGCAATTCGATTAGGTGCTTGGTAAAATCCTGACTCAGTGAATCAACTTTGTTAGAGAGTGCGGCGTGTTCCATTTTCATCTCCGATCGAAGGTCTTTTATATTGTTGTTTATCTCCGATCGAAATCCTTTTATATCTTCCCTCAAATCATCAATACGTTTGTTGATGATTAATGCAATAAACAACAGCAGACTCGGCGATAAGAATATCCCAATTGTTTGTAGCGTTGATTGGTCCATTTTGTTATTGCCGCCCAATGGAATTATAACTTGTACTTGAGCAACGTGTCAAATAATCTTGCCCGAAGTATACAATCGCCTGGTATCAATTAGGGCATGGAAATGCAAGTCGACGGTCATAAAGAAGTGGTTTGCGTACGCCGCTCCGTAAAATAAACCGAGTCCTCAAGAAAAATCTCGGTTTCAAGTTGCATTCTGCTCTGCTAGTGAGCGGGAGTAAAGCATTGCGAGTTTCTGTATGCAAGTTGGCGATTGCAAAGTCTAACGGTTTCTGGAATTTCGCAGATCCATGGTTAAGTATCGCTTAACCGTTCGTCTACCGGCAGCGGGATTACATCTTCCGGATGGATGCAACAATGGATTGTCTCGCCGACCGCCTTGCCTTGCCGCCCAGGATTGTAAAGACTTGCCTTGGCTTTAAATTTGCCGTTGAGCGCAAGCTGGTATTCCTCAATACGGCCGAGATAGGTTGCCTCAACGACCTTTGCGCTCAGACCATTCGGAACACCCGACGGCATTTCATCGTGGATATGGATGGATTCGGGACGGATAGAACAGGTCACGTTTTCCCCGTTGGCAAATTCGTGATAGATTGTTGTCGTGTGAAGAATCCCCACCGCCGTTTCAATTTCGGCGGCTCCGTTCAACAGTGCGCTAATCCGGCCTTCAATGAAATTCGTCTCGCCAATGAAGCTAGCGACAAAAGCGTTTGCAGGCGCGCGATAGACCTCGCGCGGCGCGCCAATTTGTACGATTGCCCCGTCATTCATGATTGCCATCCGATCGGCCAGGGAGAGGGCTTCGTGCTGATCGTGCGTGACGTAGATTGCCGTAATGTTCGCTTGTGAATGTATCCGCTTAATTTCGTGCCGCATCTCAAGGCGAAGTTTTGCATCGAGGTTGCTGAGCGGCTCATCCAGCAGCAACACGTCTGGCTCAACCACCAACGCACGCGCCAAGGCAATCCGCTGTTGCTGTCCGCCAGAGAGTTTATTGACGGGGCGGTCGGCATACTCCGGCATACGTACGACATCAAGCACCTCCGCCACCTTATCCTTGCGGGCTTCCTTATCGACCTTACGGATTGTCAAACCGTATTCAACATTTTCATAAACATTCATGTGCGGCCAAAGCGCATAGTTTTGAAATACCATCCCGGTGTTTCGCTTATGAGGCGGCACTCTATTCATGACCCGATCGCCGAACCGCAATTCTCCAACGTCAGGTTCATAGAATCCGGCGATAACCCGCAAACAGGTTGTCTTGCCGCAGCCTGACGGTCCCAGCAGAAAAAACAGCTCGCCTTCCCGAATCTCAAGGCTGACATCGTTTACAGCGACGGTGGTATCGAAGGCTTTAACAACACGTTCTAGACAGACTGCAACGGACAATGGGAGTTTGCCTCCAATTTGAACGAAACGGAGCTGAATTGAACATGAAATGCCGTAAAACTCTTGAATCCAACTACTTTAGTCTTCACGCGTCACTCTTTGCTCGCTTCGAATTCCGACCGAATTAATTTGCCGATTCTGCTAAATCGTATATCTCCGATAATCTTCCAAATCTGCCAAGGCTTTGTACGATTTCTGCTATCGTGCGACCAGTAGACCAAGAACGCCTGGCCCTTGATGTCCCTTACAGAAACCGGTCCCCACGTACGGCTATCTTGACTCTGATCTCGATTGTCACCCATCGCAAAGACATAACCCTTCGGGACTTTAAACGGTTTGCCCATTGGAAATTTCAGGCGGAACTGATTCGGTGAAAGCTTGTAGTCTGAAAATAAACCTTCAAAATCTTCTTGGGCGTCGAAGGTTGGAAATTTATCCACGGATAGCATACCGCTTCTCACCCCTTTTGCGTGGAACGGTGGAAAGTCGGGCGTGGGAAACGGAACGTGCTTGGTGTAACTGCTATCGTCGATTGCGCGGCCGTTGACGTAAAGCCTATCACCCCTGGTTTCAATCTCATCACCTTCGACAGCGACAATGCGCTTGATGAAATTCTTTGCGCGCTCGTGGGGCGGAATAAAGACAAAGACATCTCCCCGCGCCGGTTTATGAAAGTTAAGGAGTTCAATGTCCGTACCGGGGACTTTAATTCCGTAGATGAACTTGCAGACGAGGATACGATCGCCGACAAGCAGTGTGTTCTCCATTGAACCCGAAGGGATTTTGAATGCTTCGACAACAAAGGGGCGAATAAACCCAAAAACGAGAACGAAAGCGACAATGATGACTTGTAGATACTCCCATACCACGGTCTGCTGGAATCGCTGCCATCGCGAAAGGTTTTCCTTTGTGTCGTTTGTATCTGTATTCATCAATAAAATTCCTCCAATAATAAGCAATATCAGTGCAAAAAAAATTAATACAAGAAACCGGCGTTTATGAAAGAAGCGGAATGTAAACCGTGAGAATTGAAGGACGAGCTTTAGCCTCTCACGTCTCCGCGCTTCCATTGCTTGCTCGTGTTCGCTCCTTACTCTTCACTGCCATCAAATTCCGACCGGATTAATTTACCGATTCTGCCGAATCTGACGTCTCCGAAAATCTTCCAGACCTCCCAAGGCTTTGCGCGGCTCCTAATTTCGTGTGACCAGAAGACCATGAATGCCTGTCCTTTTATGTCCTTCACCGACACAGGTCCCCAGGTGCGGCTATCTTGGCTCTGGTTCCGATTGTCTCCCATCGCAAAAACGTACCCTTTCGGGACGACATACGGTTTACCTATCGGAAATTTCATGTGGAACTGGTTGCGTGACAGCTTGTAATCTGAAAAGGCGCTGTCAAATTCTTCTTGGGCGCTGAAGGATGGAAACTTATCCATAGATAGCATACCGCTTTTCACTCCGTTTGCATTGAAGGGTGGAAAGTCCTGCGCGGGAAATGGAACGTGCTTGGTGTAATTTGCATCGTCAATTGCCCGCCCATTGACGTAGAGCTGATCTCCCTTCGTTTCAACCTCATCGCCTTCAACAGCAACAATTCGCTTGATGAAATTCTTTGTCCGCTCGTGGGGCGGGATAAAAACGAAAACATCTCCCCGCGCCGGTTTATGGAAGTTAAGGAACTCCATCTCTGTACATGGAATTTTTATTCCGTAGATGAACTTACAGACGAGGAGATGATCGCCAACGAGCAGAGTGTCCTCCATGGAACCCGATGGGATTTTGAATGCTTCGACGACAAAGGGGCGAATAAACCCAAAAACCAGAACGAAGGCAACGATGATGACCTGAAGATACTCTCTTACCACGGTCTGCTGGAATCGCTGCCATCGCGAAAGGTTTTCCTTTGTGTCTTTTGTATCTGTATTCATCAATAAAATTCCTCCAATAATAAGCAATATCAGTGCAAAAAAAATTAATACAAGAAACCGGCGTTTATGAAAGATGCGGAATGTGAACCGTGAGAATTGCGGGAGAAACTTAAATCTCTCAGGCCTGCACGTTTCCATTCTAAACTGATTCAGCGGCGTGCTAGCATTCCTCTCCGCTTCTTTACTACTCAATTGAAAGAATCGCCATGAACGCTTCTTGAGGCACTTCGACACTGCCAACCTGTTTCATGCGTTTTTTGCCTTCCTTCTGCCGTTCCAATAACTTACGCTTGCGCGTCACATCGCCGCCATAGAGCTTAGCAGTGACATTTTTGCGTAGAGCACGAATGGTTTCTCGCGCAATCACTCGGTTGCCAATTGCCGCTTGAATTGGCGCCTCAAACATCTGGCGCGGAATCAACTCATGCAACTTCTCGACCAAAGCTCTGCCACGGGCGTATGCCATGTCACGATGAAGGATTGTCGATAGGGCATCGACCGCTTTACCGTGGAGCAGAATTTCCAATTTCACCAAATCCGCAGGCTGATATTCGCCGATGTCATATTCTAGCGAACCGTAGCCGCGCGTTGCAGATTTAAGTTTATCGTAGAAATCAATGAGAATCTCGCCTAACGGCAGATCGTAAATCACCTGTACGCGGGATTGATCGAGCTGATTCATTTGAATAAAACGTCCTCGCCGTTTCTGGCACAAATCCATTACTGATCCGATATAGTCCTTCCAAACGATAATGTCGGCAGTGATGTGCGGTTCATCAATGTGGTCAATTTTGTCCGGAGGCGGCATTTGGGCGGGGTTATCGACCACAAGGCGTTTTCCATTCGTTTGGAAGACATGATAGCGGACGCTGGGGGAAGTGCGGATAAGAGACAAATCAAATTCGCGTTCGAGGCGTTCCTGGATAATCTCCATGTGCAACAGCCCCAAGAAACCGCATCGAAAACCAAAGCCGAGCGCAACGGAACTTTCGGGCTCAAAAGTGAATGATGCATCGTTTAGCCTTAGCTTTTCCAGCGCTTCCCGGAGCTGGACAAATTCACCGGCATCCGCCGGATAAAGCCCGCAAAACACTAGGGGGTTGAGTTCACGATAGCCGGGCAACGCTTTCGGCGCCGCTCTGTCCTGATGGGTGATTGTATCCCCAATCTTTGCATCCGCAATCTCCCGAACTGAAGCGATTACATAACCGACGGAGCCGGTCGAGAGCTGACTAACCGGTTCCATAGTTGGCAGAAATACGCCGACTTCTTCAACTTCGTAAGATTTTCCGGTCGCCATCAACCGAATGCCGTCCCCCGTCTTGACCGTGCCGTCAAAGACGCGGACATACATAACAACACCCCGGTAGCTATCGTATAGCGAGTCTATCACCAACGCCTTTAAGGGCGCATTAGTATCTCCTTGGGGCGGCGGAATGTGACTAACGATTGCCTCCAATACCTCGTGTGTCCCAACACCCTGTTTTGCGCTGACTAAAATTGCATCTTCAGCGGGCAGCCCGATGATTTCCTCAATCTCACGTTTCACGGCATCGGGCCGTGCAATCGGAAGATCGATTTTGTTGATAACGGGCACAATTTCAAGGTTTTGATCTATAGCAAGATATGCATTTGCCAAGGTCTGAGCTTCAACCCCTTGGGCGGCATCGACAATCAAGAGTGCGCCGTCGCACGCGGCTAAACTCCTTGAGACCTCGTAGGTAAAATCCACGTGACCGGGAGTATCAATCAGATTTAGTTCGTAAACTTCGCCATCTGCGGCGCGATACTCCAGTCTGACAACCGTTGCCTTAATCGTAATCCCGCGTTCGCGTTCCAGGTCCATCAAATCGAGCACCTGATCCCGCATCTGGCGCTGCGTCAAGGTACCGGTGTATTCCAAAAGGCGATCACTCAGAGTACTTTTCCCGTGATCTATGTGCCCCAAAATACAAAAGTTTCGTATTCTCTGCTTCATGTTTTGGATTTGCGTGCATTGCTAATGTCAAAGATATAGCGGCCGCGGTGAAATCGTTTCTTCATACTGTTATTGCACCTTTCCACAAAACCCCGTGCAGCGGGGTCATTCCCGGAATTAGGGTTCAACTAGGGGAATGCCTTGCCGGCACATAGGGCATTCATCGGACGCATATGTGGCAATATCGATTGCCGCGAGGGAAATTGTCGGAACGCCAAAGTCAATTGGCGTTGTGCTGCGGTCAACGATAAATGCTGTCACGACGACCTGCGCGCCGTATCGGCGGCAAAGATTTACTAATTTGAACACCGACCCGCCCGTTGTCAGAACATCATCTACGACGACAATCCGATCGCGGGGTTCAATATTAAACCCCGGCCGAAGCGTCATCTGATCGCCGTTCTTCTCGCCGAACATGGCGCGGGCACCCAATACCCGCGCCACGTCGTACGCCAAAATCACCCCGCCGATTGCGGGACCGATCACAATATTAGCGCTGTACGCCCTTACTCGCTCCGCAATCTCGGTGCCAATTGCTGAAGTATACGCCGGATGTTGCAGGACAACGGCAGTTTGTAAAAAACGATCGCTATGCAGTCCAGATCTAAGTTGGAAATGCCCGGCTAGTAATGCACCCGAAAATTGAAAGATTTCTAAAACTTGGTCTTGATTGAGCATAGTTGTCCAGTGTAATTGAGCTGAATAAGGCACGTATTCCCGGACTTTACCTCCGATTGACGAAAGGCGTGGAGGATTATGATTAGATTAGACGGAAGGGAATCTCACATCCACGTCTCTTTCATCCTTCTTCAGCCTGCTTAATTTCACCAATAATTGCGTTTGCTGCCTCAAGTGGTCGATTGGACGCAGTAATTGGGCGCCCAACAACGATATAGTTCGCGCCCTCCGCAATGGCTTCTACGGGCGTCATGATGCGCCGCTGATCTCCGCGCCGTGCCCATTTTGGGCGAATACCGGGCGTAACAATGACAAAATCGCCGCCGCAAACCTCGCGAACCCGTCTAATTTCTAACGGCGAGGCAACCACGCCATGCAAGCCGGCGGATTGAGAGATTTCCGCGAGATAAGCGACCTGATCCTTCAGCCTGCGATTCGTTCCAAAGTCGCACTGGAAAGTTGCCTCATCAACGCTCGTGAGGATAGTCACCCCCAAGAGCGTCGGAGGAGGAATATCCAGTTCCGATGCTGTTCTTTCGGCGGTTTCCCTTGCGGCGCGCATCATTTGAAACCCGCCTGAAGCGTGCATGTTAATCATCTCCGCGCCAATTTTTGTTGCCGATGCAACTGCCCCCGCAACGGTGTTGGGGATGTCGTGGAATTTAAGGTCTAAAAAAACCGCCTTTTTCTCCTCAATCAATCTCTTGACAGCAGCGGGACCGGCAGCCGTGAAAAGTTGTTTGCCAACCTTGAACGTTTTCACACGATCGAATAGCTGTGCGGCAATTCGATTCGCATCCGCCAAACTATCGACATCTAACGGGACGATGAGTCTATTTTCAGGAATATCCGGTTTCATCAATTGATTTGCGTTAGTGTTTGAAAGGCGTTCACCTCGCCCGGGAATGTCGATTCGTTATTCGGGCAAGACCTCCCCAATCGGTTCGCCTGCCAGCACCCGTTCGACGATTTGGCGGGTGCGTTCGTGCACCGCCTGAATCGCAGCTTGCCGAGTTTCAATCTGCGCGTCAATTTCGTCCAACTTTTCCTCAAATTCACCGGTCATCCGCTTGACTTCATCGGGCGATGTGCTCCCAAGGCTCTGGTAATTACGAAGAGCGCGCTTTGGATCGAGAATAGCTTGGAGTTTTGGAATCGACAGTGTGACGCCTCGTTGTTGCAACAGTCTTTGGGTTTCCTCCCAGTCTTGAAAAGGCTTGTCCATCTTCACCAGATCGCCAACGACGCCGCCAACAATTTCGTGGCACTCGCGAAACGCAATGCCGCATTCACGAACAAGATAATTTGCCAGTTCTGTCGCAGTTGCAAAGTTGGCGTTTGCCAACGCTTCCATTCGGTCTGTTTGGTAATCAAGCGTGTTCAGAATGTCAGGCAGTATTCCCAAGCAAGATTGGACGATGTCAAAGGCATCCCACAACGGCGGTTTGTCTTCTTGCAGGTCGCGGTTATAACCCATCGGCAACCCCTTGAGGTTAGTCAGGTGATCCATAAGCGCACCGTAGATGCGGCCGGTGCGCCCGCGTATGAGTTCGGCGAGGTCAGGGTTTTTTTTCTGAGGCATAATCGAGCTGCCGGACGCATAAGCATCATTTAGCACAGCCATGCCGAATTCGTAAGATGTCCAATATACAAGTTCCTCGCTGAATCGAGAGAGGTTTGCCATTAGCACCGCCAAAGCACAGAGCGGCTCGGCGATGAAATCGCGGGAGCTGATGACATCCAGAGCGTGTTCCTGCACGGAATCAAAACCGAGTAACTCCGCTGTCAAGCAGCGATCGATTGGGAAAGACGTACCGGCTAGCGCACATGCGCCGAGCGGATTAACATTCACGATTTCATAAGCTGTGTTCAAGCGTTTGCAATCGCGCAGAAACATGCTGACGTAGGCGGTTGCCCAAAAACCGAGGCTGATTGGCTGGGCATGCTGCGTATGGGTGTAGCCCGGCATCACTGTATCGGGGTGCGCTTTTGCAACTGCTAAGAATCGGCGGCATAGACGAGACAAACCGCCTTGGCACTGGAGGAGCTGCTCCCGAATGTATAGGCGGGCATCGGCAAGTATCTGATCATTCCGGGAGCGCGCCGTATGCAGTTTTCCGCCAAATTCGGGTCCAGTTTGACTGATAAGGTACCCCTCTACGTTCAAGTGGACATCTTCCTTTTCAGGTTCGAGGCGGAACGTCCCTTTGCGGAAATCTGTTTCGGCTTTGTGCAACCCGGTTAAGATATGTTGAAGGTCTACATCAGATATGATGCCCTGATACGCCAGCATGATTGCATGGGCTTGGCTCCCCCAGATGTCGTGCGCAACTAAGCGAGAATCAACTTCAATTGATTGCGTAAAGTCTTCGGTTTTAGCGGCGAGGTCTGAGCGGAACCGCCCGCCCCACAGTTTATTCGAACTTTTCATTCTTCCGATATGGCGGAGCCATCAATGACTTTATTCGGCGCACGCATTTTAGTTTGGTCTATTCCGGCTAAAATTTCTTGGCGAAAAATGCGCAAAGTATTATAGCATGAAGGCGTTTAGCTTGGCAAGTTGGGATTGGCGAATCGGGAATTGCGGCAAATCCTATGAGTGCACGATCACTATTAAGTAATATCGTCCATGATTACGCTGCGCAAATCTACAGAGCCGAATTCCATTCTTGACTTTACTGGGCTTATATGCAAAAATAATCCGAATAGCGCATAAAATCTTGGAGCACTTGATGCAATCCTTGAAGAGAACCGGCACCACCTGCTGTAAATCGTCTCATGCTAAACTACCTACCATCTTAGTTGTTCTACTAGCATCTCTACTTGGCTCTCCTTTCAATCTTTGGGCTATCCCGCCAATTCAGCATTTTTACCCAAGTGCAGACTTTCCCAATCATGCGGATTACATTGCATTTCTAGAACGGTTTCCGACCTACGCAGAATCAGAATGGCATAGCGGCTATCAGGGCGATTCCCAGTTCGGATATTTCAGCAACGGCGTACATGACCACAATCAGATGCGCGTACTGGCTAATTTTATCTTCGTATACGGCCTTTTGGCGGCGGAAACGGGAGGAAATCGTACTGCACCGCAAATCAGTCGAGAGACGCTTTTGAATCGTGTGCGGGCGGCGCTTCGATACTTTACGGCGACCCATGTCACCGGCGGCATCGTCTGTACGGACGGCGAAAAGTGGGGGGCGCAGCCGCATCAGTGGTTGTCGCCATGGGTTATTTCTAAAGCTGTGGCTGGGGCGCGCCTGATTTGGGATGAGTTAACCCAAGAGGAAACTGATGCCATTCGGCGCGTTGTTGTTCATGAAGCGGACTTCCAGTTAGGAAACCGGGTGTTTTCCCGTGAATATGAAGACACCCAAGCTGAACTCAACGCCTTGAACGCTGAGGTACTCGCTTGGGCAACCAGCTTGTATCCAAACCACCCCAATGCAGAAAGGTGGCTATCGAAAGCGCAAGAGTTGTTCATGAACACCTTTTCGGTTGAGGCGGATTCCAACGACACCACCGTAGTCGATGGAAAACCGGTTAATGAATGGGTAAATACGACAAACGCGCATCCGGATTTCACGCTGGAAGGACACGGCGCCTACCAGTTTGACTATATTGCAGTTCCGTTGCACTCGCTCGCTTGGGCATACTACGCGTTTGTTAGCAACGGACAGCCAGTGCCTCAAACTCTTTTTCATCATCTCACCGATGTTTGGGATACGCTAAAGCGCACACATCTTTTTTCCGGACGTTTTGCCTATTTTCAGGGCAAGGATTGGGGGCGGCACGTCTACGGGCCTTACTTTATCATTCCTGCCTTAGTAATGTTGGAAAATGAACTCGGCGACTCCGACGCACGCCTCATCGAACAACTCCGCTTTCGCGCGCTCGCTTGGGAGCAGCAACAGAACAGCGGCGGAAGTATTTTCGGGGCGCGGTTCGCAAATCAACGTCAAGGATGGCCCCTTATCTACGAAACGGACAGCTACGCAAATATGGGGTTAGCTTACCTACTTCACCAATTCTCGCCGTCAATAGGCGCCGAAAACGTATATACTTTTCAGAAAAAGCTGGAAGGCAGCTTTCACAGCGAATTTTGCCAGTATCTCTTCACACGCACAGAAAACCTGTTTGTGTCATTCAGTTGGCAGCATCTGTCCGGACACTATCCGATGGCTCTCTTCGTGCCTGGAGACGACAACATGGTGGAATGGGCTAAGGGAAATTTCATCGGAAATGTATTCATTAAAGATACGGACACGCCCCCTACGCTCATGCACCATAATGAGCGCTTCATTGAAGGTGGCTTCGTCGCAACGGGGCAGTTAAGAGAGGGGAGGCGGGACAACACAGACGGTTTAGACCACTACATAAGTTTTACGGCGATGCCCGAAGACGGAACCGCGTTAATGATGGAATATCTAGTTGCGCGAGAGGCAATTGCAGTGTCCGCACAAGCCGGTTTGACTTACCATTTGCCGAACGGCATCTTCAACGATAACCAGAGGCAAATATATTCTGCAGGTGACGCAGTATTTTTGTCGGCTGGGAGCAGCCCCGGCGAGGATATCACAATTGATTCCGCGTGGATCAATATCGATGATAAACTAGGCATCATCAACGTGCGCAACGATGGCGCATTTAGGATTCGACCGGGAAGGAGAAACATTTGGAACGGACAGATTACTGAACGGATCGACTATGTCCCGACGTCGCAACCACATTTCGGGGCGGGGGAATACGAACAAGGCGATATTGTTCGAGAAGGCAGTTATCTCTTTATCAGCGGAGACAGGGATGTGACACGAAGCATGGTGAGCAAACTTCAGTGGTTAGTTACGAGCGATAGTCTCGTCAAAGCGGTAAAATTGGTGACCGAGGAATCTGATCGTTTGATAGTCGCAAACTTTAACAACGGTCCGGTTAATGCAGAGATTCCGTTCTACAGCGGAACGGGAGCATCTATGCATCTTCCCGCACTTGACACTGTTATTCACGAAGGTCCGCTGACTGAAATCACCCACCAGAAGGACGATTCAACCATGGTGCTCGTGCCCGAAGGCGAGTTTATCATGGGTACCAGTGACTCGCAGCTTGATGAGATTACGCGGCGTAATCCCGCACTCCGAGAGCTTTTCAAGCATGAACAGCCGCAGCATACGGTATTTTTGGACGCGTTTTACATCGACAAATATGAGGTGACGAACGCACAGTTTGAAAAATTTGTGAATGCGACGGGTTACATCACCGACGCTGAAAGGGAAAACTGGGGATTTGTATGGGAGGGCGGCAACGTTTGGCCTCAAATCCAGGGCGCAAACTGGAGGGCGCCGCTTGGGCACGGAAGCACGATTAAGGATAAGATGAATCACCCGGTAGTCCAAGTGAGCTACAATGATGCAGTCGCATACACAAAATGGGCGGGGAAACGATTGCCGACAGAAGCCGAATGGGAAAAAGCCTCAAGGGGCACGGACGCCCGGATATTCCCTTGGGGGAATGAATGGGACCCCACACGCTTGAATTCCTTGGAACTTGGGCCCCGGACAACCACGCCTGTCGGAAGTTTCCCCGACGGCGCAAGTCCGTACGGGGCGCTCGATATGGTCGGCAATGTCTGGGAATCGGTTTCAGATTGGTATAATCACGCCTATTATTCTTCGCTAACGGAGTGGAATAACCCACAGGGGCCAGCGATCGGGATACACCGCGCGTTCCGCGGGGCATGTTGGATGAATAAAAGACACGTGACCCGATGCGCCCATCGTGACAACCACGTCAGCACCCCGGATTTTCGCATACATCTCGGCGGTTTTCGATGCGCGATGTCATACTCCGACTTCATAGAACGGACACAAACGGTACCTCAGGATTCGGCCAATCCTGAAGATGTCAATTTGGACGGTGTCATTGATGTCGCTGACTTGGTTATTGCCGGTATGCAATACGGGCAGACGCCTCCCGAAAACCCCGCTGCCGATGTCAACAGGGATGGTACCGTTAATGTCGATGACCTAATTCAAATCAGCGAACGGCTCGGCGAAAACACAACGGCGCCGTCTGCGCCGAGCAAGATGCACGGCGTCCTTTCTAACCTTCCAAACATTCGACAGCCAGAACTGCTGCCGGAAGGCGGGATTGCTGCGATTCAGCACGCACTCGCCGAATTGGAAGCGCTGACCAATCCAGCGCCAGCGGCAATAACCGCGCGGAATCTTCTGCGCGCATGGTTGACACAACGCCAAAGTGCCGCCGTGGAAACCAAACTCTTGCCTAACTACCCGAATCCGTTCAATCCGGAAACGTGGATCCCTTATCAATTGGCGTCCGATGCATCGGTAGAAATTTCAATTTATGACTTCGACGGCGCAATAGTTCGCCAATTGAGATTGGGACATCAGAGGGCGGGTTATTACATTGATAGGCAGCGTGCGGCGTTTTGGGACGGGAGATCCGAGGCTGGAGAGCGGGTTGCGAGCGGACTGTATTTCTATCAACTTCGGGCCGGCGACTATGTCTCGGTGAAGCGGATGGTCATCGTGAAGTAGTTGTTCTCTTAGCTTAGGCGGGTTGGCTTAAAGCGTTTTGCGTAATCCAACCTACGACGACAGACCGACTTGTACAGGGACTACACCTGTTAACACACAATAGTAAACCATGCAATGTAAATACGAAAACCGAGACTTTCGTATAGATTCACCGCTGCAGTTCGATAAAACTCGGTGCCAACTTCCGTTACAGCGACGCCGCGGCCGTGCAGATAATTTAGGGAACTAACTACCAAAGCCCTACCGAGCCCGATACCTCTGTGGTTATTATGGACGCCTGTCCAACCAATCCCGCCGGGGAGCGTTCCGCCAATCTTTTTTCGATCATGCAGCACGATGCCTGCGCTCATGCCGACAGGTTCTCCTCCCGTTTCAGCGAAGAAAAACCCCTGCGGGTCAAAGTCTGTTTTCTTGTTGACACCCAAGAAGGTTTGTGACCAAAACTCGTCCGCTTTCGATGAATCGTCAAACGCCGCATTTCGGATTTCCGCCCAAGTTTGCTCATCGCCGTCTCGAAAAGTTCGCAGGTTATACCCCGCCTTAATCAGGGGCGGCTGCGGCGCATAGTCCCCCATGTCAAGCCGAAGGGTAGAATGCACATGTTCAACTTTAATCCCCTCGTGATCAAAATGGCTCAACATCTGGCGGTAAGGGGCATCCAACCAGTTTTCCACCCCAATCCGCTTTGCGCCTTTATCTCTTAGGAAATTGATGCATGCCTGCATCGGCGGAAGGCTGTGGCATTCGCCCCGGTAATCTTCGGGGACGCCCACCCAGTGAATTTTTGCCTCACCTTCCTCTGCCATAGAACCGCATGCGAAACTGACCGGCTTACCATTCATATAACCAAGAGCGAATAAACCCGTCTGCGCGAGCGAGATTATATCAGCTATCGTGAACGGCTGAAATCCGCGCACAGTGGCGTAAGCATCGTTTATCAAGGACAGCGCCGCGTCTCGATTGTGTGTGTTTAGTTTTTCGACGCTTGACTGATTCATTTTGTGTTCTGAATCTTTATGTCAGATAATCTCAACCGAAAGACGATGCCTAGACTCACAATCACACCAGTCGACTTCACGGTATTGTACCGTAACAGCGAAATACAAGGGACTAGCTTAGTATGACATGTCTCCCTAATCATACCGAAAACACATGCACAAAGTTTATGATGAACTCGCAGTTGAATCGTCTTATTCCAAAATCAAAAATTATGTAACATTCATTGACAACCGCGTATCGTTATGATATTTTTGATGCAAAGCGGTGGTACGATCTAAGTTTCTGATGGTAGAATTACGCAGGTACGCTAAACCCAACCTACGAGGACTTGTAACGGATTTTATGATTGAAAATGAACACCAACTTAAAATATCGCAGCAAAGATTAAAGGAATTCCGTCAGGTATACTTAGAATTGCGGGGGCAGCATCCCCGGCCAGAGGATTTTGAATTTTATTCATTAGGAGTCCGTGAACACATTGAGCAGATTGAGCAGGAGATCGAAAAATATCAAAAGAAATTATGGAAATTGAACCAGACCGAGAAAGACTATCGCAAAAACATAACTTAGTGCGATAACGATACAATCTAATAACGGGAAACGTTTAATACGGATGTCGTAACAGGCCTTGAACATGAAAACCCTCGACATGAGTAACGTCGAGGGTTTTTCGTTTTCATGTGTAACAGTGAAGGGTTAGGGCGCCTGATCTTATGGAACATCGTTCACGGTCAAGTGTCGATGTAGAAATTCTCGCCCGTTGCAGACATTACTTGCCAGCTTGGATGACGCGGTCCACGAGCCCGCCGGACTGACACGGTCCCGTGAGATCTGACCCTGCAATCGCCGCCGGCGCACCCCAGAGCATCATATTCTGATAGTAATCGGCGCCAAACGCCATTTGCCCGGTGTCGGCATCGCCGCGTACCGTGTTCGGCATATCCCAAGTATAACCCCATCGACAGATGATGTTGTTCATACATTTGTGAAGCAGTTCCAGACCAAAATCTTGCTGCCCGCCGTACATGTAGGTCATGGCAAGCATGTATAATTCCGGCGGGAAATAGCTGTAAGTCCCATAACCGCCCACATTGGCAAGCTGCCCATCTGCACTCGCGTAGTTTAGCGCGCCTGACTGGCTGAGCGCACAGTTATATTTCCGGAGCGTCTCAAGCGTTTGATCCACCCGATCCTTGGGAAACGCACCGGGTACCCCGTGCCAGTCCGTAATCCACTGGCCGTCAAGCTGATAGCCGAAGATTAAATCGGACTTCTGACCGGTTTCCGGCTCATTGAAGTTCAGATAATACTCGCCTGCCCAGAGGTGCTCTTCTAGCGCCGCTTCCCCAGCTTCAATCCAATCGCCGCACTTCTTGAGATATTCATGATCGTTCATTGCCTCCGCCATACGGTACATGATTTGCACTTGAGCTAGCCGAACGGCGCCGGCATGAGTCACATACCCTTTCCAGCCGGGTTCGGGCGCTTCAAACCATTCCGTGTCCCCCAGGCCGTGTGAGTCGGTACCGGGGGTAGGCATTGAAATGACCTGCGACAGTCCGTAGGCTGGCCGCAAATTCATTGAGAAATCGTTGCAACGCTTAAGGGAATCCCAGAATTCCTCGAGCATACCATCATCTCCGGAGGCGCGCCAAATCCGGTCCGCCATAATAATGTAGCATGCTCCGTTCAGTACGGTCTGGTAGCCGACATCGGGTTTGCTTAGTTCATACGGCGGCCGGTTTCCTTCCTCAATGGCGGTGACGCCGCCAAATATCCAGGGCGGCCGTCCGTCCTCGTATTGGTATGCCTTCTGTCCGCGTAAGGTCGATAAGGCGGCTTCGGGGAAGAAGTAGACCAACGGTATATTCCCGTAAAAACTGCAGGGAAGGCACTCAATTTGCGGACAGCCTCGTGGACATTCGTTTAATCCGAAAACGCCGTCGTCGGAATCGCACCAGTCGCCAATCGGCGCTTTGGCTTGACCCCAGATGCTGCATTCGGGAATCAAGTAAAGGTTGTTAATCAACGAATCTGCAAGCCAGCCTGGAATCGCAGGGTCTTGGTAGATGACTTCTTGCCAAGAGATAACTCTTTTTAGCAGCGAGTCAGGGTCGCTTGCTAACAGATTTGCTGTGGATTTTGCGTCCGGGTGGTGTTTGGCATACATGTGCGTGAGCAGGTTCGAATTCGTATGCGACGGCGCTCCTCCTGCTCTCCAGTGCGGCGCGTGCCACGCAAGGACGAAGCGGTAGGTTTTGGATTCGCCTGCATCGAGATTAAAATCGAACGCCAGAGACGCGCCGGTTTCACCCGCTCCGGCATTGGGAAGCTGGTCGGCAATTTTTGCCCATGCGGCGCCTTCTGTATTCAGCGGTCCGCCGCAGCGAACTGCATCATCAATTGCTGCCAAAACATACGCCATCTCCCAGGCATCGTCCTTTGCACCGCTGTTAACATGCAAGCCGTTCAACTCGCCTTTCAGCGCTTCGCGGCGGACTGAGTCTTTGGAGTTCTCTTCGTCGGATAGTTCAAAACCGGGGAAACTGAAGGCGAGCGTGCCATTTTTTCCCGCGTTTCCAGGATTCCGCACCGTGAGTTCAAATACTGCGCCGGGCGCCATGGAAATCGCTGTATCACCGGGGATGAAAGGCGACCATGCACGCAGTCCAACTTCCACGGCGGCGCTCGTGTTGAATTCCATGTCAACAATTGGGTAATGCCCCCAATAGTCGATGGAATCAGCGGTTTCCACTCCCTCCAGTTCAATATCGGTGAATCGGGGGGTGTAGTCGATTGGCGGGAAGGTCGCTACGTACTCGCTGTCCTTCGGTGTATAGTCCTTACCCAGTGTATCCGAAACCAGCACCCAGGATTTTTCGTCGCAATGCAACCCCAAAAAGGGGAGGTTTAGCAGCAGGCGGGGATTTACCAAATGATTAAAAATTGTACTGTAACCCAGCATACCGTTGGGTTCGATATCAATACAACCGGTATCGAGACCGCCCAGCGGCATGCCGCACGTCGGACGGGGATTGCCCCGATAAATTACGCCGGTCACGGGTTCGGCATACCCTTCAGCTTGAAACTCGTGCCACCTGGCGTGAAGCAGGTGGGGCGGAAACAACCGATTCCCGGAATTGATCGCGCTTTGGGAACCATCTGTCTGGCTTTGCGTCATTGAATCACCTCATTTTAGTATTGAAAAAAAAGAGCAAGAGTTTTTAAGGTTTCGTCTAAACTAACGAGAGCAAAATAATTGAAAACATACGATAGCATTGAGACTGGATTCATACGATAAGAAATTGAAAATTAATGCTTGTTCCCTTACTCGGAGCGCAGTCGCAGTTGGTACAGGTCTTTTTCCCGAATCGCCTCCGCACGTTCGACAATTTTTTCAAAATCTTCTTCATACGAGACAATGCGGCCGGACAAGGCGGAACAGGTGTGCTCAATGATTTTCACGACAGCAAGAGCGACATCTTCAGCCGCGTGATCTTGACCGAGAGAAAGCCCTTTTTTAACGTGCGGCAACCAGCGTTGCCCCTGTTTGGCGGTCGCCAAGATTTCAGTCATTTCGGAACGGACGAACCCAGGCCACAGGCCGTATACCTGAATGTTGTTCGCATCGCCTAGTTCTGACGCCAAGGTATCGGTCAGCCGCATGAGTCCGGCACTGGCGCTCGCATAACCCGTCCCCCCTACGTTGGGTTGGTCGTACCCGCCGCCAGCCATATTCATGATGATTCCCCTGTTTTGCTTCATCATGTGGGGAAGCACGGCGCGGCAGCAGAGAAACCCGCCAAACAACTTCGTCTTGACATCCGCCAACCAAGCGTCAGGTTCAACCTCCCACAATCCGCCGATGCCGTGGAAAACTGCGGCGTTGTTTATGAGCACATCTATCTTGCCGAAAGCGTTCAGTGTCTGCGCCGCCATCCGCTCCACCTGACTCGTGTCAGTAACATCAGTTGGCACGGCAAGCGCAACCCCGCCCTCCGACTTGATTGCGTCAACCGTATCACGGAGCCGCGCCTCGCTACGCGCTGTACAAACTACCTGTGCGCCGCGGCCGGCTAATTCGACGGCAATTGCACGACCGATTCCCATGCTGCCGCCGGTGACAATCGCCGATATTCCGTCTATTTTCATTCGCTACTCCCTTAGTTCGTCAGAAGAGGTGTGAACCGTGGCTTTCCCACTCCTCCTGCGCACCCATGCCAGTAATCTACATACATTCCAAAATTTGGGCGGGAGGAAAACACATTCCGGTCACATTCTGCGCCATCTGCGGAATCCTCCTCGAATCGGAATTATACATCGAACCAGAAGTTATGTCAAGATGCAGCGTTTCCATCCTCCCTGCGCAATCGCCAATTTTGCGGTCCCCGCACTTAAGAAAGAAGGGCTGACCAAGAGGCAGACCGGCGGTGTGCACGGCCTGTTTTGCGAGCCGCCCGTTGGCAATCTTTACCTTGACAGGCATTTTGGCTTTTGCTATGATAGGCTAGTTTTCTGCTGCCGAGCGATGAAGGTGCGGCTTTGTTTTGGAATAAGCCGGGAGAGATATGAAAATTCGAAAAATAGCGTTGAGTTTTGTCTGGTTGTTGACGATTCAGATGCATGCGCACGCCGATGCGTTTCTGTCCCATACATCAGGGAATGTCCAGGTTTCCGTATCAGACTTTGGTTCATTGGGGGCAGTTAGAGATGGGAGCCTTGCCCCGAATTTCAGATTTCCAAAAACCGAGGATATTTATTATTTGCAGGCTCAATCTGAAATCTGGGTTGGCGATTTGAACGGAAACGTTGCAAATGTATGGGAGTTCACCGACCGATTTCTTTTAGGTGAATGGGCGACCACCCAAACCGGCGCAATTAATAAGGTCGTAGAGGCGGATGGCAGGGAAATCGCGACCTCTCAATACAGTTCGTCACGCAATCCGGACTTCCCGCTCGATATTTTAGTCGATCAGCAGAGTTATTCTTGGAGCACGAACGCGTTTCCTAATGCAGACGATTTCATAGTGATTAAGCTCATTATTACGAATGACAGCAACGTTAATCTCAGCGGTATCTACGTCGCCATGATGACAAATTGGGATGTGGATGGAACAGACCTCGGCGCTGGACAGTTGAGCCTGGATTGGGTGGATTGGGACGAAAGCCGCCAGACGTTATTGACTTACGATGGGGACGATACAGACGGAATCAATCCGGCGCACATGGGTTTGGCTCTGCTTGACGGTAAATTCAGCGTTCAACAAATCGTCCCATTTTTTGACCCGAGCGGTCAGCTTTTCAGCTCCATCTTCGTTGATGCCAACCGATCGGTGTTGTTGGCGCCTCCCACCTTTTTTGCCTCGAGCCGACAGGATATACAGGAGCTTGGGTTTCCAGCTTGGGATTACATGTCGGTAATCTCAGCAGGACCATACGACATTCGAGCGAAAAAGTTCGTTACGGTCACCTTCGCACTCGTTGGAGGCGAAAATCTTGCAGATCTCCAAAAGAACATTGATGCGGCGCGGCGCATCAGTTTTGCGCCGCAGGGGCTAAGCGCAGAAGTCACCCCTGATGGTGTTGCGTTAAATTGGGAGGCATCAATCAACCCAAGTGTAGCCGGATACGCGCTCTTGAGGCGAACCGCCGAAGAACAGAATTTTCAACAACTCAAAACCGTAAGCGGAATTTCGTCAGATGATACAGAAATCAATCAATTTGGGGTGGAACACATTTATAAACTTCGCCCTATTGATTTAAATGGACGGCCGTTTGAATTTGACTCACCTGAAGTTCGTGTCATTCCAAATCTCATGCCGGGCGCGCCGGAAGGCTTAACAGCAACGCTTAGCGGGAATCGCGTCATACTCGAATGGAAGCAATCTGCCGAGCCGATTGCGGGGTATATTATCAACCGTAATCACACAGGAGAATCTCCATGGACACCGATAGCATCTGTCCCCGCGGAACCTACTAGATTTGTCGATGTCGATGTGTATCCGGGATTAAGGTATTTCTACGCAATTAATGCGACAAATGAATTCGATGGACGAAGTAACTTCTCCTCCTCGGCAAGCATCGTAATTCCGGAAGGCGTTTCCGCCGCTGCCCCATTAGACTTGGAAAATGTGATTGTTGTTCCGAACCCGTATCGTCCCAGTGCGGATGCCAACTCTATTGAATTTCACAACTTGACGCGGCACGCAACAATCCGCATCTACAACAGTACCGGAAACCTCGTCAAGTTGATTGACCGCGCCAAAGAGGGGCCGGTTGAACATTGGGATGGGCGAAATAACGAAGGCGAGCTAATCGCCCCAGGGATTTATGTCTACCACGTTGAAGCGCCAATATTATCGGGGAGAGGGAAGATTTCATCGAGCGGTAAATTCGCTGTGGTTCGGTGATGTTCAGCGCAAAGACCGAAATTTAAAGGGCTGTGTATGAGTGTTTACGGTGATTTGGCGCGGCTTAACCGACGCCAATCAATTACGGATCGCCGGTTGATTTGTCAGGATAGCTTTGTTACTGCATGGTGGTTTGCAACTGAGAGTTTTGTGGTTGATTAGATTTCGGTATTGTGCTAGAATGTGTAGCAAGTTCAACTCCCAGCGACTGAACGGATAGTTTTTGAGGCATACGATTGAAAATAGCGATGTTAACATAATTCCTTTGCGCCGAACGCATTCCAGAATCACGCTATTCTATTGCCGTATTCAGTTTTTCAGTACACCCAACATCCAATTTGAAATGGAGGTCTACGATGCAACAGGATGCATCAGAATTTATGAAATTCCAAAATAAACAAGAAAGGCTTTCAGGTCTAGGCAAACATAGAATCGGCTTGGCGGTGCTATTTGCACTAACCTTGCTAGCTATGCCGACGATTGCGTTGGCAGACGATGGCCTCGATTCGGGCGACACAGCCTGGATGCTCACTTCAACTGCACTCGTACTGTTCATGACGATTCCCGGTCTTGCGCTTTTCTACGGAGGCCTAGTGCGCACGAAAAATGTCCTGTCGGTATTGATGCAGTGTTTTTCGTTGACCGGACTGATGACCATTTTATGGCTGGTGTGTAACTACAGTTTGGCATTTGACACCACGGGTATGAAAGAAGGAACAGTCAACCTCCATTCATTTGTGGGAGGCTTTAGCAAGGTTTTTCTCCAAGGCGTATTGCCGGACACCCTATCCGGCAGTATTCCGGAAAATGTCTTTGTTATGTTCCAGATGACCTTTGCCATAATCACGCCCGCACTTATTGCGGGGGCATTTGCAGAACGGATGAAGTTTTCTGCGATGCTCTGGTTTATGGGAATATGGTCAATCATCGTATATGCGCCGCTGTGCCACATGGCTTGGAGCGGTCCCGGTTCTTTCTTCGGGGGTATATTGGGCGCGCTCGATTTCGCCGGCGGAACGGTGGTGCACATCAACGCCGGAATTGCCGCACTCGTTGCGGCGATTGTAATCGGCAAACGGCGCGGTTATCCGGATAGGCCAATGCCGCCGCACAGCTTAACATTAACGGTGGTTGGCGCTTCGATGCTCTGGGTCGGTTGGTTTGGATTCAACGCGGGCAGCCAGTTAGCTGCTGACGGTGGGGCTGGTAATGCCATGCTTGTAACTCAGATTTCGACGGCGGCAGCGGCGCTAGCTTGGATGTTCGTCGAATGGGCAAGGCACGGCAGACCCAGCGTACTCGGTATCGTTACCGGCGCCGTAGCCGGCCTTGTGGCGATTACCCCCGCTTCCGGCAGCGTTGGCCCAATTGGCGCACTCGTCATCGGTATAGCATCAGGCGCAATCTGTTTCTGGGCTGCTACCAGCCTCAAGCAATCGCTTGGGTACGATGATTCGCTGGATGCGTTTGGCGTCCACGGCATCGGCGGGATTGTCGGTTGCTTGTTGACAGGCGTGTTTGTCGTAAAAGGATTGGGCGGCGTCGGACTTGCTGAAGGCGTGACCGTCGGAAAGCAAATCTTGGCTCAACTCATCAGCATTGTGTTTACGTTAATCTATTCGGGCGTGCTCTCTTTCGTCATCCTCAAGATTATCGATGCTACAATTGGGTTGCGTGTCGATCTTGACGAAGAACTTGAAGGTCTCGACCTCACGCAGCATAACGAGCGGGGATACAACCCGTAGCGAAACGTGTTGCAGTGTGAGGCGGATATTTCCACTGTGTTCGCCGCTAAGTTCAGGATGCCGTGTCAGCCGAATTTTGCCTGATTTGCCGCGGCGTACGTGCGCGAATGCCTGCGAGATGACTTAAGCCTCCTGCGCCAAGATGGATGCACACGCCACTGTCAAAAGCTACTTTAATGCGCTTACCGCGAGAGATGCACCTCGGCTTATAGAGATGATGTCTTCCGCGAGTTACTATGTGAAAATCGGGACGGAAGCCGGCGAGTTTGTTGAAGGCGGCGAAAACACGGCTGATTACTATAAACACCTCGTCGCGTGCGCGGCCGATTTCACAATCGCTCTTGAACATCTTGATGTTCAAGAGCGCGGCAACGTCGCATGGTTTTATACACGGCAGGTGTGGCGTTTGACTTGGCAGGGCGTATTTGAAAAACTTTCGATGCGTATGACGGGCGTGCTGGAGAAGGAGCAGGGAAGCTGGAGATTTGTACAAATCCACGCTTCAGTAGGGTGCGCTCCAGAGTAAATTGAATGCGGGGTTATAAGGGGGGGAGGGGAAGAATTTTTCCGCTCCTCCTTGTTGCTTGAAGAATTATTTTACAATATTGACTCCAGGAGATTAATTTATGAGTCTTTCAGCGGAATTGTGCCGGACCATGTACAAAGATATGTGGCGCATTCGGCTTTTCGAAGAGGAAGCAAACCGCCAGACTAATCTCGGTAACGTGATGGGTGCGCTTCACATGTACTGCGGCGAGGAAGCTGTCGCTGTCGGCGTTTGTTCCAATTTGCGAAAGGATGACTACGTCTTGGGCACACACCGCAGTCACGGGCACTGTTTGGCTAAAGGTGCTGATTCTCGGCAGATGATGGCTGAACTCTATGGCAAAGCTACGGGGACCTGCGCCGGCAAAGGCGGTTCAATGCACATTGCGGACTTCTCGCTTAACATGCTCGGCGCCAACGGCATTGTCGGCGCCGGCATCGCACCAGCCACCGGCGCAGCGCTTGCCAGCAAGATGCGCGGGACAGATCAGGTAGCCGTATGCTTTTTCGGTGACGGTGCCGCTGCACGCGGCACTTTCCATGAGGGCATCGGGCTCGGATCTTTGTGGAAGCTTCCCGTCGTATACGTTTGCGAGAACAACCAATACCAACAGTGGGTGCCGCGTATGAATGTGGCTGTGCTCGATTCGGTTTCCGATATGGCTGGCGCCTATGCGATTCCGGGCGTGTCGGTCAATGGACAGGACCCCATTGAAGTTTACGAAGTCGCTCGCGAGGCAATCGATCGTGCCCGCAGCAGCGGCGGGCCAACGTTAATCGAGGCGCGAACCTACCGGTTCTATGGACACAGTTTAGGTGACGAACAACAATACCGTACGCTGGAGGAAGTTGAAGCCTGGAGAACTGACCATGACCCAATAAAAACGCTGCGCGCATTAATGGCGGATCGGCAGTGGCTGACCGACCAAGAGGACACCGCGATTCAAGACGAGGTGAAGGACGAGATTGCAAACGCCGTGAAGTTCGCCGATGAAAGTCCGTTTCCGGACGCCGCCGAGGTTACTACGGATGTCTTGGCGCCAGCACAGGAGGCGGGATAATGAGAACAATCACTTTCGGCGAGGCGTTGCGAGAGGCGCTGCACGAGGAGATGGAACGTGACGACACCGTGTTTGTCATGGGCGAGGATGTAATTACGCACGGCGGTCCGTACAAGGTTACACAAGGCATCGCAGAACGATTTCCCGGGCGCATCTTCGAGACTCCAATCGCAGAGGCAGGAATTGTCGGTGTAGGCGTCGGTGCAGCGATGGCTGGCATGCACCCGGTTGTGGAGATTATGTACCTAGATTTCATTACGTGCGCTATGGACGAAGTAGTCAACCAAGCAGCCAAGATGCGCTACATGACCGGCGGTCAGGCAAACGTCCCGATGGTCATTCGCCTACCGTGCGGTGCCGGCCGGCTGCTAGCGGCGCAGCACTCACAAATTATGGAATCCTGGTTTATGCACGTTCCCGGTGTGCAGGTTGCTGTTCCGTCAACGCCGAGCGACGGCAAGGGCTTGCTAAAGACCGCCGTGCGCAGTCCGGATCCTGTGCTATTTTTCGAATACAAGCGCACGTACACTTCTAAGGGTGAGGTGCCGGAGGGGGAGTACACCATCCCGTTCGGCCAGGCAGATATAAAGCGGGATGGCGAGGACGCGACCATCGTCGCTGTCGGTCCAATGGTACAAAAGTCGCTGGAAGCTGCGGTGCTGTTGGAAGATGAAGGCTACGATGTGGAGGTCGTTGATCCGAGAACCCTATCACCGCTCGATACCGAAACGATTTGCGAGTCGGTGCGGCGGACCGGTCGAGCCGTAGTCTGCGGCGAGGATTCCAGCTTTGCGGGCTCAGTTTCCGAGATTGCCGCGATGATTGGCGAAAACTGTTTCGGGGATTTAAAGGCGCCGGTTGTTCGGGTTGGCAGCCCGCACGTACCGATGCCGTTCAGTGCCGCGCTTGTCAAGCATGTTGTTCCTGAGGTTCCGAATATCACCGCAGCCGTTGAGCAGGTAATGTCCTAGCGAGAAGGGGAGATTCATGGCGATACAGTTCCGTTTAGCAGCGCTCGGCCACACCATGGATACCGGGCGTATCGTCGAGTGGCATGCAACAGAGGGCGCCGCAATTGAGGAAGGACAGTTGCTCGTGTCAATTGAGACCGACAAAGCTGTTGTCGATGTTGAATCCCCTGTCAGCGGTGTGTTGTTGAGGCTCGTCGGTGAGGTCGAGCGTGAATATGACGTCGGTGATACCTTGGCTTGGATTGGCGAGGCAGGTGAGAAGGTGCCGGAAGAATCCGTCGAGCAACCCAAGGCGCCCGTCGCCGATCGGCAAGCTGCGTCGAACGTTACACCGGTCGCGCAGCGGCTGGCAGACCGGCACGGCATTGACGCAGGAGCGTTGGGTGGAACGGGTCCGGGCGGACGAGTGACTAAGGAAGACGTGCAGCGTGCGATTGATTCTGGCGTGCCCACTGTGAAGGAAACAGCCGATCAAACTGCGGTTAAGCCCACGGATGCGGACCGCCCTGTGCGGTCTCGCGTTACGCCGGTCGCGCAGCGGCTGGCAGACCGGCACGGCATTGACGCAGGAGCGTTGGGTGGAACGGGTCCGGGTGGACGAGTGACTAAGGAAGACGTGCAGCGCGCAATAGATGCGGGCGCTCCCAAGGCGGCTAAGCCGGTCGACGAACCTCCGACCCATGGCGTTGATGTTATTCCGCTGGCAGGCATCCGGCGTACCACCGCCGAACGGTTAGGTAAAAACTGGTCTGAAGCGCCCCACGTCACCGAAGGCATCGAAGTGGATTTCAGCGCCATCCAATCCGCACGGGCAGCCCATTCGGACGTGTGGCGCGACGCGTACGGCGCCGCCCTGACAATCAACGACTTCGTATTGAAAGCCACTGTCGAAGCGTTGAAACTCCATCCCCAGCTTAACGCAGCACTTATTGACGGCGCGATACACCAATACCACGACATCAACTTGGGGGTCGCCATTGACGTTGAAGCCGGATTGGTTGTACCTGTAATTCGCGGCGCTGGCAACCTCGACGTCGTAAAGATTGCGAGCAGCGTCCGGGAACTCGCAGAGCGCGCTAGAACCGGAAAACTGGCGCCCAATGACTTTGCGGATGGTACCTTTACCGTCACGAATCTCGGCGGATTGGGCGTCGATTGGTTTACGCCTGTCCTCAACCCGCCGCAGTGCGCTATTCTGGGCGTCGGCCGTGTTCGCCGCGTTGCGGTGTTTGAGGGCGAGTCAATCGTAGCACGGGACCGCGCAACGCTGGTTCTCACCTTTGATCACCGTGCAATAGACGGCGCGCCCTGCGCCCGATTCCTCGGCGATTTACGAAGCCTAATCGAAGCTCCTGAATCTCTGCTGCCCTAACGTCCCGCCGATAAAATCCTACTGACGATTACCCCGAAAAAGATTACAAGGCAACCATAAGGGTTGCCCCTACACGAATTGTTCAAATGTGGGGGCAGGTCTTGTACCTGCCCCCACAGCACTTCCGAGAATAGAAGGATGAACTTATCCAAAGACGATATCAAGAGCGCCCTACAACGCTTCACCGATGAGAATATTGCCGAAAACGCCCTCCATCTCCTCAACACCCTCGGCTACCGCAGCCAAAGGACACTATCCCTCGAACCAAACACCGCCGATGGATTTGTTGAGCATTTCGACCGGCAAAATACGATGAACCGGGAACGCGGGCTGTTGAGTGAGTGGGCGTCCATCGACTTCCTGTTTCAACTGACAGACGACGAAATCATACAGAGCGCTCAGACTTCCTTTCGCTTCGAGGGCAGTGGCGTCGATCAGAACCGCTATGAATCCTACCTCTTCTTCGCTCTAAAGCTACAACATCGCGGCTACACCCGCACCCAACTATCCGACATCGTCCGCGAAATCAACAATCTGCTCATGATACCCGCTATGGTCATGTTCCAACATGGCGATGCGCTCACGTTCGCCGTAATCGACCGTCGGTTGCACAAGCGCGACGAATCCAAAGATGTCCTCGAAAAAGTGACGCTCATCAAAGACATCGTCTTCGCCAACCCACACCGCGCCCACATCGACATCTTGTTCGACCTTTCGCTCGGTGAACTGCACCGCCAGCATGGTTTCACGGATTTCCCGGCGCTGCATGAGGCGTGGAAAAACACGCTTGATACCGAATTGCTCAACAAGCAGTTTTACCAGAAGTTGTTCAACTGGTTTGTTTGTGCGGTCGAGGAGTCAAGATTTCCCCTTAAAGAGAAGCGGGTATTGCAACCCGAACAGCATATCATCCGCTTAATCACGCGCTTGCTTTTCGTATGGTTCATTAAAGAGAAGGGGTTGATTGCGGACGAACTTTTCGATGAAACGGAAGTTGCCTATCTGTTGAAGGATTACAGCCGGGATACCGGCGATTCCTACTACCGTACGGTGCTACAGAACCTGTTTTTCGCTACGCTGAACACTGAGATAGAGAAGCGTCAGTTTAGCACAGAGAAAAACACTACGCACCGCAACTTTTCACGCTATCGTTACAAAAGCCAAATCAGTCATCCCGATAAACTGCTGGAATTATTCACCCAAACGCCGTTCATCAACGGCGGGTTGTTTGACTGTCTTGACAGCGAGGAAGCAACAGGGGATGGTGGTTACCGTATTGATTGCTTTTCTGATGTGCATTACAATAAGTTGACGGTTCCCAACCGTCTCTTCTTTGATAGGGACCGTGGTTTGATTCCTCTCCTAGAACACTACAAGTTCACCGTTGAGGAAAACACACCGATAGAGCAGGAGGTTGCGTTAGATCCAGAGCTGCTCGGCAAGGTGTTTGAAAATCTGCTCGCCGCCTATAACCCCGAAACCGGCACAACGGCACGGAGGCAGACAGGTTCTTATTACACCCCACGCCCCATCGTGGACTACATGGTGGAGGAGGCATTGGTGGCGGCACTAGCAGGAGAGGTGCAGCCCACGGATGGCGATACGGAGTTGTGGGAGGAATTACGTTATCTGTTCGATTATGCAAAGGTATGCGACAATGCAAGCGAATGGTTTGATGACGATGAGACGGACCGGATTGTGCGGACCATTTCAGAGTTGAAAATACTGGATCCGGCGGTGGGGTCGGGTGCGTTTCCAATGGGTGCTCTGCACAAACTGACCCTCGCACTGCGGCGGCTTGATCCGGATAATACCCGGTGGGAGCAGCTACAGAAAGAACGCGCCATCCAACGGGCAGCGGATGCGTTTGATACAAAGGATAGAGAGACACGCGACGAAGAGCTCAAAGAAATTAGCAGAATCTTTGAAAATTATTCGGGCAACTTTGGGCGAAAACTATACCTAATCCAAAACAGTATCTTCGGTGTGGACATTCAATCCATCGCCTGCCAAATCGCTAAACTCCGCTTCTTTATCTCCCTTGCCATTGAGCAAGAGCCGGATAGAGATGCAGACAACTTTGGGATTAAGCCGCTGCCGAATCTGGAGACACGCTTTATCGCGGTAAACACACTCATCGGTCTTGAAGAGGAGCGAACCCTGACCAGTCCCAAAGCGAGGGATTTAGAGCGAGAATTGGGCGATAACCGCGAGCGGCATTTCCACGCAACGACGCGCCCGCAGAAACTGGCGTGTAAACGAGAAGACAAGAAGTTGCGGCGGGGGTTGGCGAAGGAATTAAAGGATATTGGGATGCCCCCCGATGATGCGGAGAAAATTGCCCATTGGGACCCCTACGACCAGAACGCAAGTGCAGATTGGTTTGATTCGGAATGGATGTTTGGGGTCACAGATGGGTTTGATGTGGTGATTGGTAATCCGCCGTATGTCCGCCAAGAAAAAATTAAAGAACTTAAGCCAACGCTGAAAGATCAATATAACTGTTATACCGGCACAGCAGATCTCTACGTCTACTTTTATGAGCGCGGTTTCCAATTGCTCCGGGACAATGGTGTTTTAACCTACATCTCCTCAAACAAATACTTCCGGTCCGCCTACGGAAAGAAACTTCGAGATTTCCTCGCCCGTCAGTACACCCTGTCTCAACTCATTGACTTTGGTGATGCTCCTGTTTTTACATCCATTGCGTATCCGAGTATTATCACAGCGTCCAAGACCCATGCCCAAGACAACCATCTCCGTGCCTTGAATTGGGAGCCGGGGCCCTCCATTGACGAATTCGGGACGATTTTTCAAACGAAGGGGTTCACCATGCCCCAAAATGCTCTTACTGCTGATGGTTGGCGACTCACTTCCCCAGCAACGTTGAATTTGCTGAAGAAACTCCGCAACGCGGGTAAACCGTTGGGGGCATATGTCAAAGGACGTTTTTATCGAGGCGTCCTGACAGGTTTGAACGAAGCATTTGTCGTGGACCAAGCGACGCGGAATCAACTCATTGCAGAACACACCGCCTCGGCTGAAGTGATGAAACCGCTTTTGCGCGGACGGGATGTGAAACGCTGGAGCGTGAATTTCGCCGAGCAGTACCTCATAAAAATTGAATCGTCGGAAAATCGGTCACATCCGTGGTCGGTAGAATCTGCCGTAGAAGCGGAGGCGATTTTCGCCGATACCTACCCCGCAATCTACGCCCACCTACAAACCTTTCGAGACCGCCTAATTGAGCGGTATGATCAGGGGAAATACTTCTGGGAGTTGCGCGCGTGTGCGTATTGGAAGGAATTTCAGGAACCGACGATAGTTTGGGGAAATTTGGCAAAGAACCCCAAGTTTGCTTTCTCGTGTCCCAATGTCTATCTGAGCGCACCAGCAACAATGATGGTTTCTAATAGTGCTTATATACTTGGCCTCATGAATTCTCGAATCACTCAGTATTTGGTATCGCAAAGTGCCGCGGAACGGCAGGGCGACTTTTTGGAATTCAAACCAATGTACATTTCGCCGATTGCAATCCCTGACCAGCCAGAGGATGAAGGGATTTCCAAACGTGTCAACCAAATCCTTGATACCAAACACGCCAACCCAGAGGCAGATGTAAGCGAACTTGAATATGAGATTGATCAGATAGTATACTTATTATACAGGCTTACCCCTGAAGAAATTAAAATTGTGGAAGGAACGGAAAATGTCTGAATCAAGGATTAAGTGGCACATCCCGCCTGTCCCGATGTATCGGGGATAAAATCGGGGAGGATTACGCAGATAGCGCGGATTTTTGAATCCGTATAATCCCTGAATCCGCGATAATCTGCGATTCTGATAGTAAAAAAATTACAATAATGGAGGAGAATGAATAAAAATGTCAAATCAATCCAACACCTCAAATGATACGCCACGCACAGTTCAGGACGTCATCGACGATATAAAGGAGAAATCGGCAGATGGCACCTACATCTTCCGAGGTGAACCTGAATGTTATCTGGAAGTCTCCTCTAGTCTCTGGCGTGAATGCCAACCAGTTGCGAAAGTCGGTATGACGAGAATCCAAAAGCAGATACTGACTCAGGCTGAAGAGTACGATATCAATAGACTCGGGCCCAGCCAAAGCCAGAGGTCTTATTTCCTATGGAGTGGTGACTACAACCCCTTCGAGTATACAGAGAGACAGTTTGAAATTCTAGCCGAAATCCAACACTGGGGTGGAGAAACCAACCTAATAGACTTTACAACAGACTATCGCGTAGCCCTCTTCTTTGCTTGTGACGGTCACTACAACAAAGATGGTAGAATTATCGTACAAGATCGCGGAGCAATAGCAGGTACAATTTGGGAGCCGACCGAACCTAAGCATCGCGTTGAAGCTCAAAAGAGCGTATTCGTTCAACCACCTAATGGCTTTATTAAGCCAGATGCTGACCAGGTTATCTGTATTCCAAAAACCCTCAAGGTGCCTATTCTAAAGTATCTGATGAGGCAAGATTCTCCTATAACTACAGAAACAATCTACAACGATCTTCATGGTTTTATCACAATGCAGAGTCGATATCGGAGTGCCTTTGTCGAGTTTTATATTGCACGTGAGTATGAAGAGCAAGGATCCACAGCAGAAACCTTGCAAGGAAGGCATGATGCCTATAAAAAAGCTGTTAATCATTATAGAGCTACACTAGAGCTAATGCCGAATCTTGTCATGGCACATATTAACTGTGGTAGAGCTCATTCCATGTTAGAAGATTTTGACTCTGCCATCTATCATTTTAACGAAGCGATAGACTGGAAACCGGATTTTGCTGATGCTTACAATGGTCGTGGTATAGTTTACGGGGAACAAGGTGATTTTGACAAGGCGATTGATAACTTTAACAAAGCGATAGAACTCAATCCCGATTCGGTCGAAGCCTATAGCAATCGTGGTAATGCTTATGCGTATAAGGGCAATTATAACCGTGCCATTCAAGACCACGACAAAGCCATAGAACTGAAACCCGATTCTGCCAAAGCCTATAGTAGTCGCGGTAATGCTTATATGTATAAGGGCAATCTTGACCGCGCCATCGAAAACTATGACACTGCTATACAATTCAACGCTAATCATGCTGAAGCCTATTGCGGGCGTGGAATAGTTTATTGCGTAAAGGGCAATTTTAACCGTGCGATTGAAGATTTGAATATGGCAATACAATTGACTCCAAATTTGGTGGAAGTCTATACCAATCTCGGTATTGTTTACGAGACAAAAGGTGATATTGACCGTGCGATAGCGGAGTATGCCAAAGCGATACAACTCAAACCCGATTATGCTAGTGCCTATTACAATCGCAGCAATGCATACCTTAAAAAAGGCGATTATAAGCACGTCATCAACGATTGTACCAAAGCGATAGCACTCAAACTTGATTATGCCGAGGCCTATTACAATCGTGGTGAGGCATGGCTACACCTAAGAGAGTGGGAAAAAGCCACATCAGACCTAATGAATGCCAGAGACATGGGGATAAACATTATCGCTGCATTTCGTAACGATTACGGAAGCGTTGAAAGTTTTGAGCAGATAACAGGAATTCAATTACCCGCCGACATCGCCGCAATGTTAACACCCCAGATAATTGCCATGCGAAAAGAAAGAAATGGAGAAGCCACTCACGAATCGGTGAGCGATGCTGAAGTCGACTTGGACGAGATAATAAGAAACTACGATCGAGCATGGAAAACTCTAGCAAAACCGTGAAGTATTTGACAATTGAGGACATTCTGAGGGTTGCTAAGGGGCAGGTGGATAGTTATCAGTTGTTGAATGAAAATCAGTTACACTATTTGGTTGAAATAGTCGGTGAAAAATTAGGTGATTCAGAACTGTTTCCGACGTTGCCCCGAAAGGCTGCTGTATATGCCCATCACATTATTACTAGACATATGTTTTTAGACGGGAATAAGCGAATTGGTCTGACCTGCGCGCTCTGGTTTTTAGTTTTGAACGGTTCTGCCCCTAGTCTCAACATTGATGATTTGATTATTGAACTTGGCTTCAAGATTGCGGATGGGACGATAACCGATGTGGAAATAATTGCCGAACATTTGCAATCATGGATTCAGCGACAGCCGCATGAACCATTTGAGGTGACATTAGATCCGTTTAACTGAGGACTGAAATTGTCAGAATCGCGAAGCCAATCGCAGTTGGTGAATATAGCACCTTTAATCCCTGTAATCCTTTTATCCGCGCCACACCGTGATTCAGACAATGCACAGCAAACAGAACGAAAGGAGAATACCGTGCGGAAAGCAGACCTACAACAGCAAGCAATTGAGTTAATCAAACAACTCTCGACGAAAAAACTGAAAGCGGGAAGGATAAAGCGTTGGGGCGAGGTAAAACAGAATCTTTGACGTACACCTTACTAATGGAGAACGTGGTAACCGAGTTCTACGAAACGAAGCCAAATCACCAAGTAGTTTTGTACGTTGGGTAGAGCGGGGTTGAGAAACAATCGACATAGGGAGCAAGACGATCGGAAGGTGAGTTTGTTTCATTTTTGTTGCCATGAAGCGAAACCCAACGCTTTTCTTGTCTATGCTGTTGTGATGCGTCTAATATTGTGTGTTTGCCGTTCGGATCCGTCGATGAGTTCGTAACGCTTTAGAAACGTTGGGTTTCGCCTTTGGCTCTACCCAGCCTACAAAAGCTAAGGTGCCTCGTTGACGATGAATAAGAGAAATTACCACCTGGAGAACGCGGCAGCCGATTTTACGAAACGAAGCCAATCGTGATAGTTTTTTCAATCCGTGTAATCCTTTAATCCGCGCCAATCTGCGATTCAGACAGTGAGAAAAGAGAGGATGCGTCCCCAAAATCCTGACAATCCTTTAATCCAGTGAATCCTAATTCAGACAAGCATAGGGATAAGGCATCACCATTATATTACCTCGAACCAAAAGGAGAATCTTTATGATATTCAACCAGCATAGAACCATACCCAGATGTTTCTCGGATTACGGTATTTTGGCGTTATTTTTCTTATTGCCCCTTTGCTTTTTAGCGTGCGACTTTATTCAAGAACTCGTCGTGCCTGATGAACCTGACAGTGCGGGTCCAATCAAAATCGGTTTCCTTTATAGTCCACCCGACCCCGGAACGACTCGGAGCGGTGCTGAGGTAGCTGTCCTCCTTGCAAACGAGGCGGGATGGATTAACGGACAACCGATAGAACTTCTGATTAGAGAAGATCAAAGAGACCCCTCACTCAGTGTTGAATTCGCAAAGGAACTCATTGATGCAGGTGTATTGGCAATCGTGGGACCGGACTACAGCACCGTGGCTATGGAAGTCGGAGCGGTGGTTCAACAACGCGGAATACCGATGGTGACAACCTATCCGACAAACCCACAGGTAACTAGAAATGGGAATTTTTCTTTTATGGGCGCTTATACAGATCCGTATCAGGCGAGTATGATAGCGAATTTTGCTATGCAGGGGTTGGCGGCAACGACTGCCGCGGTCCTCACGGAAACAGGTAACAGCTACTCGGAGGGCTTATCGGACGCTTTCATTGAACAGTTTACCGCGCTCGGTGGCACAATTGCAGTTCATGAACCTTACGAGGCAGGTACGACAGATTTTACGGCGCAGTTAATTCCAATTGCCGCGGTGGAACCTGCTGTTGATGTGGTGTTTCTGGGTGGTTTGGGTGCGGAATTCCCGCTGGCAGTTAAACAGGCGAAGGACACTGCAATTGATATTGCGGCGACCTTTCTGGGCGGCGATGGTTGGGACAGGCCGGACTTATTTGAAATCGCCGGTCCCGCCATTGAAGGGAGTTACTTTGCGAATCATTTTTCCGCCGATGCCCCGACCGCAGAGTTAAGCGCAGCGGCGCGTCAATTTGTTGCCGCCTATACTGCACGATTTGGTATCGCCCCCGACGGTCCCGCTGCACTAGGCTATGACTCTACCTCTATTGTCATTGAAGCCATGCGTCGATCGGCTGACATAACCCCCGCAGCAATCCGCAAACAGATTGAGGCGACTCGGAACTACAACGGTGCGGCAATACTAGCGCATTTTGATGAAAATCGGCGCGCGATCAAAAGTCTAGTCATCAATACCGTTAAAGATGGAAAGATACAATTCCATCAGACTATATTACCATAACCTTCAGTTGCGAGGTTCTGTTGCCATTTGAATAGGCGAACCACGGCTCCGGCGATAAATCACCGAAATACAGGTACATAGCCATACGGATTCAACAGATGAATCGGATAACGCCAGTGTTTTTAATCCGCGGCAATCCGCGATTCAGACAATGGCGTTGGACAGAAGAATTGTGTAGGATTAAATTCAAATCTGTCAAATTCTGTAAACTTTTGTCAAATTTGGATTTCTGAGTTATGTCCCCGCGTTTATCTGGATCCACTGAAAATTCAACAGCGTTGAAGGTTGGGTTCGCTACGTGTAACACAATTTTTCGCGCAATCAAACCTAGACACGCACACGGCATACATGCTATTTTTCGTAGCCTCCGCTTAACCCAACCTACAAGAACGTATGGCGAACGCGGTAAACGATTTTTCAAAACGACCCTAACCCTAATGGTGTTCTTGCAATCCGTGTTCTCTGTAAAATCCGCGGCAATCCGCGATTCAGACGTTTACACATGACGGCGGTGGAAGCAAGAATTGCGTGGGATAGACATAAGTGTGTAAACTTTGTTAAATTTTGTAAACTTTTGTCAACCTTTGGTATCTGAGTATTGTCTCGGTGCTAATCTGTAACAGTTTTTGTAGGTTGGGTTGAGCGGGTTCTAGAAATATGCTACTAAAAACTCATCGGTTTCGGGAAAGGATTTCCGCCCAAACTAGTTGAGATGCAACGTAACCCAACGCTTTTCCTACGTACCAACCGGTGCCGTTCAATGAAACACACTCGAAATACCGAAAAACGTTGGGTTCGCTACCCATTACAAAATTCTAACGCAATCAAACCTATAAGCGCACACAGCGTGGATGCCATTTTTTTTAAATTCCGCTTAACCCAACCTACAAGAACTCATGAGTAACGCGGCAATCGATTTTGCAAATGGACCCAACCGTGATGGAGTTCTTTCAATCTGTGTCATCCGCACAATCCGCGGCAATCCGCGATTCAGACATTTGCCTTCTAGCGCGATAGAGGGAAAAATATGTAAACTTTGTTAAATTTTGTAAACTTTTGTCAACTTCTGAAATCTGATTTTTGTCTCCGCGTTTATCCAAATCCGCACAAAATTCAACCGCGTTGTAGGTTGGGTTCGCTACCCATTACAAAATTCTAACGCAATCAAACCTATAAGCGCACACAGCGTAGATGCCATTTTTCTTAAATTCCGCTTAACCCAACCTACAAGAACTCATGAGTAACACGGCAATCGATTTTGCAAATGGACCCAACCGTGATGGAGTTCTTTCAATCTGTGTCATCCGCATAATCCGCGGCAATCCGCGATTCAGACGTTTACGCATGACGGCAATGAACGAAAGAATCGTGTAGGATAGAAAAAGTGTGTAAACTTTGTTAATTTTTGTAAACTTTTGTAAACTATTAAACTCTGGACTTTGTCTCCGTGTTTATCCAGGTTGGATTATACGCGGAAGCTGGCTGTCCTTTTCCCGGATAAACCTTTTGGTATGGTCATCGAAGTTTTGCAAAAATATAACCTTGAGGCAAGTGATTAACCGTTGTGGCGGCAGTTAGCGTTGGAGAACCTCGTGGTTTCATCTCAAGACGCGGAAAATGCGAACAATTTATGTTCTCCGTTTTTCTAAATAAATTGACTTAACCGGTGTCTTCATTATGTCTAAGTGAGTTTTGGATTGCATATCATTTCTCACTTAGGCTATATTATTGTCGACGGAAAAAAATATCGAAACACACGGAACGCCGGACAAGAATATGCCACGTAAAACAATTAGCCCACTGATACTCGCCATCATGCTGTTAGGTGGACTCCTCTTTGCCCTAAATATACACGCGGACGAACCCAAAGTCCCTGATTCCGATTTGGAGCTATTTGACTCAGATGGCGACGGTAAACTGAACGAAGCAGAACGCGATTTAATGTTTCAGGCAACTACATTTGAGGTATTCACGGGTCAAGACTTAAACGCTGAGGATGTCAGACAGATGCGCCGTGAACGGCGTTTCGGGCGTCTTGGTGGATTCGGCGGCCGCATGGGTCCGAGGCGAGCTGAGATGATTGTCGACCGTTTTGACGGCGATAACGACGGAAAATTAAATGCCGAAGAACGAAAAGCGGCACAAAGCTATATCCGAAACAGTAGAGGTGAAAGCGGCAGTGCTCGTCCCTCAGGCCGATCCTCGCCTAATACAACACTCGAAACGGATTTACAGATGAGCCGCGCCGCGGCACCGAAAGGCGAACCCCATCTATATGACGCAAAAACGCTGCGCACCCTATACCTGCGATTTCACGACGAAAATTGGTATGAACAGCTCGGCGATTTTTATAAGACGGATGTCAATCTGCCTGCCGATTTAATCGTCGATGGTAGAGTCTATCCATCAGTCGGCGTCCGGTTTCGCGGCAGTTCGTCCTATTTCACGATACGAGACTCCGAGAAAAAGTCGTTCCACATCGCCGTTGACTACGGCGATGGCACCCAGCGCCTCTACGGTTACAAAACGCTCAATCTACTTAATGGCCATGCCGATTCCTCATTTCTCCGTGAGGTGCTTTATTCACGGATAGCACAAAATTATATTCCCGCATCAAAGGTTAACTTTGTTAAACTAATGATTAACGGAGAAAGCTGGGGAATCTACATAAACGCCCAGCAGTTCAACAAAGACTTCCTCAACGAGTGGTTCGGAACGAGACGTGGGGTTCGTTGGAAAGTGCCGCCAAGCCGCGAGGGCGGTCTTGTCTATAATGGCGAAAACCCTGACTCCTATCGGCGAGCCTATCAACTAAAAACAAATGACGCGCCGAATGCGTGGGTAGATTTAATTGCGCTGTGCAAAATTCTGGATAAAACACCTGATGAAAAACTTGAAGGCGAGCTTTCACGGGTGTTCAACATTGACCGTGCGCTGTGGAATCTTGCGCTGGAGAATGTGTTCATTGACAATGACGGCTATTTCAGCCGCGCGAGCGATTACGCAATCTACCAAGATCCGTTGGGGCGCTTTCATTTCTTGCCGCAAGACAATAACGAGACGTTTCGTTATGCCGGAGGCGGGGGACCCAACTCTTGGGATTACGACGGTCCTATGCTGTCTCCTGTCGCACAGGAGTCCGATGCGATGCGGCCGGTGATTAGCCGCTTGTTCTCCATTCCGCATCTGCGTGCGCGATATTTGGCACATATCCGCACCATTGTGGGCGAATGGCTGGATTGGGAGGTGCTTGCGCCAATCATCGAAGGATACCGCGTGCTCATTGATGCCGAGGTAAAGGCGGACGACAAGAAACTCTATGCTTACGAGGCGTTTGCCACTAGCCACATTGGAAATCAGAGCAGCGGCAGAGGATCAAGAGCGGCTCCAAGTTTCAAACAGTTTGTCGACGAGCGTCGGGAGTTCCTACTCAATCATCCCGAAATAAACAGATGGACGGCATCCATCCAGTTCGTTTCCCAACCCGAAAAGCCGCTGGCGAATGAGCCTGTGCAAATTACAGCGGAGATTGACGCCGATACCGAGATTGACGCTGTCATGCTGTATTACGCCGCGAGTCGATTGGAACCGTTTGAGAGTGTCCGGATGTCTCGGCACGGCAGCGGCTACACGGGTGAAATCCCCGCCGTGCGTGCGGGGACAGAAGTGCGTTATTATGTTGAAGCGCGCACGCTTGAAGCGAGCGGAACTACCGTGTTTTCGCCTGCGAACGCGGAATTGGGTGCGTTGTCCTACCGTGTGCGCGCACCTTTGGCCGAAAGCACTCTGATTGTCATTAACGAATTGATGCCGAATAACACGGCGAGTATCGCCGACCCGCAAGGGGAGCACGATGACTGGATTGAATTGCACAACCTCAGCGGTCATGAGGTAGATCTTTCGAATATGTACTTGAGTGACAACCCAAACAATCCGAGAAAATGGGCATTTCCCGATAACACTGTCCTAGCGCCTAACGGCTACATGATTGTTTGGGCTGATGAAGATATCAAGGACCGTCCAGGGCTTCACGCGAATTTCAAGCTCTCACGGCACGGGGAAATCGTTATGCTTATTGATACCGATGCCCGGCGGAATCAAATACTATCTTCGGTAGAATACGTCGCACAGGACAAGGATGTTGCGCTCGGTAGGTTTCCCAATGGGATTGGCGACTTTAAACCGTTAGCGATGACGCCGGGGAAGCCGAACGATTGACAGTTTTTACAAAATAATGGGCGTTTGGCGGTTTTGTATTCGGCAATGGGTTGGTTAACGCGCCTTCGTGCGTTCATCAGAGAGTTCTCCCCTTTCAAAAGGGGGTGCTAGGTGGGAGTAGGCCAAGCGAGAAATTGTCGTCAGGGTGTACTATCGCTGTGACCATTAAAAACAAAGAAAATGAGGTGTGACACGATGAAATTCAAATATCTACACATTGGTTTTTTCATACTAGTTTCGTGCCTATGGACAGGCATTGCTGTAACGTATGCCGAATCCAGCCAATCGTCGGAGATGGAATGGCATCAATGGCGCGGGCCGAACCGAGACGGCGTTTCCCATGAAACGGGACTCCTCACGAATTGGCCGGAGGGAGGGCCAAAAGAGGTCTGGCGAACATCGCTTGGTGATGGGTATTCTAGCGTCTCAATTTCCGGCGGACGCGCCTATACGATGTACGCAGAGGGTGAGGACGAAGTCGTTGTGTGTTTCGACGCGAAGACGGGCGAGGAAAAATGGCGGTATCTCGACGACTACCGCTTCAAGAACCGTCAGGGGGGTGACGGCCCCCGCTCCACGCCGACCGTTGACTGCGATACGGTCTACGTCTTTAGCGCTTACGGCAGGTTGGTCGCCATAAACGCACTTACAGGAAAGGAACTGTGGCATTACGATTTTACGAAGGCGTTTGAAAGCCCCATACCCCAGCACGGATTTTCCGCATCTCCCGTGGTAGAGGGTAATCTATTGCTCATGGAGGCTGGCGGAAAGGGAAACAGAGCGATTATTGCATTCAACAAGGAAAACGGCGACATCGTATGGAACACCCAAGATGACCCGCCGGCCTATTCCTCGCCAATCACAGTCACCATCCACAACGTGCGGCAGGCTATATTCTTTACTGCTGAGGGGCTTGTCTCCGTATCTCCGCGGGATGGAGAAGTGTATTGGAGATATGCGTGGCGAACCTCTTATGACGTCAATGCCGCGACGCCCGTTTTTATCCCGCCAGACAAAGTGTTCATATCATCCGGTTACGACACGGGCGCTGCCTTGGTCCAAGTCGAGGAAAGCGGCGGCAAGTTTTCAGTATCCGAGATGTGGCGCAGCCGCGTAATGAAGAATCACTTTGCGTCATCAATTCTCCACGAAGGCTATCTGTACGGCTTCGACGACGGGACGTTAAAGTGTATTGAGGCGAATACCGGCGAAGAACAGTGGAGGAAACGCGGTTTCCGCAAAGGCTCGCTAATTTATGCCGACGGTCATCTCATTATCTTGGGCGAAAGTGGAAACCTCGCATTGGTGAAAGCGTCCCATACTGAATATATTGAGGTTGCCCAAACACAAATCTTCGATGGACGCTGCTGGACAGCACCCAGCGTGTCTGGCGGCAAACTGTACCTGCGGAATAATGAGGAGCTGGTATGCCTGGATTTGACAAGCGCAGAACCACAGTAGCGTCAAAGTAGGGGTTGCGCTAAATCAGGTCGAAGATACGTAGAAAAAATTTGACTCGCAAGGCGGCATGTATTATAATAAGTTTCCCTAGATTGCCGACAATTCGCGCGGCGTGTTTAGATTAGATTCGGTTAGACGATGTAACGGAGTTTTTGACAGTCAAAACTAGCAGCACCGCAGCCTCATTTGAAATGGGTGTAACGCATCCAATTCACGGAGTCTCTTTAGGTAGCGAATATGAAATCGTACAGGGAAATCATCGAAGAAACAAAGCAGGAAATTTCAGAAGTCAGCGTTGATGAGGTCAAGGCGAAGAAGGATAATCGAGATTCCTTTGTCTTGCTTGATGTCCGCGATAACGACGAGTATCGATCGGGCTATATCCCCGATGCGCTGTATGTGAGCCGTGGGATGCTTGAGCTTGATATTGAGGACTATGTGCCCGATCGGGATGAAAAGATTGTCGTCTATTGCGCAGGCGGAGTTAGGTCATTGCTTGCCGCAAAATCCCTTAAAGGCATGGGGTACACGGACGCTGTCTCCATGGCTGGCGGATATCGGGCGTGGACGAGCAGCGGATACCCGACGGTCAAAGAAAAATCCATGACCTCGGACCAGTTAGACCGTTACAGCCGCCACTTTATGCTGCGCGAAATCGGGGAGAAAGGGCAAGCAAAGCTGTTTGATTCAAAAGTCGTGTTTATAGGCGCAGGCGGATTGGGATCGCCGGCTGGAATTTACCTCGCGGCTGCCGGTGTTGGCACACTTGGCATCGTCGATTCCGATGCGGTAGAACTCAGTAACCTCCAACGCCAGATTCTCCACCGATCTGAAGCGGTTGGCACTCCAAAGGTACAATCCGCCACGACAACAATCAAAGCCTTGAACCCTGACACTGAGGTGGTTCCGTACCACGTCCGCCTCGAATCAGACAACGTCATGGAGATTATTCAAGACTATGATTTGATTGTCGACGGGTGCGACAATTTCGCAACACGCTATCTTGTTAATGATGCGGCGGTATTGGCGGATAAAACCGTTGTACACGGGAGTATCTTCCAATTTGAGGGACAGGCGACCGTCCTGAAGCCGCATGACGGGCCTTGCTATCGCTGCATGTTTCCGGCACCGCCGCCGCCCGGCATGGTTCCAAGCTGAAGTGAAGCAGGTGTCCTGGGCGTGCTCCCAGGCGTCGTTGGCGTCGTGATGGCGACCGAAGCCGTAAAACTTCTGCTCGGAACGGGCGATCCACTCATCGGCCGTTTACTGCTTTATGATGCGCTCAGCATGCAATTTCGAGAATTGAAGGTCAATCGGGACGAGAACTGTCCGATCTGCAGCGAGAATCCAGAAATTACTGAGCTCATTTCGGATTACGTTGCCTTCTGTGAGACGGATACGGCCGCCCCGGAATTAGCAACTGCTGCGGATTAACATGAAAGGCCGCAAGCCCGTTGAACGTATAGGTGTCATACTTCCACGTCTGGATTGTAACAATCCGCTCAGACAGTTACCAATTCAACCGCCGGGAGTTGACCTTCTTATTTGTGGCTGTTGTCGAGTTGTGGTTCTGCATCGCCCCGGGAAGAATTTGAGCGTGTTGATGACGCAACGTTGATGAGTTGGTTGCTGCAAACGGCACAGAATACCCGATAAATGTCGATCCAAGCACGGCGGCGGTGCCGGAGGCGGCCATCGTAGTCCCGGCGCAAGAATTTATAAAATATGGGAAGATAAACCATCCCAAATGTAACACGGCCTGCAAGGGATGCTTTCTAAACACACCCAACCCTTTCGAAATCATCAATGGCTTGTTCTCCTTTTCCCCGCCCTATTTTGGCTCATTGTCTTCTTTCTAATCCCCATCGCCGCAATATTCGTCTATAGTTTTGCAGAGCGCGGCACCTATGGCGGCATCCAGTGGCACTTCACCCTAAAAAATTACGGGCAGTCGCTTGATCCGCTGTACCTCGGTATTCTCTGGCGTTCAATCCTAACGGGCATCATATCGACGGGGGCTTGCCTGCTCATCGGCTATCCGTTTGCCTACTATCTGGCACGCTATCGGCCTCGAGGACGCAATCTTCTTTTGTTGCTCGTTGTTGTGCCCTTCTGGACAAACTTTCTCATTCGTACCTACGCTTGGATATTGATTTTGCGCACGGAAGGCGTGTTGAATGCTATTTTGGGGACAGTCTTTCCGAATGCTCCAACGGTAGAGTTGCTCAATACGCCTATCGCGGTGCTGGTTGGACTGATTTATGGATACCTGCCGTTCATGATATTGCCGCTGTATGCCTCATTAGAGAAGTTTGACCGCACGTTGATTGATGCGGCAAAAGACCTTGGTGCAAACCGCTGGAAGGCATTTGTCAATGTAACGTTGCCGTTAAGTATACCTGGGATTGCCGCCGGTTCGGTGTTAGTTTTTATTCCAACGGTCGGTGCGTTTATTACGCCCGATCTGCTCGGCGGCGGAAAGGTTGATTACATCGGCAATGTGATTGAACGCCAGTTCAAAACCGCGCGCGATTGGCCTTTCGGTTCCGCGCTCTCTTTCCTGCTGATGGGAATTGTTCTTGCCGCGACGGTAATCTATTTTCGGGCGCTGCAAGGACAGGAGGAAACATAAGGTGTCAGGTCAATATAGGCGGTAGTCTTCAAAACTCCCTGTGTTAAATAGTAGATATGATACCTGAAGATATTCTCAAAAAGATTCGCCGGATTGATATTCGCACCAGACACATGGTGAACGATGTCCTAGGCGGGCAATATGAAAGCGTATTTAAAGGGCAGGGTATGGAGTTTGAAGAGGTGCGTGAGTACCAGCCGGGCGACGAGATACGCGCGATTGATTGGAACGTAACCGCTCGGATGGGCCGCCCGTTCCTTAAAAAGTACGTCGAGGAACGTGAATTGACCGTGATGCTTCTTTTAGATGCGAGCGCATCGACAACATTCGGATCGGTTAAGCAACGCAAGGGTGAACTTTCCGCCGAACTCTGCGCCGTAATAGCGTTCTCCGCAATTAAGAACAACGATAAAGTCGGGTTAATCATTTTCACAGACAGAATCGAAAAGTATGTGCCGCCTCAAAAAGGGCGGCGCCACGTGTTGCGCGTCATCAGCGAGGCGCTATCATTTGAACCCCACGGACGAGGCACGGACATCGCCGCCGCACTGGAATACCTGAATCGCGTCACTATTCGCCGGACGGTCGCATTTCTCATCTCCGACTTTTTGGCGGCGGACTACGAACGGCCTTTACAAATTGCAAACAGGCGGCACGACATCATTGCGCTCACAATCACTGATCCGAGAGAGCTAGAATTGCCAAACGTAGGAATCCTTGAATTAGAAGATGCGGAAACTGGTGAGAAAATCCAAATTGACACAAAGGTTCGGCGCGTTAGGGAAGCGTTCCAGCGCCTAGCGTCAGAGAAAGCGCAACAGAAATCGCGCATGCTGCGTTCGGCGAATGTCGATACGATTAATGTCTTTACGGATAAACCTTATATTGAACCGCTTTTGAAATTCTTTCGTATGCGCGAGCGCCGGCATTGAGCGAGAATCCGCGAACCGTACTAGGTTCTGTTGACTCATGACAAATTGAATGAATCCGAGTTCGGCGAATTTTGAGCAGGCACGAGACCTGCCCTTACATTAAGGCAGACAGTTGTGGAATCGGCGGCAGTAGCGTGCCAACTCGCCCTCGTCAAAGCCAAATTTTATCACCGCGGTCAGTCACCCATTGAACAGGACAACGAACGGATACATCGCCAAAAAATACATACTACAACAGAAATCCGCAATGTCTCGTGATGGTAACCCACTTTGTCGTCAAATTGAAATAGTTTTGACCATCGCGCTCTTACTATACATATTGTCACCCAGAGCGGCTGTTTTCGCCCAAGAGCGTAAAGGAGAGTCTTTCGCCGTCACGACTCATGCCAGTCAGAATACGGTGTATATTGGCGATAAATTCGTGTATACCATCACCGTTGATGCTGATCCGGAGTTCACGGTGAAAATTCCGCAATTTAGTGAAAATATAGGCGGTTTCGACATCGTAGACGTTGCCGAAGCCGAACCTCGGAAGCATGAAGGACGGATGGTATATCAGCGGCGTTATACGTTAGATTCTTTTACGATTGGAAGCCACACTATTCCCGCGACGGTTGTGTTCTATACAGACGCGGCAGGGAGAAAACTTGAAATTGAGGCGGAGTCGGTAACCGTTGAAGTCAAGAGCGTACTGCCGGATGACGAAGAACCGCAGGACATAAAAGACATTCCCGGTCCCGTGGAACTTCCAGTTAACAATACACCGATCCTTATCGGCATTGTCGCGGTGATGTTGGTTATCGCAGGCGGTGCCGCGGCGTTTTTGTGGTTGAGAAGGCGAAAAACAATCCAAGAAGAAACTGTCAAAAAACCTCCGCACGTTATTGCTTACGAACAACTGGAATCACTCATGGCTTCGGGGCTTATTGAGGCGGGACGCATTGAAGAATACTATGTCTTGCTGTCGAATACGGTTCGAACATATCTGGAAAACCGTTTCGGGTTGCGGGCGTCGGAAATGACGACCGAGGAATTTTTCGTTGCGGCAGCAAAGGATAGTGTACTAAGAGATGAACACAAAAAATTGTTGAGTCGCTTTCTCGCACACTGCGATCTTGTAAAGTTCGCTCGATACGGGCCTAATGTAGCGGAGATGAAATCCGCTCATGAATCCGCTACCCAGTTTGTCCGTGAAAGCGCTTCTGTTGAAACTGCACTTTAGGAAGTATTGTAGGTCGGGTTGAGCCGCCAACGCCGCCAGACAATGAACTATCGCACGCAAATTTCGCTAGCCTGACCGCTATGTTTATGGTAATCGATGACTTTTGACGATCCGTTAGCCTTTCTGACTATCACGGCAATCCCGATGTTAATTTATTTCCATTTTAAGGGAGCGCGGCGCGGAAGCTTGAGTTTCTCGTCAATCGGGAGCATTCAGGCAATTCATCCGAGTTGGACGATTAGGGGGCGCGAAGGACTGCTGTTTTTGAGATGCATAGCTATTTTGCTAATTGCGTTCGGACTCGCCCGTCCACAGAAGGGGGTGGAGGAAAGCAAATTAACGGGAGAGGGAATTGACATCGTGCTTGTTATTGACGTATCTACGAGCATGCGGGCGGAGGATTTTCAGATTGCGGGGGAAAGATACAACCGTCTCCATGTCGTCAAGGAAGTTGTCAAAGATTTTGTCCTGGGTCGGAGTAACGATAGGATTGGAATTGTGGTTTTCGCCGGACGCCCATACACGCTATGTCCATTAACACTTGACTACGGTTGGCTGATTCAAAACCTGGACAGGGCACAGATTGGAATGCTTGAGGATGGTACCGCTATAGGAACGGCAATTGCCACAGGAACCAACCGGCTGCGCGAATCGTCAGCGGACAGCAAAGTGATTATCTTATTGACCGACGGACGCAACAATGTGGGACGAATCTCCCCTGAAACCGCCGCGAATCTTGCGAAAACCCTTGGGGTCAAAATTTATACAATCGGTGCGGGCACGAAGGGAATGGCGCCATTCCCGGTTCGCGGCCGATTCGGTCACGAGACCTATCAGCCGGTAAAGATAGAAATTGACGATGAATCCTTGACCCGAATTGCACAGGAGACGGGCGGTAGATATTTCCGATCCACGGATACCGCCAACCTGCTTCAGGTATACGATGAAATTGACGAGATGGAGAAAACAGAGTTTGAAACGCCCCAATATCTCGAATACAAAGAATTTTACCCGTTCTTTCTAATGCCGGCGTTGCTCTGTTTCCTAACCGAAATTGGACTGGCAAATACACGATTGAGGAGATTACCCTAGAAAGACAACGTGGATTGAATGGTCACATGTTCTGCACCTGCTTGGCGCGGAAACGATGTTCAATCCGATCGGCTATGAAGTTCGGCAACCTGCAATTCATTCATCTATTCTGGTCAATTCCGGTTATAGTGCTGTTTTACGCCTGGGTGTTTCGCCGTAAGCGGCGGGCGCTTGAAGCGTTCGCAGAAGCCCATCTGATTCCGATTTTGACTTCCTCTGTCAGCGCTTTTAAGCAGAAGCTCAAAGCGTTACTCACGGTTCTAGCCGTCTTCTTTTTAGTCTTAGCGTTAATTGGCCCGAAATGGGGATTCCGTTGGCAGGAGGTCAAACGGCGCGGGGTTGATATTTTGGTTGCTATTGACACCTCAAGAAGTATGCTGACAGCGGATGTTAAACCCAACCGGTTGGAAAGGGCTAAATTAGCGGTAAAAGACCTTCTCAATCTGTTGAAAGGCGACAGAGTCGGGTTAATCGCCTTCGCCGGAACTGCGTTTGTGCAGTGCCCGCTGACGTTAGATTACGGCGCATGCGCACTGACGTTAAACCGTATCAACACCGCTGTCATTCCGCGCGGCGGCACGAACATCGCTGAGGCGATTCAAACAGCGATGGAGGCGTTTGGTACGAGCGGGGACAATGACAAAGCCTTAATTATCATCACCGATGGCGAATCCCATGAAGGTGATGCAGTAGTAGCCGCCAAAGAATTAGAAGACGCGAACATCAAAATATTCTGTGTCGGCATCGGTACAAAAACAGGTGAACTTATTAAGATTACTGATGACGGCGGAAGCCCAGCTTTCCTTAAAGACCGGCGTGGGCAGGTTGTGAAATCAAAACTTGATGAGGTTACCTTACAGAATATTGCGCTGACGACCGGCGGCAGCTATGTTAAAGCGGCGGGCGCTAACTTTGGGCTAGATGTAATCTACGAAGAGAAAATCGCTAAAATGGACAAGAAAGAGTTGGAAAGTCAAATGCGGAAACGCTATGAGGATCGATTTCAGATACCTTTAATAGCGGCGTTCATTTTGATTGTCACCGAAGCGTGCATCGGCGATAGGAGGAGGTCAGTGAATGAACTTGTTTGAGTGCAAAAACATGAACCGTCGTGTATCTGTTGGATCATGCGGCAGGTCTTTGCATCTGAGAAGAGGTAAGAATCAGTTATGAAAGTAAGACCGATTGTCATTATGTTTGCATTTTCAATCCTGTGTATCGCCTGGATTAACCCAAATGCGGACAAGATCAAAGCCGGAAATCGTCTGTTTAAAGAAGGCATGTACGACGAAGCCATGGATCGTTATACCGATGTTCTGATTGAACTACCGGAATCTCCTGACGTTCATTATAACTTAGGCGCATCCGCTTACAAAAAGGGCGATTATGAACGCGCGATGAAAGCGTATACAAAATCTCTATCGATCGATTATCCCGCGCTTGAGGAGAAGGGACAATATAGTATTGGCAACTGTAAATATAAACAGGGACAGCGTATGGAAAGCTCCAGCGCAACTGGGGCAATCACACTTTACCGAGAGGCATTGGAGTCATATAGACGCGCTATCGACCTAAATCCCAAGAATATGGATGCCAAATTCAACTATGAGGTCGTCCAGCGCAAGATAAAAGAACTTGAGGATAGGCAGCAGCGTCAGAACCAACAGCAAAACCAAGATTCCGATCGGCAGAATGAGGAGAAACAAGACGAGAAAAAGGAAAATTCTCAACGGGATGAGCCGCAAGACGCTAAGACGCCGGAGGAACAAAAACAAAAAAAAGATAACCAACAAGAAACTCCGGAACAAAAGGATAGCGAACAGAACACTTCCCCGCAATCCTCCGAAGAAAATGGCGAGATGACAAAAGCGGAGGCGTTAAAACTCTTAGATGCTTTGAAAGATGAAGAACAGCAGCAACTCATCCGACGCCGCAAGCCCGGTACCGGTTATCCTGAAAATTTCAAAGATTGGTAGTGTGAAGTGTGCATAGATACACGTTTAGTTTTTGCACTAGCTCGATAACGATTTGACGATTAGACAATGAAAACAAACTACAAATACAAATTGCTACGGTTTCTTACCGTTTTGTTCATCGGAACACCCTTTCTACAAAACCCAACGGCTATTGCAGATGAGGTTGCAGTTTCAGCATCTGTGGATAGAAAAATTGTTCCCGTTGGGGGTAGAATTCAACTCACCGTGGAGGTAGATGGCGTACAATCTATAATCGCGCCGGAATTGCCCGATATGGAAGGATTTCAATCCCGTTATCAGGGACCGAACTCGCAAATATCAATTGTCAACGGACAGATTTCCGCGTCAATAAAGCATAGATACGGGCTGACGGCGCTGAAGGTCGGCAAATATTCAATCAATTCAATTGAGGTGACGTATAAAGGGAAGAGTTACCGGACCGAGCCGATAACGGTCGACATAATCAAACGCGGGGCGGCTGAGCGGAAAAACGGAGACCCACAAGGTGATGAGTTGAAAGATCACATCTATCTCACGCTGACTGCTGCAAAAGAGAGAGTCTACCTTAACGAAGCGTTCCCAATCACCATTAAACTCTATCATCGCAAAGTCGAAGTTCGCGAAATCGAGTATCCTACCTTTTTAGCCAGTGCGTTTTCCGTGAGGGAATTTACCGAGCCGTCCCGGACAGAGGAAGTCATTGATGGTGTCCGTTATAACTGCCTCAACTTCGAAACTGTCGTCTATCCGGTCTCAACCGGACAATTGACTTTTGGTCCCGCACAACTAAAGTGTAACCTAGTTTTGAAGGAACAGAGTCGAAGACGGAATTCGATATATGACGACGAAATTGTTTTTAATCATTCTCCCTTCGATAATTTCTTTGGTCGAGCTGAAAAACGCCGCATCGTCTTGAAATCCGATCCGCTGAAAATTAACGTGCTAGCCCATCCACAAGATGGTAAACCGCGCGACTTTTCAGGCGCTGTAGGACAGTACACCCTTCAAGTTGAAGCCAAACCGAGGGACGTCAAAGTCGGGGAACCAATTACGCTGACAATACATGTCACAGGCAGAGGCAACATTGAAACTGTCTCCTTGCCAAGGATATTCGGTTTGGATCGATTCAAAACTTACGATCCGCAAATCAAGACGGATGATCACGGAAAAAGTTTTGAGCAGGTGCTCATTCCGGAAGATGCAAGCGTCAAAGCCATACCGGAGATTCGATTCAGTTATTTTGACCCCGAACATGAAAAATATCATACCATAAAAAAGGGAGAGATTCCGATACGCGTAACAGCAATAGCAGGTGAAGAGGGGTTAAAGATTGTCGACTTGCCTGGAGCTGAAAAAACGGTTAAGCGAGAGAAATTGGGTCGGGACATCTTGTACATCAAGGATTCGATGAAAGGCCTTCAGCGGGGGAATACCTATCTCTATCAAAATGGTCTTTTCCTCTTTGCGCAAACCTTGCCGCTCATCGCATTTTTTGGTGTGCTCATCTACCAGAAACGCAAAGACAAGCTGACCGGCGACATCATCTATGCTCGACGGAGACAGGCGCCGCGGAAAGCGAAGAAGGGGCTTGATGCTGCAAGAAAACTCGCGGGTGCTGGCCAAACCGGCGCGTTTTGCGACGTTATTTTCAGATCAATGCAGGAATACATCGGCGATCAATTCGCGCTTCCATCGGCGGGCATTACTAGCGAGGTTGTGGAGGAGTTGGGCAAACACGGCGTCAAGGACGATGCTCAGGAGAAGCTACGGGACTTCTTTGAATCCTGTGACAGCGTCAGGTTTGCACCCGAGGAAATCAGCCAGGAGCAAATGCAGCGCCTGTTGACGTTAACCGAAGAATCCATGAAGCTCCTTTCAGATCGTTCTAATTAGAAGCGCCCATCAAACGTTTAGTCGTTGTCCACGGATCAAACTGAAAGCATTCCTCGTTTCAAAATTGTTTATCATTAAGCCGAAGCACAGTTCATGGTCAATCGCCTTAAGATTCAAAAATTAAATTGCGTTCTTTTCATCATTGCCTTTTTTCTCTTGGTTCTCCAGGCAAGTATAGCGGAGAAGGTTAACCAGCCGAACACGCTTTTTTTCCAAGGTAATGGTTATTTCAAGGACGAGCGGTATACTGAAGCCATCAAAGCCTATGAACAGTTGGTTTCGATGGAGTTTAAAGATGGGCATCTATATTACAACCTTGCGAACGCCTACTTTAAGGTTGGGAACCGTGGGAAGGCGATTCTGAATTATGAGCGGGCGTTGCACCGATTGCCCCGCGACGCGGACATAAAGTCCAATCTAAACTATGCACTTTCATTGGACGAAAGCAATCCAACGCCGAAATCTAAAGAAGGGTTGCTGCATAAGGTTTTCGTACTGAAGCGCCTCCTGAATACGGATGAGTTGACAATTGCCGTCTTTTTTCTCTACCTCGGTTTGATGGCGGTTTTAACCCTAAGTTTGCCTTTAAAGCGGCTGCGTAGAAGTTTTTACTATAGCGCTGCGGTTCTTGGTTGCCTTCTGTTCTTTTCCTTAATTTCACTATCGCTTGAGCTCTACGATACCCAATTTCAACGAAAAGCCGTCATTATCTCTGAAGTTGCCCCGATCAGATTTGAGCCGTCCGGGGATGCCACTTCACATTTTACACTGCACGAAGGGGCGGTCATTCGCGTGAAAGAGCTTCAACAGGAGTGGTCAAAAATCCAACGGCGGGATGGTAAGTCCGGTTGGTTAAAGAATGATGCCTTTGAGATATACTAAATCAGCGCCAAACGCCTCACATAATTTAATTTTGCGTTTATCCAATGGTTGAGGGCACAGCCATGTCTAAGAAAATCCAGTCCCGAGAACAACTAGCAAGCACTATTAATCAGGCAAAGGCTTGCGGAAAAACCGTCGTAACGACGAACGGCTGTTTCGACGTATTGCACGTCGGTCACCTGCGCTATTTGCAGGTTGCACGGGAACTTGGGGATTTGCTTGTTGTGGGGATCAATAGCGATGCGTCAGTTCGGGCGTTAAAAGGGAGGAATCGTCCGATTCAGCCCGAGGATGAACGCGCTGAAATCTTGGCGGGCTTAGAATGCGTCGATTACGTTACGGTTTTCTCGGAATTGAATCCGATCGCGCTGCTAGCCGTACTCAAACCGAACATTCACGTTAAGGGTGGAAACTATGCGATAGAGGAAGTCGTTGAAAGACAAGTTGTCGAAGCGAACGGCGGAGAGGTAATCCTCGGATTGCAGGTGCCGGGCAAATCGACTACAGATTTGATTAAGTCAATCCGTGAAAAAGCGGTGGAGAATGATTAGTGGAGCGCGCCCGGTTAAGACTAATGCACGCGCACTACACTGGCCAGTGGCAACTAACCGCTGTTTCTTTAATGAGGTGTAGCTCCTCATGAACATCAAATACATCCTTCTCGGCGGCGCTGCTGTGTTGCTCGGATTCCTCTTTTATCCGCGCGAAGATGCCGCGACTGATAGGAACCAACGGTTCATCGAACCCGTGCGCCGACTCGAAAATGAACCACTCCACTACACGGATATTCTGCGTGCGGATCCGATTGTTGAGACGTTTGATTTAGGATTTGTCTATAAAATCGATAGAGCAAACATACCGTTCGAAGATGCTGATGAGAGCGGTCCTAAACGGTTCGATTTGCTCGTTGACACCGTGCGGACAGAAGAGCGTTTCGAACGTGCGTTTTCCTACATCGGCAGTTCACGAGAATATACCAACCCGCTCCATTCCCTCTCTATTCCTGCCGAAGCGCGTTGGGTGCAAGTAGTCATTAACGATTGGTTCAGTAACAAACCAGAATTGAGAGGCGATGATTTCCGCGTCGGCGTGCGCTACCAATCCCACAGCCCACTTCTGGAAATTGACAGCAACTACAATTCCGTCGAACTCAACAATCTCATAGATTTCCTCCCCTATGAAGCCTCGAAATGGGTCGGCGCACAGCGGATAGAGAAAACGGTTGAGGAGGGCGAAAACACGTGGAAAGAAATCTCATTCAAACCGCCAGCTAGTGCGGTGGTGGTTACGGGCAGTTTGAGAGAAGTGCAAAAAATCTACGGGGTTCGTGTAACAACCGATGGTCCCGGTAACAACGTCAGGCGCTATCGGGTTTTAACCAGTGTCGACGGGCGGCGTTACACAGAACACTACACCTCCGAAAGTCTTCCCGATGAAACCGTAACAGATTTTCAACTGTTTAGTTCGACCGTTTCAGCGCGGTATATCCGTATGCGCATCGAACACGGCGATTGGTACGGCGATTATCCGGAGATACGAGAATTTGAAGTTTTTACCGATGACTATCGACCGGTGCGCCCGGTTAATCGACCGCTGAGCGATTATAATGCAGTTCAGATGCACCACGAAAATCTTGGATTCGATGAAAATGCCTTTGCGCCGCACCTTGAACAGGGTTTTGCGTTTGATCGGGACACGGGAGACGAAAACCGCTATTTTTTGCCAGCGGGCAACGAGTCGGACAAAGTTGATTTGGGCAATACGTTCGAGCAGAGAAGCTTCGCTTACCACTATGACGCGGTAAAAATCAGGTATGCTGAATTACACCCGTCCTTTTTTTATTGGGTAAGGGTAACCTACCTGCAAAAAAACAACGGGCGGCGAATTCAAAACCTAACGGTTGACGGGTTTATCCTGCACGACGCGATTGAAATCCCGCGTGGGACGGCAGAATCTCGCACCTACCCAATTCCGGTTAAGGCCTACGCCGACGGTAAAATTGCGCTCAGTTTCAACCGCTTGGCTGGCCCCAATGCCGTGGTTTCAGAGGTTGTCCTATTAGAAGCGCGTGAAACAGTGGATGTGTCGTCCGCGCAGTTGTCCAATCAATCGGACGAAACCATTGGCAAAGCAATTCGCGTCAGTGAAAAGGTTGTAGTTGACGGCAAGGTGAGTGAATGGCCAACCCTCTATCCAATGCTTCCGCAGAACTATAAAACTTCTGCGGATTCTCCGATATCGCTTTATTCGCAGTGGGACGATGACAACCTTTATGTGGCTGCAATTGTCAATCAGCGAATACGCAACCCCCTTTACTCCCCAATACACGATAATGCGGCGCGAGACGATTCGGAAGCACTGCATCTCTTTATTGATACCGCCCTCAACAGATCGCCGGGAATGTACAAAGACAGCGACCACCATTTTGTTTTTACTCTCCTTGATTCACATGAATCTCAGCCGCAAATACAGCCTTCACAGATTCACCATCACCTCGATGCAATCCGGCACAATATTTACAACCGAAAAGAGATTGAAGCGAAAGTCTCTAAAACTGAGAACGGGTATACCCTCGAAGCAAGAATTCCTAAGTCGCTAGTATTGAACGGGTTTGAACCCGATGTAGACAAGTCTCTTGGGTTCAATTACGTCATGGCGAACCTCAAGTTAACAAACCATGCCGCTGGCTGGTTTTCGTATGGGACATCCAATCTCAATGCACCGCCGAATCGTTGGAATTCTGTCGAACTTGCGGACCGAATTAGCGGACGAATTGCATTCCTGGGTCAGAAGCCAACTCGTCCGATTACGAATTTTAACGCTGGCGACCGACTCACTATCTGTGTATGGGATGCGGACAGAAACACCGATCGCCATCAACCGGAATCCGTCCTAGCCGAATTGCGCAATGAACGAACAAAACAGACGCTTTCGGTTACGCTGAAAGAGGCAAATCCCGCGTTGTTGCTGGACGAAAATCCGGATAACGACATGGCGCGCAACCGCGCCACCTTCGCTGCGATAGTCCCAACTGCCTACGAGGAAAGGGAGTCGAAGGTTGAAGACGCGGAATCTTCTGTCTTTTTCGTCCGCGGCGAGGACAAAGTTACAGTCAAATATTTCGATCCCTATTACAGCAGTACGCAGCATGGGTATTCCGTCACCGATACAGCCACAGTCAACACAGGATCAACGGGAACGATTTCAATCATAACAAAGTCCGGGGAATTGCTCGACGAGATTAGCATTGGCGATACAATTTACCTGCGAGTACACGATGCGGATTTAGCCAATCAAAGTAACGGGCTTACTTCCGAACCGAGGACGATTGAAGTAACGCTGGCTATTCCTGAAACGGAGGAGATTGAGACAGCCGTACTTAATTATCGACCGGATAGCAGGAATTTTATTGGGACGATAGAGACCGCCTACAGCGAGACGCCCAGACCGAACAACGGTGTGCTGCAAGCCATTGGCATGCAAATTGTGAGGGCGTATTACGTGGACGGCATCCAAGCGACAGGGAAGACAAATGTGCCTATCCATGCAGAAACAAGCGTAAAAACCGGAGTGACCACGCGGCTTGAATTGGGTTCAGGGCGTGTAAACAGCGGTGAAGAGGAATCAAATGTCCTAGGCAACCGAAAGTTTTTCAAGGCAGGGCATCCGCTCTCCATTTGGTTAAAGGACACAGATTTAAACCAAAACGATCAGATGCTGGAGTTAGTTGAGGTCAACTTGAGCAGCGATCTGACCGCCGATCAACGCACATTGACGCTGACAGAGACCACCGAAAATTCTGGTGAATTCGCTGAACTATGCCCAACTCGGTATGCGGTGCACGCCGATCCCTCCAACGATATTCTTGAAGTTGTCGGCAAAGCGGTGGTTACCCTCAGTTATGTTGACGCCCTGCAGGCTTCCGGCGCGACGGACGTAGTCATCACCGATCTGATGCACGTCAGCGCCGGAGTCGATGGCATCATAGAGATTGTTAAATCGAATTACTTGACGAATCTGAGTAGCTTCAACGCCGGAAGCAAACTTCATTTTCGACTCCGCGATGGAGACCTGTTTGATGATGCGGTGCGGATTGTACTTACCGGACATAATCTGAGCGACCGAGAAGAGGTGCTGCTAACTCCCATTCCCGCCGGAGGCGATGCACGGTACGCCGCTGGAGGAACGCTGTTCGGTTCTATCGAAACCGCCTATGACACCGAGGCAACGTTAGGCGATGGCAAATTGCAGGTGCAGGGCACGGAATCAGTTCAAGCAATCTATATTGATGCGCTGCGTTCCACTGGCGAAACTGATTTTGAGGTTTCGGACGATTGCACGGCAGCGATTGGGACTACGGGAACGCTTAAGGTCTATAACGAGATTAACTTTGAACCGGACGCGGCGGATAACGTAGAAATTTTTGGGTTTCGGGCTGGTGATACGCTGATTCTGAAGATGCGGGACGCTGATCTCAATACTGCCAATGCTGCGGCGCAAATTGCTGAATCCGATTTTGCCGATAACAAGATTCGAGACACTGTTCGCCTGATTATGGATGAGGTGGCGGGAAGGCCTGGCGTTTTTCGCGGCGAAGTGCAAACAAGCTATGGAACAGTTTCGATACCGGAGGATGACATCCTGCAGGTGCAGGGGGAAGGTATTGTGACATGTATTTATACCGATGCCCTGCAAGACACCGGGGCGGCCCAAGTCCCTGTCAGTGTTGCGCTTTCGGTCGAAACCGGGAATACTGGGGATTTGGAGATTATTGACGCAGAAAGCGGTAAAATTCTCGCCCGAACTCTCTTCGTCGGAAGCTTTAACGCCGGAGCAAAACTACGCATCCGGCTGCGAGATGAAGATTTGGACATTTCCCCGGCGCAGGGCGACGCCGCTCTGGTAACCGCCTCCGGGAACACAGACGAGGTTCAGCTCATCTTATGGGAGACGAGCGCGAATAACGCGATTTTTGATGGGTTTCTGCAGACGCGGCAAGTCGCGGATTCTCCTGATGCCAATTCAGCCGCCGACAGGACCGATGACATCCTACACGTGAAAGATAAAGAGGTAATCAGTGTAGTGTATACGGATGAAATCACCGCTACCGGCGAAACTAACGTGTCAATGCATGCTCAGGCGATTGTATTGAGCAGCAGCGCGGGTATTCTACGGATTGTTAATCGAAATGCGCTAGAAGAATCACCGGCTCAATTCGGAGCAAGGCATTCTGTCGCCGCTCATGAGTTGGGAAGTTTCAATGCGGGCGAGACAATCTACTTCTGGCTAGAAGATCTTTTTCTCAGTGCGGTTGCACGTGACGATTCGATTAAGGTTGCCGTCACTGGGAACAAGACTAACGATAATGCTGAGGTGGTGCTTAAGGCGATTCCGGAAGCTGAAGGCGTCTTCGCTGCATCGATTCCGACACGGTACGGCACAACGCCGGTCGCCGATGGTACACTCGATGTGCAAGGTGACGAGGAGATTCGCGCAGTATACATATCTGGCGTTCCATTTGCCAACGCTGTTGCTGTCGAAGACCGCGCTTACGTCAATCAGGGTGTCCGAGGGCGCCTAATGATTACTCGGCGGGACGGTACAATTATACGTTACTTTAACCCGGGGAGTCCGTTGCACTTCCAACTAGAAGACGCCGACCTGAATCTGGACGCCTTCGACGTCGAATCAACAACAATACAGGTCAAAGGCGGCGCGCAATCAATTGTCCTCTCGTTAGTTGAAGAAAATGCTAATTCGCACATTTTTCGAGGATCGGTGTCAACACAGTACGGGAAAAATGAAATCGACAATGGCCTCAGATTGGTCGGCGGAGAAACGGTGACGGCAACTTATACAGATGCATTGATTGACACGGGGGAAACGAACGTGGGAATATACGCGGGTTGCCGAGCGAACCTGATTTCCAGAGCACCGTACACGAGCAGACCGATGCTCATTGACGGCCTTGATGACCAGTGGCCGCTGGAAAAGGCGCTTCGAACCCCGCAAGATGAAGGATTTCTCTGGTTGCTGTGGGGCAAGGACTCGCTTTATGTGCTGGCGCAAATCTACGATGATTCCGTGGACGCTCCGGATCCAACGAAATATTACGAGGATTCGGACGCATTGGAATTACATTTCGACCTTCACCCCGGCGGCGGGAGCAAACCAGCCTACCTACAAACCGGAACGGATCCAAACCGATTTATTTTCTGGATCTGTCCGAAAGGCGCGGGTTTCAACGGCGATCAGCCTTACATTGGACAGTGGACACCAGAACAGGTTTATAACTACCAAGCGCAGGACCTTGATGTCGCGGTAAGGCAGGAATCCAATTACTACATCATTGAGGCGCGCATCCCCTTTTTCCCAGTCTTTCGCGGTTTCGATCCCCTGAAAACGAAAAGAAATAGCCGTATTGGGTTTAACTTTGTGATTCACCGCTCAGACGATCAGGCGGTCTACTGGGCGTCCCAAATACCCGGAACAGAACCCACCTTTCCGAGCAATTTAGGCGTTCTAATCTTAGAATCCCCGCCGTAAGAGTTAGTTGAGTTGAACGCTTCCAAAGTAAGTTAATGACCATTGCACAGATTTTAATTGTAGACAGCAAATGTAGGTTGGGTTAAGCGGATTCATCCCATTACATTTCTATGGCAAATTAACACCGCAAATTCAAAACCGTGTGCATGTCAAAATACGTGCAGCGTAACCCAACGCTTTTCTCAAATACGAACCGACTCTGTTCTACGATACATACCCCAAATATAAAAAACGTTGGGTTACGCTACCTCATTAAAAACTGACAACATAATCAAAAAACGAATCGCGTTCGGCAAAAATACGTGTTTCCTTAAACCCCGCTTAACCCAACCTACAAATACTGCTAGATTTAACTGGTGTATCATTCTAGTATCAAGATGTAGCAAAATTGCTTCAAGCCTTTTTGAGATTAGTCTGACAGATAATCGTTATTCGTTCGTTTTCTCTAGCGATGAGAATAAGCACGGCGGAAAAAGTAATGGGTTGTCTCAATGAATCCGATATTTACGGACGTGCACGAAATGGAGCAAGGGTTCGATATTTTTGCACCGTTTGGGGCAAGGATTGGCCAATGAGACGGAGTGATGCAAATTACTCACGTGCCGTGATGTATCAAACATACCAGGCGCAAAATTGAAATGGATTATCCGTTGGCACATGTTTTGCTAAAAACCAAAAGTCAATACCTTACGTTACAGCCCGCCTATATTCGGCACGGAATTGAAGAGATTCGTACAGATTAATCCGAGTAGGAGGAATGACTAATGAAAACGTTAGTTTCGGCGTTACTGATAATCGGTGTGGTTGGCGCGTGCGGCGTTGGAGAAGCCGATACAATCGTTGACAGAGACATTGTGCTCGCAATGCCGTTTGATGAAGGCAGGGGCGGAACTACCAAAGACCTCTCTCCTCACGGAAATCACGGCACGTTTAAGAGAAACGCAAAATGGGGAAAAGGTAAATTCGGAAACGCCGTTCAGCTTGAACCGGTTGGTTATGTGGACGCCGGAAATGATGAAAGTCTGAGCTTTTTTAAATCAGATTATACGCTTGCTGTGTGGTTTAACCTGAATGAAACTGTCGGGCAACATGCGTTCATAGCTCAAGACGAAGGCCGCGGGGAAATGAACAAATGGATTCTTGGCGTGAACCTACCCGGCTCAAATCCCGCGCTTGTAGGTCTCGGTTTGCATTCCACTGTCGTTATTGAGGGAGACGGCGGCGGCAAAACTATCAGTAGCGGACACTTTGGCCCCGGCGATTGGAATGCGAAGCCTAAGGCATGGCGCCACTTCGCTGTAGTCCGAGAAAGGCACCTGACCAAGACGTACAACGGTGGCAAAGAAACAAATTGGCTTAGATCTTTTATTGATCCCCACGAAAAGGACGACGATATGGCAGAATTCATCAACGCACCGGTCACAATCGGTTGGGCGGAAAGACCCATTGCGATGGACGGACTGTTGGACGAAGTCCTGATTGCGAAGCGAGCCTTCACCGCTGATGAAATTACAAAACACTTCGAAGGCGGTGTCAAAGGTGTTTTGGGGGTGTTGGCAGTTCATCCCGATAGGAAGTCTGCTGCCGCTTGGGGTGCAATTAAGTCGAACGTATTACACTGAGATTTGCAGTGAACAGTAAACCAACCATTTTGTAGAAATATCCAGTGAAAACCTCACATGTATCATACCGGTCCAGAATTTTACAAAATTAGACTCCCTGAACTCAAACATGGAGGATTAATCCGATGATGAAAACAATGTTTTTCATTGTTACTCTGTTGTTCGTTTTCGCTCCGTGTGTTCCCCACAGTTTCGCCCAAGATTCATCGGAATTGAGTTTACCTGATGGCGCTAAAGCACGCCTCGGCAAAGGTAGGATAAGTGAAATTCAGTATTCGCCCGACGGTACTCGACTTGCGGTCGCCGGCAGTATCGGCGTTTGGATTTACGATACGGCGAACCATAAAGAAGTTGCCCTGCTCACAGGGCATACGAGTTTGGTCTGGAGCGTTGCGTTCAGTCCCGATAGCGGCACCATCGCGAGTGGGAGTGTGGACGGCAGCATTCGTCTATGGAACGCCGATACCGGAGAACACCTGCGAACGCTCACACGGAATAAATCTGGTGTATATTGCGTTGCGTTCAGTCCCGATGGCAGCACCATCGCTAGCGGAAATGGGAACGCGACCATCCGTTTGTGGGACACCGATACGGGGGAACACCTGCGAACGCTCACCGGGCATACGGGCGCGGTTCGTTGCGTTGCATTCAGTCCGGATGGTGGTAAAATTGCCAGTGGGAGTTGGGACAATACTATCCGGCTGTGGGAGTCCGATACAGGGGTACACTTGCGAACGCTTACCGGTCACGCAGATTGGGTCTATAGCGTCACGTTTAGTCCGGATGGCAATACCATCGTCAGTGGGAGTCGAGACGATACCATCCGATTGTGGGGTGCCGATAAAAAAATACACCTTCGAACACTCAAGGGGCATACGGATGATGTTCGTAGCGTTGCGTTCAGACCGGATGGCAGGACCATCGCTAGCGGGAGTTTTGACAATACCATCCGATTGTGGGAGCCCGATACAGGAAAACACCTGCGCACGCTCACCGGTCACGCAGATTGGGTCTATAGCGTTGCGTTTAGTCCGGATGGTGGCACAATCGCCAGTGGGAGTTTTGACAACACCATCCGTCTATGGGAGGCCAATACAGGGGAACACTTGCAGACGTACGCCGAGCACACTGATGGAATCAATGGCGTTGCGTTTAGCCCGGATGGCGGCGCCATCGCAAGCGGCGGTCATGACGGTACCATCCGTCTGTGGGACGCAGATACGAGAAATCTTCAGCGAACGCTCACCGGGCATAGGCTTGTGGTCTATAGTGTTGCGTTCAGTCCCGATGGAAGCACCGTCGTTAGCGGGAGTTGGGACCGTACCGTCCGTCTGTGGGATGCGGATACGGGAGAACACCGGCAAACACTCGCCGGGCATAGAGGTGGTGTGTATAGTGTTGCGTTCAGTCCCGATGGAAGCACAATTGCCAGCGGGGGTGCGGACCCTACCGTCCGTCTATGGGACGCTCATAGGGGGAGACTAAAAGGAAGGCTCAAGGATGTGTTTTTTGTCCAAAGCATAGCGTTCAGTCCCGATGGCGCAACCATTGCCACCGGGAGTTTTAACGGTACAATCCGTCTATGGAACGCGGAAACGGGAAAACACTTGCGTAATTTAAACCGGCCTATGCCTGCGGTCCAGAGCGTTGCGTTCAGTCCTGACGGCAAAACTATCGCTAGTGGGAGTGCGGACGCTATCCGATTGTGGGACACCCATACGGGAGAACGCCTGCGTAAGCTCACAGGGCACACGGGTCCGGTGGAAAGCGTTGCATTTAGCCCTGATGGACGTACGCTCGCAAGTAGCGCTAGTTGGGACGATACGATTCGTTTGTGGGACGCCAACACGGGCGAACTGATTCAAACGCTAACCGGGCATACGCTAGCTATACGGGGTGGAACGTCGGGGGTTTATGACGTTGCCTTCAGTCGCGATTGCGGTACCCTTGCTAGCGGCTCGCGGGACGGCACCGTGTTGCTATGGGAATTCGCTTGTTCAACAGAACTAGGAGTGAAACCGTTGGCGCAACGGGTGACCACGCTGGGAAACATCAAACGCACGGCGTTGCTGCAAAATTATCCAAATCCGTTCAACCCCGAAACGTGGATACCTTATCAGTTGGCAAGTGATGCCCCTGTGACTTTGAACATCTATGACCAGAGCGGTCACATCGTTCAGACCCTTGACATTGGACGCAAAAAGTCGGGTGTCTACCGAGATAAAGCGAGTGCTGCGTATTGGGACGGCCGCAACCAAAACGGCGAACCCGTCACAAGCGGAACTTATTACTATCAACTCCGAACGGGTGATTACACCGCGTTACGGCGGATGGTGGTTGTCAAGTAGGATTGCACGATCGGAGCAATAAACCTGTAATGCGAAAATCAGCATTCCGTGGCTGCGGCGAACGGGAAATATAGGTCAACGCTGAGTAAATCGCCGTGACTAGGGCGATCACAGGAAGGGAGAAACCTCAATGACCGCATCAAAACGCTATACGTGGAAAACTGGGATTGCTTTGATGATACTGGCAATCTGGATTGGCGTTGATGGGTTGGCAGCGATTGCCGGAGCGCAAGTGCAGCCGCCGCGCAGAAAACGGCGAGTCATGGTCAGCCCAAAAAAAGAACTGAAAGACGAGGTAAGAGTAACAAAGGTAAATGTCGGTAAAAGCCTCCTCGGCATTACACGCCGCGTCAGCCGTCATGGTAAGGAAAAGATGGTTGATTTGGTCTTTGTCATCGAACGCGGCGAAAGGATGGCAGCGGCGATTGCGGAGCTTGAAGAACAGCTTGACAAAATGATAAGTGTGTTCGAGGAGTCGGGGGTCGACTACCGGATAGCGCCAGTCTGGTTTCAAAATCAGGGCGGTGGAAAATTTGAGGGCAGCGAATTCAGGAACGACTTTCGTGCTATCCAGGATAGTTTCTACACACAATTTCGAGGCAGTCATTTGACCGGATATGGACTTGAGGCGATGATGTGGGGGGTAAGGGAGTTGAACTACAGATCGGATGCCGCCAAGCACATGATTGTCGTCACAAATTCCCCGTTGCAGACGGCATGGAAAGCACCAAATGCAACACAGCAACGTACCAATCAGATAATTGAGCGGTGTGTGCAGGATGATGTTCACATCAATGTTATTGGGGTAAATGAAGCCGTGCAACTACAGTTGGCGGAGGAGACCGGCGGGAAGTGGTACGCAGTTGACGAATACCAGCAGGTACGAAGAACACCCTCATATTTGGATAAGCGGATTCAAAGAATTGGCGGGATTTTCGAACTCATTGGCGAACACATGATTCCGGCGGCGAAGCAATCTGCCGATATCGTCTTCGTCTTCGATTCCAGCTTTAGCATGAAAGCCGATGTCGAAGATATTTGCGGTGGATTTGATGTTTTGGCGGAAACCCTAGATGAAGGAGGACTCGACTATCGTTTCGGGGTTATCCGGTTTTGGGCGCGAGTAGGCGGGGGAGAAAGCTCAATCGTGGTGACGAAACCGCCGTTAGATGCTGTGCAGGTCAAGAAGTTATTCCAGCTGCCGAAGGAAGGCGATGAACACCTGCTCGATGCAATTATCGAAGGCGTCCCCAAGCTTCAAACGCCTGCGGATCGCCAACTTGTCCTCATGATCGTAACGGATGAACCGACCAGCCGCCGCCGCGAGAGGGGATACACACCGGATATGGCGATTAGCGTTTGCCGCCAAGCCGGCGCAATTGTTTATGTCATTGGCGGTTATGAACATCCCAGCCATAGCGAAAGGGACGTCTTTCAGCGCCGCGCCCCTGAAAAAACTAAGGGGGAACACTATGCCATGCCAAATGCTCAATTTGCTGACGAACGGTGGTAATCAAAATTGCTGGGAATTAATTGTAATTAACACCTAAAAAAACTCACAACCGATTTAGAATTCCCTCAAGTTGCCGATAATCATCAAACGCAGCATCGCACAACTCATCGTCGTCCGCTCTTGCCGTTACACCTGAAAATTGAATCGCTTTCATTCCCGCGTTTTTCGCGCCGACGATATCCGTCCAAACCAAATCACCGATATGAACCGCCTCACCGGGCCGTACATTGAGCTGTTTCAGCGTCGAGTGGAACTGTATGACTTCCGGTTTAGTGTGCGCCGTCTCGTCAGAATAGGTCTGCGCTGCGAACAATCCGAGCATGCCATCCGCTGTCATTAACTGGCGCAAAACTCGGCTTGGCGTCAAACCCGTGTCTGAGATTATTCCTAACTGGTACTTCCCGCTAAGCTGAGCAAGCGTATCTTTGGAGTACGGTATTAGCACCGGCGGTACATTCAAGCAAGCCTCGCCTGTCAGGTGAACGAGATTTTCAACGACTGGCGGCGTTGGCTGAATCCCAAGCGAGCTTAAAAGGCGCAAAATACACGCGTCAACCGTGACCCCCCGATGTTGATACCACATGGTTTCCGCGAGCCTGTAGGCAGTTTGAATGCCTGAATTAACCTCCGCTGGTGTCACGTCGTGCCCCTGTTCCACAAGAAATTTGTGGCAGTAACGGGTTCGCATCGCCTGGCGCTCGCGCTTCAGTTCTTGCGAATCGGCGTAAAGGGTTTGCCAAAAATCGAATGTGACGGCTTTAATCATGTCTGAGGTCAATCGTCGTGGCTCGCGAAAATCCTAGGTTAGCATTGCTATGATAAACTAGCATAGGAATTCGGTCAATTGATTTTTCTGCAATGTGTCCGGTACGAGCGCGGTAACACATTCGAGTTGACGGGCGTAACAGCCGTGTGTTAATATTTCGGCAACCTGAATCACACTCTCAATCCCTGTAATGTTGCGAAATAAGGATTCCGGCGTGTCCAAAAAAATCGCGGTTTTTCCTGCAAGTTTCGATCCCGTTACCAACGGTCACGTCGATTTAATCGATCGCGTCTGCAATCTCTCCCTTTTCGATTCGCTAATTGTGGCAATCGGCATCAATCCTGCCAAGACCCCTCGATTTACGCTTCAAGAACAGATTGAAATGTTGGAAGCTGTCATCCATCCTTACCCCAATGTCGGCATAGACAAGTTTTCCGGTCTCACAGCACAATATGCGCAAGAGCGGGGCGCCTGCACAATTATTCGGGGTCTCAGAGAATTCTCCGACTTTGAGAAGGAATTCCAAATGGCGCGCATGAACCGTCAAATAGCCCCTGGGGTTGACACCTTATTCATGATGGCAAACACAAAATATGCTCATTTGAGTTCCACACTCGTTATGGAAATTTTACAGATTGGCGGACAAAAAGTGAGTGAAGACAAGCTAATAGAAATGGTGCCTCCGGTTGTGTTGGAGATTTTGAAAAGGAAGTTTGCGCAATAATCTATTGGGGAATCTTTGGAACGGGTGAGGGAACTACGGCAGAACAACTCGTCATTTCAGTGCCAGACAATGTAGGATGCGCAGACCGAAGATATTGACAATCGATGAAGAACTCCGACTCCTTGACTGGACGCATCGAAACCGCAACTTTCGAGATTTCTGCGTTGTGCTAACCATTCTGCGGACCGGATTGAGTGTTGCTGAACTGCGTGAATTACGCGTCGCCCATCTAAAGCCCAGCGTTGAAACCTTTACCCACCTCCACATTGGCGCGAAAGTTGGGCACGAAAATAAACCGCGGGCCATCCCCGTATCGAAAGAATTTCAAGGACAGTTGAAGACATTTCTCAGGTGGAAGCGGCTTCGCGGCGAAGCCGTCACGCCGAATTCGTACCTATTTGTCAGCGCTAGATTCACTCAAGCGTCAGTCCGCCATCTCCAACGCATCGTTCGAGAATCCACTCTAGGTGCATTCGGCACGCCATACCGCCCACGCGATTTGCAATTGACTTTTGAAGCCTGTACCCTCCCGCAAATCCCCGCCGACACACAGATTCTCACGCCTCTTGAAATGGATTAAACGACATTTCAGCATTGAATCGCGTATCGCCGCAAATCCATCGACTCCGCCGAATAATCGCCAACTTTTTCCTTGCCTTCTTTTATGGATTCGTGTATGCTTCAATAAAACATCTGCATAGACACGTACATTTAAGAGGCGGGAAATGCATTGGGACTTTGAACAGGTTGCTGGACCGTTCAGCTTTACGGAAGGGCCCGCTTGGGACGGGGAGGCAGTGCTCTTTACCGACATCCCAAGCAGCCGCATTATGCGATACACACCGGGCTGCGGTGAATGCACCGTCTTTCGGACAGGAACGAACGGTGCCAATGGACTTATGTTTGACAGAACGGGGCAGTTGTACGGATGCGAGGGCAGCGGCAGGAGGATTGTGCGCTACGACCGGGACGGCGCAACTACTGCCGTTGCGGAAAAATTCGACGAGAAACGACTCAACAGCCCGAACGATCTTGCTTTCGATACACAAGGCAGTTTCTGGTTTACCGATCCGCGCTACGGCGACAGAACCGATGATTTGGAACTGGATCACCAGTCGGTGTTTCGATTGGATCCCCAACCAGATGACACTTGGAAAATCAGTCGGGTTACCCACGACACTACAAAACCGAACGGACTCTTAATCTCGCCAGATGGAAATTGGCTGTACGTGGCTCAGAGCGAATACGGCGAAAACAACAAGCGAGAGTTGCGCGCTTATCCAATAAATGATGACGGCACGGTTGGCAGCTATGAAGTTCTGCACAACTTCTACCCGCATCGCGGTGTTGACGGTATGTGTTTGGATACCGAAGGCAATATTGTAGCAGCTGCAGGATGGAGGAAGAGCGGGCCTGGTCCCATGATTTATATTTTCGCGCCCAATGGCCGAGTCCTGGAATCGCATCCGATGCCGGTAGAAATCCCAACAAATTGCACCTTTGGAGATGACGATCTCCGAACACTTTATGTGACCGCTGGGGGCTGTCTATTTCGCGTTCGCACCGAACGCACCGGATACCTCATTTACCCTTCCACATAATTGCATTGTTGTTTTCGCAGTTTCTGTTTCTCACAGAACAAACGATTTGGGGGTTGACCGGAATCGCAAAAATGCATTACAGGCAGATGAAAAACTTCAGAAATAGCGTACTCCTTGATGAGATTCGTGAAGGTATGCTAAAATTGTAAGACGCGATGGGGTGGCATTTGGCGAGGGAGAGCTTACAAGCTATATTAGATCGGCTGGAAGGAAAACATGTTGTAATCATCGGTGACCTCATCTTAGATGAGTATATTTGGGGAGATGTTAAACGAATTTCACCGGAAGCTCCCGTACCAGTATTGGAAACGACCTCTGAAACAGCGCGATTCGGCGGTGCTGCTAACGTAGCGCATAACGTTGCCAGCCTCGGTGGGAGAGCAGACCTCATTGGAGTGATTGGCAGTGACAGTAACGGAAAAACACTGATTGGTATACTTCAAGAAGCAGGGATAAATACCGGCGGCATCCGCACCGATTCAAGCCGCCCGACAAGTGCCAAGACGCGCGTGATTGCGCGAGCTTCGTCTACGAGCGTATCAAATCATCAACAGCTTCTGCGAATTGACCGAGAATCAAGTTTGCCTGTTGATGCGTCCTTACAGGATGAGTTGCTGAAGGCGGTAACCGATCGAATTTCACAAGCGGACGCCCTCATTATTGAGGATTACGAGAAAGGAGTTTTGAACCCGGAACTCATCGAAAATATTCTCATTGTAGCTCGTCAATATAACAAGCCGATCGTCGTGGATCCCAAGGTCGAGAATTTTTGGCACTACGAAGGCGTAACATCCATCACACCGAACCACAAAGAAGCCGGTGCAGCATTGAACCGGGAAATTACGGACGAAAATACGTTAATTGGGGTCGGTGAAGAGATATTGGACAGATTGGCTCTGGACGGTCTACTCATCACTCGCGGTGAACAAGGTATGTCTCTATTTCGCAGGATTGGAGACAGTCAGCGAACGGAAGTAGCGCACATTTCTCCTGCGCAGCCCCGCGATGTTTTTGACGACACCGGTGCAGGTGACACGGTTGTGGCGGTATTCACGCTTGCGCTCGCCGCCGGTGCTGAAATGTATGATGCCGCGCGGCTTTCTAATTTAGCGGGCGGTATCGTTGTTGGCGAGGTCGGATGTGCCGCTGCTACGCACGATAGCCTTTCTCAGGCGATTTGTTTGGAGGCGCAGCGTGAAGACCGTCTTTCTTGATCGAGATGGGGTAATCAATCACAATCGCAAAAATGACTATGTCAAAAGTTGGGACGAATTTGAATTCATCCCGAATTCGCTAAGAGCAATTCAGCGTCTCACGGATGCCGGACACCGTCTTATTGTCGTCACAAACCAGTCCTGCATCAACAAAGGCATCGTTGCTCCACGCACGCTTGGCGAAATTCACCAGCGGATGATGACGGAAATTGAGGGGGCTGGAGGTCGTATTCACGCAATTTACCACTGTCCTCATCGGGCGGACGAAGGGTGCAGTTGCCGAAAACCCAAGCCGGGGTTACTAATCCAAGCGGCACACGAGCACGGAATTGACTTGCCGCGGTCTTACCTCGTTGGGGATTCGATAAGGGACATCGCGGCAGGTCAACAAGTTGGATGCCAATCCGTTTTTGTATTGACGGGAAACTACTCGCAAGTCGATGATAAACAGACTCACAATCCCGGTTCTCACGACAATTTACGTGCGGCAAAGATTTTCACCGACCTATATCGGGCGGCGTTATGGATACTCAATGACTCCGATTGAACATTCATGACTAATCCTTAACTGCCTTTCAATACATAACTTATTCAACGGCATATGATTCGACAAAAGATTGAGGCTCGAACACTTCGCGCCGGTGTAATCGGACTTGGCTATGTCGGTCTGCCGCTCGCGGTTGCGATCGCGAAAGCGGGCTTTTCCGTGACGGGGATTGATTCATCCAGCAGTAAAGTTGTGCGAATTCAGCAGGGGATTTCCTACGTTCCGGATGTGCCTTCAGAGAACGTCGCGCCTTTGGTCGAACGTGGGCAGATTCAAGCCACAACGGATTATCGGGCGTTGAAAGATTTGGATACGGTCAATATTTGCGTTCCGACGCCGTTGCGCAAGAGTAAAGATCCGGACATGAGTTTCATTCTTTCAGCGGTGGAGCGCGCTGCGCAGTATTTGCATAAAGATCAGTTGATAATACTAGAAAGTACGACCTATCCCGGTACAACGGAGGAAGTTGTCCTGCCAAAGCTTGAGTCAACCGGCTTAAAGGTCGGCCGAGATTTTTTCCTCGCATTTTCTCCCGAGCGGATTGATCCCGGCAATAAAACCTACACGACGGTCAACACGCCGAAGATTGTCGGCGGGATAACCCCCGCTTGTACAAATATTGCGCAGCGTTTTTATGAAGAGTTTATTAACGAGGTACATCCGGTTTCCTCGACGAGGACAGCGGAAATGGTCAAACTGCTAGAAAATACGTTTCGCAGTGTCAATATTGGCCTAGTGAATGAAATGGCGTTGATGTGCGACCGTATGAATCTGGATGTTTGGGAAATCGTTGACGCGGCGGCGACAAAACCGTTTGGATTTATGCCGTTTTACCCCGGACCCGGTTTGGGCGGACACTGCCTCCCAGTCGATCCGTTGCATCTCTCGTGGAAGGCGAAGACTTATGAGTTTTACGCCCGGTTTATTGAACTTGCCAGCGAAATTAACAGTTCAATGCCAGAATATGTGTTGGACAAAGTTATTGATGCACTTAATCGCCAACGAAAGGCAGTAAACGGCTCAAAAATTTTGATTATCGGTGTCGCATACAAAAAGGACGTGGGAGACATTCGGGAATCCCCGGCTATTGATTTGGTCCGTCTGCTCACCGGCCGCGGCGGTGAAATTCTATATCACGATCCTTACGTTCCGGAATTTCACGTAGGAAGCACAGGGGATAATCTTCCGGACCGCTATGTGTCTCAGGAGTTGACCGTCGAACTCATTAGTCAGGTGGATTGCGTCGCGATTATGACAGATCATTCAAGCATCAATTACGATTGGCTTGTCGAATGTGCTGATGTGGTTGTAGATTCGCGAAATGCAACAAAATCAGTCGATAATCATCGAGATAAAATAATCAAGATTTAACGTTCGCTGATTTTCTCCGTTTCTCGAGCGAAAGGCGTTAAGAAGTAACGATTATGAATCCAATAATCAGAAACGCGCTAGCCGTCATTGCAGGCCTCGCCGCAGGTAGCGCTGTAAATATGGGACTGGTCATAGTGGGCGCCGAAATCATCCCGCCCCCTGCGGGTATTGATGTGAGAGATGTCGAATCCATCAAGTCCGGCATGCATCTCTTTGAATTTAAACACTTCATTGTCCCGTTCGTAGCACACGCTTTGGGAACACTGGTCGGCGCTTTTGCCGCAGTAATCATAGCTGCTGCTTCCAAGATGACAATGGCGTTGGTGATTGGCGTTTTATTTCTGATATTAGGCAGTATCAATGCATTGATGCTGCCGTCTCCCGTTTGGTTTGTCGTTGTGGACTTAGTAGGCGCCTATTTGCCTATGGCGTGGATTGGTGCGAGGTTATCAGCAAGAGTGCAGAGATCTGCGTAGGCTTTATGAAAAAGATTATCAGAATCAATCATTTTCTGAATCCCTTCTGTTTTCCTTGTGGATTAATGATTACAACTAACCCCTCACATTTTGGAGATTAGCCATGTTTCAGGATTATCCAAAGGTGAATGTACGTATTCCCGCACATCATCTAGCTTGGATTCTTGATGACTGCTTCAGCGGACAAGAAATTACGACGTTGGCAGAGCAATGTGGTATCCATAGTGAATCGGAGGAATTGCATTCCCTTTCGAAAACATTAGCGGCGGAATTCTTTGATAAAGCCATAATTGAAAAGTTGGTGAGTTGGTCGCTTGTAAAAAAGGCGGAACACGCAGCGCGCCGGGTAGAGTACATGAACGTCGAAGAGATACGGCTTTACTTGAGAGACGCGGCGCAGCTCTTGGACGATGGGGAATTCGGCCCAATGATCTGGGCGTTGTTGATTAATCCGCGTGACGCTGTGCAACAGCACGGCGTCACGCTGCTTGCGCAGCACGATCAACACCTTCAGTCCCAGGCTTTTTCTAACGAAGCTAGCCAAAATGTAGATTCTCGCAGCTTACCGGCAGAATCTGAGGCCGAGGCGTCGGATATGGACGTCGAGAATGCCCAGTCTAGCCGCGATGTAGGTGACGAAGCCGCCAGCGCGGCTTTGGTAACGAGTCCGGTTGCTAAGCCTGACTTAAACCAGATTTCTGAGCAAAATGCAAAGATTGATGAACTCCACCAAACTATTCATGAATTTCAGCGTGAACAGGCGGCGTCGCAACACGAAAATAGTGAACTTAAACAACAACTCCAAGAGTTAGCCGGCGAAATCAGCCAATTAAAGGATCACGAACAGCATCAATACGAGGAAATTGAATCCCGTTGCGAGCAGCTAGAGCATGAAAATATAACGCTTCGAGAAGATGTCCAGAACCTTTCTAATCAGCTTGGCGACCTCCATCAACTTAAGGCAGAGAGAACGCAGCTTGCGCTGGAACTAAAATCCGTTGAAAAAGCGGCATACCGGAGTCTGGAAATTATCGGTCGGAATCGCTCGGATCCCCAAGCTAATCTTGCCAATTTGCGGGAGAGTCACAGGAATTCGAGAGTCGTAATAACGCACGAAGAGGAAAGGATCTCAAACAATTTCGTTGACAGACAGGCGATTGGCGGCGGAACCCGTACGCGTATAGCGGAGAACCAACCTGCCGTCGGGGTTTTTGTTGATGTACAGAACATGTTCTATGCAGCAAAAGACCGGTACGCCGGACGCCTGGATTACATTAAGCTTCTCGACCTCATAGTTGGTCCCCGAAAACTGGTTTTGGCGTATGCGTATGTCGTCCAAATCCCTGAAATTAACCAAGCGGGTTTCTTGTCGCTGCTGGAACACAACGGGTATACCATAAAGAGTAAGGATTTGCGGCTGCGCGGGGATGGATCGGCAAAGGGGGATTGGGACGTTGGGATCACGATAGACGTGGTTTCAAGGCTGGACGCTCTGGATGTCGTCATTCTGGCGAGCGGCGATGGGGATTTTTGCGCACTTGCTGAAACCATAAAGCAACAGCAGAAGCGTATAGAGATTGTAGCCTTTGAACATAATACATCAATGGATCTGCTTCGCGCCGCCGACCAGTTCTTTCCAATCGGCGACGACTTATTGATTTAGCGGGTAATCGGAATGTGGTTCTAACTTCGTAGGCTTTATCGTTGCCAGCAAACGCCTGCGAAAGCGAATTCTTACCCACCATAACCCCAACTTCAGCTTGTAAATCCACAGCGATTTAGCAAGGTATTGGAAGTTTGGGCTAGCCCAACCCTCGAATCTGTCTCATACTCTCCACAATGATTTCCACATCCTCTGGCTGATTAAAGCGGCTAAAACTAAATCGAATGCTGCCGGCAATCTAGTCATAGAATACTTTCAATGCTTACGGTGCGCGATGGATGTAAATATCTGGTTCATCGGTTCGGCCGTCGCTCCAAATGATGAAAGCACCGACCTTACCGTCGGAGCTGGCTTGCGGCGTAATTTGATTCCCATCAGCCGTACAGATTGGAATGCCGTTGAGCGGCCATAGGGATTTGCCGTTTGGGTCAATCCGTTGAGCGTAGATTGCATCCGCTGTGGTGTTTCCGAAATCCTCGCGATAATCCAGTCAGTAGTTTTTGTAGGTTGGGTTGAGCGGATTGTATGAATTGATGCACAATTTTACGTTCGCTCCTGGAGCCAAACGACGCACAAAAGTCGAGGCGCGGAGCGTAACCCAACGCATTTTGCCGTGGGGAATAGCGAAAAACTATCGCCCTCACTATACATTGGGATGATCCCGAGCAATCCTTTCAGTTAATCCTAACACACAAGAAGTTGTTGAGAGGAAATGTTTGCATCGGCATCTATAAGGATTTGATTGATTTCGTTTCAGAGAAGCATACGTCATTTTGTAATCTCTAGAAAAAATCAATTCTATTACTGTTTCCACAGACAGAACAGTTTCGCCATTGCTTTCCGTATTTCCCATATGAAACTTTAAGCGCCTTAGAATCACACCTAGGGCAGTAAGTTAGGTTGTTGTTGGCATTCGGCTTGTATTCCGGTTTCAATTTACCTTCATGTATCTTCCGATTTATTTCTAGGATTTGAGCCTTGCGGGATTTTATTTCCTCAACAATGTCGTCTGAAAGCTTGCCCTGCTTGTATTCCTGCCGAAGTTGTTTCAATAGGTCTTCCAATTTTTCTTGGAGAGCCGTAACTCCACGCTCAGCGTCTATAGTTAAATCTCGCAATTTATGCAGCAAAGTCTCTACATCTGACATTTTCTTTCACCCGACGGCGACTGGCGTTTTATTTCCAGTCGTTGCCTTGAGGGATGGACGACTTCCATAAGCGGAAGTCAGGCGGATCGGTAATCTCTCCCCAATAGGTAATAGAACTTAAAAACTGTGTGATTACTTCAACGTATTGGAATCTGTCAGATTCGCGGTTGGGGGCTATGGGAAAGGTCGTATCCCATAATCGGACATAGTCGGGCTGTCCGTCAGCACGGTTAAAGGTGATAAACGCGCCACTTCGACTCATTAACAATTCTTTGCCCGCTCTGCTTTTGTGATAATATTTGTCGCCGATTTTACTGATAACGCAAAGATATCCTGGGGACTCAGAATCCTTGAGTTTTCTTGGTGTTAATGTTTCTATAGGGTCGGTTTTGGAGGGAGGAGTGGTGATTACCTTCATCTTAGGGATACCGACAAAGATAATTTTTTCGTTGGACGTGGGACTAGACAGCGCGAAGAATAAGACTGATACAAAAACGACGCTTGCAACGGTCATTCCTTTTTTCATTAGAATATTCTCCATTTAGATTGGAATTAGCGGTTTTTCCTAAATTCATCGGCTTGAACTATACCGGTTTTAGAGGTACCGAACTCCTGAATTGACAATGACACAATTGGCTGGTTGGGAGTGTTTTTCTTTGTCATGGTAATTTGATTTAATCTGTTACCGGCGTCGAAATCTAACGTTTTGGCTTCACGCCTATCCGTTGACATACCGTGTTCATGAATTGTTATGTGCCCGGCGTTATAAGAATATTGGGAAGGACCAATACGCACCAATTCATCTCCAAGTGTATTGTTAATGGTAAATTTTCCGGCGACGAAATTTTTGTCGTCGCGTCCTAATCGGGCGATTGGCATACCATTTTGTTCAATCGTTAGATAATATGTTCGGATGTCGCCACCGCGAATGGAGGAAACAGTACCGTTTTCATTTTCGATTTTGATGAATCCTTCGTTTGTCAATAAGACTCGTTCGTTTCCTTTGGAATCGACAATGGTTAATTTAGTACACTCGATCTCACCGTACTTATCCCGTTGCGCTGTGACTGGAGACAGCAGCATCCCGACAAAGGTGAACACACTTCCCAGCGCCATTAAACCGAGTGCTTGCTTCCAATTTTGAATCCTAAACATGCAACATTCTCCGTATTGAAACAGTGGTTAGTGATTATTGGTCAGTGGAGAGCAGAATTTTTTGACCATCCACTGAATACTTTATCCATATTTACTTAATATAATACAAGATGATTTGACATGTGTCAATACAAAATTTGATGTTTTTGGAGTCGGGAATCGGAATTTCATCGTACCGCAACCAACCCTTTCCTGTAGGAGCGATTTCCGAATCGCGACTGTCTGAACTGTGATTCGCATGATTAAATGATGGGCTATGATTAAAACAGTGCATAAACATTGTGTTAAAGAAACCGAGTTTTGAAGAAAAAACTCGGTTTGAAATAAAAGAAACAAGACTATCGCCCTATTTAATCGGCCGGTCGATCCCTCCTGACAAAAATCCACCCCCCCTGTAGGAGCGATTTCCGAATCGCGACTGTCTGAACTGTGATTCATGTGATTAAATGACGGGCTATGATTAAAACAGCGCATAAACATTGTGTTTAAGAAACCGCGTTTTGAAGAAAAAACTCGGTTTCAAACAAAAAACTATCGTCTTCGCTATTCTCGCAGTTGATCCCTCCCTATGCGGTCGGTTGATCCTTCGCTATTCGCTCAATTAATCTTCCTGACAAAAATCCACCCCCCTCAATCCCCCCTTATAAAGGGGGGAGGTTAAAATGTTTCCTCCAACTTGGCAAGGGGGAGGATTTTTTGCGGGTCTTGTAGGTTGGGTTGAGGGGGTAGATTTGGGATTTTTGATTTGCTTATTTTTTGAGTATTTGGGACATAGGAAAATAAGCGAAAATGGGCGCGACGCTAGACAGGGAGCGGGTTCGGGACGTTGAGCATTGTTGTGCGCCAGAAAAAATAAGTTGAGAATGCTCATTTTTGAAGCCCCTAACATGTTGGTTAATTCAGTCATCATAGATAACTCCTTATAACGTGCATCGACGCGTCCGGATCGTCGTCGAACGGCATCGGCATTCCGTGCGGCAGTTTGTCAGCGGGGAAGCGCGTGATGGGCAACTCAGTCGCGCCTTGCAGGGCATCGGGGCCGTCGCAGAAATCGCCGGTCGGGAATTGCCGCATCTGGCACATAAATACTTCTGGCAGTGTCTCATTGAAGACGAGCCAACCGTTGGCGATAGGCGGTTCCAACGCGGCGATGCGGTCCAACTTCCTGACACTTCGTTTGTGGAATTTGAGGCGGACTAACGAGTTCATGCCGTATTTTTCCCGCGCCCCCTTAAAAGCCCGCGAAATCATGGTGTGTAACGCGTTGCCGGTGTCTTTCGGAATGTCCTCGACTGCGAGCAGGATGGAATCGAATCGAATGGCCGGCACAGCGCTGACACAGCGTTTTATGAGTTTAAATGTCTCCTCGAGCTGGGCCGTGACGGGGACTTTGTCCATCCAGACGTCAAGCACGTAGGCGTGGGTGTTCGAGAGCGCGGCAACCGGTTCTCCCTTTTGCCTCATATTCGCTTGAGGCAGCGGTTCCCACAGGACGAACACACCGGCGGCGTAGCAGGAATCGTAAGCGTCCTTTCCGCCAGCCCAGTCGAGGAAAACTTTACCGCCAGCGATGTCGCTCCATAGGACTAGCCGCCCGTCGCTTCGCAAGAGTCCGTCGGGCGTGATGTTGAAGCGAACGGCTTTTTCCATGTTGAAGATTTCTTTTGAGGGGTCGCGGGTCGAGTTTTGACGCTCGCGCATGACGGAAATGTAACCTTCGTTGCAGATGAGCCGCCGGATGTAGGTGTAGGAGAGCATTTCCGGCCAGAGTTCTTGGACGCCATCCAGCATTTCATTCTTGTGTTCTTCAAGAAATGCGTTTGCCCGGCGGTCACGCTCGTCTTTTTCGATCGACATGTCCGCATACATTTTCTCCCACTCTTCCCATAACGGCTCGGCGGTCGGGTGGCGGAGGTCTCGGGGGTGTTCAATAGAACGGTAGAACAAGGTGTGCCAGTCGGGCAGAAGTTGCAGACGCTTAGAGATGGCTTCCTCGTGCATTACGGTGTCGACGTGGATGAAGTTTGTCTTGCCGTCGATTCTGCCGGCAGGCATGACATCTTCGTTGAACCATTTCCAGTTTTTATCGCGGAGACGGGGGTTTTGGACTTCCTCGCTGTCTTCGACATCGTCAAGGATAATTAGCGTCGGTCTTGCGAGATCCTTGAGTTCGCCGCGGATTCGTCCGTGCCGTCCGACGGGAATTAGGCATACTCCGTTTGCGGTATCGAGCTGGTCCGCACTCCACTTGCCGTTTCCTTTGAGATGGCGGAAGTTGGGATCGTCCTCGATTTTGTCTCGGATGTCGCCCAGCCGTGCCGTGGCGAGGTCTTCGGTACCGCACAGGATAACGATGAAGCTATCGGGCATTAAGCCGCGCCGTTCGTACTCGTCTTTGTAGTAGACGCAGTACAGCACGTAGATTACGGCGATGTAGGTGCTTTTGCCGCAACCTCTGGGCGCAATGATATTGACGCGCCGTCCTCGCTCACCGGAAGGAATGCAGTTCAGAATAGGAGACGCATGGGGACCGCACTCCACCGTAAACACATTGGGAAAGTGGTGCTTGGCAAAGAAGAGGACATCTTCAAAACCGCGGAGATAGATGTCCTGTTCCTCTTTAGTTCTTTTGATGGCGGACGGCGCGCGTACACTATGGTATGCGCGATGGATTTTCAGAAACCGACTGCGGTTTCCGCGAATCCGGCTCCGTCTTTCCATTTAGAAATGCGCTATCTCCCGTGTCGGCGGCTAGGCATTGCCGTTCAATTCTTTCCTGAAAGTTTATATTTTTATTGTCGATCGCGAATCGGAATTGGGCTTCAATGAGTTTGAGCGCGAGGGGAGGCGTCATCTCTTCAGACAGAACCTTGAAAGCAACAAATAAGAGTGCATGTAATTGCTGCGAAAAAATTCTGTCGGGTTCGTATCTGTGGGTAAGAATGTGATTGCGTTTCATAAGGTAACGACTCCGATAATGCGCTGCGCAGTCTTTTCGGTTGGGATTGAAGGTACGAACTTTATTAGATAATAATTTATGATTGCTGGCATTGTCTTCGATCCCAAAATACTGACATACATCACTGATGACGCGCTTCGCATTAGCTTTTCCTTCGCCATAGTAAGCAAATCGCTCAATGGTGAAGTCGATATCCGATTCGCTGAATCGAATATCTAAATGTACCATGATGATATTAGTATACCGAGAGATTTAGCGGTTGTCAAGGCGGAGTGGGAGGTTACCGAGATTGTTGGGCGGATAGGGTTGAAAAATAGATCGCTTGGATGCGGACGGGGCAAGGGTTTGTGGCGTTGCAGCGGGATATGACGGGATAATATCGGGACAGTGTCGATTTGGGTTCTTAGCCAGGGTATTCTTTGGCTCTCGGTGGGAATTTCGAAAAACAAAATGCAACGAACATATTGTTGCCGTGGCGGCTATATTGTTGCGTTTTGGAGAGGACTGTCTGAACTGTGATTTGTATTATTAAATGATGGGCTATGATTAAGTGAAACGACGCCGAAAGACGTGACAGTGCGTTAAGTAAGGTGGAAGTTGGGCGGGCAAACGCGCTTTCACGCGCCGTTTTGGCGTGATTTGCCTTGGGGTTGTCCAGAGATTTGAAAGCGTTGGTTTACGGAGAAGGCAAGAATAGACTGGTGAAAACTATCGCATGCACTAGTCGTTCGCTTGATTCTTCGCTATTCGCTCAATTGGTCCCGCTCAACGCGGCCTAAGAGTCTTGATTTAGGGTGTTTGGTCAGAACAAGGACCGCCGCACCATGTCGTAAGTCATATCACATATAGGAAGAAAATCTATGTTCTAATTGATTTTTATGCCGCTTTAACAATTCTCCAGCAGGACAAATAACCTCACAGAGAAGTTCAAGTTGTTCAAACAAATCTGATACATCTTCTCCAAGAGCCTTCTTCTTTGACTCAAATTTGGTTTCCATGCCTCTCTGGTGCCTTTGGTCAGCAATACTATTCGCTTCAGATTCTATTTCAGCCATCTTTTTTTCTATAAGTACCAAAGCATCATGAACAGCCGGAACGAGCTGAGTAATTTTAGTTCCACTCTCAAAACGTACTATACGGCGATCTTCAGCTTCTTTTACCACCGTTATTTGTCTCAGGATTTAACTTACCCCCATCCTTTAGACAGAAACTAACGAGATTTAAGTAATAAAGTCCGACTAATTCTGGTCAAACTTAAACGCCTGAAGTTAGTGAAAATACACCTCGTAAGGTGTACAGTAATCGAGCGATTGATGAAGTCGCTCTCGGTTGTAAAAGTTGAAATAATCTCTCAAGCGGCGCCGAGCCGTGTTCATTGAATCATAGTCGTTGAGGTAAACCTCCTCATACTTAACACTGCGCCAAAGTCGTTCAACGAAGATGTTGTCAAAGTAGCGGCCTCTACCGTTCCAACTAATGGCTATGCCAGAGGCTTCAAGTCTAGCAGTAAACGCCTCCGAAGTAAATTGACTTCCTTGGTCGTTGTTGAATATTAATGGACTCGCTTTACCAAGCGCCCGTTCCAGAGCCGATAGGCAAAAGAACACGTCGAGGGAGTTTGACAGTTCCCATGACAACACATAACGGGAAAACCAATCCATAATGGCTACCAGATAAACGAAGCCATGGCTTAAACGAATATAGGTGATGTCAGTTGCCCAGACGTGGTTCGGTCTGGTGATGCTTAATCCTTTCAACAGATAGGGGTACACTTTCGACGGTTTGCCCATTCTGGAGATCTTGGGATAGATGGCAACTAATCCCATCTTCCGCATTAACCGTGCTACCCGTTTCGGATTGACAACATATCCTTGACGACGAAGCCATTTCGTTAACTTAGGCACCCCACACCACGGCCTCTTGGTGTACTGTTCATCTAACAGACGCATGTACAGCAGATTTTGTGGTGACTCCCCTACAGGAGTGTAATAGAACGATGCTCGAGACAAGCCTAAGAGCTCACACTGTCTTGCAATCGACACTGAACGGCACTCCGGTTCAACAAGCTGCCGCTTCTGTTCAACGGAAGCGCGACGTTTTTTTTTGAAGCCAGTCCAGTTCTACCTTCAACTGACCAATCTGGCGATACAGTTCAGACACTAGCTTGTCGTGGTCGGACGCCGTTTTTGAACGTCCCTTCGCAAAGAGTTGAGGTAATTCCTCAAGCACCTGTTTTTTCCATTGGCTGACTTGAGCCGGATTGACACCGTATTCACTGGCAATCTGACTGATAGTCTGCTGATTCTTGATAGCTTCAAGAGCCACTTGCGCTTTGAATCGGCCATCACGCTGTATTCTACGGGACATCGTGGAGAAACTCCTTTCTTTTTCTTGGCGTTTCCGAGTCCTATTTTCGCTCAGATGATGACCATTTTTCTAGTCGAAAAGATCTCTTATGCAACTGTCTAGGTTTTGGGGGTAATTACAGAATTCTGAATTGCGTGTGGGGCTTGTACGCTCTCGTCAACACGAATAATGACAACAACTGCTCCAGTGTTCGGAACAGCACAAATTAATATTTCTGGGACGACCGCGGGATAAATGCCGGTGAGTGCACTCTGCTGGATTTGCTCCTCAATCCCGGTTCTCTTAGGTATACCCTTAATGGGAAGGACGACTTTATTCATCGCATCGGTTTCTGCGCCGATAATAAAAATCCCGCCTAATGTGTTTGCGAAGGAGGAGACGATTTTGGGGATATCTTTGTTGATTTCTCGCTTGTATTCGACTCTAACGCCCTCGCCGTACTCACGGCAAAAATCCTCAATATCCGAAAATGTAATGTCTGCGGATGCCTTTGTGAACATGGACTTATTGTTCCTTTCTGTTTTATCGGATTCACAGCTGTGTCAGAAACATACCGCTGCCGCTTTTGTAGGTTCGGTTAAGCGGATTGCACGAATGGTGTAAATGTTAACGAAACGCTCCGAGGTTTGCCACGTCCGAGTTTTAATGGATGGAACGTAACCCAACGTTTTTGGTATCTCCCAAAGGCGGCCGGCGAACTAAACAATTCGCCATTTACAGATAAAGTTGGGTTACGCCAAAGTCCAAAAATGTGCTGTCAGAATTTGGGAGTGCATGTTTTTACAACACCGGTCAACGCGACCAACGCGGCGTAATCCAAGCGACGTGTGCTTTGACTATTGTTGGATTTCGCTCGAATTCCGTTCACTCCGATTTGCGCACGGCCGCTATTTCTATTGCTGATTACCGTAATTGTCCCAAGTCGACACCGTGCCGTTGCCGTTTTCATTGATGCCAATTTCCGCGGCGCCTTTCCCATGTCCAATTACTTCGACATGCCCTCCGTTTTCATCGACAGACAGCGACGCGTACGATTTACCGTCTTTGCCTATAACAGCGACATGGCCGCCCGGTCCATACAGGGCACTGAGCGTCGCGCCCGATTTCTCAGAGCCCTGCACATTGACAATCCCGCCTGTTCCCGTGGCACCTAGAAACGCCTTAACTTCACCATCGTTGCCGGCGACATCGACACATCCACCAAAGAGATTGACATAGAGTGCTGTCCGCGAGTTCTCATATCCACGCACATCAACAACCCCACTTTGTTCCGTGACACCTAAGGCCGCCTTCACTTTCCCATCTCTGCCAGTGACCCAGACACCTCCGCCATGATCGCCGATGGCGAGAAACGCTTTCTTTTTCCCGTCCTTTCCGGTGACAGCGACTTGACCGCCGTCAACGATTGTCAGACTGGAACACTCAATGTCCCCGAATTTATCTTTCTGCGCGTTGAGAGGCGAAATAACCATGCCGGTGGCGACGAGTACGCCGCCCAAGACGATGTATGCGAGTTTTTGTTTCGTGTTCATTGAAATTTCTCCTATGTTTAGAAGCAGTAGCCAGTGGATAGCCGCCAGTGGTCAGAAAAACCGGCCGCAGCTATTATAGGCAGATTTAGCTTTTCACAGCGCAACCTACAATCGGAAATCTATACGTATATTCACTTAATATAATATGGGATAATTGGTTTTATGTCAACCGTAGATTTAAAAGCTGTGTAGGTGAAAAAATCTCATGGGTAAAGCAGTGGAGAGTTTTGAGTGAAGAGAGGGAGCGTTTTTGGGTGGGGTTAAGTTATCGGTCAAATATATGTCGAGATTCGGAGATTGCTCCTACCGGAGTTGAATTCTAGATTCCCGGGGGTAATTATAGGTGTCGTTGCTAGGCACTACCTTCAGGAACCAAGTCTATCTCCTTTGCTTGAAATCTATCGCCATCGTTATTTACTCGGTTGATCCTAGGGAAAACTATCGCGCTCCCTATTCGGTCGCTTGATCTCTGGTTATTCACTCAGTTGATTCCAACCTACAAGAACTATAACTTGCGCCACTTCATTGTGACCTTGTCGGATGAGTAATCTCCTATTAGGTCAAAATGTGTAAGCGTCAAAACCTTACCGTCCCATTTGTATTCCAACGCATAGGCGGCTTGGTTATAAAAGCGATGTCCTGCGGTACGATACAAAACAAATGCAGATCTGTCGGGTTCAATACGATAGTAGAAAGTACCGGGTGCCCACGGTAACAGAGGTCCCCAATCCCACCAATCGGGGTCACCGGACGGATTATATTCTGCTTCGGCGGAATTTACGAATTTATAGTCCGGTGTAATCTTTAGTTCGCCTCGTACTTTACGAGTCGCCCACTCCCGTACGACGCTTTCAAGCCGATATGTTCCCGTCAATTCGCCATGTAACGCATCTGCTAAAGGCTCATGTGTGTGGTCGTGCTGATGGGTGTGGTGATGGTCGTGCTCGTGAGGATGCTCGTGTTCGGCTATCGGGTGCGTGTGCCCGCAACCCGTTATTGCGGATAGCATTAGAAAGAGACCTACACATGGAAAGACGAGCGCGCATAGCGCGAATTTTGCGTCAACCGTGTGGTTCATCACTTTTGAACTTACCTCCATCTTTTAGACGGCAATGCATGAGAATTTAGGTGGAAAACTGTGGCAATTTGGTCAGGTTTGAAAACCCTGAAATCGTTGCTAATATGCCTGAATTGGCGTATGAAAGTCAAGTGTTAGGTAAAGCACGTGTGGGTTGGGTTGGCGGAGAAATGCAGATTTTGACCTCCCCTAACCCCTCCTTGGTAAGGAGGGGAATGAAGATCGAAGGAGCCGAAAAATATTGCTCACCGTGAGGAAAAACAGCCAAAGTTATCGCGCCGATGTTAATATGCTCTCCGTTATTCGCGCAGATGCATCTTATTTGGTCAGTTGATTTCAACCTGCAGGAAATGTCTGACCTGTGATTTGTATGATTGAGTGATGGGCTATGATTTAGGGAAATCACCCCCAAAAAACTGGACTGACCATTTAGGTGAATTTAGGACGAGCAAAACGCTGTTTCACGAGCGGTTATGGCGTTTGTGTTGGCGTGACTTGCCGTGGGGTGTGCAGAGATTTAAAAGCGTTGGGTTCGCTACGCGCATGTTGTTATTGAGTTTAATCGGTGATTGGACGGTAAATATTCAATACCAATGTATTTGGGGGAACCCGCTTAACCCAACCTACAAAAGCTATTCATCAGCATTGCAACCTACGTATGTCCATTAGATTCTATTTCAAGATGAGCATCTTGCGCGCGGCAGAATAGGTGCCTGTGAAAAAGTGATAGAAATACGTGCCACTGGCAACGCGTTCACCGTAGTTGTTGCGGCCATCCCAGTAAATCGCCGATGCACGCGATTCGTACACAGCGGCTGGTTTGAAGCCGACATCAATGGAGCGTACCAAGCTGCCGTTGGTATCATAGATTTCCAACGACACTTTCGCAGCTTTCGCTAACCGGTACGGAATCCAGGTTTCGGGGTTGAAAGGATTTGGATAATTTTGCAACAACGCCGTCCGTTTGATGTTTGCCAGGGTGGTTAGATGATTTCCCAACGGTTCTACCCCAACGACGGTTGAATCGTAAAGTTTCCACAGCAACACGGTGCCGTCCGCACTCCCGCTCGCAAGCGTCTGACCGTCGGGGCTAAACGCTACACTAGAGACTGAATCCGTGTGCCCGGTCAGGCTCGCTTTCACCACGCCCGCCGCAACGTCCCATAGATGAACCGTACCGTCATTACTCCCACCCGCAAGCGTCTGACCGTCGGGGCTAAAGGACACACTAGAACCCCAAAGCGTAGGCTCGGTCAGCGTCGTTTTAACCTCACCTGTTGCAACGTCCCACAGGTGGATGTCCGTGCCACTTCCACTTGCAAGCGTCTGACCGTCCGGGCTAAACGATACACTAGAGATGACAAACGTACCGGTGAGCGCCGCTTTGACCGCGCCCGCCGCAACGTCCCACAGGCGGATTTCCTCCCCACTTGCACTCGCAAGCGTCTGACCGTCGGGGCTAAATGCCACACTAGCACCCCAAAACGAATGCCCGGTCAGTGTCGCCTTGACCGTGCCCGTCGCCACGTCCCATAGACGAACTGTTTCGTCCATACTTCCACTCGCCACTGTCTGACCGTCGGGACTAAATGTTACACCAGTAACCAGCTCCGCATGCCCGGTCATAGTCGTTTTGACCGTGCCCGTCGCCACGTCCCACAGGTGGATGTCCGCTCCACTTCCACTAGCAAGCGTCAGACCGTCCGGGCTAAACGATACACCAGTGACCAAAGACGTACCGGTCAGCGTTGCTTTGAGCACGCCCGTCGCAATATCCCACAGGTGGATGTCCGTCCAACCCCTGCTTGCAAGCGTCAGACCGTCCGGGCTAAACGATACACCAGAGACTATAGACGTACCGGTCAGCGTCGCTTTTACCGTGCCTGTCGCAACGTCCCACAGACGAATCGTATTATCCCCCAAAACCCCTGGGCTCCCGCTTGCAAGCGTCAGACCGTCGGGACTAAACGATACACTAAGGACCCAAGACGTATGCCCAGTCAGTGTCGCTTTGAGCACGCCCGCCGTAACGTTCCACAGACGTACCGTACCGTCCCAACTTCCACTTGCAAGCGTCTGACCGTCCGGGCTAAACGATACACCAGAGACTATAGACGTACCGGTCAGCGTCGATCTGACCGCGCCCGCCGTAACGTCCCATAGACGAACCGTTTCGTCCCCACTCGCACTTGCAAGCGTCTGACCGTCGGGACTAAATGCTACAACAAAAACCGCCTCCGTATGCCCGGTCAGCGTCGATCTGACCGCGCCCGCCGTAACGTCCCATAGACGAACCGTTTCGTCCTCACTCGCACTTGCAAGCGTCTGACCATCGGGACTAAATGCTACAACAAAAACCACCTCCGTATGCCCGGTCAGCGTGGCTTTGACCATGCCTGCCGCAACGTCCCACAGGTGGATGTCCGTCCCACTCGCACTTGCAAGCGTCTGACCGTCAGGGCTAAACGGTACACTAGAGACCAAATGCGTACCGGTGAACGTTGATTTGACTGTGCCTGTCGCAACGTCCCATAGACGAACCGTTTCGTCTTCACTCGCACTTGCAAGCGTCTGACCGTCGGGATTAAACGATACATTATAGACCGAATCCGTGTGCCCAGCCAGCGTTGCTTTGACTGTGCCTGTCGCAACGATCCACAGACGAACCGTACCGTCCTCGCTCCCACTTGCAAGCGTCTGACCGTCGGGGCTAAACGACAAAGCAGAAACCAAAGACGTATGCCCGGTCAGTAGAGCAACCTCTTGATGGCGCGCGGTATCGTAGAGCCAAATACCAATATTGGTCGCCACCGCTAGATGCGGGCCGGCGGGAGAATATGCGATATTACTAGACATCGTCCCTTTACCGAGGCGCGCTTTTGCCCCTTCCGGCAAACTGACTTGTGTATGAATTTGAGCAAAACTGTTGGAAAGAACCATTATAAAAAGAATAAGTAAAACTACGGTTGCTTTCATCGAAAACCCCTTTCTTTGATCGTTCATTGCTTTTGAATTTGCCCTTGATAGGTTGTTTGGTTTGACGACGAACTATCGGCTTGCATCTACCACGGCCCTACTTCACAAAGATCATTAGTCTCGGGGATTTGTTATGGCTCTCTCCTTTTTAGGCCTTGACTTTTCCATGTGATATACATTCGCTATCTACCAAGGAAACTGTAATATCCTTCTTGTAGTAGCGTATCCTCGCCTATGCCACCTGTCTGTGCGCTGTTTGCTTCTATGCAACGGAGTGACACGGTAAAGTCGACGATAAATGCGCTTGGGTTTCCTTCCCTCCATCTCCAAGTGTATCCGCTGCAACGCCATAGGCAACCATGCCCATTCTTGAATAACGCACGTTGCGAGGATTTACCTTGCGCCATGCAATCTCCACTCAAATCTTTTCTCGTTTTTTGACAGTGCTGTTGAATTCTTGCCGAGTCACTGTTACTGCTCTTTCAGTACTGCCCAAGTCAACTCCTTGACTAAAAAATGTAAATCTGTCTCACCAATATCATTCCATATCGCCCACAATGAATTGACAAAAACCTCAGAAATGAACATGGACACTATTTCACGATAACCATCTTCCGCGTAGCGGAATAGGTGCCTGTAACCAAGAGATAGAAGTACGTGCCACTGGCAACGCGCTCACCGTAGTTGTTGCGGCCGTCCCAGTATATCGCCGATGCACGAGATTCGTACACAGCCGCTGGTTTGAAGCCGGCATCAATGGATCGTACCAAGCTGCCGTTGGTGTCATAGATTTCCAATGACACTTTTGCAGCTTTCGCTAACCGGTACGGAATCCACGTTTCAGGGTTGAACGGATTCGGGAAGTTAGCCAACAGCTCGGTCTCCGACGGAATCTCATAGAGTTCCAAGTCGGGCAGACTGATTCGGCTCGCCAACACCTCGTCCGCGCTAACGACTATCTGCGGTGCCGGACGTACACCGACGAACGGGTTCCGCGATTGCGCCGTGATTTCCAGCACATCGCCCGCCTTCGCGGCATGGCGTCCGAACTCAACAAACGTCGCGCTGTAGGATGCTTCTGATCCGAGAACCGTATCGAGCGAAGCGCCCGTGGACAGATTCTTCACGGTGACACTAAGTTCGGGAACTTGTGCCAACATGCCGAATTCGTCCATAACGCCGCCGTGAACATGGAGAACCGGTGTCTGCGTACCGCTGAACGCCACTGCAGGCGCTGCCATCGCGGCACCAGCGTTCTCCCAAGCTGTCCCTTCTATAAAGATGCTAGATTCTCCGGTAGCGACGACGATATAACCGACGCCGCCCATCACAGGGCCGTCGCCCGTGTCGCCGGCTGCGGCAATCGTGTGGAATCCATCGCCTGCGGCATTGGAGACCGCGACTGCAGCAACGCCTTCATCTAGCAGATCGCTAATCATATCGGGTTCTGTGGTTGGATCGAGCGGTACACCGACGAGGTTGTTTCCAGAGAGCAGGTTAATCTGGGAGGTTCCGGCGGTACCTAACGCATCGCCCATGAGTTCAAGCGTCTTAGGTTCCTTCATCACCGCTATTAGCCCCGTGTCGTCTTGGATTGGTGCGTCCGCCATGCTGCCCTCGCTCTCGTCGCCGAGATAGGCAATCCAGTTGCCATCAGCGCCGAGCGTGATAATGTAACGCACCGCATCGCCGAGCGCATCGTAGACATCTCCGACTGTCTCTATTGTACCGTCCACGCCGTTAATCCGGTTAACAACCAACGGGATATGAATTGCATGCACACCCGCCGGGATTGACAGGGTGAATTCTGACGTCGTAGGCTTTAGGTTATCAGCGCGTACCTCAACCCCTTTACTTCGGAGGGTTGGGATGTGGGTGTTAATGGATATGAAGTTGAGGGGATTTTCAGATAAGTTAACCGTATCTCCACTTCCCAATCCGGCATTTGCGATCAGGGGTGAGATGTCGGATATAGAGTTGTTCTGAAGCGTCAGCCTTCTCAGATTGTTTAATCCTTCCAGAAGTGAGATGTCGGATATGACGTTCCCCGGAAGATTCAGATCTGTCAGGTTGGTTAAGTTTGCCAGAGGCGAGATATCGGATATTGAGTTACTCTGAAGCCACAGGCTTGTCAGGTTGTTTAATCCTGCGAGTGGTGAGATGTCGGATATGGAGTGGCCCCCAAGATTCAGATCTGTCAGGTTGTTTAATCCCGCCAGAGGCGAGATGTCGGATATAGCGTTCCCGTAAAGCCCCAGGTCTGTTAGGCTGGTTAAGTTTGCCAGAGGCGAGATGTCGGATATGGCGTTAACCCCAAGCGACAGGGTTTCTAGGCTGGTTAAGTTCGCCAGAGGTGAGATGTCGGATATGGAGTTGATTCCAAGAGACAGGAATTCTAGGCTGGTTAAGTTTGCCAGAGGCGAGATGTTGGATATGGAGTTCCTCCCAAGCCACAGGTGTGTCAGGTTGGTTAAGTTTGCCAGAGGTGAGATGTCGGATATGGAGTTTCCCCAAATCTCCAGCCCCCGCAGATTGATTGCAGCTTCAAGCCCGGTTAAATCAGTAATGTTGGCATTTTCTGCATCGTGTAGCACAGTCAAATTCGCCATATCCGCGGTGGTGATGGTGTCGCCCGACGCTTTGCCAAGCGCTTCCTCGATTTTAGCGCGGAGGTTGTCGTCGGTAATAGCCACCGGTTCGGTTATGACCGCGTCAGATTCAACGGTAACCCCTCTGCTCCGGAGTGCAGGGATGTGGGTATTGATGGATTCTTGATTGAGGGGATTTCCGGTTACATCCACCCAATCTCCCTCCCCTAACCCCATATTTGCTGCTAGAGGCGATAAGACAGATACGGCGCTGCCCCAAAGATCAAGGTCTGTCAGGTTAGTTAATCCCGCCACAGGCGAGATGTCGGCTATGAGGGTGTCCGAAAGTACTAAATCTGTCAAGTTAGTTAAACCTTCCAGAGGCGAGATGTCAGATATGGGGTTAGAGGACAGATCTAGGAATGTCAGGTTGGTTAAACCTGCCAAAGGCGAGATGTCGGATATGGCATTTAGGTCAAGCGACAGTTCTGTTAGGTTGGTTAATCCGGCTACAGGGGAGATGTCGGATAAAGCGTTGAATCCAAGGAATAGTTGTGTCAGGTTGGTTGCGGCTTCAAGCCCGGTCAAATCGGTGACGTCTGCATATGATGCGTCAAGTTCAGTTAAAGCTTCCATATCCATCGTGGTGATAGCGTCGCCCGACGTTTTGCCGAGAGCGTCCGCAATCGCGGCGCGGAGGTTGTCGTCGGGAAAAACCACCGGTTCTGCTACGACCGCATCAAATAACACGTCAACCCCTCTGCTTTGGAGGGTGGGGATGTGGTCGTTGATGGAGGCATCATTGAGGGGATTTTCGCGTACATCCACCGTGTCTCCACTCCCCAGTCCTGTATTTGCGACGAGGGGTGAGATGTCGGATATGGAATTGTCGTGAAGAACCAGTTGCGTCAGGTTGTTTAATCCTGCCAGCCCCGAGATGTCGGATATGGAGTTGATTTCAAGAGACAGGCGTGTCAGGTTGTTTAGTCCTGCCAGAGGCGAGATGTTGGATATGGAGTTGCCAGTAAGCCCTAGGTTTTCTAGGCTGGTTAAGTTCGCTAGCGGTGAGATGTTGGATATGGAGTTGATTTCAAGAGACAGGTATGTCAGGTTGTTTAACCCTGCCACAGCCGAGATATCGGATATAGAGTTGTACCAGAGAGACAGGTATTCTAGGCTGGTTAAGTTTTCTAGCGGTGAGATATCGGATATGGAGTTGATTTCAAGAGACAGGCGTGTCAGGTTGTTTAATTCTGCCAGAGGCGAGATGTCGGATATGGAGTTGGTTCCAAGAGACAGGTATTCTAGGCTGGTTAAGTTTGCTAGCGGCGAGATATCGGATATGGAGTTGTCCGTAAGAACCAGCCATGCCAGATTGGTTAAGTTCGCTAGCGGTGAGATGTCGGATATGGAGTTGCCCCGAAGAATCAGTTCTTCCAAGTTGCTTAATTGCGCTAAAGGCAATATGTCGGATACGGAATTGCGGTCAAGATACAGGTATTTCAAGTTGGTTAAGTGCACTAAAGGCGAGATATCGGATATGGAGTTGCTATTCATCCAACGCCCGTCCACACGTTCAGAACCAAGATCCAGTGTCCTCAGATTGGTTGCCGCTTCAAGCCCAGTCAATGCGGTAATGTTGGCGTTTGGCGCCCGAAGCTCGGTCAAAGTCCCCATATCCACCGTGGTGATAGCTGCGCCCGACGTTTTGCCGAGTACATTCTCAATGGCAGCACGGAGGTTGGCGTCGGGAATAACCACCGGTTCTGCTACGACCGCATCAAATAACACGTTAACCCCTCTGCTTTGGAGGGCGGGGATGTGGTCGTTGATGGATGCGGCGTTGAGGGGATTGTCAGTTACATCCACGATGTCTGCCCGCCCCAATCCTGTATTTTCAAGGAGGGGCGAAATGTCGGTTATGGAGTTGCCTGAAAGAAACAGCCATGTCAGGTTATTTAATCCGGTTAAGGGCGAGATGTCCGATATGGAGTTTTCATGAAGAGCAAGAAATTGCAGGTTGTTTAATCCCTGTAGAGGCGAAATGTCGGATAGGAAGGTATTTTCAAGTCCTAGGTACATCAGTTTATTTAATCCGGCTAAGGGCGAGATATCAGATATTACGTTGCCCCCAAGATACAGTTTTGTCAGGTTGTTTAATCCCTGCAGAGCCGAAATGTCGGATAAGAAGGTGAATTCAAGATTGAGTTCTTCTAGGTTAGTTAATCCCGCTATAGGTGAGATGTCGGATAGGATGTTGCTTTGACGCACAGACTCTCCCTCCCTCACAGGTCCCAGATTCAGGTTTGTCAAGTTGATTGCGTATTCAAGGCCGGTCAAATCGCGAATGTTCGCATTAGGAAGATTAGCTATGGTGAAGATCTCCATTTCTGCGGCGGTGATAGTGTCGCCCGGTGCCTTGCCGAGTGCGTTCTCAATAATAGCGCGGAGGTTGTCGTCAGGGATGTTTACCGTTTGTGCGGTTACTGTGAATGGAAGTGAAAAGCATATCAGCACGAAAAACGTAAAACAGAAACGTCGTTTCGGCATTGGTCTGTCTCCTTATGTAATTCAGGTGACGAAACTCAATAAACGGGTGTTGGACGCAGCAGGTCTATATTCACAGCAGGTCGATTTTGGAAATCGACCTGCAAAGATCCGAAATCGTCTCAAGAACCGTATGATTGGTTTAATTCTTCAGATGTCAACAAGACCTATTCTATTGAGGGGAAGACTGATTCAAACAGACTTAGAATCAGAATAGACAACCAGACATACAACCCGAGCTACCACCGGGAACATAATGCCGGGAATAGAAAAGCCCGATTGTTACGGGCACAACGGACTGGTCGGGGAGCGAGAAAAAAGGTTTATCTACGCGCAATTCCAACTTCAAACGATTCTGAGTGGTACACAGCATCTGCAGGCCGCCAGCAGTATAGACACCCATTCCCCGTTCTAGGTCTGTAACTGAATTGCCATGTGTTCTCCATGCACGAGCGGCAGTCATTCCCGCACTTACATAAGGTGATATATTCTGTTTGCTGAAGAAGTAGAGCATACCTACCGAAAAAGCGGCAAATGAAAGATCGTCACCGTTGTCTTTGCCTGCGATGATTCGTCCCTCTGTCTCCACGGCGTAGGAGGGCAACTCATAGGACTAACCAAGCCGATAGCCGGGTGTGCCATTAATGTCAGTGCTAGGGATGAATGCGCCGAAAAATCCTATATTCCAATGAGACTCACCCGATATCTTCCGGAGCTCGCGAGCTTCCTGTTCAGTGACATTTTCTATGCCAACCGTATCATGAATCGGCTTGTTGTGTAAAAGAGCGTCAACCAGTCTGGGCGTCGCGGGTATAATCTCTTCGATACTTGCCAAGGTCAGCTACCGTTCGGTGATAATCGTGCCGATAGGACTCTCGTGACTCAATCGCACGAAAATCTTCTCGCCCAGCCGGCGCAAAACAATGCGGTAAGCATCTGCCGAAGCGGGTGCCTCGTAGACGGGATCGGTAATTGATATGCCCTGCTTGCGCAATTCATCGCACGCCAACATCGCCGCGGTCTGCGCGTCGGATTCAGGGATGCCGAGATGATCACCGATGAGGCAAACGGCGGAGCTGTCAGCCTGCGCAAAAGCAGGGATGGCTAATAAAGCGAGGAAAACAAAACCAAATACGAATCTACGGATTCGCTTGGGATCGAACATATTTAAATCTCCTTGTGAAATAAAAAAAAGTGGCAGTCTTAATGCAAGTTGCTAGACAGCCTGTAAATCGAGTTTTCATATCCGGTACATAACAGAAATAACGTACTTTACGGCACCCATGCCGCCCCACTGAGGATTGGAGAATTGTTTTACCGATGTGCTATACACCTGTGGCTTTTCGCCGATTTATCGGGGATTCCCAACCTACGGCACGGGGATATTGTTGTCGTCATCCACTAAAAGGAGGTGTTTTGGTTACTCCAACTGCACTAGTTTGAGATGGCAACTTAGCATTCTGCGACGGGATTCGTTTGAGATAAAATAAATCATTAATTCATCAAAAGGGGGCAAATCAGTTCATCAAGCGCCCCCGAATCAGGCGGGATCGTTACAGGGAACGCATACTTGATACAGTGCGGGCATTCTAATCCCTCATTAAATAGTCACAATTAGGCGTGACATAAGGTCCATTTGCATCAATACAGGGAAATTCCTTCCCTCCTTCCATTCCCCGGCGAAAGGGAGCGGCAGGCATCACGTAGCCGTGATGTCGCCTCCTGCCGCGGGAAGGATCATTGGCTGCGTCGATCGTCTGAATCCGCCGAATCAGAGAAAGACGATCTGGCTCTCTGAATATAGCATATACCGTGCCAACGCCGGTTCTAAGGGAAAGGTTCATCTACGTAAAAACAGAGAAACCCTTTAGCAGCCTAGCCTTGATGGGTATGGGGAAGTGAACGGACGGGCAGGAAACGTGATTGGGCGCGGGTTGAAATCGTGGGAAAATGCGATAGGTAAGACGGATATTGAATCGGAGAAAATTGGAGGAAAGGCTGTAGTGGAGCGGGATACGGGGGAGTTTGTCGCAGAATGCCTAAAATTTCGCAGAATGCGACATTCAGCGGGGCAAATCGGTGCGGAAAAGAGTAATGAGTAGAGCGTAAAGCGTAACGAGTAAAGCGTAATGCGTAAACGGTTAAGGTTTGTGTAAGGTGGGATGGGGAAACCAGCCTATCGGGATGGGCGGCGCAGTTTATACAACTTCGCTTTTCGATAAAGCGTGGATCGGTCGATTTTTAGGGCTTGGGCTGCCTTCGTGACATTGTAGTCCATTATCTCTAGAGCGTGGGTAAGTGCGTGACGTTCGACCTCTTCAAAAGGCAGGATTCCCGTTGCGTCAAGGGAAGATAAGAGAGATTGGGAAGTCATCATTGACAGAATGTGCGGCGACAGGTTGCTCAGTTGTAACAGGTCTGTGGTCTCAAGCAAAACCGCGCGGCGAATCAGGTTTTCCAACTCGCGCACGTTACCGGGAAAGTCATACTGCATCAATAAGTGTAAAGCATCAGTGGAAATTGCTTTAATGGATTTCTTTGCACTCGCAGCGTATTTTTTCAGAAAATGGTGCACCAAGAGGGGAATATCTTCGCACCTATTTCTAAGCGGCGGAATAGCGATTGGGAACGCGGCGATCCGATAGAAAAGATCCTTTCTGAACGTGCCCGCTATCACCCCCGCTTCTAAATCCTGATTTGTCGCTGTCAGCACGCGAATGTCAACCGGGATATCGCCTTCGCCGCCGACGCGCTGAATCTGCTGCTCTTGGAGCACACGCAACAACTTTGCCTGCAACACCCACGGCATATCGCCAATTTCATCAAAAAAGATAGTTCCTCGATTCGCTTGTTCAAATTTGCCGATTCGTTTGGTTGCGGCACCGGTGAAAGCCCCCCGTTCATGACCAAACAATTCGCTTTCAACGAGGGACTCCGGAATGGCAGCACAATTTACGGTAATAAAGGGATCGGCTTTGCGAGGACCATTATAGTGGATTGCACGTGCGACCAATTCTTTACCGGTCCCACTTTCTCCGGATATTAGCACGTTGATGTCACTTTCAGTCGCGCGTTGCATCAACGCGAACATCTGCCGCATGTGTTGGTTCTCACCTACAATTTCGCTAAACGATGGAATAGCTACAAGTTCGCCATGTAAGCGGAGCATATCAACGTCTGTCGGCGGGAGGTCAAGCTCTTTGGACATATCACGGTAATTGACTACACTACCCGTAGATTCGCCTTGATCATTCCGCAGCGGGGTAATCGAGCGATAAAGCAACCTCGGTTCGGATGAGTTCTCTTCTCCAAACGCTTCCACCACGTCTTTTACATTTTCGGAGAGCAACTCTTGCCCCGGTTGCGAAACCTCCGTCAATTGGAAACGCGACATCATACATGCCTTGAGTTCGGCGGGCGACATCTGTCTCAGTTCTTCTTGTGTTGAATCAAACAGTTGTTGATAGTGTTGATTTGCGAACACTAGGTTTCCCTCGTTATCGAACAATCCGATGGCATCGCCCGCAGCATCAACCACCGTTTCGAGCTTGTGATTCTTGATTTCGAGGTTATGATTATTTGTTTCGATTTGCTGTTGTTTTTTGGAAAGTTCTTGTTGGATGTTCCACCTTTCGACTAGCGAAAGCGTTAGCTGCTGAACCTCCTCCGGTGCAAAAGGTTTTCGGATATATAACAGTTTGTTCAGCAATTTCATATCCCGGACAATTTCAGGCAGCGGTTTATCCGTGTACGCAGTCATAATGACCATCTCGACGTCCGTCTCGATCTGCCTGATTCGACGGATTGCTTCCACCCCGTCAATGCCCGGGGGCATTCTGACATCCATATACGCGACCGCGATGGGACGGTTTGATGCCTTCGCGGTGCATATAATATCCTGCGCCTCCTCACCACTTGTCGCATGCAAGAGTTCAAAGTTAGGTAGAAAGTCGGTTTTTTGCTTTGGAGCCGTGTCGTGGAAGTTCTCTGCCAGCGCAGCCGTTAGTGTCCGCCTCCGGTTGGGATTCAACATATCTTTAAAGTCGGTGTGGATTCCGGCTTCGTCATCAACGATTAAAACACGATAATTCCAATGTTCTTTTGATTCCATTTTAATATCCTATAATCTACGAATGGGCGAGGTTGAGAAGCCTCGCCTACCGTAACGAGAACGAGTAATGGGTAACGATTAATGAGTAAAGCGTAAAGCGTAAAGCGTAAACGGTTAATATTTGTAATTGATTGGGTTCAGCGCAGCTGGGAAAGGGGATCTCTATCGCGCTCGCTATCCACTCGCTTGATCGCGTCTACCGAATGGCAGAGATGATTCTCTAAAGTATAACGGAGGAGTAACGCAGCATGATTCGCATGGTTGTGCCTTTGCCAATCCCCTCGCTCAAGGGATAAATCTTCCCGCCAGATCCAATCACAAAATTAGCGCTTGAATGGAGACCTAGCCCGGTCCCCGATTCCTTGGTTGTGTAACCAGCAGCGAAAATGAGCTTCAAGTTTTCCGGGGCAATACCGATGCCATTATCAATAACATCAAGACAGAGAAAATCATCGCTCGTATACGCTCTGACCGCGATATGCGGGGATGCATTGAATACACCCGATCGAGCGAGTTCATCAATGGCTTCAATCGAATTTTTGACCAGATTCACCAACATTTGATGGAATTGACTCTCTTGAATCCGAATTTCTTCGGGGGCGTTTTCACAGTTGATGTCTACTTGGATGCCTCTTTTGTCGATGGAATCTTGCTGTAATTTCACTGCGCTCAGAATCGCTGCCTGAAGGTTGATATTTTTCCGACTTACACTGGGCTGACTTGCGGACTTCTGTGTACGGATGATGTCGGTGATATGCGAAACCCTTTCACTGACGCGTTCAAGCGTCTCAACCACTTCTTTATTCTGGTCGGTAAAATCTCCCGCGACCGCGATTAAAAATGGGAGCACCTGCTGTCCTTGCGGGTCATTTTTGATGTATTCAACCCAATCGCCTTGATGTGATTTTACCGCATCAGCAAATGCGAAGAAATGGTGCAGAAGTTCATTATCGGCTAAATTTTCTTGAAGGACGTTAATTCCTACCGTTACACTGTTGATGGCGTTGCCAATATTATGGAGGATGGTCTCGACAATTTCCAGTCGCCCGTGCGCGAACGCTTGCGTCAACGCTTCTTCGGCAATCGCCCGATGCGACACATCGCGGAAAACAATAACGCCTCCCATTTCAATACTGTCTTCCTCATTCAGAGGCCTGCCACTGACGCTGATAAAAACGCCTTCCGGCACATTCGGGTTGCGCACGAACATCTCTACCTCGTCTGAAGCTTCGCCTTTAAGGGCACGGGCAAGCGGCAGTTCATCTGCAGGAAAGAGTGTAACTCTATCGGGGAAAAAGAAACCGTAGACCTCACTCCATTTTTCAGGAGTTGTATCTATCGGACCGATTCCGAGAATTTTTTCCGCGCTTGGATTAAAAATTGTGAATGCGCCGCTTGCATCGGCGGCGATTACCCCATCACCCATACTGCCAAAAATGGTATTCGTCAGTTGAACCTGATTTTGCAGATCCTGCATTGCTTTTTCCAGCTGTATGGCTGCTATTTTGTCCTTTGTAATGTCGTGAACAACATACACGTAGGCTACCACTTCCTGATTCTCATCAAATAAAGGGAGGGCACTAGCCTTCACGTGAATTCCTTCCGCCTGATTCTTATTGCGTACAAAAACTTCTTGCTCTATTATCGCTCCACCCTGGGCGATCAGTGCGGACATGATCTGATGGAATAGCACGGGTGTTTTTTCGTCAGAATAGAAAACGCCGTGTGTTTCAGTCCATTTGCTGCGGGGCGTGACATTCAGAGGTTCGGGACCGAAGATTTGTTGTATGCTTGGATTGAGGAACAAAATGTCATTTGTTAAGCTGAGGACAGCGATACCATCATACATACTATTAAAAACAGTTTCCATCAGTTGGGTTTGATGGCGTAACTCGCTGATGGTACGGTTTGTTTGTTCATCCTTCGATTTAAAATTGGAGATGTCGCGGAAAGTTACGACGATGCCGGCGGGTTTTTCTTCCTCATCTTTTATAGGAGTGATGTTATAGTCAATAGGGATTTCCCGGCCAGATTTTGAAATAAGAAAGGTATCATAGTCCTCCTCGGAAGCAGAGGAGAATCCCTCGGAGGAAACAGGTCCACCTTGGAGCGCCTCTATCAAATACGTATTTTTGATGGGATTCCCGCTGGATCCAACATTAATATTGAGAATGTCAGTAAATTGCTTTCCGGACGCTTCTTCCTTTTCCCAACCGGTCAATGTTTCGGCAACCGGATTCATGAATGTTATCAGTCCCATTTGATCCGTAGCAATCACAGCATCACCGACACTATTGAGAATTCTAGATAACTGTTCGTGACTTTCTGTGTTTGCCATGTTTTCTCCTTAAAGGCTATGTTTAAAAATCCTCCAACAGAAACCGATTAAGTTCATGAGATGATTCGTTCGTTTTGAATGTGGCTATTGCGTTTAGCCAAATCCCGTTTCTGGACGGTTAGTTATTATAAAATCCTTCTTAGCTCCCTGTCCAGTTTTTTGGGGGCACGTCGCTTTGTAGCTATCATGTCACATGATAGTCGACACCATATTGCACTAAACCTAGTCGTTGAGCCACTCCCAGCGATGCCGCATTGTTCCATGAGGTGCTGTAGAGCGGGATGAGGTTTTTGGAGCGAACGGCAAGCGCCCACGCGGCAACAGTAGCCGCTGCATACCCACAACGACGATACGCGTTCAGCGTATCAACTCCTGCTTCATGCGCTTTTGATGAAATGCGGACGCTTCGGCAAATCGACACCGCTTGCGAGTCCTCAATGACTGCAAAACAGAACCGCCCATCATCAATCTCCGGCGCTAGCCTCGCGAAGTCACCTTTCAGAAGCCCAATGTTCTCAGGTAATAACCGAACAACATTTTGCGGGCGTGTAATGTGTTTGGGAAAACGATATGCGGGTCCTAACCATATACGTTCAATCGGCGCATGGTTTTGAAGGATGTCCACGAATTGGTTGCGGCAACTCGGAAATGTCCGCGAATCCATAGGCGTCCGTTCAGCAGCGGCAACCTCCCTTAGCTGGGCAACTACATTATCGGGGAGGTCAAACCGGAATCTGCAGATTGAACCTTGGTTGGTGTATCCAATGAAGAAACGTGGCGCAGGTTCTACATCACTGCTTAGTTGGTTGATACTTAGCATACGCCTATCCTTATTCAGCGTGAATAGCACCTCAACCTGTATTTTCATCAATTCCCTGTCAGATACCATGCGCCGCCAATCTTGAATTCCAAGCAAACTGCACCGTAACTCTCGTCAAATTTGGGTGTTCTTGGTGTTGGGATTTCGATACACATTGTGCTTAAGGTGCGCGATGGATGTAAATATCTGGTTCATCGGTTCGGCCGTCGCTCCAAATGATGAAAGCACCGCCCTGACCGTCGGGGTTGGCTTGCGGCGTAATTTGATTCCCATCAGCCGTACAGATTGGAATGCCGTTGAGCGGCCATAGGGATTTGCCGTTTGGGTCAATCCGTTGGGCGTAGATTGCGTCCGCTGTGGTGTTTCCGAAATCCTCGCGATAATCCAGCCAGTAGACAACGGCGCCTTGTGAGCCATCGGGGACGCACCCCGGGTTACGCTGCTCACCTCCCGCCGCACACACAGGAATGCCATTCATCTCCCACATCATCACGCCATCAGGACTTACGCGCTGCGCATAAATGTCGGAAAAAATGTCGCGTTCATCCCACCAGGCAACAATTATGCCTCCCGCACCATCGCTTACTCCCGCGGGCTGCTGTTGATTTGACGGCTGATTGCAAATACTGATTCCGTTCGTTTCCCAAAGGACGGTGCCCTCTGCATTGATGCGCTGGGCGAACAGATCGGCACTGATGGAAAATGGACTCGGCGCGTTGCGGTAGTCGGACCAAACACAAAAGGCGCCTCCCTCGTTATCGGGAACAATGAGCGGCGCGCCCTGATTCCCCGGCGCAACACATACGGGAATCCCTTCAGGCTCCCAAACCGTTTCGCCTTTCGCATTGAGACGCTGCGCGAAGACGTTCCAATCAGGTGTAAGATTCCACCAGGCAAAAATTGCGCCTCCGCTGCCATCCGCTGCTAAGACGCAGTCGTATTGATGCCCCTCGCTCCGATTAACGGGAACACCGTTCTGCGTCCAAACGGATTTTCCATCCCCATCAATACATTGCGCATAGATATCCTGATTTCCATGCCGCCAATCCTCCCATACGATAATTGCACCGCCGCTGCCGCTGGGAATGGCGTCGACATCATCTTGAAACGACGGATCTACACAGACCGGCACACCGCCTTCATCCCAAAGCAGCTGTCCATCCGCGCTAATTCGCTGGGCGTAAACGTCTTGGTTGCCGTGCCGCGAATCCCTGAAGATAATTATTGCGCCACCGGTTTGGTCGGTAATGATAATGGGCCAGCTTTGGTGGCTCGGCAAGCCGCAAACCGGAATTCCGTTTTCCGTCCAAAGCATTTCGCCTACGGCGCTGACTCGTTGGGCAAACACATCTTGATTACCGTGTCTCGTATCCTGCCATACAACGATGACGCCGCCCGCGCCATCGGACGTGAGATTGGGAAAGTATTGGTCGTTCTTCGCCGTACAGACCGGCGTATTTTGGTTCAAATCCTTTATCCACTCCGCCAAGGCGTTCGGCGCGCCTGCCCCCGTAATCAATAATATTGCGACGAGCGTAAGGCAATAGAATATTCGCGCCAATCGGATGCAGAACTGGCGAAATCCGCAACTCATGAATTGACCCTCCGATCGTGTTTTCTGAATCCTCCGCTTAAACGCGCGGGAATTCTGAATAATGCCGGAAATTTTGCCTAGATATGTGTGTTCAGGAAAAGCGTATCGTTTGCGCTTACGACCAGACACCAAAGGGCAATCGGCATAGAACTACGCGGATGTTCGAGCCGCTACAATTCTCGCAAAAATGGATTGAAACGCTTCTCTGCGCCCAATGTGGAACTTTCACCGTGACCTGGGTGGATTACGGTGTCATCATCAAGCGGAAACAGTTTTTCCCGGATGGAATCAATCAATTGGGAAAAAGAACCGCCCATCAAATCCGTACGCCCAATGCTTCCTTGAAAGAGCGCATCGCCGGTGAAAAGCAGTTTTTCCGATCCTTCCAATTTTAGGGAGATACCGCCCGGACTGTGGCCGGGGGTTTCAATGACGGATAAGGTGTATCCCGCGAGAGATATTTTATCCCCGTCTCTGATGTGCCGATTTACCGTAGGGGCGGCTGGTGCGGGTAGCCCAAACAGCGACGCTTGCGCCGATAGATTATCCAAGAGGAGTTGCTCAGCTTCGTGGATAAGCACTTCGGCGCCAGTCTCAACTTGAATAGCAGCCGTTGCAGAGATATGATCTAGATGAGCATGCGTCTGGATGGCGTATTTCAGCGATAGGCTGTGCCGATTCACGACCTCCAGGATACGCTCCGCGTCATCTCCTGGGTCTATGACAATGCCCTCGCGTGATTTTTCACAACCAAGTATCCAGCAGTTAGACTCGAAAGGACTTACAACCAAACGCTCTAATATCATTCCCATTCATTAGCCCTTGGCAATAATTTTTTTAGGGTGGCTCGCCAAGATTTTCTGTAGACCTGGCATGCCGAGTTTCGTCTTTTGATGTTTGCAAAAATTCCACCGGCGGGAGAAGCGTCTTTGCCTCGGAATTCGGAGATTATCGCGTCCGGGAGGACGCTCCCACATAGGTAAGGAAGTAATCATTAAATGATTTGAACTCAAGGTTCCTTTGACATTTCATCACGACTAACCAATCAAGGGCGGTGCGCAGTCCCATGACGACTCGTAGTGGTTGGGTTACGCAATCCCGACCGTTGAGGACGGCTTCACACTGATGTTAATACGCCGTTCTTAAACTTCCCCCTTGATAAGGGGGAGTTAGCGGGGGAAAAAACACGCTAGGACTCCGAGAAATGTGACTGGATTAGGTAAACCTTAGCCCTTTGAAAATGAAATTCTCGAAGATTAAACTGAGAAAGAGATTACCATCGAAACGCATGGGGGCCAAAATCTGCCTCATAGTAGGAGGCAATGCATTGATTGGGCGGGATTTTTTCATCGAGGCTCCCCCTATCCTCATCAGTCACCTGCACGTGTATTGCACCCAGGTTGTCTTCTAGCTGAGCCATTGTTCTTGGGCCAATTATTGGACTGGTAATGCCAGGTTGTTGCGCACACCATGCGAGTGCAAACTGGCTTGATGTACAATTCTTCTCTTTAGCGATATTTGACACAACATCCAAGACATCGAACGCAGCGTCCGAAAATAGGTCACGGTCTTCATTTTCCGGTTGGAAACGGGCGCTTGCGGGGCGTGAGCCGTCACGGTTGTATTTGCCTGTTAAGAATCCGCCAGCCAACGGCGACCACGGAATCAACGCAAGCCCATACGTCTGCGCCATGGGTATTAACTCAAGCTCAATACGTCGATCCAACAGGTGATATGGCGGTTGCTCACTTACAAAGCGATTCAACCCCAGCGCTTTCGAAGTCCACAGCGACTCCATAACTTGCCAAGCCCCGAACGTACTCGTACCGATGTAGCGTACCTTTCCACTTCGGATGAGGTCATCTAGCGCGCCGAGTGTTTCGTCAATTGGCACGTCTGAGGTAGGACGGTGGATTTGGTATAGGTCAATGTAATCCGTCTGCAAACGCCTCAGTGACGCCTCGCACTGCTCGATGATATGTCGGCGGTGATTCCCCGCTGCATTTGGGTCGATGTCGTTCATGCGGCTGTGCACTTTGGTCGCTAACACGATGTGAGGACGTTTCCCATTGCGCTGGAGCGCTTTGCCGATGACTTCTTCACTCCGGCCGCGATTGTAGACATTGGCTGTATCCAAAAAATTGATTCCCGCGTCAACTCCCCGATCGATGATATCCATGGCGTCGGATTCGCTCGTTCGATCCCCAAATGTCACGCTTCCAAGACACAGCGTGCTTACCTTCGTGCCTGTGCGTCCAAGGCTGCGGTACTCCATTTGCTAGTTCCTCGCTTTCTCTTTCTACTAGGACACCCTCTAATCACCGATACGTGTGGGGGCCAAAACCGGATTGATGATACTCGTAGGAAATCACCGTCCCATAGGAGGTTGCCCGCCCGGGAGGCGCAACCTTATCGAGGCGAGCCCGATCTGCGTCAGTCACCGACACGGAGGCAGATCCCAGATTGTCCTCTAGCTGTTCCATTGATCGGGGACCGATAATTGGGCTGGTAATGCCCGGCTGTTGGGCACACCATGCCAAGGCAACCTGACTAGGCGTACAACCCTTCTCCTCGGCTATCGCTGAGACGACATCCAATACGTTATAGGCAGCGTCCGAAGATAACAGCGCAAAATTGTTATCGTCGCGATACCTGGAGTTCGCCGGCGGCGGCTGGTCTCGACGGTATTTCCCCGTGAGAAATCCGCCCGCTAGCGGCGCCCATGGAATCATTGCCAGCCCATAGGTTTGCGCCATTGGTACCAATTCCCGCTCAATGCTTCGATCCAAGAGATGATACGGCGGTTGTTCGCAGATGAAACGATTCAGTCTTAGCTCTTCTGAAACCCACAACGATTCAACTACCTGCCAAGCCGCAAAGGTACTGCACCCGATGTAGCGCACCTTACCGGCACGAATCAAATCGTCCAACGCGCGAAGCGTCTCATCAATCGGGATATCTGGACATGGACGATGGATTTGGTACAAGTCAATGTAGTCAGTTTGTAACCGCCTTAGTGAGGCCTCGCACTGCTCTATGATGTGCCGGCGGCTGTTGCCCCGTGCATTGGGATCTTCGTCGTCCATAGGGAAGTGGACCTTGGTAGCGAGCACGATTCGTGACCGTTTACCGTTGCGCTTCAACGCTGTGCCGACCATTTCTTCACTGACGCCGCGGCTGTACATATTTGCCGTGTCAAAAAAGTTAATCCCGGCGTCAATTGCGAGATTCACCATATCCATGGCTTCGGGTTCCTCGGTTCGACGGCCAAACATCAAACAGCCCAGGCATAACATGCTCACCTTGGTTCCTGTTCTTCCAAGACTACGATACTCCATATGAAACTCCTTCTCTATTTAATGCTGCTGTTTACGGTTATGATGTCAAGTAAGCCGGTTCGTGCTTTAATTGGGACATTATACCACAAGGGACGGGTGGAAACAAGAAGACTAGTGTGCGTCAAGGAAGGAGAAACCGACTCGCCTGATTTCACAACATAAGGTCTTCGGCCGTTGACTAAGCCCTTTTAAGTTCAGGAGTTAATCGCGTGCGGTGAACCATCTCGCTGCGGGACACTGAATGCTCAACTGTGTAAGCCTTGAATTTCTTATTGACGGTCACTCACCTCTGTGATATAGTGTCATCATATTGATATTGGCAATCATTCCTTGTCCACGGCTGTGTATGAGCCGTGTAAATTGTCCTCAACTGGGTTGGGGAACAAGGAATTGGCGCATTCCTCTCCTCCATTTGTACAGTTCCTCCAAGATCTGCCGAAAAAGACCTCACAACTACCAAGAGACGGTCGATTCAATTCCGTGGAGCCGATAGCATGGCGAGGCGCCGTTACATTCTCTCAATCGATCAGGGTACAACAGGATCGACAGTGTTGCTTATTGATACGTACGGAGAAATTGCGGCGCGCGGTTATTGTGAATTTACCCAGCAATATCCTCACCCCGGCTGGGTCGAACATGATGCCGCGGAAATCTGGGAAGTAACCCGCAACGTCATAACCAATCTCGTCAACGCCCACGGAGTAGCACAACAAATTGCGGCAATTGGTTTAGCAAATCAGCGTGAGACGACGGTCGTGTGGGATCGGAATTCAGGAAAACCAATTCATCCCGCAATCGTGTGGCAATGCCGCCGCACATCCGGGGTTTGCGAAGATTTAAAGGCGCGGGGAGTTGAAGATTGCGTACGCGCCAAAACCGGATTGGTGCTAGACGCGTATTTTTCTGCAACAAAGGTTGCGTGGATATTAGATAGCGTCGATGGCGCTCGCGAGCATGCTGAACGCGGTGAACTCGCTTTCGGTACAATTGACGCATGGCTGCTATGGAATCTGACCGCGGGCGAAGTTCATACAACGGACTATACGAACGCGTCTCGCACCATGTTGTTCAACATTGACGCACTCGCATGGGATGATGAGTTGTTAGCCGAGTTTCGTGTGCCAGAACGCGTCTTACCCGAAGTCCAACCCTCTGCGAGCGTTTTTGGTAAAACGAAGAATATCGACCCTTTACCGAACGGCATCCCGATTTCCGGAATCGCCGGCGATCAACAAGCCGCCTTATTTGGACAACTCTGCACACAGCCGCCAATGGCGAAAAATACGTACGGCACCGGTTGTTTTTTGATGCTCAACACCGGAGACAGGCGCGTCCGTTCAAATTCGGGATTGCTAACGACCTTGGCGTGCGGTATGGATGAAAAACCGGTTTTTGCGCTTGAAGGCAGCGTGTTTATCGCCGGAGCCGCAATACAGTGGTTGAGGGATGGACTGCAGGTCATCAAATCCGCCTCAGAAACTGAAACTATTGCCGCCAGTGTTGCGGATTCAGGCGGCGTTTTCGTCGTTCCCGCATTTACCGGACTTGGCGCACCGTATTGGGATGCGAACGCACGGGGCGCGATTCTCGGTTTGACACGCGGAACGACCCGCGCGCACATTGTCCGGGCGACACTAGAATCGATCGCGTTTCAGACAGCCGACGTTGTCACAGCGATGGTTGCCGATGCAGGGATTGAGTTGGACCGACTGCGCGTTGACGGTGGAGCCGCCGCAAACAATCTCCTGATGCAGATTCAGGCAGACGTTTTAGGAATTGATGTCGAGCGTCCAACCCAAACCGAAACAACAGGGCTTGGGGCTGGTTACTGCGCGGGGCTTACGGTCGGCTTTTGGCACAGTGTCAAGGATTTGGAATCGCACCGCAAAATAGACGCAGTCTTCTCCCCTCAATTACCCACTCGCGAAAGAACGGAAAGGCTGGAAGCCTGGCGGGCAGTGGTAGGAAAGGTGATGAGTTAGCATGCGTTTGCAATGGAAGTATGCACTGATTGTTAACCTATCTGTCTTGGCGATTTTAGTGTCATTTTATTGGTATGATGATTTTATTGCGCGGAGGGATTTGAAAATACTGCACGACGGCGGAGTAAAAAGAGGGGCGGTCTTCAAAGAAATTGCCGAGAAAACTGTACGTCCTCGCATTGAAGCTGAAATTGAACGGTGGCAAGAATTTAAGCGGAATGAAATCGAATACGCATTACGAACATTGGATCCGCGGCATATGGAAAAAATATTGGACATTCATGTCACAGTCGGCGATTCTCGAATACAGGCAAGCCTTGTTCCAAACAACAATGCCGAAGACCGCATTAACTTGAATGCGCAAGACCGGCTTGAGATAGAACAGAACGGCGTGACGGTGTATGATACGCCCCCGATAAATGGCAACAAATTCGCAACGGCGGTAATCATCCCATACGAAGTGGAGCTCTTTGCCGAACCGGAAAACATAAAAGGATATATCCAGGTGCTTTTTGAGGTGCCCGACATTGCTAGATTAATCACAAATTCGCGTCAGATGCACCTCTTATCGGTCATTATCGTTAGTGTATTACTTGTGATTATCATTGACATGACAACAACTCGTCTTATCATCCGACCGCTTGAGCGAATGATGGAGATAATTAAACGTGCAGAATCCGGCGATTTGGAATCCGTACCGGAATCCTATTCATCGAGCGAAATCAGCCGCATCACCGCAACCCTTGTGCGAATGCTGCGGCAATTACAACAGACTCAGTCGAAGCGAATCGCCGCGCTTGGACAACTTGCGGCGGGAGTTGCCCACGAAATCCGAAATCCGCTTAATACTATCGGAATGACCGCTCAACATCTTAAGGAACTCTTCTCGGAAAAGGAGATAAAACCGCGAGATATTGAAGAAACGAGAGAGTTTCTGAATATAGTCAATTATGAGATTGAACAGTTGAGGCATATCTCTGAACAGTTCTTGACACTGAACCGCCCCAAGGAACTTAATCTTGAGCCAACCCAACTCAATGAACTCCTGGATCGGGTGCTAGCGGAATTTACACTTACGATGGAGAATGCCAACGTCCAAGTGGTCAAAAAATATGAAAATCTTCCCCGCCTAAACCTTGATGCAGGGTTGATTCGGCAAGCTATTTTTAATTTTATCCGGAATAGTGTTCAAGCTATGCCAAAAGGCGGCAGCATCTACATCACTACCCAATTGGAGAAGTCACCCGGAGACGCAAGGCAGGTTGCTCTGGAAATTCGTGATACAGGCATCGGCATTCCGAATGAGATTCAAGAACGCATATTCGACGCCTATTTCACAACGAAAGAGAAAGATGGCGGAATGGGGCTGGGACTTGCAATTTCACATCAAATCATCATGGCACATCACGGAGAGGTTGAGTTCAAGAGTCAGGTTGGAATGGGAACTGCTTTTATGGTTACTTTTCCGTTGAGCGCGGCCGATATCGGTGATTGACGGTTCGGAAAGGGGGATTCTATATGCCATCAATTTTAGTTGTTGAGGATGAATCGGGGCAGCGAAAAGTTTTACAGCGCATATTGGAACGTGAAGGTTACGAGGTGACGTTAGCGGAAAACGGTCTCAACGCGCTTGAAAAAATTGAAGGCACGATGTTTGACCTGGTCATCAGTGACATGCGAATGCCCGGGATGACAGGACGAGACCTCCTGCGCGAAATTAAGGAGACGGATCCAGATCTGCCCGTACTCATCGTGACAGCTTTCGCCGAATTAAAGGATGCAGTTGATTTGGTAGCCCGTGAAGGCGCATTCTACTATCTTCAGAAACCCATCAATAACGATGAACTTAAAACGCAGATTAAACGCGCGTTAGAAGAGCGGGGTGCGCTTACGGATGGTAAACCCAAGGAAGTAAATCAACCCGTACAAATGATTCACTTCGAGCGGATTATCGGTCAGAGCGAACGAATGAATCAGTTGTTTAAAACCATGTCCCGCATTATTCATCGAGGCGTCAATCAAGTTTTAATCACAGGAGAAACCGGCACCGGAAAAGATTTGGTTGCAAGAGCCATTCATGAAAAGGGGACGCGGAACGATCAGCCATTCGTCGCGGTCAACTGTAGTTCTGTGCCCCACGAGCTGATTGAAAGCGAGCTGTTCGGGCATGAAAAGGGCTCCTTTACGGGAGCGGACCGCCAGAAAAAGGGGTTGTTCGAGGTCGCAAGCGGCGGGGTAATTTTCCTCGATGAAATTGGGGACATCACCATGTCTGCACAGAGCAAGTTTCTGCGCGTTCTGCAGGACCGAGAGATTATGAGAGTGGGGGGAATCGAACCCATTAAAGTTGATGTGTGTGTCATCGCCGCGACCAATCAAGATTTGCAAGGCGCGGTCGAAGCAGGTACGTTCCGTGAAGATCTCTATTTTCGCTTAAATGTCATTCAGCTTCAGATGCCGCCGCTCCGTGAAAGGAAAAGCGACATTCCAATTTTAGTTGATTTCTTCCTCCGAAAATTCAGCGAAGAATATCCGGATGCAAAGCCGAAGCGCCTAACGCCAAGATCGATGTCAGCGTTTCGCCGATACGAATGGCCGGGGAATGTGCGGCAATTGGAAAATTGCCTGTTAAGAACATTCGTGCTTCGAGAAGGGGATGTAATCGATATCGAAGATTTGCCGCTCGAAATTTCGGATAGTTCCTTGCCGCCGTCAAACGTTCTCGTTGATATTCAAGAGGAAGGCGTTTCACTAGAAGAAATTGTGATGGAATACATCCGTACAGCCTTGAGGCAAAGCCGCGGCAACCAGACTAAAGCTGCAGAACTCTTGGGAATCTCTCGGCGCCAACTGCAAAACCGTATGCAAAACTATGGATTAAATAGCCAGGATTTTAAGAATAAAAATACGTCATAAGATCAGGAAGCAGCAACGAGAGAAAAGATTCGGCCGGGTCGTGTTATTTGCACAAATGAAAATCTTGGCTAGAAATTAATTCCGATAAAAAAAAATTAACTGTGTGCTCTTCCAAAAACTTTTATATTCACCGTAAAATGAGGAAGTGAATATGACACAACATGCAATTATCAATTACTTCCTACCTCCGCGAATCGAGTTTGGGGTAGGGGCAATCGGGAACTTGGGAAATCACATCGAATCGTATGGCAAGAAAAAGCCGTTCATCGCAACGGACGCGGGCGTTGTAAGGGCGGGCATATTATCCAAAGCCGTAGAATCATTAGCAAGCTATCAAATCCAATATGTCGTTTTCGACGAAATTGAGCCCAACCCTACAGATCGCATGGCGCTCAAGGGACTTGAAGTTTACCGCGCTGAAGCGTGCGATTTAGTGATTGCCATCGGGGGAGGAAGCGTGATGGATGCGGCGAAGGCGATTCGCCTGCTCGCAACACACGAACCTCCACTAGAAAGCTACTTTCTTGATGGGGGAGGTATTGAAAACATTACCGGCAACCTGCCGCCGCTAATATCGGTGCCTACAACCGCCGGAACCGGCAGCGAGGTTTCGCAAGCCGCAATCATAACAGATACTACACTTCAAACGACGGATCGGTGGCGCAAGCGGGCAATTGTCTCACCGCACATGATGTCATCCCTAGCACTGCTGGATGCGGAATTGACGCTCGGTATGCCGCCCGCCTTGACCGCGGCGACTGGTATGGACGCCGTTACACACGGCATTGAGGCTTATGTTGCGACACGGTATCACCCTATTTCGGAGGGAATCGCGCTGCAAACCTTGAGGATGCTGGGTAGGAACATCTGCCGCGCCTATCATCACGGCGACGATATTGAGGCGCGCGGCGAGATGTTACTCGCCGCTTCAATGGCAGCGGTCTCATTCCAGAAAGGGCTCGGCGCCGTTCACTCCCTCGCCCATCAGCTTTCGTCGGCGGAAGCCAATATTCCACATGGCGTAGCAAATGCAATCCTGCTGCCGCATGTTATGGCGTTTAATTTGACGTATGCCGTAGATCGCTATGCGGAAGTCGCCGCTGCCTTAGGTGTGGGTGCTTCTGGCAATTCAAAGGAAGATATGGCTCGTGCGGCAATAGAGAAAATCCATTTGTTGAACAGAGAGCTAGGAATGCCCACTGGTTTGGGCGAGGCAGGCTTGAAACAAGAACACATTCCGAAGCTAGCGAAAGACGCTATGCTCGATCACTGTTACAAGGTTAACCCCCGTCCGTGCAGTGAAACTGACATGAAACGTCTGTTTGAGGCGGCATTCTAGCGTCTACTTGTATATGCCCGCCATCTATCCTCCTACCTCGCCTCAGGCGATGCTAAAGCCGTCAGGCCGCGTTCGACAACTTGAATGGTTGCAGGCGTGTAACACACCTGTTCTCCATCAGCAAAAAGCAGGATTGGCGGATCTGCATGGATGGTTAACGATTTGGTTCGGTGTATTCTCACAGCGGGGTGGGACGTGTGTCCGCCCCAAAACAGCGAAATCATCATGCACAGCACGGTCCGGCGTGGAACCGGTTTGATGATACAGACATCAAGAAGCCCGTCGTCGAGAACTGCATCCGGTAAAATCTTCAACCCACCGCCATAGCGGCGCGTATTTCCCGTTGCAGTGAGCAGGATGCCCCCGTCATAAACCCCGAAGTCGCCCTCAACCCGAGCGGAAGGCGATTCAAAACTGAAAAGCGTTGTAATTGCGGTGTAGACATAAGACAGAGTTCCGGAGAAGGGTGCCCCCTCTACGGCAACACGCCGGTTCACTTCTGAATCATAACCACATGTTACAATTGTATCGAAATAACGATTTCCAATTTTCCCAAGATCAATCTGGCGAGTCACTCCATACAAAAGTACGTCAACTGCGGAAGCTAGCGATTTTGGAATTTTTAACGCTGCTGCGAGGTCGTTGCCCTTCCCGCACGGAAGCATCCCCAATACAACATCGGGCTTTTCTGCAATTGCGTTGACAATCTCATGTACTGTCCCGTCACCGCCGCATGCGATGATCCACCGCCCACCGTTTTGAACAATTTCCCGAGCAATTCGATTCGCATCACCCGGTTGGGTAGTAAACTCGATTACGCCTTTTAACCCTTGCCCCGTGAGTCGGCGATACGCTTTCTCGGCTATTACGGCTGCCTCGCCTTTTCCGGCGACCGGGTTGGCAATGAGTGTAAAGTCCCAACGGGTATGGTGTCCCGTTGGCGATTGCGTTCGCATTCAATCCTAATCCTAAGCCCGCCGCGAGGCATAACTTACCATTGCAGGCGTATTTAACGGTTGCATTTCGTCTGGCTCGTGTCTGAAGAGACTGCACATTCTTCCATCTCTCCCACTTTCGCCGCCCATGGGTTTTAGATGTGTTAACCTATTGGTTTTCAGATATCTCCTCAAGCCTGACAATCAGTTTGCCGAGTTGAAGGCGTATCAATAACGAATAAATCTGCATTAGCAAAACGACCTGCACCTCAACCGTGAGCGTACTCTCCTGAATCATACGTGAAAAATCTTCAGCGCGTTGACGTATCTGATTCGACCGTGCCAAGCCTATCTCCTCGGTACTGTCAGCACCTTCTTTGACAAATTGCCAAATCCGATCTTGAATCTCAAGCATATAGTTTTTCGTCATCGCTCGACGCGCCCGATTTGCAGAATCAATCCAAAGTGTGTTAGATTTCCAGTTCAGCATGAATGCAATACCGTTAATGATTACATCACGCAGCGTTTCTTCTCCCGAGATTAGCTCTTCGAGGTTGACCAGTCCCTCAGCTTCAGCAGAGAGGGTTCGGACGTTCGAATAATCTTTGAGATTCATCAAGGTGACTTCATTATCGGAAAGCAGCTTCCAAAACCCCGAACTAGTCGCAAGCATTGACTCGACATGTACAGGTAAATCTGTCGGCAGACTGGATCGCATGAAGTAGTGGTGAAGCGCGTGTAGATGGCTGCGGAGCGCCCAAATATTTTCAGTGGTCTGTCTTTCTGCCGGTTTGGTGGCGCGAAGGAGGATGTGCTGGCGTATAAAATCAATAATGTCGTTTGCGGCGCGCTGGGCATTCATTAACATTGCTGCCTTTTCGAGTTTAGTCTGACTGTGTTGACGGTGAAATAGTAACAGACTTTCGATTTAGTGTCAATTTTTCAAAAGTTGAGCGGTCAATTTGAATACTCGGAAGTAAACGTTGGCTATCCAAGATAAATAAAGATGATACGGTAAGACGCCAATTTTTTTTGAAATTCAGATTTTTAATTTACAAACATTTCAACTTATGTTATATCCTTTAAAACACAAAGGAAATGCTTGACAAAAGACTTGATTTGCTTTATCATAATACAATATGTAGTTGTTCAATTCATAATGCCCCAACATATAGTGTATGCCACTTTGGCGTTGGCAATATATTGTGATTAGTCACAATATTTAACACAATATGTGGACATAGATCAGAAGCAAGCTATAGACTTCCATAACTTGTGCGTATTTCGCCGGTGCCTACTCCCATCAGGTTGTCTAATGAGGAAAACTAAATTTTCAGTCGTAATCTTGTGGTTGTGCTTTCAAATCCTCAATCCTCAAGTTAGCCCCAGCCAAACCAAGCCTCCTGCTTCGACGGACTCTTCCCCAAGGGATGATACTTTAGCTCGAGCAACGCTATCAAGGCCGTTAGAACCCAACGCGAAAACCGTCAATCGGAATCGGGTTGTGCGGTTCGGTGATTTCGATCTCGGTACAACAGAAAGTGTGGATAGCATTATTTTAATCGGAGGTACGGCAAAGATTCGGGGACAAGTGAACGGTAACATATTCGTCTTGAGTGGAGATGTTGAATTCCAAGATCGTGCATTACTGTTCAGCGTGGATTCTCAGTTAAGAAAGAATTTAGAAAATGGGCTCATCCTCGCGGACTTTCGGCAAGCGTTTAAGAAAAACGGTTTTTCACTTTCTGAAAGTGTCACCGTGTCGGTCGCAAATAAACGCAGCAAATGGATGATAAATGATGAGGACAATAGGAAGACGTATATCATAAGAAAAGCAGCGGATAGGCTGGAAATCTACGATCATGCACAGATTCCGGGAAAGGTAACGGTGGTTTTGGGGAATATCCTTGGAAAGATGGACAATGATTGGACAGCGGAGGCCTATCAAGAAATAAATAGCTGGAGAGATGTGCTGCTTGCAATCGAATTAATGATGCACCCTCAAGAGATATGGTGGGGAACGCCGACACAGAAGCGGTTTTGGAGCGCACTTACGTTTCTGACCCTTACGCTCGTTCACGTGCTAATCGTCACCACCTTCCCGCGGCAAATGGATAACATGGCACGTGCAATTTCCCACCACCCAATCGGAAGCACGTTACTTGCGTTAATCTTGTTAATAGTCATTCCTTATCTAGGCATGATGTTAATACTGTCGATTATCGGCATCCCATTGGTGCTGCTATTTTTGTCTGTTTTATTCCCGATGGCAATTTATGGCAAAACCGCGATTTTTCTTTCCATCGGCAAAACCATCTTTCCCAAGCGATCCAATATTTTTGCTGTAACAACCGGATATGTTATTTATTGGATGGCAACTTGGATTCCTCCGATCAAGCATTTTACCTTCATTATTGCCAGCGTCATCGGAATTGCAATATGCCTCAGAACGGCATTTGGGCAAAAACCTATCCAGTCGCGCAAAGATCCCCCGCGTCCGCAGTACACCTCCCCCAAATATCTCTACAACCGATGACCGCTCTGAGAGTGTCAAATCGTTATGATTTAGACCTTAGCACGGCAATCGAGTTCCCACGGACGCTGTGTACCGTTTGAAGGCTTCCGCGTATTTTATTTGTTGTCCACTCCACTGTGTTGCCTGCGCACCTCGGTATTCCGCCCATTGTGTGTACCGTGAGACCAACTTTGTTTGCGATCGGAGAGCGTGTAGCGCGGCGATTTTGGTTTCGAATACCTCTGTAATATCTACGTAGGTGTCCGGTACAAAGCCTGTAATGTCATCGCGCGGAACTGACGGTTCAAAACCAAAAAGATGTGGAAAGGGATGAACTGTTTCGCTGTCGTGGTCAAAACCGGGTACGGCAGCCATTGTAGCTGCACGAATGACGGATGCCGTCGTTACTTCATGGTCTATGTTGTGAGGGTCTATCTTCCAGTGAGTCAATATAATGTCCGGGCGCCGCTGCCGGATCAGCCTCGCCATCGAATCTAGACGAGGTCTATCGATCATCAGAGGATAGTCGCCGTAATCCATAAACTCAATACTCGCTCCAAGAATGGAGGCGGCTGTTTCGGCTTCTTGTGTACGCGTCTCCCTCGCCTCAATCATGGATTTGGGCTGAACGCGCGCCCAATAATCTTCGGATTCCCCGCGTTCACCGAAGGTCAAATCAATTACGTGAACTTGTGCACCGCCGCGGACGTACAGCGCTATCGTCCCGCCGCCGCGTGAGCAAAAGTCGGCGGCATGCGCACTAAAGACTAGTATGCTTGGTTTGCTCATGGGATATGTACCAATGTTAAGCTGTGTTAGGTAGAATGGGGCGCTCACGGTACTGCGGCACGAGCGGACGACACCCGTCAGCGGTAACGACAAATGATTGCTCGATGTGCAATGTCCCGACGCCCGGAATGGAGATCATTGCCTCCAAGTTGATTACCATGTCCGATTCGAGCGGCAGGTCCGACGGCACGTCCACGCAATCGTCTTTGATACGTTGGCCGTTGTCAGCAACGATGATTGGGTAGTCCCGCACTTCTAAACCCAAGCCGTGCCCGTGTGGAAACGAGGCGGTGACTCCGTTTGCATTGAGGGTTTGCCACATGGCTGCTTGCACCTCGGAGGTTTTCACTCCCGGCTGTATTACCTCCACACCTGCACGTGTACAAGCACGCAGTGCTGCATGCCTTTCGAGGATTGATGCAGACGGCTCGCGCATCGCCAACGTCGTTCCGGTGTCCGAGAAACAGTATTTATAAATGCAGCCAAAATCCACATAGAGAAAATCGTCTTCGGTCAAGACATGGTTTGACTCTGTGGCAATGCCTAGACCCCTAACACCATACGCGAAGTGGTCGAAATATGCGCCATTGCCAGCTACCTGCGCACGGTAGTGCTGAACGATTTCAGATATGGGTCGCCCCGGTTTCGCGATTGCAAAACTTTCCATTGCCGCCCGCTCGCTGATTTCGGCGGCGCGGGTCAGTTTCGATAGTTCATCTTCTGTTTTTACCATCCGAATGAGGCGAATGAGGTTCGAGCAATCCTTAATCGTTGCCCTTGGCAACCCACGCTCAATTAGCGCTTTTGATGACGGCGTTAACCCTTCCATATCCAAGCCAATCCGCGCATCCGTCAATCCACGCGCTTTTAAGACGCTCAAGACTGCGTCAGTTGGTGTTGCATTTTGTTGCTTCCCATGAAGCAACTCGAAAAAACGACGGTCCGAGTCGGACAAGGCTGTGGGCGGCACCGATTCATCAAGGAGCGCTTCGCCAAAAATATGCAAATCCTTTACCCACAAATCGGCGGCATTAACCGCAAACAACGGGGTGATAACGAGCGCGGGCTCGCCTTCAAGCGGGAAGATAGCGTATGGCGCCGTTTGATCCAAATTACTCGATTTCCCCGGCGCCATCATATACTCTCTGAACAGTGGATCCAGCCAGGAAAAATAACCTGAAAAATATGTGATGTTCACGGGTGACGTTGCAATTAGAACATCAACTTCGCAACGCCGCATATAATCTGCTGCCCGGTCTTTGTTGAAGAGCATAGTCCTACTCCTAATAATTGTAGAGGTGAACGTTTTAACGAACAGGCGCAGGTTGATTTGCCTATTTGCGCTGCCGCATAGACTTCAACCGATGCCAATTTCACGCAGGTATGCGCGGGTGCGTTTGGCAATGGGCAGAGGTTTGTCAAACGGTGCCGGGTACATGTCCTGTTCCACGATTGCGAAGCCGTCGTAATCAATCTCGCGGAGCACGTCCCGGAACGCAAGAAAATCCACGGCGCCAGCGGCTGGTTCACAAAACATATCCATACTCACAGCAGTGGCAAACGGAATGTCTTCGGCTTCGACTTTCTGCCGTATGTTCTCATCAATGCTTTTGAGATGCAGGTAGGGCACTCGGTTGTGGTGCCGCCGCATGAAATCCACCGGGTCGCCGTGGCGATAAGCATGATGACCCGTATCGAAGCAAATCTTCACCCGATCGGGATCCGTCTGTGCCAGAAACATCTCTATCTGATCCTCGTATTCGACATGTGTATCAGCGTGAGGGTGAAAGACCACTTGGAGCGCAAATCGGTCGCGTGCGATATCCGCCACCTTGTGCGTTGTGTCAATTAGTCGTTTCCACGAGCTTTCATCAAGTGACTTAGGCCTCTGTAGTTCACCCGTAAAGGGGTTGGTATAGGTATCGTCGATCAACACAAGGTAATCAGCACCGAGAAAAGCCAGCGATTCGCCTGCGCCAAGCAGTTGCCTTTCCAACGTCGGCCATGATTCAGGATCTTCGAGATGATCCATGGCAAACGTACCAGACACCTTCATATCCCGTTTGTCCAGTTCAGACCGAAGTGTAGGCAAATCAGTTGGTAGATAACCGTAAGGGCCAAGCTCGGTCCACTCATATTCAGCTTCGACCATTTCATCTAGGAATCGGTGCCATGGGGTTTGCTTGGGATCATCCGCAAACCAGACGCCCCAGTTATCCGGCGCACTACCGATTTTAACATTCATTACTATTGCTCCTCAAATTGATAGTTGTTGTATGTCATTGAATTTACTGTTCAACGCTGCGTATTTCGTCGTTTTCCAAAAGAAGCACTCTACCGCACTCAAATTAAACAAATTTGACGGGGGCGTGACGAAATTCAAACCAAGTAATTTTAATGAATTCTTTCGATTTTATGTCAATAGTTTAGAAATTATAAATGACCGCCGTCATCATGGAGACGCGACAACAGTCAGAGCAGCCACAGCAATGACGCTCTCAGGTGCCAATCCCACTAACATTGCCTTATGTTCAACAGATGAAACCGTCGACTAAGAACTCATGTCAACTACACCTGTGGGGTAGGACACCTGTAATTAGATGGCGATAAAGCTGGTGTGTGCTGCCGCGCAATCGTTTCGTCGCACCCGTTTGGGCCCGCCCTAAGTCAAAGCCTGTGTATTGCCCGATGCAAGGGAGAGCACTTGCACATGAATCGAATCGAACCAAGGCAGTGCAAAATAGTTCGACCGATTTACATGAATTCCACCTAGTTGTGTTATGATAGAGTAGGGATATTTGACAATCTGACGAGGTTTTTGCGAAATTTACAGTTTGGAATGAGGTTTATTTTATCTGAAGTGAATCTGTTAGTGCAGAGAAAAGGTAAAATATTACGACGACCTTAGTGTTCTGTAATCTCAACGTTGAGTTTTTTGGCAGTTTCCTGTATCTGATCCCAAGTGAACGATTCAATAGGGATACCGTTCTCTCGCCGGTCTGCGAGAGTTTTTAATTCAACTTCTCCCGGCATCATCACTTCTTGAAGCCCCGGCATGGGCGGGGTAGATTTGAAATATGAAATGACGTCGTCCATTAGATCGCGGAACCGGTCGGTAGGCACAAACGCCGAGACATCAATTACAATAAAGCATACTCCTTGAGTTCCTCGAGGCCTGTCTTCCGTGATGAAATCACCAGCCAGGGTTCCGCTCAGCAAATCCACCAGCAATCCTAACGCAAATCCTTTATGTCCCGCGCTGCCCCCAAGCGGTAAAATCCAGCCATGAGGAGGACCATATAAGTCGTGGGGGTCTACACTGGGATTGCCTTCCGCGTCAAGTATCCACCCTTCTGGCAGCATTTGCCCACGATTCCGGTGAACGCGGACTTTCCCCTCGGCAGTCATGCTTGTTGCCATATCAGACACGATTGGATGGTCAACACCCGGTACCGCATACGATATCGGATTCGTTGCAAGCCGCCCTTCCCGTCCGCCAAAGGGCACCACCCAATGTACTTCCTTGCAACCGTTGACCATTGCCATCGCGAACATGCCGTTTTCAGCCGCAATTTGTGTGAAGTAACCTAAACGTCCCACGTGCGTGCAGCGGCGGGTAACGACGCAGGCAACCTTATATTCTTTAGCCTTTGTAATGGCTATCTCCATCGCCCGGAGTCCGCCAACCTGGCCAAAATTAAATCCACAATCAACAACCGCAGTACCGCCATTTTCCTCGACCAGTGAAACCGGTGCGCCCGCTTTGACGGTGCCCTGCTCAACCCACCCTACGTATTGGGGAATTCTCACGACCCCGTGAGAATCCATTCCCATCAGGTTATTGCCAACCAACTGCTCCGCCACGATTGCGGCTTCGCCCGGCGGCGACCCACAGGCAATAAACACGTCCTGTGTTACAGTAGTAAGGAATTCGGGGGAATATGTCCGCATGTTTTCGTTTCTTTTCAGCTTGAATTGTAAACTAAGATTTCGAGGTAGATTCTTCTAACCGAATATGTCGCGGAAGCGATTCATTGCCTCATAGTCGTCATTCTTGGGGAAGGCCTCCAAGCCGACCACGCCATCGTAGCCAACCTCGTGAAGTGTTTCAACCACCTGGGGATAATTTATCTCTCCCGTGCCTGGTTCATGGCGTCCGGGAACGTCTGCGACGTGAATGTGCCCGACGATGTCATGATATTCTCGAATTAGCTCAATCAGGTTTCCTTCCTGGACTTGGGCGTGATAAAGGTCTAGGAGCAGCTTTATCCCGGGGCTGTCCACCTCCCTCACCAAACGGGCTGCGTCTTCTACATTTGCCAGCGGGTATCCAGGATGGTCTAATTTGATATTCAGGTGTTCTAGGCTGAAGACAACATCGTGTTGTTCAGCGATGTCGCCCAATCGGCGCAAGGCTTTGTAGGCTGTCACCCATCGGGCAATCGGATGTGCGGCAACCGGGTGTGTCGACGCCCCTGTTTCCGGGCTAAGTCCCCCGCTCAAGGCAATGAATCGCCGGCACTGCAGCTTTTTGGCAATCGTAAGCCCCTCTTCGACATTGGCAAAGTATCCCTCCACATTGTCCGGATGAACGATACAACCGTCGCCGGGACCAATGACAAAGTTATTGACCTGAATTGTTGGCTCAGCAGCTAGGGCGTCCATGTCGCGCCCGTCCCAGAGCCAAAACTCAGCTAAGAATCCCGCCGCACAAATTTTCTTTACGCGCTCCTCAAACGGCAAATCGAGAAAAAGTGTATCAGCACAGGCGGATAAACGGTACATAAATTCTTCTCCTTTGGCGGTAAAATTGCTGCAAGTTTTCCTAACACATCAGAAGTGAATTGCTAGTCCACGAACTCCTATCTGGTACCCTAGTATTTAGCGGCGAGCTGAGCGCCTAATTGAAGGGTATTTACATATTCGGACTTACGCAGTTGAAGGATGAAGTGTGGTAATTCGATGCTTCACCACCAATGCAGGGCAATTGCCCCACCTACAATGGGTGTAAAGCCTGGTCATGCTCTTCGAGCCTTATGAATTAGGCACCTTCAATCTGAAGTGCGTAAGTCCTACATATAATGAGTTGTTCGTTCAACGTGCTGCTTTAAGATGCGCCCAACTTGTTAACATCTTCGATTGCGGTTCGACAGAAACGGCAGAGATGAATGCCCGCATGCCCTCAACACCGGTCGAATCGCCGAACGGCGCAGCCGCCTCCTGCGCACCGCCAATCGTACTTTCGTCAACCCATACCTTCGTCAAAACACCCGCGTCGCTGGTTATCTGCACGTTGTCAATCACCATTCCAAATAACCCCGCTGGATTATCCGGATTGTCTCCGTTATCCGTGCCAACTGTTATCGCAACAATTTCACTGCCAGCAATGTCGTCGAGTGAGACCTTGCGGTGTTGCCAATCTGACCCAGCAGCATCATCAACGAGACCAACGATTCTACCGTCGGCAGTGTGAGCGTAGGCACCGCCTTGTGTGTGGACGCTAATCCCTGAGAACATCACCTGGTATTCAATGGACGTACCCGCCTGTATCTCCATCGTTCCTTCCCATAGCGCGATAAAGCCTTTGGCTGGTGTGTTTGCGCTCGAAATTGTTGCTTCGAACGATAACACATCACCTTCCGGTTCAGTTCTCACAGGTTCGAGCGGTGCGCCGGTAATCGTGCCTGATTCAGTTGTCAATTCCAACTGCTGGTCGTTTGAATCTATCACCTTAACATCAAGTCCGAGTGCAGATGTTTTCACGGCAACGACTTCAAACGTAACGGTTGCGAGTGTTCCGTCTCCATTGACACCGGGCACTGCCCCTAATAGGGTTGCACCGAACTTGATTTCGCCGTCAGCGACGATTGGGGGAAGCGTTGGCGGGCCGATGGATCCCGCTAAGAAGTCTCCATTTTGGACGCTGACGTATGCGAGTGCCGTTGAGTCGAATGTGAGAGCGATTTGATATCCGAAGACATCGGTTGCATTTGAGATTTGAACATCAATAGTAAATTGCTGTGCGGTGTCTGGTGATTCCATTACAGGGGGATTGAACGATACGACAGTCTGTGCAAGACTGGTTGCTGGAATCGACAAGCAGACGATTACAGCAAAAAAAGTAATCCTCAACAACTGTTTCATTAGTTTTCTCCTTGATTTAAATATTCTAACATGGCAATATAGTTTACTCAGTTCAGCTTAGTTTTTTTATTTGGATGTGCGTCAGGCCACCGGTTAGCTTAGTGTTCACATCTCTCCTTCTCCGAGCAGCGCCTCTTTCAGGAAGGCAATGCCCTCTCGTGCGAGTGTCTCCGGCGATTCAGCGAAAAAACGCCAAAATCGTGCAAGAGGACCTATCGGGCTCCGTGGGTTGAACGACTCAATAACCACATATCCATCGTAGTTGATGTCCCTCAACGCGGTTGCCACATCATCCCAATGCACTAGCCCGGTTCCCGGGGTTCCACGATGACTATCGCTGCCGTGAAAGTGCATTAGTTTATTGCCAGCCTGGCGAATAGCATCGCCTAGATTATTCTCCTCATGACTCATGTGGAATGTATCAAGATGTATCCCAACGGCGGGGTGATTGACGAGATTTATAAGTTCACGAGCCTCTGCCGCGGTGTTGAGGAAATTGGTCTCGTAGCGATTGAGTATCTCAATCACAAATTGCACGCCCGCTTGGGCGGAATAATCCCCAAGTACATGCAAGCACTCCGCAGCCTGATTGATACGAGAATGGCGTGTATCCCCCAAAAGCAACTCCCCGCCGCCAACCCCGGCGACAGCTCCGGAAAATATCGTTGCGCCAATCTCGGCACACGTATCTACGGAGCGTTTGGCGTAGTTGATGCCGTTTTGCCTAACAGCGGCATCGGGGTGCGACAAATCTCGAACCGAGCCGAAAACGCCGATCACGGAAGCAGACATCCCCTCCCCGTCAAGTGCTTGGCGCACCGCTCTGGTGTCTATGTCTGCGTCATCTTCTGTGGCTAGTTCAATTACCTCGCCGCCCCACGCTTTAATCTGAGGGATGAGTTCCAAATGTTCGTCGGTTCGAAAGGGCGAACCCCATATCCATAGATTCACGCCGATTTTCATAGCAATCTCCACATTGCTACTCATACCACAACTTTGCCGCCGGCTTACGGATGAGCACCTTCTGCAACACACCGACAGCAAGCTCAAATCCTTCTTCAGGATCAATCAACGGATCTTCGTGTTCGATAGATAATACATCATCGTAACCCACTGTCCTCAGGGCACTGACAAATTTACGCCAAAATTCCTCGTCGTGCCCGTATCCGACAGTACGAAAAATCCAACTCCTGTTCTCGCAATCTTGGAAGTCTTTGGCATCTAAAATCCCGTTCACTCGGACTACGTGCGGATCGGGCAAGCTGTCTTTGGCGTGCGTATGGTAAATTATATCGCCGCCAATTGTCCGAATCACCTCGTGAATGTCCATGCCCTGCCAAAACAGGTGAGACGGGTCAAGGTTGCAGCCGACGACCGGTCCAACCGCGTCGCGCAGACGCAGGAGCGCCTCGGGTTTAAATATCATGTCACCGGGGTGCATTTCAAAGCAGAGGCGAACGCCGTGATCTTCGGCAATTCGTCCGTGTTCCTTCCAATATGGGATGAGCCGCTCTTCCCACTGCCATTCGTGCAATTCCATGTTGCGCGGCGGATACGGGTATAGAATCCAATTCGGCTCCTTGTCACCGGGAACCGCTTCAGGCAACCCGCCCAAGAGCGTTATGCGCGTGACGCCAATCTTTTCCGCCAGTTTGCAGGTATCTCGAAAATCTTGGTCGTAGGGTGCAGCAATTGCCGGGTCGGGGTGCAGCGGTTCGCCGTGCATAGCAAAGGCGCTGATTGCCAATTCAAATTCCGCGAGCGTCTCTTGGAACGTTGCTAGCGCAGCCGAATCCGTTAACAATTCTGCCGGATTGCAGTGGGTTTTGGGGAAGTATCCGCCCGCCCCGAGTTCGATCGACTCCAGCCCCAATGCATGCATTTTTTGGGCCGCCTCCCTCAACGGGCGAGTCATAAACACCGATGATACCGCACCGAGGTGCATGGCTTTGTCTCCTGATTCTTCTAGTTCAACGCACGATTTTCAGCAAATATCAATTCAATAACGCACTCCGGATTAACATCTTTCTGAAGCTACATTCATTTTGGCGTGAAACTGTTGAAATCGTGCAGTTAGTTCAATGCATCAAGTTCGCGTATGACCTGCGATACTGCGAGTGTATTATCCGGCGGTGCGTTTTCAATATGCTTGAAAGCAATCCTACCATCACCATCAATGATAATTACGCCGCGATTTGTAATCCCCACGTCGCCAAGCGCCATCCCAAACTTCGCTGATACCTCTAGATTCATATCAGACAAGAGCGGAAAATTCACACCCCCAAGATGTTCGCTCCATGCCTTGTGTGCAAACACCGAGTCACGGTTTATCGCAACCACGTCTGCGTTTTTTGAACGGATGTCGTCCAAATCTTCATTGAAGTCCGGAATCTGAACTGAGCACACCGGAGAGAAATCAAGAGGATAAAACACTACCACCAGATTTTTCCCTTTGAAATCGCTCAACGAAACTTCGGTATCCTCGGAACCGATAGAGCCGCTAAGCGTAAAGTCAGGCGCGAGATCGCCAACACTCAGGTTTTCCATACCATTAAATCCTTTCTACAGCAGCCTTAAAATTGTTTCAAATTCTATCATAAACCCCCAAGTGTGTCAATTGAATTGGACGCACGGGAGCTTTGTTCTGGCTGAACATTATGTTTACATATCATAGCTATGAAAGCTGTACATCTATCAGGACACATTCCCTTGACATTAGCGCTTCTTTCAACGCTGGTGCAAACTCGTCGTCATTGCGTACGCGAAATCCGGGTACGCCGAACATTTCGGCAAACTTCACGCTTTCAGGCTTTTCGCTGGATTCGTGATTATTGATGACGATCACAGGAATCCCTAACCCGTATTGATTCGCCTCAATCAGTTCTCGTCCCGTCATTGAGAATTCCTCAGTATTTGTCACGGCAACCACTTGGCGGTCACGGTGTGCGCACTTGGCGCCAATCGCCGCAGGGAGTGCATATCCCATCGGCCGCAAATCACAAGTGTGCAACAACAACCGAGCGTGGGCAACCTCGAAATTCATGAGCATAGAATCTACTAAGTGCGTCCCGCCGACCGAAACAATTGCACTTTCATCCAATACGTTTCGAAGTATTTCCATCGCCTTCAGGTTGAATCCGTTGCGGTTCGGAAGCGGCTTCAATTCAGGCCTGAAATCGTGCCAATGGCTCTGAACTGTTCCCGCACCGTTGTCGATGGCTTGGATGAGTTGAGCGAGCGCTTCTTTTGCGTCGGCTACAATACCAATCCGGACGGGGTAGTTCCGGCCAATCTCTTTTTCGTCAATATCAATCTGGATAAGATTTGGCAGCGAGTGCGTGTTCCAATTCCCCGCTGTTCGTTGAGACATACTGCACCCAACGGATAAAACCACATCTGCTTGTTTGATAAGTGGAAAAATCTGGTAATTCTCATGCGTTTCTGGTGATGGAGCATGCAATGTTAATCCCGCGGACAATAAATGGCCTGGCGGAACCACCCCCTTGCTCATTGGAGTTGTACAAACAGGGGCGTTCAGCCGTTCAGCAATTTGCATGAGTTCTACCTCTGCCTTTGCCGACACCACTCCCCCGCCAGCAATTATAAGCGGAGATTTCGCTCGTACCAATAATTCAGCAGCAAGTGCGTTCAGTGAGGGTGAACCACCGGGCGTTTTTCGAATAGGCGCCGCCTTTAAGGCAACAGGTTCATTCATTTCGCTAGCCAGTAAATCCACAGGGATTTCCAGATGGACAGGCCTACGCCTCCCAGTTTGCAACGCTTTGAACGCCCGAGCCGTCGCTGATGGGAGCGAAGCAGCGCTGTCAATCCTTGCGTTCCATTTGACGATTGGTTTGAACAGGTCGAAAAGATTGACATGCTCATTGTATCCCTTATGTTTCTCTTTGGTTCCCGTAGACGGCAACCCCGGCGACGGGACTTGTCCAGTGATAAGCAATAACGGAATGCTATCAGCATAAGCCGCCGCAAGGCTGACGGCAGTATTAACCGCCGAGCCACCGCCGGGAGTAATGCACACACCGACATTGCCCGTTGCACGTGCGTACCCATCCGCCATAAACGACGCGGCTTGGCTGGTTTGAGCTGTGTAATACCCAATCTTTTGGCAACTGTGCAGGGCATCAGAAATAATCTTGACTTGGTCGCCGGGCGTGCTAAAGATGTGGCGGATACCGTGCAATTCGAGCAATTTAACAATCAATTCGCCGCCTGTCATTCCCGATTTAGACCTCCTGCAGCATGTATAGTATTCCGCACATGTTGCTGATGACTACGCCGTACGCATCTATTGTGGATCGCGTGAACGTTAGGGCAGTTAATCATGGCTTAATTCTAATGGGTTGTTGCGATTGGCAATTTACACTTTACAAATGATTCGGTTTCAATTACTATCAAGAAGAAGGTGTATACAAGAAAGCCGCCGACACAATCCCACGGAAAAGATAAAGATGGAAACGTTAACCCGTTTTGCTGTTGAACTGAATGAAAAAATCCGATTGGCGACCCCAATTGCCGCTGATTTGCTCTCATCACTCGGAACTCGAATTTACCTTCCGAAGGGTATTTTGAGTCAGAGTGCTGAAGCAGCCCAACGCGCAAACCGATTCAATGCGACGCGGGCGATCGCGCTTGAAAACGGGGAGGTTATGCATCTCCCGAGTTCACATCAATTTGTACCGGAAATTGATCCGAGCCGCGTCTACGGGTATGCACCGGCGCTTGGACAAATGGGGTTGCGGTTGAGATGGAAAGCTAGATTGGAAGTTGAGAACCCATCGCTCAAAGGCAAGGGGTTTAGTCTACCCATTGTTACGTGTGGACTGACGCACGGTTTCAGTTTAATTGGAGATCTCTTCGTTAATTCGGATGATACACTTGTTATGCCGGACAAAATCTGGGGAAATTACCGGCTGATTTTTCAAACGAAATGCGGGGCAAACATTCAGACCTATCCCTTCTATAATTCAAATGGGCAATTTAACGCGTCAGGTTTTCGCGACGCGCTTATTGAAGTTAGCCGAACTACCGACAAGCTAATTGTGCTTCTCAACTTCCCGCACAATCCCACCGGCTACGCAATTACGACGGAAGAAGCCGAAGAGATGACACAAGCCATTACTCAAGTTGCAGCATCAGGCTGCCGCTTACTTGTGCTTGTCGATGATGCCTACTTTGGACTATGGTACGATGACAACGTCCTGCGAGAGTCAATCTTCGGCTGGCTGGTGGATACCCATCCGAACGTCATACCGGTCAAAATTGATGGCGCAACCAAAGAGGAGTATGCATGGGGGCTGCGGATAGGGTTTCTTACATTTGGTCTGGATGGGGAGTTGATGAAAGGGATGGAGGAAAAAATTACCGCGTTGATTCGTGCAAATACATCGGGCGCATCTCAACTCTCGCAAACTCTGGTATTGGAAGCAATGGATTCTCCGCAATACACTCTTGAGAGAAATCAGAAAAATGAGATATTGAAATGTCGCGCTTTAAGGGTGAGAACGGTAGCTGCACATAGGCAGTATGCACCTCTCTGGGATGTTTATCCATTCAACGCAGGATATTTTATGTGCTTACGCCTGAAGTCTGCGAACGCGGAGACTGTGCGCCAACGACTTCTCGACGACTACGGCATCGGCGTAATCTCGATTGGGAAAACAGATCTGCGCGTAGCGTTTTCTTGTATCGAAATATCAGAGATTGATGAAGTCTTCCACGCAATCGCACAAGCGGTAATGCTGGAAAAACGCAAACATTGATGATAAACGGCGAAAGAACATGGAAGAGTAGCATGAGAAAGTGTCAAGCGTCTCACGTTATTTCTGAAGTTTAACCAATCCTCTAATTTACATACGTCCCTATTCTATTCCCTGTCTCATTACTCTGAACGCTTCCACCTTCCTCGTCACAGTTAAGTTACCGCAGGCTGGCGCTATAAACCTCTAGAATTGCATTTGCCATAGCATCATCGCTGTACGCTCTATGTACAGTTTCTTTTCCCGCGGATCCCAATTCACGCCGATGGGTTTTGTCTGTCATCAATTGATGAATACCAGAAGCGATTGCGTCAGGAGAATGGGCGTCCACCAATATTCCGCCGCCGGTCTCCGTTATCAATTCGGGGAAGGCGCCGTGCCGCGGCTGAACGACAGGGACGCCGTTGGCGAGCGCTTCCAAGACGTAAAGCCCTTTAGATTCCCTGTACGTTGTCGGTACAGACAATACGTGAAGGACGTTGAGAAACTGAATCTTTTGTGCGCGGTCAATCTCGCCCCAATATTCAAATGAATCTGTCAATCCCCACGCTTCAATTTGGTTAACAATCTCTTTAAAATAAGCCTCATCTCTCTTGTTCAGATAACCGGCGGCCTTGAGCCGTATCTGGTTCGCGCCCACTTGCTGTGTGAGTTGGTGAAAGGCATCCACTAGCAGATGCAACCCTTTTTCTGGGCAAATACGGGCTAAGTAACCGATAACAAAAGGCGCATCGCCGATTGGCTCCCCTTGATTCACGCCGTGCCCATCAAGGTTCAACCCCAACTTCACGACGTTTATCCGCTCGGCAGGGATGTCGAGAAATCTTGCCATAAATTCGGCATAGTATCGGCAGGGCGCAATGAACGCATCAACGTCAGACGCCCGCGCCCGAAGCAAATCTAGCGCATGAGATTTGTACGGTTCGATAAGTGCTTCCAGAAAAATATCCTCCCCTTGAAATGCGCAAACGACAGGTACATCCATCTCCCGCTTTATCTCCTTAGCAAACCCCACAAACATGGAATTGGTAAGCTGAACAATATCCGGTCGATAGGAATCCTGCAGCCATTTGACGAGTTTCGCCAGTTCCTTTTTCTGCCGCCCATCCTCTCCCTGAAGCACAGAAACGGTGAGTTCACCCAAATCCTTAGCATTGGTTGAGGCGCTAAAACGAGATAACCCATTCAACAGTGTAGGCGCGTCGAATAATCGATCGAATAACCAGGGCGTGTGACGGAATAGCGCTAACTTCTGTTGAAGATATACGTTGATCCCACCGAAAAAGATGCGGTCTATGCTGACATCAACCTCATCGGTCCGAATAGGAGTATAGGTAGGGATGAGGGCAACCTCGTGCCCCTTCGCTTGCAACGCTGCGGCAAGTGTATTATCATGAATGCAGGTGCCGCAATACATGCCTGCGGCACCAGCAGCAATATAAGCAATTTTCATAGTTGCGATTGAACACAGAATTCAGGTATCGATGCTTGTGACTTGGCTTACCCCAAGCGAGGTGATGTCTGCTAATTATTTACGCACGTTCTGCATGTACGGCGCGCCGATTTGTAATACCTACGATTACAACAACGATGAATGCCAGCGCTTGCATCCAAATCTGTGTACCCGCCGAGGGGGCAAAAAAGAAGACGATTGCGGCGCCGAGCAATACGCCACGCTGCCATAAATTAAGCGGTCCGAACCAATAGCCGGAAACACTCGCCGCCAACGGAACGATGCCAATAGCGGTGATTAGGACGCCGCCCGCGATAGCGAAGAACCCCGCCGAGCCTCCATCTGGAGATAAGAGCAACAATTCCGGACGCAGAACGAACGCGTAGGGTAAGGCAAATCCCACAAGTGCGAAACGGAAAGCGGCGAATGCCGTTTTCATGATACCCGCGTCCGCGATTGCAGCCGCCGTATATGCTGCTAACGCCACCGGTGGTGTCACCATGGACATCATACCGAAATAAAAGATGAACAGATGTGCGGCGAGTGGTACGAGTCCCAATTCCCGCAGAATCGGACCGACCAAGGTTGCCATTAGCAGATAACACACCGACGAAGGCAGCCCCATCCCCAGGATTATGGTCGACACCATCAGGAGCATCAATCCGAGGATTAGGTTGTTTTCGGCAAGCGGCAAAAGGACGCCCGCCAGATTCCTGCCGATGTCTGTCAGCGTCACAACGCCGAGGATCAGCCCCACACACGACGCCGCCGCAACCAGCGAAACGCCGCCATGGGCAGCCTTTTCCATAGCTGCAGCAATCCCCTTGATGTCGACCCGAGTTTGTTTATTAAACGCACTCAGAACCAAAACTAGGAGCAAACTTAAGCTGACTGACCGGAAAGGCGTGTACCCGATAATCAAAAAGACTATGAGCGAGGCAAATGCGCTCAAAAAAATGAACCCCTGAATCGGTGCGGCGCGTCCCGACGCTCCCGAGGGCAAATCTGAAACTTCGGCATTCGCTCCTGGTGTTGTGCCGGCATCTGTGCTTGAATTGGCACGTCCGGCGTAAAAGTGAACAATCAACAAGAGCGCCGTGTAGTAGAGAACAGCAGGAATCAGCGCCGATTTGATGATTTCAAGATAGGTAACCGACGGTTGAACAATCTCAAGCATCATGTAAGCTCCCGCACCCATAATGGGCGGAACTAACGCGCCGCCTGAACTGGCAGCCGCTTCTACGCCGCCCGCGATATCAGGTTTGAAACCGACACTTCTCATCAACGGGATAGTGAAGGTGCCGGTGGTAGCTGTATTGGCGACGGCACTGCCGGACAGGGACCCCATCATTCCACTGCTGAGGACCGCAATCTTGGCGGCGCCCCCCGAGCTTGAGCGAAAAAGACGCTTAGCAAAGCCAATGATATATCCAGTTGCCCCGGTTTTTTCCAATAATGTCCCGAAAAGAACGAAGAGAAATACATACTTAAACATGACATTCAGGGCGATGCCAAAAACACCCTGGCTTTGCAAAAAAGTGTGGCTAATGATGCGTTCCAAAGACTGGTCCTTGTGAGGAAATAGCCAAATGGGCATGGACGACCGAAAACCCGCATAAAGTAAAAAAATCAATGAAAGAATCGGCAAAGCCAGGCCGATAGCGCGCCGTGTCGCCTCCAAAACCAAAAGGACGCCAATCAACCCGATGAAGTAATCTCCAAATCGTTCCGAGCCTGCGCGTTGCCCAAGCGGCTGGTCGTCAATCCAAAGCCGTTCAAACATGGGTTCGGTCTGAACCAGAATATAACCGAAGCTGACCACGGTGGCGATAACAAAAATGTAATCGAGAATCTGAAACGCAGCCCGGCCTTCAAATCTGCGGTGCAGGGGATATTTCAGAAAGACCAGGATTAATCCCAACATCCCAAAAATTGCCAACTGAGATTGCGGTAACAGGTGAGGAAAATTGACCTCAATCAAGATAAACAGACTGAGAAGCACGGCGAGGATTGGGAAAAGAGTGTTGCGGATTGGTTGGAGGAAGTTCATCTATTCACGAACGTAACTTTATTATGCGGTCTAATGCGGTTAGGGCTGATTTCGGAAAAATGCTACTCCGGCCATATCCCGATATCTTTGTAGTAACGAATTGCGCCCGGGTGGAACGGCGTACCGGTGTGCTTTACGACGTTTTTGGGGTTAATCGCTTTGCCCGCAGGATGAATTTCAGCAACGTCCGCTTGGTGTTCGTAGAGGATTTTGGTGAAATGGTAAACCGTTTCTTCATCCACATCAGCGTTGGTAATCAGGTGCATCGCGCCAACATTCACGCCGTTGAACGGTTCGTTCTGGTTCCGGTAAGTCGCTGCAGGAATCGTGGCGGCGTTAAAAAACGGGTAGTCATCAAACAGCCGCTGTTTCGCCGCCTCTTGATAAGGAATGAAGTGGATATCCTGCGAAGCGCAAGCCTGTAGAATTGATGCCGTAGGCACAGCTCCGCCCAGAAACGCCGCGGCAGCTGAACCGTCGGCGAGCATATCGACTGCGCCCGACTGCGTGTTATGGAGCGGTGTGAAATCTTCGTACGCCACGCCGTGAGCCGCCAAAATCGGCTTGAGAAAATACTCGAATCCCGCACCTGCCGGCCCGACAACTACGCGCTTCTCTTTCAGATCAGCGATTCGTTTTACTCCGGAGCGTTTAGGCGTGATGAAAAGCGCTACATTCGGTGCAAGCGTCATTACAGTTTGAATGGTGTATTTCTGTTTCCATGCCCCTTCACCGCGAACGGCAAAGTAAGAGATGGCTGCGTTGGCGAGGGCAAACTCCAACTCACCCTTGCTCAGGCGCCGGATATTCTCCTGTGTGCCCTTCGTTGCTTCCGCGGAAACTATCCAGCCGCGGTCAGCCTGATTTTCGCTGACAACTTGCGCGATCGCGCTGCCTACGACGAAAAACGCACCACCGGGCGGGGCAGTCCCAACACTTAGAAATTGGCGTTTTTCGGCTGCCGCGCTCTTCGCCGCAACGAGTATTCCGGCAACCACCATTAGTATTCGTAAGAATCTCAGATTTTTCGAATAATTCATAAATGATGTCCCCTCGGAAGCGTCCGGTAAGAACGGTGGTTTTTGACTTAAAGCGGTACAAAGAAAATCTAAATCAAGGATACACTTTATCCCTTGAATCTGTCAAGAGGAAGAAGCACCTCTTTTGCCGAGGAAACTAATACAAGCAGGTTGGTTCTTACACTAAACCAGTATAGTGGCGGAATAACAAACATGGCAAACCCCAATCAAATATGGTATCTTTATACACAATGTAAAAGGAGTTCGCAGTGTAAAGCGCGCAATAAGGAAGGCGTGAGGTATGAGTAAATCTAGTTTCACTTCGATATGCATATTCGCGATGTCCGTCTGGGTAAACGTATGGATTTTATCGGCGTACGGAGATAACGCGGAGAAATGGCGCGAAGCATTGGAGAAAGACTATGCCGAGATACTCAACGCCGCCCATAAGAAATTGGAGCGGCATCGCGGCTTAGTCAACAAATGGCGGGAAAAGGGTCATCTCACAGACCTCATCAGCTTGTACGAGTCAGATGTCACCGCTGGCGGCGCGGATGCCGATGTGCATTATGGATTGGGTTATGCTTACGCGATTGGCGGCGGTGACGAGGCGCTAGAAAAAGCCGAATCGCAGTTTCAACGCGCCATTTCCCTGCAAGCGAATTTACCCATGGCGCACTATAGCCTGAGCGGCGTCTACCAACAAACAGGGCGGTATGATGATGCGCTGCGAGAGATAGAAACCTGCCTCCGCTTGAACTCCGAATTTTATTCCGCTTACTATAAACAGGGAGAAATTCAACTTCAGCTAGACAAATTCGATGATGCGTTCAAATCCTTTCAGATGGCGTTGGGAATCAATCCCAACTGGGTTTATGCCCACTACGGGCTGGCGGCAGTCTATCTCAAACGAGGCGAGTTGAATGCCGCACGAACGGCGCTTGAGGGTACCATTCGCCGAGACAAGAAATTTGCGCCTGCATATTACAAACTCGGGCAGGTGCTCGCCAGTGAAAATCGCTTCGAGGAGGCGCTCAAGACCTACGAGAGCGCCGCCAAGCACCAAGCCTACACAGCGCAGGTCTTGTATGAACTAGGCGAGATTTTTGAGCAAAAAGGCAAACCAGACGGTGCGATTGCCTTATACCGGCGCGCAATTGAAGTTGATTCGAGCTACGCTCCCGCTCACCTTCAAGTTGGCGATATCTACTACGACAATAATCAGCGCGGCCTTGCCATTGAACACTATAAAAGTGCGTTCGATGCTGATGCTGCAATCAAAGATTACTTCATTCAGCAATTTGCGCAATATCACACAAATCAAATTGGAATCGATGCGGCGAAATCGCTGCTAGATAGAGCGGTGGCGCTGAATCCAGCCGATCCGCGCGGATATTTCTATTACGCCCAAATGGAAGTTGACGCTGGAAATCCGTCGGCGGCTATCCGATACTACGAAAAAACGGTGGAACTCATTGAGGCGGATCAAACACACTTGAAGACAGAATTACCGGGGGGCGATTTTCGCGACGCCTATGAGTCATTGGGAAATCTCCACTATCAACACGGCAACAATGAGCGTGCGGCTGCGGTGTATCGACGCGCAATAGAATTAGCGCCGGAACGGGAACAGCATTTTTTCGATCGGGGCAAAGCCGCTTACGACAAGGAACGGTATCATCAGGCTATCGAACCGCTCAACAAATTCCTCCTCATATATCCGGAACACATCGAAGCCGCCTACATTCTTGGGCGCAGCTACGAGGCGGGAGAATTTCTGGATAAAGCGCTTCATGGTTACGGCCAAGTGATCCAACTGGATCCGCATTATCAGGATGCCTTAATGCGAACCGCGAAAATTTACGTGAAACGGAACGACCCGCAAAGCGCGATCGAACCGCTTCGGCAGCTAATCGCTATCGATCCGGCGAACGTCGAAGCGCACTATATTTCGGGCTTGTCGCACATCCAGTTGAATCGCCCCGAAGACGCCCTCGACGCATTCCTACAAGCGGTGCACCTAGATTCGAACCACGTTGGCGCACAGTTTCAGGCAGGCATGTTGTATGAGCAAATGGGCGACGTAGACAACGCTGTCGCTCGGTACGAGAAAACAATCTTGCTTGATGAATCAAGCGCTCAACCTTTCATGCGGCTAGGGGCAATCTATCATCAACGGGGTGAAATGGATAACGTCGTCCGCGTCTATGAATTGGGATTGGCGATTGAACCCGACCATCCGCAGGCGCAATACGATCTCGGCGCAATCTATGAAGAGCGTTCGGAAGTTGAAAAGGCAATCGTACACTTTGGGCTTGCCAACCAACACGGCGACAGCCGATATGATTGGCATTTTCGTTATGCCCGCCTGCTGGATCGCCACGCCCGGACGCTGGAGGACTATGACAAATACGCAGCGATGGCAGTGGAAGCGTACGGCAAGACGATTGAACTCAAATCAGATTATGCACCCGCCTACTTTCATCGCGGGGTGCTCATCCGCCATTACAAACAGATTGGCGACGCGCTTTACCGCAGCAGCCAGATTGCGGAAGATTTCAAAAAGGTCATCGCTCTCGAACCGGAGAACGTTGATGCCCACTATTTTCTCGGTATGACCTACCTCGACCTCGATCAATTTGAAAAAGCCAAAGAGGTCTTCCAAATAACCCGCGAACTCGAGCCGGCATACATGGACGTATCCTTTCAGCTTGGATCGATTGCCGAGAAAGGACAAAAATTTAAAGAAGCCATCCAACATTACGAGGCAGAGGTCACTGTCAATCCGAAATCAGTTCGTTCCTATCAACGGCTCGGCGATCTCTACGGTATGTTTGGGCTGAATATGGGGCGCGCCAAAGAAACTCTAGAGAAGGCGCTCGAGCTAGAACCTGACCATGCGGAGACAATTCTTAACTACGGGAATACCCTCTATTATCTGAATCAACTCGGCTCCGCGGCGGAGCAGTTCGAACGCGTGCTGCAGTTAACCCCCAAAGACATCAGTGCTAACTACAATCTCGCGTTGATGTATGAATACAACGGCAAAAAGCAACAAGCCATTGATCGATGGAAGAAATTTCTCAAGTTAAATCCCCCTACCCAATGGAAAGAAGACGCAGAAGAGCGTTTACGGCAACTCGGCGCGAAACCGTAACCCCGACACGCATTGGTCTGTGGGAGAAACTTCCTAGCCTCGATTATCGATTGGTCGATTCCTTATTGTGTAAATATTGAACCTAAATGACCTTAGCAGCGATGAAAATGACGGCATCCGAAATCCGGGATGGGCTCCGAACCCAAACAGTCGGACGCGAGATTGAATGTTACGGCGAAGTTGAATCGACAAACGATCTTGCTCGAAAACACGGGGTTGAGGGCGCCCCGGATGGGACGCTAATCTTGGCAGAAAGCCAAATCGCCGGCCGCGGACGGTACGGGAGGCGGTGGCACGCGCCGCCCGGTTCAAGTATCCTCGCATCGCTAATCCTACGGCATCGGTTGTTGGCGAACCAGATAGGGTTGCCCAGCATCGCCGGTGCAGCCGCCATTGCCGTGGCAATCCACGAACTGACGAATCTCGACGCGGCGATTCGGTGGCCCAACGATGTGCTCATCCGCGGAAAAAAATTGAGCGGCGTCTTGACCGAGCTGGAGTATGATCAGGATCGGCAACCCTTCCTCGTCATGGGATTCGGCGTCAATGTCAACACATTACTAACTGAATTTCCGCAGGAATTACAGGCTTCCGCGACGTCCTTACGTATCGAAGCAGGAACGGCATTCTCTCGTGTAGCAGTGATTCAGTTCATTTTGCATCGGCTAGAGGGATACTATCTGCACCTGAAAAACGGCGACGTTGCATCTTTAATCGCACGTGCAAATACGCTCTCAGCCACGATTGGGCGAGGCGTCAAGGTTCAAACGGCATTTAAGATTATTGAGGGTAAAGATGAGGGAATCGATCAAGATGGCGGGCTCCTGATACGAGATGAACACGGATGTGTCCGGAAGTTTCTGGTAGGGGAAGTTATTCATACCGAGGAATGCAGGTCATAAGGCTATTCAAGGCGATTTCACTCAGAACAAAATCCCATGACGTTGTCACTTCGCCTTGACCTCGGTCCAAGCCCGATCGTAATTCCGGGTGAATTCTCCAAGATCCCTCAGCGATTCAAGCTTGTTTAAAACCTCTTCCGGGGGGTAGATGCCCGGATGATTACGCAGCGCATCGGGAAGGTGTTCTCGCGCCGCGGGCACGCAGGTGCCGTATTTTGTAAATTCGGTAACCTTCGCGTTAATCTTTGGACGAAGTAGATAGTTGATAAACTGCGCCGCGGCCGCTTTATTCGGTGCTGATGCCGGAATGCAGACGGTGTCAATGAACTGGGTGGCGCCCTCTTTGGGAATTACATACTTGATACTTGGACGGCGCGCGGCTGCCCGGAAGGCGTCGCCGCTCCAGCAGTGCGCCATCACCACATCGCCGGAGCCTAGAATTTCGTCCGCCTCGTTCTTATACTGTTTGACCAGCGGTTTCTGCTCAATTAACTTCGCTTTGGCTTCCGCAAGCGCACGGAGATCGGTGCTGTTAACCGAATACCCCAACAGTTTAAGCGCCGCACCGATGGATTCCCGTTGATCGTCCAGCATACTAAACTTGCCGATGTACCGCTTGTCCCACAGCGCGGACAAGCTGTCGGGCGGCGGTTTAACAACGGACGAATCGTAGCCGATGCCCGCTGTTCCCCACGTGTACGGAATGGAATACCGGTTTTCCGGATCGAAATCCCGTTTCAGAAACTGCTCGCTAATGTTATTGAAGTTCGGAATCTTGGGCAAATCCAGAGGCGATAGCAGGTTCTCTTTGACCATTATCGCAACCATATAATCCGACGGCATTATAACATCGTAACCGGAGGCGCCCGATTTCAATTTAGCCAGCAAATCTTCGTTGCTCGCGAACACATCGACAACGACCCGCACGCCGAATTCTTTCTCGAATCCCGTTCTAATCTCATCACCGACGTAATTTGCCCACGTGAAGACATGGAGCGGTTTCTGCTCACTGCCGCAACCCAACAAAGTAATCGTGAGGAGTAAAACCAGCATCAGCCGTTTCAACATCTGTAATTCCTTTACCAACACACAAATATTCTGTGGTTTTCACCTGTGGGAAGGGCTTCCTAGCCCTGATTATCGGGACGGGATGTCCCTCCCTCAGTTTACACCATACCGAAAGGAACAATTGTTCTTAGCCTCAACATAGACGGCGTTTAACACCAGAGACTTGTGGGTAATAGTAAGCTTGCCAAGGGGGAGTAAGAGGGGGATAGTGTTTTGTATCATATCCGCTATCACCTTGACGGCTACAGCTTCTCGCTATCCACGCTGGAATAGGCGTTGCCTGACACAGCAACCTTATGATATACTCCCTCACAGCGAAAACTCGTTCCAAAGTCCATTTACATGTATATTTACACACATTAGATACCCCCTTATATTGCGGCTAGGGAGGTTGACACGCCCCTTTCTTCGGATAAATATGTGCAGTCTTTAGTTGTAGTGGCCATAAAGTCAATCTAAGGCGCTATTAACGGATTAAGGGGCAATGATGTCAACCGATGGGATCGCACTGAATACAAGACGCGGTATAAGGGGTGCCGGTGTATGCGTTTTGCGTCTAGGATGAATCCTGACTACCTTCCTCTTCAGCCGCCAATTCCAGAGGTGTCCAGTCTTGAGGTCCCCCTGTCACCACAGATTTTTCAAGCGGCAACCCTGCAGATTTCCAACCTCGAAATCCACCGCTCAACACGGAGGCGTTCTCGTACCCCATGATTTGAAGGGTATGCGCCGACAGAGAGCCGCGAGTTTCGCCGCCGCAATACGTAACAACCTTTGCATCTTGGTCAGGCACAACCTCGTCAATGTCAAGTTCAATGGCGGCGCGTGGAAGTGAAATCGCGCCGGGAAGATGTCCCGTCAGATACAAGTCTTTGTCGCGAACATCTAAAATTACAATCTGCTCCTCGTTTTCGATAGCCGACTTGAGTTCCTCATCGGAGACGCGTCCGATGTTCGCCTTAGCTTCAGAAACAAGTTGTTCCAACGTTTTTCCGCGCATAAATTCTATCTCCATTAAGATATTTGGGTATCGCTGATTCCGAATTTTAACACAGTTTGCTAGTCCCGTCAAGTGACGTTAAGCAGTTTAGAGATGGTGTGGTTCAACGAGAGGGGGCGCATCGTGAAATTACTTCAACAGTCCGTTAGCTCGGTTATCGCCGAAGGGCGAATTGGCAGTCCGGTATTCTTGCGGTGTATGGTGCAGATTCCGTTAACCGGCGCCAGTATTGTGAGCGGCATGGCGGCTGTGGCTGCAGCCGCAAACACTTGGATGCCGTCCGAACCGGAACTAATTTACATTCCGGATACAGCAGACGCAACGCAGATGACAGCGATGGTTCAATATACCGGTGGGCAGACAGCGATGCTCAGCCTTAATCGAATCCCAGCAGTGGGTGAAGCATCCGTAAACCTATTGCTAGTCGGAAATAAGGGTGTGATCCATCATGACACGCCTGGTGGGCGTCACTGCCGTATGCAGCCGCCGATTGAATTCAGCGGCGGTGAGGAATTAATAGCGCCGATAGAGACGGCACTCAAAACCGCAACTCCTGTAGAATTCAACTAGATAGAAACCGAGTTTTTGACAAAAACTCGGTATCTATAGTCATTAAAACTACAAAATTCACATGTACTCATTGGTTTGTGGTAGAGGCTTCCTAGCCTCGATTATCAATCAGCTCTTGTAGGTTGGGTAGAGATCAACCGACCGAATAGGGAGGGCGATAGTCTTGTAGGTTGGGTAGAGCGGTCTTGGTGAAATGCGTACCATAGTGTTATTGCGTTGCGGTAGAGCGTGCCGATTGAAAATTTCAAGACATAGCGAAACCCAACGCTTTTTAACCTCTCGTTATGAAGAAAACGTTGGACCTGTGCACGATGTGCGTAATCAACAATTAGCTCTTGTAGGTTGGGTAGAAATCAACCACCGAATAGGGAGGGTGATAGTCTTGTAGGTTGGGTAGAGCGGTCTTGGTGAATTGCGCACCATAATTTCTTTGCGTTGCGGTAATGCATGACGATTGAAAATTTCAAGACGTAGCGAAACCCAACGCTTTTTACCCTCTCGTTATGAAGAAAACGTTGGACCTGTGCACGATGTGCGTAATCTACAATTAGCGCTTGTAGGTTGGGTAGAGATCAACCGACCGAATAGTGAGGGCGATAGTCTTGTAGGTTGGGTAGAGCGGTCTTGGTGAAATGCGTACCATAGTGTTATTGCGCTGCGGTAATACATGACGATTGAAATTTCCCAAGACGTAGCGAAACCCAACGCTTTTTAACCTCTCGTTATGAAGAAAACGTTGGACCTGTGCACGATGTGCGTAATCTACAATGAGTTCAACTGAATTCAACACCCGCAGCGCCTCCGCACTACGTCCGCGTAAATGACGATAGCTCTTGCGCTCCACCGGAGCAGATTGTGATTCTTTAAACCGAGTTTTTTCCTTGAAAACTCGGTTTCTATACTCGACACAACCACCTTGCAAAAACCGTCTGATCCAAACTAATCTGAGGGTGTAAACGTAAATGCCAATCCAAGAAAAATACGGCGTACTACTCCTCGGCGGACTCCGGACGCACCAAGAAAATTACGCCCTAGGTTTTGCGGCAGATCCGCGCTGCCGCCTAATCGCCGTCTCTGATGAACCTGATGCCCCGTCGGAACGTATCGCACTCAATCGAGGTCTCGCAGGAGAATTGGGAATCCCCTATCTCCGCAATCTAAGCGAAGCCCTAGCGCGTGATGATGTCCACATTGTCAGCGTCTGCGTCGAAACCGAACGGCGCGGCCGGGTCGCTGTCCAGTGCGCTCAGGCGGGAAAACACCTTTACCTCGATAAGCCGCTTGCAAAAACTGTTGAAGACGCGCAAGCGATTGTCGCTGCGGTTAAACGCGCCGGTGTCCGGAGCCAGGTGTTCAGCAACGTGTACAGCCGATGGGCGGGCGCCGCTCGGCGGGCACTTGATAGCGGTGAAATCGGCGAACTGCGCGCCATCCATTGCGATGTCTTGTTCGGTAAAGGTAACGCGGGCACCGCACCGGTCGGCCGCAAACGGATCGAAAAGCCGGCTGTTGAGCGTTACACCTTCGTCGAGGCGAAGCGGGAGATGTTTGACATCGGCGTCTATGCAGTAACGATGGTGAATTGGCTCAGCCGAAAATCGGTAAAAACCGTCTTTGGAACCACGGCAAACTACTTCTTCGTGGAGCACTTGTCCTGCGATATCGAAGATCTCGGTGCGCTGGTGCTAACGCTGGACGACGGCGTGACTGCCACAGTTTCAGGAGGCCGCATCGGCTGGATGAGCCGCGGTGTACAGTGCCTTCATCTAGTCGGTACACGCGGGGTGTTGACCTTTGACGCTTGGCAGCCTCGGCTCGAGATTTTTGCGGATGAACCGCCCTTCCAACCGCCTCCGCCTCCCTCTGTGGATCCCATGAGCATGTGGCGCAGCACTCAGGAGGACAAACCCCCGCCCAAACGCCCGTGGATCCCTTTCACGGTAGAACGCACCCAGCATTACGATGCCCGTGCCTTCGTCGACTGTATCGAATCTGGGGTAGAAAGCGAGATGAACGCGGAGATGGCGGCCCAATCCATCGCCGTCATTTCTGCGGGCTATCGCTCAGCAGCCAGCGGACAGGTCGTCGTCCTCTCGTAAATTGCGGCAACAGTCGGCAAAGAAGGTATGAATGCTCGACTCATCAACTGTGGAGTCAGGTGACATCTGAAATCGTATTTCGGCGTTGACATTCGCAAATGGCAGTGATATATTTATCGTAAGGCGCAACGCGGTATCAACTGCGGCGAGGCTGCCCGCGAGGAAAAACTTTCATGAAAGAAGATTGTACAATTCGTTCATGGGATAGAGTTGCCGACGACTGGGTGCAACATGTTGAAACGAACGACTATCGCAATGTGTTTCTGACGCCTGCTACGCTTGAGCGGCTTGATGACGTGTCTGGCAAGAGGATTCTCGACCTAGGCTGCGGCGAGGGTGGTTATTGCCGCGTACTCAAAAAACGCGGGGCGGATGTCACCGGAATTGACGGTAGTGAAAAGATGATTAACATCGCAGAGGCGCGCTCAGACTATTCAATTAAGTTTCTGGTGCGGAATGCCAATAATCTTGACGGAATCGTGGAAAACTCGTTTGAAATCGTCGTCGCTGCTATGAGTCTGATGGATGTAGAGGACTACGAAGGGAGTATTTCTGAAGTGCGGCGCGTCCTAAAGCAGGACGGTTACCTGTTGATGAGCATTCTTCATCCCTGCTTTTCTGATCACTTTACGCATCGCCAAGCCTACTTCAGCCGACACGTCTGGAACGAACATGTTACCACCGAATTTAGTCATCCCGTTCTGCGAAGGCACAAACCACTTTCGGACTTTATGAACCCGCTGGTTGACCACGGATTCCGATTGAAACGCTTTCATGAACCCGTTCCGACAGATGAGCAGATACAAGCCGCGCCCCGATTAAAAAAACTTCGTCAGATTCCGCTGTTTCTTTTCATGGAATGGGAGAATCAGTAGAATGTAATGCCTTGTATGAGGAGATTAAAAGGTGTCGAATCAAGTCAATCGCGAAGTCATTCTCATTATTCCAATGTTCCCGAACATTGAACTCGCCGCGGCGCAAACCGCCTTTAGCCTCGCCGAGATGATGGATTTTGACGAAGACGATATTGATGAGATTCAACTCGCGATAATCGAAACTTGCATTAACGCCTTCGAGCACAGCAAAAGTGAGGACAATCGGGTCTCCATAAAATTTATCATGAGGGATAATGAGTTGGAACTGAAAATTTCGGATTGCGGCGTCGGCTTTCGGCTCGATCATGCCAAGCCTGCAAAAATCGGCGAGGTCGGGTTAAAGAAACGCGGATGGGGACTGGAGATTATCCGGAACATGATGGACGAAGTCAGTATCGAAAGCAGCGATAAGGGAACGACCATAACCATGATTAAGCGGAAAATGGCTCCGATTCATAGTGAGGCGTTCTCCAACGCTTGAAGATGGGGCATTGAACGAGGAGTGACGGTAAATGCGATTCAATCTGGTCACGCGAACAGAAGACACGTATGCGGTGATTCAAACCGAGGGGTACTTGAACGGCCCCTCCGGCGAGAAACTTGCGGATACGGCGAAAGAACTCATAGCTGAAGGCTATACGAAACTTGTCATAAATCTTGAACAAACGCGGCTCATTAACAGCATTGGAATCTCAATATTAATCGAGATTATTGAATTGATACACCAACAGGAGGGCGTCGTACACTTCTGCAGCTTGACGCCGGTAATCCAGCGGACGTTCAAAATCATGGGGCTAGTCCAACACGCCGGAATCTTTCCGAATGAAGGCGCCGCCATCGCCAATTTGTAACACCATGCCCAAACCGTCTCCAAATCTAAGTATAGGGTCGAAAATAAATCGAGATACAGCACTACCGGGTTTGTTGATGCCTAGTCCGATATGGACTCAACCACAATGTCGCAGGGGATGATGTGATGCCGAGTTCAAATTCTCCCCCGGAAAAAATCAAACCCTCCTTCTCCGGTCACGAAACCTTCCCGTTCCGCTACACCTGGCTGAAAAAAGGCGTTGACGCCGTGACAAATGACCCCGCCGTCTTCACCAGCGACCGCGCCACAATCACGCTCGGCGTCGGCAAGAACATGGTGCGTTCCATTCGCCACTGGTGCACTGCAGCGGGGCTCATCAAGGCAAAGGATAATCGCACGCAATTTGAGCCGACCGACCTTGGCAACGCGGTTTTCGCGGACGACGGATTCGACCCATACCTTGAGGACACCGCGACCCTCTGGTTAATCCACGCGCAACTCGCGGCAAACGCCAACCGCGCCACCACGTGGTATTGGGCGTTTGGTGTTTTTGCCCAGAGTGAGTTTAGGAAGGAGAAGTTTACCTCCGATTTGATAAACTGGTCGAATAGAAATGGTGCGAAAAGTACGGCAGAAAATTCGATAAAACGCGATGTCGATTGTTTTCTCCGCACCTACGTCCCCTCTCGGCTAACACAAACCACGATTCTGGAAGATTCTTTCAACTGTCCGCTCGTTGAATTAAACCTCATCTCCGATTCCGCCGACGAAACGACATTTCAATTTCATCGCGGACCAAAAGATTCGCTGCCGACCGAGGTTTTCGCCGCTGCGCTGTCCGAATTTTGGGAAACTCAATTTGACGATAGAAACTCCCTAGCGCTGGGTGAAATTGCATATTCACCAAAAAGCCCCGGAAAGATTTTTAAGCTAGACGTGGATTCCGTCGTCGAATATCTTGACGAGGTCGAAACCCTCACCCATGGCGCCTTGCGCTACGACGAAACCGCGGGCTTAAAACAGGTCTATCGAGACCGAAATATCGACTCGATGGAACTGCTGCATAGCTATTACAAATCTTAGAGACAATGATAAATTATCACGATTACCGGATGAAGGAACTTTCCGACCTTAAGGAGGCAATCGGTTATCTTCAAGTCGTACTCGAAGAATACCAGAATGACGGCGATACGTTCGGATGTCTAATAGGACTTCGAAACGTCATCGAAGCACAGGGCGGAGTAAGCGATTTCGTTCGGCGTACTAAAATCGAACCGAAAAACTGGTTGAGAGTGCTATCTATCAACGGTAATCAAGACCCTGACTCACTCGAAGTGGTTCTAAATGATTTGGGCGATCGGTTACTGAACGTTAGGTTGGAAGATGAATCTCTCGACGCAAAATATACGGAGATGTTGAATTGCCTCGTCCCCGCAATAGACCACCTAAGACCTCATCTGAAAGACAGAGAACTGTGGTAGGTTTTCGGATGAACAAGTATAGCGGTAGTAACTTCGATGATTTTCTCCGCGAAGAGGGGATACTCGAGGAAGTATCAGAGCGTGCACGAATGAGGGTTCAAACACTTCAAATCAACGAAATAACGGCTGAGTCGCTTGACGAAGATCCTGTGGCGTAGCATACCGCTCCTACACTAGGAACGCCTTGTCGGTTCTATCAATAATCATTCCCCTCCTTACCAAGGAGGGGTTAGGGGAGGTTGAATCGACGATTTGACAGACCCCCTCTAACTCCCCCTTGGCAAGGGGGAGAATTTTTCTGTTTTATTCCCCTCCTTACCAAGGAGGATCAACTGACCGAATAGGGAAGGATCAATCGAGTGAATAACGAGGGCGATAGTCTTCCGGAGATTATCACTCTCGCTTCCAGCGGAGCGGTATGTGGATATTTCCGATAAATCGCTGTTTCTGAAAAGCATGATACACAACCATTGAGACGTGGGTAATATAGCCATTTACATTGAAATTTACACAAATTCCCATACCCCCCTGATAAGGGGGGCTAGGGGGGTTAACACCCGTTTTTGATTGGATTCATATGTGTAATTTTTAATTGCAGTGACTATAATTAAAGGCATAAACTCTACACTACCTGCTAACCACTATGAACAAACCACTCTCCGAGTTCTTTCAGGTCACCGGGCGATTTCGCCGATCGGTTCACCTTGAACGCGACTTCTATGCCGAAAACTCGCTTGATGGCTACGTCGTAACCGTCACCGCACGCGAAACACTGCGGCGTCTGATTTCCGCACTTGAGAACAGCGCCGAGACCAAAGCCTGGTCCCTTACGGGCCCCTACGGCTCGGGAAAATCCGCATTCGCGCTTTTTGCCGCCAAACTGCTCGGAGACCCGCATTCACCGTCCACCCAAGGTGCACTGAATCTGCTAGAACGCGGGGATATCGTCCTATGCGATCGGTTCGACGAGGTGCGTGCCAGACGGCAGAGGGAGCGAGGTTTCTGTCCTGTCCTTATCTCCGGCGAACGTGCCCCCATCACAACCAGTTTGCTGCGTGGCCTAGCAAAAGGTCTCGCCCAATTCGACAGCAATAGCTCAGAGATTCGTGCCCTAGTCTCCGAGGTCGAAGAATGCTTGGACGCCGGGGCTAACGGAACTCCTGCCGCCGCGTCCGAAATCACAGATCTTTTTGAATCGGCAACGCTACAGATTGGCGCGGCAGGCGGCGCTGGGCTGATACTCGTCGTCGATGAGCTTGGCAAGTTCCTCGAATATGCGGCGCAACACCCGTCCCAAGGGGACGTGTTCGTCCTGCAGAGCCTCGCAGAATTTGCGGCGAGAAGCGAAGGAACCCCCCTATTCCTACTGACAATCCTTCATCAAGCCTTTGAACATTACGCACAGCGAATGGGAAATTCCCAACGCGAGGAGTGGGCGAAAATTCAAGGCCGTTTCGAGGATGTCGCCTTCATGGAACCGGCAGAACAGGTGCTCCGCCTGATTGGGAACGCGATTGAAAGAGATGTCACTCCACCGCAGGTTCTAGATAACACACGTAGCTTTCTCACCGATTCGGTAGATTTAGAACTCAAACCGCGCCAGCTTACTACCTCTGAATTTCTACAAATCCTTGAAAACTGTCTGCCGCTTCACCCGACTGTCGCACTCATGGTCGGTTCACTTTTCCGCCGATTCGCGCAAAACGAACGCTCCTTGTTCGCCCTGCTAAACTCCGCCGAACCCCACGGACTACAAGATTTTCTTGTAACCCATGCATACGACGGCAACCGGTTGCCGCTCTTTTCGCTCCCCGATTTGTACGACTATATCAACATCGCCCTTGGGAACCGCCTGTATACCGCTAGCGAGGGTAAAAAGTGGGCGGGAATTGCAGCCGCAATCTCGCGATTGCCGAACCCGTCGCCGATGACTGTGAAACTTATAAAAACAATCGGTCTGCTCGGCGTCGTCGGGGAGGTGAGCGCAAATCTGAAGTGCTCAAAACCCCTACTCAAATATGCGCTTGACGATGGCACGCATACTTTCTCTCAAGAATTTGAGCACGCCCTGTCAGCATTGGTAAAGCGGTCAATCTCGATTTACCGCCGGTATAACGACGCCTTCGCCCTCTGGGAAGGAAGCGACATCGACATTGAATCGCGCCTCGCCGAAGCCGCTGCGCAGTTTGACTTAAATCAAGGATTGGCGTCCACCATTGCGTCGCTGCTGCCGCCCCGACCCCTCATTGCCCGACGGCATCTCCATTTGACCGGGACGTTGCGGTATTTCGTGGTTCGATACACTGATGTTGGACGGTTTGAATCAGATCTTAATGCACCATTAGACGATGCCGACGGTTTAATTCTCTACACGCTTCCAGTAAGCGAATCTGAAGCCGAGACACTCGCGAAGAAAGCAGCCAACGCATCCGTCGCCAATCGAAACGATGTAATCGTCGCGATTCCTCATTCTATCGGTCCCCTGCAGAAGGCTGTCGTTGAACTAGCGCGTTTGCGCTGGGTTAAAGATAAAACACCCGAACTTGATGGCGACGCCACGGCGCGGCGAGAACTTGAGGCGCGCACAACGGAGGCAGAACGAGCCGTATCTGACCAGTTGACATCCCTCTTCGGTTCAAACATCGCCGTACAGGACGGAGGAAAATGTACTTGGTATTATCGCGGCAATGCCGTACAGGTAGCGACGAGGCGAGAGTTGAATGAATACCTCTCTAGGATTTGCGATACTGTGTACGACAAGGCGCCAATCATCCGTAACGAACTCATCAATCAACGACGTCTGTCTCATTCCGCCGCACGCGCGCGAAGAATGCTCATCGCCGCAATGCTTGAATCCGCAAATCAAGCAAACCTCGGCATTGAGGGCTATCCTCCCGAGTTGAGCGTTTACCTCTCACTACTATCGGACACCGGTATACATCGCAAAGAGTCTGGTGAATGGGGATTTCATCCACCAAGAATTGACGAACGAGGCGGCATCTCTTTTGCGTGGTCAGCCATTGAGACGTTTCTTGACGAATGTGAGTTAGAGCGTCAACGAATCTCAAACCTCTACCACCGCTTAGAAAAACCTCCAATCGGTCTGCGAAATGGCCCCGTACCTATCCTGCTGTGCGCAGTTTTGCTGCATTACGAATCCGAAATCGCACTCTATGAAGATGGTTCCTTTGTCACGGACATCTCGTCCGCAGTTTTTGAGCGGCTAATCAAGTCGCCGGAAAAATTTGAACTCAAGCGATTTCGAATGACAGGACTTCGATCTGACGTGTTCACGCAATTCTTGGGACTGCTTTCGCAGCCGACGCCCACAACCGGGCAACCGAACCTGTTAGCTGTCGTTAAGCCGCTCGTCCGTTTCGTCGCCAAGCTGCCGCGGTACACGATGCTCACTCACGAACTGAGCCGCGAAGCAATCGAATTGCGGAAAACCGTAAGCGATGCGCGAGAACCGGACACACTTCTGTTCGTTCAATTGCCTCAAGCACTCGGGTTTGATGCGTTTGGTCCGTACGAAGAAATGGACTCCACGACTGTTGGCAAATTTTTCAATACATTGCGCAGAGTATTGTCTGAGCTAAATCGGGCTTATGACGACTTATTGACTTCGCTCGCACAACTCCTTGCTTCAGCATTCTCTTTGAAAGGATCCACCGAGACGATTCAGGTGGAACTCAATAGGCGAGCCGAACCGCTGCTGGAGTTAACCATTGAGACAAAACTCAAGGGTTTTCTTATTCGAGTCTGTGATGGTGAACTTGATTTCAAGAACTGGCTTGAAGCCATCGGCACCTATATAGTCCAAAAGCCTCCGGCATCGTGGAACGATTCCGATACAACCCAGTTCGAGATGAACCTCTCCGAACTTGCACGGAAGTTTCACCACTTTGAAGTCGTATCATTTGAGCGGCACAACCAATCCGATGGATTTGCGGATAGCGCAGGGGAAGTCATGCGCGTCGGCATCACCACGCTCACAGCAAAGGAGCAAGAACGTGTCATATCAATACCTCCGACCGCCGAGGAACAAGCGAAATACATCGAACGCGTAATTGAGAGAGTTTTCGACGCCTATGATGCCGATGGAGATGCAGAACTTCGCCTCGCCGTTCTTGCGCGAATCTCAAGAAAATTGATGGAGCAAATTGAAGACCAGACAGCGAAAGAATAAATTAATGGCAGGTAAGAGCACAATGCAAGATAAACTTCGACCGGAATATCACTTGAGTGACCTGCAAGTGAGGAAGATGGGACCTGAGCGAAAGCACTCTGGTAGGCTTGTTTTACAGCTAGAACCTGATGTTGCCCCGGTGTTTCCAGACGTGGCATCTGTGAATGAGGCACTGCGGATTCTGATTCGAGCGACCAAAGCAAACAGAGAGGTACTTCCTGATCCTGAGGATAAAGCTTGACATGTAAAGCCATCGCAACCAAAATTATACATTTACTCATTGGTTTGTAGGAGAGGCTTCCTAGCCTCGATTATCAATCGGTCGATTCCTTCTTCAGTAAATTACAACTGAAAGGAAAATTGCTCGAATTCACGGAGCGGTCATCTTCCATATACCTGAGTGAATTCTAACGAAAAGCGGATAACATGATTAGAAACAAAGACAGCATGAAAATCTTTTATGACCGAGAAGCCGACGTTCTGTATGTCACTTGTGGGACACCGGAATTCACAGACTATGTTGAGTACTCCGAAGATGTGATTCTGCGTCTTGATCCCGAAACCAAACGGTTAATCGGCTTTACAATCATTGATTTTTCGCATCACTTCGCCAAACAGGAAGCAGACATCACACTTCCCTTCGGTGTTGATTTCCAAATGTATGAACAAGCCAGCCAGAACGCATGTAACTAGGGGTTTGAAGATCCTATCTCCTCATGATACAATTAGGGCTTACGCAGTTCAATCAATTCTTCGGCTATGGGTTAAGCATTGGGCAAGATGCCAGAGACTGAACTTATATACCTTGAGGATTTCTATCGCACTCGCTATCCGCTCGCTTGATCCCACGATGGGGCTTGAAGGTGTAGAATTGCGGCGTTGCTATACACATGCCGCCCCGCTGGGGCTACAAGGCAACGATTAGTTCTTGTAGGTTGGGTTAAGCGGGAAACCCCAAAAGCAATGCTGCGTCAAGATTTGTTCTGATTTCTGTACGACGTGGCTGGCAGATTTCGTGGAGCGTAACCCAACGCTTTTCGTATACTGGCACCATCGGTCAAAGATACACTGCCCATTTAACAAAAAACGTTGGGTTACGCTTCATCAGTTCAAATTTTGAACGCAATCAAAACACGTAATGCACGCGGCATTCATGCGTTGGTTCGTTAACACCGCTCAACCCAACCTACGGGAGCTTAGCACCAACATAGACCAATCTACCTCCAGTGACTTGTGGGTATTAGTAAGCCTTAACAAGGGGGTTTTGGGAGTTTAACCGCGACAACTGCGTAAATAGCAGAGAACAAACCAATGATAAACGATTCCACAGAACAAACCAGACGCCACATCCTCGGCCTCTCCGGCGGCAAAGATAGCTCCGCACTCGCAGTATACATGCGGGACAAAGTACCGGATATGGAATACGCATTCTGCGACACCGGAAAAGAACTACCGGAGACTTACGAATTTCTCGATCGGTTGGAAGCGTTTCTGGGCAAGAAGGTTGAACGCCTTAACGCCGAGCGCGAATTCGACCATTGGCTCTCGGTATTCGGCGGACTGCTGCCATCGGCTCAGGTGCGCTGGTGTACACGCCTGCTCAAAATTAAACCCTTTGAGGAATTTGTCGGCGATGATTTCGCTTACAACTACGTCGCCATCCGCGCCGACGAAGACCGTGTCGGTTACAAACCCCTAAAGACCCTTGCACTCCGGAACATTGAACCCAAATATCCTTTCAAAGAGGACGGTATTACCGAAACTGATGTCTATCGGATATTAGAGGAAAGCGGTCTCGGTTTACCGGAATACTACAAATGGAGAACCCGCTCCGGGTGCTACTTCTGCTTCTACCAACGCAAAGCCGAATGGGTTGGGTTAATGGAGAATCACCCCGACCTATTTGAACTCGCTAAGGGTTACGAGAAGTTTAACGACGAAACGGGTGAGAGATTCACCTGGAGTCAAGGCGAGAGCTTGACAGAACTTTCAGAAGCTGAAAGAATCAAGCAAATCAAAGAAAACTACGGCAAAGCCATGGCGCGAGCGAAAGCAGCCCAGCCAAATCGTACGTTGCATGAAATTTTTGGTGATGTCCTTGATGACGAGGATGACGAGGAGCCGTGCCTGATATGTGAGTTGTGATTCTTCTATTGCACAAGGGCCATTTATATGATTGGGGGTATATGATTTATGAAGACTCGACCACTATATTGGACGATTGAAACAGTCGTAAGAAGGAAACCACGGATAAACCCTAAACCGCAATATCAACGAACCCCGGTTTGGAGTGAGACGAAAAAGCAACTTCTCATTGACTCAATTCTTAGGCAATATGATATGCCGAAGTTCTACCTACGCAAATCTGATTCCGAATATGAGCACGAGGTTGTTGATGGGCAACAGAGACTCCGTGCTATCTGGGATTTTTATGACAATCAGTATATGTTAGGCGATACATCAAAAGATATTCCCGATTTTGGCGATTTATCAGGTCAGAAATTCTTGGATTTGCAAAGTGGTGCGCAGGATCGGATTGGATTATTCGATCTTAGTTTAGTCGAGGTGGAAGACGCGTCAGAATTAGAAATACGCGATCTTTTTTTAAGATTGCAGGAAGGACTCACTCTTAACCCTGTAGAGAAACGAAACGCTATGCCGGGCAATATACGAGATTTCATAGCGAACTTGGGGCAGAATGAGCGTGTTTTTCCATTAACCTTTCTTTCTGAAAAGAGATTTGGCTGGCATGACTTGGCCGCAATAGCAACATGCTTGGAGATGGCGGAAGGCCCAACGGATGTTAAGGCTCCTAGCCTCAAAAAAATGTACAATGATAATCAGGACTTTGCCAGCAACGGGCGTATTGCGAAAAGAGTTAAACGTCATCTAGCATACATGGCAAGAGTACTCAAGAATCGCCCGCGTGAAATGGATATTAAGTGGGGCTTCGTGGACTTTTACTGGTTGATTTCAAAAATGGATGAATCTTATGTAATCGGCGGGCGAGAGGAGGATTTTGCAGATTTCTATGTTGCCTTTGAAAAGGAAAGACGGGCGGCTATGCCCGATCCCACTGAGTTGCTTTCTTCTGGCAAAAACTATTGGGATAGAGATTTATATGATTATATTGAGGCATTTATTCGCTCAGCAGGTGTGAGACAGAACATTGAAAAGCGACATGAGGTGTATAAAAGACGATTTATCAGAGATTCTCAAGATCTAATGCCGAAAGATCCTCAGCGTGCCTTTAACACCGACGAACGGTTTGTAATTTGGCACCGGGCTAATGAGACTTGTCAGATATGCGAAAAGAAAATCGAGTTTGATCAAATGGAAGCTGACCATATCACGCCTCATAGCAAGGGCGGAGAAACAACTGTTGATAATGGGCAAGCACTCTGTAAAAAATGCAATGCAAATAAAGGTGTTACATGACCCGATTTCTAATTCATCCGTTTTAAGAGGCTTGCTTTATGAAACTAACAATGAAGAGTCTTTTTGAGAAATTATACTTTGCTCAGACTGAAAGCGAGGTTGACAAAGTCATCCGAAATTACCCTGATTATTTCCAGCAGAAAAATTGGTCTCCGCTTGGGGCCAACGACAATAACTTCGGTGTTATAGAAAACCAGCAATCAACTCCAATAGCCGCGCTAATAGAGAAGATTACAAACTCAATTGACGCTGTTTTGATGAAGAAATGTCTTGAAGCCGGCATTGATCCGAAATCCGATCACGCACCAAAATCCATGGAAGAAGCAAGATCAAAATTTTTCGAGAATCACAAAGATTGGGATTTGCCTACTGCGAGAAGAAAACAATCCGAAAGCATCCAAATCATTGCCGATGGTCCCAAGTTAAATACGTCGCTGATTGTTTATGACGATGGCGAGGGGCAACATCCAGAAGACTTCAAGAACACTTTTATGTCTTTGTTGCACGGCAACAAAAATGAAATCCATTTTGTGCAAGGCAAATACAATATGGGTGGTAGCGGCGCAATTGTGTTCTGTGGTAAAAAGCGGTACCAGTTAATCGGTTCCAAGAGATACGACAACACGGGTAAATTTGGATTCACGCTTATTCGACAACATCCTCTCAGTGCGCAGGAGAAGAAAACCAAGAAGAATACGTGGTACGAATTCTTGAAAATTAATGGGACAATTCCGTCTTTTCGCTCCGAGCAACAGAACCTTGGCTTGAACAATAGGGTTTTCCGCACTGGCACCGTAATCAAACTCTACTCCTACGATCTGCCAAAGGGAATTCGCTCGGTCATTTCGAGGGACTTGAACCGAAGTATAAATGAATATCTCTTTGAACCGACTCTGCCGGTGATTACTGTTGATAAGGAAAAACGATATCCTCACGATCGTGCTTTGCAAAGGGCTTTATACGGATTAAAACGCAGATTAGAACAGGATGACAGCAAGTATGTGGAGACATATTTTTCTGAAGACTTTGACGACAAACTTTTCGGGAAAATGAAAGTAACGTGCTATGTCTTCAAAACAAAACTAGACGATAGATCCGTAAAGGAAACCAAGGAGGTCATTCGTAGCGAATTTTTTAAGAATAACATGTCTGTGCTGTTTTCCGTTAATGGGCAAGTCCACGGACACTACACTTCTGAATTCATAACCCGTTCCTTAAAATTGAATTTGCTCAAGGAGCATCTCCTGATACATGTTGATTGCGCAAACATGGACTATAATTTTCGTAAAGAGTTATCCATGGCTTCTCGTGACCGATTGAAAGATGGTGAAGAAACAAGGCAATTGCGAAGATTCCTCGCTGAAAAACTTGGGGGTAAGAACGGACGCTTGGCGGAAATTCAGAGGAACCGAAAAGAATCCATATCGGTGGAGAGTAAGGATACAAAAGACATGCTGAGGTCGTTAACGCAGAGTCTGCCAATGGATAGTGACCTGATGAAACTACTCTCTCAAACTTTGAAATTGGACCAACAGAATAACGGAAAACCGAAAAAAGGTCAGGGCAAGGCCAAAAACAAGCGGCGAGAAGATCCGCTACCATTTAACCCGAAAAGATTTCCATCATTTTTTCAGCGACGGGCCAAAGGTGATGCCGATAAACCGGTGGCAGTGCCAATTGGTGGCGAGAAGACAATTCTTTTTGATACGGATGTGGAAGATCACTATTTTGACCGTATTGAAGCTCCCGGTAAATTGAAACTTGCTATTCTCGGTTTCAAAACGAACAATTCCAGTGGAGGCAATGCCCCTGGGAAAGTCGACCAAATTGAGAACATGTTCAATATAAACAGAAGTAGTCCTGAACGAGGTACCATAAAAATCCATTTAAACCCGAAAGAAACCACACAAGTGGGAGATGCTGCAAAAATACAGGCAAGTCTGTGCGATCCGAGCGGCGAATTTGAGTCTGAAGCCTTTTGGGTAAGAATAAGCGAGCCGAAGGCCCCTCAGGAGAAAACAAAGAAGCCAGAAACTATCGACATTCCCAATTTAGGTTTGCCAGAATTGATATTGACTTATCAAGAACAAAAGGATAACACAGTAACTTGGGAGCAAGTGCAAAACGCAACGTCAAAAACAATAGATTATTCCACTGTAATGTATCCCATGGTTGATGGGGAGAAGTTAGAGAAAATCTATGTCAATATGGATAGCACCGTGTTCATGAATTTTAAGCCCAAAAATCCGAATGAAGAACAGCTTGATTTAGCCAGCCGAAAATATATCGCCTCGGTTTATTTCCATACCCTCTTCCTCTATACCATCACGAAAAAGCGCAACTACAAATTCACGCAGGAAAAGGACACTGGCGATTCCAATGTCGAACTAGACGATTATCTTCAAGATTTATTTGAAAGTCAATATGCCGCATTCATCCTGAATTTCGGTTCAGATTCGTTCATGCAGTCATTGGCAGATTGACCCTTTCGACTCTAGACTGTCTATGTGCAAACAATGTGTTACCTCTCACTCAGTAAGTGTGGGTTAGGTTGAGCGGGCTTGCGCATCCCAACTTTCAACTTAGCGGATAGCGAAGGATCAAGCAACCGAACAGGGAGTGCGATAGTCTTCAAGTCATCACCTAGTAACAAATTGCAGCTCAATCGGCTAAACACAACGCCTTTTAAACCCGCCCGATGATTGACACCGTTGCAATTCACACCTTATTTTATGGATTGTAATAGGTGGAACTGGCTGGTCAAAGACCTAGTCAGTTTCTCTTGAGCGAGACCGTGTACCTGAAAACCGGGGTGCGTATGCTATCTGTGTGACGTTCAAGACACTGAAATTCAACCGAAATTCGTTTAAGACTCTCTATGAAATTACCTGCGTGGGAAAATTAAACTGTCTTCGCAGGCGATTCCTCGAACCCTGTGACCGCACCAGGCGGGGAGTTAAGCTAGCAAAGGGATGTTTTGGCAATAATCTAAAATTTTGGTTTACAATCGTTCATGCCAATCGAATTGATGAGCTAGAAACCTGTTTGGATGAATGCTCTGGCCCGCCGGCAAATCTAAAATATAGACATATCCCCGCGATAATAGGAAGTTCAAAACCGGGCTGATGGTGCGATAAACCATCAAGCTCAATGGAGGAAGTCTCTGATGAATATATATCCCGCATTACGTTCGAGAATGGGTACGTTTAGTTACTATGTCGTCAAGATGAGTGCGCGAGAACTAAGTGAAAACGTGAAATTTGCTTCTGAAGTTTATGAAGATCGCACCCTTGATGAAGCAATTCAGCGAGTCCTACGACACGACCGAGTTAATAAGGAAATCGTCGAATATCTGAGACACCAACCCAACCGTTTCTTCTCCTCTTTGGTCGTGGCCGCGTTAGAGGGCAATCCGATGTTCTATCCTGTTGAGATTACTGACGATCCACATTTCGCAATTTTTCATGACGATCAGCGACTCAACGAGTCTTTTGGTGTCTTGAAGTTCGATGGAACCCAGAAATATTATGCCCTTGATGGACAGCATCGCCTCTCAGCCATCAAGACTTTGCTTGATCGAAACAATCCAATTTCCGATGGTGCTCCTGAAAATTTTGAGAACGATGAACTTTCCGTAATAGTCATTGTACCTAGTCGAGAAGAGTCCGACTTCTTGCCAAAGTACCGGCGATTGTTCTCCAATCTTAACCGCTATGCCAAACCGACGGATGCGGCAACGAACATCATAATGGATGAAGACGATACGTTTGCAATTCTCACACGGCGCTTGATTACCGAGCATAATTTCTTCAAATCTGAAGGCAGACAGATAGAATCAAGGCGTATAAAAACACAAAAAGGAAAAAACCTCAAGAGTATTGATCCGTATTTCACTAGCCTCGAAACCTTGTACGAGATGAACATAGCGCTGCTTAGTTCGGTACGCCGAACGCCAAGAGGATGGGGCCCAATTTTGGACCAAGGACAAGATTTGAAGAATTTCAAGCGGTTTCGTCCCCCCGAAGACTACATTGATGCGCTTTACGAAGAATTGGAGATGTATTGGAATGCCTTAATCGCCGAAATTCCCGATCTTCAAAAATCTCCACCCCTGATGCGGGTTCATCACATTGAATTAGTCGAGGGTGAAGAGATGACAGATTCCCTTTTGTTTTGGCCTATAGGCCAACAGTTGCTAGCCGAGTTCGCGAGAACCATACTCGACAACAACCTTCCGAATGTGGCAACTCCGACCGCCAATGGGGTCCGTACAGCGTTAAAGGGACTTGGCAGGTTAGAATGGCGTCTGCATCAAGCTCCCTGGCGGTATCTCCTGTTGGTACGCAACGCAAAGGGTGACTGGGCAATGCGTAATGAGGAGAGGAAAGAGGCGGTCCGTTGCGGACGCAGAATTCAACAGTGGATAATTGGTCTAGAGGAGCTTGACGAGAGCGGTGCTGACGAACTGAAAAGGCTTTGGAGTAGTATGCTGATTCCGCAGCCGCGTGGAGAAGATCGTGACAAATTGTGGAAACGCGTTGAAGACCTGAAATTGTCCGTAAGCGGGTGAATCGTCAAAATGGTTGGTTTTGCTGCAAAACATTTGACGAATTTCGGACAAACTGAAAAATAATAGAAGAATTTGGAGGTTTGTGAAGTCCTTGTTACACGAATTGATTGTATCTAATCACCTACATTAAAAACTGGAAATCATTGTGGTTGGACAAACCGGGCATGCACATTCCTTCGCAACGTGTCCTGGATCAACCGCGGATAGGAAGATGCGACAATAATGGTAGTATTGGCTGTACTCCTGGAAACATATGTTATTCAAGCGCGCGCACGAATTACAGATCCTTTAGCAAACTCCTGCCTTTAATGCAATTTATGGTCTTCACCTATGGCGCAAAAGGTTGTCCCGTGGTTAATCGTTGAAATTGAGTGGATAGAGCTTGGAGTTGTCTGCGAACCGACGATCGTCCTAACATCCCGAGGGTATACCCCCACTTTGCGAGTTCAAGAGTCTGGCACAGGTGCTGAGTTTAAGTTATCCATTCGCGCGAAATCAATCGCACAGCCCTTAGAAGCACTTCGACAAAACAATCAAGGAAAATTTAAGGGACTTCACTTTCGAATTCGAAAACGGAACAAGAATCCAAAGTCGCAATACGAGATTCAAGCAATGCCGACTGAAAGACCCGTTAAAGGGACAATCAAAAGGCCAATACATGCCTATCAAAAAAATTTAACCCAATAAAATTCTACAGTGAATGTGTGTTGGGTTGAGCGAGTTCGCCAAACCCAACGCCTCTAAACCCGCCCGTTGACTAGCACTGTTGCAATATTCCCCTTTTTTTATGGACCGTAAACACTGTAATTTTCGCTGGCATTTGGGGATAAAATCTTCGTCTTGTGGATATTTGCCTTGCCCCCCTGAACGCTTCAAATACGTTGGATATCACCAAAACCGCTCAACCCAACCTACGGAGATTTGTGCCGCCATTGAATTTCTCCGTACTCGAAGAAGCGGCGAAGTTTCACAGTTTCGATTTTCTGTTTTTGGATAAAACAGAATGAGATGCAGTTCCACACTGCGTTTAGCGGTTCCCGATACTCAATGCGATGCCCGATCCGTTTCATTTTACTGTGAATACTGTGAAATGCGAAATCTCTTGAATAGACTTTGACCAATCCTGAGTTGAGTGCTATAATTGTTAATAAGCATGTCTGCGCCTATCCTTGACGGTAGATACAGGTCCTGCCGTTTTATTTCACGAGAACTATTAACCAGTATTTGGGGTCGAAAGTGAAGAACCTCGTCGTTACGGAAGAAATTTGGCAAGAAGGCAACATGTACACCGCTTACTGTCCAGAGCTAGATGTTGCAAGTTGCGGAAGCGATGTTGAACAGGAAAGAAAAAATCTCCTTGAGGCAATTGAGATTCAACTTGAAGAAACAGCTAAACTTGGGACACTCAAGGCTTTTTTAAATGTACCCAAAATATGTTATCATTCCCAAATTGACGAACATTGCTATCGGAACCGTAAACCTCTTCAAAGCATCCAATTAGATTGAATGAATTTTGACGATTGTTATCGCCTCATTGCAGACATCCCAGACCAGGAACTGGCGGGTTTGATAGGAAATCAGGAAGAAAATCAGTGGATTGAGTTTAAGCGGGAATACCCTCTCAGCGGTTCCAGAATAAAGCTGAGACGAGAGATATGCAAGGATGTTACTGCGATGGCAAATTCAGAAGGAGGATACATTCTGATCGGCGTGGACGCAACGGATGAGCTAGCAACGGGCTTTTGCTCCGTGGGTGAGCCCGAGAGGGTGGCGGAAAGCATTAACAGCATTTGCCTAGATTTCATTGACCCGCGCATTCGGGGACTGGAAGTTAAGCCGCGTTCAATTACGTGCAATGGAAACGACATCACGCTTGTGATTATTCATATCCCTCCGAGTGAAGTACGCCCTCACAGTATACTGTTGGAAAACGCCATCCAGTTTGTTCGACGGTATGGAAATCACACGAGAGAATACCGTATGACCGATCTCAGGGATGACTTTTCGGCCCGCCAATTACCATCTGGCATTCGTGAGCTTCATGATAAATTGGACAACCTTTCCGGCAGTGCCCTAGGACAACGGGACATCGCGGATCTAATTGGTTTATTCGAACGACGATTTGATGAAGTCCTAAGGAGGCTATCTTGAACGGAGCTTATTATCGGATCCACGCAGAAGCCATTACATCCAATCCCAACGCCGTCCACACAGATGATCAAGGTATTCGTGACATACTGCGAAATCCGCCCAATGTCCGCAGAACTGGATTTGGCTTCATAGGCGTCACGCGTATAGAACCTTCGCTGCAAGGAATAAAAGGGATAGATGCTTGGGGTTATGAAGTCGTACTTTCGCGGAACGGTCTACTCGAGCTTCAAAGTCCACTGTCTCGCATACAGTTTCAGTGGTACAAGGCAGAAAGCGGAATCCCTTCCCATCTGAACTGGTTGTACCCGTATGGGGTCTGTGAGTATCCAGTTACGTTTATGCGGTTGGTCAAGGAAATTTACCAAACCGCTGGCATAAATACTCTGGTTCATGTGCAGCAGGAGTATCATAATCTCAGTGGTTTTCTATTGGTGGGAAGACATCCCCTCAATCCACTTTTTGGAACAGTAAAACATGAGCGAAATGTGTACACGTCGACTGCACCGATTGTGTCCAAACAGACAGTGAACCCGGATTTTATTCCAGATCAGGTCGCTTACAGTTTGGTAGAGGGCGTGTATGCAGCTTTTGGCTTGGATAAGGACTTGATACCTCTTTTTGATGCGAACCAGAACTTCACTCCTTGATTTTTCACCTCAAATCTGAAGCACACTTAGCGAGATCCAGAACCGCCCCGTAAAAAGTCTCGTCGCCCCGCCATTCAACACCAACGATTAGCTATAGCTCTCAATTGCACGGCGTTGCTGCGTGGAAGGAGGCCTAGAGTTTATGTCAAGAGAAATGTGCCCCAAATCTTTTCAAGAGACGTTTGACGCCTATTTTCGTAGATGGAATATAGGCGTTTCAATTTCATTTGGCGTCGCTTTTTCGCTGTTTTTCGTCCCCATGCTAGTTAGAGCAACAAACTCGGAACTTCCGCCGTTCATCCGCTCAATCGTCAATTTTGGTTTCTACTCCCCGATGGGCGAAGAGACTTTCGGGTTCATCACTATCGGGATAATCGCAGTCGGAATTGTGACAGTTGGCGTGATCGCTGTTGGTCCATGCTCTATTGGTGTGGTCGCATTTGGAGCGGGCTCCGTCGGTATCTTTGCCTTTGGTGGGTACTCCGTGGGCATTTTCGCGTTCGGCGGCAATGCGCTTGGAGTAATAGCGCTTGGCGCAGGTTCGCGTTATGGGGCAATCGACAAGTGGTCCGCACCAAGAGGTCGGTTCAACATCGGACGAGCGGTTGGAATGGTTGCTATGGGGCCAACAGCCCACGGTCGCTATACACTGTCGTATGCGGGTAAAGGCCGCTATATGTTCTCTCTGACCCGTCAAGATGAAGAAGCCGTGGCGCTGTTCACAAAGTGGCTGCCAAGGTTCAGCGACGTATTTTCTCCGTCTTCTGAAGGTATCAAAAGTGTGTAGGTTGGGTAGTCCGAATCCATATTTCAATTCCAACCTTTTTTGAACCACCCTATTCATACTAGGAGCTATTCAAATGACCGAAAGAAACAGCACATATCATATCCTCGCATTTATTCTCATATTTCTCATTAGCATCTGTTCATGCGGTGTGAAACCGCACGTAGAACCTGTAGCTGAGGCGGCGCCTACTCCATCCCTCATGGACCTTGCGCCGGCAGATGCCTTACTCGTGATGCAAATAAAGGACGCCGCCGAAGCACTCGCGCTGATTGAAAACTCCCGAGCGTGGCAGCAACTTCTTGAAGCGCCAATCTGGGAGCCACTGCAAGGGGTTTTTGAAAGAGAAACCGAGATAAAGGAAATGCGCCGCCTCATCAAGCCAAGCTTCTCAATCCTTTCACGCCTACTTGGTCAGGAAATCCTAATTGTCGTTCCCAAGTTCCGGGATCTGAGTGAATTTTCCCCAACGCTTATGGTCAATATAGATCAATCAGATGACCTCGGAGAGATACTGTCGGCGGCGATTATGGTCGGAATGGCGAACATACCAGAGGCGGAACGCCGCGAATACAACGGGTACTTTTTTATGTCAGCCGAGCCTGAACCGAACCTAGTCATTTCATGCGGGCTGATCGACAGCTTTCTGGTTGCCAGCTTGGGGGAAGCGTCAATGCGCCGGACAATAGACCTCTACCTAGGCAAGTCGGACGCTAGCCTCGCCAAAGACCCGAAATTTGTCCAACACATCGACCGATTTCAGGGTGAAAGCGTGACCGATTTTCAGACGGTATTCTACCTCGATTTAAGCTCAATCCCTGAATTGGCAGAGTCGTTTTATCCAATGGTCCGCGGCGAGTTGGATGACGAGGTCAGATTACTAGCGGATCGGGCGATCAAGTGGTTGGACCTGGTGCAATGGGTGAGCGGGGTTACGCACCTCACGAACAATGGGATTGTGTCGCAGAGCTACATCAAACTCAATCCCAACGCGACAGCCAACAACTTCCGGATGATGCTGTTGGCCGAACCGACGCACCACGAATCCATAAAGTTCGCGCACGCTGACGTCATTTCTTATAATGCGTTCAATCTCATTAATCTTCCCAAACTCTGGCAGATGCTGATGGACTTCGTCGCGTCCATGCCGCCTGAAATGAGCCGAGAGGCATTCGGCAGCCTAGAGCAGATTCAGGCAATGATGGACATCGACATAGAAAGTGATCTACTTTCGTGGATGGGAAATGAAATTGCATTCTTCCAAACGGGGTTCACCATGTTATCGCCCCCAATGGGCGTTGGTACAGGCGGCGCATTGCCGCAATTCCTGCTTTCAATTCAAACGTCAGACAGCGAAAAAGCGGGAGATAGTCTCGGACAATTAACAGATACGGTTGCGATGACTTTGGGCGCAATCATGGGCCTGGCGCTGAACTGGGAGACGGTCGACCATGCCGGGCACCAGATTCGCACGGCTGAACTTCCAAACGTTCCATATCAACCGAGCTACGTCGTGACCGATCAGTACGTGTTGATTTCAACCGGACCCGCAGACCTGAAACTTGCGCTTGATTGTGCGAACGGTACAGCGGAAAACCTGTTAACACAGACCCAATTTAAAGAACTCCGTAGTATGGCGCCAGAGACGGTCAATAACATGGTTTACTCTAATCCAGCCCGGTCGCTTGAACAGATGGTGGATACGCTTGCGGAACAGGTACCAGTCGTGTTTGAAGGTGAGGATTCAGGGGCGGAAATTGAGCTGATTCGTTCAATGCTCCCGTCAACGATAGATTTTGTCCGTGAGATTTTTAGAACTCTTGTTGGTCAAATCCAATATACCGTAAACGATGGCGATGGCTTACGTAGCTACTCATTCTTGAAGGTGCGCGATATTGACGGTAATTTCGTGTGGGGTGTGGAATGAAACAGAAAAATCCTCCCCCGTGCCAAGGGGGAGAAAGAGGGGGTGTGTCAACGCGCCGATTCAACCTCCCCTAGCCGCTCCTTGGTATTGAGGGGAAAAAACAAGACCTTGGCAAGAGGGAGTTAGTGTGGGTCTGTTCCCTGCGGTTTAAGGCTGGCTTGCAGCTGATCTAAACGTTTGCGCATCTGAGACTGGGTATGCGAAATCCGAAGCGTGTAGAGTATAAGGATGAGCCAGATAACGAAATAAGCGGATACCAGATACCTAAGCCGTTTTGATTGCCGCGCTTCCAACTTCTCGATTGATTTCTCCACTCCCCGCTGAACCTCTGCTTTATCCACCGTTAAATTCGTTTCAGCGATAGCATCGTTTACAGCGACAATTATTTCATCTTGGGTGATTGCGATTGGCACCTTGAGAAAGGTAAAAAGACCGAAAAAGACTGCGAAAATGATAAGGACAATAATCCATAATATTCTATTCATTCAAATTCTCCAAACGGGGTTTGCAAAACAGTTACGAATAATTCTCGGAAAGTCGATTCGTTTTTTCGCGTGCCTCCAAATTTTGCCATAAGCATACCACACTTCAAACGAGTGCATCAAGCGAAAGACGAAACACGTACGTTCATAAGGTTTCACTCAAGTAATAGGATTCGCAGGATGATCCCGAGGCATCCAACGACAACCTGGCCCAAGACCAATCCCAAGAAAAACGGCACCAACTGCCGATAGCGCCGTATACCGCTGAACTTTAGAATGCTCCATTTGATCGCCCACGCAATCAGAATTGAAAACCACAAGTGATGTATCATCGCACCCGATGCGACAGCGTAGCCGACCGGATGGAACGGAAAGCCGACGAAACGGCGATGCAGTGCGGTGAGCAGTATGGTGATTCCCGCCCCCAACCCGACCTCTCTGAGCATGAATGGCTCCGGCGAGCCCAGCATTTTTAACCAGACCTCCAATCGGCGAAACGCTTCGCCGCCTATATTGTGGGCAACGTTTCCAGCGCCATAGCGGTACATGGCGGTTAGAAATGCCCAAAAACCGCAGATCGTGCCTACGACTGATGCGACCATCATTGCGGTCAGGAATTTTCGACTCGACGCCCCCACGGTTTGTGCGATTTTGAACCCCTCGAGCTGGTGTCCGACGGGATGTGAACGATATGCTCGGCTCATCCAATAAATGGAGCTAAACATGGCAATGCTCCGTTGGCCGACGCGGCGAGCACCCAGCGCGTTGAGGATTAACTGTTCCGGCCCCATGAACTCCGCGTCATGAGCCGGTGGACCGACTTCGGCGCGTATTCGTGCAATAGCCAGCGCATATAGCACGTAGATTGTTAGGAAGAGGATTGCGATGGGCAAAGATATCCCAATATAGGCTAGGAACAGGATGAGGGCGCCGGTGCCGCACACCATCCCAATCAGCGCACTCCGGTAAGTCATGGGTTCCTCGCCCCGTTTGTCATTTGTGATTTGATGCCGAGCGGTGGTGTATACTTGTTTTAGGTGCTTGCGGCTCATCCACAATGCTGCTATGGCTACAACCATCCACGCCCCCGCTGTCGCATAACTGCGGAACGGCCCAGGTGTCGCCCAGATGCCGACCGCGTTTCGAAAGACTAGTTCGGCTTTCGAGAACAGCAGAAAGAACCATGTCGAGAATGCCAGGCTTAGCGGCAGGAAGTAGCTTAGTCCCACGACGAAAGGTTCGATTTCGATGAATAACCCGCCGGCAGGGTACGGAAGCAGGGCATTCCAGGGCTTTGTCACAAACAGCGGTGTGAGATTGTATCCTAGCCGGAGCACAGGAAATACCGGCAAAAACGCATGCAGAATTCTGTTGAGACTGATTGCTCCGGCAATTGTGAATCCAAACCACAACCACCGATTGCCGAGCGTCCCCGCGCCGGAGCCGGTTAATTCAAGCGGTAGTTGTATGATTGGATACGACAGTTTTTCATTCTCCGTCCACTGTTTCCGGATTATTGTGTTGATACAGGCAAGAACAAAGAGGAGCACAATGAGAAATCCGCCCCAACAGACTGAAGGGATGAGCCAAGCGTTGAGATTCCGTACCGTGTACAGCGATTCTCCGCCGTGGAAATATCCGTGAAGTGCCCTTTCGTCGTAGACGGTGAGCCAGTGGGGCACGTATCGCCCGTAAAACACCAACCACTCGTTCTCCGGCGACGCAAATCCGAATCCCGCCAAATGCTGAACCATTACGAGCATCAGGTCATGCCCGAAAATTCCGGTGGCGATGGAGAGCATTGTGTAGATAATTAACAGCTCACTCGAATCAAACGCTAACTTTGGGCTGGAGCGCTTGAGCAGCGCGTTGAGTAGGGTTAGGACGAAGAGTGTGAAAACGACGTTGAAAAAGAGCGTAAAAACCGAGAAGAAAAACAAATTGTGTACGGTTTCCGACAGCATTGTCCAATAAAGGTTGGGAGGGATAAGCAACGCGCCGACAATCAACGCGCGGTAGGACTTGGCGGGTGGACGGGGATTTTGTTTCATCGGGCATGTGGCATGTCAGGAGATGGGGTCTCAGTGCAGTAAACCGAAATTGGATCGTTCGAAATATGGTAACACGCCGCCCCATGAAGATCAACAGATTAATACTGCCATGCGGGATAAGGCGTACCGACTTCGCAATTGACACATTATCGCTTGGACTGTATAATGTTCGCACGCATCCCGCTTATACAGAGAGCCGGTCAGTTACACATACGCGGAGGAGTAATGATGCCAAAACTGGGTATGGTTCACTACAACTTCCCCGATTTTTCATTCGATGAATTTCTTGAATTTGTCAGTGATACAGGCTTCGACAATGTTGAACTGCAGGTGAACGATGTTTGGCATCCGGGGATTGACGTCCCTGAGAAAAACGCCGAGGCGATTCGCAAAAAGGTCGAATCTTACGGACTAAACGTTTGCGCTTTTGCAGCGGGAAACGACTTCGTTGTCCTAGATGAGGAGGCTGTTCGATTTCAGGTAGATCGAATGCGGCGAATTGTCAGACTAACAAAAATCTTGGGCGCCGCGGCGATTCGCACTGAGGGTGGTTCGCCGAAAGAAAGCGTGCCTGAGAACCGATGGATTGAGGCGATGGCCGGCTGCTTGAACCTCTGCGTCGAGTTCGCTGAGACTGAAGAAGTTTATCTCGCCGTGGACAATCACGGGTTTGTAACTAACGACGGAGATCGCCAAGTTGAGTTGTTTGAGCGCATCGGATCCAAATATGTCGGTGCTACCCTTGATACGATGAACTACCGCTGGTTTGGACACGACTTGGGAACGGTCGAGCGGTATTATGAGATTATCGCGCCTTACACGCTGCATCTACATCTGAAGGACGGCAGGGGAATGCGCAGTGAGTATCGCGGCGAGGTGCTTGGCGAGGGCGAAATAAACCTCACGAAAGCGATTCACTGTCTTAAAGCCGCCGGCTACCAAGGCTCGTGGTGTTGCGAATATGAGGGGCGCGAGAACGATGGGCGAGGCCAAAAGAAGTGCTACGAATACATGAAGGCGAATTTAGATATTTCGGCTGCCAATGGCTCGTGAGCGTATCCGTTCCACGCCGGATGGGATGGCATGATGTGTTCAGCAAGTCTTATCAATATTTGAGAGAAAGGACATTAATTTAATTGTCTCGGTTTTTGAAGGCTGCTACAACCGATGAAGTTGAACCCGGAAACGGAATCGGTGTCAAGGTAGAGGGTGTCTTTGTCGGAATCTACAACGTCGATGGGGAATACTATGCGATGAATAATATCTGCCCCCATCTCGGCGGCGTCTTACACTACGGATTTTTGGAGAATCAGGTCATTACGTGTCCGCTGCATCTATGGCAGTTCGACGTGAAAACGGGCAAATGCGTCTGGCCGGGAAAAGAACGGATTGTTACGTATCCTGTGGCAGTCGAAGGCAACGATATTCTTGTGGACGTAAACTCACCGAGATACCAAGATTGAGAGATTGAAGAAGGGGCATAAAGAAGATGGCGTATTTGATCACCGGTGGCATGGGGTGCATCGGATCCTACGTGATTCGTGATCTCCTAAATGCCGGCGAGAAACTCATCGTTTTTGATTCGATACACGATTTAACCATTCCTAAGCTGGTATTGTCGCCTCAACAACTTGAAGGCTTCACCTTTGTCCAAGGGGATATTACTGATGTACCGCACGTCTTGCGTACGGTTAAGGAACATAAAGTCGATCGGATTATCCATCTTGCATCGTGGCAGGTGCCAGCATGCGACGCCAATCCGCCGCAGGCATTAAAGGTGGTATGCGAAGGCACAATCAATATGTTCGAAGCGGCGCGCATCTTCAATCTAAAACGCGTTGTGTGGGCGAGCACAGTTGCAGTTTTTGGAGCGCCAGAAGATTACAACCACCAGCAGATTAAAAATGACGCGCCGCATTACCCAAAGTTCATTTATGGGGCTTGCAAATCCCTGAACGAAAGGTATGCGTCTTTCTACTTCGACAACTACAACGTGGACATCATCGGACTGAGGTTTACAGCGGTGTACGGGGTTGGGCGAACGCGGGGAATGAGTTCATTTTCGACAAAAATGATTGAAGATGTCGCGATGGGGAGGCCGAGTGTTGTGCCTTTTGGCGACGACGCTGTGGATTGGCAATATGTTGAAGATGTCTCCCAATCCATTTTGATGGCGTGTACCTGTCCAACGACGCGCACGCGGGTTTTCAATGTCAGCGGCGGCATTCGCCCGGTGCGCGAAGCCGCCGAATATTTGAAGCAGATTGTACCCGATGCGAAGATTACGCTTAAACAGGGCGTATTTGGAATCTCATGGGACTATGACGCTACGCCAGTTGCAGAAGAAATCGGATTCACGCCCATGTATTCGATGGAAGAGGGAATCCAAAAAACGATCAGCCGATTCCGTGAACTTGCTGCATCGCGGGCGGCGGACCGCTAGCGGAAAGAGACTACGAAGTATTCCGCTTCTTCCGCCAATTATTGCCACCTAGCCCAATAAGCGCTAGGGCGACTCGAAACAATAGGGGGCGAAAGCGATACAAAAATGGCGCGTTAGAGCAGTTCTTCGAGATACTGCACGCGCGTGTGATGCCGCAGTTTACGAAGCGCTTCGTCCTCGATTTGGCGGACTCTTTCCCGGCTAATGCCAAGTTGGCGCCCGATTTCGGCGAGCGTGTATTCTGTGCCGTCTTGCAAGCCGTAACGCAGTTTAATGACATGCTTTTCACGGGGCGCCAAGGTGTTGAGCACCCTTTCGAGCGATTCTTTCTCCGAACTGCAAAGCAGTTCCTCTTCGGGTGTTATTTGGGAATCGTCAGCAAGCAGGTCAGAGATGGTAGCATCGGGCGATGAATCGCTGAGCGGAGAGTCAAGCGAAATTGTACCTTTTGTACTTTGAAGAATTTCAACCACACGACTCTCAGTCATCTTGACGAGTTCAGCAATCTCTTTTATGTCCGGTTCGCGTTCGAGGTCCCTCGCAAGTTTTGTTTGGGCCTGCTTGATAGACCGCCGGGTTTCTCCGACGTAACACGGAATGCGAATTGTCTGGCTCTGTTGATCTAGTGCCCGCTTAATCGCTTGCATAATCCACCAAGTCGCATAAGTGCTGAAGCGATACCCTCTTTGAAGGTCGAATTTCTCGACCGCCTTCATCAATCCTATACTTCCCTCCTGCATCAGATCCAGAAATGAGAGCGACGATCGATTGAAATTGTGTTGTTTCGCGATGCTCGCGACGAGTAGAAGGTTTGCCTCAACAAGCTTAAGTTTGGCTTCTTGAATCTTTTGGGCTGCTTTGCCGAGTTCAATCCAAAGTTGGTCAAGGAATTCGCACACTTCGCGGGCATCTCTTGATTCGATGGCGTCATCGGTTTGGCCGCGTTGATAAATCTTGATTTCTGCGTGAATCTGCTCCAAGGTTGTGGCGAGGTTCATGGGACTCCACCAAATGCCATTCGGCGACTTCTGTTTTGCGCCGCGCTTTGGCTTCGCTTTTGGGCGAACTTCGTCCAGTATTGAGATGGGGAGCTGGTCAAATAATTCCGTAATCCACTGCTTGCCCTCTTCAAATTTCTCGAAGAGTTTAACCTCTTCTTTGGGCGTGAGCAGCGGTGTGCGGGCTATCTCCTGAAGATACGAAAATGCTTCGTCCTTCGTGCTGTCTGCGACATCGCCGCGAGTTCTAAATGACGAGATCAGATCGTCATTTTCTTCATCATCAATCTCATTATCATCGGATTCATCAGTGGGCAACGCGGACACAAATTCGTCATCTTCCCCAAATTCGAGTTCGCCATTAATATTGGCAACGCCCCTAACTGGACTATCCGTGAATTCGTCACGACTTGCCACGATTCGATCGCCTCGATTCTTCTGTTTAATCTTGGATAAAATATCATCAAACCTCATAGGGTTCTTGTCTTCTGCGATGTTTTTCATTCGGGTTCCATATTCCTTGACACTTTTCCATTGAATTACAATTCAGTCTTGCTCATCAACGCAAGATTCCAAAAGTGTCATAGCAAAATAACCTTCGTATTCGAGCAACGCTTTTTATGCAGAAAATTTGTTGGGTGAAATTTTCTTAACTTTTCATTGAGACGTGTAATCCTTGCATCAAGTTTACTGATTTATTCCTGCCGCTGCATTTGACGCAATGTCCGATAAATTCCGTCCTTGTCTAACAACTCTTGGTGCGTCCCGCTTTCGACGATTCTGCCGCCCTTGAGCACAAGAATTCTGTCCGCGTTAACGACGGTGGATAATCGATGGGCGATGACGAAGGTTGTTCGTCCCCGCATCAAGTACCCGAGTGATTGTTGGACTAGCGCTTCTGACTGGCTGTCTAGTGCTGAAGTTGCTTCATCAAGTATAAGAATGCGCGGGTTCTTCAAGATTGCCCGCGCAATTGAGATGCGCTGCTGTTGCCCGCCGGATAATTTGATCCCGGATTCACCAATTGGTGTATCGTATCCGTTGGGCATTTGGGCGATAAATTCGTGAGCATTGGCTTGTTTCGCCGCTGCAATGGCGTCGCCGCGATTGGCTGCCGGTTGGCCATAGATGATGTTATCCAGCACCGTTCCGCCAAAAAGGATTGTATCTTGCGGTACAATCGCTATCTGCCGACGGAGAGAATCCAGTGAAACCTGGTCAATCGGATACCCGTCAATCAGTATTTTTCCTGAATCCAATTCGTAGAAGCGGGGCAAGAGATTGACTAACGTGGTTTTACCGCCGCCGCTCGGTCCAACCAAGGCGATGACTTCGCCCGGTTTGACACAAAAATTAATGTGCTTAATTATCTCATCGTCTCGGTCATATCCGAAAATTACGTCGCGAAATTCGACTTCACCGCGTACAGGCGGCAGTTGAGGTAATTTGTCCTCTTCGTTGCCTTCTTTCTCGAAGTCGAGCACATAGAATATTCGTTCTGCCGAAGCGAGGCTTTGTTGCAGGACGTTATTGAATTGCCCAACCGTCTTGATTGGTTTGAACATCCTGCCAATCATCGCCACATAAACAATAAACGAACCGGTTGTAATGCCTCCTTGAATTACCTGCCAACATCCCAATCCAAAAACTGTTGCAATTCCGACCGCGCTAATCAATTCGACGAGCGGCGGCAGCATCGCAGTAGATCGAGAGCGTCGCATTGCTGACCGATATTGGCGCCTATTGGTTTCTTTAAATCGACTGCACTCTAGGTTTTCCGCTGTAAAACTTTTAATGATTTTAATGCCGAAGATGGTCTCTTTCAACTGCGAAGAGACATCCGCTGTCTGCTGTTGTATCTCGGTACTTGCGCCGCGGATACGCCGTCCAAACCGGCTAATCAGATGACCAAGTAACGGAAATAGAACCAACACCAAGACAGTCATCTGGAAACTCTTGAACAACAGCACGGCAACGAAGACGGGCAATAGCACAACATCCCGCATAACATTTGCGGTCGATCCGGCTGTATACTGCCAGGTGCGTACATCGTCTGTGACTCGTGCCATTAGGTCTCCTGTGCGGTGCTCTTTCAGAGTCCCCAATGGTGCAAAGGCAATTCGCTCATACATCTCGTTGCGAACTCGGATAATGAGTTTATTCCCAACCCGTGCCATCAAATAGTCGTTACAATAAGTGAATGCCCCCTTGATTATTACGAGTGTAAAAATCCCTCCCAATACCCAAACTACAAGGGTGATGGCTGCATCAGCGTCCGGAAGTGGAATTTCAATTCCTTCGAAGACATCTTTAACATAGAAATATCGGACATGTATTGGACCGTCACCAGTGTTAGTTTCAATCAGCTTGAGTGCGTCCGTTGTGTCGCCCAGAATTTGAAAATAGCCCACTTCGCAGATAGCCATCACCAACGCACACATGAACGCCAATCCAATTGAACCGATGTACGGCTTCAGATACTTTGCGAAGCGCAGAAACGTCGGCATCAAAATCACCTTTCTGCGATTGTAATCATCCGCCTCGCATCAATCAGGAAGGGGCTATAATCGAAATCTCCGTACGTCGCACATACTTTCAAAGCGGCATCCTCCAACATTGATTTGAGTTCGGTTGGAAAGTAGAACCGAAGTCGATTGACCGCCTTTTGAATGGTTCCGGAGGATAGTTCAATCACCGTTCGATAGTCTGAGAGACACCCAGATTCGGGATGGTATTCAACCTCTGCGAGAGCAAGCATGGATTCAGAGATCCACCACCAATTTCGTGACCGATCCAAATCAACGACGGCATGGGGATTCCAGTATTCCACCAGGAATTTTCCACCGGGCTTGAGGACTGCGGCAACTTCTGAAAGAACCTGTCGGTTTCCCTCCTCGCCAAAGAATCCAAAACTCGAAAAAAGGTTGATGACTGCATCGCACGATGATTTGAGTGGAATATGGCGCATATCTCCTTCAATAAAATGGATGCCGTATTCCGTTGAAAGTATGTCTTTTCGCGCTTCGTCCAGCAGAAGGCGCGAACTGTCTAAGCCGATGACAGTTACGTTTTGGTCCGCAAGCATCTGTCCATGCCGTCCATTCCCACAGCACAAATCCAAAACAACTGCGCCTCGACGGAGTTCTAGCACATCACGAATGAATTCAACTTCCTCTTCTGTCTCGGCTTCTGAAGGGAGCTCGGTAAGCAGGTAAGTATTATCCCACATAATCGGTGTGTTTTTCGTAATGTGTAGAACATGAATCGATCAGCCTTTCAATTCCCTTTTTCCTTGTGTAGTCCAAACTGAACTATTTTTGTCGCAGACGCACAATTGGGTTTGCAAAGAATCTGCAGCTCATTAGATAGAAAATCAACGGATTCAATGACGCCAATAGAAAGCGTTTTCATTGAGTCGTCAAGCATACCGATTAGACGCTGCTCAAAATACATAGGGGTTTCGGAAACTAAGGAGGTCAGACTATATTGGCTTTTCACCCGTGCTTGGGCCAGTTTTGAAAGCGTTTTTGGCGTAACAAGCGAAAGCGATCGATTGCCCCATTCCGCATAACGAACGTCTTCGCCGGCAAAATCAGAGAGGATTTCCCGTTCTTTTGTATTCGCCCTCCGTCCAATGAAAAAGTGCGACCGCTGCCCGCGAATTTGGTCAATGTTTACACGCTCCCGAACTGCATCAGCGAAGTAATGCGCGAAGCGCGTTTCGCGGTATTTTCTTCGAGATTCAACACTCTTGGAAGCCGCATCCCTATGCGGTGAAAGGTGGTGAATTTGGATAGTGCTAAGCCCGTCAAATCCCGCTATGATTGGATTTAATTCGCTGGATCGGTGGATACAGATTAGGTGATGTGGCTGGATTATTTCAATTTTGTGTCTTTTGAGTGCAACTGCGGCCGCACCTTCAACATAACCGGTGGTATCAATAACGACAAACTCGGCGCCAGCTTTGTGTGCTGCGTCAACCATCAAATGCGTGCCCGTTACACATTGAAGCAGGTGATTGTCGGGAGACGCGGATCCCACAAAATACAATTCATTCGGATTCGATGCCGAAGAATGATGGAATACCTTCAACCCGATTGTAGTAGGCGGTCCAATCTGCGACTGCCCAATGTCGGCATCAACAAAAGCGACCTTTAATCCTTTCGCTGCGCCTTGGTCAACCAAAAACCTGCAAAAGGTCAATTTCCCAACATCGGTGCTGCCAATAACGAGCACAACCCCTTTAGTCCTTAAGACATGCCGCGCGGTGCGTTCCCAATCATGATTCACTTGGTAGGAGTTTGCCATAGAATGCGGCAACGGATGCTGCTGTATTGTCCCCACATCGGCGTTTCCGGCCCACCTCCTTCAAACACCACACCAAAGGGCTTCACAAAATTACATGTATGCTGCGGAAAGCATCAAATGAAATTTCAATGCTGAATCCGCATCAATCTCCCAAATCGAATTCATACCGAAATGAAATCCCCGGCGCGCTAAGAAAACGCCCTAAATTTTGCTGGCTCGTGTTTCCTAAGACGCGTTCGATTAAAGGCACTTTGCGTTTATCACGGATAACCTTGGGTTTGCCAGAGATGCCACTAAGCGTCCCCGCAAGCTTGATTGCGTCCGGCAGGTTGCCGAGAACATCTACCAGCTTATAGTCTAAAGCCTGTTGTCCGGAGAAGATTCGGCCGTCAGCAAGTGCAGCGATTTCCTCGCGGGCAAGATGGGCTTTACGCCCTTCAAACACCGCATCTACAAATTGGCTGTGAACGTCATCAATGGTGTCTTGTAATAAGGCGCGTTCCGCGTCGGTAAGCCCGCGGGCAGGCGAACCGGTGTCCTTAAACTCGCCGCTTTTCACGACCTGATCTTCCAAGCCCACCTTTTCGTAAAGCCCTTTCAACTTCATAAACCGCAGGATAACGCCGATACTCCCGGTAATGGAGCCGCGATTTGCAACAATTTGATCCGCGGCACACGCGATGTAATACCCGCCTGACGCTGCTGTGTTTCCCATAGAAGCAACAACCGGTTTTTCCAGTTTTGTGAATTCGGTGTGAATTTCTTGCACTGCGCCGACACTTCCGCCCGGGGAATCAATGCGTACAACAATCGCCTTAACCGTTTGATCGTCTCGAAATCGGTGAATTTGCTCAATTAACTTATCCGACTTTGAAATCGCACCGATGATTTCGACAACAGCAACCTTCTCACCAAACTGTCCTCCCTTGGTGGTAACCGAACGGACGACCAGTATCAATACCAAGAGGGCTCCACCGATAATCAAGAATTTGAAGAATCTCTTACGTTTCATAAATTACCGAATAAGATAAGAATTTGGAAATCGAACATAAGTCGGTTAAGGTATGTTAAATGCGTTCGGAAGCACTTCCAAACTCGCGCTTTCCGTCGAGTTTTCGACTATTTGCCAGATTAATCACCTGAACCTCTGATTTTTTAATTTTCTCGTCGTATGAGGTCTTTGCAATCGCTCGATTGGGTTCGTAGGTCGGCACAATCTGCTGAAGTTCGGCGATAATCCCTTCCGTATCCAAGTGGTTCGCCATTTCGGCAAGTTCATCAATTTTAGCCAACAACTTTTTTTCCTCAATCGTTTCGAGTTGAGCGACAAAGATACGCTGATGCTTCGTAGCGGTAACCCCTTCTTGAACGGTCAAAAGTTCCTCGTATAATTTCTCACCCGGTTCTAAGCCCGTGAACTCAATTTTGATGTCGCGGTCCACTTCCAGCCCGGAAAGCCTGATTAAATCCCGCGCCAGATCCAAGATTTTGATTGGTTCACCCATATCCAAAATGAAGATTTCACCACCGATGCCCATCGCGCCAGCCTGAATAAGCAATTGAACCGACTCCGGAATTGTCATGAAGTATCGAATTACGTCACGGTGCGTAACAGTTACGGGCCCTCCCTTCATAATCTGCCGCTTAAACTTTGGCAATACACTTCCCCGGCTGTCGATTACATTTCCGAATCGAACGCCGATAAACTCGGTGCCGTTCCGTTTCGCCTTACACTGAATGAGTTTTTCCGTGACACGCTTTGAAGCGCCCATGACGCTTGTTGGATTGACCGCCTTGTCTGATGACACCAAAATAAACGCTTCAACATGATGTTTAATTGCGGCATCCACCAGATTCTTGGTACCTATGATGTTATTTTTGACGGCTTCGTCCGGGTGAATCTCCATAAACTTTACGTGTTTGTGCGCTGCCGCATGAAAGATAATCTGCGGGCGATATTTTGCGATGACTTGGTCAACCTTCGAGCAATCTCGAATATCACCAATAATCATCGCACGATTAAGATTCGGTTCATTCTCGCTAAGTTCGTTCTCAATGTGGTAGATGCTGTTCTCACCACGCCCAAAGAGAATGAGAAGTTCGGGGTTAAATTTTGCTACCTGCCGGCAGAGTTCTGACCCGATTGAACCACCAGCGCCCGTCACCATCACCCGTTTGCCGGATAAGTATTTGGATACTTCGGGCAAATCAATACGGGACGTTGGTCGGTTCAGCAAATCTTCGACCCGTACCTCCCGAATTTGGCTGATACTTACATGTCCTGCGAGAATTGCATGGATGCTAGGGACGATTTTGAATTTACAACCCTTGTATTCGCACTGTTGAATAATTTCACGAATTCGACTTCCTGAAGCGGAGGGCATGGCGATAACAATCTCGCCAACTTGCCGTTTGCGTGCGATGTATGCCAATTCACGCGTCGTACCAAGGACATCAAGCCCCTGAATGCTTTTCCCGACTTTACGGGGATGGTCGTCAATAAAGCCGATGGGAACATACCCTTTTTCAGGATGATTCCGAATCTCCCTTAAAACGCCGACCCCAGCAGCGCCTGCGCCGACAATCAATACTCTGGTTTTGGGAGGAGCGACATCCCTTCGCCTATATTCTTCAGCAATGCGAAAAGAAAATTTTGCCAAGCCCACGAAAGTGATGTTATATAATCCGTCAATTAGAAAGAATGCCCAGGATTGAAAAAGATTAACGAAATACAGAATAAGAATAAGGGCAATGGTACCTGAACATGCGGCTCCAACAATCGCCCAAAATTCCCGAACGCTCGCGTAACGCCAAACCGGTTTGTAAAGTTGGAAGGCGAAAAAGGTACACATCCGGATTGCGGTAACGGTTAAAGCGATGATAAAAAGAATCCGGCCTGGTGATTGAGTAGCCCATAAGGACGGCGAAGATTCATTTTCAGAAAGATTGAACAACTCAAGTAAATTTAATCCGAGTAGGTTGCAGGTTTGATAAGCACATAGGAAAGCTAGGTTAATTAAAAATATGTCCGTTATAATTGAAAAACCTAGCCTAATTTTTCGCTCACGCATCTTCCTTCCTTTAATCTATTTTGATATATTCTGAGTTTGTTAGTTGCAAATCCGAGAGTAAACTGCTTCTAAACGTTTAGCTAGAATTGGCCAGTTATATTTGGTTTCGACAAGCTGTCTTCCGGCGTCCCCAATTTTTTGGCGCAGATCGGGTGATTGAATTAAATCAATTACGTGCTTCGCAAAGTCTTCTGGTGCATCTGCGATGAGAATGTCTTTCCCAGCTTCTACCTCCAACCCCTGTGCGCCAATCGAAGTTGTGACAACGGGAACACCCATTCCCATAGCTTCCAGATTTTTCACCTGAACCCCCGATCCCGACCGCAGCGGTGACACAAACACAGCAGCCTGTTCAAAATAGGGGCGTATATCGGGAACGTGTCCGGTAACAACAACATTGTTGCCATTGGATAGCCGCTTAATCTGCTCTGGCGGGTGGTTGCCGACGATATTAAAGATTATCTCGGGGTGTTTGGATTGAATCAGCGGGAGGATTTGCTCATAAAAAAATATCGCGGCGTCCCAATTTGGAAAGTAGCTCATTGTACCTGTGAAGAGCAGATGCGGTTGATACGCTGTTGAAGTGGGTTGAAAGAATTCTAAATCGACGCCCATCGGCACAATTGAAAGATTCAGGGAATCGTCCTGTTCAAGCAGATAATCTCGATCGCAATCTGCAACTACCGTCCCCCAATCAAATGACTTCGCAATCTCAACCTCATATTCACGGACACGGCGTTCTTCAAGCCTAACCAGCGGCCGTTTTAGACTTCGATCCAAAACCAATCGGCGCTGCAAGTTCAACGCGAGCGAGTCACACAAGTCTAGCATCTTCGGTATCCCATGACGGTGGGAGACATATTGCGCCATGCGAAAGAGTTGAACATGAATCAAATTGAAGTCATACTGTTCCAGCAGCCTATCAACCTTTCGCTGCATTTGCGAGGCATACCAATAATGAAGTTGTAATGGCTGGCTAGAAAAACTGTGGATTAGTGCATTGAGACAAGCTCGATTTCGGTGAAAACGTACCCATTCAACACGGTCACAAAATGCTTCCATCTGCTTGACATCAGAAATTTCCTGGTCCGATTCCACAAACGAGACAAAAGTTAGAGAATGGTGTTCAGCAAGCTGCTTGCTGAAATGAAAGGCTCGAATTCGATCTCCCCGGTGAGGCGGAAACGGGAATCTAAGGCTCAAAAATAATATCTTCATGTTGGCAATTCGGCTTCATCAATCAGCATCACTGGAATACCATCACGAATCGGGTAACATCGCTTGCACTCGCCAGTACAAATCAGTTTTTGATTCTCACGTGCATATTCAATATCGCCTTTGCACGCCGGACAAGCCAAAATATCAAGCAACTCTTGGCTGATTTCTTCTCGTGAGTCCATAGCCACCCTCATCAAATGGAAGCTATATTATGAAGCGTACGAAAAACACGTTTCGAAATTGGGATGAATTGACCGAATATATCTCTGTATTTATTTGAAAAATCGCCGCAATTCGGGAAATGCAATACACCGGTGTTTACTGGCTTACTCACCTATCCGCCGTGGCATTTTTTGTACTTTTTGCCGCTTCCGCACGGACACGCTTCATTGCGTCCTACCTTCGGCACCCGGTCGGCGGCTTGCTGCCTCGCAAAGGCATCGGAATCGATCGCACTTCCTTCGCTTGGTTGCGGTATTGCGTCTCGACGGCGCCCATGTTGCGGCATAGTGCGGCGGGAGCGAAAACCTGCTCTGCCCTGCGCGGCATGCCTTGACTTAGCCTGCCGAATTTGGGTCTCTGTATCAACGATACGCGCCTTAAACATGTACTCGCTGACTTCCTCTTCAATTCGCTGATACATGGTTTCAAACACCGCATAGGCTTCGTTCTTGAAGACAACAATAGGGTCTTTACCGCCATACCCACGGAGGTGGATACCTTCCTCTATGTAGTCAATGTTATACAAATGATCTTTCCAGTGACTGTCAATACGATCGAGCAGCACGAGGCGTTCAAGAGCTCGTATGTGCTCAACTCCCATCTCGGTTTCGCGATTCTCATAGAGTTCGAGCAGCAATTTTGAAGTCTGTTCTCGAAACTCTTCCCGGCTCATTTTATCAGGTGGGGTTTCCCAATCCGCGGGATTTATGGGAAAGGTATGGCTTAACCAAGTAACAAGACTATCAATGTCGCGGTCCTCTTCGCGGTCGGGCAGGTCGGCTTCAAAATGATCGTCGAGCGAATCTTCAATCATATCCTGAATTGTGTTCTTGAGATTCTCGCCTTCGAGAATGCTATTTCGCATATCATAGATGGTTTGACGTTGCGTATTCATCACGTCGTCAAATTTTAGTACGTTTTTCCGTATCTCGAAGTGCCGTTCTTCAACCCGCCGCTGTGCTTTTTCGATAGCCTTGGTTACCCACGGGTGCTCAATCGGAATGTCTTCTTCCATACCGACTCTATCCATCATGCCCGACAGGCGATCGGAGCCGAATTTTCGCATGAGGTCGTCTTCGAGCGAGAGATAAAACCGAGACGAACCAGGATCTCCCTGCCGCCCTGAACGTCCACGCAATTGGTTGTCGATTCGCCGTGAATCATGCCGTTCTGTTCCAATGATGTGCAGCCCACCCGACTTCAGGACTTCCTCTCGATTTCCGTCACAAACGGCTTTGGCTTCTTCAAAGGCGGCTTTCCACTCCTCCGAATCCTCTTCAACGGTTGCCGGATCCGTCTTTTTTTTGCGCAGGCTTTCCATCACCATGCCTTCGGGATTGCCGCCGAGCAAGATATCGACTCCACGCCCTGCCATGTTAGTGGCGATGGTCACCGCACCGGGCAATCCCGCTTGGGCGATAATTGTTGCTTCACGGTCATGTTCTTTTGCATTCAATACTTGATGCCGAATGTCGCGCCGTTTCGCGCGAAGCATTTTGCTCAATTTTTCCGATTTCTCGATCGAAATTGTCCCTACCAGCACAGGACGCCCGTGTTCATGCTGTTCGATTATGTCTTGAAGCACTGCTCGAAACTTTGCATCCTCCGTCTTGTAAATTTGGTCAGAATTATCGATTCGGATCATCGGTTCGTTCGTCGGAATGACGGCAACATCAAGACGGTAAATGTGAGCAAATTCCGCGGCTTCCGTCTCCGCGGTTCCAGTCATTCCCGCTAGTTTCTCATAGGTGCGAAAATAGTTCTGGTAGGAGATTTTTGCGCCGGTCTGGCTTTCTTGAACGATTTTGACTCGTTCTTTCGATTCCATGGCTTGATGGAGGCCTTCACTCCATCGCCTGCCGGGTTGCTTTCGCCCCGTGAACTCATCTACGATGATGACCTCTCCGTTTTCGACGACGTAGTCAACATCTCGTTTCCAGAGGTGATGAGCTGCTAATGCTTGGTTGACATGGTGTACGACATGCATATTGGTGGAATCGTAAAGATCTCTCCCATCAAGAACGGTGTCGCCGAGAAGACGCTGAACTTCATCGACACCATCCTCCGTTAGGCTGACTGTGCCGCGCTTACTGCTTTTTTCATCGATTTCATAGTGTTTTCCCGCGTGGAGTTGCCGCACCGTACGGTCAAGCCTGGCATAAAGTTCGACTGGTTCGCCGTGGGGTTCGGCTATAATTAGCGGAGTGCGGGCTTCATCAATAAGAATGCTATCAACTTCATCGACAATCGCGAAATAGTGTCCACGCTGGACCCTTCCATCAAGGTGTGTTGATTTGTTGTCACGAAGGTAGTCAAAACCAAATTCGCTATGCACACCGTAGGTAATGTCCGCTTTGTATCCAAGCCTTTTCAGCTCATCGGGCATGATGCTAAGCGTCAGTCCGACAGAAAGGCCGAGAAAGTTGTAAATCTTTCCCATCCATTCCGCGTCGCGTTTAGCAAGATAATCATTGACGGTAGCAACATGAACGCCTTTTCCCGTTAGCGCATTTAAATAAACCGCAAGCGTCGAGGTTAGGGTTTTTCCCTCACCTGTTTTCATTTCAGCAATATTGCCATTATGGAGGGCAACCCCCCCCATAATTTGCACATCGTAGTGACGTTGGGCTAAGGTCCGAATAGCGGCTTCACGCACAACAGCAAATGCTTCGGGCAAGAGCGAATCAAGGTCTGCGCCGGCGTCAACTTTTTCGCGAAAATGCGGTGTTTTTGACCGTAATTCTGCATCGGATAAGCGTTTGACTTCAGACTCCTGTTGATTTACCGCTTCAACGATTGGCTGAAATCGCTTCGCGTCCCGGTCCTGTTTATTGCCGAAAACTCTGGCTAAAACGCTCTGAAACATAAGCCGTCATCACCTTTGTATAACATCTGTTATGAATCCATTACGTATAATATTTTTATTTGGTTGCATCATTATTCGTGCTTTCTTCACTGCCAGACCGATCTTCTGAAATCTCGTCCGTTTCCGGTTGCGCCGCCTCCGGTTGGGATTCGCCTTGACTCGGAGTTTCCGGTGGTGTGGGTGTGTCCACATTCTCCTCTTCCACCTCCAACAAATCTTCTCCGTCTACTCGCCTTCTCAGCATGGTGTAAATGAGCGTATTCCCGGCCGAGGCTATCGAGAGCAAGTAAGCTATAATCAGACCCATGATGCCCAAGAGGGAAAGCGCTATGAAAACTGATGCGATTTTGAGGACAATTGGAAGATTTGCGGGTTCGGCAAGATGGAATACTTTGACAACCTCAATGTATGGCAATTCAGCAAGTTTACCAATCAAACCTCCAAGCCATTTGTCAGCCTGACCCATAATCATCTTCATACCCGTTGGAATCAGCAGACGGACCGGCAACATTGCAATAACAAATCCCGCCAAGCAGAAAAACGCCCAAATAACCGAGCAAATCACTTTCACGCCAAACAGAAGGATTTCGTAGACGACGAGGCGCCAAGGTTGATTCCAAATAATGGAGAAATGCTGATATACAGTTTCAAAGGTATCCGAATTGGCGGCGGCAACTACTGAAGGCACAAGAAACAGACTCACTCCAAAAACAACCACTAGATAGGCCATCAACAATCCAAGCATGAAGGCGAAGGGAGTCAAGATTGACGCGAGCATAACAATAATGTCACCAACGACAGGAATCCTGCCGAGCAGCCCCACAATAATCGGCGCTACCGCGCATAACACAAAAATTACGATTAAACCGATGAACGTTCCGAAAACTACCTTCCAATTTTTCTTTGCGAAGCCAATGGACTCTCCAATCGAGAAAAAGTGATCGCCCCGCAATTGTTGCATAGTAATTTTGGAAACCATTGTGCTCATCGAAAAGAACAACAAAAAGAGCACAAGCGTGCCAATTCCCATTGCCGCGATAGTGATGGTCTCAAAGTCACCATTGACAGTGGGGAGCACCGGCATTAATCCATACTTATCCCAAAAGTCTTTTGCCGCAGTGCCGCCCGCTATTAAGAGGCTAAGATAAACAAGTATTTCATAGATGAGATATGCCAGCACAAGTCCCAAAAAATGCAGAGAAATTTTCTTCCCACTAAACCCGTAACGTCCGACCCGGAAAATATCACGAAAATCATTGTGTAGTTCCGCCATGCTTTCCTCCAGTTGCAATTAAGTCAATGACTAGCATCCACGAAATTTTCAGCGGCTTTGTGACGTGGAATTTTGCGCGGCTATATATTACAACAATTGCAATCTTCTGTCAACAAGAACCTTGGCAATAATTTGTTCTACCAGCCTTGCTTTGCGCGAAGGCATTGAATTTGACTTGACTTCCTAGGGTAATCTGAATACAATGCCGACTAAATCAGGTTAGGTTTCATGTAAATGCTAAAGTGGAATTGAGTTTACAATATATTTTCAGCGAACTTATGAAAGGAATTGCATGGTGGCCGAAAAACTTAACGATACTGAAATTGACGCAGAACTAGATAATCTATCAGGTTGGACTGTTGTGAATGGCAAACTCCACAAGCAGTTTCAGTTCAGTTCTTTTGTCGAAGCTTTTGGATTTATGGCTCGTGTTGCACTAGTCGCCGAATCAATGAACCACCACCCTGAGTGGTTTAACGTTTACAACCGCGTAACGATTGATCTTATGACACACGATGCCGGTGGTATCAGCGCGTTAGATTTTGAGTTGGCAAAGCGGGCCGACGAATTCGTAGGCTGACCAGCATCGAACTTAACGCGTCCGGCGAGTGAGGTTTTGAACCATCTTCAACGGTTTGGTGCAAAGTCCTTGATAGTTGAATGGTTAATCTATTCTTGCGTTTGGGTTTTAGCTGCGATAGCCCGCCGTTTCCCAAAGCGGTTGGCGATGTTCTTGGGCAGCGGAATCGGTGATGTGCTCTACTTCGCATCCAAGAGACGCCGCAATATTGCGTTGGAAAATTTGCGGATAGCGTTTGGCGCTGAGAAATCGGGCAGAGAACGGAAGGAAATTTGCAGGGAAAACTTCCGCAATCTCGGTAAGACAGCGTTGGAATTTCTCCGGTTTCCAAATTTGACCTTCGATAATATCTGGGCGGAGGTCACAGTTGGCGGTAAAGAGAACCTCATAAATGCGCTCGATCTCGGAAAAGGCGCCATCGTGTTTCTGCCGCATTTCGGGAATTGGGAGCTTCTCGCCCTAGTTTACGGTGTATTGATTCCAAACCGTGCAATGGCAATCGCGCTGCCAATCAAAAACAGTTTTCTCAATTCACTTGTGTGGAAATACCGTCAGCACTTGAGCTTAAAACTGATACCTCGGCAGCAAGCTGTGAGGGAAACACTCCGTGCGCTTCGGGACAAATTTGCGGTGGGTTTTTTCGCCGATCAAGATGCTGGGAGAGACGGGGTATTTGTTGAGTTCTTTGGCAAAGACGCCTCCGCCGTTCGGGGGCCAGCCACGCTCGCGCTCAAAACAGGGGCGCCGATTCTATTCTCGATTGATTTACGGCAGTGCGATGATCGGCATCGCGTGTTTATCTCGCCGCCGGTTGAACTTGAAATCTCGGGAGATTTTGAACAAGATGTTCAGATCAATACAGCTCGCCTTCTGAAAATTCTAGAGGGTTATATACACCAGTTCCCATCCCAGTGGTTGTGGCTTCATAATCGGTGGAAAACTCAACCGGAAAGATAGAAGTACGTGAAACACCAATTTAGGAAATCCAGTGAGGGAATAGTGAAACAGCATGAAACCTTGTTGGGCATTTTGGGGTGAAAAGAACATTAGACTGAAAATGGCATAAAATTCGGTGCCTTCATGCGCACCTCGTTCCTATTGTCCGTTTGATCTGATTTCACTTTCATCATTGCGGTGTAACATACGGTGTGCTATAATTACCGCAATCGCACGAGACTAACAAATCGTACACCGAGGGAGTTGTTATGTTTCATTCCAAAAAACACGCGGTAATCATCATCGCGGTGATTGTTGCAGCGATTACTTCGCTCCTCTTCATACCGGTAGGAGGAAAACGTGCCTTCAGCGATCGGGATGGGAAGCGGAATTCCATCATCATGATGAGGGCTTTAAACGAAGTCATTAAGAAATCGGAGAGGAATTTCTATAAGGAAGTGGAACGCGAAAAAATGTACGAAGGCGCAATCAAAGGCGCCCTTGCCGCCCTAGGCGATTCCTATTCTCGCTATCTTTCGCCAAGAATTCGGCAACGCGGGGTGGAAGATCTTTACGATGGGGCATTTGGCGGACTCGGAATCGAAATTTATGAGGATAAGGGATATATGAAAATCTCCCGCCCATTACGGAATTCGCCCGCGTTGCGGGTTGGCTTACAAGCCGGAGATTATATTACTAAGGTGAATGGTGACCCAGTCAATATTGTGTCTGGCGGACAGTCACTCCACGATGTTGTGGATATTTTGAGAGGAAGAGTTGGGACTCAAGTCACGATTACCGTCCGGCGCCGTGGGAATCCTGAGCCGTTTGATGTGACGTTGACGCGCGAGGTAATCAAGCCGAATAGCGTTGAGCAAGCGATGTTGGATGATGGTATTGGCTATATCGCAATCAGTCGATTCACCGGAAGAACCAGTCAAGAATTCCAGGCTAACTTAGAGGAACTTCAGCAGACTGCAGGGGATGGGCTAAAATTCCTCATTCTAGACCTCAGAAATAACTCCGGCGGGCTCCTTGACGCAGCCTACTTTGTAGCAGATGCCTTTATCTCCGAAGGAGTGATTGTGTCTACGCAAGGGCGAAACGAGGATTTCAACTTAGCGTACTCGGCACGCCCCACCGTGCTTTGCGACCCTGAAGTGAATCTGATTGTTCTTGTTAACGGGTTTAGCGCTAGCGGCGCTGAAATTGTAGCCGGAGCTATCAAGGACACCAAGCGGGGAATATTGCTGGGTACAAAAACCTACGGCAAAGGCGTTGTCCAGCGGCACTATGACCTTGAAAAGGGAGGCGGCGGGATATCGCTAACGATTTCGACCTATTATACTCCAAATGGCGTATCAATCAATGAAAAGGGTATCATTCCCAATATTGTTGTTGATCCTACACTGGATATCCTCGACGCTGTGAAGATTGAAAAAGCGCGTGATCATGTTGAAGCGTTTGTCGAGAATTGGGTTGAAGAGGAAGAAAAGCGACTCGGCGAAACTCCGAAAGAGTTTTCCAAGATTCAAGCCGAGTTACCCCGATTGATTGACATACTTTTGGAAAATGACATTGAAATTGATCTATCTTTGGTTAAGGTTAATGTCTTTAGGACTTTCAATGCCAATGTTGGTCATGACCCAATCTATGATTTGGAACATGACGAGCAGTTGCAGGAAGCGGTGCGCCTGATAAAGGCAGGCGAGTTTGGAGAGATCGCAGATTCAACGACGACGATAGCTGTGAAAGATCGCCGTAAACATAATCCCAAAGTTGTTTCGATTACGGATTTTCAGGTAATGCGATTGAATCGCTTGGCAAACTCAAAGGATGAAGGATTATCTGAACTTGTCAGGCATGCCGTAGATAACTATTTGGACAGCCAGGAGGCGTCATTGGGGCTGGAAAACTCGGAGGAAGACACCGACGAGTCTGAAACTCGCGACTCGGCTGTTTCATCAATCGACAATTAACACTGTATTCTCGCAATCTTTATGAGGCATAAAGATGCTTGACATACTCAGCGTAACCGTTATAGAGAAGGGTTGGGCGCCTCTCCCATGAAGAAGCGCGCCCGGGGCCAATCATACGTTCTGTGGCTTGCGACCAACGCGGGTGAGGCTTATTAGGATTGACATTGGCTTCAAAATCGTATTCGGTCGGTTGGAGGGTATTCCAAAATGTAGCGGGCTGCTTGTCGACGAACTCGATTTTGACAATTGATTTAGCGCCTTTGAAACCGTATTTCCACGGTACCACTTCGCGGATGGGTGCACCGTGTTGTTTTGGAAGTGCATGCCCATAGATGCCGACAGCAAAGAACGCTAGTTCGTTTTCCATCTCGTCTATGCGGAGACCTTCTGTATACGGCCAGGGTAGCCGAGACGCAGGCGGCCAAAACGGGCCTTTGGTAACTTTGCGATTGTAATACGAAGTAAAGCGCACGAACTTCGCCGTTGATGCAGGTTGCACGTCTTCAATAAGCAATCTCATTGGGAACCCTGTCCACGGAACAACCATTGCCCAAGCCTCAACGCAGCGGAAACGGTAGACGCGCTCTTCTAGCGGGAACTTCTTCTTAATATCGTCCAGATCATAGGTTCGAGGATTCTGGACCATGCCAGTAACTTCCACCTTCCAGTTTTCAGTCGGCAGGGCTTGTGCCTTTTTCCAAATGGACTTTGTACCCCCGAATTCATAAAAGTTATTGTATTTGGCTGCCGACGCTTCATCGGTTAGCGGGCGGCCGACTTTTGCAAAATTTTGATTCCGCTCAACTGATTCGAAGTTTGTGAAGTTGACGTCAGATTTGGTCGGAGTCTTTGATTCTGAGTTACTTTCACACCCAAGGATTGAAGCGCCAGCTATCGAAAGTCCTGCACCGGCTATGCTTGTAAGGAAGCGGCGGCGGTTTATAAAATCCGCTTCTGGTGTAACTTCCCGCTCGGGGATGTTCCACGGTTTTGGAATATGGATGCTTGCCACAGGATTGCCCTCGCTCTACAATCGGAGACCTTGCCACCACCCTCTTGTGAATTGGGTGCATATAGAGTGACTTCCCAAGAAAAATAGAATGCCTCCCCATGTGTTACTCTAATTCAAATTCAAATTGAAATTCCTTGCGGGCTGATGACCGGAATTACTTCTCGGATTACCGTTGTGAATACACTAACTATGAACGCCCGTCTATAAAACGGTATTATCGCCAAAATGTTACTCGCTCCTGATGTTTGAGTTTGCCCCAGATGGAGGTGTGTCTGCCTGCGGGAGAAACGGCGAACTCCCCTGCAAAAGCCGGGTCAAACCACGACGGATTACGATTCCAGCCACCGCCCTCCAGGCTGGCGGGATTATCCCCATCGGCATCCATCACCCAGACATCGATGGTTCCATCCCGCGCGGCAGTGAAGGCAATTTGTTTCCCATCCGGTGACCATGCAGGCTCATTATCAGGTGTGGGTACGTCCGTAATCTGATCGACATTTCCCCCATCTGCGTCCATGACAAAAATGTTGTCAGGCCCCGCCCGATCGGAGGCGAAAACAATCTTATTACCATTCGGCGACCAGTCCGGTTGAATGTCTTCACCATCGTTGTTTGTCAGGTTGGTTAGATTCTGCCCGTCGGTGTCCATTACGTAGATTTCAGCATTTCCATCGCGGGACGTGTAGAAAGCAATCTTGCGGCCGTTGGGAGACCACGACGGGTCGTAGTCGGCATCGGGATGGTTGGTAATATTCTGCTTTCCTTCGCCATTGGCATCCATCACGTAAATTTCAAGATTTCCGTCACGTTTGGATGTAAAAGCCATCCTTTGACCGTTAGGGTGCCATGTGGGCCACCTGTCTGCTTTTAGGTGTTCCGTCATTCTTAGGAGATTCTGTCCATCAGCATCTATCACAAACACGTCAATGTTCCCATCTACCTCAGCGTAGTAAGCAATCTTTCGGCCATCCGGCGACCACTCGATTCCAAGAGACGCCCCGGGAGCGTTCGGCACAGCGCGCGCATTGTCACCATCCGGGTCAACTAGCCAGAGACTACCGCCTCCGCGCGATGTGGCAAAGGCGATGGTCGGTTCATCGGGCGCTTGTGCCAAGGCAGGTAATGAAAGCCCCACATGGTTCAACAGGATTGCAGTGCACAACGAGAAAAACGCGGACTTCACTCTAGAATACATGATAAACCTCCTATTTAGCTTATTTTTTTGTTAAGAAATTCTCTTCCTTTGGATTGCCGCAACAGTGGTCACAGTCCAGCGCCGCCTATCGTACACTACCCTCTGGCACCACCTTGTAACCCTAACTAAACTGCTTTATTTCTGAGGTAGGGCACGTCCGAACCTCTTGAGCCAACCCCAGGTCAAAGGGCGCTTGTCAGCGGGTGAAACGGAAAATCGCTGGGCAAAGGCGGGGTCAAACCAATCTGCCGAACGGTTCCAGTGAGCTTCCTTTGTGAGTTTTTCAGGTTCACCCTTTCCGTTTGCATCCATCACCCAAATGTCAACTTTTCCACCTCGAGCGCTCGTAAAGACAATCTTTTCACCATCTGGCGACCACGCAGGCTCAGTGTCTGGTTGAGGCACATTTGTGAGCCGCTTTAGGTTATTCCCATCTACGCCTATCACAAAGATGTTATTGCCGTCCCGGCGGTCAGAGACAAAAGCAATCTTTTGACTGTCTGGCGACCAGTCTGGTTGGATGTCTTCAGCGTTATGGTTGGTGAGGTTTTGTGCATCCATTCCGTCGGCGTCCATCACATAGATTTCCGCATTACCGTCCCGGGAGGTGTAAAACGCAATCTTTCGACCATCCGGCGACCATGACGGGTCGAAATCTGCGTCCGGGTGGTTGGTTATATTCTGCTTTGCCTCACCATTAGCGTTCATTACGTAAATTTCCAAGTTCCCATCCCTTTTGGAGGCGAATGCAATCTTTTGACCGTTAGGATGCCACGTTGGCCATCTGTCGTTCTTGGGGTGCTCTGTCAGCCTTGTGAGATTCTCGCCATCGGCATCGATCACAAAGATCTCATCGTTGTTCGGCTCTACACCGCTGTAGTAGGCGATCTTTCGACCATCCGGGGACCATGTCATACCCGAGACGCTTCCCTTAACGTTCGGCACTGCGCGCGGATTCTCGCCATCGGCATCCATTAACCAGAGATTGCCTGCAGGAGGACGAGGCGTAGCGAAAGCGATTGTCCCTTTTTGGGGGGCTTGCGCCCGAACGCTCATTAATAACAAAATGCCATTCAACAGTACGACGCCAGATAACATGAGAATCGCAAGTTTCCATCTGTAATACATCCTTAACCTCCCAATAACCTATAAGCGGTTATCCAGTGGTTTCCTTTGTGATAAGATTAATGCCTTCGGAACTTAGGCATTAGGTATATGAATGTGGGACAAACTTAGCCCCAAACGTGGTGACCAGCCATTATCAGTTCCTTTTCCGATCGAAGAGAGAGAGCACCAGATTGATTCGTACGACGGGATGGCATTCCGTCTCTTCCTTAGTTAGTCCCGCGTTTTAATTTGGCTCCAAGTAGTGGTCAGCTTGCTTAATGGGGAGACCGCTTCAGCCAAGGCGGTCTGGACCAACGCTTTGTCCATAATACTTTGAATATCGTCGTTGCTAAGGGTTGCATTGAAAACCCCAAGTTCGTCAATAATGCCTGTATATGACGAACCTACCAACCGGTACACATGACAGTCAGCGTTGCCACAGCACTAGACATTATTCCCACCTACCTTTTGTACAAAAGTTGTAATGGTTTTTTCAACGTTTATGCACATGCCTTCTCCGGTTTAAAGGTAGTTTAGGAATTGCAATACTAGACACCCTTTTTACGCACCTTCTATGCGGTTTGATGTGTTCAAAACGGAAAAAGCCGGACCACGCACATTTGTAACTACGCAGGACCGGCCTCTTCGATTAGACATCCTTAAGGTGAGTTGCCTTTACTCGTTCTTGATTTCAGCCCATCTGACGGCGAGCTTATCCTTCGGTTCAACGGCTACCGTCGGCCAGTCGAAGTCCATAAGTTCGTTAAGTTCGTCGTGCGAAATCGCGCGGTCATAAATCACGACCTCATCAACGATTGCATCAAGATACCTGAAATCATTTTCGCCGCCCCAACCTTTACCCACACCGATTTGGATTGGTTGTTCCGGATAAATCATGTAGGGTGCAGTCATGGGTTTGGGATCAGTGCTTCGGAACGGCGCCCCATCAAAACTTTCCGTTGTAAGAACCGGTTCGCCGTTTAGGTAAGCATTAAAGGTTTCGCCGTTCGCGATTTCCGCTACGTGGATCCATTCACCGGTCTTGTACACGCGATTAGAATGGAACCATCCCTCTGCCGTGATTGCGCCCGGCTCTTTCTCGTTGTGTACAGAACCTTTGACATTATTGGCGCCCCATGTCAGAGCGACGTTGCTGTTGGTGCATAAACGAAACATAAAGAGTGGGCCTCCACCGAGTTGCTCACCCTTCCAAACAATGGGCCAAGCGTCTCCACCATTTCGAATGAACGCCCATGCGGCAACGCTCCAGGCATTTTCCATCGGATCCATGGTGGGCCCGTGGGGAATATCGACGGATGCATCTATCCCATTCAGGTCAACGCCCATTTGAATCCTGCCCTCAACGAATTGGACACCGCCGTTCACAATTCCGTTGTTGCGGCCAAACAGGTCATTAGCGGTACCATCATTAAAATTCCAGACGGAAATTACACCATCCATCACATCTGCCGAACCGATGCTTGCGACTACACTCAAGCCCAAGACCGCAATAATGTAAGCAATACGAAACATGGTAAACCTCCTTTAGAAGATGAATTCATGACTTAAACTGTTTTTGTGTTAGGTTACGCAAATCGCTTAGGCAACCGGAAATTATTGTTTTTCCTTAATCTTGCCCCAAGTGGTCGTCATTTTTTCCGACGGGTGGACTGCAAATGCGGTAATTTCCAGACCATTTTCCATAATTTCAGTCAAATCCTCGTCGCTGAGAGCCGCTTCAAACACCCCGACTTCATCAATGATTCCTGTATACGACGACCCTTGTCGGCCGCCAATGCTCCAAGTTTGTTCAGAAGCGACAAAAGCGGGCTTCGCCGTAGCTGTATCCTCCCTCAAATCAAACTCTTCCATATTTCGCAGGATTCTCATGTAGTTCCCTCTGGTACTCCCGATGAAAGCCCAAAATTCCCAGTTATTCAGAGTATCCTTTGGCATTCCGCCGCCTGCGAAGTTCTGGTCGGTGCCGTGCTGCCAAACAACGCCGTTACCCCAGGGAAAGTGGATGGTGATACGGTTCGCTCCATCAAGCGGGTCAAAACTTAGGATGTCGCAATCCTGTGTATCTCCAAGTTCTGTCCAAAAGGTAATTGTTGCCTCTTTTTGAGGTGCGACTAGACCAAATTCGGGGATGTGTACAACATCACCCAAGCTCTTGAAATCCAGAGCGGTGCCAAATTTTCCGTCAACCCATTTGGGGTTGCCCAAGAACATTCCGTCATTTCCGTTACCCGAGATATCCCTGACCTCTTCACCCACACCTTCTTCAAAAGTATATGCGGCAACTATGGTGTTTGGATCGATCGCGGCGTACGAGGATTGAAACACGAAACCGAGAGTAAATAAAACTACAAATGCAATTAAAATCTTCCTTTCAATACCTGACATCACATTGCCTCCCTTTCTACGGTATTGATAACATTGGACAATCCTTTGTAGATGTTAAGTTATGCCCCGATTACAAGCACACATGACAAGCCTATCCATACATCGTCAAACTTGAGCGTTCTCAAAAACGCTTTTGCAGATTCAGGTTGTTTGGAAAGGACATGTAAGTTGCCGGTATTATATCAAAAAAAACTCGCGCTTTCAAGCCAAAATCCAATCGTTTAAATAATCGTCAGCACGATGTTGGTTTTGGCACGTGAAACACTGCATACGGGGTATACCTGCTACTTTAACAGCATACGACGGCTGCCGTAATTCGCGTGAGTGTCCTACCCCGTGCGATTGTGTCCTTGGTGACGCACACGTCCGCCGTAAAAATCTTGGTTGATTTTCGAATATCCAAATACTTAAGAATCCCGTCAAACACTAGCTCGACAGTATGTCCGGCACACGCCTAGATCCTGCGTGGATGGACCAAAGAACCACGAAACCGGTACACATGACAGTCAGCCTTGCCACAGCGCTAGACTTCATTCCCACCTACCTTTTGTACATAATTTGTAATGGTTTTTTCAACGTTTATGCACATGCCTTCTTCTGTTTAAAGGTAGTTTCGGAATGGCAATACTAGACACCCTCTTTGCCCGCCTTCTAGCGTGTTGAGGTGGTCAAAACGGAAAAAGCCGGACCACGCACATTGGTAACTACGCAGGACCGGCCTCTTCGATTAGACATCCTTAAAGGTGAGTTGCCTTTACTCGTTCTTGATTTCAGCCCATCTGACGGTGAACTTATCCTTCGGTTCAACGGCTACCGTCGGCTAGTCGAAGTCCATGAGTTCGTTAAGTTCGCCGCGCGAAATCGCGCGCTCGTAAATCACGACCTCATCAACGATTGCATTAAGATACCTGAAATCTTTTCACCGCCCCAACCTTTACCCACACCGATTTGGATTGGTTGTTCCGGATAAATCATGTAGAGTGCTGTCATCGGTTTGGGATTAGTGCTTCGGAAAGGCGGCCCATCAAAACTTTCCGTTGTAAGAACCGGTACGCCGTTTAGGTAAGCGTTAAAGGCTTCGCATATGGCTTAGCAACAGGAAATTAGTTTTTTCGCTTAATCTTTCCCCAAGAGGTCGTCATTTTTTCCGACGGGTGGACTGCAAATGCGGTAATTTCCAGACCATTTTCCATAATTTCAGTCAAATCCTCGTCGCTGAGAGCCGCTTCAAACACCCCGACTTCATCAATGATTCCTGTATACGACGACCCTTGTCGGCCGCCAATGCTCCAAGTTTGTTCAGAAGCGACAAAAGCGGGCTTCGCCGTAGCTGTATCCTCCCTCAAATCAAACTCTTCCATATTTCGCAGGATTCTCATGTAGTTCCCTCTGGTACTCCCGATAAAAGCCCAAAATTCCCAGTTATTCAGCGTTTCCTTCGGCATTCCGCCTGCTGCAACATGCTGGTCGGTGCCGTGCTGCCAAACAACACCGTTGCCCCAAGGAAAGTGGATGGTGATACGGTTCGCTCCATCAAGCGGGTCAAAACTTAGGATGTCGCAATCCTGTGTATCTCCAAGTTCTGTCCAAAAGGTTATTGTTGCCTCTTTTTGAGGTGCGACTAGACCAAATTCGGGGATGTGTACAACATCACCCAAGCTCTTGAAATCCAGAGCAGTGCCAAATTTTCCGTCAACCCATTTGGGGTTGCCCAAGAACATCCCGTCATTTCCGTTACCCGAGATATCCCTGACTTCCTCACCCTCACCTTCTTCAAAAGTCCAAACGCCAACAATAGTGTTTGGATCAATCGCGGCGTAGGAACTTTGCAGCACGAATCCAAGAGCAAATAAAGATACACATCCAATTAAAATCATCCTTTCAATACTGGACATGACATTGCCTCCCTTTCTACGGATTGATTACGTTGGACAATCCTTTGTAGATGATAAGTTATGCTCCAATTACAATCACACATCACAAGCCCATCCATGCGCCGCCAAACTTGCGCGCTCTCAAAAACGCTACTCCAAATTCAGGTTGTTTGGAAAGGACATGCAAGCTGCCGGTATTATATCAAAAAAAACTTACGCTTTCAATCCAAAATCCTATCGTTTAAAAACGTCAACACAATGTTGACATCGTGACGTCAATTACGGCACACGGCGTATGCCTTCTACTTTAATTATGCGTATTGCAAATTCTCGTAAATTTCGGCGTTGGCTGTTGAGTTTTGGTTGTTCGCGGTAGGATTTGCGATTGAGATTATGTCTTTCACGGTGTCCCAAGGTGTCCCTACCAATGTGATTTTGGCCTTGGGGACACTCTCTGCCATCGGCGAATTTTGGGTTGATTTTAGAATATCCAAACGCTTGAGAATCTCGTCAAACATTGGCTCGGCGGCATGTCCGGCCCTTGCCTCAATTCACCGGCTTCAATGTGCCCTAAAGTGTCCTTTTGTGACCCTAATCGGCGTTTCCCTTTTCGGGACACTTCGCAGAGTTTGGGTTGAAATTCTGATTTTTTAGTTTTGATTTTATGCCACAATGCCAATCTCATTTATTTCGCTAATTCGACGCGTTCGGCGCCGGTCCGACTGATTATTCAGGCATGTTCCGCGCTGTCGGATAAAAAAAGGCGAGGGGGGCACCGCACAGCGCCCTCACCTCGCCGTTAAATGGTAATATTTTAAATTTTAAACAGAGCGGTATCTTTTCTAAATCTTAACAGATGGTAAATCCACGTGTCAAGGGAAAATCAGTGGTTATTGGCTAGTGGAATATTTTTTTATCTGGCGGTAAAGCCGCCGTCCACGGGCAGCACAACCCCAGTGACATGCCGAGACTCGTCCGAAGCCAAAAATAGAGAGGCATGAGCGATATCTTCAGGTTGTGCGAGACGTTGAAGCGGATGCATGTTCGCCAAATTTTCTAACTCCGGATTTAACGCACCATCTTCGGCAATCCCGTTCGCTAGGGGACCGGAGAGGGTCGGACCGGGACAGATACAGTTCGCGCGAATCCCGTCCTTACCGAAGTCTACCGCGATGGCGCGGGTCAACTGCAGAATAGCCCCTTTGGTTGCGGCATATACTGCTTGACCGGGGAAAACAACCATCGCAGAAATCGACCCGATGTTGATGATGCTTCCGCCTTTCTGCTGCTGCATCAAGGGAATGACTTCTCTGACCAGAAACCCGGCGCTTTTGACGTTGACCGCCAAATAGCGGTCCCAGACCTCGTCGGTTGCGTTAACGAAATTACCGCCGGGTGACTGGATTGCCGCGTTGTTGACCAACACGTCTACTCGTGCCCAAGCGTTGTATACGTCTTGGACCGCCTGTCTTACCGCCGTGGAATCACTGATGTCGATGTCGAGCGTCAGCGGCTTCGCACCAAGGGATTCAACAACTTTACCCGCCTGCAGGAGCTTCTCAGTGTTCACGTCAATCATGGCAACCCTAGCTCCGTGTTGGTTGAAAATCTTTGCTGTTGCGAAACCCATACCCTGAGCTGCTCCGGTAACAATTGCAACTTTGTTTTCAAGTCTCATAATGTCTTAAACTCCGGGATTGAAAATATGGCGGTGCCTTCCGTCTAAGTTGAATCGGAAATCGTAATGTACGTCTTTCGAATAGGTATTTAGCGTCCGTGCCAAGCCATATTGTAGGTTGAAATATTAAACACCGCGCTGATGATGCTCCAAATGCAGCCCATGGAATAGTCGCCCAGTATCAATCCGGCAAAGAATGGTATGGCTCTGCGATAAGCGCGTAAACCGCCGTACCTGAGGATGGCGAGCTTGCACGACCAACTGATTAGCACCGGCACCCAGATGTAGACCATCTCTGCCGGACTCACCCCGAGCACATAACCGACCGGGTGAAATGGCCACCAGAGAAACTTCATCTTCATGATTAGGAGAAAAGTGGTCACGCCAAATCCTAAGCCCATTGCGCCAATCGTGAAGTAATTTGGACCGGTCGGAAAAGTCAACCACGGCTGAAGACGCCGTCCAAAACTTTCCACTCCGACCCACTGAATAAAAGACCTCGAATTTGACGCACCCTCCCGATACTCTATGTTGAGATAGATTAGGAAAGTTGCCGGAATACAAACAGCGAGGGTAATTAACATCGCCCACACGAGTTGCCGGCTGTTGATATTGGATTGTTCACCGATGCGAAAAGCTTCTAGTTGATTTGGCATCGGATGCGCCGGCTGGTCTCGATTTAGCCAATAGAAGAAGTTGAGAATGGTCAAGTTTCGGGGGCCGTATGCTCGGGTACCGATAGATGTGACCATTGTCCGCCCAGGATCCACCCAAAGCAGTTCGTGTACAGCTACGCCAAGGCTGGCTCTGACCTTTGTCAAACCGATGGCGCCGCAACAGTATAGCCCCAAAAAGAGCAGAATAACCCAATAAGAGAAACCTGCACTGTAAGCAAACCAGAGGAAGAACAACACCCCGCCGATGATACCTAAAATCGCAGCCCGATAAGACATAGATTCTCTCGAATCGTCAATGCCTGCCTTTCCGGTTGCTACGTGGGTGATAACCCGCTTGAGGTGATTTCGCCCGACCCATAGCGCCAAGATGCCCAACGCAGTCCAGGCACCTTGTGCCTGTTCATCAAAGTAAAGGTTTCGCCACCCGGCAACCCCCATCAAAATCAAGGTCACTTTTTTGAAGATGTAGAAGAACCAGGCGGAAAAAGCAAGGTCGAGCGGCATAAAAAAGGACAATCCGATGACGAAAGGCTGGAATGAGATGAGTGTCCCGCGCATGTAACTCCACGGTTTGTCGGGAAAATTGAAATGCTGCCACCCAACACGGACAGACGGTACAGCAGGATATAAGACGTGTAGGCCATTCAGCAGACTAATTCCAGCCGCGATGCCGAATCCCACCCACATTAATTTACTCTTTAGGAAAGCGGTTGTGTCGCGCCCCATCTCCAATGGCATCCACGTAATCGGGTAGGTGAGGCGTTCGTGGTCAGTAAACTGTCTCCTGATAACCGTGTTTATGCAGATGAGGACGAAATAGAGAACAAACATAAAGGCGGACCAACAAAGCAATGGAACAATCCAAGCCGTGAAATAATGTCGCGTGAAGAAGGAGGCCTCACCGAGGAAAAAACCTTGCAGCACGTTCTTGTCTTGTATGGCAAACCAATCGGGGATGTGCCGCCAGAACAGATTCCGCCAATCATTTTCCTCTGTGTCAAACCAGAATGGGTGGGCAAGCGTACCCACCAACTTGTTCATGCTGGTGTGTCCGGACACCGTCGTCACCATAACAACCATAACGTAGACAACTAGAAGGTCGGAGTCGGACAGGGCGGTTTTTGGTAGGAGTTTCTTCAGAACGAAATTCAGGAGAATCAGGACAAACAGGGTGAAAATGGCATTACTAAAGAGCGACATGTAGTTATGCAGCGGACCAATGATAAGGTCATTTGTCGCAACCCAATAGGTGTTTACGAGCGCCAAAGCAAGGCCAATGACGAACACTCTAAAAGGAATACTAGCCGGGTTCTTGTTAGATTCGGTGTTCGAGAATGTGCTCACATATCCTCATTTCCCAAGATTCATCTGGTACGGCGCATGCTTGGGTGTAGGTTGTCTAACGGGGCCGCTAATTTTAAACTATCGACCCTGTTGATACTGTAAGGCGGCTTGAATGAAATCACGAAACAGTGGGTGGGGAACCAGCGGTTTGGACTGAAATTCAGGGTGAAACTGGGAACCGACCATCCAAGGGTGGTCGGCGACTTCAGCAATTTCAACGAGGCTATCGTCGGGAGATAAGCCGCTCAGACACAGCCCCTCTGATTCAAGTTGATCCCGATACCGATTATTCAGCTCGTATCGATGGCGATGCCGTTCAAGAATGATCGGTTGGCCGTAGGCTGCATAGCTCTTGGTGTTCATCTTCAGGACGCACGGGTAGAGCCCTAACCGCATGGTACCGCCAAGATTGGATTTGTCTTGCTGATCTAGCATCAAATCGATAACGGGGTGGGGCGTTTCCGGATCAAATTCAGAACTATTTGCGTTCTTCAGATTCGCAACATGCCGCGCAAACTCGATCACCATGCACTGCATGCCGAGGCATAGTCCGAAAAAGGGGATGTTATTCTCATGGGCGTAGCGAATGGCAATAATCATGCCTTCAATGCCTCGCACACCAAACCCTCCGGGGACGAGAATGCCGTCGATTCCCTGGAATTGTTCGGCGAAGTTTTGGTTATCAATTAGCGTCTCAGAGTCAATCCACTTGATATTTACGGCGGACTCATTGGCAATTCCCCCGTGCTTGAGCGCTTCTTGTACACTGAGGTAGGTATCTGAACCTTTCACGTACTTGCCCACGATTGCGATTCGGGTGCTTTGTTTTGGGGATCTCAGTTTTTCAACCATCATTGCCCACTCGGTATTTATTGGCGGCCGATCTTCCAGCCGTAATTTTTTTATCACCAAATGCGCCATACCTTGCCGTTCAAAGTTCAGCGGAATCTCATCGACTAAATTGGTGTCGAGGCCTTCAACGATGTACTCCTCCTGAAGTCCACAGAGGAGCGAAATTTTCTTTCGCATTCCCTCTTCTATGGGGTGACTTGTGCGGCAAATTAGGAGATCGGGTTGGATACCGTACTCTTGCAACGTTCGGATGCTGTGTTGGGTCGGTTTGCTCTTGCTTTCGCCGTTGGGAAGGGTATAGATTAGCGACACATGAATGAACAGCGTATTCTCGCGGCCAACCTCTACCGCCATCTGTCGAATAGCTTCTACAAACGGAGGTGTCTCAAAATCTCCGATGGTTCCGCCAATCTCCGTAATAATCACTTCCGCGTCGTTGTCACGCCCCAGCTGATATATGCGTCCCTTAATCTCATCAGTGAGATGCGGAATCAGTTGCACGGTTTTTCCGAGATAATCGCCGCGGCGTTCTTTCGCAATCACCTCGCTATATACCGAGCCGGAGGTAATATAAGAGTTTTGATTGAGGTCAATTCCCGTGAATCTCTCGTAATTGCCGAGATCGAGATCGGTTTCCGCACCGTCCCGCGTCACAAACACTTCACCATGTTCAAACGGATTCATTGTACCGGCATCTAAATTAAGGTACGGGTCAATTTTAATTGCCATAACCTTGAACCCGCGATTGATGAGTAGGCGTCCAAGAGATGCGGTTGTAATTCCTTTTCCGATGCCGGAAATTACGCCACCAGTAACAAAAATATGTCTTGCCATTTCATTAACCTCTTTCCCTTGTCCGTTTTTGAGCCTTTCCTTCCGTTTACCCAACACTCAAAAAAATACCTACTCTCATTAGTCCATTTTACTCGGTCAAACTGCACAACACAGATATTTAAGTAATGCTAATTACGTGATTTACTTGCACGATTTCAAGATTGAAATTACACGCTCTAGATCGGCCGGTGTATCAACGCCAATCGTGGGATATTCCGTTTCGACAACACGAATGCGTACACTGTGTTCAAGAAAGCGCAACTGTTCCAATCCTTCCGAGATTTCACACGGCGTCCGATCCCATTTTGTGAACGAGAGGAGCGTTTTCCGGCGGTAGGCGTAAAGCCCCACATGCCGAAAAATTGGGTTGGTTTGTATCCATTTATTCGACAGATTACCGGGGACAGCACCTCGCGAAAAATAAAGCGCGAATCCATCAAGGCTTGTTACAAGTTTTACAACGTTGGGATCCCGGTAATCGGCTTCATTTTCAACTCTCTGTTTCAGCGTACTCACTTCTACGGCGGGATTATCTAGAAAGGGTTGGATGAGTTGGTCAATCATGGCTGGCTCAAGCAGCGGCTCATCGCCTTGAATGTTGGCGACGACATCGCAATCCAGCATTTCCGCAACCATGGCAACCCGCTCTGTTCCAGTGGGGCAATTCGGTGCGGTCATGAGGACCTCTCCGCCGAAGCCAGCGACTGCATCGTAAATGCGCTTATCGTCGGTTGCGACAATGACCCCGTTCAGCGTCTTTGCACGCGACGCCCGTTCATACACGTGCTGCACCATCGGCTTGCCAAAAATGTCCGCCAGCGCCTTACCTTCGAACCGACTTGACGCGTAGCGTGCGGGAATAACCCCTATGGATTTCATTTTGGAATTGTCCTATATCTTGCGACTGAGAAATCGAATCAAGAAGAATAAACCCACTCAACACTTTTGGCAAAACGAAGTCTAAAAAATACTTCCTCTTAATTAGCAAAGTCAGCGCATACATTTTGCCCTGAATTTGCCGCCTGTCTTGGTACGGAGTTTGCGGTTTTCCCGTTTTCCGCATACGAATGTGATACCGTTGGAAACGCTTGAAATGCCCGATTTTGAACGATCCAGGCATTTAACCTTCCCAATCTGTAGATTAAGTCCATCTGCGAAAATGGTTAAGCAACAACATGCTGCGTGTCCTGTGCTAAATTCGTTTCCACAAGAAAAATCTGATTATCAAATCCGCCGTTTTCGCCTCGTTTCTGCTTTCTCATTTCCTCTAGTTGGGATGAGCAGATGCCTTCAAGACTAGCTAAGGTATACACGACTTCGAGGATGTCAACCAGTTCCTCTACTTTTTGTGATTCCAAGAATTCTGCAATTTCTTCTTGTAACTTCCTCCATAACTCGCGTTTGAACGAATTGGCATCCAATTTACGGGTTACGGGCTTGTCGCCATTTCCCCGGATGATATCGGGAATTTTGTCTCTCACCAATTTGTTGTGTTTCATGTTCTGCTTCTACCTGAAAAAATTGATTGGTCTCGCTACAATTTGTCGTTGTGAATTGGCCTTTTGAATACGTTTCATCTTATCATGAACACCTTACTAAATCAAGCGAAAACTGCTGTGAAGGAAACCGCGGTTGCTCTTGCTACAGGGTAGAAAATTTGCTAAAATAACGCCTATCATCGGCATAGAAAGAGGCGCGAGATGAAGATAACAAAAGTCCGGACATTTCTCGTACACCCTGGGCAGGAGAAAAACTGGCTATTTGTAAAGGTGGAGACCGACGAAGGGATTTTTGGATGGGGTGAATGTTACACGCAGTCTGACCGAGATCGGGCGATCGAAATCTACGTTCAGGAGCTTTCACGTTACCTTATTGCGCGGAGTCCTTTCAACATCAAGCATTTTACTTTCATGGCATATCACGACTTCGCGAATAAGCGGGGGGCCATGGACCTCTACTGCGCAATCAGCGGTATCGAGCAAGCACTCTGGGACATTGTAGGCAAAGCGTTGAACACGCCCGTCTACAACCTGCTGGGCGGGGCATGCCGGGACAAGATTCGAGTTTACGCCAACGGGTGGAGCGGGCGAACGATTGAGGCGAACGCTGAACGTGCTGCACGATTGGTAGAACAGGGGTTCAACGCCATGAAATTCGATCCGTTTCCAGGCGCTTGGCGGACGCATCTCAGCCGTGAAGATGAAGCCGCGGCTGTCGAATGCGTTCGCGCTGTACGAGACGCCGTGGGGCCGGATGTGGAGCTGCTAATCGAGGTACACCGCCGGCTCGCCCCGATGCACGCCATCCGCCTCGCCCGTGTACTGGAGGAATTCAACCCGTTTTGGTATGAAGAGCCAGTCTCTGCGCGAAGCGTTAATGCACTAGCCGAAGTCCGACGCGCTGTAAACCTGCCCGTTGTGACCGGTGCAGAACTCTACACGAAAGGGGAGTTTCGAGAGGTCTTCGAGAAAAATGCAGCCGACATCCTCAATCCCGATGTTTGCAACTGCGGAGGTATATTAGAACTTAAAGAAATCGCGGCGATGGCTGAGCCGTATTTAGTTACGATGGCGCCGCACAATTACAACAGCACAACGGTAGGACTCGCTGCAACACTACAAGCGTGTGCTGTAATGCCCAACTTCCTGATTACTGAATATTTTGTCAACTTCACGGTTTGCGGTGATGAGATTTCGGTCAATCCCATTAAAGTTAAGGACGGTTATGTCCAACTCCCAACAGGTGCCGGTCTCGGACTTGAATTGGACGAAGCAGCATTAGCGCACCGTCCGTACCGAGAATTGCCCAAGCGGCGCTTGCGCGAGTTTTATGAGGAAGGGCCTTAGTGAAACGGAAATAGCTGCGGCGGAGGGCGCAACTCCGCAATGGGGGAATTAAGGTCGTCGGCAATTTCGGTTGAGCCAGATTAGATTGCGCTTCATTTTGAGCAAAGTGCAGATAGCGTCTCTGTTACCGTGCCCAAGGTAACGCTTTACCCAGCCGCTGTGATACACCACCCATACTGGTCACACCGTTGTACATGCCGCAAGGTTTTATTTCACCCTTTACTTTAAGAGGTAGCATCAATGAATCAACCGCCAGAAACTTTCATTCGAGTTCAGGAAGACAATCTCCTTGCCTTTTCCACGGCTTGTTTTGAGAAGGTTGGACTGGACAAAAATCATGCGGCTTTGATTAGCCGATTGCTCGTAAATTCCGATCTCCGCGGCGTGCGCAGTCATGGGACGCGGTTGGTCAATGGATACTGCAGTAGTTTCGAGAATGGGCACATTAATCCTGAACCCGACGTTCGCCTTCTCCACGAGACTCCAACCGCTGTGGTTTTACACGGCGATGGAACACTGGGTTATCTTCCGATGGTTCGTGCTACCGAAAAGGCAATTGTTAAGGCGAAGAAAGTCGGCATCGGAATGGGGCTGGTGCGGCACATAGGCCACTACGGATCAGCGGGGCATTACGCGCGAATGTGTATGGATGAGGGATGCATCGGTTTTTCGGTGCAGGGGTACCAAGATCACGGGAACGCAGGTGGACAGGAAGTAAAGCCCCAGCTTGGCTATATCGGTAACCCGCCAATCTGCTTTGCCATACCCTCGGCGGACGAACCGCCACTGGTGCTTGACGCAGCGGCGTGTATCCTAGCGGATTACCAGCGCGGCGCCGAGTTTGATGAGCTGCTCTCTAAAATTCCCGCTGCATTTTTCAAGAGTATCGGCTACGTCGCTGTGGCGAGTTTACTCGGCGGCGGTTTAACGGGCTTTACGATTCCTCCTGCTAATTCAAATGTGCAACATTGGCGGGATGCCCAACTTGGCGGAATGGTGCTTGCCATCCATGTGGATACCGTCGTTCCCGAGGCGGTTTTCCACACGGAAGTGGATAGGTACGTGCGTGATGTGCGGGAAACTTATGAACCGATGCCCGGCACCGAGCGCGCGCTGCTTCCCGGCGCCATTGAGGAAGAGCGTTTCCAGACACATCGGCGTGAAGGTATCCGCTACGGCAACGTGGAGCAAGATTCGGCGCGCGCAGTAATCCAGCGGTTGGATGTACCGCTGCCGTGGAATTGAATCTCAGGTGATTAATGGCGAATCATTACAAATCCCTTGTTAATATCTCTTCAACGACGGCGGTCTGCAACCTCGATTGGTATGTGTTAAAGCTCAAGTATTTTGGGTTGACGTGTAAGGTTAGCTATAGTATAATCTGCCTATATTTGCTACACGTTGAAAACCTGAAATCGCCATCAAGGTCCTCACTATGAGAATCATCGCCGGAGCATTCAAGGGAAGGCGTTTATCGGTAAAAAGGGCAAAGATAAGACCGACTTCGGACCGTGTTAAAGGTGCGTTGTTTAGTATCCTTCGGGAAAGCGTCAACGGCGCTAATTTTCTAGATCTTTGTGCAGGAACAGGAAACATCGGCATTGAAGCGTTGAGCCGGGGAGCAAAATCGGTAACGTTTATTGATCACGATTACCATTGTATGCGGGTGATTGCCGCCAACCTGGAACAGTGCGGCATCTACCGCAACGACCCACAGGCAAAACTCATCAACCTGACTGCCCAGAAAGGGCTGAACTACCTCGGAAGGCATCAAGCAGAATTCAATCTGATTTACTTTGACCCGCCTTATGACGCCGATATCTACAACACTTGCTTGGAACTTGTTGCTAAAAATCGAATACTTTCTCGATCAGGGAGGCTCGTTACGGAACACCGAAGAAGCAAAGAACTAAATCTGCCGACGGTGTCAACCACAGGGTTGATAGTGAATAGACAGGAAGCGTACGGCGATACTGTGCTATCATTTTTCGAATGGAGGGAAAGCGAGTGAAATTAGGAAGCCAAGAAGGGCTCGTACCGGGAAAAGACCTTCCCGAAAAACTAGATAATCTTGCGGCATACGGCTATGAGGGCATTGAGTTTGGCGGCGGCGATTTAGAGAAGCGTCAAGATGAAATCATTAAGGCTACGGAGAATCACCCGGTCAAACCGAGCGCAGTCTGTGCAGGGTATCCAGGCATGTTGTTGGACAGCGATCCGCATGAACGCGGCAGAACGGTTGCAGGAATTCGTACATTACTCAAGGCGGCTGCAAATATCGGCGCCATCGGACTGGTTGTTGTCCCCGCGTTTGGCACGCCGCGAATCCAGGATTTGAGCCCTTACAAATCTGCGCGGCAGCTTGAGACTGAGTTGCTTGTCCACCTCCTAAAAGATCTTGGCGGGTATGCCCAAGAGGTTGGTTCCATAATCCTCTTGGAACCGCTGAATCGCTACGAAACTCACTATATGCGAACCCTGGCCGACGGCGTTGAAATCTGCAAGCAAGTAAACAACCCGAATGTTGCAATTATGGCGGACTTTTTCCACATGAGCATTGAGGAACGGAATATTGCAGACAGTATCAAAGCCAACAGCGATTACATAAAACATGTTCATTTGGCTGACAGCACTCGTGAACCTCCTGGTTACGGTCATACGGATTTCAAATCAGGTTTTAAGGCGTTACGAAAGATTGACTATCAACACCATATGGTGCTTGAATGCAGTGTGCCTGGACCAGGTGAGGTGGAGTTGCTAAAATCGGCGCAATACATGAAGCAGTGGCTGCAGCGGAGGAAATAAGCGGGTGCAAGTTAAAGTCGGCGCAATCGGCGTGGGGCATATGGCGGGCGGCCATCTGGAAAATCTAGCAGGATTCCAGGATGTTCAACTCACCGCGATGTGCGACATTTTAGAGAAGCAAGCCGAGCGAAGAGCGGAGGAATTTGGAGCAACACCCTATACCGACTATAAAGAGATGTTCGACAAAGAAGAACTTGACGCGGTTTACATCTGTACGCCTCCCTTTGCGCACGGCGAACAGGAGCAGATTTCTTGTGATTTGGGGATTCCCTTTTTTGTCGAAAAACCGATTGCCGTACGATTGGAGCAGGCGATTGAAATTCACGAAGCCATCGAAAGAAGCGGGATTATTACCAGCGTCGGTTACCATTGGCGATACCAAGGGAATGTAGAGCGGGCGCAATCCGCCCTAAAAGACGAGCAAATCGTTGGGGCATTGGGCTATTGGATGGGCGGCATGCCGGGGGTTGGATGGTGGCGGGTGCGAGCGCAGTCAGGGGGTCAACACGTTGAACAGACAACGCACATTTTCGATCTTTGCCGTTACCTTGTCGGCAGCGAAGCCATTTCCGTACACGGGTTCGCCGCAAAGGGGAGCATGAGCGATATTCCCAACTACGACATTGATGACATGAGCGTGGTTAATATTGGATTTGCAAACGGTGCGGTTGCGAACATTACTTCGGCGTGCATATTGCCAGCTTGGGGACGGATAAAGCTTGAAGTTTTTTGCCGCGATGTATTCGTCGAAGTAAATGGAAGTTCTGTCAGTATCAATCGCTCCGGCAGCACTGAGACATGGGAAAATAGTTCAGATGGATACCTGCGCGAAGACCGTGTTTTTATTGACGCCGTTCAAAGTGGAGATGCCTCCAAAATCCGTTCAACTTATAGCGATGCACTTCAGACCACCCGCCTTACGATGGCGGCAAGTGATTCATTTGCAAAAGGGAAACAGATAAATCTCTAAAAGCGTTGCTGCATAAGGACTTACCTGCACCCAAACTTCAGCTCACCGAGTAAAACCCGCCTTGAAAAACAACCGTTGTATACGCCATTATCGCAATTTTGAACTTTCATGTCGAAAGAACCCGCTTGATTCGGCCTTATTGTCGAAAAACCCCTTTTTGCTTTGGCTGGCAAGCTGTACAGATCTTCAAGGTGAGTATGGTTAGAAAATTATCAAAATTGCATTAGCAATGCGGGGCAAGATGCCCCGCCTACGGCGGGTCTAGCGGTGAATGATGCCCGGCTTTCGACGATTGTATCGGGGCAGGATTTCCCGCGTACGATGTGAGTTGCGGAGGATTTTAAATGTTAAGAATTGGGGTCATCGGTGCCGGACGTATGAGCAGAATTCACCTTGAAAATATCACGCACCAAATTCCTGATGCCGATGTGGTAGCTGTGGCGGACACTCGTGTACAGGCGGCAGAAGAGGCGGCCGAACAGTTCCGGATTCCGAGTGCGTTATCAGATTATGGAGAAATCCTAACTGACCCAACAATTCACGCGGTAGTCATCTGTTCACCCTCCCCAACTCATCCACAGATTATTCGAGAATCAGCTGTAGCATCGAAGCACATTTTCTGTGAGAAGCCGATTGGATTTGACCTTAAAGCAATCGATTTGGCATTGGCAGCGGTTGAAAAAACGGGAGTGAAGTTACAGATTGGCTTTAATCGACGCTTTGATGTCAACTTCCATCGGGTGTGGAAAATGGTAAATGCGGGCAAAGTCGGTACACCCCATGTCTTGCGCATCACGAGCCGCGATCCTGAACCGCCGTCGCCAGATTACGTGCGCACATGGGGCGGCGTTTTTTTGGAAACGTCAATTCACGATTTTGATATGGCTCGGTACATCATGGGCAGTGAGGCCGTCGAAATCTACGCTACAGGCGGAGTGTTAGTTCACTCGGATTTTACGGCGTCCGGCGATCTTGATACGGTAGTCATCACGATTCGATTTGCCAATGGCGCAATTGGAACCATTGATAACAGTTACCAGGCAGTGTACGGGTACGATCAGCGGCTAGAGGTATTCGGCGACGCGGGTATGATGCGCATTGAAAACAACACGACAGATACCCATATTCATGCCGACACAAGCGGGATTCACAGTGCACAGCCGTTATACTTTTTCATCGAACGATACCAAGCGTCATATTTAGCTGAAATGAAAGCATTCATCACTTCGATTCAGAAGGATACACAACCGCTTGTGGGGGGCGTTGACGGGCGTGCGTCAATTGTGATGGCATTAGCGGCGCGAAAATCCTACGATGAACATCGAATTGTTCAATTAGACGAATTTTGATTAGCGGCATTTTAAATTGGCAAAACGGCGCCATTGCGCCGCCGGCAGCTATTCGGAAGCCTTCCCGTGCAAGCAAATGTTATTGACGTATCTGTGCGATGGATGCGCATTCGGTGTTGCGTATTATTTCCATTTAGCCTAACTTGTTTGGAGGATAGGAATGAACGTACATGAATATCAAGCGAAAGATTTACTAGAAGCCCACGGCGTAAATGTCCCGCGCGGACAAGTAGCGTCCACTCCCGATGAAGCAGAGAAGGTCGCTCGGCAGCTTGACTGTCCTACGTATGTTGTGAAAGCCCAAATTCACGCCGGTGGACGCGGGAAGGGAGGCGGCGTCAAGCTCGCCACTAGCCCCGAAATGGTCCGTGAGCATGCTGAGGCAATTCTCGGCATGCAACTGGTCACGCATCAGACGGGCCCGGGCGGAAAGCGGGTTCGAAAATGTCTGGTCGCCGAGGCGCAAGAGATTGAGCGGGAACTTTACCTCAGCATTGTCCTTGATCGAGCGAGTTCGCGGTTGGTAATGATGGGAAGCGAAGAGGGCGGTGTGGACATTGAAGCGGTTGCCGCGACTTGTCCTGAAAAAATCCTCAATGAGGTGATTGATTCGTCAGTCGGCTTTCAAGCCTTTCAAGCACGAAAACTGGCTTACGGCTTGAACCTTCCCGAAAGTCTCATCTCCAAGGCAACCGATATGATGAGCGGTTTGTACAACACCTTCGTTGACTGCGACTGCTTACTTGCGGAGATTAACCCGCTCGCAGTCACAAAGACTGACACCGGACCCGATCTGCTTGCAGTCGACGCTAAGCTGAATTTCGACGACAACGCGCTGTGGCGGCATAAAGATATCGAAGCGATGCGAGACCCGCACGAAGAAAATCCGAGAGAGCTGGAAGCCAAACAGTCGGGATTGAGTTACATCAGCCTTGACGGGAACATAGGCTGCATGGTCAACGGAGCCGGGCTGGCGATGGCGACGATGGATCTAATTAAGCTGCACGGCGGGGAACCCGCGAATTTCCTTGATGTCGGCGGAGGCGTCACAACCGAAGGTGTTGAACACGCTTTTCGCCTGATTCTCGCTGATGAAAATGTGAAAGCGGTTCTAGTGAATATTTTCGGGGGCATTGTGAAATGCGACACGATCGCCAACGGGATTATTGAAGCGATTAAGCAGATCGATTTAAACGTGCCGCTAGTTGTGCGGTTAGAAGGCACAAATGTTGAGTTGGCGAAAGCACTGTTTGCTAATTCCGGTTTGAATTTAATCACCGCCGACGGGCTAACAGAATCCGCCCAAAAAGCGGTGGCTGCAGCACAGGGAAGGTAAAATGAAAATACCTTGGCATCATCAGATTCTTATTGGATTTGCGGGTATTATGTTGCTGTGCCTGCTCAGTTGTTCCGATGGTGACTCTCCACCGGACAATATCGGAGATGTTTTGGACATCATTAGCGATCCAGCTTTTTCAAGCGTTGCTACGGCAAACACGAGATTTGGCTTTAAGTTGCTTTCGGATGTCCAATCACGCGAACCGGGAACGAATATCTTCATCTCTCCATTGAGCATCTCGATAGCGCTCACCATGACTTACAACGGGGCTGTTGGAGAAACACAACTCGCCATGGCGGAGGTATTAGAAATAGAAGGGTTGGACAGAGACTCCGTCAACCGCTCGAACGCCGCCTTGCGAGAGAGCCTCGAAAACCGTGGATCAGAAGTCCAACTTTCGATCGCAAATTCGATTTGGGGACGGCAGGGCGTTGAATTTAACGCTGATTTTTTAAATCGAAACCGTGAGTTTTTTGATGCGGAAATCACGGTTCTCGATTTTGGTGCGCCGGAAACGCCGGAAGTCATCAACGGTTGGGTAGAGACAAACACGAAGGGGAAAGTTAAAAAGATTGTTCAAAGTATCGATCCCCGGACGCTGATTATGTTGATTAACGCCATATACTTCAAAGGTAGTTGGAAGGAGGAGTTCGACAAGTCAAGAACACGGGACGGTATTTTCCGGTTATCGGATGGGAGCGAGAAGCAGGTACCGATGATGACCCGAGAGGGAGCGTACCCATACTTTCGCGGCGAAACATTCGAGGCAGCGAGTTTACCCTACGGGGATGGGAATGTGAACATGTATATCTTCCTGCCCGACCGCGGCACGAATTTAGATGAGTTTCTGGGCGTTTTAAATTCTGAAAGTTGGTCAAACTGGTTGCCGCAGTTTCGTGAAGGTACGGATGACAGCATGATAATACTCCCGCGTTTCAAGCTGGAATATGAGGTGCAGCTTAATGACACACTCAAAACACTCGGGATGGACATCGCTTTCGGTGGCGGAGCGGATTTCAGCGGCATGGGACCAAGTTTGTTCATTAGCGAAGTTCGGCACAAAGCCTTCGTGGAGGTCAACGAAGAGGGCACCGAAGCGGCGGCGGTAACTGTTGTCGTAGGTGTTGAGTCTGCCCCGCCAAGCTTCATTGTAGACCGCCCGTTCTTTTTTGCGATTTATGACAACGCGACGAAGTCCATGTTGTTCATGGGCATTGTGGTTGAACCGATGTAACTAACCGAACGCCATGACAGTTAGGCTGGACACAAACTCTGCTTACAGGGCACACCAAAACCGGGTGAGCAGCAATAGTAGGGCGATTCTCAAAAAGAGGAAGACAGCCGATGGCACGTAACATTTAACTTAATCCAGCCTTACGCGACACAATTTCAAGGAGATGTAAATTTGGGGGAAAAACTCGGGTTACGCGATTTAGATGTGGCTGGAAAACGTGTGCTGGTGCGTGTTGACTTCAATGTGTTGATGGAGGGGACGCGAATTGCCGATGACACTCGCATCCGGGCTGCACTTCCGACGATTTTACATCTAATTGCGAACGGCGCCAAAATCATCTTGATAACGCACTTGGGGCGGCCTAACGGGTTTGATTCTGCATTCTCGACCGCCCCGGTTGCAGAGCATGTCAGCCGCCTGATGGGGCAGCGTGTAATGCATGCCCTCGATTGTGTTGGACCTGAAGTGGAATCGTCCATTTCTCAACTTCAGGATGGCGGCGTCCTTCTACTTGAGAATGTCCGATTTCATAAGGAGGAAACAGCGAACAATCCTGAATTTGCAAAAGAACTTGCATCGCTCGCGGACATATATGTGAATGACGCCTTTGGCACGGCACACCGGGCTCATGCATCGACTGAAGGTGTTACCCGATTCTTCGACCAGTCCGCCGCCGGGTTATTGGTGGAGAGGGAACTCAGGCATCTTAACAAAACCCTTCAAAATCCGGAACGCACGTTTGTTGCTATTCTTGGCGGAGTCAAAATTTCTGATAAGATTGGCATGATTGAAAACCTTTTGGATAAGGTTAATGAGATAATTGTCGGCGGTAAGATGACCAATACCTTTCTCAAAGCTATGGGAATGCCTGTTGGGAAGGCCGTTGTAGAATCGGAAAATCTTGAAATTGCGATTGGATTACTGAGAAAAGCATTGAGCCGGAACATCCCTATTCATTTGCCGCACGATCACCTCATTGCAAAGGAATTGAGTGCAGATGCGGAATCACAAATTGTTCCACGCGAGGGAATCCCCGACGGATGGGAGAGATTAGACATTGGCCCCAAGTCAATCGTAGAGTACGGGAATATTATTAATGCGGCAAAAACCGTGTTTTGGAATGGTCCATTGGGAGTCTACGAGTTTGAACGATTTTCGAAGGGTACAATCGAGATTGCCAAGCGCATTGCCGAATCGAAAGCGGTCAGCATAATCGGGGGCGGCGATTGCGTCGCTGCCGCGAATAAAGCGGGCATTGCGGACCGAATCACACACGTTTCTACAGGCGGCGGCGCTACGCTCAAATACCTTGAGGGGAAAGAGCTGCCGGGCATAGCTGGATTGACGGACAAAACGAACAACTGAGCGGATTGCAATGACGATAGATTTTGCGGCTGGATAAGGTGCGCGATAGATTTGAAAACTGAAGAGTACCCTATCGTGCTCACTGTCCGTTCGTTTGAACGATAATTTTGAACTAATCTTGGAATGCAGGCCAGGTTGACCAAAGTGAAACCGAATAATCAACAGAATAAACGCCCATCGCGCTCCATTTCCAGCCGCTCGAAGGCCAAGAAAGACATCAATTTCTTGCTTTCAAAGAAGCGGGCGAATCAGAAACTCACGATGTTAACTTGCTATGACTATCCAACCGCACTCATGGAGGACAAGGCTGGAATAGACATAATCTTCGTTGGCGACAGCGTGGGAATGAACGTTTTGGGTTATGAAAGCGACACTGAAGTCACGATGGCGGATATGCTTCACCATCTGAAGGCTGTACGCAGAGGCGTCACCACCGCATACCTCCTCGTCGACATGCCGTACAAGACCTATGATACTCCTGGACAGGCGTTGGAAAACGCAGAAACGTTGCTTTCGTACGGAGCTGACGGCGTCAAGTTGGAGGGGTGGGAAAAGGAAGCGGTTGTCAAGGCATTAGCGGAGAACAGCATAGATGTCTGCGCCCATATCGGCCACAATCCGCAATTTCACGGCTCGCGCCGGTTGGTGCGCGGCAGGACGTATTCAAAAGGCAAGTCGTTAATTCAAAGCGCGTTGGCTCTGGAGAATGCCGGTGCGAAACTGATTGTTCTTGAGATGGTCACAAGGGAAATTAGCAAGATAATCACCGAGAAATTGAGAATCCCCACGATTGGCATTGGATCGGGCGGCGACTGCGACGGCCAAGTGCTCGTCATCCACGACATTTTGGGTATTGGTGCGCTTGCCCTAACTTATACGAAGGCATATGAGGACTACGAAATTTTGACATTTCAAGCGATATGCCAGTACAAGCAAGAGGTTGAGGAGGGGCTATTCCCAACTGAAGCACAGGAATTCAGTATAGATGAAGAAAAATTGGCGAAGGTAGAACAATGGGTGACGGAGAACTTGTAGAACGAAAATCTTTGCGAATGTTCTAGATACGTTATTGTTGATTTGAAAGTAGCATGCACACTCCGTGCGCCGTGATATTCGTGTATTGGTTTGAAGTTAGTTGCTCGGATTGAGGTTTGAGTTACGGCACACGGAGTGTGCCTACTACTTTTATGCTTACTACGTTGGGGAGATGGTTTCAATTTGTCAAATGTCAACGGGACCTAGTAACTTGGAGAAAAATATATGAGAGAGAAGATAACGCCCCGCAGCCAAGACTATTCAGAATGGTATACCGATGTGATTCGGCAGGCGCAACTAGCGGATTACGCCCCAGTGCGGGGTTGTATGGTCATCCGCCCTTACGGTTTTTCGCTTTGGGAGAACGTGAAAGAGGGACTGGACCGGCGCTTTAAGGAGACGGGGCATGAGAATGCCTGCTTCCCCCTTTTCATCCCGATGAGTTTCATCGAAAAGGAGTCAGAGCACGTCGAAGGCTTCAAACCGGAGCTAGCCGTTGTTACGCACGGCGGAGGTAAAGAGTTGGAAGAGCCGCTGGCAGTGCGTCCAACCTCCGAGACTATCATTGGGCACATGTACAGCCAATGGATTCAATCGTATCGAGATCTGCCGGTGCTCATCAATCAGTGGGCGAATGTTGTGCGGTGGGAACTCCGCACACGCCTTTTTCTACGTACTATGGAGTTTTTCTGGCAAGAGGGCCACACCGCCCACGCGACTTCCGAGGAGGCGCATGAAGAGACGCTGCGCATGCTCGATGTGTACACCGACTTTGCCGCCAACGATGCTGCAATACCGGTGATTCCCGGCCGCAAGAGCGAAAGCGAGAAATTCCCCGGCGCAGAGGCTTCCTATAGCATAGAAGCCATGATGGGCGATAAGCGGGCGCTGCAGTCTGGCACCTCCCATTACTTCGGGCAGAATTTCGCTAAAGCTTTTGATATTCAATATCAAGATGAAAATGGGGTACAGCAATACTGTTGGACAACAAGCTGGGGCGTGAGCACGCGCATGGTGGGCGCAATCATTATGGCGCACGGCGATGACCAGGGGCTCATTTTACCGCCGCGGCTTGCGCCCATCCAAGTCGTGGTAGTACCAATCTGGAAAACAGACGCAGAAAAATCTGAGGTGATGCGTACAGTAGAGGAGGTCAAAACCGCCATTGGCAATAGCGTACGGCTAAAGGTCGACGATCGCGATGAATACTCTCCCGGTTGGAAGTTCAACGAATGGGAGTTGAAGGGCGTGCCGCTGCGAATTGAAATTGGTCCCAGAGATGTTCAGAAGGCACAGGCGGTGCTAGCTCGACGCGACCAACCCGGTCGTGAAGGCAAGTCATTTACCCCGCTTGCGTGCATTTCCGACACCGTCACCAATTTGCTCAACCGGATCCAGAGTGATTTGCTTGTCCGCAACACCGAATTTCGCGACGAACACACTTATGAACCGACTGATTACGATTCGCTTCGGGAAGCGGTGGATCAGGGGTTTGCCCGCGCGCCGTGGTGCGGCGGCATCGCGTGCGAGGAAAAAGTCAAGGCAGATACGAAAGCCACCACGCGTTGTATTCCCTTTGATCAAAATGGAGAGAGCGGAAAGTGCATAGTGTGCGGCGATTCTTCCGAGCAGGATGTTATCTTCGCTAGGGCGTATTAAACAGCTGAAAAACCGAAAGCGCCGCATGAGCGAATAGGGACAATAGTTGCAGCGGCAGGTGAAAACGTAAAATTTGTTTGAGTCGAAAGGAGTCAGATTTAGTGAGCATTCTTGTGAATAAGGAAACAAGGGTGGTTGTTCAAGGCATTACCGGCCGTTCAGGGCGGTTTAACGCGCAGCAGAGTGTGGCTTACGGCACAAAGATTGTCGCCGGTACTAGCCCGGGCAAGGGGGGAGGCGATGTTGACGGAATTCCTGTTTTCAATACGGTTGCCGAAGCGGTTAGTGCGACCGGTGCGGATGCGTCCACGATTTATGTGCCTGCGCCGTTCGCTCCGGACGCCATTATGGAAGCCGCCGACGCAGGGATAGGTCTAGTGGTCTGTATAACGGAGGGTGTGTCCGTCCTTGATATGGTGAAGGTTAAACGCTATTTGGAAGGGAAGCCGATTCGTCTGATTGGCCCTAACTGTCCGGGCGTCATCACGCCCGACGAGTGCAAAATCGGGGTGCTGCCCGGTTCTGTATTTCAGCCCGGAAAGATAGGCATCGTTTCCCGCAGCGGCACGTTGACATACGAGGCGGCGTATCAATTGACGAAGCTCGGTCTCGGGCAATCCTCATGCGTCGGCATTGGCGGCGATCCGGTCATCGGGACGAGTTTCGTTGATGTCCTGGCACTGTTTGAAGAAGACTCGGATACGGAAGCGGTGGTCATGATTGGCGAGATTGGCGGCACCGCGGAGGAAACTGCGGCTGATTTCGTGAAAAATAACATGAGCAAGCCGGTCGTCGGTTTTATTGCGGGACAGACGGCGCCGCCGGGAAAACGGATGGGGCACGCCGGGGCGATTATCGCTGGCGGACACGGCACAGCGGGAGAGAAAATTAACGCTCTGACAGCGGCTGGCATCGTCGTGGCTGAAAGCCCGGCAACCATTGGAGAGACGCTGTTGAACACGCTCCGGAATCCATAGCACTTGAGTTGAATCTACTTAATTATTTCGTACAATCTCTGCTCTCAGTTGGCGTTAAGGTTTAAGGAAACTTCAGAAAGAGTGTGTTTTACACCTTGCTTTTGTAGAGCTATTGGACGTTATGCGGTGATGTATTGTTAGCGAATGATATGAACACCATTCAAACAAAGTTGGATGAAGCACGAAAAGAACTGCTCGACCTGAGTTTGCGCAACCCTTTGATTAACTACAGGCTGCTCAAAGCGAGAGGGCTTGAGGTCGTGGATGAATCCCCTGCAAGTGTCTATCAAATCCTTGTACAACAGGGAAAGGATATGTCTTTCCTTCCCAAGCCCGAACTTGATGCGGATGATGACTTTCAACTGTTTGAAGAAGATGAAACGGAAGCCGGCCCTGCTCGACATACCGATAGCAAACTCCAAACACACTATTCGCCGACGGAGCTTCAGAGGCGGCTGCTAAACACGTACTATACAGCGCGGACAGCGATCGAAGAACAGGGGGTCAACACACTGTATCTCGCGCTCGGCATGCTCGAATGGTACGAATCCGAATCGAGTGATACACTGCGCCGCGCACCGCTAGTTCTAATTCCGGTGGAACTCAGCCGCGCCAGTGTCCGCGCGCGTTTCCGAATCGGTTACACGGAGGAGGAATTCGGAACGAACCTCTCTCTTCAGGAGAAGTTAAAATCTGAGTTCGGCATCCACCTACCTGACCTTCTTGATGCGGATGACCTTGATGAGCTTGATGTTCAGGGTTATTTTCAAACCGTTAGTGCGTCAATAATGGATACGCCACATGACGATATCTGCCGTTGGTCAGTTAATGGTTCTGCGATTGTGCTCGGATTTTTCTCGTTTGCGAAGTTTCTGATGTATCGCGACTTAGAAAGCACGAATTGGGACAATGACGCGCTGCCTGAGCATTCGGTCTTGCAATCTGCGTTAGCAACGGGCTTTCAAGAACCAAGTTCAACCATTCCTGTTGATTCTCCCATTGACGAACATCTCAACCCCGGTGAGACGCATCATGTCGTTGATGCGGATAGTTCGCAAGCATTGGCAATTCACGATGTAAGCGAAGGCCGAAATCTTGTTATTCAGGGCCCGCCGGGCACCGGAAAATCTCAAACCATTACGAACCTAATTGGGGAAGCCATCTCAAATGGAAAACGGGTGCTGTTTGTTGCGGAAAAGATGGCGGCGTTGGAAGTCGTTAAGCGCAACCTGGATAAAGTCGGGATTGGGGATGCGTGTTTAGAGCTGCACAGCCATAAGATGAACAAAAAAGCGGTCGTTGATGAACTAAACCGTACGCTTGCGCTCAGCCGGTCAAAGACGACAACGCTTGATGAGAAAGTACAATCGCTCCTCAAAAACCGCGACCGTTTAAACAGCTACTGCCGTGCAGTTAACATGCCCATAGGCGAGAGCGGCATCACACCGTTTCAGGCGTATGGGGAACTTTTGGCGGTAGAGCGCCGCCTTTCGGAGGTGGAACTTCCGACGCTAGACTCGAGTCAATTCCGGCACGCTGCGGCGGATTTTGCGGAGGGTTTGGACCGCACCGAGGAGCTGCAAATCCTTATCAAGCGGATGGGCATACCGATACATCACCCGTTTTGGGGCAGCCAGTGCAGCATCTTTCTTCCAAATGACAGAATTCAAGTGGGACGTTTGTCCGTGGAGGCGAGAGAAGCGGTAATAGCGCTCCAGGACGCGTCGCTAAAACTGGCGCAGCATCTTCAACTAGGGACGCCCGGCACCCGTGAGGCTGTCGAGAGTGTCATGCACGCGGCACAATGTGCGTTAAGCGCCCCGAACATGGAGGGCGTCCTTGTCAAGTCTCCCGAATGGGTGGCGCAATCCGATGATTTGGAGGCGGGGTTGAAGGCGGGAGCACGATTGAGCCAACTTCACCAAGAATACGATAATATCCTCATCCCTGCAGCCTGGGAGCAGAGCGTTCTGGAGATTCGTAAGGTGTTGGCGGCGCAGGGAGACAAGTGGTGGCGCGTGTTTTCGCGGAAATTTCGACGCGCCCGCAATGAACTTGCTGGGTTGTGTAAGCTGGAACTGCCCAAAGCACAGGGTGTGCGGCTCCGACTTGTGGACGCGATTCTGGAATCGCAGCGTGAACGACCGCGCCTTCAAAAGATTCAAGGCGTCGGTAAACAGTTGTACGGTACGCGCTGGGAAGGAAAGTCTTCCAACTGGCGCGGACTTCAAGAGATCTCCCAATACCTTTTGACATTGCACCAATCGGTGGAACGCGGGGAATTGCCGGAAGCGTTAATTGACTACCTCGCGTCAAACCCGGATTCGGCAACACTTCGGTCCTTGGTTGCGGCGGTTGAGGAACACTATAATCGGCATCCGCAGCTCCTTCGAACTGTTGTTGAAATGATTCAACTCGACGAAACCGTGCGATTTGGACCTGAAAATGAATTAAAAGCGCGTCCATTTACGGAGCAAGCGCACATTCTCGAAGGTTGGAAAAAAGAATCTGAGCGGCTTCAAGAAGTCGTCAACTTTAATCACTTAGCCGGAGCGCTGAATGATAGCGGCTTTGACGAGATTGTTAGGGTTGCGAGTGATTGGCAAGAGGCGAGCCAGTTTTTGCCGGATTTGCTTAAACATGTTTGGCACGGCGCACAAGTTGAGACTGCAATGCGGGAACGGCCAATCCTTGCAAGTTTTACCGGTGATGCACACCAGTTTGCGGTCGAACGATTCAAGGATTTAGACCGTCTCTCGCTTGAATACAACAAGGCAAATGTTGCATACGAACATAGGAGTAATTTGCCCCAGTACGAAGCGTCTAGCGGGCAGTTGGGACTGCTCAGGCGTGAATTTGAGAAAAAGCGGCGGCATCTGCCAATTCGCCAGCTAATGACCAAAGCGGGGAATGCGATACAAGCGATCAAACCGGTATTCATGATGAGCCCGCTGTCGGTAGCAACATTCCTGCCGCCTAACAGTGTTGATTTTGATTGGGTGGTGTTTGACGAGGCTAGCCAAGTCAAACCCGTCGACGCGTTCGGAGCGATTATTCGGGGCGGCCAAGCCGTCGTCGTTGGAGATAACCGCCAGCTTCCGCCAACCCGTTTTTTCGATAAACACATAGCGGATGATGACGAGGATCTCGACGCGGAAGAAAACCTTGCCGGCGATATGGAGAGCATACTGGGTCTATTTAGCGCGCAGAACGCACCGACCCGTATGCTGCGTTGGCACTACCGCAGCCGGCACGAATCGCTAATTACGGTGTCGAACATTGAATTTTATGAAAATAAGCTGCAACTCTTTCCAAGCCCGGACGCCGCGAAGGAGGAGGTCGGGTTAATTTACCATTACCTACAAGATACTGCTTATGACCGCGGCCGGAGTGGAAGAAACAAAGCGGAAGCGCGGTTCGTCGCGGCGCGGGTGATGGAACATGCCCGCAACCGCCCTAATTTCACGCTCGGCGTTGCGACGTTCAGCACGACTCAGATGGAGGCGGTTCAGAATGAACTCGAACTCCTGCGGCGGGAAGATTCGTCGTGCGAACAGACGTTTTTCAACGCCCACCCGGAAGAACCGTTTTTCGTCAAAAATTTGGAGAATGTCCAGGGGGATGAACGCGATGTCATTTTTATCAGCATCGGTTACGGGCGAGACGCCAATGGACATCTCACGATGAACTTCGGTCCGCTCAACCAAGACGGCGGAGAGCGGCGGTTGAACGTATTGATTACACGGGCGCGGCGGCGTTGTGAAGTGTTCACCAACCTGAAAGGCGATGATATTGACCTGAGCCGTACGGAGGCCCGCGGTGTCGCTGCACTCAAACGTTACCTGAAATATGCAGAAACGGGCGACCTTGAGATTCCCAGGGAGTCGGGCAGAGAGGCGGGTTCGCAGTTTGAGGAGGAGGTCGCAGAAGCGCTGCGCAACCTTGGCTACCAAGTTGAACATCAAATCGGTTCATCTGGTTATTTTATCGATCTCGGCGTTAAAGACCCGCAACGTCCGGGGCGTTATCTGCTGGGCATTGAGTGTGACGGCGCCACCTATCACAGCGCACAATCAGCACGCGACCGCGACCGGCTTCGGCAGCAGGTGCTTGAAGGACTCGGTTGGCGGGTCCACCGTATCTGGAGTACCGATTGGTTTAGAACTTGCGACAAAGAACTCAGGAAGGCGGTTGAGGCGATCGAGGCGGCGAGGGTACACATTCCTTCGGCGCCTGAACCCTCTCCTGAAGACGACAGCGCCAATTCCAATAACGGCGATGAAGAACCGGCGGGAGATTCTGAGGATACACCAGTTCATTCCGAATCGGAATTGCGGGAGAATTCCCTCGCTGAAAAGTACAAACTCACTGAATTAGTTATTTCCACTAATGGGCTTAGCCTGCATAAGGTTCCGCCGTTGAAGATGCAAGGGTGGATTCAGCGGGTTGTTGAAATCGAGAGTCCCGTGCATTTCGACGAAGCGGCGAGACGCATCGCAAATGCGGTAGGTGTAAACCGTGTTGGCAACCGAATCCAAAACACAGTGAAAGCCGCTGCCAGACAGGCGGCGCGATCCGGAAGTATTGAGATTAGAGGTGATTTTTTCTACTTGAAGGATCAAGGACAGGTCAACATCGTGCGAGACCGGAGCGAGCTCCCGAACGCGTCGCGAAAGTTGGAGCTAATAGCGCCCGAGGAGATAGAGACGGCTATCAAGCAGGTTGTTTCTCACGCTTTTGGGATTGAGTCTGGTGATTTAACCCGCGAGGTTTGCAAGCTGTTTGGATTCAAATCGGTCAGTACGGAGATGCGGCGGCGAGTTGAATTAATCATAGAGTTGATGATTGAGCGGGAAGAATTAACTGGGAAGGGTGAATCTCTGGTGCTTGCGTGAACGGTTGAACGAACCAATCGGCAGCGCGCAAATTTGGGAGCGCATGAATTTAATCGGCTTAATTTTTTGGGACGATGTTTACTTTCAGTGGCACACCTAGCGCCTCGGCAATGTCTTCGAGGTAGTTTTTCTTTTGGTCGTTATTAAGGCTGATGTTTATATAATACCGACCTCTCTTCCGGAATTTACTATAGGCGTTGGAAGTTGATATGAGTTTAGGTTTCACTTTTTCCACTTGCTCTAACCCTAGTTTTTCAATTACATCGGCGAAGGTATCTGCTGCAATGGGACGATCAATCCTCTCGTCATCGGGCATAGTAACCACAAAGCGCGAGGACGATATTACCGGAGGGCTCGGTATGGGTGGGAGGGGAATTTCTTTCGGATTAGACTCAAGCTGAGGCGGGTTTTTCAGGAAATTTACCACCTGCTCACTGCTTGGCTTGTTACCATGTCGACTTTCAACTTCGCTTGCTATTAATTCTATCAGCGCGGCCTCTTGTTGCAGCAATGTGTTCCATACGTCTTCAATTTGCCGTCGCATGGAAATTTCCCGATGGTCGTTTTCGATAGCCGTAATAGCGCTACCAGTGCGTATCGACTCATAGTTTAGATATCTGCTCAGAAGTTGAGCGCTTTCCTCACTGCCCATTTCGAATAAATCCAGTTTGTATACCTTGCGTTCTTTGTAATTCCCTCGCCCAATCGGGTGGAAAAAGTGCCATTCCCTGCCGTCGGTGAGGATGACCACTGGGACGCCTTCGTGATAAGCGTATTCAAACAGTTGTTTCTCTGCATCTTCATCAAGTTTGCCTATTTGCTTGACCTCAACGAAAACCAGCGGATTTTTTGGCGGATGGCAGAGAGCAAAATCTACTCTTCTCGATTCCACTGGGAATTCAGAAATGGCAACAGTCATATCATACACTGGCCAAGATAGCGCATCTAGTAATCGCCGCACGATTCCGTTTGACACGTTATCCTCTGACTTGAATTCGTTTCTTTCTAGGCGTTTACATATATCGTCAATGTGTTCCTTGAGCGTCATTTAAATGTCTCCCGTCGATTCGACTAACGTTACAAAATTCAGATTACGTAGGTAGGGTGGAGCGGATATGATGTATCATGCGAATTTTGATGTATGAGTTCGGTAAATGAAGGCGTATATTATATGTTAAATGGTCGCGATACGCAACGATCGATTGAGCGGATAGCGAAGGATCAGCCCAACCCACAAAACCTGGGTAGTCGGCTGTGCGCGGTCTGGGTTGGTCAATGGGCGCGGAGACCTCGCCCCAACGGTTATCGACAATTTCACATAAAATTTGCCACGACCTAGGCCAATTGTTGACGGTCGCCAATCTTACCGACTATATAAAACAGCAGAACGATTAAAGCCGCCGCGACGCCGATTGCCAAGTAGGATGAAACTCCTAGTGCTGCCGGAATATACCCACAGATAAGTGCTAGTCCTGCAACAGTTAGGCTGTACGGGAGTTGGGTGTGTACGTGGTGAATGGGTTCGCAATCGCTTGCGATGGAACTCATGATTGTGGTATCGGAGATGGGCGAGCAGTGGTCGCCGAAGATTGATCCGTCTAGCACTGCGCCTAAGCTAATCATTGTTGTTAATCCGTAGACGTTGCCATCAAGTGAATAAGCGACTGGAATGGCAGTTGGGATAAGTATCGCCATCGTACCCCAGCTCGTGCCGGTGGCGAAAGAGGTCACGGACGCCGCGATAAAGAGGAGCGCTGGGAACCATAACGGCGAAAGCACGCCTTCGACCGCCGCCGCGAGAAAACCGCCCGTAGAAAGTTGATCGCATACAGCCTTCAAGCCCCAGGCTAGGACGAGAATTGTCGTCGGCAGCAGGCTGCCCTTAAGGCCCGAGCGTATTGCCACCCCAATTTCGGATAGGTTAATCCGAGAAAACACCTTCGCGCACACGATTGCCAAAAGAAAGCTGCTTCCGGACGCAATCGTAAGAATTTTTACGTTGTTTGCGTTAGATAACGCATCCCGCCAATCTGATAGAGAGAGAATAGAACCGCTGCGCCCGCCGTCAATCCAAAACCCTATCAACATTGCGCCGAAAAGCGTCCCAATAGGAATAATTGCGGCGAGCGGATGGATAATAGCTGAAGGCGAATGCTTCAATTTCGTGAATACTCTTGACGATTTCGACCTTGCCTCCCCGGAATCCACTGCCCCTGTTTTTCTTGCACGCATTTGCGCCTTCCGCATCGGTCCGTAATCCACGCCGCTGACGGCGTTCGCGATAACAAAAATAATCGTCATCATGCAATAGAATCGGAATCCCAACGCATCAAAGAACATGGAGTAGCCATCCCGCTGTATTCCGATTGAGTTCGCAACCTGGGTAAACAACCCAACTTCATACCCAATCCATGTACTTACTACGGCGAGTCCCGCAATTGGGGCAGTCGTGGAATCTACGAGGAACGCCAGTTTTTCGCGGCTAATGCGTTGGTAGTCGGTTGCGGGCCGCATCGAAGATCCAACAATCATTGTGTTGGCATAGTCGTCGATAAAAACCGCAAACCCCATGAGCACCGTGACAAACTGGGTTGAGCGCGGTCCTTTCGCAAATCGGGTCAGCCAATTGATTATGCCTTGGATGCCGCCGGAAACGATTACCACCGAAATTGTCGATAGAATCAGCGCGATGAAGAGAATCACGAGGAGGTTAAATGAGACTGCGACGGACTTCCCCACCGAATAGGTATGATTGAACACGGAGGGAACCCACATCCAGATGGAAGCAGGCTGGTTTTTCACCGAGGAGAGGACAATGCCGGCAACTACAGCTAATCCGAGGCTCAACATGAGCCGATTCGTTGCAATAGCGCATGTGACTGCGAAAAGCGGCGGGACGATGCTATACCAAACGAGAGCATTGGGTTGTTCAAGGTGCTTCGACCCAAATATTGCAAGGGTGCAGATTGAAAGGAAGGCAATTCCCGCTAATACCAGTTTCCGTTTTTTATCTAACATCAGCCGTTATATTTCGTGAGTTTCACTGCGACAGCGCGAACAATTCTAATTCGTGGTGCACAACCTTGATTGACCAATCTGAACTGATTGGTGAAACGGCGCTTGGAGTTGACAATCCAAACAGCATTCACTAAAAGACTGATGAAACAATTTCGGAAGGCGTGGTATCTTTCACCTACGGCGATTGCCTAAAGCAAGCCGGAATCCGCCAATGTCCGGCGGAGCTTCTCCACATTTGCGCTTGCCATTGGCGCCAGCGGAAGCCGCATCTTCCCGTTGAGTTTGCCCATCAACATGAGGGCGGTCTTAGCGGGGATGGGATTTGTTTCGATAAAGAGGTCTACCGCGAGGGGCAGCGTTTTGTAATGGAGTTTACGGGCGAGTTCGATGTTGCCCGCTTTGAAAGCGTTACACATCTCTGCAACATCGGCGGGCGCAACGTTGGCAACGACGGAGATTACCCCATTCCCGCCGACAGCTAGAATTGGAAAAGTGTCATCGTCGTTTCCGGACAGGATGATAAAATCCTCACCGCACATCTGCACAATGTCGCTGGAACGCCTGACCAGTCCGGTCGCCTCTTTGGTGCCGACAATATTTGGATGCTCACCGAGTTTGGCGAGCGTTTCGGGGAGAATGTCTATGCCAGTGCGTGAGGGGACGTTGTAGATGATAATGGGGATTTCGACGGCATCAGCGATTGCCATGAAGTGTGCGTATAGGCCAGCTTGCGTCGGTTTATTGTAGTAGGGTGTGATAACCAGCGCACCGTCAGCTCCAACTGACTTGGCGTGTTTCGTCAACCGCAACGCCTCTGCGGTTGAATTTGAACCCGATCCGGCGATTACAGACGTGCGGCCGTTAACTGTTTCGGCGGTCAGTGCAACAACTCGGTCGTGTTCCAAGTGGGAAAGCGTCGGCGATTCTCCAGTGGTCCCACAAGGGACAATTCCGTGCGTCCCTTCAGCAATCTGAAATTCGATGAGTTCCTTGAGTTTGCTTTCGTCGAGCGATTCGTCGTCTTTGAACGGCGTTACGATAGCCACAAAGGATCCTTCAAACATGCGAAACCTCCTTCAATATCTTGATAGCCTATAGTCTTCAGTAATTCCACGCGCCCTCTTCAAGTTCACCGGCGTAGATAACCCGCGCGTCGCCCTCCAAATGTACGTTTTTGGCACACCCATCATCCAGCTCGAAATGGATTTTAAGCACAGAACCGCTCGCCGTCCGCACCGCAATCGGCGCGATTGTCTTTCCGAGCAGTGCAGATATTACAGCAGACGCGATTGAGCCGGTGCCGCACGCGAGGGTTTCATCTTCGACTCCCCGTTCATACGTGCGAACATCGATTTCTCGTTCGTTTTTGATTCGTACAAAGTTGACGTTCGTCCCTGCGGGCTGAAAATCGCCGTGATAGCGTGTTTGGGCGCCGAGATTAACAACGTCCGCCGCTTCGAGATCTTCTATAAAAAATACCACGTGGGGCACGCCGCTATTGACGGAACAGACGGTGCACACGCCGTCTTTGAGCCGCAGCGGGAAGTTCAATCGCACATCTGTCGGATCGCTCATTCGCACTTTGACGCCGGACTTGAGAATTTCCGATTCGTAGATGCCAGCTTTCGTTTCAAAACGCATTCGCTCGGAAGTGATGCCGTTGATGTGCGCAAACTTAGAGATGCAGCGCGCGCCGTTGCCGCATGTCTCGGCTTCGCCGCCGTCCGCATTAAAGTAGCGCATCTTAAAATCGGCCTGTTCCGAATTTTCAACGAGTAGAATCCCATCGGCGCCCACAGACATTCGGCGTTCGCAAATCTTTGCCACAAAATCCGTGTTTTCATACGGGACGATGCGCTTGAGATTGTCAATAATCACGAAGTCGTTCCCCGCCCCGCTGAGTTTCATAAAGGGAATCTTTGCCATAATCTTTGTCCTGTCTTGCGATATTTGCTAGCGCCTATTATAGACTTGATGCATATACCTGTCAAGGAAAATGCATAGTGCCGGAGCCGCGCGTGTCTTCAACTATAGTCTTTCAAGGAACTCTGCTTCCGATAGAATTGAAACGCCGAGTTGGTTGGCGCGATCGAATTTGGAACCCGGAGAGTCGCCTGCAATTAGAAAATCGGTCTTTTGGGTGACGCTAGAAGTGATTTTGCCGCCTAAGCCCTTAATCCGCTCGGACGCCTCCGAACGGGTCATCTGCGAAAGTGCGCCGGTCAACACAACGGTTTTGCCAGCGAAGAAAGTTTGAGTTGTCTCTTGCGCATCACTTGTATTCATCGACCATTGCAGCCCTGCTGCCCTTAACCGGCTCAAGAAATCTTGATTGGACGGTTCGCGGAAAAAGTCAACAATGCTCTCCGCAACCCTGGGACCAATGCCGTGTATGCTCTTGACATCTGCTGCGCTCGCAGATGCCAGATTGTCGATTGATTGAAAGCTATCCATCAATAACTCAGCCATGTTTTCCCCGACATGCAATATTCCCAATCCAAATAAAACTTTTCCCACAGGGGCTGCTTTGCTTCCCTCGATTTCTTTGATGAGGTTTTCTGCTGATTTGTCTCCCATTCGATCCAGTTCGGCCAAATCTGCTTTCTCCAGCGTGTAGAGATTCCCGATATCTCGGATTTTCCCGGACTCAACGAGCTGTTCAATTACTGCGGGGCCGAGTCCATCAATATTCATGGCGTTTCGTGAAGCGAAATGCCCGATGCGGCGTTTCAACTGCGCCGGACAAGCCGTATTCACGCAGCGGACAGCAGCTTCGTCCACCGAACGTTGCACAGGGGTCTGGCACGCCGGACACTGATCCGGCAGGCGGAAGATTTTCTCTGTTCCGTTTCGATTGTCCGCCAGCACGCTGACGATTTTCGGAATTACATCACCGGACCGCTCGACGACAACGCTGTCCCCGATTCGGATATCCTTGCGAATCAGATCTTGCTCGTTGTGCAGCGTGGCGTGCGTGATTGTTGCGCCCGCCAACTGGATAGGTTCAAGCACCGCAAGCGGGGTCAGTACCCCTGTTCGCCCGACTTGCACGCCAATCTCGCGAATCTGTGTCGTTGCTTGATGTGCGGGAAACTTGTAGGAGACCGCCCAACGCGGGCTTTTCGCCGTCGCCCCAAGTTCTTGTTGCTGCTGAATGTTATTGACTTTCGCGACAATACCGTCAATTTCGTAATGCGTGCTTTCACGCTGAGAAGTCCAGCGGTGACAGTATTCGGCGACGCCTTCTATTGAGGAGCACAGTTGCGTTTCCGGATTGAGCTTAAACCCAAGTTCAGCAAGCAATGTGAGTGCCTGTGTGTGCTGCGTTATTTCAAGCGCCTCCACGTAACTGAGGGCGTACACGAAAATATCTAGCGGGCGAGATGCAGTAATGGACGCATCTAACAGGCGGACGGATCCGGCTGCCGCATTGCGGGCGTTTGCAAACGGCGGCTCGTCGTTTTCAACTCGATGGCGGTTGATTTCATCCAATCGATTCCACGGGATGAACACCTCGCCTCGAACCTCCAAGACGGTTGGCATGGGTTGGACTGGCGTCAATCGTAACGGAATTGTGCGAATTGTGCGAAGGTTAGCGGTCACGTCTTCACCGTATTCCCCGTCACCCCGTGTCGCGCCCCGTACCAGCCGCCCATCTTCGTAGAGCAGGGAGACCCCCAATCCATCGATTTTCAGTTCTGCGACATATTCAATCGGCTGGTCCGGCAACGCCTTCTGCACTCGGCGGTCGAAATCGCGTAACTCATCATAATTGTAGGTGTTATCAAGGCTTAACATCGGGCCGCGGTGTTGTGCGCGCCTACCGAGCGTTGCCTCACCGCCCACACGCCGCGTTGGAGAATCAAGGGACATAAACTCTGGGTGCGCAGTTTCAAGATTCACGAGTTCCCGCATCATCTGATCGAATTCCCCATCCGAAATTTCCGGCTGAGCTTCAATATAATATTTGCGCTCGTGATAGAGAATTTGCGTCCTCAATGCTTCAATCTGATTTTGGATAGAATGATCTGTCATTTTGTTTTACACACCGCGTCCCTAATTGAAACGCTACAGGTGAATATCAAATTTGGAAAACTGCCAGAAAATTACTTTCCAATGAGACGCTTCTTTGCGGAAAAAGATTTCACATTCGGAGACGATTTTTTGTTTTTCAGATCGAACGCCTTTTTCCGTAACCACGTCAAGGTTCAACTGCGCCGAAGCTTTTTGGGTGTGCGTCACTTCTACCATTATGCCGTAAAAATCGAATTCGATGGTGTTGTACTTTTCAAAGAGCTTATTGATCCATGAGATGACCTGTCCATGATTCGCCGGAATAACTCCGGTTGGAAGACCGAAAAAGCGGGTGACCGGGTCGGCGCCCGCTAAGTACGACTCCGAAAAATGCGCTTGTATCGCTTCGACATTGTTTCCGCCGTTCGATCCAACCAGTTTGGAAAGGGTATTTAGAAACTGCCGAATCTCCAGTTCAGGATTCGTTAACGGTTTTAAAGGGATGTCAATCACAAGGCTTTTGGTATTCAACGCAAATGTCGGCGTTTGAGTTGCGTAATCTGCGGCTTCGACAGATAGGCTCAAGGTTTCCGAAAAGGCGATTTGCGAAAAGATGTACTTCCCGTTAACACCCACTTTTGTGGTCTGATTCAACAGCGTTACCGTGGCATGAGGAATTGGATTGTCCGTTCTGGCATCGGTGACTATGCCGGACACCGCTCCGACTTGAGGTGCCACCGGTTGCTGATGAGGAGCGACTGGGGAGTCGTCACCGCAGGCAAAATAAGCTAGTGCGAAGCCAACAACGATAAACAGATTTTGAGTTTTCACTTTCCAATTCATTCCTGAAGTGCGCGAGCCGGAATTGTTGGCGGTTTCCCAAAAAACCTTGCATTTCACGGATGTATTATGATATGCTAAGCAGGTTGCGTTTATTTTGGAATGCAAATAATTGAGAAGGGAGGGAGGTAAATTGGCACGTATCTGTTACGTATGCGGCAAAAAGCCGATGACTGGCAACAGAATAAGCAAATCCCGCCGGCATACCAAGCGGAGATGGTTACCAAATTTACAGCGCGTCCGAATTCAAACCGAAGCTGGCAACAAACGAATTCGGATATGTGTGCGATGTCTAAAGTCTGGAAAAGTTGTAAAGGTGATTTCGGGCGCAGGTGAGCCAGATCTTGCGTTGGAAACGGGAAGTTGAGCGGCACGCTGTGACTCAATCGAAAAGCGCTCAATTTCTTGCAGCGATTCTGCTAACGGTTTGTACGCCTTTCAAGCAACGAATTGACTCCATGACCGCCTCTAACTGCTCAATGCCGTTCACCGCTAACGTGAGCCGGTCATGCGCCATTCCCTCAACGGGCATTGACGAGTGTGCGAGGTTTCCCTTTACGATGTTCACTTTGAATTGCGCAATTAACGTAGCGATCTCCCCAAGCATTCCGGGACGATCATCACACTTCACGGCTATTTCAGCCGGGTAGGTCGTAAGATTTTCCGGTTTCCACTCGACGTTGACGACCCGTTCCGTCTCATTTATTATACGCGGACATCCTGCCCGATGAATCGAGACACCGCGGCCGCGTGTAATATATCCGATTATCTCATCGCCCGGAATTGGGTAGCAACACTTCATAATACGCACAAGCGCAATATCAATCCCTTCAAGCTGAATCGCCGGCGCCGGACGAACCGCATCTACAGGCGCCTCCCTTCCCTCCCTCGTATCTGGTTCGGGGTGTAACACATTGACAACGTGTTCGGCGGATTCCTTCCCGTTCCCAATCTGCATCAACAGGTCATCAATTGTGTGGAGTTTCAGCGTTTTCGCGAACGCTAGTAACTCGGGCGATTTCAGATAAGTCCGCAGATCAAGATGCTGGCGGCGCAATTCCATTTCGAGGAATCTTCTTCCAAGTTCGATGGCTTGTGCGCGATCTTGTTCTCTAAACCAGTGCCGAATCTTGTTTCGCGCGCGCGTAGTTTTGACCCACCGCAACCAATCCCGGCTTGGGTGTGCCTTGGAATTGGTCATGATTCTTACGCGGTCTCCATTCTGCAGACGGTGCCTGAGCGGTAATATCACGCCGTTGACTTCTGCGCCGCAACATGTTTCCCCGATATCCGTATGAATTTTGTATGCGAAGTCGATTGGCGTCGATTCGGCTGGAAGCGAATACAGGTCGCCCTTGGGTGAAAAAACGTAAACCTCATCAGGAAGCAACTCCCACTTCATGGATTGGATGAACTGGTAAGGATTTTTGAGTTCCTGAATATCATCGAGCATCTGCCTCAACCACGCGAAAATAGACTGGCTTTCTGATGTTGACGGCAGCCCTTCCTTGTAACTCCAATGCGCGGCAATGCCATATTCAGCAACTTCGTGCATCTGAAATGCCCGAATCTGAATCTCTATGGGGCGGCCTCGTTCGGGACGATCCCGATCGAGGATTGTGGTATGCAAGGACCTATAGCCGTTTCTCTTGGGCAGTCCAACAAAATCTTTAAATCTCTCCGGTATATGCTTCCATTTACCGTGTAATGCCCCTAACACCGCATAACAGTCCGTAGTGGTTTCTACCAAGATTCGCAACGCAATCAAATCGCAAATTTCCTCGAAGGGAACGCCTTTGTGGTGAATCTTGTGATAGATGCTGTATATATGCTTGGGGCGGCCATGCACCTTTGCTCTGATTCCGCCCGCCTCCAATTCTTGGACGATTATCCCTTCCATTTTCCGTGTGTATGCTTCCCTCTCATCAAGTTTCTCCGCAAGCAGGCTCGCAATCTCTCTGTATTCGAGGGGATGTAGATACTTGAACGCTAAATCTTCCAGTCTGCTTTTGAATCGATTTATTCCCAATCGGTGAGCCAGGGATGCGTAGATTTCGAGCGTCTCCTTCGCAATTTCTTGCTGTCTGCCTATAGGTAGGAATGACAGCGTTTCCATATTATGCAACCGATCGGCGAGCTTAATGAGAATAACGCGAATGTCTTTTGCCGTAGCTAAAAACAGATTCAGGTAGTTATCGGCTTGGGTTTGCTGGGTTCTGCCTTTGAAATGGTAAGTGCCGATTTTGGTAACACCTTCGACAAGTTGAGCTATCGACTCTCCGAAAAGCTGCGCAAGGTCATCACGGGTCACCAACGTATCTTCTAGCACATCGTGCAAAAGCCCGGCGCAGATTGTGGGTACATCCAACTTCAAATCAATCAGGGATTTGGCGGTCTCAAGACAGTGCGTGAAATAAGGGTGGCCAGATCTGCGCTGTTGGCCGCTGTGGTGCTCTTCACTGTACTCATAGCTTCTCCGCAGCAGATCGAAGTCAGCATCCGGATTGTAAACTTCGATTTGATTAATCAGCTCTTCGACACTCATAATCTATTCTCTTCCAAATTTCTTGAATGTTAAGCCTAAACTGAAAATCCGAAAATGACAGACTGATTTGTTTGATCTGTTCTCCGTTCAGGTAAGTTTCAGACTCGTGGAGTTTGCGTTTTTTCGACGGCGGCGGCAAAAGTTGGATTCCACGTTCAAACAGGCCGGGATCGCGCGTCAGCAGTTGCAATTCTTCGAGGATTGAAATCCCGCTGACGACAGCTGGTTTTGGAATGGATTCCGCGTCGGCATCTGCAATAATTTCTTCCAGCGAGAGACCTTTACCGTTTGCTTTACTCAAGAATCGCAGCCTTTTATACAACCCCTCTAGCATCTGCCGCTCCGGATATTGCTGGGATAGCCGTTGACGCATCCACTCCATGTCGTCAGCGTTGTAGAGGAGGTGGATATATGTCGATTCCGGGTTTTGGAAAGCCGGTTGACAACGATTGAAAAACGTCAACGGTTGCGGGACAGGGTGGCAAAAAACGAGGTGTGCGGCATGCGGCGCGTCGCGCAAAGTACAACTTGATACAACTGTAAGCAGTTCTCTATGCGCAAACTTATCTACCATGGCGCGCCTTTCAGTCTCGGGCGTATCGGCGCTGCACCTTGAAATCAAGAAATCGCCGTTTGCATTAACCATCTCAAGTAGTTGGTCCAACGCCTCGTCGTCTCGCACATACAACAGCGTGGGTTCACCACGGCTAAGCAATTTTGAGAGGTACTTACCTTTACTTTTTGTATCTCTGCGATTAACGATCTTGACCGGACTCTCCATCTCATCGGTTGGGTACAGGTGCTGCTGCGAAGCGGCGTCAAGCGAGACGATTTGAAGATCGGCGATGGTGAGTTGGAGGCTGCGGGCGTTGTTCCACTCGCTAATTCCGGGATCAAATGCCAAATCGAGGCGCACATTTTGATTTTTCATTGAAATAAAATAATCGGACATATTCCACCCGACGGCTTCTGCTGTTTGGCAGCCGTCAGTCACCCATAATTTGAGATGATTATTCTCTTTGCCAATTAAACTAGGCGGCCGATCAAGCGCCAGGTTGCGCATGGCAATTCGCGGTGCGGGATTGTCCGCACCAAAAGGTTCGAGGAGTTGTAGTTTTTCAATAGTTTCCAAGGATAGAAGGGGCATCTGAATTTCAAATTCTACGTTCAACTGTTGAACGAGATGATCGTCGGAGAGATGTTCACAAACGTAGCGATTAAACCGCTGTTCGAATTTCGGGATGTTCTTGGTTTTAATGGTTAGCCCGGCTGCCGCTTTGTGCCCTCCGTGTTTGACCAAAAGGTCGGCGCAAGCGTTCAGGCTGTCCGCGAGGTTGATGCCGCCGATGCTGCGTCCTGACCCGTGGGCTTCGTCTCCGTCTATTGCGAGAATGAACACGGGACGGTAATATTGCTCAAGAATCCGCGATGCGACTATTCCGATAACGCCTCGGTGCCATCCACTGTGCGCGATGACAAGCCCTTTAACTCTGTCGAGATTGACATCCTTTTTGATCTTGGCGATGGCTTGCTCGCGAATGCGGTCTTCCGCATTCCGCCGCTCTAGATTTTCGCCGTCTAATATCTTGGCTATTGCCAAGGCATTTTCGTCGGATTCAGCCGTCAGCAGATGAACGATTTTCTCGGCGGCGTCCATCCGTCCGGCAGCATTAATACGAGGCCCCAACACATAGGATAGCGTACGTCCTACGATTGGTTTATCGGGACTAAATTTTGCTACTTCGCAGAGCGCGCGTATGCCCGGACGTTCACGTTTATTGAGTTCCGCCAGCCCCAATTTTGCGAGTACGCGATTTTCGCCGGTTAACGTTGCGATGTCCACGACCGTGCCAAGCGCGACTAAATCCAGTTGAGATTGCAGTATTGGGGGCACGTCATTACCACCGAACAACCCGTGCGCGAGCTTAAAGGCTAATCCGACACCGGCAAGGCCTTCGAAGGGATACTCGCTCTCCAGAATTTTGGGGCAAATCACCGCATAAGCGGAGGGGAGCGCATCGGGACGCGGTTGATGGTGGTCCGTAATTATCACGTCTATCCCGATTTCGTTCGCAAAGTCCACCTCTTCAATTGAGGTGATGCCGCAATCGACTGTGATTAGAAGACTGCAACCGTCTTCCCTTAATTTACGGAGGGTGGTTTTATTGAGGCCGTATCCTTCGTCAAATCGATTGGGAATGTGAAAGTCTGCAGGAACGTCAAAATGGCGAAATATGTTTAGTAAAAGCGATGCAGCCGTCGTCCCGTCGGCGTCATAATCGCCGTAGACCCACATCTTTTCGCCGCGCTTAATTGCTGAATGAATACGTTCAACCGCTTTTTCCATACCGCGCATCAGGAACGGCGAATGAAGATTAGAGAGCGTTGGGTACAAATATTCCTGCGCGGCGTCCTCCGTCTCAACCCCTCGGTTGACGAGCAGTTGCGCGATTAACTGCGGTATGCCAAGCCGCACGGCAAGCCGCGTGCTTGTCTCAATATTGGGGCTTTTGACGTTCCAGATTTTCTGTTTCATGACAGGGTGTATATTACCATGTAGTCATCTTATCGTCAAGCGTAGATTTGGCGCTCATCCCGTGAACATCTCGGTGCGCGGCGGGCATTCCGCCCGTTTCGTTCATTACCAATGACTAACGTGCTTGTTAGTTAATTGAGACCAATTCTGAGCGTCGTGACCGAACAGTCCTAAGTCGGTTTTCGGCTTGCCTCATGCGCAGGTCTGTGGCAAAATATCTTCGGGCGGCGTAATTCTCCCAAAAAGGCGAACCTTTTTCAAGATTGTTTGTCTAATTTACAATCATGAAAAACAAAAGGTTGTGCTGTCTACTATGGTAAGTGTATGCGCTGCACATTTCATCTCCACAGAGGTTGAAGAACTGGTCGACCAACAGGAACGAGATTTAATTGAGCACTGCCAAGCGGGCGATGTTCAGGCAATGGGACGGATTGTCCGCCTATATCAAAACCAGGTCTATAATATCGCCTACGGCATGCTCGGCAACGCGGAAGATGCGCAAGACATTACCCAAGACGTGTTTTTATCGGTATGGGAAAAGATTGGGCAGTTCCAATTCAAATCTCGGTTTTCCACATGGCTTTACCGCGTTGCGACGAACATGTGCATCAACGAGATAAACCGGCGGCAGCGGCAGCAGACATCGCCGACGGAAATGGACGATTCGCAAGCGTGGACGCCCGTAGATTCCAGAACACCTGAAAAAGAGATGCTCCTGGCTGAGCAGCAAGAGATACTGCAAGCCGCCCTGGCGCAACTCAAACACGATTACCGAAAGATTCTAATCCTTCGCGAGATGGAAAATTTGTCCTACGATGAGTTGGCGGAGGTACTCAATTGCTCCGTTGGACGCGTAAAGTCACGGCTTCATGAGGCGAGGCTTTCGTTGAGAAAGGTTTTGAAACAGAAAGATTGGTGAACCTCTATGAAACATCGTCGTATTCAAAAATTGCTATCTGCGTACATTGATGATGAATTGACCCAACAGGAACGTGAAGTGGTTAAAGTGCACATACACACCTGCGGTGAATGCGCCGAAGTCCTTTCCGAACTCAAGCGTAACAGCCAGCGGATTGCAGATTTACGGCAGCCGGCGCCCCTTGGGATTTGGGAAGCTGTTCAAGAACAGATAGTCAGCAGACAGCAGACAAAGGACCGCAGCCGATCCAGACAAATCCGGCGCCGATGGATTTTCCGCCCAGTTCCTGCAGTTGCGGGCACGATTGTCCTAGCGTGCCTGGTGTTAGGGATAATTTATTTCAGCCCAAATCAGAATTACCACGATGATCCAATCGACTTATACGTGGCAATTCACACGGATTATGGAATGGACAATTTCGGGACACAATACGCCGATGTCAATCAACCCTTTGAAGTCGCTTACACAGATTTTCAGGAAGAAACTGAAATCTTCCTAGATGCCCATTTCGGAGATTAAATCCATGTTTTTCAGGCAAAAACGCCAAATCTTGAATACCGCGTTTGTTCTGCTAATTGTGGCATGCGATGCCGCAGCGGACGCTGCGCAAGACAATTCATCTGCTCTTGCTTCCGAGGTCTTTCAGCGTCTGAAGTCGGCGGAACGGGAGATTAGGTATGTTGGGAAACGGCTCACGATTAGTTGGTCGTATGACGGTTGTTTTGCGCGCGAGGAGCTAGTTGTCCACCATCCGCCTTCAGCTCATCATGTCAAGATGGTGGCGCCGCTAAAGGAGGGTTACCGCCCAAAAACTCGCGGCGGTTGGAGGAAACGCGGCAGGGGAAAGGGGAACTTTAAATCCGACGTGCCTTTCAGACATCATTTTGACGGAAGGGCATTTTTCCGCCCGCCGCACAAAATTGCTGAGCGGCTGTCGCAGGACAATTCGGAGTTATTAGTTCAGAACTACACGCTTAAGTTCCACGCCTCCAAAGAGAAGATTGCCGGCTTTGAAGCCAACGTATTAACGATTGCCCCTAAGCCCGAAATCGAGCATAGACCAACAAGGCGCATCTGGATAGCGGAGGATAAGGGAGTTATCTTGAGAATTGAACACTTTGACGCCAAAGAGAATCTCAGATTTCTGTCAGTCTATACCCAGATTAGTTTTCAACCCGACAAAGTAAAGGAAGAGTTGTCAAAATTCCAACATGAAGAGAAATCAAACCCCGCCGATTCACGACGGCGCGGCAAATCCATATCATTGGCAGATGCAAAAAAGGCACTGGATAATCGGTTAGTTCTACCCACATATCTCCCGCCCGGGTTTAAGTTACAGCAGATTACACAGATTGCATTCGGTCCTAAACGAGCGGTGCCGCTTCGAGCGCCTAGACCGACGGTGCATCTACGATACAGCGATGGACTGATGGAGTTTTCTCTATTTGAATCAAAACGCAAACCGCCCCGCAAGCAGCGCAGTTCGAAAAGCCACGCTGGTAAGGGAGTTCGCATCAAGCAGTTCAACGAAACACCTGTGGAAATTATGAAACGCCATCAGACGTTAATTTTGAAATGGTATGAAGGCGGGATCAATTTTGCCTTAATCAGCGAGTTAGACCAACCTGAAATCATCCAAATTGCAAAATCGTTGATTCCCGAAGCTGAGCAAGAAAGCGAATGATAGTTTTTTTAGGTTTGGTAGAGCGGTCAGCCAAACGAAATGTTAGGACGATAGTTTTCCGCGAAGCCGAACAATTTTGTAGCCTCGTGACTGGCGGCGGGTGCGCATTAACAACGCGGCAATTGATAATGGAAACATAAAATAGAGAAACCAACGACCTAATTCAAATTTCGGATCGGTAAATTGTGTTCGGTGTATATCGGAATGACGGAGGTTTTAAGGGCGTTGGGTTTCGCTACATCCAGTAAATCTAGCATGCAATTGACCGACAGAGATATTCGTTAACATGCACGTGTTGCGGCATACCCGCTCTACCCAACCTACAAAATCTGATAGCGGATTGGCGGGAAAACATGCTTAAAATCCAATTGACAAGCCACCTATTGCGTGCTACTATTGCCGAAACAGGTGAGGCGGTATGTGCCCTCAAATGCAGGGCTGGATTAAACTTGGTAGCGGGTGTGCGCGATGAAAACTCCTACGAACCGGGAACTTATTGAGCGTTGGAGCAGCGAACCGGCGCCATTGCTTCCGATGCTGCACGCCTTTCATGACCGAGACGGTTTTATTTCGGATGAATCTCTCCGCGCTGCGGCTGTCGGGCTAAAAATTCCACTGGCAGACCTCTTCGGCATCGTTACCTTCTACCACCACTTTTCCCGAAACCCGCCCGGGCAAACTGCGCCACGCGTCTGCATGGGACCCGTCTGCTGTCTGGAAGGCGGCAAACAAATCATCGAAGAACTCAAGGATGAAGGCGCGCAAGCCATGCCCTGCGCCGGGCGCTGCGACGATTACGTCCCGGTTCTTGACGGGCATACGGTACGTGTTGGAGCAAGTTCGGGTACGCTAGAAGCCCGACCGTCGCCATTGCCTCCGCGGAATCCGGGCGGCATCGAGGAGTGCGTCTTTGCCGCGATTCGCACGCCGGGCAGATATAGCATTGAGGGCTATTGCCAAACGGGCGGGTACGAAGGGCTTCAGCGGGCTGTCAAAGAGATGCAACCTAGCGAGGTAGTTGCGCTTATCACAGAAAGCCAACTCGCCGGACGAGGAGGCGCGGGCTTCCCAACCGGTCTCAAATGGAAAGCGGTTGCCGAAGCCCCTGGAACGCCTAAAACCGTCATCTGTAACGCCGATGAGGGCGAGCCTGGGTGCTTTAAGGACCGCGCCATCCTCGACTACGACCCGCATGCTGTGATTGAGGGAATGACGCTCGCAGCCTACGCCACTGGCGCAACGCGCGGCTTCATCTACCTGCGATATGAGTACCCCGGCACATTCAATGTTCTCGAACGTGCGATTGCTGAAGCGGAATCCGCCGGTTTCCTCGGTGAAGAAGTGCTTGGGAGTGATTTCAGTTTTCGGATTCATCTGAGACGCGGAGCCGGTGCATACATCTGCGGCGAGGAAGGTTCGCTGCTGAATAGTCTGGAAGGGAAACATCCATTCCCTCGCAACCGCCCGCCCTATCCGGTCACACACGGTTACGAGAATCTACCCACGGCTGTGAACAACGTCGAGACCCTCGCCTCGGTACCGCAAATCCTGCGTAATGGTGCAAACTGGTATCGAGGGCTAGGGATGAACGGCCACGCCGGCACAAAGGTAATCAGTCTTTCCGGCGACATCCAAAAACCCGGCAACTATGAAGCGCCGTTTGGGCTGCCGTTGGAGACGCTGCTCTATGACTGGGCAGGCGGCGCCCGGGAAAACCGTTCGATTCAGTCGGTTACAATGGCGGGGCTTTCGGGCGGTTTCTTGGCGGGAGAGGACCTCAACGTAACACTCGATGAGACGAGCCTGCGGAGCAAGGGTTCGATGCTTGGCGCTGGCGGGATTATAGTGTTCGATGACAGCCGGGACATGGTCGAAGCGGCGCGCAGCGCCATGGCATTTTTCGCCGAAGAGTCATGCGGAAAGTGTTTTCCGTGCCGAATCGGTACGCAGCGCCTCACCGAGCGCCTAAATGGAAAGGCGGGACCCACGGAACTAGGGGAATGGATTGGCGAGGTAAAAGACATCGGCAACGCAATGAAGGCGGCGAGCGCCTGCGGACTCGGGATGGCGGCGCCGCTAATTACAGACAGCTTGATGAAATATTTTCCGGAACGAGTTGCGCAACACGTGGAGCCGTGAGACAGATTAGAACTGTGGTTTCAGTGTAATCACACGACAATAAACGAATTCTATGCCAAAGGGATTTGAAACGTGTCAAAACCGAATCGTGAAAAATTGAAGAACGGTATTAATTCCGCCCCGACGGAAGTGCAGCCTGCCGCAATTACACTGGATGGCGAAGTGGTAACCTATTCGGAGGGTGAAACCATCTACGATGTTGCGCATCGCCGTGGCATAGACATTCCGACGCTCTGTTACGATCCCCGCCTGGATGCCTTCGGCGGATGCCGCCTCTGCATTGTCGAACTTGAAGGGACGCGAAATCCGGTTGCCTCTTGCACCACGAAGGCAACACCCTGTATGGCCGTCCGAACGGCAACGGAGGAGATTGAGAAACACCGCAAAGTTTTGCTTGAAATGGTTGCCTCCGAGAACCGAGAACTTGATGTCAATCCCCTGCGCGGTTATGCGTCACAGGAACTTACGAACCTTGTCGAACGCTACGAGGCGCGTACCGGGCGCTTCAACGGAAAACAGTCCGGCGTTAGCAACACGGGCGACGAGAATCCCTTTATTCTGCGCGATTACGACCTGTGTATCTCCTGCTACCGATGTGTGCGGGTTTGCGCAGAACAGGAGGGAGATTACGCCATTAGTGTAATGAACCGCGGTTTTGACACGCAGATTACGACTGAGTTCAACGGCATTTTGAAAGACTCCGCATGCACCTTTTGCGGCCAATGCGTACAGACGTGCCCCACCGGGGCGCTTGCCGACAAGAAGGCACTGCGCGCAGTGAATCTTCCGGGCGAAATCGAGAAGACGCGCACGATTTGCCCGTACTGCGGCGTCGGTTGCTCGGTTGACATGCTGACCAAAAAAGATAGGCTCATCGGTATCCACCCCGCGATGGACGGTCCGGCAAACCAAGGCGCGCTCTGTGTTAAGGGGCAGTTCGCCTTCGATTTTGTCCAGCACCCTGACCGGTTGTCTACACCGTTGGTTCGCGGCGGCGACGGTCAACTCCGCGGTGCAAGTTGGGACGAAGCGCTCGACCGCGCGGCTGACGGCTTTCGCGCGGTGCGGGAGAATTACGGTAGACATAGCATTTACGGCGTTGCTTCGGGGCGCGCGCCGAATGAAGCCGCATATCTAATGCAGAAGTTTATCCGCGCCGGTTTCGGAACGAACTACATAGACAACTGCAGCCGTGCCTGACACGCGCCGACGGTTGCCGGTCTGGCAGCCACAATCGGACGCGGCGCAATGTCGAATCCGCTTATTGACATGGAGAAACCCGATGTTATATTTTGCATTGGGACAAATATGACCGAATGCCATCCTGTCGCAGCAACGCGCCTCAAGAAAGCGGTCGCACGGGGAGCCAAGCTAATCGTTGCTGATCCGCGGCGGATTGGGCTTGTGGAGCTATCGAATCTCTTCCTCCCGATTCGAGTTGGGTCGGACGTTGCACTCCTGCTCGCCATGGCGCATGTAATCGCCCGTGAGGGGCTGATTGACCCTGAATTCATCTCGAACCGAACAACTGGCAGTGAGGATTTTCTTGAGCATGTCAGGGCGTTCCCGCCGGAGTGGGCTGAAACGATAACGGGCGTCCCCGCACGGGATATTGAGATTGCGGCGTTGTGGTACGGTATGGCAGACAAAGCTGCAATCTATTATACGCTCGGGGTCACCGAACATATCTGCGGCGTTGACAATGTGCAGAGCCTGTGCAACCTCGCCCTTATGACCGGTAACATTGGCCGCGAGGGAACGGGCATTAACCCGATGCGCGGGCAGAACAACATTCAAGGTGCGGGCGACAGCGGCGCGCTTCCGAACAACTACCCCGGTTTCCAATCCGTCACTGATCCGGATAACCAAGCGAAATTCAACAGGTTATACGGTGCACACATAGACATGGAAAAGGGTATCACCAAAGTTACGGCGCTCGATCTGTGCGGCGAACAGATTCGGGCAATGCTTATTGACGGGGAGAACACACTGCTCTCCGATCCCAATCGAGCGCACTGCGAACACGCACTCAGAAGCCTTGACCATCTCGTTGTGATTGATATCTTTTTGACCGATACCGCGCAACTTGCAGACGTTGTGCTGCCCGCGGCCGCTTGGGGCGAAACCGACGGCGTATGCACAAACACAGAACGCCGAGTCCAGCGTGTCCGCGCGGCTGTACCGCCGCCGGGCAAAGCAAAACCCGACTGGTGGATAATTGCCCAGATTGCCAAACGCCTCGGTTTTCAGGGATTTGATTTCGGATCGGCACAGGAGATTTTTAACGAACTCTGCAGCGTTTCACCCCTCTACGCGGGTATCGATTGGGACCGGATTGACGAAGGTGCGTACCAATGGCCGGTGCCTCACGAGGGACACCCCGGCACACCGATGCTGCACCAAGATAAATTCGAGAACGGCCGCGGCATTTTTAAACGTATTTACTATCGCGACCCGGCAGAGACAATCGACAACGACTTTCCCGTCTGGCTTACCACCGGGCGCCGGCTCGCGTCCTACCACACGCGCACGCAAACCGGCCGTTCGCAGGGCATTGACTATCTGCTGTCCGAGGAGGCTTTAGAGGTGAACCCCATTGATGTTAAGGCGTGGGGGTTAATGGATGGCGGTTGGTGCCAAATGACGAGCGCACGCGGTACGGTAAAGATACGAGTTAAAGCCACGCCGCGTTCGCCGCGCGGTACGGTGTTCGCCAGCTTTAGCTTCAGCGATGTACCGGTAAACATCTTAACAGGATCGGGCTATGACCCGGTTACACATACGGCTGAACTGAAAGTCTGCCCCGTCCGCATTGAACCCGCCGAAGTGCCGATGCCGGCTTCACACTAAAGCAAATAGCCGCACATTCAACCACCTCCGAATGCATCGGTTACCTGTGATAAAACGGAACAGAGATCCGTCTTAAAGACGCAAACGTTGTTGGTGCTGCTTGGTCAACATTTGACGGATGTTTGTTGAACAAGTTATCATCAGGAGTAAATGATGAAGATTAAAGAGATTCAAGCTGTTAAATTAAACATTCCATCCCGCGTCAACAAGCACACGCCGCCGCGGCGCCCGTCTTGGGTCGAAAGCGCAGAGGTTGCCAACCCGATGTCGAAATATCCCAGATTCAAACGCCACCGGTCGCGTTGGATGCCGAAATGGGGCGATGTTTTTGTGAAAGTTACCGTTGAAGACGGCACGTGGGGACTAGGGCAAACGTCGTTCGGTAACCCTGTGGCGACAATCATTGACGGCCATTTCGCTCCGATGCTGGCGGGTGAAAACTGCTTCGCGATTGAGAAAATCTGGGATATGATGTTCCGGATGTCGAAACCCTACGGTTCGCTTGGCTTGACAAGCTGCGCAATGAGCGCGGTAGATCTCGCCCTCTGGGATGTAATCGGCAAAATCAAGAACCAGCCAGTTTATGAGCTGTTAGGCGGACCGGTTCGAGATAGGCTTTTCGCATACGCGACCGGCAACGACACGGATTGGCAGATTGAACTCGGCTTCAAAGCCGTGAAACTTGCGTGCCCCTATGGTCCCGCGGACGGGTTATCGGGATTGAACGCGAACGAAAAACTCGTGGCTGAAACGCGGGAGTTTGTTGGAGATAGTGTCGAGATAATGCTTGATTGCTACATGGCTTTCGATGTCGATTATACGATTCGCTTGGCGCGCCGGCTTAAGCCCTACCGGCTGAAATGGATTGAAGAATTTCTCATCCCGGAAGATATTGATGGGCACGTTAAGGTACGAAACGCCGTAAACTGGGTGTCTCTCGCTAGCGGCGAACATCTATACACCCGGTGGCCATTCAAGCAGCTTATTGAAAGCGGGTGTTTGGACATTCTTCAACCGGACATCTATTGGGTTGGCGGGATTACAGAATGCGTCAAGATTTGCCACATGGCGGATGCCGCCGGACTGACGGTCATATTTCACGGCGGCGGTTTGACGCAGTATGGACTTCATCTGTCCGCTGCAATGCCCAACACACCTTGGGTGGAATATTTCGTGGGAACGCCCCCCGGTGTGCCGTTAGAAGAGACAAAACCGTTTGAAGGCGAGACGGTACCCAAGGACAGCTACATTGCACCGAACGAGGGTCCTGGATTCGGCTTGGAGGTTAAGCAAGAATGGATAACACCCTATTGGGTATAACGCATGTCAAGAACAGGACTTTTCTGAACTACGCCAACTAATCTGCATGACTTTTGACGTTGCCGCGCAATGGAGGCAATGGATGGGGACGTACGAGAATGCCGCCCTGTTCATAAGATTCCATGGCAGCCCATGTGTATTCTAGCGCTGCCAATGCATCCCTGCCCGATGCCCTGAGGTGGTCTTGATGCACATTATTTGTAATGTCTTCCAGAAACGCATGGATTCTAAGGGGAAAAGTCCGTCCGAAATCCGTTACACCGGAATTTGTAACGGTGGGCGTTGATGATGCCCCGACATCCAATTTTTCGGGTTGTGAGGCAGTCCCGGCGCCATGCCAGAATGATACTTTCTCAATGCAATTTTCCACGCAGAACGTGCCTCGGGTTCCCCCCACTTCAATACTCCACCAGCCCCCCAAGCCAAATGTTGCGTCGCCGCGTTGGCTAAGGAGGTAACCGACGCAGTCGTTTGCAAATTTGGCGTGTATGCTGTTGATTGACAACATGACATCGCCCGCACTTTTGCGAAAGCTTGGCCTTCCGACAAATGCCTGCACGTGTGTAACATCACCGCAGAAATACCGCATTACGCTGAAGGGGTGCGAAAGAAAAGCCTTCATATGGAAGTACGGGAAGCCCTTGATTTTGGGTGAATCTTGAGGACTATAGGTCGCTTCACTTCCCGGAAACCCAATCTTATGTAAGCAGTAAACGAGTTCCCCCACTTCACCATCCCTAATATACCGCTTCGCCCGGTCAGCCGGCGGTGTGAAATAGTGGTTCAAGTTGCAGCCTAAGTAGACGTTTTGCTCTTCTGCTTTGGCGACCATTTCCCGCGCTTCGTGAATATCATTGGAGAGCGGTTTCTCAACAAGAACATGCTTACCAGCCTCTAACGCCTGCATGGTCGGCTCGAAATGCCAACTGCCGTTCTCATTTCCTCCCGTGCTGACATCGACAATGTCAAGCTCGGATTCGTACTCCAGCATCTCCTTGAGACTGTAGTAGGCATTCACTCCAAATTGCTCCGCCACGCTGTCCGCGCGCTCTTTGATAACATCACAGACAGCTACGAACTCCGCCAACTCGTCGGTTGCGTAGCAGGCTGCATGGTTGGTGCCGATTCCGCTCAAACCGACCACACCGACTTGCATTGCCATGAACGTGATTCCTCCTCATTTACATCAACCACCAGTTTAATTCATGTTTAAAGATGCGCGCGTGGATTTAGATTCTCAGTCCGCCCGTATACTTGACAGTGTGCAGAGAGAGCCGAATTTTATCATGACCGAAAATGACCGTCAAGTGCGAAATACGCGCGATGGGCCGCCGACGATTATGCACTGAATCTGAATTTGCGGCGGTTGACGAAACATCGAACACCAATAGGCGAATTTTGAATTATGGGTTCTTCCGCTTCGAGATTCCTAAAACCGAAAAGAGTACCTCCGCATTTAAATTTATTGCGATTTCAGACTTGATTTTAGAGCAATACAGTGCTATAATCTACCGAATTGTTTAAGAGAAAACGCTGATAAATGTAGAGTACCAGTAGAAATGCAAATCAATTTTCAGAACGTCATCGATCTGTCCTACCCAGTCGATGAAGACAGTCCGCGGGAACTCCCAATCCAGCCTGCCAGAATTTACGACACAGCAACAATGGAGAAGGACGGTTACTTTGAGAGCCGCGTTGACTTATCCGGCCACTATTCCACGCATATCGACGTTCCGTGCCTGATGTATGCCGATGGGTATACAATCGCCGAAATCCCTCAAGAAAATTTGACGGGCCATGCTGTCCTGATGGATTTTTCTGATTCCAAGCAACCGGGAGATGCCGTAAATGCGGAAGATGTTAATTCTTGGATGGCTAGGAACGGCGATATTTCTCCGGGAAGCATTGTATTTATGCGAACGGGAATGGACAGATATGCATTTCAGGACATCTTCAATCGTAAGTGGATCGGCTTTGGCGGCGATGCCGCTGAACTGCTCATTGAGAAAGGCATAAAGGTTATTGGTACGGACGCGTGCAGCATTGATTCCATGTCCGGACACCAAACAGAGGAGTTTCCCGCCCATCACACCTTTCTCGGTGCAGGTGTTCCGCAAGTGGAAGATCTGTGCAACCTGAGCCTTGCACCCGCAAATTTTTTCGTCGTGATAGCGCCGCTGAAATTAGTACGTAGTTCCGGCGCTCCGACGCGCGTCTTCGCCTTCGCATAGAGAGTGTCACTTTGGAGCGAAGCATCAAGCATCGGATTGCACGGAATAGGTGCATGATTGGCTGAATAGCAATTTTCCTGATGAGCGCCGGATGGATTCTGCGGTGAACGAAGGAGAATTCGCCGGAATTTTGGATCGAGCACGAAAAGTCAAAGGGAAGAATTTTCACGCTATTCCAAGTTGCCATCGAGCTGCATTTCAGCGCCTTCCATTCTACGGTTATGCAGAATCGCGATTTTCTCCGAAACATTGCACGCCGTTATCCCTTAACTGAACGAATCATCCAACTTCCCTCTCGGGAGATTGCTATGACCGTGGTAGAGGAACCTGATTCGTTTCTTGAGACATTAAGTAGAGAGGACCATAACGGAACACTACATCTACCTTATTGGATTTATCTGTGGTCTTCATCAATCGGTTTGGCGCACCACCTTCATCTCGACGCGAGATTAGCGGGGCAGCGAATCTTGGAGGTCGGCTGTGGATTCGGTCTCGCGGGAATTGTGGGATGCCAGCAGGGCGGCAAGGTACTATTTACCGATTGTGAAATTGACGCACTGCTGTTAGCTCGTTATAATGTTTGGCAGCATGGGTGTGAAGACAGAGCGGCCTTCGCCCAAATGGACTGGAACGCACCGTGTGTGAGTGGAAAATTTTCATTCATCCTAGCTTCAGATGTAATCTACGAGGAAAAAAACTGGCAATCCGTCGTCGCTCTGTTACAGAAGTATCTCGCTGCGGACGGTGAAGCCATGATTTCGGAACCGAGCCGAAGCAACACTGCCGGGTTCTTGAGACTACTTGAGTTTTGTGGTTTTTCGTATGAAAAACAGGTTTACCTTGCGTTTCCGGAAGAACGCCTGTCAACCATTTCGGTTTATTGTGTAAAGCGTACTTGACCTTTTATTTCTGCACATGAGTACGAAGCAACCGCTAGAAGGATTGACATTTTACAGGAGTTCTCTCTGCGTCTTATTGAAACTTTACGAATCATTGGGACGTTTTTTTAATACATCTTAATCATTCGCGTTTCGCGCTCAAGGAGAGAACAATGATAACATTATGCAAACAACCGATATGTTCACAAATCCTGTTATTGGGAATCGTCTTATGGCTGGTTGGTTGCGGCGGCAGTAGCATTCAGAATCCAGTGCAGGAAACGGAGGAAGATACCGATAATTTGGCGCAGGTGGACGAAAAAAGCCAATCACTCAACGTTGCTGTTGAGGTGAGCAAAACCACTGTACAGATGGGAGAGGCGGTCAACCTGAAGGCGACCGTTGACGGGATTCGAGGAACAAACCTAATACTCAATTGGGTGAACGTAACAGGTTACGGGGAACTTTCAGTTGTTAATCAACACAGCGCGCTCTGGACAGCGCCTCAGTCTTTGGATTCGCTTGAAGTCAAGGTTGAAGTCATACAACTGATTGCCACAGGAGTGAGCCAAGTCATTTCGGTTAAGGAATCAGGCGTTGATACTGATACCGAAGTGCTTACAGATACCAAAACGATATTGTTAACAGTCACACCGAGTTGATTTCCGAAAGTTTTTGTATAGACGACGTATTTGTTTTGCGGGAGAGCGAGACATCCTCCCACTGAATCTTTTAGAGATTTAGTGCCGCCCGCATATCCCAAAATCGCGCCGGGAGTCTCAACATACGATATTTGTCATAAACATACCGTTATGCAAGGAGTATTAGATGCAAGAGTGTTCACCGAGTGCCGGTCAATATTTACGATCTCGTTTTTCGTTTAAAAACGCAATCGTAGCCATCTTGATTTTCTTTCTTGTGACAGAAACAACATTAGCAGCCGCATCTCAGGCATGGGGTTTGTACCATCGGGTACGTAAAGGTGATACCGTATCGGGCATTGCGAAAAAATACAATGTGTCCGTCCGGTCCATTTTCAGCAACAACCGAATTCCTTCTGCACGCCGCCTGCCCATTGGAAAAAAGTTATTCATTCCCCGAGTCGCGCCCTCCCAAAGACAAGATGGCACTTGGTATAAAGTTAAGCAAGGGGACACATTATCCGAGATTGCACGCAAACACAACGTTTCGTGGCCAAGCATAAGAAGCGCAAATCCCAAGTTGCGATCTCCGCACCTGATTCGGCCTAAGCAGAAGCTATTCATCCCCGGTCCTCATGCAATCGGTTTCAGAGCCCCATTGCGCACGCGCTTGACGGTTACTTCCAATTACGGTTACCGCCGCCACCCCATTAGTAAAAGGTTGAGGTTCCACCACGGCACGGATTTCCGAGCCAAACCGAGAACACGTGTCTACGCCTCCAAAAGCGGGAGAGTCGTTCGAGCAAAATGGGACGGTGGATATGGGCGAATCGTTGTCATCGAACATACGGGCGGATATTCAACATGGTATGGACACCTGTCAGCCATTCGAGTAAAAACCGGTCAGAGAGTGAAACGCGGACAGTTTATCGGGTTAAGCGGGAGTAGTGGGCATGCAACAGGTCCTCATCTACATTTTGAAATTCGGTGGAAAGGCAAGAGCGTGGATAGCGCTCGCTACATTCAGTTGTCATAAGCGTTGCCATCATTTCACGGTTGGCGCCGCGCTCATAGCGCTATGGTTCGCTTCATTCGCCGTGGCCGCGGATCGTCCTGAAATCGGAGCCCGGGCATTGGGGATGGGCGGCGCCTATATCAGCAGCGTAGATGATTCATCTGGGGCGTTATGGAATCCGGCGGGAATTGCGAGCCTGCAACAGGGGAACTTTATCTACGATCTCTCTCAGGGCGCATTTTCTGTTGGGTATCCAATTCATCAAAACGTTGGGACGTTTGGTTTCAGCCTGCTGGATCTGAAGGGTGACGATCGTTTCTTATTTGACCATCCGAACAACCCAATCGGGACGTTCGAGAGAGGGCGTAATCAAGCCATCCTGTCCTATGCGAGATCGTTGAACGCAAATTGGATGATTGGGGGAAACATCGGGTATCGGCGCGCACCCTACCACGGCAGTCGATGGAAACAGAATTATGACTTGGGATTAATCGTGAACATTTCCCCGCATCTCATAATAGGCGCAAGCGGGTTTGACATTGCGGGTGTAAAGATTCCGGACGGAAATGGAAAAGTTCTTGAGACTTATGATACGCAGTTTGCCTTGGGTGCGTCGTGGACCCCCCTCAAGCATTTGCAGTTGAATAGCATGCTGGACGCGACGGCACGGAAGTTTAAGGCGGGAGCGGAAACGGGGGCGCACGGCGTCGCTTTTCGGTTGGGATCGGCAATTGATTTTAGAACCCCGGAGCAACCGTTAAATTGGAGTTTGGGTCTTACAATTAGCCGCTGGGGCAAACTAATTCACTATGCTTACTTGGCTCAACCTAGTCTGGAATACAAACACGTTCTTTCCGTCGGCGCTACATTTGGCCCTCTCCCGAAAACCAAAATCGATCAACCCATCGCCAGCACTGATAAACCCACCTCTTACAAAAATCAATCCTCCGCCCACGTAGAGTCCCACGACACAGAACGCCGCGACGAAATTCCCCAAGAGAAAAAGCGGCAACCAGTAATTGTCAGTGTGACCAATGATACTTCTTCAACCGTTAAGATTGCGAATCTTTACGGCGTCGAGCTTGAACTTGTTCTTGCCATGGTGCGGGTAGAATCAAACTTCCAGCCGAATGCAATTTCGAGGTCAGGGGCAGTTGGACTTACACAGTTGATGTCTTTCACGGCTCGGGAACTTGGGTTGAAAGTGCCAAATTATCGGAATCCGCGAAAGCCATCACAAAATGCGCAAACGGATGAACGCTTTAATCCACGCAAAAACTTAGAAGCCGGCGTTAAGTATCTGAACCGTATGTTAAAAAAGTACGATGGCAACCACGCGCTTGCACTCGCCGCATACAATGCCGGCCCTGGCCGCGTAAAAAGAGATGTCCCGTTAAAGCGCCAAACCGAACGGCATGTAAGCAAAGTACTCAACCATTACTATCGATACAAATCAAATCCCACCGTGAAAGATGCTGCTCTGCACAAGCTAGATGCCACACTAAAAAAATCTCTGCCGTAATCCATTCCGACTCCATCCAAGGTTTAATCCCTCCACCCAATCACAATATAAACCCAATTTCCAAACACAGCAGCCGTCCACAAAGTTCACCTGTGAACACGGTCAACATAGCGATGTAAAGAAATCCTGTCGCAGCCCGTGTTGCACCGACAGCATCGTGTTCCACCGCTTTTTCGCGCAGGCAGTACCACGTTATGAAATACAGTGTGACAGATCCGCCGAATCCAACCAGCAGCCTGAGACTAAAAACAATATGATGAAATGGGGTTAGCGGAATTGCATTCTCAGATTGCCATCTAAGAAATAGGTTTAGTGCAAATAGGGCAATTGAAATGCCGAGTGAAACAAGAAAGATAAGATTGAATCTCTTTAAATAAACGACAGGTAGACGCGGAGTAACGAGATACCAATGTCCAAACCACATGCCGCTATTGACCGCACCAAGCAGCACGGATGAAACCACAAATTGAAAGGGCAACAGAAATGCCTCCGCCGGGAGATCGATTTTATCTAGGTAGCCTTGAGCGCTGTACACAATCCACGTGAGCCCCAAAATTGTCCCAATGAATAAGAGTCCTCGACTAATGAATTGAGATTTCATCCATAGGCTAATTGTGTAGATTAAAGTCAGAAACAAGAAGGCGGCGACGAACGCAGAATCGTGTCCGTTCCATGAGAAGACGAAGTTTTTCAGGCTGATTGGTTGACGGTTAATCGCAAGGTTAGCAAAACGAGTTAAGATCATGACTAAGAGATAAATTGATCCCATCAGCCTGTAAAAGCCGCGCCCAACTAAACCCTTGGGAATAATAAGCAGCAACCCCAAACCACCGACTGCCAATTGGCTAAAAACAAGATAAAAAATGTGAATCATCGTGGGTGCACCGACACCATACGTAAAAGAAAACCCAATAAGAAGCGAATTCAAAGTGTCGAACGCGAATCAAACCCGCGATTCTCGACGGTTTTACTTCCTATTGGGTTAAGGTTCTTATTGAGAAAATTATATTTAGAGAATTTCTACAACTGCACCGACTGCTTCCAACTGGGCTTTAAATTTCTCGGCATCCTCTTTGTTGACGCCTTCTTGGATAACGGTCGGCACCGATTCAACCTTCTCTTTAGCCTCTTTTAAGCCAAGCCCGGAGATAGCCCGCACCTCTTTGATAACGGGAATCTTGTTCGGCCCGATTTCTTTCAACTGTACGTTAAACTCTGTTTGCTCCTCTTCCGGATCGTCATCGGCAGCAGGCCCTTCCGCTGTTCCCGCCGGCGCAGCTGTACCTGCCACCATCATCGGCGCAGCCGCGCTGACACCAAATTTATCTTCTAAAGCCTTCACTAGTTCCGAAAGTTCCAGAACCGTCATATTACTGATTTCGTCAATCAGTTTTTCAACATCAGCCATTGTTGAATTCCTTCCTTTATCATCAATTAAAATTTATGCCTGTTCGGCTTCTTTTTTCTGATCGGCAATTGCCTGTAAAACAGTTGTCACTTGTTGAATCGAACCATTCAATACATTCACCAGCCCTGTCAAGGGTGAACCATGATGTAAAACGGACATTAAGCCGGATATTGGCGACTTTAAACCACCGACCGCACGAGCAATCAACTGGTCACGCGACGGCAAATTGACAAGTTCCTCGACCGCTGCGGCGTCAATAACCCTATTTCCGAGTATGCCCCCCTTAATCTTTAAGTTTTCGTGTTCTTCGCTAAAATCCATAAAGATTTTCGAAGGCATCGCCGGATCACTGCTTAATGCTACGGCGGTTGTACCATGAAGATACGATTCTAAACTCTCAATCCCCAACGATTTGGCGGCGACACGAATTAACGTATTTTTGTAAACTTTGTATTGGATACCCTTTTCGTGCAGTTGACGGCGCAGTTCGTTAATTTCCGCAACTGTCAGCCCTTGAAAGTCGGTCAGGATTATGACTTCTGAGTTCTGAAAACGCTCCTGGATTTGTTCGACTTGTTCGACATTTTTCTGATTAGGCATTCTAAATCCTCTCGCGTAGCCACAGGCTTGATGCCTGTTAAAATACAAGGTTGAATTTTAGACTTCCAAAAAAAAACCTCCAGTCATATTGGAGGCTTAATTTCCAAATCGACAATAGGCATATTATTTCAGACCTAATCCCTATCGTCTGCATGGCGATGCAAGCCTCGGTAGGCTGGCTTTCTCATTTAAGCAAATTGCACCTACTGTCTACGACTGCTTTTCAAAACGATATTCAATTTTCGAGCGCGAACGGTGAGTTTCAACGCAATTTAGTATTAGCTAAATTGTTGTGGATTCAGGCGAATTCCAACGCCCATTGTTGATGAAATTGCAACACTCTTCAAATACCTACCTTTTGTTGTAGAGGGGCGCGCTCGAATCAATGTGTTCATGACCGTCTCTATATTCTCCTGAATCTGATGCTCATCAAAGGAACTTTTGCCGACAGGAACATGAATGACGCCTGACTGCTTTTCGACGCGGTATTCAATCTGCCCGGCTTTGATATTTGCGATGGTCTCTGCAACGTCCATTGTAACGGTTCCTGCCTTCGGATTAGGCATTAATCCTCTTGGCCCCAGAATCCTCCCCAATTTCGACGAAATTCTACGCATCATATCTGGGGTTGCAACGACGGCATCGAATTCTAACCAGCCGCCGGCAATCCGTTCAATTAGGTCGTCACTACCGACGACATCCGCGCCTGCGTCTTCCGCTTCGCGTGCTTTTTCACCTTCGGCAAAAACAATTACATGCACCTGCTTACCGGTGCCGTGGGGCAATGCAACGGTGCCGCGGATATTTTGGTCAGCGTGCCTCGGGTCAACACCGAGATGCACAGCCAGATCCACGGTTTCTCCGAACTTCGAAGTTGCCGTCTTTTTCAATAAAGGTAATGCTTCATTTAAATCGTAAGACTTAAGGCGGTCAACGGCTTGCGCTATCTCCTGGTATCGCTTGCCTCTCTTTTTCATGGTTATCCTCCGTGTTATCCCGTAATCGTGATTCCCATACTCCGGGCGGTTCCTCTGACCATTTGCATTGCAGATTCCAAACTTACCGTATTCAAATCTGGCAATTTGGTTTGCGCAATATCCTTGATTTGCTCCGGGGTCACAGAAGCAACCTTATTGCGGTTTGGTTCGCCCGATCCTTTCGCAATTCTTGCGGCTTGTTTCAATAGCACCGCGGTCGGTGGTGATTTTACCTCGAAACTAAAGGAGCGATCTGCGAAACAGGTCACAACCGTGGTAACAACCAATCCTTGTTGGTCTTGAGTCTGCGCATTAAAGGATTTGATAAACTCTGGAATATTTATCATATATGGCGCAAGGCTCGGACCAACAGGCGGGTTCGGAGTTGCTTGCCCGGACACGAGCTGAAGTTTAACAACGCCCGCAATTTTTTTTGCCATTATTATCTCTCCAAAGATACGCTAAATTTTCTCGACTTGGAAAAATTCAAGTTCTATAGGGGTTGTTCTACCAAAAATCGAAATCATAAGATGTAATCGCTGTTTTTCCTCGTCAATGCCATGAATCTCCGCGGGGAATTCGTTGAATGGCCCATCAATCACCTTAACCTTATCTCCAACGACATAATCCACCACCGGAGAAGGTCGCCTTCTCTCTTCATCCGTTGAAATATTAAGGGCATTTTGCACCTCTTCTTCAGCAAGCGGCGGTGGATGAGAACTTGATCCAACGAAACTCATCACGCCGGGCGTGTCTCGGATCAGATGCCAACTCTTCTGGCTGCTCTCAATTTCTGCATCTGCCCTTAATTCATTTGCGGTTTGGATAAGTATATATCCTGGATAAGAGGGGCGTTCAAACGTCCGTTTCTTGCCGTTTTTGACTTCTACGACTTCCTTCGTCGGAATGATGACTTGAAGGATTTCCTCCTCCAAACCTACCGCCTGTACTCGTTGCTCAAGATTTACCTTGACTTTTTTTTCATGCCCAGAATAGATGTGGATAATATACCAGAAGCCGGTCATAGATTTCTTTTATCCATTAAAGTTAACCGTGGGAACGGCACAGCACGGCGTAAACGCATGTTTAGCGGCGGATAAACAGATCGCGAAGTAAAGACAAACCGAATCCTTTAATGTCCCCCCGGTTAGGATCGGGATCAAAATAGAAAAACGCAACAATTACTAGTGGAAGAATCAAAATGGGAATTGATAGTTTCCACTTAGGTGTATAACGTCTCAAAATCAAAGGAACGAATAGCACTAAAACGATGAGCAAAACCAGTCCAATCTCAGAGGTCCAATTGGGGTACGCGGCGTTTCCATCGACAAGCCACAGGAAAAACCCTAAAATCGCACATGCTACAATTACGACGAGTGTATTCCCACGGACATCCTTCCAGTCAGGTTTGGACACCTTTTCCCATTCAATTCGAATTTCTTGTAAAAATTTTTTTACGCGCCCTATCATAATGAAATTTCAATAAAAAGGCAGGCCAGGAGGGACTCGAACCCCCAACCCTCGGTTTTGGAGACCGATGCTCTAGCCGGTTGAGCCACTGGCCTGCAAGCAAGGAAATGATTGATGTTTTATCGAGTTTCTTTGTGTAGTGTGTGTTTCCGACAAAAACGACAATATTTTTTAAACTCAAAACGCGCTTGTTGTTTTCTTTTGTTCCTTGTCGTCACATAGTTTCGCCGTTTGCAATCATCACACGCTAACGAAACGACATCTCTAGGCATATCGGTTACTCGAATGTAAATACATCCCGGTTTTGAAACGCGTACTGAAGCCGACGACCGGACTTGAACCGGTGACCTCGTCCTTACCAAGGACGCGCTCTACCTGCTGAGCTACGCCGGCACAGCAAACAAGTCCCCGTTCCGACATTCGCCGGATTCGCCGTTAAGCAAACCGCGCTCCAGTGATATGCAACTCGGGAGTTTGGCGAAATAGCTGTCCAAATTCAAAGGGGACTACCAAAAAAAATATCAGAACGCAAAGCGGGAGACGGGGTTCGAACCCGCGACAATTGGCTTGGAAGGCCAATGCTCTACCAACCTGAGCTACTCCCGCGTTGTATCTGAACTGCTTTCGCGTTTTGCTGTGCGCCATACGTGATGGGGAGAGAAGGATTCGAACCTCCGAAGGCATAGCCAACAGATTTACAGTCTGCCCCGTTTGACCGCTTTGGTATCTCCCCAGCCGGTGTACAAAGAATGGAGCTGGCGAGAGGAATCGAACCCCCAACCTAGTGATTACAAATCACTTGCTCTGCCCGTTGAGCTACGCCAGCAAACGCGAATGTGAATTATACATAGTAGCTACTCGTTTGTCAAGGGATTTTTGTTCAAAAAGCGTGCCCCAGTTCGAGATGAACGCGGCGCGAGGAATTCTCGGTGAGCGGGAAACCAAAATCCAAACGAGCAGGACCAAGAGGCGTCTCAATACGAAGCCCAATTCCAACGGCCGACCGAGGGGGGTTTTCCCCGATATCCGAAAACCTCAGTTTTTCCCACACGTTGCCCGTGTCAAAAAACAAGGCACCGCCGATGAACTTGAAAATTGGGTAGCGCAATTCTGTATTAAATACTAACAAAACGTCCCCTCGAGGATTGTCCGATTCGCTGGGGCCTAATGACCGCTCATCGTACCCTCTAACCGTTGTGGACCCACCCGCCCAAAAACGTTCAAAAGAGAGGAGATCGTCAATCTCCCGGGCGCGGTTGGGGCGCAACCAACCAAGCCGGAGCGCATTCGCAACAACTACCCTTCCAATCTGCTTGTAGTGGCGATTATCCGTTGTAAATTTCACAAAGCGGGTTTCGCCGCCAAGAAACACGCCGGCATACTCTACTGCCACCTCGTTGAACCATCCATTTCTGGGGTTAAGAAAGCTGTCCCGATTATCCCGATGAAACGAGATTCCCAAACTGCTCACAATGGTGCTTCTGTCACTATCGCTCTGATGTAACTCCTGATATTTGTATTGCATTGCCAAGTTGCTATGCGGTCCAAGCCGCTTCGCAAGATTGGCTGTCACACCGCGGGCGCGTATGTCATTGTTTTCTTCTAGATTATCTTCAAATAGGCGTAGGGTGCCGATTGTGTGTCCAATGATTGGTGGTTTGAACCACGGTTCAACCAGGGTTAGCTCATACAGGTTGCCGCGCGTTCCGATTCGGAACTGCATTCCTGCTCGCATGTTGCGTTTGTGAATATTATTGTGAGTCACACCGATAGTTCCCCGAACGCCTTCCGACGGGCTATAACCGCCGCTCAAGCTCATTGAACCGGGTGCTCTGACTTTGGCGTTGACATTGACATCAACGACCTCTTCCCCTTCAAGCTGTCCAGGCGTCTGAATATCGATTTCGCGAAAGATTCCGAAATTAAACAATCGCCGCCGACCTTCAATCAGTTTTTCGTGGTTAAACACGGTGCCGTCTAGGTTCTTAAATTCTCGCTCCAAAACGTGTAGTTTGATTCGCCCCTCCCCATCAAAGTAGAACCGCCCAAACTTGGCTTGAATGCCCTCAGAGATTTGATAAACCAGCCTACCTGTTTCCGGCTGGTAGTGCGGTTCAATGCTCGCGTAGATATACCCTTCCTTATTGTAATGGGACTGGATCGATTGCACATCGCGCGCCACAACGTCTGTGCTGTAGGGTTCCCCCGGTTTTGCAGCGGGCTTCGATAGCAAGGTTCTAGCTTTAATTGTGCGGTTTCCTTTAATGCTCACAACCTCTATAATCTGACGTTTTCCCTCTATAACGTTAATCATTAAGTTGATGCGCCCTTTTTTTTCATCGATCTCTTTTTCCGGTTTGATTTGGACGTCGGCATAACCGGCTTTTTTATAAAACAGTTTCAGTACACGGCGGTCTCTTTCCAAAATCTCCGGATCGAAAATACCTTTTGGAAAAAACCTGCCAAATCCCGGTATGATACGACCGAATCCGGCGCGCGATCGGGTTTCCATCTTGTCACGAAGCTCGGCGGCTGTAAATGCTGCGTTCCCTTCAAACTTAATAGTGCCGATGTGCAACAGTACACCGGGATGAATGTCGAAACGAATAATCACTTCATCCTTCGATTCTTTTTCGATTTGAAACGCAACCTCCGGGGCATAATACCCTTTCTGTTGATAGATGCGGCGAATTTGTTGCTTATTGCTGCGGAGAATTGTATCCGAATACCCGTCCTGTTTGAATAAACTCAGTTGCTCACTGAGTTCTCGGCTGTCAACGTTTTCACCCACTAGTTCGACAACGACTTTTTTCCCCTCGCGCACCTGGTAGATGAGAGAAACCATATGCGTTTTTTCATCATAATACGGTTCGGGTTCAACTTGGACGGTGAGGTATCCATTTTTTCGGTATAAGTCGCGGATGGCATCAATGTCTTCTTCGATGCGGCGATTCTGGTAAGGTTTGCATGCTTTGCTCTTTAGCACCTTTGCCAGCTTTTTCGGTTCGATTCCCTTAACCCCTTTAAACCCAATTTCCCGAATCAGGGATTGTTGCCCTTCGGAGATTTCGTAAAGAAGATTGACCTCATGGACGTTTTGGGGATTGGGCGGAATGAAGCGCACTTCGGCTTGTAGATAACCGTGTTCATCTCCGTAAAATCGGAGAATTCTGTTTCTATCTTGCTTAGCAATTTGCTCATGGTATTCTACATTCGGGCGGGATTTCATTACTTCAAAGAGGTCGTCTTTGCGCAAGTTATCGTTGCCCGTGAATTGGATTTCTCGTACGGTGATTTTCGTGGAAAGTATAAATCGGATCAAAACGCCGCCGGGCGCAGCGCTTTGAATAACTTCCACTTGAGAATACTCGCCGATTGCATAGATTGCTTCAATGCTCTTCCGAATTGCATGGCGGGAGATTGGTTTTCCTATTGAGATTTTCGTCCTACGCCGGAGGTCTTCAAGCAGGGTAGTTTCATCAATGGCGTTGCCGTTGAGGAGGTATACGATATCGGCGACCCGATGATTATGCGTTTGCCCCAACACAGGGTTGGACACAAGCATCAAGCTAATAACGAGATAGGGGGTGAAACGGTGTTTCGCTTTGTAGCTCTCGGTTGAGCGCTTCATCTAATTCCATCTTGCGAATGACTTAATTGTGCATCGAATTTATCGCCGCTCGAATCGGCGTCAATCCGAATTTCTGTTGAAGTTTGAGATCGATTCCAAATTTACCTTGCTCGTTCTTTTCACCTTTAACGGTGATATGCTTATTGATTAGATACTCTACTTCAATGCGCGGTTCGGCGTGAAGTTGGAACGTGAAACCGGACGTAAGAAAAAAGCGTTCGGAGATGGCTTTGGTAAAGAAGAATTGTGACGCTTCAAACGCACTCGGACTGATGTTAAACCGTACTTCATCAACGAACCCCACGGCATCCCCCAAACGATTTCCTAAATATCGTTGGGAATGCCGCAGCAAAATGTCTGAGGTGGCACCTGCGGATAGCGGCTCAGAAGTGTCGGCGGCGCCGAACGACAAAATGCGAAAGATCTGCTCCGAGGTAAATTGATACTCTTCGCCAGCGCTTTTTCGGAGAACTTCGACCTGAAACTCGGGCGGGCGATGCTCGTTGAGATAACCGCTTAAATGGGCTTTAATGTTCAGATCTTTCGTACGTACTTGGTCATCGGCTGTTATTAAGGGAATGTTTCTAATCGGATCGATGGTTTCGGCATCAATTTTGTATTGGGGGTTAAATTCAAACGGGTTGGTGTTTTCTATAAATGAACCGTCATTTATAGAAAAGAGGCGATCCAGCAATGAAAACTGGCCCTCCAACAAATTTACGCGCCCATCAAAGATGGGTTTTTGAATGGGGCCGACGATTTTGCCGTTTACGACAGATACTGCGACTTCAAGTTCGCCGATGTCGGACTCCATTCGTAAATTATCGTCGGCGAAAACCGCAAGATTTAATCGTAAATCACGCACGATCGGGTAGTCGAACCACACTTCAGTTTGAATGCCTGCATCTTTATCAAACCAATTCTTAACTAATTCCCTCCAGTGATTCTCGTACCGCCCTTCGGTGATATGGATAGAACCGGTGAGTTCCGGAAGTTTCAGCCCGCCATGAATTGCAAGGTCTGCACGCTCGAGTTCAACCCAGTACACGCCGGGCATCTGAAAAACACATCCGCCGCTCAATGCTGCTGTAAGATTAAAATTCTGTATACGAAGCCAGTCTGATTCAACAGAGCCGTTAATCCGGTATGTGCCGCCATTTAGTCTGCCATCAAAGCGCCGAATATTCAGTCCACGTTGGGTGAAATCGATGTCAATCTCAGTTTTCTCGATTTTTGTGTATGAATCCGGGAAGTCAAATTCTAAATTCCTTAGATTTGCAACCCCTTTCAATTGCGGCGACCGAAGAGGTCCCCCGATTGTCACGCCGATTTCGCCCGTACCATCTGCGAAGTCGCATGAGGGAATAATGAGCGGCAGAAAATCTAAATCGCGGATAGCCGCATCTAATCTCCCCTCGATTTCGTCGTGCTGAAGCGGTTCTGCTTTGAATTCGAGTAAAGAAAGATTGAATGGAATGAGTCCTGAAAACTTGGCTCGATTGGCGCCTACGGAGAAGCGCACGTTATTTCCATCTTTGCCGGTTAAGCGCAGTTTCTTATTTTTGTACACAATTTTGCCCGTAAATTCGTCCAGATGGGCATGACGAAGTGAAAACTTCGGCGTCTCCCATTCGAAAATGACTTCTGGATTGGCGTCTGTCCCGCGTATGTCTAATACTGCATTGAGAAAACCCCGAATCGCGTATGCATCGGGAAAAAAATCAGAGATAAAGCCGAGATTGAAATGATGCATATCCATGCGGAAATCCAACCTCTCACCCAATTTCCAACTTCCTGATCCGGTCATTTTAAGGCGCTGTGCGTCTGTGTTGGACATCTGATCTTCTAAAATGAAGCCGTCGAGTTTTACTGTCCTGCCTTCTAAGTGAATCCTGATCGGCGCCGGGTTACTTATTGTGTAGTCCAGACCTTCCACCATACTATTCACCAGCAGATTCTGAATGTTTAATTCGCCAACTGCGTGTTCGATTAGATTATGTAAATCGGGTAGAGCAATCTTCGGCGTCCATGCGGTTTCTCCGGGTGTGATTACCCGATTGACAGGGAATCGTAAACGTGCTTCTGCTGTGGCGTAGCCTTGAAAATCAGAGATAATCTCTCCGGCGAAGAAACTCTGCGCAAAATCAGAGATCTGCGCCTTTGTGACGGTGAATTGTTGCACCTCGAAATCCGTCGGGAACAGACCGTTCATTTTGAATTCAATTGGTTTTGGGGCTGCATACTCCCCCGCGCCAATCTGAAAACTGAAAGCGGGAATACTAATTTTTCCGGCGCTTGCAACCAGACGCATCGCCGCACCTGAAATCGGTGTATCGAGATGTTTGAATTTCATCATGCCGTTATGGACAGTTCCTTCACCGACTAAGTAAGGTGAAGCAGTTGTTCCCCTTATGCTGAAATCCACTTCGGCTATACCACCCGAGTCTTCGAGCAAAACAGGGAACAATAAGGCTAGATAATCGAGCATTATCTTTGATTCATCCTTCCCTTTTAATTGCAAGTTCATGGGTAATTCCGGTAACCGTTCTGGTAGATTGAGCGGCTGTAAGGAGAGATTAATCGGAATTTCGCCGGAGATTGACAACTGATTGTCGGCATTTCCCAACCGAATTGTATCACCGGCGACCAGTGTTCGATTTTGGTATTTCGCAAATCCCTTATCTGAAAATTCAGCATTTTTATTCGTTGCGTAGGTATCCCATTCCGCATCAATAGTGGGTTCGGAGAGGGTGCCGCCCAAGGCAATCCGGCTAGAGAAACGGCCATCTAACAAAGCAGAAGTGTTAAACAGTGTCAATGTCAACGACGGTAACAATAACGCGTAGGGAAGCTCGCTGAGTTCCAACTGTAGATTGAGGTTCTCATCAGTATCACACGTGCCTGACGCATCTATGAATCCCCCACCCGGTTGTCCGATATGGAATGATTCAATGTTTAACCTCCCACCCGAATACCGACATATAATCGGTGCCAAGTTCTGTACATTGTGCTTTTTGTAGATGAGGAGTTTATCTGAATCTTCTTTAACAACGTATGGTAGATTGCTATCTTCCCCATTAATTACCGTCCGCCCGCCATCTCCTTTTTCAACGGAGACAGGCGCATTAGGGGAAATTGGGATTCCATGTTTCACGAATACTTGTCCAAACCCTTCCGAGATGCCGCCGCGATTCAATTCGTCTTGATGCCCCAAATCGGTATCGAATTGCAACTTATTAATGCTAGCCCGTAGATTGTTGCATGTAAGTGTTCCGGATAGTTGATTCGCTTGAAATCCACTACCCTGAAGCGCTAATGAGACATCCACCTGACCCTCCAAATCATACTCGCGAAATAGGGCGGCCTGATCCTCGCGCATCAAGTGTTGCGCAAAGTTAGTGAGATTCACCTGCCTTCCATCAAGTTGCAACTGGAACGAAACTGGTGTGTGAAAACTGGAAATCGAAAACAGCGATGATTGCGTTTCCGTTTTTGGTAGATTCCAGCCTCCGGCGGCTCGATAGTTTCCACCGGCAAGATTCCAGTTGGCGTATACCAGTTCAACCGAAATTATATCGTTCGTGAACCCAGCACGGGTATTGTCCGCATTAGACAAATGCGCATCCAAATCGGATTTTGGTATGCCGCCATGTATTAGTATGCGGGCTTGCAGATTTTCGATCGGGTCCGGAAAATCGAACAGTTGCATCGCTGTTTCTTTTACATCAACCGTTGCGGTCAATTCCGGTTGTTGGAGGCTGCCAGTTATTTCGCCGCTCAGATCCGCGTAACCCTGAAGATGAGATAGTTGCGGGACATATTTCTTTAAGGACGCCAAATGAATTTGCTCGCCGCGAAATTCGATTCGCATGGCGTCTCCAGCAATCCGCTCCTCAAAAGGCATTGGCATTGCACTGAGATTTAACGGCACACTGCCGTCAATACCAATGGAATTATCGAGCCACAGAAAATTGGACTGCTCCACAATCAAGTTCCGATTCTTGTAGACCAAACGCCCGGCGGCTTCACTAATCTCAATAGGTTCTATCGGTAAATTAACGGACAAATTTTCGAGCGACCAATCCAGCGCCAATTGAGCATCGTCGGCGGTTCCGTTCCCGGTGAGTTTATAGCGGGCTGTGCCTGACACCATTGGCGGCATGCCTAAAATATCGGTTAGGTATTCGAGTGCGAACCCTTCAGACTCGACAGTGAAATCGAACCCTTCACGAGGCAGGTCCGTTGCTTCCGACAGCGGCGTCGAGGACGGCGGGTTCGGTTCAAATGCTGCTGCCCCCAGCGTTCCAGCTGCGCGTAGTAAGCGGCGGCGGTCACGGCTATCCGCAAGTTCAAAGGATTTAACGTGCCAAAGGTCGTCGGCAAAGCTGAGTTTGACAGTGGAAGGATTAAACAACTGTCTCCCATTGGCCTGAAGCGCGAGGGAAGGTAAGGACATGTTCAGTGTGAATTGGGATGTGTCCGCGAGGGTTCCGGAGATTTCCAGCGCACCGATGGCACTTCCCGTGATTTTATCTGACAGCGTGTCGTTAAAAATCCGCAGGATTGGCTTGACGTCTACACCCTTACCGTCCACGAAAACTTTGTATGGGTTTCCTTCAACCGATTCCATTACCCCTTGGATTCGACACGTGTTGTCAAATCCTGAACCGTCGAAGTGCAGCTTGTCACCCATGTAGATACCTTCAAGACGAACATCGCGCAGCGGTTTTCCTGCGTAAGAGACATTTGAGAAATCAAAGCTCAAATCGACCCTCGGATTTGTGACGTTTGCACGACCGGTTGCAAGGACGACAAGATCGGCGTCCAGTTGAAAATCTGTTATCCCCTTCGCGCGCGCAAGTTCTGCCAACCGCACCGCCTCGCTTTGGAAGCTGATGTCATAGTCTCCATCCGGCGTCAGTTTTGTGTTGAGCACGCCGCGTTGCCCACGAACCAATATCTCAAAATTGGGGGTCTTGACAACATAATCATGGATTTCTAATGGAAGCGTTAGTGGATCAAGCGCCAATTCCCAGGCTTGTCCGGCCGCGACGTGGAGGTTTCCCCGGCCGTCTAAACTCGCGAGCGTCCCATCAAGTTTGAGTTCACCGGTTGCAATTCCTTCAATAGGATAATCGTCTCCGGCAAGCCTAACATAATCCGCAATCTGAAGCGGCTGCGCGGTTACACTGAAATCGACAGGGATATCGTTTTCCATCCGAGCAGTTCCGGTTAGCGTAATTTCGCTCTCGCCCTTTACAAGGCTCACCGGATGGAGCGTAACGCGGCCTTCGGCATAGTGAAATTCCGCCCGCAAAACACCAATAGGGACATCGTATAAAGCGGCGTCAGGGACACTAAACGTCGCGGCGAGAGGAGGATTCGGTGATATCCTTCCTGTGAGCGTGCCACTGCCGCTCAGGTCCGGCAAACTCAAGATGCGAGAAACTTTACCGACATCAATCTGGGTAATATTTAGATTGATGGCAGATGGCCCCGCCGACCCAAGCGGCCCGTTAAGGCGAATTTCGGCGTCATCAAGATTTGCCGACACGGATAACCGATTGTGTTTTATGTCACAGCGCGCTTTTGAAAGTCGAATAGGCACATCGTTCAGGGAAGCCTCGCTCAATTCTAGGTTGGAATCCAGTTGGAAACCGTTCAAATTAGCGCTGTTCCCGCGGAACAGGATTTTGCCGTTGACGCGGCCATTGACAACCAAAAAATCTTCGGGCAGTTCAATAACCGTGGGCAAAACCTGATGCGCTTGAAGGTCGGAAAGTTGCAACGATCCACTGTACGTCACACCTTCTGAAGCCAATTTAAAATCTGCGTTGCCCGTAGCTGATCCGGAAGCTAATTCCCCATTAATTGCGTTTAAGTGAAATCGATCCTGGGTAAACTCGGCGTCCGCAACCCAATTTTTAAGCGGTATCTGATTAATCTTTGCTTGGGGAAGTTCGAGATTACATTGTCCAACAATGTCGCCAATCCATCCCTTGGCTTGTATTGCGGCTTGTGCAAACCCTTCCAATTCGTAAGTTGGGACATATTTCTGCAGATCTCGCAGATCGACATTGAGGCCGATTTGTGTATCTAGGATAGGCGTTGAACGCTCTTTACTCGGAGATTCGCTGTTGAAATTATTCAAGCCTCCGGAAATCGTCAGGGAAGAATTTCCCACAGTGAGGCGCAATGTTTTCAACTCGCCCTGGTTTTTCAAAAACTCAAACTCGGTTACGAGTTCGTCAATTTGCGTCGAAATGCCGTTCAATTCAAAGCTGCCATCTCTTATGTTCATGCTTCCATTATATTTGGCGCTTTGCTTCGGGTTATCTATGAGGCTCTGAATGCCGCTGATGGCTATTTTGAATTTTCGCGTTTCATCTACAAAAGAGATGCCGCCGTCTTCGACGTTAGCACGTGAAATCAGGAGCTGAGGGCGTCTCGCACTCGATTCGGCGGTTTTCTCCGGTGTTAGCGATGATAGGTTGAATTTGCCATCTCGATCAATAAATGCATTAATTTGTGGCCGGTAAAGATTTAGCCGCTGGACGACAAATTTACCCTGCATTAATCCCCAAAGTCGATACTTAACATTAACCTCATCAATCAGAATGGGATTCAGCTTGTCAGGATGTTGTTTGGCGACCTCGAGTTGGTGGACTTTCAATCCGGTTAACACATTACCGGAAATCTTACCAATGGTGACCGGGTGATTCAACTGGTTTTCAAGTTCATCCACTATCACAATTCGAACCCGATTGAGCAGGTATGCAGAACGCGAAAAGAAAAATACGCCGATAACCAAGGTAATTACAATAAGCGCAAAGAATATCAGGAATACATTTCGCGTCCGCATAGTGCCTTCCTACGATACTTAGGGTTCATTTGCAGCGGGTTTTACCTGTAAAACAACCAATCTTGATTCGGTGCGGCGATATGTACATCAAATGGACTTTACGGGCGGATGGAAGGATTTTTACGTTATACATTTAGTGGCACAAGGTGTCCTACCGTATGACAAATCCTCTGCAAATCACGGCAATGTATAATAGCAAATTGCGATATGACCGTCAAGGGTATTTACCGCTGCTACGGCGCCGCACGAAATTTTGCACATCATCTCCAAAGTCGGATATAATGGGCGGATTGGACATCATATCAAAGCAGAATATCATGAAAATTTGCGACCGCCGATTGATAGGCGCGAAAGATAAAATTTCTGGTTTTCTCACACATCGGATGATAACATTGATATAAATCAAGACGCCGATTTACACATTGCAAATTCGTTTTACAAAACCATATCTGCCTACGAAAGGAAGACCATTAACAGACATGAGTTTTCACTTTAAAGACGGCTACCTATACTGTGAAGCGCTGAAGGTAAAAGCGATTCAAGAGCAAATTCCGGAAAGTCCGTTTTATCTCTATAGCCTCAATCAGATTACAGATAATTATATGAATTATAAATCTGCCCTTGAGGGCATTGAGTCCATCATCGGGTACGCCGTCAAAGCGAACAACAATATGACGATACTCAAACATCTCCGCGAGTTGGGCAGCGGAGCCGTGTTGGTAAGCGGTAATGAACTCAGTATGGCGTTATCCGCCGGCTTTAATCCGCGGCATATGGTGTTGAACGGCAACGGTAAGACGATGAATGAGCTAACGCTAGCGGTGAGTCACGGCACCATGATTAATATCGACAGCGAGTTCGATCTGGAACACATTCGACAAGCCGCGAAGACGGTTGGAAAACCGGTCGACGTGCTGGTACGCATCAACCCGGACGTCGATCCCGAAGTACATCCTTATGTTTCGACGGGAATCAAAAATTCCAAGTTTGGCATCCGAAATGAACGCCTCCAGTGGTTTCTTGAGCGGATTAGAACTGAGCCGCTACTCAATCTTGTCGGTATCCACTGCCATCTCGGATCGACGATAAAGAAGGTTCGAATCTTCCGAGATGCGACTGCCTTGATGATGCAATTCGTGGAAGCCATCCGGCAAACCGGTTTCAAACTGAAATACCTCAACATCGGCGGCGGATTGGGAATTGATTACGAACGCAGCGGCGAAACGTTGGCAACGCCGCAGGATCTTATCGAATCGATTCGAGATTTATTGACCGGTGACATCGCGTTAATTATCGAACCGGGGCGATCTATCGTTGGGAATGCAGCCGTATTTGTTAATCGAGTTGTCGGCGTGAAAACCAACGACAACAAGCATTTTATCGTAACGGACGGCAGCATGGCGGAACTAATACGCCCGAGTCTGTACGATGCTTACCAGCACATCGACTTTATCGAACCGATTGATGGCGAGGGAAAAACTTACGAGGTAGTTGGACCCGTCTGCGAGTCCGCGGATTTTCTCGGCAAGGATAGGCGCCTGCCGACCCCCCATGAAGGTGCGGGACTCGTCGTGCACGATGCAGGGGCTTACTGCTACACCATGAGTTCAAATTACAACGTCAAAATGCGTCCGCCCGAATACCTCGTAAATGATGGCGAATTGATTTGCATCCGCCGTGCGGAAACTCTTGAGGATTATATGGAGCTGTTCAAGGTATAGCCGATTAATGCAGCCGCCATGAGCGCGGTTGGCAATGTATCCGGCGCACGGTGAAGACCCAGGATTAAAGCGCACGGAATGAAAGCGATTTACTTGGGGATACAGAGAATCTATGAATCACATTTGGCGGTTTTTGCGGACCGGAAAACATAGCGCTGCGATGAACATGGCAATTGATGAGGCGATTCTTTCTCGTCAAGCTGCCAGCCCTCAACCTACGCTGCGGTTTTATGATTGGTCACGGCCCGCTTTCAGTTTTGGGTACTTTCAGCAAGTTTCGCGCGAAGTTGATGCCGTAGCGTGCGCCGCACGAGGCGTCGAGCTTGTTCGCCGAATGACGGGCGGCGGTACCGTTATTCACGGCTGGGATGTCACGTATGCGGTGGTTGTTCCGCATAACGGTATCTTACCGAAATCAATCTCGGCCTCGTACGATGCCATCAGCGGCTGTCTTATTCACGGATTCAAAAAAGTCGGAGTCCCAAATCCACAGATTGAAGCGTTGGCACGGCACTCGGTAAATCAAGAGAGGCAACATGGAACAGATCTCGCGAATATCTGCCTGACTAATCCCGCAAAGTACGATGTCATGCTCGACGGGAAAAAAATCGCGGGCGTATCCCAACGCCGCAACCAGATTGGCGTGATGCACCAAGGTTACATCGCTCTCGACATGCCGCCCGCCGATGTACTCGCGCTTGCTTCGCGGCAGTCCGGCTTTGACCGGTACCTCAAAGGGATGTCCGCGTTTATCAACACTGGCGAATGTGTGCAGATTAATCGGCGGCAAATTGAAGATGCGGTCGCCGCCGGTTTCGAGAAACAGTTGGGCGTGCAATTGATTGACGGTGAACTCTCAGACCGAGAGCTGGAATCTGCAGATTGCTTAGTTAAAACGAAATACGCAACGGACGAATGGAATTTTCGCCGATGAACGCTGCTAGTCGAAGCAGTGCCTCGGAAGCCGCCAACCACGCAGATATCGGTCTGGAACGGCCGGGCGCGCTTCATACAGATGACGTCGTTATCCCGCCGAGCGCGTTTATCATGGGCACGGATATCGAACCATTCTATGGCACTATTTTGCCTCAATCTGAATACGCAAACTACAATGAAGCGCCGATGCACGTTGTTTACCTTGGAGCCTACCGGATTGACCGTTATCCTGTCACGAATGCGGAATATGCAAAATTTGTGAATGCAACGAGGCATCCTGCGCCGCGCGATTGGAAAAACGGAAAGGTTGTGCGCGGCCAGGAGAACCTGCCAGTCGTTCACGTTAATTGGAACGAGGCGAACGCTTACGCCGAATGGGCAGGCGGACGTTTGCCGTCCGAGGCGGAATGGGAGAAAGCCGCCAGAGGCGCAGATGGACGTATCTATCCGTGGGGAGATGACTTTCTCAATCAGCCATCAGCAGACTGCGCGGACGGCGGCATGAAAGGACGAATCGGAGTCGGGAACACCACAGCGCAGCCGTCAGATTTGACACAGATTCTCACGGATGAACGCACGCCCGTGGGTGCTCGGCCTCTAGCAGCAAGCCCATACGGCGTGCATGAAGTTGCGGGGAACGTGTGGGAATGGACCTCGGATAGGTTTAGGCCTTATTCGCAGAGTTCCTACGTTGACCGCAGTTACGGCGAAGAACACAAGGTCTTGCGAGGCGGGTCATGGTTAGAGGTTAGGGATGAAACTGCGCAGCGGTATTTCCGCAGCGCAAATCGCTTTCACGCGCCGCCGGACTACATTGCGAGCAACATTGGGTTTCGATGCGTCCGAGACGTTTCACCCGAAGAAGCTCGCGCTTACCCGCCGCAAATCTCTGTCGAACTGTTGGCAGATTATGTGAAACAAGCGCGGCGAAAGAACTTGCGCGCCGTACTCAGAAGAGCGAGGCGGCAATGTATCCAAGACTTTTTCATTGCCATGGCGCTGATTGGCGGTTGTTGGTATGGCATTCGTTCTTCTAGCTTCGCGATACTGGGGTTGATGTTAGGAATTATCGGCGCCGCCGTTTTGTTCAGTGTCGGTATCAATTTCTGGCGGCAGTGGAAGGCGGCGCGGAGATTGAAGGGCGTGTAATGCCCACACAAACTACACCTGAAATGCGGCAACCTCTTCTTAATTCCAGATGGACGGCTAGCGTTGGTGGATTGGTTTTTCAATGATAACAATGCTGTCATCCGATCCATTGCTGCCACTGCGAGGGGAGACGCATTCCCAGAGAGTGTAGGTAGACGCTCGCCTTGCCACAGAAGATTAAAATTGATTCCCGGTAGATGTGAAGTTGTACCCCAACCGGCACGGCGTAACCTTGGCGGTCGATGGTTTTGCCTTGTACGTCCTCCTCGGAGAGCGCCGAGAGCGCCGCCTTCAGCGAATCATCGGAGCTAGCGTACCATTCTCTGAGAACCTCAACTTGCGTTTCGGCTCCGTACGGCGCGTGCCGCGGCGACCAATCCAGAACGAATGTCCGGAAGGACTCGATGTAAATCTCGTCGTGCTGCCCAGCTTCTCGGCACAGTACGCCGAGGGATGGATTTCTGGGCAGTGTGTGACCGAGAACTGTGTCGGTCAGTGTTTCGAGCAACTGCCTACGCAACGCCAAGGTCTGTTCCAAAAGAGAAAACTCACGCTTCACGAGACTGTTCATCGATGCTATCTCCCCTCTGGCAACAAAAATCCGATTCCCGCATGAATCAGCTTGAATTTCAGGTGTTGCGTGTATAGCATCTTTAACCCTCTGAAATGAGGACCTTGTGTCTACCCGCCGATTGGTTACGTGCCGCCGCAATTAACTTTGAGCATTCCAATGGTCCCACAAAACGACCAGTCGGTCAAGCTTTACTGTCCAAATGATGTAGGTTGGGTAGAGCGGAATGCTTCATCTGTTACACCATACCCACGCTACCCAACCGTCGGTTTCTGCATAAAGCGTGACATTACTATAATTGGATTAACCGAAAGATCCAGGCGCCTAGCACGAGAGCGGTACCAATGCAAGCAAGCGAATTTCGGATGGGTGCGGAGAGCCTTTGCCAATTATCTCGAAGGCGGATCGGAGCGCATGAGATACCGAGGGCTAACGGAACAACAAAAAATACAAACGGATGGAAATGCCAAGCTGCAGTAATGTTTCCCTGTGCAAGCGAGACACAGGCGCGCGTCATACCGCAGCCGGGACACGATATATCCGTGATGACGCGAAATAAGCACGGAATCAGCGTCATCTTATCGGGCGATATACCCGACCATGCGGAGTATATGCCGACGAGAGCAAGTCCGATTAGGAAAACCCGCGCAAGATGAATGTGATTAAACGTCGTCGTGCGCATTGTAGAATTTGTTGATTTCCCACTGCTGGATGGCGAGGGATGCGATGCCGACCCCAAAAATTGCGAGCAAGACGCATGTTACCGCTAAATAACTGCTCACGAGCAGCCCGCTATTAGTCTGAATTTCGTTGATTCCTACGGCCATTTTGTATTCATAGTAGAAGCTAAAAATACCGCACGTCAGGATGCTGAGGAAAAGCCAAAGCCAAAATCGGTAATCGTTCCGCCCTAACCACGCGTTGAGCGTTACCATCTGTTTGTACTGCCAATACAGGGAATAAATTCCGCAAGTCAGAAGGCTGAAAATGATGCCGAGCGCAATGCTTCTCACACCGTCAGCCATTGGATACGGGCGATGCCGCATGATAAACCTCCTGTCATAAATAGTGGCTCGTGTAAAAAAAAGCCCAAAGGTTGGCTTTATTTGCAGACTAGCGCGATGTCAGATATGTATTGAAAATGTCTGTTATACGCGTTCTTCACTCGATTATCGGGACAGGGATGTTCCTCCCAAACAGTAGGAGGTTTAATGCTCCAATTTTATGCGTATACCCGGATGATGTCAACACATATTTGGCTTAATCCTTGACTATAGTTTCGTAACTGTGATATAACCGTGATGCAATCTGCAGAAATGAACTTAGAGAAAACGGAGGGGGAATCGAAAAGCGGATGCACGCGGAAATTGTGATGATTGGCACTGAACTGCTGCTGGGCGAGATTGTCGATACGAATGCCAACCGATTAGCCATTGCGCTCCGCGAGATCGGGTTCGATTTATATTACAAGACTACCGTTGGCGACAATGAGGCGCGCATTACGGAGATTCTCGACCGGGCGTTGGATCGTTCGGACGTTGTCATCACCTCTGGCGGCATCGGTCCCACAGTGGATGACCTCACGCGCCAAGCGGCTGCCAATGCCACAGGGCGCAAACTCGTTTACAGCGATGAACTGGAAGCGGAAATCGCGGAACGGTTTCGCCGATTTGGCCGCAAGATGGCGGAAAACAACAAGCGCCAAGCGTATATACCCGAAGGTGCGACGCCGTTATCCAACCCCGTTGGGACTGCACCGTGTTTTTTGAGCGAGGATTGGCGCGGACGCGGCTGTGTGATTTCTCTGCCGGGCGTGCCGCGCGAGCTTGAATACGTGCTGAAGCATTCGGTGGTTCCGCTGCTTGTTGAGCGTATGGGCGGGAGCAAGGTCACAAAGGTGCGCGTGATACGGACCTGTGCTGTTGGCGAAAGTAACGTGGATCGGGCAATCGGGGATTTGATGACTTCGGCTAACCCGACGGTTGGGTTGGCGGCGCATGTGGGTCAAACTGATGTGCGAATCGCAGCCAAAGCCGACACCGAAGAAGAAGCGGACGCGCTGATTGCTGAAATGGAGGCTACGCTTAGAGAGCGGCTGGGCGTCGCGGTTTACGGCGTCGGACGAGAGTCGTTGCCGGAGGTGGTGGGGCAATTATTGGACCAACGAGAGCTGAAGCTAGGGGTTGTGGATTCGCTTACTAACGGCCAACTGGTGAGCGATCTCGTCGAAGCCGGGTACGGCGAGTCTATCGCACGCACAAAGCCTGCCGCAAATTTGGCGGAAGCGCTGGAGGGGTCAGAAGTAAATCCACAATCATCGCAAGCAGAAATTCGAGCACACGCATCCTCGCTTACGAGACAAGTCACTCCGGTCGATGGTTTAGGGTTAGCGGTGGTGGGACCATTCGAGGAAAATGCGACCTACATCCTTCTGCAGGGGCCGGGGCGCGCATTCCGTTTCGAACGCAGCCGCAACTATCAGGATACCGACTATATTCGCCGCTGGCTCGCTATTCAAGGGCTCGACTGCATTCGCCGAACGCTATTGGGTAAACTGGAATCGCCGGTGGACTAGAATTATAGTCACTGCAACCAAAGATTACACATCACCTTTAACTCGATTAAAAAAGAGATGTCAACCCCAAAACTATCGCCTTCGCTATTCGCTCAGTTGATCCCTTATCAGCTTGCTATTACCCACATCTTAATGGAGGGTGCTAGAAACAGCGCTCAACCCAAACTATAACCTCCCCTAACCCCTCCTTAGAAAGGAGGGGAATGATTAATGGAATGAGCCGGCAGGGCGCTCTCATTGTAGGAGAGGCACTTAAAACTATCGCGCTCCCTATTCGGTCGCTTGATTCTCGACAATCGGGAGAAGGATTTCCCTCCCACAGCGTGGCTCCGTGCGAGTTTCTGGACTTGTGGGTAATAGTAAGCCTTATCAGGGGGGTAACCACACCCCACGAAAATCAACTGAGTTGGTGCCAATCGCTCCCAACCTGGTCGAAGCGGCGGTACAGTTCGGCAACGGCTTCTGGTGGGATTGAGAGGCCGCTATTGTACAACTCGATGTTTTGGCGCATATTTTCAGGATTTTTGGTGCCGACAATTGCCGTGTCCACCACATCGTGGGCGAACGTGAAACTCATTGGGAGCAAGATACGGTTCTCCGGTGCGCCGGGAATGGGCCCCATCGCATCCATGATTTTAGCACGTTCAAAGTAACCGTCATAATAGTCGCTAGGGCTATTGGCTGCCTTCCACACGGCATTGGCGATTGGGCGTTTGATGATGATGCCAATATCGTTAGCTTCTGCAGCAGGAAACAGGCGCGTACGGGCGCGTTGGTCGATGAGGTTGAAACTGGTTTGGAGCGTGTCGAACAAGCCGCTCTCAATGACCCATCGGGCAGACTCGTTATCCCCGCTGTGGCCGATGAATCGCGTTTTGCCCGCCTTCTTTGCATCCAATAGCGCCTGCACGGCATCGCTCTCCTCAAGAATGTGCACGCCGCAGGAGTGCAGTTGCACGATATCCAAGTAATCGGTCCGCATCCGCTTCAAGCTGCGGTCAATGTTCTCATTAACAGTTTCGGCAGACCAGTCCGCACCCGTCCCGCCGTGCCCGCATTTGGTAGCTAGATAGTATTCATGGCGGCGGTGCGCAACCGTGCGGCCGATTAGCTCTTCGCTGATACCGTAACAGGCGGCGGTATCGAGCAGGTTAACACCGGCGTCGAGCGCCGTATTAATTACCTCACCGGCTTGCCGCGTCTCGTTCAGTGTCAGCTCAAATCCTATCCAGGCAAGCCCTAAGCCTAGGCGGCTCACCTCAAGACCAGTTTTTCCTAAAGTCCGTTTCTCCATTTTTCCCTTCCCAATTTCACAATTATAGTAGGGGCAACTACAAGGGGCGCCCCTACTGGGAATGAACGGGCAGGTCTTGTGCCCGCCCAAATTCTGCGTAAATCCTAAACAGCGTTAGGGTATACGGAAGCGCCATGCGAATTGCCGGCGAAAGCCGATTTTGTCAACGCCGCGCAAGAAGCGTTCGAAACATCTCCTCCTCAGAATAGCCCGTACTTTATCTTCTTGACTTTATTCGCCTTTCATGCAAAAATAACGAAACAGTTTTTACAATTTCTGGGAACAGCGTTATTTCTATTTTACCAAATTGGCAGACCGGTTTCAATCTGAATTCGGGGCGTTTGACGCGGCGCTAACGGCTGGACAGCGCGTGAACATCTAAAACAAACTTATTGGGAATGATAAATGATAGTCAAGACTGCGGACGCACTTCAGGCGCTTGCCAGAGAGATTTTACTGAAGGGCGGTGCGAATGAACACAACGCGGACATTGTTGCGGAACACCTTGTGTCGGCAAACCTCAGCGGGGTCGACACACACGGCGTCTGGCATTTGCCATTCTATGTAAAAGGCATGCAAGCCGGCGAAATTGTCGGGACTGCACGTCCTGAAATCCTAAACGAAACCGCCGCAAGCGCATTGGTTAAAGGCAATTGGGCATTCGGTCATGTCACGGCTAAGTATGCGATGGAGACCGCAATCGAAAAAGCGAAGGAACATCATGTGACGGTCGTCGGTTTAGTGCAAGCCTGCCACATTGGGCGCCTAGGGCACTATGTGGAGATGGCGGCGTCTGAAGGCATGATTTCGATGCTCTGGGCGGGAGGGTTTGGTGTGGAAGTGCCCGCAACTGCCCCATACGGCGGACGAGAGCGGGCGCTGCATACGAACCCGTTAGCGATGGGTTTCCCCGGCGGCGAAACGCCGCCGATGATGTTCGACTTCGCCACGACTGCCGTGTCGGGCGTTAAAGTCCTTGATGCGCGGCGTAGGGGTGAACAATTGCCGGCCGGGTGCCTCGTTGACAAAGACGGTGTTCCAAGCACGGATCCAAACGACTATTTTGACGGGGGTGCTTATTTGCCGTTTGGCGGACACAAGGGCTATGCGCTGATGATGGCAGTGGAGTTTCTCGGAAGAATCTTTACGGGCAGCGATACGTTCACGGATGCGGGCCGGGGCGGCGCTATAATGGGGCACCAAGGTGTGACGATGATTGTACTCAAAGCAGATTTGTTCCGCCCGTTCGCTGCGTTCACAACCCAAGTGGATGAGATGGGAGATCGTATTAGGGATATTGCGCCGGCGCCCGGATTTGAAGCGGTGCTCATGCCCGGCGATCCGGAATCTCGCACCCGCGCCGAGCGTAAACGCGAGGGAATTCCAATCGCCGACGATGTCTGGGAGTCAATTGTTGAAGCCGCCTCATCTTTGAATGTGCGGGTAAGCTAGTCAATCCGTTGTAGAAACCGAGTTTTCGAGGAAAATCTCGATTTCAAGAATCACGTTCGGCTAAGCAAAAGCGCAGCGATGGGGATGTCAGCTTAACGATTGGTGCATCAACCCAAAGCTACAGGAGAATATCGTGAAACGCACCCCATTTTGTAGACGTAATTTGAAGGTAAGGTTTTTGACGACTAGCATTGCGCGCGAGTTCAGAGATTGAGTAAAAATTGAGATTATAAGGAGTGAGTCATGAAACGCACCGCCATTTGTTGTTTAGGGTTTATAATTCTGCTATACGCGGTTGTACCGATGACGAGTTTTGCGACCCAAATCTTTGTGGTAAAGGTTCTGGTAACAGATGCAAACGGCAATCCGATAGATGGGCTTGATGTTACTGTTAAAAACACCTCAAAACCTATTCCAGAACAAACCGGACCGACCGGTCAAAATGGTCCTGGGATTTATTCGGCTGTCTTTTTTAACCTCAAGGAGGATGTTGCGGGTTCTGGCGACGAGATACTAGTCGCCGTCTTGGAAGAAGGAGAAGCCCTCGCGGAAGTAACCTATATCGTGACGGACGACGATATCGCAGCAACCAGCGCAGAGATTGACATTCAGATTGAATCAGGAGTTCCAGCGCCAATCATTGACAGCGTCGCGTCGGATAGCGGCATGATTTCCGGAGGCGATGCCGTCCAATTGTTCGGAGAGAATTTTCAAGAGGGCGCGACCGTTACCATCGACGATATCACGGTTGCAATCGTAGAATATATCTCTCCAACCGAACTCAGCATCACACTTCCCGAGGACACGTTTGGAACGGTTGAAATTGTCCTCACCAATCCGGACGGACAGTCAGTGTCATTTAATATTGAGGTTGAAGCGAAGATTCCAGCACCAATCCTTGGCAGTGTCACATCAGAGAGCGGAATAATTACGGAAGGCACCATGGTTCAATTAATCGGCGAGAATTTTCAAGACGGCGCAAGCGTTACCGTCTGGGGCATTGAGATATCGGACGTAGAATATATCTCTCCAACCGAACTCAGCATCACACTCCCCGAGGACACGTTTGGAACGGTTGAAATTGTCCTCACCAATCCGGACGGACAGTCAGTGTCATTTAATATTGAGGTTGAAGCGAGGATTCCGGCACCAATCCTTGACAGTGTCACATCAGAGAGCGGAATAATTTCCGAAGGCACAATTGTTCAGTTACTCGGACAGAATTTTCAAGAGGGTGCAAGCGTTACTGTCGGTGGCATTGAGATACTGGACGTAAAATATGTATCCCCGACTGAAATCACCTTCACTATACCCGCAAGTACGGTTGGGAATGTCGAAATTGTCCTAACCAACCCGGATGGCCAATCGGGAAAGATAGCGTTTTCATACGTGGAATTTCGTCCTGAGGACATCAACAGGGATGAGCAAATCGATATCTTCGATCTTGTTAAAGTCGGTGGTAGTTTTGGGCAAACTGGTGAAGGACTTGCGGCAGATATTGACGGGAATGGCGAGGTCGATATTTTTGATCTTGTTCGCGTGGCGCGCCTATTCGGCCAATCAAGTATTGTTTCGGCGGCGCCATCCGCCCACACCACAAGCGGTAGGTTTGGCTACGGTGCGGCACGCCATAGCATTCAGCGGGTGGGCACCCATTGCCGCACGACGCCGATGGGTTCCGACCGCCTTCGCCGTTTGCGGTCGGCTTTGACCGAGTTAGAGCGCATATCTGACGTGATGCCGGAAGTTCGCATCGGTGCGGACCTGCTGCGCAATTGGCTGGCAACCAACGCCAGAATCCCTGCGAAAACGCAGCTTCTCCCCAACTACCCGAATCCCTTCAATCCGGAGACATGGCTTCCGTATCACCTTGACCGTGACGCGGATGCCGCGCTTTCCATTTATAATGCTGGCGGTGTGTTGGTGCGTCATTTCGATTTGGGGCACCAGACTGCCGGGTTCTATACTGAAAAAGGCAATGCGGTGTATTGGGATGGACACAACGAACGCGGCGAAGCGGTCGCAAGCGGTACCTATTTCTATCAACTGCGGGCGGGTGATTTTTCCGCGATGCGTCGGATGGTGATTGTGAAATAGTGAGGACTAAAGCAATTTAAGCTCATGGCAAAGTAGTGGGCACACTCCGTGTGCCGTGACTTGTACGTTGTGCATTGAAGGCTGATCGCCGCACGGGTGTGAGAGTTACGGCATACGGAGTATGCCTACTAGCTGATGGGTGATTATTCCACGATATGACGGCTGTATGGCAGGACATCTTCACGGACGCTATTCACCGGTTGTTTCAATGATGTGTGAATCGGTCAGTGCATCTCTCACAGCGGTGTCGTTGCTGGTTACGATGACCTGATGATTGCCAGCAAGTTGTTGAATAAACGAGATCATCAAGTCCTTGCGCTCTTCGTCCAAATGCAGGGTTGGATCGTCGAAGACAAAAAAGCCGTTGTCCCCCAACACAGTTGACAGCGCGGCTTTGAAGCAGAGATATAGGATCATCTTTTCGCTGCCGCTGAGCAGCATCAGGTCGCGTGCCGCACCATTGATGTTTAGAGACGGGAGAAGGTGTTGACTTTTGAGGTCAACCTTCGCGTGTTCGAAAAGGTTCATGCGTTTTAACCAACGCTGAAGTTCTTCCTCCGCGGGTTGCAGCATCTGTTGTTGAAGTGTTTCAATGGTTTTCTCCACGCCCGCGCAAGCGAGTTCAAAGCTTAAGCGCGTACGAAGGATCTTGTCGGCTTCAGTTTGAACACGTTGAAGTTCTTGGAGTTTATGGGCTAACACCGCCTCGTCTGCGTTGAGTTTGCTAAGACACGCCCGCAATGTATCAATTTTTGATTTCATGCGACGCCGGTTTTCAGCCGTCTGCGCCGCATCGGGCTGCGCTTCAACTGGAGTATCCCGCTGCGGCGGAGCAGATGTTTCCAACGCGTTCAACCGATCCGCTACAGTTTTGAACTCGCGCTGCAACTCCGCAAACTGAGTTTCGACACGCTCAAGCATCTCCACTTTGCTCAACAATAGTTGGCGCCGCTGGTCGAGTTCACGCAATGCGCTGACATCATCGGTGTGTTTATTGAGAATTGCCTGTTTTGCGTCGAGTTCGCGCTGATGTTTTTCTCGTTCGGAAGTCTTTTCGTCGACGATGTGCGCAATTGTCTCACGCTGTATCGGCTGATGGCAGGTCGGACAGTGTCCACGCTGATTATTGATGAACTGATGTAAAGTTTCACATTCCCCGTCCAGCGTCCGAATCTGGCTGGTTAGGACGCCTACCTCCTGAATAGCTTTCTCCCGTTCAGCCTCCAATCCCCGCGCCTCTGAAATTGCTGTTTCAATCGCCTTGATCGATTCGTGTAGATGCGCGGGATCGGTAAAGCCGCCGAGAATTGAAGCGCGTTCTTTGCCCATCGCAACTATCTGCTGCTGGAGCCGGTCGCGGGTCTGATTTAGTTCAACGATTAACAGTGCGTCGCCGTCTTCAGCGGCCTTGTTTGTTAGGCTTTCATATTGCGCTTCCAGGGCTTTCAGTTCCTCTTCAAGCCGCTTAATTTCTTCTCCATGCCCCTTGACAGACGTTATCCGCAGGCTGCGTTGATGCTCTTGAACCCGCTTTTCCTCGCGCTTGGATAGGCGGCGCCCGTCAATGAACCGTTCGCGAACCTCTATGAGCCGATCGATGCCAAGCAGCGCATACAGGATATCCCGCCGGCTCGCCGGCATGCGGGTCAGGAATTCAAAAATTTCGCCCTCTCTCAGGAAGGATGCTGCAGAAAGATGGTGGTGGTTCAGATGAACAATCTGCTGAAGCTCCGAGTCCGCCGTGCGTTTCCCGGTTATTTGGATGCGCCACTCACCGTTCTCTTGACACCGAATTTGAACGTCACCGTTCGTCGAACGAAAGAGTCGATAACGGCGGTCTTGATTGCAGAACCCCAGCCCCGCCGTTCCGCTTGACGCACCGGATCGTGCCATTGAGGACGGATTAACGCGCGGGATAATAGGTTTGCCAGTCAGTGCGAAGAAGATTGCACTAACGAGTGTGCTCTTGCCGCTGAAATTTGGACCGAATATCAGGTTTATGCCTTCGCTCAAATCGAAATTTTTTCGATCATAACACCCAAAGGATTTGAGCATGATTCGTTCTAGCAGCATACGCTATTCTCCGTTATCGTCATTGATCATATCGTAGAGCATCTGAGCTGTCACTTTTTCAATTCCGTGCTCAAAAGTGAAACGAAACGCACGAACCACTGCGGCGACGTCGGCGCCGCCGAGCACATTGCGGTATTTGCGTTGCTTGGAGACTAATCTTTCCACTTCCCGCTCGTATGCCTCAACAAGCTCTTCTTCAAGGGCTGATGTCATTTTTGCGAATGGACTCCTTTATGCGCTTTCCGTAAGATTATTTCACCTGAGGTCCCATCGCGTAATTCTTAATCATTACACCGATGCAGTCTCAGAGCATATCCATAACGCTACCTCTCATATCCCAACAGATGATAAGTGAACTCTCGAAAATAATCAAGCGAAAAAGAGGGTTGAGACGCATTTAGCATACCGGTTTGATAAACTTTTTTGATTTGTCATACAAGCTTATGATATAATATTCTTCAAACAAGTATATTCACTGAGGGGGTGATTGCGAAGGCGGGCTTTTGATGTGCCCACGCGCACCCTCTAAGAGAATCAGAGCGTCTTCGGGGGTGGGTGGAATTCCCCATCGGCGGTATAGTCCGCGAGTCCACGATAAATGTCGAGGACAGATCTGGTGTGATTCCAGAGCCGACGGTAATAGTCCGGAAGGGAGAAGGCACGGTCGCGATTCTTCCGCCCAAAGACTGATCTTTGGGCTTTTTTTGTATCAGGAGCGGTATGTGTCCCGGTCAGCCCAGTGGTCATCGACAGATAAAGGCTTCATGCGTTATGCGCTCGATCTCGCCGAAAAATCCCGCGGCCGCACCAGCCCCAATCCTTTAGTCGGTGCGGTCATCGTGCGGGAAAACACGATTGTTGGCGAGGGATACCATCAAAAGGCTGGGGAAGCGCATGCAGAGATTCATGCATTGAATCAAGCCGGTGACCTCGCTCGGGGGGCGGCCCTATATGTCACACTGGAACCGTGCTGCCACTGGGGACGTACACAGCCGTGCACGAAGTCAATTGTTAGGGCGGGCATCGCAAAGGCTTATGTTGCACTTAAAGATCCGAATCCCTGCGTCAACGGCAACGGCATGCGTGAGCTGAGAGATGCTGGAATTCGCGTGAAAGTCGGCTTATTTGAGCGGGAAGCACGGCGCCTCAATGAGGTGTATCTCAAATATACGGCGACCAAGCAGCCGTTCGTCATCCTCAAAGCCGCGTGCAGCCTTGACGGTAAAATCGCCACTGCCTCGGGCGAATCCCAATGGATTACGTCGCAAGCGGCTAGGACGAAAGGACATGAGATTCGTAATCAGGTTGATGCAATTTTAGTCGGGGTTGAAACAGTTTTGAACGACAACCCATCGTTGTCGACGCGATTGCCTCACGGGCGCGGCAAAAATCCAATACGCATTGTGATGGATTCGCACGGACGTACACCCCCAACAGCGAAAATCTTCAGCCCCGACCATAGTGCGGGTGCAATCATCGCTGTAACCGATCGTGCTAATTTGGGAGACCTCGCGAACCTCGAGGCGATCGGCGCAGAAATTCTGGCAGTCCAAGAAAAAGATGGACGTGTTTGCATGGGAACGTTGATGTGTGAACTTGGACACCGAAGCATCACTAGTGTGCTTGTTGAAGGGGGTGCGGAAGTCAACGCCTCTGCATTAAAAGCGGGAATTGTAGACAAGGTCGTGTTCTTTTTCGCGCCAAAGTTAATTGGCGGCAAGGCGGCGGCTGGGCCAATCGGGGGAGTCGGGATTCAATACCTGTCAGAGGCTTACACGCTACGTGATTTAACAGTTACGCCTATCAATGGAGACCTCCTCATAGAAGGTTATTTGAATCCTAACGTGTGAGTGCACTCGGTGTCTTTGCATCACAGAATTACAGATGATTATGTTCACAGGAATTGTTGAAACTGTTGGGATCGTCAAACAGGTACAGCGCGGCGGTCAAGCTGCCGCGCTTACAATCGAAACGCCGCAAGCCGCAGCGGAGTGCATTGTCGGCGACAGTATCGCTGTGAGCGGTGTCTGCTTGACTATGGCTAGCGTCACTGAGGACAGTTTTACAGCGGACATCTCTGCGGAAACGTCTCGCAAAACAACACTCGGTGAACTTAAACCTGGAGATGCAGTTAACCTTGAACTGCCGTTGCGCTTGAGCGATCGGCTGGGCGGACACCTTGTATTAGGGCATGTCGACGAAGTGGGTACTGTGAGCGGCTGGCGGGACGAAGCGTCTATGATGAGCGTCACGGTTTCTGCAACGGCGATGCGGTATATCGTATATAAAGGCTCTGTCTGTGTAGACGGTGTCAGCCTAACCATCGCTGAATTGTCCGATGATAGTTTTGAAGTGGCGCTTATTCCCCACACCAAACAAGTAACAACGCTCGGAAAGTTACGAGTCGGTGCGCGCGTAAATATTGAGGTTGATTTGATAGGGCGTTATGTAGAACGGCTGTTAGTTTCCGGCCTTGGCAAATCCCGGACTGTTGATTTGGCGTTTTTGAGGGAACACGGCTACGTTAGTTAGCACGCGTAAATTCAGCACATTCATTATTAGCCAAATGAGGAGCGCAGTTTTTCTCTGTCGGGAAAACTCCCCGGCAAAAATAGGATTTGACAGAGTTCTTTGCGAAGTTTTATGACGTTTAACACAATTCCGGAAGCCGTTAAAGCCATTCGTAATGGTGAAATGATCATTGTCACCGACGATCCAGATCGCGAAAACGAAGGCGATTTAATTATGGCGGCTGAAATGGTCACGCCGGATGCGATAAATTTTATGACGAAATACGGGCGCGGCTTGATTTGCCTCCCAGCCACCGCGGCTCGTTTGGCAGAGTTGAATCTTCCCCTGATGGTATCCGAAAACACCGCCCGGCTGCATACTGCGTTTACCGTAACCATCGACGCAAAAGACGTGAGCACGGGCGTATCTGCCTATGAACGCGCCCACACAATCCGAAAATTTGTCGAACCCCAGACGACACCGGAAGATTTTGTGCGGCCGGGGCATATCTTCCCGCTGCAAGCGATGGATGGCGGCGTGCTGCGGCGCGCCGGGCATACCGAGGCGACCGTTGACCTTGCGCTGCTCGCGGGGCTATATCCTGCGGGGGTACTCTGTGAAATTTTAAATGAAGACGGCACGATGGCAAGAATGCCTGAACTCTTGGAACTTGCCCCAAAGCACGGATTAAAGATTATCACCATCGCAGATCTCATCGAGTATCGGCGGCAGACGGAAACGCTTATCAAACGCGTCGCCGAGGCGGATGTACAAACGCAGCATGGGCATTTCAAATTGTATTCCTATGAAAGCCTGGACGACCTGAAGACCCATATTGCACTCGTCAAAGGAGATGTCTCAGATGAAACGCCGGTGTTGGTGCGAGTCCATTCGCAGTGTCTCACCGGAGATGTATTTGGGTCGCTGCGTTGCGACTGCGGCGAACAGTTGGATAAAGCCATGGAACTCATCCAAGCAGAAGAACGGGGGGTTTTGGTGTACATGCGACAAGAGGGTCGCGGCATGGGGCTCAGCAACAAAATCCGCGCTTACAATTTGCAGGACAGGGAAGGGCTGGATACTGTGGAAGCGAACAATCGACTCGGTTTCCCTGCGGATTTGCGCGATTACGGCGTCGGTGCACAAATTTTGGCAGATCTGGGTGTAACTGAGATGCGTCTCTTAACGAACAATCCGCGCAAGGTCAGCGGACTGGCCGGACATAACCTTAAAATTGTCGAGCGCGTCCCGCTGCAGACCCCACCCCATAAATTCAACCGCTGCTACCTCGAAACTAAACGAACGAAGTTAGGACATTTGCTGCTGCACACAATTGATGAAGAGGAGGGGGCGCAAGATAAAGATGCGCGCCGCAATTAACGATGCCGAACATTTATGAAGGCAATCTGGTCGGAAACAATTTGAAGGTCGGTATTACTGTCAGTCGATTTAACGGCTTTATCACCACCAAATTGTTAGATGGGGCGCTTGACGCTCTGAAACGCCACGGGGTCAATCTCGATGATGTAGATATATTTTGGACGCCGGGTGCGTTTGAGATTCCTGCAACGGCAAAACGGCTCGCTGAAAGCAATCGGTATGACGCCATTATTTGTATCGGCGCCGTGATCCGGGGCGCGACGCCGCACTTCGACTTTGTCGCAAGCGAGAGCGCTAAAGGCATTTCGCAGGTTTCATCCAACACGGGTGTTCCGGTGATATACGGAGTGATTACCACCGATACGATTGAGCAAGCCATAGAGCGTACCGGTACAAAAATGGGGAACAAAGGTGCGGAAGCGGCTGCTGCGGCAATCGAGATGGCGAACCTATATCGGCGGATTGAGGATTTGGCAGACAACTGATACAAACGAATGGCCATATTTTGGAAATGTAAACTTCTTAATCCATTTGACGAGCATGGAAAAATTTTCGCCAGGATTTTAATCAATTTGCCGAAACCAAATGAAGTCCCGATGATTGTCAATGACGAGTTTCTCAGGTCTCAGGATTGAAAATGAATGCAACTGTGCTGCTCGGAGATTGTGCGTCGTTATTGGACCAACAGAACATTGATTTGCGGCCTGTGGATCTCACGTTTCTCGATCCGCCCTTCAATCAGGACAAAGGATATAATGAGTGGGACGACAACTTGCCTGAAGCGGAATATTGGAGGCGGATGAGCGATGTTTGTACAAAGATTTGCCGCGGGACGGCGTCGGGCGGCGGAATCTATTTTATGCAACGCGAAAAGAAGACTGAATCAGTGCTGCGCTGTCTTCGCGAATCAGGGTGGACGTTTCAAAACTTGATCATTTGGAAAAAGAAAACGTCCGCCGTGCCCGGAATGAAGCGTTTTGGCAAGCATTACCAGATTATTGCGTTCGCAACGAAGGGGGAACGTCCAGGCGTATTTCACCGCCTGAGAATCAATCCGCCGCTTCCTGCTGATTACAAATATGAACGGGAAAACGGCATGTTCGTTACCGACGTGTGGGACGATATTCGTGAGCTGACATCGGGGTACTTTGCTGGAGATGAAGCCCTTAGGGATACAGAGGGGAATCGTTTGCACAAGCAACAGACACCGATTCAACTTCTCGTTAGGATAATCCTGTCGTCAACAAATCCCGGGGATGTTGTGTTGGACCCATTCGCTGGTTCGGGGACGACCTTGGTTGTTGCGGAGCAGTTGGGACGAGAATCGGTTGGCATGGAACTCGATAAGATTAACGTCGGAATTATTCGGAATAGGCTTGCTGAAAAAAGGAAAGCAGATGACATTTCAGGGTTGTTCAAAGACTACAAATGCACACCGAACTTAGAAGTCATTTGGGGAACAACTACACAAAGTAAAGTACCAAATTCTGCTTCCGAACAGATGGCACTTTTTGAGTCAAATAAATAGATGGCTAGTTCAATCTACCACTACTTCGCCGACCTATGTGTAAAAAGAGATAAATTCACATCCCAAAATCCGCTTGATACTTTTCCATTCGATGAGGATATGCTCGCATGTATCAACAAAGGAAAGTTCCCCGACTTGGCTATAAAGCTCAATCAAAATGACCCAATTTTTGACGGTGGAGAGTTGATAGAATTAAAAGATAACAAGAGCTATTCAGTTTCCTCTTTCAACTCGACAATTCCGACGGGTGAAAAAGATGTCCAAGAATTGATTGAAGGGGCAGAAAACATCATCCGGACACAGATGCTGCAAGCGGGCGATGACATTCTTTCCTTACCCATTCGGCAAGTATTTTACTTGATTCGTGGCAGAAGCGGACCAAACGTGAAGGTTTGCTTAGGCCACGGAAAATTCTTTGAGACGGTACCTGTTTCAACCCTAATATCTGAGTCATTCGGTCAAGCATTGGAAGAACGGCTTGATGAACTTGGGGTATCGTTCTCAGCTTCGATGAAACAAAAACTGCTGAATCTGTTCAGCGAGCAAGAGACCTTCAGTAAGACAAGAAATGTGGAAAACGCATCGGTTAAACTACGATTCCGAGTGATGACCGAAGTAAAAGCGGGTGGAAACATCCTGAACCCAAATCAGTACCCCGATGTTAAAGACAATACGCTGAACTTTGCCGTTCCCTATCACGGTAATGAGGAGAAGGAATTGTACATTTATAGAATGACGACGGCGTTTGGACAAATGGACGTTATGGAGTTATTTTCGCGGGTTAAAATTTTCACCCTTCAACATCACTTCAATGGCCCATTCTTAAACTTTCAAACAAAACTACTTTAAACGTGTGGTGCCCATGATTGCAATTATCGACTACGGCGCGGGGAACTTGACAAGCGTTGAACGCGCTGTTACGTACTTAGGCTACGATGGAGTGATTACGGCGGATTCCGATACCATTCTGTCTGCCGACAAGGTGATTTTCCCCGGTGTCGGCGCAGCACGGGCAACCATGGACAACCTGGAGGCGGCAGGGCTCTCTGAGACTTTGAAGCAGGTATATAGTGCCGGTAAACCGATGCTGGGGATTTGTATCGGCATCCAAATTCTGTTCGATCACAGCGAAGAAGAAAATACCGAATGTCTCGGCATTTTACCCGGTATTGTAAAAAAATTTGAGGCGGACCGCACTTCAAAAGTGCCGCAGATTGGCTGGAATGAAGTGAATCAGACCCAATCGCACCCTTTTTTTCACGATGTTCCCAATCCCGCGCACTTCTATTTTGTAAATTCCTACTATCCGATTCCCCAGATTCCGTCGCACATCATTGGCAGAACGAGGTACGGCGTTGAATTTTGCAGTGTCGTCGCGCACGAGAACCTCATTGCGACACAATTCCATCTGGAAAAAAGCGGCCGCATCGGACTCAAGATGCTCCATAATTTTTTGCGCAATTAGCTTCGCCGGCAATGAAAACAACTTTCCTCGCAACCCTTGTTGTATTCATCAATCTCTTCATATACAGTTCAAATTATCCGCAAGGCTACGAAATTGTGATGCACATCTACTACGGAATCATGATCCTTGCGGGAAAATATAGCGGACGGATCGGGCAAGCGGTGTTAGTTGCTTTAACAACCTTTGCAAATTGGCTGTATATCGTCCTCTTTTATGATCAGATGTACGTTGCCGGAGTGACGACGGTTGTTGCCACTGTGTATCCCTTCATCGCGCTGGTAATCACTCGTACACTACGATTGTCCGAATTAAATCGAGATACAAATGAAGAGGAACTCCAAAACCTTGGCAGTCGGGTGCGCGACCTCGCAACGCTTTTTGAAGTTGGCAAAGCCGCAAATGCCGCTTTAGAACTGGACGAACTTTTCCAAGAAATTATGAAAATCCTCGCGAACCGAATGCGAGTGTATCGAGGCACACTGAGAATCTGGCACGATGGTAAACGAACAAGGACTATGGGCGCCGTATTTGGATTGACGAAAGCAGAACTGCGGCGCGGCACAGACAGTCAAATCCACGAGATTCAGCAGAAAGTTTTGGATTCCGGTAAGGCGATTGGCGTCCCGCATACACGCAAACCGCTTCAGCAACTCGATCTCCCCGATGCAACTTCGGTTCAATCCAAAGATTCAATTGCATTCTGGTGTATCCCCGTCATCGTTGATGAACAGGTGGCGGCGACATTAACAGTCGATAAGGCGTCAGATGAATTCTCCGCGCAAGACGACCTTCGCATTTTGACTATTATCGCTTCAATTTTGGGTCAACGCGTTAAGATACAGGAGATGATTGATTCGCTCGTCCAATCCGAACGGCTTGCAACGCTCGGCAAGCTCGCCACTACTGTAGCCCACGAGGTTAGGAATCCGCTTGGCGGCATTCGCGGGGCGGCGCAACTCCTCGAACTCGAAAGTGAATCGTATCCTGAAACTAAAGCGTGTATCGACGTCATCATTAAAGAGGTGGACCGCCTAAATGGCGTTATCGAACAGTTGCTCACCTTTGGCAAGGGGCATCCCACGAATTTTAAGCTGCACAACCTTCACGAGATTATCGAAAATGGCCTATCCATCTGTCAACCCGATTTCGATCAAAACCGGATTCATGTCCAATACAGGCGATGGGACGACTGTCCGCCCGTCGTCGTCGATGCGGATAGGTTGACGCAAGTGCTACTGAATCTGTTCCGGAACGCAATCGAATCCATGGAAAAAGGCGGGGTGTTGACGATCCAAACCCAATGTGATGGCGTTAGCGCTGAGGCCCACTCGAAGCAGCCTCCTATCGGAACGGAAGCGTCAGAAAAAAGGAATGTTCAGATTCGTGTACAGGACTCGGGCGCCGGTATCTCTCCGGATATCGTGCCGCATCTGTTCGATCCGTTTTTTACTACCAAGCAGAAAGGAACAGGTCTTGGACTAGCAATCAGTCGAGAGGTTATAGAAGAACACGGCGGTACTATTGAAGTTGATGCCGCGCTAACCCATGGCACGGCTTTCATAATTACACTGCCAATCTAATACCGGAACGCTCGAATCTCAAGATTGGCACGGATTGCCTAACGCAAATCCGCGCGCTAAAGTGAATACTCATGAACCACTCAATTCTCATCGCTGACGATGACGAAAGCATTCGTTTTGTACTGACGAAAGCCCTTCAGAAAGAGGGTTACCGCATATTCTGTGCGCGCAACGGCAGCGAGACAGTTGACCTGCTGCGGTCAAAACCGATTGACGTGATACTGCTTGATATCTTCATGCCTGATGCTAATGGGCTGGATCTGATTGAGACGATCCAAGGAATAAACTCAACAGTCTCGATTATAATCGTTACGGCGCATGGCACGACGCAAATCGCCATCGAAGCCGCCAAACGGCGCACCTACGACTATATTACCAAGCCTTTTGACATTATAGCCGTAACCGATCTCGTGGCTCGAGCTGCATATGCCGCTAATCAAGCAAAGCAGACACTTGCAGGTTTAGAATCCAATCAGGAACGCACTCTGAATACCGATACCGCCGCCGCATCGTCTTCTGAAGAAGACGCAAGATTTCAAATTGTGGGTGAAAGTCCGGCGATGCATGTGGTTTTTCAAATCATTGGACGGGCGGCGATGCTTGATGAAACCATGCTTATCATGGGTGAGAGCGGTACCGGGAAGGAGTTGGTTGCCCGCGCAATCCACCAGAACAGCAGGAGAGCAGAAGCATCCTTTGTTGTGGTTGATTGTAGCGCGGTTCCGCCGGGCTTAATCGAAAGCACCCTGTTCGGGCATGTCAGGGGCGCATTCACTGGGGCGGATGCTGACCGGCAAGGTAAATTTAAACAAGCTCATGGCGGGACAATCTTTCTGGACGAGGTGGGTGAGCTGCCTACAGAAGTGCAGATGAAATTATTGCGTGTGCTACAGGAACGCGAGGTTGAGCCAGTTGGGTCAAATGTGTCGAGTCACGTTGACGTGCGCGTTATCGCTGCGACGAACCGGCAGCTCGATGTAGCTATCCAAAAAGGCGCATTTCGTGAAGATTTGTTCTATCGGCTCAATGTTGTCCCAATCTATCTGCCCCCGCTGCGCGAACGGAAACAGGATATTCGGGATCTTATCGATTCGTTTATTCGCCGCTTTGCCGGAGATTATAATCTTCCAGAAGCGTCAATCTCTCCTGAAGCATTTGAAATGCTAGTGAATTACGATTGGCCCGGAAACGTGCGAGAATTGGAAAATACGCTCAAACGCGCATTGGTGATGTGCTCGGGTCACGTACTTCTGCCGGAACATTTTCCACAGCTTGCCACGGGCACGGTTTCTTCCGCTGGCGAGGCGGATACAAGCTACGGCACACAGTTAAAAGCCATGATTACGGAACGCGTTGACGAGTACATAGAATCTGAAAGAACTGATGGCTTGCTCTACACGGAGATTCGCGCTGGTTTTGAGAAGGCGTTATTTAGAATTGTTCTTGAGCGGACAGGTTGGAATCGCAGCAAGGCAGCAGAACTCCTCGGAATCAATCGAAACACGCTGCATTCCAAGATGGAGGAATATGCTATTAAGGGCGCCTGACAGCACTGATATTGCTTCGGTTTTAACCGTCTATTAACTCGGGGCACTCACACCCGTCCAGCCATTCGACGAATTGCGGTACCGCCTCGTGCCGTATCCGTGCGCTGGAAAAGAGGATGGAGCCTACCCGCCAAATGCAAGTCTTCCCGCCGTATACTCCGAGGCTGTGAACGTCGGGGCGAACCTCAACAGGACGGACGTACAAGCTCGGCAGGGCAATCCCGTTAATCATTGAGACCTCGCCGCCGTGCGCAATCTCACCTGAAAAACGGACGCCGGTCGTTCCTTCATCGTTCGCGAGCGTTCCACAGTCGGAAGCAAGCAATACACACTTGCCGGGTAATTCTGCAAACCGGCGCCAGCAATGCTGGGGCACCTTGTGCGGCAGAGCGGCAACCACGATACTGTAATGCGCAAGCTCTCCCCAATCGAGTGCGTCAAGCGAACGAACCTCTATCGGGTCGAACGGTGTTCCGTGCGGATCGGATATTTCACCGAGAATGTCCGTGAATAGCCGGTCAAGGCAGTCCACTTCACCGAAAGAGTTTAGGCTCCACACATGATAGTCGCGTACGGCGGCAACGCGTGCGTTTACATGTCTACTGGCGCGTTGGCGGAACTGGTTATTCAGCCGCCGTGATTCCTCCCATGAGTCCGGATTCCCGCCCGGAAAGGTGGCAGCCGTGCCTTTTGGAGGCCGCTCACGATTTCCATAGCCCAAATACATTATCCGCGTCGGCGTTTGGGCAACGTGCTGCTCATAGAGCCGATTGAGATGCGCGACGGACGGGTGTTGAATTTCATGGCCCTGCATCCACGGCATTAGTTCTTTCCGATGCCGGCGGGCAAGACCGGCGACGTAACTCACATCCCTCGGAATTGAACTGTCGTTGTAGCCGCGGTCCGAGGCCGGGTAGGGGTCTGCGGAAACAATGTCCATCTCGCGCGCGCACATATCAAGCCCAATGCCGCCGTGATCGTTTCCTACGTAGAAGGTGTTGCAGCGTGTAAGATTCCGATAAATTCTTAGCGACTCGAGACCTTCTTGGTGCAGCGTATCCTTTGCAGTTCGTAGAAGATTTGCACAGGCGCGGTGGCAAGACCACATCCAATCGGCGTAAGCACGCTCGCCGAACGCCTCACGAAACGTCCAATGCCGCGGATAGGTGTCGTCGGGATTCAATCGTTTGAAGGCAGTAATGGCATCGTCTGAATAGTCCCATAGCGGCATCGACTGAGCTGGATTCGCAGGACCGTTCGGCACCGTCTGCAAAAAATCCTCGTCGCCGATACGCACTCCCATGACAATATCGGCGGGAAATTCGCCGCCGTTTGCCTCCGCCCACCTCCCAATCTCGTATCTAAGCTGTGCACGAAGCCCCTCGGCGGTACCAGCCGCGTGGGGACTTGCTGTGTTGCCGAAATAGTTTGCAGGCTGCGGCTGCTCGAAAATGGGGCCGCGCATCCGCCAATAGACTGCCAGCATGACATTGTCAAGATCACCCCGTGCGCCGGACAGATCAAACTGCATACGATAAGTGTGTTCGCCATCGACCTGAATCGACGCAGGAATTATTGCCAAGTGTTGCCGGCCGTCGTAATCCTTCTCCTTGACGACGACCTCCGCATGATGCGGCGGCAATAGTTCGGCGTAGTAACTGCCGTTTCCGAGCGTCCAGTCGCTGCCGAAAACCGGCTTCTCAATCGTTATTTCCTGCCGTTCAGGCGCGAAAGAGAACCGATTCCAATCTATTGCTTTTCCATTATATGCGCCGCCAATCATAACGCACGGCGTTGGCGTAATGCCGTGTGCAGTGACACGGTCGGCACGAAGCGTGATGTTCTCGATCGTAAATGCAAGCTGCATACCGTATTTTCGGGCGCATGCTAACGCCTGATTCAGGTCGATCTCGTCGCCCACCCATATCGCAGGATACATGTTAATCTCCACGCCTTCGATACCGTGGGCTTTCATGTCACGGAAGTCTTCGTCCACGCCGTTGACTACGTTCACGTAGCTCATCCACACACGCGCCTTGACCGATGAAATTTCTGCCATGTTCGTAGCCTCTAGTTTCGTTCTAGTTGTGCCTCATGTCCGATGTGGACTGTGGAATCAGGCATTGCCTTCGCCGACTGAAAGTCGGATTAAACATACCTACTTCAACCGAAGAATCTCCTGCTGCGCCGCGTTAAGGGACTCCATGACCTGGTCGCTGAAGACGAGTCCCTGGCCGCCCCAGTCGGGCATATAGCCGATGCTGTAACAGTAGTAAACAGTTCGTCTTCGGCGGCCTGAAGTGTTCATCACTGAGCCGTGCGTTAAAGCTTCGGTAAAAATTATTGCATCGCCCGCATTTGCGGGTATCGGCGTCAAGACCGGATTTTCGTCCGGATGCTCGCCCCACGGCCTCGGAAAATTGCTCTTGTGCGCGCCCGGTATAGCTGCAAAGCTACCGTCCTCGACATGGCAATCAATCATTGGAAACACTGCTTTGGTTAAGGTGGAAACCATCTGACCGTTGCGGCAGTGGTATTGGCATTTGGAGATAATTGGAGTGGCGTGCATATGCATCGGTGTATATCCATCTTTCCACCGGTAGATGGTATAAGTATGATTCAGGCGGTACTCGCCGCCGGTGACGCCTTCGATGATGGACAGTACTTCGGGGATGTCAATCAGCGGAATAAAAGCCGGGTCGCTCTCAAGGATATTTGAGATGTAAAGTTCTTTCTCTGTTTTTGGTGTTCCGAGAACGAGAGGAACCGGAAACTCCTCCGGCGGCATATTTTCAAATCGGTCCAGCACGCGGTTGCACGCCTCAACGATGTCTAACGGTACCACATCTTTCAATACAATGTACCCCTGCAAGTCAAAGAGATATTTTTGCTGTTCTGTCAATGTTAGCCCTCCTTCATCTGAATTTAATGCTGAAGGCAACCTCAGGAATAGACTGCAAACGTTCGTCCATCAACAATCAAAGTCGAAACCGCCAAGAATTATCCAGATTCGTCTGTTGAACAGAAGATTAAATTATTTTTTATGTCAATATCATGCCGCTGAAGTTGGTGGAAAGGTAATTTCAAGCCAGACCGCATCTTGAAATATCTCGATTTGAACATCAAAAAGACTTGCCGGAATAAAGAGTGTTTCGCCGCGAGAGAACTCGACAGGCGCGGCGCCGTTGTTAGGGTCGATTCGTCCGCTGCCTTCAAGCACCATCCAGACGGTGGTTTGATTGAATGACAATTCCCGCGCCGCGTTTCGGGTTGCGTGAACCTTATGAATACGAAAGTGTTCGCACGCAAGCAGTTGTACGGCTTCGGAAAACCGGCTCGGCTTATTTAGGTGCCTTTCATATTGGCTAACATCCGGCGGGCCGAACTCGATACACTGCATCGCCTGCTCAATATGCAGCTCGCGGTCTGTTCGGCCCCAATCGTACATGCGGAACGTCGTGTCGCTGGCGTTCTGAATTTCGGCTAATAGCACGCCCGCACCAGCCGCATGGCAGGTGCCGCTCGGCAGGTAGTGGCAGTCGCCGCGCTTCGCCGGCACTTTAATCAGCGTTGCTTCAACCTCGTGAGCCGTTCCGGATGCGATGGCGCCGCGAAACTGCCGGGGTGTCACACCTTCGCCGATACCTTTATAGACGACCGCTCCCGGTTTTGCATCCACGATGTACCACGCTTCATGTTTTACGTATGCTTTAGGGTGGCTGCGGACATACGCAGAAGTGGGATGTACCTGCACAGACACGTTCTCGCGAATGTCGATGTATTTGAACAAATAAGGGAAATTGCCCGAGACGCCGGGCGACAACCGCCCCAGAAGTTTCACGCCGTATCGCGCGATGAGTTCGTGCAACGAAGTGCCGAGAAATTGACCGTTGTTTACGATTGAGCGAGTAGAGCCGCCGCCCACAGAAGGTGAGCTTACACCGAGATCAGCCACCTCCCACGATTCGCCGATACGTGTGCTCGCACTTCCCGGAAGTTTTCGCCCAAGCTTTTCTAAACCTCTTCCGCCCCAGACCTTTTCCTTGTAGATGGGCTCGAATTTTAACGGGTACAACGGCGTGTTTTCTGGCAATTTTTCATGCTCCCAGAACCTGTCAATTTGATCTCACTGAAATGGCAGATTGTGGAATATCCACAGATTTCGCCAACTGCGCCAAATCCAAATGATCGCCGATGAGCCGCTTAAACAGCGCCGGCTCTGGATTATTCTCTCGGATTCGAGCGTCGAACGGTACAATTCCGATAATCGGCAAGCGGGTGAGTCGAGTAATTTCTTTCGGGTTTGACTCTTCAGCCAACCCCGCCGATTCGCGCTGCAAGCCGTTCAATACAACACCGCACGGATGGAGATTGAAGGAGCGTGCAAACGCCGCGGTCAACACTGTGTGGTTGATTGTCCCTAGGGTGGTGCGCGCAACGATTAGCAGTGGCAATCCGAAACGTTGTGCCATGTCCGCCGCAAGTATATCACCGCAAATCGGCGCAGCAATCCCGCCGACCCCTTCCACAATCATGAATTCGTGAATTTCCCTGAGTTGATTAAATGCATCGTCAATCTGTTTCAATTCAACGGATCGGCCTTCAATCTTTGCTGCCACTGACGGTGCAAGCGGCGCGTTAAAACACATTGGATTTATCAGATCTAGACTATCGTCCACTTGCGCGGCGTGTTTGAGGCAGAGTGCGTCTTCGGAAATGATACGCCCATCAACTCCGGTGCGGGAAGTCGAAGAATACACGCCGCCGCTGGCGATCGGCTTCATCACGCCGACGTCGACGCCGGCTGCCTTTAGCGTAGCCGCCAACCCGGCGGCAATTACAGTTTTTCCAACTTCAGTGTCTGTTCCTGTGATGAATAGTCCGGATTTCATCAGAAGTATTACCCTTACGATTTCTTCAAAGAACGTAGACGGCTGAATCTTAAGGGCTAATTCTGGCCGCGCTTAAGAAACAACATCAATACCGCAGTGACTAACGGCAGCATGGCTAAACCGTCCAATACAATCGGTAATCCATAGTAATCGCTCAGCACACCTACGGGTGTGATTAATAGGCCGCCAACGCCCCAAGCCGCGCCCATCATCACACCGGACGCTATGTTTTCGCGTTCAGGAAGCAAACGCTGTCCCAGAACGATATTTACCGTAATCGAACTTGATAGTACGCAATTTCCGGTGAAGAGAAGAATCAGAAATATGCCGCCTGCGCTGTGCAGAGAAGCATACAAGAACGGAGGTGCGGCTAGTAAAGAAAATAAAAGCAGACCGTACCGATTGATACGATCTGAAAGCCAGCCGCCGATTATGATGCCGACCGAACCTGCGATCAAGAAAAGCGCGATAACCGCTGATCGGGCGGCGTTTGAATACTGATGATCGTCGAGGTGCAAGGAGAGAAAGTTTTCGAACCCGATGGCCGTTATCGTTCTCATAACCGCAATGACATAAAGCACCACGAAAATTCTCAGATTTGGGCGCGTCACGCGCCAAACATCTTTTTGCTTCTCAGGCAGGGTCGGCGCCCCGAACCCACGCTGCGGAGACATAGCCGGAACTGTATAAGGCATCTTCAGCGTGTTCGGTACGAGTACCGCAACAAGAAGCCCCGGAATCATGCACCACGCCATTGATTCTATTCCATAGGTATACACGAGCAGGTACATAATGGCTAACGGGCCGGCGGCTCGGCCGAAATTGCCGCCCATCAGGAACAGCGACACCCCAAATCCTGTGTTCTGTTTGGACAACGCTGCTGCCTGCGCGGTTGCTTGCGGGTGAAACGCCGCAATGCCCGATCCGCCGATTGCAACCAACAGCATAAGCGTCAAAAAAGAGGGGGCGATCCCCAACATACTCATACCGGCTGCGGATACTGCTATACCGAAGGTCAAAAAATGGACTGTTCTTACCCGGTCGGATAGCCATCCGAAGGGGAGTTGTCCGAGGGAGCCAAAATTGCTAAAGACGGAAATTAGAACGCCAGCGTAGCTATTTCTCGCAGAAGTTTGGGGCACTAACTTTTTCAGTAATATCGGCAGTACGTGCGGGAAAACGGTTGCATATGTATCGACAACCGCATGGACACATGTCAGTAGGTAGAGTTGTTTTCGCGGTGAGAGTTTGGCTGGCTTCGACATAAATTTATGATAATACAACGACGAGGTATAGCAGGAACGCGCTTGCAATTCGCTTGTGTTCTGTAAATCTCGACATGGCGATTGGATAGGACGTATTCCTCAATCCGCACTTTGCTGTAAACGGTTAGGATTGTGAAGTCTACGTTAAACCGCCGACGAGCGCGCGATTCTCAAAACAGCGTTAACTGTTGGCGTTGCGGCGCGTCCTCCGCCTTCTCTCGCGCTTTAATGAGATCTTCCACCAGGTATTGGCGCGCGGCGGTGAAATCGTCGCCGTGAAGGCGTAAGACATACGCTGGATGCAGTGCGGCAATGGCGAACGGCGCGTATTGGGTATCTGTGAACCAACGCCCGTGTTCTTGAGTCATCTTGAAATTCCTATGAATCAGCCGGTTCGCGGCTGGCGCACCGATACAAACAATTACAGCCGGTTGAATTAAGTTAAGTTCTGCATCCAGCCATTGATGGCAGGCTTTTATCTCCTCCATCTTTGGCGGGCGGTTCCGCGTGAAACCGTCTTCCGTGACGCAGGCGCGGCATTTGATGACATTGGTGAGCCAGATGTCCTCCCTTCTGATTTGAGCGTCTGCCATGACTTCATCGAGTAGCTTTCCCGCCTTGCCGACGAATGGCCGTCCACGCCTATCTTCTTGATCACCAGGCCCCTCACCAACCAATGTTAACGCCGCGTCGGCGTTTCCTTCGCCAAACACAACTTGTGTGCGGGTCTCGGACAGCCCGCAATCGGTGCAGACGGATGCTTTCGCTTCAATCTGCTTTATCTGCGGCGCATTGGAAGTCGTCATGGATATCTCCTTCCTATCCTAAATTTGATTGGGATGGTCAATCGCTTCTATTTTATCATAGTTTTAAGAATACAATCAATAATTCAACATGGGTAGCGGTGGGTTGAGAGGGATGAGTTGCCCATACACCGATTGGCTCATTGAATCCTGTCTTTTCGTCCCTGCTTCGCCGCATTTGAGTGGCGAAAAACCTCACCGTAACCGCTGGATCGGAGGGCCAAGGCATTAGCATACAGCCATACTCCGCATGCGCAGTGCGTCACCCTATGCACTTGCATTTATTTTAGGATGTATATATAATATCGCAAAGTTGTAACCGCTTTAATGATTTGAAGGAGTGAAGATTAGGTTTTTAATCTTTATTGGAACGGGATTGATATGATTAAAGGGTTCAACAAAACAGATTTGCGAAATTGCGTCCTTTCGAGCCATAACATTTTGACTGGAACTTGCTGCTGCTTCATGTTAATTTCGTGCTTAGGGTTTACACATCCGCACGCAGGTCCATATGGCGGTTTTATATCAGCAGGGGAATTTATTGATGCCCATTACAACAAGACTGTCGACAATACACATCCGCGGAATGTGTCGACTCAAAAGGGTAAGGTAAATCGTGCAGAATCAAACACGGATGGTGGCATTAACGGACTTGGTTACCAGATCGGCTACCGTATGCCATTCGGTAAGGACGTTTTTTTCTTCAGCGGCGAGTTTGACTACCTGTACCACGGCGGCAGCGTTTACGGAACTATCGAGGAAGAGGGAACATCTGAAGCCCCAAACCAACTTGGGGAGAGTTGGTCCGAGCAATGGACGTTTCAAAGGATCAATAGCTACGGGCTGGCGTTAAAGCTAGGTGCTAGTCCCGGAACACTGCGGTCGTGGAAAGCTGGCGTTTACGTAATTGCAGGCGTCCGCCTCGCCAAGTCGCGGCTTGATGCCTACTACAACGGGTGTTTCAATCCGGAGCCTTGCGGCATTGGCGGCTATGAATCCGGTAGAGCTGCCAAGGATTTTTATTCCACAGCATGGACGAGTGGCGTCGGTGTGGAGAAGAAAATGTGGGACGACTGTTGGCTTGAAGTTGAAGGGCGCTACACTAGCTTCACGAAAGGAAAATGGATTACACCTTTTCCCGATTTGGGCGTGGAAGTTACGTCGGATTTCGTAAGCCAATCCGCTGATTTGCGGATTAACGTTGTTTTGAGATAACCCAATGAAACTGGTCTATACTCAATAATATTGCATTTCGTAGAATCTGAAGAAACATACAAACTGAAAAAGGGGAGATTCATTGACATTTCAAGGAACAAATAAAACTGTGATTAGATGGCACAAGGATTTGGCGTGTTTTACTTATGCGGCGGCGTTCTTCATCTTAGCGATCGGCATCTTTATGCCGCTTACCGGGTGCGAGCAATTCCGACAGGTGCTCACGCCGTTGCCAGAGTCTGATGACGACGCTCCAATCAAAATCGGCGTTATTTACAGCAGCCCAACGCGCAGCCACACATTGAACGGCGCAGAATTGGCGGCGCTGCAAGTGAACGGTGCGGGCGGCGTGCACGGACAGGAGATTGCAATCGTTGCCCGCGGGAACATAAGCGACGCCGAACATGCCGCGGCGATAGCGGAGGAGTTGATTACCCAAGAGAGGGTGTCAGCAATAGTCGGTCCCAACCTCTCTTCCTACGCTGTACCCATTGGGGAGATTGCGCAACAGCACGGGATACCGATGGTGACGACTACCGCGACCAATCCAACCGTTACCGCTGCGAGCGATTTTGTGTTTATGGCGGCGTTCACCGACGATTTTCAGGGAAAAGTGATGGCTCAATTTGCCATCCAAGATTTGGAGGCAAAAACCGCCGCAGTCTTTACGCGCAGCGGCTCTCTCTATTCGGAAGGTTTATCGCAAACCTTCGTCGACAACTTTACAGCATTTGGGGGCGATGTGCTGCACGCGCAATTTTATATGAGGGGCGATACCGAATTTACGGCGCAATTGACCGAAATCGCTGAATCCGCCCCTGACGTGTTTTTCCTGCCGGGGTTCTCCGCCGAAATCCCATTGGTGGTTGAACAAGCGAAAACGCTCGGCATTACGGGGATATTGCTCGGCGGTGATAGTTGGGATAATGCGCCGTTAATCGCCGAAAATGCAGAACTGCTTGAAGGGAGTTTTTTCTCAACCTTCTTTTCCGCCAATGTTCCATCCGGCGATTTGAGTGAAGAAGGGCATCAATTCTTTACCGCCTACGCAGCGATCTTCGGCAAGGCGCCGGACGGGGGTGCGGCGCTCGGATACGATGCGCTCAGAATCGTCGTTCAAGCCATGCGGCGTGCAGACGAACTGACACCAACGGCGATTCGCGACCAGATCGCCGCAACCGAGAACTACAGCGGGGCAACTTTGCTCTCAGCCTATGATGAAAATCGCCATGCAGCTAAGAGCGCCGTGATTAACCGAATCGTCAACGGCGAGGCGCAGTTCCATAAACTGATTAAGCCGTAACGGCAAGGAGGACTTCAATGACCGATCGACCTACTGGATCCAGAGTCATTAGTCGGCTTTTGATTCCGTTAATCTTAATGAGCACCCTGTTTGCAGGGTGCGAGCAGTTCAAAGAATTGCTTACGCCTTTGCCCCCAGAGGACGGCGAATCTGCGATTAAAATTGGCTTCTTGTACACCTCGCCTAACCGAAATAACAGCCGATACGGTGCAGAATTAGCAACGTTGCAACTTAACGAGTCGGGCGGCGTGCGGGGCACACCAATTCAACTCGTCCCTCGCGGCATACCGACACAGCGCCTGATTAGCGAGGACATAAACGACGCCGAATATGTTGCAGCACTTGCGGAAGAACTGATTTTCGAAGAGGGCGTTTCTGCAATTGTCGGCCCAAACCGATCGACCTACGCCGTGATCGTCGGGGAAATTGCGCAGCGCAACTCGATACCGATGATGGCTACGTCCGCGACCAATCCGGCGGTTACTGCTGCGGGCGATTTTGTGTTCATGGCGGCTTTCACGGACGACTTCCAAGGAAAGGTGATGGCTCAGTTTGCCCTGCAAGATTTAGCGGCGAACACCGCCGCCATCCTGACGCACAGGGAAGATGTTTATTCGGAGGGATTGTCGCAAACCTTCATTGACAACTTTACCGCTCAGGGCGGCGTGATTGCGGCTGATGAATTTTATTCGGCGGGAACTTCCGATTTCACCGCGCAACTAACCGTAATTGCCGAAGCGTCACCGGACGTGGTTTTTAGTACCGGCTTCATCCCTGAAGTCCCGCTCGCAGTTCGGCAAGCAAAAGAGGAGTTCGGTATAACGGCAACTTTCTTGGGCGGCGATAGCTGGGACAACACCGCGTTGATTGCCACAGCCGGAGCGGCTGCTGACGGGAGTTTTTATAGCAGCGGCTTTTCCGCCGAGGCGGAACCGAGTGATTTGGGTGAAGATGCCTATCAATTCGTGGCTGCGTACACTGCGATGTTTGATGAAACGCCCGATGGAGGCGCGGCAGGCGGATATGATGCTCTTAGACTCGTCGTGCTGGCGATGCGCCGCGCAGATGACCTGACACCGTCGATGATCCGCGACCAGATTGCAGCCACGGAGAATTATAGCGGGGCCACATTCATTTCTGGCTATGATGAGAACCGGCACACATCGAAAAGCATCGTCATAAAACGCATCGTCGATGGCGAAGTACTGTTCTATAAGTTGATTGAACCGTAAGCACGGAGTGTTAGCTGTCTTGTTCACTATTTCATTTACAAAAGGAGGATAAATTGATATGAGCAACACAAATAGAGAGATGACGTATACCATGGGGCGCAGCAAAGAGGAGACGGAACGCTTGATTCAGCAGTCAGGAATGTCTGAAGACATAACGCGGCGTCTTCTCAGGGATGCGGGCATTTTTACAGGCATGAAAGTGCTTGATATCGGGAGCGGTGCCGGAGATGTAGCGTTCGCCGCCGCCGAGTTGGTTGGCAGTGAAGGAAAAGTCGTCGGCGTGGACATGAACGCGGAGATTCTTGAAACTGCCAGGTCACGCGCACAGGAGGCGGGCTACACCAACATCGAATTCGTGGCGGGGGATGCCCAAACTCTGGACTTGCCGAGCGATTTCGACGCCCTTATTGGACGCTTGGTCCTGATGTACCTGGCTGACCCTGTAGACACTTTGAAGCAACTCGCGGCACGTGTGCGCCCGGGAGGCATCGTCGCTTTTCAGGAGGCTGAGCTCTCGATTTACAAGGCAACTGCCCGCTCGAATACGCCCGTGCTGAACCAGTTAGCCGAGTGGGGGATAGAGGTGTTTCGGCGTTCAGGGGCGAATATTGGAATGGGTCTTGACCTATTCGGCACTTTCGTTGATGCCGGTTTGCCTGAACCCACTTTGCAGTATTGGGCACCGATGGGCGGTCCAGCCTCGTGGGCGGGTTACCAATTCATAGCGAACAGTTTTCGCAGCCTAATCCCGCTCCTGGAAGCATACGGGATTGCGACCGCTGAAGAGGTCGATCTGGACACGCTTGCCGAGCGGCTTAGGGCGGAAGTTGTTGCGTCGAAACGTCCTCTCATCCTGCCCCCGCATGTCACCGCTTGGGTTCAGCTTCCAGCGTAAAGTTGCTTCGCATTGTCCTATTCCTTCAAATTTCGGTTGGAGAGAATTAAAACTCTCCAACCGTTGAATAAAACGCTCCTAGCATGAAATGCTGCCGCACACCTTGGCTACGTTCGACTTCGCAAAGATTGGCTTTGGTCATATCGGGGGTGAAAAATGTAGCCGCAGCATTTTCCTCACACCCGGCAAAAATGCACGTTAACTCTGCTCTCGCTTTCAAGAACCATAGCCTAGAACCGGGATTTGCCCTCATAAATTCAAGCAGATTATAACGACCAAAGACAATTTATCCGCCTGCGCGGAGATTGCCCGCCAAATTTTTTTCTACCCAGCATAACCTCCAATCCACAAAGTGTGTCTAGATAATAGTCGCGCCCATTATCGTTGCGGCGTTGGTTTTTTCTCAATTTTGGTTAGGTGGGTGTTATGTATTCATCCGACGAAATATTGGTGTCTCAAACTCTGGCGGGCGATCGAGACGCCTTCGGCATGCTCGTGCGAAAGTATCAGGGCATGGTCTATACCTACGCTTTCCAAAAGGTGAGAAACGAATCCGATTCGCAGGACATCTCCCAAGAGGTTTTTCTGCGGGCATACCGTCATCTCTATCAACTGCGGCATCCGCACCGGTTTCGAAGTTGGCTTTATACAATCATGGCGAACGAGTGTAACCGCTGGCTGACGCAGGTGTCGAAAAAACGCCATCGTGAAATTGCGCTGGAGGACGCTGCAGACGATGCTCTACAAGATGAACCCGCGCACACCGTCCCCACAGCGGGTTGGGAGGTAGACCTTGAACAGGCAATCTCCGTGCTCTCCGATGATAATCGGGTGGCGGTGTCGATGTTTTATATGGGCGAATGCTCGCTGAAAGAAATCTCGGAATTTCTCGGTGTCTCCGCGAACACCGTAAAGGGGAAGTTGTACCGGGCGCGCCAGCAACTGGGCAGCGCTATGTCTGAACGATACGGCAGATACTTGAAGAGCCACACACTCAAAGGAGGGTTTCTCATGCAGTTAACGGAGCAAATTCGCCGCATCCCAACTCCAGCCATGACTTTCACTTGGAGCAGCACAACGATTAGCAAAACTCTGTTTTCGCTGATAACAGCATTGTGCGTCTTAATTGGATTGATTGGTGGACGAATCCACACATCAACAGAGTTGTCAAGAAACCAGATTTGGCGGCCGCAGTCAGATACGAGCCGATGGCCAATTGAGGTGTCGTTTTACACACCGGGTCAATACGCAGCGAATTCCTCGGTTTCAGGAATTCCAACCCCATCGGGAAAGCACCCGCTGGCTGCCGCCAACCGCGCACCCACACGGCAAAGCAGCCAATCAATTGACAAAGAGTCAGTTTCGTCGAACCGCGGTGGGAAGAATTCCGTACCGCGACTCGCGGCAACTGCAGCGGGAAACGCGGGCGAAAAACTTGTCTACTCCGGTCGGGTCGTTGACAGCGGCGGCGCGGCGGTAGCGGATGCCGAAGTCTTTTACTCAATAAAGCGCGATCTGTCCAAGTCTGTCACCCGCACGGGCGCGGATGGGACGTTCCATTTTGAGTGTCTTCGTCCAAAACTCGAGAAATGGGATCGCGTAGACATCATCGCCATGCACCCCAAACACGCTATCGGCTGGCAAAATCTCCTACCCGAGGGCACCTCTGATGTTGAGATTCAACTGGGAATTCCGGGGAGTATAACGGGCACCATTATGAACGAAGCGGGCGAACCGATTGAAAACGCGGAGGCGCAAATTGGGATGTTGTTCGATGGTGACCCAATTTCAAGCGATATCGGGAAAATATTGACGATTGACGTTATCCCCATCCAGCCCGCCAAGACTGATGCAAATGGACAATTCGTTCTCCGCGGACTGCCGCAAGGCGGTGCAATTGTATTCTATGCTAAAGGCCCTGGATACGCAAAGGAACGACTTGGACGTGTGTTGGTCAGCACAGAGCGGCTGGAGTTTCGACTCAAGCGCGAAGGCAGGGTGGAGGGAAACCTCAGCTTCTCAGGTACCGGTGAGCCGGTCAAAAACGCTACCGTCATGGTTGAGGGTATCCATCCTACCGAAGGTTGGGCGCGAACAATTACTGATCTAAACGGGCATTACCTCCTGAAAAATATTCCTCCCGGTACGTACAACCTCTTTCTTCATGAGGGACCTGACGGGTGGACAGCAGTAGCCAAAGAACTCCTTAAGGTCGTTGAGGGGCTAACCGTCTGGACAGACCTAACATTGGTACAGGGTGGGTATATCACCGGGCGGGTAACCGACCGAGACACAGGCGATCCCATCGCAAACCACCATATCAGCTTTCACGACGCCGCTCGGCCGCAATCCCAAGCATCGGTTCACGGGACGAACACAGATGAAACGGGTGCCTATCGCTTCCGCGCCGCTCCCGGCCGGGCAATGGTCTACACCAGCGCACCGGAGGGCTATCTGGATATCGGACAGATCAAGAAATATGTGGATGTTATTGAAGCCGAAACTGTCACTGTTGGTTTTCAGTTCTCGAAAGGGTTGGACTTAATTGGTCGAGTGTTGACGGCAACGGGCGAACCGATCAGTGGTGCGAAGATTCTCGACATTTCCGATGTGCGAAAATTGTTTAAGGAATACGGAACGTCGGACGCACAGGGAGAATTTACTGTACGGGGATTGCGAATCGGACAAAATCTCGTCCTCAGAGCGGAGCATAACGGATTGGGATTGCGTGGAACGGCGGAGGTTGAAGTTCTGCAGGGCGCGTCAGTTGAGATTCAAGTGAGAGAGTACCATCAGGTTAAGGTCGCCGGAAGAGTGATCAACGGTAAGGGTGAACCTATTCCATCGGTGAACATAACTTTGATGCGCTGGGATAGCCAACGAAACATAGGACGGAGTACAACAGTCGCTCTGACAGACGGTGATGGACGTTTCCAGGAGATTGCGCTCATTGTCGGCGACCAGTACGTTATGTCTGCAAGCGCTGAAGGATATTGGAACGCCGAAACCGAGATGTTCACCGCTACGCTAGAGATGGACCAGATTGCAGATTTTACACTGGCGCCAGTTGCAGGTCAGTTTTACATTCAGGGCCGCGTCACGGATACCTCCGGTCAACCGGTCAACGGCGCCCACGTAAACACACACCATCAATCACAACACTGGGATGCGCGCACCAATGAGAATGGTTATTATGAGTTGAAAAACCTTCTCATGAACTTCATTATCGATTTGAATGTTGAGCATCCTGAGTACGCATTCCATACATTTAGGATGTTAAAGACCAATCAGCGTCACGACTTGGTGTTAGTCAAAGCGAACGGATACCTAGCTGGTAAAGTTGTAAACGCTGACGGCAAACCGATTGAAGGCGCAACAGTGTTCGTAGATCCGCAAGAAGACCTCTCATCCGGCCATATACTCCCTGCCGTCGATACCGACTGGCAGGGCGAATTTGAACTCAAACACATCAAAGATTCAACTGTTTCGATTTATGTCGGCAAAGATCGTGACTACAAGATTTTTGAAGATATCGCGGTGAATCAGCGCGATCTTGTTTTGACCTTGACACCACCCGAGCCGAGACCGCAGCCGACCGCGGAGCAACAAGCACAGCGGAAAGCTCGCCGGTCATACGTCGAATCTGCCGAAGAACGGTTAAAATCCTTGATGAACCAACCTGCGCCCGAGTTGGCGGTTGCGGAGTGGTTGTCTGGTCCACCGGTCTCTATCGCGGATTTGGAAGGAAAGACGATTGTCCTGTGTTTCTGGGATTTGAGCTACGTCGACGACCGTGTCCAATGGGTACGGCTATTGAATCTTTTGCAGGAGGTGTTTGGTGAAAAAGGGCTCACCTGCGCCGCTATCTGCCCCGCCTCAACAGAGGTCGAGGAAATCAAACGGCACATCGCGGAACAGTCGCTGTCGTATTCAGTCGGCTTAGACCGCTCAACAGCGGTCGCTGGCGCGAAAGGCGAAACCTTCGATCGATACGCTATCGGAGGGGGGCCTCCATTCGTTCTAATTAATTCGGCGGGAGAGATCGCCGGGCGCGCTTGGGCGGACGATCTGGAAATTCAGATTCAAACGCTGCTTGCGGATTGATCCGAACTTCTATGACCTCAACCACAACAGGGAACGAGTTTCCTGTTGTGGTTGAGTATAATTTACCCAATGCATGAACCCATCTGTCACGCCGAAGATTATAGTCAATTCCATTCATATTTACACACATTCAGCCCCCCTGATAAGCGCACTATTACCCATAAGTCCAGAGTGTCGCACGGAGCCACGCTGTGGGCGGGAAATCCTTCTCCCGATTGTCGAGAATCAACCGACCGAATAGGGAGCGCGATAGTTTTAGATGCCTCTCCTACAGTGAGAACGCCTTGGCAGTTCATTACAATAATCATTCCCCTCCTTACTAAGGAGGGGTTAGGGGAGGTCGTAGGTTACGTCGAGTGCTGTTTCTAGTACCCTCATTAAGATTGTGGGTATTTTTAAGCCTGATAAGGAGAGTTGGCACCCGTTGTCAATCGGATTCAAGGTGATGTGTAATTTTTAGTTGCAGTGACTATAACACGGACTCTCGCTAACCATTTATTCCCTCCCTAACCAGATACAACAGCCAGGTGTTTAAACTGTTGCTTATTCTTTAATACTTACGCTTTTGCACGATGAGGAATTGTAATTCGTTGCTTCATCAGGAATGCAGCCACACCCGAATTTTTTTCGCTAAGACATAACTTTTTATCCGCGCAGCGGGTCTAATAAGTAGTTTTGTCTGGGTTATTGCGGGGTTGTGGTGTATCATTTCGGTTGAGGTGTGTGGTATGAATCCACCCGACGAAAACTTAGTGTTTCAAACGCTCGCGGGGGATCGAGACGCCTTCGGCGTGCTCGTGCATAAGTATCAGGACATGGTCTACACCTACGCCTTTCAAAAGGTGAGGAACGAAGCCGACTCGCAGGACATCACGCAGGAGGTTTTCCTCCGGGCGTATCGGCATCTTTGCAAACTGCGGCACCCGCATCGGTTCCGAAGTTGGCTGTATACAATCATGTCCAACGAGTGCAACCGGTGGCTGGCGCGGGTCACGGAAACACGCCGGCGCGAAATTGCGTTAGACGAAGTTACGGACGATGCGTTACAGATTGAACCCGCGCACACGGCCGCAACGGAAGGTTGGCAGGTGGACTTAGAGCGGGCTATCTCCGCGCTTCCCGATGACAATCGCGTGGCGGTGTCGATGTTCTATATGGGCGACTGTTCGCTGAAGGAAATCTCTGAATTCCTCGGCGTCTCCGTTAACACCGCACGGGGCAAATTACATCGAGCACGGCAGCAACTAGGTGATTCGATGTCTGAACACTACGGTCGATTCATGAAAAGCCGCAAACTCCAAGGAGGATTCCTCATGCAACTTATGGAGCAGGTACGCCATATCCCACCGCCAACAGTTGGGTTCACGTGGAGCAGTGCAACTGTTAGCAAGACCCTATTTTCTTTGATTACGGCGCTGTGTATCTTGATCGGACTTATTGGAGCAGTAGACATCTCACCAAAAGCGTCCACAGGCAATCAATTAGCACTGTCGCCGCCAGACGCCTACCGCCCGATCCCGGTCGCGTTGCTTGCTTCGCCGCCATTCTCCGCACGCCCGTCAATTACGGGAATTCCTACTTCGTCGGGGAAGCATCCATTGGCGGTCGTCAACCGCGCCTCAGTGGAGCCGAACTCCGAGCCAGTTGACCGAGAAACCACTGCCGTGGCTGGGGGCGCCAAATCCCCAAGTCCGCAATTCGCAACTGCTGCATCGGTGAGCGGGTCCGATAAAATTGCCTTATCGGGCTGCGTGGTCGACACAGACGGCAATCCAATCGCGGGGTTCCCCATAGCTGTCGGACCGCTGATGTCATTTGACGGCAAAATCATGCCAATGTTCAGTTATGATTGGTTCAGGAGGGGCGCACAGCCGTACACGTTCAAATCGGACACGGACGAAGAGGGACAGTTTTCGATTTCTGGCATCAAACCCGGGCCTCTCCAGTTCATGGCACAGCCCAATCCTGTAACAAGCGATGACATGCCTCCGCATAGCTACAACCAAGAAAATTTTGTAGACGCGGAGGTTTTGTCCATTGATACTGGCGCGATGATTTTTTATGCGGATTCCCAGCAACCGCCCCCTCACGGTGGGATTACATTTACCATTGAGCCGGGGACACACCTTGAAAATTTTGAAATTGTAGTTAAACCGCGGATGCGCATTCGGGGTCAGGTTGTTTTCGCTGACGGCACACCGCTTGCCAAGGCGAAAGTTCTGATTCGCGTGCGATGGCGTACACTTGATGAGGAAGGCACGGGCAGTAGCGGAGGATTGCCACGCACAGACGAAGCGGGTTACTTTGTGCACTATGTGAATGAACCTGGGTTTTACGCAGTAGCGGTTGAATTTCAAGGACTATTGGCGACGTCGGAGCAGTTTGCTCTCGAAACCGGTCAACGGCATGATGATTTGGTCATAACGCTTGACAGCCCGCCAATTCCCATTGAGCCAACTCCGGATAGCGCCGCGCCCCCGGACCGAGATGGAGCTTGGGTGATGAATCCTGAAAACGGACACGCCTATCGAAGCATTCATTGTGAAAGTTGGGAAGATGCTCAAGCGAAAGCCATTACCGAGGATGCATACTTGGTTTCGATTAACGACGCCTCCGAGCAAAGTTGGCTGGTGAAAGTTTTTGGAACTACGCCCTATTGGATTGGACTAACTGATTTCGAAAAGGAGGGGGAATGGCGATGGTCCAGCGGCGAACTGACGACTTACACGAACTGGGCGCCCAATGAACCGACTGAGTCGCCGCCCGGTGAAGAAGATTACGTCTTCATGGGTATCAATCCGAATGGAAATTGGTTTAATGTTGGACCCGAAAGCCCGCGGTGGCGGATGACCCGCATGGCTATCATCGAAAGGCAGAACTTAGCTTCTTCACCACCCATTGAGGATAACTAACCCGAAATTTACCCAATTCTGTGAAAAATTGCCTTTTGACACATGAACGATCGAATTACTGAGTGTTCGCAGCGCTACAATGTGTAAATCCAAACACACTTTCACGAACAACTATCCTAATAACCAGTTTGAATGAGTAAAAAAACGCCTGAAGCGTGGGGGTTTAGGTTTAATCAACTGGAATCTCCACGAACAATTAAGTATTAGGAGAAAGGAGCACCTATCATGTTGGTTTCCTTGTCAAAGTGGAAGATTGTAGTGATTGGTCTGGGAGTTGTTGCGGCGGCTGTTTTCGCCGCACTTTTGCATCGACAGCATGTTGTATTTAGCCAGAACGTTGGTTCACCGGAAGAGATTGTAACAAGCAACTATTTGCGCGACTATTGGTGGACAACCGTCGTCAAAGGTGCGGACGAGGAGTTGACTCGAATGCGCCACATTTCCGATTCAACCTCATTTCAAAGCCCGCAATCCGTCGAAGCCCTTATGGAAGCGCATGACACTAATTTTGACACATGGGTTGAGTCGCAGACGATTAATTTCAGCGGCATCGACTTAGCAAATGTCGACCAAGCCTATCCGCGTGCAGAATTCCTGCAGATGTTGCTGGATAAAGGCCTGCTAATCGTGAACGGTGCGGAATACAATTCATTCCTCATGTACAGGTTCAATCTGCTACATTCAAAGCAGCAGTTTTTCGAGCAAGCCCTGTACGGACATGATGCCGATTACAAAAACAGTGTGCTAGAACGTATGGGGCTGCCAGCGGACACGTCGTCGGCACAGTTTGAAGAAACTAGGATCCAGCATTTTTTGGAGACGCACTATTATGTGAAAGAAGCATTAAAAGACCCAACTTTCGCACAACAATGGAATGAAGGCAAATTTGTGACGATTGCCAGAGCCAAAGATGGGACGCGTTTTCCGATGAGAGCGGACACCACCTATTTTAAGTTGAACGGTAACGGCGGTGTAGACATGGGAGATATAGTTATGCCCGCTATGGGACTTTCTGCTCAAGATACGGATGCTATAATGAAACATTTGCAGCCTTTCCCTTTCGCGGAGCAACTGCCCGAACATGTGAAGATTGGCTTTATTGGTCCGGACGGCAAACCCGCTGGTGCACCGAGGCGAGGAATGGCGAAGCTATGGGGGAATTTTGCCGGCAAATTTGATGATGATAGACGGGAGATCGCCCGTTCCGAGTCCGACGTAGTGCTTCCGTCAGGAACAGATTCGCAACCTGCGAACGTTGCCGAACCGAAACCTGTATCCCGCTCATCACATTGGACCTCCGAATCCGACTTGGCAGCGGACGACTCCGCGCCTGCGGCAGCAACGCGCCATGCCGGACCGACGCTAGATATGCCGGAATTTCCGGCGGATTTGGAACAGCCGATCCCCGCGCCAATCGTCCCACTCGAATTGGAAAACCAGATGAAGCAAGCTGAGGATTGGAAATCGACCGGCGGGGTAGAGGTGAATGAGTTGGAGAGGTCACTGAAGTCGTTGGAAGATACAGATGACCCGACTTCTATTCTAAATCTGCCGGATGAACCTGAAATACTTCATGATGATGACGAGCGTAAAATAGACCGGAGCGAACCCAATGAAAATCGACATGAATCCTATGAAGGGCGTAATGACTCCGAAACGAAAAGACGTGAATCGCCCGGGAAGAACCGGCGTTGACACCCGATAATTAGACTCATTGAACGCAAAACGATTTCTAAGAGTATATCCAGCTAGTAACAGCGTTTACAGCTCGTTTGGTACGTGAGTGACAAGGCCTTCGCGTAGCCATTCCCCGGTAATATGACCGGGTTGTCAGGAAATCAAACCCTAATTGGCTTCGTCAAATGACCGATTTGGGCCATTCACCGAGGGACTCGTCCTCGGTCGCATAAAACATTCCGAAGGAGGCATCTACCATGGACTGGTCACATGTCAGGTGTTTGTGCATTTCGTTTAGGCGAGAAAACCTGTTGCTACTTATTGGGATAATGGTATTTTCATTCGCCGCATCGTTGCAGGGCTTGGCTTTGGACGGTACTTCTACACTGTCCGGCCGTGTTGTTGATTCAGAAGGCAATCCGGTTGCAGGATTTGGGCTATCCCTTTTACCGTTTTCACTTGAATCAGTCGAAGGAACCTTCATCACACTTTCAGAATCGCACTCTGACGAAATTGGACGTTTTTCGATGAGCAACATCCCGCCGGCAAAAGTCCGACTAACACCGGCTACCAAGTTTTATCATTCGTCCGGGACCAGCGGCGAAATCATTTCCGTAAAGGTTGCGGCACTGACCGTGTACCGGCACGAATATTCGCCTTGGCAGGGAATCGCGTTCGCTATTAAGCCGGACGTGCACGTTGAGAATGTCGAAGTCAGAGTGAAATTGCGGAATTACATTCGGGGACGCATTGTGTTTCTCAATGGCACCCCGCTTTCCAGCGTGAGGATAAATGTCAGCGTAAACCATCGTACGCCCGACGGGACGGGTAGCGGCAGCTCAAGTTCGTCGAGTGAAACAGACGCTGACGGCTACTTTAAATACTACGTAGATGAATCGGCAATCTACACAATGACGGTGAACTATCACAGGTTTTCGGCGTCAGCAGATCCCTTCCTGCTAAGAAAAGGAGAAGACAGAGAAGATTTGGCTTTCACGCTCGACAGACTTCCGAATTGGCCTGAAGGTCCCACTGGTCGAGTCGACGTTTCTGCAGAAGTATCAACGTCACCGCAGGGCGGCGGGTCAGCGTGGGTGGTGAATCCGGCAAATGGGCACGCGTACAAGCGAATTAGTAGCGAGAGTTGGGATGAAGCCAACTCTCAAGCCGCCGCCGAATATGGGTATCTCGTTGCAATCAACGATGCAGCAGAGCAGGATTGGATTTCAAGAACTTTTGGCCCGCATCGGTGCTGGATTGGACTGACCGATTATGCGAACGAAGGGGAATGGGTTTGGGCAAACAGTGAGCCGGTGACATTCACAAACTGGGCGCCCCATGAACCGCACGATAAAGACCGGGGCGAGGAAGATTTCGTTTCGATGGGACTTTCGGGTGAATGGTTCGACGTTGGCCCTGCAAGCATAGAGTGGCGCCTGCCGCACATAGCTATCATCGAAAAGGACAGCACGACCGGAAAGACAACACGGACAAAGTAAATCGTCGATCTCGGCGAAATTTTGATACGCTTCGCTAATCTATCATAATTGCCACAGTGTAGTTTGGGTCGAATGTGAATCTCTATCTATGACCTCCGCGGTTCTGCAAATGGCTTGTTTGCGGCCTGAATTTACGTAAACGCCTCAACGGTCAAAATCCCACCTTATTTTTCCATTTCGTCCAAGTCGAAAACTTCTCGCGTCAATATTAGCCGCAGGATAACCCCTCCAATTACGGCCTGCCGGTCCAAAATAAACGTTCCCGGTGAAGTCCATCTTAGCACGGAGAAAGTTATCGCCATACCCAATACCGGCCGGTTGTCTAGTTATCGCAAATTTGGTTTGTCTTTAGACATCTTTCCAAAATAATTCCACCGCCCGATAGCCCCAGCGGGGCGACAGGTATAAAACGACTACCCTCACATTGGGCTAATACGCTGTAGGGGCAACCCTTGTGGTTGCCCTTAACGCCGCACCAGCAGTCATAAGCCAAAGCCCCAGAGCGAATTTTCGTTCGTCAAATCGAAGATAGTTTTTTCAGGCGTGTTCAGAAAACACATTTGACAACTTTCCAAAATAATTTCAAAGCCCGATGTCGCTTCAGTTTTGTCAACCACATTGAGTTAATTAGGAAAGATGTCTTTTCATCGTCGTCCGCTATAAACCCCACCTTTGACGTAGTTGTCCCATTCACGCTGCGTTCCAAAGCCCTTTCGCGATTGCAGGTTTCAAATTCTCATTCAGGCGGCATTTAATCGTTTGAGACATCTCTTTGATGCTATTCCTTGAATTCAGCAACCATTCATTTTTTTGATTGGGATGGGGCGTGAATCATTATTTTTTCCACTCGGTGCAACCTCTGGTACACTAGATGTGTCTATGTTATGCAAATAGGGCTTCCATGCTTCGTTTTAGGATTAGATGCTTATTATGTATACAGCCGACGAAAAGTTAGTGTCTCAAACGCTCGCAGGAGATCGAGACGCCTTCGGTGCGCTCGTACACAAGTATCAGGACATGGTCTACACCTACGCCTATCAGAAAGTGCGGAACGCAGCCGATTCGCAGGACATTACGCAAGAGGTTTTTTTAAAGGCATTCCGCCATCTCCAAAAACTGCGGCATCCGCATCTCTTCCGGAGCTGGCTGTATACAATCATGTCCAACGAATGCAAACGTTGGCTGGAGCGCATTACGAAAAAACGTCGGCACGAGATTGCGCTGGAGCATGCTGTGGACGACTCACTACAGATTCAACCTGAACACACGGTGCCCACACAGGACTGGCAGGTAGATCTTGAGCAGGCAATGTCAGAGCTCTCTGACGAAAGCCGACTCGTCGTGTCGATGTTCTATGCAGGTGATTATTCGCTGAAGGAGATTTCAGAATTTCTCGGTGTCTCCGTGAATACTATCAAGAGCAAGTTGCGTCGTGCGCGTCTGCAGCTTGGCAGCACGTTGTCTGAACATTACGGCAGATTCGTAAAGAACCGCAAACTCAAAGGAGGATTCCTCATGCAGCTAATGGAGCAGATTCGCCACATCCCATCTCCAACCCTAGGGTTCACGTGGGGTAGCACAACGGTGAGCAAAGCACTAATTTCGCTGATTACGGCATTGTGTGTTTTTGTTGGACTGATTGGCGGACGAAGCGATTCGCCGAATGTGTCCTCAAATAACCAGATTGGGTTGTTACAATCTCACACGAGCCACCCGATTCCAGTCACATTCCTTACACCCGCTCCCAACTCAACACGTCCGTTAATTGCGGGCATACCCACCCCGATGGGAATGCAGCCGTTGGCTGCTTCCAATCGCGGTTCTACGGCGCAAAGCCGCAATTCAATTGGACTAGCGTCAGATTCGGGGAACCTCGGTGCAAAGAACGCCAAACCGCAACGCCGTGCAGCAGCAGCGGTGGGTGAGAAAGAGAAACTAATATTCTCCGGCCGGGTTGTTGACAGTGATGGTGCGCCGGTAGCGGATGCCGAACTACGATATGTGATACTGTCCTATCCAGTTGGAGGGGATGCCGAATCCGTATATTTCACATACCCTGACCGTAAGTATTTTACCCGCACCGGGAAGGATGGGGTCTTTCGCTTTGAAGTTTCACCTTCAAAACGCAAATCAAGGCATTTCAACTCCAAGAACACACTGAATCGCCTGCAGCTTGCTGTTACGCATCCCGATCATGCAATCTGGTGGCAGGAATTTCCAATCCAAAGTACGGCAGACGTTGAGATTAAACTTGAAGGCCCAAGAATCATCACTGGCAAAGTAATGAATGAGGCGGGCGAGCCGATTAAGAACGCTAAGGTATTGATTCAATCCGTTTTCCATGGCGAAGGGGAACACGGAGATAGATTGACACAAAATGCCTTGCCAAAACCCGTCAAGACGGACACGAATGGGGAGTTTGTGCTCCCTGGATTGCAGCAAGGTACAAAAATAAGCCTTGATGTCCAAGCATCAGGATACGCAAAGGAGTTTCGCCACAGCGTGCCGGTCAGCGGAAAAAGGCTCAATTTCCGGCTGACACGTGAGGGCAGGATTGAGGGGCGCATCACTTATGCTGACACCGAGAGGCCGGTCAAAAGCGCGATGGTGTTGCTTCAGGGCATCTATCCGACCATTGAGGCGGGACAGGCACCTGTTCGAAAGGGAAAATATCGCCTGAACAATGTCGCCCCCGGCACATACAGCCTTTATCTAGATCAGGGGCCAAACGGGTGGACCGCCCTTCCCGAGGAGTTCATTACAGTCACTGGCGGACAGACCGTTACGAATGTGGATTTAGCCCTGAATCGGAGCGGCTTCATCACCGGGCGGGTGACCGATCGGGACACAAATGAACCGCTTGCCGGCCATACTATCAGATTAAATGATGCGGCCCGTCCGCACAGATCTCAACTGGGGTCTCACCATATAATAACAGATGAAACTGGTGCGTACAAATTTGATGCCGCGCCCGGTGAGGCGGTCGTGCACACTAATACACCGGCAGGCTATCAAGATATAGGCTGGACCGAGAGATTGGACATCGGACGGGTTGAGAGACGTGTGGAGGTCGTTGAAGGCGAAACTGTGACCGTTGATTTTCAGTTTTCGAAAGGGATTAATCTGACCGGCCGGCTTGTGGACGAGACCGGTAAACCGGTGGCCGGCGCGAAAATTACAAACGATCAGATGCGTCTTAAAAACTATGGCACATCAGATGAGTTAGGTAGGTTCACTGTTGACGGACTACGAGTTGGAAGTAATCTTGGCCTCAGAGCCGTACATAGCGAATTGGGATTGCGCGGAACGGTCGAGATTGAGGTGCAGCCGGATATGCCGGTTGAAATCCGGATGAAACGGCAACAGCGGATCGAAGTCTCCGGACGAGCAATAGACGGTGAAGGCAAACCGATGCCGTTGGCGAACGTCAATCTGATTCACTGGGACCATCAACGAGGCATCGGTGCTCACACCATTGTGGATGTGACAGATGACGATGGGCAGTTCCAGAATATTTCGCTCATTGTTGGTGATAAGTACGAAATTTATGTGCAACGAGACGGGTATCGAAATGCTGAAACCGATCAGTTCACCGCCACAGCGGAGATGACACAAATTGCGGATTTCGTCCTGTTCCCAGCCGGCGGGCAGTTTTTTATTGAAGGGCGTGTCATTGATAACTCTGGCGAGCCGGTTAGCGGCGTGCAACTTAGCATCAGTCAGGCGGGGCAACACTGGTCAAGCCGCACCGATGAAAACGGTAATTATCGAATGGAAGAACTTTCTATGGCGGTTATTTCCGCGCTGTTCATTTTCCATCCGGCGTATCCAGACCTTGAAGTCAGGATTTTAAAAACCAACCGACGGCACGACTTTGAACTAGTCAAGGCGATAGCATATCTCGCCGGGAAGGTAGTGGACGCCGAAGGCAAACCGATTGAACAGGCGCGGGTCATGGTAGGCGGCGAAGAAACGCCCTTCTCCAGCTACCGATACCCCGTTGCTTACACTAACGTGTACGGTGATTTTGAACTACCGAACATAAAGGGTCCGGTCGTGTCAATGGGTGTCTATCATAAAAAGTACCGCAAAACATTCAAGGATATCGCGGTGGATCGACGTGATCTGGTCTTTACTCTGACGACGGATGACGAGAGATTGGGGCCGACTCCGCAGCAGCAGTTGCAGCGGTCATACGCCGCGTCCGCAGAAAACCGCTTCAAATCTTTCGTGAACAAACCGGCACCGGAGTTGGCGGTTTCCAAGTGGTTGTCCGGTTCACCCGCATCCATCGGAGAGTTCAAGGGAAAGACGATTGTCCTACATTTTTGGAATTTGAATCACCGCGACCATATTCGACAAATACGTCTCCTGAATATCTTGCAGGAGGTCTATCGAGAAAAAGGACTCGTCTGCGTCGCCATCTGTCCCGCTACGGCTGATGTTGACAAAGTCAAAGTGCACATCACGGAGCAGTCGCTGTCGTACTCGATCGGCTTAGACCGCCCAACAAAGGTCGTCGGCGCAAAGGGCGAAACATTCGATCGATTTGCAATCGGATGGGGAACTGGGTTTGTTCTAATTAACTCAGCAGGAGAGATTTCCGTAGACGCCTGGGGGCATGACCTGGAAGCTAAAGTTCAATATCTGCTCGCAGATTGACCAGTTCATAGATTCCACCCGGACAGGGAAGAATAAACTTTTCGTATAGCGAAGGCAATAAATGTCAGGTCTTCATCTCTATCCACCAGAAAAAAGGATCTAGGGTTAAACAGCACCTCTCATAGATAGTGAAACCCGACACCTCAATCCAACCTACAAACGCTCACCACCGCTTTTCCCATTGACACGTGCATTTCGCATCTTGCATAATCTAGCAAAATGGACAACACTGGCCCGCTCAAAATCTAAAAGTACACATGTAATAGGTTGCTCGTCTTTGCGCGTTCACGATTTTAGGAGTATATTTTTCGATTAAATCCAATCGTCTTCATCACTCGCAGTGAATTTTGAACCAAAAGGAAAAGCATCATGTCTAAACGACGGAGCGTACTAGCTGTTGAATGCGCGTTAGCAGTTGCGCTAGGTATATTTTGCCTCGCCGTTCCTGCAACGAAAACTATAGGGGAAGTTAGCGGTATGAAGAGCAAAAATAATCGCCAAAATTCCCAACGTAAGGCGGCGCCCCCGGGCAAACTGGTGGACGTGGGCGGCTACCAGTTATATATCCTCTGTACCGGCGAAGGCAGCCCGACCGTGGTGTTGGATTCCGGACGTGGCGGCGGCTCAGATGACTGGCAGAATGTACAACCCGAACTCGCAAAATTCACTCGGGTCTGTTCTTACGATCGCGCCGGTTACGGCTTCAGCGATCCCGGTCCCACACCTCGCACCGGGCAGCAGATTGTCAATGAACTCCATAAATTGCTGGTGAATGCAGGAATTGAAGCACCCTATGTTCTGGTGGGGCACTCGTCTGGTGGATTGCATGTTCGTCTTTACGCTAGTCAGTATCCGGACGAAGTGGTCGGGATGGCGCTGATTGACCCGTCGCACGAAGATCAACGTCTACGCATACCCGCGGAGATATGGAACGTCGCGACCCCCACGCCGGAACCGGGAACCGCAGATTATGATGAATTTGTTGCCCGCCCTGAGACGGACGCGCAGGTACGTGCCCATCGCGTTTTACCTCCAAAACTGAGAGAAATGCCGTTAGTGGTACTGACAGGCAATCAAAGACCATCTACTCTACCCGGCATCCCAGAGGCATTACTGAATCAAGCGTGGCAAACTGTTCAAGAGATGTGGGCGGAGCTAACTCTTCTCTCGTCTAACGGAAGACGGCTGATCGCTAAAAAGAGCGGTCACGACATTCCAAGGGACCAGCCTGAAGCCGTAATTGAGGCGATTCAGCAAATTGTCGAGGATGTTCGGCGTAAACAGGAGTGAAATAACGCGCCCCGCCACCCTGACTAAGAGCGGAGCCGACCACCATCAGCTTATCCGAAAAATTCTGGCTGATGCTTGAATAACAGCCACGAGGGAAGTCAGCGTCCTCCCTGCCGTAGAAGGTAAGTTCAGCCCGCTCTTTAATCCAAATACCAACGTGGATTAGCGAGCGTTGGAGAATAGGGGATTGGGGAATACCGACTTCGGATTGGCTGGATTCAGGGGTTGAGATACTTGCGGAACCACCGCAATGACCGCTCCCAACAATCTTTTTTATTCGATGCTTTGTTGAGACCGTGCCCTTCACCCTTGTACAGCACATAGGAAACCTCCTTTCCGAGCGCCCTTAGGTATGCCGTATACGGTTCGGCTTGGTGCGGGGTATCATTCTCTCCGTGAAGAATTAGAACGGGTGTTTCCACATCCGCAACGTAACTGATGGGAGATAGTTCCTGGTAGACGTGTGGAACCTCCCACGGTGCACCCCCCATTTCTTCCGCACAAATTGAGCCCCACCGTGTTTGGAGACCCAATCCGCAAGCGAGACGGTAGTCGCAACACCCGCCATGCAGCACAGCAGCCCGAAAGAGCGTCGATTTCCCAATGGCGTAAGCCCCAAGATCCGCGCCATAACTAAAACCGTGCACTCCCATTCGCGCCTTGTCGCACATCTGTTGGGACGCCAACCAGTTGATGCCGCACATGGCATCTCTATAGTCCATTTCATCGGTTGGCGGTTCGCACCACTGATACTGTTGACTCCCGCGAAAGTCGGGTGCGAATACCTGAAACCCATTGGCTGCCAACCAATGCCAATAACGGTAGAAGACTGCCGTGCCGTCCCCAGTCGGTCCGCCGTGCAAATCGACGATGGTAGGATTCTCAGGGCTCATCGACTTGCCCACCGGCGGAACAACGCAGCCTTGAATAACCAAACCGTCGTAGGATTCCCACTCGACAACGGAAGCGTCAGCCAGCTCGTAATCGGTGAGTTGGTCGCTGAATTGTGTGACAGCCCTTTCCTCTCCAGTATCAAGTGAGATGAGGTGAGCATCCGGAAGCGTCAATAATCCCCATAAAACTGTCAAGAGTTTCCGCCCGTCGCGGCTTATCCCTGCAAGATAGGTCCATCCGGTTTGATCTACGATAACCTCTTTTCGTCCAGTTTGTATATCAACAGAGAAGACATGTCGGCTGATTCCCTTTAATCCGCTGCAGTATATTTTCCGACTGTCATGTCCCCAGCAGACGAAATTTACGAAGTATTCATCGTCCAATATTCGCACCTGCTTTGAATCTCTCTCCATAATGGCGCACATATTACGTACAGGATGAATGTAGCTATATGGGGAGTAGCCTAATGCCAAATAATTTCCGCACGGAGACCATGAGGGTGAAATCATCTCATTCTTGCCGGGACCAATACGGTCATTTCTATTGCCAGTTCTTCGATCTATATCAAAAAGGCAATAGTCGGAATCGCATCGGTTTCGACTTTCTATCATTGAGTGAACAGTTACCCAATTGCCATCAGGATGCCAAGCTACCGCTTCGTAGGATTCTCCCGGACTTGAATCCACAAGAAGGGTGGCTTCGCCCGTCTCTAAATGAAGTATTACAATTGAACTCACAGCGGCGAGCGGGGGTGGCAGGACGATAACAATATCGTCATCGGTGTCTTCATCTTGTATTTCTAAATCTCGATTCGCAATGAGGGCGATAAACTTACCGTCAAATGACCATTGCAAGAAACTGACTTCCTGCGCGTTCCCTGCCAACTGCCCCTCGGTACCGTCGGGGTATCTGAGCCACACGCCTGGACTCTCTGGCTTCAGGAATGCAAGCATGTTGGGTTGGACGGGCGACCATTTTGGGAATCTTCCTTTGAATGGTTCGTACGTTTTTGATGTTTCCAAATCGTTGATTTGAATACGATTCCGATGCGTGTACGCAACTCGTAAGCCATCCGCAGAGAGATCGCAGTCGGGCGAGAGTGCAGGAATCTCAATTCCCGCATACGGAAATGATGCAACTTCATCAACTGTAATCGGTCGTGGCATAAACAAACTCCTTATCTAACCGTGAAAGAAAAAATCCAACACTGGTATGAGTTCGCTTACTACACACCGTTTTCAATATCAGCTATGAGGCGGTAGCCAGAGCGTGATAGCAAATCAAACGAGGCTAAAATGACTCGTAGATCCGAACTGCTTTACCAACTTTCAGACTCCCTTTCATCGGGGCAAGAGTTGAAACTGAGAATTTAGGTTCTAGGCGCGAGAATCCTTTCAGGCCCCTTTTCATCGGGGTAGTGGTTGAAACAGGCGGACAACGTTTTGAGTTCAACGATCACTCCTCTCGACACTTGCCACTTGCCCCGTCTGCGGCGGGTCATTCGCCCCGGACGGGGCGCCACGGGCGACGCCTATATCCACAATCACAGCTCGGTGATCGGAGCCCATGTGCGGTCCGACCCACCTGTTGATGACCGAGAGTTCCTTCGACACCAATACATGATCAATCGGTATGCCGCCAGGTCCGTACCGGCTTGGCCAGGTGGGTTGGATGCCAAAGCCACGGCGCGAGTCGCGGAGCGTGGAACGGCTTAGCAGGTCGCGAAAGTAGGGGGACCAGGGGGTGACATTCAAGTCGCCCATCACAATCAGCAGGCCATCTGTCGCCGTTGCCAGATCCGCGATCGCCTGAAGTTGTTCGTTGCGCAGCGCCGAATTCTGCCAACTTGTGGGCGGTAGGGGATGGGTACCGAAAATAGTCACCGTCTGATCGCCCACTTCGACGCGTGCATGAATCGACGGCACGTCGGCAGTGCCTACGAATTGCACATCCAGTGATTGGACCGGCAGCTTAGCGAACAGGCCGATGCCAAAGTTGTCCCTCCGCGGGTGGCGGTGATGATGAGGGTAGTCAGCTTCCAACGCCTCGATCGCTTGATTCCAGCGATGGTCGATTTCCATCACCAGCAACACGTCCGGGGCCGCCGACCGGACCGCTCGCAGAAACCGCTCGTAGTTCCGGTTACCCGTGTGGACGTTGGCCGACATGAGACGCAAAACGACCGGTTCGCTGTAACTGATAGGCAGTTCAATATAGGCTGGCGCGATCAGCCAGAGATTCCAGAGCAGACAACCGCTTGTCAGAATCGACATCAAGTAGCGTTTGCCAACTACGAGTGCGATGGTCAGCGGCGCCAACGTCAAGGCGTAGTGGACTCGAAAATGCGTCATGAGCTCCAGCGGCCACCACCATCGAGCTCCGCCAGCCAACAGTGTCGGCAGGGACAACAGAACACCAAACCTCACCAGGGACGAAATCATCACCACGCGCATCCGTGTTAACGGACCCCCGCTCACGATTGATCGGGTCTGTAAATGAGACGTCCTAACATCCAATGTTGGAGACCTCCTTTGGTTTTCCCAAAAATTCAAAGTCTACTCTCCGGGTTGATGGCGGTTTACCCAGTAAATGATCGCCACCGAGGGCCCTCTAACATTTTCGACCTTCAGTGCCCTTTTGTTCGGAGCAATGGTTGAAAACACCTGATAGCTGACTATCCCTACTTGCAAGTCCCGTTGCGGCACAACATCGAATGAGGAAAAACTATCTTCGCTCATTGTTCAACCGCGAAGATTTTTCAGTCCCCTTTTCATCGGGGCAAGCATTGAAACGTTCGCAATGCGTAAGAAAAACCTCGGAATTGGACGTTATGTGTCATGCGTTACTCTATTTTACGTATGGCGCATTGTTCTTATGTAGATGCGGGCGTCCAAATCAAAACCCAATCCTTATTTGGCGAAAAACACCGAAGGCGTATCTCCGTCACATGGTAGAAATTTGACAAGTGAAGCGGTGGATTAGGGGTATTTGGTAACGGTGTGATTGGGGAATGCCGACTTCGGATTGGCTGGATTCATGGGTCGAGATACTTGCGGAACCACTGTAACGTCCGTTCGTAATAATCCTTCCGGTGTTTTTTGCCGAGACTATGTCCCGCGCCTTTGTAAAGCACGCAGGTAACCTCTTTACCTTGCGCTCTTAAGTATGCAGTATACAGTTCAGCTTCGTGCCGGGCGTCATTCTCCCCGACAAGGATTAGAACCGGAGTTTCGACGTTGCCAACGTAGCTGATGGGAGATTGTTCTTGGTATACATCTGGAACCTCCCATGGCGCTCCTCCCAACTCTTTAGCGCAAGTTGATCCCCACCGTGTTTGGCCGCCAAGCCCACAAGAAAGACGGTAGTCGTAGAGTCCATTTAACAGGACAGCGGCGCGAAAAAGCGTTGACTTCCCGATGGCGTAAGCCCCAAGTATAGCACCATAGCTATAGCCGTGCACTCCCATTCTCGCCTTGTCGCACATCTGTTGAGACGCCAACCAGTTGATGCCGCACATGGCATCTCTATAGTCCATCTCTTCAGTTGGCGGGTCGCACCACCGATACTGTTGACTCCCGCGAAAGTCGGGCGCGAATACTGAAACCCATTCGCTGCCAACCAATGCCACTCATGGTAGTGGAAGATTGCCGCGCCGCCTTCAGTCGGTCCGCCATGCAAATCGACGATGGTAGGATTCTCTGGACTCATCGGCTTGCCTAACGGCGGAACAACGCAGCCTTGAATAACCAAACCGTCGTACGACGCCCATTCGACAACGGAAGCATCGGCTAGCTCGTAATCGGCGAGTTGGCAGCTAAATTGAGTGACAGCCCTTTCCTCTCCAGTATCAAGGGAGATGAGGTAAGCGTCCGGAAGCGTTAATAGCCCATGAAATACCGACAAGAGCTTCCGCCCGTCCCGGCTTATCCCCGCAAGGTTAGTCCATCCGGTTCGATCTACTATCACCTCTTTTCTTCCGGTATGTATATCGACAGAGAAGACATGGCGGTTGATTCCTTTTAAGCCGCTACAGTATATTTTTCGGCTGTCATGTCCCCAGCAGACGAAATTAACGAAGTATTCATCGTCCAATATCCGAACCTCCTTTGAATCTCTCTCCATAATGGCACACATATTACGTACAGGATGAATATAGCTATATGGGGAGTAGCCCATTGCCAAATACTTTCCGCACGGAGACCATGAGGGTGAAATTATCTCATTCTTGCCGGGGCCAATGCGGTCATACCTATTTCCAGTTCTTCGATCGATATCAAAAAGGCGTTCATCCCAATCGTCTTGGTTTCGTCTTTCTATTATTGAGTGAACAGTCAGCCAATTGCCATCAGGATGCCAAGTTACCGCTTCGTAGGATTCTCCCGGACTTGATTCCACAAGAAGGGTGGTTTCGTCCGTCTCTACATGAAGAATTACGATTGAACTCACAGCGGTGAGCGGCGGTGGAAGCACGATAACAATATCGTCATCGGAGTCTTCATTTTGTATTTCTAGATCCCGATTCGCAATGAGGGCGATAAACTTACCGTCAAATGACCATTGCAAGAAACTGACTTCCTGCGCGTTCCCTGCCAACTGCCCCTCGGTACCATCGGGGTATCTAAGCCACGCGCCTGGATTCTCTGGCTTTAGGAATGCAAGCATGTTGGGTTGGACGGGTGACCATTTTGGGAATCTTCCTTTGAATGGTTCGTACGTCTTTGATGTTTGCAGATCGGTGATATGAATCTGATTCCGATGCGTGTACGCAACTCGTAAGCCATCCGCTGAGAGATCGCAGTCGGGCGAGAGAGCACGAATCTCAATTCCCGCATACGGAAATGATACAACTTCATCAACTGCAATTGGTCGCGGCATAAACAAAGTTCTCCTTATCGACAACGAGACGGTTTTGATACAGGCGTGGCCACCCAGCTAAACCTAGTCTGAACTCATTGCTGAACATGGGGAATCTCCAATTCTTCAAAAAATTGAACAAGATCATCGAAAGTCTCGTACAAAAACTGTTTCTGGGAAATACCCTTTAGCGTCGTTGAAATGTCTGAACCCGCTTTAGCAATGACTACAATCGGGATTTTCACCGCGTATGCGTAACCCGCTTCGATGCCCAATCCTACCCCTTTTTCTGACAAGTCGACCACGAATACGTCACTCGACTCGATTGCAGCAAATGACCTTTGCATCAAATCTGCGGGACTAAATTCGGCTTCTCCCCAATTCTCAATGTCACGGGCGACACATACTGTTTCAAAACCGTTTCGCTCAAGCGCAGACGAGATTTTTTGAATACAATCTTTGTTGCTGTTGTCTTCACGGAATTTAATGGAGATATAGGCTTTCACGGTTCACCAGGCTCAAAAGTACCGTTATCGGCATTTCAGTTCTTTCCAGTCGGAGTTAGAGGCAATTCCTCACGTAACTCATGCGAAAATGTGGACTTACTATTACCCACATCTCAATGAGGGCGTATCATGCATATCTAGAAACAGCAATTTATCGCAAATACCCACATACCGCTCCGCTGGAGCGGGTGCGAGGCGGACACATCTTAGCTATAGACATTGCACTCCTCTGGAGTGATCAAGCGAACGAATAGTGAGTGCGATAGTCTTCGCTAATGTGGGATTAATGCGGTTAGAAGGGTTTCGCTCCAGCGGAGCGGCATATCTATAGAAACAGCTTTCACAACCCTCTTCCGCTCCGGTGGAGCGGTATGTTACGTGTGGGTAATACGAAGGATTGTGCGGTGACCTTTATGTCATGCGGCATTTTACATTTCCCCGTTAAACCCTGAAGACCCCATAATATTTGCAATCGTCTGCATCCCTTTTTCCAAGAGTGAAAAATCTACATTCAACGCGGGAAATATTCGAAGGACTTTGCCGTGCACAACGTTGACGATGACCCCTTGCTCCAGACACCGCTTGGAAATGGCTGATGCCAGTCCATCAGACGACAACTCGCACCCTATCAGGAGTCCGCAGCCGCGAATGTCCACAATCCGGTCCGAAGTAGTGTGTTGAATCTCTCTCAGGGAGTTTATTACAATGTCTCCCGCCTTTTGGCAATGTTCAAGGATTCGATGCGCGAGCAACTCTCGGATGACGGAAACAACCGCAGCACACGCGATTGGATTGCCCGCAAAGGTGCCCCCATGATCGCCCTTTTCGATTGTTGCGGCGACATCCTCAGTGATAACAACAGCGCCGACTGGAAATCCGCCGCCCAAGCATTTGCCCAAAAGGAGAATATCCGGTGTCACGCCTTCGTGGTTGGCGCCGAACATCTTTCCCGTCCGGCCGATTCCGGTCTGAATTTCGTCGAAGATGAGCAGGATATCATGCCTATCAGCTATTTCCCTTAAACCTTTCAGATAACCGGCTGGCGGTACATTTACACCGCCTTCTCCCTGTATCGGCTCTACGACAATTGCGGCTGTTTCCTCATCAATGGCAGCTTCCATAGCCGCGCAACTCCCGAATTTAACGAACTTCATCCCGGACAATAACGGCTCAAACGGCGCTCTGTACCGTTCCTGGCCTGTGACTGATGAGGCGCCCAGCGTTCTGCCGTGAAAGCCGTTCCGGCATGCGACGAATCCCGGCTTCTTTTTGGCACGGCGGGCAAGCTTGATTGCACCCTCGACGGCTTCAGAGCCGCAGTTCGTAAAGAAGACCCTTGTGAGCTCAGGTGGTGAAATCTCACAAAGCAGTTCCGAGGCTTCAGCTTGAGGAATCGTGTAAGACAGATTACAGTTTGGAGCTTGCATGCACATTCCTAACTGCTCTGATATCGCCTGAATCAAAGCCGGGTAACTGTGCCCAAGCGTCGTCACACCCCAGCCCGAAGTCAGGTCAATATATTCCTTCCCGTTAACATCCCAAACCAGACAGCCGCTTGCTCTATCAACGACCAAGGGGCTTCTGTTAAACACCGGAAAGAAATGCGATTCCGTTTTTTCAATTATCGTGTCTGTGTGGCTTTCCATTCAACCCTCCGTGCTTTGAAAAAATCTTACAGTTAAAATTAGCAGCTTTCTATAATGCCTAAGGCTGCATCAATCATGACCTGCTCCCCAATTGCTCTCCGCTCCTGTTTTTCAACATCGTTCAAGAGAATGTGCTCACCTTGGCAGGGATTATCAAAAACGAACAGCAGCGACTGATGACCCATCTGAAAATATTCCGCAACTGCGAAAGTGCTCGCAGTTTCCATGTCCACCGCGATATAGCCCTGGCGAGACCATTTCTGAACTTCCTGTGTTCCCTCTCCTAGCAGCGCGGATGTCGTCTAAATTGTACCTTTGTGTAAAGCAACAGGCTCAAACCATACGGTCTTAAGCAAGTCAACGAGGTTGGGTGATGCATCAATCTCTTGTGTACGGGGAAAATAATATTGTGCCGCCCCCTCTCCGCAATGCGCTGATGTTGCACAGACGATATCACCAGGCTGAATCCAATCCACCAGCGCGCCGCAACAACCGGTCTGGATGACGACCGACGTCCCCAACACCCCGAACAGATGCGTGATTTCGGATGCCATTGAATCCCCGTATACAGATGCATAACCGACATCGGTATCCTGATATTTACCAATCAGCACGTCCTCGAAAATTCCGTTTGGTGAGCCAATCTCAAAGCAATCCGTAAAATAAGCACGATGCTTGTAATAATTGCGTCTCAGGTTCCGGGTGCCGCGCAGCACTAAAACCGTCGGTATCCTGTCTTCAGGGATGTTTAACAGCGAAAGCCATTCGCTTTTTTTCAGTTCTTTGAGCATTTGTGCGATATATCCTTAAAATCAACGGTATCCACATTGACAGTAGATTATGTCACAATATCCTGCATCACGCTTCACGCATTACACTTCGGTCGCAATAAGCCTACCCCGTTGGGGTGCAAAGGATAGGGTCGCGTACGTTTTTGCGTCGGCGTGCCAACAGTCTAAATGATGCTGCTCACCCGTCGCAGCGTTCCATTCTTCCAGTGAAGCTGCCTCCCAATTAATCTCGACGAGGACCTCAACCGGCATTTCTTCTCGGTTGTAAAGATAGAACAGTTCAACATCGTCCGAATGGCGGTGATGAATCGCTAGGCAGTTAGTCGGATTATTATCGGGCCGCCGGTAAACCTGTATCGCCGGATTGACCCACTTTCGCAGCAGCCGTTTGAGACTTTCCGTTTTTTCGTTCGTCGTTTCACCGGTTACAATGGATGTGCGCCACCGATAAAGCAAACGTTCGAGCGGATAGGGGTCGACGCCGATTCTGCCGTTGAGCAAATACGGCACTGGAGGCAGGGCAATCAGCTTGCCGCGCGCATTTTCAAATTGCGTCAACAGATTCACCGTGCGTTCCTGGAGCGACAGGCAAGTTGGGAGCAAGATGAGCGGGTAAGCGGTTTTATCAAAATGGATTGCACCTTTACGCACCGCCGCCGCGGTCAATTCCGTTTCCGAGACTACATCGAAGTCATATCCGAGAGTCCAAACGGTTTGACACAGCCAACTCCACTCTTTTTTTATCCAATCCCAGACTTTTCCATCGGGTTTTGTCCAGAGGCTGTGAATCGGCGAAATCATGAGCATCGGTCTTGTCGGAACACCAACTGACAGGAAACGGTTCAGATTTACTAACGTGTCTTCTGGCGCGGTTGAAGAGTTTTCCGGCAAAATCCATGAATTGAATCCCAACGCGCTGCCATAGGAGAGTCGGTCCGAACCGAAACTTGAGGTTGTGTCCGGTGCGCAGATGCTGATTTGCCCAGAGCGTTCAATATTCGGCACGCTGGCGGCCCACTTGGAGATTAAGAATCGGTACGGCTGATCCGTCTTTTTAGGGCTGAAAATGGGGCGATCGGCGTGGTTGAGTAATTCCCCAACATCCGCTTCCAACGCTCGCGCCGACGCAGGAATATTTATTGCGAATTGTAGATTCAACTCGCGGCAATACTTTTTCAGTCCGCCGATACAAACCTCTGCGAACTGTCGGGTCAAATGCTCCCAATAACGGCAACGAATTGCCGCTGAGTCGTACGTTTCATGGAATATCAACGGAAGTAATCGGAGGAATTCTACCGAGGCATCGGTCTCGAGTTGGTTGACAAGTTCCACGCTCCAAGGAATTGATTGCGGTTCGCTTCGGAACGGGGACAGAAAGGTCGGAAGGTTACAGCAAAAACCGATAACGGCTCTGTCCAAGTATTCGGCGAATTCGCGGACGAACGGCTGCAATATCCGGTGCGCGTGCGCGCAAACGCCGTCTACGGACAGAAGATCCTCCGTCTGCACTTCGGTTTGACGGAGGAGGAAAATGGTGCGGCCTCTCAGCCTATCGGCGACTGTGAGATCGCCGGCCAGGCAACTGCCGATATGTTCCGTTATATCGTAGCACGGAACTTCGGCACCGCCCTGTGCGAGCAGGTAGGTTCGGTTAAAGCCTTGAGAAGCGCTGAGAAGCTGCCGGAGTAAAGCCTGGATAGCCTCAGAACCGTCCGCTTGAGAAAAGGTATGATCGACAAAGTTAACGTGGAAACGAGTCCGGTTCGCCAGCGCATCGAACAAAATCCATGTGCGTTTCCCTTCGTGAAGCAATCGTTTAAACGCTTTCCGATGGGCGTTATTGTCCCTTCCTTTGGCGGAAGGATTCCATTTGAGTAATACTTCACCATTCAATTCAAGTCCCTGTTTTGTTTATCGCAGCTCAAACGTTGAATGCGCCGCGAGCTGATTCAACGCCTTCAGATAGCGGTGCGGAAGCCTTGCCTGGACTCGGATGGCGTTGCCGCCATAATCCGCCTCAAAAACCTCGCCGTGTTTATACAAGTAGTCTAGCGCCTTGCCGTCACGATAAGAGAGGTGAAGTGACATGTCAATGTCCGTGGAAGCGAAACGGTCGGCAAGCTCGGTCTTCAGTTTTTCAAGCCCAGCCCCTGTCTGTGCAGAAATTTGGAGGCTATCGGGATATTTGAAACGGAGAAGTTGCGGTTGTTCCTCATTTTCGGATAGGTCGCTTTTATTCAGTAGGATAATTGTGGGGATGTCGTTAGCGTTCAACGATTTGAGCACGTCGTTCACGGATGCGACTTGAGCTTCCGCCTGGGGGTGGATTCCATCAACCACGTGAAGAAGCAAATCCGCTTCAGCAACCTCCTCTAATGTGGCTTTGAATGCAGCGACAAGATGATGCGGAAGTTTTTTGATGAATCCTACAGTATCTGTCAACAAGATTTGCCGATTGTCGGGTAAGTCAACGACGCGTGTGGTTGGATCGAGGGTCGCGAACAACCGATTTTCAGCAAGCCGATTTTCACCGGTCAGCGCGTTGAAGAGCGTTGACTTGCCGGCATTTGTGTAACCTACGAGCGACACTTTAATCATCTCGCTTCGGCTGCTTCGCTGAACGCGGCGCTGTTTTTCAACCGCCTTCAAGGATTTCTGGAGGCGTAGTATCTGCGCACGAATCAAGTTTCGGTCAATTTGTAGCTGCGTTTCGCCCGGACCGCGGACGGCGCCGCCGGTACGCCCTGCACCGACAGCCGTACTTCCGCCGCCGCCCGTCGCCAAGCGGGACAGATGGGTCCACATCCGAGTCAGACGCGGCAAGGCATATTGTAACTGGGCTAACTCCACTTGTAGTTTTGCTTCCTTCGTCTGTGCCCGTTGCGCAAAGATATCCAGAATTAGGCTCGTCCGGTCGATGGCAACTGTGTCCAAAGCCTTTTCAATATTGCGTGTTTGCGCGGGTGTGAGTTCATTATCGAAAACGACCGCATCCGCACCCGTTTCGCTCATCAATGCGCCCAATTCCTTTAGCTTCCCCGCCCCGATAAAATGAGCGGGATCCGGTGTATCTCTGGGCTGAACAATTTTGTGAAGCACCTCAAAACCGGCGGTCTCCGCGAGTTGTCCCAACTCCTCTAGCGAATCCTCTACATCACTATTCAGTTGCGTTTTAAATTTTACTCCAACGAGGACAACGCGTTGGGGTGAGGGTATCGTCAGGTGATGAGTATCGGACATAAACTCTCCTTTCAGCGGTGGAGTCAATACCTACAGATTCATCTGTGACGAAAGTGTAACTGAACAAACGGTTAGTGTCAATAGAATAAATCCCCCACATGCGTGACGGGCAGCACAATTGCGCGTTGACGAAGCACGAATAATCGCCTATAATTTACCTTGAAAGATGGCGGATTTTGATGTGCACGTTAAAACAAGTTGCGGGTGTTGCGAATGAAGCTAAAGGACGTTACTGAGGATGACATCTACACTCTGGTCGGCCATACCTTGGCGGGGCGTGGATACGACGATTACGAATCGGGATTGGTGAAGAATCTGAGGGTTAGCGAAACTGCTATTGATGCCGAAATGGCCGGCAGATCATCCCCAAATTACACTGTCAAAGTCTGGTACGATGATGATGGAATTGACGGAATCTGCACCTGTCCATATTCGCAAGGGTTTGATGTCTGTCAGCATGTTGCCGCGGTCCTATTTGAATGGGTTTACGAGCGGGTTGATGAAGGCGTCGTCCAGTCGCAAATTCGCCAAGAGCTGGAGCGCCTATCTAAATCGGAACTAACCGATTTGTTAATGGAGGCGGGAAAGGACAACCCGGTGTTTTACCAGAGGTTGAGGGCGCTAGTAGATAAAACTGGCTCAGAGGAGTGAATCTCGCTGAAAAGGACGACAATGAGGCGAATCATTTTTTCGGTTTTACTTGTTTTTGCCATATGGTCGTGTCAATCTCAGGACACGCAAGATGCGACTCCTTCCGCAAAACCCGACGGGGTGAGTCAACGGGCTGAGGCTGTATCGCCGACTCGGCCCCAAGATTGGCCGATGTTCATGCACGACCTGAATTTCTCCGGTAAATGTTCCGATCAGCACCTTAAGCCGCCGCTCAAGTTGCGCTGGAAATTCAAGACCGGAGGACCCATAATCGGTAGCGTTGCCGTGGCTTACGGAACCGTATACGTTGGTTCAGAGGACCAAAAGTTGTACGCGCTTGACGCAAAAAATTGGGGAGTACGGTGGACATTTCAAACTAGCGGCGCCATTCGGTACGCACCGACAGTTTGGAACAACCGCGTCTACGTCAGTGCGCGAGACAACCGGGTGTATGCGCTTGAATCGGATTCGGGCGTAAAGATTTGGCAGTACCAAGCCGAGAACTGGATGGATTCCCCGCCGATTGCTTCAGGCGGAAACATTTACGTTGGCGTATTTCCGAACAAGATTCTTATCATGGATGCGGCTACCGGTGCATTACTGAACCAAGTCAGGAGCCGAGTCAGGATTAGCGGCAACGAATTTGTTTGCACCCGCGGAAAGTTGCGGCCAACGATGCCGCGTCATCGTGCAGATTTATGGCGCGGTCTCGCGCCCGGTACGAGTAGCTATCCGGTCACCGCGAATGAGGTCGTTTACATCGGCGGGCGCGATAAAAAGGTTCACGCTTTTGACGCTGAATCACAAGCGGAGATTTGGTCGTACGAAGCAAAAGGCTACATTGACGCGGCGCCGGCAATCGCTGACGGAATGCTTTACATCACCTCGCACGACGGATATGTGTATGCCTTTGAGAATCAGGACGCCGATGCGCCGCAAGATGAACCGGATAAACGTCCAATCGGAATCGTCGTTCACGATGAAGCACCGGTTTATGCCAACAGAGACAGCGGAATTACTGGGGAGCGGAGTGCTGAAAAATCCTCAGAAGTGCTATTGCCGCTTAACGATGGCGTCGAACTGCCAATCGTTGATGCGTCGGAGAATTGGTATCAGGTTGAGCTTCCAAACGGGGAAAACGGTTGGATGGACGGGTTTGGAATCGGCGAGTTTGAAGAAGTTGAAAGGGTTCAGTTCAATAAAGCCGTCTGTTCAAACGTTCGGACATTGGAACTGATTGAAGGCGGAGAATCGCCTCACTGGTCGCCCAACGGTAAGGTGATTGCGTTTTTGAAGCGAACCAACCTCTCCGGGCAATACTGGAAAGCGAGCGAACTCTGGCTTACGGATAGTCATGCGAGGCGGTTCAAAAGGCTGTGCGGAGGAAATTTCTATAATCCGCATCTGTCATGGTCGCTTGACAGCAATCTTATTGCGTTTGAAGGATATGAGGGAAGGGACAGCTATGTATTTATAATTAATCGGCATAATCCCCACATAATCAAGCTGGTTGCCGGGGATGCGCCGGCATGGTCGCCTACCGCCAATCAGATTGCGTTCCGGCGTTGGGAAGATGGAGTTCATAACCTTTATCGAATCAATAGCGATAAATCCCAGCTTGCCCAGATGGCGCGGATACCAATCAAAGGGCGGATTGGCGCCTTCAGTTACCTAGACCCGCCGTCGTGGTCTCCAGATGGAAATCGAGTTGCAATTGGGTTGGATTACCAACACTACGCCTCCGGACACGCCAGGATTCGCATCCAGGATACTAACGGCACAAAACTGAAAGAGATCAAAACGTCTTCCCAACGGGTTAAACAGGTAAATTGGTCGGCTGACGGAACTAACCTTGCTTACGTGCTTTCCGGAGATGCGGTGTCGGGTGCGCTGCTAAATAAGCAACTCCACGTTGTTTCTACGGATTTGCCAAATGCGTCAAGAGTTTTCAAACACACATCGCCGGCATGGTCGCCCCAAGGCGTTCGGCTCGCTTATTTGGAACGTGAGGATTGTATGGGGATAATGTGGAAGGTGTGGGTGCTGGATATGGAAACGAACCGCGCATTGCCGATCGCACGCACAACAATTGACTTGGTGAAAGTGACATGGTTGCCCGACGGAGAGCGGTTGTGTTTGTGGCACACATCTAAATACCTGCGCGACGGAGAATACAAACCCGCCAAAACAGTCGGGTGGGTCGTGGGGGTAGCGGAGTGAAGGAACGAGGGCTAAGTTTTGGGTTTGGAAAAATCGCGCACAAGACGCCAGTCTATACGCCCATGACGATTAAAACTGATATTACCTCCCTTTCCTGCCAAATGCGCCGACGGTATTCAATGCACCGACCACGCCGACGAACAGACCAATTAGCCCTAGGACTACCCCCATGCTAATGATTGCTTCGCGACGAGCGCCCCCCAATGTTTTCAGCGTTTTCTGAATTCTTTCCGGGTCGTTAGGATCGTGACGAGCTAACACTTCCGCAAATTTGTCAATGTTCTCGTTATTTAATGCACCCATGTCCCAAAACTCATTTAACTTCTGTTTCTCCACTTCAGTTAGAGTATCTATCAGTTTCAGTGGCTGTTGGGAATTGGGCAACGCGTAATTGTCTGTCCTAGGGTGCCTCATGCTACCGTAAAACACCCCCGCCGCAAAGCCTACCAATGGTGCCCATATTAGCCAATGTCTTACTACCCAGTTCCCAACACTCCAAAGGATGCCGACATAAGCCCCAAATATTGACCCACATACAAAGGCAACGTCCGCAACGTCTTGATTGATTTCGGGGTCATACAATGCAATAAAGAGTACCACAAGTGCCACCCCGCCCGTTGTGCTGACCGCTATTTTGAGTAAAACTCTAAACCCTATTTTTAAACCTTTAATTGTGGCGCCTCCCCAAAAGTGAGTTTCGGGAACCATCGAATCCGTTTCAAAGTGAATAAATGGACCTTGAGTCCGCTAGTCAGGTAGCAAAGGTTAAGCTGGCCTTCCAAGCGCTTTATCTTGGCAACGCCCTTGTATAATTGTTCCTAAACGCATTGCGTTACCAAACCCATTTAGATAGTAAATGTAGTTCGGGTTATTTCATTGTGAATTCGTCCTCAATCTCCTCCCACAAGCTATTTTTCGCAGGATAGTCCTCTGCCAATAGATCGGCGGTGATATCTTTGAATCTAATAGGCGCATCAATGGATGTATTTGGGGCGTACCAGAATTTATCTGCCCCAGAGGGAAGCCCATTTGGATAGGCATCACGAATCGCTGTGACCATTTTTGGTTCGTTCATAAGGGCCGCATCGTAACTCTCAATGAGAAGTATAGTCGTCTTTCCACAACCTTGATAATATGAGAGTTTCTCCGCTTTTTTTTCAAACAGTTCCTTGATACGAGAGGGAAGTGTGCAATCGCCCGGTATATTTCGCTTCGAGTAAAGCCGACCCGGAGAACACGGTTCCTTGTAGACATTTAGTTTGAAGGGAATTCCAGGAATGCTGTCAATAAAATGGAAACCGTCTTTAATGCGAGGAGCATCTTGGGTTATCCACCCTTTCAGCGCTTTCTTTATTGCTGACCAGTCCTGTCCTTTGGTGATGGCATCATACTCAATAGAGATGAACAAGTTAAACTTAAACGGAAGCGGGTTCAGTTCTTGTTCAAGATCGCCGAGGACTTTCATGAACCGAGCATTATTGCCACGTTGATTCGGGAGAGTGTCAATACTTGTGTGCTCAATAGCAAATGGACCAGCAATTGCATCAATGTCGGCAGATTCTCGATTCTCGACTTCCGGGCGTCGCTCGACCTTTAATCCTGGGTGACCATTCTTCTCTAGATACGCTACGAACTCATCAATGACATCGGTATCCTTCAAATGTCTCACAATGAAATAGGTTCCTTTCTGACATCCTACTAATACTTGCATTCATAATCACGGGAAGCTGACGCTCCTGACGGTTTTTGAATGCCCAGCAAGTCGTGAAATATTTTGGATATAGAATGTCGTGTCGATATTCTCATGTTTAAAATTTTATCGACAATTCACCCAAAAACTGTTTTCTCTGATTCCGGATAGCGAAAACTTCGTAGAGATCGCCTGAGACATCGAAATAGCGGCGGGTATAATTGCGGCTTGTATCGGCGGGATTAAGATCAGAGTATTCAAGCCACAGATTCATCTTTGATAAGATATCCCAATTCAGTCCGACAGCTAATGATTCGGCATCGCCTTCATCTTCCTGGCGCTGTCGATTCAGGTCTTGGTAGATTGCGTTTCTGCCAAGTTCCGTCCTGCCGTCAACCCGTTCAGCATATAAATTCAGTTCCTGATACTGGTAAGGATTTGGATTTGTGATGAATTTTAGGTTTGCAGCGAAAGTGTTCGTTAGCGCATTCGTATCTAGGTCGTAGCTGTCCTCGCGTTTGGGAGGCGTGGTGTAGCGTTCATCAATTTCGCCGTAGCTGAGGGTGTCGACCAACATCAGATTCCACCGTTCCGAGAGCGCATAGGTCCAGAAAAAGGTGTTATCCATACGCAACTGATTGAACTGATCCACCACGTCCGCGTGCGCGTCAATATCCTCGTAGTCTTCAAGGAACTCGGTGTCAACATTGCTTGCTCGGGAGTTGTAGAGCGCGTTCATGTGCGACGGCTTTATCGTGAACCCGGCGATTGAATATTGGTGGATAGTCAAATCGCTCGCGTCACGCAGGTAGATGCGGCCCAAGGAATCCAACGCCAGAAATGCGATGTCGCGGTCTGTATCGCTCTGTTTATCGACCTCATAAATCACGCGGTTTTTGTATCTTCCGTTGCTGTCAAATTTCTGAACTCTAGCGATGACATTGTGGTAGATAGTCGCTCGGACTGCCGCTGCTTTCAGATCTTCGTCTTCCTCTTTCTTATTTTTGTCTTTATCGTCCTCTTCATCGAAATATTCGCTGAAATACCGCCTGTATTCTGCCTCCTCCAGAAGTCGAATCCGCCGCTGCAATACGTCCAAATCGGTTTGTCCCGGAACGTTTTGGCCAAGTATCGTATTTCTATTCCGCGCGTTCGACGTAACGGTATCGGCAATCCCGACGCCGGACGGCGAGATTAACGTCATCAAGCCACCGGCTGGCAATCCGCCCAGATGACGCTTGAATTGGCTGGCGTCCTTGACAAGAATCTCGCCGGTCGCCAGCGCGGCGATTGCCAGCGGTTTGGTGAATTCGCCGCTGCCGCGTCCTTTAACGCCAAAACTCAGCACGAATTGCCCCTCCGGATTAAACTTGACCACGCGGTGATTCCCGGTGTCCGCGATTAGCACATTCCCCGAGCTGTCAATTTCAATGTCGGAGGCATCACTGTCAAACTCTCCGTTACCTGCGCCGTACCGTCCAAACTCCGTTAATTTTTTACCATCCTCGCCAAACATGCTGACTGTGGACTTTTTCTTGTCAAGTACGTAGAGCTGGTTTTGGCGGTTGACATCGACTAGCAATTTACGGTCATGCAGTTTCGGCTGAATCCCAAAGGCGGATTTGCCGTCTTCGTCAATCATCAGGTGCGCGGGCAATACCTGCTTTGGGCGTACATCAACGGGGTCAACGAAATAGGTGTGCATCAACTCACCGCTAGGATTGAGCTTGTAGACACACGGTGCAAACATGTAGATTTTCGGATTTGCCGTTTCTTTGATGTGGTGCACGGTGTTATCAGCTACGTATATGTTGCCCTCCCCATCTACCGCGATGTCGCCCGGCTTTTTCAGAATATTTTCCGTCGATTTAGGATCCATAGGGGTTTGCATCAAGAATTCGCCTGTCGACGACAGTTTCTGCAGCAGCCTGTTATCAGCATCGCTCACATAAATGTTTCCTTCAGCGTCGAATGCAACGCGGACGTTTTTGCTGAATGCTCCGTTCGTGCTGCCTTTTCCGCTGAACTCGCGCTCAAATTTTAGAAAACTAACCCCAAATGCCAGCCCAGTTCCATATATGTAATACATGCAAGCAATAATCAAATGGGCAAACGTTTTTTTCATAATTTCAATATCTCCTCAATTCTAACTTGGCTATGGCGCACCTCTCCCCATGAATGCTCCCCATTCTAGCACGAATTTACTGAAAAATCAAGCACGTTGAGTTGATTCCAGTTCATATGTTTCGGGAAGCGTACGGCTCGCGATATAGCGCTTGCATTTACGTTGATGAATGTGTTATGTTTAAAAGTTGGGATCAGCCAACCGGCGGAAATAATTTCATTGACAACATCATGCGAATCTTGGTAAGATTAGGATCATTTGCGATAGCATTAGGAAGAATGCAGAGGGAGTTTTATGATTGAACACGACGTGCTCGTTATTGGCGGTGGTTTGGCGGGAATGAGCGCTGCGTTGCATGCGAGGCAGGCAGGCGCGGACGTAGCCATGATGTCGAAAGTATACCCGACACGCTCGCACTCGGCTGCGGCGCAGGGCGGCATCAACGCGGCACTCGGTATTGCCGACTCCTGGGAGGTTCACGCTTACGAAACCGTCAAGGGCAGCGACTTCTTAGGCGATCAGGACGCCATTGAGATTCTGTGCAGCGAAGGTATACAGGATATATTCACACTTGAACATCACGGTGTTATCTTCGATCGCGACGATGAAGGGCGTATCCACATGCGCGGTTTCGGCGGCACGGACAAGAGCCGCACTTGCCACGTAGGGGACATGACCGGGCAAACAATTCTTCACGTCATGTATGAACAACTGCTCCGGATGGATGTCAAATCCTATGACGAGTGGTTCGTGACAACACTGTTGATGGACGATGGCGTCTGCTGCGGTGCAGTGGCGATGGAAATCGTGAGCGGCAAACTAGAGGTCTTTAAGGCAAAATCGGTCATCTTGTGTACGGGCGGCTGCGGCCGTGTTTATGAACCGAGTACCAACGGGTTAATCGTGACGGGCGACGGGTTAGCATTAGCCTATCGGGTCGGCGCGCTAATCATGGACATGGAGATGGTTCAATACCACCCGACAACCCTGCCTGCCAACGGCTTCCTCATCACCGAAGGCGCGCGCGGCGAGGGCGCCTATTTACTGAACGCCGACGGCGATCGTTTTATGCAGAATGAGCGCTACGGCGCCACGACACTGCTGGAGAAAGCTTCACGCGATGTTGTGTCGCGTGCCGAAACCATTGAAATCCAAGAAGGACGGGGCGTGGACGGGTGTGTGCTGCTGGATTGCCGGCATATCAAAGACCGTATCTTGGAAGCGTTCCACCAGATATACGAACTCGCACAGGATTACGCTAACGTAGACATCACGCAGGAACCGCTGCCAATTCGACCGGGAATGCACTATATTATGGGTGGAATCAAGACCGACGTGGATGGGCGGTGTTACCGGCAAAACGGTGATGGTGTAGAGGCGCTCCCCGGTTTGTATGCTGCCGGTGAGGTAGCGTGTGTTTCGGCGCACGGCGCAAACCGTTTGGGCGGAAACAGCCTGCTCGACTGCGTCGCGTTCGGTCGGCGAGCCGGAGCGCATGCCGCGGAGTACGCCAAGAGTATTAAGTCTGCGAACGTCTCGGATCAAGCTGTGGAGATAGAAGAGCAGAAAATAATCGACATCTTTGCGCGCTCAACCGACCTGCGCGCACCAGCCTTAAGGCTTGAAATGGGCGAGATTATGCATCAATACACCGGTGTATTTCGAGACGAAGCGGGTTTGCTCAAAGCCCAACGCCAAATCAGTGAAGTTCGTAATCGTTATAACGAAATCTCCGTTCACGATAAAGGGCGTGTGTTCAATACTGATTTATTAGCTGTCTTAGAGTTAGATTACATGCTAGACTGCGCGGAAACGATAATCGTAAGTGCGCTCGCACGGAAGGAGAGCCGGGGGGCGCATACACGGACCGATTACCCTGAACGCGACGATGAAAACTGGATTAAACATGTGGTTGTCTACCAAACACCCGACGGTCCTGCAATTGATTATTTGCCGGTGACGATTACCCAATGGCAGCCTGAGGCACGGAAATATTAGCACTGATGCACGACGACAGCGCTGAGCGGTATTTGAATAGTTAAATTCGTTTGTTTTATCGAGCTGCACGCCGCTAACCGCTGGAGTCCCTAAGGAGACTAATGAATGATACAAGCCAACTTAAAAGTGTACCGATACGATCCGCAAAAAGACCAAGAACCGCACTATGACACGTATCAAGTGGACGGTTTACCAGACTTCTCGACCGTATTAGACGCACTCATCAAGGTGCGGGAAGATATTGATGGCACACTGACGATGCGATGTTCGTGCCGCAGCGCAGTCTGCGGTTCGTGTGCCTTTAGGGTGAACGGACACGCAAAGTTGGGTTGCAAAACTGCCCTCTCGAAGCTTGCTCCCAACGGTGAAGAGGTCTGTGTGGAGCCGATGGGTAACATGAAGGTGGTCAAAGATCTTGTAACCGATATGGAGATGTTTTGGGACAAGATACGGCAGGTCAAGCCGTGGATCGAGACGGAGGGCGAACCGCCCGAACGTGAGTATCAGGTGCCGCACAGCAAGATGGTCGAACTGCAGCAACCGATGAACTGTGTTATGTGCGGTGCATGTGTGAGCGATTGTACCGTGCTGGAGGAAACCTCAAAATTCTTGGCGCCCGCGGCATTAGCTAAGGCGTACCGTGTCGTTGGCGATCCCCGCCACGCAAAATCCCATGAGTGGCTAACCGAATTGAGCGAGGAAGGCGGTATCTGGGATTGTACGCGGTGTGTGGAGTGTGTGCAGGTCTGCCCGAAGAGTGTTGCACCGATGGATCAGATTATTAAGCTTCGTGAATTGGCGATTGACGCCGGCTTGACGGACAACGTCGGCGCGAAACACGTCCTGCACTTTACCGAAAGTGTAGCGCACACCGGCGTGCTTGATGAACGCACCCTGCCCATAAAAGCGGCGGGTATCGGTTGGGCTTTTCGGAACGCAGGCATCGCGATTAAAGCCACCCTGAAAGGGAAAATCAAACCCCTTTTACCCGGCACCCACCCATCGGTGACGGACGTCCAAGATGTCCGGCGCATCCATGAAGAGTTGGAAGAAAAGAAGGGGACAGAGTAGGGATACCACAGAGCATCAGCCTATTCGGGAGAAGAGCGGTGTCGCCATAACTGCAGAACTTCGCCCGGCATTAGCCCAACGTGCGAGATGATGAAACAATTTCGATTTCGAACTGTGAATTGATTTAAAGTTATGTCTCGATTTTCTTCAATTGTCTGGTCTTCGGTCGGCAAAAAGTTCTTAACAGGTATTACAGGTTTAGTATTATGTGTATTCATTCTTGAACACTTGTCGGGCAACCTCCTACTTCTCCACAAAAATGCCGGACCTTTTAATCAATATGCGCATTGGTTACACAGCCTCGGTGAAGTCCTCATCGTTATTGAGCTTGGACTCGTCGCTGTGTTCGCGGTCCATATCATCATGGGAATATCGGTTGCAGTACGCAAAACGGAGGCACGCCCGCGTGCCATGCGGTATTTCAAAACCGCCGGGGCAGGGCATCCGAGCCGAAAATCTTTGAGTTCTGTGAGTATGCTCGTTACAGGGATAGTTTTGTTAGCCTTTGTAATCATCCATCTCAAAATGTTCAAGTTCGGTCCGGGCGTCGAAGCAGAATACGTTGACGCACACCTCACAGAAATTCATGGCGAAGAGGTTAGGGATATATACAGATTAGTGGAAGAGGAGTTTAGTAACATTTGGACTGTCATCGGATACGTTGCGGTAATGCTGCTGCTTGGCTTGCACCTTAGACACGGTTTCTGGAGCGCTTTTCAATCTATCGGCATCGGTTACCCGCGCTATGCACCTTTTATCTACGCAGTGGGTATTGTCTTTGCCGCCGCCATGGCGGTTGGGTTTTTATTGCTCCCGATAATAATTTACTTTAGGGGCGTTGCGTCTTGAGTGATGGCGTGAACGCCAATTTCTGAATAATCAAATATAACTATTATAACTATAATGAGAAACATGACGTTAAATTTGCTCATTTGGCGGCAAAAAGACGCTGGCAATGCGGGTAAGATGGTACCTTACACTATCAGTAATGCCTCCCCCGATATGTCGTTTCTTGAAATGCTTGATTTGCTGAATGAAGATCTCATCAAAAAAGGCGAAGAGGCGATTGAATTTGACAACGACTGCCGCGAAGGTATCTGCGGTATGTGCGGGTTTGTGATAAATGGCGTGGCTCACGGGCCGAGGCGTGCAACCGCCGCCTGCCAAGTTCACATGCGTGAATACAGCGACGGCGATACCATTACCATCGAACCTTGGCGTGCGACGGCGTTTCCAGTCATTAAAGATTTGGTTGTGGATCGCAGCGCTTTCGATAGAATCATGGGTGCCGGGGGGTATATCTCCGTAAACGTCGGTGAGGCGCCCGATGCAAATGCATTGCCGATACCTAAAGATGATGCGGACCAAGCAATGGACGCCGCTGTGTGTATCGGTTGCGGGGCGTGCGTCGCAGCGTGTCCGAACGCATCTGCGTCGCTGTTTGTAGGGGCGAGAATTACACAATTCGCGCTGTTATCGCAGGGAAAACCGGAGAGAAAACGGCGCGCGCTCAATATGGTTGAACAGATGGACAATGAAGGATTCGGAGATTGTTCCAACCATGCGGAATGCGAAGCCGTCTGCCCTAAAGAGATTTCAATCTCAAACATTGCCGCGATGAGGCGGGAATACCTCAAAGCCATAGTCAGTTAATGTTTCAACCAATTTAAACGTACGCAGCCAATAAATGCCGGTGCGGCGCCGAGATTAAACGCTTGTCTGCTAGCGAGAATGGAACATGCACCAAATTATGACCCTTCAGAATTGATACAGGAGGAGTGAATGAGAGTTGCCTACTTTCCCGGATGTGTTGCCAAGGGAAACTGTCCTGAACTGAACCAGTCCACCCATAAGATTGCGCCTCTGCTTGGCATAGAGTTGATTGAACTTACCGGTGCGCCTTGCAGTGGCGCGGGAGTCCTGCAAGCACAGAATCCGGTGCTAGCCGATACGTACAATGCCAAGACCCTTGCGCTCGCCGAGGAGTTAGACTTGCCGCTAATGACGGTCTGTTCGACATGTATCGGCTGTCTGCGCAAAAGCAATAAAAAGCTGTCCGAGGATGAAGGCTATCGTGCAGAAGTCAACGAAGTTCTCAAAAATGGTGGGCACGAATATCACGGGAGTGTGGATGTAACGCACCTTCTGTACGTCCTAATCAAGGAGGTCGGTACAGAAAATTTACGCAGCATGGTTAAACAGCCGTTAACAGGTTTGCGCGTCGCACCGTTCTACGGCTGTTACATCCTTCGGCCTGCGGATGTTATGGGAATTGACAACCCGGACAATCCAACCTCATTGGAACGCGTGATTGAAGCGGTGGGTGCAACGCCTGTGGATTACTACGGGAAAACGCGATGCTGCGGGTTCCCCATAAACTTGGAGAACGAGGAAGCCGCGTTCAAAATGGCGGGAAAGCACATTGGCGAGGCGAAGGACAAAGGCGCCGACTGCATGGTGACGCCTTGTCCGCTCTGCCACATGAATCTCGACCTCCAACAGCCTTCCGTCAGCAAGGTGGTCGGACGCAAGCTCGATGTGCCAGTTTTCCACCTTCCGCAGATGATTGGCCTCGCGCTCGGTTTGGCGCCAAAGGAACTAGGGGTCGCCAAACATATGGTTTCGACGAAGGATGTTCTCAGACAATTAGGCGTCTAAGCGAAAACTAACCTTTCGCAACAATAGAATCCCAAACCGTCAACGCTGCCGCATTCACGGCGGGAATATCGAAGTCTAAGTTAACCATTCTTCATAAGGATAGGAGCCATTCTTGTTATGGCGAGTAAGAACAGCATCGTTAGAGTCGGTGTGATAGGTCCCGGTGGAGCTGGGCGCGGAAACACGTTAGCGTTTGCTGCGCGGGAGGATGTTGAGATTGCCGCGGTAGCTGACAACAGTGAACGAAGTATTGACACTCTGGAAAATGCCCTCCGCGAACACGTTGAAAACTACAAAGAAAATAGTTTCAAACGTTACGTCGGCGAATATGAATTCATTGAGATGCTGGACAAAGAGGATCTCGATATTGTCGGCGTTTTCTCGCCCCACTCGTTGCACGATATCCATTCCAAATTTGCTTTACGCGCCGGGTGTCACGTAATCGTGGAAAAACCGATGGCGAACATTGTTGGAGATGCAATTACAATGACCAAGATTGCCATGGGGCGGGGTTTGCATCTCGTCGTCGGATATCAACGGCATTATGAAGATATCTATGTGACTGGCAGAAAGGCGTGTTCGGACGGCATAATCGGCAAACTGGAAAAATTTGATGTCTACTTAGCGCAACATTGGCCCGGCAGCGGATGGCGGGGGGATGCGCGTTTCTCCGGCGGAGGGCAGCCGAATGACTCCGGAAGCCATATGCAGGATATTTTCCTCTGGATGACAGGCTTATTGCCAATGCAAGTGCACGGTACAACGGACAAAAAGAGTGAAGACAAAGATGGGAATGTCTCAATGAAAGCTGTCGAAGTAAATTCATACTCAGACGTCACAATGGAGGATGGGTCGAGCGGAAAAATTACAATCGTTGGCAATACCCAAATTGGCTTCAAGGAATGGATAATCCTTGAAGGCAGCGAGGGAGTTCTTGAGATTAAAGACGGCATCCGCTTTATCCCAAAGGGCGGCGAGCCGCAGCCACTAACATATCAGCGTCCAGAGGGATATCCCCATTGCAAGGTTGATCAGATTGTTGGCTTGGCTAAAGGTCAATACGATACAAACTACACCTCGGGTATTAACGGGATTCGCACAAGTTGGCTCACCAATTCGATTCTGGAGACAGGCATGGGTCCCTACGAATGGAATACCGTGGATTGCGATGCCCTGATTGAAAATGAAGGCTACAGCCGTAAATTTCTGCATGACCTCATTGAAGCGAGCGCACTAAGCAATATGTATTAAACACATGGACACCATTGAATTCATAACTGCTATTCAGTTGAAAATCTGAAAACCGACAGGTCTGCCCAAAAACTTTATCGAAGGATTACAAGATGAGGAGGACGAACAATGAAATATAGCAGATTTTGCGCATTCGTATTAGCAACTGTGATGGTTCTTGCCCAATATAGCTGTATTTCCGGCAAGGGCACCGGGGAAGTTGAGAAGCTGATTGATGAGAAAGATTATCACGGCGCCATTGAAGTAGCCGAAGCGCTGGTCGCGTCTAATCCGGGCACGCCAATCGCTCGGCAGGCGCAATTGGCCGTAGGCAAGCTTTATATTGAAACGATGAACCAGCCTGAGAGAGGTGTGGAAACGTACCAGGCAATAATCGCTGCGGCGCCCGACAGCGATGAGGCTGCGTCAGCGAACTATCGGCTTGGAGTCCACTATTTGAAATCTAAGGAATATGAATCCGCGAGGGGATTCTTCGACACAATCATAAACAATTTTTCGGAACATGAGTTGAGTAGTAACGCTCAACTGCTGTTGGCAAAGAGTTATGAGGAAGCCAAAAACTATGAGCAAGCCGCGGAAATCTATGGCAACTTCGCCAACCGATACCCTAAGAGTGACCGTGCGGCGCAAGCACTCGTGAGGAAAGGTCAGATCCAGAAAGACCAGCTCAAGGATAGCTCGGAAGCCAAACGAACATATCAATCCCTTGTGAAAAAGTATGGCAAGGTCGAAGGCACTGATGCGTCCATTAGCGAAGCCAAACGAGAATTAAAATTGATGGGTGCGACTATCCCAAAACCTGAAGATCCATTAGCATCGCAAGCCGGACGGAGTCTCGCTAGGCGGGAGAAACGCCTGGAACGCGACCGTCCGCCGGGTGCTGAACGCAGCCGGGCGATGGGCGCCGCACCAGAGGCAAACTCCGGATTTGGCGTCAGCGGTGAAAAAATTATGAGAAGTTTTCAATTTTCAATGGACGGACAAGGTACTTATTATGATGCAATGCTAATGGTTGCCAACATGCTTTTTCAGGACGAAGGTTATCGGGACGCCGGGGCACTGTACTTCCGTGCAATCCAACTCGCAAATGCAGCCGAAGCGAAAATTAGTCCATATAGTTATCTCAGCTTATCAATCTGCTACCGCAAACTTGGAATGCATCAGCGCGCTCAAGAAGTATTAAACAAGGCGGTAAGGAGCAATCGAGAAGTTATTGAAGCCATAATAAAAACCGGTGAGAATCAGTATGCCAATGATGAATACGAAAAAGCCATCGAGACATACCAAACCGTCGTCGGCTTCAATCAGTTCAGGGATTCAGAGATTTACTGGAGGATGGGACTCGCATTCAAAAAAATGGGCGACCCTCATAAAGCCATGGAGTCTTTTGAACGCGCTGTCGCAGCGAAAACGGATTCCACCGATGCACTGCAGAGCCTTGCCGAGGTGCTTTACTATCAGTTAAATCAGAGTAAGCGGGCGGGAATTTTCCAGGATCTTGTTGATGCAAAAGGCAACACTTACCTCGGCGAGAAGGAGCTTGGAGATGTCTGCTATAAATATGGAAACTACACACGGGCGAAAACCAAATACGAAGCCGCCGCGCGGATCGCCGCACGGCAGAAGCAAAATACAGAGAGTAATACGGAACTACACCAGCTTGACGTTCAAATAATTGATGCCAAAATTCATGCAGCAATGGCGGCTCACAAGGATGGCATGGCTGATAGGGCTAAGGAATCAATTGATACACTTGCAGCCGAATATCCCGAACACGCATTAATTGCCTACGGGCGGGGGCAGCTTGCTCTGCTCGAAGGAGAGGCTGACGCTGCAGTGGCAGCTTTTAAGGAATCAATCGAAAAAGATCCCCATGCCGATGTAGCCCATATTGCTTTAGGCGAGTATTACATCTCTCAAGGTTATGCGGATGAGGCTCTTGCGCTATGGGAAGAGTTTCTGGAAATCAACCGGTACAATCAGGAAGTCCGACGCAGGCTGAACGAATTGAAAATGAAGATTAATGAAACAGAAACCACAAATCAAAAGTCGGAATGAGGTTTTGACTTGGCACGGTTCTCATTCACTAACTTCGAAAGTTTATGGTTACGGGTTGAGGAGCAGAATGGTTGGTGGGATTAGCCTATCTCCTCCTTAACCCGTTTTTTATGAATTGCTTGAGAAATTTGAAATCCTACCGTCCGAAGTGCAATTTTTTACACTTTGGGTAGCGATGAGGTGGGCGATGCAATGAAGACTGCGAACCGCAACTGGAAGGAACAACAGACGAAATGAATGAGCCGGCGGTGGTTTTACCAACTGTCGAAGACATTGCCCGTGAAGCGGGCAGCGTCCTGATGGAATACTTCGGTAAGATTCGCCGGATTACTTACAAAGGCATCGGCGATATCGTTACCGAAGCCGATAAAGCATCGGAGATATTGATTGCTGAACGGCTCCAATCTGAATTCCCGAATCACGCCGTATACGGTGAGGAATTTGGCATGTCGTCGGCGAAATCCGACAACTGTTGGGTGACAGATCCGCTGGACGGCACCACCAATTACGCCGCAAGTTTCCCAATCTTCGCGGTCGTTATTGCGCTCTTGCAGAAAGGGGTTCCGATGCTTGGTGTTGTATTTGACCCGACTGCGGATCGCATGTATAGCGCGGCAAAAAACAACGGCGCAACCCTGAATGGAGTCCCAATTCATGTCAATAACCGCGAAAAATTAGACGCGATCGGTCTGTTTGGTTATTCGTCAGATGTCATCGCTTCGCCTAACGGCTTTGTGCAAAAGCCCTTTAAGGGCAGAAGCCTTGGATCGGCGGCGCTTCATATCTGTGCCGTTGCGGCAGGCGACTTTGATGGCAGTTTCGATACCAACACCAAACTCTGGGATATCGCAGCGCCAACGGTCATTTTGGAAGAGGCGGGCGGTGTTATGACGCACCCATCCGGTGAATTGTGTTTCCCATTGGCACCCGATGCGTCCGCCTATCGCGGCGAACCAATGCCGTTCCTTGCCACAAATGGAAAAATTCATGAGGAGTGCGTGAAGGTTTTGCGGTAAAATAAACGAGCCGCATGATTTGAAGCGTGAGGGAAATGCAGTGGTAAAAATCGGGATTGTTGGCATCGGCTTTATGGGATCCATTCACTATTACGCATCCAAAAAAGTCTCGGGCGGTGAAGTCGTCGCAATCTGCACACGAGACCAGAAAAAACGCGAAGGGGATTGGACCGGTATACAGGGGAACTTTGGACCCCGCGGCGGTTTTGAGGACCTCTCGCCCATACGCAAGTATGATGCGATTGACAATCTCTTGGCTGATCCGGACGTTGATTTAATTGACGTCTGCCTGCCAACCCATCTGCATAAAGCCGTAAGTATCGCCGCGTTGGAAGCCGGAAAGCACGTGCTTGTCGAAAAACCTATCTCCGTTAGGCTTGACGATGCTAACGAAATGGTTCAGATTGCAGAACGCAGTGGGCGGTGCTTCATGGTAGCGCATATCCTGCCATTCTTCGCGGAGTTCGCATACGCAAAAGACATCGTTGAAAGCGGCGAACACGGGAATCTGATTGGCGGACATTTCAAACGCGTCATTTCCGAGCCGAACTGGTCTGATGATTTTGTAGATTTAGAAAAGAGCGGCGGTCCCGGTATAGACCTTCACATTCACGACACCCATTATATTCAACTGCTTTGCGGGACGCCCGACGCAGTGTTCTCACAAGGCACGCTTGCCGGGGGCGGCTTTGCCCAATACCTCACAACCCAATACATATACGACGACAGAGCGCTTGCGATCAGTTGCTCATCGGGCGCAGTATCTCAGGAGGGGCGTGCCTTCTCACACGGCTTTGAGCTTTATCTGGAAAATGCGACGCTGCTGTATGAGTTTGCCACGCTTGGCGGGGAGCCGGTCACCTCGACGCCGTTGACCCTGTTGAGTGACGATGGAAACGTTCACAGCGTCGATCTCGGCGAAACAGATCCCGTTGATGCTTTTACCCAAGAGATACAGTCTGCAGTTGACGCAATCGTCGAAGGCTGTGAATCCGCAATTCTTTCAGGGGTTAGTGCTAGAGACGCCCTCCTACTCTGCCATAAAGAAACAGAATCTATCAAGACCGGAGAAATCGTGACGATTGATAAACCGTAACGGGGTTGTAAATGTGTTATAAGATGATTCGTAGAACCGTATATTTTCTTCTGTATCTGCTGCTCATTTTGCATGGGGGCATTTTAGCTCAATTTCCTACTGATGCCTGGGCTGCTGAATGGAACTGGCCAGGTTGGCGCGGCCCAAACCAAAACGGTGTGTCTCACGAAACGGGACTCATCTCAAATTGGTCTCAGGACGGAGAAAACCTGATGTGGAAAGCCGATTTTATCGGTCGTTCCACACCGATTGTCCTCAATGGTAGAGTGTATGTTATCGGGCGAGTCGGACAGGACATCACCGAACAAGAGCAAGTCGCCTGCTTTGACGCCGAAACCGGGAAACTGCTTTGGGAACATCGAATCAACGTTTTTCACAGCACTATCCCGTTTAACCGCCTCGGTTGGGCGAGTTTGGCTGGCGACACGAATACCGGTAATATTTATGCCCATACCATAAGTGGTATATTCCTCTGTTTTACTGGAAACGGTGAGATTGTCTGGTCACGTTCATTGACCGAAGAATTCGGACGGATTTCCGGTTATGGCGGGCGTATTCATACTCCGGTTGTGACCGGCAATCTCGTTATCATCAGCTTCCTCAACACAAGCTGGGGCAGTCATGTTGTGCCGAGACACCGCTATTTCGCTTTTGACAAGAACACAGGCGATGTTGTGTGGGCGGTGGCGCCAGGCGGCCGGCCGCTGGATACTACCTACTCCACACCTGTTGTTGCGGCGATTAAAGGACAACTCCACTTGATAGCGGGCAACGCGGATGGATCTGTCTATGCAATGGACGTCCGCACTGGCGAGACTGTGTGGGGCTTTAAATTGAGCAGACGCGGCATCCAGAGTTCAGTCGTGGTAGACGGCACAAAAGTCTACGCATGTCAGGGCGAAGAGAATGTCGACAGCACGGCAATGGGGCGCGTCGTTTGCATTGACGCCACTGGCACCGGGGATGTTACAGCAACGCATGAAATCTGGCGTTTTGACGAGTGTCAGGTCGGTTATACCTCTCCGGCAATACACGATGGGAGGCTTTATGTCGTGGACAATTCGGCGAATTTGCATAGCCTTGACGCCGAAACTGGTGCCGTACACTGGCAACACAGCCTTGGCACCGTTGGCAAAGGTTCGCCCGTTTGGGCGGACGGGAAGATATATGTTACCGAGGTGAACGGACACTTTCATATTCTGCGTCCAAGCGGAGATGCCTGCCAATCCCTCGACACAAAGCAGATTGAAAGAGAGCCGGGGCATTACGCAGAAATCTATGGATCGCCAGCGATTGCCAACGGCCGCATCTATTTCACAACGGAGGAAGGGCTTTACTGTCTCGGTGCGAAAGCGGTCAATTCAATCAAAATCGTCCCTGCAGACGTATTGAGCCAACCGGGAAAAACAGTTCAGTTCACGGTTCGCGCCTTCGACGATAGCGGAAAATATTATGCCGCAGAGGCGGCGGAATGGTCACTCAACGGATTGATAGGCACAATTGGTTCCAACGGTGTCCTAACCCTCAATGATAACGGGGGCGGCCAGGCCGGAACCGTGTCGGCGCGAGTCGGAAATTTACAAGATGCTGCACGTGTCCGAGTCGTTCCCGAATTACCCTGGGCGGAAAATTTTGAGTCGATTAAGGATGGGAAAAACCCGCCGCATTGGGTTGGGGCAGGCTCTAAATATGTTGTCCGCTCCAAAGATGGGAACAAAGTCCTAGTAAAGTCTCCTGTCAAGCGCGGGTTGAACCGGTCCAATGTCTATATTGGCCTTCCCACCATGGCAGGCTACACCGTTCAAATCGACGCGATGGGAACCAAGCCTAAACGCAACCTGCCGGACATGGGGCTAATCGCCAACCGGTACACCCTTGATCTCATGGGCAACCACCAGCGGTTGCAAATCCGCTCATGGGCTTCAGACCTTAGAATGGCGAAGCATATCGATTACAAATGGGAACCGTACATCTGGTATACTATGAAGTTGAAAGTGGACATTGTCGATAATAAAGCATTTGTAAAAGGGAAGGTATGGCGAACCGGCGAACTGGAACCTGAATCTTGGACGATTACGGTAGAAGATCCGCTGCCAAATCGTGAAGGAAGTCCGGGAATCTACGGGTATTCCCCAGCCGAAATTTATTACGATAATCTTAAAGTTTGGAGTGATTGAAAGGACTTTTAAAATATAGGACTTAGCCAGTTGCGTTTTTAGTAACGCAATTTGTTGCGCGTGCGGCGGGTGGTTCACCTCCGTGACCTAAAATTTTGGTTTATGTAGAAACGGCAATAAATTGTCCTGCTGCAAACCTTTGAAGGTTCAACTGAGCGAAGTTGTATGAATATGAACACCAGGAGAATTTTAAAATCAATGGACATCAGCATTTGCCGCATTATAATTGGAATAATCCTTTTTGCTACATTTGATGCTCGCGCTGAAGAGACAAGTATGTGGGGGTTCACGCCGTCTCGAAATCTGGTATCGGACGAGCGGAATATACCGGAAAAGTGGGATCCCGAGACCGGGTTAAACATCAAGTGGAGGGCGTCTCTCGGCTCGCAAACCTATGCGGGACCTATTCTCATCGGTGGCAAGGTGTTCGTCGGAACGAACAACCAAGGATTGCGCAATCCAAAACTCACCGGCGACCGCGGCGTAATCATGGCGTTCCGAGAATCGGACGGCGAGTTTCTCTGGCAATCTACACATACTAAACTCCCGTCGGGTAGAGTCAATGACTGGCCGCAGCAGGGCGTCTGCTCAGCGCCTTACATTGAAGGAGATAAGCTGTACTACGTCTCAAACCGCTGCGAGGTAGTCTGCATCGACACGGAAGGATTCTTGGATGCCGAAAATGATGGCCCTTACGTGGAAGAAACCGATGCTAGCGGCATTGACGGCGATATAATCTGGATATACGACATGATGGATGAACTCGACGTGTTCCCTCACAACCTCGCCACCTGTTCCCCGGTTGGCGCCGGAGACCTGCTTTTTGTGATTACCAGCAACGGTGTTGATGAAGGGCACATCCATATCCCTTCGCCGTTTGCACCTAGCTTCATCGCCCTAAACAAAAAAACAGGCGAACTTGTCTGGGAAGACGCATCGCCCGGAGAGGACATTCTTCACGGCCAATGGTCCAATCCCGCCTACGGGGTAATCGCCGGAAAACCGCAGGTTATCATGCCGGGCGGTGACGGATGGATCTACTCGCTTGAGCCTGAAACAGGGGAACTGATTTGGAAATTCGACTGCAACCCGAAGGATTCTGTTTGGGAACTCGGCGGTAGAGGCACACGCAACAGCATAATATCGACCCCCGTCATTTATGCGGACCGCATTTACGTCGGTGTAGGTCAAGACCCGGAACACGGCGAGGGCGTTGGACATCTATGGGCAATTGACGCCACGGGCGAAGGCGACGTCACCGAGAGCAACGCTGTCTGGCATTATGGGAATCAAGATTATAACCGGACGATGTCCACGGTAGCCATTGATGGCGATTTACTCTATACGGCGGATTTGAGCGGATTTGTGTACTGCTTGAATGCCCACACCGGTGAACATTACTGGACGTATGACACGTATGCCGCGATTTGGGGGTCGCCGTTTGTTGCCGACGGGAAGGTCTATATCGGCGATGAAGACGGCGATGTTGCCGTCCTAAAAGCCGGCAAAAAGATGGAGCTGATTTTTGAGGTCAACATGGGCAGCGCGGTCTACACCACTCCAGTCGCAAAGGACAGCGTATTATACATTGCCAGCCGCAATGTACTTTTCGCGATTGCGGAAAAGTAAACGGCTGGGCATGTCAAATCAATCCTCCAATGCAATCCGATACACACCGCCCTCGCCGATGCCAGCGTATAAAACCCCGTCTACGATCGTTAGTGCACCCGACATGCCGGATAACATTTGTGAAAATGACGGTTTAACGAATTCCCAAGTATCCCCGCGATCCTTGAATCGATAGATACCTTGAGCGCTATCCGTTGCATAGAGCGTATTCCCAATCACGTGAAGTTCCGAAGAATACCCCTGTGGCAACCCGCCGTTGACCGATTCCCAGTTTTTGCCACCGTCCCTTGACCGAAACACGCCCGATCCATGAATTGTATACTAATCTAAAGCCCAAAAAATAGAACGCGGTTCTTATCAAAATCTTCAACCGATGTCTATTTTCCTCCGTCGGAAACACCATAATATGCCCAGAAGGTGTTCGGCGGTGTCTTTCCTGTTTTTGGTTAATCCGACTTGAAAATCTCCGTGAGATGGGTTATCATGAAAGTTGAATCGGTGTGTCTCCAATGTAGTGAAGATGCCAAGCGAGAAAGCGGAAATAAAAAAACAGACTATGGCGAAAAAGAAACGAAACACAAAATCCAAGAATAACGGCGCGGCGCTGGGCTTCGAAGCGACCCTGTACCAAGCGGCGGACAAACTCCGCAATAACCTTGACGCCGCCGAATACAAACATGTGGTGTTGGGGTTAATCTTCCTCAAGTACATTTCAGACACCTTCGAGGAAAGGTACAATTTGCTGCTTTCAGAATCTGCGAATCCTGAGAGTGAGCTCTACCTCAAAGACGAAACTGCCCGTGTCCAGTTTGCCGATGACCGCGATGAATTTTTGGCAGAAAACATCTTCTACGTCCCTAAGGAAGCCCGCTGGTCTTATCTGCAAGGCAGCGCCAAGCATCCGGAAATTGGAACCCTGATTGATAATGCCATGATTGCGATTGAAGGCGAAAACCCGAGCCTCAAGGGTGTGCTTCCTAAAAACTACGCCCGTCCGATGCTCGACAAGCGCCGCCTCGGGGAATTAGTTGACCTAATCGGCACAATCGGTTTGGGAGAAGAGGAGAATCGCTCAAAAGATATACTCGGTCGAGTCTACGAATATTTCCTCTCACAATTCGCTAGTGCCGAAGGCAAAAGGGGCGGTCAATTCTACACCCCCCGCTGTGTTGTGCAGGTGCTCGTTGAGATGCTGGCGCCGTACAAGGGACGGGTGTACGATCCATGTTGCGGTTCGGGCGGCATGTTCGTCCAGAGCGAAGCCTTCGTTGAAGCGCACGGCGGAGGGCGCGACGACATCTCAATTTTCGGGCAAGAGTCCAACCCGACCACGTGGCAGTTGGCGAAGATGAATCTCGCCATCCGCGCCATTGACGCCAATCTTGGAGAGGAGCACGCAGACAGTTTCCACCGAGAACTTCACCCCGACCTGAAAGTTGATTACATTCTAGCTAATCCGCCGTTTAATAGCAGTGACTGGGGCGGTGAGCGATTGCGTTATGATAAACGTTGGGTGTATGGGGCGCCGCCAGTTGGCAACGCCAACTTTGCGTGGGTGCAGCACTTCATCTATCACCTCGCGCCCAACGGCATCGCCGGATTCGTATTGGCGAACGGCTCAATGAGTTCTAACACGTCCACTGAAGGCGAAATACGCAAAAATATCGTTGATTCAGACTTGGTTGATTGCATGGTCGCCATGCCGGGTCAACTGTTTTATTCCACGCAAATCCCCGTGTGTCTCTGGTTTCTGGCGCGAGACAAAAAAGCCCCGCGCTTCCGGGAACGTGCAAACGAAACATTATTCATTGACGCCCGGAAACTCGGATCCATGATTGACCGTGTACACCGCGAACTGAGCGAAGCAGACATAACCCGCATCGCCGATACCTACCACGCTTGGCGTGGCGCTGAAGCAGCAGGCGAATATTCGGATATCCCGGGCTTCTGCAAAAGCGCGACTTTAGAGGAGATACACGAACACGGGAGTGTCTTGACCCCCGGTCGTTACGTCGGCGCCGAAGCTCAAGAGGATGACGATGAGCCGTTTGAGGAGAAAATAACCCGACTGACGAATCGACTGGCGGATCAGATGGCGGAGGCAAGACGGCAGGACGAGGCTATTGCCGAGAGTTTAAAAATAGTCGGATTTCAAGATAGTTCATGAGTTTCGGTGACGAGGAGTTTAGACGCCAACTACCGTAGCGATAAGGCAATTGAACACCCGAATGGTTTTCTATCACAATGATGCATTTGGCTGCCAGCGGTCAGAAGACTAGATTTAGAAGGTCAGTCGGAAGGGTTCACTCTGTTCAACCGGCCTTGGAGAATCCATTGAGCGAACTTGGAAACGGTGGAGAGTATAGGGATAAACAATGAGTTTACAATTGGACAGTTTGGCACAAGCTATGGGCGCTTTGGAACGTTCTATCAGAACAGCGAGTAATATGGAGACTTGGGAGGAAGATTTGCAGGACACGGTGCGCGCCGGAGTCATTCATAATTTTGAGGTGGTGTACGAACTTTGTTGGAAAATGATACAGCGATGGCTTAAAGAGAATGTCGGTAACACCTACGTTGACGGTGTTACGCGTCGGAAACTATATTGCCTAGCGGCAGAAAATCGCCTCATCACCGATGTAGAACTTTGGATGGATTATCACTTCGGACGCAACCAGACCTCTCATGTTTACAATGAAGATACTGCTCAAAGTGTATTTGAGGATGCGACCAAGTTTGCACATGACGCAAGACAACTTTTCATCACGCTAGAGGCGCATAATGATTGACCTCAATCCCAAATATCTTGAAACAATTCAACACATACTAGCTGAGCATGTTCCCGATTGTGAAGTCCGCGCCTACGGGTCGCGAGTCAAATGGACAGCAAAAGATTACTCCGATCTCGATCTTGCGGTTGTGGGCAATGAACGGCTAAGTCGGAGACGAATGCGCAAATTGCAAGAGGCATTCGAGGAATCCGACCTTCCAATTCGGGTTGATTTTCAGGATTGGCACGCGATTTCAGATAGTTTCAAGAACGTGATTGTTGTAGGATATGAAGTGATACAAGAACAGAAATTAGGCAAAAAAACTGCTGAATCGAAGTACAGTCGTCAAAGTTGGACTCAAGAGAATAACAGCTGGGAGCTCGTGAGACTGGGTAACGTTGTTAGTATCAACCCACGCCGGACGCTTCATAGAGGAAAAACCGCACCTCATGTTTCTATGAAAGATATTGAAGCATTCAGACGGGAAATTGCTTCACACTCATTTAAGGAATTCAATGGATCTGCCACACGATTTCAGAATGAAGATACGCTTTTGGCGCGCATCACTCCTTGTCTCGAAAACGGTAAAACTGCGTATGTAAATTGCTTAAAAGCTAATGAAGTTGGTCATGGATCGACTGAATTTATCGTGCTCTCCGGAATCGAAGGTAAAACAGATAATCTGTTCATTTACTATTTAGCAAGAGATCCAAGACTCAGAGCATTTGCGGTTCATTCCATGCAAGGTACTACAGGACGACAAAGAGTTGCGCCTGATTCGATAGGTTTGTTTGAACTTTCGCTTCCGCCCATTGAGCAACAACGCCGCATTGCCCACATCCTCGGCTCGCTCGACGACAAAATGGAACTCAACCGGCAGATGAACGAGACGCTGGAGGCGATGGCACGAGCTATCTTCAAGTCGTGGTTTGTGGACTTTGATCCCGTGCAGGCAAAAACGGAGGGACGAGAACCCGTTGGCATGGATGCCGAATCCGCGGCTCTGTTCCCATCTACATTTCAGGATTCGTCGTTGGGAAAGATGCCGGAAGGGTGGAAGATAGAACAAATTGGTAATCTTGTTGAGATAGTCAAAGGGCGTTCATACAAGAGTAGCGAATTAACAGAATCGGACACTGCGTTGGTTACACTAAAATCAATTTTGCGTGGTGGTGGCTACCGTCCCGATGGCTTGAAATCTTATACTGGACGATACAAACCGGAACAAGTTATCACCCCGGGTGAGCTTGTTGTTTCCTATACTGATGTGACACAAGAAGCGGAGGTAATTGGCAAACCAGCACTTGTTCAAGCCAGCAGTGAATATAAAACACTTGTTGCATCGTTGGATTTGGGAATAATCCGCCCCTTAGAATCAACGGTTTCCGTTTGGTTCCTTTATTGCTTGTTTCGAAGTCATGCCTTCCAGGCTCACATTAATGGATATACAACGGGCACAACGGTGTTACATTTGAGCAAAGATGGTGTTCCTAGTTATCGATTCGCGTTACCACCGGATTCGATACTTCACCGTTTTGATTCAATTGTGAATCCGCTTTTTGCTAGGATTGAAGCAAATGAGAACCAATCACACACACTTTCTCAGTTGCGCGACACTCTACTACCAAAACTGCTATCAGGGGATTCATGTGACCGTCGAACGGAGAAGGGACTATATGATTGTAGTTGAGTCGCACCAGATGTCATGAGAGTATTAACGCCAAAATTTGTCTATTGAACTCATTTGTGAAATTCATTCGTGCGAAACGAGGTGATAGTTTTAGAATTAATGTCATAATTTTATTGGGAGTGACGAGAGCCCCTAAATTGGCATTAGACATGCCACGGCGGTAATGCTCTACTCAATTCAAAAGTATCTTGCGTAAACACTCTCAGGAAGGGTATTACTGAGACTTCCTTGTGTTGAAGGAATCTTTTTTTGTGTCTTAGGTTCAGCACGTTACTTTTCCTAGATTGATAAATTTTCTCATGTATATTTTCATTTTACAAATTGAATCTCGAATGCTGGAGTTACTATAATGAGCAGGACATTGAATTATCTCGATTTGTTTGCAGGTGCGGGCGGGCTCTCGGAGGGGTTCATGCGCGCTGGATTTAATCCAATTGCCCATGTTGAGATGGATTTAGCTGCATGTTACACACTGCGAACACGCATGGCATTTCGGTGGCTAAATGGATGTGGGAATGGGGAGTTATATTACAAATATCTCAACCGACACATTAGCCGAGCGGATTTATATTCACAAGTGCCGAGAACGGCGTTAGATTCTGTTATCAATTCACACATTTCTGACGTAAGCCTTCAAAGTATCTTTGATCGGCTTGATAGTTTGCTAAACGGTAAGAAACTAGACTTGATTATCGGCGGTCCCCCCTGTCAAGCTTATTCGCTAGTAGGACGCTCTCGTTTACGCGACCGAATGAAAAATGATAAACGGAATTATTTGTATGTGTTTTACGCTAGATTCTTAGAGAGATACCGGCCGGTTCATTTTTTGTTCGAAAACGTAACCGGTCTTCTGTCCGCGAAGAATGAGCGAGGAGTCTCATACTTGAACCTTATGCGGCAGGAGTTCCGTAAATGCGGCTATGCGACGGAAGTTCAGACTCTGTGCGCGAAAGATTACGGCGTCCCGCAGAATCGAAAAAGGACGATAATTGTTGGAAAACGAGGAAAGTCCGAAGGTTTCTATCCAGAACCGAAAAAATGTGTATCCACAGTTCTTGTGGAAGAAATTCTAGCCGATCTCCCAGCGATTAATTCGGGGCAAGGCGTCGCAGGACCATGTAGCGTCGCACCTTACAAAGGGGTGTGGATGTACGACGTTGGTATACGTTGTGATAATTACCCAGTCACATGGCACCAAGCACGGCCGAACTCTCAACAGGATCTTGAAATCTACAGAATTGCCGTAGAACTCTGGAATGATAAAATGGCTCGACTGAATTACAATGATCTGCCAGAGCGCTTAAAAACTCATCGTCAGCGTAAGTCATTCGTCGATCGATTTAAAGTAGTTGCTCAAAATCTACCATTCTGCCATACTATTGTCGCACACTTAGCGAACGACGGCCACTATTATATTCATCCTGACATAAATCAGAATCGTTCTCTCACGCCTAGAGAAGCGGCTAGATTACAGACGTTTCCAGACGACTACTACTTTGAAAGTCGTGGCGGAAAACCCAGAAGAACTCCTGTATTTCGCCAAATCGGCGACGCGGTGCCTGTTCTTCTATCACAGAAAATAGCCGAAAAGTTAAGGGAGAATTGGATGTGAACACTCACACAACCTACAAAATTAGACCGGCGGGACGACACATTCTAACGATAGGGGAAGACCTAATTCAGGACAATCATGCCGCAGTAGTCGAGTTAGTGAAAAACGCCTACGATGCTGATGCTACTTATGTAAATATTGAATTTAAAGCATCTTCCAACGGGAAAACGTATGCAATCGTGGTTGACGATAATGGTCACGGCATGTCTAGGAACGACGTTATTCATAAATGGATGGTGCCCTCAACCCGGGACAAACGTGACAGGGGCACGAGTCCACTCGGTAGGACATTGCAGGGCCGAAAAGGTATAGGGCGCTATGCTTCGTCCATCCTTGGTGACGATCTACTTCTTGAGACCGTTAACGCTGACGGTGAAAAAACAACCGTCTGTCTTGAATGGAATGACTTTCATACAGCCGAATATCTTGATGATGTAGAAATACTCATTGAAACACAGAAAACCACTCGACCATCTGGAACTAGGTTAACTATGCATGGAAATTCAAAGCGTGTTGTGGAGTGGAACAAAGACCGCTTTCAGAAGCTCCAATTTGAGTTGAAGAAACTGAAATCACCAGTAGGCAGTATTTTTACAAATGACGAATTTCGAATTAATCTTACGGTTAGGGGTTTTGTTGGGGTTCAGGATTTTGAGGAAATTGTTGAACCGTTTCCACTCTTTGAACTCTACGACTATAAAATTGCAGGTAATATCGGGATAGATGGTAAAGGCACCTTGGAATATTCTTCACAGAAAGCTCGAAACACCGTTAAACAAGAGCTACGGTTTGATTTCAAAAAACCAACAGGTTGTGGTAATCTTGATTTTGATATTCGAGTGTATGATAGAGATAAAGAATCCATCGATGCCTTAGTGCAGCGCAGTTCCACCAACGACTTGGGCAATTCAGTCGGAAAACTTGAAGCTAGACAGCTTTTGAACAAATACAACGGTATCGGTGTTTACCGAAGTGGATTCCGAATTCGTCCGCTGGGCGATGCCGAATATGACTGGTTAAAACTCAATTCGAGACGCGTGCAAAACCCGTCCATGTGCATCGGCAGCGATCAGGCAATAGGGTACGTGCAAATAGAATCCGAAAATGATTCTGGTTTGATTGAAAAGAGCGCACGTGATGGATTGAGGGAAAATGAGGCGTTCGATCTGCTACGTAAAGTGACCACAGCGGTAATAATGGAGCTTGAAGTTTTACGTTTCGATTACAGGGACAAAGTAGGGCTAGGCAGATTTTCTCGAAAGGTAGACTACAAGTTAGGGCGCCTCTTTTCCTTCGATCCAATGAGGTCAAAAATACAAAGGCAACTCAAAAGTCGGGGCGTTGATGAGTCTACGGCCGAAATGATCGATCAAATCGTTATCCAAGTACAAGAAGAAAAAAACAAAGGTGCCGATGAAATTAGGCAAGCAGTTGCCATATATCAGGGTCAAGCCACACTTGGGAAAATCGTGAACGTCATCCTCCATGAAGGCAGGCGGCCATTAAGTTATTTTCAAAATCGAATACCACATCTAAAATCTTGGGTAAACTCCTTTCAAAAAAACCGGGATTTCAATACTATTGTGAAACTTGAGGAAATCGCTACCGGCGTATTGGAGAATATGGAGTTCTTTGTGCACTTGTTTCGTCGGCTGGATCCGCTCGCCGCGGGAAAACGAGGCGCAAAAAAACATTTGGACTTGAAGAAAGCTATTAATGGCACTTTGTCCATCTTTGAAGGAGAAATGAAAACGCAAAAGGTATCTGTTGACATTATAGGACCCGACAATTTCAAGTTCCCCTTTTGGTCCCAAGATATCTACGCAATATTTACAAATCTCATCGACAATAGTCTCTATTGGATTAACCAGAAAAAAAACTCCAAACGAAACATAACCGTTACACTTCTGACTGACCGTGATTCGCTAGTACATATTGACTATCGTGACACTGGCCCTGGGATCGAACCAAGCCACATTGCGAGTGAAATAATCTTTGAACCTCAATTTTCGACCAAACCTAACGGTACCGGTCTAGGACTAACCATAGCTGGTGAAGCCGCAGAAAGAAATGGCCTTGAGTTAAAAGCATTTGAGTCAAATGATGGGGCTTATTTCAGACTCCAACCTAAAAACGGTAAACAAGGGTGAATACGATGAAAATTCTGCTTGTTGAGGATGCTGAAGATCAACAACGATTATTTGAAGATTCTGTTGAGTTTTTCAATGAAAAATACAATTCAAAAGTCGAGTACGAAATTTTTGCTGACATTTCGGCGGCTTTGAACAATATTGATGGTTCTTTTGATGGTGCCATAATTGATTTGTGGTTGGGTTTTGATAAAAAAGGTGGGAATGAATTATTACACCAACTAGGCCTCCCATTTACCCGTATACCGGTCATTTTTGTCACAGCTTTCCTTGATTCCGTGGACGATCATCCTTCGGTGATTAAGAAACGCACGCGTGACGAATCTACATATGAATCCGATTTGCTCTTGTTTCAAAAGATCTTTGATACAGGACTCACTCGAATAATGGGAGGTCGAGGAGAAATTGAGATTCACCTAACCCAAGTCTTTCTGAAGAACCTTCTTCCACAGTTGGCAACGTGGGTTTCTTATGGTAAGGAAGATTCGGCGCGCACTGAAAGGGCGCTCCTCCGATACGCTCTAAACCACTTGTTTGAACTGCTTGAGGAAGGTGAAGATCGGTGTTTTCCAGAGGAGGTTTACCTCCATCCACCGATGTCGGACAATATCACCACCGGGAGTATTGTAAAAGATAAGACAACCGATCGTCCGTTTGTGATTTTGAGTCCAGCGTGCGACCTTGTAGTCAGAGGTGAAAACGGCAGATCTAACACAGAGCAAATTCTCTTGGTTGACATCGAAAGCATGAGCGATGCACTTAAAGGAAGTAGGAAAAAAGACCGTGTCGAGAGTCTTGTGAAAAACAAGCACCAATATTTTCATTGGCTACCGCCAACTGTTTTTTTTGAGGGTGGAGTTCTCAATTTCAGAAAACTGCATTCGCTCGCAATAGATGAATTCGACGATAAGTTTGAAATACCTTCAATTCAGATATCGCCTCCTTTCGTAAAGGATATTGTATCGCGCTTTTCTTCGTATTATGCACGCCAAGGACAGCCGGATATTGACAGTAGCGATTTTGTTGCTTGCTACACTCAACAGCAAACGACGGAGCAATGATGATTCAAAATGTTTGCAATAAGATTTTGGAAGCGATTTAGAAGTCCCAACAGACTGCCCTCGCTTTAAGGCAATACCATGAATCCCATTACAATTTACGAATCCGATGTCGAACAAACGGCAATGGATTGGCTAGCGGGTATGGAGTATTCCGTCCTACACGGTCCTGACATTGCTCCTGAGATGCCTAGTGCCGAACGTTCAAGCTACGATGACGTGGTGTTGACACAGCGTCTGCGCGATGCGGTTGCTCGCCTGAATCCGAACATCCCCGCCGAATGTCAGGAAGAAGCCGTTCAACGAGTGATTTCTCCGAACTCTCCCTCACCGGTTCAAAACAATCGGACGTTTCACTTAATGTTGGTTGATAGTGTGGAGGTCGAATATCGGGGTTCAGATGGCACTATTCGTGGAGACCGCGTGCGATTGGTGGATTTTGGGAACCCCGAAAACAACGACTGGTTAGCGGTTAATCAGTTCACTGTGATGGGGGCAACCGAACGGCGTCCGGACATCGTGCTGTTTATCAATGGTATTCCGCTAGGCGTGATTGAACTCAAAAGCCCGACCGACGAAAATGCCACTGTCTGGTCAGCATTTCGCCAACTTCAGACCTACAAGCAGGAAATTCCGCGGCTGTTCACGTACAACGAGGCGCTGGTCATCTCTGACGGGCTGGAAGCCCGCGTTGGCGCTTTGACCGCAGATAAGGAACGGTTCATGCCGTGGCGGACAATTGAGGGAGAAACCGAAGCCGCATCGTCCGATCTGGAACTGGAGGTGACAATCAAGGGACTCTTCGACAAGAAGCGGTTCCTGAACTATCTCAAGCACTTTATTGTCTTTGAGGAAATGGGCGGCGATACGATTGCCAAGAAAATCGCCGGTTATCACCAATTCCACGCTGTTAGCGCCGCCGTTGACACTACCGTGAAAGCGTCGCGTCCGGACGGGGACAGACGTTGCGGCGTCATCTGGCACACACAAGGGTCGGGCAAGAGCTTGACTATGGCATTTTATGCCGGTAGCATTATCCTGCGTCCGGAAATGCAAAACCCGACATTGGTGGTTATCACCGACCGCAACGACTTGGACGACCAACTGTTCGGCACGTTCGCTAGATGTAACCAGCTCTTGCGGCAAATACCTGTTCAAGCGAAGGACAGAGGACATCTGCGCGAACTCCTGAAAGTGGCTTCAGGCGGCGTGGTCTTTACCACAGTACAGAAGTTTTTTCCTAAAGATGAAGAACGTCGATTCCCAAAACTTTCTGACCGGCGAAACATCGTTGTCATAGCGGACGAAGCCCATCGCAGCCAGTACGATTTTATAGATGGATTCGCCCGTCACATGCGCGACGCACTTCCGAACGCATCATTTATCGGTTTCACCGGCACCCCCATTGAGGGGACCGACCGTGACACCCGAAACGTCTTCGGAAACTACATCAGCATCTACGATATACAACGAGCAGTTGAAGACGGCGCCACCGTCCCAATCTATTACGAGAGCCGACTCGCCAAAATTGAGTTGGATGAGAACGAGAAACCTCATGTTGACCCAGAATTTGAGGAGGTGACCGAAGGAGAGGAGGAAAGGCATAAGGAGAGACTCAAATCCAAATGGGCTCAGCTTGAAGCGCTGGTCGGAACGGAGAAGCGTGTGGGTCTAGTAGCCGATGATATCATCACGCATTTCGGAGAGCGATTGGATGCAATGGACGGCAAGGCGATGGTGGTCTGTATGAGCCGCCGAATCTGTGTTGATCTTTACAACGCCATTGTCGCAAAACGTCCGAATTGGCATGGTGAAGATGACAAGCAGGGATTCATAAAGGTTGTAATGACGGGCGAGGCGTCGGAGGACGAGTCGTGGCAGCCGCATATCCGCAACAAATCGCGGCGCGAAGAACTGGCAGTTCGATTTAAAAACCCTGATGACCCGTTGAGATTTGTAATCGTCCGCGACATGTGGCTGACCGGCTTTGACGCGCCGAGTCTTCACACTATGTATGTTGATAAGCCGATGCGAGGTCACGCCCTGATGCAAGCCATCGCGCGCGTCAATCGCGTATTCGGCGAAAAACCCGGCGGTCTAATTGTAGACTACATCGGAATTGGTTACCATCTAAAGCAGGCTTTAACTAACTATACGGACAACGGCGGAAAGGGCAAGCCCTCCCTCAATAAAGCTGAAGCGATTGCTATAATGCTGGAAAAGTACGAAATCTGCTCCGGGTTGTTTCATGCGTTCGATTGGTCGTCGTGGATTGACGGAAACGCCGAGGAACGTCTCAGACTGCTCCCCGCCGCCCAAGAACACATCTTGGGTTTGGAAGATGGCAAAACCCGTCTACTGAAAGAGGTTGCTGCGCTCGCCAAAGCCTTTTCGCTAGTCGTACCGCACGAAAGCGCAATCAAGATACGGGACGATGTCGCGTTTTTCCAAGCGGTGCGAGGTGTCTTGGCAAAACTGACGGCTAGAGAGGAGTCCCAGTCCGAGGCGGCAGAACTCGCCGTCAAGCAGTTGGTATCCAAGGCGGTCGTTCCTGAAGGGGTAGTAGACATCTTTGCCGCCGCGGGATTAGAGAAGCCGGACATCTCAATTCTTTCCGACGAATTCTTGGCAGAGGTGCGCAATTTGCCACAAAGAAACCTCGCGGTCGAACTTCTGGACAAGCTGCTAAACGATGAAATCAAAACCCACTCGCGGCAAAACGTTGTACAAGCGCGGTCGTTCGCAGAAATGCTGGAACGCTCGATTCGCGCCTATCAAAACCGGACGATAGAAGCCGCGCAGGTAATCGAGCAACTTATTCAAACGGCGAAGGAGTTGCGTCAGGCGCGTGACCGCGGCGAGGAGTTGGGGCTAACGAGCGATGAATTGGCATTCTACGACGCGCTTGAAACCAACGATAGTGCCGTGCAGGTGCTGGGAGATGAGACCCTGTGCACAATAGCGACGGAACTCGTAAAAACCGTCCGCAACAATGTGACCATCGACTGGACGATGAAGGAGAGCGTCCGCGCCAACCTGCGCCGATTGGTGAAGCGAATCTTACGGCGCTATGGTTACCCGCCCGACAAACAAGCCAAAGCTGCCGAGACCGTCCTAGAACAAGCCGAGGCGTTGTGTGAAAATTGGGCATGAGCAAGAAAACCTCTCTTTTGAACACCTACGGCTTTCGTGGGTTTGGTGAAGAATACTTACATTTCCACCAACTAATCACGGTCGGCGTTATCCAACGCGATCCGATACACACCGCTCTCTCCCATGCCGGCGTATAACGTCCCGTCCACGATTGTCAGTGCACCCGACAACATATTTGAAACCGACGGTTTAACGAATTCCCAAGTACCCCCGCCATCCCTGAATCGATAGATACCTTGAGCACTGTCCGTTGCATAAAGCGCATTCCCAATCACGTGAAGTTCCAAAGTATACCCCTGCGGCAACCCGCCGTTGACCGATTCCCAGTTTTTGCCCCCGTCGCTTGACCGAAACACACCCGATTCTCGAGTCGAAACGAAGACGGCCTTTCCCAAAATCACAGCTCCTGTTATTTGGGGAAGGTAGCGCGAAGAAGGAGACACGCGAAACTCAATCTTCGACCATGTGTCTCCGCTGTTGCGCGAACGATAGAGATCCATGTCTGCAGCGATATAAATGGTCTCGTTTGCGACAGAAAGGCCGGTTAACTCATCGTTCCCTCCATAAATCCAATTTTCTGGATGAGGACTGATATCCGTCCAATACCGCTCGCCGATCCGCCATCGATAAAGCCGGAAACCGCTTCCCATTTGGGCAATGATGTAGAAGGTTTCTCCGGAAATTACAAGCACGTCAACGCTGTACATTTGGTTATAACCCTTGAGCCTGTAATCCGTGCGCATTTCGGTCTGCACCGGAATCCATGAATTCCGATCATCTGCCAAACGATAGATTCCGCCGGTATAGGTTCGGTCTTCCACGCCCGTTAAGTAATCTTCATTTACTCCAAGATAGAGCGCTTCCCCCGATATGGCGAGCGCTCCTACATCCGTCGTTGGCAAACCACTATGAATCGGCGTCCATCGGTCGCCGCCGTCTGCAGACTTGAAAACACCGTTGCGATTGTGAGTCGAGGCATACAGTGCGTCCTTGAAAGATACGAGACTTTGCACCATCGATCCGACAAGCCCCTCATTGGTTTGTTTCTAGGATTCCGCGCCGTCTGTCAGCCGAAATATCCCGGCTGCGTTGGAAATACTAACCACATGTTCCGATACCGCCGCTATGCTATCGACTGACACGAAATGAGTGTCCAATCCGGTTGCTACCATTGTATTCCAAATGACGTAGTTTCCCATTTTACAGATTTCACGCTCTGAAGGCGCGGCCAAACCGTCTGTTGATATGAAATATCTGCTCAAGCTGGACGCTTCGGTTGTGCCTAAAAGACCTATGTCTGTGGAGCGCAGCAACGTACCGTCATTGAGCAGGACATACCTTGTATCGCCAAACGCCGCAACATTTTCAATGATTAAAGATTGATCCTTTAGTCCTCGTGTCGTAGGTTCCCAATTCTCAAGTTCTTCTGTTAAACGAGTCGGTTCCAACGGGCTTGTAAGCTGTAAAGCTTCATTTCCTGCGGTTATGAGAGAGCGAATGTCCCGCTCCTTCACAATTTTCTTCCCCGATATCATGTTATGAACCTGCACAGTCGTTGAATTTGTCATCGACGTCCAAGATTCACCTTCGTCCAATGAACGTCGCAAATCGGTCTGACTTCCAATAATCAACGCCTTCTTTTCGGCGATGAGAAATCGGAGATTGGGAAGGTTTGTGTTTTTCGTCCACGACGTTTCGCCTTCTCTTAACCGAAAAATGACGTTGTCCACCTTAGCGAATAGCGTTTTTCCAACTGTCGCAAATTTGTCGGGCGGTTTAGCCGGTAAACCGTCTCGAATGGCGTTCCACGATTCGCCGTAATCATCAGAGTAAGCAACGCCATCTTTAACTCGGCTGATGTAGATTCGCGATCCGATCACGCTGAACGTCCTGATGGCTGTATCTGCCCCGTAAAGGTAGTTTATCTGTTGCCACGATTCGCCGCGGTTGTCTGTATATAGAATGGTCGCGGCTGTATTAATGTACAGTACGCCGTTCGCGTCCGTAATTGTTCCGGAAAGCCACGAATCGGCAGGATTGGCAGTTAAGCTGTTGTAGACTTGAACCCACGAATCGCCATGGTTGCTAGAACGGAACACTTGCATATCCGTTAATGCATATAACGATCCATCTGACGCCCGGTATAGTGTGTTAGTTCTGCCACCGTAAGGCCCGTTAGTCTGCGTCCATTTGCTGTCGTTGCGTTCTCTACCCACGTCGGCGTTTGCCGCCGCCGAAAAATATGTTCCGTTCGGTCCGATACCTTTCTTGTCGTCTCGAGGGTTCAATCGGCCCGGACGATTGATTAGATCGGGTTTTGTCTCGGGTATGGGAATCATAGGCGCGTCAATGAGTTCAATCCGACTCGCCGGTGCGACTGCGTCAAGACTGTACGGTTGCTGAAACCACGTCATTGCCTGTTGCCCCAGTCCGATAATCAGCGCGAACACGAGCGACGCTGTCGCTGCAATCCACGGCAAGATCGGTTTGCCTTGGGGCGTGGTTGTTGGGGGTGTTCGGTGAATTCGATTCATCATCTGTTGGGTGAAGGTCGGCGGCAACTGAAATGTGCCCAGTGTTTTCTCCATCATCGGCATCATCTCCTTTTTCAATTGACGTCGGGCATGATAAAGCCGGTTAAGCACCGCACCGCGCGACGTGCCGATGAACCGCGCAATCTCCTCGCACGTCATCCCACCGAGATAGTGCAGTGTCAAGACCGTGCGTTGGCTTTCCGGCAGGGCTTCCAACCCGTCACGTACCGATTGTCGGGTTTGCTGGTCGGTGTGCTTTGCCCACGCCAGGGCATCCATGTGACCGCTGTTAACCGTTTCGAGCGGTTGCGGTACCACCCGCCGATTGCGATGCCACATCAAGCAGAGCCGTGACGCTATTCTGTAGAGCCAGCCTGGGAAATGCCGCCAATCCTTGAGCGTGTGGAGTTTTTCGTAGGCTTTGAAAAAGGTGTCCTGCGTAATGTCTTCTGCGGTGTGGAAATTCCCGGTTTTACGATAGGCGAGCGCGTGGACCGCGCCTTTGTATTTGTCGACCAGGAACCCGAACGCGGTATCATCGCCATCCAAGGTGCGTTGGATGAGTTCGGCATCGCTGTTAGCCATATTCATCGCTCCCGAAGTTGTGCGGCTTAAGGCGGCAATGCCATCAACGTCATTGCCTTCTATTATATTATGATGCACTAACGGAGCAAATGATTAGATCGGAGGGCGATTTTTTTGCAGAAGCGCGGGAATTGGGGTAAGAATTAACGTGTTTGCCGTGTTAGTTATCGTACAGAATGACACCCCTAGCATTCTTGCCAGATTCCATGTCGGCGAAGGCGTCGTTAATCTGTTCAAGGCGGTAGGTTTGCGTAATCAATTCATCGAGTTTGAGCTTGCCGTTTTCGTAAAGTTTTAGCAGTTTAGGCATAGCGGCGCGGGGGCTGGATGAACCGTAAAACGACCCAATTAGCCGTTTTTCTTTCATAACGATACTCTGAGCCGGTATGCTTATATGTACATCCTGATTGCAAGCGCCGATGACGACAGCCGTTCCGCCGGGGCGAATCATCGCATAAGCCTGCTCAATCGTCTTCGGGTAACCGATGACTTCAAATGCGTAATCAACGTGCTTACCGTCCGTCAATTCGCGAACCGCTTCGACCGGATCGCACGTCGACGCATCCACTAAATCCGTTGCGCCGAAGCTCTTTGCCAAGTCGAGTTTATTCTCAATAAGGTCAATCGCGATTATTCGTTCTGCAGATGCGAGCACAGCCCCTTGAATCACATTCAATCCGACGCCGCCGGTGCCGATTACCGCAACCGAACTTCCCGCTTCGACCTTTGCGGTGTTTAACACCGCGCCAACGCCTGTTGTTACGCCGCATCCGACCAAGACTGCCTTTTCGAGCGGATAACGTGCATCAATTTTGACCAAGCTCTGCTCTGGAACAACGGTATACTCCGACATGGTAGCGATCCGCGCCATTTGAAGGATAGGTTGTCCAGATTTATTGTGTAATCGGCAAGTGCCGTCCAGCAAATGGGCGCGCGGTGCGCGGAAACCCTCACATAGCCTAACGAGATTATTCTGGCACATACGGCAATCTCCGCAGAAGGTGACGAATGAGAGCACAACGTGATCGCCGGGGTTGACGTAGCTAACTCCATCGCCGACCTGCTCAATTACCCCTGCCCCTTCATGCCCTATCGCGATCGGCGGATCGTAATAGATGGTGCCGTTCACAATGGACAAATCCGAATGGCATACACCAGTCGCGACCATACGGATGAGCACTTCGTTCGCTTTCGGTTCATCTAATTCTAAATCGTCGACAATAACCGGTTTGTTGTGTTCGTAGACAACCGCAGTTCGCGTCCGCATTTTAATCACTCCTCGTCTTTTGTTCTTCAACCCGAAACAGGAATGGCGTTAGTTGACTGTGCGATGCCCAATCTATCCGTGTAAACTAACCGATTGGTCAACATGCTCTAATGTTCGCCTAGACCTAGCCTCAATCATATCACAAAATGGAGTGATATAGATTATTTTTCCGATGGTGGCCGTTAATTTCGCGGTGAGAGAATAAACCAGATTGATACGCATGTCATATTGAGCGGTTTGTCCCAGCAAAATAACATGTGGAAACGTCGGAATTCCCGGAAGGCCGGTGAGGAGAGAAGGGGTAAACGGGAAGAACTAGTTTTAGATAAAATTGGTTTCGGGGCAAGGCTTTATGCCGCAACATAACCGGGGTAGGCAGAGTGATTGGTATAAGTTAGTTTCGCTAGGCGGCAAAAGCCGATTTAAGAGGGTGCGGATGGCACGACTTCGGCTGTGCAGCGGCGCTGTCAAACGCGCGTAGTCACAATTGGCCGCCGAAGTCACCGCATTACGAAAAGAGGAAATCGTTCAGTCTATCGCTCCGAGAGGGATGGCGCAGCCGACTCAACGCCCTGGCTTCCAATTGCCGAACCCGTTCCCGTGACAGGTTCAGTATCATCCCTATTTCCTGTAAACTGTGTTCTTCGCTGTTTTCTAGACCGTATCTCAAAAAGACAATCTGTTTCTCACGGGGCGGCAATGCGCCGATTGCCAGATTAACCTCTTCAATTAGGCTTTTCGTAATCACGCTTGTTAGGGGATCCGATCCCTGTTCGCATGGAACTAGCGCTTCAACTTCACCACCCGTGTCTGGACTGATGCAGTCTTCCAGCGACATGGAATCCGCCGAAATCCGATTCAGTTCCGTTATCTTTTTGGCTGAAAGCCCGGTTGCTTCAGAGATTTCTTTTGGATTGGGTTCTCGGTTGGTGTTTTGAAAAAAACGTGCTTTCGCACGATTCACTTTACTAATGTCGCTGAGTAGGTGCGACGGGATGCGAATCGTCCGCCCATGATTTGCAATGCTGCGCCCGATGGCTTGCTGGATCCACCAAGAAGCGCACGCGCCAAACTTCACGCCGCGCCGCCAATCAAAGTGATTGACAGCGTTAATCAACCCGATGTTTGCCTCCTGAATGAGATCAGGCAAATCGAGTCCGCGCTCTTGGTATTTCTTGGCAATACAGACGGCTAATCTCAAGTTCGCCTCGACAACACGGTTTTTAGCGGTGTGGATTTCCGCTTGCAGAAATTGGATATGTCCCACCAGTTCCAAAAGGAACTCTTGTGTGGGCGGAACGAAAGATTTAGCGGCAATCAATTTTTTCAACGAATGCGGGCTTGGCAAATCTTCCGAATCTATCTCAAGCGGAAATGTCATCAATTCTTCATAGCATTCATTGATGCGCTTGCGGTACTTCTCAATCTTTAAAAAGATGCTTAATTCTTCGTCTTGCGTCAAACGTGCATAATCTCCCATCTGGGAAAGATACGTGTGCAGAACGCCGCCGTGCCTTTCTTTCTCGCAGTCAGAGTCCAAGGGCGGTTTAATGGTATCATCGGAATCCTCTAATGCAAAGGCGTCCTGCGCCGGACCGATACCTGATGCCGGTGTTAATGATTCGGTTTGCATTCCCAAATCTGCAGGTACAGATTCAAACGGCGGTGACCAATTTTCAGTGGACGTTTCAGTGGAGATTTGAGATGATTGATTCATCTATTCAGCCATTCTTGTTTCGGTGATGGTTTTCGGTCATAGGTTGTGGTAGGAGCAGCATTTCATTGAATTACATAGGCAAGATGTGTGCCAGCGATAGACGGCGGCCCCGAAAATGAATAAAAAAAGCGAAATTAGGTTGGATGTTCTACATTAGGCGCAAAACTGGGATCGCACACGAACTTCAACCTCCCGTCAACAAACCGTCGCAATTGCAATTCACTTCACATTTTTGTCACTCAAATACAACACTGTCACCCTGAGGCGACAGTGTAGGGCGGGATTAGGACGTCATGCAGACGAATTCCTTTAACACCGCCGCGTCTGTGTTGGACGCGCAATTGTCAAGCCTGCACGGTTTAGGACTCTGAGCGAGTTTAATTTTCCTGTATCGGTGTGTTGCACCTAGAGGTTGGGTAACCATGCATCGCTAAGGTTTACGTCTGATTCCCGTTTCGCTGCAGGCCGAGTTCCTTAATTTTGCGGTGCAATGACTGGCGTTTGATTCCAATTTGTAGGGCGGTTGCCTGGACGTTCCAGTTATTCTGTTTGAGTTTGTGTTCGAGGAAGATTTTCTCGAAGCCTTGCGTAGCGTCCTTAATCGTCGGGACGTTGAGTAAGCTGTGTAATGGCGGAGTTTCCAGTGCTCCGCTCGATTGAAGTGTTCCTACTCCGTGCTCACTAAAGATTTCGGGGGGTAAATCTTCTTGTGTAATGCGAGTTCCCGAACAGGTGACAACCGCGTATTGAACGGCTTTCTCTAGTTCACGAACATTTCCCGGCCATTGATGCCGCTCAAACGCTGTCAGGACCGTCTCGTCGAATCCGCGGATTTGCCCCGATTCCGATAAGCGTAAGTACTTACTGAGGAAATGCGATGCAAGCAACCGAATGTCGCTCAGCCGCTCACGCAGCGGCGGCAAAGTAATCATGAACTTCAAGCGATAATAGAGATCACTCCGAAACCTACCCGCGTCTACGGCTGCGCCGAGATCTCGATTGGTAGCAGCGATAACCCGAACATTGACACGGTGAACATCCATCCCGATTCCCTGAAGTTCCTTCGAATCTAGTACGCGCAATAGCTTGGGTTGCATCGCTAGGTCCAAATCGCCAATCTCGTCAAGGAAAATAGTACCGCCATCCGCTTGTTGAAACTTACCCGGTCGTTGGTCAACTGCCGTTGCCACCCGTTTCCCAATACCGAACAACTCCGCTTCGATTAATTCCGCAGGAATAGCGCTGCAGTTGACAACTATAAATGGCCCTTTAGCGCGGGGGCTGTGTGCATGTATGGCATGTGCAACGGATTCCTTACCGGTGCCGCTCTCGCCATAGATTAAGACATCAACATCCGAAAGCGCAACCTTGCCGACCTTTTTCATCACCTCAATCATCGCATTACTGCGGCCGACAATTTCGTTGCCGTTAGTCTCTTCTGCATCTGTGGCAGCGGAAGGTTCTTGATCGAGCGAAGCGCTGTTGCTTTGATTTAACGCGCCCTTGATGATGGTAATTAGGTGGGTGTAGTCAATTGGCTTGCTGATATAGTCGTAGATGCCTAAACCGCTCGCTTCAAGCGCAGTCTTCGACGAGATGTTCGCAGTGATAACAATTGCCTGCGGTGCCGGCTTCCGTGCTTTACTGTGTTTAAGGATTTTCAACCCCGCTTCTCTATCTAAAATGCCTTCTGAATCCGGCATCCAGAGATCGACTATAATTAGATTATAGTGGGAATTGCCTGTCAATAGCGCCATTGCCTCGTCCCGGTCGTAGGCAAAGTCCACAGTAGCATCAATCGACGATTCCATTTTGATTTGTTTGTCGATGTAGCTGCAAGTTGCGTGTTCGTCGTCTGCAATTAAAATGCGTGATGGATTCATGTAACTTTAAACGCGAAGCGCAAGTTCAAGGAACCATAGCTCAAAAGGTACAGTTTGAGCGCTATGAACTGATGCACTCATGTCACTATTGACGTTTACTCCTTTTCTTGATTTGCAGGTAGTTGGATAAAGAATGTCGTTCCGGTGCCCACTACGCTTTCCACACGTACCTCTCCGCCATGTCCCTCGACGATGTTCTTAACATTAACCAATCCGAGCCCCAATCCACGCGGTTTTGTCGTGTAAAAAGGCTCAAAAATTCGCTCTAATTCATCGGCGGGGATGCCAGCCCCGGTATCCGTGATTCGGACGATAGTTACGAATTGTGAGGATGATTCGTACGGAGTCTCAATGGTGATTTGTAATTCGCCGCCCTTCATCATAGCCTGGCAAGCGTTTTTTATTAGGTTCGCAAAGACGATTCGCATTTTGTCAGCGTCCACGGAGAGTTTCGGCGTGTCACTTGGATAATTCCACTGTACAATAATCTGTTTGTCGGAAATCAACGGTTCCACCATCTCCAACGCAGATTTCAGTAACGGCTCCGGTTCTTGTTGTTGAAAATTGAACTGCGTGTTTTGAAAAAAACTGAGTTCATTTTCAATCATTTGATCCAGTTTTGTAACTCGGTCAATGATCCCGTCCATTTCGCCGATAATTTCCTCAGGGCGGTCCCGTAATTTCAAGGGATCTTGTTTCTGGAAATTGTTTCGAATCATTTCCGCAGGTGCACGAACTAGGTTTAGGGCGTTTCGCAGTTCGTGCCGTACCCGCGCGGACATCACTCCAAAAACCGCTTCTTTTTCGGCTCTGACAAGTTCTTCCCGCGTCGTCTGTAACTGCGAGAAAAGCTGACGCAGTCGTAAATGCGCAAGGAAAAAGCTGCTCACCACACCGCACAGGATGAGGGCTAAGCTGGTTGCAGTTAACTCAATCCAAATGTTGTATAGCACAATCATTGCAAAAGCAATAATGAGATGCAGGAGCAGCAATCCACATGCGATGAGTAACATTAATCTGTAGCTCAGTCCGGTTCTGCTGATAAGGACTGTAGCCATCGCGGCTGCGATACCAAAACATGCAAGATAGAGAAGGTTTGCCTTGCCGCTCAACCGCCAGATAAAATCTTGATTCAGCAAGGCGTTAAGCAAATTAGCGCGGAGTGCGAGTGCAGACATTTTTCCAAATGGCGTCGAAGCCTGCGGGGTGCTAGCCGTTGTAATGCCGATTAGCACAGATTTCCCCTCAAATTTACGCCGGAATCCTGGCATGTCTGACTCAGACTGGGTTAATGCCTGAATGAAGGAGGTGGGTTGGAATTCGGAAATGTCTCCGGCAAATCTCAGGAAAAGCCTGCCTTGCAAATCAATAGGAATCCGAATCGGTGCACCGGATGGAAGTGACAATTGAAGAAATTTTCCGCTCCAAAAATCTTCTTTGACCTTTATTGATGTTGCTGGAACGCCATGGATTTGACACAGAATTAACATTTCGAGAGAGTAGCGGTATTCCTCTTCCGCGGTCTGTTTGACAACCAATTGGGCTGAACGATAGATACCATCGGAACGGTTCAAGGCAAACTCGCTGAAACTTGAGCCTTGCGCGTTTTGCAGGCTGGGAGGCAACTGGTTCCAATTCGTGACCTCCGGAAAAGCACGTCGATTTCCGGCGTTGCTTACTGATGTATAAGGTCGGATGGCGAACAAATTTTCACGCGGAAGGTGTTGATCCCCCGGCCATTCGCGGTTGAACCAAGCGATTAAACCAATTGCCTTTGGATTCGCTTCTTGAAGGTAATTTAGCAGCGAAGCATAAATGGGAGGCGGCCACGGGAGCGGCTGAATAATTTCTTCGCTTTCAGCATCAATCGTAATGAGCGAAATTTGGCGAGAAATTTGCGGTGGTTGATTCGACGGCAAGCCTAACCGTCCATCTAGCGTTTGTAGTTCTATAAACTCAAAAAGTTCAAACTCGCGCAACAACCCCATTACCATAAACGGCAAGAGACTCACGGACGCGATGAGCAGATATGTTTTCTGTGCACGAACCCATTTGAAGGACATAAAATGATGCGTATTGGGGAAAACGCGGAACAAAATGAACCTCCAAACAGACCCAGTGTATCTATTTTTCCCAGTATGTCCATATCAACCGATAATGTGGCACTACTATAGTCCGTCCTCCAGGTTCCGTCCGGCTGTATACCATGCGGTTGTGAAATTCTGTCGACGAGGCGCAATCTGAAGAGGAATCCAAACGGTATTTGCCCCCGATTTTTGGTGAATGAGCTGATGATTGGCGGTGATCCGTTTACTCCCATTGACGGGAACACCGGTATCAAAAACAACGAAAAGTTCGCCCTTGCTGTTCACTACAAGATCTGCGTCAATCTCAATCCGGCGAAGCAGCTGGGCGTACAAGAGGGAACGATTTGAAGCCGCTTCCGTTTTCGCCTCAATTTCTCTGAGTGTGCCGTAATAGAGTTTAAGTGCCCGAGATAGATTTGTACTGGGATACGCATCTTCCCTCGCATGATTATCCGGCAGGAGACTTCGAGAGATGAAAGACACAAATTTTTCAGGAAGTGAGTCGAGTTCGCGGCGAAGCGCTTCCAGTTCACCCCGCATCAGCGGCGTTGGCTGAGTGGCGGCAGGCGCCTCTAAGCGGTTTTCCCCTTTTGGTATGTTGCCAAGTGGCAGCACATCAATTGCAGGGCGGCTGTCAAATGGCGCACTGACACGCTTGCCTTTGGATTCATTCCTGCGTTGGCGCCCCTCCTCGATTAAACCGCTGATAGGCAGTTCGCGCCCTCCCGGAAGTGTCGGCAAAAGCATCTCGTCCGCATCCTTTAGCCGAATTAACGAGTACGGCGGCATACGCACGAGGTCACTGTTGTTCAAGACCGCGCCTTTTTCCAAGAAAGCCCATTCCCGTTCACCGGATTTAAGCACCTCAATCTTTCCAAAGGTGAATGTGGCGGTTACCGTATCTTCCGCCTGCGAATCGGGATGAGCCGCAATCACGAACAAGCAGCAAATTATGAGAAGAATTGGGTATTTTCGCTTCATGGTAGTTGTCCTCCTTTGGTGTAAAAATTGCGTGACTAACGTAACGCCATATTGAAATCAACAATCACCCGCGGTTCTACTGGGGGATAGACAATTTATGCCAGTTTTTATTGGTTGGGTGGAGCGGGGAATTCCAAAACTGTTCGTACGGCGTTAACCGTTCCGAGCGCCGCACATCAACTTGGCTAACACCAACCTACAAACCAATTGCGCCCGATTGTGTTCTATGGCGGCGCCTGAGAGAAAAATTCCAAAAAACCCTGAAACCACGGATGTGCTAAATCGCCGTCTATCCGAGATCTAATTCGACTTTCAGGAATAGAAAAATGTCTTTCTGCTCCGCGCAAGGAACTCGCTCCGTATTTCGCCCAAGCGTCTTCAACCGTAGATGAATCAATAACCCCCTTTGCTCGAATTTCTTCAATTGCCGTTTGCCATGCCGAGATGAATCCGTCTTTGATAAGCGTTGTCTCGATGGGAATCCAAACCTGCCCGTTAATAGGCTGGTAGTAACTATCAGGCAAATCCACCGTTTCCGCCCAATCGAGAGAAACTTGCCCCAAATCGAACGCCATCATCACATGGTTAGGAAGCTGGATGAGTGCTGTCTGTATCCCGGCCGATTCTAGCAGCGAACAATATAGCGCCGTGCTGTCGTCGCAATCTCCGAAAGCATGAACTCCGCCATCTCCGCTGAATTGCCCTTTGAGGCGTTCGAGCATCTCGTAAGGGTATTTGATCTCGTCTATGGTGCCGCTGTCACCCGGTATATTTGGATCGGTCGCATAAGACACGCCATGCAAGGCGTTAAACAATAGCATAGCCGTATACAAGTTGCGCGGCACCGTGTTTGATTCAATCCTGGCGTTAAACACCGTACGAATGGAATTTATAAAGGCTTGGATTGCCGCGTCCTCGGAGGAGATGAATGATCCGAGTTTTGCGACATCATCTAGCCGTGTTGTATGGTTGCCGTGCAACTTTAAAGTGACAGTGTCCGTCCGGTATGCACTTCCACCGCTCTCAATGACTTTGACCCTCGCTTCGACAGGCCGTGCTTGGGTTAACGCTAGGGCGTCGCGTGATAAAACCAGCTGGCGCATCGGCACAGAAACCCTCTGCAAGGGTTCCAATTCAATATCAGATGCAACTACCGTGCCGTCATTGGCGACAATCTGTGGTATGAACAATTCAATCCTGACAGTCACCGGTTCGTTACTCTCATTTTTTAGCCAAATCCTGCCGATCGAATCTCGCGGCATTAGTGGATAGTACCGATCCCGGTCGGCATCGGTAAACACAGGCGGCGTGATGGGCTCATCCAAGACAACGGCTTCAACATCCCTATTTGTCGAAGCGTAGTAATTATAATGGACCGGATAGAGGTCTTTTATACGAACCTGCTCAATCCGCACCGGCAACCGTCGAAAATCTATGTTGAGCGAAAGACCAACATAAACTGTAGGCGGCAAGGTTGGGGGAATGAGATACGCGGCATTGAAATCCAACCATCGATATGTTACCCGTCCACCCAACGAATAACTTGGTGATTCAGGCGATGCCAAATCTTTTTGGAATCCGGCGCGAATAGCAAAATCCCCGTATGGCAGAAACTCCGCACCTAAATGCAAGCGGTCCGTAACATCCGCGGCAATGAGCCAATTGGGTATGGGGCGATAAGCCGCTCCCAGCTTATACCTTGTCGGGAATACCTTTTCGCTAACCCCGGTGTCGTGTCGAATCCACGTGTCGCGGCTAAAGCCTTGTCCGGCGCCAAAACCGATTAAATCCTGCACCAAGAATCCAAATGTCCAACTACGGTTTGGTTGAAGAAGTACGCCAATGTCCGTTCCCCATCCGGTGGCGTTGCCTTCAGATTGTTTGTCGAGCGTAATACCCCATGTCAGGTATTTCAGGTTTGCCCCAATCGACAGCAGGGACAGAGGAGAGTAGCTGTAAGAAAAGTTGAAACTGTTGCGCCTTGAATCGAGTTCCTCATCCACGATCCCGACTTGGGTCCAATCAATACCCAACGCAGTTTTTTCCGACGCTGGCAAGACTGCGCTGAGACAGTTGGTTTCCAACACACCGAACAACTTCGATGGCGTCTGTTCAAATCCGAGGGCGTATCTGTCCAATCGGACAAGCCCCGCGGGATTTCTGCGAACACTGTTCTCATCGTCCGCGACGCCGATAAACGCTTCTCCCATGCCGATGGCACGCACGCCGGTGGACGCTCTTTCTTCGAGGGCGTAAATTGCACTCGCCGACGCGAACATAAAAATTATAAAAAAACAGCATCGCATCGTGGATATTATGCGAAGTGTGCCCGGTTTTGTCAAGACCGTTTTGGATGTCCATGTCATCGAGACGGATGTCACTCGTTAATTGTTCTGTACGATAACGGTTTTTCGCTCTAACGCTCCTTCAGCTTCAACCGTAACAATGTAAAAATTGCTGGCAACCCGCCGCATATCGTCGTCGCGCCCATCCCACCAAAAGACATGCCGCCCCGTCGAAAGCGGTTCTGATTCTCTTAGATTCCGCCGCAGCCGTCCTGCCGCATTGTAGATTCGCACCGTGACATTAGTTGGCTGATTTAATCGAAACGAGATTGATGTTGATTCGTCATTGTTTGGCGAAAAGAGGCGCGGTTGGCAGGTTAGGTCGGAGATGATTACGTCCCCGTCTATTTCCACGGGAGGTAATGTTGTTACGGCGTACTGCCCTAACTCTGATACAACCGTCGAAATCGTGCCCAGCCGCGTATTGATTGTGCCGCCGATGGGTTTCCACCGCTCGCCATCCCGGCGAGAAATTATTAATGCTTCATTTCGCGTGGCCGCTGTGAGTCCGTGCACGGAAAACTCCATTGTTGCTGGTTTGAGGCGGTGAAGCTGCAAATTTTTCGGTTCAAAATTGTAGATGGTATCGAAACGTGGAATGATAGTTGGCGATCCACCGGGCCTCAACATCTCATCTCTGGAGGATGAGGACGAAACATTCGCCGATGGCACTGGATTTATAGTCACGTAAGTCGATTCTGGCAAGCTGTTTGGCGGAAAGACAATTTTGGCGATTCCATCTTCACTCTGCACAGCACTATTATCTTGGCGCTCCACACGCTCGCGGAAAAACACTTTGACATGAGCGGTGCTCTGATGGCCGGCGTCATCCGTTACACGCAGCCGCAGTGAATACTCGCCGGACGAAAATTCGGGGACGCTCCATTCTGCTAGGAGTCCTTCGTACACGGGTTTCAAAAACCCCGTTTTGGAAATCGGCCGCCAGATATCGGGTGATTGCCCGCCGCTGTATTCGATAACGTATCCATTGAAATTTCGATCATCCGCTGTTCCCAGAATGTCAACCTTTCGGGGTAGCTGTTGATTTGCTGTAGGAGAGTGAATTTCCGCTTGCGGCGGCAGCCTATCAACGAGGACCTGCACGATTGCCTCACTTGGTTGTCTTGACCCATCAATATCAAAAGCTAGCAAGCGGATTTCATACACGTCATCCACCTTCGGCGGTTCCCATTTTCCCAAGACCGCCGCTTGCTTGGGCTGGTTGTCGCGAATAATCTGCTGCCAGTCGCTAGTGCCCTCGGCTCTGAAATCTAGTTGATATGCTTCAAGATATTTATCGCTCGCTGTACCGATAATTTCAATTGTGCCGGACACCAACTGACGATTACTAGGCTGAGAGATTTCAACGTCCGGAGATTGGTTGTCAATTTCGACGCGTTTGATAGCCGGATTTGACTTACCCGATTTATCCTCAACTACCAGGCGAATTTCGTACTCGCCATCAATTTGCGGCGTATTCCTCCAAATAGCGAGCGTCGTGTTCCGTCGAGGCCTTGTGGAATTCAGCACTGGAATTGGTTGCCAATTATCGCTGTTGTCGGTAGGGCGATAATCTAAGCGAAAGTCTTTGAAGTGGACATCGGTAGCTTCACCGATAATTTCGACTTCGCCCGACAGTAGCTGTGAATCTTGAGATTCCGCACGCAGGGATTGAACCTTGAAAATTTGTGCGCTTGGTTTAAGATTATCAACGTGCACCGGAACGGTGCGCCTATCGCTTCTTCCCGAATCATCGAATGCCGTCAATCGGACTTCGTAGCTCTCATCAACTTGAGGGGTATTCCAATCTGCGAGAGGTTCGTTTTCTTTGGGTTGATTGGGGCTGAACAAATCCGGAATTGGTCGCCATGCACCGTTTTGGCCCATAGGCCGGAATTCCAGTTGAAATCGATTAAAATTTGGATCGTTCGCTGTGCCTATAATTCTTACTTGACCGCTGACGTAATCATCTTGCTTGGGTGAGGTAATTGACGCAACAACATCCGAGTCATCAAGCACCACGCCGATCTCTGTCACCGTTTCTAGACCCGCTTTATCGGAGACAGTGAGACGCAGCCGATAAGCGCCGCCGGGTAGGTCTTCCGCGTTCCAGGTTCCCAGTCGTCCTGATTCAACAGAGGTGCTCAATCCTGGAATCGGTGTCCATGTTTCACCACCTTCAGAATATTCTAGCTCGAAGTTTTCGAAATTTTCATCCGTCGCCGTACCAATTACGTCGATACGCTCTGCTTTTCGAACATCCCCATCCTGCGGCAATCTGATGACGCCCGTCGGCGGTGTATTATCCAAAATTACCATGCGCTCGAAATTAGACGTGTATCCGTTGCTATCCTTTGCTGATAATCGTAACAGATAATCGCCGTCAGGCAGCGGAGTAGTGTCCCATCGTGTAATCTCTTCGTTGTTCAAAGTAAGACGGCCGCTCCGCAGCGGCTTCCAACCCTGGAGGTTTTCTGCATGTCGGTATTCGAGATTGATGTTTTCAATGAAGGTGTCGGGCGCTGTGCCAACGCCGACTGTTCCGGTAACGGCTGTTTCCTTCGCAATCGGATTAATCCCATCCGGTCGGTGAATCTCAACAACTGGCTTAGCGCCTTCATTGTCGAGGAAAATGGGCACAGCTTCTGACACCCCTTCGTTTCCCGCTGCGTCTGCAACTGCTGCCCGAAGCATTACATGGCCATACACGGTTGATGAATTCCACGGTACCTGTTTCACAATAGATAATGGACTGTCGAAGATTGAACCCGATGCAAAAACTTCCGGCGTGTCCGTTGTCAATGCTGTACGTGTGAATTCTAACCGATAGCTCATCAGATGAAGGTCGGTCAGTTCGATTTCCACATCGGTTTCGCCCGAAACTGTAGCGTCAGGTAACGGTTGCTTAATTTTTGCACCGGGCAAGGTGTTGTCTACTTCGACGGTTATTATCTCCTCGGCGCGATGTTGCCGGTCATAGTCGCCGTTTGGTGTATCTCGCGCGGTGAGCCGAATATTGTATGTGCCGTCGGGTACGGTTTGCGTATTCCACCGATAGAGCGTATTTCTGTCCACAGGTTGGTTTGAGGTGAACACAGACTGCCCCGAAATCTGAATCTCGTAATCGTGAAAATCCGTATCGGTCGCGCTACCCTCGATTCCATAAACTCCCTTGATGACCGCACCGGGCTTCGGATTGGTTATGAGAACCGTTGGCGGTTTCGAATCGATAACAAATTCAGCCTGCGCACCAAGCAGATCCGGGTTGCCCTCTCGATCCATCGCTTGAACGATGAATCGATGGCCGCCTTCCGTCAGGCCTGACAGCGAAACACGAATTGAAAAACCGTCATCGTCGGTAGGCATTGGGAGGTTGTCATCAAGTTTGTATTGATAGCGAAGTTCCGGGGTTGGCGTGCTAAGATCTCCCCCTTCAAACTTGAAGATAACGCTCGTTTCTCCAACAATTTCACCGTTTGTGGGACCTTCGATAATGCGAGTGGTTGGCGGTATCATCTCCTGATTAAAATGGCTGACGCCGCCGTTATCCTTACTCCCAAACCAGAGCACGCCATCAGCCGGTTTGATGATGACAGAGATGTTATTGCTGTTTAAACCGTCGCTAGCCGTGAGTGAGCGCGCAAATGAATTGTTCTGAAATAAACTGACCCCATCGGCCGTGCCAATCCACATGCCATCGGGATCATCTCGGTAAAACGCTTGTACACGGTTATCTACCAATCCATCATCAGTCGTCAGTCGATTCTTCTGCTGTAGCGTCTCTCCATCTAAAATCAGGATGCCATCACTTGTCCCAATCCAAAGGTTGCCGTCAGTGGATTCCATGACAGTATTGATGGAACCGTTAAAATTCGCACTAATTTCTTTCAAAATTCCACCATCGTAAACCCACAACTCGCTACCGTTAGTGGAGCTGCCAACAGTGCCAAAATATAGACGTTCTCGTGAATCTGAAGACATCACGATGACTATTTTGCCGATTTCCTGAAAAATGTCTTCTTCAGCACGCCATTGGTCGCCGTCAAATCGATCTAGACCGGGGAGGAAGCCCGTTTCATCGGGGAGCAAAATTCCTGAACCCACCCAAATATCACCCGCTGCGTCAACGACCAAGGATTGAATGCTGTCGTGATTAAGCCCATCCTCTCTTCGAAAACGGCGCCATATGGAAGGCTCATCCGATAATAGACTAAATACTACAATTCCCGAATCTGTTCCAACCCAAAGCCGCCCCTCGGCATCTTCGGCGAGCGCGCGTATGCCGCGCCCCAGTAGTTCTTCTACCGATTCGATAGTCCTACCAGTATACCGAACCAACCCGCTGCGAGTGCCTACCCAAGTTGTCCCGCCGCCATCCGTCAACATTGTTATCACTTGGTTATCGCTCAATCCGTCATTTGTCGTAATTGATCTCCACAATCTATCAGCAAAACTGACACCGTTATCTCGTGTGCCCACCCAAAATCCGCCGTCCCGTGATTCAAACAGCGTCTGGATATTGTCGCTAGCCAACCCGTGTCCTTTTGTCAAATGTCTCCAACTGCCGCGGCTGAACAGGCTGATTCCCTTTGTTGTGCCAATCCACACTGTTTCTTCACCGTCAATTTTTATGGATTGGACATTGTTGCCAATTAGTTCAGGCGACGTTATAACCTGCCAAGTTGTACCGTCGTAAATCGCTGCCCCTTCAGTCGTTCCAACCCAAATGTTGTTCAATCCATCGGCTGCAATCGCCTGTACATCACCGTTCGGCAATCCGTCCTCAATACGGAAAACCTCCCACTCGGCGCCGTCAAAACGGCTAACTAAGTAAGGGCGGTTTGGCCGCGAAAGCCCAAACCACAGATTACCCATTTTATCTTCATAGACGACACGTACGCCTTTGTTAAGGCTGCCTTCTTCGGCATTTGGCGCAGCTCGCCACCTGTTCCCATCGAACCAGTTGACGCCAGAAGGCGTTCCAACCCAAATCTCGCCATTCTCGCGCCGCACAGCTGTCGTAATCGAATTGTCGATTAACCCATCAGCCGTAGTGTATTGATGTACCCAATCCATCCCGCCATTGCGCGGCATCCCTTGAAAGACGCCCCCGCTTGTCATCACCCAGATGAACCCGTGTATATCGCTAAAAATATGATTAATATCACTACTGCTCGAATCGCCGATTGAAACTTCAATTACATGCCAGAAACCGTTGAAACAACTCAAACCGCTGCTCGTCGCAAGCCAAATCTGTCCGAGGCCGTCTTCCGCGATTGACCGAACATTGTTGCTGCTGAGTCCATCGTGGATTCGTGTGAAGCTGCGCCATTGGAAGGTCTGTTGGGCGGGTGCCGGGGAAGGGCAAAACTCCAAAAAGTTCAATAGCCAAACAGCGAATATGGTAAATTTGATAGATTGTCGCCGTAACCTATAATGCATGGAGCATCGTCCTGTCATACTGGCTTGTGTTGCTGCGCTAATCCGCCGGACCCCGCTAAAATGGAGGGGAAGTAATAAATTTCCAGGTGCAAACCTGCAAATCGAAAGCGCGCGAGTAGAGTCATTTCACAATCGTCATAGCCCGAGTAGCCTTGAATGACCGCGTTGAGATTGTGTAGAAATATACACCGCTGGCGGCAGGTTCACCCCATCGGTCCCGCCCGTCCCAATAAGCCGCATCAGTACGCCTGAGGTACGTATTTGCTTCGACATACCCCATCGCAAGTTTACGGACTAGCGATCCATTGACGTCGTGAATCATGATTGTCACATCCCCGTCTGCGGCGAGCTGGAAAGGAATCCATGTTTCCGGATTGAACGGATTCGGGAAGTTTTGATATAATACATCTTGGCTAGGTGAAACCGATGACAACAGATGACGCATTACCTGTCTTGTACGAACAAATGGTGGAGAATTATCAGGACTGTGCTGCAAAATTGTGTAGATACGTTCTAGCGCATTGCGTGTTTCTGGTAGCAATGTCGGTCGATGGCGGGATGGTATGTACAATTTCTTCGGTTGGCGGAAATGCGGTGCAGCAGAGGTTTCTTGTCCGTCCATCAGATAGGATTCACCAATGTAGTTCCCAACAAGGACTATGTCCTTCAGATCGACGACACCGTCACTGTTGACGTCAGGATTCAGCCCCAAATCCACGGTGATTTCTTTTCCAAAGTATTTCGCAACCGTGCTAAGATCGAAGACATCAACAACGCCGTCACCATTGACATCCCACGGCCGTGCCGGATCTGCGACCTCAATCTGCGAGTTGAAAATATTACAGTGAATCTGTTCACCTGCTGAATTGACAAGTTTGAGATTATTCAATTGAATGGTACTTGTGCCGATGCCTTTTCCACTGAAAAGCACCTTTAGTAGCGTGCCGCTTCCGCTCACACCACTTGAACCGGGTTTGGTCGCAACAACATCTCTGTATACTCCCATCTCCCTGTCAATCACCCCGCCTTGACCAATCCCAAATTCTCCAAAGATAGTTCTAAATTCGGTAACTGTGACTAGATTAAGAACATTGGGATTCGTCCATTGGAGATCAAACTGAAATCCCGCAAGATCTAGCGCCGAGTAAATTAAAACCTCTATGTGAAATTCCTCCCCCAAATTTACTTGGCGGCGCGGCGGCAGGATTCGAATATCGCAAGTAAGGGGTGGTTCGTACTGTATGCGAAAGGACCTAGGTTTAGACCATTCGCCGACCTGTCCGAAGCTGCCCGCACGGACGCGCCACCAATAGGTTGGTGTTTCTCCGTTGACTTCAAAGTCAATCTGGCTTTCTGTAACCGTTATTAGTTTAGTCTTCTCCATAAAGTCTGGATTGTCGGAGATTTCAACATCGTAATAAACCGAGTCTTCTACTGCCTCCCAACTTAAGGTAATTTGCGCCGCCTCAATGAGATCGCCGTCATCCGGTTGGATAAGCGTGGGGGTCGAATGGCTAGAGTTCCATATGATAATTGTGCCATCAACTGCTCCCGCGGTGGCTAATCGAAATCCATCTGAACTAAATTCCAAGTCGTGCCGCGATTTCGTGTCGAACGACCTGAGTGTGCCGCCCGTTGTGAAGTCCAACAGTTTTAGCGGGTTGTCGTTCTCGACCTGGCTCAACCCTACCGCGAGCAACCTGCCATCCGGACTAAAGCCAATCGAAAGTACTTGCCGATTGTACATGGCGAAGGGCGTCTGAAAGACAACTTCCTCGCTGTTTGCATCGACATCCCAAACGCGCACTGTGTGGTCCCATGACCCTGAAGCAACCAAATTTTTCTTGGGGTGAAATGCCAGAGACCAAACGCGCATTGTATGACCGGTAAAGATATTGGTCGGTGTTTGATTTATCAGGTTTCCATCGCTGTCCGGAGTGTCCCAAAGACGAACAGTTCTGTCTTCTGACGCGGATGCTATCCTTTCGCCATCAGGACTGAATGCTACGGACCAGATGGTACCGCCATGTCCTTCTAAAGTCGAAATTAGCCGGCCAGTGTCGACTTCCCATAATCTGAGCGCCTTATCAATCGAACCCGCAGCCAGCCATTTTCCATCAGAGCTAAACGCCGCTGATGCCAACCCGTCCTGCTGTCCATAAAACTGGCGAATCTCTTCTTGGGTGCCAACGTCCCATAACCGTAAACTTCCATCTACAGAAGCCGATGCAAGATTGCCATTATTCCGAAAAACAAGGTCCATTATTCGGCCGGTGTGCGCGTTAAGCGTATAGATGTGGCCGCCCGTCGCCGCATCCCAAATGTATATTTCAAAATTGCCGTTTTCCCCATCTCCGCCGGAGGCAAGCCACTGCCCGTCTGGGCTAAAATCAATCGCATGCACACGGTTTGTGTGCCCAAACAGAAACTGGTGAGGCAATTCGGCACGGCCATGTATGCACAGAATCAGAGAGATAAAAAACGGAAAAAGTATAATAAAGCGTTTCATGCCTTAATCCAAAATTTGATAGAATAAAACGTAAGATGTAATCACTATATTCTTCAAAGTATCCAAAAGTAACACGCATATTTCATGCCAACACATCGAAATTCCACTTAAAAACCGCTCTCCGCGCATTCTATCACACGTTCAATCAATTATCCAAATCAAAATCGAAATGTCCGCTGACGGCTGTTTCCGGTGGTGGTCTGGCAATGTTCACGTCCGCAGGCCGCGTTACAGACGCGTTGGTGCAATAAAGAAAGACGCTGCGAATTTGGCGTGAAGGTTCGCTGCCAACAGGACGACGGCTTTCGGTCAACAATAGATAGCAGCCGCCATATAACCGACTACCTGATCCCTTCGTCCGCCGGGAACATCTCCCGAATTTGCGGCCTTGTGCACCTCTATCCGTGCTCCACCGAGTCGTCTCGCCGCTTCCAAAGTCGCATAAACCGCGCCAGTGCTGCACATCATGCAGTAGAGTCCCGACGCAGCGTGAGTTCGCAGATAGTCCGCCATCTGTTTGCGTAACTCATCAGCGTTGAAGCGCTGTATTGCCTCAATGACCACATGATCTGACTTCACTGCCTCATCATACGACGGGTAGTGGCAGAGATCCGTACTACAAACCAATAGTGCAGAACGGCCGCGCATCGCCTCGGCGATCGCCTCGCCCAAAGGGACGACATTTTCGGGCGAATCGTCTTGCAGCAGGATAGGGACGATGCGGAATTCGGCAAGCGCACTTTGCAAAAACGGCAGCTGTACCTCCAAACAGTGCTCGCGGGCATGTGCTTCGGGCAAATTGAATGCCCTCCGGTTTCGTCGCAAAATCTCACTCGCTAACTCGTCGTCAATCTCAATCTTCCCAAGTGGCGTTCGGAACCGGCCGCCGGCGTAGATTGCCGAACCGTGCACCGGATGGCGGTGGCTCAAACCGATCAGAACTACGGAATCGAAAGATTTTCCCGCCAACTGCTTGTAGGCGTGGCCAGCAACATGGCCAGAATATGGGTACCCCGCATGGGGCGAGATAAGCCCGAAGAGTTCACCATCTATCAATCTTGGTTCCGCACTGTCAATGAAACCCTGTACTTGCGCGGACAAATCCTCTGGCGAATATGGATAAAACCTACCGGCGAACGCAGGCAGCCGCTCCGCTGAATCCAAGGGCTCAATTGCTTCAGTAAATGTCGGTTGGCTTCTCCGCTTCAACGTGATTGTCTCCGATTTGACCTAATCACATCGTCACAGTATCGTTTTTCGGCGGTCATAAACGAAACAGAGTAGACTGCCATCTCATAGGCGGGATACGGCTTGAGAAGGTGATTGAACTCGGCGGGTGCGCGGTCGGTGGCAACGCCTAGGAAGGTGCTTCAATTATTCTCTTGATTATTGTTGGGGCTGTTGCTCACGTCGGAAAAAGCCTTCGCCAGAGAAACCCATTTGTACAGAATTATTGTTCGCTGCGGGATTAGCCTATTGTGTTGCCTTAAATTTGCAACTTGGGTTAGGTTGGTCGGGAGTTTCGAATTTGGGGAATGCTTTTCCTGGTAATAGGGTCCAGCAACGAATCCGGCATGGCGACAGTAAAACTGTGCTTACGAATCGACAAAAACAGGTACCCTATGAATAACATTTCCGAGGTATCCTTTGGGGTTCCAAGGTTGCCTGAAAGGTTGTGCGTTGCCTTTATCGTCAAACGCTCGCGCCCATATTTCATAATATCCTCTTTTCTCAAAAGCGGTTTCAGTCTCCCAATGATACCAAGCGTACTGATTCGACGGTTGGATCAACCTGGCCTCTTGCCACTTGATGCCGTAATCAATTGAAATATAAACTTTATCGACTTTGTTCTCTCCCGACCATGCGTGGCCCCCAACCTGAATAGGCGACCCCGCACTGATTTCCAGTCTATTGGTGTCCGAGGCGGTGTTCGATTTAGGTCTGGTGATGAGCGACTTGATTAACCCTGACGTGGTAATTTCCATCACGTTTTCGGGCGGTGTGCTTCCCGGAACCGGCGGATGTGTCGGTATGCGGTATGAGTACCCGCTCATTTTCTTTGTGTCATGAACTCGATCTCTAATCGATATGCGGTTCAACCACTTCTGCATCGCACTGCCAATCCAACCCGGCACAATCAGTCTCGCAGGAAATCCGTGTGCCGCCGGCAAATCCTCCCCGTTCATCTTGAAAGCAATCAACGTGTGCTCATCCATTGCCTTCTCAATCGGAATCCCCCGAGAAAACGCTTCCCCCGAATCGACCGGTAGGTCTTCGCCGTAGTTTCCGGTGTAAACGGCGGTATTTTTTAAGCCCGCGGCTTTCAAGACATCGTGTAAACGCACCCCGGTCCATTCGCTGCAGCCGACCGCACCGCGAATCCACTGCGTTCCGTCAACTTTCGGTGTGAATAGACTCCTGCCATTTCCTGCACATTCCACCACCGTATGCGCTGTCACGTTTGGGAAACGCATTAGGTCGTCCATCGAGAGCATGAGTTTTCTATGAACCTCCCCGTCAATCGTCAATTTCCAACCTTCTAAATCGCCGCACTTGGCGCGTTTCGGTATGCTGCTGTTGTTGCGCACGAAATGCCGAAAAGTGGGCGTTACGTCCGCGTCAAGCAGGTGCGGCGGAAACTCACCGTTAAATGGATTCTGCGCGTGAACAATCATATCCGGTTTCGGGAGTAAATTCTGTGCAGTCTCCCCCCAAGCGCTGGGGATGAGTCCTCTGCCAAACAATCCTCGCGCGGCAGCATCCGAACCGGCGCCAAAAACGCCCACGCCCGCCAGCGCGGCCCCTTTACCTAAAACTGCAAGGAACCGCCGCCGCGTATAACCTATGCGTGAAAAACGGTTAGTAAAGGTATGCTTATGTTCCATCATTCAATATCCATCTAACACGCAGGTAGCAAGCAATAACGACGAATTGAGGTATTCGCGCGCAAACCGTCATTAGACATCTAGTTTATACCATATAGAGATAATTATTTTGGTTGGCTCTGCACTTCCACCGGATGAAGATTGCTTTATATCTAAAATTTCGATTCCTGGATTTACCGCTAGCCAAGCATTAATTTCCTCTTGCAAGCACAATGCCGTTTTAGATATGCTGCGAAAATAACCACCCGATATTGCAAATATTTTGGTATACACGATAACCTCTGTTTGATTCTTTATCAAACATCAAACGAATTAGTCCAATTGAAGCATTTCGGATTAATAACCGGGAATGCTGCACAATGCGGGATTTACACGACAGTCTCGCTTCTAACCGTGCCGATTATTCTACACTTTTTCGTGGATTGTGTCTACTCAATTTCGGCTTCAATCCCAACGCAACAATCCGGTTTCGCAGTGTAGCGCGCACAACCGGAGAATCTACGGATGCTCCTCCATGAGTAACAGCGTATTACGGTTGTGCGTTTTGAATCGGTCTTGACGGGCGCGGTGCGGTTTGATATAATGCCGGCTCAAATTAACCCGCAAAAACACAGGAGAATTAGATGACAGACGTTAAATCGTTGGAAGTTGGTATGGATGCGCCAGACATTGAGATGGAAGATGCGGACGGCGTTGTTCATCGCCTGCGCGATTACGTTGGGAGTAAAAATGTCGTGCTGGCGTTTTATCCGAAAGACTTCACCAGTGGGTGAACGGCTGAGGTGTGCTCACTCCGGGATGAGTCGAGCCAATTTTCAGCACGCGATGTACAGGTTTTCGGTGTTAGCGTGCAGGACGCCGAGATTCACAGAAGGTTTGCGCAACGCTACGGCTTGGGCTTTCCGCTTCTTGTAGACACGGACCGCACGCTCAGTTTGCTATTCGGTGCGACTGACCAACCGGACGGCATGAGCAGCCGAATGACCGTTGTAATTGATAAAGCTGGAACCATTGTCAAACTCGACACGCAGGTAAACGCGGCTGTGCACGGCAAGGATTTAATCGACTTCTTCGACGCAATGTAAGTTTATGGCGCGCACAAACTCGGAACATTTTTACTCCTTCTGGCGCAAGCACGCGTTCATACAAATTCGCACGCAATTTTGTGTACCAAACGTCCGTCAGACTACCCGCCCCCGAAATTCGCGTTATTGATTTTCCGTTGAGAATGACTGAATACTACGCAGGAAAAGCAAAAATTCCGGCGCTAACTTCCGTTGACAACGGCCGCAATCTCTAGGATGCAAGGTGAGGTTGGGCAATCTTACTCGCAGGACTGGCGTTTAGTCATTTGTGGAATCTCTGTCCGGCTCAAAAAACGGATCAATCTCGGACTCCTCGCGATTAAGTTCAGCAAGTCGTTGCCGCAAGAGTTTCCGTCGGTAGAGAAAAATCAGGACGAATATCGTCGTAATAACGCCCCAAAGGATATAAGGGTTGGCAAAAATCGCCGCTCGGTGGTAACGCCGCGGAAGCGATGCGCGCCATTCTGAATCAAATGTGTTCAGATTCCAACCGACTGTTTGTTCAAAAGCGGTGTTCAAATCATCACCGCTTTCAAGTCGTGCGATGATCTCCCACAACGCATCAATTCCTCTTAGTTCCACGAGCCACGCAACGGCGTTCAAGCTTTCCGCGTACGCAAGTTGAGCCTGAATTTCGGTCCGAGGAAATGCCGAGGCGAGATTTGATAGTGAGATAATCGAGTTTGAGAATATATTTTTGAGCAAGAGATTGTGATGATTAGGTGTCCATTCCTCCGACAAATACATCGCAATTCCTTCCACAAACCACAAAGGAATGGATTTCATCGCCTTTTGCGTGCGCTGTCCAAAAACAACGTGCACAATTTCATGGCGGACGATTTGCGACAATTGGAACTTTCGTTCAATGATGACACGCGGGTTCTGGATGACAATACGCCGGCTCACCGGGAAGGCGCAACCGATTGCCCAGTCATGGATCGGTGCGTGCACAGCCGATTGGAACTGTGCTTCCGTATCGCAAATCCAAATCTCTATTTTCCCGATCGCCATGCCGTTAATCAAGCGATCTAGCTGTGAATAGAAATTTTCGGCGATGTCGGCAACCTCTTGCGCAGATTTAGCATGAGATTGATAATGGATTCGGAAATGTGTCGTATCTAGCGTGTTCCAACCTGTGCTGGTATTCCCGTGTGTTACGGGGATACTTAGCGGCATGAGTATGAAAATGCAGACGTAGGAAAGTTGTCTCATGAGGGGAATCTCCTGCCAAATATAAGAGTAATTGGAATCTATACTATCTTCCCCCGTAACCTCCGCCAAGTTTCATGCCGACACGGAATCGGCAATCATGTCGCCGACTTGGGAGGTTGTATATCCCATTTTTCCGGCGGCGAGATCGCGGAGCTTATTGCTCCCAAGAAGGTCGCTCGCCGCTCGATCGACTAATCCAGCCGCTTCGGTTTCCCCTAAATATTCGAGCATCATACCCGCCGCAAAAATCGCTGCGATGGGGTTGATTTGGTTCTTGTTGGTGTAGCGCGGCGCGGACCCGTGGATGGGTTCAAACATGGCCATGCTCCCGGGGTGGAGATTCCCGGATGCGGCGACGCCCATTCCGCCTTGAATCATCGCGCCAAGGTCTGTAATAATGTCTCCAAACATGTTGCATGTAACAATGACATCGAACCATTCGGGGTTCTTCACCATCCACATCGTTGTCGCATCAACGAACGCGAATTCTGTTTCAATGTCGGGATATTCAACGGAAACTTCCTCAAATACGCGGCGCCAGAGATCGTGCGCATAGGTAAGTACATTTGCTTTATCGCATGACGTCAACTTCTTCGATTTATTCCTTTTCCTTGCCAACTCAAATGCGTAGCGGATACAGCGTTCCGTTCCTTTGCGTGTGGCAATGAGCTCTTGAATCGCCACTTCATCTGCCGTTCCCTGTTTCAAGAAGCCGCCCCCTCCAACGTATAATCCCTCCGTGTTCTCACGAACGATGACGAAATCGATATCTTCCGGCCTTTTGTCCTTAATGGGTGTCCACACCCCTGGGTACAGCTTTACGGGACGTAGGTTGATGTACAAATCCAACTCAAAACGGGTTCTTAATAAGATTCCTTTCTCCAATATCCCCGGCTGAACATCCGGGTGTCCAATCGCTCCTAAAAAAATTGCGTCCATCTGTCGAAACTCATTTAGCGCAGAGTCCGGCAGGATTTCGCCCGTCTCAAGATAACGGTCGCCGCCAAAGTCGTATTCAACGGTTTCGTACTGAAAGTTAGTTTTTTCGGCTGCTGCCCCGACGACCTTCATGGCTTCTCGCGTAATTTCGGGACCAATTCCGTCGCCGGGAATTAAGCCAATTTTATACATTGAATTCCTCCGATGATGATGTTGAGTGGTTGCTATACGGTAGTGCGGCCTCAGTTGCGTTTAAAACCTGTTTGATAATTCCTTTTATTCAGTGCACCACGATGCGCCGTAGGCGGGGCATCGTGCTCCGCCCCATGCGGGAGTAAGGTATTTGGTGGGATTAATCGGCTGAATAGAATCAACTGGGTGATTAGCGAAAGCGATTGTAAAATGCCGTGCGATAGAAGTTCCAACGGTTATTAGCAACTGAAACGCGCAAAAATGGCTTCGACACGTATTGTTCAAACAGGTTCGTAGGAAATAACGGTTGTGCTTCTAAAGTCACATTCATTAGTGCAAATTATATTTTAGCATGACACTGGATGACAAGCAATTTTTTTCTCGGTGCCAACACGTAATGCTAGCGTGTAATTCCCGATGTCTTTGCCCTATTCGAATCGGCTCCACATTTTAAATTCGTCATTAATACAGTTTTCTGCTTTATTGCGGGATTGTATCTTTTATCGCTTGCTCACTTCTCAAACACATGGTAAAATTACCAATCGCATTAATTTCAGACGGCGTTAGGAGGCTCATGTCATGAGCATTGACTATGATAGATGGACCAATACGGCACTTCGCGGCGCAGAATTCCCACGGGTGGACACGGTGGCGATGCTGACGGATCCGCGTGTCGATGTTTTACGCATGGCCGCCGCCGCGGGCGATGTGCGTATGGCCGCTTTCGGGAAAAAGGTCAAAATTCACAAAATCAACAATATCCAAAATGGACTATGTCCCGAAGATTGCGGGTATTGCGGCCAATCTAAGGTGTCTAAAGCCCCAATTAAGCAGTACGCTATGAAAAGCGAAGATGACATCCTTCAAGAGGCGCATGATGCTAAAGAGAGCGGAGTCTACCGCTACTGCATGGTGTCCAGTGGTCGAGGGCCAACCCAAAAAAGAACGAAACAACTTGCTCATATTATCAAGCGCATCAGTCATGAAGTTGGCATCAAAACCTGTCTTTCTGTCGGAATTATCGATTTAGAAAAAGCGAAGATACTCAAAGCGGCTGGGTTGGACCGTCTCAATCACAACCTGAATACGAGCGAAACACACACGCCGAACATTGTCAGTTCGCACACCTACCAAGATCGGGTCGATACGCTAAACGCGGCAATAGAGGCGGGTTTGCAAACCTGCAGCGGTATGATAGTTGGAATGGGCGAATCGGATGAAGACATTCTGGACGTTGCTCATGCCCTTCGCCGTATGAAAGTCCCATCCATCCCAATCAATTTCCTAGTCCCCATCGGCGGAAATCCAATCTACGATTACAACCAGTTGACCCCGGAACGCTGCTTGAGAATTCTCTGTATGTTCCGATTCGTCAATCCAACTGCCGAGATTCGCATCGGTGGCGGCCGTGAAGGGCATCTACGTGGACTCCAGTCGATCGCGCTTTATCCAGCCAACTCGCTTTTTGTCGATGGTTACCTCGTAACGCGGGGGGATCGGAAAAATAAAGTTTACCAGATGGTAAAAGATGCGGGGTTTGAACTTGAAGGCAGCAGTGATGACGATTGGAATTCAAACGAAGCTGAAAGATTCACACTGGATGACGATCCCAATATCATGAACCCCCAAACTGCATGGGTGGATTGATCTGATGCGTTCACATATTCTTGCATCAGTACGGAAATTGGCGTGCCTTTACAACATACAGCGCCGCTTCTTGGTTAACCTGTTAACTCACGCGGTTTCAAGGCTCGCGGCGTCACCGCTAATGTCCGTGGAAGCGGTATGGTGTGCTTGGATTGCATCTCTGACGTTAGAAGGCGTTTGAAGCGGCATAACCTCCGATTTAAGATAAGCGTTGGGGTCGTGATGTAGTCCCCCCTTCGGAAGCCAGTCCCACAGCGATCCAAGGTCTTTGCGTACGCGATCTACATAGAACTGCGGAAGTTCGGTAGTCTCGCCTTCGAAATAGGATCGGAACTGCTTATCTGCGTCTAGCCGTTGGCGCACCTCCGTGAAGTACTTAATTCGGCCAAATCCTTCTGAAGATACAGCCCTGACAACGTTCAACCATCGCGGGATGGTATCCTTAATTACACGATAACGGTTAATTATTGCATGGCGTGAAAACGAATGCTTGCTCACATCGACCACCTGATCATAAAAATCCGGCCAAACATAGTGCTTCGGCCTGACGTTCATCGCGTGATTGTTGTTCAAGAAGTGGAATGGGAAGGGTAATACACGATTGGATCGCTGGTATTCGAGATTGAGCGGCGCAGCCTGTCCAAACGACGAAATCAGCGAATAGGCGGGAAACGCGCCCGGAGTCATATCCAAAAATCGCTTTGTAAGTTCAAAGGGTGCCGCGCCTTCGTCAACGTCAAGGCCAAACACGAAGTTCGTTTGCACGTACGGGATATACCGTAACATGGTATTAACGTGATCGGATACCTGGCGGACTTTGTCAATGCCTTTCGTTTTACCGGTCTTCGACTTATTCCCCATATCGTACCACGACTCAATTCCGGGCAAGATAGCTTTGAATCCGTTGTATTTGAGCCGCTTCAAATGCGGCTCTGACAAGAGAGCGAGACTGCTCTCAGCGATGAAATCTATGCTGTCGGGCGGCACCGCTTCCTCAATGGCATCCATATAATCGTTGAACCGTACGCCAAAGTTTGGATCGTGCCAACCGACACGCGGCCGCCTAAACTTCCGCATCAGGAACCGCAAATCATCCTTGATGACATCAAAACTCAATTGCTGATATGGTACGACCGAATCAATACAGAAACTACACGTGTAGGGACAACCGAGGCTGCCGATCATTGGTACAATCTTGATGAGCGGCGCTTTGTGGAGCGTCTGTTCGATAAACTTCCATCGTTCGCGGACTCCCGGTAGCGTTCTTGGCTGCTGCTTGGCTGCGATGTGCACGCCGACGGGTCGGTGCTGCGAACAGTCGCGCAGGACATCATGAATCAATGCTTTATCAGTGAAACCGAGGACGTAGTCAAAATACTTTTGTGCATCCTGCGGGTAACAACGAGCGTGGGGCCCTCCGAGTACAGTGACAGCGCCTTTTGACCGAAACAAGTTGCTTAACGCATACGCCAATTGTCCAGCCTGTGAAAACGCACCGATAAAGACCAAATCAACATCCTGTGGCAACTCCTCCGTAAGGTTCTCAAAACCCGTATAGCATACAAGTGTGACATCGTGCCCCTCTTCTTCGCACCATGCGCCGATAACTTGCGGCATAATGCTGGCAAAATTGGCGTGCATCACACGCCCCCACAACGCTTTCGTCGGACCTTTTGTCACAAGGTCGATAATCCCGATTCGGAGTTTTCGCATAGCGCCCCCTTTAGCTGTTTTCGTATGCTCACTTCTGTTGACATAACGGTCGGTAACCAATGTATTCCGGTGGTCCGCATGGACAATATTCGGTGCTGATTTTCAATCTTATCAGTTTTCCAGTTTAAGGTCAAGATGAATCTAGGTATTTGCAAAATCACTACTCGCGCGATTCCAAGTCTTTGATATAGTTCTCACTGATGTTATTCGATGGGTGACGCGCAACGCGGTGAGGTTCTAGGAAGTTCTTTAGCAGTTTTTTATACTCCATCACAGCTTGATTAACATCGTCCGTATCTTCATAAATCCAACCAATCCAATATTGTGCAGATCGTCTCGCATCGTAATCAAAGGTGGTGTTGTCAGCAACCTTCCGGTACGCCTGAATTGCCCCATCTGCATCATTCTTTTTGAAATAAATCTGAGCCACATAAAATTGGTTGTTCTGGGTAGCCTCATTGTGCGGATATTTCTCAATCGCTGTCTCAAGCTGGATAATGGCTTCGTCATACTTATCTAACTTGTCAAAAGCCCAACCGATGTAAAAATGGGCATCTTCAGCAGATTCTGATTCAGGGTAGGAGTCAATGACATCTTGATATGTCTTGATTGCGTCCTCAAATCTCTTTTCCGCAAACTGCGTTTGAGCGATGCCAAACTTCGCAAGCGGCGACAATTCCGTATGCGCGGACAACACGACTCTTTCGAAATATTTTCGGGCGTTGTCGTAATCTTGCTTTTCAGTGTATATGTGTCCAATCCGATATTCAATCCTGATGTAGAGATCGTAATTATCTCTAAAGTCCTCTATTATTCTTCGGAGCCCTTCAAGTGCCAGCTCTAAGTTGCCTTTTCCGTAATGGCACAATTCTAAATTCAGACGAGATTCATCGACAAGCGTGCTGCCGGGATATTCTCGTATCAGTTGCGAGAATAGGGCATAGGCGCGTTCATAATGCAGGTCTGCAGAACCTGACTTACCTCCCGTTCGAATACTCTCCGCAGTTCGATACGAGCCCATGGCGATTAGGTATAACGAGTCATCTGCCCATTCGCTGTGCGAATAGTCGTTAATGAGACGCCGGTAGAGAACGAACGCCTCTTCGTCAGTTCGTGCAATCTCCGCCGCCATGTGGTACATCGCATCATCCGCCCAACGGCTATCCGGGTAATCATCAAAAACGGTCCGATATGCGGCTCTGACCTTCCGGATACGGTCCACATCAGGGTCGTCCAGTGTAACGGGCGGCGTATTCAATTTCTCAGCTTCTGTCCATGCTGCGTCGGCTCTTTTATAGTAATTTTGATAACTATCGTCCGGTTTGAACCACAGATACCCGACGAAAACTCCAATCACAAAAGTGATGATGACGACGATTTCGAGAATGACGAATTTTTTCATGGTATTCACTCCTACACTGAAGCGAGATTGTTATTGTCAATAAAATTATGTGCATGAAAATCAACGAATTTTATCACGTTTTTTCTAACGGTGTCAAGCAATCATCGAAGTTGCACCAATAGCGCTGTTCTGCAAAGATTAGACTGTTGCTGCCTTCGGTTCGTTTATGGCGCCTTAATTTTTGCTAGACATCATGCGGTTCGGACTCAGGCATTAGGCGTTATTACTCCATACGTAATGCATCAGCAGGCGGTGTTCTTCCTAATCGCCACGCCGGGTAAATGCCTGCCAGCAGCGCGGCAGCTACCGCAACCGCGAACGCCTGAATGAATTGTACCGCCTGAAGTTGCATCTGAAGCGTCCAACCAAACGAACGGAGGTTGATAACATAGATAAGAATCACGCTCAAAATAATCCCCGTCGGTATAGCAATCAGCCCCGCACTGCCTCCGATCAGTCCTGTTTCGAAAAAGGTCAATTTCCACAACTGTTGCCGTGTCATGCCGATGGCTCGCAATGTGCCGATTTCGTGGCTGCGCTCAAGTTGCAGACTCATCAACGTGCTGAGAACACCAATAAACGCCACCACCGTGGCAAGCATTTGCAACGCTGCTGTCGTGCTGAATGCTCGATCGAAAATTGCAAGGCTGTTTTCTCGAAGCCGGCGGTTAGATTGAATCGTCAAGTTAAGGCTGCCGGAAAACGTCTTTCTCAAAGCATCAATCTTGGCGTCAATTTCGACATCGGGTTCCACAAAGAGCGCTACAGAGGATAGGTGGGTATCCGTCCAAAATTTGCGGTAGATGGAATCGTGTACCAACGCCCGGTGTTGGACATCAAAATCAAAGTCAACAGCCACAATTGGGAATCGCTGTTCGCCGTAATCCGTGAACAATGTAATTTCATCGTCCACACCCAAATCAAACCGATTCGCCATCGGCTCGTTAACAATAAGTCCTCCGGCTTCCAACGCATGCCATGTAGCCTCATGATTCCCCACAGCGGTTTTGTAGTGTCGTTTGGCGCCGGCAATGTCCATATTAACTGCAACCAGTTGGATTACGCCAAATTCACGCGTGGGTACGTCCACAACGCGGCTCGTAGCAAATTGAGCCACACCGGGGAACGATGCCAACTTCTTTGCCGCCGCTGGATCAAGCGGCGCTGCCGTACGGCCTAGCGCCGGCGGAGAAACAAAAATATCTGCCTGTAGCAAATCTGTCAGCCACCGATCTACCGTCAGGCGGAAACTGCTAATCATCACGCTTACGCCAATTATCGTGCTGACCGCGACCATCAAAGCGCCAATGGCGACTGAGGTGCGGCTTAGCGAACGTTTGATGTTTCGGGTCGCCATACGCGCCAAGGCATGAAGCGTAAAACGCGATTCCTTCGAGGACTCGAAAATGATGGATTGTGTATTGGCGTTCGGCTTGGGTAAATCGCCTTCACCGTTATTGGTATCCGGTAAGGAAATGCGAGGCGTGGTGGTTTGCGTTGTATCGGGAAGTCGTATTGAAACTATCGCGCGGTTAACGAATTCGATGACACGCATCAGTCCTAAGGTCATTATCGGTGCAAGTAGTGCGATGCCGATAATTACGGCAAATACGCCGGCAAGCGTAACACTCAAATCCCATTCTGGAATGAGCAGAAACACGCCCAACAGTAGCACACCTACCCCTGCCCCGCAGACCCACGGCAAAACGGCGGAAGTCCGTTCTTCAATGTTGCTGCGGCGTATAGCTCCAGCGGGGGGTACACGGGACGCTTCGTAAGCTGGTAGCATCGCCCCTGTTAATGCCGCACCGATGCCGCTCACAACACCTTTGACGAGCGTGTGTAGCGGGACATCAATCTGACGTACAGTGACCACGAAAAAGATGTCGTTAAGCGTCTGTGTAACCAGTTGCACGGCGCCGCGGCTCAAGAGTATCCCTAATCCGATGCCTATTAAAGTTCCAATAATGCTAAGCACACCCGCCTCAATCAGAACAATCGTGAAAATCTCGCCTCGAGTCATGCCCAAAGCACGCAGACTGCCCAAAACAGGGCGGCGCTGGACGACACTGAAGGCGACGGTATTATAAATCAGGAATACGCCAACCAGCAAAGCTAGTAGACTGAGAGCGGTGAGATTTAGTTGGAATGCGGAGGTCATTTCCGAGACCGACTCGCTGCGTGCATCAGGTCTCTCAATACGGGCGCCGGGCGGGAGGATTGCAGCGATTTTTTTGAGAACTGCTGTGCCTGCATCGCCGTCAGGGACAATTAAGTCGATTCGATCCAGCATACCAGTCTTGCCCAAAACTTCTTGCGCAGTCGCAATGTCCGCAATTAGCAGGCCGTCCAGGGCACGCCGACTTCGTTCCTCCGCTGGGCGTAGCAGACCGATAATCTCCAGCGCAGTATTCCGGCTGCCAACTTGCACATGGAGTTTGTCCCCTTTTACCAAGTTGTAGCGGAGAGCGGTTTCCGCGCTCATCAAAACCGTTCGCGGTTGAGTCACAAAAGCCTTGAGCGTTTCAGTGTCTCCAAAACCAATATGCTCATCGACCAGATAACTTCGAAACGGAGATTCGGCAAAACTGTCCACCCCAAACAGTTGCATCGGTTGCGCATCCAGTTCGTCGACTGTGACGTATGCTGTTACGGCCGGTGCACTAAGCCGATAGCCCAACTGACGCCGCAGCGCAACATAAACCTCGTCGTTCAGCCCATTAGGTCCGCCGACAATCTGATGTGTGGCTTTACCGGCTACAGCTTCAGTGCTCAGGGTGAAAGCACGATTTGCCGCATTGTTAGCGAGATCCATCGCAACAATAATCCCTACCCCCAATGCAACTCCGATGATTAGAAAAGCACTCTGAAGAGGGCGCCGCCAAGCGTGTCCCAGTGCCAAGTGGAACAACGTGTCAACAATCCCAATACGGCGTCTATTTCTGTCGATTTCCATCAGTCAACTTGCGGAAAATGCGATGTATGCTGTCCCTTTCCCTTTTGCAGTCATTAAGGCGTATTGACGTATTGGTGTTGCTAATGCAACATACGGCCGTTTGATTCGCTAGAAACCCAAATCGGGGGAAACGTCTGACTACCAGGATTTGTAGGGGCAGGTCTTGTGCCTGCCCAGAAATTCGCGGCATGAAGATGGATTCGATTTGCCAAATGCCAAAAGAACTTACCTAGCTTTTTTGTCTATTCCGACTTACGCTTGGGGTGTGTTAATGCGTCAGAGATTTGGGCGGGGTGTTCTCCAATTTTAATCGCCCACGAGCTTTCCGTTTTGAATATGTAAAACCCGGTCTGCACGCTGCGCTATTTCCGGCGCATGCGTGGCAATCAGCAACATCTTATTTGCTTTGACGCTCATCTCAAGCAATAGAGATAGAACGGTTTCGCTGGATTCTGCGTCTAGATTCCCCGTCGGCTCATCGGCTAACAGCAGCAGAGGATTATGAATGAGAGCACGCGCGATGGCTACCCGCTGTTGTTCCCCTCCGCTCAGCTTGTCTGGATAAGTATTGAGGCGGTTCCCTAACCCAACTTGCTTAAGCAGAGCGCGCGCACGGGCGAGTGCGTTGCGCGTAGTTAGGCCGGCAAGTTCTAGCGGTAATTTTACATTTTCAAACGTGGTGAGCGTTGGAATGAGATTAAAAAACTGGAAAACAATGCCGATGTGGCAACGTCGGAAACGGGTTCGCTGGTATTCGGTCAGTCCGGTGATGGCGATTTCACGATTGCCATGCCGTATGAATACATGTCCGCTGCTGGGTGTATCAATTCCGGAGATGAGGTTTAGTAACGTGCTTTTCCCACTGCCTGATTTCCCCAAAAGGCAGACAAACTCGCCTTCGTATAATGCGCCGCTCAGCTCATCTATCACTGTTCGGCGTAGGTTGCCTTCTTTGTAAACTTTGCTCAAGCAACCTAGGCGCACGAGTGCTGTTGGAGGACTTGCCTCGGGAGGGGTTTGGGATGTCAACATAGTCGGTTCGGGCTGTGAGTCAACCAAAGACTAAAAGCCGTAATCCGGAATTCTTCTGGGTTTGAGCGCAAGACCTGTTTCCGCCACTGGACTTCAAAAACCTCTCGAAAACACGATGCCTTCTTCACACGTAATAATTTCGAGTAGCGCGGGTTTGCCGTCTTCAATCGCTTTCTGGCAGCGATGGATAGCCGGGATTATTTCGGCGGGGCTTTCTACCTTTTCGCTATAACCGCCTAAGCCTTCGGCCACCTTCGCATAGTCCCCGGTGAGGAATTTCGTACCGTAGCGTTCTGTCGCGACCGGCATGTGTTTCTCATAGCCGCCGAGTGCAGAGTTGTTGAGGAGAATTGTAAGGATAGGAATGCGTTCTCGTGCCGCTGTTTCAAAATCCAGCCCGGCCATGCCAAACGCCGCATCGCCCATGACATTGAGGGCAAGTTTTTCTGGCGCCGCTAGTTTTGCGCCCATTGTTAACCCCAACCCGTATCCCAACTGTGTGGACTTCCCCCAGCCAATGTAGCTGCGCGGGGCAATCGTTTCGTAAAAGGGGAGCATCTGATCACGTGGATTTCCGGAATCATGCGTGGCGATCGTCTGTGTTCTATCCACAGCGTGCATTAAGTCCCAGATGACGCGATACGGATTGATTGGAATTTCGTCCGACGTTAGCTTCGGCATCCACTCTGACAACCAATTTGCCTTCACCGTTTTAATCTCATCTACGACCTCTTTTCTATCCCGCGGCGCCTCGTCTCCTAGTTGTTTTTTTGCTTCTTCGATAAGTTGATTCAATACAATCTTGGAGTCGCCGAGAATGGCGTGGTCGGCAGCGTAATCCTTGTTAATGTCGAGTTCATCGATTGAATTCTGAACCAGCACCTTGCCGCTAGGAATCGGTGTTGCCATAATGGACTTTGAAAAGCTGCACCCAATCCCAAATACGAGATCGGCTTTATTCAAAAAGTGCTTGACCATACCCGTGCCGCTGTAGCCGCTCGCGCCGATTGACAAGGGATGATTTTCCGGAAACACACTCTTCCCTGCCATCGTTGTCATCACCGGCACCTGTAACATTTCAGCGAATTTCATCAACTCTTCCGACGCGTCTGCGTAGAGGGCGCCCTGCCCTACATGCAGCATAGGGTGCTCCGCAGCCAGTAGCGCTTTGACCGCTCCTTCAATATCCTGTAAATCTCCGGCTGGTTTGACGGGCTTCGGGGATGAGTAGGCGAAATCATCGTCAATTTCCTCATCCTCTACATCTTGAAGCGTTTCAAGCATCACAGGTCCCGGGTGTCCCATCCGTAGCAAACTGAACGCCCGTCGCATCATTTCCGGTATGCGGTCCGCAAGATTAACTTGGGCGACCCACTTGGTCACGCCCGTATAATTCCTTACCGCCTCAAAATTGGTGGGAATGCCGAGACTCCGCCGGCTGAGTCCGCCGGGAAGCACCAGAATTGGAACGGAATCAGAGTACGCTTGCGCTACCCCGCCGAAAGCGTTTTCGCTTCCCGGCCCTCGCTGTACCACGGCAACGCCGATGCGTTCGCCGTTGGATATGCGGCTAAATCCATCCGCCATGTTGATTAGGGTTCGCTCCGTACGCGCCATAATCGGTCGAATCCCAATCTTCGCCGAAGCGTCGATGAGCGTGTTCGCCGGAAAACAGAACAGATATTCAACGCCTTCAATTTTCAATACTTTTGCAACTGCATCAATTCCTTTCATCTAAATCTCCTAATTTTTGCACAGGTCAATTGCAATTCGAGGCCTCCCTAAGCAGCCAATCCTCAATATCTGCAATCTTAATCCAAAAGCCCGTCTGCCTTCATCCATTCAACGGTCTGATTGAACGCTGCGCATGTTTTTTGGATGTCTGATTCTGTGTGGGATACCATCGTCATGCCTCCCGATTCGGCAATGTCAACCCCGTTGAGCAGCAAACCGCATCGCAGGTTCATGAGTAATACTTGATTGCCGCCCTCTTTAAGAGTGCGGAAATCCCAATCGCTAGGATTGAAATCTGCAGTACGCATTTCACGAACGCCGTGTCCGGCGAGAAATCTGATTTCTGAAAACTCGCCGTAAACTGCCCAATCAAGACGGTGCCGATCAATAATTTCGTTCAAGCCATTCCTTAATATCGCCGCGGTGCGGTTAACCTGTTTTTGCGGGACGCCCGTCCGAGCGGCTCTCAGCATGGCGGTGCCTGCCGACGCAGAAAGCGGATTGGCGTTAAAGGTGCCCGGATGGGGCATTTTCTTGCCGCGCTTCGCAATCCTTTCTTCTTTAATTGAGATAAGATTAATAATCTCCCGCTTTCCAACAACCGCACCGCCGGGAAGACCGCCGGCTAAAATCTTGGCGAGCGTTGTCAAATCCGGCGTGATATTGTAATACTGTTGAGCGCCGCCCGGAGAAACCCTAAAACCGGTAATTACTTCGTCAAAGATTAACAGCACACCGTAATCACGGGTCAGTGCGCGTAACTGTTGAAGAAATGCCGCGCCTGTTGGAATTGCGCCGAAGGAGCCGCCGGTCGGCTCCAATATGACGCAAGCAATATCTGAATCACTTTTCAAATAACCCTCGACTGCGTCAATATCATTCGGTGGACAAATCACTGTTGTATCCATGATGCCTTGCGGTATTCCTGCAACAGGCGCCTCAAAAGGCGGGTTTGCCGCCAATATGACGGCATCGTGCCAGCCGTGGAAATGTCCCGCAAATTTCAACAACTTGCTCTTGCCGGTAAATGTGCGGGCAAGTCGAATCGCCATCAGGGTCGCCTCCGTTCCGGAACTGACGAATCGTACCCGTTCCGCTGAAGGAATCAACTCCATCACTAAACTCGCCCACTCCAGTTCGAGCGGATGGCTAGCACCGTAATGCGTACCCCGTTGCATCTGTCGGGTGACTGCCGCGACAATGTCGGGATGATTATGTCCCCACAAGAGGGCGCCGTGCCCCGCCCAATAATCGATAAATTCCTTCCCGCCAATTCCCCATTTCTTCGACCCTTGCGCATGATCGATGTAGACCGGGAACGGGTCCACATATCGGCTGTCATGCGTAACACCGTCCGGAAAAGTGTGGTGTGCACGTTGCGCTAATTCTCTGTCTTTTGAAAATTCCTTCTGATACCGTTCCAGGATTGAATGTGCCATGTATCCTCCCTATCAGTTGAAATTAGCGATTTGGGTCGCCTCGTGTTTCAATTCACCGGAGATGGCGCCGATTTTTTTCCCTCGCGTAGAGTTTACTTACACTCGTCCACAATTTTTGTTCTATTATGCCTTGGAGTGTTTTGAAAATAAATCCGCCAAGATGTCGTAGTCGTGGTCGAACGCTAGTTTTGGCAAATCATGAAGATCAAATAACCGTGCGTCTAATGCCTCTGCACCAGCCGCGGGGTTCCCCGAAGCAATAGTGCCGGTATAGATGACAAGAACGACTGTGCGCCGCTTATCGGAATACACCCCGAGTAAGCTATTGAGTCGTACCTCAACGTTTGCCTCTTCCTTTGCCTCCCGGATTGCCGTTTCTTCGGGAGAATCACCAACGTCAATGTAACCTGTCGGAAAACTCCAGAGGCCGCGCTTCGGCTCATTGCCGCGTTGAATGAGTAACAAATTTCCATCTCTCACGGCAAGGACGCCCGCGACGGGCTTCGGGTCTTGGTAGAAAACGAAATCACATGCCGTACATGATCGGCGCGCTTTGTCTTCTATGATTCGGTCCTCAAGCCGGCCTGCGCATTTCAGGCAATACGTTGCCTTTGACTTAAAGCCGTCTGTGTCATCGGATGCGTGTACGCCCGTGGTCATTGTTCAATTCCATTCCGTAAGAAAATGTCCAATGATGTGATTATAATCGCATACGGCTTGGTGACGGGCAAATGATACACCATACCGCCTGATGATGTCAATCAGTGATAATCAAAAAAGTAGGGGCAGGTATGTAACCTGCCCCTTAAGTCTGAGAGGAGGATGGGAGATTAGTAAAAGACTTGCAGCGATTTTATCGGTAAACGTTAGTTAAGTGTGGAGGTTGAATCTTTCCACGATTCTCCGGATCAAAGTAAACGGAAATAATCTGTTCAATTTTGGGGTTGCGTCAGTTCTGATTTCAACGATTCAATAGATTGGCTGAGAACTAAATCTCCATTGAGGAGTGAATTGATACGTTGGCAACTCCGGATCACGGTAGTATGATGGCTTTGGCCAAAACCTAGGCTGATTTGGGAATGGGAAAGCTCGGTTAGCTCGCGGGCAAGGTACATCCCGACTTGACGTGGAAGCACGAATCGTCGAGCACGCTTTCGAGAACATAAATCCGATAACGTAAGATTGAAGTATCGAGCCACTGCCTCTTGAATCGTTTCAAGCGTGATTGCGCCCGAAACACTCAAGTTTGACCGCTTCTCCAAGACGCGGCGTGCAATCTCAAGATCCAATTTCGATCCCAAACCAGCTTCCGCCATGAGGCGATTCAATGCGCCTTCGAGCTGGCGCACGTGTTGTGTTAGATGCTTGGCTAAATAATCTAGCACCCTTGACGGAACAGGTCCCCAATTCCGTTCCCGCAGCTTTCGCTCTAGTATCGAAACCCGTAAGTCGAATTCAGGCGGAGAAATTTCAACGATTAAGCCGTTATTGAGGACATTTGAAGACGCTAAGTGGTCTTTGAGAAACCGGGGCAGTCGATCGCACGTACAGACAATTCGCTGGTTTTGCTGGCTCAAGTGCTTGAGTAAATGAAAAAACTCAGCCTGAATTTTCGAGTGCTTGGATAAAAAGTGAATGTCGTCAATCAATAACAAATCAATGGTGTGGTACCGCTGTCGTAACGTATTTGATTTCTGCGGACTTGCTATCGACTGAATCCATTCGCCCACGTATTTTTCAGCGGATGGGCAGTACATGGTATGATTCAGATTTTTTTGTCTAAAGTGGTTCCCGATGGCGTGCAGCAAATGGGTTTTGCCAAGTCCAACGCCGCCGTGGACAATTAACTTGTCTACCTGGGCGGTTTGGTCGGTCAAAGCGAGCGCAGCTTCGTAAGCCTTTTGGTTGCTTTCACCTACCACAAATCGATCGAAAGTTAATGCCTGATTCAATCCTGTATTGTGAGGTGTACGTACGGCTGAAGTTGGGGCGGCCGATGGATATTCGGGCGGCTGGTGCGGTGCAGATGGGTCGGATGAGTCAGGGGAATCGCCGCTAACTCTGTCCGAAATCAATACTGTCTTCATTTCGAATCAAGGGATGGATACAGATTAAGCAGTGCTGGTAGTATCTAAGCCTAATAATTATAATATTTCAAAACGGGCACGAGTCCAGATTTGGATGATAGTCTAGCAAAAAATCTAAATCGGATCAAGCATTTTTATGCTTATTTTTCACCGCTGATTTCAAGATTTTGAACCAATGATATCGGGAAACCGCGCTATTGCTAAAACTCGTTAAAATAAGTTGGGACAATTTTTTTTCACGTAAATCCCATATCTCTGAGTTTCTTTTCATCTTGCCGCCAGTTTTTCTTGACCGAAACATGCAAGTCCAGAAACACCGAAGCATTCAAGAATTTTTGTATTTCAATTCGCGCTAGTTGCCCAATGATTTTAATCATTTCCCCTCCTTTCCCAATCAATATTCGCTTTTGGGATGGCCGTTCGGAATAAATCGTAGCACTAATGAAAATTGTCCCATTTGCCCGTTGATTGAATTCTGTGATGGCGACGCTTGAAGCGTAAGGAATTTCTTGCTGCGTTTTAAGGAGTATCTTTTCACGTATCGTTTCCGCCGCAAAGAATCGCTCCGGCAAATCGCTTATTTGGTCGGCGGGGAAAAAGAGTTGCCCTTCAGGTAGGAATTTAACGATAAGCCGCAGAAGTTGTCCAACGCCGTCCCTAGTCTTCGCAGAAATCGGGACAATCTCAGCGAACAGGGGCTCTTTTTTATACGTTTCGATAATTGGCAACAGCACCTGCTTTGGCGCCAAATCTATCTTGTTTATCACTAAAATTGATTTCTGCCCATTTTTCCTTATCGCGGCAAGAATTTGTTCCGCGGCGGGGGTGGATATATGGTGCACGTCAACTAAATACAGCGTAAGATCGGCGTCTTTCAGTGCACTGTATGCTGCGTCCAACATACGGGTATGAAGGCGGTATTTTGGCTTGAGTATGCCGGGCGTATCCAGAAATACAATCTGATATTCATCTGTGGTGACAATGCCCGTGATTCGATTGCGGGTCGTCTGCGGCTTGGGCGTGACGATGGCTAATTTTTCTCCCATCACCGCGTTCAACAGGGTTGATTTCCCGACATTCGGTTCGCCTATAATGGAGACGTAACCAGATTTGAAGTCGCCCTGCTTATCCATGTTCGTATCCCTTTGGAACGTTTCTACGTCAAATTCTTGGTATTTGGCCGAATCCGCATTACCGTGAGTGGAGCCGCGTCAATAAGGGCTTGATAATAGTTCTCATATAAGTAATAATTCCGTCGTAATACCAAATCAATATTTGAGTTGCGATATGCCGACATTTGCCGCCGTTTCCTGAATCTGGCGCCATGTTTCGTCATCGACCGGAATCCCTTCACTTAAACGCTGCTGTTTCTGGCGCGACTCGATTTCACCGGGCATCAACACTTCATCAAAACCTGGGGCTAATTGTGAACATTTCATGAACTCCACAAGGTTATCTATATGGCGGTCGTAATCTTCGAGTGGAATAAACTTAACGATGTCAATGGCAATCATCAACGTGGCGTTGCAGACCCGGGTATTATTTGAGCCGCTGCAGCCGCCCCCGGACAGTGTACCTGCTAACACGTCAATGATTAAACCTAGCCCAAAACCCTTGTGTCCCGCCAAGCCGCCGAGCGGCAGTATCGAACCGGGGGACGGACTGTCGAAATCCTGTGGATCGGTAGTGGGTTCACCTTTGCCGTCAATCAGCCAACCAAGCGGAACAGAATCGCCGCGATTAACAGCCACATCAATCTTCCCCTGTGCCACAACGCTGCTGGTGATATCCAAAACAATCGAATCCGCCTCCCCAGCCGGCACCGCGACAGAAATCGGGTTTGTGCCGAGTCGTCTATCGATGCCGCCAAACGCAGCCACCGATAGCGCCGCGCCGCCGGCATTCAACATTGTTATCCCAATCAGCCCCTGGTCAGCCGCCATCATGGTATAGCTGGCAAGTCGTCCGATATGGTTACAGTCGTAAATGCTTACGGCGCTTATAACACTGGATTGCGCTTTGCGGATTGCGAGCGACATCGCCTTTTTGCCGATAACTTGTCCAAACCCCCAGTTGCCGTTAATTACGGCATGCGATGGAGACTCGCGTTCAATCTCCATTGGCGCGCCCGGATGGATATCACCATTCCTGAGCCGCTTGATATACTGCGGAATTCGAATTACGCCGTGCGAGTCATGTCCCACTAGGTTCGCGTCAACAAGCAGTTCACTGATTGTTTGCGCTTCTTCCGGCGGCACAGACGATGCTTCAAAAATCTCGGTAGAAATCCGATTCAACTGTGCTTGCGTAAATATTGGCATTAATTTCTCCTTAGATAAATCCGTAGTTTTTTCGTATCAACGGGCGGCGGCCGTTTGATTTCAGGCAAACCTTTGCACGACAATCTTTTTAGGAAAGCTGCAGATTCTACACCGTCTGCTCTGCAATGACGAAGTGCTTATGTTACGGCAAAATGCGTTTTGAAGAGATATTATACACAATAATTCGATTTCTGCAAATTTCTTTAACCGCGTCTATCTGTGCTTCAAATTCCATGCTGCGGGGTAGATTGAATTATAACTGGAAACTCGTGATTTCGCTTGCATAATGGCTACAGTCATGAGTATAATACCACTCGGTGAGATGCATCCGGATAGCGCAACGCCTACCGTGGTTTAGGTCGTGTCGAACAGGATTAAACCGTGAAATCCAAAATTCCAATTCAATCCCAACTGCCAATATACACTGCTGCGCCGGCAGTCGAATCGGCGATTCAACTACACGCCTCAAGACGTGTCTACATAGAGACGTATGGGTGTCAGATGAATGTGAGTGACAGCGAGTTGCTGGCGGGTATCTTGGTGGAAAACGGTTACGAAACTGCCGATGGGTTAGAGGACGCTGATGTAGTCCTACTCAATACTTGTGCCATACGTGATAACGCTGAAACCAAGGTACTTAATCGTCTCAAACAACTCAATCATCGCAAACGGCTGCAACCCAACCTTATTCTGGGTGTCTGTGGTTGCATGGCGCAGCATACCCGGTCAAAAATGCTTGACGCCGCGCCATACCTGGATCTGGTCCTAGGTCCCGACGCCTATCGCAGCCTTCCCGCGGCGCTCCGTTCAGTGGCGGCAGGTGATGCGTTTGTAAATTTGAAGCTTGACCAAGACGAAGACTACGCCGACATCGCGCCAATTCGTAAGGACGGAATACGGGCGTGGTTGACCGTGCAACGAGGCTGTGACAAGATGTGCACGTTTTGCATTGTGCCGTTCGTGCGCGGCCGCGAACGCAGTGTTCCGGCAAAGCTGTTAGTCAATGAGGTTAAGCGGTTAGTTGACGACGGGTTTAAAGAGGTTGTCCTCCTCGGCCAGACGGTGAACTCGTACCACGATGGAGCGCACGATTTTGGAGATTTGCTCTTTGCAATTAACGATATAGAGGGCATCGAACGCATACGATTTACATCGCCGCATCCAAGTGACGCAACAGACGGCATGATTGAAGCCATTGCAGGTGGCGATAAAGTCTGTAAACAAATACATCTTCCACTGCAATCCGGCTCCACGAAAACGCTTAAAGCCATGCGGCGGACATACACGGCCGAAGCCTACCGCGAGCTTGTGGCGAATATGCGCGGCCGCATTCCGAATCTCGCCATTTCAACTGATATTATCGTCGGCTTCTGCGGCGAGACTGAGCACGATTTCATGGAAACCTACCGCCTCATGGATGAAATCCGATTCGATTCCGCATTCATGTTCAAATACTCGCCTCGTGAAGGTACGCTTGCTTACAAGTTGCTAGATGACGATGTGAGCAGCACGGAAAAGGGAAGGCGATTACGGGAGATTATTTCGTTGCAAGAGAAAATTTCGCTTGAAATCAATCAGGAGTTGGTTGGCTGCAACACGAATGTGTTGGTCGAAGGACAGTCTCGCCGCAACGCAGATGAATACCACGGTAGATCTGACAGCTTCAAAACAATTGTGTTTCCGAAAGAAAATTCAAAAATTGGCGATATCGTGCAGGTGAATATCAATTCTGCGACTGCGCACACTTTGCGTGGTGAGATTGTTGCTTAGCTTACTGAATCCCTTTTGCGGAATCAATCGTTATATCGTACCGGAGAATTACTTCGTGCGCAAGGCGCTAAGGTCTACAATTGGAGAAGTTTGCCTAGGAAAAGCGTTAAATGAATAAAGTCAGAATCAAGTCCCGGTCTGAAATCGAGACAATGCGGCGCAGCGGAAAAGCCGCGTCAATTGTACTTCAAACAATCGGAGAAGCTGTAAGCCCAGGTATTTCAACTTACGAATTGGATCAAATCTCCCGGGATGCCATTAAGAAACTTGGCGGTATTTCATCGTTTTTGGGGTATCAACTTCCGCATCACCCGCCATATCCAGCAACTATTTGCGTTTCAATTAACGAGGAAATTGTTCACGGCATTCCAAGGAAGGACTGTATTCTAAAAGAGGGCGATATTATTGGAATTGACACCGCAGTCTATCTCAATGGATTTCATGGGGATAATGCTTACACGTTTCCTGTCGGAGACATTGAACCGGAAGCGCAAAGTCTACTGGAAGTCTCCAAAAACGCACTCTATAAAGCAATTGACGCCGCCAAGCCGGGAAGTCGACTCGGCGACGCCTGTTCCGCATTGCAAACCCATGTGGAAAGTCACGGATTCTCAGTAGTGCGAGATTTTGTTGGTCACGGAATTGGGCGGAATTTACACGAGGAGCCTCAGGTTCCCAATTACGGAGAACCCGGCAGAGGCGTTCGATTAAGGCCCGGTACAGTCCTCGCCATCGAAGCCATGACCAACGCAGGTACACACGAATCTGAAACGCTCGAAGACGGCTGGACAGCGGTCACGGCAGATCGGCGCATTTCTGCGCTATTCGAACATACCGTCGCAATTCTCCCCGAAGGCCCGGAAATTCTTACAGATAATCACGACCTCTGGGGATCAAATTCTCACTAACCACAGTCATTACGCATTGCGCATTTCTCATTACACATTACTCATTAATTCGGAACCATCCTCATGCGATTTCTTCAATCTTGGCTGTTAATCATCACATTTCCCGTCTTAATCATCAGTGCTTATCGGTTCGTCGGTGAATATCAGAATTGGCAGAAAGCACGTCAGATTAAACAGGAATATTTGGACGAGTTAAGCGCGCTTGAATTGAAGAGGGATCGCCTGAGAACGAGAGTCGAAAACCTCCAGACCGACGAACTCGACCAAGAGCGGCTCGTACGGCGATTCGGTTTTATCAAACCCGGTGAAACTGTCTATAAAGTTGTTCGGCCTCGAACGACATCATTAACCGAAGATTAACACGGTGGTTCTTTTTGGTTGGCGATTTTCGGTGAATCGGCGCTGCCCTACCTACAAAAACTGAACCCGTCGTCGGGAATCGAAATTCCCTCCTATCTAATGTAACCACACAACCTTCTGTAGGAGCGATCTCCGAATCGCGGCCGTTTCCACTCTTGTAGGTTGGGTAGAGCGGATAGCGCCAACACCGTCACATCACCCAATCGTCGTCCAAATTCCCTACGATGATCTTCTCAATTTTGGCATAGCGAAACCCAACGCTTTTGAAACCTCCAGATGGTAGAAAAGCGATGGGTGCCGCTGCATTCATGGAATTTGATACGCGGCGAGGTTGAGAGGGCGGTATTTTAATAGTCGATTCTTGGATGAATCCGCTCTACCCAACCTACAGGAACTTCAGCGGCAGCCAATCGCCTTCCGTACCAACACGGAAGAATTATGCGCTCCCTAAATCATAGCCCATAATTTAATCAAAGAATTTCAGTTCAGACACCAAATCCTATCGCCGGTATTCTAGAATCCAATCCCCCGTACGAGCGATCTCCGAATCGCGACACTTGTCGAGTCAACTATTTTCTCCGCTCTACCCATCCTTCAAAAACTACGGGCTTCCTGTTGCTACCCGCTTCTGTAAGTCTTCCAAGGTAGTCTCTCTATCCCACACGTCAGGTAAGCTATACGACCCTTTCGGGCCTATCTTTCCCTGATCATGCGCATCCTCTTTCTCCTTGACGCGGCGATCCGCCGCCCGATCTTCATTGTAAAGCGCTCCCAACCGGTTTAACTCGTCACGAGTCTGAGGCATTGGAAGGTCAACCCATTCTGGAACACCATCAGGTCCAAAAGGAGCATCGTTGCCATACTCACTTGCCGCCTTGCAGAGTCTTCGTTCGGCTTTAATCTTAGCCTCAACTATCTTAGCCAGTTCTGTAATCTCCGGCTCCAATTCTTGCAGTATGTTGTTGGCAACTTCAACCGAACGGGAAATGTCCCTCTCTAGGCATGTCCATGGAAGATAACACTTAAACCAACACTCCTGAACCAAAATCTCAGCCGATTTTCCGAAACCCGGACTGACCGCTGTTGCACGGTGATACGCTTTGCGATATATCAGTCCGACGACAAGGTTTTCGCTTTCCCGTGCTTTAACCACCGGAATGTGTTCTTCCTTGAACTTCCTCTTATTATATTCGTACGGACTCAGTCCATATCTTTCCAGATGCTGTGGATTAGGATAGCCGTACCAACCTCCGCCATTCTTTTCGACGCACGCCCTGAAAAAGCCCGTCTTGATATCCGTCAACATGATTAAACTATCCTCAATATTGCAGCCCGTCCGACTTCCGTCATAGTGCGTTCTTTCGTTTTTAACTTCTATAACATCTTCGCGACCCGGAATGTTGCTGCCATGCATCCGTGCAATCCTGATTAGTTCATTTTCCCGCCTTTCGCGCCTTTCAATCTCCTCCGGTGTCTCCTTCGGAATATAGATTTCGCCATGTGTAGGTTCTGATGCCGCTTGTGCAGACGCTGGCATCGCAAGGGATTGTTCCTCTGAATTGCCACTCTTAGATACCCCTATTTTGGGGTAGCGCACTTCGTGAAATTTCATTCGCTTTCTCATGTCTGTACGTCCTCCTCCAGCGCGCCTGTGAGCTCCATCATCCATAGCCGCGCCTCTTTGTATGTCAATACTAGTTGCCGTAGTTCCCCGAAATCCGTTTTGGTTTCTAGAACTTGAAGTTGATTGAGGCACAACGCCTGAACCCGCGACGCAATTTTCATATCCGTTTCAATAAACACTTCGATTTCAGATGCCCGGCGCCTTAATAATGCGTCTGCTGCCCGTCGCGCCGCCTCCGCATCAAATGCCGCAACGCGCTCGCCCCAATCATTTTGCGCCGACCACTTCTTAATCATCGAAACCGATCTCTTTTTCCCGGTTACCTCTTGGCCGCTCAGCGCCTCCAATGAGCGCTCATCCCCCGCATCACGATACATCTCAAAATAGGTGTACGCCAGCACCGTCTCCCCCCGCAATCGTCCATTTTCCATTGATATACCCTCCTGATTTTAACCGCAAAAAAAAAAGGGAGAGACACCTCGCGGATGTCGCTCCCCTCACGGATTTGAATTGTTCAATTATTATACGCAACCTAAATGCCGAATGTCAAACAAAAAAGTCTGCTTGGCGCAAATTATTTGTAATTAGTCTTCACGGACACCAAAACTATCGCGAGCTAACGCTTTCGCCCTTACCATTCGTTCGGTCGATCGTTCCCTACTCGCACGCTTAACCAAACCCAAAATCCATTAGATGGAAAATCCCTGAACTCCAACAAATGCTTCACCTGTTCACCTCTCGATTGCCTTAACATTCTATTCGATTAACCGCCTGTGAAAGTCGTAAATCTCTACTATAATGACTGCTAAATTATTCGCATAACAATCCGCTCGAAAGACGTAAAGATCTTTTTTCTTGGTTACCTTTCGATTTCAATGAACCCGCGCCACAAGGGGGCCGGTGCATTTTAACAAAAGGTAACCACCAACACCGGCTCACCGGTAAATCGCCAATTTCCGTTTCGTTGCCATCCTCAATCATCAAATGAAGTTATAGACATACCGGAGATGTTACGCCGTGGTTTTTTCCGCTTAGAAACGCCGATGTACCCGATCTACAGTCACTGTGTATTTTAGCCGGATTAACACCTGTAAATTAACGCTTGCAATCTAAAGTGTAATGGAATACAATTTAGGGCATTCAAATGGAAATAATTTTGGTGTTTTTTTTCACCTTACACCTGTCAAATGCGTTCGATTTAATGAGGTGATGCATGCTTGAAAGATTGTTTCGGTTACAAGAATCCGGGACGACTGTCAAACGCGAAATTGTTGCGGGCTGTACGACGTTCATGACACTATCGTACATTATTTTCGTCCAACCCGCGGTGCTTTCAGCCGCGGGAATGGATTCCGGCGCAGTGATGGCGGCAACGTGCATTACGAGCGCATTCGCGATGCTATTGATGGCATTCCTCGCCAACTATCCGATTGCGCTTGCGCCGGGCATGGGACATAACTTCTATTTCACCTACACGGTTTGTCTTACGCTCGGTGTAGCGTGGCAACAAGCGCTCGGCGCAGTTTTCATTGCGGGAGCGTTTTTTGTCCTGCTCTCCTTTGTCGGGTTGCGCGAAAAGGTGATGGGGGTTCTGCCGGTTTCGTTAAGGAACGCAATTCCCGCTGGAATTGGATTGCTAATAGCGCTTGTAGGCTTGGAGTGGGGAGGGCTTATCGTCGACCACCCGGCGACCTATGTCACGCTCGGAAATCTGAAATCCGCGCCGGTGATGCTGTCGCTGTTCGGACTAGTCGTGATTGCAATTCTATTCGCTCGTAATGTCGGCGGCGCTATCTTGATAGGTATTCTGGCTACGTCTGTTGTCGGGCTCATTGCGGGGCAGGTGAAGTTCGAGGGTGTTGTTTCGGCACCGCCTTCAATGGCGCCGACCTTCTTCAAGCTCCAGATTCCCAACATTTTCGTGAATCCTGAGCTTATAGCTATAATATTCATCTTTATCTTTCTGGATCTCTTCGATACCGTCGGAACGCTGGTCGGCGTCGGCGAGCAAGCCGGCTTAATGGTTGATGGAAAGCTGCCGAGAGCGCGGCGTGCCCTGTTTTCCGATGCGGTTGCCACCAGCACCGGCGCGCTGCTCGGCACATCAACCGTCACCAGTTACATTGAGAGCGCGTCGGGAATATCCGCGGGCGGACGTACCGGCATAACCAACATCGTTACTGCAATTCTGATGTTGCTTGCGTTGTTCTTTAGTCCGTTAATAAAGATGGTTGGGGCTGGACACGCAATTGGAGAAAATACAATTCTGTATCCGGTGGTTGCGCCGGCGCTAATTATCATCGGATGTCTGATGCTAAAGAATGTGGTGTCTATAGATTGGGACGATTTCACCGAATCTATCCCCGCCTTTCTGACACTGTTGATGATGCCGCTAACCATAAGCATTACGGAAGGCATCGCCTTCGGCTTTATATCGTATGTGTTGTTAAAACTCGTCAGCGGCCGTGGTCGGCAGGTGCACTGGCTGATTTATCTGTTCGCAGTGCTTTTTGTAGCGCGGTATATATGGCTGGTCGGTTAAGGTTATTAGACTCGCACAAATTTACGAATTACAATAGATGGCACGCTGTAAAATTATCGAAGCATTCTTCATCGCGGAGGTAACATATGGTCAGTTTGGGTAGCGGGAGTTTTACGTACGAAGTCTCAGGCAAAAACTGGGGTAATATGCCGGAGGATTGGACCTACAAAGAAGCCACGGCTGTCGCTGTGGACTCGAAGGACAACGTCTATGTGTTTAACCGGGGGACGCACCCGATGATAGTCTTCGATTCCCAAGGAAATGTGGTGCGAACCTGGGGCAATGGCATATTCACTAATCCGCACGGTGTCACCATAGGGCCCGACGATTCGGTTTATTGCGTGGACAACTTCGATCATACCGTCCGAAAATTTACACCCGACGGAAGACTCCTGATGACCCTCGGCGCTGAAAACCAGCACTCCCCGGCGATGAGCGGCATCCCCTTCAACGAACCGACGCACCTCGCTGTGGATTCCCAAACCGGCGAACTGTATGTAGCCGACGGCTACGCAAATGCGCGCGTTCACAAATTTTCGCCCGACGGACGCCTATTGTTTTCTTGGGGCGAGTCCGGTACCGATCCGGGTCAGTTCAATATTGTGCATAACATCGTGACGGACAAAGAGGGCTGGGTGTACGTTGCTGATCGCGAAAACCACCGAATCCAAGTGTTTGATTCCAACGGGAAGTATGAGGCGCAGTGGGTCAACTTGTCGAGGGCAGCCTGCATTCATGTAGACCATCGGAGCGACCAGTTAGTCTACGTCGGCGAATACTATGGGGGTATCCAGACAAACGTTGCCGGAAAGCGCCTTGGACCTCGAGTCTCTGTCCTAGACCTCAAAGGGAACGTTCTGGCAAGGGTGGGCGACCTCTCCTACGGCGACGAACCGGGCAGGTTTTATTCGCCCCACGGCATTGCTGCCGACTCTAAAGGAGACATCTACGTCGCTGAGGTGTCCTGGAGCGACTACGGCAGCCGCATGAATCCTCCGAGAGAATTGCGTTCGCTCCAGAAACTGGTCAGGCAGAGTTGAGGTGTTCAATTTTATCGAACGGCTATCCGCTAATAGTTTCCCAGTTGCCCCGTCGGAAACCAGTAGTCCTTGTTGCCATTTGAACCGGCGGTTCAGCGCTTCAATCATAATATTTGGAGGATGGTGTTTTGGCAGATAATCGCTCAATTATCCCGGATCAGTGGGAAATTCACGAGAGCCACCGTGACGCGGATCCTAGTCTGGAACGCGATGTTGCTTTTTTCCTGAACTGGGGCTACCTCATCGTGGAAAACGCAATCTCCATGGAACAAGTCGAGTCGTTGCGCCTAGCCCTGGACGAAAGCTTTGAACGCCGCCAAGATCAGTTCATTGGCGAGCTTCTGGAAGAGGACGATTGTTTTAGTTTTCTGCTTGATAACCCGCCCGTTTTCAACCGCATGCGCGCGCTATTGGGGAGTTGCGTTCAACTTCACAGTGCAACCGGAAGAGTGACCGATCCCGGTGCGCCCGACCAGAATTGGCATCGTGACAATCCGTGGCCCATGGAGCCCGCTTTATCACCGTATGGTAGCCAGCCGCCGGGCCATATCAACTGCGGATACTATCTTGACGAAATCACCATGGATAACGGTCCAATCGTTATCGTGCCCGGGAGCAACAGGGCGCCTTTTCGGCCGCCAGGTGGAAGTGTGCAGTTGCCTGACGAGAAATATGTGCTTGCCAAACCCGGTCAAGCGGTGATGTTTGACGGATGGACTTGGCACCGGGGTGCGGAGAACAAATCATCGGAAAGACGCCGCGTCTGTCTCATGTGCTATCAAAACGCTTGGATGAAGTCACGCGAACCCTTTGGCGGCCCTCGTGTGGCGCGATTGCGGGATGAAGGTTCGGCAGTACGCAAGCTGCTGCTCGGCGGTATCGGAGCATGGTAAATTTGGGTGCTATGGTACCTAATTTTCAATCAATGCGGCACCCAAACTAGAGCAGACCGAGAAAACTGGAGATACGCTCAAATCATGGGCTGGATCCACTATGCGCTCATCACCGCTCTCGCGCTGGCGAGCGCTGACTTTTTCGTGAAACTCGCAGCAGGCAGACTTTCGAATAGCTTGGGGTTGCTGTTGTACGGGAGTTGTACATTCCTCACAGGCATAGTCTGGGTTGCGTGGCAGTGGGCTCGCGGTGTGCCGCAACACGCTCAAACATCAGGTGTCTTGGCGGCTTTGGGCGTGGGCGTGGCATTTAGCGCCGTTACCTTGGGGTTATACGCCACGTTCGGCGCAGGAGCGCCCATTTCCGTGGGGGCGCCGGTTATTCGGCTTGGAGGGTTGGTGTTGGCGAGTTTAGCCGGTTTAGTGCTGCTTGGTGAACCGCTCACACTCCGATACGTCATCGGCATGATTCTCGTTTGTAGCGGTGTTTATCTAATCATCTCGAGATAGGCATCAATTTAATGGATTTCTCAGAAACAGTTTTTCAAATCGTGATGCGCAAGTAATACCGTCGTAAATCGCTAGAAGTTCATATGTCCAAAAAAACCTACGCTAAAATCCCGAATCCGGCCAAAAATGCCAACTCCTATCCCTTTAAATCTTTTCACAAATTTGACGCAACGGGAATGACGCGCGTTCAGTTGCTCATCTTAATCGGGATAACAGTGCTCATCGCGGCGCTCGCCCTGCCCCCGTGGCTGCAATACCGCAAAGTCAGCCAAGCGGACGGGCATGTCGAAGAAATTTCGATCGCCATCCAAAAGTACCACAGATATACCAATGAATACCCCAAGGCATTGGACGACCTTATCGCTGATCCGGGGATTGAGGGTTGGCGGGCGAGTTTGCTTGAATCCCTCCCCGAGACGCCTTGGGGCGGCGATTATCAACTACTCGCCGATTCCTACAAAGTTTGTATCCCGGCAAACCATCCGAGCGCTCCCGAAAAGTACCGTCTCGGCGGCATTGCCGAGATTAGCCGCGTTTACCACGTAAAACGAGAGGAAGCAGAGCAGTATTTCTGGTAAGCGGGTATCGTGTGTTTGGGATATACCATGTAAAGGAGTTAAAATGGCTAAGCGCATTGGTGTTTTAACTGGCGGTGGAGATACGAGTGCGCTGAATGCTACACTTGAAGGCGTGGCGCTCAAGGCAGAAGAACTCGGTTTCGAATTAATCGGGTTTATGAAGGGATGGCGCGGTGTTCTCAATGGCGGCTCTTACTTTACGCTCACTCCCGATTTAATTGACGAAAATCAAGGCGGCACGCTGCTCAAAAGTTCGCGTACCAACCTCATCGCCGAAAACAAAATGGATGAGGCTATCGACAATCTCCGAAAATTTCGCATTGATGGACTTATCCCAATAGGCGGCGATGATACGTTAAGCATTGGCGCCGCACTGTCGGAGATTTTCACGACGACATTCGTCGCAAAAACCATAGATAACGATGTCGGCCTTAATGCACCCAACGGCGACTCTATCGATTATTCGCAGATTGTCAACTACTTCTGCCTCGGTTTCCCGACAGCCGCCAGCCGCCTAATAAATTGTGTTCGCGATCTACGCACAACTGCATATTCGCATGACAGAATTTTCTTTGTTGAAACCATGGGGCGCGACGCGGGTTGGCTCACGCTTTCAGCCGCTTATGGAAACGCAGATCTGATTGTTGTTCCTGAAGTGCGTTACGACGCTGATCGGCTTGCCGCGGCAATCGAAAAAAAGTATGCGGAGAAAGGCAGCGTTATCGTAGTAATTGCCGAAGGGATTAGGAACCGGAAGGGCGAATTGATGATTAGTTCTCAGGAAGAAATTGACGCATTTGGCCATACCACACCGGGCGGCTGTTCAGAACTTATTGCAGCCGCCATGAAAAGGCGCCTTGCACCCGCAATTCCGTTTTCAAGCTTTCGTCATCTCATCCTCGCACATCTGCAGCGGTGCGGGGCACCGATACAGATAGATCGGGATTCCGCCGTCAGAGCGGGATGGTTAGCGGTAGATGCATTTGCCAAAGGCCAAGCCAACCATGTCGCGGCCATTACCCGCACCGAAGTCGGGCTTCAACCAAAGTTATTTCCTTTAGATGAGATCATCAAATTTGACGATGCCGGCAAGGTCATCCCCCGTAATATTGATCTCCGGTTTTACGATACGGAAAACCTCCAGATTTCACGCGCGGGCATCGGATATTTCCGCCCAATTTTCGGTGATCTTCCGAAACCATATTATGTACCCTTGACGGAATTGGATATCCATCAGATTTAGGTCGAGACATTCGTGAGTTACTAGTCGGAAATGGATAAGTATCCGGCGTATTTGGCACTGGAAATTGTCCTCTGAGAATTTGTTATGAAGTTTGGTGAATTTGAGTTGTCTGTTATTAACGCCGGCACATTTCGTTTGGATGGCGGCGCCATGTTCGGCATCATCCCGAAAGTGATATGGGAAAAAGACAATCCGGCGGACGCGCGAAATCGAATTCTACTTGGGCTAAATTGCCTGCTAATCCGAGATGCGGCGGACACCATCTTGGTCGATACTGGCATGGGGTCCATTTACAACGATAAATTCGCCTCTCTTTACGGATTGGACAGGTCACAGACCAATCTGGTAAAATGCCTTGAAGGCGTGGATGTAAAAGCGGCGGATGTTACTAAAGTCATTCTCACACACATGCATTTCGACCACTCCGGCGGGAACTGTTTCAAGGATAGCAGCGGAGAACTAAAACCGACATTCTCCAGCGCTGTGTATTACATCAATCGGGACGAACTTGCATACGCCGAGCAGCCGGACCCGCGTAGCAAACCCAGTTATCTCCCGTACACTTGGGAGCCACTCATGAAGCGCGGGCAGGTGGTGCTTACGTCACATGACCAAGAGATTGCGCCCGGCGTGTCAGTGCAGTCCGCGCCAGGCCACACGGAAAATCATCAGGTCGTGGTCGTGCGGTCTGAAGGTAAAATTGCCTGTTTTCTTGCCGATCTAGTTCCCACGCTGTCGCACCTAAAAACTCACTATGTCATGGGATACGATCTGTTTCCGATGACTACGATGGAGACTAAGGAACGGATGCTCAAGCAGGCGTGGCAGGAAAACTGGTTGCTTATCTTTGAACATTCAGCGGAGATTACAGCAGGCTACCTGACACCTGAGTTGACGCTTAATCCGCTCGAAATGGCTTTCAGCTAAACATAACCACACATCACGAAAGTGTATCAAACTTCCATGTACTTCATGCGAAGATTTATTTCAAACCGGAGATAAATTTAGAATGGTATCGGATAAAACAGTTAGAGTCCGCTTCGCGCCGTCTCCAACCGGATTCCTCCACATCGGGGGAGCGCGCACTGCGCTATTTAACTGGCTTTTTGCAAGGCATTTTGATGGACAATTCATCCTCCGAATTGACGATACAGACGAATCTAGATTCACGGACGAATCCACGCGGTCAATCTATGAGTTGTTAGAATGGCTGGGACTCACGTGGGACGAAGGTCCCATTGCGGGCGGGGCTTGTGGGCCGTATATCCAATCCGAAAGGCACAACCTCTATCAAGAATACGTACATAAGTTGCTTGACAGTGGTGATGCTTATTATTGCTACTGCACCGCGGATGAGTTGAAGCAGATGCGAGAAAACGCCTTCGCTGATGGACGGCAGCCTCACTATGCTGGAAAATGTAAACACTTGACAGAGCAGGAGCGAAACAGGCTAAACGCAGGTGGTCGAAAACCGACAGTTAGGCTAAAAATATCGGACAGCGCAATAATCGTGCGCGATTTAGTTCAGGGCGATGTTACATTTGAAGCCGATACTCTCGATGACTTCATTATTGTCAAATCCAACGGTAATCCTCTGTATAATTTCACGTCGGCAATTGATGACCACGAGATGGGGATTTCTCATGTTATTCGCGGTAAAGATCACCTATCCAATACCCCGAAACAAATCTTAATCTGTCGCGCCCTCGGATTTGAATTACCGGTTTTTGCGCACCTGCCGCTGGTGCTCGGTAGCAGCAAGGGTGAAAAACTCAGCAAACGGCGCCACGGAGATTTAGTTGCTGTGGGAAAATACCGCGAGGATGGTTATTTGCCGGAGGCAATGATAAACTTCCTAGTTCGATTGGGCTGGTCTTACGACGACAAATCGGAAATATTCTCTCTGGACGAACTCGTTGAGAAATTCAACATCGAGCGAATCGGGAGAAGTGAGGGAGTCTTCGACATTAACAAACTCCAATGGCTGAACAAAACATACATTATGAAGCTTGACTTGGTTGAGCGGACTGAAGCGGTTCACCCTTTTCTGCGGAAGCGCGGGTTGCTGGAAACCGACGTAACGAAAGATTGCCAGTCTTGGTTAGAGAAGATTGTCGAGGCAGTTGGGGATCGAATGACAACTTTGGCGGATATTGCCGATTACGCCTATTTCTTCACGGACAACTTTGACTATGACCCGCGGGCAATCAAAAAGTGGTGGAAAGGCGACCCTGCCGCAATTTTGCAGGGTTTGCGTGAGGTCTTAAAGTCAATCGAAGTGTTTGAAATGGAAAAAATCGAAACTGCAATGTGGAATTTTCTTGACGAAAAGGAAATCAAACGAATTCGCGGGATGCAGCCGTTAAGAATCGCCCTCACCGGCGTTTCCGGCGGTCCGGGATTGTTTGACATTATCGCCCTGCTCGGCAGGGAGAAAGTGGTTGAAAGGTTGGATCGGGCAATTAACTATATTCAGACTGCCAACTGACATAATATGACACGAAAATCATTCGGTGCTTTAATCTTTGTACTCCTCTTCTTCAGTCTAATCGCACATGGGGACCCTGCGGAAACTCATGAGGCTCACGGAATCGACGGTTGGATTGAATCCAAGATTGGAAATCTCCACACAGTCTGGCTGTTTGTCATTATCGCAGTCACGCTTTATCTCCTTGGGAAAGGGGCAGATATGCTGGTGGCGCAAGCCGTCACCCTTTCAACGCGGTGGGGTGTCCCGCAAACGCTTATCGGTGCGACAATTGTCAGCCTTGGAACAACAACGCCTGAAGCTGCTGTTTCCGTATTCGCCGCTATTCAGGGCGATCCGGATATTGCGCTCGGCAACGCCGTTGGTTCAATCATTTGCGATACCGGCCTCATTCTAGGCACCGCGGCACTGATTGCACCGCTGCCTCTCAATAGAAAAATTGTCAATCGTCAAGGTTGGATCCAATTAGGAGCAGGGTTTCTGCTGGTAATTGCCTGTCTCCCTTTTGGTTCATTGAATGAAACTTTTGACACCGGCGGTCGGCTTCCCCGGTTCATGGGATTTGTCTTTCTTGTATTGCTCGTTGTGTACATGTGGCAGTCTATTCGCTGGTCACGCGATGCTGGCGGCGCAGCGGAAGAACATCACGAGGATAGTCCTGCCAATACCTTTCTGGTCGTCATTAGATTATTGTTCGGCATAATATTGGTGGTTTGCGCGTCATCGGTGCTGATACCGTCTGTCAAGATTGTCGCCGAAAGAGTAAATGTACCCGAAAGCATCATTGCCGCCACATTGGTGGCGTTCGGCACCTCGCTTCCCGAGTTCGTTACCGCCGTCACCGCTGCGCGAAAGGGACACGGGGGACTCGCCGTTGGAAACGTCATCGGCGCCGATATCCTCAACGTTCTTTTTGTCGCTGGCGCGGCTGCCGCAGTGACAAGCGGCGGATTGGAAGCACCGCCGCACTTTTTCAAACTCCTTTTCCCGCTAATGTTATTCATCTTGGTCGTTTTTCGGGTTGGGATATTTGCATCGGGAGACAGGTTGAAGCGGCCCTTCGGCGTTATCCTTATCGCTGCCTATATTCTTGTGACCGCCTTGAGTTATCTTAAAATGTAATGAGTGCTTGTGCTAATCGAAAGCTATTTTATAAATAGACCCACCCAAAAATCCAAGCAATTGAAAATTTATCAACAATAGATGATGGAGAAATGAATGGACGCAAAAATTAGTGTGTTGCCCGGAGACGGAATCGGACAAGAGGTAACCACCGAAGCAGTTCGAGTGTTAAACGCAATTCAAGAAAAATATGGACATCGCTTTGAATACGAACACGCCCTAATCGGCGGCTGTGCTATTGATCAGGTGGGGACGGCTCTGCCGCCCGAAACGATAGATCTTTGCAAGTTGTCCGATGCAATTTTGTTTGGCGCCGCGGGTGGGCCTAGTTGGGATGATGTGCCCAGTGAAGAACGCCCGGAACGAGCGGTTGCAGCCATTCGCAAGGAGTTGGATCTCTTTGTGAACCTCCGCCCGATTCGGGGTAGGAAAGCGCTTGCTCCCGTTTTGCCTGTTAAGGCAGACCTTATCGGTGAAGGTCTAGATTTTGTCGTCATCCGCGAGTTGGCTGGCGGCATCTACTACGGCGAACCCAGAGGATTCGTGAAGGAAGCTGACGGCGAACGCGGGTTCAATACCATGTCTTACACGACCAGAGAAGTCGATCGTGTGGTTCGTGCAAGTTTTGAGCTGGCGAGAAAGCGATCTAAAAAGCTGACATCCGTGACGAAAGAGAACATGCTTGAAAGTTCAAGGCTGTGGCGTGAGGTCGCAGCTAAAGTCAGTCTGGATTTTCCTGACGTGGAAATGGAGCATATTCTAATTGATGCGTGCGCATATTTCATCATTCAGAATCCGAGCCAATTTGACGTTATAGTAACTGGCAATATCTTCGGAGATATTCTCTCTGATGAAGCCGGCGCCTTGGTGGGTTCCCTGGGAATGTGTCCTTCGGCAAGCTACGGCCATTCAATTCAGGGATTATATGAACCAATCCACGGCACGGCGCCGGACATCGCAGGAAATGGCATCGCCAATCCAATCGCCGCCATCCTAAGCGCGGCGCTGCTGCTTCGTCACACTTTCAATCTCAACAATGAGGCAGTGGAGGTTGAAAACGCCGTTGACCGTGCCATTGACAAGGGATTCCGCACTGTCGATATCCAACAGCCGGGGTTGCAGACGGTTGGCACTGTCGAAATGACAGATGCAATTATTGCGGAAATTCAACAGGACTCGTGAACCTTGGTAACTGCATGGAAAAAGTAGATTATGATCGGGAGCTTTACAAGAACTATCAGCGGGGGCGTGTGCTTTCAGATGAAACAATCCGCCGCTGGATGGAGGCAATCGCGAAGTATCTTCCTAAACCGAAAGGTGGTACCATTCTCGATCTTGGATCTGGAACCGGCCGATTTGCACCCCATTTGGCGAAGTACTTTCATGCATGCGTCATTGGAGTCGAACCGTCGGACAAGATGCGGGCAATCGCGGAGGAAAGTAATACAGACCAAAGGGTTTCGTATATTAAGGGAAAGGCTGAACGCATACCCGTAGACGAACAGCAGTGCGATTTTGCTTTCCTGTCAATGGCAATCCACCACTTTGATGACATTGCTCTAGCCTGCGGGGAGTTACATCGTGCGCTAAAACCGGACGGTCTCGTGTTTATCCGAAATGGGTTCACGGGTAGGATGGCTAGAGCTAAATACCACGAATTCTTCCCTAGCGCTTGGGCAGTAGATAACCGCAATTTGCCGAGTGTTGACTGGGTTGAAGCGGCTTTCGCCGCCAACGGTTTTGAGAAGGTTGATCTGGTACGCATCGAGCAGCAAATGAACGGCAGTCTTAAAGCGTACTACCAACGTATCAAGTCGAAATCAATGTCAACGTTTGAGTTCATTTCCGATGAGGAGTTTCAAGCGGGGTTGCTTGAGATGAAAGCGGCTGCGGAAAATGAAATAGAGCCATCGCCGGTGGTCGAAGCGTTTGATCTGTTAGTTTTCATAAAGTGTTAGCCGCAGGGAAATCTCCTTGAACATGTCTGAACTTCGCAGGGAATATACCGATGCCGGATTGGACGAGCGACACATTGATGCGAATCCTTTTTATCAGTTTGAGGTGTGGTTTCAAGAGGCAATTGACGCAAAAATTGATTTGCCAGACGCGATGACGCTTGCGACGGCAACGAAGGACGGTGTACCTTCAGCGAGGACTGTGCTGCTTCGGGGCCGCGATGAGCGGGGCTTTGTATTTTATACGGACTACGGAAGCCAAAAAGGGAGGGAACTCGCGGAAAACCCGACTGCAGCGCTCGTTTTTCATTGGCGTGGACTGGATCGGCAGGTGCGTATCACTGGACGGGTTAGCAAGGTTTCTCGTGAAACCTCCAACCATTATTTTCGGAACCGGCCTGTCGGAAGCCGGTTGGCTGCGTTAGCCTCAAGACAGAGCCACGTCGTCCCCAGCCGCAACGTACTGGAAGAGCGATTCAAACAGTTAGCCGCACAATATCAGGGCGAGGAAATCCCGCTGCCGTCAAATTGGGGTGGCTACTGCTTGTCACCCAACATGATTGAGTTCTGGAGCGGCCGCCCGAACCGGCTGCACGACCGCATTCGATACACCCGCCAACCGAATGGTGATTGGCGGATTGAACGAATATCGCCGTAAAAAGCGGCCTCTAAAGAAATGTCCTCAGTGTTAAAATAGGTAAGACATTTTAGGAGGAACACTCGCGTCCGAACGTAACCCCAAGCGTCGTTCTAAATATCAGCTGTATCCTGTATCCGTTGAGCTAAGAAGATACCTGCCAATTGGTATTCTGTTAAACTTTGCATGTGTCATGCTAAAGCGGTTGCCTTCCTGCCGCACCTGCCTCAAGATCGTGCCAGTAGCCAATTTCTTTCTCCCCTGACTTCCAGCAGAGGTAGACTTCCCTGCCCTTCCGCAAGTGCGGAAAGTCAATTAATCCTTCATCTACACCCTTCAACAGGCAGCCGTGCGAATGGATGCGTTCGACAATTTCGTGGAATTGAACGACGGCTTGGATAAACTGGGGTGTTTTGGGATGTCCGCCGTTGTGGTGGACTATCTCAAACAAGGGAGTCAATATTGCCCCCACCGCCTCAAGCTCCAGGCGAAGCGACTTTAACGCTCCAATGTATTGTTCCAACGTCGGAATAAGTTGGTTAGCTTCTTCCACGGTAAAAAATCGCTTGCGCGGCATCGTCATTTCTCTCTTTTCCAAAAAATGAACCATTACGACAATAGAGGCGTTGTCATATATTAAGAAGTATGATTCTGATCTCATAGAGTGTACCCCACATTTGGCGAAATGACAAACGAAAACCATCATGTGTCTTCACTTACCGGCGAAGATGAAAAAAGCATTACCCGATCGGCGGGAATTGTTAGCATCGCCGTAATGGCGTCGCGCCTGCTAGGGCTTGTCCGAGAGCAGGTGATTGCCTATTTTTTTGTTTCAGCAACCAGTGCCGACGCGTTCTACGCCGCTTTCCGTATCCCGAACCTAATGCGGGATCTTTTCGGCGAAGGCGTATTGAGCAAGGCATTTATTGCAGCGTTTACGGCGACCGACGTAGAAGATGGGCAAGACGCCGCATGGCGGCTAGCGAGCCGAGTTTTCAATATAACAGCGGTAGTCCTCATGGCGCTTACGCTGATTTGTGTGCTCGCCGCACCGCTTATCGTGGATATACTGTTTGTTGGCAAAGGGTTTCAAGATGTTGCCCTAGACCCTTCAGAACACGCCGGAATTAGCAGCAAACGAGATTTGACGGTTTATCTCGCGCGAATTATGTTCCCCTTCCTCATCTTGGTTTCACTCGCGGCAGTTGCCATGGGGTTACTTAACAGTAAAGGGAAATTCGGCGTTCCCGCCTGCGCTTCACTGTTCTTTAATCTCGGATCGATTGTTATAGGTGTTTGGGGGTATTACACCCTCCCTCGCATGGGACTTCACCCTGTAACAGGTATGGCGTTCGGTGTACTCGTAGGCGGCGCGCTGCAATTCATAATTCAAATTCCGTTAATGCGGCGGTGTGGATTTCGCTATCGGCTGGCGATCAGCTTCCGCGACGATCGGGTGAAACAGGTAATCCGCCTGATTTTGCCTATGATTCTGGGCGTCGCCGCACTACAGGTGAATCTGTTCGTAAACTCAATTTTTGCATCGGAAGGCAAAGGCTGGATGACGTGGATAATTCGGGCATTTCGACTGATGCACCTGCCAATCGGGATTTTTGGCGTAGCGATTTCTACCGCTGCACTCCCGAACCTTTCTAAATTAGTTGCGCGCGGTGAAGTTGATAACTTCCGTCGTTCGTTTTCTTACGCCCTGCGGCTAATCTTGTTGTTGACGCTGCCGGCCTCGGTTGGCTTGATGGTGTTGGGTGAGCCGGTATGCCGGCTTGTTTTTGAGTGGGGAAAAACTGGTGCGATTGACACAAGCGAAACGGCGGGTGCTCTGTTTTGCTATGCCTTTGGATTGTGCGGCTTCTCAATAGTCAAGATTGCGTCGGATGGCTTTTTTGCCTTCAAAGACACGCGCACGCCCGCCGTGGTAAGTCTTTGTGCAGTCGCACTAAATATTGTGCTGAACTATCTTCTTATTTTCCAGTTCAATTTCGGACACCGCTCCTTGGCGCTATCCACATCCTGTACAATCACTCTAAACTGTATAATTCTTCTCATTGTTTTGCGTCACAGAACCGGCGGATTGGGACTGCGCGGGATATGGAGAATGCTTGTAAAAACCGTGGCGGTATCTACAGCGATGGGCTTCATTTGCTGGCGGACGAACGTATGGATTGAGGAATGGATCGGGATCGCCAATCTCTTCGCAAGGGCATTCGGCGTGTTTGTCCCGATTGGGATAGGAGTTGCTGTTTTAGTTTGTCTCGCAAAATTCCTCAAAATTGGAGAGTTAAGTCAACTGATAAGCGCGATCGCGCGACGCCGATAACCGCTGCTCTGAATAGATATTTCTCTTGAAACTAGCTGGTATCTGTGTTACAATCTGACATACCTAACATTACCGGCCATGCGAATTCCTTGAGTCATAGCTATCAACTAACTGACGATGATGGACACGGTTATGAGAATTCCAAGATTAGCGTGCTTTCGTTTCACAGCTTTGGGGTTTCTTCCCTTCTGTCTATTAGCTGCGTCAAATGCGCAAACCGAGGAGGAGATTGCCAAAAAAGCCGTAGCTGCTACGGTGCATTTAAAGATGGATGATAGGAATGGCAGAACCCTCACAACCGGCAGCGGGTTTTTCGTTGGGCAGAACCGCATCGCTACCAACTTCCACGTTATTGAGGGAGTGGCAAGAGGCAGCGCAAAACAGGCCGGCACATACACGAGATATACCATCGAAGGCGTATTTGCCGCCGACAAAAACAACGACCTCGCGCTCCTAAAGGTCACCGCGTTTGGCGTCGATCCGCTTCAACTCGGTGACAGCGATTCGGTCAAAATTGGCGAAACGGTTTATGTTGCCGGCAATCCGAGTGGCCCGGAGGGGACGTTCTCAAATGGTATCATCAGTAATTTCAATGAACGGCACACCCAAAAACGAATTCAGATGACCGCGCCCGTTTCCCCGGGTAGCAGCGGCGGCCCCGTCTTAAACGCAAAGGGTGAAGTTATCGGGGTCTCTTTCATGACTATAGAAGGCGGGCAAAATCTGAATATTGCCATTCCTTCAAACTATCTCAAAGCGCTGCTTGAACAGTCTGAGCCCGCGAAACCTTTGCCGCGCGGATCCATTTCTGCCAAAACGTATTTTATCCGAGGCGATGTATGCCATACGCTTGGCAACTATAGTGAAGCCATCGCTGCTTATACGGAGGCAATTCGACTGAATGCCGGTTATGCCGAGGCGTATAACAATCGGGGAATGGCTAAGGGTAGATTGGGAAAATTCTTCGCTGGCATCGCCGATTATAACACAGCAATCTTACTAAAACCTGATTACACCGAGGCATACCATAATCGAGGCGTTACCAAGGGTAGATCGGGGGATCACGCCTCCGCCATTGTAGATTACGATATGGCAATCCGGCTGAAACCAGAATATGCCGAGGCATTCAACAGCAGGGGAATTGCAAAATATAAATTAGGCAAACATTTCGCGGCTATTTCCGATTATGACGAGGCAATCCGGCTGAAACCCGATTATGCCGAGGCATACAACAATCGGGGAGCCGTAAAGGTCATAGTCGGCCGCACTTGGGCGGCTAAGCAAGATTTGAACACTGCGTTGGAGCTGGTAGAAAAGTCCGGCGATGAAAGCCTCAAAGCCACAATAGAAAAAGCGCTCAAACTAATCGATTAGGCCACACAGATTGCCAACCAACATTCCAGCGCCTACCTTACCATCCGCACACGAGGTTGAAATCCCAATCATTGCGGTGAGAATGCTATTACAATGAACAAATCACTGATTGATTTCGATCCCCAGATTGTTGATATCATGCGCCGGGATTTGCATCGTCAGCAAAACTGCTTAACGCTGATTCCTTCGGAAAATTACGCCAGCCAAGCGGTTATGCAGATGCAGAGTAGTATCCTTGCCAATAAGTATGCCGAAGGCTACCCTGGCGACCGATATTACAACGGCTGCGAGTTTATAGATCAGATTGAGACGCTCGCGATTGAACGTGCCAAGCGGCTATTTGGCGCGGCGCATGTAAATGTCCAAGCGCACGCCGGTACGCAAGCGAACATGGCAGTATACCATGCGCTGCTTGAGCCGGGAGATACCATCCTGGCAATGAAACTCGATCACGGCGGACATCTCAGTCATGGACTCCCGCAGAATTTCTCCGGTAGGTATTATAATGTTGTTCCTTATGGTGTGGATAAAGAGTCCGAGCGAATCAACATGAACGGCATTGCAGCGTTAGCAGAAAAACATCGTCCAAAACTCATAATAGTCGGTGCGAGCGCCTATCCGCGATGGTTTGATTTCGCTCAATGGCAAGAAATCGCTGACTCCGTTGATGCCTATCTTTTGGCAGATATTGCGCATATTGCTGGGCTAATCGCAGCAGATCTCCATCCGGATCCAGTCCCATATTCCGACTTCATTACAACAACCACTCACAAAACCTTGCGCGGCCCGCGCGGCGCAATCATCATGTGCCGCAATGAGTTTGCCGAAGCCATTGATCGGGCCGTAATGCCCGGTTTGCAGGGCGGTCCCTTCATGCATGCAATCGCTGCGAAAGCAGTCGGCTTCAAGGAGGCTATGGAACCCGCATTCAAGGCGTATCAAAAGCAAGTTGTAAAAAACGCTAAAGCGTTAGCTCAACGCCTCATTGAGAATGAGTTTCGCTTAGTGAGCGGCGGTACTGATAATCATTTAATGATAGTCGATCTAACAGCCACCTTTGAAAAACTGAGCGGTCGTCAAACCGCAAATCACCTTGAGGAGGCGGGAATTGTCGTCAACAAAAATACAATTCCGTTCGATAAACGCTCACCGGTCACCACAAGCGGTATTCGCCTTGGTACCCCGATGGTGACGGTACGCGGAATGAAAGAGACGGAAATGCAATTGATAGGCGATTTCATTGGTGAAGCACTTCGAGAGCGGAAGAGCACCACGGTCAAAAGCCGTATCAGAGAAAAAGTCCGGGAATTGTGTGAGCAGTTTCCCATCTATGAAGACCTCAATTTATGGTCATGAATCTTGTGCAACCATCAACAGAACGATCAACCGGCTACATAACGCGGGCGTTAGTTTTAACCCTATGGAAAAAGTTTTCGTGTTCCCTAGTCGGTTGATGGATCGGTAGTTTTACCCGCCATTGAGGAGCATCGCGCTCCTTATTAAGTCTTTTAAATTTGATGCTAAATTATGAATCGGCTCTTGCTTATATTGACAGCTTCATCAACTATGAGAAGAGTCCCGATTTCTCAAGGCAAGCGCGGTTTTATAACCTCAATCGCATTTCCCACCTGTTGCATCTGCTCGGAAACCCCCATCGCAATCTAAAGGTTATCCATATCGGCGGCAGTAAAGGGAAGGGGTCTACAGCCGCAATCATTGCGTCAATTCTCACCCATGCGGGATACAAAACCGGGGCATTTACATCACCCCACTTTATAACTCCCCGCGAGCGTTGTTGTGTAGACGCCAAGCTGATTTCAGAGGACGAGTTCGCTGAATACCTCAATAAAATGAAACCCGCAATTGAAGCTGTCGCAGGGATGAACGCAGTGGGGGCGGTTTCATTTTTTGAAATCTATACAGCGCTTGCCTTCTGCTATTTTGCCGACAATGCGGTTGATTTCGCGGTTGTGGAAGTGGGACTCGGTGGGCGGCTAGATGCGACAAATGTTGTGCAGCCGTTCGTTACCGTAATCACGCCGGTGAGTCTTGAACATACTGCAATACTGGGCGATACGCTCGAAGCTATCGCTAAAGAAAAAGCCGAGATTATTAAGCACGGTTGCCCGCTTGTGTTGGCGCCCCAAGAGCCTGAATCCGAAAATGTCTTTGAATCCGTTGCTGCGGCACGGCTCGCTGGAATTGATAGGGTCGGATATGACATTAGTTTTAAGCGTAAGACTTGGAACATACGTGGTCAGACGCTAGAAGTAAATACGCTAACTGAGTATTATCCAAAATTGTTTCTGCCGCTCCTCGGTCAGCACCAAGCGGTTAACGCTGCCACCGCGCTAGCCTGCATTGAACGAATCAAGAGTGAAGGGCATTTTATTCCTAAAGGTTGTGTCTACGATGGATTGGAAGCCGTTAGACTGCCCGGGCGAATGCAAGTTGTTTCAATCACACAAAACGCATCCACTGACGAGGCGCCGTTAATTTTGCTGGACGGTGCCCATTCGCCAACTTCAACCGCGGCGCTTTGCGAGACGATTCAGGAGGTAATTCGATATGAACGTATTATCCTTATCGCCGGTTTGATGAAAGATAAGGATATCCGCGCAATCGGAAGAATCTTATGCCCAATTGCGGACATCATCATCGCCACGCAGGCAATTGATAACCCGCGCGTAATGCCTGCTGGGGAAGTGGTTAATGCCTGGTCGGATTTTAATCCGGAGATTCGGTCTGAAAATTGTGTGGGCGAAGCCATTGATTTTGCTCTATCCGTTGCAACCCCGTCCGATTTAATTTGTATCACGGGTTCGATTTATCTCGTGGGTGCAGCACTCTCGGAACTTGGGATTGATATTCATGAAATGAGAACCAAATTGGTGTAATGATTTTGATGCAATGGCTGAAAAAGTTTTCCGAAGTAGGTCAAAAAAAAGAGAATAATGTCGTTGAACAGCGCGGCTTTTTGCAAGTGACTGATGTATACTTTCAACTCTCATTAGGAGGAATTTTATGACTGAAACAATTGATAATCGGCTCCGTAATCGGAGTCGCGGCTATCTGATAATAATGGGTCTGCTGTTTGGAATTACAAATTCTGCTCTTGCCCAAACTGAATCGCTGCCAACGGTGCCTTCCGCATGGTGGATCGCCCCCGTTGGCTCACTGTTCGCTTTGGGGTTCGCGTATTTTTTCTACAAATCCGTCATGCGGCAGAACGAGGGTACACCCGTGATGCGTGAAATCGCACAGGCTGTTCGCGACGGTGCAATGGCTTATTTGAGACAGCAATACAAGGTTGTCGGTATTGTTTTTGCGGTACTGTGCGCAATTTTTCTGGTGATGGCGTTTGTCTTGAAGGCTCAGAACCAGGTCATTCCCTTTGCTTTTCTGACAGGTGGTTTTTTCTCGGGACTCTGCGGATTTTTGGGAATGAAGACCGCAACCAATGCATCGGCTCGCACAACGAGCGCCGCAATGGAAGGGTTAAATGCGGGGCTGCGGATATCTTTTCGCGCGGGTGCAGTAATGGGGCTAGTGGTAGTTGGCTTCGCACTGCTGGATATTGCCGGCTGGTTCCTGATTCTATACTATCTCTTTCCAAAGATTTTTCCGGGATTTTTGGCTGAAAACCCGCTCCCCGAAATCACCGTAATCATGTTAAGTTTCGGTATGGGCGCATCCACACAGGCGCTCTTTGCGCGCGTGGGCGGCGGTATTTACACAAAAGCGGCAGATGTTGGCGCCGATCTGGTAGGGAAAGTTGAAGCCGGGATTCCCGAAGACGATGCTCGTAACCCAGCAGCTATCGCTGACAGCGTGGGAGACAACGTGGGTGACGTTGCGGGCATGGGCGCCGATCTCTATGAATCTTACGCTGGATCGATTCTAGCGACTGCTGCGCTCGGCGTTGCTGCTGTTGCCGCGAAGGACCATAGCAACATTGCGTTGCAACTGAAATACCTCTCTGCACCAATGATAATTGCGGGAATTGGTGTGATTCTCTCAATTTTAGGGATTTACATGGTGCGCACCCGAGAGGGCGCAACAATGAAGCAGTTGATGGGTTCGCTCAATCTCGGTATCAACGGGAGCGCAATTGGCATCGCAATTTTTTCGATTCCGGTGCTGTTATACCTTGACTTTCCGAACAAGTGGCAGATTTGGGGCGCAATTGTGGCGGGGCTGTTGGCTGGCCTAATTATCGGAAAAGTGACAGAGGTCTTCACGTCTCACGATTATAAACCGACGCGAGGCATCGCAGATCAAGCCCAGACCGGTCCGGCTACCGTTATCATTGAGGGTATCGCTGTTGGCATGCAATCAACCGCCATTCCTGTAGTCACAATTATCGCGGCTGTCGCCGTCAGTTTCTATCTGCCGGGAGGGGCAACCGATACGCTGATGGGACTCTATGGCGTTGGTATTGCAGCCGTGGGAATGCTCGCAACGCTCGGCATCACGCTGGCGACGGATGCTTACGGACCGATTGCAGACAACGCTGGCGGTAATGCGGAGATGTCGGAGCTCGATCCGATCGTTCGGCAGCGTACAGATCAGCTTGATTCCCTCGGCAACACGACCGCGGCAACTGGCAAGGGATTCGCGATTGGGTCCGCCGCTTTGACCGCCCTCGCGCTGCTCGCCGCTTATCTTGAAGAGATTCGGTATGGATTGATCCATCTTGCGGACAAGCATCAGCTAGATATCCCTGGAGTTGGTATGGTTGATACAGCCAAGGTCTCTATATCCCAGTTCATGTCTTATTATGACGTTACGCTAATGAATCCACAGGTCTTAATTGGATTGTTCATCGGCGCTGTGATGGCGTTCTTTTTCTGCGCCTTGACGATGAAAGCTGTCGGACGCGCTGCGGGGGCGATGGTGCAAGAGGTTCGCCGACAATTCCAAGAACGGCCCGGTATCATGAAACGTGAAGAAAAACCGGATTACGCCCGGTGCGTTGGAATATCAACCGTCGGCGCACAGAGAGAAATGGTGCTTCCTTCAATGATAGCCATTATCGTTCCGGTGGCTGTTGGATTAGTCTTCGGTGTCGCGGGCGTGCTTGGCTTGCTTGCTGGCGGATTGGCAACCGGCTTCGTGCTTGCCGTTATGATGGCGAATGCCGGCGGTGCTTGGGACAACGCTAAAAAGTACATTGAGCAGGGCGCACACGGGGGCAAGGGTTCCGAGCCGCACAAAGCGACGGTCGTGGGCGATACGGTCGGAGATCCGTTCAAAGACACCTCGGGCCCGTCACTCAACATTCTCATTAAGTTGATGTCGATGGTATCAGTGGTGTTCGCAGGGTTAATTGCGAAATACGGACATGTTATCGGCTCGTGGATTGGGATGAAGTAAACCGTGTGGTGTTCATTCAATATCCGGGCGTGCGGCATTTCATAGCGCTTAAGTGTGGAATTTGCAGAGTGACATGGACTTGTAGCCATTGGCTCAAGATTCGCCGCAACACGCCGTGTTGCCTGTCAGTCTCACGCTACTAGAGACGCATACCACTGGCGCCCGTGCGCTTAAGATTCATTGCAGTTCAGATACGATGTCAACGGACAGGAACGGTCAATGGGTCTAGGAAAATCGGCTGGTCCGTTGGTTATTGTCGATACAGGCAAATTCGTAAAGATTTGTTATGATTGATCGACTTTTACAGACAGTATGGAGGAAATTTTAGGCATGGCAAACAAGCTTAAACCCCGAAGCTACGCCATCACAGATGGTCCAGATCGTGCCGCGGCTCGAGCGATGCTCATGTTTAGTGAAGGCGGACTATCGCTTGGGGATTTGGACCGGCCGCTCATCGGTGTTGCCAATACATGGATTGAAATCGGGCCGTGCAACTATCACCTCCGCAGGCTCGCGGCAAAAGTCAAAGCAGGGATTCGAGCTGCCGGTGGAACACCGCTTGAGTTCAACACCGTAAGTATTTCTGACGGAATTACGATGGGCACTGAGGGTATGAAAACTTCGCTCATCAGCCGCGAAATTATTGCTGACTCAATTGAACTCGTCGCTCGGGGGAACATGTTCGACGCGGTGGTTGCCCTTTCGGGTTGCGACAAAACTGTTCCCGGAACGACCATGGCGCTCGCACGTCTCGATATTCCGTCGCTGATGCTTTACGGCGGTTCAATCATGCCGGGTCGGTTTCAGGACCGAGATGTGACCATCAAGGATGTCTTCGAGGCAGTTGGTACTTATGCAGTCGGCAAGATTACGATTGACGAACTCGATGAACTTTCGAGTAAAGGATGCCCCGGGCCTGGTGCATGCGGGGGGCAATACACCGCAAATACCATGGCAACAGCTATTGAGATTTTAGGTTTGGCGCCGATGGGAAGCGGGAGTGTCCCGGCGGTAGATGCTAACAAAGATGAGGTCGCCTTTCAAGCAGGTCAGTTGGTGATGGAAATGTTAGCCAACGATACACGGCCTAACCAAATCATCACGCGGCGGTCAATTGAAAATGCCATTGCCTCAATCGCGACGACGGGCGGATCCACCAATGGTGTTCTTCACTTACTCGCTATCGCGCACGAAGCCAATATTCCATTATCGCTTGATGATTTTCAAGAGATAAATCTACGCACCCCGCTCTATGCAGATCTTCAGCCGGGTGGGCGTTTTGTCGCGGCGGATCTCCATTTCGCCGGAGGTATCCAGCTCGTAGCCAAACGGCTGCTCGATGCAGGACTCCTTCATGCGGACGAATTGACCGTGACTGGAAAAACCATCGGCGAAGAGGCGTCTACCGCAGTTGAAGCTGCAGGACAGGAAGTTGTGCGTCCTATTTCAGAGCCCATTAAGGCAACGGGAGGGCTTGTCGTGCTCAAGGGAAATTTAGCACCGGACGGGAGTGTCCTCAAAGTTGCGGGAAATGAGCGGCTGACGCACACAGGACCCGTGCGAGTTTTTGACTGCGAAGAAGCTGCGTTTGCAAAGATTAAGGGCGGCGAAATCAACCCCGGAGATGTAATAGTCATCCGCTACGAAGGCCCCGCAGGCGGTCCTGGCATGCGGGAAATGCTCGGTGTGACTGCGGCAATCGTTGGCGCCGGACTTGGCGATTCGGTTGCGCTTTTGACAGATGGAAGGTTTTCAGGAGCTACGCACGGTCTAATGATAGGACACGTTGCCCCAGAAGCTGCGCGCGGAGGACCCATTGCGGTGCTTTGCGACGGCGATGTCGTTTCTATTGATGTAGAGAGCCGTGGTCTCGAAGTCTTACTCTCAGATGACGAAATCCGAGAACGGCTTAGCTCCTGGAACTTACCAACATCGCGCTATAACCGCGGCGTTATGGCAAAATACGCGAAACTCGTATCTTCGGCATCAAAAGGAGCGGTGACCGGATAAGGGTTAGGACTATTACGGTTTTACGCGATGTACAGAGGTAAATCACATTGCCATTTGTCGATGTCGCGCGAAAGCGTGCAGCATAGATAGGCGTGTCAAAAACCGCATTGCGTTGGATAGTTCAAATCAATCCTTCCTCCTTTAGGCTAACGTAGCTGCCATCCCCTATGATTATATGATCCAGCACAGGGATCTGAATGCAATTCCCGGCTTCGATTAGCTGTTTTGTCGCTCGAATGTCTTCTTTGCTTGGCGATGGATCGCCCGATGGATGATTGTGAACAAGGATTATTGATGCGGATGCCTCCTCAATTGCGAAGCGAAACACTTCGCGAGGGTGAATGATGTTTACGTTTAAGCTGCCTTCAAAAATTTGACGTTGGTTGGTCACGTTGTTTTTCGTATCAAGACAGAGCACGTGCAACACTTCTTGCTTGAGATCACGTAGAGACGGCATTAAGATTCGTGCAACGTCTGCGGGAGCGGAAATTTGCGGCTTTTCTTCCAGATATTTAGCCAAACGCCTACCTAGTTCGAGTGCAGCGACGATATGAGCGGCTTTGGTTTTTCCTAAACCTATGATACCCTTTTTGATTTCTTCCACGTTAGCCATAGCCATGTCCTTCAGGTTGCCGTTGTACTTCTCCAGCAACTGTTCAGCAAGTTGAACTGCCGAATCGTCATTTGTTCCCGTACGAATGATAAGCGCGATAAGTTGTGATGTTTTCAATACGTGCGGGTCATACCTATAGAGTTCTTCCAGCGGGCGTTCATCATCGGCGAAGTCTGTATTGCGACCCCCATCGTTTGTAGATTCCATTTTTCGGCTCCAAATTAAGTAAGAAGTTGTATTGTATTCTGCGATGAGTCCACTTTATAATAATGGATTTATCAGATTATAACCAAAACGGAGCATTAAGGCAATTCATTTGTGGAAAATGTTGCTGAATTGCAATGGGAGATCTTTATGTAAGACTTTGATACAATTTACAGTGAAATTGCAAGAGAAAGTTGGTTCGCGGGAGTTACCTTGGTGTGGCTACCCGCATCCGTTAGAAGTAACACATCAGACGGCGGTGAAAATGGGCTGTCAGGTTTTCTAATTATATGTGACTGCCCGCTAGGCACATTTAAATTGGAAACCCGATACCTTATATTTGCTTTTTTTTCAATATGTGTTATAATGATTGACAAATCCATCAAGACTGGTCTATACTGAAATTGTGCATTCAAATCTCACGGTCTACGGGCAAATGTGGGGACATATCGAAATGAAAACAACCTCGAAAGGATTCTGCGTATCTAGCATAATCTTCATGGGACTGATGTTCAGCGGTCTCTCGTATTCACAGATTGCATTAGATGACGTTGTTTCTCGGTGGGATTTCGATCAGGGCGACGGCACGCAAGACTCCGTGGGCGGGCATAACGGTGAACTTAATGGCGACCCGAAATTGGTAGACGGCAAATTAAAAAAAGCCATGAGTTTTGACGGCAAAAGTTTTATGAAAGTCGATCCCGAACCGTTCAAATTCAATGATCCGCAAAATTTTTCCGTCTCAATGTGGGTTAAGGTTAAAGTGCGGTCGGGATGGCAGCGAATCTACAATTGCTGGCGTTGGGGCGGATACTTTCTCGGCGAACTCGCAGGTAACGGAGGACTTGAATTGAGGATGGAGCGTAACGTCCCCAACTGCGATGTCAATCCCGCAGGGTGTCTGTTAATCCCTGTCGAGGATGTGCCGTTGGGCGCCTGGATTCATGTAGCGTTCTCCGTCGACTGGAAGGATAAGGTAAGTCTTTACGCGAACGGTGAAGAAAAAGCGAGTTCAAAGATTGACGGTCCCTTCAAGTATTGGTCTAGATTGCATAATGAGAACACAACGGTTGACACATTAGGAATCGGTGCAAGAATAGATAACGGTCCGACTGAATTCTTCAACGGCGACATTGACCAACTTGTAGTTTTTAGTGTCGCCTTAACTGCCGATGAAATCGAGACTATTTTTGAGAGCGGATTAGGCGATGTGCTTGCCGTTTCTCCGAATGGTAAACTCGCCGTAACATGGGGCATGCTCAAAGCAAAATGAACCGACAGCTAGGGCGTTTGCCCACGTCTTTTTTCCATATACCTAATTTACGGTTTACTTTTTTGTTAAATGTCGTTTATTTATATGCTACAATTGTTGGTGATTCCAATGAGAAAAGTCCAAAAGTTTTTGATTCGACTCTTGGATGAATACAATTGACCATATGGCATAGTTTTCTTATAATCCGCAGGAGAGGCACGTCAACACTGATACGGATAACTCAAGGTCGCCGAGGTGGCGGCCGCATTTTCACTTAAACGGAAACACGCTTCTAAACGTAAGGAGGATTTCCCTTATCATGAAACAAGAGCTGAGTTTTAGAACTTTTACCATAGCCTTAGGGATTGCGGCACTGCTTTTGGTGAGCGGATTACCGGTGTCCCTAGCACAGGAAGACTCAACTGAAGATGACATGGCATCAGATATGGAATCAGGCGCAGCGGTCATTGAGCTCGAAGAACAGGTAGTCGTCGGGTCAAGGGCGCGTCCCCGTTCCGTCATTGAATCTGCTGTACCGATTGACACCATTCGTGGCGATGATCTCGCTAAGCAAGGCATCACTGATTTACAAGACATGTTTAGAAACTTGGTGCCTTCATTCAACGTCAACATTCAACCGATTAGCGACGCAGGAACGGTCGTTCGGCCTGCGAATTTAAGAGGATTGGCGCCCGACCACACCTTGGTGTTGGTCAACAATAAACGTCGTCATCGCGCGGCTGTGATTCACTGGTTAGGAAACGGGTTGGCCGATGGCGCGCAAGGACCTGACTTGTCTGCTATCCCGGCGATTGCGCTGAGACAGGTAGAAGTACTTCGAGATGGCGCCTCCGCGCAATACGGATCCGATGCCATTGCAGGTGTGATGAATTTCCAACTCAAGGACAGCCATCAGGGCGGTTCTTTTGAATTCAAGCCGGGCATTTATCGGTATGGAGATGGCCGCCAATACGCAGTGGCCGGCAATATCGGTCTGGGGAGCGAGGATACTTGGGCAAACCTCAGCTTAGAATATGGTGGTTCAGACCCGACTATCCGCTCGGTACAACGCGATGATGCCAATGCACTTGTTTCTGCTGGTAATTTCAGCGTGAGGGATCCCGCCCAAATTTGGGGCCAACCCATAGTAGAGGATGATATCAAATTCTTCGCCAACTATGGAAGCACTCTCACGGATAACATCAAGTTCTACGGGCACGCAAACTACGCCAGCAAAAGCGTGGAAGGCGGGTTCTATTTCCGAAATCCTAACACACGCAGTGGTGTGTTTGGCCGCAACGTCGATACAAACGAGGACGGAGATCCGGACGAATTTTACTTACTCGTTGCGAATTTGGAAGGTTTGCCGGAAGGAACGGCGAAAGAGGATGACGACATACTGTTAGCTCACCCTGAGACCGGTAAAACCGTTGCTACCAACGCAGAAGAGCGTACAGCAATTGCAAATGGTGTCCCGGCTGATCCAGCGCAGTGGCAAGAAGTCGTTGATGACCCGAATTTGTTCTCGTACAGAGAGTGGTTTCCGGGAGGATTCACACCGAGATTCGGGGCAAATACAGTGGATAGTTCCGTGCTCGTCGGGGTTCAAGGCACCGCGCTGGAGTCTGTGTTAAACTCGGGACTGGGTTGGGATTTGAGTGGCTACTTTGGACGGCATCATGCCGATTTCTTTATCTTCAATACCGTGAACGCCTCTCTCGGGCCGGCTACACCCACGGAATTTGATCCGGGTGACTACATCCAGACCGATTATAACCTCAACTTCGATGTGACGCACGAACTCAGTGAGCGGCTGTTCCTCGCCTCCGGTTTAGAATATCGAAACGAAGGCTTTGAGATTGTAGAAGGTCAAAGAGAATCGTATCAAATCGGTCCTTTGACGGGTCAGGGTTACCAGCCGGCAACTAACGGATTTTCCGGATTCAGCCAAATTGCTGCCGGCGAATGGAACCGCGCAAACGTCGCAGCGTATCTGGAAAGCGAAGTCAGGCCGCATAAGCACTGGCTGGTCGGTCTTGCAGTGCGCGGTGAGGATTTTGAAGATTTTGGACAGACGCTCAACTATAAAGTTGCGACCAATGTCGGTATTACGGATTTCCTTGAAGACGCCGGTATGCTCGCCAATGATGAGATGGTCCTGAAATTCCGCGGCAGTTATAGCACCGGTTTTAGGGCGCCGACGCCTGGGCAACAGAACGCCTTCAACATTACGACAGAATTTAATTTTGAAAAGAATGATTTGGTCAATAACGGCACTATCCCTTCAACCAATCCTGCTGTTGCAGTTGTGACGGGGGAGGAAGATAACTCGCTTGATCCGGAAAAGTCAAAGAATTTCACCGGTGGCTTCACGTTTGAGGTTAGGGACATAAATCTCACCGTAGACCTGTTTGATATTCGGATGACTGATCGCTTGGCATTGTCCAAAGATAACCTACTAACTGACGAACAAAGGGCACAGTTGCTCGCGGAAGGTGTAACTAGTGCAGCCGGGCTACAGGAGTTTCGGTTCTTTACCAATGACTTCGATACAACGACCAACGGTGTAGATGTTGTTCTCACAGTGCCAGTAGCAAAAGGTGATGTCACTGCCGTTTATAACCGCACTGTGACGGAAGTTACCAAATTCAACCCGAAGACGCTTGATGAGCATCGGATAAAAGAACTGGAAGAGAACCTCCCCAAACAACGCGCAAGTCTTACTTTAACACAATCCGTAACCAGCCAATGGAGCGTGCTTGGTCGGGGCAGTTATTTTGGAGACTGGTATGATTCTGAAGATGATGAGACGTACACCGGCAAAGTGCTTTTCGATGTGGAATCAAGTTACATGGCAGCTTCCGGCTTAATCATGACTATCGGCGTCCAGAACATCCTCAACGAGTATCCCGACGAAAATCCGAAATCCGGAAATATCGGTAACCAATACGGTCAATTCAGTCCGTTCGGGTTCAACGGTGCGTATTGGTATGCCAAAGTCGGATACAGTTTCTAATGTAGTCTGTAATGTAGATTGGGTGTCACTTTATTGGTGAAGCCTCAAGCGGAATCGAACCGCGAAATTCAACGGTGGCATGCGGTATCTTTCGTCGGTTCGATTCAACCCAATCCCGTGAAATAACCCCAATCTAATTTTCAACATGCTTGGTGATAACTCATTTACCGTATGGTGGCTGCGACAATCGGCAACCACCTTGGTGCGATGCGTCATAATCTTTGACTACCACTAGCGTGTTCATTGGGAGCACAGTGGAGTTGGTCCTAATTAACAACAATGGCCTCCTCCTGCTGTGCTCTTTTTTTTCGGCTTGCACCACAATATCCTACGTAAATTCTGAACCATCGCGAGGTAACTTGGTACCCCCGGTATGACTTTAAAGCCGAGGTTTTTCCTTGCAATTATTATAGCCGTGTGCTAAAATCCCTCGCTGTGAGGTTAATCCATTGATAAGGAGATATGTCCAAGCATATGAATGAATACAAAACAGAACAGATTCGCAATATCGGTGTTATTTCGCACTCCGGCGCGGGAAAGACTTCGCTAATTGAAGCAATTCTTTATAACGGAGGCGCAGTTGAGCGAATGGGGCAAGTGGATGATGGGAATACAGTTGCCGATTACGCCCCGGACGAAATTGCACGCAAAACGACAATTAACTGTTCTGTGTGTATTGCGGAATGGAGGGGACACAAACTCAATCTCTTTGATACGCCCGGCGCAGAGGATTTTTACGGCGATCTTAATAGCGTACTTCGCATCGTTGATGCGGTGGTAGTGGTAATCGATGCAACAACCGGAGTAGAAGGTGGAACAGAAAAAGTTTGGGAGATTGCGGACAAATATGAACTGCCAAAGCTGGTTTTTGTCAATAAAATGGATAAGGAGAACGCGAGTTTTGAAAACGCCTTGGCGAGTACCGGAGAGGTGCTCGAAGCTAATACGACGCCGCTGCAGATACCGGTCGGCAAAGAAGAAAACTTTACAGGTATAGTAGATTTAGTTCAAATGGGAGCGTTCACAAAACCCGATGGAAACAAGATTGTATCCAAAGTGGACATTCCTGAAGACCTACTACAAGGGCAAGCGGAAGAGTCTCGCGAACAACTTGTTGAAGCCGTTGCGGAGAACGATGATGCTCTCATCGAGAAGTTTTTTGAAGGTGAGCTGACAGAAGAAGAAATTCGCGCAGGACTGCGTACAGGCATTCGCGCCAATCAATTTATCCCGGTACTCTGCGGTTCCGCAATTAACAACATCGGTGTACAACCATTGATGGATACTTTGATAAGCTGCTTCCCCTCGCCAGTCGAGGCAAAACCTGTTGTAAGCATAGACGGTGAGACTGCGCGAGAGCCTTCCGTCGACACGCCTATGTCAGCAGTAGTCTTCAAGACGCTGGCTGATCCATTTGCTGGACGGCTAAGCCTCTTTCGAGTCTATTCCGGAATTCTTAAGGGCGATTCACAAGCATTAAACGTAGGGCAAGATAAAAACGAACGAATCGGAAAAATTTCTTATATGAATGGGAAGGAGCTGACTAACACCGCACAAATTGGAGCAGGCGATTTCGGCGCCGTGCCAAAACTCGCGCTAACGCAGACAGGTGACACGCTCTGCGAAGTCGGCCAGAAAATCCAACTCCCCGGAATTGAATTTCCCAAACCCGTAATTTCATTCGCTATACACCCTGCACGCGAAGGAGACGACGAGAAATTAACAACTACGCTTAACCGTATGTCAGAAGAAGACCCAGCGTTTCAAATTGACCGGAATGAAACGACCAAACAGTTGCTAGTCTCCGGATTAGGCGAGGTGCATATTAGTGTGGTACGCGCTCGAATGAAAGACAAATTCGGGCTTGAAACCACTGTAGATGTTCCCATAGTCCCTTATAAGGAGACAATTCGGAACCGCGTAGCTAGTGTCCAGGGGCGTTACAAACGCCAGTCGGGTGGACGCGGGCAATTTGGAGATGTCTGGATAAATCTCGCACCGCTCGATCGAGGCGCCGGATTCGAATTTGTCAACAACATCGTGGGGGGATCCATTCCGCGAAACTTTATTCCAGCGGTAGAAAAAGGCATCCGCGAATCAATGGTGCAGGGAATACTAGCGGGGTATCCCGTGGTTGATTTCCAGGTCGATCTCTACGACGGGAAACACCATCCTGTTGATTCCTCAGACCTCGCCTTCCAAATCGCTGGATCTTTCGCGTTCAGGGAGGCTGCCAACCAAGCAAGGCCGGTGATGCTCGAACCAATTATGGACGTAACCATATCAGTTCCCGATCAATTCATGGGGGATGTGATCGGCGATCTCAATAGTAAGCGCGGCCGCGTGATGGGCGTGGAGCAGTCGGGCAGACGCCAGGTCATTCAAGCGCAAGTGCCGCTTGCAGAGATGTTCCGCTATTCTATAGATTTGAAATCTATAACGAGCGCACGCGGTAGCTTCACTATGGAATTTTCACGTTACGAAGAGGTGCCCGACGAGATTGCACAAAAAATTATAGATCAAGCAAAAGCGGAGGCGGAAGAGTAGGCGGTAAACGAATCTGAACAGTATCAATTTCAGGCATCCTTGAACAATACGGTAACTATTCGAGGGTGCCTTTTGTTTTTTAAGGGTAATTGACATTGCCGAGGCGTCATACAGCGGTATCCGTCGGCTTCTTTCAACCTAGGTCTGCCTGTTTGTCATATAACAGAATCGGTGTGCGATTGAATCGCGCCCTAATCCTGTTGGCTGTGGTAAGTAACAATGGGCGTGCAATTAGTTTGCGCTCAACTTTCCGTTTACTTGGAAAATCGCAGAGAATGACACCGACCAAGATTGTCAAAGGACCTGGACCAGGTCCAATCAACATGATGAATCCAATGAACAGCGCGATCACGCCGAATATGTTTTTCAAAATTCGCAGCAAGATCCGCAGTATTGGGTTCGCTACAACGCTGACATGTTTTTCACGCGTAAAATAATCTGTTGGCAGGTAAATTACTAACGCTCCAATGCTAACAATGCTACCAATGAGGGTAATACCGGACAGAATGGCAATCTCCATCAAGTGGGACGCGACCCAGAGGACAATCGTCTGAATCCACGCGTGTTCTTCAATCATATTCATTCTGGATTTACTACTTAAAGCAATGCCTTTCTCTCGCTTTTACGGTTGCACCAACACCAAATGTTTCGTTCCCTTATTCGAGGCGAGCCTGACGAGTTCTTTCAGTGCTGGCACCTGATCGACTTCAACTCTAGGTTTTTGCAAACGCAGAATTTGCTTCATTGACAGTTTTCGCTTGGACTTTTCGTGGTTTATTTGGACGGATCCAATGCTGTTGTGGAAATCTCGATTTTCTGGAACAGAGTCCCCTACGAAAGGTGATGCCAAATAAACGGTAACTTCGTCCTCAAAGGTAAGTGTCCTTCCGAGGACTACTGGATACATGCGGCGATCCTCGCTCAGCAGGGATTCGTAAGGGTTTTTGACAAGCGGTAGTTTTAGAAGAAATTGGCGCCCAATGGCAAATAGGTAGTCCGCACAGTGCCATTCTAGGTTAATCTTTAGTTGCTCATGAATCGCGTCTAATTCAGAAATCTCAAAAGAGGTTAAGGTGGCGCGGTTGTCAAGTTCCATGTACTCGTGCAAGAACTTCGCTCGCTCATCGGGGTGAAGGTGTCTCAACTTATGTCGGAGTTTTGTGTTGAAATCTCCCGTAACCGTGATTTCCTGTGTTGACTTTACCGAGAGATCGCTTTCGACGTGAAATTGTGTAACGGTGCGCTTTAAATTTTGCTCTGGCGGAGATGTTGGACTCTTTGCAAAACGAAATAAACGATTAGTCATCCCCTCATTTGTATCATGTTTTTCATTTTCATAATTGACACTGCCCTGATTTTCTCGGGAATGTCGCTGCGTCTGTGCAGGGATGTCATTCATGAGATAGTCGGGATTAAGAATAAGTGCCCACCGGTCTTGATTACTTGCAGGGAAATCACCAAATGCACAAGTTTCCGCAGTCGAATCTAACCAGATGAAATCAGCGCCATCTTTCTTCTCCACCGCGAGAATCATGTGATTGAAGTATGCGAGCGACGGAATTTCTCGCACAACACTGCGGGAGGCGCCAGCTGAAATCAACACAGGATACGACCTAATCCCTGTAGCAGCCAGCATGGTACTTAACAATGTTGTTTTGTCTTTGCAGTCGCCATATTTTTCTTTGAGAATCAAGGGCGCCGGATGGGGTTTAATCGCCCAAATCCCAAGTTCGATTCCAACGTAATTGATGTTCGCGGTTACGTATTCGTAAAGCCGCTTAATCTTCTCCTTTCGGGTCCAAGCCCCCCTAAGCAGCGATTTTGTGGTCTCCTGAATTTCTGGCGAGATTAAATCCTGATCCTGGATGAGTGACGCATACCATATGACCAGTTCATCCCACGATGCGATTGATGAGATGCTGATATTGTATGCGACGTCTTCAATGGCTGGCATGAATTCTTCCCGATGTAACGCTGGCACATCGCGCACTTCAAATGTGTAAGTGCGCGTGTAGTTGCCTTCCGTAATCACCGGTTCAATTAACGGGCCGCTTATCTGGTAATAGAGCGGTTTATTTTTGGGCAGGTGCACTGTGAAGCGGAAGTATTGTACCGGTGCGGATGTTTGGTAATAGACTTGCCGCCAGAATTCGCCTTGCATGATGTTGCCCAAGTTTTTGGACGAATAAGCGTAGTCAATGACGCAGCCATTGGCCATTTCGGGGATTGTGAAGTGCATTAGTCGAGCGTCAACAAACAACCCACGTTCGACTGCACTTGGCGGAGGAATATCTTTAACAATTTTGCGCTTATCCAGTTCAGTCACCCGCCCATCGGGCGTTATGCTTCGTGCATGATGAAGGGTGATATTATCATTTCCGCGCGTGTAAGGGATACTAATCCCGCCGAATTTGAATCCTCCCTCGTTCAGAATCTTTACAACGCGGCGTGTTGAATAAACAGAACTTGCATCGTCACTGATTTCCAATATCTCTGCTTCCCATAGGACGACCGCATTGGCATCCGGATACCGGTTATGGATGCCGCATTGGAAACCAACTTCGCAATCTGCTTTTCATCTGAATTTGAAATAAAATTATAAGGGAGTGTTGAACTGGAATTTGGAGATGGGGCCGTACCGGACAATTTTTCTCTGCGCAACTCATCTAACGTTTCGGTTCTAGTGGTAGATTGGGTTTCGTCGGATACAGTAGATCGTGCTCCGAAATTAGGCGGCGCAGAGAGATTTGTGTGAAATAAACCTCTTATTTCGAATATCGGCTGTTGTGCGGGTGAGCTATCCGCAGCGGTAAAGATGGCCCCCTGTAAGGCGGTATCCCCGAATACCAGAGCATAGGCAAACCCGCCGTAAACAGCGAATAAGATTCCAATCCATAACGTACAGACAAAATGCGCCCTTGTCATAGGAAAAATAAACTTACCCCGAAGTAGGTGAGTAAATTGCGGGATTGTTCCTAGCTATTGGATAACCGCAAAAATGACGTCGTAAAAGATCAGGTCCAAATTTAAAGGTTGAACCCGCAGGACCATTCACATCGCGGGCAGAAAGTGTTAAAGCGGAATGTCCTTAAAGGTTTAAACAGCTCGTACATGAGACGTCTACGTATCATTTAGATGGAAGACTGCCATCTTCAGCTCTGTCATTTCCTCCACTGCGTACTTGGGTCCTTCTTTGCCCATTCCGCTCTCTTTTAGCCCTCCATACGGCATCAAGTCGGCCCTCCACTGGGTTCCCCAATTCACCATCAGGTTACCCGACTCTACCTCGCGCACGAACTTCATCGCCCAGTCGATGTTTTGGGTGCATATCGCCGCACTCAACCCATAGTTCGTGTCGTTGGCTAACGCAATGGCATCATCGATACTAGCTGCGGGGGTTACTCCAACAACCGGTCCAAAGATTTCGTCGCACGAAATTTTCATCTCCGGTTTAACGTTGGCGACAACTGTGGGATTATAAATCTGACCGTTCCTTCCCCCGCCTGCAATCAGTTCAGCACCGTCACCGAGAGCTTCCTCGACCCATTGATCCACTCGGATGGCATCAGTCTCGCGGATCATCGGTCCCATCCGTGTGGGCTCATCAAGCGGATCTCCAGTAGTGATTCCTTCAACTGTCGTTTTAAAAGCATCCAGAAAGTCTCCGTAAATCTTCTCGTGAGCGATAACTCGCTGTGTCGAGATGCAGACCTGACCGGCATTTGAGAATCCGGATGCCGTCGCAGCTTTGGCGACCTTCTCCGGATCCGCATCAGGCATAACAATGAGCGGCGAGTTTGAACCCAACTCCATCGTTACCCGTTTAAGCCCGGCAACGTGGCAAATATGTTCGCCGATATCACGGCTGCCAGTGAAGGTAATCTTTCGAACGCGTCGATCTGCACATAGCGCATCTCCAATATCTCCGCCCTGGCCTGTCAAACACTGAATCGCTTCTGGCGGTGCGCCAGCCTCTAATAGAATCTCAACGAGCTTGAGCGCCGACAGCGGTGTATCAGTGGCTGGTTTAACGATAATGGCGTTTCCTGCTGCCAATGCAGGTCCGACCTTATGACAGACGAGGTGAAGCGGAAAGTTGAATGGACTTATGCCTACAACGACGCCGCACGGTACGCGCACAGTAAATCCGAACTTGCCGTGAGCACCTGGTGCACCTTCGAGCGGAACAACCTCGCCGCCCAGCCGTTTGGCTTCTTCAGCCGAAAGCGCTATAATCTCGGCAGCACGGCTAGCTTCCATTCGCCCTTCAGCGATAATCTTGCCTTCTTCTAATGTAATCGTGCGGCCTAAATCTTCCGCGCGTTCCGCCATCAGTTCTGAGGCTTTGTGAAGAATTTCGTACCGCTCGTAGCCGGTCAGCTTCGCCATGGCTTTTGCACCGCGCACTGCGGTTTCAATCGCATTTTCAACATCGTTGAGGTTTGATTTCGGAATCGTGTCGACAACCGAGTTGTCAAAAGGGTTCAACACATCTATCTTCTGCGGTCTATCAACCCACTCTCCGCCAATGTGCATTCTCATCGTAAATTTCCTCCATTTGGTTTTCTAAGTATAAGCCGTATATTCCAGAATTGAATTCAAAATTTGTTAACGGGTAAGCCTTGCAAAAAAAACATTATCAATGCAGTTCTATTGGACATTATCTCACAATTCGAGCCTGAAATGCAACCGATATTTGTGGTTGATGAACTGGCTTTTAATGCAAATTGTTTGAAAAGTTCGAAACTGTCTTCGGGGGAGAATATTCGATATTACGTGTCTTGAATATCCAATGATTTGGTCCCACAAATGACAAAAACATTATTCTGCCATCAGCTTTTATTCAAGCTGTTAAAGCAAAACCCTAGAAGTGCGAACGGTAAATGGAAACGCCAATTACCCCTTAATCAAAAGCCCCAAAGTTGGATTAAGCGACCGAATGTGGAGCGCGATAGAATTTTCACCGAATGTTACAATTCAAAAGGCAAAATTTCACCTCGCCACCTATTATTCAATCATGCTCTTGGACATGCGATTTGTCAGGCTACTAGATTTTTGCTCATTACACCATTTATCGGCAAGGAGAGAATGACATCTTGAGTGAGACTGGCAGGTGTCCAACTCAACTTGAAGGCATTTCTCTTCATTTACGGTGTAAGGTAAATCAGCACGAATAATTGGAGGGAAAAAGAAAAACGGCTAACGGCTTGCGAAATTGAGATAGGGAAGGGACAATAGTTCGCGGACGAATAATTGGCTATGAGTATAACCTGAAACTATTTTCTCGTCAGAATTTGTGCTATACCTGTGCCTGTATCACTGTGTGGCCTTTCTTCAAATTGTTTTACTCCAACATTTGGTGATAGAGCAAAACCTACCCAACTTCCTGACCGTCCAGCCGACCGACCTGCAGATCAATTTCGTCGCGGGTCTCAATCTTTTCAACTTTGCCGTCAGCCATATAGAAAATTCGGTCCGATACGTCAAGCATCTTTGTATCATGGGTAGCAGTGATGATTGTCACACCGTTTTCTTCGTTCAACTGTTTTAGAAGGGCGATAATCTCCAGGCCTGTATGGGTATCAAGATTGCCTGTCGGCTCGTCCGCAAGCACAATTGCCGGATCGTTAGCAAGAGAGCGCGCAACGGCAACGCGCTGTTGCTGTCCACCGGAGAGTTCAAGCGGTTTATGCTGTATCCGGTCGCCTAACCCCACCAGTGTAAGCAAGTCCGCACCCTTTTGGCGGCTGTCATCGGCGGTCATACCTCCAAATATCATTGGTAGGGAGACATTTTCCAAGGCAGTCATCACAGGAATTAAATTAAACGATTGAAATATGTAACCGATTTTGCGGCAACGAAGCCATGCAAGCTCATATGCATCTAACTGCGCAATATCCACCTCATCAATATACACCCTGCCTTCCGTCGGTTTATCCAACCCCCCAATCATGTTAAAAAGCGTGGATTTTCCGCTTCCGGAGGGGCCAATAATCGATATGTATTCGCCGCGGCGAATTTCGAAATTAACGCCTTGCAACGCACCGACGATACTCGAACCCATCTCATATCTTTTAATCAAATTCCTGACGCGCACGGTGTTTTCCTTCGGCAACTGCCGCGTAGCTCGGGCAGTCGTTTCGGCAGGAACATCACCACTATTTGCATCAATCGCATCGGGTTCTGCCATCTACTTCTCCCCTCCTTTTGGTTTTTTGGAAACAGCAAATCCAATTATGTTTCGTTTGCCCAACTGCCGCATAAAGGTGAAAAGCGACGTTTCAGCTTCTTTTCGTGTCATACGGTATTGTTTACTAAGGTGTTTTACAATTTGGCTAATCGAGTTATTTCCGTCGCATAGACGCCACACATAAGACCCGACATCATCCAAAACAATCACGCGTTTGTCAGGCAAGGAAAAAATCCTGGAAGCTATCCGAATCCATAGTTTCTGCTGCTGGGGAATGACAAGTGAAACCTCCTCTTTGTCATCAACTTCCCATTTGATTAATTGGTTTCGAAGCGGTAATGCGTTTAAGATACGCTCCCGGTCAAATTCCGAATCTGGTCGTTTTTTTAGTCGGAGTTTGTAAAGAATGGTATTAATCATTTGCGTTCAATACTATTCTCTAGTGACATCGAATGCTTGCCGCAACCCCATCCACAGTCTTAACTGCGTCGCGCTTGGCGACTGCTTGTAAAACATAGATGCGATTGGACTCGTAACAATGCCGAATGTGAGCGGCAAAGGTCTGCCGCCGCAAAATTTTGTCAATAAATAATACAGGTGCAAACGGTACGTGATCGGTCAGACGTGTGCGTTCGCCAATACACGTAAACCGCTCATCTCCATCGTCAGATTGGATAGACTCCATTTTGAAGCCATATCCTCGAATAGCCTTGGTATACTTGGCTCGAAACCAAGATTCCAAATCACTCTCTTTGAGAGTAATATCCGCTAGTCCATATCGTTCAATTGAAAGCTTGCGGCTGCCATCAACGAAAGACATTAACAGATATCCGGACAGGAATTGATGTTTTTCAAGGCGGTATCGGCGCGGCACTTCAACGTTGAGTTGGTATGCGGTCCACAGGGGCGTCGGCCCAGCCGGATGATCGTGAAGCGAACTCAAGATTCGCACGGATGTCGTACGGAGGTTTTCCTTGAGATGTCCCATCACCTGGACAATTGTTATTCGTTTGCACGTGTGACAGTGGCAGATTACACCATTTGCTCGGTAACTTCCCTTCCAACTAAAGAATACCGCGTCTCTGCCGTCAAGGAAGGATTCATCTTTGATGAGATTGACATTCCGCTGAATATGAAGTTTAGCCTCTGTACGCTTAAAATTCTTACGGATAAGTTTAAAATATTCGTCAAGGACGCGATGCAGGTCTGGTTTTTTCTGCTTCGATTCAGACCATTTTAACTCTAGACGCGGTGTCGTCTCATCGTCTAACCGCAAATACCCCTTTTTCTCGTCACCAGATAATCCACTCAACTCCCAGTTCGCTGGAATTTCTAAAGTGATACCCGCCCAACCAAAATTTGTCCATTCCATACCGTCATTCGCGTGGCGTGAAATTCCTGACGGACATACCTATGTTGCCCGTGGACTTGTTAGGAAATGTTAATCCGCACACCTATCCTGTCGACTCACGCAGTCGTTGCCCATCAGAACGGTTTAACAATGACTGCTTTGGATACCAGTGCAATAGCCACAGTTCCCATTCCGATGAGGCCAACACCGCATGTAAAGCCGGCTGCCAAAACTGGATTGAACATAAACCACCGTTTCAAGCCGAATCGTTTAATCATATAAAATCGGCCTATTATTGCACCGATTAGTCTTGGTATCATCATACCTGGGTCGGCGCCGATACCACCCACGATGCCGTAAAACCACATGCTAGGCATCTTCGCTAACCAGAGGATGCCGTAGATAGCAAGCGAACCGGTAAATCCGGTCGCAACGTAGTCGCCTCGGATGGCCTGCAACATCTGACTGCTTCCATCGCGAAGCGAGGTCTTCCACAGACATTCGTTGGTTGCGTAGATTGGCCACCAAGTTTGAGCGAAAGGATATTGCGCTGAAGGAATTGGCGCGATTTTCCAAATGAAATGCCATACGAGAATTCCGGAAATTAGTAGAATCGGCATAATCAATAGATGGGCTGCAATGTTACTTGTAAACGTAGTTCCCGTCAGTTCGCACACGCGCCAACCTTGTGTGCCGCGGCCGTAGTCCTCATTTGGTAATTCAACGAACCAAATGTCGATTTCCTCGTAACGGCTCAAGATAAAGGTTGTCTCGTGGATATAGGGGATTTCAAAGAGATCGCGCCCCAATACCCCAAATGTCCGCGCAGTGACGTAGGAATTTAGCGGAGTGTATATAAAAGCAAAGCCCAGCAAAAATTTCATCGGAAAATTCGGTACCATCCAATGCACCATCCACACAAAACCAATCATGCCGATAAGCCACAACCCCGCCATTAGCCAGAGCGGAAAATCTCCGCGCCCCGGCGGCGTTTGGAGCGACCCGCGCGTACCGGTAGTTTCCTGTCTCGCAGATCGAAATTTCATAAGCATGGGAACAGATGCAGCAAGGCCGACGACTGCGAAGCTGAAAGCTTTACCCATATTGGCGCTAATCCAGAAATCCAAGCCATTGAACAATCCTACGCCGCGGACATCCAAACCTGCACGCCATTGATACAATATTTCATGTTGGTAAAGTTGCGGATTCAGGAAAAACTGGGTAAACATTGCCGCGATGAATTCAGTCATCACGATTGGAAATGGCAGCACAAACCCAAAGAGAATTTGTCCAAAATCGGTGGAGAGCGCAAACACTCCTGTCGGAGCAAATCCTTCAATACTAGGGGTAAAATCAATAAATGGGATTTTTAGAATCTCAATCGGCTCTGACATCATCACGCCAGTAAGTGAAGGAATACCGATATATAGAAAACCCCACAGTAACCCCGCCATGGAACCGATAGAAAACACACGCCAACGCCACGTTTCCGCCCTGCCTGTGGTCTCTGCTAGAGCGGTCGCGCCTTGTGCTTCAATAGGCGCCAGTGGATACGGAAGTCGTTCTAGGTCAGCAGTGAGCCGGAACAAAAAATAACCTGCGCTGATATGTCGAATTGTACCAAGCAGCCGCATGACCAAAAAGATCCAAATAGGCGTCCACCAATCCATGTGCAAGAGCGATCTTTCTGCGATTGCAATCGAATCCGGTGATGGCGCAACCCAAAAAGGAATCTTGTCGGCGATTTCATAGGACTCCGCTTGAGGCGTTTGCACAAAATAGGCGTACCAGATGAAGCCGCGGTACTGAAGTCCAGATCCGACCGCTGCACCAGTAAGTCCAAGCAGTAAGAATAGCTCCTGTCGTCTGGCTGTCGTAAATGAGCGGCGCGCCAATTCCGTAAATAGAATGACCGCTACCCACGGTGCGGCGCCTGCACCCGTTTGGCCTGACACTAACTGCAAGTAGATTGAGCCCGGCATCATCAACAGCCCCACAAAAAGGGCCCCTAGAACGACTTTGAGGGTTAAACCGGATTCAAATGTCCGAATCCCGCCCTCCATATCGTAACGCTGCGCCCAAGCCTGCCACTCCTCGGCTTGCGATATTCTCTCTCTCGCCAAATTAAATTCTCCTTTCGTAGCACGTGACGGAATGCGTGAAAGCCTATGGTGCTACGCGTTCGTATAACGCACGGTCATTTTTTTTGCTGAAAGAGTTCTTCCCAAATGTGGGCGATAAAGATGGCGACAACCAAAATTGCGGCCGAAAGCACAAGGGGCTGCCACCGCCCTCCCAAAAAGAAGATAGATGTGACCCAAAGAATTACGCCGATGATGATAAAAAAGCTTGCTAACTTTTCTCCAAAGTTTACCATGCGTATTGATTCCCTTCCCGTAATGTGCAAAATGCCTTAATATTCTTGCTTAGACATTAGCGAAATTTTACTAGGGCTTTTCCGATTCACCAATTCATCAGTCAGCCGGCTGTGGTGCTAGTTCAAGGTTAGGAGCATCAGTGAATTGGCGGTCGTGACGGCCGCGTTCGTGAAACTCGCCGCGAACCTCGGCGCTGAACGTTCGCCAGACCAACAGTTGCTTACGAATTAGGTTTAAGAAACGCCGGTTGACGCGTTTCCAAGAGGCAATTTCGCCGCTTTCACGGTGCACATCAAGGGTGATGTTGTAGAGATCTTCCTCTTCTCCGCCAACCGGGGAAGTCACAAATCGAATGGATTGACCGACCCCTAAATCGTAAGGCGCTACCCAAGCCATCATGCTAATCGCGTACGTTTCTTTTTCCCTGCCTTCAATCTCCTCGGTTGACCGGTTAAAAGAGATTTGGTCAGTATAGAAATCGCTCGCAGATTCGTCGGAGTGGGCTTCAAAATAGTCCCGCATAAAGACGTTCAAGCCAAGTGATTCCTCGGATAGAACTGTGAAGGGAAGGTCAAAGTGCCACTCGTCGCCTTCCGGTTCAGGTAATTTCCACTTCCGTTCAATGTCGGGAACAGCCATCCGTCCGGCTTTAACAGCGGGGTAGAGTGTGCTGCTGATGACCACTAGCATAACGATAATGGTTGCCACCACTGTGGACATTGATGAGTAATTAAGGGTCAATCCGGCAAGCCAGCCGAAATTCACTAGGAGAGTAGCCACGACTTGACCGAGTAGGTAACCCAACACTGCCCCCACAATCGCGTACACGCACGCCTCTGCGAGAAACAGAAAAGCTATATGCACCGGCGCTAGCCCGACGGAACTGTAAATACCAATTTCCCGAACTCTTTCATACACGGCGCCGAGCATTGTGTTCAGTACGATTAGTGATGCGATAAGTATTGGCACAAATAAGTTGCCCATTCCGGAGAAGGAAGTCATCCCAATTGAGCTGTAGAGGTAAGTATCTTTGTTCCGACCGACGAAAAAGTCGAGTGCAATGCGGCTCATTAGGGGCGCCATGATTAAATCTAGCTTATCAACGCCGGTTAGGAACGGCGGATCGCCTTCTTGAGGGTTCATATTGACCGCGACTGATCGCAGTGTTCCGCCTTGATTGATTATCACCTCGTATGGCAAAATAGCGATGCTATCCGGCGTAAGGTGGAGATACTTCTGCAACTCGCCCTCAAGCGTTTCTTCCCCCTCGCCCCCGCGCGATTGTTGCTGATGCATCAATTGATAATCGACAGGGGTGAGTTCTTCGCCGTCATTGTCTGTTAAATCCTTAAACCCAATGCCCAGAACACCGGTGACAGTGAATTTTGCGCCATAAACTGAGATGGTGGCATTCCCCATATCAGATTCGCTGATTTCCAAGAGGTCTGCCATACCTTTTGGCAATACGCATGCATACGGCCATTGGGTCGGCCATTCCGCTTCGTCTGCAGGGGTAAACCATTTGCCGTACTGCAGGTAACGGTCAATACCAGTGACACCCGGTTCCTGAGGGCTCATTCCCACCAGCATGTTTGCCGCAAAACTTAGCGGTTCATCGGTCAATGGATCTTTCGGCGGCACAGGATCCTTGGGATTTTCAATACGCGTCAACTGTACGAACGACTGATCGCCGGTACCCGAAGACTGATACCACGCCCGCGGCGCGACAACATTGTGCACCGTGATATACGCTTGATCCTTCAACCCGCTGGTAGGAGTCGAGGACATGTCCTCTACCCGAGTACCATGATCCATGTCAATTTTAGCCGAGGCAAGCAGCGAGTCAATTTCATCGGGCGATTTTCCTTTCTTTTTCAACAGCACCCGGAGTTCATTTTCGCCAATCCGTGTTTTTCGCATATCGTTCGTTACCGACGTAATCACCGGTTCCTCCAATGGAATCCAGTATTGGTCACGAATCAACATGCCCGTGTATTGGGGCGTTACAGAAGGCAAAGAGGTGCTGTTGGGTTGCATAAAGGTTCGAACCGATGTGAAGGAGATTACCGTGAATGTTAAAATTACCAGCGTGGCGCATGTAAGGAGAGTGCGGCCTTTCCGCTTGCGCATATTGGAGATGCCAAGGCTAAATGCAGCAGCGGAAGCGGCAAGGCGGCCAACATCCGCTTTATAAACCTTTGAGCGTTCCTGCTTAATCTGTTCTAACTGCTCCTCAAACTTCCGGACGATGATGCTAATCACGATCACAGTTAATGCTAACACAACGAAGGCAATTAGGATAATAACCGGCGTCGTGGTAATCTGGAAGGCTGGATGTGCTTGTGAAAGGAAAAAGAACACTACGAGAAAGATGGCGAATACACCAAGAATCTGTTTGTGAACATCCGGAAATGCGAAAATTAGGCGTTCCATAAAGTAGGCAAAGGGAATTAGCAGTGCGAGATAGAACATAACACCGTTAACCACATCATTGCCGGTCTTTTTAACATCTGGATACGCACGCGATTCGTAACCCCATGCCCCGCGCGCGAGCTTCATCGCCATGGAATAGTCCTTTTTATCCAAAGCAACTTCCGCCTGTTCCAGATGTTCGTTCGAAAATAGGTGGAGTTTGTCTAAGCGATCGCTGCTAATACCGAACCGTTTGTAAAGGCTGGTGCGGTTTTCATCAAGCCACCACATGTCGCGTACAACGACGTACGGGGTGAGGCGAACAGAGCCGTTTTCCTGTACGACGAACCCTTCCCCAGTGTAAAGGGTCGGGTTTTTGGCGCCGCTCTTGCCAGCTTTAATCAGCAGCAGCCGCTTTCCAATTTGCCCGTATGCCATGCCGATTTTGATGCGGGAGTTTGGTTCAGAATAGACCAATGCAATCGGTTCAGTCGCCGAAACCATCGGCTGTTGCCACGGCTTGGACACGCCGTATTTTTCCGGAGGACTGTCGCTTAGCGCATCGTAGACGTTCAATTCGCGAAGTGTCCGCAAATACCGCTGGTCGACCAAGTCGTAAATCGTGGTGGACACGCACGGAAAAACCACGATGCGGCAACCGCGCCGGCGTGTGGTAATAGGCACCTTATTCGGCAGTAGTTCGGCACCAAAGTTGCCCAAATCTGGTGCGTAGACAATATCTCCCGAATCGGAATCAAGGATATACGCCTCTACCTCTTGCGTGCCGCCGCGCCGCTGAATGGCGCGCCCTTCCATCGCCAATCCGACGACTTCAAAAACGCCTTTGTTATCTCCCATAGTAAAGAGATCGCCGCGAACGCCCATCATTGTTTTATTTTTGCGCCGCAGCGTAAGGATTGGGTGCGGTACGGGTTTGTTCGGCAAGGCGCTCTCGCGCGCGTCATACTCTACAACGTCGCCAAACAGATTGCAATAGAAGTTGCCTACGCGCGCCGCTGTAGGCATCTTCGGGTCGCGCATCGCCTGTATAAGAATTGCCGCAAGCGTTTTCGCCTGTTTGTGCAGATTGCCGTCTTCCCTCAAATCCATTTTATCAATCGTATCCAACGGCGTGTCCGTAAGCACCCGCGCATCATCAATGGTGGCAAATGCAATCCCCGTTTTTCCGACGAGCGTCGCAACTTCGCTGTCAAATGCAATTTTGCCGGGAATATAAGTTGTCCACGTTTTGCCGCCTGAAGCTGAAATCGCGTTAACGAAGTTGGTAGCTCCCCCTAAGCCGACAATGTCTATAAGGGTCTTGATGTCATCAATCTCCTCCTCGGTCAAATCGGACGGCTTCACTTTCCGTAGGGCAAGCATTGCAGGCAGCCGGTTGAAGAGGCGAATACTGTTTTTGCGTTCTTTTCGGGCTTCGCGCTGATCGTTTCGGATGAATCGCTCGACCTCCTTGCGGATATAGTCCATGTCCTTGAGCATATCCTCGGACGGCTCGCCTCGGTCTCTCATCTGTTCAAACTGCATCTTCATTAAACGCGAAACGCCGGAAAGCTTGACTAACGTCGTGTAGTGTTCGTCAATCAGCGTCTCCAACGACTTGCCCTCTATTGCCTGTTTGGACTCAATGCCGGATGCGATTTCCCATTGACTGTTCATCACAGCCTGCCGAATCTGATCGTCCGTAAACGTCCAAAGGTTGTTAATGCGGACGCCAAAATCTACATCCTCGGCATACTCGGCGAGTTTGTTGCCGATGAAAGCAAACTCGCGCCTCAGCACAAATTCAGGCTGCTGGTCATAGAACCAACCTTTGTTGAACACGCCAAATTTGTCGTTTTGGGTAGATAAGTCGATAGAAACAAACAAAGAGGTATAGTAGCGGTTGAAAAGGTCTTGGAGGGCAATTGCTTGCTCAATGTTGGCAACTTTCCGGTCGTATTCAGACTTGCTAATACGTGCAATCACCTGCACCCGTTTTTGGATGTTACGGAATCTCGCGTTTCGCAGCGTTAGCATGTTATCTCGAAGCAGCGTCTTCATCTCTTCTGGAAGATCTTGGTCGAGTTCGTCTAAGCGGTTTAACATATTCTGAAGTTCAACGACATCATTCTTCGCACGCTGTTTAACTAGCCGAAGCAGACGTTGTTGCTCAAGTTGTGCGACAATCTGGGCGCGCACCTCTATGGCAGTGTCAACTTCGTCGGCTGGTAGGTAGTGGCTCAACACCAATAATTCTTCCTCAAGATACGGCCGGTTCAACGACGCGTGGCGTTGCAATTCCAAAAGCGATTCGATACGCTGCCTTTCAAGCCTGGCATTTCGCATGGCGGTTTCGAAGATGGCTTGTTTATCTTTAGTCAGTTCTTCAATGAATATGGCGTGAGATTCTCGATCCACCGCGCCGGCGTCGGTGCTCTCGATTTCCGCCAATTTTTGGCGAAGCTGTTTTTGAATGACCTTGTAGCGGTTCAGACTGGATTCACCAAGGAATGGGCCGACAATCGTGTCAATATCCTCGGGCGCGTAAGCAGCATCCCTTCGTAAACCGTTAATGGCGGTTTTGATGCGTGACTCGGAGTCTGTGTCGGTAGGAATCTTTTGAAGCGTGCGGTTTAAGACCTGTTCCTCTTCTGCAATGTATTCACCTAAAGCTCTAGTCGCGCGATGTACAATTTCCCGGGATTCTTTTATCTGTTCTAAGCCGTGAAAATCGAGGTGCCGATCCAGGAGTTGTTCTTGAGCATATTGAAGTGCAAACTTTCGGCGGTCTTTGAGTTCCCAATCCTCTAAATGGTCGGAAAGCCGATTCACTGCTTTAGCCAATGGCGTGTCAATCAAGTCGGATGGCACCGGGAGGTAGTAGTTTCCGTCTTGGTCCGCATTCGGTTTCAGGTAGGAACTGTCGGCCGTTCGATCGTAGTTGCCGCCAATGTTTTTCGCCGCCAGATCAGCCGCCAGTTTCGTAATCGCCCACTCATCAAGCCGCGCCATGGGCAACGCGATATTCTCAATCAGATCCCGCTGTGCCTTTCGAGACTCTTCCAGCGCTTGGGATCGTAAATTATCCACACGTCTGACCACCGATCGCAAAAATTGGGTAGTCTGTAAAGCATCTTTTTTGTACTTAGCCAAGTTAATTTCGAGGCGGGAATGCTCCTCTTGGGTAAACCCCTGCTTTTCGCGCTTTTTAGTGGTTTCAAGCTTCTTCTTCTGTTTCTCTTTATAATCCCGTTGAGCGTTCCTTAGCCATTCGACGCGGCCACGAGTCCCCTCAAGATCACCTAATGTAATTTGGAGCGAATCGAGGGCGTCGTCAAGCTGATGGACTTCGTAAAAGAAATTCGGAGGCAAATCCACCAATACGTTCCGATCAATCGACAGCAGCAGTTTGCGGCCAAGTTCTTTGAATTCAAACAGATCTGCTGCTAAACCTCGTCGCAGTCCGCGCATTGTTGGCGTTCCGGGTGAATCAGCTTCCCGCCCCACGACATCTTGGCCAATCCCCTCCATGAACGCTCGCATTCCCGCCAGCCCCTGAAAATGAGCGTCTGTAGCAACGAACAGAATCGAACGCCCCGGCCGGAATTCTGCTTTGCTAAATATGCGCGCCAGTTCGAAAAGCGCAGCAATTCCACCAGTCGGATCAGCTCCTGGCGCAATCGCAGGAACAACCGACATCGAGTCGTAATACCCCGTGATTACGACAAGTTCGTCCTTGAGTGCTGGGTCGCCGCCATCAAGGAAACCGCGGATATTCTGCCCAATTCGTCGTTCCCACGTCATCGTTGCGCTGAGGCGGACCGTGACCTCCCTTTGTTGTTCGTCGGTGGAGGATGTAAGGTCAGAAGATTCACCAAGCATCGCCAACAGCGTGTCAGCATCTGCCCGAGAAATCCAAAACCGCGGTATGTTGGCAGGGACTGTCAGGAACTTATTCTCTGCCTCCCCGCGAATTGTGGTTTCCGGTTCAATAAAAACCACAGCCTTCGCGCCGAGCATTGCTGCGTTTATCCATTTGGTACTGGAGTTGAAATCAATTAATACTACGCTGCCGCGAGGTATAAATATGCTTGATTCGTAAGCAGCGATGAACTCGCCCTCCTCGTCAACACGGCCGTCGTTGTTGTTGTCAATTCCGTCCGTTTCTCCGCCGGGATGCTCATCAATAAAGCCGTCCGCGTCGTTATCAATGCCGTCTGTATCCCAATGTAATATATCGGCGAGGAGAGGAATTTCACCGTATTCATCAATTCGGCCATCCTCGTTGTTATCAATACCATCCTCGGTTTTTTGAAGATGGCCGTTAAGCACATCATCGGTGATGCTGCCTACTCCGATACGAAAGCGATGAGCAATGTCTCGCAGTGTATCACCGGGCTGAACCTCGTACCAAAAACCGCCGATGTCTTTTCCGTTGAAGTCAACTAGTTCGCCGCCGCCGCCGTAAAAAAGCGGCGCGGTTAATCCGCCGGTCGGTATAAAAACTGTATTTCCGTCAATCAACGCGAATTCCCCGGGTTCATCGACCGCTCCATCACCGTTGTTGTCCCGCCCATCGGTCGCCTGATCTTGGAGAAACTTATTGTGTGGGTCATCAAGAATGGATTGAACGTCAACGCGGTAGGATTGAGCAATTGCCTCTAAAGATTCTCCGCCTTCAACCACATGTTTAATTCCAATGGGAAGCAGTGAGGTCCGGACGAGGTTTGGCCAAACTGATCGCATTTCGATTGTCACGACCGCCTTTCCGTCTGCATCAAGCACCGCCAGCGTACCGTCGCCTTGGTCGATCGGAACTGTGATTGGGAATTCACGGCTTTCCACATTTTGCAAGCCAATTTCAACAAACCGGTCGAAGATGTATTTGCTGGCAGAAGCCGCTTCGGGATAACCCGTCACGCGGCTCGATAGGCTAGAAAGCCGTGCGATGTCCTTTCGCATACTGCCGATATCCACCCGATCCCTAATCTCAACGGCAATTTCTGAAAGGCCGATGGATTGGTCTCCTTCGGATGCCAAGAGCATCTGTGTGGATATCAACGTGAGCAGGAAAAATGCTATAACACAGACGAACGAGTTTCTCGCAGTCATGTTTTGTTCTCCGTTGATTGTCTCCTTGTTTACACAAGGCGAAGATAGGTCGAATGATGTTTTTGGGGACGGTACAATTTTGGGGCAGTTTCTCGCAACTTTATGAAAATCTTTGAGATTCTATCACAGTCAAGAAATCTTGTCAAGCCACAAAAACTAGCAATCTCATAAATCTCTTGCGGATTTGCATATTGAAATGGTATCTTACTTGAGTAAATAATTCAGCCGTAGTAATTTACTGTTTTACAAGAAGATTGAACATTTAATAGCGGGGGCAAAGTATGACGTAACCGGAGGTGTGTTGATGTGCAAAATTTGCAGGGCATCCCAAATTTTCACACTTTGAGTTTAGAGCACATTCATCTAATTGAAGTATTAAAAAGTACAATTTCTGCGAATTTCCGAGGAATATAAGGAGGAGTGGTATGAGCAAGTACAAAGTGGGTTGTCATTTCATTATCTACGGCGATCGCCCAAGTAACGATCTTCCCGGCGTCCTCGCCGAAATTTCCGCCGCCGGCTACGATGGTATAGAAACTGGAGACCCGACTGCAGGAGGACGGTCAATTGAGGAAGTGAATGACCTGCTAACGTCCCACAATTTAGTGACCGCCGGCGTTCACACCGGTTACGGCAGCCTTAAGCATTTTGACGGCATGATTAAATCCGCTGAGGCGGCGGCGTGCGGCCACCTCATGGTTTCCGGCGTGGGTGGAAACGATTCGCTTGAAGACTATGAACGTGCCGCTGAAATCTTCAACGAGGTTGGACGCCGCTGCAACAACGCGGGAGTAAAACTTTGCTACCACAATCACAATTGGGAATTTAAGGATTTTGGCGGCACCACCGGAATTGTGAAGCTGTATGAATCAACCGATCCCCAATATGTTCATGCCTGTGTCGACACATACTGGGTAAAAAGCGGCGGTGATGATCCTGCGGAGTTTTTAAAGCGTTATGCGAATAGAGTTGCATACCTTCACTTCAAAGATATGAACCCCGACGGCTCTTTCGGAGAAGTTGGTCACGGTATTCTCGACTGGGGGGCAATTATGCGGGCAGTCGACGACATTGACGTTGAGTGGCTGATGGTCGAGCAAGATCGGACTGACAAAGCGCCAAATGAGAGTATCACCATGAGCTGTCGATACATGCGCGATGTGCTTAATTTGTAATCAAAAATCCTTTGCTTTAACCCTTAACCTACAATTCATGTATTCACAAGTTTCGGCAGGTGCGACATTCATGATTCGGTGTGCGCAGAAGCCAAGTCCAAGTAGGTGCGGTTTCCAACCGCACCGAAGAACTGAGTAAATACTGGTTCGATTAGAAGGGTTGTGCATCAATGATTATCGGATTAGTTCTTAGGTGCGAACGAATTGTATGACAAAAACTCGCAGCAAGGTCAAAATATGCGGTACAACCAATAATATAGACGCGCAGATGGCAGCCGAGGCCGAGGCGGATTACATCGGGATAGTAGTTGAAGCATCTGTCTCCGATCGGTCTGTTTCTATCGATCATGCTGCCGAAATTGCACGTTGTGTCCAAATTTCAACGGTTGTGCTGATATATAATCGGCCGGTAGATTGGATTCAACAAGCGGTGAGCAAGATAAATCCTTTTGCGGTTCAACTGCTTGGAGATGAACCACCCGGCGAAATCTTGCGATTGAAACGGGTGCTGTCGTGCGAAGTCTGGAAATCGCTGTTTTTGCCGTCAGATGCCGGGAGAGAATTTGATGCTGGTACCATCAATGCTAAAGCAAAAACTTACGTTGACGCCGGGGCAGATGCTCTGTTGTTCGACACGGTCGATTTCGGCGAGGGAAGGGTTCGATATGGCGGTACCGGCAAAACTAGCGATTGGAAACTCGCAAGGCAACTAATCGGCGATGCAAAAATTCCAGCGTTCTTGGCGGGTGGAATTCGCACTGATAATGTCAAGGCCGCGATTGAAAACGTCCGCCCATTTGGTATCGATCTCTGTTCGGGCGTCGAATCGGCGAAGGGTGTGCGAGATCGGCGGAAGTTGGATTTACTCATGCAACACGTACAAGAGGCCTCATATTAATACACAGGACGATACCCGTCCCAATGATGCTTTGCGACCTCGCTAACGACGCCTCAATCAATAAACCTAATTTTATCCGGTTAAATGACAAGTTTGAACCGTTGTTGACCGGTATAAAATGTTACGACTATGACCTTAGTCTAATACGTCATGTTTTGTCCATCAATTAACGATTCTCCAATTGCACCTGGCGGCACAATTATTTGGACAACGCAATTACCATCATAACTAGCCCACAAATGCGTATAAATGCCAGATAGATCGTCTTTTGATGTAAGCGGTTATTTTGAGATTACCTCAACCCCCATACACCTGCAAAGCAGTACCGCCAAGTACCATGGCTTGTTCATCCGCGGAGAGAAAATGCGTGTGCAGTTCGGCCAACTTCACGAGCTGCGTATAGGTCGCTTGAGATAGTAAACCCGGAACATCAGTACCCCACATCAACTTGGACGGTCCAAAGCGGTCAATTGCTAAACGCATATACCGCTCCGCGCTCGGGAATGGGTAGCCTTCATCCGCGAGGTAAGCTGGCACTGCGGAATTGTCAAACCATACGTTGGGCAGCGTTCCCAAATCTATCTGGTCTTGCCACAACCCCCAAAGTTCCGGGTCGGACTCGACTCTTAGGTTTGGCTGCCCCAAATGCGCAATTACAATTCGAAGATTAGGGTGCGATTCCGCAATTCCGCGCACCGCGCTAGTCTGATAAGAACGGCTGCCTACCGCGCCCAGATCGAAAACAAGTACCCAATTGCGGCGCTCAAGGTCATCCCAAATCCATTCGATATCAGGCGAATCCAGCCTTCCTTCGGGGTGAATCCCGCACAGGCCTGAAGCTTCAGAACACTCCATTTTTACGGCGCGGAAACCCGCTGACGCGGCAATTCTGTCCAATGCCTCACGGCAATCCGACGCCCAAGGATCGAGGTAGGCAGCGCCCATAAAGCGGTCCGGATAACTGTTCATGGCGTCAAGGACGTATTGGTCGCACTCACCGTAAAACGGACCCTGAAGCAGCATCGTCTTGTCAACTCCGCCCCAATCCATATATGCCAAAAGCATTTCGGGAGTGACTTCAGTTTTCGCGCCGTTGGGCGGAAATAGTTGAAGCGGTTGATCCCCGATTGTGACACGCCCGTAACCTAAGCCGCGCGTGGGGCCCGCCGCATTCATCCCGTTCACCTCGGGGAAAATGTGCGCATGTGCGTCAATCAGCATAGTGCTATACCTCCCGTACCGATTATCTTATGCGTTCTCTATCCTGCTTCGCACTGACAAATTGAGTTCGTCCATGTATGCAATAAGGTATCCAAAGTCGCCGCCTATCTGAAGCCATTGTACGCCGCGTTTCGCCATAATGTAAGCGTAGTCTGGGTCTGTTCCCATCCCTGCGCCGACAAACAGTCCGGCATCGCGCGCCTTCTTGACTATCGTTTCAATGGCGGCGACGACTTTGGGATGTTCGACATCGCCGAGCAGTCCTAACGCCCCCGAAAGGTCCTGGGGACCAATGACCAAAGAATCTATACCCGGTATGGCTACGATCTCGTCGATAGCTTCCAACGCGCCCATAGTTTCAATCTGCACAGCAACAAAGATGTCTGCATTGGCGCGGTCAACGTATTCACTCCCGCCCTCGCGGCCGTAATTGGACGGCACTCGCGGACCGAAGCCGCGGGTGCCTAGCGGAGGATAGTGGCAATCGCGGATAACTTGTCGCACCTCTTCCGCACTCTGAACCTGCGGCACAACTATCCCGTCCGCGCCCGCATCTAGCACCGGCTTGATAAACGGTGTTGCGCTGCCGCTCACACGTACTAGAGAAGCGACTTCCCTAGCACGCGCCGACAAAAGGTGTCCGTTGAGCGCTTCAGGACTCATTAAACTATGTTCTAAGTCGACCCAAAAAAAATCTACCGAGTCGCCCAATGCATCGGTAACGAGCGGATCTGTTAGCGTTATGCCCGGCCCCAGGCAGACGGTTCCCGATTTGAGTTTCTCTCGAAACTTGTTAATTGCTTGACCCATAAAAACTTCTCCTGATTTCATTTTGCCACATATTATAGTCCATTTGATTCATTTTTACTCATGATTCGGTAAGTGCGGATTATAGCCGTATCTACAGACTGTATGAGTCCGGTTCAATTAGGAAATCAAACTTACCACATTTAATGAGGGAAATGTGCACAATCGTCAAGTGGCGGTTGTTACTAACGTAATTATGACCCGATTCACAGCGGATTAACCGGATCGGGATACTGTGATTTTACCAAATCCAACCCTATATTCCACGGCGCTTTGACCCCGTAACCCAGTTCCGATCCGCCGCTGATAATTAGGTCAATACCGGTGACATAACTGGCCCAATCGCTCGCCAGAAACAGACAGACATAACCGGCTTCCTCATTAGAACCGCTGCGCCCCGACCACTGCCAGCTATCCACCAGCTTATTGAGTTCTTCAGGGTTCTCCGATTGAGCCACCCCCTCGACACGGCTGTTGGACAAGATGTTACCCGGCAGCACCGCGTTTACACGTACGCCGTGTCGCGCTTCCTCAATAGCAAGCGCTTTGGTGAACGCACTGATGCCGCCCTTGGTCGCGCAATAGATAGTCGCCAACTGCTGCCCCATAGTTCCGACCAAGCTTCCCATATTGATGATGCTGCCGCGAACCTCTCTCAGATGCGGCAGGGCGTACTTGGACGCAGCAAAATAGCTGACCAAGTTCAGGTCCAACAATTGCTTAAAATCTTCGACCGAAAATTCATCTATCGCTTTATGCGGCGGATGCATACCGGCGTTATTAATCAGACAGTCCAAGCGTCCATACCTGTCAACAGTCCAGTCTATGACTCGATAAATGTCTTCTGGTACGGATACATCGCACTGCCGAAAATGGCATTCGCCAGGTCCTTGTGAGTTTAGATCTGCGGCCAATGCTTCGCCGACTTCACTGCCTCTTGCGCAGATGACGACCGGTGCGCCAGCTTCGACAAAGACCCGCGCGCAGCCGGACCCGATACCCTTGCTGCCGCCAGTGATTAGCGTCACCTTGGTAAAATCTTGCGGAATTGGCATTACGTTAGGAGCCACATCGTTACCTCCGGTTGATTCGAAATCGCATTACTTCGCGTTACCGACTCGCTTAGGTTTCCTCGAGATTCAGCTAAGATATCGGAATGAGTTCGCCGTCATAGGCGAAAACCTCTTTCATCTCTACCCAAGTCGAACCTTCCGGCGCCCCCGGAACTGTCTCTTGGAAAGTGCGCATCAGCGTGTCCCATTCTCTAGCTCTAGGGTGAGCCATGTATTTTGGCATATCTCGTTCCAAGTCGAAGTCGTCTTCAGCCTCCATGAACATAAAGAGTTGCCGCCCATAGCGGTAAATAAAAAGCCGCAATACGCCGCAGTGCTGGACGCCGCTTATTACCTCTGGAAACGGATTGGCATGGTATTCTTCGTACTGCCTGATGATTTTCGTGTCATCCTTCAGCAGAACAGTCTGTGCATAGCGTTTCATACGCATTTCTCCAATATTCTGTTGCATTGACAGGTAATCATAATAGGTTGCCGCCTTCTGTATCCTACCCCTAACCAAGGTGTAGTTAGAGGAGGCAATAAACACAATCGGAGCAACTCCAACCAAATGACCAATCGTTGGGGTTGGGTTCCCCTACCCGCTTTTCCCAATGGTATCTGTATAGTAGGAGTTCACTGCCCGCGGTTGGTCAACGGACGGGACCACCCGGGCTCAAGCATAACCGTAATCCCGCCCGGCAACGTGTGCCTCGGGTTTTACTTTGTACAATTCCCACCCTTTGGATCTGCGGCATTTGCTTGATGCGTAATGGTATTGCATCGAACGCCGACGCGCAGCGGTATTATTTGGCGGCGACCCGTGCAACAACTCGCCGTGAAATATCAACGCATCGCCCGCCTTCAACGGAACTGCTACGGCTTCTTCAAACGACGGCGCTTTTAGCGTGCCGTATTCATTCTTGAAACCCCCATGTTCCAGGATTCCGCGTGTGTGCGAACCGGGGATAACGTGCATGCAGCCGTTCTCGACTGTGGCATCATCGCAAGCAACCCAGAAGCCGGCAATATGGTTTGGATCGCGTCGAAAATATGCGTTGTCCTGGTGCCAAACCTTTGCGCTGCCAATGTGCGGCGGTTTTAGCAACATGATGCTTTGCAGTAGAACAACGTCGGGCCCCAACAGCGCCGTCGCAACCGCTGCCATCATTGGATGGAAGGCTAGCTTTCGGAAGAAGATGTTGTGTCGTACCACGTTGGAGAGTTTTCGAACCCTTAATTCAACCTCTTCAGGCGCATTTTCGCCGCTCTCAACTGACGGCTCAAATTCCACCAGCCCCGCGGGGCCATTCGGATAACGCCGTACAATTTTGGTAATTTCGCTTCGCACGGATTCGACTTCGCCAGCCGTGAATAGCCCGTCAACGGTGAAGTACCCTTGTTGCCGGTACTGCACAATCTGCCAATCACTGATGGGGATATCGTTATTTGTCATGTTGTAACACTTTATCCCGGTGACGCGCTCAATACCCCCGGCTGTGCATAAACTCGATTAGTGCTCTGCGGCGCGCTCCCGCCGACTTTACCAAGTGATCCGGAAACTGTGAATTCCTTTCGTTGGCGCAGCTATGTTTCCATTGTTCACCGTGATGTACGAGCCAATCAACCTGCCAATCCTCAATCGGCTTTGCACCGAAGGTCAGCCCCAAGAATCGGCGTCCTGGCATTCCGCCCCATGAGGAGTGGCCAAGTTTCTGGTTGAAAAAGATGATGTCACCCGGGCGCGTGTTCGTGGCGATGGCGCCGGGGAGGTCCGTGGGCGGCACGCCCGCCGGCGTTAAAGTGTCTGCGTCGCTCGGATTACCCATCGTAATCAACCCGCGCAGCGCATCGCCGTAGCCCCTGCGGTGTGTTCCCGGGAGCAGCCAGAGACAACCCGGACCCTGGCTGTGATCGTCCAGATACATAATCACCTTGAGCATCAAGTATTCAGTCGGCTTACCGGCTTCCATCGGGATGACCGTGTCCTGGTGCCAACTCGAATTCCCGCCGTGGCGCTGCGCGTCTGAGGCAATGAGTTGGAACCCTTCGCCCATCAAGTTTTCCAGCCTGTCCATAATACGGAGGTCATCAAGGAAATGATCGCAGAATCCCGCGTGAATGCTCAGTCCGGGATATCCCATCTGCCCAACGCCTGCGAACGGTCCGCACACCGCGTCGCAGCCTTCATCAAACCAGCGGGAAAACTGCTCCATCTCTTCCGCACTGAACAAGCTCCGCTTGATAATGAAGCCGAACGTGTGAAAGTGCACCTTCTCTTGTTCTGGGGTCATGATGATTCACCTTCTGTCATGATGTAAAAATATGGTCATTGCAACTAAAAGTTATACATTTGCTCATTAACTTGTGGGAGAGGCTTCCTAGCCTCGATTATTAGTCGGCCACTCCTTCCGAGTGTAAACATGAACCGCAATGACGATAACAACTCAATGGCGATGCAAGCTATCGACCGTATTGGGTTTTTATGGTTCCCCATTTCGTTGTGAGTTTGTCCGCCGCCGACACCGCCCTGGGCGGGATTGTCGGCTGAAATTCGCCCCGATAGAACCTAACACCGTCTATCCAGTAATTTACTCTAGACCCTTCGGGCGCGTTGGTAATTTGCAGCGAACCTGCGAGCGCGGAGGGTATGCTAGTCACCCAGTATTCCTTCCATCAGTGCCAATATCAAAAATCTTGACCGGACCCATAGGCCACGGTTCGTTGATATGATCGATAAAGGTTAGTCTAAGCTGCCGTGGTTTTTCGGCCTTTAGGAATGCGGAGAAGGTATGGATCTTTTTTTTCTCAAGGATAAAGATATCCACCTGTACAATGTTGGGTTTCCATTTGTCGACCGGATCCAAGATGATATCAAATACATAGAGGCTGGATTCCCCGATCACGGCGTTCTTTTTGTCTATTTTCATGTTACCTTGCGTCGCCGCCGCTTTCCATAAGCCCCACTGCGCCATGTCGTCAGGCGTCTCGAAGTCTCCGCCTCGGGCGAGATTTTCAATTTCTTCTGCGCTAGCGTACACGCAATAAATAATAGTCCATGACAAAATCCCCATTACTATCAGTAGCAATCTTGTTCGTAACCTTTTGGCTAGCTCAGATATGCGTGTCATATCCTTAATCTCCAACGATGGCGCCACTTCTATAATTGCTAAGCTCAGCGAAATATATCCCCTCGCCGCAGCGCATCGCGGTTCCTCAGCCTCTGCCGATCATGAGTCGCCGACAGGAATAGTATAGCAAATTCTACCTAGACGGTCAATCCATAAACCGATAAATGGGTCAATGCGCTTATATACGATAAGGATGCATCATGTCAGTTTTTGTAGGTTGATTGATCCCTCTACTCACCTTACCAGAACTGACTTGCGGAGACAGTGTGTTTGGATTGAGAATCGTTAGGACAGACTAACGAACCCCTTTTAGAGCGAGATGAAAAAAAATATGACGTCTATCCTTAATCTACCGGCTTCGCGTGCACAGGAATTGCAAGGCCTTGTTCACTCCAAAACTGGTAGGCACCTTGGTGAAGCGGTATTACAAATGCTTTTGGGGCATTTTCAGTCGTCATATCTGCCGCTGCGCCCCCGGTGGCCTCGCGCATTGCTTGCAACCCTTCTGGAGTAAAGACCCGTTGGAGGATTGTATAAACAATTTCTGCTGGGATATCTTTGTGAGCGATTAGCAATGTCGGCATCAAAAGTGTGTTAACTGCCTCCACTTTGCCACCGTAAGCATTCTCGGGAAGTGCTCCGGATATGTAAAACGGATACTGGTCGTAGAACGCAGATGCTTGCGCGGGCGCGTCCATGTCCAGCATTCGAATTTCGTTTATTGCAGCGAGCTGCGCCATCGCATCGTTCGGCACACTGACCAACATATGAAAAGCGTTGACTTCTCCGGTCCGGAGCGCTGCTGCCCCTTCATTACTGCCCTTATGCACCACCATAAAATCGTCCCAGATGCCAGCCGATGTTGCCAAGCGCGCTATCGTTTGTGCCGAGCCGGATCCGACTCTACCGCTGGCTATAGTCTTGCCAACCAAGTCTTCAAACTGATGAATGCCACTATCTGCCAGCACGGCAGTCTGGGAATACGCGATATAGAGTAGCGTCACGGCTCTGATGTTAGTTTTCGCACCATCGTCAGCGAATACTTCTTGCCCGTGGTAACCCAAATAACTTTCCGACGAAAAGGCGATGCCGAGGTAATCCTGACCTTCATTGACGCGGCGCGTATTCTCTACCGATCCCGGAGAGGCTTCAACAGCTATTTCAAATTGCGATTGATTTTGTGTGGCGATGTCGCTCACTGCGGCTGCAAATGGCGTAAAGCTGCCGCCGGGCGTGCCTCCCAGAATAGTAACGGTTGTGGTTTGGGGGGCTTCGGGAGCGTCTTCCGTTATTAGAAGTTCCTGAATGATGTCGCAGCTACTAATGGTGATAACGAACAACATAGCTACAGTTATTGCTAAGCTAACATGAGGGGGAAGTTGAACAAAACATCGCCGATTTTTCTGCATTTTTGGGTTTCCTTCCTAGGCGTAATGAAATAGTCAATTTTTGTAGTTTTGATAGACAACTGGTAAACGATTTACTAATCAAACGTGCGAATCGCAAGAGCTCTAGTCTTCCCTGTCTTCCGCCCAACAAAAAACCATCATTATGGATTGGAGATTACTGAACACCAAACCACTCCCTTGCCGTCCGTTTATATTCATGGTGTTGAAAATTGTGGTGTCAGAATTTACTGCTTCGCCGCTAGGACGTTTCGATGTTATGGGTTTTGGAAAGACTAGAGCAGACTAAGGGAGCCTAAAAGGAAGACTATCGCCCTCCCTATTCGGTCGGTTGATCCCTCAGCGCAAATTACGAAAACTCTTCGATCCCTTAATTTTTCAGTCAAAAGCTGAGATGTATATCATTGAAGAAATTCGATTCGGATTTAAAAAACATTGGGTTGCGGTATGTCACGGAGGTTTTATAACATGATGGAACTGCTGCGCCCATAGCTTCAAATCAACGTTTTCGTAAATCTGCTTAACCCAGCCTACAAATTCTGTACGAGTGTTATTTTTCCGGGTTTTTGGAATTTAGGACAATGATTGAGACGGCGGCTATTCCTATGGCGAATGGGATTACGATATACCACATATTCCAAACTGAATGAGGTTGGAATATGGGATTAAAGAAAACGGCGATCGTCCCAAAGACCCAAACCCTACCAGATTTCTGTCGTTTCCATGCCTCGGACGCGAGATACGCAAAGGCCGGACAGCAGACCCACTTAAGCAAGGTTATATGCGGATAATATCGATCCCAAAAAAAGAGTGTACAATAGCATCGCAATGACTATGGCTTGGGGTATCCAAATTGATTTCGTAACGATTTTCATTTATGGAGTTCTCAACGGGCTGTGTCTCGAAAATACGACATTGTACGTGTGGAAGTTGGCCCACCCTAGAGTTGCGGTTAGTGCAGTTTCCAACCGCACTAGTGGACTGGAAGAATACTGCTTCGGTTAGGAAACCGATCGTACTGCAGGGTATCATTGATAATCTAATTTACTACAGCCCCCCTTTTCAAGGAGGCAGGACGTATGGATACGAGGTTAGGTTGGTTTTGCCCAAGGTGCGAGGGCTTTGTCGGGTGATGAGATTTCGGCGATTGACGTGTAATAGAAGCGTTCCCAGCCTCGCTGCGGCAGTCCGGTGAATAGCATGAGATTGAGCGGGTATTCGTCACTATCGGCGGCGCGGCGAAAGTCGTCTCGAAATAGAAATGTAGGTTTGCCAGCGGTTATCGCCATTCCAAGTTCGACCATGACGCCTTCGTCCGGCGGTACACCGTTCACGATGGCGAACATTGCGTCCGCCTCCATTACATCCTGCATGTCCGCCTGCCCGACGCGATAAGCCCAACCGGGAGACGAGGTGTCCTCATTGTTCCGCGCAAACGGCTCCCACACGTCTAAGCCCAGCGCTTCGAGTGCGTGGACGAGTGCGGGTAACAGAACTGTTCGCTGTTGGTCCGAGAAACCGTAGGGATTCGCGAGGTAAACTGTTTTACGTCTATGCATAACAATTCCTTGCTACCAACGTTCGACGACAACTTTCTTTTGGGTGAAGAACTCGACAGCGTCTTGGCCTTGACCGTGTAAATCTCCGAAGAAGCTATCCTTCCAACCGCTGAAAGGGAAGAACGCCATCGGCGCCGCGACGCCGAGGTTAATTCCGATATTGCCGATTTCCGCCTCGTATCGGAATTTTCGGGCGGCTGCGCCGCTGCTGGTATAGAGGCACGCCATGTTGCCGTAGTTTCTGCTATTGACCAACGCGATTGCATCATCAATGGTGTTGGCGTGAATCAGGCTCAACACTGGTCCGAAAATCTCGGTTTGCGCGATTTCGCTGTCTGGATTCAAATTGTCGAGCAGGGTTGGACGCACGAAATATCCGTTGTCGTACCCTGAAATCTCGGCATTGCGGCCGTCTACCAGGATTTTGGCGCCTTCGTCAGCGCCTTGTTGAATCAATCCTTCAATGCGGGCTTTACTTTCGGGCGTGATTACGGGTCCCATTTCAACATCGGGATGTAATCCGTTGCCGACTACTCGGCTAGCGGCTGCGTCTGCCATGATGTCCGTGAACCAATTTCGCGCCTCGCCAACAGTAATCGCAAGCGAACCCGCCAAACAGCGTTGTCCGGCACAGCCAAACGCGCTTTCAGGAACAGTGCGCTGTGCGAGCTCCATATCGGCATCGGGCAGGACGATAATGGGATTCTTGGCGCCGCCTTGGCACTGCGCCCGCTTGCCGTTCGCCGTGGCTCGACCGTAGACAGACTTGGCGACAGCGGTCGAACCGACGAAACTAACGGCTTTAATCGTCGGGTGATCCAAGATGGCATCAACCGTCTCTTTCGTGCCGTTAACCAGATTAACGACGCCTTCCGGCAGACCAATCTCTTCCAGCAAACCGAAGATTTTTTGCATGGTCAGCGGCACCTTCTCCGACGGTTTAACAATGACGGTATTGCCACAGGCTATAGCGTACGGAAGAAACCAGAAAACAATCATGCCAGGGAAGTTGAACGGGGCGATTGCGGCGCTGACCCCAACCGGTTGACGGATCATCATCTCGTCGATACCGGCGGCGATATCTTCCAAATTATAGCCTTGCATCAGGGTCGGAATGCCGCAGGCGACTTCGACGTTCTCAACAGCGCGGCGCAGTTCCCCTCTCGATTCATCAAGCGTCTTGCCGCATTCCAAGGTTATAGTGTGCGCAATATCATCAAAGTGTTCTTCAAGCAGGTTTTTCAGTTTGAATAGGTATTGTACGCGTTCGGTCGGCGGGGTGCGGCGCCACTCGACGAGCGCTTTAGAGGCAATATGCGCTGCTTGATCTACTTCTGCGGCGGGCGAGAGCGGAACGGCGCCGATGACTTCAGCCGTGGCGGGATTGTACACGTCTAGATGCTCGCTTGCGCTAGAATGGCGCCACTGGTTACCAATGTAGTTCGGTAGAATATTTTTCGTGTGCATGGCGTTTCGGGACCTCCTGAATTTGGCTGGCTTGGCAATTTACAAAGTATATAGTAATTGTAATTGAGTATTGCAGATTACCTCCATTTCGATGGGAAAAGCTAGAGAAGACGAAAACTATCGGACTTCCTAATTGCTCGCTTGTTCCCTCCCTACCCGCTCAGTTGATAGTTTAATCTCAACCGAAACGAAAAGCTATTATGGCATAACCCGGAAGAATTTACAACAGGCATTTTTGTAGAAACGGTAGGCACGGTTCATGGGAATAACGTGTAGACATTTGTGTTTAACACAACGCCTATAAGGCTCCACAGGCTGCCGGCAAGAAATTGCCCAAAGATTAGTCCTAGGAAGAATGGCAATGCGCGGCGGTAGGATTTGACGCCTCCCGCGGCAAATAGGAGTCGTTTAAACAACCAGCCGAAGAAGATGGAGAGCCACATCCAACCGATTGCCCAACCGTTTCCGACAGCATAACCGACGGGGTATAGGGGCCACCACAGGAATCGTCTTTTCAGGACAGTAAGCGCCGTTGTGAAGAGGAAGCCAAACCCCATGTGTTGAATTGCGGGTATATCGGTTGTTTGCGGAAACGCGATCCAACTATGCAGTCGGTGCGTTTCGCCAACGCCCCAATGATGGAACTGGAATTTGTAATATAGTGCGACATGCGCGCCAATCGCCATGATTGTACCGACGACCGATGCGACGATGAACGCCGCGACCAGTCGATTTTCGTTGATTTTGAAATGCGATCCGATTTTGAATCCTTCCAACTGATGGGGCATGGGATGGCATCGATAACCGTAAGCCAGCCACGACAGGAGCGTTGTGTTCGTTAGATTTCCAGCGCCAATGGGACGGGTGCCAATTAACCAAATCATAATCTGGTCCGGGTGGGCGTGGTGCAATTCATGCGTCGGTGGACCTAACTCTGCCCGCATTCGGGTCATTCCAATACAGAGGAGAAGGTAGATACCGAAGTATCCCAACGCCACCCAAAGCGACAGCCCTGCCTGAAACCAGAAGAAAAGGATGAATCCCATTCCGAACATGATACCGAAGACAGCGGTTCGATAAAGCGGATCAGCGGCTTTGGAAAAAAAGACCCCGTTTACTATACGGGCGATGTGTTTTCGGCTGGTCCACAGCGCCAGAATTCCAACGCCGAGCCATGCACCTGACCTTTGCTGTGCTTGCAAGCTGATTGCGGTCGTCCAGCCAATTGCATTGAAAAAGATTCGTTGTGCGGTCCAAAACAGATAGAAGAACCATAACGAAAAAGATAGATCGAGCGGCATCAGAAATCCAAATCCGACGGCAAAAGGGTAGACATACATTGGAAACCCACCGCTGCCTCCCCAACCGACCGAGTTCCACGGTTTTTCGACGAAGCGAATTACGTACTTTGCTTTGAGTGATGGAACAACAGGATAAAGATAGTTGATGCCGGCGAGGATTTCGAGGCAGAAAGCGATACTGAATCCGATCCAGATGAGCCGGTTGGTGAATAATTTGGAGCTGCCGCCGATGACTTCCACCGGCATTACGGTCAGCGGATAGCTCAACTTCTCATGGTCGATCCACTGCTTTCTAACTATAATGTTGATGCAGAGCATGACGAACAGAATAACGACAACGAAGAACATCCATGCGAGCATGGGTGTGAGCCACGCATCAATATACTCACGCCGCCAAAAGCTATCATCACCCTCAAAATACCCTTGTAAAACGCTTCGATCTTCAACCGCGAGCCATGACGGGATGAATCGAAAAAAGAGGGCCTCCCATTCGTTTTCGGGGGTTGCGAACCAAAAAGCGTTTGCCATCATGGGCACCAACTGCCGGACGATGTCGTGTCCTGCAAGCGCTGTCGCGACCGAAACCATGACATATACAATTGCTAATTCCGACTCGCTCAGCGGTGCGCCTTTAAAGAAGCGCTTCAACAGTAGGTTTACGAGTGCCACGAGGAAGAGTGTAAACAGTACCGTGGGGAAAATTGAAAAGTCTGTCAATTCCCACACAACCCGATTCTCCGCGGATACAATCCAATAACAGTTGAGTATAATGAGGATTGAGCCGAAAATCAGGGCACGGATAATGAAACGGGTACGCGGTGTATCCTCTGCGGAGATTGCGTCGCTTTTTATGTCTGGTACCACCTTTCGCTCCCTTCAAAAACTATGTTTGCACGGGTCGATGATACATGAGGCCTACAAGGATGTCAAGGTATTTGCTTTGCTTGGCTCAAGCCTAAAATCGTCCAGCAGCCAACCAGGATTTTCTCAAAATTCGCCAATAATTAAGTGCCATGTACGACCAAAAATTATTGGTATACGCCAGCAGGTTCGTTTTCCCAACCGAACCGGCAGTATTGCATTTTGCAGATGCGGGTAGAACCGGCAGCTTCCGAGGTAACAGCCCCTAATTGAATACGCTGATACCAACTGCGCGGAATGCCGCACACCTACATCGGCACAGGATTATAGTGCGCACTTACTGAAACTTGTGCAATTATGAAGGGAATTGACTATAAAAGGGGAATTTTTTAACAAATCTGGGATTGAAGTTGCGTCAATGCATTAATTTGTGCTATACTATGTCAGTAATTTTGAACCAATGTCTTAACCCTCTAAAAATTAGGAGGGTGACTTGGAAAAAGGAGGAACTGGTGGGTCAAATCGAACGCTGTTTTGCGTTTTGGGATTGAACCAAATATTCTGATGAATGATGATTCAAAAACTGAGGTAGTGAATGCCGGTGAATTCGCAGTTGAAGCGGATGAGGCGGGCACAACTGGAGTGGAGGCGCAGTCAGAGGGCGCAGAAGACTTAGGCGCTGACGCTTCTATTAATCAAACAACCGAGCAAGAAACGATTCTGGCATGCGAGGAAACACCTGTAGAAGGCCATGCTGAGGTTGGCACTTCGGGAGAAGGCGACCTAAACGAACCTTCTACAGAAACTGAAGATACGTCTTCAACTGAACCCGCGGATGCAGAGGCAACCGAGGATTCGGGTGGGGAGTCATCCGGCGCTGATATCGCGGATATGGAATCGCTAGAAGCGGCGTATGATAACTCTCTTAAAGCCTTCACGGAAGGCGAAGTTGTTAAAGGCACCGTTGTCGATGTCAATCGCGACGAAATCATGATTGATATCGGTTTTAAATCCGAGGGATATATTCCTACAGGAGAATTTGAGGTCGGTAAAGACGGGCTGCCGTCTGTGTCCGTTGGCGATGAGATTGATGTCTATATTGTACGCAGGGAAGATGCCGAAGGCCAAATTGTTTTGTCAAAACAATTTGCCGACCAAAAGATTATCTGGGACGAAATCGCCAAAGCCCACGAAGAAAAGCAACCCGTTCAAGGCAAAGTTGTAGAACACATCAAAGGGGGACTTCGGGTAGAGGTTGGTAAATTACGCGCATTTCTACCGGCTTCACAGATTGAATTGCGTCCTGTTCAGAATTTCGAGCGGTATATTGGAAAAACGCTTGAGATGAAGGTAGTTAAAGTCAGTAGGCGCCGCCGCAACATTGTCTTGTCGCGCCGAATTCTTCTCGAAGAAGAATTGGCTTCGCAAAAGGCGGAATTGCTGAGTGCACTTGAAATTGGACAGATTCGGTCCGGGGTGGTTAAGAACATTACCTCCTTCGGCGCTTTTGTCGATCTCGGCGGCATTGATGGGCTGCTCCACAAAACGGATATGTCGTGGAGTAGAGTGAATCACCCTTCCGAGATGATTTCGATTGGCGACGAAATTGAAGTGAAAATTACTGACATTGACCACCAAAGCGAAAAAATATCGCTCGGCTTGAAACAGAAAACCACAGATCCGTGGCTCACAGTTGAAGAAAAATTTCCGGTTGGATCCACGGTTCAAGGGCGAGTTGTCAATATTGTCAACTACGGTGCTTTCCTTGAACTTGAGGAAGGGGTTGAAGGACTCATTCATGTATCGGAAATGTCATGGACTAAAAGAAATGTTGCGCCTTCAAGAATCTTCAGTAAAGAGGACAAGGTTGAGGCAGTTGTGCTTGAGATTGATAGAGGGAGCAAAAGAATTTCGCTCGGGTTAAAACAACTCCAGCCCAATCCATGGGAACTCTTGGAAACCAAGTATCCGATTGGTACAAAAATTGTTGGCCGTGTAAGAAACCTGACAGATTTTGGCGCCTTTGTTGAAATTGAAGATGAGGTGGATGGTCTGATTCATACTACAGACCTCTCTTGGGTCAAGCGAGATGTCCACCCGCGTGAGATTCTCAGGGAAGGTGATGAAGTTGAAGTTATGGTTTTAAGTATAGATCCCGCAGAGCAAAAGGTTTCATTGGGCCTTAAGCAGATTGAACCGGATCCATGGTTGCAGGTTCCCGAGAAGTACAATATTGATTCAATTGTACGCGGGGAAATTGTGAATTTGACGAATTTCGGCGCATTCGCAAAGCTTGAGGATGGCATTGAGGGACTCATTCACATTTCTGAACTTGCTAACCAACGTATTGATAAGCCTGAAGATGTAGTCTCGATTGGCGACGTATTTGACCTGAAAGTGATTCATCTTGATGCAACGGAACGCCGCATCGGTTTGAGTCTGAAAGGAGCACGCGCAGAGCAAGAACGTGCAACCGTAACACAATATCAGGAACAGCAAGAAACGGAGGATCCCGAAGAGCCAACCACTACGTTGGGCGCCTTGCTTAGAGAAGAACTTGATAAATCCGGTTCTGAGGAGTGACAGAACGGGAATGATACGCGATCACTGAATCCTTGAATTACGCCATTGAACAAATTAACTGCTAGTCGTGCGGGAGGCTGAGTGTCCGTGCGATACGCTAGATTTATGTCGTTAGGAAACAAGAATCTTGTGCAGTGTGTTCTGTGATGGTATCACTGTTGAAAACGGCTTTTATTCCTTTCCATTTATAACCTTACCGGTGACTTTCCCGCCTCCCTCTTTGACGTGGATTTAGGTAAATAACAGACCCGTAATTTGTCCTCTTTCCTTAGGCTAGATAGGGACCGTAGACATCGCTGTATTTGGATGCAAATCCGGGCAGATTACTATGGCGGTTGCGAGCCGGGTATTGCGAAGCGTCCAGATGGTCTAAACTTGCTCAGTCATTGAATTGAATTCGGAGAATATTCGCGAATAGATTTGATGAAGTCGGAACATAAAAATTGAGTTGGTTTAAATACATTGAGGGAAACCATAAGTGTCTACTACAAATGCGGTATTGAAGATTTGGCGGGGACAAACACGAACAACATTGATACGGTTAATCGCGTAAACACGCAAAATACATCTACCTAAAGTTGAGGTTAGGAGCAATCAATTGAGCCAAAATTATTTATTTACATCAGAGTCTGTAACTGAAGGTCACCCTGACAAAATTGCAGATCAGATTTCTGACGCGGTGCTTGACGCCGTTATGGCGGAAGATCCAAATGGACGCGTTGCATGCGAGACCTTGGTGACAACCGGGCTTGCACTCGTCGCGGGTGAAATCACTACAAACACCAACATTGATATTTGCTCAATCGCTATTGAAGTGATTCGGCAGATTGGATATACCCAAGCCGATTACGGATTTGACACCGTAGAATGTGAGGTGCAGGCGAGGATTGATCAGCAGTCCCCCGATATTGCGATGGGTGTTGATAAACTCGGCGCTGGCGATCAAGGCATGATGTTCGGTTATGCTTGCCGTGAAACCCCCCAATTGATGCCGATGCCGATTATGCTGGCTCATCAACTGACCCGGCGTTTGGCAGCAGTTCGGCGAGACGGTACACTCAACTATCTGCGTCCTGATGGAAAGTCGCAGGTTACGGTTCAGTATATTGATGGGCATCCTGAGTATGTCCACACGGTTGTCATTTCTGCCCAGCACCACCCACTTGAGAGCTGTGGGTTGACAGACAGCGTTATGAGAGACGACATAATTAGAGAAGTTATCTGCCGTGTGATTCCGCCGAATCTGCGCGGCGAGGATATGGTAATCCATGTTAACCCCACGGGGAGATTTGTCGTCGGCGGTCCCCAAGGCGATGCCGGCTTAACTGGACGAAAGATAATTGCTGATACCTACGGCGGTATGGGACGGCACGGCGGCGGCGCGTTTTCCGGTAAAGATCCAACGAAGGTCGATCGCAGCGCTTGCTACGCTGCCCGGCATGTTGCGAAAAATATCGTGGCGGCAGGGCTGGCAGAACGGTGTGAAGTCCAAATATCTTACGCCATTGGCGTTGTCGAACCAATATCAGTCATGGTTGATACTTTTGGTACCGGAAGAACTATTGACGGCGTGAGGCTATCAGATGAAACATTGACTTGTGTTGTGAAGGAAGTTTTCGATTTAACACCCGCCGGAATTATCAAACGTCTACAACTGCGCAGACCAATTTACTTTAGGACGGCGGCTTATGGTCACTTCGGACGCGAAGAAGACGGTTTTACCTGGGAATTGACCGATTATGTCGAACGCCTCAGATCCGAGGCACAGCGCTGTACAGGAGAATAAATGGATTACGATATTAGAAACGTTGACTTAGCAGAGGAAGGGAAACAGAGGATTGATTGGGCGGAACGTTTTATGCCGGTTCTCAGCCTAATCCGTGAACGGTTTGCTGCGGAACGTCCATTGGATGGGGTTCGAATCTCTGCGTGTTTGCACGTTACAACGGAGACCGCTAACCTTATGCGAGCTTTGAAAGCCGGCGGCGCGGAGATTGCGCTGTGCGCTTCAAATCCACTGAGCACCCAGGATGCTGTTGCTGCATCCCTCGTCGCGCATGAGGGCATCTCTGTCTTTGCGATTAAAGGCGAGGACAATGACACCTACTACCAACACATTGATGCAGCCGTGAACTTTCAGCCTTTAATTACGATGGATGACGGCGCCGACTTGGTTTCTCAACTCCATTCCGAAAACACGAACCCCGCTCACGCCGAACAGGTGCTTGCGGGGACAGAGGAGACGACAACCGGAGTGATTCGGCTAAAAAGCATGGCTGCTGAAGGCGTTCTTCGGTACCCAATTATCGCCGTGAATGACGCCAAGACAAAGCACTTCTTTGACAATCGGTACGGTACGGGGCAAAGCACGTTGGACGGAATTATTCGTGCGACCAATTTGCTAATTGCTGGTACAACCGTTGTCGTTGTCGGTTACGGTTGGTGTGGTCGTGGATTTGCTAACAGAGTGCGCGGACTCGGAGCGAACGTCATCGTTACAGAGGTTGACCCATTGAGTGCATTGGAAGCGGTGATGGATGGTTTCCGTGTCATGCCGATGATTGATGCGGCTGCGGAGGCGGATGTTGTTGTCACGCTGACGGGGGATATCCATGTGTTGCGCCGCGAACATTTTGAGGTGATGAAGGATGGCGCAATTATTTGTAACTCGGGGCACTTTAATGTTGAGATCGATATCCCCGCACTAAAAGATTTGAGCGTCGAAGTGAGAACAGCCCGGGAATATGTCGAGGAATATACTTTGAAAGATGGACGCAGACTCTGTCTGCTTGGTGAAGGGCGGTTAATCAATTTAGCCTCGGCCGAAGGCCATCCCGCGAGTGTCATGGATATGAGTTTTGCTAATCAGGCTTTGTCTGCCGAGTACATCGTCAAGAACGAGTCGCAAATGGAAAATCGTGTTTACCTCGTACCGCCCGCACTTGATGCATCCGTTGCCCAGCTGAAATTGCAAGCACTCGGCATTACTATTGATGAGTTGACAGAAGAACAGCGCACTTATCTAAATTCCTGGACGATGGGCACTTGAAAGTTGTGTCATGCGCATAACTTGAGGATATCCGGCCGATGAAGAAATCGGAGCTATGGGAAAGTATAATATTGCTTTTAGCGGCGATTTTATTTTTGCCCATCTGGTTGTTACAATCCGATCCGTCGCGACTATCTGAAAGTATGTTTCGGTTGGGTCAAATACTCCAGGGGGTTTTGTTGGTGACTCTCGTCGTTATCCTGGTTCGCCGCGTTCGCCGCGTTGTGTATGCGCTGCGGAACAAAAACCGCCAATGAACTTTCCATTATGGGCTACCGAACGCTTCGATACCTCAAAAAACTATAGCCAAAGGGCCGTGCCAATCTGAAAGGTTGATTGATGAGCATATTGGTTGTTGGATCCGTTGGACTGGATTCAGTTGAAACATCCGCCGGTCATGTCGAGAACGCACTCGGTGGATCGGCAATCTATTTTTCTGTAGCAGCAAGTTTTTTCCACAATCCAATCCGCTTGGTGGCTGTCATCGGAGATGATTTTCCTCAAGAACACATAAACTTCCTCCAGTCACGCGGAATAGATTTAACGGGGTTGGAGCAGATTCAAGGCGGCAGTACCTTTCGTTGGGGCGGTCGTTATACGGACGATCCGAACGCTGCGCTTACACTTTTCACGGATTTGAATGTCTATGGCGACTTTAACCCGAAATTGCCGGTAAATCATAAAGATACACCCTACGTATTTTTAGCGAATATCAATCCTGAACTACAGTTGAGCGTCCTCCAGCAAACAACGGATGCAAAGTTAATTGTTTGCGACACAATGAATCTCTGGATAAATAACAGCCGCGATGCACTCATGCGCACTTTGAGTAGGGTCGATATACTGATTATCAACGATACCGAAGCCCGTCTTTTAACATATGAAAGCAATCTTATTCGCGCCGCAAAGGAAATCCTAACTCGTGGACCGAACCGAGTGATTATCAAGAAGGGTGAACACGGTGCGATTTCGTTGACGGATTCCACTTTTTTTTCCGCGCCGGCTTATCCACTGGAATGCGTGTCGGATCCAACCGGTGCCGGCGATAGTTTTGCAGGCGGATTCCTGGGTTATTTGGCGTCTACCGGCGACATGTCAGAGCCGACAATTCGCAAAGCCATAATCTACGGGACGGTCATCGCCTCATTCGACGTTGAGGATTTCAGTCTAAACCGACAACGCACCCTTACGCGCTTGGATATCAACCAACGCTATTCTGAAATCCAGAAATTGGTACAGTTATAATCCTGCAAAACCGATTCACCAACTAGGTGTTCGCCAGTGCCACGCTACACGCACCTCTAGCGACTATCCGCCTCCCATTATATTGCGCCAATTTTAGCGGCGCGGTTCGGGAGGATTTCAGATAGATGCCGCCACAGGGTGAGTTTAGAATCATTTCAGACCAATCTCGCCGTCAAATAAGCCAGCGGTATGCTCAGTATAAATCCGCATTTCCATTATTCCTCATGACCATGCTCGCAAGTGGCAATTTCTATGCTATCACATGAATCAAGAAAATAAGGTAAACTGTGGCAAAAGACGGTCTACTTATCACATTTGAGGGTATGGAAGGTTCAGGGAAAACGACGCAAATTCAAAAATTGTCGGCGTTTCTCAGTCAAACGGGCTATGCCGTATGCGTTACACGTGAACCTGGCGGGACACCCATATCAGAAGAAATCCGCGGAATCTTCTTGAATCCGAATCACAATGAAATGGCATCAACGACGGAGCTGTTGCTGATTGCTGCGGCGAGGGCGCAACATGTGTCCGATGTTATCTTGCCTGCGCTGGATAGTGGGAAGATTGTTATCTCCGATCGATTTTCTGACGCAACGGTCGTTTACCAAGGCTATCGGTGCGGATTGGATTTGAATCTGATTCGCAAGCTGAATCGTATCGCGGCACGCGAGTTGTCACCAGATCGAACTTTTGTGTTAGATTTGCCGGTAGAAATCGGCTTAAAACGTGTACAACAAAGGCAGAGTGCAATGAATCGCTTAGATTTAGAGGATTTCGAATCTCACAATCGAATCCGCCAAGCCTATCTTGCAATTGCAAATCAAGAGCCCAATCGTATTACGGTAATTGATGCCCTAGCCAAGGTAGATAGCATACATAAATTGATTAAGGCGGAAATAGACGGCCTATTGCTAACGAAAGGGATGGAACGTAAACTGTAAGATTGCGATCCGCTGATTCACTGCCTATGCAGTCACGTATCATTGGTCACGAACAGATAATCGAACAACTACTCCATGCCATTGAATCGAATCGTGTGGCAGGAGCATATCTATTCGCAGGACCCGCAAATATTGGCAAAGAAACCATTGCCATCTACTTTGCGAAAACGATTAACTGCACTGCGTCGGAACAGAGGCCGTGTAACTCGTGTTTGTCTTGCCGAAAAATCGATAATGGAAACCATCCAGATGTGAAAAAAATCAATCCATTAGGCGCATGGATGAAAATAGATCAAATTCGAGATTTACAAAAATGGATTGTCTACCGGCCGCTTGAGGGTAAACGAAAAGTATATATCCTGACTGAAGTAGATTGCATGAATCTGGAGGCGGCGAATTGCTTACTCAAAACTTTAGAAGAACCGCCAGCGGCGTCGGTTTTAGTATTGATTACTTCAAATTTAGATGCGTTATTGCCTACGATCCGATCCCGGTGCCAGATTATTGACTTTCACCCGCTTGCAATTCCTGAACTTGCAGAGTACCTTGTTCAACAATTTAACCTTGAAGAACACAAAGCGTTTCACATCGCATCGTTATCACGCGGTGCAGTTGGAAATGCGTTGACCCGACTGAGAGAAAATGTAGATATTTCTCAACAAGAAATACCGGAAATTATAGAGTCTAGCGACAGATTGACGGCTTTTCGCATAGCCGAGAAGTTCAATCAGAATCCGGAGGCGCTTGAACAACTTGTAACTTGGTATCGAGATTTGTTACTGTTGCACCAGGGTGCCCCGGCGGAATCATTGACTCATATCTATCACGCGCAGCGTCTTCAACAACTGACTTCCCGATATTCGCGGATGAAACTGCAAACAGCCATCAAAACAGTCTTTGAAACCAAGGATTTGCTTAAACGTAACGTCAACAGCACGTTGGCATTAGAAGTCATGGTTTTAAAGTTGTTGCCTAGTTCATGAAAAATTGCATTCGCGGCTGAAAATTCCATAACGGCCGTTTCCCACCCGGTTAACCTTGCAATCTAATCCAATAACCGAGGATAAACGCTGAGTTAAGGAGAATTTTGTTGATTGGAAAATTGTTGATTTGTGCGCAATTTATCCTTTCTGTGTTAATCCCACTGACGGTGTCTGCCCAAAACCACGACGTGCAGGAAGATGTCGAGGCCGTCCAGTCTGCCCATGATCTCTTCTACATTCGGAAATATTCAGAGGCGATTGCGGCGTATCAGCCCCTTTTGAAAACACCACTGCGTCCGAATACGAGAGATGCCATCCGCATAAATATGGGACGCTGCTATGTGCATCTCGGTGAGGATGCGCTTGCCGCCCAAACTTTCCGCGCCATAATTGATGATAATCCAAGCGGTTCATACGCGAACCAAGCGGTTCACCAAATTGGAAATCTCTATATTCAGCGGTATCAATACAAAGAGGCAATTCGATCGTGCAATGAACTCGTACAAAAATATCCGAATACTCACGCAGCAGAAATTGCGCGCTACTTAATCGCACAGTATATGAACTCCGGCGGCATGGTCGATAAGGCAATTCAGAATTACCGTGGGTTTTTGAAGGATTTTCCGAATTCTGTTTACCATGTCAGCGCGCTGCACAGTCTCGTACGGCTATACCTCGCTCGAAACCGGCACGACGAGGCGCACGAATTACTTCAAGATTATCTCCGCCAAAATTCCGGTGATACAGATTTGATGGAGCAACTGGCAGACCTATACAAACAACAGGGTAAGCATAGTGAAGCGTTGAGCCTTTACCATGCGGCACTTGAGCACAATCCGAACGATATAAATCTCTTAAAAAAAATTGGTGAATTACACGCGGAGCGCGGCGAACGTAATCAAGCTGTTCACGAGTGGTCGAAAATCATCAAGCGTGGTTCAATTCAACCACACCGATACCAACAACTCGGTGAAATCTATGTTTCCCATCACATGTATGATGAGGCGATTGAAGTATATCAGACTGCACTGAAACGCGATACAACAAGCGTTTCTCTCTATACTAACCTTGCTGATGTTTACAAAATTCAGGGCCAAATCGAAAATGCAATCAACACCTATCTACGAGCGTTGAATGCGGTTGATATTGGGTATAGCAGTCGTGACAGACTTATTGTGAACATCGCCGAGATTTATGAAGGAGAGCAACAGGCGCGCTTATTTGCGAAGATTGTTGCACGCCTAAAAACCGAACTCCGGAAAAGTCCTCAGAATCCGAAGCTCGTTTTAGCATTGGCCGAAATTTACTTTCATCAAGGGAATTTGGATTTAGCGCTTGAGAGTCTTGCCCGAATTCATCAGATTTATCCACCGGATCGCGGTCAATTCTTAGAGAAATATGCGCACATTTTGGAACGGCAAAAGCATCCAAAAGCCGGTGACTATTACGAAACAATCATTTCGCTTTTTCCAGATAGTGTTTTGGCTTGGACTTCAAAGATGAAGTTGGCGCGAATCTACGTGCAGACGGCACGCTGGCAGGATGCGTTAGCGGTTTTGATCCAGATGACGCGTCGGCACGAGGATGTAAACACACTGCTCCTCTTAGGACATGTATGGTTGCATGGCATCCGTGATGTTGCGTCAGCAATGCGAACCTACCAATCGTTAATCAGTCAGCCCTTGACATCTGCACAACAGACGGAAGTTCAACTGCGTTTGGCAGAATGCCACATTCTACAAGGTCAGCATGATCTGGCTCAAAATGTGCTGGGCCCAATTGCTGGAGGACATGGCAAATTCCAAGCTGAAGCCCAGAAGTTAATTGGAGATTCATTACTTTTTCAGGAACGCTTTGAGGATGCAGTTACGGCGTACAATAACGTGTTGGAAGTTGCCGCATTTCATCCCGCGAGCAATGATGCTCTGGATCGAATCGTCCTAATCAACTCCAATTCAGATTTTAACCGCGAACCACTCAAGCGGTACGTCAAAGCATTACACGCATACATAAATGGGAAAACGGAAAAAGCATTAGAACAAGGGGCGGAAACGATCGACTTATACCCTCATGCGCTAATCATTGATGAGATCAGGTTGTTATTCGGGGATATTTATCTGAAACAAGGCGACCACACAAGCGCGATCGAGGCGTATTACCAGGTTGTCACTTTGGAGAGTCCACGTGCGCCGGAAGCACAGTCAAAGATTGCCGATACCTATCGCTGGCAACTGGGGGACGTTAGAAAAGCAATGCAAGTTTATTCAGCGTTGATTGATAGTCATCCGGAGAGCGTCGTCGTTGCTTATGCGCGTCAACAGATTGATGAGATGCAGAAGATGCTTTCGGAATGAGAAAATCTGGTAGGACAAAGGACTCGCGGGAGAGCGTACCTGATGCGGCGTTACCGTGCCCGCAACCGTTTCAATCCTTCGAGGAAGATGCAAACTGCAATTACGCCGGCGCAAAGCAGATAGGGACTCTTGATTCCCAACGCTGAATCCGCAAATACCCCACCCAGAAAGGGGCCTAACAAAATTCCACTCCCAAGTATTGCTTCGTGCCATCCACTTTTGTCGCCCTTGCTTTCCTCCTCATGTAAACTGTAATACAAACTGCTGAAATAGGTAACGGCAGCACACACTGCAATAGATGCAAACGCGAACGCCCAGATTACGGCGTGCGTCCAACACCACAATCCCACAAACCCCATCACAGCTAGTAATTGCACACATACCAGAGGGGTTAACCGGTAATGCCACCGCGTCGAGTAATCCGTGCCGAACCAAAGAAACGTGAGCGTTTGCACACCACCCAGCGTCAACATAAGATTGCCGAACATCTTCGCAGAGATGCCCATCTCTAGCGTTAATTTTGGCGCTATTCGCCGCAAGACGCCCAAGCAAAACCACGATGCAAAGTTAGAAATCCGCGCAATCTGCAAAAAAACGCGTTGCGATGTAGGAGTTGGCTGCGCTTCCACCCATGTGCTCTCGGAACGTGAGGCGGGCATTGCACGGTTTCCTACGCCTTTATGAATCTTTGGTTGGGAATAAATGGTGAACCAATTGAGCAGACTAAAACCGCCCGCAAGATAGAAAGGTATAACCGGATTTGTGCCCCGATACAGGTAACTCGATGTAACTGGTCCGGCTGTAATGCCAGTGCTCCAAAACAGGTTGAAGAGCCGCAGCCGCTTAATCAGATACCTGCCGCTACCTCGTTCCGCAAGCCACGCTTCGTAGGCGGGCCAAAACAACGCTTGGCTTATGCCAACGCACGGGAAGACCAACGCCAGATGGAGCTTACGGAAACAGAACGGAAGTGAAAAGCTAAGGATCGCGAGTAACAGGCATCCTGCGGCGAGATTGTGAGTTCGGTTAATTCGATCGGATAGCCGTCCGAAGGGAATGGCAAGTATAACGTATATTGCAGAGCTTATCGCCGTGAGCGTACCTAAAAAAGTTGAAGTGAGATGGAGGTAGCTTGAATAGAATGCGGTATTTGTGAACACCGCGCTAAAACAGAAATCCATCAGGAGGGCGGGAAGGTAAGCGCTATATTTTCGCAGGAGGATGTTATCCTTTCGCGAACTCAGATCGTATACATCAAGTCGGGAGTGTTTAACGAGATTTGCTGACGTCTCCGAGGTTTACCGAGTGCACAGAATGCCGATGCGATAAATTTAAACTGTGAAATGCGAGGCGTATTCAGTCGGCAGTTGCTACTTGTCCATTTTCTCGCCCGCTTCTTCGCTGATGGCTCGGCTGGTTTCACCTTCACCTTGCCCTTGTTCAATTGGCGTACTATTGTTGTTTGAACGCCACTCCTTTGCCTGTTCTTCTAGCCTGCGGAGATCGTCCGGGTTTTTAATATCAATGATGTGGGGGGTGATAATAATGACAATCTCAGAATTTTCAGTCACGGTTTCTGTCCTTCTGAACAAGTTGCCCAAAAATGGAATGTCACCCAAGACTGGCATTTTACTTTCAATTTTCTGTTGTTTTTGCTTGATCATTCCCCCTACCACAATTCTCTGTCCGTCCTCCACGTCAATGTAAGCGCTGATGGAGCTATCTTCCGTGATTGGCGCGTTGAAGTCTGTAAACTCAATAAAGTTACTGGCTTGGATTTGCACAATCTCCAACCCTATCGTGCGTTTGCCGTCTGGTCCCGCTTTAGACTTTGCAATGTGGGGCTTAATCGTGATGTTGATGCCGACGGGCGGCGTAATGAAATCGTAATTAAACAAGGGCTGATTGACCGTGTCGCCCAAAAGGCTTCTGGTATCAACACTCTGTAGATACGGAATCGAACGTCCGCGGCTCCACGTCGCTTCCTGGTTATCCCGCGTTAGCAGTGAAGGGGTCGATAACGTCTTGACTTTGTTTTCCCGCATTAGTGTGTGAAGAAGCGCCATGTATTCTTTCGTCGCCACGCTGTAGGTGAAACCACTGATTTCCTGATCAAGAGCGAATTTAGTATTTAAACCCCCGACCAGGGGATTGCCAGCGCGCAGTTCCTCACCGAATAGCCTATTTTCTTGTGCGGTCAATTCAAGGCCTAATTTCGTGGTTTCATCCAGCGTCACCTCAAGAATCTGGATGTCGATCCAGACTTGACCGCGCACGAAATCAAGGCCTCGAATCAGGGCTTCAACGTCTGGCAGATAGCGCTGAGCCGTGGTTACGATGAGCGAATTGGTGTCTGGGTCGGCGAAGACGGTGACTTTACCGCGCAGGGAATTGATATCTTTCTGTTCACCGCGTCCACCGCGTGTGAAGTAGCGTCTCCAACTGAAACCTTGGCGTTCGTCATCACCTTCCCATACTTCACTCAACACATCCTTTATCTGCTCTGCGTTAGCGTATTCGAGGCGAATGGGTTTTGTAATCTCCTTCTGCGCTTCCGGTGTTGGCACATCTATCTGCTCAATAACCTCCCAAATGAGTTCGAAATTACGCTGTGTCGCGGTTGAAATGAAGACTGCATTCAGCGTTGGGTAAGCCTCGGCCGTCACATTTCCGGCAAGCGCGCTCCGGTTTTGGTTCGGTTGATTAGGCATCCACCACGCGCGTGATGTACCGCCGCCTTGGCGGTATAGGTTATTGATAATCGTCTCGACATTCTCGGCGTCTGCATATTCCAAGAAGTAAGCCCGTGTCGCCCATTCTTGGTCCGGCATGCTCACGTCAAGTCGTTTAATGAGATCCTCAATGGTTTCAAAATTCTGTTCCGCTGTGGAAACCATCAAAACATTCAATCTCGCATCCGGCACAAGGTGGACAGGCCCTTGGATGCCAAACCCCGCTGTATCTGTCCGAGAAAGCTCTTGCCGATCCCACCAGGTTCGGTTTTGATCGCGCCCCGCGCTGCCGCCTTCAAAGAGATCTTGAAGATTCTGCGCTATTGTCACGGCTTGTGCAAATTTCATAAAGTAGAGTCGAATCTCTTCTTGCGGGTCGGATTGGTCGAGTTCTGTAATGAGTTTTTCGATAATTGGGAAGTTTCGCGGATCTGAGGCGATAACCACAGCATTCAAGTGATCGCTTGATGCAATATTTACCGTACCGATAATGCCTTGATGTTCCTGTTCAGCAGTCTCTCTGCGTAAACGGCTGCGCCGGTTCTGCCATTCGCGTCTTTCCCACCTACTGGCGTATCGACCCGGACGACGCCCGGCGGTTTGGCCAGTAATGATTTCTTCGAGTGTTTGAGCGATGTCTTCAGCTATAGCATGTTTCAATCGGAAGATACGCATTTCTGTTTGGACGCTCGGCGCCGTATCTAATTGCTGAATCAGTTCCCTAAGCACAACAAGATTCGGCTCGGACGCTTTAATGATGAGCGAATTTGAACTTTCGTCTGCAGCAATCTGGATGCGGCCGCGAATCATGTCAATACCCGCGCCGCTGTTCTTGGCTTTTTCCATCATCTCACGCATTTCATCCGGATTGCTGGTATAGCTCATTTTCCTGAGTATGTTAGTAACTTGTTCTTCTTGGCGAAACACTTCGCTAAGGGTTTGTGCTAAGGACCTGGCTGTTGCATTGGTCAATGGAATTACCTCGACCTTTAACGGTACGTCCGGATCTTCGTCCGCGACCTGCAAAATGGTAACAATCCTGCGAATATTGGAGGCGAGATCGGTGATTATCAGCGAATTACTGTTTGCGTCGGCGAAAATGTTCGCTGCACTGTTCAGTAGCGGTTTAATGCCTCCTACCAACTCCGATGCCGTAGCGCTATTCAACTGGATGATGTAGGTTTGGATTTCGTCAGTCGGCTCAATTAGATTGGGATCAGCAGTGACGCGTTTGACGGGTACTTTCATCTGTACTGCTTTGTTAAATGTGGTGATAAGTACTGTTTTATTGGTACGTATCATTGTCAGATTGTATTGTGATAAAACAGTTTTGATTTCTTCCAACGTTTCCTCAATTGTCACATTTCTGAGATTAGTAAGAGCGAACTTCTTGTCTTTAATGTCGTTTTCGGCGGCGACAATCGTGAGATCGGCTTCTTCGCTGATGAACTTAATTAGGTTTTGCAAATCTCCACTTGTGAAGTCGAAGTCGAATCTGACGGCTTTTCCGGCTTCATCCCGTTCCGCGACCTTCATCCCCTTCCGATTGTCTTCCTCGCCTAAGGCAGGCGTTACATACCCGGCAGTGCCCGCAGTAACAATCGCCGCTAAAACCAAGAATATTAAGATTTCTAACCTCTGAATTGCTTCGGAACGTATTTTCATAGAATACCCCTGGACTGATTCATGAAATTAATCTAAATATCTACTCAATGTATGGAATAACTTTGGATTTTCAGCCCGCCCCTGGTGCCGATTAAGTATGGCGAAATACGGAAAACCTTCGTCAATGATTTCTAAATCTTACTGTTTGAATTCCTAATGACATAGCGAAGAGTGCTACATTTACGATTTATATGAGCATCTACCAATTGCAACTACTTTCTGTCTTTCTTTTCGTCGGTGCGATTGTCATCTTTCTTCTCATCTTCGTCATCTCGCTCCTCTTTTTCTTCACGTTCCTTGCCTCGATTCCCTCGACGTTTGCCTCCGGATGCTTCCCTCCGCTTTCGCATCATTTCACGCATAAATTTCCTTCGTTCTTCTGGCGGCAGATGTCTGAGTTTTCGTTCCATACCTTCAAATTCGCGGTCTCCGCGGCCAAAATTGGATTCTCTGCCCTCCGATTTCGCCGCGGATTCGCGATTTCTCGTGCGGTGCTGATGTTTGCGCTCATGACCGCCACCTCCAAGAAATTCTCCTGTTGAAGCTCGAAATTCCTGTGATTTCCCGTGGTGGAAAACCATCACTTTTAGTGGTTCAATCAACTCAACCTTTGCGCCAGCAAACTCTTCACCAACCCCTACATAATAGACTTGCCGATCAGCATTGCTTCGGATTAAAACTTTGCTTCCGGCAGATTCATGATTGACGACGGTAGCAAGGAGTTCAAATGGCGGTCCCGGTTTTTCCTTGCGGTATCCGAGTGGACGGAATAGGTTGTTTTCAGTGATGACCTTATAGAATTGAGGATCAGGGCTCAAATCTACGCCAACGTCGTCTGGTGTTTTGTCGTGTTGCTTATTGCCGCCCATGTCCCGGAATTTCCTTAACCACTTTTTGCGAAGTTCCGGGTCGTTTTGTAAGTCGGCTATTGAAATGCCTTTTTTTTCAAGTATATCTTTCGCAAATGGGGGTATGTCCATATCGCCGTTTGCCGGCAATATTCTAATGGTGAACAATGCAATGGTAATGTAAAATAGCAAGTGTCTTTTCATGGGGGTCAAAGCACCTTTGCAATCATGGACAAATCGGCACTGAGCACTGTTTCCTTCCTGTCAGCGATGGAAATTCTGAGATCTCTGAGAAACAACCATCTTGATGACGATTCGATTAATCTCATCAGTTCGACAATCTTACCCATTTCGCCTTTGAAGTTCATTTCAACAATATATTTTTCCGGGTGGTAGGTTGAAGGGATTTTTGCAAGCAATCCCAGCAGTTCCTCTATACGCTGTTGAATGTCAGCTACGTATGCGGTGAGTGCTATTAGTTGTTCATCAAAATCGACTGCTTCTTCAATCTCGCTTTCAAACATGCTCTGTTCGCTTTCACGCCGATTGACCAATTCCCAGAGTTTTAGCCGCAGTTCGCTATCCGGTCTCAACTGAACTCGTACTGTCTGCCGTTTTGAGCCAAACCCCAAGAACTTACTCTGTACCACGTCCATCGCGGAAGCAATCTCATTTGCAACAAACCCTTCCTTAGATTCCGCGGCACCCGCCATCTCAAGTTTTAAGTTGTGTTGTATAAATTGGATTAGCTGAATACGCACCGGTAAATCAATTACCTCGGGCAATGGAATGAATTGACGATCGGATGGCACCGTTCTTACCGCATAATCGCTCTTGTTCATGCTAGAAGCCACTAACTGAGAATCTAGATTCGACGGCGAATTTTCTTCGGATCCGTTAGGTAGATTCATTTCTACATCTTGCTCATCCACGGAAATATCGTTCACTTCTCCCTCTGTCTGGGGTTTGTCTGCCGCGGAGTTTTCCATTGCTTCTGATTTCCCCGCATCAGATTTATCATCATTCAGCCATGCATCAAGCATAGCATCCGATGCCTCCTCGTCCATTTCCGCCATTCTGGTATTGCTTTCCTCCTCAATTGATTTCTGCCGCGCCTGTAGCTGTTTTAATTCCTCGTTTAACTCACTATTGTATAAATAAACCACGAGGCTTCTTTTCACGTGAGATGCAATCGCCTCAGTGTTCCTGCCCGGCCTAGCCTTCATATTCAGTTGATAGTTCGGCCGAAGCCCCGCTTTCCCAGCTAGAATAGCAATTCGCCGTGATATCACCGCCTCGGGTTGCTCTCCCTCAAAAATGGGGCCACGCACCTTTTTCAACTCATCTAAACTCTTGAAATCTCCATTCCGTTTCTTAAACGCAACAAGTGTATCCGCTTTTCCACCGAGTGCGGGGTGCAAAACTGCCAGACCGGACGCGTGCTGCACACGATTGAGGTCGTCTAGGTCAATCTGACTTGCAAGCACATCATATAAGGAATCGGAGATAATTTGTCCCTGAAGACCGACGTTCTCCCGTAGGTTTCCGCCAATTCGTTCGATTATTTCGGAGAGTGAAACTAGTTCACGAGCGGTCTGCAGCGCGCTGCGTTTATCAGCCAGCGTTCCTCCTGAAAACCCTTGACGAGCTGCGCGTCCAAGCTGCACAATTAAAATGGCGACAACAACAACGACGACAATAACCAGCAACACTCTTTCACGCTTCGTAAATTTTTTCATCCACGCTCACCCTATTCTTCGTTGTAGTCGCCTTCTGCCGGTTCAGACTGTTTTTCGTCTTTTTCTGACCAAATATCCGTCTCTTCTGTCTCAATCTGACCCACAACCGGATGGCGGTGCCGCGCTTGAGCAAACAGTCGTACAGATTGCGGTGACAGGTTGCAAGTCACTTGCACCTGGGAAATCTGTTTTTTGTCACGATCGATACTTGTAATCTGTCCAGATTTAATGTCCTTGACCAGCCCAGATTGGGCCATTGTGCTGAGCATCTTGCTAATTTCTTGATGGGAGCTAGCTTCTACACTAAACACAATTTTCGCTTTATCGGGGTCATCAAGATGGCTGATGTTCAAATTTGTCCAGGCGATTTTCGTGCGATCGGTGAAGCGGAGGCTAAATTCACGAAAAATATCTAAGGGCGAGCTGCGAGGCGTCAATAGGTCTGCTATTGCCAAATTTTTGACTAATGCATTTTTTGCGCGAGATTCCGCCCCTTTTATACTTCGAATCTCGTCGTCCAAGTCATCGATTTTCGATTGGTGGGATGCGCGGCATGTCAACCCACCTAATGCCAAACCGAAGAGCAGCACCGCTCCTGCCGCGATACCCATGAACATCTGCGACTTTCTTTCCGCTTGCGTGAGCTTAGCTTTTTCTTCCTTTGGCAGGAGATCCAGCGTAATCTGACGAGTGAGGGCATTCACTCCGAGCCCGAGCGATACAGCTAGACTGCTTCCAAAACCCTCAATAGATTGGCGGTTCGGCTGTAATTCATCCAGATTTTCCAAGGATTGGTTGGGGATTGAAGACCTAAGTGCTTCGAGTGGGTTCCATAGACGTGCGGGAATTTGCAGTTGAGCAGCGACGTAAGTCGAAAAGCCGGAGATTTGGACACCTCCGCCGCATAACCAGATTTCACGGACGAGTTCACTCTCCGTCAAATCGAGTTCCCGGCTTGCCGCGCCAATCGACCGTTTCAGTTCAGTAATGAATTCTTTAGCCCATACATAAGTAGGTGTTGCGCTTTGATACCTCCCGTTTAGTTCAGCGTTAGCAATCTTATTACGTTCAGCGCTCCCAAAGTCGTCACCTGTTTCACTTTGGTAGTAGCGCGTTAATGAATCTCCACCGATAGGAAAACTCCGCGAAAACTGAAGGACCTTCCCTCGCATAACACACAAATCCGTCCGGCTTGCCCCAATATCCACGACCAATATTCGCTGATCGGACGAATTACCGTTGAGTTCCATGCCCGCCAACACACAAATTGCTAACGTCGAAGGCAGCATCGCCCTTGGCAGAATTCCAAGTGGTTGCAGATAATCTATCTGTTTTTGCACCGCGTCTCGCCGCGCCGCAATGAGTTCCACGGACACCCCAGTCTCGCCGTCACGGCGCACATCATGATAATCGAAGACGGCCTGTTCCGGCGTGAATGGCAATTCAGTTTCCGCTTGGATAGCAACAAGACTTGCGAGCTGATCGTTGGTCACGGCATCTGGCAGGTTAGTTAAACGCCGTGAAGTCACCAACAGCCTGGGAATGGATAAGACGACTGGAATTTTTTTTCGACCTAGAATCCTCTTCCAGAGTTTCTGCAACGTCTGTTGAATCGTCTTGTCGTCAATCTCCCCCGTTGGGTTATCTTGCGGGTACTGTTCTATTCCTGCACAAACCAATTGCAGCCCTGCCGGCGTTTGCTCTAGCCGCGATAATTTTATTGCGCTTGCGCCTATGTCAATAGATACAACCTGGTGCTTAGCCACATTTATGCCTTAAGTCCGATGGTTACCAAATTTATACGTCAATCCTGCTTCCAATACTTGACGACAACCTGAGGTCCAGTCCGATCAATCGCGCCGACACAGGACGCAAGCGATTTTCCTCGTGAATCGACACCGGAAGATTCGATGAGAAAGCCGTGCGACCGGTAGGTAATGAGATCTACAATCTGCCGGAACGTGTTTAGATCAATTCCTTCTACATCAAGCAGTTGAGCGGTGTTTGTAAATGGGTTTCCGGTAATTGCATTTTGCACTAATGCCTGATTCTGTTGTCCGCTTGCCGGGGCTGCCTCACGGCGGTTAACAATTGCTTGGGCTTTATTTGAATCCATCCCCGGCAACAACTGTAAAATCTCGTTGGACGCGGTATTGACGTTAATTAGTCCGCTACGCGTCGCATCGTCAACGGTGGTGATTCGATCGACAATGCTCTTGAACTCATCTGACGTAATTAATTTAACTTCCTTGAGTTCATCCACATTTTCAAACGCGCCCTCGTTTTCGCGATGTTCTATGATCCGTTCGGCAATTCCTTGATCGATGCCGTCAAGTGATGCTAAATTGCCTGCATCGCCGGTGTTAATGTTGACCTGTTCTTGGTTGTTCTCACCGCTTTCCTTATCGCTATTCTCATTGTCGTTCTCAGCGTTTTCCTGGTTGTTTTCCCCATCGCTGTCTTCTACGGTGATTCGAGCGCGAATATTGTCAAAAATTTGATTTGAAACAGCTTGAGCGTCTATCAGATCGCCTATACCCTTGAGCGATCGCTGGTGGATTAGTGACTCCGCTTCGCCTTGTGAAAACACCGGCTGATTATTCGAGCCCTGGATCTGTGATATCTGTTGAGCGTCTGCACTGTTGACGTTTACCCTCGGTTGCCCGTTAGCGTCGGTGTTTTTGTCAATAGAATAAATTGTCGCGTAATCAATTAGACCTTTCGTGTTGGATCCTTCCGCTGCGTCTTGATTCCGATTTACGGCGGAGAATCCTTGGGTGAGGCGTCGCCGGCCGTAGAGTAATTCCTGTGTCATGCCTTCAATTCGCGCCACGTCCAATACTGTCCGATAGGGGCGCCCCTCTACGATTGCGTCTGCAAGCGGCGATTGTTCTGCCGATTCCGCCACGTCATGGCCTACAGTACCAAGCAACCCTCGTATTACGTTTACATCCGCCGAATTCAAATTGACTTTTGATTCTTCGTCCGTGATAGACACTCGATAGGTTAGCGCGTTCCCAACCCTGCTTGCCTCTTCAATCTGCTCTTCCATGTCCTGTGCCCAGTTTTCGCCGAGCGCATCGTAGGACGTTGTATCCCCGCGCAGAATTGCGATTGACTTCTCAAAACCTGCTTTCGCCGTATAGTAGAACTTCGTTCGTTCAACAAAATTAGCCTGCGCTCGTTGTTCGAGGCGGATTGAATAGAGAAACTGGGTTGCTAGCACAGAGAGGATTGTCAATATCCACAGCGTGGCGATCAGCGACAAGCCTAATTCGCAGTTGCATACCGGGCAGGAGCGGCAATGCGGGACACCTAATTTGTCACCTGAAAAGTATAGATGTGGTTTCCTAAAATTATTCATTCACCCATTCAGCCGCCCGGTGCGGCGTTGGGGCTACTGGGCGGTTGCTCGTTAAAATTCGCGCTCATTAACAGATACACCATAGTGGATTGGGTCTCGTGCGCAACACCTTGGCGTGCGGCTTGTGTTCTCGATTGAATGCTATTCTCGCTAGCAACGGTAATTGTCACTTCAACTGCCTTTGGAATCATCTCTCCGCTCTCCCATGAATCGTACCAGGTTTCTCCGTCAAAATACTTTAGGTCGAGGGAGGCAATCTGATTGATAATTGGAACAATGTCCACCTCTATAGGATTGCCCTCGTCATCTTCGGGCGGGATTGATCCAGTTTCAATGAGCGGCAGCACCACTGTTTCAGGATTCAGTGATGCTGTTGTCACCCGTAAAAGCGCCGTCGTCTCATCTGCTTGGCCATTTATGCCTAACATTTCGCCGCGTAACGCCGAACCGCCCTGTTCCCGAATCGGATCTCTACCAATATAGTAGCTGACGCGCTGCACGTCGCCGGCGAGCGTTTCCTGTATTTCGCCGCCTTCATCTACCAATCCTCTCGCTGCGTTCAATTCAGCAAGGAACGGATCGGGAGCCGTATGAGCGAGTGTTACAAAGCTAACCAGATCCCACTCGCCGGTTTCATTCGAATTTTCCTGCGAGATGAGCGCCAGTGCATCATCTCCCTGCACCGCCTGCAAATTGCTTAAATCTGTGACGATTCGGTCTAACGCAATTCTACACTTCTGAGACATTACTATCCGCGATCCTGTTTTCTGATATACATTCATCGCCATATTGAAAGCGGTGTAGGTAGAACCGCTGATGATGACAAGAATACTCACCGCTATAAGCAGTTCAATCAATGTTAGTCCGCCCTCGTGTGAAACGTCAGGCGTGGCTAGTGAGGCAAATTTCCCCATACCGCCCTTTCATCCTCCACTTTAACTTTATCTACCTGCCATTTTCCGGTTGCGGCATCTGCCGATTGGCGAAATATGTCATCATTGATGTTGACTCCGCCTTTCCCTGCTCTAGCCACATGACTGTTACATTGACAGCACGAAGCCCTTCCTCGAACTCATCCGATACCACGTCGTGAACTTCCGAGCGCCAACGGTACGGCGAGTATTCACCAAAGTCTCCCGATTCTTGACCAATATCCGGATATCCCTCAAGTTCGATTTGCGCCATGCGGGTTTTGAGGAGGAAAATTGCAGTCGTCATATCTTGCGAATTCCTTTGATTGTTTGCCGCGTTAGAAAATGATTGGAGGAGCACTGGCAATCCGAGGGACAGAATTGCTAAAGTCACGACAATTTCAATCAATGTAAATCCGCCGTTGCTTCGCGCCGATTTATGGAGATACGAAACGGAAACCTTCAGAGGAGTCATGTACAAAACCCCAATTTCCTTTCAGGCAATTTAGGCAGTTTGCTCGTGCGTGAAGGGTCTCGAACTTAACGAATTCAAGTATCATCTGTTGGATAGCCAAGTATATATAAAAGATCCCCCGATACGTGGAATGTCTCGCAGTGATCAATAGAAACCCAAGGTTTTAATCACTATTGAGATTGGAATCCCCGGTATTAGCATGTCCCAATGATCCAGCTTGCTGACTACTGAGTCCTTCAGTGTGAGTGCGACCTGTAGCGCCCTCGACGGTGATGGACATCAGTTTTCCCTGTCGATTTTGAATGTACAGCGTTGTTTCTTCCGAAGAACCCGTTGGGGAGAAGTAAATATAATCGACACCGGAGTCTACCTGCCTTGATTGTAAATTATGGTTAGTTGTCATGTGAGATAAGGTCACATGTTTGCCCAGAGACTGCGGATGACCGAGGATATTACTTGTGCGCGAAACCATTGGGCGACCCGTTACAGAACTTTCGCTTTCCAGTCTTTGCTGATTTATGACCGATATAACCGTGCTTGAAGGACTGGCAATCGAAGACGCGGACACGTCCGTGATTTCGAAAGTCTCGCTGGAAGCGAGCCAGTATTTGTTCAATTCAAAATCAAACACTACAAGATATGGCGACCGTTCAGTAATCGACATATCGCGTGCAAAACGCAGCATGTCTCGCACCCCATGCGCTGATGATTTTAAACGCGATGACGCGGTGAAGCCGCGTAGGGAAGGCATCGCAATCGAAGATAAAATTACAATCAACGTCAGCACTATCATAATTTCAATTAGCGTAAAAGCTGAATCGAAATTACGGCAGCTACTGCGTTTCCTCAATCCAGTTTGTGATGTCGGCGTTATGGTCTTCACCTCCCGCTTTGCCGTCCTTTCCTAGCGAATATAGGTCATAACTATAACCCGCGTGAATGCCAGGGTATTGATATATGAAATCATTCCCCCATGCGTCCTTGAATGTTGTTTTTCCCACATAAGGCCCATTCCAATCCGCAGGCAGAGGATTGGGGGGATTTCGCAGCGCATCTAACCCCTGTTCAGTCGTCGGATAATCGCCAACATCGATAGAATAAATCTGAAGCGCCATGTCCAGCGCATCAATACTTTGTTTGGTTGTAGCAACCTTTGCTTTGTCTCTTTGGGGCATCACATTTAAGGCTATCACCCCAGCCAACAGCCCAAGAATTACGATAACGATCAAAAGTTCGATGAGCGTCACACCAGCTTCATGTGCTTTCAATCGTGTCAACATCGGTTTTCCCTCCCAAATTCTAGATTGTCATTGCCCAGCCACCAAGTCAGTGGCTCCATAAATCGGAAGTATCATTGCGACCGCGAGAAACCCTATCACTACTCCCATAACCAAGATCACCAAAGGCCCAATTGAACTCGTCAACCGTTCCAAGTCTTTCTTTATTTCCAAATTGTAATATGTTGATAGCTTTGCTAGCATCTGTTCGAGATTGCCTGATTCTTCTCCAACTGTAATCATGTGAGTAACGAGGCGTGGGAAGACATTGGATTCCTGCAACTCTTTTGATAAGGTGGAACCCCGTTCAATCCCTTTTTCGGATTCCGTTACCGCACCGGTGTAAACTTGATTTCCAATTGAATCCTTCACAACTCGAAGCGCCGACAGCAATACGACTCCATTTTCGAGGAGGGTTGCCATTGTGCGCGTAAAACGCACAAGTGCAACATTACTATAAACACTTCCGACGAGAGGAAGCCTGAGTTTCAGGCGATCGGACATTAGGCGGCCGTTTTCTGTACGCACGAATTGCCTAATCCCAAAAAACGCAGCAACACACGCTACCAAAACAATCCACCCGTACACGCTAACAAAATCAGTGGCGGCAATCAGAAACTGGGTCAGATAAGGCAAGTCAACCCCCATGTCTGCGTACATAACAGTGAGTTTGGGAATGACGAAAATGGTTAACACAGCAAGAGCAATGATGCTAGAAACCAAAAGAATCGCAGGATAAAATAAGGATGAAATGACTTCGTTTCTCAGCAAGCGCTGCCGCTCAGCAAATTCAGATAGCCGTTCGAGTACAACGCCGAGCACGCCTCCGGCCTCGCCTGCTCTCACCATGTTAACATAGAGATCGGAAAAAACATTAGGGTGTTGTGCAAGTGCAGCGTTGAATATCGCGCCATGTTCGACATCGTATTTGACCTGCTCAACAACGCTTCTGAGTTTCGGATTCGAAATCTGTTCGAGGGTGATTCCCAATGCCCGCGGCAAAGTCACATGAGCATTGATGAGCGTTGCCATCTGATAAGTGAAGAATTCAACTTCCGATGCTTTGATTCGTCCACGAAATAGCGAAAATTGAAACCGCTTTTCCTGCATTTCCGACGCAGATTCTTCAACAATACTTGTTGCCCAATACCCTTCTGTTTTCAGGTTAGACACAAGTTCGGCTTTAGAGTGCGCCTCTTGGGTGTTACTTACAGTGTTGCCTGTGCTTGTGAGCGCTTCGTAGCGGAATCTTGGCATTAAAAACTCACGTTATAGGGGAAACGAGGGATTGCACTATACGACTTCCCGGGTGTCAAAATCATCCTCTTGGGTGAGGCGCACAATTTCATCGACAGTCGTGTAGCCGGCGGCGACCTTTCTCCATCCGTCTTCACGCAGCGTTTTCATGCCTAACCGCATTGCTGCGCGTCTGAGTTGGCTTGTCGAGGCGCGATGCAGTGTCATTTCTCTAAGTTCCTCACTCATCAAGATGACCTCAAAAATGCCGATACGCCCCTTATATCCCCGCCCTCGGCATTCACTGCAGCCGACAGCCCTCGGAATCACCAAATTTGAATCGACAGCTAACGACTGGCCGCCGAAAATCTCTCGGATGTAATGCGATTCTGGTTGGTACATGTCACAACAATTTCGACAGACACGCCGAGCGAGCCGCTGCGCGATTATTCCTTCCAATGTTGAAGCCACAAGATAGGCGTCCACACTCATGTCAATGAGCCGTGTAATTGCCCCCGGCGCATTGTTCGTATGCAGTGTACTGAACACAAGGTGTCCGGTCAACGACGTGTGAATTGCCATCTCTGCTGTCTCATAGTCTCGAATTTCACCCACGAGCACCTTATCCGGATCCTGCCGTAGAATGTGTCTCAACCCGGCCGCAAATGTGACACCAATATCTGGATTGACCTGAATCTGGTTAATTCCCTCCAACTCATACTCGACCGGTTCTTCAATAGTGATAATCTTGATATCCGGTGTATTTATCTCTTTTAGACAGGCATATAGTGTTGTTGTTTTTCCGCTCCCCGTCGGCCCCGTCGCCAAGATGATGCCGTGAGGTTTGCGAATCATTCGGTCAAACTGTTCTAGATTGTCCTCCATTAAACCTAGTTCTTCTAAGCCGTAGGAAATGGATTGCTTGTCTAGGATTCGGAGGACGACGCTTTCGCCATGGAGCGTCGCGACGGTTGGCACTGTCGAAACACGGAGATCTATCTGGCGGTTACCTACACTTCGAATTTCCCTGCTTATCTTTCCGTCTTGCGGACGGCGCCGCTCTGCGACATTCATTCCCGACATAATCTTGACGCGGGATGTAATTGCGGATTGCAGATGCGGCGGCGGCTGCGGTTGTTCCTCCAAAACACCGTCAATTCGAAAACGAATCTTTAGTTCACTCGGAAACGGCTCGATGTGAATGTCGCTCGCACCTAAGCGTGCGGCGTCAATAATCATCTGATCAACTGCGTGTATCACCGTTGGATCTTGGATTAGGTCCTTCTCATCAATTCCAAAATCTTCTATTGTCTCCCGTTCAAGTGTGGCAACCGCCCCGACTGGCCCTTTAATACTCTCACTAAGAATTTGGGCTGCCGTCTTGCCGTAGAAGCGGATGATTGCGGCTTCGATGTCTTCTTCGTCCGCGAGGAGCGGATTTATCTCGCACCCCGCAACCAGTCGAATTTCATCGATCAAGACGACATCAAGCGCGTCAGCCATTGCCACGGTTAACGTTTCGTTCTCTAGGCGAATCGGGAAAATCTTGTTTTTATAGGCAAAGCCTGCGGGAACCTTGGCTGTTGCCTCAGACTCCGGAATAGCTCGCTCCAACAAAACGCACGGGACATCATACTCAATGCTCTTTCTGGCAAGTGCAAGCATGCCTTCACCGACGCGCTTTTTCAGCGATTCATCCATCGAAACGCCTGTATTCTCTACCTCTTCAAAAACCTGCCGATACGTGTCGTCGGAAATGAGGTGTGAATCAAGCATCGCTTGAGCCAATGATTTAGCTGGTGCATTTTGCATAAGGGAACCTGCCTATGTAATTTTGCGGCTTACCTAGCTCCAAATTGCTCTAATTAGACGCAGCAGGTGAGGTGAGGTTTAGGAACTTGTTCGCTCCAAAAATAAAGCGCCAACGTGAAAGTTCGAAGGCTGTGCGCTAGATTACGAGCCAAATTCGAGACACAGTGTGCTCGTATACGCCGCGTTACGGAAAACGTCTGCGCGGCGTCGCTCTCATTATCGGATTGGATAGATGCAGAAATCCCTGCACAAGGTTGGGCGGTGATTAATGCTAGGTGAGTAGCGGTTCGCATGCGGTATTTTGCCGCGCGAGGTGGTGTATGGGCGGAAAACGCTTCCTGATATCAATCTTTGGTTTCCCCTTCTTCAACAACAATAAGTTGATTCGGTTTTACGTTGACAAGTCGATCGACAATCCCGCTGGGCCAATTCACCTCAATCATGTCAACTAGGGGAGTTTGTCCAATTCCAAAGATTAGAGACAGTTCGCTCTGTGAGCAATAACTGCAGCCGCTCTTTAACGTTCGCGTTTGCGTCCCGGATTTCGACGTAATCGAAACTTTAGCGCCGATACCGTTGCGGTTGCTTTCGGTGCCGATAAATTTCAGTTTTATCCAGTGGTTCTGATTTCCGCCGTCATTTCGGTATAAATGGGCGGGACCGTTAGACGTGGTGACCAGGATATCCCAATCGCCGTCATTGTCAATGTCTCCGTACGCGCCGCCGCGTCCGACTATCGGTTTCGCTAGGTCAGCGCCGACCTTCAGCGCGACATCCCGGAACGTCCCTTTACCAGTGTTACGAAACAGATGAGGCACTTGTGCGTATGTGACCTCACTCTGCACGGCGTTGATTTCATTTTCAACGTGTCCGTTCGCCGCAAAAATGTCAAGCCACCCATCAAGATCAAAATCGAAGAAGAAACACGCAAATGTCAGCGTCAACAAGCTGGCATGTCCAATGTTGGCAATGGGGGCATCATCAATAAAAATCTCTCCTTCGTTATTGTAGAGATTCATCATCTCATTAGAAAAATTGCCAATTACCAAACTTTCCCTGCCGCTGCCGTCATAATCGCCCGCATCAATGCCCATTGCACCGGTTGCAACACCATTCTCGCTAAACGCGATGCCCACGTTTAGTCCCGTTTCGATAAAAGTTCCGTCGCCATTGTTGTGATAGAGCTTATTGGGCTGTGTATCGTTAGCCTCAAAAATATCCGGCAATCCATCAGAATTGTAATCGAAGATGCAGACGCCTAGCGATTTGCTGGTCGGATCTTCAATCCTGGAAATCCGTGACACATCAGCAAAGGTGCCATCGCCCCGGTTTCTAAACAAGCGGCTCGATTGCCCTTGATATGACTCGGGCGTACAATATGCCTTGTTCGTACCGTCTAGGGTGCAGAAAATATCTGTTTCAATGGTCCACTCCACATAATTGGCTACGTATAAATCGAGATAGCCGTCCTTGTCATAGTCGAACCATGCGCAACTCGTTCCGAAGCCGGGGTTGTCAATGCCTGCTTGCTCCGTCACATCAAGAAAGGTTGCATCGCCTTGATTTTGGAACAACCGATCCGCCTTAAGGCAACTGACATAGAGGTCGTCATCGCCGTCATTATCGTAGTCAGCAGCCGCGACGCCGATCCCGTAAATTTCCACGGAAAGCCCGGCGCCCGCCGTGGCATCCGAAAACGTCCCGTTGCGGTTGTTACGATAAAGCGCCATAGTCTGCCGCTTTCCGGTAGGGTGGCCTTCCCAATCTTTACAGGTTACCAATACAATGTCAACCCAACCATCGTTGTCGTAGTCAGTGAATGCGCAACCGGATCCCATAGTTTCCGGCAGGTACTTTTTGCCAAATGCGCCTGTATTGTGAACAAAATCGATACCGGCGGCTTCGGTAATCTCGACATATTCGGGAAGCGCATTTGCAGAATTGGGATTCTGCATGAAGACGGCGAGATTCAGCAAAACGCAAATGAGAAATATTTCCCGCGTTTTCAGTGGCTTAGTCGATTGTAGGATAACTTTCAACGGCTTTACTTTTTCTTGTAGATATCTTCTCGCTTGTGAAACCCATCTTCGATGACCACGTCAAGATTATCTTTATCCACTTGGATTGGGGTTAAGAGGATGGCGGGGACTTCCGTTTTGTCGTTGTTTACTGTTTGAGTTGCTTGCGGGATTGCATCCCCTTTGGCTAGAGCAACCGCTGCTTCCGCAGCAGTAATTGCGATTAGGTGAATCGGCTTGTAAACGGTCATGGCTTGCGTCCCTGCGAGAATGCGTTGGCACGCGGCTTTCTCCGCATCTTGCCCGGAAACTGGCACTTTACCCGTCAGCTTTTGTGCGTCCAGCGCTTGGATAACCCCGCCTGCGGTACCGTCGTTTGAAGCGACGACCGCATCAATTTGGTTATCATGACGCGTCAAAACCTGCTCGGTCTTTTTTAGCGCATCCCGCGCGTCCCAATCAATCGCCCACTGTTTTGCAACAACCTTAATTTCCCCACGATCTATGAGCGGTTGCAGCGCCCGCATCTGTCCTTTTCTCAGAAGATGCGCGTTGTTGTCTGTCGGGGCGCCGCCAAGCAAAAAGTAGTTCCCTTTAGGAATCTTACGAGCAACATATTCCGCCTGCAAATAGCCGACCTGTTCATTGTCGAAGGAGATATAAAGATCCACATCACTCTTCATAATTAACCGATCATAAGCCAAGACCTTGACCCCTTCTTTGTGAGCGATTTCTACAATCTGCGCCGCGGCAACGCCGTCTTTCGGGATTACCACTAAAACATCAACGCCCTGCGTAATCATGTTCTCCGCTTGCTCATTTTGCCTGCGCGCATCTCCGTCCGCGTGCTGTACAATCACCTCTGCGCCCAGCACTTCCGCACGTTTTATGAATATATCTCGGTCTTTTCGCCAACGTTCAACCCGCAACGAGTCCATTGACAGCCCAATTTTGATGCCATCTCCGACCCTGTGCAGCCGTTCATTTTCACCGCCGTAACTCATGAAGCCTGCCATGAAAAAAACGGCAGCAGAGAAGATTCTAATTTTGCCAATCATCTTATCCTCCGGCAGCTTCGCCGCGAATGCTAGCCCTAATTTGCTGTCTGGGTCTCCGATGGTGAGGACTGTGTCCGTTCGACTTTGTCCCCTTTTTTAATTGTGCCCGAACCTTCGATGATTCGGACTCGGGAGAGACGGTCGGTTTTGATTTCAACAACCTCGACTTTACCAATCATTTTGGGGACATTGCCAAGTATTTCTTTAGTGTTTGGATCAATTAACGCCTCGCCATCCGTATAAACCGCTAGTTGCTGCCTCACCAGAACACCCTTGGACGAGCCAGCGTTAATATAGGCATCTTCGGGATCGTCCGGATTGACAAAAATGACATCTGCTTTAAGAGGACCGTGGTGTTTAACCGAGGCGATTTCCTTTGAGCCCTCTTCCTGTGAAGGCGTGGTTCCCGGCATGACGAATTCGGGGCCGATGGTATCGCCGAGTGCCAGCACCACCTTCGTTAATGCCTCGTCAGTGGCAAGCCCAAATAAGGTCTTATCGTATTCAGGGCTGGGAAATTTTATCTGGTTCAGCTTCATGTAGCTAACGATTGGGCGGGGTTTTTTATCGGGATTCGGCATCTGTCCAAGTTGAAACTCCGTTCCCTGTTCGCTAACAACAGCTTCTAAGGCGGCAATCTTTGCGCCGCCAAGTTGGTGCCTTTTGGTCGCAGCAATTTTGCGAGTTGTGATTTCATCTCCGGAACTGCCGTAGAATTTCATTTTCAGGTGAACGGTAGCGCTATAATAATATCCTACAAGTTGTGCGCCGCCGACGAACCCCGCAGCCATATTAAACCCGCTTCCTGCTGCCCCTTTAAGTGTCTGAAAACGCGTTGCCTTGGCTCTCTCTTGTTTAAACTTCCGTATGTCCCCCACAATAAAAGCATCCAAGTTTAACGCTTTTGCCAACTGTGACCGCTTCTCAGCCTTTGACCGAACGTCTTTTAGAGATAATCCTAATTTCGCCATGGCATCTTTGATTTCCGCATTGGAAACCGGTTCGTACACTTGAGTCTGTTTAAGTTTGCGGTTCAAAAGATATGGGAATCCTTCTTTCAAATTCCACTTTGTTCGACCCTTACCAGTGCCAAATATCCCAAATGGATTTGGGATGCAGCCGCAACCGGTCGCGGAATCGAATCGGCTGTGGTCTTCAAAATATAAGACCGCGACTCGCTTTGATGCTGCGATACCATCCACTGCGGGCAAAATTGCCAGCAATAACATTATTGCTGCGTACCTGTTTATCTTTGAGAAGGGATTTAAGCAAGCACTAAAGGCGTTCATAGTTTGTGTGTACCTCCTTACGGTAAATTAGGTGACACTTGGCAGACCTAATCCATCAGTACAGAATCTGATTTTTCACGGGTAGTATCCAATCGTTTGTTGACCCATTAGCCATGATTGCGTGGTTTGGGATTTGGCAGAAGCCGTAGCTCAAGGAGCAACTGAGATTGAAATGCACCGTGGATGCTAAATATTTTACTCGTTGGCAGAATCTGTGTCAAGTAGATTGCGTTTATGGCGGCGCGGTGCGAATTGGCCGGGACCAATGTGTTGACGGCCATGTGTACGAGGTTAACGCGAATTTCAATCGGTTGGCGGCAAGCCGACCGGCTCTGCTGCTTCGCACAATGCAAGCCGAGTAAGGGCAATTTCAATCTCGGCGACTTGCACGGCGTATGCTCCTGAATTAGTGACCCAACCTTCATTACGCTACCCTGTGGAAAACGGTTGACAGCGAAAAGAAACGACTGATATAATGGCGCTTCTATAGTCGGATGAACGCCTCCATCTGAATAAACGCTGTAGACGCACTTTGGCGATTCGGTTGGATGCCGAGAGGCGTTTTCATCAATCGCCCGCAGCGGTTTAAGGAGGATTAGATGTCCATCCAAGGAGGAGGTTCAGGGTTGTTAATCCCGTCGCGAGATGTCGACCGCTATTATCCCCCTCCAGAGTCAATTGGTGAATGGCGTTATGCCAAAAATGACGATCAGGTGCGCGATGTGACAGGTATGGACCCGGACAAGCTCGATCTCGTTCTCCAGAGCCAAGCCTTTCATTACGGCGGCGACCAGTGGTCGGTAGTAATCATTCGGCACGGCTATCTAGTCCGTGAGTATCACACTTTCAATATCCCAATTCCCACGCGCTTCAACATTTGGTCGGGTACCAAGTCCTTCACGGGTACGGCGTGGGGGCTTTTACTTGAGGCTAGCCGCCGAAACGACCTGCCAAAAGGCGGGAAAGTGGAGCTAGATAGCCCGGCATACCCGTTCATCCCCGAGGGGTATCCGCTTACCGATTCCCGCAAAGAGCATATCACGATACGACATTTGCTTACTATGACATCGGGGGTAGCCGGCCATTCTTCAGGCTGCGTCGGCATGCCGATGGAAAAGGGACAGGGCGCCTTTGAACACGTGCTTGGAAGATGCCCGAACCGGCACGGTTATTGGGCAGAGACATTGGCGGCCGATCCAGGGACGCACTGGGAATACAGCGACCTCGGGTTGCAGCATCTGTCGCTGGCGTTTGCTAATATTATGGGCGTCGAAATGAGAGATTACATGCAGGAGCGAGTGTTTGCGCCGATCGGCATAGAAGAATTGAGTTGGAATTTACTAGGGGGCCGCGGGTTCATCGGACCTCACACGAACGGGGATAGCGGAATTTATATTTCGTCGAGAGAGCTGGCGCGTTTCGGTTACCTTGCGCTCCACAACGGGGTGTGGGACGGGAAGCAACTCATGCCTGCGTGGTGGATGGAACTCGCCACCAAAACCTCTCAATCAATGAACCCCAACTATGGCTACACATGGTGGGTGAATAGCGAGGGGACAAGTTGGCCGAATCTACCTATGATGGCGGGTTTGCCGAGGGATGCCTTTGCGTTAAGGGGTTACAACGCGAATAATTGCTATGTTATACCTTCGCTCGATTTGGTCGTCGCTCGCGTTGGAGCGGGGCCGGTAGGATGGAACGATCAGGGGTTAATCGGAGCAATCACCGATACAATTATTCCGGTTGAGGACAGATAAGCCAACGCCCGGTTTCTGTCCGATGTAAAGTGAAACCGCCGCTATTTTTGCGAAAATCTCTAGGCGTCTGCAACTGGTACCGTAACGGAAAGGAGCATTCATGAGTTCAATCAACCAGTCCATCGTTTTCAGCTGTTTTTCCCGCGGTGGTGCGACGCCGGAACAGGTGATTCGCGAGGCTGCAAAAATCGGATATAAGTCCGTCGAGATGCTTGGTCAAGAACACTGGGATCTTGTTCGGGAGCATGGAATGCGAATTGGCATAATCGTTGGACATAAATCGCTCCCGGACGGACTGAATAAACGCGAAAATCACAATCGGATTGAACAAGAATTGTTGGCGAATATTGAGCTCGCCGCTGCGAATGATATCTCCGGACTCATCTGTTTGCCGGGCAACCGAGAGGGGAAATCGGACGAAGAAGGTCGGGATAATACCGTTGAGGGGCTGCTGCGCGTGGTAAAATCGGCGGAGGAAAAAGGCGTCAATCTTTGCCTCGAGTTGCTCAACAGTAAAGTAGATCATCCAGACGTTCAGTCCGACAGTACCGCATGGGGTGTGTCGGTTTGTAAAGGGGCAAATTCGCCTCGGGTTAAATTGCTCTATGACATCTACCACATGCAGATTATGGAGGGCGATCTCATTCGCACGATTCGGGACAACATCGAGTATATCGGACATTTTCATACAGCGGGGAATCCGGGGCGTAACGACCTTGACGACGCACAGGAGATTTACTATCCGGGGGTTGCGCGCGCGATTGCGGAAACCGGATACAATCTCTATGTGGGTCATGAGTTCAATCCGAAAGGCGATGCCTTCCACGCAATGAAAGCGGCTTTCGATAGGTGCAACGTTACGGTTTGATGGAGAAACCGACCACGCAAAATAGGCTGGGGACATCCGTAGAGATGGTCTGAACTGTGATTTGTATGATTGAATGATGGGCTATGATTTAAAATTCCTGTAGGTTGAGTAAAGCGGGATTGATGAAATATGTGAGTTATGACGCATGAGGATGGTGAGTTGATTGCGTTCAAGCATTGGTAGTGGGTAGCGAAGCCCAACGCTTTTGAAAACTCGAGAGGTCAGAAAAGCGTTGGGTTTCGCTACACGTAATTTGCAATGAGCAATGTTTTTGGTACTGAACCGTCAAAGCAATCGGAACGGTTTTGGTATAACCCGCTCTACCCAACCTACAAAGACTGTGATTCGTGTAATTAACTGATGGGCTATGATTGAGGGAGTACGCGTCGCGATACGGAGATGGCTCCTTCTGGGGTTGGATTTTGGTAAGAGGGAATTCTGGTTCCCGACGATTTGTCAATGCCCCTCTTGCTCCCCGATAGTAAGGGGGAGGATTAATCCGATGCACGCTGGAGAGCTGTTGAATAAGAATCGGACGCAAGAATCATTCCCGTCCTAGCCAACTCCGCAACCTTCAAGAGCCCAGCATTGCAAATCCGTTAATTCTTTCGTACTCAGAATCTAAGTTCATAGTTGGAACTTACACTTCAGCCGGTACGGATTCTGATATCCTACCTTTAATGCTTTTCCATTTCGATAAATGAGGAAATCGCCTGGCATCTCTGTGAAGTCAGGTGGTTCTTGCATGGCTTCATTGGATAAACCCGTGACGTGCAAACAGAATCGTTCCGGGTTCATCGGATGTTCGCCAAGGACGATTAAGGCTTGATCGGTGCAGCGAATTACGATTTCTCCTGCGGCGATTCGGTCCGCGCCAAAACTAAGCGAGTCTAACCCATATTCTTTAATGAGAGGATTATTCTGCGGGTTGCCAACTAATACAAGGTTATGCGACCTCAACATTTCAGCATTGACTTCGTCAGGCGTGAGGATTTCTACAGGAACCCTAAACCGCTGGCTGCGATCGAAGTTCGGGTCGGCACTAACTATCTGGCTCGCATGGCGCGCTCGCTTTTCCAGATAGGGCTTCAATGCTTCGGCAACAGATTTCAATTCTGATGGCGCAATCACTAGCCGTTTTCCGTGGCGAAACGCCTCTGACCATCTATCCTCTCCAAACGGAAACGAAAACCCGATGTCGATGGGTTTGCACCTATTCACCGTCGAGGCTTTGAAAACCTTCCTCTCCGGATCGATTTCTATTTCCAAAGGTTTCCCGCGGCATCGAAACACTAGGTGATTCATCCGCTCTCGAATAAAGATTCTTCGGCGTATTTCCTCTGTTTCGGTTCGCAACAGCACTACTAGCGGCGCCTGATACAGGTCTCCTGTCTGATCCAGCCATACTTCTACAGAATAGCCGTCGCCGTCCGCCTTGACGGCTGTTTTCTCGAACCAAAACTGCATTGCACCGACCCCTTCGACCCACTGCTCCCAAAACCATTCGAACGGAATACCTGAATCGTCGCTGGTCAATTGATAGAAATCTTTCATTGTGAAGGGGTGGTCTTGTGGCAGAGGTCCGGCACTCAATCGAGCGAGGGAGCGATAAAACGAATCATCGCCGATGATTTGATGCCACATCCACAATATCCAATAATCTCGTGTGCCAAACAAATGCTCGCTGTGTCCGAGCCATGGATTCCTAATTCGCCACCACAAATACATACGCGAGCGTTTTTCCAAGTCCGCTGCCAACCAGCCTTCCGGCGTATCCTCTCGACTCGCCTGAAACAGGAGTAGGATATAGTTCCCGAGCATCCAGAGGCCTCCCAAATCGGTGCCGGATAATGCTCCCCAATGCCGCAGAATCTCTTCCCTCGCAAACCATTGCATCGTCAACCATTTTCGCGGGTAGTTCTCTATCAGGTGCCGGGAAAAAAATTTTATGTATGGCATTGCGTGGTTGGGTTGAAAAAAGTGCACCGTTTCTCCCAGTTGGATGTGGCGCGGCACAGAAGCCGTGCCGCCAACTTTATCCGTCCATTCTAACCATTCATTCAACGGGTTGAGGATTTTATTAACGGATGTACTGTCTTTATCGAGGCTGAAAAACGTAAGTTTGTGGCTGTCAATGTTTCGCTCAATTTTATGATACTTCCCGCCGATGACTGTTATTCCCCAATTTGCCCTCGGCCGCCGGTGCGGCTGGCGGGAATCCCAACTGTAAGTCACCTTGCCATTCTGTTCTGTCACCTCCGGATCGCCTGGATATAAAAACAGCATCCACCCCGATGGGGCGCGCATCTCCAAGAGGTAGGGGACATCAGGGAAATAGTTCGGCACAGCGGCATAAACACAGTATGGATACCATCCGGCGTGCGGGCTGATGAAGACCCCTTCCTCGCCGATGTATCCGTCGTAGCGTGATTCCACGCCAGCGATGAATTCACCGTGGTAGTTGATTGTAATTGTGAGTTCACCGTCATGCAGCAATGGCCGTTTTAGATAAATGTTAAGGACGCTTCCGTCCCCGTGTTGGTCGATACCTTTGGTATCCCGATTGAAAGCCAGTGCCTCGCCCGCCGCCTTCACCTCAGTAACCTCTAGCGTTGGATGCAAAGCGAATGTCACTTTGTCCAACGCCTTCATCAGACTGCGAAAGGTTACATCAACCTGACAAGCCAAACGGTGGTTTTCAGGAAAGAGTTCTCCTTTGATATCATAGAAAATTATGTCGAATATTCCGTCACAGCGGACTATCGGTACATCCGTCAAAATCATGGTATGTTTCTCCTTGTTTGAACTGGAACGGTTTAAGACCGATGACTAAACTTAGTGAACCGGGAGCTGTCGGGAGATGACGCTCTCTGCATTACGGGCGGCGGAAAAAAATTGGACTCGGGCGGCATGAATTCTTCACCTTCCTGCATATCCAATCGGGCTGATTCGATACAGTCGGGTTTAGGTAAAAAAAGATTTGGATGGGTTATAGATGGTGCGGGCGGCGGGAGGTCATTGCCGCGAATCTGCGTAACAAGCCTATCCACAAAACCGGCACCGGGCGTTTTTCGGGGTAAACGCCGGAGTATTTGGTCTAACGCTGCCATGGTATCACTCCTCAAAAAAATGTTGAAGTTTTCGCTGCAACAGATGACGTGCGGCGTTAATCCGCGAAGCAACGGTTCCGATTGGGCGCTCAAGAATTTCCGAAATCTCATGGTAAGACAGCCCCTCTAAGAAGTAGAAGATTACGACTTCTTTCAAGTGATCGGGGAGTGCTTCCACCGCTTCCTCAAGCCTTTCTCGAATCTCGTGCTCCTGAAGATTTCTGTCCGGCTGCATCGCCATGCCGTCCTCAGAAATCTCAAGTTCGTCAATCGGTTCACTTACCGGTGGACGTCTACGAATCTTTTTGTAGGAGCAGCGCCGGGCAATCTGATAGAGCCAGGTCGAAAAACGGGAGCGGCCTTCAAAGCTAGCAAGGCCTTGGTAACATGCCAAGAATGCGTCCATCGCGGCTTCCTCGGCGTCCTGCTCGTTTCCAACAATCCGAAAGCAGACATTAAAGATTCGTTCGTTGTACCGCTGGACTAGCTGCCTAAAGGCATGTTCAACACCACGTTGTGCGTGCCGCACTAAAATTTCGTCGGAAATTCCCATTTTTATTCCATTAAAACAGAGAAGTATCTCTATGCTCTAATAGAGGCAAAATTCATGGGGTTTATTCGCACTTTTTTGAATTGGAAGGTTTGTTTTGATGTGATTTTGAGAAGGAGGGAGGAGCGCAATCTGATACTGATTCTTAATCGCTGCACTCGCGGGAGGAGAACGACAACGGAACTGCTACCCAGCTATCATCAGGAACATTCGGATTTATAGTCGTCAGTTTTCATGATTAGGGCGATTCACCGTTTACGGAAAATAGCAAAATTTTGGGGTCGGGAAAGGTGTCCCCACTAGCGAGATTGTGTCCCCGGGGGCACTGCCCTCTATACGCAAAATGTCAACTGATTTGCGCATCTGAAGAATGCTTGAGGGCCCGCTCAGACACTGGATCCGCGGCGTGTCCGGCACCGTGCGCAATGCGACGGTCTCGATATGCCGAAAAGTGCCCTTTTGTGCCCTAAATCGAGGTTTCATTTTTCGGACACTTCGCATTCATCAGGTTGCACGCCCGAAATTAAGTTCTGATTAAATGCTGCGGTGCTAGTTGCCAATCCAGATTCGTTGGACGCAATATACCGATTTACGCTCACACAAAACAAGCGAGGGTGGAAGTTGTGCAGCGCCCTCGCCTCGCTGTAGATAACATTTTAGAATTTTAAATCAAACAGTTCGGAATCTTGTAAAATTATACGGAATAGTTATTTTGCTTGTCAAGAAAATTTACAATGGTTTGCAAAATAAACAGTAAAAAGCGGCCTGTGGCGAGTGGTTATACCATTTTGCCTAAACCACGGCGCATTGTGCGGTAGCCTGTACCGTGATTAGTGTGATTGAATGATGGGCGATGATTAGGGGAGTATGTGCCGCGATTCGGAGATCGTTGTTGCCGACCCGGGAAAAATTTAAATTACCAGCGTGTGTCTCGTATTATATTGTTAAGTGAGATCAGTCCGCTTTTGATATTGCCCCATGACGTTGCGAGCTTGTAATTTGGAGCGACGGTGAGTACGGTTGCTAGCCCGCGCGCCATGACGGACCGGATATCGCGTTCAGCGAGCGGGATGTTGAATATCGCGAACTCGTCGATAAGCCCGTGAAACCTATCCGGCCCGCCAATTACAAGACTGGAAGCATCCTCAGGCGGAATAAATCTTGTCGAAGTATTCAGTGATGCAAGCAATTCACCGTCGAGATAGATAGCCATTAGGTTGTCGCGCCTGCTATGAACAAACGCCCAGTGCCGCCAGATGTCTTTGACATCTGTATCAAATTCGGCGGTCAATTCGATGTACGGCGATCCGAACCGCCACCGTACACTGTTGTCCCAAGGCAATAACACGCCGATAGTCCAATTTGGATTGTCGAAGTCTGGCGTCGAGTCGAATAGTCGGGCGTTACGAAAGTCGAGAATCTTTGCCCAAGCCGTAACCGTTATTTCCTCTGCTGGCATTTGTTGAGGCAAATCCCTGATCCTTGAGAGCTGGTTTGTGCTAAAGTCCAAGCATTTTCCAAACCTGCCGTCTACCCATGACCGATCGCCTAAAACTGATGAACGCATGACCGCTTCGTTGTAGGTGTACCAACCTTTGCCTTCGTTGAAAAGCCATACACCGACAACCAAATCGTTAGACGCGTGGGCGGTGATTGCCGTGATAAAGCAGATTGTGCTAATCAGCGCTTTCACTGGGAATCCCATAATTTCCTGAACTGTGATTTGTGTGATTAAATGATGGGCTGTGATTGTGGGAGTACGATGTTATTCGGTTTTGAAAGTAAAAAAGCGTTAGGATTCGCTGGAGGAATGAACTTGAAGGCTATCGCCTTCGCTATCCGCTCAGTTGATCGTTGGGTTCCGCTACATCTATTTTGTAAAGGGCGTCCTTTGGATATTCCGAGTGTGAATTTGCAATAGTTACGGACTGGGGTTATCCGCTCTACCCAACCTACAAGAAATATCGTGTAAATACCGCGGTTGGGAGATAGTTTCTGCCGGAGTTGATTCCTTGGCATTAGACGCGCATGACTACGGGGAGCACCATGGGGCGGCGTTTTGTTCGTTTTGAGAAGAAACGGCGGAGGACTATACGGATTTCCTCTTGCACGGTCTCTGTTTCGCTTTTGACCTCTTCGCTAAGTCCGTCTATGGAATTGATGACAATCTCTTTGGCTTCGTCTATGAGCGGTTTTGAATCGTCCATGTAAACAAAGCCGCGTGAAACCATGTCGGGACCCGCGGCGATTTTGCCGGTGTTGCGATCGAGCACAACAATCGGGATTACCATGCCGTCCTGCGAGAGCGCCTGCCGATCATGCAACACCATGTCCTCAACACCCATTTCCAGCTTGCCATCAACGAAAACGCGTCCCGATTGAACGCGCGCCTGGATGCCGCAGAAGTCGGGGTTTAGCAGTAGCTGATCGCCGTTTTCAGCCACTGTGATATTTTCGTAAGGAATTCCAATCTCCTCAGCGATTTCGGCATGATGAACAAGATGGCTGTATTCACCGTGCATCGGCACAAAATATTTGGGACGCACGAGGTTAATCATCAACTTGAGATCTTCCCGTGCGCCATGTCCGGACACATGGACATCGGCGTTTTTCTCGTGGAGGACTCGTGCGCCGCGCCGAAGCAGGTGGTTTATCATGTGCCCGACCGACCGCTCATTGCCAGGGATGATTCGGGCGGACAGTACCACTGTGTCCTGGGGTTCAATATTCAGAAATGCGTGATTGTTCATCGCCATCAACGCCATTGCGGAACGCGGTTCGCCTTGACTGCCGGTGCTCAAGACCACGACCTCGTGGGGTCGAAACTGCTTTACCTCTCTGGGATCGATGAGGAGGTCTGGGGGCACGGTTAAGTAACCTAACTCTGAAGCGATTCGGATGTTGTTTACCATGGAACGTCCGGTGACGGCTATCAGGCGGCGATGTTGGACAGCTAGATCGATGAATTGCTGCATACGGTGTAAGCTAGATGAAAATGTAGAAAGGAAAAGTCGCCGGTCAACGCTCTGAAAAATTCCATCCATATCTGAATAAATCGCGCGTTCAGAGGGCGTGAATCCGGGGCGATCAGCATTGGTACTATCCGATACTAGCATCAGCACACCTTTTTCACCAAGGATGGCAAGTTTGTGTATTTCTGTGCGGCGATTGTCGACAGGAGTGAGGTCAAACTTAAAGTCGGCGGTATGTACGATTGTACCGACGGGCGAATGAAGGGCGACTGATACTGTACCGGGAATGCTGTGCGCCACATGGATGAATTCAAGTGTGAAGCATCCAAGTGTCAATTGGCGATCTGGATTGATGACGCTCAGTTGGGCATCCTTTAAAACATTGTACTCTTGTAATCTACGTTGGGCGAGCGCTAGCGTGAGTTCAGTACCGTAGACCGGGATGTTTATTTGGCGAAGCAGAAACGCGAGTGCACCGGTATGATCTTCGTGCGCGTGTGTGACTACGATTCCGCGGATTTTGCGCCGATTCTCGATTAAGTATGTTATATCGGGAACAACCAAATCTACGCCCGGGGTGTCCGCCTCGGGAAACATTATACCAGCATCGATGATGATGAGGTCGTCGGCGTACTCATAGGTCATCATGTTCAATCCGAACTCTCCCAGTCCGCCGATGGGAGTGATAAGTACGCCTTCATTTTGGGTTTCAGACATTACTTTCGATTTCCTCCTTAGTTCTCTGACGAGTGTTGAACCCTTACGAAATTCGAACTACGTTCTGCATTTTCTGCGGGTTACACGACGATGTTTATCAGCCGGTTCGGTACCACAATCACTTTTCGTACGGTTTTCCCGGCAACGTGGCTTTGGATTCGCTTGTCCGCAAGCGCAGCAGCTTCAGCTTCTTGGTTGCCCGCATCCACGGGCAGTTGAATTCGGCTGCGCAGCTTGCCGTTGACTTGGACGACGATTGTTACCTCTTCCCGGATGAGCGCTTTCGCATCATGCGTTGGCCAGGACGCCTTCGCGACCAGATCAGTGTTGCCTAGACGTTCCCACAGTTCTTCGGCGATGTGCGGCGCGTACGGAAAAAGTAACCGCAGAAAGGTGCTTATCGACTCTTTTGGCAACGTACGGGATTGCGTCGCGGTGTTGACAAACACCATCATCTGGCTAATAGCCGTGTTTAATTTGTCTATGGATTCTGTGTCCTCCGTGACGACTTTGATGGTCTGGTGCAATGCTTTCCACAATGCTTCATCGCTGTCGCCGGGAGCGTCCGTTAATTTCTCAGTCAATTCCCCCGTGTGTTGGTCAATGACCAGCCTCCAGACGCGGTTGAGGAAGCGGTAAACGCCTTCTACGCCGGCGGTCTGCCACGGCGTACTGACGCTCAACGGACCGATGAAAAGTTCGTAGAGCCGAACCGCATCCGCACCGTATTTGTCAATGACATCGTCTGGGTTCACGACGTTGAATTTGGACTTGCTCATCTTTTCGAGTTGCGTGCTTACAGGTCTATTGGATGCCTTAATGAACCATTTATCGCCTTTTTTCTCTACGTCGTGCGGATAGTAGTATTTGCCGTTATCGTCTTGATACGATTCTGCAAGGATTGTCCCCTGATTGAAGAGGTTTTGAAACGGTTCGTTCGTGGACACAAGTCCGCAGTCGAACAGCACTTTGTGCCAGAACCGTGCGTAGAGTAGATGCAATACAGCGTGCTCTGCGCCGCCGATATATAGGTCTACCGGCAGCCAATACCGTTCGGCTTCGGCGGACCACGGGGCGTCGTGGTTCTGCGAATCGATATACCGCAAATAGTACCAACAGGAACCTGCCCATTGCGGCATGGTATTGGTTTCACGCACCCCAATGCGCCCATCGGGCAGGGACACCAAAAGCCAGTCATCCCCCGCGCGGGCGAGGGGAGGTTTGCCGTCGGGTGTGGGGCGGTATTCATCAATTGATGGAAGTTCCACGGGAAGCCCGCCGTCAGGAATGGTAGTAATGGTTCCGTCTTCGAGGTGCACAATTGGGAACGGCTCGCCCCAATAACGCTGGCGGGAAAACAGCCAGTCGCGTAGGCGATACTGTACCTGTCGTTTGCCCTTGTTTTGTTGTTCAAGCCATGCAATCATCTTTTCTTTTGCGTCAGTTGCACGCAAGCCGTTGAGGAAACCGCTGTTCACACAGATACCGTCGTCGGTGAATGGTTCAACCTCAATCGGCTTCTCGCCGCCGCTGATGACTTCGACTATGGGGATGTTAAACGCGGCAGCAAATTCGTGATCGCGTTCATCGTGCCCCGGCACAGCCATGATTGCTCCAGTACCGTAGGAAATCAGCACATAGTCGGCGATCCAAATTGGAATGGCGGCATTGTTGCCGGGGTTGATTGCGTAGGCGCCGGTGAAAACCCCGGTCTTCTCTGTCGCGAGATCGGTTCGCTGAAGGTCTGATTTGTTCTTGGATTCTGCGATGTACGCCTTGACCGCGTCCTTCCGGTCATCGGACGCAATCTGCGAAACGAGCGGGTGTTCAGGAGCAAAGACGCAGTATGTGGCGCCGAAAAGTGTATCGGGTCTGGTTGTAAAAACGGTAAAATTGAGATTGGTTTCCTTGATGGAGAATTGTATGTCTGCCCCCTCCGATTTCCCGATCCAATTGCGCTGCATCTCCTTGAGACCCTCGGGCCAATCGAGTTGATTCAGGTCTCCAAGCAACCGGTCGGCATACGCTGTGATTTTCAGCATCCATTGGCGCATGTGACGCCGCTCGATCGGGTCGCCGGTCTCAATGTATTTCCCGTCTTTTACTTCTTCGTTGGCGAGGACGGTGCCGAGCGCAGGACACCAATTAACGGGCACATCTTCAAGGTATGCCAAACCTTTCTCGTAGAGTTTGAGGAAAATCCACTGCGTCCACCTGTAATATTCGGGTGCGGAGGTGTTAATTTCCCTATTCCAGTCATATGAGAATCCGAGCCGCTTGATTTGCCGGCGGAACATATCCACCATTTTGCCGGTGATCGTCGCGGGGTGCACGTTTCCGCGTTCAGCGGCGCGCTCCGCGGGGAGCCCGAACGCGTCCCAACCCATTGGATGGAGGACATTGTAGCCCTGCATTCGCCGCATGTTGGCGATGACGTCGGTCGCAAGATACCCCTTGGGATGGCCGACATGCAAGCCGGAGCCTGAAACGTACGGGAACATGCCCAGTATGTAAAATTTTGGTTTTCCTTTCCATGCCTCGGGGTCGTTGGGTATGCGAAAGGTCTCACGTTTCTCCCATATGCTCTGCCATTTCGGTTCAATGGCGGCGGGATTGTAGATGTGTTTTGGCATTTAGGCGCTCCTTAATTCGTCTCATAAATCTTAGGTGTTTCGGCGCAGAATTATCTCCGAATTCAACCGGAATAATGTAGGTTGGCGAAGCCGCGATTCGGAGATCGCTCCTACGGGTGCATGGGTTGTTATTCGTAAAGATCTGCGCGGTTGCGTCCGAGACGGCCTGGACACAGACGCCTCATTTCGGGCGGCATTCGCTCGTATGTTTCGGGCCAAACCGGCTGATGGCATCCTTCAGCCCAGTTGTTGAACCAGCGTGGGCAGTAACCTGAATTCAGCCCGACACGAATTTCGTCGGATGTGGTGTTGGCGCGCGACATGTGGAATAGCCCGGCATGCCACAACATCACCGTACCGGGACGTCCGGTGATGGTCTTGATTAGCGGACTGTCTGGCGTAATGTCCGGCGGCGGACCGTGCAAGCGCGTGCGGTGGCTCAGCGGTACCACGCCTGTTGCGCCGTTTTCTACGGTGAATTCCGTCAACATCCACATACCGTTGATCATCCACGGCACACTTGGTACCCTAGCGAAAGTGCTGGCGGAATCAACATGCAGAGGACCGTGCGGCGCACCGGGCCAAGTTGGCTTGGAACACGCATCGGGGATTCGACAGTTTGGCCCGAGAAAATGCTCTGCGATTGCGACCGCGTCGGGATGACCGGAACAGTTCCACACACGGTCGTCAAGGTTAAGCATCCCAAACAATGTCTGATAGTATTCATCACCTATCTTGAAGGAATTCCACTGCGGGTCTGCGTGCAATTCGAGGAATCGCTCAGCCATGCTCAGCGCCATGTCCTCGGGAATGCGATTTTCCAATATACAGTAGCCGTAGACCGTAAGGTGATCGATTGCGGCATTAAGGTCCGTACTCGTAGACATTTGCACTACCCCCATTATGATGGAGAAGACGGGAAAAGGAGAAAGGGAGAAAACGAGAAGACGCGAAGACGGGAAAATGATTTCCTCGCATGTACGTTATCTCCAATTCTACGTTTTCTCTTCTCCAACCATCTTAAATAATATCACGTGATGCTGAGATTCGTTTCTTCGAGTTAGCGTGGCGTGCGGCAGGTATGCTATGAATGCTAGCGCATATCGCCTGCTTGCTGGCGAATGCGTCATTTTCGATGGACTCGCGCCAAGTTCATAATACTATTATACCTATATACCTGGTAACAATGCAAAAAAACATAATAACACGCATCGGAAAGGCATTACGCCAAGCGAGTGTTTGTTAATGCGTCCTTGGTTTTCGTGATTCGGCGGAAGCCGCCGTCAATTGGGCGGCAATTGTCGAGATTACAGAGGATTTATGAATCCCAGCGTTTAATTATATTGAAAATAATAGGCTTTCCGCATATAATATCACCTTAAACGAAGGCTCAAGTAACCTGCACTTAAAGAAAATTATGGCGAAATTCAAGTTCCGCAACATTGAAACATCTCCACATCGCGGCGTGTTGGATAAATCTGATCGATTACGGCCAACGGCATTCTTATCTTGTCGAGTGGTTTTGGGAGCGCTAACTGTCCTCTGGACGGCGGGTGTTGGCATGGGAAGTTCGCCTGCGGCAGGTGAGGGCTCCTCTAGCGAAAATGGTACAGCATCGGCGGCTTTGAGGGCGGAGGTATCAGAGCCTCCTGAGAAATCTTCCTTTACATCATCGCCAGGCCACCAACGGATGCTGAGATTGTTGCAACAGATTGCAGATGAAACGCCGGACGAAAACTCTTTCCTAGGAGATGCAAAGGCGCGCACGCTTCGTAAGCAGATTGCCGAGTTTCCGACCGGAACATCCGATCGGACGAAATGGATGGCTTATATGCAATTGGGACACGAATTACTCCACTTGGGGCATGAACTCGAAGGAATTGACTATCTTGAGCGCGCACTTCACCTCACACGGACACAACAGGATGCGGTTCCGGTGGAGGTATTAAATCATACTCACTATCGCCTTGGCGTGGCTTACATGCGGCGCGGCGAAACAGAGAATTGCTGCCTACGCAACAAACCGGAGAGCTGTATTTTACCACTACGAGGCGGCGGAATTCATACGCAGCAAGAATCTTCTCTAAAAGCGATTGCATTTTTCGGGGAGGTGCTCCAACGAACACCGCAACAGGCGTCACTTCATCTGGGCGCCCAATGGTTGATTAACATTGCGTATATGACTATCGGGGGCTATCCCGAGCGGGTGCCCGAGTCTTATCTTATTCCGCGGAAAGCGTTTGAATCGGAGGAAGAAATTCCACGCTTTGCGAATGTTGCGCCGCGACTTGGGCTGGATACGTTCGATTTGTCAGGCGGCGCGATTATCGACGATTTTGACAATGATGACTACCTTGATATTGTGACATCGACCTGGGATACCGACGGGCAGCTTCGCTTTTTCGGAAACAACCAGGACGGGACGTTCACGGAACGGACAATGGAAACGGGGCTGATTGGACTATACGGCGGGTTGAACATGGTTCAAGCGGACTATGACAACGATGGAGACACTGATATCCTGGTGCTGCGCGGCGCATGGATTGAGAACGAAGGACAACACCCGAACTCCTTACTGCGCAATAACGGGGATGGCACATTCACGGATGTCACTTTCGAAGCGGGTCTGGGGACGGCGCATTATCCCAGCGGGACAGCGTCTTGGGGCGACTACGACAATGACGGTTATCTCGATTTGTACATTGGCAACGAATCTTCCAAAGCGCTGCGTGCGCCGTGCCAACTGTTTCGCAACAACGGCGACGGGACATTTACCGATGTGGCTGCAAAGGCGGGCGTACGGAATTATCGGTTCTCGAAATCTGTTATCTGGGGAGACTACGATGGCGATGGTTGGCTAGATTTGTACATATCCAATTATAAAGGCGGGAATCGACTATATCACAACAATAGGAACGGCACATTTACGAATGTCGCGCGAAAACTGAAGGTTGACCTACCCGAGGTCAGCTTTCCTGCGTGGTTTTGGGACTTTGACAATGACGGGAGACTTGATTTGTATGTGTCGGCATATTCCGCCAACATCGAACACCTTGCGGCGAGTTGGCTTGATATACCTGTGGAAACTGAATTTGCGTGTCTTTACCGGGGGAACGGCGTCGGGGGATTTGATGAAGTCGCACGGCAATATAACTTGATTCGCCCCACGGCGCCGATGGGGTCTAACTTCGGGGATTTGGACAACGACGGCTACCTGGATTTTTATCTTGGCACCGGATACCCGGACTATGAGAATATAATGCCGAACGTGATGTGCCGGAATCAGGGCGGGAATCGGTTCGTAGACGTGAGTGTTTCGGGCGGGTTCAGCCACGTGCAGAAAGGGCACGGGGCGGTCTTCGCTGACCTTGACAACGACGGCGATCAGGAAGTCTTTGAGCAGATGGGCGGTGCACTCCCGGGCGACGCATACAATAACGTGTTGTATGAAAATCCGGGTTTCGATAATCATTGGATTACGATAAAACTCATCGGCGTTCAAACGAACCGATCGGCAATAGGTGCGCGCATCTGTGCAAACGTCGTCGAAAACGGGGATCGCCGCTCTATCTACAAGCATGTTAACAGCGGCGGCACTTTTGGTGCGAATCCGTTACGGCAAGCCATCGGCTTAGGAAAAGCATCGAACATTGAGCGTTTAGAGATATTTTGGCCAACTACTGGCAAGACACAGATATTTCACAATGTTCCGTCGAATCAGTTTATCCAGATTGTAGAGGGGGAGGACCGATACACGACAATCAAACTCAATAACCCAAAACTCGCGGAAGACAACTAAAGTTGGGTGCGCAAGGTGCGAGACCTGGCGGGTAGGCTTGAGCGGCGGAAACCGGGTGGTAATCGTGTTTGACTTTTGTCCGAAATTCGATTAAGCTGATATGCGATGAAACGGCTTCTATATTCACTCCCACGCTCCACACTCCAAAAACGGCTTTTCGGCGCGGGAGCGCGTCCGTTTGTTGGCTTTCTTGTTTTTATTGGCGTCAGCGCCTTCTTCGCACCAAAATCTACTAACGCCATTCCAAATACAACGCTTCATTTTGACGGTTGGGTAGATTCTGCACTAGAGAAGTTGGAAACCGATGGCGTAACGGGCGGTTTTCATCGGCACACGCGACCCCGCACGCGCTGGGAGGTTGCGGAAGTGATTGGCCGCGCGGACGAACGAATTGCCGATTGTCGTGTGAATCCGGCGCTAATCCACGTTCATCTGCTTGATAAATTAAAGCGAGAGTTTGCGCGGGAACTTGGCATCCTATCCAAGCAGAAAACCGGGCATCAACTGCGTATGCGCGGGGCAGTACAGTTGCGCACGCCAAGAACGAATTCGCGGATTTCGCCCGCGTACGAAGGGGCTTTCCATTATGACGTAGGCAGGCGAATTACGCTGTATCAAGAATTCGAGGTTGGGAAGTTTGCAGAAAAATATCCTATTGAATCGAAATCGACTTCCAGACGCATAAAGTCGTGGCACAGCGGTTATACTGCGGACTTCAAACGAGTCTACTTACGATTTCCGGTCTCTCAAATTGATGTAAAAATTGGGCGGGACCAAATCTTTTGGGGTACGGGATTTCGCGGGGCGGTTGGAATTTCTGACAACTCACCGCCGTTTGACCTCATCCTGTTAACGGGACAGTTTGGGCGGGTAAAAGGCACGGCGTTCACGGCGCAGTTGGATCAGATGTGGCATGATCAGGACGGTCCAACGCGGCGTTACCTTGCGAATCGGTATCTTGCGGGGCACCGGCTGGATTGGCAGGTGAACGACCGAATTGAAGTTGGTATTTCCGAGTTTATCCTGTACGGCGGTAATGCAAGAGATGTTGAATGGCAGTACCTGAATCCGATTCTGCCGTATTACGCGAGCCAATACAACTCCGATTCCGACGATAATGTTATGTTTCTGTTGGAAGGGGCGATTCGCCCAATTGATGGGGCGCGATTGTACGGCGAGTGGTTAATTGACGATTTTCAGTACGCGGATACCAACGACCCAAACGCAGTTGCGTGGTTAGCGGGACTGGAATGCAACGGTTTGCTCACATCAAAAAAACTGAGCGTTCGCGTCGAGTACGCCCGCGTGAATCGTTGGGCGTATACGCACCTCGTGCAAGAAAATCAGTTCACACATTTCGGATCTTTCATCGGTCATCGCATCGGCACAGATGCGGATACCTTCTATTTGGAGGGAGGATACCTAATCAACGCCGATACATTCATTAGCGTTTTCTACGAATTCGAGCGTCAGGGCGAGGCGGGCGTTGCGGACCGGTTTCGCAGCGAGGATTCTGAATCGATTCCTTTTCCGTCCGGGGTGGTTGAACGCCGAGACGGCGCGGGATTTCGGCTAGTCTACGAACCGCTGAGATCATGGCAGTTGGACATCGTTTACCAGTATGCAATCACGCGGAATGAAGCGCATCAGATTGGCGTTCGAAAACGGAGCAATGAGTTGGAATTCCAGTTGCGTTATTTGCGGGAATTCCGCTTATGAGAAACGGATGTTGAAATTCTTTGTATTATTACGCGGCGGTGTGAATGAGACTTAATTTTGATAGCGGCCTGCATCATTAACGTTAGTTATTTACCGCAAATGCTTTACAACCATGGAGGGGAACACAAATGAAATACGATAAAGAGAATAGGACGTTTGACTGTGAACCGACACTAACGGATTCACAGGTGCTCGAATTTTGCCGCAGTGGGTATCTGATTTTGGAGAGTGTGGTGCCCGATGAAATCAATCTGCGGGCGATTGAATATTTGGAAGGTAGGCTGCCGGCTAATCCGAGTTACATTCCGGAAGGGATGACAACTGAAGATTTGGAGCGAATTCGTAAAGCCACGAATAGCACGCTTCTGCTTGAGGATTGGTTTATTGAACATGCGTTACTCAATCCGCAATTATCGGGTGTATTGCGGTCGCTACTGGGGCGGCACATCGGCTTGCCGATACTAGTTAGCCATCACCGCGCCCAATGTCCGGGACCGCCTCAGAATTGGCATCAAGACCACGACTGCATATTTGGGCCGGAAGTCAACTTTGTCGAAGTGTTTTATTATCCTCAGGACACGCCCGTGGAATTGGGACCTACCGGGATTGTGCCGGAGTCACATCTGCGTCCTCAGCCGTGGCATGCGGGGGACAAAGGGATTGCAACCGCCGCACCGGCGGGATCACTTATCGTCCATCATCAAAGTATTTTGCACCGCAAGGGCGAATCTACAATAGAGGGCGTGCGCCATATGCTGAAATATAATTACTGGCGAACCGTACCGCCGACACGGGATTGGATTGTTGAGCCCGACTTCGACTTTCAGACAGCTTATTACGGAGGGCATCAGTTATCCAGATATATTGCGCATATGTTCTATTGGCTATCCGGCAAGGGAGACGAATTTCGATTAATCGGCGGACAGGCGTGGCCGCACGTGCATTCCCGCCAAATTGCGAGGTCCTACGGGTTTGAGGAGACCGAAGGTTACCTTCCGAATTGGACGCAAACGTGGGATTATGAGTATATTGATTGATGAGATTATGGTAATGAGACTGGTTGAAGTGTGATTCGTGTGATTAAATGATGGGGTGTAATTACGGGAGCAGGTAATCATTTGGTTGTCAGGAGGTTTTAATGCTGAAGACAATCGCCTTCGCTATTCGCTCAGTTGATCGTTGGGTTTCGCTACATGTAATAGACAAAGTGCAATGTTTAGTGTTCTGGACGGTTAATGCTATCGGAACGGTTTTGATACTACCCGCTCTACCCAACCTACAAGAACTGTGATTGAGGAAGTGTGTGTCGCGATTCGGAGATCGCTCCTACCGAGCCTGCAAAAACAAACACCTTCTTGTTAAAGATAAGAACTTCGCATTAAAGGGAGTCTAGCTCTTCTTGAAGGAGTTGTTTTTCGTAGATGCCCGTGTAGATTCCGTTGCGTTCGAGGAGAGTGTCGTGGGTGCCGCGTTCAACGATTTCGCCATTCTTCATAACAATGATGAAATCGGCTGACTTGACGGTGGAGATTCGATGAGAAATGATGATGGTGGTTCGATTCTCCATGACCTCCTTTAAACGACTTAGGATGGTGTCTTCCGTGTGCGTGTCTACATTGGCAAATGCGCTGTCCAAGATGAGGATTTTCGGATGGATTGCGATGGCTCGTGCGAGCGCAGTCCGCTGTCTCTGTCCGCCAGAGATTGTGATTCCCCGCTCACCCAAGTAAGTGTCTAGCCCATCGGGAAACTCCTCGATTTGTCCCTGTAGATCGGCAGTACGCACGACACCATTAACCTCGGCGCCGCCCGCGTTATCCACGCCGTAGGCGATGTTATTTCGCAGCGTACCGGAAAAGAGGAACGGTTCCTGTTCAACGAATCCGATATTTGACCGCAGCGCCTGCACGGGAATGTCCTGAACGTCCACGCCGTCAATGAAAACAGTTCCCCGGTCGGCTTCGTAGATGCGGGGGATTAGGTTGACAAGCGTTGTTTTTCCGCAGCCTGTCGGACCGACAATAGCAACAGTCCTTCCCTGATCGACTTTCAGGTTGATATTTCTGAGTACGGGCGCGCCGTCAGGATAGGCAAAATTGAGATTTCTAAATTCAATGCCACCCTGAATGGACTCTATGCCGCGCTTCACTTTCTCGCCATCGAAAATTTCTGGTTGTTCATCGAGAATTTTGCTTATTCTTTCCATTGATGCCGCGCCCCGTTCAAAAGCGTTGACAACGAAGCCGAGTCGAATCATCGGACGGACAAGAAGTATTAAATATGCGAGGAGCGCCACAAATTCACCGAATGTAATCTGTTCTTCAATGACACGGATTCCGCCCAAATAGAGAAGAACGACATGACCAATTCCCGGCAGACACCGGAATAGTGGAAAGAACACGGAGAAGAGACGAATTTGTGCTCGGTTGCAATCCACAAATTTCTGGTTGAGTTCGCGGAACTTGTCAATTTCACTCTTTTCAAGGGTATATGCTTTGACAACGCGCACGCCGGAGAGGTTTTCCTGGACTTTCGTATTCATGGTTGCAAACGATTCCTGAATCCGTTCGTAACTTCTATAGATACGCTTTCCTAGTTCTCGAATCAGAAGTGCGAGAATGGGGTATGGGAGCACGGCGAGCAGGGTCAAGGTCACATCAATTCTTAGCATTATGACGAACGCCATGGCAAAAAAGACGATACCATCCGCCGTGAACATGATTGCGTTGCTGAGCACCATGCGGACTGCATTAATATCGCTTGTCGCTCTCGCCATCAAATCGCCGGTATCGACACGATTATAGTAAGCCGCCGACAGTTTCTGAAGGTGGGTGAAGAAATCGTTGCGCAGATGGTATTCGATTCGCCTAGCGATACCGTTTATGATACGGCGCTGTGCGAAGAGAATTGCACCGCCGCCGAGGGCGACTGCGAAAATGAGGAGAGCATAGAGAAAAACCTTCCGCGGGGTAATGGATTTCTCCAAGTCATCGAAGACCAGCTCCAGGATTTTAGGGCTAACCAGTAGAAGCCCGTTCGTTACTAGAACTAGCATGAAGCTGAAGATGATTTGAAGCCGGTAGTGGACGACGTATTTGTTTAAGCGAAGTAAACTACGAATCGGAGCCGCTCCAGTTTTGGTTTGATTCAGTTCAACGTGTGCCTAATAACATCAGCTTTTCAGCGGAGGTTTTGGCGTTCATGATGGGTGCGTGATGAGAATGTCGAATAATCTTGGACATACTGACACGACTATAACCACGCGCTAAAAGAATAACTTCATTTGGGGGCTGTGTCAAGCCTGTGGTATAATGTTTAAGAATAAGACCGGACACAGGTTGCCTCAATAATGTTGTCAGGCACAATGAATTAGCATAGGAGTAGGTAAAAAGTGACGGAGACGGAACAGTACGAATTTGACCGTCAGGGCTTTCTGGTACTGCGAAATTTTCTAACTGACGAAGAGGTCAGCCGATTAAGACTGGCAATTGATTCATTGGAACAGCATGCTATGGAGCATTACCAGTTAGAGCCGCGCAAAAGCGGGAATTTTGGCAGCGAGTATCATCTCAATGCAGAGCGCGGGTACCACGTTACGGGGGGCCACCAATACGGCCAGACATTCATTATTGAAGACTTTTTCAATTTCGATTCGGCGTTCGATTTCCTCGTCAACCATCCCAAGACCAATTCCTATATTTCCAGCCTTGTGCAGGAAGAAATCGGCATCAACAACTCCGAGTTGCGCATACGATATCCCGGCAATTGCAGCAGTACCCATGGCGGGGGATATTGCCGAAGTTACAAATACCGCTACTCGGTGAATGCAAAGGGGATTGATTGCATGATGGTGCGTTTTATCTACTTCACTCACGATGTTAGCAACACGGACGGAGCATTTTGTGTGGAAGCTGGCTCTCATAAGTCGGAGTTTCCGGTACCTTATCAATGTCATGTAGACGAGGATCCCGGCATGATTGGACTGGAAGTGAACTCGGGCGACGCCATAGTGTTTACCGAAAACTTGCGGCACGGCGGGTTTACTAACCGGTCGGGCGAACCCCGTAAGACGTTACACGTGGGCTACGGTCCGGGTTGGATGATGTCACAGAACATTGCTACTTGGGACGAACTGCAGTATATCCAACCGACGACGTGGGCGCGCTACGATGAAGACCAGCGGAAATTCTTTCAACCGTGGCTCAGGCAATCACCGGAGTATCAGAACGCTGATTGATAGTAGTCCAAAGCAGCACGATGAGAAATCGGTAAATTCTCACCAATGCTAGACCAGCCTGCGGCCTTCCAAAGCTGTTTAACACGCAAACCCTACCTCGTTTGCACGTCGTTCGTTGTGGTGCATGCCTGCTGACTCATCCAGCTTGAAGATGTTCGCTATACGCGTGTATCGCTGATCCACCCGCTCTCAATGGTCGTTTTCATCAACTTTTGGACTTGCCTGATTTCCGCCTGACACGTACAGGAAGAAGATGGTGCCAATGATAGCGATGATAATCCAGAGTATACCCCACGCCACGGTTGGAATCATTGGGGTGAGTTCTTCATGGAGCATACGTGCATCTGAGCGCACACCGCTGCGATCCAGAACGTCACTCTTTATGTCTAGGATTGCATATAGACAACTGGTAAAACCGATGACCCGAAGCACCCAGTCGTTGATGGACTCCGAGAGTAAGCCGCCGACGAGAATAAGCCCGCCGCCGAACGCAATTCCGAATAGACGGATGAACCAGTTTCCTCCGTAGACTATCGAAACGAGAATCATACCAGAACCGATTACTACGCTGAGCAGCTTATCAAGGTGTGTACGTGCAGCGATTACGAGAATTAATCCGCCCCACACGAGACTTCCGAGATAACCGGCTGAAAGCGTCCAGAATCGCGAGCCGCCTATTGTGAGGGTATGCCCGCCTTCTTGCGGTACGACGACGATTTCTTCAATGCGCCCGCCCGTCGCTACTGCTGCAATTCCGTGACTGAGTTCGTGCAAAAAGACCACAAGAATTTTTAGCGGATATACGACCGGTGAATTCCAGAGCACGCCGACGAGGATAAAGATGAGCACCCAACTTAGTTGCATCCTATTGAAAATTTTCCTTATCAATGCAGTCTCCTGGAGTACTCCGCCGCAAGGTCTTGGGTACGTCGGCGTTTGCTGGGTGATTCAAGGGGTAACAAAGGTTTTCAGTTGATATTCAGGCGATGATGTGCTATATTTCCCAAAGTATTGCAAGTCAAATTTCGTGAATAGAGTAAATTATCTTCGAAGCTATGTCAAGTAGGAATTTGGGAATCAATCAATACGGAACTCAATCAGTTAGATTGGAGGTATCACGGTGGGAAATACCTTCGGTCATCTTTTTCGTATCACGACGTGGGGCGAATCGCACGGCGATGCCATTGGCGTTGTGGTTGATGGATGCCCGCCGCAACTGAAAATCGACGCCAAAGGCATTCAGGCGGAACTCAATCGACGCCGTCCTGGACAGAGCTATCTTACAACTCCACGCCAAGAGTCGGATGTGGTGCAGATTTTATCAGGCGTATTCGAGGGACAGACGCTTGGGACTCCAATCTCCATGCTGGTATGGAACAAGGATGCGAAGCCCTCAGCCTACGATCACCTCAAGGACATATATCGACCGTCACATGCGGACTTCACCTATCGTCAGAAGTACGGCATCCACAACTGGCAGGGGAGCGGCCGGGCGAGCGCACGCGAAACGATTGGACGTGTCGCGGCAGGCGCAATTGCAAAACAGATTTTGCGTGAGCAGTGCGGCACGGAAATTCTCGCCTACGTAAAACAGATTCAGACGATCGCCGCCGATGTCGATTCGGATACGGTGACCCTTGATGCGATTGAATCCAGCATAATTAGATGTCCAGACCACGAGGCTAGTGAGCTAATGGAGCGACGCATTGATGAAGCGCGGCGAGACGGCGATTCCTTAGGGGGGATTATTGAGTCAGTGTCGCGGAACGTCCCGATTGGACTGGGAGAGCCGGTATTTGACAAGCTCAAGGCAGATTTGGGTAAGGCGATGATGTCCCTGCCGGCAACAATGGGTTTCCAAATCGGGTCGGGTTTTGAAGGCGTGACAAAGACTGGAGCGCAGCATAACGATTTATTTTACACAGAAAAAGGGCGTATCCGCACGCGTACGAACAATTCTGGCGGCACCCAAGGTGGCATTTCTAACGGCGAGAATATCCGTCTGCAGGTGGCTTTCAAACCGACCGCGACAATCCGCAAGGAGCAGGAAACGGTAGACATCCACGGCAACCCTGTTGTTTTGTCCGCACGCGGGCGGCATGATCCATGTGTGCTACCTCGTGCGGTGCCGATAGTCGAGGCAATGGCTTCGCTAGTGCTGGTCGATCACTTTTTGCGACAGCGTGCGAAGAAATTTGAAAAATAGGTAAAAACGTTCATTAAATTGATATCACTAACAGCGCTTCAATGGTGAATGGAAGCGGGTTGGTTTACAGTTGCCGCCGCTTAGTCAATCTGTGTCAATATGACCCTCGCCAGCACGATAGGAACAGTCATTCCAATTCGTTTCAAGCGGATACGGATTGACCCCGCTATTGCAACTGGGCCATTCGTCACGACTTCAATCAATATTATTGGCATTTTATCTTACTTCATAATTGCGCATTCCTTTCACATTTGAATTGGGAACAGGCTTTTGCCTTTTTTGCAATGGGAGAGAAGCGAGATGAATCATACACGAGCACGATTCACGGATATTCATTCCTCCAATGAATATGTCGTCGGCGTAGATATGGGCGGCACAAAGATTTTGGCGTCAGTCGTCAATGCAGCGGGAAGGATTCTATCTCGATCGAAAATCGCCACGAAGGCAGATAAAGACCCGCATGAAGTGATTGATCGGATTGCTCGGTGCATTCGAAATGCGATTGATGGAACGGGGCTGGAATCCACTCAGATTCAGGCAATTGGGATTGGCGCCCCGGGACCGCTTGATCCGGAGACAGGTGTTGTTATCTTTGCCCCGAACCTCGGCTGGTCGAATGTACCTCTCAAAGCAAAACTTGAAGCACGCATGGGTATTCCGATATTCGTCGAAAACGATGTCAATCTATGTACATTAGGGGAGTCGGCTTCCGGGGTTGGGCTTGGGGTCAAATCCCTCGTTGGGATTTTCGTTGGTACCGGAATCGGCGGCGGGATAATTTTAGATGGTAGACTGTTCCGCGGCGCAAGTAATACTGCCGGTGAAGTTGGACACATTATAGTCAAATCCGACGGTCCGCGCTGCGGTTGCGGAAACTTAGGGTGTTTGGAAGCTGTTGCGAGCCGTACAGCAATAACGCGGCAACTACGGAAAGCCATACTCAAACATGGCAAATCGAGCGTTTTGCTAAAGTTGAACGGTGGAAATTTAGGTTTGATTCGCAGCAGTACCTTAGCAAAAGCAGTACGCCGCGGTGACAAGTTGACGGCGAAGGTGATGCGCCGAGCTCAGAAATATCTGGGGATCGGGGTTGCTTCAATCATAAATTTTTTAAACCCCGAGATGATTGTGCTGGGGGGAGGACTTATCGAAGCGATGGGAGACGGTTTTCTGGATGGCATCCGCAGCACGACGGCGAAACACGTATTGCCGAGTACGATGGAGGGTGTCCAAATCGTAGGCGCTGAACTCGGGGACAATGCGGGTGTCATCGGCGGCGCAGTTTTGGCGCGCCAGATGTTAGGAGAAGACATAACGCCGCCGCCGCGTGACGTTTAGGCTGAGGCTGTATGATTTGCTGATTGATGGTAATTGCAATTCCATCTTGAATGTGGTACATTATGCCCGAAAGTAAATATGATATGCAGAATGGTGATTTGTCGCACACCATAAAGGGGTATCAAAATGGACTGGAATGTCACCTTGCAGTTAGCCGTATTGTTAATTGCTTATATCGGTGGAATTGGTACTATCGGCTATTACATCACCAACGCGCTGGGAAAGCGGGTTGATGATTGCGGCAAGCGAATAGAGGATGTCAGCGTCTCACTTGGCAATCGGGTAGACGATAGCGGCAGGTACACAGCGGATCTCGGCGACTCACTCGGCAAACGGATTAGGGATGTCGGTGACTCACTCGGCAAACGGATTGAGGATGTCGGTGACTCACTCGGCAAACGGATAGACGATAGCAACAAGCACACAGCGGATCTCGGTGACTCGCTCGGCAGTCGTATAGACGATTTGCGTAGTGATATGGTAACTCAATTTAGCGTTTTTCGAGAAGAAATGAAAGTAATGCGAGCGGAAATAAAAGAAACGCGTGAGGATTTAAAAGAAATCCGAGAAGAATCCCGCGAAGAAATGAAAGAAATCCGAGAAGACATCCGTGGAGACATGAGAGATATCCGAGATGAGATACGGAAGAATAATGAGCTGCTCATAACTCACATAAGCGACCATACGCTACATAACTAATCCGTGCACATCCTTCTCTTAAAGGGACGGAATTTTGTGCGGGATAGTATATTATGGCACACCAAGCAGGGGGAATGGAAATGGACTGGAATGTCACCTTGCAATTGGCCGTATTGTTAATTGCTTATATCGGTGGCATTGGTACTATCGGCTATTACATCACCAACGCGCTGGGAAAGCGGGTTGATGATTGCGGCAAGCGAATAGACGATCTCGGCAACTCACTCGGCAAACGGATAGACGATTTGCGTAGTGATATGGCAACTCAATTTAGCGTTTTTCGAGAAGAAATGAAAGTAATGCGAGCGGAAATAAAAGAAACGCGTGAGGATTTGAAAGAAATCCGAGAAGAATCCCGCGAAGAAATGAAAGAAATCCGAGAAGAAATTCGTGGAGACATGAGAGAAATCCGAGATGAGATGCGGAAGAACAATGAGGTGCTCATAACTCACATTAGCGACCGTACCCTACATAACTGAACCTATCTTGTGCTTCTCTGAGCAGGCTAGCGTAACGAATCAATTTGGCCAATGTCGGATGCGCTTTGACACAGAAACGAAACTGATGCCGTTTCGCTCGTTGAAAAGCAATTAAAATTTTCGTGAGTGCGGTAATAGGAGGTCGATGGTTCAATGCAATTTGGATAGTACTATTTTCAGCCAGGATTGAGAGTAGGAGGAAAAGATGAACATGTTAACACAACCTCATCCGTATCCCGGAAGGCTGTTCGTGGTTGAGGGAATTGACGGTTCAGGAAAGAGCACACAATTAGACCTCTTGCGCAAGTGGTTGGTGTCGGAAGGTTATAGTGTGTTTTACACGGAATGGAATTCTTCTCCCCTCGTGAAGCAGACTACCCGGAAAGGCAAAAAGAGAAATTTGCTAACGCCGACGACATTCAGCATCATGCACGCAACTGATTTCGCCGATCGATTGGCAAATATGATTATTCCGCCACTAGAAGCGGGGATGATTGTAATGTCTGACCGTTATGCTTTTACAGCATTCGCGCGAGATGTTTCCCGCGGGGTCCACCCAGATTGGGTGCGCAATCTGTATTCCTTCGCTGTGAAACCAGACATAGCGTTTTATTTTAAAGTTTCAATTGATGTGTCCATTAAGCGGATTAGAATTGGACGGGGAAAGCTCAAATTTTACGAGGCGGGAATGGACTTGGGTTTAAGTGAAGATTCGACGACCAGCTTCAAAATCTTCCAGGGCCGTGTCCTCAAAGAATACGATCGATTGGCGACTGAATATGGATTGACCGTGATTGACGGCAGCGGCCCAATTGACAAACAGCAGGAACTTGTTCGTGAGGTTGTTCGGAAGGCATTGATTGACTATGATAAGCATCATCGACCAATGGGGCTTGAACGATTTCATAAAGAAGCGTAAGCCTTGACACCCCCGTTCTTCATGAAATCGTTGGTTTGAAGAGTTATAACGTATTATGCGTTTGGACTATTGCCGAGCAGGCATTTGGCAAAGCTTCAAGGCTACAGATGTTGCCTTCGACATGAGCCTAACTTCGCAAGGAAAAACAGATGAAAGATCGGATGTTCTACGGTAATGGTATGCCCTACCTTGATGTGAGCGATTTGTCCGGCAGATTAATTGTAATTGAAGGTACTGACGCGGTTGGCAGATCGACACATATTGAGGGCGTCGATAGCCTAGGCAAGCCGACGTTGAGTGACAATTTGACGAAATGGCTTGAGGTGAAAGGTTACGGCGTCGTGAATACCGGATGGACGCGCTCTCCGTTGTTGGGCCCGGCAATTGACTCAGTCAAGAAAGGCAATACCTTAAACCAGATTACTTTCAGTGTCTTGTATGCCGCTGATTTTGCCGATCGACTGGAAAATGTGATTATTCCGGCGCTTAAGGGCGGATTTATCGTTCTTGCCGACCGCTATATGTACACTGCGTTCGCACGTCATATCGTACGGGGCATTGATCCAATCTGGCTTCGCGAGGTATACGGTTTTGCGTTGATACCGGATCTGGTTATCTACTTGAGGATTGGCGTCGAGGATTTGATTCGGCGCACATTTGAATCCGGTCGCAGCATGAGCTACTGGGAATCGGGCATGGATATTGGACTCTCAGGAGACGTGTATGAGAGTTTTGTGCGGTATCAAACTCGAATCATTCAAGAGTTTGACAGAATGACCGAGGAATTTGGTTTTACAGTGGTTGATGCGTCTCGCAGCATTGAAGCGGTGAATCAAGACCTTAAGACAGAGATTGAAAGGTTTCTCGCCGCTTCTGGATGAATCGCTATTTATCGGCTATGTTCCATCGTTACAGTCTGTGCGCGGTATCAAACGTTGTTCCGCCATGTGAATTACCTCACCTGCCTCAATCTCCTTCATACATCCGTCCCCGCCAAATTTACAGGAAGTTCCCATACACGGTGGACAATTTGGCATCCGCCGAATCGTGCGGCTGTGCGCACCAACCGGTCCAAAGCGCGCTGGATTGCCAGGTCCGTATAAGCCAATCGTCTGAGTGCCTACGGCGGCGGCGAGGTGCATAGGACCGCTGTCATTCCCAATAAACAGATTGCAACGCCCCAGAATGCCTGCGAGTTGAGATAAGTTTGTTGATCCTGCGGCATTGGCGGATTCCCGTTGCATGTGTTCCTGAACATGTGCAATGGCGGAAACCTCAGACTTCACGCCGACGAAAAGTATTTGCGCGCCTTTGTTTGTAACAAGCCAATCTGCAACCGCCGCATATCGTTCAGGGCGCCAGCTCTTGAGCTTAACTGGGGAGCCGGGATGGATGGCAATCAAGGGGAGATCGTTGACTATATTCGCGCTGTTAAGAAACTCATCGGTCCACTGCTTATCAGCCAGCGACGGTTGAAATATCGGCGCCCTGTGTGGCGTTGGAATGCGCGCGGTACGAAGGACATCAAGGTTACGGTCCAATTGGTGCGAACCACTGAATTCAAAAATCCCGAGTTTGTTTTCAGTTTGCAGCGATGCGAGATCGAGGCGATAAAACGTGCCTTTTAACAGTGCGAAAAGGACTGTCAGCCAGTCGCCTCGCAGGTCAATTAGCAAATCGTATTTATTGCGGCGCAGGTTACGGCATAATTGAAATGCATACCTCATTTGCATCGGTCGTTCCGTTCGAGAGAAAAATCGGGCATCATACCGTACGGTTTTGTTCACATCGGGATGGTTTTGCAAGACTAGAACACCTATTCTGCCGACGAGCGCGTGGATTTGCGCATGCGGATAGGCGCTGCGTAGGTTTGAGAATACAGGCGTGGCGAGCAGCATATCGCCTAAGTGATCCAACTTTACGACTAGGATTCGGCGGGGTTTGAAGTCAACAGGCAATACATTGCGATAGAGAATACGTTGAACAATAAAGGAACTCACAATCGTTGCGAATTCAATTGCCCTTTGGAACATGTGATTTCAACCGTATTTTCGGCCTTAAAACCAGTTTCGATTTAAAATTTTGTCGCGGAGATTGGCGGGTACAACGTCATAGTGTGCAAGCTCCATTGTGAACGTCCCGCGTCCTTGCGTCATCGAACGCAAATCGGTTGTATATTTAAATGTCTCCGCTAGTGGAACGTACGCATTGAGAACTTCTGACAATCCACGGCTCTCGGTTTGGTTAATTTGCGCGCGCCGTGCGCTGAGATCGCCAATCACTTTTCCGATGAACTCACTGGACACAATGACTTGCATTCTCATGATGGGCTCTAGCAAAAGCGGGTGTGCTTTCTTAAGTGCATTTTCAAATGCGACGACAGCAGCAGCCTCAAACCCAATTTCCGATGAATCGGTTTCATGATATGAACCGCCGGTGAGCGCGACTTTGATGTCTTGCATCGGGACGCCAGCCAAAACGCCGTTGTTCATTGCGCCTTTGAGCGCGCCTTCAATCGCGGGGATGTATTGCACCGGGATTTGCAGGTCGCTACTTTCATTGACGAACTGAAATCCTTGTTTTCTGGGTAGCGGCTCTACGCGCAGCACAACATCCCCGTAAATGCCCTCCTCTTCCGTTTTGTGGATATACTTTCCCTGTGCTTCCGCAACCGCACCGATGGTCTCACGATACGCAACCTGTAACTGACTGACGCGAGCGTTTACGCCAAACTCTCGAATCATCCGATCCGCCAAGATTTCCAGATGAAGTTCGCCCATGCCGGAGATTACTCTCTGCCCTGTTTCTTTGTCGATGGCGACGGAGAACGTCGGATCTTCTTCCATTAAGACTTGAAGCGTCTCTTCAAGTTTGTCCTTATCGCTTTGGGATGTGGGTTCGATTGCGACGGAGATAACGGGATTGGGGAATGTTATCGATTCCAACAAAATCGGATGCCTGGCATGAGTCAGCGTGTCACCGGTAGTAGTTTTTTTCAAGCCTACAAGGGCGACAATGTCTCCTGCATGCATTTCATCGCAGACCAATTGCTTGTTGGCGTGCATTTCGAGAATTCGGGTCACACGCTCTCTTGTATTCTTCGCGACGTTGTAGAGCACATCACCGCGCCTGAGCGTGCCAGAGTAGATACGGCAGTAAATGATCTTGTCCACATTCGGATCGCTTGCGATTTTGAACGCCAAAGCCGAGAACGGGGCGTTATCTTTTGCTTCGCGGGTATCCGATTTTTCTGTTTTCGGGTGTGTTCCCTCAATCGGAGGCACATCAAGCGGCGAAGGTAAAAATTGGATGACGGCATCAAGCAAGGGTTGCACGCCTTGGTTTTTTAGGGCGGTTCCGCATAAAACCGGACAGAATGCATTATTTAGCGTACCGGTGCGAATCCCGTTTAGCAACTCGGCTTCATTAATTTCAGCACCTTCGAGGTATTTCTCAAGCAAGAAATCATCCTCACCGGCGACAATCTCAATCATTGCCTCACGCGCCTCACGCGCTTCTGATTGCAGTTCCGAAGGAATCTCCTGCGAATCGAACGTCCACCCTTGATCGTCAACGTTCCAGTGGATAGCTTTCATGTGGATTAGATCGATTACTCCGGAAAACTGGCTTTCAGATCCGATTGGCAATTGTATCAACAAAGGGTTAGCATTTAACACTTCTTCCATCATCTTTATGACACGGCAAAAATTTGCGCCGACCCGATCCATCTTGTTTATAAAGGCGATGCGAGGAATACGGTACCGATCTGCCTGATGCCAAACTGTTTCGGACTGGGGTTCAACACCGCCAACGGCACAGAAAAGTGCGATGGCGCCGTCGAGCACGCGGAGAGAGCGCTCGACCTCGACAGTGAAATCAACATGGCCTGGGGTGTCAATCAGATGAATTGCGTGATTATGCCACAAACAAGTTGTGGCTGCAGCCGTGATGGTAATGCCGTGTTCGCGTTCCTGCACCATCCAATCCATCTCAGCCGTGCCGTCATCTACTTTGCCAATCTTGTGTTTCTTGCCCGTGTAGAATAAAATACGTTCTGTGGTGGTGGTTTTGCCGGCGTCGATGTGCGCCATGATACCGATATTACGCACGCGTTCGATCGCGTATTCCCGTGCCATATGAGGTTCTCATTTGATTGGTTATGCATTGTCCAAATTTTCTACTTTCAAAGGAAGTATATCACGGCAAGGGTTAAAAGACAATTGCAAAAAGATGTTGATTCCCGCGCTGCCTATCTGCTAAACTGATGGCATTGAATTGTGGTATATAGACGACCTTTATTGGACGAAATGGGTAGAAACGGGCCGGTTTTATGAATCTATACCTAGCGATTATTCTCACCGCACTATTTGGGGAGTTTGTGCTCCGCAGCACAGCACGCTACCTAAACCTCAATTCACTGGATAAGACGTTGCCAGGTGAATTTAGCGGATTTTATGACGAGGAAAAATACAGCCAGTCGCAGGAGTACACAAAGGCGAAGGCGAAATTTGCGTATTTTTCTTCCAGCTTCGATGTGGTGTTGATTGCCGCCTTTATTGTGCTGGGTGGATTCAATCTGGTGGATCAATTTGTGCGTGGACTTGAATTTAACCCAATTTTCACCGGTCTTGCATTCTTTGGTTTACTGTATTTTGTCCAAGACATCATCTCAATTCCGTTCGTTCTCTATCACAATTTTGTCATAGAAGAACGATTTGGGTTCAATAAGATGACCGCAAAGATGTTTGTGCTGGATAAAGTGAAGAGCTACGGTTTGGTAATTATTTTGGGTTCGATTTTACTGGGAGGGATTTTGTTCTTCTTTGAAATTGCGGGCGCTTATGCGTGGCTGTATACCTGGGCATTTGTATCGTTTTTCATTATTGCCGCTCAACCGCTGTTCACAACAGTCATTGCGCCGCTGTTCAACAAGTTTACTCCCTTGGATGAAGGTGATTTGAAAAGCGGTATTCAGCATTACGCCGATAAGGTGGGATTTGCACTCAAAGAGATTTGTGTGATGGATGGGTCCAAGCGTTCAGCGCACTCGAGCGCCTATTTTAGCGGTTTTCTCAAGAAGCGGATTGCACTATTTGACACGCTGATGGATAAGCATTCTGTTGAGGAGATGGTCGCCATCATTGCCCATGAGGTCGGCCATTACAAGAGAAGGCATGTCCTGAAGGGCATGATATTGTCCATTATTCATACGGGAATCCTGCTATTTCTTCTGTCTCTGTTTGTGGAAAACCGCGGGCTGTTTGATGCATTTCGCATGGAATCGGTTTCTGTCTATGCGGGTCTTGTGTTTTTTTCTATCCTATATTCACCGATTGAATTGGTGCTATCTGTCGCCATGAACGCCATGTCCCGCAAGCACGAGTATGAAGCCGATACGTTTGCGGCCGAGACGACCGGTTCGGCTGAACCCTTGATTTTAGCACTGAAGCATTTATCGGTCGCCAACCTCGGAAACCTCACGCCCCACCCCTTTGCTGTATTCCTAAACTACAGTCACCCGCCGGTGCTCCAACGTATTTCGGTATTGCGGGAGCGATGGGTTGGGACGTAAATTCTGCGGCGGCCTAAGTCCAAAAGGTTTAATTCCAATTGACGGACTTTCCACGCTCAGAGTCTGTGTCCGGATGGATTGTCTTGCGAGGTTCTCAATTTACATTTAGAATCCTGTAATTGAATGCCAATTGTTTGTGCATAAACCCCAAGATCGGTTTTACGCCATGGCCAAAGTCATAGATTTGCTCGCGATGTTCACAGACACCGTCTCCCGCTAAAATGGTTGTTCGCTGTTTAATATAGTTGAGTTTCTTTTCTTAAATTGGACACGGAAATTATGTGTCTATTTTGCCAACCATACTTTGTTGCCCACCTGTAGCATTGCAAATTTTTAGCAGAACTATATTATGCGTAATCCTGATACATCTATAGTCCGCGCAAACGGACTTCTTCAAATGCGTAGGATACGATTGATAAGCTCATCGCTAGCTTCCTAGCATCAGAGAAGAATAACATGCGTGCACCCAATTCTATTGCCTCATTATTGGACATAACCTCGCCCTTAGAAATCCAAATCTCGGATGTTCCTATACCTTTAAGAACCACCTGAATCAGTAGTAAGTAAGCACCCAATCTCCATCCAACTGAAATCTACGTGTGACAGAAATAGAAAATCATAAAGGATGGGAGGTTTAGTATCGCTACTTCGCACCGGCACAACATCGTCCTAAGAGTCACCTCCTAATTCTGTCCGACCGAGTAGGCTTTCTTCTGGCAGGTCGGGTGGCAGGTCGCGTTGTATAAATTTGTGCATATGATTCGAAGGATGTTACAGGAATACCCATGTTTGACAAAACTGCATGCATCTTTAATTGCCACGCGTTAGTGGACACGGTAACATTGCCAATAGCAACCCGCTCAATACCGCCAAGCGGCTTGGCATCGAAGACAGTTAAGACCTCCTTGCCATTAGAGATCTTTATTTGTCGCCGGTAAGCGTAGGTTTCTACGTAATAATCGGCGCGAGTGCCGCCTTCGAGTTCAAAGTAGGTTTTTGTAACCCTCGCAGATCCGCTTTTGCCGGCCGCTCTGGCCTCCGCTTCGTTGTCGTAAGTTTCGAAAAATTTGGCTGATTTGTTTTCACCGAGTGTCGCTTCTTTCGTCACTTCAGTCGCGGCGGGAGGAGAATACCGAGCTACTTTAACGCCCGCGGCAATGATGGCGCTTTCTACATCATGTGCGAATGTGACCTCTTTCATCTGAAAGTTCGCAGGTACGACCGTGAATGTTGGCGATTCCGGAACCTCGCGAGAAACTACGACATAATGATGGGTACTTCCGCAACCCAATTGCATGACTACGATTGACAACACGCAACAGATTTTCTTCACCAATGTTAATTTCCTCCTGTTAAAAATGAGTTCATTTTCCCAATAAACGCAATCATTCAGCCTCTCATCGGGCAGATCGAATAACGACACGTCTTTTTAATAGGTTCTTTCTCATTGATTAGCGAAAAAATGACTTGCGCACTTTGCAACAAGTGCTTTAGATTGGGGCTTTAATGTCAGGTTTGGTAATGAAACTTGCTACAGAAACAGGGGTTTGCCTTATGCGTTTGAACTAATTGCAATGATACCGGATGTAGTTTTGGATGCTTCGATGCATGCATTTAGATTCAACTGCTTGACATTTCCAAATACCGAGGGGCCTGCGAGAATTGGCTCGGTATAGTTCATGTGACCAAAAATTGTGCACAACAGAATTAACTCGACACTTAGCAGAGCAAATAATTTCAGGTAATCTGTATGAGTACGTAATTTTCGAGTGAAATGGTCGCGATTCGGAGATCGCTCCTACAGGTTTTTCTTACTGCTTCATTGCGCAAGTCCTAAGTAAAATCATTGCCACATTCAATTATGAAGAACCTATTGGATTTGGGAATTCCTATGTGGTTGGAGAGTCCTCGCATTTAGGACTTTACCAAGATAGCGATGTAGGTTGGGGTTGAGTCGGTTGCATCAATGTAGCGTTCAACCGTCCAGCCGGTTCCGTGTAGAATTTGCTCCATTTCTGGTTTTGAAACGTAGAGGATATCGAACCACGGCGTAGCGTATTGCCTGTATCTTACGCGTATTCTGAGTTGACCTCCCATCCGCCCCCTGTCCCGGTTGAATTGGTGGTAGGCTAAATGGCACGGTACTGTTGATTGATATGCGTTCTGTGTGTCAGCAATAATCTTTGCTGCTGAACTAGTCATTTTATGGAACCTTTTCAACAACCATCTTGCCCGTGTAATACTGCCGACCAAGCCGAAATTGTGTCCCATCATGAGGAGCGTGTCGAAGGTGCCCATTTGGGAATTTAGTCGGGTAATTGGCGCCACAACAGCGTTTTTTAGCCCGCGTTGCCGGCAAACTTGAATGGCTAAAGGTGAATTGTCAACGCCTAATACATCAAATCCACGCTCCTGAAGATAGATAGCGTGCCGCCCCGCGCCGCAGCCGATATCTAAAACGCGTCCGGTGACATGTGCCATTGCGACTTGTTGGTGTTCCGCCCAGTCATCAAATTCAGCGAGATAGGTCAAGGGGCCCAACCGGCTGGCGCCGATGAAACCGTCATCCCGCTCCACAATTTCGATAGTCTCCTGACCGTTATAATAATCCAAAATCAGGTGCCCGTAGGCGTCTTGGGCGTCTTTTAACATATTATCTTTCCTTTAGGAATGGGTATTACTGTCTTCATCCGTTTTCGAAAATGCCAATTTAGGGCGAGCGTTCTAGAAAAATCCTATTATTGTGCGCATAATACCAGTATAACTGGGAATTATATCATAAGTATACGCATGTTATCAAGTGGGTATTTGGTCAAGTAATCAAAAAAAGAGCGCACGAGGGAACATGGATAATTGGGAGGCGGGTCGAAGATGTTAGCTACTCGAATTTGTTCGGCAGTGCGGTCCGAATAACTTCCTGATACTTCTTTTCCCAAGAGTGGAGATCCGCCGATTCCGAGGGTTCAAGTTTGGCGATTGCGGTTAGAACGGCATCGGGGCTGGCATTGCCGACCTGGAGGTTTTGAATTTTGGGAAGCACCTGAACAGCCGTACCGCGAACATCTACAGATAAATTCAATACCCGTGTTCCGTCAATACCAAAAGCGGGGAGACCGCCGTGAAGCCGCGCAGAAACAACGGTATGGGCGAAGGAGTATTGCCGCAACAGCGTGTAGCAATCACCGTGGTACCAGAGATCGTCGGGGGGAATGGCATCACGTAGGGCGGTATATTCGTTATAGCCGTGACAGATTGCCTTTACGTTGTGACCGTTCTCTTTGAGCGCTGTATAAAAGCTGCGCCACTGCGATGCGAACAGTTGCCGCTTTTTACGGCGATGGATGCGTTTTCCATCAGCCCGCTTTGGGGCATGGCGAAGCGCTGGCGGCACCAACAGCAGGTACGGCCGGACTTTCATCGGTTCTATCTGCCACATCTTGGCTGCCCAAATCGACGGACACGGCAGGTAAGTATTGGGAATGTTAAAGGCGTTCAGTAAGGCGTGGGCATACGCATCTCGCACGGTGAAGCATAGACTTGGACCGACACGCTGCCGAATAATTCGCTGTGTTTTTTTGCTCCGGATACAGTGTGCGACATATTCGCTGATGCTTATGTTTGGGTGTGAAAAACCGGCACCTCCCGCCATAGTAAAGATTTTCAGCCTCCAGCGAACGATAAAATCGCGCCACATGGCATCGTCGTACCAGTGTTTCCAGTCGTCGTAATTATTGTATTGCGGCATTCCACCATAGACGAGAAACGGTGACTTGCGGACCAAATCTTCGTGTTTCCGGAAGCCGGTTGGGTTAAAGCGGTCAATCAGCAACCAAACTTGGGGACCCAACACCTGTTCGAAGAGATATTGAAGCCCTACGCCGATGAAGGTGTCTCCAGGGTTTGAATCTGTGCGTCCGGTGGTTGTGATAAGCGGGATGTGCATCATGTTTTTGCGCACTCTGCGAACTGATTGGCATAAGGATTAATGGTGGGTGATATACGGCGGCAAGAAACATCAGATAAGCGATTGCCCGGTCATCTCAGCGGGTTTATCCAAACCGAGCAATCTTAAAGCGGTGGGAGCAATATCCGCAAGCCGACCGCCAGTCCTCAATGGGCGTCCCTTAAAGCGATTATCGACAACGCTGAGGGCGACATCGTACATTGTATGCGCGGTATGGGGTGCACCGGTGACGGGATCGACCATCTGTTCGCAGTTGCCGTGATCGGCAGTCACGATTAAGGCACCGCGTTTCGCCATTACCGCGCGAATCACCTCGCCGACGCATGTGTCTACTGTTTCCACCGCTTTTATTGCGGCAGGCAGCGATCCTGTATGACCGACCATATCGCCATTTGCATAGTTGAGAATGATTAAGTCGTATTTATCCGACGCAATGCGGCGAAGCACCTCTTCAGTCACTTCAGGCGCTGACATTTCGGGTTTTTGATCGTAGGTCGAGACATTCCGCGGCGATGGAATGAGTTTCCGATCTTCCCGATCGAATGGTTCGTCACGGTAGTCGTTAAACATCAATGTGACGTGAGGGAATTTCTCTGTTTCGGCGCAACGAAACTGCGCCAATCCAAGTTTACTCGTGTACGCGCCCAGAATGTTTTTCATCTTGGGCGGTTTTGGCAGCGCCACCGAAACCGGGAGCCCTTCTTCGTATTGGGTCATTGTAACGAACTCGATTTCCGGCTTCTTCTTACGTTCAAATCCCATTTTCCGAACCACGCCATCTTTTCCGACGCCTTCAAACGGGAACTCCGAGAGGCAGAACGCTTTACAGATTTCACGCGGCCTGTCGCCGCGGAAGTTGTAAAAGATAACGGCATCTCCATCACAGACACTAGGCAGGGGCTGACCGTGATTGTCTGTAACCACTGTCGGTTCGATGAATTCATCCCCACTTAGATTTGTCTCAGTTGGATGGTCGTAGTAGTGTTGATAGGCTTCGACCGCAGTGCTGACTCGACGTCCGCGGCTCTCAGTCAGAAGGCGGTAAGCCTGTTCCACACGTTCCCAGCGGTCGTCGCGATCCATGGCGTAGTATCTACCAACAACCGAAGCAATTCGTCCAACGCCAATTTCCTTCAGTTTTGCCTCGATCTGTCTGCAGAAGTCAATGCCGCTAGTCGGGGGGCAGTCTCGCCCATCGGCAAAGTTGTGAACAAACACGCGATTAGCTGAAATGCCTGTTTCTTTTGCTAACGCGAGGAGCCCGAAAAGGTGCTCGATTGTGCTATGCACACTAGCGTTGCTTGCCAGCCCTATGAGGTGCAGGCAACTACCGTGTTTTTTGACGCGGTTCATTGCCGCGATCAAGGTTTTGTTTTTTGAGAACTCGCCGGAGCGGACCATCTCGTTGATTCGCAAAATTTCCTGACTGACGACCCGCCCGGCGGCGATGTTCAGGTGACCCACCTCGCTATTTCCGATTACGCCGGGCGGCACGCCGACATGTTCGCCTGAGGTGTGTATCAACGTGTGCGGATATTCCCTCATTAGCTGATTCTCGACCGGTGTTTTGGCGAGATAAACGGCGTTTGCTTTGTTCCATTCCGGATAGGGATTGCATCCCCAGCCGTCGCGAATAATGATGACCATCGGTCGAATGTGCAGTTTAGTCACGACAGTCTACTCCTAAAGTCATCACGTATCCACACAAAACCGATATGAGTACGAGCATTGCCGCCATGCTGGTGTTCGGACAGTAACTGTATGATTTCTTTTCGTGGTGAATCTCTCCCATGCCCTTCATTGCTTATGTGCGTTAGTTGTGGATAAGGCTTTACCAGTCCTCGTCGTAGAACGGCATACTTGGGTAACCATATACGTTGCCTTCGTAGTTCCTGAGTTTGATTTCTTCATCGTCGAACGACACAATTGAATTGGGAACAAGCGCAATTTTTCCGCCGCCGCCGGGTGCATCAATGACATAATGCGGCACACCTAACCCAGAGATATGACCGCGTAAGGCGGCGACAATCTCAAGCCCCTTTTTAACAGATGTACGGAAGTGATCGGTGCCATACACGAGATCCGCCTGATAGATATAGTAAGGCTTCACACGGATTTTGAGGAGTTTCTTCATCAGCTCGACCATGACTGCCGGATCGTCGTTGACGCCCCGCAGCAGCACGCACTGATTGCCGAGCGGTATTCCGGCATCGGCTAACCTTGCGCACGCTTCCGTGGTTTCTGGCGTGATTTCACGAGGGTGGTTAAAGTGTGTGTTGATGTAGAAGGGATGGTGTTTTTTGAGGATCTCGCATAGTTTGGGCGTGATGCGCTGCGGTAATGTCACCGGCACTCGGGTGCCGATACGAATTATCTCAATGTGTTCGATAGCTCGAAGTCCACCCACGACGTATTCGATTTTGCGATCAGTCAACATGAGCGGATCGCCGCCGGATATAATCACATCGCGCACCTCGGTATGTTCGCGGAGATACTGCAAGCCCATCTCAATACTTCCATCAGGAATGGATCCTGGGTCACCAACCTTGCGTTTCCGTGTACAAAAGCGGCAGTAGATTGGACACATGTAGTTGACATAAAACAGGGCGCGGTCCGGATATCGATGGGTAACGTTGGGGACTTCACTATCGTCCTCTTCATGGAGAGGGTCATCCTCTTCAACGCCCGTTCTGATGAGTTCCTTCGAATCGGGCACAACCTGCTTCCAGATTGGGTCACCGGGTTTCTCAATCAGACTCAGATAGTAGGGATTGATGCGAATTGGGAACACTTCGTGAACCCGTCGCATTTCTTCAAGGTCAACATCAAAGATAGCGGCAAGTTTTTCGGGCGTATTGACGGCATTCCGCACCAGTTGTTTCCAATCTTCCATGCGAAATTAGAGTCCTTTCTAAAGCAGGTATTGAACGTTAGGAATAGCTAACCCTAAATTTTTGCGGCCCGCGATTAGGGCGCACAACATTTAATTTCGAACGACATCTCATGCCGTAGGTTAAATTGGCGTGCTAACGCTTCAGTTTTATGCGATTCATCTTATCTCCCTTCCGCAGCAGAACAACTACCTCCAAACCTTCAATTACACGTCCAAAAGTTGTGTATTTGCCTTCAAGGTGACGATAGCGATTGGGATCTGGATTCAGGCAGATGTAGAACTGGCTTCCGGCGGAATCGGGATTGGCGGTTCTCGCCATTGCGACGACACCCTTGTCGTGCCTGGGCATTTTCTCACGAAGTTCAGGGATTTGAAACTCTCCGGGGATTTTCCACGGCGGGCCGCCCGTCCCATCACCCTTCGGATCGCCTCCTTGTATCACAAACCCGGGTTCATGCCGATGAAATGTGAGTCCATCATAGAACCCCTGCTGAATGAGGATTATAAAGTTTTCGACCGTTTGGGGTGCTGCGTCATTGAGAAGTTCGACAGCAATATTCCCTTTGTCGGTCTCAATGATTGCAACTGGATTGGACGTTCCGCAACCACAGTAGGTCATGACAATTAGAAAGACAACACCGGATGTTATCGAATATCGTACAATCGAGATCATATAGAATGCGCCCATTTTGGATCGACATAATTATACCAATCACACGGTAGACAGTCAAACGAAATCGGCAGGTTTTGGCGTTGACTTTTACGCTAGGCTTCTGTTAGAATAGCCGTGATAAAATCAACTCAAATATTGATTTTCCATGCTGCACCGTTAAAGAAATCGAGTTTTTGTGAAAAACTCGATTTCAAGATGGATTTACGTGGTCTACCGAACGATACGACACACTTCTCCCGAATGAAATCCTGCGCTGCTGAAGTAGAATCTAGAAGCCCTTCGCCTCTGATAACATTGCGCTTGGCAGGTTCGCAAGCGTAAAGCGTTTCGAGTGTTCACATGCTACCTAGATGACCATTATAAATAGGAAAAGAGAGGAGATTTCTGTTGAAAGAGGAACTTTACGACCGAGCGCTATCCCATTTTGGTAATAACGAACTCGACGCGGCTATTGACGCGTTCAATGAACTCATCAATCAGTACCCGGATTATGCGGATGGGTACGTTGGCCTCGGACACACTTATGAGCGAATGGGTAGGTACGACGATGCGATTGAAGCGATTAAGAAATCGATCGAAGTTAATCCGAATGATCCTTTGAATTACACGAGTTTATCCGTCTGTTATCAACGCAAGGGCATGATTCCCGAAGCGGAGGAAGCGATGGCAAAATCCAAAGAGATACAGATGAGTATTTAATTCCAGCCGTTCGGCGATTCAAATCTCTCCGCCCAAAAATTTCGCCGGTTACGCCGAAATGTATTTACACAGACAAGAAGAGAATGCGCAAGTTGGAAGGGATACAAAGTGAGGCAGATTAGCCTTATTCTAATCGCTGGATTTATCTTTCTATTCTCCTTCGAACCTACAAAAAATGACAGTGAGATTTATCGCAGCCTTATTCTCCTGTTTACCGCAGCGGCGACCGTTACGCCATCTGTTATTTTATATTTACTTGGAAGGTATACCACTAAAACTTTTGCTAGCAATTCAGCTGATTTTTTGCACCGACGTTTTCGCATTGGTCAGGCGGCGATTGGATTCGACCTTTTGGGCCTCGCCGGTTTTGTCTGTAACATTTACATCTTGAATTTTCCGGTTCTCGTCCATCAAACCTTACACTTCGTCAATTTGCCCCTCATTCGCCATGCCTTCTCGATTCTTCCCCTTATCACCGGGTTGATGCTTATTCGTCTAGCACTTTATGAGATTGACCGTAGCGCGCGCCGCAGTACAGCGAAAAGGTTTGAGTTTCTAAACGTCCACTTTAAATTCTTGATATTTCCGCTGCTGCCTTTATTGATCTATTTTATACTGCTTGATTTGATTGACGGCTTCCCGGAAACGGAGCGATTCTTTGTCGAACATACCTATCTATTTTTAGCCCTTATGGCGCTTCTTGTTCTGCTTATGTACATCTACGCGCCGCTATTGGTGAGCCGAATCGGTAAAATGTCCCCGCTAGCTGACATGAGCTTAAAAGAAAAGATCGACCGTCTCGCGGTACAGGGTAAAATCAGGTACAAAAAGATAGTTGTTTGGCAAACAGGGTCATTGTCCATTGCGAATGCGGCAGTCGCTGGAATCGTCCGATGGTGGCGCCAAATTTTCTTGACCGATGCGTTATTGACCTATTTTTCCGATGAAGAGATTGAAACCATTGTTGCGCATGAGTTTGGGCATGTTCGTTACAATCATATCCCAACCTATTTCATCTTTTCGATGACATATTTTCTCGGATATGCAATCTTTTCTATCTACGTTGGCGGACCGATTTTGTCGCTCTTACCTGAATCCGCCATCCTGACATCAATCGAGGCAATCGTCTTCCTTTTTCTTTACTTTGTCCTCTTATTTGGTTACCTTTCGAGACGATTTGAACACCAAGCGGATCTTTATGCAGTGGCGCTTACCGGCAACCCAGAGGCATTCAAATCCGCGCTCAACCGGCTCTCTCGCTTAAATTTTGTTCCGTATTCGATTCAACGAGTTTTCGAAATTTTCCACACACATCCTTCGATCCATCGGCGCATTGAGTTAATTGACCGGTTTGAGGAAAAAGATTCAGGTTCATTACGCTATCAGAGATATTTGGTCGAAGTAAAGATTCTATTTGTTTTATTGCCAGTCCTCATGTTTATCCTTATTTTATTTGGTTGGTAGCTTGCGCGTCGGGGCATTGCGGTTAGTGAGCCTCTCCCACGGACGTTGTTGCCACACACTTGGATAATATCAATTGGAGAAAGTAAATGCAACAGGATCGTGCTCATGTTGAAGATTTGAAGGATTTTTGCGCTAAAGAGCGCGAACGTATCTACTCACGCCATCGTTTTGGGATCGGCGGCAAAGAGATTGTCGAGGAATACACGCGGCTCACCGATAACGTAATCCAACGCATCTATCATGCGGCAACTCAAAGTAAAATTTTACCTGAAGAACCTTACCTTGCGATTCTTGCATTGGGAGGGTATGGACGAGAAGAATTGAATCCATATTCAGATATTGACATAATGTTGGTATATGATGCCTCGCGTATGAACGCTAAGGAAATACAACCGTTTGCGTCCCAGTTGATTACGGTACTATGGGATGCGGGATTTGAGGTTGGACATAGCTGCCGATCTATTAAAGAGTGTATCCGTGCAACGTACGAGGACATTTTTTCAAAGACATCAATGCTGGATGCGCGCTATATCGTAGGGTCAAGGCCGATTTACCGTAAATTTCAGGTTCACACATCAAAGCATTTTTTTAAGAGGCGGGTTGGAAAGTTTATCGCGCAGAAAATCCAGGAATGGAACAAACGCCATGAATCTTACGGCGCCTCGATTTATCTACAAGAACCAAATATTAAGGAGAGTGTCGGCGGACTTAGAGATTTTCACACAGCTATTTGGATTGCGGCTGTTCGATATGGGATTAAAGATTTACCGGGTCTCGCCAACCGGGGCATGATTCTCCAGACGGAATCAGATGCGTGTGAAAATTCGCTCGATTTTCTTTGGCGATTGCGCAATGAGCTCCATTACGTCAATCAGAGAAGGAACGATCAACTGACGTTTGAGGTCCAAGAAACCGTCGCAAAAAATTTGGGCTACAAGGATAAAGATCACACACTAGCTGAAGAAGATCTTATGCGAGATTACTATCTTCATGCTGAGCACCTGTTTGAATTTGCAAAGTTGATTATAGACCGGGTGAAATATAACGAATCCAAGCTATTTCGGCTAATGAATCGTATGCTGACGAAACGGCTACCTGACGGATTTGCCATCGTGCGTAACGAGATAGGTTTCCAGCCCGGTCAATCGGATTTTTCGAACGACCCGAGTCGAATGATGAAGGTGTTTGTACATCGTCAACAATTCAATCGGCGAATTAGCGCCGTTATTCGTCAACAGATTGCAGCCAACCTAAATCTCATTGATGAGGAGTTTCGCCGTCTATTGGAAAACGCAAAGTGTTTCCTTTCAATTCTAAGTTATCCGACAGCTGTTGCCGAGGTGCTGCGCCGGATGCACCGCTGGCAAGTGTTGGATTCTTACCTGCCTGAGTTTGGAAAGGTTCGGTCGCTGATTCGATTTGATCGGTATCATCAATATACTGTGGATGAGCACACGATGTATGCAATTGAAAATCTTGATGAAGGCGTGTTGAGGGACTTAAAGGGTGGAAATGCCTTGCTGGATATTTTGAACGGGTTGAAGAAACCGGCATTGTTACGGTTGGCGCTCTTATTGCACGATGTAGGAAAAGGGGTTGATGGTCCAATAGGAGGACACGATGTCCGCAGTGTTGAGATGGCAAAGGGTGCACTGAACCGGTTGGGGCTCAACGATGTTGACCAAGAGATGGTGTTGTTTCTGATTTTTCGGCATCGAGAAATGAGCTACACAGCACAACAGCGCGATGTGGACGATCCGACAGAGATTGAACGATTTGCTGGATTGGTGGGAGATGAAGAGCATTTGAAGATGCTTTACCTCCTGACGTTTGCCGACATGCGAGCAGTGAATCCGTCCATCTGGAACGAATGGAATTCGACGCTGCTGTCAAAGTTATATACGCGGACTTTGAAACATTTGGAAGGCAAACAAGATTCGTTAAAGTTGGATGATTTGAAGGATCAGGTCATGCGGTTTATCGGCGGAACCGTCAGTGAGGCCGACATTGTGGAACACTTTAAGATGATGCCCGAGCAGGAGTTAATTTCGCAGAATCTGGATTCAATAGGCAAACAGATTCAGTTGGTTGACCAATTGAAATCAAATCCGGTTCCAGTTTCCTGTTTTGAAGAAATGGAAACCTACACGCAAATCGGAATTTGCACGCGTGATGCCCGAGGCATATTTCGGGGAATTACTGGCGTTCTCGCAGCCGAAGATATAAGCATCTTGAGCGCTGTGGTCAACACACGAAAAGATGGGATTGTTATTGATATGCTCAATGTAGCGGTTGGGCGTTCTGATGATGCTATGAGAGACATCTCTCTGCGAGGGATTTCTTTAAATCAGTGTAATCAATTTGCGGAAACTTTAAGAACCGTTTGGAGAGGAGAGAAAGCTGTAGAAGCACTGCTTAAAGAGCGGGGTGATTCCAGTTTTCCGGCGCATCTGCAGCGCCGCAGCAGCCCTTCAGAAATTCGGATTGACAGTACGAGCTCGGATTATGCCATCATTGTCGATATTCGTGTGCCGGATCGGCTCGGCTTACTTTACACGATTTCAAATGTATTTTATAAACTAGGTTTGGGCATTCGCTTGGCTAAGGTTACGACTAGAGCATTTACTGCAATCGATTCGTTCTACGTTACGGAGGAAGATGGAACAAAAACTACATCGCCCGATCGGATTGCAGCAATTAAGCATACACTGGCAGAAGCGCTGGGGCATCAGGACATTATCGGCAATTCTTCATGAGATTTCTCGAAATTGATGGCGATTACGGCGAAGGCGGCGGACAGATTTTGCGATCGAGCCTGAGTTTGTCGGCGATTCTCGGACAGCCCATCCGTTTGACGAAAATCCGTTCGAGACGCAAAAAACCGGGTCTGGCGGCACAACATCTCACCACGGTCAATGCGGTGACGGCAATCACAAACGCCGAAGTGGCTGGCGATACGCTTGGTTCGCAAACATTAACCTTTGTTCCGCAGCGGATTCGCGCAGGCAACTACAGCTTTAATGTGGCTGATGTCCGTCCAAGCGCCGGGGCGCTATCGCTGGTCTTTCAGTCCATTGCCCTTCCGCTTACATACGCTGATGCACCGTCAACCGTGACGCTGCGCGGTGGGACGCATGTACCTTACAGTCCAAACACTCATTACGTTCAGACGATTTTCATACCTACGCTGGCGAAGTTTGGATTTCAAGGCTCCTTGAGGTTGAAACGGTGGGGCTGGTATCCAAAAGGGGGAGGAGAAGCAACTGGACACGTTCAACCTGTCTCCAACTGGAACGGCGTAAAACTGAGTGAGCGGGGCGCGTTGAAATCAATACGGGGAATATCCGCCGTTTCTAGTCTTCCGAGGCGCATTGCGATCCGCCAGCGGGATCGGTGTATGGCACGCTTAGCGCCATTCGCCCGGCGTATTTCTATTGACCTGGTAGAGGGAAAATCAATCGGCCAGGGAACGCTAGTTTTTCTAAATGCGGAATTTGAGCATGCGCAAGCTGGATTTTCCGCACTGGGGCAACGCGGCAAACCTGCCGAACAGGTCGCCGATGAAGCCTGTCTGGCTCTGATTGATTACTTGGAATCGGGAGCGGCGATTGACGGGCACCTTTCGGATCAACTCATCTTACCCATGGCGCTTTCCGCGGGTGAAACTTGTTTTACCACTTCGCAAATTTCGCGGCATGTCACGACGAATATTTGGTTGGTTCAGCAGTTTTTGCCCGATCGATTTGAAATCGAGGGTACAGAGGGAGAGCGGGGTAGGGTTATGACGCGCCCACTATGAGAGTATCGTGGCAGGATGCCCCGCCTACGGTGTGTAGTGGAGTAAGGAGCCTTGCCTACGGCGGGACGGGAAATAAAGGGTGTAAATGATGGATAGGGTGTTTCTTGTTCACTACGGAGAAGTCGGACTAAAAGGGAAGAACAGATCTTTCTTTGAAAATAAGCTGGTTCAAAACATCAGGCGTTCACTAAAGGGTATGGGTTGCGCGGATGTAAAACGCATATACGGGCGGATACTGGTCACAATCCAACCAGAAAGTGACGTTACGGCGATTCGGGAAAAGTTGGGAAAAGTCATGGGGATTGCCCATTACGCGCTTGCTTGTGTCACCGAACAGAACATTGAGGCAATCCAGACTGCTGCGCTCGAGTGGGTACGGGACAAGGCGTTTAAGACGCTTAAGGTTGAAACCAAGCGTGCGAACAAGGATTTTCCGATGACTTCACCAGAAATAAGTGCTGCGGTGGGGGGTTACCTGATAGAACATACCGGCGCACGTGCGAACATGCGCGATCCGGAATTATTGTGTCATATTGAGGTAGTTGAAAAAGCCGCGTATATCTGTGCGGAGAAGATTCAGGGAATTGGCGGGTTACCGGTCGGCGTTAGCGGAAAGGTGCTTGTGATGCTCTCGGGGGGAATTGATTCGCCCATAGCGGCATGGCGAATGATGAGACGCGGTGCGAAAGTCAGCCATATTCACTTCTTCAGTTATCCTTATACGGACAAAGCCTCACTCGAAAAGGTAAAGGCGCTCGCTCAGTTTTTGGCGATTTGGAATTATCGCACAGTTGTTTATCTGGTGCCGTTTGCAGACATTCAGCGCGAAATTGTGACTAAAACCCCAGCCCCATTTCGGGTAATTCTTTACCGGCGGTACATGGCACGGATTGCGCAGCGGATTGCAAAGGCTGTGAAAGCGGATGCCTTAGTCACGGGGGAGAGCCTTGGACAGGTCGCTTCACAAACACTTGGGAATCTCAGAGCCATCGAAGATGCAGTTGAGTTACCGATCCTACGCCCACTCATCGGAGATGACAAGGAGGAGATAATCCGCCTCGCTCAGCGGATAGAGACGTTTGAAATATCTACGCTGCCGCACGACGATTGCTGCTCACTTTTCGTACCCGATCATCCCGCGACCAACGCTTCAATTGAGTCAGTGAGGGAAGCAGAGAAAAATCTAGAAACTGATTCGCTCTTAGAACAAGCATTGAATAACATTGAAACACTAACAATTGACGATTAACCCGGAAGACGCGATTGCAGGCAACATCGCATAAAGAACGCTACGGTATGTGTAAACCTTAGCCAACCGTAGAAAAACGCAGGAAATATGATTTTGCAAATAAAGACGATTTGCTTGTGGTAAAATACTCAAAGCTTCAGAATTTCCGAACATTCTAAGAAGGAGGAATCTTCGATGAAGAGAGTTGTGCTGTTGTTGATGTTTGGAATGTTAATTCCCGCGACACTTAGCGGCGTTGAGGTATTTTATGAGCAGGATTTTGAAGACGGCGCAGCCGACTGGGCATTTCAGGGTATGGCAATTTCCGATAAAAAAGCCCATAGTGGAAAACACAGCATTTTGAGCACTGGGGAAGGTGTTGGAGTTCCCAGTGCACGGGTGCCACTAAATCTGCCAAAAAAGGACCGAATCGATGATGCAATCTGGTTTTACGTCGATGGCACCCTCAGGGGCGATCCGCATCTACACCACATTCATGTTTGGACAAACGACGTTTGGGGATGGGTTGGCCCGCATATCGGAATCCGCGCAGACAATCTGATGGTTTATGCGATTAACGGATTTCCTCAGCCTGCGAAACCCGTAAACTTGGAACCCCGCACATGGTACCGGTTAAAAACGGAGATTAACTTGAAGAACCAGACTTTTGACTGTTACGTTGAAGCCGAAGGAGAAGAACCGGTAATCGTCTTTGAGGACACGTCCTTTATCAAGAACCGCGGCGGTGCATTAGGCGACAAGATGAAGGGCGGAGGGCATTATTTTCGGCAGGTTGGCAAATGGGAAAGTCCCGGTGCAGATGTGTACTTCGATGACCTTCAGATTGCTGACGAGATACTATTTTTAAAAGATGCGTTACAGGTCCAACCTGATGGCAATCTTACAACGATATGGGGAGAGATTAAAACCGCGACATGAAGGATTTGGAGCAATTTGATGGTGTTGATTGAACCTTCAATCTGACTATAATCCTTAATTGCCGGACTGGCCGGGCGGCGTTTGAATAACGACGTGCAGTTCCATCGGAATCGTTTATCCCCGCGATTTTCCTAAATCCGCCTAAATTCCGATATATGTGACAGGAGCGCATCTCTTTTCGTGAAATCGAAATCCCCGCTCCTCTGAAACGCTGGTATGTTTATGAGGGGAAATGAAGGGATTGAAATGGTTTGACACCGCGCCCCAAAAAGTGATACGATGACTCGTGGGTACTATTCAACTTGGGTTTTGAAATGTTCATGTGATATGTACCTTTTGGCTTCAACAATGTCTTGGCGCGCGACACATTAGCGTCCGAATTCTTGAGACAATAGGTATCGGGATGCAGAGGATTTTACTAATGCGAAACTGAAAGACTAATCCAATTTCGGGAGGAAATGACATGTACACCAAGCTACATTTATGGCTGCTCGGATTGGCTGTTTTTTTCTTGACATTCTCCGCCTTTGCGTTTGAAAGCGGAGATGTCGTAGGATATTGGCCGGCTGATGAAGGGCGCGGCAGCAGAGTCACGGATCTGGCTGGGCGTTTACACGGTACCCTAAGCGTTGGGCCCGAATGGGACGGGAAACCCCACGATGACGCGTGGGTCGAAGGCAAGTTTGGTATGGGCTTGGAATTCAATGCAGGCAAGAAATGGTTTGTGCTTGTCGGCACGAATGACAAACATGACGCGCTCGGCAAGCCTGGCACGGCTTTGAGCGTTGCTTACTGGGTTAAAACGACCATGAGATCGGGGAAAGGCCGGACAATAGAGAAAGGTTCAAGCGGATGGACACAAGGGTGGCATGCTGCGATTGTTGGCGGCAGACCTTTTTCTGAAGCCGTGGACAATGTTGCGCCGGGCTGGGCACTTCAATCTGCGACCAACGTAGCTGACAACAAATGGCATCACGTTGTTCATGTATTTAATTTGGATACGCTTGAAGCCAAAATTTATGTGGACGCGAAATTGGATGGGGAAAGGGATATCTCCGGCGATAAGGACATCTCCGGAATCGACTGGCCCATCGTCTTTGGGGCTTTAGGGAATGTACACGAGTGTTGCGGCGGGAACGAGCCGTTGATGTTTGAGTTTTTCAATGGCACGATGGACGAGATGGCTATCTTCAGCAAGGAACTGGATGTACCAGAAATCGAAGAGTTAATGGACCATCCGATTAGCGATATGCTTGCTGTTGTTGAACCTACAAGTAAACTTGCAACATTTTGGGGTGCACTCAAAGTGACCCGTTAAGCCAATAACGTTGGTTTTGTCGATTGGAGTGGGGTAAAAAGACAACGAACCGGACTCTCTTCACTTTGGTTACTTGTGGAACTGTTGATTGTCACGCCAACGTCTGGCGTCGAACTAACCGGCTAGATATTAAAGACTGTTTTTGATAATAATGTCCAGTACCCACAAAAGACGTACCCTGTTGATGACATTCTGTGCTGTTTCAGACAACGGGTTGATGATTTGAATCCACCGGGGCGCAGCAGGGGCTGGGAGCATGCCCCACCGCTTCTGTACGGTTCATTGGCGGGCTGTTTCTCATGGGCAGCGGGAATGTGCTAATATGGGAAAATAATCCCGATCTAAGAGACATGATGGACCGGGTTGTCGACGGAATTGATGAATGTAAGCAGGCGAATGGGTTTATGATGGCGTACAAAGAGACTGAGACTGCCGTTGGTGGGAACCCGAACTATGTTAGGTCGCGGGTAACTCACTGGCTCATCGAAGCGATTATCGGCGAAAGCGAAAAAGCCTTGCCACTAATTCGAGCACATCAGAACTAGTTTAACGCATGCGAATATCTCCCGGAAGTTAAAGATTTGACTCTCGGTTACCAAGGGATAATACCCAATACAAGGATGTGTCTTACATCAAAGGGCCGAAGCGGGAACTTGACGTGGTTCAACAGTATTACCAAGAAGATTGGTGGCTGAATCAGTTAATCGTAAATGACGATAGGGCAATTTATAAGCGCCGCCAGCGCACTGCTATGAAATTACCGCGTTTGAAAAGTATTTGGATTTGTATAGAGCAACCGGCATAGAATGATATTTGACGGCTGTGTCAAACGCTTAGGATCTGATTCCCGACAAATGGGCACATACCGGCGGGAGCATAGCCATTTCATGGGGTGAACACATCAAAGGGATTATTCGCCAAATTCATACTTTATCGACTGGGAAAGCACATGGACCGGTGAGTTTTGCGGCTCGATATTCTGGATTAAACTTAACTATGAAATTTAGGATGAGCGGTTCACCTGTTACCCGGTAATTGCGAATGAGGAACCAAAATCAAAAGAATAAGGACGACTCAAAGGAAACCCGATGAATGTTACCGAGAACCCTCAAATTTCCGAATTGCATCAGCCGCAGTTATTTTTGCGTTTGGAAGGTGAGATGGGGCGGCGAATCCAAGCCAATCTGGACAATTGGCTGTATCCTTGCCCAGAAGTGAACCCCGGCCTTCTGGAGATGTTTCGCATGCGCGACCGTGCGCCCAAACCGAAAGTCACCATAGATTCGGGGTCTTTGTGGGGGAAGTATTTGATTTCCGCCGTACAGGCCATGCGCATGACGGACGATCCCAAGTTGCGTCCCTTTATCGGCGAACTCGTCGAAGATTTTATCTCCACGCAAGACGAGGACGGATACTTGGGGGTCTACTACAAACATGAGCGGCTTTTTGCGCATTGGGATATCTGGGCGCATTATCATTGCATCTTGGGTCTTTATATGTGGCACCGCGAAACTGGCGACCAAGCCGCATTGGATTGCGCGCTGCGCGCAGCGGACTTAATCTGCAGCGGTTTACTAGCCGGGGAAAAGGGATTTCATGATACACCGGGACCGGAAATTAACACGTCGATTATTCACGCTTTGGGGCTTCTCTACCAAGAAACTGGTACCGATCTCTACCTCCAAGGCATACAACATATTCAAACTTTCTGGGAAAAGCTGGGCGGGCGCGGCTACTACCATCAGGCGATGGAGGGTGTAGACTTTTACCAAACCGGTTCCCACCGTTGGGAAATTCTTCATGCGCTGCAAGGATTGAGCGAGCTCTACCGGATTACCGGTGATGAGACGTACAAGCAGGCACAAGTACACTATTGGCACAGTATCCTCAAGACGGATGTTCACAACGCCGGCAGTTTTTCTGTGGGCGAGCAGGCGGCCGGCAATCCATTTATGCCGGGCGCGATTGAAACTTGCTGCACAGTGGCTTGGATTGCGTACAGTATTGACGCGCTGCGATTCAGTCCGGACTGCAAAATCGCCGACGCCATCGAAAACGCCACATGGAACGCTATGCTAGGCTCCCAGCACCCCAGCGGCCGCTGGTGGACGTACGATACGCCGATGGATGGCAAGCGGCTCGCCTCATTCCATCATTTGGCAGATGTTCATTCGGCGTGCGGTTCGCCGGAGTTAAATTGCTGTGCGGTAAACGGTCCCCGGAGTTTAGGTATGCTTTCCGAATGGGCGATTTTGGGGGACGACCAGCAGGGACTATATTTGAACTATTACGGTCCGGGCGCGATTGATGTAAATTTAAACACGACTTCAAAGTGGATTTTTAGGCAACAGACGAGATATCCGGCCGAGCCGACGGTTCGCATAGAAGTGGAACCAGACAGCGCGCAAAAAACTCCTATTTACTTGCGAATACCTGCTTGGTCAATGAAAACGAAGGTGTCTTTGAACGGCAACCCCGTCGGTGATGTCCGACCGGGGGTTTACCTCAAACTGGACAGAAAATGGAAAATGAAGGATTGCATTGATGTGGAGTTAGACTTTAATCTACGCCTGCTTCGGGGCGATGCATACGTCAATCATAACGCATCCCTTTACAGAGGTCCCCTATTATTGGCATTTGACCAAAAGCACAACTCCATTGAACCGGATGACATGCCGACGTTGGATTTTGGCAAGCTAGAGTTAAACCCCGCGGCATGCAGCGACCGGTTTCAACCGTTGACCTTATTCAAGACGACGGCTACGGATGGGACGGAGATTCACCTGACCGACTACGCGACGGCTGGCGCCCACGGCACTTGGTCCCGTTCTTGGCTGCCAGTCGTTCAATAGTCCAACCAAAAACCCCCAATAGCTGGCGAGATGTGATTCAAGGCAATCAATTAAGCAAATTCAGTTATACAGAATAAAGACATTGGACGAACTACAGCCAGCGGACATAACTCCCATTTTTGAAACAGCGATGAGGGTCAACGAGGTGAGTGAGCAAGTGTAACCCAACACAACGCGTCTAATGCCACCTAGCTCGCCATGAACGGGACCGATAACTTGTGATGTGAATTGAGGTTGGCCGCACAAGGCAAACCAAAAATGTCTGTCTACGGGGAGGACGTGAAAAATCAGAAGCCTACGATGGTGCCCTGCCTAGTCAAACGCACATCAATTTGGCTTATGAAATTTTAATTCCGGGTAGATTGTTTAGAAATGAACGCGCCGCTATGTTGACCAAGTCATTGATGGAATGCTTTAGATACTGAACTTCAACCTCAGTTCGCACCGTAGCCTCTCCCGTACCCTCCCACACAATATCACCTAAATCGCAGTCCCACACTTGTCCGAATATACTTACGTTCCGAATTTGCACGTTGATAATTTCGTCGGATAAGAGAGCGGGACCGACGGTTTCCGTGTGGGATTGATCCAATAGCTTCACGTGCAAGAGGTAACGAATTCCTGTCGCCTCGCCAATCTGGCGAAGTGTTTTCTTGTTGAGAATCGCAGCACGGGCATAATCATCGATCATCTGCGCGTAGGCTTCCGTCAGATTCGCTTCGTTAATCAAGTCAAGCGTTGGAATTGTCGCGATGAATTTTCCTTGAGGCAATTGATTTGTCAGATTTAAATCAAGCTTTGCCCCTAGCGGTCTGCGCAACCCTTCTTGCCCATTGCCAGCGACGATGGGAAGTAGGCTCAGACCATGGTCGGGCAGGGAATTTTCTGTAAATTCGGGAGCGATGTACTGGAGTTGAGAATTATCCATGACTTTAGCCGCACACGCTGACAAGAGCCAAGCCATTAACATGAGCATGGGCAAATAGAAATAGAAACATTTGGTACGCATTACTTTGCCTCCGATTTTCGTCCCTATCGGCACGATAGCGTGAATATTATCAATTTCGATCTAGGTACGCCACTCTTGCGTGATTACGTCTATTACATCACAATCATGAGCGGCGAGTGCAATGAATTTTGGCGTAAAAATTAAGCGGCGGATATAAGCCAACCCGACCAAGAATGAGGTTAAGATTGCGGTGACGCAGGTATGACTTCCGGCGGTGCAGTGCACCAAAAACTGCGGAATTCTTCGCGCATCGGTTTGTTAATCTGGAAGTTGTGCGTTACGAAACAGTTCAGTACCGATATGCAGCGGACACGAAAATACGATGGTCGGTGCGCTTTTCTGACAATGTCCCATCCGATTGCTGCCATGAACCGAGCATATAAGCAGCATCAATTTTGACAGTTTGGTCAAAAATCTTTCCAACACCAAGGGTTAGGAAATTTCGATCGCTTTCAATGTCTTTTCCACGATAAGGGATGGGATCGTGGACAAAACCGGCGCGGAACCGGGTGTCAATTTCCGATACATGATACTCTGCACCCGCGCGAACTTGGAAAGTGCTATCATACAGTTCCTCAAAATAGCCGCTGGAAATATCTTCCGCCGGAGGCGGATTGTAAACAGTTTGCGTCCAATCCGAAAACTGGACATCGGCGGCGAGAGTTAAACGTTTTTCCAAAAGTTTGACGGCGATTCCGGTGTTAAACTCAATGGGGCGTTCGATATTGTACTCAATATCACCCTCGGTATAATCGCTTTCCTGTTCACCGTCATCAAACGATACGATAGTTCCTTGACTCCAAAATTCGTAGATTTCTAGGTTCATTGGAAAGATCGCCGTCAAGCCGAGCGTCACTTGCTCACTTAAATGGGCTAATGCGCCAACTCTAGCACCCAATCCAGCATACTCCCGATCGACGGTGTCGAGAAACTCCATGCGTGCAATTTCCATGTCGATGCCGTTGACATCGGCGGCGTTGCTGTCTAATTCGTTAAGGCTTTTGCCATACCAGTAGTCCAACGCACCGCCAAGAATGATATTCTCAGACACATAGACGCCTGTACCTAAACTCCAGATGCCGATTCCCCCTTTATAGCTGTTTGATTCATCGACATCAAAGCCGCCGAAGACAGGGTCATTAGAGGGGTCTAATCCTTTAACCACAATGCGCGAATCGAAGTTTTGAGGGCGGTTATATCCTATTGCTATTGCCATGCCGCCACGGGTTGTGTATAACGGATAGACCAGGCCGATTGAATTTGGTCGAGTTTTTGATCTGCCAGCATCTGTTGTTTCTCTCGCTTGTGCAAACTGAGTTTCAGTGTCCATTTCGTTGTGCGAGAAACTAGAAAACAGCTCGAATTTCCGTATCTGAGCAAGGCCTGCGGGATTCCAGTACAGCGTTGTAAAATCATCGGCGATACTTACGAACGTGCCGCCCATACCCATTGCTCTTGCGCCAAGCCCGAATGTGTTGCCGACGGCAATTTCTTCGGTTTGTGCGACTGCTACGATTCCCCACATTGTAAGACCGAGTAGTGTGAAACTCAAAATGGTGGTGCGTTTAATCGTCCTTCTCATCGGATTCATGCCTCCTGTCAATTTGTCGCAACTATCGTTAGGTGTTGTGATGCAGATTTTTCACTTCTGATATTGGCAAGGCTCATGAAATCAGCATTCAATGCGATCTGCCGCGGTACTGCCGTGAACGTTTTTTTCCGTGATGCGCGTCACGATTTTTGTAGGTGCGGCTTGAGCGAGTCCCGCCATAACGATGATGGCGACCGTATTTTCCACCGTAATGCCGATGATAACCGCTATACCTATAGGGGCGATATGGATAAAAACTGTAATAGCCTCCATAAGAATAATACGGATAATACGGGTAATACCGATATGTAGGTGGATAGTAGTAATCGTAATAGAAAGGTCTGTGATAACGATAGTAGGGTCTGTGATAACGCGGGTATCTGCTATATGCGGGTTTGCGGCGTCCGTAATATCCTTCATCTTCCTCTACGTGCACACGATCCGCGTCAGTATCTTCGCGTTCTACTCCCTCTTCGGGTTTCGATTCTAGGCGCGCCCGCTTATCGTGTTTGGATTGCTCCTCCGAGTCCTTTTTGTGCTGGCGGTACGCTGATGGTTTTTCGAAACGGGATTCATAGTAACCGACTTGGGTGTAACACCCTGCCGCAATCAGCACAGCCAATAGCAATGCGGCTGTCAGAGCAAGGTTCTTCATGGCGCTCATTCCTTTCACTATAGTTTGTGTACGATTTTTGAGAGTATATCATAGCAACCCTCATATGCCAAGTTAAAAAATATAGGTAGCAATTCAGATGCCAACGCTACAATTCAGTGGGAGATAGGAAGATGAAAACCGCATAAGGGCAACCTGTTGCAAGAGTGATACAACTTCGTAGCACAAGTGTCACAAATCGATGTTTGTGGGTTTATAGAATAATACCGAACATTGGTGATTAAACTGTGAATTGCCGAAAATTCCCAATTGTCACTTAGGGTTTAAATGATGTATAATCATAGATTGGATGATAATCCTAGGATTTCGCGTGCATATCATTTGGGTAGGTACAAGTTGCGGATAACAAGCGACCAATTTAATTCTCACTGCGCAGCAGTAACGCTGACAGATTGACACAACAAAGGGAGAAGAAGTGGGCAAAACAGAGGGCAAATAGAGCAGAACGGTTCGTGCTGTGAATGAATCAATACTTCAAGTCGTTCGGTAAATGTCCCAAATTGAAGAGATGCGGCAACTAGGCGCGTCTTTAGAGGATAACGTGTTTTTCTCCTATCATGGAAAGGAGTTTTAGATGCGATTGAAGGGCAAAATTGCTATCGTGACTGGTGCCGGCGGCGGAATGGGGCGCGGGATTTGTGCATGCCTCGCAAGGGAAGGTGCGGATGTGGTAGCGTCTGACATGAATTTAGATGCTGCGAAGGGATGTGTCGAGACATTAGAAGCGATGGGACAGCGTGGACTAGCAGTTCGGACAGATGTGACGAACGAGGAGGACTGCCAGAATCTGGTAGATTCGGCGTTAGAAGCGTTCGGGGTTGTAGACATTCTCGTTAATAACGCGGGACATTTTGGTGAGCAGTTGGGGCTTCCTTTCACGAACCAGACAGAAGCGGACTGGGACGACAACTATGCGGTAAACGTAAAGGGGCCGTTTTTCCTCTGCAAAGCCGTTGCGGCGCATATGATGGATCGGAAGTATGGGAAGATAATCAACATCTCTTCCATTGCAGCGAAGCGAGATCCACAGATTGCGCCGGCGTATGCGGCTGCAAAGAACGCCTTGTTGAACCTGACGCGGCTAGTAGCAAAAGATTTGGGAGCGTATAACATCAATGTCAATGCGGTCTGTCCGGGTTTGGTTTGGACCGCCTTCTGGCAGAAGCTCGCACCGCTCATAACTCGCGGCAATCCAGCGTATGCAAATCTTGCGCCGCGTGAGCTGTTTGAGGAGTGGGTAAAGCATAACACGCCCCTACAACGCGAGCAGACGCCGGAGGACATCGGCAACTTGGTGGTGTTTTTGGCATCGGAGGAGGCGAGGAACATCACCGGTCAGAGCATCCACGTGGATGGCGGGATATGTATGGGTTAGTTCATGAAACCCTTACAGAGTTTTAGGCAGGTAAGTTCATGTTTGCGTTGCGTGGTGTTTGTGGTACGATTAACGGCTTTAACGGAGTCGCCCTAATTTTATTTTCAGATTTGCAGAAATGTCATATATTTGTAACATCTGAGTGTTAGACTTAAAAAGCGTTCATCAAACGGCGGTTATACGCAAACCGATTTTCAGGGAGACGAGAACCTCCTAACTATTCTTGGAACAAAACACTTATTCGGCGGAATTATCCGGTGGAAGAGAGGTGAGTGGTTCATTATGTTTAAAAAATTAATTTTGTTCGGCCCACTTGCGCTCCTATTGAGCGCGTTAAACAGCGGCTGCGGCGACGAATCCTTGTTGATTGAAGTGGATGGATCGAGCACCGTCTATCCAATCACTGAAGCAGTGGCTGAGGAGTTCCAGAAGGAAAATCGCGAACTCAGAGTAATTGTTGGCATCTCCGGAACCGGCGGCGGATTTAAGCAATTCGGGCGCGGCGAAACAGACGTGACCAATGCGTCGCGGCCCATCAAACCCACGGAGGTTGAATTGTGCAAGAAGAACGGCATCGAATACATCGAGTTGCCGGTGGCGTTCGACGGTCTAGCGGTTACAGTCAACCCGCAAAATGGTTGGGTGGATGACATGACTGTTGTGGAACTGAAAAAGCTTTGGGAGCCGGACGCACAGGGAGAAATTTTACATTGGAATCAAATTCGGCCCGAATGGCCCAACAAGAAGATCTCGCTGGCTGGTCCGGGGGTGGATTCTGGTTCCTATGACTACTTTACGAAAGCTGTCTGCGGTGAAGAAGGGGCGAGCCGCGGCGATTTTGTCGCTAGCGAAAATGACAATGTACTTGTGCAGGCAGTAGCCCGAGATCGATACGCGCTCGGTGTCTTTGGACTCGCCTACTACGAAGCGAACCGGGATATTCTGAAGCTGGTTCCCATTGATGATGAGAAAACGGACAACGGCGACGGTCCTATCGCTCCATCGCTTGAGACAGTCAAAAATGCGACCTATCAGCCGCTCTCGCGGCCAATTTTCATCTACGTCAGCAAGCAGTCCGCCGATCGTCCTGAAGTTGAAAAATTCGTTGAGTTTTACCTGAAGCACGCGAAAACTTTGACGGAGGAAGTTGACTACATTCCGCTTCCTGACGAGACATACCAACTCACCTTGGACCGTTTTCGAAAGCGCGTCACCGGTTCAGTCTTTGGCGGTAAAGGATCGACAGTGGGAGTTTCGATTGATGAAGTTCTCCGTGGCGATATTAATTAAGGGGTTCTCAGCATCCCGCGGTTGAACGGCGAGGGGGTTTATCATGTTTTTCATGGAACGCCAGAATCTCGATTACCGATTCCTATGAAAAAGAAGCAGAAAAAGATAACTCGAATCATTGAGCGAATCATTGAATTTAGCCTTTTGGCGTGTGGCCTGCTCTCTGTCCTAACGACCGTTGGCATCATCGGCGTGCTCTTGTTTGAGACACTCACCTTTTTTAAAGAGGTTTCGGTCTTTGAATTCCTAACCGGTACAGTGTGGACTCCTGCATTCGCCAACAAAAGCTTTGGAGTGCTGCCGCTTCTGTCAGGAACTGCCTTAATATCGCTAATCGCCGTGCTCACCGCGGTACCCTTGGGGCTGTTGACGGCGATTTTTTTGAGCGAATATGCCCCGGATAGACTGCGGCGCGTGTTGAAACCCATCTTGGAGATATTAGCCGGCGTTCCCACAATTGTCTATGGCTACTTTGCCCTGCTATTTGTCACGCCGCTCTTACAGCGTCTGATTCCTTCCCTTGAGCCGTTTAACGCGCTCTCGCCCGGTATTGTAATGGGCATTATGATACTCCCGTTAGTCTCCTCGCTCAGCGAGGATGCGATGTACGCAGTGCCCCGCAGTTTGCGTGATGCAGCCTATGCGTTAGGGTCTTCGCGCCTTCAGGTAGCATGGCGGGTTGTCGTTCCAGCGGCGTTCTCCGGCATCACGGCGTCAATTGTTATCGCGGTTTCCCGCGCTATTGGTGAGACGATGTTGGTCACGATTGCCGCGGGCAAGAAACCTACTTTCACGTTTAATCCACTGGTTGCCATTGAGACGATGACCGCTTTCATTGTTGAAGTCAGTTTTGGCGACACGCCGAGCGGCACGCTCGAATACCGCACGATTTTTGCGGTGGGTATGGTGTTGTTTTTGTCAACGTTCGTACTCAACATCGTCGGCGACCGGATGCGTCAGCGCTTCAGGGAGAGGTACGAATGATATCGAAAACGCGACTCAAGACGTTACTGGTCCGACAAAAGTGGAACGATCGAATTTTTCAACTTGCTGCGGCAATTGGCGTATTGATTGCGCTTATCACCTTGGGAGCGTTGCTGCTTGATGCGTTAATCGACGGAGTTCCACGACTCAGTTGGGAATTTTTGACGAACTTTCCTTCCCGAAAACCCGAGCTAGCCGGGATTTTGTCTGCGCTGGCCGGGAGTGTATACCTAATAATCCTAACGGCGTTAATTGCGGTGCCTCTAGGTGTGGGCGCAGCAATCTACCTAGAAGAATATACGAATCAATCCAGCCGGATTAGCCGCATCATTGAAGTAAATGTTGCAAATTTAGCAGGGGTGCCTTCGATTATCTACGGGCTTTTAGGATTGGGGCTGTTTGTTAGGGCAATGCGGTTAGATAAGAGCCTTCTAGCGGGGGCGTTAACATTGGCGTTACTGGTACTTCCGATTATCATAATATCGGCTCGCGAGGCGATTCGGTCGGTACCGTCTACGATTCGCGAAGCGGCGTACGCATTAGGCGCCTCGCGTTGGCAGACTACAAGCCACCATGTCTTGCCCATGGCATTTCCGGGGATTCTCACCGGCATAATCCTTGCCATTTCCCGTGCTATTGGTGAGACGGCTCCATTGATTATGATCGGGGCACTGACGTTCGTCACGCATCCGCCCGGCGGATTACTCTCCCGATTTACGGTTTTGCCCATTCAGATTTTCAATTGGGTTGACAAACCGCAGAAAGAATTTCTTACCAATGCGGCAGCAGGAATCGTGGTCCTGTTGGCGGCGACGCTCCTTTTGAATGCACTCGCTATCTTTTTGCGCAACCGTTTTCAGAAACAGTATTTGTGAGGAACGATGAACGACAGGCAACCCGACAAAGTAGATACCATCTTGAATGTGCAGAATGTCAACGCTTGGTATGGCACCACACAGGCGCTGAAAGATATATCATTTGAAATTGAACGTTACAAAGTGACCGCGTTGATTGGTCCGTCCGGATGCGGCAAGAGTACGCTCATCCGGTGTTTCAACCGCATGAACGACTTCATCCCTTCTTTTAATCTCGAGGGACAAATCCAGTTGGAGGGCGAGGATTTATACTCTCCCGCAATTGATCCGGTAGAGGTGCGTTTGCGGCTCGGAATGGTCTTTCAAAAGCAAAACCCGTTTCCAAAATCAATCTACGAAAATGTGGCTTACGGCCCTAGAATTTCGGGGATTCGCAATCGTCTTGAGCTTGATACGATAGTTGAAGAGAGTCTGAAGAAGGCTGCGCTTTGGGATGAGGTTGAGAGCAAGCTCAAAGACAACGCGTACGCCCTTTCCGGTGGACAACAACAGCGGCTTTGCATTGCAAGGACACTTGCCATTGAGCCGGAGGTGTTGTTGCTGGATGAACCGTGTTCGGCGCTCGATCCAATTGCGACGGGCAAAATTGAGGAGTTGATACTGGAACTGAAAGACAACTATACGGTGCTAATCGTCACGCACAACATGCAGCAGGCGGCGCGCGTCTCGGATTTTACCGCTTTTCTCTATCTCGGCGAGATGATTGAGTTTGATGCGACAGAAAAGATATTTACCAATCCGGGAGACTCAAGGACAGAGGCTTACATCACAGGCAAGTTTGGTTAATGGACGTTGAATGTTTTTTTGGCGAGCAAGCAGCCCGAACGGCGGTCCATCACGAATGTGTTACCGATTCCTTAGGCACGTGATAAGCCCTGAAATATTTTGATGAAAGGGTTGCGTGAATTAGCATCATCCGGCAAAGGGAGGTGTTACGATGCAGCGGCGTTTTGAACTCGAATTAAGAGAACTTCAACAGAAACTGCTCCGGCTCGGGGGCCTTGCGGAAGATATGCTACACCGGGCGGTCGAGTCTGTTCTCAACCGCAACGGGGAGCTTGCGCAGGAGGTCATTGACCATGATGACGAAGCCGATGCGCTTGAGAATGAAATTGAAGAATACTGCATTCAACTCATTGCCCTCCACCAGCCCGCGGCGTCAGATGTCCGTTTTCTCACGATGGCGATGAAGATAAACCGCGACCTTGAGCGGATGGCAGACAAGGCGGTCGATATCGCGCAGCGATGCCTTGAATTAATGGAACATGCGCCGGTTAAACCGTTTATAGACTTGCCGCGCGTCGCGGGAATTGTCCAGGAAATGGTGAAAGACTGTCTCGACGCATTTGTAAACCGCGACGCAGTCTTAGCGCAGGAGGTGCGGGAACGAGATAAGCAGGTTGACGCCATCTACGACCAGACTTTGCGCGAGTTGCTGACCTATATGATTGAGCGGCCTGAACTCATCCGGCCTGGCATCAGCACGTTACTGCTCTTCCGACATATGGAGCGGATTGGCGATTTGGCGGCAAATATTGGCGAAGAGGTGTACTATTTGGTTGAAGGCGATGTGATTCGGCATCCGCGTGCGTCGAAACTTAAAGACAAAACGGAATAGCTCTCGCGGACGCTACGTTTTAAATCGATATCCCACGCCGTGCACGGTTTCGATTAAATCGCCAAATCCGCCTAGCTTGCGTCTTAGGCGGCTGATATGCGTGTCAATCGTGCGATCCACGCCGTAGTACTCCTGTCCCCAAACTACATCAATCAGAATGTTCCGTGTAAATACACGCCCCGGTGAACCGGCGAATAACGTCAGCATCTTGAATTCAGTCGATGTCAAATCAATTGACCGCTCTTGACTGAAGGCTTGATGCTTCTCCAGATCGATTGTTAATCCGTTGAGCCGGAGCTTTGAGGCGGCTGATTCGTTTCGATTGCCGGTAATGCGGCGAAGTATGGCTTGAACCCGCAGCACAAGTTCTCTCGGACTGAAGGGTTTGGTGATGTAATCGTCCGCTCCCAATTCAAGCCCAACAATCCGATCTACCTCCTCTCCTTTGGCTGTAAGCATCACAACCGGAATCCGTTGCGTCTCCGGATTGCGTTTCAACATGCGGCAGACCTCAATCCCATCCACCTCCGGTAGCAGTAGATCCAAAATGATTAGATTCGGCTGCGTTTTTCCTGCTTTCAAGAGAGCGTTTTCCCCGTCGTAAACCGCCTCTGTTTCGAATCCCGCCCTGTCAAAATGACTTGTGAGTAGTTCGGAGATGTTACGGTCATCTTCCACAATTAGGATTTTCATCGCCATATCATTAATCCCTCCGTTCTTCCTGTGCGTCAGAAAGCGGTTTTCAATAGCTGGCACCTTCAAGTCAATTAGATATTCAGACAGGTGCAGCGGATTGCGGCAAAATTAGCCGTTTTGCAAAGGCAAAGCGAAATGAAACACTGTGCCTGCGCCGAGGTTGCTCTCCGCCCAGATTCGACCGTGATGCTGCAACAAAATATGTTTGGAAATTGAAAGCCCCAATCCTGTTCCCTCCATCTCGCTGGAACGACCCTTGTCGACGCGGTAAAACCGTTCAAAGATTCGTGGAAGCGCATCTGATGGAATGCCAATTCCGGTGTCCCGCACGTGCACCAGCACCTCCGATGCGTTTGCTTCCGCGGATACGTTGATACAGCCGCCCTTAGGTGTATATTTGATGGCGTTGTCAATCAGGTTGATTAACACTTGTTCCAACCGTCGTTTATCCACAAGTAATGTTGGCAGGTCCGCAGGAATGTTGCAAGTAAGCGTTAAATTCGATTCTTCCAACGCGGGTTCAAAGATGTCCAAAAGCGTATATTGAAAATTTATGAGAGTGCACTGTTCTAATTTGAGTTGGACCGCACCTGACTCGAGGCGGGATAAATCCAGTAAATCGGATATTAACCGTGAGACTTGCGATGACTGGTGTAAAATCTTAGCTAGAAAACGCTGGCTGGTGGGTGAATCCTTAATATCCCCGTTGAGAAGTGTTTCTACATAACCCTGGATGGATGTCAAGGGAGTGCGGAGTTCGTGGGAGACATTGGTGACGAAATCCGATCTCGTGCGTTCAAGACGTCGTATCTGGCTCACGTCGTGGAGAACAACAACGTATCCGAGTTTCGTACTTGTCCGGTCGGTAATGGGTGCTACGGTAATCTCAGCGTCGCGACCTTCAATCCCGGTAATCCATCGAATCTCCGCCATCTTATGGGATTTTGTGTCTCTGCCCTGTTCTAATAGGTGTTGCAGATCCGGATTGCGAAAGGCCTCAACCAAGTTACGACCCTCAGAATCATCGGGTAGATTCAACAATTCTGATGCGGCCGGATTTGCGTAGGTGATGTCAAACCGCGGTCCAATGAGCAGGACACCCTCAATCATATTGGACAAAATGGCATCGAACCGATTCCGCTCTTGAGAGAGTTCATTGATTTGCGTTTCAACGCGATGCGCCATCTGATTGAAATGGCGGTACAGTTGAGCGAGCTCACCTGATGTTGATGTTCCGACTCGCGCAGTGACATCGCCTTTCGAAATAGCTTTCGCAGTTTGAACTAGCTCCTGTATGGGTTTCGCGGTTCGTCCTGTGGACACGATACTCCAAAGAATTACGGCAATTAAGCCGGCGCCGCATGCCATTACCACGACACGGGTAAAACGGGAAATTGCAGCATTGACGTCACGCATAGGCAATGCCGCCCGGCAGATGCCAATTAACTCCGTTCCGCGAAAGACCGGCAATGCATAATAACGCAGAGAGGTTTCAATAGTAGTGCTGTGTCGATCGGCAACGCCACTTCCACTATTTACGGCATCTTGTACCTCCGGTCGATTTAGGTGATTGTCCATTTCCCGCAAAGAAATGCCATCCCGTTCAGTGTCCCCCCACACAGTTCCATCAATCCCGATGAAGGTAAGCCGCGCGGCGGCGGCCTCACCGAGTTTATCCAGAAGCCCATCTATTGTGTTGTAATCAAGTGTTCTGGGTAGCGTTTTAATCAGAATCTCACGCGTCAAATTTACTTGAACTCTCAATTCGTCGGTGATTCTTTTATCCAGCATCTGTTTGAGCGCATGATTTAGGTATAGCGATATTGCCGGCAAAATTACCAGCACAATGGCAATATAATTCCAGATAAGTCGGGTGCGAATGCGCATCTTTAGCCTTCTTTTAGCGTTCTAAAGAGTCAATCTGGAAAACGATGTGGAAAGTTTACACGAGCAAGGATGTCGAGCGCGAATACGTTCATGGCACAATGCTCGGGGATTTACTATTGAAGACCTAACGATGAAATGGAAGCGGCTTGGGGTGCCCGCGTCGGCACCTTTTCCAGGGCATCATCATTTTTCCACTTACCGGGCGGAATATAGTGCTTGTAATCGCTTATCTTTCCGTGTGTTCCAGCATAGAACATAAAATTTGCACCCATGCGTAAGATTGAGGGCACAAAATCAATCCCGCCCATACCCCTGCCGGGAGCTTCCCATCCGTTGTTATAATCGTCATAACTGATGACAACGGAGAGGCGTCCATTCAGTTCAAACGCGGTCATCGGAAGGGTCGGCCGGCTGTAAGGATTGGGACTTGCAGGTTGCCCGCCGAGCTTAAACGGTTCATTCCAGATTGGATGATCGTTTGGAATCTTCATGAGTTCTCTACCACCAGCGCCGAGGATAATCTCTCGAAATTGGGCGCGCAATGAACGCGCAAATGCCCGTACGGATGCGCTACCTTGCCCCATATCGTCGTCAACAAAGATGAAGCCGCCTTTCTCAACGATATAACGTCTGAGGTTCCATTTTTCCGCAGGCAGTAGGCGAGCTGCACGGGTGCCATTCATATAGAGCATAGGCGATTCATGAATTCCGGGGTCATCAAGAAAAAGCGTTCGACCGGCGATTCGACCTTTGATGTGTGTGCTTTGCGTCATCCATCTCACCAAAAAGTAAAGTGCGGTCGGGTCAACTTCAAAAAATTCATTCATGCCACGCTGACGAAAACGGACGTAGCAGATATGGAAATAGCCGGTAGGCATACCAGTGTGGGGGTCGGTGTAAATTCGAGCACCTAATTCGTTCGCCTTAAGTGGCACCATGAGTTGATTTCCCAATTGAATCTCGCGGTTTAAAGCATTTAGTGCGGACGGTTCGGCTCCAGTAGCATTGACTATGGATTTTATACCGGATGCCATGCGGCGAGAATTCTGTCCGATTGGAATGCCGTGATGTGCAGAATGAATCCCGCGTCGGCTAAACCGGTTTGCGCTACCGCCTCCCGGCGAAACAGATGGGGAAAAAGCCGACGCACCCTGCGAGTCGGCGATGGGGAGGTTCACGTGGGTGATTACATGGGAAGTCGGTTGATTGGAGTTTACAACGCTTGGTGTTTGTGGAGTTGCCGTTAAATTCAGCTTTAAGCGGCGATTCGAAAATGCAACCGTTTGTTCGGCGGTAACGCGGTGGCTTTCATGGCTTACCGATGTTGTGACGCGTGGTGTAGTTTGAATTTGGTCGACAACTATTATTGATTGAACGGGAACAATAGGCTTTACCGCTGGTTTAAGTATCGGCTTGCGGATCATCGGCTTGGGAGGTTCGGCGGGTTGTAGAATGCTGGCGTCAATGAGATCGCGAAACGCGCGCGTCCGAGTTATCAAGAACACCCCCAAGACGAAGGCGATTAGCGCATGAATTAGTAGGGAGACAATTAACGATTGATAGGCCGTCCTTAAGCGCGACACTTGACACCCGCCTTATTCACCATTCACAAATTTTCTTCACCGTAGATTCCTATTCTCCGGTAGCGTTCACTTCGCTGTTGAAGCAACACATCTCGATCGAGTTGCATCAATTCTTTCAGGTGTTTTCGAATTGCAGATTTGACGCGCTTGGCAGCCAGCGGAAAATCTCGATGCGCTCCGCCGAGCGGCTCGCGAATTATTCCATCAATGATTCCGAATTCGAGCAGATCCACAGCTGTGGGTTTTAGCGCTTCTGCGGCTTGCGGCGCGTGTGTGCCATCGTCCTTCCACACGATACTGCTACACGCCTCCGGAGGGGCTACACAATAAATGGCGTATTCCATCATGAGCACACGATCGCCCATTGCGATGGCTAACGCGCCGCCGCTGCCTCCTTCGCCAATCAGAACAACAACCATTGGGACCTGCAAACGCGACATCTCTGCCAAATTTTCGGCAATTGCCATGGCTTGTCCACGCTCTTCCGAGTCTCTATCAAAATGCGCCGCGGGCGTGTCGACAAAGCTGATTATCGGCCGGTTGAACTTTTCCGCAAATTTCATCAACCGCCGTGCCTTTCGATAACCTTCCGGGTGCGGCATTCCAAAATTGACAGCTTGCCGCTCTTTCAGGTTCTTTCCCTTCTGATGCGCCAGGTAGACAATTGGACGCCCGTCGAACCAAGCCAGACCGCCATTTAACGCTTGATCGTCGTCAAACAGCTTGTCTCCGTGGAGTTCAATGGGATCATCGAAGAGCGCATTGATGTATATTGGCGTTTGCGGACGTTCTTCGTGCCGCGCCAGCCAAACCTTATCCCACCGGGTCAACTTTTGAAAGGTGTGCCGGGTAAATCGATCGGCATCGGCTTCGAGCGCTTTTATGTTTTCAGCAATACTCGATTCCGGATTTTCTTCGGCGAATGATTTCAGTTGTTCTATGTGTTGACCTAACTCGATGAGCGGTTTTTCAAAGTCCAAATTTTTCGAACGCATAGTGTCAATCTCTTATTTTTTCGCAAAATGTTTGCCCGGCAACTGTTCGACAATACCTTTCAGTTCAAGGGTGAGGAGAACACTGGACACTCGGTTAATGGGGAGCTGTGCTGTTCGGACAATCTGATCAATGTGTGAGGTGGACGCATCTATCACCGAGAGAACTACGTCTTCATCCGGTGTCAGTTGTACAGACGGCGCAGGCTTGTCCTCCGCCTGCGGCAAATTATCTAGCGTCAATTGGCGGGAATGGCTGATTGTTGAATCGGGGAGCGGATGTTGCTCATGGGGCTGAGAGGCCGCGGATGATGGGGCTGCCAATCCTGTAAAGGTCTGAGGCAGTTCATCAAAGAGGTCGTCAACGGAGTGTATGAGGGTGGCTCCTTGATTGATAAGTTTGTGCGTGCCTTGAGAGAGTTTTGAAAAGATTTGTCCTGGCACGGCGAATACTTCGCGCCCTTGTTCGGCGGCAAGCCGGGCGGTAATCAGAGAACCGCTGCGTTCAGAGGCTTCGACAACGAGAGTTCCGGACGTCAAGCCGCTGATAACGCGATTTCGAAGCGGGAAGTTTGTTCCCATTGGCGGCACGGTCATCGGGAATTCAGAAATAAGTGCGCCGCCCGATTCAAGAATTTCATCAGCGAGATGCCGATTTTCCTCCGGGTATACATGATGCAACCCATTTCCCATGACAGCAATTGTACGGCCGCCCGCTTCTAGTGCGCCGCGGTGCGCAACGGTATCTATGCCTCGCGCAAACCCGCTGACAATGGTGACTCCCCGCGCTGCAAGCTGCCGGCTAAGTTGCTGACAGGTGGTTTTGCCATAATGTGTTGGACTCCGCGACCCCACAATTGCTATGCTCAGTGCGTCTTGCGGAGGCATCCGCCGTTTGACATAAAGTACCAGCGGCGGGTCGCTAATCTGTTTGAGAAGGGGTGGATAAGCTTCATCCTCGTATGTAACGATGTGACACTGATGGGATTGAATGAGTTCAAGTTCCCGATTCAAAGAGACGTGCGACCTGCCGTTGACTAGTCGTTGGCGCGCATTACGCGTAAGCCCCTCTATCTGAACCAATTCCTCCGATGTTGCCGTTAAAGCCCTCTCCGCGGATCCAAACGCCGCCATCAGACATCGAATTGATTGACTCCCAACACCGGGGATGATGTTGAGATGAATCAAGTTCTTCACTTCATCAGATAACATCATCTACGGTTCTCACTGGTCAGATGTTTCGGGAACAACTGGTTCTGCCGGCGGCAGCGCATAATAGACTTCAATCTCTTGAATCTTTCGATTTCGTACAACCGGCGCGCCGCCATCCGTTACCGTTCGTCGTTTCTCACCCCCCACTCGGCGAGAATCCCATCTGCGCGGGACTTTTAAGCGGACTTTGCGAGTCGTGATTGGTTCCTTGCTGGTATATTTGTATTCCGGTCTCAAGTGATCCCTGACACTTCTGACAGTCTTCCATTTCCCGATTTCGTCCTCGTACTGGATTTCGAAAAACTCCAGTTGCCCTTCCCTTGCAATGATAATGATGCGTTGGACCTGTTGGGGTCTGCCCCATTGAATTACAGCCTGGCTGTATTCGTCAGCTTCTTTGTATGAGTCCGGGTTGTTCGGATCATCCCTAATCGGGCTTGTTTCGCCAACTGTATAGAGGTTACCGTCATTCAGCTTCGGATCGTCCGCCGTTGCTGAGATAGCGATGTTCTCGCTCCATCTGATGGATGAGGTGGACGAGGCCAAACAACCGATGCATGAAACCATTGTCAGAATTATCAGTGTATACGCGGCGTATCGCATGTTGTCCTCCTATTCTAGTTTTATTGCGGATTGCTTTCTGCAAAAGCAGAGCATCTATTTTAAAAATATTGTACCGTAATATAAAGAGAGAGTTGAGGTGGAATTTTCGAGTTACTTTAATTCCAATAGGTCATCCAGTTCCTGTTCCCGCTTTTCTACTTCCTGTTTCATTTCGGCATCCTCCGATGACCTGTAACCGTAGAGTTCAATCTCATAAAACTTACCCGGTGCGCGGCTGTAACCGAAGCCCACGGCCTGAAAGCCGCCTCGTGCTCTCTCTCGGCGCCGGAGTTCGGCGTCATCCGTTGTACCTAACACACGGATTCGGATTCTGTCAGTAGGAAAATGCGCCCGTAGCCCTGATAGCACTATTGGGTTTGTTTTAGTGCCCTTGACCTCTTTAAGCACTACCCAATCGCTGTTTCCCTTATCCGCCCATACGTCAAACTGCTTCAAGTTCTTCGAATGGATTACCATTCGGCTTATGACCTTTTTTTCGGGCAGGGTAATGAGCGCTTCAGTAGCAGGAGACATACCGAAAGCACCTTCTGCGCCTTCAGGCAATGCAGCTTCTCCGACTGTCCTCAAGTTGCCGTCTATCATTTCAGGGGTTGTTGCCCTAACCCCTTCCATCAGCGCATAATTTTCGCTGAGTTCTTGCTTGGACACGAGCTTGCTAGCAATATTGCAGCCAGTTAGACAAACCAACAATATGGGTATAAAGCGGTACATTTGTTATCACGCTCCTTGTGAAATTGGTGTGGGTTAGTAATTCATGCATCGTTTTGTTGCCAGGTAGTTCCCAATCGAGAGTCCTTCAGCTCAATATTCAATTGCTTTAACCGGTCGCGGATTTTATCCGATACTTCCCAATCTTTACGCATCCGTGCCTCTTGACGCACCTCCAAAATGAGATCCATCAAGTGGCCAACCAACCCGGGATGGTCGCCGCGGGCAGCGGATTTCTGGACATTTAATCCCAACACACCGCACAATTCGGCGAGCTTACGGTAGGCGTTTCCAAGCACCGTGTTCATCAGATACGATGGGTGGGGCTCTTTTGCTGCTAGAAAGGGGTTGACGTCTCCGACGAATTTGAAAATCGCGCCTATTGCTCCGGCAGTGTTAAAATCATCATCCATTGCGACTTTAAATTCATGACACATAGTATCGACGGATTCAATCAAAGCGGTTTCATCGTGGCTGCGTTCATCTCCATCAAGAGATTTATCCCCGTGGTAGTCTTGGTATTGCCGTAACTCCCGCAGACAGTTGTCCAACCGCCGGATGGCGCTGCTCGATTCCTTTAAGCTGGTGTCATTGAAATCAAGTGGATGGCGGTATTGAGCAGAGATTAAGAAATGGCGGATTGCTTCGGGAGCGTAATCTTGAAGGGCGTCGCGCACTAGGATAAAATTCTGCTCGGACTTTCCCATTCTCCTTCCTCCGGTTCGCAAGAATGCGACATGCATCCAATACCGGGCAAACGGCTTTCCCGTAGCCAATTCGCTCTGGGCAATCTCATTTTCGTGATGGGGAAATTGGAGGTCTTGCCCTCCGGCGTGAATGTCTAATGTTTCACCGAGATGCTTCATTGCCATTGCCGAGCACTCGATATGCCATCCCGGCCGTCCCCGTCCCCAGGGGCTTTCCCACGACGGTTCACCGGGTTTAGCCGTCTTCCAGAGATCGAAATCGCGCGGATCTTCTTTTTGTTCGTTCACCGCGACTCTGGCACCGGCGCGCACGTCGTTAACATCGCGGTTTGAAAGTTTGCCGTAGTTTGGGAAACGGTTGATGCGGTAATACAAATCTCCGCTGCGTTCATACGCCGCACCTTTGTCAATCAACGTCTGAAGCAATTCAAGAATTTCGGGCACATGATCGGTTGCTCGAGGATGAACATCTGCAGGACGAATCCCAAGGCGCTGCGAATCTTCAAAATACGCAGCGGCATATTTCTGGGAAAGCTGTTTCGCATCAATTCCAGATTTGTTTGCGCGATTGATAATTTTATCGTCAATGTCGGTGATGTTCTGAACTAGTTTGACTTGGTAGCCCTGAAATTCGAGATAGCGGCGCACAACGTCAGAAACGAGGAATGTGCGAGCGTTACCGATGTGAAAGTAATCGTAGACGGTAGGACCGCAGGTATACATCCGCACCTTTCCCTCTTGCAATGGGGTAAATTCTTCCAACCGTCTCGTGAGAGAGTTATAAATTCTTAATGCCAATGTTTTTCCAATTTAGAGGTGCGTTTTATCGTGCCAAGCATTGGAAATATGCGAAATCATATCCGAAACCTAATGCCTAACGTCTAAGCTGACAATCGCTTGCGCGGCAATCGCTTTTTCCTTGCCAATGAATCCGAGCCCTTCTGATGTAGTGGCTTTTATGTTGATTCGATCTACGGGTACGGACAACGTATCAGCGAGTTGCTGACGCATTTTTGGAATGTAAGCGGCAAGCTTTGGACGTTGCGCGATAATAGTGCTGTCCACATTTAAGAAAGAATAGTCCCGTTCAACGAGTGTCTTGACGTGTTTCAACAATACAAGGCTATTGACATCCGCGTATGCTTCGTCCGTATCGGGAAAGTGTACGCCAATATCACCTAGGCCTGCCGCTCCCAATATTGCGTCGCAAACCGCGTGTGTCAATACATCAGCGTCGGAGTGTCCCAAGAGTCCTTTTGCATAAGGAATCTGAACTCCACCTAAAACCAGCTTTTGATTTTCCACCAGCCGGTGGACATCGTATCCAATTCCGACACGCATATTTTTAAGTTGAATATGGTCAGCGAACTTTGAATTTTCACCGGTGCAAAAAGCTTCAGCGATGAGAAGATCTTCCGCGGTTGTAATCTTTAGGTTACGATGATTTCCCGTTATCAACTTGATTCTGCGACCGAGTTGTTCAACGAGCGCGGCATCATCAGTTGCACGCAACCCTGTCTGCCGCGCCTGTTGGTGCGCTTCCATTAGCACATCTCTCCTGAAGCCTTGAGGGGTCTGCACCGCCCAAAGTTTGCTGCGGTTTGGGGTGTCAACAATAAACCCGTCCGTATCAGCGACCTTGATAGTATCTTGGACCGGAACAGCGGCAACCGCCGCCCCCCATTCCTCCACCGCTTCAAGACAAGAGTCAATTAAGTCGCCGGTGACAAAAGGGCGGACGCCGTCATGTACAATTACAAAATCTGTATCACTAGGAAGCAACCGCAAGCCATTGAAAACAGAATCTTGACGAGTTTCTCCGCCGGGGATTAGATTCGCCACTTTTCGGAAGCCGTACGGCTTTATCGACATTGATTCACACAACTCAAGATCCGAATCATTGACGATGACAAATATCGAGTCTACGACAGGGTTATTATCGAAAACACTAATGGTATGCGCGAGAATCGGTTTACCGTGTAGTTGTAAATACGGTTTTCTAATAAGACGATGTCCCATCCGGCTTCCGCTGCCAGCTGCGGGAATAAGAACGCTCACCTTCCGATTCATCACGATCCGTTTCACCGAGTTTACGGCGGCTAAAAATCATGCGGCCTGCACTCGTTTGCAGTGCCTGTGTGATGACCACTTCAACGGTCTGCCCAATATAGTGCTTGCCGTTTTCGACAATAACCATCGTACCGTCGTCAAGATAACCGACGCCTTGATTTGGTTCTTTGCCCTCGCGAATTACTCGCACCTTGATTACTTCGCCAGCGACAACAATCGGCCGTATAGCATTTGCGAGCACATTGATGTTGAGAACGGTTACACCTTGTAGTTCTGCGACCTTATTTAAATTGAAGTCGTTCGTAATAATTTTCGCCTGTATTTTGCGGGCAAGATGGATTAATTTTGCGTCGACTTCTGCCACATCGGGGAAATCGTCCTCCGTCATCTCGACATTGATTTTTGGATTCTGCTGTAGGTCTTCCAGAATCTCGAAACCCCGTCTGCCCTTGTTCCGGCGAAGGGGATCGGGAGAGTCGGCAATGTGCTGCAATTCATTGAGTACAAATCTCGGAACCACAACGATGCCATCAATAAACCCCGTTTCGCAGATGTCGCGAATTCGCCCATCAATGATAACACTCGTGTCCAAAATTTTGAAAGCCGGGGAAGTAGATTGTAAGCCCTGTGCTGTCAGGGAAAATAAACCAAAAGCTTCCCGCCTTCGATAGATTATCATTATTCCCGCATAAGCGAATAAGAGCGTTATGCAGGCTTTGACTAAGTTTGTGATATTGGTTGTTTGGGAAACAATGTAAATAATCAGAGCAGCCACAATCAACCCAAAAACCAATCCGACCAAGCAAGCGAACAGATCCCGTAACATTGGCCGCCGTATTAATGATTCGGCGCCGACTAAGATGGAGGCTAGGACGAGCGCTGTTCCGCAGCCCTCCCAATCTCCTGTGATAAAGCCAAAAATTGCACCAAATAAAATAAAGGAAGCCCGGATGAACCAAATTTGCATCGGAGTCACCCACTTTCATATGATTATAATTTTGATTATAGTAACTCGCTGAGTGCGCCATGAAGATTCTTCACTCCAACTAAGTTAATATCTTGCTTCAAATCCAGGTTATTGCGATTGTATTCGGGGAATATCGCCCGATTGAATCCCAACTTTGCTGCTTCGCTCAACCGCTTTTCAATATGATTAACAGGACGAACTTCTCCACCCAATCCGACCTCACCGATGACAACGGTACGCGGGTCGACGGCAATATCTCGGTGGTTTGATGTAATGGCTATGGCTGTGCCGAGATCAATCCCCGGTTCATCCAACCGCATACCGCCGGTAATATTGACAAAGACATCTGACCCGCCAATGTCAACCCCGGCACGTTTCTGAAGTACAGCGAGGAGCAGCGCAATGCGATGCCGATCCACGCCTGCCGCGGTATTGCGCGGAATTCCAGAGCTAGCCGGCGAAACCAGAGCTTGAAGTTCCAAAAGTAAAGGGCGCGTTCCCTCCATGGTCGATACGACGACCGATCCAGAGATATTCTCTTGCCGTTCGCCAATGAACATGGCTGACGGATTTTTGACTTCAACAAGATCGTTGCTCAACATCTCGAAGATTCCGATTTCGTTGGTAGATCCAAATCGGTTTTTGACAGCCCGCAGCACACGGTAAATGAGACGGCTTTCGCCTTCAAAATATAGAACTGTGTCAACCATGTGCTCAAGAACGCGAGGTCCCGCTAAAGCCCCCTCTTTTGTCACATGCCCAACCAGCACGATTGGGACATTTTTGTTCTTAGCGGTAATCAGCAGTTGGACCGCACTCTCACGAACCTGAGTAATACTACCCGGTGCTGCTTGAATTTCTGGAACGTAAACGGATTGAATAGAATCGATAATGACAATATGAGGTTGAAGCGACGCAACATGCGCTTCAATTTGTTCAAGATTGTTTTCACAAATAACGTACAGCGAATCAGAATTAATGCCTAGACGATTTGCCCTCAATTTCATCTGTGTCACCGACTCTTCGCCAGAGACATAGAGTACACTCCCATAGGTACTGCTAAGGGCGTTACTTGTTTGCAACAGGAGCGTGGATTTTCCGATACCCGGATCTCCGCCGAGGAGGACGACCGAACCAGGCACAAACCCCCCGCCAAGTACCCGATCGAATTCCGCGATGCCGGAGTGGAGGCGGTCAGCGTCGCTAGCCGTGATTTGTGTAATCGGCTCTGGAAGGCTCGCCGGCTGACCTAGATGCCGTCGTGATGTTTTTTTCGGTGTGAAACTCTGAACTTCTTCAACCAAGGAGTTCCACTGTTCACATGCCGGACAGCGCCCGAGCCATTTTGCTGAACTGTAACCACATTCGCGACAAACGAACTGGCGACGTTCTTTTGACATTTTAACGATTATTAGGGGAGGAATAATGTTAAACGGCTATTGGCATTGAACCTCTAGTCTGTAGGTTACCAATTTTTTGCTGCCAGCCGAAATCCGGCTGTGTAACGGATATCATCGATTAAGTTTTCCGCGCCGATGATAACGTGTCCATGGGGAAATACCCTCCACGACAGTTCCGTATCCACTTCGGGCCGACCGCTCGTCAATCGAGCCGCTTCTATTGTGACACCGAGTTTCTTCGAAAGCAGCCATAAATCGATTCCCAATCCGGGTGTTGAACGCATGAACCCCAAACGACCGCTTAAATGGTTGTTGAAATCATAACCGAATTGAAGTTCAAACTTCAATTCTTCCTCGCGGATGCCAAAGCCGAATCGGTACCGCTGATTATGTGCGGGCAATAACAAAACCGCCAACTCGTTATGGAGGCGTTCCTCCAGGTTCACAGATCGGAGTTCGTAATCCCAAGCTACATCGGGAAACTTAAAACTCTCTGATTTTTCATTAAACGTCTGGATTAGTTCTTTAACCTCACCGAATGTTTCATCCGCCGATTGCAGCACATCTTGTGCTTTATTGTGTGTATCGGGCGTGTTAATTAAGGCAGCAACGCTGCCCTCCCCACTTTGCACTTTGTCCAGTAATTGGGCGAAGTTTTCGCGCAATCCAGCCAAATCCGCGGAGACGGCAGTAAGGTTTTCTAGCAGCCGGCCGATTTTAGGTGATTCGGCGTCAATAATTTCCTCACTCTTGAGAATGAGATTCGACATCTCAGATTTTAGGGCGGCGACATCCGTGTGCAGCGATTGGGACATTTCTCGAAAATTGGAAGCACTCACGTGTAAATCACTAACAATCTCATCGACCGTCTCCGAGTTGCGGCCGATAAAACCACTTACGGACTGTGTAATCTCTCCCGCATCATTGCTGAGCGCTGAAGCATCGCTTTCCAACTTTTCAAGCAACCGGTTCATTTGATTAAAAACCTGTTGCAAACGCGAGTCGTTATCGGACGCAAGCCTAGTTAGGGTGTCGACGGATTTTTCGGTGTTTCTGACGACCGACTCTAAGGCGGCGCCGGTTTGTACAACCAATTCGCGTACTTCTTTGATTCCCTCACTGACGCCGATGTGGTTCGAAGCTATTAGTGCATTTGCGGACTGGGCAACCTGAGCCGCTTGCGTGACAGCTTGCTCGGCGATTTCAAGGAGGTCTACGATGCTCTTTGGGTCTTCGCCGACCAAAGGGAGGTCGTCCGGCTGTAGGGGCGGATTCCCCACAGGACCGTTTGTAATGTCAATGTAGGTTTCACCTACAAATCCGATTGTCCCAATCCTGACTCTACAACCTTTGCGTAACCGCCGAAATCCGTCCTTGACGCGAAATTGAACGTCAATTATATTTTCGTCCGCTTTAAGTTCTATCCCCGTGACTTTTCCAACCTTTACGCCTGACAATTGAACTCCAGCGCCTAGGTGCAGGTCGTTTACAGCGCCAAAATGAACCTGCAAAACGTCACCACTTACACTCCACGGCCAATTCGATGCATTGAACAGCAGAACGACAAGTAAAGCTAAGCCGATAACAGCCACGAGCCCCACTTTAACTTGCTCATTCCACTTTGCCACCAATGCCCCCTTTTGACTAACCGCCGCCGTCACTCAGAAATAAACTGTTGGAGAATCGCATTATCAATCCTCCGGATTTCATCGAGAGAACCGGATGCAATAACTTGTCCCGCGTGTATCATTGCCATCCTTGTACCAACTGAGAAGGCGCTATCCATGTCATGGGTTACAACAACCGACGTGACCTTTAGTTTCGCGTGGAGATTGCGAATTAACCGATTGATTTCTGACCCCGTTATAGGGTCTAAACCGGTCGTCGGCTCATCATATAGAATCACCTCCGGATTGAACGCGATGGCTCGTGCAAGCCCGACGCGTTTTCGCATGCCCCCACTCAGTTCTGCAGGTCTCAGCTTCTGAACGCCGTCAAGATCGACCAACTGGAGCTTTTCCGCGACAATTCCCTCAATTTCGCGTTTGCTGAGATTTGTATGTTGAGACAACATGAAGCCAACATTTTCCTCAACCGTCATCGAATCAAACAACGCCGCCGATTGGAAAAGCATGCCAATTTTTCGGCGAATCCGATTTAAATCTTTGACGCTGGAGATTGCCTCACCATCAATTCGGATTTCCCCACCATCAGGCTGCATCAGCCCAGTAACCAGCTTGAGCAAAACACTTTTCCCACATCCACTTCTTCCAATTACGATTGACGTTTCGCCGCGAGGGATGTGAAGGTTCAAACCCTTGAGGACTGCTTTGTCTCCAAAGTGTTTCCACAGATTTTCAACGTGGATCATTCAACAACTTCCTGAATCCGCCGCGGGGTTGGAAACCTCATGCCGCTCAAAACACCTCGCAACGATGGGATTCACCAGATTGTATAGAGCACATGATTCAGAACGAAGTCCAAGATTAAAATGGCAATCAGAGAAGTGACCGCTGAGCCTGTTGTGGCTTTACCGACACCCTCTGCACCGCCGGCAGAAGATATTGTGAATCCTTTATAACATCCTACGGACGCGATTGCCATTCCGAAGGTTGAAGATTTGATGAGGCTAACAACAACACTGCTTATGAAAATGTAAGTACTAGCCTGCTCCAAAAAAAAGCGGCCGTTCATTTTGAAGGGCAAGATGTAAACGGATGTGAAATAGCCTCCTGCAATCCCGAAGACAATCGAGAACGTCGTCAGGAGTGGAAGCATTATTGCACAGGCTAGGAACCGCGGTACAACGAGGTATTTTACCGGGCTAGTCGCCATTACTTCTAACGCATCAATCTGCTCGGTCACCTTCATTGTGCCAAGTTCTGCCGTGATTGAGGCGCCTATGCGGCCTGCCAAGATGAAGGCTGTAACCATGGGGCCTAGCTCTTTGACTACCGATACGCTGACAAATCTTCCGACAGAGCCTTCCGCTGAAAGGTCCTTCAGTTGGTGATATCCCTGCGTTGCCAATACCATTCCCGTGAAGATTCCAGAGACCAACACAACCGGCAGAGAGTTTACGCCAACCAACAGTAACTGTCGAACAAGCAGGTTGAATTGAAACGGGCGTCTGAAAATTAGAGAAAGGATTGAACAGACAAATGTAACTGCGCCGCCAATTCCATGTAACTTCTTCAATATCCAACCACCGGCAAAATCTACAACACGGACTGAATCCGAGCGGCGATGCGGTTGGGTCGGGATTGATTGTTCCTCGTCATTGCCCATTGAAGCCATAAAGTTAAAATGAAAAATCTTTAGTTTACAACAATATTAGATTGTGGAGCATTGATTTTCCCAAATTTTAAGTGTACCGAAAGCCGTCAATCGCCTTAAGCAGGAATATCGGCGAATCGCATCAGCCTCTTATGGAATTCCAGTTGAATCGTACCGGTTGGTCCATTTCGCTGTTTTTTAATTATCAAATCAGCCAGCCCTTGGTCCTCTTCGGTCTGGTCATCATAATAATCTTCCCTGTACAAAAAGGCGACTACGTCGGCATCTTGCTCTATAGCGCCGGATTCCCTTAAATCGGAGAGTTGAGGCCGTTTATCCGGCCGCCTTTCGACTTCACGGCTGAGTTGGGAACATGCTACAATCGGAACGTTTAACTCCCAAGCGAGAGTTTTGAGGGAGCGTGAAATATCAGAAATTTCTTCGACTCGTCCGTGGTATTTACTAGTGCCGCTGAGCAACTGCAAGTAGTCCACGATTATAACTGCGAGATCTTCGCGTTCGCCCTTTAACCTTCTCCCTTCGGCGCGCAATTCATGTACAGTCAAGCCTCGCGCATCGTTGATGAAAATCGGAACGGAGATTAAGCTGCTTGTTCCTTGTGTCAAGGATTCCCAGTGTTCATCGGTCAGTTTACCGGTGCGGATGCGGCCAAAATCAATTCCTGTTTCTGCAGCGAGCATCCGCATCACCACGTGCCTTGCAGGCATTTCAAGGCTAAAGATTAAGACCGGCAGATTATTTCTGGCAATGTTTTGAGCAATGTTCAACACGAGAGTTGACTTGCCCATACTGGGGCGCGCTGCAATAATACTCAAATCACCGGGCTGCAATCCTGATGTCATTACGTCAAGATTAAAGAAGCCTGTGGACACGCCGAGAATCTGTTCTTCTTTATGATATAGGCTTTCAATTTCCTCAAGGGTTTGCTTAACAAGCGGTGCAATCGACATCGAGCCGCGTCTGGCATCGGCATGACTGAGACGAAACACTTCCTCTTGCGCTTGGCTTAAAACATCGTTGAGTTCCCGTTCTTGATCGTTAGCGAGTGCGTCGATCTGCTGCCCAGCGCGAACCAACTGGCGCCGCATCCACTTTTCTTTTACAATCTGCGCATACAGTTCAGTGCTTTCAGTTTCGACGATCTGCGCCTGAAGGTCGTAAAGGTAAACCGCACCGCCGGCCCGATTCAGTTGATCTATTTTTTCAAGTTCATTTGCGACGAGTAGTGGATCGACCTGATTATGACGCTCGTAGCTCGAATGAATCGCCGCGTAGATAAGCTGATGATCTGTTGTGAAAAAGGGTTCCGCCGTGTGGCCGAGCGCTGACACAACACGCGGAATAACTGCTCGGTCGGTCATCATTGCGCCGAGAACAGCCTGTTCAGCTTCTTTATCATGAAGTGTGTCTCTGGGTTCGGATTGCACGGCTCAATAGTAAAATGGGGCTTGTAATGGGTATCCGACCTTTTGCCAAAACCTGTCGCAGTGTATTAGTGTGCATTGATGAATCTGACGAACATCGTAGGTGTGCGGCGGCGATTAAGATTATCTCTATTTTCGATTAACAAACTACTCTTCACGAACAACGAAAACTTGAAGGTTAGCGATGACATCTGAATGAAGTCGGATGGGAACCATGAAAACTCCAAGATCCCTAATGGGCGCTTCAAGTTCAATCTGACGGCGATCGATTTCAACAGATTGCGCGGCAAGCGCTTCGGCGAGATCCGCGGCGGTTACAGACCCAAAGAGCCGATCACCTTCGCCTGCCCGCCTTTGGATTGTACATGACGTATCTGCGATTTGAGCTGCCAGTTTTTCGGCCTCTTGCTTTCCTTTGATGTGCTTAACGGTTAATACACGCCGCTCATGTTCTAGCAGACGCCGGTTCTTTTCTGTTGCCAGAACAGCGAGTTGCTTTGGAATCAGATAGTTGCGTGCGTAACCGTCAGCAACGTTTAATACCGCCCCTTCTTTGCCGAGTCCTTCAACGGTGTGCCTTAGAATAATCTCCATGGAATTTCTACCTCAATTTAGCATGATATCTGTGTTTTTCAAAAAATATACCTCAGCTTTGGCCGGGTTGACTGCGCGTCTACTGACGCGCAATAACAACGCCGATATACCCGCCGGTCGAAACAGGCTAAACTATCGGAAATAGACGCTAATGTAGAACCCAACCGCATTGCGAATATTCAACTACGGATTACTGTCGGGTAAAAGGCACAAGCGCAATGTTACGAGCCCGCTTAATTGCCCGGTTGACCTGTCTTTGGTGCTTTGCGCAGTTCCCAACAACGCGCCGCGGGATAATCTTTCCGCGCTCTGTAATAAAATTCCTCAGCAGCGTAACATTTTTGTAATCAATGAATTTTAGCTTTTCTGCACATAGCCGGCAGCGTTTTCGCCGAACCGAAAATGTCCTGCGTGGACCATTCTCCATAATACAATCGCGGTGAAGTCTCTCCGCATTAAACGTGAGAGGCTACCGCTTCTCCTTCCTTAAGATTAACTTTTACTCGCCGTTTAATGTGAGAATCCGAGAAGCCGGCGACTTTAATTGAATTCGGGAAATTGTTAATGAATAGACGTGGAAAAAGCGGGCGTGAATTTCACCCGCTTTTTCTGTGATTTCCGGGAATATTTTCCTTTGGGTTGTTAAAACGGAATGTCATCTTCTGTATTTGTAGGCGATGCTTCAGTAGGGCTAGCGTATCCCGCGCCCTCATCACGGAGCGAGTCCTGATCGCCTTGACGACCACCCACAAACTCAAACCGCTCAACTATGACCTCGTGTTTGCTTCGCCTTTGACCGTCGTCGGTTTCCCACTGCTGGAATTGAAGCCGTCCCTCAATAAAAACGGGATTGCCTTTTTGAAGATATTCGTTCATAACTTCAGCGGTCCGTGCAAAAGCACTGAGATCCACAAAACAGACCTCCTCTTTTTTTTCACCGGACTGACGATCCGTATAAGTGCGATTCACCGCCAAACCCAATCTAGCGACTGCGGTGCCACTCGGAAGGTACTTCAATTCCGGATCACGCGTAAGGTTCCCCATCAGAATAACCTTGTTGTAACTCGCCATTATTTTTTCTCCTTCACGCCGATTTGATGTCACACAGTGTCTCAAGCTCGGCTTTCATCAGTGAGCTTACTCCCTAGACTCGTCAGCGTCCTCATTGCCCTTTGATACCGGGACATCCTCTTGGCTTTCACTGATTTCCCCTTCAAAATTCACTACCATATACTTAATGATCGGTTCCGCGATCCGGTAGTATGTATTAAGTTCGCGTACAAATTTAGGATCGCTCTCAAAAACCAATAACGCATAGTAACCGTCTTTGTGGCGTTTAATCGGATAAGCAAGCCTGCGCTTGCCCCATAAATCTGTTGTTAAAATTCTACCGCCGTTAGTTTCAATGGCCGTTTTGACGCCGTTGATGACGTTGTTGGTCTCGTTTTCTTCAAGATCTGGATTAACAATAAAAATCGTTTCGTAATGACGCAATATTTTTGCCTCCCTTTTTGGCCCTATGGCTCCATATCAGAACGGAATTTACCGGTAAACACAACGAATTCTGACCGACTTGAATCCGCAAAATTATGGAGCAAAGATTTTAAATTATATCATATCCTTCGCCGCTTTATCAACTGAAATTCTCGCGAAAGTAACGAGACAACAATGGAGGTAATTTACCATCTCAACAGAGGTAACGCATCAATCCCATCATTCCGCGCAACTCTCATTTCGACAAGTCCCGGTCAATTTACGGATTTATTGCAAACAATCAATTTTGACGCAAAGCTGTGAAATGGTTCAATTGATAGAGTTCAGGAGAAATTTCGTTTCGATCATTATGGGATTGCGTTCCGCTGAAAGCTATGCTATAGTATAATACACGATAAGCATTCATACGTTTAGAAGTACGTAGAACACAATTTTGAGGACATGCATATGCTTGCGAGCGTTCTTAGTAGTGCACTGATGGGGATTGATGCATATATCGTCAAAGTGGAGATTGACATCTCTGACGGCTTGCCAGCATTCGCCACGGTTGGACTTCCAGACAACGCCGTTAAAGAAAGCCGCGAACGGGTTACCGCGGCAATCAAGAATTCAGGGTTTTATTTCCCGAGCAGCCGAATAACCGCAAATCTTGCCCCCGCGGATGTACGGAAAGAGGGGTCGGCGTTCGATCTTCCAATGGCTGTCGGCGTCATTGCAGCAACTGGGCAAGTTCGGACGGATTTCATTGAGCATACATTGATGTTAGGGGAGTTGGCACTTGATGGAAGTGTCAGATCCGTTCACGGGTGTCTACCGGTTGCAGTTGCAGCCAAGGAGAATCAGTACAAAGGCGTTATCCTGCCGAAATCGAATGCCAAGGAAGCGGCGATTGTTGATGGATTAGATATTTATCCTGTAGAATCTCTACGAGAGGCGGTTGATTTCTTAAATGCCGAGCAAACCATTCAGCCTTTCGAGTACAATATTCAGGATGCATTTGACCAGTTTGCGGAGTATACAATCGACTTCTCAGATGTCAAGGGCCAGGAGCATGTCAAACGAGCCATTGAAGTTGCGACATCGGGCGGACACAATCTGATTATGATTGGCCCGCCGGGTTCCGGCAAAACGATGGTCGCCAGACGGATTCCGACGATATTGCCGGATATGACGCTTGAAGAAGCACTCGAAACGACGAAGATACATAGTATTGTAGGCATGCTTCATGGTGATGTACCCTTAATCGCAACGCGCCCATGCCGGTCGCCGCATCATACGATTTCCGATGCAGGGCTTATCGGCGGCGGCAGATATCCTCGCCCAGGCGAAGTGAGTCTTTCGCATAACGGCGTGCTTTTTCTCGACGAGCTCCCTGAATTCCGGAAAAACGTACTTGAAGCCATGCGTCAACCGCTTGAGGACTTGCAAGTGACAATTTCCCGCGCGGCTGCCTCCTACACCTATCCCGCCAATTTTATGCTTGTGGCTTCGATGAACCCATGTCCCTGCGGTTTCTTCGGCGATCCTACCCGGAATTGCCGATGTACACCGACTCAGATCCAGAGCTACGTATCTCGAATCTCTGGACCACTGTTGGACAGAATAGATTTGCAGGTAGAGGTGCCTGCGGTTAAATACAAGGATTTGTCCAGCGATTTTACGGGGGAAGCCTCTACAGCCATTCGTAAACGAGTGCAGGCTGCGCGGGGCATTCAGCAGGAGCGATTTTCGGACACTAAAATTTTCTGTAACGCAAATATGGAAACGCGGCATATCCGCGAATACTGTCAGATGCAGCCTGACGCACAGGAATTGCTGCGCGTGGCAATCACTCAGCTTGGACTCAGTGCACGTGCGTACGATCGAGTATTGAAGGTGGCGCGCACGATTGCGGATCTCGCCGAAAGCTCCACCATAGAGGCTGAGCACACTTCAGAGGCGATTCAATACCGGAGTTTGGATCGCAGTTTCTGGAGACGGTGACTGCGTTGGACATCTAGCCTATTTGGCTTAATGTGGGGGACAGTACGCAGTCGCCATCGGGCTCTGGGATTATTTTGGAAAGATTTCAACAGCGATTGAATTACTGTCATTGCAGCCATGGCTAGTGAAATTTTGGTACTAAGGCCAAATGCCCTTTCTTCGACGCCTAAGTTTGGCGAGAATGGGTTGCAAGGCTTGACTTTATTTTCTTGGCGTGATAAAATGCAGTCGAGAGTTTAGGAATCTGGAGGTAAACAGTTTGGTACAACACGACCAGGGTCAAATTGAACAGCAAATTGAACTCCCGTTCGTAGAGTCGGTGCGTATCAGTTTTCAGAGTCTGATGATCCGTTTTTGGCGTTCGATTATCACGACAGCGGGCATTACTTTGGGGATTGCCTTTCTCGTATCAGTCTGGACAAATAGCGAAATTGGCGAGGCGATGAAATCGAGCGGCCGCACCGACCAGATAGCCAGTTTTGAGGAAGAAGAGTCGACGGGCGGAATTTCAATCAAAGATAGGTGGCTAATCCTGATGTCCTTAATTGTCTGTGTAGTCGGAATTGCGAACTCAATGCTGATGGCAGTCACGGAGCGATTCCGAGAAATTGGTACGATGAAGTGCCTCGGCGCATTAGACCGTTTCGTGGTCAGGTTGTTTTTGTTAGAATCGGGATTCCAAGGACTAGCTGGCGCGGTTGTCGGCGCTTTGATTGGCTGCATTGGATCGATTCTACTGAATCTCAAAGATTTCGGGTTGGATGTATTCTTTTATTTCCCGTTTTTACCAGCGGTTGGTGACGATGGTGCTGTTAGATACGGCGTACTACTGATTATTCTTGGCGGCTGTGTGCTCGGCATGATTTTAGCGGTCATTGGCGCAGCGTTTCCGGCGTGGCGCGCTGCGAAACTGCCTCCTGCCGAAGCGATGCGGACTGAGGTCTAATTTGGGAGGATTCATGGCAGACATTGTAGTTAGGGCTGAAGAGGTTATCAAAGAGTATCGGATGGGTAGCAATGTAGTAAAGGCGCTAAACGGGGTCAATTTAGAAATCGTACGAGGAGAGTACATTTCACTGATGGGGCCTTCTGGATCAGGAAAGTCTACGCTGTTCAACATGATCGGTGCTTTGGATCACCCGACGGGGGGAAGTATCTACATTGACCGCCAGAACATGTCACAATTGAGTATGTCTCAAATTGCTTGGTTCCGTTGCCACCGTGTTGGATACATCTTTCAAAACTACAACCTGCTGTATGTGATGACGGCGTTAGAAAACGTGACCTTGCCGATGATATTCGCGGGGTTATCGGTGAGCGAACGGAACGACAAGGGCACGGAACTCCTCACGATGGTTGGATTGGGCGATCGAACCCACCACAGACCGGATGAGTTGTCGGGCGGACAATGCCAGCGCGTGGCGATCGCTAGGGCGCTCGCAAATGACCCCACGATAATTCTGGCGGACGAACCTACTGCGAATTTAGATATGACAACGGGCCGTGAAATTATTAATCTGATCAAAGAGCTCAATGTTCGGCACAAAGTGACCGTGATTTCGGCGACGCACGACCCAAAAATGCTCGACGTATCTGATCGGGTCGTCAACATTAGGGACGGCATGATAGAACGTATCCGAAATCGAGACGAAATTGAAATCGAGATTGGCAAAGTGGGCGGCCACTAATGCCCACTTCTTTTTGGGGCGGATGGCACCGGCGCGGCTTGTCCACGTCGAATCTTTCCCAATCAAAGGGCAACGGAATATCCGTTGATAATGGTAGATTAACCTGTTTGGTGCGCCACAACCATTCGCCGTCCCGTTAAGCTGCAGGGCGGTTTGGCTAGACGCCAGGTCCGTGATTCAGGCGTAACCCGAGTTCCGATTAAACTGTTTCCGACCACGGTAGATGTTCTTACTACCCATCGTAACCGACCCGTCGCGGGCGCGGTGAGTGACATGCTAAGCAACCATTGGTCAGCACAATACCCTCCCCCACATTAGCTTAAAGCCTTCCCAATTTCCCACAATTGGTATAATTCGGGCACAGACACCCTCCTGCCCTGCGCGAATATGTCCATCATCAAGGTTGAACACCTCTGCAAACAATTCAAGGTACGCGAACGCCCGGTCGGATTTTGGCGCGGCCTGTTTTCGCGGACACACCGTATTATCCAGGCAGTCGACGATGTGAATTTCGCCCTGCAACGCGGAGAATTGGTGGGATACATCGGCGCCAACGGTGCGGGGAAGTCTACGACTATCAAAATGCTGACTGGGATTCTCGTGCCGACGTCGGGAAAGGTTGATGTCATGGGATTGACGCCGCATCAGCATCGAAGAGAGTACACGCGGCGAATCGGCGTGGTGTTTGGACAACGAACCCAACTCTGGTGGGATTTGCCCGTGATGGACTCTTTCGAACTGCTTAAGCACATCTACGAGATTCCCCAGCATACATACAAGCAAAATCTGGCGTTTTTCAGCGAATTGTTACAACTGGATCATCTAACATCTATGCCGGTCCGGACATTGAGCCTCGGTGAACGGATGCGATGCGACCTGACCGCCGCCCTATTGCATAACCCCGAAATTCTTTTTTTGGACGAACCTACCATCGGTTTAGACGTAGTTGCCAAAGAACAGGTTCGCCAATTTCTCCAACGGGTTAACGCTGAACGGAAGGTGACGGTGATTCTGACAACACATGACCTCAATGACGTGGAAAAGATCTGTCAACGGCTGATGATAATTGACACCGGCCGCATCATCTATGATGGTGGTATCGAGGCATTGAAACAGCGCTACGGCAGAACGCGGATGCTCATCGTGGACCTCGCACAAGCCTATCTTGAAATTCAGATTGAGAATGTGGATGTAATTCGACGAGAGGGAAATCGTATCTGGCTCGCGTTTGACAGGGACACTATCTCAGCTTCCGAAGTCATGACGCGAGTGACGGCGCAGTATGAAATTCAGGATTTAACGATTTCCGAGCCGGAAATTGAGGAAATTGTGAGGCAAATCTATCAGACCGGCATGGCAATTTGAAGGACTCATCGTGCGAAAATACCTGGCTTTTGCTGCAAACGCCTTTCAGAGAACGCTGACCTATCGATTTGAGCTGTGGGTTGAGTTGTTTATCAATGTGTTGTTCATGCTAATCTATGTGTATCTTTGGAAGGCACTCTACATCGGGAAGTCCGCCGTAGCAGGGTACGACCTTACTCGTATTCTGACGTACATCGTTGTGTCGCAAACGCTATTGTCTTTTCACTTTACGTTACGGATTGCACGAGTCATAGAAGAAAAGGTTCGCACCGGCGAAGTCGTAACCGATTTGATGAAGCCGGTTGACTTTCAGTTAATGCTGCTTGCCACGGGGGTGGGAACTTCATTTCACACAGTGCTATTCAACATGCTTCCAAAACTCTTGTTGTTTTATGGCGGTTTGAGTCTTTTGCTGCCCGGCTCTATATTGACCGTGGGGGCGTTTATAGTCAGTGTGATGTTGGGATTCGTCATCTTGTTCAACATTGAATTTCTCATTGGGATTCTTGCATTCTGGGTGGTTGAAATACGCGGTATCTATTTCGCCGTGATATGGGGCGTTTCCTGGTTTTTTTCGGGCTACTTTCTCCCTTTGGAGCATTATCCCGCCCTTCTAGCCAAAATGGCTGAGTATTTGCCCTTCCAAGCGATAATCTATTCTCCGACAGCAATCTATGTTGGCGGAATTACTGGAAACGCTGTGATAGTTGTGCTCCTAATTCAACTATTCTGGACAGTTGCGTTAATGGGGCTTGGACGATTTGCCTACCTAGCCGCCCTGCGAAAATTGGTGATTCAAGGCGGATAAAATGAGCAACCCGATAGTGCGTTACAGCAGACTTTATCTGCTTCTCGCCGGTGCATATGTGCGGTCTAGACTTCAATACAGGCTGTCTTTCGGTCTCATGTGCGCAGCGGTCGTTGCCGGGGAAGCGTGTCTGATAGGCTTACTCGGCGTCTTATTCACGAAGTTTCGCACGGTAAACGGATGGGCTTTGCCCGATATCATGTTTCTATACAGCTTAGCGTCGTTAGCGTTCGCTTTGATGAAAATAGTGGGGAATCAATTGGACGATTTCGACCGATATGTCGTTCGCGGCGATTTGGACACTGTATTGATTAAACCGGTTCCACCCTTATTTTACGTCCTCGCTAGCCGGGTGGAACTCCATCATGCGTCACGGTTGTTGACGAGTATTGTAATATTCGGCGCCGCTTTTCACATGGCGCAGATTCGGTTGACGGTCGCACGCGGTTTATTTACAATCATCACTGTTGTAAGCGGCGGCATAATCATGTTTGCATTTATGCTTGTCAGCGCATCCGTCGCGCTATTAGCCACAAAATCCGGTAAACTCACCGATATCCTCATCACCGCAAGCAAAGAGGCTGCCACGTTTCCCATCTCGATTTATCCTCTCGCTGTGCGACTGCTTTTGACATTCATTCTTCCCGTGGCATTTGTGACATATTATCCCGCGCTGAATCTACTGGGAAAAGACCAATTCTTGGGTATGCCTGCATACTTTCAATTCGGCGCCCCGGCCGTTGCGGTCGCGATGTTGCTTTGTTGTTATGCACTCTGGCGCATCGGAATGCTGCACTATCACAGCACGGGCTCATGATAGTTATATTTCGAATTTGCTTTTGGATGACCGCTCATGTCTGCAGTAATTCACATTTGAACTTTGAGGCGGCGAGTTGGATTGCAAATCTCGGCGGGATTTAACATACAAGCTAGACGGTTGGCCTGGAGAGATTGCCAACTGGCGAGGGTGGGAACGGTAAATGGATTCACCTGTCAAAGTTTGCCGTTTTCACAATATCGAAATGACCGACGGACTCAAACAAATTAAGGCTTGACAAATCAGAGGGCATTAGATTACAATATATCATGGCAGCATCGGGGGAGCAGCGTTTATGTGCCCTTGCGCCAGCGGGCGAGTGGTGGAATGGCAGACACAATGGACTTAAAATCCATCGCCCATAACCGGGTGTGAGGGTTCGAATCCCTCCTCGCCCATATGTGTCCTTCGCGACACTTGACGCAGGGTAGAGCAGTCTGGTAGCTCGTCGGGCTCATAACCCGGAGGACGTGGGTTCAAATCCCACCCCTGCAATTTTGAGGGAAATGCGCTCTATGTGCGCGTTTCCCTTTTTTCACACCGCCGGTGTAGCTCAGTGGTAGAGCACACGACTCATAATCGTGTTGTCCGGAGTTCAACTCTCCGCACCGGCATCACACACAACTGTTGAGTGCGATAATCCTTCTACACCGCAGGGAGAACGAGTACGTATAATGCCGCTTCCTGCGGTTTTTTGTGTCGGCTTGGGCGGTCAACTTACGCGCAGGGCGTCGTTAATTTCGTCAATGACGGCTGTTTTTGATTCCACTTTTATCCGTTCCCGTAATGCCGTTTTGGCGGATTTAACGTTGATTTGTCCGAGCGCCCACGCGGCATGTGCACGCACCAACGGTTCATCGTCGTTCAGTGCGGTTTTGAGAGCAGGCACCGCCGCACGACTCTTCCAATTCCCTAGCGCGACGGCGACATTCCGTAAAAACCCCTTCCGCTTAGCTCGCTTAATTGGGCTGTTCTTGAAGCGTTTGCTAAACTCCTCTTGGGTCATGTTGATAAGCGAAATCAGTTTGGGCGCAAGGTTGCCCTTCCGCGGGTAAAAACCGCGTTCCTGTGTAGGTTTTGCTTTGCTGTTCCACGGGCAAACTTCTTGGCAGATGTCGCAGCCGAAGATTAAGTTTTCCATTTGCGGCCGCAGATTTCGAGGGATGCTGCCTTTTAATTCAATGGTGAGGTATGAGATGCAGAGGCGGGAATCGAGGAGATTTGGCGAAATAATGGCGTCCGTTGGGCATGCTTCGATACAGAGTGTGCATGTACCGCAATCGCCGCGCGGCGGCAGGTAATCATGGTCCAATGCGACGCTGACGAGCAGTTCTGCAAGAAAATACCACGATCCCGATTGCCAGTTAATCAAGTTAGTGTTTTTGCCGATCCAACCGATTCCCGCTTTCTGCGCGTATTCGCGCTCAAGAATTGGGCCCGAATCGACATAGACTCTGCTTTTAACCTGTTCCTGTGCAGCCGCTTTAATGAACTGCGCCAACCGACGAAGTTTCTTTTGAATAATATCGTGGTAATCCGTTCCCCACGCATATCGGGAAATTTGCCCCCGGGATGAATCGTCAGCGAGCGATGCGGGTGGATCGATAGTATAGTAATTGAATCCTAACGTTATGATTGATTTGGCTTCCGGTAGTAGATTCCGAACATTCTGTTTCAACGGCGAATGTCTTTCGAGATAACGCATTTCCCCGCCGTAACCGCTCTCCAACCACCTCTCGTAGCGATCGATTGTTTGGCTGGGTTCCGCCGGGGCAATACCGACAAGACTGAATCCAAGTTTTTGCGCGAAATCTTTAATTTGCTCTGTTAGGCTCATACCCTTTTTTTGCCCTATTTTTTCGTTCCGCGGACAGTTCAAGTGCCGACCGCACTGCTGATTGACGACTGGTGCCAGAAACTGAACCGGTATGCGTCATACGACGACGATTTGTGGAGGTACAGCGTAGAAAGTTACATAGAAACTGGGCGATTGGAAACGTGAAGGCGGTTGACAAAAAAGACATGTGCGTGCTACTATGCGCGACGCTCAATCATTGGCGGGAGTGCGTGATTTGTTGGAGATAATCGGGCTATTGGTTCGGATGCTAATTCATGTCGGTTTGGCGCTTTGGACGTACCGCGATATCAAGCTTCGGGAGCGGTCGATGCTATGGATTTTAGGCGTCCTTTTCGTCCCAGAGGCGTTTTTCCCGCTATATTTTTGGAATCGACCTCCAGAACTTATTTGGACATGCCGCGATTGTCATCGAAAAAACCGCGCCACCACGCGCCAGTGTAGATACTGTAATCGGTCTTACACCGTAGAGGAAACAATATCGAAGTTACACGGGTATTTTGAGCCATCAGACGCAATTGTTATCATCTTGGCCGCTCTATTGGTTCACAATTTTGCCCTGTTTGCGGCGATTGGGTTTTCGGAGGGTGCGGAGAAGTTATTGGAGCCACAAGACATCGCTTCATATATATTGACGCTTCCACCTTCTCACGTTTGGATTATTGAGCTGATTGTACGGAATGTTCTGATTTGGTTATGCCTCCATTGTGTGACCGTGCGTTATCGTAGACCACTTGCCGCCGTTGGGCTGAGATTCAGCGGCGATATTAAGATATTCGGTTTACCCTTTCTACTTGGTCCGGTTTTGGTGTTGATCTCAGAAGCCGGAATGCAGGTGATAACCGGATTAAACGGCATAATATCGTCCAGTGCGGTAGAATCTCTAATAAAGATGGAAGAAGAGCGCCAAGCGACCGGCATGCCAGAACATCTTCGTGACGCCTCTGTGGTGCTCATGGGTTTTGTATTACTTGTTCTGACGCCGGTCGGCGAGGAAATTTTATTCCGAGGGATAATGTACAGCGCCTTGTCCGATCGATTCGGGAATCAGAAGGGGCTTTTGTTGAGTTCTCTTTTGTTTGCTCTTCTCCATGGGTCCGTACTACGATTCATCCCAATATTTGTTATGGGTCTAACCTACGCCGCGCTGTCTGTTAGAACGAAGTCAATTATTCCTGCGATCATTACACATAGTTTTGTGAACCTGATTTCGGTTGTCATATGGTATAGATAATTTACCAACCTAGGAAGCACACGGATAAACCCCAAGGATTTTTGCGAGCACGCATAGCTCTTCAATCTCGTCTAGAGCGGTTCGGACGTTTTCATCTTCGGGGTGCCCATCAAAATCAACAAAGAAAACGTACTCCCAAGCTTTTGTTCGGGCGGGCAAGGATTCAATCCGACTCATATTGATACCTTTGCGCTCCAAGACACTGAGGACTTCATAGAGCGCACCGACTTTGTCTTTAATAGCGAAAAGGATTGATGTCCGGTCGTTTCCGCTTCTTTCCGCGGCGTGCCATCCAATAACAAGGAAGCGGGTTGTGTTACTTGGGTCGTCCATGATTGACGGGTTGGAAATAGGCAAATCATAGATTTCCGCTGCCAGCTTGCTAGCGATTGCCGCGGCACCGTGTTGGTCGGCGGCTATTCGCGCGGCCTCAGACGTACTTGCGACTTCAATTTGTTGAACACCTTCCAAGTTTTGATGAAGCCATTTTCTGCATTGCGCAAAGGGTTGCGGATGTGAGTAGACTTTAACGACTTCGTTCAGTGGAGAATTTGAGAGCAGGTTGTGATCAATTGGCAGGAAGATTTCGGCGCAAATTTGCAACTGCGAGTGCTGGAACATTTCCAAAACGTCGCGCACACTACCGTATGTGGAATTTTCGATTGCAACCACTCCGTAATCGGCCCTGCTAGCTTCGACCTCTACGAAGATATCGGTTTGAGGCGATTGCGGAATGAAATTTGCCGAGCCGCCAAAATGGCGCAGGCTGGCTGCATGCCCAAAACTACCAACGGGGCCGAGGTATGCAATGCGCAATGGCTTTTCTAAAAATCTGCAAGCCGAAATAATCTCTTTATAAATTTTCTCAAGGGCAATGGGTGGAAATCCATCCCTGTTGCGCGCCTTCAACCGAGTCAGAATCTCTTTTTCACGGTGCGGCGCATACACAGTCCCCGTGTTTGCGCTTTCTTTGAAGTCTCCTACCTTTTTGGCAATTCGCGCGCGTTGAAGCAAGAGATCCAAGATTTGATCATCAAGTTGATCGATCTGATTTCGGTAGTCTGCCAGATTCAATTAAAGACATCTCCAACATGAGTAATGCACTTGTTACGATAACAACTCGAATTATTGTTCTTTCGCCAGCGAACGAATCGCAGCAATCATGTCATCGTCTGACGGATTATTTTTTACGATTTCAATAAACTCGTCGCCTGTGAGCTTGTATTCCTCCAGGAATACTGATTGATCCATTGGTCACGGGTAAATGTAGTCGCCGATAGTCCCGTTCAATTTGGCGCGCGCTTTATCCGTGATTCGGGCAAGCCAAGGAATGCCGCCAATGACTAAATCCCGGTGACGCGGTTTCCAGTCGAGTCCCATTTGAGTCACCTCCGTGTTAGTTGTTGGTTGCTAATTTGCGTTTTCGTCCAACTGCTTCAATGTCTGCTCCAGCAGATTGTGAAAACGCCCGTATTCATCCCACTTCCCCGCTCTTCTCGCTGCTTCGGCCCGTTCAAAGTATCGGTTTGCATCTTTCGCCAGTTCGGAAATTGAGATTTGATTTGAGGCGTGGGCGATTACTTGCTCTACGTCTTTTTTCTGTTCGACAGTTTCGAGTTCCGCCGCCGGGGGGACGCCCGCTGCCGCGGTTCTTCCAAACATCTTGACCAAGGCTTCGTCAAAACTCGCGCCCCAGACGACGTTTTCTTTATAGCCGATGACGACACGACGGAGTTCAGGTATTGCCGAATCCTCATTCTCCGATTGAATGTAGATTGGCTCTACGTACAATAGGGCGTTGTGCATGGGGATAATTAACAAATTTCCACGCAACACGCGCGATCCTTCCCTATTCCATAAGCTAATCTGTTCGGAAATTTCAGGTTTTTGGGTAATGAAATTTTCGACCTGCATTGGTCCAGGGGCAAGTTTTCCTTTTGGAAAACGATAAACGAGCAGTTGGCCGTATTGCGGCAAATCGCATCTTGCAGCGAGCCAAGCGGTGAGATTTAACTTGCTCTTTGGGGTGAAAGGAAGCATGAGCATGAATTCCGCCTGTTCTTCGCCCGGCAGTTTTATTACAACGTAATAGGGTGCGACTTCTTGTTCATTTGTCAAGAGCGGCTGTGGGCTCACTTGTTGGGTCGGGAAGGGACTGGGCGGCGCAATAGGCTGATTACGGGGGCGTTCAGTCGTGTCGTAAACCTCTTTACCGATTTCCCAGGGGTCTTCTTGTGCATAGAAGGTCGTTGGGTCTTTCATGTGATAATCCTGATACATCCGAGCTTGAATGAGGAACATTGTGGTTGGATAGCGGATGTGGCTTTTGAGATCTTCGGGCATGTCGTCAAATGGTTTGAAGAGATTGGGGAAAATACGGTTGTAGCACTCTACGATGGGGTCGTTTTCGCGCTTCATGAGATAGAAATCCACAGTGCCATCGTAGGCGTCCACAGTCACCTTTACGGCATTTCGAATATAATTTCCATCCCACGGTTGTTCGCTGCCGACGATTCGGCTTGCCGCGCGTCTTCCCTGCCGTTCCGCAATAGTTGCCCGCACCACATCCGGCATGGGGGCGGAATACGGATAACGTCTCGTTGTCGTGTATGCGTCGATCATCCAGATAAGCCTGCCGTTGTGAATAACCGCATAGGGGTCTTTATCGAATCGTAAGAACGGTGCAATTTTTTGAACACGCTCTTGTATGTTTCGATGATAGAGCACCCGACTAGTAGATGTAATTTCTCTCGATAGGATGAAATTTAGCTCATTGTTAAATTTCAGCATGTAAACGAACCTGCGCAAGAATGATGCGAGTTGAACCCCGCCCTGTCCAGTGTACGAATATTTGGCATAGCCCTGCCCCTGTTCAGGGTAATCAAACTCCAGTTTGTCATCACGCCCTGGATGGACGATTGCGTAATGCGGTGTGAGTTCTCCGTAGTATATACGCGGTCCTGGCGCGGCATTAAACCGATTATCCGTCCATTCGGCTGCATAATTGACTGGGATGTCCTCAATGTACATTTTGGGTTTTCCGTCATCGATCTCATTGACGGGGCTCATCACGGCGCCATAACCGTGAGTATAGACGTAGGTCCGCTTATACCAATCTTCATTTCGAAGTTCGTTCAAATCCAACTCACGTGTAGAGAGCATCACCTGGCGCGCTTCGCCGTCTTCCATTGGGTAGCGGTCAATGTCTACGTCGGCAAAATCATACTGACGACGCAGTTCTTGTAATTGACGAAATGTACGCCTGAGCGGACGCCAATCCCAAAGCCGTACGCTGTTTACGACTGCGGAATTTTCCTCATTCGTAATCTGCTCGTAGGATAACTCGCCGGTCAAGGGATATTCTTCTTCCGTCACGGTGTTATCTTCCAAATCATAAGCGAATAAAGTTGCCTTTATGTTAAAGTTTATGTATTTGGATTCAAGCTCCTGTTTATTGGGTTCGACCTTGAGCCTTTGAATGAGCCTAGGATAGACCTGACCAAAGAAGCCAACAATCAATAGGATTACAACACCACCGACAGCGGGTGAGATTCGCCGCAAGAAGATGCTGATTAGGAACACTATGGCACAGATGATTGAGAGCGCCAGCAAAATTTCCAGTACAAGCAACCGCGCTTGGATGGCTGCATATCCGCCGCCGCCGCGGACAACATCGTTGGTAGCGTAGAGCAGGTCAAACATTGTAAAGCGGTAATTCCAAGCGCGAGTCAGCAGTGTAATGCCGACTAACACAAAGAGGTGTGTCTTCACACGCTGCGGCGGATCGAAGCGATTATTATCGCCAATTAAAGAGCCGTGGAAAAAGTAGAGCACAGCGGAAAAGATTGTCATTAGCAGAAACAGTCCAACTAAATTGCCGCAAATAAAGCGTTCAAACGGCATTCTGAAAACGTAATAACTCACGTTTTTGTCGAAGATTGGATCGCGGGCAGCCGCGGTTAACACGGCTTTTTCCGTCGTGGTGAAATCGAGAGGACGGCTCAACGTAATCTTGCTTCTACCGTTGCCAGCGCTGTTAATAGAATTGACATTTGCTTCGTGGCTTTGATTTTCCTGCTCAATAACAACCTTATCTCCTATCTTTAATCCCTTGGCTTCGACATCCAACTGAGAAATTAAAACATCAGTGTTGCCGCGTTCAACAGTTTCGGATAAGCGGCTAGCCGATTGAAAGGCGAGGTCGTCTGCTTTGAAATATCGAAGTGCGATTTCCCAGCGATCTGCCGCTGTGTATCCCATGAGTGCGCTAAATGCAATGGCGAGAAGCGCCAACACTACGTAAATCATTTTGCGCAGATCGAAATCGAATTCGCCGCTGATTGGGATTGATTCAAGAAGGGTGGGGCTTAGTTGCGAGGGAGTGAAACGCCAAATCAGATAGAGGTTGACGAGAAGGATGACCAGAAATAGCCCCCCGACGGCAGCGCCCAATGCAACTTTCGCCAATAGAATTTCCGTAAAGACTGAAACGTAGCCGACCATATTAAACCAAAGTACATTGGGGTAAATATTGACGAAAATTGCGATAATGCTGACGATGACCGCTAATACCGCAGCGAGAACAATGAGTCGTTTAAAACGTGAGTGCATGCGTACCTACCTTCAGTTAATGGCTAACGCGAACTGTGAATTCGCAATGTGATTTCCCTCCGGAGGTTCAAAGGGGTTGTGAACTTTTCGAGTCTTTTAGGTGAAGATGATGTCTAAACTAGGGCGTGTTGACATTTTGGCGTTGCCAATTCAACATACGATTGGTTGTTTCGCCTAATACCCAATTCAACAATAGTAGGTGTGGCTTCTTCTCCCAGCCGGCGCGGATTTGCACAAGTCTCGCGAGACGGCCGATCTACAGCAGGGCAACCGCATGGGTTGCCTCTACAAGGGTTGCTTCAATGCAGGGACAAGTCTTGTTCCTGTTCAAATCGCTCGGAACGCAGATATGTTCAATTTTTCACATATTAATAATACTTATTGCATTTTCCAAAATTCAAAAGGCTTGGCTTAGTCCAAAGTGGAACATTGTGTCCGGATTAATCTCGGCGAGGTCGGTTCGACGCGCTACATCGAAATCAAGAGAGAAGAACCCAAGCTGTAATCGGAGTCCAATGCCAACAGAACCTTTGACATCATCAAGGCGATAGCGGTTATTCTCCTTATGAAAGACGTGATATGGATTGTCGTGGTGGAGCGCCTCCGACCAAACAGTGCCAAAATCAGAGAAAGCAATACCACGAATCCCGCTGATTGCCCATGGGAAGGGCCAACCAAACCTCAGCTCGTCAATGAATGGGATTCGAATCTCAAAATTCATTAGTCCCATACGCGTACCGATTAGGTCCTGGTAGCGATATCCCCTGAGCGTATCAATGCCGCCGAGATAAAAGAGGGATTTATCCGAGCCAAAGCTGCCACCTAGCAGCAAACGGGTTGCAAATGTTGAACGCCTGCCAAGTTTAAAATATCGGCGATAGTCGAAGACTAGATTCGTCAATTGTAGTTCGCTGCCTAAAGCCCGGAACGACTTCTCGAATGTAAGTTTGTAGCGTGTGCCAGTATGGGGCCCAAACACTTTCCACATCGTGGTATCACCCACGAGAGAGAGTGTTCCGAGAAAAAGGATTGCACGGTTGTCGCCAAAATTGCGCGTCGGATTAGGTTCAAAGTTGAAAGAAAACGGGGTAGAGTACATTAAGAGGTTGAAATCTAACCGACGATAGCGATTGAATGGATAACTCATGTATCCTAGAAAGCCAGTTGTCCGCTGCAAATACCCGCGGCGATCGCGAGTTGTACCCAAGAGGTAATATTGGTGGTAGTTAAAAAGGGCGGCACCAATATCGCTGCGACGTGCGAGAAATCCGTATCGTAGTATGAAATCCGGTGCCAGGAAGCCTGATTGATTTATCAAACTTGCTCCCAACCGATGATTACCCATCATATCGCTCCCGATGAACTCCGTCGTGTTCCGCAGAAGACCGTCAGCGCCCAAATTAAAGTTCGTGAAAATAGCGTCCAAGGCAATGTTGGTATCGTATTTCCTGCGGCCAATGCGGCGCGGCGGCGGTGTCGAAGCGTCCGCAATTATCGGCTGTACCTCCAAAGGCGGCATGTCAATCTTGTCATCCATCGCCTTTGCCGTGTCCATGAGATAGATGTCCTGTCTTCCATTTTGATACGCAGTAAAGACGATATTTCTCTGATGGGGGTCAAGGCTAGGGTTGAAGCACCCTGTGATAATACTTGTCAGTCTCGTAAAATCCGCTCCATCCGGTTTAATCGTGTGCAAATCGTAGACGCCGTGCAGGTCCGAGCAGAAAATTATTTTTTCCCCATCGGGCGACCATTTTGGACTCACGGCGTTGTGTTCGCCGTATGTCAACTGCCGTTGTGTGCGGTTACTCACATCAAAGATGACTAGCTTGTTCTTGCTCTCGCGCTCTGAGGCATAGATGATTTCTTCTGTTGTTGGGTGCCATGAAGGGTGGTTATCATCGAAGGGGTCGTTTGTCAACCGAGTAATCTCTCCGGTTAAAAGCTCAATGACATATAAATCGGATTGTCCTTTGTCTAATGCAGCAAAAACGATGCGGTCACCGTTTCCATCATAGCTCGGTGAATATGCTGCATCAAAGTCGAGTTTTAAGCGGCGCTTTAGTTTTTTGGTTATGATATCAATCTCCAATAGATAATCCGTTCCGTGATGCTTGGCAATACATGCAATACAATCACCATCAGGCGACCAAGCAATTCCGCTGCCGTCCATGCGGAGGTCTTCGTATTTACTTCCAAAGAAACGTTTGCTAATTCGGGCAAGTCTTTTCCCGCTCTTTGCGGATACGAGGACGATTTCGCCAAATCCGTCGCTGCCGGTAATGTAGGCGATGATGTCGCCGCTTGGCGACCAAGCCGGCTTAACGTTGCTGGAATATCGGGATTTTTCAGTCAGGCTTTTGGCAATGGTATCTGGCGTATCCTTGTGCTCAACCAGGGGCCAATATTTTTTCTGAACGACGCGGCGCCAACTTTTATCGAACTCTTCGAGACCAATGCCGAGCACATTTTTGAAGGCAATGTCGATATCTTTTGTTCGGATGTGCCTTAATTCATGCATAATCTGCCCCACTTTGTCTCGCCCATAAGTTTCCACCAAGTACCCAACTGCGGATTGCCCCATCTTATACCCGAGAAAGACATGCGGGCCAAGAACGCGGAAATCTTGAAGGCGGGTCAACGGCACGATGTAGTTGGCGAGGCTTGCATCTCGTAAAACCATCTCTCCGATCGTGTCATTGTCTTCGCCAAAGTAGTCTGCCGATCCTTCAATAAACCAGATTGGAGGTGAATAGAGAAATTCGCCGCTATAGATATGAGCCGCAGGTTTCTGATAGATAATATCGTATTGAAAGATATGCACTAATTCGTGAAATATGACTTCTCGAAACGCTTCCATTGAACCAGTGAAGGGAATTACCATACGCCGCTTAAATATTTCAGCGAAACCGCCAATGCCTTCGTGAATCTCCTGCAGTATAATATTGGTCTCCTGAAAGTCTTTGTGGGATTGATATAGGATTAGCGGTGTGCGATCTTTGATTTCGTGGTCAAAATCTTCGCTGTGCTTTTCATACGCTTCTTCCGCAATGTCTGCCATAATCGGAACAAGCCGCTCTCCGCTAGGGTAGTAATGAATATCAAAATGTTCTGTGCGGTGAATTTTCCAGTCGAAAGGTTCATCGGTGACTTTGTTTTTGCCAAATCCCTGCGCCCAACTAGTTTGGGAGTGAAAAAGAATTGTGGACAGGCATAAGAAGAACAATGAAATCGCCGGTGAAGCCGGTGTAATGCGCGAATTGCGACGCACGATAAAAAACTTGAAGCGTGTTATGAACAATTGTATCAATGTAATCATTCTACTTCGCCCAATTACAATGTTATCTCACCAGAAATCTTTCTTCAGTTTGATAGTGAGGTGCAATTTTGCGTGTAAATTCTGTGATTGCTTGTTTTGCTAGGTTTTTTAAGGTGCTTTCGTCGGGAGTAGCTTGTGACACCAGAAAGGAACCGAGGGTGTGGGCTTCAGCCGCCGCACGTTCGTATTTTTCATCCCAAACGACTTCTTCAGATTCTGCATCCGCAATGACAACTCGCAACGAGAAGATATAGTTTTTCTGCAGGTAATCCTGATAGTCGGTCACATAGCGTTGCATCGTCCTAGAATATCGTTCACCATAGTAGCGTCGAGACCTGCTCACGGTATAAAATTTATAGCTTCCTAGAACGACTGCATCAACCTCAAATAGTTCTCCATATTGGAAAATCTGGCTAGGGTCATTCAAAAGATTGAGACCCAGTGGTTCGCCATCTAGCATTCGCAGCGTTTCCTGTGTACCAAGTATGTTAAGGTTTTTTTGTTGCCCAAGTCTCCGCCGCATTAGGGACGCAATCTCCTCCTCTGTCTCTTTAGCTGCAGATGTCGTTTCTCCGTCCGGTCGTTCATCAAAAAATGGCAAGACCACAAAACTTGAATACTGACTCACGTTTAATTCTGATTGAACCTTGATGGGAATCGAGACCCGTGCAATCGGACCACCGCAGCCGCAGTAAAAACAGATACACATCACAACCATCAGCAGATTAACGCCGAATTTGTCTCTGGTTATCCTTAGACAAAAAATGGAAGTTGCAACTGTCAAAATGCACGCAAGGAACGTGCTGAGGGCGAAACTTTGTTTGCGAGTCCACGGAGTGGATTTTACAGTAGCAACTTTCATACACGGCGGACGCTCGTGGGAGTATATGTATTTTAACAAAAGTCTAGATGGATAAGGAACTCATTAATTCATGCCTACGGTATGTGAGGTTAATTCCGCCGAGGGTACGCTTACGATGAATAATTTAGCCGCACACTTAATCCTTGGCGCTCGCGGAGGCACATATTGGAGTGAATCACAAAAAGTTAACAGCGGCGATTCAAGATTTGCCTTGGCGTTCCTTTTCGGTATCTTCATCTTCTTGAACGGCCTCATCCTCTGTATCAGGTTGCCTTTTGATATTGCGTTGAACGTTGAGACGGCACTTTCTATAGTTGAAACGGTAAAACTTGTTGGATGAATCTAATTCCGTCGCCCGTTTGTAGGCTTCAATGGCTTCATCGGTCTTTCCCAACGCTTCGTAAGCGACTCCTAAATTATTGTGTGCTCGCGCGTACTGTGGGTCAATTTCAATGACGCGTTCCCATCGGAACACAGCTTCGTTCCATAATTGCAATTCAGCCGCCTCTATTGCAAATTCATTGTATTGGTCAATGGTAGCGTGATGTTGTAGCGGCGAGCATCCCGATGCAAGAAAGGAAACGGCACCCAGAAAGAAAAGGAATCGGAAGGGCATCTTTATTACCCCATTCATGGTAATATTCTACACAACGCCATGTAGATCGTCAAGCCAAAAAGCTACGGGAATTGGAGGTTCGGAAGCCGATTCTGAATTCCGTTTAATGTTCTAATCAGCACGACCTCAACCGTGTCTTGAGATTATGTCACGGCGTGCGCGGCTTTTCTCGTAAGAACATGTGCGAATAGTGATACATTGGGGAGCGGAGCATAGAATTTGTACGAGTCATTTTTCGCATGCACAATCTGCGAAACCTATGTTATCATCTTTCAAAATTGGCCGCGGTACGAGAATTTCAGAGTACGCTTCAGATATGCGTGGGCTTTGGCGCGAATGTAGTACCCGCGTACACTGAAGAGCTGTCAACTATGGCTAAATTTATTGAGATTTGTGAGTTGGCATGTACACCATGAGAATGAGCAACGCCGACAAGAAGTCTGGCTGGGTGGCGCGATAATATTCTATATACCTGAAATGGCTATCGTCGATTAGATGATCGAAGATCCCTTCTGGGGCTTGATGTCGATCTGTTGCTATAATTTCTATGTACCTTCGGTCTCTCTGGGACTGTGGCTATGGCTACTGGAGCGGCGATGAGGGCAACCGCAAGGGTTGCCCCTACAGCGAATGAACCCCATGTAAGGGAAGGATAAACCGATGACCCAATTCGATCAGGTGTTGCAGAAAGTGGATAGCCAATGCCGGCAGCGGCATATTCCTATGCTCGGACGCGAAAAGGCTGAATTTCTCACCGACCTCATTGAGCAGGTAAAACCGTCACTAATTGTAGAATGCGGTACCGCAATCGGCTATTCCGGATTGTGGATAGCGTCGAGATTGCAAGCGATGGGCAAGGGCAGGCTAATCACTGTTGAGATTGATGCCGACCGCGCCCATGAAGCCCAAGAGAACTTCGCGCGCGCCGGTTTCAGCGAGCAAGTTGATTCGCGGATTGGGGATGCCGCAGACGTCCTGAAAGTAGTTAATGACGACATAGATTTTCTACTGCTAGACAACAGTTTCGGCGCATATTACTCCTCTTTTCGGGCAATTGAATCGCGTCTCCTTGATGGTGCGACGGTGGTTGCGGACAACGTAGCGATCGGTGCGTCAGAGATGGCGGATTACCTGAATCTTGTTCGTTCTCTATACGAAAGTCAGACCCACTGGTTTGAGATTGATTTGCCGTGGGTCAATCGGGACGCTATGGAGGTGACAATCTACCGGAATCAGAGATGAGATCGTGTGTTAGTACCTGACGGTACAAGGGCAACGAAGGGAATTCAATTCGAGTCTGTTTGCGCGATTTTAAGGACGATCATTTACTATGTAACTACCGGTGTGGATGTGGTACCATGCAATCGGGTTTGACGCATTTCGACTTTGAGCTAATGGCGATGGGTGAATTTCCGCAATTAACGGATATGACGATACAATCTCGCGAGCCGGACCGGGGATACACCCAGAGAAAACAGCGCAGTGATAAACCAATTGAGGGTGGTCGTTCGAACGATCCCGCTCTTCTTCCAGCGCCGGGAGGAGATTCGAATTCCTGGCTCAACAAGTGTGGTTTTACCGAGGTGTCGGAGTTTTCGAGAAAATTCCATCTCTTCAAGGATAGGAACATTGGGGAAGCCGCCGATTTGGTAGAAGTGGCGCTTACGTATAAAAATCCCTCCGTCGCCGTAAAAAAGCTGTAGGCGTTGTGCTCTAAAGTTCGCACCTCGCTCAATTAGGCGATATAGAATATGCCCGCCTTCGATGCGCTGTTTAAACGCACCGCCCACGTATCCTGTTGCGATTGCTGTTTCGACTCCGTTGATTGCGCCGAACTCCAGCCAAACGTCAGCATGCAAAAACAGCAGAATGTCTCCGTTTGCAGCGGCAGCGCCGGCATTCATTTGACTGGCTCTTCCTTGGGGAGAAGATAATGCTTGTCCGAATTTTTTCGCAATGAAAAGACTTCCATCTGAACTGCCGCCGTCGACGATAATTAGCTGATGACTTTGCAGTTGTTGAGTGAGTTGGGAGAGCGACTGTTCCAAGATTTTCGCTTCGTTGAGAATTGGAATGATGACAGAAATCATTTTAGCCAGACATGAGGTGATTGCCCTTGTGCGACGTGAGTTTTAGCAGCGTGTACGGATTATTTCTATTTTGAACCTTTCAAATACTGATTCAGTGCGCGCAGGGGAAACACGGAAGCGTAAATCGGATCGGCGTAGCCGCCGATGATTTCCCAGTAGATGCCCACGCAACTCGCGTCCCAGGAACCGTCCGATTTTTGGCGGTTTAGGAGGTGGTTTAACCCATTTTTGGCGGCTTGGTTTCCAGGGTTGGCGAGTAGGAGCGCGTGGGTGCACCACGCCGTTTGTTCGATTGTGCTATCCCTCCGGTTACCAAACATATCTTCTCCCCACCCGCCGTCGCTGTTTTGTACGGATTCAAGCCAATGCACTCCCCGTGAAACTTCCGTCGTGTCCTTCATTCCCACTTTGTTTAAGGCAATAACGGCACAGGCTGTCCCATAAGTTCGTTTGGCTAACCATAAATCCGTCCAATATCCGTCAGATGAAATTTGACCCTTAATCCAGTGGGTTGCCCGCGAAATCTGCGCTTCAGTACCGGGTACTTCGTGCAATGCCTCGATTGCGTGTGCGGTGATGCTTACGCACCCGACATCGCCCTGACCGGGAAGATATGTACTCCAGCATCCATCGGATGTTTGGTTCGCGGTTAGCCAATTCAATCCGTTTTGAATTGCTGCGGCAGTCGGCGGCGTTTTCGATTGGATTAATGCCAGCGTGGCTAAAGCCGTGTCGTCAGCATCGCTCGGGAGGTTTTCGTTTGGGCGCATTCGAGAAAACGCCCAACCGCCATCCGTGTTCTGATTTTCGATTAACCATTTGCATGCAATTTGGATCGCGCTGTTTCCGTTGATGCCGTTAATTTCTAGAAGCGAGATTATGCTAAGGGCGGTATCCCACACGTTAAGGTTTAAGGCCTCACGGCACCCGCCATCGGTATTTCGCGTGGATTGAAGCCAGGAAATTCCTCGATCGATTATCAACTGGGTGTCTTCGTCAATGCCTTGTACTTTCTGAAGTTCCACTAGGGCTAATACGGATAGCGCAGTTATGTAATTTACACGAAACCAACTATTGTCGGGTAGCATGTGTACCTTGAGCCAATTGACAAGCGATTTGATTACTTTTGGGCGTCGCCGGGTATTCAGTTCAATCATGGTAAAAACAGCGACGAGTGTATATTGCTCCGCGATAAATAGGTTTCCAAACATAGGTGAATTGAAGAGGTCTACGGGAGGGAGGACGTTCCTCGGGGGTTTTAGGAAGGACCGCAGTGATGGGAATCTGGCTAGCACCTTTTTTGTCAGCGTCATTACAGGGAGCATACGCCTTGGAATGGTCAGCTTGTCCCAGTTGTACTCGCCGAATGCTGCATAAGCCAATTTGTTCAATGCAAGCGCTAAAGGATAATCAGGGGTGCGCTTTAAGGCTTCTGTAATCTGCGGATTTGGATTCTGCTTGGCAACTTGACTTAATATGAGTTTCGCAAATAATGTAGCTTCGCGATTTGGCTGATTGGCAGCATCAAGCCCCCATGTTCCGTCCGGGTTCTGGTTATTTAGGATCCAATCAATTAACATTTGATCGGGCAGTTGGTTTTGAGCAAACATTACCCAAGCGTAAGCGCAGGTGGGAAATGTGCTTGAGGAAAGCTTTCCTTCAAAGCTGCCTGTTGAATTTTGTTGCCTGAGTAAATGGGCGGAACCTCGATGTAGGGCGGATTCGGCGAGCTTTTTCATGTTTTAGTTGTGTTTTAAACCTTTTTGGCTGTGAAGGAGTTGGGCTATTGCAAAGACACTGACTTTTCTGCAGTGTCGAAATGGTTTGAGAAAGAAGCCGGTTTCGAATTAGACCTCCCGCTTGGTCACTTTCAGCAGCGTCATGGTCACCAACAGCAAGGGCAAGATTAACAGCGCCGAACCCCAGAGGGAAATCTGAATGCTAGCGAAGCAAGGGAAAAACGTAACTGCGCCAATCATGGAACCCTGAAGGGCAAGATAGCCGTTCTTTTCATTCGGATTCAGGTAAAGCGGAAGACGGGTGATACTTGTTGCAATCAATGCAAAAACAATCCACACCGTATAATGCCAACCAACACCTTCTATCCAGTATGGCAGAGCGGCGGCAATAAAAGCGAGGATTGTTGCCACGCCGGAAATGACAAGCGCAGGTTTGATTCCCAATTGTAAAGGGGTGGTGGTAATGCCAATTTTTTTGTCACGCTCTATGTCCTTGAATGTTGTGGTGATGTGCGTGCCGCAGTCGTAGAGCGTTGTCGCGGCGAACGCATACCAGACCAAACGCGGCACGCCGCCGCTTACGGCTAACGCGCCAAAAATATTGAGGAGACCGATGCCAATGGGAAGGCTAATGCTTCCCAGTATTCCGCGTTCCTTGAAGATGGCGTTATAAGAATGCGAAATCATCACTAGGGCAATCACCAGAAGTCCGGCTTTGATGTGGAGCGTGAAACCCAAAATGACGCAGATGATGTAAATGCCGCTTGCGGTAATCATTACCTGGCGAGGTGTGAGACGGTGCGACGGAATCGGGCGGTTCGGATTTACAATATAGTCCTGATCGCGGTGGAAATAGTCGTTCTTCATCATGCCTGCGAAGTAACCGAGCATCGCAATAAGGAGCGTTAGTCCGACACGCCAACTCCACGCACCCTCTGAAGCAATCAATGCGCCGGGTAGCGTTGCAACGATCGGGATGGCGAAGAGGGGATAACGAATGAGTTCAAGGTATGCCTTTAATGTGTTCATGATGATTTGTTATCAAGTAGGAGAAGTTGCTTGGAGTAACATCGCCCAAGTATTTATCCGCTGTGCATTGCGGTTTTCACGCCGTGCCGCTGCCGGGCGTTTTCAAACCCCTCAATAGCCTTTTCGATTGGAAATCTATGCGTTAACAAAGGCTTGATGTCAATCGTTCCATCAACAATCATTCGACTAGCTTCACGCAAACTCCAGCGGGAGAATGCCCAGGATGCCATTAGTTTGTGACCTGAGTAATGAAAATGTTCGAGGTTAATCCGCAGTTCCTGATCGCCTGGTGCCAATCCAAAGAAATTTATACAGCCTCCTCGCCGCACAACCGCGAAGGCGAGATTTATCGCGCGCTGATTGTTGACAGTCGCAGAGATAACAGTATTCACGCCGCCGTTAGTCTTATCTATGAACGCCTCGACCTGCTCTGGTGTAATATCAAAAGCGGCGTCTGCGCCTAATTCATTTGCGGCGCTCCGCCGATGCGCATGCGGTTCAAGAACAAACGTCCGCAATCCCGCCTTATTGGCTAGTTTAACGAACATTAGACCAATGGGGCCTGCCCCCAAGATTGCCAAGCTCTTATCGAAGATGGTTTCGCGCATCGCATTGATACAGCATCCTAACGGCTCCAGAAAAATTAGCTCTTCCGGCGGAATCGTATCTGGTACAGAGATGAGTTTGCCTGTATCAATTCCGTGTTTTGGCATCCGGAGGTATTCAGCGTAACCGCCGTCAATGTCGTGTCCGATTCCCTCAATTTGCGAGCAATACTTGTCCAAATCTGCCCGGCAATAATCACAGTTACCACAGGACAGCATTGGATTCACGGTCACGTTTTCGCCTACTGTCGCGTTGGGATGTCGGCTTTCAACGACAATTCCTGCGAGTTCATGCCCCATGACGACGGGCGGTGAGTAATCGGTGATGTCCCCGTTGAGCGCTGCCAAGTCTGATGCACAGATACCGCAAAGGTTGACCTTGACTAGGACGTCGCCTGTATAAAGCGTCGGCACCGGTTTATCTTGTACGCATAATTTGCCAATTTCTTGAAAGACTACGGCTTTTATAATCCTCTCCTCGCAGTATTCGTGTGAGTAAGTCAATAGTGCATAAACTTTTCAAAATTCTCAAGCAACGCCTCCGGACTTTCGTCAATGTGTATCAATGAACCATGACGCGGCTTAATGAACCCCTCCGAAACCGCATAATCTAAGAAATCCGTCAATTTGCTGTAATACCCACACGCGTTAAGAACACCGCAGGGTTTATGGTGCAGCCCAAGTTGCGTCCACGTAACCATTTCGAAGAATTCGTCGAGGGTGCCGAATCCGCCAGGGAGAGCAACAAACGCATCAGAAAGTTCTGCCATAAGCGCTTTTCGTTCGTGCATCGAGTCAACGATTCGCAAGTCAGAAAGTGCGGCATGGGCGATTTCCTTCTCGACGAATATCGTTGGTACGACGCCAATCACTTCCCCGCCAGCATCGATGGCGGCGTTGGCAAGCACACCCATCATGCCTATATTCGCGCCGCCGTAAACGAGTCCTAGGTTTCTGTTTGCCAAGACGTTGCCTAACTGCTTTGCGGCTTCAGCATACACCGGATTCCTTCCCATGCTGGATCCGCAGAATACGCACACGCGTTTCATTTCATCACACTTTCTCGCATTGTTCAGTTCAATTTTTTTTTTTAGGATTAACGCGGTTTAACGATTTGGTGATTTATTACGGTTTTTCATCACGAACGCGAAGCAAGATGCCCTGCCTACGATGGGTGTAGCGTCTGAACATGCCCATTGACTCCCGATGAATCTAGCAACTACATTCTGGAGTGCGAATGGGTTAATTTTATAGATTTTATCAAAAACCAAAGACGCAATGCAAGATGATTGTCGGTTGGAACGGCACGCCGACAGATTTGGAATCCTTTTGTCATTGACATGTACCTATGACACCGCTATAATTGGCGAACCAAATCATTAATTCCGTTTTATGGAGACAGGTAATAGTGAGTCGGCAGATTCGATTGGCAATTGTTGGCTGTGGGGGTATGGGACACCGCCATCTGTACGGCCTTGCAGAACTCCGACGTATCGGGTGGGAAGGCTTTGAGCTAGTTGGCGCATGCGATCCGGTACGAGAGAACGCGGCATCCCTTGCGAATCAGGCTGCGAGAGATTTTGGCACCCATCCGACCGTCGTCAGTGATTTGGATGAATTGGCTGCAATCGGTGTTGAAGCGGTCAGTGTGACCTCAACGCCGCGATATCATCATACGCTCGTTGTTGAAACACTGAATCGCGGGTGGCACACCATGGTTGAAAAGCCGATGGGTGTTACAGTCCGGGCGTGCAACATAATTTGGCGTGCTGCAGAGAACAACAATGCAATTTTGAGTGTGGCGGAGAATTACCGCCGCGATCCCATCAACCGGTTGGCAAAAGCACTTCTGGACGCTGGCGTCATCGGGGAGCCACGCTTTCTCATCCATCATTCCGTTGGAGGCCGGGATCAGATGATAATCACGGCGTGGCGCCACCAAAAGAACCAAGGGGGGATACTTCTTGATGTCGGCGTGCATTTCACTGACATGATGGAATACTTGCTGGGCGAAATAGATACGGTCTATGCGGAAACGAGACTGCACGAGCGCACCCGCAAAAACCCCGCGGCTAAAGGAGGTAGCCCTAAAAATAACCCCAGCCGCGTTTATGAGCAATGGCAGAAACAGATGCCAGCCGAATTTGAAGCCACTGCAGAAGATGCCGCTTACGCTACACTGACGTTCAAGAGCGGCGTTGTCGGACAGTACGTTGAAGATCACGCCGGGTATGGCCAGGGTATATGGACGAGGCGCATTCACGGCTCCCGAGGATCGATGACTTTGCCGCAGGATCGGAGCGGGGGCACTATAATTCTTAACATTGAGGGAGAGGATGTTTTCGATGACGAGAGAATGCTAAATCTAGTTCCAGATTTTCATCTTGATACAATAACAGCCGGTCTGTTTGGTGGAGATCGGCTTTGGCATTACCAATTCCCATTTTCTGAAACAGATCGAAAGAACATCGCAATTGAATACGGGAATTTTGCAGCATCCATCTTGGGTGAAGGGGATGTTGAAGTGGATGCCGAGCATGGCACGCGATCTGTTGCTGTCTCTTATGCGATGCTGGAATCCAATGAGATTGGACATCCTGTTTCGGTGGACGAAGTAATCAGCGAGAAGGTCAAATCTTATCAACAAGAAATCAACGACAGTTTGGGAATTCTAAGTGTGTGAGGTGTTGCCCAAAACCGCAGGGATTAATCTATAGGCAAGTGCGGCTTTCACATTCACTTTATCTTATTGAAAAGCCATTAACTGCACATTCGGTACATCGTGTAACTGTAGATAGCATATTATTCTGAATGGGAGGGAGTCACTGATGTTGACCGAATCACAAGTAGAGGAATTCGACGCAAAGGGGTTTCTCAATGGCGGACTTGCGTTGGATCGAGATCAGGTGGAGGCGTTGCGGCGTGAGCTCACGCGAGTCATTGATAACAGAGATGACGCCGATACCGCGCAGCCTCTCTTGCAGCGTAATGCGACGAGCGCGCCAAACAAGTTAGTCTGGCAAATTGTCAATATTTGGGAGGTGAGCGATGTATTCCGGGCGCTGTTGAGTAATCGGAAGATTGTCGAGGAGATTGCCCAGTTGACACGGGCTAGCGAACTGCGGGTATGGCATGATCAGATTCAGTACAAACCTCCTGAAGTAGGGGGCGTTAATCGATGGCATCAAGACGCACCGCTGTGGCCGATCCTGCACCCGAAGACACAAGTCACTGCTTGGACGGCTTTAGATGATGTCGATGAATCCAATGGCTGCATGAGTATGGTTTCAGGTTCGTACCGCTGGGGCGATCAGATTGAATTTCTCCAGCAAAAATTGGACACGTTTGAGGACCTGCCTGCTGAATTCAACGGGCGCAAAGTGGAGGCATTGCGGTGCCCTGTGCGAATGGGAGAGGTACACTACCACCACGGGATGACGTGGCACGCATCTCACGCTAATACTAGCGCGGGGCCGCGGCGGGCAATTGCGATACACTATATGACGCAAGAAACGCGGTTCGATGCCAGCGGTGAACACGTAATGAAGCCGTTCGTAGAAGTGGAGGACGGGGAATTGTTGAAGGGACAGTATTTCCCGCAGGTTTGGCCCTAACGTATGACGGAGCGTAAGTATGAAACTCGGTTATAGTACGTGGGGAATGCCGAGCGTGCCCGTTGAAACGGCAATACGCCATATTGCACAACTTGGGTTTGACGGTATTGAACTGACGGTCATTCCGCGTTACACGACAGAATTGAGCGCGCTTGACAGCGATAAACGTAAACGGATTGCCAATTTGTTAAGGAAGCATCATCTGGCGTTGCCGGCAATTGCCGCGCATTCGAGTTTGCTTGAAACCGATTTCGAAGCGCACACACGCAATTTGCGGAGACTGAAGGGCGCTATAGATTTAGCGGTGGATTTAGGGCAGGAAGATATGATTCCCGCTATTAACACGACTCCGGGCGGTAAACCGGAACAGTGGGAAGACCGGAAGCAGTTACTCGTGGAACGGACAGCTGATCTCGTTGAATACGCACAATCGCATGGTGTGACAATTGCGATGGAACCGCACGTCGGCGCAATTATTGATACGCCGGATAAAATGATTGAGTTGCTGGAGCTAGTAGATTCACCAAACCTCAAGGTAAATTTCGATATCAGCCACTTTGACATCGTCGGGATGACCATCGAAGAAACGGTTTCAGTCCTAGCACCGCATTCTGTCCACGCTCATGTCAAGGATCAGCGTGGGCGTTATCCGGACTTTGAGTTTCTCATTCCAGGGGAAGGAAATTTCGATTTTGTAGCGTACCTACATGCGATGCAAACACACGGCTATGACGGATTCATTACCGCCGAAGTAAGTATGATGGTACAAGACCGCAAGGACTATGATCCGTTCCTAGCATCGGATTTTTCTTATGGCGTGTTATCTCGTGCATTCGCTGAAGCAGGGATTGATCGAAGAGCCTAGCCATGGAGCAAAAGTTGTGACCAGCTAAAGTGCGGGGTGTTAGCGAGGCGAATGAGAGGCGGCACTATAACAGTGTTAGTTCCTGCATTGCAGCTAATCGCAGTCTACATCAGTAAAATTTATGAGTGTAAACAGCAGGAATACGGCTAATCTGTTGACTGTTCTTCAGCCTTCCGTTTGGCTTGATTCGCAATCTTAACGGCTTGTTCCGACAACCGTTTAGAGTCTTCGGTTTGTTTCATAAAAGAACGGTTTGTCCACGCTACACCCGCCAAAAATCGAATTTCTTCTTCATCGCTCGTGAGCGCGTTCAATGCTTCCACACCGAGGTAGACCTGCAGACCGGTAGTTGCCGTATGTCTTAAACCGGAGTTAACACCTCTGCCATCGACTTCGATGCTAAAATTGAGATCGCCCTTAGCGAAGGCGGGATGGAAATCCTTGCCAATCCCGAAAAACACCCCGTTTAACCACTTACCCATGCCAACATTATCAACGAAACGCCGGTTTCCGATACCGATGTGTCCAGAAATCAGATGAACGCGGGGTAAATTAAACACCTTGCTAATTGCGAGGAAAGTAGACTGGCGTTTGTAGCGAGATACGTCGTTTAGTCCATTCTCAATCGTGTTCCCAACGTTTTCAACACCAACCGCTACATTGGGGACTGCGCCAGATTCGCGGAATAGGAGTAGCTTTAGATTCCCTGATAAATGGCTCTCTTGATTCAGCCGTGTGCTGGTCAAACCGATTTCAATCCTATCGAAAAGGCCAAAATCGAACCGAGCGGCGGCTTCGTCGCGCTGGATTGCGTCTTCGCTGCGAAAAGCAAAGTAGGTCCCAATGTTGAAAATCCCGTGTTCGACCACTTTTCCCGTCGGTATGTCGGTCAATCCGCTTTCTCGAAAATACGACGCTGCCCAACAAGAGGGCTGTAGGATTAGGGAGCATGTAGACCAAAATATGGCGAGAGAAAGTAGAACCGTGGATGGACGTGCGGCGCGTGGTGAGCCATCACGCAATTCGCAATACACAACACGTATTGTATCGCGCGTCAACCTGTGAAATCTTTCCCGCGACCAACTAGTTTGAAATACCTTCTTCAATTCACTTCTCTCTAATCTGGATGCCCGAAGCGGTGCCAATGATTGCCTTCTCAGCACGGTTCACAAAAAGACCGTTTTCAACTACGCCGGGGATATTGTTGATTATCTGTTCGGTTTGTGCGGGCTGAGGTATGGAATTGAAGTGGCAGTCCAAAATGTACAAACCGTTATCGCTGTTGAACGGCACATTATTGACAAGCCGCAACGAAATTCTGTCACAGAGCTGATTCAAGGCAAGCTGCGTGGTCTGCCAACCAAATGGGACAACCTCCACAGGCAGCGGAGATTTTGTGCCTAATGTTTCCACCAGTTTGCTTTCGTCCGCAACAATGATGAGTTGATTGGAGGCATTGGCGACAATTTTTTCCCTCACCAGTGCACCGCCCATGCCTTTAATCAGGTGAAGGTTGGTATCAACCTCGTCTGCACCGTCAATGGTTACATCTATAACCTGATGCTGTTCTGGCGTTGATAGCGGTATGCCATGTGCATTCGCGATTTCTTCGGTCTGTTTCGATGTTGGGATACCGATAATATCAAGACCGCCGCGTACCATCTCGCCTAGCTTCAGCAAAGCATAGTAGATAGTAGAGCCAGTACCTAGCCCGACAACCATTCCATCCTGCACGTTCTTGGCGGCTGCCTCGGCGGCGAGTTGCTTCAATGTTTCTTTACGCATGATTATCTTAAGCTAATTCAGAGCAAGTTTGAACTCAGTTTTCTCATCTTTAGTGATTAAGTGGTTCGGATCATAATCATAATTAGAATAACTGTATCGCCGCTAAAATGCAATATAATTTTTCCAAACTCAAGACATGGTCATTTAACATTGGGTATGTATACAAAGTTATCAAGTGAGACTTGAGCGAGGCCGCGATCGAGATAATTGTCTGGGCGGCTGGACGGAGAAGAGTGAGGGACTGGCGTTCACACGATACATTAACAGATTGAAATTTCCGTTGAAACGTGATAAGATACAACCGTTAAACTTGTAGGCATTGGTGCATTATGAAGAAAATTTTAGTGGTAGATGATGATGAAAAAATCTGTTGGGCGTTTGAGCAATTTTTGGCTGAGGAAGGCTACAAACCGATAATTGCCAATAACGCAGAGGAGGGTTTGCGGCAGATTGAATCTGAGACCCCCGATATTGTTTTGCTTGATGTCCGACTACCGGGCATGAATGGCTTGGACGCCTTGAAGCAGATTAAATCTATGCAGCCGGATGCGATTGTTGTGGTGATGACTGCGCATGACGACGTTGATACGACTATCCAAGCCATGAAGTTGCAGGCATTTGACTTTCTACCCAAACCAATTGATCTAGATAAAGTGAAAGTGGTCCTTGATCGTGCCATCCAGATGCAGGCTGCGCGGGGCGAGCTTCAATTTCCTGAGGCGCAAATGCCGAGCTCGTTTTTGGGGCCTCGCCTGATTGGTAAATCGGTTCAAATGCAAGAAATTTACAAACTGATAGGCATAATGTCAACCAACACGATCACGGTGCTCATCGAGGGGGAGAGCGGAACCGGGAAGGAGCTAATCGCGCAAGCGATTCATGCCAATAGTGTTCGTAGAGACAAACCGTATGTCGCGGTCAACTGCGGTGCGTTGCCGGATGAGCTGTTAGAAAGTGAACTTTTTGGATACGACCCGGGCGCATTCACCGGGGCAAGCGCAAAAGGAAAACCGGGCAGATTTGAGCTTGCAGACGGGGGGACGCTTTTGCTTGACGAAGTGTCGAATATGAGCCCGGCGCTGCAGGTTAAATTGCAGCGCGCCCTACAAGAACAGGAAATCGAAAGGGTAGGCGGAACCGAGACGATAGGCGTTGATGTCCGCATTATTGCCGTAACTAACCGCGATCTTGGCGAGGCTTCCAGACTTGGGAAGTTCCGTGAGGATCTGTACTACCGCTTTAAACGCCTCTCCATCCATCTGCCGCCGTTGCGGGATCGTGTTGAAGACATTCCGCTGCTTGTCGACCACTTCTTGATGCTGATTAGCGCGGAGCTTGGTAAACCTGTTCGGGGGCTATCAAGCCGTTGCCTGCAGTATTTGCGGGGGTACGATTGGCCTGGCAATGTGAGAGAGTTAGAAAACGCACTCAAAAGCGCCGCTGTGCTGTCAAGGTCGGATATTGTCCTGCCGGAACACCTTCCTCCCGAGATTGTAAGGTACAGAGAAAGCAAACATTCAAATCGTCCTGAACTAGAGAAGCAACTCGAATCTGCTTTGAGACCATTTATTGACGACGCCGTAACGGACAATCGAGATTCGCTATACAATGAAGTAATTGATGCTGTGGATGGCGCGCTAATCCGGATTATACTCGATGGCGCAGATGCTAATCAGACGAAATCAGCGAAATTGTTGGGTATCAGCAGGACAACTTTGCTGCAGAAGATTAGGAAACTGGGAATAGAGGTCAATTAACCTGCGCTTCTTGAATAGGGCATTTCAGACATCCGCGTAGGAGATGTTATATGGATATGTTTCCCACGTGTGAGAGCAAAATAAGCACCACACACAACCAACCTGCTAAAAGCCCGCCGCAGACCATTTTTGCTTGACAATCCACATCGCCAAAGGTATTATACGCCTTTTTGAGAGGTTCGCCTACTATTATAGCTTGGGAGAGATACTAGGAGTAGAAGCATGGCAGCTTCAAAGTCAGTCTCCTGCCGCAATTGTGGCGCCGAAATTCAGGAGTCTGTGTTCGAAGAGTTCCATAAAGTTTGTCCAGAATGCGACCACCATCACTACATGAGCGCAGATGAACGACTCAGGCTATTGGTCGATGATGGCAGCTTTGAAAGTTACGATAACGGGTTGTATTCGCTGAATCCGTTGAATTTTCCGGACTATGAGACAAAACTGCAGCAGGACTTTGCCAAAACGGGGTTAAAATCCGAAGTGCTCGCCGGCATTGCAAAGATTGGCGGATACCCGACGGCGGTTGGAATTGCGGATGTCGCCATAAGAGGCGGTACGGTTGGATCGGTTGCCGGTGAAAAGTTGACACGCTGCATTGAGCGGGCGACTGAGGAGAGGCTTCCATTGATTACGGTGTCGGTGAGCGGCGGGATGCGGATGCAAGAGGGCACGTTAGCACTGATGCAAATGGCGAAGACAGCAGCCGCATGTGTTGAGCACGCTAAAGCGAATCTCTTTTACATATCGGTAATGACTGACCCCACGTTTGGCGGGACGACCGCTAGCTTTGCGTCGCTTGGGCACATCATCGTTGCAGAGCCGGGGGCGCGGATTGGCTTTGCGGGTCCTTTAGCCGTCGCAAGTATCCGGGAGCAACTGCCCGACAATTTCCAGAAAGCCGAGTTCTTGCTTGAACACGGGCTAATTGATACGATTGTTCATCGCCGTGAAATGCGATCGCTACTTATCGACCTTCTTGATTTTCATTCTGACGGACTTCAGCCTTCGTCCGCATCGCATACGGAGATTTAACTATGCCGAAATCGTTAGTTGTTGTTGAATCGCCCGCGAAGGCGAAAACGATAAACAAAATTCTCGGCCGAAATTATATCGTTAAAGCCTCTATGGGGCATATCCGCGATTTGCCTCCTAAAGAGCTTGGCGTTGATGTCAACAACGGATTTACCCCGAAGTACACCCTGATTCGCGGAAAAGGGAAAACAATCAAGGAGCTGCAGACTGCCGCAAAGAACGTAGACTCAATTTATCTTGCCGCTGACCTGGATCGAGAAGGGGAGGCGATATGTTGGCATCTCGCCCATGAGCTGGGGAAAACGAGGAAACCAATTTACCGAATCATATACAATGAGGTTACGGAGAGTGCCATCCAAGCCGCCATCGATAACCCCGGAAGAGTTAATGAAAAGCTTTTTGAGGCACAGCAAGCACGTCGAATACTTGATCGATTGGTCGGTTATCAGATTAGCCCACTCCTTTGGAGGACGCTGAAACCGGGGTTGAGTGCGGGGCGAGTTCAGTCCGTTGCCGTAAGGCTCATCTGTGAACGGGAAGCAGAAATTGAAGCATTCGTTCCCGTGGAATATTGGACGATTACGGCGACGCTGAAAGGCGAACCGATCGACCCGTTTGACGTGAAGCTACTTCAGATTGGAGATGAAAAGGGGTCAATTAGTACGTACGGATTTCCGATTGATGAGACGCGCGCGAATGAAATCGTCGCGGATACGAGAACGAAAAAATTTGTCGTCAAAACTGTTCAGAGACGTGAGCGAAAACGGAGACCAGTTCCGCCGTTCATCACGAGCACTCTGCAGCAAGACGCTGCGCGTAAGTGCAGATTTACGGCGAAACGCACAATGGACGTTGCCCAGAAACTCTATGAAGGGTTGGAGATTGGTGCAGGAGGTTCCGTCGGACTGATTACGTATATGCGAACCGATTCAACACGAGTATCGAACGAAGCCATTACCGAAGTTCGATCGTACATCAAAAAGACTTATGGCGGCGATCATCTACCGACGCGACCAGTCCACTATAGAGGCAAAAAGGGTGCGCAAGATGCGCATGAAGCGATTCGGCCTACGTCCGTTGAACGAACACCCGAGTCTATGAAGCCGCATTTGTCCACGGAGCAATTTCGGCTCTATGACCTCATCTGGAAGCGATTTGTTGCTAGCCAGATGAACCCAGCGCTTTTGGATGTCACAACGATTGACGTTTCCGCGGGTGAATATATCTTCCGTGCGACCGGCTCTATAATCAAGTTCAAGGGATTCATGGCTGTCTATATGGAGGGCCGCGACGAGGGCGACAGCAACAAGGATGGCGAAAATGACGAGGAGACGATACTGCCGGAATTAAAAGTTGGCGATATCCTTGAGCTCCTCAAATCCATCCCAAAACAGCATTACACTAAACCGCCGCCTCGTTATACAGAGGCTACGCTTGTCAAAGAGTTGGAAGCAAAGGAGATTGGCCGACCGAGCACTTACGCCGAAATTATCTCCAAAATTCAGGAAAGGGAATACGTCCTCAAAGAAAAAGGGCGGTTTGTTCCTCAAGATATTGGAATACTGGTCAACCAACTCTTGGTTAAGGGTTTTCCTAATATCGTGGATGCCCAATTTACGGCGAAGATGGAGCAACAGCTCGACGACATTGAGGACGGGAAATTGGATTGGGTGGCGACATTGAGTACATTTTATGACCCCTTCAGCAGTGCCTTGAGCGAGGCACCTGATGTTATGTACCATGCGATGAAGGAGATGGAGGAGACTACCGATCAGACTTGTGATAAATGTGGTTCGGCAATGATCATTAAATGGGGTAGATACGGACGTTTCCTCGGATGTTCAAAGTTTCCAGAGTGCCGCAACATAAAACCCTTGACGGAAAGCGAAACACAGCCTGCCGAAGAGGAACCGACGGATGAGATCTGCGACAAGTGCGGCCGTCCAATGACAATTAAAACGAGCCGCGCTGGAGGCAGATTCCTCGCGTGTACGGGATACCCAGCGTGCAGGAATGCAAAACCGATTAATATCGGTGTTGATTGTCCAGAGGATGGCTGTGGCGGCTACCTTGGGGAGCGCCGCAGTAAGCGTGGGAAGGTTTTCTATGGATGCAGCAACTATCCGAAATGTAGGTTTGTGCATTGGGATAAACCCGTTTCACAACCCTGCCCGCAGTGCCAATCGCCGTTCCTTCTTGAAAAAGTAACAAAATCAAAGGGGCGCCAACGTGTCTGCTACGACGAGTCGTGCGACTTTTCTGAATCCTTAAGCGATTGACCGAACATAAAACCAGCTTCGATCGCTTGCCGCTGAGTAAACCTGAGGCTGCATGAGCGTCAATTGCCCACCTAGATGACGCATCTACGCGATGCACAAGCAAACGCGAAGTCATGCACAATCATCGCGGCGCTTGTGTTTGTGCCATGTTGAACCTCAGCCATCAAAATATCCCTGTAGCAATCATTGGAGGCGGCATCCACGGTATATCAATCGCGGCGCGGTTAATTCGAGATTTTGCGAGACACCAGATTTTTGGAACCGAAGCGGTGAAATATCTCGCGATTCTAGATCGTTATGCGCATCCCTTGACGGCATGGCAGATAAAAACACAGAAGCAGGGAATGAACTCCTTGAGATCTCCTGCTGTGCACCATGTCGGAATGGATGCGTTAGGAATCGTAGAGCACGCGAGAATTCACCAGCGCACCAATGAACTTTCCCCACCGTACTCACAGCCTTCCACGGGTCTCTTTCTTGATTTTTGCCGCCGAGAAATCGACCAACAACAGATTGGTTCGTTCTATCACCATTTTGATGTCGCGGAATTGCGATGGGATAAAGGCAGCGGCCGGTATCCGTTCAGAATTATCTCGCAGCGCAATGAAGGGTTTCGGGCGCGTTGCGTTATTCTGGCTGTGGGTTCTGACGATTGCCCATACATACCGCCGGAATTCGTGCGTTGGCGAAATCGGTTTCCGGAGCGTATATTGCATTCGAGGGATTTCGATCTGCAGAAATTCGGACAGCGCCTCGGTCATACACAGCTTTCGAAGGAAGCGCAGAAAGTCGTCATAATCGGCGGCGGATTAACGGCTGGCACCCTTGCAAAATCCCTCGTTGAGCAGGGCACGCAGGTAGTGTCCATTATGAGAAGTCCGCTGAAAATTCAACAATTTGACTTTCAACCTTCATGGTTGGGGCCGAAAACAATTGAGGCGTTCAACGATGAACCCGATTGGGAGAAACGGTGGGAAATTATCCAACAGGCAAGGGGCGAGGGAAGTGTTACGCCGGACATTGCCGAAGCGTTGGAAAAATTTGCCATTACGAACAAAAAATTCCAACGCTGCATCGGCGCCGAAGTGCTTGACATCAACAAAACGAGTCGGCTTGATCGATTACAGGTGAAAACCTCACTGGGAGTGATTGACGCGGTTGACGCAATTATCCTCGCAACGGGGTATCGATTTAATCTTCGCAAATACGCATTTCTGTCAAATCTGATCGAACAACACGGCGTAACAACCGTGCGCGGGTTGCCGGTACTCGATGAAAAACTGCAACTGACCCCCGTTGAGAGTCTTTTTGGGTCGGGAGTAATTGCGCAGCTTCAACTTGGTCCCGCGGGCGGAAATATCGCCGGTGCAGCCCTAGCATATGATCGAGTTCGGGAAAGCGTGTTGAGAGCAATTTTCGTTACCTAATGACAGATTTAATGCGTGGCGAACAATCTGAGTTCGACGGTGAAGCGGCATTTGCCCATATTCATCTGAAACTCTGCTCCATTAACTCCAAGTTCACTTCCCTGAATTCCCAATTACCTTACCCTCAATCTTGAGTTTTCTCCACTGTCTGATACTGCGTTGCTAAATTTGATACAATACCGGACCAGATGGTTGCCGCAATTATAGCAGCCAAGGAAAACGCTGATGCGGGCAGACGCGTTAGGGCGATTATGAATGCACTGCCGCTTTTTGCAGATCGATAGCCAAAAGAATCGATAATCTGCTTTGCCCGGTATCGGGCATCGAACGGCAAAGGGATGTAAAAAATCTCTTTGCCGGCGCGGAAAATTGAGTAATCAAGCCCTTTAAATACTAAAAACGCAGCAGCACTAATCCACAGCGACGGTGAGGCAGTGAGGACACTGCAGGTGATGAGATGTATTATTGGAATGGCAAGGTGCACGATGCGAATGTGGACAAATCGCAGCAATAGTGGCGTAACCACAAATTGGAGAGTTGCGGCGACGGCGCCAAGCGTGCCGTAAAAATTTCCGATGAACGCGGTTCTCTCGTCTATTTCCGGTATTTCAATTTCAATTAGGCCTTTAAATCGAAGGTCCAACACGGTTGAAACTATCTGCGTAGTTATGACCAACAAACCGATGAACATGAGATATCGGGATTGAAATAACACCCGCAGCCCGGTGTGTCCAAATTTTCCGCCGCGTTCAGCTTCAGATGGCTGCGGCGTACCAGCGAAGGCGTAAGCCGCAGCTGAACATGCCGCGGCTGGCAGCAGTGACGCAGCCGTGAAAATTAGCAGCGTGTCTGAACCCACCCGTTCCGCCAAATGTCCGGCGAGGAATCCCCCCGCGACCGATCCCAACGATGCTAGGCCGCAAAAAGGACCGTTGATGCGGCGTGCCTGGTTGGGACTTAGCGTGCTGTTGACGAATGCCCAGTATTGTTCGATAATGAGAACGATGTACGCCTCGCGAAAGACGTAGATGATTGCTGTGGCGATAGGAAAGCCTTTCAAAATCAGACCATAGGCGGATAAGATCATTACTCCCGAAAGCAGCGATGTCACGATGAGCGCGCGGTTTGCACCGACCCACGAAAGGAGACGGCCGTAAAGGAAAATCATTAGGTAAACGCCGGGAAACACAGCAGCCATGACCCAAGGCAGGTTTTCAGCGCCATAGGCACCGATAAACAGTGAGTCTGAGACGGCTCGGATGAATTCGTATCCGCACAGCAAAAAACTGGCAGCGGCGGCTATTGCGAATGCGGCGAATAGGATTTGACGAGGAAAAATCGGTTGCATCTTTGAATTATTAGCGTGCATTGCCAAGAATTTAAGCGTTAAAATAAAAAGTTTCTATTGCTATGGCTGTGAATGCCGTGCCGATAAACGCGGTTAGGATTTGTCTAATGTTGAAGATATGCAAAAAGGTCGAAAAACGGTCAACGGTCATTACGAACGAATCGTACGCAACACAATGTAGACATGAATCACAGAATACTGTAAAATATTCAGAAACGAGATGAAAATTGAGATTCTAGAGGCGATGACGAAATGGAATTGAAAGAGCGGCGAATCATCTTAGGAGTCACTGGCAGTATCGCTATCCATAAATCTGTCGATTTGGCGAGTCAGTTGGTTAAGCACGGCGCTTCCGTTCATGTGGTTATGACGGAAAATGCCACCCGCTTGGTGCAACCATTGCAATTCCAGGTCATCTCCCGCAACCCCGTGATGCTAAATCTATTCAACCCCGAATCGGATTGGAAGCCCGCCCACATCGATCTCGCAGAACAGGCGGATTTGCTGGTGATTGCGCCTGCGACCGCAAATGTGATTGGGAAAATGGCAAATGGCATCGCGGACGATGTCCTCTCAACCGTCGCGATCTCCGTCCACTGTCCCGTTTTGATTGCCCCAGCAATGGAAGATCACATGTACCAAAACCCTTACGTGCAAGCAAACATGACGCGTCTGAGAGATCACGATGTTGAATTTGTTGAACCTGTCATCGGAGATCTTGGCTCTGGGCGTCAGGGGATCGGGCGTTTGAACACGGTTGAAGTGATTCTAGAACGTATTACACGGCGATTGTCCGGCAAAAGAGATATGATTAACAAGAAAGTTGTAGTCACGGCGGGACCGACGCGGGAATATCTCGACCCGGTTCGTTTCATCAGCAATCGATCCAGCGGCAAAATGGGTTATGCGGTTGCTGAAGCAGCGTATCGCCGCGGCGCGGATGTTTTTCTAATCAGCGGTCCAACAGCGGTGCCTCCCCCCACCGGTATTGATTGCCGCTATGTCGAAACTGCGATGGAAATGCGCGACGCAGTTTTTGCAGTATTCGATCAGGCAGATTTTGTCATAATGACGGCAGCAGTTGCAGATTACCGTCCCGAAACGGTCTCTTCCCATAAAATCAAGAAAAAAGCCGATCAATTTACGTTTCCGCTCGTAAAAAACCCTGATATTGCGCTGGAGCTCGGTAGGCGGAAATCGCATCAGATTCTCGTAGGGTTTGCGGCTGAAACGGACGATATCTTGAGTCATGCTCGGCAAAAGTTAGCCGATAAGAACTTGGATTTGATTGTAGCAAACAACATCTTGGAAAAAGGCGCAGGGTTTGAAGGCGATACAAACGTTGTGACACTTTTGAATCGTGACGGCTCACATGAACAGCTTCCCCTGCTGTCCAAGCGAGAAATCGCAGAAATAATTTTTGACCGTGCCGCGATGAAATGAAGGTTTGGGTTAGATGAATTACCTGCCAAATCTTTGATTCTTTACAACTTGCTCGCCACGCTTAAACAGTTCCCCCACCGCATCATATTTTGGTCAAAATCAAGTTGCCGTACTTGTCTACTTCGGCTTGGTGACCGGGGTGGATGACCGTGGTAGAATCGACCTCTTCTACTATCGCAGCGCCACTTAAGACGCATCCGGCACCCAACCGGTAGCGATTGTAGATGGGGCAATCAACATATCCGTTCTTTTCTGCAAAGTAGACTGACCGGGTCGCTTTCTGAGCTTCTCCCGCGTCCGTATCACCTCCCTCCAACTTTTGCTGCCGGGGCTTGGTGATTTGTCCTATGGCAGTGAGCCGGAGATTGACAATTTCGACCGGTTCGTCCGGGGCGCTGTAACCGTATGCTCGGTCGTGATCTAGGTTGAACGCCTCCAAAGCCAGACGGATATCGGATTCGCTAAGTGGAGGTGCTGCGCGTTCGCCTTGACCCTCTGACAACGTTACAGTCAGTTCATAACTCTGTCCGACGTAGCGCATATCTACTTTGCGGACGAATGAGATGTCTTCTTGCGCCATTCCCTCACGCTCAAGGGTCTTTCGTCCTTTTTCGGTGAGTGCTTCGAAAGTTTTCTCCAATTCCCTTAGGTCGAGTTGGGCGACACGCTGGATGAGTGTTTTGGTATACTCGTGTTTGAGGTCAGTCACCAAAAGCCCCATGGCGGATGTAGTACCGGGGCTCATTGGAACGATGACAGCGCGTGCTTCAATCTCATCCGCCAAGCGGTTGGCGTGCAGCGGCCCGGCACCGCCAAACGCCATTAAGGCAAATTCCCTGGGGTCATAACCGCGCTGTACCGAAACGAGGCGGAGTGCGTTCACCATGGCCGTATTAGCAATTTCCACGATCCCGTGAGCGGCATCGGCGACTTCCATTCCCAACGGTTTGGCGCAGGTTTCCTCAATTGCGCGCCATGCCGCATCAATTTTAAGATTAATCTCGCCACCCAAGAAGTAGCTCGGGTTCAGCCGTCCCAACACCAAATTGGCATCCGTTATGGTGGGCGCTGTACCTCCGTTTTCGTAGCAGGCTGGACCTGGATCAGCGCCCGCACTTTGAGGACCAACACGCAGAACACCGCCTGAGTCCACCCAAGCGATTGAGCCGCCGCCCGCGCCGATTTCGACGAGGTCGATAACGGGCGTGCGTATAGGATATCCACCGCCGGCGTTGGCGCCCAAACCCGACCGGGCTGTCGCACCAACCTCATATTCCTTGGTTATTCGCGGTGTTCCACTCTCGATCAGGCCAACTTTTGCAGTGGTGCCCCCCATGTCAAAGGAGATAACATCTTCATATCCAAGCGCAGTCCCCAGGTGAGTTGCCGCGATGACACCCGCCGCGGGGCCTGATTCCACCATGAAGACCGGCTTTTTGCTTGCTGCCGAGAAGGTGAAAACCCCGCCGCTGCTCTGCATGACGAGCAATGCAGCGTTTAACCCCTCCTTAACCAGTTGTGTTTCAATACGCTGCAGATACTGCGCCACGATCGGGCGAATGCAAGCGTTGATGACGGTGGTGCTGGCTCTAAAATACTCCCGAAATTCTGGAGCGACATCGGACGATAAAGACACAGCTGCGTTTGGTACGATTTCACGCAGAATCTCCCCCGCCCGAGTTTCATGAATTGGGTTGACGTAGGCGTGTAGGAAGCAGACCGCAATAGCTTCGACGCCGTCTTTTCGTAACCGCTCTGCCACCTGTGCTACCGCGTTTTCATCAAGTGGGGTGAGTATGTTTCCGTGCGCGTCGAGCCGCTCTGGCACGCCGAAGCAGAGGCGTCGAGGCACTAGCGGACGGGGTTTTTCGAATTGCAAATCGTAGAGTGACGGACGAATCTGGCGCTGAATTTCTAATAGGTCTCGAAAACCGTCAGTGGCAATAAAGCCTGTGCGGGCAACCTTGCCCTCAATTACGGTATTCGTTGCTACGGTGGTGCCGTGTACGACAAGCCGCACCTGGTCCGGCGAAATATCAGCATCGCGCAGCATGCGATGGGCCGCATCCATGAATCCTCGGGCAGGGTCGTTGGGCGTCGATGGCACCTTGCCGACATGGATTTCGCCGATGCGTTCGTTAATCAGGATGGCATCCGTGAAAGTGCCGCCGATATCCACGCCGAGACGATATCTGCAAGTCACCCACTGTACCTCCATATTCTACGATTGGCTGAGCAATCACAAAGTAGCATATCATGTTCTATTTTAATTCTCACTTCGCCGCACTATTTGTTTGCGGGATCGAGGTATCCGCCTTCTCTGCTGTCCATGTGTCTGTGTCGATGGATACACCATAGATTTTTCTCGCACGCGCCGGACTAACTTTGCCGTCACGCACATCGCTCAAAACCAATTGCGGATCACGGTCTTCAGGCGGGCCGTAACCGCCGCCGCCGCAGGTGCGAAAACTCACCACGTCTCCCGGTTTGAGTTGAACTGTTACCTTGGAACCGAGCGTGACGGCGTCGGTATCGGGGTTCAGCACATAGCTAGCCACCTTTCCGGGCAGCCCACCGAAAAGCCCCTGCGGTCCCCATCTGTCGCGATCAGACAGGATTGTGAACGAGGCTTCATGATCAAAGAAATAGTCTCGCCGCAACCCCAACCCGCCGCGATGTTTGCCTGCCCCATCAGAGTCTTCTACGAGTTCGTAACGGTTTATACGAACCGGGTAATTAATCTCAGTTTCCTCAATAGGCGCATTTTCTGTGTTCTGACCGTGGCACTGCACCGCGTCAGGTCCATCGCTCGACGTTCTACCGCCATAGCCGCCAGCTAGCGTTTCGTAAAAAGCGTAGAGTTCGCCCGTGCGAGGATGCGCAGCTCCAAAGCCTACCTGTGCCATCATTGCCTTTGTTCCCGCAGGGATTCGGTCGGGTAGAACCTGTGCGATTGCCTTCAGCAGGATGTCGCTGAGACGTACTTGCGTTTCCCAACCGCCCACCACTGGCGCTGGCGAGGTACAGTTGACCACCGTTCCGGGCGGAGCCACGATGCGGACCAGACGGTAGAATCCAGCGTTGACCGGAATGTCAGGATCGAGGAGACTCTTGAGCACATACGCGCAGGCGGAATAGGTCTGGGCAAACGTGGAATTTACTGGGGCACGCCTTTGCGGATCTGAACCCGTCAAATCGAAAAGGACGCCATCATCGTCAATGACCATCTTCGCGGCGAGGCGCACGGGTTTATCGGTGAAACCATCGTTATCAACATAACCGTCAGCGGCAAACGTCCCCTTTGGGAGTTTTGCCAACTCGGCACGAGTTCGGCGTTCGGTGTATTCAAGCAGTTCATTGACGCATAAGGCTACTTTATCTGCGCCCGTGCGCCCTAGAAGCGCGTTCAGCCGGCGGACACCAGTGTTATTAGCCGCTATCTGTGCGCGAAAATCTCCCGCGGTCTCATGCTTGGAGCGAATCTGGCCTAGCACTAGCCGGAAAATGTCCTGAACAATTTCTCCCCGCTGTACGAGCTTCACCGGGGGGATGATAATTCCCTCTTGATAGACCTCGCGGAACGCGCCTATGCTCGCGGGCGCGCCGCCGCCCACGTCCACATGATGCGCTAGATTCGCAACGTAACCGAAGAGTTCTGGCGTCCAATCCTGACGCTCCTCATTATCTTGAAAAAGTGTACCTTTAGAATTGTCCGGATTTACGGTGCGGGGGGCTAGGCAATACACCGGAGAGATGAGCGTGATATCGTTCAGGTGAACGCCGCCCAGATAAGGGTGATTGGAGAGAATCGCATCGCCCGGTTCGAGGTTCTCTGGTCCATACTCCCGGACAACTCTCGGCACGAATTCAGTTAGCGATCCTAGGTGAACGGGTTGCGTAAATGCTTGGGCAACGGGTTGCAGTTGGCGGTCAAAAAAGGCGCACGAGAAATCAGCTCTGGTCTTGATGTTGGTGGAATACGCACTGCGACGCAGCGCAATCGCCATCTCTTCCGTGGCTTCGACCAGTGCATTTCGGATGACTTCAAATTCGATTGGATTCATGTGCAATTTGCTTTCTATCCTTGTTATAAACGCTGGCGGCGAGTCGACGAATCGCCTATCCATCAGTGAATCGTCACGACGGCTGATGTTTGTGATGCGTGGAAAGTTGAATAGCTTGCTGACAGAGACTTCACAGGTTATTGTGAAGAAATCGGCGATGGATTGACCGTCCAGACAAGAAGCGTTCCATCGTTGCTCCCGCTGGCAAGTGTTTTGCCATCCGGGGAAAATGCAAGCGAATTGACCCAATCCGTATGTCCTTCAAATATCCGCGTGTGATTGGCGGTAATGACATTCCACAACCGAACCGTTTTGTCCCAACCTCCACTGGCGAGCAATTTGCCATCTGGGGAGAACGTAACGAACTCGACGATGCTTTCATGCCCTTCAAGGGTTACCTTGTGTTTTCCCGTTACGACATCCCACAATCGGATTGTCTTGTCCCAGCTCCCACTAGCGAGGATTTGACCATTTGGTGAGAACGCGACGGAACTAATCTCATGTGAATGTCCGTTAAGAACTAGCTTGTGTTTCCCTGTTCCGATATCCCACAATCGAATTGTCTTGTCCTTACTTCCACTCGCGAGGGTGTTTCCATCCGGAGAAAAGGCGACAGAATTGATTTCATCCGCGTGTCCCTCAAGGGTTCCCTTGTGTGTCGCTGAGGTGGCATCCCAAAGACGAATTATTTTGTTCCGACTGCCGCTGGCGAGAGTACTTCCGTCCGGAGAATATGCCACGGCATTGATGTAATCCGTATGCCCTTCAAGAGTTTCCCTTTGTTCGCCGGTCACGGCGTCCCACAAGCTAATTGTATTGTTGTGCGCACTTGCACTAGCGACAGTTCGCCCGTCCGGCGCATACGCAAGAGAATCGGACCAAATGTTTCTCACAAATGTCAGTTTCAGTGCTCCGCTGTCCGCGTCCCATAACCGAATGGTCGCTCCTCTTGTAGCGAGGATGTCGCCATCGGGGGAAAACACAACGGAATTTACGGTTCCTTCATGCCTCTCAATAATTTCCTTGTGATTGCCGGTTGAAGGGTCCAATATGCGAATTGTATCGTTGAATGCGCTCCCGATGGCTATAGTTTCCCCGTCGGGGGCGTAAACGATAGTATCAGCCCAACCGGCACGTTCATGCATTCTTTTGAATTCTCCCGTGTTGGCCTCCCAAAGACGTATCGTGAAGTCTGAACTGCCACTGGCAAGTGTGCCGCCGTCAGGTGAGAAAGCGACTGTACGAACCTCCTCAGTATGCCATTTATGGGTTCGCCTGCGCGTCACAAAATCCCATATATCAGTTACGTTGTGAATTCCTCTCTTAATGATTGTTTTGCGCTTGCCAGTTGTTACATCCCACAAGCATATTGTCTTGTCATCGCTACCACTGGCGAGGGTGCTTCCGTCCGGTGAAAACGCGACGGAATTGACGTGATCCGTATGCCCTTTTAGTGTATGCTTGTGTTCCCCCGTCACGGCATCCCACAGGCAAATCGTCTTGTCCCAGCTCCCACTCGCGAGGATATGATTGGTGAAAGCGAATGCGAGAGTCTTGACGTGATTCTCATGTCCTTGAAGTGTCTGCTTAAGTTGTCCTGTAGCGGCGTCCCACAACCCAATCTCATTCCAAGCGGCGCTAGCGAGCGTTGCGCCATCAAATGAGATTGCTACGGAATTGATCTGACTCTTATGTCCCTCAAGGGTACGACGGTGTATTCCGGATAGCGCATCCCACAACCGAATGGTCTTGTCATCGCTCACGCTCACTAAATTCTTGCCATCCGGAGAGTACGCGATGGAATTAACCTTTCCTTTATGCCCAGTGAGCAGGTCGATTTCCACACCGGTATGAGCATCGTAGCGCCAAATCCCAATGCTGCTTGCCACCACGAGTTGTGAGCCGTTTGGTGAATACGTGAGGTCGTGCATCATCCCCTTGCCGAGGCGGAATTTTGCATTTTGGGGCAGATTCCATCTTATGTACGTTTCGGGTGGTTGGCGTGTGAAGACTTTTTCAGGCAGTTTCACGGGGGGCGAGACAGTCGCCGAGTCAACCGCCCAGATAAGAATTGTGCCGTCGCGGCTACCACTTGCAATAATTCTCCCATCAGGAGAGAACGCGACTGAATCGACATCATCGGTGTGTCCTTTTAGGGCACGCTTGTCGTGACCCGTCTCCAAATCCCACAGCCGAATAGTCTTATCATTACCGCTGCTGGCGAGAGTATTTCCATCTGGCGAGAATGCAATGCCATTTACCCAACCATTATGCCCCTTAAATACCTGCATGCGTCGTCCTGTGTTTACATCCCACAAGCAAATCGTATCGCCACGACTCCCGCTCGCAAGGAATTCGCCATCAGGTGAAAACGTGATGGCATTGATCTGATAAGTGTGTCCTTCAATAATACGCCTACAGTTCCCCGTAACAACATCCCACAATCGAATTTTTTCGTCTTCACTTCCACTGGCGACGGTGAATCCGTCTGGGGAGAACGCGACTGAGCGAACGTCGCCTTTATGCCCTTTTAGTGTCCGTATGTGCGCTCTCGTATTCACATTCCACAGTCGAACCGTCTTGTCTTTGCTGCCACTAGCGAGAGTGTTGCCATCCGGGGAAATGGCGACAGAATAGACCCATTTCTTATGTCCGTCAAGCGACCCAATGTAATCGCCAGTGTCAGCTTTCCATAACGGAATAGAACCGTTATAACTTCCGGCGGCGAGCGTTCGGCTATCCGTAGAAATTGCTACCGAGAAGCCGCCCTTGCGCCCTTTTCGAATCGGCTTAGGTTGTCCCGTTGTGACATCCCACAACCGAGTTGTGCTCCCCTCACTGGCCAGAGAGTTGCCATCAGGCGAAAACACTACGGAATTAACTCCACCCTCATGTTTCTTAAGGGTCTGTTTGAGTTTCCCCGTCGCCGCGTCCCAAAGATGAACTGGCCTGTAATCACTCCCACTGGTGAGTGTGGCGCCGTCCGGCGAATAGACAATGACATCGACCCACCCTGTCTTCTCAAATTTCTGCTTTAGTTCTCCTGTGGCGGCATTCCACAGCCGAATTGTCATTCCCGCGCTGGCGAGGGTGCTCCCATCTGGCGAATATGCTACGGACTTTACGCCAATCTTAAGCCCCTTTAGGGAAAGTTTTACGTCCTCCCACAATTGGTTGAAATTCCGAATGTTCTTTCGCAGAGTCTTTTTGCGTTTCCCGGTTTTTGCGTCCCATATCCTAATGGTTTGGTCCTCACTACCACTGGCAAGGGTTTTACCGTCCGGCGAAAAGGCGACGGAATTGACCGTACCCGTGTGCCCTTTCAGTGTGCGCTTGTGTTCACCCGATCCGATATCCCACAGCCGAATCTTGTTGTCTGCTCCAGCGCTGGCGAGGGTGTTTCCATCTGGAGAGAAAGCTATAGAGTAGACTGTGCGTTTATGCCCTTCAAATGTCCGCTTGTGTTTCCCAGATTCGGTGTCCCACAGCCGAATCTCTTCCCAAGCGGCGCTGGCGAGGGTTTTGCCATCCGGCGAGAATGCTACAGAGTTGACACTCCACCAATGTCCCACAAGCGTATGTTTTAGTTCCCTTGAATCAACATCCCATAACCAAACCGCGCTTTCCAAACTATCGCTGGAAATGTTGTCTGCGCTGCCTCCAGCGAGGATATTGCCGTCCGGCGAGAACGCTATAGACCTAACGCCCACTGGGTGTGATTTGAGCAAGGAAAATTCCGCGCCAGTATGGGCATCATAGAGCCAGACGCCTATACCGCTTGCTACGGCAATTCGATTACCATCCGGTGAATAGGCAATATCGTAGGTGGTACCTTTTCCGAGACGCATTATGGCGCCTTCGGGTAAGTGCCATTGATTGTAGTCTTGCGCAATTACGGCGGGTAGAAACTGCGGAGCCACACACCAGAGCCAAATGCTGAAAAACAGCCTTCTATACATTTTACACTTTCCTCTATTCTGATGGAATGGCGCCTTTATTGATACTTGGGATTTCAGGGCGGGTGCGCCCAAAATCTACAAGGTGCGATGGTTTATTTAGTGATGATTTCAAAGTTTAGCGCAGCGAAGCCGGTGGCGGTTCTACCGTCCAAAGCAAGATTGTTCCATCCTGACTTCCGCTGGCGAGCGTCTTGCCGTTCGGCGAAAACGCGATAGAGTCGACGCCAAACACATGTCCTTCAAGCGTCTGGTATAGATGTCCGCTCTGGACATCCCACAATCGAACTAAGCTGTCCGAACTTCCACTCGCGAGGGCGCGACCGTCCGGCGTAAACGCTATTGAATCGAACCACGCAAAGCTGTCTTCTAAAGAGAGGGTCCGTTGGTGTTCGCCCGTTTCAGCGTTCCATAACCGAATTGAATGGTCTCGACTACCGCTAGCAAGGGTCTTTCCATCCGGCGCGAACGCAACGGATTCAACGCCTCCCGTATGTCCCTCCAAGGTTAGCAAATGTTGACCGGTAGCAGTATCCCAAAACCGAACCGTCTTGTCCACACTCGCACTAGCAAGCGTGCTGCCACTCGGTGACAACTCGATTGCAATGACCTCTTCCGAATGCCCTTCAAGTATCAACTTGAGTTCCCCGGTGCTAGCGTCCCACAAGCGAATAGTCTTGTCCTGACTCCCACTGGCGAGAATTTCGCTATCCGGTGAATACGCGACAGCATTGACCAGTTCCGAATGTCCCTCAAGGACCAGTTTCTCTTGCCCGGTGTTGGTGTCCCACAGCCTGACCTTCTTGTCCCAACCGCCGCTGGCAACGGTACGACCATCGGTGGAATAAGCAATACACTTGGCAGATCTGCGTTTTACGTCAGTCTGAATGGCCTGTCCAGAGGCAACATCCCAAAACCGAATAGTATTTTCGCCGCTCGCTAAAACCGTCCCATCTGGAGAGAATGCCACCGAGTTTACTTCACGTGAATGCCCATCAATGGACAATCTCAATTCCCCTGTATTAGCATCCCACACTCGGATAGCATTGTCATTTACGACACCCGCGACCGCACTCCCATCCGGTGCGTACGCGATTGACTTGACCCAACCGGTTTTCTCCAGTGTCCGCGTGGGTTTTCCCGTTTTCGGATCCCAGAGTCGGATGCTATGGTCCATGCTCCCAGTTGCGAGGGTACTTCCATCTGGTGAATAGGCTAGGCATTCAACTCCAGCGGTATGCCCTTTTAGATTGTGAATGAGTTTCCCGGAATTAGCATCCCACAACCGAATTGTCTCGTCTCGGCATGTACTAGCAACCGTGTTGCCATTTGGAGAAAACTTGATGGAGGTAATCGCACTCGTGTGTCCGTCAAGCACCGCCTTTAGTTTTCCGGTGTTTGTGTCCCACAACCGAACAGAATAGTCATCACCGCCGCTTGCAATGGTCTCACCATTAGGTGAGTATGCTAATGAGTTGACGCCGCTTTCAGATTTATGGAACGTTATTTTGAGTTGACCAGTTGGAACATCCCACAACCGAATTGTCTCGTCCTGACCGCCACTGGCAAGTGTTCTTCCGTCTGGAGAGAATGTCACAGCGTTGACCTGATATCCATGTCCTTTAAGCGTTAGCTTGAGTTGACCTGTATTTGGATCCCACAACTGAACCTTGCTTTCGCCGCTCATGCTGAAAATATCCACGTCAGTTCCAACAGCGAGGAATTGACCACGTGTAGAGAAGGTGACAGAGCGGGCACCGCCCCTACTCGGTGTATGCAGAGCAGTTTCCTCGCCTGTTTTCGCGTCATAGAGCCAAATCCCGATACTGCTCGCCACGGCAAGTTGAGAGCCATCCGGTGAATACGCGATATCCTGTACGCTACCTTTCCCGAGACGGTACTTGACATTTTTGGGCAGGCGCCAACGGTTTAATTCTTCAATTGGATGTATTCTGTCGGTTTTGCCGCAGCTATTCAGGATGAAAAGGAAACAGAGAAGCGCGAGTGCGAATTTAAATTCTAGCGATCTTTTCATCGGTGGGTACTCCTTTTTGATTTTACAGTGGACGATTCGACTTTCTAAATCTTCGGGTGTTCGGTCAATACTCGCGACTCAACACCAATGTCTCCCGCCATTAAAACTGCCCGCGTACCCGCATTGTCAGTGCGGTAAGAACGACGCCCAGAGCAGAATGGTGCCGTCCCGACTCCCGCTAGCGAGGACGGAACCGTCCGGAGAGAACGACAGGTGTTCGACACTGTCCATATGCCCTGATAGAATGCGCAAATGTCTGCCTGTGGCTACGTCCCATGACCAAATTGTGTGATTCCGGTTTCCGCTTGCTAAGAAGTTCCCATCTGGAGAGAACGAAATTGACTCGACACCACCGGGATCGCCAGCTAGTTTACGCAGGAACTTGCCCGTATCGGCATCCCACAATCGAATCCCGTTCCAACTCCCGCTGGCAAGAATCCGACCATCAGGCGAAAATGCGATAGCATCGACTCCGGAACCATGTCCGTCAAGGGATGCCTTGGCTTCACCCGTAGCAGCGTCCCACAACCGTACGGTTTTGTCTCTACTCGCACTGGCGAGGGTACGTCCATTTGGTGAAAATTCTACGGACTCAACAGCGCCCGTGTGGGCATCAAGGACATATTTCAGTTGACCGCTTGAAACGTCCCAACACCGAACGGTATTGTCGCTGCCGCCGCTAGCGAGAAGAGAACCGTTAGGGGAGAATGCGACAGCGTTTAGGTACTGACTATGTCCCTCAAAAACTTGAATTCGTTGACCGGTGGAGGCATCCCATAACCTAAGTGCGTTATACCTAATTCCGGTGACGAGGCTGCTACCGTCGGGAGAAAACGCCACGGGATGTTCCATGTTTTTGTCATCAAAAATGAGTTTTGGGCGGCCCGTGCTGACATTCCACAGATTGAACGTCGTACCGCCGCTTGCAAGACTTTCTCCATCCGGGGAGAAAGCAAAGGACTCGACACTAGCTATGTGTCCCTCAAGCGTGGCTTTGAGCTGCGTGGTTTCCAAATCCCAAATGTAAATTCCGTCGTACGGACTTGCAGCCGCGAGGGTGCCGCTGTCAGGGGAAAACGCGAGGGACTGAATCCAGCCGGTCCTTGGAAGTGTGCGCTTTAGCCCGCCGGTCGTGGCGTCCCACAACTGAATATTTCCCGAGCAGATGCTGGCGACCGTGATGCCGTCCGGGGAATACGCCACGTCATCTACCTCCCACACGTGCGGACCGACCTCTAGGGTCCATTTCGGTTCCATTGCTGCAACATCCCACATCCAGACAGTCTCGCTTGCACAAGTGAGGATATGTCCATCAGGTGAAAATGACACTGAATTGACAGATTTCTCATGTCCTTCAAGGGTTTTGATGGGGCGACCCGTGGCGACCTCCCACAACCGTGCAGTATTGTCTCGGCTGCCGCTCGCAAGCGTGGCTCCGTCCGGCGAGAACGCGACGGAATTCACTTCACTCGTATGCCCCTCAAGGGTGCGGAGGCTGTACCCGGTAGCGACGTCCCAGAGCCGTACCGTATCGTCCTGACTTGCACTGGCAAGAGTTTTTCCGTTAGGTGAGAACACTAACGAATTAACAAGGCGATCATGCCCTTGAAGCGTCTGTTTGTGCCGTCCCGTGGCGGTTTCCCACAGCCAAATGGAACCTTCCTCACCTCCGGTGATGATATCGCTCGAACTTCCACTGGCGAGGGTACTACCGTCCGGGGAAAACGCCACCGCGCTCGCACCTTCTGTATGCGCCGTAATCAAGGCGATTTCCGTACCGTCGCGGGCATCATAAAGCCACACCCCGATACTACTCGCCACGGCGAGCTTAGTGCCATCTGGTGCATAAGCGATGTCGTTGACTTCACCCTTTCCGAGCCGCATTGCGGCGCCATGCGGCAGATTCCAATTGTTGTATTCAGGGGGAGGTTGAATTTTGACAGTTTTTCCGCATCCATTCAGCAGCAGAAAAAGAGAAGTAGACAAGAGCAAGGTCTTGAAAATTTGGGTTATTCTCATAAGAGGTTTTCTCCCTTTAGATGGAACTGCGACGGATTCAAAACTCAAGAAATTCGGTACAAAAGCGCTGTGTAACCGTTGGGTTTAAAGGCAGCCGGACGGCGACATAGTGTTCCAACATATCATGATGCACATTCGGGGCAAGTGATCAGATGCAGATATAATTTTCGCTCGAATGGAATGGTGGGAACCGGTATGAATGGTCATTTGAATCAATTTCGCATCAAGGAATCCGTTAGTATTTCAAGAAGTGTCTAATTGTCACCGACTTTGGTGCAGGAGGTCCCGACCCTCAATGGAGTACGCGTTGTATCCGCCGCGCGTCGCCGCTAGCAACCCTTTCCCCACATTGGCGCCGTTAAATTTGCTAGCCGCCGTTGCCGCCTAATTGCCGATGGCGGTTCCATTAAAATGTCAATTCACGAATTGACATTAACCGCGCCTAAGCAATGGGATGATGTCAACCGGCACTTGAATCCCAAGTTTCTGCTCGAATTCTTGAAGGCTTTGATACTCCTCGCGGAATGCTGCGATAGTGTCCATCTTCATACTCGAGGAGTTCATCAGGTCAGATTTGGCTTTTTCCCACTCGCCCAAATGCAGCCAGGCTATACCGCGATTGTAATAGGTCTTGGCATAATTGGGCTTCAATGCAATCACTATGGAAAAGTCTTCAATAGCACTGCTATACTCGCCTTTCCTGCAGTAAACTATACCGCGAAGGCGGAAGGCGTTAGCGTAACCGGGTTTCAGTTCTATCGCCTTGGTAAAATCTTCGGCGGCGCGGTCAAAACGGCCCGTTCCGAGGTAAGCGGCACCTCGATTCTTATAGACACTGGCATTGTCGGGGTTTTCAGGCAACTCATTTATCACTCTGTCAAAATCTTTGATTGCAGACTGCAAATCGCCTTTTTTCAAATAACACTCGCCCCGTTTGCCGCAGGCATCAATGAGTATATCCGGGTCTCCCTGCTCTAACCGTATGACTTCAGTGTAGTAAGGGATAGCGACATCTAAAAACCCTCGCCGCTGCATCTCCATGCCTCGATCTAGACTGCGGCGCGCAAAATCGTTGGAATCGTCGCTTTCTATGTTCGTCATTTGTCCTCCACGATGGTCATTTCTTCGGGATTTGAATTAATCGCGCCATGATTATATCACCAAATCCGTGTCTATTACAAGAGGGTATCGTCTGGATCGGCACGGGTTAGGAATTGCGGGGACTTCAACGGGTAGAGGTTGGGCGGCCTCAACTTGCGATTGCGCTTGTTGCAATCGCCCCTTTCTCGCTCAATCGCCCGTCAAACCGTGTAAGTGTAATCGCATGTCTGATATCAATGGCAATGTATTGGGAGTAAAGGATTTCGGCGAGCCGTTCAGGGGAAATTCGGTGCCGGGGTGTAGAAATTGAAACCGTTGCTTCGATCTTCGCCCCGCAACAGGTAGATGCGATGGGCAGGTGCCAACATCGGGTCATGGCAGCGGACAGTCGCCGGCATGTAACGCATCGTATAACCGCATCGCCTATTTTGCGAGGAATTTGCAGCCGATCCGTGGATGGTAAAGGCGTCGTGAAAATGGCATTCGCCGACGGCCAGTTCTAGGTTAACAATCCTCGATGCATCCAAATCTTCAGCGACGACTTCGGTGCCGAATATGTTTTTTGTCGGATCGACATGCTCGTAGCGCCGATCTCTGAGTTTATGGCTCCCGGCGATTACGCGCATGCAGCCGTTTTCGACTGACGATTCGTCCACAGCGAGCCACATCGTGATTACATGCATCGGTTCCAATCGGCCGTTCCAGTAGACGCCGTCCTGATGCCACGGCGCGGGCATACCGTCGGTCTTGGGTTTGGTGACGAAATGGCTCGACCAGAGGAGGATATCGGGTCCGATGAAGCGTTCTATCACATCCAGCACACGCGGATCCGCAAGGTACTTAAACAGATACGGGTGTTCAAAGTGCGGCACGTCCATGTGTTCGGGGCGTTTGCCTTCGGGGAGCGTAGCGACCATATCATCGACGTAACCGCGCAATTCGTCCAATTCTGCCCGAGTAAAAATCCTGCCAAATGTGAGATATCCGTTTTCGTTGTAAAATGAAACCTGTTCATCGGTGACGGACGACGTAATTTCCCAATTTTCATCTGTATTTGTCGGACTCATTTTCATTCTCCAAACCTCTGAATCGCGGATTGCCGCGGATAAATGTTGGACGCAGATGCAATGCGCCGAATCCATGTCATTTGCCTAATTACGGACGATTTGCTCTGCCACGCCGATAAATGCCTTTGATGATGCACACCCGACGCTGCGTGTTCACACTGTAGACAATTCGGTAACTTCCGACACGGTACCTGTACCGTCCGGCATACTCTCCCTTCAATTTGACAATGTTCCGTCCAAAGAACGGATTTTGGGCTAACATATCAAACGCTTCATTCACTCGCCGCGTCATGTTTGCGTCAAGCGCGTCGTAGTGCGTCGCTGCCTCATCTCAGTGAGTTGTACATCAAACGTCCCGTCTAACATCGGTCCAACGCTTTAGCTTTTCTGCCTGCACATCTGATTCTGAACGTTCTAAACTTTTGACGATTTCCGGATTGCTCGCCAATTCGCGGGTGGCTTCCCACGCTTCTTTATCTTGCAGGTAGCTCAGATAGTCAATAACCGTCTTCAGCTTTTCTGTCGAAAGCTGCTCTATTAGGTCAACTGCTTGTTGTTGCAAAGATGCTTTTGGCATAATGTTCCTTTCAATTAAAATCTCAAATCAGTATATCACAAACTAAGACGTAAAGCGTTGATCAGCCGTCCGTATTTGGCAATGCTCTGTCTGAATCGCGGATTGCCGCGGATTTTACGGATAACGCAGATTGAAGACATCCATAATTTTTCGGTCGAAGTCCGGGATGCTTTCGGAGAATCAATGAGAGAAAATGAAAATGTATTCCGTATGGCGAACTTCTTGTTGTCTGAATCGCGGATTGCCGCGGATAAATGGATTGCGCGGATTGAAGACATCCATAATTTTTCGGTCGAAGTCCGGGATGCTTTCGGAGAATCAATGAGAGAAAATGAAAATGTATTCCGTATGGCGAACTTCTTATTGTCTGAATCGCGGATTACCGCGGATTAATGGATTGCACGGATTCCAAATCAGTTGAGTTTTTCGAAAAATCTGTTATTCCAGCAATTCAGCTAGTTGCACATCCTCCTCATGCGTATTTACGTGAGCGGCGGGGAGATTGATGGGTTAGCCGCCGTGAATCACGCCGCAATGCTATAAACGCTCTTGCCATTTCCGTAGTAAGACTCGAAGATGTGTTGATACACTGCTTCGCATTTTTGATCGTATACCTCCCGGGTATAACATTCCGGCAGTTCATCGAGTATCTCTCGAACACTGAGCTTAACTACGGCTCGCGATTGTTGTTGCTTGCGCCAATCGAGCACTAGCTTGCCGTTTTTGAGTGTCTCAAGCAGTTTTCGGGCTACGTCTTTCGACTGTTTCTTTTCAGATTCGGTCAATTCGGGCTTGGGACGAGTGAGCAGGTCAAAGACAGTCAGCTCTTCCTCGGATAGTTGCTCGGCGACGGTGCGTTGTTCTTCCTCATTGAGTTCACCCGCCAATGCGATTAATTCTTCAATCCATTCATCAACGTCAATGGCGGCTTCGTTATAGTCGGCGATGATTTGTTCGAATTTTTCCTGATAATCCATTCGTGTTTTGTTAAGCCGAATCAACTGTGATAGTTTCCTGTTTATTGCGCTCCTGAGTTTTTCGGCTTCAATCTGCTTGCGTTGCGTCTTGAATCTTTCGCGGAGCTTATCGAAGTCTATCTGACTCAAATCGACAATCTGGTTTGTTTCATATTCCCCTTCTTCCGCTATGATGTAACCAATCGGCAGGATTGACTGGTCCAGTAGGACTTCAATTTCCTTCCTCACATCGGAGGGATCCGCAGACGGAGTCAAGTTTTTGATTTTTTCCGCAATCAGCTTGGTGAGGCTGCAGATTTCCTTAAATTCATTCACTGCGGGATCGGGCAGTATCGCCTTGTATAGCTTGGAGATGTTATTTGCGCGCTGTAAATAGTCACGTTTAGTTTCATCGTTTACCAGCAGTTTGTCTACCGCGTCGTTGATTCGCCGAGCGCGTTCAAAAGTTTCTGTTTCCGCCGCCTGAATCTTGGTGAGGTCAACGCCGCGGTTCGCACAAAACTCTTTAATTTCAGCAATTGCGCGTCTAAGTACGTCGACAAGCTCCGATTTATCGCGAATTGGGCGTCTGCCTTCCGCATCGGTGCCTTCCGCGTAAATCGCCAACGCGCGCTCAAGATTGCGGAAGATTCCGATATAATCGACGACCAAGCCGTTGACTTTGTCGCCGAAGACTCGGTTGGCTCTGGCGATTGTCTGCATCAAGGTATGGTTGCGTTGCAGTTTGTCAAGATAAATCGTGGAACAAGCCGGCACATCGAAACCGGTCATCCACATTGAACAGACAAAAACGACCCGGAACGAATCTGCCGGATCTTTGAATTTAGTCTCAAGGTCCTGGGTATTCATGCGTCTGCGATGCGGAACGATATCCGCCCCTTTGGCTTTCAGATCGTCAATCTCGTTCTGCGACTGTGAGACTACGACTGCCATATCGGTCTCTTCCATGTATTGGATTTTTGCCTCAAGGGGTTTAAGTTCCACGTTCCCATGGGCGTCCTCTTTTTTGACCTTCAACGCTTCAAGGTACTCAGCCCAATGCTTCTGAACCTTGTCATACATCTTGACGGCGGTGGCTTTGTCGATGGAGATGACCATCGCCTTGCCCCGATATCCACGCCCCATAAAGTGCGAAACAATATCTTTCGCGACATCTTCTAAGCGTTCATCACGCGTGATTACGTGATACTGTGTGGCAAACTCGCGCTCAATCCTGGTTTCCTGTGTTTCATCAAGTTCCGCCGCCTCTAGGATCCCCGCAAAATCTTCGTTGAGTTCCTCGTTGACTAATTGCACGGCGGGAACGCGGTTTTCGTAATAGAGCGGTACGGTTGCGTTGTCCTCGACCGACTGCTTGAAGTCGTAGATTGAGACGTATTCCCCGAACACTTGGCGGGTCTTTTCTTCGCCCGCGATTAGCGGCGTGCCGGTGAAGGCGATAAACGCGGCATTGGGCAGCGCCGTTCGCATATTGGATGCCAATGTGTCGTATTGGCTGCGGTGAGATTCATCGGTGATGACGACGATGTCTGATCGGTTTGAGAGAACGGGGTGTTTCTCAGAGCCTTGGGTCTGGAATTTGTGGATAAGGGTGAAGATGTAGCGGTGGTCTTCACGCAAGAGACGGCGGAGGTGCGCGACACTCTCGGCATGAACCTCCTGATTTGCCACAACGCCGCGCGCACTCGCGAAGGTTTTGTAGATTTGAGTGTCCAGCTCTTTCCGATCCGTGACAACGACAAAGGTCCAGTTACCCGGAATTTTCCTGAGAACTTTCTGGGCGAAGAATAGCATCGAGACGCTCTTCCCGCTGCCCTGTGTATGCCAGAACACGCCGAGCTGTCCGCGATTAGATTCAATACTCTTCAAGGCTTCAATGGCGTTGTTCACACCCAGATACTGATGGTTTTTGGCGGTGAGCTTGATTGATCCGCCTTGGGGACTCATGAAGAGGGTGAAGTTCTCGACAATGTCAAGCAGCCGGCGATGGTTGCAGAGGCCGCGCAGGATGGTCTCCAACGAAACCGCGGCAGGTTCATCTTCACCTTTAATTCGTTTCCATTCGGCGAAGTGTTCCCAACTGGCTGTGAGGCTGCCGACGCGGCTCTCCAAACCGTTGGAGAGAATAATCAGGGCGTTGTACCAGAACAGATGGGGAATGGTGTCCTTATAGTCCCGTAGGTTATCGTGGTAGGCGGAGTGGACGTTCTCGTCAAGCCGTTTGAACTCCATCACCACCAACGGCAGTCCGTTAATAAAGCCGATTGCGTCCGGTCTTCGAGTGTGCATTTCGCCGGCAATCCAGAACTGTGACGCCAGGAAGAAATCGTTGTTCTCCGTATTTTCCCAGTCAATCACCTTTAGGTCTACGACGGATTCGCCTTCGTCGTCGGGTGCCGTGTCGGCAACTTTCACGCCATCCTTCAGTTGGCTGTAAATCTCCCAGTTGGCTTCGACGAGGCTCATAGCCGCACGGGATTTTGTCAACTCCTCAATCGCCGCGTTAATTGCCACGGCGGACGCATCAGGATTGAGGCGTTCTAGTGCGCCGCGCAACCTCATCGTTAGAACGACCTCGCCCCTGTGCTCTCTACCGATCGGACTGCCACCCTGATCGAATTCACCGTAGCAGTCGAGCGTCTTCCACCCGAGTTCTTCGAGCAGGGCGATGGCGGGTTGTTCTACAAGTTGGTCTTCACTGTACGGGTTTGGCATGATGAAGTCAGTTCCATCAGACGATGTGCACAGAGGCGATAATTAACGCGAAATTATTTTCGTTATTGCTAGCACTACAATAGATTCTGTTCATCCCATTTAGTTATGGGGTTGTAATTGTGCGGCTTCGCGCTGGGCTTTGATTTTCATGAGCCGCGCCACGCCCGGCGACGGGTTTTTTCGCTGTTGGGCATAAGTCTGTTCGGCTTGCTTTCGCCCGGCTTCAATATAGGCGTCGATTGGCTCTTTGTTGAACAGGTAGTAGGTAATCGTCCCATGAATCTGCTTTAATGTAAGATGTGGGTGCTGTCGTCGAATTTCATCCGGGTTTGCACCGTCAGGAAATTTCTCAATGACAATTTCGATACCGACTCGAGTGCCTTTGATTCAAATTGACTTGGGGCTGATGAATTCAAAAATCCCTGTGATATGCATCATGCATTCCATATTCAGTGAAGTTGCGATTGGCAACTAATCATTATCAATTAAGGCCGTGCGCGGAGAAAAACGCCTGCATGTCGGCACCAATCCGATCAAATTCCTTATTCACGTACAAATTCTCACGTGGTTCGTTTTCCCTCAATGACCGTAAATATCGGCTGAAGGAGAAGTATTCGTCTCTTTTGAAATCTTGCAGCCAAGTTTCTAGGTGAACATGGAAGGGTTTGTCGTATAGATAGGGCTCTAAATCCTCAAGATCAGATATGGTTAAAACAGTTAAGCGCATGTCAGCTAAGTGCTTTTTCAGATTTTTGCGTTTCAATAGCTGTTGAAATTCCAGGTCCAGGTACCTGTTCATACCCGGAAGTGAGAAAAGGCGATCAGGAAGCACTATCACTGGGTAAATCTTTTTAATCTTTGAAATACTTATGCCTTTTACCTTTCGCCTTTGCTTTTTGTCAGTATGACACATGTCCTGAATGGAAGCCCACAGCTGCCCTATGCCCTTAATTACACTGGGCTTGATTGCCTTGTAGAATTCAGAAAAATCTCGGCTGAACTTCGCTTCGGCAGATAATAGTGGCGCTTTGCATTCCAACAGGATGAGCGTGTCCCCACCATATACTGCAATATCGGTACACTCCGCCTCTCCTTTCTGATCATACATCGGCTTAATTATGAACTTCTCTTTGCCGGGCGGCTGTTGTGCATTGATTCCTCGCTCAACAATTGACGCGGCATAATCCTCGAAAACCGCACCGCGCAAGCGAATAATCTGTTCTCCTTTGCCGGCAATTTTATCTTCAAGGTAATCGCGTACGATCCAAAACACTCCCGTTTCAATTTTATCTACGAGGAACCCCATATCGACGCACATGATTTGGTCATCACTTAACTTTACAAGTGGAAATTGCCGCCATAGGCGAAACTCGTTTGTCAGTGAGGTTATTGTTTCCGCACAGCGCGCAAGTTCTTCAATTGGGATACAGGTGTGTTGGAGCAGCTTATCGTACAATGTCGCAAGGGCTGGAGATGGCTTTGTATCAATGAATAGCGCGTTGCCTTCCAAAATTTCCTCGGGTGAAAATCTAGAGTATACCGCGAATATGCTAAAAATGAGATGTTGGTAGTGCTGTAATGTCAACCCGGTTGTCGCCTCTAAAAACGCCGCGTTCACATCAAATGTCGACGCTTTCTCCTGAAGAAGAGTCAGAAATTCGTTTGACCGAACAATTGTATGTTTTATGTGGCGCCAAGGCGAAGGATTGACCGAGTATTCGAAAATTGCAATTAATTCCGCTAAATCATTCCTTAATTTCTCCTCTGAGCCCATTCCAGGAGGGGGAGCTTCCTCAGCAAGCAATTCGTTCACGACGAGATAACATGTCGCCAAGTCATTCCGTGCATCGTCCGCAATATCCGGCGACCGCGTCGAATTTCGGTTAGCATCGCACACACTCCTGCTTAACAGTCGAAGTGTTGGGTTTCTGTGGAAAATGATGCTGTCTTCCAGAATTCCAGAAACGGTGATAGAATGTTGCAACACCGACGTGCAAAAATTCTTTCTAAGAACTCGTTCGCATTCAAAAAGATCTTCACTGCGGTGGAGAAAAAGATTGATTCTTACCAGTACAATCACGAGTTCCGTGTAATTGAATGAGCGGAGAATTTCCGTTATTCGTTCTTGTGACGTGGAATAGCCGACTTGAGTCGCTGTTAGCATACGTGCCGCGGCATAATTTCCAAACTGTATTTGGCGCTGTCGATTCATGTTTGTTGACCTAGAAGTAAACATACCCCTTCAACCGAAGTGAGGCGAAGGGCGTTCACCCAATTATCGAGGCAAGGATGCCTCTCCCACAGCGGATATGGGTAGGCAGCTAAACCGCAATGACCCGCTGGTGTACGCCGTTCTCGCCCGAAGGCGTAATGTGAATCTCGACATTGTAGTTGAGACTGTTCAAAAACGTGAACATACGCTCCACGCTAAAACAACCGAAATTGCCATTCTTTAGTCGGGACACATCCGACAAATCTATGCCGAGCATATTCCCCGCTTTTGACCGTGTCAGTTTTCGTTTCTCAAGAATTGTGTGGATTACAAAGGCGAGGTCGGCCTTCAAGAGTTCACGTTCAGCTTCGGCTACGGGAATACCGATGTCCCGAAACACATTACCGGAACTCGGATACAATTGGGCAAATTGATTCATTTTCGTATTCGTCTCTATTGATGCTGAGTCGTTGTTTGTTGAGATTTATTCTTCGCAATGAAGTTGCTTTATCCTTGATTCAGGTGTTAGCGTGTTCGATACATGCACGAATGTCCTCAATCACAATTCCAGGATAATTCTCAAGAATCTCTGCTTCGCTCCATCCGTTCGCTAATAGGTCAATGATGAATTCAACAGCTAAACGGGTGCCTTTAATGACGGGCTTTCCCGTCAAAATTGCTTCGTCAATAACGATTCGGTCTGTCCAATTTTGCACAGGTTTGGGCTGCATTGATATTCTTTCCTAATCGGGGGTGGTGCCGGTCAGTAAGTGGGCACCCACAAGGGGCGCCCCTACAGGTCATAGGATTCTACACACATTCTCCCCCTTGCTAAGGGGGAGTGAGAGAGGGTCAGATTAAAACGCTCTCCTACCGCATATTCTCCTCCAGTTGCGCCTTTTTTCTGGGGCATCGTTTGTTGCAAAATTACAGTTTTTACAGTCTATAAAAAAAGGGCTTTCAGTCCCGTCAATTGAATTGGGCTAGCGCGTTTCCTAACTTGCGGAGAGATTTGTTGAGATGTAACGTCTCTCGATCAATGACGGGATCGGGTGCGTTGACTTATGCGCCCTGAATGTTCTCCAGAACCGTACCGGGATGAACGATTTCCACGCCGAATTCAAACAAAGCCTGTCTGAGTGTGGAATCATCTAAAAAGTCGTTGTCATAGGATACCAAGAATTGTACTCTTCCCCAGACCGCACAATCGGCTACCGGATCATCTTTAACATCGCGGCATAATTCATATGAGAAAGGTACTTCAACAATGACTGCTCGTCCGCCCAATAGATCGATTAGATGGGAGACTGAATGCGGCGAAAATGAGTATTTTTGGATGAGTGCGGGCCTTGACAGCACCTCTCGAATTTCATCAAGAATTGCCTGCGATAACACAAGGACAAACCGTAAATCTATCCAAAGGGAGAGCAGATGATTAGCGTCGTTTTCGCGACGAATTAATGAACGCAAAAAGACATTGGTGTCAATTGTTATCCGGTAAACGCGCCACCGATGTTCAGGTTCGCTCACGCCTCACCTCCTCCAATGTTGCATCAAGATCCCGCGCAACCTCATTCTCTGGCGTGTTGGCAAAGGCGTCGTGGAATGATGTGACTATGTTGTTCCACTCTTTCTGCCACGCAGTTGAGTTCCCTTCAAAGGATTTTTGCGTAATTGGCAACCATGCGTTCAGTTCCTGAACACTTCGTGCGAGGAATACCCTGCCGTCAAATATATTGTCTTTTACGACCTGTGCAACGTGACTGATCAAAGAATCCGACACTCGTGGTTGTTGATCGGTTTGCGGCGGACTATGGGAATCGGCGACGAAAATGACATAGTCATCTTGTTGGAGGTAAAGCTGAATCGCTTGCCTCAAGGTGTTGCTCAAGGCTTTCCCTTTTCGAATCAAGAATGCCTTTTTGTCAACTGTTTGGATGAAAAGATTATCAAGTTGCGAATCTCTTACCACCTGATATGCGGTACGTTTGACCGCATTGGCATCAAAGTGGGGGTTTAAATCCCAGATTCTTACGGTTGACATGCTGGTTACTCCATTAGGTCTTGCAGAAGTTCACTCTCGAAAATGGCACTGCCTATCCCAAAATCTGCAATCCAACCATCTAATGCGACACGGTTGCGACGGATATCCTGAAGGCTGATGAACTCCGTGCCACGTTCAGGCGGGTTGCGCAAAAGCAAAACACCAATAGAATCCGATAATTTTTCGGGAGTGAAGACATCAAGAAGCTGTGAGCTATGGGTAGTGATAATGATTTGGGATTGTTCGGCAAGTTGCTCAAGGACATTTGCTATTTCAGTCAAAGCAGCGGGGTGAAGATTCCGTTCCGGTTCTTCAATGGCAATTAGCGGCGGCAACTCTGGGCGGTTAAGCATGGTGTAATATGCCATTAGACGTAATGTGCCGTCAGATGCAGTATCTAGGAATGACCAAGACTTGTGCCCTTCTAGAGTGAGTACGTTAACTCCGGCAACTGAACGCCTTTCTATTTTGAGATTAGTAGAAGCCTGAAGGCGTTCACTGACGCAGTCGAATCGATCCCGATCGCTTTCATACCAATCTAAAAGCAACGAAGATAATGACGATATCTGAAGGTCCTTATAAGTAGCGTGCGAATTTGGAAAACCATGTTGTCTCGGCGACCAAACCATAGGGGTTGTGAAGGAACTTGATTCGAGTTTTGACCGAAAATCAAAGAATTCCCATTTCTCAATAAATTCCGCTAATTCACGGGTGATAGGTTTGTTTCCGTAATTCCCAGCAGACTTCAGTGCGAGAGTGTCAGATTTGAATGTTGTCTCATTCTCGCCATTCTCGTCTTTGAGCAGAAGCTGTCCGCCTTGGAATGAAATTACATTTACACCATTAACCAGTAGCCCTTCATCAACAATTCGCACTGGAGATGTCGCCCGATCGTGCATTGATGATTCCGTATTGACTGAACTCCCGTCCGTCTGCGCTTCTAGAACTAGATTGTATATTGTTTCAGCTTGTCCAATTTGTGCTTGAAATCTAAAGCGAACGCGGTCCGCTTCATTCATCGGGGATGTATCTCGGATTACCACAAGCGCGGGCAGCGCACCGTGTGTGATTGTTCTGTTGAGAAGATGCAAACTTTCAAGCGCATTTGATTTCCCACTAGCATTGGGACCAACAAGGATTGTCAAAGGCTTTAACGGAAACTCCACATCAGAAAAACTCAAGAAGTTTTTGATATGAACTTTTTCCAAATATGATTTCGCTTGTGGCATGGGTGGGCACCTTTCCTAGCTACCTTGCGGTCATAAGACGAAGCTATTTTATCACATGTTGGTTTATTGCGAAAGATAATCGTAACTTTCGTTAATATTACGTTGCGGTGAAATTAGCGTAACGGTGAAGCGATGGGTGATTTTGGTGCAGAATTTCATAGTTTTCATAGTAAACTGTGAAAAAGAGCGGACGACGAATGTCTGTAAACTTAGGTGGGGCGCGGGTTTAGCCGACTTTTTAAAAAATGTTACTATGAAATTTCATAGCTTTTGAAGTGACGCACCATAACTGCATTAGCTCGCACTAGCTCGCGGTTATATCCCTTCGGTGTCAATGTCAAGTTCGGATACGTCAATCTCTCCTGAAATGAGTTTGGGGAGGAGGAGGTCGCGGGTTTGGCGGAGGTTGGTGCTTTTAAGTGTTAGGTTTGCCAACTTAGAGAAGATTGGTTCGACATTTTCCTCGAAGTGATCGATATTTGATTCTATTGGTTTTAGGAGTTGAATCCCCAACAAATCTCCCTTCGTGATTGCATTAAAAATCCTCCCACTGCCCATGGTGTCTTCCTCTCGGAATTCATCTCGCAATTGTTGAAATAAAAACGATTGATTTCCACGATTGCTTCGGATTGCAGCAAGTCCACGACCAATTACTATCCTTTTATTTGCGAGGTTGATTCTTCCAACAGGTGCACGAACGCTAAATAAGATATCCCCTTCGTTTGCAATGCGATTTTCAACAGTGCAATATACCTGATCTGTTGGAAATCGGTTCCCAAAGTCTGTTACGCCTTGGTGGAATGGTAACCCTTCCCCTGTTTCATTATAGAACTCAGATTTCGGTGACTGGCCCATTAACACATGGCAAATTTCACCAAGTGGCATTACTTCCCACCCCTGCGGGATTGAGCCTAGCTCGGACTCGACCATTGGGACGTTTTGGTGGCCGGGGAAGCGGAATTCGACGAACCATTGCCGGTAGATGGTAGCCGCCATGTCTTCAAGGATTTTGATGCGGCGGGTGTTGTTATCAATGAGGTTGTCGTAGGCGCTGAGAATGGCAGCGATTTTGCGTTGGGTGGGGCGAGGGGGTAGCGGAATTTCAACGTCAAGAAGTGTTGCCTTCGTAACCTCCAAAAATGTTGTTCCCGTACCGAGCGACACTAGCATGTCCGTTACGGCTCTGAGAAAGTAGGCAAGAAAGACATTTACAATCTCCTCTTTGCATAAGAAGTTGGCAAAGCCTTGATTTGTTGCTATGGGAACCCTAGTGATTGCAACCTTTCCAATTGTTGCTCGGCTCGTCAAAAGTACAGTTCCAACCGGCAACAATCTTGCGGAACTTTTTCCCAGAGCTTCCTCGGATATATGTGTTGCTGTATCATCAATGTACAATGCCCCATTCAATTTGGAAATGTCAGTCGGTGTGGCCCATGCAATATCGCCTTGGAAATATCTCTCAACATTGCGTTTAGGGGTGCCTCCCTTAAAGATGTGTGTAACATCTCCAAGTGTTCTGATTTTCCAACCTTTAGGCAATTTTCCAAACAAACCGTGTCCTCCAGTTGCACCGTCGAATTGAGTCTGAATGAGGATTTTCAGGATTAAAGGATTTACAGGATTCATTCTGTCGACCTACGTCTATTGTCCTGTATATCCTATTACGCCGCCAAGGTTGATTCAGGCGATTTTATTCTCCAACCTACCAAGGAAATCCTTAGAACACCGGAATATAGCTCCCTTTGCAGAGGTACGCCAATACTATGAATGAAGCGCCTCGACACTATTTTCTTAGCGCTGGCGTTGATTTTATAAGCAAGCTTGCCGCTTGCAGGCGAATTTTTTCGTCATCGCTCTCGAGCAGCCCATCGAGGACTGAGAGCGCTTTCTGTGTACGTGCCGTCAGCGCCGCGATTTGTGAATCGTAATGGGACTTGCTTGCATCATCCAATGCTGTCTTGAAGGCATTGTCACGGTTTCGCCACCGGTTGACCGTTTCTCGCGCTTTGCCGATTGATTCGGCGACATCTGCATCCGTTTTTCCCTCGACGATAAGAGGAATTGCTTGCAGTTGCTCTTCGCTCAAGCCGTCTGCACGATTTTCAAAAATTCGATCTTCTGGTGAAAGACCAGATAGCGACGAATTGTTTGCCTCGTCATTCAGGTAATACAGTAGTCTATTAAAGTCGCTTTCCTCATCTTGTGCCCAAGCCATAAGGGTGCCATTTTCCAATCCGACCATAACCTCGGTTTCGGCATAAGAGACATCTTCCAACACCAGTACGACAGCGTGTGTTACCTCGATTTCCGGCTGAATGTCCCATTCTTGTTGGCAGAGTTCGACTTGGAAACGGGGCTGTTCGCACCATTCCTCTACGACATTAAGCGGAATGCCGAGGGCGCTTGCGATTTCGGTCGTGCTTTTCGTGTCCCACACGGAAGCCGCCCATTTTTGTTCTTCTGGAAGGTCTAATACTGTACCGCTAGCAGGTGCTGCAGCAGGTAAGGGTTTATTTCCGTTATTATCCATTGTAGTGCCTCCTCATTCCCTACATTTCGAGAAAGTTTCACGGTTAATTTCTGTCAATTCCGTCGACAGGATGTCACAAAACCTCACATCATGTCACATTTTGTGATATTACGTGTGACATTCAAATTTGCGGCGTTGTTTCTTACGTAATTCCGCTTGTAGTGTGAATTTAATGGAATTTTAGGTGGATTCACCTTTAATTCCAATGTCACAATATGTGACATAGTGAGCGATATTGTGCGTGGCAGCACCGCGGGGAGCAAAAGGCTCTCAAATCCGCTTCCGACAAGGGTTCCACGAATTTTTGAATTTGGCAAAATCTTGATGAATGTCACAAAACCTCACATCATGTCACATATTTTTAATATTTCCAGGATTTGGTTAAATCTATAATATGCTAGCTCATCCATGACCTAGAAGTTTTTTTTGGAATCATCGTTTGTAAGTGAAGTTCAACCACGTTTCAAAAGTCCTGTATTTTCGAACATGCCTTAACGGGCATTTGGACGGCGATAACTTTGGGCTAAGCGATTCCACGGAAACTAGGCACACTGCCATTTTCTATACAAAACAAAAAAAGGCACATTGTCTACGCCGAAGGTGATCATGCCCTCGGTTAGTAAATAACATGCCCGTCCTATCCCCTAGATTGTATTAGCAGTATTGTACCCTCAAGGAATTACAGTTGTCAAGTTTTTTTCGACAATTGTTACATCGTCTACCTCCAAAATTGTCGCTGAATTCAGTCTGAATCAGGATTTGCAGGATTAAAGGATTCACAGGATTTGTCCGTGCCGCACCCGTTTATTATCCTGAAAATCCTTTAATTCTGGATATCCTGATTCAGACGATTTTCACTGACTCCTCCAAAATCATGGCTACATTCTCCCCGATGCGTTCCTCTAACTGATGCGCTTCAGCGTTCAGGATTTCCAGTTCCTCGTTGAGTTCGCCCAGCCGTTCGGCGAAGTCGAAGGCATCCGCCTCTCGATCGGCGACGCCGACGTAACGGCCGGGGTTGAGGCTCCAGCCTTGCGCTTCGATTTCCGCAATTGACGCGACTTTGCAGAGACCGGGCACATCGGCATACGTACCATCAGGGAATTTCGACCCCATCAATTCCGCACTGTCGTGGCGATTTTCGGGCGGTTTGCCGCGATGGAGCCGGACGATATTGGCGAGAAACTCCAGTTGTTGGGGCGTGAACTCGCGATGCGAGCGACTGACTTGATGATAGATGTGGCGGGCATCAATGAACAACACAGAATCCCGTCTATCGCCGTGCCCTTTTGACTTGTCGAAGAACCAGAGGGTACAGGGCAATGCAACAGTGTAGAAGAAGTTGGACCCGATGCTGACCATGACATCAACGGCGCGGGATTCGATAATCTGCCGGCGGATTTCGAGTTCCGATGCGCGGGCGTCGGCGGCGGAGTTCGCCATGACGAAGCCGGCACGCCCAAAGGTGTTAAGCGTGCTGAAGAAGAGTTGAATCCAGAGATAGTTGGCGTTGTCCACGCGGGGCATGCCGAACGGGAAACGCGGGTCGTCTTTGATGCGTTCTCTGTCGACGCGATCGACGTTGAAAGGGGGATTCGCCATGACGAAGTCGAACTTTTCGAAGGCGCGGTGCGCGTCTTCGTAGTAGCTATTCGCCTGCTTTATGTCGCCTTCGAGTCCGTGGACAGCGAGGTTCATCCTGCAGAGGCGGATAGTCTCGGCGACGCGTTCGATTCCGTGAATGCTGATTTGCCCGTTTCCGTTTTCGCGGTGCCGCTGCACGAAATCAGCGCTCTGGACAAACATGCCGCCGGAGCCGCAGGCGGGGTCGAGGATGCGTCCTTGGTACGGTTCGATGATTTCGACGATTAGCTTTACGAGCGAGGTAGGGGTGAAAAACTCGCCGCCGCGCGCGCCTTCGGTCATGGCGAAGTTGCCGAGGAAATATTCGTAGACTTTACCGAATGCGTCGCCCTCAATATCCATCGGAATACGTTCCATGATGCGGAGCAGTTCAAGAAGCGTGGTCTTTTCGAGCCGGTTGTAGGTTTTGGGCAGCACACCGTCAACCTGTCTGTTTTCCTCCTCAATCGCCTTCATGGCGTTGTTGATAGCTTGTCCGATGTTTTCGCTTTCGGGCAGGTTCAGGAGATGGTTGAATCGCGCAGTCTCAGGGAGGTAGAATGCGCCGCGCGCCTGAAATTCGGTCTTGTCGGCTCGTCTACGCCTGCCCGCGGTCGGTTCACGGTTGATTTCGGATTCTGTCTGCGTAAACTTGTGGTCGGCGTAGCGGAGGAAGATTCGACCGAGGACCGGCGTTGAGTATTCAGACGGCCGCAGCCGCGAATTGGCTCGGAGTACATCGGCGGCGCTCCACAGCCGCCGTTCGATTTCGTTTAGGTTATTGTTCACGTAAAATCCTCACACGATTAAAAGATGGATTGAAATGAATTGTTCGGAATTGTACCATATTATTCAAAATTTGCGCAAATTCGTGTGCGCGGCGTTTCTGTAGGTTGGGTAGAGCGGAGATGATTAAACGGATTTATTTTGAGGATGAGGTTGGTGCATTGACAGCGATCAAGATTTGTAGGGGTGGAGCGAAACACAATTTCGGGGAGGCCGGGAGGCTATTAATGCTGAAGACTACCGCCAAAGAGTTCTATCGCACTCCCTATTCGGTCGCTTGATCTATTCGCTCAGTTGATCGTTGGGTTCGCTATATCTTTTCAAAATTTCAAATGCGCTCTCACCTCGACACGCATACAGCGCATACACTCTCTTTCGTCATCACCGCTTAACCCAACCTACAAGAGCTGAACTGCTTAAAAAGTACTATGTATGTATCAGCATATCCGCTCTACCCAACCTACAAAAGCTGCGTTTAAAAAACCGAGTTTTGAAGAAAAAACTCGGTTTTAAATGAGGGTCTCGATTCGGAGATCGCTCCTACCGATCCTACAAGAGTTTATTGCGAATCTTTGTTTTCTAGGTTGGCGATGGCTTCTAAATAAGCCTTGACTTGTTCCCGGTATTTTACGGGAATTTCATCTCTCTCTATTGCTTGGGCGTAGGCTTGTTGGGCGTGGAGATAGACTTCGCGGTAGGGCATGTAGGTAGGCTCGCCTTCACCGGTGGGGTCTTCGTCAACGTAGACCTGTGTGAACGCCTGCGAGTCGGATGGGGGAGCTGTGAGTTCAAGGTCAGGTAAGGAATTGTCCGATGGGGGATTGAGCGGCTGGGGCTTTGACCCACTCATCGTGTCTTGTGAATCCGCTGCATCCGATGCTTCACCGGATCCGCTTCCGCTGCCCGCAGCGCCCGGTGTTTTTCGATCCAACTCGATGCCGGCTAACGCAATGTTTCGGCGATTCGTCCTTATTTGTTGCAATAGCTTATCCAACTGGGCGATTTCATCTGTACTTTGAAGGAGCGCCCGCGCGATTCGCTGAAGCATTTCGGCACTCACCGCTTCTGTCTGAAGCTCTGCCAACTGATTCGTCAGATTTTCCATAGCGGGGTTATCACCGAGACTTTGGGCAATCTTCTTCAGCAACGCCTCCAACTCCGCCCGTTGCCCGGGCGTAAGTCCATTCATCTGTGCCGCCCGTTTTTCTAAATCCGAGGCGATGTCGCTCGCTGTGCGGCCTTTGAAATGTTTGGACAGTTCGTCCGTTTCAGAAATCGCCTTTACAATACTATCTGTTCCGCTTTCAACTTGGCTTTTTTTGGCTCGGATTTTATCACGCAGTGCGCTTAACTCCGCTTGCGACCGATTAGCATCAATGTCACTATGGCGTAATTTACCTATGGTATCCCGTATTTTTCTGGCGAGGTCAGTATCAGGAACCACGTTTTGCTCTGATTCGAGCGTTTCTGCCGCATGATCTATGGCTGCACGCTCGGCTGCGGACAACGGAGGTGGCAGTTCATACATTTGGGGAATCACAAAAGCGGAGGCGATGAGCAAGAGGGCGATTGGGATCCACTTGAGCGTTGACGGGACGGTGTAAGGAAAGGACACCCCCGGGACGATCGCCCGTGCAACATGACCCGCATCTTTAATTTGCAAGCGGACAAAGTCATCGTCTGGCTTTCCGCGTTGGATGGCTTCACAGGCGGTACTGAGGCGTTCCTTTAGATTTAAACGGGTGTCCACAGTGCGCGCAACTGCGAAAAGATTTGATTTGCGCAACAGGGAAAGGCACAGCGCGGCGGCGAATCCGATGGCGAGGGGAAGCGGCGCAGCGAGACTGACGGGAATTGGCAGCGGGATAAGTCGATTGAGGATGAGCAGGATTCCGGCAAGGAGAAGCCCCCAGAACCCAAAATGCGCGAGACGGCTCAAGAATAGGTTCAAGTGCATTCGCCGCCGAATTTCAATAAGGCGGCTTTCGATAATCTGCTCGGGTTGGTTTTGGATGGCGGTGCGCATGACATCCCCTGTTTATAGTCACTGCAACTAAAATGTACACATTACTTTCAGTCCGATCAAAAAGAGGTGTCAACCCGCTCTAGCCCCCTTATCAGCTTACCGTTACCCACAAGTCAAGCTTCGTGTAGGTTGGGTTGAGCGAATTTCACGGAATGATGTACAATTTTTCGTTTCGCTCTGGGAGCTTAACGACGTGCAAGACCCGATGCGGGGAGCGTAACCCAACGCTTTTCGTATTTACGAACGGTTTCCAATAAACCAAACGCCCCGCAATATCCAAAAGCGTTGGGTTCGCTACATCTAAAAAAATACCAAACGAATTCAAATACCGATATCCTTTCGACATTTTTCACGTCTCTCATTTACTCCGCTTAACCCAACCTACAAATTCTTTCAATCCGATCAAAAAGAGGTGTCAACCCGCTCTAGCCCCCTTATCAGCTTACTATTACCCACAAGTCAAGCTTCGTGTAGGTTGGGTTGAGCGAATTTCACGGAATGATGTACAATTTTTCGTTTCGCTCTGGGAGCTTAACGACGTGCAAGACCCGATGCGGGGAGCGTAACCCAACGCTTTTCGTATTTACGAACGGTTTCCAATAAACCAAACGCCCCGCAATATCCAAAAGCGTTGGGTTCGCTACATCTAAAAAAATACCAAACGAATTCAAATACCGATATCCTTTCGACATTTTTCACGTCTCTCATTTACTCCGCTTAACCCAACCTACAAATTCTTTCAATCCGATCAAAAAGAGGTGTCAACCCGCTCTAGCCCCCTTATCAGCTTACCGTTACCCACAAGTCAAGCTTCGTGTAGGTTGGGTTGAGCGAATTTCACGGAATGATGTACAATTTTTCGTTTCGCTCTGGGAGCTTAACGACGTGCAAGACCCGATGCGGGGAGCGTAACCCAACGCTTTTCGTATTTACGAACGGTTTCCAATAAACCAAACGCCCCGCAATATCCAAAAGCGTTGGGTTCGCTACATCTAAAAAATACCAAACGAATTCAAATACCGATATCCTTTCGACATTTTTCACGTCTCTCATTTACTCCGCTTAACCCAACCTACAAATTCTTTCAGTCCGATCGAAAAGAGGTGTCAACCCGCTCTAGCCCCCTTATCAGCTTACTATTACCCACAAGTCAAGCTTCGTGTAGGTTGGGTTGAGCGAATTTCACGGAATGATGTACAATTTTTCTTTTCGCTCTGGGAGCTTAACGACGTCCAAGACCCGATGTGGGGAGCGTAACCCAACGCTTTTCGTATTTGCGAACGGTTTCCAATAAACCAAACGCCCCGCAATATCCAAAAGCGTTGGGTTCGCTACATCTAAAAAAATACCAAACGAATTCAAATACCGATATCCTTTCGACATTTTTCACGTCTCTCATTTACTCCGCTTAACCCAACCTACAAATTCTTTCAGTCCGATCGAAAAGAGGTGTCAACCCCCAAAACTATCGCCTTCGCTATCCACTCAGTTGATCCCTTATCAGGGGGGTATCAGAATGTGTGTAAATATGCATGTAAATGGCTATTGTGTTGCTTGTGTTCTTAGCGATCGGCTATAGACAGGTGTTTTTCCGCTGCTAACAGCACGTCATTGACGGCAATTTCGTTCATACTGTTTCGGGCGATTATTGTATGCCCATGCCAAAACGGTCCCCACCGCGACGGATTTGACGACCCGAACAGCGCAATCGTCGGTGTTTTCACTGCGGTACTCATGTGCATCGGTCCCGTGTCGTTGCTGATGAATAAATGGCACCGCTGAATCACCGCACCCAGTTGCATGGGCGTCGCACCCGTGAGAACAATCGGTGAACAGCACATCATATCCGCCAATTCGTACGGCAGTGAACCTTCACGAGGTCCCCCGGTAATTATGATTTGTGCATTGTGTTCCCGATGGAGCAGATTTCCAATCTTGGCAAACCGCTCTTTTTGCCAACGACGCGAAACGGAGCCTGTGCCGGGATTAAGCCCAACAAGCGGGCGATTGGTATCAAAATCGAGATTCACAAGTAAATCGTCCGCCCATCGCTGCGCACGGTCATCCACGAACATCTCCGGTTCGCCGCAATCCGGCTGGATACCGATGCCGCGGACTACATCAAGATAGCGGCTGGTTTCGTGCTGAGCGGTGTTATTGGGCACGGCGACATGCAGCAATCTGCCGCTGCAACAGTTGGTCTCGAACCCGATTCGAAACGGGATACGCGCGAGAAAGGTGTGCAGCACCAGACGGAATGTGGGTTGCAGGACGACCGCCATCTGAAACGACCGTTTCATTATACCATAAACCAGCTTTGGTACGCTTATATCGTACGTCATGACCTCGTCAAGAAACGGATTCGCAGAGACGAGATCCTCGCGCTCCGGTGCGACCATATAAGCGATGCGCGCGTTTGGGAAACGGTTGCGCAGCGCCCGAATTACGGGCGTCGTCAGGATGGTTTCGCCGAGCGGACCCATACGGAGAATCAGGATACGTTGGATATCACTGAAATCTATGTGCGCTTGCGGCTGTACGGTCATTTTCGATTCAACCCGCGCCAAAGCTGTGGTACAGCACGTCGTTGCGTGAGTCTTGACGCTAAGGCGCTCTTGGATCAGATTTGAAATTCGTTTCGATACCGAATTTTTGTGTTGAGAAAATAGAGACGATTTGATATAATATGATATTGAATGTAGACTACAAAATTTAAGCTTGGAATTTCGTGCTAGGTCGTCTGACAGCGCGGCTATTGGATAAAACAGTTCGCTGTGCCGTTGCGCCTAGGTACTGAAGGCTGAGTATCGAAGGAAGGGTAGAACAAAAATATGATTCAAGTTACGGTTGGACCAGACGAAACATTTGACAGAGCCCTCGCCCGATTTAAAAAAATGTGTGGCAAGGCTGGTATTGTCACAGAAATCAAGAAGCGCAGCTTCTATGAAAAACCGAGCGAGAAACGGCGGCGGCTCGAATTGAAACGACAGCGAAAGCTCAAATCCCGCAGCTATTATGACAATCGCTGAGCGGCAGTTTCAATACCGCTGACTCACCGATTCGCTCGGTCGCAGAACTCAATGGATTGACGGATTCGTGTAAGAGAAATGAATAATTGAAAGGCGTCTGCTTGACACGGCGTGTGCGGCGCTCTCAAAAAGGGAGCGCAGAAAATAGTGCGCCGCGACAATCGTAGACGCCTTTTTTGTTGGCTGTAATTCAGATTATGCGGCCGAAATCTTTCCGCTATTGACATGCGGCTATTCCACGTCCGCCGGAACTATTTTCTTCTGCTCAAGGAAGTCAACCACCAGTTTCGTGCTTTCTGCGATGCTCTGTGCGTCCGTATTCAGTGTGATTTCGGGATGAATCGGCGGTTCATAGGGAGCGCTGATTCCGGTGAATTCCTTGATTTCACCGGCGCGTGCGCGCTTGTACAGCCCTTTCGTGTCCCGTTCCTCGCAGACTTCAATGGCACAGTCGACAAAAATTTCAATGAACCGGCCTTCGCTCACCAGCGCTCGTGCGTTGTCTCGGTCGATTCGGTAGGGTGAAATGAACGCTGTCATGACGATGACGCCGGCGTCGACAAACAGCTTTGACACTTCGCCGATGCGCCGGATATTTTCAGCCCGATCTTCGGGTGAAAAGCCGAGATTTTTGTTCAAGCCGTGGCGGACGTTATCACCGTCAAGGACGTAGGTTAGATGTCCGCGTTGGTATAGTACATTTTCGACTTCATGGGCAAGTGTGGACTTTCCAGATCCGGAAAGCCCTGTGAACCAAAGTACGCACCCACTCTGATCGAGCAGGTTTTCCCTGGCGTTCTGTGTGACAATACCTTCAAACCAGGTGACATTAGTTGCCTTTTGTTGAACCATAGATTTTTCACCTTAGCGGGCGCGGCTTCTCGGGCGGCTTACGAATTCGGATGCCTCCCCGTCTCACTGCGGATTTTCACGATTTTCCACACCCTGTGTTTTGTTGTTTGTTAGCGGCATCCGCAAAGATACCGTTGTGCCGCTTCCAACGACACTCTTGAATTTTATGTCCCCGCCATGCTGCTCAAAAACCCGTTTCGCATTTACGAGTCCAAGCCCTGTGCCCTGGGGTTTCGTTGTGAAGAACGGCTCGAACAGCCGATTTAAATCTTCTGGCGGGATGCCGCCGCCTGTGTCCGCAACATCAATATGAACGTCGTCCGAGTCTCGCAACGTTACAATTTTGAGAATGCCGCCGTCAGGCATGGCATCCATGGCGTTTAACACGATGTTCATAAACGCCTGTTTAAACTTATCCAAATCGAACGAAACAGCGGGGAGGCGGGTGTCGAATCTTTTTTTCAAAGCAATCTGATGGTGATTGAGGTTGGCTTCCATGAGGTTCAGCACCGCTTCCACGGCTTGATTTAGGTTGTGGGGCGCACTTTCAAGTGAAGCTGGACGCGCAAAATTCATAAAACCCTTGACAATAACATCAATCCGTTCAATCTCTTCCAAGATATGCGCCACGGACTGCTTTTGTTTTTCTTTCGCTGGTTCCTGTTTCCGCGACAACATTTGGGCGACCATGCGCATTGATGAAAGTGGATTCCGGATTTCGTGCGCAAAAGATGCTGCCATTTTTCCCGCCGTAGCGAGACGTTCCGCACTTATCAGTTCAACTCGAGAATTTCTTAAATCGCGGGTCATCTGATTAAATGCGGTTGCCAAATCGTCAATCTCATCATGCGTCTTTACTTTACATTGCCCTTCTAAATCACCCTCGGCAACCTGCTTTGTGAACCGTACCAGCGACTTGATTGGAGTTGCTAAATTTTTGCCAATAAAATGGCTGATGATTGCAACTAATACGATGACAAGGCCTGTAATTCCCAACATCAACATCGTGGCGTGGCGTTTTGCAGCCGCAATCTTGTCCATTGGACGCATCAAACAGTACAGGCGATTATGCGGCAGCAGATAATAAGTTGCTTTGTACGGCATTCCGCCAACGGTCACATTCTTGATAACAAGGTCGGCGTCTGACTCCTCAATGAGTTTCCGGGCTTCGCGGAGTTTCATATTCACGGTTAAATTAGCCAATTCTTCATAAGACAATTCTTCCGGCAATGTTGTGGCGTTTAGGACATTATGGGAACTAAACACTATAACCTCTGCACCGTATGCTTCCTTAACCTTATTAGGATGGTCAATATAACCGGTGCCCACGATTACCTTTAACCATTCTCTAGTCTCCCGGCTAAATTGCTCATCGTAAATTCGATTGAATTGGTCCATAGTTATGAGCGCTACACCGAATACGACGACAGCCGAGAACGCCATGAAAGGCAAGATGATTTTGGTTTGGATGCTATATCGGCGCATGATATAGATGATTCAGCTGTGCGTGCCGCATCTCCGGAACCTGCGTCGCAGAAAATTGAAAGTCTTCGGAACCTAGGCTGTTGCAGCTAATCAATCTTGGGTTTTTCGCCGTGGCAACACTATAACAAAAAAGATATGGAACTAATTGAAGAGACTGTAGTGTATAGACTTAAAGACAGCGATGCAGTGTGCACGCCTACAGTTTAATTGCGAGGTAAGCCGTGCCACATAATCCCAACGGGAGGAGACCTAGATGGTTAATGAATTTGGCGGCATCCCATCAAATGAAATGAGAAATGCATCCATTAACGAAAGCGCACTAATCGACCGGTTTCAGAAGGGTGAGAAGGAGGTTTTCAACGAGCTAGTTTTGCGGTACCAAGGAAAAATATATAATGTCGTTTACAAATATGTCTCCAACCCTGAATCAGCGAACGATCTCTGCCAAGATATATTTATCAAAGCCTTTCAAGCGCTACCCCAGTTCAAGAAACAGGCGGCATTTTATAGCTGGCTTTATCGAATCGCGACCAATCAGTGCATAGATTTCATTCGCCAACAGAAACGTGTCCAGATATTGCCGATTGACACATCGCCGTCTGCTACCGATGAGGAGTGGACATTTAACGATTCTAATCCACTTCCGCAGGACCAAGCTGTAACGAAAGAACTCGGACAGATTATCGGCAGAGCAGTCAGGCAACTTCCGCCCGGACAACAACGCGTGTTTAATCTCCGTTATCAGGAGGGTCTGCAGCTAAAGGAAATTGCCGCCCGGCTGGACAGATCGGAAGGTACCATCAAGGCGCATTTACACCACGCTCATCGCCGTCTTCAAATACTGCTCTTGCCCTACGTGAAAAACGAACAACTCGAGTGGGGGTTGAGTGTCTAGCGGAAACGAGATGAAACTTGACCGTCTAATTTGCGCTCGCATCATGAAGATTTATGCGTGAGGTTTCGCTTCTTATAAGCGCTTGGTTATACTGCCAAACCACGTTGAAAACCAACCACGCGGGACGGCAGGCCGACTCGAAATCGCGCTCAACTAGACGATAACGCTTCAACTGCTTCCGTCTCCGATTCGAAACGTTCCAACACTGACACCAACTTGGCAATGATCAATATGCTCTGCGCGCCCTCCGCAACATTGATAATACCGATACGCCCGCCTTTTCGCGACGCCGACAGATGAGATCCGACCAAGGTTCCTAAACCGGTACTATCTAACATCGAAACCCCGGATAGATTGAACAACAGTTTCGGTTTTTCCGATTCGGCAATTGATTGGTCTATAGCTTGCTTGAGTTGGTTGCTGTCGGCGCCGATAATCCTGCCACTGAGGTCAAAGACCGTAACGCCTTCACTTTCACGAACATTTATCTCCATAGAATTCTCTCCTCTCGAATGATCAGCCAAAAAGCCATATAATTTCACAGGTCGACTGAATTGTCAAGAGAAAAATGTAAACGGCGGAGTTACTCTGATGCGTTAACAGTGGTTCTGTTCAACCGTAACAGCGCCGCGGCCTGCGGCTGTGAAGTGCGGCGGATTATGGTTGTAATTGACGTGATGCTGCATCAAAAATGATACGGAGCATTGCTCTTGACCGGATTCAAGAATAGTGCTATAATCGCCTCATACTTAATCTAAGAAAAAGCGCAATTTTAATGAACAAAGACGACCACGGGAGTTAAGTATGAGCCCCTCCTCTACAGTTGGAAACTCGCACCATCACGGACTATTTCCCACTGACTTGCCCGAACGGCAATGGCAGACATTTCACGCTCAAGGATTCCTACAACCGGTGGTGGGTGTGATTTACCGTAACGGCGGCGGCGTTCCGTATACCGGATTCAGCAATCCCGAAGTGACGGCGTCACACGTAGCGCATTGGCCGTTAATTCGAGAATGCGGCGTACCGTTGGGAGGCATTGGCACCGGTTATGTGACGCTGCGTCTGGACGGTCGACTTGGCGGCTGGTCTCTCTACAACAACCTGGTTAACCCGGATACTGGGGCGAAATTGAACTGGTGGACAACGCCGGTGCCGCAGACGCGTAACGTGGACCTGCCTTTCTTGGGACTGGCGTTGGGAGACGACTGCTACGTGCTAAGCCTAGATGCGCCGGACGGTGTACAGGGTGCGCAGCAGATTCACTATTGGGGGCACTACCCGGTCGCAGATTTGGAATACGAACTTGATGCGCCTATCCGTATCGGATTACGGGCGTGGACGCCCTTTATCCCGGGAGATGCGGTGAAATCGAACATTCCCGGTGCGGTCTTTGAGTTACGCCTGAGAAACACGAGCAATCGTGTGCAACGCGGCACGGTCGCGTTTAGCTTCCCGGGTCCGGACGAGGATGAAATGCGAGGCGCCTCCGATGTTCAGCGTGAGGATGTCACAAACCCTGTTCGCGGGGTGACGGTTACTGCTTGGTCGGGCGGTTGGCCCGGCCCCGATCCGGACGATAAATTCCCCGGCGGATATCCGGTTTCCGAGAATTGGGTACCGAACGGATATGCCTTGGGCGTCTTGGGGACTGAAGACATCCGTACCGGCGGGCCGCTGGGTGACAATGGATGGGCTAAAATCGCAGAAACCCTGCCGCAGCCGCAGCACGGGGATTTAGGTAGTTCCGTGGCAGCGGATATAACACTCAATCCGGGCCAAACGAAAACAGTTCGGTTTGTGCTGTCTTGGTACGCACCGTATTGGCCAAAGACTCGTACAATCAACATGTACCATACACATTATAAGAGTCCGCTTGAGGTTGCCCAACACTTAGCGAATGAACACTCGTCCTTGCTGTCGAATGTGCTCGCTTGGCAGCAGGAAATCTATTCCGAAGAGACATTGCCGGATTACTTGCGCGACGCACTCGTGAACATCCTTCACCTGATTACTAAGGACAGTTCATACATACGCCTACCGGGCGCGGATCCGCGAGACGGGCTGCTAACCCTTGTTGAAGCTGCGCGGACGATGCCGCTGCGAGAAGTCATCTGTCAAGCCGTTTGGGGCGATTTTGCGATCACCTATTTTTTCCCCGAACTAAGGCGAGGAACACTTCGCGCGATAGCGGCATATCAACTGGATGACGGCCGGATACCGTTGCAACTCGGCATAAATGAGCACGACATGCCTGCTTACGCGCACCCGTTGGTTAACGGCTTCCTGTTTACTGAAATGGTGGATCGGCTGTGGCAGGGGACTGGCGATAATGATGTGGTGCATGAATTTTATCCGACTATCAAGCGCGCCATGCGGTTGCACATGACCCAGTCAGTCTACGATGACGGGTTGGTTTCATATGATCCGATTACCGCTCCGCGGGGCCAGCCTTACGATTCGTGGGATTGGCGCGGCAACGCGTCGTATACGGCGGGGCATTGGCTATGTGCGCTGAGAGTTGCTGAGCGAATGGCGGAGCACCTTGGCGACAGAACGTTCGCCGAGACGTGCCGGGATTGGATTGGCCGGGGAAGCCGGGCGATGGAGGAGACTTTGTGGAATGCGGATGCGCAATCCTACTATACGTATAACGCACCGGGCACTGAATACCGATCGGATACCGTTTTTTCCTACCAGTTGGAAGGGTCTTTCAATTGCGCGCTCCTCGGACTGCCGGAGGTGTTTCCTGCGGACCGATTGAACGCCGCGCTGGATACCATTGAACGGCTGTGCGTTAAACCGGTAGCGGTAGGCGCCGCGAACTCAATGCGTCCGGATGGGTCAATTGATAGCACCGGGTCGGTGGATTCAGAAGGTATATTTCCGTCACACAACGCATTGCTTTCAGCGGAATTCGCTTATCAGGGGCGTCCCGAAGCGGCGGCGGAAATCATGGAGCAGATGCTCCGCAACTTGGTGCTAGAACACCTTTTTGCGTGGGATTTTCCGCAAGGTTTCTTCAAGACGGACGGCGCAGTGCCGCGCGCTTGCGACGATTACTTTGGTATGGCAATATGGGCGGTGCCGCCGGCGTTGTTCGGGCAAGACATGCGAGAATTTTGCGCCCCCGGCGGCTTTGCGCACCGAATCATTCAAGCCGGAAAATCAGAGGATTCCGACAGCGAATCCCGCGAATAATTATCCATAACTATCACATCAGACAGTAATTGACAGTTTAGTTGGTATAGGGCGCGTGAGATGCTTCGCTAACATCAGAATGAGAGGGTGAACCCGGTTATCGTGGAACCTGATACCGCGCTTGAGAAGCGCAACCAGTTAATCAAGGATGGGTACTGCGTGGTGGAGGATGTATTGTCCGAGGATTTTCTTGAAGAGTTGCGGCGGGAGACAGACCGGTTACTTGACTCCGTAGAACACCCTCCGGAATGGAAGTACCAGGGTTCTGATTTGTCGGTACGGGGCACTGCGGAACCGGTAATCGATCGGTTAATTCACTGGGAGCCGACGTGGGAGGTGCTAAATGCAATGCAGCTGGACGATTTCTATTCCCACGGCGGCTTCATTATCCTCAGTAAACCACCGGCTGCGCCGCCGCTCTATTGGCACCAAGACTGGATGCGCTGGAACGACCCGATAAGCACGGCGCCGTGGGTACAGTATATATTCCTATCCTATTATCTGGTGGATACGAGCGTCGAAAACGGGTGTTTTCGAGTGATTCCCGGGACGCATCTCAATCGCATTCCGCTGCACGACCGCCTGACGCCGGCTCACGACCAAGGGGCATATTACGTTTCAGAGAGCGATCCGCACATGTTTTACGACCATCCCGACGCCATTGATGTGCCGGCGACCGCAGGTTCTCTGGTCATTGGTGAGGGGCGCGTGCTGCATGCAGCGCGTGGTAACCGCAGTACACAGCGGCGCACGCTGTTGCTAGGATGGCACGATCGCCCGTGCACCGCGCCCAAGTATTGGACCGATGAGGTGCCGGAGGCTATCCTCCGACGCGATCCTGAAGCTGAATATGAGCGCACCAGAACGCCCGGGAAATACTTGGTTTGAGGCTTCATTATCGCTTGAATAGAGGTTATTGAACGGCTGTAAACCAAACTGACAACATGGTTATGAGTGTGTCAGCCCCTCCAACTGGTCAACGAGGTGTGATGTTTGTATGACATCGCGTATATCGCTGCAGGGCGTCGCGCCGTTATGAATACACTGGACAAAATGTGAGTGCATTTCCAATGTGCCTTCATAGCGTATTGCGTTGCAAGGATCTGTACCGCAGATTTGTGCGCCCGTTAAGATTTCAGGACCGCTGTTGTCTTCGTAAATTTCCATTCGTTCCGGTAACTGCATATAAGCGGCAACACCTAGCCCATGCAGTTCTGCACGCAAGTACCTGGCTCCAGACGCACGGTTCGCCGTGACGATTCCAACCGCATTGTTGGCAAATCGAATCAAACCGTTGTAACAATTCGGCCAAGTTGACGCGTGGCTGTCTTGGTAGGCGTGCACTTCAACGACGCTGCTGGCGACCATGTAGCGCACGAGATCCACCACGTGGCAGGCATCATTCCACATTGTGCTGGTGGCACCTGGCCCCTCGCGTAACAGCTTGTGAAACTCTCCTACCGCGAGTGTTGCAGGTCCCTTTTCTTTAACTCGCCGCATTGCTTCTTGGGTTAATGCAGTATAACGCCGTTGGTAGCCCACCATACAGTAGACGTTATTTCTAACGGCGGCATTTAGCAGGTCTTGGGATTCATTAGTGTCCGCACCCGGCGGTTTTTCGACAAAAACGTGCTTTCCCGCGTTCATGCAGTCAATGGCAGGGCGGGTTACAAGCGTCTCGCCCATGATGATGTAAACCACGTCGAGGTCTACTTCATTGAGCATGGTGAGATAGTTGGTGAACGTACGCGGGATATTGTACGTCTCCACAACCTGCTTCATTCGGTTTTCGTCGAGTTCGGCGACAGATTCAATCGTGACGCCGCCAAGGCGATTGACGCACGGGTAATGGCCGCCCTGCGCACGCCGGCCCGCGCCGATAAAGCCGACTTTTAGCATCATTGACCTCCATTAAATTGGAATGCAATAACCAGCAGATTATAAAAGCTGACGCTGACAATTCTGTCGTTCTCGAGTTCTTTTATTTTTTTCTCGTTTCGAGTTGAGCGCGAAGGGTGCTTCTCTTCAAGTCGGCACGTATGTCCAAATGCCGCCGCCATTGCGGGATGATTCGCGTCTCGTAGGACGGCGGCGGGGAATTTAGTAACCGGCGGCGCCGCTTTTCCATGCGGATGTGTGTTCGTGAATCTGTTGACGTTCTATATTGGCGAAAGGATTTGTGCGGCGCACGGGTCCCGTAATGGATTCGACGGCTTCATCCTCCTTGAATCGCCGGTACAACTTTTCTTCTTTTGCCGCCATAACTTGATTCTTGAGTGCGCGATAGCAGAGCATCATGTTATAGTGGGCATCCAAATCCTCTGGATTAACCTCCACGGTTTTCTGAAATTCAACTAGTGCATCCTCATATTTGCGTTGGAGGTACAGCAGACGGCCAATTTCATTGCGCACTTTTCTGTCGCGCGGAAATTGCGCGGCCGCCAACCGCAATTGATGGATTGCGTCATCGTAATCGCCGTATGCCTTTTTGACTAATGCATAAAAGTAATGCACTTTTGCGCGATGCGGATTTTCAGGCGGCAAATTCTGCTGAATTTCAAAAGCCTTATTGAGCACTTCGTTTGCGCCACTCATGTTCCCCTCCCGAATGCGGCATCGCGCGATGTTTACCCAGCCGTCTAGGTATTCCGAATCAATCTCAGTGACTTTCTTGAACACTGCCTCGGCGCCTTTGAGATCACCTTGGAGGAAGAGACCGATGCCGTAGTCGTTCCATCGCTCACGGTCGTTTTCTCCAGCGATGATTTGTGGTTCTGGCGGGGCGGCATCGGCGTCAATTACGTTCAGCGACGCTGTGTCCTCCGCCATCACGACGATTGGTAGGTTGGGAATGGCTTTGATTTTGCCAGCGACATCCGAAGTGTCTCCCGTAAATACCCAGCGCCCATCATCGTACCCTTTACCAAATTTATAATCGGTGTCGTCAGGATCGCGAACCCCTGCATACGCCCATTGGGTATGCCACCAGTTGAATTTGCGATAATTTAGCTTTGCGTGCAGGTAAATCTTGTCACCACAGTCATCGGGAATGGATATCCTGTAGTGAACCGTGTCAGCGGCGCCGGGTGGAATGGTGCGAGCGTATAGAACCGTCCGAGTTGCCCACGCATTGCGCTTATTGATGAGGTTTCCGTGCTCATCCAACATGTAAGCGCGGTAGAAATGCGCGCTTTCATCAACAGGGCCGTTTCCGTCTTCTGCCTCAATCATCCCGCTCCAGAAGAGAATCTTGCCGTTTTCGTCGGTGGCTTTCAACTCCACCCAGACATCGAAAGCATCAATCGTCCCGGCGGGGAACCGGTGTCCTACGCCTCTAGTTCGTACGACGACATCAACGCGAACCGAATCGCCGCGATTGACTGCTGCGTTAGATTGGTCAATTGGGGCAATAATCTTCGCAATGTCTGTCACTGTGCCAACCGCTCGGCCTTTGTCACTCTCTTCCCCCGTCATACTGAAGACGGAGGGGCCGCCAGCGGCGCCAGGGTCGCCGTAAATTTGAATCGGCGTCGCAGGACTCAACGCAAAGATATCGACGGTTACTTGATTATCTTGCAGAAATTCGGTTACTAACTTGAGCTGCTCGTCATGTTTGTTTACTAAAGGCAACGCCGTATTTGCGCCCGGGAACCGGTGATTGTGGACTTTACCGTTGATATTTCCAGCGTCATTTGAGGCAACAAGCGGCATGTGGCAGTCTGTGCATTTCTTCGCTTTCTCAGGATAGTAAAACGACAGCGCGCCCTGGTGGGAAACGCCGCTGGATTGCCATTGGTCGTAGTCATTAAATCCGCGGAACCAGCGGAAATTGTTGACGGGTTCATCAAGGTGTACTTTGTGGCACGTCGAGCAAAATTCCGCGGTGTTTTCACGATGGAAAGGTTTGAGAAAGCTCTTTTTGTGCGGTTCCGGGTCGAGGCGGATGAGGTAATTATGGAGTTTCCGGACGATTGGATTATCACTTGCGGCGATGTCATGCAGCGGCGGGTATTTGATAATGTACCCATTGTTGCCCATGGTATCTTTCACCTTCTCCATCGAATGGCATGCCGTACACGAGAGTCCGGCTTGGGCGGCGGGGGTGTGCAAATTTTTACGGATTGGAAAATCCATCACGCCGTTGAGCAGGATGGCGGGATCGTGACAACCGCCGCACCATTTGGACGGCTGAATCCCGTTCATATCTTGCATGTACATGATTGATTTTCGGTACCACTGATTGTTGAAGGAGGCAAAATGGTGCGCCGACTCGTTCCACTGCTCATAGATGTCGGGGTGACACCCGCTCTCGGCGCAGGAGTCAGATGTTAGGAAGAAGTCAGTCGGGATAATATCGCCGGAGAATGTTTCGACGGAGCCGGGGAAAAATGGCCCGTCAGTTCCGCCCCCTTCCTCATACATGCTGGTTGGCGGGGACAGCGGATTCTGAACGAGGTAGTCCGGGTTTGGCAGGTAATGCTGGACAATTCTCGCTGCGAATGGAAAAAGCAAGACGATTCCGAGGACAACTACTCCCGTGTTCGCTGCCTTCTTGAATTGAATCGTAGCGGCGTGCAGTCTTGAGCGGTAGAACAGGTCGCCGATAAACAGAATCGTGCCGAGCGTCACGGTGATAATGTGGAGTGTGAGCAGCCAACGATAGGGTGTCGTCGCGCCGACTTTCATCAAGAAACCGCCCGAAACTGCACCTAGCCCAAGCAAGACCACCGCGCTTTTTCCAACAGCAGTCAAAGCGGTGAAATGCCTGCACGCGTAGAGGACGAACGGGATAATCAAGGCAACCCCAAGGAGAATGTGAATTAACCCGTTCGCAATGTAGAATTTTGTCGGTTCTCCGAAGCTTATCTTGTAAGTGCTGTTAATTAACAAGGCGAGAAACGCGACATAGCATAGCTTTGACCAAAATTTCATTTTCGGCCATTCCCTCATGTAGGTGCGACGCATGGAGCGCGGTGAATTTATCCCGCCGTATACCCGCCGTCAATTGGCAAGGTAATTCCGGTAACGAAAGCAGCTTCGTCCGACGCCAAGTACAATGCGCCGTAGGCTATATCCTGCGGGGTGGCGAGACGGGCAATCGGGTGTTGTTCTGCAAGAGATTGGTATTCTTCCTGTGTTTTTACGATGCTTCGAACAAGCGGAGTGTCAGTGAAACCGGGACAGATACAGTTTGCCCGAATGTTGTCGGCGGCATAGTCAAGCGCGATACCGCGTGTCAGATTCGCAACACCGCCTTTGGAGGCGAGGTAAGCGGCACGGTTCTTGGATCCAACAATTCCGTAAATTGACGACACATTGATAATTGAACCCCCGCCGTTCTTGATTAATTCAGGGATTGCGTATTTGCAACAGAGATAAATCCCTTTCAAATTGATAGCGATGCATCGATCCCATTCTTCCTCCGGCAAATCCACGACGGGAAGGCGCATTGCGATTCCGGCGCCGGTGAACAGCACATCAAGTTTGCCGTAAACGCCGCGCGTAGATTGCACCATCTCTTCAACTTCCTTCGCTGAGGTTACGTCGGTGCGGACGTTAACTGCTTCGCCTCCCGCAACTCGGATGCTCTCTACGGTTTCATGGCTGGCTTCCTCATTTAAATCTGCCACGACAATCTTCGCTCCTTCCTTCGCAAACAGAAGGGCGGTTGCTTGTCCGATTCCAGAGGCGCCTCCGGTGATTATGGCAACTTTGTTTGCAAGCCGCATGGTACATTTTCTCCTTATGCGTTCGTAGGCAAACTGCTTGAGACACCGTAAATTTTACTTCGGATAGTCCGCTTGAGGTTAGGTTTGGCCATCATTTTTTCAGATAGAATAACACATCGGCAAATTGGTGTCAACGCGGATCACAAGACTCGAGGTTTTGGCTTGACACTGGCTACACCTATGATATAATAGACTCCGCATTTATGACGAACGCAAGGAGGGTCAGATGGTCACTCTGGCCGAGGATCACTAATCATGTCGTCGGTCGAGGAATCACAGCGGAAAACTGAGACGGTACACGAGTCTGTTTTAGTCAATGAAGTCATTGAACAATTGCAACCGAGGAACAATGGCCGGTATATTGATGGCACCGTTGGGCTGGGGGGACATGCGGCTGCCATATTACGGTCTTCTGGACCGGACAGCTGGCTCCTCGGGGTAGATTTGGATTTAGAAGCATTGTCGATTGCCAAGGAAAAACTCGGTGAATTCAACGATCGATGCGCCCTGATTCATGAAGACTTCGCGAATCTGGATGTGATTCTCAAAAGACATTCGTTAAATAATGTCGATGGGGTGTTGTTGGATCTGGGGGTTTCATCTCTGCAACTTGATTCGCCGGCTCGGGGGTTTAGCTTTACGCGCTCCGGTCCTCTAGATATGCGTATGAACCCAAATCAGCCGCTTTCTGCGAAGGAGGTTGTAAACAGCAGCAGTGAGGAAAAACTAGCTGAGATTTTTTGGAATTTTGGCGAAGAACGCAATGCGCGAAGTGTCGCTCACCGAATAGTTCAATCTCGAAGAACCCAACCAGTCACAACGACACTTCAACTTGCAGAGATTATTGAAGATGCAATTCCCCCAAAAGCAAGAAGATCGCGAATCCACAATGCAACACGGGTCTTTCAGGCGCTCAGAATATTTGTCAATGATGAATTAAAGCGCCTTAAAATGGGTTTAGATTGCGCGGTGGAGGCATTAACGCCGGGCGGGCGAATTTGCGTCATTTCATTCCATTCTCTTGAGGACAGAATCGTGAAACAACGGTTTCGAAGTCTTGCGTGTGACTGCGTTTGCCCACCTAAATCGCCAATATGTATGTGCCATCACAAGGCGTCTCTCCACATCTTGACGAAGCGTCCTATAACTCCACTTATTGATGAAATTCAGAAAAACCCCCGTTCACGCAGTGCGAAGTTGCGTGCCGCAATGAAGATCTGTGAATCTAAAGTCACCGATTGAACGTTTATAATCAACGGTATAAAAACGATTCCGTCTCGCTTCACACGCCCAGATTATTTACTAGGTTTATAGTGAGTAATGGTACATATCGGCCGTGATTAGGTCATGGCGGACGCGGCGTAATTTTCTTACGTGCGCTTCACTGGACTCAATTTTGAGATTGTGCGGAAAACGACCTCAACCTCCTTCTTAAGATAGCTTTATGAATCGTACAAGATTGAGAACGTCGAAAAAACTGACTCCAATTGCGTATTTAGTCCTGGGTTTGTTTGTTTGCATGTTTTTGGTGACGGTATGGTTTTCCTCTTACCAAGACAAAACCATTGAAGAGGTTCGCGAGGAACTTGAGCCGCACAAGAATTTTTTGCTCGACGAAATCAGCGAGCTTGAAAGGCAGGAAGCGAAATTGACTTCGGTGAAGAACATACATAAAATTGCGAAAAAACTTAACATGGTACAATCTTCCAATCCTGTCCAGATTCTTCGAGATGACAAAAACTAACGATCGTAAATCAAAAGAAAAATGATCCGACCTGCATATTATTCTCGAATTTTAAAGACGCTCATTGTATTAGAAATTTGCATGGTTGCACTAATTGCCCGACTTTTTCTGGTTCAGTATGTTCAGCGCGAGGCACACCTCGTGAACCTATGGATTACTGATCCTAAAGCTCAAGTTAAGCGCGGTAAGATTGTAGATCGGCACCGTAATGTGTTTGCAATCCACCAGGACTTAGTTTCAGTCGTTGCGGATCCCAAGGTCATGAAAAAAGCTCCGCACGAGGTCGCTGGCAAACTTGCACCTTTGTTAAAGACCAAAGCGACCGCATTGTTGCCGAATCTTCGGAAAAAGGATAAAGAGTATGTTGTGCTCGCCCGGAATTTGGATTACAGTCTCTTGAAGGAACTTCGAGGGATAACGGAAGATATTTATGGGTTGGATTATGAAGTTGATGGAATGCGGCGTTATCCCAGAGATGAATTGGGGTGCCACATTGTGGGGTTTACGGATTTTCAGAGCAGGGGGATTGAAGGTATTGAACATCAACACAATTCTCATTTGACGCCGAAAATTTTGGTGACGAAACCTCAGCGTTCGGATACGGACGACAGCGCTAGTCCCATTTTACATCTTCGTCCCGATCCAGCGGCGTTCGGGCACAACGTTGTCCTTACAATAGATGAAGCTATCCAGTTCATTGCAGAAAAAGAACTGATCGCCGGATGTAAGAAGTGGCGCGCCAAATCAGGATCGGTCATCGTGATGCACTCAAAAAGCGGTGAGATTCTGGCGATGGCGAACTATCCTAACTATGACCCAAATCAGTATTCTCGGAGTGCAGAGTTATCCAAACGAAATCTCTCGATTTGGGCGCAATATGAACCGGGTTCAGTGTTTAAGATTGTCACGGCTGCCGCAGCAATCAACGAAAGAATTATGACCGCTGATTCGGAAGTGTATTGCGAAATGGGTAGATACCGTTTGCCGAATGGACATGTCATCAACGATATTAAACCAAACGCTTGGCTAACCCTTACGGAAGTGATTCAGAAATCGAGTAATATCGGCATCTTGAAGATTGCGAATAGTCTCGGAAAGGAGCGGTTGGAGGATTATACCCGGCGGTTCGGCTTTGGGCAGAAAACCGGCATTGATTTGCCTTTCGAGCAAGACGGCAGTCTGAGAGGATTTCGCAAATGGGATGGCTATTCTATGGCTACGGTGCCTTTCGGCCAGGGAATTTCCGGGACAGCAATGCAAATGTTGAACGCCATGAACGCAATCGCCACGGACGGAATACTGCTACAGCCTTACGTGACCCAACAGATTCTTGATAAAGATGGCCGTCAGTTGAAGCGTTTTCACCTGACAAAGATGCGCCGTGTGATATCGCCTGAAACAGCGGAGATTATCACCGATATGCTCGTCAAGGTCACAGAACTCGGCGGCGGCTTTCATGCACGGGTAGGGGGATACCGCGTAGCCGGCAAGACAGGTACAGCACAGAAAGCGGAAAAAGGTAGAGGGTATGTGGATGGCAAAGTCATTACGAGTTTTGCAGGTTTCCTGCCAGCGGAAGACCCACTGATTTCAATTATTGTAGTTGTTGACGAACCCGCAGGTGCGCCGCTGAGTAGTCGAGTGGCTGCACCAATTTTCCGAGAGATTGCCAATCCCGTGATGCGTTACCTTACCCAGAAAGATCTTTTCGCCCAAAGAAACACTAACGGCTATGATACGAATTGAGAAAACGGTGAGAGGGAATTACCGAATAGATTGTCTGAATCTGCAGGTACCATGATGTGAATCTCCAAAATTTACTCCGCGGTGTGGACGTACTCTCTTCAGTTGGCGATATCGATCTAGAAGTTAATGGCATAGTTAGCGATCATCGCGAGGTATATGCAGGATGCGCCTTCATATGTTACGAAGGTGTTAATGTTGACAGCCACACGTTTATTCAGCAGGCAATTCAGAATGGTTCAATTGTAGTAGTCGGTGAAAAACTACCCCCGACAGACCTTCCGCCAAATGTGACTTACGTTCAAACACCGAACGGACGAATTGCGCTGTCGGTAATCTCAGCCAATTGGCACAATACCCCCGCCGCTAAACTGAAGCTAATCGGAATTACTGGAACAAACGGTAAGACCTCGACGGCATTCTTTGTGCATTCCATCTTCAAAACTGCTGGCATCAAATCCGCAATTATGGGAACAGTTAGTCATCGTTTCGGCGATGTGACCGTTCCAGCGGCGACTACAACCCCTGATCCATTTGCCTTGCATGGGCTATTTGCCAGAATCGCTAATGCAGATATAGGGTATGCCATCATGGAGACTTCATCCCAAGGACTAGCGCAGCATCGGTTGGCGGGCATCACTTTTGAAACGGCTGTGTTCACAAATTTGACACAGGATCATCTGGACTACCACCAGACGATGGAAAACTACCTGAATGCGAAGCTCATGCTATTTCAGCAGCTTCGTACGAAAAATGGGATGGCGATTCTCAATGCGGATGACGAAGTTTATGAAACAATTCGACAGCGAATAAACTTAACCGTAGGTCACGACAATGTCTTGACTTACGGGCTCCAACGCCAAGCCCATCTTACCGCTCGTGATGTAAAATCTACGCTTAACGGTCTCCTTTTTACCGCCGTGACGCCATCGGGCAACGTTCGCGTGAAGTTGCACTTGTTAGGTGATTACAATCTTTACAACGCACTTGCCGCAATTGGCGTAGGCTTGCATCACGGATTTTCTCTTCAGACAATCAAAGAAGGACTAGAATCGACCGTAGTGCCGGGGAGATTTGAGCGGGTTGATAATGGGCAGGATTTCGCCGTGGTTGTAGATTATGCACATACCCCGGACGGTCTCGAAAATCTTCTGGCGTCCGCACGAAAGATTGCGAAAGGGCGGTTAATCTGCGTGTTCGGCTGCGGCGGAGACCGAGATTCAGGTAAACGTCCAAAGATGGGGAAGATTTCTACGACAATTGCTGATTTCAGCGTAATCACCTCCGACAACCCGCGTACCGAAGACCCCGATCGGATTATCTCCGATATCGTAAACGGATTGCCAGATGGCGCAAACTATATTGAGATTGTGAATCGGAAAGCGGCGATTGAGCATGCGATAATGATTGCCGAGCCCGGCGATCTTGTGGCAATTGCGGGAAAAGGACATGAGTCTTATCAAGAAATAAATGGGCAGCGTTTCCATTTCGATGATCGTGAAATTGCATCGGCGTCTCTTGAACTGTTGAAGTTGAGCAAATGAAAAACCTGCCCGAATCTGCCGGCTTTGCGGGTTGAAGCTGTTAAATCTCACTAAACTGATTGGTGCGCGCACTGCTGGAATACCTATCCACTGGCAAGATGATGGTGCTGCCGAACTAGGGTAATCCAATAAAGGCAGAAAGATGGGCAGAAATTCTTAAAATTTACGGCAACCCGTTGCAAGATTAGTACGTTACAATTAAATGTAAAGATGAATGTTAAGATTGACGGGCTTAAAGTTTTTTACGAAGTTGGAGGGACGGGCGAAACCGTCGTTCTGCTTCATGGATGGGGCGGCCAATCAGAAAGCTTCAAACCTGTCTTTGATTATCTCATCAACGGCTATAAAACGTATGCGTTGGATCTGCCCGGATTTGGCGACAGCGATTTGCCGCCTTGTCCGTGGGGCGCTGATGACTACGCGAGATTAATTTTAGGTTTTTTCGAAAAGCTGCAAATCGTTAAAGCGAACATAATCGCACATTCCTTCGGTGGACGGATTGCTATTGTGTTAGCCGCCAAGCAACCAGAAAAGGTGGATAAGCTAGTCCTAGTTGATAGCGCCGGATTAAAACCGCGGCGTACGGTCAAATACCATGTTCGTGTGTCCCTTGCCAAGATGGGGAAATTGCTGTTTTCAGCGCGGCTATTCGGAACTTTCGGAGAAAGAGCCAGGAACGCTATTTCTAGATTGGTCGGCTCGAAGGACTATCAAGATGCAGGTGAAATGCGCGGGACATTTGTGAAAGTCGTCAATGAAGATTTAAAGCAGCTATTGCCCAAAATCAGAGCATCGACTTTGCTTGTCTGGGGAGAAAAAGACACGGCGACGCCAATTTCACATGCGAAAATAATGGAAAATGAAATAGAAGATGCAGGGTTGGTCATTCTGCAAAATGCGGGGCATTTTTCTTATCTAGATAATTTCCCGCAGTTTTGCCGAATTGTTTCAAGATTCTTGGGAAAATAGCCATGTCTGATTTTATCAACTATTCTGCACTGCTTGTAATTCCGGCAATAATAGTTTGGCTGGCGAGGGTCGTCGTTCGAACGGTGCGTGCGCTCCATATACTCCAATTAGAAGGATATAAAAGCGGACGGTTTTTGGGTTGGTTAGGAAAACACCCGAAACGGTTGATTGATGTCCGAGAGACTGTAGTTATTGGCTGTCTTATCTTTCTAACGCTAATCCTCATTCCCTTCGGCATAAAGACGTCATTTTTGCCTTTTTTAATCTTGTGTTGGATTGCAAGCGAAGCATACTTTACTGTAAAGGAGAATAGATTCAAAGCGAAGAAGCCTCTGGTTTACACAGCGAGAGCGAGACGGGTCTTTGGACTAGCTATTATACTTCTCGCCGCCGCAGCCATGTCATTTTTGTGGTTAAGCGGAGGATTATTCCTCTGGCGGCTATCGTCACCTCAACTTTACCCGGAATTTACGATATTACTCATATTCACATTTTTTTTGAATCAGCTCGCCGCTATCAATCTGACCGCAGCCAATCTCCTTATCCATCCCTTAGAGCGAACTATTAACCGTAGTTACCTTCGGTCCGCCCGCAAAAAGATGAAAAATCTCCAACCGACGGTCATCGGAATCACGGGCAGTTATGGCAAAACAAGCACAAAGTACATTCTAAACTCGATGCTCTCGCAAAAATTCAACGTTTTAATGACGCCGGACAGTTACAACACTCCTATGGGGATTTGTAAAGTGATAAGGGGTCAACTTGAAGCGGATCACGAGGTATTTATTGTAGAAATGGGAGCGTATAAAAGGGGTGATATTGCGGAATTGTGCCGGTTAGTACACCCTGAAATCGGAATACTTACCGCAGTTGGCGCGCAGCATTTGGAACGGTTCAAAAACATAGAAAACATTGCACACACAAAATATGAGCTGATTGAGTCATTGCCTGAAGATGGAACTGCGGTTTTCAATGATGATAATGAAATCTGTTCGGAACTTGCGGATAAAACCACCATCAAAGTCGCCAGGTATGCAGTGGATAGACTAGATGAAAAGGTCGGATTGACGGCGCGTGAAATTGAAAATACTCGAAGCGGACTTTCCTTCATTATCGAAAAACCTTCGGGCGAAACGTGTAAGGTAGTAACCAAGCTGCTTGGGCGAAATAACGTTTATAATATTTTGGCTGCCGCTACGGTTGCTTTAGAATGCGGGTTGACGTTGGATGAAGTTAGCCAAGCGATAAGCACCCTCGAACCCATTCCGCACAGATTGCAGTTAATTGAGGGCGCTGGCGGCGTAACCGTTATTGACGATGGGTTCAATGCTAATCCGGTGGGGGCTAAAGCGGCGCTCGAGGTTTTGGAAGGGTTTAGTGACGGCAGAAAAATCCTCGTTACACCGGGCATGGTAGAGCTAGGTAACATGGAATTCGATGAAAACAGAGCTTTCGGCGTTAAAGCCGCCAACGTATGTGATTTCGTTATCTTGGTGGGCCCCACGCAAACCAAGCCGATCTTGGAAGGGTTAGAAACTGCTGGGTATCCTAAAGAGAAGGTTTTGCAAGTTGAAAGCCTGCCGCGGGCGTCGGAATCCTTGAGGAAAATCTTAAAATCCGGCGATGTAGTATTATTTGAAAATGACCTTCCAGACAGCTACAGCGAGGGAGTTTGAACAATTTAGGTAACACTGAACACATCATCAGTGGACCGGGTTTTGTGATAGTTGAGCGTAAATTCACGACAACGCCAAAGTGTCAACGCCGCCAAAGCCAAGGCGCAGCATTTCGAGCCAAGAAAGGAATTCATTAAGGGCATGCGGAAAAAAAATGTCGCCATAATTTTCGGCGGCCGTTCGCCGGAGCACGAAGTGTCCATCATAACGGCTCATCAGGTTCTTGCTGCTCTAAATGGAAGATACCGGGTGACACCCATCTACATTACGAAAACCGGTGAGTGGTTAACCAGCAATAATTTTCTTGAATTGGACACTTTTACGCGCGGGAGCCTTCCGAATGACGCCAACTCCGACAAAGTAATCATTGAGTTCGGGCAAAAACCGCAATTTCGGGTGTGCAAACGTGGATTTGGGCGATTTCACAGAAATAAGAACCTGCCGATAGATGTCGTTTTTCCGGTAATCCATGGGGCACACGGTGAGGATGGAACGCTGCCGGGATTACTGGAACTCATGAATATACCCTACGTTGGGGCAGGGGTTCTTGGATCGGCAGTGGGAATGGACAAAATCGCAATGAAGGCCGTCCTTAGCGAGGAAAACCTCCCTGTTGTACCGTACTTGTGGTTCACAAAGAAAATGTTGGAAGCTAATCCGGAAAGCGCCGCAAAGAAGGTTGAACATAACCTGAATTATCCTGTTTTCGTTAAACCTGCAAACTCCGGTTCCAGTATCGGAGTTAGCCAAGTTCAAAATCAGGGCGATCTTAAGTCGGCTCTTGATCTCGCGTGCCAATACGACATGCGTGTAATTGTAGAAGAGGGATTAGCGGACGCAATCGAAATTAATTGCTCGGTAATGGGTAACTACGATTTAACTGCGTCCGTATGTGAACAACCGGTGTCTTCCGGTGAATTCCTGAGTTTTGACGATAAGTACGTTCACGATGAAAGTAAAATATCTGGCATGGCGGGTGCTGACAGAACGATCCCTGCGCCAATTTCGCCCGAGCTAACTTCCAAAATCCAAGATTTGGCCAAGCGCACCTTCGAAGTTCTCGACTGCAAGGGCATCGCTCGGGTTGACTTCCTGGTTGGAAAGGGCGAGATACCCTTTGTAAATGAAATCAATACTATTCCCGGCTCATTTAGTTTTTACTTGTGGGAACGCGAAAATGTCGATTTCCCGCTGTTAGTTGACAACCTGATTGAACTTGCTCTTGAAGTGAATGCAGAGAAAAACAGCGTTGCGTATTCTTACGGTGCTAATCTTCTGAGTCGGCTGAATCTCAAATCAGGCAAAACTAAATCGGGCGCTGGCGTGAAAAATTAGGCGTCCGATTAAACGTACCATCAAATCTCAATCTCCCAATTTTTTTACGATGTTTTACTACCTATTTTTTGAACTATTAACAGACGTTTTTTCGCCGTTTAACGTTTTCCGGTATATTAGCTTTCGGGCAATCTATGCGACGGTAACGGCGTTGTTGATTGCTCTGGTCTTTGGACCGCTCGTCATTCGACATCTTCGCCAATTGAAGATTGGCCAGTACATCCAGGAGGATGGCCCCCGAAGCCACGTAATTAAGGCTGGTACGCCGACAATGGGCGGTGTGTTAATTATCTCGTCCGTGTTAATTTCAACTCTTCTGTGGGCGCGGTTGGATCAACCTTATATCTTTCTGCTAGCTTTAAGTTTACTATGGTTTGGCGGCATCGGTTTTCTTGATGATTATCTGAAAATCACGAAACAACAATCGCTTGGTTTGCGGGGCTGGCATAAAATTTTCCTTCAAACGATTGGCGCTTTAGCTATCGCTTATTTTCTTTACCATTGGGGGCCCGCCCCAAAGGACGATTTGACAACCAAAACATCAATTATCATCCCATTTTTCAAACAGCTTCGTCCCAACCTAGGATTCTTGTTTATTCCATTCGCCACAATCGTAATTGTGGGAACTTCCAACGCCGTTAACTTGACAGATGGGCTTGATGGACTGGCGATCGGTTGTACACTGTTTGTCGCGGCAACGTTCGGCGCCTTGGGTTATTTGACGACTCACCAACAGATGGCGGGTTATTTGGACATTGCACACCTGCCAGCAAGCGGTGAGGCAGTTGCTATCTTCTGCGCCGCGCTCATCGGGGCTGGCTTGGGGTTCTTGTGGTACAATTGCCATCCAGCTCAGGTTATTATGGGAGATACAGGCTCATTGGCACTCGGCGCCGCGTTGGGAACGGTCGCCATTCTAGCAAAGGCCGAAATTCTGCTTATACTTGTCGGCGGTATCTTTGTTGCAGAAGTACTCTCCGTTATAATCCAAGTCTGGTCGTATCGAACACGGAAGAAACGCGTGTTCAAGATGTCTCCTTTGCACCACCATTTTGAACAAATCGGTTGGAAGGAATCGAAAATCGTCATTCGATTTTGGATAATTGCATTCATACTGATGCTAATGGCATTAAGCACGCTTAAGCTTCGGTGACAGATTTGACCAGCATTCCCATGCGAGATGTCACTGAGATTCACGGATTCGCCCGCATTCCGATTTTGAGCAGATTTTTGCCGTTTGGCACGGCCTTTTCCCCGCTGTATCTACTCCAAAGATTCTTATTCCAATTTCAATCATTTGGCTTGCATCGCCATTCATGCTATTTTCTGAGTTTAGCTTACCAGGTCGAATTACACATCAAGCGGGGGCGAATGCAAGTTCTCTGTATTGCGGTGGGTAATTGAGATTCATCGCGTTTTGAAGTTTTCGTCATTAATTCGGATGCATCTATTTGCTCTGACTCTGAGATGAGTAGTTTGCGGCATGGGATAAAGGACTCGTATTTGACTTTTTATTTTGAGCATGAGACGTTATCAGAATTTCGTCCTCGCAGGCCTATCCGGCCTTTTGCTAATTTTCAGCCAACCGAACTTTAATCTGTTTCCTCTCGCGTGGGTGGGGCTTATCCCGCTTCTGGTGAGCTTGAATTCGGCATCGAGTTGGAAGACAGCATTTTGGTGTGGATACGTTGCCGGAGCCATATTTTTCTTCGGCATGACCTATTGGATAGTACTGCTCTATCCCTTTGCGAACATCTTTGTGACATCTTTAGGATGTGCCGCACTGGTTGCTTATCTTTCCCTCTACCCAGCTATTTTTGCTGCCATCTTGTTTCGGTTTCCCTGGAAATCCAATTTGCGGTATATGTTCATTGTTCCGGTGATTTGGACAGCGTTGGAATGGGTTCGCAGCTGGATGCTTACCGGGTTTCCTTGGGGAAGCATGGGATATAGCCAATGGAACAACCCGTACGCAATCCAAATTGCATCTATTACGGGTGTGCATGGCGTCAGCTTCATCATTGTACTCCTCAATGCCGCGATCGCGAATCTAATATGTGCGCGTCCATTCTGGCGGAGGCATCTCAAGGCGGCGGCATTGCCGCTCATAGTTGTTATCGCTTCGCTCATTTACGGTGTATTTTCAATGTCCATTCCACGTAAGGCCGCCTCGACGATAAATATAGCACTTGTCCCCGGCAACGTGCCGCAGGAAGAGAAATGGCAAAGGAAAAACTTGAACAAGATTTTTAATAAGTACGTAAATCTGATTGAAAAAGCCAATGCTCCCCGGCCCGATCTCATTGTATTACCTGAGACTGCTATCCCCGGCGCAATTTTTTCCGCGCCAAATGCCTACCGGGAAAAATTGAAGCAGAAATTGTCTGATGGACAGATTAATTTACTCATTGGGGCGCCGCACTATAGCCCCGACTCTAAGGTCTATAATCGGGTGTTTCTGCTAGCCCCAAACGGCGAGGAAATCGGCAGTTATTCCAAGATGCATCTTGTGCCTTTCGGCGAATATGTCCCGCTTGGGCGCTACCTTCCGAATTTCATCCAGTTTAAACCTTATGAACCGGGCAAGTCGGTTGGAATCTTTCCTATTCCATTTACTGAAGACGCTCGAATGGGAATTTCCATCTGTTTCGAATCCGTGTTTCCAAACCATTTTCGAAAGTTTGTTAAAAAGGGAGCAACAGTGATGGGTATTCTCACCAATGATGCATGGTTTGAGGGGACGGCAGCGCCCCATCAACATTTCTCAGTTGCCCCGCTTCGTGCAGTCGAGAACCGCGTCCCAGTTTTCCGTTGCGCGAATGGCGGTATTTCATGTATAATTGACTCGCACGGCAACGTAATATCCAAGCCGATTTTTCCCAAGGACGACCAGGATTTTTTGATAGCGCAGGTCCCCATAAACGAACAGCAGCGCACCTTCTATACACGCTTTGGGGATTGGTTGCCAATCATCTGCACGGTCGTTTGCACTGTTTTGTTGCTCTACACTCGTGCTGCCGGAACCGCCTTCAAATTCATCCCCTTTCGCAAACAGATAAAGCAACAGTAGACACGAATGCACTTGAACCTGAATCTAAAATGATTCAATGTAAACCGCAAAATTGAAAGGAAGAAAGTATGCTAGCTGATTTGAAACTCAACGTCCAAGCGGTCTCTAATCGACTCCTTGACCTCAGGGGGTGTCTTTGACATTGCGAGTAAAGCGGAAGAGATAGACGCACTTCAAAGCGAGGCGTCAAAGCCGGATTTCTGGAACAACTCTCAACACGCCCAAAAAGTCACGCAGCGGCTCGCAAATTTACAGGAAGAAATTGGACAATATGGGAAACTCCACTCCCAGCTAGAAGATATTCAAATTCTACTTGAACTGGCAATTGAAGAAAACGATGAGAGTGTCAGTGGAGAAATTAGTAAAAACCTAGAAGGCATTGAGGAGCAGATTGAGCAGGTAGAAACAATGCTCCTGCTTAATGGAAAGCATGACTTAAGTAATGCCATCTTGACGATTCACCCCGGAGCAGGCGGCACAGAATCCCAGGACTGGGCGTTCATGCTCTTGCGAATGTATACGCGTTGGTGCGAACGACGCGGCTACCAAACCGAAACTATTGAACTGATGCCCGGTGAGGAAGCGGGAATCAAGAGTGCGACCGTTTTGGTCTCAGGCGAGTATGCCTACGGTTACCTCAGTGCTGAAGTCGGCGTACATCGACTTGTCCGTCTTTCGCCATTCGATTTTAATCACCGCCGCCACACTTCCTTCGCTGCGGTTGCCGTTTCCCCTGAAATCGGCGAGACTGTTGACATTGACATCCAACCCGCTGATCTGAGAATTGATACTTATCGATCAAGCGGCGCCGGCGGACAGCATGTGAACCGAACAGATTCTGCAGTCCGAATGACTCACATTCCAACAGGAATCGTCGCTCAATGCCAGAATGAGCGGTCGCAACATAAGAACCGGGAACTTGCAATGAAAGTATTACGTTCACGGGTCTACGAACATTATCAGATGCGCCGCCGCGAAGAGATTACAAAGCTGCAGGGGGAACGCCCGGATATCAATTTTGGCAATCAAATCCGATCCTATGTGTTTCATCCCTATCGGTTAGTAAAAGATTTACGGACTAATGTTGAAACGGGAAACATTGACGCAGTCATGGATGGCAATTTAGAGATTTTTATCGAAAGTTACTTGAAAAAGAGAAGCCAAACTTAACTCGTATTGCCTCTCAGGTTTCACTTTTTTTTGTTGCCGAAAAGCTAGAGGCGTGCTATACTACAGGCTGTTTAGGTAGCCAGTTCCGGAAGGAATCACCATTGGAAGATTCTAGCGGATTGTTGCGTCAACGCCGAGAAAAATTGGAAGAGATTTTTCAATTCGACGTTCAGCCATATCCATATAACTACTCGCCAAATTTTACTACCCGCGAAATTCACCAACAATTTGCCAACATTGAGCACCAACCTGATGAATCTGAGCTTGTTTGCATTGCCGGGCGTATTATGACGAAGCGCGACCACGGCAAGAGCGGATTCGCGCATGTGCAGGACATGTCAGGCCGAATTCAGATTTTTGTGCGACAGGATTTGGTAGGCGAAAAAGCGTATTCAGTATACAAATCACTTGATGTGGGAGATGTCATTGGTGTAGAAGGACTCGTTTTTAGGACTCGAACCGACGAAATTACAGTGATGGTCAATGAAATTACGCTTTTGGCAAAATCTCTTCGTCCGCTTCCGGAGAAATGGCACGGCCTTCAGGACAAGGAGACACGGTATCGTCAGCGGTATGCGGATCTAATCGTAAATCCCGACGTAAAACAGGTCTTTATTCAACGTACGCAAATTATTCAAGCCATTCGCGAGTTCCTCAATCGCCAAGATTTTATTGAAGTAGAGACGCCTATCCTCCAACCAATTTACGGCGGTGCTTTTGCTCGTCCCTTTGTTACGCACCACAACGCATTAGATTCGCGGTTCTATCTCCGCATTGCAAACGAACTATATCTCAAACGGTTAATCGTTGGCGGCTTTGAACGCGTGTACGAATTTGCAAGAGATTTTCGGAATGAGGGTATGGATCGCGACCACAACCCCGAATTTACGATGCTTGAACTTTATCAAGCCTATGCGGATTATGGGGATATGATGGAATTGACGGAAAACCTCGTTGCTCACACCGCTGAAACGGTTCTCAACACTACAGAAATTACTTATCAAGGCGAGAACATCTCCCTTGCACCTCCTTGGCGCCGAGTCTCAATGATTGAGGCTATTGAGGATGAAACTGGAATTGATGTCGGGAATCTGAGTGGCGAGCAGTTGGCGGATATTGCATTACAGGCCGGTATCGAGCAAGAGGGCATGGAATCTAAGGGGCATCTAATCGCGCTGCTGTTCGATAAGTTGGTCGAGCCCAACCTTGTCCAACCGACATTCGTTTGCGATTATCCCATAGAAATCTCGCCGCTTGCAAAGAAAAAACGAGGGAATGACGACTTGGTCGAACGGTTTGAACCCTTTATCGGCCGCATGGAAATTGGAAATGCTTTCAGTGAATTGAACAATCCCATTGACCAGCGGGAAAGATTTATGGAGCAAGCCAAGAAGTGGGAGGCGGGAGAGCAGGAAGCGTTTATGATGGATGAAGATTATTTGCGTGCCTTGGAATATGGCATGCCGCCGACGGGAGGACTCGGTATTGGCATAGATCGGCTCACGATGCTGCTCACTGACCAGAGTTCAATCCGCGATGTCATTCTGTTCCCGCAAATGCGCCCGGAACGTAATGGGTGATTACCGAAATTCTGATTTAGTTATAATGCCGTGTTTTGCAGCGTGGAGGATTAATGGTCGATTTGAGGGGCTATCCCTCAAGCGCGTCACTAGAGTCCGTAGGTAACGGCAGGGATTGGATAACGTGGAAAGGTACGTTGTGCATTTAATGTGTTACAAATTATGAAGTATGAATGGTTCATTGGTTCTCGATACCTGCGGTCGCAGCGCAAGCAGTCTTTTATCTCTATTATCACCGTAATCTCTATCGGCGGGGTAGCACTCGGCATTGCTACTGTCATTCTAGTTATCTCTGTTTTGAACGGATTTGATTACGGCTTAAGGCAGAAATTTCTGGCGAATGAAGCCCACATCATCATTCGATCCCCCGATGTTTACTTTAAGGATTATCAGGAAAAAATTCAACAAGTCGAATCGGTAGAAGGGGTTGTCGCTGCTTCACCTGTAATTTATACGCAACTAGCCGTTTGGCCCAAGGATAGAGACACAATTGAATCGACAATTTACCTCAAAGGCATTGATTTGGCAAAGGAGGATAACGTAACAGGATTCTCGAATTTTGTCGACGGGTCAGTTAAATTCCAGAGTGCTCGACTAATTGAAGACGTGCGGAAACGTTTGGCTGGAAAAGAAACGATTGCGGGCGGTATAATCTTGGGTCACCATGTTGCGAGTCGCATGCAAGTTTCAAAGGGCGATGTTCTCCGGCTGATATTCCAAATGCGGCAGTCTCCCGTTCAACCTGACAGTTTTCTTCCTTTAATTCGCAATTTTGTCGTCATCGGGTTCTATGAGTCTGGGATGTATACCTATGACAATGCGTTCGGCTTTATTGACCTTGAGACAGCGCAGAAAGCCTATGGACAACCGAACGCAATTAATATGATTGAGGTGCATATAGATAATGCCGATTTAGCGGAAACGATCCGTAATCGAATCCTTGAACAACTTCGTTTTGGAGAGGGGTTACGGTCTATGCCCATTGCCCAGACATGGATGGAACTTCACGGGCACCTATTTGATGCCTTTAAGTTAGAAAAAATTGTGACAGTGATTATTGAGGCTTTAATTATTATTGTCGCCGCATTCAATATCGCAAGTACACTAATCATGATGGTCATGGAAAAAACACGTGACATTGGAATTCTTAGGGCGATGGGGGGCTCAAAAGGGTCAATTCGGAAGATTTTTGTCTTTCAAGGAACTGTCATCGGCATTCTAGGGTCGCTAATGGGCACAGGGTTTGGCCTAGTCGTATGTTGGTTCCTTGAGTTGCAAATACTCCGTCCCTCACGCTGGTTTGCATTGCTGATTCTGCTGCCGATTGCGATACATTTCGCGTTGCGGCGAATGAAAAAATTGCATTTCGGGCTAAAAGGCTCACTCACATTGGTTTGGGTGGCGACAATCGGTTTGTCTCTCTTCTGCCTAATTCAACCCATCTATCTCGACAGCATATTTGGGCAAGATTTTAGTCAGGTTTATCAACTCAACCGGTTACCAGTTAAAATTAACTGGTTTTTCGTTGGCTTTATGAACGTCCTATCATTCTCAATCTGCCTGTTGGCGACGATGTATCCTGCATGGCAAGCTTCGAATCTTAACCCCGTCGAGGCGCTGAGATATGAGTAATCTGATTCGGGTTGTGGATTTATATAAATCCTATTATGACGGGTTAACAGAACTTCCGGTTCTCAAAGGGGTGGATTTAGAGGTGGAGTCAGGTGAAATCCTGGCGATTGTCGGCGCGTCAGGCGTTGGTAAGAGTACACTACTTCATCTAATTGGCGGGTTAGACCGCCCCACGCGGGGGCAAATCTTTTACGAAAATCGAGATATTTTTGACTTTAATGACAGACGTTTAGATGGATTCAGAAATCAGGAAATCGGATTTGTCTTTCAGTTTCACCACCTATTGGGGGAGTTTACAGCAGTCGAAAATGTAGCGATGGCAGCGTGGATTGCCGGCGAAAACTCAGAGGCGGGATACGTCCGAGCCAAAGACTTGCTTGACTACGTGGGTTTAGAAGGTCGGCTTGCCCATTACCCTAGCCAACTGTCCGGCGGCGAGCGGCAGCGCGTTGCAATCGCGCGCGCTGTAATCAACCAACCCCAAGCCGTATTAGCAGATGAACCGACGGGTAACCTCGATCGTCGGACAAGTGAAGCCGTGATTGATTTATTGTGGGACCTTAATAAGCAGTTGGGTCAAACTTTAATCGTTGTGACGCATAATCAGGCGATTGCGCGACGAGCAGATCGACACATTATCCTCGCCGATGGAAAAGTGTCAGATTTGGTGCAAATAGACAGCCAATCTTCATAAGGAGCTAAATTTAGAGCATTAGCGAAGATTGTATCCCGGTTTAGGAACGAGGTTCGAAATCTCGGGCAATGCGTATTCGATTTATTAAGTAATGGTTCTTACAGGGGAACCCGCACGGTCGCCCGCCGTGCGAAGGAAAATTGCTATGTTAGTTTATATTAATGGACAATATGTGCCGAAGGGAGAAGCTAAGGTTTCTGTTTTCGATCACGGCCTCCTCTATGGCGATGGGGTTTTTGAAGGTATTCGATCCTATAGAGGACGGGTGTTTAAGTTGGACGAGCACCTACAGCGGCTTTTCGATTCAGCAAAGGCAATTATGCTGGAGATTGCGGTTCCAATCGAGGAGATGGAAGCCGCCGTATTGGAAACGCTTCGCCGAAATAATCTTTACGACGCTTATATTCGTCTGATAATCACGCGTGGTGTCGGCGATCTCGGTCTGGACCCGGACAAGTGCGACCAACCCACGATAATTATCATCACAGATAACATAGCGCTTTACCCACAGGAATGCTATGAGGACGGTCTTGAAATCGTAACGGTTCCGACCCGCCGGAACTACGCGGAAGCCATAAACCCGCGGGTCAAATCGATGAACTACCTCAACAATATCTTAGCGAATATAGAGGGAAAACAGGCTGGAGCCGGTGAAGCACTGATGCTTAATGCTGATGGCTATGTTGTCGAGTGTTCGGGTGACAACATCTTCTTTGTCAAAAATGGTACAGTTGTCACCCCACCCATTCATATTGGCATTCTAGAGGGCGTTACGCGCAATACCGTTATTGATTTAGCGAGGGACCTGGGTCTTGTTGTGGAGGAGAAAATTTTCACGCGGCATGACCTTTATACCGCTGATGAATGTTTCTTAACGGGCACAGCCGCTGAAGTTATTCCTGTTGTGAAAATTGATAGCCGAGTCATCGGCATTGGGAGTCCTGGTGTCGTAACGCAGAAATTGATTGAGGAATTTCACCAGATTACAGGCCTAGTCGGTTCCCCAATTTATCCCGATTGATGTGGGCATAATTCGGTAAACCTTAGAGTTTTAGGGAGACAATTCTCCCGTTTAGAAAATTTTTTTGCGGCGATAATGCATATTCGACGTAGGTCATCCTATGGTGGCCGCATTGACTTGAGTCTTGATGGCAGGATACACGATAGAAAGGAGAATTCATCGTGAACCCGATTAGAACCGTTTTATTGGTTGTGATGCTTACCGTAGTCATGGGTTCAGTAAGCCTCTATGCTGAAGAAACAACACCCGCAAACGATGACGCCTTGACTGTCAAGAAAATCTCGTTTCAAGGAGCGGAAGGCGGTCCGGAGGACATGCTTCGTGCTATTATACAGACCAAAGTCGGCGAAGAGATTTCCCCTGACCAATTAACGAAGGATATCAAAAATCTTTACAAAGACACAGGTTTTTTCTCCGACATTGCCGTTGATGTTGAACCGCTAGATGAAGGTGGACTTGAAGTCATTTACCGATTGACGGAAAGCCCCAAAATCGAAGGCGGCATTAACATTATTGGGAATGAAAAGTTGAGTTACAAAAAAATCAATGGAGAGATTACACTCAAACCAGGCGAAATCTACAGCGATCAACGCCGTTGGGAAAGCGAGCAGAAGATTCTTAATGCGTACAAAGACGCTGGTTACTATCTAGTTGCCGTGCAAACCCATGCGGATTTGAATCCAGATAACAATACGATTTCGGTAACATTTGACATTAGTGAAGGTCCAAGAATAAAAGTCCAAGAAATAAACTTCATTGGCAATGATGAAATCTCCTCGAAAAAACTTGGGAAGCAGATGAAAATCCGTGTTGGAAAGCATTTTGACGAAAATTTACTTAAAGCGGATTTACTCACATTGCTTCACTATTATCAGGACAGGGGATACACTCAGGCAAAAATCAACGACGATTATACAAAACGCTTTACTGATGATAAGACGGGGATGATGCTGGACATTACCGTCGATGAAGGCACGCAATACATCGTTGATTTGTACGACATCAAACTTCAACAGTCGGATAAACCGGCGTTTTCCGAAGAAAAGATTCGTGATATGTTAGAGCCGCCTGAGGGCGAAATCTTCAATAGCGGCGAATTCCAAAAATCCCTTGACGAGATTCAAGAAGCCTACCAAAATAAGGGTTATATCTTAGCCGAGATTGTTCCTCATCCCGATTATGACGAAGAAAGTGGCAGCCTCAAGATTTCGTTGAACGTGAACGAAGGGGATGTCATCGTCATTGATAAAGTTAGCATCAACGGTTTAGAAAAGACAAGAGAGAATGTGATACGGCGCGAGCTTAATCATTTAGATATAAAATCGGGCGAATTTTTTGATGTAGCCTCCCTGCGCAAAGCGCGTCAGCGGCTTTTCCAGATGGGCCCCTTCATTCGAGGTGTGGACTTTGTACCAAGTGAATCGGAAGGAACACTGCGGGATCTTAGCGTCAACGTAGCGGAATCCCCACGCACGGGTATGTTTAGTTTGGGAGGCGGTTATGGCACTGAAGGTGGAATTTTCGGCGTCGCGGAAGTCGGCGAAAATAACCTCTTCGGACGCGCTTACCGTATTCACTTGAAGGGCGAGTTAGGCGCCAGAGATCGGCACACCGCTGAACTTCGGTTCAATACACCCTGGATTCTCGGGACCCCCACGCGCCTCAATCTGAGTTTGTACAATACCCGTAGGTCATATCGATATAATAGATATTCGCCGTTTACCAGCAATTACTCAAGCCGGCCTTTGAATACTTGGGGCAATCGGGATGTTTTTACGCGTAAAGGCGGCGCTGTAACGCTCGGGCGTCCAATCACTAGAGATATGGATGCATCCGTACGCCTTAAAAACGAGCGAATTCATTACACCAATGCCTTTGACCCCGTCACCGGAGAGCGTGAGAATATTGTTAGTCGCTTAACACGTAGCGTGACGTTTTACTTGTCAAGGGATACGCGCGACTATTGGCGGAGTTCCTACTACCCGGTATCTGGGCTTCTCAACACAGCCTCTTATGAATACGCGGGTGGCATTTTTGGCGCAGAAAATCGGTTTCAAAGATATTCTCTGGACTCCAGTTTATTTGTAAATACGGGGCGGCATTTTGTCTTTGCCAGCCATGTGCGAGCCGGATACTTGAAAAGCCGCATTGAGGATAGCAGCGTCCTTCGCTATGAACGCTTCCGCCTCGGCGGCGACGACACCATCCGCGGGTATGAGTGGCATGAAATCAGTCCGAGCGATGGCGCATTTTTCGGTGGAAACAAGATGGTTTACGGGAATTTTGAATATCGTATTCCAATCAGCCCACAGTTAACCGGCGCCGTGTTCTTTGATATTGGACATGTGTGGCACGAGAGTACCCCAAATATCTTCAAAGATCTTGATTTCAAGAAAGGTGCCGGCATTGGCATCCGCTTTGATTTGCTAGGCATGCTCGCACGATTAGAATGGGGATATGGATTTGATCGCGATAGAGACGGCGACGGGATTAAAGAGCCGGGAGGTAAGATTCACTTCACTATTGGTCCAGGTTTTTAATTGCCTTCAGGGAACTGCAACTACCAGAAGGTGCGCATACTCTTACAAGGAAAAAAGCATGATTCGAAATCGGAAATTATATTTACCTTTGAGCATCGTTTCATCGGGGTTGTTTCTACTCCACTTTTGTGCATTGGCGCAAAGCAATTTCAAAATCGGCGTTGTTGACACCCAAGGTGTGTTTGAAAGTTACAAAAAAGCTGAGCAAGCGATAAATGTTCTGAAAACTGCGGAACAGCGGCTTAGCGATAAATTGGAAGCACTTAGGGAAGAAATCGTAGACATGGAAGACAGTCTGACCAAGCAAAAACTTTTCCTTGATGAATCGGCCACACAGACTTTTGAGGGTGACATTCTGCGGAAAAAGCAGGAGTTTCAGCGTGAGCTGGAGGTCGGCCAAGGCGCGCTACAGGAAAAACAGACGGAACTGTTCCAGCCCATTTTGAACGAAATTCAAGCGTTAATTCAACAGATCGGTACGAACGAAAATTATAGTCTAATTCTGGAAAAACGGCTAGTGACGCTGTATGTTGACCCGAAGCACGATCTAACGGAAAACATAATTGCGATATTGAATACGGCGTACGAACAAGAAGCCGCGGCTGAGGATGATAAACCCGCTGCAGTTACTGATGACGCTAAAGAAGAGTAGCTGCTCGCACATTCGCACATTTACGGTTATCAATGTACAGTAGAGCAAGCAGTTGGCGGATTGTCCGCTTGCAGACGGCCGGGAGTGAAAAAAAAGAGCAGCTTAATGGGGCACGGTTGATGCGCAGCAATCGTCAACTCGAAGAACGATGATAAAGAAGTTGAAGGAAGTAAGTGAGTTAATTGGCGGAGAGTTATGCGGCGACGGCGAGATTGAAATTCGGGGCGTGTCGGGTATTAAGGAGGCGCAAGAGCACGAAATTACCTTTGTGGCAAACGCAAAGTACCGCGGGGAAATGGAGCACACCCAAGCTTCCGCAGTCATCATCGGCAAGGACTTTTGTCCGATGAATGGAGAAAATGGCAAGCCGACGATTCGTACGGATAATCCGTATTTTGCTTTCGTCAAAGTGATGGAGATGTTTGCATGGCCAAAACGGAAAATCGAGTACGGCATCCATGAAACTGCAATCATCGGCAAAAACGCCCAGATTGCGGAGCAGGTTTCCATCCAAGCATTTGCCGTCATCGGAGATAACGTCAAAATTGGGAATGGCGCGGTTATCAACCCATTTGTATATATCGGAGATGACGTCGAGATTGGGAGTGATGTGCTCTTCTATCCCGGTGTCACCATTTACAATGCGGTCAAGGTTGGGAATCGTGTCATTATTCACAGTCGAGCGGTAATTGGCAGCGATGGGTTTGGTTTTGCGGCCGTCAGCGACCGATACTATAAGATTCCGCAGGTTGGCACGGTAATCATTCAAGATGATGTGGAAATTGGCGCCAATTCGACAATTGACCGCGCTACGATGACGAATGGGGCGACAATAATCAAACGCGGCACCAAAATCGACAATCTGGTGCAGGTCGCCCACAATGTCACTATTGGTGAAGATTGTTGTATCGCTGCACAGTCCGGAATCGCAGGCAGCAGCGAACTCAAAGACAGGGTCACGATGGCGGGGCAATCAGGGGTTGCAGGACATCTCACAATAAGCGAAGGGAACATTATCTTCGCAAAATCCGCGGTCACAAAGGATACGCCGGCGGGAAGTTATGTGTCCGGATTCCCGGCGCGGCCGCACGCGCAGCAATTACGTATCCAGGCTTCCCTGCGCAAGCTTCCAACTATGTTGCAAGAGTTCTCCCGGCTTCAGCAGCGAGTGCTTGAGCTAGAAGACAAGTGCCGCCGAATTAATGAGGAATCGACTGAGTCGTAGAGAAGTTTCAAAACACCTATCTCCTCTCTCAATGAAATGGTGTATTCCTGTACTGGCTTATCATCAAGTGGATGTTGAATTTGAACTTGGGGTAAACTCTATTTCTCCGCAAACTTTTGAGTCCCAGATGCGATTTATTGCGGCGCAGGGGTATACCGCTATCACTCCGGATAGCTTAATTCAATTCATTTCATCTCATTCCGCTTTGCCATCCAATCCAATCCTGATTACGTTCGATGACGGCTATGAAAACTTCTATAATTACGCCTACCCGATCTTGAAAAAATACGGCTTAACGGCAACCGTGTTTATGCTTGCGGCGTACATTGGACGGTTGAATGAGTGGGATGTGCAGCGCAGTTTAAAGCGCCCTAAACATCTGAGCGAAAGCCAAATCAAAACACTCTTCCAAAATGGCATTGGGTTTGGGTCCCACGGATTGCATCACCGCTTCTTAACGCATTGCAGCCGAATCGAGGCAAAGGCAGAACTTGAGGAATCTAAATCTCGGCTCGAGCATATTATAGACCACCCTGTTCGGAGTTTCGCATATCCGTATGGGAGTGTGGATGCCGAGACCTCAAATTTGGTGAAATCTGCGGGATATCGTATCGCGTTTTGCTTGGATCCAGTCCGGGAATTATCCCGTGACGCGATGTACCGTTTCCCGCGGATGGGAATCTATCGATGTGATACTTTTCGTTCCTTCCAGGGAAAACTCGGTTTATTGGGAAGACATCGTTTTCAAATTGAGTGCTTCAAAAACAGACTCATCAATCGATTCGCATACTTAAACATGTTACGTTTCGCATAATGCGTCATACGCAAGAATTCCCATGTATTGTAGACGCGGCATCTCGGGCGCGGTCGGATTTGTAATGGGAAATTCACTCACTCAAAACAAGCTGCAATCCGCGACACAAAAAGCGTTGCATCTTTTGGATTATCTGATTGTCCTTCGTCCAACACTACTGTTGCCGGTTTGGACGCTTGTGTTGCTTGGCCATTATGGCGCATTGACTGAAAATCCTACATACGAAGGATTGAGGGCAGTACAGCTCTCATTTCTACCGAAATTTAATATATTGGTTCGTCCCAATCATGAGTTGATGGGTACCCTCTGTTTGTACTCTATGCTGATGGGGGCAATTTACATCATCAATCAAATCTGCGACAAAGAAACAGACGCCGCAAACAACAAACTCTTTCTCGTTGCTCAGGGACATGTGAAATTACGGCTGCTTGTATTGGAAGCCGGCATGTTACTGGTTTCTGCCGTGGTCTGGGCAGGCTTATGGTTTAGAAACAACCTGAGTTATCTCGTCCTAATTGGGCTTTCAATCTTACTTGGCGTGATTTATTCCGTTCGTCCAGTTCGATTAAAAGGGCGACCCTTCCTCGACCTTTTAGCGAACGCTGTCGGCTATGGCGGCATCGCATTTTTAATCGGCTGGGCGATAGCAGCGCCGATTAACAGCGAAGCCTTGCGGCGGATAATCCCTTATGCCTTGTGTGTGGGGGCAGCCTTTGTCAACACAACGCTCCCAGATTTGAACGGCGACAGTGAATTCGGAGATCGTACCACCGGCGTAATATTAGGCGCCAAGCTATCCTGCTTGTTGAGCTTGTTGCTATTGGTAGGCGCAATTTTGGCCGCATGGCGGGTCAGAGATATGATACCATTGTTTACCGCATTACTCTGTTTACCGCCTTTCATATATATGAACTTCAGGAGAGAACGAAGGGTAATTATCTTCGCGGCACGGGCTGGTATACTCATTCTTTCACTAATCGCTTGTGTTTTAGTCCCATTTTATCTTATTTTACTCGCAGGAAGTCTAATTCTCATACGCTGGTATTATTCCGCAAGATTCGGCATCACATATCCAGGGCGCGACGCGTAACAACCCTACGCATTTGGCGGTTACCCGTATGACTTCAGCTTATCTTGAACTTTCACGTCCAATAAACGGATTGATCGCTTTTTGCTCCGTCTATTTCGGAGCCAAGTTTGCAGTCGGAATGGGGGAATGGGTCGTTGTTACTAATATCGATGTGTTTTTGGCAGCGATTTCGGCGTTTCTCCTCCTATCGGCGGGAAATGCGCTCAACGATTATTGTGACTACGAGATAGATCGGATTAACAAACCCGGACGTCCGATTCCGTCCGCAAGGATTTCCCGACAGGGCGCCATGGTGTTTTCTATAATATTGATGGGACTGGGAATATTGCTTGGATTTGCAGTAAACGTGCCCACAGCGGTAATCACCGTCATCGTGTCCGGTTGTCTATGCTTTTACGCGTTCGGCTTGAAACAGACACCATTATTCGGTAACCTCCTAGTCGGGGTACTGACAGGTTTAACTTTCATTGTAGGAGGAACCTCGGTGCTGACTGTATACGGTACGTTCGTTCCAGCGGTATTTGCGTTCCTGTTTACCACCGCAAGAGAGATAATTAAAGACATTGAGGATATGGAGGGTGATGTTCGGAACGATGCAGGTACAATCCCGGTTGTTTGGGGAAAACGAGTTGCCGTGCTGGTTGCACTCATCTTCATCACCGCGGTCATACTGTTCAGTCCTATTCCTTATTTACTGAATTGGTACTCGTGGCATTATCTTTTAACCGTTATCGTGGGTGTGGATTTGGTTTTAATCTATTTAGGCTTTCGGCTTTGGCGGAATGATTCTAAAGCCAACAGCGCAAAGATTCAAAAATGGATGAAGTGGGACATTTTCATTGGATTGGGGGCAATCTACCTTGGATCTTCCCCATAGACATAAGTGGCGAACCGAGCGGTTATACACAATAAGAAGCATCCTATCATCACTGACTTTCGCAAACTCACCTCTCTAAACGGGAGGTTGAAGGCGTCGAGATTTGTGGTTGAAGGCGTTACACTCGTTAATCGTGCAGTTCATGACAAGTTACCGGTTGACAAAATCCTCTACACTCCCGACCTGTTGGCGAATGACCTAGGGGTTGCATTACTGAAAAATGCCGTTGCAGCAAATTTCGCACCATTTATGCTTAGCTCCGGAATAATGGGGACCATTACTAGCACGAGACCGGTTCCAGCCGTGGTTGCATCGGTTTGGATGAATTACCGGAACGTTTCAAATTTTCACTTGTCCGCGGAGAGTATGCTGCTAATCGCTGATAGCATCACCAATCCGGATAACCTTGGCATGGTGCTGCGCACGGCTGAAGCGGCGGCAGTTGAATGCGTCGTATTCATCGGAGAAGGTGCAAACCCCTACCATAAGAACTGTGTTCGAGCGGCGAGAGGGGCTGTTGGGCGCATTTCACTGGCATTTTGCGAGTCGCCGGAAGATTATTTCCGCGAGTTGATTTCGGCGGGATTTGAGATTCTCGGTGCCACCGCTAAGGCAAACAAAAGCCTGTATGATCTGGAACTTACTACGCCCGTGGCGATTGTGGTGGGAAATGAAAACGAAGGAATCAGGAGAGAAATTCTCCAGCGCTGCACCAACCTTGTCAAGATTCCTATGGCGCCCGGCCAATCCTCTTTGAACGTTGCGGTCGCCGCTGGAATAATACTGTATGAACACGCCCGCCGTCAGCAGCTTCAAGCGATAAATTAACTTCGATAGCAAATGCATAAGAAAAGTAGTTGACCATTAAACGTTAAATGAATCCAAATATTAGGAAACTCACGCTGAAGAAATTACGTTCTCAAGCGGGAAAGGCATGCGATGATTCTTATAGACGAAGAACTTTGTAGTTATTGCGGGGCTTGTGTTGCCGTCTGTCCTGAGAACATCATTGATCTCGTTGATATTTACCTGAAAATTGACCAGCCAAAGTGTACCGACTGTGCGCGGTGCATCAAAGGTTGCCCGGTAGGCGTGCTTGCATTAGAACGAAACGGCAAGGTGTATTACCCGGCATACGAAGGACGGGGACTTTTTTGATGTTTCACTCGGACTATGATGTCATTGTTGTCGGTGCCGGTCCTGGAGGCGCAATAGCAGCAAAGGTTGCCGCAGATAATGGATTGCGTGTCTTATTGTTGGAAAAACGTCAGGAAATCGGGGCGCCCGTGCGTTGAGCGGAGGGGATTGGCACAGCGTCGCTGTGCGAGTTTGTGCAGCCCGATCCGGCGTGGGTTTCGCGCGAGATTAACGGTGCTCGAATCTTTTCTCCAAACGAAACCCCCGCCACAATCCATTTTCCGGGCGCCGGTTATGTTTTAGAGCGCAAGGTCTTCGATCGTGTCTTGGCGGAAATGGCGGCGGACGCGGGTGCCGACATAATTGTTAAAGCCAGGGTGACTACCGTTTCCAAGTCAGATGACGGTTTCGTCAACGGGGTGGAATTCCGTTATTTCGGACGTGACTACTCATGCAAGGCGAAGGTCGTGATCGCCGCCGACGGAATTGAATCGCAGGTAGCTCGATGGGCGGGCATAGATAGCACACACGATTTACGGGACGTGGACATTTGCGCCCAATACTTAATTTCTAAGATCGACATTATCCCCGATTTCTGCGATTTTTACCTTGGGCGGGAGCTTGCGCCGCGAGGCTATGCCTGGGTTTTCCCCAAGGGAGATGACATTGCGAATGTCGGCATCGGAATTGGCGGGACAATCTCAGGCAAGGGCGGGAAGCTCGCCATCGACTATCTAAATGAATTCGTCAAACGAAAATTTCCACACGGAAAAATTCTTGCGCAGGTCGTCGGATGTGTGCCGGTAGGCAATAGCCTGCCCAAGATTGTCGGAGACGGAATCGCTCTGATTGGCGATGCGGCGCACCATAGCGATCCTATTTCTGGCGGTGGAATCGCAAACGCAATGTATTCGGGACAATTTGCCGCCGAGGCTGCGGTCAATGCAATCCAGATTGGAGATGTGTCCGCAAAGATTTTGAGCGAATATCAAAACCGGTGGGATAAGGAAATTGGCAGTAATTTCAAGCACGTCTGCCGAATACGAGATGGTGTGCTCAAATTCAGTGATGACCTTTTTGACAAGTGTGCAGAGGTGGTGTCAAAGATGCCGCCTGACAAGGTCAACATGACGCAGATTTTTAAGACGGTATTGATGCACCAACCACGCTTACTACTGGAATTGAGACATCTCATACTCTCTGGATGGCTCTGACGCAATCGGTCTAATTCCATCAGATTCAATGGCGGCGTGAGAAGAATTGAAAAAACATATCTCCAAACACCTAACCCCATGAAATCAGGTTCAACCTTAGATTACCTACGGAATGTCCTGTCAAGATGCAGAGCAGGCTACATCGTACTCTTAGACCCGGATCGGCATTCCATCGCGGATTGCGTTCATGCTGCGCATCAAGCGGAAGAAGCCGGAGTTGATGCACTGTTGCTGGGGAGCAGCCTCTTGACAAATGACCTCAACCCGTTTGCAAAGGCCTTGAGGGATGAGACGTCGTTACCGGTCATTGTGTTCCCCGGGGACTCTATGCACCTATCCCAACATGCCGATGCCATATTATATCTAAGCCTAATCAGCGGCCGGAATGCCAATTTTCTAATCGGCGAGCAGGTTAAAGCGGCGCCATTGATTCACCGTTGTGGTATAGAGGCGATATCCACAGGGTATATGCTTATTGACGGTGGTACCGCTACTTCGGTTGAAGTTATGAGCGGGACCGCCCCGCTCCCGCGTGATAAATTGGACATTGCGTGGGCGCACGCGCTTGCCGCAGAGTATCTCGGTATGAAGTTCATCTACCTTGAGGCGGGCAGCGGTGCAAAAATACCGGTTCCCGACGAAATAATCGGCGCAGTTCGCAAACATGTCACTATCCCTATCATAGTGGGTGGAGGAATCACTACGCCCGAGATGGCGGTTGCAAAGGTCAACGCCGGGGCGGACTTTATCGTGACAGGAAACGTCATTGAACAGCAAAACTCCATTTCGTTGATGAAGAGATTTGCAGACGCAGTCCATGGGTGAGAGTGCATACAGGCAGGGTGCATTGTCATTTAAATGCGCGTGACTGGTAAGGCGGCGCAAATTAAAACTGGTCACAGCGGTGCAGAGAGAAAGGGTTCTTGTAGTGACTTTGACAAATGCGCCTTTCCCTTTTGGCTTGACAAATCGGAGAGGAAAATGGTATCTTTTCCCGATTTAGCACTCTTTGAAGAAGAGTGCTAACATATTGAGACTTGGGGGTGGCGCCATTGACAACCGCTGTGCTGAATACCCGAAATCGCGAGGTTCTCGAAGCGATTATCACTTGTTATAATCGGACAGCGAAGCCTGTCAGCTCCAGAGCGATTGCGCGGTATTATGATATGAGATTGAGCCCGGCAACTATTCGGAATACCATGGCGCAGCTCGGAGAATATGGCTACTTGGCGCAACCTCATACCTCGGCGGGGCGAATCCCAACGGAACTCGGCTATCGCGTGTACGTCGACAATATGATGACGACTCAACGGTTGACAGATGAAGAGTGCAGATTCATACGACAATGGTACGACTCATCGGAACTCGATATCGTTGAAACCATCGAACAGACTTCTAAGATTTTATCTCAAATTTCTCATTACATCGGAGTTGCTTTGAGCCCTCAATTGCATGACGGTATTCTACGGCGATTGGAACTCTTTCCGCTTGATACCCAGCGGGTAGTAGTTGTATTGATTACGAATTCAGGGCTTGTTAAGAATCAGGTGGTTTCCGTCCATGAAAGCTTATCCAAGACAGATTTCAATCGGATTAGCCGAATTCTTAATGAAAAGTTAGCAGGATTGTCCTTGGGGGAGATACGACGAATTTCACAAAGCCATGCAAATCTGGCTGCGGTTTTCGATCGGGATTTGTCTGATCCTGTCGCAACGTTGGCGCGAAACACCTTTTCGCTGGATAGGGGAATCCCCGTTTATCTCGATGGCACTTCGAATTTTTTCGGTCAGCCTGAATTTTTGGAAGTGGAACAAATTGAACCGTTATTTCGTTTTTTGGAGCAAAAAGAACGGGTTGCGGACCTGCTGTCGCCAAAGAAAGAGAATCCCGATATTCAGGTGCTTATCGGCAGCGAAAATAGGTGTGAAGGAATGGAGATGTGCAGTGTCGTGCAGTCTACTATTAGCGTTCGAGGCCATTTTCTCGGCACCATAGGCGTAATCGGACCAACGCGGATGGAATACTCTCGTGTGGTGTCAATCGTAAAATTTACGGCGCAAGTTATCGGTCAACATCTTCAAAAGTCACTATAGATTAGCCTTTAATGATTGAATACATTGATATGAGGTGATTAGATGTCAGAAACAATAGACGTGCAAATAGAGGCGGAAGCCGAAGGCACTACATCGGAGGACGGCGCAATAGATGTTCAGGCGGATTCAGCGGACGAAGCGCCAGCCTCTGCGTCGGAAGCCTTGGAGGATGCTAGTGAATGTGTGGACGAAGCGGAATCCGAATCGGAAGTAGTGCCTTCTCCCGAAGAATTTGCTCGGATGAAAGAGGAGTTAGATAGCGCAAAAGCCAAGAATGCCGAGTTTGAACAGCAGTCTGATCGGATGCTTCGTACCATTGCCGACTACGAAAATTCAAAAAAACGCGCGGAGCGTGAGAAAGCAGAGTTCTTTAAATATGCGGTCGAAGGCGTCATCAAAGATTTAATTTTAGTTGTGGACAGTATAGAGAGAGGCATCGAATCCGCAAAGGAGTCGAGAGATTTCGATTCTCTGAACGAAGGAATTCAACTGATTCACAAGCAACTTGGCGAATTACTCAAAAAGCGCGATGTAACGGTGATTAAAGCTCAAGGTGAGCCGTTCGATCCGAATCTTCACGAAGCGGTAATGCACATTGACTCGGAAGATGTCGAGGAGAACGCCGTAATCGAGGAGTTTCAACGCGGGTATCTGCTGCACGACCGGGTCATTCGCCCTTCAATGGTGTCAGTTTCTAGGGGTAAACCACAGACGGAAAACACATCACCGGACGATGAAGGTGAAAAGGAGGAAGAATCGAATGAGTAAAGTGATAGGAATAGACCTTGGTACCACAAACTCGTGCGTCGCAGTTTTGGAAGGAGGTGAACCGAAGGTTATCCCCAACACTGAGGGAAGCCGTACAACACCCTCTGTGGTTGCATTTACAAAAGATGACGAACGAATTGTGGGGCAGGTTGCAAAAAGGCAAGCTGTGACCAATCCCCAGAACACTGTCTTTTCTGTCAAGCGTTTCATGGGGCGGCGTTATGAGGAGGTAGCACAAGAAATTGAGCGCGTGTCTTATCAAGTCGTTACGGGTCCCAATCAGGAAGCAAAAATTAGAATCGGGGACGAAGAATATGCGCCTCTCGAATTATCGGCAATGACATTGCGAAAGATGAAAGAGACTGCCGAAGCCTATCTCGGTGAATCCGTCTCACAGGCTGTAATTACTGTTCCTGCCTATTTCAATGATGCCCAGCGGCAGGCGACAAAGGACGCCGGACGCATAGCGGGGTTGGAAGTGTTGCGCATCATCAATGAACCGACCGCCGCTTCGCTAGTGTACGGTCTGGACAAGAAGTCGGACGAAAAAATCGCGGTCTATGACCTTGGCGGAGGGACATTTGACATCTCAATTCTTGAAATCGGCGATGGCGTTTTCGAGGTCAAAAGCACCAATGGAGACACGCATCTTGGCGGCGATGATTTCGATCAATGCATCGTCGATTGGTTGGCGGAAGAATTCTTGAATGACAATGGCATCGATTTACGCAAAGACCCAATGGCGCTCCAACGTCTGAAAGAAGCTGCTGAAAAGGCTAAGTGCGAACTGTCTACGGCGCTGCAGTCCGAAGTAAATCTGCCATTTATTACAGCGGACGCCAGCGGTCCCAAGCATATGACTATTACACTTACCAGAGCCAAGCTCGAGCAACTGACCATGAACTTGATTGAACGGACAATTGAACCCTGCCGGCAAGCGATGGCAGACGCTGAATTGAGTCCCTCGGAGATTGACGAAATTGTGCTCGTCGGTGGACAGACGCGTATGCCCAAAGTTCAGGAGATGGTTGAACAGCTATTCGCTAAGGCGCCGCACAAAGGCGTCAATCCTGACGAAGTCGTCGCTATCGGCGCGGCAGTACAGGCCGGGGTGTTATCCGGTGATGAAGGCGTCAAGGATGTTCTACTGCTTGATGTAACTCCCCTGTCATTGGGCATTGAGACACTCGGACAGGTCTTTACACGGCTGATTGAACGAAATACCACCATCCCGACCAAGAAAACGCAAATTTTTTCGACAGCCGCTGACAACCAAGAGGCTGTCAATATTCACGTCTTGCAGGGCGAACGTGAAATGGCGGTCTATAACCGGACATTAGGACGGTTTGATTTGGTTGGTATTCCACCCGCACCGCGCGGTGTGCCCCAGATTGAAGTCACCTTTGATATTGACGCCAACGGGATTGTGCATGTCTCAGCGAAAGATTTAGGTACGGGTAAGGAGCAGAAGATTCGCATTGAGTCTTCAAGCGGACTGTCAGATACTGAGATTGAGCAGATGGTTAAGGATGGTGAGGCTCATGCTGAGGAAGATCAACAAAGAAAAGAGACGGTTGAAGTTAGAAATCAAGCCGATTCGCTGGTCTATGGCGCGGAAAAATCATTACAGGAATATGGCGATAAAGTTTCTGAAGCGGATCGAAACACCATAGAAACGGCGATTCAGAAACTGAAAGAAAGCTTAAAGGGTGACGATATTGAGGCGATAAAAACCGACACCGAGGCGTTGCTGCAAGCGTCCCACAAGTTGGCTGAAGCCATGTATGCCGAGGCGGCGGATGAAGGACAAAGTGATGCTGAAGCGGGGACGGAGACGGAGAATCAGACAGAAAATGCGGATGCTGAGGAAGAAATCATCGACATCGAAGTAGAAGCTGACGAGCATGCTGGCGACCGCTCTAGTGACAAGGCTACAGGCAATACTGATAAGCAATAGAGGAGAGTTCCATGAGAGAAAAACGAGATTACTACGACGTGCTCAGCGTAGGCAGAGGTGCGAGCCAAGACGAGATTAAGAAGTCGTACCGAAAGCTCGCAATAAAATTCCATCCGGATAAAAACCCCGGCGACAAAAACGCTGAGGAGAGTTTTAAAGAGGCCACTGAGGCGTACGAGGTTTTGGGTGACGCTGAAAAGCGCAGCCGTTACGACCAGTTCGGTCATGCAGGCGTAGAAGGTTCGATTAGATCTAGCGGATTCGGCTTTGATTTCGGCAACTTTGAAGACATCGTCGGCGATATTTTTGGCGACTTTGGAGAAATTTTTGGATCCGGCAGTACCCGTGGGCAGAGAGCTCCGAAACGGGGGCGCAGCCTGCAATACAACTTACAGATTTCACTGGAAGATGTTATAAATGGAAAAACTGCGACTATTGATGTCCCGCGCCTTGAATCGTGTAAGGCTTGCCATGGGACAAGAAGCGAGCCCGGTTCAAGCCCGCAAACCTGCCCGGATTGCCACGGACGTGGTCAAGTTACTCGTTCACAGGGCTTTTTTTCTATGTCGCGAACCTGCTCACGGTGCCGCGGTGAAGGCCAAATCATCTCTCGTCCATGTAGGTCATGCCAAGGGCAAGGCGTGGTACGGGTGACTCGGCAACTTAAAGTCACAATTCCAAAAGGCGTGGATACGGGGTTCAAAATTTCGTTGCGCGGTGAAGGTGAGGCTGGGGTTAACGGCGGCCCGCCCGGCGATCTCTACATTTTGATTGAAGTAACTCGTCACGATCGATTCGTTCGGGAAGACAACGACCTAATTACAGTAGCCACAGTCTCCTTTACACAGGCTGCGCTGGGCGCGGAGATTGAAGTTGATACAATTGATGGGCCTGTCCCGCTTACAATCCCGCCCGGAACACAATATGGCGGGCGATTGCGCATTCCCGGAAAGGGCGTTCCGCATCACAATCACTATGGACGTGGAAATTGTATCGTAACGGTGAGAATTGAAACGCCGTCACGCCTGACCGATCGAGAACAGGAGATATTGGCGGAGTTTGCCCGAGTCCGCGGAGAGCAGGTAGGTGGTGAGCACACCGGGTTTTTCGACAAATTAGGCGATAAGCTGTTTCACCGGCACAATCACGACGACGAGGAGCAATAGAATCATGTGTTGTGCGGAAGACTGGAACGCACGTTTTTGAACAAGGCGCCTTTGAACCGATTCCAATCGTGTTTCGTCTCTATGTTATTTTCCGCTGTTGCGTAAGAAGTTCCGAACCGTGTTGACAAGCGTGCCTTCGGCAAGCCACTTTCCGGCAACCTGCCAAACGATGCTGGAATAGGTTGGATAAACGTGTATTATCGAAGTCAACTTGCGCAGCGAAATCCCTGCCTTCATTGCTAAAACAAACTCGTGGAGTATCTCCCCGGCGCGCGGGCCAATCAGGTGTACACCTAGAATTTTGCCGGTCCACTTTGTCGCAACAATCTTGATAAATCCCTCTGTTTCACCTTCTGCCACTGCTCTATCCACGTCTTTAAAATCCACGGTAAACACATCGACATCACCGTATTTCCGCCGCGCTTCCGTCTCCGTCAGTCCGCACCGGGCTACCTCTGGATCGCTGAATGTCGTCCAAGGGACTACAGCGTAATCAATTGATGCAGCCCCCGGGAAGAAGATGTTGCGAATTATCTGCCGCGCTTGGAATGCCGCGACGTGGGTAAACAGGTAATGTCCGATGACATCGCCGGCGGCATAAATATTCTTGACCGAGGTTTGTAGCTTCTCGTTGACTTCAATTCCGTGTTTCCCTACCCGTACACCAATTCGTTCAAGCCCCAATCCTTCGACGTTGGGGTTTCGGCCTGTCGCTATCAAGATCTGATCTACTGTCAGTTCCCGCTTCTCGCCGCGCGTATCCAGCACAACATTGTAATTCCCATTAATCGGAGCGCGGCGATTTTCATCGTGATTTGGTACGGCATCTGTCACTTCGTGGAGATTGGTGTTGAGGAGAATCGAGATGCCTTCTGCTCGAAGGCATTCCAGCATCCGATGGGAGACGACGTGCTCCTCCCTTGGCAGAATGCGATCACTCCGCTGCACAATTGTGACCTCTGCGCCCAAGCGGTAGAAAGCTTGCCCTAATTCGACACCGATTGGCCCGGCGCCCGCCACTAGCAGCGTTTGCGGGAGGTTGTCTATTTCCCAAACGTTGTGGCTGTCCAAATAGTTGATGGATTCAACACCGGGAATTGGCGGCGCAGCAGGGCGGGATCCGGTTGAAATTACGTATTTCTTACTCGTCAGCGTAGTCGTATCGTGCTTCTCACTATCTTCGACAATGAAAGACCTCGGTGAGTCAAAATGTCCGCTGCCGAAGATGACATCAACGCCCAATTCACGGAATCGCTCCGGATTATCGTGTTCGCGCTCAATAGTCCCCTGGGCGCTCCGGACATGCTGCATGACACGCTGAAAGTCGATGTCCACGCCTTCAACCGTAATCCCGAAACGTTCCGCCATCTTCATGTGGTGGGCGAGGTGGGCGGATTTTAGAAACGCCTTTGACGGCACACACCCTGTCCACAAGCAATCGCCGCCTAGTTTATTTTTCTCGACGAGAGCCGTCTTCTTTCCCAGCTTTGCACTCGCTACTGCTAAAACCAAGCCTGCACTGCCGCCGCCGATAATGGTGAGATCGTATTCGTTCATTGCTGTATGGGTCAAACAGCGGTACGGGTTGCAATCATACTGTCCAGTGCAGTACGTCGTGCAGCGGTTTGCGCTTGGGGGTTGGCACGTCAGCCGGATAGCCGACATAACAGAAACCCACCATGTATTCTCGCTCGGCGTCAATACCTAGAAGTTCGTAAGTTTGCCGTTCCAGCGTAATAGGGCCGGTACTCCACTGCATCCCGATGCCCCGCTCCCATCCGGCGAGCTGAATGCAATACAAAGCACAGCACGTCGCCGCATAGTCCTCTCGCTGCCGCTGTTCGTCCCCTTCCTGAAGACACGAAACGGCTATGACCGTGGGTTTGGACATGAATTTGTCGAACCCTTTCTCGCCTACGTTTGCGAGCGCGGCTTCGTCAACATCTGCGCTTTTTGAAACCTTTTCAATCTGAATCTGTCGATACCGCTCTGCCAGCTTCAACTTGGTCTGTTCACCGATGACGGTGAACCGCCACGGCTCGGTTAGACGGTGGTTAGGCGCCCAGATACCTGCCGTGAGCACCTCTTCAAGTACATCCCGTGCGACCTGTTCAGGTTTAAAATGAAAAATAGTCCGCCGCGATTGAATCGCTTCTGAGACTGGAAACATGTTTTCCTCCGTGTGACATAAGATGTGCGACATGATATGTAACGCATCCTTCGAATTTCGTGAAAACGAACATTTGTGCTATTAAACCGAATTTCACGCGAAAATGTTTCACAAATCGTATCAACGCGTTTCGTCGGTTTTCATCTCACCCCATGTGGTATTCAGCTTGTTCTGAGGAGTGACCGCGCGCGGGAGAGACGGATCTTGCCAATCCGGATAACTGGCAGATTCGATGAATAGCTCAACGGATTCGGTGTCCAAGTCAAGCGTGTATATGCCTTCTTCGTCACTGACGAGAATTGTATTCCCGTCGGGAGACCACGAAAGCCCTTGGTTCAACAACGTTATCGGCAGGTCAGTCGGGACGATTCGTAGAAGCATTCCGTCAGTATCAATGATGAAGACTCCTAACCGCCGCACCGGATTTTCGATTGGCTTTGACGCTGAAAAGACAATGTCCTCCCCGTCGGGTGACGAATCGAGGGAACTGGGATTCCATACAGGCACATCTATTGAGTGGACTTCACCTGTCTCCGTATCCAGAAAGGCGATTGCATTGTTGGTTCGACCAAAAATAATCTGAGACTCATCGTGTGACCAAGCAATTTCGTTAATAGGTTCGAGCAAATCTTCATACAAAATTTGTAGGTTTATCCCATCGGGGTCAACCGTATAAATACGGTATTTCGAGTCTCCGCGTTCCGGGAGATTCACAAAAGCCAGTCTGTTCCCGCGCGGGGACCAGACAGGGTAGAGGTTGGCAACTGGCAAGTCAACCAGTTGAACCTCATTATCACCATCGGAATCAACCGCGTAAATCCTGACGCTGTTGTCCCCCATTAACCGACTAAACGCTATTTTTTCTCCGTCAGGGGACCAAGTGGGAAACCCCTCATTCATGCCGCTCTTAGTCAGGTTTGTGATGTACCCTCCATTGACAGTCATTGTAAAGACATCTGAATTCCCGTCTCGGCTGGAAAGGAAGGCTAGCCGTTCTCCATCTGGAGACCAATCGGGGTGCGAATCGAAGCCAAGATGTGTTGTTAAGCGCATTAGCTCCTTGGTTTCAAGGTTTAAAGCATAAATGTCCATGTTAAAGTTTCTCTCAGACACAAACGCAATTGATGATCCATTAGGAGAAAATTTGGGATGTGAATTTGACTCCCCTTCAGTCACCAATACTTCCAATTCTGTACCATCTGGTTTCACTCGCCAAAGAAGAGTAGTCGACGGTGAGGTGTCAGACATGTCCGTAGAGTAATACGCAATCAGTGACCCGTTCGGTGACCATTTGGGATTGAACGCAAATGATGAAGAAGTGATGAGTCTTCGCCGGTTACCAGCTTGGGAATCAAGCACATAAACATCTTTTGGTGCTAGACGATCCCGCTCAGAGGTAAATACAATCTTTTGGCTTGCTGGAGACCAGTGAGGCGATCCGTCGTGCAGGGGGGAATTATCGGTCATATTTATCGCGTTCGTCCCGTTTCTATTCATGATATAAATATCGAAATCACCGTCGCGGTTGGACGAAAATGCGATTCGTCTTCCGTCCGGGGACCATGTAGGATGGACATCGCTCTTGGGTGAAAAAGTCAGTTGCCGGGGTTTGCGAGAGTTGAAGTCCAGCACGGCGATTTGGGATACCCGATTAATCGTCGTGACATACGCCATTGATTTTCCACTCGGGGATAGCGCTGGATTGCCATCCGGTCCTTCGTCAAATGTAAGCCTCTTGGGTCTGCCGCCGGGGAAATACCTGTATATCTCACTGTTCCCGTCTCGGTCGGACACAAAGAGGATCTGCTCTTCAGCGTTAGCGTACAACGCAATACAAGCGAGACTTACCGTGAACACGGCAATGCGATAAATCATACGCGACCTCTCCTCCAAATTTTGGACGTAATGGGGCTTCATGTGTGTGCGAATGCGTCATAGACCTTATCCAAAATGTTTGGGAATTCGCACCTTTTTCGACCTGTGATGGTGCTATCATATTGTTTCAGCGCGCTCCAAGTTTTTTTATGTCGCCCCACGTTGTGTTCAGCTTATTTCGCGTAGACACTGAGCGAGGTAGTGTCGGATCCTGCCAATCCGGATTACTGGCGGATTCCATGAATAGCTCCATGGCTTCGCTATTCAAATCTAGCTTGTACAACCCTTCGCCATGCCCAACGAGAATCTCATTCCCATCCGGTGACCATGAAAGCCCTAGGTTCAATAATGAAATCGGCACGTCCGTTGGGACAATTCGTAGGAGCATTCCCTCAGTATCAATGATGAAGACTCCTAAGCGCCGCTCCGGATTTTCAATTGGCTTTGACGCTGAAAAGATAATGTCTTCCCCGTCGGGTGACGAATCGAGAGAATTGAGATTCCATACATCCAAATCTATCGAGTGGACTTCACGCGTCTCCGTGTTCAATAAGTCGATTCCATTGGTGGATCCATTGAAAATTATTTGGGATTCGTCACGTCCCCAAGCAATTTCGTCGATTGAATCGACCGGTTCTTCATGCAACAGGCGTAGATTTCTTCCATCAGGGTCAACCGTGTAAATTCGGTGTGTCGGGTCTCCACGTTCCGGGATATTTACGAAAGCCAGTTTATTGCCCTGCGGAGACCAGGTAGGGGAGACGTTGTCAACCGGTAAGTCAACCAGTTTAACCTCATTTCCACCACCGGAATCAATCGTGTATATCCTGATGCTATTATCTCCCATCGCTCGACTAAAAGCGATTGTTCTCCCATCTGGAGACCAAGTGGGAAGCGCCTCCATCATGCCGCTCTTAGTCAGGTTTGTAACGCGCTCTCCATTGACAGTCATTGTAAAGACATCTAAATTCCCGTCTCTGCTGGAAACGAAGGCAAGCCGTTCTCCGTCTGGAGACCAATCGGGGTACAAATCGAAGCCGAGATGTGTTGTTATACGAGATAACTCATCGGTTTCAAGGTTAAAAGTATAAATGTCTGTGTTAAAGTTTCTTTCAGACACAAACGCAATTGACGATCCATCAGGAGAATATTTGGGATGTGAGTTTGACTCTCCTCCAGTCACCAATGCTTCCAATTCTGAACCATCTGGTTTCACTCGCCAAAGAAGAGTAGTCGACGGTGAAGCGTCAGGCAGTTCCTGCGAAAAGTAGGCAATCTGCGACCCGTTCGGTGACCATTTGGGATTGAACGCAAAAGTTGATGAAGTTATGAGTGTTCGCTGATTGCCAGTCTGGGCATCAAGCACATTGACATCTTCTGGAGCCTGATGATCCCGCTCAGAAGTAAACACAATCTTCTGACTCACGGGAGACCAATGAGGCGATCCATCCTGCAGAGCGGAATTATCGGTCATATTTTTCGCGTTCTTCCCGTTTGCATTCATAATGTATATATCGAAATCGCCGTCCCGATCTGAAGCAAATGCGATTCGTCTGCCGTCCGGTGACCATGTAGGATGGACATCGTTTTTGGGTGAAAATGTCAGTTGCCGGCGTTTGCCGGTGTTGAAGTCCAGCACGGCGATTTGGGATGCCCGATTAATCATCGTGACATAAGCCATTGATTTCCCATTCGGGGATAACGCTGGAGCGCCATCCAGTCCTTCGTGAAATGTAAGCCTAGTTGGTCTGCCGCCGGGAAAATATCTGTATATCTCGCTGTTCCCATCTCGGTCGGTTACAAAGAGGATCTGTTCTTCCGCGATAGCGTACAACGCAATACAAGCGAGACTCACCGCGAACACGGCAATGCGATAGATCATACTGTATCTCTCCTCCAAAATTTGAACTAAATGAGATGTAATGTAGGATTGGATTGGTTGAGGGGAATAACTGTAACCGAAAGTCGAGTCCAAAGTGTGTCAATGGCGTAATATAATCGCTACGCGTATTCACGGCTTCTTCGAACTACGATCACGCGAATGTATTGTTTCAGCGCGCTCCAAGTTTTTTCATGTCGCCCCACGTTGTGTTCAGCTTATTTCGCGGAGACACTGAGCGAGGTAGTGTCGGATCCTGCCAATCCGGTTCACTGGCGGATTCCATGAATAGCTCCATGGCTTCGCTATCCAGGTCAAGCGTATATATGCCGTCTTCGCGGCCGACGAGAATCCTATTTCCGTCCGGTGACCAAGCTAATCCATGGTGAGTAATGAAGTGGCCGCCCGTCAAAATTGTCCGTAACAGATTCCCCTCGCGATCAATTATGTAGACCCCGTCGCGCGGTTCAAAGGATTCGATTGTATGGGCTATCGCCAAAAACGTGATTTCATTGCCGTTGCGCGACCAATCGGGGTTGTCAATGCCGATCACTGGTAGCTGCAAAGTGCGAACTTCACGGGTAACCGTGTCAAGAAAGGCGATTCGACCGCCGTCTCGACGGAGTAGGATCTCAGTCCCATCACCGGACCAAGAGATTCCTGGCGCCCCTTCTTCTTCCTGATTTTCATATAATACTTGTAGGTTTTGCCCATCCGTGTCAACCGTACAAATTCGGAACATTGGATTTTCCCGTTCCGGGTGATTTACAAAAGCGATATTATCCCCTCGCGGCGACCACGCCGGATATATATTGAAAAACGGCGCGTCAACCAATTTGACTTCATTTTCACCTGTGCTGTCTATCACGTAAATTCTGATGCTGGTGTCCCCCATCCTCCGACTGAAAGCGATTTTTTCGCCGTCAGGCGACCAAGTGGGATGAGACTCATATGTGACACTCTTGGTTAAATTGGTTAGCTGCTCTCGGTTGACAGTCATAGTAAAAACATCGCTGTTACCGTCTCTACCGGAAACAAATGCGATTCGTTCGCCGTCTGGAGACCAATCAGGGTGTGAGTCGTAGCCAAGATGCATTGTTAAACGAGTTTCCTCATGAGTTTCCACGTTGACAGCATAGATGTCTGTATTTGCGTCTCTCCATGTTGCAAATGCAATCCACTTCCCATCGGGAGAGAAATTCGGGTACGATTCTCTGTCGACTTCAGTTTCCAACGGTTCCAAATCCGATCCGTCCGCCTTCATGCGCCAAATCGCCCAGGTTAACGGAGGAATCTCAGGCCGTTCCGCTGATATGTAGGCAATCTGGGAACCGTTCGGGGACCATTTGGGATAACCCGCTCCATATGATGGGTTTTTGAGCATTCGCTGATTGCCGGTTTGCACATCAAGCAAATTCACATCTTCTCCCGCGTAATCGTCCCGATTAGAGATAAACACAATCTTTTGGCTCACTGGTGACCAATGGGGCTGCCTATCGTGCCGCGGGGAATCGTCGGTCATATTTGTGACGTTCTTGCCATCGGCATCCATGATATAAATATCGAAATCACCATCTTCTTCTGAAGAATAGGCGATTCGCCTTCCGTCCGGCGACCAAGTTGGATTGAAATTTCGCTTGGGCCAACGCGAAAATGTAAGTTGTTGGCTTTTTCCAGATGCAAAGTCGAGGACGGCAATCTGGAATACTTTATCAATAGTTGTGAAATACGCCACCTTTGTCCCATCGGGAGATAGCGCTGGGTCACCATCCCTTCCGCTGTTAAATGTGAGCCTTTCGGTTTTGCCGCCGGGAAATTGCCTGTATATCTCGGCTTCCCTGATTTCTCCGGAAACAAACAAAATCTGATCTTCCGCGCTCGCTATCAATGACACCAGGGTGAAACCTACCACAATCACAATGTAATGTTTCATAACTATCCCTCCTTATTGTGCCAGCGTTCAGAAAATTGTGTCATGCGAATCGTATCAACGTCTTTCGCCCTTTTTCAACTCGCCCCATGTTGTGTTCAGCTTATTTCGCGGAGACACTGGGCGAGGGCGCGTCGGATCCTGCCAATCGGGATTACCGCCTGTTTCCATGTACAGTTCCGCCGCTTCACTTTCCAAGTCAAGCATGAACAACTTGCCGTCATGACCGAAGAGCATCTTATTCCCGTCGGGTGACCAAGTAAGGCCATCCGCCCTAGTAAACGGCGGCGTGTCCATATAGATAGTTCTTAAAGGCGTGCCGTCGCGGTCAATGATGAAGATACCGTGACGCGGTTCACCAACCTCGACCGGTATTGGCGCTGAAAAAATAATGTCTTGGCCATTCGGTGACCAATCAAGAGTGTAGAGATTGCTTACTTGCACGTTTATTGTCTGGACCTCTTGGGTCGCCAGGTCGAGAAACGAGATTGGACCGCGGATTTGATTAATAATGATCTGAGTCCCATCGGCGGACCAATCCATTTCTCCAATTCGATTGTCCAGGTCTTCATAGATTACATCCAAGTTCTGTCCATCGAAATCTATCGTATATATTCGCGACTTCGGTTCTCCCGGTTCAGGACGATTCACAAAAGCGAGTTTGTCTCCTCGCGGCGACCATGTTGGAAACGTGTTTGAAATCGGCAAATCAACCAATTCGACTTCATTTTCTCCATCGCTGTCGATCACGAAAATCCTGGTGCTGGTGTCCCCCATCCTTCGGCTGAATACGATTCTCTCTCCGTCTGGGGACCAAGTAGGATGGTGTTCAGAAAAACCGTTCATTGTCAGATTAGTTAGCTGCTCACGGTTGACGGTCATGGTGAAGATGTCTAGGTTTCCGTCTCTGCCGGAAACAAAAGCAATTCGTTCGCCGTCCGGAGACCAATCGGGGTAGGAGTCGTAGCCATGGTGTGTAGTTAAACGAATTAGTTCTTGGGTGTTGATGTTCAAGGTGTAAATGTCGGAATTTGAATCTATATAAGATTCGAACGCAACCCATTCTCCATTGGGGGAGTATTTCGGATGCGTGTTTGTCTCGCCTTGAGTCACAATTTTTTCCAAATCTGAACCGTCCGACTTCACGCGCCAAATCGCAGTATTCGGCTGCACAAACGCAGGCAAGGGCACGTGCGTGGAGAGGTAGGCAATCTGCGACCCGTTCGGCGACCATCTAGGATGGGCAGCGAAATAGGACGAGGATGTGAGTTTTCGCTGAATGCCGGTCTGTACATCAAGCAGATAAACTTCATCCCATTCAGTGCCGCAATATGAAATAAACACAATATTGTTACTAACCGGTGACCAATGCGGAGAACTATCGTTCCACAAGGAATCGTCGGTCAAATTTGATACGTCCCTTCCGTTTGCGTCCATGATATATATATCCATGTCGCCGTCTCGGTCTGAAGCAAAAGCGATTCGATCGCCGTCCGGTGACCAACTTGGGCTAAAATTGCGCTTGGGTGAAAGCGAAAATGTAAGTTGCTCGTGTTTACCAGATTTGAAGTCTAGGACGGTAATTTGGAATGTCCTATTGGGTGAAGAGACATATGCCATCTTTGTGCCGTCGGGCGATAGCGCTGGATCTGAATCCAATCCCGCCGCGAATGTCAGTCGCTGGGTCCTGATTCCGGGGAAATGCCGATATATCTCATCGTTGCCGTGCCGGTCAGATACAAACAGTATTTGCTCTTCCGCGCTCGAGTGCAACGCCGCAAAGATTAGACCAACCGTAATCACCATGTAATGCTTCATAACAATCCCTCCCTGTTCACCGGTTGCCGCAAATAGAGATGAAGCGCTGTGCGTGGTGCGTATTTCATTTAAGAACGAAGTCAACCTATTGCGCCATTGTGGTTATTATTCTGTAACGAGAATCCTATCATTGTCTCTCGCTCTTTTTCATCGCACCCCATGTGGTATTCAACTTGTTTCGCGGAAAAACCGAACGCGGGAGAGAGGGATCCTGCCAATCAGGGGACCCGGCAGAATTGATGAACAGCTCTATGTCTTCAGTATTCAAGTCTAGCGTGTGCAACCCATCGTCAAGACCTACTAGAATCTTACTCCCATCGGGAGACCAGGCAAGCCCACCGGTTAAGGATGATGGCACCGCATCCATTAATATAGTTCGTAAGGGATTCCCGTCTCGGTCAATCAAGAAGACATCATAATGGCGTTCAAGTTTTTCCAACCACTTGACACCTGTAAAAATTAGTTCCTCACCATTGGGAGACAAATCGAGATTGAAGACATTTTCCACCGGCATATCAATTGTGCGGACTACATGTGTCTCCGTATCGTAAAAGGCAATTCGACCGTCAATTTGACTGAAAAGAATCTGCCTTCCGTCGCGAGACCAAACAATTTGCCCCATTGATCCATCCAAATTTTCATTGAATACTCGTAAATGCTTTCCATCACGGGCAACGACACAAATTTGAAATTTTGTGTCTCCACGCTCTGGGAAATTCACAAAAGCGAGTTTGTCCCCTTGTGGAGACCATGCCGGCGAAATATTGGAAAAGGGCATGTCAACCAATAAGACTTCATTTTCGCCATCGGTATCCATCGCGTAAATCCTGATACTATTATCATTCATTACCCGGCTGAAAGCGATCTGTTCTCCGTTTGGGGACCACGCGGGATTTAACTCCACCATGCCGCTCTTAGTAAGATTGGTCAACTGTTCTCGGTTGACTGACATCGTGTAAATATCAAAATCGGGTATGCCCTCTCTGTTGGATGAAAAAACGATGCGTTCGCCGTCTGGCGACCAGTCGGGGGACGAATCTTCGCCGGGGTGTGTCGTTAACCGTTTCAATTGTTGGGTTTCGAGGTGCAAGGCAAAAATGTCCTGATTACGGTCTCTTTGAGACTCAAACGCGATCCATTTCCCATTGCGAGAGAACTTTGGGGCCTCGTTGAAATTCCCATCAGCGACCAATGCCTCCAGATCCGAACCATCAAGCTTCGCGCGCCATATCCCCATAATATGCGGAGGGAACTTTTGTCGCCGGGGCGCAAGGTAGGCAATCTGGGATCCGTTCGGTGACCACTTGGGATATACTGCCCGGACTGATGAAGTTGTAAGTTGTCGCTGATTACCGGTCTGTGTGTCAAGCAAGTAAATTTCATCGGCTTTCCTGTCTCTATCAGAAATAAACACAACCCTTTGGCTCGTCGGCGACCAATGCGGTGAGTTATCATCCCACGGAAAGTTGTCGGTCATCTTTGTTACATTCTTTCCAGTTGAATCCATGATAAATATGTCGGAATCGCCATCTCGTTCTGAAGAAAAAGCGATTCGGCTGCCGTCCGGGGACCAAGTAGGATGGCGGTTGCTTTTGAGCGAGAATGTAAGTTGCTCGCGTTTGCCAGATTTAAAGTCTAGAACGGCAATTTCGAATACCTTGTCGATTGTCGAGACGTACGCCATCTTTTTCCCATCGGGCGACAACGCCGGGGATAAATCCCGACCATCATCGAATGTAAGCCTCTGAGTTTTGGCGCCGGGAAAATTCCTGTATATCTCATCGTTACCGTGTCGTCCGGATACGAACAGAATCTGTTCTCTCGCGCATACGGCAAATGAGATGATGGTGAATACTACCGTAAAAAAGACCGTGCGACAAGTCACGTGCACTCTCCTCTAAAATGCGGTTTTTATTACGCCCCATATAGAGACCAATTTTCCGATATGGCTAATAACAGGTTCAGGTTTAATGCCGAGATTGAAAACGTGAATTGCTTGCACACCAAGTGCCTCGTCAAACCACTTGGTTATCCGCCACTCGCCCTCGCGAAATTCAAACGTGAATCGAGCATCTCCCTCCGCATACCATGCAAGAAATCCGCCGTCGAGCGCGTGCCCATCGTTAGCGAACGCTTGAACACGATAATGGGTCACGGCTTCAATTTGTTCGGGGGCTTCACTCACGATCTGAGCCGGGTTTATAATTTGCAGGCCGATATCTTGGAAACGCGCAAACACCCGCGCAGCTGATTGCGCTTCCTGTTTGAACTCGTCAAAAATCACATCGTCAAATATATCGTGGGGGGTCGCCATATCGACGATGTACTGAAATCCGTCTATCCAGAACGCACTCAAATACAGGGCGATATCTTCCTTTTCGTATCCCTCCCGCAAGCGTTCCAAAACGTCATCAATGGCTTCTTGGATGGGATCTACCTCGGGTTCTGCAATTTCTGGATTCTTGACGCGATCCTCGTCAGCATCAGGTACCGCGATGTTGTCCGAGTCCGGAATACCTGCCTTAACTTTAAGACTCTCAGTCGGCGACATAACAACGTCTATTGACGGTTCGTCTTCGTCATCGCCGCAACTCAGTATCAGACTCATAAGACAGAGCGATACGATGCAAAACAGATTCAATCTCATTTGTCGTCCTCCTGGGGTTTGATTGGGAACTCTGTTCTACTTAGTGGAATCTGATTGCATGAACCATCAAGGCGTTAGCGTCTTTTCAATTCAGCCCATGTTGAAATCCGTTTGCCGCTGGGATTCACCGCATACACATAGCCCGGCCTGACCCAATCTGCTTCAGCCGCATCTTTCCTCCATAGCCTGATTGATTCACTAGTGACGTCAATCAAATAGACCCTTTGTTCCTGTGGAGTGTCTATTCCGATTTGCCCAATTGATAGCATGAGTTGCGAGCCGTCTGGAGCCCAAACCAACCGGCGAAGAACCCAATCTGAATCTAAAAGGAAATCGTAGAAACCCGGCAAGATGAATTCGATGCGTTCGGAGGTATTGAGATTCCTCATGAATAGTCCGAATTCTGCTTTGGGAATGATGGGTTTTCTCTCCTTTATCGCACTGAAAAGCAGAGCGTTGCCGTCTGGTGACCACAGGGGACTCTGCCGAAATTTTAAACCTTCAGTGTTTAACTGGGTTAGCCTACCACCATTAACCCGAATTTTCATTAAGTTAGCTCCACTTTCCCTCCAGGGGGCGACGAAAGCGAGATGCTCACTATCGGGGGACCATGTAGGACGCAAGTAAGCCCAATAGTACGGTTGGCTCACCTGCGAATGGAACATGGGCGATTCGTTGCGGCCATGGGGATCTATGAGATAAAGTCCCCAACTCCGTTCATCCCCGGATCCGAAAGCAAGCCATCGCCCATCGGGCGACCAAGCCGGCGCCCCGTCGAATTTGCGACGACGATGTGTAAGCTGTTGCACATTTTTTCCGGCCGTGTCCATGGTGTAGATTCTAAGTGCACCATCTCGATTTGACAGGAAAGCAATTGTGCGGCCGTCCGGTGACCAATCGGGGGCCATGCTATTCCCGGGGCCAAACGTCAATCGCTGCGGGTTCAGTCCATTCGCATTCATCACGAAAATTGCAATTCCCCTTTCCTCTACCGCTTTGTCGAACGCAATCCAATCGCCGTCGGGTGACCAGCTAGCACTAATTTCATACTCCGGCGTCTGCGTCAAGTTCAACATGTTCGTGCCATCGGTATTCATGACGTAGATATCGCTCGAATTATTTCCTTTATCGAAATCGTATGGATTAAAGAAAGATTGAATCGCGCATAGGATTTTCTGCCCATCTGGACGCCAAGCTAATGGAATACTGTCCACGGTATTCCCAGAGGTCAGAGCGGTAACATTTCCGTCAGCGAGATTCATTGAGTAGATTTGAAGAATATTCAGCGGTGGCGGTTCAGTCACAACGACTCCAATGTAAGCAATTTGACCGTGACTCGGTGACCATGAGGAATACCCTGCTGAATAATCCCGTGTAACATTAACGATGTTATGCCCATTCTCGTCAGTGATAAACAGTCCGTGGTCTTGAAGTTGTCCGTATAGAATATGCTGACTATCAGGCGACCAACTGGGATGATAAATAGTTGCTGGGAGCTCTGGTTGAAGGATGTGCCGTATATCGCGTTTAGTCATATCCATTACGCACAGAATGGTTTTTGTGCCATTAAATGTAACGACAGACTTTATGAACAAAATTTGCTTGCCATCAGGCGACCAATCCAAATCGGTGTATTGAGCATCCCGTTTATCATCGCCAGTCAATTTCTCAATTTTTCGAGTTGGAATGCGCAATTTGAAGATGTTTTCTGATTCGGCAGGCGGGCGAGATACGAAGACGACCTCAGTGCCGTCCGGAGAAATTGAGGGCCAACTTGCAAACATATTTCGTGTGAGTTGAATCGGTCTGCCGTTCAAGCCTTCAACCAAGAAAACTTCAGGCGTGAAGTTGCGCTTGGAAATGAAGACTATCTTGTCTTCTACGCCCCTCGCTTGGACGGAACTCAAGATCAATAATGTTAGCGCTAGGGCAATTCGATGAGTGAATCGAATAAAGCTCATTGCCAATCTCATAATATTCACGGTGTTCGCATTGCGTGTTAGGCAATGTTGAATATTAAAATCCGCGCCATTTAGAGTAGCGGCACCCTACCAGTTTGAATCGTCCCATGACCCATCTTCACAATTCAGTCGGCTTTCATGAGCATCAGTGCTTCGATGTTTTTTTCAGTTCAGCCCATGTTGAAATCCGTTTGCCGCTGGGATTCACCGAATACACAAAGCCCGGTCGGCCCCAATCTGCATCGCCCGCGTCTTTCATCCATAAGCTGGCGGTTTCATTCACGGTGTCAATCAGATATAGCCTCTGTTCCTGTTGAGTGCCTACCCGTTTCTGCTCAATTGACAACAAGAGTTGCGAACGGTCTGGCGCCCACACTAACCGGCGAAAATTCCATTCTGATTTAAAATCTAAATGGTCAATGCCCCTAAGAAAAATCTCCCTTTGTACCGAAGTATCGGGGTTGGTCAAGTATAGCGCAAGCATTTGATCGGCAAAGAAAGGGCCGTCTTCATTCCTTTGCGCACTGAAGAGGAGGCTGTTTCCGTCCGGCGACCAAACAGGGCTCCACCAGAATTCTATTCCGTCAGTGTTTAACTGGGTTGGCAAGCCTCCTTCGGTTTGAATTCGCATTAGACCGACATTATCGTTTGCTTCAGGGTCGACATAAATGAGGTTCTGACTATCGGGCGACCACGCAGGACGGAACATAGCCCGACCATCAAGTTGATTCACGTTCGAACGTAAAATGGGCGTTTCCTTGAGGCCTTGTGGGTCGATGCGATAAAGCCCCCAACTGTCTTTATCGCCAGACCCGAATGCTATCCATTTGCCATCCGGAGACCAAGCCGGCGCCCCAACGAATTCGCGTTGGATGTCCGTGATTTGTTGGACGTTTTCGCCGTCGCGATCCATCGTATAGATTTGCCTCGCGCCGTCACGATCTGATAGGAAGACGATTTTTTCTCCATCCGGAGACCAGAATGGAGCTGCATTTAATCCGAGTTCAAACGTCAATTGCTGTGGATTTTTACCGGTCTCATTCATCACGAAGATTGTGCTATTACGCTCTTCGGTTAATCTCGCGTAGACAATCTCACTTCCGTCAGGCGACCAGTGTGCAGTTCCTTCATGTTCCGGCGACTGCGTCAAATTTGTCATATTTTTTCCATTGGCGTCCATGACATAGATGTCATTCGATTCAGCTTCTTGATCGAATGGTAAAGCGGCGAACAGAAATTTCAACCCATCCGGACTCCAAGCCAGCGGTATACTGTGCATCGTTTTTTCAGATGTTAACGCCGCAGCGCTGCCATCAGCCAGGTTCATGGAATAGATTTGAATCGGATTGGGCGCAGTGCGGTTGATTTCAATTAACGTGACGTAGGCAATTTCGCGCTGACTCGGCGACCATGCAGGGATTGTATTGACGTGAACAGACGACGCATCGGTCAAGAATTCGAGTTCTCTTTGCCTTACCTCGATGACGTTGTTCCCCTTGTCGTCAGTAATAAATAGCCTGTCACGAATAAGCCCCTCATCTTCTTGGCTAAATATGATGTGACGGCTATCGGGCGACCAACTGGGATTCGAAATACGAGTCGTCAGGTCGGGTTGAAGAATATGCCGAATGACGTGAGAGTCCATATTCACCACGCTAAGATATGTTTGATCGCCGCCTTGCACACCTATTGACGTGATAAAAAGGATTTGTTGACCATCGGGCGACCAATCGAGATCAGTGAATCTGGCATCCCATTCGGCATTGCCCGTCAGTTTTTCAACTCGATCGGCTGCGATGTGCAATTTGAAAATATCCGATTGTCCTCCCGGTGGACTGGAGACAAAGGCGACCTCAGCGCCATCAGGAGAAATTGTGGGCGAACTTACGAACATATTGCGCGTGAGTTGAACCGGATTGCCGTCCAATCCTTCAACTAGAAACACTTCGGGTGTTACGCCGAGATTGGAGACATATACGATTTTGTCGGCGAAATTAATCGCTTGTACCGAACACGAGATGAATAGCAGCACCGCCGTAGCGATCTTGGTAACGAAACGGATGTACACAACCTTCGGTCGAGAAATGGGGCGAACGCTCATCTGACTTACCTCCGTACTCAATTGGGAAATGGAATTACTTTAAGGTAGGATTGCTCCGCAACGCTTCGGAGCGGAGATTTCTATTGCCTGATAAAGAGCAATTTAGATGCCAACGCCAAATCTCTTAAATTATCGGGCTATTTCTAGTAGTGGGTGAGGTTATGCAGGAGAGAACTGTTGTACCAGTGATACAAAGGTGTAGCACATGCGTCACAGTCAGAATCAGGATATTAGAATGTGTTTGACCACCGGCGAGATTTCTTATTGTGGGATTAAGGGTGGGGTGTTAATTTAGAACCCTCTAGCTGGAATGACCCCAAGAAACTGGACATTGAGCTAAGAAGGATTTTATAATAACTAACCGTCCAGAAAGGGGCTATCATGTCGAAGGCAAGACGGCAATTTACACCCGAATTTAAGCTCGAATGTGTGCTAGATATCATCAGTGGGCGGAAACGCCCAGTTGAAATTTGTAACCAATATCAAATCAGCGATACCTTACTGTCCAAATGGCGCCAACACTTCATGGAAAACGCTGCGAATCTCTTTGTGGCTGAGCAGAACCACAAGAACACCTCCAATGCGCGCATCGCTGAACTGGAGCGTCTCGTCGGGCAATTGACACTGGAGCTGTCTGCCTCAAAAAAAGTATTGAGTTACTTCGACTCTCGATAAAGCAGAAACGGGAATTGGCGAAACGCGGCAGCGAAGCATTTCCCATTAGCCTACTGTGTAATGTGCTAGGTTTGTCTCGAAGCAGTTTCTATTACGATTCCAAAGCCGATGGTGATGCTCAGCTTTGCCGGCATATCGAGCAAATACGTTTATCAAATCACCGCTATGGGTATCGCAGAATCACAAATGAACTGCATCGTCAAGGATTGGTTGTCAACCGAAAACGGGTGCAACGTCTGGTTGGCGCACTAGGGCTTCAAGTACGTCCTAGGCGAAAGCGGGTTATCACCACCAACAGTCAACCCGGACGATATGCGTATCCGAATTTGCTCAAAGATTTATCAGTCACTTATCCTGACCAGATTTGGCGTGCAGATATCACCTATGTTCCACTGGCTAGTGGTCAAATGGCTTATCTGGCATTATTGTTTGATGTTTTTACTCGAACCATAAGAGGTTGGGAGTTGTCAAAAAACATGTCAGTTAACCTGCTGTCTGGGGCTTTGAGAAAAGCATTAGCAAGACAGCATCGTCCGCAAATCCATCATTCAGACCGAGGTGGACAGTACATTGCTGAGAAGTATTGTCAGCAATTGAGAGCGATAGCGTGCCGCATTTCCATGACGGACCGTGGGAAACCGTGGCAGAATCCATACGTTGAGAGTACGATTGGCAGAATCAAAGACGAGTATATCGTTGACTCCGAGTATCAGAATTTCCGGGATGCATACAACCAACTTAGTCTAGTATTAGATGTCGTGTATAATCAGAAAAGGCCTCATTCAGCGCTAGGCTATCGGACACCTGCTGAATTCGAGGCAGCGTATAATGCACACTAGAACACCAATCGATATTTAATCTTGAATTAACTACGCAGCACTAACACAGTTATAGGTTAAGTCCTAAACTTCAAAATACCTTCTTAACATCCGCAATTTCGTGTCCAAACAATTGGGGTCACTGCCGAGGGCTGTTTCTAGCACCCTCATTAAGATGCGTGTAATAGAAAGCTTAGCAAGCGGGAGGAAGAGTTGTTCCATTTGGGAGCGTCTGCTTGGAAAGCGGGCGTGCTAATATCGTTCCTTCTTGCTTCCCCTTAATGACATGGAGGAGGTCAAGTGCATAATTCAAGCAGGAAACGGCACCTCCGCCCCAGATTTTCATTATTGTGTTGGTTGTTCTCCTTCTAGCATCATCGCTGCGAAGGTCATGATGTCGTTTTGAAAATCTTCGGTAAAGTCATTTGACGTTTTGACTTGGGCGAAGCGGGTGAACACCGATTCTATCGCCTGTATTAACTCCTCAGATTTACCCGCGGCAGCCGCCCTTTCCTTCAGTTCCTGCAGAATTCTCTGTTGGGCAGCCGCCTCTTTTTCCGCTAGTATTTCTTCGATTGATTTGCTATAGGTTAAGCGAAGTGTTTCGACTATGTGGTATGCCATCGACCTATTATACCGTTGCGAGTCGCGTTTTGCGCCTTCGTAAACTTCAATCGGTAACAATAGACTTACCTGTTTTTTTAGTGAGTTCTTCGCCTGTCGATATTCTTTCATGGGTATCCTCTCGATTTATCCCGTTTCAGGAAACTAATTGTACCAAATTACTAAATTTGTGATTTACACTATCGCTAATATGTGCATTTGCGACATTATAACATGCAGGTATACATCAAGTCAATAGCAAATCGAGAAAAATATGATAAATAGTTATAGGGAAAATATTGGTATATATGAATATACGCGATTGGCTATAATTAGGAATACTACTCCCACGCAATGCTGTCCATCGTCTTTTGTAAATCTCGCTCCGTAGGCATCGTATAAATTTTGGTGGTATTAACGCTTGAATGTCCGAGAATTGTTGCGACTCTATCGATAGGCTGTCCGGCATCAATAAGGTTCTTAGCACAGGTATGTCTAAGCGAATGCGGCGATACATGCTCTATTTTTGCAATATACGCATATTTTTTAATAATATAACGTACGCCGCGGTCGGTCAGCGGCGTTCGTTTCTGTCCGTAAAACAGGAACTCTGACGCCTCGACCTGTAACGCAGTGTTCCGAGTACCGTTGCCGTTTTGTGACGCCAAATAGTCCTTTAAAATGCGGACAACAGTTGGGTTTAACGGGATGGTCCGCCGCTTAGTGCCTTTGCCTTCACGGACCGTAATCATATTGCTATTATCGGATATAATAATATCAGAAACTTGAAGGTTACAGAGTTCGTTTACCCGTAGACCCGTGTGTAACAAGGTCGTGATAATCGCCAAATCCCGAACATTTCCTGATCTCCGAACCGTTCTGATCAACGCGAGTTGTTGCTTTCGCTCCAACGCAGCGGGGCCAAGCGGCTCCTCAGCCACAGGGCGAACACCTTCAACGGGGTTATTGGGTATCAGGTCGTTTTCGCGCGCCCACTGGCAAAAGCTGGAGATGCTGATTAAGCGGCGGTTAATGGTTGACGGTTTTCTGCCCTGGTCCAGCAAATCTTTGCGGTAATCAATTACGTCGAGGGGCGTGATGTTCTCCGGTTCAAGCGTTTGTCCCGTCTCGGTCTCGAACCAGTGCGAAAATGAACGCAAATCCGTCATGTAGGCTTGAATTGTATTCTCGGACTTGTCTAGATCGTAAAGATTGTCTCGATAATCTTGTAAAATGTCGTTCAATTTATGTTCTCCTTATCGGACGTGTTTTTTCCAAGCCGCAATTCTACCGCTTTCCTGCCGTTGGATTTAGGGATTGCAAAAATGGCTGGAAAGTCAGTCTACATCAGGGTTGCCGGCGAATCGGTTTTGCGGTTTCGCACGCTGTCCCGATGGCAACTGTGACTTAAAAAACGAACTTTTTCGGAGAACGTTTCCACTTATCGGACGTTTTCGGGGGTTAAAACGTCCGATAAGGTTAGTTATCGGACATTTCGACTTCGAGAGTCAGATATATCACCGATATGCCGCTGCGGTGGCTGTAACCGTTTCAAATTTACACATGAATTGGTGCGTACGTTTCCTGCCACGCCCGCGGGCTGGATGAATACCGGTTCGGCCAGGAAATCGAACCGGCGGTATGAATAAAAAATATTGGTTTTACTGTACCTATCCAAAGATTTCTTTACACAAGTCCTCAGCACACGCTTAGCCGGTGAAGAAATCGAAGATGTTGTCGAGGCGGGATGTATCCGCTTTGTAGATTTCAGTGTATTGGCATTGCGTACATGACACGGTCGTGAATTTCTTGTTTTGAACATCGAACATCTTGGCGAATCCACCGCCCGTTGCTTGAAAAACATCTGTCTCGAAATCATTGTTGCTGCATTTGGGGCAACTCCATTTTTCGTGCCGCATATCTAATTCTCCTTTTCTCAGGCTGAATTCTGAATTTAGCACAACCGATATGATACCACAAACCGCTAGATCGACACATAGAAATGCGGAATCGGTTTCCTGTTTTTCTGGACGGTGGAAATGTGCTATGATAAAATCAATTTTGCAGGTGTCACCCTTTAATCTTTGCCTATACCTGCATGGCATGGCGGAGCAACCGAGTTTTGAAAACCTACTTGGTTTCTAAAGCCAAGGTCACAATGCGATGGACGACTTTTTGTAAGTTTTGAGAAACCGAGTTTTGAGGAAAAAACTCGGTTTCAAATACGGATTGTCTGTTGGCCGGCGGAGGATTCATGGCTGTAAGATGTGAGGACGTAGATTTAGATCTTAAAGTATCCGAGTTCAGGATAAACGGCTTCACGCTGATTGAGGATGTATTGTCCGCCGCGACGGTAGACCGCATCCGTGAAGCGTTTCTGCCGATGCTTGAACACGTCAGAACGCGGGAAGACGGTATCGCGCCCAAAGAGTGGGGCGAGCTGCGCACCGGGTATGGGCGCCAACAGATGGTCAACCGTTACACACTGACCATCCCGTGGGTGCCGCCGTTCGCCGACCCGGAGGTGTACGAGAACCCGGTTATACTGGAATTCCTCCGGCGTTATTGGGACAGAGACGATTTTTACATCAAGTGTTTTCACTCCAACAACCCGTATCCGGGCAGCGAGTTTCAGCCTTGGCATAGAGACGTCGAACTTGCAAAAGAGATCCCGCATGTCGGACTTGACACTAGTCCGTCAATAGGCGTTAAGTTTCCGCTCGTGGACACTTCCGAGGAGAACGGCAGTATTGAGGTGCTGCCTGCGTCGCAGTATCTCGCGAATCCCGATATGGAAGGACGGTACAATGAGGTGCTGGAGCAAGGGAATTTTCCGTCCGCACAGCGGCTGAATGTGAAAAAAGGCACGATGTGGATACAGGATCCCCGCATATTGCATCGGGGTACGCCAAACACTTCCGATTCGCCGCGACCCGAAATTGTGGTCTGCTACGCGTTGTGGTGGATGAGTATCGGCGGACCGATAAAGGTGCCGCCGGAGACTTACGACGGGCTATCGGAACGCGCACGGGAGCTTTTTCAATTTTGCAGCGTTGTCGACTACTGACTTGCAGCAATGCCGGCAATTCCCAAGCACATTCAATACTACCGTACAGGAAATTCAATCAGTGTGACAGTGTTTAGCGGTTTTTGAGTAAGCAGTTGAATCACCGTGAGCACGGCGCTTTTAACCTAAATCCGTTGCGGTAAGGAGGAGAGATACCATGAGTATTGGTCGCATTGCATTAGGCATCACGAAGGTAATCACGTGTATTGTTGGATTCGGGTTTGCTGGAATGCTGATTTGGTCGTTAAGTTCGTCTCCTGATCATGAGTTGTATTCATTATGGGGGTTGGGAGGTGTATTGATTGGACTGTGTGTTGGGATATGTTGGGCAAGCGGACGCGTAGAAATGCGAATTGCATTTATGATGCCGCTGCTAGTGGGATTGTTAGCCTTTTGGGTGGTTTTGGCAAGCCACGGAGCTAGTCCGCCCCGCTGGTACGCTTTGGACATCCCATTGTTACTAATACTGGTCTTGGCGATTGCGGGCGTATGGGCGCTCTCACGATTCGGGGCATTCACGCCGAAACAGGATGAGGCTGACCCGCGTGAAGAATCCGGAGTCTCCGGAGTCAATGTCATCGAACAGATACGGGAGCTCGGGGCGCTGAAAAACGATGGCATTCTATCCGACGAAGAGTTTGAATCAAAGAAACACGAGTTGTTGGGTAGACTATAGGGCATTACAGCTGAAGTAAAGCCGTCGACCCCGAAATTTAGAGCATTTATGACGAGAAGTTGAAACACGCAAGATTGTCGGGGCTAGTGCTTTGGATTTTTCCACTAAACAGTTAGGAGGACAGATTACGATGGATTTTGGAAAGCTGGCATTAGCAGTCCTGAAAGTAGTTGTATGCAGCGTTGGGTTTGCAATAGGGGTGTCGCTGTTTTTATCGATAAACGGGCACTACAGTCCTGAGTCCTATAATGTTTGGCTTTGGGGCGGAACGCTTTTTGGTCTGTGTGTTGGGGTATGCTGGGCAATTGAACTCAGGGAGGTGCGCATCGCCTTTGTCCTGCCGACCTTGGCGGGGCTTTTGGTCTGCCTCGTTATGGTTGCCGGAAGTAGCCCTGAATTGATAATTCAAGATGCAATCCCCTTTCACATCGGATATTCCTCGTCTTCTTGGCACCCCGTGCACGCTTTGCACATGAAGGTATTGCTGGTGGGGTTGTTGGTCGGGAGTGTATGGGCGCTTTCACGAGCCGGGGTATTTGGAACGAAACCGAATGAGGAGACGCCGCCGGCAATTACCGCCGCCGATGACGACGTTGATATTCTCGAGCAAATTCGCCAACTCGCCGCATTGAAAGGCGAGGGAATCCTGACCGACGGTGAGTTCGAATCCAAGAAACAGGAGCTGCTGGGGAGGTTGTAGGGCGTTGAAGAGCCTATTTGGTTTTTTCGCAAAATTATTGCGCATTGATTCTATAGTTAAGAGCCTGTTTGAAAAAGAAAAAAGATGTCTGAACGGTTGATGTTTACGTTTACTCACTGGAGCAGTTGATTCCGAACCAATGAAGGGAGTAAACATGAACCGAAAACGTTATCCTAGTGATTTGACCGATGTACAATGGCAGAAACTGTCAGCGTTTCTGCCAACCCCTCAACCATTAGGTAGACCTCTAAAATGGGAGATGTACTTAATTGTCAATGCCATCTTTTATGTCGTCAAGTCCGGTTGCCAGTGGCGAATGCTACCATACGATATGCCGCCGTGGCAAACCGTCTATTACCATTTTAGGAAGTGGGAAGCCGACAATACATGGCTCTTGATTCATCAGGCACTTCACGAACAATCACGCTGTGATGGTGGCAAAGAACCATCACCGACAGCAGCTATCATTGACAGCCAATCCATTAAGACAACTGAACTGGCGACGACTCGCGGTTTTGATGGTCACAAGAAGGTCAAAGGACGCAAACGACATCTAGTAACGGATACGACGGGTATTCCATTGATGGTCAAAGTCACTGACGCGAATGTCAGTGATAATCAGATTGCTATCGAGTTACTAACAGAAGTGTTTAGCTGGTACATAACCATTCAGTTGGTGTGTGCCGATGCCGCCTATCGTGGAGAATTGGAAGACTGGTTATATTTTGCTCATCAATGTCAACTGGAGATTGCATCTACGCTAGGACAGCAGAAGTTTGAAGTTATCCCGTTACGATGGATTGTTGAGCGCACATTTTCTTGGCTTGGTTGGTTTCGTCGATTGACTTTGGATTATGAACGCTATCCTAGGACTGCTGAGACTATGGTGTACATCGCTTCCATTTACTTAATGCAAAATCGAATCAAATGACTTTTCAAACAGGCTCTAAAGGCTACCGCCGTCGAAAACATTCCATTGCGTTATATTTTATTTGTGAGATGAATTTATGCCCGAGTACGTTCAAGGGGTTAATCCTACTATAATCAAGTGGGCGAGAGAACGTTCAGGATACACGCAAAAGGAAGTTGCTGAATTCCTCAATAAGAATATTGAAACCATCTGCAACTGGGAGTCTGGGGAATGTGCACCGACCTATGCCCAGCTTGAAAAACTGGCTGATAAATTCAAACGTCCCATTGCCTTGTTCTTCTTTCCCGAAGCTCCGCAAGAGCCCGAACTAGCGGACCAGTTTTCATTGCGGAGTTCGGAAATTGAGAAACTAAACCCGAGACTCCATGTGCTGTTGCGTCATGCCGCCGCTAGGCAACTTTCATTGATGGAACTAATCATGGACGTAAATCCTGTGGATACGAAGATTTTTCGCGACCTTCATGTCCAAGTTGGCGCCCCTATAACGGACTTAGCACGTCGAGTTCGGGAGTATTTGAGCGTTAGTATTGAGACGCAAGCAAATTGGAAAAACTCGACCGAAGCCTTCGAAAACTGGAGGGACTGCATTCAGGAAAAGGGAATCTTCGTTTTCAAGGACGCATTTCAGGATGATTTCGTTGATGGTTTTTCGCTTGTCCATGAGCAGTTTCCCGTGATCTACCTGAACAATTCTAGACCACCTGTGAGGCAGATTTTCTCACTGTTTCATGAGTTAGCGCACCTACTGCTTGGAGAGAATGGTATCACGCGCGGCATCCATCCAGTAGGTGAGCAAGTTGAGGTCTTTTGCAATCAATTTGCCGCCGAATTTTTGGTGCCCTCTGAACATTTGGAAACTCGCCTAAATTATTCAGTATACAATGACGATGTGATTGAGGAGTTGGCAGGTTATTATAAGGTGAGTCGACCGGTCATTTTGTTGAAACTAGTCGACCGGGGAACCTTTACATCTGACGGCTATAAAAAAAAGATAGAGCAATGGGCTAAAGCACATCATGCTAATTCACAAAAAGGTACGGGAGGCGACTATTACAATACCCGCGCGGTTTATCTAGGTTATAGATTTCTGGAACTCGCGTTCCGTAGATATAATCAAGGAAGTTGTTCCATTGAAGAACTTGCGGATCATTTGAATGTCAAGGTCAAAAATTTGCCTAGGCTGGAAGATTGCCTACTGAGGAAGATGACCGGCTAATGGCTTACGTATTTGACACGAACAGCTTCAGAGAACTTGGCAGTTATTATCCTGATCGATTCCCAACTTTTTGGGAAAGGTTCAATCAAGCGGTAGCCATTGGAAAGATTGTCTCTGTAAGAGAGGTCCGCAGAGAACTAGAACTTCAAGCACACCATTCCCACATATTTGATTGGGCAAAAGACCACGGTGCCATTTTTTTCCCCGCCTGAACCAGTCGAAATGCTGTTCGTCAACAAAATTTTCTCCGTTCGGCATTTTCAGGAGTTAGTGAACCGGAAAAATGTCTTGAAGGGTCGTCCGTGCGCAGATCCATTCGTAATTGCAAAAGCGGAGTTTGTACGTGGCTGAGTTGTTACCGAAGAAAAGTGGAAGGAAAACGCGCCGAAAATCCCAAATGTTTGTAAACATTTTGGGGTTGACTGCACAAATCTGCAAGGGTTAATGGAAAGAGAGGGTTGGACGTTTTAGTTTTAATCGGTATTGGCAAGTAACAAATCCCTAACATTGAGATTTGAGAGAAGGAAAGACCAATATGGCTCGAAAGCAACGGCAGGATACAGAAGTCAAAGACTACCGGCACGAGGAGGCGACGCGGAAGAATAATCCGCCGGCGGGGATTGCTTCACATGCGAAGATTCGCGAAACGCCGAAACGAGAATACGCCTATAACCCGCACCTTCCGCCTGTTCTGCGATTTGACGGGAGCGGGGACGCTGACCGACTGCCGGCGTTGCTCGAAAAGGCGCAGCGTGAACCGCTTTCCGCCGAGGAGGTACAAATCCTCGCGGCGGCGTTGCGGCACCACGACCCGTGGCTAGAATGGGCGGGGAAACAGGAGGCAAACTCGTTTGCCGTCGATCCGGTGGCGTTGCATATCCACGAGCGCGTGAGCGCACAGGCTATCGTGAAGGCGGCGCAGCGGGAAGATGTGCAGCGCGAACTGTTCGCCGACCCGCAACAGGCGTACCACGAAGTGGTGCAATCCTACCAACACGACGTAGATTGGTCGAACCGCCTCATCTTGGGTGACAGCCTGACCGTGATGAGTTCGCTGGCGCACCGCGAAGACCTCGCCGGGAAAGTACAGATGATTTACATCGATCCACCATACGGAATCAACTACCGCTCAAACTTCCAGCCCACCGTTTTTCAAAAAGATGTGAAGGACAAGGAGAGCGACCTAACGCGCGAACGGGAACAGATTAAAGCCTACCGCGACACGTGGACGCTCGGCGTTCACTCCTACCTCGCATATCTGCGCGACCGTCTGATTGTCGCAAGGGACCTGTTAACCGACAGTGGGAGCATCTTTGTGCAGATTAGCGACGAAAACGTCCATCGGGTGCGGAGTCTGATGGATGAGGTGTTTGGGAATGAAAATTCATTTGCTGCCATTGTATTCAAAAAGAAGAACTTCACAACGCCCGGTAATGCAATCAACGATTACATATTGCATTACGTCAAGAATATATCAGATGCGAAGCTACATACCCTTTACCGGACCATGACGGACCAGATTCGGCGTCCTAATGACAAAACATTCAATCGAGTTCTGACAATCCACGGAGACCTGATTACACCTTCAACCGACGCCGAGGAAACACAACTTTTGGATGAAGGTGGCAAGTGGTGCAAATCTGCCGATCGTGTAATAAGCCAACACCCTAGTGATACTCGGAGTGGTGCATTAATTCTGCGCAATCGCCAGATTTCTCCAGGACCAAATGCCCAGTGGGCATTTGGTCCTGGAGAAATCCTACGCCTGGAGAAAGCCCAACGATTAAATTTGTCCGATGGTGGAAGGTTAAGTGCTTTTGTTTTTTGGGAGGATATTCCACGAAGGAGAATAAATAACTTTTGGGACGACACATCAGGCGAATCGCATCCTAATTACGCTGTCCAAACTTCAACTAAAATCATTGAACGCCTTCTCCATATGACGACCGGCCCGGGCGATCTCGTACTCGATCCAACTTGTGGAGGTGGCACCACCGCTTGCGTCGCAGAGCAGTGGGGGAGACGATGGATAACCATTGATACTAGCCGCGTCGCGGTCGCTCTTGCTCGTCAGCGTATACTGACAGGAACCTTCAAATACTACCAACTCAAGAACGAATCGAAAGGCGTCGCCGCCGGATTCATCAACAGAACCGTTCCGCATATTACCCTCAAGAGCATCGCCCAAAACACAGCGCTTGACCCCATCGTAGCAAAATATGAACCGATTCTCAAAGACAAACTGGAAACACTGAACCGCGCTTTAGGGACGGTGACTCCAGAGACTCGCGCCGTATTGCGCTCCAAGCTGGCAGAAAAACAGCGACGCGAGGGCAAAAAAGCCGTCACCGATGCCGACCGGCGGCGCTGGGAATTACCGGCAGGACAATGGAACGAGTGGGAAGTACCGTTTGATACAGATCCCGTTTGGACCGCGGATTTAAAGGTTGCTTTAACCGATTACCGCGAGGCGTGGCGGGCGAAGATGGATGACGTGAATGTGTGTATCGCCGCGTCTGCCGACAACGAGGAATTGGTCGATCAACCAAAAGTGGACACAAAGAAACTGCGGGTGAGCGGTCCTTTCACTGTCGAGGCGGTACAGCCAGCCGAGGAATCGCTCTTCGTTGATTCACCGATTGGCGGTGAACCAGAGGATGACTTGGATACATTCGAAACTGGGGATGTGGAACACGAACCCACCAATGCCGAGGCGTATCTGGATCAGATGCTACGCCTGCTAAGACATGACGGTGTGAGTTTTCCGAACAACACGCGGATGAAATTCGCGTCACTTGAACCGCTTGAAGGTGAGAGCCTTCACGCCGAAGGAAGTTGGGTAGATGACACTGCTGAATGCCGGATTGCGGTTGCGTTTGGACCTCAACACGGTCCCGTGACGGCGATGCAGGTTGAAGACTGCATACGAATTGCATTTCGACGCGGGTACGACGATTTGGTCTTCGCGGGCTTCGGATTTGACGGCGCAGCACAGGCTGCTATTCAAGAAGATCCCAATTCGAGAATTCGAATTCACATGGCGCTCATTACCCCTGACGTGGCGATGGGAGATTTACTCAAGGAGACGCCTTCGAGTCAACTGTTCACGGTGTTCGGCGCGCCGCGCACGACAATCGAAACGTTGGAGGATGGAGAATATATCGTCAGGATGGAGGGGGTGGACGTTTACAATCCGGTGGAGAACACGGTTAGTCCCGCGGACGCCGATCAGGTAGCAGCCTGGTTTATTGACAGCGACTACGACGGCAGGACATTCTGCATTACCCAAGCGTTTTTTCCCGACAAGAAAGCCTGGAGCAAAATTGCCCGTGCCCTCAATGGCGTTATTGACGAGGAGCGTTTTGAGAGTTTCAGCGGCACGACCTCCTTGCCGTTTCCCGCGGGCGAACATCAACGCGTCGCCGTCAAAGTCATCGACCCCCGCGGGAATGAAGTCATGCGCGTCCACAATTTCGATGAGCAGGGATACTGATGTAATGCAATCGTAAAAAGGTATATCAAGCACTGAAGTCTCAAAAATATTACGATTGGGAGGGTTGGGAGTTTTCATGGCAGAAAGAAAAAAGCTTTTTAATTTGGATTTGCCAAGGTTTCGGCAGGTTTGGGACAGGAATGACTGGTCTAACCTACAAAAAGAATTCAAAACAAAGAATGTCTTGCTTTCTAATAGCCTACTAACGTGGCAAGATGCGGCCATATGGTACCTCGCGGATTTTGAAAACACGAAGACGTATGATATTGAAATGGTGGGCGATGCCACAGAAAATCCAATGGTCGAAATATGGGAGCGAGGGGATGAAAATGAACAACTTGTTACTTCAAATGATCCTGAGACAATTCTTTCCCGTCTCCAGTCCGTCAAAGCAACGAATCTGGGATATATCGACTTGCTGAGAAGGCTTAACCTAGCTGAAATCAACTTTCAAGAGTTAAATCGGTCCGATTTGTCGGGGGCTGGATTTAGCTTCGAATTCCCGCATCCAAATTTGTTAATGGTACACGGAATGTTTCAAGATGTCTTGACTTCTTCACGTGAATCACTGCTGAATTTGTCGTGGAACGAACTAGATATCATTAGCCAGAACTTACGACAGTTTTACGCGACAGTGGAAGAGATTGAGGATTTCGATATTAGTGACGAAAATCCACGAGAGGCACATGCTCAACTTCTGGAGAGAATTTCTCAGTTTTGTGATTCTGCGAAGGAATCCTTACGAAACATTTCAGCTTTTCTGTCTTCAAGGAAAGTCAATCAGCTTGAAAACAATGTCAATGCTACGGTTGCAAAAGCCTTAGACCAAATGACTGCGGAAACTAGCACAAGTAAACGAAACAACGAAGAGTTCGAGAAACAGGAAGCCAAAAGGCAACAAGAATTTGAGAAACTAAAGCTTGACATACAAAATTCGCTGGCCGATAAATCAGTTTCCCATCACAAAACGATTTTTTCAGATCAGGCTGAAAAGCACAAAGGGGTAGCTAGGATTTGGCTCATAATGACGGGTGTGGCTACGATCGCGTTCTTCGGGTTTTTCTATTGGTTACATACAAACCTTAGCCCTCAAGGCACTCAGTTTACCGCAGCATTGCAAAATCTTTTTGCGAAGGGGCTTTTACTTTCTCCCATCTATCTTTGGCTTAATCGTTCGATTAAGAACTATACCGCCCAGAAACACTTAGAGGTCATTAATACTCATCGGCAGAATGCGCTTGCGACTTTCGATACGTTCGTCGCCGCAGCAGGGGACAACCGGGAAACACGCGATGCCGTGCTACTAGCCGCCACCGAGGCTATATTCGACGCGAATCAGACCGGCTACTTGCCAACCAAGGTGACCGGTCCTGACAGCAGAAGCCCTGTACAACAAGTAATCAGAGAAATCATACCGCAAAAATCGGCCACAAAAGATGGTTAATTGGAAATTTTGCCCCCTGAGACTAAGTTAGTACCGCTCCCCTTGGATTGACAAATCCAAGCGAGTTTTCAATGATGTGCCATGGATTTGGCAATGCACGGCGAGCGAGATGAGGATAAGGGCTAGAAAATGAAAATATTCATAGTATGCTTATTACTAGGGGCGTTAGTCGGCGTAACACCACCCCCGGTATCCCCCCAACAGAATCAGACCTCGCAGCAATCAGCGCAGGAAATCGAAGATCTCAAGAAACGAGTGTCAGAACTCGAAAAGCAACTTAAGATTGTCGAAAATATTGAAAAGATGGCCCTTGCTAAAAATTATACGGATGTCAAAGCGAAACTTATTGATGCAGAGTTTGGCAAATTCGAAAGAGAGTTGCGGGACACCAATGATGAACAGATGAGAGAATGGGGTGTATTTTTCCTAACCATCGTGTCTGCGCTTGGAATAGCGTTTTGGTTTGGACTTAAATCGCTAATAGCGAATAATGTTGAAAAGCACCTAAGCGGATTCAAGGAAGGCCTAAAAGAGTTAGAGATACAGAAAAATCAATTCAGGGAATCAGAAAAAGAAAACGCGGCTTACAGGTTAGAAGAGATAGTCTTGGAAAACCACAGGCGCTATCCCCGCGACATTACGGTATTACGAGACGAAGCACTCTTAGATGTGTTTGACGATGAAGAATACGACCTAGAACTCAGATACAAGGCGGCTCACGTTTTAGTTTCGAGGCAATCACAACAAGTGATTTTCCCCATACTGGGATTATTAAATCTTACTGTTGATTCAGATGCTTATGTCGATTTTGAGGCACATCGTCTACGTGACTTCGTAGATCTTCTCGGACGCCTACACATGCAAGCATGCTATCAAGGACTTCGAGAATTCCTCAACCGTTTAATTACAGAAAATCCCAAACATAAGGATTTATTGCTAACTGAGACAGTGTGTTCATTTGCTCGGGTAAGTGCCAGTTTGGATGTGAAAAACTCGGTTTCTATTCTGAGACGAGCTATACCCCATTTCGAAAATGCTAGCCGTAGTGCCTTAGTGGAATTAGCCGAACATTTGGATATCTTAAATGAACCCATGGGTATAAAGGAGATTCTTACTGTTCACGATCAAAATTTGCCATCTGACGTAAAGGACAAATGCCTGGAGCTATTGGAAAAGCACGATTCAGAGTTTGTAAAGAATTGGAGAGCGCGACACACAACTGATTACCCAGAACCATAAGGAGCCTGCATGAACCAAAACCAACTCGACATCCCAATCCAACCCGTTGAACAGCCCATCCTGTGCAGTCCATACGATGAACCGCACGCGCATTGGGTTTACGATACGGAATCCGGCGAAGCGAACAGGCATCGGGGGCGGCGTGAGGCGGGGTACTGGTATAAGACGCAGCGCACAGGCAGTCAACAACTCGAAATCTTTCAAGAAGAGGAACGGGATGACCTGCCGTTGGTAAATTTCCTGCGCAGCGACGTTAGGCGGTGGCGGGAATCGAATTATCGAAATGCGACGAATGTGACGCGGGAACTGCTGCACCACTGGACGCGCGAAGATAGAGAACCGCGGCTGTTTTTCTGCCAGCGCGAAGCGGTTGAGACGATAATCTGGCTCGCCGAGATTCGCCGCGCGAGGAAACGCACCGCCTTTAAGCCTGAATTCAGCGATGACGATCTCAACAAGCTGGTTGACACGTCTGACATAGAAGACCTCCCGGCATTGATTCGTTACGGGTGCAAGATGGCGACCGGCAGCGGCAAGACGGTGGTAATGGCGATGTTGATTGCCTGGGCGTTCTGCAACCGCGGGAAGGTGTCCTCCGATGAGCGATTCCCAAGGGCGGCGCTCATCGTATGCCCGAACTTGACGATTAAGGAACGGCTTCAGGTGCTGCGGCCGGAATCGCCGGAAAACTACTACGATGAATTTGAGCTTATCCCGACCAAACTCCGTCCGCTGCTCAACAGCGGGAAGGTGTTGGTGACCAACTGGCATCAATTCGCGCCGGAGTCGCCGCACAGCGAAGGCGGTTCTACTTATGGCGTCGTGGATAAGGGTGAAGAGACACCGGACGCTTTTGCACAGCGCGTGTTGGGCGAACTCTATGACCGCGCGCCAATTATGGTGTTGAACGACGAGGGGCATCATGCGTACCGGCCCGCTCCCACCGATGAGAAACTGTCCGCCGCTGAAAAAAGCGAAAACCGAGACGCCACCGTCTGGGTTACCGGTTTGGACACGATTAACCGGTCGTGCGGCGTTCGGTTTTGCGTCGATCTCTCCGCTACACCGTTCTACATACAAGGCAGCGGTCACCCGGAAGGCACCCCGTTCCCGTGGCTCGTCAGCGATTTCGGATTGGTTGATGCTATTGAGAGCGGTATCACAAAAATCCCTCGATTGCCAGTAAGCGATACCACCGGTCGTCCCGAGCCGAAATACTTCAGGCTCTGGCGCGCGGTGAACGATCAGCTCGAACCTTCCGAGTTTTTGCCGGGCAGGGGGAAAAAACCGAAACCGGAGGCTGTGTATTTACATGCCGAAGACGCGCTTAGAACTCTCGCTAGCCAATGGAAGGAGCGCTACGAATACATTCAGGAGGCGTCGGACGCCAAAGACAAGACGCCGCCCGTCATGATAATTGTCTGCGACAATACCGACATTGCGGAGATGTTCTTCCGCAAAATATCCGGCGAAGAAGAGGTTGAAATCGTCGGGGAAAACGGAGGGAAGGCGAAAAAGAAGAAGCGGACGAAGACAGCGTACACCCAGGGTTCGGTGTTTCCCGAACTGCTGTCCAACCAAGAAGGCATGTTACGAACGCTCCGAATTGACAGCAAAAAGTTGGCTGAGGCAGAAAGTGCCGACTCGACAAAGAAGGGGTCGGAGGCGGCTGAAGAGTTACGGCGGATTGTGGCGACTATCGGCAAGCGGGGGAAACCGGGCGAGCAGGTGCGGTGCGTCGTGTCCGTGGCGATGTTAAACGAGGGGTGGGATGCCCAGAACGTTACGCACATCCTCGGGCTTCGGGCGTTCACCAGCCAGTTACTGTGTGAACAGGTGGTTGGGCGCGGTCTGCGGCGAATGAACTACACCCCAAATCCAGAAACGGGGTTGCTGACCGAAGAATACGTTGATGTGTACGGCATCCCGTTTTCGGTGATTCCGTTCAAAGGGCGCCCGCGGGGTAAGTCGGAGAAGGAGGACAAACCCAAGAACCATGTTCGCGCATTATCGGAGCGAGCGGGTTACGAGATTCGATTTCCCATCGTTGAGGGATACGCCTTTGCACTAAAGAAGAACGAGATTAAGGCGGATATTAAAGCGATGCCGCAGTTGTTAATTGAACCAGAGCTTACACCGACTGCCGTTTATGTCAAACCTGCGGTTGGCTATGAAACGGGTACACCGTCTACATTGGGTCCGGGTGAAGCCATACTACAGGACCGCGAAGCGTACTATCAGACCACGCACATTCAAGCCATTAAGTTTGAGATTTCGCGGCGGATTGTCCGAGATTTGGTCGGGGACAGCAAGACGCATCCGAATCCGAACAGCCACACCGCGCTTCGCTTACAATCGCGGCACCGGTTGTTCCCGCAGGTGTACCGGTTGGTCGATGCTTACGTAGAGTGGAAAGTCGATTTTCGTGAAAGTAACCCATGCGAGCTAGGGCAAGAAAAGTATGTAACCCGCGTCGTAGAACGGCTTATCGCGGCAATCCAACCGGACGAAACGCAGGGCGAACCACCGCTGCTGCCAATTCTGAACCGGTACAAACCTTTCGGCACATCGGCGGATGTGGACTTCATGACCACTCGTTATTGCCACGGCACGGAACGCAGCCATGTGAATCAGGTGGTTCTTGATACCGAGGCTTGGGAGCGTTCGGCGACCTTTCGGCTAGAGCAGTCTGACGTCGTAGACTACTATGTCCGCAACGATCATCTCGGACTTAGCATTCCGTATGAGTATACCGGTGTTTCTCACAACTTCGAGCCGGACTTTATCGTGCGGCTCAAGAACGAAGTCAATCTAATCTTGGAGATTAAGGGGTTTGAAACCGACAAGGAGCACGCAAAATATGCCGGTGCCGAACGGTGGGTGTCCGCGGTCAACAATTGGGGCCAACTCGGTCAGTGGGCGTTTCATGTGTGTAGAGATCCGCAGTTGTTGGTAGAGGAATTGAACGCGAAAGTATAAGTCAGGGAAATATGGGATGCCTCTCCTACGGTGGATGCGCCTTGTCGGTAAAACGAATAATCATTCCCCTCCTTGTTAAGGCGGGCTTAGGGGAGGTCGCAGCTTTTGTAGGTTGGGTTAAGCGGGAAAATCCGAAAGCAGTCATGGGTGGGATTCCGTTCCGATTACCCTACGACGCGGCTTCCAAAACACGCGGAGCGTAACCCAACGATCAAGCGAACGAATAGTGAGTGCGATAGTCTTGTCCGAAACCACTATCGGTCAACGATACGCTTCGCATTAAACAAAAAGCGTTGGGTTACGCTTCATCAGTTCAAATTTTTAACGTTATTACAACACGTCACGCACCCGGCATGCGTACGTGTTTTCGTTAATACCGCTTAACCCAACCTACAAGAACGAGCAATAATCTTTCCCCTCCTTAATAAGGCGGGCTTAGGCGAGGTCACAGCTCGTGTTGACTCGGTTAACGGAAATGGATTTGAGTTTCGGAGAATTGGAAAGGTTTAATGCAACTTAGCGATGCGCAGATTGCGGAGTTTGAGGAGCAGGGTTACCTGTTCTTTCCCGGATTACTGGGCGAGAACGAGGTGAAGACTCTTCAGGAAGCCATGCCGGAGATTCTTAATCGGCAGGGACTGGAGGTGGTGCGTGAGAAGGATGATTCGGACGCGGCGAAGTTAGTCTTCGGGGCGCACGTGTATTCGGAACCGTTCCGGCGCCTTTCGCTGCTGCCGCGCATACTGAACCCGGTGCGCCAAATACTTAAGGATGATGTGTACCTTCATCAGAGCCGTATCAATCCGAAATACGGACTCGGCAAGGGATCTGCTTGGGACTGGCATCAGGATTACCCGCCGTGGAAAGTCATCGACGGCATGCAAGAACCGCGCTGCATCATGGCATCGGTGTTTATCGACGATTGCACGGCTGCCAAGTCGCCTCTCCTCGTTGTACCGGGTACGCACCGCCTCGGTACGCTGGACTCAAGCCTGCACGTGGACGCAAAGGGGAGCGGCTATTCCCTGTACCACATCGATCAAGACACAATGAAACTATACGCTGACGAAAACGGCATTGACGCGCTGGTAGGCTCCGCAGGATCGGTGGCATTTGTCCACTGCAACCTGCTACACGGTTCGGCGAACAATGTCTCGCCGTGGCGGCGGGCGATCATGTACCTTAACTACAACGCTGTCAGCAACGTGTGCACCGGCACCGAACGCGCTTGGCATCACAACAACCGCGACTTTACGCCGCTGCGTCAGCTCGACGACGACTGCCTCCGGGCGTTCGTGTAGGTTCTGTTGACATTTCATCGCAACCGGACATTCAAGAGCGGTGCACAAACACCTGACCTTCGCAGCGGTTGGGTCCCCCAACCCTTTGCTCATACATCAGAGACGATTGCGAACAACGTAACGTAAACATCCGCGGGCTTTGTGCCTTTCGCGAATCAACATCGCACCCGCCGCATGTTCTAGCACGTATTGATGCGCGAAACTTCTTCCCACCTCTTAAAGACACAGTCGGCTCACATGTCCACGCCGATTGAGAAAGACGAGATTTTCACATCGAAGAAAAAATGAAACGATTTGTATTTATCCTTGCGGTATTCTGGCTACTGATTCACCCGATGACGCGCGCTAACGGTACCGATGCGAATCATTACTGGCACCAGTGGCGCGGGCCGTTGGCTACTGGTGTTGCACCGCATGCCGATCCGCCGGGAGAATGGAGCGAGGACAAAAATATCCGGTGGAAAATTGAACTGCCGGGGGGCGGACATTCTTCGCCAATCGTCTGGGGGGACAAGGTATTCGTGACCGCTGCGGCGCCGTACGGTGAGGCTTTGCAACCCAAATATAGCGATGCACCCGGCGCTCACGACAATCTACCGGTGACACACCGTTACAAGTACCTCGTGATCGCCGTTAATCGGCGCGATGGGACGATTCTCTGGGAACGGACGGTTCGCCAAGGATTGCCGCACGAAATGGGGCATTTTACCGCAAGCCTAGCGTCCAACTCCCCCGTGACCGATGGGGAGCGTGTATACGCATTTTTCGGGTCGCGCGGGCTTTTTTGCTTCGACATGGACGGAGTGCCGCAGTGGGAGAAGGATCTCGGTGAAATGCAGACCAAGCACGGTCACGGCGAGGGCAGTTCGCCTGCGCTGTACGGTGACACGTTGGTTGTCAACTGGGATCATGAAGGCCAGTCGTTCGTCGCCGCGTACGACAAAAGCAGCGGGAAACAGCGCTGGAGCGCAGCGAGAGACGAGGTCACGTCGTGGGCGACGCCAATCGTAGTCGAACATGCAGGCAAACCGCAGGTCATCATTAGCGGTACGCACCGGGTGCGCGGTTACGATTTAATTACCGGTGCGGTCATCTGGGAGTGCGGGGGATTGTCGGCAAACATCGTGGCGTCGCCGGTGGCGGCGGGCGGGCTGGTTTTCGCCGGCAGCAGCTATGACAAACGCGCGCTGCTGGCTATCCGGTTAGACGGTGCGAAGGGCGACATTACTGAAACCGACCGGGTGCTGTGGCGCCGCAAACGCGGCACGCCGTACGTGCCATCTCCCCTGCTATATGGGAACTCGTTGTATTTCCTGCGCCACTACCAAGGGATACTGTCGCGGGTGGATACCACTACCGGTGAGGACCAGGGCGGACCGTTTCGTCTTGGCGGCCTCCGCGACATTTACGCCTCTCCGGTGGCTGCTGCGGACCGAATCTACATCACCGACCGAGTCGGCACAACGCTGGTGATTAGCCACGACGATACACCGAGCGTTTTGGCGCAGAATCGGTTGGACGACAGTTTCAGCGCCTCAGCCGCCCTCATTGGCAGCGAGATAATTTTGCGCGGCGAGAAAAACCTCTACTGCATCGCGGAAGAGTGACACAGTATAAGCCGTTTGCCGCGGTTCACCGTGGCGCGGGCGCGTTTGCAGCCTCTTTTGAAAAACGGCGGAACCCTTCAGGTTTCCACGCTACGGGATAGCCGTGCGGCCAGCCTTCGCCGCCCATGATTCCGTAAAATGTGTCCAGTTCTCCGCGAAGCCAGTAATACATCTCGCCGACTTCATACCAAGACTGGCACTGTTGGCGCGGTGAGTCGGTCGCGTCGGGGAAGTCTGCCGTCATTGGGTTGAAATTCGGCTCGGCTATCCAATCGTGCTGTGGGGGCGTACTCCGCCAATAGCAGTATTTCAGCATATTGCGAATCCCTTTCGCAGTCGATTTAGAGCGGCGATGCCATATCGGATAGGCGGTTATGAAAATCGAACCGGCGGGGGCTGATGTCTTGACCTCTTTACTAATGGCGCCGTAGTGGCTCATCCAGCTCTGAAGCGCGCGCAGAAAATGCGAGCCGGGCACCAATCCGGTCGGTCCCATTTCCTCCGGGCAGTCTTGCGGATAGTAAAACACCTGCAGGTGATTCAGCTCTGGACCCACCAGTGCCGCCCCGTCGTGATGCCATCCCTGACTTCGGTTGGGGCAAACGACGCGATGATTGCCCATTCCGACTGGCAGACCGAAGTCCTTGCCGAGCAATGAACGCACTGCGCCCGCGGCTTGAGGATTGAGAAAGACGTTTTCAACAAACCACTCCTCATTTTTCAGCTGCCCGCCCAACCCCTCGTGGGCGTCGAGGAATTCAAGCACTTTCGCGTTTATCTCGTCACTGACAACACCCTCTAACACATGGTACCCCTTTTTGCAAAATGCCCAGACTTCGTGGTCATTTAACGTGGGTTCACAATTGGCTGTTTTCATAGCTGTCATCGCGATTTTTCTCCCTTTCTATAGACATGGTTTATGTTCTTCGAAAATTCGGTTCGGTGATGCGTAATACGTCGTCCTACGATATTCGGGGTCAGGGGTTTTACTCCTACATCCATCGCAACAAGAATTAAACCTCGTATCACAGATTAGTATAGGGTTTTCAATCGGCTCCAGGTCGTGGCTAACTTACCGCGCTCATCGACGGCGAACACCTGTCTGAATGCGGCTGTATTTTGAAGTCCTTTCTTCGCTGATTCTGCTATTACGGCTGCTGAGAAGGCTTCATCCGCTATAAGGCTTTCATCGATGGCGCCGGTGAACATCCGGGGCGGGACACAACAGCGGTCGCGGGAGTAAGTGAGTGTTCCACCGTCTTCAAAGGGGGTTGGCCCACGGTTCGCTGGGAAGTCAGCTATCTCTTCGCCGTCAAGATACATCAGTATCCTCTTTGTATCAAAAGTCACGGCAAACTGATGCCACTCCGCTTTAAACCTTAGTGCACCTGAACTTCCAGCTTTGGTCCAGCCTCCATCATTATACCACCAACTAAACACATAGTCGGGTGCTCCTGTATCCGGATGTATGAGCCAGCCTGCACGGTCAAAGTCTCCGCTGAGTGCCTCCCAACGGGGAATCCCTGCACAACACGAGCTCAATCCTGTTAGGTATCCCCTCGTTATAATCGTGAATTCTCCTTTATCAAGGTTAAACTCTGCGTCTTTCTTTTTGACCTCGATCGAAGCATACGTTGCCATACTAAATCCCAAGGCGCCATCAAATGAACCTCCACCTTCAAGCCACTTCCCTTTGACGACCTCCAGGTCAAACCCGTTACCGGAGGAATCCTTGGCAACATTGCCTTTCCCTTCATTGAAGAGCCAAACACCTATCACCTTGGCTTGGGAAACCGGTGTTATTCCCGATATCCAGCCCGACATCAGGACAAGGACGAGCATTGAAAACAAAACCCTCGACATGTATAGACCTCGTCTTTCTTCTGTGGAGACGATTAAGGATGGATATGAAAAGCGAAATTTCTGACATTCTAGACAGTGTAGTATCTGATTTACCGTGAGCTCGATTAAGCTGCGTAATCATCAACGTTATTATTTCGCCAATTGGGGCGGTAACCTTCGGTCAACCCATATCCGTAAGATTTACCGATTTGGCTGCGGTTGTGCCAGGGCCAAGCTTGGCCGCCCATTATCCGGAAATCGTCCCCTTTTCCGCACAGCCAATAGAACATGTGCGCAATATATTTGGCGATTCCGTGTCCCCAGTAATCGGCTGTTTGAAAGTCAAAGTCCGGCTCGATAATCCAATCTCTTTGCGGCGGGACGGTGCGCCAGTAGTTGTGTTTAAGCATACGGCGCAGCCCCTTCACCGTGGACGGACCTTTGCGGTGCATGACGCTTTGGTGATGGATGATAATCGACCCGGCAGGTGCAGCGGTTACGACCTTGGTGGGTTCCCAAACGACAAAGTGCGGCGGCGTCCGCGGAATCTCCCGAAATTCTTCTTTACCGGGTTCAACCCGGACACGGCGGATGTGGGAGCCGGGTATCACCTCAGTAGGACCGAGTTCTCGAGGCGTATCTTGAGGATAGTAGAAAACCTCGACAAAGTTGACTTCGGGCCCAAAGACGCAATCGGCATCGTGATGCCAGCCCTGCGGTCCCGCCGGGCATTCTGCCCGGTGGTGGCTAATAATCGCCGGCAGACCGACATTCTTGCCGAGCAGCGAGCGCAATGCGCCTGCGAGTTGTGGATTGAGTAGAACATGCTCAATAAACCATTGTTCAAGCATGATTCCGGAGGGTTCGCCGGTTGTGCGAAAACTCTCTAGGTCCTCAGATGTCAATCCTTCCGGAATGTAGATTGGGTTCGCGGGTAGTTTCCCATCCAAGTAATCACAGGAGAGTTGATTGATTTCATCCGGGACAACGCCATCCAGAATCAGGTATCCGTTCCGGCAAAATTCAAGCACCTGTGAATCTGTCAAGGTCGGGTCGCAGTCAAACGTCCTGTTTTCTTTATCGTATTTCATGGCACAACTCCTTGTTGCGGTCTGTTGGATATATCTATTTTAAGACACGATAGTAGTAGGTACACTCCGTGTGCCGTGATATGCGCACAGCGCTCTGAATCCAAATGGCACCCTCGTTACGAGTGCTGCGGCATACGGCGTATGCCTGCTAATTTATTGCGGGCTATTTTACCCAGTTTGCACTCCCTCGTCAACAGAAATCACACAATACGATGTTTTTTTCTACTTACATTTAGTTTCGTCCAATGGGACTTAACGGTGGCGGCACATCACCGTTCCCACGCCTCTTCAATCCGGATAAGTTGATTGGCTGGAACCGCCTCAACCTCACGTACTCTACCACTTGTAAAGATGACAACGATTTTATCAATTATGTCGTATTCCCCCAGCCCGAAATGCAGGGCGATTTCGTTTTGCCCAAGGTAGCCGGAACCGCTTTTCACCTCAGCCATCTGGGACAGACCGCCGGCCATAACTTTGATTCGGGTTCCAATTCCAGCGCGGTTGCTCGCCGTGCCGATGGCACGCACCTTTATCCAATTGTTTCGATTGCCGCCGTCATTTCTGAGGAGCTGCGGCTTTGAATTGCTGTTTGTGACGAGTATATCGATATCGCCGTCGTTATCGTAGTCCCCAAAAACGGCACCGCGGCTCGGTGTTTTGCGGGAAAAGTCAGTGCCGATTTGGTCTGTAACTTCTTCAAAACTCCCGTTCCCCAAATTCTCAAAAAGGTGATTGGTTTGCGCGAAAGCTGTCGAAGGGTCAAACAGTTTAACATTGTCGTAGACATGTCCGTTGGCGATAAACAGGTCCTTGTCCGTATCGTTGTCGTAGTCAAAAAAACACACGCTCCAACCTAAAGACGGCAAGGTCTTTTCTCCCGTGCCGGAGGGGTATGAAACGTCTGTAAAAAATCCGTTTCCGTTGTTTCGGTACAGCGTAGCCACTTCGTTTTGAAAGTTGGTAACGGCGATATCCAAAAAACCGTCGTTATCGTAATCCCCGAAGTCCACGCCCATACCACTCTCCATCTTGCCGTGTTCGCTCAACGCGCAACCAGCAAAAAAGGCTGCATCGGTAAAGGTGCCGTCGCGGTTATTGCGGTATAGGTAGTTTTCATTCGTATCGTTTGCTACATAAAGGTCGAGATATCCGTCGTTGTCGTAATCTCCCCACACGACCCCAAGCCCTCTGCCGCGCGGGTTGGAAACGTCCGCTTCTTTGGTAACCTCGGAAAAGCTGCCGTCCCCGTTATTGCGGTAAAGGACGTCAGCTACGCCTTCAAAGGCTTGCGGCGGACAGTAGGTGCGTACCCCGCCGCGGTGGCAAACCTTGTTTTCGTCTAACTTAAATTCGACGTAATTCGCCGCGTACAAATCTAAGTCGCCGTCATTGTCATAATCGGCAAAGGCGCAACTCGCCCCCCAACGCCCGTCCCCAACATTCGCTGCGTCCGTTACATCAGAAAAGGTGCCGTCTCCGTTATTGCGGTAGAGGACGTTTTTTCCAAAGTTTGTTACATATATGTCCAGATAGCCGTCATTGTCGAAATCTCCGACGCAACAGCCAACCCCATAACCGGTGTCGCCGACGCCGCTAAGGCTCGTTACATCCGTAAACGTACCATCGCCGTTGTTGCGGTAAAGGGCATTTGTTGGTTGCCTCTCGGCGTGGGCGCCGGGTAAATATGTGCCGTTCACAAAATAGATATCTAAGTCGTCGTCGTTATCGTAATCAAAAAATGCCGCACCAGAACCTAACTCTTCGAGAAGATAATACTGTCCGCTTCGACCGTCCGTATGTTGGAATTCAATTCCGGCTTCCCTTGTCACATCTGTGAATATTGGTGTCTGTGCGTTGAGGATTTGGCACGTGCAAAGCCAAATGGCGAGGACTATAAAATGGACGCTCTTCGTCACCGATTGCCGAGGGATATTTTCATCTGTTCTGCTCGATAATACCATTCCTAATTAATTTCTGGTGTGCCGCATATTCCGGATGGGCGGGTTGCAGCGCGAGCGCTTTGCCAATTGCCTCAGACGCTTCCTTGTATCTTCGATTTTTATACAGCGCAAGCGCGAGTGTATCCCAATAAGGCGCAATCGGATTAGATTCAACCGCTCTTTTTGCAAGTGTCACAGCATCATCTAAATGCTGCTCTTGTTCGACATAATACCATGCGAGCGTATTGCATGCCGGCGCCAAATTCGGTCGAATCGCAATTGAACGCTTAAAGGATTCAATCGCATTTTCGATTTGGCCGCGTTCCCGATAAACCCAGCCGAGTTGGTAATAAGCCTCAGCAAAATCCGGTTCTATTTCTAGCGCTTTTTGCAAGTGTTTTTCCGCATTTTCCAATTGAGAACTTCCCAAATAGGCGGCGCCGAGACCATAAAACGGATAAGCCTCTGTAGGATTTCTGGCAATGACCTGTTCAAATTCCTCTGCCGCCGTTACAAAGTCCTTTATTTTCAGAGCCGCGGAAGCCAACGTCTGCCGGGCTTGCACGGATTCCGGTTTTAACTTTAGGTATGCGCGGTAATGTCGAATCGCGTCCTCCAAATCATTCTGTTGAAGCGCGATTGCGCCGAGTCTCGCAAATGCCAGGGCAAATTCAACATCCGTGTCAAGCGCCCTCTGGTATGATTTAATGGCTTCCTGCACATTTCCGCTTTTGAAAGATTGTTCTGCTTTGTCGAAATATTGTTTTGCCTGAATGCCCCTATATTTTTTTAATTGCCGCTCACCTTCATCGCGGTTACCTAATCGAAAGTATGTATTGGCGAGTTGATAGTGGGCGCTCGCATTCGGAGCAAGTGCAACTGCTTTCTTGAATTTTGGGAGGGCTTCCTCATATTTGCCCCGTTGGGCAAGCACAAGACCGAGTTGATAGTGCGGCAGGGGCTGATTTGCGTCTAGTTGTATGGCGCGGCGGTATTCTGTCTCGGCTTTTTCAAACAACCCTCTCCGTGCGAGAATAACTCCCAAATTGTAGTGGGCAGAGTAAGAATCCGGCCTGAGTTTCACCACCTGTGTATATGATTGAAGCGCGTCGTCGAGATTTCCTATTTTGGAGTGGAGAATTCCAAGCTGAATGTGCGCCTCAACGCATTGCGGGTCTATCTCCACCATTTTGTGGAGCTGTTCAATGGCTTTTGAGAAATCGTTTTGTTTCGCATACAGATTAGCCGCATCGAGGTGTTTCTGCAATGCGGCTGTTGATTGTCGCGATTCACCTCCGCCTTGAACAGGTGGAGGATTAGTGTCGCGGCCGCGGTTTTGTTGAGCATGCAAAGGAAAGATGTCAATGAGGAATATGATGGTCAGCAGGGCAATCTGAACCATGCGGCGATTCAAAATCCACCGTTCAACCTTTTGTTTGCCGGGCTTCATTCTGTGTATCCCTCAATTTATACCTGCCCTTTTTGCACGCAGCATAACACGTCGCTTGGAGGCAGTTTGACGAAGTCGCCGGGCAGGCGGAATTAATCTTGTTTCTTTATTCGTCCCCATGCGGTCGCGAGTTTGCCGGAGGGCGAAACTGGGAGTAGCAGCGCGGCGCTGTCATTCATGAGGCTGTTTACATCATCTTCGGTAATCGCAACATCAAAGAGGATAACTTCATCTAAGATGACATCGAAAAATCCGCCAGCTCCATGCAGGTCAACGTCGTGGCCGATATGCATGTCCTGCGTGCCGCTTATATCTCCTGATGCTTCACGAGAACCGTCAAAAACGCCGTCAATATACATTATCATGTGTTTATTGTTATAAGTGCATGCCACATGATACCACGTGTCTACATTTAGCGCCGTGATTCCCCACAGTCTTTCACAACAAACCTCATTTTTTGGATTGAGGAAAAACCGTATCGTCCCATTGTCAATGGTCACTTCCCATTTATTTTTAGTGACTAGGGTTCTGGTCGTTCCACCGGGTGGAATTAGATTTGCTGTCATCCAGAATACAATTGAAAATTCATCTTTTACATCCAAACTCTTCTCATGGGGAATTTCAACATGGGCGCCGTCTCCATCAAACATCAAAGCCTTGCCGAACTTACCCTCCACCCATTCTGGACGGTTCTTGAGTGACCCAACGTTCCGATGGCGGGAAGCATCCGTGGCCTCCTCCCCCACGCCCTCATCAAGTAGCCACCCTCCTTTAACGGAATTGATATCTAATTCGGCGCGGCTTTGTCCTGCGGCAATAAATCCCAAGAACATGAAAGCAACTACCGCTGCGATTAATATTGAGACTGGGACTCTCATCTTTTTTGCCTCCCAATGTAGGGTTGACTTAGTGGGACATAATATCGTTAAGATTGCGTTGGTTGGATAAATCTCACACAAGTTCCATCTTCATGCCTGTGCGAATTTCTGCCTGCAACGGCGCCAATAGTTGACCGCGAAGGCTTAAAATTGTCGCGTTCAAATTACGCCGAATGGTAGGTTCGTTGATACTCACTGTGCATAGTATCAGTGTCACAATTGAGAGGTAAGGACATTTACGGAAGCGTTCTACTCAAGCCGGCGCGGCAACGCCTCCATGCAAACTAAACTGACGACCGCTTGACCTAGCCCTTTCCGTAAGTTCAATGTTAGCAAACGAAAAGATTGACTTAGCTAGAAACGTGAACTGGAAAATTGTTCCGACTCGTGGAATGATATTCGCTGTGCTTACCGCACAGCCAGTAGAACATTTCGGCTGCATCATAGATGGCTCGTTGGCGTTCTCGATGGAACTTGAGCCGCGGCGGTGCATCCTTGGCACGCCGGGGCGTGAAGTTCGGTTCTCGAATCCAGTCTCGTTCCGGCGGCACGGTGCGTTTATAGGAATACTTCAGCAAGTTGCGGACACCATTTGCCGTGGATGCCCCGCGGCGGTGCCAAATGGGATAAGCAGTGAGGAAAATAGAACCTGCCGGTCCCGCTGTCGCAACCGCGCCCCGGATACTGCCGTAGTGCGCCATAGAAGGAATGCCGTCGGCGATGAGGAAATGGGAGCCCGGCAGCACCTCAGTCGGTCCCAGTTCTAGAGGCGTATCTTGCGGTATGTAGAAAACCTGCAGACAGTCGAGATGCGGACCAAACACGGCGCCGCCATCTATGTGCCACGGCCCTGCCGGCTTTGGACACTTTATTTGATTTCCTGGACCGTACAGGTCTGCAGGATAGGTAAAGTTCTTACCTAGGAGAGATCGTATCGCGCCTGTGGCTTGCGGGTTTAGCAGCACGTTGTCAATAACCCCGTCTATACTGCCGACAGAACACCCGTGCTCGGTGTGCTCCGCAAGATATTCAAACGCCTTGCGGTTGATTTCATCCGGGACGACGCCCTCCAACATCAAGAAGCCTTGTTTACAGAACTCTAGTACCTGCGTGTCGGTCAGTGCGGGTTCGCAGTCATAAGTATTCATAACTCCCTAGTGCGGCCTGGTGTGAATTTTGGGCATCTACGACGTTAAAATCCGTTGGTAAACTCTTTGCAGGGGCGAAATGTCATCGCCCCTGCAATCAATAAACTGTTAACCATCATGAACGGACATATTATTTGATGTGAAGCCCTAATGGCGTTTCATCTTGATTTCTCCCCAGCGGGAGGCTAACTTCCCTTGCGGATTGACCGAGCGGAGAACTTCGCCAAGCCCTCGTTCCGTCAAATCGCTAATCTCCTCTTCGGTGAGTGCTTTGTTGTAGATTGCGACTTCATCAATAATTGCGTCGTCAATCCTCCAAACATGTTCAGCCTCGCCGGCACCGACGAAGATTGACACCTGTTTGAGCTTCGGCATTTGGAAGGGTTTGTCGACGTCCGGCGGTTTGGGCAAATTCTTATCAAGGTTCGCTGGTTGGGCCGCTTCAGCCACGAGCTCCCCGTCAATGTAAACTTTACTGTTTTTGGTATCTCCTAGCGCGACATAGTGATACCACCGGTTCTTTTTGAACTTGAAAGCCTTATCGCTTTTGTCTGCGCGATTTCCGACATTCCAGTACGGATTGTGGTCCGGGGCTTGCACCATCATCCGAAATTGGGCGGTGCTATCCGAGATGACTCCATCCCACTGCGCCGGCGGGAGTTCGTTGAAGAAAACCCACGCTTCCATAGTAATTTCGCCCGTATCGCCGACACTCTGAACAACGTCGCTCGGCGCTAGCTTCACAAAGCCGCCGGGCAGATGGACAGCTTGGTTGAACTTTCCTTCGACAAGTTCCCCCGGGGCAACCAGTTCTGCATCGTAACCGTTACCCGTTTCATCCTTGAACATCTCATTGTCGAGTTCATCAAATGACCAGTGAACAAGGATGTTGTTCTCGTCGATGCTATGAGCACTCGGCCCGGCGAATACCAAGCCCGTCGAAACCAGTGCGCCGATCAGCCATTTCAACATGTTCTTAGACATTTTTAGCACTCCTTTACATTCAAATTAAACAACCAATTGCCGCACCTGAATCGTCTTTAGTTATTACTGATAACTAATTCGGCGCGGTCTTGTTCCGCGAGAATTATTCCCGCGAACATAAAAACTACGCCCGCGGGGGTAAACCCTAGCACGCTGGGCGTACATCGTTATGCCTTCCATTGCAGGGCTGACTCAATGGATTGCAAAATCGTCAAGATTGTGTTGGTAGGATTAGTCTCACACAAGTTATCTCTTAATGCCTGCGTGAATTTCTCTTTTGAAATAATCCTGATTGCTAATGGTGTCGCCTTACAAGCCTTGGGTTCAGCTTACGACGGTTGGTAGGATTGTTGATACTCACTGCAAATAGTATCAGCGTCTTGATTGAGAGGAAAGGAATTTTACGGAAGCATTCTGCTCAAGCCCGCGCCGCAACGTATCAATGTGAACTCAACGGCGGCCGCTTGGCATAGCCTTCTCCGTATTAGCAGACGAAAAGTTAGACTCAACTAGAATGGTGAACCGGAAAATTATTTCCGCTGGTCGTATGATATTCGCTGTGCATACCGCAAAGCCAGTAGAACATCTCGGCAGCATCATAGATGGCTCGTTGGTGTTCTCGATGAAATTTTTGCCGCGGCGGTGCATCCTTAGCACGCCGGGGCACGAAGTTCGGTTCTCGAATCCAGTCTCGTTCCGGCGGCACGGTGCGTTTATAGGAATACTTCAGCAAATTGCGGACGCCGTTTGCCGTAGATGCCCCGCGGCGGTGCCAAATGGGGTAGGCGGTGAGAAAAATAGAACCTGCCGGTCCCGCTGTGGCAACCGCGCCCCGAATACTGCCGTAGTGCGCCATGGAAGGAATGCCGTCAGCAATGAGGAAATGGGAGCCCGGCAACACCTCGGTCGGTCCCAGTTCTAGCGGCGTATCCTGCGGGATGTAGAAAACCTGCAGACAGTCGAGATGGGGACCAAACACGGCGCCGCCGTCTATGTGCCACGGGCCTGCCGGTTTTGGACACTGTATCTGATTTCCAGGACCGTACAGGTCCGCAGGATAGGTGAAGTTCTTGCCTAGGAGAGACCGTATTGCGCCTGTGGCTTGCGGGTTTAGCAGCACGTTCTCAATAACCCCGTCTATACTGCCAACAGAACATCCGTGCTCGGTGTGTTCCTCCAAGAATTCAAACGCCTGCCGGTTGATTTCATCGGGAACAACGCCCTCCAGCATCAAGAAGCCCTGCTTGCAGAACTCCAATACTTGTGTGTCGGTCAGTGTAGGTTCGCAGTCATATGTGTTCATGGCACTCTCCTACAAATTCGCGGGAATTCTGGGCATTTGCATCGGTAATGACCGATGATAAAGGTATTGTAGGGGCAAAGCGCCTACGCCCCTACAATCAATAAATTACTAAACATCATAAATGTAAATATTCATCGCTGAGGTTCTATTCATGCTGCGCTTTAATTTCTCCCCAGCGTGCGGCTAATTTGTCCTTTGCATCAACTGAGGTGAGGACACCGGGAATCCCGTTCGCCATCAAATCGTTGATTTCGCCTTCGGAGAGCACCTTATTGTAGATTGCAACTTCATCAACAATTGCGTCTTCAAACCTCCAGACGTGTGGTGCTTCGCCCGCTCCAACAAACATGAACACATCCGTATACGTCGCGAATGCGAAGTCCTCCGGTACATTGTGGTTGGAATGCGGGTCTTCAACAATTAGCTCGCCGTTAATGTAAATTTTGCTGGTTTCGCTATCGCCCGTAATAACGTAGTGATACCATGTGTCCAGGTCGAACACGAAATCTGGGAAGTTGTGGTCTGCTCGATAACCTATGTTCCAGTATGGCGTAAGATCGGGGGAGACCATCATTCGGAAAATGATTGCTCTGTTTCCCTCAAGCGGACCATTCTCATCGCCTTCCCCAATTGAAATTACCGAATCCCAAGCGTCGTGGGCGCTCATGTAAATCGACGCCTCCATAGAGATTTCGCCTGTTTCGCCCACGGACTCAACAACATTGCCTATACCCGAAGCCAAAGTGACGTAACCGCCAGTCAGATGGACAGCGTTGTTAATTCTCCCTTCGACGACTGCGCCGTCGCCATCAAGTCTTCCATCATGGCCATTACCCGATTCATCTTTAAAAATCTCTCCATCAAGTTCGTCGAATGACCAATGGACGAGGATGTTATTCTGATCGATGCTATAAGCACTCAACCCAATGAGCACCAGACTCACCGATAACATTGTGCCGAATAGCCGTTTCATACAGAACCCCTTTCGTTTTTATGACACCTTCGGTTTGAATCACCATACCCAACTAAGCGAAGCTAGATGCGCGAATCCTGTGACTTAAGGGAAACAAACTTGCGCAAATTTGCGAAAATACGCCCATTTCTTCATAATAATCTATGCGGCGCAAAATATTGTAACTCACCATATTATACTATACATCGGAAAAATAGTGTAAAAAAAATGTAGCCGATTTAGTTTCTATTGACATTTTATCGCAATTGAACGATTAACGGAGTCTCGAAGGCGCAAATATTTTCGTAGGGGATCAACCGAGTGAATAGCGAGGGATCAAGCGACTGAATAGGGAGTGCGATAGTTTTACTTATAGTGTTTATCTGGTTACCTCGCCCATTGACCAACGCGGGCATGGAACTTCCAACCATACAGATTGAGTCGATTTTGGTCAAACAACCTACAGCAGTCCGAAATCGTATCCAATTGTGAAAAAAGGGTCGGGTTTCCCAACCCGCTGTTCAAAAGTCAGAGACGATTAAGAATTGCTGTAGGTCGTTTTTCAAGATTGACGTTTCGTCGTCGAATATAAATCTCGACCGAACAATCAATAATTGATTCAACCCGTATTAGGTTCTGTTGACATTTTGAGGCTACAGATTCGGCAAACGTTGTCACCATTGGATAATCTGATATAAGTAGCGCAAACTGTTAGTTTGCGGGCTCGGATCACAATCTAACAGATTGTGTTACAAAAGATTCCTTTGTACTTGATAGGGACTGCCGTTTAACCGTTCAATTCAACCTACGGGATGCCAAATGTCAACACGCCCTAGTCAATTGGCGAGGAGTCCTCGCCGTTAGGCTTACTGCAAATTGTCTGTTTAATCTCCCGTAATCGTGTTATAATGTCCGTTACGCTTGAACCCACTCATAGAAGCGGGCGGCAGCTAAAACGCTTCACCCATGCCCATGGGTTTTATCGCCAAAAGCCCCGAATCTGTGCAATCGAGGCGGAAAAGTATTCGTTTGAGTTGTAACGTTTGTGTATCTTGCTTCGCATAGTTGGATTAGCTAATTCAAACCGAGGGTGGCAGAAAAATGAGGGGGTTGTCTATGAAACGGCTATTCTGCACACTGTTATCGGCGCGTCTGGTGCTCATCGGGTTGAGTGCTTATAGCGACGGTCAGAACGGCAAGAGGAGCTAAATGAGCCACAGTGATATGACCAAAGACATGCTCGTCGAATCGCTCGCACCGCTAAATCTTCCGGCGGCCGTAAAGAGAGCCCGGGTGCGGCGTGCTGCCGATCCTTATCGGCCGCTCTATCATTATGTCGCGCCAGCCAATCTCCTCAAAGACCCTAACGGCCCCCTCTACTGGCAGGGGAAGTACCACCTATTCTATCAGAACAACCCCTACGAAGTGGAAGATTCTAATATGCATTGGGGGCATGCCATGAGTGAGGACCTCGTCCATTGGACGGATTTGCCGGTGGCGCTTGCGCCGACGCCCGGCGGTCAGGATAGCAACGGTTGCTGGAGCGGGCCAATTGTAATCGTTGATGGTGTGCCGACCGCGGTTTACTACGGCAATCCGGCTGGAATATGTATTGCCCGCAGCCACCCCGCAGATTTGTCGCTCGTCCATTGGGAAAAATTTGAGGGCAATCCTATCATTCCGCCCCCGCCCGCGGGTTCGCCGTGGAAACCGTTTGACCCTTGCGTCTGGAAATTTGGAGATCTCTGGCATCTAATTTGCGGCGGGCGTACCGAACGTGGTGACACGGCTTTTCTACTGACCTCCACGGATTTCATTCACTGGGAATACCAGCACGAGTTTTATGAGAGCAAGCGGGGGTGGACGGAGGTTGATGAGGATTGCGCCGTCCCTGACTTTTTCTCTATCGGCGACAAGCACATGCTCATTTTCTCCAGTCACAAGCACGGTGCGCAATACTACCTCGGTACATATTCGCCTTCGGAGAAGAAGTTTCACCCGGAGAAACACAGCCGCCTCAATCACAATCCCACAATTGGTGTCACGATGGAATCTGGCAACTACCTAGCTCCGGCGACGCTGAAGGCTCCGGACGGGCGGCGCATAATGTTTTCGTGGATTGGCGAAGGGCGGCGGTTCTCGGTTCAACAAGCCGCCGGCTGGTGCGGCATCATGGCTATTCCTAGGGTTCTGTCCTTAACCGGCAGCGGGGTGTTGAGAATGGAGCCGATTGCCGAGATGGATAAGCTGCGGCGGCGGCGGCGCCGAGTGTCTGGGATAGTTATCTCTCCCGGCGAGGAGATTAGTCTTGCAGGCATCGGTAACGACGTTCTTGAGATTAGCGCCGTGATTGAACTAGTCTCAGCGCGTGAGTGCGGTTTGGCGATACGGTATTCTTCCGGTGGTGCAGAGCAGACCCTCGTGAGTTATACGAGTCCCGAGTGCCGGATAAAGATTGATGTCAGCCGTTCAAGCCAAAACCCCGATGTCGTGGATTTTGAGGAACAGGCGGCGCCTTTAGCGCTTGGTGACAACGAACCGCTTCGGCTTCGAATTTTTCTCGATCGGTCGGTAATCGAAGTATTCGCTAACAAACGGAGTTGCCTGGCGAAACGCATATATCCCGGCAGTTTTGAAGGCGTGGATGTCTCTATATATGCGCGCGGCGGCACAGCGAAACTCGTTTCGCTCGACGCATGGGACATGGAACCGATTTGGCCGCACCAATGACCGTCGTTAAACGTATTTAGTGTGGAAGGAAAACCAAATGATTACTAAAGAACAACTAGCGCAATCGCTGGAACTCGGGTGCAGAGAAGCCGAAGAATTAGAAGAGGGCTGGATATTGCGCTGCAGCGAAGCCAAAAAATACGGCTTGCGAGCCATGTGCGCGACTTGGTATATGATGGATGTGGTAAAGCGTGAAATGGAAGGCAGCGGAATCCCCATCGTGGGAATCGTGGCTTTCCCCAGTGGATTTTCACCGCCTGAAGTGAAGGTTTTGGAAGCCAAGATGATGGTGGAAAAGGGAGCGGACAGTATCGACTGCATGATTAACTATCCTGCGCTGCGCGCGGGCAATCTCGATTACGTTCGGCGAGAGTTGAGGGCGATGGTCAATGCGGCTCGGCAGGCGAATCCGGATGCAGAGGTTAAGTTCATCGTTGAGACCACAATGCTTTCTACAGCGGAGATCGTCGCAGCAGCCAAACTGGTAAAGGAATCCGGAGCTGATTTCGTGAAGACGTCGACCGGCTGGCGCGGCGGGTGCACGCTCGACCACGTTCGCATTCTCCGCGATGCTGTTGGACCAGATTTCGGAGTCAAGGCAGCGGGCGGCCACATAGCGACGACCGAGAAGGCGCTCGCAATGCTTGAAGCCGGCGCCGACATCATTGGTGAGAATAACTGCACGCAAATTATGGAAGGGTACGGCCTGTTAAGGCAAACGCGATTGGGAACATGAACGCAGTGCCAAGGTCGTTCTGATTGAAGCCCAATCTCTTGGATATATGATTGCAATTTCAAATAGGCGGTCCGCTGGCGGTTTTTGCATGCAGCCGAACGCCTTCAAGCACATGAGGGTGCAGTAAGCCGTTAGTTGCCACAATCCCGCGGTTGGCGGTAAGCCGACGCCCTTGAAGGAAATCCAACCGCTTCCCGCCTGCATCGCTTACCGTGCCGCCCGCCTCCTCCACTACAATTAGTCCAGCCGCGTGGTCCCAAATACATTCCCGTCTGTCAGGCGAGAGCGGATTTGGTAGACGAATATATACCGACGCATCGCCGCGTGCGACAAGTCCGTATTTTGCCTGGCTGTCAACCCGAATTGGAGGTTCTGTAAACTTGAGATTGCGGGCTATGGATGCATTGGCAGCACCGTCGCCGTGCGCAGATTCAAAACTCTCTGCAAGGCGGTGCACGGTGTAAGAAACGCGAACCGGTTCTTTGATACGGCTATCCAGTGAAAGCATGTGCGTTCCACTGCCTCGTTCTGCCGCAAAAAGGCATCCGCGTTCTTCTCCCGCCATTTTCCATTCTTGCCGGAGATTCGGACACCCCAACACACCAAGCTGCACCGCTCCATTGACAATCAATGCGAGTGCAATAGCATATTGATCCCCCCGAAGGAATCCTTTCGTTCCATCAATTGGATCCAACGTCCAGAAACGTTGACCGATTTTCCCCCGCCCCCGGTCTATCCAATCACAAACCGCTTGACTCGATGAATCTTCTCCCTGTTGCGAGACGAAAGACGCCACACGGTCAAGAAGCGTTGAATCTTTACGCAATGCTTGGGAATCCTCTTCTGCAACGATAGCATCATCTGGAAACTTATCACTTATTATCCGGCAAATTATCGCTTGCGATCCAAAGTCCGCAACGGTTACAGGACTTCCATCAGACTTGTCAACCGAATCTGAATCTACCATTTCGGCTTGCACACGCTGGCATAATTGAATTGCCTGCAGGACAGCGTCAATTGCAACTCGTCTTTCAGACATTGGACATTAATTTTCCTAAGCCGGGAAAGTGATGTTTGACTTCTATAGTCATTAACATGTTTATTTACACACATCAGATACCCCCTGATAAGGGGGCTAGGGGGGGTAACGCTGCTTTTTTGATTGGATTGCAGGTGAAGTGTAATTTTTAGTTGCATTGACTATTGACGATGTATCAGGCTTCATTTTTCAATCATCTGCAGGTACCGCAGCATCGGGAATTTCCTCAACCTCACGCACAGATACTCGGCGCTCTTGCCTGATGAACACGCCGCGCAAATCGGCTATTATCGCGTATAATGGCGGCATCACAAATAACGTCAAGAGCGTCGCAGCAGAAAGTCCAAATATAATTGTGCTCGCCAACGGCATCCAAATCGGAGACTTTCCGCCAAGCCCTGTCGCCATCGGTATCAATCCGACGATAGTGGTCACAGAGGTCAAGATAATAGGACGTAACCGAATGCTTCCGGCTTTGAGGATTGCGCGCCACTTATTGTAGCCGCGGTCGCGGTATCTATTGATGAAGTCTATCAATACAATGGAGTCATTGATTACGATACCTGCGAGCGCAACAATCCCGAACATAGCAATCATGCTCAACGTCGATCCGACCGCTAATAGTCCAACCATAGCGCCGATAATTCCGAACGGAACCGCAAAGAGGATAATAATCGGTTGAAGGAATGATTTGAACTGTGTGCCTAAAATCACATAGATTATCAATAGGCCAACCACAAATAGTCTTACAAGTTCGGCAAACGACTCATTGATTTGGTCGAACACACCGCGAAAGTCAAGCCGATAGCCGGGAAACATTGACCCGACGTTGCCGAAAGCTTGAATTAGTGCTTGGTTGGCGTCAACGGCAGAAATCTTTTCTTTTTCCACACTGGCAAACACGGTGATTGCACGTTCGTTTTCAAAACGCCGTATTTCCATATATCCTTGGTTCTCTTGCACCTCCGCCACATCCTTCAACGGTACAATAGTGCCGTTTGGGGCCGCGATAAGCAGTTCCCGGAGATCCGAGATTGTCTGTAGGCTGCCTCGATCATACTTCACAACTACGTCGATAGATTCATCCGCATCACGATAGGTGGTGGTGATGTTCCCTTCAAGGGCGTTGCGCATCGTGTAAGCGATTTGGAAGATATTCAACCCGTATTGATGTGCTTTTTCCTCATTGATTCGAATTTGAAGTTCAGCTTTGCCCGTGAGGAAATCATCTCGTATGTCGTACACGCCATCCATCTTGCGAAGTTCATCCTTGAGCAATCCTGCAATCCTCTGTAAGGGTTCAAAGTGTTCTCCTTTGACCTTCACTTCAACATCTCGGCCTTGCGGGGGACCGCCTTGCAATTTGTCAAATAAAAGCTTTTCAACGCCGCCGATTGCCACAGTCTTTTCACGTAGGGATGCGATTATTTCGTCCACGCTCCGATCGCGCTGATCTTTCGGCACAAGTTCTACCAGAACCTCGCCGGCATTCGATCTTAGCGTAGTACTATCCATTCCGGATGTTGGTGTGAGCATACCGATATTGGATATGACAGCGACCCGCTCATGCGCCGGCAGGGACATTGCAATTTCTTCGATTTTTGTCAACACGGCAGACGTTTCTGTTAATCCGAAAGAGGTTGGCATTTCTGCCTTAATGTAAAATTGCGAAAAATCCTCGCCGGGGAAAAGTTCTCTATCCAGTAATAAAAATGCTGTAACACAGACAATCGCGCCGAAAGCCAGAACGCCGCTGAACACGACATACCGCCATCGAATCATCGGCTTTAATATTTTCAAATATCCTTTGCGAACCTTATCAAACCATACATGCCGCCGTTCATGCCGGCTTTGTGGTTTTCCCCATTCAGAGATGTGAGCCGGTAAAATCATGAAAACCTCTAACAGCGACGCAATTATCACCAAAATGGCGACGATAGGGACAACACGCATGAATTGTCCCGAAACGCCCGACATGAACATCAGCGGCCCAAAAGCGGCAATCGTAGTTAAGCTGGCTGACAGAACTGGCCACCCAACCTCTTCGGCGCCTGCAACCGCGGCTTCTTTGGGAGACTTGCCTTGCTGAATGTGGCGGAATACATTCTCTATCACTACAATAGCGTCGTCAACAACAATACCGACCACGAGAATTAAACCGAATAACGCAACCCCGCTGAGTATATACCCTGTTGCTTGCATAAAGAAAAATGTCGCCATGAATGCGACCGGGATGCCCAATGCCGCAAACAGCGCATTCCGCCATCCCATAAACAGGAAGAGTAAAATAACAACAAGAATAATGCCAAACACGGCGTTGTTTTGCAGAATTCCGAGCCGCTCGCTCAACACGACGGAGTAGTCATTCACCACGGAGATTTCAGCCTGTTCAGGTATATCACGCTTTCTTTTCTCAACTAGTTCGCGAATCTGCTTAACCAGCCTGATAGTGTTGCCCTCTGTTTTCTTCTGGATGGTCAAGCTGATGGATGGGGCGCCGTTGATATGCGAAAGGGTTCGCGGTTTCTCATAGGTGTCCGATACCTTGGCAATGTCGCTCACGCGCAAGGGCGTCCCTGTACCGCGGACACGAATGATAGTATCTTCAATCTCTTCTAAATTCCCAAACTCTCCCATCGTGCGAACCAAGTATTCAGATGCGCCAATCTCCAAAGTTCCTGCAGGGACATTCAGGTTATGCGTTTTTAACGCATTGATTACCTCGTTGATTGGAAGGTTATGCGCCCTGAGTCTATCCGGATCCGCTTCAACCCATATTTCTCTTTCGCGTAAACCCACCAAACGCACCGTGGAAATATTTTCGATTTCCAGAATGTCATCTTTCAGGTTTTCGGCAATCTGTTTCATCTCATTCTCCGAAATATTGCCGCCAACAGCGATAGTCAGCATCGGAAAACCCGTTGATGTGTCGAGTGACATAACCTGAGGTTCATCTGGAATTTCATTTGGGAGATCATTCACCCTATCGACCGAGGTGCGGAGATTCTGAAACTCTTTGTCGAAATCGCGGTCGCTAATCTCCTCAAATTGAACTGAGATGACTGACCGCGCTTCCGATGAAACGGACAGCATAAGGTCAACATAATTCACGCCTTCTTCAATTGCCTCTTCGATTGGTGCAGTGACAAGTTTTTCAACCTCTTCCGATGAGGCGCCGGGATAGAAGGTCGTGACAGTTGCAATTCGAAATGAGATTTCCGGCGTTAAATCTCTTGGAAGAACAATCCAAGAATATGCGCCAAACAGGATTATAGTAATCATGAGCAGGTTCGCTAGTACGGGATTGCTCACGGAAATTTTCGGAATAGACATATCAGCGGGAACTCCTGCATTGCAGACATTCGGCGTTAAGCCGTTAGCGCGGTGAAAAACCCTGACGGTGTATTGCCTCGCTGTATATTGTGCAACTCAATATTGCTGTGAATAAAAGCGCTAACGGCACTGCCTAATTATAACACACATCGTCCGCTTTAAACAAAAAAACTCTCGTGAATTTTAAGGAGGTGTTGTTTCCTGTTTGAGCATGGTCATCCGGTCGGAATATGCGGAGCAATTGGTATGAATTCTGAGAATTTCGCTTCTCAAAACGCTTGACAACATCACGCGCCAAAGATATAATACCATCGGGGAAAGCAGGTGTTAGATATGAAAACCAAGCGAAAAACGCGCATCGCCGCCTACATTCTCATTATGTTGGCAGGTTTGTTGTCAATTTCCGCGCTAATTGCCTTAGAGGACGACGCGTATGTCTACATCATCAGTATACGAACTGAAATAGGCAGAGGTTTAAGCGTCTACATCAATAACGGCATTCGTGAGAGCGAGAAAGTCAATGCCGACGCGATAATTTTTGATATTGACACCCCCGGCGGCCGTGTAGATGCGGCTGTTGAAATCGTCCGCTCAATCCAGGAAACTATGATTCCGACAATCGCCTATGTGAATCGGCAGGCTATCTCGGCGGGAGCGCTCATTTCACTTGCATGTGACCAGATTGTAATTACATCCGGAGGAACAATTGGCGACGCTGCACCCGTTACCATGCAAGGAGAAGCGCTCGGTGAGAAAGCGGTTTCGTACATCCGGGGCACCATTAAATCAACAGCGGAACGTCAAGGCAGGAATACAGGTGTCGCCGCGGCAATGGTGGATAAGCGGCTCTATCTCGTCAGAGGGGAAAATGGAGAAATTGAGGCTATTAGACCTGCCAAGTATGACGAACGAAAAGCCGCTGGAGAGCAGCTGGAAGTCATCGTGGCTGGCGGTGATGACGGTGAACTGTTGACACTCACCGCGGAGGAAGCATCGCGGTACGACTTGGCTGATGCACAAGCAGAGTCCGTTGAAGAACTGTTGGCGTTGTACAAGATAGTCGACATAAACGGAACCAGCTTGGCATTGACTCAAGAAGCAATATTACAGAAACAGACAGAACTCGGTTCCGATAACGTGAAAGAAATCAAATCGCTCAAAGAGAGTATCATCGAAGAAGTCTCGGTAACGCTGGCAGATAGGGTTGTTTTCTTTCTCACGAGTCCTTGGGCGAGCTCAATCCTACTTTCATTAGGCGCACTTGGGCTATTTGTGGAATTTCGGACGCCCGGGTTCGGTGTCCCCGGCGTACTTGGACTACTATGTATCGGTCTGTTTTTCGGTGGTCATATGCTTCTTCAAATTAAAGCGGAATGGGCTGCAACTGCATTTGTTCTCGGCATTGGATTGTTGTTGTTAGAAATTTTTGTCATTCCGGGATTTGGCGTCGCAGGAATCGCGGGCATCGCTTTTATGTTCGGCAGCGTCTTATATATATTCAAAAATGCTTACGAAATTGAGGATGCAATCCTCTGGCTTTCTGTGTCGGTTATAATGACATTCGGATTCTCCATAATTCTGGCTTACCTCTTGCCCAAAACGCGTACCTGGAACCGTTTTGTTTTGGAAACAGCCATGGATTCGGAACTGGGTTATCATTCCGCGTCAAGGGAAGATTTTCAGAGCTATCTCGGCAAAACCGCAACCGCCCTTACGCCGCTGCGTCCGTCTGGAACCGTTCGCCTTGAAAACAAAAGGCTCGATGTTGTAACCGTGGGAGATTTTGTTGATGCGGAAGCGTCCGTAAAGATTGTTGACGTTGAAGGTTCCAAAATATTCGTTGAAGGAATAGACAAAACCTGATAAAAAACATAATAGTAACCGTAACCCGCGTCACAATGCTGACATCGGGTTTTAAAACGATATGTGTCGCGATGGTACACGGAGTGTACCTAATAAAATGCCTTGAGCGTTCAATTGGATAAACCTTAAAATTTTCGCATTAGGTGTTACATATTCCCATGTCTTGGTTGCCCATCTTCCTCATCGGTTTAGGTCTTTTGTTGGTATTCATTGAAATTATCTTGCTCCCCGGTTTTGGCGCTGCAGGTATACCGGGAATTGTATTAATTTCCATTGGTGTGGCGAGCGTGTGGTTATCCGCAGGCTGGGAAACGGCATTGATGTACGCTGGCGGCGTCGTCATCGTGACTATTCCGATTGCAATATTTGGGCTGTGGCTTGCCCCTCGCACGAGACTCGGCAAGACTTTTATTCTTGACACCGCTCAAAAGAGCGCCGATGGTTTTCAAGCGCCGTCTGAGAGTCTGGGTAATCTTGTTGGGAAATCCGGTCGTGCGATTACGCCGCTAAGGCCAGCCGGTGCAGCTTTAATTGACGGTCACAGAGTAGATGTTGTAACAAGTGGAGAATTCATCGAGACTGATGCAGAAGTGGAAGTGATTGTTGTTGAGAGCAACCGAGTTGTAGTCCGCAGTTTTTGAATGATGTGAATATCCTTTGGCAATCTATTCTGCGTGTGGGTTATCGAGTCCAAAAACACAGTGTGAGAATTCCGGATTTGAGTAGTTAAATCCAGCGCTAAGTGGCGCCATCGGTAATTGTAAGGAGATTCGACATGGAAGAATTGGGACAATTGCCTATCGCAATTTTCGCCGTAGTAATTCTGTTTTTTTTGTTCATCTTTTTTTACTTCGTGCCGGTTGGACTTTGGATCGCCGCCCGGGCGGCGGGTGTGCGTATTCGCATCGTCAGCGATCTGGTGGGGATGCGCTTACGTCGCGTGAACCCCAATGTAATTGTAAATGGACAGGTTAGTGCGACTAAAGCAGGACTGACAGTTATTACCCCTGAATTAGAGGCGCACTATCTAGCAGGTGGTAACGTTCTGCGAGTCGTGAATGCATTAATTGCCGCGGATAAAGCAAAGATTGACCTTAATTTTCAACGCGCTGCAGCCATTGATTTAGCGGGGCGCGATGTACTTGATGCTGTGCAGGTGAGTGTAAATCCGCGCGTTATCACAACGACTAGGATCAGTGCGGTTGCTCTCGACGGAGTTGAACTCATTGCTACCGTTCGCATCACCGTCAGGGCAAATATTAACCGCCTCGTTGGCGGTGCGGGTGAGGAGACAATTCTCGCACGCGTCGGTGAGGGCATTATCAGCGCAATCGGCGCATCAGACACCTACGAAGATGTCCTCGAAAACCCCGATATTATTTCCAAGACTGTGCTCGACCGCGGGCTAGATGCAGGCACCGCATATGAAATTCTTTCTATTGATATCGCCGATGTAAACGTTGGAAAAAATATCGGTGCGGAACTGCAGGCAGAGCAGGCTGAAGCCGATCTTGTTGTTGCCCAAGCGAAAGCCGAGGAGCGCCGTGCTATGGCCGTCGCACGTAAGCAAGAGATGACCGCGAATGTCCAAGATAGGCGGGCAAGAGTGGTTGAAGCTGAAGCGTCCGTCCCTCGCGCTGTCGCCGCAGCGTTCAGAGAAGGAAACTTAACGTCGTAAATCTATAGGAGACTTTACAAATGCTGACCTTGCCAATTATCCTTCTTGCTGTTGTCGTAGTCATAGGTTTCATTTTTCTGATTTCCTTCATCCCAGTCCGATTATGGATTACTGCCATCGCCGCAAACGTCCGCGTTGGAATCTTTTCGTTAATTGCTATGCGGTTGCGCCGCGTGCCGCCAAAAGGCATAATTGACCCGCAAATAAATGCGACGAAAGCCGGACTAAACCTTTCACTCGATAATCTCGAAGCACATTACCTCGCAGGGGGGAACGTCGCAAGCGTGGTTGCCGCACTCATCGCCGCGGATAAAGCTAACATCACCCTTGGCTTTGCGCGGGCAGCCGCTATCGACCTTGCTGGGCGCGATGTGCTGCAAGCCGTGCAGGTAAGCGTCACACCGGAGATTATTGATATCCCTGCAAAAGGAGACGATAGGGTTGGCATCACCGCGGTTGCGCGTGATGGTATTCAGCTCGTTGTTAAGGCGAGGGTGACGGTCAGAGCAAATATCGATCGGCTTGTTGGCGGTGCTGGGGAAGAGACAATTATTGCCAGAGTCGGTGAGGGCATCATCACGACAATCGGATCGGCAACCAGCCATAAGCAGGTCTTGGAAAATCCCGTACGAATTTCAGAGACGGTCCTTGAGAAAGGGTTATCAGCCGGCACCGCATTCGAGATTTTGTCCATTGACATTGCGGACATTAATGTCGGCGAAAATGTCGGGGCGAAATTGCAGACAGACCAAGCACAAGCGGAATTAAAGATTGCTCGGGCTAAAGCCGAAGAACGGCGTGCGAGAGCGCAGGCGGAAGAAGAAGAAAACAAAGCCCTCGTCGAAGAGATGACAGTCGGACTTATTGAGGCTGAAGCCGAAGTGCCTCGCGGTATTGCGGACGCATTCACTTCTAGCCGGATGAATGTTATGGATTACTACAATCTCCGAAACATCATTGCGGACACGGAGATGCGCCAATCCATCGCCGTTCCGGGCGGCGATCGTGACACAACGCGGTCATCCCATTCACTGGGAGTTTCGTAAAGCCCGAGGCGTGTTGACATTTTGGCGTGCCAAGTCAACCGAACGATTGTGGAACCCGCTAAATCCCCACGGAAGGCGATAGTCTTTGGGCGGTTCAGCCCAATTTTTTGATGGCCTTAAGATTGAGTGCCGATGTGTAGAGTTTTGTCGACCTAATCAAATCCTTACGCATTACGCATTACGTATTACGCATTAAACGAGGCAAAAGTCAATGGAAGAATTGATTCAATACATTCCTTTCGTAATATTCGCCTTGATAGCGCTGGTGAGTGCGGTGCGGAGGCAAAATCGCCAACGGTCAGAACCCGATGAGGTACTTGAGGATGAAGATGGCGTTTTTCTGCCGCCTTGGGGCAATCTCGACCCATTGGAAGAAGAATTTCAGCCCGCGCCGCATGCGCAGACCGAAGAACCGCCGCCCACGCCGGAGGAAACACCATCCCACGATGAAGATTCTGCCGACGAGTCTGAAATCCCTCCAAGCGAGGTGGACCGCGCTGCCGGCGCGCAGTTACCGCACGTGGACACCATCGCTGGCATTTCCCTGTCGTCACAGACTGTGCGCCAGGGCATAATCCTGTCCGAAATCCTCGGACGTCCCAAATCTCTCCGCCGCCCCCCACCCCAGTAATCACTATCCCCATATTAAATTCTGTCGCAGCAATCTCCGAATCGATTAACTGACCGAATAGCGAAGGATCAAGCGACTGAACAAGGAGCGCGATAGTTCTTCCTCGCTCTTTTAGGTTGGGTAGAGCGGGATTGTTGCAACATGTGGATTATGAGGCATAAGTTTGGTGTGTTGACTGCGTTCAAGCATTGGTAGTGGGTAGCGAAACCCAACGCTTTTGAAATCTCTAGACGGCAGAAAAGCGTTGGGTTTTGCTGCACCTAATTGGCAATCCGGGTTGTTTCGCGTCCTGCACGGTTAATGCAATCAGAACGGTTTTGTTATTTGCCGGTCTACCCAACTTACAAAGGCTGAGATTGCGGGATTAAGTGCCGCGATTCGGAGATTGGTCCTACAAGGGGTTGAATTTTAGTAAGAGAGAATTCCGATTGCCAGCGGTACGCTATACGTCTAGTGTTGACAAGCTCTTGTAGGTTGGGTAGAGCGGACACGGTAAAAAGCACACAATATTTTAATAGTCGTTCGTATTGTTCAGATTGTTTAATTACGCGAATGATGTAGCGTAACCGAACGCTTTTCGTAAATCCGAACGGACTCCATTGTAGGATAATTGCCGCAATTACCAAAAGCGTTGGTTTTCGCTAAACGCATTTCGCTAAGTGCGGTGTTAAACCCTCTAGACGAATCTTACCTTAGAATTGATTGCCGAATTACCCGCTCAACCCATCCCACAAGAGCTATGGCGTTGTCCATTATTAAGTGCAAACGGCGCCAATCAAATGCCCTCTTATTTTTCTAACTGTGCGCTCGAATAAAGTTACTTCTACCCTCAAGTCAATGGAGTCATAAGGTTCCTGAGCTTGCCTGATACCTTCAGGAAGAAGGTTTGATTTTTTTCATCCTTATGGTTGGCAATTCTTTGAAACTGAACGCTGATTACAAACCTGTACTCCTGCTGCCCTTGGTATTCTGTCCTTTTTAAAAATGGTAAGATATTATCAGAATCTGAATCAAATACCTGATTCATCGTTCTCTCGATTTTTTCTTCCGGCAAATAGCATACCGGACCATGATCTACATGGATGAGATACTCACCTAAGCACTTGGATTGTCGTCGGAAGTAAGCGTTAATCAAGTGCCAGCCCGGGGGATCGGATTTCAGGTTTTTCTCGAAGTCAACTTGTTTGCCGAACTCATAACCGAGTTGTGCGGCGAAACAAGATGGACTTGCGATGCGTGTCCCGAAATTGTAATCCGGAGATAAGCACTCGCGTTGCAATTTTCTCTCATAGCTAGTGTTAGGTGTAGTTGAAGTACAATACATAAAGACGTTATGATTAACCCATGTTATATCCAGTTGAAAATTATTCGCCACGCCATAAAAAGTTGACTTTGCGTGCTTTTTCATGCTCTCCATCGCTGGACTCCCAACCCTTCCCCAATCCAGATTCTCAGCGTACGCGCTTTCTCTGTCGTCAGCCATTAACTCCGAGTTATTCTTGGAATTGGAAGATTTGTAATGCAACGGGGTTCCCAATTTTATATAATCTGTCGGTGTCGCTGAAACAGGAGAATTCTGCTCCTCAGAATATTTGGTTACGCTTTGTATTTCTGAAATTGGAGGGTTAGTGTGGAAGGGAAAAGGGAATTGTTTCCAATCCAGGGTGCGGATTACCACTGTATATGACGGCTTTTCAAAATAAGATGTCAAAGATTCAATTTTGAATCCAGGCGGATCTTCCTCCCGCAAAGGTCCAACTTCCAAATTCAGTTTTCCTTCATTCATTCAATTTTCTTCTTTGCATTCGGTCTTTAAATATCAACAGTTAGTTTTTGAAGGGTGGATTGAACGGGTAATTCAAAGACCGTCTTTAGGGTGAGATTAGCGCAGCATATGAATCAAAACAGTTAGCGATATGCATGTAATGAAACCCAACAATCAATCGACCACGCAGGGAGTGCGATATTTTATGGGTCGGCAAATACTATCGCCTTCGCTATCCACTGCGTTGATTTCTACCCCACCTACAAAATCTACGACATTCTCTGACCGTACACGGATGGCTCTGCGCACCATAACTGCCGCAAGATTTCAACAGCATTTCTGATGCCCGAATCTGGAACGCTCTGTAACGGCATTACTTCTTCTGAGACAGACTGTGCTTTATGAATCTCAAACATATTCGTCACCGCAGCGTCAATCTGCGCCCGCACAGGGTCCTCGACCGCATTTTTTGCCGGAAGCAACTCTTGGTTAGACAAATCATCAAATCGGGCGGCTGCCATTTCGAGGACCGCCTCCGCGAGTCTGTCTAGGCGCGGACAGGGAATCTTCTTCAGCGCACCAATCTGCGTCGTCGAGCGTCCGTTTTGCGTCCGTTGCCCCTGTGTCCAGTGCACAATCATTCCAAGAGTGGAGTTCCACCACAGCGCAAACGCCTTCCGCACTCGCACATCCTCATGTATGAGCGCAGTCCATGCACGTCCGCCAAGTACGGGTTGCTCGGTTGATGCGGACAATAGCGCCTGGCTCGTCCACCTGATATTACGCGCATAAAACAATGTGCTGGCATACAATCTCATCTGTGCGCGCTGATCCGGTGTCCCTACCCCCGGGGGTGCAAATCCCTTGTGAGTCGGTAACACACGCAGCGAGCGTTGCCTTTTAGAACTTGCTTCCCATAACGCCCTATCTGCTCCAATCGCGTCAACCTCGCTCGTCACCGAATGAAATTCGAATGCGCCTCTCGGATCTCCATTTCTTGGATGACCAATTAGGTCGTGTGTTGGTCCGACAGTAAAAACCTCTTCAATGGTTCCCATCTCCGTTCCTAAAGGAATTGGTGTATTCACAACATAGTCAAGCGTCCCCCGTGTAAGTGCATCGGCGGCTAGTGCCAACCCGCCATGTGTCACTCCAACCATGTTCCACGGCGATCCCTGACCGTTAGCGTGCATCATTGTGATACACCCAATTTCGCTGTCTCCTACGGTAATCGGATGTGTCATGTTGGTCGTGGTGCACCGCACCCTCGCTTGCTCGATTGCCCGTGCCACTTCCCCTGCCTCCCCATTCCTAGTGCAAGGCTTATAGAGCGTTACACAATGTAACACGGCACGAACCCTCTCCTGGGGATTTTCCCGCCGCGTTGCGACCAATAACATCTCCTCCATGCCCGTGTCCGCGGAAAAACTCTCATGCTTAAGCGAAGCCCCGCTTGCGGTCGCAATCAAGACTATATCCGTGAATTCCGCTTCAATCATTCGACGCGTTTTCGTCCACGTATCGGCGAAAGCGCATGTGAGGGGCAGTACAAATCCAATTCGACCTGTTCCTGCCTTGACCTTGTGTTTGGCTAGCGCTAGGAACGATGCAGCCATGCCAGCACGCAAACTCGCGGGTTCGTCCTTAACCAATTCCTTCCACCGTTTCTGGCATCGCTTCCGATCCTCTTTCGTTAAGTTTGTCAAATCAAAAGCGCTTTGGCCGCCGCGTGTTCTAGAATACGGTGGATTCATAAGAACCCAGTCCACGCTGCCGTCATGCATCTTCACGCTCGTCGCCTCGTTTTGAACACCGCTAGCCCTGCCGAAACTTACCCCAAACAAATCTTCTGCAAACTGATTAGCGAGGTATTCGAGAGCACCAGTCAGTGCTGTTGTACCGCCAACCCTTACCCAACCAATCTGAGTTTCACTGTAACTTTCACCCTTTCCGATATTCGCGAGACTTGATGAGGTCAGGTGCGCTGCAATCGGACTGATGTCGGTACCTCTTAACCCGTGTTCCATCGCACCGCGATGCAGTTCTGCGACAGATTCCGCCGTTCCTCCGGCCCATTCATGCAGAGATTGCACACGCAAATAGCCTTCCCGTAACAGCGTGCCCGTGCCGCAAGCCAAGTCCGCGATGACGTACCGGCGCAAAAAGTCTGACCGCGTCCATTCCGACTCGGGTTTGTCCGATTGCCTAATCGTCAGACTCGCAAGTAACTCCGCCGTTGCCGGCTGCGTATAGAACGCCGCACTCTTCTTCCGGTCTGAAGCCAGCTTCGGAAATAACTCAGCCCCCACGTTTATGTGTTGCCCCAAATCCGCATCTTCGATCAGACCTACCGCGTCAATCAAACGTTTGAGAGCTTTGGTAGTGCCGGCGCGATGGAAGTCGCCGCAAACCGCTAACGCGTTGACGGCTGGCTCAAAAATCGACCGCCAGTTGATTTCAATTATTCGCCGCCACGTTTCGACCTGATCCGATGGATTCGGAGAGACACCCGATACAGTTGGAACTGGTGGAATGCCATTAACTCCCTGAACTTGCAGCCGCTGCTGGATTAATAGCGCGTTCAACCAGAGTACCATCGTAGTCCTCAATCCCTCCAATGGAGAGTTTTGCCCCACTTGTCCCGCTATTGTCCGTTGTGCGTTCTCGTGAAGGCTCGATTTCAACGTTTCCGCCGCCTGCTTTATTAACTGAGCCACCTCTTCAGAGCGGGCGTTTATCACTTCATTAGGCATCGCAGAGGCGGCGATCAGGCGGCTCGCATCATGAACGGTACCTTGGATGAATCCTTCAGCGGGCCACCGACGATTATCTGCGTCACGCAACCCGCTTTGATGCAGTGCGTACCCAATCTGCTGCGATCCGTCCTTTAGCTTGTCGGATACGGCATCTGCAGAAAGCCCTTAATATTCCTCCGGAATGTGTAACGCCAGAACTGCGAGCAGAGGTCTACCTCCTCGTGTCGTATTCTGACCTAGCCTGGCCTCAGCATCCCTATCAGCGTCCGCCGGATTAAATGACGCCTCAATGGCTGCCGCGGGCATTTGCGGGTCATCAATTAAGATATCCGCCCGACCAGAACTAAGAGTGCCCGACCGTTCTGGCAAAATGTATTCATCAAAATGGGCACGCCAGCGGGCATCTGTTTCCGCCAGCACCTTTCCAAACTCAATGTTGAACGTATGTTCGTGGAGTCTTCCTGCCGATGGCACTGCCACGTAAAGTTGATCCGTTTCTGGCATTGGCTCTTCTCTTTCAAATAGAATATAAACACTTGACATTAACGTAGGTACGCCAAAATTTAGTTCTGAAAACCTATTCAATTCAGGCGCACCGATTGCATAGCACCCTCGCCGATCCAGGTATACCGACATTCGCCGCTCAATCGTAAGCCTTCCCATACTTTCATGAATTCCTGTAACTGTCAAGTATAAATGAAATCGTATGAATCCAACAGGTCTGCCTTTCTGGAAGATCTCAGTACCCATTTTATGACAGATCGTAACCCAACGTTCAAGCGACTGAATAGCGAGTGCGATAGTCCTAAACCTCACGCCAACACCGGACAATCCTTTTCGGTTCATTCAATATCCATTCCCCTCCTTAATAAGGAGGATCAACTGACCGAATAGGGAAGGCGATAGTTTTTAGAGTTCTTCCTAGTTCTTGCGGGGTGAATTTCCCTACGCCCAACAAGTCACGAACGCATTCAACCGAACGCGTCTCATTCGTCATAATTATCGCGTTTCGCCGCTACCGCTCACGCTAGACCTGCAAGCTGAAAGCAATGGACAGGTCACTGGCAACTGGATACTGCCCACTACCTCTAAATTTGGAGTTGACACCTAGCGAATTCTATTGTATTATGTTAAGTAAAGGTGCGTAGAGTATTCAGTAGTCATTAACAAACAGGTCACTAGCCACTGTCTACTGACCACTGTTTCTAATATAAGGAGAATTTGCGATGAATACGAAACACTATCTGATTATAAGCGGTATAGTTGGCGGGGTCATAGGGAGTTTGTTGACCGCGTTGTTGGTTTCACCAGTCACCGCGGAAAGGGATAAGTTTGGAGTAATTGAGTGTTCTGAGTTGAGGGTGATTGATTCGGACGGGAACGTAGTGGTGAAGCTTGGTCGTGACAGCGTGATTGACCTCATCAAGCGAACCGAGCTTGGAATTGGTGGTAGTGTCGAGGTGTATACCCCAAACGGGGATGTGGCGGTAAAGCTTGCGAGCGCCTCCATAGTTACCCGTAGCACTGACACTGAATCAATGATGCTGGAAACCCTTGGAGTTGGCGGGACGGTTACTGTTTATCGCAATAATAAGGAATTACAAGCGTCTCTCCGTGTGGACGATCGTGGTGGGAGGTTTGACACGTTTGCGTATAGTACGTATAAGTATAAGTATAATAATAAAGATGTGCGTGTCCCTGTAACAACCGTATCCCTTTATTCTGATGAAGATGGCGGGTGTGTCCAAACCCATAGTAACGACTTGAAACCGGGCGCGAAGTTTCGCGTCAATGAACATGGCGGGGAGGTCAATGTGTATCGAATAGATGGGAAAGTAGCCGCGAGTCTCGGCGTCAATGAACACGGCGGACGTGTCCAAGTAAACGGCAAAGGTGAAGGCACGGCTGCCATAGGAATCAACGAATACGGCAACGGCGCCGTGTCCACTTGGGACAAAAACGGCTATCGACAGTAAAAAGAAAGTGGCTAGTGGAAAGCGAAAATTCAAAAAAATCCTAACTCTTTTGACATATAGATATGATTCTTCTAATAAACCAAAAACACTAGGGAGGAGATTGTTATGCGTTTGCATTGCTTATTGATAAGCTTGTTGGTGGCTCTTGTTGGCTGTGGCCCCAGTACCAAGGAGATTATGAATTCTTGGAAGGGTAGTCATGTATCGAGGCTTATTAGAAGTTGGGGACCTCCACAACAAGTGGTGCCTGACGGAGCCGGGGGTAAAATCTATGTCTGGAGCGACAGTATTTATCTTCCGTTTACCAAAGGCAAGACAGAAACACGTGGAACCTACGACGCATATTCATCAACATTTAAGAGCAAGACAACTTATACGCCGCCTCTTGTTTTGGAAGGCGACAAGGTGCGGATGTTTTACGTGGACGCGCAAGGGATTATATATACTTGGCGAGCGGAAGGGTTTATCAACGACCCAGAGACGGACGCGGTTTTGATAGGGGGCATTGTGGTTGGCGTGGGAGTTCTGCTTCTAATCGCAAAATCCCAGAATGATAGCTATTACGACTTCAAATATTGATGAAGGGGCAAATCGCTCCTTTTCGGGTGAAAATATGCACAAGATTTGAAGGCACATAGGTTGAGTTGCGCCATAGCGAAACCCAAAACTAGACTACTCACTGACTACTAGACACTAACCACTGCTCTTCCCACTCTCCACTGAATTTAACGAAATGATAAAAAAAACTTGACAACCAATAATGCTTTGCCGTATAATAACAGCATTAACATTTTACGCTAATTTTCGGCTTTTCAGCAAACTCAAAGAAGTGCGCTGCACAATAACCGCTATAACTAAATAACCACCGCGCAAGCGGACAAGGCAAACCCAAAAGTGGACGGTCTTGAAACTAAGAACTGTCGCTTTTGGGTTTTTTTTTGCCCCGCTAACGCCTGTAGTACAATTCACTAACCAATCGGCGCGATGTGCAAAAAAAAACAAAACGGTGTAATTCATAAATCCCCAAATCCGCTCCGGGATTAAATCCCAGCAATCCGAGAATTACACCGGCGTAATTTCAGTGTAACCCGGTGTAACCGAATAATTCAAAAAAATACCCAGAGGATAATAAAATGCTAGATAAAACCACTTGGTTGGAAGCCTTGAAAGACGAAGACATCCGAAAAAGTATCGCCTACAGCATCGCGCGATTCGGTACCACGAAGACCGTTGATGCCATTTTCCAAAGCCCTAACTACGCAGAATGCAGAACCGACAACGCGGTGCAGGATCGAAAAACTATACGTTCCGCCATTCAGACCTGCAATCCAAAAATTAAAGATCGCTTCAACACCCAAAAATATGGCGATGCCCTCGTAGACGCCTTGAGAGACCAATACGAGTTTTTGGTTGCGGAACACCTGCCAAACCTCGATCAATCCCTCAAACGGATGCAACAAGTTGATGACTTGGCGGCGGAAACCGAAAATATTGATGACCTTAAACGGCTCAAATTGAGGCAGCAAATTCATGATAAGCATAGATCAGCCTTATCGTCGCTCGCGGGGTCTGTTCAATTCAACCGGCGCCCTGCCGACGAAACGGGCGCCGATTCAACCCAATCCCAATCTAATCCGCGAGATACGGGACGGAAACTGCCGGAAACTCCGAAGTCATTATGAGAAAATCCGACGGCAAGAAGTAATCCGGAATGATGACGACCGGGCGCTATTGGTGCACATGGCTTATATCTTTCCCGAATTCTTTGTGGAATACTACCTCCACAACCCGAACACAATGTCGTCGCTTCAGCCCCATCATGTGCGGCTGCTCAATCCCATCCCGTATGACAAAACCGACGCCAAAGTCAACGTCCAAGCCCCGCGCGGTTCCGCAAAGACAACCTGCTGCGCTATCTGGTATCCGCTGTGGAGAATCTGTTTCAAAGCCTTCCAACTCGCTGAAGGCGTCCCGGACGAGAAATTTATCCTAATCATCAGCCGCAACGAATTCATGGCAAAAAGAAATCTGCGCAATATCAAAGGACTGATGGAAAAGCCTAAAATTGCCGAGGACTTCGGAGTCCTCCGCGGTCCCTTCTGGAAAGCGAACGAATGCGAGACTGCCAACGGCGTCACCCTCTTGCCCCTCGGACGCAACCAATCCCCGCGCGGTGCACTCGTCGAGGACAAACGACCGTCGCTCGTCATCGTCGACGACCTCGAAGACCCGAAACGCTGCGTAAACCCCGATCTGCGTGAAGAAGATTGGGATTGGTTCTTTACGGACGTCATGTTCACTTCCGACATCGGAGGGAACATCAACCTTATCTTCGCCGATACCGTAAAACACCCGGATAGCATCTCCATGCGGCTAACGAAGACAGCCGGCTGGAAAAACGTACACTACAAAGCTATCCGTTCCCCCAAAGACCTGTACCACCCGACCCACGAATACCTATGGAAAGAATGGGAAGCCATTTATCGCGACTTGACATTAGATGATGCTGAACGCGAAGCAAAGGCGGACAAATTCTATAATGCCAACGCGGAGGATATGAACCTTGGCGTCACTGCGCTCTGGTCCGAGAAGCTATCCTATCTCAAAGTCCGGAAGATGATTGTTGAGCGAGGATACCACTTCTGTTTGCGCGAACTCCAGAACATTGCCCGCGACCCCAGCATGTCGCTCTTCGATATGGACAACGCCGTCACATTCCGGGTTGAAGGCAACGGACTCCGGCGTTCGGACGGGCGGCTCGTCTTTTGGAATAACGTCGGGGGCTTTACCACCTATCTCGACTCCATGGGTGGGAAAGATACTCGCGAAAACGCTTTCGCCTGCGCCGTCGTCGTCGCTTGGGAACCCCTCCCCGGTGGTCGCGAATACAATGTGGACTCCCTTGCTGGAGTCAACGCATACATCCTGCTCTGCTGGATGGGTCGCGTTCCGCTCACAGAACAGATGGAGAATGCCATCCTGCTCCACCAACGTGCGGATGCAATGCTTGGACACACAAATCCTGAATCTAAATTCGTTTGCGAACAGCGACCCGACCCGGACTACACTATCCAACAAGCGAATACTTCAGCGTTCAACGCCATGAAAAGTAAGCTAAACTTCGACAAGAACATCTATTACCACCGCCAAAACCAAAACAAAGAGGAACGAATCGCAACCCTTGAACCCGCGATCAAAAACGGGTGGCTCGCGTTCAATGAACAAGGTTTGCCCGCGGAGTTCTGGACACAGTTTCGACAATTCCCGACCTCGGAGCACAACGACGCGCCCGATGCCGTTCAAGGTGCACTCCGCGCCAGAGTCACGACAACCGCAAATCAACGCGAACTTGACGAACGCCGCCGAGAACGAAGAAGAAACATCGTTCACATATAACCCAATATTGACTCGCAAATGTATTGAAAAAAAATCATATACCGTGATATACTAAAATCGCAAGGTGACTGAAATAATCTAATTAAGAATTTGCAACTGCATTATCTATTTGGGCAAATATCAAGTGAGTATTAACGTACAGGTAGGTTTAGGAGAAAAAGGAGTTTTTCATGAAACTCGGAGTGATTTCACAGAACTTGATGCATTTAGATTTTGAGGATGGACTGCGGTATGCGCAAGAGCTGGGGTTTCAGGCGATCGAGGTTGGAATCGCGGGGCTTTGGGCGAGAAAATACTGTGATCCGCAGAAGCTCCTCGCAGACAAAGGTGAAATTGACCGCTGGCATGACACCTATGCTCGGTATGGACTCGAAATCAGCGCCATGGGTGCGCACGGTGCGCCGCTCATGCCGAATAAGGCGGTCGCCGATAAGTATTCGCAGGAACTTCGCGAGGCGTGGAAGTTTATGGAAGCAGCCGGTATTCGGCGGATGACGCTGCTTGCCGGGTTGCCTGAAGGCGCCGAAGGCGACACAGCTCCAAATTGGGTGACTTTCGCCGAATGGCCCTTCCTGCGCGACACCCTCGAATGGCAGTGGGAGAAGCGGCTGCTCCCCTACTGGCGTGAACACGGGAAGATTGCCGCCGATCACGGCGTCACGCTGTGTTTCGAGATGCATGGCGGCGATATGATTCACAACCCTGTCGCCGTGAAGCGGTTGCACGATGAAATTGGTGATGTTGTTGCTTGCAACTTCGATATTTCGCATTTGTGGTATCAGGGCATTGACCCTATCGAAGCCGCGCGCTTTCTCGGCCCGCTCGTTCAGCACGTCCACGTAAAAGACGTAACCTTCCACCCCCACAATGCGCGGTTGCGGGGAAACACTGACTCTAGCACGCCTGAACAACCCGCGGATCGTTCCTGGACATACACTCTGGTTGGATGGGGGCACTCCGAACTAGAATGGCGCGAGTTTGCCACAACACTCCGCTTCATCGGTTATGACCATGTGCTTTCGGTCGAAATGGAGTCGGAATATTTCGACCTTGATGAAGGGTTGCGGAAATCGGTAGATTTTCTCAAGCCAATCGTACTCGAGAAGTCGCCCGGCGCAAAGTGGTGGGAGATTGCGGGCATGGAACGCGCGGGCGGTCTCGGAGAGGAATAAAAGGAGCGTGGATGATGTCCGTTTCGCTTGAATGGGTAGGGCTTGCCTGCTTTCGGCTTTGGGAGAACGGAAAACCGACTATCGCTATGGATCCGTACACGCCCTCCGCGCTCGGACTGCCCGGCGATGACGATTTCCGGCTAAAGGCGGGCACAGTGATCGCGAGTTCGCTCACGGATAGAGGGCACTCCTACGTTGAACTCGTTGAGGGAAACCCGCGCGTAATTGATGCGCTGGCTGTAGCCGAAGGCCGAGACAACGCCGTAATCAACGGCGAACCGCTAATCACGGTTAAAGCAGCCGAAGCGGAGGATCATCCGGAGGGCGCAGACGATAATGCCCTGTACGCTTTCAAAGCCGGCGGCCTTTGGTTCTTGCATATGGGCGACCTCGGTTACGAGCTGGATGCGGATCAGCTTGCCCCCTTCATCGGCCGGTGTGATGTACTGCTTGCCATTGTAGGCGAACGGCTCACGCTTAAATTGCACGAACTTGAGCCGATGCTTGATATTCTGGAACCGAAGTGGATTTTCCCCATGCACTACTACCTGCCGCCGGTCAAAGGCAAAATGGTATCGGCGAGCGAATTCATTAGGCGCCATCAACGCAGCCCGATATTTTATGTCCGGCATCACACAGTAACGTTTCCGATTCCTAAATCTGCGGACGACCGGCCAGTCATTGTGGTGCTCGAGCCATCCGGCTATCAGCCTGAAAACTATCTTTACTAGGCGGTAGCTAGTCTTAAATCTTTCGCTTTGTTTTTGAACCTAATTACCTTGCATCGACACATCTAATTGAGGTTTGGTTTCACTTGCCGATTGCCTTAGTTTTTTTTGACATTTCATCACAACCGGATCATCAATAGCGGTGCATAGACTCATGACGCTCCGTAGGGGTTAGGTCTCCTAACCCTTTGTTCACATATCAGACACGATTTTCGGGCTGCCGTAAGGCAATCGTCCAAAATCGACAATACCCTAGCGTATAGCGCGAATTGCCGGTTCAATTGAGCCAAGACTATGGCGCAACACGGCGGTAATTTTGTCGAGGTTTGAAATTCGACCTAAAATCTACTCATCCTGTATGGTTTGGGCGTACCTAGTCAGCGCTAATCAATGGGCGAGGCGACCAGATAAACACTATCGCCCTCGCTATTCACTCTGTTGATCCCCTACGATTATGGACAGCTTCACATGAATGTCAACACGCCCTAGACACTGTGTGACCTCTCAGAGAATAACACATATGCGAATTATCGACCCACACGTTCACGTTTGGAAAAACGATCCCCAGTTCCCTTGGGCGCCAGAGACCGTCGTTCCCCCTAACCATGACGCGACGCCAGAGATGTTGTTGGAGTTGATGGCGGCGAACGGTGTGGAGAAGACCGTTCTTGTACAGTCAATTCACTATCGCTGGGACAACACCTATACTGCACATGCGATGAAATCTTATCCGGATAAATTCATGGGCGTCTGTCGTATTAATCCTGAAGACCCGGATGCGCCGGATCATCTTAGTTATTGGACGGAAGACCAAGGATTTCACGGCGTGCGGTTGAGTCCTGCCGCAGGCGCGCGGGGGCTTGGTACGGCGGCGAGTTAACGCGTAGAATCTTCAGCCGCGCTGAAGAACTGGGTGTTCCCATGTTGCTTGTCACAAAAAAGCACGGCGCCGAAAATGCTGCCCCAGATCGTTTGCCGGAATTGGCAAAATTACTGGAACGCCACAGCGGTCTAACCATGGTCATTGATCACATGGCGGACTGCGCCATCGATCGGCCGGATCATTTGAAACTTCTGCTCAACCTGGCGGCATTCCCAAACGTATACGTCAAAATTAGTCACACCTGGTGGCTATCGAAGACGGCTTATCCCTGGGCTGATACGCACGATATGGTAAAGAAGGTGTACCACACGTTTGGCGGGCGGCGGATTATGTGGGGGACGGATTGGCCGGTCTGTCTGAATGCCGCAGCGTATCCGCAAACATTGTCTGTCGTGCGAGACGAAATGGACTTTTTCGCACCGGAGGATATGGAATGGATATTGGGAAAAACCGCTCTTCAAATCTGGGATTTTCCGGAATCGGAGTGAGGTCTAATGTTCGACACACAATGCGTGTTTGTTTCTCAACGTCAATTGGGAAATCAATTGTATTGATGCGGGCATTAGTTCCCCGTTGTGGTTGAAACCGCCAATCATAGTAAAGTCAGTCGCAATCACCATCTATGCAAGGAATCAGTGGCGTCTTTAGCCGTGCTAAACCAATTGTTGGTGTTGTCCATCTGCTCCCGCTGCTAGGCAGTCCGAGACAGGCATCTCCATTAAATGAGGTACGTGCGCGGGCGTTGGCGGACGCTGAAGCGCTGATTGACAACGGCATCGACGGGGTTATCGTAGAAAACTACGGTGATGCGCCATTTTTCCCGGATTACGTAGAGGCGCACACCGTTGCCGCTATGGCAATCATCGTCAACGAACATCAAGAGCGTTTTCCCAAGATACCCATCGGCGTAAATGTACTGCGTAATGACGCAAAGTCCGCAACAGCTATTGCCGCAGCGGCGAACGCAGATTTTATCCGAATCAACGTGCACACCGGCGCAATGCTCACGGATCAGGGCGTTCTGCAAGGCAAGGCTTATGAAACCGTGCGCTATCGGTCCGTCCTTGGTAGCGATGTCAAGAATTTCGCCGATGTGGCTGTCAAGCACGCTGTGCCGCTTGGACGAATTGACCTCGCTTCAGTTGCCCGAGATACTTATTATCGCGGGCTTGCTGATGCCCTAATCGTCACTGGAGCGGGCACAGGCGAGCGCACCGACCTCAAGCAATTGAAAATCGTCAAAGATGCAGTTCCTCAAGGGAAGGTGTTCGCCGGAAGCGGCGTCGCTGCCGACAACCTTGCTGAGACCCTGCGGTGTGCGGACGGCGTTATCGTCGGCACCTCAATCAAACGCGGCGGCGTGACAACGAACGAAGTCGACCCCGTTCGCGTGCGGGCGTTGATTAAGGCGCGCTAGTCATGAGAGTTCTGTGTTTCGACCCTAGCCCTTGCCTGAGATGTGAGGAGAAATCAAGCAATTTACCTCTATAACCGAATTCCCGTACTTTTACGCTGAAGGCCGCACAATGAAACTAACAGCACATCAGGTGAATTTCTTCAACACATTCGGTTATCTCGCAATACCCGGTATGTTTGCGCCGAACGAGATGGATTGGATTACGGAAGAATTTGAGATAACGATTCAGCAATTCGGGGGCGGTAAAGACCACGATGGATCAAGCCGTACAATGTTCGGCGGTCCGATGGAGCATCGTCCTCGGCTCTGTGCCCTGCTAGATGATGCACGTATCAAAGGAATAATCGGCGGCGTAATCGGGGAAGATTTTAACTTCGCAGGCGGTGACGGGAACTATTACACCGGAAACACAGGTTGGCATCCGGACGGAAATTGGGGACGGCTCTTCGCCTGTAAGGTGGCGTTTTATCTTGATCCGCTGACTGAAGAGTCGGGCTGCTTACGCATCATCCCAGGCAGCCAAAACCCTTTACACTTTGTTAGAGCAGAAAACATAGATCCGAACCATTCGGAATCGCTGTATGGTATACCGCCGTGCGGCTTCCCAACGAGTGTTGCACTGGAAAATACACCCGGTGATGTCGTGATTTTCAATCACGATACCTATCACGCATCATTTGGCGGTGGTACACGGCGTCGGATGTTCACCATGAATTGCACAAAACATTGTAAAACCAAACCGGATTTAGAGACGCTGCATAAGTACTTGAGCGTCCATTCCCCGGGCGGATATAAAGTTGAGACGGGCGCGGGGATGTTCTATCCCACGATAGTTGACACTGCCGACGCGAATCGCCATATCCATCTCCGGCAGTGCAGCGACATTCATGACGAACTGTTTCCACAATACGCGCGGCGTTCTAAGGATGCCGCATTCACGGCGTTAATCTGAAATGGGGAGATGGGGAAACCACACTAGCGGCGGTAGCGTGGGTACGACAGCAAAAATCGCTCCTGTCAGGATGATTGCACAAGCTATGTGCGTTCCTCCCCGCTGCCCTTGAGTCAGACTCCGGTACGGAATTTGATACCGCCGGAGCAGATACGGACTATCACCCGCTATACATTCTCTGGCGGACACCGTTAATTTGCGTGGTTTTTCAGACGAAAGATTCAAATATGGCGAGGCTCAAAATAGACTGAGCGCGCAGATTGTGTAAGTTCTTGCCGTCAAGTCCGGATTAGCCGAGGCTTAAGCCAGATCAGCAAAACGCCGCCCGTCTTGGTTTGCATAAGCAGAAGCCGCCGCATTCGCTTCCCGCCGAACCTTTAACTTTTCAAGGATTGCTTCCAACTGCGGCGCCGGAATAGTGCACGTCATCTCGTCTGGCGGCATACCCGTTCGTACCCGGCTCAAGATGCAGCCCGTACTCATGGCGAGTCTGTTTTGCTCCTTAGCGATTGGCACGATGTGGCATTGTGGTTTGTTCACAATTGCTATGTCATTGAACGCATCATGAATCACCATCGCCTGAAAAGCGTTTATCCGCAAGAGTATCACGTCGGGATCGACAGTAATTTCTCCTAGGGGACCGTACGTGATATGGTTGTAACGCTGTTTTACAAATGGAAGCTGCATCGCTTCTTCCGCTGAAACCCATCCGGATCCGACGAGCCCCTGAACATCTTCATTATCCATGACATCTTCCAGCGTTTTCAATCCATGCGTGACACATCCAACGCTGCAATTGTAGTGGTCCTCGGGCTCAGTAGTAAAGGTCTTTTCGGTAGCCGCTGTCCAAAACACGCACCCGGCTGGGACCTTCCCCGTCCTACCATCGGCTGAAGGTTCTGGCATCTCTCCTTCGTATTGCGCCGCATCACTCGGTGCATCGTGAGAAAACGTAATCGCGATGGGTGCGTGTTTCAAGCCGAGTTCGCGGTTTAACGCTTTGGCTAAAGTTTGCCAATTCTGTTTCGACATACAAATCTTCCTCCCATTCAAAATTTTCCCGCCGCTGTCATTGAAGTTAGAATCTACATACGATTTTATCAGCCGAATACATAGGAAGTCAAGTAGAAAGACGGACGCATATCCCCGTTTGCGAACCGTGAGAAAATCCCGATAATTATCTGGAAAACTCGAATTGTAATGAATCTAAAGAGGGAAGATTGCCGCATTGAAAGTCGATCTTGACCGGAGCCGTATTGAATGCTATAATGCCTCTGGAATTTTAAATATCTGAATATTCCACTATTATGTGGCGGGATGTTATACGGGGAGAATAGGACATGCACATCAGAACGAATTCAATGAAACGGAAACTCAAAGGCGGCGCAACTGTCTTCGGCGTTGGGGCTCGGCTGCCTGAACCGGGAATCGTGGAAATTCTCGGTTACGCCGGCTTAGATTATGTCCGAATTGATGGCGAACACGGTTCCATCGGTTGGACGGAGATGGAGCGGATGATTTTGGCTGCCTATGCGGTCGGTATTACGCCAATCGTACGTATTCACGAAATTAACACGGCGATGATTATGCGTGCGCTAGACCTCGGGGCGATGGGTATTCTTGTCCCGCACTGCCGTAACGCAGAAGATGCGCAACAGATTGTCGATGGCGCGCTCTACCCGCCGCAGGGGAAGCGCGGTGTTGGTCCGGGCAGAAGTATCAAGTTCGGGGCGGTATCGACCGAGGATTATTATTCGGGCATCAACGATGAAGTCGTTGTCGCCGCTATGATTGAGGACGCCGAAGCCGTCGAAAACATTGATGAAATTGTAGAAGTCGAAGGAATTGATGTGCTGAGCATAGGAAAGAGCGATCTCGCTGCTTCCTTGGGAGTGACGGGGCAGACATCACACCCTAAAGTTATTGAAGCAGCCGAGAGGGTGCTGGCTGCCGCGGCGCCGAAAAATATCGCTGTAGGATGTCCGGCGGGCACCGTCGAGGATGCGCTTCAAGCCATGGAACGGGGCTTTCGCGTGTTAAGCTGCGGCAACGCGGAGACTTTTTTGTTGAAATCCGTCCAGCAGCATGTACGCGCACTTCAGCGCTGAAACGAAAAATCCTGAAGAGAAGTGTGCGTGAAATAGCTGATTTTCGTGCCGGTTTCTCTTGTTGCGTAAATAAGGCAATAAATATTATGAAAAATATCCGACGTGCATTAGTGAGTGTTTACGACAAGACGGACTTGGGTAATCTCGCAAAGTCCCTAGTCCATAGAGGTGTGGAAATCCTTTCGACGGGCGGCACCGCCAAACACCTTCAGGAGTTGGGAATTGGAATCCGCGAGGTTTCCGACCACACCGGTTTTCCGGAAATGCTTGACGGGCGTGTGAAAACGCTCCATCCGAGGATACATGCGGGGTTGCTCGCTGTTCGAGATAATCCTGAGCACATTGCGCAGGCTTCGGAAAACGGCATCGGGATGATTGATCTCGTCGTGTGCAATCTATATCCGTTTGAGGCGACGATTGCGAAGAAAGGCATCGATCTTACTGAAGTGATTGAAAACATCGACATCGGCGGTCCCGCAATGATCCGATCCGCAGCCAAGAATTACCGCGATGTCGCTGTGCTCAGCAATCCAAGCCAGTATCCTGACACCGTTGCTGAGTTGGAGGCGAACGATGGTTGCCTATCGCACGAAACCCGGTTTAGATTGGCAAAAGCTGCATTTGCCCATACCGCTCATTACGATGCAGTTATATCGCGTTACTTGGCTAACCTGGAGTCATCGCACGGAGAATTTCCCGAGATTCTTGACGTTCGCTATGAAAAAGCCCAGTCGCTCCGGTACGGCGAGAATCCCCACCAAGCGGCGGCTTTCTATCGCGCGCATTCCTCGCCCGAGCCCTGCGCGGCATGGGCGAATCAACTTAGCGGCCAAGAACTTTCATACAACAATATCCTCGATCTAGAAGCGGCAATTGAGATAGTAAAGGATTTCACCGAACCTGCCTGCGCCATAATCAAGCACAACAACCCGTGCGGGTTGGCGGCTGCCTCAAATTTGGCGGGCGCGTTCAGTGATGCCCTCGATTGCGATCGCCTCTCCGCCTTTGGATGTGTCATCGGTCTTAACCGTGAAGTTGATTTAGAAGCCGCAAACGCGATTCGCGAAGCGGCAAGAGCCGGGATTAAAGTGGAGGCAATCATCGCACCGTGCTACACGGACAGAGCGTTGAAAACGCTTTCTCGCGTGAAACACCGCCGAATCTTGGAAACGAACGAATTATCTCATAATCCGGCGGTTAAGCAGATTCGAAACGTCGTCGGAGGCGTGCTACTCCAGAGTCGGGATATGCACGAGACTACGCCTAACACCTTACAGGTTGTTACCAAGCGCCAACCGACCGAAGCGGAGATTGAATCCTTACTGTTTGCCTGGAAGGCGTGTAAGCACGTCAAATCAAATAGTATCGTGCTTGCTCGTGGAACCAAGACCGTCGGCATCGGTGCGGGCCAAATGAGCCGGGTTGATGCAAGCATTACCGCTGTCAGGAAAGCCGGCGAAGAAAGGGCGAAAGCGGCACTGCTTGCATCAGATGCCTATATCCCATTTCCGGACAATATTGAAGTAGCGGGCGCGGCGGGTGTATGCGGGATTATTCAACCCGGCGGTTCTGCTGGAGATGCATCGGTCATTGAGGCGGCAGATCGCTACGGTATGGCAATGGTTTTCACAGGCGTGCGGCATTTTCGGCATTAGATGAACTGCCGTACAAGCGTTGACGCGCCGCAAAAATCTTGATAAACCTGCAATTCGGTTCAGCTCGAATTAACGGAACAGAAGAATGGACGATTTAACATCGACAGTCTCTTCGTTTAACATACCCCCTACAATTATCACCGGCATTGATGCGTCTAAGCGGGTTGGCGAACAGGCAAAGCGTTTAGGCGCAAACAGGGCATTGGTTGTTTCTGACCCAGGAATTGTTAAAATCGGCTACGTTGATCAGGTCGTAAAACAGCTTAACCTTTCCGGGGTTGACACCTCGCTCTATGCCGATGTCACCCCCGATCCTACGCTGCAAAACGTTAATGACGGCTTGAAGCAATATTGTACGGACGGGTGCAGCCTCATTGTGAGCATCGGCGGCGGCAGTGCAATCGACTGCGGCAAAGCAATCGCGGTGAAGTTGACCAACGACGGTGAGCTGGCGGATTATATGGGTGTCGACAAAATTCCGAATCCCGGCGCGCCCTTAATCGCCATCCCAACGACAGCCGGTACCGGCAGCGAAGTCACGAAAGTCACGGTGATTACCGACACTGAAAAAAATGTGAAGATGATGTTGAGCAGCCCATGTTTGCTGGCGCAAGCCGCGCTTGTGGACCCGGTTCTGTCGCTCACCACTCCGCCGCACTTGACTAGCGCTGTTGGCGTTGACGCGCTGACGCATGCCATCGAAGCCTATATCTCAAAACGTGCTCAACCGATCACTGATGCGCTTGCGCTGGAAGCGATTCGGTTAATTTCTGGTTCAATTCGGCAAGCATGGGCGGACGGCGGCAACATAAAAGCGCGAACGGAGATGATGATAGGAGCCACCGTTGCCGGAATGGCGTTCAGCAACGCGTCCGTTGCATTAGTACATGGAATGTCCCGCCCCATCGGCGCATATTTCCATATACATCACGGTTTATCAAACGCTGTGCTGCTGCTTGATGTCATGGAATACAGCTTAGCGGGTTCGCCTGACCGCTTTGCCCATATCGCCCGCGCCATGGGGGAATCGATCGAAGGTCTATCTGTAATGCGTCAGGCGGATTGCGCCGTTGCTGCGGTTGAACGCATGATTAACGACATTCAGATGCCGCGCCTAGGGGAAATTGGTATAGCGCCGGATAAGTTTGACGCTGTCATTGAACGGATGGCATCAGATGCAATTGCTAGCGGAAGCCCGGGCAATAACCCTCGTCAAGCGTCGCAGGAGGAGATTGTTGCGTTGTACCGAAAATGCTTCGCACCGCGTGAGGCGTGAAGGCATTTTTGGGCAAAATTCCCGATGGTAGACGCGAATTGCAAGAGAGGATAGCGTTGTTGAACGAAGAGAGATTCTGATTTCATTCAGAACCCTTAGAGATGAGAGAGTCCGCGGGCGTGAACTAAAAACTATTTGTTACGTTTCAGGATACACCGCAAGTGCTTGAGTCCACCGCTTTAGGTCGGCGATGCGCTGCGTCGAATCAGTCGCGATGTCCAAAGGGCGGCCGCGCGTATCCACAACCAATCCAACTATCCCGCCAGAAACTTCAGCTTCGACCGCATTGCCGCGTCCTGCACCCAGATCGAAATTGCGTTCCGGTTGAACCGCCACCTTGGCTTTCTCCCCGGCTTTAAGTGGAAACAAGCGCAGATTGCCAAACGGTACAGCTTCCGATACATCACCACTGCCGGGCAGGTTAGCGGTGATTGTCACACAAGATTCGCCTCTTTTCGTTTTGCCAACCGGTGCAATGCAAGTCCCGAGGTGGATGAGGCAATCGCGCTCAAAAACCTGACCAGCAGCCTCTGTGTTGACTTGCGCCAAAACGCCAAGCTGCGGCATCATGAAAATGCTGTCAACGGCGAGGTGAGTGATTCCTTCTGGTTGGAATGCGTCAATCATCATCAACATCGCCTGATTTCGGCGCGGTGCATGCGAAAGCACGCCTCCGCTTCCGATAATTAAATCCAACGATTGCATATCTACAAGCGTTTCGCCCGTTTCGGTTTGGGAGAATGCTTCGGAAATTGTGCGCTGTTGCTGCACGCCGCGCAATTCGACGGCAAGGCGTTTGTGTTGTTCAAAGGCTAACCGCAAGGCTTCGCGCGCAATGGCTTGCTCGATTATCAACTCTTGGAGTGTTTGCGGGATAGTAGTCGGGCGAATGGTTTTGTTCTTGATTCGATTGCCTAAATCGCCCGCGTCAATTTCAAACGGCGCCCAGCGTAAAATATTCTCCATCCCGGCTTCCGCCAGCACATTGGAAACGCTGTAGCTCATCCCAAGATTCGCGCTCACTGTTCGGTTGAAAACGCCTTCGTTATGTTGGTTTTTAAATACGGAGAACACGTCTGTGGTAGCGCCGCCGATATCCACGCCCACGACTTGGATTTCCCGCTGCTCCGCGATAGTCTGAATGATTGCCCCCACGGCACCAGGCGTTGGCATAATTGGCTCGTCTGTCCATGAAATCAATTTTTTGTAGCCTGGCGCATGCGCCATGACGTGCTCCAGGAACTGGCTCTGAATCTTCAGGCGGGTCGGCATCAGATTCTCACGTTCGAGCACGGGGCGTAGATTATCGACAACCTCGAGCGCCATTTCGTCTCCAAGCCTTTCGCGGACGAGGTCATGCGCATTTTTGTTTCCTGCAAAGATGACGGGAAGTTTGTAGTCCAACCCTAAACGCGGTTTGGGGCTGGCAGCAGCGATAATTTCTGCTAGTTCCGCGACATGGGAAGTTGTGCCGCCGTCAACCCCGCCTGAAAGCAGAAGCATGTCCGGACGGAGATGGCGAATGCGCTCAATCCGTTCGTGCGGCAATCGTTTGTCGTTAGAAGCAATCGTGTCCATGACAATCGCCCCGGCGCCTAGCGCAGCTCGCTCCGCGCTCTCCGCGGTGAGGTTTAGCACTACGCCAGCAACCATCATCTGTAACCCGCCGCCTGCGCTGCTGGTCGATATATACAGGTCAACACCAACATCGTCCTGCTGGGGTTTTATGAGCTGTCCACCGTTTAGGAGCTTTCGTCCGGCGAGTTCCTCCACCTCTGTTATTGCGTTGATGACGCCGGCGGTGACATCCTCAACCGGTGCTTCGACCGTTGTCGGAGCTTCTCCGCGCACAACAAGGTGATATTCATCGCCCCGTTTTTCAATTAGGATTGCTTTGGTGGTCGTGCTGCCGCAATCTGTTGCGAGGATTGAACGCATCCCGTTAGAGTGATCCGGCATTCCTTTGCTCCTCCACATCTAACTCTTCAATTAATCGAATCAGCAGCTCAACGTTGGCATCTTTCTCAATGATTAGCGCAAATTTCTGGTATTCGGTCGATTTGAAAATGGTTTGTACAAATGGATTCAGTGCGATAAGTATTTGACTCCCAAGAAAGTTCAGCGGTTTGCACATCTCGAGAAACAAAATCGCCGGCGCAGTTAACCGGCGCTTTACAACCTGGGTTGCGACCTTCTTGAGGAGGTCTCGCTGGTCGGATTGCGGAATTTCATCAAGGATTAGTGGGAGATCGGTGTTTTCAGGTGCCATAACCCGCCCGGTGTCAGCATCTAAAAGGGCTAATCTGCCTTTTTTCCGCTTGACACGCTTTGCACGCGAAAGTAAGATATTCCTTTTATTGCAAATTAGACATCAATCGTTGATACTATGCGCAACGAGTTGGAATAGTGATTCCCTCGCTTTTTTCTCACTGACCTGAACCCATGGACCAAATCATTGTACGACTGTCTGCAAGCCTGCTTCCCGTCGACTGGGTTGTCATCGCCTACCTGGGATTGACAAGTGTATTGATTGCCGCCTTTCGTAAGCATTTAGTGCGGTGGTATCTCAATCTTCTTGCCCATGCAACCCTAGTTATTGCCATATTGTGCCTCAGTTTATTAAGTGGATCGTTGCCGCTTCCGTTTCGTTTCGTACGTGAATGGTATCCCCTCGCGACAATCCCGGTATTTTACTGGGGAGTCTCGCCGCTCACCCAAATGATACGCAAGGGCTACTTTGATGATGCGGTTATTCGGTGGGAGAATCGGCTTTTTATGGGGCAACCCAGCATGTATCTGAACAAACATCTTCAGAAAATAGCACTTTCGGAGGTTCTGCATCTGTGTTATTTTAGTTATTATGCAATCGTACTATCTCTCCCGGCGGTACTTTATTTCCAAGGTAGAATTGGTGCATTCCGTGAGGTAGTCTTTGCCGAATGTTTTGCCTTCAATGTGTGCCTCATCTGTTATATTTTCCTGCCGGTCGCCGGCCCGCGCTACGTGTTTGACAAGATTAGCGAACGGCTTGCCAATGGTCCTTTCCATCGGCTCACGCATATTATCCTTTCGATGGGTTCATCTAAGGGCACCGCCTTTCCCAGCTCGCATGCTGCCATTGCCGTAGTCGTACTGCTCTATGCGATGCGGTATGATACGCTCGCCTTTATCATCTTATGTCCGTTCTGCGTTGGACTAGTCATCGGAACCGTGTACGGAAGATTTCATTACGCGGTCGATACTATTGCCGGGACAGTTCTAGCGGGTATTATCTATGGAATCGCCGCGGCGCTTTATCGGCTGCTGTCATAATCTCGCGAGATGACAGCCAATCCGCTAAACCGTGGCTGCCGTTTTTGCTAATTTCATCAATCGAATATCCTTCCAGAAGCGTCAACGCAGGAATCCAACGACATCTTGCCGGCGAATCACCCCCGGGACGGGGCATCGGTGGTCATCTGCTGAATGTAGTCGGCTGTTCTGCGGAGCTCTTTTTTGTGGCGTTCATCTGCTTTGCGCTTCGCAAGGCTTGCATCAGCATATTCGATTCCCCAAGCGCCCTTTTTGAGGCGTTTCAGGACAAATTCTCCATCTACTCGCCTATTTATATAATTGAGCAGGTTCTTCAACACCCAATAAACATCCGATGAAGAATACTGAAGGGTATTTTGAGTAGACTGTTCCCTAACGAAATTCAGGGATTGCATTACGATTTCGACGACTTCGTTTTTTGTATGGGTTTTGTCGGAATCTAATTGAACTGTCAGCATAGTTCTGGTGCCAAAACTCAGGTATATTCCTATTTAAAATGCGATTAGGATGTGCTGGCTTTAATCTAGCGGCGCCTCACCTAACAAGGCTGCATTATTAGGTATTAGGTACTATCGCTTACGTTAACGGTGGGCATACGTGCGGGTTGTGCATCGAAGCGAACATCTTTATTGACACTGTTCCGAATTTGAATCAGTTGAGCCGCAATGCTCACAGCGATCTCGGGCACAGTCTTGGAATTGATATCCAATCCAATCGGGGCGTAGACACGAGCCAACCGCTCTCTGGAGACGCCGAGCGCAAGCAAATCATCGTAAATGAGTTTTATTTTCCTACGGCTGCCGATTAAACCAACATAACAGGCGTCGGACTCCACCACGCTGTAAAGCGCCTCCTCGTCGTGCCGGTGGCCGCGCGTGACAATTACGGCGTAGGTCATGTTATCAATAGGGAATTTCCGCAATTCATCCGCGATATCGCCGATGATAATCTGGTCGGCTTCGGGTAAGCGTTCCTTAGACGCAAAATCTGGGCGGTCATCAACGATTACAATATCAAAGTCGAGCCAGTCCCCGAGATGGCACAGCGCTTGCCCGACATGCCCGGCGCCAGCGATGAGCAGTGTTGGCCGGGGCTGTACCGGATCCATGAAAACCCAGACATCACCTGAATTCCAGCGAAAAATTCGCGGCGAGTTTTCCGCGAGCACTTCCGTAGATTCACGTTGCATAGCGGTTTCCAGATTGGAGTTTCCCAGAGAACCGATACAATCGCCATTGGATGCGGCAATCATTTTCATACCGACATTTATATCGTTAATTTCGCTCTTCACAACCGTAGCAAAAACATGCGGTACTTTCTCGCCGATTAAATCTTCCAAACGCGTAAACATAAAAGCATCATCGTTGCTCTGGGGCAAATCAATAAAAATTTTCATGTTCCCGCCGCAAATCAGCCCATCGTCCCATCCATAGTCGCTGTCTAGCCGAAAATCTAGCAGACGCGGGATTCCGCCTTGCATTAACCCAATCGCCTGCCGACGCGCTTCGGCTTCTACGCACCCGCCGCCCAGCGTTCCGATATTCCGTAAATCAGGCAAAATCAGCAACTTTGAGCCCGGCTTTTGCGGCGTGGAGCCTTTCGACTCCACAACAGTACAGTAAGCGCCAATTTCTTCTGCTTCAATCAATTCAGGAATTTTTCGATGTATTTCTCTCATGAATCGTCCGTTTCATGCTGAAAAGCTCAATTCCCTCGCCGCTTCCCAATGGCGTGGTTAAATTAGTTTGCCCTAGAAGCGTTGCTGTTCTGATACGCTTCGCGCGACTAATTTTGTGAACCGTTCCCGTTGGGAATCTGTTAGGTTTAATTGAACAATTTCTTCAGCGCCGCGCATTCCAATTTTTGTAGGAACATTGAGGTAAACCTCCGAGGCGCCTACTTTAATCAGCGAACTCACCGTCATAATCCTTTTCTTATCGACAGCAATCGCCGTCACAATTTTTGTAAGCCACGAAGACAGGTTGTACGGCTGATTTGCCAGCGCCTGATTGGGAGTATCATTTACACCTTCGGTAACCTCACGAATCTGTCCCGCGTTTAGAAGTTGATCCACAGGAATTCCGTTTACACAACAATATTGGGTAAGCGGGATAACGGTGTGGTCGTCGCCAATCGCTAACGCCGTAACGTCGCGGACCGAGACGCCTAGTTTATCGGCAATCCGCCCATTCAGGTTGGCATGCACTATACTGCCGCAAACTCCAATCACTCGTCTCGGCTCTGCACCGATTTCACGATAAATTACATAAGCCATAGCAGCCGCTGGCGGTATGGCAACCACTATTTTCGCTGCAGGGGCGTGTTGATTTATACCTTGGGCAAAATGGCGAACAAGGGCGGCATTTGAACGTCGTTGGGCATTTGTCCAACCGTGTCGAGACAATGATGGCAAAAGGATGACAATTTCGGAGCCTACGAGCGCTGTAAGGTTACTCGCCGTAAGTATATTAGTGTCAGATCCAACACTGGCGGCTGCCGCGCGAAAGTCTTGAATGACCGCCATAGACACCCGTTGATCCCCGTTCATCAGCATAACCTCAGTCGCAAGACCAAGTTGACAAATTGCTGAAGCTACAGGGAGTAAATTATCGCCTTGTCCAATGATGCTAACCTTCATCTAAATGATTGATTCACAAAATCGATTTTGCGAGCGCGCTGAATTTTTCTTCTAGCATTTTCGCTTGTTCGTTCATCTTGAAATTGTCGTTAAACTTTGCCTCAATTAGTTGTTCGTAGCGCTCAGCAAATTCTAGTAGAGCTTCAACGTCTTTCTCGTAACAGATAACTGACACCAATACTTTCTCCTTGATTAACGCCGCCAATTTTGCTTCTGTAATTTGAGTCAATTCCCATCTCCATAACTTCTCGGCGATGTAATTTTTGAATCGCTTGAGCGTTTCACCGGCGTATCCTGCTTCTTGTAGCGATTTCAGTTCTTGGATGAGATTTAATGCGACATCAAAGTCATCCGCAGCATCCGCCCCGACAGGCGAGGCGTTTTCAAAACTCCTCCTGTAATTCATCAACAGCCGCCCGGTTGTCGAGATGGGAAGTTGGTTTTCGAGCAGAAATGCGCGCAGGTTTGTATAATCCTCAAGTGACTTTAAGTCTTCCAACCAAGATTCCGAGATCGGGGGCAACGCTTGCAAATCGAAATTCAACACTTGATGCTGACGAATCTGATTCAGTTGCCTTGACTTGGGGTTGATAGCATTTTGAAGCAACGATTCCGCCGCCTCGGTGTATGGAGTCAGAAATGTTATGATTTCGGCAGTATTAGACATTTCCGATTCGATGGTATTAACTGTGTCTGTATCGGTTTTAGATTGCTGCTTCTTTCGCCCCTTTTTCGACTTAGCCGTTTTGCTCTGAGGTTTTGCGTTTGTAATTTGAGCTAACCGTTTTTCCAATTGCCCCCGGTACGCTGCGAGTTTTTCGTACAGCAAGCAGAGCAATGTGTCACTATGTATTTTAAGTGTGGAAGGCGTTGATATTTCTGGTAGTCCGTGCCCCGTTCTTTCGGATAGTGCGCGGTCTAAATTGCGTTTTAGCGGTTTCAAATCTTTTTCATCACATACGACAACCTGTCCGCCAAATACAATATCGACCAATCTTTTTGTCGCTATCGGAAGGCTTAAATTGATATCACAGGTCGGTTGAAAATTCCTGTAAAGCCGTTCTCGAACAATACCGTCAGTCAAAATCATCCACAACGTTGCATGGTGCTGTTGATTTTTGTAATTCGGTTCGGGCAGACTCAAAATCCAGCGTTCAATTAAGTGTGAGTGACTTCTGACTCGGCTAAGTACGCGCGAAAGTTCCTCGTCAGAAATCTCAAATCCGTCGAATCCCGGTTTCCTCCGGGCAGGAACCGCCCTCGACCTGCGCCGATCTGCCGAAGTCTTGCGAGAGGGTTTAGGAGAGAGCAGGATATCGACCAATGGTTCCATGATGATATCAAACTGCTGGTTGTTTCGGCTGGCAAAGTTGGCAATCTCCAGAAATTCCAACCATAACCCTCGGAGTCTCTCAATCTGGTTCGGGTGGACGGACGGTTTCAGGGCAAACAGATGCAGTCGGTCTCGCACTGTTTTTTTTGTCCACTCAGGCAGGTGTACTTGGTTTAGAGCTTTGCCTTCCTCTAGCACCTGTAAATTAACGGGCTTAATCTGTCCCGTTTGGATGAAGTGTTTTTCGAATGCCAGATCGTAGAACATTGCGGTAGCGCGGTCAAGTACCTGATTTGCCAATTTGTAACTCGTAAGTATGAGTTGCTTGAGCGTAGTTTGCCGCAAATCCTGAAGTTGCCAATCCTGAACCATGGAATCAATGCTCGTTTTGAGTTGATCTTTTTTGGCAGCAGCTAAATCCGGTTCAAATTTTTCGCCAAAGTATTCACCGAAAAAATCTATCAACTCAACCATACGATTCTGCAATTCGTGGTTGGCAATTTCATCCCATATTTTTTCGTGGACCCGCTGATTCGATCGAAGGCTAAGGGCTTGAATGCGGCTATCAATTCGCCCTTGAAAATTCGCCATGACTTCGGAAGCCCGCTGATTGGCTTTCGACACATAACTGTCAATCTCTGTCGAACATTGTGAAATCGTTTCGCGAAGCTGTTCGGAAGAAGCATTGAATGTCATCGCAACAAATAGAACTGAATCAGGCTGCAAAGGATCGTAGATGGCAGCCGTAGGAAAAGTCTCTATTTCCTTTGCACTTTGCGTCAAGTTGGAACGATCAACATTTGATACAATATCTTCCGGCGGCGATCCACCATCAAAATATTCATTAAGCGCTAAACAGTAATTAATGTCAAGAAGGTCTGGGTAACGCTTGATATGTGTGCGGTAAACCACAAAAACTTGGTCATATCCATCCGTTCCAATCGCCTCGAACAATGCATCCTCATTCAAATGAATCCGATGGATGTTCGTTTGCTCAGGAATAATCACATTGGCTGCAGCGGCGTCTGGCGACTGAGATTGCGATAAGACATACCCTCCAATTTTTATGGTCGTCGGTATTGTCAATTCGACGTCCAAAATCTCAAGCGCGAGTTCAGATAACGTGAGCGGTTTACCGAGATGCAAGACAGTAATGTCTTTGAGAACACCATCCGCGAAATCAATCATCTGCCTTGTATTCCGCTCAAGTTCCTGCACACTCTTTCGAACACGGTCGTAGTCATCGACCGCTTCCTCGGCTACTTTTGCTTCATCAATCCAGGAAACCCACGCTCCCGGCCGAGGCTTCATTTTAAGTGTAAGTTTGCCGTCTTCTGAATCAAATCCCGGCAGAATTTTCCCTTCTGAAGATTTTTTCGGGGTCCAGACCAGCAAGTATTTGCTGTTTTTGGTGCTAAGCCCTACACCAAAAGTATCTCCCCAATCCATGCGTCCTTCAATGCTGGATTTAATTTTGTCGGTTAAATTAAGAAGGGAATCCGAATTAAAATTTAACGAAATTCCCTGAGTTTGTTCCGCTTGTTGGAATTTGTCCCCCACAGTATAATCCTACGCGATTGAAATCTTTGGTATTAGTAATTTTGTAAATGACGCTGAGAAACGCGCCATTTCTGAATTGTTGACGCGTTAGTCAGTTGTTGCATCAACAGTTGTCATGTAAATTTAAGCACTTGGCATCAATGGTCAGAGTGGCGTCCACGGCGGTTCGAGCGAATTGAATAACGGGGCATTCGGATAAATTTGCTAGCCGCGGCATGTAGTTGTTTTGCATCCAGAAATAGGAAGGTTCGGTTCCCGATGGGGGCAAGGGGAGGAACCCTGCCAGAATCACAGGGTGTAGTTTGGTTCTAATAGTGGAATTGTGCGTTTAAAAGATTGTCAGCGGCCTGCTATAATTTGTCTCGATAAAATTTATGTAGTCAAGAATTTGGAATTTCTCCCGCCAATCGAGAATTACATAACCCGAATATTGTTGACGAAGTCAACTCATACCGCACAATTTACTATCGGCGAAAGAGAACAAGCGTTTTGTATTCCTATTGACCTCCAAATTCAACCCATTACGATTGGTTAGTGTTGATAGCTTGTTAGTTCCGAAAGAATGTCATTAGGGCATCACGCTATAATTGGGCGCTTCTTCCGTAATGGCGATGTCATGCGGATGACTTTCACGGTAGCCGCTACCCGTCACTCGAATGAATTTGCTTTCCTCGCGAAGCGATTCGATGTCAGGTATACCGCAATATCCCATTGCTAGACGGAGTCCGCCGACCAATTGATAGACAAAGTCATCTAGCTTGCCCTTGTAAGGAACTCGTCCTTCGATTCCTTCTGGTATGAGGTTCGATAGACTGAGGTTCTTCTGACCGTATCGCTCACTGCCGCCGCGTTCTTTCATGGCAGACAGCGACCCCATACCTCTGTGGATTTTATACGTCCGTCCTTGATAGATAACTGTTTCTCCGGGGCTCTCCTCCGTTCCGGCGAGAAGGCTGCCTATCATGACCGAACTTGCGCCTGCGCCGATTGCCTTCGCAACATCGCCTGAATATCGGATGCCGCCGTCTGCGATTACCGGTATACCGTTTTTGTCAGCCTCTCGTGCGCAGTCGTAAACCGCCGTTATCTGCGGTACGCCGATTCCGGAGACTACGCGAGTTGTACAAATCGAACCTGGTCCCATGCCAACTTTTACCGCGTCGGCGCCAGCATCAATCAGTTGGTTGGTCGCGTCGGCAGTCACTACATTGCCGGCAATCAACTCTACGCCCGGAAATTCCGTCTTAATCCTACGCGTCGAACGAATCACATTCTGATGATGACCGTGCGCTGTGTCGATATCTAATACATCCGCGCCCGCGTCAACCAGCATTCCGACTTTATCTAATCCCCAATGCGGACTGATGGCTGCCCCAACTCTCAATTTCCCCGATTCATCTTTACAAGCTGCGGGATATTTCTGGACTTTGTCAATATCTTTAATTGTAATTAACCCGCAGAGACGAAAATTCTCATCCACAATTGGTAATTTTTCCTTGCGAATTTGATGCAAGATTTGCTTCGCCTTTTCGAGCGTAACCCCCTGTGAAGCTGTGGTGAGCTGGTCGCTTGACGTCATCAAGGCTGTCACCGGTAAATCTAAATCGGTTTCGTATTTCAAATCTCTGTTCGTGATTAAGCCAAGGAGGAATCCTTCATTCGTCACAATCGGAACACCGCCAATCCGGTAGCGGGCGGCTACTGCCAAGGCGTCGCGCACCGTTTTGTCAGGGGTTAACGTGATAGGATCGTCAATCATGCCGCTTTCCGAGCGTTTGACTTTGTCCACTTCTTTGACCTGCTCATCAATGGAGCAGTTAAAGTGGATCATCCCAATGCCGCCCTCGCGCGCAAGAGCGATCGCAAGTTCCGCTTCCGTCACGGTGTCCATTGCGGCGCTGCAGATAGGGATGTTAAGGCCTATATGGCGGGTCAATCGTGTGCATGTGTCAATTTCATTGGGAAGTACGTTTGATTCGCCGGGAATTAATGAAACATCGTCAAACGTCAATCCCATTTTGGAAAATTTTGGAGACACCGACTCCGAAAATTTCATATCCACTGAAATCGCCTCCTTTGTACCTAGGTGGGCAGGGCTAAGCGGTCCGAAGACTGGTTTAGTCAATCGCCGCTACGCCCGAAATACACAAACGGAAACGAGTGCATGACGCTTTGCCAATCGAACCTCATTACGGATAGCGCAGTTGCTTACGCCAATTTACGGGATTATAAATGACATCGGCGCCAGAAAATATTAAATAGATATTCTATCACATCTGGACGTTTATTGCAATAAATTCAGAACGTTTCTATGCAATTCAATTTGAGAATTACTATAACTCGGTATCGGTGAAAATGGCCTTTGGTAACTCCACGTTAGTAGCCCAGATAAATTGCGGAATCGGTGGGTTGCAGCAGCATTTTCTATGAACCTGTAATTCGAGTTTATATTCATCTAAATCACCATATCTATCAGACCAAAACTCCGCTTGTCGAGCACGTCGATATCCGGGATTTCGAATCGGTTGCCGTCCACGTCAATTAGCAATAGACGGCGTGGAGAAATCCATTGTGCGCTCTCGGACACGTTCCGTACCACAAACTCCCGATTTCCTCGGTTGGTCTGTACGTCCCAATACGACACCCCGAATTCGTTCCGGAGCGAGTTGACTACCTCAATAACAGCGGTCATATACCGTTGGTCGAGTTCTTCCTTTAAGATTCGGCGAGTGTCAGCGTCCAGGATGCTTGGGTCTTCGACAGTCCAGATTACCTCATTCTTTTCATCAAGAAAGCAGATATACCTCGACGGTTGAGATAGCGGCGCTGCGCGAGCGACTCGCACCATGAGGTAGGAACGGTCGCCGGCAATGGTTAATCGCAGTTTCCACGGGGGTTCTCGGAACAATCGAATGTCCTTTGGATTGACGCATTCCGGCGGCGGTGTCTGAATCGGCGTAACTGAATGCTGTGCTTTAGGCTTGTCTTTATCACTAAAAGATTTAGTATTTTCCATGGTATTCTCCGGATTTAATATAGATGCGGCAAAAAATGCGTTGAGAGTTTTTCTTGGTCTACGAAGAGGAATGCCGCGTTAAGGAAGGCAGTTCTATTCATTGCCCGGATCGTCTTTCCCGCCGCCGACCGCCATGACTGCCGATGTTTCCTTTTGCGTCTGGACTAAATTGTAGAAGCGCCCTTTCCGATCCATCAATTCCTCATGGGTGCCAATCTCTTCGATTTTTCCCTCATCCAGAACAATCAGCCGGTCGGCGTTGCGCAGCGTGGAAAGCCGGTGCGCAATGGCAAACGTCGTCCGTCCTTCGATTAACTTAGCAATAGCAGCCTGAATCTTCTTTTCTGTTGCGGTGTCGAGCGATGATGTCGCTTCGTCGAGAATCAAAATTTTTGGATTATGCAGGATGGCTCTCGCGATAGCGATACGCTGCCCTTCGCCGCCGGAGAGTTTATTCCCGCGCTCGCCGACCATCGTGTCATATCCGTCGGGTTTAGCAACGATGAAATCATGCGCTTCTGCAGCAATCGCTGCGCGCATGACTTCGTCAAACGACGCATCCGGATTGCCGTAGTGGATGTTTTCCGCAATTGTCCTGTTAAACAGAAATGGCTCCTGTAGGACTATGCCGATTTGAGACCGCAAATCCTCGATACGGATGTTCCGGATATCCTCGTCATCAACCTGCAAAGTGCCGTGAGTCACATCGTAGAATCGGCATATCAGATTGACCATCGTGCTTTTACCCACGCCGGATTTGCCGACTAAGCCAATCATTTCTCCCGGTTCTACCGTTAGATTAATATCTCTGAGGACCGGCTTGCCTGGATCGTAACCAAACTTGACATCTTTGAAGGTAATCCGCCCGTCAATTTTTGGCATATTTCTGGCATTTGGATTATCAAACGGATCAGAAGGCGCGTCCATCACTTCAAAAATTCGCTCGGCGCCGGCAAAAGCGCGAAGCATGAAGTTGTAGGAGTCGCCAAACCACCGAAGCGGTTGATAAAGCATCCAAAGGTAACTAATGAATGCAGTCAATTCTCCGAGTTTAAACTCCTCACCCAGAACCTGTTTCCCGCCAAAATACCAGACAAAGAAGGCGCCGAAACTCATCAGAAAGTTTGTGATGGTGTAGAAAACGAACCATGCCCGATTGCCCGAAACGTTTACCTGCCGCAGTGCGTCGTTATGCCGGTCAAACACTGTGCTTTCACGGTCTTCCTGCGCGAAAGCCTTCACCAATCGAATCCCCGTGATCGACTCGTTCAGGTGCGAGGAGAACCGCCCCCACCTCGCAGACCAAAGGCGCCAAAAACGCGTCAAACGATTCCACATGAAGATTCCCCCCAGAACAATCGGCGGCACGGGGAGCAACACATAGAGCGTAAGCACCCAATTTTTGTACAACAGCAGGCAGAAAATACCCACTAATAACAGTGCGTTGGAAATGACGTAGGGAACCTCAAAGGCGATAAAATCCTCCAACCGATCTGCGTCGTTGGTCATGCGAGATATTAGCGCGCCCACTTTATGTTTGTCGTAAAATCTAATGGGCAGGAACTGCAAACAACGATAGAGTTTAGCCCGGATGTCCTCAGCCGCGCGGAAACCCAGCCAACAGCTTAATGCCGTATGCCCGATTTCGGACAGCCAACTAAAAAGATAGGCGCCCAATAACCCCGCCACAAGCCAAACTAAAAGATTAAAGTTTGACAACGGTATAAGCACATCGTCGATGATGCGTTCAGTAATTAGCGGCGGAAGCAAATTTATCAACACGCCGATCACTGTGATTACTACAACCAACGTGAGTTGAACGCGGTAAGGGTTAACGTAGCTTTGGATTCGCATTAAGGTGTTCCATTTTTTAATGCAGGCTACACATTTGCTGTCTTTCTCCGGGAGCAGCCGTCCGCACTTTTCGCATCGCGTCCGTTCCATCTCCGTCGGCAGCTCAAGCGGTTTGCCTTTGGAGAGTTGACCGATTCCTTGCGCTACCTCAGCGAATTTTGGAATTAAAGAGCTGGAATAGTGCAGATAGACGGGTGCGCCCGATTTTCGTTCAACGACTAGGCAGCCGCCGCCGACCAGTTCTTCAGTTTTGATGTCCTGAATTGTGTCGAGCGGTATTTGCTCAACGACGCCATCAGCGGGCACGACCAGTAGACGGAATTTGGTTGCTACCAACCACTTTTCCCCAAATGCTTGGTCGGTGGTGAGATCCGCGGAGACCTGGATAAGTACCTGTTCATCCGAAGGTTTCGCGCTTTGCAGTTTCGCATCCACCTCAGGAGGCAGCGATTCAATAAACGGTTGCATTATTGGTGTTCCATTTGTCCGAGTTTGCGCTGGCACGATTGAATGCCACGTCGATGCGCGGCATTTTCGTGGAGTGCGATAGAATTACTGACCTTAAGCTTGAATATGCCATAATCCAAAATTCGCGGTAATATTGTCAAGGTGTACATGAGGAGATATGCGGACGCTACGCTTTAACTGCGATAATTTCTGATGTCTGCCGCTGTAATTGAACAAGGTCGTAGAAAATCCCTCGTTTTTCCATCAATTCGCTATGTGTCCCAACCTCCACGATACGCCCCTCCTCAAGCACGACTAACCGGTTCGCGTTCCGCAGCGTTGACAACCGGTGGGCAATTGCGATGGTGGTGCGGCCCTTGGTTAGCCGGGAAACGGCTTCCTGAATCTGCTTTTCCGTCTCCACGTCCACCGACGAAGTCGCTTCATCCAAAATTAAAATCCTCGGATTGTGGAGGATTGCCCGGGCAATAGCGATTCGCTGCTTTTCACCGCCTGACAGGTTGTTTCCCCGTTCTCCCACCTGGGTATCATAGCCGTCTGGCTTGGCGACGATAAAATTGTGAGCGTTGGCGGCTTGTGCGGCGTCCATGAGTTCTTCAAAGCCTGCGCCGGGTTTGCCGTAGCCGATGTTCTCAGAAATTGTACCGCTGAACAAAAAAGGTTCTTGGGCGACGATGCCAATCTGGCTGCGCAGATCTTCCAACCGGATTGTTCGGTTATCCACGCCGTCAATCTCAATTGCGCCGTGATCTACGTCGTAAAACCGGGAGATTAGGTTCACGGTGGTCGTCTTACCCACACCTGACTTGCCGACAAGTCCTACCATCTCCCCCGGTGTGACTTCGAGGTTAATTTCATGCAGCACCGGCTTGCTCTTATCGTAACCAAACGTGACTTTCTGAAAATCGATCCTGCCCTCAATGTTAGGCATGGGTACGGCGTCTGCATCGTCGTAAGCTTCAGGCGGCGTGTCGATGACCTCGAAGATTCGCTCGGCTCCCGCGAACGCACGTGTCATCCAATTGTTGACCTGCCCGAACCATTGGATGGGACCGTAGACGAGCCACATGAAGCCGTAGAATGCCAATAGCTTACCGATAGAAAACTCGCCCTTGAACATCTCTATCCCTCCGAAAAGCCAAATTATCAGTACCCCCAAGCTAGTCACAAGACTCGATGTGGCGAAAAAGATTTCCCAGTTGATTTCCGTCCTTACAGCTATCCGCCGCAGCACCTTATTTCGTCTATTAAACGAGGCAACCTCGCGCATCTCCTGTGCGAATGCCTTTACCACGCGAATTCCAGACAACGTTTCGTTCACCGTAGACATGAGATCTGACCATCTCTGATCCCACTTATGGAAGTACCGGCGCATCCGCCGCCAGAAGAGGACTCCCCACGCTAGCAGAATCGGGATCGGCAATAAAATGTATAGTGTCAACCGCCAACTCATCAGAAACAGGAATACCAGTATGCCAACAATCATCAATCCATTAATGATCAGATAGGGCATGCCATCCACGAGGAAGTCCTGTAACCTGCCGGCGTCTCTTGTCACGCGTGACATCACCGCGCCGACCTGCCGCTTGTCATAAAACTGCAGTGAAAGCAGCTCGAGTTGGCGGTATAACCGGCTTCGGATATCGGCTGTGACGCGGGCGCCCAACCAGGTCACCGTCCAGCCGTGTACCCATTCCGCGCCCCAACCCAACACCCGCACACCGACTAAGCCCAGCACAAACCAACCGAGCAGCGTTAACCGTTCCTCCATGCCGATGGCTGATTCTTTCGCGGGTACCAACGCATCGTCCACGATGTGCCGGGTAATCAGCGGCGGTAAAATCTCTGTCAGCGTTCCAATGAGAGACGCCATTGCGAGAAGTGCAGCACGCCATTTGTAGGGCATTAGGTAGCTTCCGATTCGCCGCAGCGTCGCTAACCGCTGAATACAAGCCGGGCAGATGCCGTCCTTTTCAGGCAACAGTCTGCCGCATTTTTCACATCGTGTGCGTTCAAGTTGGCTATCAATTTGGAACGGTTCCTGCTTGCGGAGCTGTTCAATGCCCCGCGCGACTTCGGAGAACTTCACCGCCATAGAGTTGGAGTACCGGACAATGGCGGTTGGGCTTGCCTTCCGCTCTATCTCCAAACGTCCTCCGCCCACTAGGGGTTCGGTCCGTACGGATACGACATCTTCAATGAGTATCTGTACAACATCATCGACGGCATCTTCCGAAATTATTACGATGCGCTTGTTTGTGACCACAATCCAGCGTGTGCCGTAACGGCCATCGCGGTTCATGTCAGCAGATACGCAGATTAGCTCATCTTCGCCGGGCGCAAGTAACCCTTGTATCTTTTGTCTGACTGGATTTGGCATTGGTTCGATCAGTTTCATGATAAACTCCCCCGTTTTTCAGGAGGTGTATGGCTTTCGTAAGAATTGAATTTAAAAATCAATTTTTGGCTGCGAGAGGTCCATTTTTAGAGTGCGGATTTCAATAAATGGCAACAAAAAAACCACGATCCCTTTTTGAATCGTGGTCCGTTTCCGATGTAAGAAAACCATCTGGTCATGGATTGAGCTTACTTCAAATTATTGCTGTCGGATATGCTTTCCTTTCTCCGGCCACGAAAAGGGGACTCGATTATGCAACTGGGATGTCCTGGCGAACTCAACATTTGCGCGTAGGCGTGTTTCCACGTCATATCAGAGGGCAGCTTATTGCCGAATGCGCGTGCTTACCTTGTGCGAGTATTGATATCCAGAACAACCTAGTTTTTTAGCATTCACAAATCGCCATCGTCCGGGTTCCTTGTAAGCTCGAAATGAGATTTTTAATCTGACCAGAACTAGTATTAATTATACTAAACTCTCGCGACAAAAATCAAATTAAAATTCGGTAACCGCTTCTCCTAAGCCGTAATGTTCAGGCGCAGCGTGTCATTAGCCGCCGTCAGGAATAGTATATCAAATTTAAACCTGGACGGTCAATCCTGAATGCCTGCTAACAGTGCGGTTTTCGCGGCGTTATAGATGGACGGTTGGACGTCCGTATTCGCCATACCACTCGTCGCGTGCGCGTTGACGCCGTTCGTCGTGTTCGCGCTGCTTGGGGGTGGTGGTGATTCTGTGGCGAAGCGCGCCCTGAACAGCGTCGGGGGCGTCGTTGTGCTCGGAAGTCGGGAATTCGCGCATCTGCTTCCAGAACTCACTCGGCAAACCTACCTTATTGAATGCGAGCCAACCGTTCTTGATGGGCGGCTCCAAGTTTGCAATGCGTTCTTCTTTATTTTGTGTCTGCGGGTGATAGACCAGCGGCTTTTCAAATTTGAGTTCTTCTTTTAGCGCGTTGAATACATTATCGTAAGACGTTCGGATGGAGCGGTCCGGGTCCGGACGCTCCTCAGCCACAAAATACGATTTTGGTACGGCTCTGTACAGCACGGCGTCCGAACGCTGGTGTTTAAGAATGCCGTTCTCGAACTGTTCGGCGCGTCCAGCTTTGCCCATCCAGCAGTCCAGCACGTAAGCGTTGACACCGGCTAACGAATCGGGGTGGGATTTGCGTCCGCCGGGCAGCGGCTCCCATACGACGACGACAGCGCAGGCGTAGGAATTCTGCTGCGCGTCGCGGCCGCCCATGGTGTCGATGTAGGTGGTGAAGCCGCCGATCTGATGCCATTCGACGATGCGACCGTCGCCTCGTTTTAAGCCTGCGTCAACGACCTCAAACGTCATGGCGTTCTCAATGTCGAACAATGACATGCTTGGGTCGCGAGCGATGTTTTGCAGTTCGCGCAGGGTGTAGTGGTATCCGCGCTCTGCGATCATCTTGCGGACTTTCAGGTAGGACAGCTCTTCGGGCCAAAGAGCGGTGACGCCGGCGTTCAACTGCTCCTCATGCGCGTTGTAGAATTCGTCGGCTTTGGCTTCTCGTTCTGCGTCGTCTAACGACAAGTCACTATAAATTGCGTCCCAACCTTTCCAGAGATGTTCGTGGGTGGGGTGGTAGAGGTCTTCGGGGTCGAGGATTGCTTTGAAGTGGACTTTGTTCCAGCCGGGGGTTTGTGTTAGACGCATGGACAGGCTGTCCGGATGCTTGACGGTGTCGGCGTAGATGACGTTAAGGTTTCCGCCGATGTCGGAGGCGAACATGATGTCCGAAAAGAACCAGTCCGCATCTTCCTCACGCAGATCGGGGTTTAAGCAGCGTTTCGGGTCTTCGAGGTCGTCGACGACGACGAGCGAGGGGCGTTTACCGGCGACGAGAGCGCCGCGCGGGGACTGCTTTCGTCCGAGCACTCGGACAGCGACGCCGTTAGCGGTCTCGCATTCATCTTTTTTCCATACACGACCAGATAGGTTACCAAAGTCCCGGACAATATTCTCATTTTCGGTTAGACGTTTGAGGTTTTCGAGAATGCCCTTTGCCATGGTTTGATTGCGGCTGATGATGAGGATGAATTTTTCTTCCGGGACGCCTTCAGCGAGTTGAAATGATTTGAAACAGATTCTCCAGAGCGGGTACCAGACGGCGCAGCAGGTTGTCTTGGCGGAGCCGCGCGGGGCTTGGACGTTGACTTTGACGCCGGTTTTGTCGTAGGGGATGAGGTTGAGCAGGCGGACATGGTGGGGCTGCAGGGGGGACATGGACTGCGGGTCGTGGAGGTAGTATTCGACAAAGAACCTCGGATCGAGATAAGCCATGTGGACGATTAGCGCCCGGTCGTCATCATTCAGGACTTTGCGCCGGCGTCGAATTTCCTCGTAGCGACTCAGGAGGTTCGGGGAGTTCCCCGAGCGCATCTTCCGAATCAAGCCGGGGTTGGGCTGCACCGGGACCGGCATGTTGCGCGCGCCATTGCAGGAACTGAAAAGCCCATTGCATCTGGGATAATAGGGCTCCTTGATGTCGAATGTGAATTTGCTGTTGCAGTAGGAGTTGTTTAAGGTCATCGATGTCCTCCGTTTTGGCGGCTTGGTCGTCGACTTTTTGCAACCGTTCCTGGGTTTGTTCAAGGTTCGGGATGGATTTTGAGACTAAATACTCCAAAAGGTGGCTCATCGCATCTGCGACGGCGGCACCGTATTTTTGGCTGTTGAAGCGGTCTCTATTTCTCGGATTGCAAACCTGAATTGCGGAGCGTATGGCGTTACGATCCTGCTTTGCGTCACCGGTTCGGCAACCTGCGAAAGCCGGATTATGATAGATTGCATTGACCGCTTTGGTGGTGCCGACCAGCGTGATGTGGTATGCGATATGTTTTCTAACATCATCGTCTTGCAGGGCTTCCAACCAGGTTGGATTGCCGTTCATTTATTGCCCTCCTGTGCCGGCGGGTGTAATTTTGGAATCGCCGGAAGCTAGTGTTGGTGCGGTTTTAGGGAGATAGGCATTACATTTACACATCAGAAATCTTAATGGATTTAGTATTAGAGCGCCTCCGTGCGATTTGCGAATTACACGGGTGTAATTTTACCGGTCAAAGCCTCGATTTTTTGGTGCATACGGCGCGAAAACAATATCCCCGCTGCGGCATCTAGCGTACCCGTGAGGTCGTGTATTGGGGTTAGAAGATGATGTAGTACGTCTTATTGGTAATGATGGTTTTACTACTGTTAAATGATACAATACAATTTACACTAGTGTCAAGAGGAAATACAAAAATGGAAAGCGAACGAAAAAATCCTTGACTAATATTGTAAAATATCGTAAATGTGTAAAAATCACGATAAAAAAGTTGACATCCACGTAAACATGCGTTTAGCATTTTGCAGAACGAGTCAATGAGATTTTTTATGCAGGGAAGTTTTTGGTTTGCTTCGGGATTGGTTTGGTCGAGAATAGGTGAATTTTGTATTTATTCGAGAACCTCTGGTAGGAAGTGCGCGAAGGGACAGTGGGGAGGTTGACAGGTTAGACAGGATTTAGTAAACTAAGCTACGGCGTTCAATGAAAATTTTTAAGATCACGATCCGTGTGATGAACAATTTAACTCCGCGGTTATGCCATGCAAAATTACGAAATTTACGTATATTGAAGATTTTGACGCCAGCGAAAGGGCAGCATTCTTCCGAAGTGTCAATCATAGTGATGGGTTTGCAATGGAGGGGGAAGAATTTTTTCGGGAGGGAGTGTCTACGTCCATTTATCGATCCCCAAATGCGGCTGAAAATCTCTTTGGTGTAGATTAGGCGCTAAATATCGCCTCACGCAGCGGCTGGGATTGGACTCGGAGGGGCACCAAACGCCATACCCAGTAATCCACGTTTTACGGGGTGATGCACGCACCCGGACGCGGACCTGCGATGGTATTGTAATATTTCACGCGGACACCATTTTCGGTTTTTAATGGAGCGAAGAATTTGAAGACGCAGTCCACGAGCTAATGGGCACAAGCATCCCCCTGAACACTTACGACATGCAAAAGGGAAAGTACAAAAAGTAAAAGTATAACTTTACTCCGACAAGGGCAAAAGGTAAGGCGACTCAGTCCACTCTGGCACATCTGAAAGCATGAGTTCATGGATTTGCGTTGAATTCAATTCCGGTTGCCTTCTCTTTATATCCCATATTATCAATTTAATCCGCCGGTACCGCTGCACTTCATTTCGTGAATCCCATTCGTCGTAAGCATCGGATTCCAATACAGAATCTGGTATTGGGTATGTTTTTTTAAATTCCTCAAACGCTTCGTTAAATTCCGCTCCGACCGTGCCGGGTTCAAATTCAGTACGTGTTCGAATCAAAGATTCAAAACGTGCTTGCTTTGTTGAATCAATACGCATCAGTTTCTCCTGTTACGGAACAACAGGGCGATTGGAATTAGTACGTACTTTGCCGGTTCGCTCTAATTCCTGGTCCTCTTTTACTCCGGGCAAGTCCGCTAACTTCATGTCACCAATCTTCGGATCGTTGAGGCGCAATCCAAGTCCAAATCGAATATAATACAGTGAACCTTCTATTCGTTTGTATCTCACTTTGATATCAGTCGGCATCGTTTCAAATGGCAAATGAGCGACGTATGCAGCAAATGCTTCTTGAACCTCTTTACCTATTTCGCCGGGAATGTCAGCGTAAGTTCGTTCGAGAGCGCGGCGCATAATCTCCGGGCCCTGTTCCCGAATAACACGTCGTCTTATCCCCGGAAGCGCCTCCCGGATTTTCGCTCTCATCCGTTCCTTAATGTCCTCAATTTCTCTTTTTTGTTCATCAGTACGTTCTAGCACAATTCTAAATTTTATCCCTTTTTATTTAGTTTGTCAAACACAGTCGAGGACAACAACAATGGCATGGGAAGAGGATAGTGGGATCACAGGTATTATAACGGGCTGTTTGGATGAATTTATGAGTTTTTGAATATGTCATAGTTATGTTTGCGCGACGTTAGTGCGGAACTCGTAATATTTTCAGAAAGGAACTAAAAATGTCGGATGAAAACACAATTAGAGACCATATTGAGATGATTGCGGATGCGATTACTTTCATACTTAGCGAAAGCAAGGACAAGAGTCAATGGCCGCTTGACCGATTCAAAATACACAAGGGCTGGGCACGGCGAGACCCTCGGATGAGGATAGTCGATGATATTTGCGAAAAATATCATAACAGATACATAGATGGAGAAAATGTTAGTTGGGGCGCTTTTGAGGGTGAGTTAAGGCGGGAGGTAGGATTTACACACTATACCGAGGTGAAGGACTTGATTTTAGCGTTGTGGGAGAGCCGTTTGTGGCGGGATGTGTGCCGAGAATATGCAAAAGCGCATCGGTGTTCGGAGTTTGAGGATATTATAAATGCGGAGTGAGTGCTAAGGATGCTGAGTTACGCAGCCCCCATTTAAGACGGTGTGTTGAACCGGAAAACCATGATTTCCGACTAAAGCTCCAGCTGATCGACTTTCGGGTTTGCCCGCTTCGCTTTGCGAAACGTGACATCAGTAGGTGTACGCGGATACTCGATACCCTTCCCATCTAGCAATTCTTGTATCGTGCGAATCTGAATCTTTGGATACGTGATGTCTTTGACGTGAAGCCATTGAAATCGACCTGCCGCTGCCGCTTCCTTGAGCATCGGCTGGGTTGGGGTGTTGAGAGTGATAAAGACACCGATTACAGCGTCTTGATTTTCGACGACCGATTTGAGTTCTCGTATGTCCTTGACAGAAACCTTCCCGCTTTTGACTTGAACGACAATCTTCCGAGTTAGCACCTTTTTCGTGTTATCCGGCTCAACGTCTTGATAATAGATAACCCCGTCCACGCCTTCGTCAGCCCCTCTTTTTTTCTCCTTATAAGGTCTTGCCCGAATCAGGCTCAACGCCCACCATTGGAATTGATAACGATCCTGAACGGCTAAAGCCTCCGCGCTGGCCATGTCTTTTGGCTCACCGACGATTTCATATTCCGCATCATCGCCGAAGGCATCTGCAAGGCGATACTTCAATAAGGAGATAGCAAGGTGCGTAATGTCAATCCCAATCCACTGGCGGTTGAGCCGTTCGCCAACGGCGACAGCCGTGCCGCAACCACAGAAGGCGTCCAAAACAACATCGCCCTCGTTACTACTGGCTTCAATTACCCGCTCTAGCAGTGCTTCAGGTTTTTGGGTTGGATAGCCTAGACGTTCTTTAGCTTGTGACCCAATGGCAAGAATGTCGTCCCAAAGCGAGGGAACTTCTTCTCCTATCAACTCATCCAAGTATCGTTTCCGCTGGATGCGACCATTAGGAGATTTAGGAAAATGGAGCCTGCCCTCTCTATCCCACTGTTCCATTTTTTCCCGTGATATTGCCCATCCTTTCTCCGGCGGTTTATAGCCTTTATACTCATACGTTAGATTCGGCCTTGGATTAGGGCTTGCAAGGTTATCAGTCATATAGATTCGTCCATCCTCATCGGTAAAGCGAAACATCTTTTCTATATATTCAGTATTACTCTTGCGAAATTGAGGAGTAAACGTATAGTCATTAGATTTAGAATACCAAAGGAGTATATCACAGGATGTTCCAAAGCGGTTGGTTGGGCCGGCACGCCCTGTCTTTCTTTTCCAATAAATTTCGTTCCGGAAATTCTGAACTCCAAACACCTGGTCTAAAATGATCTTCAGATAATGCGATGCTTTCGGGTCACAATGGAGATAAAAACTCCCAGTCGGCTTAAGGACGCGGTGCAGCTCCACTAATCGCAGCGCCATCATCACGAGATATGCCATCAGGTTCGTCTCGGTAAGGAAGCCGCGAAAACTCTTGATTGTCTCAACTAGAACGTGCGGCGCGGTGCCGACCAACTCATGGTATGCCTGCTCAGTGGCGTCGCCCCACCGCCATGTGTCCTCGAAGGCTTGAATTTGCGCTTGTGATGCTGTGCCGTCTGTCTCACTGAAAATGACATTGTAGGCCTGATTTGAGTTGAACGGCGGATCAATGTATATCAAATCTACGCTTTCATCGGGGATATGCTCTCTTAGGATTTCGAGGTTATCTCCGTAATACAGCATATTCATAGCCATTCTCCTAGCCCCCATATCATACCAAAGTCGGACAGTAAAACTCAATGCGTAGTTTGTGGCTAAACCTGAAAGGCGGGCAAGTTGAAGTAGGTTGCGTTTTGCGGGGCAGGCAGCAGGATTCTCAATGTGCCCGCGCATAGCGTGGTTTGGTTGCGTAAGTAAATGTGATTGGTGGAGCGTAAGCCAACGCATTTTGGTCATAGGAAGGTTTACTTACCCCCAATGTTTAGACAGTAATGCTCGTCTATTAAGGTGTAATTGCTAGACAATCCGGCTATGCTTCAACACCTAGGATTTTTGAAAATACACCTCATGAGGTGTTCTAGTATTGAGCGACGTATGAAGCCGCTCCTCATTATAAAACTTGAAATAGTTGTTCAAGCCACACCAAACCGCGTGAACTGAGTCATAAGCGTGAAGATACACATGTTCATACTTGACGGTCCGCCAGAGCCGCTCAATTAAAATGTTGTCAAACACGCTGCCAGCACCAGTCCAACTGATGGCAATGTTAGCCGATTCAAGCCGAGTCGTAAAGGCATCTGACGTGAACTGCGCGCCCTGGTCGCTATTGAATATCAAAGGGCTAGAACAACTCAATGCCCGTTCCAGTGCCGATAGACAAAAGTAAACGTCTAGTGTATTTGACAATTCCCATGATAACACATATCGAGAGTACCAATCCATAATCGCCACTAGATACACAAAGCCGGTGTTCAAACGGATATAGGTGATATCAGTTGCCCATACCTGGTCCGGTCGAGTGATAATTGAATCCTTCAGTAGATAAGCATACTTTTTCGACGGCCTGCCGTGCTTGGAGAGACGGGGCTTGGGATAGATGGCAACTAAGTCCATCTTTCGCATCAACCGAGCAATCCGTTTCCGGTTGACAGCGTGGCCATTATCACATAGCCAGTCCGTCATTCGAGGGACACCGTAGCACGGCGTTTTAATGTACTGTTCATCAATCAGACGCATATAAAGCAGGTTTTCCGGCGATTCTTCCGCTGCGGGTTGATAATAATACGAAGCGCGCGGCAACCCTAACAGTTCGCACTGTCTCGAAACCGATGGAGCACCGCGCTCTTGCTTGACAAGCCGCCGCTTCTGTGCTAATGGAGCATTCGAGTTTTTTTTTGAAGCCAGTCTAGTTCTACCTTCAACTGACCGATTTGCCGGTAGAGTTCAGCTATAAGGCGGTCGTTGTCGGAAGTTGATTGCGTGTGTCCGTTCGCAAATAGCTGGGGTGATTGTTCCAGAATCTGTCTTTTCCACTGCCTGACCTGATTCGGGTGGACTTCGTAGTCACTGGCAATCTGCGCCATGGTGCGTTCATTTTTAATGGCTTCAATCGCCACCTGCGCTTTGAATCGATTATCGTACTGTTTTCTACGAGCCATGTTAAACAAACTCCTTTCGCAATTCTTGGCATTGCTGAGCCTTATTATGGCTCATAACATGGCCGTTTTGACAGCAACAATTCCACCTTAAGACACTGTCTAGTTTTTGGGGGTAATTATAATTGGCAGTGACCCCAATTGTTTGGACACGAAAATGTCGATGTTAAGAAGGTATTTTGAAGTTTAGGACTTAACCTATAACTGTGTTAGTGCTGCGTTGTTAATTCAAGATTAAATATCGATTGGTGTTCTAGTGTGCATTATACGCTGCCTCGAATTCAGCAGGTGTCCGATAGCCTAGCGCTGAATGAGGCCTTTTCTGATTATACACGACATCTAATACTAGACTAAGTTGGTTGTATGCATCCCGGAAATTCTGATACTCGGAGTCAACGATATACTCGTCTTTGATTCTGCCAATCGTACTCTCAACGTATGGATTCTGCCACGGTTTCCCACGGTCCGTCATGGAAATGCGGCACGCTATCGCTCTCAATTGCTGACAATACTTCTCAGCAATGTACTGTCCACCTCGGTCTGAATGATGGATTTGCGGACGATGCTGTCTTGCTAATGCTTTTCTCAAAGCCCCAGACAGCAGGTTAACTGACATGTTTTTTGACAACTCCCAGCCTCTTATGGTTCGAGTAAAAACATCAAACAATAACGCCAGATAAGCCATTTGACCACTAGCCAGTGGAACATAGGTGATATCTGCACACCATATCTGGTCAGGATAAGTGACTGATAAATCTTTGAGCAAATTCGGATACGCATATCGTCCGGGTTGACTGTTGGTGGTGATAACCCGCTTTCGCCTAGGACGTACCTGAAGCCCTAGTGCGCCAACCAGACGTTGCACCCGTTTTCGGTTGACAACCAATCCTTGACGATGCAGTTCATTTGTGATTCTGCGATACCCATAGCGGTGATTTGATAAACGTATTTGCTCGATATGCCGGCAAAGCTGAGCATCACCATCGGCTTTGGAATCGTAATAGAAACTGCTTCGAGACAAGCCGAGCACATTACACAGTAGGCTAATGGGAAATGCTTCGCTGCCGCGTTTCGCCAATTCCCGTTTCTGCTTTATCGAGAGTCGAAGTAACTCAATACTTTTTTTGAGGCAGACAGCTCCAGTGTCAATTGCCCGACGAGACGCTCCAGTTCAGCGATGCGCGCATTGGAGGCGTTCTTGTGGTTCTGCTCACCCACAAAGAGATTCGCAGCGTTTTCCATGAAGTGTTGGCGCCATTTGGACAGTAAGGTATCGCTGATTTGATATTCGTTACAAATTTCGACTGGGCGTTTCCGCCCACTGATGATATCTAGTACACATTCGAGCTTAAATTCGGGTGTAAATTGACGTCTTGTCTTCGACATGATAGCCCCTTTCTGGACGGTTAATTATTATAAAATCCTTCTTAGCTCACTGTCCAGTTTTTTGGGGTCATTCCAATTTGCTACTGTCAATGCTTAGTTTAACCGATTAGATAGGCATCATGCAACTAAGATGGATCTTAACGACGGACTCGACAATTTGCGAGAACACATCGACCAATCACACGGGGAATTGTCAAGACTGGTAAAATCGCATGGCGAGAATATATCAAGCATTATAAACTTACTTGGAAGTTTACAAAAGACAGTACACGATTTGCAGAGACAGACACATCAGCAAACTGTCGGAGGCGATAATGAAATCAAAGAGTAAAACCAAATCTAACGGCAAGGATTAGGCGTTTGGTGGATTTACACCATTTCAATACCAACTATCGCACTTGGACGATTCTCGGCGATACTATAATATCTATATAGAGGAAGATAAATTATGAGTCTCAAAGAGTCGTTAATTGATGTTATTAAAAGTTTTCCAAATGCTGATGATGAGGTAAGAACGCCCAAAAATGGTATTAGTTTTAAGGCTAACAGCATGGATCGTAGGTTTGTAAAAATTGAACCACAAGCCAAATCTATAAGGGTAAAATTAAACCTTAACAGCGCGTCAATAGATGATCCTATGGGGGTTTGTAAACCTATAGGAAAATCAGGGTGGGACTATCAATGTTTAGTACGCAGCGAATCGGATATTGAAATTATAAAACCCCTGATAGAGCAAGCTTATTATCATAATATAAGATAGACCTGTGTAATGCCTTTCCTGAAATTCGATAATGTATCTCTGCAAATGCTTTCTACTCATTTTGACGTTAGTCATTTTTTGGATTGTTGGGATTCAGCACGAAGAGAGCGGCGAAGGCTATTCCGATACTAGCCAAGACCACAAGTAGCGACATGTCCCAAATTGAGTATACGCGGATAATGGGATTGAATATAACTGCGGTGATCCCAAGAACCCAAACCCAAACGGTTTTATTTTGCTTCCACGCGTGATATGCAAGATACGCAAACACTGGACAGCAGACCAATTTGAGCAATCCGAAAAACACGTCAGAGTCCATCAAAAAAGGAGCGGCCATTAACATCGCAATGACAATGGCTTGGGGTAACCAAATTGATTTCGTATCGGTATTCATGATTTCGATTCTAAACGGGTTGTGCCTAGGACATACGGAGCGTTATTTCCTTGGCGAACGCAATACGAAGTCTAGACGCTTTCGTAATGACGGACAGGAAAAGCGTTGGGTTTCGCTACGCGCAAACAAACCTTGGACGCATTCAAAAAACTGCTTGCATGTTCAAGATACACGCAAAAAATAGAGAAGACTATCGCCCTCCCTATTCGGTCGGTTGATCGCTCTACCCAACCCACAAGAACTCATCGGTCTCTTGATACGTCGGTCAAAACGGGCACGTATTTCGCAGAACAAACCAGATTCGGATTTAGGAAAAGCGTTGGGTTCGCTGCGTCGTGACAATCTTGAGAGGGAATCTAGGTTTGGCGTTCATGGCTCTTATGCAGCGTTGTTCACGAATCCGCTTAACCCAACCTACAAGAACTAGAAGAACATCACTCGCTAAAGCGTTACGGTCTGTTCGGCAAATTCCAACATCTTGTTAGCGTAGTTTTTGCCGGATGTCGCTGATGGTAGGGGTCTGGCATCTCGCTGATATAGTTCAATCGTCTCTTCAACGATGCGACACAGTTCAGCGAATACCTTTTGTTCATTATCCCCGTGGCATCCACCATAAAAGAGTCCCGGGCAACTGCCAATATAACTTTGATCTTCATCGGACCATTCAACAATCTTGACGTAATGGTTGCTTCGGTTCATTTTTGAGATTCCTCAATACGGTTTCACAGGCAAAATAGAGAAAAGCGTTGGGTTCGCTACGCCATGAGGAGTTTGAGACTGAATCAAGGTGTGGCGCTCACGGCTATTATGCAGCGTTTAGTCTTTAAAGGTTAGAACTATCGCCCTCCCTATTCGGTCGGTTGATCGCTTAACCCAACCTACAGGAACTTAAGGTAACCAAATAGATTTGGCATCGGTGTTCATGTTTGTGGTTCTCACCGGGTTGTGACATGGAGGCACGGTGTGTTATTGCCTTGGCGAACGCGATACGATGTCTGGATGCTTTCGAAATGACAGACATGAAAAGCGTTGGGTTCGCTACGCCATGAGGAGTTTGAGACTGAATCAAGGAGCGGCGTACATGGCTCTTTTGCAGCGTTATTCGCGAATCCGCTTAACCCAACCTACAAGAACTGTTCGGTCGGTTGATCGCTCTATCCAACCTGCAAAAACTAGATTGGCGCAACATGCTCCGTTTCTACCTTAATTGCAGTTCGTGATTGAAACGTTTGCGTCACCCTAGGATGAAATTTCGACGGTTTCACACGCAGGAACGAGAAAAGCGTTGGGTTCGCTACGCCATGAGGAATTTGAAACTAAATCAAGGTGCGGCGCTCATGGCTATTATGCAGCGTTATTCACGAATCCGCTTAACCCAACCTACAAAAAACGAAATTCAAGATTGTGGGTTATTACATCACGGTGGGCGCACTCAATCATCTACGAGAAGAACATTTAGCTGTTCGAGCAAAATTTGGGCGGCGGCTTCCGGGTTGTTTTTGAGGACTTGGCGGTAGAACCGAAAGGACTCGAACTCGAGGCTGCAGAATCCACGGTAGTCAATCTCCTCGAGACCAATGAAGAAATCTTTCCAGTTGACTCTGCCTTCGCCAAGCAGCGGAAAGACAAATTTGTTGAGTTGCGGTATCCCAACCGCGTCCTTGATGTGAACATGTGCAATTCTATCTCCCCACTGGTGAATTAACCAACGCATATCTTCTATGCCGTAGAGGACGTGGTGCGACGGATCGAAATTGACCTTGTGCGCGGGATGGTCTACTTGATCTACCAGCCATTTATGCGTATAGAAATCGTGGGCAAGCATGCCGTAGACTGCTTCAGACGTGATGACAACGTTGGAATCCTGAGCGGCTTCGACGAAAGTCTCAATCGCTTCAATCGCCTGATCCCAGGCAGCCGTCTCGCTCATATCTTCGCCGATTCGGACGTGGTCGGACTCCCAAATCGACGGTCCCGTCAACACACTGACCGCACTTACCCCGCACTCGCCGGCGGCTCTTATACCGCGCACAATCCGATCGATTTTTTGCTTGCGTACGGCGTCGTCGAGCGAAATCAGGTCGGTATGCGCCATAATCTGGGATACTTCCATGCCAGCGTCGCGGGTGCGCCAGACGAGTTCGCGCAATTGTGCAATCGGCAAATCGGGATCGAAGTGATCCATCGTCCACTCGATACCTTCATACCCCAAACGACGCAAGGACTCAATCACATCGGTTGACGGCATGGTGCTATAGTCCAAGATTGTGAGAAACGCTGTTTTCCACTTACGCTTCATTTGCGACTTATCCTTTCTGAAATAGTGATTTAGGGGGATTGATTGGTTGAGATGCCGCTTTGTCCTCTGAAATTACATTACTACCCAGCGCTTTGGGAGAGACTAAGGAAATGTCTTTTCTGGACAACTAGTTAGTGAAGGGCACAAACTCACAGTGTTGATGAATGCGATAATAATTTGTATAGGACTTACGCAAATTGAGCAGAAAAAGGGAATTTTGGACTTAGAAAGTCGTTATTTCAGTGTTTTTAACCCCCCTCAAGACTATCGCACTCACTATTCGTTTGCTTGATCCCTTATCAGGGGGACTTTTGAACTTATTGCGCAAGTCCTATTGTAGAGAATCCTTCACTCTGCCGAATTACGATAGACCTCTTCCCATTGCGCTGAAGCAGATGAACGCACAGCAGCATCCACTACCTCGCAGGCTTTCAAGCCGTCTATAAAATTCGGGCTATCCGCCTTTCCACGGGAGATTGATTCAACCATCTGACGCATTGCGATATAAAATGCATCAGTATAACCCATGCCAAGACCGGGCACTGGCCCGAAAGACTCCGCATTCGGATGCATGGGGCCAATAATGACGGTGCGAAAACCGTTCAGATTCTCCGGATCATCCGCCGAATGCACTAACAATTCATTCGCGTGGCGCCAACTGAACTTTATGGCGCCGCGCTCACCGCTCACCTCAAAACTGAGTTCGTTCTCGTGACCCGCTGCCGCCCAATTTGTCTCAAAATTTCCCATCGTGCCGTCTTCAAATTCGACCAACATGTCAGTTGCATCATCGACATCCACGGTGCCGTACTCCGATGATTCTTGGATTTCGCCGTCACCGCGGCGAAAGGCGTTGCTTAATCCCGGCGGGGCAATTAATCTTTTCCCTACAAATGTTTGTGACCGAGCGAAAACACGGACAATGTCGCCAACAAGGTATCTACCAATATCAATCGCGTGGGACCCGATGTCGCCGATGCTGCCGGCACCGGCTTTCCCCGATTCGAACCGCCAACTCATCGGCAGTGAAGGATCTAGTCCGTAATCGTGTAGGAACCGTGAATGGAAGTGGATTATCCGACCGATTTTACCGGTGTCAATGATTTCTTTGGCAAAAGCGACAGCGGGCCACATACGGTACACAAATCCCACTTGGTGAACACATCCTGCTTGAAGAACCGCTTCGACCATTTGACGCGCCGAGGCAACATCGTGCGCAAGCGGTTTTTCACAGAAAATGTGTTTGCCGTGCTTCGCCGCATCAATGGCAATCTCCGCGTGCGCGTAGTTCGGCGCAACAATATCGACAAGATCGATGTCGTCGGCGCGTGTGATGTTTCGCCAATCGTCCGTCGCTTCTTGCCAACCAAACTGTGCAGCGCCCTCCGCAGCGAGTTCAGGCGTCACATCAAAGAGTCTAGTCCGTACGACCGCAGGCAGCGCAGAATTGTACACTAAGGATAGATTGTTGTAAGCCAAGCTGTGGAATTTAGCGACGAAACCCGATCCAACTAACCCGACGCGAATAGGTGATTGTTTCATGTCCCCTCTTTAGCCGTAGATTTGCCTTGGGATTCGGTTATAGTCGATCTCATTAATTTTTAATTTTGGGTGAAAACCTGTGCGGTTGGAAACCGCGCCTACCGGCTTTTTTTAACGGTGCCTAGGCTTGCGGTGGGGCATCTGGTTAGCTTCAAGATACTGGCCGGTGATGTGATCCGACATAGATGACGCCAAAAAGACAAACAGCGGTGCGTTCGTCTCTGGCAGCACCTGCTGACTGATTGGGAGGTCATCCATGGTCGGCGGCGGGGGCGTGCCGCGCACCCGCGCTAACGCCAGGCGCGCCTCGTCGCTCATGCGAGTGTGTGCACTTACGCCGACACAATTTACGTTCACGCCATCGCCTTTGACTTGTTGCGCCAGACACACGCTGAAACGCATGATTGCGGCTTTAGTCGCCGCATACGCCGCCTGTTCCGCATTTCCGGGTACCCACGAATCCGTCCAGCCTGCGGTCGATCCGACGTTGATTATCTTGCCGTAACCGCGTTCAACCATGGAGGGAAGAGCTGCCGATGCGCACCGCACCATACTGAATAGGTTGATGTCAAAAATATCGTGCCAATCCGACAGATTCGTTTCCCATAGTTTGCCCGTAGGACCAATAATCGCTGCGTTGTTCACAAGAATATCGACTTCCCCCAGTTCTTCGCGGGTACGGGCGAATAGCGCATCAACCTCTGATTGGCGCGTTACGTCGGTGGGTACCGTAATTGCGCGGCGCCCGTCCGCCCGGATTGTCTCTGCGGCACTCTCGATTTCACTGACAGTTCGGGCAGCCAGCGCAACCGCCGCTCCAGCCTCGGCTAACTCGTCTGCGACCGCTCTGCCAACGCCCCGTCCGGCGCCCGTCACAACAGCAACTTTGTCTGTTAGTAATCCCACATTTTGTCTCCTGATTTAGAGCGTATCCAATCCATTTCGTCTTGTCCAGCCATAATGTAATGAAGAAACCGAGTTTTGAAGAAAAAACTCGGTTTTAAAAAAGGATCGTGGTTGAAATTATATGTCATGCCCATACGAAGATCAAGCAAAAAGAAGACCGGTCCAGAGGTCAGGTTTTTCGAATTGGCGTCAATCGGGGAGTTTGTTTTGCTTTTCGCGCACCGATGGCCGGACGTGAATTGTGTTATACTGTTACGAGTTTTCAGCGTCACCTTCCGAAGGCGCATCCTGCAATAGAATCTCACGTACTGATACATAGCGGCGCGGCAGAATGGCATTTCCCGTTAGGATTTGAAGTTACTGGATGCCATGACTAGGATCAAACGATGAGGAGTCCGACGCATGCCGCACCGGTATGAGAGCGGGGGATAGAAAGGCGGGTTGTTACAAGATTGGAATTAGCGTTTGGTGCAATCAAACGAGGTTTCACACGTCGTTCGCTGAAGACCGTGCGCGGGCTAGACGGTTGTGCAGCGCTTGTCTTGACATACCCAATATTTTTGCGGCAACGGTCTGATTTCCATTGGCGCGCTTCAGGGCTTCATCAATCATAAGCTGCTCGGTAGCTTTCAAGGATGGCAATTGAGGCAGCGTAGACAACCCGTCTGCAAATACATTTTCGGCTGATTCCCCGTTGCCGCTAGAATCTGAAGATTTGTAGTTAATTTTTTCTTGGAAGGACTGAATAGAAAGTCTTCCGCCTTTGTGTCGGCTGACGGCATCCAAAACCATTCCTTGAAGTTCCCTGATGTTTCCCGGGAAACGGTGATTAACGAGTAAGGAAAATAGTTCAGGCGGCGGGGCTGGTATAGATTTACCTAGTGACTCGGCAGCTTCATCAATGAAATGGGAAACCAATAGTGGTATATCACCTGCGCGATCACGAAGCGGCGGAAGGTGAATATGATGGGTCTGCAGACGGAAATAGAGGTCTTTGCGAAAAGATTCTGTATTTCTCAGAAATTGAATGTCTCGATTGGTGGAGACTACTGTTCTAGCGTTACTAGCCTTCGGCATATCTGTGCCAAGCTGGTAGTATTTTCCTTCTTGAAGGAGGCGGAGCAGCTTGACTTGAGACTCCATGCGTAGGTCGCCGATTTCGTCAAGGAATAGCGTGCCATCTGACGCGCGCTCAATCAACCCCTTACGGGATGAATCTGCGCCGGTATATGCCCCTTTCCGGTGACCAAAGAGCGTGTCCGCAAATAGATGGTCATCAAGCTCCGCCACATTGACCGGAACAAATGCCCCTTCCCGCCCGCTCACCTTGTGGATTGCTGCCGCAATCAGTTCTTTTCCAACACCGGTTTCCCCTGTAATTAACACTGGTAGGTTGGTTCGGGCGATCGCCTCTACGTACTGGAATATGGAATACATAGATCGGTCTTGCGTAATAATGCCGGAGAACGCTTCAGGCTGTTCTAACGTGTGCGAAAGCAGGCGGTCTTTGAGTTGCCGATTTTCGCGCCGCAGTTCGCTAATTTCTATGCCGCGCAGAACTGTTGCAACGAGTCGGGTCCTGTTCACCGGTTTTAGGAGGAAGTCGTACGCGCCAGTTCTCATGCACTCTACCGCAATTTCGACTTTGTTTTCAGCGGTGACAACCGTTACGGGGAGTTCAGGGAATTCACCCAATATCAACGGTAGAAGGTCTCGACCCGAAAGGCCAGGCATCAACATATCCAGTACCACAACCGAGAAATCCTCTTCCGACAGTATCGACATGACTTCACGGCTATCGTGACACTTGCGGACATGATTAATTCCCTCTGACATCAACGCAAAACTTGCGCTGAACAAAAATTGCTCTTCATCGTCTACGAGCAGAACTGGACGAGTAGGGAAGTACGTAGTATCCATGGATTTCCCTCCATATTGAAGACGCGGCGAGTATCAATTGACCGCTGGCAGCGTTACGGTGGCTACCGTCCCCTTGCCGATTTCGGAGTTGAAGGTAATATCCCCGCCGTGATTCTGGATTATATTGTAAGAGACGGATAGCCCTAGACCTGTGCCGCCAGTTTCACGCTTTGTGGTGAATAAGGCTCCCATGACCTGTTGCAAATTTTCAGACGGAATCCCTTCTCCTTCGTCACGAACTTCAATCATTACTTGATCGGTACTGTGCCGAGTTGAAATTACTACGCTCTTGTTAGAATTAGAAAGCGCTTGGCAAGAATTGGAGATTAAGTTAATTAGGACCTGTTCAAGTTGTTGTCGGTTTCCCGAAATTTTCGGTAGATTTGGCTGCAAGTCAGTCGAGAAATTGTTCGTCGATATCTTAATCAGGTTTTCCGCAATGACGATAGCAGAGCCAACAACAGCGTTGCAGTCCACCAGTTGACTCAAATTCTCCTCATCTTGTTGCACAAAATCGCCAAGGACGTTCACTATTTTCTGAATTCGAGTCGCCCCAAGAATAATCCCCGCAGTAAGATTTTTGATGCTCCCGCGCGCTTGAGCGTACGGCATGCCCGCACAAGTGAAATCACCGTGTTCCTCGCAATACGTCTCTAGAATTGGTAAAACGTCGTTCCACGCCTTCTCAAGCATTTCCCCGTTGAGTATGATAAAATTGTTCGGGTTGTTAATCTCGTGTGCTACGCCAGCGGTTAAAATCCCTAACGAGGTCATTCTATCCGCTTGAATTAGCTGCTGCTGCTGCATCGCAGACAATTCTTCGGCATGTTTGCGTTCAGTAATATCCAGTGCAAAACCCGCCATGCGGTAAACCTTACCGTTCTCATCTTCGACAGGAAACGATCGCCCAAGAATCCAGCGGACGGATCCATCAGGCCGGTTAATTCGAAATTCAGTGCCGGGTTCAGTAAAGTGCCCTTGTGTCCGTCGTTGAAATTTACTGACTACGCGCTCTCGGTCCTCCGGGTGAATGTGCTCTACCCACGACATCGGATGTGCGATGAGGTCTTCACTAGGCCTGCCCCATACATCTTCATATCCGGGACTCAGGTAGAAAATCTCGTCACCATCCAGCGACATCAGCCAGAACACCTCGCGGATGCTCTCCGCAAGCTGACGGAAACTTAGGTCACTCCTGCGAAGTTTTCTTTCTGTCTCCTTATGTTCCGTGATGTCCGTCCAGAAACAACGGCTGTAAAGCGGGTCCCCACTTTCATCACAGACTGTAGAAGCGCTCAAGCTTACATCGATTATGCCGCCGTCTTTTTTCCGCAAAACCAGTTCGGTATCGCGGATTTCGCCGGTTTTTATGAGATTAGCGAACACCCGCTTTGCGTTTTCTAAGCAGTCCGCATGATACATCTTGAATATTGACGAACCGACAATTTCCGATTCGGTATAACCCAACGCCATGATGAGCGACTCATTGCAGTGCAGTACCCTCTCCGATTGTGTGTCAACGGATGCAAACATCTCCGGCGTGTTATAGTAGGGATCCGCTTGCGCCATCTGTTTGTATTGAGCTCGTTCACGTTCTAGTTGTATGACTCGCTTGCGCATCTCCTGTAATTCGTCAATTAGTTCCGCCTGCGACTTATTCTCGTCCTTCATTTCTCCCCTGTAGAAGCAAGTGGTTAAAATTCTGCCGAGAATATCATACACGTGATTTGTTGCTGCCGATAACTTTGGCTGATAATGTTGGGCAAACGCGAATGTTTAATTTCTCGACAATTTGCTACAGTGTAACACAATTTTTTCACAAATTGTCAATTTTCATTCGCCGCAAAAATTTTCACCGGCAGTTTAATATCGGTAGATTCCATCGCCGCAGGTGTTTTCGTTGATCTAACTCAGCACTAAACCCAACAAGTAACATTGGAGCAACTCAAACGGGAATTATTAGGAGCCATTCGAAAGGATGCGGCAAAGGTCACGCTTGTTCATTTGGTATCACAATCTGTAAGATCGGGCGGCGGGGCATATGGTAAGGGAGACAAACTTATCACAGACTCCCATTCTTCATCACTGAAGAGGTCAATGGTCTCCTCATGGTGTTCCGCCGCAGGGCGAAATTCTGTGGGATGGTGCCCGCTGCATCCAACGAAGATTAGGACAACATGACAAATCAAGAGAGCAGGATGCCAAAAACGTGCGCGAAATTCTTTCATAGTTAGTTTATATGCTCCTTGCGATGTGCTGCTATGGTAATGCTTCAGCGCTCGTCCAATTGTCTTTTCAGGTTTCGCATTTGTGGAGAAAAGGCGTGTGAACGGCGTATTAAATTTAACAAGCTGCGTCGTCGCCGGGGTATTGACACGCGCAGACACTACCAGACTTCTCCACTATCGTCCGGCATTAAGGTCCCGAAGACGCACAATCTCAACCAACAGTTCTACTTTTCTCTTTTTGAAATCATTGTGGTACGCAGCGATAGCTTTTCGCAAGTCTGAGATGGCATCGATGAGCGCATTGAATTCGTCAGAATTTTCTGTGGTGGATTTTCTATGGCTTTCATTATGGGTTGTCAATGTAAACCCTCCTCTTCCCAGAGTGTAAAATGTTGGGTGGGGCGCGTGAGCAGCGATACCCAATGCTGCCTTGTTCAGAGTCTGTTTTGTTGGCTGATTACTTTGGTTATGATTGCGAAAACAATACAGGCACCGAGACATTAAGACATAAGACGGGACAACGAAAACCCTTGCTAGGAAAACCGATGTCCCTCGATTAGACGCAATCAGACTGTTCGACAGTCGTTAAATAGCAAATTCTGTGCCAAGTCCATACCAATCTCCGAATTTAAGCCTTGCTTTGTCTTGGAAAGCCAGATGCAGTAAGGAATTCGAACAGTTCAAAAAGTTTCATTTGGGGAAAATTGTGTTCGGAATGTTGGTATGAAAAAGACACATTTGTTTACTCACGATCGCAATAATGGTACACTACAACCGTGAAAATCCTTGCCAGATGCGAGGTTCTGCGATTGTAAACAAATGTGTCTCAAAAAGACACAAATGTGTCAATTTGATAAAAGAGAAGTGTCACTTTGTTAAGGGAAGGGTTGTTTGTGGGGAGAATTGGGTTAAGTATTATTCAAATCGTTTCATTATGAGTCATAACGGGCTATTTAACCAATACGCAGGGCGCATAAATGCAATCAACAGATATTCAGTCCAGCAATCATCACGGAATCAATTTGCTATAGCCCAGCTTCAGTACATCCGTGAAAGGCGCAAAATGAAGTTGACGTTTCGCGATTTACGAATAGCACGTGCAACCTCAATCCGAACCGTGTCCATCTGAACAGTATCGGGCAAATTCAACCAGCCGAGAGACAAGCCAATGCCGAGCGATGTGTTGAAACGATTCAGAATCATGCGTTCACGATAATGCCAGGTGAATCCGGTGTCGAGGAACGCCATCGCGGCAATAGCAAGGAGATTACTCTGCGCCAGACGGTAGCGGTATTCCAAATTCGAAAGCAGCATATTGTCGCCGGCGAATTCCTTGAAGCCGTACCCGCGCAGTGTTCCAAGACCGCCTAGATAGAATTGGCGCTGACGCGGCAACGGGGCATCTGAGAAGGCGCCTGCCAATCGGAAGTCAAAAAAGTGTTTTTTTGAGAATTTATTGTAGCGAGTTAGATTAAAGCGATATAGGGTGAAATCGAAGTCAGTTTGAAGGTGTTTTCCGGCGTATTCAAAAGCAAAATTTCCCTGCCAACCGCGGGTAGTTCGGGTGTTGGGTGTAGGATACTGTTGAAAATGGCGGCTGAGATGCGACTTATGATCGCGGGAATCGAAGTCAAAAGACGCCGAGAAACTTCGGAGATGCCCTTCATTTATCCGGAGATTGCTTTTTTTGGGTGTTTTCCCATTGAACAGACTCCAATCCGTCGAAGTAAAAAGGATCTCCTGTCTTTCGTCGTCAAATCTGAGCATTATGCTTGCGGAAGGCGTCAATTCGCCCTTTAACCAAGCCTGATAACCCCGCCGCAAGTAATAATCCATGTAAGCATCGCCAACCACTAATGCCGCGAGTAGCTCTTCGCTTTCGGATAGCGTCATGCCGTGGATCGTTTCCGTCAGTTTGTGAATCCTTCCGCCGGCACGGATGGTATGACGGTCAAACCAGCGTTTTTCTGCACCTAAGTGAAAATTCAAGGTTTCGCTCGATAGTCCGTAACTAAGATTTCCGAAGACTCGTCCACCCCCATAGTCCTTCGTCTGAACCTCGCCTCCCCCTCCCAGAATTACCCCATGAACACGATTAAAATCTGCAACCGGCAGCAAGTCCCAATTGACGATGGTCCGTTCTTCAACTTCTATCTCCAGCACATTCTTTACCGCATTTGCCTCTTCATAGTGTTTCACCTGCCATTGTTTAACCGCCGACACATAGGATCTGTTAGTTTTAAGCGTTGCATCCAGTTCATCAATAAGCGATTGGCAACGTGTTTCGTTATAAATTTCGCCCTGTTTGAATTCAAATTCATCAATCAGCACGTCGGTTTGGATACGTCGGTTTCCTACGAAGCGAATCTCGTCTAGACGTCCCTCATCAATGTCAATTTGCAAATTGTCTCCAACAAACCGGTAATTGGTCCATGCGAGTTGGTAGCCGCTATTTCTATAAAGTGTTGCGATTAATTGACATTTAGTTTCTAATTCTTCGATTGAAGTGCGCCCGTTTTTTAATCCAAATAACGCGCGCAGCACGTTTGATTGTAGAAATTCATTGTTGTGCAGGCTGACTAATTGAACATACCGCGTCGGCATCTCTGTCACACGAATGGAAATTACCACTTCGAAAACAATTGGCTCCAAATTGATTTGCGGATCGAGTTGCGTTTCATCACCATCCGAAGGCGCATCTGAGGTTTCCAGATGTACCTGAAGAAACCAGTCGTGGATTTCAAGTTCTGCCGTCATCCAAGATAGTTCGCTGGCAGTGACAACATCGCCTCGTTTAAAGGGGAGCAGATGCAGGATTTCGGGCGTCGAAATCTCGGCGTTTCCGTGAACCTCAACTCCGGCAATCTCGAACTTTTCTTCAAGTTCGTGTTCTGCCGTGTTTTGAGAGGATTGGGCTGAGACTAGATTCAATATTCCCATCCGTTCCCGCCAATGCGGCCACCAAGGGCTGTCTACATCGTAAGTCGGCGACCAATAACTACACTCATCATGGCGGTGGACTTTGCGTAGTACATTTAGTCTCCATTGGTCCGATGCAGCGGATTCAAGTGAAGCGAGGGGTAGAGCAATTTCCACACTCCAAAAGGTCGAAGAGATTTGGGTCTTGATGTTAGCATTCGCATCCCAACGCAAATCGACAACTCCATTCGACCACGATAACTCAGTGCGATTCGTCCCGCCCGCTGTCGATGAAATCCGAGCATCAGGGGGATAGTCGGATTGCACAATCTGATCGAGGATTGCCCCGATGGGATTAACAATGAGGTGATAGTAACGGTGTGTCTGTGGATTCGGATCCAAAAGTATTTCAATGGAGTCGTCAGTCCCTACTGCCGAGTCTCTAGTCCTTTGAGAAACGCGCACCTCCGCCATCTGTGAGTCGTAAGCTCGCACGCCGATGTAAAAGAATTGTTCGTCGCACATCAGAAACACTTGGGTCGGATCCCGCGCCGAGTGAATTCCATCCGCTTCGTAAAAGCCGTGCAGTGATTCAGCGTTCGACCAAGTTTTCTCAAACAGATTGCCGTCAATTGTTGGGGGGACTTCAGTTTTGGACAGCGCCACAATTGGAACTGTGGCGCTGTCGTTGTCGTCAAGCGCTAATTCATTGCTAGGTAGGTTGTCTTCACCGGCCTCCGTCCGATCTGGAAGCGGAGATTCACGCGCTAAAACCGCAACCTGTTCGCTAGCGTGCAACCGTATTAACGGACCGCCGCCGTTGATCGCACCATGCAGGACATCACCGGTAAGGGAATGGTCAATCTCTGCTGGCACCTCAATGAAAATTGTACGTCGATCGCGTTTATCATTGTTAATTTCCACGTCAGCCGGAAAATTTTGCGGTAAGCGTAGTCGAATTCCGCCGTTAACTGCCGTGAAATCCATTGGCGCTGCGACTGAATCCAAGATGGTGAGATCAATGGATCCTGACTGTGTTTCAAAGGAGTTTTTACCCTTCGTCAAAAAAATATGGCCGTAAATGCGTCCTTCGGTTAAAGCCACTTGGTATTGTCCCATTGTCTCGCTGAACTGAATATCGCCGACATTTGCCGCGATGTTCAAAACGCCCCGGAGTCCGCCAATACGAACGTTGCCGTTCGAAGTATTGATTTTTACCGCGATGTCGGGCGGAACTTCGATTAGACAGTTAATGCGCGTCAATTTCGCTTCGGTTTCGAATCTGTCCGGGAGTTGAGGTGTAATTTGCACGGTGTCCTCTACCCTAGAAATTCCCAGCTTGACGGCATCAAGATACCTTTGGACTATCTCTTCATTAATCCCAATCGCTTGCTTATCGAGTTTTATTACGATTCGATTGCCTTCTAATGCGCTAACTGCTACATCTCCATTAAATGGCAGTGTTATCTCAATACCGTAGACATCGTCATAACTGATGACCTGTTCGGAGGCAGAATGTAAATTAACAGGAAATTGTGAGGCAGATACCTCACCATGTTTACGGTGAGAGTTATCAACTTTCATTTCCGACTGCGCATGAAATGGGTTTGGATAGGGGATGCCAGACAAACTTAAAATACCGGTAAGAAAAAACGTAATTAGCGTACGCATTATGCAAAGTCAAACGATAGAACTGGGCGTAATCCAATTAGAAATTTTATCCGCGTCGCAACACAGTGCACCGATTGCGTAAAACAACTGAAAAATAAGATGTTTTCGAATGAAATCATCGGAAAGGTTCACTTCCTCATGGTACTCGTTTCATTTCTACCAAGGCATTTCGCGGTTGGTGTGCTTACGGCCAACTTCCGCCGATTCCTCACCTCCAGCGCAAACGCGAACGCCTTCTTCAATCTTATCAATTACATTCTCTGGCGTCACGCCATCCAAGAAGGCGACATTCGCAGAATTGCAAGCTGATAGAACACGCGTCCGAGCGTGCTGCAATTCCTCCGGATAAGGCGAAGGGCGATCTCTGTAACCGAACGAAAACGCCATATCCCCTGGGCCCCACTCGGCAAAGGCGATCCCGGACACGGCTACGGTAGCTTCTGCGTGAGTGAGCGCTCGGCGATTTTCAATCTTCAAACCTAGCATTATTTCGCCATCCGGATTTAAAGGCCAGACATCCGCTTTCTCAAAATATTCTTCGACCGATATCCCCCAAATTGATGCCGCATTCCCCTGCCCGCCATTTCCTCGACGCCCCGTATTCACCCCGTCACCGACACCTATCGTATGGAAGGGGTAGCGAACCGATTCAACGAATGCTTTCGCCGCGCCCGATGTTTCTACATGGCAAAGCAATATTCCATGGATGCCTCTTGCGAGCACCTGCTTAATCATCCAAGCATTCGCACGAATTACGGTTTCATCTATTCCGTCGGTCGGGAGCGTGACTAGCACCGCCGGCGTGCGATGTCCACTCCGGGTTGGTCCGCCCGCCGTAAGACCGCGCATGAATTCATCCAACGCCCGGATGTTGTACATCTCGTGTTCCATTTCAAAGATGATATAGTCTGCCCATGTTTGGGAGGCTTTAATGCCTCCGTAATAAGTTGGCTCTCCAACGCCGGTGTAATAAATTGGTTGTCCCTGTTCAAGCAGTTCAATCGCTCGGTTTAATCTTTTCATCTTTTCGCACGCTTCCTTGGTTAGGATTTTACAACGGGTTATAGGTCCGCGATTTGGTTAAAACGACACATCCTACCGAATTGTCAACTGAGGGGCTAAGATAAACTTTCAATCTGCAGCCAAAAAATGGTCGTGCCGCACATCCGATTGGGTCGAATGCCAGGGTTTGAACAACAAGACGTTACTATTTTAGCACATCAACGCATGAATTGAAAGACACAAAATTGCGGCGGCGTAGCGGTTGAATTTTTCATTGATGTATGAGAAAGTTTCTGGTAAACTGAGACCTAGTTGTGTGCGGCCAATGAGGAAAATTTGACTGAAACCTATACCTATTTAGATCATACCGGCGATCTCGGCATTCGCGCGTACGGCAGGACACTGAAACAACTTTTCACCCATGCGGCGCACGGACTTCTTGAGAGTATTGCTGACGCTAATACTATTGATGAGGCGACTCAAATCAAAATTGAGTTAACGGCGGGATCGCTCGAAGATTTGATGGTGGCGTGGTTGGATGAGTTGAATTTTAGGCATGAAGTTGAGGAGATGCTTTTCAGGCGAGTCGATATTCGGTCAATTTCAGAGCAGCCGCCAGCGTTGTCCGCGGTCGCTCGCGGCGAGCCGGTAAATTTCAATAAACATGTCGTGTATACGGAGATCAAGAGTGTTACTTACCATCAGTTGAGTGTTGAGCAAATGCCGGATGGTAGTTGGATTGCGCAGGTAATTTTTGATTTGTAAGTGAGCGGATTGCACCATTGAGATTGTATTTCGTGGCGACGGTTCTGCGCTTGGCTTAACGGGTCGTGAGTTGCATAATTCCAGCCGATTCTCGTAGGTAAATACCCTCACCCATCTATCATGAGTATCATGAGGTTGCCGGGAGTGTAAAATTGGGTCAGCCATCGCTGATTTCGGAGCATAGTATATGAGAAAATATATGATCTCTGGAGTCGACTTTATTGAACTGCCTAGAGATCAGGAGGAAAGGAATTTCACGAACGCGGTTGTTGAAGGGCTTTCGCAGCTGCAAAAAATCCTACCTTGCCGCCTATTTTACGACGCGGCTGGTTCCCAACTTTTCGAGCAGATATGTAAGCTTCCGGAATACTACCTCACACGCACTGAACAGAAAATTCTGGAAGACAATGGCTCCGAGATGATTGATACGGTGGGGCAAAACTTGGCGCTAGTAGAATTTGGCAGCGGGAGTTCGGTCAAAACACGCCTCTTAATCAACGCGACCCTCAATTGTCAGAAGAATCTTCACTATACTTCTGTTGACATTTCCTCGGATGTCCTCCGTGCGGCTTCATTTTCCCTTCTGAATGAGTACGAACGATTGTCGATTACTGCCATTGCAGCAGAATACAACGACGCCATCCCAATCTTGCCTCACCATGAAGGCCCTCGACTCATGCTGTTTCTCGGGAGCAATATTGGGAATTTTGGCACGGGGGAAGCGGTTGCATTCTTGGAGCGAATCGTTAATCAGATGAATCGAGAAGATAGGCTGTTAGTCGGTTTTGATCTGTTGAAAGATCGTGGCATCATTGAGGCCGCCTACAACGATGCCGCTGGCGTAACCGCCGCATTCAACAAGAACTTGTTGGCGCGGATTAACCGCGAGTTAGGAGGTACCTTTGTCATTGATGACTTTGAGCATGCCGCGCCATTTGTTGAAGCACACAGCCGCATTGAGATGCGTCTTATCAGCCGGCGTCATCAGACGGCGTATATCGCGACGCCCGATCAGGTGTTTCATTTTGAGGCCGACGAGTTCATCCATACGGAGAATAGCCATAAATATACAATCGAAAGTTTTGCAGGCATTTGCCGCGCCGCCGGGCTGGAAATGCACGCGCAATGGCTGGATAAAAATGCTTGGTTCGCAATCGCCATACTTCAGAAACAAGTTCATTTAGGGATTCATCATGATTCAGTTGAAAAACATCAGTAAGCATTTTGGAGCTGTGGCTGCGCTCCACCCGACCGACCTCAACATCAAAGAGGGGCAGACAACCGTACTCATCGGACCGAGCGGCTGCGGTAAATCTACGATTCTGAGGTTGATTGTCGGCTTGCTGGAACCCACAAGTGGATACGTCCGGCTTAACGGTGAGCGCGTTTCGCCCGCTAACATTCTTGAAATGCGCCGCCGTATGGGTTACGTCATCCAAGATGGCGGCCTGTTTCCGCACCTAACCGCTGCACAGAATGTTGTGCTCATGGCAAAGTATTTAAAACTGTCTGCAGAAAAAATTCATGCCCGGTTGGAAGAACTTTGCACGCTAACCCATTTTCCCGAAGACGGTTTGAGCCGATACCCCGTCGAACTTTCCGGTGGACAGCAGCAACGTGTTAGCCTAATGCGCGCGTTAATGTTAAATCCTGACGTCTTGTTGCTGGATGAGCCGCTTGGTGCGCTAGATCCTATGGTTCGTGCATCACTGCAGGCCGATCTTAGCGAAATTTTCCAAACACTTGGCAAAACGGTACTGATGGTAACGCACGATATAGGTGAAGCCGGGTTCTTCAGTCGCGATATTATCCTCATGCGTGAGGGGCGAATCGTCCAACAGGGAACGTTGGAGCAACTGTATTCCTCGCCCGAAAACGAATTCGTAAGCCGTTTTATCAATGCACAGCGTGACCCGCTGGCAATTTTTGAAGGGGCACCCCGATGAGATTGCGGCAATTGATTCCACTCCTAGCGGCTGTTTGGACTGTACTGGTGTTGCCTGCATGCCAAAATACCAGGCAGATGACAGAGGTAAAGGTTGGTTCAAAGAAATTCACCGAATCGGTTATTCTCGGTGAACTCGTTGCGCTGTTGACTCAGAATGCCGGGGCTAAAGCCGTTCATGAAAAGGAATTGGGCGGGACACAAGTGTTGTGGAAGGCGTTACTAAGGGGGGACATTGATGTTTATCCCGAATACACCGGGACAATTAGCCACGAAATTCTTTCAGGCAGTGGATTAAGCAGCGAGGCGGAGATTCGCGGTGCTCTTGAAGCAGAAGGGATCCGTATGAGTCGCCCTCTCGGTTTTAACAACACCTACGCCATTGGCATGAAGGAGGAAGTTGCCGAAAAGCATAATATCACGAAAATCTCTGATTTACGCCGCCACCCTGACCTTCAGCTTGGTTTTACAAGTGAATTCATGGACCGAGCGGACGGTTGGCCCTCCTTGCGCGTTCGCTATAATTTGACCCACCGCGATGTGCGCGGGCTGGACCACGATCTCGCATACCGCGGACTGGAGAGCGGCTCAATCCACGCGACAGACCTATATTCGACGGACGCAGAGATTCAGTATTATAACTTGAGGGTTTTGGAGGACGATGAGAACCTTTTCCCCAAATATTATGCGGTGCTGCTGTATCGGGATGATTTGGAAGTGCGGGCACCGAAGGTAGTTTCTGCTCTACTAGAGTTGGAAGATAGTATCCCCGAAGCGGAAATGGTCAAAATGAATGCCCGTGCGAAATTAGACAAAGTTCCTGAAAATCGTGTTGCGGCTGACTTCCTGGCGGCCATCCTTTCGCTTGAAACACAAGTATACGATGAAACTATGCTTGAACGCTTGCTCAAAAATACACTAGCCCACCTCTTCCTTGTCTGTATTTCACTTACGCCGGCAATCCTTATATCTATTCCACTGGGCATAATTGCAGCACGTCAGGAACGGGTCGGACAAGTTATTTTAGGACTCGCGGGCATTATCCAGACTATTCCGGCACTCGCACTGCTCGTATTTATGATTCCGCTCTTAGGCATTAAAGCCCCGCCGGCGATTGCTGCGCTCTTTTTGTATAGCCTGCTCCCAATCGTTCGGAACACATACGCCGGTCTCCATGACATCCCCTCCCCAGTCCGTGAATCTGCATTAGCGCTCGGGCTGCCGCCGCTTAGCCGTCTTTGGCTTGTTGAACTACCGATGGCATCGCGGGCAATCCTCGCAGGCATCAAGACTTCTGCTGTCATAAACGTGGGATTCGCGACCCTCGGCGCGTTAATTGGCGCGGGAGGATTCGGTCAACCAATTCTAACCGGCATCCGCAAAGACCATATCGGACTCATACTTGAAGGTGCCGTTCCCGCGGCTGTATTAGCGCTTCTCGTTCAAGGGTTGTTTGAGTTGGCGGAGCGCGGCGTTGTATCAAAAGGGTTAAGGATAAAGTTAGAATCTTAGCAATATACACACTTAGCCTTTACACACGCTACACACTACTCACGAAAAAGGTATTCCGTTCCGGCTTACTGAACAGTTTCCATTTCCACCTCGCTGCTGTCTATGACATCTTGAATCCACGAAAGCGCAGCCATGCTCGGAGACCAGCCGGCAGATGTTATCGCAAGCAGAGCCACCTGTTGCAGTTCCTCGCGAGTTATTCCGCACTTTAACGCGCGGCGTGTATGCGAATGTACGGCGCCTTCTGATTTCGCGCCAATCGCCAAGGCGAGTTTGACTAGTCGCGTGGTTTTCTCATCAAGAGGCCCAGCGTTGTGGCAGGATTCGCCCAGATTTTGGTAGGATTTCCACACGTCGGGATATTCTGCAATCACCCTTTCTAGGAAATCTGGTAATTTCTCTTTCATACTTTCACCCCTTCATCTTTTTGCGTTGAATTGTAGTCGAAGCGGGAATTGAGGGAGTTTGATACAATATATCCATCGAAAGCAGTGAGTTACTTACGTGAAAGGTTTGTAGCTTCCTTTTATTCAGGTATTAGTTCAAATGCCTTCCGGTTCAGCCGCACCTTACAAACATCCCATTTTGCGATGCAGACGCCTTAATGGCATCCCAAAGGTGCGCCATGCGCAAACCTACCTCGGGCGGGCAGGGATTAGGTATCTGACCATTACGAACAGCCAAAAATTGCTCCCATGGCCCTTGAGAAGGGGGCACTTCGACCGCACTTGGTTGTTCCTGACCGGGGTATTGAACCTCTAAACGCTCGCCCCAGATGCCGGTGCGCAGAATACCGTTTGGGCAAAATACACGCACATCGGATGCACATGAGGGAATGGTCTCTCCGCAGCCGTGCAGCGTGACTAGCACACCGGACGCTAAACGCCCCATCACCGTTCCCAGTACGTCTACGGCTAAATCGCGGTTGTCAAACCAAGCAGCAACTTCCACGAAATCCTCACCGGCCAAATCAACGACGGTATTCAACATGTGCGCCCCCGTGTCGAAAAGAAAACCGCCGCCTGAAACGTCAGGCTGTTGCCGCCAGGTTTTGGCAAAAGCGGTACGCCAATTTTGCCAAGCAATCGCACTGATGGTCAATATTTGACCTAGCTGTCCCGATCGAAGCATCGTGACAGCGGTGCGGATTTGCGGTGAAAGGCTGCCAGGAAAAGCCACGACCAGTAGCTTCCCTGTGCGATCGCGGGTGTCAATTATGCTCTTCGCTTCCTCAGCGGATACTACCATCGGTTTCTCGACCAGCACATCAAGCCCAGCATCCATGCAAGCCCCGGCCTGATTATGGTGATACGCGTGCGGCGTAACAATAAAGGCCGCGTCAAGGCGATTCCCATAGTCCGCTAGAAGCCGCTCAAGGTCCGGTTGATTTGGCGGCGGCGCCAGATTCGCCTGTTGGAAAAGGTCTATCGTCAATTCGTAAGCCGTCTGTGATGGTTCACAGACCACGGTGATGTGGGTTGTGTCCAGCTGCCGCAACATGGCTCGAATGTGGTGGCGCCCCATATCGCCGCACCCGATGAACGCTGTTTGGACGGGTTCTGTTTTCGTCATGATTTTGTGGTCTTTCTGACTAACAGTTGCATGTTCCTTTGGAGTGGGATTTCCGAGTTTTAATCAATTATGTTTGCAAGCGCTTCTTTAACGCCGCCGCGACACGGTAGCCTTCCATACCGGTATCGGTGTCGAGCAACTCCTGCACTGCGTTGATACTGCGGCGTTGAGCAGGAAATCCCTGGGAGTCGGCTATCCGTAACGCCAATCGGGCAGCAATTGAACTCCCCGCGCGAAGGTTTACAAGTTCGACCTTGTCGAGGGTGTCGTAAGCAGTGTGTCCGAATCCTCTGCCTGACGGTGCGGATTCCGGATCGCCCATATGAGCGGTCGGCACACCTTTTAGGAAAAAGGGAAAGTGGTCGGAGTACGGATGCACATTTTGGCCAACAGGGATTTCAGCCGCCATCTCGTTTGCAGCGCGGTGAAAGAACGGTTCCAACTCCAGCCACCGATGCAGCACAACCCCTTTCCGGCTTGAGCCGCCAGCCGCATCAAGGTTGAAAACAAACCGTACGTTGTCTAGATCGCTAACATGAGCGTCCACGTATCGAAACGAGCCAGTGAGTCCAATTTCTTCCGTACCGAAGGCGATAAACCGCACCGTTCGTTTAATCCGACTTGCGGCGTACTGCGCTAGCACCCGCGCAGCTTCCATTACAAGCACCATTCCAGATGCCGGATCCACAGCGCCCTGTGAGATGTCGTGTCCGTCGTAGTGGCAACCAAGAACTACCATCTCGTTCGCAATTTCCGTTCCGGGCAGGTCTGCAATGATGTTCCAAGATGTTCGCGGCTCGTTTACATCGGATGTGCAAATGCGCAGTTGTACGCATCTGTTTCGAGCCATCAGCCGCTGGAGAAACTCGCCATCTTCCTTACAAACTGAAATGCCCGGTATTGGCGCAGCACAGTCGTCTTGCAAGCTGCCTGTTTCCGGACCGACCCCCGGGTGCTCGCTGACGAAGATGAACGCACTTGCGCCCCCGAGTACTGCGCGCTCATATTTTTCCTTTCGATGCACCCATCTGCCCAAACCAGGTTTCGAAGCACTACCCGCCAAAACGATGTTTCCTGTCATGTTCTCGCCCAATCGGTCATACTCTTCAGGACTACCGTAACCGACGGACACGAGTTTTCCCGTTACCTCACTCGCAGGGCAATACGGAAGTGAGATGTAGTGCAGCGGCTTCTGAATCGGCTCGACTATTTCAAGTGTACCTTCCCCGCGTGACCAGCCCGCATAAGGGTAGGATTCAAACCGCACATCGTTAAGTCCATAGCGTCCAAATGTTTCCGCAATGAAATCTGCAGCCTTCCGTTCCTCTGGTGTCCCTGCGAAACGCGAGCCGAAATCGTCGCACAATACCGTGAGATTGTCTATCACTTCGCGGGATGTATAGATGTCACCGACCATCTGACGGTCAATTTGTAAATATGGGTTGTTATTGCTCATGCAAATCTCCAAATTTTAAATTTGAATCTCAAAGGCGGCAAACCCTCCGAGAAACTTGGCTCTCAATAAAGGCGTTATATGCCAAATTCGGGCTTCATGGCAACGATTACCTGAATTATTGGTGGCAATGGGGAAGTCCTAAAAAGTTACAGGGAATGGTCTGGTACATGGATATTCGGAGCGAATCCGCCGTTGATTTCTAGGTAACTCTCGGGGATTTCCGATTTCTGTTGGAGCGTTGCTTGAAGTCGTTCTGCAAGATACGAATTGCGTTCGGAAACTCTGTTATTTCGTATCGCTATGCCGAGTGCTCTCTTCGTCCCGACAACCAAAACGTGTTCTTTAGCCCGGGTGATTGCGGTGTAAAGCAGGTTTCGCTGCAGCATCATGTAATGCTGTGTCATTAGCGGGATGATGACAGCCGGATACTCACTGCCTTGAGATTTGTGCACCGTGATGCCATATGCAAGCACTAATTCGTTCAGATCTGCCATGTCATAGGGGACGGCCTTATCGGGAAATGTGATAGTTACCAGCCGCTCAACGTTATCTACGTCCGTAATTCGTCCAATGTCCCCATTGAAAACCCCGTAATCGTAATTGTTGCGAACCTGCATCACCTTGTCTCCGCTCCGAAAAGATCTGCCGCCTCGAATGACCCCGTCAGGATTTCCATTGAGCTTCTCTTGCAACCGTTTATTGAAGTTTTCTGATCCAATTACGCCGCGGCGCATCGGGCACAACACCTGAATGTCGTCCATTGGGTGATAATCGTAGTGCTCGGGCAATCGCCGGTGCACAAGGTCGCAGATGACTTCAACTGTGGTCTCCGGAACTTCTTCCTCAATGAAGAAAAAATTGCGGTCCGGCGGCCCGGTAATTTGTGGAAATTCACCCCGATTGACACGATGCGCATTCGTGACAATCATGCTCTGTTGCGCCTGACGGAATATTTTCGTCAACCTCACGGTAGATATCCGTCCGGAGTCAATCAAATCTTTCAACACATTTCCTGCGCCGACTGATGGCAGTTGATCCACATCCCCAATCATAATCAAAGTTGTGTCCGCCGGTACTGCTCTCATGAGACTATTCATCAACACTAAATCGACCATTGACATCTCATCAATTATCACGACATCCTTCTCTAGAGGATTGTTCCAATCGCGTTTGAATCCATTGCCTTGCGGCGAGAACTCCAGCAGGCGATGGATGGTTTTTGCATCACGTCCAGTTGTTTCACTCAGGCGTTTCGCTGCACGTCCAGTGGGGGCGGCTAGCACAACTTCCATCCCAAGAGATTCAAACAGACGAAGCATGCCGATGGTCGTCGTCGTTTTTCCTGTGCCTGGTCCGCCCGTCAAAATAGTAACTCGACTCGTTAGCGCTGTTCTGATGGCATCCCGTTGATTTTCATCAAAACACATTCCCATGCTTTTCTCAATCTGATCTATGGAAGAATCAATAAATCCGATATCCGGCTGAGGCGCATCCTTGTTGAGTAGCTTGATTAATCGATTGGCGACGCCGATTTCCGCATAATAAAATGGTGCAAGATAGATAAGTTTCCGGTTTTCTTTAGGGTCCAACGACGATATATATTCCGTAATTAGTTCTTTTTTCTCGGTGAGTTCTGTGATTGCCGCCTCAATGGCATCGGTTGAGAGATTGAGCATATCTTGGCACGCTGAGATTAATTCATCGTTATACAAAAACACGTGGCCATCGTCGGCTTTTTCACTCAAAACATATTTGATTCCAGCCTGGACGCGATTTGGAGATTCGGAGTCTACACCGAGTTTCTGAGCGACTGTATCCGCTGTTTTGAATCCGATGCCGTAGATGTCATCGGCAAGCCGATAAGGATTTTCACGGACAATTGGGATAGCTTCATTCTCGTAAGTCTTGTAAATTTTGGCGGCATGGGCGGTACTTACGTTATGAGACTGCAAAAACAGCATCACGTTCTTGATTTCTCGCTGCGCATCCCATGCGCGCGCAATCATATCAACGCGTTTTTTGCCGATACCGGGAACCGACTTTAACTTCTCAGGCGATTTCTCAATGACATCCATGGCGTCCATGCCGAAATGGGTTACAATCCGTGCCGCCATCACGGGCCCAATTCCTTTGATTAACCCGGAACCTAGATACTTTCTCAATCCCACAATTGTCGCAGGCAGTACGGTTTCATACGAGTCAATCTGAAACTGCCTGCCGTATTTCGGATTGTTGCCCCACCACCCCTTTAGAAGAAGGCTTTCTCCAGCGTTGATTGACGCAACATGCCCAACGACAGTAATTAGTTCACCGGGATATTCACGCGAGGAAAGTCTTGCAATCGCGTATCCCGTTTCAGCATTTTCAAAGACGATACGTTCTAGAATGCCGTTTAGCGTTTCCATGTCTATTTTTGGCTGAGGATTATAGTGTTTTCATCAATTTCCGAAACGCATTGAGTTGAGGTTGGATCACATGCGGTTCCGATACTTTACCGTCGAGTGCTTCGATGGTTTTCAGCCCATTCCCTGTAATTCCGACAACGATGGACTCGTCCCGGCCTATATGCCCAGTCTCAATTAGTTTCTGAGTTGCTGCGAGCGTGACGCCGCCCGCCGTCTCCGTAAAAATGCCTTCGGTCGCTGCAAGGAGTTTAATTGCGTCGACGATTTCCTCATCAGTTGTATGTTCCCCGCGCCCGCCTGAATTGCGTACCGTTGCGGCGGCATATATTCCGTCCGCAGGATTTCCAATTGCGAGTGATTTTGCAATGCTATTAGGCTGGCGAACCGGTTTGACGAAATCACTGTTTTCCTTCAGTGTTGTGACAATTGGCCCGCAGCCTTCAGCTTGAGCAACATGAATCTTTGTTTTTGGCTCATCAATCAATCCCAATATGTGGAATTCCTTAAGTGCTTTTCCCACTTTGGTGACAAGTGATCCGCCCGCCGCCGGTAGAACAATATTATCCGGTGTTTCCCAGCCGAGTTGCTCAATGATTTCATAACAGAAAGTCTTCGACCCCTCCGAGTAGAACGGACGGGTGTTGATGTTCGCAAATGCCCACGGATATACACCCGCAATCTCGCTGCAGAGCCGGTTGACATCATCATACGTTCCCATAATGCCGACCACCGTCGGCGCGTAAACCAGCGATGCAACGATTTTCGCCATTTCGAGGTCGGCCGGGATAAATATGAAACAGTCGAAATTGGCGACGGCTGCATTCGCTGCGACAGAGTTTGCGAGGTTTCCGGTCGAGGCGCATGCCACGGTATCGAAGCCGAACTCTTTCGCTTTGCTCAGCGTCACAGAAACCACCCGGTCCTTGAACGACAGCGTCGGATGGCACACGGAGTCATCTTTAACATACAATTCTCTGACACCTAGGGCTGCTTCCAAATTTTTCGCACGAATCAGCGGTGTGAAACCCGTGTTCAATCCATCGGTAGGTTCGCCGTCAATAGGCAACAGGTCGATATATCGCCAGAGGTTGGCAGGACCTCGTTCAATGGATTTCCTTGAAATGGATTTCTGGATTGATTCATAGTTGTAATCCACTTCCAGCGGCCCAAAACAGAATTCGCAAACGTGAATTGGCTCTTTAGGATATTTCCTATCGCATTCGCGGCACTTCAATCCCAATACCTTTTCTTCCATTTTTCTCTCCAATCGGTAACCGTGAAAAAAAAGCCTACCATCACTTATGCGACAATAGGCTTTTAAAGGAACATACGATCAAAAAGCACTGTCAGTTAAAATCAGAATTTGCCTATTTTCACTCCAACGCATTGATTAGAATAATGCGGCAGCAATGCTCCACGACAATTTGGGTGATTCACTACATCATTTGTTAAAGTCATCGAAGGTTTTTTATTTTTATTCACGTCGAGAAAACACGTTTTCTGCCCACGGTCAATTCATCACACAGTGTTCGCCGTGCCCTTAAACTTTTTTATATTATCACTACCATCCAATATTGTCAAGCAAAAGGACAATTGAATTGACATGGCGGTGAAACTTCTGATAGTCTTAACGCCGAAACAAAGGCATCAATGGCCCCGCAATGATAAATCTAACCTAGGTAAACTCTGAATCGCAAACATAACGAGGTGTGAGAAACGTCGGGGAAGATTTGCCCTACGGAATGTACCATGAAAATGAAGATGAAAACAGGAAAACAGGAAAAGGGGAAAATCGGCATGGTTTCGGATGGAAACATTGAATTTGACAAAATAGTTGCCTCTAACGACTCTGCAATCTACGAATTACAGACGAGTTCACCCGGCCCCCAAGGCAGTTTACCGCTAACGGAGGACATGCTACTCAATTGGGGAAGTGGAGATGTGTTTGCGCTAAGCCAGAATGTCGGAATGGGCTGGTCGCCCGCCAACTTGAATCGGAAACAGTTTCTCATTTTGAGCACACAGGGCGGAATTCGTGCGCCCGATGGTACGCCGATTGCGCTTGGATACCATACAGGGCATTGGGAGGTAGGTTTGCTTATGCAAGCTGCCGCAAATGAATTTAAATACCTCGGCGGAATTCCATTCGCGGGTTATTGCTCAGATCCTTGTGACGGGCGCACACAGGGCACGGTTGGAATGATGGATAGCCTAGCATACCGCAACGACGCAGCACTGGTCTTCCGCAGACTTATCAGATCGCTGCCGACACGCAATGGAGTGATGGGTGTGGCAACCTGCGATAAGGGGTTGCCTGCGACAATGATTGCGCTCGCAGCGATGTCCGATTTGGCATGTATTTTAGTGCCCGGCGGCGTAACGCTCCCGCCTGTTGATGGCGAGGACGCGGGAAAAATACAAACGATTGGTGCCCGCTTCGCACACGGAGAGATTTCCTTACAGGATGCCGCTGACCTCGGTTGCAGGGCGTGTGCGACACCGGGGGGCGGTTGTCAATTCCTAGGTACGGCTGCGACCTCACAGGTCGTCGGAGAGGCTTTGGGAATGACGCTTACCCATTCTGCCCTCGCGCCGTCTGGCCAAACGATTTGGTTGGATATGGCAAAGCGATCAGCGCGCGCCCTTGTCAACCTCGAAGCGAATGGCATCACAATGCAATCCATCCTCACCGGCGAATCAATTCAAAACGCGATGGTCGTTCATGCCGCTTTCGGTGGTTCTACCAACTTGCTCCTGCACATCCCCGCGATTGCACACGCGGCGGGTTTGGAACGCCCTACCATCGAAGATTGGACGCGTATCAATCGAAATACACCCCGGCTCGTGGACGTATTGCCAAATGGACCTATAGGTCATCCAACAGTTCGTGTCTTTCTCGCTGGCGGTGTTCCTGAAGTCATGCTTCGTCTACGAGGATTGGGCATGCTGAAGGAAGATGTTGTCACCGCTACGGGTGAAACCCTTGGGCGAAACCTTGATTGGTGGGAGAAGTCTGAGAGGCGCCAACGCCTACGGGATTTCCTGATGGAGAGTGACGGTGTTTCCCCAGACGACGTGATTATGAGCCCTGAAACGGCGCGGGAGAGTGGATTGACGAGTACGCTGGCATTTCCGCGCGGAAACCTTGCGCCTGAAGGTTCAGTCATCAAGAGTACCGCTATCGATTCCAGCGTAGTTGACCCCGATGGCGTCTACCGAATAACTGGCCGCGCGCGTGTATTCGTTCGGGAACGCGATGCAATTCGCGCCATTAAGCGTGGAGATAAGCACCAAATCAGGCCGGGCGAGGTAATGGTGCTTTGCTGCCGCGGCCCTATGGGCACTGGCATGGAGGAGGTATATCAGATTACCGCCGCGTTAAAACACCTGTCCTTCGGTAAACACATCGCCCTGATTACCGATGCCCGATTTTCCGGTGTGTCAACCGGTGCGTGCATTGGGCACATTGGACCTGAAGCCTTGGCTGGCGGGCCTATAGGCAAGGTAATCGACGGCGATCTTATTCGGATTGTGATTGATAGGAATCGACTGGAAGGCAGTGTAGATTTAGTCGGTCATGGCGGCGACGTCTTTGCGCAAGAAGAAGGAGGGCGAGTTTTAGCTGAGAGACTACCGCGTCCAGACCTTGCCCCCGACGAGATGCTTCCGACGGATACCCGCCTGTGGGCGGCGCTCCAGAGCATCGGCGGCGGTACATGGGGAGGATGCGTCTATGACGCCGAGGCAATAATCAATACGCTGGAAGCGGGAAAAAAGGTGTTGAAAAATTAGATGCGACGCGAAAAAGCGCATCTGAATGATTGCGCCGTCAGTTCAAGGTTTTCAGGTGATGGGAAATCGTTTTCATCACAGTGTCATAGCTTGGTTCTAGTGTAATCGGCGAGTTAACATGTTGAGGCTGAACTTCATTCAATTTATTTTGGTGGTAGTCAATCTTAAACTCCGGGAACTTGAGTCCGTTGGCTGTCGAGATAACGATTACCCTATCATCGCGTTGTATTAATCTGCTTTCGACCATTTTCAGTAGCACCGCGAGTGCAACCCCTGTATGCGGGCAGTTGAATAACCCTGTCCGATCTGCACTCGCCGCGGCATTAGCTAACTCATCCTCCGTGGCTTGCTCCACAATGCCGTCGAATTTTTTCAAAACATTTATCGCCTTTTTTACCGAAACTGGATGGCCAATTCGAATCGCTGTTGCAATCGTTGCTTGCGCCGTGACCGGGTCAAACGTCTTGAAATCATTTAGGAAACTTTGATACAACGGATTCGCTTTGCTAGATTGAGCGCAAGCAATGCGGGGCAGCCGATCGATAATCCCTAAATCTCGCATGATTAAAAATCCCAAACCCAACGCTGTTACATTACCCAAATTCCCGCCCGGAATGATGACCCAATCTGGTGCTTCCCAGTCAAACTGCTGAACTAGCTCAATCGAGATTGTCTTTTGCCCTTCAATTCGGAGCGAATTGATGGAATTAGCTAGGTAGAAATCTTTCCTTTCAGCAAGCTGCTGGACTACGGACATGCAGCCATCAAAATCGGTTTCTAACGCAAGCGTAATTGCGCCATTGGCTATCGGCTGAATGAGCTGCGCGTGAGAAACTTTGTCCCGCGGTAAAAGGATTACAGCCGGAATGCCTGCCGCAGCGGCATAGGCGGCTAGTGAGGCGGAAGTGTCGCCGGTAGAAGCGCACATGACAACGCTGATGTCGCCGCCGCGTTTTACCACCTGCTTCACCATGGACACCAATACGGTCATCCCTAAGTCCTTAAACGAACCGGTATGACTATTCCCGCACTGCTTTATCCAAAGATTGGAAAGACCTATCTCCTTGCCAAACCGTTCAGCCCAAAATAGATTGGTGCCCCCCTCATACATGGATACTATATTTTCATCGTCAATATTCGGGCACACCAACTCCTTCTTTCCCCAGACCCCGCTGCCATAAGGGTATTGCGTACGCATGTACCGCTCATTAAACAGTTTCTTCCACGCCGCGCCGCTTCGACGCCTTAACAGGTCTATGTCGTGTCTAACCTCCAACAAACCATTGCACTGCTTGCATCGGTATATGACCTCATTGAGAGGATACTTTTCGTCACAGCCTTGACTGCATTGAAACCATGCATGATACTCCATCGCCGCACTCCTTCAGAATCGCGTACTGTTCAACAGCGTTAACCCTCTCAAGGTCCTTAAACAACAATTGTACCCCTCAACCCGTTTCGTAGTCAATAGAATTTCCACACACTGTTGGTCAAACGATAATCACCAAATTGACGCGGCGGCCAACATAAGAAAGCGCGGTTGAATCTCTTACGAAGGTGCCTCCAAGCGTAACCCCGATCCATTCAAGTGATGCTTGCGGCATCTTTATTTTGACACATTTTACGGCTCGGCGGCGCGCACGGAACGCGTGCAGCCGACATGCGTCCCGTGTGTGATTTAAGTTTGCCTCGACAGGAATTTCTCAATAGATTATTAGGTTTTCGAGGATGAGCGTAGTAGCAGCGCCTAGAAATACTCGGACTAGCCTAGTATGTTGTAACAGTTTAGCCCAACCGCTAGTGATAAATTTCCCATGTGCAGGGGTGTGCAGGGACTTTAAAGGGAATGGAACACGGGATTACTTATGATTCCGTTTGCGTTTCATTTAAAATCTGTTCAATTTCTTCCATTGAGGGCAATTCGGCAAGATCTTTAAATCCGAAAAGTTGCAAAAATTCGTCGGTCGTTGCGAACAAAAGTGAACGCCCCGGACCGGGATTCCTTCCCGCGATGCGAACCAGTCCTTTTTCGATTAATGAGTTGAGAACGCTGTCGCTATTAACGCCGCGGATTTCTTCCATCTCGCTTCTCGTAACAGGCTGATTATAGGCGACAATGGTGAGAGTTTCAAGTGCAGCGGGTGAGAGTTTGACGCGCACTTGGCGGGTGTAAAATTTTTCAATCCAAGTGTGATATTTGGGGTGTGTACAGATTTGAAACCCGTTGGCGATTTCGATGAGATCAAAACTACGGTTTGTATTTCGGTACTCATCTCGCAGCTGCTTGAGTACCTGGTGAATCTGCCTCGTGCAAATCCCATTCAGCATCAGGCTAAACTGCTTAAGCGAAATTGGTTCGCTGACGGCGAACAGCACCGCTTCGAGAATGGATTTTATATCGTCTGGGCTAAACTCGGAATCCTGAATGTCAAGGGAGTGTTCTTCAGCCACGGTTTTCTATTAGTTCCGTTGGTGTAGGTGATGAACTTTGGCGTTTTTTTATTACGTGTCAAGTCTCACAATATAGATGTCTTCAAGGTGTCCGGATTGTACCGCGGAGATTCGCTGAAGGCGAATCAATTCCAGAATTGCCAAAAACGTCACAATCTGTTCAATCTTGCTCGCGAATTCTGAGAACAGCTCATTGAAGTTCATCGGTTCTTCACTGAGTCTACGCTGCACAATTTCCATCTTTTCCTCGACGGTAATCGGCTCTTCCTGAATTTCTTCGTAATGATCGTCGTCCGCTGTAAACTCCGATCTTTCAATCACCTGCTTGAAGGCAGACAGGAGATCGAACAGTGTCGCCTTAATCTGAATCTCACGCGAGTCGGACGTATCGGTAACCGGATGGACGCTCCTGCCATAGGTTTTTTCCCGCTTAGCTGCATGATAATCTAATGCCTGAGCCGCTTCCTTGAACTGTTTATACGCTAACAGTTGTCTGACAAGATCTTCCCTATCCTTAAACGGTTTTTGATCGTCCACCTGTAGAGATGGAAGAATGCTTTGAGATTTCAGATAAAGCAAAGTCGCAGCCATCACCAAAAAATCTGACGCGACATCAAGATCCAGCAGTTCCATAAAGTTGAGATACTCTAGGTACTGCTCGGTGATTTCGGCGATTGGGATATCCGTAATCTCCATCTCATTTTTCTGAATGAGATGGAGCAGTAAATCTAAAGGGCCCTCAAAGAAATCTAGTTTGATGGCATATACGGGCTTTACCTGAGAGTCATTAAACTCAACACTGTTTTCCATGCGGTCTCATTAGCGTTAACAATTTCTGTTAAAGGCGGTCAGACTAGATTCATTGCCTCTCTGACTTCTGCCATAGTTTCTTGGGCAACGCCGCGTGCCCGATTTGCGCCATCACCGAGAACTTCTCGAACCACTTCCGGTTTTGACGCCCATTCAGCTCGTTTTTCATAGAATGGAGTCAGTTCAGCAATCAAATTATCGCTAAGATTACGTTTACAATCGACACATCCTATCGCAGCGGAACGGCAATCCCGGTCAATTTGTGGAACCTCATCGGGATTGTAAACTTTATGATACGCAAATACGGGGCATACCTCTGGATTGCCGGGGTCATTGCGGCGTACTCGGCCAGGATCTGTTACCATTTTCATAAGATTTTTCGTTGTGGTCTCAGGTGGATCGGATAGCTGAATGGTATTACCGTAGCTCTTGCTCATCTTGCGGCCGTCAAGCCCAGGCAACTCCGCGGTTTTCGTCAACAGCGGCTGCGGCTCGGGGAAAACATCGCCGTAGACGTGATTAAATCTGCGAACGATTTCACGTGAGATTTCGAGGTGAGCCACATTATCCGCGCCAACAGGCACCACGGCGGCTTTGTAAACGATGACATCCGATGTCATCAATACTGGATATTCTAGTAATCCGGTTGAAGGTCCCTCGCGCTGATTGATGTCTTGAATTTTGTCTTTATACGTTGGGCAACGCTCAAGCCAAGACACCGGTGTAACCATGGTGAGGAGCGTCGATAATTCTGCATGTGCCGCAACGTGGGACTGAATGAAGAGCGTGCTTTTTTCCGGGGCGATTCCCGCACTCAACCAATCAATTGCTGCCTGCAGTTTATAGTGGGGAAGGTTTGATGTGTCGGTCACATCGGTAAGTGAATGCCAATCGGCGATAAAGGGAAAACACTCGTATTTGTCTTGCAGGCTTGCAGTGTTCTTCAACATCCCTTCTAGATGCCCTAGATGCAGAAGTCCGGTTGGACGGACACCACTCACTAGTCTTGTTTTTTGCATGTTTGTAGCTTCCTCCGGACTCATTACAATCTGACAAGAATTTGAACTAGGTACAAGATGCTTGCAGTAACAAACCTCATAAGTTCAAAGACCGGATTTGGTATTCTCAATAGGCTGGGGATAAAGATGATTCCCATTAATATCATCATGCCATAAGGGCGGGACCTTTCAAACGATCGGGCCTGCTTCCATGGCAATAGACCATATAATACGCTGTATCCATCAAGCGGGAAAATCGGGAGCATATTGAATACAGCCAAAAATACACTAATAACTGCCGAAATTTCCAGCTGTTCATAGATTAGAGATTGTATTGCCGAACTGTTATCAGGGAAGCCAATCGCTATGGACAGAAGTGATAGGCATCCTAAAATTACGATTGTGCAGAGAATGTTCATAATCGGTCCCGCGGCGGCAATTATCATCAAATCACGTTTGGGATTTCTCAGATTGTAAGGATTAACGGGCACGGGTTTCGCCCAACCAAAATACAATCCACCAAAGAGCGTGCCAATCAGCGGCAGCATCACGGTCCCAATAATGTCAATGTGCGCCGCAGGATTGAATGTCATTCGGCCCTCATCCTCCGCGGTGGGATCGCCTAGCATGTTCGCGGATTTCGCATGGCCCCATTCGTGAAAAGTGAGCAAAATAATAAATTGCACTACTCGTAAGATTGCTTCAGCCGGATCAATTCTCATTGAATCTTCCTAAAAATTGGAAAGCCTCCTGTTTACTATGTATCTGTCCATCTAATTGCGCTGCAAACGTATTCCAAAGCATCTCCGCAAATTTTGGCCCCGGTTTCAAATTTAATCGAATAAGATCCGATCCGTTAATCAATGGACGAGTCAACCTCAAATCTGTCAAATATTCTTTAATCTTTTCCTTACACCATTGAGGTCGATTGGGTTCCGCAATAGAAAAAGCCAATGCTTCTATCGGGAACGATTTCAATAATTTATAAACTTCGCTCCGCTTAGAATTCTCCGGTAACGTAGCTAGCACATTTTCCAGCCGCGCCTTTGCAATTAGAATTTTACCCAATTGATTTTCCAACGATAATCGGTCTTTTACTGATTCAATGACAGATATGTCACGCAGCAACGCCATCCAGAACAGCGACACCTTATCAACTGAATCATTTACGAGATGCCTATCAGCCCAATCAACGGCTTGAAAGGCAGTGTGGTAGAGTGTGTCGAAGTCTTGCGTAGGTTCCCACCCTCTGTGAATTTCATGAAAGATATCAAAATCTTGCATTCGGCGAATCATTTGTGGCGCGGATGCTTCCGGCAAGATGCGGCTGATTTCGTTTCGAATGCGTTGGCCGCTGATTAAATCCAAAACTCCTTTGTCTATCGCATCGCGCATATGTTTTTGATCGCTATCCACGATTTGGAAACCATAACGTCCTTCGTACCGAATCGCCCGAAATATGCGGGTTGGATCGTCTATAAAACTCCTATCGTGCAGCGCGCGAATTTGTCCGGTTTGCAAGTCTCTCAAGCCGTTTGTTCCGTCTACAAGTTCTCCAAAGGTGGCAGGATTGAGTGAAACAGCGAGCGTATTAATCGAAAAATCGCGGCGGCGGAGGTCGTCCAATATCGTACCGAATCTAATCAAAGGTAACGCACCCGGGCGCGGATAAGTTTCGCGTCGTGCGCTGACAAAATCAATTTTGAGCCCATCGCTGCGGGTCAACGTTCCGGTGCCGAATTCGCTGTGCACGTGGATTTTGCCCTCCCATCTTTCAAATAGACATTGGGCTAAGCCGATGGCATCTCCTTCCACGGCGACATCAAAATCCGAATTCTCACGATTAAGCAGGAAATCTCGGACCATGCCGCCAACGGCGTAAGCAGACAGGCCGGTTTCCCCGGCGAGTTGCCCAATCTCCTGCAGCACGGTTAGGATTTGGGAGGGTATTCGCGATAGAATTTCAGTTTTGTACATTTTCAGACCCGGTAAACGATGAGGTAATCTGTAACGAACTCATCTCTTCGCGTCAAAAAAAACAGACGAATAATCGAGATTTATGGCCAGGTCCGCGGGGATAATTAATCTGGAACGTAGGGCAATGGTGCGAAGGCATTGATGTCGCTTGATATATCCACCACCGATGGTTTGCCTGAAGCCAATGCCTGTTCCAAAGCGGACTGGATATCTCCAGGACGCTCCACTCGAATCCCGAAACCGCCCATGGACTGCGCAATTTTCGAGAAATCCGCGTTTTCAAACACCCAAAGCTCCTCGCGGTTGCCGGTGGGCGCATCGCCGTATGCACGGTCTACACCCGCTTTGTCCTGATTCAGCGAATGGTTGTTGTTAATCACGGTCACCGTGTTAATTCCGCAGCGAAGCGCAGTTTCTAACTCGCTGAGATGGTACCAGAAACCCCCATCACCAGTAAAGCAGATCACAGGCCTCTCGGGGACAGCGCATTTCGCACCCAAAGCCGCCGGAAAACCCCAACCTAGGGAGCCGGCGCATCGTAGATATCGCTGGCCGGGTGCTTCAAGGTCAATCATTGTTCCTGACCAGATGCCGGCATGCCCCGTATCAGATACTAGTACGGCATCGGAAGGAAGGAAATCACATATTTCTTTGCACAGCCGCTCAGGTCGGATGGGTGATGATTCGGAGTTGAAAAGCGGCTCAAGCTCTTTTCACCACTGTGCTACCAATTGGATTACTCGAGCCGTCCAAGTATTACGCCCATCGGTAGGTGCGGGGGTTAGGGCAATGGCCTCAATGAGACGCTGTACGGACACCTTGGCGTCGCCAAGCATAGCCACTTGCGTCGGATAATTTCGCCCGATGGCTGACGGGTTTATGTCAATCTGAATAGCCGCGGTACCGCGTTTTGGTACCTGCCAGAAATGGGAAACCTGTCCACCCGTGTGGCTTCCTACAAAAAGGACTAGATCGGCTTCTGAGACTATCTGGTTGGCGCACCAACGCGAGTAAGAACCGACGACTCCTACAGATAAAGGGTGGTTTTCCGGGATACTCCCCTTGCCGTTCAGAGACGTTGCCACGGGTATAGAACGCATCTCTGCCAATTTGACAATCTCTGAACCCGCATGGGACGCAGCAACGCCCCCGCCGGCAACGATGACCGGCCGTTCAGCCTGCGCGAGAAGCGCGGACGCCTGTTTCACCAATTCCGGTTCAGGTTCAGTGCGAAACGGCGGACAATGCGTGAAGGCTTCCTCAATTATCACTTCTAAGTCGGCTTCAGCGTCCGCAACCGTTTCGCCCTGAAATCCCAACAATTCCAAGTGAACCGGACCTGGCGCGCCGGAATTCGCCTCTCGAAATGCCTGACGCAACATGACAGGCAACTGGTCAACCGCATCAACGAAAGCGTTATACTTGGTTACTGGTTCATAGAGCGGCCAATGGTCGATTTCCTGGTATGCGCGGCGGTACCGGTAGTACGGCGGCAACCGACCGGTAATGGCAAGCACCGGTGACAACGCGAGGTAGGCATCCTGCAGCCCGGCGGCAAGATTAGCCGCACCTACGGACTGCGCCATGGCGACCCCCGGTCCATACGATGCACGAGCGTAGCCGTCCGCCATGTATGCCGCAGCTTTCTCGGAATGGCAGAGCACTCGCTTTATACCTAACTTCTCGGCTTCAACAAGGACGCCTCTCAAAATCGCCGGCACGAAGAAGATCGTCGTAACGCCGTACCCCTTCAATGTTTCGGCGATAAATTTGGAACCGGTCATTTTTGGCATCACATGTCCTTTATTCCTGCAATTACTCTACGATCGCAGTGTATATTTTACTATAGTTAATTTCAAATATAAAGGGAAATTGCGAGGGGCGTATTGCTCATGGTGGTCGCCTAGCTCGCATGGGAAATCTGGAAATTCAATGGGCGCAATTTTTTGTTATGATAGGGATTCCTTATATGGTAGAATAACCCAATAATTGATTTCCTGTGTAAAGGAGAAACAATGTTTTCAATTAGCCTTCGATTATACCGCCGCCTGCGCCGTGCGTATTTCAATCGTCATATTCGACGCATTGCAGCGGTTCTCGGTATAGTTATGCTCTGTATTATTCTACACTCTATGATATTTTATTTATTTGAGCGTAAAGAGAGTGGTCAGCTATCGCTATGGGATTCGGTCTGGGCGACTTTTACAACAATAACAACAGTTGGGTACGGGGATTACTCTGCGGCAACTGTAGGGGGGAGGATTACTACAATTATCCTAATATATCTTGTTGGGTTAGCATCATTCCCTTATGTCATTACTCAGATTGTGGACCTTGCCGTCGAAGGACAGAATAACCGGCGATTCGGACACATTGATTGCCGGGATTTAGTCGATGACCATATCGTCATTGTGAATTTTCCCTCCGAATTGAAGGTTACCGCAATCATAGACCAGCTTGCATCCGATTCGGTAACGTCCGATAGATCTGTTGTAATCCTGACGGATAACATCGAGGAAATCCCTTTCAACAACCCGAATGTCTATTTTGTCCGTGGATCTCCGTTGCAAGACGAATCGCTGACTAGAGCGAATGTTGCGCGAGCTTATGCGTCGTTAATTCTTACACCGGGAAACGACGAACATGCGGCAGACGCCATCACGTCCTCAATTGTTTCCCTCATTGAAACCCTCAACCCCAAAGTCAGAACCATTGTTGAGTGCGGCAGCATTGGACATCTAGCACTCTTCCGAGCGTTCAACTGTGATGCGGTCATTCCCACACGTAACATCGCAGCCAAAGTATTAGCACAAGAGGTCCGGGATCATGGGCTTTCTCACGCCATTGCAGAACTGCTGACTCAGGCTGAAGGAAGTGAGTTGTATACTGAACCTGTCGAGATTCCTGGATTACGCTTTCTCGAACTACAGTCTCTTCTCATGGAATTGGGCGCGCAGGTCATTTTAGTTGGGATAATCCGAAGCAGCCAGCACTGGATCAACCCGCCTCCCGAATTTGAAATCCAACCGACAGATAGATTAATCCTCATCGGTAATCGACGCAGTGACTGGAAGCCCATCCATACAAAACTCCTAAACGCCAACCGTGGAATCTAAAACTTGCAACGGAATGAACACACGGTAGATGAAGAATTCAATTCAATTTGTGTGTATTCCCTTTGCCATAGTCTCTAAGATGGACAAATCATGATTCGTGTTCAACAGTTGTGCAAATCATTCCAACAAAGGCAGATTTTTACGGACATCAATATGAATCTCGCCGAAGGAGATTGTTTTGCGCTGCTAGGAGTGAATGGCTGCGGCAAATCGATTCTGCTGAGGATTATTGCGACGCTTGTCAAACCTACTTCTGGCGTTGTCGAAATTGCGGGTTATGATGCATTTGCCCACCTGAATAGAGTCCGTCCGTTAATCGGGTATGTACCTCAAACCTTTGACGGCTATCCGGACCTCTCCGTTTGGGAGTATCTTGAATTTTTCGCTTCCGCTTACAAATTAGACGGGGCGTTGCGCGCTGGGTGCATGAAAGACGTCATGGATCTGATGGATTTGGGTGAACTCCGCAAACAGAACATCGCACAACTCTCTCTGGGTCAAAAACGCAGGCTTTGCCTCGCAAAGACATTTTTGCACGATCCGCAAATCTGGATTCTAGATGAGACGCTCTCGGCGTTAGATGTGCGCGGACAGATAGAGATGCAGGCGTTAATTGTTGAGCTTGGGGCAATGGGAAAAACAGTGGTCTTAAGTACGAATCGGCCCGCAGATGTAGCATCAACCTGCAACCGGTTGGCAATTCTGTATAAAGGTAATTTTGCACTGTATGGAGACGTTGCTGAAATCGCCGGTCAGATTACACGAAGCCATCGGCTCGAAATAGATGTATTGGAGGGTATTGATAAAGCAGAATCCCTCTTGCATAACAGGTCTAATTTAATGTCCTTTGAGGTGACGGACTCGCGGATTCTGATAGATTCACAGATGACAGAGGTTGAAGTTTCCAATCTGCTCAAAGATTTGATTCAGGCAGGCGCCGCGATTTTGCGTTTTCAAAAGACCGAAAGCTGGTTGGATGACCTATTCTTGGATTTAACGCTTCCCGCAAGCTCCGGTGAAATCGTTGACGAAAATTGAAGCGGGACACAATGAATGAATTATCGATAATCCATTCATCATTGACTCTTCGTTCGTTAAAATGGGCAATCCCACATTATGAACCCGTTTATACAGATTGGCTACGGAGTCGCCGCAGCAGTTGTCGTCGCGTTCGTGTCGATAATGTCACCCTTTGGGTTATGGAAATCGGGATTCGGCGAAGTACGGCATACACTCAGTATCATTGGGGCGATTGCCATACTGATTGCAAGTTGTTACATCCTGCGAACACGCCTAATTCAATGGGGTAAACGGCAAACCTGGCTGAAATTCCATCAAAGGCTGGCGTCATTTGGACTGTGCCTTGTCGTTATTCACTCCGCATTTGACCCGCTCGCGTGGCACTCTTGGCTGACATTCATTCTAGCTTTGCTCAACCTTGGAACGGGAATCGGGGTGAGTCTAACGTCGCACCGGGCAAGACGAAATCTACTGCGCGTCCATCTTGCACTTGCCCCAATCTTAATGCTTGGAATCGTCGTACACGGCCGTGAAAAGCTCGATCACGACGAATTCTTTCCTTTGGCGCGGGTGCACGACGTTCCTTGTGTACGCTGCCACGCCGCGGATTCACGGTTGTTCAGTTTCGATGCAGGATTGCAGAAAGAGTTAGACAAAGCGGATAGGCTTCCGGAAGATGTGCAATGGGAGTTTGACATTCGCGGGATTCCTATATCTGAGGATACGGGGATTTCGATGAAAACGAAGGGTAGTGAGTGGCTGATGACCGACACAAAAAACGGGCGGAAATACTTCGTGCGGAAAGAGGCTTCCCAAATGAACATTTACACCGATGTAAACTACAGAACATACACCTGCCGAACCTGCCACGTTCACAGCACGCCGGAAATTCAGCTTGCACATGAGGTTCACGGCGTGAGTCTCTATGACAGGTGCCTCGATTGCCATCAGACTGTTTACAATGACAAGCGGTACGGAAGACAGCAAGTAGATTGGGACTACGATCCCAATTGGTAGGAATTTAGATGTGACGAGTCGTCCCGTCTTGGGCGCAGCGCGAAATGCTATCTCGACTTTAAGCCGATGGGGTGTGAATTATGTATCGTCTTCAACTTCACCGTCTGTACCGGCTATCTGAGAATTGGGTAACGAAGGCGAAGATATTTCCGCTTCCTGCCTAGCGAGCGTCACCCGGCTAGCGATTGCAGTGGCAAGCCAGCCGGCCAACCCAATTGCTGCACCCGCAGCCATGGCGATTCCTGCAGTTTTAGGGGTTAAAATTTTTCGCAGCGTCTTTTCATCAAGTTCACAGGAAACGCTTTTTGGATACCCTAACGCGAAACCGCGTGTTTCCCCTTTTTGCCAATACTCAATGGTTGGAGCACGATCGCCGTCAACCTGAATGCTTCCTTGCAATGACTTAGCGTTTATGTCAATCTTATTCTTACCGGGCTCGCCAACCCATACCGCTTTTACCCCGGCATTTCCGTTGTCATCCTCCATCGGTTCAAGATTGATTCGATCAATTAACCGGTCGGCAATTTTTACGGTAAGTTTCTTAAATTTGGATAACGATACAACCCAACGTTCTAAAATCATATTTCACTCATCGCAATGCACACCCTGATTTCAAATTAGTAGCGGCTTGCGATTTCCTCCTTTGTTCTTGTAGTTTTGCCCAAAACGTCCGACCTTCTTACTCGTCCTTCGATTAAGCCCTGTAACCTCCGCTAGTGCACGCTAGAATGTAGCTAAGCGTAAGCCCTTGTCCGATATTCAGAAGAGGGTTTTCGCCATCACAGCCAATCCGATGAGTCCGATATTAGCTTTTGCCATTATGATTTCTCTCCTGATGTGCTATGTTCTGCTGCCCTGAGTCGAGAATTCTTGGATAAGGTACACCACTGCCCGACGCAGTTCTTGCGATAGGTTACCTTTGCCTATTCACCGAATTCCGGTATGGGTAATTCTCATTTTTGCGACAGCGTGATAAAAAACGCACCTCACGCGCCGAAGATGATTCGCCAATCAGCCCCAGCTTCACGCACCGGAAGATGACCGGCGGTAAAGTAACATCCTCTCCGGCGCAGTCCATATTAACAGTTGATGGACCTCAATTCGGTGAAACACACTATCCGTCGCACCCCGATGTCGTCGTATAGAACGGGTAAAAGCCTGTATTTGGGCAAATACCGACGACTTCATCGCCCCGCCAGGAGAGTTCATAATCAGTTCCGTCAACGCACTCCACGCTCTTGAGCAATGGTCGTTCATACTTCAACTGCACACGTCCGGGCAGGTCGTTCGCATTTATGACCAAAAATTGACTCACCCTCGTCGCTGTGGTTTTACCGTCGACCGTGACACGAAGAGACTCACCTGGCACCCAGCCGGGGATGCGCACCCAAAGGTTCTTCCGGACCTTAGGCTCAATGGAGAGCGTGGCCATCTGACCGTCCTCGCTACGCTCACTGCTGATTTTCACGAAGTCGGTGTCGTAGTCGAAGTGGAAATAGACGCGAATCTCGTTTTCAGTCTCCTGTGCGACGTGGTTGTAAACATCAACGAGACTGTGCAAGGCCGACGCAGTTACGTCCACGACTGACCACTTGGCTCCGTACGGATGGCCATATATTCCGCCGAGCGCGCCGATAATTATGTGCTCCATGTTTTCCGGGTAGTCGAACAAAGCTAAGCGGCCATCCGGGAGGAACTCTTGACGCGGCTTTCGTTCCGTATCTTTTGGCTGTAAAGGCGGGCTTTCCGTAATCTGGCACGGAAGTAGACGGGAAACCACAATACGTTGCACATCGTCCAGGTAGTCTGCGTACCCGTGATACATCCCGAGCCAAAGCGCAATCTGTGCGACGTCTCCTGCTGACGAGATGTCGCCGCCCATTTCTTTGTCGAGATCGTGTGTGCAGTATCCAGACGGAGTGATTATGGTTGGGAAAGCTACCTGATACGTCTTGGCGACGGCATCGACGTATTCGTGTTGGCCGCTAAACCGTCCATATGCGAGAAGCCCCCGAATTGTCCCCATGTACGAGTGATTGTGGCCCGCCAGCGACCCTCCGTAAAAAGCGCCATCCGGTGACGTGGAATAGTCAAGATGGAAGCGGGCAAAGCGATCCGCGAGATTCAGTGCCAGCACGTCGCCGGTCAACTCATAGTACCAAATCAGCGGCTCAATGAGTCTGCCTTCGGAACCCTGTAAGTTGAGGTTCCACCCAGGGTGTATCTTCTTTAGGCCGAGATGCATGTATCGTTTCGTCTTCTCAATGTCCCAGACCCGTTGCTCGGCGACCCACTCGTCACGAGGAAGGAGAAGACTTTCCAGTTTCACGAGCATTCGGTGGGCACTATCGAGGGCCCATTGATTCTTCTTGACCTTCCCGAGTATGCAAAAAGCGGCTAAATGCTCCCGGAGGGAATGGAAGCAAAAAAGGTCTCCCTCGCCGTAGGGCAACTTGTCCAGCGGACGTAAAAAGAGGTCGTCCGGATTGTCACAGAACGCCTTTATGTGGCAAAACATGGCGTCCTGAATCTTTTCGGGTGCGGCGAAGCCTGTGGCTGCCTCAAGCCGATACATCGCGTCGACCCAACGCCCAATGTTATGCGTCATGAAAAAGAACTGACGATCGGCTTTGTAATCGCGATCAACGGCAATCAAAAAGGAGGGAAGATAATCATAATCGGGGTGGAGCATGTTGATTAGATTCTGGCCAGCGAGTTCCATCGCCGGTTTGATCGCGATGTTTCCTTGATTCATCTGAAAGCCTCAATCTGATGCGGGAATTGGGGGACTTTTTGGCTTAATAGTTTTGTTACTCAATATCTGGGAGTCTTCACATTCACAGTAGTGATTTGTATAAAGCCGTGTACAAGTTCAATTGAAACGATTCCAAAATGCTTCACATTTCGAAATACCGGTAGGTAAGGCTAGGCCACCGTTCACCTAATCGTAACGTGGATTGGGGGAGATTTCTGGTTTTGTCCTTCGGCTCGGTCATCTATCTGAAATGGCTTCGTCTAGGTCTTCGTTCGGTGTGTATTCGCATCAAGGCGGGTTCGTATTGGGACGCACCAGTTTACCGTCATCCCAGACTAACGGGAAGTGCTCTCCTGTCAATACTTCGCCATCCATAACGTTTACAAAGGGTTTCATCGTGTGGTTACCGCTGGAGTCGTAACGCGTTTCGCCGGTCATGTAGTGGATTGCGATAGCCCGGCGCGGCCGGGCACTGGTATTCGCGTGAGAACCGTGCCAAGCTAAACCGTGATGATAGTGGACATGACCCGCCGGTACTGGACACAACTCCACCTGCAAGTTACGATCCTGGAAAGCTGTCGGCATCTCATCGAAATCTTGTATGCGGCGCAAAAATTCAATCTGGTCGCCCCAATTGTATGCACCCGCGACCATACTCATACAGCCATTGGATGCATCTGCATCGTCTAGCGCAACCCATGCAGTCACCTGGCATGTCTTCGGGGTCAGGATTGGCCAACAGGGAGAATCTTGATGCCAGTCGGTGATACCGCCTCGCTCCGCTAGTTTAAACTGCACCTGGTCGTGCCAGACCCGCAGTTGCTGCGCCCGGGTCAGTTGAGCAACCTCTTCGACCATCGTGGAGTTGAAAATCAACTCTCGAAAAGGCTGGCTAGCTTCCCAGATGTTCGTGATTTGCCAAGTTACACTGTCAGGATTGGAGGCGAGGTTCGCAAGCCGGACGGGCTGCGGCTTGTCTGTATTTTGCTCCGCAATCACCCGATTAATTTCGTCATTTAGGACATTGACCTGATTACGACTTACAACACATCCACTGAGAAGAAAACCTTTGGTGCGAAACTCGTCAGTTTGTTCTTGATTGAGCATTTCTAATCCCGGCATCTGTTTTCGTGGAATTGGTTCTAGCGTTCAGCGCGATAATGCCGAAATGGGCAGGAATTTTGTGTTTTGTAGGGCGCTCAAAATCGAAGCATCAGGACGGCTATGCAGAATCGTCTGGCCGCGGCGTCCGCAGCGATTCTCCGGAGTAATATTCTTTGGCGGAGTCGCTGGTTTTGGCGGCGCCGGCTTTAATTGCCGAATCCGGCACTTTTTGCAGCGGTGTATAGCGGGCGTGTTTGATATCTCTATACGGGTCGTTGTGAACGGTGTTATAGACGCATCTCAAAGCCCAGCGGGGTTTGTCGCTCAGATTTGCTTCGGAGCGGTGTAGAATATTGCCGTGAAAGAAAATCCCGGCGCCCGGCGGCATTTCACAATAGACCAATTCCATGCGTGCCAAAATTGCTTCTATTCGTTCTGGATCAACGCTGGTCTGTGTACTACCCGCAGAGGTTTGTTCCGTATGATCCAAACGCCCTAAGCGGTGCGATCCCTTTATCACCTGAAGGCATCCGTTTTCTTTGGTCTGCTCATCAATTGCGACCATGCACGCGGCGATATCCGGAAAGAGACAACCGTAGTAATACCAATATCCGTAGTCCTGGTGCCATTCCCACGCACCGCCGACGCGAGGTTCTTTGAGCATCATGGTAGAATGGTAGTGATACACATCGGCGCCGAGCAACTGCTCAATCCTGTTCACCATCTTGTGACTTCTGGCAATCAGCCCGTAGATGTCCTCGCCCGGATGATCCCAAAGCGCCAGCTTTGAGTTCTTTCCTTCCGTGTCCTTCACATCGTGGGCATGTTGCATCATTACATAGTCTCCTTTGGCTGCCTCATAAAGGAGCTCAGTCTCTTCGGTATCCAGAAAGTCCTCGACCATGATAAAACTGTCCCGATGGAACTGGTCGACCTCTTCCGCCGTAAACAATTCACTCATCTGAATTTCTCCCATAATTGAGACTGGGGCTTAAACACTTGTCTCAAGTTGACCCAATAAATGTACGATAGCAATGCGTTTGTGAACTGCCTTTCGCCACCAATATACTATGTGGCAGTTTTATGAATACATCCTGAATACTCCTCGATTGTGACCGTTGAGCAAAATTATAGAACTCAAGATTAATTGGCTTACCCGGCAATTTCAACTACGAAATTACTCTCATGTTGATTAATTCCGTGTTGCACCTACTGCTAATGGTAGGTTCGAAGAAATGAATGTATTTGCGGCATCTTTGATTAATCCCCAACGAGTTGCGATTTTGCTCCCTAACTCAACTGACAAAACGCCCTGAATGCCCCCAGCAAAATGGTTTTGGATTTCGTTCTGTGTCAATGGCTGCCGCGTGATAAAAAGTTCATCCATGAATCCCTGAGTAAACCGGTCGCCTGGCCCCGATCCAATTGTGAGCGGGTGGTTGATTTCATCGGGGATGGGCGTGTCGTCTGTCACTTCGCCGAAGATTTCTCCATCTAAATAGTGCGTGTATCGGTTACCCTGTTTGACTAGAGCAAGTTGGTACCACCGGTCGAGGTCGGGAAATCCAAAGAATTCTGATTCGACCCACGCAATCTCAATCGCTCTATCATTAATGTGGAATTTAAATCTGGCGGCGGCAAACATCCAAATCCATTTCTTGACGTCTATGGCTGGTGCTTCGTTGTGAGCCATTAGGTCATACCAATTCTTCTCTTCGGAAAAGTTAATCCATACCGCAAACGAAAAGTCAGTGTTGTGAAGACTGAGGCTTGGGTGATTTTCCACTTCTACGTAAGCGTTCTTTAGGCGCACGCACATTCCGAATTTACCCTGCGCCCACTTGGCGGTTTCCGACAGAACGCCGTGGTTGCCCAGCGGGGAGATGTCCTTGGCGTCCCTGCCTCTTCCCTCTTCAAACGGCAACGCCAGTATTATCGCATCCCGGTCAATTCCCGCCTCGACGCCAATCGGAATCGTCCACAACAACGTAATCGAAAACAATGTACAAATCCAATTGCGCATCCTTGTCCTCATTAGGCGCTGATCGTTTATGAATTGACATTTCCTCTCAGTAGTGCCGGAGGTAAATCGAATATTGAAACATCGGTTCATCGATCATATCCGGTTTTCAAACTTACCCATCTGGTTGCGAGTTTGCCGCTCGGTTCAACCGAAAAAACACCCTGAATGCCGCCGGTAAAATGGTTGCGAATGTCGTTCTGTGTCAACGGCTGCCGTGTGATGAATGCCTCATCTACGAATCCCTGAATGAAGAATTCGCCTGGCCCCGTGCCAATGGTAAGCGGGTTATTAATTTCATTTGAGATGGGGGTATCATTCATCATTTCACCGAACAAATCGCCGTCTAGATAATGCGTGTATTGGTTTCCCTGCTTGACAAGAGCGACGTGGTACCAGCGGTCAAGCTTAGGAAATCCGAAGAAATCGGAGTCAATCCACGTAATATCAACGCCTCTGTTATGAAGGTGGAATTTGAATTTTCCGCCAGAAAGCAGCCAAATCCACTGTTTGTCGTCGCCTCCGCCGCCTTCGCTGTGAGCCATTAGGTCGTACCAGCCTGCCTCCTCGGCAAATTTTATCCATAACGCCATCGTAAAGTCGGTATTATGCAGGCTGAGGCTTGGGTGATTTGCAACCTCCACGTAAGCGTTCTGCAAGTGCACGCACATTCCAATTTTGCCCTGTGCCCACTTGGCGGTGTCTGTTAGCAAGCCGTGATTCTCGTGCGTGGAGATGTCGTTGGCTTCTCTGCCTTTTCCTTCGTCAAACGGCAATGCTAATACAATTGCGTCTTGGTCAATTGCATCCGCCGCGGCGAAGGAGAACCCCCACAACACAGCAATCACAAATAAAGTTAATCTCATACACGCATTGCCGTTCCCTATGGTACAGGGTTATTCCCCATGTTGAACTTGGATAGAGTTGTTTAAGAGGTTGGATTACCGGTCATTGGATAAGCCGTTTCCTGTCTTCAACCTACCCCATCTAGTCGTAAACTTCTCGCCAGCGTAAACAGCCAATATCCCCCGGACGCCGCCAAGTAGATGCTTTTGGACATCGTTTTGGGTTAACGCCTGTTTCACAATGAGCACCTCATCAAGGAGTCCCTGAAAGTAGCGATCCTCTTGTGACCATCCAATAGTGAGGACGTTGTTTATCTCTTTGGGAACGGGCAGGTCTTTTACTGATTCCCCAAACGGCTCACCATCCAGAAAAAACGTGTACTGCTCCTGCCGTTTTACCAAGGCGAGGTGATACCAGCGGTCAAGTTCAGGAAAGCCAAAGAATTCCGAATCAATCCACGCAAGCTCACCTCCAAGGTTAAAAATGTGAAATTTGAACTTTCCGCCAGAGAACATCCAGAACCATTTCTTGTCACCGCCGCCGGGCCCCTCACTGTGTGCCATAAGGTTGTACCAGCCGGGATCGGAAGAAAAATTCATCCAAATTGCCAGTGAGAAATCTGTCTCGTGTAAATCGAGGCTCGGGTGGTTCGCAACCGATGCGTGAGCGGTATTTTTCAAGCGCAAGCATGTACCGAGCTTCCCTGCGCCCCATTTAGCGCCTTGCACCAGCGCCGCGGCGTTTCCATTTGAAGATAAGTCTGCGGCTGCTTCACCCTCTCCTTCATCAAACGACAGTGCGAGCACAATCTCGTCCGCATTGATTCCCGCATTAACATGTATGGATGCCGCCCACAGCAACACAATTGCCATGCATATAAATCTTGATGCGCGCATTATTGCCGCTCCACTGTCGTGGATGTGTTGGAAATCTATCGGCCGAGTCAATCGAGGCAGATTAGATTTCTTGGGTTAATGCATCATTGGCTGAAAGGAAAGTCACGTCCCATCTTCAGGCGGCCCCATTGAGTTGCGAGTTTTCCGCCCGGCTCCACTGCTAGAATACGGGCAACGCCGCCGGCAAGATGCCTCTGGATGTCGTTCTGGGTCAATGCCTGTTTGACAATCAACGCTTCATCCATCAATCCTTGGAAATAGTACCTCATACCCGTTGCACCGACCGAGAATGGCCCTTCAATCACTTCGGGAACAGGTGCATTCTTTTCATCCCCTCCAAACGGTTCACCGTCAACATAATGTGTGTGTAGGTCCTTATTTTTGACAAAAGCAAGGTGGTACCACCTGTTGAGTTCCGGTGCCCCAAAGAAGTCGGAACGCACCCATTCGCGCTTCTCAATCCCATCATCAATGTGGAAAACGAACGTACCGGACTGGAGCCACCAAGCCCATTTCTCGTGGCCTAATCCAGCGCCTACATCGTGACTCATTAGGGCAACCCAGCCGGGTTCTGCGGAGAAGCTAACCCACATCGCCAGCGTCAAATCGGTATTGTGCAGCTCAAGGTTTGGCATTTCGGTCTCTAGATGAGCGGTCTTTTTCAAGCGCACGCATTTGCCAATTTTTCCTTCGTCCCATTTTGCTTCTTCTACGAGGAAGAGGTTGTTTCCGCTTGGGGAGGCGTCCTTAGCTTCATCACCTGCCCCTTCGTCAAACGGCAATGCAAGCACTATAGCTTCCGGGTCTATTGCCGCCTCTGATGCGAATGGAAAGATCCACGCAGAAGCCATCATTAAGAACATTGATATCGAAAAACGCATTGTTACCCCCTTAACTGCCGAATAGCATTCAATATGAAATGGATCGTCCATCTTGCCGGAAATCTGATGTATGAATGAGGGATTGTTTCATTGATAACTGGACGATTAGCGTTTCATCTTCAGGCTGCCCCATCTGGTTGCGAGCTTGCCGCCGGGCTCGACCGCTAAAATCCCAACATTGCCGCCGTCGCGGTGATTCCGGATGTCATTCTGGCTTAGCGCTTGGCGTACAATTATGGCTTCGTCTAGAAACCCTTGGAAAAAATACCTAATGCCTGTCGCACCGATGGATAGCGGACCTATAATTGCTTCGGGCACAGGAGCTTTTTTTTCTTCTTCGCCAAACGGTTCACCGTCAAGATAATGGGTATGTAGGTCATTCTGCTTGACGATCGCGAGGTGGTACCACCTATCAATTTCTGGTGTCCCAAAGAAATCGGAACGAATCCACTCGCGCGTTTCTTTCGCATCTGCGTGATCAATATAAAAAACGAATGCGCCGGCTGAAAACCACCATGCCCATTTTTTTGCGCCAATTTGCGCGCCTTCATCGTGACTCATGAGTGCAACCCAACCGGGTTCAGCGGTGAATTTTGCCCAAATTGCCATCGACAAATCAGTGTTGTGTAGCTCAAGGTTTGGCATCTCGGTTTCTAGATGTGCGTTATTTTTCAACCGTACGCACTCTCCGAATTTTCCCTCATCCCATTTTGGTTCATCAATGAAAAAGACGTTGTTCCCGAGCGGGGAAACGTCCTCCGCCTTTTCTCCGGCTCCTTCGTCAAACGACAACGAAAGCACAATCGCGTCCGGGTTGACAACTGCCCATGCTAAACAGGAAAAAACAACCGTCAGCGCAATTATCAACGTCGCACATAATGATTTGTACATCAATGCCCTCCTTTAATTTTTATGAGTTCATAATATTGCTGCCGTTTGAACATTCTTTCACTGTTTCTAACAGAGAGCCCCGCTGACCACCGCCTATTAGATCTCAGAGGAATCCACTTCCTAGCTAATTTTTCTTAAAACGAATAGCCTAAACATCTCTGGACAGCTTCCGTGTCAACCTCTTGAACAACTCAACCTGTCGCCCAAATTCTTACGCGCTTGGCATCGAATGGAGTTGCCTAGACGTTTTGTGAATTCCTCGTTGAAGTTCTGATAACACAATCTTGGCTTTCAAATCTTTAGCAGGATTCAAATACGCAGTTTTATGTTAGCGTTAAGCCAAGATTATTTCCGGTGTTTTATCTGGCCCCAGATCGTCGCCAGTTTCTTAGTGGATGGCACAACCAGTGCGGATTTCTCGAGTCCATTGTTCATAATATTGTTAATATCCTCCGCACTCAATACAGCCTTAAACGCGCCAATTTCGTCGAGGATGCCGTTGAATCGAAAACCGTCTCTGCCCGATGCAATCCAACGCCTAGCCTTAGGCAGGTCGGGTTCTGGATCGACTGCTCGGTCTGCTGCAACGCCGTCTTTGTAAGCGATATAGGATTTGCCTTTTCGTGTTATTGCTAAGTGAGTCCATTCCTTAAAAGGGAGATCGACCGTTCGAGAAAAAATCCCATGTGGAGTGCCATCGTCCGACTTATAAGTAAAACCAAAATTTTCTCCTGCCCCCGCGTAGACATTGAACCGCCCCTTATCGGTGACATCTCCTCTCGTCCAAAATATCGCAACATGGGGTAACGTGAGTCTCTTTATCCAAAACACAAACGTCGCGTCGGTCGGCTGATGAAATATGAAAGCGTGTTCCGGCCGCTCGGCTGCATTAAACAAAATGGAATCATCCTGTCCGTCAAATTCGAACGCCTGGCCGAATTTGCCTTCAACCCATTTCGGCTTTAGTCCGATGAACTCTCCATGATGACCGTTGCCGGAATCGTCTTTGGCTATGTTGCCGCGGCCCTCATCAAATAGCCATAGTCCAACGATGGTTTTTGGGTAAATTTTGGAAAAACTTGGAATCGCCGCCATATGCACAAGAACACTAGAACAAATGCATACGAAGGCTAGTCTCATCAGCGCGGCTCCCATTTGGTACACCTCCTCGCTCAGATTACTGCGGGATTTCGCTCGGTTTTAGGAACACAGCTTGAGAAGCCTATACGAAAGCCTATGTAGTACGATACCTATTTTAGCACGCACAAAAAATTATTTAAAGCAAATTCTAAATTACTCAGCCGTATACTACGGGCAGAATCGACCGGCCGACAGTTAACTTCGCCCGTGCTGCACCCAAGCGTAAAATTTTCGGAGTGCCGGCTCGGACTTTAACCATACCGCACGTTTTACGGGTGAGTGGACTTTCAAATAACTGGAGTAATCAAATCGCTTTGCTCGATATTGTTCTTTATAATTAATGAGTCCAGGGTTTTCCGGGGGGGACGCCCCAAGATCCACCCACGAATATCCTTCCGAACATGCCCATTTGATGATGTGGTGAAGAATTGCGTTGTTCGGGCGGTACTCAAGGAATTCGGGGACAGAACCGCCGCACCAGGGCGTTACGGTTCGGTTAAAGTATAGATATAATACCCCCGCTATAATTAAGCCGCCGTGTTTCGCAACGACTAATTTTGCAAGACCGCTTTGGAAGAGAAATCTCATCAGAGACAGTGGTTTCGGGACACTCATTACCCTTTTTTGCGTTGCCAAGTAGATTTCGTAGAATGCTTCAAGGTCAATCTCTCTGTCCGATTCGTAGACCGATACCCCTGATTTCTGTGCCTTTCTGACCGCTTTTCTGATTGACTTCTTGTAACCCGCCCAAATGACATCGTAATCGGCATGGATTTTGAGTAAGTGTGTAAAGCTTTCTTTGTACTTACAGTATCCTAATTCGTTCAAGCGCCGCCCGTAGTCTTCTGTCTGCCATGGCGAAAGCGTGAAAACCGTTTCACAAGGGCTTTGTACGCTAACAATCCGATTCAAATGACTCTCAACGGATTGCAACAGGAGGTTGATATTTCCAGACGTTCCCTCGATTAGTTGAATCCCGCCGCATTGATTCCACGGCATTGAATGTAACAACTTGATACTTGGAATAGGTTTGAACACGAAGGCCGGCAATCCGCCAACTGTGGTGCCATTTTCCTGAATCAGTAAGTATGCAGGAGTCAACTGTTTGAAAGAACCCGCTAACCCGTCCCGCCAAGTAGCTGAGTGAAAAGCAGTGCTGTTCGGGCAATGACGCAACATAGTATCCCATACATCTGAGTCTTCTTTTTTCAGCGGTTCGAGCGTGTACATGGTTTTATGCGCTAATTTCGACGGAATTGGGCAATGGGTTAGACATGAAAGTTAGAGTGATAAACGGTTCTCCTTCAACAGATTATATCTAAATTCATTGAGTCTTCGCAAGCACAACCGCCGCTTCAGTTCACCGTAACGGAAATAGTTCGTTGGACCAGCAAGGACCATACGCACCACTCCATACTTTAACCTTGCTATCGTTTCGGCAGTGTGATAAGATAAATAACGTTTTGATCGTCCATAATCTGGGAGTTTTCTGCGCGTTGGCATTGACTTTCCTCCGCGGCGCCGGCCTACGCCGCGCATGTGGGGAATTTCAACCTGAAATTTCGCTATCCAACTTCTTAAGGAATCATTAATGTCTGCTAGCAATGGACACTCCGACTTAGCAAAATTGTTATTGCGTTATTCAAAGCAAATACAAAAAGAAGACTTGAAGTTCGCCCTAAAGGACAAGAATTACACGCAGGAGACTCTAATTGACATGTTATCACATGACGTCGCGCCAACCCGGCGCGCAGCGGCCTATTCCCTTGGAATTTTCAGCGGCATGGGTGCGGTAAAACCATTGATTGAGTCGCTCCAGCATGAAGATTTTGGGCTGCGCTCGAATGCCCAGCGGGCGTTATGGGCGATTTGGTTTCGTTCAGGTAATGAATCGGTCGATGCACTGCTTAAAGATGGTGCAAGATGCATTAAGGATGAACGATATGACGATGCCATAGAGAAGTTGACGGCGGCAATTCAATCCGCCCCAAATTTCGCCGAAGGACATAATCAGAGAGCGATTGCTTACTTTATGCTAGAACAATGGGACAAATCAATTGAAGATTGTGAGCGTGCGATTGCGCTTAATCCCTATCACTTTGGCGCATTTGCTGGGTTGGGGCACTGCCATCTCAGGTTAGGGCACCTTAGACAGGCAATAGATGCTTATCAACGAGCTTTGCAACTCAACCCAAACCTGTATGCAATAGCTGAAACAATCCTCCAAATTCAGGAAGCGTTGCAGGAACACATCGGAGGCGAACAAAATTGACGTTTTGAATCCAACGGATAGCGGACTAGAGATGTGTCAGATCTAAGTTGTTTCAAATGGATTGAAGATGAACTTTGCGCGGCAATTTGAGAACCCGGTTTTCAGCCTAACGATGAGCCAACGATGGAGGCGTGTTGGGAAAATCTGTATCGCCGTAATTGTACAGAGCGCGATGCTTCTAGTAATTTGCCAGCTGCTGATGCGTGCGAAGTTGGGGCAGTTTTCCAATCTCATCTTTTTAGCTGAAGCCTTCCTGATTCTGATTGTCTCCCCGTACCTCGCATGCCGCACACTTAACCAGCACCATAATTTGAGGATGTCGGACAATATTCTATCATTGAGTCCAATTCGTTCTCGATCCATTCTGGCGCGTTTGCTTTTTGAAAGTCAGATTTACAGCCTCTGTTTTCTTGGCGTGACATTGCTTGTTTTCACAATCTCGGCCGGCGAACTACTGCGTTACAAGGTAATATTGCTGCACTTGGTGTTTATCGTTTTCATATTTTCGGGAGCGTCAATCGCCGCGCTGGTTTGGAACTTTTTGCGGTACACACTCCTCGCTGTTGAAACCGTGTTTCTTTTGTGGGCTTTTCTTATCGGAGGTGTTTTCCTGCTTTCGCCCTTAGAGCGGTATCTGGAAAATCTTCAACCGATAATATCGCCATTCTTGCATATCAATCCGCTGATCGCGGTGTGCCATCTGCTTGAAATGGATATTTTTAGAACACCTACATTGTATGAATTGACACCCATTCCATCGTATCTGTTTGTTTATCCTGCATGGTATCAAGTTTGCGGTTGGCAGGTGCTGATTGGATGCTTGTGTTGTATCCTAGCATCTCGGAAAATGTCCAATTGACGTTTTTATGTGACAGTAATTCTGTAGTTTTGCGTTGACGCTTGCAAACCTAAAAGCCGTATGAATCATAATCAAGAATTGTTGCATTTGGAACGGCGGAATTAATCGTAACAGCCAACCGGTATGCATCAACATTTTAACCGTTAGGCATTTATATGCGCGACTTTATCGTTAGCGTCTCAGGAGTGAGAGGAATAATTGGCGAGACATTGGGCCCGGATACGCTAACGCGGTTCGCGGCAGCATTTGGAACCTTTCTAGGCGGGGAAACCGTCGTCATCGGAAGAGACTCGCGGACATCTGGGCGAATGGTGCGCCACTCGGTGCTTGCAGGACTAATTGCAACCGGCTGCAAAATCGTTGACGCTGGGATTTGCCCAACGCCAACTGCCTTATTGACCTCCAAGTCATTAAACGCACAAGGCAGCCTCGTCATCACAGCGAGTCACAATCCTATCGACTGGAATGGGCTCGAATTCGCGGCTGAATCCGGTCGGCTTTTGAATCCTACCGAATTAACCGAACTCATGCGCATCTATGAATCCAAGGATTTCAGGCTTGCGAATTGGGCTGAACAAGGCACCGTAGAAGCCTTCAATACTGCAGTTAATGACCATATCGCCAACATCCTCAATAGCGATTGGATGAATTGCGTTCAAACGCGTTCGCGCCGGTTGAAAGTTGTCGTTGATTGTTGCAACGGAGCGGGCAGCGTAATCAGCCCGTGCTTGTTAAAAGAACTAGGCTGTCAAGTCATCCAACTTAACTGTGTACCCAATGGTTATTTTCCTCACGCTGCAGAACCAACGCCCGACGCATTGAATCAATTGTGCCAGGCGGTTAAATCCGAAGAAGCCGATATTGGATTCGCGCACGATGTTGATGCGGACCGTCTTGTGATTGTTACAGATGAAGGCCGCCCTTTAAGCGGCGAATATACGTTTGCATTTGCGGCTGAATTCATGTTGAAAATACGCAAAGGAGACATTGTTGCCACAGTGTCCACGAGCCGAATGTTAGATGATATTGCCGATCGGCATGGAGTCCAAATTCACCGCACGGCGGTAGGTGTCGGTTATGTAGCTGAAAAGATGCATGAAACCAAAGCAATCATCGGCGGTGAAGGGACGGGCGGTGTTATCTATCCAGATCTCCAATACACTACAGACGGAATGGCATCAATTGCCGCAGTCGTTCAGTTGCTTTCTGATTCGAGTGATTTAAAGATTTCGGAATTAGCCGCAGCCATGCCAAGTTACTCAATATGCAAAAGGAAATTGGAGGTTTCTTCGCAGGGGGCTGCGGATACGGTCATAAAACGCGCCCGAGAAAATTATCTTGACGAACTCGGCATGCCGGACAATCAAGATTATTCACTCGATTTAACCGATGGAGTGAAGCGTATTTGGAAGGATAGGTGGGTCAACATTCGCAAGTCGGGCACTGAACCCGTTATTCGCGTTTTCAGTGAAGCGCCGACGTCCGAACAGGCTGAATTTCTCTGTAATTCAACACTTGATTCGTTGAGAGGATTAATAACCTCTTCGTCCGGATGAATAGTATCGATAATCCGCCGAATTCTCATCCCTGAAACGCAAGGGGTTTCGCAACGTTGGTAATATCAAATACTCGGCCGTATCAGGATACGCCACTCTTTCATTGTAAGCCATAAAGGTTTGTATCGGGATTGTAGCTTGAAACCGTAATTTCTGTTTGGGGCGTATAGCTGCGCGGCATTTCAATAGAACGAATCATCGAAGCTCATTTAAGGAGGGCGTTATGCAAGGCGGAAGCGGTCTAAGGCTCGTGTGTATCGGTGGAGGAACAGGATTATCGTCTCTCTTAAGTGGGATTAAACAATACACAGACAAGACACCGGGGCGGACAGGACTTTTTGATATTGACAATCTGTCAGCCATAGTTTCGGTCTCTGACGACGGTGGCAGCAGCGGACGATTAATCCAGGAATTTGATGTGCCGCCGCCGGGTGACATTCGTAAACTCTTGGTCGCCTTGTCCGAGGCAGATGAGCTAGACAGCCTATTTGAATACCGTTTTTCAAATGATGGCCATCTCGGCGGACATACGGTCGGCAACCTACTATTAACCGCGCTCACCGAATTGAATGGCGGCAGCTTCCCAAAAGCAATCCGCGCAGCATCTAAATTGCTCGCGGTACGCGGGAAAATCATCCCCGTTAGCTTGAATTACACCGTATTGTGCGCGGAACTCGCCGATGGCGAGATAGTCCGCGGCGAATCCAAAATTCCGGTGCGTGAGAATCGGGAACCAATACGGCGGATATTTCTTGAGCCCCGCGAGAACGGCATGAATCATCACCCACCGAACAAACCATATCAATGCACTGCCAATCAAGAGGCTGACGACGCAATTGTAAATGCCGATGTCATTATAATCGGGCCCGGAAGCCTATTCACCAGCATCATGCCCAATCTTGTCGTCAAGGGAATCGCCGAAGCAATCCGATCGTCGAAAGCGATGAAAGTTTACATCTGCAACGTGATGTCTCAGCCCGGCGAAACTGACGGCTATTCAGTCAGCGACCACGTTCAGGCAATCATCAATCATGCAAATCTTTCAATAGATTTTATTATCGTCAATAATCAACCTGCTCCGGAAACACTAATCAATAACTATGTTCAAAAAGAGCTTATGGAGCAGTTTACACGCATTAAGATGCACACGGAAGAAGCCCTTTCCGCGCTTCAAAAACATCCGAAACATGTTACGGATTCGCTGCTAAATCTCACCAAACATATTTCGCAACTCTCTGATGAGACGAAGCAGATGGCCGATCCCTCCAAGGTGCAAATCTTTTACGATCGCAGTCAGGACAATCTCGGTGATATCCGTGTTGTGGAATCAGATCTTATTCGAGACACGGTTATTGTTGAGAATGGAGTTCCCCTAACGGTAATCCGCCACGACCCTGAAAAACTCGTACGAACGCTCATCAAAGTGCTCGATAGCCATCCGAAACTACAGGAAAAAATTTGAAGACTGTACGGCTTGGCGGCGGAGTGTGCGGCATCTTTTCCATCGATTTCCGGGTTCTAACCGACTTACGTTATGTCTTCATTGTAGCAACCTTTAGTTCGGCGCCGTGATTTAGCCTTCACTCCGGTTTGGTTCTATCATAACCTTGAGGCTATCCGCGCCTTCGCTTGCCAGTCTAAAACCCTCGCCGATGGCATCAAGGCTTAACCGATGTGTAATCATGTCAGTCACAAAAACCTTCCCGGCACTGATAAATGATAAGGCTTGTTCGTTATCTGCCGGTGCCGCACCGTAACTTACTTTGACACTGATATCATCTCGCCAAAACGCGTTGATGTCAACTGCAATTGGCACACCCGGTTTGGGAACAGCGAAAAACAACACAGTTCCTCCCTTATCAACCGATTCTAACCCTTGCGCTGCGGCTGATAAGGCGCCTGTACAGACGATAACTTTGTCAACAAGATGCCCTTCATTCACTTCTCTAACGTGACTTGGCACATCCGCACGAGCGTCAATGGTGTGGTCCGCGCCAATCTCCTCCGCAAACTGTAAACGCGATTCGTGCATGTCTGTTGCGATAATTCGCCCCGCGCCCTGTGCTCGCGCTAATTTGATATGGAGCAATCCCACCAGACCGGTTCCAAGAATTAGCATACTATCGCCCGGTTGTACCTCCGCAATCCTGCTCCCCCTGACCACCGTACCGAGCGGTTCAATAAATGCTCCTTGTTCATAGGTGACTCCATCGGGCAACTTTAATGTTCCTTTCATTACACTTTTTCCTGTAATTCTTAAATACTGCGCAAAACCACCGGGGTCAAAGTTGTTTTCGGCATGGAAAGTTTCGCAAGCGGTGTGATGGCCGCGTAAACAGTAATGGCATTCATCGCAGGGAACGTGGTGTGTAGTAAAAATTCTGTCGCCAACGCGGAATTCTGCAACGTCTTTTCCGAGTTCGACAACATTACCGGTCACCTCATGACCTAACACCAACGGCGCTTTCTGGATGCGGTACCATTCCATGATGTCACTGCCGCAAATACCGCTCACGTTCACCTCCATCAACAAGTCGCCGTCGCCGATGGCTGGAACCGGCATATGTTCTAACCGTACATCGTTGTTATTATAATACATCCCAACTTTCATGTTCTTACGGCGTCCCCTGTTTGAGTTCATCATAAATTACCATTGCTTCATCAGGCGTTTTTCCTTCATGGACGATTGACTTGACAGCTTGTATCATTTCGGCGGGCGCTTCCGCTTGAAAAATATTCCGCCCCATATCGACGCCGTTGGCACCTGCACTGATCGCGTTATAGGTGAATTCCAACGCTTCTTGTTCAGGAATTTTCTTTCCGCCTGCAATGACAATGGGAACTTGAATCCCCTCCCTAACTTGCTCAAAATTGTCGCAATAATATGTTTTGACAATATCCGCGCCGTTTTCTTGGATAATCCTTCCAGCATGGGCAAAATATCTGGCAGCGTCGAATGTGTCATCTCCAGCGCCTTCGCCTTTAATTCGCTGCTCTAATGTTGCCCCCACAGCGGTGATGCCTAATACCAATAAGCCGTATTTACTGGCTTGGTTTGCCAATGTCCCAAGATTTTTGATGGTTTGCGTTTGATGATCGCTGTCAATGTACACTGAGACCGAAACCCCAATGGCATTCAGCCTTACCGCTTCTTCCACGGACGTTATTATATGTTCATTAGATAATTCGTCGCGCCTCGTCAAACTATTGCCGCCGGTTACCCTTAAAATTACGGGTGTGGTTACGAACGGGTCCAAGCAGTATTCAAGCGTACCTTTTGCAGGGCTGATAGCATCTGCATAGGGGACAATTGGACGTATTGTTTTTCTCGGATCGATTAATCCTTCGGTCGGCCCATAAAAATACGGGTGGTCCACTGCCAACATGACCGTATGGTATTCTCCGTCCTGATTGGGTTTGAACATCTGTGCTAACCGGTTAGTTTTGCCCCAACCCAAGGCTCCAAAATTCATCTACAGTGTCCTCCAGGTTTTTTGGTTATTTTATTCCTCAACGATTTGAAACAGTCGAACGCACAAGTCCATTATACCCATTTGAAAGTCGGCGTCAACAGAAAATCTGCCGCGCTTACCCCCGCCGCGGCGACTAGTTCAGGATGGGTACAATGTCGTGCGATGAACAACGCGTCTCGCGCAATTCGTGAAATCGGTAGATTTTCGGTTTCGTCTTCGAAGATGCAATAGCGGCCCGACACTTGCATTCTTTGGGCAAATATGCTAAAGTGCGGGTACGGCTGTTGATGTGATTTGGAAAGTGCAATCGGTTATTGCGGCACACCTTCCTGTTATTCTTCGGCGAGACTGTGACAGAGATGGCAGGCGCCAACGTTGATGTGGGGCATGGTAGGCGATTCTTTTTCATCCCCGATTAGGTGGCATTTCAAACACGCGGGGGCGTCCGTGTAGGTGCGGTGTTCTGGTAGGTCAGAAAGCGCAGGCGCCGCGTTGAAGAACAGGATTACCATAACAATGGCAAAAATTAGTCCAATTACACTTACGATAATCATAAGCATTCGAGCGTTAGCTTTTTCGGTCGGCACGCTTTACTCCTTAACGATTCAATGAATTAAAGGTACGAGGTTAGCAACAGCCAAGCGTCCGGCGGATCTGGATGTTCAATCAGGAGACCTAAAGATTGAAATGGAAGATTGAAATTTTCGGCAAGTCCGATGCACTAGATGTTGTTGGGGGTGGCATCCTCGAAGATATTGCCGACTTGGGCATCGCTGGAGTTACCGCGGTTCGTACCGCGCAAATTTATTTGATTGAAGGAAATATCGATTCACAAGCAGTTGAGCGTATCTGTGCCAATCTCCTTGCGGATCCGGTAACGCAGCGTTACGTTTACAGGGAAATCGATGATGATTTGCCTTCGCAAGGTGTTCGTTCAGCTTTACTTGCAAACACCTGGGCGATAGAAATTCGATTTAAGTCCGGTGTGACAGATGCGGTTGGCGATAGCGTCCTCAAAGGAATTCGTGATGCGAATATTATGGGCGTTCAGGATGCACAGACCGGAGAAAAATACTGGATACAAGGCTGTTTAGATCGAGCAAAGCTGGAAATAATTTCTCAGCGGCTTCTGGCAAATGAAGTGATACAGACCTTTGAAATTCACAGAGAATCCTGAGGAAATCCTACCCTATAAAAAGAGAAGATCAAAAAGACGATTCATCCGTGAGTTCCATTCTTTTTGGGATTTTACCCCGTCTGAGTTCTCCAACCGCGGCCATTCCGGCAAGATAAAATACCATTGCGCACGGAATCAATAGCCAGATTGAAAAGCGGTCTCGAAGAAACATTAAGGCTGCCCCCATCAGTGCGGAAACAATGCCCGTTTTGATTGCAAAACTGATGTAGGTTAATTTCGAAATCCGAAGGGTTATATAAATAAAACTCCCGATAAATAGGTACACCTCGCTAATGATCATCGCCATGGCTGCGCCGACATGGTTAAAGCGAGGGATGAGGAAAAAATTCAACACAATGTTAATCAACGCGGTAGTCGCCATCAATAGGGAGAACGCACGGCGTTTGTCAGTTGCGCGAAGCACTGTAATTACGACGGTCGTTAGAAAACTCAGACCCCCGGACCAACTTAAAAGACGCAAGGCAGGTGTAATTTCCGTCCATTCATAATGTGGAAATAGGACAGACGATATTTTTTCCGATAAAATTGCCAGCCCTACAGCAAACGGGACGCCGACCAAAAACATCCATCGCAGCGCTTCAGTGTATATGCTACTGAATTCCATCCTCCTTTTCGAGAATGTGCGCGCCATCACTGGAAACATCGCTCCCATGAATGCCCCCGGAAGAACCGTGAACGCGTTCACCAGCGAATACGCTACTCCGTACCAGGCATTAGCAGTAATCCCGTGTGGGCTCAATTTCGAAAGCAGCACGGTGTCGATTCTAAAGTAAATTAGGTTGCAGATATTGCCTAGTGCAAATGGAAATGACTGGCGTACAATCGTTTGACAGATTCCCAAATCGACGTGGAACCGAAGTGATACGAATCTTCTAGCAACAATGCCAACACTGAGGGCGAGGTTGAAGATGCTCGCAATCAACACCACTACGCAGAAATCAACAAGATTTCCGCCTAATCCAATGAACAAGCCGCCAACGAAGACAACCAATGTTCGCTCAACAACCACTGTGAGCGCTTCATATCGCATCCGTTCAAACGCGCGAAAGACGCATCGAAATAGTTGAGCGGTTGAGTTAATCAAATCCGCAAAACCGAGCAGTAATATCATCCGAACTACGATTGGCTCATAGTCAAGCAAATAACCGCTTCCGGCCATTAACCCAAATGCAACAATCGACAAGAGAAATCTTATTATTAGCGCATTTCCCAAAAAATGGCGTGCTTGTCGGCGATGCAACGTCATCTCACGAATCAGTGGGGTTTGCATGCCCAATTCAGCTATGCTGGCAATCATATTTGTAATGAACATCGCCAGAAAATAACCGCCTAACACCTTCTCGGTGAAATAGCGGGGCATCAGGATAACTACCAAGCCGAATGACAGGATGCGGCCAATGAGTTGGGCGATAAACAGCGCAGAAGTATTTTCAAAAACACGGTTCATGGAGTTGCGTCGGCAGTACTCCCTTCACATCATCTCAGGTTTGATAGCGCCGCAATACGCACATACGGCGGTCGTCAAATCGTCTGTGATCATCTCCGTTTCGGGTTCCAGATAGTGCTCGTGGGCAGTGACGCAGTTGAGATTATCACAGGAACGATTATCAGATGCGATTTTTCTCTCTGGCGGTTGGGTCAAAATTAACTGTTCTAGTCCTAACAGGCTCGCAATGAGCGCCATCCGAATGGGAACTCCGTTCGCAGACTGTTCAAAATAAGCGGCGCGTCCGTCGGCGTCTAATTCATAAGCTAATTCATTGACTCGCGGCAATGGATGCATGATAATGGCATCAGATTTGGCGCCGCTCATCACCGCAGTGTTCACGAGATAGCTTCTACTCGCCGCTTCCCGTTCAATTTCCGGAGGCAGGCGTTCCTGCTGTAGCCGATTGACATAGATGACATCAAGCTCACCAATCACATCGCTGAGATGGCTCCGCTCAAGCGGTTCCTGGCCGTAAAGATGTTTCACCCGGCTAAGAACCCACTCAGGCATCTGAAACCCATCGGGGGCAATGTGGACGAGACGCCCGCCGAATCGCGCCACGGCAAGTGCGAGCGAGTGGGCGGACCTGCCATACCGCAAATCACCGCAGATGCCTACCTTTATGCCTTCTATACCGCCTTTCCGTTGAAGTATGGTATACAAATCCGTGAGCGCCTGCGTGGGGTGGCGATGGCTGCCATCCCCGCCGTTAATGACAGGTACGGTAGAATAACACGCCATGACTCGTGCAGAGCCCGCCCAGTTGTGGCGAACGACGATGATATCCGAATAGTTGGCGACCATGCGTACTGTATCAGCGATGGTTTCGCCCTTGGCGACGGATGCGGCATGCGGATCAGCGAAGCCGATTGCCCGCCCGTCGAGGCGTTCTACAGCGCTTTCAAAGGACAGTCTAGTCCGCGTGCTCGGCTCATAGAAAAGCGTTGCCAACAATTTGCCTTTGCAAAACCCCGACCAAGTTGCTATCTGTGTCCGCATCTGATCGGCAAGACGAAAGATCTGTTCAATCTCAAAATTCGATAAGTCATCGAGTGTTATGAAATGACGCATTGCTTCAACCTCAATTTTTGCACATGTATGATTTTATGTGCGGCGGGATTCACGTTTGCAAACTTCCCACCAGGTCCGCAATCGACCTAATCCCGTTCTGTTCCAAATATGTGCGGATGCCGTGGATGATGTCCAATGGGGCTCGTGGATTGACGAAGTTCGCTGTGCCAATTGCAACCGCGGAAGCGCCCGCAATGAAAAACTCGAGCGCGTCTTCAGTAGTCATGATACCGCCCATGCCGACAATGGGTATCTTTACGGCATTATAGACCTGCCAAACCATGCGTAAAGCTATCGGCTTAATCGCCGGACCAGACAGCCCGCCGGTGACATTCTGTAGCATCGGCTGCCGCGTGTTTACGTCAATTGCCATACCCAGTATTGTGTTAATTACTGAGAGCCCGTCCGCACCGGCGTCTGCTGCGGCAGTAGCAATGACAGTTATGTCCGTGACGTTGGGCGAAAGTTTTACAAGCAGCGGCAGTGCGGTTTTTTCTCGCACCGCTTTGACAAGTTGATACGTCAATTCGGGGTCAACTCCAAAGCTCATTCCGCCGCAATGAAGGTTTGGGCAGGATATGTTAAGCTCTACCGCAGCGACCCCATCAGTGAGGTTCAGCTTTTCCGTGACCTCCTCATACTCTTCCCGCCGCTCACCACAGATATTCACAATAACGGGGACATCGAATTTGCGGAGATAGGGCAGCTTTTTTTCGATGAAACCGTCTACACCGACGTTCTGTAGTCCGATTGCATTGAGCATCCCCGACGGCGTTTCGGCAATTCGTTCCATCGGGTTGCCGGGCCAAGGTACGCTCGTAATGCCTTTGACAACCGTTGCGCCGAGTTGATTTAAATCGATAAAGTCGCTGTATTCGTTGCCGTAGCCAAATGTCCCCGAAGCCGTCATGACCGGGTTTTTCATTCGGATGCCGGCAACATTAATTTCCAGAGAAGGCGCGCCGTTTTCCATTGTTTTTCATCTGTGGTTGGAGATGAGGTGAGCAATTACCAGACGATGTCCTCCGCATCAAACACCGGGCCTTCAGTGCAAACCCTTTGATATTCAAACCCGCCATCCGGCGTACGAACTTTGCACACGCATCCAAGGCATACCCCCATCGCACACCCCATCAGGTTCTCCATCGCCAGTTGCATCGGGACGCGAAATTTACGAGAAATCTTGGTCACAGCACGAAGCATACCGTACGGACCGCATGCGTATGTGACAGGGTTGTGCAAGTCATAAACTTGCGGCTGTTCTAAAATCTGCGTGAACACCTCCGTAACGAACCCGTGATGCCCAATGCTGCCATCGTCTGTTGAAATGTGAGTTTCAACCTCGATTGCTTCTAAATCGGGAACGGACAACAGCCGAGCAGCGTTGATGGATCCGACTAGCCCTAACGTGCGTACACCTACCCTTCGAAGAGCAGCCGCGTGGAGCATCAACGATGCAATCCCGGCTCCGCCTCCAACGATAATTGCCGGATCTAAATTTGGCGGGATACTGAAATTGTTGCCAAGCGGTCCCATCACATGGAGCGAATCGCCGCGGCCGAGATGTGACAGTGAGTCCGTGCCCGCTCCGACACGCTGGTAGAGTATCGTAATCTGATCGCCTTCAACGGAGTAGATTGTGAATGGGCGGCGTAGCAGCAGCGCAGACGCATCTGAAATCAACACATGGATGAATTGACCTGGAAGCGCGCGCTCTGCAATCTCTGGACATTCGCAGCGCAGCAGATAGTGGTCTTCGGCGGCCTGTTCGTTGGCGAGAATCTTTGTTGCTAGGTCGAATTTCTTGGGTCTTTCGGAGGTAAAGGTCGACATTCGCCCCAGTCATCGGCAATTTTTTAGGTCAACGCTTCCGAAACGGCTTTGGCTATTCGGAAATACTGAAAAAGCATAGCACGCCAGCAGGCAAAACGCAACTGAAAACTCAACAAAGGTAACGCATGAGAATCAAAAATAAAACGTCATGTTCTTTTCCCTTGACCTGAAATTGCCTTTTTGAGTATGATGGTTTCCACTGTGCTTTCATTAGGAACCCTATGCGGTAGGAAGTACCTTGGGCGAGCGCGAGTACGACTGATGGCGAATGGAGGACCATTATGATAAAGAGTAGATTCGGTACCGTCTTAGCAACATGTTGCTGCACATGTGTTGTTCTTGCGTTAATACTTCTTCAAGGGTGTTCGGGAGCTGCCAAAATAGAATCAAACGGGCATTTACCTAGGTTAACATCGGAGACATTTGTGGAAGAAACCAGGCACGTGCTTAATCCTGACACCGGCGAACTCGAAAGACTGACAGTACACAAATCGCACACGATAGTTACAGAAACTCCCTCTGAAACAATTGAGGAAGTGTGGGAGTACGTACCAAATCCCGAAACCGGCGAACTTGAAAAGTTTTTAGTACAAAGAACTCATACGACGGTTACGCAGACCTCTTCAGCTATACCTTCAAAACACGGAGGTTTACACCTTGAGAAACTAGGGGAATATTTGAACCTTATTTCCTCAGGACTCGACGTGTTAATTGACATAATGTATTTAACATCCAAATAATCTTTGCAACTTAATTGCTGAATTATCCCTTTCCCTTCAACTTCATGCGTGAGATATACGGCAGTGCCTCTGCTTGGCTGCGCCCGAGTGTCATACGTATTTCAAACTCTCGGCTCAACAATTCATCGTCGGTCACTTTCACCCACTTTTCATCGGCTTTTGCACGAAGGTCGGTATGGAAAAAATTGCCCTCCGTCAACTCCATGTCCAGTTCTAATTCGGGATAAATATTTTCGACACTGCGTACAGAATAAACGAGATTTCCGATCATTTTCGCGGATCGTTCAATAATTTGAACTTCCTGCCGCGCGCTATTGGGGTTGCACGTTGCAACATAAACGAATTCGTTATCTAACGCCATGGTAGAAGCGGCTTCCATCTCGAGATCTCGTTGCATCTTGATTGTCATTCCCTTTACGTCTAGGCAGGTAAGGCGTCCGGTCTCGGTTAACAGGTATATCTCCCGGTCATCAAACAGAGCGGTTCGAATTTTTCCCGGCACGCGGAACTGATCAGCAACCTCCATATTGTTCAAGTTACATTGAAGGATAGTTCGATGATGCTTGGAAACAAGAAAGCAACGTTTTTCTGAAATATGGATGAAATCAACCCCAAACGGGAAGCCCGACTTGCGGAGTTGCGGTGGAATTTGAAGTGTTTTTTGCAGTTGAAGCTCGGAAATGGAGAAAACCTCAAGTTTGCCGTTCGCTGTGAGCACATAGAGACGCTCTCGATCAGACATCAGCGCGTGGATGTTCATTTTGAATATCGCCTTCGGCCTTAGTTCCTCGGTTTGACAGTTTACCTCATAGAGCCGCCGGTCCGCGCCCACAAGCAGTCGATCTCCATCTATTATTCGCATTGTGCGGATTATTCCCTTGATAGGAATTTCGCCGTCATGGACATCAGTGCTATTGTTTCGTAAAAATCGTTCAGGGCGATCAATGGCTATTCGTCGTAGATACCCGTCGCCGCCGCCAATCCACACATGTGTATCGGTCGCAAGGATGTTCGTTGGAGATTTATCCAGGTAGATTGCCCCGAGCGGCAACCCCGAGGTGCGGTCATATTCCCACACATAACCGCCTTCCGTCGCAACGAAAATTTTTCTTTCGGTGGGGCAAATTGCATGGATACCGGGCGATGCGGGTGCGTCAAGATATGCCAGATAGCGGCTTGTCGGCATTGGCTTTAGAGATAAACCGTCATTACCGACGTGAAATCCCTTTAAGTGTCCTGACAGAAAATTCGCCCGTGTATAAGCCTGCCAACACGACATCAAGCCGACAGGGCTTTCATCTAGCACATAGTCGTAACGCGGAACAATCGCTCGACCCGCATGATCGAAAGTCCGAATCAAGATATGGTCAGTTTCAATTTCCAAAACGCGAGAGTGTCGGCGTCCATCACGTGTCGCTCGGCTGCTGTGGACTCCGACGTGAACAAAATAGACGCCGTGATGGGAACAGATTGAATTGGGATAGCCTTGACCGAGATGAGAGTGTCCGGAAAACCACAGGATTATCTGTGGGTATTGACCGATGAGTTCAAGAATCCGCTCGGGGTGATGGTTATGATTGATGTAGGCGTTCGTTGAACGGACGTGAACCGTTGGGATGACCGGAATATGTGTGCCGAATACCGGGGCGTGGCACTGTACGATTGTTGGTGTCGCAGGGTGCGCTTCCAACGTTCGGCGAAACCAGTCGAGTTGTTCACCGCTCAAAAAAACCTCATGCGGCTGCCAGGGAAGGCTTCGATGCCGTTCTGCGCTGAGCGTAATGAACCGTAACCCTGAATGTTCATAAGCATAGTAGTGGTTTTCCAACCGGAATGAGTCAACAAACAACTTAATATTTGCCTCGTCTGTTTCGCAACCCTCCAAGTCAAGGTCATGATTGCCGATTGCGGGCAACACAATCCCGTCGAAGGCGCGCAGCATTTGGCGGACAGCCTCGAAACCGTGGCGGGTGTCGTCCAAATCGCCGGTGACCATGATGATATCTGGGTGCAACCGGTTAAGGTCGTCGATAGCTTCATCCAATTCGGGCGATGCCTCTGGCGAATGTGAAAGATCGCCCATTACAACTAACCTGAGTTTGTGTTTTCCTTCATTCATGTGCGTAAAATTTAGTCCATCATTTCAAATCGTGTCCTCTCAATATTTTACCCAGTTGCAAGTTGAAACGCAACCGTTTTCCCACGTCACTATGCCGAATCTACCGTTGCGTTGTTACATCTCGTGCGGACTAATTTCAGTTGCATCCCTATTTCTGTTGTGCTAGACTTTTTGCGTTTAAAATCTTTGACACGAGCCAAAAGGTTTAGGCATGAAATGCGATATAACGGCACAGCTCGCTGAGTGGGTGTACGATGCACGCCAGCGAACGATCGATTTGGTCACCGATTTGGATGACGAGCAGCTAATAGGACCGTACTTACCAATCGTAAACCCGCCGTTGTGGGAGATCGGGCATGTGGCGTGGTTTCAAGAAAAATGGGTGCTGCGGCACGCTTGCAAACAGAAACCGATTCGGGACGACGCGGACGCACTCTGGGATTCAATAGCTATCGCACACGATACACGCTGGGCGCTGTCGATTCCAACTCGCGAAGAGACGCTGGCGTACATGCGCAACGTCCGCGATGCGGTTATCGAAACTATTGAAAGCGGGGAATTGAGTGATGAGCAAATCTATCTCACCCGATATGCCGTTTTTCACGAAGATATGCACACCGAAGCGTTCACGTATACGCGGCAAACGCTGGGTTATCGTCCGCCGGCGTTCTCGACTGGCATGGCCCCTCACCCTGAAGACTGCAAGGACAACACGCTTCACGGCGATGTTGAAATTCCCGGCGGGATCTTCCTGTTGGGCGCGGCTCAAGCTGAAGAATTCGTGTTTGACAATGAAAAATGGGCGCATCCTGTCGAGGTCAAACCATTTGCGATTGCGCCTACCGCGGTCACCCAATCCGAATTCGCTGCATTTGTGGACGATGATGGTTACCGCCGAAGCGACCTTTGGAGTCCGGACGGATGGGATTGGCGTAAATCGGAGGCGGCACGACATCCCGTCTATTGGCGTTGTGACACGGCTGGCGAATGGTTGCGGCGGCATTTTGACGAATGGGTGCCGCTCGAACCCGGCCTTCCCGTCATCCATGTCAACTGGTATGAGGTTGAGGCGTACTGCCGTTGGGCGAAGCGCCGGCTCCCAACAGAGGTTGAGTGGGAGGTTGCTGCCTCCGCAGAACCGCGCCTCGACGGTGAGGGGCTTTCGTCAGCGAAGCGGCGCTTCCCTTGGGGCGGCGAACCGCATACGCCTGAGCGGGCTAACTTGGATTGGAATCAGATGGGTTGTGTCAGTGTAAACGCATTACCAGCGGGCGACAGCGGTTTCGGCTGCCGTCAGATGATGGGCAATGTGTGGGAATGGACGAGCAGCAGTTTTCACCCATATCCAGGTTTTGCGGTTGACCTGTACAAGGAATATTCCGCCCCCTGGTTCGAATCTCGAAAGGTACTGCGCGGCGGGTGCTGGACAACGCGTTCCCGGATGCTGCGCAACACCTGGCGCAATTTCTATACGCCGGATCGGCGGGACGTGCTGGCTGGATTTCGCACCTGCGTGCTCGACTGATGCGCAGCCACAGTTAACGCCATGACGCTAACATAATAAAATGAGATATTTCCGCCGTTTTCACTTCAAACTCCTGAAGAGAACACTATGAAAATTTGTATGGTTACCCCGGCGCCGCCGCGCTCCCGCAAAGGAAACCGTGTTACGGCGCTGCGCTGGGCTCGCATATTGCGCGAGTTGGGTCACGATGTCCTGGTTCAGCAAGCGTACGGCGGCGAGCGGTGCGATTTGATGGTCGCGCTTCACGCACGCCGCAGTTATGTTTCCATTAAACGCTTTCGGGAAAAATACCCCGACCTACCGCTCATCCTGGCGCTGACCGGAACAGATCTGTACAGCGATATCCATACCGATTCGTCCGCTCAAGAATCGCTGGAGATGGCGTCGCGGTTCATCGTGCTGCAAGCGGTGGGTATTGATGAACTTCCGGTGCGTTTGCGAAACAAGGCTAGCGTCATTTACCAATCTGTGAAGACACCGACGGGCGTCTTTTCTCCAAAAAAAGATGTCTTTGAGGTGTGAGTGATTGGACATCTGCGTCCCGTGAAGGACCCATTCAGGACAGCGATGGCTTCCCGCTGCCTGCGCGGCGACTCGCGAATCCAAGTGGTGCATATCGGCGCCGCCCTAAGCCAGGAATTGGAAAAAACCGCAAGAGCGGAAGAAGCGTCCAATCCGCGCTATCGTTGGTTAGGGGAAATTCCTCGCTGGAAGGCACTTCGCCGGTTAGCCCGATGCCGCGCGCTCGTGTTGACTTCACAGATGGAGGGCGGCGCGAATGTGGTTGGCGAGGCGATCGCCTGTTCGGCGCCCGTCATTTCGTCGCAAATATCCGGATCAATCGGTCTACTCGGCGAGGATTATCCGGGCTACTTTCCGGTAGGCGATACGTACGCATTGGCGAAACTCCTAGAGCGAATTGAGACAGACCCGGCGTTTTACAATACTGTCAAGACGTGGTGTGAACGGCTTAAACCGCTTGTAGACCCCGCACGAGAACGCCAGAGCTGGGTAAATTTGCTGCGTGAAGTGCAAAAATAAACGCGATTGAGATAACCCATCTGACAAGGACGCACTGTTGGGCGGCAATCCCTCGCCCGATTATCGAGACAGGTATGCCTCTCCCACGTTCGGACTGACTTGTCTGTCCTGTCATTACAGTGAATTTAAGGAGCGGCAGAGTAAATTGTCTGAATCAAGAGACACCGGGTAAAGATTATCTCAATATGATAAAAGATAGTTTGACTTATCAAATCATCGGCTGCGCGATGGAAGTGCATAAGAGGCTTGGAAATGGCTTTCAGGAGGTGATTTATCAAAGGTGTCTGGCAATTGAATTTGAAAGCGCAGGTATCAATTTTGGTCGTGAGGTGGAACAGCCAGTCTTTTATCGCGGCGTTGAAGTTGGAACTAGAAGAGCGGATTTTATAGTCGCCAATCAAGTCGTCGTTGAATTAAAAGCGTTGACTCACCTAGAGGACGTGCATATTGCACAAGCAAAAAACTATGTCGTCGCTTACGATTTTAAAATCGGGCTTCTCATCAATTTCGGAGCAAATCGTTTGGAATACAAACGCATATTCAACGATAGAGAGTAACCCGTAAATTCAGATTCAGGCACGAAGCGAAGATGATTCAGGAGATGGCTGTGTAAATTGTCTGAATCAGGATATCCAGGATTAAAGGATTTTCAGGATAGGAGATCTCAACAACACCATCTATCCTAATAATCCTCTTGAGCTTATCAACCCTGCAAGTCTAAATTCGGAAAAGATTGGACGATAGTTTCGAGTTGCTCAAGTGCGCATCTGAATAAGAATTTATAACGTCAATCACCATGAGGATAATGGATAATCTATCCTGTGAATCCTTTAATCCTGAGTATCCTGATTCAGACAAAATACGGCAAGGGCTCTGCCGATCTCGTTGGGACCAACGCATGGACGGAGACAACTTTAGGCGGAGTAATTTAATTCTACAATCACAAACGCATACCTTACAAAAACTTTGAATATTTCACAGTAACATTTTCTTAAAAGTCGGCTAAACCCGCACCACACCTATGTTTGTGGGCATATTTCGTTCGCCGGTTCTTTCGGTTTACTGTGAAAACTGTGAAATTCTGTCACAAAAACCATGGAGCGGTCCAGCGTCTTGCCCGGCTTCTTGCGCTTCGGGTGCACTGCGTGAAACCATTATCTACCGCATACAAACCGCGGTTTATGCTAAAATATTCGGCGTTTTGCGCCGCCAACCTCGTGTAAAACACTAGACACCCGTATCTTGCGCGATGGAAAATGGAACTAGTGAAACAGGAATTGCGGCGGTAGGGCATTTGACATCTGACTGGCCTGTATCGCTGGCACGAAACGGAAAAACTATGAAATTAGTAACCCTCGCGACCTGTAATCTCAATCAATGGGCGATGGACTTCGAAGGAAATCTTGAGCGAATTGTTGCCTCGATTCAGATTGCAAAAGAAAAGGGAGCACGATATCGCGTAGGGCCCGAATTAGAGATTTCCGGTTACGGATGCGAAGATCATTTTCTGGAGCAGGATACTTTTCTTCATTCGTGGGAGTGCCTCGCCGAGATACTGAAGGGCGATTTGACTACAGGCATGCTTTGCGATATCGGGATGCCGGTGATGCACAAGAATGTGCGGTACAACTGCCGCATTCTCGTGCTGGATCGAAAAATTGTCCTGATTATACCGAAGCCGATTCTCGCGGCGGACGGAAATTACCGTGAAATGCGGTGGTTCGCCGCGTGGCAGCATTCCAAGACACTAGAAGACTTCTATCTGCCGCGCATGATTCGGGAAATCACCGGTCAGGATACCGTCCCGTTCGGCGATGCCGCCGTCGCGACGCGTGACACTGTGCTTGCTGCGGAAACGTGCGAGGGACTTTTTGCACCGAATAGCCCGCATATCTACCTCAGCTTGAACGGGGTTGAAATTATCACGAACGCTTCGGGATCGCATCACGAACTTCGTAAACTCGACCAGCGCGTAAATCTCATCCGCAACGCCACGTCAAAAGCCGGCGGCGTCTACCTCTACGCAAACCAGCAAGGCTGCGATGGGGGACGTCTTTACTTCGACGGCTGTGCCATGATTGCCGTTAACGGCGAGATTGTGGCGCAAGGTACACAGTTCTCGCTAAACGACGTTGAAGTGTTAACCGCCACGCTGGATTTGGAAGATGTCCGCTCATATCGCGGGGCGAAGACTAGCCGCGGCGTGCAGGCGAGCCAATCGGAATTGGTTCCCAGAGTTGCCGTGGATTTCGACCTTACCGCCGAGGATTATGGACTTGCGCCATCCCCGCCGATTGAGATTCACTATCACACACCGGAAGGAGAAATTGCCTACGGTCCTGCCTGCTGGCTATGGGATTATCTGAGGCGCTCCGGTGCGGCGGGGTATTTCCTGCCAATCTCGGGCGGAGCGGATAGTTCCACGGTCGCTACCTTGGTCGGATCGATGTGCCAAATGGTAGCCAAAGAAGCAAAGGCGGGGAATCGTGCGGTCATCCGAGACGCGCGCCGCATCGCCGGAGAAGACGAGGCGGGCGGCTATCTACCGACCGATGCGCGTGAATTCGCCAACCGAATTCTCCACACATGCTATCTAGCGACTGTGAACAGCTCAAACGTGACACGTACGCGCGCGAAAAAGCTGGCAGATCAGATTGGGGCGTACCACCTGAATGTCAATATTGATTCCGTCGTCGCTGCAATGCTCTCCCTCTTTATAAAGCTGACCCAAAAAACGCCACGGTTCAAGGTGGACGGCGGCACGGCATCGGAAAACACCGCTTTGCAGAACATCCAAGCACGCCTGCGCATGGTATTTTCCTATCTATTGGCGCAACTGTTGCCGTGGGTGCGCGGCAAACGCGGGGTACTGCTAGTGCTGGGAACGGCGAATGTGGACGAAAGCCTGCGCGGCTACGTAACAAAATACGACTGCAGCAGTGCAGACATAAATCCGATTGGGGGAATAAGCAAGGCGGATCTCCGCCGGTTTTTGCGGTGGGCGGCGGAAAATCTGGGGTATACTATTCTTAACGATGTTTTGGACGCGCCGCCGACAGCGGAGCTAGAACCCATCACCGAGTCGTATACACAGGAAGACGAAGCGGACATGGGGTTGACCTACCAGGAACTTAGCCGGTTCGGAAGACTCCGCAAAATTGATCGGTGCGGGCCAGTAAACATGTTCGAGAAATTGGTTCATGAGTGGCATCATCTTTCGCGCCAGGAAGTAGCTGCAAAGGTCAAGTATTTTTTCTACCACTATTCACTCAACCGCCATAAGATGACTACGTTGACGCCTTCATATCATGCGGAATCCTATTCGCCTGATGACAACCGATTTGACCTCAGGCAATTCCTCTACAATGTCCGCTGGACATGGCAGTTTCAAAGGATTGACCGGTTGGTAGAGAAGATGGAAGATAAAGGTGCTAAAAATGCGTGAACAGACGTGCCGCTTTACAATCCGCCGTGAATCAATGTAAAATGGGGATGGTATAGCCACTACAACTAAAAATTACACATATTAATCCGATCAAAAAAGGGGTGTCAACCCCCCTAGCCCCCCCTTATCAGGGGGGTATTTGATGTGTGTAAATATAAATAAAGAATGTGCTGAAGCGACTGCTTACATTTCGCACAGACTTGTTGTGTTTCCAGTGCCGATGGAAACTTAACACAGGAGGAGAACTATTATGTCATCTTATACGCCCGTGGCAAAAACGTCGGATATACCCGTCGGGCGGGGGAAAGCCTTCACCGTAAACGGAAAACGTGTTGCGGTTTTCAACGATGGCGAGAATTTTTACGCGCTTAATAATACATGCGCCCACGCCCTGGGGTCACTCGGCAGAGGACGCATTAAAAACGGATTGGCAATCTGTCCGGTTCACGGCTACGCATACGATGTCGAAACCGGCGTGTGCCGCACCGATGTCCGGTTACAAGTGAAGTCTTATGACGTCCTCGTTGAGGACGGGGAAATCCAAGTTAAGTGCTGATTGAACGTTTTTTTTCAGTTATTTGGGTGAGTGCGGGGGGTTCTCAGGACCGATTTAATTACGGTGATAGAACGGATAATTCTTTCCTTGCGGAGAGATGGAAACCACGTTATTGCCCCTGATTACAAGCGTGTAAGGAACGCCGCCTACTGTTTCCTCGACCGTCCGTTCCGATATTGGAAATGCGAGTTCAACTGTGTCTCCAGGCGCCGCTTCGCCGATGTGCACATAGCGGTCCTTCCAACTGAGTTTGCGCACGGCGCCGTTGACGCGGCACGACAGTACGCCGCTTGACCCTTCCACCCATTCGGGCGCGCGAACGGCAATATTTTCACACCCCGCCTTGACCCTCAACTCAACCTTGCCTTCATACGGGATATGGCTGCTGACTTGCACCCAAGGAGATTTCCGGTTAAGAAGCAGATTGAGCCGTAACTCTCCGTCGTTGTATTCTAGCGTATTTTCCCAGAGATAGTAAAGCGCCCGTGACCCGTTGCCGGTGCAGCAGTGCATAATGCCGGGACCTGCACCGATGGCGAAGAAGTCATTGGCAGTCGCCCAACCGGCGAATGTTCCGACCCAACGCTGCGGTGAACCCATCGCAATCTCATTCTCGCCCGGCGGTTGATATGATAGCCCTTCATTCATTTTTTCCAGCCAATCTCCGGTGGTCATCTGCATCTCGGCGAACTGGTTCCGCATGTACCGGTCAATGTCGTCCCAATAATCGCCAACGCCCGCCTTCGTCATCCAGAGCGCCGTCAGCATCATGTCAACAACACAGCAGGTTTCGCAGTCTATTACGCCGCGGTTATCGGGCCAATCGTCAATGTACTCCTGAAAAAAGCCGATGAGCGGCGATGAATCGGGGAGTGAACGCGCGTATTCATAGCATTTTTTCGCGAATTCAGCATATTCCGCATCGCCGCTTGCCAACGCGTACTCCATCAGCCCTTCCATCGCATTGCCGTTGTGGTGGAAATGCAGCGCAGGTCCAAGTGTGGCTGGCGGGCTGTGCGGAATGGAATCGCCGTGACGCGATAGAAACCGCCCGTCCGCATCAAACACACCGGCGTGATCCTTCAAATAGCGGGCAAGTTTGCCCGCCAGTTCCAGTGCAACGTCCGAGCCGGTCGCAATATAAAACTGGCTGAGCCCTTGAAGCGTCCACCCTTGATAGGTCGCCCCCCAGCCCGTCGGCATCGTCCCTTCTGCACCGTGCGGGAAATAACAGAAGCCATCTTGATGGACCGCCGCATCTAGCGCGCGCTGAATCGCCGATTCACCGAGTTCCTTCCACATTGCGTCTTTCGTCTGCCGATACTGAATGGCTAACCATGCGAGCTGCCGTCCGCCTTCGGGCCCCGTAAGCACCGGCTTACTTTCAGTTAGTAACCGCACAAACGCATCTTGCCAGACTCGGTCCACGTGTCGATTGAAATCCTTGGGTTGGGAAGATGGGCGTGTGTTGAATTCGCCGCTCGTCATAATGCGCATCAACGCCGTCCCTTCCATGAATTTACCGTAAAGCGGGATTTGCCCCGACAGAGTCGGCGGGTTGCGGTGGAGCACACCGGTGAAGTAGACCGCGTACTCCGCTTCCGGATTGGTGCTTCGCGTCATCGCGTTAATCGCATACCCAGCCCGCTCTACCAAATCTAGCGTGTTGGGTGCCTCTGCTAATTGTTCATTTTGCATCGTTGGTTCCTCCTTGAGCTTTCCGTAGCCCCCCGAAACGAAAACCGCGGCAATCAACCCGAGCGGTAGAATCGCGCGAAAAAATGGGAGTCTCAGTTTCCAACATTTCGAGGGATTGAAATTGCATAACCGTCTCATTGTTGATAAGACTTTTTCTATAAGACCGATTAGTGAATCGTTGCAATATGTCATATCATCGTCATTGACTTTAGTAGGTAGGTTGAATTGCGCGGCGCATAATAAACTACCATGAATCAAATTGAGGTCGCATTCGTTCAGTTTAGTTCGCTTAAGAAAGGTGCAAATCCATTATCGGTTATAAAAAGGGTAATTCTTCCCCGGCGGAGAGATGGAAATCACGTTGTTGCCCCGGATTACAAGCGTATAATCGACACCGCCTACCGTTTCTTCCACCGTCCGTTCCGATATCGGAAACGTGATATCAACTTTGTCACCGGGCGCAGCTTTGCCGATGTGAACATAGCGGCCATTCCAACTAATTTTGCGAGGTGTGCCGTTAACGCGGCACGACAGTGCGCCGCTTGAACTTCCGACCCATGCGGGCGTGCGAACGGCAATATTTTCACACCCCGCCTTGACCTTCAACTCAACCTTGCCTTCATACGGGATATGGCTGCTGACTTGCACCCATGGAGATTGCCGGTTAAGAAGCAGATTGAGCCGTAACTCTCCGTCTTTGTATTCTAGCGTATTCTCCCATAAGTAGTATAGCGCCCGTGATCCGTTGCCGGTGCAGCAGTGCATTATGCCGGGACCCGCGCCGATTGCGAAGAAGTCATTGGCAGTCGCCCAACCGGCGAAGGTGCCGACCCAGCGGTCCGGCGAACGCATGGAAATCTCGCCCTCGCCCGGCGGTCGATACGGCAGTTCTTCCGTCATCCGGGTTAACCAATCGCCTGACGTCATCTGCATCTCGGCGAACTGATTTCGCAAATATCGGTCGATATCGTCCCAGTAATCCTCCACGCCCGCCTTCGTCATCCAGAGCGCAGTCAACATCATGTCAACGACACAGCAGGTTTCGCAGTCTATTACGCCGCGGTTATCGGGCCAATCGTCAATGTACTCTTGAAAAAAGCCGACCAGCGGCGATGAGTCGGGGAGTGAACGGGCGTATTCGTAACATCTCTTCGCGAATTCGCCAAATTCCGCCTCGCCGCTCGCCCACGCATACTCCGAGAGCGATTCCATGGTGTTGCCGTTGTGGTGAAAATGCAGCGCAGGTCCAAGCGTAGCCGGCGGGTCGAGCGGAACATCAACGTCGTGGCGTGCGAGAAAGCGCCCGTCAGCATCAAACATGCCGGAGTGATCTTTTAAGTAGCGGGCGAGTTTGCCCGCCAGTTCCAGCGCCGCTTCAGAGCCGGTCGCCAAATAAAACTGGGTCACGCCCTGAAGCGTCCACCCTTGGTAGGTCGCCCCCCATGCCGTCGGCATTGTGCCTTCCGCGTCAATCGGGAAATAGCAGTAGCCGTTTTGATGGATCGTCGTTCTGAGTGCCCTTTGGATTACTGTGTCGCCGAGTTCTTTCCACATGGCGTCTTGGGTCTGCTTATATTGAATCGCCAACCATGCGAGCTGCCGTCCGCCTTCGGCGCCAACCAATGTGAGATCCTGATTCTCTAGCGTGCGCAGAAAGGCATCCCGCCAGGCACGGTCCACGTGCCGGTTAAAGTCCACCGGTTGCGTAGATGGACGTGTGTCAAATTCACCGCTCGTCATGATGCGCATTAACGCCAACCCTTCCATGAATTTTCCGTACAACGGGATTTCCCTCAGGAGCGTCGGCGGATTGCGGTGAAGCACCCCGGTGAAGTAGACAGCGTACTCCGCTTCCGGATTGGTGCTTCGCGTCATCGCGTTGATGGCAAACCGCGCCCGCGCTACCAAATCAAGGGTGTTGGGTGTTCCCATTAATTGTTCACTTTGCATCGTTGATTCCTCGTCACGCTTACCGTTTACCTCCGCCGCGAAAAGCACATCAATCAGACCGATCAATTGAATTGTGAGAAGAATTGAAAACAACGGTTTCCAGCCTTTGCCGGGACTGAAATTGAAGGTTGGTTCATTCCGTGATAAAAATCTCTCAATAACGCCGATGTGTGCAGCCCTAGAAGTTATCACAAACGTAATTTCCCGGTTTGACCCGACCGCAGAGACGATTGAACCTGTGTACTTACGCCAATCGTCTAGGTCCAGTTGATATTTCACCGTAACTAGATAATCCCGACAACTAAATCAGAAAACCGAGATAGTTAAAAGCCAATCTACTGCTTAAGATACTCTTCAATTTTGTTTTGAAGGTTCTGATCTTCCGCTTGTTTAGCGAGATTCAAAGCCGTTCTGAAGTCTTGCTCCGCCTCCAAAAATCGTGAAATTTCGCGCTTGGCTTTGCCCCGATCGTAATAGGCTTCGGCATCATCGGGGTCAAGACGGATGGCGGTGTCATAGTCGTCAATCGCCGCCGAGTGCAATCCTAGCGTTTTCTTGACATCTCCGCGCATTTTGTAGGCTTTGTCGTAATCTGGATTGATGCGGATGGCTTCGTCGTAATCATCAATCGCTTCGGTGTGTAGCTCTAACTTGTACTTTGCCAATCCTCGATTATTATAGGCTTTGTCGTAATCTGGCTTGATGCGAATTGCTTGGTCGTAATCATCAATCGCTTCGGTGTGTAGCTCTAACTTGTACTTTGCCAATCCTCGATTATTATAGGCTTTGTCGTAATCTGGCTTGATGCGAATTGCTTGGTCGTAATCGACAATTGCGTCGGCGTGCAACCCTAAATTGTGCTTTGCATTTCCTCGATTGTAATAGGCTTTGTCGTAATCTGGATTGAGTTGTATGGCTTGGTCGTAATCGACAATTGCGTCGGCGTGCAACCCTAAATTGTGCTTTGCATTTCCTCGATTGTTGTAGCCTGCGGCGTATTTTGGATTGAGTTGTATGGCTTGGTCGTAATCGACAATTGCGTCGGCGTGCAACCCTAAATTGTACTTTGCATTTCCTCGATTGTAATAGGCTGTGGCGTAATCTGGATTGAGTTGTATGGCTTGGTCGAAATCGACAATTGCGTCGGCGTGCAACCCTAACTTACGCTTTGCATTTCCTCGATTGCTATAGGCTATGGCGTAATTTGGCTTTATGCGAATTGCTTGGTCGAAATCGACAATTGCGGCGGTGTGTAATCCTAATATGTGCTTGCTAGCTGCTCGACCGAAAAGGGTCAAAGCGTACTTTGGCTTGATGCGAATTGCTACGTCGTAGTCATCAATTGCGGCGGTGTGTAGCCCTAACGCGTGCTTGGCATGTCCTCGATAGCTATATGCTAAGGCATAATTTGGATTGAGGTGGATGGCGTGAGTGAAATCGGAAATTGCATCGTTATACTTCCGGTCAACAAATTTGTCTTTGCCTCGCTGGACGTAAATTTCAGCGGATGCAGCTTCCCTGAAATGTGACAGGGGTTTTGCGCACTCCGACCGAGAGAGCAAACTTTGAAGCACGTTTGATGGAATCGCAACATTTCGGTTTTGCAAATTGAAAATGGAAATGCCCGGAGAGGAGAGTCCGACAGCGATGCCGATTACTTCGCCTTTGGAGTTGAGCACGGGGCTCCCACTATTGCCGCCCGAAAGCGCGGCAGTCATATAAAAGCGATTTATCTCGTCTAATTTGAACCGAGCGCTGATGACGCCGTGTGAGAATTTGCCTTCTAAGCCTTGCGGGTTACCGGCTACATAAACGGATTCGCCAACATCAACCCTGTCGCTATCGCCAAGCGGGAGCGGTGTTACGCCGTACGCCGTAACTTTAAGCAGCGCAAGATCGTTTGTAACATCAATTGCGGTTACGCCTTCAATTTCAAATTCCGTCCGTGTGTTAACAATCCTCGCACTGCATTGAGTTGCACGGTCAATGACGTGGAAGTTAGTGGCGATGAGGTTGCGTCCCACGAAAAAACCGCTACCATGCCCTAATTTGGTCCCGTCCTCTTTCCGAATCTCCAAGACGACAGTTGACGTAAGCGCTTTTTGTACAAGTGGGGGTGCGCGCAGCGTTGATGCGTGGCTAACGGTCGAGAGCAGCAGGACAACCAACAGTGGGAGAAATTTGGTCTGATATTTCATCAAACGTCTCCGTTCGGTATCTCACGCATGTTCGTGGTGGTGCGTTTCAGTTGGAAAGGTTGGAGGGCAATTTTTACTATAACATCTTCGCCGCTATTTTGCAACGAGTAAATCTTGAAATGGGAATGGCATCGTGGAATAAAAAACCCGTGACAACACTTGGTTTAGTGGGTTCTAGTCGTTAGTTTTTACCACCCACCGCCCGCTCCACAGCAATATTATAAGCGCGAAGGCGGCACCTGCAGAAAATGTGAAAAAACGACCAACGTTGTCCAGACCAAACCCGCTCGCCATGCTCCATATGGAAAACACCAGCGATGTAAGAAGGCTATGCGTGGAAAGGAGTGTTGCGCTTCTTCCCGCTGGGCTTTTCTGAAGCAACCGGTTTGAAATGACAGGCTCCGCAACGCCTTCGCCCAATCTGGAGAGATAGAGCGGTGCTAAAAGTGTGATGCCGTTAAGTCTTCCCAAGCCAATTAAACTCAAAATTGGCACGCCAGACAACCAGACAAAAATGCCTTTCGCCCCGATGCGTTGCGTCAAATATCCCGCCCACCATGAGACAACAGCGAAAACCACCATGAAGGTTCCACTAACCAGGCCAACAATTCGATACGACTGTATTCCTACCTCTTCCAGCGACGGCTGCGAATATTCATTTATTAGAAGATACGCTGCATAAACTATCGATCCGGCGATGATAATACCGGTCAATTCCCTATCCCTTTTAATGAACCGAAAGTTTTCGCTTATCCCTTTCAAGATGTTTTGAGATGTGGATTTTTCGCGTGCTAGTTGAACTCCCTCTGGTTCGCTCATACTAACAAATACTGCTGTAGTAAACAGCCCTATTAACCCTCCGAGCGCGGCTACTTTTCCAAATCCAATATTTTCGCAGAGAATACCGCCAATAAAAGCCCCAACCGGCATTGACAACCCGCCGATTGCCGCTAATCTGCCTCGCAACTTTGCGTATTCTGCTTCGCGCGAAATGTCTCGCAGAGACTCGAATTGCAGCGCCTCTACCGATCCGGAATTCAGAGTCGTGCAAATCGCGGACAATACACGGCAAAGAAGGAATACGCTGTAAGATGTCGAGAACAGTGCAATCGGAAAACAACTTGCGGCAGAGATGAAGTGCCCTAGAACTGCGCACTTTTTAAGCCCGAACCGGTCAGCAAATACGCCAGTCGGTATTTCCAAGAGAAATACCAATATTTCGTACAGAGCGGCTAAAAATAAGATTTGAGTGTACGAAAACCCAATCTGCCGCATGTAAAAGCCCAACACGCCGTGAAATAACGTAAAGCCGCCGAGCGCTGAGCTGATATAGAACTTGGTTATATTTGCTCTGGAACCTCGCACAATTATCTGAATGCTTTCCAATAACGCATCGTCATTGCACCGTTGTCATCTAATTGGGAGCGCGCCAACATTAAAGCCGCAACGCAGTCTTAAAGTTTGTCGTGACGCTATTCTTTTCGTACCGTCTGCCGCAAGTGATCAACACATACTGCGTAGGGGATAAGTACACGCGCATTCCCGTTTCAAAAGAAACGCGATGTTTTGTGCTATAACCTAACTCTTCATCGGAAAGGGTGGTACTCGTACCGACCATGAATGACCTTCCGACCGCATACCCAGATGCGATTGGTCGAATAAACCCAAAATCCACACCTACAGTTGGTATAATTTGAATCACCCCACCCGGCAACCATCTAGGTCTCTCAAACAGAAAGTCCACGTTTGAAGACAATCCTAGATTGTTTGGCGATTGTTCTGCCGCATCAACTTCAACACTCTCGGGCGTAGATGAAGTTGGACGCACAAAGGAGTCGCTGTGTATAAGAGTGACGATGAAAATAAGCATGACAACGGCTATAGCCGCGAACGCTGAAAGCATTCTAACAAATTTAGTCATATCGCACTCCCTCTTTAAATGAGAATTGGATCATGTTCTGGGGTATAAGCGAAACTTTGGTTAAGTGGACTGTGTGCTGCAGGTTTTACGGATAGATGCACCGGGTGGTATGAATGTTTCTAACAAAAAAAAATCTCCTATCCGGCGAAAGATTATATGCCAAGATGATTAGGCGTGTGCCATGTTCTATGTTGCAGAATTGATGAGACTTACTCGTGAAAAGTTTACAAAAGTTTACAAAATTTAACAAAGTTTACATGATTTCCAGTTTCTATGCTGCATGCGGCGGTAGATTCTCAGGTGCGGGTATGTCCGGCGCAGGTGAGCCGCTGCCTGTTTGCAGATCGCCGTAAATGCTAGCAAAAAGGAGCGGTATTTTGAGAATTTCAAGTTCTATTGCGGTTGATTTGATGAGACATAACTCGCGAAAAGTTTACAAAAGTTTAAAAAGTTCAACGAAGTTTACATGATTTTCAGATTCTGTGTTGTATGCGGCGGTAGATTCTCGGGTGTGGGTTTGTCCGGTGCGGCTGAGGCGCTTGAATTGAAACATCCATAATGCCTGCGAAAGTAGGATTGACCGTAGAAATTTTTGCGCTATTTTTCAATGATCCAATGATTGAGCTTCATTTAATCGCCGGGTGGATAAAACACAAACAGATTCTTTTTGTACCGTTTTACATGTTTGGAATTGAGATCCCTCTTCGTAAAATACAGCCAAACTCGACCGGTCCATGGCTCCCCGACCTTTTTACCAAAGGAAGCGTCATACGTCTTGTCAGGAGTGCCGAAAAGTTCCCTAACTTCGTCTGATCTCATTCCGGTATATAGCCGGTTCGTATTTTCTTCTGTAAATGTAGAGTGGCCTGCATATGTATAGGTATAAGGCACTGTACAACCTAGAAAGAATACAGCGAGCCACACAGCGATTAATACAAAAACCCATTGTTGATATTCCTGCAAGGATCTCGAATAGTAGTTCATTTGAAATCCACTCTTGCGATCTTAATGCTATCTCATGAGTCGGAGTCTTGCTTCCGTAGCCTTTTGCATGTCTATATACGGTTCAAAATCTGCCAAGATTTGCTCGCGACAAGCGTGTGGAATAGGAACATTAATGACCTGCCCCGGTTTTTTTAGATCGAGAATCTTTAATTGAAGATTCCTAGATTTAAACACCTCCGGCAAAAACATGAACACGCCTCTTTGCGCAATATCTTCCATCTTTCTGAATCTTTCAGAGATAGAAACAGGCATCATCCGCATACCCCTGAGCACCGCCGGGACAACCTCACTGCCATCCAATAGCTCAAGGTCCTGCAAATCTGATTTAAATTCGTAAGTCGACGAACCGAGGTAATAGTTGCCGGAGTACCCCGCGGCGGCTGCTCCAAGTATATTTAGTAGCAAGCTACCGGTAGTTTCGCCAACGTCTGGCTGTACATGAATTTCCACAAGTGGGCTGTACATTCCCGCATACTCGGCCCATTCCCTTAGAAGGTCTCCTAAAGGATCGTACATTTCTGAGGGATCAACACCTGCAGTAACTTCCCTACGCCGACGTTTCTCAGTAAGAGGCCCCTCTGAGATCTTTGTAAGAAAATAACGGCGCGTCGGAGTTAGAATCTCTATATTGAAACCCGGTGCTTTTAGCGTATAGTTGGAGGCTTTGCCACACCGTTCGGATGCCCATTTCAATCCTTCTATCGGAAAAGGGTTTTCAGGAATAACCGGTAAAAGGGTGGAAGGTGGCGGTTTTTCATGGATTTTGCCGCGGGCTCGGTCAAGTAGAGGCAAAGCGAGAGAAATTGAAACGCTGCCTGAAACTCCGGGCCCGCCTCTTGATGGAAAGTCCCCGAAGGTGTTGATAGCTATAGCTTCGGAATCCATGTTAATTAAAGGTCCGCCGGAATTTCCGTAGTTAATGTTCACATCTGAAATAATGGCGCGTTCCTCAACTTTACTCACGATGCCAGATGTGAGAATACGGATCTGGTTTAGAGGACTGCCTATGGCGATAACTCTCTCGCCCTCGAATGCAAGTTCGGCAGCCGGTCTGTCGGCAATTTTAAGGATTGGCAGGTCAGTTACGACTTCCGGGGCAATCCGCAGAACAGCAATATCCTTCTGTTTGTCTTCTACTAGAAGAGTAGCGGGGACGCGAGTTTTGGGACTAAGCTGCGCTGAAATGCGGTTAGAAGAGGAAATCACATGGGAATTCGTTAGGATTAACCCAGCTTTGTCTACCAAGAAACCGCTCCCTTGCCCTCTGTCTCCGTAGATTGTAAAAACCGCATCTCTGGTTGCACGGAAGATTTTGGCTTCTTCAGACACTTCCCTTGCAGCGAAAGCTAAATTACAAGTAATCCAAAATAAACTTAAACTTGCTACAAACCATTGAATCCTATTAATCATAGTAGATAAATCCTTCACTGACAAAATAAAGTTGACTGCCCGTAGTTTGGCCTCAAAGCATGCAGCATTCCTACAGTATTTTCCATTTCAAGCCTAGTTTGATAATTTCAGGGTGATAAACATTTGAAATCAGTTTACACGATCTCAATTTGCGCCATTTAATCAAGGTAAATTAATCGTCTGCTGTAGTTTCGGATTGTATTAGGATTGATTGAAAACAGCATGGTCAACTTCCAGGCCGGCGGTGTTTTCACCTTACTGCCACAAAATGTATTTCATTCGATTACTAAGTCCGCCAAGATTCCTAGCTTAGTCCCCTTGATCGATTGCAAGTGACTCGGCAAATGGCCCGAGAGGAGAACCCATTATTTACTGTGGCGGAAAACCGTCAAACGCCGTGATATAAGGGCGACTGCCGAAGAGGAAATGGTCAAGTAGTATGGCTCGAGTCTCCGTTTAAATCTCAAACAGAGTAACGACAAGGTTAAATGGGTGTCAAGGTTGTCGCGAAATGTTTGATGTAGTCCTATTAAGAATAATTCGACATTTCCCGAAAAATCAAGCTCAGAACGTAACACCGAGTCCAACCTGCACTGTCGTGCTACCACGTTCTCCTAGAAACCATTTTCCGTAGCTGAGCTTCAGATTCAACGCAGGAGTAATATAAATCCGAGTTCCAAATTCGTAGTGGTGTAGATATTTCGCGAAAGAATCTGATTCCTCGCCAGAAAATGAGTCCGCCGGCCTAAGTTTAGCCGAAATAGCACCGTCAAATGTGACGGTGTCCATCGGGAAGAATTTCAAACTTGCGCCGAGAAACGGTGAAATGTGATTTGCTCCATCTGCGGTCGCTGACCCATTCAAACTTGACTGAATGCGAGCAGAGTCGTCATCGCTGTATCGCGCCACTCCCCCCAATAAAGCAAACCCGACGGAACTTTGTTTTATCGCGGGCCACCACTGCACTGTCGCGCTAGTATTGGCGGGAATGTGATATGAAAAATCTAGTTGTACCCCGAGCGTGCGATGGCCTTTACCTTCACTCAGGTAACTGAAACTGAGAATATCACCTCTATCCCATTGTGAAACATACTCGCCATTGTCATGTATGTTCTCTGACCATCCATGACTCACCCAGATCCCCTGGCGAAATGGATATGTGGTATCGGTTTCCTTCGAATCTTTCGGCTTAGGAGAGGGAACATTTCGTCCTGCATTTACAATTTCAATCCTTCTTTCATCTGTCTTACTCTCATTTTTTTCTTCATCGGTCGCAGTAAGATAATACCAGATGTACCCGGGACTGCTTTGTTGGGGCGGGATTAGCCCGGAATATATGTCGTCTGAGGCATCCTTCTTCAAAGGTTGAGACGGAGTTGCCCTCGAGGGTTTTGAACTGCCGGAATTCGAGAAAGCATAATGAAGACGAACCTCATCTACAGCGGTATTATCAGTTACTCTTGCTCTAACGGATATGGGTTGGTTGACAGTGAATTCGGTGGATTCATGTGGTTCTAGCACAACGATTTGTGGGAAATTTTCGTCAACAATATTGATTTCATGGTGTTGCTCGTTCGGGGACCTAGCTTCATCAGCCACGATGAAATATGACATTTTACCAACAGTGTTTTGCGGTGGCAAATCCGAGCGGTAAATCCATGTGGACTCCGTGGGTTGCTCGTTCTGCAGAAGCATATCCTGATTTCCCCGGTTTATTTCTTGCCCGTTTCTGTCGTAGAGGATGAAGTGAATCTGAACATGATTTGGCTTATCGCGACAGATTATATCCAAAGAAAGAGGGATAATCTCACCGACGAGCGCTCTACCAGGGGGTTTATGTCTTAAAATTGGCGGCAGTTCCAAATAGATTATCTTGTGCCCACCAGGAATTATAGTGAAAGATTCCTTTTGGGAAACTCCTTGCAAAACCCCCTCCGCGATGTAGCCGCCCACAAATAGTCGGACGGTAGAAGTTCCGGTGCCTATCAATTTCCTGTCAATATCGTTCCCGTCAATCCAGATTTCTGTTTGGAGAAGTGAACAGGTAACTGTCAACTCCCCCGTTGACTCAGAGCGAACTTTTTCAAGCAGCAGTTTAAAAACCGGGTGATCTGCTCCTATCCGCGGTGGCAATGCTTGATTTGGATTGTGGCGAAGCGCTTCTCGAAACTCCGCACTCACGCTGCGATCGGATTCGCCAAACCCTCGTTTAGAACACCCAAGGTACAGATGGGCTATGGCGCGCTTTAGCGGGTCGGAAAGTACGTTCAGTGCGGACTCCAGAGATTTCATTGCCTCCTCAAATTGAGAGGCTTCATATAGTTCAATACCGCTTTGAAGCGTCTTTTGTCCCAATTGATTGACGAGCGCTTTAAGATAGATTGAATGAATTGCAAAATTGAGGTTCTCTCCGGCTGGGATGATTCCCTGTGAAACGCCTATAACTTCGCCTTGGGCGTTTAGCACTGGGCCGCCGCTGTTACCCTCTAAAATTGGCGCAGAAACTTGAAATAGCTTTACGCCATCCACCTCTTGAATCGCACTGATAATCCCGTCAGAGAACGTACCTTCAAGGACACCTAGCGGATTGCCAACTACATAAATTCGATCTCCCACCACCACTAACTCACTGTCGCCAATCGGAAGCGGTTCAATTCCGGGTGCCGACACCTGTAAAATTGCTAGATCGTGTTTTTCATCCGCAACGCTAATTTTCTCTACGGGGTAAGTCGTTTCCTGACCGACGTTTCTTGCTCCACCTTTAGTCAATTCGTTAATCAGATGGAAATTGGTTGCAATTAGATTTCGTTGCACAAAGAATCCGCTGCCTCGCGGCGCTACCTTGCCGCTGGCATCTACCATAGTAATGAGCACAGTAGCGTCCAACGCGCTTTTAGCAATCTGTTCGGGTGTTGGAGTATCTGCAACGGCGATTCTACAGACCACTAAAAACATCAAATACCTGAAAACGACGGTTAATCTCATCTTGGGAATCACAAGAAATTTACTAACGGCGTCCTTGGAGCAATACGTCATCGCTCCAGAAAATCATGCGATATAGACTTCGTTTCCTTCCAAGACTCGTAAGGGAAGGTTTCCGCTTTACCTTCATAAATCAACTTGATTTCCGTGCCGGCAGGTACACTTAATTCACCCCGTATTGGCGTGATGTTGGAATCCGTTCCATTGGGTTCAGGTCTGATTTTGAAGAATTTCGATTCCGGTTTTACGAATTCGTTTGTTCCAGGGGTTTTTATGAAAACCTCTGCCCACGGGACAGCGTTGATTGAAACTGATACGTGCAAAGTCGCAGGTGGTTCCACAGGAGTGGGTTCAGGCGTAATCGGAATTGGGTCGGTTTTGGGTGGCGGAGTCCCGCCACGGGTTTGTCCACAAGATTTAACAGCAACTATAGAAATAATAATGACGACAATAACGATAATCCCAACAGCAAGAAGTGCCCAATCACGCTTAGTCAAATCGTAGTCTCCCTTGCTAAATTAGAGTTGGTTTTATGTTGATATAGGTAGTGTTCACGTTGTGGCTTTCATCGGGAATATGCGAGAAAATGGACGTTCATGAACGACAGCAGTTGGTGACTACAATGCACGAGGATTAGCCGCTAAACCGATTAGGCGCAAATTTGATTTTAAATTGGTTTAATAATCGCACATAAAAGTTTCGAGCATTATGATACAAATACAAAGTGCGATGTTACTTGAAGTTTTCTATATCTTGAATCGCAATAATTAATTGTCATTGGCTAGGTTTGGAGTTCGGTACGATATACGTTTACTATGCAATAGTGACGGTAGCGAACAGCATTCAGGCTAACCTTGATAGATATACGATTTAACCGTTCAACCACCCGATGCGGTGACTATTGTCGTCCTAATCAAGTTTAAAGTCGGGTGTTTCAATTGCACGTTGTTCAAAAAAGAGCGCCCAGCCCAATCTGCAGACCGGTAACATCGCGATTACCTAAGTGCCATTGACCATATCCTACTCTTAAATTTAGTGCCGGGGCAATGTAAAGACGAACTCCTACTTCGTAGTGGTAAAGATGTTTGTTGATAAAACGATCGCCGTCATTTGCTGACTGAAGTTTGATTGTACCATTTAGATCCACTGTTACTCTATGCTCTGGATAGAGCTGCAGTCCCGCACCGATTATGGGCGTAGTATGTGTTGCCTTTTCAGTTGTGAATTGATTCGTTTCAGATTGCGTGGAGTTGATACCGTATCTTGCTATTCCGCCGAGGAGCGTAAGCGCCATAGCATTTTCTCTTAATTTACTTAAATCTAAATCCGGCTCCCACAGACCTGTCACGCTTGTATTAACGGGATTCTGGTAGGAATAGTCCAGTCGTACCCCTCGCGCCCGATGGGTTTTTCCCTCTCGCAGGTAGATGAGGCTGAACATATCACCGCCGCCCGGATTAGAAGTGGAAGGTTCATCTTTCGAAACCATATTTGACCATAAACCCGCCCAAAATCCCTGATGCAACGGTTTAAACTCTTTAACTACTTTTGCCAAGTGGCTTTCCTGATTATCCAAGCGTATTTGCATGTTACCCAACACATTCAGTGAGTCTTTTGTACCCTTTATTTTGTCTCTCAATGAAGTCGTCGTTGTTTCAATAAAGGAGTCCGATAGCCGTCTGTTGGCCTTGGCATCAAATTCCCGTTGGGATAGGGAATTTAGCAGGTTGTCGAGTTCCTGTTCATCGATTGGCGCACTCGTCACTAACGCGTCCACCGATTCACTCGATGCATTTATTTGCTCAGATGCCGTGTTCTGGTGCTGGTTAAATTTGTGGATGTTTACGGTACTTTCGGCAGATTTAATTACTGAGTCCGTAGTTTCCAACAAACCATTTATCTTAAGTTGCGCCGCTGAATTTGTGTCATGAATCCGCTTCCAACTGTCTTCAACTTCCTTGAGTTCACCTTCGAATTCCTTCCGATCTTGCTCGTCCTCTTCAATTATGACGCTATGATGACCAGTTTTTGGAGACCTTGCCGCATCGGCCTCGATAAAATAGTGAACCTTTCCGAAGTTCTTATTTAGCGACAATTCCACCCGATAAGTCCATGTCGACGAGGCAGCGTGCTCCTTCCACAAACGCATTTCTTTGACCCCATGTTCTAATTCGTCCCCTTTTCTGCTGTAGGTTTTGTAGCGAACTTCAACCAGTGTAGGTCTCGCCGCGGAGATTAAATCCAATGTCAGTGCAATTGTTTCGCCGATGGATACTTTTCCGGGCGTGTCATGCTTGATTATAGCTGGCAGTTCGAGGACGATTACTTCATGTTCATTAGGTTCGATGATAACGGTCTGTTTTCGGGTTACGTCTTCGTAAATGCCCTCTACAATGTAGTCACCCATGAATAGGCGAATGTTGGTTGTTCCAGTACCTATCATTTTCCTTTCAATTAGGCTTCCGTGAATCCAAATTTCCGACTGGGGTAATGAACAGGAAATTGTCAGCTCGCCAACAGATTTCGAACGCACCTTTTTTAGTAACGGCTGAAAGACGGGGTGGTCATCCCCAATCCTTGGCGGCAAGGTTTGATTTGGATAGTGGCGAAGCGCCTCCTGAAATTCTCGGTGCACCTGATTGGCATCTTCTCCTAAACCCCATATCGAACACCCTAGGTAAAGATGAGCTTTAGCTCTCTGTTCTGGGTTCCCAAGCCCACTTAAGGACAACTGTAAGGACTTTATCGCATCGGTGAATTTTGTCTCTTCATATTGTTTTATGCCTTTTTGAAGTAGCTCCATTGGTGAAAGCGGGCGAGAAGGATTTGGTATTGAGGGAGTGGGTTTCGGTGTGACTCTTGGCGTAACCGGTTTTGGTTGCACTGGTTTTGGCGGTTCAGGATTCTGTGGAGTGTCTTTGGGGGCGGCCGGTTTTGGTTGAACAGGTTCTGGTGGTTTAGGTTTCTGTGGGGCAGGTTTTGGCGGTATGGGTTTCGGCGGGGTGTCTCTTGACGAGGGCGGTTTCGGTCTAACAGATTTTGGCGCATTACGTATTTTGGGAGTGACTTTTGGTGTGGACGGTTTCGCTGACCGCAATTGGCCGTTTATCATAGCCTTGAGATAATTCACAGGAATAGCGTAATTGAGATTCTGTCCTCCCTCTCTGAATCCGACAGATATTCCGATTACTTCGCCACTGTCGTTTAAGACAGGTCCGCCACTACTCCCTGCCGAAATTGGAGCTGTCATCTGAAGCAACTTACCGTGTATCAGTTCGTTACCCTCTGGCCGGATTGCACTAATTAAACCATCTGAAAACGTACCTTCCAACCCTCCCGGATTGCCTGCGGAATAAACCGTATCACCTATCTCGACATCGTCACTGTCGCCCAGAGGAAGCGGCTGGACACCATGGGCGGACACCTGCAAAATTGCCAAGTCATGCGCTTTGTCTTTTGCGGTAAAACCCTTAATGGCGAACATTTTTTTCTGACCAACGCGTTTTGCCACTCCGCCCTCGGCGCCATCAATCACGTGCAAATTGGTCGCGATGTAGTTCGGTCGTACAAAAAATCCGCTTCCGGTTGAAGCGTGACCGTTTGCATCCACTATGCCTATGTGCACTGTAGCGGCCAATGCTTTTTTGGCAATCTCTTGAGGGGTGGGTTTTGGTGTGGTCATTTTTGGTTGAACAGGTTTTGACGGTTGAGGTCTTTTGGGAGTAACTTTCGGCCTAGCTGGTTTCGCTGGACCCAAATGTCGAACAATGAGATTATTGAGGTAATTTGACGGGATAGCTACATTGTATTTCTCGCTAGTGGAACCTGTGGCGTTGGGACTGCGATAATGTCCCACGTGAACGCCGATTACTTCACCTTTATTGTTGAGTAAAGGGCCGCCACTGCTGCCACTGTCAGTCTGGGCATCATGTTGAAAACGCTTGCCAATGCCAAAATCGCTCTTCGTGCGAATCTGATTAATGTGTCCCGGCGAAAAGGTACCTTCCAATCGTGAATCACCTAGCGGATTGCTCATGACGAAGACCGAGTCACCTATGGCAACGGTCTCGCTATCGGCTAGAGGGAGTGGCTGGACTCCAGGAGCCGACACTTGCAAAATTGCCAAATCGTTTTTTTCATCGAGTCCGCGGATGCGATCTATCGGGTAAACCTTTTTCTGATCTACAAGCTTTGCCCCTACCTTAGCGGCATCTTCTATCACGTGATAATTGGTTGCAATTAGATTCGGTCGCACGAAGAAACCGCTTCCAGATCCAAGCCATTTACCATCCGCGTCTATCATGCCTAGTAGCACTGTAGCTGCTTTCGCTTTTTCGGCAATTTGCGGAGGGGTCAGTATTTCTGCTACTGGAGTTCTGCAGTGCAGAAATATCATCAAGGACATAGTAACGAGGGTTAGTTTCATCATGTCTTCCGTAACAATCAGTAGTAATGGATTGCTGTCTGGTAATCAATCAGGAATTCCAAAACACCTTGTCTAAATTGGTTTGCGAGTGAGTTGCGGACACCAGATTTTGATTCCAATCGTAATTTACAAGAATCAACCACCAACATCAACCATCCGATTGCGGATAGTTCCGATTTCTTCGACTTCGCACTCGACGACATCGCCGGGGAAGAGGAATTCCGGTGGTGTGCGCGCGAACCCGACGCCGCTGGGGGTGCCGGTCGAAATAACATCGCCCGGTTGAATCGTCAACCCGCGCGAGAGCCAGTCGATGGTCGCTGGGATGTCGAAGATGAGATCGGATGTATTAGAGTCCTGTTTGAGGACGCCGTTGACGGTACAGCGCACGTTCAGTGCATGGGGATTTGAAATTTCGTCTGCGGTGACGATACAAGGTCCCATCGGGCACCCGCCATCCAGACTCTTGCCCTTAAAAAACTGGTTATGGCTGAATTGTAAATCTCGAGCCGACAGGTCGTTGACGACGGTGTACCCGAACACGTAGTCCATCGCCGATTCGGGCGAGATGTTCTTTCCGCGCCCGCCGATGATGACCGCCATTTCGACTTCCCAATCAATCTGATCGGACACGGCGGCGTCGAACGGGACATCCGAATATGGTCCCGTGACCGCAGTCGTGGTTTTGGTAAAGAATACCGGTACTGCGGGAAGGGATGGCTCTACACCCCTCGCTAAAGCGCCTTCGGCTGCGTGGGCGGCGTAGTTCATGCCCAAGCAGAACACGTTGCGGCGGGGTACCGGAATGGGTGCGAGCAATTTGGCGGGATCGAGCGGCTGCCACGCGGATTCCGGCGACTCGTCCGCTAGTTGCTGTGCACGCTCAATTCCGGAAGCCCCAAGGTCGATTAGTCCGAGCATGTCGTTGGGAAAGTCCCCGCCGCCCGCCACGTTCAGGTCGAGGACGCGGTCATCTTTTAAAATACCATAATGTGAGCCGCCGTCGGCTGCGAAAGATACAAATCTCATAAATCACTCCTTTTGTGTAATTTCGGGTTTTACTAGGTTCTGTTGACATTTTGAGGCTACAGATTCGGCAAACGTTGTCACCATTGGATAATCTGATATAAGTAGCGCAAACTGTTAGTTTGCGGGCTCGGATCACAATCTAAAAGATTGTGTTACAAAAGATTCCTTTGTACTTGATAGGGACTGCCGTTTAACCGTTCAATTCAACCTACGGGATGCCAAATGTCAACACGCCCTAGTTTCTTTTGACGATTGTTTATCTCATCAACGTCCCGAGAGTTTTTGGGCAGGCACGAGACCTGCCCCTACATTGAAGCAACCCTGGTGGCTGCCCACATAGGTCGGACTTCTCACCGGGTTTGGGTTCTTGGCAAATCACACGGTCGTTTGACCCATTAGCAACACCAAAATGTCAACACGCCTTAGCCCAAGGGATTAGCGCATACCAAAAATTCAAAATGGATAGGACGTAAGCACTTGAATGCGCAAGGCATAGTAGTAGGCACACTCGGTGTGCCGCAAACCTCGTCCCGATGCCGCCATCCGGCCGCTAAGTAGTATATGTAACTTACGGCACACGGAGTGTGCCTACTACTTTACAGGCGGTTCATCGTCACAAGGCGCGAAAATTTCAAGGGTAAAGACCCCAGTATTTTCTCCATTTCGTAGTGAACATCGATCGTTGTTCACTATTGAAGCGCGTAACTCCCAAATAGTTTAACTTTCTTTCCACTCCTGATAGGCTGCGCGGGCGCTTTCGGGAAATGGAGGATGTTTCGGCTGCCAACCGAGTTCGCGGGAGCGGCGGGCAACCACCGCCTGATCGGTGCAGAGCGCATCGGCGAACAATCCCATCTCATCCCGTGCGTCTTCGACTGGACGGCTATGGACCGGGCTGCCCTTGCCTGCGGCTTGGCTGACGGCGCGCGCCGCATCGGCAATGGTGACAAATGCATTATCAATACCGTGGAAGATTCCGGCTGCCCGTTTCTCGACGACGAGCCGGTATAGCTCAGCCAGGTCTTCGCGGTGCACAAAGCAGAAACGGTTAACCCCATCGCCGACATGCACAACCGGTTCGCCCTTATCCGCCGATATGAAGTACGACTCCAAGATTCCGCCGTCTCCGCCATATACCATCCCCGGGCGGATAACTGATGTAGTCATTGATTCCGAATCGGCATCCAACACCAGCCTTTCGTGCGGCGGGCGCCAGGCGACGAGTGGAACCGGCTGGTCGGTCGAGGCGTCTTCATCTACGGGGTCTTCGCTTACGGTGCCAAGTACCCACAATCCGGAGGTATAGATTACATGGCGGGCGCCGGACACGGCGCTTGCAGCGGCGAGGAGCGCTTCCATGACTGCGCGGTCGGCGGCGTAGCCTTCCGGGCTGCGTTCAAAGCCGATATGGATGATGGCGTCGTGCTCTGCCGCGAGGTCTTTGAAGCCGGAAACGTCTCTCAGGTCGCCTCGAACTGGTGCCGCTCCGAGATTCACCAGTTCGGTCTGCTTTTCAGCCGATCTGGCGAGTCCGGTTACGTGGTGAGACCCCTTGACAAGTTCCGATACAACAGCGCTGCCGATATAACCGGTGCCGCCCGTAACAAAAACTCGCATTGATTTGTTCCCTTTTCTCTGTGTGCAGGAAGATGCTTTTTTAGTAGTAGGCACACGGAGTGTGCCTACTACTTTAAGAGGCTACAGCATATGTAGTGTGCCTGCTACTTTTTATGCCATTATACGAAAATTGCAGATTTTGTCAAGAGTGATTGTCGGTTTTTTCTGTTTATCAGAAAATTCGAATTTGATATACTGTAATCAATACCGTCAACCCCTTCCCACGCATGGAGATTTAAATTTTGGACTTCACATTGACATCGGAGCACGATGCCATCCGCAGGAGGACGCGCGAGTTCTGTGCGCGCGAGATTTTGCCGTATGTCCGAGAATGGGACCGCGCACAGAACTTTCCGCGGGAAATTTTACCGAAGATGGCGGCAGAGGGACTGTTCGGCGTTTGCATTCCACGATGCCACGGCGGATTGGGGCGCGACTATCTGAGCCTCGGCATCGTCTGTGAAGAGTTGGAGCGTGCGGACAGCGCGTTTCGTGTGTTGGTGTCCGTGCATCTAGGCCTCAACTCGTTGACGTTGTTTCGGTGGGGAAGCGGCGCGCAAAAAGGCAAGTATCTTGCGCCGCAGGCGCGCGGCGAGAAGTTGGGGGCGTTTGCGCTGACTGAACCGCATGCGGGAAGCGATGTCTCGAGTATTCGCACCACCGCCCGGCGGGAGGGCGGCAGTTATATTCTCGACGGCGAAAAGACATGGATCGGTTTCGCTGACATCGCCGACCAGTATCTGGTTTTCGCCTACACCGATCCTAACGCCAAGTACCGCGGCATTTCGGCATTTATCGTGGAACGCAGCTTCGAGGGTGTCAGCGCCTCTAGCATCAAACACAAACTGGGCGGACGTATCGGCGCAACCGGAGGGATTGCACTGCGAGAGGTGCGTGTAGCGGCAGCGAATCGTGTCGGTGAAGAGGGAGAAGGATTCAAAATCGCCATGAGTGCATTGGACAGCGGGCGCTACACAGTTGCCGCTGGGGCGGTCGGTTTGATAGAGGCGTGCCTTGAGGCGAGTGCATCGTACGTCAAGGCGCGCGAGACGTTCGGGCGTCCGATTGGGAAACACCAACTCGTTCAGCAAAAAATTGCCCACATGGTCGCCGGGCGCGACACCGGGCGGCTGCTTTACTATCAGATTGGCTGGATGATGAATCGAGGGGCGCGCTGTACACGCGAGGCGAGTCTCGCAAAGTGGCTGAATTGCCAGAGCGCCTTTAGAGCAGCCGATGACGCTGTGCAAGTCCATGGCGCCAACGGCTATAGCGACGAGTACCCCGTCGAACGCTACTTACGCAACTCCCGCGGGGCGTTAATCTACGAGGGCACGCAGGAAATTCACCAGTTGATGCAGGCAGAATATGCGCTCGGATACCGAACTGACAAGCGTTTAACGCAATCACTGCCGCCGTATCCGTTTGCGGAGGACACGTAATGGCAGGTGCGCTCGATGGCGTGCGCGTGCTGGAATTGTCGCGGCATTTAGCCGGTCCCTATTGCGCGATGATGTTGGGCGATCTGGGCGCGGAAGTTATCAAAGTCGAGCGTCCGGATGCCGGCGACGAAACACGGCAATGGGGCCCCCCGTTTGTCGGCGGCGAGTCGGCATATTACCTATGCTGCAACCGCAACAAGAAAAGCATCACCCTCAACCTCAAGGACAGGCGAGCCGCCGCCATTGCGCAGGATTTAGCGCGCAACAGCGATGTGTTAATCGAGAACTTTCGAATCGGAGGCGCCGACCAACTCGGTTTAGGGTACATCGAACTCAAAGAAATTAATCCTCGATTAATTTACTGCTCCATTAGCGGTTTCGGGCACACCGGTCCCGACCGTGAGTTAGCGGGATACGATTCGCTGATTCAGGGACGCGGCGGGTTTATGTCCATCACCGGCGAGCGCGGCGGGACACCCATGAAGGTAGGGGTTGCCATTGTTGATGTTGCGGCTGCGCTGTTCGCGTGCAATGCCATACTTGCCGCACTGTATTCTCGTGAACGCAGCGGTGAAGGGCAGCATCTTGATATATCCCTGTTCGATTCGCAAATTGCACTACTGGCAAACGTCGGCAGCAGTTACCTCTGTTCTGGCGAGACGCCGCTGCGCTGGGGAAACGCACACGCCAGCATCGTTCCGTATCAGGCGTTTCAAGCGGCGGACGATTTTCTTACCTTAGCCATCGGCAACGACGGACAATGGCAGCGATTCTGTGAAGCGGCGGGTGTGAGTGCATGGGGGAAGGATTCTCGGTTTGCGTCCAACCCGCAGCGCGTCGCACACCGGGACGTATTGATACCTATGTTGGAGAACTTGTTCCGCCGGAAGACTGTTGCCGAATGGCTGCAAATCTGCGCGGATGCCGACGTTCCTGCGGGACCAGTTAACACACTTGACAGCGTGTTCGCCGACCCGCAGGCAGCCGCACGGGAAATGACCGTCGAGATGCCGCACCCATCTGCGGGCAGCGTGAAACTCGCCGGCACGCCGTTCAAACTGTCGATGACCCCTGCCGAGATGCGTCTGCCGCCGCCCACGCTGGGCCAGCACACGGCTGAAGTTCTCAAGGAAATACTTGGCTTTGATGACGATGCGATAACGGAGTTGCGCGGGGATAAAGTCGTTTGAGCGCACCATAGTAGCAGGCACACGCCGTGTGCCTGCTACTTTAAAATGACGGCATACGGAGTATGCCTACTACTTTAAAGACACGTCACTCGGAGATTGCCTGCTACACTACGCATTGACTCGCACTTCTCCACCCTGTTCTTGGCTCCTGTAGATGCCGTCCAGAATGGAAATCACCTGCAGCGACTGTTCGGCAGGCACGGGTGAGGGCGCGCCTTCTGCAATCGCCTGCGCAAACTCGACGCACTCCTGTGCATGCGGTTCCAGTAGATTTGGGAAAAGTTGTAAGGATCGATTGAAATGCTGCTTCGTCGCGGCATTGCTCTCAAGAAACTCGCATTTGGGCCAGTGTGCGCCGGCATCCGTCCCGTAAAGCCACATCTGCATATCCTCGCCGCGTATATCGTGGTGGAGCAGCCAACTCACCTCTAGGATTAGGGTGGCGCCGTTCTCAAATCGTACGAACGCCGCCGCAAAATCTTCGACATCGAACGCTTCCGGAATCTCGCCGCCCCATGCGCAGAAAGCGCCCTTTCGATGTGCGAGCTCAGCCCGTGCTACCCCCGTCACAGCGGCTGGCTGCGGATTGCCCATGAACCAGAGGGTTAAATCCAAAATATGAACGCCGATGTCGATGCATGGTCCCCCGCCGCTGTTTTTCTTGAGGACGAATCCCGGTCCTGGTGAGAAACCGTTACGGCGCAGCATCCAACTGCGCGCATGGTATACGTCGCCGAGCACACCCCTGTCTATTTCGGCTTTCACGGCTTTCGATTTAGGTTCAAACCGGAAATGCTGTGCCGTCATGAGCATCTTTCCGGACTGATTGCGGGCTTCGATCATTTTGTAGATGTCTTGCGGAGTCGGCGCCAAAGGTTTTTCGCAGATGACATGTTTTCCCGATTCAAGCGCTGCAACTGCCAGCGGCGCGTGATACATGTTCGGCGTGCATACATCAATGATATCAATATCCGCATCGTTGAAGAGATCTTCCGGATTGGTCGCCAGTTTTTTTATTTGGTTTGCTTCGCCCCAGTGTTTGACGACATCATCTCTGATATCACAACCAGCCGCCAAATCGGCGTGCGGCGAGGCGTTCCAACCCGGTACGTGGGTGCGGGCGATACCCCCAACGCCGATGATGCCAACTTTTAATGGGTATGCCATATTGGGTTTTCTCCTTGCTTATAGTCACTGCAACTAAAATTTACACATTACCTTCAATCCGATCAAAAAGAGGTGTCAACCCCCTAGCCCCCCTTATCAGGGGGGTATCTAAATCTGTGTAAATATGAATGTAAACGGCTATAAAGTACATTTCGCCTTTCATGCCAATTTGTGAATCAATGCCTAAATCTATTTCGAAATCGGGGTTGTATCGACAACCTCATACAACGTGCATTCTATTGTAGCATATCACCGTGCATGGGTACAGTAACGGATTGCCGCCGCCGAAAAAGACCTTGACTTCATACCGCTTATGTGAGAACATACCTCGGCGAATTCACCTTCAATTACGGGCGGTTAACATGTTTAAAATTCTCCGGATAAAGGGAGTCACCTTTAAGAAACGAACGGGCACCGGCACCACCTATATGCCGCTGTTTTTGTTGTGTTTATTGGTTGTTCTCATCGGTTGCGCGACGGTTTCCTCACCAACACCGATTGAACCGACCCATGTATTAGCGAGTGAAATTGAAACGATTTTGGGCGACCCGCTGCTCGCCGCTTCAAATGTCGGGGTTAAAGTCGTATCGTTGTCGAACGGCAGAGTAATTTATGAAAATGATGCCGATAAACTGTATCATCCGGCTTCGACGATGAAATTGATTACCGCTGCGGCGGCGCTCGCCAAACTGGGGCCAAACTATCGTTTCCACACTAACCTGTTTGCGGATGGTGTCGAAGATGGTAACGTCATGGGGAATCTTTACCTCAAAGGTCGGGGCGACCCAAGGTTCGAGAGCGGCGATCTGGAAGAATTTACTGAAAAGCTGACCGCGATGGGTGTTAAATCTGTAGACGGCGATATTGTTGTGGATGAGTCTTATTTCGACGATATCCGGCGGGGGAAAGGGTGGATGTGGGACGACGGCCCCCTAGGCGGATATTACTCGCATTTTAGCGCGTTAACCATCAATCACAACGGCGTTCGCGTCCGCGTGTCGCCGGGCCGCAATATAGACGATCCCGTTGACGTGCATCTTGAACCGCCCACGCGATACATGAAAATTGTCAATGAGGCGGCGACCGTCACCGCTTCAGACGCCACAAGATTGAGCATTAAACGACAGTGGAAGCCGGTGGAGGCAAATGTGTTGACCATCCGCGGATCAATGGAAATTGGACAAGCTGACGTCAATCGACAGGTGGATGTCGTCGATCCCGCGCTTTATTGCGGGACGCTATTGAAGGAGATGCTTGCGCAGAAAGGCATCATGTTTCGGGGGAGGGTACGTCACGGTGTTGTTCCCGAAAGGGCGTTGAAAATCGCCAACCATGAATCAGTGCCGCTATCTCGCATTCTCTGGGGGATGAACAAATCTAGCGATAATTTAACAGCGGAACTCATCCTAAAAACGGTTGGCGCGGAGTTAAAGGGCGCACCCGGTACAGCGCAAAAAGGGATTGTCGCTATCGGCGAGTTTTTGAGCGAGATTGGGTTGGACAATTCACGGTACACCTTAGCTGACGGGTCGGGCGTTTCCCGATACAATCTAGTCACGGCTTCGGCCTTGACGAATCTGTTATCTTATATGTTCAGTAATTTTGCAATGATGCCCGACTATCTTGCATCGCTGCCTATTGCGGGCGTTGATGGGACGTTAAAACGGCGGATGAACGACATGAGAGCAGGCGGCATCTTACGTGCGAAAACGGGTACGATGAGAGGCGTTTCGACACTCGCTGGTTATACTATGACTGCAGACGGCGAAATTCTGGCGTTTGCCGTCCTGATGAGTAATTTCAAAGGTTCTGCAAATTTACGCCGGGCCCTACAAGACAAAATGGGCGATGCACTCACCCGATTCAGTAGAGATAGTATTGAGGATTCTATGTAGAGGCGAATAAATTGCACGTAGAATTATATCGCAAAATAAAAAGAGTTGCAGTATTAGGTGCCGGAACGATGGGGTCACAGATTGCCGCCCATTTCGCCAACGTTGGTATCCCGTGCGACTTGTTGGACGTTGTTCCCACTGGCGTCGCGAGCGAAGGCGGCATGAAGGATGAAAATTTCGGCGGCTCTGTTGAGCGGAATCGAATCGCGGCGTCTGCACTGGATCGGATGAAAAACGCGAAAACCCGTTCACCGCTCTATGTTCGCGACGCGGCGCGGTTGATTCGGGCGGGAAACCTTAGCGACCACGCCGACCGGTTGGCTGAGGCGGACTGGATTGTTGAGGCAGTCACCGAAAATTTGCAGGTAAAAAAACAGGTTCACGAATTAATCGACCGGCACCGTAGACGCGGCACGCTCGTAAGTTCTAACACATCTGGCATCTCCATCAAAGCCCTTTCCGAAGGGCGCTCTGCAACCTTTCAGGAGTGCTTTTTAGGCACACATTTCTTTAACCCGCCGCGGTACATGCACCTGCTTGAAATTATTCCAACAGCGAAGACTCGAGCGAATCTGGTTGATTTTGCCGCCGATTTCGGAGAACGGATACTCGGAAAAGGGATTGTGCGTTGCAAGGATACGCCCAACTTCATCGCCAACCGGATTGGCACCTTTGCAATGATGCACACTATCCATTTGATGCTTCAAGAGGATTATACCATTGATGAGGTCGATGCGATTACAGGGCCTCTAATTGGGCGGCCGCGAAGCGCCACCTTCCGGCTGGGCGATCTCATTGGGATTGATATTCTTGTGGATATGGCAAAAAATCTTAACACAGCGTTGCCTGACGATGAACGGCGTGAGGTTTTTCATGTGCCGGATTTCGTTTTGCAGATGATCGAGAGGAATTGGCTTGGTGACAAAACAGGGCGAGGGTTTTATCATAAAAGTCCCGGTGAAAAAGGCAGTGAGATCTTGACGTTGAACTACAATACACTTGAATATGTACCTCGTGAAAGTATGCAATCTCGCACGCTCGACTCAATAAAGCGAATTAGGGATGCCGCAGCGCGAATCAAGGAACTTACGGACAACGACAGCCGGGAAGGGCAGTTAGTGTGGAAAAGTCTGAGTAACTTAATGCGCTATGCTGCGTCGTGTATCCCCGAAATCTCGGATGATTTGGCGAGCGTCGACAAAGCCATGAAATGGGGTTTCAATTGGGAGCTTGGCGTGTTTGAGATTTGGGATGCAATCGGCGTGCCGGAATCCGTTGAACGAATGCAGTCCGAGGGCGGTTTAATTCCGCCGCTCGCCGCCAATCTGTTGGATTCGGGGTACACGTCCTTTTACAGGGCGGTCAATCCGGGAGATTCGCACGCCAAGAGCGCTTATTTCGATCTCGGGTCGAATAGTTATCAAGAGACCGACACTCCTTCAGAGGACATCGTTCTCTCGGACCTCCGATCAGACGGCAAGACAGTGCAATCCAATGCTGATGCCAGCCTAATTGATATTGGGGATGGCGTAGCTTGCCTTGAGTTCCACAGCAAGATGAATATTATCAATACTTCCACGCTTGAGATGATGCTAAACGCCCTCGACGAGGTCGATCGGAACTTTGTCGGACTCGTCATCGGCAACCACAGTGACAACTTTTCGGTGGGGTTAAACCTTGTCTTGGTGCTTGAAAAGGCGAGGAACAAATATTGGGACGCAATTGACGAAATCCTCCTGAATTTCCAGACGGCGAATATGTCGCTGCGGAGTTCGCCGAAACCCGTCGTATCCGCCCCATCGGGAATGACGTACGGCGGCGGGTGTGAGGTTGTTCTCAATTCGGATGCGGTCTGCGCCGCTGCAGAAACTTATATGGGTTTGGTCGAGGTGCGTGTCGGACTCATCCCGGGTGCGGGCGGCACAAAGGAGATGATTCTCCGTTGCCAAGATAATCTGCCAATTGATTCCGGCGTGGAGGGATTACCGTACCTCAAGCGTGCTTTTGAGACGATTTCCCGCTCAAGCGTGTCCGAGAGCGGCCAACACGCGAGGCAGCTAGGGTATCTTCGCAATACGGATTACATTTCAATAAACCGCAGGCGCCATCTCTACGATGCAAAAGAGATGGTGCATTCAATCGCCGCGAAGGGCTACCACCAACCGCAGCCGCGAGAGATGTTGGTGCCGGGAAGTAACGGACTCGCGCAACTCAAGCTGGAGATTCATCAGATGCGTAGCGCTGATTATATCAGCGAGCATGACGCCGCTGTCCTGAACAAACTCGCCTACGTTTTGTGCGGCGGTGAACTTACATCGCCGCAGCGTGTTTCCGAGTCGTACATACTCGACCTTGAGCGAGAGGCGTTTATTAGCCTGTGCGGGGAGGAGAAGACACAGAATCGGATTGAGTTTACCTTAAAGACAGGGAAGCCGCTTCGCAATTGAGACAAAAAATACACGAGAGTTCTGCATAGTGAGCGTAACTGGTTGTTGGCGATGAATAACAAACCAAATTAGCATCATGTGCAGATGGAAAGATGAAGATTCAGAGGTTTAAAACATTGTTGTTTTCCGAGCGATTCAAATATCTTTTCCGATTCCAAAACGACGTTTAGGAGTGAATGAATGAATTCAGCAGTTATTGCAGCGGGGGTACGTACGGCTGTTGGAAAAGCAAACCGCGGCTCGCTAAAAGATACGCGCCCAGACGATCTCGCTGCATTTGTTATTAAAGAAGCTATCAATCGGGTGCCGAACCTTGATGCCGAAGAAATCGACGACGTAATTATTGGCTGCGCCATGCCCGAAGGCCCGCAGGGGGTGAATGTCGCGCGAATTGCCTGCGTACGTGCGGGTATACCGGTTTCTGTTCCTGCAATGACCGTGAACCGTTTTTGTGCTTCAGGTTTGCAGACGATTGCCATGGGGGCGGAACGTATTATGTGCGGGTTCGCTGACGTAGTGGTAGCTGGAGGAACGGAAAGCATGAGTTTCGTTCCTTACGACATCACGTCGGCACCGAACCCATACTTGGTTGAGCACTATCCCGATGTATATTTGAGTATGGGCCTGACTGCCGAGAATCTAGTACGCAAATACAGTATCTCGCGTGAAACTCAGGACGCGTTCGCGATGTCCAGCCACCAGAAAGCGGCTGATGCAATCGATGCAGGCAAGTTCCAGGATGAAATCCTACCGGTCTCCGTGACAGAAACACATGCGAATGAAAACGGCGTGCAAGAAACGCGGACCTTTGAATTCACCGTTGACGAAGGCGTTCGGCGAGATACATCCATTCAGGCATTGGCAAAACTCAAACCTGTATTTCGCGAGGACGGCAGTGTCACCGCCGGAAACTCATCCCAGATGAGCGACGGTGCGGCGGCGGTCGTGCTTATGTCTGCGGAGAAAGCCGCGGAACTCGGATGCGAACCGATTGCTCGGTTTGTTGGTTATGCCACTGCGGGTGTCCCGCCAGAAATCATGGGAATTGGACCGGTTGCGGCTGTTCCAAAAGCGTTGAAATTCACAGGGCTGACGCTCGACGACATCGATCTGATTGAACTGAACGAAGCGTTTGCGGTACAGGCGCTTGCGGTAATCAACGAACTCAATCTTCCAATCGATAAAGTCAACGTCAATGGCAACGCCATTGCGCTGGGACACCCGCTTGGATGCACTGGTACAAAGCTATCAATCACGCTAATTAACGAAATGCGCCGGCGGAATGCACGCTACGGCATGGTCACGATGTGCATCGGCGGCGGAATGGGCGCGGCAGGAATTTTTGAATGCCTGTAATGCAGATGTTTTTCCGCTGCACATAAATCGGAGGAATGGGTCTTTGCCAGTCAACATACTGAAGCATCCTATCGTAAGCCTTGGCGGCTGCGTTCTCCTTCTGCTCATACTGTGGTGGGTGGTTCCGGCGCCGCGTGAGGTTGACCCAAGCGAACTATACTTGAAAGGTTGGAAAATCTTTGCCGTGTTTATCACGGTGATTGTCGGTTTCATTTTGCGTCCCTTTCCAAATGGGCCGATGGTCTTATTTGGACTGGTTGTGCTGATGGCGACCAAGACGCTAACGGTATCCGAAGCACTTGCAGGATATGCGGACAGCACAGTTTGGTTAGTCGTCGCCGCATTCCTGATTGCCGGCGGCGTTGTGCGCACCGGTTTTGGCCGCCGATTGGCTTTGACGCTCGTAAGTTGGCTGGGAAAATCAATCTTGGGATTAGGCTATTCTTTGTGCGGCGCGGAGTTGCTGCTTGGGCCGTTCGTTCCCTCAAACACCGCTCGCGGCGGCGGAGTATTGGCGCCGATTATGCGTTCTTTAGCGGAAGCCCTAGATTCCCGTCCGGAAAAAGAACCCAAACGTGCTGGGGAGTATTTGACACTGGTCGGCGCCCATGCCAATCTTATCGCCGCGGCAATGTTCCTGACGGGAATGGCTGCGAATCCTCTCGTCAAAAAGGCCGCAAGCGATGTGTTTGCAATTGACTTCGGTTGGGGTACATGGGCGCTCGGCGCAATCGTTCCGGGACTCGTAGGATTAAGTTTACTCCCGATTGTAATCTATTTTCTCGCAAAACCGACACTAAAGGACACGCACGCCGCCCAAGAAACGGCGCAAGACGAACTCCGTAGGATGGGGCCGTGGTCATCTGGCGAAAAGGTGATGTGCGCGGTCTTCATCATACTCTTGGGCATGTGGACGACAAAAGCCCTGCACGGCATGAGCACGACGCTTGTGGCTTGGATAGGCGTCAGTCTATTGCTTTTAACGCGTACCGAGAGTTGGGAGGATATCACGGGGAATGACAAGGCATGGGATACGCTAATCTGGCTGGGCGGCTTATTAACTATGGCGAACAGTCTCAAGACCTATGAATTCATCGATTGGTTTGCAAGCAACATGAAGTTTTTGGTTGAAGACCTAAGCGGTATAGCCATCATTATCAGCCTCGCACTGATTTACTTTTATTCAATGTACTTTTTTTCCATGTTGACCGCGCATATCGCTGCAATGGTTGCCGCTTTTTTCGCGGTAGCGTTAGGAGTTGGTGCGCCTGCGATGCTAACCGTTGCGATACTGGCTTACTTTTCTAATTTGTGCGGATGCGTGACAAATTATTCCACCGGACCCTTAATTATCTATTTTGGACTCGGATACGTACCCCAGCCGAAATGGTTCGGTGTCGGATTCTTGGTGTCTGTCTTTCATTTAGCAATCTGGTTGAGCGTCGGCATGATGTGGTGGAAGTTTCTCGGGTGGTGGTAAACGCACAATTCATTGTGTATTAGAGTTGAGCATCTTGCCCTTATTGGAGTTTAGCGTATGCGATGCCAGATTTGTGAACATGCCAACCCCAAAGAAGCCCAATTCTGCATGAATTGCGGCACGAAACTCAATTCTCGCGCGGCACCTGCGCCGCCTGCCGAAACGTCCGCCAAAACCGCCTCGAGTCCGCGTGAAATTCCTGAAGCGGACCGTCGCCAGTTGACAGTAATGTTCTGCGATCTGGCTGGCTCAACCTCACTCTCCGAGAGACTCGACCCTGAAGAGTTACGCGATGTCCTCGGCGACTACCAAGCGGTATGTGCAAGAGCCATCAGGCGCTTCGAGGGGCATATCGCCCGTTATTTCGGTGACGGGCTCCTAGTCTACTTCGGTTACCCCCATGCTCACGAGGACAACGCCCAGCGTGCGGTGCGCGCGGGATTGGCGATCATTGAGGGAATGGAGAATTTGAATGCACGCCTTCAACAGGAAAATGAACTACGGTTGGAGGTTCGCATTGGAATTCACACAGGGTTGGTGGTAGCGGGAGACATGGGCAAAAGCGGCGAGTTGGAATTGATGGCAATCGTAGGTGAAACCCCAAACATCGCCGGGCGTTTACAGGAACTTGCGGAACCGCATACCGTAGTGGTTAGCGCAGCAACTTACAGACTCATTGCGGGATTCTTCGAATGTCGAGCGTTGGGCGCTCGAACGCTCAAAGGAATATCCTACCCGATTCGCGTGTATCAAGTTATTGCGAGTGAAGCTCGCAATCGCATTGATGTGGCGGCAGCTACCGGACTAACGCCGCTGGTAGGCCGCGAGCAGGTCGTCGGCCTTTTGCTGGAGCGTTGGGAGCAGAGTGTAGAGGGCGCGGGGCAGGTCGTGCTACTTAACGGCGAACCCGGTATAGGCAAATCGCGGATGGTGCAGATGCTAAAAGAGCACGTTAAAAGTAGAACATCCGCTGAGAAACGTCCAAACGACATTTCGGATGCATGGTGGGAGAATTCACCGATAATTGAGTGCCGCTGTTCGCCATACCATCAGAACAGCGCCCTTTACCCAATTATTGACATGTTCCAGCGTGCGGTGTTGGGGTTTGACCGTGGGGATTCGCCGCGAAAAAAGTTGTCAAAACTAACAGATTTCCTTGCATTTTCAAAACTCTCCGTTGAAGAGAACGTTCCTCTGTTTGCTTCTTTCCTCTCTATACCATATGATGATGGCCGGTACCCGCCTCAATTTCTTACCCCCCAGCAACAGCGGCAAAAAACGCTTGAAGCCGTGCTTGAGATTTTTCTAGGACAGGCAAACCGGCAGCCTGTTTTGCTCATTGTAGAGGACCTGCACTGGGCTGATCCATCCACGCTAGAACTGCTCGACCTCATTGTCGATCGAGGTTCGACTCCCAATCTGCTTACCTTACTGACGTTTCGCCCGGATTTTAGCCCGCCGTGGCTTTCATGCCCGTATGTTACACCAATTACGCTAAACCGCTTAACTCGGAAACAGGTAGCAATCATGGTTGAACACGTCACAAAGAGCAAATTGCTGCCGTCCGAAGTGATGAAACAGATTGTTTCGAAGACGGATGGCGTGCCTCTGTTTGTGGAAGAATTGACCAAGATGGTTTTAGATTCGGGTCTCCTCCAGGAACGGGACGGGGGTTATGAATTAACGCAGCCGCTTTTGTCGCTGGCAATTCCTACGACGCTGCAAGATTCGCTGACCGCCCGGTTAGATCAGCTCGGCACAGCCAAAGAGTTAGCGCAACTAGGCGCTGTTATGGGAAGCCAGTTTTCCGACGAGGTACTCGGCGCGGTCTCGCCGCTTGACGATAAGACGCTGCACAAAGAATTATCTCGGTTAGTTGACGCTGGGCTTCTCGGTTACCAGCAACACAACCAATCGGGATTGTATTTTTTCAAGCACCCCCTTATTCGAGAGGCTGCTTATCACTCACTGCTCAAAAGTGCAAGGGGGCAGTACCATCGGCAAATTGCACAGGTTCTGGCGGAGCAATTTCCGGAGGTTGCCGAAACTCAGCCTGGCGTATTAGCTCACCATTACACTGAAGCAAGCCTCGACAATGACGCGTTAGTCTATTGGCAGCGGGCAGGCCAGAGAGCCATTGAACGGTCAGCCAACGTAGAAGCAATTCGTCACGTATCCAGAGGATTAGAGTTGTTAAATGCCCTTCCGGATAGTCCCGCAAAATCCCAGCATGAACTCAAATTGCAAACCACCCTTGGTCCGGCGTTAATAGCCACTAGAGGATATGCAGCTTCAGAAGTGGTAGACGCTTACACTCGCGCACGCGAGCTCTGCCACGAGTTGGGTGAAACTCCTCAACTTTTCCCAGTGCTGTTCGGGCTGTGGTTGGCGCATTTGGTAAGGGCGGAGTTACAGGCGGCGCGCGAGCTGGGAGAGCAACTGCTAAATCTGGCTAAACATACTGAAGACCGGGCTTTGCTTTTGGAAGCATATCGGGCGTTAGGGGCAACTTTGTGTTATCTTGGAGACTTGGTTGCCTCTGAGGAACACTTAGAGAAGGGCATTAAACTTTATGACTCGCAACAGCACCGTTCCCGTACTTTCTTCCATTATTTGGCGGATGCCCGTCTCACATGTCTATCCTATTCAGGAGCGGTACTGTGGGTTCTCGGCTATCCGGACCAGGCCTTTAGGAGAATTCATGAGGTGTTAGTCCTTGCTAAATCAATTGACCACCCATTCAGCATGGCGGTTGCGTTGTATTTCGCTGGAATGGTCCATCAGTGCCGGCGTGAAGTGGAAGCTGCCGAAGCGCAGGCGGAAGCCGTGAAAAAGATTTCAACTGAACAAGGATTTACGCTCTGGGCATCTGCAGGAACCTTTGGCGAGGGTTGGGCGCAATCCGAGCAGGGCATGGAAACCGCGGGAATTGCACAAATGCAACAGGGGCTGGCGGACTGGCGTGCAACCGGCGCGGAGATATTGCGCCCATATTTTCAAGCCCTGTTGGCAGAAGCGTTTTTGAAAGCGGGAAAGCCGAAAGAAGGACATGCCGTACTGAATGATGCGTTAGTGGCAGTGTCCGATAGTGACGAACGTTTATTTGAAGCCGAATTGTATCGAATCAAAGGAGAACTGTTGTTGTTGGAAGGCGATGCCGTATCAGATGCAGAGGTGTGTTTCCGCCGAGCTTTCGAAATCGCGCGGCGGCAGAATGCAAAATCTTTAGAGTTGCGGGCAGCAGTAAGTTTGAGCCGCCTGTGGCAGACGCAAGGTAGACAAGAGGAAGCTCGAACCATGCTTAGCCAGGTTTACGGCTGGTTCGAGGAGGGATTTGATACTGCAGATCTCAAGCTGGCAAAGGCTCTGCTTAATGAACTGTCTTAGCGTCCATTACGATGAAGACGGGGGGCACGTGCAAGACGCTGTGCACGGAACGGTGAATCCGAGGATTGATTGTTGAACTACGGCTAACCAGGTTAACTCGTTTGAGGAGCAATATCAATGCAAGGTCTAATGATGGATTACCAACTCACAATAGACCGTATTTTGGAACACGCTTACCGCATGCATCCCCACAAGCAGGTTACCACAAAGCTAGCCGGCGGCACTATGCACCGGTATTCATACGCCGATCTTTATCAACGCGTTAAACGGCTGGCAAACGTGTTGGGCGCTCTAGGCGTCGAATCGGGCGACCGGGTGGGCACGTTTGGATGGAACAGTTTTCAACACCTCGAATTGTATTTCGCAGTGCCGTGCACCGCCGCAGTGTGTCACACGTTGAACATCCGCCTATCTCCTGAACTACTCGCTTATGTCGTAAATCATGCGGAGGATAAGGTTGTGTTTATTGACGCGACAGTGTTGCCGGTATTCGAGCAGGCCGCCGATCAGATTGGCTGCGTGGAGCACTATGTTTTGTTCAACGTCGATTCCGGGGTGCAAACGAAACTGCCTAACGTCAGTTTTTACGAAGATTTGATGGCGCAAGCGTTCGAGGATTATGAATGGAGCGGCATGGACGAAAAAGCGGCAATGGGCTTGTGTTACACGAGCGGGACCACGGGAAATCCAAAGGGTGTGCTTTACAGCCACCGATCCGTGTATCTGCACACGATGGGAATTAGCCACGCAAACGCATTCGCCTTAAGCGAACAAGACGTGGTCATGCCGGCTGTACCGATGTACCATGCTATGGCGTGGGGGTTGCCATACGCCTGTGCATTTGCCGGAGCGGATATGGTTTTGCCTGGACAATATCTAAAACCTTCCGATCTGGCACAAATGATCGCGGACCAAAAGGTTTCGGTACCCGCAGGGGTGCCGACGCTCTGGTCAGGATTGTATGAAGAGCTAAAAACAAAACCAAGGGATACATCACATATCCGCACATTGGCGGTAGGAGGCGCCGCTATGCCCCGTCCACTTATTCAAGCCTACGAGACAGAGTTGCATGTCAATGTGATGCAAGGATGGGGTATGACAGAGACATCACCCGTTGGAACGCTGTTAAATCTGCAGAGCCATCATAGCGCAATCTTAGAACTTGCGCAATGGGATATCAAAGCAAAGCAGGGTTATCCCCTTGCGGGTGTCGAGATGCGCATTGTGGACGAGGCAGGCGAATTATTACCTTGGGATGGTGTTGCGATGGGCGAACTGCAAGTCCGCGGGCCGTGGGTTGCCAATAGCTATTACAAGGTTAAGCCCAGTCCAGAGCACTTCACTACGGATGGATGGTTTCGTACCGGCGACGTGGCGGTGATTAGCCCCGATGGGTGCATGCAGATAGTCGACCGTGCGAAAGACCTAGTAAAAAGCGGCGGTGAATGGATTTCAAGCCTCGAAATCGAAAACGCACTTTTGGATCACCCCAGGGTAAGGGAAGCCGCAGTCATTGCAATACCCGATGAACGGTGGATTGAGCGGCCGCTTGCAGTTGTTGTTTTGGATTCGGACGCCGGCGCCGTAACCGAAGAAGAACTAGTTTTGCACCTCGATTCAAAGTTCCCAAAATTTTGGTTGCCCGACAAAATTTCATTCGTAGATGAAATTCCGAAGACCAGTGTGGGAAAACTCGACAAGAAGGCACTCCGCCATCGTCATAAAGGCGACCCTATGCGTTAACTTACTCTTGGAGTAGATGCAGATGTTCAAAATTGGCGTTATCAGTGACGAGGTGTCTCAGGACTTTCAAACGGTTGTAGATTTTGCAACGTCGTTCAAACTCGATTCCATTGAGATTAGGACCGTGTGGGGAAAGCCGCCGCAGGATTTGTCCGAGACCGACATCGGTGAAATGAAACGGATTTTGAAAGGGACAAACCTCAAGATTGTCGGAATCGCTTCGCCGTTCTTGAAATGTGACATTGACAATAAAAATGAACGTAGGGAGCATCTGAATATACTGAAGCGGTGTATCAAGCTAGCGAAGGCACTTGACACCAATCTGGTTCGCACCTTCGCATTCTGGAAAACGGATAACACGGAGGAGCGTTGGCCTGAAATTGTCGCCGCCTATTATGAACCGGTGCAGATTGCCGAAAGTGCAGGGGTAATCTTGGGTATGGAAAACGAACATTCTACTTCACTCGCGACGGCCAAGCTAACGGAACGATTTGTGCGCGAAATCAATTCGCCAATCGTCCGCGCCATCTGGGACCCAGCAAATGAAGCCCATGCGGATAAGGATGGAGAAATACCTTACCCTAACGCCTATCACCGCCTCAAAACACTAATGGTTCATGCTCACTTGAAGGACGCGCTAAAAAACCCTGTGACCGGTAAAATTGAATGTGTCCCTGTCGGTGAAGGCACGGTTGATTGGCACGGGCAACTTCAGGCTTTTGTTGATGACGGGTATCGTGGACACCTCTGTTTGGAAACGCATTGGCGCCCAAGTCTGAGAATCGACGACGACCAGCTTAATCGCCCGGGTGGCGCCGAATTCTCCCAAGCTGGAGAAGAAGCGTCGCGACACTGCATGCGAAACCTGCTTGCCTTGATTAATCGACTACATGTGTAGCCATCGGCTCACTGCCAAATGGACGCCACAGGTCAGTTAATACACGACTGCAAAAACGATGTAGAGGAGGACGGAGAGGGAATTCACGGCAATCAAAACGCCTCGCGTGATGCGGGAACGTAGTCGAGGAAAAAGGTGGATGGAAGCCAAGATTGTTATCACGATTTCAACGAGCGAAACAACGCGTCCGTAACGGGCTGTATCCCAGTATGAGATTGGGCTGCTGAATCTGAATTGGAGTAATGGGAAAAAATGCCGATGGGCGTCGTCGTGATGCAGGAAAAAATCCGCGGCGCAATGTAACAGCATGCTCAAGCAGCAGAATATAAGCGCCTCGGATTTGAGGCGGTAACCAATTCCGAGAACAATCAGTATGAGCGGCACGGCGTTGAAAATGTCAATGAAGTTTTGCCATTGCGGGAGAAAATAGCGTTCTGACCAAATCTGTTGTTGAGGATGTCCAAACATGAATGCTTCGACAACGAAAAAGACAAACATCGGCAGGTCTGGTATCAATGCACCCAAAAGCAAGTAGCGCTGCAGATGCGGCTTATCCTTCCGATTCAGCAGTGCGGCATTGATAATCACATGTGATTGCGTGTTCATGGGTTCTGATGTGGTTGGCTCCCAACTCCGACGAGATTAATTTAGGAGCGGACGTATGCTCTGAGAAGTTTTACTGAGTCAATTTTGGAGTTTGCCCTCACGGCGCGAATCGCGCCACACTGAATGGCCGAACGTCGAGGTTCGTTTTACCGGAAGAGGTTAATTGCGCAAGAATCCGCCCCACAAGACTACAGAACTTGAACCCATGACCTGAAAACCCCGCCGCAAAGATGAGTTGCGGACAGTCAGGATGGGCGTCGATTATAAAGTCGCCATCGGGAGTCTCCGTGTACAAGCAAACTTCTGCGTGAAGCAACTCGCCGGCGGCGTCGGGAATGCGTGCCTTTAGATAAGCGCGCAAATGCTCTATATAATCGGCGCTAGGGTTGCGGTCGCATATGTCCGGTGATACCGTTTCCCCCAACCCGTGCCGGGCAGCCTTTATGCCGGCAAATTTGAAGGCAGGTATCCCGTAGATGAACTCGCCTTGTGATATTTCGATGAAGACAGGGAATTTTACCGGATGGAATAGGTTTACGTCTGTGGGACGGAAATAAACGACCTGCTGACGGGTTACTGTCAAGGGGAGTTCAAGTGTGCTGAGAATGGAAGCTGCCCAAGGTCCGGCGGTTACAATCACGTTTCTTCCCTTGAAAGATTCACCATTAGCAATTACTTGAGGAACACTGCGCTGCCAGTCGATTTTGCTGACACAGGTGTTTTCTCGAATCTCAGCGGCGTGACTTTCAGCCAGCTGCAAATGCGTTGAAACGCACTCGGATGCGTAGAGGAAACCGGTATCTTCTTGCCACAGCACGCACACGTTGCCATTAATCTCAAATTGAGGAAAACGCCGGGAAACCTGCCTGCTGTCCCACCATTCCGATTCAACGCCCGCCGCTTCTAAGCTGTTACGCAAACCAATGATATAATCGTGCTCTTTAGGAGCAATTGTAATACCACCGGTGTCGTATAGCAGTTTCTTCCCCGACGCCGACTCCAACTTACGCCATTCGGTGTATGCAGATTTCATCAACTCCACATAGAACTTTTTCTCGTAGGCAAGACGGATAATCCGGCTATCTCCGTGCGAACTGCCGAGTGCATGTCCGCGGGAAAATTGTTCCAATACCAGCGTTTTGGCGCCAGAGCTGGCAAGGTGATATGCTGTTGCACTCCCCATACCTCCAGCGCCGATGATAATCGCATCGTAAATGTCTTTAGGCAAATTACCTCCTCCACGCGAAAGAAAGACGTTGCGAATCCATGCATTGAGTTGAATGTACAAGGCCTAAATTCGCTTCTTCAGCTCGTGTTGACTCATCAGGTTTACGGTTTTTCTCGGTTAGCGCGCCGTCCAGCCTAAATCAATCGTCCAGTCCGACCCAGTGACGGCGCTAGCGGCGTCCGAACACAAGTAGGCGACTAGCGACGCCACCTCTTCAGGTGCAATGAGCCGTTTGATTGCAGCAGGTTCCAACATAACTTGCTCAACGTCTTCTTGGGGAGAGAGTGCACGCGTACGTGCCTGATCGGCGATTTGGTCTTCCGTAAGGGCGGAATCCACATAAGCGGGACAAATTGCGTTAACGGTAATGCCGTGCGCACCGCCTTCCAGTGCGGCTGTGCGCGTGAGACCGATGAGGCCGTGCTTGGCTGTCACGTAGGCGCTCTTAAAGGGCGATGCGACACGGCTGTGAATCGAGCCGATATTCACAATGCGCCCCCAACCGGACGCTGTCATCGTTCGCCAAACATACTTGGTGAGTAAAAACGGAGCGGTCAGCATCACCGCCAGCATCCTATCCCAAATCTCCTCGGGAAACATCTCAATAGAATCAACATGCTGCATCCCTGCGTTATTGACCAAAATGTCAATTCTGCCATGGAGTGCCAGTGTTTCGTGCACCAAACGGCGGCAGTCCTCTTTTGCGGCGAGATCCACAGCTACTAAATCGCCGCCCGCCGCGTCAGCGACAGCCTGTCCCCGTTCTCTGTTAATATCGGCTACGATTACTTGGATGCCGTCAAGTGCGAACGCTTCGGCAATAGCGCGTCCAATTCCACTAGCTGCCCCTGTAACGATTGCGACTCGCGAGCCGTTTGTAACCTCTTCGCTAACCATGATCTCCTAATTACTGGTAATTTACGGGATTGAGGGATTAACTGCGGTTTTCGTATAGAACAGGCGGCGTTTTTGGCGGATAGGCACTTATAGAATTTATCGTTCAGTGAAAATTACAGATAGGGTATTATAATGCGATCAAATGTGTTGCGCAATCAAAACTCGTGGAAGCCAACTTGATCTTACGTGACTTCTTGTCGTATAATTTGCGTAAATTACTTGCAGCACCATGCAATAGTTTCTAAATCTAACCTTATCACCCCACATAGGTGGAAGCGCAGTTTGCTTCAGATTCCGATGTTGGATTGGCCAATATCGGTTTCGGTAGCATGTACAGGTACCTTTCACATATGGGAATTCCGGGGAATAGGCAGAAAATAATCAGAGAGCACAAATGACGTTCAGAGCAATTTTCATCAGCGTGGTTGTGGGCGCAGCCTTCATCGTGGGCGCGGTTCTTTTCAATGCAAGACGCCCGGCTCACGAGACGGAGCAGCCGAAAGCCGAGTTTGTGCGAGCGACGGGCAAGTGTGCAACATGCCATCGAAGAGAGACCTCAGCGGTCGTACATCAATTTGAAAGAAGCCGACATGCAAACAGCGGCGTGACCTGCCTCGATTGTCACCAAGCTATAGAGGGGCAAGAACATCAGGCGCATAACGGATTCACCATCGCCGGGGAACTTACGGCGAAAAACTGTAGCCAGTGCCATACGACTGAGTACCAGCAGTTTATCAAGAGCCGCCACGGCGCGCCGGCTTGGGCAGCCGTCCGAGGCAAGCAGGATTTCACGGTTGAACAGATTGAATTTGCGGAAACTTACCATGAAGGGGCGGTCAATCGTGTTGCCAATCAACTCGCGCAGAGAGAAGGGCAAAGCGCTATTGATATCGGATGTTTAGGCTGTCACGACATCGGCAAGCCGAACTCGGACGGATCAATCGGTACCTGCACGCATTGCCACGCGCGGCACTCTACATCAGTCGCGCTCGCACGGCAACCCGAAACCTGCGGACAATGCCACATGGGTCCGGATCACTCGCAAATCGAGATTTTCCATGAGTCGAAACACGGCGTACTTTACAACGCACAGAAACGCGAGATGAATCTCGGCGCTGATCCAAAACATCTATCCACCGCTGATATGTCCGTACCCACATGTTCGACCTGCCACCTTAGCGGATTGGAAGGCTTGAAGGTTACGCACGACACGTCAGAGCGGTTATCATATTGGTTATTCGCGCCGGTGTCAAAGCAGCGGCCAACCTATCATCAGGCGCAGAGCGCGATGAAAGAGACTTGCCTCAAATGTCACGCCCAAACACACGTCGAGAAAATCTATCAAGAAGCTGAAGGGGTTGTTCAAGCCACCAATGCAAAGATTTCCGAGGCGAATGCGTTAATGACTGAACTTCGGCAGGAGGGTTTGCTTACGCCCGATCCTTTCGATGAGCCGATAGAATTTATCTATTTCGACCTGTGGCATTATTATGGACGGACCGCTAAACACGGCGCATTTATGGGTGGCGCAGATTTCGTGCAGTGGCATGGGAATTATGAACTGCTCCTGAAGGCCACAGAGATGGAGCACATTGCGGCGGAACTCCGAGAACGCCATGCAAAACCGTAAGTTGCTGGATAAGTGTCCAATGTTTTTGGAGTGTTTCATCGTCATTAACTTAGCTTTTTTGGCTGTAGACGTTTACATTGCACACTCGATAAATGCCTTTGCACATAGCGCGGAATGGATACCGTTCGTTGTTTCGATTGCCGCGGTGCCGTTATTATTGGTTGCTCGCATCTTCGGAGGAACGTGGGCGAACCAGTTTACGGGCGTTGGGGTTGGTTCGGTTTCCATTGTGGTCGGCGTCGTCGGTATGCTGTATCATCTTGATAGCCAATTCTTCGCCAATTTTACCATTCGGAGTCTGGTGTACACTGCGCCATTCATCGCACCGCTCTCTTTTGCCGGCATTGGTTTGCTGTTAATCATGCACCATACAGTCCACGAAGAGTCGCTGGAATGGGGTAGATGGGTGCTGGTCATGGCGTGCGCCGGATTTCTTGGCAACTTCATCTTGTCAATTTGCGACCACGCCCAGAACGGATTTTTCGATTGGCGCGAGTGGATTCCTGTGTATGCAAGCGCCATGGCTGTCAGTTTTTTGATGACTGCAATCGTGCAGCCGCGCAATGCATCGTTTCTTGCGTTCTGCGTTTTAATCTTGGCGTTGAACGGTCTGACGGGCGTTGTCGGCTTCTATCTGCACCTGTCGGCGAATCTCGCTGCGCCCGCGGAAAGCTTAAGAGAGAGCTTTCTCCACGGTGCACCGATACTTGCGCCGCTGCTATTCCCAAATCTAGCATTGCTCGGTATCATAGGAATTATGGGCTTTAGCCGTAAGTAAAATGTGATTGACGCAACATGTTTTCGCGGTTGAAGCATGCATGCGGTTACGCAGTTCATTTTGTATTAACGCAATCGATTGCACGTCAATTCATTCTTAACCTGCTTGTACGACGCCTAGTATGATAATTGGCGCAAAAACGTACAACATATTGCGCTACTGCGAACCTTTATAGCTCCATCTTCGCCACTCATTTCAGTATCGAGTCCATTGCGTTTTATCTTGTAGGTTGATTTGGAGTTTATGCTTGCTGAAAGAGAGAAGTGCGGCAAATTTGAACAGTTGAAGTCAGCCTTTATAACCATCTGAAGATGCTCTAGCTATCCGCATACGCTATTTTAAATCTTTACTTGAAATCTCTCGCGGCGATTAGTAGTTTTCGGTTGTCTTTCGGTATATTACCTGCATCCTAGGATTTTGCCGCTTTAGGTACCGCTTAATTATCTTGCGAAAATATCTTTGTGTCTTGCGTTTAGCGCTCACGTCGTCACCTCCGTTGAGTCAACCCTTTTTTAGTGAAGCCCATGTAGTATCGAACGTTAAATCGTTAAATTTTCTCCAAGATGATACTGTTTCAACCGCTTCAGAATCAGTAAACAGAACAATACTATTGGGCTTAATCCATTACTTAAAATATAGGTTTTAATTCGCAAAATATATGCCAAATCCAACAATCCACTTCAATTTAGACTCGGTTTGGAGTCGAAAATCCGCATGTACCATGGCATCCGGGCAGTTTGAAATTATTTGGTCTAGTGGATAGCGTACTGACGGAGTATGGAGACGGGTGTAACATTTTTTTGACAGAATTACGGTAAGATTCGGGCGAAGGTCGCGAGAACCCTGAATAAATCAGGCGTGCGGACGTTGTAAACATATGGGTACAGTAGACAAAAATGCGTTACCGCAATTTGGCAAAAGTATTTTGACAACTGTTCTAAAGTCTTTGTTTGTACGACTCTTTCTGGCATTCCATATGAAATGGATTGCATTCAGTACCTGCCTTACATTTTTGTCAAGTTTTCATGGAGATGATTGACATAGGAATCTAACTGTGCTATAATCTGTGCGTTTCCAAAAAAGCGAGTTCGCATTTTATTCATTCAAGGTAAGGAGTGAAACTGAATCATGAAGAGAGCGTTGATGGTTTCTGTTCCGTTTCAAGTTTTTCTGATTTTGGCGGGACTTCTTATAGTTACTGGCTGCACTAAAGCGATCGAAGGTGAAAAAATCACCACTCCTCCTCCAATTGAACAGGCGCAAGGAGTTGCGATTGCTCCGTTTATCGCGGAGATGGCTGAAAAACTTGGGAGATGGGTTCCGATTCGGGTGGCAGAAAACTTCGATCTGAAGTTCAAGAATGCAGACAAAGATATACAGTTCGTTTATGATCAGTCGAAGAGTGTAAACCCGGTTGCATCGAAGCTCGAAGAGATGGGCGTAACGCTGAACCACATGTTTGAGGACTCTGCCTTAGCCGCAAAAGTAGGGAGAGAATTAAACGCAAATCTGATTGTGGTTGGAAAACTGGATGAGCCGACCTTTGCTAGAAAAGATTATAACACGCTGCTCCAGCGGCTAGGGAGGCAAGCAGGGATATCAGGATCTGCAACCTTTGTTCGCACACGGCTGAGTGCCTACATGCGCGCTTGGATAAAGGTGATTGATACGAATTCCGGACAACTGATATTCAATGATTCAATCAGAGGCTATATAAAATATTGGTATGCCTATCAAACAGAGCAGCGGCGACAGGTTACATTTAAGACCGATAGTGAGATGGAGGCAGATTTGGGGAAACACCTCTCCCGCAGAATTGCCCATGCTTTAGATCCGATTGGGATGCCTGATATAAAGGAAGGCGAGGTTTTGATGACGCCGACCGTCACATTGAAGGGGAATCAAGGTGTAATTCAATGGGATTAGTGTAGAACCCGATTAATCAGCGGCAATCTGATACTGATTCTTTCAATCGAGCAACAGCAGCGAACCGCGTTCCGCGGTTACTTTCATTGCGGCGATGCCCGAGGTTGAGTTTGTCTTGAACGGTATTTCCGGCAACTCGCACGCAATCAGTTGAAGGTGACTGCTGAAGATTAAGGCGCGCGGACTTTAAGTTGTTACGTTAGGACACGATTATCATGCATGTAACGGAATCGCAAGTCTCGTCTTTCTATGAAAACGGATATCTATTGCTAGAGGATTGGCTGGACGCGGACGAACTGCAACCGGTCATTGACGAGTATTCCGCTATCATTGACGAACGTGCGCGGCGGTATTATGCACAAGGACGAGTTAGCTCGCTGCACGAAAATGAACCATTTACGCGCCGACTAGTTTGCTTAGCTGAAGAAGCTCCAGAGATTGCTGACAATTTGGACATCATGCAAGCACGCGGCGAGGCGTCCTTCAACTTCTTAAAAAACCCCAAAATTTTGGATCTGGCGGAATCCTTCGTTGGGTCGGAGATTCTGTGCAACCCCATACAACACATCCGAGCTACACTACCGCACGGTAAAATCCCTAAAGGGCCGACTCCCTGGCATCAGGACGCTGGTGTTTGTTGGCCTGAAACCGACCCGTTTTTTATCCTCACAATTTGGATACCCATCGTAGATGTGACCTTGGATAATGGGTGTCTTGAAGTGGTACCCGGTAGCCATAAACAAGGGCTTCGGAAGCACGTTTTTTCGCCCCATGGGCTGGACATACCGCTCGAAGAACGCCCTCTTATAGAACCAATGCCGCTTCCGGTGAGGGCTGGCGGCATACTTCTATTCCACAACTACACGATGCACCACTCGCTATTAAATAAAACTGACACAGTGCGATGGAGTTTTGACTTACGCTACCACGATGCTTATCAACCGACGGGGCGCCCCTACTATCCCGCATTCTTGATGCGCAGCCAGTCACGGCCGAATGCGCTACAGACCGATTACACGACGTGGTGCCAAAGGTGGGAATTTGCACTCAAGTTTTCACAGGGAGCTCAACCTTACCGCTGGCCGAGATAACCGAATTTCAACGGTGAATTTCCCAACCACAAGAAATATGCAAGGTTCATTCTTTATATTCCGTTAGTCCATGCCCTTCGGTTGCGACGTACAGTCGATTTACGGGCAGATTATGCGCTCTATCAATTTGCCCGCTTGGCCAACGGATTTCCATGAAATCTACTTTTACTGACTTGCCGAGTCCAAAATGAACGCGTAGATCACTGAAGGACAGGTAACTGCCGCTGGAGTTGACCTCTGCGTATTGCGACAATTGACCTGAAGTAACTGTGATTTGCGCCCCAATTGCCGATCGATTGCTATCTACTCCAACCGCTCGGAACTGCACCCAGTTGTTATGGTTTCCTCCGTCATTCCGTAACAGATCGGCTGATTGATTCCAATTTGTAATCAGGATATCAATGTCGCCATCGTTATCGTAATCCCCAAATGCAGCGCCGCGGCTGACCTTGCGGAGTGCTAACCCTGAACCCGTCTCATTTGTCACATCGGCAAATGTCCCGTTACCAAGGTTCCTAAACAGCAAATTCTGCTGGGGGTACGATGTGGAACGATCGATTTCAGCGATGTTATCCAAAACGTGCCCATTTGCGACAAATACGTCCTTGTAGCCGTCGTTGTCATAGTCGAAAAAAGAAATTCCCCACCCTAGGTAGCTATACGTCACCTCGCCAATTCCGGATGTTATCGTCTCATCGGTAAAATATTCTCCGCTTCGGTTGTGATACAACGTATTGGTTTCATTTTGAAAATTGCTTACCGTCAAATCCAGCATGCCGTCATTGTCGTAATCGCCAAAAGCGGTTCCCATCCCCGCCTCCTCCTTACCCATGTCGCTATACCCAACGCCTGTCGATAACGCCACCTCGTCAAATGTCCCATCCCCGCGATTCCGAAATAAGAAATTTGCATCCTGATCATTTGCGACATAGACATCTTGATCTCCGTCGTTGTCGTAATCGCCGAAAACCACCCCTAAGCCGTGATAGGCTGGCACGTTCAAAACCCCGCTTGTGTTCGACACATCAGAGAATGTGCCGTCACCGTTGTTATGATAAAGGACATCTGTATCAGGCGGATACGTACCTGGACCGCAATATTGCCATATTCCTCTGATAACGCACGGCTTGTCCCGTTCAATGGCGTAATCCGCATAGTTCGAAATGTATAGGTCGAGGTAGCCGTCGTTGTTAACATCGGCAAACGCACAGCTAGTCCCCCATTGTGTATTTGCAACGCCGGCGTTTAATGACACCTCGTCGAAAGTCGCGTCTCCATTATTGCGGTAGAAGGCGTTGGAACCAAAATTTGTCACATATAAATCCAAATCTCCGTCGTTGTCGTAATCGCCGACTGCGGCGCCAACGCCGTAGCCGGTGTCGCCTACACCAGTTGAGCCTGTAACATTAGAAAACGTACCATCTCCGTTATTTCGATACAGGGCGTTTGTCGGAATGGACGATTGGATGTGTTTGCGCTGATCGGTCTGAAGCGCGCCGTTTACGAGATAGATGTCTAGATGTCCGTCATTGTTATAGTCGAAAAAACCGCCGCCCGCACCGAGGTATTCATTGAAGAGACGCAATTCGCTCTTGCCGTCGGTGTGTTCAAAATCAATCCCAGCGTCGGTCGCTATATTGATGAAGGCAGCGTTCGATTGGAGGGTGTTTGCAGAGGAAGGACAAAAGAGCGTACAAACGAGTATGAAGGTAAACGCGTGCAGTGAATTGGAGGTTTGTTTAGGTGGCTTGAGCAAAGCAGCAGAACTGATTGAAACCATCGCCTGGAACGGCAAATGCCATTTAGAATTGGCTGTTGAATCCAATTTACGCGACTGGCGCGGTCTCCAAACCTTCAGCGATTGCAACGTTCAATCCCCAACCTCCAGGCGTTATAATAATGGGCGCTTCATTTACCGTTAATCTTCTGTGCGTTTTGGATTTCTTGCAAGAGTTTGAGGTATTGATCCTTGTTGGGTTCGATTTCAAGGGCGCGCTGAATCATATGCTCTGCCTCTGGATAATTTCTGTTTTGGTAGTGGGCATAGGCAAGTGTGTCAAGATTTGAAGCTGACGGATTCAATGCAACCGCCTTCTCTGCTAATGTCACAGCTTTGGCTAGATTCATGTTCCGGTCGGCGTAAAGCCATGCCAGATTATTATAGCCATCTGGCAGGTCAGGATCCGTTTGGATAGCCGTTTGGAAAGCGTGTACAGCTTCGTCGAACTGTTTGGCTTTAACCTGTAGCGTACCTAGCCGCAGCCAGCCCGCGGCGGACTTGGGTTGTATTTCTGTCAACGCTTTATATGCTGTGATCGCGTCAATCAGGGCGCCTTCTTGAGCATAAATTTCACCCAAACCATGATAAGCTTCCCCCAACGTTGAACTGCGTTGAAGTGCGCCTTGAAGGTAGAACTTGGCAAGATCAAACTTTTTCTGGCTGGCAAAAATCCATCCGAGACGAATGTACGGTTCGGTGTCGTTTTCATCCAATTCAATTGTTTTTTGGAACGCTTCAATTGCCCGCTGTACCTCGCCTTTTTGCATGTAGAGCGCGCCCAGATTGTAATAACCGAGTGCAAGGGTAGGTGCCAAAGATGTCACAATATTAAACTCTTGGATGGCTGCCTCAATGTTATTGATTTCGAGATGAACCTTCGCCAATTCCGCGTACAAACCGACTGTAGTGGGGTTCTTCTTCAGCTTCTTTCGATAGTCCTGGACAGTATCTTGGTACGCTTTAACCTCCTTGAATAGCTCCATCTGGGATTTCGCCTGTTCAAATTGATTTGCGCGCCGGTACGCTTTGGCAAGATTGTAGTATGCACTTTCCTCATAAGGGTTTCGCTGAACTGCGCCGCGATAATATTGAATTGCGGTCTCTGGTTCATCCTGCATTAGCGCTGTACGCCCTAGTCCGCGATAAGCTTCGGCTAGTTCCGGATTCAATTGAATCGCTTTTTGATACGCCCCCATTGCTTCGTCTAATTTCCCGCGCTGTGTGTAGATATTGCCCAATCTATAGTGAGTCCAAGCCGCGTCAGGAAGCAATGAAACGGCTTCCGTTCCGTATTTCTCCGCCTCTAAGAATTTACCCTGCTTATTGTAGATGATGCCTAGACACCAGTTTGCTATCCCACGTGTTTGCTTTGATCCATTTAGTGTAAGCACGCGTTGATAGGCGTCTGCCGCCTCATTAAACATCTCCTTGTATTGATACACGTCGCCAAGGAAGCAAAAGGCCTCGCTGCTATCCGGCTGGAGTTCTAACACTTTTTGAATCTCAGCGAGGGCTTTATCGTACAATCCAATTTCAACAAAATGCACCCCCTGCTCGAAGTGCCGTTTCACTATATGCTCCGTCCGGGCTGCGCCCGCAAAAGCTAATTTTGTAGTTAGCACCACCCCAATCAAAATTACCGAAAGGACGTACCCCAGTGTTGGATACAAGCTCAAGCGAATCCGCACTTCAACACACGCACAATTTTTAGCCGGTCGCTGGAGACTCATTAGAGGGCACCAATTAGTATATGTGGCTAAAATCTTATCGGACGATTTCCCAACGTCTTCGCTGAATTCAATGTAATACGGCAGCTGTCAACTCTCCAGATGGACCATTTCAAGCGTTCAGTGAGACCATGTAATGTCGTCGAATAACACTCGTTTTCGCCGACCGGCGTGCTAGCATGATTCTGGTTAAAGCCATTAAACTTCTTCGTAATCAATCTAAATATGTGAAAAATTGACGTGAGCCTAGCATGCGGATTTGCATTAGACACCTCCGGTGACATCCGATAACCGTACCTTTTCGCCGGTTTTTGCTGAACGGGCAATAGCAACCATCGCCCGAATAGCAGCGACGCCATCCTCAACACTTGCACCGTGCATAGGAGCCCCATTAAGGATTGTGTCTGCGAACCCCTCGATTTGTAGTTTGTAGGTGTAGGCGTCTGCCCCCAGTGGGCGGCGAAACAATCCATCCTTAACCGAGAAGCATTCAACGTGGCCAGACTTGTGGTACCACGGCAGGTAAATTCTTCCCCGGACGCTGCCATGTTCGCCGAAAACCTGAAACCCCTCCTCAAAATCCCCGCGTATGGCAATGATTAAGTCGAAGTGTCCTAAGCTGCCGTTTGTAAAGTCGACGCTCACAAACCAACAGTAGCTCCCAAACCGTTCAAGAAACCGGGCATGAACACTCAAAATCTCTCCGCCCAGAAAACGCGCGGTGTCCACTAAATGGCTGCCGTGTCCGAGTAAGAAATATGGATATTTGTCAGCCTTTGGATTACCTTCGGGACGTTTCGCGCTCACGCTAACCACAGGGATAGGCTGTAAGTTGTCGGTCATGGTATAACGGTCGGTCGAATCGTAATACCACGACTTGAGCGCAATGATTTGTCCTAGTTCCTCTTTGATGAATGAGTGTGCGTGGTCTATTGCAGGATCGAAACGCCTGTTGTTACCTACTTGAAGCGTTAGCCCGGTGTTTTGAATCCGGCGCAGCAAATCTTCGCATTCCTCAACATTTACACCGAGGGGTTTTTCGATGAATACATGTTTTCCCGCAACGACCGCCTGACGGCAAAGCGGTACATGAAATTGGTCTGCTGCCGCTATGATGATTGCGTCTACCTGCTGGTCAGCGAGCATATCTCCGTAATCCCGATAGACAACTCGCGGTTCGTGGACTACGGACATTTTTTCCAGCAAGTCCTCTGCCACATCACAGATAGCATAAAGTTCTGCGTTGCGGGCTTTGCGGCAGGCGTCAAGGTGTGCAATCTGCGCGACCGGACCGCACCCCAATACGCCGATTCGCAAACGTCGTGTTTCTCTGCTCATGATAAAAATTGAAGTAACTGGTCAGCGACGAAGTTAAACTGTTTTACCGGGATACCGTTGACGCAGCGATTCGCGTAAAGCCTTGAGCTGTTTGCGTTCGGCAGTCGCCATCAGCGCTGCGACGTGATCCACCATTGGTACGTCCCGTAATTCATTCGAGTCATGAACCTCTATAGCTTGCAGCATCGCTTCCACGCCAATTCTTGGGTCGGTTTTGCCTGCTGAATTTTTGATGGAGTTAATTGCGGACCCCGACACAAACATGACGTTTTCGCGGCGTCCGCGTTTCTCGGCGTCTGCCAGGTTGATACAAATGTTGCCCTGATCTAATGAACCCGCACGAACGATTCCGGTTGGGTGAATGCCAGACAACCGGCGGGTAAGAATTTCCTCGGATGCCTCCCATTCTGCGCCGTAAGGTCGCAAAAATGGTGTTCCCGGTCGTACCGGCGATGTCTGGCGTAAATCAATTCCGTCTAGCCGCGCTAGCAGATCGATAATCTCGCGCCATATTGCCCGCGTCTTTACACCAATTCCCGCGTTGTGGCCATAGATAATTGGGGGTGTACTTAGGTTTTTTGTGGCTTCGCGCACCATGCGAACCGTTCCGCCTGCAAACGTCTCGCTGAACATAACACCGCTGGCACCCGCATCTAGCACGGCATGTACCGTTTCCAAAATCTCATGCGGCGCACCGCTGATATGCGGTGCGAAAATGAGTCCTAGTCCACCACGCTCATCCTGGGCGCGCTCAATGGCAGCCACAGCTTGTCGTGTGCGTTCGGCGGCCGGGGAATAATCTAGGTTGGGGTAGAGGTTTTCGTCTTCCTTAACGAAGAGAAACAGAGGACATCTCGCTACTTCTTCTACAAGCTGTCCAACCTCAGTCGGAGTAATTCCGGCGGTCGGTTTTAGGATTGTGCCAAAAGCGGGTTGGGCGGACGGAAATCCCGTAAGCTGCCGAATTCCACTCATGCCGTGCGCTGGCCCCGGAAAGGTTTGGATTACCTTCCCCGGGATATTCAAGGAAACTAGCCGGGCATCCTGATTTTCATAAACATCAAAAATAATTGCGCCTGCCATTGTGTGGAGCATGTCACAAGAGGTCACATGACCGTCAGGTTGGGACATCATTTTCAAGGGAAATGCCATGTGCAACAGACCCAGCCGTTTGCTGGAATCGAACTCATCAACACCGGCTACCTTGGCGGTGCACTCTTCCAATAATGAACCTGCTGGCGGATATCTGTCACCGCTGCTGGCGTGATAGCTAATCTCTTCGGCCGCCTCCTGCAGTGTTAGTGTGCGGAGCGACAGAAAGTAGGTCGCTACAATGTAACCCTCCAAAACCGGTGGCGGTGTTGTTGTGAGCCGTTCTCCGACAATCTCGCGGAGACACATTTCACGCGCGTCTCCGTCGCTCCAGAGTAATTCAAGCTTTGTGGTTTCGACGAGTGTCATAATGCAGTTTTTTTTGTGTGCGTTTAAGAGTTAATAACGGTAACGATTCGAGTCGTGGAATCCGCTATGGGAACGGGTGTAATTGGACTGTGAAATTGACTGTCAGGCAAATCCAATCATACCACATATTATTGGGTAAGTCAACAATCGTTTAGGGCATGCCAATGAGATTCTATATTTGGAAAGAGTAGCCCAATGCAAGTTATTGACACTCGGCTAATTTTTTTGTTAAACTAAGTTTATAATCGCATAAAATGAGGAGATTATCATCATGGACGTACGATTTGAAGGCATTTTTACACCTACGATAACGCCGTTAGACGCGAAAGAGCGCGTTGATGAATTAGGGTTTGTAAGGCATCTCAACCGTTTAATCGACAGCGGTGTACACGGCATCTACTTGCTGGGCAGTTCCGGCGAGTTCGTTTCGCTCACCAATGCGGAGCGTCAACGGGCAATCGAAATTGCGGTAAACACAATCGGCGGACGTGTGCCGATTATTTGTGGGGTGATGGATTCGAGTACCCGTCGCGTCATTCAAAATATCGAGATGGCGCAAGAACTCAAGGTTGATGCGGTTGCCGCAACGCCTCCATACTACTACCCGTCAAGCAGCGATGATGACATCAAGACTTTTTACAGTACGGCCGCCCAGAGCACCGATTTACCTTTTGTCATTTACAACATTCCAATGATGGTCAAAACCGCGATTAAGCCAGAGATTGTCAGAGACTTGGCGGTACGGCATAAAAACATCGTTGGAATCAAAGATAGTTCCGGGGATTGGACAAATTTTCTCAAAATTTTTACCTATCTAGGAGATGATGGACGTTTTTCAATTCTGATTGGCTCGTACACAATGGCAGGTGCGGCGATTACATTCGGCGCAGAAGGTGCGGTAATCTCAATATCGAATATTGATCCGAAAACCTCTGTCCAGCTATATGACGCGGCGAAAAACCGAAATATTGATGAGGTGCAGCGTTTGCAAGCACGGGTGCTAAAGCTTAGCGAGCTCTACACGTATGGCGCAGGAGTCAGTTGTATGAAAGCTTGCATGCAAATCCTAGACATCTGCCGTGAGTACACGACGAGCCCTCTAATGCCGCTCAATGACGGCGCGAAAGGTGAATTGAGAAAGCTGTTGGTTGACCACGGACTAGTCTGAAAATTGCTAATATTCACCGGTTAATTCTTGGACTATGGAAAGTCAAACTCAATCCCTCATTCTGTGGATTCGACAGTATCACAAGGTTTAATGGTGAAATCGAGCCGACAAGAAATATACACTGACTTAGGCCGAAAAACCGCAAAAGCATGATCGAGATTCAACCCGTTAAGAGCGCAATTGATGCCGCAGTCGCAATTCCCGGTTCCAAGAGTTTCACAAACCGGGCGCTGTTGGTTGCTGCGCTCGCTGAAGGCCGTTCTCAGCTGACAGGGGCGCTTTTCAGCGATGACACCCGTTACATGTGCATCGCCCTGCGAGAACTGGGGGTAGAGATCGAGGCGAACGAAGATCGGTGTACATTTTGGGTTGCTGGCAACGGCGGTAAAATCCCTGTCAATCACGCTGAACTCTACGTCGGCAATTCCGGAACGACATCGCGGTCACTTGTGAGTTATGTTGCGCTCGGGAAAGGCAATTTCGTCATTGATGGCGACGAACCCATGCGCCGCACCCGTCCGATCGCTAATCTGCTGGATGCGCTGCGGCAACTCGGCGTTGATGTGCGCTCAGTATACGACAACGGATTTCTTCCTGCCATTGTCAATGCAAATGGATTTGAGGGTGGAAAATCCCGACTGAATACAAATAAAAGTAGCCAGTTCTTGACATCGCTAATGCTCGTTGCACCATATACAAAAAAAGGTATAGAGGTCGAAATCACTGACAAAATTAAAACGCCGTATATTGACATCACGCTGTCCGTAATGAAGGCGTTTGGTGTGACTGTGACCCACGACAACTATCGGTCCTACCTCATCGAAGGTAGGCAGAAGTATCAAGCCTGCGAATTTTTAATTGAGCCAGATGCCTCAAGCGCATCCTACTTCTTTGCAGCCGCTGCGCTCACAGGCGGCCGCGTCCAAGTAGATAACCTCAATTCGGACTCTGTTCAGGGAGATGTGCATTTCGTAGATGTGCTGGAAAAAATGGGGTGCCAGGTCAATTGGAAACGTGGTGGGTGTGAAGTAATTGGAGCTAAGCAGCTTAAGGGGATAGATATAGACATGAACGCAATTTCGGACACTTGGCCCACGTTGGCTGCAATCGCTCCTTTCGCCGCCAGCAAAGTGGGCATTCGCAATATTGGGCATACTCGCTGGCAAGAATCAGACCGCATTCACGCCACGGTCACAGAACTACGAAAACTGGGTGTGAAAGTTGTCGAGGGTAAGGACGGTGTCGAAATTTCTCCGTCGAGGATTACGCCTGCGGCAATTGACACGTATAACGACCACCGAATCGCCATGAGTTTCTCTCTGATTGGGTTGAAAGTGCCGGGTATTCGAATAAAAAATCCTAGTTGCGTCAACAAAACCTTCCCGACTTACTTTGATGTATTGCAGTCGTTGAATTAAATTCGCTGTATCACAATTCGCTGTACTACAAGAGTAAAGTCCTAAATGTCTATTTACGTTCGCCTGGATTACGCGCGCAGTTTGCAGCAACGTGTACAATCTTTCTGGGCTGTAAACCGACAGAACCAAGGCGTCAAATGGATTACTGCGGAGCCTCCCAATACTTTCACGCCTCGTTGACCACATAAATATGCGCAATAAATGCGTTGATGCACCCCGCCTTGGTTGATATACCCCCGGCAGCAGTCAACTTAAAACGCTGCCCCCGTTTGAAGCCGTACATAATGTGTCCAGTTCCTCCGGGCGGGATATTCCACGCTCCAGTCAGGGCTTCATCAGGAGATTCATCTGTAACAAGTTCCGTGTCACCATCGAACAATTCAAACGTCCCTGCTGCCTCGCCCCCACCGACCTGTATCTCTATGTAGAGTATCCCGTCGTGTTCAAAAGAGGTTGTGTCAATGTCGACAATCGTGTAATCTGGCGTGCCCGAGGAGCGAAAAACATACAGTACCTCCTTAGAGCCTGTTTGAAAAGTCATTTGATTCGATTTTGCATTAAGTAAATGGAAGCGATGTACACCATAGTCTCAGCAGTCCTAGGATAGCGTTCATAATCCAAAGTCAATCGACGAAACCAACCAAGCCAAGAAAATGTGCGCTCAACAATCCATCGTAACGGGATAACTTCAAACTTCTCCCGTCCTAGCGTAGATGCAATCTCCAGTTGACATTGATGAGCAAAATATAACCAGTCTTCCAATTCTCCACGATAGGCGGCATCGGCACACACCAACTGAATGGTTATGTACCAGCTAAACACTTCTGTTAGTAACTCGATAGCAATCTGATTATCACTGACATTCGCGTCAGTGACTTTGACCATCAATGGAATACCCGTCGTATCCGTTACTAGATGTCGTTTGCGTCCTTTGACCTTCTTGTGACCATCAAAACCGCGAGTCGTCGCCAGTTCAGTTGTCTTAATGGATTGGCTGTCAATGATAGCTGCTGTCGGTGATGGTTCTTTGCCACCATCACAGCGTGATTGTTCGTGAAGTGCCTGATGAATCAAGAGCCATGTATTGTCGGCTTCCCACTTCCTAAAATGGTAATAGACGGTTTGCCACGGTGGCATATCGTATGGTAGCATTCGCCACTGGCAACCGGACTTGACGACATAAAAGATGGCATGGACAATTAAGTACATCTCCCATTTTAGAGGTCTACCTAATGGTTGAGGGGTTGGCAGAAACGCTGACAGTTTCTGCCATTGTACATCGGTCAAATCACTAGGATAACGTTTTCGGTTCATGTTTACTCCCTTCATTGGTTCGGAATCAACTGCTCCAGTGAGTAAACGTAAACATCAACCGTTCAGACATCTTTTTTCTTTTTCAAACAGGCTCTTAAACTTCCTCCCCAATCTGATGGGTTTTGCATCTAATTTTGAGAAATATCTTCCTTCAAAGGATTCTAAAGTTCGATTGAGGAACTTTAAGTAAGCTTCTGTCCTGCCCCTGTAAGGAAGCGCCATCTCCGGCTGATGTGCCAGCACCTCTGCTTCTGAAGACAGCATCAATATATCTACCGAATCGGAGTAATGCTGTTGTAGTTTTGCCACGACGCGGCTCGCACCTTCCCCTCTCGCGCCGCCTATTAGTTCCGGCAACTCTCGTAGGAACACCCAAGTATTGACGAACTTCTGGTTGAGCGTCTTTATCACTTCTGAATTGGAGAGCGGACCCGCCCTCAATTGTTTGCCGTTCGCTCAGCATGATTCGTCGTCCAACGCCCCCCAGACAAGGATTGCATGGATCGGACGACCCGTTTCCACAGCAAGTTTAACCGCTTCTTCAACCGGCCGCCATTCAATTTCAGCGAACTTGTAGAACTTCAACTCCAACGCCCTGCGCGCTTCATCCTCAGTGATGTTAGTGTCCCACGCAATTTCACACTGGTCATTGGCGTTAGCACCGACGAGTTCCATACGCGGTACTAAAACCATATCAGCGCCGCCGTAGGCGTTGATGTCTACGTTGCTATTGCGGGGCGGCAACGCAAGTGAAAACGCTCTAACCGTCCTCTCTTTAAGGTTGACTACCAATCGCCCTGCAAATTGTGATGGGATAAAGCGGGCTTTGCCCTCATCCTCCTTCAACGAATTGTCCCGCCGCCAATTTTCATACGCGATACTCGATAAGGCAAAATCTGCATGAATGCGAAATGTAATTTCCGCATATTTTGACGAAAGCGCGCGAAGGCACGCGTAGGCGCCTTCCGTGCCATGATGTAGTTTCATCGTCGCTCCAGAGTGGAATTGGCGAAGGAACTGAACAACTCCCTCGGAGTCGAGCTCCCATACATCACCTACCAACATCGGCCGGGAGGGAAGAAACGCTTTAAACGCGTCCGGCTCATATTTTTTGGTGGGGTAGATTGGAGACAGATCGAATAACCCAGCGTGCTCACGATATTCGTTATGCAGATTAAACGAAGAATCCGCAATCGGTTCCCAGTGGGCTTCTACCCGTACGCTCGTTGAACGTTGAAGCACATTATTTAAATCCATTCTCATTTCATTCTCCTGATGATACGTGAGTTGCATCAAACCTTTCCCGTTGCCGTAAGGTCCAAAGCCTCTCGCATTGGGTAATATCCTAGCTGTTTTGTTTGTCCATTGTAGATGTTAGCAATTGCACAACGAAATTAACCCCAAAAACGCATATTGGTAAATTTTTGTCACCGCCGCGTCCGTGTTAAAGTGGGATTCATGCATGGGCGACGAGGTAATTGTATTTCTCGCTGTCATGGATGATTGCGCGACGTATATTATTTGTATAAATGCTGTTGAGAAGACAATTTTACAGTCGTTTACTGCAACACAGATTCGGATGCACTTTTAGCGAAAATTCCGCCTATAAGAGAGAATTTTCTCGCAGATAGTGCATTGCTTTAATTCCTGTTTGAAAATTATGTGCTAGAGCCGTTGTTGGGCCAAATGGTTTTTCTCGCCGGCATGGATGGATGCGAAACGTGCGTTGTGCAGTGAAAAGGCGTTAGACTTAAAATGCAATTGGCAAATGTGCGCACATGATTTTACGTCTGGAACAAGATGACTCAGTAGAAAGGGACGCGGGAAATTTCTCGTTGACGGTCAAAGGTGTTGTGTAACTGAAGATTCAACTTTTGCGTAGCAACTAATATCTTGCATATATTGACTTGCGTGGTGTAAAATAAACCAACAATATGATGTACATTGTGCAGGCAATCGGAGTTTTATAGGCTTGAAAATTTTAACTAGATACGCACTAAAAGAGTTCTTCCCACCCTTCTTTCTTGCGCTACTCTGTTTTACTTCCATCCTGTTACTTGACGAAATTTTCCGACTCACAAAACGCTTTGTAGAAAAGGGAATCAACCTCGGTTATCTGATTGAACTGCTGATTTATGTCTTGCCGGTGATACTAGTCTTGACTATCCCAATGGCAACCCTCGTTGGAATCCTGCTTGCCTTGGGAAGACTCTCGACAGACAATGAGATTGCCGCTATGAAATCGCACGGAATTGGATTTCATCAAATCCTTTTGCCGCTGTTGGTCGTTGCAAGCTTAATTGGCGTTTTTGATTTTTTCTTCATGGACTACGCTTTGCCCCGCGGCAATGTGGCTTATGCTTCGTTAAAGCGCGATATAAACAGGCAGAATCCAGCTTTTGTGTTAGAAGAGGGTGTGATCATGAAGGAGTTGGAACGGGAGGGAAAACTCTGGATGTACGAATCGACAGCCTCAAACACGGATAGGCTGCAAGACGTTAAGGTGTGGGATTCAATTTGGTCGGGGCAGCCTCGTTTTATCCATGCAACTGGAGGGGACATTGAGATTGAAAACGGTCAGGCTTGGTTAAAACTCTACGACGGCTTAACCTATGAACCTATTCCCTCTTCACCTAACGGTTTCCGGCTGACATCGTTTGCTGAACATCGAATCGCACTCGATTTGAGCGAGACAGTGGAACGTACGAAACAAGAATTTGAAAGTCCTCGGACCATGTCGATGGAAAAGCTCAGAGCCCACGTGAATAAACTTGAAAGCCGTCTTTCGCAGGTGAACAGTTCAGACTTAATAATAGATAAGTCAAGGAAGGCACGGGTAGAGTATCAGAAGAGGTTTTCAATCCCGTTTGCGTGTTTTGTTTTCGGTTTAATTGGCGTGCCGCTAGGGTTGATAGTGAAACGAAGCGGCAAAATGGTCGGGGCAGGAATAGGGATGACACTGATTCTGTTTTACTATCTGATTTTGCAGTTCGGGCAGGAGGCTGGAGAAAATGGCACGCTGCCGCCCGCATTTTCGATTTGGTTGCCGAATATTACTATAGGAGCGATTGGAATGGGAATCATCGTAATGACGATTTTTGAAGATAGATTGACAGCGTGGCGAACGCGGGGTGAAAATCCGCCAGTAGTTTTGAAAAATCCGGAAATACAACATCTCGGGGAATAAGATTGAGAATCCTAGACCGGTACATTTTTGCTGAATATATAAGAACTTTTGTGTTGGCGCTTACATTTTTTATTACGCTTGTAGTTGTTGTTCGCTTGCTCGATAAAGACATCAAACGATTTGATGAAGATGTACCTTACACCACGGCAATCCAGATTGTTTTATTTCAGGCGCCGCGCAGAATCATGGAGGTTGTCCCGCTCGCCAGTTTTCTCGCGACTTTCTTCGTTTTAGGCCGCATGGCAAGAAACAATGAACTCACAGCAATGAAGATGGCGACCATCAGCGTGTATCGTATTATCGCCCCAATTCTCGCTTCTACTCTCCTAATTTGCATCCTTTTTTCACTGTTCTACGATCAGATTGCTGCACCTGCTTACCACCGGGCGAATCAATTGAAAAAGAAGATTCCGTTGCGCCGTAGTCGAAATGTGGTGTTTAAAGGGCAACATAATCGGCTGTTCTACATCCAAAATTTGGATCTCCAACACCAAAACATCAATAAAATGACAATTTATGAGTTTGATTCGATCGGAAATCTTGAGCAGGAGATTTTTGCCCATTCGGTAACATGGTCACCTACCCAATGGCATCTCGTCGACGGTTTTATACGCCGCATTGAGAAAGACGTTGAAATTTCTTTTGAGCCGTTCGATACCAAGCAGATTAATCGCTCTGAAAATCCGGAGCGGTTCGCTGGGAACGACAAAGATATACGCGCGATGACGTTTGCGGAGCTGCAGGAGCAGGTTCGGTATAAAAGGCGCGCGGGCCAAACTATTCGGCGTGAGCAGGTGAAGATACAGCACAAATTGGCTTATCCGTTTGCAGCGTTCGTCGTTGTATTAATCGGTGCGCCAATTTCTATACGATTTGGCAAAGCCGGGTTTTTCGCCGGTTTGGTGATTGCCTTTTTTCTCAGTTTTTTGTATTGGGGTGTTTCGTTTGCAACACTTGAGGGACTTGGCGAAAACGGCAAACTTTCACCAATCGTAGCGTGTTGGGGCGCAAACACAATTTATGCAATCATTGGAGCAGTGCTGATTTGGAAAACTCCCAAGTGAGCGTAATGGGCAGGCCAATATGATTGGCAGATTTCTCTTTCGCTTGCGGAGCCTGACTCCCATTCCGTTTGTTCTCGTCCTAGCCTATTATTCCCGGCCTACGCCGATTTCTGTTCTGATTGGAATCTCCTTTTTGTGTATTGGTGAGTGTCTTCGTTTGTGGACCGCCGGTTATGCGGGCGGCACCACCCGCGCCCAAGATTTAGGCGTAGCGCGCAACCTCATTACAACAGGCCCTTACGCCTATGTCCGAAATCCACTTTACTTGGGAAATCTGTTCCTAAGTTTCGGTGTCTGTTTAATCGCTAATGTCTACTGGATGATAATCTTACTCTTCATTGGCTACGCTGCCCAGTATCTCCCAATTATCGCTTCTGAAGAGGCTTACCTGCGCAAGTTCTGTGGTTCAGTATATGAATCCTATTTTGCGGCAGTGCCTCAATTCCTTCCTAAAATTCACCGATATGCCAATCCTTCCAAGCACGATTTTTCCTTCTCCCGCGCGTTAAAGAGTGAAAAACGCACACTCACCGCAATTATTGCTGTCGTTGGACTGATAGTAGGACGATTTTTATGGCGGCAGTACGGCTGAATGAAAGAAAATGAAAAGCAATTGCAATTTTTCCCGCGCTGTGTTAAACTAAGAGCATTCGTGAAATGGGCGTACGCCTAATTCTGTTATACATTCGGCGTTGATTCAATCGTAATCCGAAAGACATTTCTAGTTACTTTTTTGCTACAGTATTGTATCGTGCTTGCCACAGTAGATATTATGTGCCATATTATAACCCCCGTTTAGCCCTAGTCATTGATTGAGTGAATGATGGCATCTAAATTGCTCAGTGTCGGTAGAAGCAGCAATATACTCAATTTCTTAACGGAGGAACGAAAAATGATGTACCGAAAGTTTTGGGGCTTACTTTTCTTGGTGGCGGCCACGAGCTATCTAACGGGCTGTGGTCTCAAACAGCATATTGATGTCTACATGGAGCCTGTCGTTGAGGGCGAGAATGCTCAAATCAATCCCCAGGCGGGTTCAATAACGGTCGAGCAGAAGGGTGTCCGTGTTACGCTTGAACCGCTCGATTCAGCCAAGCTAGCCGAGCTAATAGAACACCCTAACATCAACCCTTACATAGTTTCGGATGGGCGAAACTTAGTACCTTTGTATACAGTCTTTGGCGTTCGCGTACGTAACGTCGATAATAGGCGGGTAGTTATTGACGAAACCGGATTTTTAATTGATGCGCACGGCGATCAGTATGCTTCATTGCCGTACAGCTTTTTTAGTGATGTCTACGATTCTCCGAGTCCTCGGACAGTAGTTTATCACGATATTGGATATCGGTATTCTTATCCGTATCCTCGTTCACTTTACCGCAGCCCTTACCGCCACTATTTCCACGGACATCTTCATCGCTACCGTTATCATCCACCTTACCGAATATACCACACCTATCCAGACTCATATGATTTAAACGACGCCCGAAGTGTTGCTCGAGACACTATCTTCGAAGGCGGGAAACTTTTTCGGGGTGCCAAACGCAGTGGGCTATTGGTGTTTGATCGGCTCGATCTTGAGGCAACGGATGTGAGCGTTATCATTCCCAATGTCATAATAATGAATGGGGAAGGGAGTCGGTCAAAAGTTGATTTTGAGTTTGATTTTCGCCAGGTCGTTGCTGTAGAAGAGTAATGTTCTGCATGAACAAAAATGAAAGGAGAAACCTTATTGCTTTACAGTAAGATGTTAGCTGTAGTTCTGGTATTGCTGACAATTCTAATTGGTACGTCCGCGTGGGCAGAAGCGGAGGAATCACCGACAGTCCTTGCTACGGTAAATAAAGCCGTTTCAGCCGTCTTGTTCTTTGATATCGCCTTTGGCGCAGTCCAGCTAGACCAAGTGGATCGGGAGGGAATGCCGATTTACGACGAGATGGGTAATCCGGCGAAGCGCGTTATTCCAGTTCCATTTCTCGTAATGCTTCTCATTTTAGGAGGTATCTTTTTCACGTTTTGGTATCGCTGGATCAATGTGCGAGGGCTAAAACACTCAATTGATGTCATTCGCGGGAAGTATGACAAGCCGGAAGACACCGGCGAGATTTCCCATTTTCGTGCCTTGACAAGCGCGCTCTCTGCCACAGTTGGGCTTGGCAACATCGCAGGTGTCGCTATCGCGATTCAATTGGGAGGTCCGGGCGCGGTATTCTGGATGATGTTCGCTGCAGTGTTCGGGATGTCCGAAAAATTCTGCACCTGCGTTCTATCGCAGATGTACCGCCGGGTAAACGCCGATGGTTCTATTTCGGGTGGTGCGATGTATTATGTTGACCTGGGATTGAAACAGATGGGTGGGTCCTGGAAGCCGATCGGGAAAGTCCTTGGCGTGATGTACGCGCTCATGATTATGTGCGGCGCAATCGGCGGCGGCAACATGTTCCAAGCCAACCAAACTGCCGAAGCGTTTCGGAGTACGTTCGGGATTTCGGAGAGCTTCAACTGGCTAATTGGCATCATCATGGCGGTGTTAGTCGGGATAGTAATTATTGGCGGGATCAAGCGGATTGGCGCAGCAACATCCAAAATCGTTCCGGCGATGTGCGGCATTTACGTAGTAGCTTCGCTCTTCATCATTCTCTCAAACATTACCAAGGTGCCTGCGACTATCGGTTTGATTTTTAGTATGGCGTTCACCGAAAATGCGTTCTATGGCGGTTTTGTCGGCGTGTTTGTTTGGGGAATTAGACGAGCGTCGTTTTCCAACGAAGCCGGGCTTGGCAGTGCAGCTATCGCCCATGCCGCGGCGAAGACCGATGAACCTGTCCGGGAAGGCATCATCGGCATGATTGGTCCTTTCATTGATACCATCATCGTATGCACGATGACTGCATTAGTAGTGATTATCACGGGCGCTTGGATTAATCCGAGCATTCCCCAAAATGCTGGTGTTGCGCTAACGACAGCCGCATTTGGCAGTGCAATTAGCTGGTTCCCATATATTCTCACCATCAGCATAGGGCTTTTTGCGTATTCCACGATGATTGCTTGGTGTTACTATGGCGAACGCGGTTGGGTTTATCTGTTGGATCACTTCGGCGGGGTTGGTTTGAAATCGGTCATCGTTTTCAGAATCATTTTTGTCGGTTTTATTATTCTCGGAGCGGTAAACACATTGACAGATGTACTTGAATTTTCTGATTTGCTAATTCTCAGCATGGCATTTCCAAATATAGTAGGCAGCATAATTCTCGCGCCAAGAGTTCTGGTGAAAGTGCAAGACTATTGGGGCCGCTACAAATCCGGAGAAATGAAGCGAGTAGAGTGAATGAAACACGGCGTAAAAATCGCACCGGGGGATTAGGGGAACATTGACACCATTGATGTGCGAGCGATTCACTATGGGAATTTAAAAGGACCGCCCATGTGCGATAACCAAGGTGTCCCTCGACGATTCGGTGTCCGCATTGTTGTGATTACCGAATCGTTTAGACACGGGCTTAATAAGAAATCACGGTTTCAATAACCCCGTGATCATGAACCGCGGGCACTAACGCCGCACGCCGGCGCAATAATCTCACTTAATTAGAATACGATTACGTATTTAAAACAATAACCTCTCTCTATCAAGCCCTCTGATTCAACCTACCCAACCGAGAGGGCTTGGCAGGGGACGCGCCTACCTCATTTACCCTTCATGCCCATAATTGCCAATCTTCACCCGTTTCTATCCTCTTCTCCTAGCCACATTCCCGGATGACAGTTAACTTTCCGGCTATGGCTCCTTTTTCTAATTCCGCTCGATGTGAATTACGCATGATTTCCGGCGATTCAACTTGACCAAATCGGCGCCGGAATCCGCCTTCCACCTTGTTCATCGCTGTCCAGTGAATAAGGGAATTACGGCTTGCCTCGTGGGCTCTAGGCGTTAGATGTTGTATAAAGGGACTATCGAACCGTTGTTTTTGTTATCCGTTTGTGTTATGATAGAGTCCAAACTATTTAGGATGTAGTTGAGCAATACAGCGGAAGTGTAATTAGCAAGAATCATCATACGCCTCGCAATTACACCGGGCAATATTTTTCACAGGAGCGTGCGCTATGCCAGAGACAACCCCGTTTTTTGAACAGGTCAATCTGAACTTCGACCGAGCCGCTAGGCTAACTCCCCATCATCCCGGCCTGTTAGAGCAGATTAAAATCTGTAACAGCGTTTATCACATAACATTTCCTCTCGAAAAGGACAACGGTACAATCGAGACGATTCACGCATGGAGGGCTGAACACAGCCACCACAAACTGCCGACCAAGGGCGGCATTCGCTACAGTATGTTGGTCAATGAAGATGAGGTAATGGCGCTCGCGGCACTAATGACATACAAATGCGCCATCGTTGATGTACCGTTCGGGGGTGCCAAAGGCGGGATTAAAATTGCAAAATGGAAATATTCTACTGAAGAACTAGAACGAATAACACGGCGCTTTACCTATGAAATGGTGATGAAGAATTTCATCGGTCCAGGCGTAGACGTACCGGCACCGGACTACGGAACAGGTGCTCGAGAAATGGCGTGGATGTTCGGTACGTACAACGCGTTGGCTTCTGAGAAGTTGGAGGTTATGGCATGTGTCACCGGTAAACCGATATCGCAAGGCGGTATCCGTGGAAGGAAAGAAGCAACCGGCCGGGGCGTATACTTCGGCATCCGGGAGGCTTGCGGCCTTGCGGAAGACATGAAGCCGCTCGGCCTATCATCGGGACTAGAAGGAAAATCGGTCGTCGTACAGGGGCTTGGAAATGTAGGATACCACGTCGCGAAGTTTATGCAAGAAAGCGGTGCGGTCATATGCGGGTTGGCGGAGTACGAGGGGGCAACCTACAATCCAAAGGGATTGGATCTCGAAAGCGTTATGGAACATAGACGTGAAAACGGATCAATCCTTGATTTTCCCGGCGCCACCAATATTGAGTCGTCCTCAAAAGCACTTGAGTTGCCATGTGACATCCTTATTCCCGCCGCATTGGAAAACCAGATTACTCATGAGAACGCACCGCGCATTCAGGCTAAGATAATCGGTGAAGCGGCAAACGGCCCGACTACCCCTGCCGCGCACGACATACTCAACGAGAAAGGTGCAATGATTATCCCCGATTCGTTTCTGAACGCGGGCGGCGTAACGGTTTCATATTTTGAATGGCTTAAGAATCTATCGCATGTGCGGTTTGGACGGTTGGAGAAACGTTTTGAAGAGAGTTCAAACCAAAACATGCTCAGTGCAATCGAAAAAATAACGGGGAAGGCGTTTCCGGAAAAAGAAGTCAGCCGATTGTCACGCGGTGCGGGCGAACTCGACCTAGTCAACTCTGGCCTTGAGGACACAATGATTGACGCCTACCATGAAATCAGGGAAATCCATAAACAACATGGAAACGATATTGATCTCAGAATAGCTTCTTTCATCAGTGCCATCAACAAAATTGCCCGCTCTTATCTAGAACTAGGAATCTTCCCTTAATGACTACACAAATAATGCGGTAATCAAGACTATGCGCATCTTCCAACTTAGGAAGCCACATTTCAACACTTGCCGGGCAATCCGGCGAAGCGGACTTTCGAGCGCAATCGCAATAATCGTGGATGTTCTGCCGTAGTAGTAGTACCACTTGTATTGGATTGAATACCGTCTTAGTAACAAACCATTATTATTTCAAAGGGCGAGGTATGTTCGGTGGACTGAGTTGGCGCATAATGATAATCACAATCTCTACCCTTGCCGTTAGCGGCGTTTCCGCGCAGAAGGTATCTATTTCCGACTATCAAGTGCCCGTTAGCACTGCGGATCGCCTCTTTATTGATTTCTCCATGAACCACGCCGCAACCGGCTCGACTATTACTACCAGCACGGGGAGCATTGGCAGTGTTTACAATAGATTTTATGATTCCTTGCCGTTCGGATATTCCATTGACATTATTGGCTCAGGGCTAGTTGATAGAAACATAGAAAAACAGGCGTATAAAACAGATTATCATGCGGATGCCGATGCGCGTGTCAAGAAGTATCTTATGCAGAATCATGAGTCGCTCAAAGATTTATTTGGTTCGGTGCGTGTCAATTCGAACTTGCGCCGGGAGTACGATCAACCCGCATCTGCGGTAACTGTTGGTGTAGGATATGGGCGATTAATTGAAGCAACCGCTCTAGCAAAAGCCGTTCGAATTGAGGCATTTCTCATTAGAGAGGGAGAACTCAGAGACCACCTCCCGAAAGCAGCAATCCTTGAAATTAGCAAAATTATCAATCGTGAAAGAGAATATGAAGACAGATATGGCGAGACCTACGAAAAAGAGTGGTATGACGACATGGAAGCGGTCATGCGTGCGTCAGGTCTTCTCAAGGAAGATGCGCTAGGTGCAGTTGGAATTCTTCGAATTGAGGAGGTCCTTGAACGTGAGCACGTCGCCGATCGCTTTTACGGATGGGACGTAACGCTCGGCTCCAAATTCGATATCTCGAGGCCGTTTACAGATGAAAATCGCCCACCCATAAATCTTGATGTAAGTGCGAGCTATGCCCGCCCAATAACGTGGCGGTGGCAGGTCAGCGAGCGCATTTCCATCAACACACCGTTTGATGGGTTGGGGAAAGCCTTCTCGTCGTCGCTGTCGAGCGAAATTTCGTACGAACTGTCCAACCGTGTCGACCTTCGCCTTCGACATCTGATTCGCCTAGAAAAACCCGAAGCAGCGGACACAGCGGCTAGCCATTCATTCGGACTTTCGTTCCTCTATTACATTGAGAACTACGTAAACTTGGTGGCAACGCAACAGATCGAAAAGGCGCCAGAGGAAAGCATCACTACCAATTTTACCATTGCACTCAACTACCGCGTTTTCTAGTAGACTGAAACGCGAATCGGACAATGGGCGAAGATGCACATGGGAAGATGTTTTGGATTTGCTAATTCGAGAGTTTTCATTGCACATTATACGCTCCGCTTTTCTCACATTGTGTTCAGTGGGTTAATATTATTGCCTACCGTTTTCAGTTCGACTGGGTTATGTGGCGTCAAACTGCCGCCATTCCGTGACCCTCAATTTCCTACCATAGAGAAATCAACGTATGAGGTTAACCAAAAGGGCAAAATCCACTTCTCAATCCATAAAATTTCACGCGAAAATTTCGACGGTCAGTTTGTATATGTTATTTCGACGGATTCCCAGAAAATGGTTGTCAGGGCAGATGACTTGCGGCCACTCTTGATCGAACAGCGCGACGATGCCGGACAACAAAAATACTCCATCGAATACTATAAACACCGCGCCGAGCAGCGCGTCCGTTTCATCTACCCCGGCCCAAAGCGAAATGTAGTGAAGGAGATTCGAGAGGATAGTTACGATGTCAATACGATTCTAGAAGTGATTCGCGGATATCCATTCAATAAGGAGAAGGTAAAATTCATACTTGTCACGACCGACCACGTGGTAGGGGTATATGCGAAAATTAAAGCCGAACAAAAAGTCACGACACCGTTAGGTATTTTCGACTGTTACTTCATAGAGTCAGGCGTATCCGGTCTCAAAGGGAAAGTCATAAAGACTAAATACCTGTTTTGGGTAGAAAAGCAACATCCGTATCGAATAATTAAGCAAGAGGACTCAAAAGGAGAAAATATCATTACACTCGTGAAATACGAGGTTCTTACCGATGCGCGATAGGACTGTGAAGATTAAGTTATGGAGACAACGAAGACCTAAGAGCTAAAACCAATACTATTTGACTCAGGGATTTATTTTTTTCCACCACTGTATCGACTAGGATAATCAGAAATGAAACACATTGCGACGACTCTAATTATTTTAGCTTTTTTGACCACAGGAAATCAGGTTAATTCCCAAAATTTATTAATCAAAGACTATAAAGTTCCCGTGAGTACGGCACATAGTTTCCTTATTGATTTTAACTACAACTACGCGAGCGACGGAAAGGAGACAACCAGTAATCACGGTAGAATTGGAACGGTCTACAACACCTTTTACGAATCGTTGACTTACGGATATTCATTTGACCTAATTTGGTCGGCGTCAAAGGAGAGACGGGCGAACGACTACAATGCAGACATGGATTGGCGGTTAAGGCGATATGTTTGGCCGCATCGAAATTTCTTCGCATCGGTTAATCCGCATAGTGCATACCTAAAAGGATATGATCGGCCAACTTTGGATGTCACGATTGGCTTTGGGTTCGGTCGCTTTATTAATGCCACAGCCTTAGCGAAGGCTGTACGAATTGAAGATTTCCTGTTGTTTTCTGACCAACTGCACGACGATCTTCCTGCTGAGACCATGGTGAGTTTGGGCCAAATTATTGAAAAGCGGGATGAGTATAGAACGCGCTATCGAGAGGCGTTTAAGCGGTATTGGTACGACGATATGGCAGGAATAATCAAACATTCTAACATGTTGAAAGGGGAGGAAATAGACGCTGTAGGAATTTTGAGAATGGACGAGGTGTTATTTAGAGAAAACATTTCTGATCGATTTTATGGTTGGGATATCACTTTGGGGGCAAAGCTCGAATTGCTGACATCTGAATCCTCAGAAAAACGTGTCGCTCCAGCTGCGGATATCACTGCGAGGTATTCCTTGCCGATAAATTGGCGCGCCCAATTTAACGAGCGATTTACCGCTAACAGCCAAGTTGGAGGAAATTTTCTGAAAACGTACAATATCATCTCAGCGAGCGATTTCTCCTACGAAGTGACCAATCGTATAGATTTCGTCATGCGCCATCTGTTAAATGTAGAAAAACGATCAAAAGATGATGACACACAGATTAGCAATACATTGAAACTGCTATTTGTCTTCTTTGTTGAAAACCAAATCAATTTGACAACGAGTATAGAACTGGAAAAGTATGAGAAGTCAAAGCTCGAACAGAACTATCTGATGACGCTTAACTATCGCGTGTTTTAATGAAATATGTCGTTTGGACATCACGCTATGCGGCACGCATTCCAATAATTTAAAACCGACTGCCAGCGGCGATAAACTCAGTAGAGAATTATTCTAAATGGGCCGCCGACCAATATTTCCTCTATTACTTCAGGCAACTTGAAATCCCGCTAAGCTTTATTTTTCGTGTAACCGTTTCCTCAATTCTCGCATCTAATCTGCTGAAATTTAACTATTGAACGGTTCAGGTTAGGAGGAAATTATGCGTTACGATGATGATGCCGGTTTAGTCAAGGCGGTGTTAGATGGGGATAAAGACGCGTTCGTATTCTTGGTTGACTGCTACCAAGGGGCAGTCTATGCGTATTGTCTGAACCAGGTACCAAGCGAAGAGGACGCAAAAGATACCACACAAGAGGTGCTGCTCAAAGCCTATCTCAACCTTGGACAACTGAAAAAACCGTACGCTTTTCGGAGTTGGTTATATACGATCGCTTCCAACGAATGCCGAATGTGGCACCGCAAGCATCAATTTCACGAACCGTTGGAATCTGCCGCTGAAACGGTAACTACAACCTCACCGATATATAGTGATCCAGAAACGCAACTCACGGTCAAAAAAGAGATTGATGCCTTACCAGAATCACAACGGCTGGTCGTTCTAATGCACTACTTCAGCGGATTCACCCTCAAAGAGATTGGGGAATTCTTGGGGATATCGCGTGAGGCGATTAAAGTCCGTCTGTTTCGCGCACGCCAGCAGCTCGGTCTGCGGTTAAAAAGTACATTTGAAGAATACTTCGGCTCGCCCGCCAAACCCAACTTTTGTTTGGCAATCTTGGACAAAATTGCTCCGCTCTCGAAGCCGTCGGTGCCGAGTTCCCCCGTACCAAAAGCACATCGGTTCGCGCCGCTTCCGCTCGCTGCTGCTTTGAGCGTTGTGTTGCTAGGTGGACTCACAGGGCTTTTTCAAACGGGCAGAGACGGTGGCGCGTCGCAGGATGCGGTCAACGTGTCGTTACTCAATACCGACTCGGCTATTCAGGTAGCACAAGCGGACACGCCGAAGAAACGGATTGGTGTGCCAACCAAACGGGTAGAACCGGGCGGACAGAATGGTGTTGGCGACATAATCAGCGTGACGTCTGTACAGGTCATCGGCAACGGTCGCATTCAGGACATTGCCACGTCACCAGATGGGAAGCGGTTTACGGTCCTTACGCCATTTGGCTTGGAGCTGCATCAGCCCGATGGTAACCAACCACCAATCACTGTCGATACCGCTGGAGACATTCAATCCCCAACTTTCAGCCGCGATAGCCGATTTCTGGTCTGGCACGGCACGAAACAGTTAAAGGTATGGGATATTGAGAAACAAGCTTTGGTTGGGACTCATTCATTTAAAATGAAATTCCTGTTCCACATTGGGTCGGAGTTTGCAACCGATTTAGATAATCAGATCATTTCAGATGACATGCGAAACGTGTTTGCTGAGCACGGCTTGCGGCTGTCTGACGATATCTATTTTCCTTCTTCCGTACCAACCCAAGTTGATTGGCACTTCTGGGATCGAGACATCCCCCGTATTTGTGGCGTACGAAAAGAAGGCGATAAGCTAAGCGTCTACTCCCAGCCGGGTGCGGCGTGGGATTTTATTAACCACACAGCAATCCATCCAGAGATGAAGGAGGTCGCTGTGGCGTTGGCTTTGGATGAAATTATGTTCATCGATCCGATTTCAGGCGATTGGATTCGCTCATTTGAATGGGAGACCCAAGGCCCCGCCGTTCACGCCATGGAATATAGTCCAGATGGGAGGCAACTGATGATATTTAAATCGGGAGCCAAATATGGTGAGAACCCGCACCAATTCTTTTTCATCAATCCCCAGAATGGTGAAATTCTACACAAATTCGACATTCCGTATGATGTTCCGGCAGTGACGACCTCCGCATACAGCCCGGAGGGTCAATGGTTCGCGTTCCGAGCGTGGGAAGAACGCCGGGTTGATGTAGTAGATACAACTGATTGGGAGGTCAGAAAGACCTTCAAAGTGCGTGGTGGCACAGTTGCGGATGACTCAATCGCTTTCTCACCCGACGGACGTTACCTCGCACTGGGAAACGCCGTGTGGAATTTCCAAACAGGCGAACTGGTTCATGTGGGCGAGGGTATGACAAATAGCCAATTTCTCAACGATACGCACCTGCTTTTTAATGAAGGGGCTTCGGTTAAACTGCTGGATGTGGGGATGCAGAAATTGTCGCGGGCGGTAACGATCAGACCGGGCATATCTTTAGGATGGCGTGCGAATTTCTTGCATGATGATGACACAATCCTCAGCACAGGTACTAGCCTTTCACTTTTCAAGGCGAATACAGGGGACATCATCGAGAAGGGTATTTTCTTGAAAGATTTTTATCCGCGAATTTCCGCCGTCAGTCCGGTAAATAATCACGTCGCGGTTCCGGATATCAATCATAAAGAGATTCAAATCTGGGATGCTACAAAGCGGGAAGTAACTCATCGTATTCCCTTTGACCGTAATGACCCTCACGCACTGGCATTTAGCCCGGACGGGAAGCAACTTGCTATTGGCGAACATGCCTATACCGCAAGCTTGTGGGACATTTCGACAGCGACCGAAGTGAATCGACTTGTCAATCATGGAAAGCCGGCATTACACCGATTATTTCGATTCATAGGAAGAATAGAGCCAATGGTGAGGGCACTTGCGTTTAGCCCGGACGGGAAACGACTTGCCTGTGGCGGCAAGTTTGATGCCATCTGGATATGGGATGTGCAAACGGGTAAACTAAGCCAGAAATTGAGTATGCCTTCCGATTTGCCACTGCTTGATGGAGGGGGGCAACCGAAAGCAGATGGTCAACAGGATACTCCCAATTTGCCGATGTTCTTGCAGTTCAGTAAGGACGGCGAGCGGTTATTCGCAGGACTTGCGTCGGGGAATTTCGTGGTCTTTGATATCGCTAGTGGCACCGTCGACAAAACGCTACTCCCCGGCTACCTACCGAAGACACCAGAGTTCGTTTATCCACTCAGCGTTGCCCTCAATCCGGATACGTCATTGCTGGCGGTGGGCAGAACGGACCACGCTGTCGAACTCATTGAGACACAAACATGGCAAAGCGTCGCAGGGTTGAGAGAACATCGAGGACAGATCAGTTCGTTAGACTTCAGCCGCGATGGCGCGAAATTACTCTCGAATTCGGGTGATGGAACCATGCGTATCTGGGAACTCGATGGAATTGTTGAATACCGGTAGAAACCCGTATATATAGATAGAGAGGAGAAAACCGATGAAATCGGGAAAACAATTTGACCTTCACAAAGTCTTCGTCATCAGTGCAATTGTCGTCGGAGTCGGGTTTTTCCTGTTTTCTCTCATTTTTACGCGAGTCATTGATAAATCTGAGACTAAGACAACCGAAACGGGGATACCTGAACAGAAGCAGCGCGAGATTGTCTTAGAAACGGCAGAGCAGTCAACGGTTCAAAGCCTCAAATTACCGAGTAAAGCAGATATTGAGGCAGCAATTGGCGCACTGGAAAACATGGACACAGCAGAAAGCCGCGATGAGGGGGTTGAAAATTCTTGGGATGAGGAAAATTCTGAGACACCATTCACAGATAGCCTTGATGAAACCCCGTTGAGTTATGAGGAAGAACTCGCACAGCGATATTTACTCATATCAGAAACTCCGGAATACCAAGAGGCTAATTACGAATTTGGTTACTTCCCTATGCTGGATTTAGACACTCTTGACACCTCGGCCCAAGATGCCTTGGAGGAACACGATAGAAACCCATACGCAATGTTCGGCTATACTCAGCATGAATACGATAGCGGGATGGACCTCCCGGCTGAGGAGTACGAAATTCTCATAGCGGAAGGCAAGAGGCTTCGCCAGGAAGTTGATGCCGAAATGAAACGAAATGTTAGTATCGTTAATGAATATAACCGTAAACAAGCTGAATTGCATCAGCGAAGACTGGATGTGTTAGGGATGACGAATGAGGAATTTGAAATCGCTTTAGACGAATATGACAGACTCAGAGAATTAGGAGAATTAGAGAGACTCCGAAAACGGTATTAGCCGTAGCAGTGTTTCCACATGCAACACGGGTTGGACTCACTACTTATGAAAATACAACATGTACTGGCAATACAATCACTCAGGGTTCCGCTTAAGGAATAAGATTCTTGTGGCAAATAATTTCTGGAGCCCTAATAACACAAAAGGAGGAAAATCTGATGAAGATCTCAAATCAGTTAAACTTTCACAAAATCTTTGTCATCAGTGCAATTGTCGTCGGAGTCGGGTTTTTCCTGATTTCTCTCATTTTTACAAGGATGGTTTATGAATCTGAGGAAAAATCTGAAATGCCCCACGCCGAACCGAAGCGTGCAGTTGTCTCGGAATCGTCCCAACCATCAACGATTCAAACAGCGGTTCAAAACTCCAAATTACCGAGTGAAGCAGATATTGACGCAGCGATTGCTGCGCTGGAAAACATGGACTCGACGGAAAACCGTAATGAGCGGGTTAAAAGTTCTTGGGATGATGCGAATTCTGATACACCATTGACAGATACCCTTGATGAATCCCCGTTGAGTTATGAAGAAAAACTCAAACAGCGATATTGGCGCATCAGAAAAACCCCCGAATACAAGAAACTTAACGACAAACTCTACGACATGGCAATGGAACTTGAATTTTTGGAAAACTTAGAAAGGCCAGCACACGATGCTTTGACAAAATACTGGAAAAATACTTATTCAGTCTTCGGTCTGACAGAGGGAGAAGCCGAGAAGATTGAGTTTTCGGATGAACAGCTCGAGTTTATGCACCAGGAAGGTGAGAGGTTAAAACAGGAATGGATAATCGAAAGAGATCAATTAGCTGCACTCTATCGGGAAAATGAGCGCCAACGCGATGAGTTGCATCAGCAAATTTACGAACTCCTAGGCATGACGAAGGAAGAAGTGTTGATGGTATTAGGAAGGCGGTAATGTTTTCCGAATGATTGCTAAAATGAAGAACATGATTCGGGTTCTCATGTGCCTTACTCTTCTGACAGGGCAGTAATGAACCATGGCGCTAATTTAGATAATTGATTTTACAAGATGCCCTCATGCAAGCCCCCACTTCTCGCCGCACGAATCTGTGCCTTTATTGATTGCCCAATTTAGTCTCTATTTATCCAATGAATTGACTACCCCGTTTGGAGGGATTATTTGAATCTGAAAAATAAGACGCGGAAAATTTCTGACGCTTTAGAAGAACTTTACGGCATTCCTGAACGTGAAGCGGATGAGAATGTCTTGGATTGCTTAATCCGCACTGTTCTGTCTCAAAACACAAACGACGTCAATCGCGATAAGGGTTTCACGGCGCTCCAGGAGCGTTTCCCTACATGGGAAAAGGCACAGAAAGCGGATGTCGAGGAGATAGGGGAGACAATTAGAATTGCAGGGCTGCATGTCCAGAAAAGCCGGACCATCAAAAATTTCCTGACATGGCTTAAAGCAAATCATGGGGAACTGGATTTGGAATTTATATGCGAAATGGAAACGGCGGAGGCAATCCAATTCTTGTGCCAGCACAAAGGAATCGGCATAAAAACTGCTTCGGTCACGCTTACTTTCGCATGCGGACATGAGGTTTTTCCTGTCGATACACACGTTCTGCGGATTAGTCGGCGACTCGGTTTAGTGCCTTCGAATTGTACGGCTGAAAAAGCTCACGAAGTCATGGCGCAAATCGTCCCAGTGGGAAAGTCGTTGTCGTTTCACATGAACTTAATTACATTTGGGCGCCGAATTTGCCATGCCCGAAATCCTGCCTGCCATGAGTGCGCCTTTACGGCGCACTGCCTATATTTCAAAGCTGCGAAACCATAACTTCAATAGTCTCACTAGTTTGTTGGGAGTTTTTGCTTAGACAAACGCACCGCTTTACAGGATTTAGAAAATCGGTTATAATATCGCCTATAAATGAATCAAAATGTATTGAATTTGACGTAATCAACTATCTATTTAAAATTACTCTGATGCCACTGTTTATTCGTACCAGGTGGATTATTATTACAATAGGTTCAACGCTCCAATGCGAAAAATATGTCTAAGTGTTCCAATTACTGTTAATCTCATATTAGCAGTGATTTTAGTCGGTGGATTATCGAGTTGCGCCGCAGTATTAAGTGATGTAAATATTTTCGATGATGAAGATGAGGTAGAGCTTGGCAATCGTTTCTCGACAGAGATTGAAAAAGATCTTACGCTGTATAGGCGGGACCCTGTCGTTAGCGAATACATCAGGCAACTAGGTGCGCGTCTCGTTCGGCACTCTAAACGGAAAAACATCGTTTATCATTTCAAAGTAGTTGACGCCGAAGAGGTAAATGCTTTTGCGTTACCCGGCGGTTATGTATACGTCAACCTTGGACTAATCCGAGCTGCTGAAAATGAGGCTGAGTTAGCGGGGGTGATGGGGCACGAGATTGGCCATGTTGTGGGTAGTCACGGTGCAAAGCAGTTGACCAAACAGCTCGGGTTTGCCGCTTTGGAACAGATAGTCCTGGGTAAAAACCCAAACGAATTGGAGAAGCTTGCGGGCACCATCGCCAGAACTGGGGCGCTGATGAAATACAGCCGCGATGCCGAAAGAGAAGCTGACGCTTACGCTGTGCGTCAAATGCGCGATGCCGGCATCGATCCGGAAGGAATAGCGACGTTTTTTGAAACGCTGCGCCAATTACATAAGCGACAACCGGGTCAACTTGAACAGTTTTTTTCAACCCATCCTCCAACTGATGAACGAATTCAGAATGTGCGCACCCAAATTGCTCGTCAACCGCGCAAGCCCAATCTCCGGAAAGATTCTCTTCGCTTCCGTGAGGTTAAGAAGCGGCTTCCGCCTCCTAAGCAGCGGTGATAGATTTCCATCCGTCCAAACAAGTAGACGGCGAAAATGCAAGGCGGATAGGGCGATAAAAAGGAATACGACTTCATTCGTTTCTCAAAAGTTGCAAAACAGTCAACAAATACACCTGTTAAATTTAGTACCTGCGGCACTTACATTTGGTTCCTTCCAAACACGGCGAACGTCAAACTCCAATAGCAAACGGTGAGAAATGTCAAATCCAGGGTTTGTTCATCTACATAATCACAGCGAGTACAGCCTGCTTGATGGTGCATGCCGAATCTCGGGCATGATTGATTGGGCTTATCAAACGAGTGCACCAGCAGTTGCACTAACGGACCATGGCAACATGTTTGGTGCGTGGGAGTTTTACAAGCAGGCGAAGAATAAAGGCGTCAATCCGATTGTTGGGTGCGAGGTCTATGTTGCCCCTGAAAGCCGGCACGAGCGCGGAAAAGAGCAAGGCAGCCCCTATCACCTGACCTTGCTTGCGGAGAATGCCACAGGCTATCGAAACCTAATGAAGCTTGTTTCGCTCGGTTATCTTGAAGGGTTTTATTCAAAGCCGAGAATCGATATGGAAATCTTACGCGAATACCGTGAAGGCATCATCGCGCTGACAGGATGTATACAGGGGTATGTCCCGGCGCTATTGGCATCAAACCAACGCGAAACAGCGGTAAAGAATTTCAGGGTGCTTCAGGATGTTATGGGGCGTGGCAACTTATATGTCGAAGTTCAGAATCACGGTATTCCCGAGGAGAAACGCGCCTATGAGGTAATGGTGCAGCTCGCCCAAGAACATGGTCTGCCAATCGTCGGGACAAACGATTGCCATTACCTTGATAAATCAGATCATAAGATGCATGATGTGTTGTTGTGTATCCAGATGAAGCGTACGGTGAATGAAGAAAATCGCCTCCGCTTCCGCAATGAATTCTACTTTAAGAATACGGATGAGATGCATGGGGCGTTGAAAGATTTTCCACCCGAAGCGATTACCAATACGCTTGAAATTGCTAAGCGCTGCCAGCTTGAACTCGACTATGGGGAACACATTATGCCGAAATACGAAGTTCCCGACGGTTACACCGCAGATTCTTACCTTGCAGAACTATGCCATACGGCCCTCTGTGAAAAGTACGGTGAAATCTCGACAGAGATGAAAACGCGGCTGGACAATGAATTGGATGTAATCCAAAAAACAGGTTACGCCGGCTATTTTCTGATTGTTTGGGATTATGCCAGCTTTGCACGAAAGCAGAACATTCCCTTCATCGGCCGCGGATCGTCAGGTGGCAGTTTGGCGATGTACGCGCTTGGTGTGACAACCTACAACCCCATAGAATACGATTGCTTGTTCGAGCGATTCCTTAATCTTGAACGCGTTAGCCTGCCAGATATTGACGTCGACTTCAGCGATGAACACCGCAAAATTGTAATTGATTACCTGACGGAAAAGTACGGGGCTGAGTGCGTTGGACAAGTTGCAACATTTAGTACGTTTGCTGCAAAAGCGGCTGTTACTGATGTCGGTCGTGCACTCGATATGCCGGTCTCGGATGTTCGCAGAGTGACGCAATTAATTCCCGCCGTTCCTGGGGTAACGCTCAACGAGTCATTGGAAAATGTTCCGCGGTTGCAGGAGCTTGCCGATGCCGCGGACAATCGAGATATGATGAAGGTCGCTAGGTCGATTGAGGGTATGAAGCGGCATGTTTCAATCCATGCATGCGGCATTGTTTTGGCAAACGGTCCTCTTACTGAATATGTCCCGCTTTTCAAAGACAAGAACGACCGCATTGCAACACAATACAATCTCAAGATGCTTGAAGATGTCGGCATGGTCAAATTCGACTTGCTCGGCCTGCGAACGTTGAGTGAAGTTTTTCACTGTCTCGCGCAGATTAAGGAGCGGCACGGTGTTGAACTTGTGCTCGAAGAGATTCCACTCGATGACGAAAAAACATACGAGCTTATTAGCCACGGCCTTGTCGCGGGACTATTTCAGTTGGAAACCTCACCGGGAATGCGCCGCCTCATCATGCAGATTAAACCCAACAACTTTGAGGATTTCATACCCATTTCTGCGCTTTACCGGCCCGGCCCCCTTGACAGCGGTATGATGGATCAATACATCCGCCGAAAACTTAAGGTTGAAAAGGCGACATCTCTTCATCCAACATTGGAAAATGCACTTAAGAATACCTACGGCGTTTGCATCTATCAAGAACAGGTGATGCAAATTGCTCGGGATATGGCTGGGTTTACGCTTGGCGAAGCCGCCGTTCTCTGTGATGCAATGAGCAAAAAGAAAATGGATATTGTCAAAATGCAACGCGCAAAATTCATTGACGGCGCTGTAAATAATGGAATCAAAGCGGCAAAGGCAGAGGAAATATTCGACTACCTTGAACCGTTCGGGCGATACGCGTTTAACCGTGCACACACAGTCGCTTATTCGATTATGTCTTATCAGACGGCGTATCTCAAAACGCACTATCCCCGCGAATTCATGTCGTCAATGATGAGCGGCGAATCCGGTTCTAGTGATAAGATTGTTAAGTATATCGCTGAATGCCGAGAATTATCCGAGTATCTCAACATAAAGATGGACGTGCTGCCGCCCGACGTGAACAGCAGCGGTTGGGACTTCACGGTTGACGGTGAGGACATTCGTTTTGGGTTAGCTGCGGTCAAGAATGTCAATGAAGGGGCGATTGAAGCCATAGTGGAATCCCGAGATCAGGATGGTTCATTCACATCGCTCCAGGATTTCTGCGAACGCGTTGATTCAAAGTCTGTAAGCAAACGGGTTATTGAAAGCCTGATAATGGCAGGTGCATTTGATTCATTTGAAGGACACAGAGCCCAACACTTTGCAAACTTGGAGCAAGTGATGAAAATGGCGCAAAGTACGCAAGCCGATCGTGAAAAAGGGCAGATGAACCTTTTTGGCGCGGGTGAACAGGTTATGCCGATTTCACAAATTGTGCTTGATGACGTGCCGCAGTGGTCATATAATGAACTGCTTAGGAATGAAAAGGAGCAACTGGGTTTCTATCTCTCCGGGCATCCATTGGAAGCACACGACGATGTCCTCAAATATTATACAACTGCGTCCAGCCAATCCCTTGTCGAACACTCCAACGGCACAGAAGTATACGTGGCAGGTTTAATAGCTTCAGTGCATCTCACCGACACCAAAAAGGGCGAGCCAATGGCAATTATGGTCATCGAAGATTTGGAAGGTGCCACTGATGTCGTTGTGTTTCCGGAAGCTTACAAAGATGCCAGGTCCGTTATAGATGCGGGGAATATCGTATGGATACGCGGCAATGTCGGTTCTGGAAGACAGAGAAACCAGCGAAATGACGATGAAATGGAAGAGGATGTGCGTCAAATTCAGGCTTCTGAAGTGCAGCCAATCAATCAGGTCGTCGATAAAATGACATCGGCTGTTGAAGTCACCATTCCGGAATCAGACATTGATAGAACGGAGAAGATTGATGCTTTAAAAAACTTGTGCACACAGAACAGCGGCAAATGTGACCTCATCCTGCATCTGATGAGCCCCAAGTACGGCGAGGTTATTGCTCAATGTGACACTCGATACAGAATTCCATTTCAACCCAAACTAATCTCACAAATTGAAGAACTCTTCGGCAGCAATTCCGTTAAACCTAGCAATCGTACTACTCGCGCCGGGGAACAGCGAAAATATAATCGCTATGTTTGAAAAGCCAATAATGTGACTCAAATGGTAAATTTTTTACGAAAAATTTTACAATTGTTCCAATCGTGCAAAAATGAAACCAATTTGTATTCCGTCCAATGTTGAGTTGCGGGGCACTTCAAATCAAAAATTAAGAATTCCAATTCGAAATTACACAATTGAAAGACAATTCGTGTTCAAAACAATGCGGTAATGGGTAACTTTGGACACGACTTGGAGGCATCTTAGATGATAGAAAAAAATCGCATAACTGCTGAATTATCAGATCTTGTCGGGGCGGCAAATGTGCTCACTGATTCAACTGCGCTTTCAGTCTATGAATGCGACGGAGCAACACTGTTTAAGGCGTCACCTGATATCGTTGTGTTCGCTGAATCGACAGAGCAGATCTCGAAGATTGTAAAGCTCGCCAATAAATTCCGTGTGCCCTTTATTGCACGGGGGGGCGGTACCGGTTTAAGTGGGGGTATGCTTCCTGTCAACGGCGGCATTATCATCGCTCTAAATCGAATGGACCGTATTCTGGAAATTGATGTCAAAAATCAACGTGCGGTAGTTGAACCGGGTGTCGTTAATCTTCTGCTATCCCAGGCGGTTGAAGATCGAGGTTACTATTTTGCTCCGGATCCATCCAGCCAAAAAGCCTGCACTATTGGTGGAAACATCGCAGAGAATTCAGGTGGGCCTCACACTCTGAAGTACGGCGTTACAACGGATCACGTAACCGGTCTAGAAGTTGTGTTGCCTGATGGGGAAATTGTCGAATTTGGGGGCTATGTTGAAGAGACGCCGGGTTACGATCTCCGCGGATTGATGGTAGGCTGTGAAGGCACATTTGGAATAGTCACCAAGGCAATTGTACGGCTCACGCGCATACCGCAAGCCTATCAAACATTGTTGGGAGTATTTGAAACCATCAATGATGCATCGAGCGCGGTGTCCGAAATTATTGGTGCAGGGATGATCCCCGCTGCCCTTGAAATGATGGACAGCTTGGTAATCAAAACGGTCGAGGAAGCCTTCCATTGGGGTTTTCCGCTTGATGCCGGTGCAGTTCTCATCGTTGAATTAGACGGTATCAGTGCGGGTATGCAGCATCAAGCCGAACAAATCATAGAAATCTTCAATTCCCACAACTGCCGCGAAATTCATCGTGCAAAAGATGAAACAGACCGTCAAAACATTTGGAAATCACGCAAAAGCGCTTTTGGATCGTTCGGTCGGCTTGCGCCAAGTTACATCACACAAGATGGCGTGGTGCCTCGCACCCAACTACCCAAGGTGCTCCGCCGCGTCGCAGAAATCTCTGAAAAATACAGCATTCCTATAGCGAATGTTTTTCATGCAGGTGACGGCAATATCCATCCAGTCGTCCTGTTCGATGAGCGGGATCCAGACCAGTGCGAACGGGTTGATGCCGTGAATTTAGAGATTCTGACAACTTGCGCTGAAGTCGGAGGCACAATCACAGGTGAGCATGGCATCGGAGTTGAAAAGATGGATTACATGCCGCTGATTTTTAGCCCGGAGGATCTCTTAGTGATGACAACCGTCAGAGACATTTTTAACCCATCAAAATTGTGCAATCCCGGCAAAATTTTCCCAACCACGGAATCCTATGTGAAGCTTGGGATTGAAAGCCCATCTGTGTAATTGGAAAAGTAAAGAACGGAGAGAAGAAGGAATTTCTTCTTTTTCAAATATTTAATCTCAAGATGACTGAACCTGTCAATAACCGGCTGCGCGTTGAATTGAGCCAACTCGTTGGCGAAAACGGTATACTGCACGACGATCAAGATAATCTTTATGGTGTTGACGACCTACTACCCAAAGCAGTTGCTTTGCCCGCTTCCGTCGGTGAAATTCGAGATGTTTTGAATTATGCCGCTGACAACAAGCTCTCTGTTATTCCTGCTGGCAGCGGTACGAAGCTGGGTATTGGGAATCCCCCTGAGCGCGTCGATCTGGTTGTTTCGACGTTAGGCCTTAACGAGGTGCTCGAATATGAGCCGGGTGATTTAACCGCCACAGTACAATCTGGAGTTCGGCTTGCCGACCTTCAGGCTAAACTAGCGGAAAACGGGCAGTGTCTGCCATTCGATCCACCTTACCTTAATCGGGCAACGCTCGGCGGTATTGTCGCGGCAAATTCTAGCGGTCCATCATCACTCTACTATGGCAATTCCCGGAATCGCGTGCTTGGTATGCAACTTGTGCAGTCGAACGGTACCGCCGTAAAATGCGGCGGAAAGGTCGTAAAGAATGTTGCAGGGTACGATCTCAACAAGTTGTACATAGGATCGTTCGGTACTTTAGGAATCATTACGGAAATTACCTTCAAGCTGAACCCGTTGCCAGAAGTTGAGCGAACGATGCTAATAACCTTCAAGAGCGTTGCACAAGCTTCACGCACAGCTATTGAAATATCGGATTCCCATCTTTTGCCAATCTTTCTAAATTTGATTGTCGGGGGCGCCCCATCAGTTGACTTTGTCGAACCCTGCCTTGTGATTGGACTAGACGGCCACCACGAAACTGTAGATTGGCAGATAAATCAAATTCGTTCCGCCGCGAACCTAAATGACCCAACGGGTGTGGAAGTCAATGATGGCGCGCATCAGCGAGATGTCCGGACATCTATGTCGGCGTTTCCCGAAACTAATCCTCGGGCGGTTGTCTGTAAAGCTCATCTCCGAATGACCGACGTAGAAAATTTCATCACGGCGGCACTCGATCAATGCAGTGATTTGCTGGACTTGCGTGTCCTGGGACTCATCGGTAACGGCGTAGTTTATGTTGCCTTCTCTGTGCCTTCAGCCGACACAGCCTCAGCAAAATTGGCTTCAAATGTGATTGCTGGTTTGCGTAATCACGCCCGAAATGTTGGGGGTAATCTGATTGTCGAATCAGCTCCAACGTCAATTAAACGTCAAGTTGACGTTTGGGGACAAATCGACAGCAGCTTAAAATTAATGCAGCAGATTAAAGCAAGGCTTGATCCGCTCAATCTTTTTTGTCCGGGACGATTTGTTTCAGGAATTTAACAAATTGGTGCCCCGCAGATTAGTCATTTCATTTTCTACGTTGCCGTTGACCGCTTGCGATTCCGGCATAAGTGCGGCGTCATGTATATCACCAAGAAAGTGTTGTATCAAATCGAACGGAAGTACGGCGTACCGCAAATCCTTCGCACCGCTTATACGATGGACAAGCGCTCGATTGAATTGCTTCAATGGAGTATGAGGCATGGACGGGCTCACGATGTAACACCTTTTATCTTGAATAGAGATAATATTGCAGTTATCCGAAAACCGAGCTATCCTCCCGGTGTATTCCGTCCGCCTAGCGGCGGTATCGAACCGGGGGAGGATTTTGAAACTGGAGTTTGCCGGGAAGCATACGAAGAGACGGGATTGAAAATACAACTTCGGGAGTATCTCCTAAAGGTTTTTGTTAAATTTTCGTATGAAGACACGGAAGTTCTCTGGACCTTGCATGTGTTTACCGCTCAAGCAGTCGGCGGTAACCTGGAACCTGTGGATACAAAAGAGATTGCGGACGCTCGCTGGGCATCCTTTGAGGAGTTAAAGACGCACCTGTTATCGAGTCTGCAGAACGCCGAGGCACCCGGATTGAGATATCGTGGAGAATTGCAAGCCGCGGCCATACAAAAGATCGCAGGCAGAATGGGACACGAGAATTAGAAACAGATTAGCAAATTTTGATGGATTCATAGTAAAACCAGTATTTAAAACCCTGCTATTTTGCGCGTATACCATAGCTGGGAATCGCTGTAATTCGCATCGCAGCAATTTGTTCACCGATACGTGATATAATTCATTCACAAAAGGAGCCTTTACGATGATTAGAAAGTGGGTTTTCGTCACCGGACTGTGCTTACTTTATTTCTCCGTTTACTTCGGCATGCCTCTCATTTCTCACGCACAGTTATCAAACCTTGGACAGCTGCAGAAAAATAGCGGCGCAACTGAGGTTGTTACGGTGCATGGTGTGTTGTCGGTCGATAAGGTGCAACCTGGCAGCATATTCCTCATTGGTCTCGTGATGGATTTTGCGAAAGGGTGGCACGCAAATGCGAATCCTTCCGGAGGCGATTACCTAATTCCGACAGAAGCTAATCCGCCGAACACACCAGATGTGACCTTCGGAGAAATTGTATATCCACAGGGCGATCTATTGAAAATTGAGTCCCTCGGCGAAGCCCCTGTGCCTGTCTACCATGATAAAGTAGCAATCGGCATCCAAGCAGTCTTGAGTGAAACCGCTCAACTGGGTGAGAAAATACTGCCTCTTCAATTGAAATACCAAGCGTGCAGCGACGAAACATGTCGATTGCCAAAAACTATCACGGTAGAAGTGCCAATTGAGGTGGTTGGATTGAACGAGTCGATCCAACCCATTAACGATGAGGTTTTTTCTGGAATAAAATTTGACAATTTGAACGGCGCGGAGATTGCAACCAGCGAGAGCGGGAAATTGTCGCAAGCGTTGTCGAAAGGTCTTTTTTGGGCGTTTCTCTTGGTGTTTGGCGGCGGAATACTCACAAGCCTCACACCATGTGTATATCCACTGATTCCGATTACAGTCTCCGTATTTGGAGCAGGCGGGTCTACTAACCGCTTGAGGTCTTTTCTTTTATCCGTAACTTACGTGTTAGGTATTGCTCTGACGTATGCAATCCTCGGTATGGCTGCCGCGCAAACCGGAGCAGTTTTTGGAGAAGTGATGGCGGATGCAAGAGTCATAATACCGGTTTGCGTAATCTTAATTGTGCTCGGCTTGGCAATGCTAGGCGTTTACGAGATTCGCCTTCCATACGCAGTGCAGAACAAGCTAAATCGCGTCGGAGGCGTCGGATTTGCCGGCGCATTTGGTATGGGTACCGTGGCGGGAATAATCGCTGCACCCTGCACGGGCCCCGCATTGGGTGCGGTGCTTGCTTATATTGCAACTACCAGCGACATTTTTCTCGGATTTTGGCTGATGCTCACATATGCCATCGGTATGGGATTGCTGTTCATCTTAATCGGTACATTTTCCGGAGTCATTCTACCGAGATCCGGTACTTGGATGTATGTGCTGGAGAACATATTTGGTGTCGCGATTGTTACGGTAGCATTATACTTTCTCAAAGATGTCATCGAACCGCTGCGATCTTTTCTAAGATATTCTTGGGGATTTTTCGTTATTGCCGGTGTGTTGCTGCTACTCGGTGTATCATTGGGACGATTTACGCAACGGTTTAAAGACCTGTCTAGTCTGGCGCGGTTTCGCAAGGCTTTCGGCATATTATTGGCAGTTGTCGGATTGTATATGATATTTGGCGGCCTGACTGCAGTGGAAAGCGACTTAGATTGGATTGCCAGCGAAGAAAAAGGCTTAGAAATTGCCCGAAGAGAAGGTAAACCCGCCATGCTCGATTTTTACGCAATATGGTGCGCTGCCTGCAAAGAACTTGACCACAAGACATTCTCCCATCCCGACGTGCAATCGAAACTTTCGCAATTTGTTAACATCAAGCTAGACTTCACTAAAAATTCAGACGAAGCCGAGCGACTGAAGGAAAAGTACAGCATTGTGGGATTGCCAGTCGTAATTTTTTATGATTCAAAGGGCAATCAATTAAAGCAGAAACGCATTGAAAAATTTGTCAATCCCGAGGAATTCTTGGATCTTGTGGCGGACGTTCAGTAGTAGAGATGATCTGCGTCAATTCTGGAACCTTAAATTGCGTCGTATTGATTATGGGGAATCTGTATGAAAAAATGGTTGCTATACCTTGAAACAATGGTCTTGGCGTTATTTTTCGTCCTGATGTTTCTGCATGTAAAAAGAGCTGGCACCGAGGAAAATCCACAGCCTTTATCGCAAGCGCAATCGTTAATGGAACGCGGCGATGCCGACTTTGCCAAACAGGATTTAGTGAATGCATTGGTCGCCTACTGGGGTGCAATAAATTCGATTGAAAATGCAAAGGAAGGGCGGTCAGACACAGGGGATCAATTGGAAAAAAGCTTGTTGAATGCCCACTTGCGTGTCGCCGAGATTTACTTTCACAGCAACTGGAACGAAGATGCAGAAGCACACCTTGAACGTGTAGCAAAGGAGCAACCGGATCATATTGGCGTGCATCTACTCCGTGGCAAGTTGCTATACGGGTATGGCGAAAAAGCTGCTGCTACGGAAGCGTTGCTTCATGTGCTCGAAAAGGACTCTACTAATACCGAAGCACACTATACCTTAGGGTTGTTATATCAAGGCGCCCAGCAATACAAGGAAGCCATTCACTACTACAAACAGGCTATCGAAAATGACGCCGAATTAGTTCCATTGCCGTTTGAATCGGCGCCATTTGGATTGCGCGCTCGCCTGCAACTTTCACGGACCTATAGGCGCATCGTACACGATTACACCTATGGCGACCGCGACCTGTCCGCCGAAGAACTTTCTGAAATTGGAGAGTTAACGGATAAGGCTGTTGAGCTGCTCAAGGAAGCTGTGGCTCAAGAACCTAACTTTACCGACGCGAAAGACGACCTTATTGATTTGCTCTACGTTCAAGCACAAAGTCTTGAGCGGGGTGAGGGGGATGTTCGGTTTTACGGGGAAGCACTCGAAGTATATGAATATATTGTCGAACTCGATGCAAACCAAGTTGATGCATGGCAGAAAATGGGAGCGATTAATCTTAGTTTCCTCCAGGAGCCAGAATCCGCCCTTGAAGCATACCAAAGAGCTTATCAGCTTTATCCAGATCCGCTCATTCTCGCAGCAATTAAGAGCATTCAAGAAGGCTTGCAAATCCAAATACCTGAGTAAGACTCGAAGTACAATCTCTCACTCGAGTCTATTCCTCCCCGCCCTCCTACCTGAAGTTAGGCTCCTTGTATTAACCGACCTTAATTTATCACAATTTGACAATAGTGTTGCGCCGTCAAATATTCACTGACAGCAACACCAGTGAGTATCCCATGAAATTGTAGGTTACTTCCATTGGGCGGGTGACCGCGGTCTCTAAAGCCGCACGGTTCTGCGCAGCCCGCAACTCTTTCACGAAAAGGTTTGTGGTTGACACGTTATCACCAGAATGATATAATGCCCGCACCAGTAACTACCTATAAGGGTTTTAGTTTTGACGCTGCAACTTGAGATGGACTCATTCAAGCGCGTTGATTTCAGGACTTCTTGCAGCAAGAAGGAATCCTCGCTCCCGAGAAATGGTCGGTTTGTCTTTACACAGAGCCGCCCAGTCGACAGGTCAAAACACCTACGCATAATATGGCTGATGACTTTCGGAAGATTCGAAATATTACAATCTTTGGCACCGGCCTGATTGGCGGCTCACTCGGATTGGCCTTGAAAGCCAAAGGATTCCGGGGAACAATCACCGGGCTCGGAAGGCGGATGAGCACACTTGAAGTTGCTCTCCAGCACAACGCAATTGACCATGCTACAATCGACATTTCTGCAGCCATCCGTGAATGCGATTTGGTCATTATTGGTATGCCGGTAGATCGCGTATCGGATACCGTGCGGCGCATTTCAGAGTGTGCCAAGCGTGTCAGATCTGACGCAGCCACTTTGTATATCACCGATGTCGCCGGCGTCAAAGGGCAGATCGTTAAAGAAGTCAATAGTTTCCTGCAAGTCGAAAAACCTAACTGCGTGCGATTCGTCGGATCCCATCCAATGGCAGGATCGGAAAAAACTGGAGTCGCTGCAGCGCGTGCCGATCTTTTCAATGGAGCGAAATGCATCGTTACCCCAATTGGGAATACCGACTCGCAGGCGTTAGCACGTGTTGTCGAACTTTGGAAGTTTGTTGGGGCAAATGTTCATCTGCTCGATCCGAATCTGCACGACCATCTCATCGCAGGCGCCAGCCATCTTCCACACCTAATTGCGTCAATTTTGACGAAGACAGTGGCGCAAATAGAAGGTGATTCAGTTAGCGCATCGGACTACGCAGCAAGCGGTTTCCGCGACACTACACGTATTGCATCGGGTTCGCCGGAGATTTGGAGAGGCATTTTTATGCAAAACGCCCCTGCACTGCAACCGATGATTGATGCCGTCATTGAGAACCTTGCCCAATTTAAATCGCTCCTCGAAAATGGCGACGCAGGTGAGATTGAGCGTATCCTGAATGCGTCCAAATCCATACGGGACGCTTGGGAGGTAAAACAATCAAACACTTGACGGTTGCAATAGATGGACCTGCCGGCTCAGGTAAGAGCACTGTTGCTCGACGCCTCGCTGAATCATTGAATTGTCTCTACCTTGATTCCGGTGCGATGTACCGCGCAGTGACGCTGCAATCGATTCGCACTGGCATAGATCCAACAAATATCCCGGAGTTAATTCGGCTAGTGAAAACGTGTAATATTGATTTCGCCGAGAACGGAAAGATTGCATTGCTTGATGGCGAGGATGTCTCAGACGCAATCCGAACGCCAGAAATTAACAAGGTGGTCTCCGATATTTCAAAGATATCCGAACTTCGGCAAGAAATTGTCAAACAGCAGCGCAGAATCGGTGCGGATATTTCGATTGTCGCGGAGGGCCGCGACGTTACTACAGTTGTGTTTCCGAATGCGGACCACAAATATTTTCTGACCGCCTCGGTTGAAGCACGTGCACGACGACGGTTTGCTGAACTGAAAGCTAAGGGGATTGATTCCACGCTAAACGGGATACAAGAGGAAATCCGGACGCGGGATACCAAGGATCGCTCCCGTGAACATAGCCCGCTTCGAACTGCCGAAGATGCTATCGTTGTCGATACAACCGATATGACCATCGATCAAGTCGTTAATTTTGTTTTAGGGCGAATTCGAGGTCTATAATGCAATGGCGGAAATACAGCTTCCGGACAGATCAACCTGTGTACCGTCGGTCGCACCGAATTACCTCTTTTTTCTTCAATGCCTTGGGAAAACTTGAATCCTACGGCAGTGAGAATGTTCCGATGCAAGGCGGCGTTCTTTTGGTGTCGAACCACGTTAGCCTTCCAGACCCTGTCATTATTGGAACAGCCGCAAACCGAGAACTCCATTATATGGCTAGGCACGACGTGTTTCGAATTCCCGGACTAAGTTGGCTGATTACCGCGCTAAATGCTTACCCCGTGCATCGAGGGGCAGCCGATCGAGCCGCCCTCAAACATACACTGTCGCTCTTAAAGATGGGCAAAGCCGTTCTCATTTTCCCCGAAGGTACCCGCGGCGTCGGCGGCGTCTTAGGCAAGGCACTCGGTGGGGCTAGTTTCATCGCTTATCGCGCTAATGTCCCTACAATTCCTGTATTTCTTAAGGGGGCGGAACAGATGATGCCCCGGGATGCGAAATGGTTGAAGCCGGCAAAACTTTCGGTGACATTTGGTCAGCCCATAGATTTCAAAAAAATTCTTGAAATTGTGGACAGACGAGAAGCACAGCGGCGTATCGGAGAACTCATTATGCACTCAATCGCAAAATTACGGGATAAACAAGAACATCTGCAGAAAGGTGTAAAATTGCCGCCTGCCGGACCTCAAAAATGATTCGCACCAGTAGAAGGTGTAAAATTTGCCACTCCACCATTTTATTGTGAAAACAAAACTTCTCCAATGTCGTGCAATCCCGGCGGCGCCGCAACGACCCACCTTGCTGCACGGATTGCCCCTTTCGCAAAAGCTTCGGGCGTATGTGCGCGATGCACAATCTCGATTCGCTCACCTGCTCCAGCGAAGAGTACGGTGTGGTCACCGGCGATATCCCCGCCGCGAATGGCGTGTATCCCAATCTCCTTTTCTGTACGTTTCCCTACAATCCCATGGCGGCCATAAACTGCCGCTTGGGGCAGACTTCTGTCAAGAGCGGAGGATAGGGTTTCGGCAATCCGAATCGCCGTACCGCTTGGAGCGTCTACCTTTTCGTTATGGTGCGCCTCGATGACCTCAACATCGTAGTCAGCTCCGAGCGCCTTTGCGACTAGCTGAATCGCTTGCAACATAACATTGACGCCGACACTCATATTTGGCGCCATCACACAGCGGATTTTCGCCGCTAATGCTTGTAGTTCGGCGAGTTGATTGTCCGTAAATCCGGTTGTTCCAATTACCATCGCCCGGTTTGCTTCAACCACTGCTCGGACGTTTTCAAGGGTCGCTTCTGGTTTGGTAAATTCTATGACTACATCGCTGTCACAGACAACTTCAGAAAGGCTTCCTCTTACGGGTACGCCGAGCCGCCCCATTCCCAACATCTCGCCAGCATCTTCACCGACATTAGGGTGTCCGGCAAATTCTACCGCACCGACAAGTTTCATGTCCTCCTCGCGGGTCACGCCTTGTGCCAACAGTTTGCCCATTCGTCCACACACACCATCAACAATTACACGAATCATCTTTCTTTCTTCCTTTTCCATACGTGATGAGATGTTCATTCAATTTTTCTTTTAAGATGTTTGGAGCGCGGGGTATTTGCCATTGTGTGTAAATCGAAATAAAAAGCGGGGCTAAAATTCAGCCCCGCCTTGTAGCTGGATTAATAGTCAAGGGAGGGACGACCCCTCAGGAGGCCGCACCTCCCTTGACCATTCCGCTAAATGACAGAATGATCACCCCCTTTCGCTTATTGAGATAGCGATAGCTTAGCATACGCACATCGGTTTGTCAACACAAATTCCAGTTTCCTGACTGTTGACTCGTTTTTCTCGAAACATTTAGTGAGAACTCGTAACAAAAAGATAAGGTCCATTGTGTCCTAGATGAGCGCATACAAAACCGCCGCTTAATTTGCAAGTTAATTTGTACATCGAATCGGAACAACTTAAGGAAAATTGCCGAGGAGGCAAAACTTGATGAAACATCGTGCGGTATTGCTAGTGTTAACTGGTATAACCGTCCTTGCCGCTTGCAATCGAGATACCGCGGGAATTCGTTGGCAGTTCGCTGAATCAGGAACAGATGCTCACTTATATGGTGTCCATTTTGTGGATAGCAAGCATGGATGGGCAGTCGGTGAGGATAGTGTGGTTTTAGCCACTACGGATGGCGGTGTGACGTGGGCGATTCAGCCGGAAAACGACGCAATTCCCAATTCTGTAATCAATAAAGTGCATTTTTCTAGTTCAACCCACGGGTGGTTTGTCAATAGGACGGGACAAATTTTCTATACTGCAAGCGGCGGCAAGTCGTGGACAAGACAAACCAATGCCAAGCAGGCTGGTTTGTTGGACGTCTACTTCGTGAGTCCGGCAGAAGGCTGGGCAGTTGGGGGAAGTGGAACGATTCTTCACACGAACAACGGCGGCCGTCGGTGGGAGAATCAGCAGTCGCCGACGGGCACACACGCATGGGCGGTGAATTTTGTTGACGATCAGAATGGCTGGATGGTCGGAGAGCAAGGCAAAGTCTCCTATACTTCAAACGGCGGTGCATCCTGGCTTGAACAGCAGAGCAACACGGAAGAACCACTGTTCGGTGTTTATTTTGCCGACGTGGAGAACGGGTGGATTGTTGGCGTGAACGGTTTGATTTTGAACACGGTGAACGGGGGAGCAAACTGGGTACGGCAAAAAAGCAATACCAAGAAAACTTTACGAGCTGTCGCATTTCTCAATGATCGAAAAGGCTGGGCAGTGGGCGAACATGGATTGATTTTACACACAGTCAATGGTGGGCAAAGCTGGGAAACACAACCGAGCCTAGCAGAACATAACCTTCTTGATATTTGCCTCTATAAAAATCAAGGCTGGATTGTTGGGGCTAATGGAACCATACTGCGATTGGGTAGGTAAGCGAATCTTGGATTTCGGAGGAGTCAATTGTGCTAGTAAATCAAGATTCTATTTTGCAACCAAATAAAATATCGTAATCTTAGCATCTTTGGGGCTATAATATAAAAATTAGAATTGCTTATTGGGAGGCGACACATGCGTTCAAGATTGTTGAGTATTTTCACTCTGGTTCTCTGGGTACTAGTGATAATTGGCTGCTCCGATACGGACACGATAATGGACCCTGATGATCAAAAAATGACAAATGGTGATGCAGCGAACGGTGACGACACGATGGAGCCCGGTCTCGCCGTGGACGAATCTTTGCCGCTAGCTCCCGCTTTCACGTTAGCAAGCACTGAGTTAGAAGAAGTCAGTCTTTCGGACTATGAGGGTAAAATTGTTCTTCTGGATTTCTGGGCGACCTGGTGTAAACCGTGTGAAGAGGAGATTCCCATTTTCGTCGAACTCTACGAAGGATATCGCACGCAAGGGTTTGAGATGGTCGGTATTTCTCTGGATGAAGAGGGGCTTGAGGTGGTCAAGCCTTTTATTGAGAGGTTGGGGGTCAACTACACAATTCTCCTGGCGGAGCCCGGAATTGTCGAGGAATATAAACTTACAGCTATACCTTCTGCGTACCTCATTAATCGCGTAGGTAGAATCGTACAAGTGTTTGACGGGGCGCAGGGCGAAAAAGCAATTTATGAAAAGGAATTGCAGAAGTTATTTTGACTAAAGAATGCGAGAGTGCCTGGGTTCCGTCAGCCGGAAAGTTAGCAATGCCGCCGACAGCGCCAATATACCGCAGGAAATAAACACCGGTTCGAAAGAGAATTCATCAATTAATAGTCCGATCAGCGGCGATGCAATCAGCGAGCAAGCCTGAATTAGGTTTACCACTCCCAAATATTGTGCGTGCTTTTCACGCGGCGCGATCTCAAGCGTGTAGTTCATCACAACCCGATACGATGTCGGAAAGAACCCCAGAAAAGCGTACACCAACCAATACAAGTCAGTTCCCAGGGGTAACCGGCTGATTCCAATTGCTACCATCGGGGCGAAAGCACCAATGAATATAATCATACGCAATATAATTCGGTTGCCTTTCCGGTCGGCTATGTGACCAATTGCCCAATAACCGAATGCGTTTGCGATATTCTGTACCGTTATTATCCAAAAAAAGTTTGCTGGTACCAATCCCAATCGCCGCATCCCAAATACCGTGTAATGCGGGACGAGCACCCGCGCAAAATAGTATAACACGATAACAACCGCCAGCATTCGAATGTTCCGGTCATAACGTACTAGCATCAATCCCGAACTAAGAAACTGCGCAAGAGAGGTCGGCGCGGATGAACCGGTAGACTCCCAAGAATACCAATCCGGCGTTTCCCGAAAATAGAAACTGGCGCACGCAGATAGAGCGAAGAAACCCCCGGCGGTGCCAAATATCCACGCATAATGTGTATTTCCTTCTCGAAGCCAATGTGGCATGACCAGCCAAAAAGCAGCGATTGCGAGGAGACACCCGATACTGTTGTCATAAGCTAACAGCCGCCCACGTTGATCAATGCGAATTAGCTTTCCCTGCAGGACGCCCACTGCAAGGCCATTGCAGCCCTGCATTAACCAGCTTAGTGAGTGCGATACAAGAAAAATCCCGATGATGACAGGTCCAGCGTACTCTGTCCGTTCTAATATCACCGCCAAAACAAACCAAGGGATGGCGATGCCAAATGCAGAAAGTATGAACACGCCTTTTTTTCTAGTCATCTTTGAAACCGGGTATGCAATGAGAAACTGAGGTAAACTTTGCCCGACTCCAATGATTAGTGGGAGGAATCCACGCATTACACCCAACGGGCTGTGAAAATCAAAGAATCGCGGGATGATGACAGTTTCGTTCTTAAATATCCAGCCGATGCGCCCCAATACCTGATTCACAACAAATACAGTGAAGTTGTGTTTTTCATGAGGTTGAGATGAAATTTCAATATTGTTCATAAAAATGCCGCTATTGTTGAGGATTATTATCTTTATTGGAACGCTATGGTGGTCATCTTCTGTTTCCTTGATCCTTCTGAGTGGATTGCGGTCAGTTAACCGGAAAGTTAGCAACACTGTCCACAATGCCATTAACGAAACGCAAACAAACACAGGTTCAAAAAACGGTAGTGTTCATGTTATGTTAGAACAAGCAATTTGTTGATACCGACGGAAGTCCTTCGGGTCAACCAAATTCGACCTTTACTTCTCACTCTAATCCACCATCTTAGGATAGCTGAACCCATCATGTGCGGGAAATCAAACGAATTCAACCGAGAAAGGCATAGATTGCAAAGAACGGCCGCGTAACGGTCGGTGCAATATCATACTTGAACACAAAACCCCTAATCTTCCACTCTTAAACAATTTGCTAATTCGGACTGAACAAGAGATTGATCTTTTCCTCGATTGCGAGCCTTCCGGTTTAGCCAAGCCTTGACTTGACTCTTTCAGTCTGCTATAATTTGCACAGTTTTGCTTAAAGCGAGCAACATCAATTTTACGTCTACAAATACAAAAGCGATTTTGGATAGCCGTAGGAGGAAACAATGCCGCTCACCGAAAAAATACGAATTGGTCACAACTCTGGTTCTGATGACGCCTTTATGTTTTATGCCCTCGCCGAAGGACACATCCCTACCAATACTCTTGAGATTGAGTGCGTCGTTGAAGATATTGAGAGCTTAAATCGCCGTGCGCTCGAAGCGGAATTAGAGGTTACAGCCATTTCTGTCCACGCATACCCTTATGTTGCAGACAACTACGTATTGGCTCCCTGCGGCGCGAGCATTGGAGATCGATTCGGTCCGCTTGTGATCTCTAAAGACCAGATGTCTCGCGATGCCCTAGCGGGTAAGACGGTCGCAATTCCCGGCGAAATGACAACGGCTAATTTGACAATGCGTCTTTTCCAGCCGGACTTTCGACCTGAGTTTGTCCCGTTCGATAAGATATCGGAATACGTAAACGACGGACGGGCAGATGCCGGATTGATAATCCACGAAGGTCTGTTAACTTATGCGCGTGCGGGCCTATGTAAAGTTGTTGATTTGGGGCAATGGTGGTATGAAGAATCGGGATTGCCGCTTCCGGTAGGGGCTTATGCCATCCGCCGAGATATCGGAGAAGAAAAAATACATAAAATTGCGTCGCTCCTAAAACAGAGCATTCGATACGCGCTCGAACACCGTGAGCAGGGATTGGCGTATTCAATGACATATGCACGTGATATGGAGATGGAACTTGCGGATCAATTTGTTGGAATGTTTGTGAACGACTACACGCTTGACTTCGGCGTTAAAGGTAGAGCGGGGGTCAAAGAACTGCTTCGGCGTGGTTACGAATCTGGCATTATTTCAGATTCTGTAGAACCTGAATTCGCGGAGATTTAATGTGAGGTTTGGCGGCAGGGATGTAATCTTGATATTTGGGGAGATTGTGGGGATTCTTATGCATACCGTAATCAACTCCTTTAAACGCCACTTCGCGTCGTCCGTATTGACATTCTGGATAGCGGTGTTTTGAATATTGTCCATAAGCCATAAAGCGGCTGAATAACGCGGGTATGCTGGCGCGCGACTTGGCACCTTTCCGTAGGAGAAGAAGATGTGGACAGAAGTTGTGGATTGAAAGCTATGCGATGCCGGTTCATATTCACATAAAGAGCAATCCACTCATTTGAAATCGAGGTTGGGAAGCCTCTCCCACAAACCAATCAAAGAAATCAGTGTATTAGACTTATTGGTCGCAATGGCTATATTATTTGTCAAAACAACGATCGTCAGGTGCAAGTCCGGCGATAATCGGATTGGCAATTCTATTTCTATCGTCACCGTGCTTGATGAATTGAGAAAACTATAGCCCGTTGTTCGAAGTCGATTGAATGAGATACCAGAATGAATTGTGATTATAGGAGGAAGTTGTTTGACCGATGGAGAAACTGACATCAATCGATCCGATTACGGAACAGATAATTGAAGATTGCCGGCTCGTTTCACGTGAGAGGGACAGCGCATCGCATTCATCCAGTTTGAAAACTAAGCGGATGAATCGGCGCCGCTTCATTGCTCGGACGGCAAAAGGAGCGATTGGTAGTGGGTTAGCGCTAGGAGCACTCGTTCAGAGAAATGAACCTTCGTACGCTCAAGAGGGCCATCTACCGTTAGATGAATCCACCTTACAAGACTTAACCCCCGTGGTTGAAGTTATCGACGAAACGGTGTGGGACGGTGATTCGCTCAATGGACAGATTGTCGGAGAAATGCTCAGTCGCGCAATGATCAAGCTAACAGGTCTAGATTCCGTGAAGGAGGCGTGGCGAGAGTTTGTGCTGCCCCACGACATCATCGGCATAAAGGTTAATCCCATAGGCGGGAAAAACCTCTGCACGCATCAGATCCTTGTCGATACGATCGTCGATCAACTTTACGAAGCCGGTGTTCTCAACAATCAAGTTATCGTCTGGGATCGATTCGAGGCGCATTTAATCAACGCCGGATACAAAATCAACCAGAGCAGCCAAGGCGTGCGTTGCTTTGCGTCAGATAGTACAGGCGTCGGGTATGATGACGAAATATTCTATGAAACTGAAAAAGATGTTGAAGTTCGCCGCGTGAATGGAAGCACTGCATCCAGGTACTCCAAGATTCTTACCGACAAGGTTTCGGCAATCATTAACGTCCCCGTAATTAAGCACCATGCGATTACCGGGATAAGCGGCTGCTTGAAAAACCTTGCATTTGGAAGTGTTGACAATACATCCAGGTTCCACTCAAACCCGCTGAATTGTGACCCCGCGATTGGGGAAATATTTGCCCACCCTGTTATTCAAGACAAGATTGTGTTAAATATCGCCGATGGATTGCTTGCCGCGTTTAATGGAGGACCGGTATATGATCCAAACGGTGTGTGGAAATATGGAGGTTTACTGGTAAGTCCCGATCCAGTTGCAGTCGATCAGATTGCGTTGGAAACCATAAATGAGAAGCGCCAAGAGGAGGGGTTAAAACCCGCTCAATCTACCAAATACATTCGGTCTTCATGGCGATTGGGACTCGGTACGAATAACCTTGATGAAGTTGAATATCAACAGGTGAGGTTATGAATGAAAAAATCACGTATCCTGAAAAACCGTGGTTATAAGGAGGTTACTTTCATGCTTACCCGTTTGATGAATTGCTGCGTTATTTTTGCAATTTTGGCATCAATCAGTATTACGGGATGTGTTACCAACTTTACGACGACTGGCCAGTTTCAGGTCGGGTTTTCGCCGACGGCAAATGAAACTGCCGAAGTGCTGGCGGATTTCGAAGCCAGCGAGGAATCCGCTGTCGCCGGGGATATTACTCAGAAAGCCGGCAGCAGTTGCGCAGGCGGCGTCTGCACAATTTACTAATGATTGTACGCTGCTCACACGCGGTCATCAACCTACTCCCGTTTACGCAATGGAGGGACAAACAATGCGTGCACGAAATGTGAATCGGCAAGCAGTTAAATTTTCTCTGATGGTATTGTTTTTTACCCTCATCATGTTGGTTCATCTGAGTTGCAGTGTAATCGGTATCGAACAGAACAAAGTAACGTCCGCCGGAGTCAACGATAATCAAACCGTTTTGTCGATTCTTGATGTATCGGATTTTCAAAATCCCCGAGTTCTCAGTTCAATTGCTCTTCAATCGTTTAGCAACAAAAACAACAATGTTATTTTCTCGAAGGGGTATGCCTGTACAACAACTAGCGGCGGGCTGTACATAATCAATCTCTCTACCCCTCAGAATCTAAAGATTGTTGCATCTGTCGAGTTGCCCGGTAAAATCAATCAAGTAAGATTATATCAGAATTTTCTTTATGTTGGCAGCAGTCATGGGCTGCACACAGTGGACATATCGAATCCACACCAACCAGTTGTTATGTGGACAGGCGGTCCTGAATCTTATGAAAACATGCCCGTGCGGGACATCAATCTCCACGCCTCCTATGCTTATGTGATGGATACAAACCACTATTTGCACGTTCTAGATTTAGCGGACCCCGTTCATCCTCGACTGATCCAGTCCGTAACAGTTTATGACTATTGGCTGCTTGGCGTGTGAGCCGACGGAGCGAAGGTTCAAATAATCCAGCTTCCTAATTCTCCGTCGTTTTCTCCTGAAATTTGGGAAGAATTATTGAATCGAACGAACCTTTTGGAATTTCACGGGTGGTTTGACAAGATGCGCGTTTCACAAGATCATCTGGTATATGTTGATTCGAGATCGTGGCAAAGCATCGCCTTGGCACGGCGCAGCCTTTCATCAATACGTGGAGAGTTTAAATATTTTCATCCGGCCGCAAGCCATCTCGCGCATCTTTACTTTAGTGAAAAGCGCAAGATTAGCGATCGAACGCCCACGCATGCCGCCATTACGCCTCGTAGCGTTTTGCTGATGGAACAAGATAAATGGAGCAAGACCGTCCGCGTGCCTGATAACTTACTGGGGCGGATTACTGAAATTCAACTCATGGGAATCACGCTTTGTACGACAAGTAGCAACGGTGTATTCTTGATTGCCGATGCCGCCGATGATGAGAATTACAGAGTCATATCCGCAGTTGATTTGCCGCAGCATCCCCCGATCAGTTTATCCGTTGATGGAAAGTTCGCTTGTGTGATGGGCGTCGCTTGCAGTTGATTCCGAATCGCTACTTCCCATAAGAAGAGATTACTTTTTAAAAGCGAGCGGACGTGTTAAATTTAATATACGATGACCGGCCAATTGAGTGCGGTATATTTTGACCGCGAATCATGCCCCTGCAATCCTTAATTTCAGCTTAGAAAGGAATAGGAACGTTCAATTGCAACAACAGATAAGTCGTGCCAGCTTTAAACTGCCAATCTGGATTTGCATTTTTGTCCAATTGACATTCGGCGTGTTGAACTCCTCGGCCCAGATTCAAAGGCAATTTGGCAAAGAATTGTTTGAACAAGAGATTGAAGAACCGGCAATCTTTGAACCCGAGCTAACCGTTGATTATCAGCTTAGCAATACGTTCAATAATCATCTTGAATTTGGTTTGAGCATCGATCCCAATACGAGTAGCCTTGCGGGACGCGAAAGCCCGCAGCTTCAAGGTATTGTAAATCAAGCCGGAGTCAACTTTCAAGGAACTCTGCCGCTTGGATCTCATTTCGGGTTGAAATTCCAGTATTTTCCGCAACTGGAAAACTATAGCGGCGAAAACGGACAACTCAACGAATTTGATGCGTTCACAGATCTCTTTCTGACAGAACTTAATTTTCGTCCGACTGATAAACTTCCACTTCTTAGCTTATCACACCAACTACAGCGATTGGATCGGCGGGATGACACCTATGATAGCATACAGCGCCAAATCAATTTCCGGTTCGGTAAGTTATTGGAATACAATCTCCGCGCGCGCTCATTCGATGATGACCTGACAAGGCGGGAGGATTTTCTGCTTGTCGGATCCACGAGTCATCAGGGCGTGGCACGTATACAGGTGGGGATAGTGAATCGTTTATTGGGAAAGTTTGAATATTCGATTGAAGGAGAGAACTACAGAAATAATCTGAACAATCTCGTGCAATTTATTGCGGGCTTGCAAGGGGATGAATCGCGAACAGACCTGCGCCAATTTCTATCCGCCAAGCTGGTCGAGATTCCGACCGATCAATTTGTATTGCAAGAAGAATTAAATCTGTTCTTGAACAACTCTGATGTCGGCTTCTACGACTATTCCAGTATCGAAATAGCGATGAGCGCATTCTACAAAATTGACAGCAATAATTGGGCTCGCGTGCGCCTGTCCCGTTTAGGAATTTATTTCGATGAGCGAGAAGTACGCGGCGAGGGGCTGGTTCTAAACGGAAACGCCGAGAAACGCAAGGACAATCAGACGGGCTTGAATCTCCGATTCAATTGGCAACTCCGGGACCGCCTTAACCTACTCGGTGATTACCAACTCACCAAAAATAGTACTAACGAAACAGCCAAAATTTTCGACTTTCTGAAATTTACCAACCACATCGCTTCGCTTACTATCCACGCAGCTTATTAGCAGAGTCGATTAAGCTATCTCTTCTTTCCGCCGCCTTAGAAAATTCACGAATTCATTCGATAGCTTTTCCGTCCATACAGAAATAAATGCTCTGTTTGCTGCATTGGGATACGCAGACGCAGCAGAATCACCTTAACGCCTTCCATCGCCAGGTTGGCGCCTGTGAATACGTGAGTTGGATGTTTTCCCCAGGTTCCAAAACAATTGTCTGTCCGGGGAAAAAGCCTGCAGAAATAGTTTGGTTAATTGGTGCTCTAGGCGGTGGCGCCGTTAGTTGCGGTCGATTCAGATTGTCCGCGAGACTGAGGTTTCGTGGATAGGTCTGATCGGGGCTTTCGGCATCCGTTAGCGTCCAACTTGAGACTTCACCCGTTGCAAGAATGATGATTTGTGCAGTGTATGGGGTGGTATTCACCAGCGATTCTCCCGACGCCGGAACTGGTGGAGTGGGCAAATCGAAACCGATAGGCCAATTGGGTACGATTCGATTCGTAGGCACCGTAGCCCGGTTTGTGATACCATTCGGAAGGTTGAAGGCGTGTATGGTATTATCCCTCGATTCTGGCTCAAAAATTATGTCCTGTCCAGAAGACCTTTTACCGTAAAATGACAAGTTCAGCACATTCCGTTGAGCGAAAATATCTGCCCCTACCGCATTTTCCGGGACAAAGTCTTCAGCAGTCAGATATCTCTTGGTCTCAGGATCCAAGTATGCGCCTCTCGGCGAATGGAACGACATCTCAAACGTATTGTTTACTATCTTGCTTGATCCGGGGTCGCCGAGCTGAAGTCCCGTGCAGTTCGCATGGGCGTGATATTGGTTCCCATACATTACTTGTATGTGATTGTTGCTAATCCATTGCCCCGACCCGCCATCGTCGGTGACATAGACGCCCTGCTTGCGTGTGTTCGTTTCTTCGGCGAAGACTTTACTATTGATAATGAGCCCTTCAGAGGAATCAATAACAATTCCGGTTCCCTGAGAACAGATCGCAGAGAAATCAAAAATACTGGCAGTAATAGCAACAAAATCGTCAGGACCTGGTGTCTCCGGTTTAATTCGGACGGTGGCGCCGTCGGAAGCGCAAGTAAGGAGACCAAGCTTGTACCTGCAATTCATCTGGCTGTCAATATGTATTGCATCACCGCTAGACGGCTGATAGGCCAACAGATAATTTCCACCATCCATTCGAAAATCCTGACTCCAAGGAATCCGTAACGTCTCATCAAGCGTATACACATTGTGTGGTATGCCTTCGCCGCCGTGCATTCCGCCTCTCCCCCCAAAGACGTAAACATCCCTACAGATTTCGTGTGCGTAATCTATGGCTTCTTGGAAACCGCTCGTTTTGGTTCCCGGTGTATTCGGCCCAAAATCACCGCCATCATCAGGACCTTCTAGCGTAACATAAACATACGGTTTGCGTGTTTCAGTCATCGAATAATCTCCTAGTATTCACTGTAGTTAGTATAATACTATAACGCCATACCAAATAAATTTGAGAGTACCAAAGCTAAGACTGGAGGCTTGCTTCAGCAATGGCTAGCAACTCCTGTTCTGTCAGATCGAGATTTACGTCCTCTATATACGGCTGCGGCGTTCGGTACGGGGTCTTCGCGTAAACCTCAAGGACATTATCGTCGGGATCGTAGAAGTAGATAGCGATGCACATGCCGTGGCTCACAACGCTTCGGAAGCGCACACCATTTTGCTTGAGATGTTGGTAAATTTGTTTCAGTGTAGCAAGATCCTCCACGATGAAGGAAATCTGCTGGATGACCTTCGCCCCCGGCGGCGTGTCCCTGCCCGGGCAGAGGGCGACTTCATGGTGCTCCTCTTCAGGCCGCGCACTGAGAAATATTAAGCGGCCTTCGGGATCCTCGTCGGTGACGGTGAGACCAAGGATACGAGTATAGAACTCCTTTGACGTCTGCAGGTCCGTGCAAAATATCCCTACGTGTCCCAGTTGCTTTACCGATAACATATCTTTTTCCTCCTGTTCGAAAATCCTAACAATCAAACTGAAAGGTCAGTCATCATTATCTGTTGATAAATGTCTACAGCCGTTAGAACTTGTTCACAAGATATCCACTCCACGGCGGCGTGGGCTTGGTCGATGCTGCCCGGACCGAAGACAATCGCAGGAATGCCGACTGCCGTAAATTTGCTGGCATCGGTGCCATAAGGAACACCCGTGATTGCCGCGTCGCCTTGCACAACGCGGCAAGCATTGATTGCGGTCTGAACAATGGCCGCGCTTTCAGGTGTTTCCATGGCTCCATCCAGCAAAAACGGTTCCTCCAAAAATGCGTCTAACTCTGAATCCACCGCTTGAGCGCGTGACAACAGTTCGCGAAACTCATCAAGTGCCGCCTCCGGAGTCTGTCCGGGTATGACACGCCGGTCAACCTCAATGACGCATCGGTCTGGTACGAAGTTAAACTGTGTCCCGCCGGAAATAACGCCAACATTCACGGTTGGACTACCGACAAGAGGATGGACACTTTTATTGTACATCGGCACAATTTCGCTTTCAATTGCGCTGATAATCCGAGCCATCTTGGATATGGCGTTGACACCGAGCTGCGGCTTAGAACTGTGCGCCGCGATACCCTTGACTACAATTCGAAAACGTGCAATACCCTTGTGCGCACGGATGACAGCGAGTTCAGTTGGTTCCGCGATAATCGCCGCGTCCGCCTTGACGGTTGTTGCAAGGTGCAGCGCGCCTCGAAAGCGGTATTCTTCATCCACGGCGCCTGCGTATTTGATGGTGCACGGCGGTTTGACGCCTGCCGATTTCAGCCGTTTCATGGCATGCATCATCGCCACCCCGCCGGCCTTCGTGTCAGACGCACCGCGGCCGTACAATAAATCTTCGCGAATGTGCGGTTCAAAGGGCGGTATGGTCATGATGTCGGCGCTAGCTGTGTCCATATGGCATTCAAACAACAACACACGGTCAGGGTTTACACCCTCAAGTGTAGCGACAATGTTACTCCGCCCCGGTAGGACTTCATGTGTTGCATAAGGGATCCCTACGGCGTCGAAGAAATCAGAGATATATTCCACCATGCCAATCTCGCCCCGACAGCCGCCGGGCAAATCGGGGTTCACGCTTTCAGTTGCAACAACATCTTGCAGAGTTGCAAGCACTTCATTGCCGCTTCGGATCCACGATTGACTCATCAGCTTCTCCTTCTGTTATTCCCCAAAATCACAATAAAAGCGATGTTCATAAAACTTTGCTTCACATGGTGTATATGACGAATTCACGAGAATCTCAACAAGACGACTATTTTAGCAAATCGAGACATACACATCAAGACGAAAGGGACATCAGAATACGCGTATCCTCCTACTTTCTAGTTGCGTGTTTTGCAATGTCGTGGTATTCTCTTTTTAGTCGTACTCGAGGATAGCGCTGGCGCTAGTCGTGAGATAAATTGATACCCGCCGCTCCGCAATGATAATCTTTGTGGCGATTTCAATGTCGCTTCGATATCTGGTCAACATGTTCATTCACGATTTCGTCCGGGCAACATTTGATGAACAACCATGCACCTGGAACCAAAATCAAGAAAATTCCGATGAGCAGATCATCACCTCTTCCAATGGGAAGGAAATCAGGAATCGCGTCAAAGGGAAGATAAAAGTAAGCCACCGACAGAACGATCGCGAGCATACAAAAAATCACGAGAATTGCCTTACGATGAACCGGTACACGCGGGTCCCAAAACAAACGCCAAGTCAGTTTAACGAAATTCGGAAGGTGATAAAGGAAGCGTAGAAAACGGAACGTCCTGGGAGTTTTTCCACCGAAAAAAGGCGATCGCATAATTGCACCATACCGTGACTGCATGAGTTAAAACAGACGAATTATACCAAAATTCCTATGCGTTATCAACATAATTCAGGTTATTTACCGAGTATGAAACTCTTAAGACGGTACTACGCAAAGACGAATTTTAACCTGATTTCATTGCATAAAAGGTGAAATCGCGCCCGGATTAGAGTAGGATAATTTTTCCAGCAGAAACATCGCAGTGTGTGCTGATGAACCACACCAGGCAATTTCACGAACTGAAACATACATGTTTCTAAATAATCTACCGCCGCCGATGCCGCGTGCAACCGGTATGAGGAACTCAACTCGCTAATGGTAAATCCAACAACCCATTTCTTGCGCGCTCAAAGCGATTCACGGGGTTCAGTTTCTGCAGCACAGATGTATTTCACCCAGTCCCAAGTATCATACGGACAAGCACGGAGGCAACGGGATAATAAATCTCGGAATACACCGGCACGCCGTCAATTAGCCCCAAAATTGTTGGCGCAAATCCGTGCAGAGGGATTCGGCCGTTCTTACGTCCAAAAGCAGATTCGAAAGAAGACACTCATGGTTTTTGCACGGTACGGCGAAACGCTTGTAGGTGTTATCATTCGCCGGCTGACTTACACTTTAGATGTTTTGTCCGACGGGAAGGTCCGGCGAATTGAAAAAATGAGTATCAAATACATGTATAAACGAAATCAAGCATATCAAATTTTGCCGCACATTGTTTTCGATGAAGCATTGAAATGCCGGAAGCTAGACGCTATCGTCCCAAAATCCGATCGATTCCACGTTGAGGACAACATCCTCAATAAATGCTGCAAAGATAGAATTTTGGTCACGGCGACGCTTCATGGGGGCGAAATTGTAACAGGGCTTGTTGCTTGGTTTAGTCGATATGAGATAAAAATCAATATAACTAATATGAACGGGGTTGTAATATTCCGTCATGGGCTGTATGATTTTCGGGTCAATGGTTGATACATCCTTGGGTTTTTCTTCCACCTGTTCTCTACGGATAATCACCATATTCACCAAAATTCCGATCCATTTCGATTAAACCAATTTACATTCATTCCAACATTCAATGTTGGTATTGTACGACTGCAATAGACTCAAGTGACACAAGGGGGGGCTTATGAACCTAAGCGGAAGGGTTGCGATTGTAACTGGCGCGGGAAAAGGCATTGGGCGGGCGATAGCACTTCGCATCGCTCAGGCGGGAGCGGACGTTGTCCTAGTAGATATTGATTTGGAAAGCATTAAAGAAGTAACGCAAGAGATTGAAGCGTCGCAATGTCAAGTGCTCCCCATACAAGCTGATGTCTCAAAACGAGATGAGATTCAAGACATGGTCCAACGGACATTGAGCACGTTTGAACAAATTGATATTCTGATAAACAATGCAGGCATCGCTGGCAAAACTGCGCCGCTGACGGAATTGGATGAATCCGACTGGGATAAGGTCATAGATTTAAATTTAAAGGGTGTTTTCCTCTGCTGCAAAGCCGTAATCGATCATATGATTCAGCGGCGGTACGGCAAGATTGTGAATGTTGCCTCAATCGCCGGCAAGGAAGGAAATCCAACACTTATTCCTTACTCTGCTTCAAAGGCAGGTGTCATTTGCCTGACTAAAGCACTTGCCAAAGAGGTCACGGCGCACAACATATTCGTTAATTGTGTATCACCAGCCGTTATTGATACAAGCATCCTCGAACAAGTAAGCCAGTCTACGATTGATTATATGGTCAGCAAGATTCCGTTAGGCCGGGTGGGAAAGCCCGAGGAAGTTGCCGCTGTCGTTCATTTCTTGGCTTCGGACGACGCAAGTTTCGTTACGGGGCAGTGTTACGATGTGAGTGGCGGCAGAGCAACGTATTGACTGTTTCTAGAAATGGAAATCCTTCGATTCACCGTCAATACCCAATTATCCCAAAACACTCAGCCTATGTTAGCTGAAACCCGGGTTACGATCACTGAGTTAGCAAATCTTCAATACATGGTTAATCTCTTGCAATCCCGTTGCTAGATGGACGCGTGGTCGACACTCCTAATCCATTGAAAAATATTTTAACTATCAAATGGAATGCTAAATGACACCAGATGATACAAAAATCGCCATTATTGGCGGAGAGGTTTATGCTCCCTTGTATCAGTCGAAAAGCAACATCATCATTAGAGGTGACAAGATTTATTCGATTGGTACTGAATCGTTCGACGCATCCGAATACCAATCGGCAACTGTTGTCAACGCGGCGGATTGCATCGTGATTCCTGGCTTAATCGATACGCTGGTTCACGGGGGTGGCGGTGCCGACACACTTTTCAGCGATGCTAAGGATTTAGAAAAAACAGCTCGAGCGCACGCCGTGCAAGGCGTCACTTCAATAGTATTAACAATCTCATCAGCAAGCATGGAACAAATCAATCAATCGCTTGAAGCCGTGGGATACCTCGCGAACAATCCCATTGAAGGTGGTGCGCGTATTCTGGGATCCTACGTGGAAGGAAAATTCGGGAGCCGTGAAAAGCGGGGTGCTCAAAATTTAGAGTACATTTGTCCCCCGAATTTTGAAGATTTCCACGCCATGTGGGCGGCTTCAGACGGCACCATTAAAATAATTTCAATTGCACCGGAAGATGATGACGGTCTAGAATTTACCAAACACCTTGCCACTTACAGTGAAGAAGCCTACAATAACATCACCATTGCGATGGGACATACAAACGCTACGTATGACCAAGCCATGGCAGCAATAGACGCTGGGATTACACGGGCGACGCACACATTTAATGGCATGAGCGGCATGCACCACCGAAACCTCGGTGCAGTCGAAGCGATCTTCACGCATCCCAAGATTCATGCGGAAATCATCGTCGATGGACAACACGTCAATCCTATTTGGGCGAAAACGCTAATTATGTGGAAAGGGATTGAAGGCGTAGGACTGGTTACGGATAGCACCGCGTTGGCGGGTATTGCAAAAGAGGAGTGGATACAACATTCAGTGTATGAGCCTAATCTCGACGCTTACCGGCTAGATTGGGAAAAATTATCCGCCGGCTCCAATCTTAACTATTACATCAAAAACCGAGCCGTCTGGATAAACCTGGGGGAACGCGACGCGAGACTCTATGGTGGGATGATTACGCTGATGGAGGGATTGCGAAACGTCGTCAGTTGGGGATATTCCTTAGAGGAAGCCGTGACTATGGCGACCCTCACGCCCGCGAAAAGTCTCAAATTGGATAATCAGAAGGGCTCAATTGCACCCGGAAAAGACGCGGATCTTGTCATTCTAGACGCCGAATTGAACCCCAAAGCAGTCATGATCGAAGGCAAGTTCGTCAAACATGAATTGCCAACGTAAATCTTGGACGTGGGAACTGGTGTGGGCTTTCTTTACGCTGGTACACCAGTAAATTGCGAAAGTTAGTCTGTTTGAGGTGAAGCCTATTTGTACGCGCCGAATTACCCAAGCGGATCTACCTCCCGATAAGAACAATCAAGTAGTTCAATCGGGTGCATCACTTTCATCGGTAAGTTGTGTTTTTGAATGCCTAGTTGCAGTTGCAAAACACAACCCGGATTGCCCGTAGCGACGACTTCTGCGTCCACTTCCGCAATGTGTTCCATCTTACGCTTCAGTATCCGCGCCGACATCTCTGGTTGTGTAATGTTATAAATCCCCGCACTGCCGCAACACCATTCCGATTCATGCAATTCGATAAAATCCAGTCCCGGAATAGACTGCAGCACACTGCGAGGCTGGAGTCGACTTCCCTGCCCATGTACGAGATGGCACGGTTCGTCGTACGTCACGCGGCGATTAATCACGCCTTCAGGCGGCTTCATGCCAATCTCGGCAAGGAACTCACTAATGTCCCTCATCTTCGCACTAAACGCCTTCGATTTTTCGGCATACATGGGATCCCGTTCCAACAAACTCCCGTATTCTTTGAGCGTGGCGCCGCATCCCGCTGCGTTTATAATTATCGCGTCTAGGTCTTCCGCACTAAACGTATCAATATTTTGTCGCGCAAGGTCCAAGCCAACATCACGCACACCATTGTGGACATGCAATGCGCCGCAGCAAGTCTGCGCAGCCGGCGTGATGACATCGCAGCCATTCTCGATTAGTACGCGGACAGTTGCCAAGTTCGTCTCTGCAAATACCTGATTCATGACACATCCGGAAATAAACCCAACCCGATATTGAGCTTTTCCTTTTGACGGTGTGAACTCCTGAAGTTTGGATTTTAGGTACGGATTGGAAACCGTGGGCATGAGCGGCTCCACTTCACCTAGTTTCCCCATTAACCTGAGCAAACCCGACTTTTGGGCAAACCAACGAATTCCAAGCCGTTGATACAGCCACAGCGCACCGAAGATAAGATCCAACCGTTTCTTGTGCGGGAGAATCTCCTTGAAGGCAAATCGCCTCCAAAACTTTTCTTCTGCAGGACGGTTCGTATTAAGTTCGTAAATCGCGCGCGCTTCCTCCATTATCTCTCCAAAATGCACCCCGGAAGGACACGCTGTTTCGCACGCACGGCAATCCAAGCACCGGTACATATACTTTGCCCAGTCATCATTGAGAGGAACGGGATCTCCATCCCTAAATGCAGCACCCATAAGATAGAGTCTGCCGCGCGGGGAATCGGTCTCCAGGCCCAGCTCACGGTACGTAGGACAAGTCGGCAGGCACAATCCGCAGTGGGTACAAGCATCCCACTTGGTCCAATTGAATATCTCGGCGCCAATCATCGGTTCAGCTGGTCGAACGGATTCCGTGTGTTGTTGCAGCACTGTTTTTTTCCAGATTATATTTTTACAGCATTGAAGAACGCTGGCTGCTATGTTGGAATTTGCAGTCCCTCGTTTAAACTGCCCGGCCTGTACCCCTGTAAATCCAGGGTGACGAACTGATAGCCCAGAGACGTTAACTCTTCATAGATTTGGGCACGAATCTGTTTGGCGGCCATGTGTTCGATCTCTTCTGGATTAAGTTCAATCCGCGCTAGGTTTTCATGATTACGCACGCGGAATTGACGAATTCCCAAATCATACAGAATCTGCTCCGCCGCATCAATCCTCCGCAGGTTTTGGCGAGTAATTCTCGTCCCGTAAGGAAATCGAGATGACAAACAAGCGAACGCAGGTTTATCCCATATCGGAAAGCCCCAATCTCTTAATAGTTCCCGGATTTCTGCTTTTGTCAAACCTACATCAATGAGAGGCGCTTGAACGCCCATGGCTTTCGCTGCATCCATGCCAGGCCGAAAATCCCCGATGTCATCTGGGATTGCGCCGTAAACAACCGTGCCAATTTGATATTTCTCAGCGATGGGGCGGAGTTTATCAAATAGTTCAGTTTTGCAAAAGTAACAACGGTTAGTGGGATTGCTTGTATATCCTTCAATCTCAAGTTCTTCCGTATGTATCGTTTCAAATCGAATGCCTATCAATTCGGCAATTTCCCGTGCCGCTTCCATCTCGCGTTCGGGGTAAGAATCCGAGATCGCTGTCACGGCAAGGGCGTCCTTCCCGAGCGTGCGGTGGGCACATTCAGTTAAGAACGTGCTATCAACCCCACCTGAAAATGCCACAATTACACTTCCGTAGGATTTTATGCGCTCGAAAAGCAAATTTAACTTCTGATGTGTACTGAAAGATTCAGCTTCTTTTGTCATAGACAATACTTACGTGACAACACGGCTATTCTTGGTGCAATGCCTCGATCTCAAAGCTAAAATACTCAAGCGTGAATTTTGAGTGCACGTTACTTTCCCGTCTTTGTATCAACCCGTTCTGCTGTGTTAACACTTTACTGGCGTAGCGTGTTATGTTTGAGTTTCCGTAATTTCTTTCGCAAGACCTGGCGCTTTAATCCCTTAACGCGATCGATAAATAGGACGCCGTCAAGATGGTCGATTTCATGCTGCAATACGCGCGCGAGTAAGCCTTCAGTCTTGACGGAGACTATCTCTTCATCCAAGTTCAACGCAGAAACTACCGCCTCGTTGGCGCGTTTGACTTCCGCCGTAATATTAGGTATGCTTAAGCAGCCTTCATCTTCAATTGATTCGCCATCAAGACGCTGTGTTTCAGGATTAATCAACACTAACGGTTTGCTAGATACATCATCTCGATTCAGGTCAATTACAATCAATCGCTTCAAAACGCCCACTTGTGGTGCTGCTAGCCCAACGCCGTTTGGTGCGGCATACATTGTCGCCAACATGTCTTCAGCAAGTTTCTGCTCAACGTCGGTTATTTTCGGAATGGGCAGCGCTTTTTGGCGCAACACCGGATCTCCATAGAGTCGAATGCGGAGAGGCCCTTTATTGTTGTAGTTCGATACGTCATCCTCCGGCGTTCGGGAAAACCTCGGTCTTGGCGGCGAGGCTGTCCTTTTTTTTCGTCCGCGCTTTGCCATCGCTAGGAAAACACCCTGCCTTAGTTCATGAAATTTCCCTTGAAATAGACACTAATCATATCACTTGGAGGTAGGTCGGTCAAGCAAAAAACATAAAGCAGCAAGTACACTCCGTGTGCCGTCTACTATACGAATTCGCGGACAACTGACTCAACGCCGCAACAGTGACAATATGAACTCGAACGAGAACTTGGCTTGCTTGGTGAAGTAAACGTAAAATAAACACAAATTAATCGGTAGAATCATGAATCCGACTATCTGTTTGAGTCGACTTAAGCGCATAAAGATGCTCCGATATTTTAATGAGTTCCCCTTTGCGAAACGCATTTCGAATGTGCGAATTATTATACCATTTTCCACCAGCGTAAGCTGGACCTGCAACGAACTGCGTAGGATCAACTGTTTCGGCTTTGACCCATGCCATCAACGTCAAATTTTGCGCAATTCGGAGTTCTGGTGCGTTGCCGCAATTCAACATCGCGCCCGAACGACCCGAAAACCGGACACACCCATTGCCGTTGGGAATAGGTGCCCCATCATCTGGAATTAGCTCGACAACACTGACCATTTTTCCATCGTGTCCATTCCCCGACACGTCTCTAGTATCTTCCTCAAATGTATAGTAAGCTACCAGACCATCGGCGTTCGCTGAAGTCACGGATGATGTGTTATCGACACGTACAGCTGGAACAACCCCGCGGTTCATTACCGCTTCAATTTCTTGTTGACGTAACACACGATTGAACAGTGTGACTTCATCGACCAAACCCTTGAAAGGCTCACCCGGCGCGGCGTTAGATCGGTCTCCAATAACAAAATGTGGATTTTCCCTAAATTCAATATTTCCTCGTCGGTCTGTATGTTTGGCTGCGACTTCGCCGTTCACGTAAGATACGGTCTCTTGCCCATTGAAGGTAAAAGCGAGGTGTGTCCATTCGTCGGCGCGAATAGTTCCGGAATCGTATTCGCGGTTGACCGACTGAACGTTGAACCATGTTGCCATTCTGCCGTTCCGAATTCCAATTTGATGGCCGACATAAGGATCTGCCCACGCGCCCCGTTCTCCCGTTTCGGGGGCGTACAGGTAGTGGATTCCCTCAGATATCATATAATCTCTAACGTCTTCAATCGAATTGGGAATGTAGTGGAGATGGCGGGAAAAGTCGCTGTCGAATAGAGGATAGATAACGTGGTTTTTTCCAACGTTATAACCGATAACTTCATCCTTTGGTAGACGGTTATGAACCTCTTGATATGCACCACCGGCAGACCAGCGAATACTTCGGTCGGCAGCAGAGCGCTTTAGCGTAGGCGTGTTCATAAGATGTTTCATGCTTTCTTTATCAAATACACCGACATTGAGCACCGCAACGAAATTGCAAAGGCTGCAGATAGCGGCAAACACCGATAACGGCGCCCAAACCCAGCGCATTCGCAGATGCATCAGCATTGCACCAAATGCAATCGCAAAGATGGGCGGGAAAAAATGAAGGAACCGCCCGTGCCAATCATCAACGAATATCCAACCCAACAGCGACAACAAGGAAAGAACAAAACAGAAGATGAGAGCGCGTACCTTTCTGTCAAACACTGCACCGTAAATTACGGACGAAATTCCACACGCAAAACAAAACCAGCCCCAGCCAGTAACGCGATGTAAATCTGCGTAATATCGGAGTTGATCGAAAATCTTGAAAGACACGAGGTGCCGTGTGTTCTGCCACATGGAGTGCAAGCTAAAGGAAGATTGGGCAGATATGGCGGGGTTGGGCGGGTTTCCCGATCCAAAAATAAGATGCCCAAAGAGCCGTAAATCGGCCGGATAGAACGGATTATCAAAGACCAGGTAGTTGCGCACATACCAGTAGAACGCCAAAATCCCGCTGCTTAAGAGAAGGCTAGCATAAAGCAAGAGTAGCCGTTTTGATGGGAAAATCCTGGGATGCAGCGCACTGATGCTGGCTTTTAACAACCGGTGTTTGCACAACGCAAGAATTCCCAAGAGAATTAGACCCGGCGCAATAAAAACCGTATATGCCTTAGTGCCCACACCGAAGGTAAACGCCATCGCCAATAGCAGCAACCGGCGATTCAAAGGAAAATTGGCATTGTCTCCGTTTCGCCAAAGGTCCACCAATACTGCCATTGAAAACAGGTATAAGGCCGCTGCAGCGAGGTCGTTTTTGCAAGAGGTCGCGTGAATCGCCACCGATGGTGTATAGGCAAAGAGCAACGCGACTCCCACTGCAAGATGCGTTCCCATGCCTAACGCTCGGCCTATGGCGAATACCGATGCAACTGCAAGCAGGTAGCAAACGGCGCTGCCGAGTTGAATTAGAAGATCGTGATGTAGGAAAACGACGAACCAGGTCTCAAACACCTCAAACGCCGCGGGCCAGTTACTTCGAATGACTGGCGTTGAGATGGCGTGGATTCTAGCCTTTTGCACCCATTCGGCGACATTGGGAAGATGGTAGGTTAGCGTGTCGTGGACATAAGGCGGTATATACCAAACATGAAATGCAATGCGCCCCAGTTGAAGGACTGCCGCCGCGGCGAGAAACCACCCGACGACGGTGAGTTCTGTGCCCTTTACCCGATTGAAGAACGCAGTCCGTGTGGCAGCGGAGAGCAGCCTTCGCCGGTAGACATGCACTGCCATCACACACAAGCCGATGAGGCTAACAAGCGTCATCAAGGCCGGTTTCAAGGCACCAAAGACGCCGAAGAGAAATGTGAAAAACGTCGCATTGAAAATCGATAAGAAACCAAAAATTGGCAGGTCAAGATGAAAGGTTTTAGTTCGGAGGCATCTGAAAATGTAACCTGTTAATCCGAGAATAAACAGATTACAGACACCCATCATTGTCAGCTTAAGAAACATCTAATTCTTCCCATGTGTGAATTGTATCGGATATTTTAGCGGTAAGCGGGTGTTGCCGTCAAGGTGTGAATAGCAATGCGGCGTTCTCAGACATCAGCACAATGGGCTGGCAGAAATCTTAAATATTGACATTCCCACGAGAATCGGCTATGGTTAGGGGTATTGAACCCGAAAGGCGCATCTTGCCTGTTTGAGGAATTAGTTATTGACGCACGGTTAATATGCTGGGATTGGCGCGATTGTCTCCAAATTGGACCAGTTGGTTTAGACATTGGACTTAGACTTTGTTTTCCCTTCAAAAACCGTGTTCCGCTGTGATTAGAATCGCACCCATCTGCGAATCGTCGCGCATTTTCTCGGACGACTACGCGCGCATTATGTGGGTTCGAAGACAACAAAAATTATGACACGAAAGAAACTGTATTTTATATTGACCTTTTTCCTTGCGGCTACCGTTCCTTGGGTCTTCACAAAATCCCATTCGGTTCAGATTTTCGGGTTCCCGCCTTGGGCATTCTATAGTTTTTGCACGACCATTCTGTACGCCGTTATCGTTGCGGTCTGTCTCCACCGCTACTGGTCGGTATCCTCCAACAAGGATGACGACGACGCTCAATAATTAAGTCCACGCGAAAACTGACGCAACTTCACGTTTCATCAGTTATGACAACCGTCCATTATCACACCAAGTTAGACAGCTCAAACCTCCGGAAACGCACTAGATGAAAACGACAGCACTCCTCGGTCCTGGCGGCGTAATCTTTATGGGAATCTATTTGACATCCCTGATTGTAGTCGGACTTGCCGGACGCTTTGCCCGCCGTGAAAACTCAATGTCCGACTTTTTCCTCGGCAACCGGGGACTCGGACTGATGGTCTTATTCCTTACCCTGTATGCAACGCAATACAGCGGTCTCACGCTAGTCGGGTTTGTGGGAAATGTATATCGAACAGGATATTTTTTTCTGGTTAGCGTCACGTTTGTGATGTCAATCGTCGGCGCTTACCTCGTATATGCTCCCAAAATCCATCGACTCTCCCGCCAATACGGTTATATCACAATCGGCGACTATATCCAGCAGCGATACAAATCTACCCCGCTGACGTCGCTCTCGACCGTAATTTTCATAATCACGCTCGGGAATTACATCCTAAGCAACCTCAAAGCAATCGGTTACATCGTTGAGGCATCGACAGGAGGGTACGTGACATTTGTTCAAGGCGTAGTTTTTTTATCATTAATTATGTTGGTTTATGAAACGCTTGGTGGGCTTCGAAGTGTCGCCTGGACAGATGCTATCCAAGGTATTCTTCTGGCGGCGGGATGCATTTTTATCTTTGGCGTCATCAGTTACCAATACGGCGGATTGTCCGCCGCGGCGGAGAAACTCATGACGGCCCAACCCGCCTTTTGGCGTCCGCCATCGCTGCAGCAAAAGCTCACTTGGCTGAGCACATTGATCATCGTATTTTTTGGTCCGTCAATCTATCCGCACGCCGTCCAGCGCATCTACGCCGCTAAGGACGAACTGACGCTGCGGCGATCTTTCCAAATTATGGTCTTCATGCCAATTTTCACTACCTTTTTCATGTTTGTTGTCGGTCTCGTCGGCGCGGCACAGTTTCCGGGCTTAGATAAACAAGGCAGTGAGCAGGTTACTCTGTTCTTGCTCAATGACATGGCGGAACGGCTTCCCGGTGTGCGAATTCTGCTCATCCTCTTTCTTTCAGCCGCAGTCGCTGCCATTATGTCTACCGTTGACTCCGCGCTCCTTGCAATCTCCTCCGTATTTACGCAAGACCTGTATATGCGGATTCGTCCAAATTCTTCTCAGCATCGCCTGACCGTCACGGGTAAAGTTTTCTCGTGGGGGCTTATGGTGATACTCGTGTTTCTGGCAATTCAACTCCCACAAACACTCTGGCGGTTAACAGAGATTAAACTCGAACTGCTGTGCCAAGTCGCGCCCGCCATCTTTCTCGGTGTACATTTGAAATCGCTGCGTACCGATGCGGTTTTGTCGGGGCTCGTGATCGGAACCTGCGTTGCACTGGCGATCATGTTCGCCAACCTTGCTGGGCTGGGAATCGCAACGAAACCCATGGGTATCCACGCTGGGGTTTGGGGGTTAGCCGCCAATTTCCTGACTGTTGGATTCGTCTCAAGAGGTTCCGGTGCTCGGCTTTCACGGTAGGATAACTAGCCCACTTAATCACTTTGCGTTGGAGGCGGACTGAAGTTCAGCAGGCAAGACTTTCGCTTTACATTGCATTTAAGCCTTTTACTCTTTACGCATTACGCATTATTCAATAAAACTTTCAGTCCACTTTTCATCACGGTAGAGGCTGTCACTGTCATTGCGAAAATATGACATCTACGCTGGAATGAAAAAGCCTTCAGTCCACGTTCCATCGGGGTGCTACGGTTGCCAGTCCTGGCAGCCGCCCTCATCACGCTTTGGCACAGCGACGATTGCGAGATTGCGATACCCCAAAACTAACTACAATTTAATAGTTCCACGGTCTCGCTCTCTTTGTGCCTAAACCCTAAACCACAAGGAGATTCAAAATGACTGAGTTTTCGTTTCGGCGCTATCAGCGCGTCGTTATCTTTGCAATCTTGATGTCAATCGCAGTTTATTTAATCGGCACTCTCATCGGTTGCGGGGATGGCAAGATTGATTGTGAGGCTTATGCCGAGGCAAAGGCAAGGCGCGCCCGGAAACAACACCTAGATAAATTCGGCGGGGAAACGAGCAGAACAATCACCCATCGGCTGGGTGCGGTCTATACCGAAACCATCAAATCGCCCGAAGAGGTCTATGATGATGTATACAAATCAGCGCTTCTTGATTGCCGCGAAGAAAACATATGGAGGGCAAAATGATTGAAAAGCTGCGCCGGTGGCGGAATATCATCATAGTAATCGGATGCTTTTTCTTACTCGGATATTTACAAAGGGGCTTGGAGGCGATTATCCCCGACAATGCCAGTTGGAATTGGGGCCATGAGCATCGAATATATCTGATTGGAGCGATAACGATTGCCATTGCGGGAGTTCTTGCCATCTTGGAAGCGCGCCACAACAAGCGGTCCCGCTCCGGGACATTAATCACGTTTGCGTTTTTGTTACCGTTCATCTTCTTGGGCGTGATGATTGTCTATCCCGTATTTGTGAATTTTATCAAATTCGAAAAGTGGAGAAACATCGGCTTTTTCGAGATGTTTGTTTTCGCTTATATTTTCTTGATATATCAGCTCGAAAAGCTAAAAGAGGCGGTGGATTCGAACACCGGCAAATTAGTCGAAACACACGAAATGATTAATCGGAAACTGAGCGAAATAGATTCCAGTATCCGAGAGCGTAACTTTTATGAGGGGGACTAAAATGACTGATGCAGAACTGAGGAAAATGATTGACGACTACATCGAAGATGAAGAGCCGTTTCGCGGAGAAGTCGCGGAGGAGTTAGAAAAGGCTCATGTCGAATTTGAAAAAGTGAAAGCCAACACGCCGCGCCCCAATCCCGATGATGAAGCCGCAACTGCGGAATGGGAAGCCATACCGGAGGTAAAGCGTTATTTAGGATTGCTGCGGGCGTTCAACTATTTTGGTGAGTTGGTGGATTGGGACCGTGAAAAGTTATCCACGCTCAAGTTAAAACATATTAACCCGGAAGTATTTACCACCGAAAACGACGACTAATCGTTGTATAGTGCTTCCACGGCGGCTTTGAAAGTGGTTGAGGTTTTTACTTGAGGCAAAGAGTTGAGATTGCAAAGGGATACCGTTTCATGGGGTAGCCCACATATTTTTGACATTTGTATGTACACATTGTAGACTATCTGTAGATCCGCGTCATCATTTCAGCGAGGAGGGTGAATCGCCGTGAAAGAAGAACGTACCGTGAGAGTTTCTCTCGATGATCTACCGAAAAATTCGCAAACCGATTGGGAGAAGGTCAAAAATATGACCGAGGCCGAAATTAACGCGGCAGCCGTATCGGACCCCGACGCCCAGCAGACAGATGAGGATCAACTGAGCGAATAGCGAAGGCGATAGGATTTTCCGCGCGATAATAATCCCTGACAGCGATGTGCTCAAGTGGTTCAAATCTCAGGGAAAAGGTTACCAAACCCGCATGAACGGCGTGTTGCGGGGGTATATGGAATCGCATCAGTAGGGCGTGGTCATCCGTCCTTGAACCTGATTAAATCCAAAAGCAAATTTAATTTTTTTCGAAAATCAACCCCATCACAGAACTATAGTACCATTTCACCCATATCTAGGTTTGCTGTTTTTCATTCCCCGGATGCCTAATATCCTATTTCGAATTTACGTTATACTAAAATTATGTGTTTTGTAAACAAAGGAGAAACTTCAGATGTGGAACACTACCGGAGACAAAGAAAAAGCAATTGAATTGGAGTGCATCACACCCATTTTATATGTTAAGAACGTCGCTGTGAGCGTTGACTATTATATTAACCGCCTCGGCTTTAAAAAAGAATGGGACTGGGGCGATCCGCCCAACTTTGCGAGTGTGTCTCGCGATGACTTTCCCATCTTGCTATGCGAAGGGGGACAAGGCCAGCCCGGCACCTGGCTCTGGATTGGCGTCTCAGACACCGACGCAATTTATGACGAATTCAAAGCCAATGGCGCGACGTTTCGAGAAACGCCGACAAACTATCCGTGGGCATACGAGCTAAGAGTCGAGGACCCGGACGGTCACATCCTACGATTCGGGTCTTAACCGAAACCTGATGAACCCGACAGCGATTATGATTTAAGTTTGCTGTTCGCCGCATGCAGCTTGGTATCCCCCATGCCCAGAATCTGCTAGCGGGCGCCCCCATCCAACACTCTGAAATCAAGGTCTAAATCTCCTCTTGTGTCAATCCAATATGCTGCAAATCCCAAATCAGGCGAAATTTCCGAAAATGCGAAATTTTGTGAGGGTTTGTGACATTTATTGGCGTTTAAAGGTAACCAAAAATCCGTATAAACGCCGTGAATATCGGACTTTGGCGGTTTTTATATGGACGGGTTTGCGTCTTAAAGGCGACTCAAAAAAACGGCATGGTGTGATTTAAACCCGAAATTTTATCAAACATAAACATACAATAAACCTGCATTGCAAGCGGATCTACCGCCTTTTCGAATCACGAGATTCTCATGTCACAGGGCACGTAACGTAATGTGACAAAACTTGACAAAATGTTAAGATTTGTGACATCGAGTTCAGTACCGATCTTTTTTTTTGGTTACCTTTTGGTTACCTTGAATTTCCAAGGTACGTCTATTCCCAGCATACCAGTTCTTGTAGTTAACTTCCTGATTCGTTTTCGCCGCTCCATTAATCAGACGCCTAAAAAACGTTCGGTTTCGCTACGCCATTAACACTTGCCATCGACCTCTAAATGCTCTCCATTTGTAGATCTCGGGGTCATCGCAATCATTCCCGCTCTAACCGACCTACGAAATCTTGCACAAATTTACCCCTTTTTTATAGACTGTAAAAACTGTATTTTATGTGTGCCAGCTGCCCAAATTTGCCGCGCACAAAACCCCCGCTCGCTTCCCCTCAGTAAATGGGAGGATAACATGCGGCGGCCGCTTCAGATCATACCATTACTGGGAACGGTCTCGTTCTTCTTTATTATATGGGTGGATTATGTAAATTCACACGTGAAATTGGTAATGGGGAGGATAAGGTGCGGATTTTTTCTTTTTGCGGAAACTGCGAACATTTTATGACACCATTTGTCAAAAGGGACAGTGACACGGGTTGTATCATAACGAAACAACAGAATTCACTAAACTACGGAGGAAAAGAAGATGTCTATTTTGTCGCACAATCCCAAGTTGTCTAAGTTGGCATTGAGTCGTTCGATTGCGCTTTTGGTAACGGTCGCCTTTTTTCTCGCCGGAAGCTGCTTCTTCTTAACCCATGCGGAAGCTGAAAAAGACGATTCTGAATCCGAGAAGTGGGAGCAGGAAAAGGCTGAGAAGATGGAGATGGCCAAGCTCAAGGCCGCGAAACGTATCGAATGGAAAACGAAGAAAATCCTTGCGAACCTGAATCTCTCGGATGAAGACGCAGAAGGCCTTGCGCCGAAGATTGAAGCTGTGCTGCATCATCGAATGATGCGCGCCAAGACGTTGGGTCCGATGTTAAAAGACCTCAAGAAAACCATGGTCGCGGGCGATGACGCCACAGTCGCATCTGCGCTTGAAGAATTCAAAAATAAGCGGGCCGCGTTAGGCACAGAATTCGAGGCGTTGGAGGCATCGCTTCTTGAAGGGTTGACCCCGCGGCAGGAAGCGTTACTAACGCTTTCCGGCGTCGTCGGCAAACACAGCGGTTTAGCGATGTTTAAAGACTGGCGTGGTCACGGTAAGAAAAAATTTAAAGATCATGATCATCGCCGAGACGGGCGGCATCGCCGTCACGGACATGGCAGGTCGAAACACGATGATGACCATGGCAAGTCGAAGTGCGATCGTGGACACGGCAAGTCGAAACACGACTATGGTTATGGCAAGTGGAAACATGATTATGACAAGTCCAAACATGACCATGACACATCCGACCACCATCACTAGGATGGACATTACACTGCGGAGTACAACCCAGACGGGAAATAAGATTCCGTCCTTTCGGGTTGGCTCCGCTTTTTTTGCTTGATGGAGGATTCTCAATCCAGTAGTGCCACTAGTCCTGCAAATCCTTGAATCCTAATTTTCACAGTTCAGACCATGACCACCACACATTCTCACATTACGCGGGAAAACCCATGCAGGCGGGCGCGAGGTCTAGTTGGCGCCGCACTCACGCAATGTCGCCTCAATCATATCGTGCCCCCGCCGCTGCGCCCATGCCAGCGGCTTAGCCCAATTTGTGCCGGAGCCGTTTGGGTCTGCTCCGTTTTCCAGCAGCAGTTTGACGAGCGCCGCATTCCCTTCACGCGCAGCGATGCCAAGCGGGGTCGAGCGATCTTCTTCGTCAATCGCATTGACATCGGCGCCGTGTTGGATAAACATCTGCACCAACTCCGCTGCATCCGCTACGTGCCGCAACCCGGTGCACAGGTCGTGCAACGGCGTGCGCCGCAGCCAGTCGTGTAAATTGGGGTCCAGTCCGTTCTCCAGCAACTGCCGCGTCATGTGGGGCACATGGTACAGGTAACTTTTGCACTCGGTTAACACCTTGGGCATGGGAAACTGGCGGCGCAAGAATATGCGCAGCATGGCTTCGTAAGCAACGGTAGACTCTCCCCTATCGAGGCGGCGTCCGCAGCCGCTCACGATGGCGGTGTAAGGCGTCGAAAGAAATTCACTCTCCGCATTCCTGAAGGGATCATCGCAGTAACTCAGAATCACCGCTAAGGTTTCAAGGTCGCCGCGCTGCGCGACGCCCCAGGCTGCTTCGGGGCGCCCGCCGTATTGGTACATTAGCCCGCGCATTTCATCTGACGATGCGCGAGTCGCTGGCGTTCCCGACGAGTCAATGCCGTGATTGGGGTTGGCGCCTTCGTCCAACAGCCATCGTGCCATCTCTACATCATCGTTCACCGATGCCGTCATGAGTGCGGAACCGTGCGGACACAGCCGGCTTTCCGACAGTGTCGGATCGGCGCCGCGGTCAAGCAGGTAACGCACGATTTCACGATGACCGCGCTCCACCGCTGCAGATAGGGGCCGTTTCTGTAGCGATTCACCGTAGTTCACATTGGCCGCATTTGCCTCAACGAATGCACGCACAGAGTTTAGGTCTCCGCGGGCCGCCGCGAGCGTAGCACTGTCGGCGGCGCCGGCGTCGAGCAGGGCTTTCAGGAGGGTGTCGCCGCCTTTAACGCATGCCCAGTATTGGTTTTTCCAGCAGGTGTAGTGAACCGGTCGAAAGCCGAAGTGATCGACAGGGTCAATCTCCACCCCGGCGGCTAATAGTGAACGTGCAGCGTGCAGGTTGCCGGAGATGACCGCCAGGTGGAGTGCGGTTCTGCCTTCTGAATCGCGGTGTTCGGCGATTTCCGGATGAGTCCTTAACACCCGTCCCACAGCGCCGTAATTTCGGGTCTGAACGACCTTGTGCAGCCGAAAATCCGCGTCGGCGAATCCGTTTTGGATTGAACCGCGCAAAAAGTCCGCAACACCGGCATGTCCGCGGTCGTCCGCCATGGCGATGAGCTTGGTCACGTCCTCGTAGGCATATGCATTCCATAGCAGCCGCGCCGCCTCCAAATTCCCCTCGCGTACGGCAAAATGAATCGGCGGCGTATACCAGAACTCAAGGCGTGCGCAGTCCGGGTTTCTCTTTAGATGCTCAGCGATCGTCTTTTCATCGTTGCGAATTGCCCCACAGATTACGTCCCAGTAAAGCCTGCCGTCGTCTGTGTCAATGCACCACTTCGGGCGGTGGATGGCGTCAATTTTTTCCTTCGGTGTGCGATTGTCAGTGCCGGATTTTGGAGGGGGCATTTTTGAACACACGTCGCTTAATCTCCTTTGGCTTTGGATCGAATGAAACCGAGAGGTTTTACACAGCATCAGAACACCCTGTTCGATCGGGGATTTATTGTATCACATGAAAGCAATATTTTGCAGCTGCTCGTTTTCGTCCGGAGAGTTTTTGCTTGAATTCAGTGCAACGCACGGCTATAATGCTTCAGTTGGATGTTGAATTTTGTTGTCTAGGAGCGTAGTAGCGTCATTTTATTCACACAAGGCATTCAAAAGTGCATCCGAACTTGTGTATAGTCGAGGGGTCGTCGTTTACATTTCGACAATTTACTATGCGGAGCGTGATCTTTTAGCGTTGCGCTCATGGGGTGGAGCAGAAAAAGGAGAGTGAAGGTGGATGTCATGGAAGCCATGGAGTTTTGGGTGAAATCTGTGTCCGGAATCTCAATCCTTATCGTACTTCTCACCGCAATCGTGCACGGGTGTTTTGGTGTGGCAGTGTATCTAGATGCAAAGAGATTGCCCCGCAAACCGATTCTCGTGCCGCCAGTCGTTTGGTCTCTTGCGGCGATTCTTGGCGGATTATTTGTCGCGGCTGTCTACTGGGTTATTCACCACTCACGTCTGAATCCGTGGATTGGCGTAACTCCGCCGGAAGACTCGAACGATTCGGAAGATGCAGAGTAATGAGTAATGCGTAATGAGTAAAGAGTAAATAGTTTAATCTATTCTCTCGCTTTACTCAACCTATTGAAACACCATTAGAAGGAAAGGAGGAACAGAATGACAACCTTGAAAGGGTCGGTAATTCACACTGACTTTTCTTGTCTAAGGCTGTGGTGCCTTGTCCTCCGAATTTACCGTTAAGGGATTTTATCTCTGAGTTGGTATTGAATACGGCATAGGCACCCTGCCGCATTGCGGGTAACTTGCGGCTACTATAGGAGAAATGATCTATGCTAAAATTCAATCCGGACTTTTGGGAAGTTCCGGTTCCGCCAGAGTATTTTGAGCAGTTCAGCACAGAAGAATATCTTCCGTATCAATCAGCAGTCGATGCACATACGAGCGAATATCGCGCCAAACAGCAGCGGGTCTTGCAGCAAATTCGCCATATTATCGGAAACGAACTGACGTACCAGCAGGCGCGGTGTGTCCAACTCTACTTTTATGAGGGGAAGACGCAGGAGGAGATTGGAAATATGCTTGGGATTCGGCGGCGGGTTGTGAGTCAACACCTTTTTGGTGTTACACGGAACGGGAAACAGGTTGGCGGGGCAATAAAAAAGATTCGCAAGCGGTGCCGGAAACTTGGCATTCAGTTATGACCCGTATAAACCCCCTCTCGCCCTCCCTTGGCAAGGGAGAGGATTTTATTGCAATTCTCCTCCTTACTAAGGAGGGGTTAGGGGAGGTTACAAATGTTTGTAGATTGCATTTCGCCGTTGGCGCCACCCAACCTTCGAGAGCTTTTCCGGAAGACGGCGACCCCCTCTTATTCACCGTTGACTAGGGGGAGAATCTTGGCGCGATAGCGCTGAGTAAGAGAACAGGGATATATAGGTTACTCGTTCAATAACGCGTTCACTTTCTCGTCGAGGGTACCTCCGATGAGAAAGAGTGTTCTGACTTTGCCCGCCTTGTCGACGAATAGGATAGTTGGAAGGGACCGTACCAGGTAGTCGTTAAATGTTGCACCGAATTGACTCGGCCAGTCATTCACGTCAACATTAGCGTTAGCTCCTGCCACATCAATAGCAATCGGGTATTTTATCCCCCGCTGGGTAACCGATTTCTCAATTTCTTGAATGCGAGGATGTCCCTCCAATTGATGGACGGACGTATGTACGCCGATTACAATTACTCTCCTATCGCTGTATTTCTCATGGATGCGACTTAGCGCTGGAAGCCAAGGGTCGCAACTTTCTTGGTTGACATAGGTCGACCAAAAATTTAAGACAGCAATTTTGCCGCGCAGTGAATTCAGCTCAATGGGTTCGGAGTTCAACCAACTGTGCCGGCTATAGATTTTCAGTTCGGGTGCCTGCTTACCTTCAAGCGGGTACGGAAAAGGGTCGAATCGGATACTATTACCTGCAGCATCACTAATCATGGGTTTATTCGGTGCCAATATAACGCGCACATCCTCCCGATTTGCATCAAATTCGGCATCTGTATCAGAACAGTCGGGACCTTGATGAAAAGCATACACTCGAATTCGACTATCAGCAATATTTTTCAGATTGAATCTCCCGTCACGATCGGAGACGCCGTTTACTGCTGTACGAGTTCCTTCAGCGAAAACGGTTGCGCCGCCGACAGGCTGACCCTGCCAGTCGACCACCTGCCCGGCAATGAAGTATTCTGCCTTGGGCAAAACGAGGTCGGGAACGATATGATCGCCTTCTTGCAAAGTAAACCATTCGGAAGAAGTCCTTCCATATTCGGCGGCCGTGGCATGAATCTGATATTTTCCACCGACTTCCAACCATGATTTACCAAACGAGAATGTTGGACCGACGGTGAAATTTCCATCAGAATCAGATTCTGCAACAGATGAATCGGGCGCAGTAGTGGCTGTGCCTGCGAATCCCTCCTCCCAACTCAACCCAATTCCGGCATGGGAAATTGGACTTCCCTGCTCGTCGATTGCTTGACCCGCGATGATAGCGGTAGGTCGGGGAATAAGCGTAATTTCAACGGCATCAGCCTGTTCCTTCGACCAATTCGCTCTGCCGTGGAGATTGTCATGTTCCGCAATGATAACTAACTGCTCTGTTTCTTCGTTTACTGGAATGCCTTTCAATGTGAATCTTCCTTGCTCATCAGTCGACGCGTGATTCGGCAATTCAATTAAACCCATAATGGGAATGATATGCGCCCGGACGGATGCGCCCGTTACCGGCTGATTGTCCGCTGTACGCACCGTACCGTGTATGCTATACCCACGGAAGCATACAAAGTCGATATCAGAAAGCGTCTCACCCTCTACGACTTCCCCGTAAAATTCACCTCCGGGTAATTTAATGTAATATGGTATTTTGGTATTGATTGAACCGACATGAATGCCCACTTTTCCAGGTGCCACACGGAATCGATAACGTCCATCGGTGTCGGTGTTGAGCCAATGTCCCATGCCTTGACTCGGTGGATGCGCGGCATCGTAAACCTGGATCTGTATGCCCGCGACAGGTTCGCCTGTGTCGCCGTCCGTTATCTTGCCTTCTACGAATCCTCCCGGTGTTAATGAAAAATCAACACCCGTCGAGATGCTGTCTGGTTCGACATGGATTCCTTCATTAGCCGGCGCCCGCCAATCAAAAGTTTCATGCCATTCCCAGGTGTCGCCGATCATGACAACGTATGGTCCAACGAGAACATTCTCCAAAACATACGTTCCATCTGCACCCGTGTGCGCGTGCGCATCTCCGATACCCGGCTGGATGCCTGCAGCACGAATGGGTACGTTCGCGGCGGGCTTCCCAGAATCTGCGTAGGTGACACGTCCGGTAATGCTACCTCGCGGTTTATCTACCGTATCACCGCTTCCCGATGTGACAGCCAAAACAGGATTTCCATCTCCCCCGGAGTGACCGTAAATTGACGGTTTCGGCAAGTAGGTCTCAACTATTGGCGCATCCGTCAATTCGACTATCTCAACCGGCGTAGACGGGTTGAGAGAATAGGGTTGCTGAAATTCCGATGTGGATAACATGCCTACCAAAACAACAAGCGTCGCCGCGCCAAGTGTTACCGCGGCGATCCATGGAGCCTGCGGCTTGCTGCCCGGTGCTGGAGCTGGATTGAGACGGTAGATTTTTTCGACCAACTGCTGCGTGAAAGTTGGTGGAAGTTGGAGAGTCCCCCAAGTCTGATGTATCATTTTAATTAACTCCTCCTTCAAATGGTGCCGTGCCCGATAGAGACGGTTCTTGACTGCGCTCGTTGAGGCGCCGATGAAACGGCTCACCTCCTCGTAGGTCATCCCGCCAAGGTAGTGCAGCGTCAAAACGGTTCGGTCGCTTTCAGGTAGGTTTTCCAGCGCATCGCGGAGTCGCTTACGCACCCGATCGTCCGAATATTCCCTTTCTGCGGATGCTTCGACCTGCGCCGCACCTACCTGCTCAAGGGATTGCATTGGGTTTTGATTCTCTCGAAGCCAGGAGATGCAGCACCGTGCCGCAATCACATATAACCATCCAGAAAAGTTTTCGTGACGCTTCAGCGTAGAAAGTTTCTGGTATGCCTTGAGGAAAGTGTCTTGCGTAATGTCCTCAGCGATGTGAAAATCACCGATTTTCCGGTAAGCGAGGGCGTGTACGGCGCCCTTGTATTTTTCCACCAAAAAGCCGAATGCGTTATCATCGCCGTCCAACGTACGCTTTATGAGTTCGGCATCACTCTGCGCCACTGAAATCTCCCGGTGTTAAGTCTTGGAATGCCGATTATCTCGAAATTCACATTTGATTATTAAGACGCGAATTCTCTACGGATGTTCCCGCAAAGGCGAATTTTTTTTGCGTGAAGAACACCATATTGGTTTAGAATTGGTAAGCGAGCGTAGGGTAAATAACGGGGTGGTGGTGGTAAACTAAGCGGGACGGTTGGGGTATACCACATGGCCGCGCTTAATAAGCGTGCTGGAGCTGGACTCCGTCGCGGGGTGCTCGACGCAAACGGTCAAACCCTTCAACGTTTGCCGCTTGGATTTCCTGATTCTTGCGATCAAGATGCTGACGATAGTCCGTTGCTGCCCTTGGGCTGGGGGGCGATTCTGAATCGGAGGGTGGGGCGCCAAGCCACAAATTGCCGCGATGGAACGCATAACGATTCATACCGTCACGCGCGATGACAGTTGTCGTACCGTGTAAACCGTCGGCGATGAAAATGCCGCGGAAATCTGTTTCGCCTGAGATAAATCGCCCGCCTGTGGAGCCTACCGCTTTGACATGGACTCTCGGTTGATATTTGCCTGAAAGTGCGTCCTGCACAACGACACGTACACGGCCGCTCTCCGCGCCCTCCTGTACCTCAATCTCCAACGGCGTAATCAAAATTAAACCGCTCGCGGACAGATTGCCGCCGCGGCAGATGACGAGGTATGCCCCCTCGTCTGTAATGGGTAACGAAATGTCTCGGGTTGCCTCTATGAAATCTTTAGCGTCACCAAAATTAACGGTTTGGCTGATTTCCGGTTCTATACCCGCTAAATGTACTTGAGTTACACGGCTGAGATCTTTTTCACGCAGAAAGAGATTCATCAAATCAATTCGGTATACCTGAATTTCTGCCGATAAGATGTTTCGATGCTTTAACGTCAACACCACGTCAAAATTCGGGCGCTTAATTGTGACTTCGGGAATGGAAATCTGCTGTGCTTCAAAATGAGCGATGGATTCATCCGCATCGGGGTAGATTTGCCTGACTCGCCTGTACCAGTCAATCGCCTGTTTCGTTTTGCCCTGCGCATGGTAAATCTGCCCGACGATGTACCGCGCAAAATCACAGTCTTCGCTTTCACTTGATGCCACGAGCGTCGCTGCCTTAATGGCTTCATCATATTCGTTCAGTGCAAAGAGCCCGAGCGCTTTCAGGTATTGAAAACTGCTCAGCAGCACACTGTCCGGGCGGTACGCCTGATTCAAGCGGCAAAGTTTCACCACATTCTGAAAATCCTCCAGGTCCATATATGCGTTCGCGAGCGAAAACGCGGCGTCGTCTGCGAGCGGATTCGTAGGGTACAGCGTCAGGAACTGAGTGAGTATCTTTACCGTTCGATTAAGGGTTTGAATTTTGGGCGCTGGTTTGGCGCTTCCATCCGCGGCATCTTTACTCGCATAGAGAGACTGTGCGATTGCGAAGTAAGCGTGAATGGTAGTAGGGGTGTCGGGGTATTCACGCCACAAATCTTCAATGAATTCGATCGAACGTAAGAATTCACCATTGTCCTGAAGAGCTGTGCTAACATTCGTGTCCCGAGCAAAGCTGGATTCGATTGCGGAGCGATGAACCATGGTTGCGCGTTCAAATTCTCCAATATCACGGTATGCTGAGCTGACTACCTGAATCCTGTCAATAGGGATTTCGAGATCTGGATAGTGGTCGCGAGAACCCTCAAATGCTTGGACGACGTGCCTCGCACTGTAATGTTCTTCTGTCGTGTAAATCCACAAAAGCATCTTCGCGGCCTCTTTCGCGTTGAATTTTGGGCTGTCTTTGGATAGCGTTTCAAGCAATGGACGCGCATCGCCATAATTTGCGTCGTCGAAATACGCTTTCCCTAGTGCAAAGTTTTCTGCGTTATTCATCTCATAGGTGTCTTTGGATTTTTCGCTTGGTCCTAGCACGGTAAGCGAAGCCGCCGGTCCCAGCCGCATATTATCGCGGCTTTGAACGCCGCGCATTACAGTTGGGGGGACGCGGTAATCGCCGGGCGCATAGCTGACTAGCTGATAGCTGTAGTCCCTAAAGGTAGCGCGGGGCCCATAGTAGAAACGGATTACACCGTCTCCGACATCGTAGTGTTGAAAATCGCCATTAACTGTACCGTCAACGACCGTTGTCCCGGCGGGGAAAAATTCATCTACAACAACGTACCTGCCCTTAGAATGGTGGTCGGGCGTGAGTGCGCCAATGCCATACACGATGTTGACAGAGACTTCCATCTTTGCGCCGGCTTCCAATTGAGTAATCCCTGTCGTGCTCCGCGCGCCGATGGGTTTGCCCCGATATTCAAGCGGTGGGTGAAGGTAGCGGCGGTTAATTCGTGTGTTTTTCAAACTGCCGTTAGTCTCCGGTTCAGCGCCGACCCAGTTCGGCACGTCTGGAGAAAACCCGCTGATTGTAACAAGGTACGTATAAGTCCCCTGCCCTTCGATTTGCATCTCGACGCGGTTCTGTCCGTCGAGAATTTGCGCGGTTGGCACGTGAATTAGACGGTTAACGGAATCCCTCTGAACTGCAATTGTTTCGAGCGGTTCACCGTTCACGAGCAGGCTTAGTCTGTAGTCATCTGCCGCATGTTGCGTCGTTTGATAGTAGGTTGCTAGTGCGGCGACGACAGCACCTTTAGCGGCGTACGCCGAATAGCCGTAGTAACGGCGCTGACCAATTAGGTATTCCACCGCATCGTTTACCCACGCTGAACTTGGGCGGACTGCTTGCATGCTTAACAGCGCCAAAGCGACAGTCTCGACTTGACCGTGGCCTGTGTGCGAGCTGACAATCGTCGAGTTTCTCTCTTCATCGGGCAACAGGCCGCGGCGTTCCAATATTTCAAGTATCTCGTCTGCAATTTCTAAGCGGTTGAGATTGACAAAGACCAGTGCAGCGTACGCCAACGAAACATTGCTCATCTGATTCCGGCGCCGATACAGGCGGTTTGCGCGCGCGAAATCCAGGTCATCTAGCGTTGAGAGGGAATAAAGGATTGACGCCTTTGTGTCTTCGCCGTTTTTGTTGGTCTGAGCGAAAGCTGTCTTGAGGTAGTTCGCGGCGTTGGCAATGGCTTGGTCGTCAACTGCCACGCCACTGTCGCGTGTCGCTGTCAGCGCCCACAGGTTGCGGGCTGTTACACGGTCGTTGCTCGCCGCCGTGCCTCGAACCAGACTCCACCCGCCGTCGTCATTTTGTGTTGTTACGAGTCGGCTGACGAGCGTCCGTGCGCGCGCGAGCAAGCTGCGATTATCGGTTGGATTGTCGCCCACCTTTTTTTGATAGTCGAGAGCGGACGCCACAGCAAGTAGGTCGCTGCCAGAATCACTGGGTATGATGACGGGACGTCTGATAGACCCACTCTGGTATGGTCGGGGATAGTGGTTGAGAGCGAGATCATAGATTAGCCGCGAGACACTCGGACCAATATTGATAGTGAGTCCCTTCTGCGTGTAGTGTAAATCAGACGAGAGTTGGACGTAAACGGTTCTGTTGCTAGCCGCCGTTCCGCTCTGGGTATCGGTGTATTCCAGCCCCCACGGACGAATCGGAATTGTGCGCCGAACTCCATCACTCAATGAACCCGCAGTTGCCGTCGCTTCAATGGTGAGTTGGCTTGGATGTGGGTCAGCGTGCAGGTTTCCAGCGGGAATGGTGAACCTGTCGAAGATTAGCTCTGCCGTGTCTTTGGCAGTAATCGTAGTTCTTTTGTGGTCTCGGTACACCGGCTGCGATTCGCCAATTGACAGCTTGAGTTGAACGTCGGCTTCTCCACTATAGTCGGTGATATTATGGAGTCGGATACCTAATCGAATCTCATCACCTTCGGTAACAAATGCCGGGGTGCGAACGTCGAGGAAGAAATCTTTCCGCGTAATGGCGTTCACACTGACTTGTCCAACGAGTGTATCAACGGTGGATCCACGCGCAGTCAGCCGCCATTTCGTCGTCTTTTCTGGCATCGGGACGGTTAACGTTGCCAAACCCGCATCGTCCGTGATGAAGGTTCCAATCCAAAAACCGGCGTAGGTGGATTCTTCCCGCACTTTCGGTTCAGCAAGTGCTGGGCGAAGATCTTTAATTACTGGCTTGCGAACGCGTCTGCGCATGCGCATGCGCTTCCGTACATTGTCATCGTCATCCTCGACAATAACCGCGCCGCTCATCTTCGCAGCACTGACGAAGGTTTTTTCAAGCCGTTGTTCCTCTGCAAGTATTTCCTTAATGACGTGACGTGTGTCGGGAGCGTAAAGAAAGGCGCAGCTTGAAGCAGTGCGCATGGATGCATGGCGTCGGAGTCCTTTCTGGAAGAAATCGTTAATGTTCATGACGCCATCTTTGTAGACGGCGAACAGGGCTTCGTCCACGAGCGCGAGAGAAAATTCAGCCTTGACCGGCTGACCAAGTTGATCGGTAGCGCGGACTTGGATTTTCGCATCGTCACCGGGCAGATAGCCGGGAAGAGTCTGATTGGAGCCGTGAATCGGATTGCTATCCATCCAAGTCACGGATAAATTTAGTTGCCTTTCGACGGTGAAGCGTTTCCTTGCGGTGTGTAGGATTCGATCGTCAATTGCCGCCACACCAATGTAAAAATCCGGGAAGTGTTGGTGCCCGATTGTGAACTGAAGCCGATTTTTTCCCGTTTTCAGCAAGCGTACTTCATATCCAATAACAATTTCACCTTCATACGTGATTAGTGTGTGAACGGGTTTCAATCGCGAGTGAATGCGAAGCCTTTCGGAAGCGCCGACCTGTGTTTTCGAACGATCGGCGAAAATGCGGAGTTTGGTGTCATCATCCTCATCGGATATGGTGACACGGCTTGAGCCGACGACGGGTTGTCCGAACCGATCTACTCCATGGGCACGGACTGTAAAAACACCTCCAGTGTTTAGCGTCAACTGAATTGTACCGGCGCCCGTCTGGGAATCTGTCTGCAGGTTGTGTTCTTGGATGATTATCTCGGCAGAACCGGACACACCTTCCTTTTTTATCCAAGGAATCTGCGACAGTACCGGCGAAATGGGACCGCTGCTCTGCTTTTGTACTACTTTGACGGTTAATTTTTCGCCAACCGGATGACCATCAGCGCCTTTTGTATGTAATGTTACGTCGAACGGTTCACCGGAGAGAACAAGTTTAGCGTCAGGTTGCACAGAAATTGAATATCCGAGATGTGCAAGCGTCACGGAGGTTTTAACGCTGGCATTCTCACCCGGAACTGTCCCGCTGAAATGAAGCGGTTTGCCGGGTTGCATAGATGTCGTATCGAAATTGACCTGCAGTTTTCCCTGATTATCAGCGGTTTCCGTATAGCTCCGGCCATCTGGAAGTTTGTATTGAATTTTTGCGTGCTTCACCGGCTGGCCGTAATAGTATCGTGCCGTAAAGGTAGCATTCACCTGTTCACCGCGGAAGTAGACACTGCGTGGAAAATCGAGCAGCAACTGTACCTTTTCGAGTTGAAATCGCTGAACTTGAAAGTTACCTGTGAATGTGTGGCTTGAGATTTCTAGCTTTGCATCTGGGTCGAATTCTGCCACACGGATGCGGTATTCGCCGACAGCGGCGGCATTGTCAAGCTGCAACTGCGTGACGAACCCGCCAAACTGAGAGAGTTTGACCTCCTCTTTATGGATTTGGCGTCCGCGTGCATCGATCACTGAGACGTTACATGGTGCACCGTCCGGTACCACGTACGCGCCATTGCTGACATCACGGATAATGCCGCGCATTGAAACGCGTTCTCCCGGTCGGTATGCGGGGCGGTCGGTGTAGATATAGCCGCGCGGCGTCAAGCCTTTACTGAAGCCAAGCCCTGAAATATCTAACCCGTCTGCGGCCACGTGTCCACCCTTGACGACGAATACCGCCACCTGACTCGCATCCTTAAGTTGGTTCTCTACCAATGCGAAATCCGAAATGTCAGGTTCAGTTGCATGGAGTACACCGTCCGCTCCGGTGCGTCCTTCGAAGATTACGCTTGAGCCGTCGCTTACAAGCACCTTAGCATCGGCGACCACTTCGCCATTCAGCATATTTTGCACGAATACAAGTACCTCGCGGCGGGATGTCTTGGTGATAGTCTCGATATCGCTGCGGATAAGAAGTGTCGTGGATTCCAGCGACTCATCGCCGAGTTGCACCGCGTAAACGCCGGGACCGGCAAACGGAATGTTGATATTGCACTCCAAGCTCTTGTACTTCTCGTAGTTTGGAACGCTGTATTGCCAAGTCTTGTTCGGCTCGATCAAGTCGAGATCGAGATCTTCCACGCCGTTCACATCGTACATCTTGCGCCAGTAGGCTTCAAGATTGAGTTTGTAGAGATTCACCGTGAGGGATTCGATATTGCGAAGAGACACTTGCACGTGTGTCGGTTCATTCGTACGGAACGTGCGCGGTGTGACAAGTTGGAGGTGCTTCTCTGTCATCTGGCGTATGACCTCTTGCGCACGAGCGTGCCAGCTTCCCCAGGTTAGCCTTCGGTAAGATTCTAGCGCGTTTTCAAGATCGCCCAATGGTAGTTCGTACGTCTGCCCTATGCGAAAGAGCGCGAGTGACGATTCTTCCGTGTTCGGGAATTTGCTCACGAGCTTTTCCCACTCGGTAATTGCGAGCTGATGTTCGGATTTGTGAGCGTGAATTTGGCCATAAATAAACATTATCTGCCGCACGCGTTCATCCAGCGGGTGTTTTGCTTGGAAGGTATCGAACGCACGCACAGCTTCTTCGTATTTTTCGCCGGCAAGGAGCGATACAGCAATTTGAAATTCGGCTTTTACAATCCCCTGTTGAGCGTCGGTCCATTCAGGTCCATTGGGAAACTCTCGAATGTATCTATTCCACGCTTCAATTGCATTGTTATACTTTCGCTGTTTGAACAGAATACTCCCGATTTGAAATGCGGAGGACATACGGAGGTGATGGTAATCTTGATTGTTGGGATTTGAAAATTGCCGCTTCTTTTGGGTTACTTTGAAGCCCTTTCCGTCGATAACGTCTTGGTACGCAGCGAGCGCTTCCTCGCTTCGATGCCGCATCCGATATGCCTCACCGATTTCGTGCGCTAGTGTCATTGAGCGCGGGTCACGCGGAAACTGCTCCTGAAACCTTCGGGCAGATTGTACGCCTAGCTCCAACTCTTTGTTTGACTTGGGGTTAGGGAAGTGGTAGGTCCGGGTCAACAGGAAGCGAGCGTTTTTAATGAGAGGCTGTAGTTCTTTCGTTTCAAATTCGGCCGGTTTTAATATGTTCTCAAGCGTCAATCGCGCCTGTAGGTGCTGATTCAAGGCTATCTGGCATTCCGCTAGATGGTAATGAGCCTGATAGCGGCGGCCATCGGGCGTTTTGCTCTTCTTTGAAGGCATTGGCAAAGCGGCCGGGCGCTGAAAATTGGGATCAAACTGTGTAAGGTAGGCTTCGTAGTCAACAACGGCTTGTGCGTATTTCTCCTGCAGCTGCATCATGCGTCCGAGTTGGAAGGTAGCCGTTTTGCGAAGGTTACGGTCAACCTCTAACGCCAAAACTTTTTGATACAGTTCATACGCTTTCTGATAGTTCGGCTGGCGGGCGTCGAGGTCTGCGTCATCGGGTTTGTGCGCGAAGGTTTCGGCAAGCTGAATGTAAATTTGGGCAATTTCCGATTTGCGTCTTGATGAGAGAAGCCGACTAACCTCTTTACTGTAGATTGCTTCAGCCTGTTTAAATTCCTTCAGTTTGAGATGACACTGGGCTTGAAGGAACGTTGCTTTCCTCAACCACGTGGAATCAGGGTGATCCTGAATGAATTGGACGCACGTCTCAATTGCGCCCCTGTAATCACCGTTATAGAACAGCGCGAGACCCTTGAGATAAAGCAGATAGTCTCGTTGATTCTCTGCCGTCGTCAATGCAGTATCAATGAGGTGTACTGCATCCTTGAAACGCTTTGACTGTAGTGCAGATTGTATGGGTTCGAGCGCGGAGTGGTCAGTGGTGCTTTGCGTAGAGTTGACTTGTGGAAAGGCTAGGGCGGCGAGTACAATCAGGACAAACTTTTTCAAGGGCTGCCTCCTTTTGCAATTGATTTTTGCGGCATTTTAATTCTTCAACGTTGACGGAGCCACGGTGCAAGGCGGGCAGACTCTAGCCGTAAAAGTCGCACTAATATAGGACGACATCCGACTGCCGACAGTTGAACGACAACGCGTTTTAAGGAGGAGCAGCGTCCTGCAAAAATTTGAGAGAAACCGAGTTTATACACGATGAAGTTCTCGTAGCTTCAGGATTGAAATAAACTCGGTTTCTGTGCATGGGTTGAAGGTAAAATTCGGCTGCAACAAAATTTTGGGAAATCCCCATGCTATTCCAACAACAGGAAAATTGGAGCAAATTCTTGGCAAACTAAAGGGAAATTTATTATCGAATTTGCCAATTCTAACCCGGTCACCCCAAAATCTCGACTCAGTTAAGCCTATTGTTAAAATGTCTGTGTCAAGCGCAACATTGACAGGCGGCCAATGTACGGGGCGCCGACAAATTGCTGGTGCATTTTGTCCAGAAGGTTTTGTACGGTCAGCGACAGGCGCGGTTTTGGACCGAACGGTAAATCGTATCCCGCACTAACATCAATGGTGTAATACGACTCAACGTCACCGATATAGACACCGGAGTTCATCGGAAATCCAGCGACATAGCGCATCGCGACGCCAGCGCCAAGACCTAAATCGGGGTTGAGGTATTGGACATTTGCGCCGAACTTATTCTTTGGCGCGTTTAGGGCGATGTTGCGGATATCGGTCTCAAACAGGTCCTTGCTGACGAACGAGTAATTTCCAGTCACACTCAAGCTGTGATTGAGATAATACGTTAGGCTCAGATCGGTTCCGTTAAGCGAGATGTCGCCGTAGTTACGATAGGTAAGCATCACTGCGTTCGGATCGCCCGCCTGATCGGGGGACACGGTGCCAAGGGAATGAACGCGGCGCCGTTGTTATCGGTGCCCGCGACGAACAACTTCGTCAACTCATCGACGGCTGAACCATCGCCATTTCCACCTTGTGCCGGCGAGTCGAATGCGAGCAACGCTTGGTTGAGCAATGCGTTTTTCGGATCGTTCAACGTCTCGGTGAGTTGTTGGGCGATGGAAGCACCTAATGTATTTGCATCCAAGAATACGTTGGGCGTTTCAACCACCAAGGGACCGATAAAATCGTTAATTCTTGTGTGATACACGTCAGCGGAGAACGCGATTTTATCCATCAGAATCCCTTTGTAACCCATTTCATACGTTTGTGTAATCGTTGGAGTAATGGGGTCAACGTCGTTTACGTCCGCAATCGGCTCAAATTCCTCTGTTTCCGGATTTAGCGCAAGCAGGGAGTTTTTCACGCCTGAAACCTGTGCCGGTACGGCGTTCGCAAAACCGGCAGACAGGTCGGCGATGAGAGAAGCAGTGAGTCCTTCAACCACTGGCGCCGGCAACGACGCAAGCACTTGGGGAATGAGCGGCTGTAAGATTTCGGGAGGTAAGGCCGCGATAGCACCTGGCTGTTGAAATGCCGGCGGTAGAAGCTGCGTCACTTCTGCCGGCAGCGTTGACACGATGCCCTCAATCTGCGCCGGCGACTGGCTTTGCAGTAATTGCGGCAGGGTTTCAGGAGTGAACGCCTGCTTTAACCCGGCTTCAAACATGGGCTGTGCTTCACTCAAGATTGCGGATCTGCCGACACTCCACATGACGTTGGTAAAAACAGGGTCGTCAAGCGGAATGTATTGGTCGGCAGGTAGATTTGCAGCCGCTGAGAATGGCGATCGAAATTCCGGCCGCCCGTCCGCACTCCTTTTGAAGGTAAATCCGGTTTCACTGCTTACCCCCTGCGCGCGAATATCGATTGCCGGGCTGAATCCCAACGCGGGTTGGAATGCGGCGCCTAAGCCGAATGCGTCAGGAATCGACACGACATCAAGGAATAGGTTCGAGGAAGACGGTGTGCTGAAGGCGCGGTTGTAGGTCAGTCTGATGTTGTGGTTATCGTTTGGCTGAAGGGCGAGCGCCGCACGCGGCGAAAGCACGAGGTCATTGAGGTGGTTGTGGTCATCAACACGCGCGGCGGCGATGAACTTTAACTCGGGAAGAATTTTAGTTTCCGACTGCAAGTAAGCGCCGACCTCGTTGACGTTGTCATTGTCCTCGTTGCGTCCGTTGATTGAGCCTTCAGTATCCGGGCGGGTCAGCAATAAATCCAAGCCATACGTGAACCGCTGATTCTCACCCAAGCTGTATCCGTGTTGAATCTGTCCCACATACAAATCGGAATTGTCGATAATTGGGTCGCCTGCCCGTAGCGTGTAGGTATCCCCGGCGTCGCTGCGGTTCCAAAAGGCTTGTGCGAAAAGGTCTCTGTAGATGAGGCGGCCTTGGACGTAGCCGTAAGTCCAGTTCTTGGCTTGCCCGGCGCCGATGCCAGTCATTTCCAAACCCGTCGTTTGGGTAAAACCACTTGCAACAATCGTCGTTAGGTCGCTAGTCGGGCGGTAATCAACGCGAAAGTCACCGCCAGCTCTATAGGTATCAAACTCGGGCGGTTTTACGCCGTTTAAATCAGCTTCCGCGCGTCCCTCTTCCCAGTCATCACCTCGGAATGCGTTGGCAGAAAACTTGTACCCGATATTTTCATTGATTACGCCAGCGTGCCGAAGCGACCCCAGGAGCACGCTCCGCTCGCCGCCGCCGATGCTGACGGTGGTTCCTTGCGAGTTGAAAGGAGATTTCGTAAGGATGTGCATGACGCCGTTGGCGCTGTTAGGGCCGTAGAGCGCGGCGCCAGGGCCCGAGACGACTTCAATCTGTTCAATATCCTCGTTCGAAGTCGGGATGAGCGTGTAAGCGTTCAAACGCAGCGAAGGAACGCGGGCAATTCGGTTGTCAACGAGCGACAGCAGCGTCCCTGAGAAGACGTTATTGAAGCCGCGCACAACGACATGCGACGCTCCCAATCCTGTCTTAGCAAGGTCTACGCCGCGCACAGACTTTACGTGTTCGGACAGGGTTGACGTGACTCGATCTTTGATTTGGGTAGACCCCACCACGGCAACTGACGCCGGCGCTTCAAGCACCTTTTCCCTGCGTCGGGAGGCTGTGACGGATACCTGTTCCAGTTCGATGATTTCTGACGAGTGATCGGTCATGTCCTCCATGGCATCCCCGGTATCGGACGCGGCATCCATGCCCGAATCGTCGAATGCATCACTGGATTGAGTATCTGAATCGGTCATGGTCTGGGCGGCGGATTGTACCGGCGCCATCAGCCCAGCTACCGTCAAAATCACGACTAATAACACAATATTTATTAACTTGGATTGTTGCATTTTGGAATCTCCTTATGTACTAAGAAAGGTTGTTGATGGCTGCGCTCGTAAGCAGCAACTCGGAATCAGAATTTACGGTAGATTTATCAATCGAAAAATTGCTTTGCGAGGAATTGGCGTCATGGATCGTGTTTCAGCGCTCAAATCCGTAGGGATCAACGGGTATTATATAATGAGTCCGCAAGTTAGGTCAAGCGTGAATCTATATAATATAAAAAGTTTATTCGATTGCTATATATCAAGATGTTGATTCGACTAGTCCGCAGATTGAATGTGATAGTTTTCGGTTATATTAAGTGGCTATGCCATGTTTAGCACTTCAGCGCCAACCAGCGTTTCTAATCTCCAATCGCTCAGGATGTGCTCAGCCATAACTGTTGTCATCACAATTCCAGCGCGTTTCGCGGCGAGATTCCAGTTCTCCTGATGGTGTGCGAATGCGGCGCGGTACCGCTTTTCAGCAACCGCGTCCAAGAATATTTCTTGCACATCATCGGTTTCTGAATCGACAAGTCGAATGTTGCCGCGTTCGATGGGATTGACGTCTACCTCCGATAAGATTTGGACCAGAATGACGGCGGCGGCGCGTTCACCGAATCGAGACAGCGCCGCGGTCGGGTCGCTCGGCCAGAGCAGGTCGCTAAGTAACACGCGCATCCCATAGGGACGCCACGACGGAGGGAGCTTGGCGAAAGACGTGGAAGGGTCGCCCCGATATTCAAAGTCTATTCCCTGCCAAATTGAGGGTCGGTCTGCGCCGTTTCCCACCCTGCGATATCCATCCCCGGCGATCCAGGCGGAATGGGAATAACCGACATTCTCAGCCGCCGTTGCAAAAACTGCTGCTAACCCAAGCGTAGCTTGCGCTTTGGGGCAATTTTCGAGAGACATCGAGCGCGATCCATCAATGACAAGGTCTAGATGCGGGTTGACTTCGTCCCGGTACAACTTTACGGTCAATTTATCGCTTCGGGCGAAGCCGCCCCAGTCAATTCTTCGCAGGTCGTCGCCCGGTTGGTATTCCCGGTGGTCGATAAACTCCAGTGAACTCCCCGGACGCTTCCCTGTTAGATTTCCGGCTAACCCAAAGGGCACATTGCGCGGTGCAGTGAGTGTGTACTGCGTCCCTGCGCGTTCGCCGTCTATGAGATATTGGCGGAAAGTCTCGTCCATCTGACACGTTGTGAACAGGCAATTAAAATGGTTAGAATGATGAGGACAGCGCGATGCCCGGCCTTTGCGATTGATCGATACTTATGTACATTAGACTTAAGCTGAGCTCTTTATAGTAGTAGTTCAACATCACGTGGGGGAGATCTCCGTCGTACATGCCGCGTAAAGTGAAGCCTTTACCGAAGGCAATGCTAGCACCGAAAGGGAAATTGAACCCGTCGTCCCATTCAGAGTAGTTGATGGTTGCATAGGCCGAAATCGGCACGCTCGGCAGACGCTTGGCGATTGTCAAAAAGTATGCTTGTTCCTTCGGCGGCGACCCGACACGGTCTGAACTTGTTCCTATAACCGCCGCGGGTCGGACGTTCGTTTCAGTGAAAAGAAAAAAGTTGGCGAGCGGTGCGAACTCTCGAGCAGCGGGATTGAATTCGACGCCGAGTTGAAGTCTATTTGCCACCGCGTAGTTCAGTGTTGTCCGCCAGCGAGGCCGGTCCAACTCGGTGCGGATATAACGCCATGAAATTGCCCAATTTTTCTGAATTCCGCTTCCCCGAAGCGGCGCGCCTTCGCCCGGTCAGGCACTTCAGGCAGGCGTTACGGAGGTCGGTCGGTTGGCTTGCTGCTGTGTGGATAATGATTCATCCACATCCGCCCATCCGTACATAGTTACCACCGATAGCAGGAAGAGAATTAGATATCGAATGAACATAAAACACCTCTCCGTTGTCGGTGTTAATTCTAGCGCATCTGCATCGAAAAATTCAAGATATTTGAATAATTTTACGTTCACTGCCCTGTCCGTCCGCTGGCACGCCTTCGCGCTTGGGTTAAGGCGTCTAGCATTCCATCCCGCTCCACGCTACCCTCCGGTTCTGGAGAAGTGTGCGGCGATGTTTTTACGGGCGATGAAATCGTCCTCGATGTGCGGCGCGCCTTTCGGGGTATTCGTTGCGAAACTGCTTCTACCACTCTGTACGTCCGTTTCATGGAAAACAACCCTGTACGGCGTTCGAGTGTTTCGAGCAGCAGAAGGAGAAGCGCCGCGATCAGTAACCACGGTGCGAGACCTATTAGACGGGGATTGCGCGGCAAATCGTCCCAAATACTACCGAGGCTGACTCTCGATTTTCCCTCGGACGTTTTGGCAAGCCTTTCCAATGTCGCTAGACCGGATTCGTCCGGCGCGGGCTTAAACTCCGGTGAATAAGGCAGGCAAATCGGCGGCAGCGATACAGTTCCAGCCCCCGGTACCTCCACGGTCGCTAGCGCTGTTTCACCGCCGTGTATGGGAACATCCGCAGTGAGCGAGTCGGCGGATGTCCATGACAACTTTGTTTTACTCACGGTCGGCTTTTCTCCAACTACGCCGCGTAGAACAGTCACGCTAGGTAGATCCCTGAACATTTCACCCTCTCGTTCCGGGTCGAGATGAAGTTGTATTTTGCCGACGCCGTTTCTGACCTTTTGTGTGAGCAACATCCCATCGGGGAGGTTGCCAGAATCTCCAGCAGTCCAGCGTGCTAAGCTCGTGAACAGGTTTCCAATACCATTCCAATTGGCAATTGCGCCGGTGTGCGCCCCGTCCGCTTCTCCTGTATAGCAGAGCACCCGTCCAGTACCCGCCTGCCACGCCGCTACCACAGGCGCCTTGTATTCGTCCAAGGTCACGGCAGCGAGGTTTGCGTCGGGACGAATGTAACATAAGTTGTACCCGCCGATAGAGGACGGAATCTGATATTGAGCGCCGGTCAACGCAGCCATCCCGCCTGTGGTTTTAATCGGCGTGGGTTCGTCAACAAACGTGCTGCGCGCCACCACAAACGTGTCCTGAGCGAACAGACGCGGCAACTCTTCGGCATCTTCGGTAAAAAAGCAACGCCCCTCGCCGCGCCGGGCGATGTCACGCAGCAGTCCAGCGTCGACATCGGACGGTGTTCCGAGTCCTACGACGCTGACAGTAATGTTAGCTTTTCGACATTCCTCCAACAACTCTATATAGCGTCCGGGTTGCTCGGAATCGGCGGCATCCGCAAACAGAATGATGTGCCGCGTACCGGCTTGAGCGCGGAGTAACATTGAAGATGCGGCGCTAAGTGCTTCGTAGACGAAGATACCGCCGCCCTGTGAAGCAATTCGAAGGATTCTGCTCCGGGTGCCTCCTAGTTTGTCAACAGGCGCGAGGTTGGCAATAATGTGCGGGGCGCTGTCGACCGCAATTACGCCAAACTCATCCGTCGGTGACAACATGTCAAAAACTTCCGCTGTCGCGAGATTTGCGAGATCTATTTTCGTCCTGCCGCCGCCTACCGGCATTGACATACTGCCGGACCGGTCCATCGCCACCACTATCGCGAGCGACAGCTTCCGATGTTCGCGTCTCAACTCCATGGAGAGCGGCATGATTGGCTCGAGCGGAGATTTGAAATAGCCGCCCGGTCCATAGGCGTGTTTGCCGCCGGTCATCATGAACCCCGACCCAGTCTCTCTGACCCAAGCGGCAAGATTTTCCATGCCGTGGAGGCCAATCTCACCCGCGAACACATTCTCTACCAGCACTGCCGAAAATCCGGAAAGTCCATCAAGCGACCAGATGTATGCCGACGGCGGTGCGGATTTTACATCCAAACCGCCCGCTTTCAGCAGATTCGCCAACCCAGTATTGGAAGTGGTTGTGATATGAAGAATGGGGCGAGCCCCTTGAATACCGATCAAGACCTTTGCCGTATTGTTCTCTGGCACCGGGTCGGATTCGCTTCCCGCAATTCGCACAGCGTATTGATGAGTACCCGGTTGCGCGGCTTTGTCCCGGTAAATCAGCCGGCTCAACCCGGATGGAACGCTCCGCTTGCCAGCCGTTAGGCGTTGATTATTACGCAACAACTCGTATGAAATTTCTCCTGAAATCGGCGCGTGTATCCATGCGGCAATCATAAACGATTCACCGGGTGTTGCAACATCGGGGGCATCTACATGGGAGATGGCAACATCGTTTACGGAGTTCCGGCGCATGGCGCGGTAATCAATGGGGATACCTCGCGCTGCGGCTTGGGCTGCTGTGTCCATCGGGTCGTTACTAGTCCATCTGCCGTCCGACAGAAGAATCACTCTGCCGGGCGAATCTCGCGGTATGAGTGCAATGGCTTGCGCAACTGCGGCGTTTAGATCCGACGCATCGCCGTTCACCTCGTTGACAAAACCCGCGAACTTTCCACTTTGCGGTGACTGTTCGACCGCGGACACACGTCCAAAGGAGACGACGCCAAGGCGGGAATCGCTCGGCATCTCGCTCTGTATTAAATCAATAGCTTCTTTCTGCCTAGCTTCGCTGCCGTGCGGCATCGACAAGCTACGGTCCGCGATGACGACAATGGTGCCGGCCCGTCTCGGCAATTCCACGGCAAGCCCGCACATCGCTAACAGGACTAGAGATAATATTACGAACCGCAATATCCAGAGTAACCGCGAACTCGGTTTCCAGACCCACAGCGATACGCCAAGCGGTATACATAGTAATAGCCAGATTGGTTGGAGGAGTGTCATGAATTGATGAATCGTGCCTGTGTGGCGTACTATATCAAAAGAACTGTGTCTACTGAAATGTCCGCTTATGTGTCACATTAACTAACTCAATTACTACAAAGCGTCCAAGTGAAACGCCATGTTGCGGATTTCCAATATATTTCGGCAATAGACGCTATCCATAACATTAGAAATGTCTCTGTAGGTCGCACAATCGGAGATTGTAGGTGCGTAACTCACATCCTGTCTGATTTTCGTTTTTCGTACGCTTGGCGAATCAGGAACATGATGTAGTCAATTTCGTCTTTTGAAGCGATGCCGACCTGAACATCTCCATGGCCTAATTTTCCGATATGTGCAACGTCTCTGCACTGTCTTTTCGGGTCACTGATTTCGGCGAAGGGCAAGTTTAAGATCAATAGGAGGCGTTTTGCTTGCGGTGTAATACTTACAAAGATCTTATTTGACTTGAAAACAATGTAATGTTTGTTAATCTGTTCTTCAATAGAAGCAGCCAAGCACACAATACTGTGCCTTAACTGTTCAAAAAGGTCCAGCATGTCACCTGTGAGATAAGAAAAGTCATTTATTGTCCATTTTTCTTTTCCAGACGGTTCGATTACTCTTGTTATCCCGTGGTAACGCCAGATGTTAAGTGCTTTTTCCGATAAAATCTCCGCTCGTTTAACAATAACATACTCATTCCACCGCTCTACCTCGCGAAGGCTTTCATTTAAGCGCAACGGGCTGTCGAGAAAACCGCCATTCATGTTCTGTTTTTCTAGGAATGTACTGTTACTTAGCTCCGGATTGTATCCCGTAAGAGTGAGATTTCCAATCGTGTGAAGATATTTTTCATGAGTGTTTCTCCAGTTTTCGCCCAACTCCGCCTGCCATTCTTCAGACAGACTTTGCGGCATCACATGCTCAATTGTGTAGTCTTTAACACGAATCGGTTCTTTGCGTTCATAGTTCTCTAGCTTGCGTAGTAAATAATTGCGAGTTCGGAGGTTATAAACGTCTTTAGTCTGGAATTCCTGCCGAAAATCATCATCTTTTGGGAAAAGGCTCCTCCCACTCATTTTCGAGAAACTAATTTTCAGGCTTTGCAAGTGTTCTCCCCCGTCGATTTGGCCAATAAGTCCCGCGAAGGTTTTATTCAAGATATTCGTGGGAATGTCACATATCGCACGACGAAAGACATAGCTCTCAATAAGCTGGAGAATCCTGATAACCTCCGCCTTCTCGATTTTTCCTAGAGTATAATCCTCGTAGATACCAAGCAAATACGGAATGACGACCTCTACACCAAGGGCATGAATGTCCTCAAAGCAAGAATGAAGTTCTCGGTCAGGTTCTTCGAGTAAAACTATGCGCACATAGAGTTCGGAGAAGTCGACGATTTCCTTGATGACTGCCTTTAAGTCTTCTGGCTTCCTCTTGTCGTCCACATACCGTTTAAAACTTTCGTAAACTTGACCCTTATTCGGAATTTGTCGAGTCTTCAGAGTCAGATAATCCCTTATAAAAAGGTCAAATCGTTTGGCGTACTCCTCTCCAAAACGCTGCTCCATCGGATACCAATAAATTTCATATAGGCTCTTTTGAAAATCGAACTTCTGTCCCATAAGCACATAGTTACGAATTAAATCGGCTTGCGAAAGTTTAAGTCCAGTGGAATTGAGACTCTCGTATATTAGCTGAGGATTGTCAGAGGCAGATTCCAGGGCGATACTGACAATCATTAGCTTGTCAATTCCTTTATACACCACATTAAGATCGACGGACTTGAGCTTATCTTCAAAAAATTGGTAGTTGTTCGTCAACAGGGAAGAGTTATCGGGAGATTCTCCCTCCTCCAACAATTGAATCAGCGTCTCCTTGTCGTGCGTTGTGAGTATCTGTTTGTAACGGAGATCTCCATCCTCTTTTTCATTGAATAGATAGTACCCTTTTATCCGGTTTTGATCGATGCCAATATCCGCCCCCGTTGCTTGAATGGCTCTGCCAAGCGCAGATAGCAATAGCGAAACCGATGTTAATCGCTGTTGACCGTCAATGACGCATAACTGTTGAACCCTTGTACTAACCTCTTCCCGTGAAACAACTGATCCCAGGAAATGAGACGTGATATTCTCATTTTTCCCAATACGACACACGTCTTCTAGTAACTGTTTGCATTGTTCTTTCGTCCAACTGTACCGACGCTGATAAATTGGCAGTATAAACTGTTTTGTTCCATCCAAGAATTTCAGTAAATTCTCTTCATTGGCTTTCATGTGTCTTGCCTCCGTTTCGGGTTCAAATATCCTTCAGTCTGTAAGTCGTAGACACAATGTGTGCCTATTCAAAATGTCAGTATCGAGATTTTTCAATGGTGCATTTACGCTCAATTCACCGTGCTTTTCTGAAATTGGGGCACAGTAACGCGAGCGACAAACGTTGGCTACAGGTGAAACCAGCCAGTCGTGAGCGGAAATGTAGATTGTCATTAGACTACAATCTCTGATGGAATATATCAAGTGTCACAATGCAGATAATTCGGAGGCACCTGATTTTGCGCTTAATCAGAATTCTTGATAATTTTCCCGAACAGGTGCCCGCCGTGCTTTTCGCTGCTCCAGGTGCCGGCGTATATGCCGCGATACATTAAGACTCTCGCCGTGTAAGTTCCTAGCTGAGGCAATTCCATATCGGTGAGTGTGATAATGGGTGTGTCATCCGCCCATTTGACTTCGAGCGGTAGCGGTACTGTTACGTCTCGCCCAGCGTATTGAACTCGTGCAGCGAATAACCAGCGGCCGCCACCCAATTTTGAGACTCTTTCGATAGTGTATTTTTCTTCATGGAGTGCACGCTGATCTTCCTGTCCCGCGACTGTGAAGTTGCCAACCAAAGTTACGTTCGAAAGCATTTCTTGAAATTTCTTTTCATTGTCGGTAAGTCTTCCATCTTGTTTAGATTCCCACGGAAGCGATTCGGAGGAACGGAGTTCGTCGACAATCTGGGTCACTAACGCCGCCGAGTTGCGGGCCGCGATTTTGTAGTATTTCTTGAAGTCGTCGGTAGCGTTCGAACCCGCGTAATCGCTGAGGCTGCGTATTACCAAGCAAGGTATATTGTGCTGCCAGCAAATCTGCGCGACCGATGCGCCCTCCATCTCTACTGCGTCCCCTCCGAGATTTTCATGCAAGGTTGTCCTTTTGGCATCAAATGCGACAAAAATATCGCCGGTCACGACTGTGCCCGTGACGATTCGCGGGTGACGCTGGCCGTCGGGCGTGTCTAATGGACTCAGTTCAACCCGTTCTTGAGCGGTCTGAGCGGCTTGTAAAAGCCTCGGATCGGCTGGAAAGAAAACAGGATTTCGTTTCCCGGTAATCGGGTTCCGCACGCCAAAATTTTCGATTTCTACGGACGCCAATTTACCCAAATCGTGTTGGGCTGTCCGCTCCGCAATAACAATATCTCCTAAATTCAAATCTGAGTTGAGACCGCCAGCTACTCCTGTAAAGATAACTTGATTTGGGCGAAAATGCTCAATGGCAAGAGTCGCAGTCATTGCTGCATTGACCTTGCCGATGCCAGTGGTCGCGATTACCACATTTTGTTCGTTGAGTAAACCTGTCACAAATCGCAGTTTTTCGATTGTGTGGGTCGTTGAATTTGCAAGCTGACCCTCAAGGAGTCTGATTTCTTCATCGAATGCACCGAGTATTGCGACGGTTGACGACGGTTCCGCCTCAATTTCGAGCACGAAGAAACAGAAAAGCAGACTCAAAATGAGTGAGATGTTGATGACACATTTCACAGTGTTACCTCCAGAGTTTTAAAGAGTTAGTGCAGAGATTATTTAGGCCATCGGCTACTTCCGCCAAGATTCAGTCTCTATACCACTTTTTGCGCAAAATAGTATCTCAGGCAGTTAACAAGCGCGATGATAATAATTCGGCGCGTGATGAACTGCGCTGGTGTAAACTGAACCAAGTTGAATCTACGCAGATTTCCGGCGGGGAAATTACGCCGCGATTATTTGGCCGCCAAGCCAGATTTGAGAAATAGAGTTAACTAGGCTCATTTGTCCGGAATTGAGGCGTGGTGTTTTTATTTGGCGGATGAAAATTGCGGATTTGTCTGAAAAACCACGGAATACTTAAGGCACAGACTAGCAATGCACCAACGACCGCTATTCCCAAACTGCTGTAGGCAAGGTGGTACTCACTGTCCGGGACGGCAAGGATGGGGCCAATAGGACTGCCAACCAACCAGTCTTTTTGCCAAATTCCGGTTATGAAAAACAGAATGAGCGGTACAATCATCGTCGTAACGCCGAACAATATTATCGCTATGAGGCAGGTATAACCGCCGGAGATACGATTTGCGAAGAAGCGTCTTCTTATGATCGAGGCACCTAGAGCATAGATTAACGCGTGGAGCGGTATGACGATATTTATTGTCAGAAAATCGTTATAAAACTGTCCGGTCCACATGAGCGGGTAACGCTCCACTAATACGACAATAGTAATTAGAGTGAGGACAATCGTTAGCGATGACCACAAAACGCCTCCGGCTGCACCGCTGTAAAAGAGAAACGCGAGCGGACGGCGCCAACGTCTACGCGGAATGCTGTGGCTAACCCGTAGCCCTAAATGCTCTCTCTCGCTCACTGCAATTAATAGACCGATGGAATGTAGAAGAACGTGCGCGGCTGCCCACACTCCGACTGGAGTGAGGTTATTTGATGCAATGCTCCAAATTGTGGTGCCAATGCCGGTTAAGAACCAAACTCCGGCGACAAAGAGCCGCACCGGCAGTGCTCGATTACTCGACAGTGGGCTAATTAGTGCGATTGACAATAGACCAAGTAGACTTATCAGTGCCATCCCGCCAGCCAACACGCTCAGTGCGATTCGCCAGAATCGCCATGTCCCTATGAGGCTGCCTATGCCGGAGTTAAGGAGTCCGCCAGGAGCATACATCATGATACTCAATGTTGGAATGCTGGAAGCTACAGCGACAAGCCACCCAACGCCGAGTATTACTCTGAAGAACCGATTGGCAGGAATGCAACCGAGAAAGATGGCGCACTGGATGGCAACCCCCGCAATAATAAAAGTGAACGCCATGAGGACAAAAATGGACGGCAAGTCAACGCCCCGCAACAAATAAGTAAAGGTCATAAACGGCAGGCACGCGCTGTAAAGCAAGACGGTAAGCACAAGGGCGGCGAGGAATTTGCCCCATATTATGGAACGCGGCGGCAGCGTCGTTATGAACAGCAGGTCGACGTTGGCGTCTGACCGTTCGGCTCCCAACCGGATGCCCGTATATGCCGGTACGAATAGCAAGCATGTGCCTAGTAAAATACTGATCAATACTCCAAATAGGTTACGCCCCGCATTGAAAGACAATTCCATGGTTTCACTTGATAAGAATAATCCCATAGTAAGCAGCAGCAATCCGAGAAACACCATCAATATCACGCTAAAAAGTTTGCCTTGCACCGCTTGCCGCAACTCTTTGACAACGATGGGATTGAGCGAGTCGGTAAATTTTTCAAGAAGAACCGTAACGAAATTCATTGCACTACCCCTGTTGTTACATTCATGAACACCGATTCCAAATCGCTGCCCCGTTGTTTGAACTCAACGATTCGATATCCACTCTTTATCAGAATTTCGAGCAGTTCGCTGCAGGTGTCTTCCGATCCGGAGATTTTCACCTCTATCTCGCCGCCCAACTGATTTACCGCCGCCACGTTCGGCATTATGAGCATCGCCTTATACATTTCGTCTTGCCGGTTGAGAGATCGAATCACAACCGTGCACTGCTCTGTACCCTGGCCAGCGATTTCTTGTAGGTTTCCAGATGCGACAATCTTGCCCTGTTCAATTATGACTGCGCCGTCGCAGATTTCCGAGAGTTCGGTTAGGATGTGCGAGCTAATTAGAATGGCTTTTCCATCACCGGAAAGAATCCTCAAGAGTTCTCTCAGTTCGACCCGTGCCCGCGGATCGAGCCCTGCGGCTGGCTCATCCATCACCAATACCGGCGGGTCGTGTACGAGCGCGCGTGCAAGACTAACTCGTTGTTTCATACCCTTTGATAGTGCGTAAAGAGTTTTTTCTCGAATACCGGTAAGGTTAGTAAAACCTTCTATACTTTCGACCACCTGTTTACGCTTGACGCTGCCCAGTCCGTAAGCGCGGGCGAAAAAGTCCAAGTAGTCGTGTACAGAGATATCCCGGTGCGCCGGAAGAGCGTCCGGCACATACCCAACCAGCCGGCGGGCATTTTCCGGGGCTTCGACAATAGAGACACCGTCAATCGTGGCGTCACCACTCGTCGGCTCATCAAGTGTCGCCAAGATTCTCATCATCGTAGTTTTGCCGGCGCCATTGGGACCGACAAAACCGACAACGTCTCCCGATGAAAACGAGAATGAAATATTGTCAACGGCGCGGGTTCGGCCGAAATATTTCTTGACGTGATCGACATTGATTTGCATCGGAGAACTCCCTTGGTTTAAAGCGGTTTGCACCGCTATTCATGGCACTATACGCGGTACACAAAAACCAATCGGTCTTGATTTGTAGGTCTAGATCTTCGTCATTAAGATTTCTTCCCAAAGCGATAGATTGAGACAAGTGTCTTGTTGCGCTACGTACAATCTCCAACAAAAGTTACGTTTATTCCCACCTAAATTGTAATGTAATTTGATACTCATTCCTCGTCCAAAATGCCATAAACGACGGAGCTATATCTTTTTTCTGTCGTGTTTCGAAGTCCCTCCTCAATAAATGGAGCAGACGATAATTCTGCGATATAACAGTTGCGGCGGAGATAGTTTACCGGAGCTTCCTTGAGATAATTAATGTTGTGAATCCAATCATCAGCGGCAAATATACCCCGCAAACTAGGCGCTGCGTTACTATGAATTCGGAGTGGGCCGTCGATAATGTCTGCCTTAATGGTGTAAGTCCGATTCAAGAGGCTATCCGTTATCACCCACTCATGACCGTGCTTTGAAACGGCTACGGAAACATCATCGGAGAGCGGCTCGCCTCGCCATTTCATCTCGTCCCTTAGCAATGGGGACATTTCCCCGGCATCCAGATCCATATTGACAGATGAATCCCATAGTTCAAATTGAAATGTCTCATCAACTCTACCAGGGTTGCCTAGACGCAATTGCGTACGCGCACTCAATTCCGCTTCCGCACCTGCAGGAATGTCCTTTCCAAAATAGATTGCACCATCATAATCTGCCAACCAGAACTGTTTTATGACAGCTCCTAGACCGTTAACAATGCTTAGGCGTTTATCTGTTCCCCGTCTAACCGTGACACGCTCACGCCTCACTTCGCTCTTGCGCAGCATGAAATGCGCCGGAACGCGCGCAGTCATCCAACCGCTTACCATGTGTTGGCCGTTCGTCCAGTCGACCGAGCGAGGTGTACCAGCCATCTGAGAAGAGGCAATTTGGGGCGTCAACTCCGTATCATAACCGAAGTGCAAACCGTCGGATGGCGTGAGCGCTGAATAGAACGCAGTCCAACCAATTGTTGTGGCGCGGTGAGTCTTTTCGTTGAGTAGTGTTAGCCCTTCGATTCGGGCGTGTCGTTCCCACCCTTCGGCGAACGTCGCGTACACAAAGACAGCGAGACACGTCATGAGCGAGATTGCCGGCACTATCCAAAGCATCCAGATGCCCCGTTTTTTTCGCGACAGTATTATGAGGTTCACCGGGCCAATCGTGACGGCGAACAGGAGCATTAATAGGTACATGCCGCGCGCAGGAACCCCTAGACCTTCCACCACCGGAAACATCGCATTAGCACCCTCAACCGTCCGACCGGTTCTCCCCGGATTTTCAGTCTTCAACCACGAAGACACAATCTCAGACCACAGTTCTGGCGTTAAGTGAGTGGTATTCACGTCAGCTGTCACGATGCACTGACCGAAACCGACATGATTGTTATCAAATTCGGTAGTGTCGGGCGCGGGCTTCAACCCCCAAATATTGGGAAGTTCCCGTCCTCCCAATACAAGTAGAGCGCCGCCGCATTCCACGTAGCGCCACAACGCGGATTGAACATCCGGCGGCATCATTTTAACGTCATCGCCTGTGACAATCACGCTGTCGTATCGAGAATAACCGAGCCAACTGGTGCTCCACGCCGAAACCGGGAATCCGAGGTCGATGGTTTCATAACCGGTTCCCGAACTTGGCGGTGCAAATGGGTGAGGTACACCTCCAGATGGTGAGAAGCCGCCTGTTGACCTCAAAGTGTGGAGTTGATTACCCACGTGCGTATGCAAATCGGCTGTGTCCACACTGCGACTAATCAAAATTCGAATCTCAGGATTGCTGCTGCGTACCGCGTGCGGCATACCCGCCGTGTGGTGACGCATGAAAAAGTTGTCGTGGCTGCCGTGATTGCCGATAGACAGTGGAGCCGCGTCATCTTGCACTTTACCGTCTATGGTGACTTCTAGACCGTGTCCATCTAGCCTTACTGAAGGCTGAAACAAGGTGACCCGGGCAGTAGCGGAGGGGCCGACAATTACTGAACGGGTGATTTTTCGGATTTGATTGCCAAACATTCCGTAATTGGTCTTCGGCAACGCCAATGTTACGAGATGCGCTTTGTCAGGCGAGCGATTAGATACATTAATTCTGTATTCCGCATATCCGTGGAAACTACTGCCGCTTGGGGTGAGTTCCGGTGTAATTATTATATCGTCAAAATGTTTCTGCGCGAATGTACTAGATTCGGTATAACACAGCCACACGGCGGCAAGAAAGAGGATGGAATAAGGCGTGGAATGCTTCACTGGTAGATTCCTCCGATTATGTCAGTCGTGGCAAAAGTGATTCGCGGTCTTGTATCGATTGGTATGAAATGAAGGGTTGGTTTTCATCCATTGCCAAATTCTAGTTAGGATGGTTCACGATCCAAACTCACTCTGACTCGAATCGGATCTCAACGTCATCGGGCAGATTCAAGTTAGTTTCGTCAAGGGAGTCAAGAAGACTACTCACTACTGCGAAGGTATCCACACTATCGAAGCGGGCCTGATAATTCAAAATTACGCGGTGATTCAGCACGGACGGAGCGACTAATTTTACATCTTCAAATCCAACCGTTGGGCGGCCCGAAATCAAAGCAGAGGCTCGCGCCGCCTCCGCCATCGCTATGGCAGCTCGCGGCGATGCGGCGTAGGTAACGTATCTTCTAACATCATCGGTAGACTCAGGAAAATTTGGATGGGTAGATGCGGTCAAACGTGAAATGTATCGCGAAACGGGCTTGGGCAAAAATATTTTATCCATCACATCGAATAGCTGATGCAGTTCCTCGGCGTGCATTGACCATGCGGGTACGGGCGGTTCGCCGCGCCGGCGGGTTGAGATAATGTCGTCGAGCACCTCCACATCGGCGTTAGGGACGATTAGTTTGAACAGGAATCGATCCAACTGCGCTTCGGGGAGCGGATACGTTCCCTCCAATTCGATAGGGTTTTGAGAGGCTAGGACGAAAAAAGGATTCGGCAACTGGCGAGTATTCCCAAGCAGCGTGACGCACCGCTCCTGCATTGCTTCAAGCAATGCGGATTGGGTTTTCGGAGAAGCGCGGTTAATCTCATCGGCGAGCAGGATGTTCGTGAAAACTGGTCCCGCTTGGAACGTCATTTCCCGGTTCCCCTCCGAGGATTGCTGCAGTATATGTGTACCGACAATGTCGCCCGGCATCAAGTCTGGCGTGAACTGGACGCGGTTGAATTCGAGGTTAAGTAGCTGACCCAACGCCTTCACAAGTGCAGTTTTACCGACTCCGGGCACTCCCTCAAGCAGAATGTGTCCATGACTCAGAATTCCGATGAGCACCATGCGATGCAAATCGGAACGACCGAGGAGGATGCGGTCGAGTTCCGCAAGTGCTCTCGCCGCAAGATCGACAGCGGGGCTCAGTTCTTCAGGTTGAAGCAGGCTTTCGGACTTCTCGTTATCTGGCATTATATCTTAGGTGTGGAGTGAGAGGGTGAATAAGCTGACCGGAAAATCCAAAATTTTGCGAAGAACTCTATCGGACAAAATATTTTACTAGGTTTTGTTGACATTTGGCATCCCGTAGGTTGAATTGAACGGTTAAACGGCAGTCCCTATCAAGTACAAAGGAATCTTTTGTAACACAATCTGTTAGATTGTGATTCGAGCCCGCAAACTAACAGTTTGCGCTACTTATATCAGATTATCCAATGGTGACAACGTTTGCCGAATCAGTAGCCGCAAAATGTCAACAGAACCTAGTGCGTTGCGCTTCGATCGAGGAATCCTCCCTTATTCTAAAGCGGATCAACTGGCTGATAAGGGAAGGTGAAAATTTTAACCTTTTTAACCTACAGTAAAGCCTATCGCAATCGCCGCTGGATTGCCTGATAGTGTCAATTCCGACGGCTGATGTGAATTGGAGAATCTATATCAAGCAAGACTCGTAATCAGTATCTGTCTTCTTCGATATTGAAATAGCCTTTGAATTAATTAGGCTTCTTTACGCGGCTTCCTTCTGGCAATACAACACCGAGTGCCCCGTGCTCTTGCTAGTGAAAATAGTAGGCATAATGACCGCCGCCATCATCGCTTTTCGATAGGTTTAAGAATTACCGTATAGATTTAATTGCGAGTCAATTCAATTATGCCTACGTCAACGCTGTATTACGGCCTGTCAAAATACCGTTTAACTGACGCTTTGTGACGGGGCAGGACGGTTTGAGTTACGGATGAACCTCCGCCAACCGTTGCACCATTGAGTGCTGCCGATTGCACTATCGGATTTGATGACTCTACTGATGGTGCAGCCGCGCTAATCCCAAAAATTTCACTATCCTGAAGCGACGCGATGTTCGATAGTGGAAGAGTTTCTTCTTTGAACTCCGCACCCTCCTCCGTGGAGCCGTCGGTCCAGGTCATGGGTGCATGGCCAGGTCCGCGTCCGATACCGCCCTGACACCAACCGCTGACGCAATCGGATACCGACATGAGTCCCGAGTTTTCGGCGAGGAAAGCGGCAAGGCCATCGCTGTTGCACTCCCCAAGCTTCTCGCACGCATTCAGCGTTTCCAAATCAATCAGATTAACTTCATTAAGCTTCGCTAGGCGATCCATGATTTCTCGTTTAGAGAGACGCAACGCCGCGGAGATTTCTTTAAGTTGCTCGGAGGTAAACTCCCCCGCATCGGCATCCAAATTTGAAAGCTGTTCAGCCAGCAACTCATTCTCTTCACCCGCCTTCTGAAGCAAACCAGACAACGCCGTCATTGCCTCAGCTAACAGCCGGGAATCCATTTCTGATGCATCGTTCATTAACGCATCCGCCAGCGTTTCTGCCTCCGTCAAGCCTTCGGTTTCGCTCAGGGCGTCCTCCGCAGCCGCCGTGGATTCTTGCGAGATGACATCCGTGAGATGGTCCAACGCTTCCCATGTCTTGGCCGGATCTTCGCCTGCAGCCTCCGTTTGGAGCTGATCCAATTTTTTTTCGAGCGCTTCCGCCTGGGTTAATTCTATAATCTCTTCTTCTTTGAGCACATCAAGTCCGTCCGCCAATTGGTTGACCTCTTCGCTGATATCGAGAGGGTGTGCTTTAGAGATTTCTACAAACCGTTGCGGAATCAAGAAGCTAATAAATACAAATACGGCAGCCCCGGCAAAGCGGACTAAAGAAATCCCGCCGCGCCAACGGAAACGCGGTTGGTGGATCCGCGGCATGTGTTCAGACCATTTTCCCAGCGCTTCAGTTTCTGCCGCCATCACAAGCCCGCCGGAGCCGCTGTATTTGTCTAGGCTAGCTCTTACGGCAATTCGATTCGGAATTTTACGCAACGCGAGTATAATAGCAACGATTACGGCAATTGATAGACCGATAACGCCGACCAGCAGCGTGAAACGCGGCATCCCAATAGTTGCGCGGAGCACGATAATCGCGGTGCCCCAAAGCAACCCCCATACCGTTGCGGCTGCGAGGACCTTTTTTAGCACCATTAACATCGCCAATCTAATTCTGAACCAACGAATTGCTTTTTCGCCGCTGTTCATAAAATTAACCCCGTTCAAATGTACAAAAACGTCCAGGATGAGTTGAGATGGACTCGGTCAACGCTAATTTAGATATACTTCGACGATTCAGGCGACTCTTTTTTGCAGCACGGCGGTAAAATCAACCTTAAAATTGGTCGATTCAAGCACTAATCTTTCAAACCAAACCAGTACGAGATATGATGTATATTATAACGCGTTGTTAATAAATTAACAAGTCTTATCTGCTTGATATACGCCGCCATACTAAGGAATCCCACCAAGCCTGCGTGCGTGAGTTGAGAACTTCAGAACAATGTTGAATTAGCATGAATAGACTCGATTGTTTTGTTTGCGACGCGATTGGATGGTGCATTTTTTGATTGACAATTATCAACACAAGATGGTAAAAAGATTAAACCGATGAGCTTACTGCAAAACTTCCGGCTTGCGCGTTACCATGTGATTCTAACGGCGCGATCAACAATTATGATGCCGCCTTACACCGGCTCTACCCTCCGGGCGGGATTGGGACCGGCATTCCGAAAGTTGGTCTGCACGCAAGGATCCATTGACTGCCGAGATTGCACCCTCAAAACAGTCTGTTCCTACCCTTACAACTTTGAAACCGCCCCCTTCGAAGGAGCGGATCAGTTCCCATCCTACGACGATGTGCCCAGACCGTTCGTAATTGATCCGTTAGGTACGCAAGGCGAATACCGCCGCGGCGAATCCTTCGCATTTCAACTTACACTCATCGGCCGTGCTATTGATTACCTGCCATATTTTTTAGTCAGTTTCCGCGACTTGGGCGAGAGCGGCATTGGCAAGAAGCGTGGGCGCTTTCAGTTGACCCAAGTCCTGACCGACAGCAGGGAGTCGGTCTATGATAGCGACACGCAGATGGTGCACAATTTTGATAACGCTCTCAGATTTGCCGAGATTCAGAGGGAAGCCTTATCATTGCTCGCTGCGCGTTTTGACTCATTGAATACCTTGACGCTGCATCTACTGGCACCAACACGGATCGCGCATGACGGAGAGTTAATGGATAAGCTGCCGTTCCACGTCTTCTGGAAGCATTTGATTGAACGCATCTCGGCGCTGGCGTATTTCCATTGCGGTGAATCGCTAGAAATCGACTTTAAAGAACTAATTGAAAAGGCGAAGACTGTTAAAACGACCGAAACCTCACTTGAGTGGAAAGATGTGACACAACATGCGTCGCGGCAGGATAAAAAGGCGCAGTTCGACGGACTGGTTGGTAATGTTACTTATGAAGGTGAACTAGCGATGTTTATGCCGTTCGTAGTGCTAGGCGAACTCCTGCACGTCGGCAATAACGCAATGTTCGGGTTGGGAAAGTATAGGATTGGGTAAAGTGACAATTAAGATGCATATGAACTACACTTGCTGGGACACAATTCTCGCAACTTTGTTCACTGGAATAGCAACTTCTCTCCGTTGTCCCGGTCGTGGTTTTAAAGGTTAATTCGTACTCATGACGATAATAATCATGAAGGCAACAAAAGTAACGTGCAATATCCACACTCCCGAAAGATCTGCTTCGCGTTCCTCGGAATTTACTTTTGGTTGTGCTGGCGGCGGCGGTTGTTCGAAGATTATTCCCTCCTCGATTTTTCCTCCGTGTAACATTACCGTTAATGTGTCCGTTGTAATAGGGTAATATGTTATCCACACCGTTGAAACGCCTGTCGGCAATGTCGTCGGTGTGAAGCCTTTATAATACAAATCGTACGGCAAGGCCTCCTTACGGTGGAATTCAGAAATAATTGCCCCGTGTTCGTATTCCCGATATGCATTTATTACCCCAATAAGCACGTTTTCCAAGAATGAACTCCCGTAAGCGGCTAACGGCTTACTGGTTTCAGCAAGGCGTTCAATCTGGGCGTCTTCACGCAACCCGCCCCCGTAAAACTTATACATAACGTGGTTCAGGGAGAGAGGTTTTGCCAATACTTTTGACGCATCAACAACCTGAATTGGATTTAACGGCAAAGACATTGGTTCCATAGCGTCATTGCGGCATGAGACACCAATGCCGATGATACGGTTATTTGGATTACCGACCTGCCGGAATTCTGTACAGATTATTCCAAAATCTAGATCCTGTGCATTGAACTGGCCGAATTCCGGTGTTGCGCCAGCGGATTCGTTTGGCACTTGCCAAAGTTGAGACTCCCACTGCCGCACATACGGCGTGGCACAGCCAGCGATTGTCGGGACGATTAGAAATAGAAAAATTATGCGGGATTTCGGCATTGCATTCCCCAGCTATGTTGCTATCCATTTGCAAATTCGCAGACACTTTTCGAATTGCCAAATCTATGTCTACCGCTATTTCTGCGATGATTTAGCTCGGTTACATAGCCAGCAAAGAATTGAAATTAGCCAATCGTTGCGATAACGTCTGCAGAAACCGCGCGGCAGGCGCTCCATCAACCACTTGGTGGTTTATTGTCAAAGATAATCCAATGTGCGGAACAAACTGCACGTCGCCTCCGATTTCCATCGGTTTTAGGTTTACGCTTCCTATTCCAAGAATTCCAGTCTGAGGCGGATTGAGAATGGGTGTAAAGTTCTCGATCCCTAATCCGCCGAGGTTCGTCACTGTAAAGGTTCCGCCGGTCAATGCGTCGGGTGATACATTTCCTTCTATACAGGCGGCAGCGAGCTTTTTCGATTCTTGAGAAATGCCTTTCAAATTTAAAGCGTTAGCATTGTGAATTACCGGCACTATTAAACCGCGAGGCGTATCCACCGCAAACCCTAGGTGTACGTCCCGATATTGGTAAATTGTGTCTTCCGTGAAAAGTGCATTTAAGTCAGGGTATTCAGCCAATGTCCTTGACACGGCGAATAGCAGTAAATCGTTGACGGTGATGCCTCGTAAGTCGAGCGATTCCTCACTTTGCTTCAAACACTCACGATACGCTAGTAACGCGCGTGCATCCGCCGATGCATTAAGTGTGAGTTGAGCTGTGGATTGCATGGAACTTAACATGCGCTCGGCGACAATCTTTCTTATGCCTTTAAGCGGAATCGTGTTTATTTCACTCGCCGGCGAAGGGGTATTCTCTTTAGCACGCAGATCTCCAGCGGTCACCCGCCCGCCAATTCCTGAACCGTGGGTTGGTGCAATGAGGTCGTCCTGTGCCGCCGCGTCCTTCGCACGAGGTGTCATCGGCTGTCTGTCGGCGAGGGATGTTTGTATATCTCGTGCGATTATGCGGCCGCCCGGGCCAGTTCCACGAACATTCGCAGTATTTACGCCGTGCTTTGCCGCCAAATGTGCGGCACGAGGCGACATCCTAGTAGAGTTTAAACTTGTTCGTGTCGGCGTAGCTTGGATGATGGGAGGTTGCGGTGAAGTATTCTGTTCGGTTGGAGCTGGCTCAACCGCGTCACCGGAATTACGATCCGTGCCTTCTCCCGCAGAGGTCTTTGCCACCGAGTCGGTCCGCCAGCTATTCACATCTTCTCCAGGTTCCCCAATTACGGCGATATTGGACTGAACCTGGACCTCATCGCCCTCGCTGAAAAATAGTTCCAATATCGTCCCAGCAGCGGTGCTTTCCAGTTCAAGCGTTGCCTTATCGGTTTCTATTTCGCAGAGCAATTCGCCTTCAGCGATAGAATCCCCTTTTTCTTTTTTCCAACTGACGATAATGCAACTTTCTACAGATTGCCCGAGCTTGGGCATAACAACAGGGGTAGCCATTTTCATCCTTAAAATGGTGTGGCGGTTAGCGGTGTTTCGGTTAAAGCCAAACTCACTGAAACAACTTCAAGCTACTTTAGCTACTCTGAGCGTGGTTGGGCATTTCTCGATTATCGGCGAGCACTTTCAGGTTAATTTCATAGGGTGGGCGTACAATTCCCTTGTCCGTGATAATTGCATCAATTAAGCGGGCTGGCGTAACATCGAAGGCAGGACTGTAAACTTTGACGCCTTCCGGAGCAGTCTGTCTCCCAAACCCCTCTGTTATTTCTTCAGCGCGGCGCTGTTCAATGGGGATTTGCGCTCCGGTGTCTAATGAGAAATCAAGTGTTGATGTTGGGGCAGCGACATAGAATGGGATTTCATGGGCTTCAGCTAGTACAGCGACGCCGTATGTTCCAATTTTATTTGCTGCGTCTCCATTTGCTGCGATACGGTCCGCGCCCACAATAACGCACTGAATTTTACCCTCTTTCATCACTTGTGCTGCCATGTTGTCGCAGATTAGCGTCACATCTATACCCGCTTGCATCAACTCCCAAGTCGTCAAACGGGATCCTTGGAGCAGCGGCCTCGTCTCATCGGCGTAGACTCGAATTTTCTTACCGGACTCATGAGCTTTGAACATCACTGCTAGAGCCGTCCCATAGTCAGCAGTTGCTAATCCTCCGGCATTACAATGTGTCAAAATTGTATCGTTGTTTTTTATGAGACTTAGACCGTGTTCTCCAATTGCGCGGCACATCGCGCGGTCTTCATCGATGATTTTCAGTGCTTCATCCAGCAAAATCCGCTTGATCTCGGCAATCTTTAGATGATTGTGCTTTTCTGCTGTCATCTTCATGCGGTCGAGTGCCCAAAACAGGTTCACGGCCGTTGGACGAGAGGACGCAAGATAGTCTGTCACTCCATGAAGTTCATCGACAAATTCAGTGTATCTTGTTTTTTTTGAGTTCCAGATTCCTAAAACTGTGCCCAAAGCGGCCGCTATTCCAATCGCGGGTGCACCGCGAACTCTAAGCGACTTAATTGCTTCCCAAACGCATTCTACATCATTGCAATCTATCTGTTTGAGTTCATTCGGCAGCAGGGTTTGATCGATCAGACGTACGCCGCCATCAACCCACTCAATTGTTGGGGTGGGCATCCTCTTCCTCCGCGGGATAAGGTGCATCAACTCGCTCACGGTCATCGCCCGATTCGACCTGCGGCGTGCGGGTATTGTTTGAACCACTTAGAGCCGGTTTGTTTCTGCGCCCTCTTGCAGTGTGCGGCCGTCTGCGTCTAGTGCGGTATTTCCCGTGCGCGGTTTTAATCGCCTCTATTGCTTCGATTCTGGTGAGCCAGCCGGACAGCGCAAAGTAGGGTTCAAAAAAGGCGACAATCTTCCGTATCCAATTGATATTCAGGTCGGCAATATCCTGAATGGAAGCGTACTCTTCGTCGCCCAGCAGAACACAAATTACGTGATGATCGTTGTCTTTCCGTTTCAGCATGCCAATCGGGCGCGCCTCACAGATATAACCCGGGTGAGTCGGCTCACGGCCAATCACCATGGCATTGAGGAAGTGTCCATCCTCCGCTATGGTTTCTGGTATCCAACCGTATTCTGTTGGAACCGGCACGCTGAACTTATACGCCAGTTTAAATCTGCCGCTCTTGGCGTGGAAGTGATATTTCTCCTGACTGTTCTTCGATGCTTCAATGACGACATTGACTATCGAAGGTGCATGACGTCCAAGGGAGATTTCCTGCAGATTCATCTTTTTACCTTCTATAGTAGCTAACAGTTAGTTTTGATATTCTCGGCCCATGAGATCTGAATGATTCAAGAAAAAAATCAACCGCTCTCAGTTGAAATTAAGCAGCCATTCTAAACGGGAATTCCGGTTCCTACACGTTAATTCGACTGAAAAAAATTGCCTTTTTACGGCACCTCCTATTATGAAATAGCGTGCCGGGATTAAGACTGTAAATTCATTTTCATTTTGTCTCATTATAGCATACCTGAATGGAGCCTGCAACGAAAATCTGTGACATGTAACCGTCTAAAAACTTCTCTCACAAGGCTTTAAAATTCTATCTGCGTCCGTCATTATCGGATCTGTTCAAGCCATTAGGCATCAGACACTTTGCATCGAAAAGGTGGTTGGTATGAACCGAATGGCATAACCCGAGTTCTAAAATTTGGATGTTAATCTGCGTATGTCTAAAGTTCAATATTTTTCTTGGATTTTTTTTTGAAAATTAGTATAATAGTAGATTCACAGATGTCACTGAAAATTCTGAAAAAATTAAAATAAGACTAGGAGAATTTGAATGAGAAATTTGAGTTTAACAATTGCGCTTGTCGCGTTGTTGACGGCGGGTTTTACCTCGATTGGTGTCGCACAAGATTTAGTGCTGTATTTCAACTTCGAAGAGGGTTCCGGTGATACGGCTATGGATGGCAGCGGCAACGGGAATCATGGGACTCTGATGAACGGTGTTGCTAGGACGTCGGGTCCGATGGGCGGCGCTGTTCAGTTTGACGGCGCAGACGACTTCATTGACGCCGGGAATTCCGATATGTTCCAAATTGCAAAATACGTCACACTTGAAGCATGGGTCAATTCCGAAGATGCGGGTCCTACGCAATTCGCTTGTGGAACGCCTTTTGATGATGGCGCTGAATGGGACGATCCCTGGGTCGGTCAGCAGATCGGTGTTCGCGGCGGCGCAATGGCAACATGGGTGAGCATTGCTGGTGTTGATCGCGAATACGACTCGGGATCGATTGAGTCGGGTGTGTGGACTCACATAGCCTTTACATTTGATGGGGACACAGCCATTTCTTACGTCAATGGTGAGGAGGTTGCCAACAATGGTGACCGTGATGGAGAAACTACATACGAGGGTTCACCGAGTTTCGTGGTCGGCGTTCGATCGAAAGAAGCTATTGGCGAATTTTTCAAGGGCGCTATTGACGAAGTTGCACTGTGGAACGGCGTAAGAAGCCCAGAACAAATCCAAGCAGACATGGGTGGAATCGAGCCTGGCGGCGCAGTTGAACCGGAAAGTAAATTAGCCACTACCTGGGGAAATCTGAAGCGGGACCGTTAACCCTATTGTGTTCCAATTTCGTAAAATAAACTCAACCTTCGACGCGGGTCAAAAACCACCGAAGGTTGAGTACGTAACACACATACCTTAGGATAGGAGGAATCAGCAATAATGAAACTTATTGTAGTTACGTTAGCCATCGTGAGCCTATTGATGGCAATGCCTGTCGCGGGGAATTCGCAGGTTGATGATCTCGTTGCGTACTGGAAGTTTGACGGCGATCCGAAAGACGCAACCGGAAACGGGCATGACGGCCAGATGAAAGGCGTCGCCGCACTAGTAAAAAATGACGGCGCGCCGATTGAAGGCCCCAAGGGCGCGGTAAAGTTTTTGAAAAAAGATGGGAATGCCGTACAGATTGCAAACTCGGCCGATTTACGCATTTCTCAGAACTTGACACTGATGGCATGGGCAAATCCGGATGACTCGGGACCGACTCAATATGTCGCAGGTGTTCCGCACGACGATCAAGCACAATGGGACGACCCTTGGGTCGGGCATCAAATCGGAGTTCGAGGCGGTGCTATGGCGACGTGGCTTAATTTGGTGGAAGGCGGTGTGGCGAAGGACCGTGAGTACGACTCCGGACAGGTTGCATCGAAAGAATGGACGCATCTCGCATTTGTGTTTACCGGCGATGAGGCAATCTCCTACGTGAACGGTGAAGAAGTTGCAAATCACAAAGATCGCAAAGGAGAAATACAGTTCGTTGGAGATCCGCTCTTTATGATTGGCGAACGGTCACATATTGCTATCGGCGAGCCGTTTGGCGGATTGATTGATGAAGTTGCTCTTTTTAAGGCGGCACTATCAGAGGACGACATCAATGAATTCATGAGCGGCATCCCATTGAGTGTTCAACCCGGTGGCAAGTTGCCCACGAGTTGGGGCTATGTCAAGTCGCGGCTAGATTAGAGTAAACGAGTGTGAGACAGCATCCATGTTTTGCGGCAATTTGGAAATGTAGATTATGAACTCCAATCGACTACAGTGAATATACCTCAAGAATTTTTGGAAGAGCCGGAATTTTCAGGATATGGAGTTAGCCAATACTCCGACTTCTGACGGTTTTGGCTGCCGCCCAAAATCTGTGACTTTGTTCCTTAACGAACGCAACGGTAATTCTATTGCCCAAATGATTGCCGAAAATCGCTGCGTGCATATCACAAATGGTACGCCAAGAATTTCACCGCATCAAATCGTCGGGCGGTTAGGTTTGTACAGCGTGCTAGTGTTTGCGATGATTGTGCTTGCGGACGAAGTTTACGCTGCGCCGCCCGATGTTGCCAAAATTGCGTTTGAATCTAATCGAGACGGCAACAGCGAAATTTACATTATGGATACGGATGGAGGAAATCCTGTTCGGTTGACAAAGGACAAAAAGGAAGACACGGAACCGGCGTGGTCTCCGGATGGAGAATGGATTGCATTCATGTCCAACCGTGCGGCGCACTTTGAAGATGTGTTTATAATGTCCAACGCAGGTAAAGACGTGCGTAGGTTGACCGAAAATGGTGCACAGGACAAGGGGCCGAGGTGGTCACCAAATGGTGCGTCAATTCTAATTGGATCACCCCGCGCAGCAGAATGGAACTACGAGATTTACCTTCTGGAGGTTGAGCACGGAGATATAGGCGTCGATCCATTGCAGTTGACACAGCACGGGGACACGGACATTGAGCCTGATTGGTCGCCAGACGGCAAGAAGATTGTTTGGTCAACAAATCGGAATGGCAACTTTGAGATTTATGTGATGGACGCCAGCGGCGAGAATGGAAAAAGGCTTACAAACGACCCTGGAGACGATAAATCGCCGGCATGGCAGCCGAAATTCGGTCGGAAAATTGCTTTTTCGTCAACGCGCGACTTCAACAATGAAATCTACGTAATGGATGTCGATGGGGGAAACCAAAGAAATTTGACGAATGACTTCAATTGGGACGATTTTCCAGAGTGGTCGCCGAACGGCAGTAAGATTGCCTTTGCAACGCTGCGGGATGGCAACGGCGAAATCTATGTGATGGATGCGGACGGCGGAAATCCGACCAACTTGACTAACACTGAAGAGGCGTTCAACGCCAACCCGGCTTGGTTTGACCCAGTTGTTGCATTCTCGGTGTCTCCAGCCGACAAAGCTACAACTACTTGGGGCAAGGTCAAGTGGGTAACAAGCAAGCTATAGGCGGTAAAGTACCCATGTAGTGTCGGGAGTGGTCTTTCGAATACATTGAGCAGATAAACAGGGGGATCATATGCACCACCGTAACATGCTACTGTACATCGCGCTACATGTTACAATCGCGATGGCGGTGTTTCTTTCGCCGATGCGCGGCGCTGCGCAAGAAGCGCCCGATAGAGCCGTAATCGTTTTCGAATCCGACAGAAGCAAGAACGAAGAGATTTGGATAATGGACGTCGACGGGCAGAATCCGAAAAAATTAACGAAGGACAGCGCTCGGGACCTATCGCCTTCGTGGTCGCCGGATGGAACGCGAATCGTGTTCGCCTCAAATCGAGGAGGGCACTGGGAGCATATTCACATTATGGATTCCGGAGGCAAGGAGAGCCGCAAACTGACTGCTGGAGTGCGAGACCTGACACCGTCTTGGTCGCCTGACGGTGAGTGGATAGCATTCGTCCACGCAAATGTTAATGAAGGCTGGAATTTCGACCTCTGGGTTGTCAGAGCGCTGGACGGTGATTTCGCTCCTTGGGAAATTGCTGAATTTGGTGATCAGGAAAACACCTTTCGAGTTACAAAACATAAAGATCAGGATATGGAACCTACTTGGTCGCCCGACGGGAAAAAGATTGCTTGGGCTAGCAGTCGGGATGGAAATTTTGAAATCTATTCGATGGATGCGAATGGTGAAAATCAAAAACGTCTGACGGACGATCCCAATGATGACAGGAATCCAGCCTGGCAGACGCGAACCGGCCAGAAGATTGCTTTTTCGGCGACCCGGGACTTTAACAATGAAATATACATTATCGACGCCGCTGACGGCGGGAATCCCACGAACCTGACCAATGATTTTAGTTGGGATGATTATCCTGCATGGTCCCCAAATGGTAGGCGGATAGCGTTTTCCACTCTGCGTGACGGAGACGTAGAAATTTACGTGATGGACGCTGATGGCGGTAACCCAACCAACCTAACGAATAATGAATCAAATGACCTGTATCCCGCATGGTTCGATCCGCGGATTGCGTTTTCAGTTTCACCGGCTGCCAAGCTAACCGCAATATGGGGGAAGATGAAACTTGCCGGAAGACATTAACGCTAGGGGAACGAAAAATTGCATGGTAGACCATGGCTTAGCGACAAATTGCTACAATTCAATTTGAGTGGTGTACTGAACAAATCGCAATAAGGAGGTGATTCACGGGTCTCTTGTGTGATAAAATGGCATTCCGCCACAACAGCTTGCGGATTCTGGGAAAAAGCTTGTGCAGTTAACGCAAAACCGGAGCCTGCAGGGAAGCAGCATCCAAGTTGATATAAATACTGGTGCAATCATTAACGGTTTGCACGAAATTGTGTTGAATCCACAGTCGAGCGCAATTAATGATTTACGGCACGTGAATTTGAAAGAATTCACTTTAGTTTAGTAATTACACTTCTAGATAAGGAGATTTAGAATGTTACGTTTGTATACTCGGATCTTTGTGATTTTGCTATTTTGCGTTGTGACTAGCGTCGCTTCGGCTGCCTTGACAGACGGTCTAATTTCTGCGTGGACATTTGAGGGCGACAACGTAAATGATTTGATGGGAAACGCTAACGGCAAATTAGTGGGCGGCGCCGGTTATTCCGACGGCATGCATGGACGCGCCCTTGACGTCAACGGCGTCGATGCCTACGCTGAAATACCGCACCATCCTTCTATGGATGCGATGGAAAACGCATTCACGCACGCCGTCCGCGCGTTCATTAGAGCCTCCGGCGATCACGGCGGCATCATGTTTAAGGGTGAAAAAGTCGGCTGGGGACCGCATTTCCACATCCGATTAATTACCTCTAACGACACTAGTCTCTCGTATGGCTCCAACAATATTAAGGGCGCTGTCGACGGAGAGCAAGAACCGGATGCCAAGAATGCGGAAGGGTGGTTGAACGTTGATAACTCGTACGAGCTGGGGACATGGATACATATGGCGCAAGTCGCCAATGGACAGACACTTCAAGCTTTCCTTAACGGAGCTCCGGCTGATGTTACGTGGGGGTTCCATCACCGATCGGGTACGGAGCCGGTTACATTGACAGCTCCTTACGCCGTTTTCCCTGATTCCCCAATTTACTTAGGGACATCACGAGGACACGGCGGTGAAGTCGACAATTACAAATTCATTGATGGCATGATTGACGATGTGGCGCTTTTTGGCCGTGCGCTTTCTGCTGATGAAATTGCCGAACTTGCTAACACAAACTTGGCATCACTCACTTCTGTAGAGGCGAAGTCTAAACTCGTCACCACCTGGGCTCGACTCAAAAACCAGTAATCCTTCCGACTCAAAACACGCGGAATCTTTCAATGTTACCATTTTGGCGGCGGCAGTGAATCCGGAAACATCTAAATTGCCGCGTTTCCATGAGTTAAGTCTTAGTTAGGACCAAATCAAAAAGGTCGGCCCGCATGGTAGGGCTGTGCGTGTGCCGACCTTTTTCTTCTCAATTACTGTCCGGTGCATACAATGCTAGCATCGGTTTCGCTTACGATGCGAACCAAGATCAAAATTCCCGCCTTTCTCCTCTGGAATCGCAATTCGCCATGGATATTTGCGATTTTAACAATTCTTACATGACTTGGGTTGTCGAACCCAATCCCAATGACCAGCGAACACCGGGACACATGCAGATTCGCAACAGTGCTCGAATTCTACTTGACGCCCGCTGCGAAATTCTAAATGAAGAGGACGGGACATCGGAGGAGTTCTTTCTCATTACTCCCTGCCGTACCGAATGGATGTACCGCTCAGACACACTTTTTCAGTATCCTAGCGGCGAATACTGCGCCATTTGGTCGGAATCTGAATTCCTTAATGTCGGGTACGGCATTACCGATAATAAAGTAAATCGCACCGCATTCCTCATCGAAGATAGGTTTACGGTCTTTAATCTTACAATACGGACGCACCCGGTAATCCAGGCTCTCGTGAATTCAGAGCAGATTATCCAATCAACCAAAGCGAATGAAGCGCTGATAGGTCGGACCACGATTTGGGACGAAGTGAAGAGCATTCGGGCAATAATTGAATACCCAATTAAGACGATTAATATTAATCACGATCATGGATTGTTCCAAGTAGATACAGGTCCGCTTCCGTTCCCGGACTTAACCTGTTCTTCCGAGTGTTCAATCGAATGGTTTTCTGTGGCTTTTGTGTGCTACAATGCCTTCGATATAGCGGAATTCATACTGCGTAAGCCGACCCCGGTTATGGATGACGGCCGAGAACTCTGCAAGGTTGTCACCTATTCCGACATTCGCCGGGTACCCGCCCAAAACAACATCTATAGCACGGCTGCAGCGGCTCATAATCGTTAACGACCAAAGCCAATAGATTTAGAAGGACATAAAAACATGACGAACAGCGTCAAACAGATGTCACTATTTCCTACAGATTTGCCCGGACCGGAATGGGTGGAATTCGAGGCAAAAGGGTACTCCCGGCCGGTCACCGGTGTAATCGTCCGCGACGGTAAGGTTGATCCGGGCGTTCCGCTTGGCGGCTTAGGGACTGGGGCAATTGTTCTCGGTACAGATGGAACGCTCAACTACTACAGTACGATTTTTAACGCATTCCTTGAGCGTGACCGTCTTGCGTCTGCCCGAGGCGGAACCGACGGACTCGTTATTTTTACTCGCCACAGATCCGATATCCCCAGTTTAAAATTCCCGTTCCTTGGTTTATCGGTAGGAAACAAATCATATGTTCTTTCATTGAAGCAGATAAAGGGGATTGAGTCGGCTAGCCAAATCCATTATTGGGGACATTATCCTGTCGCGGACTTGGAGTATGAGATCGATGCGCCTATCGGCGTCAACCTGCGGGCATGGGCGCCGTTTTTCCCAAGAGATGGAGTGAGTTGCAACGTCCCCGGAGCGGTGTTTCAAGTTTGCCTGAATAATACTAGCGGCGTTTTACAGCAGGGCAGCCTTGGTTTCAGTTTTCATGGTCCCCGGCGAGAAGAGATGGCGTTTAACGCGCACGGCCTGAGGCAGCCCGTAGTCCGTCAAGTCGAATACGCCCGCAAACACGTCGAAGGAGTGTTCACAGGTGTTACAGTGAACACGAACTGGGAAGACATGCCTTACAGTTACGCACTTGGCGCGGCGGGGGAAAATGACGTACGTATTGGCGGTGAACTGGAGGGTAGCGGCTGGGACGCGCTCAGTGGTATCCTTCCTACGCCCGAATCAACTGATGCGGGCGCGAGCGTCGCGATCGACTTTGCGCTGCAACCGGGTCAATGCCGGACTGTAAACTTTGTGCTGAGTTGGTATGCCCCTTATTGGCGCGCAATGAGCAGAAAGGAAGAAGTAACCCTCAACGAATACCAACACATGTACGCCACACGCTTTCAAGGTGTGCCGGACGTTGCGGAACATTTGGCGTCGCAACACGACGATTTATTGGCGCGCATATTGGCTTGGCAAGAAGTAATTTACGCGGACGAAAGGCTGCCAATCTGGTTGAAAGATGCGTTGATTAACGTGTTTGCCGTGCTGCCACAGGAGAGTTTCTGGTTGAAAAACCTCGATCCGCATCACTGGTGGGGTGAGGACGGACTTTTCTGCGTGAATGAGAGTCTTCTCTCTTGTCCTCAGCAGTCTTGTATCGCCAACGACGAGTTCGGGGAATGGCCTTTGAATATATTCTTTCCCGATCTGGCACGCAATAAGCTGCGGCAATTTAAACATTACCAACGCCGTAACGGGCAAGTGCCTTCCACGCTTGGTTCAGGAACTGAGCCGGATCAACCTTGGTATGACCAGCAACTGCCGATGGACGGGATGATTTATATTCATATGGTCGATCGCTATTGGCAGGTTACTGGCGAGGACGATTTCCTTGACGAGTATTATGATTCGGTCAAGGCGCAGTTAAACTTTATGAAGACAGTGGATCAAGACGACGACGGCTTAATTGACGTAGCAGGGAGCAATCAGTATTACGACAACTGGCCTACCATGGCGGGTGCAGCCGTTCATGTATCCGGTTATTGGCTGGCTACATTGCGCATTGTTGAGCGAATGGCAGCATATCGGGGCGATAACGCATTTGCCGAGGATTGCCGCGCGTGGATCTCGAAGGGAAGCCGCTGTATGGAGGGGAAACTCTGGAACCAATCATCCGAGTCCTATTTGCTATTTCACCAACCGGAGACCGGAAAACGCTCCGAATCCGTGTTGTCAGATCAATTGATTGGACAGTGGTTTACGCACCTTCATGGGTTAGAGGGCGTTTTTCCGGAAAACCGAGTAAAGTCGGTCCTCGAAACAGTATGGCGCCATAATATTACGCCGCATGGTGTGAGAATCGCGATTCGGCCTGACGGCGGTGAGGATACGGAAGGCTTCTATTCAACCGGGCTTCACCCGTCCTATTCCACACATGTACCGTCAATGGTAGCCATCTATGAAGGGAATCGTGCGCAAGGCATGGAACTAATGCACCGCGTCTGGCATCGACTCGTAATTGATTTGCAGATGGCTTGGGATATGCCTGGCGGGTTGACTCCAAGCGGCTTTCACCGCTGGGGTCTTGAATATTACCATAACACTATGCTGTGTAGCTTCCCGGTTGCAGTACTTGGGCACACCCTTGAATCATTCTGCGCCTCCGGTGAATTAGTTGACCGCGTGGCACGTGCAGCAAAGGCGTGAAAACCGTTGAGTACGCACTAAAACCTTTGCCAAAAATTACGTCTCTGACTTTGGCGGCAACCTTTGACGGTACCGAGTTTTTTTCAGTGAGACTTCTTTTTTCAATCGGCAGTGCATTCAAATAACGCAGTGATAAATGGATTCAACTCCTGATTTAGTTTGCGTCGGTCATGTGATTTCGGAGATGATTTACTTCCCCGACGGCGTAAAAGGACCGTTTCTGGGGAGTCCGCCAGCCTATTGCTCCGTCGCAGCAAGCCGCCAGGGCACGGCAACAGGAATATCGACCAAAATCGGTTCCGACATGCCGCAAGATTTGCTGCAACTCATAATTGACGCAGGCGTCGATACTGTGGGGGTGCAATCCCGCGATCGAACGACGACAACCGAGTTAATTTACGACGAAAATGGCAACAAGGAAATCCGCTATCCGAGCAAAGCGTCTCCCATTAATGCAGCGGATATACCTGAGCCCTACCACGGATGCCGTCTAATCTATCTTTGTCCGATGGATAACGATGTACTTCCAGAAGATATCGCCGATGTCGTTAAGCTAGGACAAACCAGCGCGGTGGACCTTGGAGGATATGGCGGCGTGCATATGAGCAAGGGCAATCGCGATGCGGTCGCTTCGCTTTCAGACTTGGCATGCGGGGTTTCTGAACACTTTGACATTGTCAAAGCCTCGGATGAAGACGCAGCGACGATTTTCGGCTGGGATAACCCGGTTGAAGCGGCGATGCGGTTGTTCGATTCCGGAGCGAACGTCGTCGTAATTACTATGGGCGCAAAGGGTGCATTAGTGCATAGCGCTGGTAAACAATGGCATGTTCCACCACTGCGCGGTAAAGTGATGGATACAACCGGCGGTGGCGATACATTTATGGCGGGATTTCTTTCCGAATTTCTACGAAATGCCGATCCTTTGAAGGCTGCGCAATGGGGCTGCGCTACCGCAATCTCTGTGATTGAGCAAACCGGAGGCGTTCGGATAGACCGCATGCCAACCCGCTCGAGGGTTCAAGCACGAGCGGATGAGGGATATTAATTCTACGAGTATGGAATGGAAAATTTTTGAGTAAGGAAATGTTAAATGGCTGACATTAAAATGGGGATTATCGGCTGCGGAAGCATTGCAGAGATTGCCCACTTTCCATCAATCGACCAGCGGAAAGAAGCGAGACTACTTGCAGTCTGTGATGTAGACGCAGAACAGGCGCAGTCATCTGCTGCCAAATGGGGTGCAGAAGCGTGGTTCACGGACTACCGGATTATGTTTGACAAGGTTAACCTTGACGCGGTTGTGATTGCTGCCCCGAACAATGTTCACCGAAACATCGCTGTTGCCGCTGCGAACGCCGGCGTGAATGTCGTGGTGGAAAAACCGCTCGCCGTAACCAATACGGAAGCGTGGGAAATCGTTGACGCATGCAATGATGCTGGCGTGAAACTCATGGTTGGTTGCGACCGGCGTTTTTGGACTCACAATCAATGGGCAAAAGAACTGATTGAAGGCGGAGCGATTGGCAATTTGTTAATGAGCCGGGCTTCGCTGCACGAACATTGGCACAACTACCAAAACCACGTAGCTAAAACTGGGTTTCGCCTGGACTGCGAGGTTGCGGGAGGCGCGGCACTGAACGATACGGGGGCGCACGCCATCGATCTATTGACATGGCTGAACGACAGCAAAGTCAAGAGGACGGTCGGCGTAGCCAAACGGTTAGCGATGCCGGAAAGTTACACCCTGTGCGATGACACCGCTCTAGTCATGGTTGAGTTCGAGAATGGTGCGTTTGGCACGATAAGCTGCAATCGATTTTCACCGGCAGTGAACCAAGCGACGGAATTATGCGGCACGGAGGGAACAATATTTACCGCTACAGATGCCACAAACCCTTTTCAGAGTTGGCCTATGGCAGTTTTTACAAACAAGGACTTTACAGTCGATACGTTGCCCCAGATTTTGAAGGATTACCGTTGGCCAGAGCTCTTCTGGGTTGAGGACATTATTGACGAACATGTCCGCAAACGATGGGTACCCATCTGCCCTCCCCGGCGGCCGAATAACTATGAGCGCATGACCGAACATTTCTTGGACTGCATAATCAACGATAAACCGCCGCTAGTAAGCGGCGAGGATGGTGCCCGCGCTGTCGAGGTGATGTGCGCAATTTGGAAGAGTATGGAGACCGGTGGGTGGATCGATCTGCCGTTAACGGAAGAGGTAATTCCTCCGTATTACATCCCGCCGCCAAAGGAGGCTTGAAGAAAATGCAAAATGTACTGGTAACGGGTGTAACCGGATACGTCGGCCGTGAAGTCGTACATCAGTTGTTGGCAAATGGGAAGTCAGTCACTGCCCTCGGGCGCTCGCAGCCGAGCGAAAATATTTCCTTTATCCAAGCAGACTTGACCAATGCTGACGGACTGAACCTGGCGTTGAAAGATAAATCGTTCGATTGTATCATGCATCTCGCTTCACTGCCGGGTGACACTGGTGATCCGCTTCAGATGGTGGATGTCAATGTCAACGGCTTGCAAAACCTCCTTGAAAATGCACGCATGATGGAAGTAAATCGCTTCGTACTGGCTAGTAGCATATCCGCGTATGAATGGTATCCTGCAACAAAGTTTAACCCTCCCGATTACATGCCTGTCGATGAGAACCATCCTTGCCGTCCGCAGGACATGTATTCGACGACAAAGCGAATGCAGGAAGAGTTAGCGCTGACCTACTACCATCAATTCAATCTTCCGGCGACTGTGTTGCGGTTGACTGCTGTCATCGGTCCGTTTGGGCGAGGGGGCGGCCGCGGTTGGCGAAAATTCGCGGAGCAATTAGAAGAAGGGGTGCGAGTTGAAATCCCGCACTTCTCCACTGAAGAGCTTTGCCACTATGTGGATTACCGGGATGTGGCCCGCATGCATATCGCCGCTGCGGAGCATTCAGCCGCCGCGGGCCAAATCTTTAACTGCTGCGGTCCCAACCCAACGCGGGGTTCAGAATTTGTTGAGATTATCAAACGTCTTTCGCCAAACATAGAGGTAGATGTTGGGTTCCCGTGGAGTATGGCGCAGGGGGGCGAAGTCGCCTTCGATATGTCCAAAGCCAAAGCGTGCATGGGTTATGAGCCGATTTATTCCGTAACAGATAGCATTCAGAGCATCAAAGACTGGGTAGATGCGGGTGGATTGGTTGAAGATAGGACAGCAGGTGATACATCATACGGCGGAGGGGTGGAAGGATCGGACAATTAGCTGAATACACAGCAAGACAATAGTATAGGCGCGGTTAGTCGTCTTCACATAGCCGATTTGTACTTGTTTTTATTTTGATAGTTCTTTATAATGGGTTTGTTTGAACCATGACCCATTTGTTGACAAAGGCGGTCTTTATGAAAACCTTAGTTGCGGCAACTCTTGCAGCTACGGTGTTTGGCATTGGCGTCGCGGGCGCACAGCTAAATCCGCGCGACGTTGTTCTTGCATTAAATTTCGACGATGGACAAGGCGAAATCTCCAAAGATTCTCCTGATAATGTGCCGCTCATCGTTTCGGCATCGAGCAAGGCAGCCACGACGTGGAAAACGATTAAAGCGAGGATATTTGCACAAATCGAGATTTCAAAATGGGACGTATACAATGAAGTCGAATATTGTAGTTTGTGGACTGGTGTTGCTCCTAGCAGGGTTTGTTGGGACTGGCATAGCGGAGCTACTCCTCTATCTTCCTTTTGAGGAAGGCGGCGGAAATACCACCCAAGACAAGAGTGGGAGCGGATACATAGGGACACTGAATGACGGCGCGGTTTGGGTCGAGGGTCAACTCGGTTCGGCTATAGACTTCGATGGCGAATCCGGTATGATTACATTCGACGATCATCCCAATTTGCGATTGCCGAAGGACATAACGCTGGAAGCGTGGGTGACCGTCCGTAATCCGTCGCCCATTCAGTTTGCAGCCGGTATACCCTACCGAGACACAAGTGTCTGGGGCAACCCGTGGGTTGGGCACCAAATCGGCATCGAAAAGAAACAATTCCTGAGTTGGCTGAGTATTGAAGGGGCGAATCGGCAGTTCCCGCCATTCAGCGAATTTAAAGCCGAAAACGAAATCCAACCCGATACTTGGTATCACATCGCCATGACGTTTGATGGGACGGCACGAAAGTCATATCTGAATGGTGAATTGATATACGACGATAGTTCAATTATAGGAAACACCACGTTCGAGGGATCGCCTCATTTTGTGGTCGGCAGCCACTCAGTCCACGCACCGGGTGAGTTCTTCGGCGGCGCTGTGGATGAGGTCGCACTTTACAACCACGTGCTTACGCAGGACGAGATTAGAAGCGATATGGACGGCAGGCTTTTTGTGGCAGTAGCGCCTTCGGGTAGGCTCGCAACGACGTGGGCAAACCTGAAAGGTAAATGGTGAAAACGGGCAGGGGAACAGATTCGCTGGTGCGCTGATTTTCTTGACCCGATATTCAATTTGAAATTGAGCAACTAAACAATTGGAGGAAAATATATGCAACGTGTGTTGGTTTTGAGTTTATTTTCAGCACTTGTACTGTTCTTGGGAGCGTCGGTTTCTCTGGTATTTGCAGCGTTGCACGAGGGACTCATCTCGCATTATGAGTTTGAAGGAGATGGAGACGTCCTCGAAGACTCGGTTGGAGATAACGCTGGCAATCTCGGTTCTGCAGTACGGGAAGATGATGGCAGATTTGGCAAGGCTATCCGTTTCACCGATAACACAGGCAGTGCTTCAGTACCCGGTTCTGAAAGCCTCACTTTCACAGGGAGTTTTGCCATCGCAGCTTGGATTCGGCCGGATGAGCTTGGAATGGGCGGCGAATGGCCCCAGTTTGAAAATAGGCTGATTTTCAGCAACCAGTTTAATCTCGACGTTCTCCACGGCAGGGGCCGTTTTGAAGTCAAAAATACGTCGGACGCTCCCCCGTGGGTAGGCACCCCTTGGAAAGACGAACCGCTGGCGTTAGGCGAATGGCATCTCATCGTAGGCACCTATAACGCCGATGAAAATATGATTTCACACTACGTCAACGGTAATTTGGATGGCACAGCCCAACCAGAAGGAGTTGCTGTCGAGCAGTCTCCAATTCGATTTGGCCATATGGGTATTCAATGTATGGTTGGGAGTCTCGACGATGTACGTTTTTACGGCCGCGCCTTTAGCGCCGAAGACGTTATGACGTTGCTTGAAAATCCCACTTCGGTTTCGCCAGAGGGTTCCCTGGTGGTTACGTGGGGTAGTCTGAAGAGCGCCCGCGAGTGAGCGGTTTCGTCTCAACCAAGCGCATCAAAACAGAAACTCGTTAAGGACGAGTGCTGTTTGAGCATAAGATTGCGTTGGGACCAAGCGGATACGGCTTCGCTTGGTCTCAATGCAATGACTCAAAACCTTTCCGCCTGATAAAGTTGTTAGTGGGTCCCCAAATACCCAGGTTTCTATCCAACTTCCGCCTATGTCCTTCCCTTAAGCAATTTTAGACCTAGTTAAACAATTCAGTCATTACTGTCAGTCACTTACCACACTCTAGTCCTCAGGTTTACATGAAGAAGCCAAAGTTTTCCACGACACGTGATGCTATCCACGATTTGTCCACACCATCCTCAAAATCCAACTCAATACACATTATAGATTCACGTTAAGCATTCATTACGCATTGGAAAGGAAGATTTGGTGAAAACTCAATCGTCATATGAATTTGCCATTTGGCTTTTGACTCTTTTTGTATGGTCTGCACCAGTGATGCCTGCTGGATTGGACGAAGGTCTTATTGCGTATTATCCATTTGAGGGAAGAGATGAGTCAATCAGGGACGCTGGCGGAAGCGAAATTGACGGAAAAATTCAAACATCCGTTCGAGAGAATAGAGGAAAATTCGGGAGAGGATTGCGTTTTCCCGATAAGAACGCCAAAGCCCGTATCCCAGCTAACCCGGTTTTAACCGTGCAAAAGGATTTCACTGCTGCTGCATGGGTTTTCCCTACTGAATTGGATTACGCTGGGGAAAATCGAGTCATCTTCACCGATCAGTACAATCTCGACTTACTGCGCGGCGGCGGTCGGCTTGACCTGTTTTCGGGCGGCAGATGGCAAGGGACGCGTACGGGACAAGAGTTGGAAATGGACACTTGGCATCATATCGCAGGAACCTTTGAGTCGAAAAATCAGAGCGGCGCCTACTACGCCAATGGCAAACTCATAGGTCGAGTACCAACCAATAATGCCACTCTCGATCCAAGCGTATCGCCGCTTCGCTTGGGGTTCTGCTGTGGACTCGCCGGTTTTGTGGGCGTTCTTGATGAGGTGCGAATTTATAGCCGCCCGCTAGATGAAAAAGAGATAGCTGGCCTGTTTGAATTCAATCCGGGCGTGTTTTCTGTATCTCTCCGCGATTCATTGGCTACCACCTGGGCAAACGCCAAAACAAACCGATGATTGCGGATTTGATAATTCAAGTCCAAAAGAGCGAATGGCGGAAATTTGCGGTGTCACAGAAAACACGACATGAAAACCTACGGGTGCAAGGGCGTCCGACCTACACTGACAAATCAAAACGCATGCCGATCAGATTAAGTGCTATAGCTTCACCCTACCTGATGGAAGTTAGCTAATTTCCCTGTGTGACGACGTTGTGGCTCACAACACCGCCCTCGGCGCAAAACAACCGTGACCCGCCAAGACTTCTCGGAAAAAAGCGTAGTTTGCATCGACACGTTGAACGGTATTGAACAACCGCCGCGACGCTTAGCGTAGATGGTAATCTTGTCGTCCCAGATCTCGTCGTTCGTGCATAACCTTTAATTCTTCATGCCAGAAATCGTTGATAGCGATTTCTTCCTACCGCAAAGCGAGATTGTGACAAAGGACTGCGGATCTAGTAACTTTATTTTCAAGCCCCCATACGTGTCTCCATTTCCACAGCCGCAATTTATTCCTGCTAAATTTCCAAATCAAGATGATAGTATGGGCCAGTTTTTGCGCACGCTTCTCTCATGTAATTGCATTTCTTGGTCATTTCACGTCCAGGTCTATAATTAACGCGTAACCTGACGACCAGTCCTTAGAGCCTGTTTGAAAAGTCATTTGATTCGATTTTGCATTAAGTAAATGGAAGCGATGTACACCATAGTCTCAGCAGTCCTAGGATAGCGTTCATAATCCAAAGTCAATCGACGAAACCAACCAAGCCAAGAAAATGTGCGCTCAACAATCCATCGTAACGGGATAACTTCAAACTTCTGCTGTCCTAGCGTAGATGCAATCTCCAGTTGACATTGATGAGCAAAATATAACCAGTCTTCCAATTCTCCACGATAGGCGGCATCGGCACACACCAACTGAATGGTTATGTACCAGCTAAACACTTCTGTTAGTAACTCGATAGCAATCTGATTATCACTGACATTCGCGTCAGTGACTTTGACCATCAATGGAATACCCGTCGTATCCGTTACTAGATGTCGTTTGCGTCCTTTGACCTTCTTGTGACCATCAAAACCGCGAGTCGTCGCCAGTTCAGTTGTCTTAATGGATTGGCTGTCAATGATAGCTGCTGTCGGTGATGGTTCTTTGCCACCATCACAGCGTGATTGTTCGTGAAGTGCCTGATGAATCAAGAGCCATGTATTGTCGGCTTCCCACTTCCTAAAATGGTAATAGACGGTTTGCCACGGTGGCATATCGTATGGTAGCATTCGCCACTGGCAACCGGACTTGACGACATAAAAGATGGCATGGACAATTAAGTACATCTCCCATTTTAGAGGTCTACCTAATGGTTGAGGGGTTGGCAGAAACGCTGACAGTTTCTGCCATTGTACATCGGTCAAATCACTAGGATAACGTTTTCGGTTCATGTTTACTCCCTTCATTGGTTCGGAATCAACTGCTCCAGTGAGTAAACGTAAACATCAACCGTTCAGACATCTTTTTTCTTTTTCAAACAGGCTCTTAGTGAAAAAAGCTCCTTGTACCAGAAAAATTTTCCGCTTCAGTGAAATTTTGATAGGAGAATTTCCAATTGAGTAGTTGCATTGTTCGTGTGCCCTACACATGCCCATTTTGATGTACACAACGCCGGGATGTATGTGATATAATGAGTTTTGGAGCGGCGAACTCTTCCAAGGTATGCGAACTCGCGAATATTTGAAGATGGTGTTTAGGTAAGAGAACTGTGCGGAATATAAAATCGGTTGTGCGGCTAATCTTCCTCTTTGCCGGTGCCATTGGCTTGATATACGAAGTAATCTGGGTACGCCAACTCACACTGATCTTTGGCGGCACGACGCTGCCGGTTAGCACGGTCCTGATAGCACTGATGTCGGGATTGGCAGTAGGGGCATTGTATTTTGGCCGCGCCGCGGATCGTGAAGATCGTCCACTACGGTTATATGCTATTCTTGAAATAGGCATCGGTGTATTTGCCCTTGTCTCCCCATTGCTATTGAATGTGCTAAACGCCGCCTACGTTCTAGTCTATCGCAGTCTTAATGGGGAGTTCTATTCGCTGTTGTTCATCCGGTTTGCTCTATCCTTTCTCTACCTGATTGTCCCGTCGATTCTGATGGGAGGCACATTGCCTGTCCTGTGCAAGGTTTTGGTGCGGAGTACGGACGGTCTTGGATTCCACGTCGGCGTTCTCAACGGTATCAAGATGCTTGGCGGCGCCATCGGATGCTTCGCAGTGGGATTTGTCCTATTGCAAACTTTAGGGGTTCAGCCGTCTCTTTATATCTGCGCAGGCATTAATTTAGTTTTGGCAGCCGTAGCCTTTGGGTTGCATCGGCAGTCGGTAAGTGGTATTTCGAGTGTTAAGGACGAGGGGCATATAACCGCAACGCACGCTGGATCACGCCCAGACACAACCGAGGCGCCTGCGCCGATTCGGTTAGCTTTTTGGGCATTTGCTATGTCCGGATTCTGCACGATGACGTATGCAGTGCTCTGGAGGCGCGCCTTGGTGCACTCGCTCGATTTTGCGGCGACAACAATATTCCTAGCAGTCCTACTGTTCGGCATCGCTATCGGGAATTTGTTATTCGCACGAGTAACTGACCGCGTTAAATCTCGCATTAGTTTGTTCGGATTGATGCAGATTGCCATCGGGATTTCCGGTGTCGCGGCGATACCGATTCTGGGTGAACTACTTCCAATCGGCGGCGGGATTGCAACACTTTTTGGGTGTACGGGCGTGATGATTGTTCCGGCAATTTTGATTGGCGGGTGTTTTCCTTTGGCAGTGCGAATCTACCCACACGACGGGGCGCGATTAGGGCGCAGTATTGGCAATGTCAGCGCTTTGCACATCGTTGGTGCAATCGCAGGAGTGTTGTGCGCGGGGTTCATCATTGTGCCGTTCATTAGCGTTCGTCAGGGCATTGTCCTGACATCGGCCTTGAGCGCGATTATGGGTTGCGCCGCGACTTTCTCAGCACAAGCTAACGCCGTACGCACCAGGCAAATCCTTAATGGCACAGCGGCCGGTGGAGTAATCCTGACCGTTGGGTTCGGACTGATTGTGTTATACGCAGGCGATAACCCTCTGTTCATCAGAAATTCGGGCTTCCTCACACGGGGCGTGGGCAGCACAATCATTTCCCATAAACATGGCGTTGATGCTGAAGTGTCGGTGTTCACGGATGATAAGGGTGCCCATAAGTTGTATGTAGGTGCGCGTAAGATTGCTGATACTTCCCGATGGGGCTATACTTCACAGCGCCTAATCGCCCACCTCCCAGTACTCTTACATCCTAAGCCGAAAAGTGCACTTGTAGTTGGGTTCGGCATGGGCTTGACAGCCTACTCTATGACGCAACACGGCGTTTATGTGAATGCAGTCGAATCTTCAAAAGATGTCATTGAAGAAGCGCGCGCACATTTCGCTAATGTAAATCACCATATTCTCAGCAACCCCCAATTCAATTTGACGATTGATGACGAGCGGAACTATCTGCTAGTGGCGGGCGAAAAGTACGACATCATCTCAGTGAGGTCCTTCACATCCTCTCCCGCGGCATGGTATTCGCAAACCAACACAACAGAATTCTACCGGCTCTGCAAACGAGCTTTGAACGAAGATGGTATTTTATGCCAGCGGTTACCACTCAATTTAATCTCCGAAGCACATTTCAAAATGGCTTTGAGGACATTCCTTGAAGTATTTCCTCACACAACACTATGGTACAAATACACACCGGATTTCGTCGTCTTGATTGGCACATCTGAACGACTCAAGATTGATTATGAAAACTTCATGGGCAGAACGCAATTTACAAATATCGGCGATGCGCTCGCAAGCGATGACCTTAACGGTATGTCGTTGCTAGATTCGTTTATGATGGGTGACGATGCCCTCCGAAGCTATGCCGGATACGGCGCAGTTTATTCGGATAGCCGTCCGAATTTAGGGTTAATCCGTGCAAGCCGGTCTGAAGGAGCCAAGAAGAGCATTATCTCGGCAATGGCGAAATACCGCGAACGAGTCAACCCGTACCTGAAAAATTATGGCAGATCGATGGCGGAGAAAACCGACGTGAGAAAAAAGGTAGACCTTTACTTCGACGCCACTCAGAATCTCATACAAGGCCAACTTGCCCATGTTTCGGGAGAATATGAGGAAGCATTTGGACATTTTAACCGCGGATTGGCAATTAATCCCCGTGACGAAGTGATTCGATACCATCTAGGTGTTGCATCAGGATTGGTGCGCGAAGAGGAGAAAAAAGAGCTCAAGCAACTTGAACAGGTCGTGAAAAAGGCTTTGCGAACTAATCCACGGGATACGGAAGGTTACATTCAACTCGCGGTCATCTACGAAGGCCAAGGGAAATTAAACGAGGCTGCTAAAGCCATTGAGACTGCGATTGAACTTGAACCAAATCGTCTAGATTTTTACCTCCTACTCGGACCTATTTATGAACGGCAAGAACGCAATGATCAAGCGCTGCGGACTTACAAACGCCTTGAAGCGTTAGATTCAAATCTTCCCGCCGAAATATTCGCGGCTATGGCATCAATCTACCGTCTTAAAAACATGGTGCCGGAAGCGCGCCAATATGCAGAGAAGACATTGGAAGTCAACCCAAATTTGTGGCGCGGGCATTATATATTAGGGAAAATTCACACGGATGAGAACGAAGTTCGCAAGGCGATCAATTCATACCAGCGTGCATTACAACTTGCGTCGGATGAGCCGTTGCTATACAGTGAGTTGGCGAATTTATACGTCACCCAAAAGCAGTATGACGATGCATTGAAAGCCAATTCCGATGCGCGGCGCCTTGCCCCGAGTGTCCCAGAACTTCAGGAGCAACGGCGTCAAATTCAGGCGGCGATGCAACCGAAATCGTAAATTTCAAATGAACAGCGTTTCGCTACTCAATTCTGTCCGCAACCGAAGAGTTGACGATATTATACGTGGTGTAATTGGAATATTTGAATCGGTTTTCCCCAATCGAATTCGAGGATACTACCTCAAGGGGAGCTACACCGATGGCACTGCGGTTCCCGCAAGCGACATTGACGTGGACATCCTGTTCGTGGACAGTTTCCGCAGCCGTGAGGAACATGAGAAGGCTCAACAAACAAGCGAATACTGTTCGTTGATAAGTCCAATTGAGTTAGAACTGAACCTTTATGGCGAAGGACAAGCATTACGTATAGGACTCCCAGAACTCAAGTTTGCTAGCATCTTGCTGCATGGGGAAGATATACGCGATAAACTTGTGCTGATTCCTCTTGAGTGGTGGCAACGTAGTCTGATGCATGTCCCGTATCGTTTCTTTTCACGAATCCGCGAGAAACCAGAATTTCTCGTGTTCCCACTGAATTATCCCGACCCCGAAGGGGAATTCTACGGCTACGACATACGTGAGGCGTGCGCTGCAGATGGCGGCATGCACCCCGGCACCAAGGAGATAATCAACTGTGTAGGCAAATCCGCATTGGCGATTATAGCGCTCAAAGCCAATATATATGTCAATGACAAAAACGATTGTCTGAAACAATATCGAACACGCATCAACGATGAATGGACAGACCTTATCCAAGACGTTTATGCCAAATGCCGTAGAACATGGGAGTATTGCGTCCCTGAAAATACAGATGACAGGAAACAACTGAGAAATATCGCTGAACGGACATTAGCTTTCGAAAACTATTTCTTAAACCTCTACAAAAAATTTCTGCTCGCCGAACTGGAGAGTGAGAAGGTTAACAGCTTGTGGCTTTCGGTGACGGAAGCAGTAGGGCACATGGGGTTTTGCGAAAAACGGCTCCGCAAGAAAATTGAAAATGGAGAAATCCAATCCGCCAATGAATACGGTGAGCAGCTTGCCCTACTCGAGAAAGTTGATAAGATTTGGGCAGCAAAAGCATTAGGAAAGGTCATCTATTCCGACAGTGAAGTCGTTGACGCCTTAAAGGCGCTTGAAAATGACGAAAACGAGGAATTGCGGCATGCGGCAATGGAATCGTTAGGGAAGATTCAACAAGTTTTAGGGAGTTATTAGGAAGATATGCAGATTAAATCACCCAAGGGCACCAGAGATATCCTTCCTTCGCAGACTCAAACGTGGCAGTGGGTGGAGAACGTCGCGAGGTCTGTTTTTTCGACATACGGGTATCAGGAAATTCGCACCCCAATTTTTGAAAATACCGATCTATTTGTCCGGGGCGTGGGAGATACTACCGACATCGTTGAAAAAGAGATGTACACCTTCAACGACAAAGGCAATCGCAGCATCACGCTGCGGCCAGAAGGGACAGCACCCGTTGTTCGCGCTGTCATTCAAAATCGGCTGCTCGAAAGCGCGAGCGTCTTGAAACTTTATTACAATGGGCGAATGTACCGCTATGAACGACCGCAGGCGGGACGTTATCGTGAGCATTGGCAGGTTGGAGTGGAAGTGTTCGGCGCCGCTGAACCTGCGGTTGATGCGGAAGTCATCGCGTTAGCCCATAAATTTTATTCGCGTCTTGGTTTCAAAGATTTGACGTTGCACCTCAATACCATTGGCGATCGAGCTTGCCGGCCAAAATTTGTGTCGGATCTCAAGGCTTTCACAGAGGCACGTCTCGATCAGTTTTGCCAAGAATGCCAAAGACGCTATGATCGCAACCCATTGCGTCTTTTTGATTGCAAAATCGGGTGCCGCGAAATTCTATCTGAGGGACCTAAACTGCTGGAATATCTGAGCGATTCGTGCCGCGAACATTTCGACGATGTAAAACGTTACCTCAAGTTATTGAACATTGATTTTGTGGAGAATGAGAATCTAGTTAGGGGAATGGATTACTACTCTCGCACGACGTTTGAATTTACGGCGGGCGGACTCGGTGCACAAGACGCTATCGGCGGGGGTGGGCGGTACGATTACCTGGTCGAAGAACTGGGCAACAAACCGACTCCGGGGATTGGCTTTGGGCTTGGCGTAGATCGCATAATGCTTGCCTTGGAAGCACAAAAAATCGAGATTTCGCCGCAGCCGCCAATTGACGTTTACATGGCCGTACTCGGTGAAGAAGCAATGCCAATCGCCTTCCAATTGGCGGAAAAACTCCGCGATAGCCAAATCAGAACTGACCTTGAATACAAAGGACGCAGTTTGAAGGCACAGATGAAAACAGCAAACAAGCTCGGAGTGAAATATGTCGTGATTATTGGGGAAAATGAGATTAAGAATGGGGCGGCCACGGTTCGAGATATGGAAAGTGGAAATCAGCGGGCGGTTGAATTTGATAGGTTGGGAAAGGCACTGAAAAAATCATCGCAGTGAGGTTCTCTTAATTAAAATTTGGTACAGGTCAGACTGACAGAATTTTCACGATGTTCAAAGTTTGTCAATGATAAATATATCACAAATATAAGGAAGAAAACATATACACAATGCCTGAAATGAAAAGGACGCACTATTGTGGAGAGTTGCGGCTCGCCGATGCCGGTAAATCGGCGCAGTTAACTGGCTGGGTTGCTCGCCGTCGAGACCACGGCGGCGTGATTTTCGCAGACTTACGGGATCGGACGGGAATTACACAAGTCGTATTCGATCCCAAGATTGATGCTGAAGCCCATAAAGTTGCAAACCAAATTCGCGGCGAGTTTGTGTTGGCCGTGAGCGGCACAGTTCGAGAGCGGATAGAGGGCGACCTATTATTCAACCTCGGATTAGAACATGAAACCGATTTGGCGGCTTTGCATTTTTCAGACGAATTTCGAGGTGCTTTCAAGACAAACGGGCACCCACTATCCCAGAATGTTGAGATAGTGAACCGAGGCGAAGTAGACAAGTGGCTGATTACTGACAGGGCAGGTAAACGAACCTACGTTATAAAGATGACTGCAACCGAAGTCAGCGTTTACTTGGGCACAATAAACCTCAACCTCCCAACGGGCGAGATTGAGGTCGCAACACAAAAATTGGATATTTTAAACGTTGCCAAAACGCCGCCGTTTCTGGTTGAGGACGACATCGACACCGACGAAGAGATTCGCATGACATACCGATACATCGATCTCCGCCGTCCCAAGATGCAGAAATCTTTAGCCATCCGGCACAAGGCTATGCTTGCTGCCCGGAAGTACATGGACGAACAGGGATTTCTTGAAATCGAAACCCCAATCCTGATGAATAGTACACCTGAAGGTGCGCGGGATGTGCTGGTGCCAAGCCGTCTTAACGCGGGCAACTTCTATGCGCTTCCACAATCGCCGCAACAGTTCAAGCAGATTCTCATGATGAGCGGCGTAGATCGCTACTTCCAGATTCCCCGCTGCTTCCGGGATGAAGACACTCGCGCTGATCGCCAGCTTGAGTTCACACAACTCGATTTTGAGATGTCCTTTGCGACCGTTGACGATGTCCTTGAAGTCACTGAAGGCTTGATGAAGCGGATTTTTGAGGAAGCCTCGGGCATATCCGTGGAAATTCCGTTTACACGCCTCGCTTACGACGACGCAATGACGCGGTTCGGCACCGATAAACCGGATACCCGCTTCGGGATGGAACTCGCCGAAGTTTCCGACCTCGTCGCCGACTGTGACTTCAAGGTGTTTAAGGGCGCCTTGGAACGAAATGGACAGGTAAAAGGCATCGCCGTTTGCGGTGGAGCCGCGTTTTCTAGGAAAGAGATTGAAAACTTAACCGATTTCGTCGCCATCTATAAAGCGAGAGGATTGGCGTGGATAAAGGTAACCGAGAACGGATTCGAGTCCGGCATCGTAAAGTTTTTCAGCGAACACACCCTCACTGCGGTAGCGGCGCGGATGGGAGCGAAGCCGGGAGACATAATGATGTTCGTCGCTGACCAACCAAGGGTAGTTGCAGACGCGCTATCAAACCTTCGTCTTCTTCTCGGCAAGCAGCTCGGTCTCATTGATGAGAGTCGTTTCAACTTCCTCTGGATTGTCGATTATCCGCTGTTCGAATGGAACGACGACGAACGGCGTTACGAACCCTTCCACCATCTCTTCACAGCGCCCACTGACGAGAGTGTTCCTCTTTTGGATACCGATCCTAGTGCTGCCCGGTCCCAACACTACGACCTCGTCATCAACGGCATCGAGATTTGCAGCGGCAGTGTCCGAATTCATCGTTGGGACATTCAACAGAAGGTGTTGGATCTTTTGAGCGTTAGTCCCGAAGAAGTTGAAAGGCGATTCGGTTATTTCATAAAAGCCCTGCAACACGGCACACCGCCGCACGCTGGAATTGCACCCGGTCTGGACCGCATAATTATGCTAATGACCGGCGAGGAGAATATTCGCGAAGTCATCGCGTTTCCAAAAACGCAAAAAGGATTATGCTTACTCACCGGAGCACCGTCCGAAGTCTCTGACGAACAGTTGGAGGAGTTGTCGATAATGGTCGATTCAGAATAGGAGCGACCGGAAGGATACAATCTCGCTAAACAAATCGAAAATTGAATCTTTAAGAGCCTTTTTGAACATCATTTAATTCGATTTTGCATCAAGTAAATGGAAGCGATGTATACCATAGTCTCAGCAGTGTTAGGATATCGTTCATAATCCAAAGTCAATCGACAACATCAACCAAGCCAAAAAAATGTGCGATCAACTATCCATCGTGACAGGAAAACTTCAAACCTCTGCTGTCCTAGTGTAGATGCAATCCCCAATTGACATTGGTGAGCAAAATATAACCAGTCTTGCGATTCTTTGCGATAGGCAGCATCGGCACACACCATCAGAATGGTTACGTACCGGTTAAACACTTCCGTTAGTAACTCGATGCCTATCTGATTATCACGGACATTGGCGTCAATAACTTTGACCATTAATTCCTTGAGTCGCCGCCAGTTAAGTTGCCTTAATGGATTGGCTGATGTAGAAACTTGATCGGATTAATCTACTATTTGCAATCGTACGTCACGGGAGAAGTTTTTATGGCACAATAAAAATCGATATGCTATAGTAGTACATTGTTTCCATATCCGAGAACGATTTAGGTTAAAACGAGAAAGGAATACTGTAACAATCTTGTTGAGAAGGGCAATGCACCTTGTCGTCATCGTTATCTTTGTGTGCGAATTCTTTGGCGTTGTGTTGTATTAGAGCGTAACAAACAATCTTACAACGGAGCAAAGGAGAAACTTTGAGTTGTTAGGAATGATAATAGACCTTAAATCAAGGTATTTCAGCTAAACGACCTCTACAATAGGGGGCATACCGAAAAAGGAAGGGATTTCTGTGCGTAAATTTTTGTGTCGCGTTTTTACATTGGTTTTAGCGATTACCTTGGTAGTTCCAGGACTCGCTCAAGGTGAGGAGAGTATTCTTGACAGAGTTAAAAAGAGAGGAAAACTGATATGCGGGGTCCACGGGGGGTTATCCGGCTTCAGTTTCTTAAGTGAAGATGGAAAGTGGAGCGGTTTCGATGCAGACTATGGTAGGGCGATCGCTGCCGCTGTCCTCGGTAATCCGGACAAAGTTGAATTCGTCCCCTTGAAAGCACCTGAACGTTTCCCGGCGCTACAAACAGGCGAGATAGATGTCTTAATCCGCAACACCACGTGGACGCTCACCCGTGACACCCAAGTCGGCGCAGACTTTGCACCGCCAACCTTCTATGACGGGCAGGGATTTATGCTCCCCAAAGCTCTAAATATTACCTCATTAGAGGAATTGGCAGGCGCGAGTATCGGTGTAACTGCGGGTAGCACCACCGAACTAAATTTGACGGATACGATGCGAGCCTTAGGCATCGACTTTAATCCAGTCGTCTTTGAAGAAATTGATACCCTTTACAACAGTTATGAACAGGGACGCTGTGACGTCGTGACCTCTGATAAGTCGCAATTAGTAGCACGCCGCCAAGTTCTCAAGGACCCGGAGGCGCACGTTATCCTTGATGCGACAATCTCAAAAGAACCGTTGGGGCCCGTCACCGTTCACGGTGATAACAAGTGGAACGATGTGGTAAGTTGGGTGGTTTATGCGACCTTCTTCGCCGAAGAACACGGAATCACACAAGCCAATTTAAACACTTTTGAAACCGGGAACCCTGAGATTAAACGATTTTTAGGTAAATCCGGCGATACAGGCAAACAACTCGGTGTATCACGGGATTGGGCACATCAAGTAATCAATGCTGTTGGCAACTATGGCGAAATCTTTGAACGCAATCTCACACCGCTTGGCTTGCCCCGCGGGGTCAACGAACCGTGGACACGAGGTGGGCTGCTTTACGCCATGCCGTTCCGTTAAGGGCAAACTGCTCATAGAGAAGAAAATAACCGGATGAATACCTCAGCCAACTGAGGTATTCATCAGAAACCATGGCACCACTATAATAGCCTATGAACATTCCCTTTTGGCGAGATGTCCGCGTCCTGCGTGTGCTGCTCCAAATCCTTTTCCTTATAGGCGTCGTTCTGCTGGCGGGGCTTCTTTACACAAACATGTTAAGAGGGTTGAGCAAGCTCGGGTTAACGCTCAACCTTGACTTTTTGGGGAATGAAGCCGGTTTTGACATCTCTGAAGGGATTGAATATTCACCCTCAGAAACGTACCTCAAAGCGTTCTGGGTGGGCGTGGTAAACACCCTAAAGGTGAGTTTCATAGGAATTATTTGCGCGACGATTTTGGGGTTTATTGCCGGCATCTCCCGCCTCTCCAGCAACTGGTTAATCCGAACCTTAGCCGCCGTTTACGTTGAATGTTTCCGCAACATTCCACTCCTCCTTCAAATACTGTTTTGGTACAGTGCTGTAATCCTGAAACTCCCGAGAGTCGGAGAGAGCATATCACTAGCCGGAGGTGTGTTCATTAATCAACGGGGGCTCTATTTCCCCTCACCTGAACCTACTGCTAGCTTGAAAATATGGAGCGGATTCCTTCTCGCAGGTCTAATCTTGGCAGCAGTTCTTTACATCGTGCGCTGGCGGCAACTTCGACGGTTAGAACGCCCCGGCTTTCGAGCCAAGTGGGCGCTTCCCGGCTTTCTAATCGTAGCCATTTTGGGATGGTTTCTAACACCTGAAAAGCCATTTACGCTCGATTTTCCGGTTTTGAAGGGTTTCAACTTTGTCGGGGGAGTGAACCTGTCCCCCGAGTTCTCTGCACTTTTAATCGGGCTGTCTGTTTATACAGGCGCATTCATCGCCGAAATCGTGAGAAGCGGGATACAAGCCGTTGTAAAGGGACAACGAGAAGCAGCTAGAGCGGTAGGTTTAAGTGAAGGACAAACATTACGCTTAGTCGTTCTGCCCCAAGCGGTCCCGATTATCGTACCGCCGCTCACCAGCCAGTATTTGAACCTCGCCAAAAACTCAAGTTTAGCGATTGCGATTGGGTTCCCTGATATGTTTAGTATCGGTCATACTATGATGCTTCAAACGGGGCAATCTATACCTGTGTTCGCTATGATTATGGTGAGTTACCTAATCATGAGCTTGACAACATCGGCGGGCATGAATTGGTACAACCGCTGGATTAACCGTATTGGACGATAACAGGGCAACAGGTAAAAGGAACACCAAAAAGTGTCTGAGTTAGAACATACGCAAGAAGTTAAACCACCTCATAGCTCAAAAGCGGTGTTGCCGTGGCTTAAGGAAAACCTTTTTAGTACATGGTACAACACCTTATTAACCCTTTTCGCCTTGGGCATTGTGTACTTTGTCCTGAAGGGGATTTTGGTTTGGGCATTCACAGATGCAAATTGGGATGTTATCCCTGCCAACCTGCGACTCTTTTTAGTCGGTCCTTATCCGAAAACCGAAATATGGCGGGTCTGGATTGTGCTTTATACGGTATGTGTCTTGGCGGGGCTAAGCGGCGGCATTTGGGGTGGACTGGCACTCAGATTTGCCGTCAGTATTGGAGGGGCCGGAATCGTATGTACCCTTCTGCCGGTTGACATGACAACCTTCAGTTGGACAACTCGAGGGTGGATACTGGGCGGCGTAGCCTTGATCGCAGTTCTATTTTTCGTTGGGATCCGTTGTCGAGACTTTTTACTCAAAATGCGCCATTGGGTCCTCGTGGGATGGATACTCTCTTTTCCTTGGACGCTGATAATGCTACGGGGCTTCGGCGAGAACGCTGTTCCCACTACGAATTGGGGTGGACTCCTTCTGACGCTAATTTTGGCGGCTGTCGGTATCTGCTTCTGTTTTCCTATCGGAGTCCTGCTGGCATTAGGACGGCGGAGCACTTTACCGGCTGTCAAATGGGTCTCGATTGCCTATATTGAGATAATTCGCGGCGTGCCGTTAATAACAATTCTGTTCATGGCACAAATTATGATTCCCATTTTCATGCCGGATGTTCGTCTCGACAAAGTCTTACGTGCCATGTTGGCACTAACATTTTTCTCCGCCGCTTACATGGCGGAGAACGTGCGAGGTGGACTTCAAGCAATTCCGAAAGGGCAACATGAGGCAGCACAAGCATTAGGACTCAACTACGTGCAGTCAACACTGTTTATCGTCCTACCGCAAGCACTTCGGTCAGTCATACCCGCGATTGTTGGACAATTCATAGCACTTTTCAAGGATACATCTCTCGTTACAATTGTCGGTCTGCTGGATCTTTTGGGCATAGCGAAAATCGTTATTGCCAATCCTGACTGGCTTGGACTTCAAGCTGAAGTATACCTATTCGTCGCGGTAATCTATTTTGTATTCTGTTATTTGATGTCTTATGTGAGCCAACAAATCGAGACATCACTCGGTGTTGGAAAAACTTAGGAATAGCCATCAATTCTCGGCATTCAGTAGTCAGTAGATTGTCGCGCCCGTTACAAACTCTTAAAATTTCCAAAACCCTCTCTGGCTGACAACTGATTGCTAACGGCTGACGGCTATTAAAAAGGAATATAAAGAGATGGCTAATCTTGAAAACGCATCGAACGATCCAATCATCACCTGTGAGGATGTACACAAATGGTTTGACGATTTCCACGTCCTCAGGGGAATTACGACTTCGTTCCAAAAAGGCGAAAGAGCCGTAATATGCGGTCCCTCTGGATCAGGGAAATCGACATTCATCAGATCGTTAAACCGATTGGAGGAACATCAGCGCGGCACAATTATCGTTGATGGCGTAGAGCTCAGTGACGACCTCCGTAAAATCAATCTTATCCGTCAAGAAGTCGGTATGGTTTTTCAACAATTCAACCTATTTCCGCACCTGACGAACCTACAAAATATAACCTTAGGGCCGATCCGAGTCAGAAAGATGTCGAAGAGTGAGGCAGAAGAAATGGCCTTATCACTTCTAGAACGGGTGGATATTGCGGATCAAGCGTCCAAGTACCCCGCAGAAATATCTGGTGGACAACAGCAGCGTGTCGCAATCGCTAGAGCGTTGGCGATGGAGCCAAAGATAATGCTTTTCGATGAACCGACAAGCGCACTCGACCCCGAAATGATCACAGAAGTCCTTGATGTGATGCGTGAACTCGCACACTCCGGTATGACAATGCTTGTTGTTACGCACGAAATGGGATTTGCACGTGAAGTCGCAGATCGAATCCTATTCTTCGACGAAGGAATGATTGTAGAGGAAGCCCCCCCTGCGGAGTTCTTTGATAACCCAAAGCACGAACGCACAAAACTCTTCATCTCACAGACGTTGCAACATTAGCGTTTAGCCCTGGAGTCACTGTTGCGATATAGTTTTGAATGTCGAATTGAGAAAGAAAAGCAAAACAAGCGGCGTCACAGATAAATTACCCCCGTCCGTTAAACAGTATTCCACGAAATTTAAGCAATAAAGTCCGACTAATTCTGGTCAAATTTCAACGCCTGAAGTTAGTGAAAATACACCTCGAAGGGCGTACGGCAACCGATCGATTGATGAGACCGTTCTCGGTTGTAAAAGTTAAAATAATCTCTTAATCGACGCTGAGCCGTGTTCATTGAGTCATAGCCGTTGAGATATACCTCCTCATACTTGACACCATGCCAGAGTCGTTCAATCAAGATATTGTCATAATAGCTGCCTCTGCCGTTCCAGCTAATGGCAATGTTAGATGCCTCAAGTCTAGCAGTAAACGCCTCGGAAGAACACTGCCTACCTTGGTCGTTGTTAAAGATTAAAAGATTTGATTGAGTAAGGGTTCGTTCCAGAGCCAATAGACAAAATAATACATCAAGTGAGTGTGACAGTTCCCATGACAACACATAACGGGAAAACCAATCTAAAATGGCTACCAGGTAAAAAAACCGTGGTTTAGAACCTGTTTGAAATGTATGTAGCAGAGCCGTTTTTTGGTCATTTCAGGGCAATAATCATCGGAATTTCAAGGCAATTACCCCAAAATTGCTTGTCCGGTAGACGGATTTGGACTTTTCAAACAGGTTCTAAGGCGTATATAAGGATGTGTAAGGGTGTATAAGAAGTATATTCCGATACGTCATAGGCTCACCGGAGTGACAGGTGCCAGTCACCTTGTCGGCCGCTACAGCCTTCCGCGAAAATCGGTTTCTTTGGTTGAAATGTCGCTTCCGTTGGACAAAACCTACGATCTTGTCCGACTTTAACTTCAGAAGGCGATGGAAATAGTATAATTATAGCGGGCGATGCAAGTGTGGTCACGCCGCGAATAATTATAACTCACACTGTACCCTCAGGGGTCAACATTGGAGATTAGCAAATGAATCAAGACGCACATTCCGAAAATAGCGGAGGACACAAAATCCTCATTGGCATCATAGTCGCCATTGTCGTCGGAATAATAATCGGTGGTTGGCTGCCCAATATTGCTGCAAAAACCTCCATTCTCGGTGAGATTTTCTTAAACGCACTGAAGATGATTGTCGTTCCGCTTGTCATGCTCTCAATGGTTGTTGGGATTACTGGCTTGGGCGATATACGTAACCTTGGGTCCATCGGTGGGCGCACAGTTCTCTACTATATGGCGACTACCGCAATTTCGGTCTTGATTGGCATTATTCTGGTCAACATCGTTCAACCCGGTAAAGGCATCTCACACGGCGAAAAGAATCCAGAGTTGGCGTATACCCTTGGCGGTGATGGTAACCGTACCGTCAATCTGATAGACGGTCATTGGAAAAGGACACGTTATAGTGAAAAATACGTCCTGAGGCTGCCTGATCAACTAGTAGAGGGCGAAATCGAATCCATGACTAAAAATTCCGCGACGGTGAAATCTTGGAAAAATAGGGCAGAAGGCGTGTTCCATATTGCAACAGATAGCGGCGAGCATCTGCCGTTCCGCCGTGTGAACGGAGAAGTAGTTTCCGCCGATCCTGTATTATCGAAGAATGGAAGAGGACTTGAGATAAAATTGCCCGTTGCGCAAGAAGTCCAGGGTAAAGAAGAACGGGATATGGGTGGAACGCTAAAAGAGGTGCTGCTTGGAGACAAATCGACAGGAAAAGAAGGAATGATTCCTAACAACGTCTTCAACGCAATGGCACGAATGGATATCTTGCCACTAATCTTCTTCTCGTTATTGATTGGCGCTGCACTTTCAATTCTCGGCGAACAAGGCCGCCCCGCTATAAGCGTTATTTCGGGCTTGAATGAGGCGGTGATGAGATTGGTGCACTGGATTATGGTTCTCGCCCCCGTCGGCATCTTTGGACTCGTCGCCGGGCGTATTGGTCACGCTGGCGGATTTAAGGATTTCCTGCCCGAGCTGATGGCGGTCGGTAAGTATAGTTTTACCGTCGTGTTTGGACTTGGAGTACACGGTTTTGTTGTATTGCCACTTATCCTGTTAATAATTGCACGAAGGAATCCACTAAGGTACGCAAAGGGCATGAGTACCGCGCTATTGAACGCTTTTTCGACGGCCTCCTCTTCTGCGACGCTGCCGTTATCCATGAGGGATGTCGAAAAGGAAAATAAGGTTTCAAACCGAACTGCAAGTTTTGTCCTGCCGCTCGGCGCTACGATTAACATGGACGGAACCGCCCTTTATGAAGCAGTTGCCGCGATGTTTATCGCGCAGGTGTACGGAATTCACCTCGGACCAGCAGAACAGACAGTTATTGTTCTGACAGCTACCCTCGCGGCAATTGGCGCCGCCGGGATTCCCGAGGCTGGGCTTGTCACTATGGTTATTGTCCTTAGAGCCGTCGACCTGCCGATTGAAGGGATTGGGCTTATTCTGACAATCGATTGGTTGCTAGACCGATTCCGAACGACGGTCAATGTTTGGGGCGACAGCGTTGGTGCTGGCGTTGTCGAGACACTCGAAAACGGTGGTACTTCGGAACGTGAGGCCGCTACCGCCTAAATGAGTTTCTAAATTCGTCCTATCTGTTGCGGTTAAAAAAGGCGTTGTTAGGAACTTCGATTCCATAATGGCTACTTCTAGTCACACTCTAGGTGATGGCCAGGGTTGTGCCATTTTTTGCCGCAATCTGCTTGACTTTGATTGCGGCGTTGTTCGCTTAACGTCGGCTCAGAATGCAATAGTACCACTCCGCTCATTTGAAACACACCTGAAAAAAAGGTATTCAGAACTCCCGTATGACGAACAGTTCCCCTGGCGATAAGTCACACTCAAACGAAGGGACGACTAACAGTTCCGTCTATGCGGTTATCACCGTTGTGCTTGCCGCGGGGTGGGTTGCGTTTGCCTACTTAATCGGTCCAGAGGGAAAAGGTTCGGGTGGGGAAAAGATTCTGCTATTGCATCCTGTGGTTCCCATGCTGCTTATATTTCTCCTGTCCTCAATCTATCGGCAAGTAGAGGTCAAGAGCGTAGTCAAAGTCCTCCTCGCCATGGTAAGTATCTGGTTGTTCATAAACTTGTCGACAATCTTGTTACCATTCATACTAGGCTTTGGATTCGCTTACTTCTTCCGATTTTTGCTCAATACGATACAGGACCTTCCGCTGACACGGGGCAGGCGTTTGCATCTGTCTCGGAGGACAGCCCGTGTGGTTCTAACTGCCCTGACTCTTGGTGCGTTCACTCTGTTACTACTGTACATTATTCCACAAGTCAGCAGGCAATCGAGGGACATGGTTAGCGGATTGGTGAGATTCTACAACCACATGTTGCCCTTCGCTATTGGCAACGAATACCATGCCGTTGCCGTTCACCGCCAACCTGACGGTTCGAACATCGTTTACCTCGGAACAACACACGGTATCTACCGCTTTGAGGATGGTAAGAACCGGCCTGAGGACATAACCGGGGGAGTTTTGATTGGACAGTCCATTCAAGCGGTTGCTGTAGGAACAGGCGACCATCAGATCCACGTAGGCACGGCACAGGGGTTGTATGTACCTAAAACCACGGACAATATGGAAACAGACATTACCACGTGGGTACAGATCGGAACAGACGCTTTCGCTGGAAAATCTATTCAAGCGATTGCAATACCCTCATGGAATCTCGCGCAACTTTATGTGGGAACTGACACTGGACTTTATTCTAGCACCGATCGCGGCGCAACTTGGGAGGAGGTTCGTGTTGATGAATATGCCGGAGTGTCTCAAGGAGAAATTTCCATATTGAGTGTTGCCTGTTCGGCCAAGGGTGCAAAATCCGTATTTATTGCTTCAAATTTAGGCGTGTATCGAAGTGTCGACGAAGGTAAGACTTGGACGCCCATTACACCGGCAGGACTAGGCGATGCGGAAATTCATGCGCTCGCTGTAGCACATGAACGGCTTTATGCGGGGACATTGAACGGGATTTATGAGTGGCTGTTCGACTTGAACGCTCATTTAGACGAGACGATGTCGAAAATTAGGCTCCGAATTTTGCAGAATCACGCAAAGTGGCAACCAATCGAGCCGTCACTCGAGTCGACTTCGTCTGCAGTTCCACTGTTGGCTTCGCTGCCTCAACAAGGTACGATGTATGCAAGTAATCGCCGCGGAATCTATCGCAGTACCACTCCTGCTGATTGGCTATTCACAGGTGTGAGTGCGAAACGGGGCGTCCTCGCAGATCTGAACGACAGTCAGCTACTCAAAACTGTAGGAGGGAAGAATTTTGCCATTTGGTTGCAAGATGAGTTAACCGAAAGATTTTCTACTTTGGCGCGCACAGTCGGTGAATCAATCGTGAAATTTGTCACGCGATTCTCAACTATTGCTGTCGGTTTCGGCAGATTCTTAGCGACGGTGTTCTTAGCGCTCATTGTCTTCATTTACGCGGGCCAAGCGTTCAACCGATATACACAAGACTTGGTAAACCTGTTTCCCGATAGGCATCGCACTACGGTAAGGTTATATCTGTCAGAGATAAACCGTACTATGGAGTCATTCTTGCGGGGACAGGTTGCCGTTAGTTTTATCATCGGTATCATTTCAGTAGCGGTGTATTCAATCATCGGTGTGCCGTTCGCACTGGTCATTGGATTACTCGCGGGTCTGTGCAATGCTATTCCTACTTTTGGTCCATTTATCGGAGGCGGCGTCGCCATTCTCTCGCTCCTAATGGGATTCACCGCGGGTGATTTTGATTCGGTTGGATTGCTATTCCGGATTGCAGTATTGTTAGGCGCGATTTTTGGTATTCAAGCGATTGATAACTCGCTAATTTCACCCAAAGTCATGAGCAGAGCCATAAATGTCGACCCGATGGTGATTATGTTCGCCGTAATATTCGGTGCAACAGTGTTCGGGTTTTGGGGAGTGCTCCTCGCCTTTCCAGCCATAGTTGTAATCAAGTCAATGCTGACCGTCTCAAAAAAGATGAATTTGAGCGCACAAGCAGAGGCGCAAGAGTGAGCTTGCATTCAAAAAGGGACGGTAATCATGCCAAAACCCATTGTTGCAATCGTCGGCAGACCAAACGTTGGGAAATCTTCACTTTTTAATCGGATTGCCAAAAAAATGATTGCTGTTATCCATGATCGGCCGGGCGTGACTAGAGATCGACTCTATGCGGATGTCGAATGGATGGAGAAATGTTTCACGATCGCAGATACTGGCGGATTAGAGCTTGCTCCCGAAGATTCGTTAATTGATAAGGTTAAGGTGCAGGTAGAAGTCGCTTTAAATGAAGCGAAAATCATTCTGTTTGTGGTTGATGCGATGACGGGGATGTTGCCGCAGGACCTGGATATTGCGAACGCGCTCAGGCAAACGGAGAAAGCGGTTTTCGTCGTTGTGAACAAAGTCGATAATGAACGACTCAGAGCCAATGCGGTAGAGTTTTATGAGCTGGGATTCGACAACCATTTCTTCGTATCATGTACGCAAAATGACGGTCTCAGTCATCTCCTTGATAGAGTTGTATTTGCGCTTCCGGTGGCTGACGTAGATACTACGGTCTCTTCAAAGGCTATAAAAGTTGCCATCGTAGGCCGCCCTAATGTGGGTAAATCCTCGCTAATTAACAGAATTCTAGGGGAAGAGCGGATGATTGTTGATGAACGTCCCGGTACTACACACGACGCGGTCAACATCAGTTTTGTGCACAACCATGTCGCCTTTGAACTGATTGACACAGCCGGGATGCGGCGGAAATCTACTATTGGCGACGATTTGGAGCAATCGACCGTTCAACGAGCAATTCGCAGTATTCGCCAGAGTGACATCTCGTGGTTGGTTGTGGACGCCAATCGTAAAATCGCGCGTCAAGATAAAACAATCGCTAGTTACATCGCCCGACAGGGAAAGGCGTGTATTTTGGTTATCAACAAATGGGATTTAATCGAGAAAGACAACTCAACCCACAACGAATTTGTCGAGTCAATTTACTCACAGCTATCCCAACTCTCTTATGTGCCGTTACTTTTTGTTTCCGCAATTACAGGTCAACGCGTAACGAATCTACTCAATCTCAGTCTAGACATAAATTACGAGTATTGCACAGAGGTGCCAACACATGAGTTAAACGACTTGTTGATGAGATTAAAGAATGAACATCAACCGCCGCGGGCTGGAAAAATACGGCCCGCATTGAAGTACATTACGCAGATAAAAACGAAACCGCCGACATTTCTGATTTTTGCTCGACACTCCAAAAAAATCCCTGACCACTACGAAGCATATCTGATTAATGGTATCCGCAAGGCATTCGGCTTTAACGGGACACCCTTGCGAATTAATTACCGGTCCTCGAACGCAAAAGACGTTGAATGAACCATTATTTTCGGAATGTTTAACCGCCCAAAGAATAGGAGGAAGAAATTATGAAATCAATTAGAGTACACGAGCACGGCTCACCGGAAGTAATGATCTTAGAAGACATACCAGACCCGCATCCCGGTGCTGAAGAAGTCGTAATTCAGGTATATGCCGCTGGCGTCAATCCCGTAGATACATACATTCGGTCCGGGCTTCACGGTTATACAGCCGACCTCCCTTACACACCCGGAATTGACGCTGCTGGTATCGTTGAGTCAGTTGGGGATGGCGTGGCGAATGTGTCGGTGGGAGATCGAGTGTACAGTGCCGGCACAATCACCGGCGGTTATGCAGAACGAACCGTTTGCCAAACAGCCGACGTTCATCCGCTCCCCGAATCTGTGTCGTTTTCTCAAGGTGCGAGCGTGGGCGTGCCATACGGTACAGCGTATCGCGCTCTGTTTCAACGTGCACGGGTAATACCGGGAGAAGTTGTTTTGGTCCATGGTGCAAGCGGCGGTGTCGGTCTTGCTGCGGTCGAGTTAGCCCGGGCTGGCGGAATAACAGTCATTGGCACAGTAGGTTCTGAAGCCGGGCGGTCTTTGGTTGCCGAACACGGTGCGAATTATGTATTGGATCACCACGCGCCAAATCATCTCGACCAAGCCATTGAAATCACCAATGGACAGGGCGTAGATGTCATCCTCGAAATGCTCGCAAACGTCAACCTTGGCAACGATCTACCTGCGCTTGCGATGGGCGGACGAGTTGTCATAATCGGCAGCCGAGATGCTGTGGAAATCAACGCCCGTGACACGATGAGCCGCGATGCGAGTATCGTAGGGATGTCGTTGAGAAATGCATCGGCATGTGAATTTGCCAGCATTCACGCTTATCTGGTCGCTGGCTTGAGTAATGGTACACTCCGTCCGAGAGTTGGCAAAGAAATTCCGCTTGCTGAAGCCGCCGACGCACATCACCGCGTAATGCAGTCGCCCGCATACGGTAATATTGCTTTGATTCCTTAAACGGTTCGTAGAATTTGGCACCCAGCCTTCACCCCGCCTTTGTGCGGGTGCCATCGACATCAAAAAGCACTGCATCCGCGTCTTATTCCCTTTGACTCGCCAAATGAAACCACGATAGTCCTTTCTGAACCGTCAGGAGGCATGACTCTACATACAGATTATATGTGGGCGTCCATCAGGACGAGCTGGGGCTTTCTTCGATTGGAGCATCTTGCTATGCGTGACGCTATTCGCGAAACCTTCAACCTCGCACGCCAACATAGAAACCAAGCCTTTGCGGTGATAGTTTCCGGAAGCAGCTTTGTTTTCGCACTGGCATTGGGTTTTTATTTCAAGGAACACCTCCATTTTTTTACTGAATTTGGGTCAGATCAACTTGGCAAACGTACTGTTGCCGAGCGTCAAGAGATTGTAAATTATTTAGCTGCACTCGCCTTTGTGCCGGTTTATACCCTGATGAGTTGCGGGTTATGGGTGACGTTTTCGGCGCTTTGCGCTACATTGACTAACAACGCCAAAGAGCGCATCTTGCGGCAAAATGCGCTCACATATCTACTTCTCCTGTTAGTGTTGGAGCGAGTACACCTTCCTGGCAGATTTGCTGGAGAATTCGGGATGCCGGCGATTCTGTTCATAATTGCCCAAGTGTTGTTTTTTTCATTCCACCTGATGATCTCGAAAAGGCGTTGGCGTGAAAAACTGGAAACACGCGAGGACGAGACGCGCTTGGAAGGAGAGCCAAAAATTGGAGAAATTCTTTGGGCAAGGGAGACAATGCCATTCCATGGAATACCGATTGCCTGCGGCGTTTGCCTGACTGTTTGTCTTCTGATTATTGGAAGTCCGAAAGAGGTCGCAGCAATAGCGTGTTGGCAAATGCTCTTTGTTATTATACTGGGAACCTGGGGATTCTGGGTTGGATATTCGATACTGCTGAGAAAATTAACACCGTATAGTTTCGCTGATATAGTACGAAATGATTCTGTGACTTATTTCCCGACAATCCTGCTGTTGTTGCTCACGGTGTTTTTCAGGGTGAAGCATGCGGCGGCAATCTTGGCAATTGTCACTGTCATAGCAATTGCCGCTTTGAAAATTTCTACCTTGCTAAACCTCCGTTCGTCCCGAAGAATTGTTAAGCAGCAAATCCCCGCCATCCGGCCTTACCGCACGGCTTTGCAGCGGAGAGTGTCTATCCTAAACATTATCATGTTGTCCGCTCTCATCTACGCCTTTATGTATAATAGCAATGCCAGTCTTAGCCATGCTTATTCCGGTGCGAGCGCCGTGGGCGGTATTGACCTTTATCACGAAGGCGAACGTGCTGCCGTAGTAAACGAACTGCTGCGAGGGGGCATTCCCTATCGAGATGTCTACCTACAGCACGGCCTTATTCAAAACGCATACAAACCCTGGCTCGCCATGAAACTTTTTGGAGAAACGCTAGAGGCGGATAGAAAACTGCACCATATTGTGTATCCGCTGGGATATGTCTGTTTTTATCTTCTCGCGTTGCAGTGTTTTCGAAGAAGAGCTACGGCTCTCTTTGTTTCTTTGGCTTTAATTTTGCTGACGTTTGGATTGGCAGCACCGCGAGCGTACCTTCCGGTGACAGATCGGCATATACTGGGGTTTCTTACGCTGATGTTGTTATGCAAATGGACTCAAAGAGGTCCCGGACATGGAAAATCGCTTCTCGCAGTGGCAGGAGTTTGTACAACATTGGCAGTGTTTTACAGTCTTGACACCGGATTGTATACTTGGGCAGCCTCTAGCTTGTTCTTATTTGTATTCGGTTTCGCCTCCATCTTTCGCAGATCGGTTAAAAATGATGCAGCCGCGGCGAATCCTAGTTCTTCAAAAGACCTAATACAGCAGGTGAGGGATGGCGCATTGGGCAAGTGTCTGTCGCCGCTTCTAACGTATAAGTTAGGGGTCATAATAGGATTTGCCCCTTTCCTTATCTTTTTTGGCGTCCTCGGTGCGATAGATGATGCGGTTGAAAGCTCATGGACACAATTCACGTATCACACGGAAATTTGGGCAACGCCCTTCATCCCGCTGTTGGCAGAACTATCAAAGATTACCTCTCTCGTCACATTCTCGGACTTTATTTTAAACAAGACATTTATGTGGTATTTCCCCATCCTCGTTTACTTGATGACTTTAACCTTTCTGATGTTTCGCGCGGTTGCCAATCAATGGAAAGTGGAGGATTGGAAGTTGCTGATAATTCTGTTGGCGGGTATCATTTATTTCAGAACAGCTTTAGGTCGTTCGGACTGGCACCATGTTTTATTTAGCTCTTCTTATATCTGGCTAATCTGCTTCTTTTTCTTTGAAGGAGTGTGCCTGGCGTTTAGGTCGCGTGGATCTTCGGAGAATACACCCCAGTTAAAAACGAGTGAAGAACTGGCGAGAGCCGATACATTCAACGATGCTAAATTGGCGGCGGAGCATGGTGAATGTCGTGATGCGTCGCCGCCTACAGTCCGCAGCGTGCAAATGTCCCGAATTAATCTACCGCTGTTAATTTGTTCTTTGATTTTTGTGGTGGGCTTGCTTTGGTATGTCAGAACGGACCTGTATGGGGTATTCGCCGCCAAGCCGTTGAAGCAGGCTGATAAGATGCTTGTTAATTTTACGAATTATGGAAGAATCCCAGGGGGATATGCCGAGGTACGCTTAAAGCGGGCCGGGCGGGTTTTGACGCCAGTGAACGAGGCGGCGCAGATTGAACAGGTGGTCAATTATATCCAAGAAAACACGGATTCTTCTGACACGATCTTCGATTTCGCTAATCAAGGCATGAACTATTTCCTTGCAAACAGACCTAATCCAACAAGGTTCCCTCAAATCGCCTATGCTAAACCGGAGCCGCTGCAGAAAGAGGTGATTGCGAACTTGGAGGCGTCGAAGCCAAAAATAGTTATATACCGAGAGAGGATTTCCGCCGTGCTTCCATTAGTCGCTGCTTATCTTCAAATACATTATATCGAAGATATTCAGCTTGGAACTGTGGCGATTTGGAAACGGCGATAATCTGTTCAACTTCGTACGTGCACGTCCAAGTGTGCGATCATTGGGATTCGTGAGATGGGATTATCGTGTCCTGTTACCATCTTCGTTCTTGGCGTGAGGACAGCGAATCAATGTTGGGTTCAAGAGGGAGACGCTGTCGCCGCCGCATCTCTTGCCGTTCGGACGGGTCAATGGGCGGTTCTTCAAGCGATTTTTCAATCTGATGTCGCTGATCAGTATCAAGCGGCTCCTGCTTATCCCGATGACGTGTATCTCCTTCCGTGGCGATTCCTAGCAGTTTTTCAAACTCCGCCCAATCCTCATCTGAGAATTCGCTCAACAGTTTCTCAAATTCAATCCACTCTTCATCAGAAAGTGGGGCAGTGTGTCCCGAAGGTTTAGAAGGGACGGTCTGGGATTCAACTCGGTGACCAGAATGAGTGGGCTGTGGTCGTGATTCGGTTGATTTTAGTAGTGTGTTCACTGAGGCGGGTAGATGCTGAATGTCTGCGTTAGAAGTATTTTGCTTTGGCTCCTCCGCCGGTTTCTGAGTCTTGATCACGCGGGTATTCGTTTTTGCTAACCCTTCTATCGCCCCTTCAATCGCTTGGCGAATCTCATCCGGCATTTCCTGACCACTTCCAATCCATGTAACAAATTCCCCTCGTGCGATTTTCTGCTTTATTTCCTCCGGTAGTTCTTCAGTTTCTGCCATCAATTTGTGCTGGTCGTCCTTAATCACCAACACACGGGTATTCATATTAGCATTGGCAATTTGTACCCTTTTTATCGCCTGACCAATCGCCTCCGGTAAATTCTCAAGCATCTCTTCCGTCAACTCTCCGCTGAAAACGGTCGTAAACGCAGCGAAAACCTTGCCATCGGCACCATTCTTCGCACGGGTTTGAAGGAGTTCCTTTATTTCTTCTGGCAGTTCTAAATCCCCCGCCTCTTTGATGTCAATAATCTCAACACCGTCATCTGTCGAAATTTCAAAACGATCTGATTCACCTAATTTAGATATGGATTCCGCGTTCGTTGGGGAGTTGTTGCCCGATTTGGCATCTGTCGGATGCGCACTGTAAGCTGGTGAATCCCCTATGGCAGTTTGCACTTCTGAAACCTTTTGATTGTTTCCAATAACAGGCTGCAATTGAAATGAGCGGTGATACAACACACTACCCCCGCCAATACCGACAACTGCGGCGACTCCGACCGTAGCGAGTTTAGCTTTCACTGATAATTTCACGGATTCTGTACCTCCTAAGATTATGGTGCGACTCGGCAATATCGCTATACCGCCCAACAATTTTTCGATTTGGCCGCGAACCTTCTTTTTCGCACGCTTGAGCCGATTGACAATAGCCGCATACGACAAACCGGATTCGACTTGCATCTCGCTATAGCTCGCTCCATCAATGTAGCGGGCTTCCATCAACTTGCGGTCCGTTTCTTGTAGACCACCGATTGCTTCTCGCACTAAAGCTTTGATTTCAGCCCTCAGCGCAATGTCTTCAGGAGATGGAGCGGTTTTCGTGAAATCCGCATCGTTCACCGCCTCAAAACCGATTGTCCCCCCGCTCTGCTGCCGTAGCCAATTCTTGCAGGTGTTGTGTGAAATCCGTTGAAGCCATGGTAGAAAGCGATCCAGCTCACGCAAAGTTGCTAGCCGCTCGTACGCGCGAATAAATATCTGTTGGGTAAGATCTTCCGCGTCAACCGGATTTTTGGTATACGGAAGAACCAGCGCATCGACTGTGGCGTAGTGCATCTTGACCAACAGATTAAATGCTGATGTCTTGCCGTTCAGCGTCTGTCGGATAAGGCTAATTTCATCGGAACGCTCAATCTGCATGGTGGATACTTTCCTGCTTTTCTTTTAAAGACACCGTAACCGGGGTTTTTTATCATAAAATTTCCTGCATTCTAGGAGGACCGATGATTACATCGTTTCAGGCCCACTTAATGTTTTCGACAGCTATCTCTGCTGTGTGTCCGCGTCACGCGGTGCTCATTGCGTTAGAATAGCGTCGTACAGTTTCGCATTAAATCCGACGAAAAACGACTCCCCGATTTGAAGTGTGGGTGCACGCAAGTTTCCACTTCGTCCCATTACCGCTTTGAGAATGTCATCTCGCAAGCTGACATCAGGATTGAAAACATCAACCTCCTTGCCCCGCGCAACGTGGATGGATTGGGCAGTTCTGATTCGCTCCCAAACTTCCTTTGGATACATCTTTACCTTACGGGCATCCGTTTGGCTTTCTACTTGAAAATCATTTGCGTCAAGAAACTCTTGCGCTTTACGGCAAGATGTTCAGCTATTTCTAAAGTACATCCAATTCACCGTCATAGCTTCCTCCATTTTTCAGTTTCTGTAAGAGTCAAATTTTGCGTCCTCACCTGCCTCGCCGCCGTGACATAATGTCAAACCAAACGGCTGCTACTAATACGACCCCCTTGATTATATCTTGCCATGAGGCATCCATGTTTGCCATGCTCATGCCGTTATTAAGGCTTTCCATCACGAGCGCTCCTAATACCGCGCCCGGAATGCTGCCGCGCCCGCCCATTAAACTTGCGCCGCCGATAACACAAGCGGCGATTGCATCTAACTCAAGTAAGCGGCCTGCTTCAGGGCTTGCGCTGCCGACACGTGCAGCCAGCACAACGCCGGCGACCGCCGTGAGAGCACCCATGATTGCAAAGACGCGCAGCGTGACGTTTCGGACGTTGATCCCTGAGAGATAAGCGGCTTCCGAATTTCCGCCGATAGCGTAAACATACCGCCCAAAACGAGTGTGGCTTGCAATAAAGTGAAAAAAGAAGACTAACATGAACAAAATACAAACCGGAACCGCAATGCCTTCATGGCTGTTCATGACGGCGGCAAATCCGATAATTGTCGTCGATGTTGCGACAATTTTCACAAAAAATATTGTGGTCGAAGGCACCGCCAACCCGTAACTTACACGGGCTTTCCGCTGGCGACAGAAGGCATATGCGCCCGAAATCAGCGCGGTAATTGCTAAGCCCCAACCGAACGATTTTGGCAGGTAGGCATTTCCTATCGCTTTGAACCAATTGTTTGGAAGTAGGATAGTTTCGCCTCTTGTGGCTGCCAACATCAGGCCGCGGCAGACCATAAAACCCCCAAGTGTGACAATAAAGGCGGGTACCCGCTGATACGCTACGAAATATCCCTGCACCGCGCCAATCAGTATCCCTAGTGCGATAGTTGCAAGGATTGCAACTATCGGGTTTTGTTCCCACCAAACATGTATGATCACGGCAATTGCTCCAAGCAGTCCGGAGCCATAGCCGACTGAGAGATCGATATTTGCGGAGACAATGACGAACACCATTCCGACAGCTAAAATAGCAGTCACCGACGCCTGCCGGGAAAGGTTCGAGAGGTTTCGGTTCGTGAGGAATGTTCCGTCGGTTATTGCGGTGAAAATCGCCCAAATACAGGTGAGTGCAATCACCATTGCGTAGGTGCGAAAATTTAGCCTGTTCATCGTGTGCCGGCCTGTACGCTTCTCCCAAACAGAATCCCAAAGTTGCGTGTCGTTATTGCCCCAATGTCTTCCAACGTTACGCCGCGAAGTTCGGCAATTTTTGCTGCTACCGCACGAACATAGGCTGGTTCATTGCGTGTGCCGCGCCGAAATTGGGGCGTAAGCCACGGACAGTCTGTTTCCACAAGAAGGCGATCGGCTGGTACCTCGCGTGCTACCACCTGTAATGCGTGAGATTTACGATACGTCACGGGACCTCCGATTCCGATGTAAAATCCGAGATCAAGACTCTGCCGCATGGTTTCGACTTCTCCGGAAAAGCAGTGCATTACGCCGCGGATACGCCCGCGCCTCGCTTGCAAAATTGGGATGATGTCGTGGTAGGCTTCTCGATTGTGAATGACGACGGGCAGGTTTTTATCTTCGGCAAGATCTAATTGCTGCTCGAACGCTATTTTCTGAATCGAACGCGGCGAGAGATCTCGGTAGTAGTCGAGCCCCATCTCGCCAAGCGCGATTACTTTCGGGTGGTCGGCGAGACTGCGAAATATTTTGCTCGTTTCGTCATTGAATGCCTTCGCATCGTGCGGATGCATGCCAACAGTCGCAAAGATTTGCTCATATTGTTCGGCAAGCTTGATTGCGCCGCGGCTGGTCTCCACATCGAATCCAATCGTGAGGATGGAATGCACGCCATCTTCTTGTGCGTTTTCCAATACCTCCTTTCGGTCTGCGGCGAACGCTTCGAGTTGAATGTGAGCGTGTGAGTCAACGAGCATGCAGATATACTTTACCTTCCCATAAGGCGCTATGAAAATTCTTTCAGCAGCCGAACCATCTAACCGGGCAATACTTCGATCCTTCCAAAGGAAGATAATACAGAGAAAAAAAGCGGGCGTCAAGCCTTTAATTTTCTGCCATGAGGTGGTACTGTGTCTATGAATTCTCTTGAATTAGCTTATTGATTCTGCTAAACTTTGTTTCAAGTAGGGAAAGCAGCGCTTTCAAGTCGTCACCTTTTGTTAATATCCCTTCTAACGCGGTTTGGCTATAGCGCATAAACGTCGGCAATCGCAAGGAGAAACTAATGACTAGCAGGCATACACAGCGAATTAAACGTGTAGTTCTCACCGGTACGGTGATACTATTGATGGCTTTGACGACAACATGGACAATTACCCAAGAATCAAAATGGTACCCATCGGAATGGGGTCCTGACGATCAGCGCGGTGCGGCAAACCGCATAACCCCCGCAAAGGTGTTGGAGGCTGTAAGTTTAATCAATGAAGGGAAAATCTATCAGCTTGGAAGGGTCTACGAAGCTGGCATGCCGCTAGTTGGTACACGCCACTACAGTCTCATGATTCCGCACACAACGGACCCATCTGGCGAGAATCAGCTTACGTCACACGACGAAATCTTCAGCGGCCAGATTGGTCAGGTTGGCACGCAATTCGATGGATTGGGACACGTCGGTATCGGAGATCTCTACTACAACGGGTTTAATCGACACGACTTTGCAAAACCCGGGGGATTGATTAAGCTCGGCGTAGAAAACGTCGGCGTCTTCTTCACACGGGGTGTTCTGATTGATATCGCAAGCTACAAGGGCGTCGAACATTTGGAAGGCGGCTATGAAATCACGCTGGCGGATTTGAAAGGCGCGTTAGAACGTCAAGGCACCGAAATCAAACCGGGCGATTTCGTTCTATTCCATACCGGCTGGGGGAAATATTGGATGACGGATAACCAACGCTACGGTACAACCGAACCCGGTATAGGCATGGAAGCAGGCGAATATTTGGTCGAACAGAAAATCGTGATGGCGGGCGCCGATACTTGGGCAATTGAGGTGGTTCCTAATCCCGATGAATCCATGTCGTTTCCGGTGCACCAACTGTTCTTGCCGAAAAACGGAATCTACAATCTCGAAAACCTGATTACTGAGGACTTGGTGCGAGACAAAGTTTACGAATTCGCTTTTGTCTTTTCGCCGCTGAGGCTCAAAGGTGCAACCGGGTCGCCGGGCAACCCCATCGCCATTCGGTAGGAGTGAAGTTTAGCTGACGATGTTCTACGCCGAGACATCGGTAAAGTGTGTATCTAAATTTTAGGAGATGTAACGATGCCAGGAGCAACGACACTCTATTTCCCTGAAGTCGGGCCCGCGTGGGAAGATTGGGTGCAGGTAGTCAATGTCGGGAATGAGCCTACAAAAGTATTGGCAATTGCAAGGAATCCAGCGAATGGCCAGCCCATATGGTCCGAGGAAAAGGAAATTGACGCGTTTGAATGCTGGACACCCAATGTTGAAGCAATTGGAGAGAATTCCTCCATGCAATTCACGGCTGACCAGCCGATTGTTGCAGAGCGGCATATGCACGGCGGCACCAATGTTATGGATTTTGTGGGCGCAGCCGAAGAATATGAAACGGTCGGTCAACGACTTTTTTTTCCCGAACTGGTGTCCGGCGCACGAGACTGGTTTCGATTTTTGAATGTTGGGGAAGCAGAAGCGCTAGTGAACCTGGTAATCCGCAACAGAAATGGAGACGTCATTAGACAGCATCATCGTCAGATTCCACCGCTTTGTACTTGGGATCTCGCGGAGGAAACCATGGGAAATGTGGTCGGAACCGTCGAAGTGCAGAGCACACAACCCGTTGTTGGTGAACGGCATCTACACTATCAGGGGGGGCAAACTTCGGTCGGTCAATTTGGGCAGGTCATTTCGGACGGTCCAACCACACTGTACTTCCCTGAAGTTGGACCAGCTTGGCACGATTGGGCAATTGTTGTGAATGTTGGTCAGGAAGAGGCAAAAGTTACACTCATAGCAAGAGAGGATGGCACCGGTAACCCCGTGTGGTCGGCGGAACAGACACTTAGTTCGTTTGAATGCTGGACGCCAGATATGGATGCAATCAAAATAAAATCTTCCCTCGAAGCTCGGAGCGACCAGTCCATCGCAGCGGAACGCCACATGCACAGCGGCACAAGTATTGTCGATCTCCCGGGTGCATCGGCTGAGGGCGGACATGTCGGACGCCACCTCTTTTTTCCCGAAGTCTACACCGGGGCGCATGACTGGTTTCGCTTCTTGAACGTCGATGAGGCTGATGCCATGGTCAACATCGTGATTCGTGATAGGCATGGAAATGTACTCAGACAGCTTCACAATACTATTAAACCCTTCTGCTGTTGGGATGTTGACGACAACGCCATGGGAAATGTTCTCGGTACTATCGAAGTCCAGAGCACACAGTCGATCGTAGGAGAGCGGCACATGCACTATCAAGACAAGCACAGAGGCGCCGTCGTGGGCGAATACGGCGTTGTGATTGGAGAGTGATTATAGGTTATGGCGCAACTCATTGCGGTGTACTCTTCGGTACGAATCACATGACCGAATAGAACGTCGAGCACTCACACACAGGCTTGGGCTCAACCTTAGGGTAGGAAAATGGATTTCGCAGCGACGCTTAGTGGGACCAAGACGATATTGGGAATCGCTGTTTTACTGATTCTCTGGTGTGTAGAAACTTGGATGCCGCTGTTCCGGGAACGCCGACATCGGGTTCGGCACGCTGGACGCAACCTGTCGATTGCCATAATAAACACGGCGATTATCGGACTGGTCTTTGCCGGCTTGACCGCCGCGGTTGCTGGCTGGAGCCATGACCGCAGCGCCGGATTGTTGCACGCTTTGAATTTCCCTATCTGGGCAGAGACGTTAATTGCCATTCTAGTGTTTGACGGCTGGATGTATTTGTGGCACCGCGCCAATCATGCTATTCCATTCCTTTGGCGTTTCCATCGTATGCATCACAGCGACCCCGACATGGATGTGACGACCGCCACCCGTTTTCACACTGGCGAACTGGTTATCTCGTCAATCTTGAGGCTTGGGCTAATCCCTTTGTTAGGACTAGACTTGTGGCAAGTCATCCTGTACGAGCTGATTCTGCTTCCGGTGATTCAATTCCATCATAGCAACGTTAACTTGCCTGAAAAATACGATCGCTGCCTTCGAGCGTTAATCGTCTCTCCCAATATGCACCGCGTGCATCACTCCCGATTTCAGCCGGAAACCGACTCTAACTATTCGAGCATCTTTTCAGTCTGGGATCGAGTCGCAAGAACCGTTCGATTGAAAGAGCAACCGGGCAGCATTGAACTAGGGCTATCTGAATTCGATGAATTTCAATGGCAGACAGCCTGGGGCATGCTCAAAACCCCGTTCTTTAGTCCGACACAGTCAGTAAGACGATAGAGGGCGAGCATGCCGTCTTAACGACACCTATCGCCCCGCAACATGACCGTTGGCTTTACTTGTGCGCATCCCGCAAGTTCGCTGACACCGCGTAGCTAGTATAGCCATTTACATTTATATTTACACACATTAAATACCCCCCTGACAAGGGGGGCTAGGGAGGTTGACACCTCTTTTATTCGGATTAATATGTGTAATTTTTAGTTGTAGTTACTATAGTACCAAGGTTTCCTATGATTCAGTTGTACGTCATATTTTTACACACATCTCTGAAGATGACATTTTCCACATGTTATTTGACTTGGCAGATTTGTCCGTTTGGCGCGACTAGTTGACATGGAATTGAGAAAGGGCTATCCAATGAATTTCGACCGAATGCGAGACAGAGATTTGAGAAAGGAGGCGAAAAAACGTGGATTAAAAAGATATTCGTATTTGAATAAAGCCCAACTGATTCAGTATATTGCGACGGGGGATCATCCAACTCGCCCGAATCTCGATCTCAATCCGGACGACAGCGCCGAACCCGCAGTCCTGTCAGAAAATCAATTACAATTCACGCCATTAGATTCGGATTTAATCTTACCTTCCGATACCTCACCCGAGAATCTTTCTGTAAAGCAAATTTTACACGGCGATTGCCTGAGCATCCTGCCTTCAATGCCGGACAGCGTCTTCGATTGTTGCATTGCCGACCCGCCGTTCAACATGTCGCAAAAGAAAGGGTTGGGGTGGGCGTTTAGTTCCCATGTTACCATGCAGGAGGGTTGGGACATTTTTTCAAAAGACGAATATGTTCAGTTCACGCTCGATTGGGTCACCGAAATTCTACGAGTCGTCAAGCGAAATGGAAATATCTTTGTTTTCGGTTCGTTTCACAGTATCTTCACGCTTGGGTTTATTATGCAAAATATTTTTGACCGCCGGATTATTACCCAAATCGTCTGGTATAAACCGAATGCACAGCCGAATATTACCTGTAGGATGTTCACGGAGTCGACAGAGTTCATTTTATGGGCAGTCAACAATGAAAGTAAGAAGGCGAAGAATTGGACGTTCAACTATCATACAATGAAATCAATGAATAATAATAAGCAGATGCGGAACATGTGGGAAATACCGCTAACTAAACCGTCGGAAAGAAGATATGGAAAACACCCTTCACAAAAGCCTCTTCAAATCGTTGAACGGCTTGTCCTGGCGGGAACCAATGAAAGTGACCTTATTCTAGATCCGTTTTCCGGTACCGGGACGACCGGAGTCGCCGCAGAAAAAAATAACCGAAAATGGGTGATGATTGAGAAAGAAGAATCGTATATCGGGATTGCGCGAAAACGCCTTGGTGAGCTATCTGATGGACGTTCTACAAAAAGGCCACATTTGTCAAGAAGTTCATTTTGCCGTTCGTCTGAACGTACAAACCCAATGGCACAGGGAAGTTATAAATCCGAAATTTATAGCCATTGTGACTAAAAATTGTACATTTGCTCATTAGTTTGTGGGAGAGGCTTCCTAGCCTCGATTATCAATCAGCCGATTCCTCCTTGTGTAAATTTGAACCTAAATGACTATGGATTGGATTCTAGTCAATATTACTGCATACCTAAATCATAATCGTACCGACGGAAAAAACGTTGTACCATGACCACAATCCCAACGTACCATACGAGTGTTCAAAGAAAAAACGGCAGAATTGGCGAACTTCGATTGCGACGGAATGGCGAAGTTTTATCACCACTGTCAACACCGATTTTGTATCCGGTGGTTTCATTTATGACCGGCTCAACTCCACGTGGCGGAGGTCTCTGGAAATATCTGCTCCGCGATTTTATGAAACGTGACACGCCGATGTTATCACAAGTCCTCCACTTTCTGGACTTCCCGATCAATGGGAAAATCTTAACGAAGTGGCGCACCAAAACCATTCGTGAATGGTACCAAGAGGTAAACGGTGCCTACAATGCCCCGCTGTTTCTTGACTCCGGCGGATTTAAGTTGCTTTACAGCACGGGGTTAGACTTAACGGAATTTGGTATTGAAAAGGAAACCGAAGCCGATGATATCCTTGCGCTCCAAGAGGACGTTGGCGGAGAAATCTTCGCTTCCTTAGACTATCCGTTACCGCCGGGGCTAGAACGCTCCGAAGCCGAAAAACGGATGAGCCTCAGTTTGGAGAACGCCTGCCGTGTGGCAACTTTGCTCTCAACCAAAGCGCAACCGCCCTTTTTATACGTTTGCTGCCATGGGCAGTCGCAGTCGGATATTGAAGATTATGTCAAAAGGGTTTTTGACCGTCTTATGGGCGTGCTGCCCGCGTTCGGGCTTGCGATTGGCTCCTTAGTGCCGCTGCGCGGGAAGCAGGATTCGGAGGTGCTAGAACGAATCTGCGGGGTTCAAAGGGCGATTCCGGATTCAGCACGCCAACATACGCCCATCCACGCTTTTGGGGTCTCAGGCGAACTCGCGCCTATCCTGGCATACATGGGGATTGATAGCTTTGACAGCACTAGTTATATTCAGGCGGCGCGCGGCCTCAACTATGCGGATCCATTGACCCGAGCAAAGCGAAAACTAATGGAGTTGGATGAGCTAACTTGTACCTGCCGAATATGCAGCGAGGTTTCGCTTGATGAGATGCAGGGCGCCTTAATGGAAGCGGCAAGCTATAAACGGACCTCGACCGGAAAATATAAGAGCGAATATTACGCGGCAATTGCCTTACATAATTTCGAGTTGGAAGCAGAACTGCTGTCTCGCATGAAACGAGCTATTGAAGCCGATGATGCGCTAGAAGAATTGTGCCGGCATGCTTCATCTGGCCGCGGCATCCGTGCGGCTATCGACTGGTTGATGGCTAACGATGAATCATTTACCAGCCGGATGGCAAGAACGATTGCGGCAGTCCCCGCCTCGGTAAACCGGCGTGCGGGTAGGAGAAACCCGAATCAACTGGAACTATTCCCAGCCACTCGAGAAGAAGTGACAAACCTCTCGCTGGATTACACGCCAGATTCCTTTGTCATTCCAGATAGTTATGTGCCGCCGAGGGACAAGAAGGTGCTATTGGCAATACCCTGTGCGGGGAAAAAGCCGTATTCACTGTCCCGCACGCACGCTATCATCAATACCAAGCTTAAAGCGGCTTTTGGAGAGAATCAACAGGAGATTCACAAGGTTACGCTTTCGGGGCTTTACGGGCCAGTACCTGAAGAATTTGAAACTGAAGAACCCGTCGTGCGCTACGATTTCCAGTTGTCCCCCAGAAACATCTCGCAAATCCAGTTGGGCGTCGATCGGTTCAACGCCTATCTCGACAAACACGGCGACAATTATGCGCTGGTTGTTGGCTACGCCACGAGTCACGCCTACCGCATGGTATTTGAATCCATCCAAGTTTACCGCGCAGACTTTATTTTGCTCCCGATTAAACCGAGGCAGAAGCGGCTTTCAGAGTTCTTTCGGCACGTGTACCTTGATGAACTCATTGAAACATTGTCGACTGTAATAAACCCATGCAATTGAATTTGTCTAGCATTCCCTGCCCACTGTCCCGTGAACGAGAGTCCAATCAAAAAAATAAAACTTTAGCAACCAAAAATTGGCATGTCGCCATTGCGTTAAGACAAGGCAAAGAAAATCGACCCAGTAGGCAGAATTTTAACCATCCAATTGCCGGTTAGAAGGAGGAGAGGTTTGCACATGCGACTAATTACGCTGGCTCTTGTAGCGGCTGTATTGTTCACAATTTTTACGCTAGGCGTTCACAGTTACACAGAAAAATCTACATTTGAGGTAGAAGACAACCAAGTAATTTTTAAGGAAAATGGCAAGGTAGTCAAAACACTATCGCTTAAACCTGAAACACCATATGAAGATATGCGACCCGAAACACCGATCGAAAACAGACGCGGGTATATCAAGGACGAGGTGTTCTATGACCAAAGAGCGTACAAACCTGAATATCTCCTCATTTACAGAAACGGGGACTATCCAGACAGAGCCCATGTGCCCCCGATTAATGGAAGGGAAATCGAGGTTTACGATAGGAAAGGAAACAAAAAGTTTGTGATAGACAACGATATGGGAATGTATAGCGGTTGGCACATCTTGTTCTCGAAGAACTGGGTCGTAATCAAAATGGCTGACGAGGGAATGATAGATGGTTACGGGTTCATACACATGAAAGACCAGACTCACAAGTACGTGCCTTTCCCCGCTGAACGAGGATGTGCAGAGGATTTCATCCATGTTTTTAAGATTGATAAGTATCAAACGGGTTACACTAAAGAGAAGGACGTTGTCTGGGTTGTATCAAGAATTGGCGGTTTAGAGAATGGAATAGAGATAATCACAGAGATCGCGAGTGATGGTTCCTACAAAAGAAGTAAGATCAAGTTCGAGTGAAGCAGATAACCTAAAGTAACTCCAGTACGACAAGTCAACCTAGTACGGAGCCGTTTTTATTAGCTCAACTGCCAATACTTCGAAATTGATGGACACAACAACAAATCAGTGATGGGCTAAGGCTGTCCGTTTCGGCAGTTTGTAGGAAAGCCTCAGGTCAATGGAACTACGTCAGCGTAAACGTACGCCGGGGAGACATTTTCGGCGTTGTCTAGGTCATCACCTTCATTTGAAGCGGCGGCAATTTTTCGCTCTACAATTCTTCCGGGTTTGGCTGCAATAGCGCTGCTGAACATCGGACCATCAACGACACACGTATGAAACTCTCCGTTCTCGCCCAGCGGGTCTACTTCCTCCGGTAAGTCCGCTAAAAAGTTGGAATCGAACCATTTGCCGGCGAATTCTGCTGGTATCATGGTTGGATTAAGCGCAGTAACAATCGCCCGCATTCCCGACCCAATCATCCTTCGAGCAAGTAATGTGGTGTCTTGCCCCCATACCGGGAAAATCGGTGTGAAGCCCGTCCCGACCAATTTTTCCTCACGATACTTCCGAATGTCCTCAAGGAAGAGGTCTCCAAATGCAAGATGTGACGCGGCGATATCCGCGGGCAGTTCCTGAATTTGATTAAGGAACGCTCTCATAGCAGACTCATACTGTGAGTCAGAGCAGGGATAGGGGATAGGAATCTCGTACAGTGGCAAGTCTAATCTCTGGGCTTGCTGCTCTAAAATCCACGATGGTGTAGAATGAATTGAAACCCTATCAAATGTCTTAGTTATCGTAGTAAATATTCCGCGTACGTCATAACGTTCTGGCTGCTTGCGCAGCGTGTAGAGCGCCCATGCGGAGTCTTTACCTGAAGACCAAGACACTAGGACAGGTGTAGGTATCATATTGGTTACCTTTTTGTTAGTAAATTAAACCCACGCTCCTTTGTTGACAATTCCAGGTACAGGGGGAATTCCCGGAGAATACACGATTAATTACAACCCAAATTGCCATTATCCCTCTCTGAGTAATTTGAATGTCATTATGCCGTGGAGATAATGAATCGAACGCTAGAATTTGCTTGGGTCAGCCTATCTTTCTGAACGCATTCGCATTCACCAAATTTTAGTTTCTATATCGCCTGTCTGTCAAGCATTTCTATCGTTTACAGCGTAAACAACTCTGCATAACAGGATTGACAGAAGGACGACTTGAGGCTAAAATGAAGCAGTGAGATTGAACGTTCGGCGAGGCGAATCAAGACTGAAATAGGTTAGAACCGCAAGTTGAAAATTGTCAACGTAAAACTTCCTCCAATCGACATTCAGATTAACCATTTGCAGCAAAGCGATCTCCCGACTGTGTTAGAGATTGAACGTCAATCATTTGCTTTCCCTTGGCCAGAGATTGCCTTTAAGCAGGGCGCAAACCGGACGAATCCACACTGCCATTTTCTCGTCGCTCGCGCTAAAGGCACGCCGATTGCATTCATTAACTTTTTAATGGTTGAGGATTACGTTCATATCACAAACTTTGCAGTGGCGCCGACTTGCCGCCGCCAAAATGTTGGCAAATACCTACTCGCGCGATCCCTAGAGGACATTAGGGAACAGGGCGGAAGAGCAGTCTTCTTGGAGGTGCGTACCAGCAATCTGCCGGCGCTAAACCTTTATCGTCAATTCGGCTTTGAGATTGCCGACTTTCGCCGGAAATATTATCCGGATGACGGTGAAGACGCCTACATATTGTTGCTTCCCAACCTTTCAGAAATACATTTTGAAATCGACCAAGAATCGAAGATCGATTGTTCATCGTGAAGCAATTTGCGTGAGACAGAAGAATCAACCAAGTAATTTGTTTGGTAGGTGGACAATCCACTGACACTGACTGAGCTTGCAATTAACAGAATCAAGGTAAGGAGCACATTGTAAATAGTGAGATGGATGCGGCCAAAATCGAATCAAAAAACCGGTGAAGTCGATGTTCCGATAAAGATAGTGTTGTTCGTGCTATTTTTGGCGCTGCTTTGGGGCGGCATTTCCGTTTCGATTAAGGTTGGACTTCAACAATTCGCGCCGTTCGCTCTGGCAGGATTAAGGTATTCGATTGGGTTGTTCGTTATCGCGTTATGGGCAACCTCACAAGGAGAGTCGCTGAAACCGAAGGCGGACGAACTCTTGCGGTTGCTCCTGTTCGGACTCCTATTTACGGGGCAAACAACCTGCTTAAACTGGGGTACGAACCTCACACATGCGGGGCGGTCGGTGGTCTTCGTCAACACGCATCCATTCTTTGTCGCCATCGTCTCACATTTCATCGTTCCGGGAGATAGGTTGGGACGATGGAAAACCGTGGGATTAATCGTCGCATTTAGCGGTATTCTGATTGTCTTTCGTGACAACCTAATCGGTGACACGAGCGGGCATCTCGCTGGCGATTTGCTAACGCTTCTAAGCGGACTCCAGCTTGGTCTACTAATTACGCTGACTAATCGGCTGGTTCAGTCGATTCACCCGTATCGATTACTTACCTCCCAGATGGCGGTTGGTATACCGTTTTTTTTCATATTAAGTGCGATTTTTGAAGGGAAAGTCGGCTATGGATTTTCTAATCCCGCATTGTTCGCCGTTTTGTATCAGGGTGCGGTGGTTGCGGGTTTCTGTCTTGTTGCGTGGACACTGGTGCTGAAATACTACCCTCCCAGCCGGGTCGCCGTCCTGTTTTTTACAACGCCACTCTGGGGAATCGCACTCAGTTACGTACTCCTTAAGGAGCCATTTACCCCCGGACTCGGCATTGGGACACCTCTGGTTGTGCTTGGCATCTATCTTGTCAATCAATTTCCAGCTAGTGTAAAAAGGCGGGAAAATCAGAAGCGTGGTCCGGTGTGAGATTGGAACACGGGAACAGCGTAAGAAAAGCCATCAGTCAATCAACCCGCTACCCTTACAATCACGCTATGCGGCAGCGCAGGGTTAGGTTTCTTATTGACATGTGTTCACACAGTAAGTATAATTCAATTGGGAAAATGACATTATTAAAGAACCTTCAGTATTGGTGTAAACCGTACTGTACCCGATTAAATCGCAACTGCCATCATGAAAATTGCTATTTTGGGAGGCACCTTTAACCCCATTCATAACGCGCACCTGCTGAGCGCAGAGCAGGTGCGCGATGGATTAGGTTACGACAAGGTTCTCTTTATCCCATCTGCGCGTCCACCTCACAAAGAACCTTGGGACATCATCGATCCTGAGCATCGCTATCAGATGACCCGGTTGGCGATAAAGGACAATCCTGATTTTGAGGTCTCACGGATTGAATTGGATCGCAACGGCGCATCCTACGCAATTCAGACCATAAAGGAGTTACAATCATTTTACGGGGACGCGTGCCAACTAGCGTGGATTATTGGCGCGGACTCGCTGATTGAATTCACAATCTGGAAGGATTTTGATGAGTTGCTCGAGACCTGCCATTTCATCGCAACCACGCGGCCTAACTACTGTATTGAGGAAGCGCTTCCTAACATTCACAACCGCGTCCAGGTTTACTCAATTACTGGTCTCAATATTTCAGCGTCCGAAATTCGTGAGCGTGTCCGGGAAAGACGTTCTATCCGATACCTAGTGCCCCATACTGTAGAAGACTATATTTTTCAACATGAACTTTACAGATAGGTGATGCAGATTGACCCTCCGATGCAGTATCTGTGGCGAATCCTACGAATTTGATGATAAAGGTAAAGAGTTACCGCCCCACTTTCCATTCTGTAGTTCTCGTTGTAAATCGATTGACTTAGGCAAATGGTTCAACGAGGAGTACAGAATTAGCACACCATTGCCCAGTGTACAAGCTATGACGAATGAAGAGCGGGAGGCGTTCTCGCAATTCCTGTCAAAGGCGGGAAGAGTAGACGACATTAACAGTAACGATGAATAATGATGTCAGTGCGGAAGGAGATTGGCTGGAACACCCTAAGACAGTTGAAATTCAGCGTTACCTCAAAGAGAAACTCCAGCCAAGACGTTATGCGCACGTCCTTTCTGTACGCGACACGGCAGTCGATTTGGCGAGAAGATATTCTGCCGATACACAGAAGTTGAATTTTGCCGCGCTGCTGCACGATTGCGCAAAATGGATGAGTGCCGAGGAATTGTTCAAATCCGCAGCCCATTTCGGACTTCATCTTGATGTCATTGAGCGTGCCCACCCATCCATTTTGCATGCGCGCATCGGTGCCGAGCTGGCCGTTAAGCGTTTTGGCATCGACCATCCTGAAATTCTCAGCGCCATTCGCCTGCACACTACCGGCAGTGGCGCAATGACGCTTATCGACAGGATTTTGTACGTCGCCGATTTTGCTGAACCGCAGCGCACCTATAGAGAGGCGGATATCGTCCGTAAGTTGGCGTATCAAGATTTGAACCGAGCGGTATTGGAAGTCAGCCGTTACAAAATTGAGCGGCTGCTCACTAAAGGAAAGGCCATCCACCCGAACACAATTGACGCCTACAACGCCGCATTACAAAAAACCTGCAGCACCGGATAATAACTAGGAATCCGGCAAACTGTTAATGGTAACATTTCGAAAAGGAGCCAACGTGGAAGAAAATACACTGGACATGGCGAAAGCTGCCGCAGCTGCTGCGTTGAGCCGAAAGGCGCACAACACCTCGATTCTCGATTTGCGAGCCATGGCGGGCTTTACAGATTTTTTCGTGATATGCAGCGGCATCTCAGATATTCAAGTGGAAGGAATTTCTGAAGCAGTATTGGAGAAGTTGAAGGACAATTGGGACGCGCGCCCTTGGCATCGAGAAGGCGAACGTAAGTCAGATTGGATTTTGTTGGACTATGTCGATTTTATTGTGCACATCTTTTTGGATGAAAAACGTGAGTATTACAATCTTGAACGACTCTGGCATGAAGCCCCTACAATTGAAGTACCCGATGTAGAGGTCGAAGTTGAATATGATGAATTCGATGAAGATTTTGATGCGTTTGGCGACGACGATATCGATTTTGGCGAGGACGTAAACCTTGTTTCTACTGATTCAACAAGCGAAAGTGAGGGATGATGTCGATCGCCAACATTAAAACAGAGATTCTATCGGCGATAGAAGCCGCTTGTAAAACCGTGTTTGGTCAGCGTCCCCAGAATCTCAATCTAAATTATCCCCCGAAAGTCGAATTCGGAGATTTTGCGGTCGAGTGTTTCCCCTTGGCTAAGCAGTTTCGGCAGAATCCTGCAAACATTGCCAAAACCATTGCGTCGGAGATTCAACCCAATGAGTCACTTAAAACGGTAACTGCCGTTGGGCCGTATGTGAATTTTAAACTTCACAACAGCCTACTGTTTGGGGACGTGTGTACTGAAATCCGAAGGAAAAAAGCCTTCGGCAACAACAACTTGGGAAACGGTCGTCGGGTAATGGTCGAGTACCTGTCGCCTAACACCAACAAACCGCTGCATTTAGGTCACATTCGAAACGGTGTCCTCGGTATGGGCGTTTCCAACCTGCTTGAAGCCGCAGGCCACACGGTTATTAAAGCAAACCTTGTGAACGATAGAGGGGTGCATATCTGCAAATCCATGCTGGCGTGGAGTAAGTGGGCGAACGGAGACACGCCGGAATCTGCAGATACGAAGGGTGATCACTTCGTCGGTAATTGGTACGTCCGATACGATCAGGAAGCCAAAAAAAATCCACAGCTACAAGAAGATGTGCAGGCGATGCTCCGTAAATGGGAATCAGGCGACCCCGCGACAATTAAGCTGTGGGAGATGATGAACCAGTGGGTGTATTTCGGTTACGAGGAGACCTATCGAAAGCTAGGCTTCGTGTTCGACGTATTCTACTACGAATCCAACACCTACACGCTTGGCAAAGACCTCGTTCAGGTAGGATTGGACGAGGGCGTGTTCAACGAAGCTGCAAACGGTGCAGTCATAGCCCCACTTCCTATTGATGAGTTTGGCGGCGAGAAGGATGGGAGCCAGAAGGTCGTAACGCTGCTCCGTGACGACGGCACAAGCGTCTACATCACGCAGGACTTGGGGACAGCGAAGCTAAAGTTCGACGACCATCAGCCGCACCGCTCAATCTACGTCGTTGCGAAAGAGCAAAATTACCACTTCCAATGTCTTTTCAAGATGCTCAATATGCTCCGTTTTGAATGGGCGGACGGATGCCACCATCTATCCTACGGTATGGTCAATCTTCCGGAAGGCAAGATGAAATCACGGGAAGGCACGGTGGTTGATGCCGACGACTTGATTGAAGAAATGCGGCAACTCGCCGAAGATGAGATTCGGCGGCGTGATACCGAAAACACACTGTCTCATGAAGAAATCCAAAAGCGTGCGCATGCCATTGGCCTTGCTGCTATTAAATTCTACCTTTTACGCACGCGCCCTGAACTTGATATCAACTTTGAGCCGAAGGAATCAATCTCCTTTGACGGATTTACGGGCCCCTATTGTCAATACGCCTACGCTCGCTGTGCCAGCATTCTGCGAAAGTCAGAAAATCGCGGTCTCGCGTCTATTGAACCGGATTACTCTCTTCTCGGAAACACCGAAGAGTTGGAACTCCTTCGCGGGTTAATTCAGTTTCCGGACGTCGTAGCAGAAGCCGCGGGCGAGTTCACTCTGGCTCGCATCTGCAATCATGTGTTCGCCACCGCGCAGGCCGTGAATCAATTTTATCACCGGCATCCTGTGCTTGCGGCGGAACCTGCGACGTTGGCGGCAGCCCGACTGGCGTTAGTAAGCGCTTCGGCGGTCGTCATCAGAAATTCACTGGCACTATTGGGAATTAAAGCCCTTGAGGAGATGTAAGGAGCGAAACATAGAAGGAGAATTTTCGCATGAATACGAACAATGTAACCGAACCGGCCAGACCTGTGATTATCTACGATGCTGAGTGTAATTTTTGTGATAGCGGAATTCGCCGTATTCGCGATAGAGATAACGCCGATCAGTTTCTCTATACCCCAAAGCAGACGCAAGATCTCCATGCGCTTTATCCACAGCTCCTCGAGATTGAGTCAAAGGCGGGGATGCGGTTAATTGACCATGCCGGAAAGGTTCATTGCGGAGCAGACGCTTTATATCAGATTTACCGGCGAATTGGCAAGTTTCGCTATATCACATGGATCTACCTTGTGCCCGTAATTAGAACGCTGCTAAAAGGCATATACTTGATTATCTCAAAAAACCGCTCTCGTTTGGGCCGCACAAAATGTGAATCCGACAGTTGCCCCACCGAATGAGGTGACGTTGTAATCGAGAGAACTTCCATACTCGGTAACACCAGATGTGACGTTCACTGCACGTATGTGCTCAGATAATTTCAGGTGGTCGATGTGCAACACTTGCAAGAATGGCGAGAAAAATGCCAACCTCGAAAGCTGTAGACTGCGGGGATTACCTAGATTGCTCCCAAATGCACACATGGGATATTGTGATCGCTGATGAGGCAATCCCTTCCGAAAAATATGCGGCGGAAGAATTTCAGCGGTGGTTTAGTCGAAGCACCGGAGTCCAACTGCCGCTGCGTTCAGCGGCTGAAGGGACGTCGTGTCATGTCATTATTGGCGCAGACGCAGCGAATCTAAACCCCTCTGCAATGCAGGAGGAAGAACTGCGAATTAGCATCGAAACGAATCGTCTGGTAGTCGCCGGCGGTCGTCCGCGCGGTACGCTTTACGGCGTATACCAATTTCTCGAAGATTACCTGGGCGTGCGTTTTCTTACATACGATCATACACACGTTCCTGATGTAGCTGCGCTAAAGATTCCGTGCGGCACTCGTACCTACACCCCTCCATTTTCGTTTCGGTGGAGTTTCTACCGGGAGAACGCGGAGCATCCTGAATTTGCCGCCAAGCTTCGGGTAAACACCGTCACAGGCGAGGACCGGCTTGGCGGAAACACGGGGCAATCGCTTATCAACCACTCGGTCCACCTGCTGGTGCCATACAACGAATACGGGAAATCCAATCCAGAATTTTATGCGTTAGTGGACGGTGAACGCGATACTCGCACGCGTGGCGGAGGGCCGCAATTGTGTGTCACTAATCCGGGGGTTGTTGAAACCGCGGCAGCAGCCGCGATAAAAAGGCTGAACGACAAACCCTTAGCGCGAAATATCAGTGTTAGTCAAGCTGATACCAACGCATACTGCCGTTGTAATGCATGTGAAGAAATCAACGGGCGTGAAGACACACCAATGGGTGCTCAGCTTACATTTGTTAATGCTGTAGCTGAAAGAGTCGAGAAGGCTCATCCAGACGTGAAAATTGGGACGCTCGCGTATTGGTACACACGGAAAGCCCCGATAACCATCCGCCCGAGGCACAATGTCCAAATCCAATTGTGCAGCATCGAATGTTGCACGTTGCACCCAATCGACGATTCAAAATGCGAAAAGAATCGTGCTTTCTGCCGGGATGCGGACGAGTGGGGGAAGATCTGCAATGACATCTGGATTTGGAACTACAACACGAATTTCCACGCCTATGATTTGCCCTTTCCGAACCTGCGCGTTATTAGTCCCAATGTCCGTTACTTTTTGCGCAATAACGCCAAAGGTGTGTTCATGCAGGCGAACGGCAGCAGCACGACCGGCGAGCTATGCGACCTGCGGAACTACATCATCGCCCGCCTGATTTGGGACCCTGAGCTTGATGACGAAGCGCTCTGCGGCGAATTTGTTAGGTTGCACTACGGAGGCGCAGCACAACCCATTTTGGACTATATTAATCGGCTCCACGATAATGCCGATGCCCGCGGACTCCATCCGGGTTGCTTTCCATTACCGCACGAGGTTGGGTTGGATGCCGAGTTCGCACGAGAAATATTTGAATACTTTGAACGGGCACTCGCCATGGCGGATGATGATGTAGTTCGGGCACGGGTGGAGAAGGCTTCCATTTGTGCGTATAGGGCGATGATTGTCACTGGTGATGAAATCCCGCCTGCGGAGCGCACACAACTCATCGAACGGTACATCAAGTTGTGTCAGCGCTACGAGATGACCCATGCCGCAGAAAACAGGCTTGCATCTGACTACTTTGAAGAATTAAAGTCGTCGTTAATATGAGCTGACGGTGTTAAAGCCTACCGCCTTCCGACTCGAAAAATAGGTAGTGAGTGGACTTGCTAATGGCTTCATTGAGGCATATTGCAATCCGAGCGGGCGATATGGAAGCGTCAAGACGGTTTTATGAGATTCTCGGATTGAAATATATCGGCCATCGTCCAAGCGGCAAGGGAATTGACCTCACCGACGGTACACTCAACATGACAATCATACAGTATGACGGAGAAAAACGTCAGCCGCTAGAGGAGGGAACAGAATTTGCACACTTTGGGTTAATTGTGGTTGATTTAGAGTGTACTTACAAAACTCTTCGGGAGACAGGCGCACGGCTGTTGCGTGATGATGTCAAAATTCGGGATGAAATTGACATGGAAGCACCGCCAGTGCGATCTTTTAAGGTTGCTGATCCAGATGGAAATGTAATCGACATCACTTGTGCCGAAGATGAATGGCGCGGCGCTACACCCTAGTTGTGTGTCAAACGGTGTAATAATACCCCGGTGAAATCGGCGTTTAGCGGGCAGCCGTTGCCAGATGCAAATGGGGGCTACTAAGCCGGAGTCGCTATAAAGCCTCGCCTTTCTACCGCTGAACTCAATCTGGCGTAGCGAGAATCAGCGTGACGTTATCCTCGCCGCCGTAGTCAAGCGAGGCGTCAATTAGGTTATGGCAGGCGGCATCGAGGTTTGGTGCGGCGGCGATGAGTCTTGCTATTTCAGCATCGTCAACAATCATGTCGTGCAGCCCATCGGTGCATGCAAGAACGAGATCGCCCTGTTCGAGCGGATAACAACCGGAATCAATTTTTAGCGTCGGTTCCAAGCCAACTGCGTTACGGATAATGTTTCGCTGTGGGTGCACACGTGCTGTTTCAGGCGATATTTTGCCCGCATCTACCATCTCTTGAACGAGAGAATGATCTTTCGTAACCTGCGTCAACGCGCCATCCCTCAATATATAGAGCCGGCTATCACCAACGTGAACGTAGCAGAGGTGCGCGCCATTTAGGAAACCGTTTGTCAGTGTAGTGCCCATACCGTCCGGGATACCGTGTTGCTGCGATTGAGCGTAAATACGGCGGTTCGATTCCATGGTAAGTTCCGTCAGTATACTGATTTTTTCAGATGGGGCCGTGGATTGGCTGAATGTAGATTCGCAACTTAGTTCTTCCACCCAATTCTGAAATACTGCTACAGCCATCTGACTAGCAATTCCGCCTGCGCTGTGGCCGCCCATCCCATCTGCAATCACGAACAGATTGTTTTTGGGATTGACATAGTAACAATCCTCGTTGCGTGCGCGGCGGATTCCTCGGTCTGTTTGGGCGGCAAATTTCATTTTCGTCCAATCTGGGAGTCGGTTTCAGAGTCACATAGCAATTTAGAAATGTGATGAGTATTTCGCCGACGTGCCTCTGTTAAAGTATACTAAGGATAGAAACGAGTAGACTTGGCGCAGGTTTCACAGTGCTTGATGCAATGGCAGCATTCTGGACTTAAGACTCCGCCAAACACTGTGTGCGGTATTCTTGAAAATACCGTGGGTAAACCTTGATTGCCGCCTTAATCAGGGGCGCAAGATTTAGCATCTTTGACAACGAGCCGACGAACACAATCTGCCGCTTTGTAATCGCCTCCATCACGTTGATTTCACCCATCCAGAACCGATGGGCTACATCCCCTGTCATAGCAAGTTCTAAATCAGGGTTTTGCTCACATTCGCCATAAAAGATGGATTTCTCGCCGTGATTCAAAATCAGTGACATGGATGCTGCCGGTTCTGTGAACGAAAACCTGATAGTTAAATCCAGCGACTTAAGCCCCTTCTCTGCTTCTGTCTGAGATTCCATCTGCTCCAACAAGCCGCCAAAACAGGTGTAGAGTTCAGCCGCAGTCTTAAAAACCGGCATTGATCCAAATCCTTTCAGATAGTTAAGCGAAAAGTCTTCTGCGTTTCGTGTATACGGTGTGATTAGAGCACTCAACGCCTCTATTGTGCGAGGTAATTTTGAAAACTCCGATGAACCGCCGTGCGCATACTTACGATATACCGGCTTGCCTCCAAACCGTATCCAATGATTCGGATGTGGCATGTGCGGCTTCCATCGGCGACATGTGATCTGCCGGTTTCCTCAGGGGTTCAGCCGCAACCGGACCGTCGTAACCGAGGTCGCTGACAATTCGGATGAATTCACCCAGCGGCACAACCCCCGTTTCGGCTGGCATTGCGCGCACGCCATCGACCTGATCATCCACATCAACGCCCGCCGGGGCATCGCAAATGTGGACGGACACTATATCGTCCACGTTTAGTTTCTTTAAATCCGCAATAGTTTCGTGCGCAACATACCAGTGCCATGCATCCAGCAGTAAGCGAACGTTGCCCGTGCCTATCCCCGCGCCGAGCGCCAACATACCGTCCATGCTATGGACGAACCCGTACTTAGACGATGCGCGGCTTGTACTGGGCGCAATATACTCTAAACCGAGCGCATGACCGAAATCTTTTAGGATCTCCGCGGCAGGACGAAGGCGTTTAACGTGGAAATCCCAGTTCTCGGTAAATGTGAGTTCATCCGACCACCCCGGTAGAGCACTGGTGCAGCGAAAACAGCCGAGGTCAGCCGCGAGTTGCGCAAATTTGGCGAAACGCGATAGGCTTTCGTAATATGCTGCGCCGCTCGCGCGCCAGTCGATTTCTAGTCCCCATGCGCCCATCTGCAACCCAGCCTCCGACCAAAGGTCTTTGACATACTGGATTGAGTGCGTCTCAGCTAACGTGCTTGCTTCGACGATGTTGAGATCCGTCCCACCAAATCCCGTGGACTTCGCCAACTCTAATGATTCGTGTATATTCGCCTGGATGCCGATGCCACCCGGAGCTAAATTCTTGAACATAGTAATTCCTCCATATCTAAATTGGTGCACCAAATTTTAAAACTATGTCAATGACTGAAATTTGTCAAGATGTAGGACAACGTCACGCTTACGCCTCAAACACGAGCAATTCGTAGCCGCAGACTTCAGGAACTGAAACGTGCACATACCCTTCCGACACCGTGAAGTCGAGCTTTTCACCGGTAGGCGCAAGGTAGACCGATTTGGGAAAAATCTCATCAATTCTTAGTGATACGCTAATGTCGCGCACAAAAATCGGCTCTTCAATAATCTGCGCCTTGCCCCGCAGTTCCGGCACATACGTGAGCAGGTGTACCATCCGCCGGTTTTCCGCCGCTGTCACAGTAACCTGGCCAAAGGAAGGAAGATTTTCAACCTTTACGATAGGTTTGGGAAGGAGGCGCGCCAGACAATTTCGGAAGAGTATTCTGTGCGGAACGACGGCGTGGTTGATATAGTTTTTAAAAATCGGGAAGCTGAAATGGAATAAATTTCCGCAATTCACCAGCGCCGGCCGGCCCGTGTCCGCTTTGGGCGGAATGTAAAGATGTTCGTGGTACAAGTCCCATTCTTCGTGGTTGAAATACGGTTTGTGCAGCTTGGCTAGGATTTCTGAACCTTCCGCAGCAGTCATGGCGATTCCCGGCTCGTATACCGTTGTCAGCATATCGGGCAGTTCATAATTTATGCCGGGCTGTGCCTCAAAGAAGCTAAAATTATACGGCTCTGGCCCTTCGTAATTCACCTTGTAAGCATCTAACGCAAATCCACTCTTATCCGGCTTTAATCCCGCATGGGCAGAGCTAATAATCGCACCGCCATTCTCAAGGTACTGGGTTAACGACGCCGCATGTTTCTCGTCCAATGGGACATCATCCGGTAGAATCACCACTTGGTAACCGGAAAGATCTATATCCCCGTCGCTCATGTCAAACTGGCAATTCAATTCCGACAGCATTCTAGCAGCACCTTGGAGACTGTGTCCCTGTCGAATTCGGTATTCACCCGGAACCCGGCGCAGACGCGGATCGAGAACCACAATTTCGGATAAAGCTCTCGCGCTCGCCGTCCACGGCTCCAATGCTTCAATTTCTGCATAAGTATTTCCAATCAGCCGATACACCTCTGGATCCAGCTTGCCGCGCGGATGCATGTGGTCACCGACGGAGCAGGTACCTCCATTGATAATCGAATAATAACAGTCGAACTTTAGAGAATGCTTCGTCCTAATCCCGCCAAAGTCCCCCCAACTCTTATGAAATCTGCCGGTCATCGTAAAGTAAGGTTTGCCCAAAGTACGCGCGTATCTGATGGCGAAAGGCAGATAGTCGTAGCCCCACGCAGGCGGAAGAACCTCCAACTCAAAATGGGTTGGCTGGTTTCTGTAGCGAATACCGTTGAAGTAAAGATAAATGCCCGGCGCCAGTTGACGCGATCGGTTTTTGACCTTTTCGAGAAAAGCGTCCGTCATTCGCACACAAAATTCGCCGACCTGATCGTCGTCGAATTTGTCCAGACCTGATGCGTCCATATCGGAAAGGCATTCTACGCCGTAACAGGGTGAAAGATCGAAGCAGTCCAGAAATAGCCCATCAACCGGGTAGTTCGTCAATAGTTCGTCCACCATGCGCAGGAGGTGTTCTCCATAACCCGTATTCAAGCACATGCTTCTGAAATAATGCCCCATCTCCGAAACATTGTAAACCTGTCCCGCTTTGTTTATTTTACACCATTCCCTGTGCCGCAGCGCATGTTCATGGTCGAGACCGGCGTTAATATACGCTGCCACCCGGATGTTTTGGCGGTGACACGCCTCAATCATAGGACCAAGCATGTCATCCGTCTGGATTCCCGGATGAACTATACCAACCTCTGTTGGATAATAGGCAAAACCTAGGTTGCATCGTGCGAAGACGGTGATGAAATCCACATGTGCGTCGCTAAGCGTCTGCGCAAATTCGTCTGCGTTAAATTCAATTCCAACGTCCTCAACCCTCGGCATCGTGTGGAAATCGAGGTGCACCGCTCTCTGGGGAAATTTTTCATCCATGATGTATTTGCCGTAGCGTATTAAACCGCTCAAACGTAAAACGGTGTTAATCGGTAAAAATCGGTTTGAGTTCGTAGTTGTAGCATTACAGGAATTTAATGCGCCGTCCACGAGATGCATTTAACCTCATGACACGCCGATCGAAACATAATGTACCGGGGATGCTTTCACGAAAGAGTCGCAGAAATAGGGGTGTACTGCCGGGATATCCGGATTTTCGGTGAACCATGCATCGTCGAGGTATTTCAATCCGTAGGGGTTCACCATCGTTGCCGATTTGTTGACGGAGAACGCGTCGAAGTCGGAAGGCTCAATTTCTGCCGTTGCGGTTAACCACATTCCCTTACCAGACTTCAGGTCTATTACCAAATCGCCGTCTGAATCGGGTTGAATTCGATATCCATCGTGATAACCGCCCCGCTGTTCAAATGGATCGAAGAGCCGAACTTGTTGGTCTGATGCAGACTCCAAACATACCGCCAATGTTTGTCCGTTTGAACGAACGGCGGACACCTCTATGCCGCCTTCACAAAGCAGTCCGTCAAAACGGCAATCTCGCCAATGCGGCGGACATGCGGGAAAAACACGAATTCGTCCTCCCCAACTCTGCAAAAGCATCTCGTTTACGGCTGCCACAGCCGCCATGTTGCCGTCCTGGCAGTAGGCGTCTGTATCCGATGCGATGCCGTTCCGTTCCCAATCGAGATTCAGGTTGAATGTGTTGCATGAGACGTAGGCATCCGCGAGTTGCTTGAGTGTCCACCACGCCATCTGCTTGCGTCCAGCCCGCGCGGCGATAATTGAAGCCCACGCGAATGACCAACCCACCCAGATTCCATATCCCTTGGAAACTACCGTATTGAGCGATCGCTCAATGAGTTGCAACTCTTGCTTTGACCCGTCAATATTGATGTCGCCAACGGGATAGATTGGCGCAAGATGGGACAGGTGGCGATGACACCGGGTATACGCTGCGCCCTCTTTTAGATGCAAACCGGAATCGTCCTGATGGTAGTCGGGCAGATTATCCAGTATCTCCGTCCAAATCTCTCTATGCGGTTCATTCAATCCAGTTATATTGACCGCTTCTAACAGCCCGCTGATGAGATTGCGCAGCAAGGCAAGTGAAAGGGTATCGTCCCTTCCCCATCCACCCGTTTCTGGCGATTGAGTGGGATAAATGTGATACTTGCCGTCCTCGCCTTTACTCAGAAAACCCTCGTAGAATAACATGCACTCCCGCATAAATGGATATGCCTTGTGCTTGAGGAACACATCATCCCTGCTATAGAGATAGTGTTGCCAAAACGCCTGCGCGATCCAAGCGCTCGTTCCCGGCCAAAAAAGGACATGCGGCCACGGCGCGAGTAGCCACGAACCGTCAATCGCCATTTGGCCAGGCACAAAAACGCCATCCCAACCGTAAAATTTCACAGTTTCTTCTTTCAGGCGAGGCAAGATGGAGAGAAAGTGTTCGTAGTAGGCTGTTCCCAACTCCAGATGGTTCGCGCCATAAATCCCCCAGTATTGGGGATAAAAATCCCAGATGTAGAGACCCAAGGAAGGCGGCATGCGGCTATCTGGTTGCCATAGCCCGTGCAAACTCACCGAAGCGCCGCCTTCACGGCTGGACGACGCTAAAAGATAAAGCCCCATGTACCATAAAGACTCAATCTTCGCATCTGTCAATTGGACGCTAGAACGCCCCCAAAACCGTTGCCACCACGTGTGGTGTTCTGCCAGATGCTGCTCAGGCGTGGACGCCGCTTGTTTAAGCGCACTTACGGCCGCTTCCACGGAATCGTTGCAGTCATGCGAAGCCTGCACTGTTACAAATGTCTGCTCGTCACCCGATAGGAACGCGAGCACCAACGACGGGCTATGCGGGATGTCCTGACGCATCCATCTGATTTCCCCTCTTTTCCCGCATTCACAATCCGGGAGTCTATACCACGCCGGAGAAACTTCGCCTGGTGGTTGATGCGGGATCAAATCGTCGGACGCGACTCTTTCGAGTCGAAAATCCCTTATGATATCACTGCGGTTGTGCGATACACAAATTACGGGCACATTGGCATCGGTACGAATTTCAAGGCGTACTCGTTCTCCGGTTTCAGTACGGAGTTCTAATACCGCCTCCGCATCCCAGAGACTAAGGCGGGCAGATCCCGTAATTGTCTGGTCGAATTCAATGACGAAGCGGCCCACGTGCGTTTTTGAAGGCAGTGACAGGCTCCAGTCAACCGAGCAAAGGATGTCCGTCAAGAAACCGGCTTCAGTAGGGAGGCGACCGGCTTCAATGTCTGCGAGGCGGTCTTTTCGGAGTAAGTGCCCGTTGCGTTCAACCAAATTGTCGAAACGAAACTTTTCAGGGTCATTCCGGGGATGCTCGCGCAGGTCCCATGCCCAAACATGATCGAGCGTAATCACGACTTTCGTTCCATCCTCTACCCATACCATCCCGCCAATCTTTCCGTTTCCAATCGGTAATCCAAAAACCCAACGAGGCGGCAGCACGTTGTAAACCAAATCGTTTCTATCAAGTATCTCCCGGGTGGAGGGCATTAGGCTAAGGCATCTCCTCAGATAAGTATTTTTGAGACGCTACCCGCACAAGGCTGACACCCAATCAGATGAAAGTGTTGTGAAAGTGGGGGTGTACGTTTGGAATGTCCGGATTATCAGCCAACCACCCATCTTCAAGGTATTTCAGCCCATACGGGTTCCGCATCGCTTCCGGCCGTTCGACGGTAAAGTCATCCAAGTCAGTACCTGTCATTTCGGATGTGATGGTCAACCATACCGCTTGATTGGCGCTCAGATTGACGACTAGATCTCCGTCCGCATCGGGTTGAATCAAGGCTCCGTTGAGATAACCGCCGGCATCACTAAATGGGTTTCTCAGGCGAACTCGTGTTTCTGACGCAGATTCCAGCCGAACGCCTAGTGTCTGTCCCTTTGAACGCACCGCAGATACTAATATGCCGCCCTCGCAGCGAAGGTTGTCAAATCTGACGTCGCGCCAATGGCTGGGACAGGCGGGGAACACGCGAATACGGCCGCCCCAACTCTGCAAGAGCATCTGGTTGACCGAATCTACTGCCCCCATATTTCCATCGACACACAAGGTGTCTGGCTGAATTGAGATGCCGTTCCGTTCCCAATCCAGGTTGAGATTGTACGTGTTACAGGGGACGAAAGCGTCTGCAAACTGTTTGAGCGTCCACCACGCCATCTGTCCGCGCCCGGCTCTCGCAGCAATCGCTGACAGCCAAACGAACGCCCACCCGACGAATGTTCCGTAACCATTAAGGATGACGTGATTTATCGTCCGATCGATGAGTTGGCGATCCTCCGAAGAACCGTCAATGTTCAGGCTATCGCACGGGTAGACCGGTCCGAGATGAGACATGTGGCGGTGAGATTCTGTGTACGGCAACTCTTCTCCGAACATCAGTCCCGAATCGTTTACGTGGTAGGTTTGGAGATTCTCTGCTATGTCTTGCCAGACGGCGAGATGAGGCTCATCGTTCTGAAGTATCTCAACTGCTCGCAAAAGCCCATCAACGAGATATCGAATCACGGCTAAGCTAAGTGTGTCGTCGCGGATCCAGCTCTTGAATTCAGGCGCGTAGCTCACGTTCAAATGGTATTTGCCGTCGTTCTCTTTTTCGAGCAATCCTTCATAGAACAACATACATTCGCGCATAAACGGATAGGCTTTCTGTTGCAGAAAATCGACATCGTTACTGTACAGATATTGCCACCAGAACGCCTGTGCCACCCATGCACTGGTTCCGGGCCAAATCAATAATTGGGTGTGGCCGAGATAAATCCATGATCCATCGACTATCATGAATCCGGGGACGAACACCCCGTCCCATCCATAAAAGCGCTGCGTCTCTTCTTTTAGGCGCGGAAGAATTGACAAGAAATGATCGCAAAAAACCTCCCCGATTTCTAACTGATTCGCTGTATAAAGCCCCCAATGCTGCGAATAAAAGTCCCAAATATAAAAACCGAGCGCCGGAGGGATGCAACTGTCAGGCGACCAGAGACCGTGCAGGCTCGCCGCGCAACCGCCCTCGCGGCTCGCTGAAGCCAGCATATACAATCCCATATACCAGACCGACTCAATTTTTTCGTCCGGCATCTGAACCGCAGATTTCTCCCAGAACCGCGCCCACCAGGAACGGTGTACTTCGCAGTGTGTGTTCGCATTAGCCGCCGCCGACTCAAGTACTTTTAACGCCTCTTCTACGGGATCTAAGCCATTCCGCGCGACTTGGACGGTTGCAAAGGATTGTGTCTCGCCCGAAAGCAACGCTATCACAATCGACGGACTACTTGGAATGTCTTGGCGTATCCATTCAACGGCATTCGATGCACCGGTTACAAGGTCCGGTACATCATGGAGCCCGACGCCGTCTGGCGGAAGCCGCTCAAGCCGAATCTCCTTTATCGCCGATTTAGGTCTGTGCTGTACCGCGATGGCGGGTAAATTCGCATAGGCGGCGAACTTTAGGTGAATCGTCTCTCCATTGTCCGCCAGTGCTTCAAGTCCAACCTCAGCATCGGCTAAGCGTAAACGCGCCTCGCCCGTAATTTTTCGCCCCACATCAACCACGAGGCGGCCCACGTAGGTCTTGGTGGGTTGTATGCCGCCGGGCCTCAAAACCTGCTGGGCTTCCTCCTCGTCGCCCGCAGCCATGAGTTCTCGAAATCGCGCGTAGTTATTCGTCTCAGGATTTTGTATCGGCGTTTGCCGGTAATCCCATGCCCAAACGCTGTCAAGTGTGACGACAATTTTCGTTTCGTCCTCCACCCAAATCATGCCGCCGATCTGACCGTTGCCGATAGGCAATCCAAATACCCAGCGAGGCGGAAGCACCTTGTAAACTAAATCGTTACGCTGTAACACATCTTCTTTAAATTTCACTGAATGTTGCTCCATAATCCTTGTTTGCCAGCTCTGTTTAATTTAGCGGTCTACCTCAATTCGAGCACGTACATTACTGGTTACTGGCACGTGTATCCGCCGTCGAGTGCGAGCGAAGAGCCGGTAGCCCAAGTAGATTCATCGGACGCAAAATAGACGGCCGCCCATGCCACATCCTCCGGTTCGCCGATTCGCCCGATGGGATGCAGGTCCACAACATCGGTATACTTAAAGCCGGGCGGAAATTCCTGATCTGGATTGGCTTCCATCTCGGCTAACTGTTCGCGGTTCATTTCCGTTCTAACCCACGCCGGACAAATCGAATTGACGCGAATCTTGTCGGGTGCGAAGTCAAGCGCCATGCATTTCATCAGGAACTCTTGAGCTGCCTTGGCGGCATTATACGCCCCCTGTTTGCGGAGTCCGATATACGCGCAATTGGATGAAATCATGATAATGGAACCGCCGCCCGCCTTTTGCATTTCAGGAATTGCCGCTTTCGAGCAGAGCCACGTCCCTTTTGCATCAATATCAAACGTTCGCTGCCATTCATCTTCAGTCAATTCCAATACCGTCAAAATACTTGCCCGAACCCCCGCATTGTTGACCAACACGTCAAGTTTGCCGAATTTTGCGACAGTATCCTCAACCATCCGGTCGGCGTCTGCTGCGATAGATACATCACCTTGGATGTAAATCGCATCATTTCCTTCATCAATGATGTGTGCAACGGTTTCAGTTAAAGTGCTGGCTGTCCTACCCGAAACAGCCACTTTTGCGCCTTCCCGTGCGAAAATAATGGCAATCGCCTTGCCGATACCCGTCCCGCCGCCGGTAATCAACGCCACCTTATTTTTTAATCGATCCGCCATCAAGGTTTCCCTTCCGAAAAATTCATTTTTTTCCCGTAATCCACACGGTTGGGATTATAACATAGCCCGGAATGGACATCAACAGTTAGCCAATCTCCAACATGAATCGTAACATCGGCTTATCCAGACTATATCCAATTGCCGCCCGGTGTGCCCCGTACGCAACGATGCCCGTAACTTCCATTCCGCGGCGCGCTCCTATGATTCCCATAAACAAGTGCAACGGATTTTGGCTAAGGGCGATCAACCAGCAGTCAGGGAGTTTAACGCGCTCGATTTACCCGCTGCAATTGCGCCAGTCGTCGTTTCAGCCTGGATTAGAGGTCTCATTTCCCTTTATAGAAGCTGTTAAACGAGATACGATATTTCAGCCATATAGCCATTTACATTCATATTTACACACATTCAGATACCCCCCTGATAAGGGATCAACTGAGTGGATAGCGAAGGCGATAGTTTTGGGGGTTGACACCTCTTTTTGATTGGATTGAAGGTAATGTGTAATTTTTAGTTGCAGTGACTATAAAACCAAAAAGCCAGAAAGGATGCACACACTCTCTGGCTTTCATAACTTTCTCACCTAACGCGCTGTGAAACCGAGTTTTTCGCCAAAACTCGGTTTCTGTTCAACTACAAAGAGCGCGTGTGCATGTCGTGCAGTAGCAGTCCACGCTATGCCAAAGCAATTCTACCGGGGGATTTCGAGCTGCCATGTGCGCAGATGCAATCCCTAGGTTTGCGTTACTTCATTCGCTTTTGATATCTGCCCAAGTCGTGGTCACCTTCCCTTTGGGATTGACCGCTAAGATGTCGTTAAGTCCGTTGTCGATAATGTCGTTAATGTCCTCTTCGCTAAGTGCGACGTTAAAAATCGCGATTTCATCTACGTATCCATTAAACAGTTCTCTGGGAACCGCGATACTTGCGCTGCCAATTACAGCAGTTGGTGTAGGTTTCCCATACGTAATTTCGCCCGGCCCATCGACCGCTTGTACAAGTTCACCGTCAAGGTACGCTTTCCGTGTCTCGCCGTCAAAGGTAATCGTTTCGTGATACCAGCGATCTACCTCAATGTTGCCCGGTTGTATTTCCTGATTCTGGTCGTTAATCGCAATCCAGTATCGGAGTTGACCCTGCCATGTGCCCAGCCCCAAACTCCGCCACGGCGCATCCCACGCCGGCCCATCGTCATAAGGAATGGTCATCGAAGACAAACCGATGTCGTTGGCGGTCTGCGTATTTATCCAATTCATCATCGTTCCCTCACTCACGCGTAAAACTTCGTTTTGACCGACCGGAACCATGTCGTCTTTGCCGTCAAAATGCAGCGCCTTGCCGAACACCCCGTCAATCCATTTGGGTTCGCCAACGAATTCCCCGTCATTCCCGTTGCCCGTGATATCCGAAACGGTATTTCCGCTGCCCTCATCTAACAACCATACACCAACAGCCGTTTCCGGGTCAATTTTTGTGTCGCCCGCACCGCTACACATCAGTACGGCTAACGCACATATTACGCATGTTTGAATAAACCGCCCCATTGGTCCTCACCTCCCATACCAGTATTTGAACAACCTTCGGAAGGCGCGACGCCTTCCGAAGGTTCAGACGCTACTCACGCCGGTTTTTCACGGTCGCCCAAGTCGTAGCCAGTTTGCCGGACGGTTCAACCGCAACAACGCCTTGCAGGCCATTGTTCATAATGTCCGAAACATCGCTGTCGCTTAGCGCAACATTAAACACGCCGACATCGTCGACGAGGCCGTTCATGCGCTCCCCGGACGCGGCACGGTTTACATTACGGTCCCCAATGACAAAAGATGGCTTCGGATCGCCGTAAATAATCGTACCCGGCGTTTCAGCTTCAAACTTGAGTTCGCCGTCAAGATATGCTTTCCGGCTTGTGCCATCAAACGTCGCCACCAGATGATACCATTGATTCGTATTGATGTCGCCCGGCTGCATTTCGGCGTTATTACCGTCTATTGCCAGCCAGTAGCGCAACGAACCTCGCCAAGAACCCAGCCCCAAACTCCGCCAAGGATCGTCCCACGCGTCCCCGTCATCATAAGGAAGTGTCACCGCGGATAAACCGCTGTCGTCGCTGACGTTAATGCTTATCCATGCAGCCATGGAACCGGCGCTGATTCGCAATAGTTCAGAATTGCCGCAATCGACAAAATCGTCCTGACCGTCAAAACTCAATGCGCCGCCGAACTTTCCTTCTGCCCATTGGGCGCCGTTAATCGTCCCGTGATGGTCGTTGCCGGACGAATCGAAGGCTGTATCGCCGCTTCCCTCGTCCAACAGCCATATTCCCATGGCGGTTGAGGGATCTATCGCCGCGTCGCTGATGCCCGAATGCACCAGCGCGACAGCCATGACAATCGTGCACATCAAGGTTAATTTTCCCATTATGTTTTTCCTCCAAGTAAAAGAGTTAATTGCAAAGGATGAAATTGAAATTGGCGATATTTTATCACACTATGAAAAAACAGCGAAACAAAAACGTTCAGTCGGGTTAGAGGTGGTAGGAGCGATCTCCGAATCGCGACCTTTATTTGAAACCGAGTTTTTTCGTCAAAACTTGGTTTCTAAAACGCAACAATAACTCTTGTAGGTTGCGTTGAGCGAATTATACCAAAAGCGGTCCTGCGTAAGAATCCGTTCCGATTCCCGTACAACGTGGCTCGGAATAAACACGGAGCGTAACCCAACGCTTTTCAATATATCAAGCCGCCCCTAATTTCCAAAACACAATCGAAATAACCAAAAGCGTTGGGTTTCGCTACACTCAATCAAACGCTACACGACGTAAAATGCCGATGTCCATTCGACATATTTCGTCGATTTCACTTGATCCGCTTAACCCAACCTACAAAAACTATCGTGCCCCTTATCCAGTCGTTTGATCGTCGGGAATCGGAGTATCCTCCTACCGTATTTTCCCCTGTAGTAACAATCTCCGAGTCGCGACCCACACTCTCCAGCTCTTGTAGGTTGGGTAGAGCGGGTAATGCCAAAACCGTTCCGAGTGAGTTGACAGTTCAGAATCCAAAAAATTGCCAATTGCAAATTACGTGTAGCGAAACCCAACGCTTTTCAAAACTTCCGACGACAGAAAAGCGTTGGGTTCGCTACACTCAATCAAACGCTGCACGACGTAAAATGCCGATGTCCATTCGACATATTTCGTCGATTTCACTTGCTCCGCTTAACCCAACCTACAAAAACTATCGTGCCCTTTATCCAGTCGTTTAAGCGTCGGGAATCTGAGTACCCCTACCGGTATTTACCATTGTAGTAACGACCTCCTAATCACTGCATACATCTAACGCGCGGCAAGAATGCGTTTCATCTATGTACAAATATCAACAATCAACACCGCGCTCGGCATAGATGTCGCACCAGCTTCCCGAAAGGCATCGCTGATATACCCAACATCGTCGTCCGTTTTTATCGTATTGTACGGAAGTCCCCACGCTTTAAGCGTCGGTTCGAGGAACGTCGCCGCCGTATCGACGAAATCGTCATCTGCCCCCATCGAATGATACCCGCGATATCCGATTAGCGTCACCAACGGAATTTTCATATTGAAGGCTGTCCCCCGGAAGGCGTCCCCGGACTCCAGAAATCCCGTATTTTGAATTAAAACGACTGGGCGCTTTCCTCCGACGTACAAGCCTGATGCAATTGCGAAGGCTTCCCCTTCGCGGCTCACAGTGATGACATCCACCTCTCCATCTCCGTCAAACAAGCGATAAATTTCCGCACTCCCATTGTCGGGCAAGCCAATCACATGCGTCACATCCCATTTCTTTAGTTCGTCCACAATCTTTACCGCTGAGGGCAAATGGGTACCTCCACGATATTCGGTTAGCTTCTCTTTGTGATTACAACGTTTATTTCCGCCCTTCGACGAGCGAATCGACCACCGCCGGGTCGGCGAGCGTGGAGGTGTCGCCGAGATTGGAGAGGTCGCCTTCAGCAATCTTTCGAAGGATACGCCGCATAATCTTGCCTGACCGCGTTTTCGGCAACGCCGGTGTAAACTGAATTTTATCCGGCGTAGCGTGCGGTCCGATATGCTGGCGGACCGCACCAATAATGCCGCTTTCAATCTCGTCAGTGGGCGTTTCGCCGGTCATCAGTGTAACATACGCATACACTCCCTGCCCCTTTATCTCGTGCGGGAATCCAACAACCGCCGCTTCAGCCACAGTCGTGTGCTGGCCGATTGCTCCCTCGATTTCGGCGGTGCCCAATCGGTGGCCCGAGACGTTTAGCACATCGTCCACACGTCCAGTGATCCAGTAATAGCCGTCTTCGTCGCGCAGTGCGCCGTCTCCCGTCATGTAGTAACCGGGAAATCGGTCGAAATAAGTTTGCCGGAAGCGTTCGTGATCGCCGTAAACCGTCCGCATCAAACTTGGCCATGCCGTTTTGATACATAAGTATCCGCTTGCGGGATTGCCTTCGACCTCATTGCCCGCTTCATCCAAAATCACCGGCACAACGCCGAAGAACGGCAAGGTTGCGGAACCCGGTTTGAGCGGAGTCGTTGCTGGCAACGGTGTAATCAGTATGCCGCCCGTTTCGGTTTGCCACCACGTATCAACGATAGGGCATCGTCCTTCCCCGACAACGTTGTAGTACCAGAGCCACTCCGGTTCCTTAATCGGTTCACCCACCGTCCCAAGCAGCCGCAGTGTGGATCGGTTAAACTTCTCGACCCACGCATCGCCCTCCTTCATTAAGGCGCGCAGCGCGGTTGGTGCGGTGTAGAATAGGTTGACGCGATGCTTTTCCACAACTTGCCAGAACCGCCCAAAATCCGGATAGTTCGGAACGCCTTCAAACATCACGCTAATCGCTCGATTCGCAAGCGGTCCGTACACGATGTAGGAATGTCCGGTGATCCAGCCGATGTCAGCCGTACACCAGTAGACATCCCCCTCGCGGTAATCAAATATTAACTCGTGGGTGTAGGATGTATAAAGTAGGTAACCGGCGGTCGTGTGAAGCACACCTTTCGGCTGGCCGGTCGAACCGGACGTGTAAAGGATGAACAGCGGGTCTTCGGCATTCATCGTTTCCGGCGCGCACTCATCTCCTGCGTTCGCCATGGCGTCGTGCCACCAGATATCGCGTGACGCATCGAAGTCCACGCTATCACCGGTTCGGCGTACGACGACTACCCGTTCAATCGAAGGACATTCAGCGACGGCGCGGTCGGCGTTCGCTTTCATCGGAAGTCCGCCGCGTCCGCCGCGAACCGCCGTATCCTGCGTAATTAACATCTTGCACGCGGAATCGTTGATTCGATCGCGCAGCGATTCCGCCGAAAACGCGCCAAAAACCACCGAATGCACTGCACCGATGCGGGCGCAAGCCAACATGGCGATCGGCAACTCAGGAATCATCTGCAAGTAGACGCAGACCCGATCGCCCTTGCGTACGCCTTCCGCTTTGAGTGCATTCGCAAATCGTTTCACCTCACCCAACAGTTCGCTGTAAGTAAATGTCTTGTCTTCCTCCGGATTATTGCCTTCCCAGATGAGCGCAATCGCATCGCCGTGCCCGGATTCAACGTGCCGGTCAAGACAGTTATACGATGCGTTCAGCTTCCCGCCGTCAAACCACTTGATATCCGCTTTAACAAAGTCGTACTCGCTAACTTCATCCCATTTCTTAAACCATGTAATCCGTTCGGCAATATTCGACCAAAACCCGTCTGGATTTGTCACCGATTCCGCGTACGTTTCACGATACTGCTCCATATTGCTTACATGGGCATCCACAATTGGATAACTCGTATTTTCCGGTGGAAAGACTTTCCTGCTCATTATTTCCTCCAAGTTGAATTTTGTTTCGAATGTATATTTCTATCAGATTTTATAGGTCAATTCCACGGTTGTGTATTATAAGGTAATCCATGCCATTGTCAATTGAAATCTCCCCCCTGTAGGAGCGACCTCCGAATCGCGACGTTTAATAGAAACCGAGTTTTTTCTTCAAAACTCGGTTTCTAAAATGCAACTGAGCGGATAGCGAAGGATCAACCGACCGAAAAGGAAGAGCGATAGTTTTCCTCTAGTCTTCATCTTCGATTAATCAATCGCGCTCCTTTCCTGGTCGCTTGACAGCCGCGAATTGGATTTCCCTCCTACGGGAATCCACGCCTGTAGGAGCGATTTCCAAATCGCGACTCACACGCTTTAAGTCCTCCCCCTTGCCAAGGGGGAGCTAGAGGGGGTCGTATATTTTGCACATGTCACCCATTTCATTTAACCCGCTCTACCCAACCTACAAGAATCACCTCCACACAACCGCCAACACGTCCATCGTCATCGCCACAAACCAGTGAATTGCCGCACCGTAAATAAAAGACCGGGTCTCCAATGCGAAAACACCGAGAAACACCCCCGCAAATATCGACCCGATCGCTTCCGGTAACGGTTTGTTGTAGTGCATCACAGCAAATGGAATGTTCTGAATCAGGATGCTACTGTTCCCAAATTTCCGCTCCAAACCGAAAAGCATAAAACCGCGGAAGAAAAATTCCCAAGCGAACATATAGACGCCGTAAGCGATTTGGTACGGGACAAAAAGCTGCCAACGGCTCCCAGCTAACTTGCATAGCGGATACTTACTCTGGAAGGCTGGAAATAGATGTAAGGCGAGGATAACACAAGGAACCATAAGCGCCCAAACAGCGGCAGCTAGCCCCCAACCTAACTTGCCGTTGCACAGTCGAAAGCCGTAGTCTCGAATTTTCTGATTTGTTCCGAATATCGCGGCCAGCGCCGGTATCAGCAGCAGGGTAACCGCAGTTGATAAAAACCAGTAGTAGTACGGGTAAAGTTCCCAAAGTGCATGGTCCCCGAAATTGTCTGCAAAGTGAGTGTGAAAAAAACGCCGCCGGCTGTAGGTGCGGTACAATATCAAAAGCAATGCCGATCCGAGCATAACCATCGTCGTCTGCCGATCTAGCCCGAGCAGGTACTTTCGCTTTTTCGCTTCAAGCCATGCAATTGCCGTTTTGCCAATCATATCCTTATCGCCCCTGAAAATGCGCTGGTGCGCGTGGCACCTGAAGATTAGCTAGTATAGCACATCTGACCGCGCGCATTCAACGGCACCCCTAATCTCAACGAGAACATGGTTGTTGCTTTACATCGGACTAGGTCTGATGTAAAATAATGAGTATTGAAAGCGTCAATAGATGGTGTCTTTCAACCCCTTGAACTTACGCCTATCCGGCAAACAGAAATGGAAGCAATCTTAGGTGGTTCCATGACCTCATTTTGTGACGTAAAAGGTATCCTATTCGACTCCGGCGACACTTTGGTACGTCCAATCGGGGGAAAATGGTGGCCCGGGGCGCGGTTCCGCGAGATTCTTGATAACTACAACATACGGGACCTATCGTGGAGTCGGATGGAGTGTGCGCTTGAAGAAGGAATACGATACCTTGACGACCATCATCACCTAATGACTGTAGACGAGGAACGCGCCCAATTTCGAACGTTTTATCGAATCGTGCTCGAAAATCTTGGGCAGTGCAACCCCGATACTAGTCTGCTTTCCGCACTGGCATGCGCCCGGGTGGATGAAGTTGATTTTGAAATCTTCGACGATACCCCCGCCGTTCTAGAGAGATTATTCAAAAATGGCTTTTCACTTGGTATTATATCAGACGCTTGGCCCTCGCTTGAGAGAAAGCACAGACTGCTCGGTCTACGGAGTTTCTTCCAGACATTTGTCATTTCGGCCCAAATCGGCTGCTGCAAGCCGGATGAAAGGATTTACAAGAGGGCTATTGACGAGTTAGGGCTGCCGCCAGAAAAACTGCTGTTTGTAGACGATGTTCCCGAAAATGTGGAGAAGGCAATTGAGTTGGGAATGAAGGGTATCCTTATGGTTCGTAACGGTATAACGCCGGATGTTGATATCCAATGCGTAAAGAATCTGGAGGAGTTTGAAGCGCTTCTGTAAAAATCCTGAAACCGAGTTTTTTTCTTGAAAACTTGGTTTCTTGACCTTTTCAATATCTAACAAAATTTGGAGAAAACCTTTGAGCCGAGCGCCTTATCAAGTTCTAGTGCTTCCTTATAGAATCGCGCGGGACAACGCAGTTCTTTACGCGCTTTTTAGGCGCGAATCTTCGACAGGCGGTTATTGGCAGGGAATTGCGGGGGGAGGAGAAAACGGCGAATCTCCGTTGGAAGCCGCTAAACGAGAGACTCAGGAAGAAGCCGGCATCCACCCGAGTAATGAATTCCTAAAACTCGATTCGTTCGCCATGGTTCCCGTTGTAAACGTCTGCGGCTTCAGATGGGGCAGCGATGTCTTAGTTATTCCCGAATATTGCTTTGGAGTAAAGGTCAAAGGGGAACTGTTGCAACTATCCCATGAACATTCGGAGTATAAGTGGCTGGATTATAGCCGTGCCATGGAATTACTGCATTGGGATACCAACAAATGCGCGTTGTGGGAATTAAACTTTAGAGTACGTAAGGGATTGCAAAACGCCGCCGATAGCGTTGAAGCCCTAATGCAGGATTCACCGGGATTCGAACCCTCACTCGATTAAACTAACAAGTTCTTGTAGGTTGGGTTGAGCGATCATCTGAGCGAATAGCGAAGGATTAACCGATCCAGGCGGGAGGCGATAGTCTTCACCTCAACACTCCTCCTGTGGGAGCGGCTTCCAGCCGCGAAAAAGTTCTTGTAGGTTGGGTAGATCGGATAAACCCAAATCCGTAACAATGGAAGATATTACTCCGGAAAATCCAAACAACCCCGTTAGCCAAATTGATAAAGCGAAACCCAACGATCAACTGAGCGAATAGCGAAGGCGATAGTCTTCACTGTCACTTAAACTATCACACGCCATATCCCGCTGTTCGATCCTTGGGTTTCGCCTCACACACAAATCTCAAACTCAATCTACAAACTATACTCATGCCTCATAACACACATAATTTATTCAACCCGCTCTACCCAACCTACAAAAACCAGTCCCGATGCTGCCATCGGGCTTCAAAGCTAAGTTTACGATTTAGAGCACACGCCGCTTGCCTACTATTGCGCCTTTAAAATTTTTGAAACCGAGTTTTTTTCTTCAAAACTTGGTTTCTTGACGTCGCAGCTATGATCAAACACATAATTTTCGACGCAGATGATACGCTGTTCGATTTTCAGAAAGCCGAAGGAAATGCAAAGTCCCGCATAAACGAGGTCTTGCAAACGCATGCGCTAGACTTAGACGCATTTTGGAATCAATTCAACCGCGCAGCGCCTGCGCTATTCCGCCAGTTTGCAGACGGATTCATTACCATAGATGAATATAGAATTCGTCGGTTTGCCGATGTCTTGCAAGGCGCCCACGAAAAATTTCGCAAATTAGCCTCGGATTTAAATCAAATTTACATTCAGGAAACTACTCGCAAGATAGAGCTATTCGAGGACACAATACCCCTGTTGAAGGTTTTGCGAGCGAAGGAAATCGAATCCGTAATTCTCACGAATGGCATGTCCGATAGTCAAAGAGCCAAATTCAGAAACCTTAGATTGGCCCAATATATTCAAAGCATCTACATCGGGGAGGAGATTGGTTTCTTCAAACCTCACCGCGAGGCATTTGAGTATGTTTTACGCGATCTTGGCGCTGCCATCTCTGAGGTATTGATGGTCGGCGACTCAATCGAAGATGACATCACCGGAGCGGAGCAGGCAGGAATTAAGGCTGTTTTAATTGATCGAAGAAACAGATATAGCGGGTACATCGGTACCAGAATCGCCTCCTTATCGGAGCTAATAAAATTGTGCTAGAAGGATCGATTTCCCAATCGCGACCTTCATTTGAAACCGAGTTTTTTCTTCAAAACTCGGTTTCTAAAACGAAGCAATAACTCTTGTAGGTTGGGTAGAGCGATCAACTGAGCGAATAGCGAAGGATCAACCGAGTGAATAGCGAGGGATCAACCGACCGAATAGGGAAGGTGATAGTTTTCTTTTAGTCTTCACCTCAACACCCCTCCTGTGGGAGCGGCTTCCAGCCGCGATAAAGTAGTAGGCACACTCCGGTCTGTAAAGTTTTTGTAGGTTGGGTTGAGCGAGTAATCCAAAAAGCAGTCCTGCGTAGGAATCCGTTCTGATTCCCGTACTACGTGGCTCGGAAAAACACGGAGCGTAACCCAACGCTTTTCAAACTACAGAAAAGCGTTGGGTTTCGCTTCACACACAAAAATCTCGAACTCAATCTACAAACTATATTCATGCCGCATAGCTCACATAATTCATTCACCCCGCTCTACCCAACCTACAAATACTCCTACCCCGCGGGCTTTCGCGCAACAATCCCCCAATTCGTAAATGGAAACGGCGCATATTCCCAAAATCGATCAGGTCGCTCCAAGTGAGCGATGACCTGTTCTGCGAGCACCACAAACTCCCAATCCGCAAACAATTCTCGAATTCCAATCTCGTTGAAATAGTGGTGTGGCACACCGCTTTCATCGCCGACATCGTGAATGAATGTCCCCGGTTCAATTTCGGTCCCCTGTCCGGCAAAATCAGCCTTGTCCGATTTGAGTGTGACCATCAACATACCACCAGGAATCAGCGATTCATAAATGTGCGATACAGCCTCGCGAATCGCGGTAATTCTGTTGTGGTGCAAAACGTTCCAACTGACAACGCCGTGAAAATAGCGAGGCTGCGGTGGGCATGCTGTCATGTCCGCCAACCGAACGTCACCCGACAGGTCAAATTCCGCTAACCGTTGTTTTGTCACATCAACTGCGCGCGGTGCGGCGTCCGTCGCATAGACGTAGTGACCGAGCCGGGCAAGCGCCACGGTGTGCCTGCCCACGCCGCAGCCGAGATCCCAGAACCTTAGCGGTCGTTCCTCAAATGTGCCTTCCACCATACTGCAAAACCGATAGACAGCCGTCTCTGGGATCAGCTCACGATATTTTTCATCACCGAACAACTCGTTCCATGACGCCAATATCAGTCCCTCCTATTCGATAGATGTGACGCGAATCAGCGCGTGCGATTTTCGGTCAACCACTTTCCGCAGTATGTCCAAATAAAACGTTAACTTGCTTAGAAAACACAAGCGCTCGTGAAACCCTAACGGTAGCTAGTATATCATATCTGACCGTATACACTCAACCGTGCGCGGGAAAGGCATGGACACATCTTATGGTCTTTACATGCGAACCGGTCTGTAGTAAAATCTAAATGAAAAGTAGCACCGCGGCTACAATTTGCGCATTCAGTCACTGTATTCCTATTCAAATCACTATCTGGCAGTTTACCATGCGATAGCCTGTCATGATACACCGAAAAATTTACGCGCTTGCAGAGGAAATACAGTAAAAAACATGGCGGCTCCACTTATAAACAGGTGCTTCTATTTGAAGTGATTGAGCAGATTGAAATCGTCAAGGAAAATTGCTAGAATGATACGAAGACTAACCGCAAAATTGCAGTGAGCACTGATACGCAACACTAACGTGAGACCGAGGTGTACTTGGCGGCGAGCGTGAAACATGTGCTATGCCCACGGCGTGGACGGGATGAGACATTTGGCGCCGGCATTCAGAGGTGTAATTCCGTCGATATGTGGGAAGATTGATTCATGGCAATTCTTCATTGGCAGGAATAGGAATGGTAAGATTGCGTTTAGGAGCGTCCAACATAAATATCAAGTTGCAAGGACGCGCAAGTTCACGAAACTGATGTTGCCGGAGAAGGAACAAATTTCATGGCAATACCTAGCCTAGCAGAAATAACGATTTCGCTCCTTGAGATAGTTTCTCACGGAGAAGAGTATCGACTCAGAGACATCATAGATTCGCTCGCGGACCACTTTTCACTTACTGGTGAGGAAAGAATGGAAAGCATACCAAGCGGGGAGAGCCGGTTCAAAAAAAACTGTCAATGGGCAGAATTTCATATGACACAACAAGGGCTTTTAGAGTCTGTGCGCCGCGGCTATCACAGGATAACGGAACAAGGGCTGGCGGAATTGAGGCAAAACTCGGACGTTTCGCGAGGCGTAACGGAAGGGTCAATGCGGCACGCCTTTCACGGGACTACCGAACGGGGACTAGAAGGGCTCAAGGAGGACTCTAGTGTAGCTCCGAATGTGACGGAAGAGACAATTAGACGGATTGTCCGGGAGGAGATTGAAAGGGCAAAGCAAGAACTGAAGCGCGCGTTGAGGGACGTGATAAACATTAGCGGTTAAAATTGATTGATGAAAAGGGGCATTGTGCGGATGTCGAATGCCGTGATGGGTGTAGAGTTAAAGAGTGGCGGAAGGTAGTGAATTGAGATTCCGATTCTGAAAAAGCATCAGGTATTCGGCAATTCCACTTGAATTGAAGTTGACAAGACTGGAACGACTTATATCGCCGTAGCTAAGCGTAAAGCAATACCACCAAGTGTTGCTAAATCGCGAACACATGAAGCAGGCATCAAATCATCATGCGGCCTGGTGAAGTGTTTTTTTACACGCGTGCCAAATTAGCAGGTATAGCATTAATATAATTAGTGAAAGCGAAATTTTTGCGATGATAAGAAAGAACATTCAACATTATATTGAGAAGTTTACTAATCTGAATAGAGATTGGAATAGGAAATTCGGTCCGGCACCCAATAAGCCGGTTCTCCTCCTCACAGTAATTGCGATGATCGAAAATGGTCGAATTTTAGAGAACAGGATTACGTTGTCAGAAGAATTACGGGAGACTTTCGTTCGCTTTTGGCCGAGGTCAACAGCGCGCCAACCTAACATTGCGACACCATTCGATCATTTGAGCAGCGAGGGGTTCTGGCATGATTTGGCAAAACGTGACGGTGAAACCAAACTTCATGATAAAAAAAATATCGAAAAATCCAAGCGACGTGAGCGTATTACGGTTGCATATTTAGATGAAGAATTGTTTGCTATTTTAACGAATTCAATCGGCAGAGAAACACTTCGCCACGCATTGATCCAAGAGTATTTTCCAGAACGCCGCAATGAAATCGATATAATCAGCGCCGAGGTGAGAGAGACGGAAGAATATGAATCACTATTATTGGGTGAGACAGAACGTTCATTCGAACCAATAAAAAAGTTGGTCCCAATTTGCCCGCGGGAAGTGCGAATTCGTAGAGAGGGTTTCCGTCGAGCAATAATGCGACTGTACGATTTTAGCTGCGCTGTCTGCCACCTAAATATCGTGACCGCGGAAGGACATGGTGCGACAGAGGCTACTCATATTATTTCACATGATGTTTCGCATAATGATGATGTCCGAAATGGAATTTTGTTGTGTCCGCTACACCGTTGGGCGTTTCTTGGGGGATTAATTTCTTTATGCGATAGTTATCATGTGATTGTTTCGGTGACATTCGCCAGTGGTTCGCAGGCTGCGCGTGTGCTGAAAAATCTTGAGAATACTCGAATTCGGCGGCCAAACAGCGAGCAACTATGGCCGGCGCACGCAGCGATGGAGTGGCATCGAACGAATGTCTTCAGGAAGGAATAGTTGAATTCTGACGAATTTTGGAGAGGGCGAGCGAAACTCGAGCCCCAGTGATTCCGAGCGTGCACCACGAACGCAGCCTTGGTTTATCGTGAAGCAAGGACGTGTCAATATTTTTCATCGGGTGGTCTTAACGCCCAAATCGGGGGGGCGGTGCGTTCAAGAGCGAACTGCGCTCCTTTGACTTACCAGTGTAAACGACTCAAGAATTGCGGAGGATTTAAAGATGAAAACAAGTGAGGTACGAGTAAAGGATCTGTTTAACAGTGATATACAGTACATTATACCTCTCTTTCAGCGACACTATGTTTGGGAAATGAGCGAACAGTGGTACCCTTTGTGGGAAGATATAAAGAATAAGGCGGACCACAGATTGTCGGAACCTCAACGAGACAAGTTCTCTCATTTCACCGGTGCAATCGTCATTCAGCAAAAACAGACAAATGTGGATGAAGTACCAAAATACGAAATCATTGACGGTCAGCAACGGTTAACTACATTTCAAGTCGTTCTCTGTGCGCTCAGAGATGTATCAAATTCAACCGGAGGTCAAAGAATTGGACTGGAGGTAGATCGACACATTCTAAATCAAGGAATGTCCTCGGATGACTCGCGCAACGAAAAATACAAACTCATTCCAACTGAGTATGACAGGGCTTCATTCATCGCACTCGCTGATGGGCGTATAGATGATAGCATCGAACGGATTCGTCTAACATACAATTTTTTCAAGTTTTCAATTGAAGGGTACACGGACGGGAATTTGACGAAAATACTTGCATTGTTTCACTCAATCGTGAACGACTTTGGATTTGTCCAAATTCTGCTTGATACGGGGGACGAGCCAGAAAGAATCTTTGAATCGCTCAATGCAAGGGCTAAACGGTTACTAGACTTTGACTTGCTCAGGAATAACTTGTTCTTAAGGGCTCGAGTTGAAGATGATAGAGATAGATTATATAGAGAATACTGGCAGCATTTCGAAAATCCCTATTGGGAGGCAAAGGTCGCTCGAAAAACCTTATCGGAACTATTTTTCGACCATTTCATTAGGGCAAAACTCGCCGAGGAGAAGATTACGCCCTTGTTCAATGTTTATCAGAAAAGGATTGCCGGAACCGGGGTAATTGAAGATGAATTTTCTCAACTGAAGAAATATTCCGATGTTTACCAAGAGATGACGGATTGTTCTCCAGATTCGGAAATTGGACAGGCAATGTCGTTTTATAAGACATTCAATATTACCACGTTACATCCATTTATTCTATTTGTGATAAACGAATTGCGCGTTTCAGGCTCGGAACTCAATTTGGTTATGCAAATATTAGAATCCTACGCGATGCGACGGATAGTGTGCAACACTCCGGGGACCAAGAGCTATACCAAACTCGTCTGCAGATTAATCCGGAAGTTGAGGGAAGTGGATTTTGACGTAGAGTCGTTGGTACAAGCATTGTCGGATGAAAAAGCTAACGCCACGAGGTGGCCGAATGACTACGAGGTGAGCGAATGTCTTACGGTGCGGCAAAACATGACGAATAGAGACATTCGGTACGTATTGTATCGGATAGAATTACAAAAACGGGGAGAGAATCGGCTGCTTGAGGATAATGAATTGGTTTTGAATAACCAACTCAGTTTAGAGCATATAATGCCAGAAAGATGGCGGACCACCTGGCCATTACCCATAGGGACGGATGAATACGACGAGCCAGCATATGGTTGCGATGAAACGGTTCTGTACGAAGAATTGTTTCCATACGAATACCGTGAAAACAACCCTGAATGGGCGACCGAAGCGTCGGAAAGCCAGTTGGCCGACGAATCGTACGGATCGGCATTAAGCGTGGCAAAAGGCCGAAACAATTTTGTTCAAGAAATAGGAAACTTAACGCTAGTCGCGGGCTCCCTAAATTCAAGCCTCTCGAACAGGCCATTTTCAGATAAGAAAGGCCGTTTGTTTCAAAACTCCTTGCTGATTCTGAATAGGGAAATTTGTGAGTATGAATCCTGGGATATTCCTGAAATTGCAGTACGTTCGGCAGACTTGATTGGTAGTTTCAAATCACTATGGCCGTCCGCGAAGAACTTTGCTGAACGACTTTGAGGACGTTTATAGTCCTTTACCTAAATGTTGGTGCCAAATACCGGCGTGCCAATTTCTCGCCAGTAGAGCGATGCATTCTAGCATCACATCAAGACGGATTGCGGGCGGGAAAAACGGTTAGATCCGATCGAAACACATCGAAACACTTAGAAACTGCGTGGCGCACAACAGACCAATCCCAGATGAAATCATCACAGATTATAACATGGCTAAGGCGCCGTTATTAGCATCAATTGACGAATTCCTTGAACAACAACCCAGTGATGACACCACAACAGTCGATTGAAGCTACTAGCCCTTTAAAGAGCACACCGCGAGATCAAAAAAAATGTCAAAACACATAAACAGTTCACGAAACTTTTTTCAGGAATTGAGCCCTCCCAATTTTGATGAAGATTTGGCTAAGAACGTATTGGCATCCAATATCACTCGCATGATTAAAGTTCGGGAAATGACTCTAAAGAAAGCCGCTGATTTTTTGGACATAAACAAATCTAAAGTTGCCGATCTCACACGCGGTCATTTGAGTGATTTTACCATAGATAGTCTGTGTTCTCTATTGAAAAAATTGGACCCTCATGTCGAACAACGCTTGTTTGGCGAATACACAGAACTCGGTCTTTGTTGGAGACATGATGATGACTGGATTGCAAAACTGACGGCGGTCTTGCTACCGTTATCCATTGCCGCGCTGACCTTGCCTTATTTGAAAGAGGAAACCCCTACGTTGCTTGCCGTCGTTGGGGGGATATCCTTAATGGCATTTTGGTACTTCTCCACTCTCATAAGTAAAAGAAGATTTGAAATACGATTCTCACGAATTTACGAGATAGAGCGGATTTTGGGACTCGACTCGCATTTGAGATACAGCAGGGAAAGTGAAAAAAAGAACTTGAAACACCAAAGGTTACGATGTTGGATGTTCATAGGATATCTAGTTGTTGCTACTTCCGTAATGCTTAATATAAGAGTTGGCGGTCCTGAGACCGAGATGCAAAAAACATTGCAAGTATTGGATTTTGATGTGGGGACTACTGTCGCATCCAAAATTAATTCAATTTGGCTTGTTACGTATCTTGTTCTAGTTGCTATAATTATTCGAATTTGGATCTGGATTCGTAACAATGACCACAAATCGTCAAATGCCCAAATCCCAGATGATATAAAATCAACTTGAAAATTTAATCCCGCAACAGTAAAATATACATTACGCCCACAGGCGCATCGTCCCCTCAAATCGATAAACCACATAAACACTGAAATGAAATGTCCAGAGAGGTAAAAATGAAAGAAAAACGACGTTACAAAAACCCGTACCATCAAACCCCATCCGAACTCGCAGAATGGCTTGCCATGTTTGCCCAGGACTATGGCACGCCTGAGGTCGCAGACACGCTTGTCGAGCGATACCCCGAGCGATCAACCGGCGACGCAAAAGCCGACCACCGATTTGCCAAGGAAGCCATCTGTACCGTCAACCCGAACGACGGTCGGTGCAACGCTGAAAAATGGGCTAAGCAATATGGGCTAATACAGGCTAATTACGTTGAAGACCGAGAAAAGTCAATCCGACAACTAACATCCAAGTCTGTGACTGCATTGAACGCCGCTTATGACAATTTGGAATCCACAATTTCATCCCTTAGCCCAAAAGAACAGATTTCGCTCGTTCCCAAAACGTTGCTAACGCTGAACCAAGCCGTCAAAAACGTAAAACCTTCCGTTTCCTTAGCCGAACTAGACAATTCGGAAGCGGATGCCGAAGAACAAGCCGAATGTGAGACGGATATAGACGAAGCCATGAATCGGATGCACAGAGAGAATAAAGCGCGAGATATGCTGTGGGAAGGTAGAAGTTTTGATGAAATTAGGGAAGAAACGGGCGTCAATGAAGAAAAATTAAAAGATAATATGGCGCGTCGTAGAGTTGAGAACGAGGTCATCGGTATGATAAATAACTATAAAACGCGTGAGGAGATTCAGCAGGAAACCAAACTAGCCTATGCCTACATCGATCGCCTTATTGAAAATCGCAGAGTCCGCCGGATTTATCGTTTCGGCTACCGGGAAGAAGAACCAAAGTCGTACTACGAGAGAACCCGAACACAATCCAAAAATGGAGATGACGCAGAATCACGCGCTGATACGGAGGCAACCCGAAATCTGAATTGAACCGCGAACCATAATAAGGAGAAACCGAGTTTTTTCGAAAAACTCGGTTTCTAAACACGATGCAATTAGTATTACCTTAGGTTGCGCGATTAACTGCCTGGATTACGACGACGATAGTCTCCGGGAGTTCGGCACCGCTTTTTAATCGGTTAATATGTGTAATCTTCAGTTACGTTGGTTTTGGAGTGTACTGAAAATGAGCATTCTCAACTTATTTTTGCTGAGACTTTAGAATAATCGACGCCAGAAACCCGCACTGTATCTAGCTTTCCGCGGCATTGAGCGTCTTTTTGGATGTCGCAAATAAGCGAAAAATAAGTAAATCTGAAATGTGACCATTTTCATACAAATTTACCCAAATGTTGCGGTGACAACCCCTTTTTTTATGGACTGTAAAAACTGTAATTTTGATACGCGCTACACCTGGGCGAGTAGATATTTTTATTTGACTGTAGGTCGCTTAGTGCCATTGATCGACCAAACAGGGAGGACGACTGAAACTGCCTCCCAAATCAATCACTACAGAGATTCTATCTTGTAACCACCGCCAACGATTGATGACTCAATCTTGGACGATAATTCTGTTTCACACCTGAGTTGAAAAAGAATACAAAATTCGATTGGAGGAAACATGAGCAACGAAAGTAAGTGTCCAGTGATGGGACATTCTCAAGCGGGTACCATAGCCAACCAACGCTGGTGGCCGAATCAGTTGAACTTGAAACCGCTTCACCAGAACTCGCCCTCGGGCGATCCGATGGGCGAGGATTTCAACTACGCCGAGGCGTTCAAGACTATCGACTTGGAAGCCTTGCAGCAAGACATTGAGAAGGTGATGACGACTTCGCAGGACTGGTGGCCCGCCGATTACGGTCACTACGGTCCCCTCTTCATCCGGATGGCGTGGCACAGCGCCGGCACCTACCGCATCCACGACGGACGCGGCGGCGCAGCCTCCGGCACCATGCGTTTCGCCCCCCTCAACAGTTGGCCCGATAACGCAAGCCTCGACAAAGCGCGCCGGTTGCTCTGGCCAGTCAAGCAGAAATACGGCAGGAAAATCTCGTGGGCAGATCTGATGATTTTCGCCGGTAACTGCGCCATAGAGTCAATGGGTCTCAAGACCCTCGGATTCGCCGGCGGGCGCGAAGATGTCTGGGAGCCAGAAGAAGACATCTATTGGGGCAAGGAGACCACGTGGCTGGGCGACGAACGCTACACCGGCGACAGGGATCTTGAGAACCCGCTCGGCGCCGTCCAGATGGGTTTAATCTATGTGAATCCGCAGGGACCGAACGGGAACCCCGATCCGGTTGCTGCGGCAGTTGACATTCGAGAAACGTTCCGCCGCATGGCAATGAACGACGAGGAGACGGTCGCGCTCATCGCCGGCGGTCACACGTTCGGTAAGACCCACGGCGCCGCTGATGCCGACCAGTACGTCGGCCCTGAACCCGAGGGAGCAGACCTTGAGGAGCAAGGACTCGGTTGGAAGAGTAGCTTCGGCAGCGGCGTGGGCAGGGACGCAATCACCAGCGGGTTGGAAGGTGCCTGGACTGCCACGCCGACCAAGTGGGACAACAACTTCTTCGAGAACTTGTTCAACTACGAATGGGAACTGAGGAAAGGTCCCGGCGGTGCGTGGCAGTGGAGTCCTAAAGATGAATCGGCGCAAGGCACCGTGCCGGACGCGCACGATTCGTCCAAGAAACACGCCCCCATGATGCTCACAACTGACCTATCTCTAAAGGCGGATCCCGCCTATGAAAAGATATCCAGACGCTTTTACGAGAACCCCGATGAGTTCGCGGACGCCTTCGCAAAGGCCTGGTACAAGTTGACTCACCGCGACATGGGGCCCCGTACGCGATGTCTCGGTCCGTGGGTTCCTGCGGAACCGCAGTTGTGGCAAGACCCTGTTCCTGACGTGGACCATGATTTGATTGGGGATCAGGACATCTCTGCCTTAAAACGCAAGATCCTCGAATCAGGGTTGTCAGTTTCTCAACTGGTCTCGACCGCTTGGGCGTCTGCGGCAACGTTCCGCGGCACCGACAAGCGCGGCGGCGCTAACGGCGCGCGCATACGCCTCGCGCCGCAGAAGGATTGGGCAGTCAACAATTCATCCGAAATGGGCACGGTAATTGAAACCCTAGAGGAGATTCAAGGGGAATTTAAAGACTCGCAGCCTGGCGGCAAACGAGTCTCGATCGCCGACCTGATCGTACTCGGTGGGTGTGCAGCCGTTGAAGCCGCGGCGAAGAACGCCGGTATTGATGTACAGGTTCCCTTCGCGCCGGGACGTACGGATGCGTTGCAAGAACAAACTGATGTCGAGTCGTTTGCTGTGCTTGAGCCGACCGCCGACGGATTTCGAAACTACCTGGCAAATGGGCACCAGCGTGCAGCCGAAGACCTGCTGGTGGACCGGGCGCAAATGCTGACGCTAACCGCACCCGAGATGACGGTTCTTGTCGGCGGCTTGCGCGTCCTAAACGCAAACGCCGGTCAATCTGAACACGGCGTCTTTACGAAGCAATCCGATACATTGACTCCTGATTTCTTCGTGAACCTGCTTGACATGAACACCGAGTGGCGCCCGTCCGCTGCATCTGAGGATGTGTTCGAGGGGCGCAACCGATGGACGGGCGAAATCAGTTGGACCGGCACCCGCGTTGACCTCGTATTCGGCTCGAACTCTCAACTCCGAGCCATTGCGGAAGTCTACGCGTGCGATGACGCTGGTGAGGCGTTCGTGCATGACTTTGCGGCGGCGTGGAACAAGGTCATGAATCTCGACCGCTTCGACATTGCCTAATCGGAATAAGGTGGGAGAGGCATCCCTGCCTCGATTATCGGGAAAGGTATTTCCCTCCCACACATACAAAATTGCTGGATTCAATAACTAAAGGTTATTAGACCTCCACAATCAACCCGTCGTAGGCGAGTTCAACACCCTCAGGGAGTTTCGAATTTGTATCGTGATGTTCGACATCGTGGCTCATGTGGACGAAGTAAGTTCGTTTAGGTCTGAGCTGCTCAACGATATCTAATGATTCCGGAATGGTGAAATGCGTGGGATTAGGCGGTGACCAGCGCAGCGCGTCGAGCACTAGAAGGTCGAGACCACGCATCAGTTCCATGGAATCGGGCGGAATATGGTTGCAGTCTGTTGCGTACGCAAAATTGCCAATTCGAAACCCCAGTACCTCCGCCTTCCCATGCAGCAGAAGGAGCGGTATCACCTCAACCCCAAATAACTGGAACTTACCTTCAATTTGCACCAATTCAATTTGCGGGATGAGGACGCCGAGATGCTGCAATTTGAACGCGTAATGAAAGACGGTTCGAATGCGCTCAAGGGTTTGGGGACTTCCGTAACAGGGGATGGCATTGTCTTGCAACGCGGTAAATGCACGTACGTCATCAAGCCCGTGCAAGTGATCCGCGTGGGTATGCGTGAATAAGATTGCGTCGACACGTTCTATGCCGCATCGGAGCGATTGGATTCGAAGTTCAGGCGAGGTGTCAACTAAGACGTTTTTACCGTTGAGCGTGATAACGATGGAAGGTCGAGTGCGTTGATTTTTCGTGTCAGTTGATGAGCATACGCTGCAACGGCATGCGATGACCGGCACACCGTGCGATGTGCCCGTTCCTAAAAACGTAATTTTCATCAACGCTCCTGCAGCCTTTTCTTCCTGGGAAATACCATCCCGCATTCCGGACAATGGGAGGTATAAGAGCGGATGGCAAAGCCGCATTTACGGCAAATGCGCTTGGTCTGATAACGCGAAATTAATACTATGCCTAGAAAAACCGTAAGTAAGATTGCGACTTCCCAGAACCCGATGGACATGCCCAAACCTCTCAATCCGCTACTAAACCCCTCAACACTGCAAGATTGGTTGCGTGCATCTCCTTCATTTTGGGCGTTTCGATAATCGAGGGGGTGTGCTCAAATCGAGGGTCGTTTACTAGGCGTTGAAATGGAGGAATTCCGAGATTTCCTTCGCCGATGTGATCATGGCGATCCACGCGGCTGTTATACGCCGATTTGGCGTCGTTGAGGTGGAACGCAACCAACCGATCCAAGCCGATTATCTGGTCAAAGCGTTCGAATGTCTCATCATAGTCGGCGTCCGTACACAAGTTGTAGCCGGCTGCAAAGACGTGGCACGTATCGAAGCAGACTCCCATTCTTTCCGGATATTTGGACATATCAATAATCTGACGCAAATGTTCGAAGCAGTAGCCTAGATTCGTCCCTTGCCCGGCTGTGGTTTCCAACAAGATTTCTACGTCGCCGCCGGTGGTTTGCTCCAACGCTAAATTGAGGCTGTCGCTTAACACCTGCAAACCTTCGGTTTCGCCCGAGTCAAGGTGTGCGCCAAGATGCGTTACGATGTATCGAATATTCAGGCGAGCCGCGAGTTGCATTTGTACATGGAACTGTTCGCGCGAATTTTCAAGCACTTCCTTCTTTGGCGAGGCGAGGTTGGTGAGATGGATGTCGTGAATCAATATCTCTTGGATTGGAGATTCCCGCCAGCGCTCGATAAACTGGTCTATGTCGCTTTCGGAAGGTGACTTGCCTGCCCACTGGTTCGGGTTTTTAAGAAAAATCTGGACAGAGTCACACCCTAAGTCAGTTCCATTGGAAATCGCATTGTGTATGCCGCCTGCGGTGGAAACGTGAGCGCCAAGCATCATAATGGTCTCTCTTGCCTCTTCAGTGAACAGTATTGTTGTCTCTAACCAAGTTGCATCAAGGCGTCATTTTACCCGTTTTTTGCTATCCAGTCAACAAAATTTCCTCGGTTTATATGTTTTTTTCATAAACGGTTGTTAAACCGAATCATCATTGTGTTTTTTCTTGACAGGAAATTTGATTCACAGTATAATGGGCAAAATTCAGTCATTACTGAAGATTTTTGATTATTTTTAACTCAAATTTCACAGGAGATACTAATATGGCTAGATTATCAAAGCAAGATGTTGCGAGCAGCGTTGCTGAAAGTACCGGATTAAGCAAAAGGGATGCGACTGCAGCCGTTGATGCTGCTTTGGAAGCAATTCAAAATGCCCTATCTAATGGAGATTCCGTCGGGCTGATTGGCTTCGGTACTTTTGAAGTCGCTACCAGAGCAGCGCGCGAAGGCCGTAATCCTCAGACTAACGACATAATTAGCATTCCGGAAAAGAACGTTCCACGTTTTAAGGCCGGCAAAGGGCTCAAGGACGCTTGTTCCTAATTTCGCTCACGTTGCCCCCTTGGGTTGGCAACAGTCACCCCGAAATTTCAAATTATTCGCAGCAGCCTAATTAACGTAGTTGGATTTGGTGATTGTTGCCCACCTCATCAGTTTCTTTCTTACATTCCCTTCCATTTTTCCATTTCAAGTGAAACCTTTCGGTATTTCTATTCCTAGCATTTTCAAGGCGCTCCAAAATTTGTTTCGTTAGAGAAAACTTCCAGTGGTTATCAGGTTAAGAGTACTTTAGATTTCATTAAGTTGTGATTTGCCGAAGAGCAAAACATTGTAAAGAAGCCGGAGAGCAAAAAAAAATCCTTATCTACGCGTCTTGCGTAGATATTTGCCTTGACTATGCTGCGCTGAACACAGCACGACATCACAAGCCAGACATTTAATGGAGCACAGTTATTTGAATACTTCTAATGCTCAGAACGTACCAGATGCTGATTTAGAAGCGGCGGCGTTCTTGAGAAAGGCGCGGGAATCCATACTCAGTGAATTCAAAAAACGGATTGTCGGCCAGGAAGAGGTAATTGATGAGTTATTGATAGCTCTTTTTTCACAGGGGCATTGTCTGTTAGTTGGCGTACCCGGACTTGCCAAAACGCTTCTCATTAACAGCCTTGCCGAGATATTGGACCTCCAATTTAACCGCATTCAGTTCACGCCGGATCTCATGCCTTCGGATATCATTGGAACAGATATTATTCAGGAGGACACGGATAAAGGCAGCCGGTTTTTCAGATTCATAAAGGGGCCCGTTTTCTCAAACATCCTGCTTGCAGACGAAATTAACCGTACACCGCCCAAGACGCAAGCGGCGCTATTGCAGTCCATGCAGGAGTACAAAGTTTCAGCAGGCGGCGTGACCTATCCGCTAGACTTGCCCTTTTTCGTACTTGCAACCCAAAACCCGATTGAACAAGAAGGCACCTATCCACTACCGGAGGCGCAGTTGGATAGGTTCATGTTCAATATCTACATTGACTATCCTGATTCTGCCGCTGAAAAGCAGATTGTCATGACAACAACTTCTGCATATGACCCGTCGTTGCAACCGGTAATCTCGGGCGAAGATATTTTGCGGCTCCAAAATATCGTGAGAAAAGTACCAATTGCGGAATCCATGGTTGAATACGCAGTTGCATTGAGCCGTGCGTCGCGCCCCAACAATCCCGATGCGCCCGATTTTATTAAGGATTGGGTGAATTGGGGTTCAGGTCCTAGGGCGTCTCAATATCTCGTGTTAGGCGCAAAAGCACGGGCAATCATGCATGGCCGTTATCATGTCTCTCATGACGATATAAAAGCCGTTGCTAAACCTGTTTTGCGGCACCGTATTTTGACAAATTTCAACGCGGAAGCTGATGGCATCACGAGCCTTGACATCATTGATCGGTTACTCGGAATTGTTGAGCCGCCGACTCACTAGGTTCTCTTGGCATTTGGCAAATAAGGCAGTCGTTTTTTGCATTTGCAACGCCAAAATCTCAACACGCCCTAGTCTTTTCCTGCGGTGTAAAGGAATGTTTTTGGTAAGTACGCTCAAAATTTTCCAACATGGGCTAATGATCTTATGAAACAGCAGTCACAAAATTCAACACCAAACATTCTAAAGGAAATTGAGGGAGGGAAGATTCACCCGGTTTATCTGCTATGCGGAGAAGAGAGTTTTTTAATTGAGAATACGCTCAAGCACATGCTCGAAAGCCTCCTTGAACCAACGACCCGCGATTTCAACCTAACTCTTCTCAATGGACTAGAGGCCTCCGGCCGCGACATTTTGAGCGCAGTGGACGTCTATCCCGTGATGTCGGATTGGCGTGTCGTTGTCGTGCGGGAAGCAACCGTTTTCAACACTCAAAAGTCACCGCCGCAACTGGATTTGGTACGGAAGGCCATTGAAGCGTTTGATTTGGATTCTCCTAAGGGTATCGGGTTGATTGCCAAAGCGCTGGAGGTATCAGCACAGGAAATCGCGGTTCGAAGCAGCGAATTCGAGAGCGCGATGAATCATTTCATTGAACAACACAAGAATAGCTTGAGCCCGTATGACCTCGAATTCTTCCGGGGTTTACCCCAAGCCGCCTCGCAAATCGATGATTTGCACGTCATAACGGAAGCCACGAATGATGCTGAGTTGTTGATTGAATGGCTTGAAGGTGAATTGCCCAAATCTAGCGTGCTCATATTTATTTTTAACGGCAGCGTTGATGGGCGGAGCCGGCTTGTAAAAACGATAAAACGTGTGGGTAGGCATGTTTCATTCACACTATTGGAATCGGGGCAATCTCTGAGAGAGGATAAACTGTTTCAAGAGGTCAAGCGAAAACTTGATGGGTTTGGGAAGAGGATAACTTCCGGAGCCTTTAATCTCCTGCGAAAGCGCACCGACAACGACATGAGTTTAGTCTTTGAAGAACTTGATAAACTCATAGCATTTGTTGGAGAGAAATCACAAATTGACGAAAGGGATATCCAAACCCTTGTAACCAACAGCAGCTTCGATAGTATCTTTGCCCTGATGGATGCGATTGGAAAGAAATCGACTAGCCAAGCATTGTCCAGCCTGCACAGTGTATTGAATAGCGGTGAACCCCCAATCAAAGTTAACGCATTGATTGGCCGCCAAATACGGCTCATGCTTCAGGCAAAATTACTCATCGAGAACGGAAATCTGAAGTCAACTGTGGTGCGGCTGAATTATCAAAGTTTTTTGGATACCGTTTTCAAGGCGTTAGCGGCGAAATTGGCAGATCTGCTGCCCCAATCCGCGCAACTCAACCTTTTCAAGCAAAACCCTTATGCGGCTTTTAAAGTGATTCAGTCAAGTCCGTACTTTGGTACTAAGGAGTTAACTAAAGCGATGGAAAAGGTACTCGATGCGGATATCCACCTCAAAAGCAGCCAGTTGGAGCCGGAATCAATTATCGAACAACTAGTGTATGAGCTTTGCGCAAAGTCATCAGTCAGACGATAACGTAATAATCGGGCGAAAATATCGTGCGAGCGTAGATTTACATTGCTTTGGTAAAGACAATGTTGCAACTTGATGGTGTCCTGCGGCTCGGAGGTTGTTGGCGTCGAATCTGACTAGTAGTCCCCTGTCTTACTTAATTGGAAATATACGCGATGGCAATTCGTTACCAATTTATCGTTTCTTGTAAGAGAGCGGCAGAAACAAAATGGATATTCAAGATTCAGTCCGATACAGGGAATATCCCGATGTCGATTGTTGAACCGATGTCTAAAGGCGATGGTGTGTTGGCGGCAGAACCAATTGTAAGGGAGGTCGCCGATCCGCATGTAATAACAAGTTACCTCCGTCAATTGAACCGTTGGAGAAGCGGTCAAACCACGGGAAACAACGACACTGTGATATGGAATATCACGACTCGGCTTCTTAAATTACAGATTGAACAACAGATTAAAGTGAGTGTAACCTACTTTGAAGATAAGGAATTGCAGTCCGGCGCTTATGAAATTCTATCACAAGGTGTATTTCCTCGCGTTTTCCCCAACAAAAGCCTAACCTCGCAATCTTCGTCCGAATTGTTTTCCCCATCAACCCGTCCACCTGCGCGTCAACACGAAAGCTCAACGATAACGCCGGCACCCAAACCGGCAAGTAGGACGAGGCAACTACTTATCGACGCGAAGGCTGAGGTGTCCAAATCGACCGCTCACAGCGTTGAGCCCGCCTCACAAACCCCAAGCGATCAGACTCCTCAAAAACTCAGCGATATAGTCGCTAACTTGGTAACCTATGTTGAGCAGCTGCAGCAAGAATTCCTGACAATGAAGAACACCTTGCAAGACCAAGAATCACGCATAAGTGCCATGGACGATCGAATCAGGCAGTTAGAATTGGAAAATCGTCAGTTACATGAAATCTCAGGGCGGCAAGATGCGACTTCCATATAGGACCTATCAAGCGCAGCGAATTCGGCGCCGGCGGAATGAACGAAATGGCCTCAATGTAGCTAGAGGTTATTGCTACGTGACGATCTAGGTAGTAGACATCAAGAAATCAGTTCAGAATTTCCCTTCCATAACCCGCCACAATTCAAGCCCAAACAACAGTATTGGGCGCGAAGCTAAAAACCCCAACCCTTGCATGACTAATTGAGCGATAAAGCCTGATGCGCGAACCGGTCGTTTGGATCTCCGTATTGATTATTTTGGGTTTAATCGGGGTAATCACAGTAGTTTTTGTGAATATGTCGAACACAAATCCGAGGACTTTCGCATCGGATAACGGGCCGAATTTCATTGAAGTTTCTGACTATCCCTTAAAGATGCAGGAATACTACCAACTGTTCGCGCGGAAATGCAGCCGGTGTCATACGCTTGCTCGTCCAATCAACTCAAGATTCATCGGCGAAGAGTGGCGGAAATATGTCCTCAAAATGATGAGAAAACCCGGTTCAGGGTTAACCCCCAAAACTGCGGAAAAGATTATCGAATTCTTGGTATACGATGCACAGGTGAGAGAAAAGGGATAATCCTAATGGTTTTCCAATCTATATACGGTCTGCGTGAGCCTCATTTACCTCTCAGTACTCTTCGCAAAAAAGCTTGAGCCGCGGCGTTTTAGCTTACCCGTGTCCCCGGCGGCAGCGCCTTTTCAATCGTCGCGATTGCTAGGTCATTTCCATCGGCGGCTGCAAGCAACATCCCTTGAGATTTGATTCCGCGGATAGTAGCGGGTTCTAAGTTTGCAACAAGTATCACCAGCTTCCCGATTAGATCCTGCGGCGTGTAGTGTTCGGCGATGCCGGCGACGACTTGCCGCTCCCCGCCGCCGATACTGACTCGCAGTTTTAGCAGCCGGTCAGCGTTAGGAACGGGTTCTGCAGCAATAACTTCCGCAACACGCAGGTCCAACGACTGGAAATCTTTGAACGAAACAAGGTTAGCGTCTTCAGTTCCTTCTGCACTTTCGCTTTGCAACGATTTCGAATCCTTTCGTGGAAATATTGGCTGTGGTTTCCGAATTGGTATCTCCGACGGTAATCCACCCCACTGCGCGACTGTATCTAATCCCTGAGCATTGGAACTTTCGTCGAGCCCCATCTGCTGGCGGATACGATTTGCGGTGTCCGGCATAAACGGTGAAATCAGAACGGCAACCGTTCTAAGGGCTTCCAAGCTATTATATAGGATAGTTCCCATACGTCCTTTGTCTTCCTCTGATTTCGCTAGTGTCCAAACCTGCGTCTGCTGCACATACCGGTTAACACGGCGCACAAACTCCCAGATGGCTTCCAACGCGGCATCAAACGCACGGCGGCTCATGAGGGATTCGACCTCCTTTACTGTTTCCCTAGCTGTCTGTTTAACTTCGCTGTCGAATTCACCGGGCGTCGAAGGCTTGGGAATGACGCCGAAATGCTTGGAGACAAGTCCTAGTGTGCGATTGAGCAAGTTGCCAAGATCGTTAGCCAGATCGGCGTTATACCTCAACACAAACCGATCGCGCCGAAAGTCGCCGTCGTTGCCGAAACTGAATTCACGCATCATATAGTATCGAAATGCTTCCAACCCAAACTCGTCAATCAGCGCATCCATATCAATAATGTTTCCTGTTGTTTTGCTGATCCGTTTTCCGTCCTTGGTCAACCAACCGTGTCCGAAAACCTGCTTGGGCAGCGGTAGGTTGACAGACATTAACATTGCGGGCCAGATAACAGCGTGAAAGCGGGTAATCTCTTTCCCCATTAGATGTATATCGGCAGGCCAATACTTGCGGTATTTTTCGCCGGTCTCATGATAATCGAGCGCTGTGATATAGTTGCACAACGCCTCAATCCAAACATAGATATTGTGAGTAGGGTCGAATGGCAATGGAATGCCCCACGATACGGATGCCCGTGAAATGCTAACATCTTTCAAGCCAGACTCAATTGCACTAAGGATTTCATTACGCCGGCTATCGGGTTGAATAAATTCCGGATTGGCGTTAATATGATCCAGCAGCCGGTTTTCGTATTTCGACAGCGCGAAAAAGTAGTTTTCTTCTTCAACCCATTCCACAGGCAACTGGTGTACGGGACATGCCTTTTCTTCGCCGAGTTCTTTGTCCATGTAGAAACTTTCGCACGGGCGGCAATAATATCCCTCATACTTGTCTTTATATATATCTCCGGATTCATGAAGACTAGTGAGGAGTTTCGCCACGCCGCGTTTGTGCAATTCGCTGGTGGTCCTGAGAAAAATATCGTATGAAATATTTAGCTTCTTCCAAAGGTTTGTGAAGGTCGGTGCTATCCGATCACAATATTGCTGCGGCGACACCCCATTTTCAGCCGCGATTTTTTCAATGTTTGCACCGTGTTCATCCACACCCGTTAAAAAGAACACATCGTCCCCTTTGAGGCTATGATACCGTGCTAGCGCATCGGCAGCGATACTTGTGTAAGCATGACCGACATGCGGCTCCGCATTAACGTAGTAAATTGGTGTTGTGATGTAGAATTTACCCATGAACCTGTGTACCTTTCGACTGAAACAAAAAAACCTATTATCACCGCGGTGATAATAGGCGATTCTACAAAGAAAATGTTACAGCTAATCCCAAGTCAATTTGTGGCACGCCCGCTATCACTTTAACTTCAACACATGGACATGCACATATTGGAAAGAAAGGCAAAGCGCTTCATTGAGAATAATCCGGATTGAGATTGCGTGATTAACTTGTTAACCAACCTGCAAATTAATGATTTTCCTTAACCCTACTATTTTATCACAACGCCCAATGTATATCAAGATTAATTTATCCGCCGAAGTCGTATCATTAACACTCCGCTTAGTGTCACGGCAATCGGAGTGATTTGGGTTGACGGGTATAATGACTTCTGCTAAGCTACCGCAGAACTAGGTGTGTGCCGGACAACTAGCAGCCTATTGAGGATGTTTCGAACCTGCCTCACGCGATGCGGCGAGGTTTAGTCTTGAAATCTGTAAATTGAATAATCGTGAGAGTGAAACGAAAACACCATGCCCCACCAAGACATTTGCTTTATGACAGCCTCCGAGTTGTGCCGCCGTATTCGGGCAAGAGATGTATCGGCCAAAGAGGTGATGGAAGCCCATTTAGCGCAAATTGAGCGTGTTAACCCTAAAGTAAACGCGATAGTTACTTTGTTGCCCGAACAAGCGATTGAACAGGCTATCGCCGCCGATGAGGCACTGGCACGCGGTGAAACGGCGGGCGAATTGCATGGACTACCGATAGCGCATAAAGATCTATTTGAAACTCAAGGTATCCGCACAAGTTTCGGATCTCCCATTTTTAAGGATTTTGTTCCGGACGAGGACGCGCTGATTGTGGAGCGGTTGAAGAGAGCCGGATCAATCACCATCGGTAAAACTAACACTCCCGAATTCGGCGCAGGAGCACAGACCTATAACGAAGTGTTCGGAGAAACGCTAAACCCCTACGACACCTCAAAGACCTGCGGCGGTAGCAGCGGTGGCGCAGCCGCGGCGTTAGCGTGCAGGATGCTTCCAATCGCGGACGGCAGCGACATGGGCGGCTCGTTGCGAATTCCGGGCAACTTCTGTAATGTCGTTGGTTTTCGCACCTCCCCCGGCAGAGTGCCAATTTGGCCCAACTTAACAGGCTGGTTCCCAATTACAGTACAAGGGCCAATGGCAAGAACAGTCGAAGATGCTGCACTTGTATTGAGCGCTGTCGCCGGGCCGGATGCGCGATCGCCAATCGCCGTCGCTGAGCCGGGCAGTCGGTTTGCTCGTCCCTTAGCACGCGATTTTTCGGGCGTGCGCATCGCCTGGGGCAATGATTTTGGCGGGCTGCCAATAGATGCACGCGTAGCATACGCGATTAATTGTCAGCGCAGCGTGTTTGAAGACTTGGGCTGCGTAGTCGAAGATGGTGAACCCGATTTCACCGATGCGGATGAAGTCTTCAAGATATGGCGGGCGTGGCGCTTTGAACTTGCCTATAGCGGCTTGCTGAAAACCCACCGCGGCCAATTGAAGGACACAATCGTCTGGAATACCGAAGAAGGGAAGAAGTTGAGCGGCCCGCAAATTGGATGGGCCGAACTTAAACAGACTGAGATTTATCACCGCGTTCGGCAATTCATGGATACCTACGAGTTTCTGATTCTCCCTGTGAACCAAGTACCGCCGTTTGACGTGACACAACGATATGTAACAGAAATTGGCGGTGTTAAAATGGAAACCTACATTGACTGGATGAAATCATGCTATTATGTAACCGTTACGGGTCTGCCCGCCATCTCTGTTCCATGTGGATTCACACCGGAAGGCTTGCCAGTGGGCGTGCAGATTGTAGGGCGGCACCAAGATGACTTTGGCGTGCTGCAACTGGCTCACGCCTTTGAACAAGCGACAGGGTTATGGAAACGCATTCCGTCTATAGCCAAGTAGCAGCATACACCGCCGCACACCTTGATTCCCAATGGTCATTTCCAGTTGACTTGTTATAATTAGGCGTTTTTTTTCAGGAGGACGTTAACCAAAAACTGAATCACCCGCGCAACAAACAAATTCTGATAGGCATCGCCTGACTCAAATGAGTCCAGTTCTGGGCTGGATTAACGCAATAACACAGGTTGTGATTACGGCTAACCAGATAGCCACGAATAGGGGCACAAAATTGTATCTCTTTTTAAGCATCTCAGGGAATTGTATTGTTTTTCCCGCGAATTTTCCGCGGGGCTTGTTTGGGAAAAAGAAGGTCTTGTAGGTTTCGATAGTACCGACCGTGTAACCGAGCGCACCCATAGAGATATACAGGTAGTCGTTCGTAAAACAGGCGATGAGCAGCGCATATAGAGATGCAATAACTGGGCTGCGGAAAAATTTAAGCCATTCAAAACCTTCCAACGGCGCATCTTTCCAGGCGCCGCCAAAAGCTGAAATCCACCCGCCGACACTGCCTATTAATAGGACGATGACCACGCTAGGAAGATTTAAACTCACGTCCTGCAAAGCCATGATACCCATAATAGCTAAGGCAACACCAATTGCGTAAGCCCCACCCGTCAACCATCGCCGCCACTGGCTGTGTACAACTTTCCCCCCCACATGAAACTGCATCGGAATGAAATACTTGGATTGGTCCTCTTCTCTCAGGAACGTCTTGTAGAATTCAAGAATTCCGCGTTCGATGACATAGGTCATGCCGTAGAGGATAACCATATTCGCCGGCTGCACTACGTCGAGATTTGTAACGCGCTCAAAAACGATGGCGATGAGGCCGCTTAATATGATACTTCGGAAATATTTCCTGTATGTGAAACCCTCGTAGATGGCATCCTTATACATTCCCCAGGTTGCGGAATGCGCACCTGCCATCAAGCCGATTACCAGCGCGGTTAGTAAATTCATAGTCAGTAAATTTGCCTCCGATTTATAAACTAAACTCTATTGGCAAGTGTAGTCGTTGTTTCTAACGTGCCATTTGTAGTAAAACATAAACAATGTTAAATTTACGCATCATATTGATTTGCAGATTGTATCAATTAGGGCGCAATCTCTCTCCGCCAAGTCAAGATTCATTTGAGCTTCCTTCCCGTTTCTTATGGCGTAAGAAAAATCCCGGAACATGGCCTTGTAGCCTGCGATATCGGTGAGGTTGGGAATGATAAGACGTTTTCGCGCGCCGTTGACGGCGATGAACAGCCCGTTGGATTCGAACGTGATAGATCCTTTACGGCCAAATATTCTAGATAATCGCAACCCTTTAAATAACGACGGAATTTCCCAAGAATAATGCAGCGCTCCAACCGCTCCTTCGGCGTATTTAATGGCAACAAGCATACTCTTGTCCAACCCTTCCCGCACCCCTGCGCGAAATCCGCGAACGGCCTCCACTGTTAACCCTAAATTGGCGGCAAAGTTAATCCAGTGGATTCCCCCTTCGAACATAGCTCCGCCTCCGGCTAATTCAGCATCGCTGCGCCAACCGTTGGCCGCTTGGTGCTTGAGCGCATTAACGTGCACGAAAAGCGCATCTCCAATAATCCCAGATAAGATTAGTTCTCGAAGCTTGACGGCGAGAGGCTTGTAAAAGTAATTCTCCGCCACAAAGACGCGTCGTTTCGTCGCGGCTTGTGCTTGGCGGACACCCGTAAATTCAGCGGCGTGTAGAAATGCAGGTTTTTCCACGATGACATGCTTTCCCGCGCGCATGGCTGTTAACGTAAGGTCCAGGTGTAAAGCCGGTGGGGTTGCAACAAGAACCACCTGGATCCTTTCATCTGCAATGGCTGCTTCATACGAACCAAAGAAACCGTTCCCTTTGTATCGCCGGTTATAAAAATCTGCCTTTTTACCATCGCGGCTGGCGTAAAACCTCCGAAAATCGTGTTTGAAACCCGACAGTGTCTTACTATGGAGCCGCGTTGCAAAGCCGCATCCCAAAAAAGCCAGGTTCAGTCTCGCCGACGAATCTTTATCTGGTGCCATGGTGTCAGGTTGTCTCAGAAGAAATGCCTGTGATATGATCGCCAACGCGTAAGGCATTGGCGGCTATAGTCAAGCTTGGGTTCAAACCTGCCGACGTGGGCATGAAACTGCCGTCCACGACGTACAAATTACTAACACCGCGAAATTGGCAGTACGTGCCAAGGGCAGATACATGAGGTGCGATTCCCATGCGGACAGTGCCGACAGCGTGAGAGAAGGTATTGATTTTGTGAACGTAACAGAACCACGCGCCAGCTTTTCGGAAAATTTGCTTCGCGCTCCGGATAAGTGTGTCACGGGCAGCGCTATCCCTGTTAGCATAGCCGTGGGTAACAAGTAACTGCGGGAGGCCAAAGCGATCCATTCGACGCCGGTTGATAGTGACTTGGTTTTTGTATTGGGGTTTATCCTCCGCCATAACCAGAAGTCCGGTCAGATGGTTAACACCTATGCTTAGAATGTGGCCGAGTGGTGTTGGCAAAGCCTCTTTAACCAACCCCACGGGCGGTGTTTGCAACTGCTGGATACTCCCCAATTTGCCGTAGGGGCTTTTTATGTTCGGGTGCCCGAAATAGAAATCGTGAATGCCAATCTGTTTGTGGAACTGCTCCGCCTTGTTGGGGCGGGACGGAAAGAACCCAAACACAATGGCGCTGCAGTGGCGCATCAGATAACGGCCAATGGTGTGGCCGCCAGGATTAACACGGTTTAGCTCAGACGCGAGTATTAAATGCGGCGACCCTAGGGCGCCCGCAGAAAGAATGAAAAATTGAGCGCGGTAATGGTGTTTTTCATCTGTCTGCTTGTCGTAGCATTCAAGTGCGACTAGCCGATTTCCATCACGAACCAACCGAGTCACAACCACGTTTGGCTTAAGGTCAAGCCCCTTTTCTATCAAATCTGGCAGGACACAGGTTGCCAAGTCATTTTTTGCTTGAATTGCGCAGGCGAACGTGTCACATGTAGTACAAGAAATACACCGCTGTCGATTTCCGTCAGCAGAGTAGTTAATCGCCAAAGCGAGGCGAAACGGGTTTAATCTAAGATCGGTCGATGCTTGTTCAATAAGACGCGAGGTGTACGAAAGCTTATCAAGCGCCTGCGGATATGGCGCGCTTCGTGCCGGTTCGGTTGGATCTCGCCCAACTTCACCGGCAACGTCTAATATCTGTTCAGCGCGTGTGTAATAGGGTTCCAAGTCAGCATAAGAGTATGGCCACCGCGCATCCGAGTTGCCGACGATTTCAGGGGACGCGTCGAAGTCGGCCTCACGAAAGCGCATCGATACACCGCCATAGAACACCGAAGGCCCGCCAACGCAACTATACGCACCCATTACATCGCTCGTACCATCGGTTAACACACGATATGGTGTTTCGTCTGTGTAGAATGGAGTAAAATATACGGTGCCGTTGGGCTCCCAATTCTGCGGGCTGCGCGGCACCCAATCGCCGCGCTCAAGCATCAGCACATTTAATCCGGCATGAACCAAACTGTGCGCAACCATCGATCCGCCAAAACCGCTGCCGATGACAATTGCATCATAAATCTCACTTGTGGACCGATGCCTCATGTTTAACCCCCGCTGTTCACCCAGTACGGAGTGTGCTCAATATTGCCTTCGCCAAAGAAGTCTTCCCGCGCGAAAAGGGACGCTATGTCCGAAAAGTTCGTAACATACACTGAACCCGGTGCCTGAACAGCAAAATGCGATGTTACTGACAGATGCAACCCGTTCGAAGACGGTGTTGGCGCAGTTTAAGCAGAGAAAAGTTGAAGAGAGTACATTCCCGTGCTGAAAAATAAGGCGGCTATCTACTGAGCATCAACCACAACGTATTTGCCTTTTGCCGCAACGCGTCGATCGTACCGTTGTTCTCAATAACAAAATCGGCAAATTTTATTTTTTCGGATAATGGCATCTGTGCATCAATTCTCGCCTGTGCGTCAGCTCGGTTAAGTAATCTGTTTTCAGCCGCGCTTCGATTCAACAGTCGTTCGAGCTGGATCTCCGGGGAAACTGTGACCACAACAATAAAGTCTACTGTGTCTTGCGCACCTGCCTCAATGAGTAGCGGTGCATCGATTAGGACAACACAACTTGGAGATTCTGCTGCAAGCCGTCTTGCTTCAGCGCGCGATTGCTGTATGATTAGCGGGTGTAAGATGCCGTTCAGCCGCTCGCGTGCGTGCGTATCGCTGAATACAATTTCGCCTAGCTTTTTGCGGCTGACATTACCGGATTCGCCGACAATGCCAAACCCAAAATTCTCAATGAGTTCGTTTATGACTGGGCTGCCGCGTCTGAGCAACTGGTGGCCAATCTCATCCACATTGATGGGGATGGCGCCTTTTTCAGCAAGCAGTTGAGAGACCGTCGATTTGCCGCAAGCGATACCGCCCGTGACACCAACAATGAGTCCGCGGTTTGATTCCTTGGATTTCATTAGGCGTGATGTACCTAGTGCTGCCTCAATTACTAGAATTCCAATGTCGAATAGGCTTAGATGAATACCAACATCCAACGGAGGGACAAGTTGTGCTAACGTCGCAAGTTTCGGTGATAAAACCACCATTCCACGACGAGCAGCAGCAGCGCGGCAATTGCTGCAAAGCCCCAAAGTTCCTGATTGACGCCTTGCATTTCATATCGGCTCACAGTAGCTGTTTCACCATCCTCAACGCCTTCAGCCGCCTGAGGTTGTCCTCCCAAGGATAAATCTGATTCCTCTGCATCAAGAAGATTTACAGCAAATTTTCCCCATGGCCGAGCATTGAGGTATAGTAAATAAACACCAATTTGGTAGGTTTCGGTAAATAAAAATGTTGAATCGTCTATCTCCAAATCTATTGATGTCTCGTCAGGCAATTGAATTGTCACCTTCTCCACGGTATCAGGATGGTCGAGGCGGATTTTTACAGGCTCGCCTGCCTTGACAACATCGGGCTGAATCGGTGCCGTTGCTGCATCGAGCCACTCAAAACACTGCGTCATCAGAATCGGGGCGGAAGCGATTGACCGGTCGTACAAAGCAAAACGCGAGATTTCGAGATCAAACGGGTCGAAAGCGAAAACGATCACCTTTTGTGTTTTGTTCCAGTGCGAAAACTCACTTCGATCTATCAGTGTACCAAGCCAAATCAGCGGGGCCTTTGCTGTTTCCGCGAGCGGGATCCCCCAAATGGGCATTTCGCAAATCAACGATTCCCTAACATTCAAGCCAAGCAACGAGACATTTCGCATCACGGGGTGGATTTGGTTTTGATATATTACGCTTTGCGGTTGCGCATTGGATTCCGCCGGCATAAAGGGCAACCCCGCAACAGGGTTCAGGTAAATAACGTTCCCGTTGAGAGGAAGATTAGGTACGAACTGATCGAAAATCACAAAATCCCAATCTGCTGTTCCATGGTAATCCCCAGTACGAATCTGCGAAAACACCACGTACGGGTTTGTGTCCAGCATAGTCGTCAGTAACGGTTGTTCTCTGTCGCTAACGAGTAGTATTTTCCACTCCGGCGGCGGCTGCAAAATCGCATATGCTGCGTCGTCAAATGGAAGGTCGTCGCTAACATTAACGAGGCGGGCGCTGATTGTCTGGCCGTCAAACCCCTCGTCTTCTTCAATAAAAACACTCGATTTCGTTTCCCTCGGCCCAATAGTAATCGTTTCATCATTGACCCATCGTCCTTCGATTTCAAGTCTCACTTGTACCTGCCTTGGAGATTCTGCAAAATTTTGCAACACCACAAGAATCCGGTACAAACTCGATCGGTGTGCGTCCCGTGCTACGCTAAATCGTACGATTCCGACATTTTCAATCGAGTTGCCCAACGCAATATCTTGGCAATGCAGCGACATTTGTTGTGCCGTAGAGGGCAAGTCACGGCAGTTGTCACTAATAAAGAATACACGAGTGTTCGGCAGATTCCCATAAATCTGGGCGGAGTCAAATACAGCCTTTAAGCTTGGCGGGCCATGCCGTACGAAAAGGTTTTTGACTTCGAGGCGAAGTTTTTCCTTATCTGACGTAAAAGCCTGAACCACATTGCTTGATGGAGGGGAAGTGTCCATAATCATCATATTACCGTTCGCATCAAGCAGATTTATGAGTTTCAGAGCTTCCGTCTTTGCTGCATCAAACCGGCTTTTTCCGGAATCAGTTGCCAGCATACTGGTGGACGTATCAATGATAACAATCGACTGATCGGTCAGGGCACCGGGTTGGCGCAGTGCGGGACGTGCAATACCCGCAATGGCAATTAATAGAAATAGAATCTGTAACGGTAGTAAAAACGAGTTTTGCAACTTTTGGAAAGGGACATTCGCCTTCATATCCTCAACGGCTTCAAGCCAAAGCATCACACTCGGCACGATGAGTCGTTGGCGGCGAAGCTTGAGGAAATGCAGAAATGCCACGATGGGAATGAACGCCAAGAGATAAAAGGCGGAAGGATTCAGGAAATACATTATCTACACTGATGAAACCTGTTCTTCAGCGTTGCCGGAGTTTTCGGCTTGTTTATCTTGCAGTTTTTGCATTATTTCCTGTGCTTCTTGACGCCCGACTTCGCCGTAATTACTGAGCTGTTCACATTCTTCCGGCACTTTCTCGTAATCACCCCGCTCAAAATACATATTTGCCAGGTTTTTGTGCATTTCCCTGAAAACCCCCGGCCAATTGCGCTCGGATTCTTTGCTAAGTAACTTCTTTGCCCGCTCTATGGCGTAGTCGACAATTTCGTCTAGTGCAGCTTTTTCAGATTCAGGAATACTATTTATATCCTCACTGTTTTCCTGCATTTCCTCAATTCGCTCGTTGTATTTGCCCAACTCTTTGAGCGCTTTGTCGCAATCGTTATATGTTCTTTCGATACCTACTGCACCATCAAAGATTTTCGAAATGAAATTCCATTTCATAATAACTCCGCATTCGTCCCACCTAATCGAGCCAATCAGTTAAGTCAAATTTGCCCGCAGGAAAATCAATGTATAGAAACAAAAATGGCAACAGTATCCTTATAGGTTAAAACCGAAGTTGAAATGCATTGTTGCCATCTCATGGTAGGACCTGAAAAATGCGGGTACCTCCTTTCCCGGTAACGACTGTTGTCCCCAAATGGTGATGCCTTTCTGAAAATGTGAGTAGTTAAGAACCATCAATAATACACAACAATCCGAGGGAATTAAAGCTGCCAGAGTAGTCTTATAGTTTCCTACATTAGACACCCGAATAACAACTAATGAACCGGTGTGTCGGGGTACAGCGTACTGAACCCCGACTTGTTTAGCCGCGGCTAACTCGTTAATGAAGCGTGAAACTCAGTCCAATCGTCGAGATTATTGAGATTTACCGCGTCTGGGATTGAACCATCGTCATCAATACCCGCTGCGCCGAGGATTGATTCGCGCGTCTCATCAGCGTGGTTGTAGCCTCTGATATCCGCATTCAGACTATCAATAGTCGCCTGATCGATACTCCCGCCGTTTTGTTCGATTACCCAATTCTCAAATTGCGGGTATGTCGGAACGTTGTCCTTAAGGTATTGGAGTGCCGCTTCGCGATCAATTCCCAACCCATCAAGAACCATCTGATCGAATCCCATACCGCATTCATCATAATCATCTGCAAGTTGACCCGTGGCGCTCAAGATGACCTTAGACCACAGTCGTGGAAGGTGAATTACACCTAGCGGCCCCGCAACGCCTGAACTGATTGTCGGAATAATTCCTGCCATTATCAATTCTCCTTGACTTTTCTATTTAGCTATGAAAACCGCCGCTCCGCAAATTTATGCCAGTGACTTCAGGACGATTTCAAGTAATTAATTTAATGGTCAATAACGAACAATCTTGCAAAGGTTCCTCGTGTTATGATAGAACCTCGCAAGGATTCGCTGACTGCACGACATGCACATCCAGACCGCTCTGGATTCTAAATAAATCCATTATAGCATAGAAAATAGAAACTTAAAAGCATAAAAGAATTCGGAAAAGTAAATAAAAGGATTCATCAAAATTCCTTGATTACGCCGCCATATTGTTTCACCAATTCCGCATTTTCAATCTCTCATACTCTTTGTTTTAATCTCCGCTTCATCTATGTTATACTTATGTATGTAGGATTGGACACAGTTTCGTAATACAATTTTCAAAGGAAAGATACAAATAGAAAATTTTCGCGAAGTCAAAAAATGAAGTGTAATGTAGAAATGTAACATTTGTTTTGGAGGATTGAGGATGAGTATAACCTTTCAAATGCTTATGGCGCTAATGATGCACACTGATAATACCGAAGCGGGTGCGAAAACTCCGCCTGATGAGGACGATCGCCGGGATAAATTGGCAGAAAAAAGGACAGCAGGTAGAGATGATTTCTATGAGAGGGAATCAGAAGACGGACATACTCAGAGTACCGAGAAAGTAGATTCGTGTGAAAGGCTTGTGGAAGCTGAAGAAACAACGGGCGAGCAAGCGGCGGTAGACTCACCAGCTATTGAGGCGACAGAATCTGGAACTCAAGTCAATCAGAACCTACCTTCCGACGATGCAGAACGCGGGAGTTTAGATGAAGCAGAGATGGATGACGAACGGCACGCCGCCAATGTAGAAACCGGCGAAGACACGCACAGCATTCAAGCTGAGCCGGAGGTTGAGATGCCGCTAGAAATCGGTGTTCTCGACGAAATCTACAACTTTGTCAACGAATTTCCGAACAGCCGAGTAAGTAATGTCGAGCAAGCCGCCGTAAACACCCAAGACAGTGCCGGCGGAGTAAAGAAGGCTGCGATTTTTGAGCACCCCCGTGCCGACGGTGATGCAAGAATTGAATATGAACTGAGACTGCCGGATTCAGCCCCCGATGAACAACTCATGCTGCATTTCAGCATCGGCTTAAGGGACGGTGTCGATTTTGATAATGCTACGGCAAAGCCCGACGGAGTCCGGTTTACAATCGAGATTTCAGGGGAACAACACTTTGAAGGTTTTTCAAATGCGTGCCGTTGGGAAGAACATGTTCTAAATGTGACCAAAGAATCCGGGAGCACAATCCAAGTTGTATTTTTAACCAATTGCAACGGGGCGGGCAACACTAACTACGATTGGGCTGTATGGGGAAATCCGCGGCTACTTAAACTGACTCGTACGCCATTAATGCCAGAAGCAGGCGGATCAGAACCCGAAATGATACGTGGGATCGCTTTAAGCTCATCAGCTAAGGATACCCCTGCATTATTGGCATCGGAATTTGTCTTGGACGCTTTCACGCCAATTTCCGAGATTGTGAAAATCGTTGGCCAATCGGTACAGGGTTATAATGCCGACGTACCGATCGCAGCGCTTCAGCTTTATGCTGAGCAAGCAAAATTGGACATTGTAGATATCGGTCCAACTACGGCGCTAATTACGGCCGGTGACGAGTTTGAAGTCCAATGTACGGTTCGAAATAACGGTTTAGTTCCCCTTGTAACGACCAATCGGGCAAGTATTTCACTTAATCGAATTAAACTGAGACGCGGGCATCACACGCGATCCATCAAACCGCTCAATCCTGGTGAAGAATCCACGCTGGTGTGGCAAATTCGGAGTTTTTCCCGACGTACGACGGCGTCAATGTCCGCTTCGCTTAGATTCCAAACTGCGCAAGGCGAAATGCAGCACACCGTGGAGAAAGCGTTTGAAGTACGGCCAGGAATCCCCAAATTACCCACAGAAATTTCTCCAGAATTACATACTTTTGAACTAGATGGGCACGTAATCACCGAGAACCAAAACTTACGCGCACTCTTCGTAAGAGGATACGAGGGTTTTGAATATTGCATGTTTTTCGTTGCGAAAAACGGGCATTACCGGCAAGTTGCCGTCTGCAATGCCGTCTCGGAAATTCGCCATCGAGATTCAAACGGGAATGCTGAGCACATCCGAGTAACTCCGGCCGCCTATCGCCTGTCGGGAAATAATCGCGGTGATTCAATTGTCCTCCTGACTTGGGAAGAAAAGGACGATGATGGTGTGATTTGGTCCTATGAAGGGCGGTATTCGTTGCGAGCCGATTCCAAGTACCTGAAAATCGAAAATCGGCTCACGGCAAATGAAAAACGGGAGTTGGTTGCATTTAACGGCCCTATGCTTTACGCCGGGGACGGAACGTTTGGCAATGGCAAAAACGCTGCCCTTTTCCCGGGTTTAGAATTCTTGGAGAACGGTGAATCATCGTCAAACACGCGTGACGCCTTGCCGCCGCTGAACAACCGCCTTGTACCGCACCCATACAAAGTAACCATTCCGCTAATGGCGGTTGAACATGATAAATCTCTTGTGGGCTTAATTTGGAATCCGTTAGAAACGTGGGACGGTGAACACAATACATTATCAGCAGTATTTGCTTCCCCAAATTGGTATATGCATCAGAAGAATCATCTGATGGGACTGTTCTTGCCGACGCCGCCTCATTGGGTGGACGAGAATTGTATGGAAGCATCTACACCATACGCCATGGAGCCAAAACACGCGATTACGCTCAAGGCGCAGATAATCCTTGATGGCAATGCCTCTATATTGGACGCAATATCTATGTGGACCGCGGCTTACGGTATGCCTGAGCCCTTAGATGCGCCGCGCAGCGACGAAGAGGAGCTAATGCTTTCTCGGCACGGGTTCATGAAGACTGTCTGGGACGGTGAAACGGGAAAATCCCGGCATTGCGTTGATTGGCAGCCGGCAAATGCGCCAGGGTTTGCAACCTTATTGTGGTATGATTACCTTGCATCAAGAGATGAATCGGTTAGGCAGCGCGTTGTCGAGATTGCGGAAAATACGATCCGTGAATCGGGAGTGGGGAGTTTAATCTCGCCCGCTTTATGCCACATATTGAAGTGGGAGTTTCCCTTCTACTACGGGCACCTCGAAGCAAACTTGGAACAACTCAATACGGTAACGAAAGCATTAATAGATTCCCAGGAGAGTAATGGAAGCTGGCGGTTTAACCCGACCACCGATCGGACAAAAACACTGGGAGAAACAGGCGATACGGTTTTGGGTATTTGTGCACATTCGGCATTTATGTTGTTAAAACATGCAAGGGTCACGGGGAACGAACGGTCATTGGCGTCAGGCCTCAAGGCGCTGAGGTTCATGGAGCGGTTTCGAATCCCGCGAGGCGCGCAGGTGTGGGAGTGTCCTATCTACCAACCCGATCTTCTTGCCGCGGCCTACGCTGTGGGGGCGTATATTGAAGGCTATGAGATTACCGGCGAAAGGAACGAATTGACGCCCGCCGAATACTGGGCTGCAACAGGATTGCCATTCCTCTACCATTGGAATTTGCCAAGTCGCCCCGGAATGCGGTTCGCCTCTATACCCGTTTTTGGAACCACCTTCCACACTCATCCTTGGTTCGGTGTCCCTGTCCAGTGGAATGGATTGGTCTACGCCTATTATCTCCAACGGCTTGCGCGACATAGCAGTCGGGAACCTTGGTCGAAAATTGCAGAGGGGATCACAGTGAGCGCCATGCATCAGCAGTGGACTGAGGGTGAATTCAAAGGCACATATCCTGACGCCTTCTACGGCTTCGGCGCTGAAAGGCGCGGTCCACACCTTAACCCGGAGAATATCATGGCAAACTTGTACGCGCTCCGCGGATTAGATCCCGACATTTCGACGGCTATCATTCGCGGTGAAAATGGGCGAATCCACCTCAGCACTGGAGCTAAAATCGAGCAAGTTGAATGCGATGAATCTACGAAGTTGAATTTTAAGCTGAGGTATGTTCAATATGAAACAAGTTATACCATAATTGCGGGTTACGGCGGAAATCCTGCCGCAATTCGCGCGCAAGATCATGAAATAACCGTTGTTGAAAACCTTGAATCAGTCGAGTCCGGTTGGCTATATCGTGAAGAAAAGGATATCATCTTCATAAAATACAAACATCCGGCTGGTGAGATAAACTTTGAAACCTTACCCGCGGCAAACCTGTAGGCGGAAATTCCGACAATCCTGCACTACAAGCCCCCTGTGGGAGGGAAATCCCTTTCCCGATTATCCAATAACCGCATGACCCGAATGCGTCACAATTCAGAGATCGCTCCTACCGCCTTTTGCCTGTTCGAGGGAATTGCAATTCCTGACAATCCAGCGCAATGCGCGTAGTTGACTGTTGGATTGTAGGTTGGGTAGAGCGGGTTTCATGAATCATGTAAACTATACGGAATGCGCATAGTTTGTCGATTCAGTTTAATGCTTGTGTGCGTGAAGCGAAACCCAACGCTTTTCAAACCTCTCGTCGGCAGAAAACGTTGACTTTCACCATTGGCTCTGCCCAACCTATTAATGCCGCAGAATATGCCCCTGTGGGAGGGAAATACTTTTCCCGATAATCGAGATTCAACTAACCGTAGCGTGCCGCGATTCGTAGATCATTCCAACCACTTACACCTGTAGGAGGAAATTCCAACTCGACCATGATGTACGCTGTGGGTAGTTGGTTATTGGGTCTCGCTTGCCCTTTGGAAGTGGAAAGATTGCTTGTCCTTAATCCCCTCCTTACCAAGGAGGATTAACTGACCGATTAGGGGAGGGCGATAGTTTTTTTTGTGTAGGTTGGGTAGAGCGAGTTTCATGTAAAATGTAAACTATGCAGCGTGATTATAGTCTGTCGATTCAGTTTAATACCTGTATGCATGAAGCGAAACCCAACGCTTTTCAAACCTCCCGACAGCAGATAAGCCTTAAATTTATCCGTTGACGTTTCCCAACCGGCAAGACATTGATCCTTTAAGAGGGAATTCCTTATCCCGGCAATCTTGCACCTCATGCCCCTGTGGGAGGGAAATCCCTTTCCCGACAATACTGCACGGTGCGGTTAGTTGGTTGTTGGCCTTCCCGAGTTTCTGTTCCCCGCCCTACCAAGGAGGACTAGACCATGAACACTCATTAGAATATTATGGCAAAGTCATAGTTCGGCAATACCGATAATCTGGCGAGCTTCGTCCGGCGTTGCAATCTCGCGCCCAAGTTCACGGGCGATGCGTACAATCTTCTCGACCAACACGGCATTGGTCTTAGCCAGTGAACCATCCTGCAAGTATGGATTGTCTTCCCAGCCTACGCGGACATGCCCCCCTAGCATAATTGCCAAGGTTAACAGTTGCCAGTGTGTGGGTGCATCCATCACACTGAGATTCCAGTTAATCTTGAATTCCGTAGGCAGATGCTCCACCATGTTTATCAACGCCTTCGGTGTGGGAGGCGTCCAACAACCCCCTTTCCAACCAACCAAAAGGGTTGTCCAGATTGGCTCTGGAAGCAGCCCTTGGTCGGCAATGAACTTTATGTTCCAAAATGCTCCCGTTTGAAACGACTCGACTTCAATCTTTACCCCGTGTTCAATCGCCGCACGGCCGTAGGCAGCTAACTCATCTCTGGGATGCGACGCGTACATCTCGTTGGGCGGGTAGCTGGGGTCAGGCTGGAAGAATTCATCGTGCGCGTTGAAGGCAATCGACATCATATCAGGCTCGAGGTTCATCAGGTTGACCTTCTCTTCTATTCTGGCACTAGCGACGCCAAATTGCATGACTGGATTGCAACTGGCTTTGATTCGTTCTTGCAATCCCCTCCAGCCCTCAAAATCAAGTTTTGATACTTGGCGCCCATCAGCTTGAATTTCACGCTCAAGGGAACGCACACCGTGAATGTGGGTGATACTTGCCCCGGCGTTAACTGCGCGAATATATTCTGCCGCGACCTTGTCTAGGTCCCGTTGCGGCGGACACAAGTAGTTGCTAGGATATGACACAGTCGAGTCGACAGTGACTGTGATAATGAGCTTGTCCATCCGACTCTCCTTTCAAATTTTCACAATATAAACCGAAAATGTTTTGGGTAAGTTCGGTTCCGCTTGTATTTATTCAGAGACCTCAATGACAATTTTACCTTCCGCCTCCCCACCGCGCATGAGTGCCAGTGCTTCGTTAATGTCCTCCAGCGGAAACCGGTGAGCAATCAACGGTGTGATCATACCGGCACCCACCATGGAAATGGCATCAATGATATCCTGGCGCGAACCATTACGCGATCCGATAATCTCCAGCTCCCGTTGCGCGATTTGGGTGGAGTCAATCATCGGAAATTCCGGTTCCTCGCCAATCACGACTATTCGCCCGCCGCGCATAACATAATCTGCGGCTGTTTTTAATGTCGAAGAAAGACCGACGACATCGAAAACACCTTGGACGCCATCGCCGCCTGCGAATTCCTTAATTTGCTGAGTTGCATCGACAGCATCCGCATTGAGAACAAGATCTGCGCCGAGTTGGCTGGCGATTTGCAATTTGGCTTCCGAACGGTCAATTGCGATCACTTGTAGGCGGGCAAGTTTAAGAATCTGAATTAGGTTTTGTCCAACGTTGCCAGCGCCCAATACTACCGCAGTGTCATTAAAGCACAGTTCAGATCGGCGGAAGGCGTGCAGCGCGGTGATTACGGCGCAACTAATCAGGCCCGCCTGCTCAAATGGCGTGTGTTCAGGCAAAACAAACAGATTCTTCGTGGGCGCCGCAAAATAGTCGGCAAACCCGCCGTTGACGGTTGAGCCAAAAACCTTGGGTTGAACACAGAGCGGATCGCGGCCAACCCGGCAATAGTAGCACTGTCCGCAAGAAAAGAAATCGTGCGGAACAACAGGTTGCCCCACTTCCAAACTCGTTACATTGCGGCCAGTTTGAGCTACAATACCGGCAGCCTCATGTCCGAGCGTGTGCGGCAGTGCTTGCAGGTGACCCAGCCCATCAATTTTGTGGAGATCAGTCCGGCAAACGCCGCACGTTTTGGTCTGTACCAGCACCTCGTCGTCGCCGATTTCCGGCGTAGGCACCTCATCTATCTGTAGCAACCCGCCAATTCGGTGCAGTCGTGCGGCTCGCATGGTTTTGTCCTCCATGGGATGAGCGGTAATTGTCACATTCTCAGCCCAAAAGCGGTCTATTTCAAAAACGACCAGGTCGCGGTTAGATGAACTGTAGGTGCGGCGTATGCGTCGTTTTCACGGTTTCAAAGCGACGATGCAGTCTAGGAAGCTTTTGCTCTCGGAAAGTACTTTGCGAGGGTCGCTTTCATGACCCCATGCGAACGCCTCGTATTCGATTGAGATGTAACCGTCGTAGCCGGTGGCGGCCATTGCACCCAACAACCCGTCGAAATCAACATCGCCTTGCCCCAGCGGCGGGAACTCATAATCCTCCAGATTACCTTTCGCGTCTTTGGCGTGTACGTGAACTACCCGCTGATTCAACATCCTGTAAGCTTCAATTACAGAATCTCCCCGCACGAAATAGTGGCCCGAGTCAAACAGAACTCCCAAAGTTTCCAGGCCATCGTGGCTCAGTAGATACTGCATGCGGCTGAGATTATGCAGGAGGGAACCGGGAGAACTACCTGCTTCCACTGCTAGAATCACCCCCAAACGGGACGCACGGGCGATCAAATGCCTGAGTGCTGCGACCAGCCATTCCCAGTACTGGCTTTCACGGCCATAAAACTCCTTCCGCCCCCCGCCGAAAACTACATATTGGGCGCCAAGATTTGACGCGAGTTCCAGTGCACCCTCCACGAATTCTAGGTTAGCTTGCCTAACCTCGGGTACGGCGTGGATCAAATTCGTGTGCGCGTTCAACGCGGCGATAGCAACGCCGGCGTGTTCTGCTTGCTTGCGCACGCGGCGTGTTTCCTCTGCTCCCGCCCGTGGACTCATGTGCGGCGGAGGCGGCGGCAAGAACGGCGGCGCCTTCTCAAGACTGATGTCAATGGCTTGATAATCAAGTTCTGCGAGAATATCAATAGCCTGTTCGATAGAGAACTGACTTAAGAGACCGGAATTGCAACTCAGCCCTTTCATCTCATGTTTTCTCTTACGCTGTACTGCCAATACTAATTGGCAATGAATTGCGTCAATACGAGCGCGACTCGAATTTGAGAGATTGACGACTAATGTCAAACACCCATTTCAATAACCTAATCGAAGTCTCATTATGTCAGCGAATTTATCATGGGACTTTAGTTCTGTCAAGCCTTTTTACGCAGACTCGCATGGCTGCGTGCGTCACATATTTTTTGTTTTTCGCCCCTTGAGTTTTGCTAAGCTCGGCGCTCGCACGCTCTATCCATGAATCTGAAAGTAAACTCCTTAGGACTTACGCAAAAAGTTCAAAGTCCCCCTGTCAAGGGGGATTTAGGGGGTTAAAAACACTGAAATAACGACTTTTTAAGTCCAGGTTTACCTTTTTCTGCTCAATTTGCGTAAGTCCTGCTCCTGTTATTTCATTGAGGCAACTGCGGGTGCCATCCCATGTGATACGTTGTAATTTTGAACACCGCGCTAATGACGCTCCAAATGCCGCCCATGGTGTAGTCGCCCATTATCAGGCCCGCAAAGAACGGGATTGCCCTGCGGTACGCCTGCAACCCCCCATACCGGAGGATAGCAAGTTTTATTGCCCAACTGATCAGAAGTGGACACCAAATGTAGACCATCTCCCCCGGGCTTATCGCAAGCACGTAGCCAACCGGATGAAACGGCCACCACAGAAACCGCACCTTCATGGCTAACAGAAAGCCGGTGACACAAAAACCGTACCCCATAAAACCCATGGTCACGTAATCTCGCCCCAATGGATTACTTAGCCACATTTGAAGCCGCCGGGCAAATCCTTCCCTTCCTATTCCAATGATCCACGGCCCCGTGTTATCGGCACCCAAATTGTACAAGAGGCTGAGGTAGATTAGAAAACTCACCGGAATGCCTACGACCAGGGTGATAAGCATCGCCCACAGGAGCCTCCGATTATTGATGTTGGCCTGTTCGCCAATTCGAAAGGCTTCTAGCTGATTCGGCATCGGATGATTGGGCTGATCTCGATTCAGCCAATAGAAGAACGTCAGAACCGTCAGATTTCGTGAGCCATATACACGCGTGCCGGTTGCTGTCACCATTGTCCGCCCAGGATCAAGCTGTAGTATCTCATGAAAACCGAGTCCAAGACCAGCCCTCACTTTAGTCAAACCAATGGCGCTGCAACAGTATATCCCAAAGAACAGCAGCAGTACCCAGAAGGATAAACCGGCCTTATAGGAAAACCAGAGGAGAAACACCAGACCTGCAGTAATACCCCAAAGCGCAGTCCGATATCGCATCGGCTCTTGGGCATCATCGATCATCCCCTTCCCCGTGGTTGCTTGGATGAAAACCCGCTTGAGGTGTCTACGTGCGACCCACAGCGCCAAAAAACCCAATCCTATCCACGCGCCTTGCGCCTGTTCATGGAAGTAGAGGTCCCGCCAGCCCATCATTCCCGTTAACATTCGAATCATTTTTTGTAGGAGATAGAAGAACCATGCGGAAAAGGCGAGGTCCAGCGGCATGAAATAGGAGAGGCCGATGAAAAACAACTGGAAGGAAACCAATGTCCCGCCCATGTAGCTCCATGGCTTATCCGGGAAGTCAATCCGTGTCCACCCAACAGGGATTGAAGGAAAGACAGGATAGAAGACATTCAAACCATTGAGCAGACTCACGCCAGCTGCGATACCGAATCCGACCCACATCAACTTATTCTTCAAGAATGCGGATGTGTCGCGGCCTATCTCCAGCGGCAGCCAGGTAATCGGATACGTAAGCCTCTCATGCTCAGTGAATTGCTTTCGGATAATGGTGTTGATGCAAAAAAGCACAAAGCAAAGCACGAAAGTAAAGGCAGACCAATAGAACAACGGTCCAACCCAAGCACTGATGTAAGTTTGGGCAAAGAAGGAGGTCTCGCCAAGAAAAAACCCCCCGAGAACATCTTCGTCCTTGACTGTAAACCACGGAGGGATATGCCGCCAGAATAAATCCCGCCAGTCGTTTTCAGGCGTGGCGAACCAAAAGGGGTGGGATAAAATCGAAATCAACCTGTTGGTTCGCTTTCCGGACATGGTTGTCACGATGACAACCATCACGTAGATGACCAGCAGGTCGGAGTCCCTGAGCGCAAGATTCGGAGCGAGTTTCTTAAGAAGCAGGTTGAAGAGAATCACCACAAAAAAGGTGAAAACAGCATTACTAAAGAGCGACATGTAGTTATGGGATAGCCCCCTCACAAGGTCATTGACTGAAATCCAATAGGCGTTAACGACAACCAAAATAAGTCCAATGACCATCACTCTGAGAGGAATTCCACTTGCCCTGTCGTTTTCGATGAGGGCGAATTGATTCACAAATAGTCCTCACTGCTGAATAGTGGTGGTGATTCGCCGATTCGCTCCTTTATAAAAAAAATTCATGCAAATTGTATGCTGCAGGGAGATTGAAAACTAAAGCAACGGAGCATCAACGCTCCGCTGCTCCAATACGCATGTGTTTTATCAATTTATATTCAATTCGTTCATATTTACAAATGTTTAGGTAGATGTGGATTCCAACCGCGCCTACGAGGCTGGATAAATACCGGTTCGGTTAGGAAACCGAACCTACCGCAGTGTATAAATGATTATTGGTTTTACCATAATTCTTAGGACTTACGCAGTTCAGTCAAATTGGCAATGGCTGTAAGCATTGGGCAAGCCACCAGAGACTGAACTTACATACCTGTCGCCCCGCAGGGACTTTGGTATAGAGGGGTTTGATGTTGCTATATACCTGTCGCGCCGCTAGCGCTTAGGTGTGTGAAGTTTTGCCGTTTCTGCAAGCCCTAGCGGGGCGATAGGTGTGTAGGAAAAAGCGTAAAATCTGCCCTAAAGCCCCAGAGGGGCGACAGGTGTGTCGCATTGAGTTGGTGCTCGACAACCTTGATAAATTTCCTTTGGTTGCAAGATTTCAAGTTGAACAGAGTCCTACAATCGAATACGAACCTTTGGACGTTCAACTGCGTAAGTCCTAATTCTGTCTCGGTACGTACTTCTCAAGTGCCCAGATTACGGATTTTCATAAAGGTCAGCACGGTTTTTTGCCAAACGGCCGGGACATAAGGCCTTCATTTCGGGGGGCATCCGCTCGTATGTCTCAGGCCAGATGGGTTGGTGGCCGCCCATCATCCAGTTATTGAACCAGCGCGGGTAGTAGCCCATGTTGAGTCCAACGCGAATCTGATTGGATTGATTGGCACGCGCAGCATGAAAAAGCCCGGAATGCCACATCAGGACCGAACCTGCGCGGCCCGTCACAGGTTTTACCAACGGGTGCTCTGGCCCCATCCCGTTTGGTGGGTGATTCCGGCGCGACAAATGGCTCATCGGCACAACACCCGTGGCGCCGTTCTCGACCGTGAAGTCCGTGAGCATCCAAATCGAGTTAATCAGCCACGGGATATTCGGCACTTCAAGGAAAAAACCGGCGGAATCCACGTGCAGAGACTGATCCTGCGCACCGGGATAGGTCACTTTTGAACAACCGCCTGAAACAATGCGGATGCGTTCACCTAGGAAATGTCGGGCGACTGCTAGCACCTCCGGGCATGTCGCGCACGCCCATGCCATGTCATCAAGATTCAGTATTCCAAACACCGTCTGATAATGGCTGCTACTGACGCTTGACGAGCTGTCCGCTGGGTCATTGTGCAGTTCCAAATATTTCTTTGCCATGCGTTGCGCACGATCCGCTGGAATGCGGTCTTCAAGCACGCAGTAACCATAGGTTGCAAGATGGCGGATGGCTTCTTCAACGGACATCAATGCCCTCCTCAATTCGACCATTAGTTTGGGTTCTGCAAAAGCGCTTTGTCTCCGACCTTTCAGAGATTTTGTTTCGACGCGAGGATGCGGTTAATGAAGGATTTGCTGTCAGCAAGCACTTTCCGGCAGTCGCTTTCATAACCCCAGGCAAAACCCTCGTACTCGACCGAGATGTAACCGTCATAGCCGTCCGCAACGATTGCACCGAGAAGTCCGTCGAAATCTACCTCACCCTCACCCAGCGGCGGAAACTCAAAATCCTCCGCGTCGCCCTTAGCGTCCTTGGTGTGCACGTGCGCCACATGGCCGCTCAACGCTTCGTACGCCTTCACTACCGAATCTCCTCTGAGGTGGTAATGGCTCGGGTCAAACACGACCCGCAGAGCCTCCAGTCCCTCGCAGCTCAGCAGATGCTTCACCCGGCTCAGATTGTGCACAAAGCGGCCATACGGTCCCGCTGCTTCGAAGGCTAGCGTCACCCCCAGTTGGTTAGCACGGGACAGCAGTGCACGCAGCGCGGCTAGCAACCATTCCCAATACTGGCTTTCCCGCCCATAGAATTTCTTCGAACCGCCGCCGGTGACCACGTACCTTGCGCCAAGATCCGAGGCGAGTTCCAACGCTCCCATCACGAATTTCAGGTTGGCTTGCCTCGTCTCTGGCACATTGTAGATGAGATTTGTAGTGGCATTCAATGCCAAGATGGTTACGCCGGCTTGCTCGGCATGCTTTCGCAACTGCTGGCGTGTGTTCGCATCTGCATCCGGACTCATGTGCGCCTGTGGAACCGGCAGGATGGGCCGCCCTTTCTCAAGGCTAATGTCGATAGCTTTATAGCCCTGCGCTGCAAGCACATCAATCGCCTGTTCCAGGCTGAACATGTGAAGCATTCCCGAATCGCAACTTAGACCCTTCATCCGCAGTACCATTTTCGTGCGGCATTGCCCACAGCCACTTGTTTGGGGTAATTGCTGTCAACGCCCGCAAGGAAGACTTTTCAATAAAGCGCCTCGACCTTAAGGTTAGCCCAGGTTGTGGAGAGCTTATCATAAGGTTGAACAGACAGAAAACCGCTCAATCCGCCTTGGAAGTGGCTGAGAATTTCCGCCTGGCTCAGAGGCCTTTTAATAATTAGGATTTCATCAAGCAGTCCGCTGAAGAAAAACGGGCCTTCTGACCATCCGATGAGGAAGTCGCTGTCAATTGTTTTGGGCATCGGCGTCGGGTCGGTGTTATCATCGAATTCTCCAAATGGCTCGCCGTTCAGGTAATAAGCGTACTTGTTACCCACCCTTACCATGGCTACCTGATGCCACTCATCTAACTCGGCGGCCCATCTGTCAGAGTTAATCCAAGCGGTTGCAGCTTTACCGCAAAAGCAATTTTTGATATGGATATGGAGGTGTATCGCGCCGCCGGTATACCACCAAATCCATTTGTCCGTACTTCCGGGCCCTTCATCGTGACTCATCATTGAAAACCCTTCCAACCCTCTTGTGCCCTTCGGCGGGGCTGTTGCAAAATTCAACCATACCGCCATTGTGAAGTCGGACCTAAATAGGATGAGACTGTCATGATTTTTTATCTCCACATGCTGGTTCGATCCGTTCAGGCTAAGGGCTTTTCCGAACTTGCCTTCTACCTTTCTGGCGCCCGCCTTTAGGATGCCGTCATTGCCGTGGGGGGACAGGTCTCTAACACCGGCTTCGTCAAACGAAACGGCGAGCACGATGTCTCGGTCAATGACCGCTGCTTCTCCAAAAGAGGAAGCGAACACCAAACCAACGATCCACAGGACAAATATTACAATTCTCATTTTCTTCTCCTTTCTGTTATTGGCATTTGGTCGAGTCGAAGACCTAAAAGGTACAATAACAGACGTTTACGATCCTCTCGCCGCCTAACCGCGTCTCGGCGGCGCAGATGGCGATCCGTACGGCTTGTAGTTGGCTCCGCGACTATAACGCATGGGCCACGCTTGGCCGCCTACCCAGCGAAACTGGCTTTCCTTCCCGCATAACCAGTAGAACATCTGAGCGCTTTGCAGCCGATCCGGGCCATAGTTAGCCGAGTCAAAATCAAAGTCCGGCTCTCGGATCCAATCACGTTCTGGCGATAGGGTGCGCCAGTAGTTGTATTTCAACATATGGCGCATCCCGTCCGCAGTGGACGCGGCGCGGCGGTGCCAAATCGAATAGACCGTGATGAAGATTGAACCCGCGGGCGCAGTCGTTTTGTGCGCACCGCGAATGCTGCCGTAGTGCCCTATTTGACGCGCATAGGAAAGATGTGACCCCGGCAATATCTCGGTCGGCCCCAACTCCTCAGGTGTATTTTGTGGGTAATAGAACACCTGCAGCGAGGTCAGCTCTGGACCGAATTTCGAGCTGGCATCGCGATGCCAGCCCTGCGCCGAAGTCGGACACTTAACCCGATGCTGGCTCATAAGAATCGGTAAGCCGAAACTCGCCCCGAGCAACGACCGGATTGCACCCGCCGCCTGCGTGTTAAGAATTACAGCCTCGACGAACCACTTTTCTCTGAGGATTTCGGTCGGTTCGTAATAGGTGTTATTTTCGAGATACTCGAATGTCCTGCGATTTATCTCGTCCGGAACAACACCCTCAAGCAAGAGAAACCCTTGTTTGCAAAATTCCAGCACCTGACTGTCTGTCAGGGCGGGCTTGCAGTCATAGGTACGCTGCTCTATGTTGTACCGTTCTTCATCCGTCAATTCCACGACTCAATTCTCCTAAAATTCACGATTTTTTCCGGACTTATTACCTTTTAGTTAAGAGGAAAATTCACTCTAGACCACACCTGCCATAGAATCGGTTTGAAAAGTCCGAATCCGTCTTCGAGGGAGGCTATTTTACGGTAAATGCCTTGAAAATCCAATGATTTGGACACCATATGACCAAATAAATGACTCTGCCATCTACTTTTCAAAAAGGTTCTTAAGCCAAAGCCCCGGAGGGGATCTTCGATCATCAAATCGAAGATAGTTTTTTCAGATTTATAGAAACGAAAATTCACCTTACATCCAAAGCCCCAGCGGGGCGACAGATTATAGTAACTCAAACGCCCAAGAATGGCTTTGCCACCCATCATTCAAACAGGCTTTTAAACATTGTAGGACGTACGCAGTTCAGTTTGTAGTAGCGCAATTTATTGCGCGTCCGGCAGGTCGCACACTTCCTTGACCTGACATGTTGTTTTATGGAGAAACGGGCAATGAATTGCCCTACTACGAACCTTTGAACGATCAACTGCGAAACGCCTACATTGAATCAATGGCGGAATATACCAGCCTTGATGTTGCCCCAGACTGCGCTAAGTTTCCCACGGGGCTGGACAGCCAAGAATCCCTCTACACCGCCGTCAAAGTGGCTGCTAAGTTCCTCCGCGGTCAAAGCCCTTTTGACCATAAGGAACTCATCCAGGACGCCGTTGAAGAAAAAGTTGCCTTCAGACCACCCGATTGTCAGGGGCGCACGTTCGACCAAAGATATCTTCTCCTTGGTAGCATCAGACTCTTCGCCAACATTTTTTCCATCCACATAAAAAATGTAGTCATGCCCTTCCACGACCACAGCGATTTGATACCATTTGCCCTTATCAGCGACAAAAGGGACTTTACCAAACCAGAGGGGATCGTGATCTGCGGAATTGATGTGGAACGTGAGTCCGGGTCTAGCGTTGTCATCGGGTCTATTGTAGAATACCCATTTCGGTTTTTCGCCGCCGCCTTCGTTTTTGGCACAGAAGGCATCGAATTTTACACCGGAGTTGGCGAACTTCGCCCACATCACAATCGTGGCGTCAGAATCGACGATGTCCAGGGCATCACCCTTGCTCTCAACTACAACCTTGTCGCCATCCCCATCGAAACTCAGGGCTTTTCTAATCTTTCCTTCTACGACCTTGACGTCTCCTTCTAGCACGCCCGTATGTTCAAGAGAAGATATGTCGTTGGCTTCTTCTGAATCAAATGGCATGGCAAGCACCACGTCTTCGTCAATCGCCGCTTCTCCAACAACCGCTGTGATACCAACCCATCCCGCCGTCATGACAATAATTAGAGTTAATGATACAGGTGTTCTTAACATGGTTACAGCCTCCTTTTTTCGTTTTCGTAGCAGTCGCTCTCTTTCGTTTGTCAATCTCAAACTCCCCCTTGTCAAATGAAAGGATTTTTTTGTCCTTATTCACCTCCTTACTAAGGAGGGGCTAGGGGAGGTTAATTCGGAAAACTCTAACCCCCACTAACTCCCCCTTGGCAAGGGGGAGGATTTTTTTGCTCTTATTCCCCTCCTTACCAAGGAGGATCAACTGACCGATTAGGGAAGGCGATAGTCTTTGTAATTGTGTAGGTTGGGATTCGGCGTTGGCTCTACCCAACTTACAAATACCGCAGAATATGAACCTTGTGGGAGGGAAATCCCTTTCCCGATTATTGAGCAACCATTGACCTAGCGTGTCGAGATTCGGAGATCATTCCTACCGCATTATGCCTGTAGGAAGGAATTCCAATTCCCGACAATACAGCGCGATGGGGTTAGTTGGTTGTTGGGGTCCCCGAGTTTATGTCCCCCTCCTTACCAAGGAGGATCAACTGACCGATTAGGGAAGGCGATAGTTTTTGTACAGGTTGAAGTTATTATTTGAAAAATGTCGAAGGCACGAAAAACAGCAGTGAGGTACACTGCTCACAGGCGGGCGATTGGCAGGAAGGAATGGAAGGAAGTTTGGTAGATCTAACCAAAGCTAGCTGTCATTCACGCCGCCCTTGGTTTTAGTTGATTGAACAATTTCTGAACTCACTTTCTGATTGGAATTACCGGGATTATATCACGATCGCGAAAAAAAGGCAAGTTTTTAAGCAATCACCTTCAGGGCAATTGCATCTGAATTTCATTTTTGGTATGAGAGGCATACAAGTCATGTTTGTGCAACACCTTAAGGCGAAGTTTGACCTACACCTCAAGGCTTTGTCAACGGAAGCAAATTGTGTTATAATTGAGATGCTTTGCCGTGACGCCACATTCCCCTCTTGTCGCCCTCCTAACCAAGGACGGGCTAGGGAAGGTCGTAGGTTGGGTTTCGGCGTAGGCTCTATCCAACCTACAAAAGCCGCAAAATATGAACCCTGTGGGAGGGAAATCCCTTTCCCGATTATCCAATAACCGCATGACCCGAATGCGTAACAATTCGGAAGTCGCTCCTACCGCCTTACGCCTGTAGGAGGGAATTCCAATTCCCGACAATTTTTGACCTCGCGGGCAGTTGGTCATTGAGTCTCGCTCCTCCTTCGCAAGGCGGAGGATTTTCTTGTTCTTAATGCCCTCCTTACCAAGGAGGATCAACTGACCGATTAGGGAAGGCGATAGTTTTTGTGATTTTGTAGGTTGGGTAGAGCGGGTTTCATGCAAAATGTAAACTGTGCAGCATGATTATAGTCTGCCGATTCAAGCTAATACTTGTATGCGTGAAGCGAAACCCAACGCTTTTCAAACCTCTGGACTTCCAGACTACGTTGTACGTTGTGGGAAGTTCTTTTGTTTTTATCCCCCTCCTTACCAAGGAGGGGCTAGGGGAGGTTGTAGCATCGAAAACCAGCATACTATTCTCGGCGCGGTGAAAAACCAAGGTTTTCCTCGCAAACGATCAAATTATAACCCTAAATTCTGAAGTGATGGAGGTTCAAATGGGTAGGACGTTTGTTTCGGTTGATGTTGAGGTGCCGGTTGAAGTTTGCTATTCTTACGTAAAAGAATCAATATCGAATCCCAAATTCCGAGCTGCCTACAACAACCTTCATTCAGGCTGGGGATATTCTGGAGCAATTCTGGAGGAGAATGAAAACCACAGAGTCGTGATTCAAGAACCTGCAGTAGAAGCCGTCACGCGTATTCGCCACAAGGGTTGGACAATAATCTACGATTTTGAATCAGCAGGTGAATCGACAACCAAGGTTGGCATCTCGGTAAAATACGGTGCATTCCTTGCCTTCGCTGGGATGACCACCATGAAACTACAGTCCATGAATGAGGCGTTAAGCAGGGTTGATTCTTTGCTAGCACTCGAGCGCGCCTTCAAGCTGACCTAACAAGCAATTGCAGCGCGTAGGTTGGGTTGACCGTTTAATGACCGACTATAGAGCGCGATAGCCTCCGATGCCTTGCCGGCAATCAATTTTTCAGTTTTATTCCCCTCCTTACCAAGGAGGGGCTAGGGGAGGTTGAATGCGAACCCCAGCGCTTCATCATCGGCGCATGTTAAATTTTATGTTTCAATCTCTTTGTGAAAGAGCGGAAAAGTTATGATTACCGAACTCAAAGCCCAAAACTTCAAGTCATGGCAAGATACGGGTTTGCTGCGTTTCGCACCCTTGACTGGATTCTTCGGCGCGAATAGCTCCGGCAAATCTAGTATCTTGCAAGTCCTGCTCATGCTCAAGCAAACCGTAGAGCATCCATCACCCGATTGGAATGAACCGCTTTACTTTGGTGATGGGAACGACACGAAGTCACTGGTTAATCTCGGCGAATTCGATGACATTATCCACGGGCACAACGAGGATTCAAAGCTAGACATGTTGGTATCGTGGAGCCTTCCTAGGGCTATGGATATTAGAGTAGTATCTGCAGAGATATCAACCGACTCGCTTACCTTCTCAACGTCCGTTGAGCAAGACGATCAGCACACAGATTTGAACGGCTTTTGTTATACCGCTAACGCACAGAATTGGGTTTTAGAGAGGAAGGCACAAGGGCACCGATTCAGATTTCCAGATTTTCTGGTTAAGACCGGTTTGCTGGTCTTTTCACAGGAGTCGATAGACGCAAATCCGTTTCGGTGCTATGGGGTACATGATTCAGGACCAGGGCTCAACAGTTTCTTGCTTCTACAGAGGGCTTTCGAATCTCTATTCTCCAAAATCCACTACCTAGGTCCGCTCCGCGAACAGCCCCGCCACCATTACATCTGGGAAGGCGACCACCCAAAAGGCGTTGGTCAGCATGGGGAAAAGATGGTTGCCGCACTGCTTTCAGCGCGAGTTAGGCGACTCTCAGTTGACGAACAGATACAGAAATGGGTAAAACGACTGGAATTGATTGACTCCTATCGACTTGACCCGGTTCCAGGAAGAGAACAGAGCTACGAATTCCATGTCACAGAATACAATGGTAGTCTCGAAGTCAAACTTTCAGATGTCGGTATTGGCGTTTCCCAGGTCCTGCCAGTGTTGGTTCTATGCTACTATGCTCCTGAAGGCTCAATACTTATCCTTGAACAACCTGAAGCCCATCTACATCCAAAAGCGCAATCAGAACTCGCGGATGTCTTGATTGATGTCGTGATGAATCGAAACGTCCAGATAATCCTTGAAAGCCACAGCGAGCATCTGCTGCACCGCCTAACGCGCCGCATCGCCGAGGAGCAGCTTTCGACGAATGACACGGAACTCTATTCCTGCCAAAACAACGATGGCAAATCCGAAATTGAACGCCTCAATATGGACGAATACGGCAACATCCGAAATTGGCCCCAAAACTTCTTTGGCGATGATATGGGCGACCTAGTGGAAAAGACTAAAGCTGAAATGAACCGGCGGAAAGTGATGGAATAATGGTTGTTGTGGATACAAACGTTGCGAAGGTCGCCAATGGTCGAGAGGAGTCACCTCAAGCTACTCCGAATTGCGTCAACACCTGTATCGGTAAGCTTGAAAAAATTATGCGCGGCGAGGAGACATTGGTTCTTGATGATAGATGGATAATTCTCGCCGAATATATGGATAATCTCCGCTCTAGTGGTAAGCCGGGTACAGGCGATAGGTTTCTTCGCTGGGTCTTGATGAACAAGGATAAACGATGCGACTTAGTTTCGATCACGACTGTGAACGGTTTAGAAAATGAATTTGAAGAGTTTCCGCTCGATAAAGCGCTGAATGGTTTTCATTCAAAAGATCGGAAATTTGTCGCAGTTGCACTCGCCCATCCAAACAAGCCGCCGATTTTGCAAGCGACCGATAGCCATTGGCGGGATTTCCGCGACGTGCTCAGTCGTCACGGGGTTACGGTTGAGTTTATTTGTGAAGATGACATTCAACGGTTTTACGATGGGTGATTGAACAGAGGCTAAGCGAGTGCGGTGTAATTTTGATTATAAAGAGAATGGATTGACAGAACATTAGGTGATGACCGTTAATCAATGCGAGAGAAGCGATGGACTTTGAGAATATTTTCACTGTAAAAAAAGAGCATCTTGACTTGCTAACTGAGGACACGGCCGTTGAATTTTTTAAGAGATTGCTTTGGGCGGAAGCACGCAGGCTGGGACCAGGAACCTGCAAGATTAATGTGCCGAGTGAAACCAAAATCCCTGATGGTGGGATTGATGCCACTGCTGACGCTAGTTCGTGTGCACAAGAAAGCGATATAATTTCCCGAGGCAAAAACGGTTACCAAATCCGATCAGGAACAGTATTTAAGCCATGGCGAGACGGGGATATCCGGAAAGAACTCCTCAAGCAGGGAAGCCCTAAAGTCCCGAAGCAAGAACATTTAAGAGAGAGCATCAGGGACTGCCTTGATGAATGCGGTACTTACGTTTTAGTTTGCACCGGAATCGACCGTCTTGTCCCTCCCTATCGGAAAAAAGCCTTCAAACTCATCTCGGACTACCTCAAAGCGTGTGGATATCCTAATGCGAAGGTTGACATATGGTCTCAGAATATTCTTATCCGTTTCCTCAAATCTTTCCCATCATTTTCGTTGTGGGTAAATGGACGTGATAGCGCAAAATTTCAGACACATGACAGTTGGTCGCGAGATGCGAACATGCAAGGTCCCTTTATTTTTGGAGAATCACAGGATAAATTTATTGAAAATCTTCGGAGCGATTTGCGACGCGACGATTACACAAATCCTGTGTTAGTGTCCGGGCACCCAGGCATTGGCAAGACAAGGCTGGTATTGGAAACTACAAGGACTGAAGATTTAGCACCGCTAGTGATTTACTCCCCGGCGGACCAATTTCTTCAAGATAAGTTTTTGATGGACGAGCTATGCAACAGCGAAAGCGACTTTTCCGCGATTGTCGTGATTGATGATTGTAACCTCCATAGCCGATCCGAGATTTTAAACAAACTGAAGTACCGCGGTGCAAAGATTAAGTTAATTGTGATTTATAATAACCACGAAGAGATTGCCGGAGATATTTCACCCTATGTTCCCCCACGACTCAGCGACGAACAGATTTGCAGCATCATTGCCGACTATACCCAATCCTCGGACACCTCAGATATGCGTTGGGTTGAGCTATGCAGCGGTTCTCCACGAGTTGCACATGTTGTAGGATGGAATTTGGCAAATTATCCCCAAGATGTTTTGAACCCACTGAGCACGATCAACATCTGGGAACGTTATATCGTCTCAGTAGACGATCCAAGTCAGGAAAGAACAGAACAACGCCGACGTGTACTTCGATTCATGGCATTATTTAAGCAATTCGGTTTTGAGGCACCCGTTGGCGAAGAAGCTGAAGTCGTTGCCAGAAAAATTAACGAGGCAGATCCGCAAATTACTTGGACGATATTTCAGGAAGTCGTTGATAACCTTAAGAAACGCAAAATTCTTCAAGGCAAGTTCACGCTCTCCATCACGCCAAAAGCCCTGCACATCAAACTATGGACAGAGTGGTGGGACATTTATGGGAGGGGATTTGACCTTGAGGAATTTAAACAAGGTTTGACGCCAAAACTAGTTGAATGGTTCTATGAGATGTTTCGGTATGCTGCCACGTCAGGGGTGGCATCCACAGTCGTCAAGGACCTTCTTGGTACAAACGGTCCCTTCCAAAAGCGTGGCGATTTGCAGACAAATCATGATGGCGACTTTTTTTTAGCACTGACGGAGGCGGATCCAGACGCCGCCTTAGAATGCCTGCAGAATTCTGTTAAGACTTGGGGTGGAGATGCCTTTTCGAAATTCGTGGGACGAACTTACGTGCTGTCCGCACTCGAAAAAATTGTAGTGTGGCGCCATCTGTTCGTGGATGCCGCGCGGTTGCTCCTCACGCTTGGCGACACCAAGTTTGCCGATCTATTCTCGCTTGGTCAAGGTACCGTGGCCCCAACGGCAGCGCCCCCAGAAGAGCGGTTTCCTGTCTTAAAAGAGGCGTTTGAATCCGGATTAAAAGAACACCGCGCTCTTGCGATGAAGGCATGTAATGTAGCGTTAGTATTTTTTTTCTTTTCGAGAACCGGAAGTCCAGAGTATCAGGGGTTAAGCGAGAAACCCAAGCTGTGGCTACCCAAGACAGAAGGCGAATTTTGGGACGCCTATAAGCGAGTGTGGAAACTCCTAGTTAATCAATTAGAACATCTGTCTGAAGATGAGCGTAAAGATGGGGTAGACATCTTGCTCGGTCATGCACCGGGGCTCTCACGGATTCCAAATCTCGCTGAGATGATCGTGGAAACGGTTGCATTGATAGCAAAACGCTCGGACGTGAATAAAAAACAAGTCATCAAGACAGTTAACGCAATCTTGCACAATCACGGTGAAAGATTGCCTGCGGAAACTCTAGGACGTTGGGAGCAACTCATGGATGAGTTGGTTACTCCAGATTTTCATTCTATGATGCGTCGGTATGTTGGCATGGACCTGCTAGAAGACCTTAAGCTCGAAGAAAATCAGAATTACGTGGATTATTCACAACCTCGCATTGCAGAACTCGCCCAGCGCGCCGTTGATTCGCCTTCACTTTTGCAATCTGAACTATACTGGCTCGTCACCGTGGAAGCGCAGAATGGTTACAGGTATGGGTTTGAACTTGGCAAAATGGATGATGGTTTTCGTTTACTTCCAACGTTACTAGATGCCCAACGAAACACCCAAGAGAGTGCGGATGTGGGTTTTCTAGGTGGCTATTTCCGCGCCATTTTTGAATCAGATTCTAACTTGTGGGAAAGGCAACTTAAGATACTTAGTCATGACGCTGCGCTAAGTCCACTAATCCCGCGGCTTACTTGTTTTTCCGGGATGACGAATCACGCGGGTCTGCATCTTCTTGACCTCGCACAGCGTGACGTCATCGGTATAAATGACTTTAAACCCTTCACCCATGCGACAGTTATTAACAACCTCACCGATGATATCTTCAGGAAATGGATTGAGTATTTGTTAAATGTTTCCAATAAAGCCGCCACGTCAATTGCATTACAGCTATACTATCGCTACTACATCTTTCCCAAGCGAAAATCTACATTACCGCTAGATTTGACATTCCAATTGCTCTGCCATCCTCCCCTGTTTGAAGAATCAGATAAACACGGGTTTGATGCGACGTCGCAGTATAATTGGGCAGAAATTGGGAAGGTGATTCTACACCTCAATTCCGAGAAGAGCTTGGAACTTTTGGAACCAATGCTGCGTCAATTGGGCAAACAGGGAACCGTTTTTGAAAGACTCTACGAAGAAGCACTTAAAGTGCTAGATAAAATTACCTCGCAGTATCCTTCGGAGGTCTGGGAACAGGTCAGTAAAATTTTAGAGGACCGAACGGATTATTCAAGAATAGGCCCTTTAGAACAGTGGCTTAGAGAGGGCAGATTTTTATCAGGAGAAGACAGTCAAGGTGCACTTGCACAGTTCCCACGTAAAAAAATTTGGGAATGGGTTGATGAAGACCTACAAGACCGTGCGGCGTTTTTGGCTGGCAGCTTTATCCCCAAAACCTTTTCTGCCGGAGAATGGCCGACATCTCTAACGCGTGCGTTCCTCGTGCGTTACGGCGAACGGGCGGAGGTTTGCAGAAATCTGTGCACGAATTACGTTTATTGCACAGAGGGTTGGTATGGGTCTGAGAACTCGTACTATGAAGAGAAACTAAAAAGTCTACGTAGGATTAGAGACGGCGAAGATAACGAAAACGTAAAGCGCTGGATTGATGAACTGATCGACCGGTTGAACAAGCAAAATGAAGATGAAGAATTGCGCCATGAAAGAATGCCTTACTAGGGCTCATTAACACATTGGCGGAAGATTGAGGTAATGAAGTAATGAAGTGTTACATGGCACACAAAGAGAGTAGAATAGAGTGGATTGGAATGATACCTGGCGATTGGGGATTAAGCCGCATTGACTCTCTTTTTTTTCGGAGAAGAGAAAAAAACACTAACATCGTTAGTGACAACATCTTGTCTGTCCTAAAAGACCGCGGGGTCATTCGCTATGAAGATAAAGGAAATATCGGTAACAAGGTTTCCGATAACATTGAAAACTATCAACTTGTTCATGCCGGCGACATTGTTGTAAACAATATGAATGTCACCATTGGGTCAGTAGGAAGGTCAGACCAATTTGGGGCTTTGTCCGGCATTTATATTGTTCTTGCCCCAAAAAGAACTGATATTGATATGAGTTATTTTGATTACGTATTCAAAATTAGACCCTTCCAAAAAAGTCTAATTCAAATATCGTCAGGATTGATGGAAATTCGTGAAGCCCTAAATTTCATCCAATTCAAAGCCCTGAAACTACCGACGCCACCGCTTCCTGAACAAATCCAAATCGCCGCCTTCCTCGACCGCAAGACTGGGCAGATTGACGAGCTAATCCGCGTCAAAGAGCGGAAGATAGCGTTGCTGCAGGAACAGCGAACTACACTGATAAATCAGGCGGTGACGAAGGGGCTTGACCCAAATGTGGAAATGAAACCGTCGGGCGTGGAGTGGATTGGGGAGACACCGAAACATTGGAGAGCAAAAAGGCTAAAGCATACCTCTAAAATCGTAGCAAGCTACGTCGATAAACATGTCAACCCTGATGAAATCCAAGTGGATCTTTGCAATTACACCGATGTATACTACGCTGAAAAAATCCACTCGAGCATCAATTTTATGAAAGGGAGTTGTAGCCAAGATGAGTACAATCGGTCAGTGCTAAGAAAGGGAGATGTAGTTATCACGAAGGATTCTGAAAGTCCTGATGATATTGGGGTTCCAGCCTTTATTCAGGAAGAATTTACAAATGTTGTATGTGGGTATCATTTGAGCGTGATAAGACCAGAAAATGACGTTGACGGAGAGTTCTTGTTTCGTTTCATTCAATCGAATCAGACTTGTCGATATTTTGGATCCAATTCGACGGGTATTACAAGATTTAGTTTAGGAAAATCCGCCATAGAGAATTTACCTATCCTCCTGCCACCACTAAGTGAACAGGCCAAAATCGCCGACTACCTCGACCGCAAAACCGCACAGATTGACAAACTCATATCCGAAGAGCAACGGAGCATTGAACTCCTCAAAGAGTACCGCCAATCGCTCATCTCAAATGCCGTGACGGGCAAGATAGATGTCCGAATCGAGGTGTAGACCGTGCCGACGTATGACGAGACAAATTTTGAAGACCACATCGAAGCGCACCTGAATCGCTCAGGTTACCGCTCGCGGCAGCCCATCTTTTACAATAAGCGGCTCTGCTTGATTCACGATGAGATGCTGGATTTTATTCGGGACACGCAACTGAATACGTATGAGAAACTTGAACGCCAATACCAGAAGGAGACACCCGAGAAGCTACTCGACGAAATAAGTCGACAGATTGAGCGCCGCGGCGTCCTGGATGTGCTGCGAAACGGCGTTAAAGACAGGGGCTGCTACTTCGACCTGACCTATTTCCGCCCGGCAAGCGGCATGAACCCCGACCTTCTGAAGCGCTACGCGCAGAACCGGTTTTCTCTGATCCGGCAGTTGAAGTATTCGCAAAAAAATGAGAGTTCGCTGGATATGGTGCTGTTCCTCAACGGTCTGCCGCTGGTGACCATGGAACTGAAGAACAGCCTGACCGGTCAGGTGGTGGCGGACGCCGAGAAACAATACCGCACCGATCGGGATCCGAGAGAACCGCTGTTCAAATTCCGGCGCTGTCTAGTTCACTTCGCGGTGGGTAACGAGAAGGTTTCCATGACGACGCGCCTACAGGGCAGCGGCACGCGCTTCTTTCCGTACAACCGCGGCATCGAAAACCCGGTGAACCCGGACGGGCACAAGACCGCCTACCTGTGGGATGACATCTTGCAGCCCGATAACCTGATGGAACTCATCGGCGACTTTATTCATGAGCAAAAGGTCACAGACAAGGTCTACGACCCTGACCTTGGCGAAGTCAAAGATAAGCCACGCTCAGTGTTGGTTTTCCCGCGATACCACCAACTCGACGTAATTCGGAAATTGAAGGAGGCGGTCATTGCGGACGGCGTCGGGCGCAACTACCTCATCCAACACGCCACCGGCAGCGGCAAGTCGAACTCGATTGCATGGCTGGCGCACCTCCTCACGCATCTGTACCGCTCGCCCGAGGACACCGATCGCATCTTCGACTCCATCATCGTCGTGACCGATCGGCGCGTGCTCGACCGGCAACTTCAGGCGACAATTAAGCAGATGGAGCAAGTCGCCGGCGTCGTGCACTCTGTTGACAAAACCTCGGCACAGCTCAAGGCGTTCCTTGAATCTGGTAAAGACATCATCATCTCGACGATTCAGAAGTTCAGCGTAATCGCAGAGGCAATCGGGGAACTCAAGAGCAAGACCTTCGCCGTAATCGTTGACGAAGTCCACTCCTCGCAGAGCGGCGAAGCCGCAAAGAACCTCAAAGTCTCGCTATCAAAAGGGATCGAGAGCACGGCATCGGACGAAGACCAACCTGACGTTTCAGACATGGATGCGCGAATTATCGAGGAGATGGAGCGGCGCCGGGCGCAGGACCATATATCGTATTTCGGGTTCAGCGGCACTCCCAAGAACAAGACCCTGGAGCTGTTTGGGCGGAAAAACGACGCCGGAAAATTCGTCCCGTTCCACGTGTATTCGATGCGCCAGAGCATCAGCGAAGGGTTCACGCTCGACGTGCTGCAGAACTATACCACCTTTAAACGGTACTTTCAACTGGTCAAGAGCGTGCCAGAGGATAAAGCCTATGAGAAGGGTCGAACGCTCAGGATGTTAACGACTTACGTTGACCTGCAGCCGCACAGCATTGAGACCAAGGCGCGGATTATCCTAGAGCACTTCGTCGAGCGCACCGCAAATACTATTGCAGGGAAGGGGCGGGCGATGCTAATCACGCCGTCCCGCATGCACTGCGTGCGGTACAAGACCGAATTTGACCGCCAGATGCGGGATATGAACCTGCATTACGGCTGTCTGGTCGCGTTCAGCGGTACGGTACACGACACGGATATCGGGCGGGATTACACCGAGAACGGCATGAACAACCTGGCGCCGAGCGTTTCGATTGCGGACACATTCAAGCGTCCGGAGTATCGGATTCTCATCGTATCCAACAAGTTCCTGACCGGTTTCGATGAGCCGATGCTGCAAACCATGTACGTCGATAAGCGGTTGGACGGGCTGCAATGCGTCCAGAGCCTCAGCCGCCTGAACCGCGTCGCGCCCGGCAAGACCGAGACGCTGGTGCTCGATTTCGTGAACGAACCCGACCAGATTCAGGGCGCGTTTCAGCAATACTATGAGGCGACAATCCTTGAGGAGGAGACCGACCCGAATCGGCTTTATGACCTGCAGCGGCGGCTGGAGGATTTCGATCTATTCGACCTGGATACGGTTGACGGATTTTGCCTTATTTTCTATGACGAAAATCAGCCCAATGAACGGCTGCAACCCATTCTGGACAGCGTCGTTAAGAGATGGTCGGAGTTGGAGAGCGAAGCGCGTGAGGATTTTCGATCCGCGCTGCAGAGCTACATTCGGGGTTACGGATACATATCTCAGTTAATTACGTTCACCGACCCGGCGTTGGAGAAACTCTACGTTTTCTGCCGCAGTCTAAACAAGAAACTGCCGAAACGAGAATACGAAGATGTGTCCGATGTCTTGGCATCCGTGGACTTGGATTCGTTCCGCGTGCAGAAGATTCATGATAGCCAAGCGCTGTATCTCGATCCAGGAGATAGCGAGGTGAACGGTATCGGCGGCGATGAGTCCACGCCCAATGACCCGGAACACGACCTACTCTCGAACATCATCCAAACATTGAATGACGCGTATCAGACGGACTTTACCGAGGAAGACAAGGTTGACATTGAGACTATCCGCCAAAAGGTGCGCGCCGACGAGTCACTCCGACAGGTGTTTGAGGGTGACAACACCGATAGTAACAGACGATACAAGTTTAATCAAGTGTTTGACGATATATTATTGGAATTTGTCAGTACCAAAATTGACCTTTACAACAAGCTGACGAAGCAGGAGGTCAATGCCGACCTAAAGGATATGCTGTATCAGGATTATCGCCATCCGTCCGCACCATCGGGTTTGTAAAGTGTGTGTCACGAATCGGCGATCGCTCCTACTGGTGTAAGCTGCACTATTGGGCGACTGGGAGCTCTTGTAGGTTGGGTAGAGCGGTGTTCATGAAACATGTAATCTATGCAGCACGCACATAGTTTGCCGATTGAGTTCAAGTCTTGAATGCGTGAAGCGAAACCCAACGCTTTTCAAACCTCTCGGCGACAGAAAAGCGTTGGGTTTCACCGTTGGCTTGACCCAACCTACAAACGCCGCAGAACATGTACCCTGTGGGAGGGAAATCCTTTTCCCGATTATTGTGAATCAATTGACAGGAGTGTGTCGCGATACGGCGATCGCTCCTACCGCTTTTCTCCTGTAGGAGGGAATTCCGATTCCCGACAATACTTCGCCGAGTGGGTAGTTGATCGTTGGGTTTCGCGAGCCCGTTCAACCCAACTAACTAGGCGCACGCTGTCGTTAGGCAAGCGTATGTGGACGATCATCCGGTGCGGATTTGATAATGGAACGCCGTCCGGGTTTTGGTAGGGCTTAGTCAGTCAGGGATCGCAATTATGACCATGGCGAATTTACTTGCATGGGAGTTGCTTCTGGTTGTCGATCGCCGACTTTTGGTGACCAGGTATCAACCAAGTATAATTCGATGGCGCCGCGATTCTCTTTGGGTACCGCGGCCCAAGTAACATATAGATCTAGATAGTCAAACTGCTGTATTCTTTTATCGCTCCTATGTGCGGTTAGTCGTTCTCTGATGTTTCCCTGACCAACGTATACCACTTTAGGATCTGTACCGCCATGCCAAATTACATAGACACCATTCATATTGTTGAAATGTTCGTGGTTTAGATTTACCGCATTTAATTTGCACCACACATTGCCCTGGCACTTATTCCAATTGAGTTGCATTTTTATCCCCCTTCGTGCCGTGATAGTTCAATACTACGGAGAATCTGTGTGCTGATTGTCCACCTCTGGAGGTTCCTGCGGTTCATTAGTACCTTGAAAGGATTGGTCGGGTTGCGATTCTTCTGGAACTGCGAAGTAGCTTGTTGGTAGTGTCTCACAAGTCTCCATAACCCGAAGGAACCTACTTAGGGTTGCTTCGTCAGTTGCATATTCTTCGACTAAGTCACATACCTTTTTTTGGGAGCTGAGCGCTTCAAATATCATTTGCCTGTTGATGTCATCGAAAATTTCAAACCTGGACTGTGATGGTACACTCGTGATGAGCTGACCAAGCTTCAAGAATGCGTCACCCACAGCGATGCCAACTCTTTTGACTGGATCAACCGGCACGATTTGGAAATAGTTGTCCTGTTCGGTTTCTCGAGCAAGATAGTCATGCAATTTAACACATTCTGATTTAAACGCGCTGATTAATTCACGGAAACCTGAAATTAATGCGCTCCTAATCTCGGTCGGTGGAGAGATTTGCTGGGGCTCGTTCTGGTAAGCGGCCATCAGTTTCGGCATTATTTCATGAAGATTTAACGTAGAGGTGTCGAAATTTGCGGCGAAATCTTCAAGCCGTTTTTGAGCGTCTGAACCAAAAAGACGCGATACATGGTATGAAAGACGTTGCGATGTTAATTTCGCAATCATGATGCCAACTGCTGCAAGACCAAATAGGACCTCTATGCATGCAAAAGCCCTTGATATCCCCATTGGATGCATATGACCATAGCCTAATGAAGAAATCGTGACGACGCTAAAGTAAATTCCCGTGAAAAACGTAACATTAGAAATTGGCTTGAGATTTTCCCCAATGCCGTGCCCCATTGGGGTGAATATGGTATATAGTATACCAAAGCCGATGACGACGGAGATGAATACCGATATATACTGGAACATACTGACATTTTCTACAACGTAGACCAGCAATCGTTGACCGTGCTTTGAAAATTTCTGTGTGATTCGTGGCAAATCAGCCTCTTTCCAATTCCATGCGGCATAAATTGACGGTGTAATCATCTTAAGGCTTGGATATCAAAGGATAACAAATCCCTTATGGCGATGTCAAGCCCTATGACTCAGAGAACTCCCTGTCGCGTCCAACTTGAGAGTAAGGTTCCGAAAGTTGAGTCACCTCCTCTAGCCCCGATTTTTCAATGAGGAGAAATAGAATTCACTCTAAAAAAATAGGAGTAGTATGGCAAACTATCAAGAACTCGCTAATCTGGTTTGGAATGTCGCGGACGATGTGCTGCGCGGGTTGTTCAAGCCGCACGAATACGGCGATGTGACGCTGCCGTTTCTCGTGCTGCGGCGGTTGGACTGCATCTTGGAGGAGGGCGACCGGAAAAAGAGAGCCATCGACGCCTACAACCAATTCAAGGACAAGGTGTCTGAAGACAGGTTGCCGCCGATTATTTTGAAAGCCACTGGCACCCAATTCTACAACACCTCCCAATACGACCTGGCGCGGCTGAAAGATGAACCTGCCAACATACGCCATAACTTCCAGAATTACCTGAACGGATTCAGTGCGGATGTACGGGACATCATCGAAAACTTCAACCTAGACCGGTTCATTGAACGGCTGGACCGGAACAATCGGTTGTTCATCTTCTGCAGCAAATTCACCGAAGTCGATTTGCACCCCAACAAAGTGGACAACCACATCATGGGTCAGGTATTTGAGGAACTGCTACGCCGATTCTCGGAGATGTCCAACGAAACTAGCGGGGAACACTACACGCCCCGGGACGTGGTAAGGCTGCTCGTCTCGCTGCTGTTCGCGGAACACCGCGAGAATCTGCAGGGACAGGGCGTTGTCCGCAGCATCTTCGACCCGTGCTGCGGGACGGGCGGCATGCTAACCATCGGCAAGGAATACTTCCTAGAACATATCAACCGCTCAGCCGAACTTCGCCTGCTCGGTCAAGAACTGAATGCGCAGACCTACGCTATCTGCAAATCGGACATGCTGATTACCGCAGAAGATCCGGACTCAATCCGACTCGGATCGTCGCTATCGGCTGACAAATTTCAAGCACAGCGATTCGACTATATGATTACGAATCCGCCGTTCGGCGTCAGTTGGAAGTCCGAGGAGGGGACAGTTAAGGAGGACGCCGAAAATCCGAGCGGCAGGTTCGCTGTTGGTACACCGCGCACCTCTGACGGGGCGTTGCTTTTTCTGCAGCACATGCTTTCCAAGATGGAATTCCGCGGCAGCCGGATCGGCATCGTCTTCAACGGTTCTCCGCTATTCACGGGCGATGCCGGCAGCGGCGAGAGCGAGATTCGACGCTGGATTATCGAAAACGACTGGTTGGAGTGTATTGTTGCGCTGCCCGATAAGCTGTTTTTCAACACCAGTATCGCAACCTACATCTGGATCTTAACGAACCAAAAATCAAATGCACGGCGCGGCATGATACAACTCATTAACGGAGCGAGTTTCTTCGACAAGATGAAGCGAAACTTGGGCGACAAGAGCGTTTTCATCTCTGACGCCCATATCCGTCGTTTGTCGGCGCTCTACACCAATTTTGAGGAGAACGAACACTGCAAGATTTACGAGAACGATTTCTTCGGCTACACCAAAGTCACGGTTGAGAGGCCGCTGGTCGAGAAAAACAAGATTCAAGGCGAGGAGAAACAGGTGGTCGTCAGAGACAAGAAGGGCAATCCTAAACCCGATTCTAAGCTGCGAGACTATGAGCGGGTGCCGCTCAGTGAGGACATCGAAGACTACTACCAGCGGGAGGTCAAGCCGCACCTGCCGGACAGTTGGCTGGACAGGAAAAAGGACAAGGTTGGCTACGAAATAAACTTTAATCGGTATTTCTACAAATACACGCCGCTTCGTTCTCTTGATGAAATCGCCGAGGAATTGCTGGCATTGGAGCGGAAGAACGAAGGGCTGTTAAATGAGGTGTTGGCGTCCGTTGTTGAATCCTAGGCGCACGCAATTCGTACATACGCCGTAAAGTTGGCTGAGCAATAACATCCGGGCGGTTGTTTTTATTCCCCTCCTTAGTAAGGAGGGGAATGATTATTGGAAGGAGCCGACAGGGCGTTCTCACTGTAGGAGAGGCATCCCTGCCTCGACAATCGGGAGAAGGATTTCCCTCCCACAGCGTGGCTCCGTGCGAATTTCTGGACTTGTGGGTAATAGTAAGCTTGCCAAGGGAGAGGATTTTTTGTTCTTGTCCTCATTCCTCTATATCCAGCCCTAGACTTGCCGCTGTTTCAACCATTTCTTCCCAAACGCTGTCCTCAACCGGAATGCCTTCCGTTTCGCGGCGCTGTGCCGTCCGAAACTCCGGCTCGCCGGGAAAAAGAATTTCATCCACACCATGTCTCCGCCGAGACGACTTCATCCATTCGATTTGCCCTTGAACCGTTTGGATGAATTCTTCTAGCGGGAGGAAGGCTTCGATGTTAATTGCCTGAAAGAATATCCCATTGCCCTTCATTGGCGCCTCGGGACCATTACAACCTACACCTGACAATGCGCCTGCCAGCAAGGTGGCGACGATGCCTAACCCGTAGCCTTTGTATCCCATGACGCCGCCGAGAGGTAAGATTGCGCCAGTCGGAGGACCGTAGAAAGCGTTAGGATCTGTAGTTGGATTTCCCTCGGAATCAATGATACACCCTTCCGGCAAGGATTCGCCCGCGTATTGGGCGGCGCGAACTTTGCCTTCCGGCACAACCGATGTAGTTACATCTACAAGCACGGGCCACGTTTCCCCGCTCGGCATAGCGAATGCTAGAGGATTTGGGGAGAGCCGCCGATCGATTCCTCCCCACGGCGCCATCATACCGGGGGTACCGTAAGAGTTGATGGCAGCCATACCAATCATCTGTGCCGCAGCCGCCATTGTGGGATACTCTCCCACGCGGCCCACGTGATGGCTTCCGCGCACAACCACCGTACCAATCGAACACCTGCGCGCCTTGTCAATCGCAAGCTGCATCGCCTTCTGGGCAATCACCATGCCCCACCCGGAGTTGCCGTTTATCACGGCAGAAGCGTCCATTTCTCGCTCAATTTCAATCGGCGCCCCCGGTAAAATCTCGCCGTTCCGAATATCCCCGACGTACTGTGCGATACGCAAGACGCCGTGAGAATCGTGCCCCATTAAGTTTGAGCGGACAAGCGCTTTGCTTACGATAACGGATTCTTCATGCGGCGAACCGGCTGCATCCAAAATCCTTGTGCCAATCTCTTGTAGCTGGGAAGCAGACAAATACTTCAATGGATTTTCCTCCAAAACGGTACGTCATTCACGCAATATGCGGGATGATGTTGCGAGAAAGGTGTATTCATGCCGATACAGGGTTGAAGTCTATCCGCTGAAACGGGCGGTTCAGCGGCAAAAGCGAGAAAAATTCTTTGCGGTTCGTCCCTGACTATTCGGCAGATGTAACGAGATGCAGAGGTATCATGCCCTTAGCCACCCGATCGATGTTCTCAACCACTAATTCCGCGCGGCGTTGAACAGTCTCCTTAGTTACTCCAGCGATGTGGGGCGTGCAAAACACGTTTTTCATCTGTTGGAAAGGGTGGCTAGATGGCAACGGTTCATGTGCAAAAACGTCCAGGCCGGCAGCCCGAATCTGCCCTGTTTCTAACGCCTCAATTAGAGCCGGCTCGTCCACGATTCCACCGCGTGCAATGTTAATCAACGCGGCGGTCGGTTTCATTATTTCTAATGCTCGCCGGTCAATCAGATGTCGGGTCTTTGAGGTAAGCGGCGTGTGGATTGATAAGTAATCTGCCTCGCTCAACAGGTGGTCCAACCGGCTCGGATCGCCAAAGAACTCCAAGTGCAGTTCGTCCCGAATTTCCTGAGAAACATCAACGATATCAATAGCCGCCAACCGCATGCCCAGCGCATGGGCGCGCTTTGCGAGTTCACGCCCGCTTGCACCCAACCCAACCAAGCCTAACGTTTTTCCCGCTAACTCGTCATTGACCGGCAGACTAAAATTTTCCGATCGTACATTTTCTTGAGCTGCCGTGTAGTTTTTGGCGATCAAGAACATCAATGATAAAGCATGTTCCGCCAGAGCGACCGCGCTAAAAGGACCGGGCGTGTTGGCAAAGAGCATACCCTTTTCCAAGAAGTAATTCACGTCCCAGGCATTTAAGCCAACCGCCATGACCTGCCACAATTTTACGCCGGCATCTACTGCCGCATCAACCATCTCCCGCGTACAGCCGGCACACTCCACGACGACGTCAATGTCTCTAAATTGGTCTAATACCGCCTGCGTCGGATCAAAATGCCTAATCGGATACCTGTCGTCTAACGCTGTAACAACGCCGTCGCACCAATAATGCAATTGTGGCGGGGACGGGAGAATTAGCACTTTCACTGAATAAACCTCCTGTCAAGTTTCATCAATAGGAAATAGATTTCATCATAAACCCATTTGGGTTCTAATACCATTTCGCTTGAATAATAGTGCATATCGTGTTTTCTATTATACTACTATGACGCGACCCATACTAACTGTTGCCCTTTCCACCGAACCCCGTAGGCGGGGCATCTTGCCCCGCTTTGGAAAGACATGATTGACGCCATTAATGCACTTCCAATTATAGAAATGGTATAAGTACGGTCTTGTGGGAAACACATTTCGATTGGCGGTATTCAATTGGCGGTAAAGGTAAGGTAAAACAAACGAGCAAATTTATCACGGGATAGAGTTCGTGTCAAGCGTTTTTGTGTCTGCAGCTATTGAACACAGGGATGGAAATGTAGGCAATTTTGGAGTTTCTTGATGGATACTTCAATCGGTGTTATACCAGTTCACTTATCTGATTGGCTTGAGATTAGGTAGGCCCCAATCACGTGAAGTTTTAATTTCTTCATGCAGGCGAGGGTGCACCATCTGGTGCAACCTGACAAAGAGGATTAACCGTTTAGCGCAGAAATGTACAATCTTCGCCGGTGTTTAAAAATAGCTAGCGCCATAAGTCGGAAGTTTTTATATTCGTATGCAGTGCACGGCAAAAAAGTCATATCGACCGCCGCAACCCAGTCATGGAGCGGGCTGGACAAATGCCGATAATCCATTATGCTTTCTGCTTGCACATAGGTAATTGGTATTTTGCACACTGAAATGTAATTGTGGCATATAAATTGCTTATTACGATAAATGACCTCGCGCAATACCATAGATTAGGCGGCGGGGCAATCAAGAGTTTTAACTACCTTAACACCGCATGTTGATATGGAGGGAAAAAAATGTCTGCCAAGAAAACCTCAAGGGCTTTGATGACGTCGATAATCCTCCACGGAGTCGCTGTGCTGATTCTAGGTGTTTATCTCGTCACACAAACCCCGCAATTCAAAGACTTAGTCGGTGCCCACGTACTTGTATCGCCAGAGCCGCCAAAACCTAAAGTACGTAAGCAGGTAATTAAACCGATGAAACCTGCTACTCTCACGGATAACACTTTGGTCGTTGAACAAGTTCAGGTTCAACCCAGAGTCACAACTGCTGCAGTCGTTCGTACGTCTACTTTCGAGCCCCAAACCGTGCTCGAATTCTCGAATAAAGTCGTCAAACTAGACCAATCCATGACTCCTAATGTACCCAAAGTGATTAGCCTCAATGCAACCCTGCCGCAAGTGACGACTCATGCGGATTTGCCGGAATCGGATGTGCCGGGCGCATTGGCGTTTTCCGGACCTGTCGCCACTGCACCAAATACCGGCCCGTCGAATATTGAACGCGGGATTGCCGGCGGGATAGTGCAGGTGAAGGTCGCATTTGAACATCTTCTAGGGCTAATCATGGTGGAGCAGGTTGGTGCTGCGCGTGATGCACTAGGCGATGTGGTTGAAAGCATTACACTTGGAAATGCAGATGTTCCACCGTTGCCGAGGGGTGAACCTGGGGGTCGGGTCATCGGTAAAGGACGCGACATTCAAGGTGTGTTCCGCTTCGCCCGTATCCGGCATAACCTGTCTGATTGGTGGGCAGACGCATCATCGCTGAATGCGCTGACGAAATGGATAAATGAACGGACGAACATTAAGACGGACATGAACGTTGAAGGCGGTGCGGTGAAATTAACGGACGCCAACCTGCAAAAGACTCCAATGGCATTTATGACTGGGCACGATCCTGTTTTTGTGCGGTCGCACAACATGGCGCGCGGTCTTCGCAGTACTAATGCGGCTGCTAATATGACGCTGAACAAAAGACTTACGGAACCGGAAGCGGCTGGACTGCGTCGATATCTTGTTGACAGAGGCGGCCTCCTCGTCTTTGACGATTGCGGCGTAAACGCCGCCGACCGTGGATTTACTCGCGTTTTCCTCGCTCAGATGCGCTATGTCATGCCTGAATTTCAGGTTGGGCGTATTCCTAACGACCACGAGCTCTATAATAACTTCTATGAAATGGGCGGACCACCGGTGGGATTTGATATCTTTTGGTTTGGCACTCAACCGCCGCCCCGGCGGAATTTCCTAGAAGGAATCTCAATTGGTGAAAAACTTTCGGTGTTAGTCGTGCGGCGAGATTACATGTGCGCCATGGAGGCAGTAAGCCTACCGACGCGGTCCGTGCACTATTCCCCAGGCGTATATCGGTTTATGACCAATGTCGCTGTTTACTCATTGACGCACGGTCGAATACCTGATTACACCGGATATATTCCGGAAAATCAACTGGCGAAGCAGAATCTACCGACGCGCGCGCCGCAAGCCGCCAAGATTGGCATGGTTGAGTAGCGTTGGGGCGATTTCCATCGTCGGCATCAGGAAGTCATCCATGAACAGTGATTTGTACATTAGCGGCGAGTGGTTAGTGAATTTCGTGCTTTCCACTAGCCATTCGGCGCTTTTCACTTTCTTGTGATTTCAGGCATTAGCTAACACCTTCTCGAATGATTCGCGCCAACTCGCCGCCAACGCGGGGATGCCTAAAACCTCGTGAATTCTTTCCAAATTACTGCTGTCGAAATACAGCAGGTGGTGTACCGCCTTTACCGTTAGGCATTTTTGCCCAACCTTAACCCGTTCGATCGCATCGCCAGCGCCGACCTCCCCCGGTTCCAATACGCGCAAGTAAAAACCAGACCGTTCGCTCGCCAAGAACAGTTTCGGAAATGTCGGGTTGCCCATCTTTAGCCCAAGTTTAAAACACGGCACGCGCGGCTGCGACACTTCCACCAATGCCGACCCTATGCGGAAAACATCTCCAATATGAACGCCATCCTCCAACATACCTTCCACAGTAAAGTTCTCGCCGAACTGTCCGTAAGTCAGATTGTCACGCCTGAGTTCTCGCCGCCAGTGCTCGTAATGCTCATTTGGGTAGGCGTAGACTGCCTTATCGACGCCGCCGTGTACCGTTAAATCACCCTGTCCGTCTCCGTCCAAATTCAATCTTTTAAGCGCAACGCGACCCTTCACCGGAGCCTTAAAGATCCCTGTGTGTATCGTTTTACCGTTATATGAGACAGGCTTGGGTTTCGATACATTTACCGAGAGCAACTTCATCCGTAGGTCTACCCCATATGAGATTGGGCGGCGATTCATCTCACTCGCTCAACTCATTCATAATTTTCTCCATATCCTCAAGCAATTCCACCTCATAACCATCTGGATCGGTAATAAAAGCCATTTTCATGCCGCCTGATGTGAATTGCTCACGCCAACCGTCGGGCCAGATTTCAAGGCCAGAATTTTCCAGTTCGTCGCAGCAGGCTACCAGATCCGGTACGCCGATGGCGAGGTGCATCAAATCTTCCGGAACGTTGAGTTCATAATCGGGGGAATAGGTCAATTCTAGGGTGGGAACATTACCGGGTAACTCCAAATGGACGATTTGGTTGCCCGCCGGCGATCTATCGCTTCGGCGTTTCACAACGAAACCGAGATTGTCGCAATACCAATTGATGGATCGGTCTAGATTGCTGACTCGAATACGTGTGTGCAAAAACGTAGCCATTTCGTGAATTCCTTTCTGCAGTTTATTTTAGGTAAAATAGCGATTGAGAAGTTTCACCTGTCCGTTTCTCAACGTCTCGTATTAAACAATTCGGATCCCAAAAAGTACGGTTTTCAGCCACAATGATAACACACGACTCATTGTTGGGCAAGCCGATTGTAAGGGGGCAATCACTGTCCGTCTCGGATTCAGTCGACAAACGATGAACAAGTTGTACCGAAAATTTTATGCGTAAAACGCAAGTAAACGCGCATTTACAAATTTATGTTGATCAGAAAACGAAAAAGGCGTAAAATGGCTGGTGGCAATCAATTTATTGATAGATACAATTTCTTCCGCATGTTACAACGTTTAAGTCAAAATAAAGGAGAATTTTAGATATGTCGGAGCTATCTTTGAAACAACGCATACACAACGGGGAACCAGTTAACGTTGGAGGTGCACCCATGGATTCCTCTAAAGAACAACTCGAGGAAATCCTCAGTAAAGACACCTACGATTTGGTCGGAATCGACAGCCAACACTCGGCGTTCGATGAAAAAGAACTTGTTCGGTTTTGCGGCATGGCGGAGGACCTGGGTGTGCCCGCTATGTTCCGTATCAAACACACACGGCACGCGTTTCTAATTGGCAATTACGTCGATCTGGGGCCGCTAGCCATTGTGGTGCCGCAAGTGGAGAACGAATCGACGGTGGACGAGGCGATTGATGCGTTCTACTATCCACAGATTGGAAAAAGGAGTTGGGGTCCGAGCTCCGGTTACGGCGTAAAAGCGTACCCTGACCGTCTCGATTACGCCGATTGGTGGAACAATAATGGTATTCTCTGTCTACAGATCGAATCTGTTAATGCCGTTATCAATGCACGAAAACTGGCAAAACCTGGGGTGGATATGCTTGTGTTCGGCGCAAATGACTTGAGTTTTAGCTTAGAATCCTACGCTGATCCCCCGTTCAAAACGGTTGACGACTGCATCCGCCACGTCGTGGAACAGATGGAGGGAACGGGGGTAAAAGTGGGAGTCGGCACATCCCCGTCAGGGAAATTCTAACCCACGGCTAGTTCATGTTTAGTCGTTGCGAGGTCGTTCATTATAGGGTAATAAAGGGCGCGCGATAGTCCTCGGGTATTAGCGTAGTAGATATCACTCGCGCTCCATAAATTTTCGTTTGTAGGCTTAATTTTTCCTTGACATGTGTATTTAACACCTTGTAAAATACAATAGAAATTTGTTTTGCATAAAATCTGAATATTTAAATTTTTGTTGGCGAGGCGAGGGCGCTGAAGGATGTCTAACCTCGCCTTTTTTTTTACCCAAAGGAGCGCAAAACGTACATTCAATTTCATTACCGCCGGATTGACTACTGGTGCTGAACCGTAAAATCAAATCCGCAAGCCGGACGTGCCACCCAAACCGTGAGAAGTGTCCCAAAAAGGAAACATCGAAATGGGGCACAAAAAGACACAAAAGGGCACTTTTGCGCGGGTCGAAACTGACGCTTTGAACTATACACCGAACATGCCATGGAGCTAGTGTTGGACGGGTTTCTCAAGTGTTTTCGAATGCCAAATTTCAATCAAGATTGTGCCGGTGGACGTGAGTGTCCCCAAGGACTCAGCCTCGCATAAAGGGACACCTTTTTAATCTGTCAAAGTCATTGGGTCAAACGGAAATCTGCCCGCGGCCGACCCACGCCATTCTTTCACCTGTTTAGGACGTTGACATTTTATTCCGCTCTTGCTACAATGCACTGATCGGATTGAAAAGGCATTGAGCATGTTCATATGATGATACGCACGCCCCGCAATAGTAGGACGACTCAACATCTTGCACCCCCCTATAAGTGTTGTTCTCGACAGTATCAGAATTCACCATTCTGCTAACCAAAATACCAACGGCTTGGATTATTGGCGGCGTGTATTCTCCCATCGGATTGCAAAAAAAAGGCCGTCGGTACAATAGGTGTGTTGCCGGCAACCTTATCCAAGCGAAGGCAGCGGATTATGGAGACAAGTCTCTGGAACCTCGGCGTAAAAATTGAAGACTTAAATCGGGAAGTTGGCTTTTTCGAAGCTTTAGGCGGCAAAGTTCTAGTGCGAGAAACTCGTTCAAAGCCCGATGGCGAAGTGTACGAGGTGGCGTTACTGGATTTCGGCGGTACGCGGCTGTCTTTGATGCCGGAGCCGCCGTTTGAAAAATCGCTTAACTACCCACTCATGACCGGATTGACCCATGCGGTGTTCGAAGTTGAAGACCTGGATAAAGCCTGCGAACAAGCCGCGGGGCTGGGAGCAGAAACACTATTCGAGCCGAGGCAAATCAGTGTTGGATTGGGGACGCGCCGCATTGCCTTTTTCAGATCTCCCAACGGCCTCGTGTTCGAACTGATGCAAATCTTAGAATAAAAGGTGTGAAATAGCGGCGTCAGGCTTCAGCGTCACACATTGCTATTCTATCTCAACGCTGCCGGATTCCCGTAAAGACTGGAATTGGGTCTCTGTTATCATAATCTGCCGATTGGGATAGATGCTCGGCTGTTGGTGTGTACGAATCGACAAGGACAGTCACAAAAGGATTAGACGTATGCAAATCGGTATTCGTGATGTGATGTTGCCCCTTCCCTTCCAGGAAACATTTGCCCAAGCGGCGGAACTCGGTTTTGACGGACTGGAGTTTCGCATTGGAGATAACTATCAAGACCATCTACTGTTCAGCGAGGAAGGGGTCGAAAAAGTCCAAGAATTGATTGATTCGTCAGGATGTAGTGCCGCCGCACTTACGGCTCAGGCGTTGATTCCACGCACCTTCTTGAACCCTGATGATGACCTGCGTCGTGAAGGAATAAACTTCGTAAACTATTTGGCGCGCGTTGCACCGCGGTTGGAGGCTAACGTAATTGTATTGCCCTTTTTTGAAGAGGCGACGCTAAGTTCAGAACACGCCTCGGCGCCGCGCCTGGTGGATGGACTAAAGCGTACAGGCGTGGTTGCCGCGCAATACGGCGTCACACTCGCTCTCGAATGTACATTGAGCGGTGAGGAGCAACTTCGTCTGCTCGAGGCAGTTGATATTGAGGCCGTCGCCCTCTGTTACGATGTGGGTAACGCCGTAAGCGCGGGCTACGACCCCGCGCGGGAAATCCGAATGCTTACCGCGGAGCATATTGGCTATCTGCACATGAAGGATACGGATTCGCAGCCTCTGGGCGGGGGACGAGTGGACTTTGAAGCGGTCAGCAAAGCAATTGTGGAAATCGATTATGAAGGTTGGTTCGTACTGGAAACGCCGACCGGTGAGGATGCCTTCGCTTCTGCCAAAATGAACCTCGATTTCACGAGGCGGTTTGTGGCAAATATCCAGTTGCCTTTCGCGTGACAACGCGTGTCTGATTGCCGTTTGGATTATGGAAAAAGAAACCTACATCCATAAAATCTTCTCCGCGATTGCAAGGCGGTACGATTTCCTCAACACCCTGTTGAGTATGGGGCGTGACCGGTCATGGCGAAAATTTACCACCCGAGTCAGCGAGGTTGCACCGGGCAATAGCGTGCTTGATGTTTGCACAGGCACCGGTGAACTCGCGCTTGCTTACGCGGATGCGATGGGTAACGGTAAACCCGTAATCGGCACTGACTTCTGCTTCGAAATGCTAGCGATTGGCAAAGAGAAAGTAGAAAAACAGAAACGCACCCATAATTTGGTTGCCGTCGAGGCGGATACGCTCCAACTTCCGTTTGCTGACGATACCTTCGATATCGTGTCAGTTGGGTTCGGTATTCGCAACGTCGCGAAGCTAGAACTCGGCATCAGCGAGATGGCACGAGTCGCCGTCAAAGGCGGGCGTGTTGTAATTCTTGAGTTTACTCAGCCGTCCGCGCCGGTTTTTAGCAATCTCCATTTCTTTTACTTCAAAAGGCTATTGCCCGTTATCGGAAATTTAATTTCAAGAAACAAAGACGATGCATACGGTTATCTACCGGATTCAGTTATGCAATTTCCGAATTGTGAACAGCTTAAAGCCGTAATGGAAGGCTGCGGCCTGGCGGACGTGCGATACTATCAGAAGACTCTTGGCATTGTTGCCATACACGTCGGCAGGAAGACATGAATATTCAATACCGCGCGCCCCTAAACCAAATTGAACTGGAAGATTCAATTCAATGCAGCATTAGTGTATTCGATGAATCGGATCACATGTTCACGAACATTGTTAAACTCGATCCATGGTTCGATTTAAACAATACCCGCGCCTGTTTTGTAGATGGGAAGGTGGTTAGCGTCGTTCAGATATTTCGGCGTCCCATGCGAATTGGCGGCAGCGTTGTGCAGATGGCAGGCGTCGGGAACGTCAGCACCCGCCCTGAATACCGCCGTGCCGGACACTCATCGCAAGTGCTTCGGGATAGCGTTCAGTACATGCACGGGGCAGGCTATGATGTCTCTATTCTCTTTACGGACATCCAATCACATTACGCCAAGGCAGGTTGGGTGATGCACCCGGCGTACAGGACGCGCATGACTTTACCTGAAAGGTTTGAAAGCACGTCGGACGTGATCGTTCGGCAATGTAACCTGGACCAAGATGAAGGGGCGCTGCGGGAAATTTACGAACGTTTCAATGCGTCCCGTACAGGGACGATTGTCAGATCAGTCGAATATTGGAATAACCGGCCGAAATGGCGTGATTACGATCCCTCGCTCTTCTGGACGGCGCGGCAGAACGGCGGCATCGTTGCTTATCTCATGTGCGACCGGTGGTTCATCCGCGAAATGGGTTATCTACCGAATTATGAAAGTGCAGCTATTGAACTATTCCACCGCTTCTTCAATCAAGCGAATGTTGAGGGTGTTAATTCAGTTGAAGCCATTGTTCCGCACGAATGCCGCAAGTTACTTGCACGTACAAGCTGCGCAGTGAAGCGTGTTGAACATTATCATACTATGATTCGGGTAATTAACCTGGAATCGCTGCTTACGAAGATGCTGCCGACATTCGAAACCAGGCTCAATGACTCTGACTATTCGGGATGGGCCGGATCGATTGTTATCCGCTGCGAGACCGATATCTTATGCTTAAGTGTTGACGGAGGAATTTTCAAGCGCTCAGCATTTATCGGAATGCCAAGCATCGATCTCGCTGTCAGCCACACACAACTGTTAAATCTGTTGTTCGGAAATATGACGCCGCGTCAGATTGCGTTCTCCAACGGCTTGACGCTTGACGACAGTAAAATTGCGCTGCTTGGTGTACTTTTCCCGCGCGGGGAGTTATTCTTGTGGGAAACCGATAGATTTTAACTTCTCTAATTCTCAAACAGCCGTTCAATATGGGCGACGACCGATTCTGCCAACCCTTCAAGACTGTAGCCCCCTTCTAATGCCGACACCAGCCGCCCTTCACAACACTGCTCAGCAATTCTTACTATAATGTCAGTCAAATCCGCAAACCCCTCTGCGGTCAAGTTTATTGATGCCAACAAGTCCGAGCGATGCGCATCGAATCCGGCCGAAATTATAATGAAGTCCGGCGAAAAATTATTCAACGCGGGTATGAGCAATTTCTCGAAAACCTCGATATAGTTGTTCGCCTCACTCTCGGCGCGCATCGGCGCATTTAAGGTCGCGCCGATTCCTTTGCCCGCGCCAATCTCGCTAGCCAGTCCTGAACCGGGGTAGAGCGGAAATTGGTGAATGGAAAAGAAAAAAACCGAATCATCGCTGTAGAAAATGTCTTGCGTGCCGTTGCCGTGATGCACGTCCCAATCCACAATCGCAACTTTCCCGACATTGTGCTCTCGTTGAAGAAATTTAGCCGCAACGGCGACATTATTGAATAAGCAAAATCCCATACCTCGATCCGACGTGGCGTGGTGACCGGGGGGACGAACAAGGGCGAACGAATTTTTAACTTTTCCGGTCATTACGGCGTCAGCCGCCGCAAGCACGTTCCCTGCGGATAGTAACGCCGCATTAAAAGAATCTGTCGAGAGCGGCGTATCGTAAGCGAGTGGAACGCTCTCAGCACAATGGCGCTTCACGCTGTCTACATACGGTTTTGTATGCGCATCGCAAATCTGATCAATCGTGGCAATTATCGGTTTTAATTGAACTAAATCTGACCAAAAATGCGATGCCTGAATGGCCTGAATACAAACCTTTAGCCGATCCGGACGTTCAGGGTGTCCGTGTCCAGTATCGTGCTTCAAGCAATCGGGATGGTAAACAAAACCAGTTTTCTTCTCAGCAGTCATTGGATTCCGCAGCTTTAAGCCAGACTGAATTACCTACCGATGATTTCACGGGTCTTCTCAAAAATTGCCCCTTCCCGTTTCATCAATGCGATAGCGTCATTGCCCGCACTCTCGTCCACCGCCGCAATGGCATCCTCGACGACGATTACGTTATGCCCTCGATCAAGCAATCCGCACACTGCCGCTTTGACGCAGTAGTCCGTCGCAACGCCGTAAACGATATGTTCATCCGCGTTTGCCGCCCTGACAATCTCTGCCGTGTTCGGATTCGTGAAAACGTCGTATGTCTGTTTCTCTAACAAGACCAGATCCGCCCCACTGACCACTTCGTGTGGATGGGTTCCTGATGCGGTGTTTGTGATGACCTGCGTGTTGGCAACGCTTGTCTCCTCAATTTTTTTCTGCCCAGGGGTATCTTGTACGCAATGCGGCGGGAAGACCTCAAACTCTTTATCGTCAGGCGCATGTGCATCCGCCGAGGCGATAATTTTCACCCCAGTTTCAAGCGCGTGGTTAGTAAGCATATGTAAATTTTCTCGGATATCCTCTGCTCCCGGCACCGAAAGAGCGCCGTCAGCATCAATGAAGTCGTGTTGCGTATCTATATCGACAAAAACCTGTCGTGGCATGTGTGATCCCTCATTCAATTTGTAGGGTTGGGTGCACCAATCCCTCACAGGTTTCAGTTTGAAAGCTTTAATTTAACGGCGCGGTTCGTACCTTTGTTTGTACCCAGTTTTAATCAGTCATTAGGAATCTCTACAGAAATTGCAGTTTATTATAGCGCAACTGTCAACACTTCAGTAACTGTGCTTCGACTGTTTCGCCCGCTTTGATGGTCGCACCTGCCGGAATAATTATGAACCCGTTTGCTAGAACGAGCGAGTAAAGAATGCCGGATCCTTGCGGTCCCGTCGTCTGGGCATGAAATTTGCCGTTGCGCGATGTAATGATTGTCCGCAGAAAGTTTACGCGCCCATCCCTGTTTACCACGTCATCATCTAAAATGGCTTGGAACGTTGGACGAAGTAAATCGGTATGACCTGCCATTTTGAGCAGGGCAGGACGGACAAATAATTCAAACACCACAAGCGACGATACCGGGTTCCCCGGCAATCCGAAGATTGGCACGCCGTCAATGAATCCATACGCCTGTGGTTTTCCCGGCTTCATCGCGACCCGCCAGAAATTTATCTCACCCATCCGGGCGAGAACCGCTCTCACGCTGTCGTGGTCTCCGACTGATACGCCTCCGCTGGTGACGACAGCGTCGGCTTGACCCACTGCATCGCGGAATTTGCGTTCCAACACCACTTCATCGTCGGTGGCAATCCCCATATCGATTGGAAAGCAATTAGCTTCCTGAATCTGGGCGCAAATGCCGTATCGGTTGCTATCTCGAATCTTGCCCGGCTTCAGCGGTCCGCCGAGAGGTGTTAGCTCATCGCCTGTCGAAATCACGGCAACTTTGGGGCGCTTGTGCACCTCGACTGCCGGTAGATTGAGTGAGGCAAGCATGGAAATTTCCGGCGGATGGATTTGCTTGCCTCTTGACATCACGAGATCGCCTTGCATTACGCTTTCACCGGCAAAGCGTACATTCTCATCTTTTTCTACACTATCAAGGACCTTAATCTGATTCTTTTCAGATTGCGTTTCTTCTATCATCACAACGGCATCTGCTCCATTGGGCATCATTGCCCCCGTCATAATCCGGGCAGCTTGGCCGCGCGCAACGCACTCGGTTGGGGCATAGCCTGCGGGTATAGATTCGACAATCGAAAGTTGAATTGGAAAATCTTTGGAAGCCGACTGTGTATCTTCAGCAACCACTGCGTATCCGTCCATCGCAGAATTGCGAAACGGCGGTATATGTTCCGTGGCGTGCACATCTTCCGCCAAGACATATCCGAGACAGTCCATAATCCTGAGTTTTTCCGGCGGCAAGACATGGGTTACGTCCAATATCCGTTTACGCGCTTCCTCGACACTGAGCATAATGACTTCCCTCCTGTATTCTCACTCGCGCAAATCTTCCCCGTAAAACAACATGATAGATTAACCTAGAAATTTGAGAGGATTAATCCAATTGCTGCGTGTGTTCATATCTGCAAACCTGGTTGAACAATAGAAAATAATGCCTTTCTAGTGCGTTTGAGTTGTTAAAATCTGCGGAGCTTCTGCCGCACTCCCTGTTCGTCATTTTGCCTAAGACTATTCATTTTCGAGGAAATGCCCTAATGTCTCCCATGAATCCACACGTAGTACGGTGCGTGCAGCATCACGGACTGGATCAAATCTATCTTTGCCGGTTATCGTTCGCGTGGGAATACCAAACCGCTTCATTGCCTGAACAGCGGTTTGCTTGGTGCCAATCAACACCCCAACATCAGCCTCCAAAATGGCGAGTAAATCCGTAACTGAATCGCCGATGTACAATGTTCGTCCGGACTGTGGCTGTTGCGTGTGGTGCTGTTCCTTCACGTACTGCGAGGGAGTAAAATGATTGCGGTCGCTTTTCCGCTTTAAAAAGTGTTTCAGTTTATCTTGTGCAGAAATCACGCGTAAATGAATTTCCCCGGTTGAACGCCCTGATTTATCAAATTCCAAGCTATTGGTTACAATCTGATCGCACATGTCTCCCATCGCGCCTTGAATAAAGGTCATTGACCAATTTGCAGAGAGTATTTCAATCTTTATACCAATCGCGCGCATCGCATCCATTAGCGTGAATACCCCAGATCTCAATTGAACGCTCCGGCCAATCTTCCGGAGCGTCTCCTTTGTGAGCCCTGACAGGAATTTTCTTTCTATGACTCTACGGGTAGCGTCATATTCCAGGACCTCAGCGGCATCAAGGAATCTCCGGAGTCCAGCTAGGTCTGGGTGAACTTCGAGATTGTCCTCCGTGCCAGGCGTTCCCCCGCTGTCGTTGGTAAGCCATTCATTGACAATCCGATTGTGCTGTTTTGAATACCATTCCACCGTTTCGCGCCATTCTAATAATGACGTTTGCGCTCCCACTTCGCCGGCAGTTGCCCGATGTTTTGCGGCGTTCTGCACCAATAGACCAAGTGTATCTACCTCAGACACGGTTCCATCAAAGTCAGCGATTAGTTTTTCAATAGGCGGCATAACATGTGACGAATTACATCTCAAAAAAGCCAATACGCAATTCGTTCAAAGAATTCGAGGTCTAATGTTCAATCAGTTCAATTCAAGCGTAAAGTTAGTTCGCTTTCACGTTTGGACCAATCATTTTATTGGGAACGACAACGCGATCGAACTCTTCCTCGGTCAATAGATTCAATTCAAGTGCGACTTGGCGCAGCGTCTTGTTTTCCGTGTGGGCTGTTTTTGCTACTAGAGCGGCGTTGTCATATCCAATGCTAGGGGCGAGCGCAGTCACCAACATTAAGGAGTCATTCAAATATTGGTCGATTTTTTCGCGGTTCGGGCGAATGCCAAGAACGCAATTTTGCGTGAATGACGCGCAGGCGTCTCCTAAAAGGCGAATCGATTGCAGCGCGTTAAAGGCGATGACGGGCATGAACACATTTAGTTCAAAATTTCCTGAGGCGCCGGCGAGCGCTATCGTCGTATCATTGCCAATGACTTGGGCGCAAACCATCGTCATCGCCTCGCATTGTGTTGGATTGACTTTCCCCGGCATGATGGAACTCCCTGGCTCGTTCTCTGGCAGGGAAATCTCTCCAATGCCGCAACGCGGTCCGCTCCCAAGCCAACGGATGTCGTTCGCAATCTTGTTGAGTGAACACGCCAATGTTTTGCAAGCACCGCTCACCTCGACAACAGCATCTCGTGCACCGAGAGCTTCAAACTTGTTCGGCGCCGACACGAACGGAAAACCTGTTCGCCTAGATATCGCCGCTGCAGCTCTTGCGGCATACTCTGGATGGCTGTTCAACCCCGTCCCTACGGCCGTGCCGCCAATCGGTAATTCATAGAGGTGCGGGAAGCAATTCTCGATTGTACGAATTGCGTTGGTAATTTGCATTGCGTACCCGGAGAACTCTTGTCCCAACGTCAGGGGCGTCGCATCCTGCAAGTGCGTACGTCCAATTTTTACGATATCATTGAATTCTTCCGCCTTATCATTGAGGGCGTCGCGTAGGACAGTCGCCGCTGAAATAAGGTTATGGTGGATGCGGTCTGCGATAGCCACATGAATTGCAGTCGGAAATGCGTCATTGGTCGATTGAGACTTGTTGACGTGATCGTTCGGGTGTATGGGCTCTTGGCTCCCCAGATGGCCGCCCAGCATTTCAATAGCACGATTAGCAATGACTTCGTTCGTATTCATGTTCGTCTGTGTTCCACTGCCAGTCTGCCAGACCACAAGCGGAAAATGATCGTCAAGCAGGCCGTCAATCACTTCTTGTGCGGCTCTCATGATTACGTCCGCTTTATTCCGTTCTAGCAAACCCAGTGCAGTGTTCACTTCGGTTACCGAGCATTTCACGATTCCAAGCGCCCAGATCATTTCACGCGGGAACCGTTCACCGCCAATCTTAAAATTCTGGGTGGATCTCTGCGTCTGCGCACCCCAATACCGATCTGCGCGAACTTCAATTTCACCCATACTGTCCTTTTCAATTCGTGTGTCCATCTACTCCTCCGGTAGAATTTCAATTCTTATATGCTGTCTTGGTACCATGGGAAAATCTCAATACTATTGGTCTTGAGTATTGAAACCATGAATCTAGATCTACAAACCTTAATCGTTTGCTTGAACATGTGATTATATCACTTTCGGGGTGCATTGCTCAAGTGAGAACATGTGTTGAGATTGTAATTGGTCTCAGAAAACAGTTGATAAAATTGTACAAGCGTGATATATTCTTCTTTCGAGACGGGACACAAAATTCATGTTACAAGGGGTAAAACCGTGCGCGGAATAACGCCATCAAATCCTTATCTCACCAAAGATTTACTTCCACCTCCGCCGAGGAGTTTCCGCTGCCGGCAGTGGCAAGCACGCGGATATCAAGCTGCCCTTCAACCATTGTCGTCCGATAGCGAAATGGGAGTTCTCGTTGGACAAATGGGGTGGCTGGGAAGCCAAGCGCATGCGCGCGGTTATCTGTGGGGAACAGCCGGCAACATGGGGGCATTGCTCTCTGAAACAATTGATGTACGGTGTCTGGTGCCACGCAATCAATCCCCTCGTTACTCCTTGCCGGCAGCAATTACTGTAAAACAGCTAGCGGGGCGACAGGTGTTAATTACCAAGTCCGGTTCAAGATTAGACGCAATTGCAGTGGAACATCCAGCGCTGAATTTAACAATTGTTGAAGTCGAAGACGATGGACGCCATTACCGAATGAGATATGGCACGCCGTCAGAGTCCGTATTGGAACAAGGACAGATTACACCGCCAAAACCGACCAGCGAACTATTCCACTACCTCTTGATTTTTGACCAGCTCGAAAATCACGGCTTCAAGGCGCTTGTCCATTTGCAGCCGAAGTTTTTGAACCTTATTTCTCGGAGTGAGTATGGGAGTCCATCACAATTCTACGATTTCTTAAAGGGTTACGAACCAGAAACGCCAATCACTTATGAAAAATCCGGCGGCATCGGATTCGTCCAAGAGAAAGCGCCAGGTATACCTGAGCTTTCTTATGAGAATCTGCGCCTCTTCAAAAAAGAAGACCTACCGTCGAATCAGCGTCACGAAATGCGTCATATACTATGTTGGGTTGGACATGGTACTTTCTCACGAGGTACAGACATTCTTGATGCGTATAAGCATGCGGAATATTTTGAAGCTGCCGCGCAAATGGCGTGGGAAGCCAATCAGAAACGAATCAATGCTCAAGCCTACAACAAAGAAATTATCGATTGCATTCTCCGTGAATTTCAGCAGAACCAATCCACTCCACAAGAGCATCACAATGACGATGAGAACTTGTATAATTATCCTTAATCACCATTGACTCACGCGAGCGTGCCATACCCAACCTGATTTCTTTGACATTGGTTAAAAGCCTTTGATAAAATATGCTTGTTAACTGCTGTGCCGACCGCTAGTCCGATAAACCGTCCCGATAAGGAGAATTTGATGAGTATAATTGACCCTGCCCATCCGACGCTCGACTCTGGTGAGCATGAAGATGAAAAAACAACCATTGCCCCCTCGCCAACCGGTGAATCAGCACCTTCTGCAGAAACAGCAGATACTATCCGCGAAGTAATTCTTGGGCCTAAGCTTCGTGAGGATGAAAACCGATTCCGTGTAATAGAAAGAGAGTTAGAAAACCTCCAACAATTGTTTAATGCACTCTCCCAAGATGTCGACACAAAATTGGATAATAAAATTGACGAATTGACTGTGGATTTACACAATGAGTTAAGAGAGTTTGAAAACAGAATCAATGAACAGATTAACCAAGTAATTGGCGAAGTAATCGCAGATGCTCGCAAAATTTCCATAGTGGCAGACACATTGGTACAGGAAGTGCAAGAAAAAATTGACAAACTAAGTAATTCAATAACCGTTCAAATAGCTGAGTTGCGCGACCAAATGCGACGAAACTCCGACACACTGAGGCATGAGTTAATTACTGAGACGGACGCGTTGGATGACAATAAAATTAGCCGTTTTACATTGGCGAATGATCTGATCGCTCTCGGAATGAAATTTAAGGAAGGGGAAGGTTTGAACGAAACGGAATTGGCTGATTAGCACTTCGTTGGTTCAATTTGCAGCAGTGAATCCGCTCTAATTCCACTGTCGAACCCCGTACGTCAAGTAACGCAGGTTGCATTGAATATTTCTCGATAACCCCGCCTAGATTTTCCGCCGATAAACGCTAATAGAAAATCATTTCGCCAAAGGAGAGTAAGAAAGTGAAATCAAATCCCAGTGAATTGATCACGGGGTTTTTTGAGATGCAAGAGGAGCTTGAAATCCATTTTGACTCCTTTACGCGGCCTCCTCAAAAATTGACACCAGAAACCGCACTGTGGCAGCCGCCTATGGATATTTACGAAACGGTTGAAAGCTTCGTTATCAAGATTGAAGTTGCTGGCCTAAAGCCGGAAGAGGACATTCAAATTCGTCTAGATGGAAATGTCTTGACAATCAACGGAAATCGACAAGATCGGACCGCATTGAAAAAGCAACATTATCATCAGGCCGAGATAAATTATGGACCGTTTGAACGGTCTATCGCGCTGCCAGACGTTCTCTCAGATGCTGTAAAGCCTCAAGCCAGATACGTCGGCGGTTTCCTTGAGATTGATATTCCCAAAGTCAAAGTTGAACAATCGGAAAAGATTGGCCGCCAGAATGAAGAAGAGACTGAAAACGAGCAGCCGCTAAAGGAGGCGAATCATGGTGGATGAATTCGTGAATGAACCAAAAAAGGATTTGGAGATTCCGAAAGAACTTCCGGTTCTGATTGTGAACGATCTCGTCATTTTCCCTCACATGCCTCCAGTTCCGCCGTTTTCCCCGCATCATCTCGCGTTATCCGGGAAGACAGTCACTGCCGCTGTCGATGACGCGATGATCAACACTTCTAGAAGTATTTGTGTTTTTAAGCGATTGAAGGAAACAGATTCGCCGACGATAGATGATTTTGCTCCGGTTGGGGCGTTAGTCCATATTATAAAGTACCGAACGGATGATGAAAATGTGTTGATTCTCGCGCAAGGACGCGCAAGGGTTCAAATCGAAGATATTATTCAAACAGAACCGTTTGTAAAAGTGCAGGTTCGAATTGTTGAGCTAGATGAAAAAGAGGAAACCACCATTGAGATTGAAGCCCTCAAGCGAACTGCAGTTGAACTGTTTCAAAAAATCGTCAAGCTATCGTCAAGATACCAGGAAGAGCTAGGTATAATCGCTGAAAATTTAGATGATTTAGAACGGCTTGCGGATTATATCACCGCTGTGCTTGATCTCAAACCAGACGATAAACAGTTGTTGTTGGAAACCATTCCTATCAAAAACCGGTTAAATCAGCTCATTGTAATACTAACCAAGGAGTTAGATCTCACCGAACTAGAGAGCAAGATTCAGTCGGATGCGGAAGCAGTGATAAATAAGGGACAACGTGAATATTTCCTTCGGGAACAATTAAAGGCCATTCAGACGGAGTTGGGCGAGGCTGATGATTTATTACTGGAGGTGGAAGAGATTCGGCAGGAAATTGAAGCCGCAAAAATGCCCGAAAAGGCGCGCAAAGTTGCAGAAAAGGAGCTCAATCGCTTGTCCAAAATGCACGCCTCCTCTCCAGAATCGGCAGTTTCCCGGAATTATCTGGATTGGCTCGTCAATCTGCCATGGGCAGTCAGCGCTGAAGATGAACTTAATATCTCTCATGCACAGCAGGTTCTTGACGAAGATCACTACGATCTGGAAAAAGTCAAAGACCGAATTCTGGAATATCTCGCTGTACGCATGCTCAAGCAAGATATGAAAGGGCCAATTCTCTGCTTCGTAGGTCCTCCTGGGGTCGGAAAGACTTCATTAGGGAAATCCATTGCGAGAACCATGGGAAGAAATTTCGTCCGTATCTCTTTAGGCGGGCTACACGATGAAGCGGAGATTCGAGGACATCGGAGAACATATATCGGCTCGATGCCGGGGCGAATTATAAAGGGATTGCGCCAGGCAGAATCCAATAATCCGGTTTTTATGTTAGACGAAATCGATAAGCTCGGATCGGATTTTAGAGGCGATCCCGCGGCGGCGTTGCTTGAAGTACTTGATCCAGAGCAAAACAATACGTTTGTGGATAACTACATTGACACCCCGTTTGACCTGTCGAGAGTGATGTTTATTACAACCGCCAACCAGCTTCACACTATCCCTTCCCCCCTACGAGATCGTATGGAAGTTCTGGAGCTGCCCGGTTATACCACAAATGAAAAAACGGGAATTGCCAAACAGTATCTTATTCCACGACAATTGGAAGCTCATGGAATCAGTAACGAGTTGCTCTCAATATCGGACGACGCGATTCGTACGGTGATTGAAGCGTATACACGTGAGGCAGGCGTCCGAAACCTTGAACGTGAGTTGGGAGCAATTTGCCGAAAAGCCGCCCGCAAGATTGCCGAAGGCGGGGCCCAATTTACACATGTGACCCCTAGCGGGATTTCGGTTTTCCTCGGCCCAATCAAATTCCATTCTGAAGTTGCCGAACAAGAGGAAGAGGTAGGCGTCGCAACAGGTATGTCGGTCACTGCATTCGGCGGGGAAATTTTATTCGTTGAAGCGACAAGCATGAGTGGTGAAAGTAAACTCGTCCTGACTGGCCATCTTAGTGAAGTGATGCAGGAATCTGCTCAGGCAGCTTTGAGTTACGTCAAGTCTAAAGCCGGAGAATTAGGATTTAACCCGGATTTCTTCATGAAGAATGACATTCACGTACACGTGCCAGCGGGCGCCATACCGAAAGATGGACCTTCTGCTGGAATCACAATAGCGACGGCGCTCACTTCGCTTGCCACTGGGCAAAGCGTTAATCCTGAAATTGCCATGACAGGAGAAATTACATTGAGAGGACGTGTACTACCAATTGGAGGCGTAAAGGAAAAAATCCTCGCGGCTAAACAGGCGGGAATCAAAACCTTTATTATTCCGAAGCGAAATGAAAAAGATCTCGCAGAAATTCCCGACGATGCAAAAGAGGGGCTTGATTTCGTGTTTGTAGACCGGGTTGACCAGGTCTTTGCAAAAGCGCTTAGTCCAAGACATTAGAATAGCGTGCGTGTGGATGGCACGATTATTCGAACAGAATTTAAACCTTCCCACCCCAATCAGCGTGAAATAAAATCGGTTCCGCACAGGATCGTTGTAGGAAAGATGAGGGTGTGATTATTCGAATTGATTGGGATTCAGAATCCTCTCGGGCTACAATTTATGCTTGAGGTTTCATGTCATAACCCCAAAATTCCCGTGTTGACAATTTAGTGCTCATTCTGTATACTTTCCTACGTTCGATGCAACAAATTGGAGCAACGCTCACTTACACCGCGGCATCCGGTAAAAATGGCGAGAAAAAAGAATCGGCAACTTAACATTGCAAATAAACGTGCTAAACGGAATCAGGTTGGAAAATCCCGCCAGCGGCAGATGGCGTTCAGAAAACAGCGGATGCTGGAGAGTGCAAAATCAGATGGAGAGCAATTACAAGACAGAATCATGAAAAGCGGGTTGCTAGTTAATGAACCTGAACTAGAGAAAATCAGATTTGATACAGAGCGTCTCCATCAGGAAATACGTGAATTGCTCCGCCTCTCCCCTCTAAACTATGTGCGAGCCGAAGACCATGACGAATTGCCACCAGGCGAGGATTGTTTGGAAGCTATTTCTGAAAAATTCCGCAACGAAACGCTGCCCTGCCTGATTACACCCAACTTCCTCCAACTAATCAGCCAGTCGCTTAAAGCCTGCGAAACACGGCTAAAACGTATTGGCGCTAGGGAAAAAGCTGAGATTGCAGTAGTTACGCGAATGTTTTTTGATCTTGCTGAACCAGCATCGCTTAATCTCCATCCACTCATATTGAACATTTGTGTTCGTACGCTTGAAACCATGTCTACTCAATCTCAACTTGGACGGGATGAGCACGAAGCGATACAATGGGTCATTTACGATTTGCTAGCGTTCGGTCAAGGTGAGAACATTCAAGATCAGCAGATACACACAATAGATGAACAGGTTTCTGACGGCTTAGACAATGGCTTTCAGAAATCGAGCGATATAACAGACTATTTTGTGGATGAAGATGAACCCACTCAAAAATCTCAGACGCCTACACCGAGGGAGTTGCCTGCAAAAGCGTTGTACAAAAACTTGGACTGGGAGAAAGTGCGTCAGACGTTTGAATTGGGAGATGGATACCGACTAACCACAGATGGGGAACAGCAAGCTCAATATACACACAAAACACAGCACCGATATGTCACCCTTACAACGGATAGACTCCTGCTCCAATGTCCACGAAAGGCACAATTAAACGATGCCATGCAAGAGATAGAGACACTCTGTGGTAAATCTGTGTTTTATCTTGCGAAGGTTTTGGATGAATAGTAGTAAGGAGGTGATTGGATGGCGCGTAGCAAGAGTGGACGAGTTCGACGAAGGACACTCATTCATCACCGTCAAAAACGCCGCCTCAAAAGAATAAAACAGACGGTAAAAAAGACGACGTAAGTGTTAAATGTGGCGGTTTTACGCGGTGATTGGACTGACTGGACAATAGCAGGCACGATTAATTCACTTGCTCGAAAATCGTTGACGATTGGCTTCATAAAGGGCGACTGACGCGGCGATTGCGCTGTTCAGAGAATCCGCCGATCCTGACATTGGGATAGAAATCAACGCATCACACATTGTTTCAAGCTGTTTGCTGATTCCGGCTTGTTCATTACCAACAACCAGCAGCGTTGGGGCCATAAAGTTGACCTTGTCGATTGTCGTTGACGCATGTGGGCTTGTGCCAACGACCTGTAGCACCCCGAGAACCGCACAAACTTTTTCATGCCAACTCCGGAACAGTGCGTGGCTTTCAATCCGAATTACAGGCAATGCAAACAAAGATCCCATTGTGGCCCGAACCGTTTTGGGATCGTAGAGATCGACAGCGGGCTCAATTATCAATACTCCGTGTGCACCCATAGCGTCGGCGGATCGGATGATTGTCCCCAAATTCCCTCGATTCTGCGGATTTTCCGCTGCGATGGCAAGAAGATTCGATCGAATCGGGATGCGGTCAAAATCGTCCCCGACCTGTGAAATGATTGCCATCAATTCTAAATCGTTGCGGTCGCACAGTTTATTATGCAGATTTTCTGAAATTTGAAGGTGAATAAACGGATCGGATTCCGCAACAATCTTCTTCGCCCAATCGGATCGAACCAATGACGGACAGTAAATCAGTTTTTTCACATTCCAACCGTGACTGAATGCTTCAGAGACTGCGCGGACTCCTTCTACGAAAAACTCATGGCGGATATTCCGCGCCTTCCGTTTTTCGCACAAGGTCCGAATGTATTTGATGTGTGGGTTTGAAGTAGAACGAATTAGCATAAAATTACTCGGCTGCGGTGTATAGACCCAAAATTTAGGGTTGTACTCCGTCAGTGTTTTTCTCTTTTATTAAAGGTAGACAACTTGGGCGTTTCGTCCTCGTCCCAGACGCAAGATCGGGTGTTGAACGTCAATTCCACATATTTTTAGGGTATCATATTAGAGATCTGTTGGCAATAATTGATACAAATTTGAGTTTGACCATTTCAGCGTAAATGCTGAAGTTCACAGCGTGGTGAACACCTCGGCATTTTTTGCGATTGAAGGAATTGTTTAGGAGAAAACTAAATGGCTAAAAACGTTCTAGAAATAACTGACGACACATTTGAGGAAACTGTATTAAATTCGGATATGCCGATTGTTGTTGATTTTTGGGCGGAATGGTGCGGACCGTGTAAGATGATTGCCCCAATCTTGGAAGAACTCGCCGACGAACATACCGCCCAGTTCAAAGTCGGCAAGCTCAACGTTGATGACAATCGTGACACTGCAATGAAATACCGCGTCCTCAGCATCCCCACGCTGCTAGTGTTTGGCGATGGGGAGGTTAAAGGGCAGATAGTCGGTGCATTACCAAAAGGCGCCCTGAAGGAAAAGATACTCTCCGCGTTGTAGAAAATGGATACCGAAACAGATGCCACAATGCGCAAAACGGAACTTTTATGCGTTTTGCGCCGGTCCATTCGTTCAATTGTGAAGGAACGCATATTCGATGGATATAATTTGGAGAGCGTTCTATAACACAATCGTAGTTCCCGCACTGTTCGTCGGATTCCACATAGGTGCAAGGTTTAACGCAAAGACTCGTGAGGGGATAACCGGCAGACGAAACGTTTTTACGAATCTGAAAAGCCAGTTGGAATCCTCACGAGAAATCGACCGAACGGTTTGGTTTCATTTCACCTCCGTTGGCGAATTCGAGCAAGCCAAACCGCTAATCGAAGCCGTTAAAGATGACACACGAATCGTCCTAACTTACTTCTCCCCTTCGGTACATCCCAACATTGCAAAATATCCGCATTGCGATGCAGCCTCCTATCTTCCTCTTGACACCATTCGTAACACTAAATGGCTCATTCAACTTATCAAGCCGTCCGTCCTAATCTTTTCCAAGTTCGACATTTGGCCCAACCTAGTCTGGTGCGCATCCAAAAGTAGGATACCGATCATCCTCATCGCTGGATCGCTGCATGCAAAATCCAAACGATTGACCCCCTTTGCCCGGTCTTTTTTCAAGTGCGTCCATCATCACATTTCGGTGCACTGCGTTATATCAAACCTAGACGCACAACGGTTTCGACGTATTTGCCCGATAAACGCTCAAATCCAAGTCACGGGGGATACTCGTTTTGATCGGGTTTTTCAACATGCGGCCGCGATTGATGCCGACGCTCAATTCTTCCCGGGGCAATCTACCTTAAAGCATCCCATCTTAATAGCGGGAAGCACTTACTCGAAAGATGAACGAGTTCTGTTTGAAGCATGCCATCTCCTTCGCCGAGATTCGCCGCAGGACATGCCGAGTTTAGTCCTGGTCCCCCACGAGCCTACAGCCGAACGAATCTCAGAAATTCGGACTCAATTGGATCGGCAAGGATTTACACACACGTGTTTTTCGCAGCTGAAAGCAGTGGACGACTTAAGCAAAATTGATGCAATCGTAATTGACATTGTGGGTATGCTCGCAAAACTCTATCGGCTAGGAGATTTAGCGTTTGTCGGCGGGAGCTTTAACGGAAGCGTGCACAACGTGATGGAGCCAGCCGCAATGGCAAAACCTATTCTATTCGGTCCTACCATCCATAATGCACATGAAGCATACCTACTGAAGGACCGGGGCGCGGCACGTTTGGTCAATTCTGTTCAAGAGATGGCGACTGTTCTTAAATTGCTGCTTTCCAACCCAGGCCTGTGCGATCGGATGGGGAAAATTGCGATGGAAACCATTGAGGAAAACTTGGGAGCTACCCAACGGACACTTGCTCACATTCAACCTTATTTGACATAACAAATGTGTTTGGAATTGGTGATGACGTCGGGTTGCGTCCGGCAAAACACCACTGATTACAAGGTTTAAATTAACAACTCGAGGCTATTAAGCGATGAACTGCGCAATGCTTATAGAGATTCAAAAATAGGCATGTATGCCCGTTCCTACGTAAACGCCGGCAATACCGTTGGATTGAGACGTGTCTTTTTCCCTGCCAAACCCTTGACCTACTTCCGCGTTTAAGCCGAGCGGAATCCCTCCAAATGAAAACACCAGTTCGCCTCCAAAAGCGATTCCTGCCGCTAGCGTCGTGGTTTCCACCTTTGATCTGCCATGCTCCTGCGCTTCTTCATACCGCCAGCCACCTTCTAAACTAAAATACAGCCGGGCTAAGTTCCGCCTGCCATTATGCTCGAAAATGGCATATGAAACGCTTGCGCCTAACATATGGTCGCTATCCTGATTATTGAGAATAAAACGTCCAACGGTTTGAAGATAGACGGGCGCAAGCCCGTTGTAACGAAAACTAATTCCGCCAAATGCGGGTGTGGCTCCCTGGAGTCCAATACCGAATTTTTTGGTGAGATCAGATGCGTGTGCTTGATTCGAAAAACTGACAATTAACCCCAAACATACACAAGTCATTGTTGCAATTAATATTGCCGCTGATTTTCGGTTTGAATCGTGTTTCCCTGTGATTCTCATAGTAAATTTCTCCTATCAATCTATTTTCGATTTTTTGGTCATTGAGCAATAAGCATAGTCACCCGATGCGGCTCTGCGATGGACGGGTGATGCATGAGGACATCATATAAGCCGTCTCCGTTAAGATCTATCAACTGGGTGTATTCCTCGTACGGCATGTTGATTGCTACCTTTTGAGGCTTCCGGGCGAACATATTCGGGCCGCGCTCGCCGATGAAGACGTAAAGTTCTTTCAGTCCATTCTGTACCAAAAGGTCCGAGAGTCCGTCGCCGGATACGTCCCCGTAGAGCAGCGCCGGAAAGTGCATGGCTTTCTCCCCTGAATCTCCAGGAGTATACGCTTTGATTTTACGAGAAGTGTTGGGGTCGTCGGGATACGTGTTGTCTGTCAAGCGGTAGAGATTGAGATCTAGCAACGCGGAATCCGTGGCCATCCCCCTTACCAACATACCGATGATTTTGAAGACACCCGGATTAATGACCGTGAACATCACATCGACATGACCATCGTGGTCGAAGTCGCGCGTGGCTATCTCGAACGGGATTCCGTCTGCCCGAATCATGGTGCCAACCTCTAATCCGAATTCAGTGGCGCCCGGCGCCGGCACCCCAAAGTGCACCTCGTAGGTGGAGCGCATACCCCACAACTTGGATGTCTGACCGAATAGGCGGCCACTCCCCGCCTGCAAGGAAAATACCGCCAGGTCGGCGACACCGTCATGGTTCATATCGGTCAATTCGTGCAACACTCTTCCCGTCATGACTCCAGGTGCACCGTGATCAAAACGCCTGCCGCGTACCCCTTCGGGCGCGACAAGCGATGAGAGGTCGTCCGAATCGAATCTCACTTCCGTACAGAAGGTCTCCGTATCTGGAGAAAACAGCCCATGCTCATCTTGAGGATGAACTACGAAGTGGTCCTCACGCCAGAAGACGAGGTCAATGCGCCCATCTCGGTTATAGTCCACTTCGTGGATGCGGCTTTCATTCCATGGGATGAATCGGTACCCGTCAGCCGTGTAGATTTCACCCATCTTAAACGAGGGACCAATCTTTATCGGATCGGCGAATGCACCATCGTTCATCTGGATGAACACCCAGAAGCCGTCGGCATCCGGCAAGACTATATCGTCTCGATCATCACCATTGAGGTCCCGCGTAATATCAACATGGGGGACATCAATTTCGGGAGGCGGGATATTAGTACTAACCTCGACCAGCAAGTGCTCGATTGATGCTTCGGGCTCGAACCAATTTATGCGACCGTGCTCATATGTAATCAATCGGTCGCGTCCTTTGATGTTAACCACGTCGACGAATAGCACTTCCGGACGCAGCGTTGCGTCGAGCTTTATTGCCCAACTCTCGCTGTTAAATTCGTACAGAAATAACCGGCGATTATGCGCCGTGTCGATGCTCACCACTACAATTTCCGCGCTAATACCGCCAAGAAGAAATCCTGTCAAAACGGTTTGGTGTTTTGCTGTGCCCGTGACGATTTCGTACTGCTTGAAAGAAAATTCCTCGGAGGCAAGGGGTATCGGATTAACCTCTTTCCCGAACAGCGTCGTGCATCCCGATAAGAACACTCCAAGCACCACTATGGAAAGCAGACTCCGTCGGCAGCAGTCCGCCTGATTGCTTGGCGAGTTAAGAATTGCATAAAGACAGTGTTTGTAGGATTGGATATGCTTATTAATTTTTGTTTACCTTTCATTAGATTTCATCTATTAACATAGATAATTAAATTAACAGTGTTAACAAAACGCCAAAAAAATATATAAAACCTCGCCCAATAATTCAATATCTACGCCTTCAAACCTCCGATCATCGTGTGTATCACCGTGTCAATCAATTTATCTTTGGCTGTCCAGGGGAAATCGGGGAAATCAATCAGGAGCATGGTAACTCCGTGAACTGCTGACCACAGCGCTTGACCGGTGATTTCGACATCCACTTGGCGGAAGGTCTTCTGTCGAACACATTCGGAGACCATTGCACTCAGGTAATTAAACACTCTTTCGCCAATCGATCCTTCTGGCAGACCTAAACCCTTCTGGTACTGAGGACGGACGACAAATGTCAGCTTATAATCCTGCGGGTACTTTAGACCGAATTCGACATAGGCTTTACCACTTTTTCTCAGGTTCTCAACGGGGTCGCTTTTATCCTTTTTCAGTAGTTCAAATGTATTCAATAAGTTCAGGAGAGTTTCTTGGCAAACGGAATCCAAAAGATCTGCCTTTCCATTGAAGTATAGGTAAATCATCGTCGGCGAATACTCAATCTTATCGGCAATCTTTCGCATAGAGACGTTTTCGTAGCCTTCATTGACGAACAACTCTCGCGCGGCAGCAAGAATCTGACGCCGTAACTGCTCTTTTTCCCTTTTTCTGCGTTCTTTAACGCCCATTACATAACCATTAATTTACATCGTAATTTAACTTAACGCCGTTAAGTATATCAGATGACTTCCGCTTTGTCAATAATTTTGTTCAATTGTTTTTTCTGTCCCCATAGGACAACGCTTGCGAGGAACATGCATCAGATAGTACGGGGTTGGTCAGCAATGCTTCAATTGCTATTCCAACACGGGATATTCACATTTGGAGTTGAAGAGATATGTAAACCCAATGCGAAACTGTGTGGCGTATAGGTTTGGTTTCACAGTACCATATCTATTTAAAGCGTCCTGCATTGGTAGGTTCAGCACGCACAGTCATTCTATTCCAAAACCCTTGGCAATGAATGACTTTGCTGCGTAGTAAACGTTTTTGAAATCGCAGTTTGTGCAAACTTGGCAGGGTTAAAACCAAAGAGGCGTGGCCTGGTAGTTTCGAGTTGTTTTTTCTTTCCTGAAACCCGTGCTAGTGCTTGGACGCAAACTCGGAATTTGAGGCGGTGATGCGGTCCAGCGTTTTTGCCAGAGGATAGGATTGTTCTACCTTGGCTGAACCTACACCGACGGGAATAAAGTTGCCACCTTGAGCATCCCAGATTGCTTTATTGAACCGGTAAGCTCGATCCCGTGCAGTTTCGTAGATTGCATCCGAAAAAACGTCTTGCAACCCACAAATCTGACCGTCAGAATTTATACTTACCCAAGCGGACACCGCCACGGCGCGGCTGTTGACCGTCGCAATAGCATCTTGGAAGGGAAGCGGCGTCGGGAACATGAAATGAGAACCTCGGCCATCTCCCTGGGTCATATAAAAGCAGTCGCGCATGAATAGGTTGAGCGCGTCCGCCAAAGGCTCCACTGCAAGCAAAACAGGGTCATCTTTCCCTCGGTATTCTCCGCCGGTAATGACCGCGAGCTTTTCTGTGGAGGCCGCCAAAAGCACCTCACCCAGTCCGTCCGATGGGCTTTCTGCGTTCCAGTTTTTTCCTCGACGGCTCCATATTCGCTTGATGTTAAACCTTTCGACCGCGCCAAGTAAATGCTGTGCAATTTCTGCTTCACTCTTGAAATCTAAGAAAATTCGACGATGATGTTCCACATCCCAAATCTCCAGTACGCAGCCTACTCCCCCGGTTCGGTTGAGATAGGAAGTGAGGGCGCCCGATGCTGATGCTTGATTTAGACTCCACCATATTGGCAAATTAAAAGCTGAGGGACCTGTTTTGTCAATTGCCAGCAACCCAATTCTGCCAGGGCGAACCAACGGGAGTTCCGCAAAGCCGGGACCTTGTCCCGAGATGTTTCCTGAGAAAACGTGAAGTACTTTATGCCCTTGTCCTTCACCAGTCTTCCACACGTTATAGGCATTTTCTAGCCGACGTATATGCGCACGTTCCACAGTAGGAAGGAATTTGGGCAATAATTTGAGGAAAGCATCGTTAAGGTTTGCCAATTCTTCGGTAGGGTGTCCAGCCGTAGTTTCGCCGACCAAATCCTGCCCCAAACCATACCACTTATGTCCTAACACCTCCGCTACCCACACTTGCCGGAAAAAAGTACGGTAAGCGAAAAGATGAATATCATTGCTATCGGTGCCGCGGTTATGACTCATCAACAGATGTCCGTCGTCCCCGACTTCTATGATTTCGGACGATTCAAAAATTAGCCCTGCATCTTTCCCTTCTTGCAGGCTAGCTTCCGCGACATATCGGAACAGGTGAGGCGGTGTGGTATGTCCGACTTTGCCGCCGCTGTCGGCTTTGATATCTGAAAGTGTGAATTTAGCCTTTTTGTTGGCGGCTTCTAACAAGGGGTCGGAAATTTCAGGAATGGATTCAAATCGCGCCTCCAAATGTTGCGCTTCCTGTGAGGCGGTATCTTCTGCGGCCATTGGGTTCACGTAAGGCTCAAACTCCCCGTGACTGACCATTTTCCCTATTAGGTCTGCTGCATCTCGCTGTAAACGCCTAGTCTCAGGGCGGTTTTGGTCAAAAACGTCAACCACATCCGAATCACTCGGAATCTTTCCGTAGCCGTAGGACTGATAGGCATAGGCGACTACTTTCGCTGTACCTTGAGGAATGGAATAGCAGCGCGCCTCCTCAAAATTAACGGGTATGAGTCCAACCCGGTATTTGCCTGCGCCGCCTCCCGGTCCAAAGCAGAATTCTCCAACGGCTTGAGTGAATTCACCGACAGCGGGAAGACCTGACTGAGAGCGACCTACCAAAACTGGGTTTTTGGCACCTTCGACCACAAGGGCGGGTTCTCCGCGCAGTTCACTTTCACCGAACTTACCACGGACTGCGTAAACGCGGCTGAGACGCCATTCATCGGCGTCGGCAATTAACGCGACCATTTCGTTAAGGTTTCCAGGGCCAAACTCATAGGTTCGTACATTATCCACGCCGTTCTTGAGATCCGCAATTGATTCAACTACACCTAAAAATTCATTTCCCTCAATGCGCCTCCCGGAACCTTTATCCGGGTTGAAAAACAGATTAAAAACGGCGCGGTTGAAGAATCCCCAGCTTCCGTTGATAGCCTTCGCAGCAAATATGGGTTCGGCGCCTCTCTCGGTAAAGGGGAAGTTTAGGTAATACGGCCCCAACGCCTCGGCTTGCTGTTCGGTATCAAGTGTCAGGACTTCCTTCGCCGCGTCAGTACAGCGTTGCATTTTAACGGCTTGTTCCAGCGCAATGAGACCCGCATTGACAGCGGCTCGCACCGCGGCCTCAATGGGATGATTCGTATACGCGCCGTTTACGATGAAATCTTCGTTGTAGGTTGTTATGTGCAGATGCAAATCCTGCGCAAATCCTCGTACCCACGCACCTCGCAACCGGTTCTCTAATAGTCCGCCTTGAAGTTCATTGCGTGCCAATTCTACAATCTGATTGGGCAATTCACCATGAATCCAACGCCCCAAATCGAGAGTAACAATGGTGACATTAGATTGTCCGTGTGGACGATTTTCTCTAGATTTATCAAAGGAATCGGACATTCATTCACCTCCAAAGTTGCTGTCACCCCCCTTATACATCTTACCATTTTCAAAACCGCGGATGAATTCGGAATCGCCGTTTATTAGACTAAACTATACATACTGAAGTTAGGCAAGTGTTCACTTGAGACATGTATTAAGACGGGAAAAACAAAAGCCTAAAGAAGGTAGGCAACAGCATTTTTATAAATTGTTAGTATACGACTCTAGTGGGAGATTGTCAATCAAAACTGCTACGTACCGCTGGCTATCTGGATTGGAGCGGCATTACGTCAATTGTTTATCGGGGAGATAATTTCACGAAAGGCTTTAATGTGCGAAAATCCAGTGCCGCAGCATCCACCGACAAAATATGCACCTGCTTGGAGAAGAGTTGGTAAGTAAATCACCATTTCTTCTGCGGATTGCGAATAATATGTACGCTGATTCTCGTCCAGGCGTGCCATACCTGCATTTGGATAAGCCATCAACCGTTTCGGTTGAACATTGTTCATCGCCAATGCGTCTTTCAACTGTTGTATTCCATTTATCGCATAGGGCATCCCAGTGTGTTGCTCATGCTTGACCTCCGCGCCACAATTTAGACCTAATATGTGGACATAATCCAAGAGATTATCACCATTGGAGAACTCCCCGCTTGACAAGATACCTAACAAATCCGCCGCCGAATGCCCCCAATCTGTACGGTAGACGACATTGCCGCTAGCGCGGTCCTTCGTGTGCTTATATGTCAAGTTTACGGCGATAGGAAGCCCGTATTTTCTGGTAACATCGACTGCTATTGCGGCTTCCTTCGCGGAAAACATAGTTTCTATACAGAAAAAGTCAACGCCGCCATCTGCCAGAATGTTCGCCAGCCTCTCGTAAACATCCCTGACAACAGCGTTCGGGATTCCAAAATCTATGTCGCCGCTATCGGCTTCAATTGCGCCGGGCGAAGGCCCAATCGATCCTGCGATATATATCTCCTTGCCACCTTTTTCAACCGCTACCTTGGCATGTTCTACCGCCAACTGGGCGATTTCATCCGCCGCATGTCCCTCTATTCCTGCCATTTCAAGATGCAGCCTCGAAGCTACAAATGTGTTTGTTCCTAGGGCATTAACACCTGCTTCAATATAATCAGAATGAATATCCATTACCGCGTCTGCATGCAGTTCGTTTGCAAGTGCGCTATTCGTCAGCTCTATCCCCCTGGCGAACAATTCTGAGCCAAATCCGCCGTCGTAAATCATAGGGCTTGGGTCGGCTAACCTCTCAAGAAACGTCCTCATTTGAAGCGCTCTAATTTTAAATTTTCGACCATTACATTGCTTTGGTACACCATTATTCTAGATTAATCCCGAAGGCGAGAGCTTCTAGGCAGATATTATTCCAAGTTGTCTCATCAATATCAATTCCTTCGACCGTCTTCCGTTGAGCGTTACGAAATTCAGGTTCACCAGGCGCTAAGATTTCCACAAACCCGGGGGCTAGTCGGCTCGATTTGACGTAATGAAGCAGTGATTCCACTTCGTTATAGAAAGCATCAAGAGTGGTGAAATGCTCAATGTGGTATACGGTAAATAACACGCCATTGCTTGCCATTGAACGTTCACCAGCGGCACAACCCTGACCGCTCAAGGCACCGCCCAAGAGTTCTACTACAATACTCAAACCGTAACCCTTGTGTGCTACTACTCCGCCTAATGGGAGGATGGCTCCGGGCGGAGGACCTGTAAATTTTTTTGGATCCGTGGTGGGATTGCCTTGAGCATCGATGATCCAACCCTCCGGAACCTGCTTCCCTTGGTTGATAGCAACCCGAATTTTACCTTCAGCAGATACCGAGGTAGTCATATCAACAAAAATAGGCGGGGCTTCCCGGCGCGGGGCGGCAAATGCAATCGGGTTGGTACTTAGGCGGCCGTCGATGCCTCCAAAGGGAACTATTTGGTAACCGAGCCGGCCCGCATTGACAAAGGCAAGACCAATCATCTCTGTCTGAGCGGCCATTAAGGGATAGGCGCCCACGCGCCCAACATGGCTTGTATTCCGTAAGGTCACCGTGCCAACACCGTGGCGGCCAGCCTTTTCAATTGCCAAGTTCATCGCATAGGACGCGCCGATTTGCCCTAGCGCGCCGTGGGCGTCAACGACCGCAGTGCATGGGTTTTCGCTTACAGTCTCAGGTGTTTCACGAGGTTGGAACCGGCCTTCTCGAATAGCGCGCAGGTATTCGCCAAACCGAATTGCGCCGTGAGAATCATGACCAAAGAGATTGGATTCGATCAGGTGATTAACCACTACGTGCGCATCTTCGGGTTTACACCCCGCGGCTTCAAAAAGCTGGTACCCGATTTGACGAAGCGTCTCAGGTGAGAATTTGGGCATTATTGGAATTAATTTTTCGGTTTTCTAAATTTATCGTCGTAATCGGTTTCGAGTTCACGTAAAAGCGAATCTAATACTAGTTTGGCATCGCCGGTCCGCTGGCGTTTCTCGGTCCATTCCCATTGGTCAAGATAGTTGTCACTTCCGTACAAACCTTCTTGCATTGCGATTCGATCGATGTCAGCTTGGAAACGAGCGGGCATCTCTCGCGAGATTGTTTTCTTTCCCTCAAAAACTCTCACCTGGGCTGGAATGCCTTTCCAGTACAATATTTGATATTCAGCCACGGTTTAGCGGAGCTCCAATTCCCCTTTTCGATATGCTTTAATAAAATTAGCGCAATATTCGTCCCTACCCAGAAGCATATCTTCAGCGAGTTTGTAGGGCATTGACTGTCGATCCATTTCCATAATCTTTCGAGGGTCACTCGTGACAGGATCGATGATCCCACTGTCAGCACCTGCTTCAATGGCTAACATCATAAATACATCGTTAATGAGGCGGCGGCATGGCAAACCGAATGAGGCGTTGCTGAAACCACCGCTAATATGGAGATTGGGACCATATTTCTCGCGGATTTGCCGTATCGCATCGAAGCAGTGATTGCCGTATTGGCTGTCGACCGAGATTGGAAAGATTACGGGGTCAATGAAAATATCATGAATCGCAATCCCTTTATCTAAGGCTTTTTCCACCATGAAAGAGGCATTGGACACCCGTTCTTCTGCGTTTTCTGGCATACCGTTTACGCTCGCTGCTTGAACAATGACCCTCGTATGATACTGTTTCGCAAGATCTAAGGTTTCAAGGCGTTCCGGTGCTGCTGAATTTAGCATAGTTTGGGCATCTTTGCCATCAGCAGCCTCAAGTCCCGCTTGTATGATTTCCGTATTGGATGAATCCACCGACAATGGAATAGAATACATCTCCTGCACGGTCTGCACAAGCCATCTCATGGCAGCCTTTTGTTCCTCAAGATGCAGTGAGACTTCGTCTACATTCAAGTCTAAGTAATCGGCTCCGGCGTCTAACTGACGTTGCACTAGTCGCATCAGGTACTCGAGCCCTTCACCGGCATGAGGATTTTTTTCGGTCATGGCTGCCTGAATGGCGATCTTGACGTGTTTAATGCGCCCTTCCTCGTAGTCCTGAGTTTTCCTGATGCTATCGGGGATGACGAGATACCGGCGTTTTTTGTTTTTATCTAGATAGCGAATGGATTCGACGCCGTCAGCGTTATTCGTAACGAGCTTCCCTTTTCGACGCACCACACGAGTAGTGTGGACATTTTCACCAATAATTATGAATTCTAGACCGTTAAGCTTCATCTTCGTCTCCTAAAGATATGTGGTCAGCTTTCCTGTAGGCTTCTTATCTGGTACGTGAGCTGCCCAACACTTTCTAAAGTCATGATATGTCAGCTAACTCCTTCGGCATGGGTTTAAACTGGCACCCTTCCACGAACACCTCGAAGAAATCGGGCGTTGTCTCTAGTTCGACATGTTCGATTCCTTTAACCAGATGCTCAATAGCGTCACGCTTTTTCCGTGATAGGAGAACTTCCCGCGCGCCCTGCACCGCCGCGTTTCCAACTTTGACGATTCTATCGCCGCGCACTGGCGCAAGAAAACCGATTTCGACGGCATTGTGAACATCCACATAATTTGCGAATCCACCGGCCAAATAGAGCCGATTGATTTCCGTTGGGTCGATACCGAACTTTCGCAAGACAATAAATTGTCCGCAGTAATTGGCTGCCTTGGCTTGAGCCAAGTTGCTAATGTCTTCCCGGGAAAGCGTAATGCCATGTTCAGGCACAACGGTCATGTCATACTGTTTTCTATCAGCAAAAACACCTTTTGCTGTCATCTGATTATGGCGGCGAAGTTCTGCCAACAGGTCGATTAATCCCGATCCACAGATTCCTTGTGGTGCAATACCGCCAATAGTGTCATAGTTGATATGACCGTCACCCCACCGAATAGACTCGATGGCTCCTTCGTACCCTGGCATACCGAATTTAATTCCGCCTCCTTCAAACGCGGGACCTGCCGGACAAGACGCTGTTATCAGCCTTCCTGCGTGTCCCACAACGACTTCAGTGTTAGTACCAACATCTACCAGCATGACGGCTTTTTTCTGCGATGCCATGTCAATGGCAACCAAATCGGCTGCAACATCGGCACCCACATGGCTTGCAATCAACGGCAACCCATAAACTCGGGCTCTTGGATTCGCCCGAAGCCCTAATCGCCGCGTTTTCTCAACAAGCGAAGTCGTGTTGAGTTCCTCTGCGATGTACGCATGTTCAATCACGGACTTGTAGGGCTTTTGGCCGATGCTCTGCACATCCAGCTTGAAGAAAATATCGCGCATAGTCGAGTTGCCCGCAACAACAATCTCGTAGATTTCCTGACGGACGAAGCCCAACCGTTTTCCCATCTCGGCGATTTCGTGATTCAGACCATTGGTAACCGCCTTGCGTAACTCACCGGCAAACACGCCATCATATGAAATACGATGCATCACATCGCTGCCGCCGAACCGCTGAGGATTTTCAAAGGAGTTGACGCTTACGCTTTCGCCGGTCTCAAGATTTACCAAATCCATTACGACGGTTGTGGTACCCAAATCTATGGCAAGACCGTAAAGGTGCCCGCGGTATGTGTCGATAGCTTCCCTATCGTAGTAGACTGTATCGCCCTGACGGGTGACCATCGGTTTGAGCTCAACGGGCTTTTCTTGGGTAAGTGTGAGAATCCTGGGCTTTCTGCGCAGCGGCGAAAACTGTACATCGACATCAGGGTTCTCGACAACTGCCTGACAAGCAAGGCGGTAATTTTCCCGTAGAAACGACTCAGCTTCGTTGCGCGGACGTAATGCCTCTATGCCTTGCTTTATCTCAACTATACACTCGTGACATTGCCCCGTACGCAAACAGGAGGTCGGCACCTGTACCGCCAATTCGTCAGCATAGTCGAAAACCGTTTTGCCGGCCATAAGTTTACGCTTTGTGTCATCATGCGTTATGGTACCCTTTCCGTAATCGCCATCTCTCTCAATAAAAACCCCTACATCGGCCTCAGTATCCCAAGCACCGCGATAGTCTAGCTTATCGTCGCCGCCGCACATCAATGACTTCCCTTTTTCACGAGGTTTACGCTGATTTCTACAGCCGAATTTGGCGGTACATTGATCGAACCGGTTTTTGTAAGGACACCTATATGCGGCTTGTTCATCGGCGTGCCCCACGATGCTAGCGAACAATTCCGTAATTTTGTCCAACCGTTTCCGGTATTCTTCCTTGGGGATTTTCAGCATAATGAGTCTTATCCGCAAATTCAACGCACAGACTTGAATTTTGGCAGTGACTAAAACCGAGCTAGACAACTTCGCCGATAAGCGATTAAGTCCAAGTATGCGCTAATTCATTTGCTTGGCCAATCTTTGCATAGTTGCTTCATCAGAATAGCGAGGTGGGAGCATTAAGCAAAACTGGTGTAGGATCAACTATAACCTTCCTTCGTCTCTAAGTTCTACAAATAGTTGCTTCGCCAACGCCACACACGCAAGTGCGTCCTTCCCATATCCGTCTGCTCCCATATCATCGGCAAACTCCTGGGTCACCGGTGCACCACCTACCATAATTTTGACATCTTCGCGGAGATCTTCATCAATGAAAGCTTCAATCGTCTTACCCATGTTGGGCATCGTCGTCGTCAAAAGTGCCGACATTCCTAGCACCGGCGCACCGTGTTCTTCCACGGCATCAATAAACTCGTCGTCTGAAGTATCGACGCCCAAATCGTGTACAACGAATCCTGCGCCGCGAAGCATCATGATGCATAGATTCTTGCCAATATCGTGAAGATCTCCTTTCACTGTCCCCATGATAACGGTACCAATAGGCTCAATCCCCGACGCGGACAGAATCGGTTCAATATACGCCATACCTGCCTTCATGGCACGTGCACAAGCGAGGACCTCCGGGACGAAAATGAAATTTTCTCGAAATTTTATTCCAACAATGCCCATCCCAGCGATGAGGCCATCGTCCATAATCTCCAAAGCCTCGGTACCCGCGTCCAAAGCCTCTTTTGTTAATTGATCCACGGTATGGTGGTCACCGTCAACAAGTGCGGCAGCAATCGCTTGCATCGCGGTACTTGCTTGGGCAAATATTGCGATAGTGCGCGTGCGTTCATCGGCACGCTCAATGTATTCTTCGATTTCATCCCTAATGAACTCATTTACGATGTCGGTAATTTCAGGCATAGTGTGTCTCTTTAAGTTTCAAATTTATTCTTCTTAAATCTAACTCGCATTTTGATGGTGCCAATCATTGACGGCGGCGGGAATCTCTTTTAGGTTTTCAATCGAAGTTTGCAGCGGAATCGCACATTCAGGACCTACAAGTTCGACGCCTGCATCAAGATTTTTGTAGACTTCCTGGCGCACTTCCTCAGGACCCTTTGCAAACAACGTTTCGGGATTGTTGATATTTCCGACTAGGGCAATTCGCTTCTGCATCACTGCCATAGACTCATCCGGGGCATTCTTGGAGTCGTAATGGAAGGCTGCGAAACCAGTTTGTGCGATGTACTCCATACGGTCGACCGTGCGCCCGCAAATATGTAGAATAAGCGGGATTGGAAGGCGTTCGGCGAACTCAATGTGAAGATCCCGCAAGTACCGCTGATAATACTCGCCGCTGACCAAATCCCCAGTTGCGTGATCGGGCAAGGTTAGCGCATCCGCCCCGGCTTCAATCTGTGCTAACCCAAACGCTATCGTGATTTCTTTCATCTTATCCAGCGCGAGTTTCGTTTTTTCCGGATCGTCTAAGGACAGCAGCAGAAAAGGCTCGACTCCGAAACAGTGGTATCCGAGTGACCAGGGCCCCATCGTCTTGCCAATCACAGCGACTTCTTCTCCGTACTCCTTTTTGAGGATTTGGATCGCATCGGTCACGCAGCGAGTATCTTGGTGAGTTAAGAGATTGGGCGGAATTATGATGTCCTCAACGTCTTCCCAAATCGGTTCTCGCATTTTCACAGTGGGCCAGTTATCCTTTTGTTCCCATTGAATCTTGCAACCGAGTGCGGAAGACTCTTGAATAATAGTGAAAACCGGCATAATCGTGTCGAATCCTAACTCAGTATAACCAGTCGCTGCTAGCCGTGCCATCAGGTCCGGCTGCCGGTTTGCCTCAGGGAACGGCGCATCCACCAAGTCCATCAATTCCACCGTGGCCACAGATGTCGGATTGCAAATGGGCGTCCGATCCACCGGTGCTCTTTGCAACGCTGCAAGGACACGTTGGCGACTCGTCATCGATTGAGTTTGCATCTCGTTTTTCTCCTAACGTAAAAAGGACCAGTCATTACTTGCGTTCAGACTATTCCTGTTGGCTGGGTGCTGACAGCGTCCCTCGTGATGTAACCGCCTGCTGTTCCCGCATTACGGCGCGTACATTCGGCGCACGAACCAGTAATAGTCCAACCATGGCATCGTGGACGTGTCCACAAGAAAAAGCCACTCGATCTGCATCTTCACCTGTTTCATCCATCTGCCCGAGTTTAATTAAACCTCCGCCTATAGCCGAAATGCGCTTTTCTCTGTGGCGCCCCTCGCCGTCGGCCGTGATTTGATAAACCCCGTTTCCGAGACTGAGGACTGTGATAGTAAAACCGGACTTCCTGTCGAGAGTATTTAGAGGGCGCGGTTCGATCTGCTTAGCTGGGTCGAGCTTGCAGGCTTCCAGAAAAATGCGTTTACAAGCAAGTTCATGTTTTGTCTTACAAGTAAACCGTAGCAACCCATCGGGAGTAAATTCCATGCCTCCCAAAATTTTCATCGCCCTTCGCACAAATGCAATGCGCTGCTCGGTGCCGTCAAGGCGACTATACGTATGAACCAAAAAAGCGGGACCCTCATCCTGTTCCTGGCTGTACAAGCCAATAGTAATGTCTTGAAAATGGGAATCCATCGGAACCAATTCAATCCGCCTTCCAATATCGATCGTCTCACCCATAATTTAAATCCTCTCGGGTAATGAATTAATCGCATTCTCGGCTGTTCGTTCACAATGTAATTTACTTGACAACAGAGAAAGTTAGAAGCATAATAACTGATGGTCTGACCTTTAGTAATTTTATCGCAAAATCATAGAATTGTAAAGAAAATTTTTTCGTGCAATTTGACTATGGTTGCATGCACGGTATTATTGAATTGTGAAATGGAAAACACGAGGCAGCGTGGATGACTATGAGACACCATAACACGATCAACTCAGCCATGGAAGAGATGCGTCCTATTGCGCGTACGTCTCTGAGCGATGAAATTGTATCTCAAATTGTCGACCTGATTTCGAGAGATGTGCTTAAACCCGGAGAACGGCTTCCCTCTGAACGTGAGCTATGTAGACAATTTGGTGTAGGACGCAGTTCGTTAAGAGAAGCGCTGCGTTCTCTTACCGTAATGGGAATACTAGACGGGCGAGTGGGTGACGGCACTTTTGTCTCCAACGACAACGAGCGGTATTTAGAAAAAGCCCTGCAGTGGAGTTTGTTGCTCGACCGAAAAAAAATCCAAGATTTGATTGAAACTCGGCTGATGTTGGAATCCCAAACCGCATTTCTAGCTGCACAAAGGGCTTCGTCCGAGAACATAGACGAAATCGAGCGAACGCTTAAGGGAATGGAAGCATCAATTCAGCAGCCCGAGAAATATTTAGAATTCGATGTGCAGTTCCACCTTACGGTTGCTCAAGCCACACAAAATTCGATACTTTATAACCTATTAAACATGACACGCAATTACCTGCAAACGTGGATTAAAGGGAGTCTAGCCGAACCCCCAATACCTAAAGCGGAAAGACGCGCAATTTTGTCGGTTCGAGAGCACCAGAAAATTCTCCTAACGCTCCAGAAAAGGGATGCTGAAGAGGCACAGCAAGCAATGACTCAACATATCTTGTCTAGCAGCGTCGCTCTACAAACACACTTTGAACATAGAAAGGGTACAACGAATTCAACGCATTCGTAGTTGACAGTTTATTTAGTTAGATTCAACTGAGATGAGCTTGAGAATTTTAACGAGTTTAGAAATGGGGAGTCAATTCAAACGAGAAAAATGTCAGATTTTTTTAAATGAAAGTTTGAATCTTTGAATGACTTATGGCTTGATCTATACTTTGACAATTTGTTACAATAAGATTACAAAGGAAAACCGATAAGAACCGAGGATTGCACGTTGACTCGCATCAAAATATGTGGAATAACGAACCTTGTCGATGCATTGATTGCGGTGGAGGCAGGTGCAGATGCGCTCGGTTTTATTTTTGTCCCAAACACACCCCGATATCTCCATCCCGATGAAGCCGCAAAAATTATCGAAGATTTACCTCCCTTCATTACAACCGTCGGACTGTTCGTTAACGCCGAACTGAGCGAAATTAATAAGGTTGCAAACGACTGTTCTTTAGATGCGATACAATTACACGGTGAAGAGCCGCCGGAATTATGCTTATCATTGAAACGAAAAGTTGTCAAAGCATTCCGTGTTAAAGACGAATCGAACCTGTCTCGTTTGGGCGATTTTCGCGTCAGCGCGTATTTATTGGATGCTTATGTCAGAGGGGCAATGGGCGGCACAGGTAGAGTTTTCGATTGGAACCTAGCAGTAAAGGCAAGACAATATGGTCGAATCATTTTGGCTGGGGGGCTAAATCCCGAAAACATTGCGTCAGCGATTCTGCAGGTGCGTCCGTATGGTGTTGATGTCAGCAGCGGCGTTGAAATAAGCCCGGGCCGTAAAGATCCTGCCAAAATCAAGGCATTTATTGACGCCGTGAGAGCAACAACAGTTTAAATGACGCAGACTATCGAACTAATCTACAGACGTTTACCGGATCGCGTTAGCCATTTTCAACAGGACTTGCTTTATGAAGACAAGGACTTAATCGTAACCCTTCAGCAGGTCAAGCCTTCAAAGCCAATCGTGATTGACGGAGTAACTGTGCTTGGGGATAACTTTACCGCCATTTGGTTTGTCTTCGCCAACCGATGGTATGACATTGGCAAGATTTATGATCTTAACAATAAACTCACGGGCTATTACTGTGACATAATTATGCCGATGAATCGAACAAAAACGCATTTCGAAATTACAGATTTATTTTTGGATTTGTGGGTTTCGCCGGATGGAAGATATCAACTTCATGATGAAGATGAATTTGAGAACGCGATTTTGCACAATTGGATACGGGGCGATGTAGCAGAGAAGGCAAGGAATATGCTACAAAATCTGATTTCCGAAATTGAATCATGTGTTTTCCCGCCTGAAATTGTTTTTCAGTGGGGATTACCGCATAGAATGAACATTGGTTAGGCATTGGGTGTGTGCCTCATTCCAATGCGATAAGCACGAAAAAATCACGGAGGTTATAGTAATATGTCCATGAAAATGGAAAGGGTTGGCAGCGATTTCAGATTATTCTCAGGGCGTGCGAATCCGGAGTTTTCAAAGGAGGTCGCTGCCATTCTGGACGTTGAGCTTGGCAGGATTTCAATCCGTCCATTCCCAAACAGCGAGACCAGCGTCCAAATTGAAGAAAGTATTCGCGGTACGGATATTTATGTCATTCAACCAACGTGCGAACCAGCTAACGACCACTTGATGGAATTACTCCTTACCATCGACGCAATGAAACGTGCATCTGCAAGACAGATTACCGCTGTTATTCCGTACTTTGGTTACGCCCGCCAGGACCACAAAACCACTGGACGGGAACCGATTAGCGCAAAGTTGGTTGCAGATCTATTGACCACCGCCGGCGCGAATCGTGTCGTGGCACTGGACCTACACGCATCGCAGATTCAAGGTTTCTTCGATATTCCTATGGATCATTTAACTGCTGTCGCAACATTGGTGAACTATTTCAGAGAGAAGCATATCGAAAATGGAGTTATTGCCTCCCCTGACGTTGGACGCGCAAAGTTAGCAGAAAAGTACATGGATATGCTCGAACTACCGTTGGCCTTAATGCACAAACGGCGCAGCGGCGTGGGCGGTCAGCAGGTTGAGTTCGTTGAACTCGTCGGTGATGTCGCGGGCAAAACCCCCATAATTATTGACGATGAAATTGCGACTGGCGGTACGATTTACAAACAGGTCGAAGCACTATCCAAAGCGGGCGCTAATCCCTCATATATAAGCGTTACCCATCCCGTACTCGTCGGTTCTGCAATTGAACGGCTAAGTCACCCCGGCATCCAAGAGGTGGTCGTCACCAATACGATTCCTGTTCCCGCTGAAAAACAATTAAACGGAAAAATTAAGGTGCTTTCGATCGCGCCGCTGGTCGCTGAAGCCATCTTGAGGATTCACCAACATCGTTCTGTCAGCAAGGTTTTCTTCGATCAGCAATTGTTGTTTCCAGTGTGATTTGCGCATAAGATTCACTCCTAACGCGAGTTCACAAACCTGCTCTCCGACATGAGCACCCGCATCTATGAGATAATCCATCGGTCTAATCTCCCGAATTGAACTGGGAACATCGTAAGATCGAGAGACTTCAAATACAAACTCCACGAGCTATAGGAGGACGAACGCAACGGCTGCAATTTTTACTTTGTGTTCTGCCACTTCCACGTAAACAGCATCCTGCCCAAATCCAGAGGATGACAGGATACATAGGGCAACCTACAGTTCTTCTGCGGTGCTGACAACGTCATCAAAATTGACCGCGACATGAAGTACCTTAAATCACGACCAACATCAGTTTAAGAAGGTTAACATGAAAACAACCGGGGAGAAAAGCAAACACATTAATAGCTTAACCATACGCAGGGAAGAAATTAAACTTGGCGAATACAAGCCAATAGCCCTAGGTGTTACTTATAACAACAGCAAACGTGAACTTGATCGGGCCTTTGAAGTGTATAATTGGAATGAGATGTTACCTCTGTTGTGCGAAGAATTATTTGAAAACCATGGCGACCTATTCGTAAACGAAGCCAAATCTGGCAAATTTTCGTATTTGTCTGACATGTCGCCACAGCACCAAGAAACACCTGATGCTTGGCAAAGGATGAAATACTGTCGCATAAGCGTGTGCAAGACCACATCTGCCGCTGAAATAATAGGCAAAATGGTAGAGCTTATTTCTCATTTTAGTAAAAATAAGGATGGAGTGTCAGTACGTTTATTGACACACCATCTGAAATATGAATAGAATTGTGCAGTTGCTGACGAGCATATTATGCGGCATCATCGCCGTCATACTTTTAAGTTGAATCTGGACCATTGTGTCCCTTTGTCTTTACGACGCTTACAACCCTGCGAAGATCCTACTCTCAGGCAAACCCAACTACGATAGTGGGTAGCAATTTTTGCGGCGTTAATATTGACGAGTACAAAAAGTACCGGGCCGCGGAGTTGAATTGGCATTGTTAGTGTCTTGCTCGGTGCTGTCGGCGTCGCCCTCGTAAGCCTCAATCCAATCATCGTCTGTTTAACCATCATGTTGATTCGCAAAAGAATTAACAATCCGCGATGAAAACTCGTCCATTTTATCTTAAATACAACTTACTACGGAGGTTCGCAATGAATACGATCCATAAAGTCGCTTACATCGCCATCGGCGGTGCGTTAGTTGCATTAGGCATGATAATTTCGCCGCTCAATGCGCAAAAAGATAAATTCGGGGAAATTGAGTGTACAAAGTTGAAGGTAGTCGACGTCAACGGCGAAGTAAAGGCGTGGTTAGGTCCTGGTGAAACTGGTGGTGGGGCCGTAGCCGTCTTAGGTAAGGATGATGCGGTTAAAGTGCTCATAGGCATTAACCACATTGGCAGCGGTGCTGTACTCGTCAACGGTTACGATAGCAAGCCTAGAGTTGCGGTAAGCGTTGATGAAAATGGCGATGGGATTGTAGGTGTCTTAGGTAACGATAGGAATCGTAGAGTTACCTTGGGCGTTGGTGAACATGGTGACGGGGTTGTCGAGGTCAACGGTAACGATGGTAAGGTTGCAGCTGGCATAGGCGTTAATCAACATGGCAACGGGGCTGTAGCCGTCTTAGGTAAAGATGGGGTACCTGCAGCTGCCTTAATCATAAATGAATATGGCGACGGTGAAGTCGGGCTATTAAGCAAAAATGGAAAAGAGCGGATAATAAGGCCATGACAATCCGCGTAGAATAGGAAGATTTTATGTTAGTGTGGTCGTTCCCATCGACAAACTCAAGATGTATTCAGGGTTATTCTCAGGGCTTTCCTAATAATCGTATCGATTCCAATCGGCTTAATTTTAATGGTAATTGACCTAGACACGCTATTTGATGATAAAACCGTTGAAAATCAACTGATGATGTGAAAATCGTATTTTCAGATGTTACGATTCCCGCTTTTTTTGCCACCTCTTTTCAAAGTTGTCTTGCGGGTTGAAACCGAGAATCCGTTTTGCTTTGTCGTTAGAGAATTGCCGATGCGGAAGATTGGAAAAGATATTAAAAACCTCGCACCGCGACGGAAGCTCGGCAAGGTCAATCTCCAATCCCAACCTGAATACCTCTGCCGCATCTCGCCACGAGACAGAGAACGAATTGATATCTGTGCCTTCACCCACAACATCATGGGAATGGAACGCTAGAAAGAGAAAACAGAGCACATAAATGTCATGATTCTCCGTGAAAACTTTACAAATTTCCTGCCCGAGTCCTTTTGAGATTGCATAAAGGAGTGTGCCCGGATGCGGAGGCACATCCGGATTGATTTCGTAGTCGAAGTCCGTGTAAGAACTTCCTTGGATCGTAAAATGCGGACCGGTGTTAATCACTCTCTGAATTCCGTGTTTTACTGCGGCGCACATGGTGTTGTAGCAGCCGCGTGTGTTCACATCAAACGCGAGTTGGCGATCCTCACGCAAAACCGAACAGTTGATGATAGCGTCCATCCCCTCCGCAGCTTTCAAAACTTCATCCAGCGATCCAACGTCAACGTGCATTGATTCATGTTCGGTCTCAATCGGTTTGATATCTGTGATGCGCAGATGATGATATGGCTCTAATGCCGTCACGAGATGTGGGCCCAAAAAACCGTGTCCGCCCAAAATCAGTACTTTCATTGTTCACCTTTCAAAAGAAAACTGCGGATTGAATTTTAGGGAATCCTTCGCCTTGAGGATGGAAAAGCGTGAATCTGGATATTCCGATTGGACGTGGAATATTTCCCACTTTGCGGCAGGCGCGTTTAGCGCACACTCAAATACGTGGACTGCGTCTTTCAGTTCAAGCCATGCCGCGTCAAATGGTTGGTTTGAGACTTTGGCTTCGGTGACTAGTGCACCTAATCTAAGACAAGTGATGTTGATCAATCCTTCGCGGGCAAATTCGCGGCACACGAATTCGCCGAGGTGCTTAGAGAGCGTGCAAGCGTCTGTTGTGGGCAGCGGACGCCAGCATTCAGTGACAGTCCAATCTTCATCATACTGCTCCATTAGGCCTAGTGTACTCGCGTAGATGACATGCGATACATTCTCGGCAGCGGAAGCTAACAGCAAGTTGTAGGTGCACCGCGTTAAAAAGTCGATTTCCAAATTTGCTGCATCGCATGATTCTGAAAGCAGGACGGGGGGCAACGCCGCTAGATGGATTATGGTATCTATTCCCCGCACTAGCTCGTTAGTCGCCTCACCATGACCGAGATCGCTGCGGACGAACTCGAGATCGGTTTCGACATCAACCAGGTCTGTCAAGCGAACCTGATATTTACTGGAGAAAGTTGCCGCTAATGTTTGACCTAAATCAGAAGCTGCAGAAGTGATTAGAAGTTTCATCTTGAAATCTCCAAAATTATTATCTGGCCGGTCTCGTTCGGGCAAGCGTCAATATATCGACTTCAGTAGGGTTCCCGGTCAGGAGAACCCTTGACGCTTCGTCTACGGTTGTACCTGTTGTATAGATGTCATCGACTAGCAATATTCGTTGATTGGTAATGGTTTCTATCGAGCGGACTTCAAAGGCGTCAGCGATGTTTTCAATACGTTCCTCGCGAGAATTCATGCTGCTTTGCGGCGCAGTGTCTTTAATGCGAAAAAGGATATCCATCCGGACTGGCACGTGCCAGATCTCCGCAATACTCTGGGCAATCTGTTCAGATTGGTTAAATCCTCTATCGCGTTGCCGACGAGTATGAAGCGGGATTGGGATTAAAAAATCATAGTCGGCGGCGTAGAGATCCGTGGGAAGATGCGCTTGAATTAACTGATTCAGGTGTTTTGCCAGAATTCGCTTTTTTTCGTACTTAAAGAGATGGATAGCCCCACGCACAGTGGGTTCATAATATGCGATGGCACGGCGTTTGCCATACCACGGCGGCTGCTTTCGGCAATCTGCACATACATCGTTATTATATGATGCACTAGCGTTGATCGGTGTACCGCAGATTCCGCACCACGGTGTTGACAGAAACTCAATTTTTTCCCAACAGCTGTCGCAGATGTAGTGGACGCCACCGACGCCCATAGGCATTTCGCAGCATCGACATTTTGCGGGGTAGATAAACGTGATTAGGCTTTCTAACCATCTATTCATCACGCGTATTTGTGTTTCGGTCCATTTCTCCAGCAGCGATGAATGCACTTTGATAAGGGGTAAATCCTTCTTTCAAATTGTCCCCCGCTTCCGGCTTAGAACTTGAGATTCACTCCTACCTCGACTGTGGTTTTCCGAATTGGCTCGAAGCCAAAACTCTTATCCGGTTTTTCCACCTGCCGGAACCGAAACTCTCGGATAACTGCCACCTCAATGGGTGCATACGCTTCATACCCAATCCGCACGGTGAACGCGGATTTTTCATCAAGACGGAACAGATCTTCGAAGAATAATGGGTCTTTGCTACCGATGCCATCCGGGTATCCCGTATCCGGTCCGCCGATGTTACGCTTGACATAAAACGCTCTGAACGACATCTTATCTACCAGGCCAGATTCAGTAACGCCGATGTATAACTTCGGCTCGGTCGTATTGTAATCTTCAAATGTGCCTAGCAGATGTACCATTGGAGTCGGCCGCCAGGCTAGCAGTGAGAAGAATCCGCGTCCTGGCCCGTCAATTTGGGTGTTTGGATCCTTCCCTAGAAAGTCTTCTACATTTGCCTTAGCCGCATCATAGGTGTAGTCAAAAATGGTAGGACGGAATGCCTCGCCAAACGTCCGATACTCCACTTTGAACAAGGCTTGAAAAATAGATAAACCGATCCCGATGGCGTTTCCCCTTGCGAGTTCAATCATGCCGGATGAATCTGAAGTCGGTTTCGTATTGAGGAAGGCAACTTCATCGTACAAGTTTACCCGCATCAGCCTGTTGTGAATTATCGGGAGTCCGACATCCACACCTAACGCCACGAGCGGATCTTCATTCTGATTGCCCCATGATGGGTCAATATCAGTCAGATAAGTACCCCCGAATTCCAGACGGTTGAGGATTGCCGACTCATGCTCTTTCTGCAGTGGACGAATGTATGTCCTCCCACCGAACACTGTCGGATTTTGGACGTTGTTTATGACAGTCTCTACACCGTATTTCTTAGTGTCATTGCTTAGGTTCAGGCGCAATCCACGCCGATCGTGGTTGGAATATCCGGACATGATGAATCCATACGCAATAGTGACGTAGTCCAATTCACCGAATCGGGTGTAGAACGAATCGCCGAGGTGTCCATAGCGCACATACCGGACGGTTCGCAGATAGGAACTGGGATTGTCCCAGTTCTCAGCATCCTCAGTAAAGACTTTATCCTCGTCCTTTTCTGCGCTTGGATTGTACAAAACCACGATACCCAACCCAAACCCAATTTTGCCAAGGTTGACCTCCGGTTGCAACTGCATTCGGAAGAACGGATCTTCGTTGATGACGGTTAATCCAACTCCGGAAAGGTTAGTTTGCTGGAGGGTTGCCTCTTCCAATCCTGGCGGCGACTCGTATAATGCGGACTCATTCTCGGCTTGCGGGACTTCGCTTGACCCTACTTGCCCAAAAACCTGAATGGTACAAGGAAGTAGCAAATTAACGACCCAAAACACGATAAAGTCGTTTCGACTCATAACTTATGCTCATGCCTGAAATCGCATCGACTAATCTAACCGAATCCCTACACGGTAAGCAAATTCACTCGGCGCACGATTTTTTTAACTCGATACGACTCGTCCATCCTTCATCTGGATGACACGGTCTGCATCCTGCTTCAGCCCTTCATGATGAGTCACAATCGCAATCGTTGTTTGGTGTTCTTGACGTAGTTCGCGGATAAGATTCATTAAATTTGTACTCTGACGGCTATCAAGGTTCGCTGTAGGTTCATCAGCAAAGATGATTTTGGGGCTGTTGGCAAGTGCCCGTGCAAAGGAAACGCGCTGTTTTTCACCCCCCGAAAGCTGTGCTGGACGATGAAATAAGCGCTGTTCCAACCCGACTCGAGTGAGCAACTCCCTCGCCCGTGTCTCAGCGCTGTAGCCTTTGACTCCGGCGATGTTCATGGCGACGATTACATTTTCAATTGCGGTCAGGTAAGGGATCAGATTAAACAACTGGAACACAAAACCAATTCTCTCGCGACGAATGACAGAAAGATTTTGATGTTCATATTCAATTGGCTTCCCATCTATGCGGATGTCCCCTTCGCTGGGTGTGAGAATGCAGCCGAGAAGGCTGATTAACGTCGTTTTGCCACAACCGCTATCACCCATAATCATGACCAACTCACCCGTCTCAATGGCTATATCAACTTGGTCAACAGCGACGACAGTTGCATCGCCTTCCCCAAAGTGTTTCGTTAAACCTTTCCCCTCTACAATTGTTCCCATTAAACCTCTCCTCTGAATGCGACCATCGGATCGACAGTAATTGCTTTTCGCCCAGCGAGGTAACCGCCGCTACAGCAGACAATGAAGCTGATAATCGTCACGATAACCGCTTCGACTGGGTTGATTGAAACAAAGATTGGAGCCGCAGCAGCAAAGATAAACGATAAGAGAAGCCCAAAAATTATCCCAATCAGCGAAGTTAAAGCGACTTGCTTTAGAATCAGGGATATCACATAGGAATTTGACGCGCCGATGGCTTTCAATGTACCAAACTCCTGCGTCTTTTCAAGTGTCGTGACGTAAGTTATCATGGCAACGATAATTCCGGTGGCTAACCACAGCATTGCGCGCAAGAACTGAACCGCCTTCATTGGTTCATCTACGTAGGTCTCAAGTATGTCCCCGATAGTCTGCTTAAGCGTATAAACTTCAATCATTTTCGATTCTGCATCCGATCGATTTAAGGCTCCCACAACTTCGTCGGACGGACGTCCAACCGCGGCTTTTGAAATGATCATATTGACATACAGTATGTTGTCTAGCATCACATTTTGCGCGGTGCGGATATCCATAAATAACAGCGGGGTGTCAAGTACAAACATCAGGCTTTTGGCTTTGCCGACGACTTTAAGTTTGCTGCCGCCGATCGATAGGCGTTCGCCTATTTCGAGGTCCATTTTTTCATCAATGACAACCTCTGGTGACGGGATATCTTCCGGCCGATAATCCTCGTATTGACTCGGCGTGAACAAACGTCCTTCAACTAAACGTACGGGCCCGCCGAGTTTTCCGTTTTGATATCCTACGACAATGGCTTTGCCGGTCTTACCTCTGATTACAGGCCGCGCTTGTGCAAAAACGAGTTGTGATGTAGATTCGGGTTTCAGATCTTTGGCATTATTGAGATAGGCAAGATACTCCGGGTTGAGCATTGAAAAGCCAACGAACGCGCCACCGGAGCCTTCCGCGGAAATCCAAATATCCGCCCCCGTAGATTTGACGTACTGCTGTGCTTGTATACGCATGCCGTTCATAATTCCGCCCAACATCAGAATTAGTGCAATCAATACAGTGATAGCGATTGCAGTCATTGCAATGCGGGCTTTGCGGAATGCCATGTCTTTTAAGAATGTGCTTTTCAATTCATTCCAACCTTCCTTCTACCATATGGAATTCAATTACGCCTACATTAACAGCAAGAGTCATTCAATAAAATTCTTGACGGGTTTGAACTAAGCGAGAAAGACATTGGCGGAAAAATTAGTAATCTGTAACGCCCAATTATTGATTTTTTGATGTATCAACCTCAGTTATCGTTGGCAGGACGCCCAATCGTTCGCAATTCTTAATGTAATCGTTGAAGGCCGTGGAAAGGTTGAACTGCTCTATTTCAAAGGCACGCCACCCGGAGCAATTGATAACGGCTGTTCAAGATGCACGAGTCTGCGCGGCCCCGCTGTCGCAAGCATTTTTTCTCCGTAAATTTTGCCTTCATGACCTATTGTCATCCCTACTTCCTTCTGGAGAAGATCCATCTGATCTTCTTTATACCGATAACTACAGTTAATCGTAAACATACGGCGTTGCGTGCTACCGCCCCATGAACCGTGTTTCAAGCCTTGGTTAAAAACCACAACGTCACCGGGTTGTGTCTCCATTACCGCGGCCGGCACATCGGTAGCGTCAATTCCATAGGTCTCCCCCAACGTCGCAACGCCTTGCTGTATGGTCTCGGCATACGCTTCCCCATATCTGTGGCTGCCGGGGATGAATCGCAAAGCGCCTGTTTTTTCGGTCAACGGGTCGAGGTAGAACGCCATCTTGCAGTGACGAATTCGGCGCGGCCAACCGCCATCTGAGTGCCAGCCGGAATCGCCGCTGTAGAAATTGCCGTCGCTACCCAAGTAAACGTAATCTTCTCCCAAAAGGCTGCTGAAAATTCCATCAATGCGATCGTCGTCAAGCAGTGAACTGAGATATTCGCTTTGTCCGATAAACGGTACAATGTAAGTACGCTGTGTTTCAGGGTGTTCTACATTCAAGTCCACCCAAACCTGTTCAAAAGCTTCGATAATCTGGTCAATTCGGTCGTTGAGCAGGCTGGGAAAGCACAGATATCCAAAGGTTTCCATAAAATTCAGTTGCTGCTGCGTGAGTTTGAAGTCAGACATAATGAAACTCCCAAGATTTTGAAAGGGTCTATTCACATTGATTGGCCGGGCGATAAAGATATTCCCGCCTGACATGGCACATGATATTGACCTCGAAATGTACTTCGTGATTGGAGGATAGAGTCATGGAGTTGTATCTCATTTATTTGCCGTCCAGTATCGCATACTAGATATTAAATTTGCTCTGAAATTTGTATTTCTGGTCTTGCCAGATTATCAAAAAAGAGAACAGGTGTCAATCGAAAAGCAACCGGATAAGCCATAGCGATAGTTTAGTTTTCCCGCTTGATCTGTTTTTGATCGGCATGCTATAATACAACGTGGCGCGAATGTATTCCATACTCATCACCGACAATCTAATTCAATCGCGCAGTTTAGGCAAAATACAAATTAGATGCTTTGAGATAGCTAATGCCGTGACAGATGCAAGTAGTGTCAGCACAACGATTTTCTTAGTCGGCTAGAGCCATACCGTTTACCAAAAAATGACGTATATCGGGTTACCGTTCTGAACACATTTCATATTCTTGCCCGCCGGATTGATGCTCGTTATCTCCGTAGGAATAGCTTGGGTGCCGGTCATTATTGGTTGGGAAGAAACAATTCTTTTCAAGAAAAATATGTACCATCTTGAGAAGTTATTCAGCGAGCACTCAAGGAAATGGCTGAATGGGCGAAATTGAATAGTTACGGTCTAGTATCAAATAATTTGTACGGCGCGCTTGCCATACAACTACTACACTTAATGGGCATGCTTCGTAAAAACATAATGCACTTAATTGTCACGGCGCGAAATTATATGATTCAGCGGTTAGCAATGGCAGGTTTCAGTTGGGTTGTCATTGTGGTGAGTGTTGGGTGCGGTATGGCGAGCGGCTACGCGGAGAGCGTTATTCAGGATGCAAAAGCGCAGATTCTCGCTGCACAAGCAACTGATGCACAAAATCTAGCTGCGGAAACGTACGGAAAAGCCGCTCAGATGCTCACTGAAGCAGAATCGGCATTGCACAACGGAAACACGGAAGAAGCATATAGGTTAGGAAGGCGTGCACATCTCACAGGCAAATTAGCGGAATCAATATCCATAGCACAAACGATCGAAGAGAAAGCCCGTAATATGGAAAAAAGATTGGAATTGAATATACAGGCTACGGAAAAGGCAAAGCGCGAGTTAGAGCAGGCGAATATGGAACTAGAACGCTTTAATACAACACCTGAAAATTGAAACACGAAAATGTAAGGGTGAAATCCGCGCACTCTTGAGCTTAGGAATCCTGATTTTGGAGGCGTAGTATACATGCAATCGAAAGGAATATTATGGTTGCACAGTTTTATCACAATTTTTGGAGGCGGAATCGGCTGTGCGGAAAAAATCGATCCGGCCCTGCTAGACATGAGTTTAAATGATGCGCAGAGTTTCATTTCTAACACGCGACATTTGGGAGCTGAAGAATATGCACGCGAAAAGTTTGCTAATGCGGTAAAATTATTTGAGGATTCGAAGCAGGCTCGGCAGGAAGGCAACAGTGTACAAAGTTTAGAATTAGCATTTCAAGCTCAGACAGAAGCGCGGGTAGCTGGCGCGGTAACACGCCAGAAAATTGCGCAAAAGCGAATAAGTCAGGTTCGCGAGGATATGTTGAAGGCATTAGCTCAAGAATTGGAGTACAAAGTTCAGACGGCACAAACTCTGCGGACAATGGCGGAAGGACGTGAGAGGCGTGCCTTATCCAGAGCGGAGAATGCCGAACAACGCATGGCAATCGCCCAAGCTGAAGCCGGCACAGCGAGGCGGGACGCGAAGAACGCCCGACTCAACGCACAAACGCAATTGGCGATTGGAAAAGCACAGCTTGTTATTGATGCCGCTAGGACTGAAGGAGCGCTTAACTTTGATGGTGATAGTTTTCAAGCGGCTGAGAACCTCATCAAACAAGCACATTCCTTGTTGGTACAAGAGAAGTTCGATGAAGCCAAAGCAGCGGCTGTAAAAGCAGAGGAGCATGCAAAAGATTCTCGAACTGCTGCGCGCGTGGGAGCACAGGCCGCAGGATTAATGAAGCTTGAAGATTACGCAGACGCAAAAGTCGCTATAACTCGTGCACAAATTGAGATAGATAGGGCAGAAAGTGTCAATGCGTTTGCACACGCTCAGACGCTTTTTAATCGAGCGAAAACAACGCTTGAACGAGCGAATCTAGCATTGAAAACGGAAGAGTATAAGGCGGCGTTGCAGTTGGCTGCACAGGCTGAAAGTGTTGGGCATGAAGCGTATACTGCCGCCGAAGCTATAGATCGCGCGCAATCTGCTAAAGAAGCGATGGAAGAAAAAATTGCCAAAGCCAAAGACACAATATTTAAGGCGGAGGAAAGCATTAACCAAACAAGGGTAACGGAGACTCCAAACCTTGCATCCGAATCGTACGAGAAGGCGATTGAACTGATTGCACAAGCCAAATCCGCTTTGTCTAACGCTAATTATGTACGCGCCATTTCCTTAGGAAATCAAAGCCTAGAGACGTTAACCAATGCCATCGAAAAAGCCAAGCAGATTGAAGCCGTTGAAACAAACATTCTTAACGCAACAAATGAAATTTCCGCGGCAGATTCCCAAAAAACGGAAAAAGGTGTGCTTGTGCGTTTAAGCGGGAATATCTTCGAGATGGGAAGCACGGAAATTAATCCAAAATATTTCCCAATGCTTCTTAAACTGGCTGAGATTCTTCATACATTTGCCCAGTTCCCTGTCCATGTAGAAGCACACAGCGACGACGTTGGAAAAACCGACACCAATCTCAGGTTGACGGAGAACCGAGCGAAAACCTTTGCCAAATATCTATCGGAAGATGGTGGGGTGCCTAGTGAACGAATAACATCTATTGGTTTAGGCGAAGAATTTCCAATTCAGAGCAACGAAAATAAAGCTGGCAGAGACAAAAACCGTCGGATTGATACGATTATTTTGACTCGGGAGTAGGAATAGAAGGCGCAACACGCATTTGAACGAATTTCTAGACGGGGACTTGGAAATAGAGTTGTCCATTTCAAAATGCGGTATATGTTGGCAAGAGGGGAAAAAATTTGCCGTTTGAAGTACATGTAGTTTGGTTGCTCCCTTGTAACATTTAATCTTGCAAATTGGAAGCATATCACTTCAGATATTTGCCGACCAGCAGGCGGAGTTTCCGCTTGGTTGCTTCCGGCATAACTGATGGGTTCGTCGCAATCGATTTTTCAATAGCGTTTGAGCAAGTACACTCTTCGCGTTTGTTTGGAATCTTGGGGATTATGGTTTTGACAACGCGCTTCGCAACCTCTACATTCGCGGCTAGATTCTCAAAGATCATATCTGCGGTGACGAATTCGTGTTCTGTGTGCCAACAGTCGTAGTCAGTTGAACAAGCAAGAAGTGCATAACAAATTTCTGCTTCGCGGGCAAGTTTGGCTTCAGGAGCCGCCGTCATACCGATTACGTCGAATCCAAGACGTCTATAGACATTCGATTCGGCCAGTGTCGAAAAGGCTGGCCCTTCCATGCAGATATACGTGCCGCCCATGTGAACAGTTGCATTGATTTCTGTTGCGCTCTGGTACAGGATTTCGCTGCAGATGTCGCAAAATGGTTGGGCAAGACTGACGTGGGCGGAAATACCTTCACCAAAGAAGGTGTTAACTCGATTTTTTGTGTGATCATAAAGTTGGTCAGGAATAACAAAGTGGCGTGGCTCAATTTCAGCCTTGAGGCTACCTACTGCGCTCACCGAGATAATCCACTCCACTCCTAAACTCTTTAAAGCGTAGATGTTTGCGCGTACATTTATCTCGGATGGGAGAAGCCGATGTCCCACACCGTGACGGGGCAGAAAAACGACGCGTTTTCCTTCAATTTCGCCCACGGTCAACACATCGCTGGGTTGTCCAAATGGTGTATCCACGTCAATTTTTTCAATGCCTGTTAAACCCTCCATCTGATAAAATCCTGAACCGCCAATTATTCCAATTTTAACGTTCATGAGCCCTCCAATTTTATGAAGCCTTGATTCAGTTTGGAATTATTCGATGGCACTAATCATGAGGAATGTAAACGGTATTAAGTATATCATGTGATTCGATTGATTTCCCAAGTTTGCTTTATGTTCTTTGCAGGCAAGAATGCCAGCCACTTGAAAAAAAATTTAAATGCTTGCCGTGGCGGGGAGAGTATTCTAACAAATCGTTAACGTATTATCAAATGGATTTCAAATTATCGGGAAGGAAAAAACGATGAATACGTTTGACAAGGCAATCTCGAGCTACAATGGAGACGGACTGACAAGTTTGTGTGTCGAGACTATACAGGTGAATATTGGACTCAAGTGCAATCTGGAATGCGCGCACTGTCACGTAGTGTCTTCACCACGCCGGAAAGAGATGATGAATTGGGAGACGATGAAATGCGTGATAACTGCTGCAGAGGAATCGCACGCAAAACTCGTGGATATCACTGGCGGGGCGCCAGAGATGCACCCGCACTTTCGCCGATTTGTGAAGGAATTGCGGGGAAAAGGGTTTCCCGTATTGGTGCGAACGAACCTCACGATTTTGCTTCAGCCCGGTTTTGAGACGGTGCCAGACTTTTTTCGAGAGCACGAGGTGCAACTTTGCGCGTCTTTACCTTGTTACATAGAAGAAAACGTCGATCAGCAGCGGGGGACTGGTGTTTTTGATGACAGTATCCAAGCGCTACAACTCCTCAATAAGTTAGGTTACGGGGTGGAATCGCACCTAACTTTGAATCTTGTCTATAACCCGGTAGGTCCGACGCTTCCGCCGCAGCAATCTGAACTAGAATTTGATTATAAACAGCATTTGAAATCAGAATATGGGATTGAATTTTCCAACCTACTGACAATAGCTAACATGCCAATAGGCCGCTTTCGCAGCGATTTGACACGGGAAAATAAGATTGAAGCTTACAATCAACTGCTGCGAGATAGCATCAACTTGGCTACCATAGACGGACTAATGTGTCGGCGGCAGATTAGTATTGGCTGGGATGGGCGATTATACGATTGTGATTTTAACTTAGCGCTAAAACTTCCAGTAGAGAGAGTTTACCCCCAAAATATTAGCGATTTTAAACCTTCACTATTCGCTCACCGGAGAATTATGACCGGGTCACACTGTTTCGGATGCACGGCCGGTTCTGGATCGTCGTGCGGCGGTGCCTTAGCTTGAGGCTACGTAGAATTTTGTCCGTTTGAATGGATAACAAACAGTCAAGGAAAATTTTCATCGGATGGCATTATTGCGGTGCGGGAATATTACGATTGAAGGCGAATCAAGTTCGGCTATCGCAACTTATCTCCGAATACGAGAGCTAGATTTAATCTTTGACCTGGGACGCTGCCCGATGAATTTTATCGGTACCGGTCATGTATTTATTTCACATTTTCATCTTGACCACTATTTCGGTCTGCCCATATACGTCAGCCAACGGTGGTTAGCCGGCATTCCGCCCGGCAAGATTTGTGTCCCGACGGAGGGAATTGATCAGCTTAGGCGAATTTTAGATGAGATTGCTGTGTTAGATTGTGGAATGGAATGGGATTATCATCTTACCGCGGTGCAGGTTGGTGATATAATTCCTTTTCGCCGAAACCTAGTGGCTCATGTCTTGCCGGCAGATCACGGCGTTCCAGCCGTAGGGTACCTGATTTGTGAAACACGACAGAAGCTGAAGCCAGAATTTATAAGTTTACCGGGAATTGAGATTGCTCGGTTGCGCAGAGCAGGCATAGAGGTTTCGAATAGGATTGAATTACCTCTAGTCGCTTACTTGGGGGATACACAAAGCATTCCACATGCCTCCCACCCCCTGCTTCGCCGGTGTCCAGTTTTAATCTGTGAATGTACCTTTCTGATGCCAGAACATCGAGAACATGCAAAGAAAACAATGCACTTTCATCTCGACTCCTTGCCTAAATTGTTACAGTCAATTGAAAGTGAACACATTATCTTGACACATTTTTCGAGGCGTTATACCTCAGAACACGTCCGAAAGCTGATCAATGCGGAATTGCAACCCGCGAATCGGTCACGGGTGCATTTATTAATCTGAAATGCTTTCATTGATGCTGCAATTCTAAGGAAGGCGTTAGATTAAGCGGCGTCGAACCGTCCCGCTCTACCATGTTGTTCGAGGTGAGAATGTAAATATGTGCGTTACATGCCGCTCGCCGCGGGCTGCTGTGCCCCAGGAAAATCGTCCGCGTTTTGATCGGATGTTCCAGCTTCCTGCTCTTTGTAAAACTTATATCCATCGCCATCCTGATCAAGTTCAAACTGACGAACTCGCTGTTCCGCTTCACGGTAATACTTACCATCATCGCCGAGGCTCATGTAAGCCTTGAACCCCCTATACGCTTCGTTGAACTCACGGATGGACTGAAAACAGACGGCTTGGTTATATACCGCTTCAGCACGCCAGGTTGATTCCGGTGCTTTTTCAAATAACCGGTGGTATGCATCAATTGCCCGTTCGAGTTCTCCGTTTTTCTGGTACAAAACCCCCGTTTGAAATAATGCATCAGCGACCGCAAACTTTCTGTGAGATATATACTCTACCAGTTTGTCGTAAGCGGCGATTGCAAATGTATAGTTCCTCATTTTTTCCCAGCCGCGGGCGACTTCCTGATACGCCTGGACAGCATGGTCGGAGTAACCCATCTTCCATAATTCAGTAGATGGTACATATCGGCCTGTGTCACGATAGTCAAACGCCTTCTTATTTTTATAGGATTCGATGAGCTCCATTTCTTGGGCTATCTGGGTAAGGGTTCGGCTAGACTTCTTCAAAAGAGTCTCTGCTTCACGCGCCTCGAATGACTCGGGATAGGCTTCGATAACGTTCACAAATGCGCCCCAACCTCCAGAGTTTGAATAATCGTGCAGCCTATAAAAATAGATGTTGCCAATTTGGAACTGCACTTGCGGCGTCAACTTATATCCTGGGAATTCAGCGATTAGTTTCTCATAATTGTCGACCGCCTCCGGATAGTTGCCAATCGTTTCATAAGCCTTCGCGACATCATACAGTGCTTTCGCAGCTAAAGTCTGGCTTTCGTCGTCTTCGAGAAGGCGGCGGTTTTGATAGATTCGCCGTTTTTCTTGAATGATTCGACGGTTCTTGCGAATGTCAGCAATCCCACTCTTCGCCCGGCTAGCATAATAACCCGTTGGGGACAGATCTACGATTGCTTGAAAATGCTGTACTGAACTATCCCAATCATAACGTTTTTTGTAAATTTCAGCCACTTGGAAATGCGCTCGCTGTGCATATTTTCCTTGAGGCGCTGCCTCGATAATTTCCAAGTATCGCCGAAGCGCATCATCGTAGAGCTCGTTCTTTTCTGCTTCAATTATTGCTTTTTCTTCTTTGGTGTCACCTTTAATTTGAACTTGCTCCGCCTCCGCAAGTTTGCGGTCGGCGTTTTGTATTTTCGCACTCAGGGGTACAATACCGCTCATTCCGCCGGCGCACCCAACAACGATTGCAGCCAAGCTAGCGAGTGCAAGGTATGGGCAAAGGGATTTCAAGCGATTCATTTTGTTTCTCCTTTTTATTGTAAAGTTGACAAATTGAGGAATTAAGACTCTAGACGCTTTGCAATCAACAGAGTGAATAACGAAGGCGAAGGCGTTCCAAAGACGAAAAATATTCGCACTCGCTAAACTCTTGCTCGATCTTCATCATTTAAAAAAGTGTTGAGGCAGGGTATTTCATTGAAAAAATTGCGGCATGGTTTTTCAACTTGTAAATGACAATCCAATGGGTCAGGATTGTATAGGACAATCTCCCATTCTTCGTAGGTTTATAATGCGAAATTACCCCGATTGATTAACAAATTCGATTAAGATGGTTTGAACCGTGCATCGGAATGTAGATTGTAACATTAATGTGCCATTCAAAACGTACACAAATTGTCAAAAAGCCCGTCAGCACGCGCAACGATTCAAAATTTTCGTAATAAAGCGCTGTCAATCTCCCGCCAACTCTGGGAATGACATGACTTACCGAGAATCCTATTGGCTTGATTGTGTTGAAAATTCGATGAATATCTCACCAGATTGATTAACTTGCGCTACGTTTTTGGGAAGGGCTGCAAATCGAATTCCTACGAGATATCGTATTGCTTTTCTTTTTAAGCGGACTTCTCCGACTGTCGTTTTCGGACCGAATTCGATTCGTACGCTGTTGTTATCAACAGTTCCATCGGGCTTCACCTTGAAACTGAGTTGAATACTTCCACCTTGTTTGCCTTCTGTTTGAATAGCGGACGGCAGTCGATACTTTCTCCCGCCTACTTCGCCAGAGATACGGATATTTCCGTCTCCTCCGCTGCCCTCGATCCGACTGATTCGGGTGTCTATCGAACTCTTTGCTGGGAGTCTCCCTATGGAATTTTGTTCTCTTGCTCCTCGTGTGAATTTCCCCCCATCTGCTTTTGGTAGTTTTCGGGGTTCCGGTCCATGAAATCCGGGCGTTTTAACAAGCGGCTTCGCTCGAACAATAGTGTTTGGAGAATTATCAACTAAATCTCGCTTGTTGCCTTGAGGGCGTGCAATCTCCAAAGAAAATCGATCGGATTTCGGATTGGCTAACCGTTTTTGGTGCGTTTCCGGCAACCTATCATTGAGGTCCGAAGGAATTAGATACTCTTGGCGGTTATGTGTAAAGCGAAGCGGGGGTAAATCATCTTGCACCAGAGGTTGCACGGGCATGGATGCAACGGGTTTATCATCCAAAATTCGCTTTTCCTGCGGTAGCACATTGGGCACAATGTCCACTGTTATTGGGCGATCAGGTTTTGGCACTGGTTCAGTATAAACTACTGTCGCCAAAACAAGAATAAATATCACATGCTCAACAATGGCAATCGCCAAAAATACTGCCATCCGAACTTCGCTTCGCCTCTTGGTCATCAACCATTCTCCTTGATTACTCGAATGTCTTCAAACTCGCCCTGGAATATTTTGTGTTCCTCGGTAGTAAGAAATCGAACCAGCGACATCCCGTGCCTTTCGAGCGCTATCACGAAGTTTTGGGACTTGCTTCGAAAATAATCATTCGCCACATAAGCGGGCAATGCGACAATCAGCCCTGCTGCGGTGGTTAGTAGAGCTTGTGAAATACCAACAGCAATATCAGTTGGTTTCCCAACGTATAATGCGCCGAACGAGTGTATCATGCCGACGACCGTGCCAAGTAAACCAGTATAAAGAGACACCGAAGCCAGCAGACCCAAAAAGTTAAGGTATCTTGTTAAAATACGCTTTTCCGTATTTATTGCGATTCGAATTGCCCGTTTAATTGTATCTTCCCCTGAATCCCGATGTTCAATACCTGCTCGAAGAATGTTTGTCAAGGGCCCCGGTTTTTTCTCACACATCTTAACGGCTATTTTTGGATTGCCTTGGACTAACTCGTTGTAAATGCTGCGCGTTACAAAGTGTGAAGGAATTATCCGTCTGCGACGAAGGTGATACGCGCGCTCCAAAATAATTGTGTGCGAACAAAGCGAAAAGGCAACTAGTGGAATTAAAATTAGGCCCCCTTCGCTTAATTGCCCTAACCCCGAAAGAATAATATGAACAAGCTGACCCATAGACAAATTGAAGCGATTAAATGAAATACGGCGCGGCGACGGTTCACGTAATTTCTGTGAAAACCAAAAACCCAACTGCGTGAACAGTCACGTCTTCCGTTTCATACAAAAATTTCTGCCATCTTACATCCCTTCACAGCTGTTAAAGTTCCGCTTTTATGATAAATCAATTAATCTGCACCCCACTTTATCATGAGCAAATCATATTGCGGAATAACGCCCGAATTATAATCTACCTTATCGGCCCAATTCCATCTGTTTTCAAATAAACCGTGGAGGCTCTCGCGGCAATAATCACATTACTCGTTAGAATCTTAATTCTACGCCAAAATCAAAGTTGTTCTGTGAAAATGTAAGGTCTTGATGAAGCACGGCATACTCACCAATGGCGAATGTGCAGCCGATGAACGCATCTATGTATGTCCCTATGGTTTTGCTCAGCCTTGGCTTGAACCGGAAATAGCGTTCCAAAGTTTCATCTGTTTTTGCATAACGAGGACCACTAAATACTCCATCTAGTTCAAATCGAAAATCGCCTGAAAAATAAAAATCAACCCCTAAATTCACTAAATCTTCGGGTCTGTAATTTATGTTTTCTGCTTGCTTTGGGCGGTGAAATTCATGGATGTATTGCAACTGTAGCTCGAGCTGATTGGTGACTTGCGCTGAGAAATCGAGTTGTCCGCCATAAATTCGTGCGTCAATGTTCGTCGGCATCCACGTTAGCGCGTTCGGGTTATCAGTTTCTTTTTCAAAAACAACTAAATCATCAATGTGCTTTGCAAAACCTGTAAGATTGATTTCTAACATTCTGCCTTGATGGTATTTCAACAGCACTCGTCCGTCCCAAGTCTCTTCCGGCCCGAGGAAAGGATTAAAGCTGATATAATCCGTTTCGAAATAAAGTGACGACAATTTGGGTTGGTGTGTCGTCCGCATACCATGCATACGAAAAATCCACCGTCTACCTAGTTTGGTCGTAACTGCAAGGTTCGGATTAAATTGTAATCTCGTCAGATCTTCACCACTTTCATTCCGTTCACGAAAATTGACCCCCTCCGCTCCCATGCTTAACGCTAACGGTCCAAAAAGCGTAAACTCATCCCGCACATATAAACGTATGATTGCCGCCCAGTAATCGGGTTTCCCGCTGTCATTTATGGAATAGTATTCAATGCCGCTTCCAACGTGAATTGGATTCACATCTACCGTGTCACCTGCATGAAACGGATTCTGAAAAGGCAGCAGAACCGTTGCGTCGAAATTGAAACGAAGATCGGTGCCCTCACCCTGTTGATCTGATGCGTCATGCGTCAGACTCATTGATTCTGCGCCAAGCGTAAGCGTCGTCCATGCCGATGCTGCAATCTGTTGTTTCCAGTTTATCGCGGATCTAAGTAATCTAAAATCCTTCCGCAATTTTTCTTGTTCTTGAGAGTTAGGTGCTGGTAGCCAATTCAGGCCTTTGAGGTCGAGACCAACATCAAGAGAAATTTCGCGCCAATCTTGATGCTGATAACTCAACTCGCCTCGAACACTATTGAAGTTATAGTCCCCCTTTTGCTTTGTACGCTTGTCACCAAGCTGTTTACCATCTAGGTAAAGGAATCCCCGCGATCGGTTGTTGTGTGCTCCAAAAAGTGCATGGTAATAGAGCGAATCAGGTAAACTTGGATACGCCGTGAAATTTACTACGTGGGTTTTTGGTTGTGCGGCCTGCGGAGCAACTGCTTTTTGCGGTATCGAAGTCGGAGATAAATTCCATAGGCGTTCCTTCGCGTATATTCCCTTAGCGCTAATTAATTTCGGCTTTAAAGGGTCGCTAAAGCGACTGCGCGGCTCAAGTAGGATGCGTGTCGTGTCAATCATTTTCGCACGAATGACCTCTGGCAAATCTGCTTCCAATTGATCTTCCGTCGCGTCCACATCCACGTCTTGGTTTTTTTCCGGCTCCTCAGCGTAAAGAAACGATATCCCGACCACGAACAGGCTAACCCAGAATATTGTGAATAACAATCGGGGCATAGGTTTGTCTCATATCGACTTGGTCTTGGGATCGCGGTTTTTACTCATTCTTGCTCAATTTGACGGATAATTTGGTCTAGTTTTTTCATTGCAGTGTCGTATAACTTTTCCCAATCGTCCCTAGTTTTGGAGTCCTGTATCGTTGAAGCATTCGCCTCATAAAATTTAATGGCATCTTCATAGGTGTCCTTGGCCACATAATCCTCGCCGGCAGCCGTAAAAGCGTTAGCTGCACGAACAGTTGCATTTAGCGTAATGAGGGGATCGTAATGCTTGTACAGCAAAGAGATACGAAGATAAGTAATTGCACCATCCTTATGATTGCCCAGGCTTAACTGCGATTCCGCTAGTCTCAACACAGCGTCGATGACGATATCAATCGGGAATTCGTCCGTCCCCTTCTTGCGGATAACATCATACGCTGCAACTGCGTTTTGGTATTTCCCCTGCGTGAAATAGGTATTTCCTAATTCAAGTTGTGCCCGATTCGCATCCTCCGAACGTGGATAGATGTCTATAATCTGCTGAAACACGCTAACCGCCTTGTCCCATTCCGCTATCTCCTGATAACACTTACCGGCGAGTGATAGAGCGCGCGGCGCGTCAGGGTTGTTAGGAAATTCTTGAGCAACCTTGCGCAGCGCATTGGCAGCATTTCCAAGGTTCCTCCCTGGGTTCTTTTTGTCATACCAGGCGAAGCCAATTTCGTACGCTGCCGTAGCAGCAATATCACTTCTAGGATCTACTCGTTCAAAAGCCTTTATAGCCTGTCGATAAGACGATAGTGCGATGTATGATTTTCCAATGTTGTATTGAGCCAGCCATGATTCTTGTGTATTCGGATACCGGTTTATTGCTTCTTGATACTCGGCTATGGCGCGGGTATAATCTTTATCTTGGTAGTAGAAGCCGGCAATTTTAATTTGTGCGTCCGGAGCAAGATCGCCGCTTGCGTACCTCTTTATGAGTGTCCGATAAGCTTGTATGGCTTTCTCTTTCTGCCCTAGGTTTTCGAATGCCAACGCGACCCCATATTGTGCATCATCTGCCCACTCGCTCCCTGGAAAATGCTGAATCACCTTACCGTATGCGTTTATCGCCTCCGAGTTATCCCGAAGGCTCAGATAGCTTTCCGCGATGTAGTATTGTGCTTCGGGACGGAGATCGATTATTTGCTCCGTACCTGGCTCAGGAATGGGATTTGGAAATTCATTGACGACCCGTTCGTAATTTTCGATAGCTTTCGTAAATATCCCCTGCTTAAAATAGGAATTGGCGATACCAAAAACCGCTTTAGGAACGAACTGAGATCCTGAATGCCTTTCGAGCATTTTTTCAAAAGCGATGATAGCGTTTTCGTATTTTTCTTGTTTATACAGCGATTGCCCGGTGTGATAGCGAGCATCATCGCGCCAGTTGCTTCCTGGATAATCCGCAATGAGCAGATGGAAGGCGTCAATTGCGTCATTGTATTGCTTAAGATTAATATGGGCAACCCCGATATGGTACTGCGCTTGGTCGGCGAATTGACCGGTCGGGTGATTTTTGACAACTTTCTCCCATGCATCAATAGCTGAATGGTAATGTTTTGCAGCCGTTGCTTCTTCCACTGACAGGGTTGCTTGAGAGAAATGGGTCCATCCAATTCCATATTGACTTTTCTCCGCCCATTGCTCCTCCGGGTGTTTATCTAGAAGGTTCTGGTATTTTTCCCGTGCAGATTGAAAACCGCTTTGGTTTTGCTGATTCCAAAAGATGCTTTCGGCGATATAAAGTTCTGCTTCAGATTGTCGTGAGTTTGGAAACTCTTGAAGCAACCGTTCAAAGGTTTGAGTTGCTTCCGAATAGTTCCCAAGTTCATATTGTGCTCGGGCTTTCCAGAATAGCGCTTCATCATGTGGGGCAGTTTCGAACTCAACGCTGCCTGCCTCCCCGAAAAAACGATCGAAAGCTACTACACTTTGCTGGTATTCCTCCTGATAAAAATAGGTAAAACCCAAGTGGTAAAGCGCGTACGGTTTAAGCGGGTTAGCATCATAAGATTGAAGCAGTTCATCGAAAGTAAGGGCGGCTTGTGAATAATCCCGCAGTTCAAACGCGCTTGTGCCTAATGCGTAAAGTGCATCCGGCGTATATGACGATCCGGGGCGCACTTTCTTATAGTTGAGGATTGCAGAATTAAATTCACGCTGTAACCGGAAGCACTCCCCGATTCGAAACCGCGCGGCATCCGCGAGATCGGATCGTAGATTATCTGCGACAACCTTAAACTGCGTCCGCGCTTTGACATAGTCCCCTTGGCGAAAATGGGCCATGGCAATCCCAAACTGGGCGTCGTCAACAACATGGCTCTTAGGATGAAGGTTGATAATTTTCCCATATTCATAAATGGCTTCAGCGTACTTTTCCCGCTCCAACAGTATTTCTGCGATCCAGTATTGCGCTTCTACGGCAATGGGCGATGTTCCATGCTCCTGTAGAAGAAGTTGAAACGTCTCCTTGGCTTCGTTCATCAACTGTTGTTGAAAGTAGCACTCACCCAACTTAAACCTAGCAATTATAGTGAATTGCCGGTGTTGGTCATCTTTACCGTAGGTGTTGAGAAAATCCTGGTATGCGGTTTGGGCATCTGCCCAAACTCCCAAATTGAAAAGCGATTCCGCAGCGCGGTAGGTGGCCTCTACAACAGCGTAGTGATTGGAATAAGTGTTGATGAAACGTGTAAACACGTCATAGGCGGCTTGATATTTCTTAAGGCGGTAAAGACTCCAGGCCATTGAATAAAGTGCATCTTTGACTTTTGACGACTTAGGAAATTTTGTAAGGATACGGTTGTAAAATTCACCCGCTTTCTGGTAAAGACCTAAATTATCGTAAGCCTCTCCAATGAGATAAAGACATTGGGAAATCTGTTGTTCATCAGGTGATTCTTCGATAACTTTTTCGAAGGCTTTAATGGCTTCTTCAAATTTGCCTTGCCGAAACCAAGCAGTCGCTACGCCAAACGCTGCATCTATACGCAGTGGACTAGCCGGATGGTCAATTTGAAGCTGTTTATAATATTGGATCGCTTCGTCATATCCCTTGAGCTGCAGCGCGCATTCAGCCATTAGAAAGCGAGCATGGTCGGCGTTTTCACTATTTGGATATTCCCGAAGGAAGGATTTGAACCGATCTTTTGCAATGCCGTAAGCCTGCTTTTCAAAGAAACTGTAAGCGAAAGAATATTCCTCGCGTTCTCCGGCGTTCGCGGGGAAAACTATCCACGTGAATATAAAGGCAATCGTGAGGAATTTACTAAACCAACACACAATTCTTTTGCTCCCCAAACATGAGCCCGCAGTCTTAATACAGAGGCTATTATATCATTGCCTCATACTGTTTTCAAGCATTATTTGGTACCCCCGCGACGTACTACCGGTAAAGGAATGAGAGGCATGGCCTGACCATGGGAAACAGGGAGTAGGAAGAGAATTTGAACATAAACAACATTATCCATTACGGGCTTTACGGCGATGCCTACTAAACGTAAAAACCCCGGATATCAAAACAACGAGCAACACAAATATGATGCTAATATTAATCAGATACCGCGACATATTCAGATTTCTTAATCGCTCGGTTGCACGAATGTAATCCTGGCTTCCTTTCACGGTGATTGACTTTACGTGCGTCCAGTAAATCTTGGAATGTTCGCGGAGGTTAAGTCGATCCGCCAACTTTGCCGCCGCAAGTACGTGTGCGGCGTTAATTTCATCAGTTTGTCTGTCAACCGCTGACGAGAACCATTCAAAAAGCATCTGTGTGAACGCCGGGGTAATTGCTGGAAATTCAGTTGTTTCCTCAACACCGTTTTGAAACGCAGCGACGGACTCCTCAAATTCCTCACGATTAAACCGCATCTGGGCAACCTCAAACCAAGTCATTTTTTCTAGAGTTAAATCTTGCCGAGTGGATTCATACCTTGGTAGCGTGAAGGCCTTTTCTACGTGGTAGAAACTACCACTCTCGGCACGCAAGGAATATGTCCGGTTCGGTTCCAGTATTTGCGTGTCAACCCGCTTATCACTAGACACATTGGTGACGTTTGCAAATAGCCGGTAACGTTGATTCTCTCCGATAATTTGCTTCTTTCGCTCGTATTCTGTCTCGTCAATCCACACGCTAATTTCCTCAAGGGCAGTGCCGTCAGAAGCCTTGACATCGCCAAAAACTGCGATTGATTCAAAATCCCACGACAGACGAGTTGCCTGACCTTGAACCAATTTAACTTCGGTAGATTGAGGAGGAGGGATTATATAACCCGCTTTCCGTACTTCGACTTCATAGATTCCACCCTTGAGGTTGTCAACAAGGTGATAAGGCGTTGGTCCAGATTGTATTCCGTTGAGAAGGATTGACGCGCCGTCAGGGATAGTAACGATGCTGAGCATAGGACTCAATTTCAAGATGGTTGCCTCAATGTTTCCTGTTGGCGCCAGGATTCCTGGTTGAGGCGGCGCGTGGGTTGTGATATATTCGTGGAGTTCTCCAATTGAGATTCGCCGATTCTCATCCAGGTCCGCTGTGTCATTTTGAAGGAATACCAGCAAATATTTCGTAAATTCGTGAGCAGCGTTTTTCGCTGCCGGCTGAATCGACACGTAAGCTGCATCTCCAGGTGCCTCGCGGTTGGCGTAAAACGCCATCAAGTTTCGATCGTTGGTAAAACCGTCAATAATGACTAACATTGAGGCGTCCGTCAATTTGTGCATCCAATCATTCAATTGCCGAATTTCAAATCCACTTTTGTAATTATCGGATGTCGCTCCATGTGTCAAAAAGTAGATTGCATTTAATCGGTGCGGTTTTGTAACAAATCCCCGATATAAAAAAATTAGACGGTCTCCTTTTTGCATTTTTCTGGCCATATTTGCAATTGCTGTCCGCACGCCTCCGCGCGTACATTTTTCTCCTTCGAGGCGGGAAACCTGTCCGGTCGGCACTTTACCCCGTTCCTTCAGCAAGTCCACGAGTGCATCAAGGTAACTTTGAGTACGATAGTCGGTAGTGGGACTGACGACCAGCCACCACGCCGAAGTGTCCCTAGGTTGCGCTCGCAATGACGAGGCGTCAAAAATTATAAACTCAAGGATAAGTGCAGTGGATAAGATTATCTGTTTCATTGCATCTGCATTATATCAGTACTGATTTAATTGGTGATTGGCACACCTTCTTGTTACTCTCGTCAACGGATAAAGCAAGTTTAGCAGAGCACGAGGTAGGTTGCAAGCAAAATAGAATCAGCACTCCCCTGCCCGACTTTAAATTGCGATGTAAAAATCATGTAATACGCTTGCAACTCATGCAATCATGAATTTTTCTAAATTGACAGGGCGCTATTTTTTTTGTATGCTCTGAAACATGCCAGTTTTTAGGCATAAAAAGCTAACTAGGTGGTTACTACTAGTATCCTGCAAGCGGACAAAACACTATGAATTCGCGCCTCGTTGTAGTCTTCATAATTCTTAATCTTCTTTGGCTTTTCCCGCCCGGTTGCAGAGCCGATAGCCATTTTGAATTCGAACATGATAGTGGGGCGGCACAAAAGCCAACCCGGCAAGGAGAGTTAGTCGTATTTGCAGCAATTAGCTTGACAGATGCGCTATCTGAAATCAGTAAGCGCTTTCAATCGGAGACTGGAATTCGAATATATTGCAGTTTCGCGGGTTCATCGACCTTGCAGCAGCAGATTGAAAAAGGCGCATACACAGATATTTTTATTTGCGCCAGCCCCAAGCAAATGGATTCCCTTCAAACAGAAAAGCGCGTTCACGAGGATACACGCCGAAATCTCTTGACCAATAGTCTTGTATTGATTGCCCCTTTGAACGGCATGACTTCCGCCTCCGATGCACGGATGCTTGCTGCACCGCCAATTGAACGTATTGCTATAGGCGAACCGCATTCGGTGCCTGCAGGCATATATGGCAGAGAAGCTTTGTCGCGTTTAGGAATTTGGGAATCTGTTCAGACCAAGTTAATTATCGGTACAGATGTTCGGTCTACATTGGCGTATGTAGAATCTGGTGAAGTAGATTTGGGGATAGTCTATAAGACCGAGGCAGCGATCAGCGAATTGGTCAAGGAGATTTATCAATTTCCCAGTTCGAGCCACAGTCCAATTGTGTATCCCGCCGCAATCATGAAAACTACCAACCATAAAGCACTGGCGCAGGTATTCCTAGCATACTTAAATACATCAGAAGCCACTGAAATATTTGAAAGGTATGGTTTTTCAATCGCGCAATCTGTCCAGCGTGTACCGAATGGTGTGCATAAAGGCGTAGAGGTAAGCACTTCCGACCTTCTATTGACCGTTAAAAGAGCTGAAGTTGAGGCCTTGATTCTATCGGTCAAAGTAGCTATTATCAGTCTCATTTTCATTCTCCCGCCCGGACTTTTCGTCAGTTGGGTTTTGGCGAAAAACTCGTTTCGAGGAAAATCGCTCCTCAATACGATTGTGATGTTGCCCCTAATACTGCCGCCGGTAGTAAGCGGGTATTTTCTATTGATGCTATTTAGCAGGGCGGGACCGGTTGGAAGCATTTTATACCGACTATTGGGCAAAGAGGTTGTCTTCTCGTGGGCCGCGGTTGTACTCGCGATTTCCGTGATTTCATTTCCACTATTTGTCCGAAGTGCTGTGACGGCTATGGAAGGAGTGAGTCCGAAGTTAGAAAGCGCTGCGCGGACTCTCGGTGCGCACCCATTGAAAGTGTTTTTCACCGTGACTCTACCTTTGTCCTATCGCGGTATTGTGGGTGGCGGAATACTCGCTTTTTCTAAGAGTCTCGGCGAGTTCGGTGCGACTATGATGGTAGCCGGGAACATTCCAGGAAAAACGCAGACCTTGTCCTTGGCGATATTCAACTATTTTACAATCGGTTGGGAGGCAAGCGCGTATCGCTTGGTTTTGATCTCGACGCTTCTCTCATTCGTGACGTTATGGATAGCGGAAAGGCAATGCCGCCGACCGTCAGATTCTTAACATAATCAAGTCTTTCGCCCTTTAGATTGAAGTTGCCCGATTCATAATTCGTCGAAGGGCATTGTCAGACTTTGCGCCCATTTTGGACGGGTTATCTTGCACCGCATCCGTGACGGAGTTTCGAATTTCGACACCCAATCCATCAACTGCTTAAGTCCAATTTTCAGAGTGCGAACAACAATTGCGGCGTGAAATCACTTAATTCACCAATCCTATTTCGGCAAGGTTCGCACCCACGAACAAACCGCGAAATTCGTCCCGCCGATAAAACCGAAAATGTATGATTGTACCGCAGCCAATGCGTCGAACGACAGCCGTGTGAATGCCACACATAAAATGGGAATGCCTAGCGCAAGCACCACAAATATAGAAGTTCCCTTTCCGCCTTTCGCCTGCCAAAACGAAATCTCTCGATTTATCACACGCAAATAATCGCGAGCCCACATCCGTGCCATCCATTTCCCGTGGATATAGCCGAGGATAATTCCAAATGCGAACGCGAAACTGCACCCCCACAAATGGACTTCGCCGACAATCGTGATGCCAGCTATCCACAGAACCTGTCCAACCACGGAAATTAACACAAATACAACCAAGACGGTTGGTCTCATATAGAAGGGCAACAGTCTCCGATGAATCTTTTCATTGGAATGTTCCGACTCATTTCTGAGGTTTATTTTCACGAGAAACCGCCTTTCAATAGGAAGCCAATGCGTCCAGAAACTGGGTGTTCGCCGCGGGTGTGCCGATTGTAACGCGTAAACAGTTTTGAAGCGGCCCCGGACGACTGAGGTTGCGGACGAGAATTCCGCAATCCAGCAGGTGCTGGAACCATTTATCGGCGTCCGATTCCGTCCGAAAGAGAATAAAGTTAGCATCCGTGGGGAACGGATAAATGCCATCCAAAACTTGCAACGCCGCATAAACGCGATCGCGCTCCTTGATAATCGATTGGATTTGTGATGAAAATTGAGATTTCTGCGCCTGCCGTACGTGTTGTTTCAATAAAAGCATCGCAGCCAATTGCGAAAAGCGGTTTAGATTGTAGGGCAGCCGAACTTTGTTGATTTCATTGATAATCTCCGGGTGAGCAATCAAGTAACCGATGCGCAACCCAGCAAGTCCGTAGGCCTTTGAAAAAGTGCGTGCAATAACCAAATTGGGGTGCCGATTTAATACGCCGAAAAATGTCTTCCCGGAAAACTCATAGTACGCCTCATCGAGAACAACAAGTGCATCGGACCGGGCGAGCGTCTTGCGGATAACTTCAGCGGAAAAAGTGTTGCTCGTAGGGTTGTTCGGGTATGAGATAAATGCTAAATTCAGTCTGTTGGCATCCAAATGTGCTTGCCACGCGTCATCATTTAGAGTAAAGTGTTCGTCCAGCGGCAATCCAACCGCCTTTAACCCTGCAATTCGAGCTAAGATGTGATACATTGCGAACGTCGGGGTTGGGAAGGAGACACAAGCATCTGTCCGCCCAAAGGCAAGTACGAAATAACCGATTAGTTCGTCGGATCCATTGCCTACAACAATGTGCCCTTTATCAACACCCAAAAATTCAGAAAGTTTTGTTCTCAATTCATCTGAATTCGGATCCGGGTAGCGTTGAAATTGGAGATTTTTCATCTCGTTTGCAATAGCTGCTCGAAGTTCTGGTGGTAGGTCAAAGGGGGACTCATTTGCATCGAGCTTGATTCGGTGGGGCGGCTGTTCGACGTGATAGGGATTTAGATTAGAGAGATCCGGCCTTAGGAATTGACGAATATTCATTCATTGTACTCGCTTTATTTTTCTAATTAAAATTTGCGATTGATTCATTGTAAATCCAAGAGAAAACTCGATGGGAAAAAAGAAGGTCATCCGCAATACCTGTATTCACAAGTTCGCCTTCGCATAATCCACTGCGTTCCGAAAGACTGCCAGTCCGTCTCCGTCTTTAGGTAATCTCTCTCGTGTCCATCGCGGATGATTGAACCGGGTGAGGAAGCGTTCGGGATGAGGCATCATACCTAAGATTCTGCCCGTTGAGTCGCAAATCCCAGCGATATGACGGTCGGCACCATTTGGATTAGCGGGATATTCCGGCGCACTTCCGTAGGGTGACATGTAAAGAAAGACTATCTGCTGATTTGATTCAATCTGATTGAGTATAGCGTTGGGTGCGGTGAAACGACCTTCTGCGTGAGCTACTGGAAGATAAATCTGGGGATTTAGGCCTTTCGTAAAGACACATGGACTTTTTTGAACCTGCAGATGTACCCAACGGCACTCAAATTTTGCAGAGCCATTCATCGCTAGCGTTGCCTGTTGCCGGATTCCCCTGTCAAGGCGCGGCAACAATCCGGCTTTTATGAGCACCTGAAACCCGTTGCAGATGCCGAGTATTAACCTGCCTGACTCGACGAATTCTACTAGTTGATCCGCGAGTTTGTACTTGATTTGGTTTGCGAGTAAAATGCCTGCCGCAATGTCGTCGCCATAAGAAAATCCACCAGGGATTGCCAAAATTTGGTAGTTCATAATCTCTGTTTGACCAGCAATAAGTTTGTCGATGTGGATCAAGTCTGTTTTTGCGCCTGCTAGCTGAAAAGCGTAGTTTGTTTCATAATCGCAGTTTGTGCCTGCCGTGCGAAGAATGAGAACTCTGGGTTTCATTTTCCCTCATGTTCTTGCGTTTTTAACTAGTTAAACATAGACCGGCATAAGTTAACCGCGCCATTTGTTCATGCCTATTCCCGTTAGAACCGTTCCCGCTGCACCCCTGCGTCAACAACGGGCGATACACGGGGGTCTAAGACTTCGTCCACGCCGTAGAATTGTCCGCCGTCTCGTCCGGTGCCGTGTTCAATGACGTCCGAACCTCGTTCATTATTTCCTCGAATGAAATTGTCACGCAATCGACCGCCATCGTACACTGCCCAACCGCCGTTTAGGAAAATATTGTTTGAGACAATTTCGGGCGAGGACAACGCGAAACAGACGATGGCATGCTGATAGTTGCTGGAAAGTTCGTTGTTATTAATGGTTGCTCTGGAATCGTCATCGCAAACAATACCGTACTCATTGGCTTGAATTGTGTTCCTGTTGATTTCCGGGGCCGCATCGTTAACACACTTTATGGCGGTACCGTTTTTGTTAATCTCGTTATGGGAAATCAATGGCATTGTATCGTCGCAAAGAATTGCCACTTCGTTATCGGTCATCAGACAATTTTCGACCTGCGATGAATCGGATCGGCAGGCAACGCCGGTATCCGCGTGTCGAATTCGGCAGTTCACCAAACGTGAATTAACGCTCGTTTCTCCCAGAAAGATGCCAAACCAGTCCCCCGCAGTTGGGGGATTTTCAGCCGTGCCAAGTGAACCAAAGGTAATGAAACGCTCCGGCTCACCCTCAGCAAACAGCGTACCGTACACAATCAATTGGTGGACGCCGTTAGCGGGGTCGAAACCGACGATCGAATTGGGTTGAATCGTTAACGTCGTTCCTTCAGGAACGACAACATCACCAGTAATCAAGATTTTGCCCGCCCAGACTTCGCTCTTGGACAACTGCCCTGATTTTTTTAGCGGATTTTCACTAGTGCCAACATCTGGAATATTAAGCGTTGCTCCCTGACAGCCCATCCATAACCATGCAAGACACATTGTCCCAACCGCCAATAATTTTCCATTAGAATATTTCATAATTCCCCTTACGAACTCAGTTGCCGCACTTAATTTTAGATGAGATTGTTGCTTTGAACTCATATTCCTAGCTATTTGTCCAATTCTAGCAACTACTAGAAGTATTGAAACGAGATTTCACGCCGCAGATTTGAACTCTTGGATCAGTACGCTCCCTATTGTTCAGGTCGACAAAATTATTCTGAAGTTTACAAAAGTTTACAAAATTTAACATATTTTACAGTAAATTTTAATTAGATTAACGTGCAAAACTGTTTATTTGACCGTTTAATCTTACCTTGCTCACAGCGGTGTCTCATTGTCCTAAGTTTAGCCGAATCCTGGAACGCGTTCGAATTTGTGAGTCGGTTTGCACTGTGTTAATTTCCAGCTTTCTTAACTAACGGCGATTTCACCAAATTGATTGCGCCGCTAAGTTCTTTTGTACGTCGCGCTGCTTGGGCTTTTTCCACATCGACGAACCAGAGCAGAATCAGACCGACAATAAAGAAAACCATCAATGAAAGGATAGATAATCTCGCTGTTCCGGTAAATTGCCGAATGGCGCTAAATGCCAAAGGTCCCCAAATTGCGGAGAATTTACTAAACACGGAGTAGAAGCCATAAAACTCGGCGCTAGAATGCTCTGGAATCATTGAACCGTAAAGCGAACGGCTGAGTGCTTGGGAACCACCCATAAAGATTCCTGCCGATGCGCCGAGGATAAAATATTCTGATGCTGTGCGTAAAAAGTAACCGTAAGTTACCGCACAACTCCAGAAAACTAGGGACAGCATTACGGCGTTCTTTGTCCCAATTTTATCAGCCAATCTGCCAAATAACAATGCGCCTCCTGCGGCGATAATTTGGGTTACCAACAGGGTCAACATCAAAACGGTCGCTGACAAGCCCAACTCCTCGGTTCCGTAAATCGTCGCCATGCTAATGACCGTCTGGATGCCGTCGTTATAAATCATGAAGGCTATCAAGAATAGCAACAGATGCTTGAACCGCCGAACTTTTCTCAACGTCCTCTGGATTCTGGTGACGCCGATACAGGCATAGGCAAAAAACTTAGACGTGGATTGATACTGTTTCGGAATCTCCTCTGAGGCGCCGCTCTCATTCAAATGCTTCAACGTTAGCAGAGTGAAACCCGCCCACCAAACCCCTGCCATAGCGATTCCGATACGGGCAGCAAGAGATGTACTGATGCCGATCGCGCCATGGCCAGCGACTAGCCCCAGCGCCATTGCGAATTGGAGTCCTCCGCCGACGTACCCGTAAGAAAACCCTTTGCCCGATACCCAATCCATCTTATCTTCAGAAGCAATTTGGGGCAAGAATCCATCATAGAACACGTTAGCCCCCACAAACCCAATGCGCGAGATTAGAAAGAAAAGCACGGTCATCCAGACATCTCCGGACCCACAGAAATAAAGAAAAATCGCGGCGACGCTACCTGTGTATGCGAAGGATATCAGGAACTTTTTCTTCGCGGAAGAAAAGTCCGATATCGCGCCTAATACGGGGGCGCACAGAAATACAAAGAACGCGGCGACGCTTGCCATCGCGCCCCACAAAGCAGTGGCGCTGACCGTTGTGTTTCCGATTTGGACGCCCTTTTCGCCGACGATAACGCGCGCGAAGTAATTTGGTAAAAGCGCCGCGACTACTGTGGTAACATAGGCGGAATTCGCCCAGTCGTACATGCACCAGCCGAATATAGTCTTTTTGTCGTTCTTAACCATAGCGTTGTTCAGTAGTCAATAACAGCTAAATTTACGCAAATATGCGCCAGAAAATCGTCCTCGACCTACAAAACTATTGAAGACTACCGTACTCAATGTTTGTTGCCTTGTACCTTCGCAATTCGCTCTAGTGATTGCTGCAATTCCTGGTGCTATCGCCGAAACCTGCGTTTCCCGCGGTACGCCTCCGCCAATCTCTGATCAGGAAGGGCGAGTACACTACGAAGAATAGTATCAGGGCGAGACCATCCAATATCGGAATGTACAACGGCCAAGGTATAAAGAGCGGAGATTCCGGATTAAACACCGGAAATTTCGTCTTTGGCGGTTCGCAAAGGAACATGTAGTTAGCTGACGCCAAATAATTAAAGCCGCCGATAACGAGTGCAAGAAGGTTTATGACTGCAAATGAACGGAATAAGGACCTGAGCGTTGGCCGCATTTGAAGCCCCAGCGTTGAAAACAGAACGCCGATAACGATGCCGCTGTGCGCTATAAAATACTGAAATGCCCGATATTTTGGGAAACCGACTTCAAGTTGGGGCGTGAGTACAGCGTTGAATGTGCCCACCAGACCCCAAAAATAGGCGAACTCGTAGAGCGTCTGAATTTGAAAAACGAGCGTAGCGGCGGTTGCGAATGTTGCAAGCCCACAGACGTGGAGCGGGAGGAAGTATCGCAGAAACAGGTTAAACTCACCCCTGATGAATCGATAACCCAAATGCACGATGTCATTTCCGAGTAAAATAACCCCCAGTGTATAGCGGACAGTTCGCGTGAGATTGTGCGAATTTACCCGCCGGACCAACGCGGAAAGCGCAAGGGGAATTACAACCGTTAACATTAAAACTATGATGTGGTGAAAGCCGAGAAACTTGAAATCGGATTGTGTCATTACGGTTTCTGCGCGCTTAATGACTGCCGGTTTTCCTAAGATATAAGTGATGAACGCCTTCAGCGCAACGCCGCGGTGGGAATCAGTAACTGCAAAGGAGGACATACCCGGTCGACACCATCAAGTACACAAATTATAACACAGTTTGCTTCGGTTGACAAAATGTTGTGGGCAGGCATTGGACACCTGCCTCTACGCAAAGCCAATTCCTGTAGGCACAACCCTCGCCGTTGCCCTGATGGCTCAACGCCCTCTCACCTTGATAACCGAGAGGACCTGATTAATCAATTTGACCAAAGGCAAGAGTTTTTGATGAGATCAGATGCCCACTGAATAACGCCCTCATTAGCATTGATGACAAATTCTTGTCCCCGACCCGCAGACTGAAAATGTCCATCCTTCCATGATGCCTGAGAATGGTATGATATTTCTACGTTGCGGAATACTCTTGGATCGAGATTCCAGCGACTTCGCCTGGACTCCTCTTTCTTTGTTAAGCGGAGCCGCTCGTCAAATTCAAAGACACCGCCGCCGGGTAATGCTGGGTGAAAACTTAGGTTCGGCGCCGCAACATAAATCCTATCGTTTGCTCATTCCAGTTTGGCATGAGGATGATTGAGTAACCACACTTTTTCCTTGCCTTCCGCATTTGAACGAACGATTGCGCCTATCTCCATATAGCCGAATATAACATGGAAACCGTTTATGCCACTGCAATACGACAAGCGCCCGGCAACGGTTTCGGTATGTTGAAACCAACCGAAAAAAAGAAACACATCACCTTCAGAAACGCCGCAATTATCAAGATGGCTTCCGGCAGCTCCACACTGTCCGAACGCCGGACGCCAGCCCGCCATCCGTCCTCGCACATTCGCCATTAAATCTGGATCTAGGTGCGCTCCTCTATTTCCGACGTTGACGCCCGCTCCTAATTCCTCAATAATTTTGGCATAGGATTTCTCCTCGGGAGCGCTTATTGCGTCATATGACAAACTTTCTCCTTCAATCGGGATTGGGAGACTTAGCATTTTCCCGTCTGGTAAAACTGGACTCGGATACCCTCCATTTCTACTGTCAAACCCTTTTCGGCTCAGGATAATCTTCACGTTGTACCTCCGACAATTGCAACCTTTCAGCGAAAATCGCGCAGCGTGCGCTTGTCAATTATACCACAACGCGCCGGTTAGCAAAGCCAAGGAAATAATTACCACATACAACGTTTAGATCGGATAGTTTCAACAAGGTGAATGAAGTTACGCATTGGGTAACAGCGGACTTTACGGTTGACGTAGGTTGGAAATACTGCTACACTTGCGCGATTAAATCGCTAGGCAATTCTGAAAACGTCCCGCCCATTAAATTATTGCAGTGCACGCCCCGTTAAGTATCATTTTCCCGCAAGATGAGGTAAAGAGTGGAAAAAATTTCTACACTAAAAGGCAACCAGCCCGATGGGATCCGTTTGAGAGTGTTCGGCATCGGGCTCATCTTGGCGCTTGCTAACGCTTACTGGATATCCGTCAATGACCTCCAGAAAGCAGTGACGCACACCTATATGTCATTGTTCAGCAATGCCGTATTTACGCTCTTCGTGCTGATTTTGCTGAATCTGCTTTTTAAACGGTATGTCCCAAGATTCACATTGAGGAACCCTGATATTCTGGTCATCTATATTATGATCGTCACGGCATCTACGGTTGCGGGGCACCGGATGAACCGTGTACTTTCTATGCTAGTGCAGCCGTTTTGGTTCGCGACACCGGAGAACGATTGGCGCAATCTGTTTTGGCGATATATCCCGGAATGGTTCACTGTCAGGGACGAAACTGCCTTGAGCGGATTTTTCCTCGGAGAAACATCCTTCTTCACGCGTGTCAATCTCATGGCTTGGCTGGGCCCTGTGCTCTATTGGTCCGCCTTCCTTATCGTACTTTTTTTTGTGCTTATCTGCATCAATGCAATCATTCGCAAGCAGTTAACGGAGCACGAACGTCTCACTTATCCAATTACTTGGATGCCGCTTGAATTGGGCCGTGACCCAGTCGGTTTTTTGCGAAATCGATTGATGTGGATAGGATTCGGCATTGCTGCGGCAATTAATTTGCTGAACGGCTTGAGTTTTCAATTCCCATTCTTTCCAAACATTCCCGTCGGCTGGACACGGTTCACCTTCGACGAGAAGCCGTGGAGTTACATGGTCTACACACGTGTCTCGTTTCAACCGTTCGTCATTGGGCTCGCCTATTTCATGCCGCTAGACCTCGCCTTTTCCGCGTGGTTCTTCTACTTTCTGAAGAAGTTGACGCAACTGTCATTGGGAGTCACCATGGGTTGGCGAAACCTCTATTTTGACGAGCAGGCGCAAGGGGCGTGGATTGCTTTGGGCGCCTTGGCGCTATGGGTTGGACGCAGACATTTCAAGCGCGTATTTGTGCAGGCGTTCAAGGGAAAGGGCAGCATTGATGAGTCGAAGGAACCGATGTCGTACCGCACAGCGATTTTGGGCATCGCCGCGGGCGTACTTTTCCTTCTGTGGTTCGCTTACAAAGCCGGATTCTCTGCCTGGGTACTTCTACTCTTTTTGGGTTTGTTCTGTTGCAGCGCCATTGGCGTGACCAAGATGCGGAGCGGGCTTGGATTGCCTGTGCACGAACTGTTGTGGGTAGACCCAGCACGGACGATGGTAACATCGGTGGGATCACGTGCCTACGGTCCACGTAACCTGACGATTCTCAGTTTCCTTTATTTCTTGAATCGAGACCAAGCCGCCCATCCAATGCCGAATCAATTTGAAGTCTTTCGAATCGGTGAGCAATCCAACATTAATACAAGAAAACTCGTGTGGGCAATGTTAATCACGCTGATTCTCGCCATACCGGTGACGTTTTTGATATTTCTTACTATCTTGTACAAGCATGGCGCGGATAACATGGCACCATGGCTCGTTTACATCGGGAGCGAAAGTTTTTCCAGGCGTCTGCAACAGTGGTTGACTTTCCCAACAGGACCCGATTATGTGACCACGGGCTTCATGGGTGCAGGGGTTGCAATCACGGGATTTTTGTTGGCGATGAAAATGCGGTTTCTCTGGTGGCCATTCCATCCGGTCGGATACGTGTTGGGAGTTAGTCCGGCAGAAATGGTTTATATTTGGGTGCCCGTGTTGATAAGCTGGTGTCTGAAATTCGCTATTCTCAGGTATGGCGGACTGCGGGCGTATCGTCGTGCGCTACCGTTCTTCGCAGGCTTGATGTTAGGGGATTATTCACTTGGCTGCATCTGGAGTATAATTAACGCGGTGTTCAAAATAACGGTGTACAACATGGGCTGGCACCCCGTGTTGAGTTGATAATCGTTCCATGTTATTCTCCGTAGGCACTCGATTCATAATGTGTTCGCGGTGCCGCAAGGTCTACCACCACATCCCCTCTCCACTTCAGAAACTGTCCGTTGATAATCATTACCCGCTGAAGTTTCCCGTTATCACAAAGCCGTAGGAATAGATATTCGCCAACAAACTCCACATCCTCAGTCGACATGACAGTATACCCGTCGTCTGAAATGAGGACGAAATCGGTAGTTCTGCCGTGTTCTACCGTGAATCCTGTTGCAAGCACATCCGGATCGGTTGACACTTCATTCTTATGGAGCTCTGGAACCGTCTCCACGCCCGGACGAAGCGGCAACAAAACGGTGTTCATGACTGTCGGGAGGGACCGTTTTGCGATGTAAGTCAACTCACTAGGCGGTAATTCAGTTACTGTTGGGCAACCGGCGGTTTCAGTTTGTCTGCAGTGCAATCGAACATCCAGATGTTGCCCGCCGCTAACCGGTGCGACCACCAAGTTGCTTACATTTGATTCGACTGTGCGCACGGTGTTGTTGTCATACATCTTTATGTGATTGCAACTCACGGACGCGAGGTGAAAAATCTGTTCTAGATTATGCTCACCATCGCCGAGGATTAAATCGTGAAGGATAAAATATCCGCCCCCCGCTGGAACTGTGCACCGAGATTGTGCCTTTTCTTTAACGTAAAATATCGATCGTTTGTGATGGAGAAGTGGATTGCGGTTGATCGCGTCTCCAGGTACATAACCGTCTTTGTGCCAACCCTCGACAAAATCGAATAATGGTGTCGATAGCCACTTGTTATCAGGGTTTGGAACCCGTGCTGCACTATTTAACCAAGGACGACATTGTCGTTTACCGTCAATAGTCACGGTGTTGTGCTTACGGATTGAATGACAATCCTCCACAAGCAGGCCTCCTGAATCGACAATCAGCGACCGCCCGTAAGCGTAAAGAAAGAAGTTGAGTTTATCCCCGCGTTGACATTTAGAGGTTGGATCGCCGCTATTAAAGACTAGGTACTGACCGTCTGCCTTCCAATAGTCTCGCATGACATAATAGCCTGTGTAAGGAAAGGCATGGGACGTCTCGTGAGGCGCCTGTCCCGCCGCTCCGCCGGACCCTATGTACAAAAAATCTTCTCGATGGAAGACTGCGTGGGCGACATCACAGAGTTTGCTCACATTCATATCCACTGAGCCGGATTGAATTAAAGGACGGCGACTCGCATCCGGTAGGCTGAGATACATGAGTGCCTCGATCATCATTTCACAACGCCGGTTGAATTGTTTAGGCAGAGGAATGCCGCAGCGGCGTGCAAGTTGATTAAAATTGAGAAGGCAAATAATTGCGAAATGGTGGGCGGTGTTCATACTGCCACATTGGAGACCGTCCGGGAGGACGCACTCGTCGTGAAACCATTTATAACGCCGCAGTGCGAGTTTGAGAAACTGTTCTTGGTCTCTCCATTCCGGGAAGATTAGCGCGGCAATTCCAATCGCGCTCGTTTCCAAATGGAAATCTGTATTGTCAAGTCCTTGATAGGCTGAAAAGTATCGGGCGAGCTCAAGGTAGGATTTTGCCATATCGAAGGACATGGCGGCGGGACTTTCAGCGTAGGTCTGCCCGCCGGAAAAAAACTTTGAGCATTCATTCACAAACCGACGACGCATCTCCGCCGGCCGTTCTTGGTGAAAAACGTCGGAATCGGGAAACTCGTCAGACCCAAGTTCCAGTAAATCTGCAACCCTGCGGCTATATGGCAATGTCCAAAGGTCAGCCCAGTTTTTGCAATTGAGGAATGATTGTTTCACTGACGTATGAGCCAGTTTTGCCTCTTGAAGATTCCCGTTTTCCCATTCGGATTTAACCTCCTCAAAACCGGGATGACACAGATTCAGATGAGTGAACAATTCGGCATCACTGAGCTCAAAGTGCAATCGCTTATCCCAAGAAAAATCTCGATTCATGGTTGTGCCGTAGCGATCAATCGCCTCGCCTAATATAGGGAGATCAAGGTCACGCGCCAACTCAAACGCCGCATCTATGTGTTCAATCACGTAAGATGGGACATCGTCAATTTTGGGAATTGATTCCGCAATCCGCGCAAACCCGGCGAGCCGCCAAGCGGTGCTCTGCGAAAGCATCGGGCAAAGACTGCTGACAAGCGCCAGCGCTGCACCCGCTTGGAGTCGTTCGCGTGGGTTGTGGGAATGGTGGTAGGTGTAGAGATACTCTGTGTGCTCAAGGATAATCTGCGCAAGAACTCTCCAGCCGGCATCCCGTATCACCGGTTCATGCACTGAAACCGCAACCGCCTCAATAATTCTTGCTGCAACAGATTCTAGACGCCAGACCGGATTTCGATTAGAGTGTCCAACTGGCGTCGGATTTTCCGTTGTGAATGAAATTATTTCTTCAAAATCGGCGATAGGTTCCAACCGCTCGATTGCGGTAAACTCGCGGCTAGCAAGTATAAGCGCCAATTGTTCGACCGAGTCACTCGTTATCGTGGTATAAATGTCGGGTGTGATCAAGTCATTGCACTCAAAATAACCGTATCAGCGTTACTAAGTCGACACCGCGTCGTTCCTACGCATCAATGATGGCGATCTTTCAGGATGTGTGCTTTCCGAACGAGATCAGGATCTTTCGCGAAACTTTTGGTTGCATCAATCAGACGATCGACGTGAGCCAGCACATCTTTTTCAATTTGTGTGACTCGGCTTAGAAGGTAGGTTTGATTTCCCTTATAGATTGCTCTTTTTATCGTATCCAGCAGATCCATATAAATTGTGTCCGCTTCACTTCCTTCAATTGCGATGGCAATTTCAAACGCTTCATTGAGGGTAATGGGCTTTTCGTTCACTCGACGCTCGTGCTCATCTAACGCCTGAACGATTTTTTGGATAGAGGTCTCAGGCAATCCTGTCGCCGGCGCATCTAGTCCAAACGCGCGGGCACACAATGATCGCCCGAAATCAATGAGAATATAGTGTTGCCACTCCTCCGCGCTCATATTTTGCCAAAATCGTGCGACACGCTCATCGACATCGCCCAGCATAAGAGAGAGCGACGCATATAATTTCGCGTGCCTCAATTCAATATCCTGAGATAAATCAAAAACCTCCCCTAAAGTCATTTACTCACCCCCTTCTAAAGCCAGGTTTAGATTTGGGACTATTCACGTCCGCGCGTTTTAGGAATCTTCAACGAATGATTGAAGGTCATGTTTGCAGAGCAACGATGACCTGACTCGGATTGCCGGATCATCGGTATTGGCATTATTCCATTCAACAAAAATGAGAGTATTGTGATAATTTTAACAGCACAGTTTTGGTCAAACCGCTATCAGACTACCGCCGATAGGCCGCCATCAATGTTGATTGCCGTTCCGGTAATGAATTCCGCGCTATCCGAAACGAGGAAGGCGACCAAATCCGCAACCTCAGCGGCTTCTCCGAGACGCCCAAGCGGATGATTCTTTCCCTGCTGACTCCAGTATTCCTCAAGGGTGCCCGGCGATCCTTGCGCTCGCCAGCCGCGAACACCTTGCGCTGTCTTAATGGAGGTCAAACAGACCGTATTGACCAGAATTTTGTCACGCAGTAAATCCTTAGAGAGGGCTTTAGTCAAAGCGATTCCCGCTGCACGGCTGACCGAGGTCGGACAGGTGCCAGCGCCGGGCTGTTTTCCGCCGGGGTGTGTAATGTTAATTATGCGACCGCCGCCAGCGGCTCTCAAATGAGGGATAACCAGCCGAGAGCAACGCACAGCCGCCATCAGCTTAAGATTTAAATCTTCGTACCAATCCTCATCTGTAACCTTTTCAAAGGGTGCTCCCGTCGCCCGTCCGGCGTTGTTGATTAGAATATCGATTCGCCCGAAGTTGTCAACGATGCCTTGAACAAATCCCTCCAGCGCTTCCGGTATTGTCACATCGGCGGAAATGGCGAGCACATCGTTCCCAGTCTTAGCTTGAATGTCCTGTGCTGCCTGCTTCAGGACAGCTTCGCGCCGTGCACAGATTGCAACTTTTGCGCCGCACTCAGAAAGCCGCATCGCAATGGCGTATCCTGTACCTTCACTGCCACCCGTGATGACAGCAACTTTTCCGGTTAACTTGAGATGCATCTGATTCTCCTAATATCTTGTTCAAAAAGTTCAATAGGCGGAGTTGACATAACAAATCAAAGACGCTCAGCATTACAACGGAAACTCAAGGTTTATTTCTACTTGGAAATTTCGTAATGCCAGTGAAACCCAACACTTTAATAAACAGCACGTCAAATTGAGTGTTTGAGTTTCAATTTATCCATGGATTAGCTGATGTAATTGAAATGCTGGCAGGTTGAATGAGTGTCTTCACGGCATGCCCAATCTACTACCACCGCACGAATGAATTGCATTAGGAAGTGCGTCCAACACATCTCCCGCCATCAATCCATGCACTCCAATTGTTTCCGCGGTGATGTCCGCTGCTAGTCCGTGGAGGTATACACCTAGTATTGCAGCATCAAGACTTGATGATTTCTGAGCCATGAATCCAGCAATTACTCCCGTCAGTACGTCACCCATACCCCCAGTCGCCATACCAGAATTGCCCGTTGAGTTAATCCACACACGGCCGTTGCCGCTTGCAACGACCGTGGGAGCTCCTTTAAGAACAAGTGTGACATCATGTTCCCGCGCAAACCGCTGTGCAATGCCGATTCGATCTCCTTCAACTTCGAAGACTGTCCCGCCAATGAGCCGTGCCATTTCACCGGGATGCGGGGTCAGCACGGTTTGGGGCGGTAAATATGAGAGTAGCTTCGTCGATTTTGCGAGTGCATTCAACGCGTCGGCGTCAATGACGATTGGACGTTCGCATTCGCGGATTAGGTTGTGAACGAGGGCAACTGTTTCTGGATGTTGTGAGAGTCCAGGACCAATCGCTAGAATAGATTCCGTCCTTTCGACAAATTCGAGAATTTTCGAACCTGCATCTAGCGCCAAGGTTTGCGCATCCGCCTCGCACAACGGCAGCGTCATCACCTCGGTCAGTTTAGCTTCTAAAATCGGGTTGAGGCTTTTGGGGATGCCGACAGTTACCAAGCCAGCACCAACACGGTATGCAGCTTGGCTGGTTAAAGTTGCGGCACCGGTCATGCCGGCAGATCCTGCCGCCACAAAAACACGCCCATACGTGCCTTTGTGTGAATGGCAGTAGCGAGGCGGAATTAATTTAGAGGCATCGTCCGACTGAGTAAAATTCACCCGAACCTTTAACGATTCGACAACGTTTCGTGGGAACCCTATATCGGCGATTTCCAGTTTTCCGGTCGTGTCCGCGCCCGGATGAATCAGCAAGCCACGCTTGGGCAGTCCAATTGTGACGGTATAGGAAGCTTCGATACACGCGCCCTCTATTGCACCTGTATCCGCTTGTAGACCAGAGGGGAGATCGATGGCGACAATCGGAGCACCGCTTTCGTTAATACACGTAATGACGCTAGCAACAAATCCACGAACCGCGCCCCGCAGTCCCGTACCAAGAATTGCATCGACTATTAAATCGTACTCCGATATCTGGGGTTGCAATAGATCGAGTTCAGGTTGAGAAAGCACTTGCGAAATGGGGAGATTGAGATTCTGGGCAATTTGTAAATTGATTAAGGCATCGCCCGTGAATTCATTGGATGGAGAAACGAGAATAACCTGAACGGACAGACCCGTAAGCGCAAGTTTTCTGGCAACAACCAACCCATCTCCGCCATTATTTCCCTTTCCTACCACAACGGCGACACGCCGACATTCTGAGAAGTGCTTTTGAATTGCGGCGACGACCGCTCCGCCGGCATTTTCCATGAGCACAATACCGGGAATCCCGATACCGTGAATCGTCTGTTCGTCAATCTGACGCATCTCGTTTGCGGTAACGACTTTCATGTTCACTCTCAACCGATATCGTCAACCACGGCCGTTGTAGTATAGAGCGTTATCCAGAGATTGTCATCGGGTTTGGTGAACAATCAGTGGAATCTACGCTTTTTCTCTCAGCTATTCTCAAGATAGAGTGTATCACTGCTGGGTTTTTATGTCAAAAGGAAAAAGTGAAGTACCAATCTTGCACATTTCCATCAGACAGAAGGCGGTTGAATCCCATCGGATGATTGAGCAATCTAGGCTAAACCATTTACCTGAAATCGGCTATCATTCTGCGTAATGCCTAATCCAGCACCGACGTCAATCGGTTCTTAAGTTGATTGCACCGAGCTGATCTGTGCGCAATATGCGGCAGCCCAATTCTTGATAGCGCTTGACAACTTTTTCAGATGGAAATCCGTATCGATTTCGGGTGCCGACCGAAAAAATGGCTGCCCGTGGGCGTGCGGCTGCGAGGAATTCGGAACTGCTGGACGATGCGCTGCCGTGGTGAGGCGCCTTGAAAAAATCCGCACGTAAATCGTAACCATCCGAGATTAAATCGAATTCAATTTCCTGTTTTATGTCGCCTGTAAAAAGCGTCCGTACATTCCCATAGGTAATCTTAAGCACGAGCGAATCGTTGTTGATTTCCGAATCCGTGAGATTTACTGACGCTTCATCCCGTGGATGCAATATCTCAACCTGCCCGGTCGATGTCAGTTGAATTTTCCCTGCATTACCGAAATCATGCGGGATGCCTTTTTGATCGACAATTTGATGCAGATACCGGTGAGTCAGCGGCGGCAGCACTCGATGCGGCACACCCAGTACACGTTTAACATCGAAATTTCGCAGGATGTGAACTAGTCCGCCGCCGTGATCGTTATCCGGATGGCTCAACACGAGCAGATCCAGGCTGAAGGCACCTTCGCGGCACAAAAACGGATCGAGGACGCGTTCACCATTGTCAAAACCGCGCCGATTGGCGCCACCATCAATTAGCATAGTTTTGCCGTCAGGGAATCGAATTAATGCGGCGTCGCCCTGACCGACGTCCAGAAACGTAATTTCTAAAAGGTTTCCGTCTTCTTTCAACGCGGCATCCCAAATCCAGATAGCTAGCACGGAAGCGCCAATTATCAGCGCTTTTTCTGAATGCTCTCGCACGCTGCGCCAGTGTATTATTGCGAGGCATCCTACAATGTAGACACTAATCCAGCCCAAACCGGGCGGTGATATCTTAACGCCCGCCCAAGGTTGGCCGAAGATTTCGACAATATTAAGGAAGATAAAGAGGATGAGGTGGTTGGCATAAACGAACGGTGTTGCAAGCGGAAGCCACAGCATTCCGAGAATAATTGAAATTGCGGTTATGGTAACGATTGGTGCGGTAAGCCCAACCACGAAAGGCCCTGCAATCAATCCATGCGGATATGCACGGCAAAAACTCCGTGCAATGATTAGAAATGTACCTAATTGGGCTGACAGAGTTACACCAAACGCAAGTACCAACCATTTAACGGCTCGCTTCCAACCGCTTCCCCAAGCTATTTCAAGTTTTGAGATGGAAGGCTCAACATGGTTATTTCCATCAGTAAAATGACGGGCAATAAAGGCGGTCCACTTGGGCAAGAGATAAATGATGCATGCCACGGCAGCGAATGAAAGTTGGAAACCGATATTCCACAATTGGGCAGGGTTAATGATTAACAGAAATAATGCGGCAAACGCGAGCAAATTGGCGAGATCGGCATCTCGATCAACAATCTGCGCGATGAGGAATAGAATCGCCATAAATGACGCTCGCAACACTGACGGGCGAAATCCTACCAAGCAGGCGTAAATTATGATAGAGACAATGGTGAGAATGCAGACTGTTTTACGGGGAAATTGGAAGAGAGAAAAACCTAAAAAACAGAGAGCGGTTATCAACCCAACGTGCAACCCCGACACAGCAAGAATATGTAGGCTACCACTGTTACGAAAAACATCATATGTAGAGGCGGGAAGTTCGCCTCGCTTCCCCAAAAGCATTCCCTTGAGAATGTGAATATGATCGGGTTGCTCGCGATATAACCGATTGATCGTAATTTCCACATGTCGACGCAAGCGTTCTGCCCAACGCAGCGGAGGAAATCCGGTTTGGTGGGTCGGCAAAATTTCTTGACCGCGATTTGGAAAAAAAATCCCAAAGACTTGCCGACGCGCGAGATAGGCCCGATAATCGAATCCGCCCGGATTTCGCCTTCCTTTTGGTTGGCGCAACACGCCTTCAACTTCAACGTGATCGCCGTACCACAACGCTACCGGTTCATGAAATCGAACTAAAATTTTCATCTTAGCCATTAAATCCGCATCGGACAGAGATTGGATAGTTCCGATTGCATAGCCAGCGTCCCACAAGTCACCGCGGTAAGGCTGATATGACAGGTGTCCAGAAAACCGCACCGGTTTATCGTATAGTTCCGAAGGACAGGGAGAGGTTAGAGCAATCCCCACACGAAGTATGCCGCAGGCAAATATTGCGAACAGAAGAAGGGTTTGCTGAAGGCGTGTGCTATCTAAACTTTCAATACGAAAGGCATTCTTGAGCCGCTGATGTAGGATGAAACTAGCGATGAGAAATGTCAGGACTATCAGCCAAGTCCAAAATCTTGGGATTGGCAGAATTTCGCCGGCAAGGATGCCTAATGAGTATGGAATGACTGTGGTAAGAGCGGGGCGGCGCATCTAATGTAGTTGATGCAATTACGAGGAAAATTGATTCCGGTTAGCCGTCTGGATTTTTCCAATGCTGATCGGTTCTATTTCAAACAATTTCGGCGTATTTTACCATGATCTGTCTTGACCGTCAATTGATTGTCAGTTGGGAAGGATGTAACCGGTGGCAGTGCTTCATATAGCAGACTTAGCACGCAAAATGATACCGTCGCTCAGGCATAGTTCGTTTAATTTGAGGTTGCTCTCCACCTCGAAGTATGGTAGAGTGCATGTGTAATAGCGGAACGGCAGGACGAAAACATTTTACACGAAAGCCCCATATTCTTTGCGTTTCAGGGCGAATTGCTGACCATGCTACCCTATGATCGTACATGGCGTGTGGAAGCAATTACCAAAGTTCAACTCCCTACGCGTTTAGCCGTAAAATCCACATTCCACCATTATGAAATATGCTAAAGTGGCTTTCCCGCTGCCAGAAGATCTCTGGTTTTCCTACGCTATCCCAAATCACCTCACTCGAGTCGTGCAGCCTGGAACTCGTGTGCTTGCTGCGTTAGGCCGCAGCGTTCGCGAAGGCGTCGTTATCGAGTTGATTGACCAACCGGCTCTCCCCGATCCATCCATTGCAATCAAGCCCCTTCTTGACTGCCTTGATGACTCACCGACGTTTTCGCAAGAACTGTTGTCGTTGACAAAATGGATAGCCGATTACTACATGTCGTCATGGGGAGAGGCATTGAAGATTGCAATTCCGGCGGCAGTACGGACACAGCAACGCCGCGTCATTCATCTGCAAGCGACTGACGAACAAATTGACGTGATGAAGAAGCGGATGCCGCTGCAAAGCCGAATCCTGTCAATTTTACGGCAGGATGGGGAAATGTCTCCAACCCAACTCTCTCGCCGACTTGGACGTGAATATGCAAAATTGAGACCTGTTATTTCCAAGTTGCGCGAAAAGGGGTTGATTGAACTCAAATCGGATTTTCAAGCTAAATCTAAACCGCGGACGACACTCGTCATTACATTAACCAAGCCGATAGCCGAGATTGAGACTCAGATTTCAGCATTAATTAAGCGTGCGCCAAAACAAGCTCAACTATTGGAGTTAATACTTACCCTAGGGCACAACTCGCAGAATTTGAACTGGACTGCAACGGATCTCATCAAACTTACTCATACAAGCCTGCCGACTTTGCGAGCGCTTGAACGGAAAGGGCTAATTGGAATTACAAGAGTTAAAGCTGTACGAAATCCGCTCAGCTTAAAGGCGCTGCCCTCGACGCAAGTCATTACGCTCAACACCGATCAAGCCATTGCGTTCGGCGAGATCCAGACGGCAATCAATCAAAATCGTAAAACGGCATTTCTCCTACACGGTGTCACTGGAAGTGGTAAGACAGAAATTTACATGCGATCGATTGCGGTCGCCCTGAAGCGGAGAAAAGGTACGATTGTCTTAGTGCCAGAAATTGCCTTGACGCCACAAACGGTTTCTAGGATTGTCGGGCGATTTGGGCAGCGAGTAGCGGTGCTGCATAGCAACCTATCAGACGGAGAACGATTCGATCAGTGGCAGCGGATTAAAGCCGGGGATGCGGACATTGTAGTGGGCCCGCGGTCGGCAGTTTTCGCTCCGATGCCCAATCTCGGTCTGATTGTTGTCGATGAAGAGCACGAAACCTCCTACAAACAGACAGACGCCGCGCCGCGGTATCACGCTCGCGATGTTGCCCTAAAGAGATCAGAATTGGCAGATTGCCCTGTAATCTTGGGTACTGCCACGCCCTCGTTGGAGTGTTTCCATCGGGCAAAGGCGGGTGATTTTCATCTGCTCAGCCTTCCTTCGCGTGTCTCGAATATTAAAATGCCGTCCGTCCAAATTGTCGACATGCGCGAAGAATTAGAAAAAGGCAACCGCTCAATATTTTCAGTTCATCTTTGGGCGGGAATTGAAAAACGCCTCATGCAACAGAAACAGGTGATACTGTTCCTGAATCGCCGCGGTTACTCAACCCATGTTTTTTGCCGAACTTGCGGGCACGTCGAACGGTGTAAGGACTGTTCAATCTCGCTGACATTTCATTTTCATTCCAAACGGTTGGTATGCCATCACTGCGGATACGAAAAGCCAACGCCTGAAGTTTGCCCGCAATGCGGCAGCATTTACTTTCGGTATTTTGGACTTGGCACCCAACAAGTCGAGGAGCAGGCTATTAAGGCGTTTCCGCAGGCGAGCGTCAAACGTATGGACACTGATTCGACAAAGCACAAAGACGCGCACCGTAAAATCTTAGGCGCCTTCAGATCAGGTGAAATTGACATTCTTGTAGGAACGCAGATGATTGCGAAGGGTTTAGATTTTCCCGATGTAACTCTTGTTGGCGTAATCTCCGCGGATACCGCCCTCAACCTGCCTGATTTCCGTGCTGGCGAGCGAGCGTTCAATTTGCTAGCACAGGTCGCCGGTCGATCCGGGCGCAGTCATGCAGGCGGTGAGGTCATTATTCAAACTTACATGCCCGAGCATTACAGTATTCAAGCCTCACGGGAACACGACTACCACCGTTTTTACCGAGAGGAAATCGGTTATCGAGAGGAGCTCCTTTACCCGCCTTTTAGTCATGCGGCAACTATTTTACTCCGCGGCTCGGTTGAAAAGGAAGTGATTCATGTAGCATCGCGACTACTTCACTGCTTAGAAAAGTTGCAAACAGAGGAATTCTCAGACGTTATAATTCGTGGTCCGGTCGCTGCGCCGCTTTCAAAAATTATGGGGAAGTTCCGCTGGCATTTCCTGCTGCGAAGTGCACAAGTTGAAACACTCCGAGATTTCGCCAAACGCGCCGTTGGAGCGATTCCGCATGCAGTTACGACGAAAAATGTAGATGTAATCGTCGATATCGATCCAATAAGTGTTTTGTAACATCATTACCAACCTGCGTGCAAGCCCGTTGCATTCCTGCACATGAAAAGAATTAGGTGTTTGGGAAATGTCAGTATGACTTGACTTTAACTGGGGAGTTCGGTAAAATTATCAAAGATTCTAGGACTTACGCAGTTGGAGTGTAAAGCAAATTAGTAGGCACGCCCAGTGCGCCGTAAAGTGGTATGGCGCATGGCGTACGCCTACTACCTTTTGTCCAAAACAGTGTATCGGGGCAATTTGGCCGCACGAGGGGAATAGAGATGAACCTTTTCAAGAAAGACAAAGGTGGTGTGACAAAGGAACAGGTGACCTCGCCACAAGGTGGAAAGCACCATCCGGATCTCCAGATGGTTGGCAACTCGGCAGCATCCAAACCATCCGCGCCACAGGCAAATATACCTCAACAAAACGTGATGCTCCAGGATGTTCAATATAAGATAGCCATTGCGAGCGGCAAAGGCGGTGTTGGGAAATCGACAATTGCAACCAATATAGCACTCGCTTTGGCGCATGGAGCGGCGAAAGTTGGGTTAATGGATGCAGACGCCTATGGACCAAGCATCCCGACCATGATGGGGATAAACAAACAGCCAGAGGTCGGGCAGGATAGGAAACTAATTCCGCTCGCTAGTCACAATATTAAACTTATGTCGATTGGTTTTATGGTATCTGAAGAACAAGCGATGATTTGGCGTGGCCCTATGCTGCATAGCGCGATTCGCCAGTTCTTAAGCGATGTCAACTGGGGTTCGCTCGATTATCTGATTATCGATTTGCCGCCAGGCACCGGAGACGCCGCCCTCTCCTTAACTCAAGCCATACCCCTGACCGGTGCAGTGATTGTAACTACACCCCAAGATGTTGCACTTGCCGACGTTCGGCGAGGCGTCGCCATGTTTGAGAAGCTTAACGTACCAATCTTGGGTGTCGTTGAAAACATGAGCTATTTCATTTGCGACCACTGTGACACACGTACAGACATCTTCAGATCTGACGGTGGGAAGAGAATCAGCGAAAAGTTGGGAATCCCATTTTTGGGGGCGATTCCGATCGATCCGGAAATCTGTACTGGCGGTGACCTTGGCGTGCCCATTGTCGCATCGCATCCGGAATCGTCACAATCCGAAGCCTTTCGCCATGCATCGAATCTGCTTGAAGCGGAACTGCGCGAACATGGGGCAGAGAGTGAATTGGAGATTCTCGGTTAACGTTAACCGCCGAGTCAATTCGTCCGTTTTTCTGGGTCATGGCATCAGTAACCCGCCGTTTACGTCTAAAATCACGCCTGTCAGGTATGACCCTTCATCTGACGCAAGAAACAGTGCGGCGTTCGCTACCTCCATCGGATCAGCGACACGCCCCAGCGGAATTTGCCGTGTCATTTCAGGGTGATCCTTCGTCATTTCAGTTTCAGCCACGCCTGGAGCAATAGCGTTGATAGTGATTCCGTATTTGCCCAGCCGGCGCGCAAAGGATTTTGTCAAGCACATCACTCCAGCTTTAGACGAAGCGTAAGGCGCTGAGGCAAACAAACCTCCCACTCTACCCGCAACAGAACCCAGATTAATAATCCTGCCGTACCCCTGCGTTTTCATAACCTCGATTACCGCCTGCGAACAGAGAAAAGGTCCCTTGAGATTTACGGCCATTATACGATCCCATTCTTCTTCCGTACATTCCTCGATTGGCGTATGGCTAAAAATCCCGGCGTTATTGACGAGAATATCAATTCGCTGAAAGGAATGGAGCGTTTGGGAAACCATTGCACTAACAGCATCGCTATCGGTAACATCGGTGAAGATTGGGAGCGCACGTATGCCAAGTACGCGAGCCTGCTTTGCAACAGCTTCAGCAGTTTCCAGATTTTGTTCAGCGATTGTAATATTTGCACCCTCTTTGGCAAACTTGAGGCAAATCGCCCGCCCAATCCCCTGTCCGCCGCCCGTAACAATTGCCACGCGATTCTTTAGCCGCATTTTAACCTCCCTATTCTGACCTAATTCTAGTCGTTGATGAAGACTGGCGTGTATTCACCATGAATCGTATACGTCAACTTGTATTTGTGCATTCACCACCGAGAGTGGATTCAACGTTTTTGTGTTGAGGATATAGAGTGGGTTATGTTAGAATACCGAATATCCAGCTACTATTATCGTAGAAAGTAGGATTCAGGTCAACGCCAAATCACAACCGCCGGAATTTCAATGAAGAATTGTCATGATCGCCAATAAGATTAAAATTTCTGCTAATCCTGTCGCTATGGAAGCTGAACTAAATGACTCCAAAACGGCGCAGATGCTGTGGGATTTGCTGCCTATTGAGGCACAAGCGAGTACATGGGGTGATGAAATCTACTTTTCAATCCCACTAAATGCAGACGCTGAAAATCCTCAAGAAGTTGTCGAACTAGGTGATCTCGGCTATTGGCCGCCCGGTACCGCGTTATGCATCTTTTTTGGCCCAACACCAATAAGCCATGTGAATGAAATTCGACCTGCGAGTGCAGTCAATGTAATCGGTAAACTCACAGGAGACGCGAAAGCGTTCAAACAGGTCAAGAGTGGAACCACGGTCAGAATCGAACAACTATTTGAATAAAGAACATCGAAAATTGAAAAAATGGTAAAGTTCCGCGCATTAATCCTCGTTCACCGGTCAATGCACGTGTCAGGAGATAAAACCCATGCAGTTGAGCGAAGAAGAAAAGCAAGCACTGAAGGAGAAATATAAACAACAACGGCGCGCGATGTGGGCGGGTAAACGTCCATCGGGCACATCGGATAAATCTGCGGCGGACGAATTAGCGCAGTCCGAGGTTGAAACTGACAACCCAAATCGTGATGCTATTGACCATCAATATCAAAAAGCCCATGCAGTGAAATCTACGATACCCGCTGAACCTGAGTACGACACACGTTCAAATGCCCATTTAAGCGCGGACTCGGAATTTGCCGATGATGCAATTCTTCCCTATAAATCTTCAAGTCAATCCATTTCACAAAAGTCAGATACCGATGGCGCGGGCTCACGTGAATCAAATACGGTTGAACAGAATTCACGTGCAGCCAATGAACCAGCGTCTGAAACGGTGCGATTGGTGGAAAAGATTCGAATGCAACGGAGGGAAATGCGGGAAGAACAAGCCTCAATTCGAGCTTGCCCTCAAAATCGGCCGCGAAAAGTTGAAAAGGCCGAGCCAAATTCTAGGGGCGAATCAAAGGAAGAAGGAAAATCGGCAATGATGACATGGAAGCTTGTGCTGGGTGTTATCGGGACAATAATCGTCTTAATGGCTATAGGAATGATGTTAGGTATGTGGTTCGCAAATCAATAATGCGAGCCGCGAAAACAGGAAAACTGCGACCTTCATTTTGTTTTCGCACATGGATAGTTTCGGACCATCGGATTGACGAAGACGGGAAAACGACTTTCACCAGCACATGTTCTATGAATGCAAGCAGGTATTCGTTTTACATGCTACACTTGGCAACTCGCGTTGTTAGTTTTGAGCGGCTCGTATTTTTGGTTTTATGGCTTTCAATTTCCATATTCTGTGCTGAAACACTCTCCTCCGCATTCGCCCATCAACCTCACCGTCCACAGGCGTTTAATGGTAAACTCCGGCTTACGCGAGCACCGCGAGTTGGTAAAGATGCCACGCTCATTTTTACAATTCGATCCAACTTGCATGTGACTAGCTACGCCCGCATTCAGTTTCGCCTCCCTGAAGGGATTTCATCCAGTTCGCCCGTTCATTTTGATCGAGTCTACTTTTCTCAATATGCCCCGGATCAGAATTTTAGCGTATTAATCAATGTCGGGCAACCGGGGGTGTATCCCCTACAAGCGTCAATCTACGCGGCGCTTTCAAATGGTCAAACCATAATTGAGCATTTCTACGTATACCTTTGGGCGGCATCAGGGTACGCTCAAATTAGCGATGTTCCATTTAACCAAACAGTCGACGACCTAAATTTAGAAACCCATGTGCAGGCGCGAGCTTTCCCGAACTGGGCGAGTGACATGGCGGTTCGCGGTACGGTGGTATATTTCAACGACAATGAGGGGACGGAACTTCCAGTACGCCGCCCCCAAGTTGCGCTCTACCACGATTTGCCCGATGGCGGCGATATCAAAATTGACGAAACAGTCGCTGACGACCGTGGAGAATTCATATTTGAAAATGTTTCGCACTCGGATTTCAACAGAAGTTCCTCCCGTAATCTTTATGTCGTGGTGCGATTTGACAACCGCGTATTGTCTATTGGAAGTCCTAGTGGGGAGGCATATGAGTTTGCTTCAGAAACTGTTCGTAATGTCTCCGATGGCGTCACGACAATTCATTTATCCTTGAGTTCCCAAAATTCAAACCGCGCCGTTGGTTATATTTTTAACACCGTACAACTTGCACACGGCTTTTTGCTCAACCGCCTAGGTTGGGAACGTGACCGTCCCGTGCGCGTCATTTGGCCTAGCACTGAGAACGTCTCCTACTACGCTCCTGAAGCAATTGAAGGCCATGTATCAAGCGAAACAATCAATATCGCCCACGGCGATCAGTGGACGCGTGTAGTAATGTTCCATGAATATGGACACGCGGTTATGACCGCGGCTTACGGTTACAATTACAACTCTGTGCCGAAAGGCAGGTATCATGGCTCTCACCGACTTGAAACAGTATCGGATGCTGGTTTCGCTTTCAACGAAGGCTGGGCGGCATTTATGGAAGCAGCTGTTGATAACCGCGCGTTGAACGTTAAGGGTTACGTCAATCAAATCGTGCCGAATATCGAATCCAATCAGTGGTGGACTGGGCACGTTGAAGGAATGGGATCGAACACTAAAGGGGAAAATGTCGAGGGAACAGTAGCAAGCATTTTATGGGATATCTTTGATACAGCTGATTCTATCGACCACCAACCAGCGGTTGATGACGACGGAGTCTCCGACGCAACCGATTTGCTCTGGGAGATTCTAGTCAACGACTTACCCCAGAGCGTTACAGACATTGCCGTTGCTTGGCGTAAACGTGAATTCCCCATGCTGGCGGCGCTTGAGGAAATATACATCGCCCACCACGCGGTTTTACGTCCTAACACCGCCCCGTCCTTTCAATTCACGGCTCCAAATGTTGAAGGCGCTGTCTCAGATGATTCCTTTCAAATTACTTGGGAAGCATCTGACTCCGACGACGACAATTTCACAGTCGCGCTGTTCTATGACCGTAACAACGTACAGGGCGGTTCGACATTGATTCAATCCGGTTTGACACAAGACCGATCAGTGTTCACTTGGCAAACCGAATCTCTTGTGGAGGGCAGTTACTACCTTCGTGCAATTGTTTCGGATTCGCAGAATCCGCCAACCGACGTATACAGCGACGGAGTCGTTGTCGTTGACCATACGCCACTTTTGCCCCCTATCGTTACCTCAAACACCCATCCAGACTTCAATCGTTGGTATGCAAGCAACTCGCCACAAATGGAGTTGCTGACCTCACCGACGATGGACGCTAGGCAACAATACAGCTTCATCTTAAATCGGGAACCTGCAACGGTTCCCGACACACATCCGGAGGCGCTTGTCAGAAGTAATGCGTTAGTATTCACGGGGTTGAGCGACGGTGTTTGGTGGGTGCATGTTCGCGCCCGCGATGCGTTAGGTTATTGGACCGACGCAAGTCATTATGGGTTCAAAATCGATAGCACGCCGCCGCCGGTAGTGTCAAATCTCAACTGGTTGTTGAATGAGACGGCAAACGCGCGCGAAATCACACTTGAATGGGACGCCGTTGACGACACAAGCGGTATTAGCGCTTACCACCTACAGATCGATGTAGATTCTAGAGATTTTCAATCCGGTATGCTTTTCGATGAGACGGTAGATAGCGGGAAAACTCGGCGCACCTTTACGGGAGAATTTGACACAACATACTACGCGAGAATCAAGGCAGAGAACCAGGCCAATTTGGCAAGCCGAGACTGGAGTAGTATCACGCCTGGCGTTATGTTGAATAACACTTCCGCTTGGGATGTTAACCGAGATGCCACTATAGACATATTCGATTTAGTTTTGGTTGCCAGGCACTTCGGGAAAGCCAGCGACCAGATTACCGTTCCTTTCGTGGATGTCAATGGGGATGCGGTTGTTGACGTTGACGACTTGGTGCTTGTGGCGATACATTTTGAAGAGGGCGCCAGTACAGCCCCAGAATTGATGCGCGTGATGCACAATACAAATGGCAGTAATTTTGACACAAACCCGCCCGCGACATCCAGCGCAAACCATTCTTCGTACACCGCGATAGATTTTGACCAATTGGAAAAAGCGTTAGCGGCGTTACGCCGCGAACCGCGGCTCGCACCCAATGCTCGGAAAGCGATAGAAGCGTTAATGTACTGGGTGGAATCGGCGAAACAGCGGTCCCGTCCGAATTTTGAGTTGCCCATAGTTAAGAAAACGGGCATACTGCCGGTTTATCCAAACCCATTTAATCCGGAAGTGTGGATACCCTATGAACTTGCAGTACCTTCAGATGTACAGATCGAAATCTATTCGGCGTCGGGGTTATTGGTGTGGCGCCAAAACCTCGGAATTAAGCCTGCGGGGCGTTACCATCGACGTGATAGCGCGGGGCATTGGACGGGACGCAACGAAGCGGGAGTTATAGTTGCGAGTGGACTCTATGTCTATTTCTTGCGCATCACCGAGTCAAACGGTGAAAGCCAAGAATTCACTGGGAATATGGTGCTCTTAAAGTGAGGCCGTTAAGCGGAATGTAGACATCTTAATTCTCGCTTAACGGTCTTTTCATTATACATCTTTCCTAATTAACTCAATGTAGTTGACAAAACCGAAGCGTTAAGGGCAACCACAAGGGTTGCCCCTACAGCGTATTAGCCCAATGTGAGGGCAGCCGCTTTACACCTGCCGTCCCGCTGGGGCTAGATGTTGATGTGTAACAGTGATTTCTATTTGTCTGAAAAAACTATCTTCGATTTGACGATTGAAGATCCCGTCTGGGGCTATCGGGCGGTGGAATTATTTTGGAAAGATGTCTATTATACGTTTAATGGTGGCAGCACGACCTGGTTAGAGACGTCCGGCTGAAATGTTATCCTCGGGCGAATCATATACGGTCATTTCTGCGATTCGATGTTCTTCAGTACGACATATTCCGGTAATCCGTTTCTGTGTCTAACATAAAATACGACCTCGGATTCATCTGATAGTGCCTTAATCCGTTCACGATAATCCGCGATAGTAGTTACCTTTTCCCAATGGATTTCTTGAATAAGATCTCCCCTGCGGATACCTGCTCGCGCAGCAGGACTCCTTCTTTCAACGTTTAGGACAATCACCCCTTTTTCACCCTGATGACGGTATTCCGCGGCGAGCCGATCAGTGAGTTCGCTAACCCTTAACCCTGCAAAGGCTTCTGCGTCTTGTCCGCCGGGATTATAGGGTGACGAACCACCCATAGATGCGAGGGCTTCACCAGTCCGTTTGCCAAGTCGTACCTTCAAGGATTTCTCTTTACCCCGTCGTATAATTTTCACGTCAACGGTTTTACCGACATCTGTTATGGCAACGGTATCGCGAAGGTGTTTTGGATCGCGAATTGTAACGTTGTTGAATTCAACAATCACATCACCTTTCTGCATTCCTGCCTCGTCCGCAGGCGAACTTCTACCAACCTTATTAACTAGAACACCGCGGGGTTCAGCAAGTGCAAATTGTGCTGCGTTACCCTGATTAATCTCCTGTAAGCTAACTCCCAGCCATCCTCGTTCAACTTCGCCCTTCTCAATTAACGACCTCATGATTCGGTCCGCGAGGTTGATTGGAATCGCTAAACCTACACCGACATTACCCAGAGAAAAACCTCCGCTCGTTACTATGGCTGTATTAATCCCCACTAACTGACCGCGTATATTTATAAGAGCGCCACCACTATTTCCCCGATTAATTGGTGCATCGGTCTGAATGAAGTCTCCATAGCTCACCACTTTGATTTCATTCTCTGAACGACCTTTCGCGCTGACCACGCCTCGTGTCACCGTCTGTGCTAATGAAAATGGGGACCCAATCGCAACAACCCATTCTCCTACCTGGAGGTCGTCCGAGTCGCCAAACTCCAAGGCGGGCAAATTACTGCCGTCTATCTTCAGTACCGCGACATCTGTTCCGTCCTTACCCGGATCTTTTCCGACCACTTCAGCCTCAAATTCTAGCCCATCCGAAAGGGTAACTTTAATGTCCTCCGCGCGATCAATTACGTGATTGTTGGTCAAGATGTATCCGTCTTTAGTGACTATTACCCCTGATCCGAGTCCCTCCACCTCTCGTTCCTCTTGGGGTTCATTCGGATTTCGGCGATTACGGGGTTCACCGAACCAATATCGGAATAATTCATCATCAAAAAAATCGAATTGACGTTGCGGGCCCCTGCCCGACACCTGTTTTGTTGTCGTAATCTGCACGACTGAGGGTTTCGCAGCGTTTATCACTTCAATAAAAGCACGGTTTGCCCGTTCTAAATAGGCGAAATCGTCATCTGTAGCCTGACCGACTGCCGTATTAGTTGCGAAGAAATCTACTTTGGTTGAGATTGCTACTGCAACAATCACGCAAAAAATCAGTGCAATTCCCAATTTGGTTGAAAAGATTCGAAGCATTTTATTGTCCTCCTAACCAATTTTCGGTGAGTATTTTTTTATTTTGTTTTGTCTGTTCCAGTCACACCAACGCGTTAGGGAAAGTTTCAATTTTCATTATACATTAGGTACCAATATTAAAATTGAAAAAAGGCGCCCCGTATTTCCGTTCGGGACGCCTTTATGATAACCCAACCCAGTGTAATTATTCAACACTGATTGGAATCGCTGTCGGTTTGGGCTGTTCAATCTTAGGAATGGAAAGCGTCAACACTCCGTCCTTGAACGATGCCTTCGCGTCCTTAGAACGAACGCTTTTTGATAACGTGAAAGTTCGTTGGAATCGGCCATAGGCACGTTCAATACGATGCACAGCCTCATTCTTGTCCCCGTTTTCCTGCTTTCTCTCACCTCTAACGGTCAGGACGTTTTCATTTACTTCAACGCTTACATCGTTCTTTGTTAGACCTGGAACCTCAGCCCGGATTTCTAGGGAATCATCTGATTCAGTGATATCCACCGGCGGACTCCAATCCCAATCGCCAGATTCCGACCGAAGGAATGCGGGCCGTCCACCAAAGAAGTCGTCAAAGATTCTGTCCATCCTATTGTACATGCTTGAAATGTTTCTGCGCGAAAAGTTAGTCATTTTATTTTCTTCCTAATTTGTGGTTTAGCGTTTTTAGGTTGCTGATGCCATTTTCATCAGACGACCTAAGATTTAGCAAGTTGCATGCCAAAACTTAAAATCCATCAAAAATTAGAGGAAATTCTATTCAAATGCGAGCAGGCACCCGCTCCGACGGCTCGTATTCCGTTGGATTGAAAATGCCGGTATTCCACCTTCGCCGATACCGCTGCGACCTTTGGGTTGCCAAGTTGACAACCCGCTAACGCTTCGCTCTGTGTGTATGCCATTATGACAAAATAAAATTGAGTAAGGATAGTGTTATTCCACGCTCCATCAATGTAGGTCGGATTTCTGAGACCTCAACCCTACCACGCAATCAAAATCAAGCACATTTACCGGCTATATTTTGCGTTCGCTGCCGTTATGGAGCGGCGCAATCCTGAAAATTACCGCTTTCCAGACACCAATTGCGCTGCGTACCGTTCAACCAGCTGCTCCTCCATCGCCAGGCTTATTCATACGGAATATACGCTGTTCCAGCAGGCTCTGAACTTCGTAGATTGTACCGGTCCGCGCCCCCTGCGGGAATGGCATCCGAACGGGTACAGCGGTCATATGCGGCTGATTTGTGGTTTTGCCTCGCAAAACAAGCGAGGCAAAATTGTGCCAATCTGGCGGTTTGACAAGCGGCCAAGCGTCGACGGCACAATACTGCAGGAGTAACAGGCGGCGAGGTTTATCTGAGACGTTTTGCGCGGAACCGTGCAGTGTACGGACATGATGAATCGATATACCGCCGGATTTAACTTCAATGGGAACGGCATTATTCGGCTGAAAATTAGCATCTGTGACTGCGCCAACGAAGGCACCGTTCTGATGATGATTGAAAATTCGACCCTTATGTGACTTAGGGATAACCATCAGGCAGCCGTTTTCAAACAACATATCGTCAATCGCTACACCGACCGCTAGCAGGCGGTCATTCGTGTGTGGATAGAACGCCCAATCCTGATGCCACTCTACTGGACTCCCGAACTTTGGGTATTTCATGTTGAGTTTGTGGCCGTTGTGACTCACACCAGGACCAATAAGTTGTTCGACAATGTCGAGAATCCGATCGTTACGCAACGTCCGGTCATATACCGAATGATGGATTGCTGCATTCTTGATGCGGCGAACTCGTGGTGCTTGAGAACTATGACCCGGTTCCAAATCAAACACATCGTCATGTGCAGCAACTTCGCGCGATTTTTCAACAAATTCATCTGTAACACGTTGGAGGTCAGCGATTTCTTCTACCGATAGGACATTTTCAACTGCGATGTAGCCGTTTGAGTGGTAGTAGTCAATCTCTACTTGATTCAACATGTAACCCGCCTCCTTACGACAGTTATTGTATCACGCAATTATAATCCGCGCGTACCACTGGTTACCCTACATCAAACCTCAAAATCCGATAAAGCGAATAGCCGAGCACAGCCATCAAACCAAACCTGATATTATGGAGGTGCATAAGCCAGTGTAAACAAAAACGCAACATTGATAATTTCTTGACAATACTCGCGTTTTGCCTAAAATTACGCAACGCTCCCTTGTGAAATACGCTTCACATAAATCAAGGCTTGTTTGTGCTTGACAGCATCCGCAATGAGTGCTATACTACGCAAAATTTTGAAAGGAGTCAACTAAAAAATGTACACCAAGACAGTGTTTCTGACAACGCTTTTACTTGCATCCATGGTCTTTACAACCGCGCTTTACGGCGACGGATTATGGTTTGCCCTGCAGGAACAGGATAATGAGGATATTCGAGATTATAACGCGATTATATTTGTGAGTGCGAGAGAAGGATGGGTCGCAGGGGTTTCTGCTTTGGAAATGGAGAATCCGGGATATATCGGTCATACGACGAACGGCGGGAAAACATGGGAGAAAGCGGAGGTTGCCGTCAATCAAATTCTCTCGAATGTCTTTTTCTTTGATAAGAAGCACGGTTGGGCTGTTGGGGCGAATGGGATGATTGTCGGCACATCAAACGGCGGCAAACAATGGGATATCCAAACTAGTAAAGTCGACAACTGGTTGTATGATATTCACTTTGTAAACAAAGAAATCGGTTATGCGGTGGGCATGGGAGAAACCATCTTACAAACAACGAACGGCGGGAAAATATGGAATATCATACAAGGCGGCGTGCTCCCTACTCGAATTGGAGAAGAACCGGAGGGATTGTTCAACTGCGTGCAATTTATCGACGAATCGACCGGGTGGATAGCGGGAGTTTTTGTGAATCCTCAAGCTGGCGTTCAAAACGGGATCGTTAAGAAAACCACGGACGGTGGAAAAACCTGGGCGGATCAACCCACTAACGTTGAAGATACCCTCAAAGATATATTTTTCATTGACGCGTCAACCGGATGGGCAGTAGGTGAAGGCGGCGTCGTGCTGCACACTACAAATGGTGGAGATAGATGGAAAATACAATCGAGCAATACGCAGGAAACGCTCTCTAGTGTGCAGTTTGTCGACAAGAAGGTGGGGTGGGCGGTTGGAGGCGATATGGGAATCAACATCGTCATTCATACAACCGACGGCGGCAAAACGTGGGAAAACCAGAGCATTGAAGGCACAATCATTAGTAAAGTTCCGGTCAACGACCTGTTCATTCTGGATGCGAACCATATTTGGATTACCGGCAACAACGGTTTCGTAATGAAATATTCTGAATAATCGCGTAGGCCGTAGTTTATTGGATGGATTAGGTGAAAGGTAATCTGAATGAGATTTGCACAGCGAATGAGTCGGCTAGGAACTGAATCCGCCTTCGAAGTGCTGGCAAAAGCAAAAGATCTAGAAGCAAAAGGCCGGAATATCATACATCTCGAAATCGGACAACCGGATTTCAATACTCCGATGAACATCTGCGAAGCGGGGTATAAGGCGATGAAGGACGGATACACCGGATACGGTCCCTCCGCGGGACTAGTTGAATTTCGTGAAGTCGCGGCTGAGCATATCTCAGAAACCAGAGGGGTCATAGTCCATCCTGAGGAAGTCGCAGTTACTCCCGGTGCCAAACCCATTATCTTTTTTACTATTTTCGCACTCGCCGACCCAGGAAGTGAAATCATCTATCCCGACCCCGGCTTTCCAGTTTACGAATCGGTCATCAACTTTGTCGGAGGTACACCGGTTCCACTTCCGCTGCGTGAAGACGTTGACTTCCGCTTCCGAATTGAAGATCTTGCCTCAGCAGTCTCAGATCGGACACGGCTTCTAATCATCAATTCGCCTCAAAATCCAACGGGCGGTATTTTGGAAAAATCTGATCTCGAAGCCATCGCGGAATTAGCGATTAAGCACGATTTTTATGTATTAACAGATGAAGTTTATTCGCGCATTTTATATGAAGGTGTCCATGAAAGTATAATCAGCCTTCCCGGTATGAAGGAGCGGACAATTCTAATTGAAGGTCATTCTAAAACCTATGCGATGACGGGATGGCGGTTGGGATACGGGATTTCGCCCAAACCCATGGCGGAAAAAATTACACAATTGATGATTAACTCCAATTCCTGTACCTGTTCGTTCACACAGATAGCTGGAATTGAAGCCTTGAAGGGGCCGCAAGATTTCGTCCTTCAAATGGTAACCGAGTTCAGGCAGCGGCGTGATTTAATTGTGGAAGGATTGAATTCCATTGATGGTATCGGTTGTATTACACCGCTTGGTGCATTCTACGTCTTGGCGAATGTCACGCAACTTCCACTGTCGTGCGAAGCGTTGGAGGATTATCTGCTTGAAGAGGCGGGCGTTGCCGTATTGTCTGGCACCGGGTTTGGCAAATCCGGTGACGGTTACATTAGGTTGTCGTATGCAAATTCCTTAGAAAATATCAGCGAAGCATTAACCCGCATGGACGCGGCAATTTCACGCATCAATAACTAGGAAAATTTATGCCGCGAAAAGCAATCGCCCGGATTCCGGCAAGCACCACGAATTTAGGGCCTGGCTTCGATGCGCTCGGATTGGCCCTCCAACTTTACAGCACGGTTGAACTAGAAGAGATTGATTCCGGCATTGAAATTCTCGTAAGCGGGGTTGATTCAGAAATCATTACCAATGGTGTCGATAATGTTGCCTATCGCGCTGCAAATGTGGTTTTTGAGAAATCCTGCTACCAACCCAAAGGGCTCAGATTGCGTATTGAGAATGGCATCCCGGCAATTCGAGGCTTGGGTGGCAGCGGTACGGCTATTCTCGGAGGTTTGTTAACAGCTAACGCGCTTTGCGGCGATCCATTTTCGCCGGACGAACTACTCAATTTCGCAACTGCACTTGAGGGGCATCCAGATAATGTTGCCGCTTCTCTACTTGGAGGGTTGGTTGTATCACTTACACTTGACGGGCGAGTTCACACCATCAAATTGGATTGTGAACCGAATCTTTCCGTTGCCGTAGCCATACCAGATTTCCAGATGCCGACAGAACGGGCACGCGGGGTTTTGCCCGACACTGTAAATTTCTGCGACGCTGTGCACAACGTAAGTTGCAGCTCCTTACTCGTCGCTGCATTTGCAACTGGAAACCTTGAATTGTTGCCGCTCGCAATGCGTGACCGGTTGCATCAACCATATCGAAAATCGCTGGTACCGGGATTTGACGATGTTGCTGAAGCCGCTATGAGAGCAGGCGCAATAGGGATTGCGCTCAGCGGAGCGGGACCAAGTGTTGCTGCTTTTTGTATTAAGGCAGAACAAGAAATCGCTAATCAAATGAATCAAGCTTTTGCAATGCATGGAGTGTCATGCAACGTAAAGATTCTATCGATTGATTCTACCGGCGCAGCCGTGCATATAGGAGAACATACAAATTCGCGCGGAAAATAGTGGATTGAGACGAAGCTATAAGCGAATGCGTATTTATGTAATTCGCTTGGTTCCATTTATTTCACGTATCATTTCGATATAGGACGTTTCTGACTTTGGGCAGTGTATTCGTGTACTTTTCTTTATACCGCTCCGTGCGAACCTCTTCTAAAAAATGAACACATCTAATTGGTACACCCAGAAGATTCCATACATTCTACATGAGTTTAATACTGATCTTGAGCGTGGGTTGAGCGGTGATGAAGCAAGTGCACGGCGAGCTGAATACGGCAACAACGCAATTCTACCATCCCATGAAAGGCCTATCCTTTCCTTCTTCGCGCGGCAACTGACTAGTGTTACGGTTGTTATCTTAGTCATCGTTGGAATTATCCATATCTATCCCAACCGCTCTCTTCTAGAGGCCATCGCTGTTTTTGGTGTTCTCTGCCTCCACCTGCTTTGGCGGTTTTTCCAAGATAGCAAATCCCGCTCGCATCACCAATCAATTAAGCGCAGTCTAAAAATTACAGTCTCAGTCATTCGGGATGCACGACTTGAAAATGTCACACCTGAATCGGTTGTACCGGGAGATTTGCTTGTCCTAGCTGAAGGGAGTTACATTTCCGCTGACGCACGAATAGTTGATGCGGACGATCTGGTTGTTGATGAAACTCCGCTATTCGGCATGTCGATGTCTACGCAGAAAACAATCGATGACTTGCCCGATCGGACCGTACCGCCTGAAAAACAGGCCAACATGGTTTTTGCGGGCACGTTTGTTTTAGAGGGCGAGGGGCGCGCCATTGTCGTCGGAACAGGCGAAGAATTAGAAATCAACCAGCCGTATCGCAATGTCCCTACGGCGCTTAATTTGGAATCGGAAGCAGAGATTCAGATGGACTCGGTTTATAATCGTTTTAAGATTATTGGTCTGATTTTAGGAGGGATTGCAGTCTTGGCGACTTGGTACTTTCAACGCCAGAGCTTTGAGGAAAATTGGCAATCACTACTTTTTCTTGGACTAGGCTTTGTAATCGCTTCCATTCCTGACGGGATTGTTTCAACGTGTCGGGCAACGCTAGCAGGAAATGCTCACAGGTTGTTTAAAAAGGGCATTGGTATTCGCGATGCGGTAAACCTTGAGCGGCTCAGCAGCATCACAGCCGTATGCGTCAATGAAATTGGTAATTTCACGAAAGAGCAAATGTCCGCGTCTCGTGTTTTTATTGATGAAGAACTCATCGACAGAGAATCGTGGGAGGATAGGTTAAAACATGCCGAGACTTCTCCTCAAGAGACTGATGAGGCTCTGGAGGGTTCTCTACCGCCAAATGCCTCAGTCTCGCCAGGTTTTCAACTGTTGATTTTACTGGCGACGCTTTGCAAGACCCATGGAAAAAGCCGCGAGTTAATCAGCCAAAACCCTTCGGCAGATGTTGTTTCTGAAGCACTGATTAAGCTAGCGGACCAAATTGGATTTGATTTAGAGCATTATGACGCATCCTTAACGAAAGTCGCTGAAATAACGGAAGCAGCAGGACCGCCTTTTAATGCAGTTGTTTTGGAAACGCAAGAAAACAGGTTTTTAAATGTTATGTTTGGCCACCCCGACGCGATAATACAGGGCGCCCAACGAATTCAAATCGGCGAAACCATGGATCGTATTAGTTTTGACCAAAAGCAGATGATTCGTCTAGCTGCTCAATATTTGTCGGATAACAGAGCCCAAGTTTTTGGTGTCGCCTATCGAAGTCGGAATTCCCTTCCACCGCAAGACGAAATTGGCCGAAACTTAACTTTTTTGGGTTTAGTCGCTTTTACCCAGCAGGAGTTTGAAGGTTCCAAAGAGAGCGTTGAGTTTTGCTTAGGTGCAGGAGTTAAAGTCGTCCTGATAACTGAGAAAGACAAGGAAAATTCGACAGACGTTGCGCGAGAATTTGGTATTATCCAGGATGGAAATGCTGTTGTATCCCGTTCAGACCTAGACAAATTTAGCGATGAACATTACGATTCGATTGCCAATCGGTTACTCGTATATTGCAGCCCGTCTGCAGATCAAAAACTCAAGTTAGTAGAAAAACTTAAACACAACAATCATTCCGTCGGTTTTTGCGGACAAGCGCCTACTGACACACGGGCAATGGAGGCCGCTGATGTCAGTATTGCATCCGCTTCATGTGCGTCTCCCGTCATCCAAAAAAACTCGGGTTGTTTGATATTCAAGGACGGATTTCGTTACATTGGCGATCTGCTGCTTCACGCACGGGAAGCTCACAGCAACCTTAAAAATTCCATGCGATGGCTGTTGACCTGTGCACTATCACAGATGACCACGCTATTGATTGGGCTCGTCCTTCAAATCGGATCAGGGCTGCAGTTGTGGCGCGAATTCCCAATGCCGCTTACTCTGCATCACATCATCTGGATCCATCTAATCGTCAATTTAATTCCGCTAATTGCGCTCGGCCAAAATCGAATACAGGGCGAGCTGAAGCACAACCGAAGCCACAGGATTTCACCCTTCCTCTCAAGAGACTATCGCTTTGACATCCTGGTCCGCAGTCTTTGGATTGCACTCATGACAATTGTAGGGTTTGTGGCGACCTTGCAATCGTCGGGACAGGTACAGGCGCAAACAGTCGCATGTTCCATATTAATCTTTACACAACTTGCCGCAACCTTTCAATGCCATCGACATCCTTGGCAATCCCTTCTCAAAAGAATCATAGCGAATGTGCCCTTGTTAATTACTATTCTGGCGTGTATGGGTTTACACGTGTTCATCGTCTATCTCCCCTTAGCGCATCCAATCCTCGGGATAGAGCCGCTCTTTACAGAATGGAAATGGGTGATTATACCCGCTCTATTGATTCTCATTCCAATGAGTTTCGTGCAGCACCGACATGCATAAGTGATATCTGAACTGCGTGGATCGTACTAACAGCGAGGCTTCACACGTGGACATTCGGTCACCTCACCAATGAAATTCAATGGTCCTATCATAATGCCAATGCTTCATAATTTATGTAGGGACATTCGCACAAGGTCTACGGGTTGGCCAAATTCTACCTGCAGCCGTCTGTAATGGCGATGCAACCCATTTTTTTCAACGATTCCATTGGCTGACGCACACGAATTGATCGGGTTTAAACGTTTCGCACTGCCTTGTATGCGGTTTTTCCTTGACATCTTAACCTGTGTATAGTTGAATTAAAGGGTGACTAGAAATCGTTTCCAACATTCGAGGCGTATGCTCTATACGCCACTTATTCTCTAATCTGCAGGAGGTAGTACAATGCGTAAACCGTTGACGAAAAAACAGGAGACAGTCCTAGAATATATTTCGTATCACCTACAGAACTTCGGGTATCCACCGACAGTTCGCGAAACTGGGAGAGCATTTGGAATTTCCGAAAAGGCTGCTCACGATTATCTGAATGCTATTGAGAAGAAAGGGTACATCAAGCGCGCAACCGGAAAACCGCGGGCAATCGAAATCCTGGACGATGTATCAAAAAAGGGACTACCGCAAGCGGTTGAAGTTCCCATAGTTGGGCGTGTGGCAGCTGGAGTACCTCTTTTGGCTTCTGAAAACATAGAAGGAAGTCTGCCCGTTCCCAAGGATATGATTAAGGACGATTCTTGCTTCGCCCTCCGGGTAAATGGATCGAGTATGATTGACGCCGGCATCCTGGAGGGAGATTTGGTTGTTGTGAAATCACAAAGTGTTGCAGACCCAGGGGACATTGTAGTTGCCTTGCTCGACGATGAAGCTACGGTAAAGCGATTTTTCTATGAGGGCGACAAAATTAGCTTGAAACCTGAAAATCCCGATATGGATCCGATTGTTGTGTCTGAGGTTCAAGTCTTAGGGAAGGTTGTTGGGCTTTTCCGCCAAATGTGAAAAGTGAAAACCGCGAAACTAGAAAACGGGAAGGGGCCGCACGGTGCAATCCGTAGAATCGCTCGGTTTTTAATGCACATTTCATTTTGTTGGCTCCTTGAATTGACTTGTATCTATCCATGTTACGCAACCCCGGAATTCTGGACCGCAGGCACACGCCTATCGCTTGGCTCTGGAATATCAAAAAATCCGGCGATTTGTTCCGATGGAAGTAAAATCTTTGTTGCTTGGAGCGACAACCGACTTGGTAGGTGGGTAATTTTCTTTCGATATAGCCTTGATGGCGGAGTGACGTGGGAACGTGAGGAGCGAGTTACGAGCATCGGAAAAGATTCCGTACAACCCGCAATCGCCTGCGATCAACAGCGCCTTCATTTCGTATGGTCGGAGTCAAACCCAGTCGGTACTCAATGCCGCTATACGTCGTGGGATGGGAGAAATTGGATTCCACATCGGACACTATCGAATAATGGTGCTTCAATCCGTCGACCGAAAATCGCCATATCGACCATTGGTAATTGGATCGCTGTTGTGTGGGAAGGTCAAGCGGGCAGACCTGATTCCAGCAGTACATTGACCCCAGGCGCACGGAAAACAGCCTTTATCACACTAAGCCCCGACAGTGGTCGAACGTGGTTACCGCCTCAGTCAATCACACCGGGCGATTGGGAAACAGGTGAACCAAACGTTGCCGGCGGCTTAAATTCTGTCTATGCCACGTGGCTAGATTTCCGGGACGCAAGCCATAACATTTTTTTTAAACGTTGGGATGGCTTGATGCCGGGCAGCGATGTCCACCTCAATTCGGGTGGCATTTGTCGCAGGCCATCAATTGCGGCGCTTGAATCGCATGTGTGCGTCGCGTGGGAGTGTCATTCAAGTGAATATGCACCGGCAAATGTCTTTTCCACCAAGAGCGCAGATTCCGGGGAGGCATGGACGGAAATTCAACAAGCCACGGCGAGTTCTTCCCTTTCAATTGCACCACAAATTGTGGTACGCCAAAATGATGCGTGGTTAGTTTGGCAAGATGTAGGGGAATCAGCCAATTGGGAGATTGGTGTCTCGCGCCAAACGGTGCAAGGATGGACAGCTGCAGGACATTTTACCGATGTCGAGGCAGAATTGACACAACCATCGATCGCTAAGACCGGTCATTTACCAAACGAGCAACTCCATCTAGTTTGGGAATATAGGCCTTCTCTATCGACGACCCCGAGTGAATCTATATCCTCGGCGATCTTTTATAGTCGTCGCGATACCATTCCCCCGACGCGCCCTTCCCAACCCATCCACCATGATACTGACGCTGATCCGGGGTTTGATAATGACTCGCGCCTCACTTTTTCATGGGAATCACTAGAACAGTTAGCCATTCAGAATGCCATTGTATTTCGGTACCACGTTTTTGTTTCGAAAGACGGGGGAGATTTCACCGAAATCGGATCGACCAATAAAAGCATCTTTGAGTTTGATAACGATGATAACATTTGGTATCGTGCTGCGATTCAGGCTTCCGACTCAGTCGGAAATCGGAGCGAATTGTCTGAGCCTTCGCTTCCGGTGTTTGTCGATCGAAATCCCCCGCTTGTGAAAATTCACCTCCCTAAACCCGATGCGGTGGTCACACGGTCCATCCCCGTGATTGCTTCCTGTGTAGATTCCAATCTGTTAGAATGCCGCCTTCGGTTTGGGAAAACGACTTCACCGCAGACTTGGACGCAACTGCGCCACCCTATTCGTACCCAATTTGAGCGAGAGCGGTTAGCCGATTGGGACACTTCAAACCTCAATGGCGTTTATACCGTTGCGCTTACGGCGGTCGACGCGGCAGGCAATCGTGCAAAGACGACTGTCCCACTCATCATTGATAATACGCCGCCGTTGCCCGTAGCAGGTAGCGGCAACACCATTCCATTAATCGATTTCAACGCGGAGGTTTCTTTTCGGACACCGGCCTGGTCGCCCGATGGAAAGAGGATTGCTTTCGCCAGTAACGAGGGAGGAGCAGCGGACATTTGATTGCTCAGTCTCACGGACAACTCGCGGCGGCGTCTGACTCGCGACTTAGCAATCGATCTGAATCCCGCGTGGCACCCCGATTCAGAACGGTTGATTTTTCAATCACGGCACGCCGTCGAAATCGGCGTTAGCGAAACACATATGAACACTGGCAGCCGAGGGAATTGGGAAATCTGGACGATACGATTGGATGGGGGCGATCATCGTTTGCTGATTCGAGCTGATGACCTACAACCTGGCCTTTCGTCTGCCACAACAAGGGAACGGTCTTCGCATCCGAGCCTTGGGACCGGGTTAGTCACACCAGCCTGGTCGCCTAGAGGTGAACAAATCGCATTTGCGGCGGACGTAGACGGGGATTTTGAGATTTGGGTTGCGCGCAATGCTTCAGCAGTCTTCTCAGGCGCCGAGTTGCAAGCTGTTCAATTGACCCGTAACACGCATCAAGATGTATACCCGACATGGGCGCCGGACACAAGCCAAATAGCATTCCAAACCAAGCGTAATGGCAATTGGAATATTGGGATAATGGAATTTGATGGTTCCCGCGAAAAATTATTGCACCAGAGCTTTGCAAATGAAACTCGACCAGTTTGGTCTCCAAATGGAAAATCGATGCTTTTCATATCTGATCAAGGTAAAGACCTGCAATCGCCCTTTGTCCTCAATTTACAAGATGGGCAAATCACGCAAATCTCCCCAATTGCAAGCGCTGGGCAATCTCCTCCCTTCGGTCAATTTATTGAAAGTGCTGATTGGTCGCCCGATGGAAAAGCCATTGTCTATCAATCTAGTGATGCACTATATTTCATGTCGATAGAATTCCCTGATCTGCCCATTGAAGTACGGCTGGAACGGCCTGTCAATGGAGAACAGGTACACGGTAAGGTGAATTTCCTCGGAATCGCCCGAGGCGAATTGTTTCGGGAATATCGTCTAGAATATGCTTCAACCTCTTCGCTTAACGAGTGGCACCGAATCGGTGGGAAATCAACTGCGCCTGTGACACCTGAGCCGTTCGATATTGAAAATGCTAACCCTTTAGTGGGAAAGTTCCTTGGCCAGTGGGATGCACGCAAACTACGTGGAGCATATGTCTTAAGGTTAGTTGTCGTTACAACAAATGGCGATGAAATCGAAGATCGAATTAAGGTCTTTGTCGAAAATGAATATCCTCGCTTAGAAATTCTCTACCCGCTTGAAGGCTTGCACACATCCGATCGATTTATCACCGTGCACGGGCGCACGGACCAACAGCGCACCGTTACTCTCAACAACGCAGCAGTGTACCTTGATGAGGAAGGGAGGTTTGAATCGCAGTTGTTGTTGCGAGAAGGCGAAAACCGAATTGAAATTAAAGCGGAGAATTCAATTGGATTAGAGACACGCGTCTACAGAAACGTCGTTTGGGGCGATCACCCGCCTGAGATCGTTGTTGAATCGCCGCAAGACTTCGCCATTCTTAACGTACCGTATGTTACTGTTTCCGGACATACCAAAACCGCCGAAGTTCAACTCAAGATAAATGGTGTGGCAATACCGCTGCAGCCAGATCGGCGGTTTAGCAGAACCCTTTCACTTCAGGCGGAAGACCCTGACCATGTCGGGGACGAAGCCAATCTCATCCGTGTGGAGGCGGTAAATCGAATTAGGCGCCGGGCAGAAATACTACGCCGCGTCATTTATCAACCGGAATTAGATGTACGAAAAGATGCGAATCCACCCGGCATTGCAGAAATTTTTCCCCCCGATGGCGCCGTTCTCGCACAACCCCATACAAAAATCACGGCAGTCCTAATTGACGATAGTGAAATCGCGTCGTCTACAATCCAATTCAGTTTTGATGAACAAGAGTACGTTTTTGACGGTACGGAAGACGCGAAGATTTTTGATGGGAATAGTTTAGATTTTAATCTTGAAACCGGGCGATTCACACATATACCGCCGAATGAATTAGTTGATGGGCTGCACACATTCAAGTTGGTAGTTCAAGACACACAAGGCAACTCAACGGAAAATGTTGATTTTGAGTCTATTATCGACACCCAACCATTTTACGCCGCTATTTCTGCGAATCGCACAGAAGACGTGCTGAAAGTTTTCGTAGAGACAAATAAACGCCTTGCCGTTATTCGTTCCGCCGAAATCTTACCATCAGGTTCATTGTTAGGATACTCACTCAACCTCAATTCGTCGGACAGAAACGAACTTGGCACGGCACCGGTCGAAATAAATGACGTCCGCTTGTTTCGATACGAGAGCGAGTTCCGCATTGCGCCTTCGCAAAATGGATTCTCGCTTTCGGCAACTGTGCAGCCCTCGCAGTACGGCAGGGATATTCATGCGAAAAATATCCAAATACCTCTCGTCGGGTATTTCACCGATCGAAATCGACTCTCGGGATTGGCGTCAACACGACTTCCGCAATACATTCTCGAACAACTGCCGCTGCACGCTCTCATTCGCCTCTACGTTGAAAGCGGTCCCGAAGTTGTTTTGTTCCACCAAAGCATGGCACGGGATCTAAAGATGACATTGCGCAGCCAAAGTGGATCGGATCAGAATCTTGTCTCAGCACAGAACCATAATGCGATGCAGCGACGCCTATCAATACTTCCTGCTGTTTACATTATCGAAGCTAACTATGAAGAATGGGATTCGCTGCTCTGGTTTAATTCGCCTTATCCACGACCTAGTCCGGTTTTAGATTCGTCGCACGTCGCCCTGACGACGATAGATTCACAACCCAACGGATTTGAGGAGGGAGAGAATACTGGCGATATGGTGCTGTTTTGGTGGAACCCGCGGGACGAATCTTGGATTCCGATTGATACAACTACGAATGAATTCGGTACACTTGAGGCAGTCGGACATCGGTTTGGTAGTTACGCACTCATGACGGAAAAAGACGCGCAGATTATCCATTCCATTCGGCCTGGAGATGGCGATGAAGTGCCCTTAAGTCCCTATTTCGTCGAGGGCGTGATTACAGACGGAGGCTCTGGTGTTGATAGCATCGAAATGCGCGTCGATGGCCGGCCCGTCCAAATTCATTTTGAGCGAAACACTGACCGTTTATCTTACATCCCAAGCGAGCTAAACGCAGGTGAGCATACCCTGGCGCTTAAGGCTACTGATCGAACGGAAAACTCGGTGTACCATCGCCAGACCTTTTTCACTAGCGAAATTTTTGATTTCGTCGACGTAGTAACGTTCTATCCAAATCCCGCTAAGTATGAAGTCAAAATCGGGTTCAACCTCACAAAATCAGCGGACGTGACGCTGAAAATTTATGACGCCGCAGGTCAGTTGGTACACACTGTTGAATGGCAAGATGTCACTGGTAAACCGCCCGGCTCCAGTACCGGAAAGTTCTATTGGAATTGTCAAAATCAGGCGGGTGAAAGTGTGGCCAGCGGTGTTTATATTTTAATCTTGGAAGCGACTCGCGGCGAACAATCAGTTAGCCGCAGCGGAAAATTTGCGGTTGTCCGATAAGACAAATGCAAGATTGAACCCACGAACATGAAACAAAACATCCTTCTCATCCGTCTCAGCTCGCTTGGCGACATAATCCTTACTTCCCCGGCAATCCGTGCAGTACGACGGCACTACCCAAACGCGCGGATTTCAATGCTGGTTGCAAAACAGTTTGTCGATTTACTCTCCGAGAACCCTCACCTCGACGAGGTGATTGGTTTTGATAAAAGGGCGAAAAACAGGGATACCAGTGAAATGATGCGAATCGTCCGCCTCCTGAGACGAAGAAAGTTCGGCCTCACCATTGATTTTCAATGTAAGTTCCGCACCAGTTTGATGGCGTACTTAAGCGGTTCAAAATGCCGTGTAGGGTACCATCGGCCAAATGGATTGATGTGCACGGTGTGTGTACAGGACCGCGCGAACAAACACGCCATCAATAGGAATTTTGATTTGCTCCGCCCATTGGGCATTGAGGCGACCGATCGCACGTTAGAACTGTTTTTGTCGGATTCGGATCGAGAGAGCGCTCGTGATCTGCTCGTTACGAAAGGCGTTCATCCCAATCGGCTCAAGGTGGGGTTATTCCCTGGAGCGGGGTGGAAATTGCGTGAGTGGATGCCCAACCGTTTTGCTGTCATCGGCGATCGAATAACCAATTATTTTGACGCACAAGTGCTAATCTTTGGCGGTCCAAACGAGGGAGAACTTGTGAATCACGTCGCCCGCCTGATGGCGGCGCGGGCAACTACATTTTCCGCGCATTTGCCTATTCGCCAATTCTCTGCGCTAATCGAAAGTTGTAATCTCTTCATCACGAACGACACGGGCCCCATGCACATTTCCGCGGCGATGCGCACTCCAACGGTCGCGATGTTTGGGCCGGGCAATCATACGCGTTTTCAGCCGCTAGACCTCATCCATTCAACCATCCGCCACCAGGTTCCGTGCAACCCGTGCAAGCAGTTTACCGATAAGTGTAAAGACAATATCTGTATGAAACTCATAACGGTTGATGAAGTGTGGACAACTGTCCAAGACAAGTTAAACCAGATTCAGAAAACCACGTGAAGGAAAATTGACTAAATCCGCAGGCGCAGCTTAACGAACAATTCGCACACTGCCTGCCTTAATCGCCTTTTCAGCTTCTTCGGCAGTTGCCCAGTTAAAATCCCCGGGAAAAGTATGTGCGAGTGCCGAGTATGCTCCAGCAAAATCAACCGTCTCTTGCGGCGGCTTGCCCCCGAGCAAACTGTAGATTAGACCTGATGAGAAGCTGTCTCCACCGCCCACGCGATCAACAAGTTCGAGATTTTCGTAGGTGCGGGACAGGTAAAATTCGTCCCCGTCGAAAAGAAGCGTTCGCCAGTCGTTTAACCAACCTGATTTTGCCTCGCGCAAAGTCGTGGCTATCATTTCAACATTGGCATAACGATCGGCCGCGTACTTTGCTACCGTTTTGTAACTTTCTGGATTGAGTTTACTATAGCCGCCTTCCGTTCCTTCAGCAGTTATGCCGAGCGCTTTCTCAAAATCCTCTTCGTTCCCGATTAATATACAGATATACTCCATTATTTCGTGATTGACGGCTTGCGCGCGTTCTGGGCTCCAAAGCTTCGCGCGGTAATTCAAATCGTAACTAGTTGTCACCCCCATTGCTCGTGCGGTATGTAATGCCTCACACGATGCTAAGGCCGCGGATTCCGATAACGCGGGAGTAATTCCACTCAAATGAAACCACCGGCAGCCTCCAAAAACCGACTGCCAATCCACTTCGCCGGGTTTAATCTTTGAAATTGCCGTATAACCGCGGTCATACGTGACGTTGCTCGCACGGGGCCCCGCTCCCAGTTCAACGTGATAAAAGCCGTTGCGCTCTAGCCCGATTCCATCATATTGAGCCCAAACGATATGGGACATATCAACACCAAACTCGCGCCCTGTATTTCGGATAAAGCGGCCCGACCAATTGTCAACAAGCCGTGACACCCATGCCGTGCGCAATCCTAACTGAGCTCCATTTATAGCAACGTTGAGTTCGGCCCCGCCTACGTTCATGTTTAAGGATGACGCCTGTTCGAACCGCATGAAATCCGGTGAAGTGAGACGAACCATCGCCTCGCCAAAAGTGACCAAATCCATCGTTTCACCTAGTTTGAATGTTTCTACTCGTTCGACATTGACCTCAACCCTTCTAATTTCTCCAAAGCCTTTCCTGAATCAATCGATGCTTCTGCACGCATATATCCTTGCTTAAGATTCTCAGCTTTGCCGCCAGCGGTAATTGCCGCCGCCGCATTGAGCGCAACAATATTTCGCTTCGGCCCTGTCTCGCCGTTGAGAATGCGCAGAATCATTTCCGCATTTTGTTCTGGGGTGCCACTTAGGATATCATTAGGATGCGCTTTAGGAATTCCCAATTCGGTTGGATCAAGGGTATAATTTGTAACGCCGCCATTTACCAACTCTGAAATTCGCGTTGTTGTCGTTGTCGTAATTTCATCTAATCCGTCGTTGCCGTGCACTACGAAAGCGTGATGACTCCCAAAACTTTTGAGCGCGTTTGCGTGTTGCTCCGTGAGTTCAGGTGCATAAACTCCGACCACTTGTGCTTTAACACTCGCCGGGCTAGTCAAGGGCGCAACAGTGTTGAAAATTGTGCGGATTCCAATTTCCCGGCGAGGCCCAATTGCATATTTCATAGCCCCATGCAGCATTGGCGCAAAGAGGAAACCGATACCAACGTTATCAATACACCGACTGACATGTTCCGGGGTAATTTCAATATTGACGCCTAGCGCCATCAATACATTAGCACTGCCGCTTTCGCGGGTCACCCCTCGATTACCATGTTTTGCCACCGGCACCCCTGCGCCCGCAACTACGAAGGCGGATGTCGTTGAGATGTTGAAGGAATCCAATCGGGTGCCACCCGTACTACATGTATCCACAACTAACGAATGTCTGGTATGTACGGGTGTAGCTTTTTCACGCATCACGCGCGCCGCACCGATAATCTCTTCAACGGTTTCCTTTTTCAATCGTAGAGCGGTGATGAAACTTGCTATTTGGGCATCGGTCGCCTCACCATTCATGATTTCATTCATCGTGTCAACTGTTTCATTCTCGGTAAGGTCCCGCCCATCAACAACTTTCTGAATTGCATCGCGTATCACTTTGAGTTTTCCTTCCTAGTTTCATGAGTGATTCAAGTCTCATTGTAGTATTTTTGCGAATCTCTATAACGTTTTTACCCACCATTCAGAGGCAATAGAAGAATCAGTGGAAGCAAGCATTAACTGTTTAGGTGTATCGTGATGCCCGCATACAACCATGCTCTGCACAGCACCCCGGTGCTTAGATTCATGGAAGACTTCGTTAAGCAACATCACGCCTACACTTTGCCAAAGATTTGGGTTTTTTACCACGAAGTCGTCAATGAAACAACTAAGCCCGCCCGGATCATAGACCGCCGGTGCTGATACAAGCATACCGATTACAAAGCCATCCATTATTCCATTTTGTTCATGAATGCGGGCGATTACCTAGTCGCTCCTAATTTGCTGCTCAAAATACGGCATCTGCTTTTGGGCGGAATCATGAGCTTTACGCCAAAAATTGGGCTTATGTTTTTCATACTCCGTGCGTTTTTGCTCAGAGAGTTCAACCATGTGCGCAGCGTCAGCCAATTGAGCTTTACGAATTATCCCTTTCATAAGAAACTCCCCTTGAACCTCTGCTGTGAAACGTCTAAGCACCGCTTCTGGATTTTGATGTATGCGATTCGGCTTAAGATTTTAACTTTTCAGTAACTGTCTCTACGACTCTGTCAACGGAAACACGAATCTGTTGCATACTATCACGGTCGCGGATAGTGACGGCGTGGTCGTCCAAAGACTCGACATCAACCGTAATGCAATACGGTGTGCCAATTTCATCTTGCCGCCGGTACAGACGTCCAATTCCTGCGGTATCGTCGTAAACCGCGACAAATTCTTTCTGCAACGCATGTGTAATCTCTCTAGCAAGTTGAACGATGTCAGGCCGATTTCTCAACAGCGGCAATACTGCTGCCTTGATTGGTGCGAGGTCTTTATGAATTCGAAGTACTGTGCGCTTTCTGCCAGCCACTTCTTCCTCGCTATAAGCATCAATCAGGAAAGCCAACGCTGCGCGCCCAACGCCGACTGAAGGTTCGATGACATAGGGAACGTAATGTGTTTCTGCAACTGGGTCATAATAATTCAAATCCTTCTTGCTATGTTCAGCATGAACAGATAAATCGTGATCGCTGCGGCTGGCGATCCCCTCCAATTCTGACCAACCCATTGGGAAAAGATATTCAATATCAACACACGATTTGCTATAGTGTGCTAACTCATCTTTCTCGTGCGGACGGCACCTCAGATTCTCTTTCCGAATTCCTAATTGCAAATACCAGCCAAATCGATTTGAAATCCACTGCTCGTGCCATTCTTCATCGGTGCCTGGAATCACAAAATACTCAATTTCCATCTGCTCAAATTCACGAACTCGAAAGATAAAATTTCCGACCGTGATTTCGTTCCGAAACGCCTTGCCGATTTGAGCAATGCCGAAAGGGATTTTTAGGCGCATCGAATCTATAATGTTCTTAAAATTAACAAAGATACCTTGGGCGGTTTCCGGACGAAGATACACTTGCGAAGCATCGTCCTCTACGGGACCAATGAACGTCTTGAACATGAGGTTGAATTGCCGCGCTTCGGTCAATTCACCACCGCAATTAGAACAGTGTACCCCATCAATGTGATCCGCGCGAAAACGCCGTTTACAACGCATACAATCAACCATCGGATCGGTGAAGTTCTCAACGTGCCCCGATGCTACCCAAGCCTGTGGATGCATTAGTATTGACGCATCTAGGCCTACCATATCATCTCGCTGATGCACTACGTTTTTCCACCAGGCTTCCTTCACGTTACGCACTAATTCAACACCGAGCGGACCGAAATCCCAACAGCCGGCGAGTCCTTCATATATTTCGCTGCTTTGAAAGATAAATCCTCGCCTCTTGCATAGCGAGGTGATTGTTTCCATTGATACCATTACTTTTCCTCCACGCCATTTCCCTATATCGACTTAACTGGTTCTTTTATCATTATAACGTACACCTATAGCTCTATCAAGGCAATTCTCAAGGATTATTTTGGTTGACGAGAAAAGGGAGTTGTGCTACTATCTGAGCATGCTTTCAATGGGGATTGCCGCTTGTCTCGAAACCCATCATGGCCTTAAAATCAATTCGGTCGGTTTTAATTGCGGCAGGCATGAATTTATGCTGGACACGCGTAGGTCGATAAATCTAGGTAAATACAAGGACGATACGGAATGAGCAATCCCAAATACAATCTACTTGCGGAAGACCTGGAAAAACAAGGGATTGAGATTGAGGCGGTCAAATCTATACTCAAAAGGCAACACATTGAAACCCCATCATGGGGTTACGGCAATTCAGGAACACGATTCGGCGTATTTGCACAATCCGGGGCCGCGCGGAATGCTCGCGAACGCCTTGAAGATGCAGCCACCGTCCACAGATTCACAGGCATCGCCCCGACCGTCGCTCTACATATTCCTTGGGACAAGACAGATGATTGGCTAGGGCTAACGCAGTACGCCGCAGAAGTCGGGGTTGGAATCGGGGCAATAAATCCGAACGTCTTTCAAGGGCAGGAGTACAAATTTGGAAGCATCTGCAACCATGCCCCATCTGTCCGGCGCCTTGCTGTCGATCACATGCTAGAATGTGTGGAGATTATGCAGATTACTGGGTCCACGCTGCTCAGCCTCTGGTTCGCCGATGGGACGAATTTTCCCGGCCAAGGAAATTTCAGGAAACGCAAGCGGTGGATGTACGAATGCCTGCGCGAGGTTTATGACGCACTCGATGATGATGTACGCATGCTTATTGAGTACAAATTCTTTGAACCTGCGTTCTATCATACCGACCTCGCAGATTGGGGGAACGCTTACGTAATGGCAATCAAGTTGGGCAATAAGGCGCAGGTCCTGATTGACCTCGGACACCATGCGCAAGGTACAAACATCGAATATATCGTTGCCTTTCTCATCGACGAAGGGAAACTGGGCGGTTTCCACTTCAACTGCCGAAAGTTTGCCGATGATGATTTGACCGTTGGAACAATCAACCCCCAGGAGCTTTTCCTCATTTACACGGAACTCGCCGCGTCAGAGTTGGATCCTGGTACTAAGACGAATATTGCCTACATGATCGACCAAAGCCACAACCTCAAACCCAAAGTTGAAGCGAGCATTCAATCCGTCTGCAACCTACAAACTGCATACGCAAAAGCGTTAATCGTCGACCGAATTGCGCTGGGCGAAGCGCAGGATACGGGTGAAATAATCGACGCCGAGCGAATATTGCAGCGGGCATACGAAACGGACACATCACCGCTGCTTGAGCAAGTGCGTTTGGAAATGGACAGAGATCCTGACCCGTTGACGGCGTACCGCAAGAGCGGTTACTTTGAAAAAATTAGCGAGCAGCGGGTTGGAGGCGTTAGCCAGGGCTGGGCATAGAAAACGCACACAATGGCTCATCTAACGAAGGCAGATAAAGATTACTTCAAGGAACAGGGATACGTCGTAATACGTGATGCGCTCAATCCGCAAGTAATTGACGCGGCGTTGGAGGTCATTTGGAACAACGTTGAGGCGAACCGAAACGAACCGGATTCTTGGATAGACAAAGGATATCAGGCCTTCGACATCGGCGGAACAGACGCCCTCAAGCGGACCATCTATACCGAACCTGTGTTCGCAATGGCAGAGGAGATGGTGGGCAAAGGGACGTTAAATACCGATGGCGGGGTAACACCCCACCTGAATTTCCCAGCCCCAAACAGTGAATGGCATCCGCCAACTGGACATCTTGACGGCTATTACACCCCTTCGAACGGTGTCCCTAAAGGCGGTGTGAGCGTGTTTACCTTGGGCGTCACAATCTATCTCGGCAGAGTAGAATCTAAAGGCGGTGGGTTTATGGTTTGGCCGAAGAGCCATAAGATTTTTGCCGAGTATTTCAGACACCACGATATTGATAGCTTGGAGGGTGGCGTTGCTCCCTTTGATCTTGGTGTAGGGGTGGAAGTTACGGGCGGACCGGGAGATATCTGCTTCTGGCATAATCAGCTTTCGCACACAGCCTCCACAAACATCAGCCGCGATGTTAGGATTGCACTGATTGGGCGGGTGAGCCGGAAAGATTTGGATCAAATTAAGTATGAAACGCCTAAAGACATGTGGAAATACTGGGAAGGCATCAACTGATACGGCATATCGCAAATCTGCAAATTGCCGATTTCAAATTGAGGAATCAGGTTGACTTTTTGTGGTAGCGTGATGTATAATTCCGTGTTCGACTAGCACTCACTTTGTAAGAGTGCTAACAAACCCACCTTTCAGGCAAATAAATATCGACGCTACAGGAGAGAAAATATGGCAGCAAAGCAGCTGATTTTTGATGTAGAAGCCCGAGAAGCCCTCCAGCGGGGTGCTGACACACTCGCGCAAGCGGTTACAGTGACACTCGGTCCCCGCGGCCGCAATGTGATACTCCAAAAGTCCTTTGGATCACCGGTAATTGCGAGTGACGGTGTTACCGTTGCTAAGGAAATTGAACTTCCCGATCAATATGAGAACATGGGCGCACAATTGTTAAAGTCGGTCGCCACCAAAACTAACGACGTGGCAGGCGATGGTACAACCACCGCAACTGTGTTGGCTCAAGAAATCATCCATGAGGGGCTAAAGAGCGTTGCCGCTGGCATGGATTCGATGCAATTGAAGATTGGCATTGAGAAAACTGTGGCGACTGTTGTCGAAGCACTAAAAAAACAGAGTACAGCCATAAGCACCCACGATGAAATTGCACAAGTTGCATCCATTGCAGCCAATGACCGGGCGAATGCTTCTGGAATAGGAAGACTTATCGCAGATGCAATGGAAAATGTGGGAGAGGACGGCGTCATCACCGTTGAAGAAGGAAAAAGTTCTGACACGAACGTTGATTATGTTGACGGGATGCAATTTGACCGCGGATATCTCTCACCCCACTTTGTGACCAACGACGAACAACTGGTCACGGAACTGGAAGATCCACTGATTTTGATTAATGATGGAAAGATCAGCTCGATGGCTAGCCTTGTTCCAATCTTGGAGAAAGTTGTCCAACTTGGACGTTCACTACTCATCATTGCAGAAGATGTTGAAGGGGAAGCTTTAGCCGCATTGGTCGTGAATAAACTGCGCGGCGTTTGTCAATGTGTCGCTGTAAAAGCACCGGGTTTCGGTGACAGGCGTAAAGCGATGCTCGGGGACTTAGGTGTTCTTACCAATGGACAAGTCATATCGGAAGACATAGGCATTAAGTTGGAAAATCTCGTAATTGGCATGCTTGGCAGTGCAAAGCGGGTTATCGTTAACAAAGACGATACCACGGTCGTCGAAGGCGCAGGTATGAAATCGGAAATTGAAAATCGAATTGAGCAGATTCGTCGGCAGATTGAGGAGACTACCTCCGACTACGATCGCGAAAAACTAGAAGAACGTCTAGCGAAACTAGCGGGCGGAGTTGCTGTGATTCGGGTGGGCGCGGCGACTGAAACGGAGATGAAAGAGAAAAAGACTCGATTTGAAGATGCGTTGTCTGCATCGCGCGCTGCTGTCGAGGAAGGCATTGTTCCGGGGGGAGGTCTTGCGCTGTTAAGAGCAAGCTCCGCGCTTTCGGATAGCCAACTTGACGGCGATCAGGCGGTCGGCGTAAACATCGTCCGTAGAGCCTTGGAGGCACCAATACGGAGGATAACTGACAACGCAGGTGAGGAGAGTTCCGTAGTCGTTGCCAAAGTCAAAGATGGTGAAGAGGGTTATGGCTTCAACGCACAGACTGGAGAATTTGAAGATTTACTTCAGGCAGGCATCGTCGACCCCACCAAAGTAGTCAGATCCGCGCTTCAAAATGCGGCGAGCGTAGCAGGCCTATTGTTGACGACAGAATCATTAGTCACGGAGGTAGAAGAAGAACCTAAACCGGAAGCCGGAGGGGCACACCAACATCCTGGACATCTCCATTGATAAGTGCGTGGAATGAGACACTTCCGTAACATACGATAAGGACACTAATTTTAAAGCAAAATGCTAACGCAATGCAGAAGTTCATCTTCTGCATTGCGTTTTTTTGTGGTATTACAAGTAAAGTCAACTACATTCATACTTACAGAGATTGAGATTGTCTCAGTATAACAATTTGCGGTAAGCACAAAGAAACACAGACATTGACAGAGTTCGCCTATAGACAGATTTGATATCCTTGTAACGGCACACACGAATCTGATTTGCGACTCGAATGTGAAATTAATAATTGAGTTGACTATAGAAACTGAAACGCCCACACAACCTAGAACTTCCCGAACACACGCACGAATGTCTCCATGTAATTATCGTCGTTCAAGTCCGCGTTGGCGCGTTGATCGATGTATTTGGCACCTATGTGCAAAAACAGTTCCTTTTCGTAAGCTACAAAGCTCTTTTCCATCTCGGCTAGAATAGCCTGGCGAACAAAATCGTTCGCATCTTTAAGCATATCATTAAAGAGCAACACCTGCCCGCCGCCCGTGATCTTAATAGTCTTTGTGAACTGATAAACGGTTTTCAAAATAAAGGCTGTCGCCATGTCACGTACATCTGCTGATTCAATTACATTAAGTCGAACATTGCGTGAAATCTCTTCACCATCAATTGTCCCCTGTAATGAGAGATGTTCCAAACGGTCTTCCGCCATCTGGAAACCGTTGCGAACCGTATATTTGAACATCGGCGTAATCTCAAGCGATTTGGATGGCCGCATTCGGTAGTTTGTTTTTAGAATGCCGACCTCGTAATGCTCGTTTTCAAGGTTGAAATCCAGATTATATCGCAGTTTGACGCGCCCTGTCGTTACCATGTGCTTAATACCCGAATATTCCCAAGTGACCTTGGCTGTATTTATTGCATCGTCCTGCATCAAGAGTGGATCTATTCGCCGCTTCTCTACCTCAACGCCGCCATCTACATTAAAAAACGCCAACCCGCCTTCCGCCTCAGATTTCTGCACATTGGGATTAGCCCGATAGAGTTGCCCTTCTGTCTCGCTCAAGAATCCGGCAAAATACTAGGTCTCATCTGGGATGTGGTCTCTCACCCACTTCAGTTCGTTCTCAAGGACCAAATCAGAATTCTGAGAGAGTTCTTTTTTGTAGATGAGATTGGTGAACGCCTTTGTTGCCGTTGAACGGCGTTGAAATGTCCTTTCCATGAGGTCTTTTTCAAATTGCATTCCAATTTCGAGGTCAGTGGAGGTATTGCCGCGCGTTGTCTTGCGTTTCATGAACATACGCATCCCTCGCAGTCCAGCATCAAATTCGTAATTGGGATCTTTGTCGTTCTCTTCCGCGTCTCGTATTCCGTTGTTATTTCGATCCCTTTCATCAAGAAAATCTTCATCAACGTCAAATAGTAGAATATCATCCTCGTAATCGAACGTACCGTTGTTATTCTTGTCCAAATCGCCCGGAATAATCAATGAGGGCGGATCTAACGTTGTGTTATCGCTATAACGGTCCTGATCGTCGTTATCCCCGACAGAACGCGAGGCATCGAATTGCGGTCCGACGCGAAAGGCCTCCCCCTGGAAGATTGTGTCACCAACGGTTCGGAACGCCTTAAACACCGTCGTCGTCGCATCAAAACGAGAACTGAAGTTTTTTCTCAACGCACCTTTCGGGGTCGTCGCAAATTCCGCCTTCAAACCGTAATTTGCAAAGTTAGTCTCTAAATCCAAAGCCCATACAGGCGTATCGCGGAAGTACCAAGAAGCTCCAAACTTAGACTTCCCGAATTTCGTTACTTCGCGTATGCCAATCCCCGATCCATGAACATTTTCTTGGCCAATTACCGGGTTGAGCAACCCGGGTACCATCAATATCGTCCAATCGGTACGCTCTGACCGGACATCCCATCGTACACCCGAGAGGTCAATCTGATCAAAAGTGAATTTCGTAAAGGTGGTAGGCACTTCTCCCAAACTCAAGATGTTCTTGACGTTGCCAGCCGTTTCCTCAATAATCATGACACTGTGGAAGCCGCGGCGAAACACGCGGTCAAAATCAAACTCGTTTTGCCGAACGGCATCCTCTTCTGTGTCCGCAATAAAGTCTCGTTTATTCGTGAAATCATATTCTACGCGTCCTGAAAGGAAGAGCTTGCCGAATAGACTGTACACATCTTCCGCTGCCGCCCGGTAGACAGGAGTCCCAATCAGTAAAAACAACACTATGCTGTATAAGATAAACTTTGAAATTTTCACATTTAAATTCCATATCCTCATCTGCTCAACTTCCTCAATGTGTATTGTGTATCAAGCTCTACAACCCATCATAGTCAAATCGCTCAGTATAGACTGTCCACGTCCTAGCTACAGAATCAAATCGGGTCAATCCGCCGTGCGTGCCGAACCAGAGATAGTTACCGTCTACTGCAATCGACAGGATGCCGTTATGAGGAAGTCCATCAGCTCTAGTGAAGGTCGTGAATTTTCCGGTGATTTTGTCTAACACAGTGGTTCCACTATCGAATGTACCAAACCAGATTTGGCTCCGGTGGATTGCGATAGACGTGATTAGATTCGAACCCAAGCCATCCGCTTCTGTAAGAACCTTCCAGGTATCATTTTCCGTATCATAAACTGTCACACCGCGCCCGCTCCCGAACCATACGCGCCCCCCGTCAAGTGTAATACAACTTACCTCATCACTAGCCAACCCATCCTTTTGAGTAAAGGTGTTCCACGTCCCTTTTTCGATTTCATAGAGTGAGACGCCTGTTTTGGTTCCGACCCAAACTCGAATGTCATCGATTGCAAGGCATCGCACATCATCATTTTCCAAGCTCCTAGCGTACTTACCCTTCACTGTTGGCAAGATTTCAATCGCAGCATTATATGTTTCCCAGGCATTCCGATCTTCCGATAGAATACTGTGCTTGCTAATGCCGTTTTTCGTCCCAATCCACACATCGCTTTTATTCTCTGCAACTGCCCGGATATCGACGCTCGGCAGTTGATTCTCGTTGGTGTACGATTCAAACCGATTAGCGATTTTATCGTACCGGCCGACCCCGCCTTCAGTCGCGATCCAAACGTACCGCACACCGACAGAAAGATCTACGACGCTGTTGTCTACCAGTTCGTTCCTTTTTTCTTCCCTACTTTCCTCGCGCTCATCGTCTCCATTATCCTCGTTTTCTTCGTTTTCAGTCCTAAAATGTCTCCATCTGTCGTACATTTTGTCGTATCGACTCAAGCCGCGGTGTGTGCCGACCCATGCGAATTGGCTATCAGCAGCAACTGAGACGGCTCGCCGGTCTGCCAATGTAGTCGGTTTGGTGAACGAAATCCATGTCCTCCTCCTTTTATCGTATCGGCTCAAACCTTGTGACGTTCCAACCCACACATGTTCCGGATCTACTTTGAGCGCGTATGGTTGGACGCTGCCATCAATTAAACCGTCCTCAACGGTGAACACTGTCCATGCCCCAGAGGCTTGCGCGTACTTCCAAATACCCCTTTCATCCGAACCTACCCAGAAACCGTCACTGTCTATTGCGACCGCACGGACATTACGGACTAGCAAACCATCGCTGGAATTGAAGGAAGTCCAAGATTTGCTTTTTTTATGGTATCTGTTGATTCCTTCCCATCCAAAACACCAAACATAATTTTCGCCAACCTGTCCGTAGCCGGTCGCTTCTGCACGCAAACCGTTTCTCCAGTCAAAAAACGTCCAACTGTTTTCTATTGGACGATAGAAACTCACCCCTCGCACACCTCGGTCACTGACCCATGACCAAGAAGTACCACCGCTAGTCCACACACCTTCGCCATCCGCGTCGATCCAATGAGTAAACCGCGACGCCATACCTTGCGCTTCCGTGTACGAATTCCATGTTTGCGTAGATTGTTCATATCTTCTAATCCCTGCGCTATTTGTTGCAAACCAGACGTAATCGTTAGTGCAAGCGATATCCTCAACGCGCGTTCCGGCACCAGCTTCTGCCACCTTCACAGTCTCCCATTTTTGCGTTCGTGTATCATACTGCCCTGCTACTCCGCCTTGGAAAGAAACCCAAACGCCATTTTGTCCATCTATCTCGATTAGGGTAGCGTGGTGTCCCGGTAACCCAGTGGACATAGTGATGTGGGTCCATGTATCCGATGCTTTATTGTAACGCAGTACGCCACCGTCACCAGCGGCAAACCAGACATCTTCTTCTCCTACCGCCAGACGGTGAATTTCGGTGATAACCGGGACTTTCGAAGAGAGTGGCAGTGCGCTTTTCGTGTATTCGATCCACGTCTCAGTGCGCCGATCGAATTTAAAAATTGCGCCATTTGGAGAAGACGACCAATTGAGCGCCCACAGGCGGTGTCCATCCAACTCAATCCACCCGATTTGTTCCTCTTTAAGAATTTTTGTATCGTAATACGGTTTATATTGTTCCCACTGACTGTTCTCTACGTTATAGATAGCGAGACCGGCGACGGTACCGAAAAATACCTGCCGATCCGCGGCAGCAATGCTCTGTACATTATCGTGAAGTAAGCCGCCAGCCTGCATTGTAATAACCTGATTAACGCTCCCGTTATTCAGACGCGCAACACCGCCCGGCGTTCCTACCCAGATGGTCCCGTTGTCTACCGCGACGGACCTGACATTCAAGTTCGGCAATCCTTCTGTGATTTGTGATGACCTTTCGTTCCCTATGATCCACAACCCGTTTCGGGTGCCAACCAGCAATTGCTTATCACCACTAGAGGCAAGTGCGTTAACATAATTACTAACTTTCAGAACGGGCTCAAATTCGCCTGTCTCATCGTTTATCCGGTACAGCCCATCTGTTGTACCCGCCCACACTTCTTCCCCAATTGCCAGGACGGCGGTTACCCACTTGCTAGTAAGATACGATTGTGAATCATGAAGTGTGACGCGGGATGTAACGCGCGGTGAGTCTTGCCTAATCGTTGATGCGCTGGTTTGTTCAATCCCAGTTTCCAGGGTTGCGGTTACGGAAAAAGAAGTCACTCCACCCTTGGTCGCAACCCAAACCTTTCCGGGAACCGCGCTGATACCGGTAACGTAGTCATTTGCCAGTCCATGTCGTTCCGTATAGAATCTCCACTGTTTTCCAACTAGCGTCCCTAATCCCAATGGCGTCCCGACCCATATCGTGCTGTTATCCACACCTACCGACAAATGCGTAATATAATTTGTCACTAGACCATCTGCCTTGGTGAACGTCTTCCACGACTTTTTTTGAGGTGCATAGCGATTCAGGCCTTTATTCGTACCAATCCAGAGTGCCTTCTCAGTTGAAACGACGGATTTGATCTGATTGGACACCAGCGAATCTCGCTTTGTATACCATGTCCAGCCATCGTTCGTTTTATCGAATTGACCCAAACCGAACTCGTAGCTGCCGATCCAAATATGGTCGCCATCAACATGCAGCCAAGAAATGTGATCGCTAACTAAACCTTTGCCAGCCGTGTAATTAAACCAAGTATTCACCGTTGAAATAAACCGTCGAATTCCGCGGTCTGCGGAACCAAACCAGACATTGTCGCCGTCAACTGCAATCGCCCTGATGAAATCGCTTTCCAACAAATCCGTTCGGGTATGGCTTTCGGTGAAGGATTGGTTGGCTACACTGTATTTGCTCACACCCGATTTCTCTGTACCCACCCAAACAGCATCAGGGCTTAATGCAATACAACGGATATGGTTTTCCACCAGCCCGTCCTCTTTCGTGTAAGCGTTCCATGCGTCCTTAGATTTATCGTATCGCCGTAGCCCATCTTCTGTACCAAACCAAACATACTCCGATTCCACTGCAATTACGGTAATGGAGTTAAACCGATCTTTGTCTTTCTCCCGATGTAATGCCCATGTACCCGTTGTCCTATCATAACGCGAAATACCGGACTCCGTACCGACCCAGATGTAATTTCCGTCCACAGCGATTGCGGTGACTTTGTTGCTTGCTAAACCGTCGCGCCGTTGAAAATTCGTGAAACCGCCATTCTCAATGTTGTAAAGGCTGATACCCAGAGTTGTACCTACCCAGAGAATCTCTCGATCGGCGGACAACGCGGTGACATCATCTGAGACTAAACCGTCTTCCCAATCTAACTTCGTCCAACGGCTATCCGCCTTATTGTAGACGCTGACACCTCGGTCTGTTCCTACCCAAACGTGGTCGGAAGAAGTTGAAACGCAGCGGATGTTATCGCTCACCAACGTTTTTCCTGATGCCGTTTGGGAAAGTGTTGATTCCTCCAGAACTTTCACTTTATCGTCCTCTGAGTTAAGATGAGCCAAACCGCTCCCGATCAGGGAGATTAGCAATAAGTAGAGCAAAATTTGTATTGTGCATTTCACCTGTTTCTTCATCTTGTCATTTCTCTGCAGGAAATCCTTGGACCGTCAAGGATTGAAATCCTCCGCATAACTTGTCCATGTTTCGGTTTTTGGATCGTACCGACACAGTCCAAGCTCTGTGCCGAACCACCGCTGATCCCCATCAAACGCAATGGCTTCGACTCGATCGTGGAGCAGACCATCAGTTGCGTTAAAGACGCGCCATTTGCCTGACACTTTATTCAGTCGTGTGACTCCCGCGTTCGCTGATCCGAACCATATTTCCTCGTGGTTGAGAGCAATACACGTAACTAGATTACTCGCCAAACCGTCCGATTGGGTGAAAGTGTCGAAATCCCCGGATACTAGATGATACTTTGCTGCGCCTTTACTGGTACCGATCCAGACATAATCTTCATCAACGGCGATGACGCTGATGTCAGCAATCTTCGCTGCGTGATGGGCGGGCGATTCTGAAAAACCAGCAATTTGCGACGAAGATGCGACACTCTTGAAGAAGGACATCCATGTCTTTTTCTCTCTATCGTAACGGCACGGCCCTTTGTCCGTACCGAACCAGATAGACCTATCGCCGACTCCGACACACCGTACATCATTGCTCAGGAGCGACTCCGCGTACCTTTTGACATCTTGCATCGCTTTGATTTCCAACTCCTGCGTGTGCGACTCCCAGGTATTTGGATCGTCAGACAGTCGGTTGAATACCGCGACACCATGATCCGTCGCAATCCACACTTCGTAGCTTCTGACTGCCACATCTCGGACAGCGTTGGACGGAAGGCCGTTTTCATCTGTGTACACTTCCCAGTAGTCTCCGGCTTTATCATATCGCAAGACACCTTCGTTAGTACCTAGCCAAACATATTTTTCGTCCATCGCGATACTACCGACGCTTGGATTATCTAGCATGTTACCGTCTTTTCCCCTCGGACGCGGGGAGTACCATCGGTCTGTATCTTTGTCATATCGATGCAGACCGTTGGGAGTTCCCACCCACACAAAACGCGCTTCAGCCGCAATTGCGTACACTTTTCGAGCACGCCCTATCGGCGTTAACGGCGACTGCGTGAAAGTCGTCCAGACCTCTCTCTCAATGTCATACCGACCCAATCCACCAGCCGTTCCCACCCAGACATAGTTTTCGTCGACGACTATGGAGTGCTCATGGAGCTCGCCGCTTGCAAGACCGTTTTTTTCATCGAAGAATGTCCAGTCGTTTGAGCCTTTATTATATCGAGCCAATCCCAGCCATTCCACCGCGAACCAAACACTGTCAATGGATTCCACGACCTGCATTGTACGTCCAAAATAGCCCCTTTCAATTTCCGGTACGTTCAATGTTGTCCATGATCCGGATTTATTGTGATATTTTGAGGCGATTGCATCGCCCCAACTTAGCCACGGGTATGCAAGCCAAACTCCGTCCAGACCTCTACTGAGGTAAATGTTCGGACCGGAGAGCACGCGCCACCGGCTGAAGACATTCCATTCCCCGGTTCGCCGATTGTATCGGCTGGCATCCCCCCAACCGGTGACCCAGACATGCTCGCCGTCAACAAGCAGATCGTTCGCTTCGTTATCACCCAAACCGTGTACCTCCGTGACATTTGTCCATGTACCTGTTGATTTTTCGTATCGCTTGAGCCCATCCCACATCGTCGTGACCCAGACATATTGCGGGTCAACAGCAATGGAACCGATTCCGCTCCATGTTTCGCTTGGCGAAATTTCGAAAGTCGTCCATTCATCCATTGCGATCGAATATCGACTAACCACGCCGCCAATATGTGCTGTCCATACGTAGGGCAAATCGAAGACGATACTCCAGACTTCATTGTTCGGTAGACCGTCATACACGGTGTAATGACGCCATGAATCCTTCGTTTTGTCGTAGCGTAACAACCCTCCGTTAGTGCCGGCCCAAACCCCATTTTCGCCTGCAGTTAGTGCGTGTATGTGCGTAATCGGTCGGCCGGTGGGTTTCAATGGTAGGTCATCTTTGTCGAAGAATCGAAAAGTATCTGTTCGTCTATCGTACTTTACAATGGCGCCATCTGCAGAGTCATTCCAATTGCCGAACCAAATATCAGTTCCATCCTCGGCGAGCTTGCTTACCCAATTCGATCGCAGCACTTCTGTGGTTGCCGCCGCGGAATGTTTCGACCACTTCTTTCCATGCTTATCCAAGACACTAAAGCCCGCAGTGGTACCGACCCAAACTTTGCCGCCGTCTATCTCAATAGCTTTTACATTATCGCTAACAAGCCCGCCATCGGTGCTCTCGCGTGTGTAATGTGTAAATGCATCGCCGGCAATGCAATACAAACCAGACGGAGTTCCAATCCAGACGTCCCTGCCATCAACGGCAACCGCCCTTACGTTTGAACGCGGTATGTGCGTGGCGGACGAGGGTGAACGGGTTTTAAATGATGATTTGCTCAGTTGTGATAAGCCCGATTGCGTGCCAACCCATATAGACCGATTGCCTATAGCAGCCGTGTTAATCATGTCTGCAGGCAAACCGTCCTTTACGGTCAGTTTTCCTGATTCACCTGCGGCCCCATCATAATAAACAAGTCCATACTCCGTAGCGATCCAGACGAAATCACCGTCGAATACAATGTCGTTAACGCGACCTGAAATTTGCAATGGCGGCGGATACGTATTCCATTGGCGGCTTTGCGGTTCGTATGTCGAAATTCCGGCTTTTGTCCCAATCCATAGACGCGAATCATAACGAGTTTGAATGTCTTCGTCCTCCGTCCCCTTTTGTTTTCGCGTTTCTTCCAGTGATTCCCGCTTTTCGGATTCTCTGATCGTCGGTTGCCACGCCAGGCAGGTCACGAAGTCATGCGGAAGTCCATCTTTCGTCGAAAAAAACATCCACTCGCCCTCGTCTCCACGCCGCAACCCCAAACCACTCGGCGTACCGACCCAAACGTCCTCTTCCACTTGCAAGACGCAAGTGATATAGTTATCCGCCAAGCCGTCCGCCTTACGAAATGTTCGCCAATTACATTCAGTCGAAAACTCCGCAACGTCCCGATACGATGCCTGATTCAATCCAAATCGCGTCGCTACCCAAACCGATTCGTCCGTTACAGCCACATCTTTAACATCGTTATCGCTCAACGCTTTTACTTCGCCGTAAAATTTCCACGTTCCGCGGCGCAAGTCATGCCGTGCCAATCCATGTTCGTGTGTGCCGAACCACACCACATTACCGTCAGGTGCGATCGCCGTTATGTGATTGGAAATTAACCCAGTTGGCGCCGTATTTTCCGTTTTTTCAGGATTTAAAACCGTGTATTGCTGCCATGTGTTCACAGATAAGATATATCGCTGTACACCGCGATCGGCGGTTCCTAACCACAGAGATGTCCCATCGGCTGCTAATGCCCTAATGTGATCGCTCGCCAGCTGATCTTTTTTGGTATACGTCCTGACGAAATCTGAATTCCGCCGGTCATAGAGGCTGAGGCCTTTTTCTTCCGTACCGAACCACACAAAATCCCCGTCTGCGGCTATAGCTGCCACACTGTTGTCAACGAGACCGCTATTTGTGTCGTAGTTGTTCCACGAATCGGTGAGTTTGTCGTATCTGGAGATCCCATTCCGCGTACCAATCCAGATGTAGTCTTCATCAATGGTAATGCGTGTCACCGCGTCACCCGCGAGTCCGTCCTTTTCGCGTTTCTGCGCCCAACTATTCGTCTCTTTGTCGTAGCGCGACAGTCCGTTTGGTGTGCCAAACCAGATGAATCTCGAATCCACAGCGATGCAGGAGATGTCTCGCCCTGCCAAGCCGTCACGCGGCATGTAGCGCGTCCAGGTATTTGTATGCACGTCAAAACAACTCACACCATCGCGTGTACCAATCCAGGCCAAATCGCTGTCTAGAGCGATGGAAACCACGGTATTATGCGCCAAGCCGTCTTTAACGGTAAAATTGTCCCACTGGTCGCTCCGTTTATCGTACCGACTCAATCCCCGATCTGTTCCAACCCACACATAGCGTGAATCGACGGCTAGTGATAGAACGCGGTCACTAATGAGTTGGCTGGTTGCTCCCAACCCTTCAGCGTCAAAAAATTCGGGTTGCATCTGTTCTGAGCCGTGCGTAAAACCGATTGCGACGAACAGGAATGTCATGAACCCCAAAATCATGTGGACTTGGTACATCATTGCGCGCCTTTCAGTGTTCGGTTTAATACGCTTTTTCCAAAACTGTGAAATAGTGAGATTCATCGGAAATATCTTGGTTCAGATTGTGGCGCGAGAAGAATCCGGTTAAATTCCAACCTTCTAATGTTCTCGCCAGCAAAGATAGTATCCAAGGACTATAGTATCGAAGACTCCATTCATCGGCTGTTTCATAAATGGTATCGTTAACGTGAATTCGGCAGTGCATCGTCATGCGATTTACTCCTTCAACCCAATCTCCTGGAAAGTCCTCGTGCCAGACCTCCACTTGTCCGTTGCTAAGTCGAACTGTTTTTTCACCCCACCTCCCAATTTTACGTTTTGGAGGTGCGAAGTAATGTTTATCCATATCAATAACGTAGAGTCCGCCCGGTTTGAGGTGACGTCTCACCGATTGAAAATGGCTCTTGACGTCTTCATACGCGGTAATCAGAGGGAAGGTCTCTGCCATAAAAATCGCGCAGTCAATACCCGCATGGTTTAGGTTAAAATCAACCACATCACCTTGAATGAGTTGGATTTTAACTCCTGCAGTTTCCATTCGATTCTGTGCACTCGCAAGCATGTTTGGATTGATGTCCATGCTTGTTACAGAAAATCCGCTTTTTGCGAAAAATATTCCATGCGCACATGTCCCACAAGCAAGTTCGAGCATCCTGCCTTTGGTTACACCTCGCCCTCTCAGCAACTGCCGGATGGAGTTAACCTGTGTTTCAATCTGATCAGGTGGAAATCGAAGCACGGCATCGTAGACGTCGGGAAAGTTATAAATGCTTGCCATATAAGTAATCCTAATATTCGGTTGCGGCGATATTCCGCATGAGGCTGTAAGGTGAGTGAGGCATCCACCGCCTTTTCGCCCATACCATGTTGACGTGGGGTGGATTCTGTTCACCCGATACTGGCGTACCTACATCAGGCATGTGGTGCTCAACAAAGCATAAAGTTTCGAAAACCAACGTTTTAAGTTCAACCCATGCAGATGCGGCGCCCGCATGGAAAATTGACTTCAGTCGAACTGATAGGTCCGGCGGGGCAATTGACATCTGCTGAATGAGCCAATCCATCCACTTGGTATAAGGAGTTGGATAATAGACTCGGTTCAGCCCCGACAGCACCTTGAGAATGCCCTGCTCAATCTGAATATAGTGATCGTACAGGACAAGAAGGTCGTCTCTGCCAATATACTGTTCAGGGCAGAACCACGGTCCCATCCAGAGGTTCTCTCGAACCATTCGCCGTGCAAGCTCATCAGGGTATGCGGATGCCCTAGTCTGCCATCGCCCACAAATCGCCGTGCCGTGCAAAGGCAAACCGTGTTGGATGGCGGAAAGCAATCCCTGCTTCTCAATGTCAGTATCGTAACAATCAATAACGTCTGATAGGCGGGCTTCCGTTTCTGTGACACTGAGATGTATCGTAGAAACCATTAACGTACCTGCGTAGGATTTTCCATTGACAGTAATTTCGTTGAGTCCCCACTTCTCACTCCCCCGCGACTCGTTCAACGACCATAGTTCTCCGCCGACACGTTTGATAGCAGCCTTCCGCATGCGAACGGATGGCCTCTCCGCCCAGAAGATACCAATTTCAAGATCGGAGTATTCGTCTGCGCAGCCGCGTGAGACTGAACCGCCGACTAAAATTACCTTGACACTGGAGTCATCAACGTAGGACGATGCAATGTGCTTCGCTATTGCAAGACCGCCCTTACTTGTTTCGGTCATAGCTAAATTCCTTTCTCATTCCTAACCGTTCGTCCGAATAATTGCGGAACAATGCATCGCAACTGGATGGCACGCTCTCTTTTCGATTCATCTCCTATCATCTTCTCTGTCAAAATGCTTCGTAAAGATTGTCCAGGTGTCCGTCGTCGTGTCATACCGGCTTAATCCGCGCTCAGTACCCACCCAGATGAAATCCTCTTCCGCAGCGATGTCGAAAACGCGATTGTGGCTAAGCCCATCCTTCTGCGTGTATTTTCTCCACGTCGCAGTTGCCTTGTGGTATCTAGACACGCCCGAATCAAACGTTCCGAACCATACGAAGTCATCGCTCGCTGCGATACAGGTAATGTGACCACTAGCTAATCCGTCAGATGTCAAGAATGCGCTCCATTCTTCTGTCCGAGTATCCAACTTGCTGACTCCCCCAGTTACTCCATACCACACCTTATCGCCGTCAATACAAATACTGCTCACTTCATTGTGATGCAATCCATCATGCTTCGTATACGTATCCCATGTTCCCTTCCTCATGTCATAGCGGCTGACGCCTCTTTCTGTACCTACCCAGACGAAACGATTGCCAACTGCTATACTTGTAACACGGTTGTATACAAGGCTGTTGGCGTATTTCTGAGTTAATTGCAAAGTGTCTACGTCATCAGCGTGAGTAAAAGTCTCCCAAGCGTTCGGGTCGTCCGAAAGCGTGTTGTATTTGCTCACCCCCTTCTCAGTGCCGATCCACAATGTACGGCTCGCCACGTCAGCCACTTTAGCAAATGTGTCAGCTAGACCGTTTTCTTCATCGTGATAGTCCGTCAAATGCGCCGACTTGTCAAACCGAATCACCCCTTTGGTGCTCGCTATCCATACGTATTTATCATCGTGAGCGAGCGCGTTCACTGGGTCTCCTATAATTTGTCCTTCTAGCCATCGGTCGTGCCGCTTATCGTACCGGGTTGCGCCCCGATCTGTCCCGCAATAAACGTAACGAGAATCGACAGCCACGGCGCGGACAACATCTGACGGCAAGGACGCACGCCCTGTAAAGACGGTCCAGCTATCGTCGCGCAGGCCGTAGCGACTGATGCCGCTGCCACCGCCCATCCAGAGAAAATTGCCATCAATTTTCAGGGATGGATAGATCACGCGGTTGTTGAGCAATCCGTCTTCTTCCGTGAACACAGTCCATGACGATGATGCCTTGTCGTATCGGCTGACACCGTGATTATTACTGCCAAACCACACCACTTCACGTATTTCCTGCACATCTGTAAAATTGTTGCCGACGTTTTCCGGGTGCCCTCGAAAACGCTGCCACGTCTGATTGGCACGGTGCAGTCCACTTGCCGGCGCATAGTCGTCTTCTTCCCACCACCTGCGGTCATGCAACACCCACATAAAATCCACGCCGGAAATGACTTCACGAACCCGATTAGAAGCTAAACCCTTTTTGTCGTCAATGACACTCCAGCTATCAGTGTTTTCGTCGTACTTGCTTAAACCGCTAGCTCCACCATAAGCCCAAACATTATTATTGTCCACAGCTATGAATGCGATTGTTCCGCTCGACAAGCCGTCTGCCGATGTGTATCTGCGCCACGATTGGTTTACCTTGTCGAAACGCGCCACGCCCTCCCTCTGAGCTGGCGCCCACACATACCGATTGTCCGCCGCAATTCGCGTTCGGTACGATTCCATTCCGGGCGCAATTTCCTTAAGAACCACCTGATGCGTATCCCATGCGTCCGTATTTCGATGATAGCGGCAGATGCGGTTATCCCTCAAAACGACCCATACGTCATTTCCATCAACCGTCAACGTTGTCGTTTTATCCGCCGCTAACCCGTCTTTCGACGTGTAGTGCCGCCACGTGTCCGATTTTTTGTGATAAGCCAGTACACCGCCATCGGTTGCAAACCATACGCTATCAGCGGTTACCTCCATCCAATTGATTTGGCTGATATACCGCGTCTCGCCGTTTCGTCCGCTTGGTGTCACATCTTCTTTCATGAAATGACCCCAAGTTCGTGTGCGTTTGTCATACCGAACTATTCCTCCGTTGGAGGTGTTGGGCCATGACAGAAACCATACCCAATAGCCATCAAGCGCAGTGTGGTGGACATCGCCGTGACGCAGAACAGTTGTTCGTTCCGTTGCACGAATTGCTCTCCACGTACTGTTTTGGAGAGAGTACACACCCAAGCCGCCGATTGTAGCCAGCCAGACCTGACCATCCACGACACAGATATCCCGGACATTTTCATGCCCCATCTCCGCCCCAGGCTGCGTCAGGTTGAAATGCTGCCATCCACTCGATTCCAACCCTGAATAGTCGTTCCACTCATTTCGAGGAAATGTGGTTAACCCACTCGGCGTACCGATCCAAAGCGCGTTTTCCGTCACAGCCAGCGTCCTGACGTTATTATTCGGAAGTCCATCTTCAACAGTAAAATGGCGCCAACTATTCTCGTGTTTCCCATATCTCGTAAGTCCATTCCGTGTGCCGATCCAGACGGCACTGTCCGCTACCAAGATTGTGTTGGCGTAATCCGCACAATGCGATGAATAAAAATCGATTTGTACCTCCGTCAAGGCACTGTTGTTCAAGTTTGTTAATTGGGCTAATCCGCGGTCCGTCGCAAGCCACAACATACCGTCATCAAAAGCGATGGATTTTATCCAGGTATGCTTTAGTCTATCGAAGTTATGCCACCTGTCGCTCTTAGCGTCATATCGACATAGACCATTACGTGTTCCGACCCAAACCGATTGATTATTTACCGCCACATCCACAACAAAATCGCTGGGGAGTCCGTGTTGTTGCTGCCAGAATTTCCACCGTCCGTTCTGATGCCGTCCTACCCCCTTGGATGTGCCCACCCATATTACGTCATCGTCGGCAACAACGCGAGTGATGTAATTCGTCGTCAGTCCTTGCCCCTTGGCGAAGGTTTTCCACTGCCTTGATTGCAAGTCAAATTGACTTAGCCCCATCGAAGTGCCAATCCAAAGCTTGCCATTCTGCTCAACAATCGATTTTACGTCATCGCTCACTAAGCCTTCTTCTCTCTTGACAGCGGTCCAAAGCCCACTAATCTTGTCGAATCGCGCCAGCCCGTCCTCATACGTGCCGAACCAGATATACTTGCCATCGACAGCCATCGCCGTGATGTTTGACGACGGCAGCCCATCTTCTGTGCTATAGTGAATCCACGTATTGGCGGGTTTGATGAATCTTTGAACACCTTCATTTGCTGTTCCGATCCAAATATACAATCCGTCGACCAAGATGTAATTTATCTTGTCGGTTTCAAGCAAATCGTTTCGCGTATAGGTCTTTACAAACGCCTGCTCAGCGTTGCTGTATAAGCTCACACCGGCATTTTTCGTGCCGAACCAAGTAAATTCATCCTCAATTGCGATGGTAGTGACTTTCTCGTCCGCTAACCCATCGCTTTTGGTCAATTGCGTCCACGAATCTATTTTTTTATCGTACCGTGATACTCCCTCGTCCGTCGCAAACCATACATATTCGTCCTCCACTGCAATATCGGTAATTTGGTTGCTGGTCAACCCGCCATCGTCAACGGTGCGAAGCGCCCACACGTCAATGGCTTTGTTATACCGGCACAAACCCTTAGCCGTGCCAAACCAAATATAAACTCCATCCACACCTACTGCCAATACGCGGTTACTCGGGAGGCCGTCGTCACGGTTGTAGGTTGTCCATTTGTCGATTTTTGGCTGATATTTTGAAATGCCGGACTCTGTTCCGAACCAAACGACATCTCCGTCAATCGCCGCGCTGGATACTTTGTTGTTCGCCAGCCCATCTTCCACAGTATAACCTATCCACCTGTTCTCACGTTTATTGAAACGATTGACCCCTTTGTCGGTGCCGACCCATACATGTTCGGCATCTGCTGCGACTGCATTAACCCGATCACTCAAAAGCGCGGTTGCATTCCAAGTCAGATCTTTGTTCGTTACCTCCGGTATATAGTCAGTCGAGGTGCCGGCGCAACCGAATAGCGATAAGATAACGATGAACCAGCGGCTGTCTAATGTCAACTTTGCTCCTGAAATACCCACGAGGGTTCCCCTCCCGACTTTTGATTCATAGTGGAATTGCCCAGCAACACCCAAGATTTGTCCCCGGTGCTAATCATTTAGGTTTCCTAAATCCGACATTATACCACACGAACAGAACGCCCTCAAGTGAAGTAACAATACCAAAAAGCTGACGCGGCTCACCATTTATCGCATTAGCGCCAAGGTAAACTTTATCCTTTTCATGCAGGAATTTGCCGCGTAAACCGGGAACTTCAGGGGGAGGGATTTCACCGATCCGGTCCTTGTTGCTGAACTGCCAAACGTATATTGATGAATACGGAACGGCCAAAAATCGGAGAAGAAGTGCAGCGCTGATAGGCTTCTGCTCCATACAACGTGTAGGTGGACTATGCCGCAACCCATCCAACGTCCGCGTGGAGAGAGGGACGGAAATCAGAGGCACCCCCGCTGAATACCGTGTCGATTGAATCAAATTGGCGAATTGGAAATGCCACTCTTTTCATACCGGGCGCCTCCTTTTTGTTCTTCAACATGGTTTAAATTTAACCGTTTGCACCGAGTTGCTCACAATCGCCGAATCGCAACTGAGCGGTGATTGCGGAAACCACTGACTCGGCGAGGTGTTGGGAAGACATTTCGTTAGCTATTACTAATACACAGTTTTGGATGCACTCTTCACGGGATTTCAGTGAAAAAGAGATATTTTTTCGAGGCGTGTGCATTTCATTAGAATCTGTAGGACTTACGCAGTTAGACATCCAAACGTACGTAGTAGGGATCAACTGAGCGAATGGTGAAGGCGATAGAGATTTCTCTATCCGGACCGTTTTCACATAAAAAATATGCCAGGCCAAGGAAGTGAACGTCCTGCCGGACGCGCAATAAATTGCGCTACTACAAACTGAACTGCCTAAAGCCTAACCTTTATGAAAAGTGTATATCAAAGGCATTGCCTGGCGATCGGAATATTTTAAAATCCAAACGCCAAATTTGAAATGCCGTCATACCAGTGAACAAAAGTGACGCCGTCGATTACAATTTGCACATCTTTATCAAGGATAACCCTTTCACGAATCCCTTGGTTATTATACATTGTCCTCTCAGGGTGACAGAAATGCCGGACCAATACGGTGCGACCTACCTCCGTAATGTAGCTTTCGGTTATTGAAAAGTCACGTCCTATCTTTTCGACAGGTGCGTCCAGTTCAATTATTCGGAGACAGGTAAAGTGTCTGTCGCCGATTGAGACGGAGAAAACGCCCGCACCGCTTGCTTCCACATTGTCAACACTATGTACCTGTTTTAACGAGCCGTTAGCTTGGTGCACGAAACGCCCTATGTCCTGTACCTTCCGAGGCATTCGTCCCCAGTCGAAATCGAAATCTTCGTCAAGGTAGGTGTACAATATCTTTTTGCCATCGGAAAGTTGTGACACCGCTAAATACTCCACCTCCTCTTCAGTCAACCTGCCGTGTATTTGCCATGCAGATGGCATCCAGCCGGTTTGAGAGTTCCATGCGTAGATGTCAATCTCAACCCCATCCATATCATGCACACGGCTCTGCCTGACCACTTGTAACTCATACACTTCCGTGAGTTTCCAATCCATCGGATCATAGTTCGCATACAGGGTACGCTCCCCGATTTTGGGCACAATGAACCAACATCGGAGTTCGGGACAATCCACCGAGAATGGCTCTGTGTTAATTTGGGTGATGACAATCTCCGGACGATGGAGCGGAAATGGTTGCGTTTTGGTTCCCGGTTTGTGCGTCTGCATCTGACTTATCCTCCTTTTGTTAGAAACACCAAAGGATTGACGGAGGTGAGCCCGTGCCTGAAACAGGCGCCGCTTAACCGTCCCTTCGGCGCAGCGGCTTCGTGCAGCGATTTCGGCAATGGTAAATCCTTCAAGGTAAAAAAGTAGCGCGGCGTTACGCTCGGTTTCCGGCACCTCCTCTAAGGTTGCGACTGCATCATTGAGAAGATGTCTATTCCTAACCTGCCTATGACCGAAACGGTCGATGAGCCGGGTTAATTCGTCGGCTTCCATCGGCTGGGCTCGGCGTTGGGCAGATTTTAGAAAATCACGGCAACGATTCTGGGCAATCCGAAGCAGCCACCGCCCGACGGTTTTCGGCTCGCGTAAATGGCGAATCCCAACCCACGCCTGCATTAATGTCTCCTGCAGCACATCTTCAGCGTCGCCGCGATTTCCGAGTTGATACTGGATTAAATCCGCTAACTGCCGTTCATGCCGTCGGATTAGCTCAACGAACGCGCTTTCATTACCCTGTGCACTTAAACGAGCCAGTGTTTCATTATCGAATTTATCCACTGTGCCCACCTCCTCCTTCTATTTATAAAGGCGATTCACAATGGCAAAAGGTTCTCAAGGTTGATATTTTATCTCCATTTGGAAAGCTAATTTCCCCCCTTCTCATAGCTGTTTTAAGGTGATTTAATCGTCATCTCTGTCGATCCGAAACTCGCACCATACCGGTCGATGATCGCTTACTGCAAGAGATGCCGCTCGGTCGTTATTTCCAAAATCCGTTTCGTCAAAACGGTCAACGCCGCTCTCGTTGTTGTATTCGGTAACATGTATCGACTGGAAAAAGATGTTGTCATATAAGCTAGAGTCGTTGATGTGGGATTTTTTCGGCAGATTGAACAGATGTAACATCCCGGCAATTTCCAACAATGGCTGATATGCTATTCGGTCATCTGGGTTACGGTTGAAATCCCCCAGCAGAATCACATCCTGCTCTGCGCCATTTATGTCCTGCACAGTCTGATACACGTTGGCTAATTCTTGAACCTCACTCCTGCGTTCGGCGACGGAATTACCCCAGATTACATGAATTGCAATCGCGGTAAAGTCAAATTCACCCGCCTTAAAAGAAGCGAAATACGGCTCACGGAAAAAAGCATCGTTCGGATCGGGAAACACCATTCCGGCCTCAACAACGTCTACCATCTGTTGATCGAACAAGAACGCATAACGTTCCTTTACTTTTCCGCCAACCTTACGGCTCATTACGTAATCGTAATCCTTACCCATAAGTTCCAGCATACTCACCGTGCGTTTTAACACGTTTTCATCACGCAACTCAACAATCGCAATGAAATCGTAATCTACCAACACATTGGCGATAAGTTGCAACTCTTCGTCGCTTCGACTGTTGTCACTGAAGATTCGGATGTTCCAAGTCGCTAAGCGGAATGTAGCCGCAATGCCGTCATTTTCATTTTCAGCATCAATAGGCTCAAGGGCATCTTCCGTAAACGGCCTATTGACATCTTCAGTTTCTGAACAACCTAGACCTAAGGTGATTAAGCCTAACAAAATAAACGATCTTATCCAGAGATGGCTTTTGCAACAGCGAACACTGAAATGGCAATGAATTTCCATACACCCCTCGCACAATGTATCCTTGGGTTTTTACGGTTAAACCTAACCTTAGCCCTGCTTGTGTCTTGTGGTAATCGTCTACGCAGTGGTAGGTATGTGGTTTCAAAAACCGGCAAAATATGACGGGCGTTTTTACTTACCCCCAATGTTTAGACAGTAATGCTCGTCTATTAAGGTGTAATTGCTAGACAATCCGGCTATGCTTCAACACCTAGGATTTTTGAAAATACACCTCATGAGGTGTTCTAGTATTGAGCGACGTATGAAGCCGCTCCTCATTATAAAACTTGAAATAGTTGTTCAAGCCACACCAAACCGCGTGAACTGAGTCATAAGCGTGAAGATACACATGTTCATACTTGACGGTCCGCCAGAGCCGCTCAATTAAAATGTTGTCAAACACGCTGCCAGCACCAGTCCAACTGATGGCAATGTTAGCCGATTCAAGCCGAGTCGTAAAGGCATCTGACGTGAACTGCGCGCCCTGGTCGCTATTGAATATCAAAGGGCTAGAACAACTCAATGCCCGTTCCAGTGCCGATAGACAAAAGTAAACGTCTAGTGTATTTGACAATTCCCATGATAACACATATCGAGAGTACCAATCCATAATCGCCACTAGATACACAAAGCCGGTGTTCAAACGGATATAGGTGATATCAGTTGCCCATACCTGGTCCGGTCGAGTGATAATTGAATCCTTCAGTAGATAAGCATACTTTTTCGACGGCCTGCCGTGCTTGGAGAGACGGGGCTTGGGATAGATGGCAACTAAGTCCATCTTTCGCATCAACCGAGCAATCCGTTTCCGGTTGACAGCGTGGCCATTATCACATAGCCAGTCCGTCATTCGAGGGACACCGTAGCACGGCGTTTTAATGTACTGTTCATCAATCAGACGCATATAAAGCAGGTTTTCCGGCGATTCTTCCGCTGCGGGTTGATAATAATACGAAGCGCGCGGCAACCCTAACAGTTCGCACTGTCTCGAAACCGATGGAGCACCGCGCTCTTGCTTGACAAGCCGCCGCTTCTGTGCTAATGGAGCATTCGAGTTTTTTTTTGAAGCCAGTCTAGTTCTACCTTCAACTGACCGATTTGCCGGTAGAGTTCAGCTATAAGGCGGTCGTTGTCGGAAGTTGATTGCGTGTGTCCGTTCGCAAATAGCTGGGGTGATTGTTCCAGAATCTGTCTTTTCCACTGCCTGACCTGATTCGGGTGGACTTCGTAGTCACTGGCAATCTGCGCCATGGTGCGTTCATTTTTAATGGCTTCAATCGCCACCTGCGCTTTGAATCGATTATCGTACTGTTTTCTACGAGCCATGTTAAACAAACTCCTTTCGCAATTCTTGGCATTGCTGAGCCTTATTATGGCTCATAACATGGCCGTTTTGACAGCAACAATTCCACCTTAAGACACTGTCTAGTTTTTGGGGGTAATTATAATTAACCTGCCGTGCGGGGTGCATCGCCGGGAAATTCTTTAACGGGAGGGTGTAGTCCAACGCAGTATGTTCCGACGAGTGTCGATTTAGCATTCAGTCTGAAGGTTGTGAAATGGGAGTAAGTATGGGCTGGAGGAATCGGAATGTCGATGTACACGGCTTTATGGCAAGACCGTAAATTATTTGTACACCGCGGCGCGTTCGATTTTTTAACCGACCCGGTGTTGGTTCAACCCGCAGATTTCGTTAGACACTGCAGCGGCCGAATCATGTGTAAACTTTTATTGGATGGACTACGGGCCTTGGCGTGTTCGTGGAAACAACGAAAGCGGTGTGTTAGGCTTCACGTTTGGCGAGAATCAGGTGGAGCGTTAAAATGCCAATCGCGAGCAGCAGGAAGAACCATGCAAAACTGTGATAACCCCACCAGCGCAAGGTTTCTTCGCCCCAATCGCTCCACCGCCCGCCCGCTTTATTTGTAAGATTTGACTCTTCTTGGTAAAGCGCGTTAGACGCGAACGCATATCTGCCTGCATCGGTGTGCATCTCATAGATGCCGACGGACTCAGTCGTGACGTTTATCGTCCGGTCTACTACGGCTAGCTCTCGTATGGCGCCGTCGGGGGAAACAACCTGAACAGATTCCGTTCCTAACGCCGTGGTCAGCACCGCTGTTTCACCTAGCCGAAGGTTGGCGCGGTTTAGTCCGGGTGTCTTGGAAGCGCGCCATTGGAGGAGATTCCACATCAATGCCGGCCAGTTCGGTGAACGCTGAAGCGTCGACAGGTCCGGGCGGAGGCGTAATCGGAGTTCGTGACTGCCCGTGAATAGTTCGGTGTCGGTCAGTAACGGGACATTTCCGGCGGTGATGATTGGGTTCCCCATAAATGCTTCAGTCCTACCGGCTCCCCATACGACACCGCTGAACGACAGCCCTTCAGTCAATGGATGACGCCGATCAACGACAAAAGGACCGAGATAAGCAGACGCCTCCGGTTCGCTGATGATATACATATACCACGCCCCTGGCGAGATATCGGATACTGCTGTATCATCAAGAAACACCAACTCAGGCCGGGCTTTTACCGGTATACTTCTATCCGTCGACACCAGTGCATTTTCAACCAACGAACGCATCTGCCGGTTTCGAACACGGACATCAACGCGTACCGGCTTTCGGCGTTGCGGCAAGAGTAAAACTTCGTTATCAATGGCAAGCGCATCATCGCCAATTTGCGCTCGCAACCGCGGCGTCTCAGGCGGAAGGTTTAGGACAATCCGGTGCGCCGCCATCGGTTCGAGTTCGAGGGTCGAACGGTGCAGCGGCGACGAAGGTCGTTGCACGGCAGGCTCATCTGCCCTTACGATAAACTCCCTTACCATCATATTCGGCGAGAGATTCGTAACTTCAAACAGGCACCGTTCGCCCGATTCCGCGGCAGTTCGGGCCGCATTGACAATCGCAGCGTTCGGTTGCGGGGTTCCGAAACTCCACCACTGGATGCGCTCCCCCTCAAACGTGTGCGTAGGGGGTTCGTCCGTTAGAACAAGGATGAGTGTTTTCGGTCCTCCAAGCTCCGCAGCGAATGCGATTGCCCTCTCTAGGTCCGCATACGGCGAATGACACCTCCAGTTTTCAAGCTGCGCAATCGCGTCGTCCGCAGTTTTCGCCGCTTCATTCAACACCTGCGGCTCTGAGCCCGCGAGCACGTAGCGCACCGCATAACGGCGGTTGGTGAGCGGGTTCAACCCTTCAGGGTCGAGTTCCTTTTCAAGCGCTGCAATGGCGCGGCTTCTCGTGTTATCATGAACGCCTGCAAGCATTGAGTAGGAGTCATCCAGCACGACGATTAGCGGCACCGCTCCCTGCGCGGTCCGAATGATTGGGGCCGCCACTGCCAGGGCGAGTAAGATTATCGTGAGCAACTCCAGAAAGAACAGAAGAGGAGTCTGCAACCGCTCTACGCGTAGACCGCCGGCACGTGCTTGCCGCTGGTTCACCCACAGCATCAAGCTAGACACCGGGTAACGTCGCGATCGCGTGCGCAGCAAGTAGATGCCGACAAGCCCCGGAATCGCCAACAGTGACAGAAAGCCGAGTGGGTGGGTGAAGATGGGGATCATAAGTTACCTTGTCAGAGCAAATGGCTAACTTATCAATCAACATACACGGGCGGTTGATTTTCTGGCTTCATTGTGTCGTGTGGAAAAATGTCAGTTGGCGGGAACCTTCAAGATTGCTATCGCATTGTTTCTAGTGTTGTCGTCTCACATCGCTATATGCTTCATCGTCTTCATTCCCCAATGTCTCTCGAATCACTTGATTGAAACGCTGCGGATCCTTGAAGTACATTTTGGCATTGTCAACAACGCGCTTTAAAAGCGCAAAATCGTCTGTCTCCACGTCCTCTACCTTCAACCGAGAACGAATTTGTCCTTCACTGAATGTCCCATACAATTGACCAAGTGCAGAGTTCAAGAAAGCCGCGGTGAGCGTCGTGACATTGTGAAATGAAAGAGCGACATTTCTATCTGCTTTAAGAACTGAAGCGATGCGATCGTGTACCTTCTGCCCATCGCTAGAAGCAACGCAAAGTGGACTACCCACGACTTCAAACATAGATATCCTAATACCTGCTGACATGATTATTCCCTGACAAGAAACCTCGTAACGTCGAGAATGATTTGTAAAGACCTTGTTGTGACACCTTATTTCACCCCATCGTTATTGAGATTCTCAACTTTGGGTTCCAAAAATATCTTCTTCCAATTCCTGATAAACGGCTAACTCTTGGTTTAACAAGGGTGCAAGGACATCCGAAAGAAATTCCTCTTTGGTTTCACCAACAATTGACTTGTACGATTTGACTTTCTGATATATCTGCCCAGCCCTCGCCTTAGCCGAATCGTTTTTTCGGTTGATGCCTTTTAATTCCCTCTGTTGGCTTTTAGATAACTCATGGACGTCGGCGAATATTTCCAGCAATTCGTCATCAATCAGGTAATCTTCTATGCTGGTCCGGTTCAAAACACGTGTGCCTTGCTGAATAAGTTCATTACGCCGTCTATCAAGCAAATCATCTCGATCGCGTACCGCGAAAATATCGGCTTTTTGTATGACTGTTTGAAGTATAGGGATAATTTTATCTAATTCCGATTTTCCTCCGGCGGAAACAAACAGTGCATCGGGGTGATATTTAGCAAAAATTTCATTGTAGCAACGGGCATCAAAACCGTCACTCCCTTGGCCTGATTCGCACACAATAATTTTTTCCGGTGCCAGTAAGCCAGATAGATCGTCAAGAACACTATCATGCAGAGATTCCCAAAATTTACGGTCAGGATTAGTAATTGGCTCTATGTTAGTCTTTTGGTCAAAATCGTGCCTGGAAAAATCCAATAAGGCGACTTTGCCGGGATTTGTTTCCAAGATTTTTTTCGATGCCCGTAAAATTCCTATAGAGTGAGTTCCCAACCAAAGTTGCGAATTTTCAGGTATCAGTTTATAAAGGACCTCGAGCAATTTGCCCTGAGCACTCAATCCCATGTGTACTTCTGGTTCGTCAATACACATAACCGCATTTGAGTAAGTTTCTTTCCTGACAATAAAATCAAGAAGCAAATCAAAAGCCGCTTTCTCACCTCCCGATAAATTGACATAGTCATATTTTTTAGCTGCTCCTTTCTCAAAATAGAAAGTTCCTTTGCCTTCAGAATCTTCGAGAGAATGCAACTGCAAGTCGGGAAAAATAGATTGCAAAGAATCGCGAACTTGGCCTATAACTCCTTCCCTAATATCCTCATTAGTACGAACTTGAGAGTTAAAGACTGCATCCATTATCCGTCCATATACTCTTTGGTAATTGTTCTGCACTTCAGAATCACCCGAAGAAAAATTTAGTCGTGCATTAACATCATGGCGCCAATATTGGCTTTCATCAATTTTTTCCATCGTAGAAACGCTGAATTTTGGCGTGTGCCGATATGCCGATCGGATATAACAAGCTTCCCCCAAATTTGACGGGCAATCATCGGCATTTATACTCACGCCGAGACTATTAAACGAATCCGGAGAACCCCGATTCGTTGGTTGTCCATCTTTCCTATAATATTCAGGGTCATAGATGCTATATGTATGATCTTTTCCCCAAGCATTTATAGCATCAAATAGAGATGATTTTCCGCTGCCACTGGGACCAACTAAAACAACGAGTTTCGCCGTATCAGGAATACCCTCAATTGTCAAATCAGTAAATCGCTTAAAACCCGTCAAGTATATGTCTCTGATTCTCACACCGACACCTCCACAATCGTCATCGTATCATTCCCAAAAATATCCACGACCTTGACGGCGAGTTTGCGGCGTCCCGGGGTGCATTCGTGGGCGACGCTGGTTAGCTCTAATGATCGGTCTTTCTTGGTGCGGAAACTCTGCCACTCATTTTCAAAGATGTAATCGCCCGTCCACTGTTCCTCCGATTCCCCGGTTTCAGGATGTTGGACGCGGATGATTTCGCGTTTGCTCTCAAAGTCAAAATCCACCGACCAATAATCGATCCAATCCGTCCAGTGTTGTGTCAATACTTTGCGTGTAACAATCCCGTTTGCATCTTTGCTCACTTTGACGATTTGCCCCCTATCCACAATGACCCGACTGCCCCTGATTTTCAGCGTTTCCTCGGCGTGGGCGATAGAGTCTTGGGAGTAAAACACGGAAAAATTAGTCAATTCGACCGCTACGGTTGGCAGTCCACCGGACGAGGCTGCATAACCCCCCTGATAAGGGGGGCGAGGGGGGTTAGAGGCTTTTCTCGTAGATATGCGTTCTTGCAAATCGTGATACACTCCTTCGAGATTATTCAGCACCTCAGTATTGGTATATCGAACTACCTGAATGCCATGTTTGTTTAGGTTTTCAGTCCTGCGTTTGTCGTATTGCTCTTGCCCTGCATGGGTATCGCCGGCGATCTCAATAGCAAGCATCAGTTCGGCGCAATAAAAATCAACAATATATTCATCTAGCGGTTTCTGGCGCGTGAATTTCAGATTTTCAAGTCGTTTGTTTTGTAGCACTTCGTACCACAATTTCTGCTCTGCCGAGGTTGGGTTATCTCGGTTTTCACGTGCTTTTTCGGTTAGGGATTTATTGTAAGGGACATAACCCCCCTTGCCCCCCTTATCAGGGGGGTAGGAGATGATCGGCTTAACTTCAATGAACGCCACATCGTGGAATACGACTTGATTACGTTCTACTGCACGCTTGTCGAAGACCTCGGCGGGAATGTATTTCGGCAGGAGGTCAATGCCTTTGCTTCGTGCCTCATCTAACAGGTTTGGGAACAGCCCCATCTCGAACTCAAAGCCGAGCACATCTACCCGCGTGATTCGATGCTTGCGGCATTCCAAGATGAGTTCCTCAATAAACAAGCGTGTTACGGGCAGATTGACAGGTCCCACCGCCACCAGCCGCCCGGCTTTCACACCTTGAAAAGCGGCATAACCGTCCGTTTTCTCGGCGGCGTAGGCGCGCAGGATGAGGTCGATGAACGCCTCCTCCTTCTGTTTCATTTGACGTTGTTGTTCTTCTTCACGCAGGTTGGGATTGACGCCGATGTAGTGTTGGCGCTCGTACTTGCCGAGGTTGAGGATTTCAAATGCGCGGTAGTCGATTCCATCGGCTTTCAATTGACGCTGAACGCCAATCATGCGTTTACGTGTGGTATGGATGGCGAACTTGCCGAGGTCTGTAGCAATCCACTTTCGTCCCAGCTTTTCGGCGACAGCGGCGGTGGTGCCGGAGCCGCAGAAAAAATCCGCTACGAGGTAGCCTTCGTTTGATGATGCTTTAATGATGCGTTCAAGTAGGGCTTCGGGTTTTTGGGTAGCGTAACCGGTGCCTTCAAGTGCTTGGGAATTGACTTCGTTTATATCAATCCAAACATCCGTTACTACTTCACCTTTTGCTTCGTCTAAGTATCTTATCAGTCCTAGTTTTCCAGAAGGATAATCGTAAATTTTGCCTTGTTGTCTAAATTTTGCAATTGATTTCTCAGAGTAATCCCCAATCGCATCAATGCGATAGACGCGGCCGCCATCGTCTGTATGTGTGAATTTGGTCTTGATATACTTCTCGCTGTAACCTTTATACTGTCGATTCCATATTCCAGAAGGTAGTTTTGTGTAGTATAAAATCGAGTCTGAAGATCTAGCGTACTGCTTAGAGATGGCCTTAGCACCACGTGGCGGCTGTCTCTTCCATCGAATTTCATTCTTATAAAACTGAGTCGAAAACACTTCGTCTAAAACAAGGCGGATGAGACTATTCACCCGCCAATCGCAATGCACATAAATGCTTCCGTCCTCCGCTAGTAAATCCCTCATTAGAATCAGCCGCTCATAAATCATGGAAATAAAAGAATCCGCACCTTTTCCCCAAGTGTCGCGGTAGGCTATCTCTTCGAGAATGTTCGGCTTCTTGGTAAAGGTATCGCCGCCAATTTCAATATCCATTGAGAAATCTGCGCCGACGTCAAACGGTGGATCGATGTAAATTAACTTGAGCGCGCCCTGCGCCTCAATCTCCTCGCGCAGGGGACCATTCTTTAGCGAGGACAGAATCAGCTTGTTGTCGCCCCAAATCAGTTTGTTCGTCCAACCCTTGCGTTGGCGTCCACGCTCGTCAAAGAGGTCGAGTTGCAAGGACGTGTCGGAGGTTTTTTCGGCGCGGGGTTCATCGACAAGTTCAATCGACTGAAAGGGGAGGACGATGTTACAGACCGTGTTGGACTTGCCGTTCCAGACTAACTCCACCTCGCGCTTGTCCTCAAACAGTAGAAATCGGTATTTGTCGGGAAGCGGTTTGTCCGCCTCAAGGAAGCGGATAATCTCTTGCTGTTCCTGTTCGGTTAGTCGTGGCATATGCTTATCTCATACGCTATTGTAAATGTGTTTCATGTTCTTCGCCCGGTTCCATCATCAGTGCAAAATAGGACTTATCCGTTCCCTGAATGATACCTTCAACGCTTTCAATGAAGGCGCGTTTCTTTGAATCGGTATCACCTGCGCGATACGTACCTGCGTCATTCAGAAACAGGAACTTTTCAGATTTTATCTGCTCTGCGACCGTTCGGTACTTTTCCCATTTCGACCCGAACTTGTAGAACTCTTGAATCTGGTGTGTAGCAAGGACTATCATTGAGAGGACCAACGCCCCCAGCCCCATATATATCTTGTATCGTGCGGGCGCAGCGAGTGTCAACGCGATAGCAAAGGCGGTGAGAACGTTGCACGCAATCGTGGCCATTCGCAGAAAACTATATATTCTCTGGTTACGGCGTGCAAGCTGGTCAAAATTCTCAACCTGGTTGTCAACTCTTTCAGCCATGTACGATTCTAAATTCATGCGTAAGTCTCCTTGGGTAAAAATTTTTGGAAATTTCGAGTTTGCGACTCAACGCTCCGCAAACCCTGATAATTGAGCAGAAAAAGGAAAATTTGGAATTGAAAAGTCGTTATTTCAGTGTTTTTAACCCCCTAAATCCCCCTTATCAGGGGGACTTTTGAACTTCTTGCGTAGGTCCAACTGAAGTTAAAAACGAAAGACTACCGCTAGCCAAATCTGCTAATCGTGATGTTTCCAACTGATCACGCTAGGCGGTAACTCGATGAAAATCATCCAAGGCAGGTTCTTCAGTCTCTAGCACTTCTTTTCCGAACGTCTCAATATGAAATTCGATCGCGGAGGTAACGTCAGCTACTGCACTTTCGTAGGTGTTGCCTTCCCCTACGACGACGCCCTTTAGACCAAGTGGGTAGGCGACATAACCATCTGTGTGTTTTTCAACGATAATTTTGAACGATTGCATTTACGGTTTCCCGTCCCTTCCTGTTATTGGATGTTATAAAATCGAAAATTCTTTGTTGTCAACGTTTACAGCGGCGCCCAATTGATTTAGGTTGAATCCCATCCGTGCTAATTTAAGGCGAGACATTCGATTCCAACAATCGGGTCTTTACAAACCAATACAACCACGGAACGCTGGTAACCGCAGCGATTGCCCCGTACCACCAGTCAAATTGGAACTCCTGGACCGGTGTGGCATCCCAGATACTCTCAACATCCCCTCCTAGTAACCAGACGAACAATATCATTATTACTATCGCAAGGTTATTGCCAATATGGATAAGAATGGGCCCGACGAGCGAATTTGTACGGAGGCAGAGAACACTCACGATGACCGAACCGACGAAATTTCCAAGGAATTCTACGTGCAGCAAGCTAAACAGTATTGACGTCTGCACAATTCCGCGCTTCACGCCGTATTTGTCGCACCACCGATGAAGAATAAACCCCCGAAAGACAATCTCCTCGACAATCGGCACCAATAGTGCTGTATGGAAACCTTGTATACTGTTCACCAATATTGTATCTAAGGAAAACCCATCAATGAATTCAGGGGGTTCCGCTTCAAGCAGCCACCCAGAGACAGCCTCAGGGGCTACGTAGGACAACGGCACAAACAACAGATATATGCCTAAAAGAGAGGCGTTTGCCCACGGAATACCGAGGCTAAGATAAACGCACGCCTCCCGTTTAGAGGGGAGCGATCCAAATATCTCATGGCTTCTTAGATTCTGTCCCCAAATTAGCCACAGCAGGAATCCGACGAGACCGTAGGATACCACATCAAAGATTGTGGACTCAAGTGGCTGATCCAAATCAAATACAATAGCCGGAGCAACAAACCCGATTATCGAAACTAAGATTACCCACCTAGCACGGACGTAGGCGTATGTATCGTTCAGCATACCTGCCTCTCTTGCCTAACGAAGCGTAAAGCCACAAGTAACTATTTTCCTACTACCAACGAAATTTACGGTATTCACCCCCGTAGATATCTAGCATGCCTGACTCAATTTGAAATACCTCCGTCAAGATTGATTCCGCCAACACCGACGCACGTGCAACTCCCGACCCCAATGCTGACTCAAGGAAAATATGCGGCGCGGTGCCCGGATATGTGACTTCGCGCACTGTTGCGTTATGGAGCGGTTCCATCTTTTCAAGCCGTTGCCTTTCATGGCGGGGGAGCCGGATATTACGGAATTTGTATTTGTCCGCCATAAAGAACCGTACCCATGTGGGGGGCAGGACACGCGGTATTGATGCCGAGACCGGAACCAAGACTGCAAAATTCCCATCTTCACGAACTCGAAAGCGAACAAATCCATCTCCACCGCTAAAAATTGCCTCACCCTCTCCGGACTGTTGTAGGGTTGACAATGCTGATTCAAAAAGAGAAAGGCGTTCAGTTGGCGTTGTATACAGACCGAAATAGGCTTGATTCCCCTGGACCGTCTCTTCTTCACGCATTACTAGGAGATAGATTAGAACGAGACATACAATCGCAGCAACACCAACTGCTAGGCCGTACGTCTTAGTTCTGGGTTTCATTGTATTTCCTCCTATCGTGCTAGAACCCATCCAGCAGTTGCTGAAATGTCTTAGGTTGATATGTCCGAAAGCCTTCTTCGTCTACGTAGACACAGCCGTAGACGGCTTCTCCCTGAACGCTGTTGACATCCTCGCACCACTGGCGCAGCCGGCGCATCTTGGGCGCGGCATCCAAATCCTCTCGACCTTTGGTCTCGACGACAATCACTCGTCCGTCCGCCAGCTTCACGATAAAATCGGGGTAGTAGTTGGCGATGTCGCCGTCGGTCTTGACGTAATCAAGCTTGAAGCCTACCGCGAAATAATTCTTGGAAAAGGAGACTACATCGGAAATTTTCCAGAAATACTGCAAAGTCGCGCTCCAATTGAAAATCGCCGATGATTCTGTTGAACACAGATTTCTTCGGCATCAAATAGGGTTGGTCTTTGACAACAAATGGCCGCGTATGCCGCAGCTTGATTGTATCGCTAATCCGAGCCTCCCCCTTGTCTTGGATTGTGAGGTCGTTGATTGCACACTTGAATGTTTCGATAACGGTTTTTGATGCCGTAAGCTCTGACAGATTGCGCAACGTATTGGGAGAATCCAACGGCACGGTGCCGCCGAACAGGTGGTTCTCAATAAAATCCCGGACCGTTGGATATAGTGCGTCATAACCGCTGACCAACCTTAAATCTTTCATGAGGGTCTGAGCGAAGTAGCCAATCACACTTCGATAATCCGCAACGCCGGCGCTATCCATCTGTGTGGTGTGTGTGACCTCACCCGATGTCATGTCCTTGAACACGATGTCGCGCTGCTGCTCTTCGCTGAATTCCCGATAGGTTACAGGGGTGAAGTTGAAACGTGCCGCGTCTAATTCAGTTAGATTTTTGTATTCTCGATAAACTCGCCCTGTTAGCTTTGGAATATTGATATCTAGCGCATCAATGTCCTTCCTAGTGTTGTCATTATCGACTTCTATCACAAGCGGCATTTTCGGTTCAGTGCCCTCACCCATGGCTCGGCGTTCCAATTCCACACCCTCCGCTTGGATCGACTCGACGAAGTCCATAAAGGCTTCAGTGCCGATGACGCTCACGGACTCATTAACTTCACCGCTGTACATGCGGCGCAGCCCGCGGCCCAATGTCTGTTCCGGCAATATGTTGCTCTTGGCGGAGTAGGCGCGCAGCCCAACAATGGTGGTCACGTTCTTGACATCCCAACCCTCTTTGAGCATCAAGACCGAGACAATCGCCTTGTAGGGGCTAGCCATCGAGTCAATCTCGTTCGCCTGTTTCCGCAACTTCTCTAATTCTTCCTTCTTCTTGCCAGATGCCGCTTCGGAAATTTCGCCGTTTTTCTGCGTGTGAATCACCAGTACGGCGTCCTTCAAATCCGGAAAACGGTTTTCGAGATAGTCGGCGACTTCATCACAGTTCCGGGTGTCATCTGTCATAACAAACAAGATGGCTTTCTTGTCCAGTTATTCATGCTCTGCATACGCTTTTCGCCATTCAATAACGCCCAGTTCCAGATAGTCGGCATAATTCTCGGTGTATTTGGCGCTCTGCCGCTCTACAAGCTTGGCTCTGCTCGGCGCATTGGGAAGCACCGGGTGTTTGACCACATCTTGCGAAACGGCTTCCACGAGCGGATAATCCGACACTGTCTGGACAAAAATCGCTCCGTTGTTGTGCTTGGGCGTTGCGGTGACATCTAATTGTAACGCCAATTCGCTGTCTTTCTGCAATAGACGGTTGTGAATATCCTCAATCGATTTGAACCATGCCAGTTTCGGGTCGTGGATATGATGCGCCTCATCGTTCAGCACCATCAGCTCGTCAACTTCCCGGACGATATCGCCGAGGTCTACCTTTGAATCCGTGGTTGCGCCGGTTGGCCGCCTGCCCAGGAAGTAGTCCATTGTGTTGTCGTCATCGGGTGACGGCGGAGATTGGTCGCTGGAATAGACCCGGTGGATATTGGTCAAAAAGATGTTGCCGGTGGGGCGGGTAGCGCGCACCTCGTCCTGCCGATGCAGGGTCAGTTGAAAATCGTCGCGCCAGTTTCGACCGTCAAGTCCGTTGTTGGGCAGCACAGGATCCGCGAAGAATACGCGAAGCCCCTGAAAATCGTGATATATACGGTCAAGCACAATAATATTTGGTGCGATGACCAAAAAGTTGCGCGAGAGTTCCGAGTCGGGTTCGTACAGCTTGTGGAAGAAACTCCAAGCGATTGCAAGGCTCATCACTTTGGTTTTGCCCGTCCCTGTTGCCATCTTCAGCACGAACCGCCGCCAAGTTTCATCGAACATCCCGGTAGAGATTGCGCCGGAACTGTCGAAGCGCATGAGGTCGTATTTGTCCTTCACACCGATGACATCGTATAGGTAGATTACAGTTTCCAGCGCTTCTCGCTGCGCGAAGTAATACTGAAACTCGCTGATTTCACCGCCTGCATCTTCTATCAGATGAGGTGTGTTGAACCACCAATTCAGAAGAGATTTGCTAGTTTCTCTTGCTCCTCGGTAGGCGCCGTCCCGCCAGGCTTTGACTTTTTCACGAACCTTATGGACGAGCGGCGGGATGAGTTTCTCGTAACGGGAGTCACGCAACGATTCGTCAGCTGGAAACCAGCGCACCGATGGGTCAATTAAAGCATGTGGAGATTCGGGGAATTCCGGATGCAGTGCCATGATTAACGTCGCCGGTTATTTGTGGGACGTACGGTTTGATATGCTGCGGTACTATTCGTCCGCTTTCGCCTTCAATTGATACAGTAGGTTCAATGCACCCATAGGGGTCATTTCATTGAGGTCAAGGTCTTGAAGTTGCTGAACGATTGGGTGAGTTTTGGGGGTGAACAGTGCGAGTTGGAGCGAGTCATCTTGAAAGGCGGACTGCGACATTCGGCGTCGGGGACGCGGCGTCTTGGGTGCTGCCTTCGGCAGGCGCCCTCGATCCTCGCCCTCAATGCTCAGGTTGTGCTGTTCGAGAATCTCCAAAATCTGTTGTGCGCGCGCAATTACAGCCAGCGGCAACCCCGCGAGACGCGCCACATGAATACCGTAGCTCTGGTCGGTTCCTCCCTCCACGACTTTCCGCAGGAACGTAATCTTCTCTCCATCTTCATGGACAGCAACGTTGAAATTTTTCGCGTTTTTGTATTTGCCTGCCAACTCGATGAGTTCGTGATAATGCGTGGCAAAAAGTGTTTTGCCGCCAATCTTCTTCTTGTCCAGAATGTACTCCGCCACCGCCCATGCGATGCTCAACCCGTCGAAGGTGCTGGTACCGCGCCCAATTTCGTCGAGAATAATCAGACTCTTCGAGGTCGCATTGTTCAAAATGTTTGCGGTTTCATTCATCTCGACAAGGAAGGTGCTTTGACCCATCACGAGGTTATCTGACGCCCCGACTCGAGTGAATATCCGATCCACAATCCCAATCTTCGCCGCCGATGCAGGCACGAAACTCCCCATCTGCGCAAACAGCGTAATGAGCGCCGTCTGACGCAGATACGTCGAATTGTGGTTCACGAAGCCGTTGGCGACAAACGAGTGGCTCTCTTCCACAGAGAGATCGAAAACCTCTGCCGAACCGGGGGTTATGTCCGCGATTGAATCGAAGACGTAACCCTCGCCGCTTGATGATCGTTCGTCTCGGTGTTCCATGTCGGTGACTCTGGGATAACCCATGAATCGAATGTGTTTGGCGCGGCGCTGCTTGTCCGGATTTCTAGATCCAATCTGCCGGAAAAACCTCAATGCGTCTGCATCGGTAATAGAAATTCCGTAAATCCAGTTGCCAGCGCGACTCGCTTTTTTCTCCTGTAACGCGGACAAGATCCCGAAGTTAAGCAGAAGCGTATGCACCTGTTTTGCAAGAGTATCCGATGGAGTAAACAGGGTGATGTCCTCTTTTGCATCACCATCGCTAGTTATGTCAAACAGCCCTTGCAGGAATGCAGCAACGACAGCCTTTGGTGCGCCCAAAATAGCCGCCGGAACCTGCTCATTAGCAGTATGCGCCAGTCCCAAGGCTTCAATGAAACGCCGAATCTGAAAATCACCTCCGCGATTGTTGGAATTCCTTATTTGGGAGGTTGGCTTCCTACTGTATCCAAACTCCGCACCTATTATGCGTCTAAATTCTCGCCCGAGAAACGCGTCCTTCGTTTCCAGTGATACTGCGTCTCCATCGGTCGATACACTACCGCCAACCAGCAATCCCACCAAATAAGCCAGATTCGGCGTAAGGCGGGCGGGCAGCGAGTCCGCTGACGAGTCTCGCGGCATTTCAATGCGGTTTACTTGAGATTCCATATAAGCTGCGCGCGGCGATTGTAGTGTATCGTTAGCCCCCCACAAATCAATCTGGCAATCGATCGCGACAGCATCGCTACCCTCAATTTTCCCCAGCGGTTTCCAACCCTCCACGCCGGACTGCTGGCGCACCCAAATTCGATGTTCGGGCGTGCCTTCCAATTCGTAACCCAATCTCGTGCGGATACGCACGGTTCGGCGCCGCCCGCCGGCGTAGAAATGGGTTGCACGCGCGTTTCCGTTCAGCCCCTTTACGCGGTAATTCACTGGGGCGAAGCTGTCTATTTCAACCTTGCCGGGTTGAAGAGAAGCAATTGGAACAAGACCGGCATCGGTGAACACGAGCGTGTCACTGCGAACGCATTTGCCGCTCATATTGGGGCCCGTGATAATGTGCATCTGATGGCCGCGGCAATTTAATGAAGTGTCGTTAGGAACAAACCCCTCTTGCGTGAACAGCCGTTCAACTACGGGGTGGCGTCCATTCCGAATAATAATTTCATCACTCTCATCAATAATGGGTTTCTCGTAATCATGTTTAGCCGCAATATAAGCGAGGTTTGCGATCACATCAATCATCCCAATCACCGCCGCGGTTTTCTGGATCCGCTCCGTCTCTTGGGCAATTTGCGCGCGGATTTCAAGAAAGAGACTATGCTCAAGCGCTTGAATCTGATCCTGCGCGTTCAAGATTTGCGCTTCCCGTTCTTTAAGCTCCGGGGTAATGAACCGTTCTGCATTCGTCAATGTCTGCTTGCGTATATAATCATCGGGAACGAGGTGGAGATTCGATTTTGTGACTTCGATGTAGTAACCGAAGACCTGATTGAAGCCGATTTTTAGCGAAGTAACGCCGGTTTTCTCGCGTTCCAATTGCTGAAGTTCCGCAATCCAACTCTTCCCTTTGCTTGTGATGGCGCGCAACTCGTCTAACTGACCGCTATAACCGTCGCGGATTAATCCGCCTTCGCGCAATGTTATGGGAGGTTCGGGATGAATCGCCGATTCGATCAGCGTTGCTAATTGATTTAAAGGGTCAAGTGTGTCGTTCAAGGTCTGCAATAACGATGTCTCGCAATCCCCAAGCTGATCTTTAATCGCCGGAATCAAATACAGTGAGTCCTTCAACGCAAGCAGATCACGGGCGTTTGCTGTCCCCAAACTGATTCTCGAAATCAACCGCTCCATGTCGTAGATTTTATTTAGTAAATCACGAATTTCCTCCTGTGTACCAATCTGATTTTTCAATTCTTCGACTGCGTTCAAACGAGCGATAATTTGGTCCGGTTGAAGCAGCGGTTGTAACAGGCAACTGCGAAGCTTGCGCGCTCCCATCGGTGTCACAGTTTGGTCTATTGTTTCCAAGAGTGTGCCTTTAGCGGAGCCGTCGCGGATAGATGTCGTCAACTCCAAATTCCGTTGTGTATCCACGTCCAAAATCATGAAGTCAGAGACCGTGTAGGTATGAATGGAAAGGATGTGTTCTACCTCTTGTTTTTGGGTCTCATGCAGATAATATATCAACGCGCCCGCCGCACATATTGCCGCGGGGAGATGTTCGCAGCCAAAACCGTCTAGCGAGAGGGTATTGAAATGTTGCAGCAGTTCCGATCTCGTTGTGTCCAGCGCGAATCGCCAATCCGGCAGCGTGTTCACAACTGCTTTCAAATCGACCCTTATCCGCTCCAAAATCTCTGCATCATCAAACACCTCAGAAAGCAGAAGTTCCTTGGGAGCAAGCCGATGTAGTTCTGTCCATAGTTTCTCGTCATCTTGTAATTCGGTTACCGCAAATTCACCTGTCGATAGATCGACCGACGCAAATCCGTAGATTTCATCACGTATACAGACGGCAACCAAATAGTTGTTCATCCGTTGATCGAGCACCTTTGGATCCGTTAAGGTACCGGGCGTTACAATACGGACGATATCCCGTTTTACAAGCTCTCCGGCGGGTACGTTCTTCGCGTCCTCAATTTGCTCTAAGATTGCAACTTTGTTGCCCGCCTTGACGAGTTTGTAAAGATATGAATCGAGCGCGTGATGCGGAATTCCTGCCATCGGCGTTGCTTTATCTTTGTCTCGCGAAGTCAGGACGATCTCCAACTCGCGAGCGATTAGCTCCGCATCCTCGAAGAACGCCTCATAGAAGTCCCCTACACGGCAGAGCAGAACCGAATCTCGATACTGGTTTTTCAGGCGCTTATATTGCTCCATCAAGGGGGAAAGTTGTGTTTTTTTTGGCATCGTAAACCTTTAAAAATTCTGCACTGACACCCGCAACTGACTAAGATTGCCAATTCAGGTATGTTATGCTTCTCTTAACAATTTATCATACATAAGTTTTCCGGATTGTGCAAGCGAAATATCCTTTCATGGGAAGTACAGACTTCTTCGATTGAAGTCAATGGTTCATGTGATATAATAAGGCACAGACGCGTTAAATGCGGTCTCGCCTCCCCACACGATGACCATCGGAATGTTAAAATGAATCAGGACATGCTAATCGAAAAATTGAAGGAATACTATTTGTCGGGGTGTAAAAAGCCGTTGCCCAATGTAGAGAAAGGCATTAGAGAATCGCTCTCCACGCAGCGCGAGGAAGAACGGATTGCAATTATGCGGGATGTCTTTGGGATTCAGGTAAAAGGCAAGAGAATTTTGGAGATTGGCAGCGGTTTAGGTACCTTTAACATCGTGTGTCAGCAGCATGGCGGGGATTGTTACGGAATCGAGCCGGATTCCGTTAAGGCCGGCATTTCTCTTGATCGCCTTGAAAACGCTGGCGTTCGTAAGAAAATACTGCGCAGCGTTGGAGAAGACTTGCCTTTCGGAGATCGTACCTTTGATTTGGTTGTTTCGTTCCAGGTACTTGAACACACGCAAATCCCTGAAAAAGTCATGCGGGAAACTGTACGTGTGCTAAAACCGGGCGGATACATCCACTTTGTTGTACCAAATTACAACTCTTTTTGGGAAGGACACTACGGCATAATCTGGTTACCACAATTCCCCCGGTCCCTAGCGAAGATTTACCTTAGGTGTACAGGCCGGGATGCGGACTTTTTGGATGAGATTCAATACACGACGCCGTCCCGCATCGTAAAGGCTTTCGCGGGTGAAAAAGTAGAAATTTTAAACTTAGGAATCGACATGTGGGAAAAACGCCTAGAGACTGCTGCCTTTTCGACTTGGGGATCGACCGGTATTATGATGAAATTGACAAAAATTGTACATCGGCTAAAACTCATTCCAGTCGTGAAGTACCTCGGCAGAAAACTGGAGTTTTATTATCCAATTATATTGGTCGCCCGAAAACTTGGGTAATGCCGAATAATTTCCTACGTTTGAAACCGTTTGAAGGCATTCACACAATTGCAGTTCAGTCTCAAACACAATCGGAAAGATTTCTGAAACAGCCAGGTGGTTGAATACAGGGGGTTCTATTGTCGGCACGCAACAGATTCTTTTTAACATCGGCAATTGCCGTAATGGTTGTCTTTTTCCTACTGTCGAAGCTCAACGATCCGTCTAACATTGTAGACACGGTTCGACGCATTCCCATAAAGACTCTGCTTTTCGCGTTCGTGATTTATTCTCTGTCATTGCCGTTCAAAGCGCTGCGGTTTCGGTTAATTCTGGATGTCAATGTAAAACTGCATCGGCTGGTTTCAATTGTTTCACTTCAAACCTTCTGGACGAACATCATGCCGATGCGTACGGGGGAATTCTCGTATGTTTATCTCCTGAGGCGAGACGAAAAAGTGCCCGCGGCCAAGGGGATCGCGTCTTTATTGAGTGCGAGTATTATCGACATTCTGCTGATTTTGTTGGCGATGTCAGCCACGGCGTGGGGGTTCAGACTGGAATTGTCGGAACAGAGCAATTTATCTTATTGGCTTCTTTTTGTTTTGCCGCTAATTGGAATTTCAGTCATTCTGTCTGGCGCAATTGTACTCCTCTCGTTGCCAAACGCGGTCTGCTGGGGGGTAAAATGGGTAGAGTCCTTATCGAGTAGGATTAGAATGGCGGTTTTGGTTCGTCTCATGCAGTCGTTCGCGAGGTTGCTGCACGAGGTCACCAAGCTGCCCTTTAATTGGCAGTTACTCGGCATAATTGGCTGTTCGATTGCGAATCTAGGACTGCGGTTCATCATGCAGTGCTATCTCGTAACATCAATGCAGATGAATCTTCAAATTCTGGAGATTATCTTCGCACTTAGCCTTACTTCGTTTTTCAACATGTTTCCTATCCAGACTGTGGGAAATTTTGGCACCGTGGAAGTGCCGTGGATATTGGCGTTAACGGGTCTCGGAATCTCAAGGGACAATGCGATTATTTCTGCGTTTAGTCTGCACATTCTGACGTTGTTATTCAGCTTGCTTTTGGGTGCGTATGGGGCAATTTCCAAGTCAGCCCTTTTTCATAAAACTGACTAACGGACGAAAGCGATTTTAGCATCTCTAATCCTGAATTTTATTTATCCAAAGCAAGACAACCATGCTGCGCGTTGATTAACCTACACAGACCTTGACATCAACCGAGATTTCCTGTAAAATGTGGCTCGTCAATAAATTGCAGTAGTTTCTAATAACGTTGGATGAATCACCTTTTTGTTCAATTCGCTGCCGTGTCCCAGACTCGGTGAGCGCTAAACACGGCTGCCGCTGTAGTCGCTGAAGAATCGACTATCCCTAAATGGAGGTCACACACAATGCGTGATACTTATGACTGTAAACCAACATTAACAGATACGCAGGTGCTGGAGTTTTGCAGACAGGGTTTCCTGATTTTCGAAGGTGTGGTTCCTGATGAGATCAACCGGCAGGTGTTTGATTTTTTTGTGGAACGCCCTGATGGCGGCGATACTGGGATGATAGATGGCGTCACTGAGAATATCAGCCTCAATCCGCAAGTAACCGGCGCAATCCGATCGCTCTTGGGAAAGGATTTTACTTATCCCACTCACCTCCATACTGGCCATCCCGTCGTGTGCCCTTTGCCGCCAGGCCCATGGCACGTCGATGGCGGCGCCGTATTCCCGCCCATACTCGACTGCCTGCAAGTATTCTATTATCCACAAGATACGCCGCTAGAAATGGGGCCGACTGAGGTGTTGCCCGGGTCACATTTTCTTATCGCCGATGGTATTCCATCAATGGCGCATTACGGTAGCATTCGGGGCGCAGTCCCTACAGCCGCCCCTGCAGGTTCTATCTTTTTGACCGCCTATCCTATCTGGCACCGCCGCTCAGGATCCACTGCGAAGGGGACTCGACATCTTTTCAAGTATGCGTATAGGCGGACGGTAGCCCCGGAACGCGACTGGATTCACGAACCGAGCTTCCATCCTAGACATGCCAAGGGTCCCCCTCCCGGACCGACCTATCACCGCGAGTACCACCGCGCAATCAACGACGCCGCCGAAATGTTCTACTGGTTGTGCGGTATGGAGCGCGAATATCGCCTGACCGAGCGGAATAATTTGCCGGTCTTCATGTCGGCGTGAAGGAAAACAGCGTGTCATGCATATCGTGACAATCTTAATCAGAATTGATAGGGTTTAGCCATTCAATGATACAAGATAATGCATATCAATCGCCGCCCGGTAGATGGTTTGCACATCCAAGGAGTTTTCTATATTGAGAAGCTTCGCTTTGTTTGAACCAACCACAATTGAGGAAGCGTCATCCCTGCTTGCCGAAAACGGCGGTAAAACCACGATTTTGGCGGGTGGAACAGATTTACTCGTCGGATGGAAAGAAGGTATTGCAACGCCAAAATCCGTCGTTAGTTTAGCGCAGATATCGGGATTGGACAGCATCACGTATGATGAGAAAACAGGCTTATCGATTGGCGGGATGACGAAAATGCGCGCCATCGAACAATCTTCAACTATCCGGAACCGCTACACCGCCTTAGCCGAGGGAGCAAGCGAAGTTGGATCCATTCAAATTCGCAACCTAGCGACGCTTGGCGGTAACATTTGTAACGCTTCCCCGGCTGCAGACACGGTCGCAGTTCTTTTAGTATTTGGTGCGCAGCTCAAAATTGCGAGTACGTATGGAGAACGTACTATCCCTATCCGTGATTTTTTTGTGGGACCAGGAGAATCGTCCTTACAGCATGGTGAGATTGTGACTAGATTGGTTTGCCCACCCCGGCCGGACAAATCGGGTTCACACTACATAAAGCAAAAAATTCGCGAGGTCATGGATCTCGCTTTCATTGGTGTAGCGGCTTCTGTGGAGCTGGCGCATGGTGTGGTGGCAGATGTCAAAATTGGACTCGCCGCTGTTGCTCCTACGCCGATTCGGGCAACTGATGCGGAGAATATTCTGAAAGGAAATTCGCTTTCAGAATCAATTCTGGAACAGGCGGCGTCAGCTGCTGCAGAACAGTCAAGCCCAATTTCAGACCTCCGGTGTTCAGCAGAGTATAGGGAAGACATGGTTAGGGTGCTTACTAAACGCACAATCCAGGCCTCAGCAGCAAGGATTTAAACCCTTATTCCTACTATACGCAGGTATACAGTTGTTACATGTGCAAATTTATCCCAAAATTCCTCATTTTAAGCGAATTGCCGTGTCCCAAATCCTCTGAACTTTAAGGTGACACCGAAAGGAATGGCAGAAGTTGATGAAGAAACATTTGGTAAGTTTTACTGTCAATAACGATCAGTATGATTTGCTGGTTGGACCGCGAAAAACGCTGTTGGCGGTTCTGCGGGATACGATTGGTTTGACAGGAACGAAAGAAGGATGTAGCACCGGCGACTGCGGCGCGTGTACCGTCACGGTTGATGGTAAATCAGTGACATCGTGCTTAATGCTCGCCGCCAGTGCCAACGGAAAAGCAATCAAGACGATTGAAGGACTATCGAGCGGCAGTTCTTTGCATCCCCTGCAGCATGCGTTTATCGACAAGGGCGGCTATCAGTGCGGCTTCTGCACGCCGGGCTTCATCATGGCGTCGAAAGCCTTCCTTGAGGAAAACCCTAACGCAACGGAAGCCGAGGTCAGGCACGCTCTCGGCGGCAATATCTGTCGATGTACGGGATACACGAAAATTATTGAGGCAGTCATGAGTGCGGCGGAGTTGATGCGCAGTGCGCGGCAGGCGCGCTAGAGACCGCTGTTTTTTCAAGCTGAAATCTAATTCCAATTGGTCGATCGCCATGAAAACGTATGAGGAGTAATTTTCATGCCAGAATATTCGGTCGTGGGTAGAAGGCTACCAAGAGTTGATGCACTTGAAAAAGTCACCGGTGCAGCGAAGTACGGCGCAGATGTACATCCGCCCGGTATGCTCTACGGCAAAATTGTACGCAGCGAATACCCCCACGCTAAGATTCTTCACATTGACACCACCGAAGCCGAAATGTTGCCTGGAGTGCGCGCTATTATTACGCAGGCGGATGTTGAGAGCGGACGAAAAGTATTTGCGTCAGATAAAGTCCTGTATTCTGGAGAACCGATTGCCGCAGTCGCAGCAACTGATTCAGACATCGCGGACGAAGCGGCAGGGCTAATTAATATCGAATATGAACGCCTTCCGGTTGTGCAAAACGTAATGGAATCAATTCAGCCTACGGCGCCGCGTCTGCATAGCGATGAAACCAAAGACGGCCCCTCGCGCCGCGGCATCCGAAATAGGTTGAAGCAACTATCCCTAGACGAGTCGGAAGGCAGCAGCGAAGAAATTCGTACGTTGGAAACCGAGTTGGAAACGCTTGAGGAGGATGTGTACTACAACATCTCCGCTGAAACACACACAGAAATTGGCGATGTTGAAAAAGGGTTTGCGGAATCGGATATTGTCGTCGAGAATACATACACAATCCCGCGCGTGCATCAGACGTACATGGAACCGCATGTATCTGTTGCGAGTGCCGATTCTTCGGGAAAAGTTACGGTGTGGGCAAGTACGCAGGGACCGTTTGCAATTCGATCGGGTATCGCCGGGACGCTTGGAATCCCACTCGGCAAAATTAATGTTATCCCTACAATTATGGGAGGCGGATTCGGCGGACGTTTCGGCGTAACGATGACGCATGTCCCTGCAGTATTGCTCTCGCAGAAAACGGGCAGACCCGTAAGGGTGCAGGTGACCCGCAAGGAGGAGTTCCTTGACGGACGCCCTGCGCCTGGATGCGTCATTAAGATGAAAACGGGCGCGACCAAATCCGGCGGCATCCTTGCATGCCAAGCACTGGCGTTCTGGGATTCCGGCGCGGTTTCGGGCGCCTCAATTGGCAGCACTATCCGAGTGCGCGGCGTCTACAAGATTCCGAACCTAAAGGTTGATGCCTACGGCGTGTACACCAACAAATCCGGTACCACCGCCTATCGAGCACCGGGTGCTCCTCAGGCAATTTTCGCGGCGGAATCGCAACTGGACGAAATTGCACGCCGAATCGGTATGGACCCTGTCGAATTTCGGCTTAAAAACATGCGTGAGGAAGGAGATATGATCCCCGGCGGCAGCCAAGAACCCGTCATCGGTTACAAAGAAACGCTCAAGGCAGTAGCCGATGCTGCAGGTTGGTGGAACCGGGATAAATCTCATAATCAAGGCTGGGGCGTGGCTGTGGGGGACTGGACTAACGGGTGCGGTCCGGGCGGCGTATATGTCTCCATTCACGAAGACGGCAGTGCGAGAATATTTCACGGCTCCATGGACATCACCGGTACGGATACGGCAATCACCCAGATTGTCGCAGAAATTTTAACCTTACCGTACGAACGGGTTACAATCACGCGCGGTGACACCGATTCTGCACCTTACGCAACGGGTTCCGGCGGCAGCGTTGTGACATTCACGATGGGCAATACCGCGAAACTCGCGGCTGAAGATACCCGCAGACGCATCCTTGAACTCGCTGCAGAGCGGCTGAACACCGAGATTGATAACTTCGAACTCAGAGATGGCAAGATATTCGTCAACGGCGCCGATTCGCCCAAGTCAATTTCACTCGGCGAGCTAGCCGCCTTTAGCCTGAATACACGAGGCGGACCGATCGTTGGAAAGGGCTCTTTCGCCCAGCAATCTAGCACGCCTGCGCTTGCTGCGCAAATCGCTAAAGTCGAGGTGGACGCTGAAACTGGACGAATTAAGGTGCTCAAATTAGTATCCTCTCAAGATGTCGGCTTCGCCATCAATCCCATGGCGGTTGAAGGACAAATCGAGGGCGGTACCGTGCAGGGTTATGCGTGGGCAATCATGGAGGAGATGCAATACGACCAGAACGGCAATGTAAATCCCGGATTTGTCGACTACCGTGTGTCGACCTCTGCAGATTTACCTACCGTTGAATCAGTAATCGTTGAAGTTCCAGCACCAAACGGTCCATTTGGCGCAAAAGGCGTCGGCGAACCGCCAATCACGCCGACATTAGCTACGATGTCCAACGCGGTTGTCGACGCGGTCGGGGTACGGGTTAATGACCTGCCGATTAAGCCGGAGAAGATTGTGGCTGCCTTACATAACAACGGCAACTGAAATCCTAACACTTTTCCCTTCCGTTAACTCGAATTCGCTGGCAAAGGAGCATGCAACCATATGAATATGAGAGCGGCTGTGATGTATGATGCCCGCGACATGCGTGTTGAAGAGGTAGACATCGCTCGGTCAAAGGCGGGCACTGCCGTAATCAAGGTCTTCAGCAGCGGCGTTTGCGGCTCCGACCTTCATTGGTATTCAGACCGACCCTATGCCGATCCCACCGTACTTGGGCATGAAGTCAGCGGCGAGGTTGTTGAAGTCGGTGAGGGTGCCGGTAACCTCAGTCTAGGCGATCGCGTTTGTGTGGATCTAACCCGCGACCACGCTTGCGGGAACTGTCCGATATGCCTTACCGGTCAATTTTTCCATTGCCCCTACAAGGATCGGGTACCCTGGGGCGGCGGGTTCGCCGAATATATGGAGGTCCAAGGGTTGGGGTTGGACCCTTTGCCTGATACTCTCTCCTATGAAGACGGCGCAATGGTAGAACCCGTCGCAGTCGGTGTGCACGCATGCCGGTATGGCGGGTTGAAACCCGGCGACACCGTGCTCGTCTTGGGCGCAGGCACGATTGGGCTGTTGAGTCTAGCCGTTGCCAAAGCCTTCGGCGCATGTGCGGTGTACATCGTTGCGAAATACGATGTCCAAGCGGATATGGCTGAGCGGATGGGTGCGGACGGCGTAATCAGACTGGAAGACAGGAATTTACCTGAACAGGTCAAGGAGGTTGCGGGGGATCAGCAAATTGACGTTGTCATCGAAACCGTTGGCGGATCGGCACCCAGTGTAGACCAGTCGGTCAGTGTGGTTAAACCCAAGGGAAAAGTCATCGTTACGGGAGTGTTTCCCGATCCGGTACCTGTAAACCTTGGAAGTGCGCTAGGCAAAGAAGTCACATTTATATTTGCTGTATGTTACAGCGCTGTTGATGGGCGCCATGACTACGAAATCGCCTCGGATCTCATCGTGTCCGGAAAAGTCCGCCCGCGGGAATTGGTCACACACCGCTTCAACCTAGAGCGTACGTCTGACGCCTTTGAAACCGCGCTCGACAAAAAGACTGGTTCGGTAAAGGTGATGGTCAACACGCTATAACGGGCGAAATGGCGCGGCCGAGTTCAAAACGAAAGACTCTGATGTTGTGAATACTTAGCAATATGACGTGGGAGAGACTCTTATGCAAACTGTCCTTAAGGTTACGGGGGAAGATCAGTTTATCTATGAGGGTTCCGGTACTGTGGGCAGTGCGACGGGCGAGTTCGCGCTTTACACCAACCGAATTGCCGAGTGCCCACTTGATGTCCATGTGCACCTGACGGCATGCGAAAGCGTTGAATTCGCTCTTCGCTCAGATTCAACTGAACCCCTCGTGAAACCTCTGAAAGTCGGTTCACATATGAGTGGGTGGACGCTTAAGGAAGACGAATCACTTTATCTCAACATTACCAAAAGAGAAGTGCAAGCTGAAGGGCCAAACTACACCTTAATCATCCGCGTTTGAAAGGCACGAACCGCCCGTTAATCTCGTGCACACCCCGAATCCGTAGACAGGGTTCTCTAGCCACAATTCTCGGAACATGGATGTTCCTCCTAAATCTGACGGCGTACTCCAAGTCTGAAGGAGCGGCTTCCTAGCCCAAATTGTTCGCACACGGATGTCCCCCTTACTTTTGACGGAAAATCTATCGCTAGAATGAACAGCGTTGGCATCATCGCTAACCCAGCATCGGGCAAAGACATCCGCCGACTCGTGGCGCATGGAATAGTATTCAACAATAATGAGAAGGTCAATATTGTCCGACGGCTGTTGTTAGGGTTGGACGCGACTGGCATCAAACGAGTTTTGATTATGCCGGATTCGTTCTGCATCGGGGAGAAAGCGCTTGACGGGCTAGACTTGCGGTTTGACTCTTCCGTCCTGCCCATGCCGGTAACTAGCACTAGTGAAGATTCGACGCAGGCAGCGGCGCACATGGTTGCGGAAAAATTCGACTGCATCGTCACATTGGGCGGCGACGGCACCAACCGCAGTGTGGCGAAGGCATGCAAGAACGTTCCCATCTTACCGATTTCTACGGGGACCAACAACGTCTTCCCAACGATGATTGAAGGTACAGTCGCCGGCATCGCAGCGGGCTTGGTCGCGTGCGGCTTGGCAGACGAGGCGGTAAATCAAGTACCGCGACTCGATATCTATTGTGAAGATCTGGACCAAGTACGGGTCACTGATTCGCCGGATGATATCGCTCTGGTAGATGCCGCTATCTGCGATGAGCAGTTCGTTGCCTCCGGCGCTATCTGGGATGCGTCCAAAATAAAAGCGGTTATATTGACGCGGACCCAAGCAGGCACAATTGGACTTTCTTCTATCGGCGCGCACATTTTAGGCAAGAACGGTTCTTCCGAGCACGGTCTTTATCTCCGAATGGAACCCGGAGGACGGGAGGTGCTCGCCCCGATAGCGCCTGGCGTTATTCGCCGTGTGAGCCTCGCTGAACACCGGCTTTTGACTGCTCATGACGAGGTTGTGCTCCGTCGTCAAAAGGCATGTGTACTCGCGCTTGACGGTGAACGCGAAATTGAGGTGAAGCCGGGAGCAAGCGTCCGCGTTCGGTTCAATCGCAACGGCCCCACGGTTGTTGACCCCCAAAATGCGATCGAGGCCGCTGCAAGAGCGGGGGTATTTGTTCATGACACGGCGCACACTGGCTGATTTAACGTTCTTGTTAAACCGCCGAATAGAATCTTCTCATTAGGAGAGTAAATTATATGGAACTGTACGAAGCAGTCAGCCCGCTTGACTTTAGGTATTACGGCGGCAGCGAAGCCTTTATGAAGAGGCTGCTGCCTTACGTCTCTGAAGCAGGCTACGTTAAATATCAAGCGAAAGTTGAAGCCGCACTAGTGCGGACGCTTGCCATGCATGGTGTCTGCTCGCACGAAATCGCCGATGATGTCGAGCGCGCGGTATCGGAAGTAACGGCAACGGAGGTCTACGAAGAACAGGCGCGGATTCGCCACAACATCCGCTCACTCGTCAACGTCATTCAAAGAAAAATCAGTCCCGAATCGCGCCCGTACGTGCATCTCTTTGCCACCTCGGCGGATATTCTCGATACGGCTTCCGCGTTGCGTTACAAAGATCTAACACGGAGAGTCATCCTTCCCGATCTCATCGCGCTCGAAAGCCGGTTAATTCAGTTGGCGCGTGAACATGCGGAGACCGTGCAAATTGGGCGAACGCATGGTCAACATGCAGAACCTATTACTTTCGGGTACGCGCTTTCGCTCTATGTCAGCCGCATTGGGAATCGAATCGAATTGATAGATGCCGCGTGCCGAAATCTCCGCGGACAGTTTTCCGGCGCGGTCGGCGCCTTCAACGGGCTTTCAATGATCTCGGAACAACCTGAACAAATTGAAGCCGATTTACTAGAACAACTCGGTTTGAAAGCCTCCGACACCCACACTTCCACACAATGTATAGAGCCCGAATTTCTGGCAGATCTGGCGTATGCAATCATGTCCGCTTACACAATCCTTGCAAATTTTGCGGACGATATACGGCATCTCTACCGTACAGAGATTGCCGAGATTAGCAAAAAGTATGACACTCAGCTAGTCGGCTCGTCGACGATGCCGCACAAACTCAACCCGGAAGATTTTGAAACTATCAAGAGTCTATGGAAGGCATTCATGCCGCGTATGACAACGGTATTTATGGATGGAATCTTGGAACATCAACGGGACTTGACTAACTCCGCTTCAAGCCGCTTCTTGATGGAGTTGTTCACGGCATTTGACTACACCATTTATAGATTGCAGCGGGCGTTGAACGAAATGAACGTGAAGTCGGATAACATGCGTCAAAATTTGGCGATGAGTGCCGGCGATACCGTCGCCGAGCCGATATACCTCTTGATGGCGTATCACGGATTCCCCGATGCCTACAATCACACCCGCAAACTAGTGGGTGAGGTCCATCGGACAGGGCGAGCCTTGAACGACCTTCTCTGGGCTGACGAAGCGCTGCGCCCTTTCCTTGATAAGCTGACCGAAAAGCAGCGGGAAGTCCTTCGAGATTCGACAACGTATATCGGGGCATCTGTTCAACGCACCCGTGCGACTTGTGACGAGTGGGAAAAGCGGACACAACTGTTGCTGTAAGGTCTGCGGCTATAGAATTTGGGAAATTATTTGACTTAAGTTACTACACCATGGATATTTTCGTATTCAACAGGTAGCTGACAATGCTCCATGCTCCCCATAACACCTTGTCACCCAACACCAATCCCAAAAACAGCGGCGCCGCTTTTCGGTAGGAGCCAATCCCGCCATATCTCAGAATCAGCGCTTTAATTGTCCAACTGACGAAAAGCGGAAACCAAAAATAGATCATCCCGCCCCATGTACCGCCAAGCAAGACGTATCCTGCGGGATGGAATGGCCACCAGAAGAATGCCCGGCGCATCGCCATCAATAACAACACGACTCCGAATCCACCGGACATGAATCCAACGCTAGTCCAGTTGGTAACGCTTGGAAATTGCAGCCACGACTGAAGCGGGTTGAAACATTCCCAGCCCAAATAATCGAGATACCCTCTGCCGGATAATCCATGTTCGTATCCAATTTGGTAGTAAGCCGCAAACGTCGCCACTGTGCCGACGCCGATCGCTAGAATCATTGCAAATACCAATTTGGAGGGATTCATGCCCGACTGCTCGCCAATTTTGAGCGATTCTAGTTGGTTTGGCATCGGATGAGAGCGGTTGCATCGATTGAAGGCATAAAGAAATGTCAAAACGACGAGGTTGGGTCCCCCCAACCGCTTTGAACCGAAGACTTCAGTCATCACTTGCCGAGGATTGACGAAAACCACCTCATGGTACGGCGGCCCTAATTCTGCCCTAACGCGCGTCAGTCCAAGCGCCATCACAAAGAACAAAAAATAAAATGCGGCGATTGCCCACGGCGACATGCCGGCTTGATAGCAAAAGAGAAACAGAAACACGAAACTCAACAGCAATAAGACAACGGCGGTGCGGTAACGCATCGGTTCCCGCGATTCGTCCAGTTGGGAACCCCATCCGGCGGCTTGTTTGACGACGGCGATAAGATACCGGCGGCCAATCCAAATGGCGATTAAGCCCATTCCGACCCAACTGCCCGCGGAACGTTCGTTGAGATGGAGTTCGCGCCAGCCATAAATTCCCGCGACGACGTGTTCTGCTTTGCCCAGCCAATAAAAGAACCAACAGGAAAATAGCAAGTCCAACGGCATGAAATAGGTTAGACCCAGCATTGACAAATTGAAAGAAAAGGACGTGTATCCAACGGCGCTCCACGGCTCCATGGAAAAGCCCCCGATAGTGTAACCTGTTGGAACTGCAGGGACTATGGGATATAGGCTATTGAGTCCGTTGAGTGTTCGAATCCCCGCGGCTATGCTAAACCCAACCCACATTTTCTTAGAACGGAAGAATCGAAAGTTGTCTTGGGTGATTGCCAGCGGCAGTTCAATCAATGGATAGCTGAGTTTTTCCCGCTCTGTCCATTGCTTTCGAAGAATAATGTTCATGCACAACAGGGCAAGCAACAGAACAAAGATAAACACCGACCATGCCCCTACAGGGAAAAGCCAAGCCCGGATATGTTTGCCGATGAAAATAGAAGATTCGCCCACAATGTATCCTCTGACTACGGTAAGGTCTTGCACTGTGAACCAAGACGGAACAAACCGCCAGAAGAGTCGTTCCCACTCGTTTTCAGGCGAAGCGAACCAAAACGGATGCCCCATCGCAGAAATCAGGACCTCTATAAACGCGTGCCCCGAAACTGTGGTCACCATGGTAGCCATAACATACATCACCAATAGTTCCGTGCGGGAAAACAGTGTTTTTCGGGAGACGCGGGAAAACAAAAAGTTGAGCAAAATAAAAGGGACGAGGCTAAAAATGACGTTCGCAAAGGGTGTCATTAGGTTTGGGTGTGAACCCCAGAGTTGGCTGGCAATGCTTATCCAGTAGGCATTTAATCCAACCAGTATTAGTCCGATGACGATGGATTTGAAAGTAATGTCCGGTGTGCTCGATTTCATTTCAACTATGATTTTCAAGTATGCGCAATTCTGAGGAAACGAGTAGAACTGTCGTTAAACCTAAGGAATTGCCATAGAGAATTCGCGCCCCTAATTAAAAACGTGAAGACCCTTAGTAATAAAATTGGTTCAGCGCTATAATACTGCTGTCGATCCGCTCAGTCAATACAAAACGCTGTTCGATATATTTGTGATTATGCCGAAATGCCAATAACGGCAAAACGACTTTATCCAGTTAGTCTTTGGGGCGAGGCCGTGGTAGAAATCATCTACGCTTCATGCGATAACAATCACCAGAATGTGAACTGTACAACTGGCATCTTTAGTTTGAACCATCACCGCAATTTTCTTGAGAATTCATTCTTACATTTGGTAGAATTAGTGATAAATTTCAGAAGGTATGTTGTTTTGATACGCTTGTATCGAGTGACCGTTAGTAGACCACGACCAAACAGCAACATAACGTAAATTATGCCTCGCCAAAAAGTACTCCTGCTACCGCTAACGCGGCTTTTTCATCCGTGGTGTGATGATGTTATCCAAGCCATAAGCGGCCGTCACGACCTATCCGTCTTTGACGAGTCCCACCCTATTGTTCCCCAGTTCGACGGCGTGGACGTAGTCATCGATCACGGAGGAAGCGTTGGCACCCGCGAAATGATGAACGCTGCAACGGATGCTCGTTTGTGGCAAATTTTAGGAACGGGATTTGACCATTTCGATATGGATTACATCCGTACGCGGCGCATTGCCGTTGCCAACTGCCCAGGCCAATTTAGCAGCGTCGCATTGGCTGAAACCGCATTCATGTTTATCTTGATGCTCACACATAAATACCCCCAAGCCGCTTCAGATTTTGAGTCTGGGGTCTTTAACGAAGCCGTGGGGCGAGAGCTTAACGGGCTGAATTTAGGGGTTATCGGTTTTGGCGCCAGTGGACAGGAACTCGCACGGCGAGCAAAGGCTTTTGAAATGCGCATCTTGGCAATTGATGTCCGAACCATAGAGCCGGAAATTCTTCGGGAGATAAAACCCAATTTGATGGGAACTCCCGCTGATTTGGACGATGTGATATCCGAAAGCGATTTTCTCTCACTGCATCTTCACTTAAACCCGGCAACACGCCGCATTATGGATGCCCGCCGCATCGCCCTGATGAAATCCACGGCGTGTCTCATTAATGTCGCCCGCGGCGCACTAGTGGACGAGTCCGCGCTGCATCAGGCGCTTTCCAATGGCAAACTCGGCGGTGCAGGTCTTGATGTATTCGCTCAAGAACCGCCCGATCCGAATCTTCCCGTGTTCCAGCTCCCCAACGTCGTTGTGACTCCGCATATCGCAGGGGTCACGTACCAAACATCTCTGAAGCGTGCAGCGTGCGCGGCCGAAAATGTCGACCGCCTCGCGCAAGGACTCACGCCGCTTTATCGTATCGATGTATGATTAGCGGCACAACGGCGAACAGGTTGTTAGCTCGACATAAGATTTCCACATCGCTTCCACGGGAGGTACAACATGCTTACCGATGCACAAAAACATCAATTTGAAACCCTCGGATTTCTCCGTTTGAAAAACCTCATCCCGCCCGATGAAATGAACACTTTCATTGATGCGTTCGATGAAACGATGACGGCGGCAAACGGAGGCGTGCCCTGGCAGCATGCGCCGCGGCGACAGCAGGTCGTACCGTTCTACCGTCACAACCCAGCGGTGTACCATCGACTCCTCGATCATGACAACATCCACGAAGTTGTGGAAGACCTGCTAGGGAAAGACTTCGTTTTTACTGTCTCAGTGGGGATTCATCACTTTGGCGGGACGCGTTGGCACCACGACTCCGTGGCGCCGGAGGGGCAGACTCATCTCAAAGTGGTGTTTTTTCTCAATCCCGTTCGGGCGAATACCGGTTGTCTATGCGTACTTCCGGGCAGCCAATTTTTGCCGTATCGAGAACGGATGCAGAAGTATGGCGAGTCTGTCCTGCCGTTAGGTAAAGATGTGCCGGGCGCCTATCCAATTGAGTCTGATCCAGGGGACGCTGTAGTATTTAATGTAAAGTGCTATCACGCCGCGTTTAGCGAAACGCCTCGAAAAGGCGTTTACATTAACTATGTCCAGAATCCGCAAACCCGGGAAGAGGAGGAGTATATTAAATGGCTCTACCATCATGATGCATCGCACGGTTGGACCTACTATACCCGCGAGCTGTTTGAGGACGCAACACCAAAGCGGTTGCAGATGTTAACTTTTCTGAAGGAGGCATGTTACGACGCAGGGTAAGCAGTTTTTCCGGTTGGACGTAATGAACGAGGACTTCGGCAAGAATTTCCGCACAAATAAATGGAATATCTTTCAAATGGCGCATCCCAACTCCCGCATGCGATCCAGCCACCGTTGGCGTTTCACGCTGCGCTCACTGTTTGCAATCCAGTGCGGATCGTAAAATGGATCGTCCGGGCGGTTAAAACTTGCCGGGGTTCCGGATGTGGCAAAGCCTCCCACTTGCACCCGGGTTGCTTCCTCCTCTTCGGGAGACTTTGGGTTGTTGTAATAAACCACCGTGCACATCCGGCGGTCCTTAGAACCACCCCAACTCGCATGATAACAGCGGAGGTCAAATGCAACTACGTCGCCCGGTTCCGATTCGCATACGTAGGCGGGAACGTCTTGGATGCCTAGCTCGGATTGGCTAAAATAGTGCGCCAGGTCGTCACTAATCGGATGCTTATGCGACCCCGGAACGACGCGCAGCGCGCCGGTTTCCGCTCCCACCGGTTGCAGGTAATACGCAAATTTCACGCCGTACTGATGCCTGTTCCCCGTATCTCGGTGCCAATTTGATTCCCTAACGTAACGGTTCGCATCGCTAACTGCGCCGATAACGTCTTCGCCGTATAGCTGCTCTGCCACAGTGCAAAATCGAGGGTCTTCAAGCAATGAGGCAAAGAACGGAGTCCGCGGTCCCACCATAGTAACCCAATGACGGCGCGTACCGTCAAAAGGCGCATGGCGGTAGGAAGTGTCCATCGCAAAGTCGAACTCAGCGTTAATGGTCTGAAGCTCATCTGGACTAAACAACTGACGGATGATTAAAAACCCGAAGGTGTGGAAGTCGGTTATTTGCTGTTCCGAGAGCATTGTTTTTCTAATTCGCTGTATTGAATTTCAATCGCCGCACCGCCTCATATACCGATAGTCTTTCCATTTTAAAATACGTGTCCGCTGTTCCGAACCGGATAGCAGTCCCATTCAAAACAACGAACACTTGAGAGTCAGAGCTAATGGACAATTCGGGGCGCGTATGCGGCGATAACTCTGAATTCTGGCGCGCGACATCGCGCCCTAAATTAGAACCTCCTAGCGGCGGATTTCGACATTGAGATTTTCAAATATCCCTTCGCCCGCTCTAGCCATCGGATTTTAGCCGAGCCCAGGTCGTTGCGATTTTTTCGTTGGGCGAAACGGCGTTTACGCCTGGAAACCTATTCTTCATAACATCGCTAATCTCATCTTCGGACAAGGCAACGTTTAATATAGCGACTTCGTCGATGGCGCCATCGTACCCCCGCCCGCACTCGCTGCTTGCGCCAATAGCTAACTTGATATCATTAGTCGTTATATTACCGCTTTGATCTCTTTCCGCGTTAAATTCGCCGTCGATGTAAACTTTCATCTTAGAACCGTCATAGACCGCGGCGATATGCGACCATGAATTGTTGGGAACCCCATCGACAGCATCTACAGCGACATTCCCGCCGGCAAACATCCTGAAATGGATTTTGCCGTTATCCAAATAGAGATTGTAACCGGCATTAGCGCCGCACTCTTTTTCAATTATTCCATCCAACCCCTGTGTTGTGTTTGGCTTTACCCACGCCATCAGTGTTAGCGCTTCGCCGTCAATATCTAGCGAGCGAGAATCGCCGCAATCAACATGATTTGAGCCATCAAACTGTAAGGCGTTGCCGAATTTCCCCTCGACCCAAGCGGGGTTGCCCACAAACTCCCCATCATTTCCGTTGCCTGAAGAATCTTTTGCTTCATTGCCTTCTCCTTCATCAAAGGTCCAAAGCCCGGCAAAGGAATCTGGGTTAACCTGGGCGTAATTGTGTGAGGTGAATATCAGTCCTAAGAGGATTAAACCGACCGATACCAACATTAGATACCTGACTGTGGTTCTCATAGTTATGACCTCCATTTGACATGTCCGGTTGGCTGCTGGAAAGCAGGTTAAAACTGCTCGGGAAAAACATCAAGATGTTCTTATTTGCCAAGCAACTTAATTGAGCTGTGCTTAACGGCTGTATTATAGCACAAAATTGCAGCGGCGATCAAGGAGAGAAATTACATAACGCCCTGTGAGACCGTTTTTCAGGCAATTTCTCAGTGCAGACAATCCGCCAACCGCTCATCCACGCGCCTCAGACCGTGCTTTACCGACCCTATGGCGGCACAAATCTTGGAGAGTTTTAGGCATCCGTGCGTACACCTCGGGTAAAACTGTATGCGCGCCTTCGCGTCCCTGATTCCACCACGGCGGAAAGTAGGCGAAGTTCAGCCCCATTCGGTGATTGTCATGCGATGTGTTTGCGCCATTGGCGTGCCACGTACCGCCCTGCCAAAGCACGACTGAACCGCGGCGTCCGGTAACGGACAGCGAACACATGTCCGATAGACTTATCCCCGGTAAAGGCCTTCGCCTTGTCCTATGGCTGAACGGTACAACGATTGTTGCTCCGTTGTCTTCCGTGAAGTCTGTTATCATCCAAATTGTATTAATCATCCACGGAATATCTGGTAATCTCGGCGGCAAGTCGTGTGCGGAGTCTACATGCAATCCGCCCATCGGCGCGCCCGGCTTAACCCATTTCGTGCTCCCCTGTCCTGAGGACCGCGCGTTCTCGCCCAAGAAGTGACGCACTACAGTGAGCACCTGTGGATGTATGATGCAATCCCAACACATTTCGTCCAGGTTTATAACGCTGAACAGCGTTTGGTACAATTCAGCGTTAGGATCTTGCAACAACCGCCGATTGGCAGGGTCTTCATGAAGCTGGAAATACTTCTCCGCCATGCAATCCGCACTTTCAACGGAAATGAGATTTTCGAGAAGACAGTAGCCGTAGGTGTCGAGGTGGTCAATGGCTTCTTGTAATTCCATGAAATGCCCGCTAACGGTCGTTGCTTAAATTATTGCGCCGTTTTGAGTGGATTCTCGGCCGCCTTTGATGCAGACCGGTCCTCGCTACGCTTTTTGGGGATTTCCGATTTACGGTAACCCGAAAGAGGGTTTTAGACTATGACTCGCCTTTTTGGTCTTACTTGGCGCCATCGGCTGCTTGTAAGTTGGTCAATTGTTGCCACTCTTCGGCGTACTGCAAGAGGTCTGTATCGTGGAATTTTTCTACGGGTGTCAAATCAAGCGGCCATTGAATATCGTCATCGTTCCATACGGGCAACATGCCCGCGCCAAGCGCTGTGCTTTCAGACTGATGATCGACAAAACAGCGCCGGCACCTTGTCAATGTTGCTACCAACCGGCAATACCACGGGTTGTTGACAAACCCGCCCGTAATTATCAGATCGCCGTCCATTTCGAGAATACGCGTGCTCGTCGTGGTCATCATCGCCAAATACAGCGTCGCACGCGCAAGGATTTCGCCGCTAGTGCTTACCTGTTGCCCTATCTCCGAGCCGCGGTGTCCCATATATGGGCCGCCCGCAGCGAAAGACGGCAGCAGAAAACTGCGTTTGGCGATTACACTTCTTACGTCCGCTTCCGAAAATTCTTTGGTAGCGCCAACGTCTGCGCTCAAAATTTCAAACTCCCTGCCGCCCATGAAACGTCCCATAGGTACTGGCTTGCCGTTAAGGTCAGCCAGTGCCATGGTGTCCCGATGCTCATTCAGTCGTGCTATGGGTAGGTTAGGGTTAATCAGGACGACCCAAGTTCCCGTAGACAGGAGGTTAAAGGGCTCCGCATAGCCTCTCATGAAACGACTGTACGCTGCATTGGCATCGTGAATACCATTGTATATCCTACACTCGGGAGAAATGCCCGCCGCCTGCGCGACCTGAGTAAGAATTGGCGCCAACGCATCATACGCAGGACGAATTGGTGGAAACAGACGGTACCACCCCTGTTCTTCCACGAGCGAAGAAAATGACCGGGTTTGCGGACGCCACAGGTGGCTGTGACAACTAATTGAAGTAACCTCGCTTGCCGCAACGCCGCTCAACCGCCAAGCCCAGTATTGAGGATAGGTGAGCACCCACTCTGCTCGCGCAAATTCATCCGGAAAATCCCGCTGCAACCAAAACAGTTGCCGACCGAGACTCAAACCACCGGGCAAATCCGGGGATTGGGTCTCCTCGAACGTAGGCATGACCGCGCGAAACGCCTCCACTGAATCTTCCGGTATTTCTGCTTCATAGTCAAGGATGGGTAGAACCAACTCGCCGGCGCCTACTAGGGCTGCGGCGCAGCCGTGAGTCGTCGGTACGATGGCATCAATTGTATATTTTCTGGCAAACCCGCTCGCCGTTTCCAACAGCCACCGCCAAACGCGTTCTGTGTCCAAATGAGGATACGGCGGCGCATCAAGCGATCGATTGTCTAATCTTACATCGTCAATTACATGCCCGGTTTTGCTCATGACCAGCAGTTTGACGTTGGTTTTGCCCACGTCCAATACTAGCGTTGCAGGATTCCGGTTTATATCGATTGTCATTTCCTATCTACGCAATCAGGATTTTCCCGATTCCTCAAAAGAATCGTGCTTGGCGTAATCGGGCAAATCGGGGGGACCTAGGTGCGGCTTGAGCCGGCGTGTATCCAATATGAACCGAGATGCCTGTTCAAGCGCCTGAGTGTGATTAAACGCCTCCGCAAGGGAGTCGCCAATCGCAAAACTGCCGTGCCATTTTAAGACTGCCGCCGGACTTCGGGTAAGTAACTCCGCCATTTGATCCGCAAGCAATGCCCACTTCATGTATCCTTCAGATTGGATACAATAAACCCGTTCGCCGAGGTAATAGATGTTGTTCTCATCAATCGGGCAGATGACATCGGTATAATATGATAGTAATGTCGCGTAGTATGGGTGCGCATGAATTATAGCGTCGGCATCCGTCATCCTGAATATTGATCGATGCATGTCCAGCGTCGAAGAAGCGCCTTCAACTGATTCATCGCTGTTTACGTCGGCAACGAACAAGTCGTTTCCTGATAAGTCCCTCTTCGGTGACCGGTGCCCGGTAATTGCCATCTTTTCACCTTCACGCACGCTAAAATTGCCGCCAAGCAGATGCACCATGCCTGTCACGACTAATTTTTCACTAACATCGCTCATCTCTGCGGCAATTGCCTCTAGATTCATTGAATTCGCTCCTTTTAAACCAATTTGCCGGGATTCATGATTCCGTTCGGGTCAACCGCATCCTTCAACTGTTGGATCATTTTGTATCCGCTGCCCAAATACGGTGCGACATATTTTCGGCGCGCAAATCCAATCCCGTGATGGTGCGAGATGGCGGCGCCTTTGCGCAGAGCAGCCTCCATAGCCACGTCCCAAATCCGTAGAATAGTGTTTTCTGCCTCTCGGTCATCCACAGCCTGCCCGAAGAGAATCAGGTAAAGCGATGTACCTTGGGGATAGGCGTGGGAAAAATGGCACAGAACCTGATCAACAAAGGGGCGCAATGCCTCCTTCATTACGCAATACGTGTGTTCCACTTCGCTCCAGAAGTGTGACACCTCAACGGTCTCAGCAATTCCGCCGGGCAAGTCTAGCGTGCGCTCAAACGTCGAGAAATCAAAACGCCGCTGCATCCAGGATTCGGCTGGACCTGGTCCCATGGCTTCCCCGCCGCTCTGGAGACAGATGTCCGTAGCGGCATGCATTTCAGCCATCGCAACCTCCCGGATGCCCTCACAGCCGACAAACAAAACGGAATCTGTAAATCGCTCGTCTGCCATGACATGCTTTGATTCATCGGCGTCATACAAACGCACCAGAAACGGACGAAAACCGGACTGCATGATTTGCCGAACGGCATTCAGGCCTTGATGAAGTTTGGGAAAACGAAAACTCTCGTAGCAGCGAGTTTCCGGAAGCGGAAACATCTTGAGACTAACTTCGGTGATTACACCAGAGGTACCTTCAGCACCGATGAAAATATGGCGAAGGTCCGGCCCAACGGCGGCGCGAGGCGTTTGGGGCATTGTTAGAACTTCGCCGTTGGCGAGCACGACTGTAAAGGAAATGCACAAATCTTCTATATTGCCCCAACGGCTCGAGAATTGTCCACTGGAGCGCGTCGACAGCCATCCGCCTACGCTCGATCGATTCAGCGACTGCGGCGAATGGTTTAGCGTGAATCCCTTCTCGTTCAGTTCTTGTTCCAACTGAATTCCAATTTTGCCGGCTTCAACGCGGACAAGATGATCAATCGAATCGATGTGGAGCGTCCGATTCATAGTCGAAAGGTCCAAGGAGATGCCCTCCTGTGTAGGGAGGGGCGCACCGGTCACGGCGGAACCGGCTCCCCACGGGGTGACCGCTACACCCCGCTGATTCGCCCAAGCGAGAATCCTTGATACCTCGTCTTGAATGCTAGGGCGCACGACTAGCTCCGGGCGCATCGGCGTCCTGCCTTGTTGCCGTCGCTTGATAGCTATGGGCCACCAGTCACAACTGTGAAGTGCTAAGTCCTCCGGATCTTGAGATATGTGCGCCGGTGTAATAATGCTCTTCAAATCATCGAACTTCGTTTGATCTGTCATATAGTTGTCTAGTTTCTGGAATTTCCACTATTCATTGAAGCGGATTAGCTTTGGCCTATGAGGACCGAGGAAGATAGAGGTGACGAATCTCGGCGAGGCGTAAAACCAAGCAGTTTACACCGCTAATCTAAATAGGACTTACGCGGTTCAGTTTGTAGTAGCGCAATTTATTGCGCGTCCGGCAGGCCGTTCATTTCCTTGACCTGACATATTTTTTATGCAGAAATGGGCAATAACGTGGATTCCCATCGCGGTCGCTATTCGCTTCCTTAATCCCTACTACGAACCTATGGATGTTCAACTGCGTAGCTCCTATTTGACAAAAGTTTACAAAATTTGACAGATTTTGCACAATTCTTCCGCCCATCGCCGGCGAGTGCATTTGTCTGAATCACGGATTGCCGCAGATTTAAGGATGAAACGGATTGAAAACACTTCGCCACAATTGGCTTCGATTTGGGTTCGTTTCGTAAAATCGGGATGCTACAGTCGCCATCAGTAAACTGTACGTCAAAAGTCCTGTCTAACAGCACCCCAAACGCTTTAGCCTTCCCGCTTTCACATCAGCTTCCGCACATTCTATAGCCATTGCGACTAAAAATTATACATTTACTCATTGGATTGTGGGAGAGGCTTCCTAGCCTCGATTGTCAATCAGCCGATTCCTCCTTGTGTAAATATGAACCTAAATGACTATAATTGCGTTCAAGATTTGTTTGGCGTAGCGAAACCCAACCTACAAAAACTGTCCCAGCTTATCTAACGCGATGACGCCATGAGTTTTACCTGTCGCTCACTTCAAAAGTGCTGTAACTTCTTCAATGCCGTATGGCGGTTTTTGTTTATGTATAATAGTGTGACAGTTGGAACAAACGGGTATCAAATCTTCGATCGGGTCGACTGCATATTCGCCGCTGATTTGAGACAAGGGCGTTATGTGGTGCACTTCAATGACGCCTTGTCCCACCTCGCCATACTTTGCCTCAAAATTGAAACCACACACAGCACAACAGTATCCGTAATGCGCAATACATTTTGCTCTGGCTTTTTGATTGCGTTCATGCGCATTGACGGTGATTTGGCGTAGGTTGCCTTCGCGATGTGATTCAGCGATTTCGTTCTCGTCAACTTGCTGTGGGATTCGTGCGTATTTTTCCTCCAGGTGGCGTATCAGTTCTTCGGCTTTATGCTTTTTCTCTATGATGCGATTGACAGTGCCGATCCAGGGTTCAAGCCCATACCTGATTCTGAGCACTTCGGGTGTAATTGGTTCCGGGAGTACGAGATACCAACGGACATCGATTCGATATTCGTTTGCATCGAGTCTTTCCTTCCGGCGAATCATGTGCTTGCGATACGGTGTCTTATCCCGATTGTTGAGCACTTCGCCCACTGCTTTCACACCTCGCTCGCTAATATACATCAGACAGATGTCGCCGGGTGAGAGGTTATCGAGTCGTTTCCCCAACTTTTCGCCATGTACGAATGCCATGTTGTTGTCTAACCAGACGGGGAATTGGTCGGGGGCATTGCTTTGGTTGGTGTTGATGTAGAAATAGTCCATAGTTTTCGGCAAAATGTTTAGGTTCTGTTGACATTTCAACGGAGCCAGATAAGAATGGAGATAAATCTCAAGAATCCAAATTTGACAGATTTTATTTATTCCTGATCGTGCCTACGATTCCGCTTCTTGTAAGGATTCTGCCGCGAAGATTGTCAAGCGCAATTCTTCACCCAACAGCTCGTATAAAGGCGCTTTACCGCTAAGCTTCTCGCTTTCGATCAAAATGATACCGACGCCATCGCCGCGATTTCCCAAAAAGTCTCGCCGAACTACCTGCGTTCTCATATCGTCGTCGAGAGTAATTTCCGAAAGTAAGTCAGCCAAGAGTTTGTTACGAGTTGCTTGCTCATAGGGCAAATTGTCCATAGTCAAGCTATCTACCAATGTACCGGGCGAATAGAGTTCTAACCGGTCCGCGAACAAGAACAGACGAATTTTCGAATTGTATTTTGAATAATCTCTGTGGACGACGGCATTAACCACTGCCTCAAAAACGGCTCTCATACTGTATTGCGGTCGGTCTATTCTACCAATCTCCTTACGAGCCGAAACATGGTTGTATTTTTCAACAAATTTGAAGGCGTCCACAATCTGTCGATCTAGCGGTCCCCTGAAATCATCGATGTCAATCTCGCAGTTCACATCTTTTTCCAATGCATCATAATAAGCCGCGTGAATGAAACTGTTGTCGAGATAATCATCGGGTTTCTCACAGCACATCAATACACCGGCGACCGAAGCATGGTACTCGCCATTTTCCTTAACTAGCAAACGCCTTTTAATTAATAGGTTTTCCATCTGCTCACGCTTAGTCGCTTCTTCTGTAATAAATCGTTTATAGATCGAATTGCTCAATATGTCTCTGTGCGTGTTCGGCACAGACCGTTCGTCAAAAGGAATCATTCGTCCCGGCAAATTTTTTTGAAATTCTCGTACCGATTCCTCGGTGGACATCCTTCTTTTGCTGCTACCGTGGCGAATGAAATAACCGTTAGATGATCGGTGAACATATTGGCTACGTAACACATCTATTTTTAACAGATTTCTACAATCAACCTTCAGCTTTTCTGTAACAATGTGAGCTCTAGGCTCAATTATGTCCCAACATATATCAACCACGATTTGCTCATCTCGATCTAGATGTTGACGGTCAATACCAAAAATAATGCAATCCTTGTCAACGCCGACCAGTATGATACCGCCGAGGGTGTTGGTCAAAGCAACTATCTCATCGGCAAGATTTTGTCTTTCAGGCAACTCTCTTTTAAGTTCAATAGTTGAATCCTCTCCGAGGGAAAATTTTTCACGCAGTTCGGTCAAACTGTCAAACATCTCGAAGTTCCATAATTAATCATAGCATATCTTACTGGATAGACCCCTCACGAACCTACTGAACCGATCTCTTAACTGAACCGCCCTATCCCGATTTTGTAAAAGACAGATAGGCAACTAAGATTGAAATCTCGAAGTTGTCTGAATCACAAATTTCCACGAATTATTTGGAGAAAACGAATTGAAAAAACGGCACACCATTACGATAGGCTTTGTTTCGAAAAAAACGGATTGTCCACTGTCTATTCTTGATGCACGGTGAGTGTTCTTTAACCCGCTTGCGCGATTGGTTTCGATTTGGGTTCGTTTCGCAAAAACGGACATAGTTTTTTCATTACAGCACTGTTTCTTTTAGGATTAACGCAGTTAAACGCTGAAAGTCCTGTGGTTCTGTGATTCAATTCGGGTTTGTCGTTTTTACCGGCAAAGCCTTTCAATCTGTACGTGCTTCTCCGAAATGAGAAAGGCCTACAGTAGTCCCTTTTTCCGTTTAATCTCCTCTTCCGTAGTCCACTTTTTCTCAAAATCAATACGGTCGTCTAAACGACGGATGACTCTTCGGGCAAAATCACAGACACATCGGTTGTCATCTTCAAGCCATGAACGAAATTTTTCCTTCAGTTTTTGAAATGTTATAACCGATCCACCAATTCCTATATGTACGCGGATTCGACTCATAATCAAAGACTGAATCTTGTTCTGAAGTTCTTTTTCCCCTTCGGAATGCCTTACAGCCTCTTTGTATAGCGCATGCGTGGCTGAATCTTCGGGGAATTCTTCTAATACTTTCAAAACAGCAAGTATACTTTTCTCATCTCCACTTCTAATCAGGTTCAACAGAGTTTCCTTGAGAGGACCGTCAAGTTCAGGAGAGATACCCGAAATCAGGTCTGCCGCTGCCTGTTCATAACGATAATCATCTTTTTGGAACCACTCCAATATTTGGTTGATTGCTTCAGAATACTGGGGATGGGCTTGGTACACTTTAGTAAACGCCTTAAGATAAGGACCAGACGGAATGGCTCGATAATCCGAGAGACTGCCATGCTCCGTTTGTTTCTCTACACGACGTTCAAAAAACTTAACTAATGCAAAGGGTTCTTTTTGACCATATTGAGCCAAAATGTAGATAGCATCATTATTCAGCGCACGAAGATCTTCGAACGTTTTGAGAATCTCCTCGAGATCCGTCAAATCCCACTGGCTCAGGTTAATCTGATTTCTCGCCCACCACAATTCATGTACGCAGCGGTAAATGCTGTCTTGATCTATCTCCTTGAAGACCTGACAGATTATTTCGGTTGCCTCCGTTGGGTTCTTAGTATAGACCCACCTGATATTAGACATTATGCGTATACTTAGCCTTCGGTCGTGTTCGTTATCACCCATCTTATAATTCAGTAAGCGGGCAAAGATTTCTACATCTTTGGCGTCTAAAAACTTTTCATCTACAGTCCGATAAGTTTCCGGAATTTCCAAGATTAACATCCGATCTTCACCCGATAGCCACTGCCTGACGTAGCTGCTAGCAATATCTGGGCTTGTTGATGCCCTAATGCCCCTTATGAATTCAGCAACGAACTCCTTCAAAGCATTGTTTTCACGGATACTATTGTCAATGAGAGCTTGAGCGGTCTGCGGATTGTCTTTACCGATTTCAAACAAGAGTTTGCAAAAAGACGAAGAATCTTGGTCGGAATTCTGCGACAAAATAATTGCGATTTTGTTAAGCTCTTCTAACCACCCACTGAGATTTTCATGTGTTATTCCATCTGCGATTTCCTTAATTCTCTGATCTTTCTCGGTTTGAATCTGTTCGTAATTTTTTCCGTCATCTCGCGAAAACAACGAATCGTCGACGGCTAAAGTTCTGAACAGTTGATACGGCGCGTGCGATTGGAGTACAGATAGCAATTGATTGACAACGTTCATGACTTGGATATCTTCCTCGTGCCACACCTTTAGGTGATGTGCTTGTTGCTCCATTTTTTCAAGAACTTGTGCCTCCAGGGGTGAGGTATGATTAATAAGATCGAGGTAGTAATTGATGATTGTGTTGGCGTTGTCTCGAATCATTACGCTCATCTTCGCATTGTAGTGCATCACTGACGGGGAGATTGCGCAATTCAATACGTCAAGGACTTCAACCCGCTGGCGACTGTCTAGGACTCCATCAAATATCGACTGAAGCAGCGAAATAATATCTCGCCTCAAACGGATTAACTCGTCCGTGATAAGTACGGGCGCAGATGTCCAGCCAATCCCTTCATAATCCGAGTATTGACTCTTTATCTCTGTTCCCAATAGCGTCCCACACACACGGAGGATAAGTGTGAAGTTTTTCTCTAAATTTTCCTGTTTCCACGCCCGAACCCTCTCAAACATCCGTGTCTGTATTGAATACCCGTAACCAGCCTCCACCACGTTCAAGTTATAGGCGGCGGTTTTAGCAATGGCTTCAAGAGCGTCCTTTCGCAACACGGAATATTCTTCACTTTCGGGCTTATAAAAATAGATTCTGAGAACCATTTCTAAAGTGTCATCAAAATGATTGTATCTGAGCCTATGGCTCTCCAAGATTCTCAGGCACCGGCTCAGAACAGCCCGATACTTTCGTGTTGTTGTAGCCAACCCTAGTATTTCGTTTGTGGAAGGCGGCTTTTCGCTCTCTGGTCTGAGCAAGACATCAATTATCTGGAGCGCCTCATCTGCCACATTTGGGACAATAATTTCTAATAGGTCAAGATTTTCGCAAAGCTCAAAATTATTCTGGGATCCGACTTTATCTTCCAGATTATCAGACCAACGCTTGAGAAACAAATCTGCTTTACTATTGCCTAAATCGCGGAGTGTTTTGAAAACACTTTTCATATTCGATGAAGGTATGTCTGGAAAAATGTCATCAAAATCTAGAATCGAAATGTCTGAGAAAAAGGTCATTTCGACCATATACTCCCCCAATAGATCCGGGTACAACCATAGCGTGTCTCCATGGCGCTCCAATACTGCGCACTGTTCAAGGTCTCTGAGCAGAACTCCTTCCTGAGGTTTATTGATTTCCAAGAAAGGGAAAGATCTTATTAAAGATTTGGTTTCATTATCACTAGTAGCGAAAGGCTTTAATAGGTACAGCAAAGCCAGATACGGTTCATAAATCGTTCGATCTAACCTATTTTGTTGTTTTAACTCGGCGAGAATGTTCTTAAGGTAGTCTCCAATTAAGTCATTTTTCTTAAGGTCGCCAAACGATTGAATTTCCCCCTTGTTGATTAGGTGGGCGGTGATTCCAATCAGAAGTGGATTTCCGTCACATATATCAGCGGCGTATCTCAAGTATTCGTCTCGAAGCGGTGTTTCCAGATTACCTTTTAGCAATTCAATTGAAGCGTCCCGTTCGAGCGGAGTCAGTTCTATTTCTTCCATAGGGTACCCTATGGACCGCTTGACAGACTCGCTTGCCGTTGAGCGGGTAACGAGAATAATTTTCGTGTGCACCCTCTCTGATAGAATGTTTGAAAAATCCGTCAGATTGTCAATGAGGTGCGCATCGTCGAGCACAATCAAACTTTCCCGATCTGACGAAATTTCGGGAATAACTTCATCAACGCTCACATACTTTCGTCTTTTGTTAAACAATATGTCGATGTTTGGATGTTGTTTCTCTAGCCGTTTAAGGGATTCCAGCACGAACCGTGTTTTGCCCATGCCACCCTGAGCGTGAATCAGTTGTACCCTTGCATCGGTCTGACTAACAAAGTTTTCAAGCGCCTTAATTCTCTCTGCACGACCAGTTCCTTGAATGTAGGATTTTAGATATATGCGACGGTCTTGGGCTTGATTGAAGTGACATGATTTAAAAGATTCGAGCGACAGGAAATAATCTTCGGGGATATTTAGCCGCCGTCTCCGTATATAGAAATAATCGCTATTCTGCAGGGGAACGAGTAAGTCTTTTTGACCGATTACATACGCTCGAATATTTAAATGAGGAAACTTTTTTCTGATATATTCTTCAGGTGGGAGTTTATCTTCACCGCGCCTACCAATCTTCCGGTTTCCGATGTCCCTCGTCGTGATGAAGACAAACCGAGCTAGTTTTTGGCTCGTCTGCTCCTCCCATTGTTTGATAGATTCTACATCATCTTTGAGTTTATTATCCCAATCTTTCCGCCGGCTGTATTCCAAAACACACACACCGTCGTCCAACTCAATAAGGCTATCTGCCGGCGAAGGGATTGTATGGTGTTTTCCGGGATTCCAGCCCTTGGGACGAATTAGCTTACCCTTTAGATTTGGTATAAGTGCACCGGCAAAAACCAAATCATCACAAAGACCGTGTAACGACGCGGCATCAATATTTTCCAATGCTAAAATAAGAGAAGTTTCTTTGGGATTCATGATTTTTCGCCTCCTGCCTTCAATTTTCAGTGACGTGGGCCTCATTGTCCGATAGTTCATCTCAAATCTGCCCCGCTTAATTTGCGATTCAGACCATTTACCCTGTTGTGTCCTCCACAATGGCGATTTCGTCGGGCGTAAGATTGTATAAGGAGTATACCACCCAATCAATTTCATTTTCAAGCGCGGTTGCGTCCGCGTCTGATGCGGTACGTTTGGCTTCCATGATTTGCATTGCTAGATTGTTGAGGTATTCAAGGTGTGTATCAGACATTAACGGCATTGGAAGCTGTTTCAATTCGTAACCCTGCACATGATTATTTGTTGAAGTGATGCGAAAATACCAATCCATAAATTTGGAGTTGAGCAATGTCATCAATGCAGCACTGTCTTTTTGATTCTTCAACAATGTCTTGTTTGTAGAGTGTCCCCATAGAATATCTACCGGTGGGTTTTCTGCTAGCGCGAAATGCAAGCGGCGAGGGTCAACTGTCCCAGTGACTTCCTGAGAAATCAAGAAAACTTTATTTCGGTTATCCCTAACCATTTCGGACATAAATCCTTCTTCAAGGTATTCGGTTGCCGCATTGTAATGAACCGTGTAACGCGCCACATGCCTCCCACGTAAGAGGCGCACCTTTGTAGGAGATGGAGAGAAATAACGCTTGTGTGTGGCAAGGTTAATGTCGCCTTGTCTGATACCTAAGACAAATTCATGCAGTGGTTTTATTGCTTTGCTAGCAGCTAGTTTTTTTAGTATGGAAATGCTACCCTCTTTGATGTGTGGGAGACATTTCAAATCCGGGTACAACGTTAAGATTTCATCCTTTGTGATTGGAGCAAATCGTGGATTCTCTATCGAGCGGGTGTCGTTGCCTACCGAGATGTTAACCGGCTTGCCATCAGGTTCCGATTTGGCAAACTGATAAATGCAAGTCCCCTGCCAAACAGAAGTAAATACTTGCGTATCTGGTGACTTTGCGGTTTTAGGAAACTCAAGGCAATGGTTCAAACAAGTCCGTGTGAGTAACAATTCGCGGGTGGCAGCAGAGGATAAATCACACATTAAGCTGCTTTGCACGATTAAGGTGGCGATGCCACTCTGTCCGCAAAGGTTGTATGACTGCTCCACAAAAAGCTTGTAGAGATTCTGCTTCCCTTTGTCTTTGCCCTCCGAAATACGGAAACAGCTGATCGGAGTGAGCGCCTTTTCTTACTTGCTTATAAGGCGGATTACCGATTACGACATCAAAACCGTCTTTGACACCAAACATCCATTCCGAATCAAACCAATCCGTGCTTGCACTCTGGTCGTAAGGGTCCCAATGGACGATTCGTGCCGCATCATCGTCAGGCATACCGATATGCCTTAAATCCGCTGCTAATTCTCGCCGCAACTTTATGTCTTTGCGTTTACACGCCAGTTTTTGCGGACGTGTCGTTGCGTGGAAATGCCGCTCGCGGTTTTCTGCCAATGCTTGTTCTAAAGCCTTCGCTTTGGGACTTGTAAGGGTTCCTTCACCTTTGAGACCGATTAGCGCATTCGCGGCAACAAAGCGCGTCTCCAGATTCGGCAACGGCTTGATGCCGAAATTCTCTGAATCTTTATCAGGCATCTGTTCGATGGCAAGGGAGATGAAGAAACGGAGTTTGGCGATTTGGCAAGCAATGGATTGAATGTCTACGCCGAAAATACTGTTCTGAATCAGGTACAACTTCCGTCCGAAATCCGAATCCCGATACCGTTTGAAGGTTTCGTCAATTTCGACGAGTTCCTCGCGCCGTGTCTTGTCGTCTTTCGTATCAAATGCCACTTCTGCCCGTTGTATTGCTCGTTCCCGCTGCAACAGTTCCCAGTGCCTGTTATCCGGATCAAGCCGCCGGAGGGCGAGAGTCAGTTTGTGCAGCACACCCATCGGAAACGCGCCGGAACCGACTGCGGGGTCGAGTATCTTGAGTTCTGAAATTGCTCGTACAAGCTCGCCTTTCTCATCGTCATCAAACCATTCATTCGCATCGTCGAATGCTGTCGCATAATCTAGCAGATAGTGCACGCGCTCCTCCCACAAATTCACATCTCCGTCCGATGGGTTTACCTGTTGCACCAGCGTGGCTACTAATGCTTCCTCCACCATGTAATCCACGATGGGGCGCGGGGTGTAGTAAGAGCCGGTCTGTTTGCGGGCAGACTCACCGGTTTCCGGATTGTATGCCGCCAGTAGGTTCTCAAACACCTTGCCGAGAAGTTCGGGGTCCAGCGCGACCTCTTGCTCAATCGGCGTGTTTTCCTCAACGGTGAACTTGTAGTGTTTCAGCAGGGGAAACAGACCGTCGTCCTCGTCGAAGAAGAGACGGTTGGGAATACTCAAACGCTTGTAGTGTCTATCCGAAAAACAGTCGATGCGGTAGCCGCCGCCTTCTGTGGCTTCCTCACTGTCCAAACAGTCGAACAACCCGCCGTTGATGAACGGCGTTTGGGCGAACAGTTCCAGCAGTTTATCGGGATTGTTGATTTGGCTTTTGTAACGATACCGCGAAAAGTTGCGATGCGTAGCGTTTTTCTCCGTGCTAAACTCACGCTTCGCTATTTCGGTGTTCAGCGTGGCGAAAAACAGGTTTTGTAACACAGCACGGTAGTAGGAATCGCCGGTATTGCGGTTGTAGTCCTTCAGCAAGGGAACAACTTCGCTTTCGTCGAATAGTTCGTCCGCAATCAGTCTTTTCTCCTTAATAAACCAGACGAAAAGCAAGCGCGTGATTAAGCGGATGACATGCTGTTCGGGTTTCAATAAGCGCTTCTCTTTTAGGGGAAATTTCGACTCCTTGACCGCCCGTCCAAACCAATTGTACAACCTTTGGTAAAACTGCTTGTTGAGCAACTCGGTGTCGAGAGTCTTTTTCCAAGCTTCATGCAGCGCCGGGAAATCCGTGAAACCATGCTGGCGGTGCAGTTCACTGAGCGACAGGTCGAACAGGATGTCGATGTGGGCACGGTGGGGGTCGGCGAAGACGATGTCTTTGATGAGCGTCACTTTCTCGAGGACATCTTTGGACTCGTCGCGCTTGTGCAACCGGCGGTCGATTACGGCGAAGGTAAGGGCATCGCCGTGCTGGAAGATGACCATGGCGGGTATCATGAGCAATTTGTTGATTTCGCGGACGATGTCCGATAGTTGGGTGCGGGTGTAGCCGCGATTCTGGAGATTCAGGGCAAAAAGGAGGTAAGATTCATAACGGTGCTGATCGACAGCGTTGCCTTCGAAGTTCAACTTAGCTTGAGCGCTCTGTATGATTTCGTCGTCTGTCAGTTGAAAAAGGAAGTCGATGGACGCCCACTCACTCAACAGCCCGCGTTCCCGGTTCATCGCATTATGTGGATCGAAGTGCACAATAAAGCCGTCGACGGTGTTCGGTTCGAGGGATAGCGTCCTTTGGCTGCGGTAGCCGAGGGTGTTGAGGAGATTGCGGGCGTTGTCGGCGAGATCGCCGTTGGTGAAGTGCTGTAGGGCGCTCTTGATTTTGTCTTTGGATAAGTTCATTTTTATCTTCTGCGAGGTGAAAAGTACCTGACCCCCTTCTAGCTCCCCTTTAGCAAGACGGAGGATTTTCCAATAGCTTTTGTAGGTTGGGTTAAGCGGATTATACGAATGATGTTCATTATAACGAATCGCTCGGCAGGTTAACCGCCTTCGGGATTTGATGGATGAAGCGTAACCCAACGTTTTTCGAATTCCCAACCACCTCCGGTCAACTAAACACTTCGCAATTCATAAAAAGTGTTGGGTTACGCTATATCAATCATAATTTCTAATGCAATCAAAGCACGAATCGCATGCGAATTACCTACATTTATTCGTTAACACCGCTTAACCCAACCTACGAAAACTGATTGATAATCGAGGCTAGGAAGCCTCTCCCACAGACCAATGACTAAATGTATAATTTTTAGTGGCAATGGCTATAGTTTGATTGGATAGAAATCTGCCGGATTCTATGTTGAACATCAAAAAAACCTCAAAAATATCACATCATGTCACATTTTGTGAGGTGTCTGTGACGTGAGAAACGGTTCACACGAGATTGGGCTGAAATCCGCTTATTATGCGGGTTTAAAGGGTTTTGAAATTTGATGGATCTTCAACGGAAATCACAAAACCTCACAAAATATCACATATTTTGGATTTTTTGTCTGAATCGCGGACTTTTAGGATTAGGCGTAGCAAGGCGCAACCCTTGTGTCTGCCCAACTGCGTAAGTCCTATCAGTTTTAGATCAGATCTGTACAAATAGAATTTCCAAAGACAATATCGGCGAACCATAGTTGTTATTGACTCGCACACACTAATTGATTGCTGTTTAGTATACACTTGAATTGAGAATAATGTCAATATGACCTTGAACCTGAGAAAAAATTGCATGGCTGGAATACCCAGCGAATTGAAAGAGAATTGCTATAGTCGCTGCCATGAACCAATCAGTTGCCGTCCGTCATTTTCGATAGCTAACGTCTCCATCTAGCAACGTCCTCTTTTGGATAAAGAATCGTTACTGGAGAAAAAATTGACAAAATTGGTGTCTATGATATAATGAACCTCAGCGATAATATGAACCGTAAATTTCGCGTATTGCGAATCAGGCAATACTTGATTTACGAACAATAATCTGCGTTGAGGGTATTATGAAAAAAACTGCAAAACTGCGCAAAATGATTAACGAGGGCAAGACGGTTGTTGGGGTCGGCGCCCAAGACGCTCTGTCGGGATTGTTAGTTCAACGGGCAGGTTTTGACGCTGTGTATGTTGGCAGCTATTCCACTGAAGCCTCATTTTTGGGCAAACCGGATTTGGCGCTCATGTCCAAAACCGAGCGCCTTCTACTCGTTCGCAATGTTGTCAAAGCAGTAGATGTTCCGGTGATTGCTGACATGGAGGAAGGATACGGTAACGCCATAAGTGTCATGGATTCAATTCGAGATTTTGAGGATGCCGGCGTTGCAGGGATTCACATTGACGACGAACAGCTTCCTTGCAAGTGCCCGTTTCTACCCGGCATCCCCCGCAACCAGCTTATTTCGGTAGACGAAATGTGCGGCAAAATTGAGGCAGCTGTTGATGCACGCCAGGACCCCGATTTTCTGATTATCGCACGATGTGACACAATCGGGACGGTTCCGCTCGAAACGTATTACAAGAAGAATATGATTGAAGATGTCGTCGAGCGGAGCAACGCCTATGTCGACGCGGGTGCGGACGGTATTATGCTTATGGCGCTAAACGTGGGTGAGATGGAATATTTTGCTAAACGCATAAAGGGGCTGCGGGTCGGTCTTTTTGCTCCGATGGAGCCAATTGCGATTAAAGAGTTCGAACGAACTGGGTACGCGATGACGATAGGTTCGATTGCGACGCTGTATATGTATGTAAGAGGTTTGTTGGACGGTCTAAAGAAACTGTATGAAACAGGAGATTGGAATGAGATCGCCGATCACATTTCCACAGATGACGAATTCTATGAAGTGCTCGGGCTTCAAGATTATCGCGCTTTTTACGATAAATACCGAATTCCGTAATTTGATGTCCGATATGCCGCGCGGCAATCATAAAAAGAGTTGCAACAACTGATAAAAAGGTGAAACGACTGTGTTGAAGGTTGGATTTGCCGGTCTCGGATTTATAAGCGACGAACACGTGTTGGGTTACATCGGCAACGAGGATGCCAAAATTGTCGCTGCGGCTGATATTGATAAGGAAACAGCGCTAGCTCGGTTGCGGAAATGGAATTTGCCATACGAGGTGGCGCTATATACAAACTTGGAAGACATGCTCCAGCGGGAAAAGATAGACCTCATTGAAATTTTGACCCCGCACAATCTGCATTGCCCTATGGTGTTGAAAGCCGCCGAGGCGAAGGTGAAAAACATCAGCGTTCAGAAACCGATGGGGCTTAATCTGCGTGAGGCAAACCGGATGATTGAGGCATGCCGGGCAAACGGGGCAAAACTCAGGGTTTTTGAAAATGTGTTGTTCTATCCAATCTATAGCAAAGCCAAGGAGTTGATTGACGGCGGCTTAATTGGCGAATTGCTTACCATACGTTCGTGCACGATGGTAGGCATCCGAGGAGGCATCGAATGGCCGTCGGCGTGGTCTGCTTCAAGCTGGCGGGGAAATCTTGAAACGGCTGGGTCCGGACCACTGATTGGCGATCACGGATTTCACCGATTCTCGGTCGTCAGATGGTTTATGGAACGAGATTTTGAAACGGTGGACTGTTGGATCGACCCGGATACACGTTTGGACGCGCCCGCGTTCATCCGTGCGAAATTTCGCACCGCGCCCGACGAATCCCCAAAATACGCGCAGATTGACTTCACGTTTTCTCCCCAAATGTCAATACCTTCCAATTTTTGGCTTGATGATTTTGTTGAAATCGTTGGGGATAAAGGGATAATGTGGATTAACCAGTGCGATGCCGCCGGAAATCGAGAGATGTACAAAAATTTCAATATGTCTTCTAGCCCGGTGTTTCCACCGATAGCGGTATTCATTGACGGTAGAGTGGATTCCTATTTGGCGGACATATCGTTGGCTGAGCGTAACTGGTCCACATCTTTTGTGGCAAGCACCCGCCATTTCATAGAGTCAATCATTGAGGGCGAAGAACCGATTTACTCGGGTGAGAATGCCATGGAGATTAAACGCTACATTCTTGCGTCTTATCTTTCAGCGCAAGAAAGGCGCGAGATTCGTCTTGACGAAATCACGTTAGAGGCTGAGGATAACGGCGCATTGCAATTGATTACAAACTTTTGCAATCAATGAACAAAGAAAACCGGGCTTTAATCGTCCAAAACGCGCAATTGGAGGTTAAATTTTGATGGAATATGACAGTTGGATTTCGTCAAATGCATTTGCCGTTGCAGTGGCCATCTGCATTGCTGCATCGCGAAAGAATAATTGATATGACACTTTTACCGCGTGGAGATTAACATGTTGACTCAGGAACAGATTCGTCATTTTCGTACGTTAGGCTTTGTCCTGTGCAAGGGGCTACTGTCGAAAGGGGAGATGCAGGTAATTTCCGATGCTTTCGACACAGCGATGGAAAAGGCGCGGGACGGTGCACCAAAACCGAAACCAGGCGAAGCCAGACAACAGGTTGTACCCTTCTTTGACTACGATCCCGAGACATTCTACCCGCTCCTGGACGATGCGCGTATCGTCGAGCCGCTGGTACAACTGATGGGTGAGGATTTTATCCTTACCGTCAGCGAAGGAATTCTCCATACCGGCGGCAGCGGCTGGCATCATGACGCCTGCGCACCCGAAGGAATCTTTAGCATGAGGGCGGCAATCTATCTAGATCGCCTAAGCGCAGAAGACGGCTGCCTCAACGTCATCCCGGGAAGCCACATGAAGGAGTACCGCGACACGATTGCTAGCAACATCAACAACGTGGGGGAAGGACCTGGAGATATACCCGGTCGATACCCGCTTATCAACGAACCGGGCGATGTGCTTTATATGAACCACAAGACGTTTCACTCCGCGTTGAGCGATAAGCCCGGGCGGCGCGCTATCCATATCAACTGTACCCAGAATGCGACACCCGAAAAGAGCACCGGACATTTCGATTGGCTCATGGGCTTTCTCAACGGGGAGACTAACGGATGGGGCAGGTTTTATAGCGATCGTTTGATTCGGACTGCAAGTCCTCGCCGCAAAAAGATGCTGAACCGGGCAATTGAACTGGGATTTGGCAACACTGGGCGAGTCACTCACCTACAAGACCTGACCTAAATCAAGCCAACCAATTTATCGCGGTGTTAGAATCGGTTGAGCAATTGAACAGACGGCGCCACAGTTAATTAGAATATACGCGCCACAACTCTTTAGTGATAATCCAGAAAGGAAACGAGAATCGTGATAACCGCGGACGAAGTCATCCATTTTCAGACGTTGGGCTTCCTGCAGTGTAGGCAACTGTTTTCACCCGATGAGATTCAGGCGCTCTCGGACGCCTTCGACGCGGCGATGGAACGCCAACGCGGCGGAAAACCAGAACCGGCGCTTAACCAAGATGAACACGGTTATTCGACAGCGAGCCAGGACGAGATACCGTTTTTTGACACTGACCCCGATGCGTTTTACCCACTGTTGGATGATGCACGTATCCTTGATGTCTTTGAACAACTGATGGGCAGCGACTACATCATGGCGGCTCACAGCGCAGTCATCTATGGCGGCGGGACGCCATGGCATCATGATACCGTTGCGCCCGAAGGTTTCTTTAGTATGCGGGCGGCACTGTATCTCGACCCGCTTGGACCTGAGGATGGCTGCCTAACGGTCATTCCGGGAAGCCATTTTAAAGAATTTCGAGATGCACTAGTCAATACAGTTGGAAACTTCCAGCACAGCAACCAGTTAGGGCTCAAAGCGTCAGAGTTGCCGGGCCAATATCCGCTCGTGAACGAGCCGGGAGACGTGATTTTCATGAATCACAAGTTATACCACGCCTCCTTGAAACCGCGGCCCGGCAGGCGAATCCTCCGAGTCACTTGTGTCCAGAATACAACCCCCGAAAAAAACCGAGAGCACTACGATTGGCTTGTTCAATACCTTAACGGTATTACCGAGGGCCACGGCATAATCTACAGCGATGGCTTGCTTGCGAATAGCGGCCCTCGTTGCCAGGAACTGATGGCGAGGGGCATGAAAATTGGGTTCGGAACAGGCAATCTAATCCCATCACCATAATCACATCTCAAGCCCAGCCTTAGCTGTACCTGATCTAACAAAGGTGGAATCATGAGAAGGAGAAAGGCGTTAATCACGGGTATTACAGGGCAGGATGGCTCATACCTCGCCGAATTTTTGCTTTCCAAAGGATATGAAGTCCACGGCATCATCAGGCGGGTGGCACTTGAAGATCCCGAACATAGACTCCGGCGAATCCAGCATATCCTTGACAAATTAAATTTACACACAGCATCCCTTGAGAGCTACGCGAGTTTATTTAGGGTGATTGAAAATTTGAAGCCGGATGAGTGTTATCATCTTGCTGCCCAAAGTTTCGTCAGCTACTCCTTTGAAGACGAATTTTCCACGATCAACACAAACATTAACGGAACGCATTATGTCTTGTCCGCCATCAAGGAGAATGTTCCGGAGTGCCGGTTCTATTTTGCCGCGTCGAGTGAAATGTTTGGAAATGCCGAGGAGACTCCCCAAAATGAAGATACTCGCTTCCATCCCCGTTCACCTTATGGAATCTCTAAAGTAGCGGGCTTTCATTTGACGCGGAATTATCGAGAGGCGTACGATATCTTCGCCTGCAGCGGGATTCTGTTTAACCATGAATCCCCGCGGCGCGGCTACGAGTTTGTGACGAGAAAGATAACCAGCGTAGCCGCAAAAATAAAACGCGGACTTGCCGCGGAGTTACGGTTGGGGAACTTAGCGGCTAAACGAGATTGGGGATACGCCGGCGATTATGTGAGTGCCATGTGGCTTATGTTGCAGCAAGATGCACCGGATGACTATGTCATTGCTACCGGGGTTGCTCACTCCGTTAAAGACTATGTAAGCATTTGCTTCGATTACGTTAATCTCAACTATGAAGATTACGTCGTAATAGATGAAAACCTATACCGACCCGCGGAAGTTAATATTCTTCAGGGAGATTACACCAAAGCGGAACGAAAATTGGGCTGGAAACCGAGTGTTGGCTTTGAAGAACTCGTTGAGATGATGGTTAAAGCAGATCTGGACCAGTGCGTGTAAATGGTGCACCGACTAAATGCAAGAATCACAATCTATAATTTTAGATGCTCATTTTGGAAAATAGACACCGCTCGAAGTTCATGCGTCCGGCAAAATTTCATTCGCGGGATGATTTTTCTGATTATTCTGCCGCTCGTTTTAGGAATGATTGGATGCACGAGGAATCAAAAGCAGAAATCGGGGCGGTGGAAAATAATTCGACGTGCGGATTGGGAAACGCGGTTTTACGATGTATTTTTTATTGATGAGAAAACGGGATGGGCTGTCGGCAACAACGAAGGCAATACAATTGAAGAAGAATTTGATAGCGTAATCGCGTACACCGTCGATGGCGGCGAAACCTGGAAACCGCAAGCCAGCGAAACGCAGCATGCGTTAAGATCGGTCATGTTTGTGGACCATCGGTCAGGGTGGATTGCCGGCGACAACGGCGTGATTTTACACACAAGTGATGGTGGAAGCACATGGGACAAACAGGCGTCAAACACTTTCAATAATCTCTTCGATCTCCACTTTTTCTCTGCACGTGAGGGATGGGCGGTCGGCGATTTTGGAACCGCACTGTATACTCAAAATGGCGGCGACACTTGGGAGAATCGCGCGCAGGGGCTTGGGGGTAGTTCCCTGCGGGGACTTCATTTTCTTGATCCGCAGCACGGGTGGACGGTTAGCTACGAAGGTCTGACATACCGTACCAGCGATGGCGGAAAAACTTGGCATTACCAAGATACGGGGGTCCGTTACAGGTTGTCAGACGTTTTTTTTGCCGATCCCAGTAGAGGATGGATTGTCGGCGATAGACGAACAATACTTGCAACAACGGATGGCGGGAAAACTTGGAGGCATCTCACACACGGTTCAAACAAGCGGCACGAAACCACCTACGGACAACGATTGAAAACCGGTGATGAACCCTTACACAGTTTCACGCTTTACGACTTCTGCTTTACTGATTCGCAGCGCGGTTGGATTGCCGGAGATTTAGGCGCAATCTTGCATACAGACGACGGAGGCAATACATGGAATCATCAGAGAGGCGGGCCAACACCCCATATTGGAGGCGATAGCGTCCTGTTTGGTATTCATTTCGTGGATAATCAAACTGGATGGGCGGTCGGCGAATTTGGTACAATCCTCCACACGGGGAATGGAGGCAAAACATGGACACTTCAGGCATTGCAAAGTTATTTCTTGGCGGACGTACATTTTGTCTCCGACCAAACCGGGTATGGCGTTGGCGATCGCGGGGTAGTGCTTTACACTAAAGACGGGGGTAGAAGTTGGAACCCGCAAGACAGCCGGACGATGGAATGTTTTGGTTCAACCCATTTCATCAACGACCAGCTCGGATGGGCGGTCGCGGAATGGGGAACAATTATTCACACTAGTGATGGCGGCAGTACATGGGCGCTGCAGGAGGCAGAATCGACGAATGACCTTTTGGGTGTCTTTTTTATTGATGATGAAAAGGGCTGGGTTGTTGGGGAAAGCGGAGAAATTTTGCATACTACAAACGGCGGAAGGAGTTGGGAACGACAACAGAGCAGTGTCACTCGTCATCTATTTGGGGTTCATTTCGCCGATTCGCAAAATGGCTGGATTGTCGGTCAAGGCGGGGCAATCCTCCATACAGGAGATGGCGGGGCAAAATGGTCTTTGCAAACCAATCTCGGTGAGATATGGTTGCTAGGAGTCCATTTCACAAATCAGTTAACCGGGTGGGTAGTCGGCGTCGGCGGGTTGATTTTGCACACAACAGACGGCGGCAAGTCTTGGGGACGCCAAAAGTCCTACATCCAGGCTTCACTAAACGATGTTTTCTTTCTCACCCATAACGAGGGTTGGGCTGTAGGCGGCGAGGGAATCGTCCTTCACACCATTGACGGCGGTGAAAACTGGCGACCGCAATGGTGCGAAACCCGACATAATCTTAATTCAATTTCCATGACTGATTCTGAAAACGGTTGGATCGTTGGCGATCGTGGCGTAATTTTGAAATATGCCGTGGATAATTTTTGAACACCGTCAGCATCTCGACTTACAGCCGGTATTCGGAATGATTTCTTGCACTTGGAATCAAACAGCGTAGGAGCGTACTTAGTGATTCAGAAATGGATTAGGAAACTAGGAGATTCCGATGAACGGGTCCGCGTTTACGCTGCGAGTGTCTTGAGCAGCGTAATTGATACCCCCGAAGCGAGACAGGCGTTGGTAAGGGAAATTCCAGCATTGATAAAGGCTTTGGACAATCCGGATAAGGAGGTTCGCTTAAACACGCTTATCACTATGAGCGAGATGGGCGTATACGCTAAAGAGGCAGTTCCTGCATTAATCGAGGCGTTAAGCGACAGAGACAAGGACGTTTGCACGTATGCGGCAAGAACATTGAAAAATATAGGCAAACCGGCAAGGCAAGCTGTTGATGCCTTAATCAAAATTTTGGGTGATAAGGCTTCAGCTTTGCGGGTAAATGCTATAGGTGCGCTCGGACAAATAGGAGACAGCGCCGCAGTTCCCGCCTTAGTAACAGCATTGGGTGATGCGGACGAGGGAGTCCGCATGAATGCCGGTGATGCCTTATATAAAATCGGCAACACGACTGCCGTCTCCGCCTTAACTCAGGCATTGAACGACCCGGTAGAGCACGTCCGTATGAATGCGGCGGGAGCGTTGGGCAAAATCGGAGATTCCATTGCAGTTCCCACGTTGTTACAGGCGCTTCGCGATGAACATCGTTGGGTACGGTGGAATGCAGTCAACGCGCTGGGAATGATAGGCGATTCTGACGCAATCCCGGAATTGACACGCTCGTTAAAGGACTCTGATAATGAAGTTCGTGAATGCGCTACCAAAGCCTTGACAAAAATAAAAACTCGTGGTTCGAAGGCGGCATCAGCGGGTTTATGACTTACAGACTGCGTAAGTTACGGTGGGTGAATTCAAATGCAGTTTATGCACTAAGTTCCGGATATTCTATTTAATCACCGCTATCTTCCCAATCTTTTTCAGTTCGTCAAATTGCATAGTGTAGATGTAAAGCCCGGTGGTTACCTCTGAATATCCATCGCTCAATAGAAGCCACTCCTTGCGTCCGCGGTCGTTTTCTGTCACCGTCAATTTTTCAAGCAAATCTCCGTTTACATTATAAATCCCAATCTCTGTCCCCGTTGGAACACGTTCAAATGTGACTGCGCTTTTGTGAAACTCGTTCGGCTGAATGGGATTGGGATACACAATCGTGCGCGTAAAGTCATTTAGATCGGCTGAATCGGCTTCGACCGGAATCTCAATTGCCTGCGATATCGCTCGCAAATCAATTCGATTTCGATCGATGTCCTGCACCTCCCCGTCAACCGAAATCTCATACGTATGTCCGGGGATTAGGTCTTCATCTCGAAATGTAAGGATGGTTCGCGTCCCCATTCGATCCCTAATGGCTGAGACCGGCCGGACGCCGGCAAGTTGGTCCGGCTCGCGCAACTGATAACGGTTTTCATTACCGGCGGACGGCCCCATTCGTTTATCAAAAACAACCACCACCTGGTTTGAACGAATGTATTCAGCGCCAATCAACTTTGGGGATGTGCGCGGCGTTACTGAAACTGCTTCGGTCCTATCTGTCTCTACGCCCTGCTCATTAGCCCCGGTGACTGCATACCAATAGGTTGTGTCCTTCGTGACGTTTCGGTCAAGAAAACCCGGGCGATCCAAATTTTGACCCACTATTTTAAACGCAGATGTAGGAGGCGAGTCGGCATCTTGCGCGGTTGACGCGCCAACTGCCCGATACACTGTAAAGCGGGCGGCGTCCTCTGGTGCTTGCCACTCCAGTTGGACCACACGCGCAGTCAGCGGATTTGCCGATAAACCCCACGGCTGAACATCAACTGCGGCGTTTGGGTTGCCAGCGTGTACATGTTCAAAAACCGAGAGATTTTCTTGATCGTTAAAAAATAACTCACTGAACCCGTTGCGATTTAGATCGGCGAGTAATATGCTTGGGGTTTCTCCAGCATCGTGGTGCCAGACTGGAGTTAAGGCGAGTACCGGCCGACCTTCATCCGCAAGGGGAGGAAGAACCCCTTTTCCGGTCTCAGTAGTCGTTTGCGAGAGCAGTTTGAACACATAGATGCTCGGATTCGCGACAACCACCATCTCATTCGCCGTATCGCCGTCAACATCGCCGATGGCAATGCTGTTACCGTATAAGTGATATGGAGTAATCTCCTGTGAGGCTATAGATTGAAATAGCGAATCACCGTTTTTATTTGATGACGTTGAGAAATCAGGAGGAGGGAAAGCGGTAAACACACGGAATTCCCAGTTTGGCGGCAGCGAAGGAAGATTTGCCTGCGATACCGATCCGCCCACCACGAACTCGGGAATTCTATCTCCCGTAAGATCGCCTGCCGCGAGCAGATGGGCATCTTCGACATCTATCTTATCCCTCCACGTTTCAACAAGCAGGTCGTTTCCCACGGATTCGTAGACAAATAACTCGCCTTCACTGTCTCCCACCATCAATTCCATACGGCCATTGTTGTTGAAATCGCCGATAGCAAACCGTTCTCCAAATGCATTCGTTCCGGGTGTGTTGTTCTCAATGCTGATAATTTCTTCATAGGCGTCGTTTCCACGATTTTCGAAGATAAGAATGCGATTGTTGTTGTTGTCGGGTCCAATAATCTCTTTTCGCCCATCGCCGTCAAGGTCCGCAATCTGCGCAGACGAGATAAAAGGGAATTCCCAAATGACATTTTCAGGATAACCATCATGCTTTGCACTCTCGATTAGAAATGTGCGCTCATCTGAGCTGCCCAAAATTTCCAACAATCCATCGCCATCTGTATCACCGACCTCCCGCGGTATATAATTCGTACTGCCGATGTGTTGAAGTTGATGAGACCGCTCGTAGATTTCAACGCCGGTAAGCGTACGGTTTTTCAAATTCTCCAATGAAATGCCAACGATTTCAAACTGCCCATCCTGATCGAAATCCGCCGGTTTGGAAGCAAGGTGCATGGGGGAAAGCTCCGACGACGTTTGCGTGAAGCCGTTCGGTGAAATAGTTCCGCCAATTACGCCGGTGCTATAGAATTTACCATCATTGTTGTCTACTGTCTCTAGTCCCGACGCGTTGCGAGAGGTGATAAAAAAGTCGTAACTGCCCGCGCTGAGCGGCAGCGAAAAAACATGTTCCCGGCTTGCCGAGTTTTCCTCAATTGGCGAGAACGGCGCGAGTCCTTGGCGTGCCCGCTGGCTCAACGTGTTGATTGTGAAGTCATCCGTCGACCAAGTGATAACCGTGGCAAAGCTATCCATAGAAATCAACTCCCGCACTTTCACGTTCTGAACTACGGGGGCGGTTCGGTCCACCGACACGACAACCTCATCGTGCACCTTTTTGTCATCGTGCCCAGTTACTTCGAGACGGAGGGTATAAGCGCCTTCCGGTACCTCGGAAGTATTCCACTCGAGCAAGGTTTCGCCGGATTTTTGCCGACTGCTCGGTGTATTGATGGGAAAAAATGTATCCGGTGTCCTAGATTCTCCATACATCAACTGCCAGGTCGAAAACCTAAATCCACCGGCGGTTCCGATTATCTCCATGCTGTCCGATCCACCGCTGTTAGTCTCCGGCGAAAACATTCGCCCTTGCAGCGAACCGCTTGCCATCACCGCTCGCCCAGCGTTCAGATGTCCGGCGCCAACGAGCTCTGGACTATCTGTAATCGCATCAGACGTAGAGATGAGGATGTTCCGAACGTCCTCATGCGTCAGGCTCGGGCGCTTCGACATTACCAGCGCCGCCGCTCCGCAGACATGCGGCGCCGCCATTGACGTGCCTGTGAGAAGTCGGTATTGATTGTTTATCTGTGTACTCAATATTACGTTGCCTGGTGCGCCGATATCTATTGATGCGCCAAAATTTGATTGATAAAATCTACTTTTGTTCTGGTCGGTTGCAGCGACAGCGATAACCTTGCGATAACCTGCCGGGTAAATGACCTGATTTTGAAAGTCATTTCCGGCTGCAGCAACGAGAAGCACACCGCGCGCGTATGCGTAATCAATTACATCTCGAATTACAAACGAACTTGAACTGCTTCCCCAGCTCATGTTGATAATTCTCGCACCGTTATCAACTGCATAGACAATTGCCGCCGAAGAATCATCGTCCTGCAGACCTGAGACACCCGCAACAGAGTGTCCGGTGCGAACAGCCATCAGCTTACAATTCCAAGCCACGCCGGCGATGCCAATCCCGTTATCTCCTGATGCGGCGGCAATACCGGCGACGTGCGTACCGTGTCCAGTTTCATCAATTGGATCGTTATCACCTTCCAAAAAATCCCCTTCAGCCGCAACATTCGGCGCATCGGTAAAATCCCACCCCCGAATATCATCGACGTAACCGTTATGGTCGTCGTCCATCCCATTATCAGGAATTTCGTTGAGATTGACCCAAATTTGCGAGGCAAGATCCTCGTGTTGATAATCAATTCCAGAGTCAACCACGGCGATGACTATACTGGGATCGCCCTTCTCGATCAGCCAAGCCTCCGGCATATTGGTGAGAAGTACATTCCACTGCTCCTCAATCAGCGGATCGTTGGGCAGAGCTATGGATTCCTGGGTTGGGCGGAGATAGTTAAATGCGACCGCCTCAATTAGCGGAGATGCGGCATACGCCGCTTTGAGTGCGTGTAGATTTGCCGAAACTGGAAAACGCAGCAAATAAATGCGTACTAAATTGGGGTTGAATTCCGGACATGCAACGTGCGGTAATACGCGGCGAAAGGACTGGACTCCCATCTGATTGTGGAGTTTATGTATCGCCGCTTTGGCGTGCAGCAGCTCTGCTTCCTTCTGTGCTTCAGGTGTCACGCGAATCAGGAGTTCGCCAGGCGTGATTCCGGGATAATGCTCAATCGGAGTTGGGGATTCGCTTCGCGCTCCAAAAGTTGCTGGGATAGGTTGCAAAAAAATCAAGATTCCCAAAATTAACATCAACGCGAGGCAATTCCACGTAACATCAAGCGGCGATTTGGCGAGGAGGGCGCATTTGCGATTCAACTTCAATTCCCCCTGTGATGTTCTGCATCCCACCGTGGCGCGTTTGTGATTTAATACCGGCGGAAGAGGTTGCATACTACACTGCACACTGATGATTAACTGTGCGAACAATCAGTCTATACCAAACAGCATGTCTGCCACTGACAGCGCCATGAGCACCAAACTCACTATGCCATTCAGCGTGAAGAACGCGAGGTTTACTCTTGAGAGGTCATTAGGTCTGACGATTGCATGTTCATATATGAGAAGAATCGTGACGATACCTACGCCAATCAGGTAGAGTACCCCGAGGTTCGTTATTGCAGTTACACCAATGAGCACACCAACCATCATGGCATGTAGTGTAGACGACAATCGCAATGCGCGCTGTTTTCCGTAACGAGCCGGAATTGAGAAAAGCCCATGCTTACGATCGAATTCATAGTCTTGGCAAGCATAGATAATGTCAAATCCACCAATCCAAAGCAACACCGCCAAACCGAGTAACATTGGCGGCCAACCAAGCGTCCCGGTGATAGCAATCCAGGCGCCAATCGGGGCGATAGAGATAGATAGGCCAAGCCAGAAGTGCGAGAGAATAGTCCACCGTTTTGAGTAGGAGTACCCCACAATCACGGCGAGCGCGACCGGCGAAAGCGCAAATGCGAGCGGATTGAGCTTGTACGCGGCGAGTACTAGCAGGGCGGCAGAAACGACGGTGAACACCCACACCGCCCGTTTTGTAATCCTACCTGCCGGGATAGCGCGCGCGGCTGTTCGTGGATTAGCGCCATCGAAACCGGAATCGGCAAGGCGATTGAATGCCATGGCGCAACTTCTCGCGCCGATCATGGCGAGGAGTATCCAAAAAAGTATGTCGGGTGCGGGCATACCGTCGGATGCAATGAACGCGCTCATGATTGCAAACGGAAGCGCGAATATGGTGTGCTCGAACTTAATCATGTCGAGTATGATTTTGATTTTACGGAAGATCATTTTGTGTTTTCTCAGTACAAGAAGTTTACTCTTCCTTCCATCGTTGAATCAGTCCGGCATCAATATCGAACTGATCCAGCACTTTGGTGACCACGAAGTCGATCTGGTCATCGACTGTTTTGGGGAAGTGGTAAAAACCAGGCATGGCGGGCAGTATACACGCACCGATGCGTGACAGTTTCAACATGTTTTCGAGATGGATGGCGCTGAGCGGTGTGTCACGCGGCACTAGCACCAGCTTGCGCCGTTCCTTAATACAGACATCAGCAGCACGATGAATGAGGTTGCGCGAAATGCCGGCGGCGATCGACCCCAACGTTCCCATACTGCACGGGGCAATTATCATGCCTTGTGTGCGAAAGGAACCGCTCGCAATCGGAGCCGCTATGTCGGACTCACGATGGTAAACCACGGTTTCTGAGTCAAAACCGGTCAGCGATGCAAACCCAAAGTTATCCAAGTCTACACGTATCTGAAGCTCCTCCCACAGCGCTGTTGCCCCCGAACGGGAAATTGTCAAATGTACCTCAAATTCCTTTTGATGCGCAAGGATTTTCAGTAACCGTATCCCGTATACAACGCCGCTCGCGCCCGTAATAGCAACAATCAGACGTTTCAACGGATTCTCCCTTCTGCAGTTTTCGCATCAGTGAAACTAATCAGTAGCCAATTGCTTCCGTCTACAGCGCAATAAGCGGCTTTTTTTAAACCCGAACGGCGTTGTACCTGCTTCTACTAGGTGCCGAGTTGGCTAGTGCGCGGTGTAGAATACATTCCCGTGCCAAGGTGAATCGGGGTAATCCAAAAAAGGGTTGTTCTGCCGCTCGAGTAGGGACGAATCTACGCAGAAGATTTATGACTGCAAAGCTTTTGCTAATTTGTGCGCTGAATGGGAAAGCGTTTCCCGCAAATAACTAACCGAATTCGCTGAACTCCGATGAGGCGGCCGCGAATTTGAAGACGCGATTTTAAGGTTTATAAAGGTGGGGCCCTCCTCAGCCAAAACCTGCGGAAGGGCACTGTCCAGCACTGAAGGTTCGTCGAACCGATGAATCTTCGCAAATCCGGATCCGTGCGCAACCGTGGCGAAGCTAAAGTTCATTCCACCGGGTATCGATTGATTGCCTGTTACCTCATACTCGCTGTTTTCACACACGAAAAGGTAGTAGTTGTGCGGCGGTCTAGCCAACCCGGTAGCCGTTGCAAGCGTGCCTAAGCTCATCAGCATGCTTCCGTCCCCATTAAGTACCAATACCTTTTTGTCTGGCCGCGCAAGCGCAATCCCCAATGCGAAATCGGCAGCATGCCCCATTGCGCTTCCCACAGAAGCAAAATCGAGGGGATGTTCAGAAATCTCTCCCCAAACCGCTACGCACCCCATGGTTGTAATGACGACTTCATCTTTTCTGCACTTGGCGATGATTTTAAGGCATTCTTCTTTGTTAAGCATGGTCAGACTCTCGAATTGCTGATTGGACGGCTGAAAACCCGATTTAAACCGCCAATCACACGCTGCCACCCATGGCACACATTACCTCTTTGCCGACTGGGGCAAAAATGTAATTACTGGCGGGGTACGGAAGTCCGCCGCCGTAAATTGAACATATTGGTGCACATCCTCTTCAGCCTTGATTTCATCGATTTTCCAAACACACGAAAAACGGTATACAACTCGCCCGTTGTCAGACGGGTTCATAAGCGCAGCATAAGTCTTCGTACCAGATTTAATCAAGACTAACTCTTTGAACGTCTCCAACCGATCAGGCGGGAAAACAATGCCCATATCAAGTTGGGTTGGCGGTGATGTGAGGGCCGGTTGATTCCGAGTCCATAGCCACCCTTCAGTTGCGTTTTTGCCCAAGCTGTATCCGTCAGTTGGAAAACCCGTTGCAATACAATATCTGGATGTTAACCCGGGCGCCTCAATGTGATGTTCTCCCCATTGGTGCCCCGCATAAATCATAGTCGTTGACGTCAGTTGAATCGTTCCCGTATCCAAGGGAAAATTGGGTATAATCCGCTGTACGGCGGACCGAACGGGGCCATCGGATAAGACCCGCACGTAGTCATCTATACCTGTCGGCGCGATCAGTTCTTGGTTTATTTTGTCCCAAAGCGCGAAGCCGCCGCAGCCGATTAACCCGCGAGACGGAGTAAGCGGGGTCATGATATCCGGATCATATGCGGTTGTACTATCAGTCCGACCGATAAATCGATCGATTGACAATTCCTTAGCATTGTAGACGTTAAGTTGGTTTTCTTCTTTCCGGACTGAGAATTTTTGCTTACTCTGCTGATCGATAATCATCCAATCACTTTCGGGCGTATGAATTTCAACTGTGATATTCCGAGATAACCCAACACCATTATTTTCAAACGCTTGCCGCAACTCTGGTGAAACAGCATTGCGGTATTCTAGCTCATTCTGAAAATGCGGCTCAATGTTAAACAGTAGCTTTTTTCGCTTTCCGTAAGCTTGAGTCGACCCGTCGTCATGTAGAACATAGGCAATTGTCTCAGATTCCAACGCTGCAAACCCATGTAATTCCGGAAAAATACCGGATCTTGTCCGCTTTGGAAATTCAAGCGTCAACGGCGTCCTGTAATTAGCGCCGTTTCGGGGTTCATATAGGATTGAAACCTCTTTTGTTTCCCGCGGCGCGAGGTCTACCAGAAATATCAATTCGTCCTTTTGGCCGTCATAGTCAGTATCGTCGGTTTGACTATGAATTTCAGGACCTCGTTGACTAGGATTTACTAGGTAAATATCAAACGAAAAATCCGGCGCAACCGACCTAAGCTCTTCAAGAGTGAGCACTATGGGAACATTGAGGCGCTCTATTGGCAACGTATTCTGGATTGTGAGTTTAATTTGGGGCGGGGTACGGTCCCTGCCCGAAAAATTACATCCCAATAAACTGCATATCCAAAGCCCAAGAAGGAGAAAACAGCCGGAACGCCGGCAAAAAATTTGAGAATCCAACTGCCGACGCAACATTGGTTCTTGTTGCAGATTCATGTACACGTCAATCAAACTAAACCTCGCCTCACAATCGGTCAACTGCTTTAAAACAACCGTTGTTGTATTGAAGAAATTGCAAGTAAAATCACCAGCGAAATGTCCGCTTCCAATGTTCTTTGAGTCGATCAATAGTCGTCCGAATTATTATCTCTCCACGCAACCCTTTAACTACAAAATCTGAAGTTTCAACCACCGTGCCCATGAGGCCGATGGCGATGCCGGCCATTGCCGCCTCAAATTCTTCACGATTTTCGGGGGCGATGCTCAACACGAAGCGGCTGTTGGATTCGGAGAACAACAGCACGTCGTCCGCCGTGATGGATGCTTTGCGCGGAACGCCCGCCAAATCCAATTGCATACCCATTCCACCGGCAAATGACATTTCCGCCGCCGCGACGCCTATGCCGCCCTCTGAACAGTCGTGGCACGCACGGACGAGTTGATTATTGATAGCATGGCTTATCGCCGTCATCGTCCGTTTGCCTTCTTTGGGGCGCACTTTCGGCACATCGTTTCCGACGTATCCTTGCAAAGCATAGTAATGTGATCCGCCGAGTTCGGAATAGGTCTCCCCGACGATGTAGACTAAATCTCCCGGCGATTTCGCATCCATGGTAACTGCTTTACCCACGTCCGGCATGACGCAAATAGCGGAGATTAGCAGTGTTGGCGGGATAGCCAGCTGCTCACCGGTGGTGGTATCGCGGTATTCATTGTAGAGACTATCCTTACCGGAGATGAAGGGCGTACCGTAGGCGACGGCAATATCGTGGCACGCTCTCGCCGCGCGGACCAAGCCGCCGAGTCTATCCGGTTTATCGGGATTCCCCCAACTGAAGTTGTCGAGCAGAGCGGTGTGTTCAAGGTTGCCGCCCACTGCGATGACGTTTCGGAGCGCTTCGTCGATAGCGGACGCTGCGCTGTGATATGGATCGACGTCTGCATATCTTGGATTGATACCGTTCGCAACAACGAGTCCTCGTCGGGATCCGAGGACCGGCGTTGTGATGCATGCATCGCCCGGGCCGTCATTTTCAATTCCAACGAGCGGCTTGACGACAATCCCGCCCTGAACCTCATGGTCGTATTGACGGATGACCCATTCTTTACTGGCGACGTTGGGGCTGCCGAGAATCTTGAAGAGAATCTCCGTTGTTTCGGACTGTGAAAGCCTAGGACTGAAATTCAATCCCGCAGGTTCTAACGCATTTGATTCACGGTGTTGAGGCAATTTCCACACGGCCTTTTTTGTGATACGCGGCAATCCACCATGAAGGAAATCCATATCCATATCTGCCACGATTTCCCCATCAAATAATACGCGCAGTTTGCCGCTGTCTGTAAACTTTCCAAGCACCGTAGCTTCGACCGATTCCGCATGGCAAATCTGCATTAGCGCATCAAGCTTTTCGGCTGGAACCGCGATTACCATCCGCTCCTGTGCCTCGGAAAGCCAAACCTCCCAGGGTTCAAGGCCTGTGTATTTGAGCGGTACGTTTTGCAAATGTACCTCTGCGCCCGTATGCTGGCCCATCTCACCTATGGCCGAGGAAAATCCGCCGGCACCGCAATCAGTGATGGAACGGTAAAGCCCGCAATCACGCGCTTGCAGCAAGGCGTCGACGATTTTTTTCTCCATAATCGGGTTGCCAATTTGTATGACGCTTCCGAGAGTTTCAGAGGTGTCGTCCAACTCCAGCGAAGAAAACGTCGCCCCGTGAATACCGTCACGTCCGGTTCGCCCGCCAAGCGCAACGATGCGGTCGCCGGGAATAACCTCTTTATCGCACCGGTTTTTTGGAATCAGCCCGACATTGCCGCAGAACACAAGCGGATTGGCAGTATACCGCTCATCGAATAGAACAGCACCGTTTGCCGTCGGGATGCCCATGCGATTACCGTAGTCTCGCACACCCGCTACGACGCCTTTGAAAACTCGCTTCGGATGGAGCGCACCTTTTGGCAAGGCGTCATAATCCATATTTGGAAGCCCTAGACAGAAAACGTCCGTGTTCAATACGGGTTTGGCGCCAAGGCCTGTGCCGAGCGAATCCCGTATGACGCCTCCGATTCCTGTTCCGGCGCCGCCATACGGCTCAATTGCAGAAGGGTGGTTGTGGGTTTCGACCTTAAACACGACGTTATATTCATCATCAAATTCGATGATGCCAGCGTTATCGGTAAATGTAGAGACGCACCAACTCTTGTCGATAGTTTGCGTTGCCCGCATTATCGTAGTCTTAAGCAACCCATCGATCACGACTGTCTCGCAACCGTGTTCGGAATACTCAATCAATCCCCGGAACGTCTTATGAACGCAATGCTCGGACCAGGTTTGGGCAAGCGTTTCAAGTTCAACATCGGTCGGATCTCTACCTAGATTGGCGAAGTATGTCCGGATTGCCTTCATCTCGGCAAGATTTAGCGAGAGCAATCCTTCACGGCTGATGCGCATCAGGTCCGCGTCATCAGCGTGCAAGATTTGAATCTGTTTTACGTTCATTCGGGTGCCTTGACATTTTGATTACAAAGCGAGCGAGCAAAAAACCGAAGCGCAGGGGTGGGTTTGCAGCTGGAGCAAAATGGAGCCGCAAATAGTCGGGTATTTCGACTTCATACCGCGTCTGTAAACGTCAATCTGTTGCCGAATGGATCTTTGACCGACATGTCTCGGCTGCCCCAAGGCATGTCGTCTATTCCTGGCCGGTAGTACCGGTAATTCTTGTCGTTTAGTTCTTTCTCGTACGCATCTATTTCCGTCGTTTCAATTTTCATTGCTCCGCCGGGACAACAGTCGCCGTGATGCTCTGACAGATGTATGACACACTTATCCTTCGAGATTTGCATGTAGAGCGGCGCATTGTCATCAAAACGGTGTTCCCAATCGACGTTGAAGCCCAAGAAATCGACATAAAACTCCTTCGCCTTAGCCTCGTCAAATATACGCAAGACTGGTACCGGTGCGCGATAGCTCATAGTGCTTAACCTCCGACAAGTTTAAAACACACTCAACGCCGCAAATCCATTCAATCATCTGATGCAGCGCCAAGAAAAACGCCTCGTCACCGAGTGACATCGGCGGGGCAAGGACAACCCAATCGCCCAGCCTTCCGCTCAACTGCATCACGCCTACGGTAAACTCGAACGATGCAACTATGATTCGGCAGCCGATAGATTCAAGTGTTGTGGTATTTATGTATAAATCTGAATTACCTCAGCTTCACGAGCCGAGGACATATTCAAAATGCTATTTGCCGTGGGCTTTTAACCCGGCAGCTTTACACTTAGAATATGTTGTGCCGCACAGTCAGTCGTAACAGAGTTGATTCTCCAAATCCTTCGCAAAAAAGAAATCTCCCCCGTGTCCACAGTAGTGCATTGGCGTGTCAGAGTTCGGCAGCGCCGCATATAGGTAAAAAGCCGGGTCCAGTTTCTTTAAAATTTTGCTTCCCGCGGGCTTCGCCGGCTTCTCTACTACCTCAGTACCGTTGGCTATTAGCGATGTTTTCTCGGCTGTGAATCCGATTATTTCGTAACTTCCAAAGTTTCCGCCCTTGAATTTATCCGGCACCTTAATAGCGAACTTCCCTTTCTTCTTGCCGCCCGTATCAACTCTTAACCAGCCAACCGGTCCTAGATATTCAGATTTTTGATTGACAGTGTCGTAAAGCCATGCGAAGACCGCACGCCGTCCCTGGGGCATCTTTAGCCCAATGTAGGTGCCTCTAAATTCATTTTTGTCTTCATCATATATTATGGTGCCTTTTGGACCAACATCATTCTTAAAATCATAACCATCTATAAGCAGGCTGCCGTACATTGGCTGAACTTCATTCGTCCCGCCCATCCGGCTCTGTACGGTTAATACAAGACCGCACACAACCACAACCAACGCTAGCATTAACAGAAGTTTTCTTTTCATTTACGACTCCTTCATCACCTACGTAAGTAAAAACACAAGTGTTAATTTGGATGTTTTGCCGCCCGATTCACAAAATTACTGAAGATTATTGTATCACATAATAGAAACTGCGCCAATGCAAAAATCGCCGCGAGGTAAAGTAGTGGTGACAATCGCACGGCTTTGTGTTACAATTGCCTGATTCTAATATCTTCAATCTGGCCTCGCTGCCCAATGGAAGGAATTACTATATGTCTACTTCGACAAGCGCCATACTTGGTCTTGTATTCTTAGGTTTGGGCAACGCAGCGGTGTTCCTAATGTACAAACTGTGGGGTTATCCTTTTGATGAAAAAACCCGCACAAGCGCCGCTCCTGCGCCGCTCGTGTTGATACATCGTCTCATTGGTATTTCGTATGCGATACTTTATGTCTTCATGATGTGGCATATGGTGCCCCGCTTGTGGAACTATCAGATCGAACTCCCGCCGCGCACAGTTGCCCACTTGATGCTTGGCATTACGATCGGCGTGCTGTTATTGGTCAAAATCGCAATCCTCCGCTTCTTCAGGCACTTTGAAGAAGCCATGCCGTATATTGGAACTGCCCTATTGTTGTGTACCTATCTGTTAATCGGCTTGTCTGTGCCCTTCACACTGCGGGAACGCGCCCTGCGAACGTCTCAAGAAGTCTTTAGCGAAGCCGGTATGCAAAGAACGCACAAAATGTTACTAACAGCCGGATTGCCTGACGATGCACCGCTGGATAAACTAGCTTCCAAACGAAAATTGCGCGACGGACAGGACGTACTATTGAAGAAATGCGTCCAGTGCCACGACCTACGAACTATTCTTGTTCGCCCCCGCACTCCGCCGGATTGGGTAAGGCTTGTAAATCGAATGGCGATTAAACCCGTCATTGGAGAACCGATTAACCGGGAAGAACAGTGGACAGTATCCGCATACTTAATTGCGATTACGCCTGACATTCAGAATTCGGTGAAAGAGCGGAGAAAAGAAGAGATGCAAGCAAGCCAGTCACAAGTTGCACTGCAATCGGCGTTCAGCCCAGTACCTGATGTCATTCAGGACCCGGACACTGCCGCCCAAGACCCCGATGCCATCGTTGCGGCCAGCTTGGACCAGGCGAGCTATGATCCTGCAGAGGCACTAGAACTTTTTGAAATAACGTGCTCTCAATGCCATCCATTAGCGGACGTTGACAATGCGCCGCCCACGTCCGAAGAGGAAACCAGAGAACTCATTTCCCGGATGATTGAAAATGGTCTTTTCCTTTTAGAGGAAGATATTGAGATTATCGCCCATTATTTGAACAAAACTTACGTACAGCAGTAAAATATGTTTGCCTACTCACTCGTTAGCACTGCTATTACCGATGACAGGACAAATCTGAGACGCGGCGTTCGCCTTCTTGCAGAAATTGCACACACACACGGCATTCCTATTACTTGGGCAATTAACCGCGTATCCGCGCGAGCTTTCGCTGCTGACTTTACTCAATGGCACGAAAGTTATGGCGACGAATTGCTCTTGCTGCTAGATATGAAACCCATTTGGGGCAGTGATACGCCGATAGATAGGCCTGAATCAGCCGAGCATATCGTAACGATGCGCGAGAAACTGCCGGGTTTCATTTCATCCGAATGGGAAAAGGTCCAGCGGGTAATGGAATGGGCAAGCCCGGCGGTAGCGGGTGCGGTGGAAAAAAATCATGTCCTGCTGTATGCGGTGGGTAAAGTTGGCTTCAAAGGATTATGGGGTTATCGATGGGGGGATAAGGGCGGCGATGCCGGTTGCCCTTTTGGATTTTTTTACCCGTCCACTGATGCGCATAATATGGGCGGTCCCGCTGCGGGAAAAATCGCTGGAATTCCGGCTGCTTCGCCAAATCCCGCGTCGGCATGGGGCGTTGTGAAACAAAAATTGCCTTCGACTCAAGAGCACGAGTCTAAAGAGAATGATTCACTCGATCTTCGCACTCAAATTTTGAACGGAACTGCACGCCATTTCTTCAATCTGTATGCGGCAAATGCAGCGTGGAATCCTTGGCTTGCTTACGTTCAATATATCAATGCAGATCAGGTAGCACAATTTTCATCGGAACATCTCGAAGCGTTGAACGCGTACTTCGCACATGTGGCACAACAGTCCGACACACAAATCATTCCGCTTGCAAATGCTATGGAGGACTACCAGCGAGAGTGCAATCAGACGCCCCCCACCTTTCTCCTCATTGAATCGGGCGATTCAACCTCTAATAAGATGCCAGACAGCCCCACCGATGCTGGGCGGATGCCGCCGCAGTCGATGCTGTTCTATTACGATTCGGAATGCCAGTTGGTTTTTGAAGCAGGCAGCATGGAACCGATTGCCGTAAAGAACTACATTTCGCCGCCAGTGAATTCGCGCGATGGTACAGAATTTAACCTGCCAAAGATTGAAAAATTTCTGCCTTCTCGCACACGGTCGCTATTGCGGATGCACTTTGAGATTGAGTCTCCTAAATCCATGCCGTACGGCTTGACGATTTGGGGCGATCACGCGGGCCTGACGCTCTCCAAATCCAACACCCATGCTGTAACCCGGTTGGACAATCGCCTGTTGTTTGTCCGCGTCGATGTGCAACCCGGAAAAAATGCGGTCGAGGTTGTGCTTACAATCTAATTTGCATTGAAATTTTTTCTCCTCACACCAGGCGTCCCGGGGATTCAACGAATCTCTTTTTCAACACCTGTAAAAATTAGGAAGGTATAGCGCTATAAATGCCAAAATTCGAGTCAAATAATGCAGAAACCCATCTGCAAGGTTTAAGGAGAGATGAAAACGGATTCTGTCTGTTAGTTTTGGGCGAATCTAAAGAAATCCGCCTCGTTCAAAGTGATCGAGTCGATTTGTGTTTTCCGGTTGCCATCGGGCAAAACGGCATCGGAAAAGAAAAAGAAGGGGACAAGAAAACCCCGCTTGGGGATTACTCTGTCAAATGGATGGTCAGCCGCAACGGACCGCCCAAAATTAACCCCGGAGGACAAAGCAGTTTTGTTGTGGATGGCGAAACATACGCCATACGAGATACTGAACTTTACTTTGGAAAATTGGAACATGCCGGTCTTTCAGAGCAAGAGTTAAAAATCGCTCAAGACGAAAAGCTGTGGACCGCAGCTTATGGCGGCGAGCATGTTTATGTGATGGCGCTCGACTATCCAAACGAAGAAGATAAGATGGAAGGTAGGACAGGAAGTTCTATTGAAATTCATGCCTCGGCAATTTTAGAGAACGTCGGCTTTAAATCCTACAAAGGAACGCTCGGATGCATTGCCCTAATCCCCCATCACGCCCAAAAAATTTATGAACGTATTGCGGCTGGCACACCGGTCAGGATATTGGCTGATTAGGGGATTAGAGTTTGCCACTTCCCATGTTTCAATGAGCGCTACCACGCGTTATTGACTTACGCGGTTTCTTTCAACGATTCACATTCCGCTTCGAAGTCGTGAAAACACTATCAGCTACTGCCATAGCACGGCGGTAGGGATTCGCGCCAGCGGAGCGGCATGCCCATACAACATGCCATTTACAAACCTTTTCTGCAGCAACGCTGCCGTATGTTGCCGCTTCGAAAATAGGTGATGCCGTGAGAAACGTAACTTGGAGAGCGATACTTATAGGTCTTATCCTGATTCCCATTAACTCGTATCTGCTGATACAGATGGAGTGCGTGTATTACGTCGCCCACTCTACACTGTTTTCGCTCTTCTTTAACGTCCTACTCATGGTGTTGGTATTGTTAGTGGTCAACATTCCATTGAGAAAGCTGTCCGCCGACATGGCTTTCAAACAGGGCGAGCTACTCACCATTTACATCATGCTGTGCCAAGCGTCTGCACTCGCTGGGCACAGCATGATGCAGATTTTGCCGCCAACGATGGCTGGAGCGTTTGGACTTGCAACGCCCGAGAACGAATGGAAAGAACTCTTTTGGCGGTATATTCCGCACTGGCTCGCTGTGACTGATGAGCGGGCAGTCGATGGATACATTGCCAAAAAATTGACGGGAGAGTCAACCCTCTATACCGCACAGCACATTGAGGCATGGCTGACGCCGGTTTTGGTCTGGGCAGCGTTCATCTGTACACTCATGTTCGTGATGATATGCTTCAACGTCATCGTACGTAAGCAGTGGATTGATAGAGAAAGGCTGTCATATCCTATCGTCCAACTCCCGTTCGAAATTACGAACCGCACATCCAGGTTGTTCAAAAATAAGTTGATGTGGTTAGGTTTTTCCATTGTAGGTGTTATGACCTTCATCAATGGGCTGAACTTCTTTTTCCCTTCCGTCCCCTCCCTACGCGTGGCACCCTATAACCTCGGCGAACTATTTTCCGACAGGCCGTGGAACGCCGTGGGTTACACGCCGCTTACCTTCCGCCCGTTCCTAATTGGGTTGGTGTTTTTAATTCCCTTGGACATCTCCTTTTCTTGCTGGTTCTTCTTTGTTCTTTGGAAAGCACAGCAAATATTCGAGAGCACCTTGGGATGGCGCGCCCGGCCATTGCTTTCGGAACAGGCCGCGGGCGCGCACATCTCCCTGTTTTTCATCGCGATATGGATAGGCAGACGTCATTTGGCCCATGTATTCAAGGTTGCGCTGAAGCCCGCCATGCGCGACGACAAACGTGACGATTCTGCCGAGTTGTTAAACTACAGAATCGCCGTTTGGGGACTTATCTGCGGTATTGCGTTAATTCTGCTTTTTTGCTGGAAGGCTGGCATGTCACTTTGGGCGGCCGGGGCTTTTTTCGCACTATACCTGATGACGGAAATTGGGATTACGCGAATTCGCGCGGAAGTCGGCTCTCCATTTCATGACCTGCACTTTGCCGGACCCGAAATACTCATGATTGGAGCGGTCGGCACGCGAAAGATTGGCCCCAGAAATCTATCCATCATGTCGCTCTTTTGGTTTCTATCGCGCATGCATTACAGCGACGTGATGCCGCATCAATTGGAGGGGTTTAAGCTGGCTGATAGAGCCCGAATGGACAACCGTTGGGTATTTGGCGCTATCCTTATCGCGACTGTTGCAGGTACTTTTGCCGCTTTCTGGGCAATTTTACATTCGGGATACAAGCATAGTAATGTCGTCTTGCAGTTTTTCGGACGGGAACCGTTTGCGCGGTTGCAGCAGTGGCTGACAATTCCTGCGTCCACGGACATGGCAGGTCTAGGCTTCTTTCTCTACGGTATACTGTTTGGTATTTTCCTTATGTTTATGCGAGTCAGGTTTTTATGGTGGTCCTTGCACCCGGCCGGCTATGCAGTGTCCAGTACCTGGTCTATGCGAACGTTTTGGACGCAATTTATTGTGGCATGGCTCATAAAATGGCTTATCTTGAAATATGGCGGCGTAAAGGCGTATCGCAAAGCGGTTCCTTTTTTCTTTGGGGTTATTCTCGGAGAATTTGTCGTCGGCGGATTTTGGGCGTTATTGAGTATTGTTGTAAAAAAACCGATTTACACCTTCACCGCGTGGTGGTAAGTTACTGCTAACGCACGGCGGGAAAATATTGAAAATTTTGGAAACCGCCGCTTTTATTTTTCGTTCCTACGGTTAGAGCCTTCAATTGGTCGTTATCAGTCCTGTGTTTCCATTCAGCCGTCTTTAAGTTTGCACGCTAATTGAAACGCACAACGGCGGCTGTTATGACGATGCTGTGAAAGGAATTCTACCCATGTTGGAATCGAAAGCCTCCCGGTTGATAAAAGCTAGCCAAACGACACACCTACCTCCCCATCAACAAGAACAGGATGTTAATCTGACGTCCATTTTGTTGGAATCGGAAAAATTTCACACGCTATCTTCGGACGTACTTCGATGGCAAAAATTGAACATCTACCGTGAACGTATCGATCGGATGCGTCCGGCGGAAATTACACAAGCGCATGCGGAATGCCAAAACCAGCCAGTCTGGCAAGAATCGCTGGAAACCTGCGGCGCAACGCGTCTCCGCCATTTGGTTGAATCCGGTGACGCTGCTGCAGTTCAGGCGTCGCGGCAGTTGGATAGGCAGATTCAGGAAAAGCAGCGGAACGGATGACGATCGGCGGCTTGATTTATAAGCACGCCGCGATTTCTTCGGCTGCGTAACTGAGGGCTTCGCCGAGTGTAGGGTGAGGGTAAGGGATATTTAGCACGTCAAACACCGTGTCATTATGGTAAATATGAGGCAGCGCCACCTGCATTATGTCAGTTGCATGCGGCCCTATGACGTGTAACCCGGCGATTTTGCCCGAAGGCCGTTCAGCAACTAGCTTAATGAATCCGTCCGTCTGCCCAATCGCCACAGCTTTACCAATATCTTCCATCGGCGTCTTTGCAGTTATTACGTTCAGCCCGTTTGCCTCTGCTTCTTGAGCGGTAAGGCCGACGGTACCAATTTCCGGGTGCGAAAAGATGATGTTCGAAACCAATCGGTAATCGATTTTTTCGCCGTTTACCCCTGCAGCATGGAGCCCCGCGACCCTGCCTTCCATTGAGGCAACGTAGACAAGCGGCATCTTGCCGTTCACATCGCCGACTGCATAGATATGCGGTACAGATGTCTGTAAGAAATCGTTGACCTGAATCGCGCCATACTCATCTAACTGGACGCCGAGTTGCTCCAAGTTTAAACCGTGGATTGCGGGGTCGCGTCCCGTGGCTATCATTATCTCCTCTGCTTCTAATGTGGTTTTCCCCCCTTCTTCGATCACGGCGTGAATACGCTTGTTTCCGGACGATCGGCGCACCGATTCTACATCTGCTCCGGTGAGAATGTTCATCCCGTCACGCCGGAGAATTCGCTCCAATTCAAAACTGATATCTGCATCCAAACGCGACAAAATCCGTTCGCTGCGCTGTACAATCGTGACATCAACGCCCATTTTGTGAAATAGATATCCAAGCTCAATGGCAATGTATCCGCCCCCCAACACAATTAACGACCTCGGCAATTTCTTCAAATAGAGCGCACCGTCGCTATCCAAATACCCGGTTTCTCGTAATCCGGGAAAGGGAGGAACACTAACGACGGAACCGGTAGCGATAACGATTCGGTCTGCCGCATAGGAACATTCACCGACTTGGATAGTGTGCGGGCTTGTAAACTGCGCATTCCCTTCGACTAAATCCACCGGGGCGTTGCGAATCGCGTCCCGCCTTGCAGCAAAGAAATCATCTTCCACCAAAGTTCGGACTCGTTCCTGCACGGCGTCCCAATTCACATTTGGCTGAGTCGATGCAATCCCGAAATCGGTGCTTGCCTCAATGATTCGCTTCACTTCGGCGGAGGCGAGCAGCGTTTTGGAAGGCATACAACCTTCATTTGTACAGAGGCTGTACCCGACTCGGCGTTTCTCAATCAGCAGTATCTTCTCTAGTCCATTCTCCTTAGCGGTCGTCGCCGCGGAAAATCCGGCGCTTCCGCTGCCGATAACAATGAGATCGTATTGATGTGTTTTCATATTTTACATAATATCCTGTAAAGATGCTAAAATCCATACGGCATCGCCAATCTTAAATTTCATCATGCCTGTTTTCACTACTATCGTCCAAATGCTTAGCGTGTATAGTCGAGATTGTAATCACCTGCCAACACCCATGTAAACAAATCCGGCAGCAAGTGCGTCGTCTGGCATGAAAAAATTTCGTCCATCAACTAAAACGCGGTTATTCATGCGCCTGCCGAGTTCCGCCAAATCGAGTGAGTGGTATGCTTCCCAACCCGTAACCAATACGAGTGCATCGGCTCCGTCCGCGAGGCAGTAAACATCTTCCTCGAATGCCACATCCAGCCCTTTCAAAAGTAGCCGGGCGTGAGGGATAGCAATTGGGTCGTGAGCTTGGACATGCGCGCCGCGTTCGATCAGCGCCCGGATAATATCCATTGCCGGAGCATCTCGAACATCGTCCGTATTGGGTTTGAATGTCAACCCCAGTATTCCTATAGTACGGCCGCGCAGAATTTTAAGGGCAGATTGGAGTTTCTCCACAATCAACTGACGTTGTCCCCAGTTGACCTCACGCGCGGCTTGGACAATTTGCATCGTGTACCCGTATTCCGCTGCAACACTCAGGAGCGCCGCAGTATCTTTGGGGAAACAACTGCCTCCCCATCCCAGCCCCGCTTCGAGGAAACGTTGCCCAATACGGGTATCCAAGCCAATTCCGCGAGATACCTCCGTCACATCCGCACCCACCTTTTCACAAAGTCCTGCAATTTCGTTGATGAAACTAATCTTGAGCGTAAGGAACGTGTTGGCAGCATACTTAATCATCTCGGCACTCGTTGGGTCGGTCGTAATTAAGGGTGGTAAGCTATAACCTTCGCGGCGCGGCAAAAAACTAGGCGGATCGAACGTCTGTTCAAGTATAGGACGATAAAGTCGGCGCAACGCCTCTACGCCTTCCGATTCTTCGACGCCGACAACAATTCGATCTGGGTAGAAGGTACCCCGCAAGGCTAAACCCTCTTGCAAAAACTCCGGATTCGAAGCAAGATGAATTTTGGTTTTTACCTTACGTTCAGAAAGTGCGCGAGTGATTACGTTAGCCACCCGCCGGTTCGTCCCGATAGGTACAGTAGATTTGACAACCAAGGTATACGTCCGATTAGGCTGCAACCCTTGAGCCACTTGCCACGCCGCCTCTTCTACGTAGCTCGTGTCCGCATCTCCATTAAGCTTCGGCGGCGTGCCGACTGCAATCATTATGATGTCAGCATTCGCTATAGCATCTGCCAACTCATCTGTGAAGCAGACATATTCGCCGACCTGATCTAGGAGTTTCTGGATACCCGGCTCGTGGATGGGACTTTTTCCACGGCGTAATGCCTCCAGTTTCTTTGGATCGACATCTACCCCCACAACCTCGTGGTTTAGGTATGCCATGGCTACGCACGTCGTTAGACCAACGTAACCCGTACCGATGATTGCAACTCTCATCAAGGAATTCCTCGGTAATACCGCATTCGGAAATAGCCGTTATGTCTACCTAGATGACCTAACCCGCACACGTTACGCGTTCATATATATCCAAATAGGACTGGGCGATATTTTTCCAGTCGTACCGCTGCGCTTGTAGGACGCTCGCGTTGCCCATTTTTCTGCGGGTCTCGTCATCATTAATTAGTGAAGCCAAATGCCTGGCTAGCGCACCGACATCGCCGGCGGTAAAGAGACAACCGTTTATTCCAACTTGGACTATATCTTCAACTCCCTGCACGCGGGTCGCAACTACAGGTAAACCCGACCCCATTGCCTCCAGCACAACAAGCGGCATCCCTTCGGCGAGGGAACATAGCGCAAAAATATCGGCGCTTTGATATATTTGCGGGAGTGCCGAATACGGAACCGAGCCGGCGAAACGGACTTTATGAATGACACCCAATTCTTCCGCCAATTTTACTAGATTCTCATGACAAGGACCGTCTCCCACAATTTTGACTTCGAAATCGCGAGTTGTGTTTTGAATCAGCTGCGGAAGGGCGCGGATGAGGAGCTGAACATCTTTCCGAGGGATGAGCCGTCCGACAGTCAAAATCCGTACGCGCTCACTGTTCACGCCACGGGGAAGCGGCGAGAAACGGTTAACATCTAGTCCATCCGGAATCGTATCGATGTCTATATTCGGCTCCGTGCGCAAAGCTAACTCACGCAAGCCACCGCTGCACGCAACCACGGCAGCAGCATTGCCCCAAATTGCTTTAATCACAGGGGCAAGTAAACCGTACAGTAGACGATAATAGGGCGGATCCGGGTTCCGGCGTGGAATATCGCGCCCACCAAGAAATACAATGTATGGAATACCAAAAATCTTTCGAAGCAGATATGCACCGCCTCCGGACGGAATCCCAAAAAACACTTGGATTATCTCTGGACGGAAGCTTTTAACACACTTGAACCCGTATAAACTTGAACTAAACGCGTAGGTCAGCATTTCGTGGACGGCGCATGTCGAGCGGTTTTTTCGTATCGTGGGAACGCGGTAAACGCGAAACCCCTCAATCATTTCCTCATTCGGTAAATCTCGAAACCGCGACGTGATGAGCCGCACCTCATGTCCAGCTTCAACAAACTGTTTGCCGAGGAAATAGGACACCCATCCACCGCCGCCTCCGATTGGCGGGAATTCGTAGTTGAACATGAGAATTCGCATAGTTAAATATCAACCGTCGTGTACAAAAGGCGCCGTAAAGAAACGTAATCATGAAACCTATCCTGTGATTCTGGCAACCAAAAGTGTAACAGAAATCTCGATAGAGATCAACTACTATCGCAGCATCGCCGCATGCGTTCATTCTTGACACGACTAGGTCTACGTGCTAAACTAGCTTCTCACCGAAACACAAGCCGGGCACACAATCTGCGGCTCCACAACTTACAAATTGATTCTAAACTTGATATAAATTTCAACCTACTTGGAATAACCAATCTGGAGGATTAAGAAAACGTGAGCAAGAAACGGTTATATCTAGCCGGAAGTGCCGCGGGGCTTATCTTGGTTGTTCTCACCGCGTTGATCGGCTATTACCGCGTCAAGTTCAAGCGAACAGAAGTCGAATTGGTTGCAGAGCAGGCAAATTTGGCAACCTCTCGAAAGGAGTCCAAGGAATTACAACGCGAATTGAAGAAAACCCAGAAAGACTTAGAAGCCAAAAAATATCGTATTAAAATTATTGAAGGCACTATTGCGGAGGTTCAGCAAGACGTCACAAAATTGAGTAAAGCAAAAGCCGAGGTGGAAGCCGAAAAGCAGAAACTCCTCAAAGAAAAAAAGGATAGGGAAGAAGAGTATCAAGACCTAGTTGACAGCCTTCAGCAAGAAATTGAAAATAAAGAAATCATGATTACCGAACTACAGGGTAAGCTGACTGTCAACCTCATGGATAAGATTCTGTTTGACTCTGGGGACGCAATGATAAAAACTGAGGGCAAGCAGGTTTTAGATAAGATTGCGGAGACGTTCTTGAACCGTTATCCCGATCGAGAGATACGTGTAGAAGGGCATACCGACAATCGCCCATTCAGAGGCGCTCTCCTCGGAAATTGGGATTTATCCACGGCGCGGGCGATTTCTGCGGTGCGCTATTTACAAAAACACGCGGGCGTAGAGGCAACCCGTTTGGCGGCTGTCGGTTACGCACATTACCACCCAATCGATACTAACGACACCTCCTCGGGTAGAGCGAGAAACCGCCGCATCGAAATAATTGTAATGCCGCCCAAGCCCGAGGCGAAGAATGAGTAAGATCGTTTAATTATTCAAGAATACAATACGCCCCACGGATTGAGAAAGTTCTATGGAGCCTGCTGCCAACGTACAGGATATTGAATCCCTATTGCAGAAACACGGAAATTTTCGAGCCGATTGTCTCAATCTTATCGCTTCTGAAAATACCCCCAGTCCATTGGTGGAGCGTTTGCTTTCCGATGAACTCAACCGCCGGTACGGATACTATACCGGCGTCGATCTACACCACCGCGCCTATCGTGGAAATCAATATATCGAAAAGATTGAAGAGACCGCCCAGGAATTGGCAAAACAACTTTTCGGCACGGCGCATGTCGATTTGCGGCCATTGTCTGGAAACATAGCCGGGATTGCGGCTGTATTTGCGCTCGGCAGCCCGGGCGATACAGCGTTAGAAGTACATAATGCGCATCGTTATGCGCACAAGTTGGCTTCCTCTTGCTTGAAGGTAGAGCTCAATTCCGTCGACATTCCTTGGGACGGAGAAAAATACAACATTGACTTGGATCGGACAATCGCTCTCATCCAACACCATCGTCCCAAACTCGTCATCATTGGGTCCGCGCTCTTTCTCTTTCCTCAACCGGTGCGAGAACTCAAAATGGCAATGCGCAAATTCAATCCCGACTCTTATCTGATATATGACGCCGCACATGTCATGGGGTTGATTGCAGGAGGACGGTTTCAATCACCGCTAGATGAAGGCGCAGACGTGATCGTTACCAGCACACACAAAACCCTCGCCGGACCGCAAGGCGGCATGATTTTGACCAACGATAAGGCTATCGCAGAGCGAATGGGATCAGCGCTGGCGCCGTTGCTGATCGCGAATCACCACCTCGGGCGCTTGCCCGCACTCGCGGCAACATTTTTGGAATGGCTCACGTTCGGCAAAGCCCACGCATCCGCAATCATCAATAATGCCAAAGCGTTGGGGCAAGCGTTGCACGAACGCGGAATACGCCTTGTAGGGTCGGAGCTTGGGTACACAGAATCGCATACGCTCCTACCCATAGTCGATGAATTTGGTGAAGGAGGAGCATTAGCTAAGCGGCTTGAGGCGTGTAATATTATCGTTGGATCCGCCGAGGTTCCTGCGAAACTCGGATCGCACGGCCTACGCATTGGGGTACAAGAAGTTACACGGTACGGTATGACCCCGTCAGACGCACCGGAGATTGCTGAATGCATCTTCAATGCGCTGCGTGGAGACAATCTTGATGATTTAAGGCGTATCGTAATCGCGCTGGCACACAGATTCAATCGAATCAGATTTATGTTGGACGAGCCTACGGATCCGTGAACATATCGAAAACCGCAACCGCAACCGTCAAAAGCGATAGATGACGCTTGCTTAACTCCATTAGAACCTTGTCATCAGCGAAATTCGATTGCTATTCCCGAGTTCGTCGTTGCCGAGAAACGCATAATCAATGGAGAAGGCCGCCCCTGTCAAGAAAGAGAGACGGAAACCTGCACCCGCCGTCATCAGCCGAATTGTGTTTATACCTTTGCGCTCCTGTACGCCGGCCCTAAGCGAAAGAAGATCGGCGAAAACATACTCGGCGCCGTAGTGCATCTCAAAGGCGTATAGGCTATCGGTATCGATTGTCAACAACACACGGCTATTTAGCGGGGCGATATCTTGACCAAACGAGACACCAACCTTAAGATTCGGGTTGATTGTATCTGTGTTCGCAGCCTGATCCGGATGTTCGGGCGGATTGTTCCAGTATAATTTTGTCTTAAAGAAATCTTGCGCGACCATCCCGATGGAAAATCGACTTGGCATTTCAGGGTTTGTTGTCCAGAGCAAGCTGGCATCCCCCCCTACACCAATCGCATTTCTATTTCCTAACGCAGAAATGTAAAGAAACTTGGCATTACCGCCGACGAGTAAATCTATTCGCTTCGACGATAAGTCAAATCCGATTCGTCTGCCGTAGGAGAATAAGAAGGCGTTGTTGGTGTTGCTGAAAGTCCCCCTAATTTCGGGGCGATTGGTCGGACCTATCGACCGGGACGCAACTCTTAAGCTCGTGATTGGTATGTCATCAATGCCAACGCGCAACCAACTAAGTCCGATGGATTCACTTTTACCGAGCGGATGGATGTAATTGACGAAATCGTAGCTATCTAGCTCACCGAGGCTGGAATGCATGAAAGCGATTTCGGAATGGCGCAACCGCCCGAGTCCCGCGGGATTCCAGTAAGCGGCGGTGGAATCATCTGCGACTGCCGCGAAGCTGCCGCCCATGCCTAACGGTCGGGCACCTACGCCCAGTGTCAAGAAATCGCACGCATACCGGCTTGCCGCCTCGGCGCCCGTCCAACTCAAGACTGTAACCAAAACAACTATCGCGCTGAGCCGAGCGAATACACGCAGTTCGTGTTGCTTGCCGTGCAATTTGCGGCGCGTTGATTTGTCATGCGCTGTTCTCATTAGAATTACACTTCACTTTTCAATCATCAGCCGCCAATTCAAAGGACTCTAGTTCAAATTCAACTTCAACCGTTACGCCGGCACGAGTCTGGGACTGCGTAAATTTAATGATACCAACACCAGGCGCGAGCCATTTCTGGGCGATTGTAGTATCAAGATCCTGTTCAAAAATGCTCCACTTAAACGTCTCCTGAACTTGAAAGACATGTTCAAATGTGCCCGCTGGAACTGTCACGGTTTCCTCAGACACGACCTCAAATTGGTCGTTTCCGCCGCCAATTGGGAACAATTCCCCTGTTAACCTCGCCTCAAAATTTGTTCTCCAGGTGTTGCCGGGAATCAGTGGAAAGTTGTAGAGCGGCAGGAATGGAACAAAGAGTATCGTATCCGGCCCGCCAGATGTAACATTTTGGGCGTGCTGAACAATGCCTTGAGAATCCCCATTTTCGTCAAGCTGTCTGCCAAGATAGGAAAAGTTGCTAATTCCTTCGAGATCTTCATCATTACTGTATTTTTCAAGTACATAACTTCTGACGGGATCACTGTCCTGTAAATGGATCTGAATTGTATCCACAATCTCAAAAATTATCTCGTTCGCTTCATCGTCGCGATACCGCCATATATTCCCGACCGCAAGTGGGTAGTAATCTCCGGGGCGCGTCCGCCACACCTGGATATCTATGGTGCTTGATGTTGATTTTTCTCCGTCGCTTACCTTGACTTCAATCTGATACTTGCGTTCCCGTTCTGGAGCAGTCCAGACAGCGCCGAAAATGTCTCCGTCAATGTCACCTCCTGCTGCATCCCATCTGACGGTGACCTTTTGCCCTTCAATATCGCGGGCGTCGAGTGTAATGCGTACCTGTGCGCCGGGTTCAACGATGTCCGATTCTGCCTCAAAAGCAAAAATTTTTGGCGCGAGATTGCCGCCATATCTATCAACATCCTCCTCACCGCAGCCGGATATGAGAATTACGGGAACCACTAGACTCAAGATGCGTTGAATTAACCGGTTGGAATAGTACATATTTGACTTTTGCTCGCATTTTAACAGATTTGGCGGGATAGACCGAACGCGGTGCCCCGATAAAATAGTTAGTCGTTAGAACGTCCAAAAAAAATCGGAAGATTACACCAAAAACTTAGATTTCTCGGGTGTATCCATTTTTTTCCGGTTTCGTTCATTCACGAGAATCATTGACATCCGCTTCCTATGCCTCGCGTGATTGAGACAAAATATTTTAACTAACTACACATCAGGAAGGAGTCATCATCTGCAACGTGCAAAAATATGGGGTGATGCCCCGGTGTAACGCAAATATATTGATAACTTATCTACGCCGCTTTTGTCAAGTGTTTTATTGGTTCGGCTATGCAATTTTGTAACTAGGGCTAGGATTGCTTAAACGCTTTGACACGGTGTTGCCAAGACGCGGGGATAACAGATGCGGTATACTTATAAAAGTTGTGAACTGTGCTGATTCGCCGCGATCTCGAGATCGAATGAAAGGAAGACATTGGTATGAAACGCGGAATTCAAAACGCTGTCGTTTCCTTTAGAATTGGGATAAGCCAGTGGCGGCCGGAAAAGGGCTTTCAGTCGCTTGTTAAATTATTTGAAAAATATAAAGGACTCACCGATGAGGTGACATTTTTTACCTCGGAAACTCACGCACCGCTTGATTTAGAAACAATTGAGGAACACGTATCAATACTGAGTGAACGCATGGCGCAACTGCGGTCTATGGGCTACAGAACGGGTATCAACATTCTCACCACTATAGGCCATCACAACGAAAATCTGCCCAACTCTCTGACTGCCGATTATACGCGCATGACTGACATCTACGGTAACATCTGCTTGGGTTCATTTTGTCCCAACGATGAGGGCATGAAAACTTATATCAGTCAGCTCTACAATATTGTAACTAGTGCCCATCCGGACTATATCTGGATAGACGACGATGTACGCTTTGGGCATATGCCCATTGGTTACGGCTGCTTTTGCGATAATTGCCTACTCATATTTGAAGAAGAGTTTGGGGTCATGTTTACGAGGGATACACTTAAAGACGCATTTAACACTGGTCCTACCGCGAACAAGCTGGAGGTGCGCTTGGCGTGGCTGCAGCATAACCGCAATACAATCGCTCGCCTTTTTGAATTGATAGAACACACAGTACATCGGGTGAAGCCGAGTTTGCCGCTAGGATTCATGACGGGTGACCGGTTTTTTGAGGGTTATGATTTCCAGCATTGGAGTGAAGTCTTGTCCGGCGACCACGGGTCGGCGGTCATGTGGCGGCCGGGGGGCGGCTTCTATTTTGATGATTACATGAGAGGACTAGCAGGGAAGTCCCACGATGTCGGGAGACAGGTATCCATGCTTCCAAACAGCGTCATCTCAATACAATCCGAGATAGAGAATTTTCCGTATCAACGGTTGCAGAAAAGTGCCGCGGCGACAGCGCTGGAAGCCGCGTCGCATATCGCAGCAGGCTGCACGGGCGCCGCCTTCAATGTACTATCTCAACATGACGAGCCTCTTGATGAGTATGAGCCGCTCCTGAGAAAACTACGGGATTCTAGGCCTTTTTATGATTTACTGGTAAGGCATTTCCAAAGAGATAAACCGTTAGGGATTTATACCGGATGGGGAATGGATGTTTATGCAGTGAACAACATTGCAGAAGGCGATTGGCTTGCCGGAAATATCCTAAGCATCTGCGCGTCGCATGCGGATGAACTGCTAGAAATCGGATTGCCCGCAGCTTATTCACCCGAATGCGCCTCAGTGACCGCCCTGTCCGAAAGCAGCGTTTTAGCCATGAGTGACGAGCACGTGTTAAAAATGCTGTCTTCGGGGGTTTACATGGACGCGAAAGCGCTAATCTGCCTGAACGAAATGGGGTACGGCGAGCTCACCGGATTTGAGGTCGAGCGTTTCTTGGACGAAGATTGCATCGAAGAATTCACGAATCATCCGCTAAATACGCCCTTTGCCGGGCGCAAGCGTGATGCGCGCCAATCGTTCTTACCATGGCTGTCCCCCGCCGCGGTTCTTAAGCCGATTAGTGAAACCGCGAAAGTCCTGGCGCGAATCGTGGATTATAAAGGGCGAGAAACCGCTCCGTGCTGCATGGGCGTATTTGAAAACCAGATCGGCGGCAGAATATGTGCCGCGGGGTACTATCCCTGGAGGTTTTTACAAAACGGTTCTAAATCATCTCAGCTCAAAATCCTTTTACGCTGGCTTTCGAAGAATACGCTGCCGGCGTATGTCAGTTCCTTCCACAAAATTAACATGTGGGTAAGAACGACCGAATCAGGGGGCTTAGCTCTTGCGGCAACCAATTCATGCCTCGACCGGGCAGAGGAGGTTGCGCTAATGCTCCGAACATCAATGAAGGAGATTAGCGTATTCGACATGCACTGCGCCAAGACAGTTATCCGCTCCCATGGAACGGATGGACCATACAATAAATTTGTTTTGCCCGCTGTCGAAGCTTGGGGCATGAGGTTTGTCGTTGCGTAACGGGGAGTGGAGATGGTGACGGAGCATTCGTTAATCAACGCAACGGCGCCCATACGGCGCTGACGGTGTACCAATTTACCCGTGTCTGCAAAATTATCCGTTTTCAATCGAAGACACCTAATTCACAACCGATCGCGCCGGCATGTCTGCTTGCTTTTTAATAGCGGGACACACCCAGATCTGGTATTATTGAAACAAAATCCGGTTTGATAGGGCATAAGAAAACGGCTTCCAGGGTTAAGATTAACTTCGGAAAATTAAAGGGGAGACCGTAAGTTTGACACCTTACGCACTTGAGCTTCGCGGCATCACTAAGGCATTTGGAAAAAACCTCGCCGTTGACCGCGTGGATCTAACTTTGCGCCGCGGTGAAGTCCACACCGTACTCGGTGAGAATGGAGCCGGAAAATCAACCCTTATGAATACGATTTACGGCTTGTGCCAACCCGATGAGGGTGAGATTTGGATTGACGGCAATCCGGCTCTTATTGATTCGCCGAACACGGCAATTGCACACGGGATAGGCATGGTTCATCAACACTTTGCATTAGTTCCCACGTTGAGCGTTGCCGAAAACATCGCGCATAATTTCAGACACGGGAAATTCCGCCTAAAGCGGCGGACGGTTGAGGCACTAGTGCTTGAACTTTCCCGCCGTTATGGATTGTTGATCGAACCGCGCGCCAAAATCTGGCAATTGTCGGTGGGGATGCAGCAACGCGTTGAAATTCTAAAGGCGCTGGTCAATCCAACGATGGATGATTCCATCAAGCCGCGAATTTTAGTGCTTGACGAGCCGACATCCGTCCTGTCCCCTCAAGAAACCCATGAACTCTTCACCATCCTGCGCCGCCTGAAGGCAGAAGGCAACTCGATAATCTTCATCAGCCACAAACTCAAAGAGGTCATGGAAATTAGCGATCGAATCACAGTCCTGCGCCGCGGCAAGCGGGTCGTGACTACACATGCGGCACATGCATCGCCGCGAGACCTGGCGAAACACATGGTTGGGTATGACCCGCCGCAGCTCGAACGGGAACCGCACGCCGTAGGCACCGCACACCTCCAAATCCGAGACCTAACTGTCGTCGGAAGTCGAGGCCGGATTGCAGTAAACAGTTGTTCGCTTGAGGTGAATACGGGCGAAATCGTCGGAATCGCCGGGGTTGACGGCAACGGTCAGATTGAACTCGCAGAAACCATTATGGGACTGCGAAAGCCACGCAACGGTGAAATTCTTTTAAACGGGAAATCAGTCACCAACTTATTGTCGAATCAAATACGCCGATTAAAATATGGATATATCCCCAATGATCGCCAAAACGCCGGTCTAATTCTCGATTTCACAGTTGCGGAAAATCTAATTCTTAACATTCAGCAGCTCGAAAACTATCAAACAAACCTCATGAGCGGTTCCAAATTTCTCAAAAGTTGGCGCCCGCTGTTGGATCGAAAACGCATCAATGCTGATGCCGACGAACTCATCCGGGGCTATGATGTTCGGACTCCCGATCGGAAATTGCCGGTAAAATTCTTATCCGGCGGTAATCAGCAGAAGGTGCTCATTGCTAGGGAGCTGTCGCAATCACCGGAACTGCTGCTTGCAGTCAACCCAACGCGCGGTTTGGACATTAGCGCGGCGGACTATGTGCGGCAGCGGCTTCTTGAGCAGCGGCGAAATCACTGTGCCGTATTGCTAATCTCCACTGAGTTAGATGAATTGCTAGCACTCAGCGACCGCATCCTCGTGATGTACAACGGCGGGCTGACGGACGCAACACCGTTTCGACATGAACTGCCGGCAATTGGGCTGCTGATGACGGGTGAGATGGAAAACCTATGATTTGACGAATGTCAGAAAACTCTTGACACTGAGGCGACGAACACCTTAAAATTACAAATGTCAAAACCCAACACTTGGAGAAAAACCGATGAAAAAAACAGATAGGTGCATATTCTTCCTGTTGACCGTCCTTCTCCTTCAAACGTTTTTCGCGTCACTTTCGATTGCTCAAGCGCCCCCTGAAGAAGATGTGCAGCGAATTACGGTCGCGGACCTCAAAGCCCGGTTGGATGCAGGCGATGATGTCGTGATTATAGATGTCCGTATCAAAGGTGCCTACGACAACGGCCATATTCGGAATGCCATCTCTATGCCGATTGGCGACATCTCTGCGAGGCATCAGGAGCTCAAAAATGAGCCGTTTGTCGTATTTTACTGAAGCTGACCGGCTGAAGCCACCAGTGTCCGTGCGGCACGCCAGCTAATTGATAAATTCGGCTTTAAGCGAGAGAATGTTGCGGTACTGTTGGGTGGGTTTTTCGCTTGGGAACAGGCGGGGCACCCAGTCGACAAAACCTCTTCTGTCCACCCAAAGTTAAAACGATTAACACTGTGGGCGCGAGTCAAGGTAGGCGGTTGATTTGCCTTTCCAACTCGAGATAGGCTATTTGACAATCGCCATCCGCTGCGCAGCAGTATAATCGCCGGCGGAGAGGTGATAGGAGTAAATACCGCTCGGTACCCGCTCACCCAAGTCGTTCCGTCCATCCCAATAGGCGGCGAGCGAACGGCTTTGATAGTAACCCTCCGACTGAAAGCCAAGCGATAGTATCCGAACACGTTGCCCCACCGTATCGTAAATAGTTATCGACACATCGCCTGCCTCCGAAAGGTGATACGGTATCCATGTCTCAGGGTTGAACGGGTTAGGATAGTTCTGCAATAACATCGTTTGCTTCGGTACGCCTACGCCATCAAGCATTACGGGAAGTACTGCGTTTAGGAGCGCGTCGCGCGTAACCGTGAAAACTACTGGCTTCGAAGCCATTTCGCCGGTCGTATCGGTGACGGTGACCTCTAAAGTGTCGCCAACATTCACCACGCTCTGGCGTGCGAGATTTGCAGTAGCCGCGGCGAAGTAACCGTCTCTCACACTCCCTGTCATGACATCGCCTGTGGTTAAATTTTGCACCGTGACGAGATAGCCGCCTAGGTTTCGACTGCTTTCTAAGTACCCGCTAACCACAAACGCCCACGTGTCGGCGTTGTGCGATAGGCTTGGTGCGGCGGCGGCTTGCGCTTGGTTTGCCCAAGCTTTGCCGACGAATGCCACCTCCCGCGCTTCCGGTAGGTTGACGATGTAGCCGTTTGCGCCTTCAATCGGAAATCCGTCGTGAGGTGCGTCGGGTGTCCAACCGACAAATCGTTGGTTGGCGGCGTCTAGGGTAATGACCGCCGTTGCGCCGACCATATCCGACAGCGTCCGAGCGTTCATCGGCGTATCGGGTTGCAAGGGAATGGAAATCGTGTTGAGACCTTGAGAGAGCGACGAAACATAAAGCGAAGTCGTGTCTTCTTCCAACGACAAACTGCGAAGGTATTTCCATCCTGTAGGAGCAAGCCTAAGATTCTTCACTCGCCAATTGACCACAAGAAGCCTTTGGGCATGAGCTAGCGGCACCCACGGTGCGTCTCTGTGGAATATCGCTTGCGCTTGCCGGTAGAGTTCAGTACGTTCCCCGCGATTAGTGCTGGTTCTCGCTCGATCCAGTATATCTTGCATTTCGTCGCTGCGATAGAAAGCGATATTGAAAGCGGGTTTCTCCGCGTAGGTCTTGCTCAGCAGATAGTAGAAAAAACTGTCTGGGTCGCCCTCTGATACAATCCAGCCTAACATTGCCATATCGTGCTCGCCGATTTTGGTCTTATCAATGTATGTACCCCAGTCGAACGTTTCGACCGCCGCTTCTATCCCAACTTCCCGAAGGTCGGATTGTAACGCTTCCGCTAGCGCCATGCCATCCGGAATGTACGGGCGCGGTACCGGTAATGCCCAGAGCGTGGTCTCAAAACCGTCGGGAAATCCCGCTTCAGCGAGAAGTTGCCTTGCAAGTTCCGGATTATATTCGTAGTCTTGAATAGCCTCGTCGTAACTCCAGAGAGTTGGCGGTATCGGCCCCTTCGCGGGTATGCCTGTGCCTTGATAGAGCCGTTCAATAATATCGGGTTTGTTTATGGCGTGGTTGATGGCAAGCCTCACCTTCAAATTGTCAAAAGGCGGCTTGTCGAAATTCATGGCTAAATACCCGACGTTCAAACTGGATTGCGTGACTAGTTCAATCAGTGGATCGGCTTCAATAACCGGTATCTCTTCAGGATTGGGGAATTCCATAGCATGGATATTGCCCGCCTGAAGCTCCATCAGCCGAACCGAGTTATCCGGTATGGACCGAAATATAAACCGATCCAGCGCCGGCCGCCCCGCCCAATGATTCTCGTTTGCTTCAAGGACGACGCTGTCGCCCTTATCCCACTGGACGAACTTAAAGGGGCCTGTACCGACGGCGTTAACATCTCCAAAATTGTCACCGTAGCGTTGAACGGCGTCCGGGCTCACGATAGAATACGATGTCCCTGCTAATGTGCTAATGAAAGGCGCGTAGGATTTTTTGAGTTGTATCTGCACAGTATACGCATCCAGTGCGATAATCTGATTGATGAATTCAGCATGGAAATCACGAAATACGGTGTTCGCACGAGAGAGCGAGAATACAACCGCGTCCGCACCGAACGGTGTACCGTCGTGGAATTGGACACCTTGGCGCAGGTAAAACGTCCACGTCAACCCATCGGCGGAACTTTCCCACGTTTCCGCTAATGCAGGTGCAAGTTCGGTGGTTTCATCTCTGTATTGGATTAGCGTGTCATACAGCATCTCACAAACTTTTGCCGATTCTCCGTCGGTCAACAGGGCGGGATCCAGCGTAAGCGAATCTCCGCCGCGCCCGAAGATGAGAGTATTGTCGGTGAACCCTGATTCGCTTCCGCCCGAAGCGTTGGGGTTGATTGCTTGCAGTCCCGTACCAACTACAATTAACACCGCGAAAATTAACATTGAATTCGTCTTCTTCATAGAATTTCCTTTGCAACTTTCTCCTTTGAATGATTCGATTTAAAGAAATATATTACGATTTACAGTCAATTCCATTGGTGTTTATATGCGTTTCGATTGGTGCGGATTTAGCCGCACCTACGAGACTGAATGAATGCCGGTTCGGCTGAAAAACCGAACCTGCCGAGAAGCAAAAATGAATTTCGATTTTACTGAAACAAACGGAATACGTATCAGCCTACAGCCAAAAATGGTTACATTTAGTGCAGAAGTTACAGTATAGCATAGCCCGATAGAACGGTCAATGGAACATCTCTTTTAGGTTGTTCAGTGTAATCTTGTGTGCTAGAATGACGCGCTCCTTTATTGTGAAATTTTTAACGACGCTCCGTCCCATTCCACCTTTGTGCTAAGACGTTTGAAAACCCTCACACCGGTGATTGTTTGAAAGCTGGATCTGCCCCTCGTAATCCTACCTCTATTTCATACCGTGCACTCATTACCGGCGCCCTCCTCATCCCTATCAATTTGTATTGGCTGACGCTCGCTGAAACCATTTATCAGCCCGTCTTTTCGACACTCTTCACACTATTTTACAACGTCACATTCACCCTATTCCTGCTGCTGGTGTTAAACGCCATTCTTAACAAATTCGCACCCAGCGCCGCCTTTCAACCCGTAGAACTCATCATCATATATGTGATGACAGCCATAGCGACCGGCATATTCGGACATGACCTATTGCTCGTCATGGTTCAGCACCTCACGAGCTTTTGGTTTGTGACGCCAGAAAACGAATGGATGACGCTTTTCGGCAGGCACGTACCCGAATGGGCAACCGTCTACGACCCGACAGCGCTCCTAGGTTACCATCACGGCGAAACGTCTCTCTATATCTCGGAACATATCATGCCGTGGATAGTCCCGGCGTTATCTTGGGGCGGTTTTCTGATCGTCCTCTTTTTCGTAATTGTGTGTATCAACGTAATCATTCGCAAACAGTGGACAGAAAATGAAAAACTTGCGTATCCAGTTATACAACTACCGATGGAGATGGCAAAGGGCGGCACCGGGCTGCTTTCCAACCGCATGTTGTGGCTAGGATTCGGGCTGGCCGGCGCATTTGACTTCATCAACGGGCTGCACGGCTTATGGCCCGCAGCACCGAATTTTGCACCTATCTACAATCTCGGCAGATTCTTCACCGAAAAGCCGTGGAATGCTGTCGGTTGGCTGCCCTTGGCGGTTTACCCTTTCGTGGTCGGGATGGCTTATTTCTTGCCGCTGAATCTGGCGTTTTCTGCTTGGTTCTTCCATCTTTTCTGGAAGGCGGACTTAGTGTATCGAGATGCGGTGGGCATCTGGGCAACACCGGGGCCATTCCGAAGTTACCAAACTGCGGGGGCTTGGATAGTCTTAGCAATTTTACCTTTGTGGTCTGCACGAAACCATCTAAAGCAAGTGGTCACAGAGGTTGTCCGCGGCAAAACGGCTGAAACTGCCGCAAACGAGGCAATGAGCTACCGATCGGCTATCATCGGCATCGTGCTTGGTGTAGTGTCTATGGCGGTGTTCCTCGGATACGCCGGCATGTCCGCGTGGGTCGTGCTTCTGTTTCTACTCGTATATATTCTCTACGCCGTTGCTATAGCTCGCATTCGTGCCGAGATAGGTCCCGCAGCACACGACGCCGAGTTTATGGGGCCGGATCAGATGCTATTGAACGTATTCGGCTCACGGCGTATCGGGGTGACGAATATCGCCATGTTCAGCCATCTGTTCTGGATGTGCCGCGCATACCGCTCCCATCCGGTTGGTCATCAGATTGAAGCATTCAAGATGGCGCAATTGCTAAATGCCCGCAGCCGCCATTTCTTAATTGCAATGGTTATCGCCTCAATTGTTGGCACATTTGCCGGTTTTTGGGCGCTGCTCGACAACATGTACCGCTTTGGCGCGGACAACGTCTACCACAATATCGGCGACAACGGTTTCCGAATGCTGGACAGTTGGATTAAACACCCGCGCGATCAGAACTATCCGATGCTTCGCGACGTTGGGCTGGGTGCGGGTATCACTGTCGTCCTTCGCCTGTTGCATCAACGATTTCTTGCATTCCCATTCCATCCCGTCGGTTATGCCGTGGCTTGCGGTTGGATGATGGGCGGAATCTGGTTTTCAGTCTTTGCGGCGTGGCTGATTAAGTGGGTAATTCTAAAGTTCGGCGGGATTCAGCTTTATCGGCGCATGGTACCGTTCTTTATCGGAATAATCTTGGGCCAACACGTTATCGGCAGCTTATGGACAATCTTCGGCGAGATACGCGGTCAGCATGTTTACAGAATCTTCCCGTATTTTACTGAGTGGGGTTGGTAGTGCTAGTAGGTTGGATAGAGCGGAACTATTTTTAAGCGCGCACTAGGTTCTGTTGACATTTTGAGGCTACTGATTCGGCAAACATTGTCACCATTGGATAATCTGATATAAGTAGCGCAAACTGTTAGTTTGCGGGCTCGGATCACAATCTAACAGATTATGTTACAAAAGATTCCTTTGTACTTGATAGCGACTGCCGTTTAACCGTCCAATTCAACCTACGGGATGCCAAATGTCAACACGCCCTAATTCTTATGCGATTTGAGTTGTCCCGGATGGTTTCATTAAGTGAACGATGTAGCGAAATCCAACGCTTTTCAAGCGTCCGAGAAACCGAAAAACGTTGCTTTTACTACCCGCAATCACATGTTGAACGCAATCAACAGATAACAACCGTGCATTTTTTTCACTAGTGCCGATAAAACTGCGCTACCCAGCCTGCACAAACGATTCGGAAGTATGTAAAATTGATGATTTTCGGCGCTCAATTCATCCTTAGCGCTGGAATATTTTCCCATAACCACGGTAAATTTTGCGCGAATGACAAAACGATCGTAATATGGTACAATATTAATGATGATAAACTCATCCGAACCGAAACTTCTCTCAGGCGGCAACCCGCAAATTCCAAAAGGTGACGGCGACGCACCCGTCCAGGCGTACATCGCAGCCATGCCGGGATGGAAACAGGACGTGGGACGCAGCCTCGATGCACTCATTGTGCGCACCGTGCCCGTAGTGCGCAAAGCGGTGAGGTGGAACTCTCCGTTCTATGGAATCGAAGGGCAAGGTTGGTTCCTCTCGTTCCATTGCTTCACGAAGTATGTCAAGGTAACCTTCCTAAACGGCGCATCGCTGCAACCCGTGCCGCCCGTTGAATCCAAACATGAGGCGGTGCGCTATTTTCATATCCACGAGGACGATCTTTTCGACGAGGAGTTATTGGCGCGTTGGCTTCTCCAAGCATCGGCGCTTCCAGGTGAACGCATGTTTTGATTTAGTAGAGTTTGTAGATTGGGTTGCGCGGAGATATTTAAAAGCGCACAGTGTTTCGTATGCGATTCGTAAATTCAGATTGTATGATTAAGTGTACGATGCAGCGCAATTTTTAATTAGCTCTTTTTGAATTCGGCGCGGCTTATTGCGTTTGGTGTACATTCGCCGTAATTCGCTTATCCCAAACTATAAGCACTCTTTGTTCAAATCGTGAATTTATGCCGCGTTATGGAGTATTGGATTCGTTCACGCTAGATTGCGGCGAGTTGCCTTGTATCCGGCACTTCATTTGAGTTTCCTTCCTTAGATTAGTTATCTAATAATCTACCTTTACTATTCCATGTGAAGTTGTGCGAATCAACTCGTTGCTGAAGATTATATTTAAAGTGTTTCTCACATAGGTGTATTTAAAGCCCATTTCACTCGGGTCATATTTGTCTGAAATTATGAAAACATGTTTGCTTCCAACCGGCGTTGTCTCCGTAAATATTAGGCAATTCTTGTCTCTATAAAATTCTATAGGGTCACTTCCCTGATTTCCGTACATTTGTACTTTACTTTCATCTAGTATCAGAAATGTCATTGACCCATCTCTAAATGATTTTCCAGAGGAGGTGTTCTTTTCGGCCTCTACAACTTTCTTAGTATCTATGTCAAAAACGACTACTGAAGCGTTTTTCTCGTAAACACTAAATCTCCTTGAATTGTGCAGTAACTTGACGTTTTGAATGGTGTTCTTCGGAAAAACATCCAATGGTTTAAACACCACGCGTTCATTTTCAAAAAGTGCAGGATAGCCCTGCTCCCTTTTATTCCACGATGTTTCTTCTATATGTACTATACTCTTTCCCCCAATAAAAAAGACACCTCTAGGTATGCCTTGCTGTAAACACTTAATGTCGAACACTCCTGCAGGGGACGACAAGATTGCCTTTTCATTTCCATTAATAACAAAAATTGCCCCCGACTGGAGGTTTCAAACACTCTTATATCTTCAAACTTAGGTTTTGCGTAAGCCCAACTAGACGACACCGCCAACATAATACAGAACAACTTTATCTTCATGCGCATTTTTTTCCTTCTACGTTTGCAACCAACTGCGTCAATAGTCAAAGCGGCCTTCCTTCGATTCATCGGTGTTTTTAAGATTTCTTCATTTTCGATTGAAGGATTTTCCACGTAAATTTCGTATTTACCGCTAGCTTAGAAACAGTGGCAAATGCCGTACGGCAAGTAACCTGGTTTTAACGAATACCGGCTATCTTACACCTCATTACTTAATATTATATAGGTAAATTTATGTTATGTCAACTTAAAATTTTACGTTGACGGCCAGCAACCAGTAGTTGGTTATCTGTTGTTCATATTTTGCGGTTTCTTTTGGATTGCGGCTTTGGTTGAGCGGTTCTGATAAAGTGAGAAATAAAAGAAGGATATCTCACTCATTATGTATTCGCTAATGCCTTTTCTAATCGTTCCGTCGATCTCAACCCAACCTAAAAAAGCAACACTCCATCGCAATATGTTGACTTTTGTTTAGTATTATGATATACTTAATTTAACTTAACGGAAAACATCGTGAAGCTAACGGCCGCGCAAAACTAATTCATGTCGGGCACACATTGCCCTAAGATAATCGATACGCTTCTACACGCATTCCCAATGTCTTGTTGAGCGAAAAAAGTACGGCAGGAGGCGCAATCAATGGACTTCGGCACGTGGTCACCATCGCATACAATCCTTATGATTGTTGTTGTCGTGGGTTTTATAGGCCAGATTGCCGTCTTGTTCTACCGCACGGCACAACTTGAAAAACGGATGGACAAGCAAAACGACGATTTCCAGCAGCAAGGAGAACGCCTAGGGAATCGAATTGATGAAGTCAGAACCGAAATGATTCAGATACGCACCGAAATGCGCTCCGAAATTAGCGACGTGCGAAACGAAATTCGATCTGAAATTAGCGACGTGCGAAGCGAGATTGGCAAACTAAGAATTGAATTCAAATCCGAAATCAGTGATGTACGAGCTGAAATCAGCGATGTACGAGCTGAAATCAACGGCGTGCGAGACGAAATCAGCGGCGTGCGAGACGAAATCAGCGTCCTTAACCAGAACCACATTGAACACCTGAGAAGTCATGAGTAATGAGTAAGAGGAGAACTTGGGTTTAGGGAGCCTGCTCAACTCAACCTATAAGGGTTAACTACCGCGTTTCCTCTTAACACATGCATTTCGCATCGTGTATAATTGAGCAAAATTGGCGGCACTGGTTCACTTATAATATAAAGAATACATTCTCATTGGCGAGGCGAGGGCGCTGAAAGAGGTGCAGCCTCGCTTTTTTTTGGTGACCTGAACGTGCGCAAAAATCAGTCATTTAATTTTGAGGAATCAGCATTGGCGGCCGGCGCCTCGGCATTAAATCAATACTCCAAACTGGACATGATAACCGATACATCAGAAGTGTCCCAAAGAGAAAATCCGAATTTAGGGCACAAAAGGGCACTTTAGGGCACTTCGCGCCGACGCATTGAGAGGTGCGCCGAAAATGCCGAAAAGCTAGTGTGTGACAGGATTCCCTAGCATTCTGAGATGACAAAATCAACCAAAATTATTGCCGATGGATGTGAGTGTCATAAGGGACACAACCGCACTGATGGGGACACCTTCGGATACTGCCAAAGTTATAAATATATTTGCGGGCCCGACCGCGAATAGCGGTTAGGGATTTGCCGTTTGGATGGGGGGGGTAATAGCTCTGATAGGTTGGGTTTAGCGCAGATTTTCAGGAGCGCTCAGTATTGCGCAAGCCATTCGTATGTTCAGATTGGAGCGTACAAGATAAGGTGAATTTTACCTATCCTCCCGATCAATTTTCAATTGGTACGTTTTAGTTTGCGAGTTGCGTTAGTCGTGCCCGTAAAGACGCATTCACACCGTTTTCAATCCGCTGAATTCTCCCTTTCGAGTCTAAAACCACCAACCGCGGAATACTATCAATTCCGAGTGCAGCCAAGTTGGATAACTCCGTAACAACCACCGGGTAGCGAATGCCTAGCGCTGCGGAATGGGCTTTGACGGTGTGGAGGGTCTCGCCCGCTGAAATTCCAATGACGGCTAATGACGTTCCGTAAGCAGCCGCTAAATCATTGATGTCCGGAACTTCTTCACGGCAACGCTGGCACCACGTTGCCCAGAACACCACTAAAGTGATTCGGTTTTTGGACAGAGAGTAAAGTTTTTCTCTTTTACCTGATAGTTGAACAACATCAATATCGCCGATCATTTCACCGACGGCGATTTTCTGAGGAACCTTAGTGCATCCCGCCAAAACCGAGAGCGATAGAACTAAAGGCAGATACGGCCGGCTTAACTTCCCAAGATGATTCCTCATTTGCGTTATTTGTGCGTCCGAGCGGTGGTCGGAAAACACACCTCAATCAATTGGTTAGCGTTAATCCCGGTGATTCGGCTAGATTCACCGCCCGGCCAAATTACATCTACCGCATCAACACGAGTTGCAGAACCAATTCCAAATAGGAGCGGACCGGCATAGCAGGACAGGTAGCTATTGCACAAGGAGAACGTTTGGGCTTGCTTCCGACTGCCGGTTTGAACTTTAACCACGGCGCCAACGGCGGTTCTATCGTTGTCGCCGCTGAGACGAACTTTCAACCAATTATTGTTCGCAGCGTCCGCCCAGTGATTGATAAATAGTTGAGCCGGTGCGTTCCGATTTGCAACCAGCAGATCTTGGTCGCCATCTCCATCGCAGTCAAAGGCGATGAAACTCCGGCCGTCAGCAGTACTGTCAATCCCAAGGGCAAAGCCTAGCTCAAAGAATTTACTTCCATCAACGTTTAGATATGCGAAATTGCTTTCCATTCCGTTCCAAGAATTAGAGCGAACAAAATCGGCGGAATAAAATGCTCCGTCATAATAGTCGAGAGGTCGGCGCACCGCCGATTCGAAAAAGGGCATTCACAGATCGTCTTTCTTTTCGCCCGTAATAAACCCGTTGGTTGTGTAAAGGTCAACCAATCCGTCGTTTTGAAAATCTATAAACCCTGAACCCCATGCCCACTCGCCATATTCTGTACCGGACGGTTGGCTAATGTTATCAAATCCGTTGCCGTTGCGTCGGAGCAATACATTTCCTTGGAAGTAACGCTGGCGGATTGCGGGCAAGGAATCGCCCAGATGCTCCGCTGAAATCATATAGGGTTCAAGCTCCGCTGTAATAAGTTCAATTTGCCCGGACGGCAAGTAACGGCTCCGCTTCGCATTTAGGAGGTAATAACGCATGACATCGGTCTGTTCTGCGAACCACTGTACGCCCGATGCTATGCCCGCGATGTACAAGTCGAGCTTGCCGTCCGCATTGATATCGCCCCAACTACCGCTCATACCAAACCCAAAGGCTTCGGTTCCCGCCCAGTCGAGGGTGCAGTCCTCAAAGTGCCCGGTCCCGTCATTAAGATAGAGCGTGTTGCGTCCAAAATCGTTAATCTGATAAAGATCGGCATCGCCATCCTCGTCGAAATCTGCAAATGCGCCTTGGAAAGTCCATCGTGAATCATTTATCCCCCGGCTTTGCGCCTCTTCCGTGAATTGCCCGGTGCCATCATTGATGTAGAGGCGGTCTTGAACGCCGTTGAGTCCAATGTAAATCGTGTCCGGCACGTAATCCGACACAAGTCCGTAGTATGCAATATACAAATCGAGGTCCCCGTCGTTATCGACATCAACGAACGAGGGCGTCGTAGCGCCTTCTTCCTTTTGCCCTTCACGAGAAGGGAACGGTTCACGAATAAACACCGTATCGCCGCGGTTGCGAAAGAGCGTAGGCGGTGCAAAGCCGTGCGTGACGACAATATCCAAATCAGCGTCCCGGTCCACGTCGCCAATGGCAGCAGCCATAGCCATATCCTGGGGGTTTGCTAGACCGGAACTCGCTGTTGCGTCCTCAAAGTATCCGTAGCCAATGTTCTTATAAAATCTACTCGTGTGCGGTGTGCCGCCGATAAGATATACATCTTCCCACCCGTCCCCATCGACATCAGCAACGGCGACGCCGCCCCCAGTGGCGGTAAAGGGCGCAAATTTTAGGTCGTCCCGAAACGGAACGTTGGGCGGCTGAAATACGAGACCCCGCTTCTCCGTTTCGTCCTTAAATAGCGTATCGCCGGTGCGTATAAGCGAATGGGCAGTAAATTTTAGGATGTCTCGAATGACTGCGGCGTACCCGGAGAAATCTACCTTCAGCCGCATATAACTGACATCTTGGCGGTGTCTTCCCGCGGTATCAATGCCCTGTATGCTAATGCGGATTTCAGGTTCGCAGGTGTCGCCGCTGATTATATTGAGGTGAATCATGTTAAACGAACTCTTCGATATTATTGATCCGCTTCCCCAGTGGTCTGCTAGGTTTACCCAAGGATTGACTCCTCCATTTCCCGGCGTTGATTTCCAACGGATAATTTCAACACCCGGGAGATCAGGCCGGCGTTCTATTTCTTCCTCACAGGGCGGAAACGAACGAATGCCTTCGGGCGCCAATAGTGCGATAGTGCTTTCATCGCCGTCCTGAAGCGCACGGTCAAGGCTTTTCATGTAATTTTGAACAACTGTGCCCTGCTCAATGACCGATTGGACCCGAGACTCATAAGAATTGAGTACAAGGGGTTCAAAAACTCGCCCAATGCCGCAGGAACTCGTTAGCATAACGACCATTATCAGGTTAACAATAACGAGATGCCTCTGATTATACATGATTCCTTCCCGTTGTAGGACCCGTGTGCATGGTAGTCTGATGCCATGCCCCCAAAGAAAATGCGCATTTCAGGACAGACCGGTGGTAGGGTTTTACGATTAGGAGATCGCTTCTACGGTGTGTTGTAATTGTGTTAGGAGGGATTTTAAAGTCCGGATATGACGCGTGCAGTATATCGTATATCGCCCTCACTCTTACATTGGTTGACCGCGCAGCCCGGCCTACGACGGTTCTTCATCCTGGTGTCGTATCAAATGGTCGATGTGGTTTTGATTGAGTTTGCTGAGTTCCTCGCGAACGCTGCCAATTTCATGATTCATTTCCGATCGGAGGTTCCCAATCTCCTGGTTATGTCCGATCGGAGGACGCCAATTTCGGTTCGGACATCTGAGAACTGTTGATTCATTTGTGAAATGATTTCAGTAAGTCGCTTGTCCACCCGATCTTCATGGCGTTCTAACGCGTGCAAGAATGTCTCGCCTAGCTGCCGCAAGTCTTCGCCCTGTTTTTCTATGCGCCTTTCCAGCAGCCCCGTACGGTAGAATAAGACCGCAATCTGTCCTATAAACCCCACGGCTGCAAAAATCGCTATGATAGTGTGCGACGGGGACCATGCGGAAAAATCCATCTCAAATCACCGCTCTCGACTTTGTTCTACCCGGGTTTATCAATCCCCCAGTATGGCACGTTTTGGGTAGCTTTGCGTAGATTTTGGATTAGCAGAAATAGTAATACATTTTCGAATTTTTGTCAATGGTGGAGTTTATAAAACTGTCGAGGAAAATTATGACTTGGCATTGACTATTTCAGCGTGTTATAGTGTTCAGAGCATTAAATTTTGAGCGGGCGGATTTCGGGTTGATTGACGGTTGGCTAACGTATTTCGATCGGAGAAAAACGGAGATTTAACGTGATTCTCACCATGAACAAAATAAAGATGGAAATGGGCGGGAAGTACCTTCGATGGTTGCGAGAAGCAAATGACGTACTCGGCGACCGCGAGGAGCTGCATGCTAGATTTAAAGCTGATGGATACCTGTTAATTCGCGGATTGTACGACCCAGAAAAGGTCAAGGCAACCCGCCGATTTCTGCTCAGGAAACTGGACGAGAACGAGCAACTCGACGGTGCGCACCCGGTATCAGACGGGATTCCGGCGGAAGGCAAGCGCGGCATGTTTATGGGCGGCAATAACGCCGTCACCCACCAACCGGAATTTCTGAACCTGGTCGAATCCCCTGAAGTTTTGAGCTTTTTTGAAAACTTTTTCGATGCACCCGTCATCACCTACGATTATAAATGGCTGCGCGTGGTACAGCCGAGCGGCTTCACCGGTGCACACTACGACATCGTTTACATGGGACGCGGAACTCAACATGTCGTAACCTGCTGGTCGCCTATCGGCGACCTGCCGCTTGAGATGGGACCGTTGGCGATTCTCATCGGTTCCCACCGTTTTGACTTAATTAAACAGACTTACGGCGAGATGGACGTGGATCGTGACAATGTGACCGGTTCGTTCTCGAACGATCCAATCGAATTGGTTGACCGTTACGGCGGGCGGTGGGGAACGAATTCATTTAAGATGGGAGATGTGTTGATTTTCGGCATGTTCACGATGCACGGATCGCTGGACAACACAACGAACCGTTACCGTCTTAGCGCTGACACGCGCTTCCAACGCGCGGATGAACCGGTTGACGAACGCTGGATCGGAGAGGACCCAATTGCGCATTATGCTTGGATGCAGGGCGAAACCGTTCCAATGGAGGAGATGCGGAAGCGGTGGGGAGTATGATTGGCTGTAGGCGAGCCAAAAAAACGCTCCGCGCCTTAATCCGTAATTGTAATTCGTCAATGAAACACAAATAAATGGAAGGTTATTTTTATGGTTATGCCCTCGACAAACGCCGTTGGAACGCCGGCAATTGAGTTTACCGAAGAGCAGAAGTTTATCTTCGACACACGGGGCTGGATAGCTCTACCCGGCGTACTGAACGACAATGAGGTTGTCGAGATGCGGGAGTTTTGTTACCGTCTGCAGAGAGAGCCCGAGTCAATTCCAGAGCCCCATCGTTCGTCCATCGGCGGTCCGCTCGAAAGACTCACAGATCACCCAACTGTCTTGGGCTTTATGAACGAATTTGTCGCGTCGGGCCATTCGAACGAGGAGTGCTACGGTTTTCGCTTGGAGGGTACGTTTTTGACGATTCGAGCCAAAGGCCAAGACCACTTTAGACCTCATGGCGGACGCGACATGCACAACTTTCGCGGAAACTCACACACCTATCATATGCATCCGGACAAGGTACACAGCGGCTTGACGCGAGTTGTATGGGAACTGAACCCAGTGAAGAGTCGCGGCGGCGGCACTATGTTTTTGACTGGAAGCCACAAAGCGGCATTTCCACCGCCAAAAACGACTGAAAATCGGGATTGCCCCTTGTGGGAGGATTATTCTTGCCCGGCAGGGTCGGTCCTGTTCTTTACCGAGGCTATAACTCACACAGGCGCCCGTTGGGAGGACGATACTAGCGATCGGGTCGCCATATTCAACTGCTACAACGTGATTGGCAATAAGTGGCACGGGTGGGAGCCTCATCCGGAACACCTTGCCGAAATTCCGTTCAAAAGACGCACGCTCTTCCGGCCCGTCTATTGTCAAGATAACGTGCCTTCGGTGTCGGATGGCGTTTGAAGACGACCCCCTTTAACTCCCTCTTGGCAAAGGGGAGGGTATCGTCTAAGTCAACGAACTGCCGCCGCGGTTATTCCTCGCCCACCTCCCAAAACACATCCACGCCGAGTTTATCGGCGGTCTCTGCTAGCGCGCTCAAGTGGTCTTTGTGGAGCGGAATCCCGTGGTCGCTCCACGGTTCGTAGTTTTCCCATTCAATTTCCCCGGGCAGATAAACCCGGTCCACGCCGTCAACAGTCTTTGAAGTTTTCACCGTGCGAACCGACCTGTCCATTTCACGTACGAAATCATCGTAGTCGGTGAAACTAGAGACGTTGAACGCTATGAAAAAGTGTTCAGATGGACCAGCATCCTTATGACAGCCCATCATGCCGCCAATTAGAGGGCCCGCGAGGGCGGTCATAGCCATCGCCAAACCGTAACCTTTTGGACCTGCAGCAGGTTTGAGCATCTCTCCCTTACTCGGATCGTTGGTCGGTTTCCCATTTATGTCCAACATCCAGTCCATCGGGATATGGATATTGTACATGCGCATGGTTTCAATCCTATTCCAGGCCGAGATGCCGCACGCCATGTCGAGTACCATGGGTTGTTCGGTTCGGGACGGGTAGGCGTAGGAGAGCGCCACGTTGCCGACTACGGGCGTTGCACCGCCGGGTGCGACGACGCTCCGCATCGCTGTACTTGTTGTGGCAAAGCCGATCATTTTTTCGCGGACAGCCATCATTCCGTAACACGCTGCGGCGCCGAAGTGCCCAGCGTTGCAGACACCTACTGCGCCGATTCCCATAGATTTGGCTTTTTCGATGGCCATTTCCATCGCCTTCGCGGAGGGGACATGCCCTAATGCATTGTCTCCGTCAATGACCGCGGTGCTGGGCGCCTCTTTGACAATTTCGAACTGCGGCGTCGGGTTTATTTTGCCATCGAGAATCTTCTCGATGTACCCGGGAACCGCACGTGTACCGTGCGAAAACACGCCTCGCAAATCGGTTTCGACTTGTAAATCTGCCATTAGCTTGGCGTGATCGTGAGGTACGCCAGCCTTCTGATACAGCGTCCCAACGAATTCACGAAGTTCGTCCTTTTGAATCAATATCGGTTTGGGTATTTCAGGCATAGGAATTGGTCTCCCATTGAATGCGCGTAAACGATCTCGAATTCCGCCGCTGGTAATGGGGTTACTACTTCAAGATGACCATGCGTTTCGCCGAGATAAAACTTCCCGCATTGAGATGATAGAAGTATACCCCACTCGCAACCCGCTCTCCAGTCTCGGACTTTCCATCCCAATACGCGGCGCGGTCCCGACCATTGTAATATCCCGCGGATTGATAACCGATCGAAAGTGTCCGAACCAAATTTCCAGTTGTATCATAAATGGATACCGAAACAGGACTGTCTTCCGAGAGTTGATAGGGAATCCACGTCTCCGGGTTGAACGGGTTCGGGTAGTTCTGCAATAACCGGGTCATCGTCGGTTGACCGACGGCATCAAGCCTGACAGACATAACTGCGTTTGCCAGGTGATCGGCGGTAACTTTGTGGCTGAGAGTGTGCGATTCAACATTGCCGCCCGACCCGATGACGTACACTTCAATCACGTCTCCAACTTGCACAACGCTCCGGCGTGACAAGTCGGCGGTCGCAGCAGCGAAGTAATCCCCCTGCGCCGGCACGGTTATCGTGCTGCCTGTTCTTAGGTTTCGGACTGACACCTGATAGCCGTCAAGCGATGGAACTCCTTCCAAGTGTCCGCTTACAACGAACGCCCACGCTTCCTGAGCAAGCGCCACGGAAATGGCAGGTGCTGCCGCGGGAGGTTCTGTTTGATTTGTCCACGGCGCTCCGGCGAAAGCGAAGTTGCGGGTTTCTGGGACATTGACGATATATCCGCCACCGCCTTCAATTGGGAAACCGTCATCGGGTGCGCTTGGCGTCCACGCGATGAAACGCTGGTTTGCGGCATCGATCGTGATGATGGTTGTCGCTCCTGTCAGTCCTGCGAGCGACTTAGCGCTCATCGGCGTTGGCGGCGCCAACGGTACGGAAATCATGTTCAAGCCTTTCTCCAGTGTGACGTGGTAGGCGTTGCCAAAATTATCGCTCTCTGCCTTCGTGTCGAGTCTGGCGATAAACCCGTGTCTACGTCCATCTGCGGAGTCATAATACCCTACGACAGAGCTGTCTTGATTGATATTCCACCCCTCCGTGCTAACGCTGCCTGGAAACCGCATTTCCTGTAGTCCACGGAATGTGCCGACATGAGTCCGCGGAATATCATTCACCCCTTTAGATCGGGCAACGAAAACCCCTATCTCGTTGACACCATGAAGAAACCCGTACTCCAAATCGGGTATAGGGGAATCTATAGATGTAAACACGCCATCTATAGATGTATATGCGTGATATATACCGTCAGCATCTATGTAACTGCCCACAAGAGTCTCCCCACTTACAAAATCGGCGAAGGTTTCTATGGCGCCGGGAAACTCAACGACCTCGTCCCCTGTAAATCCACGGCGAACGCCCGAAGCATCTGTGAAATTACCCGTCAGTGCCCCAGTCGCATCGGAAATGCCGTAAATCTCCGTTTGGACGGCACCCGGGAAATCGAATTGGCGCAACTCGCCATCTTCTAAGATGACACCGTGGAACAGCCCATCGCTATCCTCGTAGTGTCCAGCAGCATTTCCGTTGTTGCCCAGGGCATAGAAATAGGTATTCTGTGAACCTGGGAAATCATAAATGTTGAAAACGCCATCGATGAATGTAAAAGCGACCTCTTTTTCGCCATCAGCACTTTTCGTATAGCCTGCGTAATCTTCAAAGTCACTACTCGCCGTCAGAGCCAAAAAATCTACACCCGGAACGTCAATACTCTCAAACGTATAGGTGAAGGTGACTGGTAGGTCAACGGCGGTTTGTGCAGGTCTTGCGATGAAACCGCGTCGATGCCCATCTTCTGACTCATAATATCCGACGACAGAGTTGTCCTCATTGATATTCCACCCTTCTGTGATAACAGCACCGGGAAACTGCAAATCCTGTCGTTTATGGAATGTCCCGACCTGAGTCCGCGGGAGATTATCCCCTCTTTTGGATCGGGCAACGAAAACCCCTGCGCTGTTGATACCGTGAAAAAATACATACTCCAAACCGGCTGCGCGTTCAAAGTCAATAGATTGATACATATCCTGTACCTGTACATATCCGTGATATATCCCGTCAGCATCTATGTAGCTCCCTATAAGGATTCCCCCGCTCACAAAATCGGCGAAGGTTTCCTTGGCACCGGGGAACTCAATGATCGCGTCACCAGAGAACCCACGGCGGATGCCGTCAGCCGCTGTGAAATTACCTGTTAGTGCGCCCGTCGTATCACTATACCCATAGATCTCCGTTTCAACAGAGTTCGGGAAATCGTATCGCCGCAGTTCACCATTTTCTAGGATGACTCCGTGGTACAGACCATCGCTATCTTGGTAGTGCCCGGCGGCAATCCCATTATTGCCGAGCGCATAGAAATAAGTGTTCCGCGAACCGGGGAAATCAAAAGTCGTAAAAACACCGTCAATGAGCGTAAAGGCGACTGCTTTATCACCGTCAGCACTCCGTGTGTAACCGGCGTAATCCTCAAAGTCGCTACTCGCCGTCAACGCTAAAAAATCTACACCGGGGACATCAATACTCTCATAAGTGTAGACAAATTCAGGGGAGTCAGAAGCTAACTCATTATCTGTTTGTGCATCGGTGTCATGTAAGAAAATGGAATTGAGGCATAGGAACAACGTAAAGATGTAAAATACAAAACTGGTTTTAGTCTGGCTGTGCATAAACATTATATCTCCTTAAGGCAATGATATACTTGGCACACGTGCCAAGTTGTGTAATTTGGTAACGCGCTAATGATCTATTGGCTTGACTGTAATTCTTACATCTGTTAAAACATTCTTGACATTTCGCCTCCTATAGGCGATCATTTAGCATAGGTGCAGGCTTGGGGTCTGCACCTATGCTAATATGGGATAGCACTTCAGGTGGGGGTTACTCTAGTCCCCCCGCAAGTGATACGGCGCCACCCAAATCTCAGACGCCGTATCAGCCTGAAGTGTTGTCCCACCCATTAAAAGGAGATGAAATGTCAACATTGGAACAATCGGAACTCAATCACAAACGCCTGGATGCTATTACAAAGCGTCTAGGCGTCGCATTGTTGCTAACATCAATTGTAGGACTAGGGTGTGCCCACAAAATGGCAGAACAACGCCAAAACGCAATGAACTCTTGGGTTGGTTCACACATATCGGAATATATCCAAGTGAACGGAGCATATTCGTATACTGCATCTGATGGACAAGATGGCAGTATTTACGTTTGGGAAAAACGATTTTATATCCCAACGAGGCCTGCTTCCCCTCCACGTACCGGCGGTGGAGCATTAAGTGGAGCATTAACCGGAATATCGAATGCGTTGCGTGCTAAAGCCAAACAACGCAATGCTATGCCACTTGTCATACAGATGTTCACACGACCAAATGGCTTGATTTACTCGTGGCATGTGGACGGCTTGCAACGCGATACCGAACTGCCAGTAAAGCCAAACCGGTATACGACGGCTGAAGCTGATACATCTTACCCATGGGAAGATGCGCCAGCTGAGTTAGTGCACCTTCCTGAGACTACGGTAGTTTACACTTGCGCCACGAGCAACAAGTACCATCTTGATAAATCATGTAAATACTTGACGTTGCCTATACGCGAAAGCATCGTGCGAATAGTTATGGCAATAGGATACCGCCTATGTCCCGATTGCAAGGAGGTTCACAATGCAAAAACAACCCAAGGATGAAATATTTCGACATGTTACTTGTGAACATTTAACCGTTGTTCACCCATCAAACCGGTCTAAAATTGAAGTGTCGATCGATAATTTAGGTGCGTATATTGACATCTTCAATAAGAGCGGCGAACCTGTTATTAAACTCAGTGTTCATCAAGATGGGCGCGGTGATATTAAAGTCCTCTAAATTGGAGTACCACTCAATTTTTTATTGGCTTCATTGCTGGGCTCTAATCGTACCAGTGGCGCACCACTAGTACGTTGTAGATCGGGCACATAATCAATCAGTCGCCATTGTATCATTCTGTACATTATGCGCCCGATTAACTTCTTAACCTTTTTCACGACACTACCTCCAAATGTTCAGAATACGAGAACGCATTGAAACCGCAATAGTAATGATGCTTTTAGCCATCGTACCCTATGTATTCATCCTATTGTGGAAAAGTTGTGGATAACTAGCAGTGGGTGCTGGTAACACCCACTGCCCTTATGGAACACCACAGGAAATACAATGACCAGTACGCGCTGCTTAGAAAGGAGTGCGGAAATGATACAGTTGATTTCCGATAACACTGGCGACGTGCTGAACTTTGACACACAAGTCCAAATATTGGAAACCTTTGCTTCATATTTTGAAGCAAGAGTGCGGACGGGTGCATTTGACGCTAACGGTAGTGCCCGCGCCGCGACATTGTTACGAGTAACCGCTGAACAACAGCGCAAACTCTTGGGATCAGTGTCTATTGTAAATCATAGATAAACACTGACACATTTCAACACTCAACCGTACTGGTTCTCCTGTGGTGTTCCCCCCTTACGCAAAACACCCCTTGAGAAACTTATGGGGGGAACAGGCAATTTGGCCGCGTCCATTGTCCTAGTAATCCAATGGCCGTTGGCCCCTCCAGCCTGTTCTCGCCTCCCTCTTATGACGGGGGTGGGAGACAATTTAACCACACTACTGTTGTCGATTGATTAGGAACTTACGCTCCCGTCGCCATACTTTTGTTGTTTGACAAACGCAATGTAATAGTATACAATACTCGCGTTTGGTTACACCTAATCGCAAGGCAGAAAACTCCTTGCTTTTGTCTATCCAATGTAATCAAATCGTCGAATACCTAAAGCCGTCAAACAATGTGGTTTGGCGGCTTTTTTTAGGAGGTGAAATACAATGGAAGCAACTATCATATGCTGTACTGCTGTTTTGGTCTTAACCATGTTAAGTATGTGGTGGAAGATTACAACACAAATCTCCATGATGGAAAAAGACACGAATCGACAATTAGATGCTATCCGAACTCAACTCAACACACTTACCCAAGCGTATATCAATCACTTGACCCAATATCACGGTGTATATGTCCACCCGCAACCGCCTGTGCCGCCTACTACGCAAAACACCCCCTGAGAAACTTATCGAACAATTTCCTCACGCCTCTGTTGTTGTACTTGTAACACGCCTCGGCTACGTATAGCGGGGCGTTTTTCTTTGAATAGTGATGATGCGTCCCGTACCATGCTCGCTTGATTAAACTCCAGAACCCTTCAATGGTGTTCGTGTGGATTGACGGGTCGTCCTCATCAACATACTTGCGCTCGGCATGTTTGACGACCTTATGCTCCATGATAGACTTGACAGGCAGATAGCCTTTGTATTCGTCCGTCATGAGCGTTGATTCTTTGGGCTTGGTAAACTGCTTAATGAACTTCATTATAGCAGAACTGCCCAGATGTGTCAAGACTCTTGCAGCAACAGCACCCCCGCGCTCTACAACGCCAAGCACCTTGGTTTTCTTTGTGCCGCGTCCGCGTGGGCTGGGCGGCGGCAGATTGCCGTCATCGTCTTTCCGGCGCCTTGGCTTGCCACCAATAAAGGTCTCATCAGCTTCCAAGATACCTTTGAGCAATGGGGACGACTTCCGAGCCATCTCAGCACGGATACGGTGTTGCATATACAAAGCGGTAGGCTGAGTTACGCCTATATCACGTGCCAGTTGGTAACTCGATATGCTCTTTTTGGCGTTTGCCACAAGTGCAATAGCGAGAAACCACTTTTGAAGTGGCACACGTGTTCCGGCGAACATGGTCTTGGCAAGGACATTGAAACTGGATTTGCACAGATGGCAGTTCCATCTACCAATCTTTCCGTTTTCTTCCTTGCGAGCCACGTCCAAACTTCCGCAATAGGGGCAATAGGGTTGTTTGCCCCAGCGAATTGCTTCGAGATGTTCGATACAGGATTTCTGATCTGTAAACTGATTCATAATCCTTATCAGATTCATCGCTTGCCTCCTAGTTATATGGTTAAGATTTGTTAAGTAATTATACCATATTTAACTAGGATAAAACAAGAGAAACCCGCTCTATGACTGGATTTATTCAAGCCTTCAAGTTATCATTGCGTTAATTAAAATTAAGCACAAAAACAAGCGATAGATTTTTTGGTACTTCAAGAAATATTGATAGTATATAATAGTTTTCCAAAATTGGAAAGAAATTATCATCTGTATTTTTGAAATACTTGAAAAATCGCTGCGCTTCAGTTCTTAAGGTAAGATTTTCACCGCGAAGTAAACTCTGTTCGCCCTCGTTCTACCGCATTATGTTTTTTGAGTTGAGTGTACATTGGTGTATAATGTAAGCGAACTGTTGTTTACAATACAATTCGTAGATGTTGACAGCCGCTTGTCTGCTTAGTAATCGGGATGCATGAAACTAACCGGTAGGATCCACCCAATTGATTTGTCGAAATTTGGATCTGTGATTCAAACAATATGAATGAACTTTCCGAAATACTAAGGACAATTCGCCGCCCATTTCAACAGGAAGTCCGCAACGGGTGCGAGAACGATGCGGCGGTTAACGGTCTCGGAAACTACGTGTCCAATTGGGTGGAAAAGGCCCGCGCCTTGTTACTTAATCCCGCCGAAGAAAAGTCGCTAAACGCGATGGCGAATATGTTTGCAGATTATGCGGTGTTGTCACCGACAGAGCGGCTTGACGTAATCCATAACGCAACACAACAAATAAAGAAGATGCTGGGCGATACGCCGGCGGCAACGTCTTCGGCCGAAGATTCCGCCCTGTTGCAATCAAGCCCTCATACTGCCGCACTGATCCAATCAGCAGATGAAGAACCGTCCAAAATTCCAGGTCCAATTCTTGATATTTCAGACGTTTCTTCACCAGCGGCAAGCGCTGAGATTCAGGCAGAATTCTCTACTTTAAAAGCCACGATTTCAGATGCACCGGCTTCGACCGACCCTTCTTCACTAAATTTTCTACAGACATCGATTAAGTGCTCAAAGGGCATCGGCCCGCGGCGTGCGGAGAAACTCGCATCAGAACTCGATATTCATACGGTTGGGGATTTATTGCAATACTACCCAAGGGGCTATCTGAATCGGAGTCAGTTTCGGTCAATCTATGATGTTGGGCGGGCAGATGGGCACGAGACAATTCAAGGGAAAATTGTCAATCGGACACAATTTACCCCGCGCCGCCGCGGCGCCAAGCCGGTCGGCAAATTTGCCGTCTACGATGAAACGGGAGTGGCAATGCTTGTGAGTTTTGGACGTCGAATTACTTATCTCAAGCACCAGTTGAAAATCGGGACGCGGGTGGTCGTGAGCGGGAAATTCGCCCGCCGCAACAATGAGATTCAGACGACCGACTTTGAAGTCGAAATACTTGACGATGAGGATGCTGACCTGATTCACACCGGTCGAATCGTGCCGAAATACCCGCTAACGGCTAATGTCACTCAACGCATGCTCCGCCAATGGGTGAAAAGCGTACTTGATGAAAACCTAGAGCGGTGTCCCGACATTCTCCCGTTAGACCTCCTTCGAAAACATCGGTTGTTGGACCGGCGTTCCGCGATTGGCGAAATCCACTTTCCGACCTCGGAACCATCACTCAAAGCTGCGCGACGACGGCTTGTGTTTGAAGAATTCTTACTGCTGGAAGTAGGGCTTGAATTAAAAAAGCGGCGGTGGGAGATGAAAGAAAAAGGGATTGTTTTCCAAGTTGAAGGCGACCTAATTCGAAAATTTTTCGATTCTCTGCCGTTCCAATTGACTCATGCACAAGAACGGGTCATTGCGGAAATCAAAAGCGACATGAGCATGGCTCAAGCTATGAATCGGTTGCTCCAAGGCGATGTCGGGTCCGGTAAGACCATCGTTGCGGTAATAGCGCTGCTGTGCGCCATCCAGAGCGGGTACCAAGGTACAATCATGGTGCCTACGGAGATTCTAGCCGAGCAACACGTATACAACTTAACCGAACTACTCAAACCCATGAACTTAAACGTGGTGTTGCTCAAAAGCGAACTTCCTAAGAAAGAACGTGAAGCGGTCCTCGCTGCCACCGCGGATGGTTCAGCGCACATCGTTGTTGGGACGCACGCCCTAATCCAAGAGGGTGTTGAATTTCACCAGCTAGGCCTCGTCATCATTGACGAGCAGCACCGCTTCGGCGTTATGCAGCGGGCGACGCTGCGGGACAAAGGAAATACTCCTGATGTACTTGTTATGACAGCCACGCCTATTCCTCGAACGCTTGCATTAACAGTCTATGGCGACTTAAATGTCTCGGTGATAGATGAGATGCCGCCTGGGCGGCGTGAGATTGCCACAAAATGGGTGAAAGAGAAAAACCGCAGCCAACTGTACGCGCAAATTGAGACGGAAATTCGGCGCGGGAGGCAGGCTTACATCGTGTATCCGCTCGTTGAAGAATCAGAAAAACTTGAAGATACAAAAGCTGCAACGGAAATGGCGGAACACTTCCAAAACAGCGTCTTTCCTCACCTACGAGTCGGGCTTTTACACGGGCGGATGAAATCAGCCGAGAAACAGGAAGTGATGTTTCACCTGAAGAATCGGCAAATTGATGTTTTGGTGTCAACAACAGTCATTGAAGTCGGAATTGATTGCCCTAACGCCACGATAATGGTGATTGAAAATGCTGAACGGTTCGGTTTAGCGCAATTGCATCAGTTGCGCGGCCGCGTTGGACGCGGCAAACACAAATCCTCCTGCTACCTCATTGCCAATCCGAAAGGTGAAGATAGCGTGAGCCGCATCAAAGCAATGACACTGACCAACGACGGATTTAAGCTTGCAGAGGAAGACCTGCGAATTCGGGGGCCGGGTGAATTTTTTGGGACACGGCAATCCGGACTTCCGGATTTCAAAATTGCCAATATTATCAGAGATGCCCCACTGCTTGAGCTTGCAAAATCCGAGGCGGCGTTACTCACAAAGTCCGATCCGACACTGAAGAGAGCAGAGCACCAAGCATTAAAAGCGATGTTGCAAATATTATGGAAGGATCAGTTGGAATTGGCGTCTATGGGATGAGTTTATGAAGATTGAAACCTCACCTTTGCGTATGCGTTTTTTCCACTAGACGGCAAATACAGAATTTACCAACTGGGGTACTGGCAAATGCCACAAAATGATGAACTTAAACCATCTAGGCAGAATCTCCACATAGATCCTTATACTCGCCATCATGAAGATGCTAGAGAACCGCCCGTCGGGTTATGGAATACGCTGAAGTTTCTCGGACCGGGGTTAATCTTGGTAGGCACCGTAGTTGGCTCCGGTGAGATTATCATGACAACGACACTCGGCGCAACCGTTGGATTCGTGATGTTCTGGTGGATGTTGGTAAGCAGTTGGGGAAAGAGTATTGTCCAGGCAGAACTGGGGCGTTATACGGTTTCTTCCGGCGAGACTGTGCTGCACGCCTTTAATCGATTGCCGGGCAAACTACCGGGACCTCGAAAGACGATTTCATGGTTTATCTGGTTGTGGATGTTCCAGCAAATTCCGGCGCACTTAGGCGGCGGCGGCGTCTACGGCGGGGTAGGGCAGGCGGTTCACATGGCGTTTCCATTTCTCGCATCGAAATGGTGGACGGTAATGTTTGCTGCACTAGCGGTGGTTTTGATTCTGAGCGGCACCTATCGCTTCCTAGAAAAGTTGATGACCTTTATGGTTGCAACTTTTACTTTTCTCACGCTGGCGTGCGCTGTCATGTTGCAATTCACTCCATATGCGATTACGTGGGGCGATGTGGGCGCTGGCTTACAATTTCAGTTCCCGGCATACGCAGTGGCTGCTGCGCTGGGAGCATACGGCGCCACCGGGGTGACTGCGGGTGAGTCAATGTCCTATACGTATTGGTGCGTGGAGAAGGGTTATGCACGTTTCACAGGGCCTACTGATGATAGTCCGGAATGGATACACCGCGCACGCGGCTGGATACGGGTCATGCAGGCTGATGTATTGCTGACATTGGGAGTGTTGACTTGTGCGACAGTGCCCTTCTATATGTTGGGGGCCGGTGTGTTGCATCAAATGGAAACCGTACCGAATGGTCTCAACACGATCAGCATCTTATCCCACGTGTACACTCAAACGTTGGGTGAATGGGCGGCGTGGTTATTCCTGCTAGGGGCATTCTTTGTATTGTTCTCGACCGTGGTTTCAGCACTAGCAGGGGGTACACGCATGATTGCTGACGCGATGGGTGTATTGGGCGTGATTAATCCCGATGACTATCGAGGCCGTGTGCGGGTCATGCGAATCTGGGCTGTAGTTTCCCCCATGATCATGGCGCTGTGCTATTTCTTTATTGAAAACCCTGTCTGGATGCTCACCATAAGCGGCACAATTGCGGCAATAATGATGCCAATCGTCGCCGGCAGCACGATCTACCTGCGCTATACCCACGTAAACCGCCATATTAGACCAACGTGGAAGGCCGACTCCATTCTTTGGATATGCTTTCTCATCATGGTCGCTCTCGCCAGTTATACCGTCTTTCGCCAGTTTGCCTAGCAAGTGCAGCAGAAAGTAAGAAGGCGATTTAGGCACTCCAACTACACCCGAAATCATGCCAGAACTTCTTGGAGGACATTTCCGCTCACATCTGTTAGGCGGAAATCTCGACCCGCATAACGGTAAGTCAATTTTGTGTGGTCAATGCCCATGAGGTGCAGGATAGTGGCGTGGTAGTCGTGGACGTGACAGGGTAGAGAAGCAATCTCAACGCCGTAGTCATCTGTTTCGCCGTAAGTTGTCCCGCCCTGGACGCCGGCACCCGCGAGCAGACATGAGAAGGCGCTAGCATGATGTTCGCGTCCCGCCATATTATTTGAAAACGGCGTGCGTCCGAATTCCGTGCAAATAGCGATAAGCGTTTCATCGAGCATTCCACGATCCTTCAAATCCCTGATTAACGCAGCGAGCGGGCGATCTACGCGTTCCGCTTTCGGACGGTGATCTTGCATATTCCCGTGCGCATCCCAGTTGTTAGTGGCTCCGGTGTCGATGAGCTCCACGACGCGAACACCGTTTTCCACCAGGCGGCGTGCAACGAGGCACTGCCACGCGAATGAACTGTTGTCTCCGCGCGTCAGCCCATACAGATCGAATGTGGCATCGTTCTCTCTGGTGAGATCGAACACCATTGGCGCGGTTTGCATCATTCCAACTGCGGTGTCGTTGGCGTTCATTCGGGCGAGCAGTTCCAAATCTCCAGGACGCTCACGGACGTGGATTTTATTAATGTCTCGCAGCATGATGTGCTCGAGCTCTTTAAGCGTTACCGCTTGAGACTTCGACTTCAGGTTTGCAACCGGCTCATCACCAGGTTGTATACGCACACCTTGATGCAGCGGCGGAAGAAAATGATTATCCCATACCTGCGACCCAGCATAGGGTATGTTTTCGCACAAAACCATGTATGACGGCAGGTTCTGATTTTGCGTGCCCAAACCGTAACTTAGCCAAGCTCCGATACTAGGCATTGGTATGGTCGCCGATCCTGTGTGCATGGCAAGGGTAGCTTGAAAATGCTCAACGATATCGGTGTGCAGGCTTTTGATGATGCATAGTTCGTCTGCCATACCGCCCAGATGTGGGAACAGTTCGCTAATCATCAGCCCTGACTCACCGTATGGTTGGAATTCAAACGGCGATCCCATAAGCGGTTTTTGGGTGCCCCAGGCCGGAATTTCCTTGCCGTGATCGCTCTGCAGCTTCGGTTTATAGTCAAAAGTGTCGACATGAGCGAATCCGCCGGTTAGAAACACGAAGATTAGATTTTTGGCTTTCGCGGGATGATGCGTCAATTTGGGTGCCAACGGGTGTCCTGCAAAGAGTTCTGCCGCAAGAGACAATTTTGCAAAGGGACCAAGCACACTTGTCAGACATCCGGCGAACGCACAACTCAAAAATTGGCGACGGTTGACTTGGTTTTGGTTGCTCATGGTTCACTCCTAGCGTCGATTAAAGTTAGTCAATGTAAAGAAATTCATTGGATCTTAACAACACCTGTGCGTAACTATTCCACGCTTCCATCTCCCATTGTTCGGGAGTGAATTCGTTGGTTTGAAGGTTTTCAACTACACGTTTAATATACGCTTCAGCAAGCTGCTTTTCTTCGGTGGTTGCGTCGCGGCCATAAGCGAGTAAATGTGCGCGGTCAATGCGTTCTACAGGATCCTGTGAAAACGCAATCAAGCGTTTACTAAATTCTTGGGCTTGCCCGTAAGCCCACGGATTGTTCATGAGATATAGAGATTGCTGGGGTATTGTAGAACTTGTGCGTACTCCAGTAGTCGTGTTCGTATCAGGTCCGTCAAATAGTCCGAGAAACGGATGGTATTGAAGCCGCTGCGTCATCAAATAGACGGTGCGGTGGTTCGAGGGATACGGAGTTGGTACGAAGCGACCTGTCACGTTATCGTAAGGAAACGGCACGTGCTGCGACCAGAACCATTTTTCTATTGGCGGGAACGGATGCGCTCCCGGCCGGTTTAAATCCAATAAACCGCTGATGTTCATCACGGCATCGCGTAAGGCTTCTGCGTCAAGCCGGCGCCGTTCGAATCGCCAATAGTAATCGTTAGACGGGTCGACAACGGCGTTTTGTACGTTGCCGCTGCTCGCCAGTTGGTAGGTCTTCGATGAAAGAATCAGTCTGTGCATCGCCTTTACCGACCAACCGCTTTCGATAAAGCGCGTTGCCAAATAATCAATCAAAAGCGGGTGTGTCGGCGTAGCGCCGTTACGACCAAAATTCGACGGGGTAGAAACGATTCCTTTCCCAAAGTGGTATTGCCAAATTCGATTGACCATTACCCGCGCCGTCAATGGGTTCTCCGGGTTCGTAAGCCACTGCGCCAGTTGCAAGCGTCCGCTTTGGCCTTCTGGAATTTCAAGCGTCTTACCGTTGTTAAGAAATTTCGGTACATCCCGCCTTATTGCAGGACCGGACTGCGCCGGGTCGCCGCGTCGGTGAATTAGCGCATCTTTCGCTTCTCCATCTTTAACTGCATAAGCTTGAGGCATGTCCGCCGGCAGATCAGAACGCGGTAATTTTCGCTTCAAATCGCCTTTTTGGTGGTTAATTTTGTCCCTGAGTTCGTTTTGCTGCGTTGACAGCGCTGGTAACTGCGATTCAAGGTCTTTCGTATCTCCTCCATCCGACTTCAGCGTCTTAATCTGTTCTCGTAATGATTCAATTTGTTGTTTGATTGAATTTCGTTTTTCCGCTAGCTCGCCTTCATGTTCCAGTTGTTCAATCTCTTTTCGGCGCTGACTCAACTCGGTTTGGTAAGCGTCAATTTGTGGTTGAACTTCTTCAGGAGGCTGCAGCGGCACAAAATTTGTACGTGGATTTCGATCAGATTGAAATGACTCTGAACCGGGGTAGGGATACGTTGTGCTGTCGAAGATGCCGTACATGGCATAGTAATCTTGCATGGTAATCGGCTCGAACTTGTGGTCATGACAGCGAGCGCAGCGCATTGTCAATCCTAAGAATGCGCGCCCCGTTGTGTCAATCGTGTCTTCAATGATCAGATGCTTCAATTGAAGCGGTCCGGTACCGAACCGGCGAGATAAAGCGATGAATCCCGTAGCAATTATGTTTTCGGCGTATTGCTGAGGCGGAGCATTGTTGGCGAGAATATCACCGGCTAGCTGTTCCTGAATAAACCGGTCGTACGGTTTGTCCGAGTTGAACGAATCGATGATGTAATCACGGTACAGGTGCGCTTCCGGTATAGGGTAATCAGCGTTGTCGCCAGCAGTATCGGCGTAACGTACCACATCCATCCAGTGCCGCCCCCAACGCTCGCCATACCGCGGTGAGGCAAGCAGGCGTTCAACGAGACGTTCTAACGCATGCGGCGACGTGTCCGCCAAAAATGCGGACACTTCTTCCGGTGTCGGCGGTAATCCTAAGAGATCAAAGTAGACGCGGCGCATGAGCGTACGCTTTTCCGCCGGCGGATTTGGATTCAAACCCCGTTCCACCCGTTGCATGCTGATGAACCGATCGATTGGATGGCTAGACCAATCCGAGAAATCGGTTGGCGGTTCAACTGCTTTTACCGGCAAAAATGCCCAATGTTCGTCCGCTTTCACCGTGTCTTTAGTCTGCCAATCGGTTTCCGGCGGCCAAATTGCGCCCGTCTTCACCCAAGCCTCGAAATCCCTTACAACATGGTCGGGCAATTTTTCGTCGGGCGGCATCGTTACGTATGCTGTCTCATTGTGCCGTATGGCTTCAATCATCAAACTCGCATCGGGGTCGTTCGGCACTATCGCTGGCCCATAAATGCCGCCTTCAAGCAGTGCTTCCCGGGAATCCACGCGTAGACCATTGTTGGTCTGCTCCCCGCCGTGACATTGGAAACAGGTGTTCACTAAAACCGGACGTATTTTTGCTTCAAAGAACGCGTACTGTGCATCCTGAACCGCCGGGTCAGGCTCAAGCGCGTCAATCGCGGGTATAACCCATAGCATCAATACAATTGCCACAATTGGAACTGAGAATTTGCACTGTGTTATCATGGTTATGAACCCATTTGTGCCGTCAATCGCACTATCATTAGGAGAGAGAATTCAACCAAACAAGCATTCTGTACTTCTAAATTCCATGAACGTTGCTTTTCCTAAATATACGCCTTTTGCATTTTAACCTTCATAAATTATACACTAGAAATGGCTTAGCTGCCAGCAAAACCGACCTAATCTGATGTGTTAGTGAATTATCGCGCGGCAGTTTTTGTAGGTTGGGTTGAGTGGGTAATTCCAAAATCATTCCTGCCGCAAATAACCGTTCCGATCACCAAACATCGCACTTGGGGAAACACGTGTATCGTAACCCATCACTTTTTATGCTTGATAATGTGTTGAGCGGGGTTCGTGAGCAGAAAAAACTATCGCCTTCGCTATTCGCTCAGTTGATCGTTGGGTTCGCTGGATCTTAAAGATGTTTGCACATATTCAAATACCGATATCCATTTGACATGTTTAGCGTCTTTTATTTGCTCCGCTTAACCCAACCTACAAAAACTGATGCGACGTGCAAACGTCAAGCGATACGCAGAAATTTTCGCGATAAAACGAATATCGCTTTTAGTTATTTATTCATTGACAAAACATATCGCCATGTGTTAATATATTACTTTGGCGGGGAAGGGCGAACCCAACAAGATGTTGAAGGTGACTCAGCACACCTATACATCGAATGACCGTGCAGATTACCAATTTGCATCGGTCTTTTTTTGTGATCGGTTTTTTGGCATACGGCGGTAGGGGCATCGTGAAATCGGTTATACAAAGGCGTATTTCCGACGGGGCGACACGTTTGCCTGCTTCGGTGCTACCGCCGCCACCATCTTAATTCTGGAGGTGCGAAATGGAAATTTGGATAGCTACGTTTGTTTTAATGGCACTGTTTGGCATATCCTTGAAGCTTTGCCACAGCAAACTATGCGAACTAGAACATGAAAGGCAATACGTTCGTGAAGTTTTAGATCACCGATTAAAGGATATTTCAGTAATGCATAATGAAATATTGGAAGTAATTAGAGAAATTAATAAGTATACGGACATTTATCTCAAGCCACTAGTCATTGATTTTAGTGTGTTCGAAGCGAAATTGACTAAAATCTTAGAAGCCCCACCATCAGTTATACCTGAATCCGTAATTGCTAATCTAAAAACTGTAATTGATGACCTAAGTAAGTCTATATCTAAGACTGACCGATTACTTTCAGTTTATTCTACTAACGATGTTGTTTATGAATCAGCACAAGCAATGGCAGCCATGGATTACGCCGAATTGATGAAAACGTACAATCAATTTCGGGACGCCTGCCGAAACTTTGAAAACGTTTTGAAATAAGGAGATAACTTACCCCCATCCTTTAGACAGAAAATAAGGAGATTTAAGAAATAAAACCTGACTAATTCTGGTCAAACTTAAACGCCTGAAGTTAGTGAAAATACACCTCGTAAGGTGTACAGTAATCGAGCGATTGATGAAGTCGCTCTCGGTTGTAAAAGTTGAAATAATCTCTCAAGCGGCGCCGAGCCATGTTCATTGAATCATAGTCGTTGAGGTAAACCTCCTCATACTTAACACTGCGCCAAAGGCGTTCAATGAAGATGTTGTCAAAGTAGCGGCCCCTACCGTTCCAACTAATGGCTATGCCAGAGGCTTCAAGTCTAGCAGTAAACGCCTCCGAAGTAAATTGACTTCCTTGGTCGTTGTTGAATATTAATGGACTCGCTTTACCAAGCGCCCGTTCCAGAGCCGATAGGCAAAAGAACACGTCGAGGGAGTTTGAAAGTTCCCATGACAACACATAGCGGGAAAACCAATCCATAACGGCTACCAGGTAAACAAAGCCATGGCTTAAACGAATATAGGTGATATCAGTTGCCCAGACATGGTTCGGTCTGGTAATACTTAATCCTTTCAACAGATAGGGGTACACTTTCGACGGTTTGCCCATTCTGGAGATCTTGGGCTTGGGATAGATGGCAACTAATCCCATCTTCCGCATTAACCGTGCTACCCGTTTCGGATTGACAACATATCCTTGACGACGAAGCCATTTCGTTAACTTAGGCACCCCGTACCACGGCGTCTTGGTGTACTGTTCATCTAACAGACGCATGTACAGCAGATTTTGTGGAGACTCCCCTACAGGAGTGTAATAGAACGATGCTCTAGACAAGCCTAAGAGCTCGCACTGTCTTACAATCGACACTGAACGGCACTCCGGTTCAACAAGCTGCCGCTTCTGTTCAACGGAAGCGCGACGTTTTTTTTTGAAGCCAGTCCAGTTCTACCTTCAACTGACCGATCTGGCGATACAGTTCAGACACTAGCTCGTCGTGGTCGGACGCCGTTTTTGAACGTCCCTTCGCAAAGAGTTGAGGTAATTCCTCAAGCACCTGTTTTTTCCATTGGCTAACTTGTGCCGGATTGACACCGTATTCACTGGCAATTTGACTGATAGTCCGCTGATTCTTGATAGCTTCAAGCGCCACTTGGGGTTTGAATCGGCCATCACGCTGTATTCTACGGGACATGGTGGAAAAACTCCTTTCTTTTTCTTGGCGTTTCCGAGTCCTATTTTCGCTCAGATGATGACCATTTTTCTAGTCGAAAAGATCTCTTATTCAACTCTCTAGTTTTTGGGGGTAATCACACCCTTTTATACCCAATGAATCGTACAACTAAAATTTGAAGTGTGTAAGTCCTAAGTGGATTAGTCGCGCGGGAGAGGGATTTTAACTTTCGCATTGTTATGGCGATTGGAATTTAGAAATCCAAGGATGATTTCAACAGCTTCGCGTCCGGCTCTTCCCGGCGATACGGGCTCTCCGCCTTCATCGACGATGCGAATCAGTTCTTGGACACCGGCAGGGATGCCAACGACATCCCACGCCGGAATTTGGATATCTTCAAATTTATCACTAGTTCTAATCTGCGCCCTCGGTTCGGTGAAGGCATCTTCAATGAAGATAAAACCCTCCGTACCAATAATCTCAAGGCGGAGCATTCTGCGTGTGGTTTTGGGACCGCCAACGTAAAACCCGCGTACACCGTTGGCGAAGTGGATGTACCCGTGCGCAGCGGGTTCTGTCGCCGGGTCGTGCCCGCCATCACCGCGATATTCCCAGTAGTCCTCATATCCAGTTTCCAGTTCAGCCGAAACCCATTCTGGGGCGGAATCGGCGAAGTAACAGATCATGTCAATGATATGTGTTCCGTTCCGGAACAACATAGCGCGCCCGCCAGTTAAAAAACCGAGGATACACTGCACGCGCCCTATCATATTCTTCCCCACCACTTCTTCTTTGGTATACCGCCATAACGGCATCCATCTGCGTGTATGGTCAATCGACAGAATTGTATTATTCCGCTCGACTGCTTCAATCATACGGTCGGCATCAGCTAGATTTGTCGCCAACGGCTTCTCGCAAAAAATGCCTTTTACACCCGCATTGGCGGCGTTCACCACTAAATCCGCGTGCAAATGATCGGAGGTCGCCACCGTTACAATGTCCAAATCCTCGTTCTTCAACATTTCGCGATGATCTGTGTACATGGAAATATTCGGCCATGAATCGTTCCAACGCTCCTTGAAGGCGTTTAACGTGCTCGGTATCACATCGCACGCAGCCGCTAACGTTGCGTTAGGCAGACCAACAAGTCCTGACGCATGATGGCCGCCGATTATACCGCATCCAATCACTCCAACTTGGTATGTCCTCATCATTTCCCCTTTATCTTCAATTTGCTGATTTAAGACGCTGGCTCAAGTCGGATTGCGATTCAACTCAACAAATTTTAGGACTCATGAACTTCGAAATTTAGTTGCCCGACGCAGCGGTTATCAGAGGGCGCGGTCAGACGCTACACCACTCTTGTGCAGTGATGATTTGCCTCAATGCGAGATGAAACATCGAAACACAACATCTCGCCGTGCAAATGCGTAAATCCTATATTTGTAAAGTTGTAAACCGGGAAAGTTTTTTACAAAAGAACGCCGAATCAAAATGCCTGAATGATGGTCTCAACGACTTCCTCGGGTTTAATTTCTGTCATACAAAGGTTCGGAGATTTCTTAAGTTTACATGTGGGTTTGTAGCACGGCCGGCATGGCACTCGTTTCTCAATGACGCAATGCCCCTCCGCGTAAGGACGATGACGCGCCGGGCATGTTGGGCCGAACAAGGCAATCGTCGGTGTGCCAACAGCGGCGGCGATGTGCATTGGACCGCTGTCGCAGGTCAAATAAAGACTACAATTTTCGATAAGCGCTCCGAGTTGCGTGAGAGTAGTTGCCCCAATTAGATTGATAATATTCGCCTCAACCGTACGCTGCAGCGCTTCGCCAAGCGCGGTATCGGACGTATGACCAGTTAATACAATTGGTACATTGATGATACGCTGCACCTGCGTTAACGCGGCGGCAAATTTCTCGACCTCCCACTGCTTAGTCTGCCAAGTAGTGCCTAGGTTTACGCCGATATGACGTTCGTTGGGTGCGATACCGTTTTCAGTGAGCATTTGGCGAACGGCTTGCCGATCCACATCTGTATGCCAGAACTCCAGACTCGTGTCTTTCGTATCAATGCCGAGCAACTCTAAAACTTGTAGATAACGGTGAACTTCATGGCAATCTCGCCGATTCGGACGGGTCTTTGTCAGCAAAATTCCACGACCGTTTATGTTCGCACCAATCCGTACCGGAACACGCGCTAGAAAAGGGATTAATGCGTTTCGAAAGGAGGTGGGGTGTAACACAACCGCAAGGTCGAATTCAGCCTGCTGAACAGCACGTGTCACCTGCTGGAGCGATTTCAAACGACTCCGGTGTTGTTCTTTGGAATCAACTATTACTTCATCAACGTAAGGGTGCGCCGCCATCAACTCTGCAACGAGCGGGCGCAGCAACAAATCCATGCGGGATTGTGGATAAGCGCGTTTTAACGCTCTCAGAGCCGGAGTTAGCAGCACCATATCGCCAACCCAACCCCCTGTTTGTGTAATAAGGATTTTATCTCTCACCGCTCAACCTGAATGGTGGTGCCGCCAACCGAGAATTTTTCCGAAATAGAAATCCTGTATGGAACTTTCACTTGAATCAACTTTAAGAATCTGGTAAAATGAGGAACGGCGCAATTGAACAGATTATACGTCCCTACGATAAAGATAGTCAAGAGAAAGCCATACGCAAAAAGGCGCGGCGGGTACCAACATCCAATTCTCTCATTAAAACCTTTGAGACCGTAATTCTCAGATTCTATTCGTTGGTACTCATACCGGTTTTTTTCGTACAGCTCGTGCTTACTTGGCAGCAAATTCTCTAAATCAACGCACTAAACCCGGGAGGCTCAATGGAATTATTTGGTTTGCTGGTTCGCTGGTTACACATTATTGCCGCCGTAATTTGGATCGGCGGTAATCTCATGATGGCGATGGTTGTAGTACCGTACTTCAAGCGGTCAGTGACGCCTGTAGAACGCATCCAGATATTGTCGCAGATTGGCAGGCGGTTTGAACCCATTGTGTGGGGATGTGTGCTGGTACTGTTGTTTTCCGGGTTAGTTAATATCTTTCTCAGTTTCTCGAATTTGGCGGGATTGGCGGATGTGTTCCTGCGCACGCTCCTCATCAAGCTCCTATTCTTCGTTATCTTGATCGTTTTAACGGCGATTCACTCGTTTGTTATCGGTCCGAGGATTTCGCAAGCCGTTGATGCTCTCGAAGCGGGTACAGAAGAATTGCCCCAACACATTGAAAAGATGCGTCATTGGATGACAGTGGTGTCAAGCCTCATCGGCGTGTTCTCGCTTTTAATATTGCTTGCGGCAGTAGCCCTGCGAATGGGAATTTAGGGGCAAACGGAAAAACTGACAAGACTTTGAAAATGATTACTGCCTTCTTAAAGGAGACAAACATGATAACCAAAAAGCGATGTGTTCAAGTAGTTTCATCAATGATAGCGTTACTATTGATATGTGCCGCAAATAACCCGGCACAGGAGAAAGGTTGGACATCTGTCCGCACGGCGGAGTGGCGAGCTACGTTCACGGACATCTACTTTGTTGATTCTCAACACGGTTGGATTGTTGGTTCAAATTCGACAATCCTCCATACGACTAATGGTGGAACGTCGTGGGAAAAACAACCGAGCCAGCGGCTTCCCTTCAAGGTGGATTTCTACAAAGTGCGGTTTATCAATCCCCAAACGGGTTGGATCGTTGGTGACGCCGGCACCGTACTGAAAACAACCGACGGCGGTGCGACATGGATGAAGCTTAACAGCGGCACGCGCGCCGCGTTGTCAGCCGTCTCTTTTGTTGATGATAAATTCGGTTGGGCGGGCGGTGATGGAGGACTTGTCATTCATACCGAGGATGGCGGCACCACTTGGTCGCGACAAAATTCTGGCACAAATAACGCTATAAAGGGCATCCACTTTACGAACGCTCAAATGGGATGGGCAGCGGGCGATGGCGGTACTCTCATTCATACCATGGATGCCGGGCAGACCTGGAAACCCCAGAATAGCCGGACAGCTTCACCGCTTGATGCCATATTTATGCGCGGCGATGAAGAAGGCTGGGCTGCCGGCGGGAATGGCGCACTTGTACACACGAACAACGGTGGAACCACTTGGACGGCACAGGAAAGCCGCGTGCCGCACTCGAACGGAATGCCCGAACCAATTTGGGGAATCCATTTTATTGACGCCCACCACGGACTGGCTTCAGCGGAGTTTGGCGTAATTTTGAGGACTACGGATGGCGGCAAGGAGTGGACGCCGCTTGAACCAAGGCCTGTGCCTAGCCGAATCAACGCGATCCAACTCGTTACCCCTCAAGACGCATGGGCTGTCGGCGCATTCGGCACTATCATCCATAGCCGAGACGGCGGCGCATCTTGGGAAGTCGTTGCCAGCAATAACCACCTCACCACAGTCCATTTCTTCGATGATAAATTAGGATGGGCTGTTGGTTTAGGAGGAGCGGTATTGCACACTCAAGATGGTGGAACGCTTTGGAAAGAACAAACGAGCAACAACGTCTTTGAGCTATTTGGCATCGGCTTCGTGAATGCGAACAAGGGCTATATTGTTGGCAGTAACGCCACGCTAATCGAAACCGTCAACGGCGGTGAGACTTGGGAGGGCTTCAGTGATCCGCGTGATGAAGGCCACGGCACGGTGCAGCGAATTCAGTTCGAGGATTCGATGTCATGGAAAGGCGCCCTCGGTTTTTATGATTTGCACTTTTCAACCTCATCGCACGGCTGGGGAGTTGGGGAAATAGGCAAGATTATGCGTACTGACGATGGCGGCGACACATGGATCGGTCAGGACTCCGGGGACATGTCGGTCGGCTTCAATAACCTGTTTGGCGTCTATTTCGTTGACGCAAATTCCGGCTGGGCGGTCGGGGCGGCGGGGACCATAATCAAGACCGTTGACGGCGGCCAGACGTGGACTGTTCAAAGGGCAGGGCCGGATGAATTAAAGTCGGTTTTCGCACTTAATTCAAACACCGCGTGGATCGCTGGGTCACAAGGCGCCGTATACGGCACGAAAGATGGCGGTATTACCTGGTCTCAACAGATTACGCCAACAAGCGAAAACTTGAACGGGATCTGTTTCATTAACGAAATGGAGGGATGGGCTGTCGGAGACAAAGGGACAATCTTGCACACAGTTGACGGCGGCGTAACTTGGCTTGCCCAAGAGAGCAATACAAAGACGAATCTCACTGATATTACTGAATCTAAGAACGGATTGGTCTGGGCTGTTGGCGAATGGGGAACAATCCTGAAATATTAATTGCGAATTTACCTGAATCACTACCGTCGGAACGCCTTAATGAGCCAACATTCGCCCGCCGCGCCTACAATGCAAACGAAATTGGAAGGATGATAAATGAGCAGTTGTCCTGCTTAAGAAATTGCACTATCGAAAAGCCAGATTTCGCTCACCCGCGACGGCGTGCATTCCTACGAATGGACTGATTGTGCAGTGCGCGTAACGCAGTTCGTTAAATTACCTGATATCTGAAAAAGCGCCTACCGGCGGCGGATTATGTTCTGTCCGACCGATGAGCACCGCCTTACAGCCGTTTGTAATAATCTCCAGCATGACAGCATCCTCTGAACTCAAACCGACCCCAAGATTTACCACGACGGCACCGTTTTGGGAAACCAAACGCATCAATTGTACGCTATCTAGCGGCAGCTTGCGAGCGAATTCCGTATTGTTTGATTCACGAAAGGAATGTGAGCATATTCAACCGTGCACCCAGCAATTTTAACCCGTAATCTAACAAAGAGATTAAATCTTCAGAGCGAGCCGTGGGCATAGTCCTGTTACTCAATTCTAATCCAATTGAAGCCACTTACCGTGATGCGATACATATTTATCGGAGGATTTGGATGTATTTTTCAAAACGCCCACTGAGTCTTAACTTAGGAATTGTTCTGCTGATTATGTACAGCTCCATCTCGCAAGTCCATGCGGCAAAAACTTTGACCTTAGAAGAAAGTATTGAACTCGCAAAACAGTCAAATCTTTCAAGTCAATCCGTTCAGGAGCGTGTGAAATCCGCCGAGGCGTCGGTGCGCGCCGCTCGCGCAGGTTTGTTGCCAAACGTTGCAATTACTAGTAGTTACACTTATACCCCAAATCTTGCTAAATCTGTGATTCAGACAGGTGGTTTTGGTCTTCCGGGTGCAGGGAATTTCCTGCCATCCCAAGGTGTTGAAGAAAACGATGATGCATCAGATGTTTTTGAGTTGGAGTTTGGAGCCCACCAAAATGTTCGCGGCGAAGCTGCCTTAAGACAACCGATTTTCGCCTGGGGGCGATACTATTACAACTACCAGAGTGCAAAGTTGAATTTGTTCGGCGTGAGAAAAGAGCTAGAAGCTGCACACAATCAACTTGCATTAGACGTTTCTGAAGCCTTTTACGGCGTTCTACTTGCCGTAGAATTTGTAAAGGTATCTCAACAGACTGTCGATTTAGTGGAGAAACAGCTTCAAATTGCGCGAAATCTGTTCGATTCAGGGGCTGCAACAAAATTTGACGTCCTGCGCGCAGAGGTGCAGCTGGCTAACGCAAAGTCTCAGTTAATACGCACACAAAATACCGCAAGAACCGCGAAGAATGCATATAAAAACATCCTGAACATTAATCTCACTGAAATTGTAAACGTAAAAGGCGATTTCGATGCACCAAACGTAGAACTCGACCTTGAAACATTAATACTAACGGCGAAAACACACCGACCTGAGATTCATCAATTTGGTTTCAATGAACAGGCAAATCAGAAACGTGTCGCTGTTGCAAAAACAGGCAGCCGACCCGATATCTCCTTTTTTGCGAACTATCAGGTGGATGATAATGAGAGATTGAGGGAGATGAACCGCATTTGGAATCTCGGTTTCTCGCTAAACTTGCCTATCTTCGATGGCTTTGCGACCAAAGCCGCGGTTCAGGAATCCGAGACAGCATTGAGGCAGGCGCAGCTTGGCAAGCACCAAATGATTGACGGCATTGAGTTTGAGGTTAGGTCCGCCTACCTGAACTTGGTTGAAGCGAAAGCATTAATCGAGGTCCAGAAGAATACAGTTGAGCAGGCGCGGGAAAGTTTGCGAATTGCTAACTTACGCTACGAAAACGGCATAATCACGAGCGTTGAATTCACCGACGCTCAGCTTGCCCTGACACAGGCCGAGGTCAATCGCCTCCAATCATTGTATGATTATGTGGTTGGGTTAAAAAAATTGGAAAAGGCTACCGGGCAAAAGTTGGATGGCTAGTTGTTAGTTGCAACTCACAATCGTAATGTCATTGTGAATTCCACATTTGTGTTTGTATTAAAACGGTAAATTCCGCGTGTGGCACGATTGCCCGATAACAAGTCCATTTTCCATTGTTGCCGCTAAGATTATAAGCGTCGGCGTAGTGTTTTCTGATGACAGATCAATATAAGAATTGACATTAAACGTTGCACTGTGTGAAATTTAAATTATTACATTGACGGAGATATCAAGTTGAGAAGAGTAATGATTATCGCGACCGTTATTTTGGTGTTCTTTGTGGCAATTACACTAAGATTCGTTATCAATCAGCGCACAAAACCGACCGAAGTAGCCGCTTCGCCCGCCAAACCGGTTGAGGTCATAAAGGCTAGGCGTGGCGAAATACGACAAGAGTTGAAGTTGTCCGGAACTATAGAAGCTAACTCGAACGTAACGGTTTTTCCCGAAATCGCCGGTAAAGTTATTGTGATGCGTGTTGACGAAGGCATCCGAGTGCGAAAAGGAGATACCTTAGCAATCATTGAACATGAAACACTCAAGCTCCAATTGCGCCAAGCGGAGGCGGCTTACCAGGCGGCCGAAACCGCGCATGATCAAGCGAAAAAGCTTGCCAAAGTAAGGGTTGATTCGCAGGTTGCTCAAGCACGTGCTCAGCTCGCTGGCGCGGAAACTTCACTTCAGCAGGTTTTGGATCTGGCTCAAATGCGCACCATGTCGCAAACCGAACAAGCGGAAGCCAGTTTACATTCACTTCAAGCCAACCTTGAAAAGATTAAACGCGGGGCGCGTGATGAAGATCGAAATCAGGCGCAAGCATCTGTCAACCAAGCGGACGCTAACCTGGCAAATGCCAAAAGTAATTTCAATCGCATGAAAAGACTCTTTGAAACCGGCGCAATCAGTGCACAGTCCTTTGAGAGTTCACAAACACAGCTAGATGTTGCAAATGCGCAGTATGATGTCGCCGTAGAACAGATGCGGCTCATCGAAAATGGTGCGCGAGAAGAGGACATCCGTTCGATGGAAGCCCAAGTCGAGGGCGCGGAAGCGTTGCTCAAGGTTGCACGCGCCCAAGCCGAAACGAAAACATGGGAGAAGGATAAAGCGCTAGCGGAATCGCAAGTTGAAGCGGCAAGAGCCGCACTTGCGAGCGCAAAAGCACTAGAAACCGCAAAAAGTTGGGAAGCTGAGATTATCGCTGTAGAAACCGCAATGATACGGGCAAAAGCTACCCTTGACCTTGCCAATGTGCGGCTTGATGATGCGACAATTTCAGCGCCAATTTCCGGTACAGTGTCGAATCGCTACCTCGATCTCGGCGGCATGGCTACACCGAGCGCGCCAATCTTTGATATTGTTGATATGGATACCGTGAAAGCGGTAATCAGCGTAATTGAATCTGACTTGAACAAGCTTGACCCTAACGGCCAAGGAAGGGTTCAGGTCGACGCCCTTTCCGATCCGGTGGTTGGGAAAGTCACATTCATCAGCCCAACACTTGAACCGAGCAGCCGATCAGCGCGGGTGGAGTTTACAATTGATAACTCGTCGATGAAGCTTAAACCGGGTATGTTTGCAAAGGTGACTATTACCGTTGCAGTACATGATAACGCAATACTTATCCCCAGGTCCGCGGTTATTGAGGATAGTGCGAGAAACGTCCGGAGCGTCTTTGTTGTTGATGACGGATTCAGTGAACGAAGGCAGGTTGAATTTGGCTTATCCCAAGGTCCCATTATTGAAATCGCTACGGGTATCTCCGATGAAGAACAAGTTGTTGTTGCTGGCCAGCATTCTCTAAAAGATGGTGAAACTGTCAAAGTAGTAAATCCATAGCGTGAATCACACCGGATTTTGAACGCTGCAATGGAACTTTTCAAAGATCGATTTTTCGATTTTAATCCAATCGCAATTCCCGATACTACAGTGGTTGAAATGTTGCTGGTATCTTATGGATGTCTACCCGGATCCGAAGGAGATTAGGAAGCCCATCGAAATCGAGCAAACTTTCGGTCCAAGAAACAAACCTAATGATGTGCTTGAATTTGAATCAATGCTTCGCCACGAGGACCACCAGATTTATGGTGAATTTGGTTTTGAAAAGTCGGGGACAATTTATATCGCTAGAGCACCGGGACGACTCGATGTGATGGGGGGCATCGCTGACTATTGCGGCGCTAACGTTTTTCAGGCGACGATTGAACCTGCTGTGGTAGCGGGTTGTCAGGCGAGAAAAGATAGGTTACTGAAGTCACTGACGTATGTCACTGAAAGATCCAATCATTATCGTAGCTTTCAGATCTCTCTTGACGACTTTTACACAAATGGAACGCTCAAATCCTATATTGAGGCAAATCAACTCTTTGCGCGCAATCCCAATGCACCGTGGGCAGGATATGTTCTCAGCAGCTTTTTTGTGCTTCTTAAAGAGAAGAAAGTCGACGCTTTTCCTCACGGTGCTACCCTGGTTGTCCGAAGTAACATTCCAGTCGGCGCTGGGATGGGGGCGTCTGCTGCCATTAAAGTTGCTATGCTGTGCGCAATTAGTCATTTGTATGGACTAAATCTCAACGCCCACGAAATTGCGCGTCTTGGACAGATTGTAGAAAACCAGATTGTTGGAACGCCGCGCAGCATCGCGGTTGGAATCTCGGCTGCATCAGGACGAAGGGACAAGGTTCTTTCGATACTATGCCAGCCCGATCAAGTTCTCGAATCTGTACCGCTACCTCCAAATGTAAAATTAATTGGCATTCACAGCGGGGCAAAGCGGAATACGTCAAGTTTGGCGTATATTGATGCACGAACGGCGGCGTTTATGGGATTGACAATTCTTCAAAAGGAGTTGAAACTGAAGGAGCTGCGAGAAAACTATTTATGCAGACTCACCGTGGAGAAATTTCGGGAGAAGGGTTGGAAAATCCTGCCTGTAGAGATGAAAGGTAGAGATTTCCTGAACCGGTACGGCGAAACTGTGGATAATTTCACTCATGTAGATGCTAAAAAGAATTATCGAATTCGAAGCCGCGTTGAACATCCGATTTATGAACACGCACGGGTAAAGAAATTTATCGACCATCTGAAAAAATCAAACGAATTTCCCACAAAAACTCAAGCGTGCTTGAAGCAAGCCGGAAAACTCATGTACGATTCGAACTGGAGTTACCGGTCGCGAGTGGGACTGGGATCCCCTCAAATTGAACAGATTGTGCAATCGGTGCGAAAAATTGGCCTATCGGGCGGATTATACGGCGCTAGAATTACCGCGGGCGGGGGAGGTGGAACCGTTGCGGTACTTTCATACGGTGACGTTTCTAACTCGCTTGTCCCGATTCTTGCCGCTTACAAAATTGCTTGGGGACTCGAAGCCAAAGTGTTCAACGGCTCTTCACCCGGCGCATTTGAGTATGGGCATACCGTTCTGAAACTCAGTTGAATGCGGCGAGCTTGGGACTATGAGCGAAATTGGCATCGCTGCTTATTTTAATTTATGAAGATTCAATTAAGCCATGGCAACTATAATTGAGAATTGAAACACACCTGAATTGCCGATTATCCAGACGGAGGCGCAAAAAAAATTCTAATGCGCATCTTACCTTGTTATCAAAAGTACGTAGTTTACTTGTTGTTCGCACTATTATTCGGGAATCTGATAGCATTCATAAGCGTGGATGCGGCGGAGGAGGGAAGTCATGCGGCGGAGTTTCTCAGTCATGGCGTTGGCGCACGTGCATTGGGGATGGGCAGTATGTTTGTTTCAATCGCCGATGATGCGACGGCAACTTACTGGAATCCCGCAGGGCTCGCCCAAATCGAAAAACACGCATTTTCTGCAATGTATTCTGAATCCTTTGGTATTGAAGGCGGGAGATTCCTCAACAAGGGATTGGTGCAGTATAACTTTGTAAATTATGTTCAGCAGCTTGAAAACATCGGGACAATTGGCATTAGTTGGATTCGACTTGGCGTTGACGACATCCCACTCACCACATTTGTCGACAAAAACGGAAATGGGATCTTGGGAGATTTTGACGACAGGAACAACAATAAAATTAAAGAAGCCGGAGAAATATACATTGATCTCCCAATCATCGCAGGCACGTTCAGTAATACAGACAATGCCGTGTTAATTTCGTACGCTCGCCAAGTCGGTCAACGCGTGGCACTTGGCGCGAATCTAAAGCTGCTTAGACAGTCGATTTTTGAAAACACGGGAAACGGCTTCGGGATAGATCTCGGTTTTTTGTTTGGTCCTTACCGTGGTCTTCGGCATGGCGTAACGCTAGTGGATGCCACCGGCACTCAGATTCGTTGGGACACATTGACTCGCCCAAGTTTCACGCGCGATCCGCGACTGCGGTTTGGCACCTCATACCAAATCGCGCTCCCTTTTATCGGCACGGCGACATTCGGTGCAGATTTGGAAACAAACCGCCGGAACCTTGAGGACGATGAGGATTCTAGCGGCAATTTGATATTCCGTTACGGTGTGGAATACTGGATGTTCAACGTCATTGCGCTGCGCATTGGTGCGGAAGGGGATAAACTCGCCGCGGGAGCCGGACTTCAAATTCCTTTGGGGGAAGCGAAATTATTTGCGGATTACGCCTTCAACGCCCATGACCTTGGCGATTCGCAGCGGATTTCAATCTCAGGGCTTTTTTGAGGTGGGTTAATATCCCGATGGTTACTTAATCTCATGTCCAAATGCTTCGCACGGCCTTGCTTGACAAATCGCAACGATTTACTACTGTGGCTATGCCTCTATCAAGCCTACGCCCACACCGACTTGCAGTTATGGCGTCATTTGAATAAACTGCGGCGAATCTGTCGAACCGCTTGACGGATGCGATCTTCATTTTCAACCAGGGCAATCCTTACATACCCTTCACCATTCTGTCCGAATCCCGCTCCGGGAGAAACACACACTTCAGCCTCATCAAGGAGTTTCATCGCAAAGTCCATGGAACTGAGATGGCGAAACCGTTCAGGAATCGGCGCCCATACGAACATGGTAGCCTTCGGTTTTTGCATTTTCCAACCAATTCGGTTTAATCCTTCTACCAAAACATCGCGCCGGCGGCGGTATGTTTCTGCATTTTCTGTGAGAAAATCCATAGGCGTTCGCAATGCCATGATTCCCGCGACTTGAATAGGCGCGAAAATTCCGTAATCATAATACCCCTTTATCCTCGCCAATGCGCCAATAATCTCGTGATTGCCGACCGCGAATCCGCAACGCCACCCCGCCATATTGTAAGATTTCGATAAGGAAACAAATTCAACGCCAACGTCCTTCGCGCCTTTGGCTTGCATAAAACTCGGCGCTTCATAGCCGTCAAAGACGATGTCGGCATAGGCAAGATCGTGTATTACGATAATGTCTTGCCTCTTGGCAAAATCAACGATTTCCTCAAAAAAGGCGAGGTCTACGACGGCTCCGGTAGGATTATGTGGAAAACTCAGGATTAATGCCTTGGGTCTCGGCCAGATGTCTCTAGCAATCTCATCAAGACTCGGCACAAACTGGTTTTCTTCACGCAGCGGAAGGCTAACAACGCTGCCACCGGCTAGGACAATGCTATAAATGTGGATGGGAAAGGTCGGATTGGGAACTAGTGCAAGGTCGCCCTCATCTATCAATGCTAAGGCAAGATGGGCAAATCCCTCTTTGGTACCGATCACCGCAATTGCCTCTTGATCCGGGTCGATTTGGACTCCAAACCGCCGGTCATAATGCCATGAGATTTCACGCCGCAGATTAAATATTCCGCGTGAAGAGGAATAGCGATGGTGACGCGGTTCCTGCGCCGCCTCGCAAAGTTTGTCTACGATGTGCTGCGGTGTTGGCTGGTTCGGGTTGCCCATCCCTAAATCAATGATGTCAACCCCCTGCTGCCGCCTTTCATGGGTCAATTGTTTGAGTTTGCCAAACATGTACGGCGGCAACCGATGCAAACGCTGTGAAAATATGTTCATTTACCTGTCCAATACGCTGAACACACCTAAGAATAATTAAACGAACGCATTTGCTAGGGCGTTGAGTCTCTTTTCTGAATTCGAATTTTCCCAGACGCCGCATTATGCGCGAATCGCGTTGTTTCCGGCAGTCTGAATTTCCGGCAGCACGCTAAAGTCAAGTTGATTGCGGAATCCAAGGAGACTCGATGTCCAATCGAAACGTAAACCTCCTTGACGTTAGCCCTAGTGCGAACTGCTGCGCCAATGATTTCATCCTTGTCATGCAGATACGCTACCGATCCCGCTTCGCTTTGCAGCGCACCGTACTTTCCGGTCAACCGTGATTTTGCACATCCAATCGTCGGTTTGTCCAAGATTACTCCAAGATGTGATGCTATCCCAAATCGTCTCGGATGCGCTATTCCTTGTCCGTCCGCAATGATGAGATCCGGTTCTGTATTCAACTGATCAAAGGCTTTTAACAACGGAGGGGTTTCGCGATAGGACAACAGTCCCGGGATGTAAGGGAATTGAACTTGGCTCTCGGCAATTATGACATCAACCGGTTGAAGATCTGGAAAGTTTAGCACAACAACGGACGCGCGGGCAACATCTTGATTAAAACCGAGATCTACTCCGGCAACCCAGCGGATGTCGCCAAATCTATCTTCGCGAACGACCCGATTTCGCAACTCATTCTGGATGCGGCGAGCCTCCTCTGGGCTGATATCCCACCGATGAAGTTGCTTATAACGCATGCGTCATCACGAGCAAAAAAGGGGAACGAAGAATCAACGCCTCCAATCTAAATCTATTCTTCATACCATCTGATACCAGAGATCTTATTCAACACATATTATCAAAAGACTATTGCAAGTGTCAAGCCTCTAATCAGTCTTAATAGTAATGATTAGGAATTAAGCCGTCTATGATTTCTGCTTTCGGATGTATTTTGCGAACCTGTCCACTATGTTTAACAAGTATGAAGAATCTTCATTCGCTATGCTCTCTGACTGATGCTTGGAGATTAACTGGAGACCTGCAAAGAAGGTAACAAGAAACACATACCCTACGGCAATACCCATCAGTGAGCAAATAACGCCCAAAAAGAGTTCAATACCGTTGAACATCAGATATTCCTCCTATTTAGATTTTATTTCAATACAGCGGGTATATTCTTCCCTTTAACTTCTTATACGAATAATCACTAATCCGGTTTCACTCCAGCGGCATAAAATCCAACTTTTGAACTACTCGCCTAATTTTTTACGGATTATCCTGCAGTGGTTTAAAACGGAATAACCTGCTGGATGTACAGGCGATTCGAGATTGCAAGTAGAAGCGCAGTGAATGGAAGCAATGGGGTTACAACAACTTCATGCGGCACAGAATTTTTATCGCGTGTAGATTGTGCCTCTTACATACGAGGCATCATCAGACGCTAAAAAGGTGAGTACACGTGCAACACCGGACGGTTCCCCTAATGACGGGAGGGCGCCCTCAACGGCAGTTTCCGGGGATTCGCCTGCCCGCTCAGCAGATGCAACAATTTGGCTAAGTTTCAGGGGGGTCTTGATGCCGCCGGGGCAGACAGTGTGCACCCTAATATTCAGCAGTGCCAATTGTGGGGTGATTGTAAGTACCAGACCGTGCACTCCACCTTTGCTGGAGCCGTACGACACCGATGAACTTCCACCCGTAACGCCTGCGCCGGAGGCAACACATAACACAACGCCGCCGCCAGTGCGCTCCATAACTGGTACAACGTGTTTAACCGCAAGAAATGTGCCTTTGAGATTCACGTTGATTACAGATTCAAAGGCAGTTTCATCCAATGCATCAACTCGAATGTCGGGGTTCCACAGTATACCGGCGCACGTCAACAACACATCCAGCCGCCCGAATGCTTGATCAGCAGTCTTCACCAAATTAGCGATTTCGGATTCTACCGTAACGTCTGTACGAACGAATCTCGCGGCGCCGCCGTCGGATTGGATAGATGCAACCGTCTTTTCGCCATCTTCGAGGTTAATATCACCAACCACCACTCGTGCGCCAGCACGGGCAAAACCGATGGCTGTCGCCGCGCCAATACCGGTCGCCCCACCGGTAATCACAGCAACTCTGTTCGTTAACTTCACGATTACCTCCCGTGAATGCTGACTCCGTTCTCAGCAGCGATTCGGCGGACATTTTGCGCTGCAAGCGGAATTTCCGACATCGGTAAGTGTTCGATCAGTCCATACCCCTCGGGGTAAAAAGCATCAAATCTTCTAAGCATCAATCCAATATCCAACTCGCCCTCTCCAGGAACTGTTTCATCAAAATGGACAACCAATTCTTGGTCTACTTTGATATCCTTGATGTGCGCCACAGGTGCAACTCTACCCATCACATCGAAGATATGGTTTAACCGATCCGCACTATTGTAGACCTGTCGATGCGTTTGGAATTGGTTGACAGCGTCCATAACAAGCCCCAAATTCTTACTTCCCACCGCATCGACGACTTTCCTGCATGTCTCCGGCGTATCTAGTATCGAGATTGTGTGTGTCTCCATCACGACGGTCACACCTTCTAATTCGGCCTTTCGAGCAATCGGTTTCAACGTCCCAATCAGGCGTTCAATGTTTCCTGGCAAGTAATTGTCCCGATGCGGCGTCCACGGACCCTCAGGGTTAAGACTACCGGCGCGGATGAGACAGACATGCGCATCAATCTGGCGCCCAATCTCCAATCCACGATTAATCTTCGCCGCGACCCTCTCCGTAACCCCATCTTCCGGGTCAAAAAGGCATTCTTCGTATAAAATGCCGAATTGAACCAAATCCAGATTTTCCGCTGCCATAAACCGGTTGAACTGTGTGCACACTTCGTCTGTAATGTCCAAGAACCCATCTATCTCAACATGAAATCCAATCCCCGTGAATTGCAACGCCCTTACTGACGCCATCTGTTCCGATGTAAATGCCCTGAAATCTCCGGACACCATGCCGACAACCCCGAGTTTCATGTTAGCCTCCGTGTTTCGTGTCAACAAAACAAAATTTTATAACGATAGCACTGTTTCAATCCGAAACCTTAATGATTCTTTCTGTTGCCATTCATCGGATTTTGGATTCGGATAAATCCTTGTGTAAGTTTTTCAATCCCGCACTCAAAACCACAGGATACTTCTCGGCTCCAGTCAACCTTCTGTAAGGTTCCGGTAGTTTCAATAGTTCGGCCTTTGCGCGATTTTGCACCTCTATCAAATCCGGAAATGAGTAAACCAGTTCGCCCCCGCGCACAATTGGCGTTAGTAACGGCTGCATCGTGTATTGTTCGGATTGAGATTTGACCTTTTGTATGTTTTCATCCCAGAGACTAACCACATCCTTCACATAATTTCCGCGGGAATCGCAAATCCGGTGAATCTGTTTTCTACCGGGAAGTGTGGATTTACCCGAATCATCACTGAATTTCATGGTTGGAATGACCTTATTATCCACCATTCGTTCAACGTGCTTGTAAACACCAGGCAATGCTGACGGACCGCCTTCATTTGTCAGCGGATTAAAATTTGCACCAGTAGCCAGCCGCGTACCGACGCCAAATCCATCAATTGGCGCGTCATTACGGACTAGATTGTCAATCTGAAATTCATCAAGGTCATTGCTTGCAAAAATTCGCACATCTTTTAGTCCGGCGTCATCGAAAATCTTTCTCACCGACTTGCTGAGTTTCAGTGTATCACCGCTGTCTAGCCGAACCGCCATCAATTTTTGTCCTTTCGCCTTCATTTCTGCCCCAACGATACAAGCATGCCTTGCCCCCTGAACAGTGTCATAGGTATCGATTAGCAGTGTGGTGTTATATGGGAACGATTGGGCGTAGGTGCGAAAGGCTTCTAGCTCCGAAGGAAAATCCTGAATGAATTTATGTGCCATTGTTCCAACGAAAGGGATGTTAAATTTCTGTCCTGCGAGCACGAGGGAGGTTGCAGATGCCCCGCCGATAAATGCCGATCGAGCCGCCAGAATGCCAGCGTCTCTCCCGTGCGCCCGGCGCGCGCCAAAATCGAAGCAAATTCGACCGCGTGCGGCATGAACAATTCGCGCTGTTTTGGTTGCAATCAGCGTCTGGAAGTTCATTACATTGAGGAGGTAAGTTTCGAAGATTTGCACGTCAATGGATTTTCCGGTAATATTGATTAGCGGCTGGTTTGCAAAGACTGGTGTTCCTTCACGCACTGCGTAGACATCACCATCGAATTTGAAGTGACGGAGATAATCGAGAAATTCGCCGCTCATCTCCGTCGTGTCTTTACTTGCCTTTAACCACTTTAAATCGGAATCGGTAAACCGGAGATTGAGAATGTAGTGGATAACCTGTTCCAGGCCTGATGCAATCAGGTACTCACCCTGCGGGATAGCACGAACGAAGTAGTTTTCGCTGCAAATTGAATTGTTCTCGCTTTCAAAATTGGCTTTGCCCATAGTGAGTTCGTAGTAGTCTAGGAACAACGCCATATTTGATTCAGTGAGGAGGGCGGACCGAGGTTCTCTCATAATTGAGCGGATTCCAGACGTTTGCTCTGACATGAAAGGATTATTGGGGGCATCTCTCAAAACATCTCTAATTTATCGTGGGACTGTCCCATTGCAGGAACAGGTACAATGGTTTCTTTCATTGGTCGGTCATGGTAATACGAAATGAAACAGATGTGAAATAAATTCTATCAAAGCGTTCAATCCATGTCAACGGCAATTTGAGTTAAGGTCGGTTTTTGCTTTGTATTCAGAATGCGGCTTGAGGTATAATGTTTTGGTCATTTGGCGAATCTACCGAAAGAAATGCTGAATGCGTGAGTTGAATTTCGGATATTGATTGCAATTCGCTCGATGGATGAGGAAAATAATGAAAGTTAAAGTCAAATACTTTGCGGTGTGCCGAGAAATGTTCAATCGAGACGAGGAGGAGATGGAACTCCCAGACGGAGCCGTATTAATGGATGTCCTAAAGCGGCTGGAAGCGGAGTGGCCCGAAATACCAGAATATTATGAGGTGATGCAGATGTCTGTAAATTGGGAGTATGCTACGGAACAGACCGAACTTTCGGACGGTGACGAAGTTGCTTTGATTCCACCTGTTACGGGAGGGATACATGTTTAAAATTACCAACCAGCCTATTGCTCCCGTTGACGTAATCCATGCGGTCAAAGCAGAAAATGCTGGCGCAATTGTGCCATTTTTGGGTTTTGTGCGCGACAATACTGGCGGACGCAAAGTCTCCTACCTTGAATACGAAGCCTATCCGAAAATGGCTGAAATGAAGATGGCTGAAATCGCTCGTGAGATTTTCGAAAAATGGGGATTGGATCGAGTGGCTATGATTCACCGTATCGGACGCCTTAAAATTGGTGAAATTAGCGTTGCGGTAGCCGTTGCCGCACCGCACCGCAAAGACGGATTTGAAGCGTGCAAATACGCGATGGACCGCCTCAAACAAATAGTACCCATTTGGAAACGCGAGGTTTGGGAAGACGGCGGAGAAACGTGGGTTAAACCCGATCCAGTCTACTTCAACCAGAAAACCGCAACTTGAACTCAAAACCTGAAACCAGGTTATGACCTTCCACATTCTTTTATTTACCAAACCGAGGACGAGTTAGGAAGGGTTAGTAAGTTACCTATATTAGGCGGGTACATCTCGCACGATTTGGAGTAAAACATGGGGAACAGATATGAATCCGTAATCGGTCTGGAGATCCATGCCGAATTGTCCACAAAAAGCAAGCTGTTCTGCAACTGTGAAGTGATGTTTGGAACCGCCCCAAACGCGCAAACCTGCCCAATCTGTTTAGGTATGCCCGGGGTACTGCCGGTATTAAATGAGAGGGCCATCTCATTTGCAATTCGCGCTGCGTTAGCGATGAATTGCGAGATTGCAACTTTTTGTAAGTTTGATCGCAAGAACTATTTTTATCCGGATTTGCCAAAAGGATACCAAATTTCACAGAAGCACTATCCGCTTGCTAAAAATGGCTATGTGGATTTTGAATTTTCGGGGAAAATTCATCGCGTACATATTCATCAAATACACTTAGAGGAAGAAGCTGCAAAACTCGTTCACGCGGACGTGACGGGGACTCACAGCCAAAGCTATGTCGATTTTAATCGTGCGGGCGTTCCGTTGTTGGAAATTGTGAGTGAACCGGATATGAATTCACCGGAGGAGGCAGTCGCCTATTGGCGCAGCGTGAAGGAAATCCTAGAATACATTGATGTTAGCGATTGCAATATGGAAGAAGGACACTTCCGCTGCGATGCGAACCTTTCATTGCGTTTAGTTGACAGCGAAGAATTGGGAACTCGGACAGAATTGAAAAATAAGAATTCATTCCAGCATGTAACGACCGCATTAAAATTCGAACAAAAACGGCAAGCCACGATCCTTGATGAAGGGGGACAGGTCGAGCAAAACACACTATTGTTTGATTTGAATACTGGCAAGACGTCACCTATGCGGAGCAAGGAGGAAGCTCACGATTACCGCTATTTCCCCGAGCCAGATCTTGTTCCGTTTGAGGCAAACGTTGAAGAGATTGAACAAATCAAATCATTGTTACCGGAGTCGCCATTCGATCGACGCAAACGCTTTGTGGAAGAATACGGCATTTCCGCTTCCGACGCTATCATTCTCACCGAAACTCGGCACATGGCGGACTTTTTTGATGAGACTGCGCGCCTATGCGGCGATCCGAAAGCGAGCAGCAACTGGATTATCGGCGATCTATCGGGGTTGCTAAACAGTGAAAGAATTGAGATACAGGATTCCAGCATTACGCCTGTCCAGCTTAGTAAATTAATAATGCTGATAAATGATAAAACTATCAGCGGAAAAATTGCCAAGCAGGTGATTATCGATGTCTTTAAAACCGGCAAATCACCAGAAGAAATCGTCAAGCAACAAGGGCTTTCGCAAATTACTGACGAATCCGAGATTGACGCGATTGTCAATCAAGTAGTTGAGGCGCATTCGGGGCCCGTCCAAGATTACCGAAACGGTACAAAGAAAGCGCTTGGCTTCCTCGTCGGTCAAGTAATGAAAGCGACCAAAGGCAAGGCAAATCCGCAACTGGTAAATCAACTTTTGACGCGTAAACTTGATGGCTGAGGACCGCATGACACATACAGAATTACACATGGACAAGGTTAACTTGAAGGGTTTGTCACTTTTAGAGTTGGAGGAATTGGTTGAAGGGTGGGGAGAGCCAAAATTTCGCGCAAAACAACTGATGTCATGGCTGTACCATCAACGCGAAACAAATTTCCAAATGATGACAAATCTGCCCAAATCATTTAGACGGAAATTGTCTGATGCGGCTTGCGTCAGCGATATCAGGGTTTGTGCTCGCGCCGAGTCCGATTTGGATTCGGCTGTCAAATATTTGTTTGAACTTGCAGATGGGAGCCGTATCGAAAGTGTGCTGATGCCTGATGGAAATCGCATGACTGTCTGCGTTTCATCGCAGGTAGGTTGTGCAATGGCATGTGACTTTTGTGCAACGGGGAAAATGGGTTTTTTTCGCAATCTATCATCCGCTGAAATCGTGGATCAAGTGATCGCCATTCAGCGCGAGTTGGATGGCGACAAAGACGTAACCCATGTTGTGTTCATGGGTATGGGAGAACCGCTTGCAAACTACGATCAAACCGTGAATGCAGTGCGCCTGATGACTTGTGTCGAAGGCTTGGGTTTACCGGAGAGGAGAATCACGGTATCAACCGTCGGGCTAGCCCCTCGCATGCGACAATTTGCCAGAGAAGGGTTGAAATGCCAGTTAGCACTCTCACTGAACGCAACAACGGATAAAGTCCGCATGCGACTCATGCCGATCAATACGCGATACCCAATCGCAGATGTGCTCGACGCCGCGCGGGAGTGGACATTGGCTTCTGGAAACCCCGTCACGTTGGAATATGTCCTTATTCGAGACGTGAATGATGGGGTTGAGGACGCCCATCGCATCTGTAAACTTATGAGCCGCTTACCGTGTAAGCTGAATATAATCCCCTTCAACGAAATCGAAGATTCCGAGTTTCGCCGCCCAGAGGCTAATCGGATTGAACAGTTTCGCCGTATTGTTTCGAAAAAGTGCTACATCGCGCCAATTCGTTTCAGCAAAGGCAAAGATATCACTGCTGCTTGCGGTCAACTTAGGACAGTCTACGGGAATCAAGGGATTACTTTACGTAATGCTTCCAAGTTTGTAAACACACAAACGGCGACTTTCTATCCTGCGGGCGTTTGAAAATCCGTACAAACCTTACTCCGTACTAGAAAAATTGCCGAGACGTTGAAAATTGCTTAAAATTCAAATAATGCCGAGTTTACTTATTGGAATCTGAAAAACCGTGAAGCTAATTTTGCTAAGATTCGGTTGAAAGATAATTCTGTTTGTGGTATGCTTTTGGATACTGATATGCGCCAACATACAACCAACATAGGGAAGGCGAGTTTGAGATGAAGTTAGGTCTGTGCACAATTGCTTTTCGTGAGAAACCTCTTGAGGAGGTTGTAAATATTGCGGCGGATTACGGTTTTGATGGCATCGAAATTTGGGGAAAAGAGCCGCACATGCCGCCAACTTACGATGCGGAACACGTGCAAAAGGTAAGAGAGATGGTATTGGGAAAAGGATTAGCAGTCTCAGCTCTTGGCTCTTACGTAAACCCGCTCATGCCTTGGTATCAGCAGCATTTGGAAGAAGCCTTTAAAATCGCGCAGGGGCTGCGCACCAATCTTGTACGAATTTGGTCGGGAGGCGGCCCTTCCAAAACCATCAACCCTGAAGACAAACGCATGATTAATTTCCGATTGACGAGTCTCACCCAGTGGGCGCAATTTCGCCAACTCACACTAGGTCTGGAAATGCATAACAACAATTTAACGGACAGTATCGCTACCACCCTTGAACTTGTTGAAAATGTAGAATTGCCCGCCCTAAAAACCTACTACCAGCCCTTCTTCGGATCAGATGAAGATAACCCGTACGACGCCGCGGAAAAACTCGCGCCTCATATAGTCAATGTGCATGCCCAAAACGCTGATGCAAGTGGAAACGGTTGTCCGATCGCAGAGGGCGTTGTGGATTACGCTAGAGTTATTGAAATCTTAAACTCTCACGAATATGATGGCTATCTCGAAGTTGAGTTTGTTCATGGGGATGATAAGTTAGAAGCCTTGCAAAGAGATCGCGATTACCTAGCAAGTTTGATAGGAACGCTTGATAATCCTCTTGAGTGATGATTCCACGGAGAGTTCAGATTTATTTCCTGCCGATGCTTACTTTCCGCGACTTCATTGATTACTGTTTGAGACGCCTGACCGATTTTTTTGATCTGTTCGCCTTAACGATAAACAGCCGGGAGAGCAGCTAAAGAAGGAATGCATAATTTTAAATGAGTAGACGGTCCGCTAGTTCTTTTAATCTTTCGAGCTATCCACTCCTCCAACAAATTGGAAATACCCCCCTTGTAAAAATCGATCTTTTTGCCGATGAGTTTCCTGGCGTCAATATTTATGCGAAAGCCGAGATGTATAATCCAGGTTGCTCAATTAAGGATCGCCCCGTACTCAGAATGTTGACTGAAGCAGTTATAGCGGGAAAATTAACACCGGGAAAAACTATCCTAGATTCCACATCGGGAAACGCAGGGATCGCCTATGCCATGATTGGCGGCATATTAGGTTATCGGGTTGAACTTGTAATGCCCAGCAATGCCAGTGAGGAGCGGAAAAAGCGAATTCAAGCGCATGGAGCGAAAATCATTTACACCGATGCAATTCACGGATATGACGAAGCGTTGCACGAAGCGATTCGCCGCCATGAGGCGAATCCTGAGAAATATTATATGGCGGATCAGTACGGCAACGAAAACAACTGGCGTGGGCATTATGACACAACAGCGATTGAAATTTGGGAGCAGACCGGCGGAAAAGTGACTCATTTTGTTGCCGGAGTGGGTACAGGTGGGACTATAACGGGCATTGGAAGGCGATTTAAGCAATACGACCCAGAAATCCAAATTTGTTGCATCGCGCCCGACGAGTTTCCTGGAATCGAAGGCCTAAAACCGCTGGGAAAGCCTGGCAACATTGTACCAGAGATTCTTGATGAAGACATTATCGATTGCAGGATACCTGTCACAATCGATCAAGCGTATGAAATGTGCAGCCGGCTCGCCAAACGCGGCTGGTTCGTCGGGCAATCTTCGGGAGGATATCTGCAGGGCGCTTACGAAGTCGCTAAACAGATTCGAAACGGCACAATTGTCACCATTTTCAACGATCTCGGAGAACGGTATTTCAGCACGAGGTTGTGGGATTAAACGTGGAAATTTTACCTTTTCGCGGGTTGCGTTACAACCCCCAAAAAATTAGCTGTATCAGACAAATGGTTGCCCCGCCTTATGATGTCATTAAAGATAAACAGCGGGTTACTTTGGAAAATCAGCATGCGAACAATGTCGTACGACTAATTTTGAGCCAGCCATATGAGAAAAATACGGACGCGGACAATCAATACACCCGTTCGGCGGCAACTTTGAGAAATTGGGTTTCGGAGCGCGTTCTAATACAAGATGCGTCGCCGAACTACTACGTCTACGATCAATCGTTCACCACACCTGATGGACACGCTTTTACGCGGCGGGCGTTGGTAGGTGTTGGAAAATTACAACCTTTTGGGGCGGGAGTGGTTTTTCCACACGAAAAGACGCTTGCTGCACCAAAGGCAGACCGGCTAAACCTAATGCGCGCGTGCCACGCCAATTTGAGTCCAATATTCCTCCTGTATTCTGATCCAGCAGGAGAAATCGAGAATTCGATAGTGCGATTTACTTCATCAATTCGGCCTCTGATCGATTTACAGGAGGTTTTTGGAAGCACCCACCGACTGTGGCGGTTAGATGATGCAGCTTTGACTCGCGAAATTCAATCGGCGTTTGAAGATAAATTGTTGGTCATTGCCGATGGACACCATCGCTATGAGACCGCCCTTGCCTTTCGTGATGAACTTCGCGCGCAAGCTTCAGAATGGACTGGTGAGGAGGGTTATAATTATATGATGATGAACCTGGTTCGAATGGAATCACCGGGGTTGGTAGTCCTCGCCATCCACCGGCTACTCCACGGATTGAGCGCTGACCGGATTACACAAGCAATTAAGCAGTTACCGGAATCGTTCGACGTGACCATGCACACAAACCGGAGTGCCCTTCTCGAAAATCTTTATGCGCTTGCCGGTACATGCGCTGCATTTGGCATGTATACTAGCGATGGAAATTACCGCCTCCTTGTGCCGCGAGTCAACGAAGAAAAAAAACCACCAGTTTCAAAGTTGCTCGATGTTACACTGCTTCACGACCGCTTGATAAATAAAGGATTTGGAATAGATACAACAATCCCTAGCCATCAGAAACAGGTTAGCTACACAGTGAATACTCATGAAGCTATCCGTTATGTCGAGGACGGCGAAGGACGTGTCGCGCTGCTGATGAATCCCACGTTAGTCTCCCAAGTCAATGAAGCCGCAACAACCAACAAAACGATGCCGCAGAAATCCACCTATTTTTACCCAAAGATGGCAACCGGCTTAGTTTTCAATTTGCTAAATTCATGAAGGCATGCTGGGAAAAGCAGACCGATTGGGAGTTGAATCCATGTATAAATGGCATAGCTGCAATTGGAGTGCGATACCCGAGTTGCTTGGCCACGGCCGCGAGGAAGTTTAAGTGGAAAAGGCACCTGTCATTGAGCTGTTTTCGATTGGGACCGAGTTAATTTTGGGCCAAATTCAGGATACAAATGCATTTTGGATGGCACAACGAATGCTTGAGTTGGGAGGTAGACTACGCCGAGTAACGATGATTCGTGATGATTTTGATGAGATGATAGATGCAATAGAGAGTTCAGTTTGCAGAGGAACCGACCTTATTTTGACAACCGGAGGTCTCGGGCCAACACCCGATGACATGACTGTCGGGGCTGTCGCAAAGATAATCGGAAAACCGACGATTGTGGACGAGGCGACCTTAACGGGCTTCATGGATAGACGTAAATTGATGAGTCGTGCCGATGTTAGCCCTGCCATGATAAAAATGGCAACTGTCCCTGAAACCGCTCACATCTTTCAGAATCCTGTCGGTTGGGCACCTTGCTCCAGCGTCACGAAAGATCAGTCCACGATTCTCATGATGCCAGGGCCGCCGGAAGAGATGAAGGCAATCTTTGACAGCCACGTTGCACTTCTAATCGCTGACCGCTATCGCGCGCGAGTGGCGGCATTGCGCGTTTATGTGAATATGTTCGAATCGGAAGTTTCGCCACTGTTACAAGTTGTGATGAACACGCATCCGGGCGTTTATCTGAAGGCGTACATTGCCTTGCGGCGTACTGATAGTGAGTACATGCCTGTCGATCTCATTTCCACAGGTATTGATGCAGCGGAGGCTGAATCGCAACTACAAGAAGCTGTTAACTGTTTTCGCCAGCTTGTAATCGAAAAAAACAAAATTTTCAGTCTAGAAGATGAGTGACTAGAAGATGAGTGAAATTGGCTGCAGTACAGACAGCTACCTGCGAGCTCCAATTGAGCACAGCAGACAGTGCCAATTTCGCTTTGCGAATTAGTGTTTGATTAATTTCCAACCTCCAAGAAGGAGACGAAGACGAGTGAAAAAGAGCAAACCCGCGCAAAGACGTGCTGGACAATACCAGTTCAAAAAGAAACAAAAGCGGAAGAACCAACAAGGAAATGCGCAGCCCAAGAGCGACAACGTATCTGATGATCCAGTTAGGTCAGACGTGAAAGCGAAGGACAATGCAATTCAGGTGGAAGGTACCGTCTTGGAAACGCTGCCGAATGCTATGTTCCGTGTCGAGTTGGACAATAAGCACTTGATCTTGGCTCACATCGCTGGAAAGTTGAGGAAAAACTACATCAGAATTCTACCGGGTGATAAGGTTAGTGTTGAACTTTCGCCGTACGATTTGACTCGAGGCCGCATTATTTGGCGGAGAAAGTAGCGCGCGACGGACTAAACATGATATGGTCAGAAAATAAGCGCGTTGCTTTATGAGCAGCAGAATATTTGTGCCTGGTTGTACCTCGAAAATGAACTCAACGAATTTTGGATAACTAGACACAACAGATTTTTGAAACACTAACTGCGAGCAAACTTTTTGTTGGATTTAAAATGACCTCACGGTTCTATGCGCTCCATTTCAATTCTGCCTAAATCGCGTTTCTCGTTGGGTTTTAAGGCTTCCACTTGGAAAGACGATATATGATATCCTAGTTTCTGCACATTGAAAATTGAGCTTAAGCCAGACCAAATTTTTATTGAGAATTTTCCATTCTGATCCGACGTTGCGCTCAAAAGCGCGCACACTCCCGTTGAACACTCAACATGAACCTCGGCGTCGGATATAGTGGTGTTGTCCGCTTTGTCAACCACCTGCCCAAGCAACGTCGCCGCCTCTGATCTCGGAATCAGGGTTACGGGCTCTGCGACGTGCGTTTCCCCTGCCTTCAGTTGCAAATGGTTTATTGATATATCTGTAAAGAAGCCGGTCGCAATCACGCGAACACTGTACTCTCCGACCGGAAGGTTTGGAATAGTAAAATTTCCCTCATCGTCGGCGACAGTGTTCTTGAAGTCTATCCCATTTCTCTGCACAATAATTAACGGCATTATTCCGACTGGCAATACCCTTCCCATGATTGAAACGCTTTCGCGCGGGATAGTTGTTTCTTGAGTTTCATTTTCTCTAATATCTAAAACCGAGCTATCACCGCAGCCAAGGGGAGTCAGTCCAACAACACAAAGACTCAACCAAAACAAATGTCGAAATCGCATCATCACATCTCCCACCATACCATAAACCGACTTTCAATTTGTACGTGCGACATATTTTACTAATTTCAACCTGCCTAATTCAATCATGTGAATTTCGAAAGCCAGTACACTCTAGAGATTGTGAATTTTCGTAACGCAAAAAGAAAAAAACGTTGCAAGGAAAAATCATTTTAGGTATAATTGCCATTTAGGCTGTTCGCATAAAAAAGCGACCCGATTTATTGGAGGGGATTAAATCCTACGATTTTTAAAATATTGGTCGCCGCCTCTAGTTTGCATGGCGCTTATTTTTTATTTTTCTTCACTATCCAAACCACATATACCCAATGTAGATTGGCATCTCTTCGATAAATTATATCACGTTCTAGAGTACACTGTCCTAGGTATTTTGGTTGCGCACGCATTCGTGAATGCCTCATTTAACATTTTTCGCCGCGCTCCTTGGCTCTTCTCATTCCTAATCGTTATCCTTTATGGGGCAAGCGACGAATGGCACCAGTCTTTTGTACCCGGCAGAGTTGTTAGCATTCTGGATTGGGCCGCCGACTGCTTAGGCGGGTTCTTGGGTGTGATTTCGATGTACCTCTGGTGTCGATTTTCAAAAGCATCGTTTAAGATGCGAGGTCTATCGGTGGAGGATTCTTGATGAAGCTACATAGGATTAGGAAGATAGCAGTCTTAGTCATTGCATGCTGCATGTTGTATTTTTCAATTCGAATTCCCAGCTCACAAGCTGCGGATGGTACGCGTGTGCTTACAACTGCTCTGTTTGTCTCCGGTATGGGATTGAAATTTGGGAGCGTCATCGTCGGAAAATCTGCACAAGATTCCTTTGATTTATACTTAAATACAGCAATACAAGCCGACATTGCTAAACAAAGGGCAGACTATACAAATAAACATGATTCTAGTGCGTTAATGTCTCGGATAGGGATGGGATTTGTCGGGTTTGCTGCTTTGATTTCAATCTTCGATAACCTGAATTTACTTTCTAAATCATCTGCGACTTTGGAGCCGACGATCGGACTAACGCCGAGCTACAACGTGGAAACTCAGGAAGCCAAGATTCTCTTTCAACACCGATTCTGAGAGGAAATGGCAGCATGAGACATTTCAGTATCGAATCATTAATCCCTGTTGCAATTCTCAGTTTTTTACTGTTGTTGGACGGATGTACGAACGATAGAGATTACGTCAATCGATTCGATCCAGAGAACTTACGCACCGCAGGTTCGCCTCCTGGCCTAGACCTGCATGCCGGCGATGCACAAGTAACAGTTTCGTGGCAGAATACCGGAGTTGAGGGAATTGTCAATTATCGGATTTATCGATGGTTTACCGGCGACGCCGATTCTCCGTTTGAACTTGTTGGGGAGGTTGATGCCGCGACATCGGTTTTTATCGATGAAGGTCTCGTCAACGATGCGTTTGATCTCACGCAAGGCAGACAACTTTACTACGTCTACCGAATTTCCTATGTAGACAAAAACGGTGTTGAAACTCCCGATCCGGCTGACCTGCTAGATGCCAACGATGTCCCTCTGCGAATTTGGCCAAATGCGCGCGTCACGCCAAGCGTCCCGCCCCCCGGGCCAATTGTCCACATTGGAGATCAAGTGGATGATTTAACTGTCAAGCTATTTTGGGATGATTATCACTTCCCGGATGATTTTGAAACCTTTCGCGTGCTTGCCGGTAAAACCTCATCGTCTGGAGACCTGCCGCAATTTAAACTGCTTGGTGAAATTTCATTTAACGAACTTACTGAAGGCCAGCGCTTTGGAAATGAACCCATCTACTTCTTCGATACAAGTTTCGACCAAGACGGGATTACCAAAGTCTATCGTGTCATCGCTGTAGACCAATTCGGTGTTGAAGCAGAAACAAAATTCAATGCCACTTCTCCGCAGTTGCCACCAGCTTCACCACAGCACGTCACGGCAGTAGGATGGGTAGACCCTTGGACCGGCAAATATGTCGTCACTCTTTCTTGGGCTCGAAACACCGAACGCGACCTAGCCGGCTATCATATCTACGCGACAACGAGAGTTGGCGGGCCGTTGATTTTAGGGGATGATTTGGTTTTTCGGGCAAAATTTAAACCCAAAGAGACGCAAGTCACATACGAATCGGAGCCGCTGCTCCTCGACGAGCAACGGCGTGTTCCGCGTAAATACTTCATTTCGGCGTTTGATGACACGCCGAGGCCGGATGGCAGTTTAGATGAAAGCGAGCGGGTGCCCTTCAATTGACGGCCGCCGATTTTTCACTTCGCATGATTAAATTCACCTATTGCGACGAAATGAGGGCTTGGACTACTCATAGGGTTGGCAATACTCAAAATTTGTAGTGTAAGGAGATCCATGCAAATTCTTCAGTTACTACGAGTTCGATGGCTTCTGGCAATCTCGACTGTTATCGCCGTAGCCATAAACCCTACAGTTGGAAAAGCGTCAGCACCCCAACTTGGCGTGATGCAAACGGCTGATACGCTTGGTAAAGGAGGTTACACGACTAACTTTGGGCTTTTCCAATTCGAGAAAGAAAGGCGAATGCCTGAAAACAGACAACGCGTGGTTGTTGGAGGTTTTGAAGAATTTCATCTTGTCGAACTGGAGATTGAGACATTTTTGGCGCCGATACGATTCACCTATGGTCTCAGCGATAGATTAGATTTTACCATGGGCGGCACCTTCGCCACCGGCGGCGTCCGCAAGATTATCCCTGATTTTTATCGAATCCACGATGCGGATAAAGATGCATTGCCGCTCGACCCGGTAGAAAACAGGCGTGTCTACGATCAAGCGCTGTTCGACTCCCTTATTGGACTTAAATATAATGTCAAGCCTGAGGTCCACGATGGGCTGCCCAGCCTATCGGTAGGCGGGAACATTCAGATTGGGTATACCGCCGACAATAGACTAAATACGGACAATGAGTTTCTCGACCGTACCCCTCACGATAGTTTTCCGTTTGTTGGAGTTGAGACCTATCTGGTAGGTACACAGAAGTTCAATGAGTACCTAAACGCACACAGCGCCTTGGGGGCATATCTTTCATCCAAGTCACTCAAGACTACGGATTCGTTCACTTTGATTTGGCAATTAGGCGGAGAGCTGGCATTTTCTGAGGACTTATGGTTGGCAGGCGACTTTTCTCGGGCATTGCCACTTAGCGGCGTCACAATCACAAACTTGCTCAGCCTCGGATTGCGCTACCAACTCTCCAATACATCCGCCTTTTATGTCGGTTTTGTGAATGAACCCGGCTTCCAATTCTATCTGACAGTCGGCGGCAAAAAACAAGCTATTATTGCTCCGGAAACCCCAGAATCAGGCGACGATCTCTTGTTTTAAATTGTGGTTTTCCTATGCGTTTCGATAATTAGCCCTACGCCAGATCGAAGGTGTAGGGCTTTTATTTCGTTAAGCGTTCATACCCGATATAGCCGCTGCGAATTAACCTAAAATCCCCGGTGAATCTGACATAGACCCTACGCGGTCCAATTTGTAGTTGACCGATCATTAATGCCGCGAGGGTATTTTCGTACGCAGCACGTATTGTTAACCGAACATCTTGCCCCGCTTTAAAAGCGAACGGAGAGATAACGTGCATCAAAGGCAATATCCGGGCCCCAATACGGACGTGTTAGAAGCGCAAGCGCGAGTTTGCACCGGGCCTCACCAGACTCGTCCTCTCGGAATTAGTGCGACGGATTCAATCCAGCCCGAAAGGACTTTTGGTACGATTTTAAAATCGCTAAGGGGGGAGATTTCTTGGGAACATATGGTTTCAGAAGCTCAAATGGGCGCTTTTTTTGCCGCAATGACAATCAGAAACTACTTTCCAGAGGAAACTCAGTGGAGTGAAGCAGAAGTCTCAGCGTTCGAGCAATTCCAGACAGACCTCGATTCCTGCCTGCCCCCCGATATTAAGTTTATCTTGGATCCAGATCTCGGATATCGAGCCGCAAACCCACAAGAGGAAATTGTCAAAAAATCTCTTGACAAAATTTTGAGGGGTGAACATCTGACCTCGGAAGAAACGCGGTCAATGGGCGAAGCGATTTTGAACGGGCAAGTAAAAGCGGCATTGAAAGGCGCTGCCCTTATTGGCCAACGTATGAACCGTGAAACCTATGACGAAGTGCGCGGTTATATGGATTCCGTCTTCGCCCCTGAGCAGGTCCTTAAAGTCTCTGTCAATTCACTGACGCATTTTGGCGAGCCGTATGATGGTTCCACGCGGTATTTTAAACCAACGGTGTTTATTGCAGCCGTGCGCGCCGCACTTGGAGAAGCGTCGATTCTGCACGGGGTAGATGAAATGCCCCCGAAACTCGGGATAACTGAAGAGAAAATTCTGAAGACGCTCGGAGCTCGTACAAATCTCCCGCTTGAGAAAGCTGCAACTTTAATTGAAGATACCGAAGTGGGGTTTGCTTATGTTAGTCAGAGGGAATATTCGCCCGGAGCATACGCTATTCGTGAATTGCGTATGCACATCAAAAAACGCCCGCCCTGGGCGGCTACCGAAAAAGCCCAACAGTTATATTCCGCGGGCTCAAACCATATGATTGTTGGCTACTACCATCCCGGTTACGAGGAACCCCTACTCCAGTTGATGTGGGAACACGGGTTCAAGTCTGGACTGGTGACCAAGGGAGAGGAGGGAACGAGCCATTACGCAATGCGCCTTGGCAAGCCCTCTGTTGCAGATCGAAAGGCGATAAATTATACGCAGGGTTATAAAAGCGTAGACGGCGGAAAGCAGGTATTTGCACTGGACATAAATCCGGCATCATACGGGTTCCATTACGAAAAAAACCCGAGGTTGGAATCAGTGAGCGCTGAAGTGTTTGCTGAAGTTGGAGTAGCTGCTTTATCCGGCCAGAAGGGACATGTGTACGACCGAATTTTGCTTAATACAGCGATTGGGGATTATCTGCTGGGGTTTTACCCCGACCCGCAGGAAGCAATTGAACAAACCAAGGAAGCAATCGACAGCGGCCGTGCGCTTGCACATTTGAGAGCGTACATCGAAAAGAGTAACACTCGTTGACGTTCGCTAATCGAAACACGCGCCCCTGTCAAAGAACACTTTGAAAAGCGATAACTCCCGCGCACCATCTCAAGAATTAAAAACTTTCCGGTATCCATGCATAGACGGATTATGACAGATAGGCAATGTCATCGATTACCCCGGCTTCAGCAAATCCCTTCTTCCTTAATAAACAACTGTCGCACAATCCGCATGCTCTTCCTAAATCATCTGGCTCATAGCAGCTAAGGGTTAATCCGTAGTCAACACCCAGTTCAGATCCCTTTTGAATTATCTCCGCTTTAGTCATTGAGATTAAGGGTGTCAGAATCTTCAACTCCGTTTTGCCCTCAACGCCAGCCTTTGTTGCCATGTTTGCCATTCGCTGATAAGCGTCAATGAATTCCGGCCGGCAATCGGGGTATCCCGAGTAGTCAAGGGCATTCACGCCAATGAAAATGGTATCAATTTCCAATGTCTCTGCCCACGCCATTGCAAACGACAGAAATATCGTATTCCTGCCGGGAACGTATGTGATGGGAATTCCGGCGCCGATTTCGTCTTCCGATCGGTGCTTCGGTACATCAATCTCATCGGTCAATGCGGAACCGCCAAATGCCCGCAGATCGATATCTACTATGATGTGTTTTTTAGCCCTCATCGTTGCCGCGATTCGCCGCGCCCGCTCAAGTTCTAGGGCGTGCCGTTGACCATAACGAAAACTCATAGCCCATACTTCATAACCTTGGGATTGAGCAATGGCGAAAGTCGTCGTTGAATCTACCCCGCCGCTCAACAGGACTACAGCCTGTTTTTTCAATTGTTATTGGCCCTTTCCGATTGTAGATAATTGAATCCCAATGACGATATTACCGCCGGTTAGAGTTTTAATTCATCCCAGTGTTAAAAATATTTGCAAATCGCCGATTAATTAATTCAAAATTTCAGATTTTCTACGCTTCACTTTTCCATTCTTAAAACACCGATTTTAAAACCATATCTTTTGTAGAATGCTACTGCACCTTCGTTGTGAGCTAATACGTCAAGTCTGACTCTCTTATCCGTCCAAATATTCTCGTACAACCAATTGAGAAACCTTGTAGCGATTCCTTGTCCGCGATGTTTTCTGTCAACGTACAGTTGCCTCATATAGTAATGCTTTCCTTCATCCTTATAAAGGCAGTACGCTACAATAATTCCATTCTCTTTCGCTAAATAGCAGACGTATTCGTTTTCTAACCATGTTTTCATTCGTTGAGTAAGCTGATTTATGTTCATTGAATTTGGGTGATGTTCGTCCTTAATGAGGTGTCTGTTTAAATCAGCGAGTATTTCGACATCGGTGAGTTCTGCTCTGACAATTTCCATCGTAATTTGAATTGGAAAATGTTAAATTGTCATCTCAATATGTATTGGGAATGCGACGTAACTAAATCAGTTTTATCTACGGCGAGTTGAAAATCGCCATCTACAACATGTGAATTGCACGATTGTACGCGGCTTCAGCCGACTCCATAACAGCTTCGGCGAGGGTCGGATGGGCGTGAATTGTGTGAGCGAGATCCGCGACTGACGCGCCTAGACGAATTGCAACAACCGCTTCATGGATTAGATCGGAAGCATTCGCCCCAAGTATATGTACGCCGAGTATGTCGCCGGATTCCGAATCGGAAATGACTTTGACGAATCCCTCTGTTTCTCTCATGCCCAACGCTTTCCCGCTTGCCGCATAAGGAAATCTTCCGATTTTGATTTCATAACCCTCGTCGGTTGCCTCTTCTTCAGTCATCCCAACTCTAGCAATTTCAGGTATGGTGAAAACACACCACGGCACGGTACTGTAATCCATCCTAACTCTCCCACCCATGCAATTCTGTGCTGCAACAATGCCTTCCGCCGATGCGACGTGTGCCAGAAGATACCGGCTTGCGACATCGCCGACCGCATAGATCCCCGGTACGTTTGTTTCCATCTTTTCGTTGACAATTATCTTTCCCTCCGCGCTTTTACGAATCCCCACGGCTTCCAATCCGATACCGTCCGAGTTGAGCGTTCTACCAATTGAAACCAGCATTTTTTGCGCGCTAATCTTCTCTCCCGATTCCATCGTTGCCGTAACTCCAGTTTCACATTTTTCCACGCTCGTCACATTAGCGCCTGTATGAACCTCGATACCTTTCCGTTTCATGAAAACTCGAAGCTGTCGTACAACCTGTCTATCTTCGGTTGCCAGGATAGTCGGCAGCAGCTCAAGAATTGTTACTTTACAGCCTAGTCCGTTAAAAATCGAAGCGAATTCACAACCGGATACGCCGCCGCCAATGATAATTATGCTGGAGGGAAGTTCATTGATTTCAAGTCCTCCTGTTGTAGTTAATACTTGCCGTTCATCAATTTCAAACACTGGGATATTTGCGGGTTCAGAGCCAGTAGCGATAATTATTCGCTCTGCTTCAATCTCAATCAGCGTTCCGTCCGACTTTTCCACTTCGATCGTATTCCTGCTGGTGAGCGTCCCTATTCCATTGATTGTATGAACATCGTTGCCTTTCAGTAATTTTGAGATGCCTTCCGCCAACTGGTTGACAGTGGTGCTTTTATGCACTAATACTTGCGAATAGTCGACCTCTGCACTTTGAATATTAAGTCCAAATCCAGCAGCGCCCCGCACCTGCGTTGCTAAATTCGCAACAGCGAATAATGTTTTGGTCGGAATGCATCCTCGATTTAAACAGGTGCCGCCTAACTCTCCCTTCTCAATCAGACAAACCTTTGCCCCTAATTGGGCCGCTTTGATTGCCGCAACATAACCTCCAGGGCCGCCGCCAATTATTGCAACATTGTAAGAAGACATTCACCCCTCCCATTGAGAAGATACAATTCGCTTCGCATTGGTTATTATATGAAGCGAGCATTTGCCTGTCAAGTCCATTTCATATCGAAAACATACGCCGTTGACGGGAAATTAATGATGTGCTAGAATATGCGGGTATGTCTAGAATACAGCGTTTTGGTTCCCCTCCCGCGCTTTCAACATATATAGCGCATGCGTCCTCTGATGTAGACGGATACGTGTAAATGAACGCGGTCAATCAACCGCTCTGGTTTCGTTAATTGGCACTTGTCCAATCCAAAAATCATCCATTCATGAGCCAACAACCGACGACAACGGAACTAGTCACACGCTGGCGCAACTCTCAATCAATTCCGTTCAACGATCAATTGGTCGTAGAGGAACCTCTCGAAATTCGCGTTGCGAACCAAAGCTTAATTGTCGTGATGCGGACGCCGGGACATGACTTTGAACTGGGCGCGGGATTCCTATTCACAGAGGGGCTAGTCGAATCTGCCGATGACATCGGGGCAATGGCATACTGCGAGGATGTGGGTGGGTCAAATCTGGGGAACGTCATAAATATACATCTTGTTGATGGGAAAGTATTTGACGCGGAGGCTAGTTGGCAGCGCAACTTTCACGCGAACGCAAGTTGCGGATTGTGCGGTAAAATGACTATAGAATCGGTTTGGCAAGAAATTCCACCGATTAAATCATCGTTTCAGATAGAACGGGCTGTCTTGTACAATCTCAATGAAAGACTCAAATCTGCCCAAACCGTTTTTGCTGAAACGGGAGGGCTCCATGCCGCTGGTCTGTTTAATGCACAAGGTGAACTTCAGATTGCACGTGAAGATATCGGTCGGCACAATGCAGTAGACAAGGTAATTGGGCAAGCGTTGTTGAGCGAACAAATCCCTTTAGATAGGCACATCCTTATGGTGAGCGGCCGCGCAAGTTTCGAGATTATCCAGAAAGCGTTGTTTGCCCGCATTCCAGTAATCACCGCGGTTTCTGCAGCGTCAAGTTTGGCGGTTGACTTGGCGAAAGGGAGTGGAATGATGTTAATCGGTTTTATGCGGGATAAAAACATGACAGTTTATAGCTGCCCAGAACGAATGAGTTGAAAAAATGACGAGGTCAAACATTAGGGCGTGTTGACATTTGGCATCCCGTAGGTTGAATTGAACGGTTAAACGGCAGTCCCTATCAAGTACAAAGGAATCTTTTGTAACACAATCTGTTAGGTTGCGATCCGAGCCCGCAAACTAAACAGTTTGCGCTACTTATATCAGATTATCCAATGGTGACAACGTTTGCCGAATCAGTAGCCTCAAAATGTCAACAGAACCTAGTGTATTAGCAGGGAAAAAGAATTTTGGAAGCCAAGTTAAAAAAGCTCAAATGCCACCTAGCAGAAATCAACGATCTAAATTCTGCCGCCGCGTTGCTGCAATGGGATCAGTCAACCTACATGCCGCCGCGCGGCGACGATGCTCGCGCCCGCCAGATTGCTACCCTTGACCGCCTTGCACACGAGAAGTTCATTGACCCACACATAGGACGATTACTTGAAGAGTTGCAGTCCTACGAGGACCGTTTACATTATGACTCGGACGATGCAAGTCTCATCCGCGTTACGAGGCGTGATTATGAGCGAGCGATAAAAGTACCGCCGACTTTCGTGGCTGAGCTCTCTAGCCACGGTTCTGAATCTTATCAGGCATGGACTAAGGCTAGACCAGCAAATGATTTTTCCGCGGTAAAACCATACCTTGAAAAAACACTGGATTTAAGCCGCCAATTGGCTGACTTTTTCCCTGGGTATGAACACATCGCCGACCCGTTAATCGACTTTGCAGACAGCGGAATGAAGGCTTCAATGGTGCGTACCATTTTTGCAGAGTTGCGAGCGGCGCTTGTTCCCATGGTAACGGCGATTACGAGTCAACCTGCTGCAGATGATTCTTGCTTGCGCCACATCTTCCCTGAACCACAGCAGATAGATTTCGGCGTCGAGGTCATCAAACGCTTTGGATATGACTTTAATCGTGGACGGCAAGACAAAACCCATCATCCATTTATTACTAAATTCTCGTTAGGCGATGTCCGCATTACGACACGGGTTCGAGAAAACGACCTGAGTGAAGCGCTCTTTAGTACGATGCACGAGGCAGGACACGGGCTGTATGAACAGGGCATTCGAATGGAACTTGAAGGGACGCCGCTTGCGCGAGGCACCTCCGCAAGCGTCCATGAAAGCCAATCTCGTCTTTGGGAGAACATTGTTGGGCGCAGCAGAAACTTCTGGAAGTTCTTCTATCCCAAACTTCAAAAAATTTACCCGCAACAACTGAACACTACGCCGCTAGAGTCGTTTTACCGCGCAATTAACAAGGTTACGCGATCGCTTATTCGTACAGATGCGGACGAGGTAACTTACAACCTACATGTCATGATGCGCTTCGACCTTGAGTTAGATTTACTTGAGGGTAATCTGAAAGTGCACGATCTCCCTGAGGCGTGGCGCGAGCGATTCAAAGCTGACCTGGGCATTGTTCCACCCGATGACCGTGATGGCGTGCTGCAAGATGTACATTGGTTCTGTGATGTTATTGGAGGCAATTTCCAAGGTTACACACTCGGAAACATACTGGGTGCACAGTTTTTCGAATCCGCTTTGCATGCGCATCCGCAGATTATGAACCAAATCGAAGCTGCGGAGTTTGGCACCCTGTATGGATGGCTTAGGGACAACATTTACCGGCACGGACGAAAATACGCCGCACCTGAACTTATTGAACGTGTCACCGGCGGTACATTGAGCATTGCTCCGTATATTCGGTATCTGCGCACAAAATACGGGGAGATGTACGATTTGTAGAAGACGACTGGAGTGCAAATTGTCCAACCGAATGAAAAACATTGAACGAGGAGATTGACGCAATGCCGTTGAAAACCATAGGAATTCTGAGTCCTGGTGATATGGGACATATCGTTGGGCGTGTATTAGGTTCACATGGTTTGGATGTGATTACGTGTTTGCAGGGGAGGAGAAAACGCACGCGAACCTTGTCTGCGCGCGCCGGTATCGTTGATGTGCCAACATACGACTCGCTTGTTTGCGACGCTGAAGTCATATTGTCGATTCTTCCCCCTGGCCAGGCAGTGAATGCTGCAAAAAAAGTTGCAAATGCACTTGCGGAAACCGACATGCAACTCGTGTATGCCGATTGCAATGCGGTCTCCCCTGAGACCGTTCGCAGAATTGAAGGCATTATCACAGATGTGCGAGGGCGATTTGTTGATGCCTCGATAATTGGACCTCCGCCCAGAACCTTTGGATCTACTCGTTTTTATGTATCAGGCCCTGATGCCAGCATCATTGAATCGTTAAATCTGTGCGGGCTAGATGTCCGTGTGCTGGGCGGAGAAATCGGGTTAGCTTCGGCAATTAAGATGTGCTACGCGTCTCTGACCAAAGGGTTGACCGCACTTTGCACCGAACTTTTAACCGCGGCGGCAGCCATGGATGTCTTGGAGCCGCTTCAGAACGAACTTCAAATGAGCCAGTCCATGCTATATGAACGCATGGAACGAAACGTACCGATGATGCCGCCGAAATCGCATCGTTGGATAGCTGAAATGGAGGAAATTTCTGCGACGTTCGCGCACGTGGGTTTGACCCCTAAAATTTTGGCGGGGGCCGCGGACGTATACCGCTTTGTTCATGAAAACCTCTCTTCGAATCACCCGCCCGATAGCCGTGGTTCTTCTTACGACTTCATGGATATAATCCAAACGTTAACCAATCCGCTCAAGGAAAATAAAACCTAGACAATTTATCAAAAAAACATTGACTTTAACTGAGTAGTAATTTATAATCTCTATCGTATTCCCGTATGATGGGGCGAAGTCTAGTTGTGGATTAGTCCGTGATGTTCATCCAATCACGGCTGGAGTGCCCTCAAGCCTGCATGACATCTGAATCTCCGACAACAAATTGATTTGCGAAGTTACATTATCCGGCATGTTTAAAGGTCTTATCTATCTCGTGCGGTGCAAGACAAAGGAGGAATAAGATTACTGAAATTGTTAAATGGTAATCGAAATTAGCATGATTGAATTTGAACAGGAAGAATTTGAAGATTTAGCAAAAATTAAAGTTATCGGCGTTGGCGGTGGAGGAAGTAACGCAGTCAAGCGCATGATTGAAGCGGAGTTGACTGGAGTAGAGTTTTATGTCGTCAATACAGATTTGCAAGCGCTGCGAACATGCCATAACACAACAAGGGTGCAAGTGGGCATCAATACGACGAGCGGTCTTGGCGCAGGAGCAGATCCCGAAAAAGGACGTAAAGCTGCGGAAGAGGATAAAGATAAACTGAAAAGCATCGTTGAAGGGGCAGACATGGTTTTCGTGACTGCCGGAATGGGCGGTGGTACTGGGACGGGTGCAGCCCCCGTTATTGCAAGCCTCGCTAAAGAAAGTGGGGCATTGACTATTGGCGTCATGACACGACCATTTGACTTTGAGGGTAGCAAGCGAGCTAACCAAGCCGAAGACGGTCTGCAAAATATCCAGGAATGTGCTGACTCCGTAATTGTTATTCCCAACCAACGCTTGATGGAGGTTGTAGATCGGAAATTACCTATTCGTTTGGCTTTTCGTATGGGAGATCAGATTCTACTCCATGCTGTCCAAAGCATCTCCGATCTTATTATGGTACCGGGCGAGATTAATCTTGATTTTGCTGATGTCAAGACGATAATGTCTGACTCCGGCGGTGCATTAATGGGGATTGGTTTTGCATCCGGAGATAACCGTGCGCAGATTGCGGCACAACACGCCATCTCCTCACCATTATTAGAAGAGAGTTCCATTGAAGGTGCATCTGGAATCATAGTAAATATCACGGGCCCCTCTGATATGATGATGCATGAGTTGGAGGGTGCCATGGATGTAATTAGAGATGCGTCGGACACTGACCAGTTAATTTTCGGGCTTGCCTACAATGATGATTTGGAAGATGAACTCCGCGTAACTGTAATCGCTACCGGATTCGACTCCAACATAAAAACCGGGATGCAGACCGCCCAGCGGGATGGCGACGTAATTGATTTTGAGAAGTTTCTCGTTGGCAAGAACCAACCATCAGATCAAGAACGTACGAGTCAGCAGGGCGCTGGCAAACAGAAAAACCCGGATCGTTCAGAAAACACCGAGGATCAGTGGGATGTACCGACGTTCATACGCCTGCGGGGCTCAAAGGAAAAAAAGTAGGAGAATATTAACGTTGAGTACCTGCAATTAGCATGCGACACGACTTGCGCCAAACGTACAGGAATTTGCTGGATAGTGAGCATCGTCCGCGCTTCAATTACCGAAAGCCGGTGCGGTTCGCGTTGGTCTATCCCAGCACGTATTACCTCGGGATGTCCAGTCTTGGGGTGCAAGTAATTTACGACACATTGAACCACCGGGAAGACACCGCTTGTGAGCGGGCATTCATTCCCGAAGCACAAACCCTCCATCAACTCAAACGGAGCGGGACTTCCCTCTTTTCTTTTGAAACCCAGACTCGATTGAACGAATTTGATCTGGTTGGTTTTTCTGTTTCATTTGAGTCGGATTATGTCAATATTCCCCTCGCGTTAGAGACTTCCAAAATCCCACCGCTTGCTATTGATAGAGTTCAAACCCACCCACTGATTATTGCGGGCGGCATTAATATCGCTTATAATCCCGAACCCATTACAGATTTTATTGATGTCTTCGTGGTCGGTGAAGCTGAAAATTCGATCCAGCATCTAATGGATAGATTCGGGGAGTGGAAAGCAAGTAAAGCGTCCAAAGCAGACCTATTGCACACACTTGCCAGCGAACCTGGGATTTATGTCCCCCGATTCTACCAAGTCAGCTACAAGAGTGATGGCACAATCAAAAACATCCATTCAAAACCCCCTGCTTCCGAAAAAGTAACCGCCGCCGCCATATCCAACCTTGATAACGCTGAAACTTGCACCAAAATTTTCACCCCTGAAACAGAGTTTTCCAACGCCCATCTGATTGAGATTGTGCGAGGCTGCGGACGGCAATGCCGATTCTGTGTTGCTGACTATGCGCGGCGTTGGCCCCGACACCGCTCTGTCGAAAACACGTTACGACTTGCGGAGCAGGCAAGCGGCATCACAAACCGCATTGGCTTAGTTGGTGCCTCGATTTCAGATCATCCACAGATTGATGAAATAGCGACGGGCTTGGTAAATCGAGGGTTTCGAATCTCTTGCGCGTCGCTACGGGCCGAAACCGTTCGGGCACCATTGCTAGACGCGCTTGCTGAAAGCGAACAAGGTACAATCACTATTGCGCCCGAAGTCGCCACCGATAATCTTCAAAAGGTTGTAAATAAAGCCATACCGCGCGAACGACTGTATCACGTGTTTGAGGAGGCATTAAAGCGAAACATCCTAAATCTCCGCCTTTATTTCCTCATCGGCGTACCGTACGAAACCGTACGTGATGTTGAAGCCATTGTGGACATGGCAAAGGAGATGAGATCCATCTTGCTGCCTCATGCAAAAAGATGTGGACGAATGGCCCGAATTAGCTTTACGATTTCCCCTATGGTTCCCAAACCGCACACCCCATTCCAGTGGGTAGCAATGGAAGATTCAAAAACACTCTCTCGAAAACTGGCATTTCTGAAAACTGAGATAGGGCGCTTGGGAGGAATGAAGGTATCGTCAGCAAGCGCTCGGCTCGCTTATCAGGAGGCGGTTTTTGCACGCGGCGATCGACGGCTTGGCCCGGTGATACTAGATCTCTCAAGAGGCACACCATGGAAACAAGCTTTCAAAAATCACAGCTTGGATCCTGACTTCTATGCGCTACGCCCTCGATTAATCGACGAGCGCCATCCGTGGGGCCACCTCGACCTAAATGTCATGCCAGAATTCTTGCGACTGGAACACAACAAGCATCAGAAGGGATTCATGACGAGTTCGTGCGATACAGTTGTGTGCAAAAAATGCGGGGCGTGTTGAACATTGCAGTTGACTCACCGTCATCAATCGTAACGCTAAGTTCTCAACTACCTCTTCCAAAAACCCCTCTGAATCTTTGCGTTTGTTATGTCAAAACCCAAATCTGATTCTGCCGATAGAGTGAGAATTGTCACAGCAATGAGCGGCGGCGTTGACAGTTCTGTGACCGCAGCATTGCTGGTTGAAGCCGGATTCGACGTTATCGGCGTAACCATGCGACTCGGCGCCCTAGATACCATTGACGTTGAGACCGATAAACCAAATTGCATTTCTCCCGATGTGATAGATGATGCACGCCGTGTTGCCATGAAGTTGGGTATACCTTTCTACGCGGTGAATTATGAGGAGCAGTTCCGTCAAAATGTGGTTGATTACTTCATCAAGGAATACCTTTCTGGACGGACGCCGAATCCATGTGTGGTTTGTAATCGAGAGGTGAAGTTCGGAAAACTCCTCAATCTTGCAGCGAATCTGGAGGCGGATTATATCGCTACCGGGCATTATGCTAGAATTGAACAGAACCCCGACACCGGACGCTACATCCTCAGAAAGGGAGTGGATATCCGGAAAGATCAATCTTATTTTTTGTTTGCCTTGACCCAGAAACAGTTGAGTCAGTCACTCATGCCGCTCGGCGGGTACACGAAAAACCAGGTGAGGGATATTGCGAGAAAATACAAATTGCGAAGTGCGGAAAAAATGGAGAGTCAGGAGTTGTGCTTCATTGAGGACGGGAATTATAGACGCTTCCTAAAGGATCGTACACCTGGTAATATACAGGATGGAGACATTATTGATCAAGTAGGCAAAGTGCTCGGCAAACATATCGGGGTGCCATTCTACACAGTTGGACAGCGCCGGGGATTAGGTATTGCAACCGGGACACCGCTCTATGTCACCGAAGTGAATGTTCGCGACAACACCATTATTGTCGGTGAGGCAGCGTCGCTTTTACGGGACACGCTGCAGGTGGAGCGGATGAATCTCATTGCAGCAGATACCTTAACCGAGCCAATCCATGCTCACGTAAAAATTCGTTCCAAGGACGAGGGGGCGCCAGCAAAAATTACCCCATTGAGCGAAACAGAAGCTGAGGTCAAGTTTGACCAGCCGCGCCGCGCAGTCACGCCGGGGCAAGCTGCGGTGTTCTACGACGGAGATACCGTAATCGGCGGCGGATGGATAAAATGAACAAGATTTGAACTACTTCGGCGCCGATATGGGTGCGTTGATTGAGCGGCATTTTCGTTATCCACCGGGCTTGGAACCTTAGGTTACACATCATTTATTGCTAGTTGACTTTCCCCATGAACGCCAATGCGTCTCATTGAATTTCGCATTCGAGAAGTCCCTTGCGACGCCTTGAAAGTCACCTAATTACCCTTATGTACAATCTACTGCTCAGATTACGAGCAACCCAAATCGCATTCCATACTACACATTACTTATCACACATAAGATGTAAAATCTTTCAGATCGCGTTGATGGTTGTAGCCATAGGCTGCGCAGGGGAGGATAATTCTCTTCAACACATTGAGGAACACATTCGGTCGGGCAAGTACACAGAAGCAATTGAACTGTTGGAAGTTACTGTAGACCGGGATAGGCGAAATCCTAGGGTGCACGACCTGCTCGGAGCGGCTCATGAAGGATTAGGGCGGTACGATGAAGCAATTGCACACTGGAAAATAGCGATTAATCTATATACGGCGCAACCGGAACTGCGGGTGCAAGCCCGTCTACGATTGGCAAAAACCTACCTCAAGTTAGGCGATCGGGAATCGGAAATTAATGAGTTGCGGGCAATTGTGAAATCTACCTCAGACAACTTGATATTACAAGAAGTCGGCCGGTTGGTGGGCGATTCCTACAAAGTGTCACAACTCACAAATGGAGAAAAAGACAGCTATTCGCCCGCTTTTTCACCCGATGGCTCGCAAATCGCGTTTGCGTCGTATCGAGCGGATAACGGCGACATCTATGTAATGAACCTAAATGGCCGTATCCTCCAGCGCGTCACTTACACGGCTGACTTTAATGAGAGCTCTCCGGTGTTCCTCAGTAATCCACATTATCTTCTTTACAGCCGTGAACCGAGAACCACGCGAGAGGTAAAACTCTTGCTCCAAAGCAGCGGTTCAACGAAGACGTATGCCGGGTTTTCTGTGACTCATATTTTCAGCAAAGTGACACGGGAACTGTTGCCTGTGGGCTTTGGTGTCCGTGCACCGTGTGTATCGGCGGACGGGCGGCGAGTGGTTTACGAATCCAACCGCGAGGGCAATCTGGAACTGTACTCACTAGACCTTAGGGGTATAGACCTTGAATCCATGGATTCAGACGCGATTGAACCGAGTCCGGTAACGCATAACGAAGTGGACGACGGCAGCCCGAGTTTCTTTCCCGACGGCGAGCGGCTTGCATTTGTATCTTCACGAGGTCACTGGCGAGAAAGAGTGCACCAGATTTACACAATACACTTAGATGGAAGCGGCGAAATGCGTCTTAACCCAAATCCTTACGACTGTTATAGCCCCGTCGTGTCGGCAGACGGTAGAACGATTGTCTTTGTGTCAGCACGGGACGGGGATATGGAGATTTACATGATGGACGCCGATGGAACGAACGAGCGGCGAATTACAAACGGCATCGGCGTCTCCATGCAGCCCTCGCTCTCGCCAGACGGTACAAAACTCGCGTTTGTTTCGGATCGAAGCGATGTCTTCCAAATATACCTAATGGATTTCGCTCAACCCATAACACGCAAGGTGTTAATGCAACGCTTGGTTGGGGAATGAATCGCAGGACGGTATTTTGTATTGATACAGAGTGCACATGTTCACACGCCAGTTAGGTCGACACGCGGACGCAACCCTCATGCAATCCTTGGACGGAAATAAACGTCAAGTTAGTTTTACCCTTCCATGATAAAACAGATGATTCCTCGGCACGTACGCTGCCCATTCCGCACCTTCAATGAAGGGTGAAGGCATTGGAATCGCTTTGACGACAGTTGCAACGAACGCCACCTCTTGAACACTCGATTAGAGCATTTTAAGGCTACGCTAAAACGAATGCATCGCTTACCATTGAATACGCAGCGATAAAGCGACTTGTCCTTCAAATTAATCACACAACAATTAACTGATTGGTCATCAATTTCTCGCGCAAACCGGCACTAATCCACTCAACCAAGGAGACCCACACGTATGAAAATACTCGTTTTTCGATTTGCCCTTCTCACGACCATCTTCCTCACTATTGTATCGGTAAATGGCGCCGCACTACTTTGGGCGCAGTCTGAGGCAACTGAACCTACCTTAGACTATGTATTTGAGACTATTGAGGTGCCCGGCGTCGAATTTCTGGAGTTGACGTCAACCAATGACATCGGACATTTCGCAGGCAACACCCGCAGCCCTGATGGTGAAAAAATGGTCGGTTTTACGCTGATCGACGGAGTTTATGCCACCTATAACGTCCCCAACTCCCGCACTTTTGGCTTTTACGGACTCAATAACGCTGGCGTGGCTGTCGGCTTCTATCAAGATGCGGACGAGGTCTCGCACGGCGTAATCGTGCAGCACGGTGAATTGAAAAAATTCGATTTTCCGGGTGCAGCCGAAACGGAGATTTTTGGCGTTAGTGAATCGGGGTTGCTAATTGGAGACATTTTTGATGCTGATGGTGCTATTCACGGTTTTGTCGGTGAGGAATTGTTTGATGTACCCGGATCAATGACAACCTATGCCGACGATATGAACGCCGACGGAATCCTAGTTGGAAGTTACGTCGACGGCGATGGGGCATATCACGGGTATTTGCGCCAAGCGGATGGCAGCTTTATCACTTTTAATTTTCCGGGTATGTTGTCAAATTTAGAGTACCTTTTCGTGAATGCAATCAATGATGCCGGTATCATCGTGTTCAGAGCCAAAGAGCTGGATAATTCAGAGCGCACTTACATCCGCCACCAGGATGGCACGATGAAGGAGTTGAAATTCCCGGGCAGCGTGACCACGGTGGGGCGGGATATTGACAAGGCGGGGCAGGTGGTTGGATACTACGACGCTCAAGATGGACGAAGGTACGGATTTATTGCCAAACCCCTTACGGGTGAGACTGTTGAAGATTATAGTAACGTTTTTCATGTACCTCTGGCTCAAGGTTTGAACATGCTCTCAGTTCCCCTTAAACCGACCACACCGATGACCGCCCGTTCCTTAGCGCAGATGGTTGGTGCGACAATAGTAATTGACCTTGATGAGGTGAATCAGAGCTTTGTCGGCTGGACACCGGACGCACCAGACGACGGATTTTCAATTGAAGGCTGGAAAGGTTACATCGTCAACCTCTTGCAGCCACGGGAGGTCTCATTTGTTGGCGCTGCGTGGAGGAATCAACCGCCAATTGTTGCGGCGCCTAGCGCGGCAACGATTCCAGGTGTTTGGGCATTTGTTATCAGCGGACACTTAGAGGGCGAGCGAAACCACGATGGTTACCTAGTCTCTGTGCAAAACTTGGACACCGGGGATACCATGACAGGCGAAGTGCGAAATGGGTACTTCGCCGCAGCGACCGCCAATGTTTCGCGCCGCAACATTGCACAAGTTGGTGATACCTTAGCGGTTACCGTGACCGACACTACCGGGGCGATTGCCTCAGAAATGTTCGATTTCACAGTAACACCCGACGCACTTATAAACGCGGTTTTACAGGTTAGGCTTGACAGCGTCGGAACGCCCGAACGAACGCTTCTACTGCAGAACTATCCCAATCCGTTCAACCCCGAAACATGGATACCGTACCACCTTTCCGAAGCTGCACCGGTAACCGTGTCAATTTATGACGCGAACGGCGGGCAGATTCGGACGCTTTCGCTCGGATTCCAATCTGCAGGCTTTTATCAACATCGGTCACGCGCCGCCTACTGGGACGGACGCAACGAATTGGGCGAACGGGTCGCAAGCGGTGTGTATCACTATCACCTATCCGCAGGCACCCATTTCGCAGCGCGGAAAATGCTTATCATGAAATAGCATTTACAGGTTGGGTTCAGATCAACTGAACAAATCTCGATAATTCCTGTATGTACCTGTAGGAGCGGCTTCCTAGCCTCGATTATTCCCTTCCCCGTAGGAGCGGCTTCCCAGCCGCGACCATTTATTATTGACTAACCCTGTGGGAGCGGCTTCCCAGCCGCGATTATTCTTACGGTAGCCGTATTTGATGCTATCGCGCTCGCTATTCAGTCGCTTGACCCGCTCATACACGGACGATTGAGGTTGATTATCGCGGCTGGGAAGCCGCTCCTACAGGTAAAGGAATGATTGGGGCGGCGTTGAACACGCTCGCCAAACCCAACCTACACAAACTCATTACGCATTACGCTTTACTCATTACCCATTACTCATTACTTGCTACCTCAAATTTTTATACCAGACTATCAACGACTGACGTATCGAGTTGAGGAATCAGACACAACAGCAGGTCTAATGCCGCACGGTAATCGTCTATGTTTATGACAGACACATGGCTGTGGACATAACGGGCTGGTACGCCTAGCACGATTGCTGGCACACCGCGCCCGACCTGATGGATGGCCCCGGCATCCGTGCCTCCGGAGGTACGCACAGCAATCTGATACGGTATCTGGTGCGCGGCCGCAGTGTCAATTACAAATTCCGCTAATTGCGGATTGGCGATCATTGTGGGATCATACAACCGAATCTGCACACCCCCGCCCAGCTTGCCTTGCAACGTATCGCTGCTAATATCCGGCAAATCGTCTGCAGGCGGCCCTTCCATCACGATTGCTACATCAGGCTTCACTGCAGCCGCTACTGTCCGTGCGCCGCGCAGCCCGACCTCTTCCTGCACACATCCGGCAGCGATGACCGTATTTGGGTGATTGCTTAGCTGTTGAAGGGATTCTATTACCAATCCCACACCGACCCGATTATCGAACGCCTTCGCGGAAAACAGCTTCGGGTTTTTCATCTGCATGAACGGTCCGAACGGCGCAATTGGGCAACCGGGCTTCACGCCAAAATCTTCCGCCGCCTGAACAGAATTGTCCGCCCCGATATCAATGTAAAGGTCTTTAATAGCCATCACCACATCTCGCGAATTGTCGCTTAGGAGATGCGGCGGAGTTGACCCAATCACGCCGGGGACCTTACCCTTTTTCGTCAAAATGTTGACCCGCTGTGCAAGCAGTGTATGCGCCCACCATCCGCCGACTGGAAGAAATTTGACATATCCCGTCGCCGTAACATTCTGCACCATGAATCCAACTTCGTCCATGTGCGAATCGACCAAAACTCGCGGTTCATCTGCGCTGCCTCTCTTGGTGCAAAAAATACTGCCCAATCGATCTCTTTGGATTTCTCCAACCCCTTCCAACCGGGATTGGAAAATTCGCCTGACCTCCTCCTCGTGCCCAGGAATGGCGTCGGCGTGGGTCAGTTCCATTAGCAGTTCGACCGATTTTTGGCTCATTGCGTCCCTTTCTCCTTTTTTCCGTAGGAGCGGCTTTCCAGCCGCGACTTTTTACTATCCCCGTAGGAAAGGCTTCCCAGCGTTGACTTTTTCCAAAATTGGGAAAAGGATTTCCCTCCTACAGGTATTAACCCTTTCGCCCCTCCCTTTACGAACGGCTTCCTAGCGTCAACCATTTATTATTGACTAACCTTGTAGAAGCGGCTCCCTAGCCGCGATTATTCTTACGGTAGCGGTATTTGATGCTATCGCGCCCGCTATTCGGTCGCTTGATCCGCTCATGCACGGACGATTGACGTTGATTATCGCGACTAGGAAGCCGTTCCTACAGAGACGTTCGTGAAGACCACCGTCCTCCCGATTCGGTAGGTCCTTAGCTATACCCAACCTATAAATCTGCTCATTTTTTCAATCGGAATCGCTCCGGGCGGTACGGAGCGAGCATTTCAACACCTGCCCTGTCAACGATTTCCATCGCCGCTAGCTCGCTCACAAGGGGGGCTAACGTAACTCCGCTGTGCATCACGGCGATATACATATTCGGCACTTCCGCCGCGAAACCTAGGGTTGGCAAACCGTCAATAGGCATCGGACGATGACCCAGAGGCACCGGAATAGCCCGTGCGCCGTTTAGCGTTGGCAGGTATTTTGTTGCACGCCGTAATAGCGCATCAGCATGCCCTTGAGAGTCGTCCCGGTGCAAACTCTCCTGCGAACCTTCGCCCATTATTACCGTTCCATCGGCGGCTTGCCGCAGATGAATCTCCGATTCATCTTTTTCCGAAGCCGGCGTGTGTAACACGGAAACGCTATGCAGCAGCGCTGGGCGTGGATCAGTCCGTATCACCACACCCGGGCTATACTCCTGCGGAACATGCACGCCCGCCATGGCTGCGAGTGCCGTCGTGGCTACACCGCAGGCAGCCACCAGTATATCGCAGTCAATCTCCCCGTTCGGCGTGTTTACTCCCTCCACACATTCAGACTTGCCGCCTTTTTTTCCTAAGCGCAGGCCGGTGACCGGGGTTTGGGTACGCAATTCGGCGCCTCGCTCCTCTGCCCGTTGCAAGCAGGCGTCGGTAACTTTGAGCGGTTCCACAATTCCATCAATTTCGGATAACGAAACGGCACTCACCGTCCCCGGAGAAATTCCCGGTTCAAGTTGGCGCATTTCCTCGACCGAAATCAGCCGGCAAGGATAACCGCGCTCCTGTAACTGCTTGACGCGTTCGTTTAGTACCTTCGCCCCCTCGCCGGTGTTTTCCCAACGCAACATTCCGCGGCAGTGCAGGCCGACATCCGTGCGTAGTTCCTCAGCATAGCGGCGCCAGATGTCCATTGACAACCGATTGAAATGGTGATAGGACTCGGGTTCTTTGCGGAAGGCGTTCAACCAAGCAAAGCTATGGCCCGACGCGCCGTTACCCGGCTTACCGCTCTCTAGGACGGTCACCGAAATTTCCTCGCGGCGTGAAAGGCGGTAGGCAATAGACGCCCCGATTATTCCCGCGCCGATTACTACGACCTTTAACTTACGGTTATAAGGAAGATGTTTTCCGTTTACAACCATTTAATTCTCCCGAGTAGTTTAGATTGACGATTTGTAGGTATGATAAGGGGGTATGCGCCGTAGAATAAAGGTTCTGTTTGAACCTAACGAAAGCATACCCGTTGCTCAATTTGATGTCAAGTGTTTTGGCGGGCAATATATAAGTTCGTCTTGACTTCGCGGCGCGTATCAGATAAACTATCACGTTGACTTAGGCATACAGAATGATTGCAGCCAATACTTAAGCGGTATTGGGCTTCGGAATTATTTTGGAAAGATGTCTAATATTTTGGGATTGACCAAATTAAGAGATGGCTATAGTTCACGAAAACCTGCGTGAAATTGTTGAGACTATTCTTCGATGTAATCTCACAAACACAATCGGCATCCCTGACGCGGCGAATGGCAAAGATCGAATTGAACAATTCCTCCAGGTTGTTGCCAATCGTAAGTATGAGGAAAATCTCGCGCGATGGATTGATCCGCAATGGGTGGTATTAGCTGCGGGTACGGGTTCGCGCATTGATCCGTTGGGCAACCTGAACAAAACCTTGGATGTGTGGTTTGGTGAACAGAATACCCTGCAACTGTCGCGGAGATGCCTGCCAGGCAGTCGGCCACACATCATCGTCATAAACGCCAAAATGGCGTCGCGAGTGACAACAACAGATATTCCTGCCAATGGAGTCGTTCCGGTATCCGCACTCAATCCAGAAGCAGTTCATCGACTGTTTGGCCCCAACGCAATACTATGCATCCAGCCCGAACAACTCTATGGGACAGGAGCAGCCTTGCGCGCTGCACTCGGCGCAATTTCCGATTCCGATGCTGAATTAATCGGAGTTGGGTTTGGCGACGAACCCTTTTTAAACCGTGCCATGTACCTAAATACACTCATTTCGCACGTCATCACCGGAGCAGATGTCACCCTTTGCGGAAAAATTCCAGAGACTGTAATCGACAAAGGGGGTTTGTTTTTCGATAGCGGCGGCAAATTCATGGGTACGAAAGAGTGGTTCGACATGACTAATGCTGAACAGCGCGAAATGCGGCGCCGCCTCGAACGCGGGGAGGCTATTACGAATACCGGTATCACGCTGATTCGCCGCGATGCTGCGATTGATCGGATGGATAGATTGCAGCCACACAGTAGTAAATTGGAACTTCATCATATAGATTTGATTCGCCATTGCTACGATGATGGGCTAAGGACAAACGCTTATATCTATGAGGAAGAAATCATTTCCGGAGTGAACCGTTGGGCAAATGTCCTCGCCGGTGAGGACAGCCTATTCGAGAATTCGCGCCGCCGACTGGCGCAACGTGGCATACGTGTCGATCCGCACGCACAGATCTTTATGGAAAGCGAAGAAATTGAGATTGGGCACGGTTGTTACCTGTTGGGACGCGTTCATCTCGGCGCAGGAGTGCGGATTGGAAATTACTGCCGGCTTGAAAATGTGGTGTTGGGGCACAATACAACGGTCGGGGACCTTGTCGGTTTGAAGGATGTGACAGCACGGGACACCGTAATTGAATCAAACTCGATTTCGACGGAAGTCGCAGCACCCATTGCCGGGTTAGCCGTCCAAAGCCACATTGAAAACAGCCATTTTGATCGCGTGAAAATCGGCCGTTCGGTAAGCCTGAAATCTGTACATGCGAATGCAACGGTTATACCACCGGGAATCTCAGCTAACGATGTCCATTTTGGCGTACGTGTTGATACCGGGTTGGGGTTGCCATCCTTCGAACCGGTTCAAAAGGAAAGTCAAACTAATTCGGATGAGAAGGGATTGCGCGCCATTGGCCGACTGGCTTTGCCGGACTACAAACCGGGCATGTTCACTTTTTTTGAAAAGCGCGGGAAGCCTGACTGGGAAAACCTCCGCAAGCATGTTCAATCACATTCGGCGCGTGAATTGATTCCACGGGCAACGCGCGACCCAGCGTTGCGTATAACCGCAATCCAAGCCGTCAACGATTTGTTGAAAATGCAGAAAGACGACGGTGCACACGTTATTGACGATTTGACTCCCGAGCAACTTTGGGGATGTATCTTTGAGATTGCCGCCATGTGTACAGGAAACCGCGATCCTTACCGCAGAGATAAACGCGGAGCTAGACAGACTGCGATAAACCTCATCAATGAATTTTCGGGATGTAATTGGCTCGAACGGCTGAAACTCATTACTGCAGCCAACATCATTGATTACAACAGTGCTAGGGTAGTCATGAAGATAGAAGAAAATCCCGATTACTTCGTCCACGCCTTAAGAGAAGCATTGAATGTACCATTTGCAATCGACTGTTTTGAAAAGTTCAACTCGATGATAATCTTGGGCGAACCGAAGCGGTTAATTTGGCTTGCCGACAATGACGGCGAAGCGGTTTTCGATTTATGGTTCATCCGGATGCTCGCCGAATGCGGTCATCAGATTACGGTAGCTGGCAAGGGGTGTCCGGCAGGCAACGATGCAACATTTGATGATTTGTTGGAGATTGCTGCACATCCTCTCTTCCAAAACCTTCGAGACCAGATTCAATTCGGGGATGTGTCGTTCATCTCTTCCGGCTCGGCGACGATTGGAACAGACCTGTATCAGGCGACACCGGAATTTTTGAATGCCCTGCTAGATGCAGATGTTGTCATTTCCAAAGGACAAGGGAATTTTTATACGACGCAAGGGTTAAAGCGAGATGCGTTCCATCTTTTCCTCTCCAAAGGCGTGACCGCAGAGCGTTCAACCGGAGTCGTTGCTAACAGAGATGCTACCGTTGACGGGTTAATCTTGGCGTTTGTACCGGGCGGCACGCGATTGACTGGACCGCTGAAGCAATTTTGTATGTCAATTTCACAATAGTCAATATTAGGCAGATAGACGTGGCCGGGCTAAGATCCTGATTGAAAATTAGGCGGGAATCCCGATCTTGAGCGTTTGAGTCGTAATAACCGGAGGAACTTCTATCGCGCGGGATTTACTATGGTTTTCGCTATTCGCTCAGTTGATCCCAATCGGTCGCTTGATTCTACCAAATACCTTACACCAGCATAGGGCGGGGCAAGGAAGAACTCTATCGCGCTCCTTATTCAGTCGCTTGATGCCCGACTACAGGGCGCGGTGGTTGAGTGCTACCAAATATTCGTGTAAGAACGCATAAAAGGAGATATATTCAGTGACAAACAATGAAAAATTACTCAATTGGGTAAATGAAACAGCGGCGCTTTGCCAACCGGATGATATTCACTGGTGCGATGGATCTCAAGCTGAAAACGACGCTTTGTGCGACGTGCTGGTAGACGCGGGAACGTTTATTCGATTGAATCCGGCAAAACGTCCCGGCTGCTTCTTAGCCCACTCCGATCCCGGCGATGTAGCCCGCGTCGAGGATCGAACCTTTATCTGTACAAAAGACGAAGATGATGTGGGACCGACAAACAATTGGCGAGACGCCGACGAAATGAAATCTGTCATGACGAAATTTTTTGACGGTTCCATGAAGGGACGCACGATGTACGTAATACCGTACAGTATGGGTCCTCTGGGATCCGAGATTTCGCGCATTGGCGTTCAGATTAGCGACTCTCCGTACGTAGTGGTCAATATGCGCATTATGACTCGAATTGGAACTGCTGCGCTGGCGGTCTTGGGTAAAGACGGCGATTTCGTTCCGTGCCTTCATTCCATCGGTGCGCCGCTTGAAAAAGGTCAAAAGGACGCGGCTTGGCCATGCGATCCCGACAACAAATATATTGTACATTTTCCTGATGAACCGTCGATCTGGTCTTATGGAAGCGGCTACGGCGGGAACGCGTTGTTGGGCAAGAAGTGTTTTTCGTTGCGAATCGCTTCTTTCATGGCGCGTCAGCAAGGCTGGCTGGCTGAACATATGCTCATCCTAGGCATCACTCCTCCCAATGGGGAAAAAATTTACGTTGCTGCCGCTTTCCCGAGCGCTTGCGGCAAAACTAACCTAGCGATGATGACGCCGACAATCCCAGGATGGAAAGTTGAGACAGTCGGTGATGACATTGCCTGGATGAAGTTCGGTGCAGACGGCCGGCTTTATGCGATTAACCCGGAATCCGGCTTTTTTGGAGTGGCGCCCGGTACCTCAATGGAATCGAATCCTAACGCTATGTTTACGCTAGAGTCAAATTCGATCTTCACGAATGTTGCCTTGACACCAGACGGCGATGTGTGGTGGGAAGAAATGTCGGAGGAACCACCTGAAGAACTTACGAGCTGGCTCGGCGAGGCGTGGACGCCGGCGAGTCCAAAGACGGCAGCACACCCGAATGCCCGTTACACTACACCAGCTGCGCAATGCCCGACGATTGATCCAGATTGGGAAAACCCAAAAGGAGTACCTATTTCAGCAATCCTTTTCGGCGGGCGGCGAGCGGCTGTGGTACCGCTCGTTCATGAAGCGTTTAATTGGCAGCACGGAACGTTCATCGGATCAATCGCATCGTCGGAAAAAACGGCTGCCGCAGCCGGAAAAGTGGGCGAATTGAGGCGAGATCCGATGGCGATGCTGCCCTTCTGCGGTTACAATATGGGGGATTACTTTCAGCATTGGCTTACCATTGGCAGTCAGACGGAGCCGGACAAGTTGCCACGAATATTCTACGTCAATTGGTTCAGAAAATCAGCCGACGGTTCATGGCTCTGGCCTGGTTACGGTGAAAATGGCCGCGTACTCAAATGGATCTACGAACGTGTTTCTGGTGACGGAAAGGCAATACAAACCCCGATTGGTTACTTGCCAACACCTGATGCGATTGATATCAGTGGATCAGAAATCCCGCCGAAAAATATGGAACTTCTCTTGTCGGTTGATGTTCAAGAGTGGCGGCAGGAGGTTGAGAGCATCCGGGAACACTATCGCCGTTTCGGGGACAGACTTCCAGCAGCGTTACTTCAGGAGCTAGAATCTTTGGAAGAACGCCTGCGGAATGAATAGTATGAGTGGGACAGGTTTGATTTAAACCGTTCAAATTACTAGGTTTCTCGCATGATATTTGGCATCTCTCAAGAAAGGATCCATAATGGAAAATCCAAGCCGTTCTGCTGTTGTCACCGGCGGGACGGGCGGACTTGGCGTGGCTGTTACGCAAGCATTGCTTATGGAAGGCTGCAAAGTCGCTATACCATGCACGTCCGACCGTCACATTGCCGATTTTGAGCAAACGATAGGAAGACTGAAATCGCAAGTGATGACCGTCAGTGCAGACCTGACGGTTGAATCCGAGGTGAAGAAATTTTTCCGCACAGTTTACGATGAACTAGGGCACGTTGACATATTGGCGAATATCGCGGGAGGTTTTTTTGGCGGAGTTCCGGTTGCGGAGACAGATTTGGAGAAATGGGATTTCATGATGGATTTGAACCTGAAAGCGACCTTCTTATGCTGCAAAGCCGTCATTCCGCAGATGTTAGAACGCAGGTATGGCAAAATCGTGAACGTCTCAGCGCGCGCCGGCTTGAGTGGCATCGCCGGATTAGGAGCATATTGCGCATCGAAAAGCGGTCTCCGCGTACTCACAGAGTCAATTGCAGAAGAGGTAAAAGATTCGGGTATCAATGTCAATTCAATCCTGCCCAGTATCATCGATACGCCCGCGAATCGCAAGGGAATGCCGGATGAAGACCACTCTCGCTGGGTATCACCGAGCGATATTGCCAAAGTAATTTTGTTCCTCACCTCTAATGATGCCGCCATCATCAACGGCGCGGCGATTCCAGTTTATGGAAGGGCATGAACCACAAGGTACAGGCAACCTTCAATTTTAGGAAAACGCCGCGCGCTGAAATGCTCGCTGCATGGGTTGTTTACTGAGATAAAGGAATGTCAGGGAATCAGGATTTAATCATTGAACAGATTAACTATCCGCTTGCAAGGGTGCCTGAAGGTCAATTCCTAATGGGGACGAATCCCACGGGAATCAGAAAAACCGATCACGAAGAACCGCAGCGAAAGGTAACTCTTGACGAGTACTATATTGGAAAATACCATGTTACAAATGCCCAATACTTACAATTCGTCGACACCACGCGGCATCAACTTCCACAGTTTCACGCCAACCCGCGTTTCAACGCTCCCGACTGTCCCGTCGTTGGGGTGACCTGGTACGACACACAGGCATTTTTGGTGTGGATTGAGGAATGCACAGACGAATCGTATCGCCTCCCGACCGAAGCGGAATGGGAGAAAGTTGCCAGAGGCACAGGTGGTCGCGAATATCCCTGGGGAGATGAGTGGGACTCTTCCAAAGCGAACACATCGGAAAGCCGTATCAAGCGGCTCACACCTGTTGGGAGTTACCCCGACGGCGCCAGTGTTTATGGCTGCTATGATGCGGCGGGAAATGCTTACGAGTGGTGCAGCGATTGGTTTCACCCGGAAACTTACAAAAATTCCCCGGCGGAGAATCCCCGGGGACCGGCACGCGGCAGACGGAAAGTAATTCGGGGCGGTTCGTGGGTCGCACGAGGTGAATTCGCAGCACGGTGCGCCAACCGCGCCGCTTACGAACCCATACAATCGGTGCACAATGTTGGTTTTCGGATTGTGAAGCCGGCGGTATAACGAAGCCAACTAATCCTTTCAAATGAGCGCATTTGTTCAGATGTGCGATTGGACTGGCGAACTGTGACACATAGTGTTTCGGGTTTTACCTACCAAGCCATTGTTTTTTTTCGAGTATGTTTCGTCTCATTTGTGGTCTGCGACAATTTTTGGACGAATATTTCTAGACTCAAGCAACTGGAACCATACCACAAAGCACGGCCCATATTCTGCGGCTTACTTTCCATCCTCATCGTCGCTTTACCGTGTTTGCGTATCTACGCACAACCCACGGAAGCTACACAGCGTTATTTCCAACATGCGGAGTTGCTCGCCGATCAGGGAAAATATGATGCGGCGTTGACTGAATACCAGAAGGTCATCCACCAAGACCCAGCGTTCGCCGAAGCGTACGGCGGCATCGGTTACGTTTATTGGCAAACCGGACATCCAGAACAGGCGTTCAATGCCTTTCGAAAGGCGCTTACGCTCAATGATAGAATACTGAAGGCTCACGTAGGAATCGGACATCTCCTCTCTGAGCAACGAGAACACCAAGAAGCCATCGCCCACTATGAAATGGCGATTGAAATTGACCCGAAATTAGGTTGGCTGCACGCGAAATTAGCAGATGCCCTTACGACACAGCGCCGTGAATCGGAAGCAATCCGACATTACCAATCGGCGCTTGCGTTAGATCCGAGTCTATACGAAGCGCATTTTGGGTTGGGAAATATCTATGTGATGCAGGTGGAGTTTTCATCCGCGCTGGAAGCCTATAACCGCGCGCTGGTTCTACAGCCGAACCTGTCTGAAGTGCACTGTAACCGCGGCGTAGTTTATTCGAAACAGGGGATGTTTACGGAAGCGATGGAAGATTTTCAGCGAGCATTGCGAATTGCCCCGGATAACAGTTTTGCCCGCATGGAACTTGGATTCACATATCAACAGCAGGGACAATTCAAGGAAGCTACCAACGAGTACGAACAATTATTGCCGGAAAGCGGGGACAACCTTCGGCTTCACCACAATCTTTCCCGTTGCTATATGCGGCTTGGGAGACATGAGGAGGCGAAGAAGGAACGGGAGATAGCGCGAAAACTTCGGCAGCTGGGGGAGGCGATTGATGCTGCGGAAAGAAAAACCCAAGAAGCCCCCAACGACCCACGCGGATACATGGAGTTGGCGCGTGTTTACCTTGATAATAACCACCCGGAAAAAGCATTCGATCAGTATAAAATAGCGCTACGGAAAGATCCAAGCCTTTTGGAAGCATATGACGGAATCGCGACGGTTTATATCCAAAATAAACAGAAGCCGAGGGCGATTTCAGTTTACGAAACGGCCGTTGGCGTTGACGCCAAATACATCAAAGGACATTTGATGCTTGGGTTACTCTATCGCGCAGACGGCCAATCGAAAAAATCGGCTGGACATTTAGTGATTGCCCGAGACCTTACCCGAAAAGTTGTTGAATCCGAGCCGACTGCCGATAATCTAGACGCATTGGCATCAATTTACTACGTAATGGGCGACTACGCGGAGGCAGAGTCAACACTTCGGCGAGCTATAGATTTGGATTCGACCAATCAACAGATTTTAGACCATCTCGCGCGGATTGACCGCCAATTAAACAGTCAAACGAACGAGGCGGCGCAGAAATAGTGGATGGGATGAAAGAAAAGGCGGAAGGCGGGCATTTGACGGCACGCCTTTTACGTACCGCGCATCAGATATTGCGTAATGCGAAAATTGTTTTATTCCTTATCCTACTTGCGGGCTTCACGGACGGAAACGCGGAGACAAACTGCGCGAATAACATCATGCTCACCGCTGTTACGGAGCGCGCACACATAGACTTTCAGCATGTTGACGGTAGAGGGGGTAGACGGTATTTCTTGGAAACGGTCGGATCAGGGGTTGCATTTTTCGACTACGACGGGGATGGGTTCGTGGACGTTTACTTCGTCAACGGAGCAGACCTTCCCGGTTTCACTTCAAAGACTCCACCGACCAACAAACTTTACCGCAGCAATGGAGACAGCACGTTTACCGATGTAACCGAATCTGCCGGCGTTGGAGACACCGGTTACGGCAGCGGATGTGCAGTCGGCGATTATGATAACGACGGCAATTTGGATTTGTATGTGACGAATTTTGGCGAAAATGTACTCTATCGCAATAACGGTGATGGACGCTTCACAGATGTAACACAACGTTCCGGGGTCGGAGACGTTCGCTGGAGCCTCGGCTGCGCGTTTGCAGATTACGATAACGACGGTTTTTTAGATTTGTACGTGACCAACTACATCAACTTTCGCTTGGAAGCACACAAATCCTGCACTCAAATCGGAGTAGCGACGTATTGCCCTCCCGAGAGTTTTCCCGGATTACCGGACATCCTGTATCGTAATAATGGCGATGGTACCTTTACTGATGTTACGCGGGAAGCTGGGGTATACAACGCCGAGAGCCGGAGCATGGCGGTTGTTTTCGGTGATTATGACGACGACGGATTTGTCGATTGCTACGTCGGCGTTGATGCGGGCGAAAACTTGCTCTACCGCAATGCGGGAGACGGCACTTTTGAAAGCGTCGGCTGGATGGCCGGGGTGGAGGCAGATGAGAACGGCAATGTTCAGGGAACTATGGGGGTGGATTTTGGGGATTGCGACAACGATGAACTTCTCGATCTCGTCGCGCTAAACTACCAAGAACAACCGAACGCGGTTTATTGTAACGATGGCGACGGTTTCTTCAACGATGTTTCGTTCATCGCGGGCATGGGGTATAGCCTCCCTTACGTAGGTTGGGGCGTGGATTTCTTTGACGTGGATAACGATGGCGACAAAGATCTCTTCATCGCAAACGGGCATTTGCAGGATGAAGTCGAGAAATACGATAATACAACCACCTATGCACAGCTCAATCAGCTACTGATAAATAGCGGAAAGGGCGTGTTTGTCGACGGTATGACCGAATCGCAGAGTGCGCTGGGATTGCTCAAGGTAAGCCGCGGGCTTGCAACTGGTGATTACGATAATGACGGTGACCTGGACCTGTTGATTAGCAACGCAAGCGATTCGCCCGACCTTATCCGAAACGATGGGGGGAACCGGTGCAATTGGGTTACGATTAAAACCATCGGCACCAAGAGCAATCGGGCGGGCATCGGAGCAAAGGTAAAGATAAGCGCATTGGGCTTAACGCAGATTGACGAGGTGAGGAGCGGTTCGGGCTATCTCTCCCAGAACGATCTCCGCCTGCACTTTGGGCTGGGTGAAAGAAAAAAGATTGACCTCGTCGAAGTGCGGTGGCCAAGCGGTGTTGTTGACACTATTCGTAACATCGTTCCTAATCAGATTCTCGTAATTCAGGAAGGACTAGGACTGTTGACGACCGAATAAAACCGCTTAAAAGGTTTGGGGCGAGTTTGCAACCGTCTGATGTATGGCTTGCCCTTAGCAGGGAACGACATCAATGCAACGCATTCTATTAGACACTGACACCGGCGTGGACGATTCCTTAGCAATTATATTAGCACTAAAAACACCGGAGATGAAGGTTGAAGCAATCACGACGGTCAGCGGCAACGTTTACGTAGATTTTTGTACGCGCAATGTGATGCTGACCTTAAATACAATGGATTTGGGTGAATATCCAATCATTGCGCAAGGCGAGCCGCAACCGCTGGTCAAACCGCTCGAGACGGCGGCGCACGTACACGGATCTGACGGCTTAGGTGATGTGACGAAACTCAATGGACCAGATGGCTCGCGTTGCTATCCAGATCCTGAACTGCGATTGTCAACAGCCTCGGCGGTCGATTTGATAATTGATCTCGCCTGCCAACACCCCTATGAACTTGTGTTAGTTGCCCTTGGGCCTCTCACAAATATTGCCAAAGCGATGGACAAGAATCCTAAACACATGCGGAATATCAAAGAGATTGTGTTGATGGGAGGGGCCTTCGAGACTTACGGGAACGTCACGACAACGGCTGAATTTAATATTTTCGTCGATCCTCACGCTGCTCAACGGGTACTTGATTTTGGAGTTCCTATTACACTAGTGCCACTGGATGTGACCCACCGGGTCATGCTTAAGAGCGAACGCCTCAATGCCGAGTGCGGTGTACGGAGTGATAGGCTGGCAAAGTTTCTTCGGGACGCTACGCGTGTGAGTATGGCGTATCATCATCAACGCGAGGGATTTGACGGTATCTACATTCACGATGCACTTCCTATTGGTCTAATAACCCGGCCGGACCTTTTTGATACAACTGATGCCTTCGTGCAAGTGGAAACATTGGGACATTTGACGCAGGGAATGACGATTGCCGATTTGCGTCCTGGACGGCGTCCTCTGAAAACGAACGCCCGCGTCTGTGTAGGCGTGAACGCGGAGGGATTCATAGAACACTATTTCGATTGCATCCTGTCGGCATAGGGGACAATGCCACCTTTCGAATTGTCACAAATTGCAGCTAATTTCGCTTCAATTCCCGTTCAGCTTGACGTGACCGTATTGAATTTGGCGTTACGAATTGGCCGCCAATCACCTACCAATTTTGGTAAAATTCTGATAATGTGCCTGTGGAAAAATTCCCACCTATTGAAGACAAACAGTCTACTGACATTCCTCTGAAAGTTGTAGTCATCGGACTTGTTGTGGTTATCGTAAACACCTATTGGGTTTCGGTAAACAACCTCATCATCGGTCTGGTGCACAACTACATGTCGCTCTTCAGTAACGCCGTATTCACGCTGTTTGTTCTGATTTTACTTAACCTCCTACTACGGAAATTCCTTCCTAGGCATGCGCTCAGTCCATCAAACCTTTTAGTCATCTACGTGATGGCTGTAATGGTAACAACGGTGTCGGGGCACACCACGATGAACAAATTGGTGGGGACGCTCGCCCACCCGTTCTGGTTCGACACTGCGGAAAATGACTGGCGAAACTTGTTCTGGCAGTATATCCCGCCATGGTTCACGACGAACGACAAGAGCGTACTAAGCGGCTTTTTTCTCGGCGAGTCCTCCGTTTTCACGCGACATCGCTTTAAGGCTTGGATTGGTCCAATGTTCTATTGGTCCGCCTTCACGTTCGTCATCTATTTTGTTCTTATCTGTATTAACACCCTAATCCGACGGCAATTCACGGAACACGAGAGACTTACTTATCCGATTACTTGGATGCCTCTGGAAATGGGAAGAGACCCATCGTCATTCTTCAGAAAAAAGCTAATGTGGGCCGGTTTTGGTGTCGCGGCTGGAATCAGTTTGCTGAACGGTTTGCACGCCTTATATCCTGCCATTCCTGCTATACCGGTGGGGTGGCAGAACATTACGCCGCGGGAGAAGCCGTGGGTTTATACCGGCCGGACGCTCATCTCTTTCCAGCCATTTGTGATTGGACTCTCCTTTTTTATGCCTCTAGATCTCGCATTTTCCGCGTGGTTCTTTTTCCTATTACAGAAAATGATGCGGATGTTTCTGGGTGTCATGGGGTGGCGCACCCTCTATTTTGATGAACAGGCACAGGGGGCGTGGATTGGACTGGGGCTTCTTGCATTATGGGTTGGACGCAAACATATCAAACGGGTCTTCACACACGTCTTCGCGGGCAGGGGCGAAATGAATGAAATCAGCGAGCCCATGCGGTACCGGACTGCGCTGTTGGGGATTGTCGGCGGTCTGCTGTTCCTCCTCTGGTTCGCCTACAAAGCTGGGCTTTCCTTTTGGGTCTTGCTATTGTTCTTTGGCATATACTGTTGCAGCGCCATTGGAGTAACTAAAGTCAGAGCTGGACTTGGCGTCGCTGTGCATGAGATACTATTCCTAAATCCGGCGCGGACGATGGTGACGTCGCTCGGCACACGCACGTATGGACCTCGCAACTTGACCGTACTCTCCTTCTTCTATTGGTTAAGTCGGGATCAACCCCACCATCCCATGCCGAACCAACTAGAATCATTTCGGATTGGCGAGCAGGCAAGCATCAATAACCGCAAACTACTGCGGGCGATGCTCATCACGCTTGCTGTCGGCATACCTTTGACTTTTTTGATATACCTTCATCTCTTGTATGAACACGGCGCAGCAAATTCGCGTTCATTTATTTTGAGAGTAGGATACGAGACCTTTACCCAACGCCTCCAACTGTGGTTAAGTTTCCCACGGGGACACGATTACGTGACAATGGGATTCATGGGACTAGGCACGGGAATCACCGCGCTTTTATTAGCTTTAAAGATGCGTTTTCTCTGGTGGCCGCTCCACCCCGTCGGTTATGTACTAGGGATGAGTCCGGGCGAGATGGTCTATATTTGGGTGCCAGTCCTTATCAGTTGGGCACTGAAGTTTTCCATCCTTCGGTACGGCGGGTTGAAAGCATATCGGAGAGCCATCCCGTTCTTTGCTGGATTGATTCTAGGGGACTACTCAATGGGCTGCATCTGGAGCATTATCAGCGCCGTGTTCAGAGTTGCGACATATAACATGGGGTGGCACGACGGTTAGTTGGCGTTGGAGGTATCCGTGTCATGCGTTTCAATCTCTTCCACCCACGTATTCGGGGCGGGATCTACATCGTTATCAGCAAAGATTTTATCAATTTCGGCAATCACTTCATCAGACAAACTCCAGCCGATAGCACCCATGTTTTCCTCAACTTCGAGGGGCCGCCTTGCGCCAACAAGCGCGGTGCTAACCGCCTGATGCGACAAAACCCAATTGAGAGCAAATTGCGGAAGTTTTTTTCCTAACCGTTCGGCAATGTCAGAAATCGCAATGGCGACCTCGACGTTACTTTCGAAAACCTCCGGTGTAAAGAACCTCAACAAGTGCAGCCATTCGTCCCTGCTACGCCAATCCTTGTCGCCAAAGGTTGTCTCCTTCGTGAAGGTGCCGGATAGCAATCCATAGGCAAGCGATCCGTACGACATTACGCCAATCTGTTGTTTTTGAGCGTAAGGGAAGATCCATTTCGCCATACGCCTATCAAACAGATTGCAGCCGTACTGCAAAACATGAATTGGCCGTATTGCCATGCACGCCTTGATTTCATCGAGGGTGAAATTCGACAGCCCAACGTAACGGACTTTACCTTGCTGTACAATCTCATCAAACGCACCCATCGTTTCTTCAAAAGGAGTCGAGCGATCGGGCCAGTGGACTAAATAGACATCCACATAGTCGGTGTTTAGCGCTTTCAAGCTGCGATCAATGGCGGCATGCACCATTTTTCGGCTGCTGTCTTTCCCTTTCTGACGGTCGTTCTCGTAGCCGACGCCGAACTTCGTTACGATGATAACATCTTTCCGCCGATGCCCCAACGCTTTAGCCAACGCCTCCTCTGATTTACCCATACCATAGGCTTCAGCCGTATCAAAACAGTTTATGCCCAAATCAATGGCACGATGCACAGCATTCGCCGCCTCTGTTTCATCAATTGAACCGTAATCTCCCCCCATCTCCCAGCAACCGAATCCAATCGCAGAAACTTGGAGCCCTGTCCGCCCAAATGGACGATATTCCATAGTTTGACCTCCCGTTGTGTTTATTATTCGCCGTCACGATATATCATAATCCGCAGTCCACGTCTCGGATGTTCTGACTTCTAGATTCCAACTCTCAATGTAGCATAATCCGGCATGATAGTCAACTCAAACGTTGCACCTCAATCATGGATACTGCAATTGTGCTCAACGTTCAAAGTGATTCTACCAACTTCCGATACAATCGCCTCCACTTCAACTTTCGCTTGAGTACCCGCACATCAATGCGATGTTCTAACATGCGTTTGCCGTCCAACTCCAAGACAGGTATCAGGTTTTTGTATTTCGTGAACAATCCTAGATTAGACGTGATGTCAATTTCCTCGATCTGAATTTGTGAGTCCGCTGCGACCGCATTGAGTGCGTCTTTGGCATCATCGCAGAGCGGGCAATCAGGTTTTGTGTACAGTTTAAGCGTTAAGGGTTCCATAAATGCACCTAGGCGTTGGTATGGTTGGTAAAAACGAATTTGCAAGAATGGGAATAATTCAAATGGGATTCTGCTGAGCTCGAATGTGCGCGAATCACTGTTTGGGGCAATAATGGCGTGACTATAATAACAGTTTAATGCGCAGGAAATTTTCCGTCAAGCCATTTTCGTTGGAACAACACCGGCGGGCACGCGCAAAATGCCATATACAGACAATTTGACTTGACTTCTCCGGGCATTCGCGTTATAGTTATAGTCTGATAGATCTATGCAGCGTGCAATCTCCCCCATTCTAAACATGAAATTCGTAAGGCATTGGAGTCTTCATAAGTTGAATAGTGCAAAGGAGAGAAATAATGACCACAGATAGTTTAGCCCCATATGACCCCGGTACAATTTCCCCAGATGACGGCCGCGCGATTGAAATTTATGAGATGCAACTAGGCCGTGTACAGGCGGGGCAAATGCCGGAAGAGATTTTCCTTGAATTCAGACTGCGCCACGGCGTCTATGGACAGCGCGACGACGGCTCTCAAATGATTCGCGTGAAGATTCCTTTCGGCGGATTAGACGCCCTGCAATTGGAAATGCTTGCCGATATTGCCGAAGAATTCTCGGACAACATCATCCACATCACGACGCGGCAGGATGTGCAGTACCACTATGTCGATATAAACAACACGCCTGAGTTAATGCGCCGGCTGGCATCCGTCGGCATTACAACCAAGGAGGCGTGCGGCAATGTCGTCCGCAATGTTACGGCTTGCCCGCTTGCCGGCGTCTGCAACGACGAGCCGTTTGATGTCACACCGCATTCAATGGCACTCTCAGCATTTTTGTTGGGACATCAAGATGCGCAGGACTTTGGACGAAAGTTCAAGATTGCATTTTCCGGATGCCATGAACACGCTTGCGGCTTGGGTTACATGCACGATATCGGCGCGGTTGCGGTGTTAAAAGAGGTTGACGGAAAGCTGAAGCGCGGGTTTAAATTGCTTGTTGGCGGCGGGCTTGGCGCAGTGCCGCATCAGGCAAAAGTCTTTGACGAGTTTGTACCTGAAGAGGAGTTATTGCCGATTTCGCAGGCGATTTCGAAGGTGTTCACGCGGTTGGGCGAGCGAAAAAATCGGAACAAGGCGCGGATGAAGTTCGTCGTGGCAAAACTCGGCGTAGAAGAGTTTCGCCGCCTTGTATTGGAGGAGCGCGAACAGTTGCGGCATGACCCCGCGTGGACTGCACATCTCGACAATCTGGATGCGTATGATGAAACGCCGTTGAAACCGCCGTCCCAACTTAACGGCGCGTCAAAACCTGAAGGATTCGATCAGTGGCACGCCTCCAATGTGCGTACCCAGCGCCAACCGGGTTATACGGTGGTCAACATCACGTTGCCGCTCGGAGACATTACGGCTGACCAGGCGCGGGCGTTGGCGGAAATCTCCCGCCAGTACGTCAAGGACACGATTCGTACCACGGTCGAGCAGAATCTTGTGCTGCGATGGGTCAGTTTGAGCGATTTGCCCGCACTATACCGTGATCTTGATGCGATAGGATTAGCGGCTTCGGGTGCGGAGACTTTGGTTGACATTACGGCCTGCCCGGGCACGGATTCATGCAAACTGGGAATTTCGTCTTCGCGCGGGTTGGCTGCGCACCTGAGGAATTATCTTCTCGACACCGGTGTTAAAGACGAGATTCAAGACTTGCGAATCAAGATTAGCGGCTGCCCCAACTCGTGCGGCCAGCACCACATTGCGAACATTGGGTTCTTCGGCTCCTCTCGACGAATGGGTGAACATATCGCCCCGTACTATCAGGTGATGTTGGGCGGCCATGCCACTGATAACGCAGGCGCTTATGGACTTGCCGCTGGAAAAATCCACGGTAAGAACATACCGCAATTTATCGAGCACTTGACCGGCAAGTACATTGATGAACGCACCGACGAGGAATCGTTCACGGACTATATCGAAAAACTGGGCAAAGCCGAAGTTAAGTCGATACTCCGCCAATACGACCAAATCCCCACATTTGAAGAAGACCCCAGCTATTACATCGACACCGGCGACACAAAGGAGTTTCAACTCAAGAAAGCTGTTGGCGAGTGCGCGGGACAATTGGTCGAGTTGGTCTCGTTTATACTTGAGGAAGCCGACCGGCTGATTTATGAGGCGGGCGTGGATCTCGAACGAGATCAATATGTCGATTCCGCCCAACACGCCTTTGAGGCTATGATAAAGGCTGCGGACGCGTTGCTAACGACAGAAGGGCTGCAGCACATTGACGATGAGACAACGGTCAAGGAATTCCGAGTTCGGTTTTTTGAGCCGGGAATCGTCTTCCCGGGATTCGGAGCGCACCTGTTTAAGGCGGTAGAGGAAGATACCAGCGCGTTTGATAGGGAGCTGACCCACCGGCGCGTCGAAGAGGCGACCCTCTTCGTTGAGGAGGCACACAACGTCTACGGACGGATGCGGATTCGTCAAGAGGAAGAAGCCGGGAGCAAGAAACGGGAAGCCCGTCCAGCCCGGATCCCGAAAGCAGAGCCCAAGGCTGAGCCGGTCGAGGAAATCGTCGATAGCCTCGATCTCAAAGGCGTTGCGTGTCCGTTCAACTACGTGCAAGCCAAAATCCGGTTGGAGACGATGGATGCCGGTCAACTCCTCGAAATCACGATTGACGACGGTGAACCGATTGAAAACGTCCCCAAGAGCCTGACGAATGACGGGCATGAGATTACCGACACCAAGAAGATTGGTAGTCACTATCGCCTCATGATTCGAAAAGGCGAATAAATCATCAAGCGTATAGCGTCGTCAAATTAAAGCGTGATGAACGGAAGCGGGGTTTGTCACGCTTTATTTTTTTGGGGCGGGTGTGTGACGCTTGATAAGAACAGTGCAACTTTATAAGGATACGGAACGATTCAAAGTGGAGCAGTGAGAATTAGTACGCAGCCTTCAATAGCAACACAGGCGATAGGTAGGAATAAACAGCGTGTCGGACATAGACGAAGCGCACGTGGAAACAGGAGATGATTAAAAAATATGGATCGCTTGAGGCATACCAACAACATCCAAAAAATTTAGAGCGATGGGAACAAATAAGGGCACTTTCTGGCAACGGGTAGATTTTTGGACTGTGGCGACTGAATTGATATTCAAGGGTAAGTATTGAGATGGAAATGTTCGTTGAGAATTCCAAATTTATGAGCGGGGTGCAATGTCACAAACGCCTCTGGTATGAACGCCTTTGGTGTGAAAAGAGCCATCCACAGAGAGCATCTACAGTATCCAGATCGCAACAGCGAATTATCGATCAAAGCACAGAGGTCAGAGTTCTTGCTCGAGATAATTTTCCGGGGGGCATGTTGATTGATTCCTTGGATCATGAGGAATCTTCAGAGCAAACCCAAGATGCCATGCGACGCGGCGTACCGTACATCTTTGAACCTATCTTTAGTTTTGATGGTATTTCGGCACGATGTGATGTTCTTCAGAAAGACTCAAAGTCGTGGAAAATCATTAAAGTCACCGCGTCAAAAAATGTCAAAGAAGAGCATTTGCATGAACTAGCTGCCCTAAAGTACGTCTTGAGTGAAATCGGCGTGTCCATCTCTAGAACACAGTTGATGCATATAAATCGAGAATGTGTTTATCCGGACCTCTCTAATTTGTTTGTTTTTGAGGATGTAACCGGTCGAGTTGACCCATTGATTGATAATGTCTCCGGCGATTTAGAAACATTCAAAACAATACTTGAGGGAGACGTTGAACCGGTCGTCTCGACAGGAAAGCAATGTGACGAGCCCTACACTTGCCCGTTTAAGGACCATTGTTGGGAGTTCGTTCCTGAACCCTCAATTTTCACCATTCCGCGACTTAGTTGGGATAAAAAAAACCAGTTGATAGAAAGCGGAGTCTTTAGTCTTGAAGATCTCCCTGCCGATTTTGCATTGACTCAAAATCAGCGCGCTTACGTTGATATGGTTCTGAATAATCAGCCAGAGATTGATGTTGAGGCAATCAGAAACGAATTATCAGAATTAGAATATCCTATTCATTTCTTTGATTTTGAAACACTCAACCCTGCGGTTCCGAGGATTGAGGGTTTAAGTCCGTATGATCACTTTCCATTTCAATACAGTTGCCAAATTTTGCAATCAGATGGCTCGATTACACATCACGAATACTTGCACACCGATACCACGGATCCACGTTTGCCTTTAGTGGAATCTATGCTTAATCATATCTTCGATGTCGGTTCGGTGGTAGTCTATTCTGCTTCTTTTGAACGCGAGAGATTTGAGGAATTGGCTCAATATTTCCCTGAATACTCTGGAGCACTTCAGTCAGTTGTTTCCAGACTATGGGACCAGCTATTGATTTTTAACAATCACTATAAACACCCCGGTTTTGGTGGTTCAAATTCTCTAAAGAACGTACTTCCTATTTTAGTACCTTCTCTTTCCTACCAGAATTTGGATGTTCAAGACGGCGATGACGCCCAGGCTGTCTGGGATTTGATGATTAACACTACGGGGGACGTAGAAAAAGGCAATATGATTTATCACTTGAAGGAATATTGCAGGATGGACACACTTGCTATGGTTGAAATCCATAAAGTTTTGCTTCATCTATAGCATCGGTTGAAGAGCAATAGTCAATGTACTTTCCTTAACCTACGGCTAAGGCAGAATATACCGTTTTGCAGTTTTACCAAGAGATATGGTTTCTTTTGGCGGTTAATCTTAAACCCGTTTCTATTTGAAGCAAATCTCAATAAGTTAAGAGTTTGTGAATCGCTGCAAATCAGAGGTATACACTTGAATAAGACAAAGATGGCATATTTTGAGCGAGAAGACATATTGCATTTGGAGATTTCTGATGAACCAGAAAGTGGAAGTGTTGAACTGAATCCAAATATTACGGTAGAATTAAATGACGCCGGAGAACTAATCGGTATCGAAATTCTAAATGCTAGTACCTTCATTCGAGATTCAACTTTGGAAACTGTACACGCAAAGATACCTTCGCTTGCCAAAGTTCAAACCGCTTGATTAGACCTTGTTTGAAAAATCCAAATAAATGTCGGAAAATTGTTAAATTACGTGTTATTGCGGTTGACGTTGCCTTTAAAGTGACATATCGCAGTCTTGCTAGCGTAGAATTCAATGCATCGTGAGGAGGATAAGTTGTAAAAACGGCAGCCTCGATCCGAGGGCGTTAGAAGAATTGTTGTCGCTTGTTCGGCCGGATTAAGTGGCGTATGGGTGGCTATCGGGTGTTTATGCATGGTCTACAGTCTTATTCATCACAGTCGTAGTGACGCATCAATTTGCCTGTTTTTCACCTTAATTGGCGGCGCCACATTGTACTTCTTACCAAAAGGTGTATGCACGTTTGTGTATTGGATAAAGGACGGCTTTGATCTAGATAAAAAACGCGATAATACTGCATAGGAACTATCCGAGCCAAACCCGCCATCTACCATCACCAAGCCATCACTCCCCGGCCAAATCTTGAGGTTGTTAGCTTCATGAAAATCACGGGATTAGGATTTCTCAGACGCCGAAAGCGCGTTATTCGACGTACCGAGGAAAGAGATTCGAGCATCCCGCAACCTGTGCCGTTTAATCCTGATTGGATACGTTACTGTCCGCAACGCCCCTTTCCGTCGTATCGGCATGTGCCGGGCGCCACGCCTCACCCAATCAACGACGTTCATGGTCATAGTTACGGATTGAACGAAGAAACCGACGAATATATCCCGCCAGCAGAGGCGTGGCGAGAAAATGAGGATTACCTCTACGGCGTAGACCTCTACAACTTTGCCTACTGGTGGGAAGCGCACGAGGCGTGGGAGGGACTGTGGCAGATAGCCGAAGATGAATACCGGCTGTTTTTGCAGGGGTTGATTCAAATTTCCGCGTCGCTCATCAAGTACCATTCGCGTCAACTCCGACCGTTGCGAAGCCTTTCAACAGCCGGCCGCGATAAGGTTCGCCGCGTGCGGACGAACCTTGGCAACCCAACCATGTATATGGGAATTAACTTAAATGAATTTCTAACCTGTCATGATACCTTTTTTGCGCCGTTCTTCGCTGACGCTGTCTCGAACCGTACCTATTCACGTCCGACTGTCAAACCCTTGATTCGTCTAGAGATTTAATTGCGTCAAAGCAACTGAAACGCTACCTGCCGTCGGAGCGATATCAGATGAATAAGAAACTTTTGAAAAAACCGCAATGGACTACGGGCGCCAGGCTTTTGCAGGTGGGGGAGCGTGTAGAATTCACCTTTTACCTCCCGGATGGAATCGAAGCCGAGCCGCTAACCATATTCCCGAGATATCTTGAACGCGCTGAACCGGGGGACGCTTTTACCGCCGGCGGAGATTTGGGATGGCTGGACACACTCGAGTCAAAACAGTTTGAATTGAGATTCGACAATGGGCGTGCGTTTTTAAGCTATCAGCCACCGGCTCCCGGCAACTACATCGCGCGGTGGCGTGCTGGCGACGAGGTGTTCTACCGTTATTTCGCGGCGATCGAAGATGATTGGATTGTAATACGCTTCAGCGGTTATCCCGCCTTGCAGCGACCGACTTTGCACGCCACCGGCATTCCAATCGACTATCCTCTCCCGGTAGAGAGATATTACGAGAAAATTGCGAAAATCGACTATACCGTGAGTTTCGATCCTGGTGATCCGCTGTGCCAAAAATTTCTGGAGTTTCACCGATATTACGGCGATGCAGTCGTTCCGCAATATCCGGACACGCCAAGGCTCAGCCAAGAAGAGCGCGTGAGCGTGTACGGTGAAGCGCTGGACCGAGTCAAGCAACTTCTACCCGATACAAACGACGCCCGTGCTGGACGGGTTGAAATGTGGCATTCAAACGACCCCGGTTATGCGGCAACGTTCATGAATCTCGGTATCAACAGCCACTTCGGACTACAGATGGCAAACGGGGGATCCTGGCTCGGAATGCCGGAATTTCCCTACTTCGCCTCGCCGTTGGATTTCCGCAAGACGAATCAGGCAGAAGGCGGTTCGGTCGTGGCGAATCAATGGGATTTCTGTACCGGCTGGCATTTCTTGGGACCCGTGACTTGGCACAACCAGTTTGACACGTCAGAAAACCATTGGGACGAGGCTGAGAGGTGTTTTCGCCAGGGTGTGAATGAAGCTAAGAATCTTGCGGAGATGAGCGAGCACCCGGCTTTTCTGTTCCCGCTCTATGACGCTGCCTTTACTTGCCAGCTTCGCGACAGCGCACTCCGTTGCCCGCTAGATGACAGCGATTGGGGAGTTGAGCACAATTTGTATCCGGTGTTTCAGTTTGTAGAACGATTCCAGCGTTACATGGCTTTCGAAATACCCAAAGCCTTCAAGCTAGTCTACGCACGATCGCTTGATGTTGCCGACTACTATCGCCGCCACTATAAAGTTACCCCGCGCACTGTATTCGTCAGCAAGACTGATCACATCTTCTATGATATGAACTGGATTAACGGGTGGGCTGGAGCGCATATATTGTTGACACGCGAGCGGCTCCCTTGGAATACGCGCATCCCACCCATCATGGATTTGAGGAAAAATACGCGCTACGGAGGCAAAGACCCGTGGTCTTACGAGTACATCGTCGTCGAGGACCAGCGCCGTTCCATCCGGTTTGAGCGGGAATGTCTCAACCCCATCTGGTGGTTCGACTACACGAACCAGGAAGCAATGATTGGACCTGAAGGGAGTTCGATTTCACACGTGGAGACGCCTGACGTGGGATTCTTCCAGTCAAATCGGACGTGGCCCGTCTATTCAGGCGTCGATCCGGCAAGAATTCCCACGCTTCGGTCAAAACCGAAATGGATGCCGGTCGAGGAGGGGTTTCGGATAGCGTTGAGAATGCTCACCGAAGCGGAATTTCCAGATTATGCGATTGCGCTTTGGGAGTTGCCAGACGAATTTGCGAGGAACCCAGATCTAATCAGGGTCGAAACCAACGCGAAAGAGTTCATGATTGCTAAGAATACGGACGGCGAACACCACATGGTGCTATTTTTCGATCTCGTTCCCGACTTTGTGCTAGAGGTAACCTTGAAGAAGCTGTAGCAAGACATCACGGCCGGGGCGGTGCGCCCTTAACAAAACAGTTACAGGACAACGTCACCTTCGACCGGTTCGACTTGTACTCTAATGTATCTGAGATGATCGACCACCCGTTCAAGTTCGTCCGTGTCACCGATCAATTCCAAAATAATCCACCCCTCGTCAGCCGTGACGTTAGCGCGCCGGATGTTGGTGACAACATTGTATTGATGCCCGATGTTGTAGACTACAGGCTCGGTGACGCGCTCCGGCGGAAAAGTCAAGCGCACTCTTAAATTTGCCATATGTACAATCCCTGCCAAAAATGATGAGTCAAATTCAACGCTAATCCAACCGATGCTTCACGATTATCGGCGCCTCGACGAAATCGGTCTCAGCTACACACCAAGCGTAAGCTCGCGTGGCCTTAATCACCCGATTGTAGACGGATATTACGATGTAAGCCGCATTGGGATATGTCGGTTCGCCCCACGCTGTCGCGTCTGCTTTATCTTTGTCAGAAAAGTACGCATCGTGGTCGGGGTGAGAGTGATAGAATGCCTTGATGGGCCGGTTTTCGGTTTCAGACTCTTTATAGACTCTCATCTGATCGTTTGGATCCATCAGATATGCTGTACGCGCATCGCGTGTATATGTTTCCGGATCTTCGGCATGGCGCTGGTTTTGAATATTCCTGCACACTCTCACAAACTCCTGATTTCCGCCGCTCAAGATGATACCGCAGCATTCGTAGGGAAATTCCCTTTTGGCGTGGCCGTGGATCTGATTTAGTGTTTCACGGTGCAGCTCTAACACTTCAATTTCTCCAATGGGATTTGCCTCGCGCACCGGATTTTAATTGATGCGGTTTACATCTTTTCCTTTTTCATTTGACGCAAAAAATTTACGAACTAACTGTCGGTTTTCTAGAGATTCTTGTGAGAATCACAGCCAAAACAAAAAGTGCAGCGGCTACAAACGCCGATAGTAGGCAATACGAGCAGAGGGCGCGGATGACAAAGATTTGCAGATAAACTAGGAAAATCGACGCCAAAAAGCCCACAGTTGTTAAGGAGGATATGATTGTTAACAACCAGTTGCGTTTGGTATCTAAATACGCCGCGGATAAAAAAATGATTAACAAGTAGTATAGCGCACCCAGCAAGGCAATAGAAATAGAGCCAATTGTAGCATATCGGCTAGTGGTAACCTCCTCGCATCCTCTCAGAAGGTAGCAGTCCAGTGACGCGCCGCGATAATGTTGAATGGCGAGATATGCAGCGTCTACGAAGCCAATCAGACCAACGGTCAACCAGCCCACCGTTATCCATTCAATCGAGTTTAGATTTAGATTCGAGAATAAGCGCTTTAAATCCCTCATATGTCGGCGGTTTATTCATGATTTTCTCGCCATTCAAGAAAAAAGTTGGTGTTGACCGCACACCTGCACGGCGGCCATCCAAATAGTCATTGGCGATCTTGTCCGAAATCTCCGTCGATGTAAAATCTTCTTGAAATTGGTTCATATCTAAATTAAGCGAAGCCGCAAATTGCAAAAAAATCTCGAACGCTTCGGGCTGCGCTTTCCTCGCCCAATGCTCCTGTTGGGAAAACAGCAAATCATGCATTTCCCAGAATTTGCCTTGGCGACCTGCGGCTTCCGCCGCTGTCGCTGCCGTTTTGGCATTTACGTGGTTACGCAGCGGAAAGTGGCGGAAATCGAACCGAAACTGGCCGCCCAACTCATCCACGAGCTGCGTCACAATCAAGTGATAGTATGCGCACCGAGCACACTGATAATCGCTATATTTTACTAAAGTGACCGCGGCGTCGAGATTGCCTAGGACCCATTCGGAATCCGGCACTGCATGAAGTCCCTGCGGCGATGTTTCCCGTTCAGGGTTGTCTGTGACGTAAATCAGTCCGCATACTAAAAAAAATAGCCCTAGAATCAAGCCAGACCAAGCCGTAACACGTTTTATCGTACGCTTTCTCCCAATGTCCCGATTCTCGGCGAGGCGGTTATGATGTAGTTCTTCCTCCGTCTGCGACTGCCCGCGCTGTTTTCCAGTCCGATGCGCCGACTGTTGAGATTCAGGATCGCCGGAGTGGGAATTTGGCTTCGGTGAGGTGTTCATCTGATTTCTTTGTGAATGGATTTCCTCTTGATGCGCGATATCCCGTTGAATTTCAAAAATTGATTACGAAGCACAAGATGGGGAAAACTCTTGAGAAATTGCATTGAAAAGCTGATCGTCAATTCGGCTGTGCTCGGCGGTGATGATGGCACGGATGTTTTTGACAGCTTGGTCTATGTTGTTTTCCAAGTTGACGACGTAAAAATCGTAGTTTTTCATGAACACAATCTCTGATTGCGCTCTCTGCAGGCGTTGCTGTAGCTCCGGATCGGACTCGGTTTTTCGACCGCGAAGCCGTTTTTCCAACACAGCAAATGATGGCGGCAATATAAAGATGCACACGTGCTTTAAAGGAAGTTCCTTGACCTGCATGCCTCCATGAACATCAATTTCTACGACAACATTTTTGCCTTCCCTTAACTTTGGCTCAACTTCCGATCTTAAGGTGCCGTAGTAATGGTCGCCATATTTTGCTGATTCAAGAAAGCCACGCTGTTGGACTAACTCATCAAATTCAGAGGAGGACAAAAAATGATAGTTGACCCCATTAACTTCGTCGGGGCGAGGCGGGCGGGTTGTTGCGGAGATGGAGTGCGTCAACGCCGGATCGGCTTGACAGAGCGCTTTGACAACACTAGTTTTGCCGGATCCAGAAGGTCCCGATATAACGATGAGTAAGCCCTGGCGGGAAATCTGTTCACTCCACATTCTGAACCAACTCCCGAATTTTTTCAATCTCGGCCTTGAGCGAGACACAGCGGGATGACGCAGCCCGCGATGCGGTTTTAGAGGCTATGGTATTCACCTCACGATTCATCTCTTGGCTTAAAAAATCAAGGCGCCGACCGACTGGTTCGCTCACCTGTAGAGTTTGTTCAAACTGCTTGCAATGGCTATCGAGTCTGACCAGTTCTTCGGAGATGTCTGATCGGGAAGCAACTAGACCGGCTTCCATCACTATCCGATCCGGATCAATCTCAATGCGTTTCGACAGCAGTTCATTCAGGCGAATTTCCAGTTTTTCCTGAACCTCCTGCATTATACCCTCACTGCAGGATTGGACTTCCTTTGCTAATGAACGCACCGAACCGAGATGTTGGCTTAAGGCTTCGCACATCGCATTGCCTTCGGTTTGCCTCGCTACATTCAGTCGATCCAAAGCGGCTTCTAGTGTGGATTTTAGTTCAGCCCATGTCTCTTCTTCGGCTACGGCCGGTTCCTGAAGGACAAAGACACCGGGGAGACCCGCCAAAAGACTCACCGAAATATCACTACTTAATTCCAATTCGTTTTGCAGCCGCACAAGTTTCTGGTAATACTGCTTCGCTAACGCCAAATCAAGAATGAGACTGCCAGCCGAAGATGAGTTAGTCTTAACTAACTCGATTGAAACTTGGATTTGTCCTCTGGAGACTTGGTGCTTTATCAGATTTTGTATGCGATGTTCAAATTGGGAGAGGGAGTTGGGTGAGCGAACAGTAACGTTGCAGTATCGATGGTTCCAAGCTTTCAGTTCAATTGTCAGTGCACCGAACCGGGTTTCAGATGAAAATCGGCTGTAACCCGTCATGCTTTTTATCATCGATCAATCCGCCGCTTCCTCCAACTGAGTCAAAACCGGCGACTCAACGCGGATTGCATCCTTAATGCACACCTCTTCACACAGCTTACAGCCGGTGCAATCCTTGGGTTTGACAAGCTCACAAATGCCAAAGAAACTTTCAGCATGTTCCCCTGTTGCCGGATCGAGGAGTTCAAGGCAATCCCACGGACAAATGTGCACGCAGAAATCACAACCTGAGCAGAGTTCTTCATAAATTACAGCGATCGGCCGGTTGGTTGGGCGTCTAATGAATTTGCAGACATTTCCGTATTGATCTCGAATTGCTTCAACAGGGCAAACCATTCCGCAAGCACTGCAATCAATACAAATATCCGCATCTATGTCATGCAGTTTATTACGTTCGCCGGTAATTGCATCAACGGGACAATTCGTCAGACACGCCATGCACCCAATACATTCGTCTGTAATATAGTATGCCATTCAAGAGCTCCTTCTTTATCGGGGCAAGATTATCTAATGCGGTGGAAGAACGTTTGCGTTAATTATAACATGAAAATTTCACTGAAAGCAATCCATAAAGATCGCCTGATATTTGTTGCCTCACGGAAATCCGTGATTATATACTTTGTATCGAAATGTTGTCTGTGAACTGTTAAATCATTTGATATAGGATTTTGGTGTGTAATGTGATATAATTGCGATGTTGCCTACATTCAACTCTGAACTCCAAGTAAACGGCGAACTTTTGAACGGAGGGAACTGGTATGAAAGACTTTGCGTTCACTGGCGGCCGCCCCGACCCGTACACATTTCCAACGGATGGTTTGATTGAAGCGAGTGCTGAAGCGCTGCGCGAGTTAGGCGGCAGTCTTGTCAACTATCCGGGCGACAATGGGTTTCTCGGCATGCGTGAGTTAGCTTCAATGCGCTTTGAAAGGCGAGAGGACATACCGCTGCCTATTGATTACATCTCGATTACGTCCGGTTCCATGCAGGCACTGGATCTTGTGTTGGGAACCTTCATTAATCCTGGAGACACTGTTCTTACGGAAGAGCTAACCTACAGTGGAACGCTTGGACTTTTGCGGCACCTAAAAGCTAATCTTGTCGGTGTGCCGATGGACTACAGCGACGGTATGGACATTGATGCACTTGAGGGAATCCTTAAAGATTTAAGAACGCAGCACATCCGTCCCAAGATAATCTATACCACGCCAAATCATCAAAACCCTACGGGCGCAATTCTTTCGCTGGATCGCCGTAAACACCTACTAGCGTTGGCGAATGAGTATGACCTCCTGATTGTGGAGGATGATTGTTACGGCGACATTGATTTTGTGCCGAACCCGACGCCAGATTCGCTATTCAAACTAGACAGTGCCAACAGGGTCATTTTTGTGGGGACGTTTTCTAAAATACTCGGCGCCGGCGTACGCCAGGGATATTTCGTTGCAAGACCGCCGTATCACCGATTGATTCATGAGAACCGTTGGGATGCGGGTACAAGCGCGTTGGCGAGCGCTATTGTGGCGAACTTTTTCAAGAAACACCTTGACGAGCACCTCGCCGTAACCAATGCCGCCGTAAGAGCAAAGTGCCGCGCCGTTATAGAAACACTTGCGAGCCATGTCAGTGACATCTGTACTTGGACGAAACCGCGAGGCGGGCTGTTTCTCTGGATGCATCTACCAGAATCAACGGATATGAAAATGCTAGAAATGCTTGCAGCGGCGAAAAAGGTCGGTTTCACACACGGCAGTGCGTTCCACTATCATAACCTTCCCATCAAGTGTATCCGCCTCGCTTACGCCTACTGCCATGTTGAAGACATTCCTGAAGGCATAAGTTACCTCTGCGAAGCCATCCGGGGAGCACAAGTTGAGTTAGTTGGTATCGCTGCGGGTTAACATACAACATGGAATCTCACCGGACTACAGTGATTCGGGTTCCCGCCGCTGATGTAGAGGTGGGTATGGAAATTAAGAACACTTGCCATCTTCTTATCATACTCAGCTTGACGGTTGCTTACGTTGGATGCAGCGACGAGTCTCCGGTTCCTAAAATTCAGCCGCCGGAAACCACGGAATTTGGCAATGTGTCGGGTATTATCACCGATGCGGCAACGGGGGATCCTATCCCCCGTGCACAGGTGTCTCTATTGGGTCAGCGAGTGGAAGCAGACGGTGACGGCAGGTATGTGTTCACGCGCATTCAGTATTCAGACTCTTTAAATCTAACGGTCGAAGCAAAGCACCGCGAGACAAAAATGCTAGGCTTCTCCCTCAATGCCGAAAACCTCACGTTGAACGTTTCCCTAGACCGGTTATTCGGCGCAGTTTCCGGCATTATTACTGATACAAGAACAGGAAATCCGGTCCCCGGTGTGTCGGTCAGTTTATTGGATCAGACGGTGACAACCGACAGCGATGGGCGGTACAATTTTATTCACGTTCCGTACTCTGATGGGTTAATGTTGACTGCCAAAGATGCAGATTACCAAGGGAGTACGCGCACCTTTACGCTCGACGTTGAACGCCTGGTGTTAAAGATTCCTCTGAGCCCGTTGACCAACACCGAAGCGGAGATTGGCGAATTTCTCAACGGGTTTTCAGCTTTGATTGCATTGACGGATGCGAACAACATTGAAATCATCCAGAACCAATCCTCGGAGTCCTACCGAGCGGCGGACGATCCTATCACGCGCTTCGGTGTGGAGTCGGGAAGCATTCCTGCAGATTATGAACATGTTATTCCTCTCGTAACCGATCTGTTTGAAAAATACAGCGTGCTTGAATTCCAATTCCACGATATTCAGGTCAATGCAGCTCACGCCCGGGAGGTATCCACGCGACTTATGCTTGATGTTATTTCACAGAAAGATCCTCAACTTGATATGGGCCGTCTCTCTGCTGATTGCCGCATGGACTTTAGCAAGGAGGAGTCGGGTTGGAAAATCATCTTCTGGCAGCTACTCCATGTCGAGGTTCATTTGTAAGACCAAATTATTTACGAATAGGAGTGATTTAATGAACATTGAGAAAGATAAAATGTTGCTTCGGCTAGTTTACCCAGTCGTCTGCGTCTTCTGTATTGCGGGTGTATTTTACCTCACTGTGCAAAGCCATGCCCAAAACTATTATCCGGATGAGTTTGGAAATACATGGCGTTTACGCAGCACCGATGGTGTTGAAGAGAAAATTGTGACGATTGAAGGCCCCGAAATCGTCAACGGCGAGGAACTCAGAATAATAATGGATCAGTCACCGGAAGATTTGAGTAAATTGTATATCAAAACGGAACCGGATGGGATTAAATTGCACCGGTTGGTAGCGGAGGTTCCTCTGATTGGAGAGGTGGTTTATGACATTACGCCGCCGCAGGATTATTTACCCAATCCATTGGATCTCGGCACGAAGTGGACTATTGAGGGTGAAGCCTCAGTTCCGCTTCTCGGCACAATTCAAAGCATCATAGAGTCGGAAGTCGTTGCTATCGACGATGTCACCGTTCCGGCGGGAAGTTTCCCAAATTCTCTTAAAATTGAGCAGAAAGTCACGAACGTTGTATTAATTGGAAACGTCGAAGTGGATATGACGATGTGGTTGGCTCCCAATGTGGGTATCGTGAAAACGATTGATAGAAGAGATGTCACGTTTGAACTCGTCAGCTACGATGTTGCAACCGAAGAGATTGAAATCGCGGTGCAACCCAAAGACAATTTGGCGACGGTATGGGCAGCGCTAAAGATTGAATAGAGATAGCTAGTCCTGTGCGGAACACCTGATGGTCAAAGCTCGCCTCGAACAGTTAGCGGTTAGCAATTCACATTTTCGGTTTCCCGCCAGTACCCACCATTTTAATCTCACAGATTCGGCAGGCTGAATCGCTAGACGATAGAAGTGTGCCTAGCCGTTTTTGTGGATTGCCATCCTTCAGCATAATTATTATGCAAACAGACCTAACCCATTATTCAAAATATCTGAATCATCATGTTTACCTAGCAACCTATGGCATCGCGTGTATTCTGTTGGGTACAGCATGCGCGATTTACGCCGAGTCGCCGATTGTTATCTTGCTCGGTCTAGCAATCGTAGGGTTTTTGGTGTTTATGTCGATGGATTTCTCGCTCTATGCCCTGCTGCTCTGTTTGCCCTTTTCACGCCGATACATCCTGCCGGCTGAAGCCGAAGTCCAGACGCCCACCGAACCGCTATTGGGAATGCTTGTGTTTGCCTTTTTCATTCGAAAGGTTGTTGACCGAGTGATGCGTGCGAAAGTGCGCGAAAGGGACGATACGACAGATGGACGATTTCCATTCCGCATTCCAGTGTGTATTTATATTTTCGTACACTTTCTGCCGATATTCAACGCACCCCAACTCTTTGTCTCAGCGAAAGGTGCATTTCGAGCGGCTGTTTACATAATGTCGAGTTTCTTAGCTTATGAGTTGATTAAGAACCGCCGCGATTTGCGAAGGCTTTTCGTTGCCGCCTTCCCATCCGCATTGATTGCAGTTATCTGGACAGCAGTCGTATTGATCTACAATATTGATGAGTGGCAGTGGACTTCTGCATATCGAGGATCCCCGTTTACGAACTACTCTGTTTACGGATCGTTCACGGCAATCTTCTTCTTAATCGTGCTTAGCCGACTGCTACTCGATCGTACCCATTACGATCGAGTGCTGTGGACCATGATGTTTATAATCTTCGGCGTGGGACTCATGATGTGTTTCTCGCGCGGTGTATGGCTGTCCGCGATTGCCGCAGTCACTTTTCTGCTGATGCTGACCGGTGAGCAACACAAAAAGATGCTGTTTGTGGTATTGGTTGGCGGGATTTTACTATTTATTTTTTCCGTGCCCGGAGTTTCCAATGTGGTGTTAAATCGAATCTCAACTGCATTCAGTTTAGAGTTTGCCTCCAATCAGTCGCGTCTGCTGCGCTGGGGTCAAGCGATCGTCATGTTTCTGCAAAATCCCATCATTGGTAATGGATACGGAGCATTTGCCATGATCTATGAACCCAACGTGTCTCTCATCGGAGAGTTTGTGGCGCAATACCGGTTAGGGGCGCATAGCGAATATCTACAAGTTCTAGCGGAGTTGGGCATTGTGGGATTTGCGGTTTGGATGTGGGTGATTTTCGCCTTTTTTCGCTTTGGACTGCGCGCACTACCGCGTATTGAAGATGGATTTTATCGATTCGCCATCATTGGCCTGATGACAGCGGAATTATCACTGCTTGTACATTTTACCGTCAACAACCTGTTGAACGGAGATAGAATTGGGGTACCCTTCTGGATAATCTACGGCTTGCTTCCGGCCGTAGTAAACATTGCCAAAAGGGAGAGAGCACTATGACGCAAATTCATAGCAGTTGGGTTGATGCACTAAAGCGCATAAGGAATCCGGTGCGGAATTTGGAAAGAGGTGCGCTTTTTAGGCAACGCAAGCGCATTGAACTTACATTTTCTTCGGTGATTGCTTATCTTCTGTTATACATAACACTTGTTTGCGTGCATGGGTGGGCAAATGCGGCAGAAGTTCCAATCGTTCGGTCAAGACGACCAATGGCGACAATTCAAATCGGCGCCACCGCGTCGGCGCAGGAGGAATTTGCAGCCGAGGAGATTCAGACATTTATTCGGCGATTCACCGGCGCTGAACTGGACATCTTTACCAATCGTCAAACGACGACAACTCCAACAGTGATTGCGCTGGGCACCCCCAACTCGAATCCCGCGATTCGCCTGTTGTTGGCTGAAGGACTGCTCCACCTCAGCCCCGATATCGGCGACGAGGGATATGTGCTAAACACAGTCGAATTAGATAACGAATTGGTTATTGCAATCGCAGGCAACGCATCCCGCGGCGTGCTCTATGGCTCTTACGATCTAATTGAAGCGTGCATCACGCGGCTGACGGGCCTTTCACCGGCAGATCTTGATTTCGTGGTTCAGCCCTCGCCAAATCTTGACCTGCCATTCTTGGAAAAAACGTCACAGCCATTTTACCCGGTCAGGGCGGGATTGGAGGTTGAAAATGTGAATTGGTTTGCACGGCATCGGCTCAACATGAGCGGCGGGGAAGGGGTATGGACGGGTACGGGCATTGATGATGGACTCGGTACAGCCGTCAAATACATAAATTCGCCGGACTTTGAATCGTTACAGGATGAGCCTCTCGACCAGCGTCAGCACCGCATCCAAACACTCCGAAGCCGATTCGATGCGTTGAATCGGCGGGGAATCGATTCATACCTCTTTATGTATGTTACAGGCGAGCCGACAAAAGCCGTGATTGAACGGCGTCCAGATGTTCTGGGACCGCGAGTGCCCTACAGCGGCTCACGGAACCGCGTTGATTATCGACCGTTTTGTTGGTCAAAGCCCGAATTTCACAGTTTTGCGCGGGGATTGATTCAAGAGATTGTGAAGACGTATCCGACGCTTGCGGGTTTCCACTTGCGGGCTTGGGGTGTTGAAACCCGTGCATGCCACTGTCCGGAGTGCGGCGACACATCAGAAAAAGGGCAAGATTTGCTGTGGCAGGTGATGTTCACAATCATTGAGGCTGCACAGCAGGTACGCCCGGATTTTAAATTCTATATCTCAGGGTACGATAGATTTTGGCTGAAAGATCCCGCTAGCGACTACGCACGCCAGTTGCCAGCAGGCACAATCTTTTCACAAAAATGGGGAGCGGACGGTGAGCCGACTGCGGATGCTAGAATTTCAATCGATCGAATTAATACGCTGGGAGAATTGGGACACCGCCTAATTATTCTCTCACACGATGTCGAAGAGGTGGTTCCGTTTTGGATGGTTGAAGGCGACCTATTCGTCCATGGTGTCCGTGAGTTGTCGAATAATCCTGCTGTGACTGGTTTAGGAGGGTTTACGGTCCAAGGTACTCAAAACAACTTGGGACATTTGGACCGACTCGTGAGCGCGAGGATAAATTGGGACGTTGAGACAAATCACCTCCAACTAATGGAAAACTACCTGGTCAATCAGTATGGCGCTGACGCCGCTAAGTTCATTCTTAACGCCGTGCGGATAAACACATGGGTTTTGGAGAGTTACTTTAGCGACTACGCGGGTTCGCTTTCCATTGCGGGGAACTACGGACGCGGTTCTGCAGGGCTTGCCACTCGTTTTTGGGACATTATTGGACCGGAAGCGGTTTCCGATACCCTCAACATGCCTAATTTAAAGACGGCTCGGTCTGCCGTGAACCGTTTTTCATCTCTTCTTCCGCAACAGCAGCGCGCAGCCAATGAAATTGAAGGAGCATTGGGAATTGCACGCCCTGTTTCCGACGAGGCTGCACGAAATCTGGAAGATGCGGTCAGCCTGATGCACCTTTGGGTGCAGTTTTTTGAGAGCCGGCTCCGTTTAACGGAAGCGGTTCAGGCAGGATACGAAGAGGGCAAGGAAACCCTAATTCGCACAAAGCTACACAGTGCCAAAGAATATTCCAAATCGTTGACCTCCACCGTCAAGACCTTCCATACTTTCGTCACAATATTCGGCTACAATCGGAAAATTAATGAAGCGATTCTGCTCAAACAGATTAATGAAGAGATTACCTGGTTGTCAAATTTTGACCCGCAAGTACTGATTAGGGACGCCGCTTACGATTCTCCCCAAAAACCCGCACTTATAATTGACACGCTGCGCAACTACCCTAACCCATTCGGTAAAGAAACGACATTGATGTACGAATTGACAAAAGATGCTGATGAAGCGTCAATCTCCATCTATTCCAAAGCCGGCCGCCGCGTTCGCGTATTAAAAGGGGTTTCGGCACGGGAAGGTTACAATGAGGCAATGTGGGACGGGCGAGATGAACACGGAACAATGCTTGCCAATGGAGTTTATCTTTACAGAGTCTACGCGGTTGCCGACAGCGAAAACACTCAAGCTTTAGGGCGATTAGCAATACTTCGTTAAGAACAGATGATTTGATTTACGCACGGCGTTGCCGGATTAGCCGTCTGCGGCTTCCTCACCCTCCTTCGATTTTCCCGCGTAAGAATTGCGAATCCATCGTTCAAGCGCTGCGTCAGGATGCTCCACAACCTCTCTGGTAAGGTTAAACTCGAATTGCCCTGTGTTCTGTTTCACGAGATTTAGGCCGTGTTGATAGGTCTTGAGTAGATCTTCACAAATCTCTTGCGGCGTCCTACCCTCGCCAATGGCTCTTTGACAGATGAGATTTGTCGCTTCATCATCGAAATGAATGGACATTTGGTATTTCTGACGGAAATTTTCCTCGTAACGCCGAACACATTCCCGAATTACATGTTGACGATTGTAATTCCCATCCTCAATCAGCCTATTCAACTCACTTTTTGATTCTTCCACCGTTCTTTTGGTCACCACAAATTCGTGCACACTAGATGACGGCAGTTCAAACTTGTAGTCTCGCAGAATTTTCTCGCATACCGTCATCAAAGCGCGCGCTCCCGTCTTGTGGGTGTGCGCTTTTTGCGCAATGCTCTGGAGCCCCTCATCAGAAAACAAAACGTCTATCCCATACGCACGGAATGCCCCCTCATACTGACGGATAATCGATCCTTCCGATCCTTTCAAAATCTGATAGAGATCGTCTACGGATAGATCTTGACAGACGACATGAACAGGTAATCGCCCAATGAATTCGGGCTCTAGACCGAACTCGATGAAATCTTGCGGTGTAACGTGTTCCAGCCAATCTTCCTTCTCGTCTTGCGCGGTTAACGTTGCGCTAAATCCGATATTTCTTTCATTTAGGCGCTTTTTGATGATGTCGCAGAGTCCGTAAAATGCGCCGCTAACGATAAACAGAATGTGACGTGTGTTGATTAATTGCTTTTCAACTTTTCCCTTGTTCTGGAATTCCATGACGGCTTGAATTTGAGAAGATACATCGTGACCGGCGCGGAGATCGACCTCCGTCTCCTCCATCAGTTTGAGCAGCCCAATCTGCACGCCTCTACCGCTCACGTCCCGACCAATCAGGTTTGGCGGCGTCGCTAATTTGTCCGCTTCGTCGAGATAAACAATCCCATATTGCGCTAGTTCAATGTCGCCTTCCGCTTGCGTCAGAAGATCGCGGATGAGATCATCGACATTCGCGCCGACGTAACCCGTCTCGCTGAATCGAGTCGCGTCCGCCTTCACGAACGGCACGCCAATCAGTTTGGCGACATGGCGGATTAGATAAGTTTTGCCCACTCCTGTGGGGCCGAGCATGATGACATTCTGTTTTGAATAGTCGGTGTCGGCGATTTTCGGATTCTCATGACATTCACGCACATGGTTGTAATGGTCGCACACAGCGATTGCCAAGGCTTTTTTGGCTTCATCTTGCCTGATGATGTAGCGATCTAGGTAATTCTTAATGTCTTTTGGTTTGAGATCGAATTTCAGGTCGAACGACTCTTTCGCCGGCGGTGCTTCTGCATCCTCCGGTGTGTCATTAGATGGGTTTACTTTTGGTGTTACAAATCGGACTGTGCCGCCGTATTTATCTTTCACAAACGACTCAAATTCTCTTTGAAGCTCTTCTGCGGTGGGAATTTTTTTGTTTTCTGTATCGTTTGACATTGTCACTCTCCATTCACAGCGTATTGCCCCGCAGCGGGTGAAACGCAAGGGTTCGAAGCTATCACTGGTGTCCACCTAAAACAACGGGGCACTAGCGATTACCACAATCACAGATTTAGCCGCGAAACCTTAGGGCACCGTGATAATAGGACACAACCTTAAGGTATGTCAAGCCAAAATTCAACAAGGACAAAGAAAACACGCCGATGCGTTTTTGTATTGATACCCAACGACAAAGATAATACAATACGCGGGATTGGACTAATAGACGTTCAATTTTGATTGCGAGTTTATTTCTTTGCCGCGGCGCTGGTTGCCGGCAGAATCTTAACACTTCCTGAATCCATTATGTATTAGGGTATGAACAGTTATGTCTCGGGAATTATCGCTCAAAACTGAACTAATTGAGCGGATTGGGTGGTTAGTCAAACTCCGTTGGATAGCGATCGCGGGCGTCTTTCTTACCGTCAGCGTCGCAAGCTGGGGATTTAGTATAATTGCGCCTTCGCTGCCGCTATTCCTCATTGCCGGGTTGATGGTACTCTACAACCTTGAGGCGCAAATTTACCCGAGGCATATTGCTGAAAAACCGCTCTCATCAATCACACGGCACGCCGGCACGCATATCGTTTTGGACTTGCTATCGTTAACTGCGCTCATCCATTTCAGCGGGGGTATCGAAAACCCGTTCATATTTTATTTCATCTTTCACTTGGTCATTGCAAGCATTCTCCTTTCTAAGAAAGTCAGCTATATCCTCGCAACGCTAAACACGCTTTTATTGAGTTCCCTAATTTTCCTTGAGCACTACGGTATTATCCACCATTACCATTTAGGTTTTTTGCCTGAAGACCTGTGGCGAAATCCGATTTATATTGTAAGCGTGTTCTTTGTGTTCACGAGCACACTGTTTTTTTCCGTTTACTTGGCGACCTCAATAATGGATACAGCGCGGGCGCGTGAAGGGGAAACGTTTGAGCTGAAAGAGAGCCTTGAGGAAAAAGTGGTTGAATTAGAAGATGCGCGGCGCGAGGTGCTGTTTGAACGCAATAAACTCAAGTCTATTATTGAGTGTATGCAGGAGGGAGTGGTTTTCGTTGATAGCGAAAACCGTGTGTCGCTTTTCAACAAGGCGGCGCAGCAGATTAGAAAAGAGCAGTTCGGACTTGAAACTGACGACAGCATGTCCCCCGAGACGTACGGCATCCATCCACAAATCGCAAAAGACCTATCAGAAGGGGGCGATGTAATTGAACAACAGAGCACCCAAATCAAGGATAAATTCTTCGAAAATACTTACGCTGCAGTGCGCGATGACAACGGCGTCTATTTGGGAACAGTGTTAGTTTGCCGAGACGTAACGGATCGGAAGCGGATGGAGATACAGATGATTCAATCCGAAAAAATGGCTGCGATCGGAGAATTAGCGGCGGGCGTTGCGCACGAAATCAATAATCCGCTCGACGGGTTACTCAACTGTACGCTTCGAATTCGACGCAATCCCAAGAACGAAGAGCAGATCCAAGAATACCTAGATCTCATGGAAGAAGCCATTCGGCGTATTGAATCCACGGTCAGGCAACTTCTGAACTTTTCACGAAAACATGAACTAACCCTCACGACGGTGTCGTTAAACGAAGTAATAAATGAGGTGATAGGGCTGATTGAATACAGTACGGAAGAAAAGCACATTCAAATCGAAAGACGGTTTCAAGACAGTCTCACCCCCATTCTAGGAGACAAACATCTGCTGGAACAAGTTGCACTGAATCTTGGACTGAACGCTGTTGCAGCAATGCCGAACGGGGGCGTGCTGACATTCAAAACCGGTACTATTGAATTTGATTCGTTGCTAGACGAAGCAGTAGCATACGTCCAAGTCACGGATTCCGGAATAGGTATTCCGAGTTCGGTTCGAGATCGGATTTTGGATCCATTTTACACGACGAAAATTACGGGAAAAGGTACAGGGCTAGGGCTTTCTGTGTCCAATCGAATTGTTAGGGAGCATGGCGGTGTCATCGAATTCGAGAGCGAAGAGGGGCAAGGTTCTGTGTTCACGATTAAACTACCCATACCGCAGGCTGAGGTTGAAGGGTGAAAATACTGGTTGTTGACGACGAAAAAATTAAACGCATCACGCTGCGAGACGATTTGCGTGAGGAAAACTACGACACAATTGCGGTGGAGTCCCCGGCGATTGCGCTGCAGTTATTCCAGAATGAGCACTTCGACGTTCTCGTGACAGATCTCCGCATGCCGAAGATGCACGGCATCGAATTTCTTAAGCGCGTCAAAAAGGACCACCCTCACGTCACAGTGATTATCATGACGGCTTATGCCAGCGTGGAAACTGCTGTCGAAGCCATGAAATGGGGGGCATACAACTACATCAAGAAGCCATTTTCGAGCGGCGAATTGATTGCTATGCTGGATAAACTAAAGGAGATTCGGGACGGGATAGACAAAGGCGGGCTTGAACCCCACCCCCAGACGTCCCACCTTGAGCCGTGGCGCATTTATCAAAACATCATCGGAAAAAGCCGGTCTGTGCAGGAAATACTTAACTTGATTGAGACGATTTCGGAATCAAACGCCAATGTGCTCATCTCCGGTGAAAACGGCACAGGGAAAGAACTTCTGGCGAAATCCATCCATCTCAATAGTCCGCGCGGACATCACCCCTTCGCGTCTGTCAACTGTGCAAGCGTTTCGGAGGCGATGTTGGAGCTTGAGATGTTCGGCCGTGAGTGTCCGCCGGAGCAGCGCCGGGTTGGACGATTTGAATTAGCACATAAGGGGACGCTCTTCCTAGATGATCCAGATTCGCTGCCTATGAGTTTACAAATTAAACTCCTGCGCACACTGGAATTTGGTGCGTTTGAACGTGTTGGCGGCGACGCGCAAATCGAGGTTGATGTCAGGGTAATTGCAGCGACAACGGAGAATCTACGGGAGAAGGTGCAAAACGGTGCGTTCTTAGCGGACCTGTTTTATCGCCTTAATGTTGTCCCAATCTTTCTGCCGCCGCTGCGGGAGCGCGCCGAAGACATATCGCTTCTCATCAATCACTTCTTGGAACTGTTTTCTCCAAATCAACCTATCCCCATCACCCCGCAAGCTGTTGAACTGTTGGCGGGATATCCGTGGCCCGGCAATGTACGCGAACTTGAAAACATGGTTGAACGGCTCGTAGCGGTTAGCGGCGGAAGGGAAATCACAGCCGACGCAATTCCGATAGATTTGAAACTCGGAACCCATATTCGTCTGAATGATTCAATGAGCGAGGTATCATTTCATGACATTATCCGTTCCACCGAGCGCGATCTTATCGCGTGGGCGATGAAAAAATCGAACGGAAACAAAACTCAGGCAGCGAAACTTCTCAAGATGAAACCCTCAACCTTCCGCGACGCACTCACCAAGAATATTGGCCAGATTGAATGGGACGCGTGATTCGTGGCTCACAGTTAGGTTGAAATCTCAAAATAATGGCGAGAACACCGGACTACAGCGAAAGACAATCGAGAAAATGTCTTCGCGCGGAAGCGATTCGTAGACGCGACGGTATACCCCCGGCGTTAAGGTCTGAATTGAGCCAGAGGATTATCAACCGGGTTGTTGATTGGATTGAGGACAACGCGGTTAACGCGGTTCAGCTTTATCTAAGTATGCGGAGTGAAGTGGAAACCGATGGACTGCTTGATTATCTGTTCACGCACGAAAAAACTGCGCTTGCCCCGGTGACGGATACCCACCGACGAACACTAAATCCGCACCATATTTCGAACCTACAAACAGATTTCGTTTCCCACCCTTACGGTATGCGCGAGCCAGACCGGAATTCCTGCAAGGCCTTTCCGCCAGATCAGATTGAGATAATTATTGTCCCCGGCGTTGCATTTGACAAGAATGGTCACCGCCTCGGATACGGCGGCGGTTATTACGACCGGTTTCTCCGCCAATGCCCAAAGGCAGTTAGGATTGGACTCGCTTTTGAGGAACAGCTCGTTAAAGATACACTGCCGCAGCCGTGGGATGTCCCGTTGGACCGTATCGTAACGGAAGACAAAAACTTTACGTGTCAAATTCACGCTTCAGAAAACTGATAACGGTTCAGATTATTTAGGACGATTCAAAATTCGGATCACGGTGCATCCTACCATGACCTCCCTCCTCCTTGGTACGGAGGGATTGAAGTTTGAATTACACAGGAGGACTACCCTATGTGGGAGAGGATTTCTAGGCCTGATTGTCCGGACATGGAGGTCACCCTCCCCCGCGGTGGAATAATACAGCGGTTCTGATAATGCTCTAGCTCGCCAGCCATTGGAGGCGAAGTTCGCGGATTCGCACGTCGTGACCGCCTATGTTCTTGAGCGTGATTTTGTAAAGCACCGATGTATCGGTTATCCGTGAGGTCACTTGCTCCGCTAAGGACTGAACTTGTGCGTCATTTTCGCCCACGGCGACTGTGAAATGTGAAACCTTCGCATCGTTTACGTACAGTTCGACCTCAGCATTTCCTCCAATTGCCCGGGCTCGCTCTAGGAACACCCAGCAATCCCTCGTCTGTTTTACTTCCAACGCGGACGCTTGCGGAAAGCGTACTGCGGTCGAGAATTCGGAACCTGATTTAATGGTTAAGTTCACCGCAAGCTTTCCGCCCGCGGCGTGTTTAACGCCCTGATAGTCGAGCATAGTCCATATAAGTGGGCGTTGCGCGGCGGCTGGCGTCGTATCCGGCGGCGCAACTGACTGCGGAAGCATGCCTTGCAATTGCGGCGGGAATTCATGGTAGCGTTCTCGCGCCACCAGCGGCCACTCTCCGCCGCGATCGACGCTGCCGGGCAGATACATCATATTGGCAGCCATACGATGTTTGCCGCTCGTTGTGTTGGCGCCGCTGCGATGCCAAATCCTTCCGTCAAAGATCAACACCGACCCTTTTGCTCCGACGATCGGAATCTCTTGGGGATAGGCAGTGCGTCCGGGCGGACGCCCGGTGTGATGACTAAACGGAACGGCAAGCGTAGCACCGTTCTCTGCGGTGAAGTCTGTGAGCATCCAGAAGACCTGAAACTCTGTCAATTGGGGAATATCCTTGAACCGTCCGCCCCAATGCAACGGTCCTTCCGGCGCACCGGGCTTGCACCATTTCATCGCCACATTGTTCGCTAGTATAAAGTCCTTCCCCAGCATCTTTTCAGCAAGTTTTACTAGCGTGGGATGAATGCACAGCGGAGCCAACTCAGGAATGTGATTCAGAGAGGTCTCCATACTGATATACCCGTCACGGGGTTCCATTAAGGTCCGTGCGAGGGTGTCGAGGTGTTCAGCTTGCCGCGGGTCGAGTTGATTTTCCAGTACGCAATACCCTTCATCCTCCAACTGCAGTTTCGCGTCCGTAAGATCCATGTTTTTGTTCCTAAAGTCGCCGCAACCGAAATTTACACAGAATAATCCGATCAAAAAGGGATGCCAACTCCCTTATCAGGGGGTATTTCAGTGTGTGTAAACATGATGTAAATGGCTAAACTCTTTATGTTATTTTCGGTTTTTTCTGTCCTTTGTGGGTTTGTGGTAGACTACATGGACTTCCAACTTCTCAATCAGGATTTCGGCTTGGGCATCTTGCGCCCGGCCGGTGACGCGCAATCCAATGAGGTTGTTGCCAACAGCGAATTGATTTGGTAGCGCTGAAAAGGCTAACCAGCCTTCTTCAATTACAGGGGGATGCAGGAGAGTGTTGTTTAGCCTTAGCTCAGTTTGGTTGCCAATCCCTACTGCTGGGGGGATGTTTTGGAGGGTGTGCGCCTTGGTTGCAACGGTGACGACCTGAAGCCGCTGATTGGACGGGAGGCGTTCCGCACCCGGATCGGACAGCAAAACGCGAACCGTAACCCGCTCAATGTGATTGGCTTCATCTGCGAGGTTATCGGAGACGTAGAGCTTTAACAGGGTGTCGGCTTTTCCGTCGTTCGCGAGAGCGGCTGGCAACGGAGCAAACATATTTGTGATAAAATACATCCACCGCGGTGTCGTCCAATCCTCCGGATTGGGCACAACCACCGGGCCATGCCCTCCGCCACGCCGTTCGGCAACGAAAGTTTTGTCCTTGTATTTGAGCGACTCCGGAACTGCCATCTCCCGGTACGCTTGAAGGTGCGCCGCCCACACGGGGTCAATCGCATCCCAACCGAGAAGTGCAGCACCAGCCGGCGTCCAATTGCTAAAGTTAAACGTCTGAATGCCATCCGCACCTTGATGCCACCAGTTGGCAAAAACGCCGCGGAAAACTGAGATTGGCGGATGCAGATAACCGTCCGTCGCGTGATGATCGTCCATGCACGGATAGAGCTTTATCCCGGTCCCTGCCGTGATTTGACGGAAAGCGGAGATATCCACGTCGAATGAGCGATTGCCCAAAACGAAGATATCCAGCAAGCCTTCGCTCGCCCAAGTTTCAACATCCATCCCGTCAAAATGACAACCTTCTAGGTTCTCCGGAATTCGAGCAGCCAGCAGAAACGGATGATCCCGTTTCTTTTCGATTTCGAGCGTCATGGCCCGAACGGCGCGCATGAATTCGGTCAAGCACTCTCGGTTCTCCCATTGGTGTCCGGGCGGCAGTGTTACAGGTACCCTAGAAAAGTCTATCTCTATACCGTCGTAATCGTAGTTTTCCGCCACCTCGCGTAGGATTCTCACCTTGTAATCGCGCACTTCTGGCACGGTGAAGTTCCAGTAACCGGGATTTCGAAACGCCTCCCAAGTAGGGATTAACCATTCGGGGTGAGCTTCTTTCAATAACGGCACACTTAACGGTACGACACTCGCCATATCGGTCCCATTCAGGCGGTAAGAGAAAAAAACTTCTTTTTCGCGCTTCTTGGTCTCCTCGGCGAAGATCTGCACCGGGTCAATTCCGGCATCCCACCACTGCTGGAATCCGGGCAGTTGCCAAACGGGTAGAATCTGGCTCGGATAATTTGCGAAATTGCCGTCCAGCCAACACCACCAGATGCTGTCTATCTGGACGCCGGCTTCATCGATCATGCTGAAGTAGCCCTTCACTAAGCGATCTATTTCCATGCCAGCCAACGGACAAATCACAGACGGAGCCCCGAAATTGGTGTCGTAGTTGACAATTACTCGCCGGCTCCGATTCACCGCGTCACGGTGCGCTTGTGATAAATTCTGACTCATTGGATTTCGACTTAGTGTTCCACGCCGTGGGAAATTTCATTCAACTGAACGATTAACGGGGTGTGCTGCCGCGCGTCAAACAGAAACGAAATGCGACTTTAATATGGACTGGTGGTGGGTGGTGGGCAGCGTATAAGCGGCATTGCGCCGTTTCGACTCACGCTTTATGTTCTTTAAAGCCGCCGGTAATGATATTTTCGTAAGGTTGGCTCGGATCACTCCCGACCGGGCGCATCTCGGGCGCGTGATAGCCGAATCGCACCGACTTTCGCCATTCGTGCGTCCGATTGACGCCGGACCAGTGAATCGTATAGTAACTAAAGAAAATCACGTCACCGGACTTTGCGGGGACAGCGACCGAGTCAACCTAGTCCGGATGGTATTTTTCGGGAGGGAGATGGGGTGAGGTATGTGAACCTGTGATGTGTTCCAACGGACCGTGCTTATGACTGCCCGGAACCACTCGAAGACAGCCGCTTTCGAGCGGTGTGTCATCAAGGTGAACTAGGCAATCCACGAAGTCTGGACCGTCGTGCGGGTAAAAGGGATAATCTTGGTGCATTGGGAACGGCGTACCCAACTCCGGCGGTTTCGCATGCAGACATGTGTGATGCCACTGGACATTGGGACCGATTAATGCTTGAACGCAGCCAATTAAACGCTGGTGAAAGAGGACACGCCCCCAAGCCGATGAATAATAGTGGGGTCTATGAAGAAGAACAGCCCTAGTGTTCTGGCGTTCATCCTCGGGCAAATAGCGGTCACGCCACGGACCGTGCCATCCGATGGTTTCTTCACCCCACTCCTCAATAATCCGAATCATCTCGCTCTTGAGTTCTTCAATCTCCTCCGGAGTAAAAACACCCTCAACTTTGACATGGCCATCTCGTTTATAAGCCTCCACCTGCACTTCTGTCAGCATTTTGGATTTCTCCTTTTTTGTTATCAGCACCACTGAATGCTACTCGTTTTCGTCCAGGCGCAATGTCAAATCACGGGCGTAAGCAAATTTTGCCACAAAATTTTAGTTTTTCTGCACAATACTACCCACCGACAGCCCGACAATGCAACAATGTAAGCAACTGACCGCCTATAACCGGTGAAATCGAGCAAGATTCTTCCGGTTTGAGAAAAATAACATCTTTCGCGGCCAAGTTCCATGTCTGGCGGCCGGCTTTGACTTCAGCTTCGCCATCGACCAGCACATAAATAGCTTCTGCGGCACCGTGTTCGTGTTCAAATCCTTCACCCGAAGACAGCCGTATATACTCAAGCGAGATGTGTTTCGATCCTCGCTCTGGCGAGATTACACAACGCCAGTCGCCCGATTTTCCAAAAACTGGGCCGCTCCGCGCCATGTCGACAACCTGCACGGCGCTTTGGTGGCCGTGTTTGGGTTTAGGGATTTGATTGGGAGCGTGATCGCGTTCGCCGCGGTATAGCGCCATGTCCGGCGGAGATTGGAAACTGATGAGGCGCGCCATTTTGCCCGTATCGTTGACTGTGCCGTGAACCTCGCCGACCGGAACAAAAATAGCTTCTCTTGCCGAAACGGGTGTGTAGACATCTCCCTGGCGCACGCTGCTTCCGCCTTCAAGAACCACAATCATATCCTCAGAATTGTCGTGGAAATGTTGTGTAAATTCTTGCCCTGGTGCATGCACGCCGTGATTTAGCGTCAGTTGCTTGGCACCCATGTCTGGATGTACGACGCGCCAGTTTTGCCCCTGTCCCATTTTGAACGGCGTACCCGCTTCAAGATGGAGAATTTGCACGTTCAGCCTCTTTCTGGTGAATCAACCTTGTTAACCATTTTCGAAACGAGTTCAAGACAAGCGTTAAGCTGCCGACAGCTTGTCAATCCAATTAAAGACAGATTGTGTGCAGGTGAATCATCGCGGTACGATGGTGTCGGCAGACCGAACATTGTCTGATTAATTCACTGCGAAATACGACTCAATTTTCCCTTCCCGCCTGTTTTAGCCAACCCCAAGTCAAAGCTTTTTTATCGGCGGGGAATACGGCAAATTCTTCAACAAAGTCCGGGTCAAACCAAGCTGGGGAACGATTTTGCGTGCCGACGCGTTGCAGGTTATTCCACTTTAGACTACCGTCTGTCGGGTGTACGCGAATAGTCGCGGACCCACCTCCCAGCGCCGGAGAAGCGATTTTTTTGCCATCCGGTTTCCAAGTCGGTTCCCGATTCGGGTCGCTATTGTTCTTGACGTCCGAAATTTGCAACAGATTTCCGCCATCAGCACTGTCCATAATCCAGATTTCGTCGTTTCCATTTCGTCGGGAGGTCCACCCTATTTTCTGACCGTCCCATGACCATCTAGGTTCTGTGTCCTGTCCGCGAACGTCTGTAAGGTTTTTCAGGTTTCCGCCACTGTTATCCATCACCCATATATCCCCAAGGCTTTTGCCTCGCTTGGAAGCGAAAGCAATCTGACGACCATCTGGGGACCACGCTGGTTCCCTGTCCTTAACCGCATCATTAGTGAGGTTTTTCAATGCCTGCCCGATCAACGTGACCGAATAGATTTCAAAATTCCCATCTCGGTTGGTGCAAAAGGCAAGTTTTTGACCGGCGGGGTGCCAGGTCGGCCAACTATCCTCTGCCTCATGGTCGGTGAGTTGCCGAAGATTTTGCCCGTCGGCATCAACCACATAGATGTCTATATTTTTATTTATTTCCGTATGGAAGGCAATTTTGCTGCCGTCAGAAGACCACACTAAACCCAGCGGGATTGGGTTCCCGCCTATTGCCAGAAACGGGCGTTGGTTACCCCCGTCAGGGTCCATTAACCAGATGCCGCCTTCCCCAACGTGATTGGTGGAAAACGCCATCGTCTCTTCTTTGGGTGCTTCTGCCGACTCCACGTTTGCTAACATGCCGCCAAGGAGCACGAAAGCTACAAATGTAACCACGCGCATAGCTAATCTCCTTTCGAACTCCAAGCCTTTAAGCGGATTGGAGACCAGGGTTTTCAGGTACATTCATGACGAGAAATACGTTAATTGTTTTGTACCGTCTGTTTAATCCAACCCCACGTTGAGACCTGTTTCTCGGCGGGGGATACGGAGAATTCTTCTATAACATACTCAGGATCGAACCATGTCGGGGAACGGTTTTGAATGCCTACAGCGGGCAGGTCCTGCCATTGCAAACTCCCATCTGCTGGATGTATCATGATGAACGATTTGCCACCGCCAAGGGCAGGCGCGGCGATTGCCCTGCCGTCGGGTTTCCAGCTCGGTTCCCGATTGGGCCGCCCCTGCGATCTTGCATCCTTGAGATCGCTAATCTTTAGTAGGTTGCCGCCGTCCGCGGCGTCCATCGTCATAACTTCATCGTTCCCGTTTCGGCGAGATGTCCAAGCAATTTTCTGACCGTCCCATGACCATCTAGGTTGCATATCTTCACCGCGGACATCCGTAATATTTTTCAGGTTTCCGCCGCTGCTATCCATCACCCATATATCCCCCAGGCTTTTTCCACGCTTGGAAGCAAATGCGATTAGGCGGCCGTTTCGCGACCAGTCGGGTTCCCTATCCTTGGCGGGGTCGTTGGTGAGATTGAATAACCCCTGCCCAGTTGACGACATCACGTAGACTTCGAAATTCCCATCTCGGTTAGTGCAAAACGCAATTTTTTCACCGCCCGGATGCCAACTCGGCCAACTATCCTCCGCTTCATGGTCGGTGAGTCGACGCAGGTTCTGTCCATCGCCGTCGACCACATAGACATCAATATTTTCATCAATCTCCGTATGGAAGGCAATTCTTCGCCCGTCCGGCGACCACACCAAACCCAATGGAATAGGGTTTCCGTCAATTGCCAGAAGCACGCGCTGATTTTGGACATGCACATCGCCTTTTCCCTGTCCACCGCGCACATCAATGTCTACCAACCAGATGCCGCCTTGGGCTTCGTCGTTGGTGGAGAATGCAATAGTTGCCCTATCGGGTGCTTGCGCAAATGCGCCGACCAGCGTGAAAAAGCCAGCAAGAATAACAACAGCGAACACTGTCATGTGAATGGACAATGTGTTTTTAAATCGCATAGACCGCCTCATTTCTTGGCGTCATGAAGCGAGTTTTGATAAGGGGGAGGCCGAAAATTGAGTGGCTGGGAGCGTTTCAATTTTCCCGCCCCATCCGCTTGAGCCAACCCCACGTTAAAACCTGTTTCTCGGCTGGGGATACCGAAAATTCCACAACTACGAAGTCTGGGTCAAACCACGCGGGAGAACGGTTTTGCTTGCCCTGGCGTGTAAGGTCTAACCGCTGTAGACTACCGTTCGCAGCGTGAATGCGGATAGTTGCACTACCCCCGCCTAGCGCGGTTGACGCAATCTCTTTACCGTTGGGTTTCCAACTTGGCTCTGAACAGTCGAAACTGCCGCCGGGATTTGGGTCTTGCTTGCTGCTGACTTTCAACTCGTTGGCACCATCTGCGTCCATTGCCCAAATCTCCTCCGAGCCGTCACGACGCGAGGTCCACCCAACCTTCTCACCGTCCGTCGACCATCTAGGTTGTAAGTCTTGACCACGGACATTTGTAAGATTTTGAAGGTTGCCGCCATGATTGTCCATCACCCAGATATCTCCTAGGCTCTTGCCTCGCTTGGAAGCGAAGGCAATCTTTCGGCCATCTGGGGACCATGCCGGCTCTCTGTCCCTAACGGGGTCGTTGGTGAGGTTGACCAATCCTTGTCCAGCCAATGTGACCGCATAAATTTCATAATTACCATCGCGGTTGGAGCAAAAGGCGAGTTTCTGACCGCCCGGATGCCATGTTGGCCAGCTATCTTCCGCCTCATGATTGGTGAGCTGCAAAAGATTTTGACCATTAGCATCAACTACATAAACATCAATGTTTTCATTTATTTCTGTGTGAAATGCAATCCGGGTTCCGTCTAGCGACCAAACCAACCCGAGCGGCACTGGTTTCCCCTCAATTACTAAAAGTGCACGTTGGTTCTTACCATCAGGATCCATCAACCAGATACCACTCTCCTGAACTGGATTTGTCGAGAACGCAATCAGTTCATCCTTGGGCGCCTCTGCAAGCACTTCGCTTAGCATCATTCCGTAAAATAACGCTGCAGAGATGAGCGTTACCATGTACAGGGCCGTTGTGTATTTCATCCGCATCGCGAAACTCCTTTCGGATTTCAACTTCCGTAATGTCTTGCCCTTTTTTGAGAACCACTACGGAGGTCCTGCATCGTGAATAAAAATCAATTAAATCGCCTGCCTCTCATTTACTTCAGTGACGAATCTTTTTTCAAAATTTTAACCGGCAATGCTACACGGCACAAACGCAGATAATTCACAATATATCATAAACGGCGTGCAGAAGCAACAACAAAATACAGTCATTTAGCTGACGCTAAACCGCCAGCGGTAGAATGCGATCAATCGCCGCCTATTTTGAATCCCCAATCGTCTGTTGCCACTGACCTTCGGTCCCATTTAGTCGGCGAATTGGCACCTATTTTCGCCTTGAATTTCGATCAGTGTTTAAACTATAATTTGAGGTTAGGCGCATTTTGGTTTAATCGCCGTAATTCATAGAGAAGAGAGAAACTGTGGGATTTCTTAACCCGATTTTTCTGCTTGGAATGCTTGCTGCTGCCGTGCCACTGATTATCCATTTGTGGAGCCGCCGACAAGCAAAGACAGTGGATTTTAGCAGCTTGATGTTTTTGTTGGCCGCGCATCGACAAAGCGTTCGACGTATTCAACTTAAACATCTCTTGATTCTGTTGCTCCGCATGGCGATAATCATACTTATTGCTTTCGCCCTGGCTCGGCCATTGCTCAAGAGTCCGTTTCTCCTCGCGGACGCCAGAGCGAACGCAAGCAACGTCATCATACTAGATAACTCTTATAGCATGGGGTATAAAGGCATTCAGGGAGAACGGTTTGAAACGGCGAAGGCGATGGCGCGCGAAGTCGTCCAATTGCTCCCACGCGGCGACAGTGCAGCTCTCATATTGATGTCTGACATTCCCAACCCCATATTCCGGCAATTAACAAAAGATCTTGTACAGGTAAAGTCCGCCATTGACGAAGCTCAGGTTTCGTTTCGCTCGACGTACGTACCGTCCAGCCTCGAAATGGCGCATGATATTCTCGAACAGTCAATCGATCGGCATAAGGAGATTTACCTCATTTCCGATTTTAATCAGAATGGCTGGGACAACTGGGTTCGCGTGCCCAATCGATCAGGTGCGCGGATTTTTCTACTTCCCGTCGGGGAGGAAGCTGGAGATAACACTAGTATTGAAGAACTTGGCGAATCTACCCAACTAATTGGTATAAATCGCCCGTTTCAACTGAATACTAAAGTCGGCGTTCATTCTGACGGGTCGTTGACTGAAACGATTTTGACACTTTTCATTAACGGTGAAAAGCGGCAAACCATCAGTCCAGACTTGAAGATTAATCAAGGCGATCAATCTGAAGCGGCATTACATCAGTCGGCCAAAGCGACGTTTACGCATCGTTTTAAATCTCCTAGTACCAACACGGGTTATATTGAATTGTCGGCGGATCGATTGACCGCCGATAATCGCCGCTATTTTGCGCTTCGCGCCTACGGTCAAATTCGTGTGCTTTGCGTGGGGGATGAGACACTATATTTAACCCTTGCATTGAATCCCGACGCCCAACTCAAGCCGGGCGTGGATTATACGATTCTGCCCACAAGTTGTTCAGTTAAGGCGTTTGACGATTACCCGCTAGACGACTATGATGTTCTAATTTTGGCGGACTTGCCTACGCTTTCACCGTCTGCGCGGCAGCAGCTCCAATCGTTTATGCGTGCCGGAAAGAGTGTAATCATTTTTGTCAATGCTGACCTCGACCTAGCGACCTACAATGAGTTTGCTGACTGGCTTCCAGCAAGTTTTGGTCCGCCGCGCCCGTGGGACACTCCGCTAACGGTATCGGGAAGCCATTTGGATCACGCCATTTTTGAAGTTTATCAACCAAGCGATTTTTCCGGCGAATACGCCCCACAATTTATTAGCGGTTTAACGCTACAGCCTGGCGAACAAGGGAAAATAATCGCGCAATTTAGCGATGCAACACCCTTTCTTATCGAACGTCCAATTGCGTTAGGGACTGCGCTGCTGTTTAATGTTTCGGCAACCGACAGAAAAGCTTCTACATTGCTTGTCAACCCCCTATTTTTGCCGTTGTTACAGCAAACTGTGCTTTACGCGAAGGCAGTTCAATCAGCCCCGCACAAATCTCTGCTTGTCGGGCAACCTTTGGCAGCAGGTTACCGGCAAGGGGTTGCGGCGACTGCTTCAGTGGGACGTGCAGGTGAAACGAAAACCACGCCGGTACCAATTGCGGAAGATGGAACGCTGATTTTTGGCGGTACAGATACGCCAGGGATTTATCAGGTTGAAATCGAGGGCAACAATAGGCGGATACGTGATTTTTTTGCGGTCAACGTCGATCCAACAGAATCGCGTCTTCGGCAGATACCGATTCGAGATGCATCCAAACGAATTGGTGCCATGGGAGACACCTCGGCAACCCAAGAGTCGTTGAGGCAAACGCTCAAAGACTATCGAGTCGGTAAAGAGATTTGGGGTGAACTGCTGCTAATCGCCCTTGTTCTCATGTTGGTTGAAACCATCCTATCCAATCACAAACGGGCAATCTCCAATGACACTGTCCAAGCCAGACATACCTCTAGTAGATTCTAGGATTGCGCGGTGCGTCAATTCACGATTAAACTCGCCGATGAAGCTATTTGAACTTCTCGCATTAATTGTCATAACCGCTGTGTTTCCCAAAATCCTATATGCAAATTCCGATCTCATCCGCAATATTGTCCTTGTCGGGAATGAGACGTATACAGAAGATCAGATTAGTGATGTGATGCACAGCCAGATTGGGGCGGATTACGACGCGGGAAATCTAAAACAAGACCTCGAACAGATTGTGGTGTTTTATCAGAGTAATGGATTTCAATTCGCACGCATTGATGAAGAACAGGTAGCCATCAAACGGTTCTCTGATGGTGTTTACCTACGTATTCCCATTGACGAAGGAAAAATCGGGAAAATTACCGTGACGGGCAACACACGATCGAATGATCACGTGATTCAACGAGAACTTCTCTTCCAGGTCGGCGATACGTACACGGTGGAGGATGAATTGGAAAGTGAGCGTATCCTTCGCCGAAAGCCGTATCTAGGAAAAGCCGAGATTGTAGCCAGCCGAGATGCGGAAACGCAGCTTGTCTGGATTCAGGTTGAAGTCGCCGATCTATGGTCATTTATACCCGCGTTAGATTTACCCGCATTTAACAAAGATAGTTCCAATCTGTTAATCATGCTTTCGGATTCAAACTTGTTCGGATCCGGGAATAGGGGACGGATTCGTTACCAGCTGATCCGCGAGGAAGGCGAAGAGCCGCGCAGTTTAATCAGAAGCCGTTATACAGCATCGCGCATGTTCGATTCTTACTGGGAATTTGATGGACAATTTACGCAGAAACGGGAAGGGGATTCGTGGCAGGTTCGGTTGAAACGCCCGCAATACTCCCTGAAAACCCGATGGAGCGCCGATTTTACGTTATCCGAGTCGATTGATGAAATTCGGTGGTATGAGAACGGAGCGAAAACCGATACGTTTACGCGCAGCCAGCAAATCCATTCCGCCAGAGCCACGCATTACTTTGGCAGCCGTCACAAGCAAACGCAGGTTTCCCTCTGGGCATCCTCTCAGAAATCCGACTTTAATCTAATTGAGAAAATTGCACCATCTGATGCCAATTTTGAGAATCGAAATTTAAAAATCGTAGGGATAACGTTAGGACGGAGGCATGTTGATTTTATTCGCACCCGTTTCCTGAATCAGATGGGACGCGTCGAAGATTTTGAAGTCGGATATAGGTACGGTGTCTCGATTGGTCATGCCTCGCCACTGTTCGATTCGGACCGGACACAGACAAACTTAAGTGTGAGACTCGCGCAATCTCGGGCGCATCAAGATTTCCTTTTTCTGAATGCGCATACTGAATTGGCTACGCGATTAACAGAACAGCTTGGCGACTCGGTTTTAACGGCGAAAATTAAAACGACATGCAAGGATTTGCTGTATCAGACGCTTGTCGCGCAAATCTCAACAGTGATGGGATTCGACCTCGGCGGTCGGCGGCAGGTGATTCTCGGCGGTACGAGCGGGCTGCGCGGCTATAGCAGTTGGGCGTTTAGCGGCGAGAAAAAGATGCTATTGAATCTCGAAAGCAGAACTATCTTTAGAGGCGGAATATTCAAAAAGGTGGAGCCGCTGATTGTGCTTGGATCGGCTATTTTTGCAGATGTAGGGTACGTCTGGAATGGAGCGGCGTTCAACCTGCGGGCGCCAAAGCGGAGCATCGGATTCGGTTTAAGGTTTAGCCTCCCCAAGTTGACCGAATCTCGCGTTTATCGATTAGATTTAGCGTATCCGCTGGACATTACCGGGAAATTCTCGCTCAAGCCTGTAATCACCTACGGAATCGGTCATGTGTTTTAGCGATTGACGGATCAGCCTTTATTGACACCACTTCAAGTTTAACGGGTTAAATTCTCACCAGATTTCGATGCACTTACTTCGATCGCGGCTGGTCTTGCAGAGCAATCAGGGATTGCAGCGTTTGCTTTAGATCTTGGCGGTAACTGTAACTGAAAACCTCGAATTTCGCCTGTTGCTCGACGGTCAAAATTTTGCTAATTTCATCCTTAATCTTTTTTCTCCCCGCAATGAAGTTGTCCTCGACTTGACGATACTCATCTAGCGCAGTCTGAAGTTTAGCAATTTTATCCTCTGAATCAAGTTTCGCCGTTTTTAAATGCTTTAGGCGATTTATCGCGCTTCTGTGTTCTTGCCGATACTGTGCTTTTAGGTCTTCTAACTCGTTGAACTTCGTTAACAACGGCACAGATTGCTCAGATTCTGGTGACACCGCATCAATGAGTTTCCAGATTTTAAGCAGTTCGACCAATTCGGCGGTGGCGTTTTGCGACGCCGGTTGAGCAGGCGGCGCCTCAGCCGTAATTCTAGGAATCACAATCACAAGCGCTAACGCTAGCGGCAACAGCGCAAAGAATAGTAAATACCGGCGATTCATAGTCACATCCCTCCTTTTTAAATTGGTATTCGTTCAGATTTGAGCGGTGAATTGTCGAAGTGCCGACGCCGCTCAAGGTTGGTTTTTCATATCTGTGCAGCCTTTAAAAAGGGCAAGTTCGTCAGCTCACTCCAACTGAATTTCTTCAACATCAAAATTCATCTAGTGTATAACTCTGCATCGAGTTCTTCAACCCGGTTTAGAAATCCTTGGACTTCTTCGGGAAATCCACCATACAATTGGTTCATAATTGCTATGATTTCCTCGTCCTCAAAAAAGACTGTCACTTGCCCAAGTTCAATTTCCAATTTGTGAATTTCGTCTCTTACTTCGTTTACCTCATCCACCGAATCCACTGGTCGACTTAAAATCTCATCCATATTTTCTTTGAGTCTACGATATACGGGAAGCAGTTCATTCCCTAAATCCAACTTCTCTTGCCAAGCGGTCCGAAAATGTTGCTCCGCTAGTTCCATATCACCTTCACCGACTGATGGGCTGTCTTTAGGAGATTCTTCTATTACCCGTTCCTCGATTTTCTTCTCCTCTAATGCTGTCTCTTGGCTTTCTGTCCCGGTGTTGGATGATTCATCCATTGCTTCAAGCATCTCTATCAGGCGATTCAAGGATTCAAGTTCATCAGCGTTCATAACATCTCGCTCCCCTGCGGCATCGACAGGGGCAATTTGAGATTCAAGACCACTGTCCGTTTGCGTAGGTCTTGATATAACATATTCAACGATTTGCCCAGTTTCATTCGCACCGGGACGGAAAACATACCAAATGATCCCAACGGTACCAACAACGATTATCAATAGGAGGCTGATTAACTTCACCTTATCGGACATACTATTTCTCCCCTTTAGTCTCGTCAACCGGTTGTTGAGGTAGATTCAATACTATCCATTTGGCAACCTGCGGCCAAGCACTATCCGCATTCATCTGCCTATTGGGTGAACTCCCAAAGATTGAAATTGGCAGGTCTACACCTGTGCAGAAACCGAGTACCTCCCAGCGATTTTCTTGATCTTCACTGAAGTCAGGAAAGTCAGGGCTAATATAAGGGTTCATTTCTTTGGTCATGACGATTTGGGGATACCAGACGCCATGGCTTTTTGCGAATGCCTTAACCTCTGCTTGCCACGTGAAATAAACAATAGAACCCGGTTCATCTTCCCCGTTCTGCGGATCTGATCGAAACATTGGTTGGGTTCCAGATAGACGGGTTGCCAAGCCATCGTGTTCAGGGTCTAACCAAACCTCGTTCGAGTATTCGACTGGTTCAACCGTGTTCTTCGATAGCTGGTATCTATCCGATCGGCGGATTTTCACGCCAACATAGGGAGCAGGAACTTTATGCTTTTGAATTTGCGCGCCGTGGAAATCAAGCGAACTTATTACGGCGTTCAAAAATCTAAAATAAGGAATGAAGTTTACAATCTTCCCAGACCCAATGGAAATTTCGCCGTCATTGTTAAAATAATAACCATCCGAATAGTGCAAGACTAGTTGTGTAGGCAATCCGGAAGTTCCCTGAAAAATGAAACCAATCTCTTCCTTGGAGGCCAGAGCGACATTAGGAGGTACAACATACATCTCACACCGCGTCTTATCCTCCAGAATTGTGACTAGGTATAAGGACTTCGGCAACGTTGCAATATTGGCATGTCGTTGTAGAATGAGCATGACTGTTCCATTCTGCAAACGTGCGCGTTGGGCTTTCAGAATGTTTTGAAGTAATTCCTTCGCCCTAGTCTGTTGGGCCAGGGCGTTCAATTCAAACGTGGTGAATTTAATGAAAAGAACGAACGCCAATACACAGGAACACCCCCTCGGTATCCTTAGCCACATACCGGTTTAACCTCTCAATAATCATGGACGCACGACAACTGCATGGACGTGATGGAGTAACCCATCACCTCAGTTTTGCCATCAGATGTTCCCTGCTTATTTCGAGTAAAACTCCTACTTCCGTGCGTAATACCAATTCAACCGGTGCGAAATTGCTTTAGCGTGATGAAGCGAGAGTCAGTTTATTCTCTATTGACGCGACGAGTATCGTCAACTCGTCATCCTCGAAATGTTCCAGAGCGATTTCGGTGTCAATTACCTCAAACAGTTGACCTACTAGACTGTTTGTACCCGTTGGTTGCGGCGACCCGGCTTCCTCCATGAGCAAATTCTCACCGCTCCAGGTCAAGCTCGCCCCGTCCAGGCGTTGCAGTTCTTGACTTAGTACCTCTTGCAAATGCACTGTAGAAATTCCCCCCATGAAATTCTGGAAGATGTGTTTATCTAAAGCAGCGCTTGGATCTACCGCCGAATTATTGAATACGCCGTAGCTCCATAATCCCGCCAAGCCTAGGAGAGCGACCAAAATAAAACCTACGCCGGCGATTTTCCATTTGTGCGCAATGAGCCACACGGGTTCGTCATCAGGCAAGTCCTGCGAGATTTTGCTTTTCAGTTTTTGCCAAAAGTCTCCCCAGGCGTCCGGCGAAGGATATTTAACCGGCAAACTAGCGGCAAGTTGAAGAGTTTTCTCATAGCCAACCAAAACTTTTTGACAATGAGGGCATGTACCCAGATGAATCTCCAACCGGTCTTTCCGCTTTGGTAGCAACGTTCCTTCAATATAGTCGAGCATCAATTTTTCTGCCGGCTTACATTTCATGGTAGATTATTCGTCCAAATAAGGTGTAAGCAATATCCGTAGTTTCCGCGTTGCGTTAAACAGATGCGCCTTGACGCTTCCAACACGCAGGTCAAGCGTGTCTGCAATCTCCCGCAAGGCTAATCCCTCATAATGCCTCAAGACAAAGACCTGTTTCTGGCGGGGGGATAACTGTTCAATGGCTTTCTTAATCTCAGTTTCAAGTTCAACCTGTTCCAAACGGCGAGACGCCTGATCTTCAGAGTAATGAGATTGGAATAGCGAATCGTCCGGTGAAATTTCTTCAACAAATGAAACATCGTAGCGTCCTGATCGCCGCCGCGAGTAATCAATACATCGATTCTTCGCAATCTGATAAATCCACGTGTAGAACGTCGACTTGTTCTCAAATTTCCCCAAAGCATTGAAGGCTTTTAGAAAAATCTCTTGGCAAAGATCGGCGGCATCTTCTGGATGGTGTGTAAAGCGATAGGCTAGCTCGTAAATTCGTTTCTGATACTTCTGAACGAGCTCACCAAAGGCATCAATGTCCCCATTCTGTGCGCACTGAATGAGAAATCGATCCGGGTCGGCTTTCATGAACAATCTTTCCGTTGTAGACGTGTCAAGTTGTAAAAGGTTTAGGGGAGCCGAATGGCAAATATTTGAATAAATGAATGCCTTGGTTGGATTGAAGAGATAAATTAGAAAATGGATTGCAACGCGGCTTTGGAAGGATGTTATTGGGAAAGCCGGTGAGGGGATTTGAACCTCCGACCTACTGATTACGAATCAGTTGCTCTGACCACTGAGCTACACCGGCTCACGATAGAATGCAGCCCCATCACGCATGATGGGGCTGTAGAAATTTTAAGTGCCGAAGGGCAGAATCGAACTGCCGACACATGGATTTTCAGTCCACTGCTCTACCAACTGAGCTACCTCGGCGGATTAACTAGGCTAGAATGATACCAAAGGCAATAAACGGATGTCAAGGACTTTTTCGGCGCGTTGGCACAATCTGTACGGCCTGAAACCCGATAATTTGTTACCGAAGGATGCCGACCGTTAAACGGCGCGTTCCAACGCATTCGGATGCTCAATATTCCGCTTTGTGCAACGGCAGGAACAACCTTCACACCGATCATTATCGAACGTGCTATTCGGACAAATCCCGTTGACGCAGTCTATTTCAAGGTGTTATGCTAGAGTCACATTTTCGGCTGGAGAAGTCTATGAAAATTGGCATCGTAGGTCTACCCTATGTTGGAAAGACATCTATTTTCAATGCACTGACACAATCCGGGGCGGAGACAGGGACCTATACTGGGAAAAAGCAATCAAACATCAGCGCGGTTACCGTGCCCGACGAGCGCATGAATTCGCTGGCTGAACTTTTTAACCCGAAGCAGATAACGCCAGTGCGAATTGATTATGTCGACGTTGCCGGGCTTTCCAAGGGTGAAATTGAGCGGAGTGGACTGGGAACGGAGGTCATTGCCGATCTTCGTCAAGCCGATGCACTCGCGCATGTTGTGCGCGTATTTGAAGACGATTCCGTACCACACGCCGACGGTAACGTTGATCCGAAGCGAGATATTGAAACTTTAGAATTAGAGCTAACCCTTGCTGATTTACACATCATCGACAAAAGATTGGAGCGGTTAAACCGCGAACTGCGCGCCAAAAAGTCTCCAGTCCTTGAAAATGAGCACGGCGTATTGGAACAGTGCAAGGCGGCGCTGGAGAGCGGCATCCCATTAAGAGAGATTGACATCACGCCTGAAAAAAAACAGACGATTCGTGGATTCGGATTCTTGACACAGAAGCCGATATTGGTAATTTTGAATATCGGGGAAAACCAATTGGATGAGGCAGAACAGATACGCGGCAGGTTTGCGGAATATGAAGAAAAATGCCAGACTGAAGTAACCACGATTTCCGCAAAACTCGAGATGGAAATCGCTCAATTGGAGGCGGAAGATGCACGGATTTTTCTGGCTGAAATGGGATTAGAAGAATCCGCATTGAATCGAGTAATTCAGGCATCATACCGCTTGTTAGGACTGATTACGTTTTTCACTGTCGTCTCCAGGGAATTGCGGGCTTGGACGTTAATGCAGGGACTTACGGCAGTAGATGCCGCCGCCACTATCCACACCGATATGGCGCGCGGATTCATCCGCGCGGAGACAATCCACTGGAAAAAACTCGTGGACTGCGTGAATCTGGCGAAAGCCAAGGAACTTGGCTTACTGCGGCTCGAAGGGAGAGATTACGTCGTCCAAGATGGAGAGGTGTTAACAATTCGGTTTAATGTGTAAATGCGGCGGAAATTCGAGGCACCGCCACAATACGCCAGCGGACTACAACTTACCACGCCATCTTAATGAGAACTGCGCCGCCTAGCGCAAAGCAGTAGTAGGAAAACACGTAAAACTTTCCCCGATTTAGCATGGCTAGAAAGATGCGCAAAGCGATGTAACCCGCAACAAACGCAGTCAGTGTACCGACAACAGCGGCGGCGGGCGTGACTTCAGCTACGTCCTTAAGCTTGAGAACAAGTGCGCCTAGTATCGCGGGGATGGCAAGAAGAAAAGAATACTGCGCTGCAATCTGAGGAGAGATTCCTAGCATCAAAGAAACGGAAATTGTTGATCCCGATCTGGAAATACCCGGCGCAACGGCGAATCCTTGAGCAATGCCAATGAGCGGCGTATGCCAGGTCCGCAGCGGAAGATTGGCGATCACCTTGTCTCTACGCACACGCGGAAGTTGCAGCATCATACCGGTAACGATAAGCATGGCGGCTACAGTCCCAGGTTTTGTAAACAACGCTTCGAACTGATCTTTAAATGCAATGGCGATCAGTCCAGTTGGTATTGAGCCGACCAGTATAAGCCAGACTAGTTTGAGGTTCATGTTGCTTTTGACTGCGCCAATTGGGTGCCGGTAGAAATTACGGTCTACAGAAGTAGAAATACCAGTACGTGCCAGCGACCAAATCGATTTGCGATACACAACCACGACGGCACCGAGCGTACCCACGTGAAGCATCACGTCAAATAAGACTTGCGGCTCCTCCATACCGAGAAAATGCTGCATCAACACCAAATGCCCAGAACTGCTTACGGGCAAAAATTCGGTCAACCCTTGCAGTACGCCAAGCAAAATCGCATCAATAATGGTCATTCAACGCCTTTTTTTGACATTTGGCCTTTATGCCCACACCTTCTATCTCGGAAGTCGAAAACACCGATAGCCCGTGCCGTTGCCTTACGAAGATTACCGCGCCTCGCCACGAAGCAGAAATGCGCGTATATCGTACCGCCCGGGGCGTTCAACTGGTAGTTCACCGCTTTCAATCATCAATTCTAGCGGTGAACAGAGCGTTCGGACGGGCATCTGCACTACCTCGTGCATCCGCGCAGATTCGTAAATCGCCATGATGATTTCAATGGCTGCACGTCCGTGTTTTGCATTGCCGCGATGCTCCGTGCCCTCTTCAATCCATGAGATTAACTCCCGAATTTGCGCCTCCCATGGATTTCCGTCATCCGCCTGACGCTCCTCCCACTCCGCGGACCGGCTGTTGAGCACGCGCACCCGTGACTCGGTCAGATCAATCATTCCCTCTGACCCGTAGATTAAGCCGCCGTACTCGTTGGGACCAGCGATCTCCTGAAGCAATAAACCGACGCAGCCATTGTCAAATCCAATTATCCCTGCACTTCGATCTTCAATCGGAATATCGCGCTCATACCGTTCGGTTTTACGTTCGACGTTTCCGATAACCCACGACGCGTTGGGATCGCCAAGTACGTACCGCATCATATCAATCAGGTGTGAACAGTCGTTCAGCAACCCCTGCCCACCTCTGCAGACAATCTGCCGCGGTTCACCAATTGTTCCGCTGGCGATTAGCCCGCGAGCCGTAGTCCAGGTTGAAATGAACCGCCGCTGGTGGCCAACCGCCAATTTTACATTGTAGCGTGAAGCGACGGTCAACATTTCATCGCATTCGCCGAGCGTGGCTGCCATGGGTTTCTCGCAAATTACGGCGTACGGTTTCCGCGCACATGCGGCTGCCGTCATGGGTGCGTGCAGCTTGGGCCAAGTCGTTATGATAACAACACCCAAATTTTCTTTGTCGAGCATTTCTCGGGCGTCATGATACCGGTTCGCAATATTGTGGCGTTCGCCAAATTCAATGCGCGCTTCGTCCACCGGGTCAGAGATTGCGACGACATCAATCTCGTCCACGTTCCGGAAACTGTCGGCGTGCAAATTGGCAATACTACCGCAGCCAATTATTCCGACGCTATATTTTTCAGACATGTCCTATCTCCCAACAGAGACCGATGCAAACTCAGGTACAAGCACAAAATGCGGGTTGGTTTTCCGATTATATCCGGGGTTATCCGTACGGGTTTTACAGATGAGATTGGCGGCATATGCCGGTAAAATGCGATTAAAATTATAAGTAATTCACAGGATTTAAGCAAGCCATTCCGCCATGCGCAGGGCACTAAACCACGATTCAGGATCTCAATTTTCTCCGGCGCACACGGTATTTCGATTTGGTTTGAAAATCCTTCAATTTTGAAATCCTAGCAGTTCATGAAACAGTTTGCGTGTGCGCTCTGTACATTCGTGATAGTCTTTTAAAAACCGGTTTGACACTTCCCCGTTCTGATCGATGTAACCGAGCCGTCTAGCGAGTTTCTCCAACTCCGCAGCTTTATCGGGCAGCGCATCCAGCGGTCGATCATGGACAATCCTAAGGCTGTTTTCCACGCGCCTCAGAAATCCGTAAGCCTCAAGCAGTTGTGTTTTTTGTTCGTTTGTCAATGCGTCGATTTCATGTAACTGATTTATGGCTTCCACTGTGTGTTGCACCCGCACCTGCGGGGAATCCGTGCCATTGATTAACTGGATTATCTGCACGGCGAACTCAATGTCGACAAGTCCGCCGTAGCCAGCTTTCACATCTTTCGTCCGACTCCTCCTTCGCCGCCGTGTTGCAGCGGGGCGGGTAGCTTGCGCTTCTTTGCGTTTCCGGGTATGCGCAATCTGCGTAATTTCATCGGGGGTTAACGGATGGCGATAGGCGAAAGCGTGCGCTTGGGCGATGAATCGATTGCCCAGCTCCATATCACCTGCGACCGGGCGGGCACGGGTTAAGGCTTGGCGTTCCCAAGTTTCGGCATTTTTATCGTAGTAGTTTTGGTATCCGGATAGCGGCATGGCAATCGCCCCACCGTTGCCAAACGGACGCAACCTTAAATCGAGTTCGTAGATGGATCCACCTCCGGTGCTTCCTTTCAACCGGTTGACTAATGCCAAGCCAAAATCGCTGAAATAGTCCGCATTGGTTTCCCCTTTGGTGGTCTTACCGTCGGCAGAATAAACTAACATAACGTCCAAATCCGAGCTGAAGTTCAATTCGCCCCCGCCGAATTTTCCCATTCCAATGATGGTAAGGGTCGCTTCACTCCCATCGTCCACCATGGGTCTTCCGTGTTCCGCAATGAACATATCTTTGACGTGAGCATACATCGCTTTAAGCGTTGCCTCGGCGAGATCGGAGAGTTCAGCGGTTGTCGTCCACAAATCGGCTTTGATGCTAGGCGTCGCGTCCCAATCCTTGGATTCAAGTTCAGCTTGTGCAAGGATACTACGCATTCCGATACGCAAGATTTCGCTGTTTTTATATTGCCGCAGTCTATCAAATATGCGATCGGGCGTAGTATTGGCGATCATCTCAAGAGTTTCTTGCTGTTTCTCGGCTAAAGTCTTGGGGCGCGCCATGACTGCGGATACGGTCAACACATCGAACGACTCTGGATGCTCGATAAGCAACTCAGCCAAAAATCGGCTGGTGCCGCATATCTTCGTCAACATCTCGATAATCGAAGGATTGTCACGAAACAGGGTGTAATATGAGGCGCGCGCTCCGACTTTGCTCGTAAAAACGTCAATGTATCGAATTGCCATGTCCGGATCCGGCGACTCGGCGATAAAATGTAACAGCACGGGAGCGAGCTGGACAAATAGCCGCCGCACAGTGGGCGAAAAACGCACGCCATCAGAGCCTTCCGCCATGGTCTTTAATCGCCTTCGCGCTTCATGGGGATCGGCAAATCCATACGGATTCAAAATTTCGCGGACCATGCCGGCATCCGTCGTCGTAAACAGAGATGCCAAATCAATCCCTCCGTCCGGCACAGGAATCTCCAAGATTTTTTCAAAGATTAAGCGCACGGCGTGCGTGTGCTGCCGATAATCGGCATGGAACGCCTCCAACGCCAAGACAGATTTCGTATCTCTGTACCCTGTGGACCTAGCGAGTTTAACCAATTCTGATGTTTTCGAAGGCAGGGAGTACCGCTGCTGATCGGCCTCCATCTGAAGGCGATGTTCCACCATTCGCAAAAACCGGTAGGCGTCTGCGAAAACATCGCGATTTCTCGGGCTCAGAAATTTGTGTTGATGAAGCAGGTCTATCGTCTCTAACGAGTTACAGTTTCGCAAGGCAGGAATTGGACCGCCATAAATGAGTTGTAGGCACTGAATCGTAAATTCCATATCGCGAATGCAGCCGATGCCTAGTTTAACATGGTTATTCACAAAGGAGCCTTTTTCACGAATACGATCTTCAATTCTCGATTTAGTCTGACGTATATCCATCTTGATTTCAGCGATCGAAAATTCATCAAGATACCGTTGATATACGAACGGCTGGATGGTGCCAATGAACTGCCTTCCGAGTTGGAGATCGCCAGCTACTGGACGCGCCTTGATTAACGCTTGGCGTTCCCAGATTTCGCCCCAACCTTCGTAGTACGCTTCGTAACTATCTATGGAGCGCGCGATGCTTCCTGCGCTGCTCTCCGGCCGCAGGCGGGCGTCAACACGGAAGACATATCCTTCCCCTGTAATCTCGCTAAGCCCGTTAATGATAAACTCGGATAGTTTATTGAAGTATTGGCGGTTCTCAACGCCCTGATTCGTCGTTCCATCTCTCGAATAAACGAACATCACGTCAATATCGGAGCTAAAATTTAATTCGCGGCCGCCGAATTTTCCCATTCCTATTACCGCAAATGTGCTCCCAATTGTCTCGCCGTTGTGCAGTTCAGCTTGCGGCGTTCCAAATCTTGATGTGAGTTCATGCTCTCCAATCTCGCAGCACTTTTGCAGCGCAGTTTCCGCCAGATTGGATAACTCTAAGGTAGTAGTTTCCAAATCTGCGGCACCGATGAGGTCTCGGACGCCAATGCGCAAACTCTCCTTGCGTTTGTAACGACGGAGCGCGTCCAACTTTTGTTCGACCGAATCGACCGACCGCAAAGATTGACATAATTCGCCGTCCATAATTTCCCGCGGCTTGGGCGGCGCAATTATGCCGTTCACTACGAACCCATTAATATACTCCGGATTGCGGATTAGGATATCTGAAAAATACGTGCTTGATCCAAAGGACTTCGCCAGTATGGAAATTAAGAATGGCGCGTCACGAAGTATTTGATACAGCCGCAGCGGGTCAGATGCCGCATCGACGAACCGCGCAAAATTGTGCAAAGCAGAATCTGGATGCGCCGAATCTGCTACGCATTCTAGTAATGTTTCCATAATCTCAGCGCACGCTTCACGCACCGGTGGTTCCCCAGTAAGACTCTGTAGATTGCGGCTGGCGCGGGGCAGATCCTGGAGACCGTAATTTTTGAGGACGTCTTCAACGTCATCAGTCGTAAGATCGGGTACAAGAATCAAATCTTTTGGAGTGAGGATTGATGACATAGATTTGCACTCCTCTATGGTTCCAATTGCTGTTAGTTAAGTCATCTCAATCCCAAATCGCTGTGTGGAATTTAGTCTTGATTGCGGAATCAGCGAACATATGATGTGTTGAAAAAGGTGAAACGCTATCAATTCCAAAAACGTTTTGATGTTAGTGAAATCGCCTACCGAAATGTCAGCCAATGCTTAATCTAGTTGCTTACTGGGCTGCTATCGGTATGATTTAACGCTGCCATGGTCGAGTGAAAAGGAGAACAAATAGAATGGAAACATTTATTTCGTCCGTAGAAACATCGGTTCAACCTCCGGGGGCGTTCATGAGAAATGAAAACGCCGCACGGAAGGAGCCACATATTGAACCATCTGGTGAATTCACCCGCCAGAAAGAAATCACTTCCCTAAAAACCCTAATCTGCGAAAGAGACGCCCGTATTGAACAGTTGACCAAAGAGAACGAGTTTCTTTATGCGGAACTAGAACGACTTCGCGCTCAAGGTGAAGACGGAATCAAGAAATCTGATGCTTTGATAGAGCAGATGCAAGCCGCATCCGAGGAATCAAGCAAGCGGGCGGATGCAATTATAATGCAATTAAGTAAACAGGTCGAAACCCAAGCTGAAAACATTGAACTCCTGCAAGACAACCAGGGCTTCGCTGGTGCGATTCGGAAACTTAAATCCAAACTTCCTTTTCTGCGGACTAAACAGAGTTTTAAAACCGATGTTTCCACCTACTCACCAATCAGCCTTGAAGAAGTATAGACCAATAAATTCCGGACGCTAGATTTCCACCGTGATGCGGGTCGAATGCAAGTGCGTTCGCATTTCATTGGACAACATTGCCCTCCACACGCCCTCGCCAAACGCGGAACATAGGCTACAGCAGCAATTCGTAGTCTAATCACTTTCTGGTTTTACTGCCCGCAAAATTGCCTCTGCCACTACTTCCACAGCAACGATTCCGACGGTGTTTACGTCCGCCTCCTTTTTAGCCAGAGAAAGCGCAAACACAGTGTCTCCATCGAACATGGTGTGAACCGGGCGAATCACCCTCGCCAAGCCATCGTGAGCCATCTGTGCGACTTTTGCCGCTTCTGCGGCACTAAGCGCCGCATTCGTCGCAACGACGCCGACCGTTGTGTTAGTTCCAAGTGTATGGTTCGCACGGCATACCTCATTATCCTGGGCACATAAATGTTCGACAATATCCACAAATTCGCCTGTTTCCTTATCCATTGCTCCTGCCACAATCCTTCCGGAATTTGGGTCGACGATATTACCCCAGGCGTTGACAACGACAATTGCCGCGACGATTAACCCTGATTTGAGGACGCGGCATGCAGAACCAACACCGCCATTTGACGACTTAAAACCTGGAATCTTGCCAACTGTTGCGCCAGTACCTGCGCCGAATTTTCCCATCTTTACCGAATTGCTGTCGGCGTTCATACAAGCACGATAGCCCATCTCACGGTTCGGATACGCTGCGGCGTCGCCGACTCCCAGATCAAAAATCACTGCAGCCGGAACTATCGGCACCCGTACCGGGCCGGCGGGAAATCCTATTCGGCGATCTGCAAAAAACTGCATGACACCTCCCGCCGCATCAAGTCCGAACGCACTGCCGCCCGTGAGCAACACCGCGTGAGCTTTTTCAACCAAATTCCCCGGGCGGATTGCGTCGGTTTCCCTAGTACCCGGTGCGGAACCGCGAACATCCACTCCCGCGACAGCGCCGGACTCGCACAAAATAACTGTGCAACCCGTACGTGCGATTGGGTCTGTTACGTGACCAACTTTAATTCCTTCGACAGCGGTAATTGTGTCGTTTTCTGGCTGCTCCGTCATGCCTGCATTTTCCAACTTGGTACCGCATTTTGGCGCCAAGCGACTTTAAACGTATTTGCGCCCTGTATTTTATCACAAACCGAATCGAATCTCAACCAATCCACAAAATGATAGAATTCTACTGATAAGGTTTAAAGCCTGTTTGAATAATGTGTGACGAAGCCATTCTTGGGCTTTTGAGTTGCTAATATTCGTTGGTACTTCTATCAGGCGGGATTCACTATGTCCTTCGCTATTTGAACAGTTGATGCTATTCAGTCGATTGATCCCACCAAACACCATACTCGCGTATGGTGCGGGGCAAGATGCCACGCCTACTAGACTTGGTGACGCACGCACGGCAAGATGCCACGCCTACGGAGGGCGGCGGCGTGATTTATACGTTTTGCTCCGCTAGGACTGTATATAAGGAATTTTCAAACATGTTCACACAATATGTTGAATGATTTACAAAAGTTGCTTTTTCTTTATTGGTATTATGGTCCAGCACATCCACAATGCACAATACCAATCGCCAAGACTGTAAAGAAAAATCTGTCGATTTTGCGAAGAAGATTGACCAACACTTTCGGCTTGATAAACATTGTATACTGCGTTATTATTTTGATTCGTGGAATCAATCAGGGCCGATGAACTGCTGAAGTAAACCACGCCTGCCGCAGCCCAAGCCCGTACAGGACATGCACGAACACCAACGCGTTTGAATAAATTCGGAATAAATCAACGATCATCTTATCGTTGCTGAAGCGGCAACGTCCAGATTTGCGAGACGCATTATGCTGATACTCTGCGCCAACGTTGGCAGCACATCGTTCAAATACCAGATTATTGATGTTAAAACGTCAGAAACGCTTATCAAGGGAGTTGTAGAACGGATTGGCAATTCCCCGTCGCCGTTCACGCACACCGTGCCTAACAAACTGGTTTTGCGCGGCACAATTGAGGCACCGAACCATGACGCTGCCATCGCACACACCATCAAGATGGTCACCCACCCCAAAGAGGGTGCGATTCGCAATCTTGATGCCTTGGGGGGCGTAGGCTTCAAAACTGTTTTTGCCAAAGGCATCCGACGGTCCGCCCTCATTACGGAACAGGTAATCGAAGCGCTAGAGGCATACGTTCCGCTAGTTCCACTGCACAATTCCGCTTACATCGCCTCCATCCGAGCGTTTCAAGAATTGGCGCAGAATACACCTTTAGTCGCGGTTTTGGAGACGTGGTTTCACCAGACCATCCCTGACTACGCTTACGAATTCGGCGTGCCACGTACATGGGTGGAGAAACACCACATCCGCCGCTATGGGTTTCACGGTGCCTCGCACCGTTACATCGCAGAGCGCGCGCCGCAGATAATCGTCGCAACGCTCAATGGAGGCGCCCCGACTCAAAAAACCGCTTCCCCCCGAATCATCTCTTGCCACCTCGGCGGGAGTTCTTCAATATGCGCCATCCGTGACGGCAATTCAATTGACACGACAATGGGGGTTTCGACTCAGTACGGACTCATCCAAGCGACAAGGAGCGGTGACTTTGATCCGTTTGCGATGCTTTATGTCATGGACGAGGAGGGGTGGAACACAACGGAGATTCGCCGCCAATTAATCGACGAATCCGGGTTGCTTGGAATCTCCGGAGTCAGCGGCGACGTTCGCGACATTGAAGCAGCGGCAAAAGCGGGGAACGATGACGCCCGCCTGGCGTTAGAGACCTATTATTACGGCGTCAAAAAGTACATCGGCGCATATATTGCCGCACTCGGCGGGGTTGACGTCATTGCGTTCACCGGCGGAATTGGTGAAAAAAGCGCACGTGCCCGTAGTGCAATCTGCGATGGGCTAGAGTGGCAAGGCATTCTGTTGGATCCACGAAAAAACGAGACACACACCGGCGAAGGTGAGGTCTCCACACCGGAAAGCCGGGCAAAGATTCTCGTCATCCCGGCGAACGAGGAGATCATTGTGGCGAGAGAGACGGCGGCGGTCATTCGGCAGGGACAACGCAATGTTTGATGCCCTTGAGTTTACTGAATTCGTCTCATGAGGTGTTCAGCATTGCCTTGGTCCATACACCGCGAATCTTGGTCCCACAATTGGGGCACCCACCTTCTTCCACCCGATTCATCATCACCTTAAATCCCCACCGCTTGATAAGCAACACATTACAGCCCGGACAGTAGGTGTTCTCATACCGCCCAACGCGCCCGGGCAAATTGCCTGCGTACACATAGCGGAGCCCAGCATCATATCCAATTTCCGCCGCACGAATGAGTGTGGAGACAGAAGTATTGTCCAGGTCTGTCATCTTGTAATCTTTGTGAAAAGCTGTCACATGCCACGGAATATCCGCCGCGATAGACACTAGAAAATGGGCGATGTCCTTAAGCTCTTCATCCGAATCGTTATATCCAGGAATGACGAGCGTGACAATTTCGACCCAGAAATTGCGCTCGTACAGCATCTTGATTGTGTCGAGGACGTGCTGCAACACACCGCCTAATTTGCGGTAATTTTTGTCGTTGAATCCTTTGAGATCGACTTTGTATAGGTCTACCCACGGACTGAGATAATCGAGGGCTTCAGGCGTGCCGTTCCCGTTGGAAACGTAGGAAGTGACCAGACCGTGAGATTTGGCAACTTTGAAAATTTCGATTGCCCATTCGCTAGTAATGAGCGGTTCGTTGTAGGTACTGGAGACAATTTCCGCACGATATTGACGTGCAAGCGCCACAAACTCTTCCGGGGAAATGTCTTTTGCCGGCGCCACCGCATTCTTATCCCGCAATGTTTGCGACGTGATCCAGTTCTGGCAAAAGGCGCAATGATAGTCGCAGCCCAACATCCCAAAACTCATCGCCACGGCGCCGAGAAATGCGTGGAAGAACGGCTTCTTCTCGACGGGGTCGATTTGCAGCCCGCCCACGTAACCCCACGGCACGTATAGCGCGCCGCCCCTATTAAACCGAACGCGGCAGATTCCATCTCTGCCCGGCGGAATTCTGCAGTTGTGCCCGCAAGCGAAACAGTGAACCCAATCTTTTTTGCCGGAGAGTTTTTCGTAAAGGATGCCCTCTCGGGTCCGATTGGCGAGAACACTTTTGAGCGCTGTTACCTCTTCCGGTTGTGTAGCCACCGAACCCACCCGATCACATTGGAAATTTAAACGTCGCTTACCGCAACCGTAATTCTCTTCGTCACAACGATATCATATGTATTTTCAAATGACAAGCCCTATTCGCGGCGTTGTTTGAGATACGGAAGGTTGAGCGTTCTGTGTCTGTGATTTTATTGTGCATTGACACCGACTGTGATATAATCTCCGGCGGCGACAGTCATAGCGACGTGCAATAAAGCGCCGCAATGTGGTTTAATTAGGAGAAAAGATGAAAATAGGTGTTACCCAAATCATTCTTGGAAATATGCCACTTGCCAACACGCTCGCGCTATGCCAAGAGGCGGGTTATGACGCAGTTGAACTGTGCTTTGAAGAGGACAGGGATACGGACATCAATATGAGCGAATCTGAACTAAAAGCGGTTCGCGATAGTTGTGCCGCAGCGGGAATCGAAATTAGCAGCGTCGCCGCCAATTATCAAGATCGTGGAAACCTGCTCAGCCTCAACACCGGACAACGGGCGAAAGGCATCAAATCGGTCGTCCGCAGCCTTGAAATTGCCGAGGCAATCGGAGTCGACGCAATTCTGTTGCACCCGGGACAACTGACCGACGAAGGCACATATCTGGGGGTTTGGGAAAACTTATCGTCCATTCTGAGTGATTTGGCGCCTATTGCCGAGTCACATGGGGCGGTCATCGGTTTGGAGAATGTATGGAATAAATTTCTGCTTAGCTCCAGAGAGATGTGTGACTTTATTGATGAAATTGACAGCGAATGGGTGCGCTCCTACCTCGACACCGCCAACATGATGGCTTACGGGTACCCTGAACATTGGATTCGCGAGCTTGGGGCACGAATCGTGCGCGTGCATTTCAAGGACTTTAAACGCGACCAACATCAATTTGTGAACCTGCTTGACGGGGACACGAATTGGCCGTCCGTGATGTGCTATTTAAGAGCAGTCGGTTACGATGGATATGTTATCCACGAAGTCGGCGGAGATTGGGCGCATCAGGTTGATGTTGCGGAACGGATGCGGCGGATTGTTGCGATGTGACACCAAACGGGAACCTTCAACTTACGCCGAAAGAAAATAACTGTGCGCCACACCCATCACGAACTCAACAGTGGAAATTCCGCTGTAACGCCCCAAATACTGGCGCACCGCGGCGGGTTGGAACGGGGGCCTGAGAACACAATAGCCGCCTTCAGGCAGGCGTTTGAAGACGGGGCTGACGCTTTCGAGTGCGATGTCCGTTTGACCCAAGACAAAGAGCCGATTATCATACATACCGGTTTTAACCGCGAAAGTATTCAGGAAGTCACAGGATGTTCATCACCGCTCAAAGAACTTACTTGGCACGATGTGCAAACGCACAGAGTGCTCGATTCCGATGAACCTGTCGCACATCTCGACCAGACACTCTCGCTCGCCGCGGAAACCCAAATGCCGTGTTTCATTGAACCGAAGGAGGATTCAGAAGAACTTATCGGTATCGTTGTGGAACGGATACGGCGATTTAATCTCGTCCACACGGTTGGCCTTTTGACCTTCTATTCTCGGAAACACCTCCTCATCCAAGCCAAACAGCTTGAACCAACACTTCAAACTAGCGCAATCATTATTAATCCCGCGGCAAATCTCCTAAAGGCGGCGGAATCCATTAACGCCAACAGAATCATAATCGGATGGAACAAGGTGAATCACTTCTCGCTCTGCGACTTTTTTATGCGTTGTCTGAAACGCAACGTCAGGAAACTCAAAGCGAGGAACATTATGGTTGAAGGCGGATTCGTTCACTCCCGCCGTGATGTTGCGTGGTTGCTGCGGAACGAGATTGGCGGTATGTGGACGGATAATGTCCCGAAAATCAGAGGGTTCTTGGAAAACCGTTGAAACGGCTGGATTCTGGGAATGGCGTTCTAAAATAGAATAGCAGGATGAACAAAAACCTAATCAAACTGATTATCGCCTTGGCTGCAATTGGTGTTGTGTACGGGGGTTTGAGATTTTCGGGCGCGGCTGAATATCTAAGTTTAGAAAATATCCCGAAAATTAAGGATAAGATTGACAGCTTTGGCGCAATCGGACCGCTGACCTTTATCGGCTTTTATGTGGCTGCAGTCGTGTTCTTTTTGCCGGGCTTGCCCGTAACCGCACTTTCCGGGCTCGCGTTTGGGCCGCTCTGGGGCACGGTCTACGCCTCAATCGGATCGGCTATTGGGGTTTCGTGCGCATTTCTGATTGCGCGTTATACCGCCCGTGAGATGGTTGCATCTTGGGTTGCCGACAACGCCCATTTTCAAAAGATTGACAACGGGGTTAAGGAACAGGGCTGGCGTATGTTGATGATTACGCGGCTCGTTCCAATCTTTCCCTTCAATTTACAGAATTACGCCTACGGACTGACGCAGATCCGGTTTTCCACATACTTTCTGGTTTCGTGGATCTGCATGCTGCCCGGTACTGTTGCTTTCGTCCAACTCGGTGCTGCTGTAAACGCCGGCGAAGGAAATATCAGGTTGACGCTGCTGTATCTAGCGGGCGCGGGCGTCTTCATTGTTCTCATATCGCTCATTCCGGCTTTAATTCGCAAACGAAAAAAAATTTAAGTGGATCGAACTTTATACGGTTTTTCCAATAGTTATCAACTCAGGAGCTAAACAATGACCGCAAAGCAAAACAACCACGTGTTAGTGATTACCGGCGGACACGATTTCCAACCGGAACCGTTCTGGGAAATGTTCGACAGCCTTGAAAATCTCAGCTATGAAGCCGAGACCTTTCCAAATGCGTTCCAACATCTGAGTATAGAAGGCGCAAAGGACTATGATGCACTTGTATTTTACGACATGTGGCAGGAAATCACGCCCGCACAGCGTGCGGCATACGTGGATCTGTTAAATCACGGCGTTGGCATAGTCTCACTGCACCACGCGCTAATCTCGTTCCGGGAATGGGATGAATTCAATCGAATTGTCGGCGGCGTCTGGACAACAGGCGAAAATACGGTCAGGCACGATGTCCGATACAGTGTAAAAATCGCCGACCCCAATCACCCTGTGACGAAGGGAATCGCGGATTTTGAGATACAGGACGAAACTTACAAGGGTTATACCGTCGACCCAAAGGTACATGTCTTGCTTCGCACAGAGCATAGGGACAGTGCGCCGGTACTAGGCTGGACGCATCGTTATGGAAACTCCCCGATTGTATACATCCAACACGGGCACGACGCGATGGCGTACGGAAACCCAAACTACCGAAAGCTGGTCAGTCAAGCAATTCGCTGGGTGGCTGCGTCAACCGACGCTTGACGATAGGGAGCGGAGAAGTTAAGGCTATAAGAAAACTATCGCCCTCCCTTTTCGGTCGGTTGATCCCTTCCTATTCACTGAATTGATTCCCCTTGGCAATGGGGAGGATTTTAGTTGCTATTCCCCTCCTTACAAAGGATGGGTTAGGGGCGGTTGGAACAATTAATTGACCGGAGGGTGTCACGATTCGGAGATCGCTCCTACCGTGTGGTGCTGCGTTGGATTGTGATGTTACTAACAAGTTCTATTTCCAGTCGCTGTCCGAGGGCCAAATGTTGTAACTACCCAAACCGGCGCCCTTGGGGCCTTCATCGCGCCAGTCCTCGACGGTATTACGCCACTTAATGAAGTGGGGGGCTTGACGATGGGCTTCAAACGCTGCCTCATCTACGTAAACCTCGTAGAGCCATATGCGATTCGGGTCGCCGCTGTCTTGAATCACATCAAATCTCAGACAGCCGGGCTCATTTTTCATTGAGCCTTTAGCATCGTCCAGCATGGCTTCTATGAAGGCATCTCTGTGTCCATCCTTAATCTGAATTGGTGCGATGATAACGTACATGCCGTACCTCTCCTTTTTGGGCGTTTCGCCGTTGACGCCTGTGCCGTAGTTTACCACAATTTGTGTCAAATGTCGAATTTAAACATGAGACGTGCGAGGTGTGTTAAGAATGCGTCGGGTGAATAGCGCGCATCAGCCGGCGGCTGAACTCGTTCTGATTCTTGGAAATCTCCAGTGTAACTGCTAACACAAAGCACCCCAACCCTTCGAAACCGGCCATTCGTTGGGCGTCCTTTTCAGTCGTCACTATCATATCAGCGCCGATCTCGCCGAATTGGGCGCTAATATGCCTATAGTCGTCCGAGCGGTACCGATGGTGGTCGGGGAATGCGATGAGAGTAACCTGCACGGCGCCATGTTGGCGAAGGGTTTCGGCGAAGGCGTCGGGCGCACCGATGCCGCACACGGCGAGTATTCGCTTCCCGTTCAGCCGATCCAGCGGGGCGGGTTGCCTCGATTTCAATTCGTAGAGCGCCGTAGGACAATGGCGGCTTTCGTAAATATTGTCCGGATCAACGATGCCTTCCAACGCGGCGCTCTTCTGATCAGCGGGTCTAGTAGATTGACTAGTTGGAGCTAACTGCTGATCGGTTCGCGTGAGCAAAACGATGTCAGCGCGTTTCAACGCGGCGTTGGTCTCTCTCAATGTGCCCGCCGGCAGCAAATTACCGGTACCAACCGGTTGTGTGCTGTCTACCGTGACGATGTCGAGGCCGCGATGCAGGCGGCGATGTTGAAAGCCGTCGTCCAAGATTAGTACCCCCGTCGAGACGCCCATCATCCGGATGGCAGCGCACCCTGCATCGTATCGATTTTTGCCAACGATGACGATGCATCCGGGCACGGCTCGGGCAATCATCATCGCCTCATCGCCGCATTCCTCAACGCCACCGAGCATTTGGTCCCCATCCGAGACAACTGTCGTTGCCGTTCGGTATTGCCGCCCATATCCCCGCAGCAACACCGCTACAGGGCATCCCTTGGCTTGTAGATGCTTAGCAATCCAGATTACGGTTGGCGTTTTACCGGTGCCGCCGGCAACGATGTTCCCCACGCTGATAACGGGACAGGGCAACCGCTTTATTTTGAGCATCCCTGAACTATAGAGTCTGTTCCGAACCCTGACGACAACACTGTAAAGCCAACTCATCGGCATTAGCACGAATTGGATAAGGACGGGCACAGGACCCTTTTGCCTTCCAGTGATGACGTTATTGACGTACGCGTTAATCCGCAATGCAATCGATTGAAGGTAATTCATACAGTCAATGAGTTCTCAAATATGTTTGGAATATGCCGTAAACTAGGTTTGCGTTCGTATTGGAATACGTACATCATGGGACCGCATTAACCGCGTAAATACCGAACAGATTTGCGGGGAAGTGCCTGGGCGCCTAAGGTTTTTATTCGGGGTAGAGTCCGCGTGGAATTCATTGAGACCAGTCAGGAAAAATCATTGCCGCCCGGTATCAAGACTGAATTGACATCCCTGACGAGCTGTGCTAGAATAAGGATACAGCCGCAACGCAAATTATAACGTATTGAAGGCGCGAGTTCAAGGAGGCGGAACAATACATGCGGAAACACAGCGTGCACGGAATTTTGAGCGCGGGGCTGCGCCTTAAATGTCCATCTTGTGGTGAAGGCGATTTGTTTTCGGGTATGTTCAAAATGTGCTCGGAGTGTAGTTGCTGCCATTTCAAGTTTGAGCGCGAGATGGGATATTTTGTCGGTGCGATGTATATCAACTACGGCGCGACGAATATCATGGCATTTGCCGGTTTTTTTGCGTTGGAGTATTTGACACCTATCGCATATTATCTAAACGTTATTCTTTGGATTGTCTTCTGTGTACCTTTTCCCATCTTCTTCTTCCGGTATTCTCGCAGTTTGTGGCTGAGTTTCGACTACATTTTAAATCCAGCCGAAGCGCCCGACCCACGTCCGGAAGGTGTGTCTTCTGCCCATCAGCATACGCCTTCACAATCGCAGAAGCGTCCGAATCGGGAAGGATGACGTCATGGATTCAGTTCATTCATTTCATTTTGTTAAATTCAACCTCTGGAGAGGCTTCAGCGGTGTGTGTATTCCTGCAACAGTAGTCCGCCGCCCGGCTGGGGCATTCGATGTATCGTAAATTGACGCTGCAATTTTACTGAAAAAACTATCTTCGAATTGATGATCGAAGATCCCCTCCGGGGCTTTGGCAAAAGAGTAATGATGCTCAAATGAATGGATTATTATGCAGGTTCTAACGAAATCGCTGATAATGAGACACGACAATAATTTGGTAACACACAGAAACTGAAGGGACTATGGAGAGATGGCAAGACCGCCGATTAAAGGGGCAATTAGCCCAGTGAGAACTGACACGCATACCGTAGAACTTTCCAAACCCGATCTTCAAGTGAAAGATGGTGTGGTTTTGAGCGAGATTACCCCTTCGCTGACCGACAATCAGGTCGTAGAATTCTGCAAAATGGGGTATCTGATGCTTGAGGGCGCCGTTCCGGACGAGATAAACCGAAGGACGTACGATTATTTGACTGCAAATCCGACGGGACAACCTATCGAACTGCTTAACGAAGATTGGTTCATTGAACATATTCTTCTCAACCCGCAGGCTGCAGGGGCAGTGCGGTCGCTGTTGGGCAAAAACTTCATGCTTCCAAAAGGGGTGGCTAACCATCGAATCGAATGTCCTGCACCGTCGCAGGGCTGGCATAGAGACGGCGGATCCCGCCACGGACCGGCACTCAACCACCTTCAGGTATTCTATTATCCGCAGGACACGCCTATAGAACTCGGACCGACGGGTCTGGTACCGACATCTCATTTCTATTTTACGCTTTCGAGGTGCATGGGGCATTATTCGAACATTCGTTCTTCGATAAACACCGCCGCATCGGCAGGCACAATTTTTATCACCGTCTATTCAATTTGGCATCGCCGGTCCGAATCCACGGCTCACGGGATCCGCAATATGCTGAAATACTGTTATTGGCGGACGGTTAAACCGGAGCGAGACTGGGTGGTTGAACCGGACTTTGACCCTGCCACTGCGGAATATAGCGTTGACGGCCCCTTCCTTCAGCCGCCGCGCCAGCAATTCAGAGACTGGTTTGACACAGCAGAGATGTTTTTTTGGCTGTGTGGAAATCCGGACGGACTCCGTGAGTTGTTTGGCTATTCAGACTGGCCGATGGGGTATCCCCCCGGCTGGCAACCTGAGCAGCTATATAAACCGTAGCAGAGACAAAGGTGAAGAACATCGGGTGATTTTCCGTGCGAAGTTTATCCTTCCCAATAGCCGCCAGATTATCGACAACGGCGCGGTTGCGATTCACGGGTCGGAGATTGTGGATGTTGGTCGGTATTCAACAGTTCGACGTGCGGGGGCGGGCCCTATACGAGATTTGGGCGAGGCAACCATTCTCCCGGGATTGGTCAACAGCCACACCCATCTTGAGTTGACTAACCACGGTGCGTTTGTTGACCGGACGCCGCAGCTTACGGATTGGCTGCTACAAATTGTTCGCAATCAGCAGTCGGACAAGGCATGGGTTGACCGTGCGATCCAAAGCGGCGTGCAAATGAGTTTATCGGGAGGAACAACTACCGTCGGCGACATTCATGGATTTGGACAATCGGTACAAACCCTCAAAGACGCGCCCATCCGCAAAGTGGTGTTTTTCGAGACGACGGGATTTTCACGGGAACGGTCGCAGATTGGAGTTCGGCGGATTAATTCACATCTCGAAACCGCGCCAGAGCCGGATGCTCTCCTAACGTACGGTGTGTCGCCCCACGCCCCGTATTCCACGGCTGACTCCCTTTACCGACACTGTTGTGAACTCGCGTTAACTCGCAATTTACCGTTGTGCACACATTTGTCAGAAACTCAAGCGGAGGTTGAGTTTTTGGCTACGGGGACGGGTGCATTCGCGGACTTGCTCAAGGCTTTACAGATTCCAATGGAAGACTGGCGGCTGCCGAATCGGACGCCGGTGCAGCACATGAAGGCACTTGGCGTGTTAGAAACGCGTCCGCTTTTAGCACATTGTAACTACCTGACAGATGAATGTATTCAGACGCTTGCGGACAGCGGAGCGTCCGTTGTATTTTGCCCACGCAGCCACCACTACTTTTACCATACCGATCACCCGCTTTTGCGACTGCTTGCAGCCGGTGTGAACGCGGCTATCGGAACGGACAGCCTCGCCAGCAACTGGTCGCTAAGCATGCTTGATGAACTTCGATTTTTGGGCCGAACGTGGGAATGCCTTCCACCAGAGACGCTTCTAGATATGGCGACAATAAACGGCGCACGCGGGCTTCGATTAAATCAAGTCGGGGCGTTAGAAAAAGGGTGGCAGGCAGACTTTATCGCCGTTGAACTTCCGAACAGCGGTCAACCTGTCATAGCGCAGATTTTTGATGATGCGGCTTTTAATCTGCTAACTGTTGTCGGCGGAAAGGTATGTTATGACGCGCAAGCCGCATAGATTCAGCGCACTGGACGAAGGCGGCGATGCATGCCGGAGGCCATTCAGTTCAGTAGCGGTTCAGTGTCGAATCAATCTCAATCGCCCATTGATCAATCCCACCGGTTAAACTCTTAACGTTCCGATAACCGAGTTGATATAAGTAGGCAGCCGCGTACATGCTTCGCATCCCTGTATGGCAATGGATGACGATTTCGCTGTCTCTACCAAGCCGATGCGTGTGCTGGGGCAACTCGTTCACGGGGATTAAAAGCGCGTCTTCAAAATGGACAATGTCGTACTCGTCGTGCTCGCGAACATCAAGCAACACAATCGGCTCATTTCGATCGCGTTTCTGCTTGAGCTCATGAACCGAGATTTCGTGTTTTTCCGGTTCAAAACCCTGAGCGGATTCGGACGTCTGCGCTTCTGCGGATTGCGTTGATTGCGCGTGATTTATCGAATCTTTCAAGCTTGTTTCTACCTTTCACTTGAATTTTTCATGTTTAACAAATGCGGATGCACCCAAACGTACAGACTTTCCAGGCATTGACTCCGCATATCCCAGCCGCAATAGGCTGACGACTTCGTAGTCGGCAGGAATGTTGAAAATCTGGCGAATCTGTTCGCAATCCCCGTGACGTTCCAAGGGTGCGCTGATGAACTGTGTGCCAATTTCAAGCGCTGCCGCGGCTAACAGTAGGTTTTGAATCATGGCTCCCATGCTCAGCGACATCCAGCGCCGCCCGCCATCCCCCGGCGGACGTTTTCTACAATCCATCAATACCAGCATTAACAGGGGGGAGTTTCGAATGAGGTTGGAGATTGTTTCCGCAGGTTTTCGCCCAGCGCCCAGATGCCCCAAGACGCTCAAGTGTTTTGCATTCTTGAGGAGCGGCGCGAGTTTTTTTGGATCTTCCAGTAAGATTGGCGGCAGGTCGACGTGATCTGCGAGCAGAATTCCGTCGCCGTGTTCATGCCACTCGTCCTCCGTCAAGCGCATCCAGCGGCTGTTGTCATCAAGAAACTTCGCATTCTTGAACTGCTCAATGATGCACCGTTCGGTAAGGTCGGCGATCGCATTTTTGCCCTGCGTTTCTCGGATTATGAGCAACTCCCACGGTTGGACATTAAACGGGGAAGGCGCCCACCGCGCAGCTTCAATGAGCCTATCCACATCGGATTGAGCGATGGGTTCCTTCCGAAACTCTTTGCGATAGCTCCTGCGGCGTGCGATTGCGTCAAATACGTCCATGTTATGATGTTGCTGCAGCTAGAACCAACAAGGCATGAGTTTTAGGAGTAAGTCTATTCTGTCTGGTTTTCGCACGAAAGCATCCGTCATCATAGAAGAATTTCGCTCGGTTAATCGCGTGATTTAATGTTGCCCCAAGCTGTCGTGAGTTTGCCTGATGGATCGACGGCTAATCCGACGGCATGACTGAGTCCCCTATCTTTTATTGCTTTGATATCTGCTTGGGTTAAGACCACATTAAAAACCGCCACCTCGTCAACGCCGCCCTCGAAAGTGGTGCCGGCTCGACCGCCGATATGCCAAGCACGGTTGTTTCCGCGTACGAAGGGAGTCACGCCGGCCCTGTCGGCGACAATCTTGCCATCAATCCAAATCGCCATTTTCTTACCGGAGCCGGTAAACGCAACGTGATGCCAATCATCCTCAAAGTTTTTTGGCATCGGGGCGTTTAGGTTTGCCATTGGCCTGCCAAACTGCCATGCAATACCGTCCGCGCCCCATGGAAAATGCACTGCAATTCGGTTATCCCAGGGTTCAGGCGGAACGAAGAAAAAGAGGTCTGTGTTGGTTTTTGGATTCCAACGAATCCATGCCACGATTGTAATCTCTTCCGTGGGAGCAGCCTCGTCGCCGAAAGCCGCGGAAACAGCTACGACATCGCCATCCACTCCGAGATTTACCGCGTTACCGTAGACACCTTTAATCCACGTAATTTCCCTGCCCTTTAACACACCCGTCAGGTTAGCAGGGTTATCTGTCTCGTCCTTGACTTCATTTCCCTCGCCCTCGTTAAAGAGCCAGACCGCCACTGCGGTTTCGGGGTCGATAGCGGCATTACCGGGTGCCGAGAGAATTGCGGCATATAGGATAGCAACGCTGATAAATGCATGAATGTTAGTTGAGGGTTTCATTTATGTCATCTCCCGTGGTTAGTACAGCATTTCCAATTCTGTAAAATTAAGAGGGAGTTTCTTGACTCCTACCGTTTTCCATCGCGGGTGAGAAAGAGGAACGGTTAAATTTTTCAACGCTCGAGGATTCCTATTATATCTCTATGCCGGGTGAATTAGCAATGAAAACCGTAGAATCACACTTGGAAATTACACTCTTTGGTGCAGGCGGAAATTCGAATATCCTTTATCAGTCACGGCGATGGTTTAGACACAGTTAAAGAAACTGAGTTTTCAAGAAAAAACTCAGTTTCAAGTTGCCTTCTGCGCCGCCGGGGAAAAGGAGCTAAGGAACGAGAGAGTCTGCGCTAAACTTGACCTTTGCAAAAATGCATTAATCCCGTCAAATAAGTCAGGTTTGTTGCCAGCTAATGCGGGCGGTTTCACGACTTGACGGATTCGTGCGCTTGTGATAGAATCGGTCGGCTATCATAAAGTTCAATTATTGGAATATCGTAATCGTTTTTGACGAGATGCGGTCGGCAACGCAACCGCGCAATTCCCTCAATCGCAGATTTGGGCGTGAAATTAGCACCGGCAGCAAAGGATATTATTGCCAAGTTTTTAGGAGTATTTGATTTTTGAAAGGAACTAAACTGAATGAAGATTCTTGTTGATGTTAGCGTGTACGTGTTAAACGAGCGGCTGCACCAACTCATCCGCGACGCGGCCGGCGGCGAGCATACTGTTGTCTTTCCACGTTCACAAGAAGAGATTATCGAAACGGGCGAGGACGCGCAAGTTTATTTCGGAAACTGTCTTGAAGAGACATTCCCCTATTTGACACGACTCAAATGGATTCAGAGCCACAGCGCGGGGATGGACGCTCAACTGTATCCCGCGTTAAAAAATAGTGAGGTTGTCTTGACCAGCGTGGCGGGCGTGTACGGATCGCACGCGGCTGAGCATGCGTACGCGCTATTGCTCGGTCTAACGCGCGATATAAAGGGCGCCGCTATCAACCACACCAAACATGAATGGCGTAAGCCAAATCAATTGATTGAGATTGGCGGATTAACGCTCGGTATCATTGGATTGGGTGGATTTGGAATACATATGGCGAAACGCGGCATAGGATTTGACATGCGTATCATTGCGGTAGATGCATACCGGCAAGATAAGCCGGATTTTGTCGATGAATTGATGCCGATTGACCAACTCCCGGAGTTGATGCGCCGCTCAGATGTGGTGATGATTGCTTGCCCGCTCACCGAGGAGACCTATCACCTTGTCAATGCGGACAACCTAGCGCTGATGAAGCCGACCGCCTATCTTATCAATGTCGCCCGCGGCAAGATTGTTGACGAACCTGCACTCATTGAGGCGCTCAAGGCGGGGAAGATTGCCGGCGCAGGGTTGGATGTAACTGAAGTTGAGCCGTTGCCAGAGGACAGCCCGCTGTGGGATATGGACAGTGTACTTCTTACGCCGCATGTAGCGGGTAGGTCGCAGCACCGTGTACGCCGCGCAGCGGAGTTCTTTTGCGAAAACCTGAAGCGATACCTGAATGGCGAACCCTTGAAGAATATCGTGGACAAACAGCTTGGATTCTAATGACACACAGATTTTTATTGACTAGTTGAGCGGAAGGAAGGGTGCAAAACCAATTTTTGGACGCGGCGATGAACTAAAACTTCACTCTTGGCGCTTTGAATGTTCCGGCAAGAATCATCTGCCGGGTTTCCTCAACTTTGTCAGTAACAGCTTTTGGCACGCGATCTTTCAGCTTGGGATTGTAAACGAGTTTCACCATCTCATCTTCCGCCATTCCGAGGCGCATAACCTTGGGTTCAAATTTGCCGGTTTTGACAAGATTTGCGACGTGCACAAAAACCTTCGTATCAATGACAGCGCTTGCAAGAATCGCGTCCGGGGCGATGTGGTTTTGATTGCGGTTCGAGCCGTAAGCGTAGATGTCCACACCGGCTTTGCGGCTCTCTTCTACAGCGTGGAAAACGCCCTGCCCGGCAGCGTCGGCGTTATGGAAGATGAAGTCGGTGCCTTCCGCAATTTGAGACAGCGCTAACTCCTTTGCCTTGCTTATATTTTCCCAATCGCCCACATAAGAGCGAGAGATTTTAATGTCGGGATTCACGGATTTCGCTCCTTCCTCGAACGCAAGAAAGGTGCTCTTAATGGGCGGGATATTCATGCCTCCAACCAGCCCAATTTTGCCAGTTTGCGTCATCATCCCGGAAATGATACCCAAGAGATAGGTCGCCTCCTCAAGCTCGAAGACGATTGATGCGACATTTTTCATAACCGTACTGCCGGAAGTTGTGACAAATACGGCGTTCGGGAAATCGGGGGAAACCGCCTTCGCGGCTTCCTGATACTCAAATCCGTGCCCGATGACGAGATTGAAACCCTTTTCGGCGTAAAACCGGAAGTGTTCCTCCCATTCAGAAGGTGTTCTGCTTTCGACATGACTCACTTCAGCGCCAAGCTCCGTTTCAATTAATTTGAGGCCGTCGTACGCGAGCGCATTCCACCCGGCGTCGCTGATGGATCCCGGTGTGAGCAACGCCACTTTGAATTTACCGTGAACATCGCCCCAACTTGTCAGTGCAATCAAAAATATTAACATTCCACAAATGACGCCTAAAATTTTTTGCATAAGGACTCCTATTGACGTAAAGTTTTTTGGTGCGAAATTATACGTAAACCTATGTTTTCAAGCGTTAACCGCAACCCACTTTTGGCAGCAAGTGGGATGCAAATTGCGCAGCGGAAATTGGGTTATATAGCAAATAGCAAAGCGATAATAAAACTTGACTTTTGGGCTAAATGAGTTTAACATACTCAAGTAAAATTGCCTTAAAAATCTGCGGACGGTATCAACTAGCGGTAAAGGAATCTTTCGGATGACGCTCGGCAAAGTCGTGGGTACGGTGGTTGCGACGCGAAAAGATGAGAAATTAGTCGGCAGCAAGTTATTGATTGTCCAAGAGTCGAATCTTGACGGCAATTTACTCAGCCGGTATACTGTAGCTGTTGATGCGGTTGGCGCTGGCATCGGCGAAACGGTTCTTACCGCTGCCGGCAGCTCTGCGCGTCAGACAAACACCACCCAAGACAAACCGGTTGACGCGGTCATCATGGCAATCGTGGACTCCGTCGAAGTTCACGGCGAGATTCGATTCCGAAAGTAAACGACACCCGCCAACGTTCTCCCCGCCAATTCAAATATTCCCTCTAGTAAATCCCACAATTTTTTGCGCGCTGCGGTTGGTGCAGTTTCCCAACCGAACACTATGTACCCAGTCCGTCGGTGCAGTCGGAAACCGCACCTACCGAAACTCCCTTCTTCCGATTCAATTATTCGCCCTCGCCTACCTTTTGATTCTCTGGTCTAGCGGGTAACGACAATCGGTACACGCAGTATTGCGGCACCTCACCGCCGATTACCGCTGGGGCGAACCGTTTGATTTGCGTGAGTTTATATCCCGGAGGCGGCATATGTACCAAGGGGTCCGGAACAGCGGCAATCAGTTGACCATCGACATAGAAGTTGTACTTGTTACCGCTCTTGACGAGCACAATCTGATGCCATCGGTTAATCTCGCCACGCCGGGGTGTTCCAATCCAGAGTCCCGTCCTGTGGGGCCAATTGAGGTGAAACGAAATCTCGCCGCCCGGCGACGCCGAAGGCCGGTTCATGAGCCACCATTTATTCCGTTCACCGGGGCCTTCAGACTTTCCGATTAGTCCGTGCACGCCATTCGACGCAAAGTACGCCCACAGCGCAATCGTAAAATCTGTGTGATTTAACTCTAGCTGCGGGTTGTTTCCGATTTCCACCCAAGCGGTCCCATCCAAGGTGAGTGCGCCGCCAAACTTGCCTTTGCTCCAGTTCGCACCTCCATGCAGTGCGCCGCGATTGCCGTGCGGCGAGTGGTCTTTGGTTACTGCCCCCTCGCCTTCTTCAAATGGCATCGCCAGAATGACCTCCGGTTTTGCCGCTCCAATGGCGGCTATACCCCCGTTATAGTGGGCGTCGATTTCCTCCTGTGAGAGCACCCGTTGTGCGATGAAGACTTCATCTATGGCTCCTACGAAATAGTGGGATGCTTCAGCTCTACCAATATCCACGGGCGCCGCAACTTTCGGAATACTGCGCTGCATGTCTTCGGGCAACGGACGCGCCGAGACGAGTAAGATATCCTCTCTCCTTTCATCCGCTAACTGCTGAACTCTTCGCAACACATCGCCGATTTGCAGGCTTCTCCCGTTCCGCCATGCCATGTCCCAGACGCCAAAAGAACCAAACCGCTCGCTGCGGGGATAGTAAAACTCGTCCTTCTCCAGATATCCGAGAACTTCCAGTGTCAGATCGTCCGGAGCGACGCCCGCGATTAACATGTCATCCAGCTCTTCATCTATGATGAATTCGGCGACAGCCTTGCCGTTGGAGAAGGGATAGATTAACTCAAGCCTGGCTGCAGTAACGCCGCCAACGCAATGAACGATGAGGATGCACACGAATATAATATTGAACGCCTTCGCCAACCCCCAACTGGTCGTCTTCAATGCACTCGGCAGCCTTTTGGATTCGTAGCTATAATGCGATATCCATACGGCAGCGATGAACAGCATAAAAAGGAAGCCGTGATGCCGCACCGAGCCGAAATATTTGGCATAAAAGAACGCCAACAGTCCGGTCGTCCCGCAAAGATACATCATCAGCACCGTCGGCTTTCGGAGCAACAAAATAGTGACGTAAAGCAGGGTGAGCGCCGTCAGGACAAGTTTTACCTGCGCCGATGAAGGGATTGGATCTAAAAAATTGGTGTTCCAAAAATGCATCATAGAGCGGGGTATAGCGAAAAAAGCCCTTGGAATTAAATTTACGGTGTTCTGCAGGTGATGCAAGTCGAAATTGGTCGTCCATCCGGGGCGCGTGCCTTGGTCCGCTGCAGGCGCGATCTGGTAGATGGCGGTGATAATTCCAGTAAGAATCAATGCAAAGCCGATGCCGATGTGCAATCGATTCGGACGGTCCGAGTTAACGAGTAATTCCAAGAATAAGAGCAGCGCGATGGATATGACGATGATCAGGGCGTGAACGCTCGTGTGCGCGAGCACAAAAAGAATTAAGGCGACAAGCGGAAATTTTTTCTTCCAGCGGGTGAAGAGTGTGCAGAAGAGACACAGCAGCAATATGCCGATTGCGTAATTTCTACAGATGATGGCGTACTCATAGAAGGGAAAATAGCCGAACGCGAAGAGTGTCTTTTGCAGGCGCGTGAAGGGTGAGTACCTCGCAAACACAAAGATTGTCGTTGCGGCGATCAGCAGATGGTAGGGCTGCATAATTATCGGCGAGCTGGTGAAGAACTGGAGCACATAAAGCCCGAGGTGCCATACGCTGGGATGCCCTTCATATCTTTTTAGAATATTGAAAAGCTCAAACACGGACGGCGCATCCCGCGCAATCAACCAGGCTTGCATCTCATCCCGCCACATCTCATGATTCCATGCGACGACTGCACCGGCAACCAAGAAAATTGCCGAGAGTGTTATTGCGAATTGTTTATCTGAAAATCGAGGGTTTTTTTGCGCTGTCCCGTGCATAACCATTCCGCCCTTACATTCTTAACCAATGTTGATGCAACAACTACTAAGTTTAATCTACTCAATGCCATTACTGCACTTGAATCCGTTCTCGGTACTATCTCGTCACTGAATGGTGTATGATCCGATTTTACCAGATTCGCGAAGGAAATTCAAACGGTATGCGATGGTCTCAAAGGTCTAATTTAGCCGTAACATCTGTACGTCTTTACGATCGAAACCTTTACCATCGCCAACACAAAATCTTACATGAAGAATCGGAATTGATACGGTGTCCGCCTGAGACTTGGCATTCGCTTTACCACGCGGGCGAGTACTTTTGCATAGCGCATGGTAACTGGCAACGAGTCGTAGAGTGAATCGTTGTTCCAGTTCATTTTGGATAGTCCCAAAACTGCGCGCGCTGTGTCGTCCCAAGAACCATGGCCTGCATGTCGAACAAGTTTTAATGGATAAGGAGTGCCACTTGCGCCCTTGAAATAGGAACCTTTTCGGCTAATATTGCGTACGTCGCCATGAGTCCATAGTAACGCATCCCGTGGTCCAAGGGGAATCAGTGTGCCTCGGAAAACGGGATACGGCGCAGGAAATCCCTTTTGGGAACTATCGTTAGCCCGATCAATGCGTACGCCTCTCCAATTCACACCTTCAACGACTTGCACGAGGTCAACTGATTCGCATAGATGAAACGCTTCCATAGCCCCTTCGATTTCTGCACGTTTAAACTGTGAGTTCTTATGTACCATTACTCGACGCGGCGAGTTTCCGGCGTGGCGACGACGATAAAGGTCAAGTGAACGAGTCATTACGCGAAACATCTCGTTGCGTGACAGGAAAGGGTTGTCTTGTTGAATTTCAACTTCACGGGCGTCGTAAGCGACAAACTCTAGACCTGACCCCTCGGCATCAAACACCTGACTGCAGCATGTGACGAACCGCGGTTTATCGGACTCTACAGGACGAACCGCATATGAAATACCTATGTAGGCCATCTCGGGATCGAACTCCGCCAATTTCCATGGGACCCCACCGGCTTTTACGTACAGTGCCAAACCGAGATGCCACATTACACTTGCTTGACAGTGATAATTGACCGCGCCGTCCTCCTTTATTAGTTGAATTGGTAACCCGAGCGTCGCAGTCGTTGCCTTCAGGTGATCGTGAAGATCGAAGTCTTCATCGGATACGCCGCCGGTATAGCCGGGAGCCCATCGTTCGGGGATGTAAATAACAATGACATCAAACTCATTCCGGTGTGCTTGTAAACGCTGTATGGCACGTACAAGGTGTTCGGTCAATACTGAGTGCGGGTTGCGCGATTTATCAAAGTCAGTTTGAAGGTTGGCATCAAGCGTAATGTGGCAATGGCTATTTGCCGCGCGTAGATGCAGTCCAAACACTCTGTGAAAACCGGGCCATTCAGGAAGGTAATCTGAACGCTCGTTTGGTTTATACGGGGTGTGAAGTCGCTTCATAAATTTGAAAAGGCGGTCACTGTCGCCGAAAGGTACAACCGTAGCCACTCGTACCGGGTCGGGCACCCAATCGGTGGAATAAGGACTAAACTGCAACAATCCGCGCAACGGGTGAAGACCGGAATCCGCGGTGCGGTCCGGGTGAAATGCGAGTTTTGGTTCCGGAAAATAAAAATGCATTGCGATTTCGCTTTGACTGTTCATGCATTTGATCTCCATGAAAAGGCGGTGTGTCGTGAAAGACGATAGACAGCATCGACTCCGTCACCGATGTCGAGCGCTCGGAGTTTGTCTCCATGGTCTAGCACGCATTGTGCCCAAAAGTCGATAAGGTCGTTGAGTTTCTTGTTATAGCGTTTTACAGTACGTGCGCGAGCAAAGGCCGCCGCGGCAATCTTGTGTTCTTGTGCCATCCCATCGAACACAACACGCGGTTCAATTAAAAGCCACAGATTATCGTTTGCCCAATCAAGACGAATGCTGATGCCTTCTCTCCATTGTAGCTCTGGACAGTTGTGAACCCTACCTGCGATAGCTCCCACTAGCTTTATCAATCGTCGCCATATGTCCGCTCCCGGATTGGCGGGTGCCAACAAATCGGTGCCGCGTCGGCGACCTACAACCTCCAATCTACCTTGGCGAACAATCGCAGCGGTCAATGCTTCTCGAAGAAGACCTCGTTCAATGGAGTCAAATCTCTGCCGCTTGGTTTCGAGTGTATAAAGATCGAATTCAGTGATGCCGAAGGCATCGAAAGTCGTACAGACCTCACTGTCTACACCGAAAGCTAGGACGCCCGCATGGGTACGAGTAGCGATTACGTTAGCGCCAGCCTTTTCGACAGCCGCCCGCACGTCTGAAATCCCGCCAATCTCACATACTATGCGCCTGCATACACTCGGTACTTCTGTAACACGTAACCCATTGAGCCGCACAATTGGCCACGCTTTTTTGCCAACGGGACGGGGCGCACCGGTCCACCATCGTTGTTCCGTAGCAAACTCATCCAGTTTAATGGTATCAATGTCCTCTAAAAGTCGGACTAAATCGCGCAGTATTTCATCGAAGTTCTCGATTTGCACCATCCCCGCTTCAATCCCATTTTTGTGCGCTTGACTTAACAGTTCACATACACGGGGTGGCGGCGTTTCCCCACGATGCAACCAGAATAATCCATGCGGATAGGAGCCTGAAAGTTTCACGGCTTCATCGAGAGCATCCATAACTGAATCATCACGACCGCTAAAACCAACTACGACAAGTCCATATCGCTGGCATGAATCAACGAGCATTTTTCGCAGATGTGTGTCCTGCTGACGAAGTTCATTCGGTGTGTTCTTAAGGCGTCGCGAATGGAAATCGCCATGAAGTTTGATTTCAATTGGCCACTGCTCATCATCAATAACTTGCTTTGCTTTGTGGGGTGAATCTAGGTCCACGGTAGTTAATGAACCTGTAGTTTCATAGATCCTAGCACAGGCATCCTCCAAGAGACGATCGAAGTTTGTCGTCCACACAAGGCGGATAAGCCTTTCACGCATCAGGGTAGCCAGCGCCAAGTGTCCGTATGATGGTTTTGCTCCATCTATGAAGGCTTTGATATAGGTACTACGATCGGCTTCCGATGGATACACCTTTTCAAAGAGCGCTGCATACTCATCCGTAGCTCCGGACTCGGGCATGTTTTCCATGGATTTGATGTGGGACTGCAGTATCCTACGCACTGATGGATTTGAAAGGTCGGCTACAGCTTGACGTGAAACCTTCTGCTGACTAACGTACAATTCCTGCTTGAAATCCCACACCATGTCAATGGCTGTAGGAACGCCGGCAGAGGCCGATGCGCCTGCTCCGAGAAACCACATTAGCTTTTGTTTACGCAACGACCAGCGACGGGCGAAGTCATCCGCTTCTATTCTGGTAACACTAATATCGTGGGTATGTTGGGTCATGTTATCTCTAAATTAATCGTATTGACCAAATACATAATCATCTTTCTATTCAGCAGCGTCGGAGAATGCTACCCAAAGGAATCTAATTGGAAGATGACGCCGTTAGTTTGGTGTATGGGCTTTCATCTTGCAGAAAGCGCTGCCGTGTGTTGACATTGGTGCAAAAGATGTAGATATACTACCTCTGACTTCTGTGAAATCTCGGCGTTAGAATAGGATTCAGGTAGTCCCGTCTCATCTCTGTAGAGAAAGTCATAGATGGTTTGCTTCATCGCGTCTCGTGTTGCGAATTTACTTTCCCAGTCCCGGATACGTTCTATTTCTGCGTTGAGTTTTGCGTGAAGGTCAATGGCTACTACCTTAATGCGTTTAATTTCATTGGGCGTCAGATTCTCCTTCTTCAGTAAATCGAATAGCGCAAGCGTCTCTTCGTCAAGCCCCACACGGATTGCACGTTTCTGCTCCTCGTCCAAATCTGCGACCAGTTTTAGCAACGCCTCAAAAGTCTGTTCGATTGTCACACGATCTTTTTCTTTGTTGTATTCCGCGACGAGTGTTTCATAATGCTCTTGAAAATCTGTCCTAAGAGGGTTCTGCGCCACCATTACTGCGAGCCGTTTCTCTATAGCAACTTTCAGATTCTGCACCAAAGTGTTCTTTGTCGGACTATCCGCGAATTCCCGGCGTAGTAACTCAAAATCAATGGCTGAAATATCATAAATTTTATAACCTTCTGCTAAATCTTCGGACTCGGTGACTTCGATGTTTTCACCAATGATCCCATGTAGTTCCTGTATGATGTGCGCGATGTCAGCTTTGTCACGATCGTCTGCAAGACTCTTGTACACGATGTTAATCGCATCATAGTCACTTCGAAAGTTGTTTATTCCCGGCAAGGTTATACAGGCTTTGAACTTTCGAAACACTTCGCGCGCCATAATTTCGAAATGTTTCCTAGTTTCGTCAGTTTCGTTGATTATTTCCTTGGCAGCGATTATTGCTGCATTTCGCTCAAAACCGACTTTCTCAATGATATCCTCGAGTCGGAATCCTTTCTCAGCTAGGAAAGCGCGTACCATTTCAATAGCTTCGCGAAGTTCCTCAAGCAAGTCTTCGTGAGGTTTTGCAGGTAGGACGGACTCCTCATAGTCTTTAGATCCGGTGTGTCCCGCGAATGTCGCCAGTGCACTGCGGAGGTTTTTCAAAATGCCGCAATAGTCCACAATGAGACCGTTATTTTTTCCTACATGCACACGATTTGCCCGTGCGATGGCTTGCATTAGCGTGTGTGCTTTTAGCGGTTTGTCGAGATAGAGCGTCGTAAGACTCTTGACGTCAAAACCGGTGAGCCACATGGCGCAAACAATAGCGACTCGAAAAGGATGGTTGTCCTTCTTGAAAGCGGATTCAACATCAATTCGCTGACCGTCCGGCGTTTCAAAGCCGTCCTTAATCCGCTTTCGGTGCTTAATTATGTCAATGTCCCACTTTCGGAACGTTTGGACTTCTCCCTGTGCCTCGCTAATAACGACAGCAATCTGTGTCGCTTTCATCCAGTCACACTGGTCATTCAGCGAAGAGTCTTCGTGATCGTAGGTCGAATCAGAAACCGCGGTTTCCAGTTCGGCAATACGTTCCTGCCAATATTTTGTGATTAACGCGTGCATCTTCACAGCGGTGATTTTATCAATCGTAATGAACATGGCCTTACCGCTGCCCCACGCCGCGCAATAATGCTTTACAAAATCCTTCGCTATGGCGTCAAGCCTCTCAGGGGCAGTGATAAGATGGTATTCGCGTTTGAGTTCCTGTTCTAGGCGCTGTTCAACATCAACATCAGAAAGTTCAAGTTCCTCCAATTTTTCGGCAATCTTCTCATTAAGGTCGTCCGTTGCGACGCATAATTTTTCGCCGCGGGCGTCGTAGTAGAGCGGCACCGTTGCGCCATCCTCGACCGCCCGTTGGAACCCGTATCGGGAAATGTAGTCGCCGAAGACCTGACGAGTTATCTCGTTATCCTTCATTAGCGGAGTGCCGGTGAATGCAATGTAAAGGGCGTTCGGGAGTGCGTTGCGTAAGTTCACCGCCAAGCTGCCGTATTGTGTACGGTGAGCCTCGTCGACGATGACGATGATGTCCTTCCGGTCAGAGTACGGTTCGCCGGGCAGAACATCTTGGTTGAATTTCTGGATGAGCGAGAACACGTAAGCTTTATGTTCGCCAAGTAATCGCTTCAGGTGTTTACCAGTTTTTGGCCTTATTTCCTCGTTTTCACCAACTAGCCTACAACCGGCATAGGTTCGGTAAATCTGGGTGTCTAGATCGTCGCGGTCACACAGCACTAAAAACGTGAAGTTACCGCCGAGTTTTCGGTGCACTTTCCGACTAAAGAACACCATTGAATAGGACTTTCCAGCGCCTTGCGTGCGCCAAAAGACACCAAGTTTTCCACCAATTCCAAGTCGGTCCTCAAGTGAACCGATGGCACGATTGACGCCTAGATATTGTTGATTCTGAGCAACAACCTTGATTTGTTCGCCCCCGCTATCATCAAATAGAATGAAATTCTCGAAAAGATCAAGGAAGTTAGATTTAGTGCAAACGCCCTTGAGAAGCGTCTCCATATTTACGACGCCGGGGTCGTCTTCATCAAGACGTTTCCATTCACGGAATAGCTCAAACGATGCCGAGAAACTGCCAATCCGTGCGTCGACACCATTGCCCAAAACGACGAAGGCGTTGTGATGAAAGATGTGGGCTATGGTATCTTTATAGTCTGCGAGGTTTTCGTCATACGCACGGCGGATGTTGCGGTAGACGTTTTTGAGTTCCATGAACAGCAATGGGACCCCATTGACGAAACCGACAATATCGGCGCGGCGGCGATACAGCGGACCCATAATCCACAACTCCCGCACAGCGAGGAAGTGATTATTCTCTGCGTCGTCGAAATCAAAGACTCGCAATGTCCGAGTTTGTATGTTATTGCGTGAATCCCGATAAGACACTTTCACGCCGTTACGTAGGAGATTGTATTTTTCATGGTTAGTCTGCAAAGTTGACTCTGCCGAGCTTACTTCGATGATTTCGCGAATAGCATTTTGGTACGCTTCGGACGGAAGATTGGGATTGAAAGTTTCGAGCGCTTTCCGGAGATAACGAGTCAAAACGACTTCGGTCTCGTCCACGCGTCCAAGCGTCCCTTCCGGACCAAAGGTCTCGGTGTTGTAAGCATAGACTGATTCCCAACCGAACTCGTCTTCCAAATAGTCGGCAGTAGGCAGTTGAACGAGGTTGTCTTCCGTATAGGAAGATGAAATGTTCATGGGCATAAAAAAATTTGGGGGGTTGACTATACCTCCCATTTCGGACGGTTGTAATCGGCTGCGCCTTCTGCTTTTACGCTTAAATCAATCCCTTTTGAGTCCAACGTTCGTAGAGCTGCACATGGGGAGGCTCACTTCGTGAAGTGTCAGCACACTATCAACTGACCAGACATCAAGCGTGGCAACATTAGGTCGCGTGCTGTCTCCGCCATTGAATTTTGGTCAAGAAGCATCCCGATCATTTCCCGCATCGGGCGAATCTTATCCACAAAGCAGTCTTGAATACTTTTTGGCGGTCGAAGGACATTGAAATTTGTAAGGAGTTTTGCACTAGCGCTCTTCCGTGTTGATCCTGTGCTTGCGGCTTGCATAAACGCTTGATACTCCGCCCCTGCTAACACATAGAACAGGTACAATGGGTCAATCAACGCGTCTTTTCGAACCGATAACCGGACAAGATAGGATGCAAATATTGCTCTAATCTCCTTTTCGACGATTGCGACTTTCCCAGGGTCCGCCATCCTAATCACAAGTAAATCGCCCTGTCTAAGGGCATAATTCTCGAAGTTGAGGTTATCTTCCGGACAATAAGGCACCGCCTCCCAATCTATGTAGGAGCGCTTGTTAATGTCCGTCCCGCGAAGAAATTTTGGACCAACAGATTTCTCGTTAGCAGACGCCGTGTAACCATATTGAGTCGATACTAGCCTACTTAGATGGACACGTTCCCAACCTTCAGGAACACCATCGACAATCTTTGCCCGTTCATAACCGGGGAATCGCAAACGAACAAACCACTCGCGGTAAATCTCTCGCCCGGCCCGTTCCAGCAAAGCAACCCGTTGCTGGTTGATTTCGATTAAATCGTCGTACCCAGAAAGAATGTCGGCGATTTTACGTTGAATGCGGAGTGAGGGGAGTTTAGGGATTTCTAGATTTCTAATATCTCTCATGTTTAGATGGCTGACTGTCGCTCCAGTTGAAGGGCCCAACAGTCGTGATTGAATCTCATTCCCAAGCATGAAATATACTAGAAACATTGGACAAACCTTATTCTTATTTGGTCTAATGAGTACAGTTCTTTGACCAAGGCAGACTTTAAGATTTTTAGGGATAATTGCCACATTACCAATGGGAGCTTCGCGAGCCAATATCAAATCCGCGGCTTGAGGTATGGCACGTTTGGACCATTCACGATAGGTTTCTTCTGAAACACGATTAACCCCATCAAGTAATAGGCGTCCTCTGCCAATATTTGGCGTTCTGATCGAAGGATAGCCGGTGTCCTGAGTTGGCGCAGTCTTGTGTTCACAATCAACAATCAGTTTACAAATGTCAAGTAAGGTTTGCTTTGCACCAGGCATAAACTGGATTCCTTTAGGAAAATCACTGCATTCTTTGACATTCCGTCAATTCCTGTCTGAATCAAGATTTACAGCATTCAGTTCATCAGTTCGCATCTGTCGTAGTGTTTTAGCTAGTTCGTCCAAAACGCCATTAAATCGATATACTAGTCGACCCAACAAACACCTCCACTGAAAGCGTTTGGGAACGATGAGAGGATATTCGGTATATGCTCGATTTGCTGCTAAAAATGGATTTTTGCATTCTCGGCAAAAGCGCGACAATCGAATCGGTTGAGATCTTTGCCCAACTCCCGCCCTCAAATCCTCAAATCCTCAAAATTACTTGAAATCTTAGCCGCTCGGTCAACCGCCTTTTTGTTGAGTGCTTCAAGCCCGAGATGAATTTCTCGAATCGTTACGTCAAAGTCGAAATCGTCGTCGTCCGCCTCCGGCGCAACTCCAACATATCGCCCCGGTGTTAAACTCCAGTCGTTTTCTTCCAACTCCTTTAGGTCGACAATCTTTACAAGGCCCTCAACATCTCAAATCTCTGCATCTGGAAATCGATCTTGTAGCCAGCGTGCTTGCCGCCAAAAATATTCAGGTATTCTAAGATTCTCGACTGTATCGTTATGAATCTTATCAAGCGATTTGAGCCAACCTCGGCGTCCGTTTTGTGTCGCAATTACGAGGTAAGACAGAAGTTTATAAAGCTGAATGACATTGGAAGCCAGAACGGAGGCGCAATTAACTACCGGCTCTGCAGATTCCGCAAGGGCTTTCAAATGGCCATTTTCAGATTCCGGTGATTTGCAAGTGTCGGAAATCTCTTTCGCCATAACCTCGAAATTGTACACATCTTCGACAAAGGCTGTCTCTGCAGTCTTGAATTCCTCAGTACGCTTAGCTAAATTGACGTCTAGGTCGCAGTCTGCAAACGTCTCAACTGTCTTGGAAAGTTCTGCCGTAAAGATGTTCAGTGCCCCAAGTGCATCTTCCGTCGAATCAATCATACGTCCAAGGTATTCAGCAACTAGAGTTATGAAGCGGTTTGTTTCGCTCCGGTAGAGCCAGACAATTGCCGAGAGATTCTTCTGTTGTTCCGTTGTGAAATCGTAAATTTTTCGTGTCACCTGATGGTAGACGGCACGCGCATCAATCATTAACACCTTGCCACGCCGTTCCTCGGGCTTTGCCTTATCAAGAAACCAGAGCTCGCATGGCACCGTGCGCGTGTAAAAGAAATTGGAACGGATTGCCATCATGACATCCACATGGTCCGACTCAATTAATTTCTTCCGGACCTTTGCCTCTTCACGCCCCGCCGATGACGCTTGTGAGGACATGACGAACCCCGCGCGCCCGTTTTCGTTCAAGTAGCTATCAAAATAAGAGATCCAGAGATAGTTGCCGTTTGAGACCTTACCTTGTTTGTTCACTCCAGGGAGACCGTAAGGGAGGCGAGGATCGCTTTTCACTTTCTCTGCGTCGACTTCATCGACATTGAACGGAGGATTAGCCATCACGAAGTCGCACTTCCCAAACAGTTCGTGGGGATCATCGAAGTAGGTGATTGCTTTCTTTATGTTTCCTTCCAAACCGTGCACGGCGAGGTTCATGTTTGCGAGTCGAATTGTCGTCGCGTTCTTTTCCATACCGTAGAACGTAACGCGTTCTGTCGGGTTCCAGTGCATACTTTCGATGAAGTGCGCACTCTGCACGAACATGCCACCCGATCCACACGCCGGGTCGAGCACCGTACCATCGTCCGGTTCAATGTAATTGACAATTATTTGGACTAGTGACGCTGGCGTGAAAAACTCCCCATCGTCGTGTGCTCTCTGGTCCGCAAACTGGGTAAGGAAATACTCGTAGATACGCCCGAAAACATCGCCATTGGCGTGATTTAGAGCGGGATCGTTGAAAATTCGAAGAATTTGACCGAGAACATCGTTGTCAAGTTCTTGATATTCTGTCTTCGGCAAGGCGCCGCGCAGGGATTCATAATCACTTTCAATCCCATCCATGGCGCTGATGATTGCTTGAGCGCGATCATAGCTGTCAGGTAAGGCGACGAGATGGTCAAACTGTGCTTCCGGGCGCAAAAAGATTGACCTTTTCTGTGAGAAGTCTTCCTTAGTGAGCGGGCGGGTTTTTCCCTTTCGCTTTGGCAGTGTTGATTCAATTTCGTCCTTAACCTTGAGGAAACGGCTGTATGCATGCCGAAGGAAGATGAGACCCATTACAGGAAGGAAGTATTCATTACTCGCAAAGTTAGAGTTTGCACGCAGGGTATCCGCACTAGTCCAAAGGCGTTTTTCGATTGCTTCGAAGTGTTCCAACTAGAATGTCTCCATCATCACATTATCAAACATCCGTTGAAGTCAAGATTTAAGCCGCCGGTTCGAATGGGTTGGCGCAACCAACCGAATCGAGACTTTGATTATGGTATCAAAGATGCTTCCGTTCAGGATATTTGAAAACTGGCTAGAAATATGTGCGAAAACCGAAATTAGTTGCTGACGATGAGGCCGATCGTAACCGTTGTGACCGAGAGAAAATTCAGGACCAATCCCCAGTTAATCTGAAACCCTTTATTGACCCGCATGGAGTCGCCGGGGTGCAGTAAAATCTCGGTTTCTCTCATGTGGTTCTTGTGTTCTTTAAGATTGATTTTTTCGACGCTTCCTTCTTTTCGAATGATTTCTATATTTCCGAGATTCGCCTCCGCCTCTTCTGCGCCTGCGAGCGCGATGGCTTGCGCCGGTGTGATCGGATCGCGAATTTTGTACCGACCGGGATTACGTACATATCCGAGCACGTAGATGGGTTCGATCTCATAGGCGTTCGGGACATACAGTACATCTCCGTCGTAAAGATAGTGCTCCGTTTCGCCTTCACTCGGTTCTTCCCAAAATCGATGGGGGATGCGCAATTCAATCCATACGCCATCCGATTCTCTGCACCGAGAATATCATCAAATACCATGCCGAATCGGTGTAATTCTCACCACCGATTTGAACAAATCGACTACCGTATTCGTCCTAGATTTCACGCGCAAGCAACAGCCAATTTCGAATATGAGTACGGTAGGATTGGATGCCAACAACCCAGGTGTTCCTGAGGGCGCGACTTTGCTCGTGCACCTGAAGCGAAACGTCGGTGCCTCAAACGATGTGCGTTCAGCCATACTCGTCAAAATGAGCGTTGAATCAAGGTGTGGATTGTAGTCGCGGGTCTTCTTGCCCGCGCCTTTATCCGTGTCAGGGGTAACTAAACCAACAGGAGAGTTGTTGACCTGCTTTTTGCCTTTATGCTGGTAGTTCTCAATGTTCCGTTTCGCGGTCTTGCTTGGCATAGTTCATCCCCAGTGTAAATTATTTCAAGTTAAGTTTTCCCGGTCAAATATGATTTTTGACTTTGTTTTTTCTAGAATCGCTCTATCCAGGCGACATGGCTAAAGTTACTGCGTTCTCAATTATTTATGTTGCTCTTTATCGAATTTCTATCACTTCAATTTTCATCAAATCAGATTCTAGAGTTTGCCAGAACGCCGTAGCTTGGCCTGAAATTTGCCCATCTCTCATTCTCATGCATCCGTTTAATACCATCCATCCAGACTTATCCTCGTCTCTATCCCAACTACTTCGAATATCCTTTTCGCCGATAAGTGTCCAAACTAGCCGATATCCTTCGTTGTTCAGAAACGTAGTCGTAAAGTCTTTGTCCATCAAAAAGGCTTTAGGACCCGCCGTTTTTATAGATGGGTCTTGTGCTATTAAATGCCCGGTTTGGTCGAAATAGCGGCACTCCACACCTCGCCAAGAAAGCTGCATTCTGTCAGCAATCCACTTTGCCGGTAGATAAACAGAAGTCGCATCTTCAAACGAACAGTCATAGTCTCCCCCTTGAAAACACTCGTCTGATGTGACAAGCACATTGCATGGAAGGGAGAGCCAATCGCCCTTCGTCCAACCCTTGCCTGCGCCGTAGTCTCTGTTGAAATACTCAAATGACGGCGCCCAGAAAAATTCACCCAAAAATACTTGCCGCCGTGCGCGTGATTCCGGCATGCTACGTTCAGTGAAACACTGGGCATTTGCCCAGTCGCAGAAACGATCTTCGTCATCTGTCTTTACCAAGTAACTTTTGAGTATGTACCAGATATACCGTTGACTGATGCTATATTTGTCGGTTTCAGGCGGAATGGGCTCTTCCCAATTATACAAACACTCCAACACAAACCACTCTTGACCAGTAGCAGGATCGCGTACAATTGGAAGCTTCCCGATTTCGGGCAACAGATCGACACTTCTTCGCCACTGAATTGCGTCCGGTTCGTCGGTGCATGACTCAAATCCAACGGGTGTCCACCATCCGTTTGGGCTTTGCTCCTGGCATGTAGTCTTCAGCAATGAGGAGGGGTCAATGTCACGAAGCCATAACTGCCAAGGGCCATCATATACACCCGGTTCCTCAGACCAATAATCGTCTCGAAATTCGAGATTATCCGCCAAATGGGCAAGAAACTCATGATATGCAATCCACTGGTATTTCTTGCCTATTCGCTCTGGTTTCGCAGCTCCCCGATTGAAATAGGCGATTGCATCCCGGTCAAACCTGCTGAATCGCTCCTCGGTCCAACCCAGTTCGGACACCCGCTTAAGAATCCAGAGTTGGGCAATCCTACTAGGAAAGGCGAGCTCGTCTCTCTCAGCCCGTGGAGCATCTAGGTATGGCAATACTAATTCCAAAAACACACGTTTCTTTTTCTTTCCCAAAGTTCTGCGAAACCTGCACTCTACTTGACTGACTTTCACAGTCGAGTCAAAATCATGTTGCAAGGATTCTTCCGAAACGTCACCAAATCCGGTGTCTTCCAGGCTACCAAACCGTGGTCCTTCCCTTATCTCAATATAAGAATGCCATACACTCTTCTGATGGTCGGTCAGCGACGCTACAAAGGCATCAAACCGCTCCTTACGCGACGGCGCGTGATTCTCACCGAGCCGACGCTTCGACCACGGGATTTGATTACCAATTATGTAGCGAGCGAAGTCACCATCCTCCATGACTGAGTTGTAAATCAATCGAAATGTCCGTGGTTCATCACACATCTCCTCGCGCAATTTTCCGTATTCCTGAACATCCTCCTCTGAAGGAATCTGCAACGGCCATTCGCTTTTGTATGGAGGTCTAATTCTGTGCGGTTCAACACCAACCAGATTCAACCCATCGCGCAGCGCCACTTCAACCACACCTCGTGCATAATCCCGTAGCAGGATATGGCACGGGGGATTACCATCTCTGAAAACCAAATCATATATGAGTTGTGATAAAGAGGTTTTTGCGTTTGAGTCACAACTTCGTAAAGCACAGCCGTAGGCTACGGAGTAAAGACGTTCCAAAACATATAAATCGTTCACTTTAACGAAATTTGAAATCACTTGACACAGAACATGAATACGGTCGCCGAATAAAGATACTAGAGCTTTTGTTGTACGGTCTCTCAAGAAACGATGAGATGTTGTAAGAAACCAGACCAGTGCCGTTCCCAAGAGGCGAACGGACTCATCAGAGATAGAAGTCTTGTCGGTATCAGACCAAACCCAGTCGATAAGGCGATCAACAGCGCCATTTTCTCCGTATTCATGAAACACAGGAATTGACCATCGGGCATCACGCTCTGGCATTTCCAATTTCATCAGATTGCCGTGCAGAAAATCCGCGTTGAAGGGATGTTGCGGGTAGGGTGCAATTGTCAGGATTGCATTGAGAAACTTTCGATTAAGGTCCGCTTGAGGCGTTATATGAGCCTTGATATATTGAATACATTTGTCCGCTTGAATGGTACTTGGGGCGCGCCAAATTAGACTTTCTATGAATGCTTCACACACAGGAAATGATTCCTTGAGTTCAGGGATTAGGTCGAAGATTTCTTGCTTGAGAGTCTCTGGTCCCTGAATTGCCAATGCCTCCACCAATCCCGAATTACGCCGACAGGACATTTCGTCTTTGAAGTAACTGCCCAGCGGCTCGCATTTGAATGCTTCCGCCGGAATTGTTGAGTTTACGTGTTCGCCAAGGAGCTCCTGCATAATCAGGTGATCTGCCAGACGTTGGTAAGAAAAGGTCACAACTTTTGCTCCATGGTTACCGGTGTCGTGATATGAGTTAGTCTCGAAAAGAACATTCTCCGACAGGAGGTGGCGAAAGAGAGACTTATTGAAGCCATCGTGGGGATAAATTTTTTCACAAATCTCTATTGCTTCTGTACGCGAAATTGTATGCCCAGTTGATTGTGACATTCTCGTAGCTAGTTGACGTATAGCTTGGAGAACAAGACGAGACTCGGGATCGTAATCTAGAAACTCAGGTTTCGCTAGTTTCTCGTCCACAGAATCAAGGAAAAAGTCAAATACCGATGAAATTCCATGGATTCCTGTGGGAATCGTCGGCACGTTTCTGTTCTTTAAACCTTCGCATAAACAACGAAGAAACAAGGGGTTCCGATATTCGGGGGTAAGAAGCGGTGTGGGAGGCATCTGGAGTTTGTAGAAGTCAAAAAACTCTTTAGCGGCTTCGTATTCCCTACCATCAAACCCTTGATGGGTACACCGGAGGAACTCATCGGGCACCAAATGGTCTGGAATGATTTGATTCTCAAAGGACGTACGCACGCTTACAGCGATTGCTATCCACGGATGACGCTCAAGACACTTCAACATAGAAGGCAGCCAAGTTTGCCATTTACTGGCATCCTCTACTTCGTTGAGGGCGTCAATAAATATGATTGCTCGCCTCCCAGCAGATTGGGCGGCGGTCTCTAATGCACCAAGGAATGTCTGTGTTGTACATGTGAGATCGAGCATCTGCCGAATCTGATTCCATGGTTCTTCCTTGGTGAATTCAATTCCGAGCAGTAAGATTGCCGGCGCGCCAGTTTGAACGTGCTGTTTCGCAGCATCACTGAACATATGTGTTTTTCCAGTGCCTGCGGCACCGACTAGAAGCAGTGCTGGTTGGCTCGTTAGTTGTACGACATCTGAATTGACAAAATCTTCAAAATCCTTCAGTTTTTCTTCGATGCGCCACAGAGCATGAAGCGTGTAGTCAAGATGCACCTCTTTAGAAACCTTTTGTGTATTCTCGCCTGTTTCGCACGACTCGCTATCGTAAAACTTCTCTCTGAGGAGGCAGACAATTTCAGAAATGCACTTGAGCGCTTCCCTTGTCTGACCCTTCATCAATGACCAATCAATGGGGTCAATCCCTGTCTTGTCATAGTTCTTGGCCGTTTGAACAAGCTGCTCTAGTTGCTCATAGAAGCACTCCGCTTTTTGTGGAGCAAATTTTTCAATTGACGTCAAGAAACCCTTTGCGCGTTCTTTGCCGATGTCTCCGTAGACTTCCTGAAAACGTTTGAAAAAAACAGGGGACCGCGAAAGGCCTTCAAACAAATCCGAGAGTGGAAGCCGCACATTCAGTTTGGGCGAATAGCGAGGACCGACAGCGGCAATAACCTCGTTCAGTCGTCGCTCAAACCACGTGGAGGTAAATAACTCCTCATTAAACCAGAAAAAGTGTCTACCACGATGCTCGTCGCGTGATAGTCTTTCGAATATCTCGCTAGTTCCCCAGCGGCAGAATTTGACACACATACCTTTCTCAGTAGCCCAACTTTCCCATTTGGCTACGCGTGCCTTCCATTTGTCGCCGAATGAAGTGGTGTCTTTACACCCGGAATGGGGAGGATCAAACGCCATACAGATTGTATATTGCTGCAGTTCGGGATGTTTTTCAAGAGCGCGTTTTACTGAAGAATCAATTTGTACCCACTGCGATGAAGACGGTTGCGATTTGAAAAACTTCGCCTGCCATCCATGCTCCTCACCTGACGTGAATTTCCAGAAACACTCAACGCCTGCGTCAGGTGTGCCTTTCCGAACAAACTCGCCAATTGACGGTGAATGTTCGTACCGAGCCAACTGACAAATAAGTTCTTCAAACGCAGCCCATTGTGTTGCATTCCAAGAACGCAGTTTATCCCATTCCGATGGCATAGGTTTCTCCACCTACTACAGTGCAACCAGAAATTTCCTAGGAGAGATGCATTGTTTCGATTGACATCAAACTATACCGACCAAAACCAGTCGATTATGTGAACGCGGAGATTAGTTGCTGACAATGAGGCCGATTGTAACCGTTGTGACGGAGAGGAAATTCAGGACCAATCCCCAGTTAATCTGAAACCCCTTATTGACCCGCATGGAGTCGCCTGGATACAGTAAAATCTTGGTTTCTTGCATCCGTTTCTTATGTTCTTTAAGATTGATTTTTTCGACGTTTCCGTCTTTTCGAATGATTTCTATATCTCCGAGATTCGCCTCCGCCTCTTCTCCGCCAGCGTGAGCGATGGCTTGCGCCGGTGTAATCGGATCGCGAATCTTGTAGGCGCCGGGATTGCGTACATAACCGAGCACATAGATGGTTTCGACCTCATAGGCGTTGGGAACATACAGTGAATCTCCATCATACAGATAGTGCTCCGTTTCGCCACCACTCGGCTCTTCCCAAAATCGATCTGGGATGCTGACTTCAATCCGTTCGCCATCTGCTCTGGTGATAACTAATTCGGACAGGTCGGCTCTATCATCTGCGCCTCCCGCCCGCGCGATGGCATCGGCAACCCGAATTCGGTCGCGCATCGCTATTCTACTGCCCGGGACGTTGACTTGACCCTGCACTTCGACCACGCCGAGCGGCGGTACATATAGCGTGTCACCGTCTACCAGAAGATTCTTACCGCCGGTTTCCTCGGCACTCCGCCAAAACGGTTCAGCGCGGTTCACTTCGATTGGCTCGCTTCCGCGTCTGACAATCACTAATTTGGACAGATCCGCCCTATTATCAGGTCCGCCCGCACGGGCGAGTGCGTCGCCAATTTGGATGCCATCCTGAATCAGGATTCTTCCGGGTTTGTTGACCTGTCCCTGCACATCAACGACGCCTTGCGCCACCACGCGCACCAAATCGCCTCCGCTCACAAGAATGTGTTCATATTCGGCGCCCGGAGAACGATCATATTCTTCGACGGTGCCATCCTGGCGATATATTTGGACGCGGGTGAGATCGGCTTTAGCGTCCGCGCCACCCGCCATTGCGATGGCGTGGTCCAACCCAATTTCATCCTGCAGCCGAAGCGGGTAACGGTTTGGCACGTTAACAGCGCCGCCGACAAAAATCTCGTCTTCCGCGGGCAGCGGTGAAACCATGATATTCGGACTCAAAAGCTGCTTCTGTTGACGCAGGTGTTCCAAGATTTGCAGCCGAACCTCCTCCGGCGTCTTGCCGGAAACCGGCAGATCGCCGTCAACGTAGCTTATCATCCCGTCTGCTCTGACTTTTACCGTCTGAGAGTAATCAGCTTGACCGATGACAACGATTTGGAGTGTGTCCCCCGGCTCGACTCGATAATCGGCAAAAGCGTTGAAATTTACACCAATAAAAAGGCATACGGCGCAAATCAAGCGTATGTAAATCATTAAAGCAATTCCTCCGCATTAAGTTCACACGTTTTCGAGTTCAGATTCGCGACTCTCGGCGTCATCTTCCGACAAAGAGGAAATGTACGAATTGACAATGGCTTCCGCACGTTCCACATCGTCACTCCGAACGAGAATATCGCCCCATTGAGGTTTTGGGCTAAGTCCGCCGTGCGCGACGACTTCATACGACCGCAACAGGACATCGAAACCCGCCGACTCCAACACGCCCTTGATGATGTTTCCAACTACTTCATTGGGGACTTGGTGGACAACCTCCCAACTGATGTATTCAACGGTGTCTTCGGATTGGCGCTCAGGGACTAGCGCGACCTGACAGTCCGCACATATCGAAACATTTTCAAGATATTCAGCGTTGCATTGCGGGCAGAACGGCATTCTAGTCTACTCCATTTGGATTTACGCGGGTGAACAGCCAATGGTTCGTAGAGGAATTAAGGGAGCGAATAGCGACTGCGATAGGAGTCCTCTTTTTTTGCCCGTCTCTACACAAAACAGCGTGCCCGGCGACGTGCAGGATAGTAACGTATCTGCTAACGCACAATGAATTGCGCTAATACAAACCGAACTGCGCAAGAGCCTGTTTGAATAATAGGCGGCAAAGCCATTCTTGGGCGTTTGAGTTGCTATAATCTGTCGCCCCGCTGGGGCTTTAGATGTATGGCGAATAGTCATTTCTATACACCTATCGCCCCTCTGGGGCTTTGGCTTAAGAACCTATTTGAAAAGTAGATGGCAAAGTCATTTTTTTGGTCATACAGGGTCCAAATCATTGGATTTTCAAGGAATTTTCCTTAAAATACCCTCCCTCGAAGACGGATTCGGACTTTTCAAACAGGTTTTAAGTCCTCTCATCATAAACTCGATTTTTTTTCGTTGATGCTAGGCGTTCCGCGGTTTATTCTGATGCCATTAGATTTCTCAAGACGTAATTGAGGATTCCGCCGTGCCGGTAATATTCGACTTCGACCGGGGTATCTATCCGAACTAGCAATTGTGTCTGGCGCTGCGCGCCAGAGTCGTCAATATATGCCATGTTGACTGTCTGTCCGGGTTTAAGATTGGTTTCAATACCGGTGATATTGATGATTTCACTTCCGGCTAGGTTAAGAGACTGAATGCTCTCGCCGCCCTGAAACTGTAACGGCAGCACCCCCATACCAATCAGGTTGCTCCGATGGATCCGCTCAAAACTCTCGGCGACGACAGCACGGACGCCTAACAGCGCAACACCTTTAGCCGCCCAATCCCGAGAACTTCCGGAGCCGTACTCTGCGCCCGCAAACACGACGAGCGGCGTGCCTTGCTCGGCATAATATTGCGCGGCGTCAAAGATTGAAGATTTTTCTTTAGAGGGAAATTTAAGCGTATAACCGCCTTCGACGCCGGGCAGCATCAAGTTCTTGACGCGATTGTTCGCAAACGTGCCGCGCGTCATTACGCGGTCGTTTCCGCGCCGCGCCCCGTATGTGTTGAAGTCTTTGACCGGGATGTTACGACTCACCAGGTATTTTCCAGCCGGGCTATCGGCACCAATTGCGCCAGCCGGAGAGATGTGGTCGGTCGTCACCGAATCGCCAAGCAGTGCGAGGACTCGCGCGCCCCTAATATCGGTAATGGATTCGGGCTGCAATTTAAAATTCTCAAAAAACGGCGGTTTCTGAATGTATGTACTTGCCTCGCTCCAACGATAAATTCCGCCTTCGGGCGGTTCTAACCTGTCCCATTCCGGGCTTTGGTCGTCAATCTTTGCGTAGAGACGTTTAAACGAGGCTGGATCAACCGACTGGCTCACCAATTCGGCAATCTCGCGGCTCGCGGGCCAGACATCGGCGAGGTATACGGGCGCACCCGCATCAGAATATCCCAACGGTTCGCCATTAAGGTCAATATCAATGGTGCCAGCCAGCGCGTAAGCGACTACAAGCGGCGGCGACATTAAAAAGTTGGCTTTGACATCTCGGTGGACGCGCGCTTCAAAATTGCGGTTGCCGCTGAGAACGCTGGCGGTAACTAAGTTATCCTCGTCAATTCTGCGTTGGACAGTTTCATCTAAAGGGCCGCTGTTACCGATGCAAGTGGTGCAGCCGTATCCGACTAGCCCAAACCCCAACTTTTCAAGATAACCGAGCAATCCGGTTTGGCTTAGATACTCCGTGACAACCCGCGAACCGGGCGCCAAGCTGGTTTTGACATAATCGGGAACGCGGAGACCGTGCTCGACGGCTTTCTTCGCCAGTAGTCCGGCTCCAATCATCACGGACGGATTGCTAGTGTTGGTGCAACTAGTGATGGCGGCAATGACGACGGACCCGTGCGTTATTTGCTCGCCTTGAGTAGGTTCGCTTCGGCGCCGAGGAAAGTCGGATTCAGAAAGTCCGTAGCCGCCATCCGTAATCGGCTGCTTCAAGAGATTGGCGAAGGTGTCTTTGACTTTTGAGATAACAATGCGATCCTGCGGCCGCTTGGGCCCCGAAATGCTCGGTTCAATCGCATCGAGTTCGATGGTCAAAACGGAAGAATAATCTATATCTCCGGTCTTGGGGATACCCAACAACTGCTGCCGTTTGAGATACTCCTCCACCAGCGCAACCTGTGATTCGTCTCTGCCGGTTTGGTTGAGGTAACGCATCGTTTCGGCGTCAGGGGGGAAAAAGCCGATTGTGGCGCCGTATTCGGGACACATGTTTGAGATGGTCGCACGATCCGGCAGAGAGAGGGCTTCGACGCCTTCACCGAAGAATTCGACGAACTTACCGACAACTTTGGTCTCACGCAACCTCTGTGTGACCGTTAAGACAAGGTCCGTCGCCGTGACGCCATCATGCAGCGAGCCGCTCAAGTTTACCCCGACCACCTCCGGCGTTAAGATGTATACCGGCTGACCTAACATGGCGGCTTCGGCTTCAATACCGCCGACCCCCCAACCGACGATTCCCAAACCGTTGATCATGGTTGTGTGGGAATCAGTTCCTACCAAGGTGTCCGGGTAAGCCACGCCACTTCCGTTAAGGCGGCTATCTACGACGAGCCTCGCCAGATATTCCAGATTCACCTGATGCACGATGCCGATTGACGGCGGAACTATCTTGAAACTGTTAAATGCGCCCTGCCCCCACTTAAGAAATTCGTACCGCTCTTTGTTCCGTTCAAATTCGATTCTGGTATTGATTAGCAGGGCGTTTTCAGAGCGGTAAGCATCGACCTGCACAGAATGATCTATCACCAAATCGACCGGAATGACCGGTTCGATAATTTGCGGATTGCCGTTGAGTTCATCGACAGCCGATCGCATCGCGGCGAGATCAACGAGAAGCGGTACGCCCGTGAAATCTTGAGCTATGACGCGCGCAGGTTTAAAGGGGATTTCGACAGGTTTAGGCGTTTTCGCGTCCCAATTTGCCAGGTTTTCGACATCTTGTTCTGTTATCTGCCGGTTATCATAATTTCTCAACAGCGATTCAAGCACAATCCGCAGACTCACGGGCAACCGAGAAATTGGACCAACCCCTTGTTCCTCTAACGTTGAAATCGAGTAGTATTGGCGTTGCACCCCACCGCATTCAAATGAACGAAGCGTATTCCACAGATTGTGCATAGACTTGGACATGATGTTACTCCTAATGGTTTCTAAGGTGATGTTGCATAAGTTAAGGTTGATTAATTTTCTCCATCCACACACCTTCACTCTATTAATGAGGGATACACTCCACACCTCCTCCCCATTGCCGAACTGGAGTTTGCGGGAATGACATCTTATGGTAGCACAAGACGCATCAAATCTCAATGGAATTTCGCCGTTAAAACCGTTGCGTTAAGAAACCGAGTTTTGAAGAAAAAACTTGGTTTTTAGTCAATTTCTTCGCCGCCGGAACGTATGCGCGAAGCGTTGCGCGTGTCCGCAATAATTACAAAAGACGCCGGTGATTTCAACCTCAGATGCCTGAAAATATCCCCGAAATAAGTCCTTGACATTCGTTATTTGACCATGTATAAGATATGCAATCGGCGGTGCGCACTCTTATTGAGCGAAAGCTAAACCGCTCGCAATTATATCACATAGTTTAGGGAATATTATAGCAATGTTAAAGTTTTTCCGATGCGGCTGGATTCACATTATTCTTCTTGGCGCGACGATGGCAGTGTCGAGTTTGGGTTGCGAAAAGCAGGTTGAGAAGCACACGGTTGATGTGGCAGCGTGGAACATCCGCGTCTTTAGCGATAAAAGCCGGGATGCCGCCGACGTGAAGCTTATTGCAGACGTGCTTATCGGCTATGACATTGCGGCGCTGGTGGAGTTACGCGATGAACAGGTGTTGAAGCGTACCGTTACGCAGTTGGAGGAGATGGGACGAAGATACGAGTATCTCATCAGCCCCGCGGTAGGGCGTCACATGACCGAGCGGTTTGCGTTCCTTTATGACCCGCAATTCGTTACAGTTTCCGCGCCGGGGCAGTTGTATGACGATGGTGCGGACGGTGAGGAAGACTTTATCCGCGATCCGTACTTCGCTACGTTTCGTGCGGGCAGTTTCGATTTCACGGCAATTGTAGTGCGGGTGGTTTGGGGGAAGGTGGAGGAGAGGCAACGAGAAATACAAAGCCTTGCGGATGTTTACCGGCAGGTTCAACATGCGGACGCAAACGAAAATGACGTAATTCTTCTCGGAGACTTCAACCGCAATCCGGACGACAGCCGGGCCTTTGCGCGGCTCGAGTCAATTCCCTCGATGATCAATCTGTTTGACTTACCGTTAACATCTCATATCGAAGATACCAGCCTTTTCGACAACATCTTTTTCCAGAGCGGGCATACCTCGGAGTACACAGGCGAATGCGGGATTGATAAGTTCGATGAAAAGGATTGGGCGAATAAGGACCTGGCCGCATCACAAGCGGTGAGCGACCGCCGCCCGGTTTGGGCGCGGTTTTCGATGAATATCGACGATGATTAGCTTTTACCACCGGCAAAATTTTTTAGGCAGACACAAGACCTGCCCCCACATCGTCCTTGTAGGGGCAATTCTCGTGGTTGCGCTTATAGGCCGCGCGTCTCACCCAACTAGGTTTTTGGCAATTTACACGGCCGCTTTTTTGAATTGGCAACACCAAAATGCCAATACACCCAACTGTTAGACAGAAATATTTCGCGAAATGTCGATCTCTTAGTTCTATTCGTCCAACACTGGGCGGTTTAGGCGCGTATGGTACGGCGGTTCCATCACGGTTCGCTCCCGCTCATTTGCCCATTCAGGGATGGGGTATGCGGGAACATACGCCATGTTTCCGGTGGTGTACCGCATCAATATCGACCGACGCGGACGATCTGAAGTCCAAGGCAGCGTCCCGTGCGTGACCGCTTCAGTGAAAATAACCACATCTCCGGCTTTGCAGACAACCTGCCGAACGTGTTCTTGAAAGTTTTGGTAGCGGCGTATCTCTTCGGGGCACGGGAAGTTGCTCTTGTGGCTACCGGGGATGACAATCAACCCCCCGTCACCCGGATTCACATCCATGAGTTGAAATGCCACAACCGTAAGCCCGTTATGCATCTTGCCATCGCGGACGATGTAATATTGGTTTGGATCAAAGCCGGGACCTGAAGACCCGTGAAACAGAAAGCCTTCCGCTCCTTTTTCCATTGACAAAAGAATCATCGGATGATCCATCCGAAAACCTTTGCCGAGGAGTTGATGAAGATAAGGGACAATCCGTGGATGCGCCAACATTTCTCGGAAAGGGTTGCACCACGGCTCTTCCCAATCGAGCATATTGCCCAGTTCTCCGCGTCCCTGATCTCCTCGGAGCGACGTTGAGCCGCCGTCCAAGGTTTCCTCGCGAGCACGAATTTTATTCTGATGCCAATGACGGTCAATGGCTTCGTTGGCGCGGGCGACTTCGTCGGGTGGAAGCACGCCCTCGACGACGAGATAACCGTTAAGGTCAAAGAGATATTTTTCGGCGTCGTTCATGGTTTGATGTTCTCTTTTTGAAAATATGGCGTTTAGGCAAACGGTGGTATTTCGGTTAACCTCCCCTAACCCCTCCTTGGTAAGGAGGGGAATGAGTTTTGTCTCCCCTCCTTGGTAGGGAGCGGAATGAGTACGCACTCGTAATAACGAACTCGGAAGCGCTTCGGATTCAATCGTTCTTTGCGCCCGAGTTGACCCAGTCAATAATGAGTTGGATTTGAGCGGTTTTCAGCCGCGGCCCGCCTAACGGCATGTTGCCCTCAACAATCTCATCGACTAATTCGCTTTCACCCGCATTGCCGGCAATTATGATTGCGCCGTGTTCTCCTCCTTTTTTAAGGGTTTCATACGTCCTGAGATCGACACCGTGCTGTCCGCCAGCAACGTGGCACCCGGACAGTGCACACCGCTGAGTGAGGATCGGCAGAATGTCGTTCGAGAATGAAGGAACGGGCCTGCCAGCCTGTGCCGGATCGTCGTACATCAACCCGTGCTCATCGCCGGGACCAACCGGATCAATAAGCCCGTCATCACTATCACCGCATCCCAAAAAGGAAACTGAAATCCAAGCGATTAGTAACACGGCTAATATCTTTATTTTAATCATTTAAAAACTCCTTTATCGTTTAAGTGGTTTTTAATTTTGGAGTTAGTGAGGCGGCGATAGCCACGGAGCTTATAAAGAAACCGAGTTTCCAATAAAATAACTTAGTTACTGCCCCCTTCCCTTATTCACAACGCGCAGGATTCTGATTCGAGCGAATCTCTCACGGTAACAACTCCAGCACACGGTCAATTTCCGCTTCGGAGTTATAGAAATGCGGGGAAACACGTACGCCGCGGCGTTCAGCAACAATCACGTTTTCACGCTGAAGGCGGTTATAAAGCTCAGTTCACGTTTTCACGCTGAAGGCGGTTATAAAGCTCAGTTGTTGAATATGTTCCGCTTTCAAAAGCGACGATTCCGGATCGTTTGGATTCAAGTCTTGGCGTAATGACTCTATACGCCTTAGATTGGAGTCCGTCGATTAACCGTTTCGTCAGATTCAATACACGCGCTTCAATGCTTGCAATGCCAACCTCCAACAACAGTTCAATCGCGGCGCAGAGTCCGTATAATCCAACGGTATTGTAAGATCCCTCTTCAAACCGAGTGGCATCCGGTTTCGGCGTGATATCATAATTTAGAAAATCCCTAGGGTTTACCACGCCCGCCCAGCCGACATTGGTGTTAATTAATCTATCCTGTTTCTCCTTGGCGCAATAGAAAATCGCCGCGCCTTCGGGAGCGAGCAACCATTTGTGCCCATCAGCCGCCAGAATATCGATATTACAAGCCCTCACGTCTAAATCAATCGCACCAAGGCTCTGAATCGCATCCACGACAAACCAGATGTCTTTCCTTCGGCAAATTTCACCAATTGCCGCAATGTCGTTCCGAAACCCCGACGCAAACTCAATATGACTGATTGTGACAACGCGCGTGCGTGCATCAATTGCCGCCTCAATGTCCTCAATAAAAATCTGCCCGTGCTTTTCCTGCACCATGCGCGTCTCTACGCCGTAACGCGCTTTCAAGTTCCACCAAGGGTAAACATTAGCGGGAAATTCTACGGATGCGGTCACGACATTATCGCCTTGCCGCCAATCTATCCCGTTTGCGGCGATGATGAGTCCTTGCGTCGTGTTTTTCATGAACGCAATTTCGCTGGCATCGGCATTGATTAGCTGAGCGGCGGCACGTCGGCAGGATTCTGCTGCCGCGGTCCAGTTAGCCACATTGACGGCGCCGTTATCGACAGAGTCGTCCAAGAAATCGTGCATTGCCTGGCGCACGCGCAGTGATAACGGCGACACTCCGGCGTGGTTGAGGTAGATATACTTTTTCGTTACGGGAAACTGTTCTCGCCATATCGTCCAGTTGCTCATATTCGACTTTCGCGGTGCTATCGGAAACAATCGCTTGAAGTTCGGTATTCCGAATACCGCTATTCCGTGTGCGGCTGACCTGCTAACTTTTAATTGAGATTCCGCCTGCGGTACGCTGCTCGATAGATTTTCCGACCTTCCGCAAGGTACTTAATCTCAAAACACGTTCGAATGCGGTCGGCTCTTACTGCGTCAAATGGCACAGACACTAAAGACGGGAACTGGTTTAATCTTAGACAGATCTCAGAATAACATTCCGGAATATCAGTAGCGAGTTGGATGCAACCTACTTTTGAATCGAGGGTCCGGACTAAGCCTTTAATGAAATGTTTGTTGTTAAAGATTCGGCGTTTGTGCTGACGTTTTTTCGGCCAGGGTCGGGAAAGTAGACATGATAGGTCTTGACTGAGCCCCGCGCAACAAAACGATTTATAAAATATGACGCGTCGCTCCACACAAGAAGCGCCCCTGTGACGTTTTGTTTCAAGAGGTGTGCCTTTGTTCGTTGAACATATTTTGGGGCTCTCTCTACGCCGACATAATTAATGTCTGGATGCCGCTTTGCGGATTTGCCCAGAAATCGCCCCTTGCCGCACCCAATTTCGATTTCGACGGGATTGCCATTGCCAAAGACCTGATTCCAATCGAGCGGAGGGTCAACATCTTTCAGATTAATTTCAGTGCCTGCTCTCAGATTTATTATCCGTGATTCGACCTGGGTGAATTTGTAATATGTGTCGTTATAACGTGGTTCAGCGTTCATCCTAAAATCCACCATTCGGTTTCACGCTGCGGTAGTTGAAATGTGTTGGAATGCTTTCAGGCATCATTAGCTGCGATAATCCTTTGCTCACGGCATACCTGTTAGGCATCCGTATTTTTATTTTCCGTTGACGTAATATCATCTGCGATTTCTTTGATGGCCTGTTTGAGTGCATTAACGCGGAGTTCCAGTGAATCCTCAAGCTGTTTTAGATGGAGCAGCCAAGATTCGTTTGAGGAGTTTTCATCTGTGCCAAATCCGTTTGATTGGGATAGGCGAATATATTTCAACCGCTCTTCCTGTAGTGTCTTTAACTGTCCTTCGTAGTCCTCAATTCCAGTTTGAAGTAAAATGACTAATTCGCGAATCGTTTCCAACACATCCGTCTCCTTATTGACTTGGGATACAATTGAACCTTCAGTAGGCTAACATTATCTCATATCGACTTTTGCGATGCAATGTTTATCCGGCACTACACTTCTCGCCGCTTGACGGTTCAGGACAACTGTGGTATGCTTCTTACAATGCATGAGTTGCCAGCGCATGGCTGCAACGGTTTAGGGGACAGGTTGAAAGCACGCTGAATCAACGATGGCGCACATCAAGGTTAAAGGGATTCTTCGGTTATGACGACTAACTGGAGGTGCAATATGCTAAGAGACCATACACGCTTCTTCGTGAGTTTGCTCATATCAATCATTGCCTGCACCGTACTGGTTGGCATGTGGGCATGGGCGCAAATGGCAGAGGAAACGAACGAAAGCAGAGGGATTACCTTGGCAGAGCTCGGGGTATCAACTGACCAAACGAAGAAGATAAAAGCGCTTTGGGAACTTAAACGCCAAAAACGCATTAAGGCTGTCGAAAACCTACGCCTACTAAATCGACTTGCCAAGGATTTAGCCGTATCCGAAGACGAAATTGGGGAGACGTTGAAAAAACTACGTCAAAGCCGTTTAGACGAAGAGGCGAAGATAAAATCTACGGAAGATAAACTCATCGAAGAATTGCCGTATCGTGCGCAATTGCACTTGACAATCTTGGGGGTGTTAGAAAACGGATTAACGCCCCGCCGCTTAGGGACAACCTCGCCAAAAGACAAGAAAAGAGACAGTGTCAAACAATAGCGGCGGGGAAAACGCAAAATAATGCCATTGGCACAAATGTGCAGAGCATGAGGCGGGCAAAAAAATGGTGGAGGATACCGGACTTGAACCGGTGACCTCTTGCATGCCATGCAAGCGCTCTCCCAACTGAGCTAATCCCCCACTTGAACAAGGTTAATTTTAACATCATTATGCTAAAAACGCAAGAAAAAATTCCACGGTTTTGTCGTTTCTGCGACTATATCCTTGCCGATTGAGCGGAGTGTGAAATGCAGGCAGCAAAGGACTTCAAATGTTGCTTCAAGACAAAAAGTTGTATCCAACATAATGATTTGGACATAATGATTCGTAAATTTCATTATCAGGACTTACACAGTTGAAGGATGAGGTGTCGTAATTCGATGCTTCATCACGAATGCAGGGCAAGATGCCCCGCCTACGGCGGGTATAGCGTTGACAATGCCCTTCGACACCTTATGAGTCTGGTAACTTTAATCTGAAGTGCGTAAGTCCAAATTACATCAATTCGTATCGAATGTCGATTTCATCTCTGCCCTCGAGGGTTTCGGCGAGCATTTCTAGCAATTCTTCTTCGCATCCGTTCTCGGCAAGAAAGTCGTATGTTTCTTCATCAATGTAATAGTCTTGGTCCTCAATACCTCCCTCCTCAAGATTCTCAATCAAGAATTGAACCTGATTTTCAGTGATTATTCCAATCTCTTGGTCATGTTCAAGATCGACAAGTCGAAACAGCTTCTGATTCATCTACGACCTCTCACCAAGCCCTAAGATTTTGGAGTCAATCGTTGGCGTCCAGCCCATATTTTGCCCGTTTTTCCTGCGAATACTTGTACGCGTTGCGTTGGCAGATTTTATCAAAACGTCCTTCGTTTGTCATCCCAAAAATATACCAATCAGGGGCCAACATTTTATTCTAATCTCTGTCCGCAATACACTGGACATTTGGCTGGGATTAATTTACAATTATCGTTGATGTTTGCCCCGGAGCTAATTTGAAATCCAATAATGACACCTGCGCACCTTTAGACAAAATAACCATTGCACCACAGACCCCGATCTCCAAGATGTTGGAACTAAATTTCGGGGCACACTTTTCCGTATCCCCGTTTCAGGCAATATCCGCCTGAAATGATGCGAATCGGGCATTGTTTTCCAACTACAATGCACCGCTAGTTGGAGAAATCTTTGCGGCGGATTTGGCGCTGGGGGGACTTTATCGGGATGGGTAAATCGGTTGGCACCCATTTGCAGTAAAACGAGGGGCCGGCGATGTATCGAAACAGTTCGCAATCAAGGCAAATGTGGGACATTGCAACCGATGATTCAAAACGTACAATTTTGAATCACGTTACAAAGCATGGAGGTACTCAACGTGAGCGGTACAACATCAATTCCGCAAGAGCAGGTAATGGGTTCAGTCCACGTCGAGACCCCTCCTGTTGAATATGTGGAGGGAGCCAATCTCGTCTACCACCAACTGTGCCGTGCTGATGACTTTGCAGAGCTTGAAGGCAAACCGTTTCATGTCAACGGCACTCACCTCGCCATCTTCAAATTTGAGGGTAAATTTTACGCGGTTGATAATCGCTGTCCGCATATGGGTTATCCGATGTCCAAGGGCAGCCTCCGAGATGGTGTGTTAATCTGCCATTGGCATCACTGGGAATTCGACCTCAAATCGGGCGGCTGTTTTCAAGCGTTCGGCGATGATTTAAAGGCATTCCCTGTCGAGTCTCGTGATGACGGTTATCTCTACGTTGGCGTTGCCCACGGGGAGAAGGAAGCCGCCAAACGCCGCGCTATTGAACGCGGCAAGCGTGCGCTGGAGCGAGGGCTCAAAGACCAGAGCTCCTTTTTCATTGCGAAAGCGGTCACCGCTATACAAGGCGCAGGAGCATCACCGCGGGAAATAATTCAACAAGGACTTTACTACGGTGCGCACAAAAGCAGCGAAGGTTGGTCGTCCGGTGTTACGATTCTCACACTTGCGGGCAACCTGTGGAACGAAGTTGACCCCAAAGACCACAATTTGTTTCTGGTGCATGGCCTCGCTCAGGTTAGCCGAAGAACAACAGGGAGTTCACGCCCATACCGCGCACCTTTTCCGCGCACATCCGAAGAGCATGACCTTACAACACTCAAACGGTGGTTCCGCTATTTTGTAGAAAAACGGCACCGCGGCGCGGCGGAACGTATTTTGTTGACGCTCAACGACCGCGGATACACAAAGTCAGTCATCGCTGATTTCGTCTTTACTGCGGCGACCGACTTCTACTTCACCGGCAACGGCCACGCACTCGATTTCGCGAATAAGATGTTTGAGGCATTGGATTACGTCGAGTGGGAAGGGGCTCATGAAATATTACGCCCGATAATCGTCGATTTGGTCAGCCGAACTCGGCATGAGGAAACGTCGCGCTGGGCTGATTCTATTTCCGTGCTGGATTCGGTCTTCTCTCGAATTCACGATATATGGGAAGAAAATGCCGCAAACGAGGCATCGCTTGATGTATCCGAATTTTCGCAGGTCCTACTTGGTGAAGATTTCAGACCGATTGTTGCGGCGGTTGAAGAGAAACTCCGTGCAGGCGTCAGTCCGGACGACATCTGCCGTGCGATGACTTATGCGTCTGCAATTCGCATTGTGCAGTTTCACTTAAAAAATGAAGGGGATTGGCACGATGTGGCAAACATCTACTCGTACGCCCATGCCCTTTATTGCGCATTCCATTACGCACCGAGCGCAGAGCTATTACGCGGAATCTTTCACGGTGTGGTGTTCCTAACCTATCTCCGTTGGCTAAATATGCCCGCCGCACGCGTACCAAAACCCGGACAGCGACTTGACGAAACCTATGATTCCTCCAAACAGATGTTGGACCGCCTTCAAGAAATGGCGGATTTCCAGAAGGTCTATGAAGCGGAGATTTTAGTGAATCAGTACCTTGAGGAGGGACACGACATCAAAAATCTTAGGCAGGCGCTCTGCCACATCTTGCTTCGTGAAGATGCAGAGCTTCACATGTTCCAGGTGCTTGAAGCCGCCTTGAGACACTTCGACCTGTCAGGCGATCCGGAGGAAAAGCGAATACACATTTTGGCTGCAACCCGGTACATTACTGCACAGAAGTTGATGAAGAACATCCTTTGGTCAACGGAGAATGCCGAACGCCTTGCGCGAGGTGAGTTACTCAGTGAGCGCGACGATGACAATTAGCTGAATTTAACTCTTTGTACCGCGCCTGTGGCTGCAAGTCAATGAAGCTTGCACGAAATCCGGTAGGGAATCGGAAAAGCATCGGTAATTTTTGGTACCATTACCGCCAATGCAAATCCAAATAACCGTGGGTGCTTGAAGTAATCTGACGCATATTTCCTGTCTCAACATCTAATAGGAAGATTTCGCTAGTGTCGCGTCCGGCCGAATCGTGTCCAACGAATGCAATTTGACTACCATCCGGACTCCATGCCGCGTCCCACCCGCTGTAAAGGCTAAGATTCCGGTATTTCGTGAAACGGCCGTTCTCTACCGCGGCGACGCAGATTTTTCCCGCTGTATAAAAGAGAATCTGCTTTCCATCCGGCGACCACTCCTCAATCCCTTGACACGGCGGTTCGTCGCGTTGGAGAAACCATGAGCCTGTCGCACCGACAATGTCTGGTTCCGCCAACGCCAGGAAGCGATCGTTTGTCGTAAACGCAATCCACTTCCGATCCGGCGACCACACCGGCCATTTCGTCCCTTCCGGCAGCGCATCCATCAATCTGTTTCTCGGTTCATTGACTTTGGCGCCGTTTACATTCCAGTGCCGCCATCCCTCTGCCCATCGGCTGGTTCGCCACCGCTTTGTAGATTTTCCATCAATCGTCACGACCCAGTTTTCCAATTGGTTCCTTGCTTGCTCAATTTCCAGCGCAACAAGAATGGCATCACTTGACGGAGCCCACCAAAAATCGTGAATGCGATGTTTTTCCTTGGCGAGCCGATTTTTCTCTGTGCCGTCGTCCGCCATCACACATAGCGATTCAGCACCATCAACTCCAGAGATGTAAGCGATTCGCTGTCTGTCCGGTGACCATCGCGGCCTGCGCGAAACCCCATCGTCTGTGAGTTGGCGAAAATCGGTTCCGGCTGGATCCATGGTGCAAACATTATACTCATGGAACTCCCACCATTTTGTCGTACTTCTGCCTTTCTCCAACGTTCCCGTTGCTGCCCGGAATCCATCTTGATGCAAGAATGGATTGCGGATGGCAAAGACCAATCTCCCGCCAGCATCCTGAGCAGACACAACACCGTTTACCATAATGTTCAATACAATCGCAATCATAATCATAAATTTTTTCACTGGCATAGGATAGCTTTTCGAGGACACAACGGGTTTTTCGCATCCCCACAATTTGCTGTGGAATACGGTAGATTTTTTACTCAATGGTAGTGCTACTGGCGCAGTCGAATCTGAAATGACATTGAGAAAGCCTTTTTCATTTTCCCATAGTGGCGCATTTGTTAATTTGTATTCAAACCGATTTGCGATAGAGAATAAGATGCTTGTAATCAATTGTCACCTCAAAAGCGGTCCGCAACACATCAGCGTATGGACTCCGCGCCGCGTCCTCGCCGTTGATAATCTCGATTGTGATTCGGGGAATTGGTTGAAATTCGCGCCTGAGCAGATGATGCAGGGCTCCGAGATACAACTGTATTTGCCGGTCGTCGTGCGGCACATTAAACTTAAGCGTTTTGCCATTGCGCTCTGAAATCATCACAATTTTGCGTCCACGAAAGACCAAATGAGTGCTAGGAACTCGCTTCGGCATTTTTCCTTTGACGGCATCGAGTTGAAGGCCGCACAAGGACGCCGGATCCGCGGCATTTATCCAGAAAATTTTATCTATCGGGAGATGCCGGTTTAACCTCCGAAACGCCTGATGTGAGATAAACTGGGGGCCGGGGATTCCATGGAAGAAACAACCAGCCAGAACCTCGCCGGACAGCTCCATGATACGCAAAGATCGAAAGATATCCGTCCAACGGAACGTAGGCAGTTCTCTCTGCAACAACTCCCGAAACACAATTCCGTACCGGTTTAGCAACAATCTCGCGCGATCTTTCTTTAGCTCTTCCGCCTCAATTAGGTCGTCGGAAAGATTTAGTGACGGCAGCCGGTACCAATTACCGATGTAGGAACTTGAACTCTTCCATCTGCCAAAATCGGTGCGGCGGCTTAAACGACGATGCCTGCTGCGTTCTTTGGACACGCCAACTTCCGGGTGCTTGAACTTGCTCTGTACGCCTTTTCGCAGTGACATAAATGTGTCGTTGGTTACCAGACCCGCCCAAACTAAATTCCATATCTGCTCTGTCAATTGGCTCGCACTAAGCGATGACGTTCGTAACATGGAAGCAAAATCGTAACGACCGGTTTCATCAGGAAACAGATTGTCAATATCTTCTGCGTGGAGCATTTTCATGCGCTGCATCGGCGCGTCCGTCTCTTCCCTGATTTCACTCTCAGCGTCCGACGACTCACTGCCGCCGTCGCTGTTTTTCTCTTGCATAAGGTCTCGATCCGAATCAAAGCAGAAAACTACACGTCGGTTTTCCATGCCGACCCACCGGAGGCCGCCTTCCATCATGATAGTATCGAGCCACGATGTAGAATACGGGTAGAGTCGGGCAGGTAGAATATCCGATTCCCAGAGTCCCGCTTGCAGCGGATAACAAGCCAACTGTTCGATGCTAGCGAACAGGCCTTCTTCATCGTCTTCAGGAGATGTGAGCCCTTGGCCCTCGGCAAGAAGGACGGGTAACCATTCAAAATCAAGCGGTTCGAACGTCGGAATGGCGTCTCGGCGTGTCAGGCGCAGAAGAATCTCGAAGTTTTCACTGTCGCAGACAGTTTGATCGTTGGTATCTGCTACGAGTTGCCCGATGACAATCCTTTGCGAATCAACGAGGTCTTCGAGCATTAACTGCAATCGTCCGCTTTCTATACCGAGCGAATCTTGAATGAATTCGGCGGTTTTCGGACCATAGAACTGCAACCATTCTTCCAACACCAAGGTAAGGGCTTGCATGTCAATCGGGTCGTCCTGTTCACCACATTGGTCATGTGAGAACAACTGTTCTTGGGGAATACCCGTTGATTGGTTGAATGGTTCAACATCAATCGCCTCTTTATCGTTGAATAATCTGCGGATTCGAGGCATCGTTTCGACGGCAACAATTGACCAATTGGAGGATTGAGGGAGTTTTACCCGCACAAGTTTATCGCCAACGGAGCGGAGAAGTTCGCCTAAATCGAGGCGGTGGTCGTTATGGATTGCGTTTAGGAGCGATTCCCACTCCAACTCAGTAATGATGAGCCGTTCCTTTACCCAATCAACCAAGTCGCGTGCAGTCTGCGGCGAGTACCCCGGACTCAACCGCTGGCGTTTGTGTTCAAACTCTTGAACTAGCACTTGCGTGACCGTCGGGCGTAAACTCGGCATAAACACGACATCGCGAAGGAGATCATTCCGAAGCATTGAAGTGTGGTTCGATTTTGCATAATCGACCATATACATATACTCGTTTATCTGGCGCCAAGAAGCATTTTGCGCCATCGGGCTGGCGTAGCGTGTATTTACCGCTGTCCAAGAAATAGCACCTGATTCAAGCTCTGTGAGCACCTGCTGAAGGCTGTCCAAATCAAACTCGTCTTGTAGGCAGGTACGCCACGTCTCCAGCAGTATGGGGAAATCCTCGTATTTCATCACGGCTGTCATTAATTTCTGTGACCGTAAGCGGCTCAACCAGAGGGGAATCCGTTGGTTCATCTTGCCGGACGTCAACAGTAATGACCTCCCGGCGCACTCCCGAAACCTAGCGCTAAAATAACCTGATCCTTCGAGCTGTTTTCGAAGGAGGGGTTGAAGCGCGGCACTTGTTACCATCGACATCAGATCCTCCGCGGGCAGATCCTCCGGCAGCATTAACACAATGCAATCGTCAGTAGCATGGATTTCTAGTTGATAACCGAATCGGCTTGCCCATGCGGACGAAAGCGTCAGACCAAATGGCCGATTAACTTTGGCACCCCAGAAGGTGTGGATTACGACTTGATTTCCCGGGCCTCCATCGTAACCGGTTGGGACGTTTTCGACCAAGACATGATGTCGATGCGGCAGGTCGCATCCCGTTGCACCCTTTTGCCTTTTTAAAAAGTCGATCAGTTGTATTGCCGCTGTTTCGTCCATGCAATTTTCGCGTTGCAGGTTTTCAGCAAAGCCAGGGTCGTCCAGCCGGTCATTGGCGGTTTCGAGAAAAAGGCCGACACGTTCCGAATAGTGGAAGTCGCGCCCATGGTCTTCGGCCCGCCAAAATGGCGTTTCCTTCCGGTGAGATTTATTTGGCAGGACAAATACGTCGCTGTGGCTTACACGCTCAACTCTCCACGATTGTGTACCTAGCGTGAATACGCTTCCCTCTCCGTTTTCCCAAACGAACTCTTCGTCTAGTTCGCCGATTCGGGCGTTAGTCTCAAGGTGGCGCATATGAAAATTCCCGCGGTCAGGAATCGTCCCGCCGTACATATAAACCGCTTGTATGGCTCCCTTTCTGGATGAAACTGTATTATCAAGCCGGTCAATCGACACACGCGGTTTGAGTTCACGGATGCGGCTATCGGCGTACCGCCCTGCCAACATATTCAGCACTTGGTCAAACTGCTCGCGGCCGAGGAATCGGTATGGGTAACTCGTTCTCAGTTGCATATACAGCTCATCAATGTCCCAGGTCTCCATTGCCGCCATTGAAATGACAATCTGTGATAACACATCAAGGGGACATTTGACAGGTTTAACGGCTTCAATTGCGTGAGTATTAATGGCTTCGGATAGGACCGCGGCATCAAGAAAGTCGCGCGAATGAGTCGGGAACACCGTGGCGCGACTCACCTCGCCAACCTGATGGCCTGCACGGCCGATTCGCTGAATCGCCGACGATATTGAGAATGGGGATTGGATAAGCACAACTTCATCCAGCGCGCCAATGTCTATGCCCATCTCCAGTGAACTTGTTGCGATAATGGCTTTCAATTCACCCGCTTTGAGTTTTGCCTCAACCGTTTCCCGGATTTCGCGAGACAAGGAACCGTGGTGTGCGTATGCGATAGGTTGCTCTTCGTCGGCGTTAATCTTCAACGTCAACCGCTCGCACAGCCTCCTGCTGTTGGCGAAGAGTAGGGTTGAACGGTTCCGGACGATAATTTCCTTAAAAGCATAAATGAGCGGGTCCCAAAACGACTCGCGATTCGGGTCTTCCGCTGCTTCTTGCGGGAATCGTACCTGTACATCGTAATCTTTGTTGGCATTTGAGCGCACCGTCGAAACAATCCTCGCTGAATACTGCGGGTCATGCACGTTTCCATCAGTGGTATATCCGCCTACAAACTCAGCGACAGTTTCCATGGGCCGGATTGTAGCGGACAGTGCGATTCGTTGAAATTCCCCGGAAAGACGCACCAATCGGTCTACAGCGGTAATCAGATGTGTCCCGCGCTTTGTACCGACTACGGCGTGAATCTCGTCAAGAATTACCGCCGCAATCTTCGTTAGAACAGACCGGCCGCTATTCGAACTGAGCAAAAGATTCAGGCTTTCAGGGGTGGTTATAAGAATCTCGGGCGGGTGGCGCTGCATACGGCGCCGATCCGACTGAGGCGTGTCTCCGCTGCGGGTTAATACGCGGATATTGGGGAATGGTTGTCCCGACGCTTCAAAGACCTGTCTCAAACCACGAAGCGGTTCAAGTAGGTTACGCCGAATGTCATTGTTGAGTGCTTTGAGCGGCGAAACATAGAGGACGCTTGTGTGTCCAATGGGCAACGATCCCGTCACTAACTGATTAATTGACCACAAAAACGCCGTCAAAGTCTTTCCACTCCCTGTCGGCGCAGTAATCAACACGTGATCACCATCAGCTATCTTCGGCCAAGCCTGTGCTTGTACGTCGGTGGGTTCACCAATTTTTCGGGTAAACCATTTTGCAACTAGGGGGTGAAATCTAGAGTGAATTGGCATGCTCATTTTGCTGCTCTTACGTTGGCGCCATTAAACGATTGACTAGACATCATCGTCAAGATTAGAGACGATGCGTGATGCGGTCAGATGTAAAAGTTACTTATCATTTTTCGATGTATGGAACGGCTTTATAAATCTAGAATTTGCAGAAAACGCTAGGCTGGAATCCGATGGCGTTTTGAATCGTGCGATATCGTCAAATTTGGATGCGCTAGGACTTATCATAAATCAACGAAAGCTGGATTGAATTTCTGTTGACTCAAAATTGGAATTTTGCTAGGATAATACAACAAAAACATAACATTTGCAAGTCTGTCCCGAAGCACCGAGCGTGAGGGAAAAACACTAAATCGGTTACGTTAGATGCACGTTAAACAGGAGACCGGGAAGTTAACCGGTTGAGTCGAAGGGAGTTGCTCTGTAGATGGTTGACCGGTATATGAAGACCCCTGTTTTGATACAACACAGCTCAGGAAATCGGGAACAGAAGGAGACCGGTTATGTCACGTGATTGGGTTGACGCCGACGAAACGGACGAATATCTGATTGATTATCTTTTTGATCTGAACGGATACATCGTCGTGAAAAAGGCGGTACAGAAACAAGACCTTGAGGAGATGAACCTGTGGGTTGATGACCATTGGAATTTTGTCGATGGCAAATGCCGCAAAACCGACGAAGATTCTGGCAACTGGATTGGCGATGTTGAAACACACACCTACAGCGGCGCAGATGGATGCAACTTCCAGAATATCATTGAGGGAGGACCAGTTTTTCGGAGGTTAATTAATTATCCTGTTTGGATTGATCACTGCCGCCGCTTTATTAACCCGACAAACGGCCTCTCCCTCCATGAAAATCTGCTCAATATAAGGGGGCAGGGCGGGTATATCGGCATTCATGGCGGCGGCGCGATTCCGCTCTGCTATTTGACTTTCCGACAAGAAAACACGGGCGAATGGATGGTCGGCCAGATTGATGTTATCATTGCGTTGCAGGACGTTGGCCCCGGCGATGGGGCGACAACCATTATCCCAGGAAGCCACAAATCGGCTATGAAACATCCCATGCTACTGCAGGAAGGTTACCGAAGCGATGTTACTGCCGGCGCGCAGGTGGGTATGAAGGAAATCTATCTTGAAACCGGGGATGTGCTGATGTTTGCCGATGCGCTCACGCACGGATCTGCCGCCAGAACCAATCCGGGCTATCGGCGGATCGTGCTGTACCGCTATTCCTCAAGATTATTGCGGTGCCGCTTCAATTACGTGCCCAGCGAGGCTTTAATGGCTAGCTTAAATGATGAGCAGCGTGAAATTATTCAGCCAATTCCACCGCGTTACGCACCGGGTCGAAAGTCATAATTACTAGTGACAGATGATTCTTCTTGTTTCTTGACCCTAATCGCAAGTTGACGGTCATTCGCCGACCGTAGGATACGATAGCGGCGATGTTGATAAGTTTTTTTCTATGCTCTCATCGAACTGAAATTTACCGGTAAAATGCCAGCAAACCTTCCTCCCGAATACTACAAACTCAAGCACCAACTTGAGGCAGCAAGGACTGATGATGAACGACTCCCACTGTTAGAGGAGATGCTGCGCATTACTCCGAAACACAAGGGTACAGAGAAGGTTCGTGTAGATCTCCGTCGGCGAATTACAAAGGTTAAAAAGGGGGAAGGAAAAAAACAGGCAAAGAAAGGACACAGTTATCATGTTCCAAAACACGGAGCAGGCCAAATTGCCCTGATCGGCGCCTCAAACGTTGGGAAGTCACAGATCGTCGCTAGGTTCACAAACGCTAATCCGGTTGTTTCACCATCTCCCCATACGACGTTTGAACCAGCCGTCGGAATGCTAAAGTATGAAAATATTCAGTTTCAACTGATTGACCTGCCGCCAATCACGGAAGATTTCGTGCAACCTTGGGTGTTTGACATCGTAAGAAATGCCGATCTTTTGTTGCTAGTGCTAAGCCTTGCAAGCGATGATGTACTCGATCAGATTGAAAGTGTAAAGTCTGTATTGATGGAAGCAAATATTCAAATTGCCGGTCAAATCTACCCTAGCCCGCAGGACAACGAGGAGGTATCCATCAATGATGTCAACAGTATGGGCGCCTTCGCCGCCAAATTTACTAAACGCGCATTAATCGCTGCGAACCAGATGGACAATGAAGATGCATCCGATCGCTTGGAGATTCTGCGCGAGTTTTACACCGACGATTTTCCAATCTTTCCGCTTTCTGCGATAACGGGCGAAGGTATTGATGTGTTGCAGAAAGCAATGTATGAACAAATGGAGATTTTACGCGTTTACACCAAATCCCCGGGAAAACCAGTTGACCCCGAGGATCCAATTGTGCTTCCTATTAATGGCACTGTAATTGAAGCTGCCATGTCGCTGCACAAAGACTTTGCGGAGAACTTCAAGTACGCGCGAATCTGGGGAGTCAACTGGCATGACGGACAGACGGTTAGCCGTAATGACATTGTCCACGATGGAGATGTTTTGGAATTTCATATGCATTAAATCAACTACCGAACGTGTAAATCGAGAACGCATGTGGTTCCAACGTTATTTCCGCCATTTATACTGGCTGACACGTAGAAAAATGAAGGAAATGCGAATACACCGGACGACGTCTGTCTTCATTGCGATTGGTTTTGCAGCGTTATGCGGATGCGACAGCCATAACCACAAAGATGAAGTAGCAGTGTACATCAAGCAGTTAGAAGGAGAGGATAAACTTCTCCGCAATGAGGCTGCCGAGAAATTGGGACTATTTGGCGATGTGCGGGCGGTTATCCCGCTAATGGCTGTTCTTCAGGACCACGAGGAAGATTGTACTGTCCGTGAGAGAGCCGCCATTGCCTTGGGTAATTTGGGTGACAAACGGGCAGTGGAACCGCTGATAGCGGTGCTGAAAGTTACGGGTGACAGTGTACGGAGCAGCGCTGCATTTGCGTTGGGACAGCTTGGCGAACCACAAGCGATGGAACCCTTAATTGCGGCGTTGAAAGATGACCAGCGCGCCGTGCGGAATAGTGCTGCTATTGCGTTGGGCCATCTCGGCGATGCGCGGGCATGCGAGGCGTTGATTGCAATCATTGAGGAAAATGACCCTTCCCGCCCCTTTGCTGCTCTTGCGTTGGGACAGCTTGGCGATAAGCGGGCCGTTGAACCGCTGATTGAGGCGCTCAGAGATGGAACCCCATTTGTGCGCGACGCCGCGGCATCGGTGCTTGGAAAACTTGACAACACACGAGCAGTATTACCGCTAATCGCCGCTTTTCGTGACAATGAAAGTTCTGTCCGTGAAAGAGCCGCAGCCGCATTGGAGCAGCATGGCGAACCCGCGGTTGCGCCGCTGATAGCTGCCCTCAATGAGGCGGATGTATTGGTTCACGCCGCTGCGGTCTCGACGCTAGTGCGGCTGGGTGAACCAGCAGTAATTCCGTTACTATCTATACTGAAGAGCGGTAAAAGTTCTGCCCGCGCCGACGCGGCGCGAATTTTGGGTCGGATTGGAGACCCGCGAGCAGTAGAACCGCTCATAGCGCTTTCCAGCGATAGTGATAGTGTTGTCCGCAATAATGCCCTAGCCGCGTTAGGACAACTTGGAGATAGGCGAGCGGTTGATATCCTAATCGCCGCCCTGAAGGACGAACAGGGTTCCATACGTAACAGCGCTGTAGCTGCGTTGGAACAGCTAAATGATAATCGAGCGGTAGATGAGTTGATTGTTGCACTTCAAGATAAGAATTGGGGCGGCCGCGCGAACGCCGCACACGCCCTTGGTACACTTGGGGACAGGCGGGCGGTTGAACCTCTCCTCGTTTCGCTTCAGGACGGGGATGCGAAGGTGCGTCAACAGGCCGCAAAAGCGTTAGGTCAGCTTGGGGATGGGCGTGCGGTAGATTCATTGATTGCCGCGCTCGAAAATCAAGATTGGGCAGTTCGCTTTGAAGCTGCCAAAGCGTTAGGCCGGCTTGGTGATAAGCGCGCGATAGAACCGCTGATTGCCGCGCTCAAATATACAGAATGGGGGTTTTGTTGGCATGCTGCCCGTGCTTTAGGGCAGTGCGGCAGACCGGCGGCAAAGCCACTGATTGCCGTGTTAAAAGACAAAAAACAGGATAAAATCGTCCGCCGCGGCGCTGCTTATGCGTTGGGCCGCCTAGGAGACATGCGATCGGTTCAATCACTCGTTGATGTGCTTAAAGACGAGGATTCGCAAGTCCGCCTTGAAGCTACTTTTGCATTAGGGTATCTTGGCGTACCACGCGCGATGAAACCGTTAGTTGCGGCACTTAATGATGAGAATTGGCAAGTCCGTTGGAATGCCGCCGTTGCGTTGGGAGTGCTTGGGGACAAACGGGCAACAACGCCGCTCATCAGCGTCTTGAATAGCGGCCAGGTGCGCAATTCGGAAGAAGGCAATTTCAGAAATATGCTTGTTTCTACCTTAGGCCAACTTGATGACAATCGAGCGGTGCAACCTCTGATTGCGGTTCTTCGAAACAAAAACAGTTACTACAATAGCGACACAGGAGAGAGCTACAGTTACATTCGCAAAAATGCTGCCATTACGCTTGGACAGCTAGGTGACGAGCGGGCGGTTGAACCGCTACTCAATGCGCTCAAAGATGATGAAGTACGGGTAATGGCCGCGGCTGGGTTAGCGCATTTAGGTGATAAGCGGGCAGTTGAGCCGCTGCTTAATGCGCTCAAAGATGATGAAATACGGGTAATGGCCGCAATCGGGTTGGGACAGCTTGGGGACAAACGGGGGATGGGATTGTTGTCAGATGCGTTAAAGAGCGATGATGAGGCGATGCGCTGTATGGCAGGTACTGTTTTAGGGCGTATGGGAGATGGGCGCGCGGTTGCGCCGCTGATTGCTGCACTCAGAGATGAAAGCAGGAGGGTACGCCGTATTGCTGCGAAATCATTGGGGCAACTTCGAGATGAACGGGCGGTACTTGAATTGGAAAAACTGAAAAAGAGAGATGCAGACGAACAAATCTGCAATTCTGCGACAGCTAGTTTACAGAATATTCGCGCGTGGTCTTTAGCCAACGCGGGTAACAGATTGGATGAAGCAGAGTCGCTTGTGAAGAAAGCGATAGCGCTTCGCGTCGATGCCCCAACCTCTTATGAAACTCTCGGTTGGGTGCTCTACAAGCAGGGCAAGTTTACGGAATCGATTTCCGCCTACGAAAAAGCAATCCAAGGACGATTCGGATCAGCCTCGGCGCATTATCATTTGGGATTGGCATACCTTAAGAACAATCAGCAAGCGAAAGCGCAGGAAGAATTCGACACTGCTTTTGAGTTGGACGATACATACCTTGAACGAGTTGAACACTTGAAGGTGTTGGAAAAGTGAGGAAGGGTGGCATATAATAACATGAAAAACTACAAGTCGATTTCTGTTTTTATCCTCATTGTCACGATGACACTTGGATTTATTCAACCTGCATCGGCCGAGGAAAAACTGGATGAATTCGCTAAGTATTCCCGACAACTGACGAGCGCAGATAAGAGTGCTCGTATAGAAGCATCGGAAGCATTGGGTAGGCTTGGGGATTCGCGAGCAGTAGTTCCACTGTTGGATCGCCTCAATGACAAAAGCGAGAAGCGTGATGTCCGCGAGAGTGCTGCGGTTGCGTTGGGTCATCTTGGCGACAAACAGGCAGTCGAGCCGTTGCTAGCTACTCTTGAGGACAAGAAAGAGAGGCGTAATGTCCGCGAAAGTGCTGCCATTGCACTTGGGCAACTTGGCGACAGACGAGTCGTTGAACCGCTGATTGATGTACTGAAAGACAAAAACAGTAGAGTACGCAGCAGCACAGCCTTCGCGTTGGGCCAACTTAGGGACGCACGCGCCACAGAACCGTTAATCGCGGCGCTTAAGGATAAAAAGAACGATGTCCGCCTTTCGGCTGCGGTTGCGTTAGGGCATCTTGGCGATAAACAAGCAGTGGGGCCGCTGCTGACTGTCATCAATCAGGACAGCTATACCCGCCCATTTGCTGCCTTAGCACTTGGGCAACTTGGCGATAAACGCGCTGTCGAGCCGCTAATTGAGGCGTTAAAAGATGAGAGCCCGTTGGTTCGTGAGGCTGCAACTTCTGTTTTAGGGCAGCTTGGCGATATGCGAGCAGGAATTCCCTTGGTTGCCGCACTTAACGATGAGCCTTCAATCCGCGACAAAGCTGCGGAGGCACTGGTAGCGCTCGGTGAACCGGCGATCGCGCTGTTGATTCCGGTCCTGAACAACGAAAATCTTCTGGTGCGCGCCACTGCGGCTTCAGCGTTGGAGAAGCTTGGTCCCGCAGCGGTGGAGCCATTGCTTACACTTTTCGAAGTTGAAAATAATCCTATCCGTGCTGAAATAGCGAGCATATTGGGACGGCTTGGCGAGCAACGGGCAGTGGCGCCGCTCATTGATGCCCTCCAGGACGAAAATAGTTCGGTTCGTGTGAGTGCTGTCGTTGCTTTGGGCGCACTTGAAGACAAACGCGCAGTGCAACCGTTAATTGCGATGCTAAAAGACGAAAAGGATTTCATTCGCAGTACTGCCGTGATTGCTTTAGGCCGCGTTGGCAGCAGGCAAGCAGTAAAGCCGCTCATTGCGGCGCTCAATTCGGAGGCAGAAAATGTCCGCCGCAGCGCTGCATTCGCGCTTGGCGATCTCGGAGACATTCGAGCACTTCCGGGACTTGAACGATTGGCGGAAAGTGACCCTGACGCCCACGTACGTGAGTACGCAATCGCTAGTCTCGACTCGTTAGCTTGGTCATTCGCGGATGCAGGTGTACATTTGGAGAAAGCGGAATCCATCGCAAGGAAAACCTTACTGAACGAACCAAATAACGCGACATTTCACGACACACTTGGATGGGTGCTCTACAAACGCGGCGAGTATACGGAAGCGGCTGCCGCCTTGGAACAGGCTGTGGAGTTAGGTGGTTATTTGGCGTCTGCCCATTATCACTTGGGTCTCACGTACGTAAAAACCGATAACCTCGAAAAGGCGCTGGATGCATTTGAAACTGCATTTTCGCGTGATAAATCCTATCAAGAAACGGCAAAGACTGATAGGGCGTTAGACGGAATTCGCAACAATCTCGAATTCCAACGACTTGTCAGCCAATGACAGAATTTTCAAACTAACTCGCCATGAATTGGGGTTTGCCGCCTGATAATACAGATGGAGATCGACGATTGGCGGAGAAATTTGTAGAGGCCATGACCCTATCTTACCTCCCATGTGCCTTCCATTCTCAAAGCAGGTGATACCGTGCAGCCGCGCAGACATTCTTACTCCTTTCTAATGTACTCGCTCATGGTTCACCTCCTTATCCTGCTTATCTTATCCCGGCTTTGGCATGAACGTTATCAGACTCGACCCGTTCATGATGAGATTGCGATTGATATCTCGTATTTACCCCGTATAGAAGACCGTCCTAGTAAGCCTCAAAAGCCGCCGCCTCCTGCTAAGCCCACGGAAGAGGCAAAGAAGTTTGATCCGCCCAAGCCAACGCCCACTTCTGATGCAGAATGGCAGGTTGAACCCTCATTCGACAACCCAGCGCACCGGGAGACAACTTCCAAAATTGGGGAACGGTCAACAAAATCTAACCAGATTAGACTGAATCCTCATTCCCGCTTGCCAAATTCTGCGTATCCGATACCTCAACCAATTGCTGCCGCAGTTGTGCCATTACAACCGACGCGTTCGGATGATGTTACCGCTCCAACCGAAAACGAAAATATCAGCCTAAGTGAGTCGGGAAGGGGTTTGAAAGCAAATTCTCTTGAGGTTAGTCCAGCCGATATGCGGTATTGGCACACGCGCGGCGCAGTCCTGCGCGGTGCACCTGTAGGAAACTCTTACGGCAGCTACGGCAGCGGCGGGGCATCGCGACCGCAAGGAAATTACATCAAGCTGATGACCGATCTCGCACTAGACATTGCGGAGGCCGCAACCACACCCGAAGTTGATATCGTATTTATCGTCGACAAGACGGGGAGCATGAAAGACAATGTTCGTGGAATTCGGGCTTATACCGATGAATTTCTGGATCATTTAGCGCGAACGGGACACAACGCAGCGGTTGGCCTCGTCACTTTTTCCGATGCCGCGGAAGAAAAACCAAATGCACGCGGTGTTACGGCCGAACGCAGTAAGTTTAAAACTTGGCTTCACGAGATTGAATTTGAGGGCGGGGGTGATCTCCTCGAATCCGGTTTAGACGCGTTAATGACAGCGGTGGACAGGATAAAATTCCGTACGGGAAGGCAACGGTTCTTCGTATTCGCGAGTGACGCTGCATTCCATGATGCAGATTACGATGGCAAGTCCGAGTATAGCCTAGATTTTGTCATCGAAACGTTGCAGCGCGAACGCATACGTGTGAACGTCCTCGGCCTGGACTATTTGCCTGTTAAACAGATTGCTTGGGGCACGCAGGGGGTCTGGCGAGCAATTCCCGGCAAGGGCTACTTGGAATACGTTCCGCCGATAACTATGACAGCCAAAATGCTCTCTGAATTTGGTGTACTCGGCTTCAATGAGAACTCGCTCGCGGATGAATTAGTGGTTTATATCAAACTCAATCCGCGCCCAAAATGGATTAAGGTCTCGTGGAAAATCCTTAATCCCCTCGGAGAAAGATGCTCTGGCCCATATTCTCACCAAGAGACAGTCTCCGGTGACGACGCTGAGGTTATCACACTCAGCCCAACAATCAATGTTAGCCACATCAACGCTACTGCCGGTACTCATACGGTTATCTACCATCTCGAAAATGACCTCGGCCACCAAAGCATTCTACGCCGAACGTTCGAAATGCCTTGAGACCAAAAATTGATAAACCGTACAGGGATTAATTGCGTCAATAATTCATAGTTAGGAATTGAATTCGCATCGGAAAAGAAATCCACGCGTCCGCTCAATCTTGGCGTCAGGAAACTGTATGCTAATCCCCAAACTTGCGAACACTATCGCGCTCACAATTCGTTCGGGTGAGTGCATGTACCGATGCCGCCTAACCACACCGTTGCGTCTGTCAAATCAAAATCACGGCATGATTCCACTCGCTATTCCGACTAAACAATTCTTGACTTAAAACCGGTTTTCTGATAGAATAATGTGGGATTTTCTGTTCGTCGGATAGAGGAAGACTAATGCTGTTCAAGCGCAAAAGGATTGTGCCGACTGGGTACGCCACGACGAGATTCCTGTTAGCGTACTTTATCGTTGGGCTACTCATTCTGTCGCTCGCCTTCGTGTATTATACCAGACAGATTCTCCAGCTAGATCGAGCGTTGAATGAACAGGTCGGACCGTTGGCACACCTTGCGGCGACATTACCCGAGGTGAAGGACAGAGAACTTCAAGATGGATTGACGCAAATAGTTAAGCAGTTATTGACGGTAAGCCGTCTATCGTTCATCATTACAGATGCAGATAACGGGGAAGTTGTGATTGCCAAGGGCGTTGATGAAGCAATCGACCAAAAAGTCAACACCGAGCCGTCAATTGCGTTATCCCCCGTCGAGCAAGTCAAACTCAAAGACGCATTGGACCGGATGGAGAGGAAGAATGGACCGGTGTCCATTCAATACAGCTTAGAAAATCGCGAACTTTCTGCCTATTTTTTTCATGGCGACGCCGATGTGACAGCGATAGAACAGGTTCCCTTTGTCGTGACGGATTTGAACCGGAAACCGCAGATGTGGCGAATCTGGGGCGGCGACTTAATTACTGCCAAGCATGCTACACCGGAACAGTTGGCACGGGCTGAAAAACTGGTGCAGAGCTCCAAAGTGTTGGGACGCGAGGTGCCGCTGCAGACCACACCTGACTTGCGTAAGGGTTATTTTTATTACGAATCGACGCGTTATCTTGGCATTATGATTATGCCGATAGTCTTAATAACTGTGTTTGCAACATTCTTGGGTGTTGGATTTCTGACCTATCGGCGTATAAGATTTAGTGAACAGGCGGCGCTCTGGGGCGGTCTCACCAAGGAAACCGCACATCAACTGGGAACGCCAATATCCTCGTTGATGGGATGGTTGGAGTTGTTGACCAGTCGAAATCGGGAAAAGGACGACGCTACCGTTAACGGCATCTATGAAAATGTGCATAACGACATCGTCCGATTGCAGAAAATCACGGCACGTTTTGGGAAGATTGGATCGGAACCGCAAAAAACGGAGGTCAACGTCAACGAAGTGATTGGCGATGTCGTTTCCTATTATCAAAAACGCTTGCCCAATCGCAACAAATCGGTTGACATCAGGGTCGCGGCTAGTGAACTTCCATACGTCTTCGCCAATGCAGAACTTATGCAATGGGTTTTTGAGAACCTGATTCGCAATTCGCTCGACGCCCTCGACAAACCGAGCGGTTTAATCGAAATCGATCCGAGATTTGATGAGAAGAACCGTCGCATCATTATTCGATACACGGACAACGGCAAGGGGATTGTGCGGAAAGACCGCCGAAAAATTTTTCACCCCGGCGTAACAACCAAGAAACACGGTTGGGGGCTTGGATTAACGCTTGTCAAGCGTATTGTCGAGACGCACCATCATGGGAAAATCCGGTTAGTCGACACCGGGCCTGATGGAACAACGTTCGAAATTGTACTGCCAATCGGGACAATATCCGGCGAGAAACGAGAAGAAATCTAGTTGAGGCTTCCCTAAATTTGAAGGATAAAAGGGAAAAAGGGGTGAGTTGTTAATGCAAAATATCGCTCACAAAATTTTATGGGTTGATGATGAAATTGATGCCCTGAAACCCCACATCCTTTTTCTGAATGAAAAGTCTTATGATGTCACCTCTGTGTCCAACGGGGACGATGCAATTTCACTGCTCAATAATCAGCGGTATGATGTGGTTTTACTTGACCAGATGATGCCTGGGCAGGACGGCTTAGCAGCATTGGACCGCATCCGCGCGATTGACCCGACCTTGCCCGTGGTAATGCTAACACAATGCCATGATGATCAGGTAGTTAATGAGGCGTTGGGGAAACGGATTAGCGATTTTCTGGTGAAACCAATCGGGGCAGCGCAGGTCGCTCTTACCTTGAAACGTGTTCTAGACCAGACAAAGATTGCAGAAGGACAAGTACCCCGCAACTACACGCACGATTTCGATCAGATTCGACACACAAAAGAGACCGCCCCGGATTGGCGCAAGTGGATTGAAATTTATCTGAAATTGGTCGAATGGGATCTCGAATTCGATCAATTGGGACAAACAGGCCTTGAAGAAACTCACGTAGAGCTAAAAAAGGAGTGTAATGCTTCATTTTCGGACTATGTTTCGCGAGACTATACCCGCTGGTTAAAAGGGGAAAACTCGCCAATTTTATCTGTGGATGTGTTAGATAATTTTGTCATCCCACATCTACGCGGAAAACGACCCACCTATTTTATTGTTGTTGATTGTCTCAGGCTCGACCATTGGATGGCGATTGAGCCGCTGATTCGGCCCTATTTTTATACCAATCGGGATTTTTACTTCTCAATCTTGCCTAGTGCAACGCTCTACTCTCGCAATGCACTATTTAGCGGTTTATTTCCTCAAGAGATTGCAAAGAAATTCCCGCAATATTGGCAGGAAAACTCAGAAGACGAAACCAGTACGAATCGGTATGAAAAACAGCTCCTTCAACAAAAGCTTCAAAGAGCCGGGCTGAACCTTAAACCAGGAATTAGGTATTTCAAGATATTTGACGCCAAGGGAGGCAACGAGTTTTTACGTCAAGTTTCGTCTTTCGACCAAATCAGTTTATCTGCTCTGGTCGTTAACTTCATTGATATATTAACCCATCAACGTTCACAGTCAAATGTACTTCAGCAAATAGCACCGGATGAATCTGCCTTTCGTTCACTGGCAAAATCATGGTTCGCCCATTCCGCGCTCTTTGAGGTCTTGAAGATTATTGCAACCCGAAACGCCACCGTCGTCCTAACCTCTGACCACGGTTCCGTTCTTTGCAATAGACCTACTAAAGCGCTTGGAAATCGCGAAACGTCCACAAGCCTTCGTTTCAAAGTCGGTACGAACCTCGGGTGCAATAGAGATCAAGCTATACACATCGCGCATCCGAATGAATATAGGTTACCCGCTGAGGGTTCAAGTAAAAACTATATTATAACGAAGGAAGATTACTATTTTGTCTATCCAAATCAGTATCATGAATATACGCGACAGTTTCGCGGCGGCTTCCAGCACGGCGGGATTTCACCTAGCGAGTTAATCATTCCGGTAATCACAATGACGCCGCGCAAAGGAACTTAATGGGTTTTGAGCGAGTGTTGTCACGCGGATAAAAGCGGCCGACAACCTTTCATTCAATGAAATAAATCAATGTCACCGTTGTATCAAAATCCCGACACATGGGTTTTACATCATTGAATCCAGGTACGGATTCTGAATGTGCGATGTATTTGATTAGTGTTTGAACAAGTTGGTTTAGCAAATACATCCTCAACCCTTACCGACGTTCGGTTTTCTGACATTCAGAAGCAGTGTCAGATCGGGAGTTATACAAGCGGGATATTGACTTAAGATAATAAGACATGATTGTATGAAGAGAATTTTACAGCACATGGTCGCGCATGGTAATCCAAGGCAAAGAATGTGCCTGAATCGAAGATTCCGCTCCACATCGAAAACCAGTGCCGACGTGTGCGTTCATATATCTTTAATAGGAAGATAATTCTTGAACAAATTCTAAACTTGATGTTAGGCCCGTTGCCTCCATAATTTTGTTACTTTAAAACCTCCTAGTGCATTGTCAAATTGAACATAAAAGCCGGTAGCTTCACCCGCTTTTGCGCCGTCGTGCACAGTAGCAGTTGTCACGGCAGCGCCGCGAGAGATAACTGACAACGCATTAGCGACTTAAGAATGGAGGCGACAATGCAAAAAGAGATTTTAATCTCTGACGATGAATATGAGTCCAGATGCGCTATCGTAGAAGATCGTGTTCTTAGCGAGATTGAAATTGAACGCAAGGATGATGAGCAGTCTCTCGGCAATGTCTATAAGGGGCGCGTTGAAAACGTACTCCCCGGTATGCAAATTGCCTTCGTCGATATCGGATTGGATCGGCATGCCTTCCTCCATGCCTCGGATATTCATTACGATTTCGAGGCAGAGGACATAGAAAAGGATACGACGAAGGAGAGTCTTGCCGCAAACGCTAAAGATTCGCCAAGAGGCGGCAGGGGGAGTTTTTATTCGATAAGCAATCTTCTTCGCAAGAACCAAGAAATCCTCGTCCAGGTCGTAAAAGAACCCATTGGAACAAAAGGGCCGCGTGTCACCGCTTGTGTTACCCTGCCGGGCAGATTCATTGTTTACTTATCCACTTCGTCGAGCATCGGCGTTTCACGGCGGATTGAATCCGCGGAAGAGCGGCAGCGCCTCAAAGACATCGCGCAATCGCTGCGTTCCGATGTTGAAGGTGGATTTATTATTCGCACAGCGGCTGAAGGGGCTTCGGAAGAGGAACTTGCGACGGAAATTCGATACTTGATTAATCAATGGAAGGGAATCTGCGAACGGTCCGAAAAAATGTCCGCGCCCCACTTGGTGCATCAGGATCTCGGTTTTACCGCTCGAATGATCCGTGACTATTTGACGAACGAGGTCAGCCAAATTTTCATTGATTCCAAAGAAAAATACCGAGAAACCCTCAATTACCTATCCTCCGCACTACCGGAACTTCGATCACGCGTCAAACTCTACGACAAACCCAGCCCTATCTTTGAATCCTACGGCATTGAAAAAGAGCTTAAGAAGGCATTAACCGAAAAGATCTGGCTAAAATGCGGCGGACATATCGTCATCCAAAAAACGGAGGCGATGTTTTCCGTTGATGTCAATACGGGAAAATTCGTCGGCAAAGGCGATCCGGATGATACCATTCTGAGCGCAAACCTTGAAGCCGTTGAGGAGGTGGTTCGGCAAATCCGATTGAGAGATATTGGCGGGATTATCGTTATCGATTTTATTGATATGGACCAGTCCGAACACCGAAAGATGGTGTACAAGCTGTTGCAGCAGGCATTGAAAAAGGACCGTGCCCGAACGAATATCCTCCACTTTTCTGAAATCGGCCTGGTCGAAATGACCCGGCAGAGAACCAAACCGAGTCTGCCAACGCTGCTCACTGAGCCGTGCCCCTACTGCGAAGGACACGGCACTGTGTTTTCGGTGGACACGGTTACCATCGGCTTACTCCGAACCGTTAAAAAAGCCCATCAGAAATCACGAAAAAGAAGGTTGGAAATCGTGGCGAACGAGATGATCGTGTCACATCTTCTCAATGAGAAAGCCGGCAAGGTTCGCCAACTTGAAGAATCAATGAAACTGACCATTCGGTTTAAGGGAGATCCCGACATGCACCTTGAAGACTATCGGATATTCGCCCAAGACACAAATCGTGAAATCTATGTAGATTAAGTATTGACAGAAGAAGAAGTGGTCTGATATACTTTTTGATCGTGCCTACCGGTATTTCCGATAATGTAGGCTCGCATTCATAACTGTTCGTTTTAAAGGAGAAAGTGATGTACGCTGTATTTGCCGCCGGTGGAAAACAGCATCGCGTTGAAGTGGGGACACTGATTGATGTTGAAAAGGTTGAAGTTCCCGTAGGCGAAATTGTTACGTTCCCGGAAGTATTAGCGATTGGAGACGGCGAAGGCGATCTGCAGGTTGGGGAGCCTTATTTGGAAAAAGCCGCCGTAATTGGAGAGGTTGTTGAGCAGGGAAAAGCGAAGAAGATTGTTGTTTTCAAATCAAAGAGACGAAAAGGCTACAAACGTAAGCTCGGACACCGGCAGAGATTGACTCGATTACGAATCACTGAAATTCAACAAGAACATAGCCCCGAGGAGGCAGCAGAAAATGGCGCATAAAAAAGGCGGCGGAAGTACAAGTAATGGGCGGGATAGCTGCGGCAAACGACTTGGCGTGAAGCGTTTCGCTGGAAACCACGTGACAGCAGGAAGCATCCTCGTTCGGCAGCGTGGGACGCACCTTCATCCGGGCACGAACGTCGGGCTTGGGAGCGACTATACGCTCTTCTCAAAGATTGACGGCTACGTCTGGTTTGAGCGGAAGGACAAATACCGCAGAAAAGTCAGCGTCTACGCAGAACGCCCAGATTTCTAACCGCATATTCCAATCGGATTATCCAAACTCAAAGCCTCGTCATCAAGCGGGGCTTTTTTTGTATTTTGGGGTAGGTAAGAGTGAATCCTCAGGTGATGTCGCCTCTTTCCCGCCAACGGAACAGCTAAGGAACACGGGCTTAAAAGATTGATTGGCAAGGAAGTGAAACAGATATTTATTGAATAGGAGGCAAATAAAAAGTCATGCGACTAATCGTTGACAAGGTCAAAAGTCTAACCGGGTTTACGGTTTGCAACGTCCCTAAAGAACACTATTTCTACGCATTGGCGTCTGCCAGTCTCACGTCCGACGATGCAAATTTTTACAGATTTATAGAGCAGCTATCAAGCACCTATTTGAATGGTCTTAGGTTTCACCTTGATGGTAAAGAACGCCTATTAAACGTCAATGATATCCATAGTTTTCTGATACTAATTCACCCTGATTTGAGCGCACATATTTATATCAATGATTTTCCCATGGAGATAGAGATGCTATCCAAGCGCAGTATAGAATCGGGAACAGTTGTCACAGAAAGCGATATTGCAGATATTCGACAGGTGAGGTTTCCGGGTGTAGCAATACAAGAACACGACAGCGTTATCTGTTGCTTAAAAGTCGGCTGGAAATTCGGACTGTATTTTAACTTACTAGGCCCTGCTAACGGATTTGATATTGCGTCAATGCAGGTTAACCTAGGGAGGCTTTATAGGACCTTAAGTTTTCAGTATGTGTATCAAAGCCTAGAATCAGAAACGCAATTTGAAGAAATGCTAAAAGATGGGTGGTTTCCCTTCATTGAAATTCTAGGAAACGACTACAAAACATTAGCCGGCACCTATGAGAATGAGAAATTCACTTACGATGATACGGTAGGGGCACTGCTTGATTCATTCGATGAATCACGCGTGAGAAGAATGACTGAAAAGTGGTGGGAAAATTGCATTTTTCAGGAAAAGCAACATCTGCTGCAAGCAGGTATTGATGCTTTTCAGCAAGGGACTGAAAGCGGTTTTATAAACTGCATTAAGACCCTTTATACCGAAATTGAAGGAGTCATGCGTTATGCGTATTTTAAGGACACAGGAAAGGGCGATGGGGTAAAGCTGAAAGAATTGATACTCCATCTGACGGACGTTGGACAACAGCGAGTCGCGAGCGACAGCCAGTCGCTACTCTTTCCCGGAATGTTTTTGAATTATCTCAACGGCAGCGTTTTTACACAATTCAATCTTGAAACGGGTATGGTTGACGTATCAAGGCACAGCGTTGCACATGGTGCTGCAGCCGAGGAAGATTATACATCAGTCAAAGCATTACAGGCGCTTTTAGCCCTTGATCAGATATATTTTTATTTGTCATAGACGCCAAACCCAACAGTACTCAGTTGAGATCCAAATTAAAGACCGATCGCGGTTTTGGTCGTTCAGTGTCACCGTTTACGCGTGTGGTTAGGCGGAAGCGATACACCTGATGATTTCAATAGTATCAAATGAGGTAACCATTTTCCATGAACATTAAAAGCGGAGACATCATAGAATCCCATCATTGGCCCGAGCCGGTGAAAATCGATCTCGTGGAAGAGATTGGGGAATACATCCGATTGGTTGGCTCAACCGTCAATTCGCGAGATCATATTGACGCCATGCTCACCCGCGACGAAGTGAACGAGTTGCAGGTTGGGAAAGTCTCGCTCGACTTCAAGGCAAAGGCGCGGGACGTGTTCCTCAGCCTTGAAGCGCGGCGTTACCGCAATGCAGCGCTCTACGATTCGCTTTTCGCGGTCAGCGCCTCTAAGGTGGATCCGCTGCCACATCAGGTGGAGGCAGTCTACGGTCATGTGCTCAAGCTGCCGCGCATCCGGTTCCTGATTGCCGACGACCCGGGCGCCGGCAAGACGATTATGGCGGGGCTTATTATCAAGGAGTTAAAACTCCGTCATCTGATTTCCCGGACACTGATTGTCGCGCCAGGGCATCTCAAAGACCAGTGGCGAAGGGAATTGAAGGAGCGGTTTGAAGAGAGTTTCCGTATTATGGATCGCGCCGTTCTCGATTCGGTACCCGGTGAAAATCCGTGGAGCCGCGAGTCCCAGATTATCACCTCCATTGATTTTGCCAAACGCGACGATGTCATGCCCGCAATTGCGTCAGCCCCCTTCGATCTGGTTATTGTAGATGAGGCGCACAAGATGGCGGCGTACCAGTACGGCGATAAACTCGACAAGACGAGTCGTTATCGGCTGGGCGAGATGCTATCAAAATCAGCAACCCATCTCCTCTTCCTCACCGCTACGCCGCACAAGGGCGACCCTGAGAATTTTCGATTGTTCCTGGATCTGCTTGAACCGGGCTTCTTCGCCACCAGTCAAGATTTACGTGAATCCGTCACGGCGGGGGACAATCCGCTCTTTATCCGCCGGGTGAAAGAAGATTTGAAGGATTTTGAGGGTAAACCGCTGTTTTTGCCCCGGCACGTCACGACGCTTCCTTTCAACCTCGGCGTTGATTCTCCGCACGAAATGGAACTCTACAACGCGCTTTCCAAGTATGTTCATAGCCAATATAATAAGGCGCTGACTAAGGACAAACGGAACAACGTGGCGTTTGCGCTCGTTATCCTGCAGCGCCGACTCGCGTCAAGCACCTATGCACTGCTTACTTCGCTGAAGCGGCGGCGAGTGCGCCTCTGCGAATTGTTGGAAGGCGCCGTCGAAAGAAAACGAACGGAATACGTCCACGATTTTGAGACCATCGACGATTTGAGCGAGGAGGAACGGTGGAAGGAGGAGGAGATTTGGGAGACGCTTTCTGTCGCCGAAAATCGAGAGGAACTGGAACGCGAAATTGAAACGCTTGAAACCTTGGCTGATTTGGCGAGGACGATAATTGATGACGAAAGCGAACTCAAACTTGGAGAGTTAAAGCGGACGCTGGACGATTTGGAGGATCGTTTCCGCGGGGAAAAAATCCTCATCTTCACCGAATCGAGGGATACTTTGGCATACCTTCAGCGCAAAATGGAGGGTTGGGGATATACCGTCACGGTGATTCACGGCGGATTGAGACTCGAAGAGCGGATTGAGGCGGAGAGCGAATTCAAAAACCAAAGCCAGATTATGATTGCCACGGAAGCTGCTGGTGAAGGCATCAATCTTCAGTTCTGCCACCTGATGATTAACTACGATCTGCCGTGGAATCCCAACCGCCTGGAACAACGCATGGGGCGAATCCACCGCTACGGCCAGACGCGCGAGGTATTCGTCTATAACCTCGTCGCCAAGGACACGCGAGAAGGCGAGGTGATGACGGCGCTTTTTCAGAAGATTGACGAGATCAAAAACGCCCTGGGAAGCGACAAAGTGTTCGACGTGTTGAACGAAGTGTTATACGACGTGAATCTCAATCACCTAATGCTAGAGGCGGCAGCCAACGCAAAGAGCACCGAAGAGATTCTCGCAGAAATTAACATTGAAGTAAATGAAAATTACATTGCCGAAGTCAAAGAAAACTTGGGCGAAAGCCTTGCCACGCGTTACATCGACTACACTCGACTCGGAGAGATGGCGGAACGCGCACGGGAAAGGCGTCTGATTCCTGAATATACGGAAGCCTTTTTCCGAAAAGCCGTCGCGCCGTTCAACGGAAGGCTGCGAGACCGACGCGATGGATTTCTAGCAATTGAAAGGATTCCGGTGCCGATTCGCAGGATTGCCGAAAAAGATGCCTTCAAGCGGAAACACGGCGGGATAATGAAATCTTATCCGAAAGCCACTTTCGAAAAAGAACTCGCGTTCAGAAACCCGGACGCGGAGTTCATCTCCTTTGGTCATCCAGTGTTTGAAGCCGTGCTCGGTTGGGTGGATGAAAACCTCACGGACAACCTGACACAAGGGGCGGTTTTTGAGGACCCCGACGGGAGTTGGGACGGCGTCATCCTGTTCTATGAGGGCGAGATTCGCGACGGCAAGGGGCAGGTTGCAGGGGCGCGGCTGTTTGCTTTCTATGTGAGCACCGATACAAAAATGGTCGAACCTATTGACCCCACAGTTATCTGGGACCTAGCGGAAAGTTCACAGCAAGTCGCATCGGAAGACACTGATGGCTTGAAAGCCATAGTCATGCCTGATATAATACCTGTGCTTCGGGCTTATAAGGACGAACTTACAGTTGAACGGAAACGGCAGGCGGCGATTAAAGAGAAGTATGGACTCAAGTCGCTTAACTACCTCATCCTCCAACTGGACAGCGATTTGATTTCGCTCTATGAGCGCCGCGAGAAGGGTGAAAATGTCGATCGCCTCGTGCGCAACAAGGAGGAAAAGAAGCAGGATTACGAAGATAGCCTCAAAACGTTAGAACTAACCACTGCCCAAGAAGGCAACCTGACCCAGAGTACGCCCAATTACCTCGGTGCGATCCGGGTAATTCCCGCGCCAACTGAAACTTCAGCCATGAAAAGCGATCCGGAAATTGAGCGCATCGGCATGGAGGTGGCGATGGGGTACGAACGGCAATATGGACGCACGCCCGAAGACGTTTCCTCCGATAACCTGGGTTTCGATGTCCGCTCAACAGATAAGGGAGGGGTGAAACGGTATATCGAAGTCAAAGCGCGAGCCGGGCTTGGCGCCGTGTCTTTGACGCAAAATGAGTGGTTCAAAGCCAAGCAGTTCAAATCGGACTATTTCCTTTACGCCGTACTCAACGCAAGAACGCAGCCTGTCCTGTACACAATCCAGAACCCAGCCGAGGAGACGCACCCTGAAGAGCAGATTGAAGTGGTTCGGCATCTGATCTCTCTGGATGAAATTCAGAAAAAAGGGGTAAAATGCAATGAGGAAATCCATTTGCGCTGACGGTGTAGAGGATATATCGACAAAATATAACGAATCTGGGAGAGTTGAGATTTTCCTATGGACCTAATTGCCTTTCGTGTAAAAATGTACAAAGGAATTCGTGATTCTGGCTGGGTTGACGTGAATCCCCTAACGGTGCTAGTCGGTAAGAATGAGTCGGGCAAGACTTCCCTTCTGAAGGCACTTCATAAACTCAACCCTTACAGCCCGGATCAATACCAGATGGACAGGGAATGGCCTCGTGCTCATCGAAGAGAGCGGAGTGAAGAACAAGAAGTCTGTCGGGCAAGCTTTCGACTTTCAGACCAAGAGAAATCTTATCTCGCCCAAATTACGAATCGGGAAAACTTTCCAGATATTGTGGAAGTTTCACGGAATTATGCAGGGGAATTGGAGGTAGACTTCCCGGAGGGAATTTTCTTACATGAACTCGACCCAAAATCCGTCAATAACGCTCTTGAAAGCGTGCCCAAGATTGAAAACGACTTTGGTGGCCGCTTCAAAGAAATCGCGGAGGAATGCCTAAAAGAATTGTGTCACCTTGCTGTTAAAGGGCAATTCGTAGAGTTGAGTGAAATAGCTGAAAAGCACGCTGCGTTGTTGCAGGATTCGCTATCACCTTCGGATCCACCACTGCAAATCGAGGAATATTTTTTGAACCAGTACCTTTCTAGCCTTGAAAATGTTGTTCCTGCGCTTGAACAAATACCCTCTGTCCGATTAGAAGCAGCCGATTACATTACCGATAATTTACCCACCTTTATCTATATGTCCGACTATAGGACCTTCAGCGGTACCGCGCAGCTCGATGAGATTAAATCTCGACAAGACCAAAATCATCTCACAGACGCAGATAACACATTCTTAACAATCCTTGGCTTATCTATTCTTGACCTGGACGAGCTGATTCAGTTAGGGCAGGGTAATGAGGAACAAATTGAGCAACGGCAATTAGATCTTGATGATGGTGCCGCAACGCTAACGAGTGAAATCTCGAATCGACTTCGTCAGCGTCGCTATGAAGTTGAATACCGTGCCGATGGTCAGCGTTTCTTCACTTTCGTAAAGGACGATCATGATCCAGCGCTCATTCGGCTAGAGGAAAGATCGAAAGGATTTCAGTGGTTTTTTTCCTTCGATCTCATGTTTATGCATGAGAGTGGAGGAACGTTTGAAGGCTGTGTCGTTCTTCTGGACGAACCAGGGCTTCATCTTCATCCTGATGCTCAAAAAGACCTACTGCGTCGTCTTGAACACTATGCAAAGGGGAATACGCTTCTCTATACGACACATCTCCCCTTCATGATCGATCTCAACTGCCCAGCCCGCATCCGAATATTGACAGAAACAGATAATGGTATTGTAGTGACAACTAACTTTACGGAAAGTCCACCAGAAGCAAAACTGGTGCTTCAGGCGGCGTTAGGAATGGATGCCTCACACAGTTTTCTCGTCGCCGAACGCAATCTTGTTGTAGAGGGGGTTGATGATTACTGGATCCTCACGGAGCTATCAAACTTACTCCAACAACATGGGGAGGAAGCTCTACCAAAGGATGTCCTTATTACAGCGGGGGGTGGCGCCTCGCCCGCCGTCCATATTACGACCTTTATGATTGGGCAGAATCTTAACGTGGTTGCCTTGTTTGACTCTGACGATGAGGGAAGACGTGCTCGGGATAAACTCGTTAAACAGTGGCTTGAGAGATATAAAAAGAATCAAACCGAAGTTATTCTACTAGGCGATGCTGTAAGTGCCTGTGGTGATTTTGCGATTGAAGATCTTTTCCCTGAATATTTTTTTGTGGAGATTGTTAAAGATGCTTACAGCAAACAACTTGCAAACGCTGGTGTAGAAGAGATTACGTTACAGGGTAATGACATACTCTGGAAAAGAGTTGAGCGTTTCATGAACGAAAGAGATATTAAAATCAACAAGGGACCAATCGCAAAGCGATTGCAAAAAAAGCTTAGCGGTATGAACGATGCCAGTGCGTTGCCTGATGAAACGCGGTGTAAAGCCATTAAGCTCTTCAAAGAGATTCGCAGTGCTTTCGGCGAAGGAAAAACCGGGGCTTCTTAAGATGCACCTAAAATTACGTCGTGGATCGCGTGCCGGTATAGAAACAACGCGCTGACTCGAATGCATGCGATACTTTGCCCGTATATTGCAGGACAACTTTTCACTTAACCCAATGCGCAATGAATTGCGCTACTACGAACCAAAAAGCGGCGGGATACACATTATGAAATCTAACGTCTTTGATAAATGCAATCAAGATTCCTACTCAACTGAAGAGGAGTTTCGGCGACAAAAGAAGCCAAAATTAAGTTGGATTGGTGGCTTGGGAGAGTTTCGAAGTGAGTATACCTCGGTTGAACTTCAGGAAAAGGCGTCAGAATGGAGGGTCGAGTCTGCGCTACGTAAACTAGCTAAGAATCGAAAAATGGGACAAGAGGAACTGGAATGAAACGTTTCATTGAAGAGAGTTTCCCCGTCAAAGAAGTCAGCGAGCAATCTGCTAATGAAAAGATTCCACCATACGGACATATCTCAAAGCTCCATCTCTGGTGGGCACGGCGACCACTTGCCGCATCACGCGCTACCGCTTACGCCGCCTTGACTCCGCCGCCCAAAGACACCGAGGATTGGAACAGGAAACGGAATTTTATCAGTGATCTCTCAAAGTGGGAAAACTCACTAAACTCTAATATAATTGAAACGGCACGAAGAGAAATTCTCGAAGCCAACGGAGGCGTTCCTCCAAAAGTTCTCGATCCCTTTGGAGGTGGCGGGGCAATTCCACTGGAGGCGCTTCGGCTTGGCTGTGAAACCTATTCCAACGACCTCAACCCTGTTGCGGTTCTGATTCAGAAGTGCACGCTGCAATACCCGCAGAAGTTCGGACGATCAATAAAAAGCGCCTCTGAAGAACTTAATTTTAACGAGCCAGCCCAAAATTCTTTGTTCCAAGATGTCAAGAAATGGGGTACGTGGGTGCTTGCGGAGGCGAAAAGAGAACTGGGGCGATTTTATCCAGAAGATAACGACGGTTCAATCCCAGTCGGGTGGATCTGGGCGAGGACGATTCCATGTCAAAATCCGTCGTGTGGGGCGGAAATTCCGCTAATGGGGCATTTCTGGTTAGCGAATAAGCCCAAAAAGAAGGTTTCACTCTATCCTTTGAGTGACAATGAGGAATTAAACTTCAAGATTGTGGGCGATGGTTACGAACCGGTGCCCCACAATTTTGACCCGATTAAAGGCACCGTTTCACGTGCTGTGGTGGTGTGTCCTGTCTGCCGTGGTACCGTAGAAGCGAAGTTGACACGACAGTTGTTTAAGGATGGGAAAGCGGGAGAACGAATGATCGCCGTTGTAACACACAAGCCGGGCACAACCGGAAAGCTTTATCGCGTGGTTACGGATCTTGATCTTTCGGTGTTTGAATCCGCCAAGGCGTTCCTTACAGATAAACGGCAGCAGTTGACGTCTGAATGGGGATTGGATTCAGTGCCAAATGAGCAAATGAACACCAGTAACCCCGACACAGTCGCAGGAAGGGGTTACGGCTTTAATGAATGGGGCCAACTATTCAATTCAAGGCAGAAGCTTACATTGATTACTCTCGCTGAAAAAGTCAAGATAGTGTGCCAAAAGATGGTGACCGAAGGATACCATGAGGAATATACGAAAGTAGTGGTGAGTTATTTGTCGTTAGCAGTAGACAGATTAACCTCGTTTTCAACATCCTTTTGTAGATGGAAGGTTGGATCGGAACAAAACATACATGTGTTTAGTGGTAGAAATGCAATACCAATGGTTTTCGATTACTTTGAGGTAAATTGCTTAGGGAAAATAAGCACGAGTTGGATTAACTCAATAGAAACTATAAGAGAACCATTAGACATTGGCAACTCTTGTTCATCGGCCATGGCTACAATCACTCAGTCCTCTGCTACAAATCTTCCTTATCCTGATAATTTCTTCGATGCTGCATTCACAGATCCGCCGTATTACGACAATATTGGGTATGCTAGCTTGTCCGATTTTTTTTACGTCTGGCTAAAAAGGACGGTAGGGAATTTGTATCCAGAATTATTTTCAACACCGTTAACGCCTAAATCAAATGAAATAGTGTCTGCTCCATATCGAAAAGGTGGAAAAAGCGCGGCGAAGTGTTTTTTTGAGGAGAAACTTAAGCAATCCTTTCAGGAAATCTACCGTGTTTTAAAACACGACGGTGTGGCAACCATTGTATATGCCCACAAATCAACCGAGGGCTGGGAAACTCTGATAAATTCATTGCTTGATTCTGGATTAATCGTGACGGGTGCTTGGCCAATAAATACAGAGATGACAGGAAGAATAAACGCCATGGAGACCGCCTCTCTTGCATCCTCCATTTATATCGTCGCCCGGAAGATTGAACGTGAACCTACCGGCTTCTACAATGAAGTCAAAGCGGAGTTGACAACGCACCTCAATGCTAAACTCCAGCGACTCTGGGAGGAGGGCTTAAGCGGTGCCGACTTTTTCATAGCCGCCATCGGCTCCGCCATTGAGGTTTTTGGCAAATACGATAAGGTGATGGACTATGAGGGACGTGTTGCCCGCGCCGATCGTCTGCTCGACGATGTACGGGAGATTGCCACCGATTACGCAGTGCGGCAAATTCTACAAAATGGATTCGCGGGCGAAATCTCCGATCTTACCCGCTTTTACGTTCTCTGGCGGTGGGAATATAAAGAGGCACGTGTCCAGTTTGACGATGCACGGAAGTTGGCGCAGTCTTGCGGCGTCGACCTCGCCCGCGAGTGGAGTAGAAAGAGTTTTGTCGTCAAGGAAAAGGCATATGTTCGCGTCCATGGTCCACAAAACCGGAAGATGGACGACCTCAAGCACACTGGGGAACTAATTGACCTTTTGCACCGTGCCCTGTTACTCTGGGAAAAGGGGCAGCGAGATGAACTGATTGTCGCGCTCGCAGAAAGCGGCTACGGAGAGAGCGAGGCGTTTTATCGCGTGGCGCAGGCGATTTCGGAAACATTGTCTATTGAAAGCAAAGAGAAGAAGCTGTTGGACGGGTTCCTCGCTGGACGGGAGAGGGTTAGAGAAGAGATGAGGCAGGGTAGGCTATTTTAGGTTTGTAGTAGGGCAATTTATTGCCCGTCCGCACGCGCAATGAATTGCGCTACTACGAACCTCCAATCAATTGCAGGGTTGAGTTTTTAGTAGGGGTATTTATCATTCGTTCTTATCACAAACCTACAATGAATTGTGTTACTACGAACGAGCACTTAGGCTTAAGAATATGTACCGATATCGTACGCTAACACCCGAGCACAAAACTGAAACCCTGCGTCAGCGGCAGTCGAGAAACTTTCCACTACATGAACCACCTCACTTTCATCGCGCCAAAGGCTGGTTTCTGATTACTGCTGCTACTTACGAACACAAACGACATTTCCAAACAGAGGAAGATCGGGCGTGGCTCCTGGACGAGTTACTGACAGAACTACAAGTCGTCGGAATATCTATTGCTAGCTGGGTCGTATTACCAAATCATTATCATCTATTGGTTCAATGTCAGCCATTTTCAGTTATCAGTCAGCCCTTGCGTCGAGTTCATGCCCGCACGGCGCGAGGCTTGAATCATCGTGAAAGCGAGTCTGGACGCAAAGTTTGGCATCTTTTCAGTGATCGGCAGATTCGAAGTGTACGGCACTATTACACGACGATTAACTATATTCATTACAATCCAACAAAACATAATTACGTACAAAAACCGTTAGGTTGGACTTGTTCAAGTTTACATTGGTATCAAAAGCACTTTGGCGTTGAGTGGATACACGATCTCTGGAACTCTTATCCTGTCCGAGATTATGGAAAAGGGTGGGATTGGTGAGGTTCGAACGAGGGCAATTTATTGCCCGTTAAAACGCGCAATGAATTGCGCTACTACAAACCAAACAATCAATAGATTCGGTAGTGTGATTTGCGACTCGTTGTGTCAACGCACATGTCGTAAGACTTTGAGATTTGAGACAAACTTAATAGAGGCCTACCAAACAGGATTCGGCAGGTTCGTAGTAGCACAACTCTTTTACTGCAAAAACGCGCAATGAATTGCGCTACTACAAACCAAACAATCAACAGGTTCGGTAGTGTAATTTGCGACGCGTCGTGTAAGCGCGCAAAGAAATTCGTAACTACGAATCGCGCATGCAAAGGACATAATGAAGCCCCCGGTTCTCACTAAGCTCGAAATTAAACAGATGCTTCTTGACCACCGGGATACACTGAAAGAACACGGTGTGATATGGCTCGGGCTCTTCGGTTCTTATGTCAAGGATGCTGCCCACGCAGACAGCGACATTGACCTACTTGTAGAGTTTGAGGAACTGTCATTCGATCGGTACATGGGGTTGCGCATTTTCCTCGAAGATCTTTTTCAGAAAAAAATTGACCTTGTCACCGCCGACTCTGTCAAACCGCGCTTAAGGTCGCGAATCGAAAAGGAGGTCGAGTATGTCGCTAGAATATAAATGCTACCTCCGAGGTTTCGTCCTGCAATCTAATATTCCTAAGTTGAAGATGGAGATTGAACAGATCATCAGGGAGAAATGTAAATGACTCCATTCCACACAATTGCCGTACCCCACAGCGATATTCTAGAAGGAAGACTCACGCAGGACGTTTTCGCGGCGGATTTGTGGGAGGTGTTCAAGAATCGCGGACCGGACGAATACAAGGATGCCGTGCAGTTTTTCGAGAAAACGTATCAGACGGATGGGCTCAAGCACCTGCTTTCGGTTGTGGAAGGTCGGTTAGATGGACGCGGCGGCGATCCGGTGATTCAACTTCAGACCCCCTTCGGCGGCGGCAAGACCCACGCCCTGATTGCGATGTATCACAGAGCAAGTGATTGGAATGTCTCCCGTGCCGTGATTGTCGGAACACCGATGAGCGGCCGAGACACACTTTGGGGAGCGCTAGAGTCCCAATTGGCGGGAAGCGTAGCACGGTTTGACGGGTTTACGGCTCCGGGTAGAGATGCGATTTACGAGCTGCTTGAGGCGAATCAACCGGCGCTCATCTTGATGGACGAGTTGCTGGAATATATGACCAAAGCCGATAGCGTCCGCGTCGAAGACAGTACGCTGTCCGCTCAGACACTTGCCTTTATGCAGGAGTTTACCGAAGCCGCTCGTACGTTAGAGAAGATAGCACTGGTTATCACGCTACCGTCAAGCGGGATGGAACACTTCGGCGAGGGAGCCGAAAAGCTATTCGAACAGCTCCAACATGTTGTAGGGCGGGTGGAAAAGATTTACACGCCGGTGCAAGAGCATGAGATTACAGATGTCATTCGGCGGCGGCTTTTCTCGCAGATTGATATGAAGGGCGCGGCTGAAGCGATTCAGGATTTTATGAACTACGCCGACAAGGAATCCATTTTGCCCGCCGGCACTGAACCGTCAGAATACCGAAAACGGTTTGAAGCCGCCTATCCGTTTCAACCGGAAGCCATTGATGTCCTCTATCAGCGGTGGGGCAGTTACCCGAATTTCCAGCGCACACGGGGGGTGTTGCGGCTGTTGTCGCTCGTCATCGGTGCCCTTAAAGAGAGGTCAATCCCATATATCAGTCTCGGCGACTTTGATTTGAGCGATCAGGAAATTCGACGGGAGTTGATTAAGCACATCGGGCCCGAGTTCGACAGCATCATATCCGCGGACATAACGGGGGAGGAGTCGGGGCGAAAAAGGCCGATCTCGGTCTTGGCGATGCCTACAAGGGACTCAAACTTGGTAGCCGTGCCGCGACGACTGTGTTTCTGTATTCCTTTTCGGGCGGCATCGTTGAACAGGGAGCGACTCGCGGAGAAATCAAGCGCAATACGGTGAATACGGGGATTCCGTCTAGCGTTGTCACCGAAGCCGCCAACGATTTGCAAAACAAGCTGTTTTACCTTCGACACGAGGGTGAAAAATTCTATTTCAGCAACCAGCCCAACCTCAACCGACTTCTACTGACCCGCATGGAGAATATCAGGGAATCGGAAATCAACGAGTTTGAGGAGTCTTTGGTCAAAAGGAATTTATCAGTTGGACGGTTCAATACGTCGATTTGGCCGAAAGACGCATCCGAGGTTACAGACAACGCTGATTTGAAACTGGTAATTCTGAAGCAGCCTGACCGTTCCCTGATGAACACGATGCTAGAAACGAAGGGAAATAGCCCGAGAGTCAATCGAAACACGCTTTTCTTTCTGACGACACTGGCGCACGAGCGGAGCGGGTTCTACAATCAACTGAAAAAGACGATTGCCTACCGCGCCCTAAACAAGACGGACGTTACATTGAATCTCTCCGACGAGCAACGGAAGGAGATTCGCGACGGTTTGAGAACCGCGGAAAACAGCTTGGACGATATGCTGCGCCGCTACTACCGGACCCTATTCATCCCGACAAAAGAGGGCTTGAAGGAGACGGATTTGGGTGTGCCAACTTACGGCGCGACAAAGAAACTTGATGAAGTTGTTTATGAGAAACTGCGGTCTGACGGGGAAATTTTGGAACAGATTGCCCCGCTGCTTCTCAGAGAACGCTATCTCGGCACGAATGATTATGTTTCCACTGAACAGTTGTTTCAGTCTGGCGCGAAAACCCCCGGCAGCCTGAGAATCATCAGCAAATCGGTGTGGGAGTCCGGCATCCGTGAAGGTGTTGAAAAAGGCATGTTCGGTCTCGGTGGGTTGCAGGATGGGGAGCCTGACTGCCTATATTTCAAAGAGCGTCCCGGCTCCGTTGCCTTTGCTGGAAACGAAGTGATTATCCGCGATACGGTCTGCATCCGTCTGAAGGAAACAAAACCGGATGATGAACAACCACCGCCTGATCCAGTTCCGCCAAGACCTGACCCTGTCCCTAAACCACCGAACCCAGAACCAAAGCCGGATGGACGCAACAATGTGCAACTGAAGTTCAATATTCCAAAAGGAAAGGTGTCAGGAATTATGGGCGTGATGAACCTGCTGCAAGCGAAATTCGACAACCTTCAAATCGAACTGTCAGCTACAGGAGGGCAGATTTCGAATCAAGAGTACGAGGATAAAATCAGAGAGGCGTTTGTGCAATTAGAGATTGATTTGGAGGAATAACATCAGCCCGAAATCGTTCCGCGGCGGGGAATGGGTTTAATAGGGGAGCATGCCGCCGCAAACGTTTAGCGCTTGCGCGGTAATGTAGCTGGCATCGGCGGAGGCGAGGAAGGCGACCATGTTGGCGACATCCTCCGGCTTTTCGATGCGACCAAGCGGTATCCGATCGACGGCGCTTGCCTTTACCGACCCTAGCGGCGCACCTTGCAACGCCGCCACCTCACGGTCGATCAGATCCCACATCGGCGTGTCCACAATGCCGGCGCACACGCAGTTGACAAGAATCCCGTGCGACGACAATTCCAACCCCATCTGCTTGGTCAGTGCAACCACGGCATGCTTGCTGGCGGCGTAAGCGCCAAGCGGAATATCTTTGCCAGTCGCAATTTTGCCGGCGCCGGAGGCGTTGTTGATGATGCGGCCGCCGCTGCCCTGTTCAATCATGTGCCGCGCCGCGGCTTGCGAGCAGAGGAGAACGCCCTTAGCATTGACGTTCATGAGCGCATCCCAGGCTTCCTCGCCGGTGTCCAATAGCGGGGCGATGACGCCGATTCCGGCGTTATTGACCAAGATGTCTAACCGCCCGAATCGTTCAACCGTCCGGCTAACCATCTGTTCAGTGTCGTCTTTGCAAGTCACATCCACTTTGAGCGGCATTGCCTTACCGCCCATCGCCTCGATTTCTTGGACGACACCTTGTGCGTTTTCATAGTTGATGTCGGCGGCAGTTACACGCACCTTTTCTTTGGCGAAGCGCAGTGCAATGGCGCGGCCAATCCCACGTCCGGCGCCCGTTACCACCGCTACTTGTCCATCTAAATCGTACTTGGGCATGAGTTATCTCCGCACTACGGCTGATCGGTCGATGCTTTTCTTTTGATTGGATACTCCATCAGTTCGAGAACAAATCCGTCCGGATCCTTGAAGAACACCACGTGCACGATACCCCATTCGAGATCGAAATTAACCGGTTCCGAGACGAACTCGACACCTTTGGCTTTTAGCGAGGTGTAGGTTCCGAATAAGTCCGGTACACCGAAACAAAAATGCGAATGAGCAACGTCACCCAACTGCGCGTCAGATTTTTCGCCTTGGGGAGTGATGTATTGCTGCAGGTCAAGCAAAACCCCAGGGGTTTCGGGTGCTTGCAACCGTACGACCTGCATAACCACATCCGGTTTGCCAGCCATTTCGGAGATGGTTTCGCCTTCGAGCCGGTGCCGCTCGACTTCTTCGAGTCCGAGTAGATCTCGGTAGAACGCGAGTGACCGATCCATATCGCTTACAGTTACTGAGACGTGATCAAGGATGTTTACCGAGCCGATAATGTGACGCCTCCTGCCTAGCCGCTATGTTCATGTGCCGATGATGAGATAGCATAGCAAAGCAGGCGGCAAGTTTCAAGCAAAATGGTGATGCGTCAAAAGGTCTACCTATCTTACACTGCTTTTCCGATTGAGAAGATGGCAACGGCTTGACTTTCGGGTGTATCTGTGATATCTTGTGTATTTTGATGTTGTTAGGACTTACGCAGTGCAGCTTGTAGTTGCGCAATTTATTGCGCGTCCGGCAGGTCGTTCACTTCCTTGACCTGACATGTTGTTTTATGTAGAAACGGGCAATATATTGCCCTACTACGAACCTTTGGACGTTCAACTGCGTAACTCCTAGCTGTTTTACAGATTCATCGTACTGCCAAAACAGTGGTTTTGCAGTTTTTGTCCGCTTTTTTTATAGACTGTAATTACTGAAATTTTGCAATCTGTGGCGAGTCCCGCCGCCACCAGTCTCAATAAGAAATGGTCGAGGCAGGGATGCCTCTCTTACAGGGGCCGATGTGCTTGATTCATTGAGAGATAGTCAATCTTAGTTCTTGTAAATTAGGTTGAGCAATCAACCGACTGAACAGGGAGCGCGATAGTTTTGATGTCGCTGAAGACTATCGCCTTCGCTATTCGCTCAGTTGATTGTTGGGTTACGCTACATAATATCTGTCATCGCATCGTCTGATATTCATATCGTCGTATTGCCTTAGGTAATACATCGGAATTATCCGCTCAACCCAACCTACATTTTACTGTGACGAGACCGGCTCCGCCCAGACTCAATAATAATATGGTCGAGGCAGGGATGCCTCTCCTACAGAGGGGCGCTTCAGAGGTTTTAGCAATGAACGTAGACACAGCAACGATTCACGTCGCGGGCGGAAACGGCGGAAACGGATGCATTAGTTTCCGAAGGGAGAAGTATGTGCCGCGCGGGGGACCGAACGGCGGCGACGGCGGGCGTGGGGGAAGTGTGGTTCTCGAAGCAGCAGAAGGACTTAGTACACTGTTGGATCTCAGATACCAACCACGCCAGAAGGCGCCCGATGGGCAACACGGCAGGGGAAAACACAGGCACGGCAAGGAAGCGGATGACCGCGTTGTAAAAGTTCCAGTCGGCACGGTCGTCCGGGATCCTGAAATGACCGATGATTTCGCCGATTTGAAACGGCATGGCCAACGGGTCATCGTTGCGCGAGGCGGAGTCGGCGGCAAGGGAAATGCGCGATTCAAGAGCAGCATCTTTCAAACGCCGCGCGTCGCGGAAAAGGGTGAGCCGGGCGAAGCGCGGCGTGTTGAACTGGAAGTCAAAGTTATTGCAGAGGTTGGATTGGTAGGATTTCCCAACGCCGGTAAATCGACGCTGCTTGGAAGGGTATCCGACGCAACGCCAAAAATCGCAAATTATCCGTTTACGACGCTTGCGCCGAACTTGGGGGTTGTGCGTATCGGAGCGGCGCAAAACTTTGTGGTTGCAGATATCCCCGGACTCATCGAAGGGGCGCACGCGGGCGCGGGGTTGGGGCACGACTTCTTACGGCATATCGAACGCACGAAACTACTCATCCACGTCATCGATTGTGCATCTGTCGACGGTCGCGATCCAATTGAGGACTATGAACAACTCAACGAGGAGCTTGAACTATACAATCCGCGGTTAGTCCGAATGCCGCAGTTAGTCGCGCTCAACAAAGCGGATTTGCCCAATGCACAGCTCATTCTTCCACAGATTACGGATTACTTTGGTAAACGACGGATTTTTTCAATTTCAGCGCTTACCGGAGAAGGTGTAGATGGGTTAATTCGTGCGGCGTATGGACGGCTCCAACGTATCCATGAACGCAATCGTGAAAGGCAGGAGAGCGGCGGCGCGGTGGAATCCGATATGATTTCGTTGCCTAGCTTTCCCATTCAAAACGGGAGATTTGAACTCTTGAAAGTAGAAGACGGTTTCGTTGTTCGCGGCGAGGAGCCGCACCGCGCCGTACTGATGACAGATATGGAGAATGATCAGGCGCTTGTTTTGCTTCACCGGAAACTCAAAAAGATGGGCGTAATCAACGCGCTTAACAGAACGGGCGCTCAAGCAGGAGATACGGTCAAAATAGATGAATTCGAATTTACATACAGCCCCGACGGGGGCGACGCTGATTGAAAGGCGTCAATTGTTGTCCCGCGTCAAACGGGTGGTCGTGAAAGTTGGCAGCAGAGTCATCTCCCAGAATTACATTCTCAATCCGAGCCGCATTAATGTCCTCGTAGACGATCTCGCATCGGTGAAACAGCAGGGGATAGAGATTATCCTCGTGTCGTCGGGGGCAATCGCCGCGGGCACGGGAAAGCTTTTCCGGCAGCGGCCGCAAACGATTCCGAATTTACAGGCGGCCGCAGCGGTTGGACAGTACCACCTGATGCGCGCTTATGAACAACGGTTTCAACGGCACGGCATAATCACAGCGATGATGTTGCTGACTCAGGACGACTTTAGTTACCGTGAGCGCTACACGCACATAAGCGACGCCCTGGGTGCCCTGCTTCAACTTGGCGCAATCCCAATTATAAACGAAAACGACTCCGTTGCTGTGGAGGAGATTAAGTTTGGCGACAATGACACGCTGTCAGCCCAAGTGACCAATCTCGCGGAGGCTGAGTTGCTCATAATTCTATCGGATCAGGATGGTTTTCACACGCAAGATCCCCGCAAAAATTCCAACGCCGAGTTTATCAGCGTTGTGCCAGCGATCACGGAGAAACTCCAGCGCTCTGCCGGCGGGGCGGGAAGCAGTGACGGCACCGGCGGCATGATTACGAAGTTGCGCGCAGCAGAAATTGTGACAGGATCTGGGGAGATTCTGGTGCTTGCGAACGGAAACCAGCCCTCGGTGGTCGGTCGTATTCTCGCGGGAGAGGAGATTGGCACGCTGTTTCTGCCGCAACAGCGGATATCTGCCCGCAAACGGTGGATTGCTTATTCACGCCTGCCCAGAGGAACGCTGTACGTCGATAACGGTGCCCGCGACGCGCTAATCCACCGCGACAAGAGTCTGCTTCCATCCGGTTTGCGCCGCGTAGAAGGTGATTTTGAGTACGGCGACACCCTTTCCTGCTACGATGAAAACGGGAATGAATTTGCTAGAGGGCTTGCGAATTATAGTAAGTTAGAAGTTTCCCAAATAATGGGTAAACACACCAGTGAAATAAAAAAGATTCTAGGCTATCACCACTATGACGAGGTGATTCATCGAGATAACCTGTTTTGATAAAGGAACCGTGAAAGGAGAAAATTTCATGGGTCAGACGGTTCAGGAAATGATCCAGTCGAAAGCGGAATGGGCTAGAAATGCCATGCGCCACCTGTCAAACACTTCTGTTGATGTGCGCAATAGCGCACTGTTGGCAATGGCGGATAGCATTTTAGCGTTCAAAGATAAAATCTTAGAAGCCAATCAGATTGACTTGGAGGAGGGGCAAAAGACTGGACTCGCAGAGCCGCTGATGAAGCGGCTGCTTGTGGACAAAGAGAAGATTGCAAGAATGGCCGATAATTTGAGGCAGGTTGCCGGGCTACCAGACCCGATCGGCGAAATGACGCGTATGTGGGAACGCCCCAATGGACTGCGCATTGGGACCGTCCGTGTACCGATCGGCGTTGTTGGGGTAATTTACGAGTCGCGTCCGGACGTCACCGTCGAGGTGTCAGCCTTGTGTGTCAAATCCGGCAATGGCGTAATTTTGCGCGGGGGCTCGGAAGCCATTCGTTCAAACACGACGCTTGCCAATATATTAAGCGAGACTGCCGAAAGGGAAGGCATCAAAGACGTCGTCCAGTTTGTAGACATTACGGATCGGCAGGCGGTGCGAGAGATGATTGCGCTGCCGGAGCACATCGATCTAATTGTTCCGCGCGGAAGCTATGAGTTAGTGCGGTCTCTCATGCGGGATTCGGAGATCCCCGTCCTCGGACATGCGGACGGCGTCTGCCACGTCTATGTAGATGAAGCCGCTGATCCCGACATGGCAGAGCAGATTTGTTACAACGCAAAGGTCGGATACAAGGTGGCTGTCTGCAACACAATGGAAACTCTGCTGGTCCACGAGCGAATCGCTCCGCAGTTCCTCCCGCCAATGTTCGAAAAGTTTACGGCCGAAGGCGTGGAACTTCGCGGCTGTGAAAAGACGCAGCGGGTGAGTCCCGACGTGGTTCCTGCGACCGAGGATGATTGGCGTACAGAATACCTCGATAAAATCTTGTCAATCCGAATCGTGTCAGACTTTGACGACGCTGTACAACACATCGAAACCTACGGTTCGCATCATTCGGACTCGATTGTCACGGAAAACTATGCCGCGGCGCAACTATTCCTCAAGCAGGTTGATTCGGCTGCCGTCTACGTCAACGCGAGTACTGCATTCACGGACGGTTATGAGTTTGGCCTCGGTGCGGAGGTCGGCATTAGCACCCAGAAACTGCACTGCCGCGGACCAATGGGGCTTGAAGGGTTGACGAGCTACAAGTACATAATCTACGGTAACGGGCAGGTGCGAAATTAGGCCGGCAATGCTTTCTTATGATCTTCGCCTCGTGCGTTTTCTTCGCGGCGGGTTAGGGGTTGGGATATTCTCCGCTTCATCAGCGACGCGTCGATGCGTAACCCGGTAGACAAGCCACCCCCCGATTCCAACGAGCACGAGACTGAGAAACTGGGCAGTTGTTAATCCGAGGAGAGCGGGTGAGTTGATTCGCCAAAACTCGGCTAGGAAGCGTTCAATCCCCGCCAAAATTAGATAACCGCCTGTCAACCAGCCTGGAGTCTGTTCCTTCTGTTTGCGGAGCCTCCACAGCAGACCGAATCCGATAATCGACATTCCGGTTTCATAAAGCGGTGTTGGATGAACTAGTTCATGTGTCGGCACGGTGCCGTTCGGAAACGCCATCGCCCACGGCAGGTCAGAGGGTCCTCCGTAATCGCCATCCCCGGCGAGAAAACAACCGATTCGCCCGATTCCGTATCCAAGCAGAAACAGAGGGGCGAATGCATCAAGCACCGGAAGCGTCGGACTCGTAGATCGATGCAGGACGAAAAATGCGGCCGCAGCGCCGCCCATCATTCCGCCGTACCAGACTAAACCGCTTGTCGATAACAGTTCATTGACGGAGACACTGCCATCCTCAAACGCCGCGTAGAGTTTTGCGCCGATGATACCGCCGACGGCGCTGGCAAAGACAACTGATGACGCCAATTGCGGATCGAGTTGCTTGCGCGCTAATTCCCGCTGTGTGACGAACATCACAGTCAGGAATGCTGCCGCCAACATTAACCCGTAACTATGTATCGCCAGCGGAATGTTAATCGGCCCAATCGGGATAGATCCGAGATCGATGATGGTTGGATACACTGTCTGTCTTTCAGTTAGCGCGGTGACTCGCCACTTGGCGCATTTCTGGCGTGAAAATCAGCGACGGCGCCGGATGGATCTGATTAGAAAATTCAGACGATTGGTGTCAGTTGGGGGTAACATCTGAAAACTGGGTGTGCCGCATCCTTAGAAATTTAAGATGAGCGAAAATCGATGGGTCGGTCCGAGGTTTCCGTATGAGACAAAGGCGTAATCAAGCTGGAATCCCGCAATACTAAATCCAATGCCAGCGGTAATTCCCGATGATACTCCCAAGTCGTTTCCGCCGACGGTGTGTTTGTAACCGGTGCGCAGATGAAGCAGTTGAGATACCGTGAGTGCAGTTCCGAATCCGAGCGTGATATCATTGTCAGAGGGGCGATTCACATCAGCGGCAACGGTGAACGCATCGTCGAGCAATTTATAAGCCGCACCCGCCTTTATGTTGACCGGCAGATTAAAGGATTCCTCGACAAACTTCACTTTGCCGCCGAGGTGTTGAATGTTCAACCCGAAGGTGAGAGGTCTCTTGGGAACGGTATATAATCCCCCCACGTCGAATGCGATGACTTGGGCGTTTGTGTCGTCAATTTGCTCCCGAATCCATTTTCCATTGACTCCGACCGAAATCGCAGATGCGAACTGGCGGGCATAGGAGAGAACGAGCGCGAGATCGTAGGGACGGAACTTTTTCGTTTCGTTGCCGCTCGCGTCACGCCCTTGCAGTTCGCCAAAATCGAGGAAGATTGCACTGCCGCCGAACGCGCCCGTATCACCGATGGGTTGAACAAAGCCAAAGAACTCGTGGTTAATGCCTTCAAACCATTCATTGTGCATCAAGCCTATCTGCGGACGTTTAACGCGAGCGAGGCCCGCCGGATTCCAATACGACGCGTAAAGGTCGCTTGCGTCAGCGACTTGGGATTCCCCCATGCCGATAGCTCGCGCCCCAATGCCGATTTTCAGAAACGGCATGGCTCTTGTCCCGGCGTTTGGGTGTATGTCCGCGCCTTCAGCGACGGTCCACGGCTGTAACATCGTACATAGAATAACGGCAATGATGAACCGCTTATACGCTGGCAAGTCTGCTCTCCTCTGTTATCTTACGAATATCCCCATTATAACTATGTAGATGGGCTTTGTCAACACAATTTTGGGATTAGCTTATAACGATATTTTTGTCAGGACGAATAGGGGCAATCACGAAAAACTGGTAGATTTTGGCCTTCGATTGTGCCATTATGAATTTTATATGTATGTGAGACTATTGTAGATAGATGCTCAAGGTATCGTAGTAGGCACACGGCGTGTGCCTACTACCTTGCGGGCGATTCCGAGAACGAGGTTGTCTTCAATAACTTGGTTACGGAATGCGGAAACATTCGGAGTGCGATGGAAAATAGGGAACAACTCAATTTTCTAACTTAGTGCCGCCTCAAAGAAACCGAGTTTTTCAAAAAAACTCGATTTCTCTCATCAATATGTATACGTTTTATACATATCACATATTATATGTATAAAAATCAGCAAAAACTATACATATTAGCGGAAACAATAATCGCTGTTCCGTACTTGAGGCACCCTATTTTATAACCCATGTCCAGCAAACCCTACAGTAATACCAACCCATTCTCCGTGAAGTACCGGTTAGAGAACGAGCGGAAGCCATTTACTCGGACCGAGGTGTTGCAACTGCCGAAGGATAGATGCGGGTTATACGCATTGTGGCTGCCGACCGGCACCGAGGATGCGCCGGAACGCCTTTACGTCGGCCAATCCACAACATGCGTTCGCCGGCGACTGCTGCAGCACCTTTCGGACGAAGACAATCCAGACTTACGGCGGCAACTTCGCATGTTTCGCCATATCGTCGAGTTTTCGGCGGTATCCACTACGGGAGAGCGGGAGACGTTGGAGCTAGAGAGAACGATGATAAGAGACTGGCAACCTGAAACTAACCGGTACAAGTTCAAGTCCCACGATGGTTAAGAAATCGAATATTGCTGATTCACCGAATCAGTCTGATTCTGGACTACATTCCTACGCAGCACTAAAGAAAATCGAAATCGCAACCGAGATGGGCTTGCTCGACGTGATCGATAAAGAGTTTGCCATAACCTCTCTCAAAATGGGGAGTTGGGGGGGTGAGACTATCCCGGCGTTTCGCCAATTCTTCGGCGTTTACCAGCAATTCTAGGCGTTTAGTGGGGACATCGAGTTCAATCAGGTCGCCGTCCTGCACCAATGCCAATGCGCCTCCAACGGCGGCTTCCGGAGAGACGTGCAGCACCACCGCGCCAAATGCCGTGCCGCTCATGCGAGCGTCAGAGATGCGAACCATATCTTTGACGCCTGTTTGTAGGAGTTTCTTCGGAATGGGCAGGTAACCGGCTTCCGGCATGCCTGGTCCCCCGATGGGACCTGCATTCTGAAGCACCATAACGTGCTCCTTCGTGACCTCTAAGTCCGGGGAATCAATACGGTTGTGCAGGTCGTCAAGCGACTTAAAGACAACAGCGGGACCTTGATGTGTTAGTAAATTAGGAGAAGCGGCCGATCGTTTGATGACTGCGCCGTTTGGTGCAAGGTTGCCGAATAGGCAGACGAGCGAACCTGTTCCGAACAGAGGATTGTCAATTGCCGAGATCGCGTTCTGCCATGCCGGGGGTTGAGGAACGCCCGACAGGTTCTCGCCGACAGTTGACCCTAAGGCGGTGAGCGCGTCTGTGTTTAGAAAATCTTCGAGCGCTTTCATGACTACCGGTGCGCCGCCCGCCTTCCAAAAATCTTCCATGTAATATTCACCGCTCGGTCTGACGTTCACCAATACCGGCGTTTCATCGCTGATTTGATTGAAATCGTTGAGATGCAATTCAATGTGCAAACGCCTCGCAATTGCTGTGAGGTGGATGACCGCGTTTGTCGAACCGCCAATCGCCATGAGGACTCTGAGCGCGTTCTCAAATGATTTCCGGGTCAAAATTTTTGACGGACGCAGCTGTTTTCGTATCATTGAGACGATGGTTCTCCCCGTCGCCTCAGCTTGCCGACGGCGTTCCGCCATCACTGCAGGAATTGCGGCGCCGCCGGGCAGCATGATACCGAGCGCTTCTGCCATGGCTGCCATGGTGCTAGCCGTTCCCATTACCATGCAGGTACCGGTACTGGCACACAACCGACCTTCAATTTCATCAATATCCCCTTTATCTATGTTGCCTGCGCGGTATTCTCTCCAAAATCGGCGGCAATCGGTGCATGCGCCGAGTCGTTCACCGCGATAATCGCCTGTTATCATCGGTCCTGCGACTAAACAGATTGCAGGAATATCCACGCTTGCCGCACCCATCAACTGGGCGGGGACAGTCTTGTCGCAACCGCCCAAAAGGACGACGCCGTCCATCGGCTGGGCGCGAATCATCTCTTCTGTGTCCATCGCCATCAGGTTGCGAAACATCATGGTCGTAGGCGCCGTAAACATTTCGCCGAGCGAAATAGTCGGGAATTCGATTGGCAGCCCGCCTTGGGACAGCACCCCTCTTTTGACCGCTTCGATTAGGTCACCGAAATTGTGGTGGCAACTGTTAAACCCGCTGAAGGTGTTGATGATGCCGACGATAGGCCGTTCAAGTTCCTCGTCACCGTACCCCATCGCCTTAAAAAACGCCTTCCGAATGTACACACTAAACTCAGGGTCGCCGTAGTTTGTTAAACCTTTTTTAATGCCTTTTGCATTGTCTGAACTCATACTACCTTAGCTTTCCTTAAATCACTTGTTTTGCGTGCGGGCATTCACGCTTAAGTACACCGCGATGCAGTCAAGAAATAACATCGCGCGGTTAAACTTCAGTTTAACACAGGGTGCCACCCCATATTGTAGGTTGTGATTTTGGTAATGGCGCTAATGATACTCCAGATGCCGCCCATCGAATAATCCCCAAGTATCAATCCCGCAAAAAACGGGATGGCTTTCCGATACGCCCGCAAGCCGCCGTATCGGAGGATGATGAATTTTAGCCACCAACTTGTGAGGACGGGAACCCAGATGTAGACCATCTCTGCCGGGCTTACGCCGAGTACATAACCTACCGGATGGAAGGGCCACCAAAGGAACCGCATCTTCATAATTAAGAAAAAGCCGGTAAGAACGCTGCCTAGCCCCATAAAACCCATGGTCACGTAGTCTCCTGCCATTGGGAAAGTCAACCACGTTTGAAGGCGTTGTCCCAAACCTTCCCTTCCGACCCCCATGATGAAGGACGTTGCAGGATTCGCGGCTCCGTGGTGATACAAAATGTCGAAGTATATCAGAAAGGTCGCGGGAATTCCGACGGCAAAAGTGATAATCACCGCCCAGAATAACCGGCGAGAGTTCATATTTACCTGTTCACCAATCCGAAACGCTTCAAGCTGACTTGGCATTGGATGGGCAGCCTGGTCTCGATTGAGCCAGTATAGAAATGAGAGAATGGTCAAGTTACGGGGGCCGAATGTCCGTGTACCCAACGATGTAACCATGGTTCTGCCGGGATCCACCCACAACAATTCATGCACAGTCACGCCGAGACTAGCCCTGATTTTACTGATGCCAATCGCCGTGCAGAAGTACAGCACCAGAAACAGCAGCATCACCCAGATCGAGAAACCTGCCTTAAAGGCGAACCAGATGAAAAACAGGAATCCACCGGCGATTCCGAAGAGTGCTGTCCGATAAGGCATGGGTTCTTTTGAGTCATCAATACCCCCCTTTCCCGTAAAGGCGTGCGTGAATACGCGTTTGAGGTGTCTACGTCCGACCCACAACGCCAAAATCCCCAATGCGTTCCAGGCGCCTTGCGCTTGTTCATCAAGATAGAGATTCCGCCAACCCATCGTGGCGCCCAAGAGCAGTTGTGTCAACTTTTTAAGGAAGTAAAAAAACCAGGCAGAAAAGGCGAGGTCGAGCGGCATGAAGAACGAAAGGCCGATAACGAAGGGCTGAAATGAGATGCGCGTATAGACCATGTAACTCCACGGCTTCTCATTGAAGTTGAACCGCGTCCACCCAACGGGGACAGAAGGTAGAGCGGGATACAGATTGCTCAGCCCGTTCAATAGACTAATTGCTGCCGCTATTCCAAAACCTATCCACATCAACCTGTTTTTAAGGAAGGCGACAGGATCGCGCCCCATCTCAAGCGGCATCCAAGTAATCGGATAGGTGAGCCGTTCATGCTCAGTAAACTGTCTTCGGATAATTGTGTTAATGCAGATGAGGACGAAGAATAGGACAAAGGTGAAAGCTGACCAATACACGATGGGTTTCAACCAGACGCTGAGGAAATGCGGCGTGAACACCGTGGTCTCGCCGCGAAAAAAGCCGATCAACGCTTTTTCGTCCGTTGTCGTAAACCATTCGGGAATATACCGCCAGAAGAGGTTACGCCAGTCATTTTCTGCCGTGGCAAACCAGTATGGGTGGACAAGTGTTCCGACCAACTTGCTCATGGTCTGGTGCCCAGCAACGGTTGTAATCATAACAACCATGATGTAGACGACCAAGAGGTCTGAGTCCGATAACGCAAAATGCCGTGCCAATTTCCGCAGCAGGAGGTTTACAAGCGTCAGCAAAAAAAACGTGAAAACGGCATTGCTGAACAGAGACATGTAATTGTGTTTTGGCCCTGTTATGAGGTCATTTCTTCCAACCCAATAGGCGTTTGCAAAAACGAAGATGAGTCCGATTACCACTGCCCGCAAGGCAACGCTGTTTGTCGTGCCGCTATTGGTGGGCGTGGATTGATTCACATATCACCTGCCTTTGAAAAATGTACCGGAGTGAGCGAAGGGATGAGGTTTTGAGGGGAAAGAATGCAGCTTTTTCACGGAGGTTTTGATGAAAACCCAACCTCATATCTGTTGCGCAGAATAATAAATATTATATCTGTCTAGACCGGATCAGTCAAGCGCAAACTAGGTAGTTGCATGGTGTATTGCGGATTATGAATTGTGAGCGGTCCAAGGAAAGATGAATCAGTGAACCATTGAGCGGAGGCCGGCTTCCTTTAATCGTAATGGTGCGCTGCCAACGCTTCGCTAAAGAAGTCAAAATTGTGCTCTCCCGTATCCGTTTTCCAGCGGCCGACTGATTCTCCCCTGACAATAATCTTGGCTAATGGAATGCCCAAAAAGTCCTCAAGACACTGGATTGTTTCGTCGTGCTTAAGAATGAAATCCTCAAATCTGATGAGAATATAGTTTTTGGGTTTAGGCGTTGATTTCACGAGTTCATATTGGTACTGCCAAGAGATGGCTCTGCGTCTGCGGACGTCATTCGCTGCGGGGCAGTCAACTCCAAACCGTTGCAGGTCATCTGTGATGTGGCTTCTAAGAATACAGTCTCTTGGATCGCGAATCCAATGAATATACTTGATGTCAGGAAACATGCGTACAATCCACGGATACACCAAGGTGGTCTCGGGTATTTTCCAACCTTTATCCGCAGATTTACTGCGAAGCACGTCAGCTAGATAGGCATGTATCAGGTCTTCGAATTCACTGTCAATCTCCATGGTGTGCAGCGGTGCAAAGTCCCATGATAAACCCCCGTTCCACTTAACGCGGCTTCCCATCACTCTGCAGGCATCGTACATGGCATCAGGCGGAACCTTGTCGCCGGAAGGGTTTAGTGTGTTGCCCATGTACACACCGCTGGCATACAATGTCTGTGAGATTGCGCGCGTGCCGGAGTGGCCGCGTCCGATAATCGTAATCACCGCCATGGACACCTCTTTTATCATTTAGCTTTTGTGATATATTATGCCCGATTTTACGGTTGATTTCATCTGTTTTCCTCTATGCGCAGCGGAAAACAGATTCCGCTAAACGTCAGGGTTGATGTGGTAATCATGCTGCATTTATGTTATACTGAAGGTTAAGAAGAGCGATTGATGCTATACAGCGCAGGCTAGAAACGGGAGAGTGCGGACAAGTTAACTTGGATTTAGTCCGCCGAACCTTTTTCCAATTATCACTTTCACTTTGATGAGAGTCATTAGATTAACGGAGGTACCCCACCATGCTTACCCATGATTGTGATCCCACATTGACGGATTCACAAGTATTGGAGTTCTGCAAGAAGGGATTTTTAATTCTGGACGGGGTTGTCCCGGATGAAATCAACCGGAGGGTGTGTGAATATTGCGATGAACATGACGGAGCTGTGCCATCAGAGGAGGATTGGTACATTGAGAATGTGACGTTGAATCCCCAAGCGGCTGGTGCGATTCGCTCTGTTTTGGGCAAAAACTTCACGTATCCGACCCAATTAGGGAATACTCGAATCCAGTGTCCTGCCGGTATGGAAGGCGGTTGGCACACGGACGGAGGTTCGTCGTATATTCCCGGTCTTGATAGTCTCCAGGTGTTTTATTACCCTCAAGACACACCGGTTGAACTTGGTCCTACGGAGTTATTGCCAGAGTCTCATTTTCTGTTCAATTTGCAGTGTTGGATGAGGCATTACGGTAGGATACGCGGTGCTGTCTCGACAGCCGGCAGCGCCGGTACAATATTTCTAACGATTTACCGCATTTGGCACCGCCGCACAGCGTCTACAGCAACCGCTATTCGAAACCAAATGAAATATTGGTACACGCGGACGGTTCCGCCCGAACGCGACTGGATTCGGGAGCCGGATTTTGAGCCTCGGTACGCCAAGGGACGGCCAGCCCTCTATTATTTCCACCGGGAACACCATCGAGCGATAAACGATGCCGCTGAACTGTTTTACTGGATGTGCGGACTAGAGGACGAATATCACTCGGTTAGCAAAAACAATTTGCCCGTCTTTTGGTCCAAATGAATACGACGCCTGACGGATTCTACCGAGAGCGCTGATAAATGTGTGTCGAGATTTAAAGCGCTTCACACTCGTTGCTTGTAGGTAGAGCGCGCAATGCTGTTCAGACGAAGTAAGATTTTTTGAACCGCAATGCGAATTCGCAGCGGGAATTTGGGGGCTTCACCGCGGATGGTAATGGGTTTTAGACTAATTGAATACGGGCACAGGTCCACATTGACCATAACAGTCACATCGGTCTGGCAATCTTCTGCATCGGACGACCCACCATAAGGAACGTTATCCGATAATCATGTGTGAGGTTTTACTCGAAAGAAGGAGGGGAATTTTGAAAAGGTCAATATTCGGATTGATAATGCTTCTATTGGGTACAACAGCATGGGCGGGCGTATTGAGGGACAATTTTGACGACGGGGATGCAGACGGTTGGCGGAAATTCGGAGGAAAGATATTCAATTCCCAATTCGACGAAACTACTCAATGGTCTGCCGAAACCGGGAAGTTAGTTGCCAAATCTCGAAAAGCCAGGGGTTTCGCAAGCGTCTTTGGCATTGGAAATCGGACATGGAGAAATTACGAGTTTAAGTGCCAATTTGAGATCAAAGACTCATTTCCAAGTGCACCGTCGTCGCCGGAGGTCGGTTTTGGTATACACTATAACAAGCCAAATGAAGACGTGCTCAACGGTTTAAATTTTATCATCATCGCAAAAGATCATGTTCACTGGACACTGGGAATTTGCCAAAGATTTTGGGAGGGATTTTATCTGCGGATTGAAGGTAGAAACAACCGCAGCCTCAGAGAAAATCACCTGTATAGAGTGCGAGCTGTTGCCGAAGGGGATTTATACCGGATGTTTCTGAACGACGAGTTGGTATGCGAGTATGAAAATCCCCCGGAATTTGGCACATCTCTTGATGCAGGGGCGGCTGTGCTACTCGCCAAGAATTGCGAGGTTCACTTTGATGAAGTGGTGATTACGGGCGATAACATTCCAGATGCCGACTTGAATTTTGGCGAATGGCAGCTTGCAGTGTCCCCACAAGCCAAGCTCACCTACACTTGGGGCCGAATAAAGCAGTTTTAACGTTTCACCGAGACAGATTATTTTCAATGATCGCATATTCGCTCTATTGAGGAAAATCTGGTACCATTTCGCCTCGTCCTATTACCGCAGCAAACGAAATAGCCTACTATCCCACAGCGCAAATCGGTGAGCGCTCGTATTGATTTTGTTACAAATCGAATTTGACTATTCGACGAGCACGCCTAAAATTTCTCCATCAAGCATGCAATCTCTTCCAAGCCCAACGTTACTAAAACATATACCAAATATTCATCTGCTTTCTGAGCTAAATTCACTCTCCGAAGACCGGGGGGTTCGGCTCTACCTTGTGGGGGGATCTGTTCGGGATTTACTTCTCAACCGCGAAATTACTGATCTCGATTTTGCTGTTGACCGCGATGCGATTCCGTTCGCTAAAGCGTTCGCAGATCGTACCGGCGACGCGTTTGTGAAATTAGAAGACCACCCGCCGACAGCACGCGTTGTTATACGAAAGACTAGGCTCACACTGGACTTTACGCAATTTCGCGCCGAAACATTGGAGGCGGATTTGCAGCTGCGCGACTTCACGATTAACGCCATTGCTATTGACCTTTCTTCGCTATTGAAGCAGCCAACGCTAAAACTAATTGATCCCTGCGGAGGTTTTGGAGATGTTGAAGCAAAACGCTTACGTTTGCCTAACCCCCGAGTTGTGGAGGACGATCCGCTCCGAATGTTGCGTGCATATCGTCTAGCAGCAGAATTAGAATTTGAGATTCCGGAGTCCACGGTCAATCTGATTCGTCAGCATAAAGAAGAACTATCAACAGTATCGATCGATCGCGTCCGAGATGAGTTCATTAAAATCTTGAATGTCAAAAATTCTGCCATTCATCTACGACAAATGGACGATGTTCGCCTCCTTTCACGGGTGATTCCCGAAATTGAGGACATGCGGCGTGTACAACAGGGTGATTACCACTGTATCAATGTCTGGGAATTTTCCTTGGCGGCAATCGCGAATTTTGAGGCGCAACCAATTCCCGATGCGCTGGAGCGATACCGCCGCGAAGTTCAAGCGTATTTAGACCAATACATCGTCAACGGCGTGAAGCGATGGCAGATAATTAAGCTGGGTTTGATGCTATACGATCCTGGCAAACCGGCAATGAAAACAATCAACTCTGAAGATGACGTGCAATTTCACGGTCACGAGAAGGCTAGCGCGGAGATTGCGGCCGGCATTGCGAAGCGTTTGAGATTAGGCAAAAAAGTGGTAAGACTCATACACTGTCTCGTTCGAAGTCATCTTCAAATACGGAACCTTGTCAGCTTATTGCCTCCAACGCGCCAATCCATGCTTCACTTTTTAAAGAACGCAGATGAAGAATGGTTAGGCGTACTTTTGCTATCTTCTGCGCATCAACGCGCAACACAGGGCAGACTTTGCCCGGCGGACGAATCGACCAAAACAGAAGCAGTAATGCGCAGTATTGCAGATCTTTATTACAACGAAATCTCGCCGATGATTGAACGCGGCCGACTAATCACCGGGCATGACATCATTCGAACACTCGGGTTGAAACCGGGCATCAGAGTCGGGCACATTTTGAAGCATATTGAAGCGCTTCAGTTTGAAGGAAAAATCAATACTCCCAAAGAAGCACTAGCAGCAGCGAACAGATATTTAGAAGAGAATGAAGCGTAGGAAGGAAGTGCGCCAGAAACCTAAACTACGCCGAATTTTCTGTGAAATTCGAGTTGAGGCGGCATGGCGGCGGTGCCGTCAGTTTGCAGAAAACTTGACCGCAATTTTGTAATAACCTGTCTCTTCCGTATTGGTAGAAATAGATGCTGTGCAGCCATTGATGTTACCTTCTTGGGGGATAATCGACAATGGACCGGGAATTCTGTTTAGAAGTAGCGGCGGAAGAGTCTACCCGACTCGCACGGGAACGTGGAGACGTAATTAGTGTATTTGCGTGCGGTTCAATCGTAAAGAAGCCGCCACCGGATTATGCTGATGTCGACCTGCGAGTTGTCATTGAAGCGGACGGGCTAGAAGCCGGGTTTTTTGAGATGAAACATGGTGTCCCGCTCGAATGGACATTCTTTCCCAAGCGGCGTTTCGACGACTGGAATACGCTATTAAATGCTTCATTTCTTGCATTAGAACTCGCAAAGGGAATCATTGTATACGATCCGACTGGCTGGTTGGGTCAAGTTAGAGCGGATATTCTTTCAGTTTACGATCACCCTTCATACCAAATCGAGCGAAGCCAGCGTCTGCTGGATGCCGCCAAGTCGCTGTACGACAGAATTCGCGGCAGCTTTGAGTCAGGAGAACAGGCTTCCCTTTGGGATGTGCGCTGCGCAATTTTCTGGACTGGCGAATCACCAGCCCTGATGTTGAACGAAGTTCCGAATCACCGCAGATTAATGGTTGAATTGAAAGATGTGAGTGTTCGCCTAGATGCCCCTGAACTGTACCCGGCAGGGTTGGAAACGCTAGGTGCGGAGGGTGTCGGTGAAACGGAAGTCGAGACGTTTTTGATTGATGTGCTTGACAGCATTACATACGTCAACACCTTTAGCGATATACCTCACTTCCATATTTCTCTGGACAAACGTGCATATTGGGAGCACGGGATACGGCAGATGTTAGCCGAAGGTTACTATCGAGAGGCGATTTGGCCAATTCTGACCTTGATGAGCGCAATGCATTCGATTCTCTCTGACAACCATGCGTCCGATTCTTCAAAACATTATTCGCACTGTAAGCGATTTTTGGACCGAATCGGCTTTTTGTCCAGAGAAGATTTCCAGAAAAAGTTAATTAGACTTGGCGAGTGGATAGCGCAGGTTCAACCCATAATCACGCGCCGGAGATCATTGCACCAGGGTGGGACGCTGGTAGATGGGTGAAAAGTGCAAATGAATCCAACCGAGACTGGAATATTGATAAAATTCGCTATGGTTTGGATAGTTCTTCTAACGGAAATCCGTCTAGAGATTCCTTGATCACCGGCAGCAGCGGGTTAGCCGCGGCAAGTCAAAAAAGGTGGGGTTAACGTTAGCCTATAACGGAACAATTCCCGCGTATTTAACGCCGGTCAAGTAAGCAACATCGCGTTTCCAGGTTGTTAAATCGGCCGCACACAGTTGATTCAAATGCGTGTGCCCACAGGCGCGAGCAAGTGCCTGCATCAATTCAGTTGCGGCGCCGAGAAAGCGGTTGAGCCGGCGCGCGGCCTGATCCACAATCAGCCGAGCACGGAGGTTTTCCTTTTGCGTTGCGATTCCTACCGGGCAATTGTTGGTATGGCACGCACGCATTCCGACACATCCGATTGCCTGCATCGCGGAGTTGGCAATTGCTACACCGTCAGCGCCGAGGGCTAACGCTTTTGCGAAATCAGCAGGACTCCGCAAGCCACCGGTGGCAATCAAGGTAACATTGCTATTCCCAGTTTCGTCCAAGTATTTTCGCGCACGCGCAATGGCTGGCATAGTTGGTACTGAAATGTTGTCCCTAAAAATTTGTGGTGCTGCGCCCGTACCTCCTCCGCGCCCGTCAAGAATGATGTAGTCAACCGGGATTTGAAGGGCGGAATTGATGTCCTCCTCAATGTGCTGTGCGGATAACTTAAATCCGATGGGAATTCCGCCGGTCAGTTTACGTACCTCGCCTGCAAATGCTTTGAAGTCCTCCAAACTGTTCCAGTCGACAAATCGAGCCGGTGACACAGCCGGCTGTCCTGCTATTATCCCCCGCACCTCGGCAATTCTTCCTTTGACTTTTTCCGCTGGGAGATTACCGCCTGTGCCGGATTTTGCGCCTTGCCCCCCTTTGAAGTGAAAGGCTTGAACTAGGTTGAGTTTGTCGAAGGAGAATCCGAAGCGCGCGGAAGCCAACTCGTAAAAATAACGGCTGTTTTCGGCCTGCTCTTCCGGCAGCATTCCGCCTTCTCCAGAACAAATTCCCGTCCCAGACATTTCGGCGCCTCGCGCTAAGGCAATTTTTGCTTCCGCGGACAAAGTGCCAAAACTCATGTCAGAAACAAAAACGGGAATGTCAAGGTAGAGCGGTTTTTTGGCGTTTCGAACTATGGTCAATTCCGTTCCAACCGGAACATCATCTAGCTGCGGGAATTCTTGTAATTGAGCGGTGACAAATTGTAGATCGTCCCAGCTAGGAAGTTGGTCCCTTGGCACACCCATCGCGTCCATACGGCCGTGATTTCCGACCTTGCTTAGCCCATAACTGGCTAGATGGCGAATGTAGCCCACATAGGGTTCTTCAGATGTGCCGTGTATATCTTGGTATGCTCCTTGATATTCGTCACGTATGTAGGGTTCAGGATTCTTCTTCTCCCAAGCAATGATTTCCTCTTCATCCACAAATACAGCATCGTCCTCAATCCACGCCGTGAATTTCTCCAACTGCTCCTCATTGTGATATTCACTGATACCCGTATCGTAGCGATAATCCCAATTGTGCAGCCCGCATATTATGTTTTTTCCATCAATATGTCCGTCTGCGAGCAGGGCACCGCGGTGAAGACATCGCCCGTACAACACCGAAATATCATCGTCGTATTTAATAATCACCAGGTCTACGTTTCCGACCAATGCGTGAGCGGGTTGGCGGTCCTGTAATTCACTGAATGCCGCAACGCGGATTTTTTTTCATCTTTTCTCCTTTTGCTGGGTTATTTTAAATTACACAAGGCATCTTTCCAGCGGGATCATCAGCGTGGTGCGGATGGATTCTCTTACTACCCAATCAAAAACAAGCGGTACACACTTATCATACGATTATGGGCAAGAATAGCACTCTACCGTATCTGCCCGCCTGACGACTAAATTTGTAGGAGGTTATCCCATTCACAATCGAGGCAGAAAAAATCGGTTTGGCTTAGTTTTTGTAAATTTTTACTTCCACATTGAGGGCAGGTCGGGTGGGCGTTTGATTTTAGGGGATTGGGGTCGTGACGAATGTTAAGGTAGTAGGTTTTAATCTCTCCCTCGTAGCGATGTCCTCTCGGACACCGAATCCTTCTGGTAGGCTGTGATTCGAGGCGTTCAATGAGTTCCCGCAGGAATGGAATTCGACACCCACAAATCGGGCAAGGGTTTGGATAGAGTTCCTTCGTAATAATTACATCGGAATTCTCCTCCCGAATCGCGATTGGCGTTGAAAAATGACGCTCCAGCATTTGCCTGACGTCTGATTCAGCATTGATAGCTTGTCGAACAACCTGCTGATTTATGATTTCTTGGTATGTTTCGGGGCTGAATATAATCTGGGCTGGAGCCATTGCCCCGCGCAAGCTGAAAACTATATTGTGGATTCTATCAAGTGTTGAAGTTGTATTTTCTAGTCTCACGCCAGTCCGCTCCACTGCCTAAAAAATACGTGCGCTATCAAAACTACTTCGGTAGATGTACCGCACTCGGAGACCATGACACTACGTTATCCGCACCCTCGTTCGCGGAATACCGCCTTATCACTCTTGGTTGCGACACTACTCATGCGGTCGAGTTTTGGCCGCGCTCTAATCTAGAGTTAAATCTTCTACACCTTCGCGGCTTCACCCTGTTGCAATAACTCATCACGGCTTCGGGCGAGCGGCGATGGCTGGCTCTGTGATCTGTAAACATCAGCGGGATGGTTTCTAATTACGAGAATATCTGACCCGTCTTTTTCAATTCTATCGCCTTTGATTAAATTAATTTCAATTTTTCGCATGCTCGTGGTGAGATTAATTACGACCTTGCAAGCATCATGAAGTCTGATTTGCCACCCATCTGAAGTTTTTTCTTTGGAGAATTTTCCTGGGACATTGATAGACTGCACCTGGTTTGTACTGATTAGGACACCACTGTGCGCTTCAACCGCTCCATCACCGTTCTGTAGAGCATTTTCATTTGCCATAATTTACCTCGCTAACACTCCTGAATCGTCAATATGGGAATTCGTATCCGCACTGCGGCGAACACTTATTTTACTAATTCTACTGAAGGTTTTTGTCGTTGTCAACCCAATTTTGTTCTTTGTAACTGGAGTACACAAAGTGAGGGAGCACCGCAATCCAAGCAAGAACCGTTTAGCTGAACCGAAGAAACGGCCGATTAGCTTTATTGGGTTGAGCGTTGGGATTAGCATTATCCATTTCTACTCTCGCTTCTCAGCGAAATTGAGCGCGACAGAATTGATGCAATAACGAAGCCCGGTCGGCGGCGGCCCATCTTCAAAAACGTGACCGAGATGTGCATCACATTGACTGCACAATACTTCAGTACGGGTCATAAAGAAACTCTTATCGGTTTCGGTACTAATCTTATACGCCGAAATCGGCTGCCAGAAGCTGGGCCATCCCGTTCCAGAGTCATACTTCGTTTCAGAACTGAAGAGCTCGGTTCCACAACAGATGCACTTGTACACGCCTTTTCCCTTAAAGTCGTGATATTCACCAGTGAAAGCCCGTTCGGTTCCCTTTCTCCGAGTTACGTGAAATTGCTCGGGCGTCAGTAACTGCCGCCACTCTTCCTCTGTTTTTTCGACTTTCTCCGACATATTTACCTCTTTCTGTTCTTGTAATTCCGCGTTTTTTCCCGATACGGTTGCACTTTCTCGCGCCTGCTTGCAGGCGAGATTGAAACCGATTAACGAGAAGGAAATCAGCAGTAGGGTGGGTTTCAAGAATCTATATTTCATTGTGTGCTCCTCGCACAGCGTCATTTGGTAATTACTGTATTATACCCAAACTCGTGCTGGAAGTTGCATCATTGCAACGCTGTACCCGGCCGCAAAAACACTTATTACCGGCAAAACCTGAAATGGCATAAACACAGAGCACCAACTCAACTACTATTTGCAGGCGGCGGTTTTATATCAACTTACCGGGTAATCATCTCCGGCAGCGTTTAAGCCGAATTTCCCTTAACACGAGGAATGATTTGATGATGGGCGCGTGGAAAAGGGAATTGATCGATTTCGTCAACCGTAATCCAGCGATGATCGATCGGCCCGTTTAAGGCGACTTCGCCGGATTGGTAACGGCAGCAAAAGACATCTGCGACAATCTTGAAGTGCGTGAAAGCGTGCTTGACTCGCGTGAGGAATTCGGTTACCTCAACGGTGAGATTGACATGTTCTTTAACCTGCCGGATACAAGCCTCTTGAGGCGTCTCCTGCTCTCTGATTTCATCACCGGGAAATTCCCACAAACCGCCAAGTAATCCATCAAATTTTCGCTGAGTAATTAGAACGTGGTTATTTCTGCGGACAACACCTACTGCAAGGCGATATTCCGGAAGCGGTTTGGGTTTGAGTCGGATTGGAAATTCTTGCTGCCGCGCAAATTGAAAAGCACAACATACGGATTTTACGGGACAGACGACGCAAAGCGGAGATTTTGGGCGGCAAACCGTTGCACCTAATTCCATCATCGCTTGATTAAATGCGCCCGGCGAATCTCGATCCAACAACATGTCAGCCATGTTTTGAAACGTCTTACTAGAGGACGATGCGTTGATAGGCGAATTAATGAGAAACAACCGCGCCACGACTCGTTTTACGTTGCCATCCACTACTGCGTAAGGCGCATGAAACGCGATACTCTGTACAGCCGCGGCAATATAGTCCCCGACACCCGGCAAATTCCGGAAAATTGCGTAATCCGCCGGTATTTTGCCGCCAAAATCCGAGACTATTACTTTGGCGGCTTTGTGCAGATTTCGAGCTCTGGCGTAGTAGCCTAGGCCTTCCCAAGCTTTCAACACGTCTTGTAGGTTTGCCTCAGCCAAACACTGAACATCGGGAAATTTGTCCAAAAAATCCTGGTAATAATGCAGCACCTTTGTGACCTGAGTTTGTTGAAGCATTACCTCAGAGACCCAGATACCGTACGGGTTTTGAGTATCACGCCAAGGTAATTTACGGTGATGTGCATCGAACCAGTCCGTAAGCTCATTCTGAAACTGCACGGTTTCTTTGGGGGACATCATCTACTTTGAACTCTCGTAATCATAATTAAATCTAGCGATAGCGATCTATTGGCGGGTTTTTGCTTAAAGTTTTCTAACCTAGTTCGGTGACAGGTTTTTACAGTGCCGGAAACATCGGCCAGTCCGTTCCAAATGAGTAGAGCAAATTATCGAATCCACGCCGCACGTGCTATCTCACCGATTCGCTTCGCACCGCAAGTATACCAAATGATTAGCGTCGTTTTCAAGGCGGTAAACAACGGCGTATCGGCTGAAGAGAAGTTCACATTGGGCTTACCCGTGCACGTACGCAAATTCAACGGAAAGCGATGGTTCTGGCAACGATGCGGATTCGGTGATTACGTTTTGCAGCCGTTTCAATGTGTCCATCAATGGGAGATGTTATGGTTGCCTGGCAGTTTTGAAGCGTCTCCCGCCGTCGTTAATGACGGAGGAGTAGATGGTAAGTCTTTCCAACGAAATGATGTAGGTGCGGCACCGCATTATGGATCGGGCTGCATTTCGCCGAGTGAGGTATCGCTTGGTGAAATGAATTCGACCGCGGGGCTTTCGATGCGGCCGTAGGCATTCCATACTTTAAAACCCAGGAGTGATAATAGTTCCGGGGACGCCTGTTTCAGCACCTCAGATGATGTACCGACGGTAAAATTCTCCTGTGGACGGAACTGCGGACCGCAGAACGTCGAAATTACTGCCCACCTCGGGGCATCGGTCACATTAGCGCCGGTACCGTGCCACGTACGTCCATCCAACACCAAAGCGGTTCCGGCACGTCCTTCAGCGGCTACGGTTTCAACGTCCGTGTCCCGATCAGCGTCCGGTTGCCGCCCGATAAGATGGCTCCGCGGCACCACCCGCGTTCCACCGTTTTCGGCAGTGAAACCGCTCAACATCCACAGGACGTTCACGACGACGGATGGGGCGATCATCAGGGGAGGCCCTGCTTTATCCACGTCGAAGCGGCGACGGTTAATTGAACCCGGCGGCAACGGAGACCGGTCTCGACGTGTTGGCGCCGGCATCCACCACTGATCGGTGTGCAAATCCATGGCGACGCCGCCCGGTTTGGCAATATTCGCGGTATGGCTGGATAACAGGAATTCGTCGCCGAGCCGGTAAGAAATCAATTCGCGGATACGCTCATGGAATAACAGATGGTGGAAGACCACCCCTTTGTTGATTAGCATCCAGATGCGTTGGTTACGCCCTCCATGTTCCTCGGTAAAGGCTTCAGGCCTGAGACTGCCGTCCGGTTTTCGAAAGTCCCCCCAGTTCTGCGTTGCACCTCCGTCCTCGAAGGCAAGCCCGCGCTGTTTCTCGGCAGTTGCCTGCTCTTCTAGTCGGGTTCGTAAACGCGCCACCGCATCAGCACTGAGCGCATCAGCTACGAGGCAATAACCGAATTCGTCCAGATGTGTCTTTGCGATGCGCAGATTGGTCGTGGGTTGGGGCAGATTGTTTGTTGTTTGGTTTTTCATTGTTTGTTGATTACCCCCTCTCGCTCCCCCTTAGTAAGGGGGAGGAAATGAAGTGAATGCCCCTTTGTAAGGGGAAGAATTGAATTGTTTACGTTCTAACTCCCCTATGATTGGCGAAGAAATGGAGTGTTTACCTACAAAGTCCCATATGATTGGGGAAGAAATGGAATGTTTACGTGCTAAGTCCCCTAGAGAGGGGGAAGAATCGGATTGTTTCAAATTTAACTCCCCTCCTACGAGGGGGAGAATGAAGTGGTTCCCGCTTGTATGGGTAAGGATTTTCGGGGTATTACTGTTCAACAAACATCAGTAGCTCGGAGGCGGCGAGGGATTCCAGCCGAATCGGTATACCTTCCTGAACTAGACGCAATCCGTCGGCTGTAGCTGATTCGCCAGTGCTATCGATCGTGATTGCGTAGGTCTTTCCCCGATGCAATCCTTTGGGTATAAAAAGGTATGTGTCGGATTCGCACTTACCAATCTTGGCAATTGTCGCCCAAGCTTTTGAACGGTCTGTGGACGCATACTCCACGGCAAACCAACCGCTTGAAGTCACGCCGCCGCGAGCGGAAACGGGCGCGTGATGGTACATTTTGCACATGGGCAACACCGGACGAATAAATTCCCGATAGAGCTTCGCGTACCGTAGGAAATCGCTGCGGCGTTCGCGGGTCAATCCCTCTCGACTTGGCCCGACCATCCCGGCAAAAATCAAGGGTGTGCCGAGCGTAAAGATACAACGCAGCAAGGTATCGAAATTCTCAGGATACCCGATTCCCTCTCGGCAGGCGCCGAACGCCGTAACGATGATTTCAGGCGGCAGCCCCATTGTCAATCCGCTGTAGTTTTGAAGAACGTGTGGCAGCCATAGCACATCGGTGAGGTAGGCCTCATGAAACCGGCTGACGACGCCGAGATCGTTACGAGCTCCGCCGACAGCGCACTGTTGCAGGATTAGATTGGGATATCTTTTGCGGATTCGGTCAAATATGGTGTAGAATGCACTATAATACCGCCAATAGTTGTTTTCGACAAAGCCGTCTCGGTGTGTTGTAGGACCTTCGTACGTGAAAAGGGGATTGTAGTCGAGTCTGAATAGGTCCAATTCGTAACCTTCGATTAGCCGGACGAGTTCGGACTCAACGTATTCGGCTACCTCGGGCCGTGTCAGGTTCAAAATGCCACTGGGTCCAATCCAGTCCGGGTGTTCCTTAACGATTCTACACCCTTTTCCGTACGCCCGTTCAATCTCGCCGTACATTCCAAATCGAAGCCCCTTCTGATGGGCATATTTAACAAGGGGCTCCAAACCACGGGGAAACCGGCTTGGAGATGGGAACCAATCCCCTTGTTCGTCCCACCATCCTGCGTCAAGTGTGAACAGTTCCGCCCCGATTGACTCGGCAATGTCAATACATTCGCGTACGGCCGCCTCATCGAAGATTCGTTGATTCGGGTCATTTTCCTCGGCAGCAGTGTTTTCGTCGAAGGCATAACCCCCGCGTTCAAGGTAACCTTGGTCGCCGGGGACCAAGAACTGAATCCGGCAGGTCGAATCGGAACCGACGGACGGGAGTACAAAGCGCCGCAGATGGTCGTGCATCGCCTGAACAGCCACGTCGAGATCTCCTGAGACGAGTCCGAGGTGAACAGCGGGCGTTTCGATTGTCTCCCTTGGCGCAATAATGCGCTGCGGCGCATCTGCCGAGGGCCCCAGCTTAAATTTCAGAAGATCCTGTGCGGAAGACCGTAAGGGCCCCCACCGCCGTTCATAGTCAGCATTGACACCTTCATGGCAGTCGAATTCCATGCGCCAATTCGCTGGCCAAGCTAGATGACCGATTAAGAATTCTCCCTTTGCTCGATTGTTTACGATAAAGAATGGGTCATCGAACCCTTGCCCTTTGCCGCATTCAACGATTGTGGATCCAGTTGAAAGCGGCTTCCAATTGAACCATCCTTCGTAACCCCAATCACTCTCGCTGAAGAAACCCAAGTTGAATGCGCCCTCAAGTCCATCGGGCGGAAAATGCCTATGCCCTGCGTGCGCTTTTAAAAGGCTTGACCAGGGAAAGACCTTCGTCAACGCCATGGGTACGTCACCGTTGTTTGTTATTTCGAGCCAACGTGTCAGCACCGGTGTCCCGTCGAGTACAGTATGCATTCGGACGCTGACAGGGCGGGCCGCGTTGGAAATTTCAACCACAAAATGTCGAGCTCCGCGGTTGTTCACCGCGACTTCGCCCCACGAAATCCACCGCCAGCCGGCGGCAAGCATGGCACTATCAATCTCCAGATGGAAGGCATTCTGCTCCCAGAGTTCGTACGCCCAATTGGAGCGGCCATTGGCGTTCCAATACCGTCCAACCCATCGATCGCCTAGCAAAGCTTCAACGTAAATTGTCCTGCCGGAGGTAAATTGGATTTGATGGTCGGCTGAATTTCGGGTCGCAATGTCAGTTTCTTTGTCCATGTTGCTCCGCCGATTTTGCGGCAGTATCTCTGAAATAAATTCCAACACACCTGGGGTTTTTGCAATTCACGCGGGTTCAGGCGCCACAATGCCTAACTCTGCAGCGAGGGCAATCAAATCTGCGATGACTGACGAGAGCATCGGAATACCCTCTTTAAGGTACCGTGCGCGTTTTTCGTGTTCCGGCTCGCCCGGCAAGTAGATGCGATCGTAACCGGGAGCGAGTTTTGACGACTTCATCTGTTGAATTAGGTTGTCAACCCTTGCTTTGAATTCGGCGACGGGCATGAATGCAGCGATGTTGATGGCTTGGAAAAAGTGGCCGACATTCCTGACGAGTTTGGCGCTTTCGTGGCGGACAACTTGGCGGGCAAAATTTGCACCCATGAGCACAGCAGCGAGGACCTCAAAGACGATTGTGAGCGCGTAGCCCTTGTATTCGCCGATGGGGAGAACGAGGCCGGCTCTGGCTTCCGCTGGATCTTCCGTCGGTTCGCCTTGCGTGTTAAGCGCCCATCCTTTTGGGATTTTTTCCCCTTTGCGGATGGCTAAATCGAGCTTTCCGCCTGCGACGACGCTGGTCGCCATGTCCAGCACAATGGGCAATTCTTCGCCCGCCGGGATAGCCACGCCAAGCGGGTCGTTGCCCATTGTCGGCGTCACACCGCCCCAGGGCGCCATAATCGGTCCGCCGTTTGTGGTAGCGATTCCGATCATGTCGTGGGGCAGCGCCATCTGTGCCCAATGGGCACAAGCACCGAAGTGACCGCTGTTATGCACACCGGCAATACCGACGCCGACAGCCTTAGACTTTTCAATCGCAATCCCCATAGCGAGATTGCTCACGACTTGTCCGAATCCATTGTCCCCGTCTATCACGGCTGTCCCTTCCGATTCAGTCGCCACCTGCACATTCGGATTGGGGTTGATTCCCCCTTTTCTGAGTCTTCCGACGTAGCCAGGCAGGCGAATCATTCCGTGGGAGTGTACACCGCGAAGATCGGTTTCTACGAGACTGTCGATCGTAACATTGGCGTCATCTACCGGCACACCCGCCTTTTCCAACACCGCCGCACCTAGCTTCCGCAGGTATTCAGCCGAGACTGTTGTGTACGTTTCTGAGTTTTCCCCCATAAGCGTCTCTCTTACTCCTTTGCAACTCATAGAGTCACTGCAACTAGTAACGACTCTTTGCCCTTATATCAATCAAATACGGGAATTAGCTCTGCCTACAAACCGCTCCTAACCCCCATTGGAAAGGAAGGGTTGTGCATTTTCATTTGTGCTTACCCAACTTTCACCTAAAAATTTAACGAATGCAAAATTTTACAGATGGCATTTAGGAACGTGGTATCGCCGACTTTAGCACTTAACCCTTTGAGGTACGTACGTCGGTTTGCGACAATAGGTAGTCGACTACTTGATGTATTGATTCATATTGGGTGAGTTCAACCCATAGAATGCGCGAATCGTTGCGAAACCATGTCAACTGCCGTTTCGCTAAGCGGCGGGTGTTCGTCTTTAACTGTGCAATCGCCTCGTCAAGCGGTTGCTGTCCGTCGAGATAACCGACAATTTCCTTATATCCGATGCCCTGCATGGCGACGCAATTTCGCGGACATCCGCCATCTAGCAGCCCTTTTACCTCTTCAATCAATCCCCTTTCAATCATCTGATTCACACGTGTTTCAACCCGGCGGTAGAGACAATCTCTGGGTAAACAAAGTCCGAAAGCGCGGAACGGGTAACGCAAGGCAGAGCACGTCCACTGCTGTTGAAATGACGAAATCGGTTTTCCCGTCAATTCATAAATTTCCAACGCACGAATCACCCTCACCAGGTTATTTGGGTGGATGCGTTGCGCGGCTTCAGGATCGCAGCCGCAAAGACGATTGTGCAGCGCCGCCGCACCCTGATCCTCTGATTCGCGCACGAGTCTGGAACGGATATCCTCATTTCCGCCGGGACCTTCAAAGAGTCCATCAATCAGAACGCGGAAATACAAACCTGCGCCACCGACCACCAGCGGCTGTTTCTCTCGTTTACAGATGTCTTCAATAGCTGCATCTGCCCGCCGTTGATAATCCGCAACGGTGAAAGGCTGCTCGATGTCCGTGCAGTCTATTAGATGATGCGGGGCGGCTTGTTGTTGCTCGACAGTCGGCTTCGCCGTGCCGATGTCCATTTGCCGAAAGATTTGCCGCGAATCCATAGAGACGATTTCGGCATTGATGCGTTGCGCTAGACGAATCGAGATTTCCGTTTTACCGACGGCGGTGGGACCAACAATAAAGATCAGTGGAGACTTCATAAGTGAGACGCGATGCGTGATGTGTCGATTTTTCTACTCTCTCTGCGCTCCCGCTAGTTGGTTATTCCCCGTCCCTTAAGTTCTCGAGCAATTCCTTGGCTTTAATCAAATCTCGGATTTGCTCGTCGCCAGAAATTTCTCGCTCGATAGTCAATGGCCCATGGTAGCCAATCTCCTTAAGTTTATTGACAAACTTGTCCATACCAACATCACCATCGCCAAGCGGAGTTTCGACCCCCAATTGATAATCTTCAGTGGGCCATTTTCCGTCCTTGCAGTGTACGCTCACGATGAAGTCCTTGAGGAGTTCAAGGGCTTCAATCGGTTCACCGGAGCCATAAAGAATCATGTTAGCCGGATCGAAGTTGACCTTAACGTTGTTGCGATTGACATCTTTCAAAAAACTTAGTAGTGCCGGTGCGGTTTCTTGCCCGGTTTCAAGCGCAAAGTTTTGCCCATTATCAATCACATAGTCAGCAATCTCCCGTATCGTTTTCACCATTACCGGGTAGAGCGGATCGGTATGGTTTTCAGAGATGAAACCGGCATGGGCTGCAATTTGGTCCACGCCGAGATTTTTGGCGAAATCGGAGATGCGTTTGGTTTTTTCGATGCGTTCCGGGCGGGAATCGGCGGGCACATAGCCAACGGTTCGCTTGACGGTCGGAATATCGGCATAGCTCTCTCCTACGAAGCCACAAAATACCGTCGTAATCGTGATGCCCGAGGCAGAGATTGCCTGCTTTAACTTTTCTTGTGCTTCGAGGGTGAAGTATTGGTCAGAAGGACAGCCCATTTGGACGTTGTCTACGCCAATGGATTTTGCTTTTTCAAAGCTAGTGTTGGGGTCGTCGCCAACACCTAGCATAATGCCAACAGACATCGGTTGCATGTGAATAATCCTCCTTCAAATCTGTTATATGTTGTAGGTCGGGCGGACACCGGCGAAGGGCGCGCTTACTAAGGTTTTTATTTGTCATTCATGTTTTCATACCGCTCTGCCGGGGCAAAAACCCTTCTTTCCCAGCTAAGCCTGCAATATTGTCTTGGCTATCCAGTGACGACATGACACGCGACTTGATGCCCTGGATCGACTTGGACGAGATGTTGCTCTCGAGTTGCACAGTCAGCTTGAACCATTGGGCATCGAGGGTGAAATCGACAGCCCGACGGCACATCCGCAGGATTTGGCGTATCGCCACTCAGAACCGTGCGCGTCCGGGAGGTTTTCGCGTCAACGACGGGTATGGCCGACAGTAATGCGCGTGTGTATGGATGTTGAGGTTTCTCGAATAGACTTTCTTTGTCCGTAATTTCGACAATCTGACCCAGGTACATCACCACGACGCGGTGACTAATATGCCGCACAACACTGAGATCGTGTGAAATAAAGATGTAGCTTAAATCAAAACGATTCTGCAGTTCTTGCAGCAGGTTGATGACTTGAGACTGGACAGAAACATCCAACGCCGAAACTGGTTCATCAGCAATGATCAAATCGGGTTCTACTGCTAAAGCCCGCGCAATGCCGATTCGCTGCCGCTGCCCGCCGCTGAACTCATGCGGGTACCGATGCGTATGGTTTGGGTGCAGTCCGACGATTTCAAGCAGCTCGCGTATGCGATTTACCCGTGCCGCTTTCGGTACGATTCGGTGAATTTTCAACGGTTCACCAAGAATCCGACCAGCGGTCATGCGCGGGTTAAGCGAACCGTAAGGGTCTTGGAAAATCAACTGAATATGGCGCCTGAACCGGCGTAAATCCGTCTTATTGAGTTCAAAGATGCGATAGTGTTCATGTTCGGCTCGGTGCTTATCGGAATGAATGAACATCTCCGCTTTGCCGGCGGTCGGAGTGATTAAACGCGCCAATAGCCGACCGATAGTGGTTTTACCGCACCCGCTTTCACCAACAAGTCCGAGCGTTTCGCCTCGCTGTACATTTAGGTCTACGCCGTCGACCGCTCTCACAAATTTCTGCGTGCGCTGTAGCAGGCCCATTTTAACCGGGTAATGTTTTTTTAACCCACTAGCCTTGAGGAGAAGATTTGAGGCCGTTTCTTCCGTGTTGGCGCTATATTCCACAATCCCCTCTTCAATAAATTGTCAACGCACAGCGAAATCCGAAATCACTGAACTGTTTATCGGGCGCAAGACTGCTGCGTGCAGCACACCGGGCGAAACGGATGCGGTGCCGCCACGACCCTCCACGCGCTACACGGCGGTTCCCGTACTTCGGACCTTTTGGATTTCGAGTCGGCGAGATATTGTAATAAACGGCATCGTACCAGTCGGCGCACCATTCGTGAACACCCTCTGACGTGTTGTACAGTCCGTAACCGTTTGGGCCATCCGTTCCAATGAGGAAATGCGGGGCATTCCGTCCGCCTAGGTGATCGTGAGGTAGTTCATCTCCCCACGGATACTCACATCCTTGCAATCCACCGCGCGCAGCCTTTTCGCGCTCCCCTTCGGTCGGCAGACGATACCCCTTACATGTCAAATCGCGCAACCATTCACAATAGGCAACTGCATCGTACCAACTTGGCCCGACAATCGGCTGATAATCCTCCTGAAATTTGGGATTGCCCCAAAACCGGGGCGGAGGATGACCCGTCATATCCATAAAGAGTTTATACTCGCGGTTTGTCACGGGGTATTTGGCAATTGCAAACGCATTGACCCACACACGGTGAATCGGGGTTTCATTTGGTGCGCCGCCTACGCTGCCCATGAGAAAATCGCCTTCAGGTATGACGACCATCTTGGGTTCAATGAATTTCGGTTTTTCGGTGCCGCCATTCATTTCGATGAGTGGTAAAGCCGTTTTCATCTCATTCATCCGGTGCCGCGGCTTGTACCTCGGCAATCCATTATAGCAACGGTTGCGTCGAAAGTCAACTTCGCTTGTATCCCGCTGATGCTATCGATTTCTACCGCGCTATTTCTCTTGGCCGCCACACGTTGATTAACTTACCCGTGGTTTCATAATTGAGTTCCCGCCATTTGGCAAGCGGCAACAGAACAAGCGCTAAAGTAGCAGTGGGGAAGAGTTCCTTCCGTCCCACTAATATTTTTAGCAGCTCCTCTAGGCCGGGATTATGCCCTACCACCATAATGCGTTGGTAATCGTCAGCTAGATTGGATAATGTACCGATATAGGTTCTCGGGGCGGCGTGGTAAAGCGCCGGCGTCAAATCAACATTCTTTGCATAACCGCAGGTCTTGGCGACGATTTCTGCCGTTTTGCGGGCACGTTTGGCTGTTGAACTCAATATTAAGTCAGGGACCAACCCATTATCGCGGATAATCTTGGCTATACGCGGTGCGTCTCGCTTGCCGCGTTTATTGAGCGGCCGGTCGTGATCCGGTAATTCTGGGTATTTCCAACTTGATTTCGCATGACGTAAAAGCAATAATGTCTTCATGAAACACTCGTGTTTGAAGTGCGTAAACCATTAAACTGAAGAGCTACCATTTGCATTAAAACGCCAATTCTTAATACGTCCAATTGTCATCGTTCATGAGCTTAGCAGTTCAGACGGTGGGTATTCGTAAGCGTAAAGCGCCGCCAATTTTCAGGACGGATTTTACTCCGGTTAATGGAAACCGTGTAAGTGTTGTATCTTACCTCAGAATTTCGCGATTCTTCAAGTGCAAAACGCTTGTACTTTTGTGTGTAGGACTTTAAAATTGCGATTTTCCATGTTTTACTATCTTATCGTTTTGACAATGTGTAAAAAGACGGCTTTATGCCGAGAACGGAAAACATTTTTGGGATGGTCGAAATGCCAATATTCCTTGTCCTTTTTCAAATGCACGTGATATACTTACCTACCTTTTTTTGGCGTGAATGATATCATTTGAGATAAGGAAATCTCGTTTTACGCAATACCCAATATGACTGGAATCCATCAGGTTGGTTGGCTCATTCGCAAGGATCTCGCTCTTCAATTTCGTAATAAGGATACACTCGTCTTAATATTCGTATTCAGCATACTGGTTGTACTTATTTTCATTTTTGCATTTGGATCCATCTTTCCCCAAGCTGCCTCCGAGCGTGGAAAACTCGCGGCGAGTGCACTGTGGTCAGCATTTGCGTTTGCGGGTATCATTACACTTAACCGTTCCTTCGAGATTGAACGTGCAGACGGCGCCTTACATGGGATAAGACTAACAGGTATTGATCCGGGAAATTTCTACCTAGCCAAGGTTTTGAGCAACTTGGTTCTGCTAACCGGGCTGGAAGTGGTAGTCCTGCTAGTTGGGCTGCAATTTTTGGATGTGTTCGATACCTTGACACCGGATTTACAAGAAAAGCTCCCTCAGATACTGCTCCAGCTTATGGGCGTGCTTGCAATCGGCGCACTGGGTTTCTGCGCGGTGGGGGTAGTGATATCCGGCGTTTGTACTAGTACACATGGGAACGAAAGTCTACTTTCAGTAATATTACTGCCGATGATTCTTCCCGTCATTATGGCTGGAGCAAAGTGCACAGTCTCTCTGTTGACAATCGGCACGCTAAAAGGGATGTTTTGGATTACGCTATTAGCCGCCTATAGCCTCGTGTTTATGGCGAGTTCTTATCTTCTCTTTGAGTTCGTTATTGAAGATTGACAATTACCGGCATTAGGTGTGTAAAACCTAACGGTAACGATACGCAGTGCTGACAAAAAAAATTTAAGTTACGAATTGGAGCAATTGACGAAAATGACGCTTACACAACTCATAGGCATTCTTGCAGCAATTTGCCTGTTTACTGCCCTCTGTTTTGTATTCAGTTACGCCCAGATTGAAAAGACGATGCTGGAAGTCCAGAAAATTTTCTACTTCCATGTCGCTTCAGCGTTAACTGTTTTCTTTGCATTTGGTGTAACTTGTTTGTGCAGTGTTCTTTACCTGACAAAACGTAATGACAAATTTGATTTGCTTGCTGTTGCGTCAGCGGAACTTGGCATCGTTTTCTGTACAGTCGTTTTGACGACAGGCCCCATCTGGGCAAAATTTGCTTGGAATACGTGGTGGAATTGGGAACCACGATTAACCAGCACACTTATCCTCTGGCTCATGTATATCGGTTATTTTATACTGAGATCGGCGTTGCCTGAAGAGAAAAAAAGAGTCTATTCAGCGGTTTTAGGTATCCTTGCGTATCTTAATGTACCGATTGTCTACTTCTCGGTTGAGCTCTGGAAAGACAAGTTGCATCCAGGAATAGAAACTAAAATGAACCTTCCACCGACAATGTTCAAAACCTGGGTGATTGCATGGCTGGCGTTTACTGTTCTCTACGTGTTTTTACTAATGTTGCGCTACCAAACCGAACGGCTGAAATCGCGGTTAGAAACCATTCAGTATCAGCAGATGGAGGGAACGTGAAGCGCGGTATATTGCTTAAACCGCGGGCCAAACTGATGGTCTACCGGTTGTGTGCCATCAGTTGAATGTAATTTTCACGTCCCGAAACTTGAAACTTGTTCGGGCAGGAGTTTTTGGTCATTTGATCTTGAAAGGCGAGGAAATTGGAGTATCAACGCAACATTGTTATCGCAGTATTTGCGATGATTGCCGTTTTCGCCATTGGCGTCACGGGATATAAAATAATTGAGGAGGATTGGACACTGCTTCACTCAATTTTCATGACGGTAATCACATTGACAACAGTCGGTTATGCAGATTACAATATGTCGGATGAGGGAAAGATTTTCACAGTTGCGCTGATTCTTGGAGGGATTGGCGTTCTTGGATACGGTATTAGTATAACAGCTACATTCATTATTGAAGGACAGCTACAAGAAGTTTTTTTGAAGAGACGCATGGAAAAATCTATTGACAAACTTTCAAACCATTACATCGTTTGCGGGATAGGCGACACTGGGGTACATGCGCTTGATGAACTCATCCACCTGAACGCCGACTTCGTCGCAATTGAGAGAGAGCAAGTGCAAATTGAACATTTACTGAAAACAAGACATTTCCACTATGTACAAGGCGATGCAACAGAAGACGAAGTGCTCATCCGTGCTGGAATCGATCGTGCGCAAGGGTTGATTGCTTCTCTTTCGACGGATCAAGACAATCTTTTCGTTGTTTTATCGGCGAAACAGCTAAATCGGAGCTTGAGAATAACGTCGAAGGCTGTCGAGGAGAGTTCACGGGCAAAGTTGACGAAAGCGGGTGCGGATGATGTCGTACTCGCGGATCAGATTGGCGGATTGCGTCTAGTATCGACAGTCATAAGTCCAATTGTCGTTGATTTTTTGGATGATATGCTCAAACACCAAGTGACGACGCGCTTTGCCGAATCCACAATCCAGAGCGAATCACCTTTTTTGGGGCTTACCCTCAACGATGCCCGAATCCCGGATGAAACAGGTCTCGTCGTCGTGGCTGTCCGCAATCGAGCCGGCGATATCATATACAATCCCTCTGGCAATCTCAGGCTGGATGAGGGCGACGCGCTTATTGTCATCGCGGATAATAGGCAGTTGGGAATATTGAACCAACTGACTCGCGATACGCTATAATTGCAGAGTCATCAGGCGCCGTTACATATTCATTCATTCCAAGGATTCTACACAAGCGATGAGACTTGCATGTTTAGGAAGGTCAAACTGGTGTGAGCCTACATGAATGAATCGGATTATTCCCTCCTTATCAACAATGAATGTCGAGGGGCGTGCAATATTATAAGCGTCGAGTCCTAGCCAATTATAAACGCCGTAGCTTTTGATGACGGTCCGGTGCTTATCAATGAGTAATGGAAAGGCGATACCGTGCCTCTGAGCATAACGGCGAACTTCTCGAGGCCACTGCCCGGCGACCGCGATGGCTGCGGCGCCAAATCTGACATATTCATTCAAGTGAGTTTGTAAATCGCCTAACTGGCGGCGGCTATTGGGTCACCATGTGCCTCGGAAAAAAGCTAAAATGACGTGCCGCCTATTGCGATACGATGCGAGACTAACATCCTCTCGTTGAGCGGATTGCAAGGTGAAAAGCGGTGCACTGTCACCGATGTTGAGGACTTTGTTTCTTCGCGGCATTGTTGGTTAACAAGACAAAATCTGTCTTCTCTCCATAAACTGCGTTTGGCTTTGATGTCCAAAATTTTACCCAACTGCAATACAAAAGTCAAAAGGAATGGACGAGAAACGCCGCTTCAGCGTCCGGAACGCCAAAGACTGTGACATTACCAAGTAGAAGCAAAGTTGTCTCTTTGATTTCTGGGATTTACTTACAAGTGGACCGTGCGACAATTGCTCTCATATTCGGCATTGCAGCTATCTTAATCTCAAGCGCAAAATGGATTTATGATTTTCGGACTGACCAACCAAATCGGGGAAGCCGTCGGCGTAGGTGGCGGGCTTCGGATATTAGGGTGGAACTTTTGGAAGGCCAGACGAATTGCTTCATGACGCGCGGCGGGAATTTATTGTTTCTGACCTCATTCCGGATTTACAATGATAACGATCAAGTTGCCGTTTCAGTTCAAGAATCCCGGTTACAATCGAAGATAGGCCGCAAATGGTACGGTACCAAACTTTATGATGTTCCTCAAGCGGTAATCTTTCCGAGTTTGCTCCGCAATAACCTTCCCTTAACGTTAAAACCTGATGAACGGCAGGATTTCTACGAAGCGTTTGCGCTTGATGAACTAATTCCCAGTACCAAGATTAAAATTCGCCTGAAATTCACCGATCAGCACGGGAAAACGATCATGTGCCGAGATACCTTCGATTATCGCGTCGATGAGCGTCCTGTGTTTGATATATTATTCCGTACCTATTGAGCACGTAATACCTTGACAGACTTTGGCAAAATGTGATCCCAAGATGTCGGGCTATCGGGATTCACCAAAATTTCGAAAATCTTCTCCGGCTTTAGAAATGAACGTGGGAATCTTCGTTTCGCCGTGCCCTATGCCCAAACGAAGGAATGAAAATGTCGACTGCCGCAAACTCCAACTCCAAAAACAGCGTGCTTTACGTCGTAAGCACACCAATCGGAAACTTGGAAGACATCACCCTACGAGCCATACGCACGCTTAGAGAGGTGAATCTAATCGCTGCTGAGGATACGCGCCATACCCGTCAACTTCTTGCACACTTCGATATTCACACACCCATCACCAGCTTCTTTGAAGGCAATCAGTTGCGGAAAGGGGAAAAACTAATTTCAAGACTGAAAGGCGGCGACAATCTGGCTTTGGTTTCGGATGCAGGCACACCGACAGTTTCGGATCCCGGCTACCAACTCGTGGTTCGGTGTATCGAAGCAGAAATCCCAGTGGTTCCGATTCCCGGAGTTTCCGCTTGCATAGCAGCAGCTTCGGTTGCGGGGCTTCCGCTGCATAACTTTGTCTTTGAAGGATTCCTTTCGCCGAAGTCGGGCAAACGAAAACGACACTTGGAGGGGCTAAGTAATGAAAGGCGAACGCTTATTTTTTACGAATCCCCCCACCGCCTAATCCCATTTCTACAAGCGGTCATGGAGCTTTTCGGGAATCGGCGGATTTCCGTTGCACGGGAGTTGACGAAAAAATTTGAGGAAGTTTTTCGAGGGAATGTAAGCCAAGCCATTGAGAAATTTCAAGGAGTATTGCCGCGCGGTGAATTCACCGTTGTGATTGCCGGGAAAGAGTAGAGTCGGACACGGTGGATTGCGGATTAAATTTTAGGCCGGACGCACGGGAGACAGAAATTTTCCGAGAATGATGGTACTCGTTCGGAAGGAGTAAATTATGGCGTTGACAGAAGCGCAAGTGGCATTTTTCGAGGCGTTTGGATACCTACATCTACCGGGATATATGCAAGATGAGCTTGAATGGATCGGCGAAGAGCACGCTAAGCTGTTCGTTGAATTCGATCTTGAGCCGGACGGTGAGCGAACAGTAGATCTCATACCATTTATCGCACTGAGCGACCGTTTCACGGCTTTGCTGGAGCATCCGAAGGTGCGCGGCGCACTTACTCCGTTGGTAGGGGAAGATTTCAATTATCTTGGCAGCGACGGCCATTACTACGCGGACGAGATTGATTTCCACCCCGATAGCGACCGCCACTCGTGTATGTCGTTGAAATTCGGGATGTATTTGGATTCCTTGACACAAGACACTGGCTGCCTTCGTGTAATTCCGGGTAGTCACCTTCAAGGACCGTGGCGGAACCAGGTGTACAAATGGGCAAACGTGCAGGTCCGCCGGAATACGAGCGGTCGTGACAGCTTGCCGGAGCTTAGAGAGAAGATGCCATCAATGGCGCTGGAGAATGAACCCGGTGATGTTGTGCTCTTCAACCACAACACCTTTCATGCGTCATTCGGCGGCAACGCTTACCGGCGTATGTTCGCTATCAACGTTGGCTGCCGGGCTCGTACAGAATCCGAACTAAAAGATCTCGACTCATTTCTCGAATTCACCTGCCGGACGGGGCAACCGATCTATACAAAGCGTATGCTTGAGCAAGCCTCGCCCACAATAATGGTTCATCTTGAACAGACAATGGAGAGAGAGTTGGTGCTTTGGGGTAAACACCGATTGGACGTACATGCCAATAGGCGAAAAAAGGCAGCATAACGTGGTCAACTGGGGTGTGTTGTGTCCGTAGTTCAAAAGCCGATGATATGCTAAGGCGCTCCTTGAGCGTTTACGGCTAATGCGAACGTTAACTAAGCCATCGAGACATATCAAGCAGTAATTCCACCGGAAAATCCACCGTTGTGATTGCTGGGAATGAGTAAAATTGGAAACAACGGATTACGGCTAAAAGATTTGGCTGGAAGCAAGGGCGAAAGAAATCTCCTGAAATAGATGGGACTCGTTCCGAAAGCGTAAATTATGGCGTTGACAGATGCGCAAGCGACATTTTTCGAGGCGTTTGGTTACCCACATCTACCGGGCTACATGCGCGATGAGCTTGACTGCATTCGCAAAGAGCACGCAAGGCTTTTCGTTGAATTTAACATTGAGCCGTGCGGTGAGCGCACGGTAGGCCTAATCCCTTTTATCGCCCAAAGCGACCGTTTGATGGACCTGCTAGAGCACCCTAAGGTACTCGGCGCGCTTAACCCATCGGTAGGGGAAGATTTCAATTATCTTGGCAGCGACGGCCATTACTACGCTGACGACGTAGATTTTCATCCGGATGGTGACCGTCATGCGTGTTTGTTCGTGAAGTTCGGCATGTATTTGGATTCACTGACACGAGAATCGGGATGCTAGAGAGTGATGCCCGGAAGCCACCACTTGGGACCATTGCGCGATTGTCTGTACGAATGGGGAAAACAATCGAAACGCCGGATGAGCAGCGATAAAGATAACCTACCCGAACTCAGAACGAAGATGCCCGCTATGGCGTTGGAGAATGAGCCGGGAGACGTTGTGCTAATAAACCACAAAACCTTTCACGCGTCTTTTGGTGGAAATACATACAGGCGTATGTTCGCAATCAATGTAGGACGCAGGGCGCAGACCGAAGCCGAGGTAGAAGATCGCAATTGGTTTCTATCCGTTCAACGCCGGACCAGCCAACCTTTCTATTCGATGCGAATACTTGAGCGTGCCTCGCCAGAAATCATGCTGCACCTTGAGCAGACAATTAAGCGCGAATTCGCCCTATGGGGCGAAAATCGGTTAGAAGTTCATGCTGCAAGACGGTAATAAAGACCAATATTTGTTCGCATAAGCATACGGTGACAGGAACCCGCATATCAACCGATTACCTGAGACGGTGTGTGGTTCGACGCAGCAAAAACGATTCGCGTTAATCTGACAATCGTACTACGATTTTGGACATAACTGTCATCAAGCGATCATCTCATTAGGGACATATTCGGGACAGGAATTCTGGCACTCCTCGGATGCCCAGGTTAATTCGAAACAGCGCACCAGCGCCGTAACCCTCGTCCACTTTGTTGTCTCCTCCCGCCGTTGTGACATACATGTCCGTATAATCTTCGCCGCCGAATATTACGCTGGACACTTTCTTTGCCGGAAATTCGATGCGGCGGTCCTCCCGGCCGTCAGGCGAGTAGCGGACGAGGCAACTCCCATCCCAGCGTGCAGACCAAACATAGCCCTCCGCATCCACGGTCATTCCATCAGGCACGCCCTCGCCTTCGGGCGTCCGGACGAATACCCGCTTGTTTGTGATGCCGCCCGTATCTTGATTGTAGTCGAATAGGTAAATTTCGCGAGTCGGCGAATCAGTGTAATACATCTGCTTTCGGTCAGGTGTAAATCCCATGCCGTTCGAGATATCGACATCATCCAACAACTCGGTTAACTGAGTACCAACGTCGAGGCGGAATAGGCGAGCGGGCCGGTCCGCCGTCGACATAGTTCCGCAAAAGACACGACCGGCCGGATCGGCAATTACGTCGTTGAAGCGTGTTTCGCGTTCATTCGGGATTTCTTCGTACACATACTCGAGACGCCCGTCCCGCCAGATGGCAATAGCACCCTTTGCCATGAAAAGCAGCAGGGAACCGTCTTCCTGAATTGTGAATCCACCCACTACTTCACCGTCGTAAAACTGTTCATGGGCACCTGTGGATGGATTGTAACGGAACATCCGTCCCATAGGAATATCAGTCCAATATACACACTTTTCGCCAGGATGCCACAAGGGGCCTTCACCTATCACGCATTCGTAGTCGGCGATTAGTTCTGGTGTCATGCTTAACCTCCACTCGATTTAATTATGACGTACGGTCTTATCATAAAGGATTCGTCCTTCCACTATCCTTTGTGTCATGCCTCGCGCCGCATGTATAGGGGTTAGTTATCCGCCGGGGATGAGAAACAAAATATCGACTCAAGGATACCGAAAGTTGCCGAATTTGTCAAGTACGCTTTGTGGTTCATTAAGCACTTGACAATTCTACCTGAACTACGATAAATTGTCCTATATTTTCGGGTATCATTGGTGATGGCGATTGATGTAAATGATATCGCTTCCACGCGGAGACATGAGTGAGTTTTGTTATTGGTATTGATGGCGGCGGCACGAAAACGGTTGGGATTCTAGCGGACGAAACAGGACAACTTCACGCAAGAGTTGAAGTTGGTGCGTCCAACTATCACACTGCCGGGCAAACGCAAACGAAAAAAGTTCTGGAAGACCTCGTCTCACAATTGCTTTTACAGACAAATTTTACGCTTGAGGACTGTATCGGTTCGTGTTTCGGCATGGCAGGACTTGGTTGCCGAGCTGATCAGCAAGTAATAGGGCAAATCTGCCGCGAAATTGGTTTTCGAAGAAACTGTATTCTGACACATGACGCTCAAATTGCACTAGTCGGCGGCACAGGGAAACTAGAAGGTGTGATTATAGTTTCGGGGACGGGGTCGATTGTCTACGGGATAAACTCCGACGGCATGGAGGTGCGCTCCGGCGGGTGGGGACATCTGCTTGGCGATGAGGGGAGCGGCTACGGCATCGCAGTTTCCGGCCTACGCGCGATCGCCCGGGCATCGGATGGACGAAGCTCAGGTACACAACTGACGGATATGATGCTAAGCGAAATTGGACTGCAAATACCGGGCGATCTCATTCGTTGGGTTCACGGTGCGAGCATAGATTGCGTTTCCACACTTGCGAATTTGGTTTTTGTTGCGATGAATGACGGCGATTTGGTCGCCCGACGAATTATTCAACACGCTGCCGATGAGCTTGTGCTCGCCGCCCAAGCGGTTATTACCGAATTAGGACCAGAGCATCCGGCCAACATCATTCTCAGCGGGGGAAATTTGACGCATCATCCGGGGTTTGTAAGTCTATTGCGCGAGCGTTTACAACCTATTGCACCGAATGCACGGATTGACTTGGCAAAACACGAGCCGGCTTATGGCGCTGTCCTGTTGGCAATGTCTCAATTTCCGCCTGTTACGCCATGATAAATGAATATGCCAGAAAATCTGTCTAAACTCATCACCGAAGCACGAAATTCAAGTTCAATTGATATAGATTTCAAAACGACCGATGAAATCGTACAGATCTTCAATGATGAAAATCGAAATGTATTCGCTGCTGTTGAATCCGCTTCGCCGTCAATCGTGGAAGGCGCGGAGTTGATTACAACCGTGTTTCGTGGCGGCGGCAGACTGATTTACATTGGAGCCGGGACAAGCGGCAGGCTCGGTGTCCTTGATGCCTCTGAATGTCCACCGACCTTCAGCACTGATCCAGGTATGGTGCATGGTATCATCGCGGGCGGGGATAGTGCACTGCGGCAGTCCGTGGAAGGGGCGGAAGACAATCCTGACGCGGGTGTGTGCGCAATCCGCGAACACGGCGTTACACATCGAGATGCAGTTGTGGGCATCGCCAGCAGTGGGCGCACTCCCTACGTGATTGGCGCACTAATGGAGGCACATCAAATCGGAGCAAAGACCATCTTCCTCAGTTGTGTCCCGCCAACGGGCGGCATAACGACGTTTGTGGACGTATTCATTACCCCGATTGTAGGACCAGAAATTGTCGCAGGTTCAACCCGCATGAAGGCCGGTACGGCGACGAAGCTCGTTCTGAACATGCTGACTACCATTTCAATGATTAAAATAGGTAAGGTTTACAACAACTTCATGGTCGACGTTCAAGCATCCAACGCAAAGATGATAGATCGAGGCACACGCATCATCATGGAAATTACGAGTACGGATTACGCAACGGCGAGATTGGCTTTAGACCACGCCGAAGGCAACGCGAAGGTTGCAATTGTCATGTTAGTAAAAGGGGTTGATTTAGATGATGCCATTGCCCAATTGGAACGGCACAAGGGATTTTTGCGGGAGGTGTTGGAAGAATCGCATACCGGTTCGAGCGCATAACATACTTACAGACTGTCAACGCATCAATAGCAATACCATGAATTCAAATGGATTTTCCAAATTCTAATTGCACCATCTGTCTAAATGAACCTGAACATTTACTGCCGTTTAAGCTTAGTTGTTCAGGCCTATAATTGCCCGCGCCTCGTCAGGTGATGCTATTTCTCGCCCCATGGATCTCGCGATTTTGACCGCTTTTTCCACGAGTTGAGCGTTGCTCTTCGCATACGTGCCCGGTTCGATGAAGGGACAGTCCTCGAAACCGATACGTACGTGGCCGCCGAGTGCAATGGCATGTGTTATCAAGCGCCAGTATGCGTCCGGATCCAAACAACTCACATGGTAATTTGCACGAGGTGGTAAGTGGTCTACCATGAAGTTGAGCGCACGCGCTGTTGGCGGCATCCATCCCTGCCCAGTCCATCCAAACAGTAGTTCGATCCAAAGCGGATCTGGCAAAAGTCCCATCTCTTCCTGGTAGGTACCGTCGTCATTGAAAAACTTACCCTCACGAATCTTGCTGACAGCCCAGTAACCCCCGGGGCTAAAGCACTCAACTTCTAGTTTGACATTATATTTATTAGCCAATCGGGCGTATTCCCGCAATTCGTTAATTGGGTGAACGGAGTAGCAGGCAATCGGCGGATATTCAGGGTCGGGCTGAAAAAATTCGTCATGAGAGTTAAAATTAATGGAAGTCATCTCGGGGCGAAATTCTTTCCACATCTCGACCTTTTGCTCTAACCGAATACTAGCCAGCCCAAACTGTAAAATCGGGTTGCCTGAAGCCCGTATTCTATCGGTAATGTCCCGCCAACCGTCCATGATTGGAACTTGCAACTGGCGTCCGTCGGGCTGTATCTCGGTATCAATCTCGTATGATCCGTGCGTGTGGGCGATAGCAGCCCCGGCGTCGACCGACCGAATGTATTCCTGCGCAACGCCCTTGGTATCTGACGGCTTGGGGCAATAGGGATTGCGCGGCCAGCACATCGTTGAGTCAGAGGTGATAGTGATGATTAGTTTATCCATTTTTTGTTATCTCCCTTTATACGACGTTGAAATTGAACCTTACTTTCGAAAGGATAGGGGAAAAGGATCGAATTTGACACACAGAATTGGTGATAATCTATGTGTGTGAGTTTAGATTCTGTACATTGACAGAAATGGAGGTGGTGATTGACGAATTGGCAGCCGAAAGAGGCAATTTAACGCATGGATGAGTAGTGTAGAAATTTTCAATTACGAGCGATTCGTCAATTCTTATGCCATTGGCGGTACGGTAGAGCGTCATCGAACCGCCTTTCTGCCGGCTGGTGTTAGTAACACAACTCTGCCCAGCGCCTGTCCAGCCCGCAAGAAGGCAAGGGCGTCGTTGGCTTTTTCTAGGGGGAAAAAATCGGCGACGATGGACTTTATCTTGCCCGCGGCTACCAGTTGAACGGTAGTGATTAGGTCTAGCATCCGGCCGCCCCGAGTGCCAATAATGGTCAGTTCGTTTTGGTCAAGCTGTTCCCCTTTCAGCGGGTATCGTTCCTCGGTATATCCGACAAGTACGAACCGCCCGCCGGGCCGCAGTGAATCCATTCCGTAGGTTACGGTCTCCTTAACCCCGACAACGTCCATTACACAGTCTGCGCCTTTTCCTGCTGTGAGGTCAAGGACGGCTTCAGTGATGTCTACCTCACGCGAGTTGACCGCAATATCGGCGCCCATTTCGCGGCCGCGCTGCACTTTCAACTCGGACTGATCAACGGTCACGACACGAGCACCTGCAAGCTTGCAGAGCTGCGTTACTACTGCGCCCACACCCCCAACGCCGATGACAAGTACAGTTTCGCCCAGTTTCACTCCGCTCCTATCAACTGCATGAACTGCAGTGATGCCCGCATCACAGCACACCGCAGCATCATGCCACGCAACGTTTTCTGGAACGCGGACAAGTTGCCGGGCGGGCACCGTGGTGTACTCCGCGTAACCGCCGTCTCGCTCTAGTATTCCTAAGAGCCCAGCCATGTTCAAGCAGAGCTGCTCCCGGCGGGCACGGCAATATGAACATTTGCCGCAATAGAAATAGTTGTAGACCGCAACACGGTCACCGGGCTTGAAACCTGTCACCTCGCTTCCGACTTCTGCCACAACTCCTGCTGTCTCGTGGCCAAGCACAATTGGCAGTTTCGGTATGTAAGCAAACCCATCAAGTATCTTCCAGTCTGTTATGTCAGCACCGCACGCCATAACCTGCACAAGCACCTCATCAGGTCCAGGAATAGTCGACTCTATTTCTTCCAATAGCAGGGGCTGGTTACGTGCGTGAAATACAACTGCTTTCATGCCTACTCTCTGAAAATGTTCAATTTTCGCCTGCTCTTATGCTTTGCCTGCGTAGCGTAGATGTTCATACCTGATAAGGCAGGGCTATTGCATCCAAAAACGCCGATTGCGACGATAAAACCACGTTCCACTCACGAATATGTATCTCAGGCCAAAGATCAGCTTGATAGTAGGGGTCGTCCTGAATTATCGCCTCTACTTCCGTCTGAGATTCCGCCCGGAATAAAATAAGTCCTCCATCATATGTGTCCGCCCACGGACCGGCCATAATAATTTTGCCAGCGTCTCTAAGTTCATTAAAGTGTTTCAGATGCGCCTCACGATAGGGTTTTCGCCGTTCCATAGCATTCGGCACAAAGGTGAAGATGACAGCATAAGTTTGCATAACTCTCCTCCGGGAATTGAACTATCGTAATTATAGCAGATGCGCGATAATTTTACCTGCTAAAACATGAATCACGGTATTATTGAGGCTTCCTCGTTTTCGAATAGATAATACATCGCTCAATGCAATGTGTCACTTTCATTCGTGTTGAAGCAGTATAATGAATCTGGTACAATAGAGATGGTCCCGCTGTAGGAGACGGAACGTAATCCATTATAAAATTTACCAGATTGAAGCGAACTAGTTCCATTGCGCTGTTTTTTTTCTTGGTTGTAGTCCAATTTGATTCACCGCCCCACTACCAGTATATTAGGAGTACCGCGCTCCTAGCGTGCCAGACGGCAACATGCGAACGCCAAGAACCTGACCGGCGGAAAGCGAGAATGAAAATCTTCCTACGTATTGATGGTACATTACTCATTGGAAGGAAACAAACCGAAAGGAGAATCAATTGAAAATCGCATATTTTGATTGCTTCTCGGGCATCAGCGGTGATATGGCGCTAGGTGCGTTGGTTGATGCGGGCGTCCACCCAGACGCACTGAAGGCGGAGTTGGCTAAATTAAAAATTGACGAATTCGCCTTGCATTTCGAAAAGTCGACTAAACATGGCATTACCGGGACACGAGCCATCGTGGAAACAACCGAATTAAAATCAGCGGCAACATGTTCCAAGAATCCTCATGGCGGCGCCCATCACCAAGCACACACCCATCAGCCGAGTCGATGCCTTTCAGACGTTCTAGCTATCCTTGACAACAGCACTCTTGGGAAATCACTAGTTTCGCGTGCGAAACGGATTTTCGATCGGCTCGCAGAAGCAGAGGCAAAAATCCACAATACGCCAAAAGAAAGGGTTCGCCTGCACGAGGTGAGCGGTGTTGATTCAATAGTAGACATCACCGGCGTCGTGATTGGACTTCACCTTCTGGGAATTGAGGAGATTTATGCATCTCCATTATCGCTGGGAAGCGGGTTTGTCCGCTGTGATCATGGGCTGATGCCCGTCCCGGCGCCGGGGACGCTAGAACTGCTGCAGGGCGTCCCGGTACGTCACACCGAAATCCGGCAGGAGCTCGTAACACCCACGGGCGCAGCAATCGTAACAACGCTCGGAAGTGGATTTGGACCTATGCCAGAAATGGTTATAGGTCGAATCGGGTACGGTGCAGGAACGCGCGACCTTGAGGAACAACCGAACCTCCTACGTATGGTTACCGGTGAAAAGAGGAGCGGCTTCGAGCACGATCAAGTCTGTCTCATCGAAACGAACCTTGATGACGTTTCGCCGGAGATTACGGCCTACGTCACGGAGAAACTTTTTAATCAAGGGGCGCTTGACGTTTTCCTGACACCAATCTTCATGAAGAAAGGGCGGCCGGCGACGAAACTGAGTGTGCTCGCAAATGTCACGCTCCGGGAGGCGATGATGGAATCGCTACTCACGGAAACAACAACATTTGGCGTCAGATGTTCGACCGTTCAAAGATATAAACTGTCCCGCAATTTCACCAAAGTCAAGACGCGATGGGGTATCATTCGAGTGAAACACGGGTATTTGGGAGACAAGCTACTCAAAAGTATACCCGAATACGAAGATTGTAAACGCCTCGCGGAGCAGTATCACATTCCGCTTCAAGAGGTTTATAACGAAGCCGTCCGTTGCGGGCAAATCATAGATTCCGCGAATCACGGCAATTAACCGTTGAACACCTAATTCATGCGATCGGCGACCATGCCGTGCGCATGCTTGTTTCGCTTGCACAATTATATCAACGGTGCTAGAATAATGCGCACGAAGATGAGGAAATCTGAATGATTATCAACAATTTCGGTTAACGATGAGAGCTGTTGTTCAACGGGTAAAATCTGCAAATGTAAAGGTGGGGGGAGAGTGCATTTCTGAGATTTGTCAGGGTTTGCTTGTTTTCCTCGGCGTTGGGCAGGATGACACCTCCAACGATGTAATTTATCTGGCAAATAAAATTGCCAATCTCCGAATTTTTGAAGACAAAACGGGCCGCATGAATGAATCACTTCTTGAGAGCGGCGGTGAACTCCTTGTTGTTTCTCAATTTACACTCTATGGCGATTGCCGGAAAGGCAGGCGTCCAAGCTTCATTGCGGCGGCGAACCCAGAAAAAGGAAACGCACTCTATCAAGAATTCATAGAAACCGTCACGCGTATGAATGTGCCGGTCAAAGCGGGTATTTTCCAAGCGATGATGGATGTCGAGTTGATTAACGATGGTCCAGTTACAATAATGCTCGACAGCACTAAGCTATTCTAATGCATCATCGAATGAGCACTCAAGTTTAATCGGTGGTTTGTCGGAATTTCCTAAGGATGTTGGTTATGTACAAGGATGTGATTAGTTACAAGTTAGCAGAGAATATTTCTGAAGAGAAATTATTAAATGTCGCAAATGATATCGCCAAAAATTGGATGAGTAAACAATCGGGTTTTATCAAATGGGAGATTCACAAAAACACCGATGGAGGCTATACCGACATCGTTTATTGGAAATCAAAGGACGATGCTAAGAAGGCGGAAGCGGACATGGTGAATATCCCAAATGCTAACGAATGGTATTCTTGCTATGAGGAAGGTTCAATTTCTAGCAATAATCTAATTCAGGTGGCAACATTTCATTAAGTAAGGATGAGCTATGGAACGTCAAATGCGGCTCGGTTTGGGCCAATTCAACCAGTTAAGCGAAGAACGGCTCAAGTTTATCAAGCAACTTGGCGTTGATGATGTACTTCTCAATACCCCAGCGTTGCCCGGTGACACGCGCTGGGAATTTGAGGATGTGCTGCACCTACGCACCCAGATTGAAAATGCCGGTTTACGGTTAGGTGCGCTTGAAAATGTTCCGATTCAATTCTACGACAAGATTATGCTCGGTTTGCCTGGCCGGGACGAACAAATTGAGAACATGGCGATTACCATCCGCAATATGGGAAGGGCAGGCGTAGAGACATTCGGTTACCATTGGATGCCGAATAGTGTGTGGCGCACTTCCAGTAAAACGCCTAGTCGGGGCGGTGCAACCGTCACAAGCTTCGATTTAGCGCTTGTCAAAGACGCGCCACTTTCTCACGGACGGGTCTTCAGTGAAAAAGAAATGTGGGATAACTATGAATACTACATGAAGGCGATTCTCCCGGTTGCCGAAGAGGTTGGCGTGAAACTTGCGCTTCATCCGGACGATCCGCCGGTGGAATCGTTGGCCGGCGTGCCGCGTCTTTTCCGTAACTTTGAGGGATTCAAGAGAGGGATGGAAATTGGGGACAGTCAAATACACGGCTTGGATTTCTGCGTCGGTTCATGGTCGGAGATGGGCCCTGGAGTAATCGATGCGATACGATATTTTGGCGAGCGAGGTAAAATATTTTACGTACACTTCCGCGATGTCCAAGGTCATGTGCCGAAATTTGCCGAAGCGTTCGTCAATGAAGGCAACTGCGATATGTTTGCAGTCATGAAGACTTTGAAGTCAGTCGGATTTAACGGTTTCATGATTCCCGATCACGTCCCGCATGTCGTCGATGATACACCGTGGGACCATCGAGGACGGGCGTATACGATTGGTTACATGACGGCTTTCCTTGAAATATTGAATGCAGAAGCGGCGTAATTTTGTTCCTTTTGATGTTACTCCACTTGATTCCCATACATGAGGTATGCCATGAAACCAATCGTCGTAGTTGCCCACGACGAATTTACCGATGCGACCGTTGAAGAGAGCGTACTTAGCGCTATTGGAGCAACCGTATTATACCTGCGAAACCTCACCACACCAGAAGCGATTGAAGCCGCTATCGAGGCTGATGCTTTAATCGTCGCAAGACAAATGGTATCCGGCGAATTGTTGAGTCGTCTGCGCCGGTGTCGAATCGTGAGCCGCGCGGGTACAGGCGTTGACAACATTGATGTGGGAGCCGCGACCAAATACGGCATCTGGGTGACGAACGTACCTGATTACTCAGTGGACGAGGTATCTACGCACGCCATTGCACTGCTGCTGGCTTATGTCAGACGAATCCCGCGTCTGGTCGAAATGACCCGCCAAGGAATATGGGATTCGATGTTAGTTCGGCCGCTTGAGCGGCTCGCAGACCAGAAATTGGGTGTCTTGGGGTTTGGCAGAATCGGCCGCGCAGTTGCGAAAAAAGGGATTGGGTTGGGCCTTTCGGTTACCGCCCACGACCCTTTCGTTGATGCAACATCAATGCGGGAGATGGGCGTGCGGTCAGTTGATTTTGAAACAATTCTTCGCACCTCCGACTTTTTGACGCTGCATATGCCTCTGTCAAACGCCACTCACCACATCATTGATGCGAAAGCGTTGTCGCTCATGAAGCCGTCAGCGTTCCTAATTAACACTGCAAGGGGCGGCCTAGTTGATGAAAATGCGCTGCTGCGTGCGGTTGAAGTTGGGCAAATTGCAGGTGCCGCACTCGACGCATTGTTGGCCGAACCACCGCCGCTTGATGACCCACTTTTGCGCGACGAGAGAATTATGATTACGCCGCATATTGGTTGGTACTCGGAAGCTTCAGGCCGAGATATGCGCGCCTGGTCCGCGGAAGAGGTGGTGCGGGTATTGAGCGGTGAGCGTCCCCGTTATCCAGTAAATCAGATTGAGCATGATTGTGATCGGCAAAAATCATCCAAGAACGATTAGGAAGCCCACGGATTTGAAGGTATTCATATAACCTGTCTAATCTGAATCAAATTTGCGTCAGTTTTTAAATCGTGAAATAAGAAGATTTGACATTTAAGAGACACTGTTGTGTGTGCAATTGCCGCATAATTTTGAGAATTACGGCGATCGTGTATTCACGCGGTATTGTCATTAGCGTTTAATTGGAGATTTACAGCATGGCAGAACACACGCATACACAAGAAAATACGCGCATACCGACCGTTCCATCGCTGATTTCCGCGTCAGAAGTCGCAGATAAGATGGCGTCATTCTGCGTACAATTCTTAGATTCACTGACGCCGAATTTGAGACAAAAGGCAGAGTTTGCATTCGACGTGGATGAGCGCCGCCGTTGGCATTACTTTCCGCGGGAGAATTTTGAACGCAAGGGTTTACCGCTGAAAGAGATGAATGAAAGGCAGCAGGCAGCGGCACTTGGGTTGCTCAGTTGCGGATTAAGTCAAAAGGGGTACGAAAAGGCTAGGGCAATTATAGACTTGGAATCCACCCTAGGCGACCTGGAGCGCATGGACGGTACGGCTCGGTTTGCCCGAATACCGAATCTCTATTATTTCAGCGTGTTCGGCGATCCCACAAACACAAAGCCATGGGGCTGGCGCACGGAAGGGCATCATATCTCGGTTAATTATACAATCGTGAACCGAGCGTTAATCGCACCGACACCTTTCTTCTTCGGATCCAACCCCGCACAGGTGAGATTCGGACCCAAGACGGGTTTGCGCATCTTATCGACGGAGGAAGATTTTGCGCGTCTTCTTTTGGACAGTCTGAACGGTGAACAAAAAAAGAAAACCGTTATCACGACGATAGCGCCCAGAGACATTATCACGAAGGCTGCCCCGAAATTAGAGTTTGAGGCTGCTGAAGGGTTGGCAGCGGATTTGATGACTTCCGACCAGCGCGGCTCATTGATGAATCTCGTACGAACGTACATCGATCGGCTTCCAGATTCACTGGCTGCAATTGAAACACAAAAGTTGCGTCATGACGGATTAAACGACATTCACTTCGCCTGGGCAGGCAGATTGGAACGCGGCGCAGCGCATTACTATCGGATTCACGGACCGTCATTTTTTGTGGAATATGACAATACGCAAAACGACGCGAATCATATCCATTCGGTCTGGCGCCATTTGGAGGATGATTTCGGTTTGGATCTACTCCGCCTGCACTATCACTATGGACACTGTCATGATTAGAAGCCCTTCAGAAGCGGATAGCCTTTGGAAGGGCTACACCAATCCCGCCGAGTTTTCCTACCTGACGGACACCCGCGCGGTAGTCGGTGCCATTTCGATCGGGTGATTTTTGAGCGATATTCGCATTCCAATCTTGAAATCCAAAAAAAAAACGGAGGTTTTTATGTCCATACTCAAACTGAAACGTCCAACCGTTGATATTGCCATCACCTGCAGTAATTTCGAGGAATCGCTTCGATTCTACCACGAGTTGCTAGGCTTGGAGATTGTAATGGAACTCGACATTTCCGCGCCGTTGGCGCAAAAAGTCGGTCTTGCGCCGCGTGGATTTCATCAAGTCCGAGTGCAGGCTGGTAACACACTGATTAAACTGATGGATATTGAAATGCCGCCATCGCCTCCCGAACACAGTTTTGGTGCCGGTTTAGGTTGGCTAACAATTCTCGTCGACGATATTGAGGGAACCGTCAAAAAACTCAAACGGAAAGGAGTAGAGTTTGTGGCTGATCCTGTCGACGCACCGGATGCTGTGGGCGTTGCTTGCGCAAAAGCCCCTGACGGTATCCTCATCGAGTTTGTGCAACCGAATTAACACGATGCAAGCAATTTGCCAATGCGAGCATGTAAAGCGGGGAATATTGTCAATTTAGTTGTTCACGCATCATTGATATGATTACAGTCGATGCGGCTCGAAGAAGTGTGAATTAGTAATTTACCTCAAGTAAGCATTGTCTCAACTATCAACCCGAACGACTTCCTGCCTTTTCACCGCAAATCGCGGTTTGCTGCTATCAGTAGATTCTGGAATGATTACCCCGATTCAAACATGTATCCGGCATTAGAAGAATGCAGCGCGCAAAAATTTGGATAGAACTTTCGCAGGTAGTGCTTTTGGCGGGAGAGTTTGATCGGTGATTTGAATGAAGGGTTCCCCTACGACGAATTTAATTGAACCAATCTTTGTTGTCACCATTTATTAAAGCATGGATTAATTATGGAAATTCCTTTGCTTTACGACATCTGCATCATTTTCGTCTTATCTATTTGTTGTTTGCTTATCTGCCATAGGCTCCATGTGCCTGCGATTGTCGGATTTCTTTTGACGGGACTGATAGCTGGACCTCATGGTTTGGCGCTGGTTCAGGCCGATGGTGAAGTAGAGATTCTAGCGGAGGTGGGAATCATCTTGCTGTTGTTCACTATCGGGATTGAATTTTCGTTGGGTTATCTGCTTCAGGCCAAGCGTACCGTACTTATAGGCGGACCGCTGCAGGTTGGATTTACGCTATTAACAACGTTTATCATCGCTCGGCAATTTGGCATGCTTGCCAACCAAGCGATATTCGTAGGATGCCTTTCGGCCGTAAGCAGTACGGTTATTGTGATGAAACTTCTACAAGAGCGAGATGAAACGCGAACACCTCACGGACGTACGGCACTGGGAATCCTAATTTTCCAAGATATCGCAATTGTACCCATGATATTGATTACTCCAGTTCTTGCCGGCGAAGCGAGTGACGTGAACCAAGCGCTCATTTCGCTGTTGGCAAAGGGCGCGGTGATGGTTGTCGTGGTAATTGTGGGAGCAAAATACGTTGTCCCGTTAATGCTTTCGCAGGTGCTGCGGACGCGGAGCCGCGAAGTTTTTTTATTGAGCGTTCTCGCCATATGCTTAGCTGTCACGTGGGTGACGTCAATTTTCGGTGTCTCATTGGCACTTGGCGCATTTCTCGCAGGACTGATTGTCTCCGAATCGGAATCCAGCCACGACGCGCTGGGTCATATTTCACCGTTTCGGGATGTGTTCACCAGTTTTTTCTTCGTATCAGTAGGAATGCTATTCGATTTTCACGTTCTAATCGAAAAGCCATTTTTGATTGCCGGCCTTACAATCGGCGTATTGGTTGCAAAGAGCATCGTCGCAGGCGCAGTAACCTCCAGTATTGGATATCCATTGCGCACGGCAATCCTTGCGGGACTCACACTTAGTCAAGTTGGAGAATTTGCATTTATCCTGTCGAATGAGGGTATAAAACACGGTTTACTCAGCGAAGCAAATTATGAACTGTTTCTAGCTGTATCAGTTATAACAATGGCGGCAACACCGATTATCGTCTCGGTATCCGGGCGAGTTGCCGACGGGATATTGCGATTGCGGCTTCCGAAACGACTGGTGTCAGGATTGAGGCAAACCCACTCGAAACCCAATCCGGAGCAAAGTAACCATATCATAATTATCGGCTTCGGTATCAACGGCAAAAACGTTGCAAAGGCGGCTGCGGCAGCAGACCTACCGTATGTCGTTATTGAAATGAATAATGAAATTGTGCGTTCTGCCCGGACAAATGGCGAGCCCATTTTCTTCGGTGATGCTGTTCACGATGCTGTGCTACACCATGCAAACATCAAGTCCTCGCGTGTCGTTGTCGTAGCAATTTCGGACGACGCGTCCTCGCGCCGAATCGTAGGAACCGCCCGTGCATTGAATCCCGTGGCGCATATAATCGTCAGAACTCGCCATATAGCTGAGGTAGAACCGCTATATCATGCCGGTGCGAACGAAGTGATTCCGGAGGAGTTTGAGACTTCGGTCGAGATATTCACTCGGGTATTGATGGAATACCTCGTGCCGCACGATGAGATAGAACGGTTCATTGCCGACGTGCGTGCCGATGGTTATAAGATATTCCGCACTCCATCGAAGGATTCGTTGTCCCTTCCCAACCGGGACGTGCATCTTCCCGATTTTGAGATTTCAGTTTTACGCGTTGATAAGAGATCCCCTTTTGTTGACAAAACACTTGAGGAAATTTCTTTACGAAAGGCATACCAGGTATCGGTCGTTGCAATCCTCCGGAACGGACAAGTTTTACCGAATCCACATGGAGACATGCGGATAGAGGTTGATGATGAAGTATATCTGCTTGGGCATCCCGAAAAAATCGCGCAGATTGCCGATCTTTTCGATTTCCCGGAAAGTCAAAATCCACCCCGCAAGGAGGATTTTTCATTGAATGAAATATGAAAATCGTGATAATATCCCGTTGAGCAAATGCAGCGAAAGACCTAACCAATGCGCTGCACGTTAACATTTTCTCGGCACGCATTGCACCCTTTTGTACGCTCGAATATTCTCAGGCATTGGTCCAATTTTGATCAGAAAAATCTAATGTTAGATGACGAATTGTTATAACCCCGCACGGCAGTTTCCTTAGTTTTTATTTCTGAACTGCTTTACCTCAACGACTAATTTAGGAGGAGATTGATGAAAAAATCACACATCTATATTTTCGTAGTTGCCATAAGCGCTATAATTTTGCTCGCCCCCTCGACAAATGCACAAAAACCGTTGACCGTCGTTTGGGCAGAATGGGCGCCCGCGGACTATCTTGATGAGCTATCAAAGGATTTTACGGCAGAAACGGGGATTGCGGTCAACGTAGTTCAAATTCCGTGGGGGAGTTTTCAGGAGAAGATTTCTGCCGCGTTTGTTGGAAAGAGCGATCTCTATGATATTGTCATTGGCGATAGCCAGTGGCTTGGCAGAAACTCTGTTGGTGGACATTACATTGAGCTGACGGAGTGGATGAATGGCAACATTGATGTCAGTTCGATTTCCGATACAGCAGTGACAGCCTTTGCAGAGTATCCGAAAGGGAGCAAGAAATATTGGGCGCTTCCTGCGCAAGTGGACATCAACGGATTTATGTACCGAAAAGACCTATTTGAAGATTCGAAGGAACAAGCGGCGTTCGAAGCCAAATACGGATATGCGTTAGCCCCGCCGGCAACATACAAGGAACTGCGCGATATTGCCGAATTCTTCACTCGAGCTCCAGATCTCTACGGGATTGCGGCATACTTCAGTAAAGAATACGACGGCATCACCATGGGGTTCCAGCAGGTGATGTGGTCGTTTGGCGGGTCTTACGGCGACCCGCACACGTACAGGGTCGACGGTTATATTAACAACGAAGATTCCGTGAAGGCGTTGGAATATTACGCGCGACTCATAAAGTTCGCCCCTCCCGATGCACCGAATTACTATTGGCAGCAGGTTTTAGATGCCTATAAGGCAGGGAAGGTCGCAATGGCTATGAATTATTTTGCCTTTTTCGCCGGAGCGATTGATCCGAAGCAGAATCCAAAGTATTACGATAAGACGGGTTTCTTTATCGCGCCGAAAGGCCCTAAAGGTCACTGCATCAGCATCGGCGGTCAAGGGATGTCTATTTCTTCTTATTCGAAGAACAAATCGGTCGCTAAACAGTACATGAAATGGTTTATTCAGAAAGCGGTACAGGAAAAATGGGCAATGCTCGGCGGTTTCACACCGCATAGGGAGGTTTTACAGTCGGAAACTTTCCTGAACGCAACCCCGTTCAATCAGGAGTTTTCAGATAGCATGCCTTACCTAAAGGACTTCTGGGCAGTGCCTGAGTACGCAGACCTTCTAGAAGTATGCCAAACAAACTGGAACGCGGTGATTGTCGGCGCTAAATTGCCAAAAGCGGCTTTGGATCAGATTGCCCGGAAACATGAACATATTTTTGAAGAAGCGGGCTACTACGACGAGTAATTTACGTCTTGACTGATTTGCACAATAGAATCTATGCAAAAACTTCGTTTTGCTCGTGGATTGAGCGATTATCAAATCAAGATGGCGTTTATCATGCCAACGATGATATTGCTCATCTTGATGAATATATTCCCGCTTCTGTGGTCGTTATATCTAAGTTTTCATCGTTATAAGGCTTCACTTCCCAATCGCCTCCCAAAATTCATCGGCGTTCGCAACTACGCGCAATTGCTCTCAGATCCCGAAATATGGGAGTATTTCCGAACGACTGCTTATTTTGTCGTGCTCGCGGTTACGGCGCAATTTATCATCGGATTCGGGCTGGCACTGTTGCTTAACCGCAAATTTAGATATAAGGGTTTCGTGACAACGCTGATTCTCCTTCCGATGATGCTCTCCCCCGTAGTTGTCGGGTTGTTCTGGCGCTTCATTTTGGCCTCTGATGCTTCAGGATTGGTCAACTATTTTCTAAGCCCACTCCTGAACGCTTTAAACCGCGATTCGATTCCTTGGACAACAAGTCCAAACATGGCGATGATTGCTGTTGTTATTGTCGATACGTGGATGTGGTCGCCATTTATGATGCTTATCTCTTTAGCCGGACTCTCGGCTGTCCCAAAATACCTCTATGAAGCAGCGGACGTGGATCGCGCATCCGGCTGGTTCAAATTTCGTCAAATTACCTTACCGTTGGTGTCCCCACTTCTCCTAATTGCCCTGCTGTTTCGCACGATGGACGCTTTCAAAATGTTTGACATCGTTTATGTGCTCACGCATGAAGGGGGACCGGGCACCGCGACCGAGACTGTTTCGATGAATTTATACAGGTTGGCGTTTCGAAGCTACAACACAGGAAAAGCGTGTGCTATGGCATACATTCTTTTAATTGTCATTGTGGCACTCAGCAACATCTATGTTAAATATCTGAACCGATTGCGGGAGGCATAAAATGTCTCGAATTGCGGGAGGTGAAATTCCGCGGGACGGCATTAAAAGCCCCAAAATCCGATCGCACGGAGCAAGGCGCAAAAGACTGCGGCATCACACAGCGCTGGTTCTGATAGCGATAGCTGCTATTGTCTATTTGATCCCGATCTACTGGATCGTGACCACCTCATTGAAGGCATCGGGCGATATTCATGACAAAACGCCAAAATTGTTACTATTTGAATGGACGTCAGATCATTATCAAGCTTTGATGCCGGCTGAAGTGGAAATCCTCACGTATATTTTTGTAACACAGGCTTTTGTGGGAATATTGTGCCTTCTCCCACTTGTTCGAAGTAAGGCACTCATGTTCCGGTTCACGCATATTTGGAGCGGGGTGCTGGTTTTAACCTGCATGTATGCGTTTGTAGCCACACTCCGCTATAACTTCCTGATGCTAATTATCTACGGCGTCGCCGCTTACCTGTTGATCTCTCCGAAAAAGAGAACAGACCTCAAACTAATTCGGTATTCTTTTATTAGCCATGTCATCCTGTCAGTCATTGCAGTTTGCTTGTCGCTTGCCTACAGCGGATCAAAATTTTTCCATCAACTGTCGAATAGTATCATCATTGGATTTGCTAGCACTCTACTCGCCGTTTCGTTAGGCACATTGTCGGCTTATGCTTTTTCACGGTTTAAGGTAGCGGGAAAAGAAGATTTGCTCTTCTTTATTCTGAGTACCCGCATGCTTCCGCCCGTGGTTGTGGTCATCCCGATTTATCTGATGTACAGTGCGCTGGGGTTGCGCGATACTCACTTTGGACTCATCCTACTTTATACAACTTTTAACGTCTCCTTCGCTGTTTGGCTGATGAAAGGCTTCATTGATGAAATCCCGAAAGAGTATGAAGACGCCGCACTTGTCGACGGGTATACTCGCTTTCAAACTTTTGTCAAGGTTGTTCTCCCACAATCCGTGACAGGTATCGCTGCCACGGCGGTCTTCTGTTTAATCACCGCGTGGAATGAGTTTGTGTTTGCGCTAGTCTTGACGGAAGTTGGCGGAAAAGCAGTAACGGCACCACCTTCAATACCGAGCGAAATTGGTTCTGGCGGCATAGAGTGGGGGCAGATTGCGGCAAAGACCTTTGTGTTTCTGTTGCCCGTTGCGATTTTCACGTTCCTTATGCGGGCGCATCTCCTTCGCGGCGTTACGTTCGGAGCAGTGAAAAAGTAGATTCATAATTGAGCATATTGTCGTTTGTAAATGTCCCTGTTTCTCTACAATCGTCCTATGACAGCCGTTAAACTGGAAAACCTCACGAAACGATTTGATGAAGTTGTAGCCCTTGACAACATCAATTTAGAGATAAAAAACGAGGAATTCTTCGTGTTACTTGGTCAAACGGGAGCAGGTAAGACGACCTCACTGCGGTGCATCGCTGGACTTGACCGCCCCGATGAGGGTTCAATCTATTTTGATGGTGAGCGAATCAACGATTTTATCCCGGCTGAACGAGATGTCGCCTTTGTGTTTCAATCGCACATACTCTACCCGCATCTGACGGTCTACCAGAACATGGCATTCCCGCTGTATCCACGTGAAATGCCGGAAGAAGAAATCAATCGTCGGGTGAACGACATTGCCGAGATGTTGCACATCGGGCACCTCCTGCAGCGCAAACCGAATCAACTTAGCGGCGGTGAAACGCAGCGCGTTGGGCTAGGCCGCGCCATGGTGCGGCACCCGCGGCTTTTTCTAATGGACGAACCAATTTCTAATCTTGATGCAAAACTTCGCGCCGAGATGCGGGCGGAAATTAAGTGGCGGCAGCGTCAACTAAAGGCAACTACGTTATATGTTACGCATGATCAGATTGAAGCCATGTCGATGGCAGATCGAATCGCGGTGTTAGACCGGGGATGCATCCAGCAAGTCGGTACGCCAACAGACATTTATCAATCACCGGCCAATATTCTCGTCGCGAACTTTATTGGCAATCCCAGCATAAACCTAATCCCTTGTAATTTTGCTATCGTTGATGAGAGTACAGTATTGACACTAATTGGAAAACCCCAGATTGAGATTAAAGATAAGCGGATTGCTCACGATCTGATCGAGTCTAGTGTGAGTAGCAAGCTAATTTTGGGAGTGCATCCAGAGGATGTGGTGGTAAGTTCCGAACAGGATGAAGGCAGCATCGCTGCGGAGGTCTATGGCTTTGAACCTCTCGGCGCCGAAACTATTGTTGATATATTGCTTGGAAAAAATGAAGAAGGTACAGATGTTATCGTAAAAGCCCGTACAGCTCCTACCCATGAAGTCCGGAATGGACAGAAGATTTGGATGAGTTTCGTTCCTGAACGGATACATCTTTTTGACAACGAAACAGGTGAGGCACTTGTGTAAATCAGGTAAAATTTTTAAACTCGTGCTCAAGTTCGAGGTATAGGAGTTTAGATTATGAAAACATACCGTGCTGCTGTAATTGGCTGTAGCCGAATGGGAGCATTCATTGACAACGAAGTTATCGGCAACTGCGGGATTGCACTACCGTATTCGCACGCAGCGGGTTTCTACGCGGAAGAGCGAATTGACCTTATCGCCTGCTCGGATCTTCGCGCTGAAGTTATGGCGGTATTCGGGACGCGGTACGAAGTGCCAAAAAAACGGCAATATATCGATTACCGAGAGTTAATCAAGAAGGAACAACCCGATATCGTGAGTATCGCGACGCAGCCGGAACAACGTGCAGAAATCGTCATCCATGCTGCTGAACACAATGTAAAAGCAATCTACGCTGAAAAGGCAATGGCTGCCTCAATGGACGAAGCGGAGGCGATGGTAGAATCCGTTGAACGCAACGGTGTCTTTTTTAACTTGGGTACAAACCGCCGTTGGGATGTGGGCTTCGACACAATGAAAGAAATCATCGACAGCGGCGAGTTAGGCTCGCTCAAAACTTTGATTGTCTACGCTAATGGAACCCTTTTCAACACCGCCAGTCATAACTTTGATCTGATCCTTCGATTAAATTCTGATGTGCCTGCGTCATGGGTGTCGGCACATGTCCCCAATAGCGAAGGGGTATTCGACGGTGATATTGTGCGTGAAGATCCTGTAGCTCACGGAATGATTCAGTTCCAAAACGGCGTAACGGGTTACGCGCTTTTATCGCCGCGTTCGAGCGAATGGGAAGCCATTTGTGAAAGAGGCAGTCTCGCGTGTTTCAACAACGGCTGGCGGTGGAATTTGCGCCGCCAAACAAATATTCCCGGATGGGGCGCTAGTTTTGCACTTGAGCGATTTCCCGAATTTGAAAACACAAGCAGCACGGCGAATCTCATTAAGGATTTGGTTCACGCTTTAGATACCGGCGAACCGACGCGCGGCGGTGTGCGGGTAGCACACGCAAGCACAGAGTTAATCTTTGCGTTCATGGAATCGCATCTGCAAAATGGCGCTCGGGTAGATATTCCGTTAAAGGAATGCAAGTTGCGACTGCAAAGAAACCGTGGAGCCAACCAGCCGAAATATGATGCGTAACGAATCATAATGACCTTGCATAGATGATTTTGCGGGGTACTGAGTATTAGTGAAGAGGAAATTCATGCATGTAATTCAACATAATGTTCTCAGGAAATTTGTAAATGATATGTACATTGCGGCGGGCGGTGTTGAGGAAGATGCCCGAATCGTCAGCGACCACGTTGTAGACTCTAATCTTGCAGGACACGACTCTCACGGCGTAATTAACGCCCCTACTTATGTCAATGAAATGCTAGGCGGCGCATCTGCGAATAAGTTGGAGATTGTTCGCGAGACACCGGCGAGTGCCGTTATTGATGCGAACGGGGCGCTTGGGATGGTAGCGGCGTGCAAGGGGATGGCACTCGCAATAGAAAAAGCAAGAACGAACACGATTGGCGCCATTGGGCTGCACGGCTGCGGGCATGCTGGCCGCATGGGAGATTATCCGCCGAGAGCTGCAAGGGAGGGGATGATTGGCATCGTACTGCTGAATGGCGGCGGTCAATTGATGCACGCATTTGGCGGTTCCGCTCGGCGATTGCCTCCCAATCCGATTGCCATTGCTGTTCCCCGCAAAAGTGGTGAACCATTATCACTCGATATGACAACTACTGTTGTGGCGGGCGGTAAGGTTCTCCTCAAGGCAGCACGGAATGAAAAAATGCCGGAGGGATGGATGATTGATCGGGACGGGAACGCCGTAACTGATCCATCTGTACTACGGGATTGCCCGGACGGTTCTGCGATTATGCCGCTCGGCGGTTTCCAATTCGGCCACAAAGGCTTCGGCCTGGGATTCATGATTGATGCTATCGCTGGAGGCCTCTCATGGGCGGGATGCAGCCAAGCCAATCCGACACGCGGTGCCAGCGGTATCGTTATGATTGCTATACGAATAGAGGACTTTATCGATATAGAAGTATATTGTGAGGAGATCGAAGCTCTAATTGATTGGGTAAAATCGTCCCCACGGTTGCCGGGCATTGAAGACATCTATGCCCCGGGTGAATACGAAATTCTAAGCCGGCAAGAACGGTTGAAATCCGGAATTCCAATTGAAGAGAAAACATGGAATCAACTAGTTGAAACAGCATCCTCGTTTGGTGTCCCGACACCGCGGGTTTAATTAGGTCTTGGAAAGATGGCGCCAATGTGTTAGAATACAGCGGTGTTGACAGTTTTATCGGTAGATTGGTGGACGCAGCCAATTGCCGCGGCAACAATCAGAGACACAATGGGAATCGTTAGGAGGCTGTGAAAGCGAATGAATTTTGAACAGATGCGTCAAAAATTTGTTGTGTACGCTCTCATACTAGTTTTCGGCTGTAGTGTCGGTTTTTCGCAGCCGCCGGGGCCACCGGAAAACGTTAGCGCATTCGATACACCCAATGATGACGGAGCGAGTATTACCATCACATGGGATAAGTCACCCGACGATGGTGCGGGCTCAGAATCTGTCACCGGGTACCACGTCCTTCGCAAGTCAGGTGACTCGGAGTTTGAGGTGATTACAAAATCCCCTCTCAAAGCGGGTGAAACACGTTATGTCGATAAAAGCGCCAAAGGCGGTCCTGCTTATACATATACCGTCCAAGCTATCACTGCTTCCGAAGCAGCAGTAAATTCCGCAGAGACAGCGCCTGTGAAAGCGGTTGGGAACTGGTTCCACGTCGGGAAAAAATGGATTTTCCTCGCGCTTATTCTGTTTTCGGTTGCTGTAGTTTACTCTATCTACCATGCTCGCCGCGGGAAGGAAATATTCATCCGCCGCATTCCTGGGCTTGAGGCAGTAGATGAGGCAATCGGGAGATCGACCGAGATGGGACGCCCAATTATGTACATATTGGGCTTGGGAAGTGTGAGTGACGTCGCAACAATTGCGAGCATGAACATTCTCAGCCAAGTTGCACGGAAAACCGCTGACTACGAAATGCCATTACGGGTACCGTGCAACGATCCAATTGTGTTGAACGTCGTTCGTGAGATGGTGAGAACTGCATATGTTAACGAAGGCCGCCCGGACGCGTATCAGGAGGATGATATCTTTTTCTTAACTGAAAGTCAGTTCGCTTATGCGGCTGGCGTTGATGGGATGATGATTCGCGAAAAACCCGCCGCCATATTCATGCAGGGTACATTCTACGCGGAATCTCTAATTCTTGCCGAAACTGGAAATTCTGTTGGTGCAATACAAATAGCTGGCACTGACTCTGACTCGCAACTGCCGTTCTTTATCGCTGCATGCGACTACACGCTGATTGGGGAAGAATTGTACGCCGCAAGCGCGTATTTGTCACGCGAGCCGATGTTGATCGGGAGTTTACGAGGGCAGGATTATGGAAAGTTAATAATCTTTGGCGCCCTCATCGTTGGAGTCATTCTTGAACTTTTCGGGATAACGTGGGTAACCACGTTTTTTCAGCGAGTCTGATTATCTCTACCGTACGCACAATATCCCAATCCGTTTTATGTTGCAAGCTTTCGATATGGAGGTGGAATGAGACGACAAGTTCCGTTGGCACTATGCTTCTTTTTTGGTCTTGTGATGATGCTCGCCGAGTTTAGTCCACACCCTGTATCTCAAGGAATCAGGAAAGAGATTATCGATTGGTCGTTGATCATATGGCCATTTGCACTCGTGTTAGCGGTTGCCTCCCTTGTCCACACACACTGGGTTCGTATTCGACGCCGCGCCGAATATTGGCAATACAGTTATCTAGTTTTTATTGGAATGATTGCCATGGTGGTGATTGGTATTCCCTTTGGGAAGCGTCACCCTGCATTCGTGTGGATGTTTGAAAATGTCCAAGTTCCAATGGATGCAACCATGTTTTCGCTTCTGGCTTTCATTATAGCGTCTGCGGCATACCGCGCCTTCCGGGCACGTACGTTTGAAGCGTCATTGCTACTTGCAGCCGCGCTGATCGTAATGATTGGGAATGTGCCGGTGGGTGATTTTATCTGGAATAAGATAATTCCATTCGGAGATGACCTGCCGTCCACGGCGCGGCAGTGGATTTTGGATAATCCGAACCTTTCGTCCAGGAGAGGAATCATACTTGGTATCAGCCTCGGTGTTATTTCTCAATCAATCCGCATTATTTTGGGGATTGAGCGGTCCTACCTTGGTGGAGGAGATTAAAGGCGATGCTTCAAAGATTGATGAATATCGATCGACGAATTATATTCATTTTGGTAGCACTCGCGGTAATCATCCCGACATTCTTAAAAGTCAGTTTTCCCATCACAGTCTCAGATCCGACACGCCAAATTTACAACTACATTGAAGAACTTCCACCGAACGCCACCGTTTTGATGGCGTTTAACTATGGCCCCTCATCGCTAGCGGAACTAGAACCAATGGCGGCCGCTGTATTGCGGCACTGCTTTAAGAAGGGGCTTCGCGTTATCGGTTTGACGCTTTTTCCGGATGGAGCAACGTTGGGAGATGAAGTTATAAAAGACGTCGCGGAAGAAACAGGCGCGGTAAACGGTAAAGAATATGTGTATTTGGGATATCGCCCCGGCAGGATACAAGTACTTCTCGGTATGGGCAGTTCAATCGAAAGTGTTTACGAGCGCGACTATGCCGATAAGCCGTTGCGAGACATACCCATGATGGCAGACATCAAAAACTATGATCAGATAGACTTGGTTTTAGACCTGGCGTCATCTTCATCACCGGCTTGGTGGATTACTTACACGAATACGCGGTATAACCAACAGATTGCTGCGGGCGTGACCGGTGTGATGGTATCGGAGTTGTATCCCTATCTCCAAACGAAGCAGTTGGTGGGACTGATGCCTGGACTCTTAGGAGCGGCGGAATACGAAAAACTGATTAACACACCCGAGAAGGGGACCGAAGGAATGAGCGTTCAATCTTTTGTGCACCTGCTAATCGTCGTATTGGTAATTTTCGGCAATATGGCATTTTTTATTCGGCGCCGCAAAGAACAATAAACCTGGAGGGTTGCGTATGGAATTATTTGGTGTTTGGGTAGCCGCATTTCTCACACTCTGCATCTACAGTTTCCTTTACCGTGACAATCCATTTTATCGATTCGCCGAGCATCTTTTCCTCGGAGTTTCGGTAGGCTACGGCATCGTACTTTCAATCCATGATGGGTTGATTCCTTTTGCGTGGAATCCATTCTGGAAGGCGGTGACGGAGCGGGAGCCTGCAGGTTTACTGAAACTCATCCCTATTGCAATTGGCCTGATGTTTTTTGCGCGCCTCGTTCCAAAACACGCATGGATAATTCGATATCCGTTCGCAATCCTAATCGGCGTAGGTTCTGGTTTGGCAATCCCCAATGTAATGGATGCAAGTATTTTTCGTCAGCTTCATGGAACACTCGTGCCGTTCGCGCAGATTTACGCTGGAAAACTAGGTCCGTTTGAAATTTTTGGCGCAATACTAATGTTCATTGGAGTCGTTGCGACTCTGACCTATTTCTTTTTCTCGGTCGAACATCGCGGAGTTGTCGGCGGGATTTCCAAAGTTGGAATTGTATTCCTGATGGTCGGATTTGGTTCAGCGTTCGGCAATACTGTGATGGGGCGTGTTTCGTTGCTGATTCAACGCGTAGATTTTTTAGTGAATGATTGGATAGGGGATACTATTAAATCCCTTCCGTTCTGAATGCTCACCAATTTTTCAACCTACCGAAAATTCACGCTGTCGAGATTAAAAACACGCCGACAACCATCACGCCGGCCGCGGCGAATCTCAATTTTGCATTGGATTCCTTTAACACATAGGCTCCCAACCACACGGCAAAAATCACGGAACTCTGACGAATTGCCACGACATAACTCACTTTTTGCGTGATAAATGTATATAGAATTATCGTGTAAGAAATGAGTACCAACCAGCATGCCAAAATGATTGTCCTCCACTCTCTCCGTGCGATATCCGTAATTTCCCGCTTTTCAAAACGCCGAAAGGTAAACACACCGTAAAATACGGCGGAAATTGCCGCTTGTGTCAAATAGTAGCTTACGGCGTGCCAAACAGCGAGTTGGGTTGTGCCGGCGGCATGGAATTCGGACATACCCTTCTTGTCAATCAGCGAATAAGTAATTACCGTGCCAAGCGTTGAAATCGCCCAAATTGCATCTCGTTGTCCAATACGCCGGATGAGATCGTAAAGCTGTAAGCGGCCGCCTCCTTGTTGAAACAGATAAATGGAGAATACCACGCAGAGGATACCAATCAGACCTCGGGCTGAGATTGCCTCGTGCAAAAACAGGTACGCAAATAGAGGTACAAACCCTGGTGCCGATCGAGCGATAGGGTAGACATAGGACACATCGCCTGACGAGTAGGCTTGGCTCAATGAATACCAGTATACGGAATGAACCAACCCGGACGCGGCGACGTACAATTGAACGGACGGGGGGATAGTTGGCTGCCGAACCACAAAGATGACAATTGCAATTGTTGCAGTAAATACACCGGTCCAGAAGAAGAAGATTTGCGGTGAACGGCTGGCTTTACTGAAGCAGTTCCACAGGGCGTGAATGCAGGCAGAAAGTAGAACCAGAAAAACAAAAGCCGGGGTCATCAGTAATCCGCGCCGCAATCACCGCGAGTAAACGACCCGCTTTTGCCGCCAACTTTTTTGATTAACCGAACATCGGAGATAACCATCTCTCGATCGACCGCTTTACACATGTCATAGACAGTCAAACCAGCAACCGAAACGGCGGTTAAAGATTCCATTTCCACCCCAGTACGACCGATGGTTCGCACCTCTGCCTCAATCTCGATCCGGCATTCCGCTTCGTTGATCGACAGATCTACTCTGACAGCCGTCAGCGGTATCGGATGGCAGAGCGGAATCAAATCTCCCGTACGCTTGGCGCTCGTGATGCCTGCGAGCCGCGCTGTCTCAAGGACATCCCCTTTTGCAATGCTATGTTCAGCGATTAATCGGATTGTCTCCGGTTTGGCGGAAATATGGCCGCGCGCCACGGCTACCCGCAGTGTTTCGGATTTCGGAGTGATATCGACCATTCGAGCGCGACCTTCTTGGTCAAAATGAGTCAGCTTGTTCATAAAGGTGTTGTAGCCGTTTGCGGATTCGGTAAAAGTTGACAGTTGAAACTACGTTGCGTCGAAATGAGTCGTTCTCAATATAACTGCGATTACGTGTTGACTACGACCAAGTTGCAAAATCCTCGATACAAGCAATCACCTCATCAGTGATGGCATTCAGGAGTGATTCGCCCTTTTCCGGTGTTGCATATTGCGGTTCACCCATTGCCCCAGTTGGCGTGCGTGTTGCCATCCGTTTTGCGACATTGAGGCGTCCGCCATGTTCGCTGTGGAAAAACGGAGAATTGATTAACGGAGGACTTGACTCGACTCGATCCATTCGCATTATTTCGCCATGCAGGAACAACATCATAGAAGTTTCATATTCGCAAGCATGCGTAAGCTTTTTGGTCTGCATACCGTGATTTTCCGGCGAAATCGCCGGTGCAGCTACCGTCCAGTAAGAAGATAGTGCTATCCACATGTCGTTGTAAACGTCAGACTCGTTAGTAAGTTCCGTGATCGCTTGCGTGCCGGGCGTGACATTTCCGCCATGACCGTTAAGAAAGACAAGTCGGCGAAAGCCCGCTTGGGCGATTGACCTAACGATGTTTTTGATTATAGCGGTGTAGACGCTGTTTGTAACGCTTACGGTGCCGGGTAAATCCAAATGATGATCCGATGCACCGAGCCACATCGTCGGCAGCATGTAGATTTGCTCGCCGAGATGTTCTTCCACCCGTACCGCAACTTCCGTCACAAGATATGTATCAGTTAAAAGCGGAGAGTGATGACCATGTTGTTCCATCGATCCGAGCGGTATCACGACAATCTTATTCTTATCCGCTTGTTGAATGTCAACCCAGCAATTGTCTCCAAATTTCATTATATCCTCTTGCAATTAAATTTCTTGCATTTTTTTTTGTAAAATGTTATCTTTTAATCCTAATCGTTAGCCATCCAAATTCTGAGAAATCACTAATTTACCTCTTGAGGGACATTTAGGTACAACCATCAATTTTGCATGGGGTGTACTCAAGAGCACACCAATTGAAAGGAGCAGATGTCTTCGTTATGCCAACGAAATCTTTAACCTTGCGTGAAGATTCAGACGTAATAATCGTTGATGTCAACACCGACCTTGGAAGCTATGAGGCTGCCGAACTACGGAGAGGGCTTCAGGAGTTGATTGGTCAGGAAGCCGAGAAAATTGTTGTCAATTTGAACGGAGTTCAACATATCAACAGTACCGCAGTCGGCGCATTAGTTGGCGTTGCAAAGCGGCTACGCCAGAAAAGTGGAGACCTTAAGGTTTTCGGAACTGCTGATCATATCAAGCGGACGTTCGATATGATTGGCGCATCCAGAGTTCTCGAACTTTATGAATCGGAGACCAGCGCGCTAGCTGGTTTTAAATAGTACCTCTGGCTGCCTCCAATTCTGGTTTCAGTCAAGGATGTTGCGGCAGATTGCAGCGGATTGATTTGGATTCCGCTTTTGTCACGTTAGCGTTTGAACTATTCAGTCTAGGGCTTAGCACAGAGGGTACGATTCTATGCCGAGCCTCTATTGAATACATTAACCATCTCAAAATAAAAACCCAAGGACAGGAAAAAAATGCAAGAGTACATTGACCTCAAGATGCCCAGTCGCCTCTTGTACGTGAGTTCTATTCTGGCATTTGCAAGGCGGTTGGCTCAACAAATCGGTTTTTCTCAGACACGCATGAATGATATAACATCGGTTATCGATGAAGTGTGCAGTAATGCAATTGAGCACGGATCGCCCAGCGAAACCGCAGGAATTGATTTAACATTTCATTGCGACTCAAGCCAACTAGAGGTTTTGGTTCGAGATAAAGGACAAGACTCCGAAAACGACTGGCTTACCGAAGGATGGGTTGATGATTTTCTTACAAATCGAACGCCCGGTACCGATCGCGGCCACGGCGTTTATCTTGCGAAAAAACTCTCAGACCACATGGAGATGCAACCCAATCCTCACGGCGGCACCGATGTTCGTATCACGTTTTCGCTCGTAGTAATACCTGATTCAGTGTATCATACCATGTAATCAGACTGTGAATTCCTCCACGGGACACGACGAAGATGCGCTTTAGGTGTGATAAAGGAATTCTTCCTAATAGTGCACGTGAGGGTAAAGTATGCCCAACGTACACATTATCCAGCATTCGCATCTATCGCTACGATTGTAACGTCATCTTCCCTTGGTATTCCCGCGCTAAACTGATCGATTGCCTGCACGACTCTATCCACAAGAACCGTTGCAGGGTTTGAGTTTTGTTCGACGAGAACGTCCTGAAGGCGTTCCGGACTAAATTCCTCGCCTTGGGAATTCTGAAGTTCATGCGCACCGTCAGTGTAAAGAAACAAACCGTCCGACGGATTGAAAGGAACGTGAAACGTGTGATAGATTGAATCGGACAGGATTCCCAACCCTTCACCGATGGAGTCGTTTTCAACGGTTTCACAGACGCCCTGTCCTCGACGGATAAGAAATGGGAAGGGATGCCCCGCATTCGCCCAGCGAATCGTTTGGTCGGATTGATCTATAACCGCACAGAAAGCTGTAGCGAAAATTGCCAATTCTAAGCTAATGGATTTGTCGAAACGTGAGTTTAACACTTCTAGTATCTGTCCGGGATCATCGGTCTGTTCCCTCATTTCCTCCACAATAGTCTTGATGAACACGGTAACGAAAGCGGCGGGCACGCCGTGTCCCATCACATCGGAGATTAAGACTCCCAATTTACCTGGCCCCACCTCCCACAGGTCGAAAAAGTCGCCTCCCACGGCGATTTCTGGCGAATAGTGGGAGACAATTTGAAACCCTGCCATATTCGTGATTCGTTGCGGCATCAGGCTCGCCTGCACCTCTTGCGCCATTTGCAATTCCATATCCAAGCGGGCATTGTGCTCTGCGAGTTTTTGATTGGCTTGTTTGAGTGCGTCGTGGTATTGTTTGACGCGCAACAGGGAGCGCGCACGGGCGATAATTTCGTAACTGTCAAACGGTTTAGAGATAAAATCGTCGGCTCCGACCTCAATGGCTTTGATTCGGTCATGAGCTTCTGTCAGTGCGGTAACCATTACAATTGGAACGAATTTAGCGTCTTCATCCGCACGAATCCTTTGACAGACCTCAAAACCGTTCATCCGCGGCATCATAATATCCAGCAAAATCAGATCCGGAGGGCCGGCTTTTACATGGTCTAGCGCTTCTTGTCCATTCTCTGCGGTGATAACAGTGTACCCTTTTGCCTCAAGTAGAATTTGAAGCACCCGGATATTTCTGGGTTCATCGTCAACAACGAGAATTTTTGGGCTAGGTTCTTTCATTACACTAGAATTCCTTTAAGAGATACCGATCTATTATATCTCCAAGGGCGTGCGTATCAATCGGCTTGCTGATATAATCGTTACAGCCCGCACTGAGAAACTGTTCTCGATCGCCTTTCATTGCCGCCGCAGTTAAAGCGATGATTGGCACATGACACCACCGCGGATCAGCTTTTATCTGGCGCGTCAATTCTTCTCCGCTTATTCCGGGCAGAGCGATGTCCATCAGAATCAAATCGGGCACCTCGGTTTGCAGGATTTCGAGTGCCTCTTCCGCATGCGTGGCTTCAATCACTTCATAACCCTTTGTCGTCAATACGATTCGCACGAGCTTACGATTCATTTCAACATCTTCGACCACTAATACGCGCTTGGCACTCATGAGCAGGAGTTCTCCTTCCCATCTGGTTTTCCGAACATGGCTTGCAGGTCCGGCAATCAAATTATCGGTATCAAATTTGTATTAACGCTCTTCGTTATCTGAAAATTCAACAGACTCCGATGCGGGGGCCGCTGTTCTGTTCTCATCTTGGGCGTGAACTGTGTCATCACTGTGAATTGATGCAGAAAATTCGACCGTTGCAGGCTGCGGTGACTTTGACATTTGACTCAAAGGGAGTGTAAACTGAAAGGTGCTCCCCTTTCCTTTTTCACTCTCAACCGAAATTGTCCCGCCATGAATTTCCACCAATCTTTTGGTTAAGGCGAGTCCCAATCCGCTTCCGCTATATTCGCGGGACTTGGAGGCATCAAGTTGCATGAATGGTTGAAACAACTTTGCTTGATCCTCCGGCGACATGCCTACTCCAGTATCGGTCACTTGAGTCACCAGCTCATTTTCAGAGACGCTAAATCTCGTGGTAACTTGACCGCGTTCACCGGTGAATTTGATAGCGTTTGAAAGCAAATTGTAGAGAATTTGTTTGAATTTGACCTTGTCCGCTTCTATTGAGACATCTTGATCGAATTCAAGCGCGGGTTCAATCTGTTTTTTGTTTGCGATTGCATTAACGATTGCATTCACCTCTGCCATCGCCATCTCGACGGAAAACATCTCCAGCTGTAAATCCATTTTTCCCGCTTCGATTTTTGCCAAATCCAAAATCCCGTTAATCATATCCAAAAGGTGGTGCCCGCTGGTGTGTATGTCGCGAATCAGCTCTTCCTGACTTTCGTTTACGGGACCGAGAATGGCATCTCTCAAAATCTCTGAAAATCCGATGATGGCGTTTAGCGGGGTGCGAAGTTCATGGCTCATATTTGTGAGGAATTCACTCTTGGCGCGGTTGGCATATTCGGCAGCTTCCTTTGCCCCTTGCAATTCCGCTTCAGCCCACTTGCGATCTGAAATGTCGGTCATATAGATTCGGATTAGGTGACTGTCCGAAACATGGCAGATTTTCTGCACGTATACGAGACTGCCAAGATCAATCTCACGGGTGAAGGATTCCTCTTTATCACCGTGAAATGAGGCTATGATTGGCTGCAATCCCTCCAGTGTCGGGTGTTCAAGTCCAATCTCATCCAAACTCGCAAATTGTAGTTGTGCAGCCGGGTTGAGATAGTTCACTTTTCCTTTAAGGTCGGTTTCGATAACAGGATCGGGACTCTGTTCGGGCAAAGAGGCTAATCGAACGAGCGCCGCTTCGGTCTTTTTGCGTTCCTCAATTTCATTTTGCAAATCCACGGTCTTTTCTTCAATCTCGGTCTCCAACTCATCAGTATGGATGATAATCCTGCCTGTAAGCGGACGAAGCAGCAGCACCATTCCGCAGGTGCCGACTAAGGTGAGACCTATAATGACGCTGCCGATTTCAAGGATTCTGCGATTGATTTCCGATAAGTGCTCATCCTTATCCATCTTTGCAAGAATACCCCATTCTGTATCATTAACGGGACTATAGGCAATAACGACCAGGCTATTTGGAAAATTATCAGGACCGATCACGCCAAAACTTCCTCCCGCGGCAGCTTTGAGCGCGATCCCAATCGAGGAATCCTTGGGGACATCTTCAACGAGTGTGCTTTCACTCCCCCGCATGGGGAAGAATATTTCAATTCCGCGAGTTTTGTACCGCCCCAGAATAATTTCTCCGGTCTCTCCCAGTCCGGCGTAATCTTTTACTAGTTTCTGCAAGGCAGACATTTTGAACAGTACCAAGTCAGTACCGATACGTTCTGCTTCTACCCCAAAAATAGGCGCGCTGACAATTACGTAGGGTTCGCCATACAAGGACACTGGACCGTGAACAATCATGCGTCTGAATCTTCCAGCGTATGAGGGCCACTCGTTTTCCGGTATCTGCAACCCGACACGAACGATGGATTCACCATTTGCATCGATCCGAACGATGCCGTCCACTAGCTCTGATGTTTGCATGGCATTATTCAATGTGATTCCGGTAAAACGGGTCAATTCTTCCCGCTTCACCTCCCCGTTGCTGTATGCTTCAAGTTTTTCGCGCGCTTCGGTTTGGCTAGTAATTAGTTGGGCGATATCTTTCAAACGAGACAGATATTCATCAACGGCTATACCTCGGGCATCTACCGTCTGGACGAGATTATTTTCCGCTAATTCCTTGAGTTTTTGATAAAACGAGGAGATGCTGATGAATGAAACGATCAAGCCGATCGCGCAAATTCCTAATGCAGAATACGCAATAATAGACTTCTGCATGCGTTTAGAAACATCTCTATCCATAGTGCCCTCCGCATTGCGAACGACGCAATTTCAAATGCGGTCAATTTAGAATCAGCCCGTGAATGAGCCTCCGACTGCTGATGGTCACTTTCTCTTGAGAACCATCAGCGTTAAATCGTCGAATGGATTCGCTTCCCCTTGGAAATTTTGTACAGCGTTGTAAATTTCCGCGCAAATATCGTTGGCGGTTGCATTGCGCCGCTCCACTACCAGTTCAACTAAGCGCGCTTCTCCAAACATCTCATCGTGGATGTTAAGGGTGTCGGTAATTCCATCAGTGTAAAGCAGAACCGTGTCTCCACGCGACAGTAGTGTTGTTTCCTGTTCATATTCTACAATTTGACGAAGCATGTCATCAGGATACATTCCTATAACCAGACCACCCTTCTCCAGTCGTTCAATTTTGCCGTCGCGACGGACAACCATCGCGAGGTTATGCCCCGCGCTGATAGAAGTGAGCAACCCCCGTGCCGGATCCAACCTCGCGTAAACAAGGGTAGCATAGGTGTCCGCGGTACTCCCTTCATAAAGCAGCGCATTGAGCGCTGCCGCCATTGACCGCAAATCTTTGTGTCTAGCTACCTCTGCACGCAGTCCCATCCGAAGCATCGCCATAAGCAGCGCGGCTTGCATGCCTTTTCCACAAACATCAGCAACCGCAAAACCCCACGATCCATTTGGTTCTTCAATATAATCGTAATAATCTCCGCCAACTTCATCGTGGTGGGGAACACTCAATCCGACGACCTCGTAACCGGGGATTTCCGGCGGCGTGGCGGGGATGAGATTTTTCTGTATTTTTGACGCTTCCTCAATTTCTGTTTGTAGCCGGCGGCGTTCTCTAGCTTCTTGATACAGCCGCGCATTTTCTATGACGACCCCTGCCTGATTGGCGAAGGCTTCCAACAAAATCCCATCTCGTTGCGTAAAGTCTGCCGTAACTCCGTGCTGCTCTTCCTTATCATAAACAACCAATACGCCCAGAATCTCACGTCCAAAAATCGGCACCACCATGAGATTTTTTCCGCCGAAAAACTCCGCTTCTTTTTCGCGGTTGCGAATGAGCGTTTTACCTTGCGCCGCGACTCCGCGGAGCAGGGAAACCGCGGGATGAACTTCTCCATTGCCTTGAAGTGAAATCGAAAGGTCTTCCCATTCAGGATTGGATTCTGCCTCCATAACAAAGCTGCTTTTCATCTCGAGCCGTTGGCTCATTGAATCCATAAGCAGTAAACAACCGCCGCGTGCGTCAAAGAGACTGACAGCGTGGTGCACTATTTCACTCTCAAGGTGCGCCGTATCCAACAACTTGCCCATCTGTGCGGCGATATCGGAAAGCAGAAAGAGCTGAAACTTGGCAGTTTTCATCTCTTCCAGCGCCCGCGAATGTGCAATCTGCCTTGAGACATAGTCGGCAAGCACATTCACAAGTTTCCTGCTCCATGATGCCATTTTGATGCGGGTGGGAGATGCACCTAAACTGATAACGCCAAAACATTCCTCGCCAATTTTTAATGGAGCCCATAGATGGGCGCCAAGTAGCTTCAACTGAGGTTGAATAGCATCAAAAAACGGCTCCAAGACAAGCGGCGGGCGTGACAGATCGAGAACCGGAAACTGAATCATGGCGGCAATCTCACCGGGATGCACCGAAATCACGAGTGAATCATCATCGACATTGATTGACGATTCGATGGTAAGTTCGTTAGCATTCGGATGGAAGCGTAAAATTGCCCCGTTTGCCACACCCAACGTTTCAAGGACTATCCGTAGATAGGCTTGACTCGACGCACTAAAGTTGCCCTGGCCGGAAACAATTGCCTCACCGAGATGTTCGAGTTCAGACAGATTGAGGACTAGTCGTTGAATGGTTTCTTCAGCAGAAGCAGACTGCATCTTAGCATCTCCATTCTATTTAGGCAGATTGGATGTGCAAAAGCAGTTAGTTTTTATCCTTCTTAGACTTCCTCTGAGTTGCCGAAAATTTCAATCTGTCTATTCATCGCCGCCCATGAGGGCAGTTATCCGTCCGATGTAAGCGATGCGATGGCTTCGTCTTCACTGTCAAAATGCTCGAAGACGCTGATTAATCGGCTTCTAACTATAAGGTTCTTGATGTTCGCACCAACATTTATGACGGCAATGCGTCCATTTTTGCGCACAACAGATACATGCGTCCCCATAAGCGTTCCGAGCCCGGAACTATCCAGCATCGAAACGTCGGCAAAATTGATTAGAAATTTGGGCGCATCGGTAAAGTTAGCAAGTTGTTCATCAATCGTCTTTCTGAGATCGCTGACAGCCGGACCAATGATTTTGCCAATCGGCGTTAAAATGATGACATCATCGCGTTGGCTAACATTGATTTTCAATAGAATTTCCTCCTAAAGTAAATTCCTAATCTATGGCAAATTGTGCTGTTTTGGTGGTTAGTCGCGCACGCGCTAATTGTCCCGTGTTGATTTTCAAATCACTTGACGATTGTTATTCTACGTTGGCTTACACTATTTTAATTGATATACATCGTTTTGTCAAGTTCTCAACTTCCTTATCATGCGCATGGCGCCAAATGGCGCAGTTACACGGCGATTACGTTTTCTTAAGCACCATGAGCGTTAAATCGTCAAACTGCTGGGCTTCGCCTTGAAATTCCAACACTGCATTATGTACTGTGCCGCAAATTTCCTTTGCATCTCGGTGATGAATCTGGCTGGCGAGGTGTTCCAACCGTTTCTCTCCATATAGCTCATTGTTGATGTTGAATGTTTCGGTCACGCCGTCGGTATAAAACAAAACGATGTCGCCGCGATCAAGTTTAATCGTCTCCTGCTCATACGCCGAAACGTGATTGATCATATCATCCGGAAACATGCCTAACATAACCCCACCGATCTTTAACCGCTCTAAACTTCCATTACTTCGAATAACCAGGGGGTAGTTATGCCCTGCATTGATTGTAGTCAACATACCGGTTTCCGGATTCAACTGTGCATAGAAGAAGGTTGCGAATTTGCCGAGTGTACTGCTCTCATAAAGCAGAGAGTTCAGAGTGATTGCCATGCTCGGCAAATCTTTTCGCCGCGCCACTTCTGAAAGCAAACCGGCTCGCAGCGTCGCCATAAGCAGTGCGGCCTGCATGCCTTTTCCAGAGACATCGGCAATCGCGAGACCCCAACGTTCATTGGGTTCACGAATGTAATCGTAGTAATCGCCGCCAACCCCGCCCCGCGGTACAGATATCCCCGCAAGTTCATAACCGGCGATTTCAGGCGGCTCATCCGGGAGGAGGTTTCTCTGAATTTTTTCCGCTTCCTCCATTTCTGCTTGCATCCGCCGACGTTCAAGCGCCTCTTGATAAAGGCGCGCATTTTCGACAATTACCCCCGCCTGGTTTGAAAAGGCTTCAAGCAGAATTCTGTCCTCAGAAGTCAGTTTACGCGGAATGCCGCCCCGATCCTCTTTGTCGCATACAACGAGAACCCCCAAATTTTCCTCACGCCCAAAAATCGGAGCGGCTATCAGGTTCGCCCTGCCGAAAGGCGCGGCGGTTTTATCGTCATTGCACACCAATGTTCTCCCGTCTGCGGCAACATCGCTAACCATGGCATGGACCGACAATTCACCCATTTCGCTGGAATTTGCCGTCAGGTCGGAGTCGATTGTCGGATTGAGGTTAAGGCTGCTCTTCATTTCGAGTTGGCGGCTAAACGGATCGGTGAGGAATAGGTAACCCGAGTTGGCGTCTAACAGCGTTACCGCATGGCTTATGATTTCCTCTTCCAGACGTTCCGTGTTCAACTGTTTGTATATCTGGGTGGTTATATCAGAAAGGAGAAAGAGGTGAAACTTGTCGGCGCGCATCTCATCCATCAAACGTGAATATGCCATTGCAATCGAGGTTTGGTTGGCTAATACACTTAACACGCCGCGCGCCCACGATTCAATTCTCATTCCGGACAGAAACGGACCTAGACTGATGACTCCCAGAAGTTCGTCACGGATTTTTAGCGGCGCCCAGAGTCGAGCGTCAAGGTTTTGCAGTTGCGGCTGAATGCTGTTAAACAACGGTTCCAGCAGGTGGGGAGGCTGAGAAATTTCAATAATTGAGGAACCGCGTATGATGGAAATTTCGTCCGAAGCCACTGGAATTATTAGCGAACCATTATTGAGGTTAATCTCCGCTTCAATAGTGAGATGGCTTTCCGCCGTATCGAAAGAAAAAATTGCGCCCTTAGTTACGCCTAATGTTCCAAGAATCACCCGCAGGTAAGTTTTACTTGACACATTAAAGTTTCCCCCGCCAGAAAGAATTGCTTCGCCAAGCTGCTCAAGCTCTGACAGACTGAATGTTAGCCGTTGTATGGTTTCTTCGGCAGAATCGGGTTGCATCCTTTGCCTCCTTGCGTAATCGGGCGGAATCCGGTACGAATATTACATGCGGAAAAGCGGTTGTCTTCTACCGAAAATGAGATAGATGAATTCCAGTGAATCGGTTGAAGCGCTGTCGTATCTCGGGACCAAAATTTTGGGGTCCGATTAAGTTCTGTTGACATTTCATCACATCGGAACTATCAAGGACTGCGTACAGCCACATGACCATTCGTAGGGGTTGGGCTGCCCAACCCTTTGTTCCCAATCAATTCTTAATGGTCGTGAATACGCTTCCCGTGATTGGCCAACGGGCAGTGACTACCCATCCTTACGGTTTCGGACAACTCCAAAAAAATGTCAACTCGCCCTAGAATGATACCACATTATACCGGTGAATCACAATGTACATTCAGCAGCAGCGCGGCGCGCTAAAATCGGTTGACAGTATTCCCAAAAAACGTGGTATAATGCTTTGATTCGGTGTGCCATCAATCTCAGTGTTTTTCACGGCGATGTTGTTAGCAGCCGATAAATCTCCCAAAGCCCAAAAGGAGTTGTCCATGTATCGTTTATCTGTGTCCGCAGGCACGGTTCTGCAAAATATTCCCTTTGAACAGCGAGTTAGAGAGATTGCCCAAGCCGGGTTTCTTGTTGATTTTTGGGGTTCGGAAGAGAGTGCGATTGACCGAATCGCCGCTGATCCCAATATCGAAGTCAACGCCATACCGGGATGTATGGGCGGGAGTATGGTACACCCCGACGGCGTCGAGCTGTTCATGGATGGGGTTAAGCAATGCCTCGACCTTGCCGGGCGGCTGGACTGCCGGAATCTGTGCCTATTGACCGGGGAATTGGACGAAGCCGGCAATGTTGTGCACCCCATTGCGGCGCATCCGGCTACGATGTGGATTACCGCCTACAAGACACTGTGCCGCGTGGCTGAACTTGCCGAAAAACACGATACCGTGTACCATGTGGAGCAACTAAACATCAAGGTTGATCACGCCGGATATCCCTTCCCTAATACCGCGGATGTCACGAATCTTCTTGACGAAGTTGGCAGTCCGCGCATCAAACTGCTTTGCGATTTGTATCACATGCAGCTCCAACAGGGCAATGTCATCCAGACTGTCCGGGACTATTACGATTACATCGGCAATTTGCACGTAGCGGATGTGCCCGGGCGCCACGAGCCGGGCACCGGTGAGATGAATTATCCGGGAATTGGCCGCGTCTTGCGCGAGTTGAACTATGACGGGGTCATCGGTTTGGAAGCGTTCCCGAAAGGCGACGATATGGAGGCGATGACTCGCTTTCGCGACATCTTTTCATGACGGCGCCGGTACACACAACCCCACCTTTGCGGCGCTCGTAGGATTTAAGAGCCAAATAGTTATTTAAAACCGTTCGTACAGTTCTGCACGGTCGCGGCCCAATTTTCCGAGGCACAGCCGCTTCATTTCAGACGGCATTCGCTCGTATGTCTCGTGCCACACCGGCTGATGTCCGCCCTCTACCCAGGTATTGAACCAGCGCGGGCAGTAACCTATGTTGAGACCGACACGAATTTCGTTGGATGTGGTGTTAGCGCGCGACATGTGGAATAGCCCGCCGTGCCACATCATCACCGTGCCCGGGCGTCCGGTGATGGGTTTCACTAGCGGGCTGTTTGGAGTAATGTCCGGCGGAGGTTCATGCAGGCGCGTGCGGTGGCTCAGCGGCACGACGCCGGTTGCGCCGTTCTCCTCGGTGAACTCCGTTAACATCCAAATGCTGTTGATCAACCAAGGCACATTGGGCACGACCTTGAAGTAGTGCGCGGAATCAACGTGCAGCCCGCCATGCGGCGCACCGGGCCACGTGGGCTTGGAACACGCATCGGGAATGCGGCAGTTTTGCCCTAGAAAATGCTCCGCGATTGCAACGGTGTCCGGATGACTAGCGCAGGTCCAGACTCGGTCGTCGAAATTCGTCATGCCAAACAGCGTCTGATAATGCTCGTCCCCCGTGTTGTAGGGCTGGCACATCGGGTCAGCGTGCAATTCGAGGAAGCGATCCGCCATGCTTAACGCCATGTCCTCGGGAATGCGATCTTCCAGAATGCAGTATCCGTAAACGGTCAAGTGATCAATTGCTGCTTTAAGGTCGCTTTTCATAGGCAATAGTTTTTCCCCCATTAATGATTTTTGGCGGGCATCTGGTAGATTGGTGGTTCCGGCGTTCATCAATCAGGCGTTTTTGCAGATTCCGGTTTTTCTGTTTTTTCGGAAGCGGTTGATGTTGAGTTCTCTGTGCCATTGCCGTTCTCTTTGCTGTCCCCAAATAAAGACCACATCAAGAAATCTTCGGGTTTGCCGCCTTGCTCTTCAAATATTTTCCTCTTCCGCTCAATGTGCATTATGGCTTCAATTCGTTCTTTGTGGATTTCATCTTCAGCTCTTGAGTGCCCCGGGGCCTTTGGGCGATCCGCACCCCAATTCTTGGCGGCGTTCAGCACGCTCGTCGCGGCTTTAATCTTTATGCTTTCGTCTTCGCTTTTAAGCAGTTCGGACATGACGGTGATGGCTTCATCAACGAGTTTTGAAACTGCCAATGTGTGTTCCGAGAGAATGCTCTCGCCAGCCTCGACAATATCATGATTAAAATCTTCCTGCTGCTTCCACTTCCAAATTGTTTGGCGGGTCACTCCAACCGCCTTTGCAACTTCCTTGGTAGTCTTTCCCGTTAACATCAGAGAAATCGCTTCACGTTTTTTCAGTTCGGTTTTAGTAGGCATAATTTAACCAATTCCTTTACAAAAGTTTACAAAATTTAACAGATTTAACATGTTTTGCTTTGGGTGCAATTATACATTGAGGGTACGTATTTTGTCAAAGTAAAATCCCCGTATTTGTCGTTACTAACCATTAACAGCAATGGGGTTTCTTTACTGCCCGCCGTTGAATTTTCGAGGATAGTAGCAGCAAAATGGTTTACAAAAGTTTACAAAATTTAACAGATTTAACAGGTTTAATTTTTTGGATATTTCAGATGCGGTATATTTGTCGCCACGGCAGGAAAGTGATACTTAACATATATAAAGTTATTTTTGGCGGACTTTTGATTGATTTGGTTTGCGGGTAAATGGAGGATTGGGATTGACGATTGGGAATACGGGAGCAGGCAGGCGAGGTTGCACTTGGGGCGGAATTCCGAAATTCAACGTAAGGTTCGATTAAAAGGGACGACCGTCTACCTCCTTCCACATTCGTAATGCTAATGTTTCAATTCCAGTATGGTTCGATTAGAAGGATGGTGCTTTTCAAATATCCTGAAGGCTGGTTGCCAAGTTTCAATTCCAGTATGGTTCGATTAGAAGTTTGCCGGCGTCGCGTATGAAATCTATCCGAAGGAATGTTTCAATTCCAGTATGGTTCGATTAGAAGTAAAAATTCTGTTACACCTTGAGCGCACACATTAGTTTCAATTCCAGTATGGTTCGATTAGAAGCAAGTCGAGACGCGCCAAGACAAACGCCCGCAACTTTGTTTCAATTCCAGTATGGTTCGATTAGAAGGAACAACGCAACGATTTACTAGACGAGGCGAAAGCCTGTTTCAATTCCAGTATGGTTCGATTAGAAGGCACGATTATATCGCAGACGGCGATGTTAATAGCTTAGTTTCAATTCCAGTATGGTTCGATTAGAAGCAAGTCGAGACGCGCCAAGACAAACGCCCGCAACTTTGTTTCAATTCCAGTATGGTTCGATTAGAAGGATAGCAAAATAATTCGGAAAAACGCTTGACAACCTGGTTTCAATTCCAGTATGGTTCGATTAGAAGGAACAACGCAACGATTTACTAGACGAGGCGAAAGCCTGTTTCAATTCCAGTATGGTTCGATTAGAAGGCATCTGGCTCGGACAGTTCTAACCGCACCACAAAAGTTTCAATTCCAGTATGGTTCGATTAGAAGTGTTAAGGAGGCGATTGAAACAACTGGCAATAAGGTGGGTTTCAATTCCAGTATGGTTCGATTAGAAGTCCAAGCGCAAATCCAAGAGCTGCTAAGGAGCCTGGTTTCAATTCCAGTATGGTTCGATTAGAAGATTACGATGAAGGCGACAGTCACAGTACACGCAGATCTGTTTCAATTCCAGTATGGTTCGATTAGAAGGCTGACGCGCCGCTGCTCCGCCTCGTCGTAAGCACCGTTTCAATTCCAGTATGGTTCGATTAGAAGATTATATCGAGCGCAATTGGAAGATGTATAATTTCGTTGTTTCAATTCCAGTATGGTTCGATTAGAAGCGAAAGAGAGCCTTGTGGGCGCAGCACCGGTAGTTGTTTCAATTCCAGTATGGTTCGATTAGAAGCTCTCTTTTTTAAGGAGGTAACACAATGAAGTATCTGTTTCAATTCCAGTATGGTTCGATTAGAAGTTTAGACGAGTGTTTTCAACTAGCACGCGGCGAAATGAGTTTCAATTCCAGTATGGTTCGATTAGAAGAAAAGCGAAGCCATCAATAGTTTACGCATCCAAGGTTTCAATTCCAGTATGGTTCGATTAGAAGTGAAGTTGAGAGCAGCAAATAACGCAGTCAAAGCTGGGTTTCAATTCCAGTATGGTTCGATTAGAAGGATAAATCTGATAATCCAGAATTGCTTAATAATTCTAGTTTCAATTCCAGTATGGTTCGATTAGAAGAATATGAAATCTGCGGAATGGAAAAGAGCTTTGTTGCGTTTCAATTCCAGTATGGTTCGATTAGAAGAACATCGTCCACTGTTACAATTCCCGCCTTGTAAAGGTTTCAATTCCAGTATGGTTCGATTAGAAGTCAGAATGGATTTAACGAAAGCGGTTGCAACGTCTCTGTTTCAATTCCAGTATGGTTCGATTAGAAGACGGCGTTTGCTGTCTCAAGAGCTTTAGTCTCAGAGGAGTTTCAATTCCAGTATGGTTCGATTAGAAGGTTAAGAAGATTCAGACGGCACATGAGCAAATGGCGTGTTTCAATTCCAGTATGGTTCGATTAGAAGGCTAAAATCGTTTCGCTTTAGCCATACAAACGGATGTGTTTCAATTCCAGTATGGTTCGATTAGAAGTCTATTCGATAACGGAATACGCGAAGCGGTTAATAAGTTTCAATTCCAGTATGGTTCGATTAGAAGGTAAACCCGTGCTACTGTGTTCTAACTTTCCTAAACCGTTTCAATTCCAGTATGGTTCGATTAGAAGTATATAGGAATCTAAGGTTATTTCATCGGTAAAATAATGTTTCAATTCCAGTATGGTTCGATTAGAAGATTAGAGATTAAAGGATTATATGATAGAGCACCCGAGTTTCAATTCCAGTATGGTTCGATTAGAAGGATAGCGGTAACGTTAAACTTATAGAGAGGTTATATCGTTTCAATTCCAGTATGGTTCGATTAGAAGTTTCCTAAACATCTCAGTCGTCTCCCCACTCTTCATAGTTTCAATTCCAGTATGGTTCGATTAGAAGATAGTTATAGTTACGGCGGTTATATCGGCGGAGCGTGTTTCAATTCCAGTATGGTTCGATTAGAAGAAGGACGGAAAACGGGGATATAGTTTATAAGGTTATACGTTTCAATTCCAGTATGGTTCGATTAGAAGAATAACCTAAAATCCGATGGCGGTAAGAATCTTAAGTTTCAATTCCAGTATGGTTCGATTAGAAGGCGTTTCCTAACCTCTAACCGAAAAGGAATTAACCGAGTTTCAATTCCAGTATGGTTCGATTAGAAGGAAACCTTAGAACTCGAACGGGGCGCGCCGTCTACTAAGTTTCAATTCCAGTATGGTTCGATTAGAAGTCGGCGAGGTAACTTATACCGTCGTTACGGAATAGTTTCAATTCCAGTATGGTTCGATTAGAAGTTATACGAGAACGGCGAAATCGAAACGCCGTCGCTGTTTCAATTCCAGTATGGTTCGATTAGAAGTATATTCGCCGTACGAGTAGGAGTAATCGTATACGTGTTTCAATTCCAGTATGGTTCGATTAGAAGTCTTACGATATAACTCTAGGAATAGGGCCGATAGTAAAGTTTCAATTCCAGTATGGTTCGATTAGAAGATAGGCTACTATACTCTCGGCTAAAAGTAAAGGGAAATGTTTCAATTCCAGTATGGTTCGATTAGAAGGGAAATAAGGTATACGGCGAGATTATAGAGATTAACGTTTCAATTCCAGTATGGTTCGATTAGAAGTAGGCTACTATACTCTCGGCTAAAAGTAAAGGGAAATGTTTCAATTCCAGTATGGTTCGATTAGAAGTTTTTCCTAACCTTACCGAACCGAAGAGGAGCTTACGTTTCAATTCCAGTATGGTTCGATTAGAAGTCCGCAAAATCGGCGAAAAATAACAAAGCAAACCCGCGCCACGACTGCAAAGAGTAAATTCTCCGTGCTCTCAAAAGTCGTCAACGTTCGATTGTGCAAAACAGACGGGGGGTTGACGACATCACGTGGTTGCGATTCAAATCCAAAATAGTCGGGAAAAAATGGTGCTTTATGAATTAGGAAAATTGCCGCAGAAACTGGGGTTGACGACATACGATCCATTCAGAAACACTCTTTACGGCATACGGCGTATGCCTACTACTTTTGCTGTAGTGTTCGGTCATAGGAGATTTGTGACCGGATTTTTTTCGATGCCGATAACCTGCTTGTCCATCCATTTCTCATTACGCATTTGGTAAACGAGCACCGAATCTTGATTTTCATCAATGATTCCCAAAAGTCCTGATTCCACTCGTGCATATTGAGCCTTTGTCAGTTCGCCTTCAAAGACGGAGTTTTGTACCCAGTTGAGGTGTTGACGCAGGTATTTGCAGACTTTCGCAACCCGCTTTACGTCAATGTCGTAAACGATAATGACATACAATGTGGCGGTCTCCTACGCTAGTAATGGATAAATGAGGTGAATTGAAAAAGAAAGTATAGTATGTAAAATGCGTAATGAGTAATGAGTAATGCGTAAAAAAACTACGGTTTATTGATTCAGTCGGGCTAGGAAGCCCTACCTACGGTTGCCCCCAAATTCTACGGGCGGGGGAACCCCGCCCCTACGAAGGGATTTTCTCGTCCTACCACCATGCCCGAAATGCCTGATAGGTCTCCATTCCTGTAAGATGCTTAATCAACTTGTAGCATTCAAGGCGGATCAAACGTTGGTAGGAGACTTTCCGATTTAATTTCCGATGGTCGATTGTCTGCTTGAGCTGTTCGTCGAAGGCTTGGAGAAATAGGCGCCTTCCGCTCTCGTTTAGATAGCAGCCTCCAGTCTCGGTTTCAAAGTGCTTGGATTCTTTGAGTTGCCCTCGATTGAACAATCGGAATAGCACTCGGTCAACAATTATCGGTTTGAAGATTTCTGCCAGATCGAGGCTCAGGGAGAATCGGCGTTCCCCCGGTTGATGCAGGAAACTAATCGTCGGATTCAGCTGCGTTCGGTAGATCTCTGTCAGGCAGGCGGTATACATTAGCGAATTTCCGAATGAGATCGTGGCGTTGATGGGGTTATCGGGCGGTTGGCGGACACGTTTGTCAAAAGGAGTTTGTAGATTGATAATGGCGTTGAAGGCGCGGTAGTAGGTTTCGCGGACGTTTCCCTCATATCCCATCAGTTGGTCAACAGTCTGCGCGTGCGGAATCTCGGCTTCGATGGATTCAATAATGCTCAGTTGCTCGGAACAATCGCTGTCGCGATTCGCACGGTAACGGAGGTTTCGCAGGATATTCGCCACTGCCGCTGAAACAAATTCGCGGGCAATTGGCAGACGTTTCGATTTTCGTTCGTAGTGCTGCACCTGCTTGACGGTGAGGAATCCAGAGTTCAGGTATTCCCGCGGATAGTACGTGCCGGAATAGTAGCCGTAGTAGTTGAACACATGAATAGGTACATGCTTCTGCGCCATGAAGTTGAGAATGCGGGTGTTCATGTCCAGTTCGCCATAGAGGTAGAATGCATCCACATCTTCAATCGGAATCGGCACCCGGGACCCGTCTTCTTTTTCGAGATAGATGGTGTTGTCTTTTCGGCGCAATCTGCCTGACTGGCTAATGTAGTAGTTACGAGACATGGTTGTTGTTCTCCTAAACTCCTATAAAAATAAAGTACAAGATGCAAAGAGAAACCGAGTTTTGAAGAAAAAACTCGGTTTTTAGTGGCGTTCAACTCCAACACAATTCCATATAGCTACACGATTTACAGATATTCATGAACTCCACATCTGGAGGTGTAGGCAGGTCGGATATTCTCTTGACCTCTCCGATCGCTTCCTCGACTTCGCACTCTTTCTCAGGGGTCAACTCGACCTCAACGGTCCGCCGTTGGCGCGGGTAGTTAATCACCCCTTTCCGATTTGGCAACCCTTTCTGTTTGAGGAGATAGAGATAGTAGAGGATTTGCATTTCATGAGCCTTCTGCACTGATGGACTTGACTTTACGTCGTGCAGGATGCCGTCTTTGTCAATGAAGTCAATGAGGTTGCGATCATCAATCGGGCGTTCCTTCCGTTTTTCACGAGGATAACTCTCCTCGTGTAGGAGTTTCCCCATAGAAACGAGGTCTGAGGTGTGTTCCATTTCGATATGGTTCTGAAAGAACCAGAGTTCGCGCGGACAGACGTAGAGGTAGCCGATTGTTGTGCCGGTGATACGGGGTTCATTTGGGTTTTGCATTGATACATCCTTTTAGTCAGTTAGACTGCTTATTGATATTACTATGGCGGATTTTAAATTTAACCCCCTAAATCCCCCTTGTCAGGGGGACTTGATAGAGGTGTGATTTTTCGTAGCGGTTGGGTATTTCAAAACCACCGGGCGAGGTAACCTCGCCTCTACGATTGTAGATGGCTGTACAGAGGTCAAAACGCCCTAATCACAACACATTTTCCGCCAACTCATCAAGTGCCAACCCACGCTCAGAATCGTAGCGGACTCGCACGAACCATTGCCCCTGTTGTTTGTATAACTGACCTTCTTTGTGGAGTCGCGCGAATTGTCCATCAGAAATTGAGGTGACGTACGCCATTGCCTCGTAAAACTGCTTTGCGTTGATATGTATCAGAAATTCATCTTCATAAACTGATGGAACTACTTCTATGCTTTTGAAGAGGCCGGTAAACTCCTCGTGCGCTGATGTGTCCTCAATGAACGGAACGATGTTTCGCACGTGTTGATTGAAAATCGCTCTAGCGTTATCAAACATTTCCTGTTCCTTTGAATCGTAGCTCTCGCCGTAAACCGTATTAATCAGATATTGAACTTTCGATTCATACAAAATATTAACTTCGGCGAAAGCATCAAGCGTCCGTTTTATACGGTCTATGGAGTAGATGTATTTGTCGTTATCACCACCTTCGCGACAGATGCACACATCACAAATTTCTTTTTCGCCTCTACGGTTTACCCGTCCGAATCGCTGTATCAGGGCATCAATTGGTGCGGGCTCGGTAAACAGCACATCAAAGTCAATGTCAAGTGAGACTTCAACGGCTTGTGTCCCAACAAGCAAGTCCGCATCTGCCAGCTCTCTCTCGATTCGCTCTCGGTCTCGGAGGATAAAACGACTGTGGAGAAGCTGCGGATTGGTCGCACGTGGGGATAATCGCTCAAAAACTGTCTGTGCCTTTTTGACTGTATTACAAACAACCAATACCCGTTTCCCACCTTCCAATCGTTCGGTAATCTTTGGAATTGAGTCAATGATTCCACCTTCAAACAAGCGAACGTGGTGGCGTGTGAATTGATCTCGTTTCTCAGGAGACATCTCAACTTTAGCAGTCTCACCGGTAGCATCTACAAACATCTCCTTGAGGAACTTCGGCATTGTTGCAGTCATAATGCAGAATTGCGAGCCGTAATCTTGACAAAGTTTCTTAACCATTGTCAAAATGAGTGCGGTAGTATGCGGGTCATAGGCGTGGATTTCGTCGAAGATGAACAAGCCACCCGCCATCTCCGCGAATTGCATCTCAAAGCCGCGCGTACCGAAAAAGGATTTGAGCAGTTGGAACGGTGTCAATACTTTGTACGGCCGGTAGATTTTTTGTGTCAGGTTTTGCGTTTCCCGGGTTTCTGCTCTCGCTTCGTCTGGGGTGTATTCTTTATCCACCATTGACCTATAGAGGAAGTAATTTGCCTTGCCGTGCAACAATCCGATGCGGTCTTTGGACACGAGATTGAGCAGGCGGTCATACATCGCATTGATGCTTGCGGTGTAGGGCAAAACATAAAATACACGCTGTCCATGCGATTCGCTCTCATTTGCATCGGACCAAAGCATAGCGGCTTCGGTCTTGCCCGAACCAGTTGGCGCGGAGAGCAATAGGTGCCCCGATGTCGTTGCGGCGGCATCTTGAAATGCATCCCAACCTCGAAACACCCGCCCCTTTTGCTCAATTTGGATGCGAAGATGCCCATCCAGATTGTCAAGCGCACGGTAAATCTTAGTTTTTCCTGCTGATGCGAGATGGTCACACGCAATCATACAACCGCGCAACAACATACCGTAACGACCATGCAACGCCGTCAATTCGCCGTCCTCAAAATCGTTAAGATATGGCACAAGGAAATCCTTATACCCGTTAATTAATCCACCAAGCGAGGGCAGAGGTATAAAGTGACAATTCTCGTCTGGACGCCAGAGATCGATCTGCTCTTGAATTCGCATCAAGGCATCCCAATTCGGTTCTAATTCTGCCATTCGTGATTTCCATGTTGCATAACCTGGATTGTGTGGGGGGAAGCATGGATAACGATCTCTTAATATTTTAATATCTTTGTGGTGAGTCAGAATTGCCAAACCGATTGCTTGTTTGATTCGCAACGGCAGATTCAACCCAGCCACAAATCCTGCCGATAAAATTTCGTGACGATAGTTCCACGGGGCGGCAGCTGGTTTGAGTTGTTCCTGAAACCCGGCTGCTGCCTTGCCGAAATCGTGAAGGGCAACCGTATAGAAAAGATGGTCGAAAAAATCCGGATCGCCGGAAATCTCCGCGAGAAACGGCATTGTTTCCCGCATACTGAAACAGACTGAAAGACAGTTTTCCGTGTGTTTCATCAGTGTTTCAGGCGGGGCGCTTTTGGCAAGTAGTTCTGTCATAATTTACTCAATTTCCGTGCAAATGCACTCCCCAACCCATTTCCGGATCTTGTAATGCGGGACCGCTGTACGAAATTTTGTCCGTCAGCATGTAGAAGGGGCGGATGCCTTGCGGACTACGTGGACGTTCCTGTGTAAAATGAGTTGGCAGCGCCTGTATCTGACCGTAAATCTGTTCATTTGGAAATGGTAGAAGTGTATCTCGATATTTGGTTTCGGATACCTTCTCTAACTCAATTTCAACAATCGACGCAACCGTTGCTAATTCCGTCGAACGCCCCAGCAGCAATGGATAATGAGGGAGTTCAAGATGGGGTCTCAGCCACAGCGCAGGCGTGTAGAGATAAAGCTCAGGTGACACGAGAAATTCACGTTTACAGACGTTTGGTTTTGCCTTAAGTCGGGTCTGATCGAACTCGTACACCGTTTCCAGGTCTACGAATTTACCTTGGCTTTGAAAGATAAATCCAACTGCTGCATCGTCAGGTGTTACCCAATCGCCTCGCGCCGCCGATAGCAAGCCGTAGAGCGTCGAAAGTGGCGGTAGAGGAAGAGTGGGTTGGAATCCGCTGATGAATAGCGGATTCCGAAATGATGCCACCCAGCCGTTGATGAGGACACGAAGAACTTTCATCATTCCACCCCGAAGTATTTTGAAAGTCCACCGACTAGTTGTGCAATGACCTGATTAGGTGAATCGTATATCACGGCTTCATCTTCTGCCAATTGGCGCAATGGTTCATCTAATGCATCCATAAACCCTTCACGGCGACCGATAAAAATTGAATCTAGGAAACGACTCTCATAATCGGCGATAACCTGCCGTAGCGCCGGAATACTTAACTTACCCTGTCCATCCTGTTCAACCATCACATTCATGAAGGGATGATTACCGCCATTGAGAACAGATAGAATGATAAGTTTAGGCGTCACGTCGGTCAAATGTGAGGTCAACTTCGCGCCGCCACTGAGTAGTGGGAGTGCCTCGAGTGTTTCGCGGCAACGCCGTTGGCGGATGTCTTGCGGTAGGACCCATGGAGATTTTTCGTCTACCTGCAAACCGCCAATCGCTTCAATATCCGGAATGTGTGTATCAGTGATGTTTTTATATCCGGTTTTATCAACGTTCCACAAAGCACCTACAGCATCAAGGTCAAGGGAAAAGATGCCCTTAAGTGGGCATGAGTAAAACTGATGCTCGTAGGGGACTGGATCGCCCTTGTGACGTGCCATCACACCAAAGTCGTCCGTGGGACGTTGGGGTTCAATCGCAATTAGCGGTGAGGTTTTCAACGGTGAGAGCCGAGTCAAAGTCTCTTTCTTCACCGCTCGCATGTAACCAAAAACATCATCGTCATCGTAAGCAATAGGATCAGCGGCGGTAAAGGCAATTTTCTTGTCACGTTCAATCGGCGAAATTTTCCAATTAAATTCTTGGTCTAATGTCGTGCGCCACCAATTTCGCCACGCTTGTCCCGATACGTACGGATACGTTTGATTCCCTTTGCGCAGCGTTTTGACCACCACGATGTTTTCTGTTGCTTGGGATGGCTCAGTTCCTGCGTTATTGAGTGCGGAGTGCGGTGCATCGATCAGTACCAAACCTATAACATGCTTCGACATGATTAATTTTCCTCCTGTGATTCATCTGTTGATTGTTCAGATTGGTCGTCCGTATCATCAGCAAACCCACTTGCAACTAACCAATCGTGAAGTGTTTCATAAATCCGAAAAACGAGTAGGTCACGAGTCTCCCGCCAAAATGTCGTCTGATCCGCCGATGCCGGAAACAGATGTTCAATGTAGTCATCCAGCGAAAAGAGTGGTTTTTCCTCACCTTGCTGAATACGGTCTCGAATCACGAACCGCAGGACGTTTCGACATTGCCCATAACTCGCGGCGGATTCTAGTTGTCGGAGCCGTCGGTCACGTTCGGATTTACGAATACTTTCGGCGATCGAGTCTCCAACTTGCTTTATGGCGTTAAGTCTTGATTCATCCATGTTGCGAACCTCCTTTAGGTAAAGAGAAAGTAATTCCCAGTTACTGCGTGCCTTCCGAGTAGGTTTATTGATGAAAAATCGGAGGATGGATCGCCCTTGCAACAAAAATTCGTAAATGAGATTAATCTTGTTTTTGTAATCCTCCTCTGATTCAACTTTGTCCCATTTGACATACCGATATCCGCTTCGGACGATTCGTTGCCATGGCCGGCGAAATTCGGTCTGGTAAGCGTAACGTAGGAAGCGGAAGACCGGCGCTGGCAGATGAAAGATTTCAAGCTCTGGACCTTGATTGTAGTTGGAAAAATAGAAAATTTGCATCGTTATATTTTCGGTAGCACGACGTTCCTCATAATCAATCAATTGTCTCGCCATGTAAAATAGACCGTTACGCGGATTGATGTATCCCGGGCTGAAACAGCCAGTAATTTCATTTCGCGCAGCACGACTTTGAATATCGGAAACGCAAATCTGCGACCACTTCCTTTGAACCCGCCAACCGTTTGAGTGCAACATAAGGAATTTACCGCCACTAGAAACCAAGGAAAGCGGCACAAACTGAACCGCCAAGGCACAAGCGGCACAATACCCTTGCCCATCACTAAACAACGGAAAGAAATTTCGTAGGCTGCCCGAACCGGTTAAGGGCACATCAGTTTTTGTAAGTAATTTCTCCATTGTCACTCGGCGTCCACATCCAAGGCAATCACCTGTTTTACTCATTGGCGCGATTTTCTTGCACCAGTTCGACCATTTAGATACAAGTTTTGTTACGCTATCGTTGCTTCCACGCGCAGTATAGGTAACAGGACTGTTTGGAAAAATTGAATAGAGATTCTTAATCCATTCAGGGGTACAATAAATTGGAGCAAATTGATTTATCAGAATTTGCAAATCTTCGGTTGAGATCTCTTCTGGTTGAGTACCTGGTCCCAGCCACGCACAAATCGCACTCACCCCCGCATCAACAAATGGATTGCCCATCAGTTTTTCATATATTGCCATTCGTATCCTTCCTTCAGCGAAAACTGAATCATAATCAAATCTCTCCGCACATATTAAGTCAACATATATTTCACACTTTTTGCCTTAAAACCTCCACCATCCCAAATCCCGCGCTATTTTTATCGCCAAAGCCGCATTCGTAGCCGACGCGGATTAACTCGGGTGCACCGATGACGTGAAAGGGAGAGACGACACCACGAATTTTGATGCCTTTGTAGTCAACTAAGCGTGTCACGCGTCCCTCCCGTTTGTCGATGTACGCCTGATCGAAGGTCATCGCAAACGATTTATCCGTCGGCGGGCGTTGGTGCACTGCTTCGAATTTCCGGATTAGGTTCTGCCGAACCAAGTCGGAAAACTGCGGGTCATCGGGGAGGCAGTAGTGCGCGCCCAGTTTGCCGTCGTGCTCGCGTTTGGTGGACATTGTAATCGGCGAAATGCATCGGAAAGCCATCTTCTGTCCAAAGCGGGGTTGACGCAGTGCCTCGACATCTTGGACGCGAAGGCTGTGACGCTCAATTCGTAGGATTCCAGTCCCCATCAGCGAGGCAGCGAAGTTTTGTAGAAACGGCTCCTGGGAGGAGGAGACGAACCACGTCAGCGGTGAACGGAAGTGGATTCGATCGCCTCGGATTTCTCGCCGTTTTGCCATTAGCTGGGAGAATGTGAACAGTTTGAAACGCCGATTCTCGAGTTCATAGCCGGTATGGTGGAGGAAATCGGCATATTCGGGATCGGATTCCTTGAGGAATTGATAGATAACCCCTGTAAGAAGGTGGTTGTAGTTAATCGGAAGGACAATGCCCTTGCCGATGCCGCATGTTATTTTGATTCGCATGGGGTTACCTCCGGGACATTATTCGTGAGTGAACAAGGAAACCGTGTTCGGTTATGTGGATCTATCATCTAAGTTTGTCCCTAGCGGGGAATGTTATGAGGAAGTACAACCTTTCGAAATCTCAATCAATTCACCGACCACTAATGGATTCGTCCGTTTTTCCTCCTAATTGCGCCGATCGATTAATGCAACCTGACGCGCCTGAAGTTGATCTGCAAGACATTTGGCAGCATCTTGCAGCGCGGTTGTGCCGCCCGTAATCGAAACAGTATATCGGTTTTCATTCCCATCTTCATGCGCACACAGTTGCTGTGCGAGCATTATTGCCAACTGACGGCCTTGTACAAACCCAGCGAACGGGTCTTCGATCGTGTAAATTTCAACAGTGAAGTTAGGATGAATTTTCCGTGCGGCGGCGACGGTGATTTCCACGTTTTTTGCTGCCACCGGGCTCGTCAACACGATGGCGTGGTCAGGTTTAGTGAGGAGGATACCTGAGTAGAGTACACCGTAGGACATACCAAACGGGGTAATGAAAATGTGCATTTTTAGCTCCGAAACTTAGGCACTTTGAATGTCGCGAACGAGGTCGTTTAACCTCTCAACGATCTTTTCGACCTGAATGATTGCTCGATTGGCAGATATTGGATTGGAACGCATACCACAGTGTGCCAGGTCATTTCTGAGATTGTGCAGGTCATTAAAGAGTTCAATAGATTTCACGCCGTGCTTTATATTAATTATTGGAAGATTTGGTAAAGCGCGTTTCTCGCGCTTTGCACGCCCGCATTCTCCCATCATCTCTTCAACCTTTCTCCGCTCGCGAATCCAATCCCTGTTTAATTGATAACAACCAAAAGAAATTAGCCATTCCCTTGCAAGCGTGATAGCTTGAAGATACTGCTGATTCTGTATATACCATTTAATCTGGTGATACTGCCCAATCAAGCTTTCCCTCCGGTTCTCTGGCGTTTCCGGGTTTTGAAGTGCGAGCGGTTGATAGGTCCTCCGCATCTGATTCAGTAGGACATCAAAAGGTTTCGCCCACTCATCAACCTCCGGTTTCGCTTTATCAAGTTGAGTTGCCAAATTCGCGGCGGCGGTTTGTGTCTCTAGGATGCGGTTGGTCAGAAGTGCATCGGATAGATTGCTTAATCCGCGTGCCAGACTCTGCAAACGGGTAGGTAAATCACCTGACAAGCGGAGCCGGTAAGGCCGATTTTGCGCATCTGCTATAAGTTTAGCGATGGTTTGTGCATTACCTGTTTGCTGAAACACAGAGACAGCTCCTATCCAATCCAATAAGCCGATAAACGGTGTCAGGTCAAAGACAGGTTTGTACGGATTATCTCGTTCAACCGCTTCATACGCGCCGTAGACCACTCGCTCAATCTCTACGTTTCTTTTGACATTCCGCACGTATGCCAACGCGAGAAACGTCAGAAATGGAAGCGATCGGAAGCCGTGCGTGATATCGAATAGCACGCGGTCCTCATCTTGGATTTCGCTGACAACTGTGTTGAAAATCTCCCACAGTTGATTTTCGCTTTCGCCCTCTGGAATTGTTACCGGGATAACCTCCGTTTTACCGTCTAATAGATTCTGAATGGCGGCGAGCCTATCGGTTTTATCCGTTTCGGATACGGATTCTTGAGACGCTTTATCTGTGGTGAGAACAACGAGTGTATCGGGCTCAAAAAACGAGACGAGTGCTTCCGCAAAAAATCGAGTTTTGCAAAATTGCTCATCGTAGGTGTAAATGCTTTCGTAAAGTTTGCCGCGTCCGAGAAATGTGAATGCTTTCATGGCATCTACTCCTTGGGTGTGATTTGTACCCAGCCGAGCGGGGATTTTGGTTTTTGTCCGTCATACAAAATCCGACGGGTTTTCGGGAATTCAGTATGGTGTCTTCTGCCCAGACGGTAGTGTCTCCGCAAATCCCCCAATAAATCATTGTCATCTTGGGTCAACAGTTCGGTGACCGTTTTAGCGCGATACCCTGTTCCCCAACCAATTGGAAGGATAAATGCACCATCTCGTAAATTCTCGAATTGGTTTGAGAGTGATTCATAAAAATTAGTAAGTTCAGGCATGCTGTAATAACCGTAGAACTTTGCCTCCTCATCCGCAAGATCTTTCGCCACGAAATTGCACACATCGGCGAGTTCACCACAGACCACCTGCTCCTGCTGATCGTTGTATCCGAGTTCGCGTTTTTCTCGCTGACCGAATAGAGATTTATCAATTTTGATTGAGAAGTCGAATGTCTGCTCGGCGCGGATATGTTCAACAAAGGTTTTGTACTCACGTCCAGTTTCCATTTTCTGAATAAGTTCACCCTTTTGATTAAGTGTAACGGTCCACGCCACGCTTATTTTTAGGGCTTCGATAGGAATTGGCGCGGTATCGCTGATCTGCACAACTCGCATCACGTCGTGGTTCGGATCTTTGCCAAGCACGCGGCGTTCAATTTTTTGTCCGACCCAACTCCGATTCGGTTTCCGCTGTAGTTGTTCTTTCAAATAGTTGACTGAATACTTGAAGGATTCCTGATTACTATCACCGATGAGATCCCACAGCAATACGGTGCGAATCGCGCCTTTGATGCTGCTGCCGGGAATCATCGGTCGGTTTGAAGGGTGTTTAATCGCCTCACGGATTTCCGTTTCCCGCGGGTCTTCGGGGCAAGTGAGCGAATAACGCGCTGATGGTTGATTCGTTGGAAGGTATCTCCCCCATTGAAAGTCGCGACCGCCCATCGCATTGGTGAGGCGATTTAGTTCAGATTCAGGGATAGCTGCCAGTACCGCATCAATGTCAATCCGATGCCAACCTCCATTGTCGTAGAATCCGTCAATTTGGCTTAACGTTTCTCCCGTACCGATATGGACGGGCGTGATGGTTTTTAGTTGGTATTTCATAATTCACTCCAATTGTAGTGGTTCATTAGTCCATTGGCTGATTGAAATGATGATATTGTCTGAATCAGGATGCTCAGGATTTAAGGATTTACAGGATAGAAAACGTAAAGTCTCATATTGCAATGATTTTGTCCGCGCATTGGTTGACTGAACTCGTGAATCCTGTAAATTGCGCTCCGCTGGAGCGCGAGCATTGGACGTATCATCCTTCTATAGACATATCGCTCCTCTGGAGCGAAAGACATTTGGTGTCGAGAAATAAATCTCGACTTACGGACATTAGGTCGGGTTAGCGCTTGCGTTTTCTATATCTTTATGGGCCAAGCGTAGGCGTACCGCCAGACCGGATGCGGACATGCCTCCGGTTGTAGGTCAACGAGACGACCAACTCCCGCGCCATTCCCGCTTAACACGGAGCCTTCAGCAAACGCCCAGACCTGCCGACGACGCAGGCCATTCCCCTCAGTAGAACCGATCCAGCCGGAGCGTTCCTCTAGCGTATATCCGACATTGCCTTGGAGGAGACATTCCAACTCTTCGGCATTTCGCGGACAGATTGGTGAAAGCGTGACAAACCGATTCAATCCCGAGTTTGGTTCAATGTCGGCAGTTTTACTATGGAAATCGAAGGTGCCGTACCCCGCACTCCGCTCACCACCGATGCCCGTGTCACCGAGGACACGGAGAATCGTTTCGATTTGCGATTGAATCTCCTCTGCCTCGAATTTTGTAGCGAACCACAGCCCACATTCTTCTTCGAACTTGACAGCTTTCAGGTGCCAAATTTCCGATGCGGACGATTGACGGTCAAGCGTCACGCGCGGTCTTTTGTCCGTTTTCCAAACCGCGCGCGGGCACTTGTCATCGTCGTGCACCCAGAGTTGCCCGTCATTGATTAAGTCTTTGTCCGTTATTGAGTCAGCGTGGTGAGGCGCACTCAACTTACCGTCCACAATTTGACGAAAACGACTCTCGGAGAGATAACGAACTTTCTTGAGTGTTTTGCGGTCATCGTCCGCATTAACATCAAGATCGATTAACGGCTTGGGGAAGAATCTGGTGTCCCCCGCAAATGGAAAGGCGGAGGTCAACAGAAACGGTTCATCGGATTCGTATTGAGCCAAAAAAGCGGTGAGAGACTCTTCCCCGTAAAACGTCCGCCACGTTTGACAAATTGCCGAAAAGAGGGTGTCAGCAGGGATTGAAATTCCGGTTTCCTCCAACCCAACTCCGCGCCGCCCAAGATGGAGAGGGGAACGGAAGTTGAGATAGTAGGTGGCATGTGTTGACATGAAGCCCCTCCCTATGCTTGGACTGCTTCTGAAATTTGGCTTTGGTAATCCACATTCCGTAAGGCTGCAACTCCATCCCCTTCGGCAAGCGTAATGGGTACTGACCGCGAATCCTCGTAATGTTTGCGGGATTTGAAAGTCATCTCCAAATCACGGAAGGCAATTTTCCCGGAGCCGCGCGATCCGGAGCCGCCGAGGTAGTCATCTTCGAGCAGTTCCATGCCCGTCAATACCGTGTCAAAAAGTGCGATTTCACGGTCAAGGTTTCCCTCGGCATCGGTGTCTATGGAATAAAGGCTGTGAACCATCTCCATTGGACCGAACGTTGCTTCTGCGGGCACACGCTCGTTTTGGCGCGGCGTTGCTGCGGAAGTGATGCGGTCGATTACGACTTCGGTTTTGATCTCAGTGTACGGCATGTCGGTATCTATTTCGTCAAACCGTTCTCTCGTTTCAGACGTAAGCAGTGCGTCGCGGACAATCAGGCGTGTGGGGAGTAAACCGCTAAACTCAGCCGCAACACCGAACACAGGACAAATAGGACAACCTCTGTAAGCATCAGGTGTTTTACATTGATGAATACGAACTTGATTTATAGGTTGATTTAATTCCCTGCTGTGGTGTCGGTCAAGCAGGGACCGCATCTTGCCGCGCAGAGATGAACCGGGGATATACGGCTCACGAGTGAGCGGATTTCGGATGACAGGGTTATCGACGCCCCCTATGTCTAATTCGCCAGCACTCCCGCCGATGTGCAACCCTGTAGTCGTTTCAATTTCGCCTATGATAAAGATTTTCCCTTGAAGTTGAATACTTGCCATGTCTGTCCTCCTTCGTTACATTTATGAATCTCTTCCTCCGGCATCTTTGTGATACGCTAAAATTGCCTCAAAGAAATCGACAAACCGATTGAATTTCGTTGAATCGTTTCCCACGAGATCAATTGCTTGTGTCAGAACATCCTTCAGTGTACCAACACCTCCGCCGTGTCGCTTTGCGGCGTATGCGAGTTTCGGTTTGAGCATCAAGAGTTTGTGTGTGTCAAGTTCGCCTTTCATCTGCATCTTTTTGACTGCACCGTAGATATTGCGAATCTGAGATGTTGTCAGATTCCGGGCGAGTTGCTGACCCCGCTGCTTTGCCTCTGTCACCAAAATTTCACCACCTACGGTGATAACTCTGGGATCTAGTTGTTCGACTTTCGTAGGACTACGATTATCTCTGTGTTGAGAACCACGATTGCGACCCTGTTGGGAATTGTAATTGCCTCTCTGATGTTGTCCCATCTTAATCCTCCCTTGTTCGTAAAGTTGTCCAGCGTACAACGACGCGGAGAAATTGAAGGAGTTCACCTTCTTCACTGTGATTAACGACCAACGCTCGACGCAGGTCGTCAATCAGGTCGGTATGGTTTTTGTACAACTGCTTGGCACGACTCAAATGATAAATGAGCCGCCAAGCCCATTTGCGTTGGTATTCTCTGTCACTCTCGTAGAGATTGTAAATCTCGCTCAAGCGTGTAAGAAAACTACTCGGCAACGGCTTTTCACCACTGACGGCTGTAAACAATCGTTTGTGCCATTCATCAACTCGGCTGAAATCTTCCCACCCCATCGGTTTTTGTAGGAAGCTAAGGGCGTCTTTCTCCGTTCGCAACCCTTTCGCACCACCATCAAGCGCATCGCCGGCATCTCTCGCCAGCTGATAGAGCGGGTACTTTTTATGCTCAACCGCGATGCCCCCTGAAAGGGTGACATGTTCGCCGCCGACAAAGGCACGAAACTCGTCCCGAATCTGCCGGGCGATTTGGGGGAGGGCACTCCATCCACCGACGAGAAAGAGGTCGTCGCCGCCCGCGTAGATTAACTCTAAAATTTCACGCGTGTGTCGACTATTGTAATCGCGGCAGAGTCGCGGGATGTAACCTTCAAAGAAGAGCCGCATTGATTCGCTCAAGGTGGACATCCGCGAAATTGTGGCGCTGCCGCCAAGCCCGCCACGGAACAGTCTCCCAAGATTGTCCACGTCCATCCGCAACACACCGAGCCACTTTGTTCCTTCCGACGTGTCCGCGAGTTGGTCGAAGTCCGCCACCTCATCGCCCCCCGGTCTACGTGGGATAACCTGTGGCAGGAGGCGGAAATCGAAACTCACAGGCAGGTCATCCCATCGGAAGTTTTCGAGAATCGCGTCGGAAAGAAAGTCGGTGGAATCGAGTCGATACACCGTTGCACGGGTTGCCCCAGCGGGCGGAGGCGGTTTGTCCTCTAGTTTTTCGACTAGGTGAACGTCTAACCCAAAGCTGCCGATGATTTTACGCCAATCTGGTTTATGGGTAATCGGTTGTTCAGGAATCACAAAGACAACAAGGTATTGAGCCTCCCGCAATTTCCTCCCTCCCAGTTCTTGAAGCCCGTAGAAATCTGATTCGGGCTTACCATCTAGTGTATATGCCTCCCGCTCGCTGTGAGGTAAAAAATAAAAGTCAAACATCGCCTCCCGGGGCAATTCCCGACCCTTCGTCCGTTTCCGCTGCTCGATCTCTTTTGAAACAAGTTCCCATCTCTCGGTAAATTGGTCGAAATTGTTCGCCGTAATGGGGACCTCCGCTAAAACAATCGAGAGCTCTTCACGATGCGCTTTCCACAGTTTTTCGGCAATGTCTGCACGGAGAGCATCAATCTTTTCTCTAACCTCTCTATAGGGCAAGAGCAGGTAGAAATGCCCGCCGCTTGCGAGCAGCAGATTCGTTATCGGCAGATCGAATCGCCGCAAGATCCACAGCGCAATCGCCTCCGTCAACAGTTGCAGGTAGAATGACCGTCCGCGCAACTCTCGCGATGCCCCCTTAGACTGAATCTGGTAGAGAAACTTTTGGATGCCTGAAATGTCTCCTTTGAGCAAGGTACACAACGGTTGTTGGGCGGGTTGCCGATGATAATTATCCAAATCATCAGGCAGAATTTCTCGGTGGACGCATCCCGCGATTGCCGCCGTTGCGCGGAGGTGATCATAGAGTGAAACATCAGGAATAGTCTGTTTCGCTCCTCTCTCCCACGGGGTTGCAGAAGGCATACGGACGGTGTATTTGTGCAAGAGCGCGACGAGTGTCTGATAGTCCGCGGACTGATAGCCGCGATCACCCGTCAATCGCTGCAGCTCACCCGTGAATTCCTTCCATAGCTCCTCGTACTTGCTGGGATCGGCAGAGCCATCTTCCGTCGGAAAAATAGTCTCACGACAGAGGTTTAACCGATTGAGATCGTATCGTAATTCCGACGGCTGTGGCTTGTCAGGGATTCGTAGGCGCGACATGATTGAGATCAACGCGGCGTGGGAAGGTCTCTCCTGTTCGCGTTGTTCGGTCTCGCGCTCTTTGGCGGAGAGCCGGTCTGCTAAAGTTACCTGCTTTTCAATCTCCTTGGTCTGCCTAAGAAGGTTATGGTGGTTTAGAATTGCATCGCCCAGATCATCGCCGCACGGGTGAAAAAAGCCGCCAAAGTCTTTTGTTACAAACTCCCAGCCGTGCGTTTCGTGGGGACGGAAAGGGCGCGTTGCAGTTGTCCGCTGCCGAAATTTGCCGATGTCATGGAGCAGTGCGGCAAGTTGCAGGCGTTCAATGTCTTGAAGCATGTGGTCACCTTTAGAGTTTCGAGATTTTGACGTAAAATATACGCCCCATTTTGCGAGCATTCAAGGTTAACAATTCAGTTTTTATCGTAGCAACTCAGTTTTTATTCTACGGTTCTTGGAAAAAGAGCACGAAGAGAAACCGAGTTTTGAAGAAAAAACTCGGTTTCTATAGCATGATTTCTTAACATGAACATGTCCTTATGAATGCAGATGGATACGATCCTTGGCAATTGTCAGTCCATAACAGATTTCGTCTTGGTTTGATAAAGGATTCCAAGCTTGGATTTGATAGTGAGTAGAGTGGGCTTCACCTAGTCCTTCTCCAATTTTTCTGTTGATATTCGATCGAGTTTGCGAAAAGCGGGCAATTGAATCGTTTTTCCAACCTATCAACCTCTCTAGGCGGTAGTCACGCGCGGGAATTTGAGAGACCATTTCTATAAGTGCATTTGTTAGAAGTCCCCTTCGAATATCAGAACGTGAAATGGAATATCTTTGGTCCCCTCCCTCTTCTATATGTCGGCGTGCAAAAAACAGATAGAGTGCGAGTTCAAGGGGTGTGAGATTAATAGTAACGTCTCCAATTTCTAAGCAACGAGAAAATATGTTAACAACGACGGGGGCGATCGCTTGCAACGCATCATACTCCCTTTGAGCAATCTCGATTAACTCCGTGTAGCCGGCACCAACATGTTTCTCAATAAAAGGGATTTTCTCCCCAAGTAGCAAGAGCGGGATTTCTGCCAACTCAAGTCGAATCTCGCCCGCAGGGATTATCCGTCCATCGCTCAAAACAACATCGGCACCGTTTGGCGGCGGATAGAAAAACTCCTGATTTTCAAGTTCAGGATTCACGAGGACGTGAGAAAGTTTATCGCCCGGTCTGCCGTAAAATTGCATCGCCAAGCCGATATAAAACCCCATAGTTTTGCGTCCACCCGCGATAGAAGCGTGCAGACAAATATCGGTTGAAGCCGCCAACTTTCGGATGAATGCGAAAAGTTGATTTGCAAGGGCTTCGTTGTCAATCACACTCGAAATATCCGCTAGCGGCTGTCCGTCTGCACCCTTGAGGAGATGAATATTCGCTAGATCGAAGCGAATTGGCGGTAGATTGTAGTCGCTGCAAAGAGCATTGAGTTTTCCGTTATCACCGAGAAGTGTATCTTCCAAAGCCAGCTTGCCGCGCAGTGTAGTCAAGGCAAATACTTCGGCGATTGGAATAGGCGGCGAGGCGATGCACCAGTAGTAGTAGAGGGTCTCCGTGATTACTTGCGGTGAGAGTCCGACAACGCTGATGAGAACATGCTTTGGTGTAGGTTGATGATTGACTGTCGTGTGCATTCTTCGTTCTCTCCTAGACCCTCGGCCAAAACCTAACGAATCAGGTTGAATTTCGTCACCACGGTTTGTGATTCGCCATCTACATCAGTCGCCGTGATATGGCAGATGTAAACACTAACGTTACAAGATAAAAAAAGTTACCTCTGGACTCTCAAGTAAATGCGTAATTCATGCCCAATCGACCGCCATTGGCTCCAGCGAGAAACACGCCGACAAGAGCTAAACCCAACGCATTTTTTTTCCTTCTGTATTCCAACCAAATTCCGTGTCCAATGCACCGCCCGGATTTTCTAACATACTCATCGTTTTTATTGTTCTGATTGTCCCGGCGGTGGGCGACTGGCATTCGGCAATCGAAAGGTTTCAAAATCGTTGGGTTTCGCTACACCATAAACATTTACCGGACAACCTCAACATACGAACCGCCTACAAATTTCTGCATCTGTTTACCATTTCCGCTCTACCCAACCTACAGGAACTCCTTCCATTCCCCGGAGAAGGGGAGCGGCAGGCATCACGGAGCCGTGATGCCGCCTCCTGCCGCGGGAAAGATTATAAGATGCGTAAATCTCCGGAACCAGCCGGATCAGAGAAAGACGATCTGCCTCCTCTTTACTATGGCAAAAACCGTGCCAACGGTCGGACTAAGGAAGGGTGCAACTCTGTAGAGGCATAGAAATCCAGTGGTAGCTTGGCTTTGATGGGTATGGGAAGGAGTCAGACGGACGGTAACGTGACAGGGTGCGGGTTGAAAAAGTCTCATAATGGGACTGACAAGATTGGCAGAAATAGCGGATAAGCCTGTAATGACGCGGGATGGGGGCGTTTTCCCAATATGGGATTTCGTCCCATATTGGGACACATGAGGAGCTATTAGGGGAGGATTATGTCAGTCAATGGATAACTTTTTTTGTGGGACAGACGTTTTCAAGAAAAAAATTAAATTTTTTCCGGTAATTACCGGGCGGTATCGGGTGCGGGTAGGAAGGGGATCTCTATCGCGTTCGCTATCCACTCGCTTGGTCGCGTTTACGGTAAAGAGTAAAGGGTAAAGCGAAATGCGTAAACGGTTAGGATATGTGTATTGTGCGTTGCGGTTGGAAACAGAGCCTACCGGGATGGACCGCGCAGTTTATTCAACTTCAATCTCCGATACAGGGTTGATTAACCAATCTTCAACGCTTACACCTTAATGGACAAGTATGACTGTCCAAACATTGGGGGTAGGTACATGGAAAAAGGGTTGTCCGGGATTAGCAGCGGTTTCGGTGTTTGGTAATCAATTGGGATGGGTGAGGTTTGAAAAGCGTTGGGTTTCGGAGAAGACTATCGCCTTCGCTATTCGCTCAGTTGATCGCTCTACCCAGCCTACAGGAGCTTAAAACCCGTATTGGTCTCCGGTCGGGGCATAATTCTTGACAGTTCTATTCGACAGTAGTATCCTGTAGATTGCGCGCGGAGAATCGGGTGATGTTTCAACGTTAATCCACTACACAGACGGAGAATAATCATGATGCGAAGGAAATTGCTCTTTACGGTATGTATAGGGATTATCGGTATTCTAGCCGTTACGTTTGTGCTATACCAATACAATCGTGGAGTACCTGTTACCGAAACCGTTATAGTGAATGACGTACCCACTCCACCGTTTAATGGAGAATCCAAAACGAACGGGGTTAAGTCCAATTATTCATTCGAACCTGGTCCAACCAAACCCGGCATTTCAGGCACTCCATCATCGGAAGAAATGGGCGGCGATTCTGTAGCGTCGCCAACGCTTCAAGAAGGCGCCAGTGATGATTCGTCGCATAGCCTAAGCATTGAAGATGATGTGTCCAAAATTCGGCGTGAGATAGCGGAAATGCGTGAAAAACCCGATATAGATATCAGTGAACCGCAGACATATCGGACTTTGCGAGATTTGTGGCGGGACTCGGGATTATCTGATGAAGCACTTGAGCAGGTTATGGCTTTCGTTCCATTCAATCCAGATATAAGCCTCGACCAGTATGATGAGTTGCTGGCTAATATGCAAGCCGTTGAAAATGCTATCGATTCCCGTGTGAAAGCGGCTGTCGCAACCCTCACTCTTGAAGAGGCGCGGATAATGGTCAACATTCTCAAAAACGACCCGACAACAACTGAAGATGAATATCGGTATATTACAAGAGAGTTATTTTCTCCTGAAATTCAGCAAGCGCTTCTGCAGGAAGGGAGTTTGTATCTAAACTAGCACGAAAGGTAATTATGGTTACAAAGCAACGGCTTATGGTGTTCTGGTTTTTTCTGATTTGCGGAATCCCTCTTGCGGATGCACAGACTGCCCAACAGATTGCGAAAAGTGCGTTTGATTCTACTGTGCTCTTAATCATGGAAGATGCCAACGGTCAACCGGTTGGATTGGGCAGCAGTTTTTTTGTACAACCTCAGCAGATTGCAACCAACCTTCACGTCGTAGAAGGGTCAGCGAGCGGATATGCGAAATTAGTGGGTCAAAAAACAAAGTACGAGATTGTAGGTGTCTCCGCGATTGATCAGAAAAGGGATCTTGCGATTCTGAATGTCGCCGATTTGGGGACGCGGGCACTCCCAATGGGAGACAGCGATACGGTTTTGGTCGGGGAGACGGTCTACGCTGTGGGTAACCCACACGGTTTGGAAGGGACGTTTTCGCAAGGGATTGTCAGCGGTGTGCGAACTGTCGGAACGGACAAGTTGATCCAGCTTACCGCTCCGATTTCTCCGGGTAGCAGCGGCGGTCCCGTGCTGAATGATAGCGGAAACGTAATAGGGGTTTCAGTCGCCACGTTTCGCAAGGGCCAAAATCTGAATTTTGCTATCCCTTCAAACTATCTTACGGCTTTGATTTCAAAAATTCGCGCCCCGACCCCTTATCGCAGACGCAACACGGCAAATCTCGGCGTTCTATTCTATCCAACTACGGCGGTCGAGGTGTGGAAGGAGTAACGGCGGGAAAGTTTAAATATCCCTTTCGTCTTGCACCGAAGTATTGGATCTGATTTTCTTTGCGGAATCACCTGCGTAAGGACGTGAAGAAAGTTAAATACCTCATTATCTTCTACGATGAGCTAGGTGACCCAATTGACACGTTTTCAGGTGGGTATTTTTACACAATTCTGGCGGGACTAGCAAAAAGACATAGTTTTCATGTCTCATGGGATGTTTGGAGCATGTGCTGTCATAAAATTGACGACCCAATTACAGCAGGAAGGCTTGAGTTTAGAATCCTTGATTTTGAAATAGTAGAATAAGGCAGCAAATGAGCGAAAAGGCAAGGAGATTTCTTTAACGCGTTAGGTTGGCAATGAATTAGATGGAGCAGCAGCAGAACATTGACATGGTGTAAATGCCCCTATTGGTATGGAGTAGGGGCTTTTTTTTTCGCTCGGACATCGGCGATTAGCAGCGGTGTTGGTGTTTGGTAATCAATTGGGATGGGTGAGGTTTGAAAAGCGTTGGGTTTCGCTATATCCATCGAGTTTTGTACGCGGTGAGGTTGACGGGGCGGTTCGTTTTCATGAGTGTTTTTGGATGAATCCGCTCTACCCAACCTACAAAAGCTGTCTGAACTGTGATTTTTATGATTGAATGATGGGCTATGACTAAGGGTGCACATAATCATTCGGTGTTGAAGCGTAGTTTTTGTAGGTTGGGTTAAGCGGAGTAAATGAAAGACGCGAAAAATGTTGAATGGATATTGGTATAAGAGGTTGTTTGGTATTTGTTAAGATCTAGCGAACCCAACGTTTTTGGATAGTTCGGGGCGTTTGATTTATTGGAAGCGTTACGTAAATTCGAAAAGCGTTGGGTTACGCTCGGTGCATCGAATCTTGTACGGCGTTAGTCCTCCGGAGCGCAAAGTAAAAATGCACGTTATTTTGTGAAATCCGCTCAACCCAACCTACAAGAACTACAATAACTTGAGAAGACTATAGGAAAACTATCGCCTTCGCTATTCACTCAGTTGATCCTATTCGGTCGGTTGATCCCACCTTGGCAAGGGGGAGGATTTTAATGGGAAGACTATTGGGCTCCCTATCCGCTCAGTTGATCGCCCTACCCAACCTACAAAAACTTTGGGGATTGGGTTACTGTGTTTTCTATATACCTGCCGCCCCGCTGGGGCTAAAGTACAGGTTTGCTGCGATTAAGAAACCGAGTTTTGAAGAAAAAAACTCGGTTTCAAAGACTGTTCGTTCACTTGATTGCTCAACCCAACCTACAGAAGCTTTCCTCCAATCCCCCAACCCGCATTGGCCAGCCGTAACGCACCGCGGCACGGCATTCGTTGCCGCCTTTTCGGGAGAATTCGACAGAAGATTATTCGGGGTGATTTTTTTCTTGACTGGGTAACTCATAAATAGTATTATTTAGTTAAGTATTTTAGGCTGGGTTAGGAATTCATATAATTATGATTGCTTGCTTGCTGGTAGAGAACCTTAAGACTCAATTAAAAAAGATTCAAGAAATATTGACGGAAGAGGCTGGCTGTCTGAGGTGTGAAATCAAAAGTAACTGCATCTATTTAAATTTAGGGGTTTCCGAAATTACGGACGAAGCCGACGATTTCATCAGACATTTACGAGGCGAGTTGAAAGGGATTTGCCCCGATGTCCGCGTCGGTGTCGCATCGTCCCGTTTCGCCAGTCTTGCCGCAGCGCAAAACGCAACCCCGGATGCGCCGTGCGTCGTATCATCAGAGGAGACGCCGGCGTTTATGGCAAATCAGAGCGTTTCGCTTCTGCCGCTCGATGCCGAGCTGCATAGGCGTCTGGACAGATTAGGGCTCTGCATGCTCGGACAGTTGGCTAACATCAAAAAGGCGGATCTAATCCGGCAATTTGGAAAGCAAGGGGCTGCGATGTCAGAGTTGGGCAAAGGCGTTGACCCATCCCCGCTCACGTTCTATCGACCGCCAATAACGGCTGACACCACTGCACAACACTTAACCATCTGGGGCAAGGAACTCAGCGGCTATTCAGAGCGAATTTCGGTAACGTCAAAAAAAATTGGGTGCATCGACTTTCCCGAGCGCATGCGATACGATGACAAGTGGCTATATTTTGACAGCATCATAGATGTCTGGAAGCTAGAGGATGCTTGGTGGACAGAAAAACCGCAAGAGTTGATTTACTTCAAATTGTATACTTCCGGACGCGAGTTAACAGTTTGCCACGATCTTGTCCGTGACGATTGGAAGCTATGCCGATAGTTCAGTTTCCTAACCGAACCGGTATTTGTCCAGTCCATAGGTGCGGTTGGAAACCGCACTTACCGAAACATGTGTAAATATGTATGGCATAGACTATAATGGATTACGCCGAACTTCACTGTCATAGCTATTACAGTTTTTTGGATGGCACTTCCAGCCCGGGTGTACTTGCCGAGCGGGCGCAGAAACTGGGATTGAAGGGGTTGGCGTTAACGGACACAGCCGGCTTGTACGGCGTGATTCCGTTTATTAACCGGTGCGAAGAGATTGGGCTTCACAGCATTGTCGGTTCTGTCATTTCCGTAGCCTTAGACGATAAAATTGATAAAGTCGTTTTATTGTGCCAAGACATTACGGGTTATCATCAACTTTCGCGGCTGATCACTCAGGCTCACGCCAACTCAGCATCCGATCCGCAAGTAACAGCAGAGCAACTCAGCGAATGCTCACGTAATCTCATTTGCCTGATTGGAAAACAGAGCCACGCCGCCGCGCTCTTGCAGCAGAATCAGATTGAATTAGCGCGGGCGCGTTTAGATGCGTACCGCCAAATCTTTCCCGATGACCATCTCTATATCGAGCTCAACAACCATCTCGAACCCGGCGATACCGGTCTCTGCAAGGCACTGTGTCAACTAGCGCACGAGTTATGCCTGCCGTGCGCCGCTAGCAATGCGGTGCATTATGCGACTGAGGATAAGGCGCGATTGCACGATGTGATGCGGTGCATCGTCCATAAAGTGCCCCTAGACGAATCGGACGGCATACGGTCCACAAACCATCAACGCTATCTCAAGCCGCCTCAGGAAATGGCGGCGCTATTCAGAGAAATGCCGTCGGCGTTGAAAAATACGCGGCTAATCAGCGAGCAATGCAATGTTGAGTTCGATTTTTCTAAATATCGGTTCCCGAACTATGCCGTGCCTGCGGGCTATACGGAAAGCACATATTTGACCATGCTATGTGAGGCATCGCTCTCCAAAAAGTATGCCTCAATAACAGACCGGATTAGAGCTAGACTGCGCGAGGAACTTACGCTTATCGGGCGTCTAGGTCTTGCCGGATATTTCTTAATGGTGTGGGATATCGTGCAATTCGCCCAATCTAAAGGCATCCCGACACAGGGCCGCGGTTCGGCGGCGAATTCGCTTGTGACCTATCTTCTTGATATCACGACAGTGGATCCGATTGCGTATAATTTGGTATTTGCCCGTTTTCTCAACGAAGAGCGATCTACAATTCCGGACATTGACCTCGATTTCGCCTCTGCCCGCGATGTTCGGCTGCCCGATCGAGATGATGTCCTGAACTACGTTCAGCGTAAATACGGCGTTGATTGTGTAGGATTGACCTGCACGTTCATCACCTTCGGCGTCAAGATGGCTATCCGCGAGATTGGCAAGGTTTTTGGCTACCCGCAATCTCTGTTGGAAACGATGTCACGCTTCACGGAAGGACGAAAAGATCCAGAACCTGCGTTTAGCAAGATTGAGACATTCAAGCAGTTTGATTGTTATACCAAACAAGCAAAGTGGCGGCATTTCCGCGATCAGGTTCAGGCGGTAATCGGAACGCCCCGCCACGTTTCAACCCATCCGGGCGGGATGATAATCACTTCGTGCGAACTTACGAAGTTAGTACCGCTGCAGTATTCAACGACACAAGGGCAACGAATCTGCCAATGGGACAAAGATTATGTTGAAACCGCGGGTCTGATCAAAGTGGACTTATTAGGCTTGGGCATCCTCGCCGTCATTAGAGAATGCCTTATTTTGATTGCCGAGGCTTACGGGCTTAAAATTGACCTAGCGGACATTAATACTGACGATGCCGGCGTATACGATATGATTGCCCGCGCCGACACGATTGGGTTGTTCCAGATCGAATCCCGCGTCCAAATGCAGACGTTACCGCGCGTCAAACCGCACAGTTTGTTAGACCTAGCGATTGAAGTGGCGATAATAAGGCCGGGGCCGGTACAAGGACGCGCCGTGAACCCCTACATTCGGCGAAGACAGGGGCGTGAGAGAATTCAGTATCAGCACCGCCTGCTTGAGCCGATTCTTGAAGAGACGCTAGGGGTGGTGCTCTTTCAAGAACAGATCATCCAAATCGCTTGCGCCATTGCCGGTTACACCGCTGGCGCGGCTGAAAATTTGAGGCGCGATTTGGATAAAAACCGCTTTAAGAAAGTTGTTGACAAGATGGAAGGCGACTTCGTGGACAGCGCGGTCAGAAACGGGGTTTCGCGCAGCGATGCGCTCCAGATTTTCGACTGTATTAAAGGATTTGCAGGCTACGGATTTTGTAAATCGCACGCTCTGGTATTCGCCCAGCTCGCTTACCAGTCGGCATGGCTTAAGCGCTACTATCCAGCCGCTTATACTGCAGCGCTCATTAACAATCAGCCGCTTGGGTTCTATCCGGTGCGAATCTTGATAGCCGACGCCCAACGCAGCGGGGTAAAAATCTTAAGCGTGAACGTTAATCGCAGCGGGGGCCGTTGTTTTCTCGAAAATACAGAACCGCAAGCTATTCGATTAAGTTTAGTCTGTGTGAAAGGTATCAGTGCGGCGAAAGCCGAGTCAATTGTGAATGCCCGTGAGCGCGGGCGGTTCAAGTCGCTGCAGGATTTCGTCCTACGGACACAACTCAGTTCATCTAATATCGAAAATCTGATTGGCGCCGGCGCGTTCGATGATTTTGGTTTGCCGCGCAGGGAACTGTCGTGGCAACTGTGGATACTTGACCGGTGGCGAGATAAGAATTTGCTCATCCATCCGGACATCACCGCGCCGCCGCTGCCAAGAATTGACTTATGGTCTCAGTTGGCGTGGGAGTGCCGCGTTCAGGGGTTTTCGACGCACACGCATCCGATGCAGTACATTCGGAATACGCTCAATAAGAGTGTCCGGCGCGGCGACACGCTGAAAAACCTTCGAAACGGCGTAAGAACCTGCGTAGCGGGGCTAGTCGTGTGTATACAAAAACCTGCCACGGCGAAGGGAGTCGCCTTCATGCTAATTGAGGACGAGGAAAGCCTGCTCAATGTGATTATTTCGCGCGATGTTTATAACCGCTACCGATCGATTTTCAAGCTTTCGCCGTTTGTGTGCGTTTGCGGCATCTTGCAGCGTGAGGGCGAGTTGATTAACATCCAAGCACAGTATTTTACAGAAATGTCTTTCAACAAAGGTTCAGCAGCGGATTCAGGCAGAAGCGGGAATAGTGGGCGCCAGAACAATTGGACTTGAAACCAAACGGTAAAATATAATAGAATACCGGCACAAGCACAAAGCGTAGGCGCAGTAAATGCAGAAGGGCGATAAACATGAATCCATCAATTGTGCAGATTGCGATCCTTAACATGGTCAATAAGCAAATCATGAATCCTATCAACCTTGCCTGATAGGGAGTCATGCTCTCTGGTCATTTGAGAACGTAAATCCTCAATACGCTTACCTAGTGAATTAGTAATATAGTATCCAATAGAAGCAACGCCTCCAATGTAAGCAATTACCAGTATAGCTACTTGCAGCGTTACATTCCAATTCATTGTAGTACCTCCTTATCTACCTTAAACATTTTTGTATTTATGCGTTTCAGTATACATTATTAACTACATAATTAGCAAATACAAAACACTATACAAATCTTGGTCAAGACACTGGCCTAAATTTCCGATGGCATTACAGAGGTAAGAAATGTGCGGGCGATTCACACTTACAGCTACTACCACCACATTGACAGAAACTTTCCCTGGGTTGGAACTTGCCGACCAACCCAACCCACGCTACAATATTACACCTACCCAAGACGTCGCTGTTGTTGCGAACAACAAGCACGCCAAAATAGAATTCTTCCGGTGGGGGTTGATTCCGTCGTGGGCAAAAGACCCGGCAATCGGCAATCGAATGATAAACGCACGATCAGAGACGTTGGCGGAGAAACCTTCCTTCCGAACCGCATACAAGCGTCGGCGATGCCTCATCCTGGCAGACGGATATTACGAGTGGTGTAAAGATCCGGGCGGCGGCGCTAAAACACCGTATTACATCCGCATGGCATCGGAGCAGCCTTTCGCCTTCGCCGGGCTGTGGGAGCAGTGGAAACCAACACAGGAGTCAGACGCCGTCTTGTCATGCACAATCATTACGTGCCCGCCGAACGAGATGCTGGAGCAGATACATCATCGAATGCCGGTCATCCTGGATAATGATGCGTATGACCTATGGTTAAATCCGACCGACCAAGCACCCGCCGAGCTGAATCACCTACTCCAGCCGTATCCCGCTGATGAGATGACTGCCTACGCGGTGTCTCGTCTGGTGAATAAACCGAGCAACGATACACCAAATTGCATTTTGCCGGTTTGAGAAGACAGAACAAGGTCGCCATAAAGTAGTCAGCAACAGTCCGATCTACTCCACCGTGGCACCGAATTCCTTCTGGAAAATACGCTTTTCCGCTTCCACGTCCGCTTCGACGATGTCACTGTGCAGCGTATAATAGCGCATTGCTTCCACGACCGCTTCAGGGGGCAAACCGAAATTTTCGGCTGTCTGTTCGAGCGTCTCACATTCAGTGGATTCAGTACCTGTTTGAATATTAGTTGACCAAGCCATTCTTGGGCGTTTGAGTTGTAAATACCTGTCGCCCCGCTGGGGGTTTGGTTTAAAACAACTAGTGCTGAAAAAAGATGTATTTTCGTACAGGTTTTAAAGAATAAGCACATTCCCAAATTTCGATTTTGAGTTGATGTTTTTTTGGGGTTGTGATAGAATACGTATGTCCTCACATGACAAAAAGTCGTACGTTTTCACGAATCAGAATTGCAATTTTGTCTCCCTAGGATACCTAACCAGCACGTGTTCGGAGAACCGCTGAGTCCCCAACCTAGACAAAGAAAGTTGTTCGGCCGGTTTGATTCAAACCAGCTATTTTCAAGAGTCCACTCGTAACTTAACGAATATCCTTGGCAGCATTGAGATTGACTTGAAATTTTGCATTTCGCGTTAACCATTAACGGTCTTTCCGGGATGGAGTTCAGCGCCAACTTGTTACATTGCAATTAGAACTTACGTATTGAGTGCAACTATTTAATCAGCCATCATTTTGTTCCAAGGAGAAGTCTGATGCAAAACAAAAAAGATGTTAACCGGCATGAGAAAAAATCCGAGGAGCGCATACGATTATTCGACAATGAGGACTTTGAAGAAGAGATAGGGGAAGACGATGAGGATACTGCAGGATTACCTCGCTCTCTGATGTTAGTCGACCAACTCATCTTCGCAACCCCCGAAGACGACGGCATTCGCCCGCTTCTGTATGAACTGCGGCGTGCCATCTTAGAAGATGAAATGACGTTTCAAGAGGCGAGACAGACAATTGTCGAAATGCAGCAGGTCGTTGAAAAACTCACGGCCCCCGCAAATCGAATTGGGACACTGCTAGGTTTGCCGAAAAAAGATGTTGCCCATGTGATTGTAGGCGGTTCAGAGTATTTTGCAAACCTTCATCCACAAATGGATCCCTCGTCTCTGAAAATCGGTTTCAGTGTACTGCTTAACGAGGCGTATGTCGTAGTTGGCGAGCTAGGTTACAACCAGTCCGGACCAACTGGTAAGATTGTTGATGTGATGCCTGACGGTCGACTGCGGGTTGGGCAGGAACATGGATTGCAGGCGGTTGTATTAAACCGGTCGACCGATCTCGCCAACGCAAAACTCAAAGCGAACGAAGAAATTCGTATTGATTCAAACTTTAGAGTTGCGCTTGAACGACTAGAAGTTAAAGAAGTGAAAGATTACTTCCTCGAAGACGTGCCACAGGTGCCTTGGACAAAAATTGGAGGATTGAATGATACCATTCAACTGATTAAAGATACCATTGAGCTTCCGATTCTCTACCCTGATCTCTTTAATCGCTTTCAATATGCGCCTCCCAAGGGCTTTCTGTTGTATGGTCCTCCCGGTTGCGGCAAGACACTCATTGGCAAAGCCACTGCCTACAATCTGACCCAGCGCATGAGAAAGGAGACCGGAACTGACGTCACAGGGTGTTTCCTCCACATCAAGGGGCCGGAAATTTTAAACATGTGGCTTGGTGAATCGGAACGCAAGGTGCGTGAAATCTTCCAGATTGCGCGTGAAAAGCGACACGAGGGTTTCCTACCGTTTGTTTTTATTGACGAAGCAGAGTCTATCCTAGGAACACGCCGATCCTTCCGCTCCCATAACATTTCAAACACGGTTGTACCGATGTTTTGTGCCGAAATGGACGGTCTCGAGTCGCTGAAAGACGTCGTGATAATTCTCGCAACGAACCGCCCGGATCTCATCGATCCTGCGATTTTGCGTCCTGGACGCATTGACCGAAAGATAAAGGTCAGGCGGCCGGATAAAGAAGGGGCGGCGGAAATCGCCCGCATTTATCTCACATCAGATTTGCCTATCAATCCTGAAATGCTAGAAAATCACAACGGCAATTCAGAAGACGCTGTTTCGCACCTCATTGATTTGGTCTGCAGCGAACTGTTTCAGCGCACAGAAGGTAACAAGTTCTTAGAGGTTGTTTTGCAAAGCGGTCGTCGTGATACGTTGTATCGGGGCGATCTTTGTAATGGTGCGATTATTGCTTCCATTATTCAACGTGCCAAAGAATCCGCAATCAAAAGGGCAATTGAACGCAGCGAACATATTAAAGAAAGTGATGCCCCTGGCGAGGATGGAATCGGCATTCGTGCAGGCGATCTTCTAGATGCAGTTGCGGCAGAATACCGCGAAAATGAAATTTTCCCGGCGACAGATAGTGTGGAAGATTGGCTGAAACTGCTCGATTATGATCCTGAGAATGTTGTCAAGGTAACCCCATTTCGCCCTGACAAATCAACCCGCAGAAAAACTGCCGTGACTCAGGTAATCTAGAAATCGGTGCGAATCTGTCCGTAAACGTGATTATGCCCCCGCTAACGTCCCCTTCGCTAGGGGAAGGAAACTCGGAATAGTGGATAGGGAGACCCAACCCCTACGATTGGGCATCCCGGTGGAATTGCTGCAACTGTGTTTTCACCCCCTCCAACTCCCCCTTCGTAAGGTGGAGGACTCAGCACGACGCATTCTAATAATTATGCAAAGACTCTTGGGAATCGAAACGGAATACGGCATTACAATTGAAGGCGAGGAGAACATCGATCCAGTCCAACAATCCATCGAATTAATCAAGAGTTATAGACACGGCGATTTTTATCCGATGTGGGATTACAGCGGCGAGGACCCGTTACAAGATGTGCGCGGCTTCCGGGCAAAGACATTGGAGGAACACCCAGATGAGCGGACTCACCAGGCAGCAGACCGGCATCGCAATCTGTCTGCACTTGAAATCAAAAGCGATTTAATTCTAAACAACGGTGCTCGTCTATACAACGACCATGCACATCCTGAATACTCTACGGCTGAATGCCGCAGTCTTTTTCAGCTAGTAGCCCATGATAAGGGCGGCGAGCGGATACTTCAACGATGCGCGGCGAGACGGAGTCAAGAATTAGGCAAGCGGGTAATCCTATATAAAAACAACACGGATTTTCACGGACACAGTTACGGCTGTCATGACAATTACCTAATGCGGCGTGACATCCCTTTTGAATATCTCAAAGAGAGTATCATGCCGTTTTTGATTACGCGGCAAATTTTTGCAGGCGCCGGGAAGGTAGGCATCGAAACTGAGTCGGGCCTGAATTCAGCGGGGTTATTTCAACTCGCGCAGCGCTCAGATTTTTTTCATGTTGAAGCGAGCGTTGATACGATGCACAACCGCCCAATTGTGAATACGCGGGACGAACCACATGCTGATCCCACAAAATTTCGCCGCTTGCACGGCATTGTCGGTGATGCGAATATGTCAGAGTATGCTACGGCGCTAAAGGTTGGCACGACGACGCTAGTCATAGATTTAATTGAGGAGAATCGAATCCCAGACGATTTTAGAGTCCACCGGCCGACTCACACAATTAAAGAAATTTCCCGCGATCAGACTTATGAATGGATGTTGAAGTTGAATAACGGTAAGACAATTTCGGCGGTAAATCTTCAGCGGGAATATCTCGCATTAGCCCAAAAACATCTTAATGCAAAAAACGATGAAACGGATTGGGTACTAGTCGAATGGGAATCCGTTCTAAATTCGCTTGATAAAGAACCGATGAAGCTGAGAAGCCAGCTCGACTGGGTCGCCAAAAAGTGGCTGCTAGATACCTTTATTGATGAAGAGAATCTTGGTTGGGACGATACGTGGTTACAGAGCCTTGACCTGGAGTATCACAACATTGATTGCGACGCAGGGTTATATTATGGATTGGAAGCCCAAGGATTAATGCAGCGCGTCGTTACCGATCAACAGATTGAAGAAGCAATTCAGAATCCGCCGGCGGACACTCGCGCATATTTTAGAGGTAAATCGCTGCATAAATTTCGTTCTCAAGTCAAATCTGTGCAATGGGACAGTATCACATTCAACTCCAAAGGGCAACCGTTTACGGTGAACATGAACCAACTTGCCAGTCCAGAAATTTCAGAAAAATATAACCGTATTCTAAACAAGTCTCAAACAGTTGAAGCGTTACGTGAGAATCTGGGCTTGTGTAAGGCGTAGGGAGAGGCAGGCTGCCGCAGCAAGAGATTTTTCAACGTGGGTAGCACAACGGGTGTATCACGTGTATAACGAATGCAAAATTCGTTTTCCCAAGTTGAATTGTATATACCGAAAGTTAATTATACTAGGTTCTGTTGACATTTCGAGGCTACTGATTCGGCAAACGTTGTCACCATTGGATAATCTGATATAAGTAGCGCAAACTGTTAATTTGCGGGCTCGGATCACAATCTAACAGATTGTGTTACAAAAGATTCCTTTGTACTTGATAAAGACTGCCGTTTAACCGTTCAATTCAACCTACGGGATGCCAAATGTCAACACCCCCTAGTTTTACAAAGTCAATATTCTCGTTGCAATTGAGTAGCTGACTTGTAAAATTCAGATAAAATCGTAACCTAGAAGATATATAGGATGACTGTCGGGGTTGCCAAATCCATCAATTTCCTTACAGGAGGTAATACGCATGACTACATATGATATTGCCCTTTTTCGAGACCGCATCCGGAGGCCCACAAAGCCGCTTGATAGCGGCGGCGGCGATGGTGAAGATGAGGGGCCGAAACGTCCGGATGTCAATAAGCCAGACACAAAAGAGTTGCTCCGCCGGATGAAGCGCGTTGATAAAGATCAATCGCGGCGTTATCGTCAGCGAACAGGTGAATAGGCATGGAGTATAAGGGTGATTTTCTTGATCTCTTGAAAGCACATGACTGCCAGATTCAGATTGATCCGCCTGCCGGATTTATAAACACCCCTTCGAATCACCCCGAATGGACAGAAGGTACAACAGTAGTCGCGACGCGGTACAAGGACGGTGTCATCATCGGCGGCGATCGACGTGCGACCGCGGGCACAGCGGTCATTTATGATCGCGCGGAAAAAGTCCTGCAAATCGATGAATTTTCCGTTTTAGCCATCTCGGGAGCGCCTGCTGTGGCTTATGAAATGGCGCGTGTGTTAGAACATTCGTTCCAGTATTTTCGCCGCAGCCAGCTTCAAGAGTTGAGCATTGAGGGTAAGCTTCGAATGCTCTCCCGCCTGATTCGCGAGAATTTGCCAATGGCGTTGCAAGGCATTGGAGGCGTAATTCCAATCTTCGCCGTCTATAATCTGCAGAGCGGAGGTACAAACGGGGGGCAAATCTTTTTTTACGATGCGCTCGGTGCTCACTTTGAAAGCGCAGATTTTGCAACGTCCGGTTCTGGTTCCGTGTGGATTCGGGGTGTGTTGTACCATGTGAATCGCTGGGGAGATATTCGTCTTATCGAAATGGACGAGCGTCAGGCTACAATCAATATCTTAAGACTTCTTGATGCTGCTTCGGAATATGATTCCGCGACAAGCGGATACAATCCAAAATCGAAAATTTTCCCAACTGTTAAAACTATTACCAAAGACGGGATTCGCGATCTTTCGGTTGAACAATTGAGCCAAATCTATAGTCAATCCGTTGAGACAGACCATGTTGGATGAGCCATATCGCTGGATTGAAGCAATCAACAATCGGCGCGACTACATTGAAGACCAACTTCGAATGGGAAGCCCTGTAATTGGATTAAGCTACGATGAGGGTATGTTGCTTTTGACAATCGGGCGCGGTCAGCGCAAAATCTTCGAAGTCCACGACCGCCTTGCGCTGTCTGCTATTGGACACACGGCAGATATTGAACGATTGCGCATGCTGGCAACAGATACAGCATCAGTACAAGGATTTCAAAGTTCGGTGGATGATGTCACTCTGCACCGACTCTCAAATTTTGTACTGGGACCTACTATAAAACAGGCCTTTGAAGCCGTTTTTGCATCCGCTTATATCATAAAAATGTTGCTGGCTGAACTGGGCAGCCATGGACAAGGACATCAATTCGTTGCGCTAAACTACGATGGCACAACTCGGCCAAATCAGTCGGCGGAAGTTATTGGCGGCACAGAGGAAGTTGAAACGGCGATGAAAAATTACTTATCAAACTCGAATTCAGCCGGCCTTTCGTTTACGTCCGCGTTGCGATTGGGTCTAGAAGCGTGGGCAGTGGGTTGGGATGTAAGCCCGAACGGTGAAAATTCGAACTATATCGGGACGGAAGATTCGGGACAAGCTGAGGATAGTAACAGCCGCTGCGACGAGGAGAATTCCGGTAAAATTAATATGGACAGAGAGCACATACACGGCGTGCTCAAAAAAGAGTTGAATCTAGGGCAGATTAATGTAGGTGTCTTGCAGGAATCCCGCCGAAGCAATAGCAAATTTCGATCGATTTCTGCGGAAGAGATTGATGCAGCTATTGCAGATTGGCTTTAGCCCGCTGTGAGGGGATGTTGTGAGTAGACGCATATTTGGAATTGAAACGGAATATGGATGTTTGGCGAACATCGACCAATCCTTTGGCACGCCTGAAGGGGTCGCTGCCAGAGTCAGAGATTATGTTTTCCACGAGTTAAAACTCGGTATCTCTGACATGCACTATCGTGACTGGGGCGAACCGCCGGGCAACGGCGGTTTCCTGTTCAATGGAGGGCGGCTGTATATTGATATGGGTCATCTGGAATATGCAACGCCGGAATGCGTTAAGCTCTTCGATCTTCTCGCTTACGATAAATCTATTGAACGGTTGCTCGCTGACGTTCTAAACGACATTGGGTTAGGTGAAGAAGTTTCTTTTTTCAAGAATAACGTGGATCACCTCACCGGGGCGACATTCGGATGCCATGAAAATTACCAACTCCGGCGGGATATTCCTTTCTACAAGGTTGTAATTCCGACATTGATGCCCTTTTTTGTTACACGGCAGATTTTTGCGGGCGCAGGTCGCGTGGGCGGACACGAAGAGATTCTTGAGTTTGGAGATGCCCATTGCCGCCGCGACGACTTTGTAGGTTTCCAAATTTCTCAACGTGCAGATCACATCGTCACAGAAATTTATGAATGGATCCAGTTTAGCCGTGCAATCATCAACACTCGAGATGAACCGCTAGGCGACCACACCAAATATCGACGTCTCCATCTGCTCGTTGGTGATTCCAACATGTCTGAATACGTAACTGCCTTGAAGGTCGGCACGACGTCTTTAATCCTTGATCTGATTGAAGAAGGGCATCGTCCCCGCGATTTGAGCCTTCTTAATCCGGTTCAAGCCATAAAACAGATTTCGCGAGATCAGACGTTTAAGTGGATGGTCGAGTTAGATTCGGGAGGAACTATCTCCGCCGTCGATCTGCAGCGAGAGTACCTAAATCTGGCGCAGAAGTTACTAAAGGGTCGGGATGAAGACACTGATTGGGTTTTGACCGAATGGGAATGTGTCTTGGACGACTTAGAAACGGATTGGGAGCGTTTAACTGATCGGGTGGATTGGGTAGCAAAAAAGTGGCTGCTTGAAACCTTCATGGCGGAGGAAGGATTGGATTGGGACGATCCATGGCTTGAGAGCCTCGATCTTCAGTATCACCACATGCATCCGGAAAAGGGACTTTATTACGAATTGGAGAATCAAGGTCATGCCAGGAGGGTAACAAGCGATCAGCAACTTAATATAGCAATCCAGAATGCCCCCGAGGACACAAGAGCAAAAGCACGAACGCAGGTGATGCGTTATCTATCCCAAAATCGCTTGCCTTGCATTGTTGATTGGCATCAAATTTACTTTACTCATGAAGACCCATTTGAAATGCAGGATCCTTTCAATACATACGGCAAAGAAGTTGATACACTACTGAAAAAGTTGGGGCGGCACCCGCGGCTCGCCCTGCCGAACAAGCGTACCCAGCCTCAACAGAGATAACCGTTAACATTGAAGAGTAGCGTAGAGAAGTTCACAACGGCTCCTAAATCCTGCCGCTCAGTATTCCCATTCATACCACGCCAAGCTTCCCTTCACAATTCACGCCAACATCCGCAGATTCGCATCTAACTTCTCCTTCTCCGATTCAAGCGCCTCAAATCGAGCGCGCCTCTGTTCGACAACTGCCTCCGGTGCCCGTTCAATGAAGTTCGGATTGTCGAGTGTTTTCTGGGTGCTGTCTAAATCCTTAATTACCTTGTCCATCCGTTTTTGTAAACGCGTTTTTTCCTTCTCAATGTCAATTAGTCCCGCAAGCGGGATATAAACCACAATCTCGCCAATCACCGCGGCGGCGGCGGCATCAGGTTTCGATTGGTGCGCCGCGGTAGAGATTCTTGAGAATCGTGTGAACGCCGGAAGATATTCTTCCAGGTGATTCGTTAGGAGTTCGCGAGTATCAGCGTCCGGAGCTTGAATCAGCACCTCGATTTCGCTGGCTGGCGGGACATTCATTTCACCACGGATGCTGCGAATACTGTCGATAACACTCATGATGGTTTTCATGGCATTTTCAGACTCTAAATCATCCAGCGCGGCATCGGGCGTTGGCCAACTGGCGTCTAAAATGCTCTTTCCCTGATGGGGGAGTTGCTGCCAAATTTCTTCAGTGATGAACGGCATCATGGGGTGGAGCAGGCGCATCGTACTTTCGAGGATTTGGGCGGCGACAGTTTGCGCCGTGTGTTTCGCATCGGGTTGGTCCATGTAATACAACCGTTGCTTGATGATTTCGATATACCAATCACAGAATTCGTGCCACAAAAATTCATACAGTGCGTGCGCCGCATCGCTGAATCGGTACTCTTCGAAGGCGGCTGTAACATCGTTTACGGTGTGATTAAACCGACTACGAATCCATCGGTCGCAAAGGAGAAAATTGCCGCCAACGGGCTCAAAACTGTCATAGTCATCAAGATTCATTAGTAGAAATCGAGAAGCATTCCAAATCTTGTTTGCGAACCGTTTCCCCGCTTCAATCTGAGGTTGCCCTAAAGCGATATAAGGATTAGGTACGTTTGAATAGCTGAGCGCGAACCGAAAACCGTCTGCCCCGTACTCTTGAATCGTTGGCACGGGATCTATGGCGTTGCCCTTCGATTTACTCTGTTTTTGTCCTTGTTCATCGGCGACTAATGCGTGAAGGTAGACGTGGCGGAACGGCACCTCATCCATAAACTGTAGACCAAACATCGTCATGCGCGAAACCCAGAAGAAGAGGATGTCCCAGCCGGTAACCAGTACGGAAGTTGGATAAAATGTATCCAGGAGGGGAGTTTCATCTGGCCATCCCATTGTGGAAAATGGCCAGAGCGCTGAACTGAACCAAGTGTCTAGCACTTCCTCGCTCTGACTAAAGTTTTCTGAACCGCAATGAGGGCAACAGTGCGGAGTATTAATGGCTACAGTAATCTCACCGCAATCATGGCAGTGCCACATCGGTAAGAGATGCCCCCACCAACGCTGACGTGAAATCGGCCACGGCTCGATGTCTTCCATCCACTGAAAGAAGCGTTTTTCTTCACGTTTCGGAAGAATGACGATTTCGCCTTTCCGGACGGCCTCAATGGCGCGTTCTGCCATCGGCTTGACGTTCAGGTACCATTGCGGCGCAATGTACGGTTCAATGATTTGATTGCACCGTTCGTGATGCCCTACCGTGTGGCGATGCGGCAGAATCTTGATTAAGTATCCGCGTTCGTCCAAATCCTCAACAAGTTTTTCTCGACAGGCAAATCGATCCATGCCGCGGTATGCTTGCCCGGCGTTTTCGTTCAGTGTGCCGTCGGGATTGAGGATGTTCATCTGTTTCAGATTGTGTCGGTGACCAATTTCGTAGTCGTTGGGATCGTGTGCGGGTGTGACTTTTAGCGCGCCGACGCCGAATTCGCGGTCCACGTATTCGTCGGCGATGACCGGCAGTTTACGTTCAAGAATTGGGAGTATCACGGTCTTGCCAATGAGATGCTGATACCGATGGTCTTCAGGATGCACAGCAACCGCTGTATCGCCAAGCATCGTTTCCGGTCGGGTAGTCGCAATTTCAAGGAATTCGCCCGATCCTTCGATTGGATAGTTGATGTGGTAGAGATTCCCGTCAATTTCGACAGGGTTGACTTCCAGATCGGAGATTCCAGTGCGGCAATTCGGGCACCAGTTGGTGAGGTTCGTACTGAGATAAATGAGACCGTCGTCATACAACTTGACGAACGCAGTGCGGACAGCTTTTGAGAGTCCTTCATCCATCGTAAACCGCTCCCGCGCCCAATCACAAGCACAACCAAGCTGTCCAAGTTGCTCTCTGATAGTTGAGTGCGTTTCCGCCTTCCAATTCCACATCCGTTCGGTAAACTTTTCTCGCCCCAGTGCATCCCGGCTCGTTCCCGTTTCGGCAAGTTTTCGCTCCATGATTATCTCTGTACCGATGCCTGCGTGGTCAACGCCCGGCATCCACAGTGTATTGTAACCCTGCAATTTACGCCAGCGGATGAGCGCATCTTGCAATGAATTATTCAGCGTATGGCCGACGTGGAGGTTCCCGGTGATGTTTGGCGGCGGGATGACGATTGAATAGGGCGGGCGATCCGATTTATCTGCGGCGCGAAAGTAACCTTTATTCAACCAGAATGTATACCATTTCTTTTCGATTTCATGCGGTGAGTAAGCACTTGGAATATCTGTCATAAATTTGCCTTTTTTCTCCCAATGCGCGATCAAGGAAGACTACAGTCAGATCCATTCATAATTTCACTGGTTTCGGTCGGTGTGGTTTCCAACCGCACCGGCGGACCGAATGAATCCCAGTTCGGCGAAGAAACCGCACCTGCCGCAGTGCAAAAAATGACTTGTGGTTTTGCTAAATTAGGGCTGGTGCGATGGCACCTTTTCGAACTTTCCGTCCACTGATTTCCTAGTTAAGATGGTAATCTTGTAGCTGCGGAATGAACCTTGTGTAGCAGAGACGCCCTCAGAGAGCAGGATATCTTCAATACCGTCGCTATTGAAGTCAGCGCGTGCCACTTCAGTCAAATGTTGCTTCAACCCATCGTCCTCGCAGTGCAACCAGTTTTCACCTTTGCCCGTCACCTTGAGCAACCCCTTTTCCACCTGATCCTGATATGTCACGTTCTCAATATTCTGTTCGAATTCAAACAGGTCAGGAAATAACGAAAGGGGAAGCAATTCTAAATCGGTGATTCCGGCATTAGGTTTTGAGATAAAACTCTGCTGCGGCATCGCTGCTGCCTGAAGTAAATTGAGGGTTCCGCAAGGAATATTAAACCACGATGCCATTGAGATATCGTAAGTTGTGGAAGGGAAGTAGCCGTGCTGAATTGCAGAATCATACTCTCTGCAGGTACGCACATGAACCTTTTCGTCTTTTTCGTTCGTTAACGTTACGCCATCGGTGTCGTTGCCTCCCATATGAATAGGCCGGTCTTGAAGCGCTTCAATATCGGCTTTGGCGATGGACTTCACTTCGGTGCCGTCTCCGAACTTTATACTCTCGACTAGTTCAAAGGAGAGTTCGTCCGCCTCCGCGGCGGTTCCACTTTCGGGTGCCGAAGGCTTTTCAACCATTTCCGTCGTATTATTCGACGGGATTGCAGTATGCTGTGATGACGACCCACTGTTTTTTTCACAGCCCAAAGCCAAAAGCGTACCAATCGCCATGTACAAGATTTTAATGCCCAAATTTAAGCATTTCTGCCTAAACCCCATGATGTTATCCATTTTTCTACCTTAGGATGACACGGATTATTAAATCGGTGCAATCCGCCGTATCTGTTGAATCTCTAACTAAGACGGAGTTTTCCTGCGAATTCGCAATTTCTTCGCCCGTGACATTGATTAGTGAGTATATCACGGGATCAATTTCATTTTCAAGTTTAGACATAGCCGCGCCCGGGTAGATGCGCTTGGTGTTAAGGATTTTAATGACGAATTTACTGGCGGTAGAATTATCCGCCGTTTTGGTGTCGGGAGTGGGCATTTGAAACTCATATTAAACAGTGATTCAAATTGACCCAATAAAGTCATTGAGAGCATTGTGGGCAGTACAAGACCTGCCCCTCTTCAAATCTTGTAGGGGAAACCCTTGTGGTTGCCCTGTTGTCTCTTGTAGGACTGTAGGCAGGGATGGTATGGTCAGAATATGCCGCAACTCGCGAATTTGGCTGAGATTGGTAGGCTTGTTAGCTGAAAAATTTCACGGGAGTACATCGCGAAAATTGTAATTCGGTAGGGCGAAATAAAGGGATATTCATACTTCGTTAAACCCGGATTCGACTAATTCTGTCAGCGCGTCGATCGCTTCTATTTCATCAGCACCATCCGCGATGAGAATGAGTTGGGTGCCTTCGCCTGCTGCCAACATCATTACTCCCATAGTACTCTTGGCGTTCACCTTCATAGAGCCTTTTTTTACATAAATATTTGAAACATACCGATTCGCGACTTGAGCAAACAACCCTGCCGCCCGTAAATGCAAACCGAGTGAATTACTGATTGTCACCACTTTATCAAGCATAAACGCTGCCAAGCCATGAATCACGGAAAGCACACAGACCTGTTTTCATTACGACCGTTGCAATGTTAAAGCATGGCACTTTTTTCCATTCCCAATTTCGCCGACCTCAAATCATCAATTAAAAAGACTGAGGCGATGGCATCACTATGCAACCATTAACACATTTAAGTTTCTGATTCTGTCGGATGAATTACTCCCTGATGGAGTGCTTCATGTTGCCATTCATCAAGAACTATTTCCTCATTTTTGGTATGCATCATATCAGCAATCGCTTGATTCAAATCCTTTTCGGCATGAAATCCCAGTTTTTTGCCCCAAAGGTTCATAGCGGCAACCTCCACCAAATTCGAAAGGTTTCTTCCGGGCCCCACTGGGATGACGGTATGGGGGATACTCTCGTTGTGTAGACTGTAGAAATCCTCATCAAGTCCTGTTCGATTGTATTTTTTGTTTTCATCCCAAATTTCAAGGGTTACGACAAGCTCTACCTGTTTGCGATTGCCTACTGCCGTCACTCCAAACAACGTGATAACATCAATAATTCCTAGACCGCGAACCTCCATGTAGTGCCTTAGCGGCTGCATCCGTATCCCAAAAACACGATGCCCTGAAACTCGCTTTAACAAAACGCTGTCATCCGCAATTAAACGGTGTCCTCTTTGCAAGAGCTCAAGTGTACATTCACTTTTACCGATTCCACTTTTACCTAAAATTAGCACGCCCACGCCAAAGACATCAACCAAATTTCCATGGACATATTCGGCAGGACCAAACTCATCCTCTAAGAATAGCAGCAATCGCGTGGTAAAGACAGAGGAAGATAAGCTTGTGGTTAAAATCGGGATGTTGTTTTGATTGCCGATAGCCGCAAGTTCCGGAGGCACCGGAGAGCCGCTTGTCACCACCACACAAGGAATTGGATATGAAGACAATTCCTCTAAGTTTTCAGCACGCATGGATGAATTAAGGCTTTCCAAATACGATATTTCGCCTTGCCCAAAGATTTGCACGCGATTATAACCAAAATGTTGATAATGCCCGCAGAGCGCCAGACCGGGACGGTTAGACTCTGCGGTCTCGATTAATCGATCTAATCCTTCAGATCCCGCAGCAACCTCTAGTTGTAGTTCGTAACCTGCATATCGAATCAGTTTACGAACGGTCATCGTATTTGGCATTTTAAGCCTCCGCCAGTCTGTCTTGCCGCATACACATTTTATGTGAATTGCGGTTCGACCCAGCCGTATCCTCTGCTCTCATGTTCATAAACAAGGTTAATCTGGTTTGTTTCGGCATTTAAGAAAAGCAGAAGCGCCTCATTAGACGTACTCATTTGCATTACAGCTTCTTCTACAGTCATCGGTTTAGACGCAAATTTCTCCGGAACACTAACAATTTGAGGCGAGACACCTGGCGAAGCACTGATATCCTCGTGATCGGCCGCATCTTTTAACTCCGCTGCAGCACGATCCTGCGGTGTGCGGCGGCGCCAATCCTTTATTCTTTCCTTGTGACGTCGAATCTGCCGTTCTATTTTGTCCATAACAGCATCTAGACTAGAAAAGATGTCATGGGTTTCGCCTTGAGCGTGAAATGTCGCCTTCGCCGTTGCGAGAATAATTTCAGCAAAATATCGATTTTTTTCCAGTTCAATAACCACCTGCAAATCGATGATACGATTAAATATGGCTTCAATTTTCTTCACGCGTTTTTCAACATAGCTTCGAACATCATCCGTAACCTCAACATGACGACCGGTAATATGCATTTGCATATCAACCTCCCTTGGCTGACCAATTGTCAATTACCATTTCCCTTTCCGCTTATTGGAAGAAAGTATACCGAGTTCTTCTCGGTATTTCGCAACGGTTCGTCTAGCAGCGTGAATCCCGTCGACTTTCAGCATGCCAGAAATTGTCTGATCGCTCAGCGGTTTAGCTACATCCTCCTTATCTATCATATCTTTGATTTTCTCTTTGACCGAAGTGACAGCTACATTGCCGCCGGAATCGGTATGCAGTTCACTGCTAAAGAAAAACTTCAGACTGTAGATACCCTGCGGGGTCTGAACGTATTTGTTCGAAGTGACGCGACTGACTGTGGACTCGTGTACATCAGCCATATCAGCAATCTGCTTCAGTACCAAGGGTTTAAGCGCTTTGACCCCTTGTTCAAGAAAATCCGATTGTACTTGAAATATCGCCTCAGTCACTCTCTTGATAGTCCGATGCCGCTGGTCAACACTTTTTAACAAATCGATGGCTAGGTTTTTTTGATTATTCAACCACGTTTTCGTGTTTTTGTCGAGCGCCGAATCTCCATTTCGCATCATATTGACGTACTGTGGATTCAAACGTAGTCGGGGCATGCCGTCATCATTTGTAATGAATCGGTATCCCCTTTCTCCCTTTTCAACGATAATATCAGGCACAATCGAACTTGCGAACCGCTTCCTATCATTAAATCGTTTTGGATCCGACCGATCTGAAAAGTGGCGGCCTGGATATGGATTAAGCGTTCCGATTATCTCCTTTGCCTTCAAAACTGCGTCGATTTCCACATCCAAATTCTTGGCAATCCTCGGTATGAGGTTATTCATCAAATCATCAAAGTGGTATTTTACAATTTCTCGCACAAGTGGCTGGTCCATTTTCCCGGCTTCAATTTGTACAAGCAGCGTCTCTGGAATCGTACGGTATGCTATACCCGTCGGCTCAAAATTCCGTTGAATAAACCGAAGCACATTTTCAACCAAACGCACCTCGCAACCGATGTCCTCTCCAATTTCTTCCAGCGTGATGCCGTAGATGTTTAGTTTATCCTCATCCAAATTGACAGTATAGATCTGCTCATTGTTCTCATCGGTTATCCGCCATCTTACGGTATCCGTGCTGTCACTGCCTTTCACAGATATTGTGACTTTTTTTGAAAGTGTGATTTCATTATTTTCAAATTCACTCCGCAACCCCTCTGGTAGATTGCCGCTGTCTAAATTACTCTTGAACTCCAAAGCGGCACTAAACAGGGAAGCGACATTCAACTGGCCGTTATCATCAAGATTGCCAATAATCTGTTCACCGATTTTTCGCTCAATGTCCGAAAAAGGCGCATCATTCAGTTGTGCCATTAAAAATTCGTGCAATGTTTGAAGTTGCGCGATATCCGCTTGAGGCGCATCGCTGTCAGCCCACGGTTCAAACGTGTCCCTTTCGCTACTGCTTATCATATCATCAAAACAACTTTCCCAGTCGATATCCGGTTCTTTATCTGCACGGTCCAGATTCTCAGCAGGTTCATTCCACTCTGTATCGGGATCTAATTCATCTAAGCCGCTTAACGATTCGATGTCTAAATCTTCAACCAAAGCTTCGTCCAAAAGAGGATTTTGCTGTAACTGTTCATTCATATGTTGTGTGAGATCGAGGCGTGACATTAACAGCACCTTAATTGCTTGTTGCAACTTTGGTGTCATGATGAGTTTCTGCTGCGATTTCATGTTCGAAGTCTGTTTGAGTCCAATGTACATCGCACGGCTCCTCAATCACTCGACACCCGGATTTCATCTATACAACTCAAAACTATGGCCAAAATACCGTTCTCTGGCAATTTCGCTTTCAAGCAATGTTTCAGGCGAACCGCTGAGCGTAATTTTCCCGCCAGTAATCAAATAAGCGAGATCGACAATCCCAAGTGTTTCTGCTGCATTGTGATCTGTTATTAACACTCCGATATTCCGGTCGCGCAGGTGTGTGATTAGTTCTTTAATGTCCTGAACTGCAATTGGATCGATTCCGGAAAACGGTTCATCCAACAAAATAAAAGATGGGGAAGCTGCAAGCGCCCTTGCAATTTCAGCGCGTCGACATTCGCCCCCTGACAGGGTGTATGCTTTCCGCTTCGCCAACTCGGAGATGCCGAGTTCTTCCATGAGCTGATTGCACCGCCGTTTACGCTCATCTCTGCGAATATCAAGCGCTTCGAGAACCGCTAAAATGTTCTGTTCAACAGTCAGTTTTCGAAATATTGAAGTCTCTTGCGAGAGATACCCAATTCCGAGGCGCGCCCGCTTGTACATCGGTACATGGGTGATGTCCTTTTCATCAAATGTAATCCGTCCGGCGTTTGGGTGTATCAATCCAACAACCATGTAAAATGTGGTTGATTTTCCAGCCCCATTTGGACCGAGCAACCCAACAATTTTGCCCGTTGCTACTTCAATACTTACTTGATTGACAACGATGGGGCCGCGCCGTGAATATCTCTTAACAAGTCCGTGGGTTTGAAGTTTAATCGACACGCTTTTCTTGCCTTAACGGATTACTTCTCGTTGTTTGATTCTTGCTCATCCTCATTTTGCTGGCTTATTCGAACCCGGAATCTAACGCTTCCTTTGCCGACACGTTTGCCAGTCCGCCGATTATAGGTAAAGGATTTAGCTTCCAATCGGTCTTCCTCCTGTATTACTACGACGTTCTCCCGCAAATCTACAGTGTCATCTACCTGATTCAAATCGGCGTAATCGCTCGTCGCAAAAATATCTTCATCGCGCATTTCTACCAGTTCTTGTGCAATAATTTTGGTGATTTCATCCGTCTCGAGATTCTTATAAATCTCCACTCTGTTCCCATTCAGGAATCCGTCGGGACGTGTAATTTTTACCGGCTTCCCCTCTGCTGTTTGCACGCCCGTCCGGCGATTAAAGATCATTTTCGCCGCCTCCAGCCTATCTTCTTCTTGTATAACGACGACGTTATCGTGAAGATTCACTATGTCGTCTATGTGGTTCAAAACCGCACGATCGCTGGAAGCTATAGCCTGGCCTTCTTTCATCTGAACATTGCCTTCAGCGATGGTTTCAGTTAATTTATCAGTCTCAACATTTCTATAAAGAGTGACCTTATCGGCGTTCAGAAATCCGTTGGACATCTCAAGCTCGACATTGCCCGTCAAGACTGTAAACCCTTTTTTGTCATCCTGATAGAGCTGATCCGCATGCTTACAAATGAGGAAATCCTCATCTTCATCTCCGCTAGCCTGATTCGTTTCGACTGGTTTCGGCGTAGTAGTATTTTCAACAGCGGCATCAGTTGAATAAGGTATGAAGGATAAAAACCATATTGAAATTATCAGCGGCGGTATTGCGGCTGCGCAGCCAAATGAAAACAGACGGGTATTTTGCATCGAATTAGCGCGTTCCTGCATTTGTGATTCCTTTGCTATGCGGGATTTCATTTTCTACAACGGGTTCAGTTGCACCTACCTTCTCATCTTTAGCGTAAAAATTAAATCGAACGTGTTTCATCGTTACAACTTCAAGAGACGGGCGGCTTTCCATCTCCCGACCAACCATTGTTGAATCACCGCGCACAATCTCCGATTCGTTCGGGGCGTATAATTTGCCATTCCGGTTGTGCCAATGAAGTTCGTCGGTGTACAATACGCCATTTTGGCTAATTCCGACTACATTATCAAAAATTTTGAGATTGTTATTTGACTCAATAATTTCGCCGCGGTCGCCCGTCACTGTAAGTGTGGCTTGACCATCCTCAAAGATTTGAACCGTCGGGTTCTGCACGTACACCACCGATTCCATGAACTCTCCCGAATCGGCAATCAATGTCCATTTTGTCACGCCGGATTCTGTATGCTTAGTTGAAAACTGTTGTAATATTTGTTCAGGATTTTCGTCGTTGGTCGGTGTTAGCTCCTCCTGCCCTCTATCACAACCCAAGGCGAGAAATATTAGGCAAAGGGCAAAGGGAAGTCGGCGCAATTTCATCTTAAATTTACTTGTCATCAGGTTTAATTTGGGGCTGTGTTCTCCAGCGTTCATGCATCCAAATCCATTGCTCGGGAAATCGCCGAACATAAGATGCAATTACGTTCGTAAACTTTTGAGTATTGAAGATGTAGTCGCGCTCACGGTCTCCGCTCTGATTTAGAGCTAACGGCGGTTCAACAATGGCGCGGTGCGATTCATCCGGTTGACGAATTATAAAGGTCGGCAAAATCGAGGCACCTGTTTTCAGCGCGATTGCCACTGGACTATAGGGGGTATAAGCGGGTCGACCAAGAAAATCGACAAAGACTCCATCTGTTCGTGTATCAACATCCGCCACGATGCCAAGCAACTCATTTCGTTTCAAGCAACGTAACGCTGGACGAATGCCGTTATCCCGGTCAATGCTAGTATATCCCGACTTCTCACGATAAGCTGAAACAAGTGTGTCCAGGCGCTTAGAACGCAACTGGCGAGCGATGGAATTTAACGGATACCCATTCGCGGCAATACTCGCTGCGAGCAGTTCCCAATTGCCAAAGTGCCCTGTCAAAATTATTGCCCCGTTGCCCCGATCGAGCGCTTGATCGATATTTGCCTTACCTTCGAAGGCAACAACCTGATGAATCTTCTGGGGGGACATGTAAGGAAGCTGAATGAATTCCATCACGTTTTTCCCCATGTTTTGAAAGCAACGTTGGGCAAGCCTCTGGACAACTACCGGACCATCAAGTTCTAAACGCGATACAAGATGTTTACAAGTACGGTTCCTTTCGCAACGCGAGAACCAAAAAACAGCGGTTGCCAAAGCAGTCCCAAGGGATAACGCAAGCCGGCGGGGGAGTGGGGCAATACATTGACTGATACATCTCGCTGCAAACACGTAACAGCAATCTTTCAGGAAACGCCACATAATCTGTGTCGTATTATAGCAAATCGGCCATAAAATAACAAGAGAAAACACGGCTCAGCAGGATTACACGACGGTGACAACCGCTCCCGCACAGCATTGACATTGCTGATTAACCCTGATATCATTTATGAGTTCTAATGAAGGTCATCTGTGATGCGCTAGTTTCGCGCGTTTCCACGCTAATCGCAAATGCACATAGGGAGTTTACGGCCGCAATTCGGGAGGGATTTCATTTCCTTCACGGTAGGTTTAGGAGATGATAAGGAGCAAGGTAGGGAAGTCTCTTAGGGACTGCGACTGATTAGCCGTGTAATGTAGGCGGACGAGCGAAGGTCTCGCCTGCGCCCAGCCGGTGTTGGCGGCGGCGCGCCGCAGTGAAGTAAAATCCAATAACATCGGCTTCACATTTTCCACTGGAAATCGACGGTGAACTGAACGGCAATTCGGTAAGGGTGAAAACTTTTGCGTCGAATTTTTATAGATTCACCGCTTCAAGTGAGGAGAGAATTGCTGACAATTTCGGAAGCCTATCCTTCGCCGCCTATCAAATTTTTTGGAAGGACAGCTATAAAATGCGCTTGCGGCTATTCTGCATTCATGCCGTTGCATATCCTAATAGTCAGGACAATAACGGCAAACGGTGAACCTCAAGGAGGAACCACCAACCTAGGATTTGTCGCAAAATAGCGGAAAATTCATGCATTCATTTATTTACAACCCTTCTTCAGGTTCCTCAAGGTCTTCCACACTTTCATCTTGCGTCTCACTGGCAAATGTCTGTTCGAAGATTTCCGAATCTTCGTCCTGTTCCTCGGTAACCGGATTGAAAATTGAAAATTCCTCTGAAGAATCTTCAAACTGATCTACTTGCTTATAGTCAATTTCACCCTCAACTAGCGCTTGCAAAGCTACCGACGCCGGTTTCCGAACATTAAACTTAAGAATAGGAATGCCTTTTTCATTGAGTTGACGCGCGCGCCGCGCCGCTACGTTGACGGCTAAATATTTGTTACCGACAAGATCTTCTATATCCTCAAGATAAACCACTGACATTTTGAACGACCTCACACTTGCAGGTGAATAGGTTTGGAACTCTAGCACACGAAATTCTTGACGTTGCCTATTATATTATCAATACCCGATTACGGTTGTCAAGGCAAAATTCTACCGCATAAATTAATAAACCAATTACGAACGGCATCGTCCAAAATACGGATGGAATCTGCCAGATTACAAGGGTAGGGAGGATAGATTTGAGATTCAGCGAAGGGATTTCTGTTGGGTTTGCGGCGATACGCGCGAACACATTGCGCTCGCTCTTAACTATGCTAGGAATTATCATTGGCGTTGCCTCCGTTCTCGCGACGATTGGAATTGGCAATGGTGCGAAAACTATAGTGCTCCAGGACGCTCAAAAGCTCGGGGGCGCCAACCAATTTACTTTGTACCGCAGTAACCACCTACGCAAAGGCGACCGCTGGATACCCAACCGCAGCAATGAGTATTTTGAATATGATGATGTGCTGGCGATAGAGGCCGATTGCCCTTCCGTTGAAGGTGTAATCCCACGTTTACCGGTTTGGCGCGGTGTTTTGGTGCAGGCTGAGGGCGGCGCGGAAAAACGCACCGGATACGAAGGTATCACGCCCTTTTACCGAATTGGAATGAATTGGGAGTTACAACGCGGACGTTTTATTTCCGACGAGGATGTTGAGACGCGGAGCAAAGTCTGTATCCTCGGATCAGAGGTAGCAAATGAACTATTCGGGAATCAGAATCCGATTGGCAAAGAAATTAAAATTGCGCGCGAATCCCAGAACAATTGGCGACGCGAACGTCCAAAGCGAGAAAAAAGCATGGAACGGTTCACCATTGTGGGCGTAATGGAACCACGTGGGACAAGCCTCCGCTTTGGATGGAATTTGGACGACCGCGTGCTGCTACCTTTGACGACCGTTCAGGAGCGGTTTACGGGAAACGATCGTGTCCGAATGATAACAGTCCAAGCGAAAACCCTTGAATTGCTGGAGAGAGCCAAGGCCGAGGTCACGGCTACAGTGCGAAAGCGGCACGGAAACCAGGATAATTTCTTTAACATGTGGGAGATGCGGCAAGGCATGGAGCAGTTGTTTACCATTAGCCGTACGATTAAGATCGTACTCGGTATCATCGCAGGTGTTTCGCTCCTCGTCGGCGGCATCGGAATTATGAACATCATGTTGGTCTCGGTCACCGAACGCACGCGAGAAATCGGTCTGCGAAAAGCGCTTGGTGCAAAGCGCAAGGATATACTATTGCAGTTTCTTGTGGAATCGGTTGTGATGTGCAGCGTCGGCGGTCTGCTGGGTATCGCGTTAGGCGCTGCTGCGGGATACGGCATGGCACAGATTGCAATTAAAATTGTGAAAATCATAAATTATTGGCCATCATTCATCACCGCGCAGTGGGTGATTATATCGGTCGCTTTTTCGGCGGCAATCGGTGTCTTCTTTGGACTGTATCCCGCGGTGAAAGCTGCACGGCTTTCACCTATTGAAGCGCTGCGAACAGAGTAAAGGTGAAGTTGGAAATCTGAAGCAACGTTGAAAGCATTAATGATTAATCTTGTTCCGAGGAGCAAGAGTATGTATTTTTTTGAGTATATCGCACTGGGCATTTCGAACTTACGCCGGAACTTACTTCGCTCTAGTCTAACAATCTTGGGAATCATCATCGGTGTTGGAGCCGTAGTCAGTGTGGTTTCGATAGGGGACGGTTCGCGCGCGATGGTATTGAGAGAGATCGAGCGAACCGGGGGTTTGAACGTTATTGAGATATACCGTGACGAGTGGGATCGGCAATCAGGGACATTGACTCGTGCAGCGGGTCAGACGGTCAGACGCGGTCGTTGGCGGAAGAACCGCGCAGAACATCTCGAAACCTCTGATGCACAAGCAATCCTTGAAAATGCACAAGGTGTCCACCACGTCGTCCCGGAGGACGATTACGGCAGTTGGAATTTGAATTATAAGGGCAAAAGCAAGCCGTCTCAGGTCACGGCAACCACAGATGGATACGACAGATTACATAACTGGTATGTTCAGACGGGCCGCTTTTTATCCGATGAAGATGTCAAATCCGCGCGGACTGTTGCTCTCATCGGTTCAAAGGTCTACGAAGAACTATTCGATGAGAATTCCCCGATCGGCGAAGAGATTAAGGCGACGCGTGCATCAAGTTGGGGTCCCCGTTTCGACGTACGCTTAACTGTGGTTGGCGTAATGGAGGAGAAAGGCGATGCGATGGATACGCAAGGTTGGGATGATCGCTTCATTATTCCGATCACCACATTGCAACAGCGCTTTAAGGGCAAAAAGCATATCGAGCGCATCCGGGTAGAAGCTGCAAGTCTGAATATGGTCGAAACTGCAAAGGAGGAATCAAAACGAATTCTTGGGAGAAGACACCACGGTTCAGGAGAAGCATATCAATATTGGACGGCAAGGGATGAGCTTGCAACCGCCGAGAAGATTGGGAATACGATGAAATTCGTAATGGGCGGCATTGCCGGCATCGCGTTATTTGTAGCGGGGATTGGTATCATGAACATCATGCTCGTCTCCGTCACTGAACGCACAAAGGAAATCGGATTGCGGAAAGCTATCGGTGCAAAGCGGCGAGATATATTAACTCAGTTTCTTATCGAAGCGGCTGTGCTAAGCTTAACCGGTGGAATTTTGGGAGCGGTTGTCGGCGTATTTATGGGACAAGGTACTGCTATTCTCATCACGAAATACGTATGGCCGGGGAGCGATTGGCCTTCAGTAGTGTCGTTCGGAGCTATGGTCGTTGCTCTGAGCGTTTCGATAGGTGTTGGCATGTTTTTCGGTTTGTACCCGGCAAACAAAGCCGCAAAACTGACACCCGTAGAAGCCATTCGGTCGGAGTAAGCGCAGTTTTCATAGAAAAAGGCATTGGGCATTATTGAACGATAAATGCATGGAGGAGTCGTCAAATTATGATGAAAGTTGTCATCAATGTTGTTACGATCCCGGTTTTAGCGGTATCCATCGCCTCGTGCGGGTGGATAAACGCATGTAGGGAGGATTCGACTGAACTGGAAAAAAAAGTTGAAATCGTCAAACAGGGGGATTTCCAAATGCGAATTAGTGCGACAGGCAACTTGGAACCGCTTGTGGACGTCGAAGTAAAGTCAAACGTTGAAGGTGAGATAATTAAACTTTATGTTGATGAAGGGGATTATGTTGAGGCGGGTCAGGTGTTGCTAGAAATCGATCCAGAACAGTACATAGAGCAAATGAGACAGGCTAAAGCGGATGTCGATGCGTCGGAGGCAGCGTTAAACCAGGCTGAACTCAATATCGTTTTAAAAAAAGAAGAGCTTCACAGCCAACAGCAACAAGCGGAGGACAACGTCAAAATTGCGGAAGCCAGTTCAAATACGACCATAACGGCATCCTTAACACAGATTATCCAAGCGGAAACCCAAATCCAAACGACGAAAAACGACTTAGTGCAGGATGAGATTGCCTTGGATCAAGCAAAAATTGGACTCAATCAGGCGGAATTAACGCTCTCGGAACTTGAGACAGCACGCGATTCAGCGAAAGTTGAACTTGATAACGCTGAAGCTGAACTAAAACGCAACAAGGAACTGTTTGAGAAAAAACTGGTATCCAAAAGATCTTTAGAGGAAGCGCAATCGAGGCGCGCGAGTGCGTTGTCACAATATAACAGCGCAGTTCAGCGCGTGGCATCTCAAAAAGAAACTCTGGAATCTCAACAGAAGACCATTGACACGAGAAAAACGGCGATTGATACCCGCAACACAACACTTACTTATCAGAAACTAAATCTGGACAAACTGCGCGAGATGAGAAAGGCGGAAGAAGAAGAAGCCGCACTCCATCTGAAAATTGCGCAAACCCGGCTGACCGAGATTCAGCGAACTATAAACGAGGAAAAGAACGTCGTCGAGGAGTCAAAAGAGAGTGCAAAAGCAAATCTATTGCGGCGCGAAAGTAACTTAAAAAACCAAGAGGAGCGCTTGGGATGGACGACGATTCGAGCGCCCATGTCAGGCACCGTGACGCTTCTGGAAGTCGAAGAGGGAGAGATTGTAACTTCGGGCAGATCGGCATTTGCGCAAAGTCCACCCGTGATGACGATCGGGGATTTGTCTAAAATGGTCGTGAAGACCTTCATCAACGAGGTCGACATGGAAAGACTTCGTTTGAACCAAAAGGCAGAAATAAACGCCGATGCGTATCAGAACAAAATTTATGAAGGACGCGTCGTAGAAATCGCGCCGAGCGGGATTGAACGCGACAATATCATTACCTTTGAGGTTATGGTCAAGGTTGTTGGTTCACCTCCGGAACTCCGCCCGGGCATGAGCGCTGACGTAGATATCATCACTTATGAAGAGAATGACGTTTTGGTGTTGCCGAGGGATGCCATCGAAGAAAAAACGTCCGTGATAGTCGCGGCGCAAGTCGGCGATGATGGGGCAGCATTTAAGCCAAATCAACCCATTGAGGTCAAAAGCCCTAACGGAAAAATCTTCAAAGGGAGTGTTGTCGGGACAAAAGACAGTGAATTGACAGTTTCGATTGATAGTTCTCAACGCGGCTTGCGCCCTGGTCGACATACCTTCGCCCTTCTTGCAAACGGCCGCGAGATTATCGACGGTGTTGCCGCGAAAGTAGATATTTCTAAAGAAAAGTTCGCTCTGCTTGATGAAGATGGCGGCGATGGCAAAAAGGACGCATCACAAGGCAAAAAAGTTTCTATTCAGACAGGTATGCAGAACGATACCGAAATCATCATTAAGAGCGGATTGAAGGCGGGCGACCGCGTGATTCTGCCCAAGCGAGAACTCGAAGACTCAGCCAAATGGGGCCGGGAAGGGTAACGACTCCCAAACCAATGATGCTAGCGTTGTGTTCAACCAAGGCTTTTTTGCATGTAGTCACGTATTTCAATAAAGAACAACCATTATTGTCCTTATGAAAAAGGTAGTAGGCACACGCCGTATGACGTAACCCTCGCCCTGATGCTGGAATCCGGATTCAACGCAATATACGCTAATTACGGCACACGGAGTGTGCCTACTACTATGAGTTGAATTTCCAACCGCCTACTGAAAAATAGCAATATGGAATGTAATTCCCTATTGTTTTGCTCCGTGACGCGGTTAATTTTTGCCGGGCTAATGGCATATGGACGCGGCGTTCGCTATCAATGATATCGATTTTATCAATCGTTTCTCCACCATTTCGCAAAATAGGATACATTGATGTTCAAGCGGCTCTCGTTTGTTTTGTTGCGAAGTTGAGCATGCCACAATCGATTGTCCCATAGAATCACCGAACCTGCTGGCGCGATGACAGGGAATAAGAAGTCATTTTCAACAACAGGATCGACTGCGGTAAGGAATTGATGCCGTTTCAAAAAAGGACTATGGTGACTCATCGGGATTACGCCAAAGCCATTATCCGCTGTGAAATCGGTTAAGGTAATGATGCTGTTTATCATGCAGGGTACATTTGGCGATTTACGGAGTCGATTATTATGATTATCAAGCGCCAATGATTCAGTTTCATCACAATGGACATGGTAGGTACAACTGAATGACGTATCGTTTGGAAGTGTTCGCTTGAATGAGGCCGTTCGAGTATGCTCTGCTCCAATCGTGGCTCCAATGATTTCTTTTATGATTGGGCACCTCTCTAAGGCATGATTTAACACCGCATTGTCGTTTGCATCTACGACATTCGAACTTAGTTTATCGAAGATACGCAAGCATTCGTTCCGTAACGAATTAACCTCATAAGCACTGGCGATAGTGCAAAACCCGTAAAGTTGCAGCTGTTGAATTTCATTCATGAAAATGCTAAGTGAGGAGGACGATTTGACAACTCGCTCCTATGTTAGTTTTTGGAGGTTGGGTTCTTGGGTCGTGAGTCTTCCTGCAAACACCGTTAAGCGTAGTGTCTTCATGGATGTTTTGCCGGTGCAATTATTTACCGCGCTTCAACCGTGCCCAGGTCGTGGAAATCTTGCCTGACGGCGCCACGGCAAGCGTGGTTGATTCGAGACCATTTTCCATGATGCTGGCGACATCATTTTCATTAAGCACCGATTCGAAGAATCCAATTTCATCTATAATCCCACCAAAAATAAACGCGGGTCTACTCAACATCCAACTTATGGATTGAGGCAATGCTGGATTTTGATCTTCCCCTTGCGACACCAGGTTCCCATTGCTATAAGTATTGTAGGTATTTTCTTCTCGCGAAATCGCAATATGTGTCCATTCATTTATAGGAAGCGGAACGTTTTCGTAAAGCCCTTGATGAATATTTCCGTTCACTTCCCTGTAATCGAATCCAAGGGTCGGGCCGGGACCTGAATGGATATTGAATCTATCCGCGTCAGCACCGTCACCTCGTGTCCAGAAAATAGTTCTAAAATCGCCGCTCGACGGTTTCGCCCAAAAGACCAAGGAAACATCCTTGCCGCGATGAAGTATATAAGCCTGCGTCGGATCGTCATTCTCAAACAGAACAGAGGTGTTTTCCCCATTGAATTCCAATGCTTCGCCGAACTTGCCCGCTACGTATTTGTAGTTGCCAGAAATTTCCCCTTCAATTCCTGTTCCGGACACTTCCGCAACTTTATCACCGTTAACTTCATCGAAAAGCCAGATGCCGGCAGCTTCAATGTCGGCGGCATAGCTTGCCGACGCAACAATCAAGCACAAAAAAACACTAGCCATACTCCAAATCCTTTTCGGAAATTTCATTACGTTAATCACTTTTCTTAAAGAGTATGAACCCGCGCGCTTGGCAATATCCGCAATGTGCAACCAAACTTACAAACGCTATCGTATACAATTCCCATTTATTGCCGCATTACAGAATTTCAATCGCCTGCCCATCGTACGACAGATAGGCATACTCCGGTAATTCAATGCTTTGTTCTTGGCACTGCTCACGAAAATACCGGTGATCTAGTCGGTGCATTATGTGTGTAAAGTAGGCCTCTCGCGGCTGTAGCTCATTTACGATTTCTACCGCCTCTCCAACAGCGAGATGAGTTGGATGACGCGGATTGAAGCTTAGCGCATCAATAATTAACACCTCAATGCCGCGCAGCAGTGCTTTAGATGAATCTGGTAAGCGCTTCACGTCAGGAAGGTAACCGAAGTCGTCAATCCGATAGCCGAACGTCGTGACAGCAGCATGCTCAACGGGAAGCGGTATAATCTCGAACCCGTGCATCTCAAAACGCTCATTGACGGTGTGAGGCAGCAAATGCCCAACGCCGCCGCCTTGAAATACCTCCTTGCTAAACATGTAATCGTAATTGCGCTCCAGAATTCGTATCGTCTCCTCCGGACCGTAAATCGGTATATCCATCTTCTGCTTACGGCAGGGCATAACCAAGTCATTTGTCCCGCTGGTATGATCGGCGTGACAGTGGGTAAAAATCACCGCGTCAATCCATTCGACTTTATTCCTATCAATCTGATCGATAAAGTTGGGACCGGTATCGAATTGCAGATGCTTCCCATGCTTTTCAATGTGAATCGACGGGCGCGTCCGACAGTTTTTTGAGTGCGGCGATCGCGCATCTTTACATGTTTCGCAACTGCATTTATATTCCGGCACGCCTGTCGAAGTGCCTGAACCGAGAACCGTGATTTTCATAAGACAATTCCATCTAAGAGCCACCATGAAGAAGTTACAGCCTATGATATAGCAGACAGAATTGGAATGCAACATCAAAATAATTCGAGACTCATTGAGGCATCCGTTCCACTGTTTGGCGATTGACAAACCGGACGCTAGTTGCTAAAATGAGGGCAGTTTTTCCAATCTCGTCATAGTAAGCATCATGGTTACGGTGAAGAAAAAATGTCGACTAAATTTGAAACAGCAACGTTCGGCGCCGGTTGTTTCTGGTGCGTCGAAGCCGTATTTCAATGTCTAACAGGCGTGCAACATGTAGTTTCCGGCTACGCCGGCGGCGTGGTTAAAAACCCAACATATCAGCAGGTTTGCAGCGGAGCCACTGGACATGCTGAAGTGGCGCAGATTTCTTTTGCTCCCCAAGTCATTTCATTTGACGACCTGCTATATGTCTTTTGGCGCACGCACGACCCAACGACTTTAAACCGGCAGGGCGCCGACGTTGGTACCCAATACCGTTCAGCTATTTTTTATCACGGCGATGAACAGAAAGCTATCGCCGAATCCTCCAAGCGTGAAACGGACGCCTCTGGCTTGTGGCCGAATCCGATCGTTACAGAGATTGTACCTTGTCTCGATTTTTACGCGGCGGAGGTTTATCACCAGAATTACTATAAGCTCAATCCCACCCAACCGTATTGCCAGTTCGTAATTGATCCCAAAATCCGAAAATTCAAAGAAGAATTCAGGGAAAAGCTAAGCGGTACAGTTAACTAAATAAGTGATGAGGAGTTCTATTCCTAAATATTAAATTCGCTTTGGCATTGACCATTTAGCGGCTGGATGCACACGCTTCGCAAGTCTGTCACAGCGGAGATTTCTGCCGTGAGCCTTGACGCTGCTGCATTGATATAACGTTGACTGAGTCGTGTAAGGTGTAGTATAATAGCTAGCTTGAACCGTAGTAGTGAAGACCTCCAGACGATATCTAACGGGGAATCCAGCGTGCACGCTGAATTGAGTATAGAAGAACAGGTTGACCTCATCGGCAGAGGCACAGCGGAGATTATCTCCAAGGAAGAACTTCTCCGAAAATTGGAGATGGCTCGGGAACAAGGCCGACCCCTACGCGTCAAACTTGGGCTGGATCCAACTGCACCGGATATTCATCTTGGACTTGCCGTTGTACTACGTAAACTCCGTCAGTTTCAAGATCTGGGCCATCAAGTCATTGTCATCATCGGTGACTTTACGGCGATGATTGGCGATCCCACTGGAACCTCGAAGACTCGGCCGCAGCTTTCAGAGGAGCAAATCGGCCTCAACGCCAAAACCTACGAAGAACAATATTGCAAAATATTGGATCCGTCGAAAACCTTCACTGTATTCAATAGTGAGTGGCTAGGCAAGATGTGCTTCGCGGATGTAATCAACCTTACGGCTAAAACTACTGTGGCGAGGGTGTTAGAGCGGGACGATTTCGCCGATAGATTTAATCGAAGAGTGCCAATCAGCCTTCACGAAATGCTGTACCCTGTGTGTCAGGGCTATGATTCGGTGCACTTGGAAGCAGACATTGAAATGGGCGGCACCGACCAAAAATTCAATATTCTGGCGGGGCGGGATCTCCAGCGCGCTCACGGCCAGCAGCCTCAGGTTGCACTTCTGATGCCCTTACTCGTTGGGTTGGACGGAAGCGAGAAAATGAGTAAATCCCTCGGCAACTATGTCGGGATATATGAGCCGCCCAACGAAATGTATGCGAAGTTGATGTCAATTCCCGACGAGTTGATGAGTACCTACTTTAAGCTAGCAACTGATGTGCCGCTTGATGAAATCCGAAAGCTGGAAGTAAAATTAACCGACGGCAATCTTCACCCGAAAGCCGTTAAGCAGAGACTGGCGCGTGAAATTGTGTCCATTTACCACGATCAGACAGCGGCGGCATCGGCTGAGGCTAAATTTGACAAGGTTCATCGCGACCGCCAACTGCCTGAAGACCTACCTGACGTTCATATTCCTTCGACTGCGCTCGCCGATGGCAAAATTTGGCTTGCCCATCTCATCACGCGCGCCGGGTTTGCCGAAAGTACCAGTGAAGCGAGACGGTTGGTTCAACAGGGCGGGGTGCGCCTTGACAATGAGCGGATTACCGATTCATCTCTTGAAATTGACCTTTCTAGCGGAAGTGTGCTCCAAGTTGGGAAACGGCGGTTCGCAAGGCTGATAATTCAATGAATCTATGGTTTGTGCCTTAATCTCATGAAAACCTGCCTACTATTACCTGCCTACAATGAATCGTCAACCATCGGTCGGATCATCCAAGAAGCGAGTTTATTCGTCGGACGCATTGTCGTAATTGATGACGGTTCATCCGATAACACAGCGGAGATTGCGAAGGCGCACGGCGCTGTTACTCTGAAACATGCTCAGAATCGCGGGAAGGGACGCGCACTGCGCACCGGCTTCGATTACGCGCTTCAGAATGGCTATGAATTGATTGCCGCGATGGATAGCGATGGACAACATGACCCCATGGATTTATCGCGGTTCTTCGATCATTTCCGTCGAACGCATCCGGACATCCTCGTCGGTGCACGGTTTAAGGAGCGGTTGAAAATGCCACTGCACCGACGGTTGAATAACTGCTTGGTTTCCACTGTAGGTTCAGCGCTCTCTGGGCAAAACGTCCCGGATTTTCAGTCAGGCTATCGACTCATGAAGGCTGAAGTTTTGAAAACCGTCCAACTGAACACCGAGCGGTATGAAACCGAATCGGAACTTTTAATTAAAGCAGGGCGGCTCGGTTTTCGGATTGAGAGCACGGCTATCCAAACTATCTACGGGGACGAAGTCAGCAATGTCAAAACGCTTCGGGAAATGCGGTTATTTTCACGGCTGCTTATCAATAGCCTCAGAGACAAATAATGGGATAAAATAAGATATGCTGCAGCCATGATGTTTAGTGAAAGCGGTTTGTTTTAGGGGCTGCAGGCAGTAAGAAATTATGGGACTCTGTGAGATTCACTTAATTCACGGCGTATGACACCGCTGAGGGCTCCAATTGTGTTTCGCGGGTGATTATGATTTTTGTGACTAACGACGACGGCATAGAATCGGCAGGATTAAAGGCGCTCGCCGACGCACTTGAAAGCCTTGACGAAGTATATATAGTGGCGCCGGATCGAGAGCGCAGCGGGGTTGGAATGGCAATTACGCTGAATCGTCCACTCCGTGCGGCACAAGTGGCGAACCGCGCTTACGCCGTCGACGGAACGCCAGTCGACTGTGTGGACCTTGGCGTCAGTGCGCTGCTTCCCGAACGGCCAAAACTCCTCGTATCCGGTATCAATCATGGACAAAACTTGGGGCAAGATCTCCATTTTTCCGGGACTGTTGCGGCCGCGAAAAAAGGAACCTTTCTCGGCATCCCGTCGATTGCGGTTTCACTGGTTCCCGGTCCCATGTACCACTACGAAACTGCAGCATCAATTGCAATTCGAATCGCCAAGCAGGTAATTTCCAACGGCATGCCTGACCGGATTCTTTTGAATGTCAACGTGCCAAATTACGCGATATCTGAACTTCGAGGCATAGCAATGACTCGGCAAGACCTTGGGTCTTACGGTGCACAAGCTATCAAACGCTTGGATCGACACGGAAAACCCTACTACTGGATTGGCGGCGAACGCGAAAAGGTTGATCAGGGAGAGGATACAGATGTCAACACTATCCGCAACGGTTGCGTTTCGATTACACCAGTGCAACTAGACTTTACGGCTCATCACCTAATCGATCCACTGAAGAGTTGGCTCAACGATGAAACCGTGGATTAAACCTGCAATGAATAAACGACTGTTCAAGAGGAGGCGGGATTTAACGGGGGTAAATCTTGCTGAAGTTCAGGCTTGTCATTGGCCATATCGTTAAGGGCTGTTTTATCGGTATAGCGTTTATTATTCCGGGTGTGAGCGGCGGCACAATGGCAATTGTGCTAGGGATTTATGAGCGCTTAATTCGTGCCTTGCACCACATCGGAGTTTCGACCGTTCAGAAGTTTTTAGGTGCAATCACGCTGAAAAAAGACAAAATTTCTGAAGCGCGTGCGGAACTGCGGCGTATAGACTTTGGATTCTTGGCAGCCCTAGCCGTTGGTGCCGCGTTTGCGATTAAAGCATTATCCGACCTAATCAAACACCTGTTTAACAATCAGCATGATCCTACTCATGGGTTCTTTTGCGGTTTAATTCTAGCTTCCGTTATCATTCCCGCTAAAATGTTGAAACGCTTTTCCGTTAAAGCGTTTATCGCTCTGCTTATCGCCGTCGCGTTGACTGTGGGACTTTCACTCAGTATGATTGGGGAGGATAGACTCGAAAACGCTAGGAAAAAGTACGAACTTAAGGAAAACCGTCAATCCAACATCGCTGCTTCCGGCGACGTTGATTTAGAAGCGAACAGCGAAGAGGAACATTTTTCTGTTACCAAGGTACTGTACTTGTTCTTTTGTGGGGCTATTTCCGCTTCCGCGATGATACTTCCCGGAATCAGCGGATCGTTTATTCTGCTGCTTCTCGGAATCTACTTTGACGTTATAGCGGCAGTCAGTCGATTGGATTGGCTCGTGTTGGCTATTTTCGCTGTCGGCTGCGGTATCGGACTATTGGCGTTTACTCGATTGTTAAACTACGTCCTTGAACGGCACCGCGATATGACAATATCTTTTTTGATTGGCTTAATGGTCGGTTCCCTGTATGGGCTCTGGCCATTCCGAAAATATGAGCTTGTCGGCGGCGAACGTATCGACGTTGCGCATATCATACCTCAAATGAATCTGAATTTGTTAATCACGGCGTTGGCGTTTCTCGCCGGTTGTGGGGTTATCTTGTTGATTTATCGGTTCGAGCAGAGGGAAGCGGCATAACTCAACTGAATTGAAATCGCTGCGATCCCGGTGTAGTTCTGCCCCATAGCGATGAGATTATGAAAACAGTTGGTTTTTTTGTCAACACGTCTAAGCCCAAAGCATCCGATGTCGTCATAGCCGTATACAATTGGCTTAAGGACAGAGGTATCGAGCCGTTGATTCCTGATGAGCAAGCTTTAGCACTCGGTGCACCTCCTTCCGGATGCAATCAGGACGGTGTTGTTGACCAATGCGATTTTTTATTGGTGCTTGGCGGCGACGGAACGCTGTTAAACGCCGCGCACACGCCCCAGATAGAAAACGTGCCAATCCTCGCGGTCAATCTCGGCAATCTTGGATTCCTTACCGAAGTTTCGCTTGATGAGCTCTACCCCGCGTTAACAAACATCTTTGCGGAGAATTACAATATCGATCAGCGGATGATGCTTGAAATCGATGTGGACAATCCCGATTTGCAGCGTTCGCAATCTTTTGCCCTTAATGATGTTGTAATTCGCTGCTATGGACAACTGATTGAACTCGATACCTACATTGATGGCGAAGTGTTCATGATGTACAACGCTGACGGCTTGATTATTGCCACTCCAAGCGGCTCAACAGCCTATTCCCTAGCAAGCGGGGGAACTATTGTCGATCCGCACCTCAATGCAATTCTTTTAACGCCGATTGCACCCCATTCCCTCACGGTTCGTCCGTTTATTGCACACGGAGATTCCGAGATTACTGTTGCGATTCGTTATGATTACAGCAGCGTCGACCTATTTGTTGACGGACAACGCGAAACGCACTCTCTTACCTCAGACTGCTTGATTCGTATCCGAAAGGCGAAAAAGACCATCCAACTCATTCGTTCCCAGCATCGCAGCGCATTCGACGCTTTAAGGAGCAAATTGATGTTAGGAGAGGGCGCGAAACGTAAAACCTGAGGAATAGAGATGTTTCAATTTACATTATGATTGAAGAACTTTATATCCGAAACGTCGCGCTTATTGATGAACTCCAGCTCGTATTTTCCGCTGGTCTAAATATCTTCACCGGTGAAACCGGAGCCGGAAAGTCTGTCATTCTGAACGCCGTGGGATTGGCACTAGGCGAGCGCCGCGCATCGGGTGTCGTTCCATCGGGTAAAGATCACGCTAACGTGCAAATTGCCATTAATCCGCCGCCGGACCATCCCGGATGGCACTACCTGCGTGAATCCGGTGTAGCGAATATCTCGGATTCGCAGGAGGGTTTGTTAATATCTCGCCAGATTAGCGCAAGCGGACGGAGTCGGTGTTATCTAAACGGGCAGATGGTAAACCTGACACTCATTCAGGAGCTTGGGAACCTGCTGGTCGATATTCACGGGCAGCATGAACATCAGTCGCTTTTTCGGTCCGAAACACATTTGAATCTGCTCGATGCTTTCGGTAAACTTGGAGGGCACCGATCGCAGGTCAGTCAAACGTACGATGAAATTCACACGTTGCGCGGTCGTCTTAACAATATTTCTCGGAAATTGCACGATGCGGCACGTGAAAAGGAACTGTTGGAGTTTCAACGAGATGAATTGGAGAATGCCGAACTTAAACAAGAGGAGGAAGAGAGCCTAATCAATGAGCGTAACCTCCTCAACAACGCAGAGACCCGGTTTGAATCCGCGAGTCTGGCGTATGATGAGCTTTATGGCGGCAACCCATCGAACGCTTCCATATTAGACAATCTCAAAGGGATAAGCCGCACAATCTCAAAACTGAGCAATATGGACGGACATCTAGATGAGTTGAATTCCCGGCTGGAATCTGCTTTGTACGAGCTGGAGGATATCTCATATCAGATTCGCGACTACCGCGACGCTGTTGAATTTAACCAAACTCGTCTCGCGGATGTCGAAGGGCGTTTGGACCTCATCCACCGGCTGAAACGGAAATATGGCAATTCTATCGCTGAAATGTTGGATTATCAGGTGCATGTGAATCAGACACTGAAAGAATTGCAAGTAAGTTCTGAACACGTTGAAGAACTGGAAAACCGGATTCAGGCCTCGATAGAGAAAGGGCAGCAACTCGCCGTTGAACTCTCGGAAAAACGAAAAGAGGCCGCCATCCGGTTAGAATCGTTAATCGAAATGCAACTCCATACGTTGGGAATGGATAAAGCTAGATTCCAGATTCTTGTGCAACCGGCGGAATCGCCCAATGGAATTTTAAAGATTAAAGGAAAACAGTATGAATTGAAATCCAATGGGATGGATGATGTTGAATTTCTTATCGCGCCCAACGTGGGATCTGAACCGAAACCTTTGGCAAAAATTGCGTCCGGGGGCGAAATCTCTCGCGTCATGCTTGCCCTGAAAACTGCACTCGCCAGAATTGACAGCATCCCATCAATGATTTATGACGAAATTGATGTGGGAATCGGCGGGCAAACCGCAGACATTGTTGGACAAAAATTGGAGGAATTGGCGCGATTGCGCCAGGTCATTTGTATCACTCACCTTCCGCAAATCGCACGCCTCGCTGATAGGCATTTTCGTGTTGAAAAACATGTGAACGACAATCGGACTACCATCTCGGCGAAACTGTTGACTTCGGAAGAACGGGTTGAGGAAATTGCCCGGATGCATGGTGGTGAGCCGACGGAAACGACGCTCGAACGCGCGCGTGAACTGTTAAAAGGACAAAGTCCGATGCCTTTCGAGTGAAACAAAAATGCCGCTGTCGGCAGCTAATTTGATTTTCACATGGTTGCATATGGACTTTTTGATCAAACCTCGGATAAAACAGAACGACTGGCTGAATTGCGCGCATTTGGATGTTGAGTTATTGGTATTCCATCTCAAGTATCTTTTCACAATAGAAATGCAGACAAGGAAAAATCCATGTTTTTCAAAGTGGAGGGGTTGAGCTCATTCCCCATAGTGATAAGTTTAGAAGGCAGATGAAAAATGGATAAAAGGTTTATACAGGAAAGTGGTACGAATGTTTATACAGGATGTGAGTTGTTAATTAAAGGCGCGTTAGAGAGCGGAGTCAGTCTGTTAACAGGATATCCCGGATCGCCGCTTGCCGATGTTTTCGAAGTCATTCGACGGAACGCCGACCTATTTAAGGAGCACGGCATTGTCGCGCAGATTGCAAACAATGAAGCCCTTAGTGTAGCGCGGCTTAACGGTTCACAGATGGCAAAACTCCGCGCTGTCGCTTATATGAAGAGCGTTGGACTCCATGTAGCGTCTGACGCCCTAGCTATTAGCAATTTAGCAGGAACTACGGGGGGAGCTGTTGTCGTCGTCGGAGATGATCCGGCGTCAAGCAGTACACAAGTACCTGCCGATTCGCGTTTTTTAGCCCGCCATCTCTATACGCCAGTCGTGGAACCGAGCACATTTCAGGAAGTGAAAGATTGGCTGCGTGTTGCCTTTGAACTCTCCGCTAATTCAAACCTATACACAGCCTACTTAGTCACAGTGAATCAGGCGGATGGCGGGGGAAATGTTCAGCTTCATCCGAACCGCTATCCCGACATCAACGCAAACCACACCACCACACTCAATACAGATGATATCAATATTGATAACCGGGTGGTTTTACCGCCCGATAGCGCTCGAATTGAGATTGAAACTCTAGAAAGACGATTTCCCAATGCGATTGAGACTGCGCGACGCCGCAATCTAAATCAGATTTACAATCTAAACGGTACCCGGCACGAGATGGGTTTTGTCACGTCGGGAGTGGCTTACACATATCTCGAACATGCGCTGCATGAGCTGGAAATCCAAGGTCAAATTCCAATCCTAAAGCTCGGTTTGACGCATCCAGTTGATACAGAGATTGTGCGCCAATTTTCGGCGGGTGTCCGCGAGATTTACGTCGTGGAGGAGAAGCGGCCGCTACTTGAAAAAGATATCAAAGCTATAGTGGGCGACCTCTACCAAACTGGCGGGATAGATCGGCATGTACAAGTATGGGGAAAACAATTCCCAAACGATTTACCTGGGATTCCCGAATCGCTCGGACTCAATCCGTCAGTCGTTATTCAACGGTTGATTCCACTACTTCGGCGGAAGATGCGGACAGACTCCGCCTTACCATCCAAGGGATTACATGGGCGGGAAGAAGATACGCCCGTGAAAATCCACATGGTTGAAAGTGCGCTTTCGCGTGAAGAAAATCGAATTGAACAGGTCAATTCATATGAAGTTAACATTCCGGCGCGAACGCCGACTTTTTGTCCGGGGTGTCCGCATCGCGATTCTTCGAGCGTCTTTCTGGATATTACCAAGCAATTCATGGACGCCGACTACATGAAAAAGCAGCACGCCTCGCCGCCTGTAGATCTCGTTTTTCATGGGGACATCGGCTGCTATTCTATGCTGAAGTACGAACCCTTTCCGCGTCTCATGCACAATCTATCAGCCATGGCGTTGGGCGGCGGTACGGGAGCAGGAATTGATTCGTTCATTAAAAATAAGCAGATTGTCTTTATGGGCGATTCCACCTTTTTCCACGGAGGGATGTCGGCAATTTCCGATTCTATAAAGAATGGACAAGACATTACGTATGTTATCTTGGATAATCAGACAACCGCGATGACAGGGCATCAACCCACGCCGGCGGGGGAGGATGACATTCTCGGCAATTCAACGTTCGCTCAGGACATCGAAAAAGTAGCCCGTGGACTCGCAGGCGGGAGTTCCAATCTCTTCATCGTCCGAACTGATCCTGAGGATCGTGTCAAGTATAAGGCGCTTCTTGAGGACACCATTCTCAATCCGGGCGTTAAGATTGTAATCGCGGATAAGGAGTGCGGAATCACTTATCATCGCCGTTTGCGCCGTGAAAACCACAAGACAATAAAAGAAAAAGGGTTTTTGAAGGTTGAGAAGCATATCAATATCACGCCGGAAGTTTGCGAATTTTGTCTGGAATGTACCAAAGCCACAGGTTGTCCCGGCCTAAAGGTCAATGAAACTGATTACGGGCCAAAGATTGGCATTGATTCATCGAACTGTGTGACCGACGGGGCATGCGCTCGAATCAAGTGGGCATGTCCGTCATTTGAAGAGGTCATCGTGACGCGCAAACGTCCACCGAAAGTGTTGGTTGATACAGACTCGAATCTGGGGATGCACGAAGAAAAGATGCCGATTGGTGCTGCTCCCACGGCGGTCGACCCGCTTCCGCTGCCATCGTTTAGCGGTTTCGATCGGACGTGGAGTGTTTACGCCGCGGGGGTAGGCGGCATGGGAATCGGCACAATTTCCTCTATATTGGTTCTCGCCGGATATGCCCAAGGGTATCAGGTACGGTTCTGCGATAAGAAAGGGTTGGCAATACGCAACGGCGGCGTATACGCGCATGTGACTTATTCAAAAACCGACAATCAGATTTCTCCTATCATCCCGTACGGCAAGGCGGATCTCCTGCTAGGTTTGGACATTTTAGAGGCTGTACGCGGTATTGATTCAAAAGCCCCTTTTCGAGTCGCCACCCCTGATTTAACGACCGCTGTCGTAAACACTGCAAAAACGGATACCGTAACCACCCTCATCGGCAAGGATAGCTTTGAAATCGCAGATTTGGAGAAAAGCATACGGGCATACACCAAAACTGATGAATATTTTGGTGCGAATTTATTTGAGGTCTCTGAGAGATTACTGGGAAACAATCTTTACGCAAACATCATGCTGATAGGCGTGGCATTCCAGCGTGGGCAGCTACCACTCGAATTAGACCACATTCAATCAGCGTTGAAATGGGTGGCGAAACCGTCTGATTTGGCATCCAATCAACGCGCTTTTGACATTGGAAGGCGGATTGCGATAGATGCAGATATCTATTCAGCGGCGCCAAATCAGCAAGGGTATAAATCGTTACTTAGGCAGAAATGCGGTACGTTAGAGAAAAGATGGCGCGGCGAAGTCCTGGCGGGTGAATATGAAAAACTGGTTCAAGAAGCAGTTGAGGACATGGGATTAGATGAAGAGACCAATCGCGGCTTGGCGTTGCGGGTATACGATCTGATTCAATTCGAAGACCTGAATTATGCCCGCCGATACACCGAAAAGATTCAGCGTATCTATGCCAAGGATTGTCGTACAGAGGGTTTTCGAGCCACCAAATCCGCAATCATCAACTTGCACAAGGTGATGCTCATAAAAGACGAAATTTACGTGGCTCACCTGCTCACTAGAGAGGATAAATTAAAACGCGACAAAGCGCAGTACAATGTCGATGAGTCAAATGGAGATAGGATTAAGTATGTTCACCTTAACCGGCCGCATTTTAACGTGATGGGCATGGATATTAGGTGGGACATGAACACCCGGAACTGGCAACTGAATTTGATGAAACGGATGAGGTTCCTCAGACGTTGGCTTTCTCAGTGGCATGCAAAGGAAAAAATCTTTCGAGATTGGTATATCGTTGAGGTTGTTGATACCTTTGCCCCAAAAGATGCTGTTGATTACGAAACTCACGTTCGTGCGCTGGATGTTCCTCAAGAAGTTTGCGGCTACCGAGAAGTGCGTTACCCAAAGATGGAAACCGCTAAACAAAAGGCTGAAGCGTTGTTATCGAAGATTCGTAGTTGATTCCGTTGACTGCATAAAGAAAGAAGCACATTCATCTGCATCTTGCATAAGGGGAAAAACCAACCAATGAAACTTCGAACAACTAGTCTTAGAGTAATTAATAACCGCTGGAGATAATGAGTTAAAATCGTTTGACGGGCTGCTCTACTGCGGGAAAATTCAGTGCGTTAATGAAAAATTCGTGCACGCAAAAGAGTGAATCATTACGCGTCACATATCACAGGCAAAACTAAAATCGTTGGAGTTATTGGCGATCCGGTCGAGCATACTTGCTCACCGCAAATGCACAATGCCGCCTTTTCGGAAATCGGTCTGGATTACGTTTACGTCCCATTCCACGTTCGACCGACAGATTTGCGGGTTGCCCTTGAAGGGTTCAAGGCGTGCCGAATAATTGGAGTGAATGTCACCGTTCCGTACAAGCAGCGTGTGATTCCATTCCTCGACCAAATCTCCCAAGAAGCTGCACTCATCGGTGCAGCAAACACATTGATATTCAAGCAAGGCAAGATTACAGGCGAAAATACAGATGCGTCCGGATTCTTGCTCGCAATGAAGCATGCCGGGCATGAGGTGCCTCGAAACGGTTCTGCTATAGTGATTGGGGCAGGTGGATCAGCACGGGCAGTCGCCGTTGCCCTAGCCCGTGAAAAACTGCAATCCATTGTCATCGCCAACCGCACCACGTCAAAAGCCGTTGCACTTGCTGCCGATCTTGCGGACAAAACAAGCGCGGAAATTCTTGGGATGGGAATTGACGATGCCAGACTGCCAAATGCGGTATCAATGAGTCAGTTAATAGTCAATACGGCCTCGGCAAGTATGGATTTTTCACACCCGCTTTTGATACAGCCCGAGTGGTTAACTCCACAATCTATCGTGTACGACATTATCTACACCCCCCCCGAAACCCGCTTGTTGAAAGCGGCTTCGACGCAAGGTTGCCATACAATTGGCGGTCTAGGGATGCTCCTCTACCAAGGGGCAATTGCTTTTGAAAAATGGACGCGAGTTTCACCGCCGATTGACGTAATGCGGCGTGCACTTCAGCAAGCGTTGGGTCAAACGTAAAATTTTCTTCGATTCAGGGTGATTATGAACGTTTCAGATTCCTCTCCTTCTACAACATCACGGTCTGCTTCATCAATTAAAGTTAGTATTCTCAACACGCAATACACTATTAAGCAGACTGATAATTTAACTGAAGAGGATATTCGCACGCTAGCCGAATTCGTGGATCGGATGATGCAGCAATTCCGCCAAAAAGGTCACGATACTATCAGCGTTGCAACCATGGCAGCCCTGAATATCGCCGCGCAAATGTATGGCGAGCAGAGGCGATGCGCTGATACAATTCGTCACCTCACACAGATTATTGATGAAGCCATGGATTCCGAGGCGGTACCGGACCCGCAGCCTGCAGAATCGACAGAACCTATAGCCCACCCATAACCAACGTTGGTGAACCTTCTTAGAGAAGATGGGCAACTAAGGAGATGAATCCTCCCCTTCCTACGACTGCCTTCCTCACATTTCTCCTATCGGATGTCAACGAGATGTCGAATTTGTGCTAGCGTTTTGTCTCCTATTCCTCTTACCCTGACGAGATCATCGACGCTTGAAAACGATCCGTTGGTTTCTCGGTATTCAATGATGCGCCGCGCCATTACTGGTCCAATACGCGGAAGCGTTTGTAATTGCTCAAATGTAGCAACATTGGGATCGATGAGTAATTTTTGATTGGAATTAGCTGAAGTAGATGCGGGAGAACCGGTTGAAGAGTGTTTTGTGTCGACTGGAGGCGGCGAGGCTTGACGCAATTCCGGTACATGGATTCGCTGGCCATCGCTGACTTTCGCAGCCAGATTTAGTTTGTGAATATCAGCCTTTTCCGTCGGTCCGCCGGCTATTTCAATAGCCTTTTCGACGCGTGCGCCGACCGGAAGATGATATACTCCCGGTGACTGAACCGCGCCGGCAACATGGACCAAAATATCCGCGGGTGGATCGCGTTCAATTGGATCGACGACGAAGTCCGGCTCACCAAGGAACAGCGCCGGGTTAAAACGCTTGAGCATCCAGTATCCACTTCCCGCGAGTATCACGACCACTAAAAAGATGAGGACATTGCGGTATTGTTGGTCGAGGATGTGCATTTTTGAAATAAATCTCGTATCAGCTTGAAGCGTGCCTACAGGTAATAGAACCGGCTACCGCAAATCTTAAAGTCCATACGTTGTTTTGATAACGGCGTCGCGGCCAATTGTGCTTCGAGCTGTTAATTTTGATGCGAGTTTGTCCGTTCGTCAATGCTGTTATGAACTACTCACCTTCTGTTCCGAGGGTGATGAGGGATTTAGCAAGCGTGAATAGAGTAGTTCAGTTAATCGGGTGTTTTTTTCAGCGCTGTATAGTTTTTCCACCCTTGCACGTCCTGCAATTCCCATCCGTCTCGAATGTTGCCGATTATCCGCAAGCAGTGTAATGGCTGCGGCTAACGCTTTGGCATCTTCCGGAGGTACGAAAATCCCGGATTCCGGGGTAACCAACTCTTTGCTGCCGCCTAGGGGAGTAGTTATTACAGGTTTACCTGCCGCCATAGCTTCTATAATCACACGCGGACAAGCTTCGTCAACTATTGAAGGGAGCAGAACCATATCAAGAAGCGCCATTATTGCTCGTGTATCAGTCAGAAACCCAGTGAATATCACGGAATCCGCCAGTCCCAATTTACCTATTTGGGCTTTAAGACGTTCGAGGTAATCAAAATCCTGCTGAAAGTAAGGTTTCCCCGCAACAATTAGTTTGATTCGGCGCCGGTTTTTGAGATTCGCCATCGCCTCAATCAAAATATGAATGCCTTTCTCAAATGTAATACGTGTCACTATCCCCGCCAACATGTCCTCGCGGCAGAGATTTAAGCTCGATCGCACAGCTTTCACCTCTGCTGTTGAGGCATGAGGCGCCTCTAGTTCAGCACCATTATAAATGAGCGCCTGCTTGGATTTGGCTGCAAAATTCCAACGGGTCGCTCTTGAAACAAGTATAACACAGTCAACTAACTTCTCCCCCATCCGATCTAATAGCCCATACGATGTGGCATACCGTTTGTGCATGATAATTGGTACACCAATGATTTTAGCAGCGGCACCGCCAATCAAAGCGGCTGCCAAGGAATTTGCATGGATGAGATTCACGCGGTTTTCTCTAATTACCCGCAGCATTTGGATGACCACTGCAATATACTTACAATCGCCAATGAGGTCTCCAAATGTGAAACGATGGTGAATATCCGCCTTATCATGCGGTTCGGGAAGGTTTAGCGGTACAACTTTTTGCGCTGCCTTGCGCGCTTCGGCTGCGAGCGCACTGTCCGGCAAACAACCAATAATTGGGGTGAAACGCGTCTTATCCAGATTCTTGATTAGGAGCAGTAGACTGCGCTGCCCACCGCCAATACCGGCCCCATTATCTAGAAAAAGAATTTTAAACGGTTTGGATTTCATACGTGATTTTTAGACTGGAGGGAATGGCGCCCGCAGCCCAATATTCCACGCCGCGGGTATATCATGAATCAAACCCTTGACATTTATGTGCGTTTTTGATTAATATCTGGGGCGATTTTCATATATTCACAATAATAGTTAAACCCCAATTCTACATCAGATTGAACTTAATGCTTGCTTTAGTCATTCGGATTGCATTAAAAATCGTAGATTGCCAAAAATGAGAGAAACTCATGCTGAAGAGCATTAAATCAACCATCAAAACTTTTTATAACACATACGTCAAGAAAAAACACCTGCCTAAAGCTGCGCCGAGCACCGACGACGCCATCCTGCCTTTTGATCCTGCTGAATATTCTATCTCGCCGCAGCGCCTGAAACGATTAATGGATGAAGGCGGGGATATTGTTCTGTTGGATGTCCGAGAGGAATGGGAATATCGAATAGTCCATCTCAATGACGCAAAGCGGATTCCAATTGGGGAGTTGGCGCAAGGCGTGAACGAACTCAATCCTTACGCGGAGATTGTCGTTTACTGCCACCGAGGGCTGCGAAGTCTTGACGCAGCTTGCTTAATGCAGCAACTTGGATTCAAAAACGTCAAGAGTTTGGTTGGCGGAATCGACGAGTGGGCTAGGGTAGTCGATACATACCTTCAACGGTATTAATCGTACCCACGAAATACAATCATTTACTATCTGTTTTCTCTTAACTTCCCAGCACTGGCAGTTGTTGAAGTTTTGCGTACTCGCCGCCCATCTTTTATTCACCTAGCGGTAAACGGCGTATAATCCAACCCCATTCGCCGAAAGCCCAGCAGCTATCTTTATCTGCCGCATGCAGTGCGCGAAGCGAGGAAGAAGATACGCCGGATTTTTCGGGTGTCCATGTTTGTCCGCCATCGGTCGTGTGAAGAATTGCGCCATAATCCCCCACTGCCCAACCGGTCTGGTTATCAATGAAGCCGACATCGTGTAGGTTGTCGTAGGAATCAGTTTCCTGCTGGTTCCAAGTCGCTCCGCCATCCTGAGTGTGGAGAATCAAACCTTCCTGTCCAGCAATCCATCCTGTGTCTTCATTGATGAAATGCACCGCCATGAGGTTGTTACCCACGTTGGAAGTTTGATTTTCCCATGTAGAACCGCCGTCAACCGTATGCTTAATTGTCCCAAAGGAACCCACAATCCATCCGTGTGTTGCCGACACAAAATAAATGCTCTCAAGATGATTGCGTGTTTCACCTAACCGCACTCGATCGCTGTCTCCCGTCCAATTTTCGCCGCCGTCGGTTGTCTTGAGCAACGTATTGTCGGTGCCAACAACAAACCCGCTCTGTTCGTTGATCAGCCACATATCTATCAGACGAGTCCGGTTGATTCCTTCGACGTTCTTGCGCTCCCACAAATTACCGCCATCCTTTGTCATAAAAATGCTGCCGCCGGTACCTACGACGAAACCGACTTTTTCATTGAGAAAAAAGACGCTCCAAAAATCTATCGGAACTTCCATCTCAATTGCCTGATTTACCCATGTTTCTCCACCGTCGGCTGTGTGCAAGATTAACCCCTTAAACCCCACCGCCCAGCCGTGATCCGCATCAGCAAAGTACACTGCTTGGAGATCGCCCTCAATGCTGTCGTTGCGGGCAAAATCGTCATCTCGAACGACCGTCCACGCCCCCCATGCGCTCACGTTAGTTAGCCAACCCGTAACCGATAAAATGATAATCATGACGAAGATGCTTTTTGAATACATAGTAATTTCGCCCTTTCTACAAACTTTTCAAGACCTCTCTCGCTGCATTAACGTGCCGGGGGTTAGTTCCGCGGCACCGGTATTGTAATTTACTATTCCGTGCACAAAATTTCCGCGCCCGAGGTTAAATTCTTCAATCTTGTGCACGGACTTCTTCCATTCTGCTTCCATCGAAAAACGCTTACCTCTGTGCTCCTCTGGCAGCACGCCGCAAACTTTCCCACTCCAGTCTCCGCTATCCATTCCACACACGATTATACCATCAGCGAATTGAAAATTCAAGGCTTCTCCAGCTCATCTGAAATCAGTGCGTGGCTGCGGAGCAAAATGACGTTGACATTAGATAATCTGCGGTTGATCCCCCCGATGGATTTGAGCAGATTTTGGTATTGACAACTTGACATTACTATCGTTAATATGAGTCATAGGCACAAGTCGTTCTAATCAAACTAACCACTGCACAAATTTTCAGCACGAAATAAGCGCACCGTGTACCCACAGCCGTATTTTGGCTGCCTAATGCAGACCGCGGCGGCGCAAAAAGCATAAATTTCAACAGCTACGGGGATTCACAATGAAATTATCTGACGATCATATGAATACTTTCGTGGAGCAGGGATTTGTCGTTGTCGAAGATTTCTACCCGGAAGAGAAAAGAGTTCGCATTGTCGCTGCACTCCACGAAACGCTTCCACCTTGGGATGTTATTAAAGGCCAACCGCCCGAATCCGGAATGTTGACCGACGACTTTCCGTATTCCGAGATGCTTTTCAACGAACTCATTCTAGATTTTGACCTCATTGACTTTGTTCAACGTGCGCTTGAGACCGAAAATATCCACTTTCGCTACGCTCACAATTGGGCAAAGTATCCCGGTTCCTCAGCTTTACCGCAGCTACACATTGACAACGGCAATAATTCGTTGTTACCCCCGTGCGGCGACAAGAGGTACGGGCAGATAAGCAGTTGGTATTTTCCTGAAGAGGTACGGGCTGAACATGCACCGATGCAGGTTATTCCGAAGCCATTCGGTAAAGACCTAACCAAGAAAATATCGCTTGAGGTGCCGGCGGGAACCCAGATGATATTTAACACGTATTTATGGCATTCGGCGTCCGCGTTTGAGGGCAAGGAAAAGCAGCGATATTCCGTCACTCGGATTTATGGGCGGGCCGATCACTACTGGGAAGGTGTGAGCAGCTATACGGACCTAGGGCGAAACGAGCATTTCAGGCAATTTATCGGTACGCTTACGGCAAGGGAGCGCGAATTCTTCAGGTTCCCTCCTGCCGGACACCCGTATTACACAAGCAAGACGCTTAAATTGCTAGAAGAGCAGTATCCGGGCTGGAACACAAAGGGCGAATATACGCCAAGGGGAAGTTAATCCATGCAGCTTTACATATAATCGACAATATAACCATTGCGGCTAAAAATTATTCATTTACGTATTGTTTTGTGGGAAAGGCTTCCTGCCCTCAATTATCAATCAGTTGAATCCACCTTATGTTAATATGAACCGAAATGACTATAAGTTTGAATATGTGACTCCGAGAGAGAAGGTAAAATTTGATGACGGACCAGAAACTTCAAAACAAGATTGTCGGGAAAGAAGGAGCATCTATGGTTTTTATCCCTGCGGGCGAATTCCTCATGGGCGCTGTCGATGACGACGACATGGGTTACACAGTAGAATTTCGCAAAGAAATACCGCAGCACGTCGTCCATTTGGATGCTTTCTACATCGATGTGCACCAAATCACGAATGCCCTCTACAAGAAATTCATGGAAGCTACCGGTCATCGCACACCCCGGCATTGGAATAATCACGACGTTAACCTACATAACCATCCTGTTGTCGGCGTGGATTGGCACGACGCGGCCGCGTACGCAGAATGGGCAGAAAAACGGCTCCCAACGGAAGCGGAATGGGAAAAAGCTGCACGCGGCGGCCTGGCGAACGCGCGATTCCCATGGGGTAATGAGCCGCCTGACGGGACACAGTGCAACTTCAAGGATCGAGATGTCGACGCTAACGTTCTGTACGACGGGAGTGTTGATGACGGCTACCGGTACACGTCTCCTGTCGGAAGCTATCCACCCAACGGCTATGGACTTTATGACATGGCGGGTAACGTCTGGGAATGGTGCGCCGATGATCGCATTAACTACACCAAATCTCCAAAGCGCAACCCCGTTGGACCAACCGATGGTCCAGATCGGTCGGTTCGCGGCGGCGATTTCTTAGGGCCAATTTTTCATTCGCGTTGTTCTCGCCGCGGCGGTGCTCCCGTAAAAATCGCCGCCGTTAATACCGGATTTCGTTGTGTCCGTTCCGTTGAATGAATGGTCTGCATGGTAACGAAATCAAATATTGGACTCATTTCATCCTGCTTCGAGATTGAATCTTGTTGAATGTCCGCTCGAATCCCGTGATTTTTACTTCTCGAACTCAAATACACGGCGTCAATTGCTCTGCGGTATTTGAAAACATTGTGTAAGGGGATAGTTAGAGCTACTGAGAAATCCGGTTATGAGTTTTTCCGATTTGAAGTTCGACAGCCCTTTGCAATCTAATTGCTGGGACACTTACTGGAAATGGTATAATCTGCTGAATCCGAATGCCACCCCGTGGGAACCCGGCAGGCGAAACCTCTACCGGGGAATCATCGAGTTGTTCGGTAATCGTGCCGGCTTGGCATTTTTGGATGCTTCATGCGGCGTTGGCGAGTCCACATTGTTGCTAGCCTCGAAAGGTCTTGACGTAGATGCTTGTGATTCTTCCGGCGTAGCGATTGAGCAGGCGAAACAAAAGCTAACCTGTGCCGGGTTTACCGGTACAGTGTTTGAGGCCAAATGGGAGGCGTTACCGGAGGTTGCACCGAGAAAATACGATGTGATTTTAAACGATGCGCTATCGTGGATTGTTGGAGTTGAAGCGTTTCAAAAATCACTCGTGGGTTTTCGGCGAATTCTTAAGCCCGGAGGAGTACTTGCCTTCATCGGTGCAACCAGCCAACATCCGGAACCCGGTTCTGGAAAGCAACTCTTGCGCGAAGCTTGGGAGCGGCTTGAGCCGGAACGTTTTAAGCTCGTTGAATCTCGGTTTGAATCAGGATTGTCGGTTAGCCACATTGTGACGCGTGAATTAGGATCGGATTTCATCGACGAGAATCATCTATATCTGATTACGGAGCAAGGTGCCCCAAGGCTGGAGTTTACCACGACTCGAACGCCATATACGTGGGACTGGCCAAAGCTGGTAGAATTGTTTAAGGAGGCTGGATTTACGAAAATCGACTGCGTCGAAGTCGATATTGAGGGACAGAATGTAATCCTCAACTTCGCTCGTACCTCAAATGAGTCGATCCCAAGATGATTGGAAATCCGTTTGTATCTTGACCAAAGACCGAAAAGGAGCAATGAAGTCTTCAGCAGGCCAGTCTCCCCTTATCCGCCAAACAAGCGCAGTGTATGCTGAAAATGAATCAATGAGGCAACTCCATTAATGAAGATTGAATGGCACACGGCATTGCATTCAACCGTGCGGAAGTGCAGGACATGTCGGCGGCAATCCGATCATCTGAATCCGCGGAACGAGCGAGAAGTCGAATGTTTGTCTGTTGCCGCATTGGACCATCTCCAACATGTGTTGGCAGCAGCGAGTCTGTTCAAGGAGGGTTTTCAAATTTATCTCCAGATGGCAGTCTCCAAAATTTTGAAGTTTGACAGAACCTCTTCGCCATTGGCTGGCAGCGCCGGCATAGTTGCGATTGAACAGGTGGAAATATCCGACGCTCAATTGAAGCAGGCCTTGATAAAAGAGCCGATCGGGTCCAACTTCTATCATCCATAAATCTTCCAGGGTCTCGTGGCACTCGAAGTATTCTCCGTTATTGAATTCTTGAATGCTCTTCTTGAGAGCGCCGCATTTGTCCATGTGGTGTTCAATCCAATCGTACACTCGTGATGCTAACGGATGATTTGTGTTTTCTCAAGGCCTACCCTTTGAAAGTGGTGTTACAAAATCTCATCATCAGACTGTATTTCCTCCTTATAGAAGACCTCTTCTAGCCGTGTCGTCATCGTGAATGCGAGAAAACTCAACCCCAAGGAGATTGCGAAAACCCCCTGATAGCCAAGCCTCGACACAATAACTCCACCAAGCACTGTCACAAAACTGAAGGGAAATAGAAGTGTGTTCATGAAACCGAGATAACTTGGACGGGTGAGCGGCGGTGCGACATTAAGCATGTAAGTCATGAATCCGACCATCATCCCATTGACCGAAATTCCATTCATCGCAAATATTAAAAAATAGCTAGGAATCTGCAAGGGCAGCGGAAACCACGGGATACAAATCGCAATGAGAGGCGAGACGCAACCGAACGCTGACATACCAATCAAAACCCATCTGACGCCATATTTTTCACCGACATGTCCCCACAAAGCGGTCGAAATTACACCGCTCAAGGCGACGACGGCAAGAAATGAGCCAATTGTCGAATCTGGAACGCCTAGATTCAGCAACGCATAAGGAACATAGAACGGCATGCACATTCCGGCCGAATGGGCGAACATTCGAAAGATTATGAACCGCCGATAGTGTATATCCGTCCGCATAAAGTGCGGTCCCTGCTTGAGATGCTGAATAAGCGATTTTCGCTCGGTTTTGACGCGTTGAATGGGTTCACGAATCAGGAGAAATATCAGAAATGCAGCCATAGTCGCGACAACTGCAAAAGCAAACAGAAGCGCGTAATTGAAAGGAAATACTAGTCCCGACGAATCGCTCAACACGGATTTAATCAAGAATTCGCCAATTAAGAATGCTAGAACTCCTCCGATGAATTGGCGAGTACTGAAGAACCGCGCACGCCGCAGCGGATGAATCGATTTGGAAACAATTTCCATATAAGGAATACTAGATATGCCCAGTGAAGAAGCGGCGATTAAATAAAAAAAGAAGAAACTTGCAACAAGCACGGCTTTCCTAGTCGGTTCTATCAGCAACATACAGGCGACAATCGTAAGCCACGCTACCACGCGGATTCCCATTCCAAGTTTGAAAAAGGGCATTTTGCGTTGGCGGTGTTCAAGTACGTTCGACATCAGTAACTGAGGCCACATCCAACCAGCCGGCATTATAGCCCCGGCAAGCCCTACAAAAAAGTGAGATCCGGTCAGACGCAACACAAATGCAGAAAGTATTGTTCCCGGCTCAACAAAAGCCAAAGAGATTCGCATGAAAACCCCTTGGAGTACAGCAATCCGAAAGTTCCGCCTCTGTTCTTGTTCACTGTTTTTTTTCATTAGTCGCTTCGAGTATTGAATCCTCTCTTTCTCTGAAGTTTGATTAGGCAGACGACTGCTTGAAAAAAAATACCCAAGGCCAAACTATCATGTGCCTTGGGCATTTAGGCTTGCAAGCGTAATTCGCTAGCGTGTAACAGAAAATAAGCCGTGACGTGATTCCGCTGGCGGCAAGATACCATTTGCCACGACGATTGTTTACCCTCCTGCAATTGCTGGAATCACCGATATTTCGTCACCATCGGTGACAGTAGTCGCCGTTCCGTCTAAGAAACGAATGTCTTCATCGTTGAGATAGATATTAACGAATCGGCGGACATTTCCGGATTCATCGCAAATGCGTTCTTTAATCCCCGGGTGATTTGCTTCGAGGTTTTCGATAATGCTTTCAATATTCGACCCGACTGCCGCGACTTCGGGTTGATCGCTCGTCAGTTTTCTCAGCGGGGTCGGGATACGCACGGTAACAGCCATCGTATAAACTCCTTTCTTGTATAGAAAAACCGATAATTACTCATACGCTGCGGTAGGTTCGGTTTCCTAACCGTACATGGAATTATCCAGTCCATATTTGCGGTTGGCAACCGCACCTGCCGAAAAATGTAGAAATTTAAATTATTTTCTGTAGGAGTTATCTCCGATTCGCAGCCAGTTGCGCATCGCATACTGTCGGGAATCGGATTTCCCTCCTACGGGCGCGGCATTATATTGCGTAATGCAGACCGCATTCTTTCGTATTTTCGGAAGATGTTGCAATTTGCCAGCGCCATCGCCCAGCTCTTTTGGGTTCTCCAGGCATAATCGGTGTGGTGCAGATAATGCATCCGAGCGACTCATAATAATGCCCATTATCCTGCGGTTTGAGGAGCGGATTCACCGGAATGTCGTTCTGATTGATGAACTCCCAAACCTGATCTGCCGTCCAATCCGCTAAAGGGTTCACCTTTAGAACGGACCGCCCTTTATGTTCATGGATTTCCACTTTGGGGACGTGTTGACGGCTCTCTGATTGATCCCGCCGAAGCCCCGAAAACCATACATCCAGCGTGTTCATTAACCGTTGCATGGGCTCCACTTTTCTAACGTGACAGCAATATTCCTGTTTCTTCTTGCTGTCAAAAAATAGATATTCTCCGTGCTCAGCCACCATAGATTTTATCGTTTGTGCATGCGGCTGGATGCGCTCGATGCGGAGATTATAACGTGCTTCTATTATTTCGAAAAACTCATAAACTTCTGGAAAGAGGCGAAGCGTATCAATGGTGCAAACTCGAAATGGCAGTCCATTTTCGAATGCCATGTGCACCAAAACCATTCCGGATAACTGGCCGCTTGTGACGATTGCCGCCCGATTCTTGAATCGCTTAAATAGGTGAAAAAGCATCTCCTGCGGATTTTGCAGTGAGTCAACTTGATAGCAGAACTCTTTGTTTATCAGGTTTTGGTTTTCCAACTCAGTCAATGACCATCCCTACCTTCTTCTGTGTGCTTTAGTGGTACAGGTTGTTAGCATTTTGAATATAACGAGTGGTTTTTCAATTTTTCATGGGGGCAAATTAACGAGATTAAGTTCCGGCTCAAAGTATTGGGCAAGGCTAAAATAGCGTTCGCCCGTATCAGGCAAGATGGTTACAACTGTTTTGTCTCGACCGAGTTCTTGAGCCAATTTTAGAGAGGCATAGACATTCGCACCCGATGACATGCCAACGAGCAAGCCTTCACTTCTTGAAATCCGCTTCATCATCTCATACGCGCCTTCATCAGATACGGTCATTACGCGGTCGATAATATCGACGTTCAATACTTCTGGCACCATTCCGGCACCGATACCATCAATACGCGTCGGGTTCGGCGCTCCGCCCGACAAAACCGGTGAAACACTAGGTTCGACCGCAACGACCTGAGTGTCGGGACAATGTGCCTTCAGTGTTTCTCCCACACCTGTCAGCGTACCCCCAGTTCCGACGCCGGCAACAAAATAGTCTATGCGGCAATCTAGAGCTTGCAAAATTTCACGCGCTGTTGTCTGACGATGAATTTCAGGGTTTGCAGGATTCCTAAATTGATTCGGCATGAAATGGTGTGGTTTTCGTCTGACAACCTCTTCAGCCTCCCAGATAGCCTCACCCATGCCCCCCGCTTCCGGTGTCAATATGATTTCCGCACCAAAGGCAGAAAGCAGCATATACTTCTCTCGGCTGACATTTTCGGGCATCGTCAGAATGAGGTGGTAACCCTTCGCCAGAGCCACAATGGAAAGCGCTATGCCGGTATTGCCCGCTGTTGGTTCGACAATTGTGTGCCCCGGTTTGAGTAATCCACGTTTTTCGGCATCAATAATCATCGCGTAGCCGATTCGATCCTTGATGCTGCCGCCGGGATTGTAGGACTCTAATTTCGCAAAGACAGCCGCGTCGTCCTCGCCCGTCAGATAATTCAGACGAACTAGCGGTGTGTTTCCAATCAAATCAATGATGTTTTTGGCTATCTTCATGCTTTCAAATAGAAAAAGAGTGCACGTGCGGGGGAAGTTGTTTGAAATCCCGCGCTTTTAAGCAAAGATCTTGCAGCGTGTTTGCGTTCAAAACATTACAAATCCCTTCTTCAATTTCCTCGAGAAGGGTTGACATGCAGAAAGTTGTTACGTCGGATGGCGACGGAGGATCGAAGCATTCCGTAAAATCGACGGGACCGTCGACGACTGTGAAAATATCTCCAATGCAGATTTCCGCAGGTGACAACGCCAAACTATAGCCACCATCTGGCCCTCGCTGGCTTTTCGTTAAGCCCGCACGCTTGAGCTGAAGCAGAAGTTTCTCAAGAAATGGACGCGAGATACCCTGTTTTTCTGCGAGTTCCGCAACAGAAACATACTTTCTGTTGTATTGGAAAGCCAATTCCAACATTGCTAAAACGGCATATTTCGATCGGGCAGATAAACGCATGCGCTCCCACTCCAACATTGATGACTAATTTGGTCAGGTTTAATCATAACATATATTACCCGCGCAGTCAAATATATTTGCAGATTATCTCAATTTGCGGGTAACTTGTCATGAGATTGAAGATCAAAATCCATTTAGCGAATGAGCGGCAGGACCGATTGTCGGATACAAACGGAAAAAGGATGAAGAACGGAACTTCGGAATTTGTGATTGGGTATGAAGTAATCGTTCGTGAAATTTATTATTCACACTTCATCCTGAATGTGCAACTGATCGACTAGATGTTGAGGGTTGAGCAATTCTCCGGTGGCATACTTAATTAGTTCACCCCAATGGACGCTTGCCCCCGGTTCGAAAACGTGTTCGCGCAGGTAATCTCCAACCAACGGGCTGTCGATGTAACCTGTGACGTCAACGCCTTGTCCATTGAGAACTTGCGAATCTATTGTGTGTTGGAGTTGGGACGCAACCATTTCTCCCAAGAGATAATTATGGTAATACACCGGAGCAGCCGCAATGTGAATTTTCGCTGCCCAGTCGGGTTCATTCCGGCCTTCAGGCCGCGTTACAAATTGAAGGCGCTCAACCAGGCTCCACCAAAGCGTGTTCACATCACCATCCGGATTTCGGTACAACGCGCGCTCGAAATGAACCATGACCATCGCCCACCGCACAAAGATAAGCATCCTCAACCGGAAGGATTCGACAGCTTTGGCTGTAATCGCAGCCTTCTGCTCAAACGATAAATGGAAGGTCTTGTCCAGCCATGCTGCATTTCGAGCTAGCCTTCCCATCAACATCGCAATCGCTTCTGTCGTTATTAGGTGTGACGGCGCCCGCAGCAGGAACGGCAGCGAGGCATCCAAAAATTTATCGTAAACCGCATGCCCGTATTCATGCAACAATGTTTCCATCCACCTTCTAGACGGCTTTGTGTTCGCGAGGACTCGCACATCCCCCTTTCTATCCATATGTATGCAGAAGGCGTGTTGATCTTTCTGAGGTCGTTCAATGAGATCGCTCCTCTCAATCAGATCGTCGATAGAGAGCCCAAGTCCCTTAAAGAAATCTCTCGTTACCGACACCAAATCACGCTCTGCAAATATGGCATCAAAATTAACTTCGCCCGTATCAGGTGCTTCTTGAAAGAACGGATCAGCGTAATGCCAAGGACGAAGATTTTCTGCTGCAATTCCGAAACGCTCAGCAAGTTCTCGGTCTAAATTTCCTTTCACACGCCGGAACGGCTCGTTGGTCAAAGATTCCAATCGGTTCACAATGTGGAAGAGTTCATCCTCATCCACCTCACTTAGCTTTAATGACATCTGATAATAGTCATCAAAACCCACTGTGCGGGCAGCATTATTACGTTGATGGGCTAAGGCAATGATGTCCGTTGCGACTTTTCGTCCAACCTGCTTGCTCCCTTCCCAAACCGCGCGGCGTCTTGCGTTCCGGCTTTCCCCCTTCAATACCTCAAGGATTTCATTGTCGGTCATTTCAACCCCATCAACAATCGCGCGATGGGTATTGAAGACCTGCTCAATAGCAGTTTGGCGTTTAACCAAATCTTCTATCATCTCTGGCGGAAGTTGATGTGAGGTAAACTGCAAGATGAGCAATTGCAACTGCCGCCGAAGTTGAGGCGTTACAATTTGGTTCGATTCTTGAAAGGCCTTCAACCGCTTAAAGCGAGTCCCATCCGAGAAAATGAGGCGGTATTGAGTCTCAAATTCAGCAACCTTCTGCGTTGCCTCGTCAGAGCCGGTTAAGCTCGCCTCCCAATAGTATTCGTGCAAAGCCTTCTCAATAGGTTCAATTTCTGCGGCCAATTGGTCAATGAACGCTTGCAACTGTAATTCCAATTGAATCTCCTCAACAACTCACATGTGAAGCTAATTATCAGTCGTTCGACTCTTGGGTTAGATGGCCATATTTTTTCATGGCCGCTTGTAAGCGGTCCAACGGGATAGCGTGGATAGTGTTTCCGTTTCGTCCGACGGTTGTTACGGCCGCCGTCATAGAGTTTATAATAGCCTCTTCGGTAGCTTCAATGGCGGCTTGATAAAGGGTGTTCATCGCGTGGTTGGCAAGCATCACGACAGGAAACGTACCGCTTTCAGTGCGGCGGGGGATTATGTTAGCTGTCGAGAACGCGATAACGAATTCCCCGCTGCTAACCGTGCTGGGCGTGCCGGTACGCGTGAGCCCAAACGCTCCCCGTTTCGCTAAATGAGAGAGCTGGCGGTGGGTTAACGGGGCATCCGTCGCGATAACGATGATGAATGAACCGTCCTGTCCCCATTCCGGTTGAAAGTCGGTAATCTCTTGACCAACTGGAACACCATCAATGCGAAGTTGCGCTCGCCGCCCGCCGTTGGAATTGACTAGCACGCCGATGGTATACCCGCCATTATCCGCCGGCAGCACACGCGATGCCGTACCGATGCCCGCCTTAAATCCGTAGCACCGCATGCCGGTTCCGGCACCGACGCAACCCTCTGGGACAGGACCGTCGGTTGCATATTCAATCGCTTCGATTGCGTGTGCCGCCGTGACATTCAGTCCGCTGATGTCGTTCAACCCGCCATCGTAACACTCGGCTACTATTGGTAGAATGATGTGATTTTTTGGATAGCGTTTAATCATATACTGTACGACGCCGTTGTGAACGGGTCCGATACTGAGTGTATTCGTTAACATAATGGGAGACTCGATCCATCCGGCTTCGTTTATCCAGGCAGTTCCCGTTGCCTCTCCATTTCCATTAATGATGTGGCTTGCGCCATACAGCTTTTTGGTCCATATATCGTCGTGCGGAATAACCGCGGTGACGCCCGTCCGTACACTATCGCCGTAATTCAGCGTGGCGTGGCCAACCTTCACCCCTGCGACATCCGTGATGGCATTGTTTCTGCCGGTTTCATAAATTCCGATGTAGATGCCTAGTTCGCGCGCGCGGGATCGCCCTTCGGGAACAACATTAACCGCAATGGAATTTGGGGTAATTAACGCCGGTTTGCCGGCACGCAGCCACGCCGTGTACCAGTAACTTGCGGTTGCCGTTGACGCGTCGCTCATGCGTTTTTCCGCTATCCATCCGCCGAATCGGAAAAGTTTTTCCAAATAGACTTCGCCGTAGTCCGTTTCTCCCGATTTTGCACGGCGATCCGAACGCAAAAGATTTTCAGCATAGACATAACTATCGAGAATTATATCGAAGGCGTGTTCCAATGGGTCTTCAATCTCCTCTGCTTCATCTGGTTCTAGCTGAATTTGCGAAGCATACGCGTCAACCATGTCAATCTCAAAGCGTCCATGTACTCCCTTCTGGTTTGTAAACTGGCCGTCGTGATTTTCAACCACGTGCAGCGGCATGTGAATATCCTCGACGTAGTGGGCGAGCGCAGCGGCAACTTGCACAATTCTTTCAAGATTGCCGAATCTCATAGTTTCGGATAGCTCATTACTGTATTCTTCGATACGCCACGGCGCAAGCCCGCGTTCGGTCACCGTTTCAACGCCATATTTTTCAATCGCTTCATTGTAATTGCGGGGTAGTTCTTCAAACGGATAATTTCCGTACATATCAATATCGATATAGTGCCGGGGACGTTCGTTAGGGTCGTCCTTTTTCCATCGATCCGGATCGTTTGAATGGAAAGCGAGTTTATTGCGGCGCGCAGCAAAAAATCCTTTAATCTCTTGCGGCAACGCATCACATGCAGCATCGGTCATTCTTTCATGGGCGTTTGTGCCCCACGAATATGCTTGTGGGCTGCCGCAAACAAAAGAAGCCATATAGAGGCATGCCAAAAAGGCGATTCGCCGGTTATCAATTTTCATAAGCGTTTGCGATTATTGAATCCGGACTGTGCCCACACCGCTGGCTCGGATTTGCGCCATGTAGATGCCGCGAATGTGGTTAAAGATGTCGATGTAGACCTGTGTCTGATAATCAGGATACGTCCATTCCCAGGCATGAAAGGTTTTACCGTGAAATCGCAGGGTGATTTCTGCGTATATTCCACGTTGAAGATAGATGCGGTGTGCGTGATCTTTTGTCGAAGCGAGCACCAATTTTGAAGCCGAAATATAACCAGGGTCAAGATTCACCCGGCGGAATTCGGTATCAGCTTGCGTAAATTCTTGTTCAACAGCATTAGAAAAAAGTTTCGTTGAGGAAAGCTCATCGGGCGAAATTAACGTTTCAAAACCGACAAACTGGCGGTGCAGCCCTTTTCCCATTTCATCTTCATAATAGGACGTATGATCAAATGCAAGTAGGGGGCTGGTATAATCAATCTGCCCAAATCGTCCTGAAAGGCGTTCGTATACCTCTTCGAGCAGATCCGGGATTCCCGTAATGACGCCGAAAATGAGTTTAACAGGTTGGCAAGGTCTAATCTGACCCATACAGCCCCCATCCTCGTTCGGATTAAGGAATATACTCCGCGTCGAATCAATTCCACGCTTGGATTCGGTACAAGCAGTGAAACATGTGAGATGAATATAGGGCGCCGCCGCTCATATTTCACCTCACCGCGTGAATCATTTCGGTGTCCCATTCGATTGCAATTAGTATAGTGCGGCCTGGCTAGCAAGTCAACAATCTTCTAAACCGCGGCCGCCAAACCGTCCGATTTAGATGCGGTTGTTACCGTGGCGAGCATTAATGGAAATAAAAAAGGCTAGGATTAGTCCTAGCCTTAGTGTGTGCTTGAACGATGTTTTACTTTTTCTCCTCGTCCACGACTTCGTAGTCAGCGTCGATGACTTCGCCTTCGGTTGATGAAGTTGTTGGTCCCCCTTCATCAGTCGGAGCGCTTCGATAAGGCGGAGGCTCGGAAGAAGATTCTCCTTCTGTCGGCCCTGCCTGTTTGTAGAGTTCCGCCGCCGCCTGATGCCATACCTGTGTCAAGTCCTCAGTTGCAGATTTGATGCTTTCAATGCTGTCCGCTTTTAAGGATTCTTTGAGCCGTTCGACAGCAGCCTCCACCTGACTTTTCACGGCAGTATCTATCTTGTCGCTGAACTCATTCAGATTTTTCTCTGTTTCATATACAAGCGAGTCGCCCCTGTGGCGTACCTCAAACTCTTCGCGTTTTCGCTGATCCTCGTCGGCGTGGGCTTCCGCATCTTTTACCATCTGTTCGATTTCTGTTTCAGACAGACCCGAGGACGCCGTAATTGTAATCTTCTGCTCCTTACCCGTTGCGAGGTCTTTTGCCGAGACGTTGAGGATTCCGTTCGCATCAATGTCAAATGTCACTTCAATCTGCGGCATGCCGCGCGGCGCAGGCGGAATACCATCTAATCGGAACCGGCCGATCGTCTTGTTGTAGACTGCTTGTTCGCGTTCCCCCTGCAAAACATGCACATCCACAGAGGACTGATTGTCTTCCGGCGTTGTAAAAATTTGGGATTTTCGCGTAGGAATAGTCGTGTTCCGCTCGATTAATTTCGTGAACATACCACCGAGCGTCTCAATTCCCAACGACAACGGTGTGACATCAAGCAGCAAGATGTCTTTAACCTCGGAATCGCCGGAGAGAATGCCGCCCTGAATGCCTGCCCCCACCGCGACAACTTCATCCGGATTAACGCCCTTATTTGGCTCTCTGCCGAATAGTTTCTCCACCGCCTCCTGCACTTTGGGCATCCGAGTTTGACCGCCGACCAAGATTACTTCATCAATATCTGCCGCGGACAAATCCGCATCGGCAATGGCTTTCCGGCAAGGTTCAAGGGTTCGCTCAATGAGATCGTCAGTGAGTTGTTCTAATTTGGCGCGAGTCAGCGGCACGTTCAGATGTTTGGGGCCGCTCGCATCCGCAGTGATAAAGGGTAAATTAACGTCTGTTTGCATAGCGCTAGAAAGTTCACATTTCGCCTTTTCAGCGGCTTCTTTCAGTCTTTGCAACGCCATCGTATCTTTTCTTAAGTCTATCCCCTGATCGCGCTGAAACTCGTCTGCGAGCCAGTCAATGATTTTTTGATCGAAATCGTCGCCGCCGAGATGGGTGTCGCCGTTAGTACTTTTCACTTCAAAGACACCCTCGCCAATCTCTAGGATAGAGATATCAAACGTGCCACCGCCGAGGTCATAAACGGCAATTTTCAAATCTTTTTTGTTTTGGAGTCCATAAGCCAATGATGCAGCCGTAGGTTCGTTGATGATCCGCATCACCTCCAGCCCGGCAATTTTACCAGCGTCTTTTGTAGCTTGCCGCTGCGAGTCGTTAAAATAGGCTGGAACGGTAATTACAGCCTGATCGACTTTTTCACCGAGGTAATTCTCCGCGGTCTCTTTCATCTTTTGGAGCACCATTGCAGAAATCTCAGGTGGCGAGTAATCTCTATCTTGGACTTTGACCGCTAAATCTCCGTTCTTGCCGCTAGCGACTTCATAAGGAATACGATTAAGTTCTTCCCCGGCCTCGCCGTATTTCCTTCCCATGAACCGCTTAATGGAGAATATAGTATGTTTTGGGTTAGTAATTCCTTGGCGTTTCGCCACCTGTCCAACCAACCGCTCTCCATCCTTTGTGAATGCCACGACAGATGGGGTTGTTCGTGTGCCTTCAGTGTTTTCTATAACTTTTGGATCGCCGCCCTCCAAAATCGCAACGCATGAATTTGTTGTACCTAAATCAATGCCGATGACTTTACTCATTTTAAAATCCTCCTCCAAAATAGAAGCGTTTTAATTGAACGTGTTTAATGTGTCTGTTTTACGAAAGCAACCTTTTGTGAATGATACTTTGATTTCTTCATCTTATTATCCGAATCCAACGCATGAAAAACGATTTCTTCACCTGAACCGCACGAGGAGGTGCGGCGCGAGAAACCGCTGCACCTCTCCGCTGAAAATCTAAGGCTCGTGATACAAACTGAAGTAATTGCGGTAATTTGATCGGTTTTGCGATAAATGTAAAAGCGCCCGCCTCAAAGGCATCAAGCTTTAGGCCATACGACGTGTTTGCACTCATAATGATAACTGGCACACCGGGTTGCAAGTGTTTAATCTGATGCAGTAAGTCCAAACCCGTTGTGTCCGGGAGATCGAAGTCGAGGATGGCAAGATTGACCACATTCGCCTCCACTCGCTGTATGGCTTCATATCCGTTATTTGCGGACACCGTTCGATAACCGGCGCGCTTCAAAACCTCGCACAGCACGCTCAACGAGGAGATGTCATCATCGACCAACAGAATTTGATTGATTTGACCGACCACGACTTGCCCCCTTTTGCTGCTGCACGCAATGCATGCAAGTAAAGATTGGAACTTTAGAGAATTTCTTCTTAATCCCCGCCACGCCAATCCATTTTAGCTTCCAAACGTTCGCATTTACTCATGCTGCCAGTAAATAGATACGGATTGTTTGAATGCATTAACGTGGTTTACATCGAATCGGGATGGCGCAATTTCTGTGCCAACAGGATTATCGTCAAAGGCAGAACTGGGACACGCAGAGGCCGTTTGAAAACTCCTGATGTTTCATTAGCTTTAATCCAGAGTCCACGCCGACTCAAGACCACGTCCGAATGTGTCCATGGGCACTTCGAAATGCCTCCGCAGCGCAATCTCTTACAAATAGGTGAAACATAAATGCCTATATTTATCGGGAAATGTCAAATTGACAAAGCCGCGTTTTCTAGTTGCTGCCAATATGACGCATTCTTATGATTGCAGGCTGGCTAGCGCATCGTCTTCAGTGTCGTACAATTCGAAAACAGGCGCCAGTTTGGTGATAGTTAACAGGTACTTAACTGATTTGCCAACGTCTGATAATACAAGCCGAATCTGCCGCCGTGCTAGGGACGTGTGGCAAGCAACAATCATACCCAATCCAACGCTATCCATCAATCCAACCGCTTTGAGATTCAATACGATATCTTTTGAACCCTTGTCAGCAAGTTCTTGAATTTTTTCGTTTAACATGATTCGATCATCCCCAAGTATGTCGCCTGAAAGCCTCAAGACAGCGTCGTCTTTATGGTATTTGACTTCAATCTCCATTGTTCAACCCTCCATCTTGAGACAGTTTATCACAGCATCTTCCTGAGTGTCAATTGCATTTTAGTTAGGGAAACGTTAAGCGCGATTGACAGAAATAGAAGCGCTCCGAGATTAACGGAATTACAAAATTCGTCTGCGGCGCACACCACTTTTTCCCCACCTGCCCATCAATTTAAGGCTTTGAGATTGACGCAACGGAAAATCGCTACTAGGTTGATTTTTAGCGGCCGCCAAATGTTGACATTGATGTAACGCAGAATTTTTGCTAGACTATAATGGCGGTTAGTCGCGGTGGGATTTTTCAATCTCTCGCGATATTCCGTTGCCATCCGGTTGGAATCATGAATCTTTTTTACGAGTCTTGTAGGAGATATTAATGAATATTCATGCTAAAGTTGGAGATATTAGAACAGAAAGGGTCGATGCTATCGCTTTCGGCATTTTCGAAGGCGGCACTTCTCTAGAAGGGGCACCGCAGATTGCCGATGCGGCAATGGGCGGGGCAATTGGTGAGTTGTTTGAATCCGGTGACTTTAAGGGTGAGCTCAAGCAAACGAGCCTACTCTACACTAGGGGAGCTGTCGCAGCGCCGCGAATCGGGTTAGTCGGTCTCGGAAAATCGGAAGAGTTCAATCTTGAAAAAGCCCGTCAAGCCGCGGCCAAAATGGCGCAGTCAATCCGAGATTTAGGAGCGAAGAGGTTCGCCATCCCATTGCCCTCTGATACGGCAGATGAGATGATACAAGCTATTGTTGAAGGCTGCTTGCTGGGGTTGTACGAATTTAACATGCACAAAACGCAAAACCTCGACAAGTTTAAGACGATTGAAGCAATCACGATTGTCATGAATGATGAAGCTAGCCTGCCTGCCGCCGCGCAGGCAATCGAAATTGGCGAGACCATTGCGCAGGGAACCATCCTTGCGCGGGACTTGAGCAATCAGCCGTCGAATCATTTGACGCCCACGATGCTCGCTGACAAAGCGCAAACAATAGCGGATACAACGGGATTGAAGTGCGAGATTCTTGAGCTAGCAGAACTTAAGGAAAAAGGGTTCGGGGCATTAGTTGGCGTGGCTCAAGGAAGTCAGGAGGAGCCGAGGTTCATTATCCTAGAACATATCCCTGACGGAGATGTACAAGACACCATTGTCTATGTTGGTAAAGGGATTACCTTCGACAGCGGCGGGTTGTCGCTCAAACCGAGCCGCGGCATGGACGAAATGAAACACGATATGTCCGGTGCGGCGGCAGTGCTTGGCGCCATGCAAGCAATCGGCAGGCTTAGACCTAATCTCCATGTCGTTGGATTAATTGCCGCCACTGAAAATTTGCCCAGCGGCACCGCCCAAAAACCGGGAGATGTTGTTACATCGTACGCTGGCAAAACAATTGAAATCCTAAACACGGACGCCGAAGGACGCTTGGTGCTGGCAGATGCATTGGGTTATGCCGCCAAGTATGACCCCAAGGCGGTAATCGATCTTGCGACGCTCACCGGAGCTGTTATCACGGCGTTGGGGCACTTCGCGTCGGGGTTATTGGGAACGGATGACAATCTAATCGAGAAGATTAAACTCGCCGCCGATAAAACCCACGAGCGGGTGTGGCAACTGCCTTTGTGGGAGGATTACGACGAGGGGATAAAAAGTAAGGTCGCGGATGTCCAAAATATCGGTGACGGCACGGCGGGGACAATTGCGGGCGCGGTTTTCTTGAAAAAATTTGCGGGTGGTTATCCGTGGGCTCACCTCGATATTGCCGGCACCGCTTGGGGCGTCGAGGGATCGTCTTATATTCCCAAGGGCGCATCCGGCTACGGAGCGCGGTTACTTGTACAAATCGCCCGCGATTGGACATCGTAAAAATCCGGCAGAAATTGGGCAATCGAGCACGCCAAATCCAATTGGTCGACTAAGAACCAAGTAGATTCTACTACAATGTAATTTGCCCCCGGACTAGTGCTACTCTCGAATAGGCTTTAATCATATGGAGAAAACCGGTTGTCATTGTAGTGGCTAGTTGTGGTAAAATGCATAAGAGACCTGCCAAAATCACGATGCGCATCAACCAATAGCACAGTATCTGTTGGACCGTACGATTAATTCCGTGTTAACATCAGGCCTCATACGATTCTATTGTTGCAAAACGCAAATCAGAATCATTGGCACGATAGGTTAGAAGTCTGATCCGTTATTTTAGACGCTTGACACCGATTGAACAAAAATTTGCAACTATCAAGAATTGATGTATCACCACGACGCACAAGAATTTAAGCCATCATCAATTCGTATACTACCTATCGCAATGGATGAAAGTTAGGATTTGAAAGGAGGTTGCCGTGGCATTGGATGACTTACATGGAATTGTTGAAAAGTTGCGGGATTTGATTGAAACACACCGTGCTTATCTGTCTGGTGACGAAACACGCACGCGACAAGTGCTAATCGATCCGTTATTGCGCGAGTTGGGATGGGATGTATCAGATCCAGACACGGTTGAACTTGAATATAGGGTAGAACAGCAGCGTGCAGATTATGCGCTCAAATCTGACAGTCGAAGGGTTGCCCTAATTGAAGCAAAAAAGTTGGGTAACGATTTGAAAAATGATGAAATCATGCAGGTTCTTAACTACGCCAATCTGGCTGGAATTGGTTACATAATTGTGACTGATGGGGATCGGTGGGCGATGTACGAGGTTTTTAAGCCCGTCGCATTGGAAGATCGGCTATTGATGAAGTTTAAGATGTCCCAACATCCGACTCATGAAAGTGCGTTACAGGCATTGGCAATGTGGAGACCAAATTTTGCATTTGATAGTGGACCATCTGAAGCGACCGAACCGGTTTTCGTATCAACAAAGCCCTTACCGGATGGCCCAAGTAGAAACTCCTATGAAACGCAGGAACTAGCGCCGCCTGACAACTCTCCGGGAAACTTCAATGACTGCTGTTCATTTGAATCGAAATTGTACCCAAAGGACACGAAACCAGTCCGGTTGAAGATAGACTCTCGAATTGACGAACGGGTAAAGTATTGGCTTGACGTTATCCACAAAGTCGTGGCTTGGCTCGTGGATGAGAAAATAGTGAGTATCAATGACTGTCCAATCGGCACAAATAAGTATACCCTTATCGGTCGCGAACCGAAAAACCCAGATGGCACACCATTCAAAGAACCAAAACCGCTTCCGAACGGGCTATTTTTGCAGCGCGGTTACGTAAACACCCAATCACAATGGCACAAATTACGGCAGATTCTAAATCAAACCGGCGCAGATAAAAGCACAATAAAGGTGTTTTACCAAATAAAATAAATCGAAGTGAATAATAGGTAAGATTAAATTCTACAAAACAACACCGATTCTCTTTATCGGGTCAAACCGCACGCGGAAGAAGCCTAAACCACGTTGTTGCCGGTGTCCTACTACACTAACACTCAAACAAGGGGAAGCCTGACTTCTTTCTCACTGGCGCTTTTTTTGACACGGGCTAACAACCAGAAAGTATCCTAGCAGCGAGGCCTTTCCTGTCGCCTTTAGAACACGCGAAAAAGTGACGCTAGGTTGGTTAACTACTGATGCCGACCATAAAATGCATCCCGTTGCCTAGACCAAAAACATCAAGACATATTTGATAAATATAGAGGGTACGCATAATGTTGCCATGAAGTAATGGCTTTCAGTCGAAGTTTTCAAAAAAGTGCCCTTTTTAGAGCCTGTTTGAAAAAGAAAAAAGATGTCTGAACGGTTGATGTTTACGTTTACTCACTGGAGCAGTTGATTCCGAACCAATGAAGGGAGTAAACATGAACCGAAAACGTTATCCTAGTGATTTGACCGATGTACAATGGCAGAAACTGTCAGCGTTTCTGCCAACCCCTCAACCATTAGGTAGACCTCTAAAATGGGAGATGTACTTAATTGTCCATGCCATCTTTTATGTCGTCAAGTCCGGTTGCCAGTGGCGAATGCTACCATACGATATGCCACCGTGGCAAACCGTCTATTACCATTTTAGGAAGTGGGAAGCCGACAATACATGGCTCTTGATTCATCAGGCACTTCACGAACAATCACGCTGTGATGGTGGCAAAGAACCATCACCGACAGCAGCTATCATTGACAGCCAATCCATTAAGACAACTGAACTGGCGACGACTCGCGGTTTTGATGGTCACAAGAAGGTCAAAGGACGCAAACGACATCTAGTAACGGATACGACGGGTATTCCATTGATGGTCAAAGTCACTGACGCGAATGTCAGTGATAATCAGATTGCTATCGAGTTACTAACAGAAGTGTTTAGCTGGTACATAACCATTCAGTTGGTGTGTGCCGATGCCGCCTATCGTGGAGAATTGGAAGACTGGTTATATTTTGCTCATCAATGTCAACTGGAGATTGCATCTACGCTAGGACGGGAGAAGTTTGAAGTTATCCCGTTACGATGGATTGTTGAGCGCACATTTTCTTGGCTTGGTTGGTTTCGTCGATTGACTTTGGATTATGAACGCTATCCTAGGACTGCTGAGACTATGGTGTACATCGCTTCCATTTACTTAATGCAAAATCGAATCAAATGACTTTTCAAACAGGCTCTTAATCTTCATCACATTTCACGCAAAGTTTGGTTCACGGGAATTACAATCGTTTTCTATAATTCTACGAGGTAAATGATGCAACGTTGTTTCTTTATACTCGGTTCTAGTTTCGCGTTGGTTGGAGTCATTGCCGGTGCGTTCGGTGCGCATGCGCTAAAGGAGAGAATCTCGATTGGGATGCTGGAGACCTTTGAGGTCGCTGTCCGTTATCAGATGTACCATGCGATAGCACTGCTCGCAGTGGCATGGGCTATCTCTCAATGGAACAGCCAACTAATTCACTTAGCGGGATGGTCATTCGTCATCGGCACCTGCATTTTTTCAGGTAGCCTATATATCCTGAGCTTGACTGGGATTCGCTGGCTTGGAGCAATTACACCTATCGGCGGGCTTATCTTGATTATAGGTTGGGCATGTCTAATTTGGGGCGCACTGCGCGGATGACAGAGCGTCGCGGCGGATTAATTTGCCTTTCAGTCTACTCCCTCAGGACGACCATGTAACTCAATGAGGTGCTTCGTAAACGCCGCCTCTAGTTTATCATGGTCAGATTTAATCTCGGAACGGAATTCTTTAATTTCAGCATGGATATTCTCAATATCACCTCGAAGTTCCTTTATTGATGCCTTAAATGGGCCAAACAATACCGAATATAGTTTTCCGGTAAAAGCCAACACGATGCCGATAATAGCAATTACGGGAACAATCCATGGTCTAATAGCCTCAAGCCACTCCATTTTTGTACTCCTTTTTGTCATAGGCGGTATACATTTCAAGATCCAATGGTATATTGTGATAGGTATTGTAAACGTTCAGATGTTTAATGAAAAACTCTAAACTTCCAATCACACCATGCCAATCTACTTCTTGATGCTCATTCATAAGAGACTCGAACGATTGCATTTGAGCGTAAAGCCCATCTAGCGCGTTTTCCACTGGTGTTTCAGCGCGAATCATTTGAAATTCCTCCTACTCTTTTTCGGGTTTAATCTAAAAGAAATGACTTTGAAAATCTACGGAACTTTGAGGGTTATTGACTTCAGGGTTCTACGTGGTTTACATTAATCGCCTCAGTTATTGACTCCCATCCTCAATTAGTTGTGAACGCAAGCCCTCGGACATAAAGCGCCCAAGACGGTCAGTCACACCGTATTACCGAATCGCGGTCTTGGGTTACACGAGTTTCATTTTATGCGCCACCGTGAATTATCAAAATCTCATGGTGAAACATTGTGACGCTGCCGCGCTCATTCTTGGGCATTTGGTATTGCCAACCACACATCACCGTCCTATCCCGAGACCTTCGCGAACTGAACACTGACGTTCACAAATTCAGACGTAGGACTGAACTCAAGTGTGTAGATTGGTTTCTTCCAAAGAAAATGGTAATTTGAACCATAACACGCTGTCGTGACGGGAACATACTCTTCAGGGACGTGAATAAAAAGCGTTCCTTTACTATGTCTAGGCGGCTTGCAAACAGCTAAAAAACTCTGGCTCCGTTGATCCCAACCAGCCGACACAATTTCCACCGAACCCTGCGTGAAATGGAGATCTGTGGCGATCAGTTGCGGCGATGTCTGCTCGGCGCGGATCGCCAACAGCTTGACCGATCTAGGCGGCAGATCCAGCAAAGTGACGCTTCCTCGAGCCGTGCCCAGAAATTCCCGACCCCAGAAATCATGAATGATATAGTATTTAGAGCCATCTAAACCGAGCGAATCCAAAGGAAAATAGATCTCGTCCACATTGTCGCTCCAGTTGAACACACCAACCACATTCCAAGAATCATACGACGCATTTACTCGCAAATTCCAAATACGCGGGAGACTGTTTTCATACAAATCTACCGGCGTCGCAGCCTGGCCGCTCAACGGAAACACCTTTGAGAGCAACTCTGCTCGCGCTGGTTCAAGTTTTGTGAAATCATTACCCCAAGTGACAATACCGCCGCTCAAACCCGCTGCTGTAATTGTGGCGAGCGCTTCATTTAATGGGATTGGCTCATCAATAGCCACCGCGCCAAACTCGCCGGTCCAAGCGATGCCGTGCATTGGTAGATTAGACGCATAAGTGCTGACAAGCTGTTTAACCCCGGCTTTATGATTCCAAGGTTCTGTACCTATATTTCCCCGAAAGTCCGATAGCACGGAGTAAACTGGGAATCCGCCGATGCTCAATGGATTAGACACATCGCCGCCCGCGAGAACTACGCTCTGCGTAGTCTCGTCGATAATCTGATTAAGAAATTTAACGCCAAGGCGGTAGAGTTCAACGGCAGTAAGCGATTTATCTTTCCAGAAAAAATTTCCCGGATCCGACAATGGCCCTGCGGCATAATCTGATAAATCCACTTTAACCAGGTCATATCCCCACTCATCAACTACCTTTTGAACTTGAGTTCGAATGTACGTTTGTGCACCCGGATGCGATACATCAAGCATCGCCACCTCTCTTCCCGATTCGGGCAATGCTACCAATACCGGCTTATTTCGACTGTTTAATAGAAAATACTCCGGGTGCGCCGACAGTAAATCTGCATCGGGGTTGACACTAAATGGCGCCAGCCGGATACCGGCTTTTAACCCCTTAGCATGAATCTGTTCAACCACCGGCTTCATCCCATTGGGAAAGTTGTGAGAGTTTGGGTTCAGACTGCCAACTGTTTGCTGCCATCCGTCTTCGATCAGGATATACTCCATTCCACCTTCCGACGGCGGATAGAACAATCCGTTCTGCGTAAGTTGATTGACCTGCTCGCTTATCCGCTTCGCGGTAATAGCAGGATGACTGCGGCCGGCATTCACACTCCAACCCGAATAAACTCGATCGAGTTTTTTCGCATTCATACGTTTGGCAAGCATCTGGACATAGAGTCTATACGATTCGGCAACTTCGCCCGAAAAATTGAGGTAGGCGGGTTCCGACTTTATTACTTCACCCTGTGAACAAGCAAAACTCTCACATGTGTGGTAAAGAGACCAGAGATTAATCCCCCGATTTTCTCCTCTATTCGGCTGTGTTTGTGAACTATATCCAACCTGCACGTTGGAACTCCATTTTTGGGAATTTAGAAACCCGAAAACGAGCGATTGTTTGCTGTCTATGTCATAAAATGCGCCGTTATAGAATAGCCCCGCGGAAGTCTGGTTGTTAATGCTAAAACCGTCATGAACGGTTTTGAGCGATTGCTCCGAAGTCCTTTTCGTATCTAAGAAGATACGGTAACCAGATGGATCTCCTCCCAAGTAGACGCCTCCTGCTGCGCCGTTGCGTGTTTTGTCCTGGGGCGAGGAGACGCCGATGACCATAATTTGGTTAATCGCAATCAGCTTGCCGCTCAAATTTTCAACTTCGGCATGTAATACAATAAAAGGTTTCCTATTATAGCAGTTCAAGTAAACATGAGTTCGAACGTCTCGGTGTTCGGGTTGATGGGAAAACGATATTGGATGGTAAATGCCGAAGTCGTCTTCAGCAATAGGGTGGGTTATGAAGTCGCGGGATTCTGCATCTAGCGTGGTAAAAACCGTGCCGTCTTCTAGGATTACCTTAGTGTACGCGTTCCGAATGACAGCCTGTCCTGCCTGATTCAAATAGTCCCAAGTGCCTTTTGAAAGGTCATATCTAATCTGAAATAACTTACTTTTCATCACGACCAAGTTGCCTTGCCGCTCAACAATTGAGTCGTTAGCCGCTTGTCTCATACACAACACCTTTCAACTGTAATTTTAATCTTATTGTAACTAGCAAAGACACGGAAATCAAGGATTATTTGTCGGCACTTCGCGTTGACATTCCCTGATTACCTATGTAAAATAGAATCCTCCCAAAGCGAAAATGGCGTGACGCAATACAAAGAATTCAGAGCTAGGATGCTTGTTAAGAACCTGTTTGAAAAGTCCAAATCCGTCTTCCGGAAAAGCTGTTTTGGGGTAAATGCCCTGAAATTCCGATGATTATTGCCCTGAAATGACCAAAAACCGGCTCCGCTACATACTTTTCAAACAGGTTCTAATATTTTCTCATCGTTCAGTGAAAAAGACTGCGAAACACTTTTATGCCTTCAACACTGGTTAAACCGGCCTACAAAAATTGAACCCCCTTTAGGAGCGATTTCCGAATCGCGGCAAATTCCCCGTTGATCGCTATGCCCAATCTACAAGAATTTGTCAATACCAAATGATTACGCGCATTATTAATCATAGGTCATAATTCCATTACAAAAATCACAGTTCAGACAACCAAATCCACCGTCAGGAATCGGCATTCCCTCCTACAATATTTCACCAATCCGTGCGCCGCGCTCATCGCGCTCCGCAGCTTTTTCCAACTGACACTGATTCACAACCCCCACTCTTGAATTAAAAGTTGACATTTAACGTTTTTACTTGTAATATATTTAGTGTTTGTGCGTATAGTTTTAAAATTTTAGGTTGAATTGAACCGGCTCGCGGTGTCCAACGTTTTCCAGCCGCCGAGAGGTTTCAAAAGCGTTGGGTGAACTTACCCCCAATGTTTAGACAGTCATACTTGTCCATTGAGGTGCAAGGGCTGCGCAACCCGGTTACATTTCAACACCTAATTTTCTTGGAAATATATTTCGTGAAGCGTTTTGGTATTGAGCGGCGAATGAACCCGTTCCGAATTGATACATGCGCTTGAGGCTAAACGAAAACCCTTACCATGGCAAACGAGGCGATGAAAACGACCGATGCAGGAGCGAAGGTCAGAAAAATTCTCCGCCCCGGCGGATTAATTGCACAACATCTAACCGGCTATGAGCATCGACCCCAGCAACTTACGATGGCGGAAGCGGTTGTCAGCGCATTATCTCAAGAGGAACATCTAATCGTTGAAGCAGGAACAGGTGTCGGAAAGAGTTTCGCCTACCTTGTACCTGCAATAGTACACGCTCTAACCGCTGACGGAAAGGTGGTAATCTCAACCAATAAGATTAACTTGCAAGAACAGCTAATTTACAAGGATATTCCATTCCTCAAAAAAGTGATTGGCGAGGATTTCAATGTCGCGCTGGCGGAAGGACGCGGGAATTACCTATCAATCCGTCGATACCGTCGTCATATGGAAAAAGGGCGAGGCATTTTTGATCGAGAATCAGACATAAACGAATTAGATCGAATTAAGGAATGGGCTTCCCACACTTCGGATGGGAATAAAGCATCTATTGAACCCCAACCGTCACCACCAATCTGGCTTGAGATTGCTTCGGACAGACACGATTGCCTAGGGAAAGAATGTCCGACTTACTCCAGTTGCTTCTATTTCAAGATGAGGAAGCTAGCGTCTCAAGCCGACCTCATCATTACTAATCACCATCTCCTATTTACAGATTTGGAGATAAAAATGAAGGGCGGAATAGGTGTACTGCCCAACTACAATTACCTTATCCTTGACGAGGCGCATCACATTGAGGCGGTAGTAACCAAACAGTTTGGGATTGAGTTAAGCAATTCCCGAGTGGAAAGGTTCCTAAATTCGCTTTACAACGCGAATCGTAACAAGGGACTCTTTATTCGCAAAAATTCCCCGACAGAACTTGTAGACGATACTTGGAGAGCATGCGATAATCAATTTGCGGCTATCAGGCAGTTCACTGGCGGTTCACCGACGCGCTTGGTCGAATCTACTTATTTTGTGGAAAACCTATTGAGCGAACCACTATCAAAAATTGGATCGCACTTGAAAGCGTTGAGCGACACTGCAGATAGTGAAGACGACAAACAAGAAATTTCTGCACATAAAAATAGATGCGATGATATCCGTACCGATTTCGAGTTGATGCTTGACCATAGCCGCCGCGATCACGTGTACTGGATAGAGGGAAACCATTCTCGCAACGTGCTTCGTGCAAACCCCTTAAACGTCGGAGATACACTCAAAGAAATCCTGTTCGAAAAAAAGAAATGCGTTATCATGACAAGCGCCACGCTATCAACCAACCAGAATTTCGACCACTATCGGAACCGGTTGGGGCTTACGCAAGGCCGGTCCCTACTTGTTGGCTCACCATTCAAATATCAACAGCAGGTCAAATATTATTGTCCTCCTGACATGCCAAACCCAAATTCGCCTGATTTTACGGAAGCCGCCGCATCGAAAATTAGCGGCTATCTTAAACTCACGCACGGTAAAGCCTTCGTCCTATTTACTAGCTACCGTATGATGGAGGAGGTTTATCAGGTAGTGCAACCCTACATGGAACACTTACGCATTGCCGTAATCAAACAAGGTGAGGGAATTTCACGGAGTGCTATGTTAACGGAGTTTAAGCAAAACGTAAATTCTGTTCTGTTCGGAACAGCTAGTTTTTGGGAGGGTGTTGATGTGCAAGGCGAATCATTGAGTTGTGTGATAATCGTCAAGTTACCCTTTGAAGTCCCCACACACCCCTTAGTCGAGGCGAAACATAAACGGATTGAAGCAAAGGGCGGCAATCCCTTTTCGGAGTTAAGTTTACCTGAAGCCATTATCCGATTCAAGCAGGGGTTTGGCCGCTTAATCCGAACAAAAACTGACACGGGGATTTTCGTTGTGCTTGATCCCCGCATAAACACCAAGGCATACGGAAAGCAATTTTGGAGATCGATTAACGTCCACATGCAAAACATCAATTCATGCATCGTGGACGATATTTCAAAACTGAATGACCGTGGAAACAATCAGATGGATTATCGAGAAACTGACAATCAAAACTAGGCGCAAACACCGGCGGGATTGTTCATGCGCGCACATTGCACACATCCTAATAAGCCGTGTATTCCGGCTCAATCTCGTCCACGCGAATCGGGCGTCCTTCGCGCGCCGATCGAATTGTTGCTAACGTGCACCGTACTGAATGCACCCCGTCTTCGCCCGAAAAACGAGGCGCATGATCTTGCCCGATGCAATCAATGAAGTGATGCACCTGATTGATATGCCCCCGGCTGTAATAACAGATTTCCGAATCCCACACATCGTCTCCGCCTTCGTCAAAGCGAAAACAGCGTGTCTCTCTACCTTCGCGGTGAAGAACGAGATGCTGTTGCTGACCATCCCATAAGAGGTTGCGGCCGCCTTCGCCCAAAACTTCAATCACGCCAGTCTCACCGATTATAGACGTACTAAACCCGCTCATGTAGTCGTATTTTCCGTTTAATCTCTCCGCCCGCATCCAAACGCCTTGACAATCGGAATCGTCATATTTCCACGTGATGATGGGGATATCGTCTTCCAGGTTTGAATATGGGCCATGGCGATGTTTCGCGTTGACGCGGCATGTACCTGTAACGGCATGGACTTCGGAAATTTTACGGTCCAACATCAGGTACTCAGCCGTTGCAAAGAAATGTACCGCATGATCGAAAATCCACGGATAGTCGCCGCCGCCGGACTTTTCTCCGTCCGCGCGCCAGTGCCGTTCCTCGGAATCTATATTTGATGCAGGCGTTTTCCGCTTCAACCATGCGCCGTGACGTTGGCGCACCTGTAAAGGACGCCCGATTTCGCCAGTCTCAATTAACTCGCGTGCTTTCGTGTGTGATGTAATGAAGACATACGTTTCGCCCACAACCAGCTTTACCCCGCTTCGGTGCGCGGCTTCGCAGGCTTCCATCCCTTCCATCACGCTGCGGCAGAACGGTTTTTCACAGTGAACGTGCATACCGGCGGCGCAAGCCTGCCGTGTCATGGATGCGTGGAGAAAAGTTGGAGTTGCAATATCAACGCTGTTGATCGGAGCGCTTTCGAGCATTTCTGCATAAGAGGTAAATGTCATCCCAATGCTGTGTTGTGACGCAATTCGCGCCGCTCTGGCCACGTCCAAATCGCAGACAGCGATGACTTCGGCTTGAGGATGACTTGCATACCCTTGGAGATGGGAATTTGCCGCATTTCCCATCCCCACTATGCCAACCTTTACTGGCTCCGGCTTCATCACAATCTCCTAGAAGATGCGTATTCGTGCGTTCTTTGAACCTCATGCAGCGCTTTACCAATTCATCGGTTTCACCGATAACTGCGTTGGGTTAATTCGACATTCTCAAAGTTTAGCGGTTCTTTGTGCAGTAGTGATTCGCTATCCCCGTGTACGTATTCCCATGCCGCAACGTAAGAGTACTTCTCATCGTCCCGTTTAGTCTCGCCCTCCTTCGTCTGGCTTTCTTCACGGAAATGGACGCCGCAGGACTCTTGCCGATGCAGGGCATCCCGCGCCATCAATTCGCCTAATTCCAGATAATCCGCAACTCTACCGGCAAACTCAAGGTCCTTATTTAACGTCTCTCCACTCCCGGAAATCATGGCATTATCCCAAAATTCACTGCGAAGGTTGGAAATTGCCGCTATCGCATGTTTTAACCCGGCTTCATTGCGCGATATGCCCACGCCGTCCCAGAGAATGCGGCCGAGATCGCGATGAAATTCCCTTACGGTTTTTTTGCCGCTGATGGACCGGAGTTTTCTAATCCTAGCGTCAACTTCCGAACCGACTTCCTTGAACGCGGGATGGTCCGTGGTTACTTTCGGAAGTTCATAGCTTGAGAGATAATTGCCAATGGTCGAAGGTATGATGAAGTACCCGTCGCCAAGTGTCTGCATCAATGCACTTGCGCCGAGCCGGTTCGCGCCGTGGTCGGAGAAATTCGCCTCGCCTAACACGTGCAATCCGGGGATAGTGCTCATTAAATTGTAGTCTACCCACAACCCACCCATCGGATAGTGTGCAGCGGGATAGATGCGCATCGGCGTTTCGTAAGGGTTTTCGCCCGTAATTCGGTGATACATATCAAACAGGTTGCCGTATTTCTCCCTGATATTTCCCATTCCCCGTTCCTTGATGGCATCAGCAAAATCGAGATAAACGGCTAAACCCGTTTCTCCGATGCCAAATCCCTGGTCGCACATCGCTTTCGCGCTTCTCGACGCAATATCACGAGGCACTAGATTTCCGAAGCTAGGGTACTGCCGTTCAAGGTAGTAATCTCTTTCTGATTCGGGAATTTCATCGTGCCGGCGTTTATCGCCCTTCTTTTTCGGTAACCATACGCGCCCGTCATTGCGAAGACCTTCACTCATCGCAGTTAGCTTCGATTGATGATCGCCGGATACAGGGAGGCAGGTAGGGTGAATCTGCACAAAGCATGGGTTGGCAAACAAGGCGCCTCGCTTGTGGCAACGCCAAATAGCGGTTGCATTGGAATTCACGGCGTTCGTAGAGAGATAATAAGAATTTACGTAACCGCCAGTCGCCAGCACCACGGCATCGCCCGCATGGGACTCAATTTCGCCGGTAATGAGATTTCGCGCCGAAATCCCCCTGGCTTTCCCGTCAATGACCACAAGGTCTAACATCTCGCGGCGCGGGAAAACCTGTACCCTTCCCGCGTTGACCTGACACATTAAGGCGCCGTATGCGCCGAGCAACAGTTGCTGTCCCGTTTGCCCCCGGCAATAGAACGTCCTGGCAACTTGCGCGCCGCCAAAGGATCGGTTCGCAAGCAGACCATCATACTCCCTATTAAATGGGACGCCCTGTGCCACACATTGGTCGATAATGTTAACGCTTATCTGTGCAAGTCGATACACGTTCGCTTCCCGCGCCCGAAAATCCCCGCCCTTGATGGTATCGTAAAACAACCGCAAGATACTGTCACCGTCACCCGCGTAGTTCTTCGCCGCGTTGATGCCGCCCTGAGCAGCGATACTATGCGCTCTCCGAGGAGAATCTTGTATACAGAAAGTCTTCACATTATAACCTAAACCGGCAAGTGTAGCCGCGGCA